>NZ_JAJQQS010000029.1 GCF_021228125.1 Streptomyces albireticuli
AACACCCGACGCCGGCACTCCCGCCTCGGCCAGCGGTCCCCGATCGCCTACGAGAACGACTTCCAACCAGCAGCAACTACCCTGACTCAAGCCGCATAGACGTGTTCAAACTCCGGGGTCAAGGCCCCTTCATCTCGTCCCCCAGAACTGTACGGCCGGGGCCCGGCCATAAGCGGAAGTGTGCTCTCCACACGCTAGGGAGGGACGGCGGTTCGCTACAGGGCGCGAAAGGCGCACGAGCGGGGAGCGCGGGCGTACCGCCCTGCAGTCCGCGCCGCCCCATCTCCCCGGCACGTGCAAGCGGGCCCGCGCCCACAGTCGGCCCGACGTGGCTGACCGCCTGGTCGACGTCGTCCTATCTGCGGTACCTGGCTAGTGACCTGAGTCGGAGATTCTTCGGCAGCAGGCGGCGACTTTGAAGCGCGGACGGCGCGAGCGTTCCGGTGATACGGATCCATCGGTGAGACGATCTCGGGCATGGGGTTCTCCGTCCCGTACGATACGGACCAGCGGTCCGCTTTTTCCTGCGAAGATACGGCCCGCCGGTCCGCATCGCGACCGGAGGAACCTCATGCCCGAACCACGCAAGCCACGCAAGGACGCGGCCCGCAACCGGGCAGCCGTCTTCGCGGCCGCCGACGCGCTCTTCGCCGATTGCCGGAGCCCCGAGGAAGTGACCATGGCCGACATCGCGGCAGCGGCCGGCGTCGGCAAGGGAACTCTCTTCCGCGCCTTCGGCGACCGCACCGGGCTGATCCGCGCCCTGTTCGAGGCCCGGCTCGAACCCCTCGGGAACGCCATCGAAGAAGGCCCGCCGCCGCTGGGCCCCGCCACCCCGCCGCCGCAACGCGTACCGGCCCTGCTCGACGCCCTCCTGTGCTTCAAGCTCGACAACCGCCACCTCGCGCAGGCCCTGGAGGGAACCGGCGCGGACAGCCCCTACCGGACGGAACACTACGAGCGCTGGCACACCCTGCTCCGCGACCTGCTGCGACGCGTCCCGGCGCCGGCCGACAGCGACTTCACCGCCCACGCGCTTCTCGCCGCCACCCGGGCCGACCTCGTCGCCTACCTGGCCGACGAGAAGGGGGCACGACGAGAAGAACTACGGGGCCAGCTCGCCAAGTTCACCGCCGCGGTTCTCGGTGGCACCATGTGAACGAAGCCGGCGAAGCCTCGCGTCACGTCCGCCGCACGAGGCCTGGCTTCAGGCGCGCTTGAAGAACTCGACCTCGGCCAGAGCGATGTGCCGGCCCGGCTCCAGGCCGGCCGCGGCGCGTACGACCAGGGTGACCTTCACGGCGTCGCTGACGCCGAGCCGCACCGTCTGCGGACCGGGCTTGTCGTTGAACGTCAGGGCCGTGGTGTGGACCTTGCCGTCCGCCGCGTTCACCACGAGGTCCGCCCGGACGGGCCGTGCCTCGCGCCGGAACTCCTCCGGCTTCGCCGAAGGCCCCGTGTGCACCACGAGGGCCACCAGCCGGAACGGTGCTCCGAAGGTGAACGAGACCGAGTCGCCGAGCGCGGGGGCTCCCCAGTACCTGTTGGACAGCCCGTCCGCGACCTGGGAAGCGGGGTGGCCGGGCAGCTCGGCGCTCGCGGTCACCGCTGCCGGGCCGACCTCCGCCGCCTTGCCCAGCTTGTCCCGGGTGTCCTCGAAGAGGGCACGGCCGGCCGGGAGGAGCAGGAACACGCCGACCGCCAGGGCGACCACCACCAGCACCGCGAGGAGCCTCCGGAATCCCCGGCCGGAGCCGCCGCGCACCCGGCGCCGGAAGGGCCACCGCGTACGCCACCACGGCAGCGCCGCCACCTGCTGAGATGGCGTCAGCCGCGCGGCACAGCGCCGGCAGAAGCGCCGCTCGGGCGGGTTGGGCGTGCCGCAGGACGGGCACGGCGGACCGCCCGGGGTCTCGGTCACCGGAGCGGTACGGACGACAGGGCGGCGCGCGACCGGTCTCGCGGGCTGGACGGGGGCCACCGGGTCACTCACGTCCGGGTGCGCGGGCGCGTCGGGACCGGCCGCGCCGTCACGTTCGTACAGCACCGTCGGATCCGCCGGTGCGAGTGGCGCCCTGTCCTCCGGGGCGGGCTCCGGCCCTTCCCCACGGCCGGAGGCTCCGGGCGCCGCCGAGGGACCCCGGGCTCCGGGGCGCGGCGGCGCGACGGGCGGCTCCTCGGCTCGAGCCGCCGACGGCTCGGACCAGCCCAGATAGGAGGCGCAGTTCCCGCAGAAGTCGTCGGTCTCCTCGTTGGCCGCCTGGCAGTTCGGGCATGCGCGCATGAGGTCACCCTTCTCCGCGGTCGGGCGGCCCGGGCAGGATCTCGGCCCGGCAGGTGAGGTGGACCGGGCACGACGCCCGGACGACGTCGAGGACCTGGGCCCTGTCCAGCCGGTCGGTGCGCACGGGCCAAGCGCGTACGAGGAGTTCCCCGGCCGGCGCCGGGGGCAGTTCCGAGTCCGCGGTCGTCGACCAGCGCGCGCCGCCGCCGTCGGAGATCTCGGCCCGCGCGCCGAGGCACAGCCACAGCCGTTCGGCCAGACCTCGCCGGGTGCCGCGCCGGCGGTGCAGTTCCACGGCTCGGACCACGGCGGCCCGGCGAAGTTCCTCGGGCCACGCCGGGTCGAGGCCCGCGCCCACCCAGGAGGACAGCCAGTCGAGGAAGTCCGCGGGCGTGAGCCGGGGGTCGAGGTAGGCGGGAAGGTTGTCCAGGGTGGAGAGGACGGGGGCCAGCACGGTGTCGAGTCCGGCGGTGAACCGCTGGGCGAGGTCATCGTCCGCGTACAGGGCGGGGAGCAGGGTGCCGATCGCATGGCGTCCGGCCAGTCCGGGTATCGCTGCTCTGGTCATGAGACGGCCGCCCCGTTGATGAAATGACGTCGCGTCATGAGTTTTCCCCTGCTCCAAGATGACCCTGCGTCATGACATCGCCCCCGTCACGAGGAGCCGCCCGAGTCGCTCTCGGTGACGATCACCTGATGCTGGTACGAGAAGACCAGCGCGTTGTCCGCCACGTCGATCCGTTCGGCCGCCGCCCCGCGCCGCCCGGTGATCGGGTCCGCGGGGAAGAGCCGTATCCCTTCGACCAGGCCGGCTCCGGCCACCCGCTGAAGCTCGGCGAAGACCTCCCCGTACTGCACGGGCCTGCCGAACGCCCAGCCGTCGCCGCCGGCTCCCCCGCGCAAGGGGTTGAGGTACCGGAACAGCGCGGCGAGCGCGTCCTCGCGCACCCGGTCGGGGTCGCCGTCCGCCACGATGCGGGCGACGACGGTCACTCCCTGATAGACGGGTGGTTCCACCACGAGCCGGGTGCCCAGCAGTCTCCGCTCGTCGAGGCGCGCGGTGATCGCGGACAGCACCTGTTCGGACGGGATCAGCTGCTCGAAGCGCAACCGGTCCCCTTCGTCGGCGACCGCGTCGGGCACGATCAGGACCCGTACCGCGCCACCCTCGCCCGCCACCGCCGGTAGACAGCGCACCCGGCGCACCGAGGGAGCGGCCTGGCGGGCGAGGAACTCGTAGTCGCGCGCGGTGACGGCCCGTTCCTGTACGCGCAGTTCGTGGGGTGCCCGCGTCTTGGCGTTGGCGACGGTCTCACCGTCCACCCCGCCGCGGGCCGCCTCCCGGTTCTCCACCCTGGCGACGTACGGCACGGAGCTGCGGAGGACGGACACGGTGGCGCGGGCGACGTTCCCCGCCGCTCCCCCGCCCGTCCGGTAGCGGGGAACCCTGAGGTACGCCCCCTTCTCGGGTACCGCGCCGTAGGCGCGCAGCGTGCCGTCCGGTTCGCGCACGGCGGGCGGGAAGGCGAACTCCCCCGTGGTCGCGTCGAGTACGACGTGCCGGTCCTCGGGCGAGCCGCCGCCGAAGTGTTCGACGACGGTCCAGGTCTGCCATCCCTCGGCCGAGGACACCTCGACCACCGGCGGCTCGCCGTCGAGCAGGACCGGCGGGCGGTCCAGGAGGAACCGCTGGCCCGCGACGCCTTCGGAGACGCCCAGCGGCACGTCGGTCAGCGTCTCGGCGTGCTCGACGGTGGCGGTGCCGCCGACCGTGAACACCTCTGCTTCGCGGATCGTCGGCGACTCGGAATAGAACGGCTGGCCCGGTTCCGGCCGGGTCACCCGGCAGCGGAGCCATCCCGCGCGGGTCCCGGCGACCACCGACGCGACGTGGCCGGCGGGGACGTACACGAGGATCTCGCCCGGCCGGTTCAGCCCGCCGGTGGTGTCGGTGCCGGTCTCGCAGCCGCTCCAGCGCGCGCCGTCCCACGCCTCCCACGCCAGGGGCGGCTGGCGCGGGTCCACGCCGACGCCTTCGACCCGGCTGTCCAGGCGTACGGCGACGACGCAGCGCGGTACGGCGGCGGGCAGGCCGAACAGAAGCGCGTCGCCGGGCTCGGGGCGGGGCTGGAAGCAGGGGATGTCCCGGCCTTCCGCGAGCTCGGCCGTACGGTCGGTGTGCTCGCCCGACACCGGTGCCGTCACCAGCCGTTCGAGGGCGCTGGGGACGATCGGCAGGTCTGCGGTGGTGGTGAAGACCACGGCTTCCTCGGTCTCGCCGCGGGCGGTGGCTACCTCGGTGCCCGACCGGAGCGTCACCGTTTCCGGCTGGGGGGCGGAGAGCCAGAAGTCGACGTCCGCCGTCGCCGCGGCCGGCGGGAACAGCCGGATGCCCAGCAGGTCCAGGAACGCCGAGTAGTTCTTGTCGGGCACCCGGTTCAGCCGGTAGAGCAGCTGGTCGACCATGTAGGCGAAGGTCTCGATGAGGGTGACGCCGGGGTCGGAGACGTTGTGGTCGGTCCACTCGGGGGCGCGTTGCTGGACGTAGCGCTTGGCCTCGTCGACGAGCTGCTGGAAGCGGCGGTCGTCCAGGTTGGGCGAGGGGAGCGCCATCAGTGCGCGCCTCCGTCCGGGGCGTCTTCCGTGAAGGGGATCGTGTAGAAGGGGAAGACGAGGTTGCGGCGGTCGTTGGTGGACCGCACGGTGTAGCGGACGTCGATGTAGAGGGTGCCGTCGTCGACCGCGTCGAACGCGACCGCCACATCGGTGACCTCGACGCGCGGTTCCCACCGCTCCAGCGCCGCCCGGACGTGGTGGGCGACGCGGCCGGCGGTGGCGCCGTCGCCGGGCGCGAAGACGTAGTCGTGGATGCCGCAGCCGAAGTCCGGGCGCATCGGCCGCTCCCCCGGCGCGGTGCCCAGCACCAGGCGGATCGCCTCCGCGATCTCGCGGTCCCGCTCGACCATGCCGATGCCGCCGGTGGGCCCCACCCGGAGGGGGAAGGCCCAGCCCCGGCCGATGAACCGCTCGCTCACACCGGCCCTCCTATCAGCACGTTCGGGGCTCCGCTGGTGATGACCGCCCCGCACGTGGTGCGGTCCCGCATCCGCGCGGCGGGCAGCCCCCCGATCAGTACGGGGCCGGTGACCGCCGCGGCCGGGTCGGGCACGATGACGTTCCCGGGGCCGAGGTACGCGTGTGGTACGCAGGCGTGCAGGCTCCCGGTGACGGCGGCCGGCCTGCCGCCGATCAGAACGGTGGTGACCTGGACGGCCCCCGGTGGCGGGGTGCCGATGACGCCGCCGTGTGCGGTGATGTCGCCCGTGCGGGCTGCGGGAGGCATGGTCGTTTCTCCTTGCTCGGCGGGGGCGCTCGCGCGGTGGACGCGTCGGGCCGCTGGGTTCCTGACTAGTTGATGCGGATGAGCTTGGCCTTGAGAATGCCGAGCAGCCCGCCGTTCACGACGACCTGTTGCGTGCCGTTGACGAGGACGGAGCGCCCGCGCACCTTCACCTCGCCCGTACCCGCGTCGAGGGTGATGCCGGTCGGGCTGAGGGTCACCGAGCTCAGCGGCCGTCTGCCGCCCGGGCCGAGCACCTTCAGCTCCAGGCGGTTCCGGCGTTCGTCGAGGTTGACGACCAGTTGTTTGTCGCCGGTGGTCAGCCGGACGCCGGAGGGGCCGCGCGGGGTGTCGAGCAGTTCGATCCGGTTGCCCGAACGGGACACCAGGGAGCGGCGGTTGATTTTTCCGCTCGTCCGGTCGACCAGCGGCACGTCGTGCGGCGAGGGCTTGTCGACGCCGTTGTAGAGCCCGCCCAGGACGTACGGGCTGTCCAGCAGGCCCTGCTCGAACCCGACGAGGACCTCGTCGTTGACCTCCGGACTGAACACTCCTCCCCCACCCTGGCCGCCCCACTGCACGGTGCGGACCCAGTCGGTGACGTAGGTGTCGTCCAGCCAGGGGAACTTCAGCTTCACCCAGCCGCGCTGACCGCCTTGTTCCCGGATGTCGGTGACCACGCCGATCGCGAGACCCGGCATGCGCGGCCCCCGGGACGGCGCGTTCGCGCCCGTCGTCAGGCCCGCGAGGGAGCGGTCGGGCGCGGCGCTGACGGTGACGGTCGTGCGGTAACCGCGGTACGGCTCCAGGACGTGGTGCACGGAGGTCGCGGTGTAGCGCCCGGAGAACGCGGGGCCGACGTTGCCGAGCGCCACCGGCGCGCCCGCGCGCAGCCGGGGGTGCCCTTCGGCGACGGCCTCGATCTCGCCGATGCCGGAACTCACCGACGCCGCGAGGGACCCGGCCACGGCCATGGCCTCGGCCTGGGTGCGGTAGGGGGTGTCGGCGACGGTCAGCCGGGCGGGTGCGCCGAACGCGCTGCTTATCACCCCCGGGCCGAGCCCCGGGTTCACCACCTTGCTGATGACGGACCGCTCCTTGGCCACCAGCGGTTTCTTCGTACGTACGTCCCAGCCCCGCACCTCGACGCTGCCGGCCCGTTCGGCGCTGGTCAGCGCGGCCCGCAGGGCGAGGAGGTTGCGCCCGTACTCCAGGACCATCGGGTTCACGGTGGCGGGGGTCGAGGGCGGCGGCGCCGACGCGGCGGGCCGGGGCCGGGTGAACTGGAGCAGACCGTCGTCGTCCACGCTCACCCGCGCCCCGCTCTCGCCCGCGAGGTACTGGAGGAACTCCCAGTCGGAGACGTTGGCCTGAGACAGTTGCTGATGGGTGACCGGTGCGGCGTCGATCCTGCCGCACCGCAGACCGGCGCCCGCGGCCACCTTGCGGACGATGTCCGCCGTCGACATGTTGCGGAACGCCACCACCTTCCGGCCGCGCTGCAACCGGTGGGCCTTCGAGTACGCCCTGACGACGGTGAACGAGCCGGTGGTGTCGGAGTCCAGTTCCAGCGCGGTCACCTCGCCGCCGAACAGCCGCTGCCGGGCCCCGCCCCGCACGGTGACCACCGAGACCGTCAGCCGGGTACCGATGGTGACGGCCGTCTCCGTGAGCATCGTGTGCTGGGGGTCCCGGAAGGTCAGCTCGGCGCTGTCGGGCAGGCCCACGTTCTCGTCCACCACGCAGCTCACCAGCTGGGTGGCCCAGAACCGGGGCAGTTCGCCGGGCGCCTCGACGATCGGATCCGCCGCGAACGACCGGCCGCCGCCCGCCTGAGCGCCGCTCACCGCCGGGCCTCCGGCAGGGGAAGGGGAGGCCTCGGCACTCCGGCCGTGCCGTGCGGCCCGTACTGCCCCGACTCTCCCACCTCTGCAGCCGCCTCCGTCCCGTCGGCCCCGTCGGCCCCCTCCGCCGTCCGTGCCTCGTCCGGTCCGGGCACGATCAGCTCCGTGCCGGGGGTGAGGGACATCGGGTCGTCGATGCCGTTGGCCCGCGCGATCACGCGCCACACCGTGGGGACGCCGTACTCCTGCCAGGCCAGCAGCGGCAGGCTGTCACCCGCGACCACCCGGCGCGTGCTGCGCGCCTCCCGCGCGCCGGAGGTGGGGTTCTGTCCGGGAGGATCGACGGTGGCCTCCTCGATGGAGAGGCCGCAGGTGGCCCGCAGCGGCTTTCCGTCGACGTCGAAGAGGGTGTAGTCGACGGAGAGCCTCGACAGCACCCCGTCGAACGACGTCGTCTTCGCGCTGCCCCAGTCGAGCCGCACCCAAGGGCTCGCGGGTGCCTTGCGCGCCAGGCTGGCCGCGGTCGGCACACAGGCCCGCATCAGCTTCTCCACCGCCTCCTCCACGGAGTTGTCGTGCTTCGCCGTCGCGTCGAGGAAGACGTCCAGCGACAGCGACCTCGGACCGCTGCCGACGAACTCGGGCAGCGCGGACTGCCCGGCCATCCGTGACGGGGTGCGCCGCCACTCGGTGCTCTTGCTCATCGACAGGCTGGCGGGGTTGAACTGGAGCCTGAGCCGGACCAGCGTGGCGCCCGGCTTGCCGCCGACCTTCGCGGGCGGCTCCATGATCGTCAACTGGGCCCGGGCGCGGTTCGCGCGGGCGGCTGCCATCCGGTCCTCCTTCCGGCGGGGCGCGGTGTGTGGGGTCGTGCTGCGCTGTGCTGTCGGTTGTCGGTTGTCGGTTGTCGGTTCAGGGGGCGGCAGGGGCCGGACGAGCGACGGACCGACGCGGGGTCAGGCCGGGCGCAGGCCCTCGTGCGCGATCTCCAGGGTCTCGGTCGCGGCCCGGGAGCTCGACGGGTCGAAGGACGGGCCTTGCCAGCGGACGGGCACGATGCCGAGCACCTGCCAGCTGACGATGCGGCTCAGATCCGGCTTCAGCGCGACGATCTCGCCGTTCTTCGGCTCGACCCGCCGGACGAGTTCGTCGAGCCACCGTGCGATCTTGGCCGTGTCCGAGGTGACCGGGCGGGTCAAGGTGATGTTCGACCAGGTGATGCGCCCCGGCAGTTGCCAGGCGAATCCGTTGTTGCCGCCCTCGGCGTACGTCTCCACCTCCACCTGGGCGCCGAGCCCGTCGCAGGTGTGGAAGGCGCCCAGGTCGTTGCCGCCGATCGCGAGGGTGAAGAACACGCTCGTCGCGAAGGTCTTGTCGGTCATCCGAGCCTCTCCGTCATCCGTGTCGTTCCGTCACCCTGTCGTTCCGTCACCCTGCCGCCGCGTCACCTGTCGCTGCGTCACCTGCCCTCGCGAGACCGTCGGTCGCCGTCGGGGAGCCGCCGGTCAGCGGCGGTCGTCGTACAGCCGTCCGGCGCGTTCCCGTCCCCGCCGCAGATCGGCGCGCAGCAACCGGCTGAGCGGGTCGAGCAGGCGCCGGGCCAGCTCCTCGGTGTCGATGCCGTCGGATCGGGCGGTGGCCCGGTTGCCGGCCGTGCCCGTACCGCCGCCGCTGCCTGCCGGTGCGGCTGGTGCCTCGGAGCGCTGTACGGGGGCGCGCGTGGGGGTGGTCGTCATCGGGACGCCCATCGTCACCGCGCCGGACGCGGACCGCTGGAGGGCGCGTCCGGCGGGTGCGGCCCGCGGGGCTCCGGGCGGCGGAGTCCCGGTCGCGGGGTGGGCGGGCGCCGACGGGCGGGAGACCATCGGCAGGGGTGTGTCGGCCGTCGGTGGCGCTTCCGGGTCGGACAATCGCGCGCGTTGTACGGCATGGACCGGACGGGCTGTTGCGGCCGGGGAGGCCGGGGGAAGCGGCCGGGCTCGCTTCGCGGGAGTGCCACTGTGTCCTGCTGCGGTCGTCCGCGGATGCGGGTACGCCGGGGTCGACGTCGGCGTCCGGCCTGTGTTCGCCACGGGTCGCGGATCCCGCCTCCATGTCGCGGGTACGACCGGGAGGCCGGGTGCGGCAGTCTGCCGGGGCAGCGAAAAGTCTTCTGCCGCACCTGTTTTGACCGTCAAGGGCCGGGCCGGGAGCAGTCCCAGCGCTCGCTGGACGACGGGTGCCGCTTGTCCACCACCACCGGTGGGAAAGGGCTCGGTGTACGCGGGAAAGGGCTCGGTGTACGGACCCGGTGGAGCCGACGTGACGGGCCGCACCGGCACCGGAGAGTCGTGGCCGACTGGTCGCGTGCCGGTGGAGCGCTCCGTGTTCGTTCCCCCGCTGTCGCGGCCCTGTCTCGCACCCTGGGTGTCACGCCGCGAGGAGACCCGTGTGGTCTTCGAGGTATGTGACCGCTCAGGCGGTGAGGCGTCCGGGGAACGCAACGGCATGGGCTGCGGACCGGCCTCCGGCATCGGGTCGGACGAGGGCCGTGTACCGCTCCCGGCGTCCGGCTCCAGGACCCTTCCCCGCGTTCGGTCAGGCTCGCCGAGCAGGGGTGCGGACGGCGGCCCGCCGTCCGCCTCGGGGGTCGCGGAACCTCGCATCGTCTTCCGCTGGACCGCCGCGCTGTCACCGGCAGCGGCAGAAGTGGGCAGGGCTGCGGGAGAAGACGCGGGCACGGGCCGGGGAACAGCGGCCGGCCCCTGTACCGGTCCGGCACTTCCCCGTATCTCGCCGGGGCCGTCAAGCACCGGCACGACGCGGGGAGGCGTCGACGCGGAACGGGGAGCAGCGGCCGGCTCTTGTACCGGTCCGGCACTTCTCCGGGTCCGGCTGGAGACGTCACGCACCGGCAGAACGCGAGAGGGCTCCGGCACCGGCCGGGGAACAGCGAGTGGCCCTTGTACCGGTCCGGCGCTTCCGTGCGTCCGGCCGGATCCGTCCGGCAGGGGCACAGCGGTGGGCGGTAGCTCCGAGAGCGGGGCACCGATCCCCCCGTGGATCCCGGGCCGACGCGTCGGGCCGTCGGACTGCGACGGCTTCGGTGGTCGCGGCAGTGGCGCGCTCGGCCGCGCTGACGGCGCCGCGCCGCCCGCGCGGGCCGAGCCCGTCGGCGGTTGCGGAACACCCGGCAGGTCCACGGGTCCCGGGGCCGTTCGCCGTTGCGGTACGGGCATCGGGCCGACGTCCACCGCCGCCGCGTGGCCGGGGGCGGTCACCGGCCCATGGCCTACCGGTGGCACGGCGCCGTCGGGCAGCCGCCGGAGCGGTTCCCCTAACGCCGGGCGCACTTGTTCGCGCGAGCGGCCGGAGCCCTGCCGGGTGTCCGGTGCCGACGCGGAGGTGCGGGACACGGCCGGACCGGCGCCCGCCGGAACCGGTCCGGCCTGCGCGGAGGCTGCGGATTCCGCCGCGGGACCGCGTCCACCGGCCGGGGGCACCGCGCCCGAGTCACGGGCCGACGAGGGGCGGTTGCCGGCTGCCGGGACCGCGTGGATCCGGCGCACCGGCATCGCCGGACTTCTGGCCACGATCTGTGGTGGGCCGAGGGGCCTCGGCCGTACCAGGGCAGGCCGGGGCAGCGGTGGGACGGATCGGGGCTGTGGGCCGGTCGGCAGGTGCCCAAACGTCCCCGGCGCAGCGGCCGAGTGCTTCGTCGGAGCGGATGACGGTACGGCGCTCCCGGATCCGGCCTGCGCCTTCGATCGCGGACGCGGGGCCGAGGGCGGCGAGGTTGAGGCTGAGACCGGGGCCGGGGCCGGGGCTACGGCTGGGGCCAAGGTCTGCGGCGGGACCCAGGCAGGCACTGGGCCCGGGGCTGAGCCCCGGGCCGGGTCTGAGGCCGGGGACGGCTCTGAGGCCGGGGACGGCTCTGAGGCCGGATCAGGCCTCACCATGGCTCGGCGCAGCGGTCCCGTTTCCTTCACGGACCGGGGGCCGTGTGCTGTCCCTGTCGCGTCTGCCACCCCTGACGCCCAGGCCGGCCCCGCCGCCGCGCCGGGCCCTGGCGCCGGTCGTACGGGCATCAGAGATCCCGACGCCGGAGGTCGCGACTCCGGAGACCCCGACGCCGGGCCCGGCCGCCCTCGCTGCGGTTCCGGGACCGGCCTCGCCACCGGGCTTGTCGTCAATGTCGAGCCCGTCGTCGGCGCCGACCGTCCACCCGCCTCGCCCCGGGCCCGCTCCCGCCGCTGAACCGGCAGGCTCCCGGCACCGGCACCGGTGCCAGGCCCGGGCCCGTGCCCGTACCCCGTCGTGCCCCCGCCGAAGAACACCTGTCCCCCGGACCCGGGCTCCGGCCCGGTGACAGCCAACAGCAACGGGCCGCCACCGGAAGTCGTACCGGGCGCGGACGGGCGCGTGACCCCGTGGATCACTCCGGCCGGCGCGGACGGCAGCACCGCGTGGCCGAGGGGCGCGCCGAAGACGGTCCGCTGCCAGGCGGCCAGGCCCGACCGGAAGCGGAGTCCATCGCTCACTCCGGTCGCCGACCGCGCGACGGTCACTTCCGGTGGAGCGACCCGCCGCCAGCCGCCGTCCCAGCCGGGCGGCGCGACGTACCCGCCCGTCGCCGACACCGGGTCGGCGGCCGGCGCCACCGCCTCCCCCGGCAGTCCTGCGTCCACACGTCCGCGGGCGGACGCCCCGCCGCCCCGCCGTTCCCTACGCGACCGGCTCCCCCGCCCACGCAGCGCGTCCCGCATTCCCACACCCTCACCCGCCTTCATTGACGCGGGTATTGATCCGCGCGATCTCCCGCACCCATCGCAGGCGCTCCCCGTGGGGCAGGTCGAGGATGTCCTCGAGCCGCCAGTGGAAGTGGTAGGCGACGTACGCGATCTCCTCCCGCAGCCGGGGAAGGGCGTACGTCACGATTCCCCCAGGCGCCCACCCGAGAGGTCCACCTCGAACGAGCCCTCGCACAGCGGGCAGGTCACCGCGGCACGCGTGTGCCCCTCGCTGTTGATCCGCCGGTAGAAGTCCTGGAGGAACGCCACGTCCGTGGCGTACATCCGCTCCACGACACCCGCGTGCACGTCCCTGAGCGTGCCGAGCCTGGTGATCACCTGGCTGAGCAGCACCACGCTCAGGTACGCCGGGTTCTCCTTCACCCGCAGATCGATCTGCGGGCGCAGCTCGTCCCGTGCGGTGGCCAGTCGCATCGCACCGTCGTGGTGCACGTTGCCGTCCTCGTCGACGTATCCGCGCGGCAGCTCGAAGGTGAACTCCGTGCGGTGTTCCTGGTGCCGCGCCGCGGCGCGCGGCGCGGGGGTGGTCTCCCGCTCGGCCGGGTCGGTGCCCTCGTGGGTCTCGTCGAGGTTGCCGGCCGTCACCGTCCGGCGTCTCATTCGACCACGATCTCCTCGAAGGTGATGGTCACGGATTCGGTGGCGGCCGAGGATTCCCGGGCGCTGAGCGAGGGCCCTTCCCATTTGCTCGCCCAGCCCTGCATCAGCTGGATGCGGCGGACGGTCTCACCCGTGGAGTCCTTGACCTCGATGGTGATGTTCTGGCGCGCGGTGTCGACCGCGCCGTTGTTCAGGGTCTCCTTGATCCATGTGGTGAACTCGCTGCTCTTGTCCAGTCCGCGGGTGATGGTGATCTCGCCGGCCTGCCGGGCGCCGGGCTGCTTGCGGATGATGTGTTTCCCTTCCGCGGTCACCTGGCGGACCTCGACGACCTCCTCCTCGACGGTGAAGCCGCTGACTTCCTGGATGGACTCGACGAGGTAGCCGCCCAGCTGGACGCCGAAGATATGGGTGGAAAGAGCGTCGCCCTCTGCCATGACCGTGTGTCACCTGTTCCCTTGATCTGATGCGGTCCGATGTAGTCCGATACAGTCCGTTACAGTCCGATGTGTGCGCCGACCCGTGCCGCGGGCCCTCGCGGCGGAGGGCCCACAGGGGTCATTCGCTGACGAGGCTGGTGCTGTCGGAGAACTGCGCCAGCCGGAAGACCACGAACTCGGCGGGCTTCACCGGGGCCACTCCGATCTCGCACACCACCCGGCCGAGGTCGATCGACTCCGGGGGGTTGTTGTCCCGGTCGCACTTCACGTAGAAGGCTTCCTCGGCGACGCGGCCGAACAGCGCTCCCCGGCGCCATTCCTCGGTGAGGAACCCCGTGACGTTGCGCCGGATGCTCGACCACAGCCGGTCGTCGTTGGGCTCGAACACCACCCACTGGGTTCCCAGCAGGATGGATTCCTCGAGGTAGTTGAAGAGCCGGCGCACGTTCAGGTAGCGCCAGGCCGGGTCCGAGGACAGCGTCCGCGCGCCCCAGATACGGATGCCGCGGCCGGGGAAGGCCCGTACGCAGTTGACCCCGATCGGGTTGAGGAGGGACTGCTCCCCCTTGCTGAGGCGGATACCGAGGTCCACCGCACCGCGGATGACCTCGTTGGCCGGGGCCTTGTGGACGCCGCGTTCACCGTCACTGCGCGCCCAGACGCCCGCGATATGGCCGCTGGGCGGCACCAGGGTGTTCCCGCCGGTCGCCGGGTCGAACACCTTGATCCAGGGGTAGTACACGCTGGCGTAGCGCGAGTCGTACCCGGCGCCCTCGGTGCGCCAGGCGCGGACCCGTTGCGCGTTCATTCCGGGTGGGGTGTCCAGGACGGCGACCCGGTCGCCCATCTGCTCGCAGTGCGAGATCACCGCGAGCTGTACGGTCTTGACGCCCTCCGCGTCCAGTTCGCCGCGCTGGTGCGCGCTCATCAGATCGGGCACCGCGACCATGGTGATCTCGTCGATCGCTTCGAGTCCGGCGAAGCCGGTGCGCGCCTCGGCGTCGCCGACGTACTCGCCCGGATCCAGTCGCGGCGTGCCGCGGCGCCCGGGGGCGGCCGCGGCCCGCGGGGCCGCCGGGACACGGACGGTCTGCTTCTCCGGGCGGGTCTGCTGCACTCCCGGCTGCTCGACGGCCTCGATGAGCTTCGACTCGGCGACCTGCTGCACCAGATAGCCCTTGACGTTCCTGCGCGTGGTGACGTCGAAGGTCTCCACCACCTTGCCGCCCTTGCGGACCACCAGCTTGAAGCGGTCCTCGGGCGGGTTCTCGCCCTCCGCGTCGGCGACCTCCACGGAGATGTCACCGCCGGCGCCCGGCAGCGCGGAGACCAGGAACCCGCCGATCGCCGGCGGCGCGGCGGGCGGTGTCACGGGCGGTTCCCCGGGCACCTCGGCCCCGTCGGCGGCTCCACCGATCCGGACGACGTAGGCGGTGCCGCCGCCGTTGGCGAAGTACCCGTGGACCGCGTGCGCCAGGTACGTGCCCTCGGTGAAGGAGCCGAAGGTCTGTACGTACTGGTCCCAGGTGGTCACCAGGGTCGGTTGGTGGAAGGGCCCACTCTCCGCGAAGCCCACGAAGGCGGCGACCGCCGTGCCGACTCCTTCGATCGGCCGTGCTCCGGACTGCACCTCCTCCATGTAGACGCCCGGGGTGAGGTACGACGGCATGCTCGCTCCTTCGGGTCGCCGATCGGTCACCGCCGAGTCTCAGCGGGGGCTGTTCCGGGCAGTAGGCCCCCGGGTCCCCGGCGCGGGGCAGGGACGCTGCCCTTACGGGCACCTCGCCAGGGCACGACTGCCGGACGTCCGGGGCGGGTTCCTCCTCGCACATCCCCGCCACCGCTCTCCCGGTCCTAGGCTTGGCGCGCACCGGCCCCGTGACCCGGCACCGGGCTTCGAGCGCACCGAAAGTCCGAGCGCACCGACAGGAGGTCACCCGTGCGGATACCCGAGCCACGGCCCGACAGGACGACCGGTCAGGCCACGGGGCCTGCCGCGTCCCGGCGCCCCACCGGCACGACGGCACCGGCCGTCCCCCGGCGCCCGGCGGGCGGACCGCCCCGGCCCTCCCCGCGGGCCCTCCGGGCCCTTCAGCGCAGCGCCGGCAACGCCGCGGTGGCCGGTCTGGTGGCCAGGAGCAAGGACCGGACGTCCGAAGCCTCCGAAGAGGAGCCCGTGCGGCGCTCAGCCGTCCACGAGGTCCTCAGCGAACCCGGCCGTCCCTTCACGGGGGCGCTGGCCGACGAGGTCGAAGCGCGCTACGGCGGTACGGACCTCTCCCACCTGCGGGTGCACACCGGCGCCGTCGCGCAGCGCTCGGCGGCCGAGATCGGTGCCCGTGCCTACACGTCGGGCGACCACATGGTCCTGGGGGCCGGAAGCACCACGGAGGATGTCCTCCACGAGGTGTGGCACACCTTCCAGCAGAGCCGTGGGCCGGTCTCCGGAAGGGACAACGGGGACGGGCTGAAGGTCTCCGAACCGGATTCCCCGGAGGAGCGGGAGGCGGCGGCGGTCGCCCACGAGCTCATCAGCTCGCCGGTACCGGCCGGGGCAGCCGCCGGGGCGCCCGCCGTGCAGCGGGCGACGGCGGCGGGCCCGTCGGTGTCGTCCGCCCACAGGTGCGTCCAGCGCGCTCCGGCGGCGGACTCCGGAGGGTCGCAGCACTCCGGGGCGGGTTCGCACCAGTCCACCCAGCCGGTCTTCTCGTTCGCCCCGTCGCTCCCCGCCAACCCTTTCCTCTACACCGACGGCGACACACAGTTCTGGGTCGGTCCGAACCCCCCTGAGGGCTTCTTCGACGTCGACCAGCACTGCGCGTACATGGCCACCCACTGGCTGCTGCACGGAACACCTACCGGGCTGCGCTACGAGGACTTCGACGACGCCACCCGGCGCGACGCCTCCGACACGGTGCGCCGCTGGGCGGCCTCCGGAGGTCTGGAGGCCCAGGAGCAGTACGCCCGTACGAGGCTGGGCGGCGCCACGGTCGACGGCACGAGGCTGGCCGGTCAGGCCACCTCCGGCAAGCTGCCCCCGGGCACGCTGATCTGGTTCGGCACCAGCCGGCACGCCGAGGCGGCCGTGGTGGCCGCGGCGGGGCAGTTCCTGATGTACGACCCGAACACGGGCCGGACCACCACGCGCGACGCCGACGGGTTCGCCGCGTACATCGCGAGCAGGAACGCGTTCGTGGTCAGGTACGCCCCGGAGGCGGAGCACGACGCGAGCTGCAAGTGCTGCGTCATCATGTGACCGGCCGGGCGCCGAACGCCTGACCGCCACCGCCCGTCACCGGAGCCGGCTCCGGCTCCGGCTCCGGCTCCGGCGAGGCGATCGGCGCCCGTACACCCACGGCACTACGACGGTCCGGCCTCGGCTCGTTCCTCGTCGAGGCCGAGCCACGGCCCGAACTCGCTCTCCAGGACCAGGCGGCCGAGCTTGCGGTACTCCCGCAGGACCGCCGTCATCACCTGCGCCATGGTCAGCGGCCGGCCCGTGTCCGCCGCCAGATAGGCCGCGGTCACCGCGCAGGCGCGGATGGAGCCGCCCGAGAGTTCGAAGCGGCGGGCGCAGAACTCCAGGTCGAGCCCGTCCTCGCGGGGCATTTCCGGCCCCAGGCAGCGGTCCCACAGGGCGAGCCGCTGCTCGGTCGCGGGCATGGGGAAGTCCACGATGGCGTCCAGGCGCCGGGTGAACGCCTCGTCCAGATCGGCCCGCAGGTTGGTGGTGAGGACCGCGATCCCTTCGAAGGACTCCACGCGCTGGAGCAGGTAGGCCGATTCCATATTCGCGTGCCGGTCGTGCGCGTCCTTGACCTGCGAGCGCTTGCCGAAGATCGCGTCGGCCTCGTCGAAGAGCAGCACGCCGTTGACCTCCGACGCCTCGCCGAAGATCCGTTCGAGGTTCTTCTCGGTCTCGCCGATGTACTTGTCGACGACGGTGGACAGGTCGACGACGTACAGCTCCATGCCGAGCTCCGCCGCGACGACCTCCGCGGACATGGTCTTCCCGGTGCCGGACTCCCCCGCGAACAGCGCGGCCACGCCACGTCCGCGGCCGCCGCCCGGCCGCATCCGCCACTGCCCGAGCACCTGGTCCCGGTGGCGGGCGCGCAGGGCGAGTTCACCGAGCTGACGGCGCGTCGGGGCGGGCAGGACGAGGTCGTCCCAGCCGACCGCGGGTTCGACGCGCCGGGCGAGCCGGGCCAGACCGGCGCCGTTCTGCGCCCGGACCGCGGCCCGCACGTCCTCTGTGCGCACCGGCCGTCGCTCGGCCGCAGCGGTCCTCGTCGCCACGGCGGCGGCCTTGCGCGTCTGCTCGGCGTCGAGCCGGTACCCGGCGACCGCCTCCGCGAGCGCGTCGGCCGAACCGTCCTCCGGCGGCTCGTGCATGTCAGGGCCGGGCGATGCCGCGGCGAGTGCGTGCCGCCACCGCCGTGTCCGTTGCGCGGGGGTGGGTGGTGCGACGGTGAACGTCACCGGGCTCTCCGCGGTCCACAGCGGGTCCCAGTGCCTGGTGCCGTGGGCGATCAGCGGGATCCCGGTGGCGGCCGCGCACAGGCCGCGCAGGAGCCGGGCGCGCTCGGGCCGTTCCGGCTCCAGTGCTTCGAGCGGGCCGAGGACGATGCCGCCGCCCCTGAGCCTGGCCTCCGCCGCCAGGGCGCGCGGCAGCTCGGCGGGGACCGGCCCGGAGGCCAGCCCGGCGACGTCGAGCACCAGGGGGGTACGGCCCGCCGCCACCAGGGCGTCGACGGCCAGCCGGCCGGCGTCACCGCCCCGGTCGAGCAGGTGCACCAGGCCGCCGCCGGTGCCCGCGGCGGCCGCCACCCGGCACGCCGTCCCCTCGGCGGCCTCCCCCGCCGCCCGGCCCACGGTCACCAGTCCGCACAGCCTGGCGTCGAGCTCGTCGTCACCGAGCAGGTGCGCGGTCACCCGGTCGGGCACCGTCAACGCCCGTGACGGCAGGGGACGTTCGGTGTCCGTGACGTCCAGGAGCCCTCCCGCCACGAGCGGAGCGGACGGGGAGAGACGGAACCGGCCCGCTCCCGCCACGGGGAGCCCGCACAGCTCCAGTGCCAGCCCGACGGTCGGCCGGCACCGGAGGAGGTCGTCGTTGAGGTATCCGTAGAGCCGCTCGAAGCGGGCGTCGACGTCGGGGGCGAGCGCGATCAGCAACAGCTCGACGTCCAGCGGGACCAGGCCGAAGTCCGCGGCGAGTCGCTCGACACGGGACCCCGGCGGTGGCTGCGGGGACGGCCGGCGGTCGTCGGGCGAGGCGGGGAGGAACGCGGACGGTCCGTCGAGGATCCGCTCGACGGCCTCGGGGGTGAGGTACTGCCCCCGGTAGGGGTCGTCCGGTTCCGGGTCGGCGGCCCGGCGCTCGGCGACGACCCGCCGGACCCTACGCTCCACCCGGCACAGCCTCTCCCAGAGGTGGTCCCGGCCGACCGTCCCGGCGTCGGCGTCCGGTCGCGCGCGTACGCTCGGCGTCGTCATGGGGTCGGACCTCCCCGGCGGCGACGGCGGCCGGGTGGCAGTTCGCGTGCGCGCGGGGCGGCGAACCCCCGCGGTCCGGGGTCGGGCACCCCCTCGTAGCGCAGCCGGCGCCCGCCTTCGCGCCCGGCGCCCGCATCCCCGTCACCGTCGCCCCCGGCGCTCGCATCCCCGTCACCGTCGCGCCCGGCGCCTTCGTCCCCGTCACCGCCGACCCGCACGGCGGACCTCACCGTCAGTCCCTCCGTGACCGGCGGCCCCGCGGGCCACACGTCACCGGCCAGCGGCGCGGTGACCCGTACCTCGATCGACGCCTTCATCTCGCCGTCCAGTGCCGACCACACGTCCGCCACCGACGCCCCGGCCGTACTCGGCCCCGCCGCGTCGATCTCGACGCCTAGGCCGAGCTCGGCGAGCGAGCCGGTGCGCAGACGCGGCGGCAGCACGTCCACCCACGCCAGGCACCGGAGCACCTGGGACAGCAGCCGGTGCTCGTCCTGCGGGCGGGTGGTCCACGCCGTGACCATGTAGGTCAGCGCGAACCACCGGGGCGGAACACGCCGTCCGGTGACGTGGCCGTCGCCGTCGTACACCTCGGTGGAGCCGGTCTGCCGCCGGGTGACGTCCTCGTGGATGTCGTAGAGGTACACGCTGACGGTCGGGGCGTTGCGGCGTGCGGACCAGTCCCTGGTGGGCGCGTCGAAGACCACCTCGACACCGCTGTCCCGCAGGCCCGCCTCGTCCAGCAGCAGCCGCAGCCCTTCGTCGACTTCGTGGATCACCGGCGGTCCACCTCGTACGGCGGCTGGACGCTGCCGTTGACCACCAGGAAGGGTGTGGTGACGGGGCTGAAGCCGGGGCCCCGGGCGGTGATGGTGCGCGGTTCGGTCCGGTCCTTGGTGAGGATCAGCAGTTGCGCGGTGAACCGGAAGTCGGCGCCGGGCCTGCTCGGCGCGGCGGCCGCGGTGATGCCGGGGTCCCAGGTGAGCGTCACGGGCGCGCCGGGCGGGAAGTCCCTGCCGCGCACGAGGGTGACGGACCCGGGTTTGCCGACGGGGGGCACGGCGACGATGCGGGGTCGCAGGATGCGCAGCGGCACCTGGGCGACGTTGTCGCCGGGGTCGGCGTCCGTGCCGGTCGTCGTCAGGGTCGCGACGATCCGGGCCGTCAGGGCCTTGTCCGGCTTCAGGACGACGCGGGTGACCGTGGTGTCGCCGGGTGCCAGGTCGGGCAGCGCGCACTCACCGGCGGCGCAGCCCGCGGGCAGCGGCTCGGCGGGGACCCGGGCGGGCAGCCCGAGTTTCAGGCGGAGCCCGGTGGCCAGGGCGTTCTCGCCGTTGCGGACCAGGTAGGTCACGACGACCCGGCCGCCGACGAAGCCGGGGGTCGGCTGCGCCATGACGGTCACACCGGGGCCCGCGGCCGGCGGTGGGGGCGGTGCCGGTGGTGCCGGCGGCCGGACGGTGGGCGGGGCGGGCGTGGTCGTGGGAGGCCGGGTCGGCGGGGTGGTCGGGGTCGGCGGTGCCGTGGTGGGGGGCCGGGTCGGCGGGCGTTCCCGGTCCTCGACCTCGATGCCTGTCGACGCGGCGTTGTCGGAGGGCCGGGGGTCGATCACGGCACCGGCCACGGACCAGTCCAGCCGCTGCCGTCCGGTCGTCACACCGGTCAGACGCGCCGTCACCTGTGCCGACGCCCCGGGCGCGAGTACCCCCAGGGCGCACTGCGGGGATCCGTCGGCGCAGCGGCCCGTCGTGCTGGAGAGCCGGTCGAGGCGGACGCCGGGTGGCAGGGCCGCGGTGAACACGGTGCCCGGTGAGGCGGCCGGGCCCTTGTTGGTCACGGTGACCGTCACGGACGTGGCGGAGCCGACCTTCACAGGGGGTGAGGTGGAGGGGGCGTCGAGTGCGAGGTCGACCGACTGCCGCACGCCGGGTTCCTTCTGCCGTCCGGGCAGTGCGCGGGTGAGGTGGGTGAGCTTGCCGTCGGCGAGGTCCAGGGTCTTGAGGCCCTCCGGTGAGTTCGGTGCGAGGGCCCGGCGCGCGCTGAACACGAGCGTGCCGCCGTCCGCCGACCAGGCCACGTCACGGGGCTGGAACGGGCCGGTCGTGGTGTTGTCGGGCAGTTCCCGGCGGCACGCTCCGGGGTCGTCGCGCAGACCGACGGGGAGGACGACCCGGCAGCCGTCGCCGGCCGGGGAGGCGAGCAGGACGCCGTTGCGTTCGTTGATCCGGCCGCCGCCGTCCTTGCGGTTGAGCGCGACGGTCCGGCCGTCCGGGGAGAACGCCGGGCTGTCGTCGATCACCTGGCAGTTGCCCGGGCAGAGGGCGGCGCTCAGGTCACGCTGCCGGTCGGGCGAGGCCACCGGTGCGGTCCAGACGTGTTTGTTGCCGCCGCCTCCGTCGATCACGTGGTTGCGGGTGAAGGCGATCACGGTGCCGTCCGGTGACCAGGCGGGCTGGGCGTCGCCACCGGGCCGCTGCCCGGCGGGTGGTTCGATCCGGCCGACGAGCGCTCCGCTCGTGGCGTCGGCGATGAGGATCCGGCCGGGGCCCCCTTTCCCGCCCGTGCCGCCCGGTGAGGTCCGGGTGAACGCCAGGAACTTGCCGTCGGGCGAGAAGGCGGGGTCGGTGTCCCAGTCCCTGGGTCCCCGCCCGGCGAGCGGCATCGGCGCCGCGTTCGTACCGTCGGCGTCGGCCAGCCAGATCCGCTGGATCCGGCCGGCCTCGGAGTCCTCGAAGCGGGTCACCACGATCCGCCGGCCGTCCGGCGTGTAGTTCTGCCGTTCGGTCCACGGGTCGTACCCCTCCCGTGGGTTGAACAGCGGATCGGCCGCGGGGTCGGTGGTGGTGTCGGCGGCCGGGTCCTCCTTGAGGACGGTCAGGCCGAGGTCTCTCGGGTCCGCGCCGTCCGCCCTGATGTCCTGCACGGTCGCGGTACGGGTCGCCGGGGCCGAGGTCCGCTCGACGACGGCGGCGCCGTCCGCCTGGGAGCCGAGCCAGGTCGGGGAGGCTACCGCGCGGTCCTCCTCGAGCACCAGCCGCGGCTCCTCGGCCGCCCGTGCCCGCGCCCGGTAGACGTGGTCGTACGTGGTGTTGCAGTCGCATATCCGCTCGGGGCTGACGAAGACCGTTTCGTCCCCCTCCGGGAGCCAGTCGGCCGAGCGGGCGTTCCAGTTCGCGGCGGCGCCGCCGAGCAGAGGGACGTCCAGGCCGCCGCCGTCCGTCACCCGCAGCCGGGTGCCCGACGCCTCGCGCGGCTTCAGTGTGTAGGCGACGAGGTCGCGGTGCGCGGGGTCGGCCACCGGGTTCCACACCGGTTCGGTGGCGTCGCCGGCCGGCCCGTGGCTGATCCGGGTCTGCGGGCCGCCGGCCAGCGCCCGCGCGTAGATCTGCCGTCCGCGCGCGGTGTCGGTGTCGCTGGAGTACGCGATCCGGGTGCCGTCGGGGGAGAACGTCGGCGATCTCTCGTCGGCCGCCGAGTCGGTGAGCTTGCGGGCCCCGGACCCGTCCACGCCCACGATCCACAGGTCCCGCCGCCCGCCGGATTCCACGGAGTCGAACACCACCGACGCGCGGTCGGGTGCGAGCCTGGGGTGCGCGGCGTCCCGGCCGGTGGTCAGTTTGCGTACCGAGCCGTCGCCCTGACGCAGGTACACCTGCGGCCGGGGACCGTCCCGGAGGCTGGTGAAGACAGTCAGTTCGCCGCGCGCGGAGGGCTGCCGGTCCAGATGGGCGGGGCCGGAACCGAAGAGCGGCTCACTGGACCCGGGCGCCGTCACCCGGCCGAGGCTGCGGTGCTCCGTGCCCGCGTAGACGATGCGCCCGGCGTCCTCCGCCGCCGGGGCCGCGTCCCGCCGGGCGACGGGGGCAGATGGCCAGGACACGGCGCCCACCGCGAGCAGCGGGACCAGCAGCACCAGGGCCAGGGCCGCCAGGCCCGGTCTGCCGAGGCGGGATCTCCCCGCCGGGCCAGCGGTGCCCATCACATCCACCTCACAGTCCGGGAGACGTAGTCCGGGGACGAGCCTGGCGGCGGCGCGCGGCGGAGGACAGGCCGGGAGAGCCCGGTCCGGGGGCAGCGGCAGCCGCCCTTTCGGGGCAACCGGGCGGGCTCGGGTCAGGTCCGGCCGATGAGATGAGGTGAGGCGAGGACAGGTCAGGTCAGATCAGGTCAGATGAGCCCGTACCGCATGGCGTAGCCGACGGCGTGTGCCCGGTTGCGCAGTTGCAGCCTGATGGTCACCTCGCGCAGCACGTTCTTGACGGTGCGTTCGGAGTACGAGGTCTTCTGCGCGATCTCGGCGGTGTCGAGGCCCTCCGCCACCAGCCTGAGCATCTCCGCCTCCCGCGTCGTCAGCGTGGACAGGGAGAGCCCCCGTGGGTCGAGCACCATCCGCTGCAGGCTGTTGACGTGCTCCAGGAGCTTGCCCAGCAGGTCTCCCGGCAGGACGCTCTCGCCCTTCGCCATGGCCGTGACGAGGTGGACGAGCCGGTCCTGGTCGGCCTCCGAGCGCCGTAGGACGGCCGCCACCCCGCACTCGATCATCGGCTGGAGGTCCCGGGCCCCGAAGGAGCCCACGATCAGGCCGACACGGGTCCTCGTGTCGCGTCGCAGCCGGCGCAGCAGCTGGACGGTGGGGTCGTCGAGCGCGTCCACGACCACCAGCGAGGTCCGCGCTCCGTCGGCCTCGCCGCCCGACAGCAGCTCGATCTCCGGCCGCTGCCGCAGTTGCTGGACGACTCCGGTGTGCAGGATCAGGTCCTCCGCGTACACCGCCACGGAGATCCTGTCCGACACTTTCCGGTCCGAGACCGGCTTGTCCGGTGCCGACCGGTCAGACACCGGTACGTCCGGTGCCGGCCGCTCGGCCACCGGCTCCGGTCTCGCGGCCGGCCGCACCGGTGTGTTCTCCACGGGCGGCCCGTACCGGCGACGGGCCGTCTCGCGTACGTGTCGCTCCGTCATGGATGCCATATCCGCTGTGGATGCCATATCCGCGTCCGCTCTCTTCCTCTTCGCTTCGGATCGGGTGTTCTCAATCGGGTGTTCTCAAGTGGCCGGGCCCGGAACCCGGGTGCCGCGGGCCCCCGGCCCGGCGGGTTTCCGGGGGGGCGCCGGGGCAGTACGACGGGTTCCGCGGGGGCAGCGCCCCTGCCCGCCGATTGCCCCCGTCGTCCTTCGTGCGACGGGACCGGCCGTCCTACGTTCAGGTGGTGACCACATCTGCCGAACTCGAAATCCCGGCCGTGAGGGTGTCTCCGGGAGGAGAGGCGACCACGAGCCTGACCGTCCGCAACGGCGGCGACATCGTCGAGGCGTACTCCTTGGAGGTGGTCGGTGACTGTGCCGCGTGGACCACCGTCGAACCGGCGCGTGTCTCGCTGTACCCCGGGACCTCCGAGACGGTGACGGTGCGCCTCGCCCCGCCGCGGTCGCCGGAGGTCCGCGCCGGGCAGATGCCGCTGGGCATCCGTGTCCTGCCCGCCGAGCACCCCGAAGCGGTGTCGGTACCGGAGACCACGGTGCACGTCGAGGCGTTCCACGAGCTGCGGGCGGAGCTGGAACCGCACCGCCGGCGCGGCTGGCTGGGCGCGCGGTACCGGACCGCGGTGCGGAACCTGGGGAACACATCTGTCGACGTCGCCCTCGGCGGCAGACAGGACGGGGAGGAACTGCGCTTCGGCTTCGCCCCGGATCGGCCGGCCCTCGAACCCGGTGAGTCCGTCGAGGTGGGCCTGCGGGTACGGGTCCACCGGCTCACCTGGTTCGGCCCGCCGGTGACCTGGCCGTTCGAGCTCGATGTCACAGAGGCCGGAACCAAGGCCGGAACCGAGGCCGGAACCGAGGTCCCCGGCGGCCCCGTCAGCCCCGTCAGCCCCGTCAGCCCTGTCGGTCCTGTCGGTCCTGTCGGCCCTGTCGGCCCCGTGCCGGCGGAACGGCGCGAGGCGTTGCGGGGAGAGTTCGTACAGCTGTCGGTGCTGCCGAAGTGGCTGCTGGCCGTGCTCGCGGCGCTGCTGGCCCTGCTCCTCGCCTGGTTCACGCTGGTCCGGCCCGCGGTGCGGAGCGCAGCCGAAGAGGCCGCGGACAAGGCCGTCCGGAACAGCCCGGCCACCGGTGGCGAGGGGAAGCAGGGCGGCGGCTCCGGGACGGCCTCGGGTGGGAAGGACAAGCCGGGGTCGCCCGCCACGGGCGGCACGGACACCGGAGCGGGTACGGGCACGGGCGCAGGCCCCGGTGCCGGGAGCGGAGGCGGGGGCGGCGGGGCGGACACGGTGCCGGGCAGCGGGCGGCAGAGCTCGGCGACGATCGACGTCCAGACGGACGGCGGCGCCGAGAAGGTGGGGACGTACCGCGTGCCGGCCGGAAAGGTCCTCGGCATCACCGATGTCGTCGTGGCCAACTTCCAGGGCGACGAGGGCGTGCTGACCATCACCTTCGGCGACCGCAAGATCACTACGATCGCGCTGGAGACCTTCCGCAATCAGGACTACCACTGGGTCACCCCCCTCGGAGTGCCCGAGAACGCCACCGTCACCGCGGCCGTGACCTGCGCGAAGCCCGGCACCCCAGCCACCGGGCAGCAGGCATCCGGGTGCCACGAGGTACTCAACGTCAGTGGAGTGATGAGCGATCTCAAGCCGTGAACCGGAGACACGTGGGAGAACATGGTGATCCCGTGACCGGGCCGGGAACCAGAGCCCCGGCCCGGTTCGTCTCAAAGGGGCCGCGACAACGTGGCGGGGCGCTCGTTCCCGTCGCGGTGAAGCGGGCACGCCCGTCGGACGCCCTGCCCGAACGGGCATGAAGGCAGGCCCAGTTCAGGGCGGACATCGGCGCGTTTCCCGGACGAGTCCGCGTCCTCAACGGTCACGGAGGCGGTCCGCGGGTTCGCCGCCGGAATCCCCGTACGCGCGATCGAGGGCAGACCGGTTCCGGCCAGCCTCCCCCGGAGTCCCCGAACCCCCGATAGAAAGGACCCGAAGCCCGAACGGGCGTACGCACACGACAGGTCGAGCACGACCGACACCGGCCCGACCGCCGCGTCGACGGCGGGAGCGGGCCGGGTACAGGGGTGTGAGGTGGAGGCCGAGGAACGAAGGCGCCGCATCGTGGAGACGGCCCGCCGGGCCGGAGAGGTGAACGTGGCCAAGCTCGCCGCGGATATGGGAGTGGCGAAGGAGACCGTACGGCGGGACCTGCGGGTCCTGGAGGACCACGGCCTGGTGCGGCGTACGCACGGTGGCGCGTACCCGGTGGAGAGCGCGGGTTACGAGTCCACCCTCGCGTTCCGCACCACGATGCACGTGGCGGAGAAGGCACGGATCGCGGCGTGCGCGGCGGCGCTGCTCAGCGACGCCGAGACCGTGTTCATCGACGAGGGGTACACACCTCAGCTGATCGCGGCCGCGCTCCCCCGTGAGCGACCGCTCACCGTCGTGACGGCCTCCCTGGCCACCGCCGCGCTGCTGGCCGCCCGCGACAACGTCACGGTGATGCTCCTGGGCGGCCGGGTGCGTGGCGCGACCATGGCGACGGTCGACCACTGGGCGGCCCGCATGCTGGCGGGGCTGGTGATCGATCTGGCGTACATCGGTGCCAATGGCATCTCCCGCGAGTACGGGCTGACGACGCCCGATCCGGCGGTGGGCGAGGTCAAGCGTCAGGCGGTGCGGGTGTCGCGGCGACGGGTGTTCTCCGGGGTGTACACGAAGTTCGGGGCGGTGAGCTTCTGCCGCTTCGCAGAGCCGACCGCGTTCGAGACGATCGTCACGGACACACGGCTGACGCAGAGCGAGGCGCACCGCTACTCGCTCCTGGGGCCGCAGGTTCTGCGCGTGTGACGTCGCCGCCCGCCGGCGGAGACCGATAGGCCGACCCCGGCCCGGAGGACTACCGGCCGGCCGCGTCGAACAGCAGCTTCGCGGCCACCGACGCCCCGTCGGCGCGTACCGCTCCGGCCACGGCCTTCGCCCGTGCGCGGGTCTCGGGGGTCAGAGCCGTCCGGAGGGCGGCCGACAGGGACTCGGAGGTCGGAGTCGGGCCGTCATGTGCCGCACCGATGCCGAGATCGGCCACCCGGGCGGCCCAGTACGGCTGGTCCGTCGCCTGTGGCACCACGACCTGAGGTGTGCCCGCCCGGGTGGCCGTCGTCGTGGTGCCCGCGCCGCCGTGGTGCACGACGGCCGCCACTTTCCCGAAGAGGGCCTGGTGGTTGGCCTCGCCGACGGCGAAGCAGTCGGCGTGCCCGTCGATCAGGGTCAGGTCGGCCCAGCCGCGCCCGACGAGGGCGCGGCGGCCCTGCGCGCGGATCGCTTCGATCGCCACCCTGGCGGCGTCCTCCGACGTCCCCATGGGCATGCTGCCGAAGCCCACGTACACCGGCGGCTCTCCGGCTTCCAGGAACTCCACCAGCTCGGCGGGGAGCGGGCGTTCGTCCGGCAGGGTCCACGCGCCGGTCTGTACGACGTCGAGCTCCGGCGTCTCCCGCCACGGGTCCAGGGCCGGGTCCGTGGCCAGCCAGGGCCGGTCGCCGATGACGTAGGCGCGGACGTCGTCCACCGGGGGCAGGCCGGCCGACGCCCGGTTGGTGTTGAGCGCCTCGCCGAAGAGCGCGTTGTTGCTCCGGGCGTCCAGGTCCCACAGCACCCGGTTGTCGGTCACCTCCGGCGGGAACGGCCGGCCCGGGTAGGCCAGCGGCGCGCGGTGCGGCGCCGGCAGGGTGAGCTGCTGGAAGGTCACGGACACGGAGCGGACGCCCAGTTTCTCGGCCACCGACAGCGCGCCGGCCGCGGCCGGCATCATGCCGGTCGCCACCAGCACGTCACATCCTTCGGCCGCGGCGGTGACCGTGTCGAACTGCTCGGCGATCAGCTCGGCCGCGCGCCGGGGCAGTGACGAGGGCGCCGCCCCGGCCTTCGTCAGCGCCCGCGCCGACGGGCCGACCGGTACCAGCGGCACACGCGCACCGGCCAGCCGCCGCGCGAAATCCTCGTCCGGCGGGGCACAGACCCGCACCTCCGCGCCGAGTTCCCGCAGCCGCACCGCGAGTGCCACCAGTGGTTCGACGTCCCCGCGCGATCCATACGTCGACAACAGCGCACGCATTTCGTGACCCCATTTCCATGGTTTCCGGCTTCGGTGGGCGATTCTGCGGCACGGCAGGGGCCTTGCCGCAAGCCCCTTGGTGCGCTATATCTTGAAAATGGAAAGGAGTGGGTAGTCCTCCTTGCTTTCACGCCGCCACCGATCGCCGGTCTCCGCGGAACCGCACCGATCGAAAGATCCGGCGAGACTACCGTCATGGATCTTCTCTCCCTGCGATATTTCCAGGCCGTGGCCCGTCATCAGCACATCAGCCGGGCCGCGGAGGAACTCCGGGTCGCTCAGCCGTCGGTGAGCCGGACCATCATCCGGCTGGAGTCAGAACTGGGTATTCCGCTGTTCGACCGCCAGGGTCGGCGCATACGGCTCAACGAGCACGGCGCGGCCTTCCTGCGCCGGGTCGAGCGGGCGCTGGCCGAGCTCGACGACGCCCGTCGGGAGATGGCCGACGCCGCCGGTGACGGCCCGGGGCGGGTGGCCGTAGCGGCGGAGACGCTGCTCCAGCTGGCCGGGGTGCTGCCCGCGTTCCGGGAGCGCCGTCCCGGGGTGGAGGTGCGCCTGTTCCAGGCTCCCCTGGAGTCGATGCGGCGTCATCTGCGGTCCGCCGAAGTGGACTTCGCACTGGCCTCCCAGCCGTTGGCCGGCCCCGAACTGTGTTCGGTGGAGCTGGCCCGGGAGGAGGTACTGCTGGCCGTGCCGCCCGGGCATCCGCTGGCCGGCCGGGAGCGCGTCACGGTGGCCGAGCTGGCCGGTGAGGAGTTCGTCAGCACGCGTGCCGGTCACTGGCAACGTTCGCTGCTGGAGCGCCTGTTCGCCCGCGAGGGGCTCGCGCCGAGGGTGGTCTGCGAGGGCGACGAGGCCGCCGCCACCCCCGAGCTGATAGGCGCCGGGCTGGGCATCGGCCTGATGCCGGCCGTCGCACGGCTGACCCTGGGTGAGCGCAGCCCGGTGACCTGGCTGCGGCTGGACGCCGCGGACTGTCACCGGACGCTGACCCTGGTGTGGCGCAAGGGTGCCCACCTCTCCCCCGCCGCCCTGGAATTCCGTCGGCTGGCCATGGAACGGATCATGCCCGTGGAGGCATGAGCACATGGCGGAACAGGTCGTGGAAGGCATGAGCGGGCTTCACTACCGTCGGAGGGGCCCACCGGCTTCCGACGAAGGAGAACAGCGATGAGCCAGCAAGGCGCCACCGAGGACGGCGGTTTCAGCGGCTACGTGGAGGCCGTCCTCGCCGTGCTGTCCGCCGAGCCGCGGCGTGCGGTCGTCACCACCGCCGAGGGGCTGGTGATCAGCGGTGAGGAGCTCCGGGACCGGATCTACCGGCTCGCCGGTGAGCTGGCCGAGCGAGGGGTGACCCGCGGCACCACCGTCACCCTGCTCACCGGCAACACCGCCGAAGCCCTCGTCGCCCGCTACGCCGCCAACCTGGCCGGGGCCCGGGTGGTCAGCCTCTACGACGGCACGAGCCCGTCGACCATGAAGCTCATCATGGAGAGCGTGGACTGCTCCCTCCTCCTGGTGGACGACCGGCGGCACACCACCGCCGAGGAGTTGCTGCGGCTCGCCGACGTTCCCCCGGCGCTCTCGCTCGGACCGAGCGGCTTCGCCGATGACGTGCTGGCGGCGGCCGCGCGGCGCCCGGCGCGGCCGATGGGCGGCCTGGTGGGTCCCGACGACGACTGGTGCGTCCGGCACACCGGCGGGACCACCGGGATCCCCAAGGGCATCCGGATGACCCATGGCGCGTACCGGCGGGGCCTGGAGCACCGGCTCACCGACGCCGGCGAGCCGCCCCGCTACCTGGCCTGCACCTCCCTCGCCCACCTGGCCGGGATCTTCACCGACATGACGCTCTACCAGGGTGGCTCGGTGGTCCTGCTGCACGGCTTCGAGCCCGGCGACGTGCTGGCCGCGATCGAGCGCGAGCGCGTCACCCACACCTGGCTGCTGCCCCCGCTGCTCTACCAGTTGCTGGACCACCCGGACCTGCCCGGCACCGATCTGTCCAGCCTGGGCCGGGTCACCTACGGCGGCACCGCGGCGTCACCGGCCAGGCTGCGGCAGGCGGTCAAGGCCCTGGGCCCCGTGCTCTACGGCTGGTACGGGCAGGCCGAGGCGCAGTCCATCACCGAGGCGGGCCCCGGGGAGCAGGAGCTGACCGGTGTCGGCGGGCACCTGACGGTCGGCCGGGCCCTGCCCGGTGTGGAGATCGCGATCCGGGACGCCGACGGCACCACCCTGCCGGCCGGGGAGCGGGGCGAGGTGCAGGTGCGCTCGCCCTACATGATGCAGGGCTACTGGAAGCGGCCGGAGCTGACCGCCGAGGTGCTGCGGGACGGCTGGGTGCACACCGGTGACGTCGGCTACCTCGACGAGGACGGCTACCTCTACATCGTGGACCGGATCAAGGAGATGATCGTGGTCGTCGGGGGCCACGTCTACCCGGCCGAGCTGGAAGACCTGCTGCTGAGCCATCCCGCGGTAGCCCAGTGCGTGGTCTTCGGCAGCCGGGACCAGGAGTCGGTGGAGCATGTCCACGCGGCCGTGGTTCCGGCACCCGGACAGCAGCCCTCGCTGAAGGAGATCCGGGACTTCGTCACCGCCCGCAAGGGCCGCCTCTACGCTCCCGAGGCCCTGCACCTGCTGCCTGCCCTCCCCTTGACGGCGGCGGGCAAGCCGGACAGGCGACTGCTTCGCTCCCGGCTGACCGTCTGAGGTGCAGCGTCGTCCCGTCGTCCCCGTGGCTCTCTCCACAAGCTCTACGGGTCGCGATCGCCCGGCCCGCTCAGGTTGAGTTCGTACGCCAGCAGTGCCGCCTGCGTGCGGTTGTCGACGTCGAGCTTGGTGAGGGCGCGGGAGACGTACGTCTTGACGGTGGACGGGCTCATGTACAGCTTTTCGGCGATCTCGGCGTTGCTCATGCCCTCGCCGAGGCAGGCGAAGACCTCCCGTTCGCGGGTGCTGAGCCTGGCGACCAGGGCGCGGGTCTCGGTCGCGCGCCGGGGCACGGACGTCCCGCGGGCGAGGAGTTGCCGGGTGACGGTGGGGGACAGCACCGTGCCGCCCGCGGCGACCGTGCACACCGCGTGGATGAGCTGTTCCGGGTTGAGCTGTTTCAGCAGGAAGCCCGAGGCCCCCGCGTGCAGCGCGGCGGTGATGTTCTCGTCCATGCCGAACGTGGTCAGGACGAGCACCTTGGGCGGATCGGGCCGCTGGAGGAGCCGGCGCGTGGCGGCCAGGCCGTCGCAGCCCGGCATCTCGATGTCCATCAGGACCACGTCGGGCCGGCACCGGCGGACCTGGTCGACGGCCTCGACGCCGTCCCGGGCCTCCGCCGTGACCGTGATCTGCGGGGACGCCTCCACGATGGCGCGGATGCCGGCGCGGACCAGGGTGTCGTCGTCGGCTATCAGGACGCGGATCACACGATCTCCTCGGCGGGGGACGCGGGGCGGGTGGTGTCGTCGCCGTGCAGCGGCAGCCGGGCTCGCAGGACGAATCCCCCGCCGGGCGCGGGGGCCGCCGTCAGGGTGCCGCCCGAGGCCCGGACCTCCTCGCGGAGCCAGGCCAGGCCGTGGCCGGTGCCCGGCAGCGGGTCGCCGTCCGGCGGGGGCGTCTCGTTGGCCACGGTGACGACCAGTGCGGTGCCGGTCTGGTGGATCCGGATGTCGACGGCGGCGCCGCCGGCGTGGCGCGCGGCGTTGCTGAGCCCTTCGGTGACGACCTTGTGGGCGAGGTCCTGGGCGGCCGGGCCGGGAGGGACCGGGGCGATGTGGATGTCGACGGTGATCGGGTGGCCGCCGTCGCGGTAGCGGCCGATCACGGGGGCGAGGTCCGCCAGGGTGTGCCGGCGTCCGGCCGGAGGTACGTCGCCGGGGTCGGGCGCCTTCGCGAGCGTGACGATCTCGCGCAGGGCGTGGACGGCGTCGCGCCCCGCGTCGGAGATGACCCGGCACCCGTCCTTGACGGGTGCCGAGGCGTCCGCGCGGACCTCGATGGCGCCGGCCTGGAGCACCATGAGCGTGATCTGGCGCCCGACCCCGTCGTGGATGTCCCGTACGAGCCGTTCGCGCTGGCGCAGGGCGGCTTCGCGGAGCCGGCCCTCCTGGAGGAGGGCTTCCCTGGCCTGCCGTTCGGCGGTGAGCTCCGCCATCTTCCTGTTCGCCTTGGCCAGGCAGCCCATGAGCACCGGTACGAGCACGATGACTGCGGCGCCGGAGAACGTGGCCTCCGGGTGCGGGGCGTGCGCGATGAGCGCCTCCGGCGTCGCGAGCGCGAAGACCAGGGAGACGAGCACCAGGGTGGCGGCCAGTACGGAGTGGCCCTTGCGGACCGCGGTGTAGCAGGCCACCGTGGTGCTCAGCAGATGGCCGGTGATCATCACTCCGGCGGCGGAGAGCACGCTGTAGGGCAGGAGGAGGCGTTCGCGCCACACCGTGGTCACCGCGATGGCGAGGGACACCAGCAGGCCCGCGGTCCGGCTCGGGACGAGCCCGGCGTCCGGGACGACCAGCGCGATGTCGACGAGCGGGATGCCGTAGGCCACGGCCAGGACGGTGTTCTTCCACCGGCTGTCGCACAGCGCGGTGTACCACTCCATGTCCGTGCACCCCTCAGATGATCACACTATGTCCGGATGGGTGGTGAAGTCTATCCTCCGGCCACCCTCCGGACAGTGCCGCCGGCCTGCCGGGCGCTGCCCCGCTCAGGGCTTCCGCTGGTCCCGTACGAGCTCCTGGAAGATCCGCTCCCGGTCGCGCTCCGGGTCGCGGAAGACCTCCTTCGCCGGGAAGTACTTCTGCTGCATCTTCCGCAGTTCTTCCCCGGACAAGGTGGTTCCGGGCGCCCGGGACAGGGCCTCGCGCACCTCGGCGAGCTTGCCGTCCGTCATGCTCTTCCAGCGCGCCTGGCGGCGGTTGAGCTCCCGCTGGTCCCACACCCTGGCTCCGCCGGCGCGGAACTCGTCGTCGGAGATCTTGCCGATCAGCTTGTCCAGATACGGCTTCGCGCTCTTGTCGACGAAGTGGCCGTTGAAGGTGTCGAAGCCGCTCTTGCCGTCCTTGCCCGGCTTGAGCACCGAGGCGAAGGCCCCGGTGGCGACCTTGACGATCTCCTGGGCGTAGAGCTCGGTGCGGGCGTCCTGCTGTTCCCACATCTTCGCGTCGATCTTCTTCTTCAGCGCGGACTCGTGTGTGCTGATACGCCGCTTCTCCTCGTCGGATCCGGCGCGGGCCCGGGACTGCTCGGCGATTCGGGCGACGGCCGCCTTCTTGGCCTTGGCCCACTTGCCGAGGGTGACCACGTCGGACGTCAGTACACGGTTGAACTTCTCGTTGAGCTGGGGGAAGAGCTCCTGGAGGGCCTGGCCCTCGAGGCGGTCGCGCCACTGCGTGTCACGGTGTGCCACCAGGTCCTTGACGGCGTCGTCCCACTGGCCGCGGTCGTGGGCGAGCTGCTTCTGCTCCGCGATCCACCCGGCGACCTCGCCGTACACGAGCTGCGCCAGCTGCTCGGCCAGCAGGGCGGGCTCGAGGAGCGGTGTGAGCTCCGGCTGGGCGACCATGGCGACCTGAAGGCCCTCGGCGACCGAGTCGAAGGCGAGGTTGCCGTAGTCCCCGGCCTTGACGTCCTCGGCGACGGCGTAGCCGGTGGCGGCGATCCCCGCGTACGGCAGGATCTTGACGCCGAGCTCGCCGGCCCGGCCGACCTGGCGGCCGACCTTGGCGAGCAGGCCGGTGTCGGTGGTGAGCCCGTGCACGGCTTTCAGGTCTCGGCCCAGGGCTTCGGTGACCTGGGTGGAGAACGACTCGAAGTCCTTCGCGCCGAGCTCGGCGGCCGCGGCGTCGTTGAGGACCTTGTTGGTCTCGCGCAGCGGTGACATCAACGCCTTGGGGTTCTTCTCGAACTCCTCCAGAGAGGTGACGTACTCGACGTCGGCGCCCTGGGCACGCAGGCGCTCCTGGTGGGTACGGGCGACCTTGGCGTCGTCGGCGGCCACGGCGCACGCGTCCGCCGACCGCTTCGCCCTGCCCGACGCGGCGCCGGTGCCGCACACGCCGTTGCCGTCGGGCCAGCCCTTTCCGGCGAGCCACTGGCTCATGCCGGGGTGGGAGGGGTCGTCGACCCCCACGATGAACAGGTACTTCCGGGGAATGTCCCCCTTGTACGCCCAGGCGCCGTTGGTCGACGCGCCGCCGAGCGGGCCGCCGCCGTGGTCCCCCTTGAGGGTGCCGCTGAGGAAGTTGCCGTCCTTCTTCAGCGCGTCCCACCGGATCTTGACCCGGACGGCGTCGCCGTTGCCCTCGATGGCGTTGCCGCCCTCGATGCCCTTCTTCGTGGAGTCCCACATGAAGACGTGCTCGTGGTGCCCGTGCTTCGCGTACCCGGAGCCCATCTTCCGCAGTTCGGCCTCCACGTCCTTCCCTTCGGTGAGCCAGCGGCTCTTCGAGGTCTGGAGGCCGTTCTTGTTCAGGGACGCGCGCAGTTCGTCGGGGTTCGCTTCTCCCCGGGGTCGTTTGTCGACCACGATATGGGTGTATTCATCGGCGTGCGTCTGCGGTGCGGCGGCCGCACTGCCCGGCTTTTCGGGCGGGGCGGCCAGAGCGGTGGATTCACCGGTGACGGCGAACACCACGGCCGCTGCCATGACGGTCGTGATGACGCGGGGTATGACGCCGGGTATGACGCGCTGCCGTCCTGCATTTCTCATTTTTTGCCTCTGCCGTAGCCGTGCGAGAATTTCGATCCGGTGTCCGGATTTTTTCAATTCCCACGGCGGTGAATCGTCACCCGAACGGCTATTCAGCTTCCTCCCCGGTCCACACGACCCCCTCCGATGGGAGGGGGTCGGCCTCCTTCCCCGGGCGGGGTACCGAGGGCACCGCGTGACACGGTCACGGTGGTCAAGAGCATGCCGAGGGTCGGCATTGCCGCACTTCTCCGCGCGGCACGGCCGGCCTACGGGCCCCCTCCCGGAAGTGGCGCAAAAATACCGCACACAAAGCGTCTCATGTGTGAATCTTTCCCGATAATCCCCCTCAAGATCCGCTTGCAGGGTCCGCAACCCCTGAGCCCGCTTCTCGGCTGACCTGGCAATTCCCCTGGCATACGACAGACTCGCCGTAGCTATTTTCGGGACAGGAAATGCGCACGAGAACCAGGGCTAGCAGATTTCACCCCACTTAACAAGACCGCCCATATAGTTGCACCGCGCACGCGAATCGCCTTACTGTTCCAAGTCCCCGATATGGGAGAGGAGGAAGAAGCATGCAGAAGATCGAAATCCGTCCGGTGACCACGGGCAGCAACAAGGTTCTGCACGACCCGACCCGTTGAGCCTGGTAAGGATGTAACTATGGGTGGCGCCGACAGAAATCCCGCGCGGCGCCGCCCATAGCCCGGCCCGGAGACGTCTAGGAGAGAAATGGAACTGCGCCGGCCTCGGTCCCTGGTCGCCTACTGGCACGACGGAGGGCTCGCGATCCAGGATTATCTGACCCAAAAGCCAGAGGGAGCGGACCGGATACCGGCGACCAGGGTGAACGGCGCGGCCGTCGAGGTCCTCACCCTCTTCGACGACTGGGCCGACCCGGAGGACGTCGCACACCTCCTGGAGGGCTACGGCCGCGAGGACGTACTCGGTGCGGTCAAGGAGTTACACGCGAGCGGGCTCCTGCAGACCCGCGAGCAGGCGGAGCGCGACGAGACGCTGGAGCGGCACTGGAAGAACTGGGGCCCCGAGGCGCGCCTCTTCCTTTTCGGCACGAAGGACGTCACCTACCTCGCGGAAGAGGCATCCGACATTTCCCACCGGGAAGCCGAGAAGAACAGAATACTTGAATCGGGCCCGCGTCCCGAGATATTCTCCCGCCATCCGGGCGCGCCCGTACTCCGCCTTCCGCAGGCATACCTCCCCCTGCGCCGGGAATACGAAGACACGATCACTTCACGCCGCACCCATCGGGAATTCCTTACCGACCCGGTTCCGTTGCGCACCTTCTCCACGGTTCTCCACTTCACCTTCGGTCCGATGTTTTTCGCCGATGGCGAGGGGTTCGGGACACTCATGATGCGCACAAGTCCTTGCGCCGGCTCCCGGCACGAGAACGAGTGCTATGTGGCGGTCCTCAACGTCGAAGGAATCCAGCCCGGCCTCTACCACTACTCCCCGTCCGACCATTCCCTGGCCGCTCTGCGTGAGGAAGTCACTCGTGAGACCGTCCAGAGGCTCGCCTTCGGGCAGCACATGGTCGGTGCCGCCGGGTTCGTGTGCTTCCTGACCGCGAAGATCGAACGCGCGGCGTACAAGTACCGTCAGGGCCGCATCCTCCGGGCCTTGTTCCTCAACGCGGGCCACCTCGGGCAGACCTTCCTGCTCACCGCAACGGCAGCCGGGCTCGGCCCCTTCCAGACCGACGCCTTCAGGGACAGCGAGATCGAGGAGTTCCTGGGTATCGACGGGATCTCCGAGACCGTGCTCTACATACTGGGAGCCGGAGTTCCGGCCGGGCGGACCGACGGCCTTCCGCCGCAGATCCCGATCGCGTCGGTGCCTACGCCCGCCCGGGAGGCGGACTCATGACCAAGAGCGATGTCCTCTCCTCCTGTGTCGCGTTGCCCCACCAGGATTTCTTCGCGCGGTTCTTCGGCACGGCCCCCTTGCACACGACCGCCGAGGAACTGGGACAGCACGCCGAAGTGCCGATGACCGCACAGGAAGTGGAGGAGGCACTGGCCTCTTCCGGTCTGCGGACCCGGTCACTGCGAGTCGTCCGGAACGACGCATATCTTCCCGAGGAGAACTACGGCCGTCCGGCACCCGGTGACACGCCCGGCTCCCCGCCCTACGTCGACCCCGACAAGGTCCGGCAGGCCGTACGCGGAGGGTACTCGCTCATCCTGCGTTCGGTGCACCGCTACTCGCCCCGGGCGGGCTCCTTCGCGCGGCGGCTCGCGGGACGGCTCGGCCACCCCGTGACCATGAACGTGTTCGTCACACCCCCGGACAGTCAGGCGGTGAACACCCACTTCGACTACGACGACGTGTTCATCTTTCAGATGTCAGGGGAAAAACTCTGGAAGATCTGGGATCCGCCGATCCTCAGCCCGCTGCCGAGTCAGGCGTGGACGAAGTTCCAGGACCAGCAACGCACGGAGATCCTCGAATCACTGGGGGCTCCGTATGAGTTGACCCTCCACAAAGGCGACGTACTCTACATACCGCGAGGGTTTCTGCACGGAGCGGAGGCCGTCGATCACACCTCTGTCCATCTGACCGCGGCCATGGCTCCGATCACCAGGATCGATGTGCTCCGTCAGTTGCTCGACGTCATGGCCGCCGAGGACGAATGGCTTCGCGAAGCCGTACCCGTAGCCGGCCTCACGGGGAGCGACGCTCGGGAGATTTTCGCGGAGCTGGCCCGGCGTACGTCGTTCGACGCCCCGGCGGCCGAGGCCCGATGGAAGCTGCGGCAGCTCGCGTGGGCGGATCTCCCGCCACGCCCGCTGACCGTTCTGCCGGGAGACGAGCACGTACCGACCGCCCGCCCCGGGGAGGTCAGGTACCGGTTACGCGAAGGCCTGATATTCGACCTCCTGCCCCAGGGAAACGACGTCTGCCTACGGACTCCCGAAACGGAGATCGGCATTCCCGGCGGGTTCGCCCCCATGCTGGACCGCGTTCTGGGCGGTGCCGACTTCACCACCGCGGGCCTCGTCGCGACCGGCTCCGAAACGAAGACCGAGGACGCGGAGGCCCTTGTGCAGGCCCTGGAGGAATGCGGCGTGCTGGTAACGGTGCGGTGACAGCGGCGAGGGGCCGGCTCACCGGCCTTCTGCCACCCTCCGGTCCGGCCCGTATCTTCTCCTACGCGGTGCTGATCGACAGTCTCGGCACCGGCCTGTACGTCGTGCTAGCCCCGCTCTACCTCACATCCCGGATCGGCCTCTCCGCGGGGGACGTGGGTGTCGGACTCGGGATCGCCGGGCTCGTCGGCTTGCTCTCCGCGGTTCCCGTGGGGAAGTTGGCGGACCGCCGGGGCTCCCGCAAGACGCTTCTGCTCATGTACGGGGTGCAGGCCGTCAGCGCCGGGGCCGTTCCCTTCGTGGCAAGCCTGGCGGCCTTCACCGTCATCGCCTGCGTCGGGGCGCTGGCCGCCCAGGGAGCCCGCTCGGCACAAGGAGCGCTGATCGCCGAGATCGGGGGCGAGCAGCGCGTCCGGTACCGGTCGCAGCTGACCGCCTTGTCGAACGCGGCGGTCGCCATCGGCTCGGCGCTCGCTGGACTGGTGATCAACGCGGACAGCAGGGCCGCGTTCGTCATGGCCCTGCTGGTGAACGCCTTGAGCTTCGCCGCCGCGGCGGGCGTCCAGCTGCTCACGGCCCCCGGCACCCCCGAGCGGCGGGCCGCCGCGGGCGGACGAGGGATCGAGAACACCGCTCGTCCGGTCCTGCGGGACTTCCCGTACATCGCGCTCACCATGGTGCACGGGGTACTGTCCGTCAGCCTCCAGGTGATCTCCCTCGGGCTGCCCTTGTGGATCTACCGCACCGGCGCCGGCCCCGCCTGGCTGGCGTCCGTGATCCTCACACTGAACACCGTGGTGATCGTCCTTTTCCAGGTCCGCGTGTCACGGAGCGCCTCCTCCCTCAGCACCGCGGGCCGCCTGCTGCGCCACGCCGGGCTACTGTTCCTCCTCGGATGCTCCCTGCCCGCCCTCACCTCCCGTGGGCGCTTCGACGCCGCTCTGCTCCTCGCTGCCGCCCTCGTGGTCACCGTGGGCGAATTACTGGCAACAGCCGGGGGGTTCGAGGTGTCCATGACCCTCGCTCCGGAAGGGTGTCAAGGCCAGTACCAAGGATTCTTCAACCTGGGGTACGGCGCCTCCAAGGCTCTCGGACCCGTTCTCGTGACCTTCCTCTGCATCGACCACGGGCCGGCCGGATGGGCCGTACTCGGCGTCGCGCTCTGCTCCCCGGCACTCGCCGCGCCGGCACTCGTACGCCGGGCGGAACGGGCGCGGGTCACTCCCCGCCGGGAGAGCTCGGATCCTCCATGCGGGAGAGCCAGGTCGTGAGCAGCGTTTCGAGCGTCTCGGCCTCGGTGGACGCCAGGAGGTCCAGCAGCCGGCGTTCGTTGCGCATGTGGTCGGTGAACGCCTCGTCGATCAGCCGGCGCCCGGGTTCGGTGAGGGCGACGATCCGGCCGCGCTGATCGTCCCGGGAACGGCGGCGGGTGACGAGGCCGGCCCGCTCCAGGCGATCGATCCTCTTCGTCATCGCGCCGGTGGTGACCATGGTGTGCGCGGCGAGCTCGCCGGGCGCCCGCTCGTAGGGCTCGCCCGCGCGGCGCAGGGCGCACAGGACGTCGAACTCCCCCTCGCTGAGGCCGTAGCGGCGGTACACGAGGCAGAGCTCCTCGGTGAGCCGGTCCGCCAGGCGGTGCAGCCGGCCGATCACACCTTGCGGGCCGACGTCGAGGTCGGGCCGCTCCCGGTGCCAGTCGGCCTGGATGCGGGCCACACGGTCCAGCGGCTGCTTTTCTTCCATGGTCACCATGTTAGCTTCCATGGAAGTTATATTACCTTCCATGGAAGCTAATGCGCGTTGGGTGCTGCTGACCGCCGTCGCACCGGTGGCGTGGGGGACCAACTACTTCGTCACGCACGAGTTCCTCCCCGCGGACCGTCCGCTGTACGGAGCCGCTCTGCGCGCGCTCCCCGCCGGCCTCGCCCTGCTGGCCCTGTGCAGGCGGCGGCCGCGTGGCGCGTGGTGGTGGCGGTCCGCGGTGCTGGGACTGCTCAACGTGAGCGTGTTCTTCGTCCTCGTCTACGTCGCCTCCCAGCTGCTGCCGACGAGCGTCGCCGCGACCGTCATGGCCCTGTCCCCGCTGACGATGATGCTCATAGCCTGGCCGCTGGTGTCCGAGCGCCCCCGGACCGCCCACCTGGCCGGCGCCGCGATCGGGCTCGCCGGGGTGTGTCTGATGCTGCTCACAGGAGCGGAGAGGGTGAGCGTCCGGGGAGTCCTCGCCTCGGCCGCCGCCATGCTCGTCTCGTCCTTCGGTCACATCCTGGCCAAGCGGTGGAGCACCTGGAGCACCGACACCGACGTGCTCGCCTCGACCGCCTGGCAGCTCACCGCGGGAAGCCTGTTCCTGCTCCCGGCCGCCGCGGTCGTGGAAGGCCCTCCCCCCGCACTCTCCGCGTCGGCGCTCCTCGCCTTCGGCTACGTCGCCCTGGTCGCCACCGCGCTGGCCTTCGCCGCCTGGTTCACGGGTCTGCGGCGTCTGCCCGCGGGAACGGTCGGCCTGATCGGACTGCTGAATCCCGTGACGGGCGTGCTGCTCGGCACAGTGGTCGCCGCCGAAGTACTGACCGGTCGGCAACTGTGCGGACTCGCCCTGGTCCTGGCCGGAGTCGCCCTCGGCCGTCCCCTCCGCGCGGGCCGGCGCGGCGGTCTCCGGGCATCCGCACGCCCCGTCTCCGACGGAAGCCCCGCGGCGGCCCTCACTCCTGACGGACGACGCAGAGGCCCCAGATCACGAAGGCGCACAGAGCCATGACCACGATCGACCACAGCGGGTAGTAGGGGATGAACAGGAAGTTGGAGATCAGGAGCAGCGCCGCGATGGCGATGCCCAGCACCCTGGCCCAGGTCGAGACCTTGAACAGGCCGACGCCCACCATGATGGCCGCGATCCCGAGGAAGAGGTGCACCCAGCCCCAGCCCGCCAGGCTGAACTTGTAGACGTAGTCGGGCGCGCTGACGTACACCGTGTCGTTGACGATCGCGGAGACACCCCGGAACACGTCCAGGAATCCCGCGATGAGCAGCATCACCGCCGCGAACACCGTCAGCCCGGCGGCTGCCGTCTGGGCGTGTTCGCTCTGGTGGTCGAGCATGGAGGACATGGTTCCGCTCCTTTGCCTGCTCGTCGGGGAGGGGGGCGGTCGGGGCCCCGGTGCGCTGCCACCGCGCCGCAGGCGAAGCGCCGCTCCGGCTCCGCGGAGCCGCGCCCTGCGTCCTGCGCCCTGCGTCCTGGCCACGTCAGCGGACTCCGGCCCCTCGTCTCCATCTTCGCCCTCCGCGACCGGTGATCGCACACGGACCCGTCCCGGGGCGAGCGGGGCGACAGGCGACCCCGCTCGCCCCGGGACGGACCCGCCAAGAGATCATGGGCGGATGCCGCCGACCGCATCATCAGCCCGTGACCTGCAAAACCTCGCCGCGCTCTGGAGCATCGGCGGAGTCCGCGCCGTCGAAGTCGTCGACGCCGCCTGCGACGCGCTCGTAGCCGGACTCGACAGCCCCACCTTGAGGACCCTGGCCGCCTGCACGCGAGCCGAGGCGGATCGCGACGTGCCCGAGCTCGTTCCTGAAGCTCTCGACGAGCTGGGGCTCGACTTCCACCCGTACGGCAGCGATGCCGGCAGGGAAGCCGCCGCACGCGCGCTCGCGGGCCGGATGCTGGCCGGCGGGATATCGCCCCGGGAGCTCGCTTTCCGCATTCATCAGTTGTTCGGCCATGGGCTGCCCCTGGCCGAACCCCTCGCCGACCTCGACGACGTGTACGACAGCCTCGGCTGCACCGACAGAACAGTCGAAGAGGTCGACGCCGAGGTCGTGGCCGAAGCCCGCCGCCTCGCGGACCACCCGTGAGTTCACGGTCCCGCGCGGGATGACGGGCCCCGGCCTCAGTCTCCCGGGCACCCTGCCGGCAGCAGCGGCAGGACGTCGGCCCGTACCCGGGCGGGTGAGCCGAGTACGCGTGATTCGACCGTCGCGCGGCGGTAGAACAGCTGGGCGTCGCTGGCTTCCGTCATGCCGTGGGCGCCGTGCAGATGGAGTACGTCACGCCCGGTGTCGCGGGCCAGTTCGGCGGCCATGGCGAGGGCCTGGCCTGCGGTCAGGCGGTGGTCGCGGGCGGTGTCGGCCTCCCAGGCGGCCTGCCGGGTGAGGAGGTGGGCGGCGTCCACGCGGGTGGCCAGGCGGGCCAGCAGGAAGGCCGGGGCCTGCTGTCGTGCCAGAGCGGCGCCGAACTGCCGGCGCTCCTTGAGGCGGTCGGTGCCGAGCCGCAGGGCGGCCCGGGCGAGGCCGACGAGGTAAGCGGCCTGGAGGGTACGGGCGGACGCGATCAGCTCGTGCCAGGTGCTTTCCGCGTCGTCCTCCGGGGTGAGCCAGAGAGTGACCGGCGCGTCCGTGAGCCGCACGGCGTACAGCTCGCCCCGGCCCAGCTCCTCGTGTCTGCACAGGTGGACGCCGGGCCGGTCGCGCCGTACCAGTGCCGTGCGGTGGGCGCCGTCGGCGGTCAGGCCCGGGATCAGCAGCCAGTCGGCCTCGGCCGCGAAGGCGACGAAGCGCCGCTCGGCGCTGACGGTGCCCCCCGCCGCACCCACCGTGAGGGGGGTGTCGTACGGGCGGACGCCCCCGTCGCGCACGGCGGCGGCCACGGACGCGCCCGCGGCGATCTCTTTGAGGAATCGGTCGCGTTCCGGGCCCGGCGTACAGCGCAGCAGCGCCTCCGAGGTGAGCACCGTGTCCAGCAGCGGCCCCTGGTAGAGGACCTCGCCGAGCCGTTCGGCCAGTACGGCGAGGGCGCGCAGACCGCGGCGGGCGCCCGGGGCGGGCGACTGGTTGAGGCCCAGGGCGCCCATCCCGGTCAGCGCCTGCCAGACCAGGGCACGGATCTCGGTGTCGTCGGGACCGGCGCCGTGGCGCGGGCGGTCGGCCATCCGGCGGATGAGCGGGGCGATCTCGTCGCCCAGGGTCTCGGTGACGAGCCGGCGCAGTTCCTCGTGCTCCGCGTCGAGTGTGACGTCCATGACGGTCCGGTCTCTCCGGTTCTCTCGGTGGCTCGGGCTTCTCTCGTGGCTCGGGGTCTCTTGGTGGCTCGAGGTCTCTTGGTGGCTTGGGCTCTGTCCGGTGCGCGAGGCCCGCGAAGGCTCTCGCCCGCTCAGGCGAGCAGTCCCAGACCGGCGGAGGCGATGACGGTCAGCATGACCTCGGACGTCCCCGAGGCCAGGGTGAGGCCGGGCGCCTCCCGGCAGGCCGCCTCCAGGACGCCGTGACCCAGGCTCTCCTCGTCGTCCCCGGCCAGCAGGGCGTCGAGGCCCACCGTCTCGGACGCGGCGAGTGCGACCTCGCGGCCCGTCTCGCCCGCCCAGTACTTGGCCATCGCCGACCGCACCTCGTCGCTCCGCCCGGCGTGGATGTCGTCCACGCACCGCCAGGCCAGCAGCCGGGCCGCGCGTACCTCGGCGTCGAGGGCCACCAGCCGGCCGGCCTCGGCGGGGGAAAGCCCGGCGGTGCCGGTCCGTTCCAGGGCGGCGTCGAGCCAGCGGCGCGCCTTGGCCTGGAACTCGATGCCGGTGCGCTCCAGGCCGAGCACCTCGCCGATGATCCGCCAGCCGTCGTCGACGATGCCGAGCACGTCCTCCGCAGTGACGCGGATGCCGGAGAACGTCACCTCGTTGAACCGCTCGTCGCCGATGTTCCACAGCGGTTCCACGCCGACGCCCGGGGTGCGCAGGGGCACCAGGAAGACGGTGATCCCGTGGAAGCGGACCTCCGACTCGGTCGTGCGGGCGGCGCACAGCGCGAAGTCCGCCAGCTGGGTCTTGGCGCTGTAGACCTTGCGGCCCGAGAGCCGCCAGCCGTCGCCGTCGCGTTCGGCGCGGGTCCTCAGGGCGCTGAGGTCGGACCCGGCCTCGGGTTCGCTGAACAGCACCCCGGCGACGCTCTCGCCGCGCGCGATCGGCGGCAGCAGCCGTTCCTTCTGCCGGTCGGTGCCGAACAGCAACAAAGCCAGGCCGACGATGTCGACGCTCAGGGTGTGCGCGATGTCGGGCACACCGTGCGCGATCAGCTCCTCCGTGAGAATCGCCTTCTCGGCGATGCCGCGCCCGCTACCGCCGTACTCCCGGGGCCAGTTCGGCGCCAGCAGCCCGCGCTCCCCCAGCTTCCGGTAGACGTCGAGGAGGCCGCCCTCGGTGCCGGGGCGGGTACGGATCGCGGCGGTCTCGGCGCGCACCTCGTCGGTGCCGAGCAGCGCGCGCACCTCGTCGCGGTAGGCCCGTTGCTCAGGCGTCGGTGCCAGGTCCACCGGTGACACCCCCTTCCTGCCTCTCGTGCTCCTCGTGCGCCCGCCGCATACCGGCGGCGAGGACGTCGACCAGGTGATCGGGGGCGCCGAGGAACGCGTAGTGCTCCCCCTGGAGGACCGTCGACCGGAAGCGGCCGGGCTCCGCGTACTTCTCCCAGCCGCCCATCTGGTCCGGTCTGATCTCCCGGTCGGCGTCCCAGCCGATGGTGTGCAGCACGGAGGGCAGCCGGACCGGCTCGGCCAGGTGGTAGGCACGGTTGGCGTCCACGTCGGCCCGCAGCACCCCAAGGCTCATGTCGATCAGTCCGGGGTGCGGTGTGCCTCCCATCGCCCGGGTCAGCTCGCCCAGCTCGACGGCCAGCTCGCCGTCCGTCATGCCGAGGAACCGGCCGAAGGGGCCGTCGTGCGGGGCGACCTGCGAGGAGACGAAGAGCGCGGACGGGGTCGGCAGCCCCGCGCGCAGGAGGTGGAGGGCGGTGGCGAAGCCGGGCAGGGCGCCGCCGCAGTGCCCGAAGAAGCCGAACGGCCGGTCCAGGTAGGGCAGCAGCGCCTCCGCGAGCGGCCCGGCGAGCTGCTCGTACGTGACGTAGTGCGGGTCGCGCAGGCGGTTCTCCCGGCCCGGCAGCTGGATGAGGCACACCTCGGCGGGGCCGATGTGCTTGGGCCACCGGTTGTACATCGACGCCCCGACACCGGAGTACGGGAAGCAGAAGAGCCGGGTGGGCGCGTCTCCCTTGGGTTTGCGCAGCAGCCAGCGCTGCGGGCGCGGTGCAGGAGCCATGCGGGAAGTCACCTCTGGAGGGAAGCGGCGAAGGCGGTGCCCGCCATGCCGGCGGTGAGGGTGGTGCCGTCGGCGGGGTCGATGAGGAGGAAGGCGCCGGTGCGGCGCGAGCGGTCGTACGGGTCGAGGGCGAGGGGTTCGGCGGTGCGGAGGGTGACCCGGCCGATGTCGTTGGCGGTCAGTTCTCCGGGGTGGGGGTGGTGGGAGAGGTCGTCGAGGGTGAGCCGGGAGGGGATGGTCTTGACGATGGCTTTGACGGTGCGGGTGGTGTGCTTGAGCAGGACGCGGTCACCCACGCGCAGGGGCCGGTCGGTGACGTGGCAGACGGTGGCCTCGATGTCCTGGGTGGGTACGGGAGCGGTGGCGGCCGGGGCGATGAGGTCGCCGCGCGAGATGTCGAGGTCGTCGGTGAGCCGGAGGGTGACCGACTGGGGCGCGAAGGCCGTGTCGACGGCGGTGCCCAGGGCGTCGATCGCGCTGATCGTGCTGGTGCGGCCGGAGGGCAGGACGGTGACGTGGTCGCCGACCCGGAAGGTGCCGGAGGCGATCTGGCCGGCGTAGCCGCGGTAGTCGGGGTGGGTGGGGGTCTGGGGGCGGATGACGTACTGGA
>NZ_JAJQQS010000030.1 GCF_021228125.1 Streptomyces albireticuli
AGTTTCGGTGGTCATAGCGTTAGGGAAACGCCCGGTTACATTCCGAACCCGGAAGCTAAGCCTTTCAGCGCCGATGGTACTGCATGGGGGACCGTGTGGGAGAGTAGGACGCCGCCGAACAAATTTTGAAGAAAGCCCCTTGGGGACCGAATTCGGTCCCCAAGGGGCTTTCTTGCGTTTCCCCTTCTTCCCCGCCGACCCCTCTGCACGGCCCGCCCCGGGCTGAGGGTAGGGTCATGGGGCATCGTTGGTACATTTCCCCCACAGGAGGCCCCCGGGTGGAGGTCCAGGAGACGCGAGTCCAGACCGACCGTGTCCTCACCATCCCGAACATCCTCAGCATGGCGCGCCTCGTCGGTGTCCCACTCTTCCTGTGGCTGATCCTCCGGCCGGTCATCGACGGCCACAACAGCGACGGATGGGCACTGCTGGTGCTCGCGCTGAGCGGCGTCAGCGACTACCTCGACGGAAAGCTCGCCCGGCGCTGGAATCAGATCAGCAGCCTCGGCCGGCTCCTCGACCCCGCCGCCGACCGGCTCTACATCCTTTCCACCCTCGTGGGCCTCACCTGGAGGGAGATCCTTCCGCTCTGGATGACCGCGGCACTCCTCGCGCGCGAGGCGATGCTCCTGGTCATGGTGTGGATTCTGCGACGTCACGGCTATCCACCGCCGCAGGTCAACTTCCTCGGGAAGGCCGCGACCTTCAATCTGATGTACGCGTTCCCGTTGCTGCTTCTCAGTGACGGTGGCGGCTGGCTGGGCTCACTCGCCGCGATTTTCGGATGGGCGTTCGCCGGATGGGGTACAACCCTGTATTGGTGGGCAGGGATCCTCTATGTGGTCCAGGTCCGCCGCCTAGTGAAGGCGGATCGCAAGTCCGACTGACCTCGCCGGAGTTCCGGAGCCTTACCAGGGCCGGTTGCCGTATGTGAGATACGCAGACCGGCCGGGGCGCGTGCAGTCGGAAATGACCGTCGTCTCCCGAGGAGGACGCTTCCGACATGAAGGCCGTCGTGATGGCCGGCGGTGAGGGCACGCGCCTTCGCCCCATGACCTCGAGCATGCCCAAGCCGCTCCTGCCGGTGGCCAACCGGCCGATCATGGAGCATGTGCTGCGACTGCTCAAGCGGCACGGACTCACCGAGACCGTCGTGACCGTGCAGTTCCTCGCCTCCCTCGTCAAGAACTACTTCGGCGACGGCGAGGAACTGGGCATGGAGCTCACCTACGCCAATGAGGAAAAGCCACTCGGCACGGCGGGCAGCGTCAAGAACGCCGAGGAGGCGCTCAAGGACGATGCCTTCCTGGTGATCTCCGGGGACGCCCTCACCGATTTCGACCTCACCGATCTGATCCGTTTCCACAAGGAGAAGGGCGCCCTCGTCACCGTCTGTCTGACGCGGGTGCCCAACCCCCTGGAATTCGGCATCACCATCGTCGACGAGAGCGGCAAGGTCGACCGCTTCCTCGAGAAGCCCACCTGGGGCCAGGTCTTCTCCGACACCGTGAACACCGGCATCTACGTCATGGAGCCGGAGGTCTTCGACTACGTCGAGGCCGATGTGCCCGTCGACTGGTCGGGCGATGTCTTCCCGCAGCTGATGAAGGAGGGCAAACCCGTCTTCGGGTACGTCGCCGAGGGCTACTGGGAGGACGTCGGCACCCACGAGAGCTACGGCAAGGCCCAGGCCGACGTCCTCGAGGGAAGAGTCGACGTCGACATAGACGGTTTCGAGATCTCCCCCGGAGTCTGGGTCGCCGAAGGCGCGGAGGTCCACCCCGACGCCGTGCTGCGCGGCCCCCTCTACATCGGCGACTACGCGAAGGTCGAGGCCGGCGCCGAGATCCGTGAGCACACCGTCGTGGGCTCCAACGTCGTCGTCAAGAGCGGCGCCTTCCTCCACAAGGCCGTCGTCCACGACAACGTCTACGTCGGCCAGCAGTGCAATCTGCGCGGCTGCGTCGTCGGCAAGAACACCGACATCATGCGCGCCGCCCGGATCGAGGACGGAGCCGTCATCGGGGACGAGTGCCTGATCGGTGAGGAATCGATTATCCAGGGCAATGTCCGCGTCTACCCCTTCAAGACCGTCGAGGCCGGAGCCTTCGTCAACACCTCGGTGATCTGGGAGTCCCGCGGCCAGGCGCACCTCTTCGGCGCCCGCGGGGTGTCGGGCATCCTCAATGTGGAGATCACCCCGGAGCTCGCGGTGCGGCTCGCCGGAGCGTACGCCACCACGCTCAAGAAGGGCTCGACGGTCACCACGGCCCGCGACCACTCCCGCGGCGCCCGGGCGCTCAAACGGGCGGTGATCTCCGCGCTCCAGGCCAGCGCCATAGACGTCCGTGACCTGGAAAACGTCCCGCTGCCCGTCGCCCGTCAGCAGACCGCCCGGGGCAGCGCCGGCGGCATCATGATCCGTACCTCGCCCGGGGTGCCGGACTCCGTGGACATCATGTTCTTCGACGAGCGCGGCGCCGACCTCTCCCAGGCCGGCCAGCGCAAGCTCGACCGCGTCTACGCCCGCCAGGAGTACCGGCGCGCCTTCCCCGGCGAGATCGGCGACCTGTCCTTCCCCTCCAGCGTCTACGACTCCTACACCGGCTCCCTGCTGCGGTCCGTGGACACCAGCGGGGTCGCCGAGGCCGGGCTCAAGGTCGTGGTCGACGCGTCGAACGGCAGCGCCGGCCTCGTCCTGCCCAGCCTCCTCGGCCGGCTCGGCGTGGACGCCTTCACCATCAACCCCGGCCTCGACGAGGCACGCCCGACCGAGACCGCCGAGACCCGCCGCTCCGGTCTGGTCCGGCTCGGCGAGATCGTGGCATCGGCGCGGGCCGCCTTCGGGGTGCGGTTCGACCCGGTGGGCGAGCGGATCTCGCTCGTGGACGAGCGCGGCCGCATCGTCGAGGACGACCGGGCCCTGCTCGTCCTCCTCGACCTGGTCGCCGCCGAGCGCCGCAGCGGCAAAGTGGCGCTGCCGGTGACCACGACCCGTATCGCCGAGCAGGTGGCCGCGTACCACGGCACCCAGGTGGAGTGGACGACGACGTCACCCGACGACCTCACCAGGGTCGGCCGCGCCGAGACGACGATCTTCGGCGGGGACGGGCGCGGCGGGTTCATCGTGCCCGAGTCCAGCAGTGTCTTCGACGGCACCGCCGCCTTCGTACGGCTCATCGGGCTGGTGGCCCGCACTCAGCTCACGCTCAGCCAGATAGACGCCCGCATCCCCCGGGCCCATGTGCTGCGCCGGGACCTGGCGACGCCGTGGGCCGTCAAGGGGCTCGTCATGCGGCACGTCGTCGAGGCGGCCGGGGGCCGCTCGGTGGACACCACCGACGGCGTCCGGGTGGTCGAGGCCGACGGCCGCTGGGTGATGGTCCTGCCCGACCCGGCCGAGGCCGTGACACACCTGTGGGCGGAAGGGCCTGACGACGCCTCGGCCCAGGCACTGCTCGACGAGTGGTCGGCGGTCGTGGACGGCGCCGGGCGCTGACGCCCCGACCCGCCGGGCCCCGGCTCACCGGGCCCGGCGGGTCGCGTTCTTCTCCGTATCCGGGATCCGGCACGCCGGTGGGGCCATTGGGAGACGGCACCCCCGACGTGCGACGATGTGCGGCATGTCGCAGCAGCCCCCCGTTCGGAGGACGGCAACGCCGTCCCCGCGCCCCGATGCCTCGATGTCGCTGCTGACCAATGTGATGGACCACAGCCTCGACGAGGGCTACGCGGAGGCGGCCGCCCGGCGTGCCGCGGAGGGCGGGCAGAAGCTGCCCACCGCCCTGCGCGCCAAGTTGGGGCTCGCGGCCGCGCTGCTGCTCGCCGCGGTGGTGGTGACGCTGGGCGCGGCCCAGGCGCGGATATCGGCTCCGACACTGGCCAAGGAGCGCCAGCAGCTCATCGACCGGATCCAGAAGGAGTCCTCCGACGCGGACGCGCTCCAGAAGAACGTCGACACCCTCCGGGACGCCGTCGGCACCAAGCAGCGCGACGTGCTGGAGAAACACGGCGGGGACAAGGCCGACTTGGTGGCCCTGCTCGCCGGGGCCACCGCCGTGCAGGGGCCCGGCCTCAAGCTGGTCGTCGACGACGCCAAGCAGACCAAGCAGAGCGGTGCCGGCGGACCGCGCGAGAGCAGCGGCTTCTCCGACACGGGCCGGGTGCGCGACCGCGACATGCAACGGATCGTCAACGGCCTGTGGCAGTCGGGGGCGGAGGCGATCGCGGTGAACGGGCAGCGGCTGACGGCGCTGTCCGCGATCAGGGCCGCCGGTGACGCCATACTGGTCGACAACAAGCCGCTGCCGCCGCCGTACACGGTGCTGGCGGTCGGGGACGGAGAGCGGCTGGTCACGGCCTTTCAGCGGAGCGCCGACGGGCACTACCTCCGCGCTCTCCAGGAGGGCTTCGGGGTTCGCACGAGCATCTCCGCCCAGAGCGAGGTCCGGCTGCCGGCCGCGCCGAGCCTGATCGTACGTAACGCAAAGCCGCAGGGGAAGGGCACATCGTGATCGCCGTATTGGGCCTCGTCGTGGGAGTCGTGGTCGGACTTGTCGTCCGCCCCGTGGTGCCGACGGCGGTCGAGCCCTATCTGCCCATCGCCGTCGTGGCGGCACTCGACGCGGTGTTCGGCGGGCTCCGCGCGATGCTCGACGGCATCTTCGACGACAAGGTGTTCGTCGTCTCCTTCCTGTCCAACGTGGTGGTGGCCGCGCTGATCGTCTTCCTCGGCGACAAGCTCGGCGTCGGGGCGCAGCTGTCCACCGGCGTCGTGGTCGTCCTGGGCATCCGGATCTTCTCCAACGCGGCCGCCATCCGGCGGCACGTCTTCCGGGCGTGAGCGGGATGAGCACCGACGACACCCCGGAGGAGCCGGGGCGCGACGAGAAGCCCGCCGGAGCGTCCGGAGTCCGGTCCGCCGGTACGCCGGGCGGGACGGCCGCCGAAGGCCCCTCCGGGGCCCCCGGGGGCGTTCCGGCCGACGGCGCCGGGGAGGCGTCCGCCGACGCCTCTGCCGGCGAGCCCGGCGCGGAGCCGGGGAAGGAGCGGAAGGCCGCGAAGCGGCCGGGAAAGCCGGAGTCGCCGCGTCCGCCGGCGAAGGCCGGCGAGCCGGAGCGGCCGGCCGGGGCCGTAACCCCGGAGCCGGGCCGCGCAACGGAAGCGGAATCGGAGGCCGGTCCCGAGACGAAGGCCGGGCCCGAGGCCGTGCCGGGTCCCGAGCCGGTGGCCGGTCCCGCGGCCGGTCCCTCGGCCGAGGAGGATTCCGGGCCGCTGCCGGGGTCCGCGCACGAGATCCCGCCCTCACCACCCGAGGCCGTTCCCCTGACGGGCCGTCAGCGCCTGGTGAACGGTCTGTGGCCGCCGCGGGTGACCCGGGCCCAGCTGACCGTCGCCGTGCTGCTCTGCGTGCTCGGCCTCGGCCTAGCCATCCAGGTCCGTTCGACCAACGACACCAGCGCCCTGCGCGGCGCCCGCCAGGAGGACCTCGTCCGGATCCTGGACGAGCTGGACAACCGCACCAAGCGGCTGGAGGACGAGAAGCGGCGGCTGGAGGGGCAGCGCACCGAGCTGGAGAGCAGCTCCAACCAGGCCGCGGAGGCCCGCAAGCAGACCGCGCAGAAGGAACAGCAGCTCGGGGTCCTCGCGGGTACCGTGGCGGCCGAGGGACCCGGCATCGAGCTCACGGTGAGCGATCCCAAGGGGGCGGTCGAGCCGGACAAACTGCTCGACGCGCTCCAGGAGCTGCGCGCCGCGGGAGCGGAGGCGATCCAGATCAACGACGTACGGATCGCCGCCGACACCTATTTCTCGGGCGCGGCGGGGAAGGTGGAGATCGATGGCAAAAAGGTCTCCCAGCCCTACCGGTTCAAGGTGATCGGCAAGCCGCAGGACCTGGAGCCGGCCCTGAACATCCCCGGAGGAACGGTGCAGACTCTGGAGAAGGAGCGGGCGGGCATCACGGTCCAGCGGTCTGAGAAGATCATTGTCGATGCCTTGCGCCCGGCGAAGCGGCCTGACTACGCTCGGTCGTCATCGCAGTGAGGCGGGCGGGCATGGGGGCTTCACGCGGAGGCCACGAGGTTGCGGGGGGTCGGCGCACCAAGTCGAGGGTGCGTGGTGGAAACTGTCTGTTGACCACGGACGTTGTATGGATGTCCAGGTCGGACGGTGTGTGCATCGAGGGTTTGTCCTGCCCCACGGGCGGGTCTGTTTCGGTCAAGGGGAATCGCCCGTGAAGTTGTTTGCGAAGTTGTTCGGCAAGAGCGCACGCCAGGAGGGCGGCAACGCCCGCCACCGGGCGTCGCGCCCCGCGGAAGGCGGGGAAGGCACCCAGGAAGGGCGCCCGCTGTTCCGGGACCAGGTGGGTGGGTCCGGCGATGTCCAGCACGGACACGGCGGGTCCGCTGTTGACCCCGCCGCAGGTGGGCCCATAGGTTTCGGAGCACCAGCGACCTCAAGCGCGGCTGGAGGGTATGCCTTGCCGGTATGTACGAGGTGCGGCCACCGGAACGCCGAGGCCAGCCGGTTCTGCTCCAACTGCGGCGCGCCGCTGCGGCCGGGTGCCGTCGCCGAGCGTGCCTCGGAGACCACGTCGACGATCTCCATCTCCGGTCTCGAGGCGTACGACTCGGAGGCCACCGGCCAGACGCCGATCCCGACGCTCTCGCCCGAGGCGCAGGCGGCGGTCGACGCCCTTCCGCTGGGCTCCGCCCTCCTGGTGGTGCGCCGCGGCCCGAACTCGGGCAGCCGCTTCCTGTTGGACGGCGATCTGACCACGGCGGGCCGGCACCCGCAGAGCGACATCTTCCTGGACGACGTGACGGTCTCCCGGCGCCACGTGGAGTTCCGCAGAGGCCAGGACGGCGGCTTCACCGTCGCCGACGTCGGCAGCCTCAACGGCACCTACGTCAACCGTGAGCGGATCGACTCGGTCGCCCTCCAGAACGGCGACGAGGTGCAGATCGGCAAGTACCGTCTGGTCTTCTACGGCAGCCAGCGAGGCATCTGATCCTCCCCCGGACGACGTCCGGGGGGACCTCCAGGAAGGGCCATGCTTCGAACTCCGTCGGGCGGTGCCGGATCCTCCGGCACCGCCGGCCCGGGCGGGCGGCTGGTGAGCATCGGCACGGTGCTCAATCTGCTGCGTGACGAGTTCCCCGAGGTCACCATCTCCAAGATCCGTTTCCTGGAGGCGGAGGGCCTGGTGGAGCCGCAGCGCACCCCGTCCGGCTATCGCAAGTTCAGCGAGGCGGACGTGGAGCGTCTCGGTTACGTCCTGCGGATGCAGCGGGACCACTATCTGCCGCTGAAAGTCATCAGGGAGCACCTCGACGCGCTCGCCAGGGGGGAGCAGGCCCAGCTCCCCGCCCCCGGCAAGCCCCGGGACGCCCTGGGCGCCCTGGAGGCCGGGGCCGAGGGCGCGGCGAGCCTGGAGGACCCGGCGCGGGCGGGTTCGGGGCGCCCCACGGCGGCCCGGATCGGCCGCGCGGAGCTGCTGAGCGCCACCGGCGTCACGGAGAGTGAGCTGGTGGAGTGGGAGTCGTACGGCCTGATCGCCGCCCACCCGGACGGCGGATTCCACGCCGACTCCGTCGCGGTGGCGAAGCTCGTCGCCGACCTGGGCCGTTTCGGTCTGGAGCCCCGTCATCTGCGCGCCATGCGGGCCGCCGCCGACCGCCAGGCCGACCTGGTCGAACAGCTGGTCGCACCGCTGCGCAGGCACCGCAACCCCCAGACCAGGGCGCATGCGGAGGCCACCGCGCGCGAGCTCGCGGCGCTGTCCGTAAGGCTCCACGCGGCGCTTGTGCAGGCCGCTCTGCGCGCGGGTTCGCACTGACCGGCGAGTGCCCGACTACCCAAACCTGCCGGGCACGTCCTAGGGTTGCTGTGTGAACGAGCTCGATGTCGTGGGTGTCCGGGTGGAAATGCCCTCCAACCAGCCGATCGTGCTCCTGCGTGAAGTGGGAGGCGACCGTTACCTCCCGATCTGGATCGGACCGGGAGAGGCTACGGCCATCGCCTTCGCCCAGCAGGGCATGGCGCCGGCCCGTCCGCTGACCCATGACCTGTTCAAGGACGTGCTGGAAGCGGTCGGGCAGCAGCTCACCGAGGTCCGCATCACGGACCTGCGGGAGGGCGTGTTCTACGCGGAGCTCGTCTTCGCCAGCGGGGTGGAGGTCAGCGCGAGGCCGTCCGACGCCATAGCGCTGGCGCTGCGCACCGGTACGCCGATCTACGGCAGCGACGGTGTGCTGGACGACGCCGGGATCGCCATCCCGGACGAGCAGGAGGACGAGGTCGAGAAGTTCCGCGAGTTCCTCGACCAGATCTCGCCGGAGGACTTCGGCACCAACAGCCAGTGAGGCGCGCACCGGGTCGCTGAACCCGGGGCGCAGGGGCGCATTCGAGTAGCCTTTCCCGGCGCGGGGATACGTAAAACCACTCTCTGGGTGATTATCACTCGGCGTGCCGAGTGTGGCGATCGTTGACGCACCCCGGGTGACTGCCTACCGTCGTGAAGGCAGGTCAAGGACGGAGGTCGGCGTGAGAAGCATGGGCGACGGTACGGCGGTCGGCAGTCCGTTTCCGCTGTACGGGGGAGCGGTCGAACAGCCCTCCCGTCATGTCATCCCGGCAGCGGCCGGCACACCGCAGGGGCCGGAGACCGACAAGGTCGGATATCGCGGGCCGACGGCCTGCGCGGCGGCGGGGATCACCTACCGCCAGCTGGACTACTGGGCGCGTACGGGCCTGGTCGAGCCGAGTGTCCGGCCGGCCTACGGCTCGGGCAGCCAGCGGCTCTACAGCTTCCGGGACGTCGTCGTCCTGAAGATCGTGAAGCGGCTGCTGGACACCGGTGTCTCGCTCCAGAACATCCGCACGGCCGTTCAGCATCTGCGCTCGCGCGGCATGGAGGACCTGCCGCAGATGACGCTGATGAGCGACGGCGCGACGGTCTACGAATGCACCTCTCCGGACGAGGTCGTCGACCTCCTCCAGGGCGGGCAGGGGGTCTTCGGCATCGCCGTGGGCGTCGTCTGGCGGGACGTCGAGGCGGTGCTCTCCCAGCTCCACGGGGAGCGCGTGGACACCGGGGAGACCCTCGTCGGCCACAACCCGGCGGACGAGCTGGCCAGGCGGCGCAACCGGGCCGGCTGAGGAGCGCCGCGCCCCGGCCGGGGCGTGGATCCCTCGAAGCGGGCACAGACGGGCTCGGATCGGCTCGGATCGGCTCTGTACGGGCGCGGGGCGGGTGCGGGGCCGGCGTGGCGCCGGTCCCGGAACCGCCGGATTCGCCGGAATCGCCTGGCACATCAGCGCGATTGTCAGTGGTGTGCGGCAGCATCGGTGGTGTGAGAGCCGCACCGACGATTCTGCACCTGGACATGGACGCCTTCTACGCCTCGGCGGAGCAGGCGGCCAAGCCCAGCCTGCGCGGGAAGCCCGTGGTCGTCGGCGGCATCGGCCCGCGTGGCGTGGTCGCCACGGCGTCCTACGAGGCGCGGGTCTTCGGCATCCGCTCCGCGATGGCCACGGCCCAGGCCCGCAGGCTCTGTCCCAACGCCGCCTATCTGACCCCGCGCTTTCCTGTCTACCGACAGGTCAGCGAGGTGGTGATGGGGCTGCTCGGCGCGCTGTCGCCGCTGGTCGAGCCGCTCAGCCTCGACGAGGCGTTCGTCGACCTCGAGGCGGGCGGCGTCGAGCCCTCGTCGGCCGCCGTCCGGGCCGTCGGGGAGCGGCTGCGGCGCGACATCGTGGCGGCCACGGGCCTCACCGGCTCGGTGGGCCTCGCCGGGTCCAAGATGCTCGCCAAGATCGCCTCCGAGCAGGCCAAGCCGGACGGGCTCGTCCTCATCGAGCCCGGCACCGAGCGGGAGCTGCTGGGCCCCATGTCGGTGCGCGCCGTTCCGGGCGTCGGTCCCGCCACCGCCGAGACGCTGCGCCGGGCCGGGATCACCACCGTCTCCGAGACGGCCGAGGCGGGCGAGGCGGAGCTGGTGCGGCTGCTCGGCAAGGCCCATGGCTCGGGGCTGTACGCCCTGGCCACCGGGCACGACGACCGTCCCGTGGTCGCCGAGCGGGACGCCAAGTCGGTGTCCGTCGAGGACACCTTCGAGGAGGACGTGACCGACCGGACCCGGGTCCAGCTGGAGCTCGCCCGCCTCGCCGACCGGTGCGTACGGCGGTTGCGTGACGCGGGCCGGTCCGGCCGCACCGTGGTGATCAAGGTGCGGCGCTACGACTTCTCGACGCTGACGCGCTCGGAGACGCTGCGCGGGCCGACCGATGACCCCGGCGTGGTGCGGGAGGCGGCGGCGCGGCTGCTGGACGGCGTGGACACCACGGCGGGCGTGCGGCTGCTGGGCGTGGGCGTCACCGGTCTCGCCGACTACACCCAGGAGGACCTCTTCGCCCAGGCGGCGAGCGAGGCGGCCGCGGCGGAAGCGGAGCTCCCGGTCCCGCCGGAGGGTGCGGAGGCGGTGGCGGGCGAGCCGACGCCCGTGGGTGAGGGGGCGCCGGAGGCTCCTGAACGGCCCCGGCGCTGGCTCCCCGGCCTGGATGTGCGGCACAGCGAGTACGGGGCCGGCTGGATCCAGGGCAGCGGCGTCGGCCGGGTCACGGTGCGCTTCGAACAGCCCTGGTCGGAGCCCGGCCGGGTACGGACCTTCGCCGTCGACGACCCCGCGCTGGAACCGGGCGAGCCGCTCCCGCTGATCAGCCCGCGGGCCTCCGTGAGCGGGGAGGACCCTGGGGGCGCCCGGAAGCCCGTAGCCGCGGAGGGCCACCCCGCGGACCCGGAGGCGCCTGTGAGCGGGGAGGCCCCCGTGGGCACGCAGGACCCTGTGAGCGCTGAGGGTCCCGTAGGCGCGCAGGGACCGGTGGAAGTCCGTGAGGCCGCCGTGGGCGCGGAGAGCCCTGTGAGCGGAGAGGGTCTCGCGCGCACGCAGGGGCCTGCCGGGGCCGAGGGTCCCGCAGCCGCGCGGAGCCTGGTGGGAGCGCGGCGGTCCCTGGGTGCGGAGCGTCCCGCGAGCGCGCGGACGTCCGTGAGGGCGGAGGGTCCGTAGCCGCGTGGGAGTCCCGGAGACCGGTGGGCTCGCCGAGGGTGCGGGGGGTCCGTACGGCCGGAGGAGGCCACGGTCCCGGAGGCCGCCGACAGGGCCCAGGGTCAGCCGTTCGCGCCGTTGACCGTGCCGAGGCCCTCGTCGGAGGGGGCGTCCGGTGCGGGGAGGGCGAGCCCGTAGTGGTGGTAGAGCTGGAGCTCCTGCTCCGGGGAGAGGTGGCGGCCGACCCCGAAGTCCGGCGCGTCCTTGATCAGCGCCCGCTCGTAGGGGACCCGCAGGGTGTCGTCCACGACCTCGCTGGGCTCCAGCGGCACGAAGGCGTCCCGGCTGAACAGCCCCGTCCGGACCGCCGCCCACTCCGGCTCCCCGGTCGCGTCGTCCAGATACACCTCGTCCACGGTGCCGATCCTCGCGCCGTGGCGGTCGAATGCCTTGCGGCCGATCAGGCTCTGCGGATCGATATCGCTCTGCACCGTTCCTCCCAAGAGTCGCGCGAAGCCCCGAGTGCCCCAGGGGCCCCGGCCGATCCCCGGCCCCCTGGCAACGTCCCCCGACAACAACGAAAAGCCACAAAGCGGGAACCGGCCACTCGAAGGCCCTGCCCAAAGCCACGCTGGTAGGCTGGCGAATGGCCGCAGACCCCGTGCGGGAGAGTCTTCCGAGAGCCCTCACCGGCTTCTCCGGAGGCGCCGAAGGAGCAAATCCTCCCCGGAATCTCTCAGGCACCCGTACCGCATGGACGAGGTCACTCTGGAAAGCAGGGCGGGCCCGGTCAGGCACGACGCCGAAGCCCGTCCTCACCGACGGTGAAAGCTGGGCTGTGTGAGGCGGCCCGGTGAAGCTCTCAGGTTGAGATGACAGAGGGGGAGGCCGTTCGGGTACCCGCGCCGTGGTACCCCTCGCAGGTCGCAACGACCAGGAGGCCTCCGCAGATGACAGCCCACCGCATCTCCCTTTCCGACCTGGAGCGGGGCACACCCTTCGAGCAGCGCCACATAGGGCCCGACGCCGGGGCCCAGGCCAAGATGCTCGCCCAGGTCGGCTTCGGCTCGCTCGACGAACTCACCGCCGCCGCCGTGCCGGACGTGATCAAGAGCACCGAGGCGCTGGCCCTGCCCGCCGCCCGCACCGAGGCCGAGGTCCTGGCCGAGCTGCGCACGCTGGCCGACCGCAACCAGGTCCTCGCCCCGATGATCGGCCTCGGTTACCACGGCACGTTCACCCCGCCGGTGATCCTGCGCAACGTCATGGAGAACCCCGCCTGGTACACGGCCTACACGCCGTACCAGCCGGAGATCTCGCAGGGCCGACTCGAAGCCCTCCTGAACTTCCAGACCGTCGTCGCCGAGCTCAGCGGACTGCCCACCTCCGGCGCCTCCCTGCTCGACGAGGGCACCGCCGCCGCCGAGGCCATGGCGCTCTCCCGCCGGGTCGGCAAGGTCAAGCAGGGCGTCTTCCTGGTCGACGCCGACACCCTGCCCCAGACCATCGCCGTGATCGAGACCCGCGCCGAGCCCACCGGGGTCGAGGTCGTCGTCGCCGACCTCACCGGGGGCATCCCCGAGGAGATCGCCGAGCGCGGTGTCTTCGGCGTCCTGCTCCAGTACCCCGGCGCCTCCGGCGCCGTGCGCGATCTCCGTCCGGTCATCGAGCGCGCCCACGAGCTCGGCGCGGTCGTCACGGTCGCCGCCGACCTGCTCGCCCTCACCCTGCTCACCTCGCCCGGCGAGCTCGGCGCCGACATCGCCGTCGGCACCACCCAGCGCTTCGGCGTGCCCATGGGCTTCGGCGGTCCGCACGCCGGATTCATGGCCGTGCGCGAGCAGTTCGCCCGCAGCCTGCCCGGCCGCCTCGTCGGCGTCTCCGTCGACGCCGACGGCAACAAGGCCTACCGCCTGGCCCTTCAGACCCGCGAGCAGCACATCCGCCGCGAGAAGGCCACCAGCAACATCTGCACCGCGCAGGTGCTGCTCGCCGTCATGGCCGGCATGTACGCCGTCTACCACGGCCCGGAGGGCCTCGCCGCGATCGCCCGTCGCACGCACCGCTACGCCACGCTGCTCGCCGAGGGGCTGCGGGCCGGCGGTGTCGAGATCGCGCACGGCTCGTACTTCGACACCTTGACCGCCCGTGTCCCCGGCCGGGCGGCCGAGGTCGTGGCGGCAGCCCGGGCGAACGGGGTCAACCTCCGCCTGGTCGACGCCGACCTGGTCGGCATCGCCTGTGACGAGACCACCGCCCGCGCCCAGCTGGCCGCGGTCTGGGCCGCGTTCGGGGTGGCCGCGGACATCGAGTCCCTCGACGCGCTCGACGCCTCGGTGGCCGACGCGCTCCCCGAGGGCCTCCTGCGCACCGACGAGTACCTCACGCACCCGGTCTTCCACCAGCACCGCTCCGAGACCGCTCTGCTGCGCTACCTGCGCCGTCTCGCCGACCGGGACTACGCCCTGGACCGGGGCATGATCCCGCTCGGCTCCTGCACCATGAAGCTCAACGCCACCACCGAGATGGAGCCGGTCACCTGGCCGGAGTTCGGTGCGCTGCACCCCTTCGCGCCGGTCGAGCAGGCCGAGGGCTACCTCACGCTCATCACCGAGCTGGAGGAGCGGCTCGCCGAGGTCACCGGCTACGACAAGGTGTCGATCCAGCCGAACGCCGGCTCGCAGGGCGAGCTCGCGGGCCTGCTGGCCGTCCGCGCCTACCACCGCGCCAACGGCGACGAGCAGCGCACCGTCTGTCTGATCCCGTCCTCCGCGCACGGCACCAACGCCGCGAGCGCCGTGATGGCCGGCATGAAGGTCGTCGTGGTCAAGACCGCGGACGACGGCGAGGTCGACGCCGAGGACCTGCGCGCCAAGATCGAGAAGCACCGCGACGAGCTCGCCGTGCTGATGATCACGTACCCGTCCACGCACGGCGTCTTCGAGGAGCACGTCGCCGACATCTGCGCGGCCGTGCACGAGGCCGGCGGCCAGGTGTACGTGGACGGCGCGAACCTCAACGCGCTGGTGGGCGTGGCCAAGCCGGGCAAGTTCGGCGGCGACGTCTCGCACCTGAACCTGCACAAGACCTTCTGCATCCCGCACGGCGGCGGCGGCCCGGGCGTCGGCCCGGTCGGCGTCCGCGCCCACCTGGCGCCGTACCTGCCCAACCACCCGCTCCAGCCCACCGCCGGCCCGGCGACGGGCGTGGGCCCGATCTCGGCCGCCCCCTGGGGCTCCGCGGGCATCCTGCCGATCTCCTGGGCGTACGTCCGGCTGATGGGCGGCGAGGGCCTCAAGCGGGCCACCCAGGTCGCGGTGCTCGGCGCCAACTACATCGCCAAGCGCCTTGAGCCGCACTACCCCGTGCTCTACACCGGCCCCAACGGTCTGGTCGCGCACGAGTGCATCGTCGACCTCCGGCCGCTGACCAAGGCGACCGGTGTGACGGTGGACGATGTCGCCAAGCGGCTCATCGACTACGGCTTCCACGCGCCGACCATGTCCTTCCCGGTGGCCGGGACGCTCATGATCGAGCCGACGGAGAGCGAGGACCTCACAGAGCTGGATCGTTTCTGCGAGGCGATGATCGCGATCCGCGCCGAGATCGAGAAGGTCGGCTCGGGGGAGTGGGCCAAGGACGACAACCCGCTGCGGAACGCCCCGCACACCGCCGCTTCGGTGACCGGCGCGTGGGAGCACCCGTACACCCGTGAGGAGGCCGCTTTCCCGGCCGGGGTGTCCGCCGACAAGTACTGGCCGCCGGTGCGCCGCGTGGACGGTGCCTACGGTGACCGCAACCTCGTCTGCTCCTGCCCGCCCATGGAGGAGTACGAGGGCTGAGGGACCCTCGGGGTCTGACGGGTCCGGTCAGGACCCGGGTCGGGGCCGGTTCGGCGAGTGCGCCGGGCCGGCCCCTTCATGTGCGTGGTGCTGTTCTTCTGTGTGCCTGTTCTTCTGTGCGTCTGTACGTTTGCGCGTCTGTACGTTCGTGCGGTGTCGCGCGTGCGGCCGTGCGTGGATGCCGATATCAGGCAGCGGTCACCACATGATCCGCGTCCAACGGTCGGTGCGGTGCGATGATCCGGCCGTCCGGCAGCAGCTCACCGGTGTCCTCGAAGCAGAGGACGCCGTTGCACAGCAGGCTCCAGCCCTGCTCCGGGTGGTGCGCCACGAGATGGGCGGCTTCCCGGTCGGTGGAGTCGGCGGTGGGACACGCGGGCTGGTGCTGGCACATGGAAGGGATCTTTCGCTCTGATGTGGTGGCTGTCCTGCGGCTCGATGCGGTGGTCATGCCGCCCCCCGTAGGCGAATCGGTTGGTCGATACCAGTGTTGCCCCACGGGCGTGATTCCGCAGGGATTTCCCGGCAGCGCTCCTCACTGGATGAGGACGCGTCACCCGTGCGGGCGGTTGCCACCTGCCGCACCGCCACTTCGGGTGGTCCGGCATGGTCGTCACGGGCTAGTCCGCGAGGGTGAGCACAGGTGTGCGCCCCGCGGCGTGGTGGCGGGCCGCGGGGCTTCGTCGCGCGTCGGACCCGCGTCAGGCGGGCGTCTTCAGCAAGGGCGGCGGTGTGAGCCGCAGCGAGATGACGGGCAGCAGCTCGCCGAAGCGGTGCGGCCGGTGGGCGGCGATGCCCGGTGGTGCCGGGGCGAGGGGCACCAGCAGGTCGCCGGGGGCCGGCAGCCCGGAGGCGGCGTCGGCCGTGACGTCGCCGTGCAGCCAGAGCGTGAGCATGTAGAGCTCCGGCACGGACAGCAGCCGGGGCTGGTAAGGCGTCGTCAATGCCTCGGCCTGGCGCAGTGCCCGCTCGGTCGAGGCGAGGTAGGGGCCTTCGAAGAAGTGGGAGAACGCCCAGCCGTCCGCCGTCGGTGCCGTGTCGGCCGCGGCCACCGCCCGCTCGCCGCCGCGGATGAGGAAGCGCCAGCCGGTGAGCCGGGTGCGTGGGGTGCCGCCGCGGTGGGTGTCCCGCTCCAGGAGGTGGACGGGCAAGGGGAGTTCGGGCGTCAGGGGCCCCTGCGCGGATTTCAGGGAAGGCGTGCGGGCCTCGCGCACGGCGGTCGGGGAGCCAAGGGCGGTGACGATGCTCAGCAGGGCAGGCGCGGGGGCAGGGGGGACATGCAGCGGCATGGTGGGTCGCCTCTCACTTCGGAGACACGTTGTGCTGGGCAGGTGCGGACGACGCTGTCAGCGTGCGGGGTCAGAGGGGGGCCGGGGACCGTACCGACACAACCGGGGCCGGGGCGCCTGCTCTCTGCCTCGTCAACGAAGTTTATACGACACATGTTCACATGGTGTTTCGGCTAGCCGTCGTGAGTATTTCCCGCAAGAGGAAATCCGGGCCCTGTCCAGGGGGGATTTCGGGGATTCTGTGCCGGGTCCGCGCGCGTCACCTCGTATGACATCCCGGGCAGGGTAGGCCGGATCTCATCGGTGTTTATCACCAGCGGCATGCGGAAATACGGAGTTTTGTTCCTTGCCTACGGAATGTGCCAACGCGTGCGTACTGCCGAGCCTACCGGGTAGGCGGGTCCGACGGGGCGTTATCGATCACAATGGCTGGGCATCATCGACCGTGACCCGGGCGGCCGGCGCCCCGGGTGACCCGTGCCAGGAAGGACGCCGCGATGGGTGAGAAGGTCGTGGCCGACAGGTTCGCTCTCCCCGACCGGCAGCGCCACCGGGACAAGCTCCGGCAGTGCCTGGACGTGTTGGCGAGGCTGCTGGCGGAGAAGCGATTCGACCGTCCCCGGAACCTTGTGGGCCTGGAGATCGAGCTGAATCTCGCGGGACCCGACGGTATGCCGAGCATGGTGAACACCGAAGTGCTGAAACGTATCGCCAGCGGGGATTTCCAGACCGAGCTCGGCCGCTTCAACCTTGAGGTGAACATTGTTCCGCACCGGCTGTCCGGGCGGGTGCTCGATCAGCTCGCCGAGGAGTTGCGAACGGGATTGTCGTATGCCGACCGCAAAGCGATGGAGGTCGATTCCGGCATCGTGATGATCGGAATTCTGCCGACCCTCCGGGACGGTCATCTGGTCTCCGCGAACCTCTCCGAGGCCGACCGTTACTCGATGCTCAACGAACAGTTGCTGGCCGCCCGCGGGGAGCACTTCACCATCGAGATCGAGGGCGTGGAGCGGCTGACCTGCACCGCCGCCTCCATCGCCCCCGAAGCCGCCTGCACCTCCGTGCAGTTGCACCTCCAGGTCACGCCGAGGCGCTTCGCCGCCGTGTGGAACGCCGCGCAGGCCGTCGCGGCCGCGCAGATCGCCGTCGGCGCCAACTCCCCCTTCCTCTTCGGCCGGGAGCTGTGGCGCGAGTCCAGGCCGCCGCTGTTCGTCCAGTCCACCGACACCCGCCCGCCCGAGCTCAAGGCGCAGGGGGTGCGCCCGCGCACTTGGTTCGGCGAGCGCTGGATCGATTCGGCCTACGACCTGTTCGAGGAGAACCTCCGCTACTTCCCGCCCCTGCTGCCGCTCTCCGACGACGAGGACCCGGTGCGGGTGCTGGCCGAGGGCGGTGTGCCCGAGCTCTACGAACTCACCCTCCACAACGGCACGATCTACCGCTGGAACCGGCCGGTCTACGCGGTCGCCGACGGGGTGCCGCACCTGCGCGTGGAGAACCGCGTGCTACCCGCCGGCCCCACCATCACCGACGTCATGGCCAACACCGCCTTCTACTACGGGGTGGTCCGGGCGCTCGCGGAGGAGCCCCGGCCGGTCTGGACGCGGATGCCCTTCGGGGTCGCCGCGGACAACTTCGACACCGCGTGCCGCCACGGCATCGACGCCTGGCTGCGCTGGCCGAAGCCCGGCCGGGTCGGTGGGCTCACCCGGATGCCCGCCGTCCGGTTCGTACAGGAGGAGCTGCTGCCCCTGGCGGCCGCCGGGCTCGACGCGTGGGGGGTGGAGCCGGCCGACCGGGACCGCTACCTCGGGGTGATCGAGGAGCGCTGCCGGCGCCGGGTGAACGGAGCCTCCTGGCAGGTCGACACCTACCACCGGGCGCTGGAGCGGGGCCTGGACCGGGACAAGGCGCTCGCCGCGACGACGCGCCGCTACTGCGAGCTGATGCGGACGGGGGAGCCGGTGCACACCTGGCCGCCGGGGATCGCGGACTGACGCGGCCCCGGCCGGGAGGCCATGGACACGGCCCCCGCCGGGAGGCCATGGCGTCGCCGCGCGCGGGCGCGTCCCGCCGGTCGCCGCCCGGTCGTCGCGGCCCGGCGCCGGGGTCGCTCCGAGGCCCCGGCTGTCCCGCAACCGGGCCGTCGTCCCGAAGCCGTCGCGGCCGGGCGCCGAGGTCGTCCCGGAGCCCTCACTGTCCCGTACCGGGCCGTCGTTCTGCGGCCCCCGCCGTCCGGCGCCGTCCGGCGCGGGCGTACCCCCTGCCGCGCCGCCGCGCGGCCGTCGGGCAAGCTGTGACGACGGCCCGGCCTCCCGGGCGGGCCGGGGCACGCGAAGTGGAGGCGGTTGTGCGGCGGAACGCGCGGGACGAGGGCGGCATCCTGGCGGAGGCGCCGGCCGGGCCGCCGTCCGGCGCGGCGTCCCGGCGGCGCCTGCTGGGCTCCGAGACGCTGCTCGTCCTGGCGCTGTCGCTGGGGGCGAGCGCGGTGTCGTCGCTGATCAGTTTTGTCGGCGTGCTCACCAGGCCGGGCGGGCTCAAGGACCAGGCGGCGCGGCTCAACACCTCGCACGCCCCCGGCCGGCCGTGGCTGGACCTCTCCTGGCAGCTCTTCGGCATCGCGACCGCGCTGGTGCCCGTCCTGCTCGTGGCGCACCTGCTGCTGCGGGAGGACCCGTCCCGCGGTGGCCTGCGGACGCTCGGCCTCGACCGGTCGCGCCCCGGCTTCGACCTCACCCGGGGGACGGGCCTCGCGGCCGCGATCGGCGGTACGGGGCTGTTCTTCTACCTCGGGGCCCGCGCGGCCGGCTTCAACCTCACGGTGGTGCCGGAGTCGCTGCCCGACGTCTGGTGGAAGCTGCCGGTGCTGATCGCCTCGGCCCTCCAGAACGCGGTCCTGGAGGAGGTCGTGGTCGTCGGCTATCTGCTGCGCAGGCTGGGGCAGCTGGGCTGGACCCCGGCGGCGGCCCTGGCGGCGAGCGCCGTGCTGCGCGGTTCGTACCACCTGTACCAGGGGGTCGGCGGGTTCCTCGGGAACATGGCGATGGGCGTGCTGTTCGTGCTGCTCTACCGGCGGTGGGGGCGGGTGGGTCCGCTGGTCGCCGCGCACGCGCTGATCGACATCGTGGCCTTCGTGGGTTACGCGCTGCTCGCGGGCAAGGTGGGCTGGCTGCCCACGGCCTGACGCCGCGGCGCGCCCCGGGGAGCCCGTGGCACGGTCCCGGCGCCGCACGCCGGGCGAGCGGCGCGGCCCTGTGCGTCGGGTGAGCGGCCCGGCCTCGGCCGTCGGGCGGGTGGACGGACCCGGTCGGGGCCGCCTCACCCGGCCCGATCCGGCCCGGCCCCGCGCGTGGCGCGAGGCATCAGACGAGCAGGTCGCCCTCGATGACGGTGACGGCCCTGCCGGTGAGCAGTGTCCGGTCGCCGCGCAGTGAGGTGCGTACGAACCCGCCGCGGGCGGACGCCTGGAGTCCCGTCAGGTCGTCGCGGCCCAGGCGGGCGGACCAGAAGGGGGCCAGCGCGGTGTGCGCGCTGCCGGTGACCGGGTCCTCGTCGATCCCGACGTTGGGGAAGAAGCAGCGCGAGAGGTAGTCGTAGCCGTTCGCGGGGTCCTCGGCCGCGGCGGTGGCGATGACGCCGCGCCGGGAGTGCCGGGCGAGCGCCGGGATGTCGGGGTCCAGGGCGCGTACGGTCTTCTCGTCGGCCAGCTCGATCAGCAGGTCGCCGACGTGCGGGCTCGTGTCGTACGCGCCGAGGGGCTCGGCGCCGAGGGCGTCGGCGACCCCGTCGGGGACCGCGGCCGGTACGAGCTCCGAGGTGGGGAAGTCCAGTGTGACGGAGCCGTCCTGATGGGCGGTCGCGGTGAGGATCCCGCAGCGCGCGGCGAAGCGGACGGTGCCGGTGGCGGTGCCCGTGGTGTGCAGGACGTGCGCGGTGGCGAGCGTGGCGTGGCCGCACATGTCGACCTCGGTGGCCGGTGTGAACCAGCGCAGGGCCCAGTCCGCCTCCCCGCCGGCCGGGAGCCGGTGGGCGAACGCCGTCTCGGAGAGGTTGAGCTCGGCGGCGATCCGCTGGAGCCGGGTGTCGTCGGGGAACTCCTCGGTGTCGAGGAGCTGGACCCCGGCCTGGTTGCCGGCGAAGGGACGGTCGGTGAACGCGTCGACGATTCGAATCCGCATGCCCGGACCGTATCGGAGCGGGCAAAGCCGCAGGCCAGAGCCAATCTCCGGAATCTGGCCCGCAAGGCGTTGCCGAACGAGCGCTACCGATATATCGTTGATGTATCGCGACTGATCAAGAGTAGTGATCGAAGGAGTTCCGCGACACCGATCGACGAGAGGGGATGCGCCATGTGGCGTACACACACGCAGGGACACGAGCACCACGGCCGCGGCCGCCGCGGACCGGGCGATTTCGAGGGGCGCCGCGCGGCCTTCGGTCCGTTCGGGCCGGGCTTCGGCGGGCCGCCGTTCGGTGGACCACCGTTCGGCGGGCCCCGGGGCCGGGGGCGCGGCGGCCCGGGCGGCCGGGCGCGGCGCGGTGATGTCCGCGCCTCGATCCTGGCCCTGCTGAAGGACCGTCCGATGCACGGCTACGAGATGATCCAGGAGATCGCCGAGCGCAGTGGCGGCGCCTGGAAGCCCAGCCCGGGCTCGGTCTACCCCACGCTCCAGATGCTGGAGGACGAGGGCCTGATCGAGAGCGTGAGCGAGGGCGGCAAGAAGCTGTTCACCCTCACCGAGGCCGGCCGTGCCGAGGCCGACGCCGGCTCCGCCACCCCCTGGGAGGAGGTCGGCCGGGGGGCCGGCTGGGAGGGCGCCCAGGAGATCCGGCAGGCCGGCTTCCAGCTGCTGGAGGCCCTCGGCCAGGTCTGGAAGACGGGCAGCGAGGAGCAGCGCCGGAAGGCGCTCGACGTCATCAACGACTCGCGCAAGAAGCTCTACCTGATCCTGGCCGACGAGAGCTGAGCCGAGGCCCGTCCGCACGCCCGTCCGCACGGGCCCGGCCGACGGGCCGGGCCCGCCGGTGACGGCTCTCCGGAGTGCCGTCACCCCTGAGACAAATCCGCCCTCATCCTCCTCAAGGATGAGGGCGGAGCCCTGTGTGCCCAACTGTCGTCGGAGGCGCGAATGCTTCCCGCCGGGGATGACCGGACGGGTACGTGACTGATGGGGTGGGAGGGTGCAAAGCCGTACACGTGACATCGGACCGGCCGGCACCGCCTGTGAGGACCGGCTCAGCGTCGAGCTGGCCTCGGTGGTAGCGGGCGCCCGCAGGCGCGCCGTCCGCGACGGCGACCGGCAGGTCGACACCGCGCATCTGCTGCACACCCTCCTCGAGGCGGACCCCGAGACGCGCCGCGTCCTCGACGGCGGTACGGGCCGGGTCGTACGGCTGCTGGGCTATCTCGTCCAGCGCGCCATCGGCTACGGGCTGCGCTGGAGCGGCACGGCCGAGGACTCCGGGGCCCTGCCCGTCCTCGCCGACAGCCGGGCGCCCGGCTGGTCGCCGCCCGCCGCGGCCGCGCTGGAGCGGGCGTACGCCCGGGCCCGGGCGCGGGGTGCCGGCCGGGTGGCGGGCGTGGACCTGCTCGCCGCGCTCGCCCGGGACCGCGACTGCCGCGCCGCCGAGGTGCTGCGCCGGGCCGGGATCGACCCCGGGGCGCTGGCCACCGGCTTCGACGGCGCCCACGATCACGGGAGCGGCTCCGGTGGCGGCGGACACGGGCGCGCGGAGACCGCCCGGAGAACTGCCATGAGTGAAAGGGATGACGGTCCTGTCATCGGCTGACATGATGCTCCGATGCACGCGTCTGAGGTTTCCCGGGGGAGGAGCGTGGGACTGGGCCTGGCCCTGGTGTCCGCGCTGGCGTTCGGCGGGTCGGGTGTCGCGGCCAAGCCACTGATCCAGGCGGGTCTGGACCCGCTCCACGTCGTCTGGCTGAGGGTCGCCGGGGCCGCCCTGGTCATGCTGCCCGTCGCCTGGCGCCACCGCGCGCTGGTGACCCGGCGCCCCGGACTCCTCGCGGGCTTCGGCCTGTTGGCCGTCGCGGGCGTGCAGGCCTGCTACTTCGCCTCGATATCCCGCATACCCGTCGGCGTGGCCCTGCTGGTGGAGTACCTCGCCCCCGCGCTGGTGCTCGGCTGGGTGCGGTTCGTCCAGCGGCGCCCGGTGAGCCGGGCCGCGGCCGTGGGGGTCGTCCTCGCCGTCGGCGGCCTCGCCTGCGTGGTGGAGGTGTGGTCGGGGCTGAGCTTCGACGCCGTCGGCCTGCTGCTGGCCCTCGGCGCCGCCTGCTGCCAGGTGGGCTACTTCGTCCTCTCGGACCACGGCAGCGACGGCGAAGAGCCCGCGGACCCGGTCGGCGTCATCGCCTACGGGCTGCTGGTCGGCGCCCTCGTCCTCACCGCCGTCTCCCGCCCGTGGGGCATGGACTGGTCCGTGCTCGCGGGGAGCGCCGACATGGACGGCACCCGGCTGCCCGCCGCCCTGCTGCTCGGCTGGATCGTGCTGATCGCCACGGTGACCGCCTACGTCACCGGCGTCCTCTCCGTACGCCGGCTGTCGCCGCAGGTCGCCGGCGTCGTCGCCTGCCTGGAGGCCGTCATCGCGACGGTGCTCGCCTGGGTGCTGCTCGGCGAGACGCTCTCCACGCCGCAGATCGCCGGGGGTGCCGTGGTGCTCCTCGGTGCCTTCATCGCCCAGTCCTCGACGCCGAAGGCACCGGCCGAGGGGCCCGTGGAGGGCTCGGGGACGGCTCCGGAGGTACGGGGCGAGGGCCCGGCCGCGCCCGCCGAAAGGGAGTTGTCGGCCGGATCACCGCGCACGTAGGGTCCTGATCATGCCGATGACCGTTCTGCCGCCTCCCGCCGCCTAGCGCGGGCGGCCGCTCCCGGAGGACCGGGCCCGGGGTGAGGCCCCGGGCGGATCGCCGCTGCCCGCACGAGGGACACCAGGCCATCCACCACCTGTCTTCCGCGGGAGAACAGTCATGCCCGAAAACCTTCCCCACTCCGACGCGCCCTCGGCCGTGACCGGCATACCGGTCGGCCGGGGGCTGCTCTACGTCGCCGTGGCCGCCGCCTCCTGGGGCACCACCGGTGCCACCGCCGACCTGGTCATGGAGGCCGGCGGGCTCGGCCCCGTCGCGCTGACCTTCTGGCGCACGGCCGGCGGTCTTCTCCTGCTGCTGGCGGTACGGGCCCTGCGGCGGCGCGGCGCCGCCCGTACGGCCCGCCGGGCCCCGCGGGCCGCCGGGACGCTGCCGCGTGGGGCCGCGCGGATCCTCGTCACCGGCCTCGGTCTGACCGTCTTCCAGGTCGCCTACTTCGGGGCCGTGGACGGGACCGGCATCGCGGTCGGCACCGTGGTCACGCTCGGCGCCGCGCCCGTGCTCGTCGCGATCGGCGGCAGGCTCTTCATGGGGGAGCGGCTGGGCGGTGGCGGTGTGCTGGCGGTGGCCGGCGCCTTCACCGGCCTGTCCGTGCTGATGCTCGGCAACGACGGAACGGGCGCGGTGCGCCCGGTGGGGGTGGCGCTGGCGCTGCTCTCCGCCGCGGGCTACGCGGTCGTCACCCTCTACGCGCGCTCCCTCGAGCACCAGGGCCGGGCCGCCGACCCGTTCACCACGACGGTGTCGTCCTTCGTGGTGGGCACGGTGGCCCTGCTGCCGTTCGCCGCCGTCGAGGGCCTCTGGCCGCGGACGCGGGAACTCGGCCGCGTCCTGTGGCTGACGGGCTATCTGGTGACGGTGCCGACCGCGCTGGCCTACGGGCTGTTCTTCGCGGGACTCGTCGTCGTGCGGGCCACCACCGTCTCGGTGATCACCCTCCTGGAGCCGGTGACGGCCGCGGCCATCGCCGTGCTCCTGCTCGGTGAGCGGCTCACCGCCGCGACCGCGGCGGGCACCGCCGTCCTGCTGTGCGCCGTGGTGGCCCTGGCCGTCGCCGAGACGCGCGGCCGGGGTGCCCGTACGGCCGGGGTGGTGGCCGCCGGGGAGGGCTGAGGCGGCCGGGCGGCGGAGGACGGCCGTCGTACGCCGCCCCCGGCCGCCCGGAAACAACGACGGGCCGGTCACGGACGCTTCCGTGACCGGCCCGCCGAGGGCGGGGGCCTTACGGCCGTCCCGCACCGCCCGCCTTCGGCCTGCTCTGGGTGAGCGCCGCGCCCGCGAGCACGATCACGGCGCCGACCGGGGTGTTCCAGGAGAGGTCCTCGCCGAGCAGGGCCACTCCGGCCACGGTCGCGACGACCGGGATGAAGTACGTCGTCAGCGTCGCGGTCGTCGGCCCGACCTCGGCGACCAGCCCGTACTGCACGAGGAAGGCGAACCCGGTGCCGAGCGCGCCCAGGGCGAGGACCGCCAGCAGCGGCACGGCCGGGAAGGAGACCGGCAGCGGGCTGAACAGCGGGGCGACGACGGCGAGCTGGACCGTGCCGACGAGCAGCTGGCTCCCGGACGTGGCCAGGTGGGAGCAGCCGGTCGAGGACAGGTTGCGCCGGACGTAGATCCAGCCGACCGCGTAGCTGGCCGAGGCGACCAGCGCCATCAGCGTGCCCGCCGGGTCCTGGCCGGAGAAGCCCTGCCAGGCGCCGAGCACCGTGAGGACGCCGAGGAAGCCGATGCCGAGCCCGGCGACGCGGCGCCGGGTCGGCCGGTCCTCCGACAGCGCGACCAGTGAGAGCACCATGCCCCACAGCGGGGTCGTCGCGTTGCAGATGCCGGCGAGGGAGGAGGAGACGCGCAGCTCGGCGTAGGCGAAGAGGGTGAAGGGGAGCGAGTTGAGCAGGAAGGCCGCGACGGCCAGGTGACCCCAGACGCGCGGGCCGGACGGGAGCCGCTCCCGCTTGACGGCGACCACCGCGAGCAGCACCGCCGTGCCGAAGACCATGCGGCCGAGCGAGACGTACAGCGGCGCGAAGCCGTCGGTGCCGAGCTTGATGAAGAGGAAGCTGCAACCCCAGATGAGGGCGAGCGCGCCGAACCGGATCCGCCAGTCGACGCCGGACCCCTTCCGCCGGGCCGGGGGAGGGCCGGAGGGCTGCGCGGACGGGCTGGACGGCGGGGTTCCGGCGGAGGTTCCGGCAGGGGTGGCGGCGGGGCTCGTGGTGCTCATGGGCACCAGAATGACGATCGAAACCCATTAGAACAAGCAAATAATTGTAGGGTCCATCGCGTAGCATCGCTTATATGAACCTGGATCGTCTGCGGACCCTCAACGCCGTCGCCCGTCATGGCTCCGTCAGCGCCGCCGCCGACGGGCTCCATGTGACGACCTCCGCCGTCTCCCAGCAGCTCGCCAAGCTGGAGCGGGAGACCGGCCAGCAACTGCTGGCGAAGCAGGGCCGCGGCGTGCGTCTCACCGACGCCGGACGGCTGCTCGCCGACCACGCCTCCCGGATCCTCTCCCAGGTCGAGCTGGCCCAGGCCGATCTGGAGGCGCAGCGCGGGCAGGCCGTCGGCGAGCTGCTGCTCGGCGCCTTCCCCACCGCCGCCCGCGGCCTCTTCCCCGCCGCGCTCGCCGAGCTGCGCACCGCGCACCCCCAGCTGCGCGCCCGGCTGGAGGAGATGGAGCCGGACGAGGCCGTGCCGCGCGTGGTGCGCGGTGACATCGACCTCGCCGTCGTCCTCGACTGGTACAACAAGCCGCTGCCCATGCCGGACGGCCTCGCCAAGGCGCCGATCCTCGACGACCCGGCCGATGTGGCGATGCCCGCCGGTCACCGGCTCGCCGACCGCGCGGAGGTGGACCTGGAGGAGTTCGCCGACGACGAGTGGGTCTCCTGGCCGCGCGGCGAGTTCTGCCACGACTGGCTGATGCTCACCCTGCGCGGCAAGGGCATCGAGCCCCGCATCTCCCATATGGCCGAGGAGCACCACACCCAGCTCGCCCTGATCGCCGCCGGGCTCGGCGTCGCCGTCGCGCCCCGGCTGGGGCGGGGCCCGGTGCCGGACGGGGTGCGCGTGGTGCCCGTACGGCACACGATGCGCCGCCACGTCTACGCGATCTGGCGCGCGGACGCCGACCGCCGCCCGTCGATCCGTGCGGCGGTGGACGTGCTGCGCGCGGCGGGCGCCAGGATCTCCGGCGACTCCGCGGAGGCCTGAGGGATCCCGGCCGGTCCCGGGCCGCCCTCGGGCGTACGGGGCCTACCCCCGCCCCGGCGCCGCCAGTTTGCGGAAGTCCCAGGAGACGGTCGTCTCCGGTGTCAGGCGCAGCCAGGCGTGACGGCCGTCGTGCGGCATCGCGGCCGCGCCGAAGTACTTGGCCGCGAACAGCGCCTCCGGGGCGTCGAGTTCCGCGCACGGCCCGCCCCTGCGCGGCACCTCGCCGACGCGCTCGGCGGTGCCGGACAGCTCCACGCCGCGGAGCTCCCCGTACTCCCGGCCGTCGTCGACCACCACCGCGATCCGCGCGTCGCCCCGCAGGTCGGCCCACCGCCGGCTGCGCACGAGGGAGTAGAGCCACAGGGACCGGCCGTCCCAGACGAACCACAGGGCGCCGGCGTGCGGCCGGCCGTCCCGGCCCACGGTCGCCACCCGGCAGGTGCGCCGCTCCGAGAGGAAGGCGTCGAGCTCGGCCGGCGTCATCATGATCCGGCGGCCCCGCCGCTGGGTGGCGGCCATCTCCGCACCTCCCGCTGATCCCTGTGTATCTGACTGTCCGTCAGGAAAGGATGGGGCCTCTTCCGGCGCCGCGCAATCCCCGCTAGCCTCACGCGGCCGAGCACCGATCCCGCGCCCCCGACGAGGGAGCCATGCCCCCGCCACCCGACCCTTTCGCCGACCCCCTCCCCACCTCGTACGCCGACCCGCGCGCCGAGCCGCCCGACCCCGCCACCACCGTCCTGCTCACCGTCGAATGCCAGGAGGGCGTCGTCGGCACCGACAGCGCCCTGCCCGAACTCGCCGCCGCCGCGCGTACCTCCGGCGCCCTGGTCAATGTGGCCCGGCTGGTCGCCGGCGCGCACGCCGCCGGGGTCCAGGTCGTGCACGCCGTCGCCGAGCGCCGCCCCGACGGCCGCGGCGCCGGGCGCAACGCCCGCCTCTTCCGCGCCGCCGAGCGGCTGCCGGTGCGCCAGCTGGCCGGTACCAAGGCCGTCCGGGTCGCCGAGCCCGTCCCGGTCGCCGACGCCGACCTCGTCGTACGGCGGCTGCACGGCCTCTCGCCGCTCGCCGGCACCGGCCTGGACGCCCTGCTGCGCAACCTCGGCTGCCGCACCCTCGTCGTCACCGGGGTCTCGGCGAACGTGGCCGTCCCCAACGCCGTCTTCGACGCCGTGAACCTCGGCTACACGGCGGTCGTCCCCGCCGACGCCATCGCCGGGGTGCCCGCCGACTACACCGCGGCGATGATCCGGCACACCCTCGCCCTCGTCGCGACGGTCACCACGGCGGACGCCGTACTGCGCGGCTGGCGGCGCCCGCGCCGGACGCGCTGAGCCCGCGCCGCCCCGGCGGGGCACGGTGACGCCGGGCCGGGGCGGCGCGCCCGGTGCCGGGGGGCCCGGTCCACCGCTATAGCCTGGGGCAATGCTCCCCGAAGTCACCGCCACCCGGTATGTCACGCCCTTGCGTGAGGGTGGCTCGCTCCCCGGCATCGTCGAGGCCGACGATCTCGGCACCTACGTCATGAAGTTCACCGGCGCCGGGCAGGGCCGCAAGACCCTCGTCGCCGAGGTCATCTGCGGACAGCTCGGCCGGGCCCTGGGCCTGCGCGTCCCGGACCTCGCCCGGATCCAGCTCGACCCGGTCATCGGCCGGGGCGAGCCGGACCAGGAGGTGCAGGGGCTGCTCAAGGCCAGCGGCGGGCTCAACCTCGCCATGGACTTCCTGCCCGGCGCGCTCGGCTTCGACCCCCTGGCCTTCGAGACCGACGCGGCCGAGGCCGGCCGCGTCGTCTGGTTCGACGCGCTGATCAACAACGTCGACCGGTCCTGGCGCAACCCCAATCTCCTGGTGTGGCACGGACGGCTGTGGCTCATCGACCACGGCGCGACGATGATCTGGCACCACAACTGGCCCTCCGCCGGCGCCGCGGCCGGCAAGTCCTACGACGCCTCCGACCATGTCCTGGCCTCCTTCGCGCCGGACGTCGCCGGAGCGGCCGCCGCCCTCGCCCCGCTGGTCACCGAGGAACTGCTGACCCGGGTCGCCGCCGACGTGCCCGACGAGTGGCTCGTGGACGAACCGGGCTTCGACGGCCCGGACGCGCTGCGCCGGGCCTATGTCGAGGTGCTGCTGGAGCGCGCCGCGACCATCGGCGACCGCGTGGTCCTCGGTGAACGAAGCAAGGACAAGCCCTCGCAGGCGCCGGAGTGGGTGCGTGTCAGGCTCGACGGAAAGGCCGGCAAGTGACCGGGCGCCACAACGGACGCGACGTCTTCGAATACGCCCTGCTGCGCGTGGTGCCGCGCGTGGAGCGGGGTGAGCAGATCAACGCCGGGGTCGTCGTCTACTGCCAGGCGAAGTCCTACGTCGCCGCCCGCGTCCACCTGGACGAGGCGCGGCTGCTGGCCCTCGACCCGACCGCGGACGTCGCGGGCGTACGGGCCGCGCTGGGCGCCGTGGAGGGCGTCTGCCTCGGCGGGGAGCGGGCCGGGCAGGCCGCCGAGGACGCCCCGGGGCGCCGCTTCCGTTGGCTGATCGCCCCGCGTTCCACGATCGTCCAGCCGGGTCCGGTGCACACCGGGCTGACCGCGGACGCCGAGAGCGAACCGGAGCGTCTCCTCGACCTGCTGGTGCGGTGAGGGCCCCGGGCCGCGCCCGAGGGCGCGGCCCGAGGCGTTGACAGGGGGTGGCGGGGCTTCTAGCGTCTGATCCACTAGCTACTAAGCGGTTGCTCACCTGCTCGGCCGGGGTGTCGCCGCTGGAGCCGAGCCCGACGTCGACGCCGACGTCTCCGAGGTGAGGAGAGCCCCGCATGTCCACCACCGAGCAGCGCGTAGCCGTCGTGACGGGCGCGGCCCGTGGCATCGGCGCCGCGACCGCCGTCCGCCTGGCCGGGGAGGGCCGCGCGGTCGCCGTCCTCGACCTCGACGAGGCGGCCTGCGCGGGCACCGTGGAGAAGATCACGGCGGCGGGCGGCACGGCCCTCGCCGTCGGCTGCGACGTCTCGGACTCCGCACAGGTCGAGGCCGCCGTCGCCCGGATCGCGGCCGAGCTGGGCGCGCCGGTCATCCTCGTCAACAACGCCGGGGTGCTCCGCGACAACCTGCTGTTCAAGATGAGCGACGACGACTGGGACACCGTCCTGAGCGTGCATCTGCGGGGCGCCTTCCTGATGTCGCGGGCCTGCCAGAAGCACATGGTCGACGCGGGCTTCGGCCGGATCGTCAACCTCTCCAGCAGCTCCGCCCTCGGCAACCGCGGCCAGGCCAACTACGCCGCCGCCAAGGCCGGAATGCAGGGTCTCACCAAGACCCTCGCCAAGGAGCTCGGCAAGTTCGGCGTCACCGCCAACTCCGTCGCCCCCGGCTTCATCGCCACCGACATGACCGCCGCCACCGCCGCCCGCGTCGGCATGGGCTTCGAGGACTTCAAGGCCGCCGCCGCGAGCCAGATCCCGGTCCAGCGCGTCGGCGAGCCCGAGGACATCGCCAACGCCGTCGCCTTCTTCGCCGCCGACCAGGCCGGCTTCGTCTCCGGCCAGGTGCTGTACGTGGCCGGCGGACCGCTCAACTGACGGGGAGGGAAGAGGACATGACCGCACCGGACAGCGGGAAGGTCGCCCTCGTCACGGGCGCCAGCCGCGGCATCGGATACGGCATCGCCGAGGCGCTCGTCGCCCGCGGCGACCGCGTCGTCATCACCGGACGGGACGAGGAGAGCCTGGAGCGGGCGGCCGAGACCCTGTCGGCGGGCCGCCCCGGCCGGGTGCTCGGGGTGCCCGGCAAGGCCCACGACGAGGCCCACCAGGCCGCCGCCGTGGAGCGTGCGATGGACGCCTTCGGACGGATCGACCACCTCGTCAACAACGCCGGGACGAACCCCGTGTTCGGCCCGATCGCCGAGCTCGACCTGGCCGTCGCCCGTAAGGTCTTCGAGACCAATGTGATCTCCGCGCTCGGCTTCGCCCAGCGGACCTGGCGGGCGTGGCAGAAGGAGAACGGCGGGGCGATCGTCAACATCGCGTCCGTCGCCGGGCTCGGCGCGTCGCCCTTCGTCGGCGCCTACGGCATCAGCAAGGCCGCCATGGTCAACCTCTCGCTCCAGCTCGCCCACGAGATGGCCCCGGGCGTCCGCGTCAACTCCATCGCGCCCGCCGTCGTGAAGACGAAGTTCGCCGCCGCCCTCTACGAGGGGCGCGAGGCGGAGGTCGTCGCGTCGTACCCGCTCGGCAGGCTCGGGGTGCCCGAGGACATCGGGGGAGCGGCCGCTTTCCTGCTCTCCGACGCGGCCGCCTGGATCACCGGGCAGACGCTGGTGGTGGACGGGGGGATCTTCCTCAACGCGGGCTTCTGAGACGGGGCGGCGGGCGATGTCAGTGGCCGCCGGTAAGTTCTCCGGTGTAAACGGATCGAACCCCGGAGGTTGTCGACGTGACCGTCACCGACACGCTGCCCGAGTCCTGGCGCGGAGTCCTCGGCGAGGAGCTGGAGAAGCCCTATTTCAAGGAGCTCACCGACTTCGTCGAGGAGGAGCGGGCGAACGCTCCGGTGTACCCGCCGCGCGGTGAGGTCTTCGCCGCGCTGGAGGCCACGCCGTACGAGCGGGTGAAGGTCCTCGTCCTCGGACAGGACCCCTACCACGGGGCGGGCCAGGGGCACGGTCTCTGCTTCTCGGTCCGGCCCGGCGTCCGGACCCCGCCCTCCCTGCGCAACATCTACAAGGAGATGCGCGAGGAGCTCGGCTACGAGGTGCCGGACAACGGCTTCCTCATGCCGTGGGCCGAGCAGGGCGTCCTGCTGCTCAACGCCGTGCTCACGGTCCGGGGCGGCGAGCCCAACTCCCACAAGGGCAAGGGCTGGGAGAAGTTCACCGACGCGGTCATCCGCGCCGTGGCCTCCCGCCCCGACCCGGCCGTCTTCGTGCTGTGGGGCAACTACGCCCAGAAGAAGCTGCCCCTGATCGACGAGGCGCGCCACACGGTCGTCAAGGGCGCGCACCCGTCGCCCCTGTCGGCCAAGAAGTTCTTCGGCAGCCGCCCCTTCACCCAGATCAACGAGGCGGTCGCGGCCCAGGGCCACGAGCCGATCGACTGGCGCATCCCGGACCTGGCGGTCTGAGCCCGGCCCGCGCGTGAGGGTGTACGGGCGCGGGCGCGGCGCCTGCCCGGCTCAGTGCCCGTACACCTGGCCGCAGATGCGGTTGGCGTCGTCGCCCTGCTGCCAGCGGCCGTAGTCGCGGCCCATGGCGCACACATTGCCGCCGCCCTTGGCCGGAGCCGGGGCGGGGGCGGGCGCCTCCTTGCGGGGTTCGGAGGCGAGGCCGCTCGCGGGCGGGTCCGAGCGCTGCTGGGGGGCGGGGGTGTCCTGGCGCGGCGTGGACCGGTCGGGGGAGGCCGCCTGGTGGCCCGCGTCCCGGGAGGGTCCGGACGAGCCCGGTCCCGAGGGGGACGAGGAGCTCCGGCCGGACGAGCGGCCGGAGGGGCCCGTGGAGCCGGCCGGTCCGGAAGGCCCGGCCGGTCCGGAAGCGCCGGACGAGCCGGAGGGGCCTGAGCGGGCCGGGTGGTTCGAGCGGCCGGAGGGGCCGGCGGAGCCGGAGGGGATGGAGGGGATGGAGGGGCTCGACGAACCGAACGGGCCGGACGGATCGGAGGGACCGGCCGGGCCCGACGGATTCCAGAACCTCTCCAGGTTCCGGGGGCCCCCGGGGCGCGAGGGGTCGGACGGGTCCCAGAACGTCGGCGCGCCCAGGAGGCCCGGATCGCCGTCGCGTCCGTCGGCTCCGTCCCGCCCACCGCGGAGGCCGCCGCCCGGGCCGTCCGGTCCCGTCGTGACCAGTGCCTCGCGGGCCGGCCCCTGGCCGACGCGGGGAGGGGTGCCCGACCACCGCGACGAGCCAGCAGGGGCGTGGGTGGCGGTGTGCGGGGACACGGATACGCAGCCGGCGGAGGCGACGATCGTGAGCACCGTCAGGGCTGCCGCGGCGGGGATTCGATGCATTCGCTCAACTCTGCTGCCCTGGTGAGTGGCTTGGGAATGCCCCGTAGGGGTGACGTGTGATCATCCGCCCGCCGCGCGGGGCGTTTTCCCCGGCCCCGCCCCTTCCCGAATCCGGGGAGATCCCCGGGCCCCCGATTCCGCGCTTCGCGCGGTGGCCTCAATCGCCGACCGGGCTGGATTTCGCCCCTGTCCGAAGTTGCCTTTCCAGCCCGGTTCCGGGCGACGACTCAGCCCGTCCGGCGATCGAGGACCGGGGCCCGGGGCGGAGCCCCGGTTCGGGAAGGGGCGGGGTGGGGAACAAGCCCGCCGCAGGCGCCTACCCCCGCCCCAGCACCCCCCGCAACAACTCCCGCGCACTCACCCGCAACAACTCCAGCCCCGGCACCTCCGCGTGGTACGACCCCGCCGCGCACGAGAACATCAACCCCTCGCACCACGCCAGCACCGACAGCGCGTGCCGCTCCGGCGCCTCCGAGCCCGCCGCGGCCAGCAGGGCGACGAGGGGCTCGCGGAAGGCGCGCCCCTCCAGGTCGTAGATGGCCCGCAACTCGGGGCGCCGGGAGGCCTCCAGGGCCAGTTCGTAGCGGGCGATCAGCAGGCCGCGCCGGCCGGTCAGGGTGCGGTGCAGGGCGAGCGCGATCGCGTCGGCGAGAGCCTCGGGGCCGCCCGCCGGATCGGGCAGCTCCTTCAGGGACAGCACCTCACCCTCGCGCACGGCGAGCCGCCGCACCGCGATCTCCAGCAGGGCGAGCCGGGTCCGGGCCTGGTTGGACGTCGAGCCGGTCGGCAGGCCCGCCGCCTCGTCGACGGCCCGGTGCGTCAGCCCGCGCATGCCGCGCTCGGCGAGCAGGTCGAGGGCCGTGTCGGCGATCAGCCGGCCGCGTGCGGCTCCGGCGGGCAGCCGCACCAGCGGCTGCCCCGGGTACTGCTCGGGTTCCTTCTCCACTGACATGCCCTCAACCTACCGCGCACTACAGAGGTAGTATCGTCAGGCGAACTACGGATGTAGTCACATGGAGGTAAGCCATGCGCAAGCTCCGCGCCGTCGTCATCGGCGGCGGTACAGGCGGCCTCGCCGCCGCTGCCGCCCTGCACCACCGCGGCTGGGACGTCACCGTCCTCGAACGCGCCGCCTCGCTCGAACCGGTGGGCGCCGGCATCGCCCTCGCCGCCAACGCCCAGCGCGCCCTTGACGCCTTCGGCGCCGGCGACGCCGTGCGCGCCCTGGCCGTCCCACTGGACGGCGGACTGCGCCGCCCTGGCGGGCGCCGGCTCTCCCGTACGGACAACGCGGCCGCCGCCCGGCGCTTCGGCGGCCCCGTCGTCGTCGCCCACCGCGCCGACGTCATCGCCCTGCTCGCCTCATGCCTCCCCAAGGGTGCCGTACGCACCGGGGTGCGCGGGGAACTCACCGACCCCGGCGGGCCGGACCGTCCCGCCCGCGTCACCACCCCCGGCAAAGTCCTGGAGGCCGACCTCGTCGTCGGCGCCGACGGCATCCACTCCGCCGTCCGCGCCACGCTCTTCCCCGGCCACCCGGCACCGCGTTACACCGGCTTCACCACCTGGCGCTTCGTCGTCCCGGCCACCGCCCTGCCGCGGGGCGCGGCCACCGCCCACGAGACCTGGGGACCCGGCCGGCTCTGGGGCACCGTCCCCTTGCGCGACGGCCGCGTCTACGCCTACGCCCAAGCCACCGCGCCCGCCCGCGCGCAGGCCCCCGGCGGCGAACTCGCCCAGCTGCGCCGCCTCTTCGGCGACTGGCACCACCCCGTACCGCGGCTCCTCGCCGCGGCCGACCCCGCCGCCGTACTGCGCAACGACGTCCACAGCGCCGCCGATCCGCTGCCCGCCTACCACCACGGCCGGGTCGCCCTCCTCGGCGACGCCGCCCACTCCATGACGCCGAACCTCGGACAGGGCGCCTGCCAGGCCGTCGAGGACGCGGTCGTCCTCGCCCACCTGGTCACCGAGGCCGCCGCGGGGCCCGGCGGCGACCCGCTGTCCGCCCTGCCGCGCTACACCGCGGAGCGGCTGCCCCGCACCACGGCGATCGTCCGCCGCTCCGCCCGCGTCGGCCGCCTCGCCTGCCTCTCCTCCCGGCCCGGCCGCGCCCTGCGCGACGCCGCCCTCGCCGCCGCGGACCGGCTGGCGCCCCACCTCGCCCTGCGCGGCCTCGACGGAGTGGCCGACTGGCACCCACCCGTACACCCGTATGCTGCTCAAACGGGAACGCGTACCAAGGAGGCTCAGTGAAGGTCGGCTGCATCGGGCTCGGCGACATCGCGCAGAAGGCGTATCTGCCCGTGCTCACCACACAGCCGGGGCTCGTACCCCACCTCCACACCCGCACGCCCGAGACCCTCCACCGCGTCGCCGACACCTACCGCGTCCCCGACGCGCACCGCCACACCGACCTCGACTCGCTGCTGGCCGCCGGCCTCGACGCGGCCTTCGTCCACGCGGCCACCGCCGCGCACCCCGAGATCGTCACCCGCCTCCTGGAGGCGGACGTGCCCGTCTACGTGGACAAGCCCCTCGCCTACGACCTGGCCGGCAGCGAGCGCCTCGTCCGCCTCGCGCGGGAGCGCCGGGTAAGCCTGGCCGTCGGCTTCAACCGCCGCCACGCCCCCGGCTACGCCCAGTGCCTGGACCACCCGCGCGACCTGATCCTGATGCAGAAGAACCGCGTCGGACTCGCCGAGGACCCGCGCACCCTCGTCTTCGACGACTTCATCCACGTCGTCGACACCCTGCGCTTCCTCGTCCCCGGGCCCGTCGAGCACATCGACGTCCGGGCCCGGGTCCGGGACGGCCTGATGCACCACGTGGTGCTCCAGCTGTCGGGCGACGGATTCACCGCCATCGGCACCATGAACCGGATGAGCGGCTCCACCGAGGAGATCCTGGAGGTCTCCGGCCAGGACACCAAGCGGCAGGTCGTGAACCTCGCCGAGGTCGTCGACCACAAGGGCCAGCCGAGCGTCCGTCGCCGCGGCGACTGGGTGCCCGTCGCCCGCCAGCGCGGCATCGAGCAGGTCGTGGGGGTCTTCCTCGACGCGGTGCGGGCGGGCGAGGTGCTGGACGCCGAGGACGCGCTGCGCACCCACGAGCTGGCCGAGCGGATCGTCAACGCCGCTCTGGAGCAGGCTTCCTGACGCCCTCCCGGGAACGCCTCCGGAGCAGCGCCCGCGCGGCCGTGGCGGCGGCGTAGCAGACCAGGACCGTCACCGAGCCGAGGACGGCCAGGTCGCCGGTGCGGACGTACGGGCTGGTGCCCCGGGCGAGAGGGACCTCGTAGACGGCGGAGGCGCTGCGCTCCGTGCCCAGCGTGGTGCCCACCGCCTCCCCGCGCGGGCCCGCGACCGCGCTCACCCCGGTCAGCGTCGCGTGCACGACGGGCCGCCAGGTCTCGGCGGCCCGCAGCGCCGCCAGCGAGGCGTGCTGCCGCGGTGCCCAGCTGTGCTGGAAGGTGGAGGTCGCCGACTGGGCGACGAGCACCTGCGCGCCGTCCCGCGCCAGCCTCCGGCTCATGTCGGGAAAGGCCGACTCGAAGCACACCAGCGGCCCGATCCGCAGTCCGGCCGCACCGGCCCCGCCGGCCGGCAGCCGCATCACCACCGGCCGTTCGCCGCGCCGCCGGTCCTCGCCCGCGGCCTTGCCCACCGACGTGGCCCAGCCCAGCAGCGAGCGCGCCGGAATGTACTCCCCGAACGGCACCAGCCGCATCTTGTCGTACCGGTCCCCGGTGGGGCCGCCGGGGCCGACCAGCACGGAACTCTTGAAGATCCCGGGCCGGTCCGCGCGGCGGGCGTCGACGTTCACCAGCAGATCCGCGCCGACCTCCCGGGAGAGCGCGGCGAGCCGGTTCCGCAGACCGGGCCGCCGGTCCAGGTCGTCCCCCACGCTGCTCTCGCCCCAGACCACCAGGTCGAGGCGCTGCCCGGCCAGTCGCCGGGTCAGCTCCTCCTCACGGTCGAAGCGCCGCTGCGGGCTGTGGGCGCCGGAGATCACACCCGGCTGGACGACGGCGATCCGGACGGTGCCCGCGTCCTGCGGCCGCGGGGCCCACAGCCACCCCCCGGCGGCGACCGCGGCGCACACGAGCGCGCCCACCGCCCCGGTGGCGCGTGCGCGCGGGGCACAAACCAGCGTGGCGAGGGCCGCGTTGAGGGCCACGAGGAGGAAACTAACCAGCCAGATCCCGCCCAGGGAGGCCAGTCTGAGAGCGGGTTGCACCTGCCACTGACTCGCACCGAACAGCCCCCAGGGGCCACCCAAGTACTCCCACGAACGGACAAGTTCGACCATCAACCACGCGGAGGGGACCACGACGAGAGCCGCCGCGCACCTGCCGGGGCCGGGTGATCCCCCCAGCAGACGATGCACCACCAGTCCCCACGGCGCCCACAACAACCCCAGCAGCGCCGCGAGTACCAGAATGAAGACATGCAGACTCGGCAGCAGCCAATGGTGCACCGCGAGCAGGAACCCCGCCCCGCCCAGCCATCCCTCGAGCGCCGCCCGGCGCGCCGTGGCGGCCGAGCGGACCAGCAGCAGCCACGGGACGAGGGCCACGTAGGCGAGCCACCACAGCGCCGGAGCGGGAAAACACAGGGCGGGCAGCGCGCCCGCCGCCACCGCCAGGGCGCCGCGGCGCCGGGGCCCGGCGCGGAGCGCTCCGTACCGCCGGACCGACGATGCCATCGCCATGCCATGCCTCCCTCGGGCTGGACGATCACCGGTGCCGGGGATCGTCGATCATTCGTCCCTGCCACGCGTGAGCGGGATCCGGCCATCCCTCAGTTTTTCGAACAGCGGAGGATCATGAGGAAAAAACCCCGACAACGGTGTGCAATATTCAACCGCTCTTACCCTTCCGCAGGGCGTCTTTGGCTCGGTTCGATCGAAAACGATCCGAAGTGAACCTTGCGTCCCGTGCTGGAAAGGTGTGACCGGATATGCGCAACGGGTTATCCGCGGTCCGCCCTGGGCAGGTACCGCGCAAAAGTGGACAGGAACGCTGCGAGTCGGCCCGGGGAGGCGGCGTGACAAGCGTGCGAGACCGCATAACAGTCCAGCCCTTGGAGATCGTGCCTTTCTACTGTCCGATACCACCGGCGGTCCATCCCCGGGTGCGGGAGATCGACGACGCCTCGGTGGACTGGATGCTGCAGCAGGAGCTCGATACCTCCTCCCATCAACGGCAACGCCTCATCCGGTGCGACTTCGGCGGTCTCACGGCCAGCACCATGCCCTACGGGCAGGCGCGCCCGCTGAAGGTGGTGGCGAAGCTGCACGCGGTGCTCTTCTCCCTGGACGACGCCCTCTGCGACGAGGCGGGCGCCACGGCCCACGGCCTGGCCCATACGACCTCCCGCATCATGCGCGTCCTGGAGGCCCCGACACCGGCGTGGCCGGACGACTCGCCCCACACGGCGGCGCTCCGCGCCGTCCGCCTGGAGCTGGCCGAGCACGCCACGCCCGGTCAGTTACGCCACTGGACCGAGGGCATGCGCACCTATATGTCCGGCCTGGTGTGGGAGGCGGCGTGCCGTCGCGACCGGGCCCTGCCGTCCGTCAACGACTACGCCGCCATGTGGATGCGCGCCATCGGCATGGCACCCTCCACCGCCCTCATGGACATCGCCGGCGGGTACGAGCTCCAGGACCAGGACCTCGACCGCCCCGAGATCCGGGCCATGACCGAGATGACCTGGACCCTCGTGGCCTGGGACAACGACTTCTACTCACGGAACAAGGAGATCCAGCGGGCCGGTGACAACCTCAACCTGATCGACGTCCTCGCCCAGGAACGGGACTGCGCGCCCGCCCGCGCGCAGGAGGAGGCCATGGCGATGCGCGACCGCGTCATGACGCTCTTCCTGCGCTTGCGCGAGCAGCTCTGGCCACGCTCCGGTGTCGAGCTGCGCTGCTACCTCGTGGCGCTCGGGCAGTTCGTCCGCGGCCACCTCGACTGGGCCTCCGCCTGCGCCCGTTACGCCGACCCCTACGGGGCCGGCGAACCCGCGCGGTGGTGGAAGACCGAGCCGGCCGACGACAGCCTGGAGCCGCTGCCCCTGCCCGCCATCGCCTGGTGGTGGGACCAACTCGAATCCACCCCCTACCCGCGCCGCAGCCAGCGGCGCAACGACCTCCACCACGACGTCCGGGACGGCGCCGCCTGGCCGGACGGCGCCGGTGTGGCCACCGGCTGTTCGGGCCGCTCCGGCTGAAGGGAGGAGACCGGTCCTTCCGGTGCGCGGTCCTCGGCGGGCTCCGGGGGCAGCGGCGGCTGTGCCGCGAACTTCACCGGAAGGGCCGTCAGGTGGCGGGACATCAGCGCGGAGGCGTAGACCAGCTCGGACTCCTCCACCGCGAGGGTGAGGTCGGGCAGCCGCAGCAGCAGGGCGTCGATGCCCGTGTCCGCGATCGCCCGGCCCACGTCCTGCCCGGGGCACTCATGGGCGCCTCCGCTGAACGCCAGGTGGGAGCGGTTCCCGTGGATCGGCAGATCCGGGTCGGGGCGGACCACCGTGTCCATGTTGGCGGCGGCCAGCCCGAGCACCAGGGCGTCACCCTCCTTGATCTGCTGCCCGGCCAGCTCGGTGTCCTGGGTGGCCCAGCGGCCCAGGATGGTGATGAAGGGCGGCTCGTCCCACAGCACCTGCTCGACCGCGTCGGGCAGTGTCATATGGCCGCCCGCGAGCGAGGCCCGGAAGCGGACGTCGGTGAACACCATCTTCAGGGTGTTGGCGATGAGGTTCGCGGTGGTCTCGTAGGCGGCGATGAGCACCAGCCGCAGATGCTGCTGCACCTCGTCGTCCGTGAGCCCCGAGGGGTGCTCCAGCAGCCAGCTCGTGAAGTCCGAACCGGGCTCCACCCGCTTGCGGGCCACCAGCTTGCGGAGCGTCTCCTGGACGAACTCGTTGCTCGCGACCGCCGTCTCGGTGCCCTTGATCATGTCGCGGGCCGCGTTGACCAGCCGGGTGTCGTACGCCTCGGGCATGCCCAGCAGCTGGGTCATCGCCATCATCGGCAGGTGCTCCGCGAACTGGTGCACCAGATCCGCGCGGCCCTCCTGGCAGAAGCGGTCCACCAACTGGTTGGCGAAGCGGGTGACATGGCGCCGGATGCCCCGCTTGTCGAAGCGCGCGATGCCGTCGTTCACCGCGCCGCGCCAGCGCTCGTGCTGCTGCCCGTCCGCGAAGACGCAGATGGGCTGCCAGGTGGTGATGGGCGTCAGCGGGTGATCGGGCGCGATCCGGCCCTCGCGCGCCTCGCGCCAGAGCCGGGAGTCCCGCGAGAACCGCGAGGGCGTGCGCGCGACGTCGAGGTTCTCGCGGTAGCCGAGGACCAGCCAGGCGGGCACGTCGCCGTGCAGCAGGACGGGCGCCACCTGGCCGTGCTTCTCGCGCAGCCGCTCGTACAGCGCCATGGGGTCGGCCTCGGCGTCCGGACCGTAGAGCCGGGTGACACCGCCCGGGCCGTGGGCGGGGCACTGCGGGGGCGGCACGACCATGGAGTCGGCGCGGGAGTGTTCGGGGGGGAGGGTCACTGGGGCTCCGGGGAAGCGGTCGTGAGGGTGTACAGATAGCGCATGAGGGTCAGCAGGGTGTCGCGGCAGGAGCCGCGGTCACGGGCGTCGCAGTCGACCATGGGCACGGAGTCCTCCAGATCCATCGCCGCGCGGAGCTCCGCCATGGGGTAGGTGGGGGAGCCGGGGAAGCGGTTGACGCCCACGACGAAGGGGACGCCGCGCTCCTCCAGGCGGCCGATCACGTCGTAGCTCACCTCCAGCCGCCGGGTGTCGAGCAGCACCACCGCGCCGAGCGCCCCTTCGAAGAGGCCGTTCCACAGGAACCAGAAGCGCTCCTGGCCAGGGGTGCCGAAGAGGTACAGCACCAGCTGCTCGTTGATGCTGATCCGGCCGAAGTCCATGGCCACGGTGGTCTCGGTCTTGTGCTCGACCCCGGCCAGGTCGTCCACGCCGACGCCGGCCTGGGTCATGGTCTCCTCGGTGGTCAGCGGCCTGATCTCGCTGACCGCGCCCACCAGGGTCGTCTTTCCCACCCCGAAGCCGCCGACGATGACGACCTTGACGGCCGCGGTCGCGGACGCCGGCAGGACGTCCTCGCGCCGTGGGCCCGCGGGGGTGTCGGGGCCGTACGGGGAGGCGTACGGGTCAGAGCTTCTGTAGTCCATTCATCACCGCCTCCAGAAGTCGGACGTCGGGCAGGGCCGCCGCCGGGACCGGGGGACGGGCCTCCACCTGTCGGCCCGTCAGCAATTCGGTGAGGAGCTGGGTCAGCGTGCTGACCGGCAGCTCCAGATAGGCGGATATCTCCGCGACCGAGAGCGGGTAGTGACACATCCGGACGATGGCCGCGTGCTCGGGCTGCAGACCGGCCTCGGACTCCGTCCGGGACACGATCAGGGTGACCAGATCGAGCTCGGTCCGCTGCTCCGCGTGGTCCTGGGTGCCGGTGAGGATGTACAGCCGGTCCGGACTGCCGGGCGCTGTCGCTGGGTCGGGTCCGGCCCCGTTCATGTCACCGGCCCGCCGACCCGCGGGGGACTGGTGAGGTGCGAGCCGATCCGGGCCACCAGGTCCCGCATCCGCAGGCCCATCAGCTCGGCGTCCACGTCGTCGTCGGCCAGCACGGCGAGATACGCTCCGGCCCCGGCGGCCATGAGGTAGAAGAAACCGCCGTCGACCTCGATGACGACCAGCCGCATCTGTCCGTCCCCGCGCGGATTCGGGAACTCCGCGGCGATGGCGGCGGACAGGCTCTGCAGTCCGGCACAGGCGGCGGCGAGACGGTCGGCGACGTCAGGGTCGGTGCCGTGCTGGGCCATGCGCAGGCCGTCCGAGGACAGCACGATCACGTGCCGGGTCTGCGGAACGCCCGTTGCCAGGTCCTTGAGCATCCAGTCCATGTTGAACCGCGGCTGCGTCACTTGGCTACTCTTCCTTGTCTGACGAGAGATCACTGTTCGGCCGGTCGCGATCCGGCTCCGGGAGCTCCCCGTTGATGCCTCTGGTGAAGGCCGCGAGCCACATGCCGGGCTGCTTGGGCGGCTGCTCCGGGAGGTCGCGCTCGGGTCCCGGCTGCACCGGGACGCTCGGCCGGGTGCGCATCGCCTGCTCCCGCTCCCGTTCCCGCTGGGCGGCCGCGGCCCGGCCGAAGGGGAGCGGCGCGGGGCCGCGCCGCCGCCGGCGCTGAGGCAGCCCGCTGTCGCCCAGCGGCGGCGGGATGGGGTGCTCCATCATGGGCGGCGGCGTCTCGGGGCCGGGCGCGGGGATCCGTTGGCCGGGGCGCCGCTTGGACTTGAAGGGGGGCAGCTTGGGGGCGCGGGCGATGTCGCCGCCGGGGTGCTTGCTCGCGGTGATCAGGTCCATGGGGATGACCAGCACCGCCCGTACGCCGCCGTAGGCGGAGGGCCGCAGCGACACCAGGAAGTTGTACGAGCGGGCGAGCCGGGCGACGACCGCCAGGCCCAGCCGGGGCGCCTCGCCCAGGTCGTCGAGGTCGAGCTCGCTCTCCTTGGACAGCACCCGGTCGGTGCGGCGCCTGGCCTCGTCGGTCAGGCCGACGCCGGCGTCCTCGATCTCGACCGCGATGCCGGACTGGATGTCCACGGCGGTCAGGTGCACCCGGGTCTGCGGCGGGGAGTAGCGGGTGGCGTTGTCCAGCAGCTCGGCCAGCGCGTGGATCACCGGCTCGACGGCGGGGCCGACCACGGCGACGTCCGCGACGGAGTGCAGGTCGACGCGGCGGTACTCGAGGATCCGGGACATGGCGCCGCGGAGCACGTTGTAGAGCGGGATCTCGTTCTTCCACTGGCGGCCGGGGCGGGAGCCGCCGAGCACGGCGATGCTGTCGGCGAGCCGGCCGGTCAGGGCGTTGCCGTGGTCGAGGTGGAGGAGGTCGCCGAAGACGTCCGGGTCGTTGCCGTGCTTGTGCTCCATCTCCCGGATGTCATAGGCCTGTTGGTGGACGATGGCCTGCACCCGGCGGGCGATGTTGACGAAGGCGCGCTGCGCGGAGTCGCGCATGCTCTCCTCGGCCTGGACCGCCTCGATGACGGACTTCAGCACCGAGCGGTGCGCCGCGGCGTAGCCCGGCTCCAGGTCGTGCGTCGGCAGCGTGTGCCGCAGGATCACCTCCGTGGGCTCGCCGCGCTTGAGCAGGCGGACCGCGCGGGGCAGCAGCTCACGGGCCAACCGGAGGGTCTCCGCCTCGTGTTCGTCGAGCCGGTAGCGCAGCGCGGTCTCCTGCTCGGCGCACCGGCGGCGCAGGCCGGTGATCACCCGGCCGCGCCGGGCGGCCTCGGAGGCCGCCAGCGCCACCGCGACGGTGGCCGAGGACCCGCACCAGCCGACGGGGACGCGTGCCTCCGGGGTCACGACGGCCACCGCGGTTCCCGTGCACACCGCCAGCACCAGAGGTGAGATCAGCCATATCAGCGCGGAGACGGGCCGTCGCCGGTCTGACGAGCCAGTACCAACCATCGGGATCCTCGAACTCTTGAAACGCAGGAGAAAAAGGGGCTGGGTGCCGGGGCGCGGCGGTCTTCGCGGTCTCGCGGAGAACAGGCGACGGGGCGGCACTCGTCCGCAGCGTGCGATGGGCGTGCACTGGTTGTGCAGCAGCCGTGCACCGGCCACAACCCGCTGCGCGACATGGAGCGTAGCCGGTCGTCGAGGTGCTCCGGCGCGAAGTTGTCATATTCGCGGATTGGCCTGACGAGGGAATTGGCAAGGCCTCATAATGACCCCACGTCACAAATACCGAATGTGTTTCCGCATTTCATGGATGAATGTTCGATCATTCCGGGGTGAGAGGGCCCCGGCGGCCGGAACCGCGCTGGAGTCACCCCCGCCCCGCACCGGAGTCACGGGGGTGCTGTACGCGCGGCGCCACCGGATGGTTGCGGGCACGGCTCGAAGGTCACGCTCCCGGGTGGTGCGTCCGGCGAACCCTGCCCCTGCTCCGGCCGACGGGACTAGGGTCTGTATTGAGTCGTGATCACTGAGTGGTTCGGGTGAGGTCCTTGATCCAGATCATGGAGGCGCGGAGGTGGACTCCGGCGAGGTAGCTCTCGGGGGTCTTGTCGTAGCGGGTGGCGATC
>NZ_JAJQQS010000003.1 GCF_021228125.1 Streptomyces albireticuli
TCATGTGCCGCGATCCGCACTTCGGGGTCCGCCGGCTCCTCGTAGGGGTCGTCGACCCCGGTGAGCCCGGAGATCTCGCCCGCCGCCTGCTTCGCGTACAGGCCCTTCACGTCCCGTACCGAACAGATCTCCACGGGCGTCGCCACGTGCACCTCCAGATACGCGGTGCCGTGCTCCTGGTGATGCTTGCGCACCGCTTCCCGGGCGTCGGCGTAGGGGGCGATGACCGGGACGAGGACGTTCACCCCGTGGCGGGCGAGCAGCTCGGCGACGAAGCCGATCCGCCGCACGTTGGTGTCGCGGTCCTCCCGGGAGAAACCCAGGCCGGCGGAGAGGAACTCCCGGACCTCGTCACCGTCCAGCACCTCCACCTCCCGCCCCTCGCCCCGCAGCCGCCCGGCCAGCGCCCGCGCGATCGTCGTCTTCCCCGCGCTCGGCAGCCCGGTCAGCCAGATGGTGGCCCCGCTCATCGCTCGCTCCCTGCTCCCCTGTGCGGTCATCCGTGCAGCCCGCACTCCGTCTTGGCGCTTCCGGCCCAGCGGCCGGCACGGCTGTCCTCGCCCTCCGCGACCCTGTGTGTGCAGGGGGCGCAGCCGACGGAGGCGTAGCCGTCCATCAGCAACGGGTTGGTGAGGACCCCGTGTTCGACGACGTACGCGTCCACGTCGTCCTGGGTCCAGCGGGCGATCGGCGAGACCTTGACCTTGCCCCGCCGGGCGTCCCAGCCGACGACCGGGGTGCCGGCCCGGGTCGGCGACTCGTCGCGGCGCAGGCCGGTCGCCCACGCGTCGTACGCGGCCAGGCCGGCCGTGAGCGGCTCGACCTTCCGCAGCGCGCAGCAGAGGTCCGGGTCCCGGTCGTGTAGGCGCGGCCCGTGCTCGGCGTCCTGCTCGGCGACGCTGCGGCGCGGGGTGAGGGTGAGGACGTTGACGTCCATCACCGCCGCGACCGCGTCCCTGGTGCCGATGGTCTCAGGGAAGTGGTAGCCGGTGTCCAGGAACAGCACGTCCACGCCGGGCAGGGCGCGGGACGCGAGGTGGGCGACGACGGCGTCCTCCATGGAGGAGGTGACGCAGAACCGCGGCCCGAAGGTCCGCGCGGCCCAGTCGAGGATCTCGAGCGCCGGGGCGTCCTCCAGCTCACGGCCCGCGCGCTCGGCGAGTATCTCAAGGTCGTTCATGGGGGGCTCCCTTGGTCAGCCCTCGGGACAGCAGTCCGAGGAACGAGAGCCGGAACGCGCGGTTGCACCCGCCGCATTCCCAGGCGCCGTGGCCCTGTTCGGAGGGGCGCAGGTCCTCGTCGCCGCAGTACGGGCAGAAGAAGGGGGCGGCTCGCTCGCTCATGAGAGATCGGCCTCCGTGGCGCGGGCGGCCCAGGTCGCGAACCGCTCGCCGTCCTCCCGCTGCGCGTCGAAGCGGGTCAGGACGCGCTCGACGTAGTCGGGGAGCCCGTCGGCGGTGACCTTGAGGCCGCGGACCTTGCGGCCGAAGCCGGCCTGGAGGCCCAGCGCGCCGCCGAGGTGCACCTGGTAGCCCTCGACCTGCCGGCCCTCGGAGTCCAGCACCAGCTGGCCCTTGAGGCCGATGTCGGCGGTCTGGATCCGGGCGCAGGCGTTGGGGCAGCCGTTGATGTTGATGGTGACGGGCTCCTCGAAGTCCGGCATCCGGCGTTCCAGTTCGTCGATCAGCGAGGCGCCCCGTGCCTTGGTCTCGACGATGGCCAGCTTGCAGAACTCGATGCCGGTGCAGGCCATCGTGCCGCGCCGGAACGGCGACGGCCGGACCTGGAAGCCGAGGGACTCCAGCCCCGCGACGAGCGACTCGACCTGGTCGGCCGCCACATCGAGGATGATCATCTTCTGCTCGACGGTGGTGCGGAGCCGGTCACTGCCGTGCGCGGCGGCCAGTTCCGCGATCTTGGTGAGGGTGGCGCCGTCGACGCGGCCCACGCGCGGGGCGAAGCCCACGTAGAACCGGCCGTCGCGCTGCTCGTGCACGCCGACGTGGTCGCGCCAGCGCGAGCTGGGCTCCTCGGGCGCGGGGCCGTCGAGGAGCTTGCGCCCCAGGTACTCGTCCTCCAGGATCCGGCGGAACTTCTCCGGCCCCCAGTCCGCCATCAGGAACTTCAGCCGGGCACGGGTGCGCAGCCGCCGGTAGCCGTAGTCGCGGAAGATCCCGACGACGCCCGCCCAGACGTCCGCGACCTCGTCCAGGGGCACCCAGGCGCCCAGGCGTTCGGCGAGGCGCGGGTTGGTGGACAGGCCGCCGCCGACCCAGACGTCGAAGCCGGGGCCGTGCTCCGGGTGGCGCACGCCCACGAACGCGATGTCGTTGATCTCGTGGACCACGTCCTGGACGGGCGAGCCGGAGATCGCGGTCTTGAACTTCCGCGGCAGGTTCGAGAATTCCTTGCTGCCGATGTAGCGGTCGTGGATCTCGTCCACGGCAGGTGTGCCGTCGATGATCTCGTCCGCGGCTATCCCGGCGACGGGCGAGCCGATGATCACACGCGGGCAGTCGCCGCACGCCTCGGTGGTCGACAGCCCGACCGCCTCGAGCTTCTCCCAGATCGCGGGCACGTCCTCGATCCGCACCCAGTGCAGCTGGATGTTCTGCCGGTCGGTGATGTCGGCGGTGCCCCGCGCGTAGCTCTGCGACACCTCGCCGATGGCCCGCAGCTGGGCGACGCTCAGCTGGCCGCCGTCGACGCGCACCCGCAGCATGAAGTACTTGTCGTCCAGCTCCTCCGGCGCCAGGATCGCGGTCTTGCCGCCGTCGATCCCGGGCTTGCGCTGGGTGTAGAGGCCCCACCAGCGCATCCGGCCGCGCAGGTCGTTGGGGTCGATGGAGTCGAAGCCGGACTTGGAGTAGATCGTCTCAATACGTGTCCGCACATTGAGACCGTCGTCGTCCTTCTTGAACTGCTCGTTCCCGTTGAGTGGGGTGAAGTGGCCGACGGCCCACTGGCCTTCGCCGCGGTGGCGGCCCGACTTGCGGCGGGAGGCGGCGGTGCCGGCGGGGGCGCTCCCGGCCGGAGACGGGGGGAGTTCCGAGGTGGCAGCCATGGCGGTATGTCCTTCGGGGTGGCTCTCAGGGCGCGGGAAAACGCGGGCGCAGTCCTGGTGACACCCGCATTGACCTGCGGGTATGCGTCAGGGGCCCGCGGCGGCGACGCTGCGGCGGTGCGGTGGGCACGGCGGGGGAAGGGGCGCGTCCGCGGCGATGGGGACGGCGTGCGGCGGTGGTGCTGAGGCTGTCAGCGCGCCGGACAGATGGCGCTGGACATGCGGCCGAGATCGACGTGACGTCGGCTCACCAAGACAACTCCTGCGCGGGACATGACGGAAGCGTGGCACGGCGGTCTCGGGGCAGTCCACCGTTGTCCGCGATGCGGACTTTTGTGTCTTGGAGTGTGGGACGGAGTGTTGCGACGGTCCGCTGCGCGGGCTTGTTCCCCACCCCGCCCCTTCCCGAAACCGGGGGCTTCGCCCCCAGACCCCCTTTCCGCGCTTCGCGCGGTGTCCTCAAGCGCCGGACGGGCTGAAATCAGCTCGTCCGGCGCTTGAGGACCCGGGGCCCGGGGCGGAGCCCCGTTCGGGAAGGGGCGGGTAGGGGAAAGGCCCCGCGCGGCGGACCCGTCAGAACAGTCCCGCCCCCGGCCATGGTCCCGGAGTCGGAACGTCCGGCTCCTGCTCGACCTTCGTAGCGAAGACCCGGAACCCCCGCCGCTCATAGTTCCCCAGCGCGTGCGGCCCGTCCTTGCTGCACGTATGCACCCACACCCGCTTCGTCGGCCGCCGCTCGGGCCACCGCTCCGCCAGGTCCCAGGCCCGCGCCGTACCGACCGACAGCAGGGGGCCGCCGATGCCCCGGCCGCGGAAGGCCGGGAGGAGGCCGAAGTAGCTGATCTCCACCGCGCCCTCGTCCTGGGCGTCCAGCTCGATGTACCCGGCCGGCGTCCCGTGCTCGTACGCCACCCACGTCTCGCTGCCCGGCCGTTCCAGGAACTCCCGCCAGCGGGCGTACGGCCAGTCCAGACGGTCGGTCCAGGTCAGGTCCCCGCCGACGGCGGTGTACAGAAACCGGCTGAACTCCGGCGACGGGAGCTCGGAACGGATGATACGGACACCTTCGGGCAGACGGGGCGTCCCGTCCGGAGCCGTCTCCCCGAACGGCGCGAGATCCGCCGGCGACGTCTGCTCCAGGGACCACGTGGTCACACTGGTCGTGCTGATGCTCATGCCGCCCAGCCAACCACGTGCCCCGCGCTACCCCGCGTGCGGTCCCCGGCGGCCGGCCAGCACCCCCGGAGCCGTCGACGCCGGCAGCGGGTCCGTACCCCCGGGCGGCGTCAGGAGCAGGACCTCGACGCTGTCCGCGAAGCGGTACGGGCGGTGGCCGAGCACCCCCGCGAGCGTGCGCCGCATCCGGGAGATCTCGGCCCGCACCGTCACCGCGCGCGACGGATCGCCGAAGAGGTCCGCCGCCAGCTCCGCCGCCGTCCGCCCCGCCGGGTGCCGGGCCAGGACGTACAACAGCTCGGCGTGGCGCGGGCTCAGCTCCTGCGACCAGTCGCCCGCCGGCCCCGAGACCGTCACCGTCCAGCTGCGCGGCAGCCGCAGGTCGAGCACCACGCGGTTGGCGGCGGTCTCCGCCCCGCCGCCCGGACCGGCCTCCTCCACCCGCACCAGCCAGCCGTCCGGCAGGGGTTCGAGCACGCAGTGCCCGAGGGACGGCAGCCACACCCGCCCCGCCTGTACCCCCTTGGGCAGGGTCACCCGGCCCACCGGGCCCATGCCCGTGACCGCCGCCGCCCAGCCCTCACGGTCGACCGCCAGCGCCCGGCCGCCCACCCGGGACAGCATCGGCGCCGCGACCGCCCGCAGCCGGTCCACGGACTCCCAGTGCCGCAGCCGCAGCTCCGCCTCGGCGACCTTCGCGACGGCCGTCACCAGCGGCAGCGTCGCCGGATTGAAGGCGGGCACCGGACCGCTGACGTTCAGCACGCCCAGCAGCCGCCCGTCGCGCGGGTCGTGCAGCGGCGCCGCCGCGCACGTCCAGCTGTGGTGGGTCCGGACGAAGTGCTCCGCGGCGTGCACCTGCACCGGGCGGCGCAGGGCCAGCGCCGTCCCGATGCCGTTCGTCCCCACCTGCTCCTCCGTCCAGGAGGCGCCCACCGAGAAGTGCAACCGGTCCGCGCTGCGCAGCACCCCGCGCGCCCCGTCCCGCCACAGCACCCGGCCCTCGGCGTCCGTCACGGCCATCAGATGCCGCTCCACGTCCACGATCGCGCCGAGCCCCTCGCGGAGCTGCGGCAGCAGGCTCCCCAGCTGGGAGGCGTGGCGCCGGTGCTCGACCTCCTCGGCGGGCAGCGGCGGCGGGGACGCGCGGCCCGCGTCGGGGTCCACTCCGTGCAGCCGCGCCCGGTGCCACGACTGCCCGATCACCTCACGCGGGGCGGCCGGAGGCACGCCGTCCCCGAGGCACGCCTCCCGCACGGCCGGCAGCAGGCTCTCGTCGATCGTTCCGAGGTTCACCCTGCCCATGGTGCCGTCGCGCGGGCCCGACCGTGAGGGCATCCACGGGATTGCAACGCCATGCAACCGTTGCGCCGGGACGCGGCACGGAAGCATCCTGACGGGGAGCGGCCGGAGGGTGGTGCCGAGTCGGCGCAGCATCACCCTCCACCGGGCCCCACCGGACTTCCCCCGGCTCCTTCCGGCCGCGGCGGCGGCCGCCCCTCCCGTACACCCCGCCACCGTGCGAACGAACCTGGCCAGGGCCGATACGGTTAGAGCGTGCAGGCAGCAAACGAACCACCGGGGCGGCGCACGGGCCGTCTCCACAGGGCAAGGGTCCTGTACCGAAATGTCTCGAAGCGCAGGATGACCTGGCTGCTCCTCAAGGACACCGTCAACTCCTGCATCGAGTACCGCGTCACGGGACTCGCCGCCGAAGCGGCCTTCTTCACCCTGCTGTCGCTGCCGCCCCTGCTCCTCGGCCTCCTCGGCCTCCTCGGCTACTGGGACGCCTGGACCGGCACGAACACCATCGGCTCGATTCAGGCGAACATCCTCAAGGCCTCGGCCACGGTGCTCAGCGACAAGGGCGTCAACGAGATCGCCAAGCCGCTCCTGCGGGACGTCACCAAGGGCCGCCCGGACGTCATCTCGGTCGGCTTCGCCATCGCCCTGTGGTCCGGCTCGCGGGCCGTGAACGTCTTCGTGGACACCATCACGATCATGTACGGGCTGGAGGGCAAGCGGGGCATCGTCCGGACCCGGCTCCTCGCCTTCCTCCTCTACATCGTCGCCCTCCTCGTCGGGGCGGTGGCGCTCCCGCTGATGGTGGCCGGTCCGGAGGCGGTGGTCGACATCGTGCCCTGGAGCGCGGACGTCGTCCGCTTCCTCTACTGGCCCGTCGTCATCCTGCTGTCCATCGCGTTCCTGACCACGCTCTACCACGTGTCCGTACCCGTCCGGTCGCCCTGGCAGGAGGACATCCCCGGGGCGCTCGTCGCCCTGACGATGTGGGTGGTCGGCAGCCTCCTGCTGCGCATCTACCTCACGCACACCGTGGAGGGCCTCACCATCTACGGCTCGCTGGCCGCGCCCGTCGCGGTGCTGCTGTGGATCGGCGTCTCGGCCTTCGCCGTGCTCGTGGGCGCCGCCGTGAACGCGGCCCTCGACCGCGTCTGGCCCTCCGTCGCCACCGCCGCCGCCCGCGCCGAGGTGGACAGGGTGCGCGCCGCCGCCGCGGCCCAGGAGGCGGCCGAGCGGGCCGCCCGCGCCATGGAGGCGGGGCTCGACGACGACCTCGACTACGGCCTGGGGGACGACGGTGTGATGGGCCGGGACTGCGAGCCGCCCTCGGAGTTCCCCGAGCGCTGGGCGCAGTTCCTGCCCCCCGCGGACGTCCGCGCCCGCCTCCACAAGCCGGACCACCGTCCCAAGCACGCGAAGCCGCGCGACTGACGCGCGCGGCCGGGCACTTCCCGGGCGCCGGACGGGCTGGAGCACCAGCCCGTCCGGCGCCTTTTGCGTACCAGGGGCTGGGAGCCGGGGCCGCGGGTGGGGGCGGTGCGGGGGCGGCGCCGCAGCGCGTGCCGCTCCCGGTGCCGCCGCGCGCTCCCTTGCCCCGGCCCGTACCGGGCCCGGCGGGTGTCCGGCGCCGCGAGAGCCGTCCGCCGAAAACCGTTTGACCGGGCCGCACGGCCCCGGGCTAGATTGAGGGAGATCCACGCGGCGGCCGGTCCCGGCCCCCGCGTCCAGCCGTTCCGACGAACCAGGAGGTGTGACCGATGGCTGTTCCCACGATGCGCGCTGTCCGCGTCCAGAAGCCCATTCGTTCCACTTCCGTGGTCTCCGGCTGACTCTCCCGAGCGCTGTCGATCTCCTCGACCCCCGCCGCTCCCCGTCGACATCCGCCGCGCGTGCGCGCGGTGCCGGAGCCACCCTTGTGAAGGGTCTCCCTTGTCTTTCCCGTCCACCTCTTTCCTGTCTCACCCCACCGCCTCCACCCCGCCGCACCCCCTCGCCGCCTACGGCTGGGACGCCGACTGGGCCGCCGCGTTCGCCCCGCACGCCGCGCGGGGCCTCACGCCCGGCCGGGTCGTCCGCGTCGACCGGGGCCGCTGTGACCTCGTCGTCCCGGACGGCGACACCGTACGGACCGTCCACGCCGACACCGGGCTCGTCACCACGGGCGACCCGCAGCGCATCATGTGCACCGGCGACTGGGCGGCCACCGACCTCGCCCAGGGCTTCGTCCGGACGCTGCTCCCGCGCCGCACGGCCTTCGTGCGGTCCACCTCCTCCAAGCGGTCCGAGGCCCAGATCCTCGCGGCCAACGTGACACACGCCGTCATCGCCGTCTCGCTCGCCGTCGAGCTGGACCTCGGCCGGGTCGAGCGCTTCCTCACCCTCGCCTGGGAGAGCGGCGCCACGCCCCTGGTGGTCCTCACCAAGGCCGACCTGGTGGACGACCCCGTGGTGCTCGGGCACCTCCTCGACGACACCGCCGTGGTGGCGCCGGGCGCCCAGGTCCTCGCCGTCAGCTCGGCGACCGGCGAAGGGGTCGACGTCCTCGCCGCCGCGCTCGCCGGCGGCACCGCCGTGATCCTGGGCCAGTCCGGCGCCGGGAAGTCCACCCTCGCCAACGCCGTCGTCGGCGTGGACGTCCAGGACGTCCACGCCACCCGGGACAGCGACGGCAAGGGCCGCCACACCACCACCACGCGCAATCTGCTGACGATGCCCGGCGGGGGCGTGCTGATCGACACGCCGGGCCTGCGCGGAGTGGGCCTCTGGGACGCCGACGGCGGCGTCGCCCGCACCTTCGCGGAGATCGACGAGCTGGCGCGGGGGTGCCGCTTCCACGACTGCGCCCACACCGGCGAGCCCGGCTGCGCGGTCCTCGCCGCGCTCGACTCCGGCGACCTGCCGGAGCGCCGCCTCGACAGCTACCGCAAGCTGATCCGCGAGAACGAGTGGATCGCCGCGCGCACCGACGCCCGCCTGCGCGCCGAGATCCGCCGCGACTGGAAGCGGAAGCAGGCCGTCGGCCGCCACATGGCGGAGCGCAAGAGGGGAGGCGCCCGCTAGCCGACGCGCGCCCCGGCAGGGCGCACCGCGCCGCTCGGTACGGCCTTCACCTCAGGTGAGGGCCATGTCCGATTTCCGCTAGTCGCCGGTCCGTGCGTACCGCAGACTGGGACACATGACGGACACCACGGCACAGCCCCGGGAGGATTCCCGCTACGAGGCGGTCAGCAGCCGGGACGCGCGATTCGACGGAGAATTCTTCTTCGCGGTGGCGACCACCGGCATCTACTGCCGGCCCAGCTGCCCGGCGGTCACCCCGAAGCGAGCCAACGTCCGCTTCTACCCCTCGGCCGCCGCCGCCCAGGGCGCGGGCTTCCGCGCCTGCCGCCGGTGCCGCCCCGACACCGCCCCCGGATCCGCCGACTGGAATGTCCGCGCCGACCTCGTAGGCCGCGCCATGCGGCTCATCGGCGACGGCGTCGTCGACCGCGAGGGCGTCGCCGGGCTCGCCGCCCGGCTCGGCTACAGCGCCCGCCAGGTCCACCGCCAGCTCACCCAGGAGCTCGGCGCCGGGCCCGTCGCCCTCGCCCGGGCCCAGCGCGCCCACACCGCCCGGGTCCTCCTCCAGACCACCGCGCTGCCCGTCACCGAGCTCGCCTTCGCGTCCGGCTTCGCCAGCGTCCGGCAGTTCAACGACACCATCCGGACCGTCTACGCCCGCACCCCCAGCGCCCTCCGCGCCGAGGCGGCGGCGAGTCGGAGCGGGCCCCGGCCCACCGCCGGCGCGCCCACCGGCGTCCCCCTGCGGCTCGCCCACCGCGGACCCTACGCCGCCCGGGAGATCTTCGACTTCCTGGAGCGCCGGGCCGTCCCCGGCGTCGAGGAGATGACGGGCGCGCCCGGCGCCCGCCGCTACCGGCGCACCCTCCGCCTCCCCTACGGCACCGGGATCACCGAGGTGCGCGAACCCGCCCCGGGCGGCCGCGACCGCTGGCTCGACTGCCGGCTGCACCTGACCGACCTGCGCGACCTCGCGACGGCCGTCCAGCGGACCCGCCGCCTCTTCGACCTCGACGCCGACCCCTACGCCGTCGCCGACCGGCTCGGCACCGACCCCCGCCTCGGCCCCCTCGTCGCCGCCCGGCCGGGCCTGCGCTCCCCGGGCGCGGCGGACGGCGACGAGCTCGCCGTCCGGGCCGTGCTGGGCCAGCAGGTGACCGTCGCGGCCGCCGTCCGGCTCACGGGCGCGCTCGTCGCCGCGTACGGCAAGCCCCTCACCACGCCCGACGGCACCCTCACCCATCTCTTCCCCGACCCCGGCACCCTGGCCGGCGCCGCGCTCGACGAGCTCGGCATGCCCGAGTCCCGCCGCCGGGCCCTGCGCGCGCTCGCCACGGCCCTCGCCGACGGGACCGTCCGGCTCGACCCCGGCGTCGACCGCGAGGACACCGAGCGCGGGCTCCTCGCCCTGCCCGGCACCGGCCCCTGGACGGCCGGCTACATCCGCATGCGGGCCCTCGGCGACCCCGACGTCTTCCTGCCGGGCGACGCCGGCGCACGGCACGGACTCGCCGCCCTCGGCGTGCCCCCGGGTGCCGCCGAGGACTGGCGCCCCTGGCGCTCGTACGCCCTGCACCACCTCTGGAACCACGCCGCGAAGGACAACTGACCATGCTCTACACCGAGATCGAAAGCCCGCTCGGCCCGCTCCTCCTCACCGGCCGGCCCTCCGGCACCGCGCCCGGCGGCACCGCCGTCTGCTCGCTGACGGTGCCCGGCCAGAAGAACGCCCCCGCCATCGGCGCCGACTGGCGGCGCGACCCCGGTGCCTTCGCCGAGGTCGAACGGCAGCTCCGGGCGTACTTCGCGGGGGAGTCCGAGGGCTTCGCCCTGGAATTCGCCGTCCAGGGGACGGAGTTCCGCCGCAAGGTGTGGGAGGCGCTCGACGGCGTGCCCTACGGCGCCACCACGAGCTACGGCGAGCTGGCCGCCCGCGTCGGCGCCTCGCGCGCCGCGGTGCGGGCCGTGGGCGGCGCGGTGGGCGCGAACCCGCTGCTCGTGCTGCGCCCCTGCCACCGGGTGATCGGGGCGGACGGGTCGCTGACGGGGTATGCGGGTGGGCTGGAGCGGAAGCGGCTTCTGCTGGGGCTGGAGGGTGCGGGGCCGGGGGCGGCCTGAGTGTGCGGGGTGGCGCTCCGGGTGCCGCTGCGCGGGGCCTTTTCCGCTACCCGCCCCTTCCCGAATGTCCTCAAGCGCCGGACGGGCTGAAAACCGGCCCGTCGGGGGGCCCGGCGGCGAAGCCCCCGCCCGCGGCGGAGCCGCACATCGGACGCAGCGGGAAGGGGCGGGTAGGGGCGGGTAGGGGACAAAGCTCCGGCCCTCACCCCCCGCTCACCCCCACCACCGTCCCCACCCACGCCCCCACCACCAACAGACACGCGAACAACGACACCAGCACGCTCGTCCCCAACGCCCGCATCACGTTCCGCATGGACGCCCACGCCTCCCCGTGCCCGCCCAGCCGCCGCCGTTCCACCCCGTAGAGCCCCGCCATGAAGCCCAGGGCGGCGCCCAGCAGCGGCACCACGAAGAACCCGGCGATCCCGGCCGATCCGGCCACCAGGAAGGCGCGGCGGGTGACGCCCGCGACCTTGATCCGGCGGGGTGGCAGCAGCCAGACCACGGCCTGCGCCAGCAGCAGCACTCCCGTGGCCCCGGCCAGCACGGCCCAGGCCGTGGCCGAACGCTCGGTCATCGACCACCACAGCGTCCCGGCCCAGACGATGGGCGGCCCCGGCACGCCCGGGATCACGACGCCGTACAGGCCGAGCAGCATCACCAGGCCGACAAGGACCAGCTGCCACGTCCCCATGGACCCAGGTTGCCGGAAGCGCGGCGGCTCCGCTTCCGGACGGTCCCGGCCGTCCGGCCGGAAGTCTCCCACCCGCGGTGGGCGGCTCAGGGGCCGGCGGTCCAGCCCCGCTCGGCCGCGTGCCAGCCCAGCTGGAGGCGGGTGGTCACGCCTGCCAGCTCCATCAGGCGTTTGACGCGCCGCTGCACCGTCCGCAGCCCCAGTCCGAGCTGCTTGGCGACGCTCGTGTCCGTCAGGCCGGCCAGCAGCAGCGAGAGGACCTCCAGGTCGAGGGCGTCCGGGCCCTCGGGCGCCGTGGCGCGGGCCCGCAGGGGGAGGGCGTCGTGCCAGACGTCCTCGAACAGGTCCACCAGGGACGCCAGCAGCACCCCGGGGTGCACGAGCAGGGCGGTCGGCTCGGCCGGTTCGCCGCCGCGCGGGGTCAGCGGTACGAGCGCGATCGCGCGGTCGGCGACGACGAGCTCGGCGGGCACCCGGTCCACGACCCGCACCCGGGCGGACGTACCGGCTCCGGGCGACCTTACGGGCGCCTCCGCAGCCCCCGTGCGCCTCGGCTGTCGCGGCAGCCCGGGGAGCCCGGGCAGCCCCAGAAGTCCGGTAACGGCCGCGCGTTCGACAACAGCCCTATGGGGTACGTCTTCGAGCGTGTCCGCCGCCGCGGACCCGGGTCTGTCGGCCAGCAGCACACACACCTCTTCGGTGGCTCCGCGCCGCATTCTGATCAGGTGTTCGGCAACAGCGGACGCGCCGTTCACCAGTTCCACCGCACTCTGCGCGGAAGGCCTTTCGGGCCTCCGCTCACGCGGTACTGTCTCCCGGACGGCGTCCAGACCTATGGCACTGAGCACGCGACATCCCTCCCCACAAGCGCGTTCCGACTCGGGTCATCATCCCCGGGGGACGTCCGCCGCGCACTCTTCCCGTATCGGCCACAGTGTGGACAATAAGGGCATGAGTCATCAGGGGGACCCGCGCACCGGTCAAGAGGACGCCTGGTGGGGCGAGTTGTACGACAAAAATGCACCCGACACCGGATCCGCCGGCAAGGAAGACAGCCTCGACGAACGCTTCACCTCCGCGTCCGCGGTGGTCGCGGCGGAACCGAGGTTCGTGAAGTCCAAGGCGAAGGCGGCGCCCAGGCCGGACCGCCCGGCACCGCCGCAGGCGGGCGGCCTGCCGTCCCTGCCGAAGAACTACGGCAGGCCGCCCGGCCGGGGACGGCCGGGCCCCGCCGACCCCGGTCTGCCGCCACCGCCCGATCCGGGGCGGCCCCGGCTGCCCTCGCCCACGGCCTCGGAGCGGATCGTGGGCGACGCGCCCCCTGATCCGAGGGCACCGCAGGTCCCGCCGCCGCGGGTGCCCGGTCCACCGGGCGCCCCCGGCCGGCCCGCCCGGCCCGACCTGACGGTGCCCATCCGGCAGCAGGTCCGGAAGCAGAACGGGCGGGACGCCGGCCGGTCGAGCGGCGCGCAGGCGGAGAAGCCGCTGAAGCCGGTCCGCCATCCGAAGCCGCCGAAGGCGTCGAAGCCCCCGGGCTCCCGCCGGACGACCGTGCCGGAACAGCCCACCGAACGCGCGCCGTCCCCGCCCCCCTCGTCCCAGCCCCCGCCCCCCTCGCAGCAGCCGTCGCCCCCGTCCCGGGAGCGGCCCCCGCGCTCCCGCCCCGTGACCGGTTCCTGGCCCCTGCGGACCGGCCCCGTACCACCCATCCGGCCGCCGGCGCCGAGGCCGCCGCGCCGGACGAACCGTCCGGCGGAGCCCGCCTCACCCACATGGCCGGACCAGCCCGCCGGACTCACGGAACCGCCCCGGCCGCCGTCCCCCGGCCCCGGGCGCCCCGCACCGGAGACCTCCTCGTCCCTCTGGCCGAACGGGCGGGCGGGCGCCGCGCCGCCCGGCGGCACGGGACCCGAGCCGCCGTCCTCCCTCCGGCCGGACCCGGCGGCGGACCGGCCGCCCGGCCCCGCCGGAGACTCCACCGGGCCCGAGCTCTCCCCACCGCGCACCTGGCCGGACCGGCGGCCGGAGCCCGGCCCGCCGCCGCAGCGCTCCGGGCCGGCCCCGTCGTCGTGGTGGGAGAACCCGCCGCTCGCCGCCCCCGAGCCCGCCCCGCGCTCCTCCCTCTGGCCGGACGAGCCGCTCGACGGCGCGCCACCGGAGCCACCCGGGCCGCCCGTGCCGGGTACGGGCGCGGACCCGTCGTCGCCCTTCCGGCCGGACGCGCCGGCCGCCGGCACCCCGCCGCCGCACGGCAGCCGGAAGGCGCCCAGGCCACCCGACGCGGACCTGATGCCGGAACCCCGTTCGTCCCTCTGGTCGGATCAGCCCGTCGACACGATGCGGCAACCGGGCGGCGCGAGGCCGGAGGAGGTCGCGCCGGGTCCGGTGCCGGAGGAGGACCTTTCGGTTCCTGGGGCCCGTGCGCCCGGCCGGCCGGACCGGCCTGCTGACACGACCGGGCTGCCGGACGCCGTGCGCCCGGGGCAGGGGGCGGCGACCGGGGCCTCCCTGTGGCCGGACCAGCCGACCGGCACCCCGGTGCCGGAGGAGGGTCTGCCGGTCTCCGGGTCCGGCGCGTCCGGATGGCCGGATCAGCCGGACGGGACGCCGGAGGCGTCGTATCCCGCGCGACCGCCCCGGCAGGGCGGAGCGTCCGGAGCCTCCCCATGGCCCGGTCAGGCGGTCGATGCCATGGCGCCGGAGGACGGGCTGCCGGCTCCCGGCTCCGATGCGTCCGGCTGGTCGGATCGGTCGGCCGAGCGGGCAGGGGCGTCGAATCCCGCGGGCCCTGGGCAAGGCGGGGCGTCCGGAGCCGCCTTGTGGCCGGATCAGCCGGTCGGCACCCCGGTGCCGGAGGACGGGCTGTCGGCTTCGGGGGCGCCCCTCTGGTCGGATCAGCCCGTCGAGTCGACGGAGCCGTCGAGTCCCGCGCGGTCCGGGCAGGGTGTGGCGTCCGAGCCTGCCCCGTGGCCCGACCAGCCCGCGGGCACGGCGCTGCCACCGGGCGGTGCGTCGGCGGAGGAGAGCGCCCCGGGCCCGGTGCCCGCGCCGCGGTCGCCCCGCCGGTCCTCCCGGCCGGACGAGCCCGTCCCGCCGGGACAGGGCCGGCGTCAGGGGTCCGGGCGGGCGAACGGCGGCCCCGGGCCGGAGCCCACGTCCGTCTTCTGGCCCGAACGGCCCGAACGGCCCGCCGCCCCTGCCTCCGCCGCGCCCGACCGTCGTCCGAGGGGTACGGGTACGGAACCGACGTCGGTCTTCTGGCCGGAGCAGCCGGGCGGCCCCGTACAGCCCGTACAGCCCGAGCCGGTGCGGCCCGAGCCCGTGCCGGGGTCCTCCCGGCCGCCCCTCTGGCCGGAGCGGCGGCCCGGACGGCCCGACGGGGAGGTGTCCCGGGACGGCGGGCCCCGGCCGCCGGACGACGTGCCTCCCGCCTCGTCGACCGCCCTCGTGGAGCCGCCCCGGCCGTCCCCGCGGCCCGTGCGGCTGCCGGAGCCCCCGGCGGCCACCTGGCCGGGGAGGCCGGAGCAGCCGGGCGCGTGGCCCGGTGGCAGGGCGCCCCGGCGCCCGGAGGAGGCGCCCGAGGTCCTGCCCTCCGCACCGTCACCGTCCGCCGGCTGGCTCACCCCCGCCGTGCCCGCCGACGGCCCCGTGGATCCCGCCCGGCAGCCCTCCCGGGCCGCCGAGTTCGTCGGCGAGGGACCGCCGACCTACGACGCGGAGCCGACCGCCTGGGCCGTCGCCGACCCGGACCGGCTGGGCGACCTCGTGCCGGACACGGTCCTGGACGGGGCGCGGTACGGCTCGGTGACGCTACGGGCGCTGTCGCTGCGCGGCGACTCCGCCCGCTACCGCGGCGAGCCGCGGCGCGACGCCCTGCTGACGGCCCGCTTCGGGGAGGGTGACGGCGCCCTGCTGTTCGTCGCGATGGCGGGCGGCACCCGCGCCGGCGCGACCCACCGGGCGGCGCGGGACATCTGCGCCTGGCTCGGCGGGGCCGTGGGCCGCAGCCACGCCCGGCTGGCGGACGACATCCGCGGCGGCAGGCGCGGCGAGCTGAAGTCCGGCCTGCACCGGCTCACCGACCGTTCCTACGGCCGGCTGCGCGCCCGCGCCGCCGAGCTGGACCTGCGGCCCGAGGAGTACACCGCCGGCGTGCGCTGCCTGCTCCTGACCGCCGATCCGGCGTGCCGTACGCGCGTCTTCTTCGGCGTCGGCGCGGGCGGCCTGTTCCGGCTGCGCGAAGGCGCATGGCAGGACCTCGACCCGGATCCGGAGCCGAGCGCGGGCCTCGCCGACGATCCCCTCATCGGCTACGGGCCGGCGCCCGAGGACCGGATGACGGTGGACCTCGGCATCCCGACACCCGGCCTGGCGCCGGTCGTCGAGCCCCCGGCCGTCCCGGGCGAGCCGTTCCGCTTCCGGGCGTCCGCCGCCCGGCCCGGTGACACCCTGCTGCTGTGCAGCGCGGGCCTGGCGGAGCCGCTGCGGGGCGAACCCGAGCTGGGGGCCCGGCTGGCGAAGCGGTGGACGGACGGCGGGCCGCCGGGCCTGGCGGCCTTCCTCGGGGACGTCCAGCTACGGGTCAAGGGGTACGCCGACGACCGTACGGCGTGCGCTCTCTGGGAGGCATAGCGGGCTCCTCCGAAGCGATGCCTCGGCTCGTGCCTCGAAGCATCCTCCCAGGGCGCCCCGGGGAGGACCGGCGGTCTCCCGGAGCACGTCCGGGAGCGACTTCCGCGAGGACCCGCCCCTGAGGGTCTCCCGGGGCAGGCCCTCGGGAACGCCGTCGGCGTGGCCCGCCGGACTCCCCGGCGGGCCACCGGCGATCCGTCGTGAATCCCCGCGGAATGGGCCGCGCGAAACCTCACCCGCCCGACGCCATTGGCATATTCGCCCCCTGCACAAGACGCGCCAGCATTCCAGTCATATCACCATGTTGATGGGTCAACAGGCGTCGCCGACCGTGGGCCGGGGCATGCATTGGTGAGTGTGCGTGAGCGTGTTCGACGCCGGGGCGCCGGGGAGGGGTCGGGGGCAGGGAAGGATGAAACGGCGGACTGCGAACTGGGCGGGCACGGACGGCCACGCGGGCCGGGAAGTGACCGCGGACGGCATGACACCGGGAGAGGACGGCGCGGGGCGTTCCGGCCCGCGCTTCGAAAGACGGCTGGGACGCAGGGACCTCACGGCGGTCGGTGAGGTACGCGCCCAGCTGCGCGAGCTGCTGGCGCACTGGGGCGAGCCGGGGCGCGCGTACACCGCCGAGCTCCTCACGAGCGAGCTGGTCACCAACGCCCTGGTGCACACGGACGGGGGCGCGGTGGTCAAGGCCACGCTCATGGGCGGGCCGGGCGCCCCCGCCAAGGGTCTGCTGCGGGTGGAGGTGCGGGATTTCTTCCCGAGGCGCCCGGAGCCGCGCGGGCCCCTCATGGACACCGGGGCGCGGGGCCTCGACGGCGTCGGTCACGCGGGCTGCGGCGGAGGGGACTCCTGCTGCGCCGGGGCGGGGCCGGGGGGAGGCGCGGGCGGCGGTGAGGGCGCGGAGGGCGCGATAGAGAAGGCCGCGACGTCGGGGCGCGGGCTGCTGCTCGTCCACTCGCTGGCGGACGGCTGGGGGGTGCGACCCCACGGGGTGGGGAAGGCGGTCTGGTTCGAGCTGGGCGCCCAGGAGCCCTGAACCGCCGCGCGGCGACGACTCAGGGCCCGGGGGCCACTAGCCGAACTGTCGCTCGATCTGGGCGAGTTTGGCCTCCAGCGAGTCGAGTCGCGGGATGGCCTGGGTGTCGTCCTCGGCGGTCAGGTCGATCGGCTCGGGGCCGGTCTGGGTCCCGGACACCGCCTGGAGCGGACGCGCGCGGACGGGCAACTGCCCCTGGTCAGAGGCTATGGAAGGGTCCGCGCCGAGTTGCGCGGGCTGTGCGGCGGCGGGCACCGCCGGTCCGCTCACCTCGACCTGCCGGCCCCCTCGCGAGACCCGGCCCCATACACGGTGCTGCCGGTTGTAGGCCTTGAGCCGGGCGCGTTCGAGCTTGCCCGCCTCGCGCCGCCGTACCCGGTCGCGCTCCATCTGCCGCTTGTCCTCGCGGACCTCCTCGACGGCCTCGTCCAGTGTCCGCACACCCTCCAGGAGCATCAGCGACCAGGCGCCGAAGGTCTCGCGGGGCGCCCGCAGCCAGCGGACTATGCGGATCTGGGGCAGTGGGCGGGGCACCAGTCCCTGCTCGCGGAGCGCCGCCCGGCGGGTCTGCTTGAGCGCGCGGTCGAAGAGCACCGCGGCCGACAAGGACATGCCCGCGAAGAACTGCGGCGCGCCCGCGTGGTCCATGCCCCGTGGCGCGTGTACCCAGTTGAACCAGGCCGCGGCGCCCGCGAAGGTCCACACCAGCAGCCGGGAGCCGAGCGCCGCGTCACCGTGGCTCGCCTCGCGCACGGCGAGCACCGAGCAGAACATCGCCGCCCCGTCGAGGCCGAAGGGCACCAGGTACTCCCAGCCGCCCGTCAGGCCCAGGTTCTGCCGCCCGAAGCCGACCAGTCCGTGGAAGGAGAGGGCGGCGGCCACCGCGGCGCAGCAGAAGAGCAGGACGTACGAGGCGATGCCGTAGAACGCCTCCTTACGGCGCCTGCGTTCCTCCGTGCGCTCCCACGAGTCCGAGGACGCCCCCGCGTCGTCCGCGTTACCGTGCCGGCCGCGCGCGAGCACCGTCACCGCCACCACGGCCCCGGCGAGCGCCACGACAGAGGGGAGCATCCAATTCAGCGGTATATCGGTCACTCTCATCTTGCGTCCCTTGCATAGCTGTACGGCCTTTCGCGCGCCATCCTGACGGAATCGGACCGTTCAACAAGGGGTTTCGCCGTAACTGCCTGCCAATGGAGGGCAAGGGAATACAGATAGGTGTGGGGGAATTCGAACGTCCCTCAACCGGAAGGGAATTACGTTCCCTTCGCTCCACCCGATCGGGTGGTGTGGAGTCGTTCAGCTTGCGGACATCCGCCTTATGCGCTCCGCGTCGCTGGTGCGTGGGCAGGTGAGGCAGGCGTCCTCGGGGCGCAAGGTGTAGAACAGACAGCACCCCGCCCGATCGCGCGTCGGAAGGGACTCGCCCCGGGTTCCGGCCAGTGTCCGGAAGGAGGCCCCGCCGACGTACGGCGGTGTCGACCCCGGCAGCAGCAGCTCCAGCTCGCGCCTCGCCCGTGACGCCTCGCCCAGCAGCCCCGCCACATGCCACAGCCCCTCGGCGATCTCGTCCGTCGCCATGCCCCACAGCGCCCGCGGGCCGCGCCGCATCCGGGGCCGGAAGGCCTCCAGCAGCGGTGTCAGATGCTCGGCCAGCACCTCCCGCGCCCACGCGCGCAGCGCCTCCTGGTCCGCCACCACCACCGCGCCGGGCAGTTCCGCCGCGGGATCGTCCGGCAGGCACGCGAACTGCGCGGGCCACGCCGTCATCCGGCCCCGCGCGCGGTGGAGCGACACGGACGCCACGGGCAGCCGCGGCACCCGGCCGAGCAGGAACCAGGGGACGGTCACGAGCAGGCAGACCGGCCAGGCGTAGCGGTGCAGCCCGAGACTCGCGACGGCCTCCGGGCGGCCCCGCGCCCCGTAGTCCCGCAGGAGCTGCTCGTCGTCCCGCGCGAGGAAGGCGTCCAGGTCGTCGCCGCCCGCGGCCAGCCCGGCGGCCGTCAACCAGCCGTCGCCCCGGCGCGGCGGTTCCATCGTGGCGGTGACGTGGGGGAGCGCCTCGGCGAGCCGGGCATAGGCGCCGGAGAAGGAGGAGACGAGCGCGGAGCCGTGCGTGGCTCCGGGGTCAGGGACCGCTGCTGAGGCGGATGGGATCGGCGGTGCTGCGGATGAGGAAATACCGGCGGGCGGAGTGGCAGAGGCGGGAAGCATGCGAGGACCACCGAATCGGGATCATTTGCAGGTAAGCCTTACCTTACCGGAATTGATCGGGGTTTGAACTGTCAGAACGGCCGCCTATGGTTCAGATGGACACAGGAGGACCCCAATGGAGCAGGGCAGAGCCCGTACCGAGGCATCGCGCACCGCCACCGGCGTGCCCGCGCGGGCCACGCCCGGCGTGCACGGTGGCCACCACGGGCGTGACGAGCCGGCCCGCGGCGAGCACGTGCACGGCGAGCGCCCGTACCCGGTCCCCGCTCCCGCGCGCCGGATGCCCACGCGCTATTCCGTGCGCGGGCAGGTGCTCGACGCGCTCCGCAAGGCCCTGCTGAGCGGCGAGCTCGTGCCCGGCGAGGTCTACTCCGGCCCCGCCCTCGGCGAGCGGTTCGGCGTCTCCGCGACGCCCGTGCGCGAGGCCATGCAGCAGCTCGTGCTGGAGGGCGCCGTCGAGGTCGTGCCCAACCGGGGTTTCCGCGTCACCCGCCGCAGCGCCCGCGACCTGGCCGAGCTGGCCGAGGTGCGCGCCCTGCTGGAGGTCCCCGTCGTGCTGCGCCTCGCGCGCACGGTGCCGGAGGCGCGCTGGGCGGAGCTCGTGCCCGTCGCGGAGGCCGCGTCCGCCGCCGCGGCGACGGGGGACCGCGCGCTCTACGCCGAGGCCGACCGCGCCTTCCACCGCGCGCTCCTCGGCCTCGCCGGCAACCACCAGCTGACCGTGGTCGCCGAGGAACTGCACCGCCGCGCGCAGTGGCCCGCGGCCCACGGGCCCGCCTTCGGTTGCGCGGATCTGGTGGCGGACGCGGCGGAGCATCTGGAGCTGCTGGACGCGTTGGTGGCGGGGGATCTGGGGGCGGTGGAGGCGTTGGTGACGGGGCACTTCACGGGGGCGGTCTGAACGGGGGCTTTTCCCCTACCCGCCCCTTCCCGAAACCGGGGCTTCGCCCCCGGGCCCCGGCCGCGCCGACGCGCGGTGGCCTCAAACGCCGGCCGGGCTGGATTCTGCCCCTGCCCGACGTCGGCTTTCCCCTGTGCCGGGGTGACCTCCCCTGCCAGGGGCCCTCTCGCTCGGTTCCTGGCGGCCATTCAGCCCGTCCGGCGCTTGAGGACCGGGGTCCGGGGCGGAGCCCCGCCACGCGGCGGAGCCGCACATCGGATGCAGCGGGAAGGGGCGGGTAGGGGAAAGCCCGCCCGGACGTCAGCCGCCCCCTTCCGGCCGCCCCGTCGGCGCCGGCGCCGGCAGCCGGTTCGCCAGCCACGCCGGTACCCCGCCCAGCAGCCGGACCAGCCGCCCCGCCTCCGTCCGCAACCGCTCCGCCTCGCCCGCGTCCGGCAGGACCGAGGCCAGCGATGCCAGGGCCGGTGCGATCCCGATCAGATAGCCCAGCTCTTCCCGTATGCGAAGGGACTCCGCGAAGCCGTACCGCGCCTCGTTGAGCCTTCCGTCGTGCTCGGCGATCGCCGCCACGTGCCGCCAGGTGAAGGAGAGCAGTAACCGCTGGCCGTGCGCGGTCGCCCCCGCGTGGGCCCGCTCGAAGGCGGCCGTCGCGTCGGACGGATTGTCGGACAGGTGATGGGCGATCAGCCCCCGCCGGAAGTTGAGCACGGGCCGGTTCGGTGAGCCCGGGGCGAGCAGCGCCGCCGCCCGGCCCAGCGCGGAACGTGCCTCGTCGGCCCGGTCGCGTACGCCCAAAAGGGTGGCCGCGTACGCGAGATGACCCCGCTCGCAGGCCGCCGCGCCGCGCTCCTCGTCGTCCGTGGCGAGGGCCTCCGCCGTCCGCAGCGCGTCCTCGGCGGCCCGCCAGCCCTCCCCGGTGAACATGCACTGTTCGATCAGCACGGCCGTACGCCGCAGCGCCGGACCGGGCTCCCGCGCGGCGCGTGGCGCGAGGAGTGCCGCCGCGTCGTCCCAGCAGGCGCGCGAGCGCAGCCGCCATACGGCCCGTTCCAGTGGATCGTCGCCGTGCGGGTCCCCTCCGCGCGGCCCCTCCGGTTCCTGTGGCTCCTCGGACAACCCAGAATTCCGCATGGCGGTATCCGCCACAGTGCCCTCCCCAAGCGCGCCGTCGAGCTGGAAGCCGTGCCCGCATCTCAGCACGAAGACACGGGCGCGGCCAAGGGCCAGGTGTGAACCAATTCACAAACTCGGGCCCGCCGGATGCGAGGAGTGGAGCCGCCCCCGTGTCCGCAGCTCTCCGCGGCAGCGGCACATTACCGAAGAACGGGCAGGTCCAGGACGTGCGAGGCGGCCCGGGCCGGCCGGTGGGAGCGGCGGTGGAAAATGCCTCGCGCACGGCCCGGGGGCGCTGGCAGGATGACGGCGCGCGCGCCCGCCGCACCCTGGAGGAGCGCGCGACGGCGGGTCCCGGCACGACCGGAACCGCCGTCGGCCCCATGGAGCGGTGGCCGGTTCCGGCCGGTCCGGCCGGCTCCCCGAACAGTCCCGTACGAGCAGCAGGGAGAACCCGCGTGCGCCGAAGCCTCGAAAACCCCCAGTTCCCCGACCGGACCACTGTTTTCGAGGACTCGTTCGCGTATGCACACCTCTCGCACGCTCAATCTGGGCATCCTCGCCCATGTCGACGCCGGTAAGACCAGCCTCACCGAGCGGCTGCTGTTCGACACCGGTGCCATCGACCGGCTCGGCAGCGTCGACGCCGGCAGCACCCGTACCGACAGCGGTGAGCTGGAACGCCGCCGCGGCATCACCATCCGCACGGCCGTCGCCCCCTTCCGCCTCGGCGACCTGGGCGTCAATCTGATCGACACCCCCGGGCACAGCGACTTCGTCGCCGAGGTCGGCCGCGCCCTGGGCGTCCTCGACGGCGCCGTGCTCGTCCTGTCCGCGGTCGAGGGGGTCCAGGCACAGACCCGGGTCCTGATGCGGACGCTGCGCCGACTCCGGCTGCCGACCCTCGTGTTCGTCAACAAGACCGACCGCCCGGGGGCCCGCGAGGCCGGGACGCTGGCCGACATCCGCCGCCGGCTGGCCCCGCGCGTCGTGCCCATGGCCACGGTCCACGGCATCGGTACGCCCGCCGCGCGCACCGTCCCCGGCTCGTACCGGGACCCGGCGTTCCGCGACCTCGTGGCCGAGGCCCTGGCGGAGGACGACGACGTCCTGCTCGCCCGGCTCGTCGACGGGACACCGCCGGGCGCCGGTGAGCTGCGCGCGGCGCTGGCCGACCGTACGGCGCGCGGTCTGATCCACCCCGTGTACTTCGGCTCGGCGCTGTCCGGCGAGGGCGTCGCCGCGCTGCTCGACGGGATCGCGGCCTACCTGCCGGCAGGAGAGGGGCCGGGGGTCGTCGACGCCCCGCCCGAAGGCGGGCCCGGTCAGCTCCGGACCGCCGCCACCGGCACGGTCTTCGCCGTCGAGCGCGGCGCGTCCGGTGAGCGGACCGCGTATCTCCGGCTGTTCTCGGGCGAGTTGGCCGAGCGTGCCCGGATCACGCTGCACCGCCGTGCGGCGGACGGCACGCGGACCGAGCACACCGGCCGGATCACCTTCCTGGAGACCGTCGGCGCGCCGCCGGACACCGCCCGGCGGCTGACCGCCGGCGGCATCGCCCGGATCCGGGGCCTGCCGGGGATCCGTGTCGGCGACCGCCTCGGGTCCCTGGCCGACGCGGGGCCGCCGCACTTCGCCCCGCCGTCCTTGGAGTCCGTCGTCCGGCCCGTACGCCCCGCCGACGCCGCCCGGTTGCACGCCGCGCTGGCCGTACTCGCCGATCAGGACCCGCTGATCGGCACCCGGGCCCTGCCGGACGGCGGCACCTCCGTGCTGCTCTACGGGGAGGTGCAGAAGGAGGTCGTCGCGGCCACGCTCGACGAGGAGTTCGGCGTCGGCGCCGTCTTCGAGCCGAGCACCACGATCCTCCGGGAGCGCCCGGCCGGCACCGGCGAGGCGCTGGAGGAGATCGACCGGCACGGCGGCCACCTCTTCTGGGCCACGGTCGGTCTGCGCGTCGAACCGGGCGCGCGGGGCTCCGGCAACGTCTTCCGGCGGGACACCGAACTGGGCGCCCTCCCGCTCGCCTTCGACCGCGCCGTGGAGGAGACCGTCCACCGCACGCTCGACGAGGGCCCGCACGGCCGGCCGGTCACCGACTGCGTCGTCACCCTGACCCGCTCCGGCTTCGTCGGCCCCGTCAGCACGGCCGCCGACTTCCGTCAGCTCACCCCGCTGGTCCTGGCGCGCGCCCTGGCCGCCGCCGGGACCCGGCTGTACGAACCCTGCCACCGTTACGAGCTGGATGTGCCGGTGGACTGCCTGAGCGCGGTCACGGGGGCGCTCGCGGCGGCCGGCGCGGTCGTCGGCGAAACGGTGGTGGGCGAGGAGGAGTGCGTGCTGAGGGGGGTGATCCCGGCGCGCGGGCTCGCGGGCTTCGAGGGGAAGCTGCCGGGGTTGGCGCGGGGGGAAGGGGTGTGGTGGACGATGCCGGGGCCGGACCGGGAGGTGCGGGCGGGGGAGCGGCCGGGGCGGGCGTAGGGCCGTGCGCCGCGCGGGCCTGTTCCCCGGCCCCGCCCCTTCCCGTAACCGGGGGCTCCGCCCCGGACCCCCGGCCGCGCTGACGCGCGGTGTCCCCGACCGCCGGACGGGCTGAAATCAGCCCGTCTGCACCAGCGGGGCCCACGCGCCGAGCGTGTCCGTGCCCGTACCGCCGTACAGGGACGTCTCGCCGTTGGACCAGCGGGTGACGAGGCCGTCCCGGCGGCCCGTGCCCGTGAAGTCGCCGGCGGTCATCGCCGCGCCCGACCAGGAGGCGTTGGGCGGCTGGAGGCGGGTGCCCTTGCCGAGGTCGGTGCCGGTCGTGGTGTACGAGCCCAGGGAGCCGTCCGACCAGCGGACGACGAGGTTCGTACGGTCGGACCCGGCGGGCCGGAGGCTGGTCAGGGCGGTGGCGTTCCGCCAGTACGAGCCCGCCTCCATCAGCCGGCGCTCCGTGCCCGGACCGGTGGAGGTCACGCCGGAGTACACGCTGAGACTGCCGTCCACCCAGCGGACGGCCAGGTCGCGCGCCCTCTCCGTGGAGTCGTAGCGGCCCGCGGTGATCTGGGTGGCGTACTTCCAGGACGAGCCGACGGCGCCCAGCGTGTACTCCTTGCCGGAGCCCGAGGCGTCGAAGTCCTCGTAGTAGCTGAGCTTGCCGTTGTCCCAGCGGACCATGAGGTCGGGGCGGCCGGTGCCGCCGAAGTCGCCGGTGGTGACCGTTTCGGCGCGCTTCCAGAAGCTGTCCGCCTTCGCGAGCTGCTTCTCCGTCCCGAAGCCGCCCTTGCCGTCGCCGGGGTAGAGGCTGACCTCGCCGTCGCTCCAGATCGTCAGCAGGTCCTCCCGCCCGTCGCCGGTGAAGTCGCCCGCGGCGAGGTGCCGGGCGTGGGTCCAGGTGGAGGCGGCGCCGGGCAGCCGGGCGCTGTCGGACGGGGGCCGGTAGGCGGTGCCGCGCACGGGCGTGCGGTCCGCGACGGCGTCCTGGTAGAGATCTCGGACCTCCTGGCCGAAGACGGGGGAGTAGCTGACCCAGTCGTCGCCCGCGGCGTTGCCGCCGCCGTTCCAGCCGCCGAGGTTGCCGATGACGTCACCGGTGCGGGTCTTCGCGTCGTAGTGCGCGATCCAGGGACTGCCGGACGTCCCGCCGAAGAAGCCGCCGCACTTCATCTGCAGCTGCTGGTAGCCGGTGAGCCGGGTGGTGGGCACGGTGCAGCTGAAGGCCCGCTGGTCGGGGTTGAACGTGCCGGGGTAGCCCGTGACGGTGACGGTGCTGGTCCAGCGCGGTGTGGGCGTCAGCCGCAGGCCGCCGGTCAGGTCCTGCGCCTTCGCGCCCTGGGCGTTGGCGCCGAGCCGGGCGAAGCCGAAGTCCAGGTCGGAGTCGGTGCCCTTGCTGTTCTTGGTGTAGCGGGGGTCGGTGAAGACGCGCTCCACCGGGAAGACGCCGTACGGCTGGTGGGCCGCGTCCTGGCCCTTGCGGTACTGCGGTACGAAGATCTGCTGACCGCCGGAGAGGGACTTGGCGCAGTGCCCGGCGGTGAGCACGAGGTTCCGGCCGGCGCTCTGTACGACGCTCGCCGTGCAGTACGTGGGGCCGCCGGGCCCGGAGCTGCTGAAGAACGTGCCGACCGACGGTATGCCGTCGCCGTACGCGCCCTGGGGCGTACCGCCGGGCGCGGCCGCCGCCGCGAGGCCGCGCGTGCGCGCGCCGGTGGGGGCGGCGCCGTGGCCCGCGTCGAGGGGGCGGGCGGCGGCCATGCGCTCGGCCGTCCAGTACGCCGCCGCCGCGCGCGCGTCGCCGGAGCCTGGCGCGCGCGGGGCCGCGGCGGCGCCGGTGGCCGGGGCGGCCATGCCGCAGGCGGCCACGGCCAGGGCGGCGGCGAGCAGGCGGGACCGGCCGGTGCCACGTGCGCGGGTACGTCCGGGAGTTCGTCTGGCAGAAGAGGACAAAGCGACTCTCTGAGTGTGTGAACGGATGTGCGAGATGCTGCGCATGCCTATCACAGGCGGGCGCGCGGCCCGCTCCGCGGGCCCGCGGCCCACGCGGTCCGGTGGTCGTGGTGGATGGGCGTACGGGCGCCCGTGAGCGGGGCTCCCGTGCCGCCGCGCCGTACGGCGACGATCTCGGCGGCGATCGACAGGGCCGTCTCCTCGGGCGTACGGGCGCCCAGGTCGAGGCCGATCGGCGAGCGCAGACGGCCCAGTTCGCGCTCGCTCACCCCGGCCTCGCGCAGCCGGTCGAGACGGGCCTCGTGCGTGCGGCGCGAGCCCATCGCGCCGACGTAGGCGACCGGGAGCCGCAACGCCCGCTCCAGCAGCGGGACGTCGAACTTCGCGTCGTGGGTCAGGACGCACAGCACCGCACGGCGGTCCAGCTCCTGGGAGTCGAGATAGCGGTGCGGCCATTCCACGACGACCTCGTCCGCGCCGGGGAAGCGGCGGGATGTGGCGAAGACGGGGCGGGCGTCGCAGACGGTGACGTGGTAGCCGAGGAACTTCCCCGCGCTCACCAGCGCCGCGGCGAAGTCGACGGCCCCGAAGACGATCATGCGGGGGGCCGGCACGACGGACTCCACGAGCAGCGTCACGGGCTCCCCGCACGGCGAGCCGGCCCCGCCGGGGCCACCGGCCCCGGCGGACCGTTCCACAGCCGCGGGGCCGGTTCCCCGGCCGCCGCCCTCCGCGGCCGGGCGGTGGCCCGGCGGCGCGGAGTCCGCCGCGTCACGGTCGCCGCCTCCCGTGGCGGCGGCCCCGGCAGCCGTACGAGGCCCGGCCCCGGCAGCCGTACGAGGCCCGGTGGCGGCGTTCGCGGCGGGGCCGGTGGCCTCGGACGCGCGATCCCGTGCCGAAGCGCCCGCTTCCCGCGCGAGGTCTCCCGCCGTCCCGGCGACCCCCTCGCCCGGTCCCTCGCCCACCTCCACCGTCCCCGTGCGGCCCACGTCCAGCAGGGCCGCCGCCTCCAGTCCGGCGACGCGGTCCAGCGCCTCCGTGCCGCCGAGCGTGCCCGTCACGCCGCCGTCCGGGGCCACGAGCAGCGCGCGGCCCAGCAGGTGCGCGGGGCCCGCGGCCACCCGGGCCAGGGCCGCCGTGCCGCCGCGTGCCGCCGTGGCCAGGGCCGCGGCGAGCACCGGCCGGTCCGGGGCGTCCGCGCGGACCGGAGTGATCAGGACGTCGAGCACCCCGCCGCAGGTCAGCCCCACGGCGAAGGCGTCCTCGTCGGAGTAGCCGAAGCGTTCGAGCGCGCTCTCGCCGCTCGCCAGGGCGGCCAGGCACAGCTCGTAGACAGCGCCTTCCACGCACCCGCCGGAGACGGATCCGATCACCGTGCCGTCCGTGTCGACCGCGAGCGCCGCGCCGGGCTGCCGGGGCGCGCTGCCGGTGACGGCCACGACCGTGGCCACGGCGAACTCGCGCCCTTCCGCGCACCAGCGGCGCAGCTCGTCGGCGAGGTCCAGCATGGCGGTCTCCTCTGTGGGTGCGGGGACGTCAGGTTATGTCCCATCAGGTGACGCCCAGCCAGTTCTCGATGGGGTGGAGGGCGAAGTAGACGGCGAAGACGCCGGTCAGCAGCCACATGAACACCCCGGGTTCGCGCCACTTCCCCTGAGCGGCCTTGATGGCCGTGAAGGCGATGACACCCGCGCCGACACCCGGTGTGATGGCGTACGTGAACGGCATCAGCACCACGGTCAGGAAGACCGGCACCGCCACCGCCCGGTCCCCCCAGTCGATATGCCGGGCGTTGCTCATCATCATCGCACCGATGACCACCAGCGCCGCGGCCGCGACCTCGCCGGGGACGATCCGGGTGAGCGGGGTGAAGAACAGGCACGCGGCGAAGAACGCGCCGGTCACCACCGAGGACAGGCCCGTACGGGCGCCCTCGCCGACCCCGGTCGCGGACTCGATGAAGACGGTCTGGCCCGACGCCCCCGCGACGCCGCCGACCGCACCGCCCGCGCCGTCGACGAACAGCGCCTTGCTCAGCCCCGGCATCCGCCCCCGGGCGTCCGTGAGCCCGGCCTCCGTGCCCACCCCGATGATGGTGGCCATGGCGTCGAAGAACCCGGCCAGCACCAGGGTGAAGACGATCATCCCGACGCCCATGGCGCCGAGCGTGCCCCAGCCGCCGAAGGCGACATGGCCGAAGAGCGAGAAGTCCGGCATCGACACGGCGCTCCCCTTGAGCGCGGGCGCGCCGTTCTGCCACGCCTTGGGGCCCAGCCGGGCGACCGCGTCGACGACGACGGCGAGCACGGTGCCGGCCACGATGCCGATGAGGATGGCGCCGGGCATGTCCCGGGCCTGGAGCATGAAGATGAGCAGCAGGGTGACGCAGAAGATCAGTACGGGCCAGCCGGCGAGCTCGCCGGCCGCGCCGAGGGTGAGCGGCCCGCCGCCCGTGGAGGCGTGCACGAACCCGGCCTTGACCAGGCCGATCAGGGCGATGAACATGCCGATGCCCATGGTGATGGCGTGCTTGAGCGCCAGGGGTATCGCATTCATGATCAGTTCGCGCAGCCCGGTGACGGCCAGGACGACGATCACCAGGCCGTACACCACGCACATGCCCATCGCCTGAGGCCAGGTCATATGGGGTGCCACCTGCGTGGAGAGGACGCCCGAGACCCCGAGGCCGGCGGCGAGCGCCAGCGGCACCTTGCCGACGAGGCCCATGAGCAGCGTGCAGACCGCCGCGGCGAGCGCGGTGGCGGTGATCAGGCCGGCGTGGCCGAGGGTGTGCCCGGCGGCATCGGGGCCGGACAGGATCAGGGGGTTGAGCAGGAGGATGTAGCACATCGCCATGAACGTGGTGACGCCGCCGCGCACCTCACGGCCGAGGGTGGAGCCCCTTTCGCCGATGTGGAAGTAGCGGTCGAGGATGTGGAAGTACCGGTCGAGCCGGGACCGTCCGGCCGGTGGCCGCGGGTCCGCGCCCGCGTCCCGCGCCGTGGTGCCCGGCTCCACGGATGGCTGGGTCATGGCCTGCTCCCATGTTCCGGGGAATGTGGATCGCCGCACGACCCGGGGGACGGCCCGAGGCGGAAACGGATGACGCTCCGCCGGCGGGGGCCTTCCGCGCCCGGGTCCCCGTAACGGGTCCACGAACGGCGGGGCCCACCGCCGGCCGGAGCCGACGGAGTGTCAAGGACGTACGCCGGGGCCCGGCGTACGTCCGCGGGTACCGGTCAGGTACCGGTGAGGTGTTCCGGCCGCACCGGCACCCGGGCGAGCGGCAGCCCCGTGGCGGCGCGGATCGCGGCCACGACGGCCGGCGTGGACGAGAGCGTGGACGCCTCGCCGACCCCGCGCAGCCCGTACGGGGCGTGCGCGTCGGCCAGTTCGAGGACGTCCACGGGCAGGGTGGGGGTGTCGAGAATGGTGGGGATGAGGTAGTCGGTGAAGGAGGGGTTGCGGACCTTGGCGGTGACCGGGTCCACGACGATCTCCTCCATCACCGCCAGCCCGAGCCCCTGCGTGGTGCCGCCGTGGATCTGGCCGACCACCGACAGCGGGTTCAGCGCCTTCCCGACGTCCTGCGCGCAGGCCAGCTCCACAACCTTGACCAGGCCCAGCTCGGTGTCCACCTCGACCACGGCGCGGTGGGCGGCGAAGGAGTACTGCACATGGCCCTGTCCCTGCCCGGTGACCAGGTCGAAGGGCTCGGTGGGGCGGTGGCGCCACTCCAGCTCGACGTCCACGGCCTCGCCCTCCAGGACCTCGGCCAGACCGGCGAGGACCTCGCCGCCGTCGGTGGTCACCTTCCCGCCCTCCAGGACCAGTTCGGCGGTGGCCCACGCCGGATGGTACGTGCCGAACCGGGCCCGGCCCAGCTCCAGGACCCGCTCCCGGACGGCCTCGCAGGCGTGCCGGACGGCACCGCCGGTCACATACGTCTGCCGGGAGGCGGAGGTCGAGCCCGCCGAGCCGACACGGGTGTCGGCCGGGCGCAGGGTCACCTGGGTGACGCCCAGCTCGGTGCGGGCGATCTGGGCGTGCACGGTGACCCCGCCCTGCCCCACCTCGGCCATCGCCGTGTGCACCGTGGCCACCGGCTGCCCGCCCACGACCTCCAGCCGCACCCGGGCCGTCGAGTAGTCGTCGAAGCCCTCGGAGAAACCGACGTTCTTTATCCCCACGGCGTAGCCGACGCCGCGCACCACGCCCTCGCCGTGGGTGGTGTTCGACAGCCCGCCGGGCAGGGCGCGCACGTCCGCGGTGCCGCCCGCGCTCTCCCACTGCCGCTCGGGCGGCAGCGGCATCGCCTTGACGCGGCGCAGGAGTTCGGCGACCGGCGCGGGCGAGTCCACGACCTGACCGGTCGGCAGGACCGCGCCCTGGGACATCGCGTTCCGCTGCCGGAACTCCACCGGGTCCAGCTCCAGGGCGGCGGCGAGCCGGTCCATCTGCGCCTCGTAGGCGAAGCACGCCTGGACGGCGCCGAAGCCGCGCATCGCGCCGCAGGGCGGGTTGTTGGTGTAGAGCGCGAGGGCCTCGGCCTCCACGGCGTCGATCACGTACGGGCCGGCGGAGAGCGAGGCGGCGTTGCCGACGACGGCCGGGGAGGACGAGGCGTAGGCGCCGCCGTCCAGCACGATGCGGCACGCCATGTGGGTGAGCTTCCCGTCCCTGGTGGCCCCGTGCTCGTAGTGGAGCCGGGCGGGGTGGCGGTGGACATGGCCGAAGAACGACTCGAAGCGGTTGTAGACCATCTTCACCGGCCTGCCGGTGCGCAAGGCGAGCAGACAGGCGTGGGCCTGCATGGAGAGGTCCTCGCGGCCGCCGAAGGCGCCGCCCACCCCGGAGAGCGTCATCCGGACCTTCTCCTCGGGCAGGCCGAGGACCGGCGCGATCTGGCGCAGGTCGGCGTGCAGCCACTGGGTGGCGATGTACAGGTCGACACCGCCGTCCTCGGCAGGCACCGCCAGCCCGGACTCGGGGCCCAGGAACGCCTGGTCCTGCATGCCCACCTCGTAGTCACCCGTGACGATCACATCGGCGCGGGCCCTGGCCGCCGCGATGTCGCCGTGCCGGACCGGCTGCCGGTGCACGACGTTGGGGTGCGGGACGTGGGCCGCGTGGCCGTCCGTACGGCCCGGGTGCAGCACGGGGGCGTCCGGGGCGAGCGCGGACGCCTCGTCGGTGACGACGGGCAGCGGCTCGTAGTCCACCGCGATCTTCTCGGCGGCGCGGCGGGCCGTCTCCGGGTGGTCGGCGGCGACGAGGGCCACCGGCTCGCCGTGGTAGCGGACCACGCCGTCGGCGAGTACGGGCGTGTCCGCGAACTCCAGGCCGTAGCGGGTGGCCGCGGGGAGGTCGGCGTGGGTCAGCACGGCGCGGACGCCGGGCGTCGCGAGTGCCCCGGAGACGTCGACGGAGCGGATCCGGGCGTGGGCGTGCGGACTGCGCAGGGTGTGGCCCCAGAGCATGTCCTCGTGCCACAGGTCGGAGGCGTACGCGAACTCGCCGGTGACCTTCAGGGTGCCGTCGGGGCGGAGTGTCGACTCGCCGATGCCGCCCGGGGCCCGGCCGGCCCGCGCGGGCCCGGTGCCGGCGGGAAGGTCGGTGGGGAGTCCGGTGGGGACGCGTGGGGTGCCCATGGTCAGACCGTCTCTCCCGCACGGGCGGCCGCCAGGCGTACCGCGTCGAGGATCTTCTCGTAGCCCGTACATCGGCACAGATTGCCGGAGAGGGCCTCGCGGATGTCCGCGTCGGACGGGTCGGGGACGCGCGCCAGCAGATCGTCGGCGGCGACCAGCAGACCGGGGGTGCAGAAGCCGCACTGCACGGCGCCCGCGTCGACGAACGCCCGCTGCACGGGCGAGAGTCCGGCGCCCGGCGGCCCTTCCTCGCCCCGCTCCTCCCCGGCCGGCGCCGAGCCGCCGGCGCGCCGCGCGGCCAGCTCGGCCAGGCCCTCGACGGTCACCACCTCGCGGCCCTCGGCCTGGCCCGCGGCGACCAGGCAGGCGCACACGAGCTCGCCGTCGAGACGGACCGTGCAGGAGCCGCACTCGCCCTGCTCGCAGGCGTTCTTCGAGCCCGGCAGCCCCAGCCGCTCCCGCAGGACGTACAGCAGGCTCTCGCCCTCCCAGACGTCGTCGGCCTCCCGGAGGCGGCCGTTGACCGTGACGTTCACGCGCATCGGGTGGTCCTCTCACTGCCGCGGTAGGTGTCCCAGGCCCAGCCGAGGGTGCGGCGGGCCATCACGCCCACCGCGTGCCGGCGGTACCGGGCGCTGCCGCGCACGTCGTCGATGGGGTTGCAGGCGCCCGCCGCCAGCTCGGCGAACTGCCGGGCCAGGGACGGCGGCAGATCCCGGCCGGAGTCCCAGAAGCCGCCCTCCGCCAGCGCGGCGTCGAGGAACTCCTCCGCCGCGCGCGCCCGCAGCGGGGTGGGCGCGGCCGAGCCGATGCCCGTGCGCACCGCCCGCGCCTCCGGATGCAGCGCGAGCCCGAACGCGCAGACCGCGATCACCATGGCGTTGCGCGTGCCGACCTTCGCGAACTGCTGCGGCCCGTCGGCCTTGCGGATGCGGACGGCCCGGATCAGCTCGTCCGGCTCCAGGGCGTTGCGCTTGACGCCGGTGTAGAACCGCTCGACCGGGATGAGCCGGGTGCCGCGCACGGACTCGGCCTCCACCTCGGCGCCCGCCGCCAGCAGCGCCGGATGGGAGTCGCCGGCCGGGGACGCCGCGCCGAGGTTGCCGCCGACGCTGCCCCGGTTGCGGATCTGCGGCGAGCCGACCGTGTGGGCCGCGAGCGCCAGCCCGGGCAGCGGCCCCCGGAGGTGCTCCATGATCCTGGTGTACGGGACGGACGCGCCGAGGCGGACGTCCCGCTCGCCGGTCTCCCATTCGTACAAATCGCCGATGCGGTTCAGGTCCAGCAGGTACTCCGGACGGCGGTGGTCGAAATTGATCTCGACCATCACATCCGTGCCACCCGCGAGGGGCACGGCCGAGGGGTGCTCCGCCTTGGCGGCCAGAGCCTCCTCCCAGGTGCCGGGGCGCAGGAAGTCCATGGATCTTCTCTTCTCGGTCGGGTCTCGCGTGGCGGTCCGTGGGGGGTGTTCCGGCCAGTCCGTGCCCGGCGCCGCATGTCCTGTTCGCGCGCTCTGCAGCCAGTACACCGAGGTACGAGCACCCGGGTGCAGTCACCGAAACCATGAAGCGGTTGGCTGGCCACGCCCACCGTCTTGTAGATTCGAACGAAAGGCGGGGTTCAGAAACCCCACTGCATTCCACTGGTTACAACAAGACAGATCGGCGGCGACCACGATGCGGCTGCGCGCACTCCTGGAGACCGAAGCGCTGGGCCTTCGGCTGCTCGGCGGCGAGGACGAGCTGGACCGCTCCGTGCGCGGCGTGATGACCACCGACCTGCGGGACCCCAGCCGGTATCTCTCCGGCGGGGAGCTGGTCCTCACCGGGCTCGCGTGGCGCCGGGACCCGGAGGACTCCGAGCGGTTCGTCCGGATCCTGACCGCGGCCGGGGTGGCCGGGCTGGCGGCGGGCGAGGCGGAGATGCGCTCGATCCCCGACGACCTGGTGCAGGCGTGCGCCCGGCACCGGCTGCCGCTGTTCTCCGTCGTGGAGGACGTCTCGTTCGCGTCCATCACCGAGCACGTGGTGCGGCAGGTCTCCGGCGAGCGGGCGGGCGACCTGGCGGCCGTCGTCGACCGGCACCGCCGGCTGATGACCTCGGGCCCGGCCGGCGGCGGCCCCGAGGTGGTCCTGGACCTGCTCGGCTCCGACCTGGACCTGCGCGCCTGGGTGCTCTCGCCCACCGGCCGCCCGATCGCCGGCTCCTCGCTGGCGGGTGCCGGGCCCGAGCTGCCCGCCGCCGTCTGCGCCACCCTCGCCGGCGAGCACCTGGCCGCCTCCCGTACGGGCCGCCGCGGCCCGCACCGGGTGACCGCGGGCGGCGGAACGTACTCCCTCTTCCCCATCGGGGGCGGCGGCCGGATCGCCTCCCGGGACGTCCGCGAGACCGTCCTGTCCGACTGGCTGCTCGCCGTCGAGGCGGACGCCGGGGACTGGCCCGCCGAGCGGCTCGACCTGCTCGACGGCGTCACCCAGCTGATCGCCGTGGAGCGGGACCGGCGCGACGCCGCCCGCACGGTGCGCCGCCGGCTCGCCCAGGAGGTCCTGGAGCTCGTACAGACCGGTGCCGCGCCCGCCGAGATCGCGGCCCGTCTGCGGGTGGCCGCGCCGGTGCTGCTGCCGGGGCTGGGCTCGGCCCCGCACTGGCAGGTCGTGGTGGCCCGCGTCGAGTGGGACGGCGGCGACATCCCCGGCGGCCAGGTGGCCCAGGCGCTCCTGGAGGAGATCCTGGTCGACCCGGAGGCCACCGGCCCCGAGCCGTCCGACCGGATCGCCGTCGCCCACACGGGCGATGAGGCCGTCGCGCTCGTACCGCTGCCCGCCGTCCCGTCCCGCCCGGAGGGCCTGGAGGAGCCGGCCGACGGCGCGGAGGGTGTGCCCGCGGCCCCCGGCCTGCACGCCGACGCGCTCCTCGCCACCGTCCGCGAACCCCTCACCCGGGGCCTCGACGGCGACGGCCGGCTCACACTCGGCGTCAGCGCCGCCGTGCACTCGGCGGAGGGCCTGCGCGGGGCGCTGGAGGAGGCCCGGCACGCCCGCCGGGTGGCGGCAGCCCGCCCGGGCCGCGTCTGCGCCGCGGGCCACCAGGAGCTCGCCTCGCACGTCCTGCTGCTGCCCTTCGTGCCCGACGACGTCCGCCGCGCCTTCACGGCCCGTCTCCTGGACCCGCTGCGCGACTACGACCGCCGCCACCGCGCCGAGCTCATCCCGACGCTGGAGGCGTTCCTCGACTGCGACGGCTCCTGGACGCGGTGCGCGACGCGACTGCATCTGCATGTGAACACCCTGCGCTACCGGGTCGGCCGGATCGAGCAACTGACGGGCCGTGACCTGTCGCGTCTGGAGGACAAGCTGGACTTCTTCCTGGCGCTGAGGATGAGCTGAGCTCCGGCCCGTAGGCAGGGGAAGAGCGGGTGCGGGGAGGAGGTCCGCCGCACCCGCCCCGCCCGTCCCGGCTATCCCTTCCGCGTCGTCCTCGGCTCCGGCCGCTCCGTGATCTCCGCGATCTCCGCGAGCGCGGCCGCGTCCCGCACCACGATCGCCCGGTAGCGGTTGTGGATGACGCGCTCGTCACGGAGCCTGCCGAGCGCCAGCTCCACCGTCGACTTGCCGATCAGCAATGCCTCGGCGAGGTCGCACTGGCTCGGCCCCTCGACGCGGATGCCCCCGTTCGGGCCCTGTTCCCGCACCCCCACCGTGGCACCGAGGTGGTGCAGCAGCGTGCTGACGCGCGCCAGCGCCGGCCGCTTGAACGTGCTGTAGATCCGCTCGTCCGTGCGGTTGCGGGTCTCCAGGCTCCTGAGCAGCTTGCGCTCGATCACGACGTGCCGTTCGAGCAGCTTCTGCAGGGCCTCGGCGGTGAAGCTCAGGGTCACGGTCTTGCTCAGGCAGGTCGTCAGGGGCCCGGGGGCGTCCGGCTCCACCAGCTTGTGCTCCTCCAGCACCTGCCCGGTGCCGCGGAACCGCAGGATCGTGGTGCCGAAGTGCGCGCGCCGCTGCGCCACGCAGCCGCCCAGCACGATGTGGATCGGGCTGTCCGGGCCACCGGTCGGCAGCGGCTCGCCCTTGGCGTACGCGCGGGTCTGTCCCAGCGGGATCATCGACGACCACAGCCTCGGCGGAAGCCCGTCCAGGAAGCTGCCCTCGGGCATGCGGCGGCGGCCGGCGAGCACGTCGGAGACGTGGAAGGACTCCAGGTTCGGGGGAGGCGTCATGACCGGCCTCCGGGCGCCGCCCGGCCGGACGGCGCGGGCACGTCCGTGGTCACGGCCGCGGGCGGCGGCGCCAGGGCCCGGATGACCGGGGGGAAGGCGCCGATCACCGCGGTCAGTGCCAGCAGCACGGCGGCGAGGGCACGGGGACGGTTCGAGAGGCGCTTGATCGCGTACGCCCCGAGGGCCGCCATGAGCGTGAGGAACACGGCGACGGTGACGTAGTAGACGGTTTGATCCACGGTGCGGCTGGTGCCTTTCGGTGTGAAATTTTTAGGGCTTTTGGCGGGTCCAGTACCTCTCGCGGCCGGATTGCGGCTCTCGGTGGTTAGGCGAGGGTCTGCGGTAGCAAGTGGCGTTCCAAACGCTACCCCGATGCGGCTGCGACGGCGAAGTTTCCCTGAGGCGAGGGGGATTTCTCACCAATAGGATGATGTGGTCCGCGTAGGGCGCGCGCCGGGGGCGTGAAAGCTCGGATGCGCGCCCCTGTGGGACTTCTGGGCCGGCGCTGCGGAGAATTGATTTCCGGATGAATGCGCGGGACCCGTTAATGAGTGGGTGCATGAATGGGCGGGCGAAATGAACGGCGCCCGGTGAAAACATGCGCGAATTCCGCGAGGCCCTCGATCGGGGTGGGCGGGGCCGGGGTGCGAGAGCCGGGGGTCAAGGGACCAACCCGGACCCCCGGCCGAGGGGCCTGGACCCGCCAAGGCCTCAGACCGCCGTGCCAGTAAACACCCCCCAGCGCCTGAAAATGCCCTACTGGCCGGTTTTCGACGGTGAGATGTCCTAGCCGCAGGGGATGGTCTCACTGCGAGTGAAATCGGTCATGGTCGATCAATGATCGGCTACATGGGTTCATGTGAGTGAAAATTGCGATCAAAGTACAGCCTGAATGGAAGATTGCTGAACGAGTGCCTATCCTCCTCTGGTGGCGTACGGAGACTATCCGTGCGGCAAGTGAGGCGTGCTCGGCGCACGCTTCCGAGAGGGTTCCGCGAAAGCCGGAATTCGTCTCCCGGCAGCACCGGACGGTGCTCCTGTTTATCCTTCACCCGGTGCAGAGTGCGAGCGCACTCGATTTCGAATCCGTGCATCCGGAAACCGCCTTCGCGGGCCGCGCCGTTCCGGAATGCCTATCGCCGCCCGTGCAGCGCCACATCCACCACCAGTGCCCGGTGATCCGTGTCCGGCAGATCCAGAAAGCGCGCCGCGCGCGGTTCCACCGCGGCGCTCACCAGTACGTGGTCGATCTGTACGCCCAGCCGGGGCGCCACCGGCCGGGGCCAGCTCGGGGCGCGGGCCAGGCCCAGCATCGCCGCGCTGTCCCGGACGCCCGTGTCCAGGAGGGCGCGGAAGGCCGCGTGGTCCTGCGAGGCGTTGAAGTCGCCCGCGATCACCAAGGCCGTGTCGCCGCGCCCGGCGGCCAGCTCCCTCAGACGCCCCAGCTCACCGCGCCACACCGCCAGCCCGCCCGGCACCGGCGGCATCGGATGCGCCACCTGGAACCGCAGCGGCACGTCCGCCACCCGGACCAGCGCCCTCGGCATCGCCAGCGCCCCGGGCACCGCTCCGTCCGGCTCCAGCGGGTAGCGGCTGAGGATCGCCGAACCCTCCGCCGCGCCGCCGCCCACGACCAGCCGGTACGGATAGGCCGCCCGTACCTCCGCCCGGCCGAGGGCGGTCCCGCACACCGCGGGCGCGCACTCCTGCACGGACACCAGGTCCGGCCGTTCCCGGCGCAGCGCGGCCAGCAGCCCCGGAGTCGCGCCGCCGAACTCCAGGTTGGCGGTGAGGACGCGCAGCCGGGCCGCGACCGGCCCGGTCGCCGGTGCCCCGCCCGTCCCGTACGGGCGCAGGAACCAGCCGATGGCGGCCAGGGCGACGAGCCCCCACGCGCAGCCCGCCACCCAGCGGGTCCCCGCCGCCAGCAGCAGCGCCACCGCCGCCGGGACGGTCAACCACGGCAGGAACGCCAGGAGTTGGGGCACCGGAGTGACCCCGTCCGTGTCGAGGGCCCGGCAGATCAGGGGCACGCCCACCGCGGCCAGCAGCAGGCCCGCGCACCAACGGGCCGGCCGGCGGCGGGGGAACCCGGCCGGCCGCGTATGCCTTTCCCCGGGGTTCCGGAATTCGCTCACGCTTTTGACCTTCGTATTACCCGATGATGGGGGACCGCTTGACGTCATATGGCAAGCTAGGGGCTGAAGGTGCCGCTCCGGCCGCATTTGGCGTGTTTTTCGCGCGGTGCCTGCGCTGTCCGTACGAGCGAGGAGGTGATCGGGATGACCAGTCGGAGTCCCGAGGGAAGTCCTCGCTTCAGCGTTTCCGCTTCGCTCTGACCCCTCGGCCGTTCCGCGCCGGGCCGTCGGGCCGAAGCCGACCCCTCCAGGCCCCCGGTCCTGGGCCTCACGGCCCTTCGATCCCTTCGGCCTCGGGCGCTGTCGCGCGCATTTCCCCTTGATCCGGCCTTTTCCGGCCGCTCTCACGCCCTGACGGGGCCGCCCATGGGCGTACCACCGTCCCGGTGGCGACGACGGCCGTAGCCCGCATATCCGTTCCCGACTTCTCCGTGCCGCCGCGCGCCCGTAGCGCGGGGCCGCCGTACGGGCGCGCCGCCGTGCCGCCGTACGGGATTGCTGACGCTTCGTCATGTCGCCGTGCCGTCATGCCCGTACGGGTCCTGGGGCCCGTACGTCGCCATGGCGCCGTACGCCGTCGTGCCACAGCGCCGCCGTACCGCCGTGCCCTCGCGCCGCCGGCCCGGAGAGAGAGGTTCCGCCATGACCGACACCACCCTCGCCCCGCGGAAGATCGCACCGCCGGGCCGTAACCGCCGTGAGAAGAAGGCCGCCGAGCTGGAGACCCGTACCCGCGAGGCCGGGCAGCTGCTGGCCAGGTACAGCGCCCTGCCCGGCAACCAGGTCCTCCAGGACGTGCGGGCCACCGCCCAGGGCCTGCGGCACGACGACGCCACGGACCGCCTGGAGCGGCTCGGCGCCAACGTCGTCGCCCACGACCGGGGCCCGCGCTGGTACGTCCAGCTGGCGAAGGCCTTCTGGAACCCCTTCATGCTCATCCTGGTCGCACTGCTCGTGATCATGTATGTGCAGTGGCTCCAGGTCGCCGACGAGGAGCCCTTCGACCCCAAGATCCCGATCATCGGCGGCATGGTCCTGATCGGCGGCCTCCTGCGGTTCTGGCAGGAGTACCGGTCCGGCAGCGCCGCCGCCGCGCTGCGCGCCCTGGTCACCACGACCACGGCCGTCCGGCGCCGCGCCGGGCGCGGCGACCGGCCGACGGTGGTGGAGATCCCGATGGACCGGGTCGTCCCCGGTGACATCGTGCTGCTCGCGGCGGGCGACCTCGTCCCCGCCGACCTGCGGCTGCTCACCGCCAAGGACCTCATGATCAGTCAGGCCGCGCTGTCCGGCGAGTCGCTGCCGGTCGCCAAGGCCGACACCCGCACCCACGACTACGGCCAGAGCACCACCACCGACCCCGTCGAGGCCGACAACCTCGCCCTCATGGGCACCAGTGTCACCTCCGGCACCGCCACCGGCGTTGTCGTGGCCACCGGCGGAGGCACCTACTTCGGCTCGATGGCCGGCTCGCTCGTCGGGGAGCGCCCCGAGACCAGCTTCGACACCGGTGTGAAGAAGGTCAGCTTCCTGCTGATCCGCTTCATGCTGGTGATGGTCCCGCTGGTGTTCGCGATCAACGGCTTCACCAAGAACGACTGGGCCGAGGCCTTCACCTTCGCCGTCGCGGTCGCCGTCGGTCTCACCCCCGAGATGCTCCCGATGGTGGTCACCACCAACCTCGCGCGCGGCGCCGTCGCGATGTCCCGGCGCAAGGTCGTCGTCAAGCGCCTCAACGCCATCCAGAACCTCGGCGCCATGGACGTGCTGTGCACGGACAAGACCGGGACGCTCACCGAGGACCGCATCGTCCTCGACCGCTACCTCGACGTCCACGGCCAGGAGGACACCGAGGTCCTCGAATACGCCTACCTCAACAGCCACTTCCAGACCGGACTGCGCAACCTCATGGACCAGGCGGTCATCGACCGGGTGCTCGAGGCCGAGGAGGTTGTCGTCGACGCGCGGTTCACCAAGGTCGACGAGATCCCCTTCGACTTCGCCCGCCGGCGCATGTCCGTGGTCCTCAGCCGCAACAGCCTCGCCGTGCCGGTCCCCGACGGTGCCGACGGAGCCCTGGCCGGGGAGCACTGCCTGATCACCAAGGGCGCCGTCGAGGAGGTCCTCGACCTGTGCACCCACATGACCGACGGCGGCCGGAGGGTGGAACTCACCCCGGAGCTGCGCCGCGAGGTGACCCGCACGGCCGAGGACAACAACCGCCGGGGCCTGCGCGTGCTGGCCGTGGCGACCCGTACGTTCGACGCCGACCGCGAGGCGTACAGCGTCGCCGACGAGGCGGAGCTGACCCTCATCGGCTTCCTCGCCTTCCTCGACCCGCCGAAGGCGGACGCGGCGGCGGCCCTGACGGCGCTCGCCGACAAGGGCGTGGCCGTCAAGGTCGTCACCGGCGACAACGAGCTGGTCGCGGCGCGCGTCTGCGCCGACGTCGGCATCCACGTCGGCGAGGTCGTCACGGGCGCCGCCGTCGACGGCCTGGACGACGCGGAGCTGCGCTCCCTGGTCCGTACGACCACGGTCTTCGCCAAGACCAACCCCGTGCAGAAGGCCCGTATCGTCCGGGCGCTCCAGGCCGAGGGCCGCACCGTCGGCTTCCTCGGCGACGGCATCAACGACGCGGCGGCGCTGCGCGACGCCGACGTCGGCATCTCCGTCGACACGGCCGTCGACATCGCCAAGGAGTCCGCCGACATCATCCTGCTGGAGAAGGACCTGATGGTCCTGGAGCAGGGCGTAGAGCAGGGCCGGACGACCTTCGGCAACACCATCAAGTACATCAAGATGACGGCCAGCTCGAACTTCGGGAACGTGTTCTCGGTCCTGGTGGCCAGCGCCTTCATCTCCTTCCAGCCGATGCTGGCGATCCACCTGCTGGTGCAGAACCTCGCGTACGACATCTCGCAGCTCGCCACGCCCTGGGACCGGATGGACCCGGAGTACCTGCGCAGGCCGCGCACCTGGGACGCCAAGGGCATCGCCCGGTTCATGCTCTGCATCGGCCCGATCAGCTCCGTCTTCGACATCACCACCTTCCTGGTGCTGTGGAACGTCTTCGGGGCGAACAGCGAGGCGCACCAGACGCTCTTCCAGTCCGGCTGGTTCGTCGAGGGCCTGCTGTCCCAGACGCTGATCGTGCACATGATCCGCACCCGGAAGATCCCGTTCATCCAGTCGAGGGCCTCGGTGCCGGTGCTGGTCATGACCGGCCTGGTGATGGTGTTCGGCCTCCTCCTGCCGTTCTCGCCGCTGGCGTCGGTGTTCTCGATGGAACCGCTGCCGATGGGCTACTTCCCGTGGCTGATCGGGATCCTGCTGGCGTACTGCGCGCTCACGCAGGGGGTGAAGTCCTGGTACATCCGCCGGTTCAACACCTGGCTGTGACCGGCCGATAAGAGAGAGCCGCCCGGGAGATCCGGGCGGCGGGCGAGAAGGGTGGAACATGGTCATCGTCAACGAGTGGCACATGGCGGCCAACATCGCGGCCGGCCTGGGGTTCGGTGCGATCATCGGACTGGAACGCCAGTGGCGCGCCCGTATGGCGGGTCTGCGCACCAACGCGCTCGTCGCGGCCGGTTCCGCCCTCTTCGTCCTGCTCTCGCAGTACGGCTTCTCCGCCGCGACCAGCACCACCGGCTACGACGGCTCGCGCGTCGCCGCGCAGATCGTCTCCGGCATCGGCTTCCTCGGCGCCGGCGTCATCATGCGCGACGGCCTGAGCATCCGGGGCCTCAACACCGCCGCCACCCTGTGGTGTTCCGCGGCGGTGGGCGCGCTCGCCGGAACCGGCCTGTACGTGGTCGCGGCGCTCGGCACCGTCGGCGTGGTAGGCGCGAACACCCTGCTGCGCCCGGTCGCCCGGGGGCTCGACCGGGGTCCGCACGGCGGCGCCGAGGTGGCCACGGACTACCACTTCGAGGTCGTGTGCACCGAGCCGGAGGAGGCGCACGTACGCACCCTCGTCGTGCAGTCCCTCGTCCGGCCGGGCTTCCGGCTGCGGTCCGTGCACAGCGCGGACGCGCCCGTGGCGGGCAAGGTGACCGTGGCGGCCGACCTCACCACCGAACGCCGTGACGACTCTCTCCTGGAGGAGGCCGTCAGCCGCCTCTCCCTGGAACCGGCCGTCTCCGCCGTGAGCTGGACGGTCCTCCAGGGCCCGGACGACGGCTCGGACGACGACTACCCCACGGAGCGCCGGGCCCGGCGGCGCGTCCGGGACTTCTTCACGGGCCGCTGAGCCGGGCCGACGGGGTGGGCGGGGTGGGCGGGGTGGGGGTGGAGCCGCTTCAAGGAATCTCCACATCTCCATGTGACGACGGGTAACCCCCTTCGGCGCCCCTCGATATGCCGGTTATGACCCACGTGCTTGATGGGTGTGTGTCCATTTATGTTCCACGAGGGCGGGGGAGGGGGCGTATCTGTTACTCGATCTTGTGAAGGAAGTGTAATGATTCGGCGGAGGAATGTTAAAGGCGGGCGTCGGTGATGCCCCTTTTGGGGTCGGGACGGCTCTCCCGGGTTGGCAGCGTCACCCGTTCGCGTGCTTATATCTGCGCACCGCAGCGGCTCTTCGAATGGTGGTCCATTCGGATCGGGTCGCGGCGGTGGTGGCCGGCCCGTTCCGTCGCGGTCCGGCCCCTATGTGGATAAACACTCGTCACATTCACTCGGACAAATGAAGGGTGCGCAGAAAAATGCGTAACAACATCGAGACCCGCGAGATCGCCGACACCGAGCTGGACGCCGTCTCCGGTGGTGTCGCAAGCGTTTCCGGTGGCCTCGTCGGCGCTGTGACCGGCGACGTTCACCACCTGGTCGACTCCCTCCAGACGATCCACGCCGTCCAGGCCGTGCCCGGCCAGGTCACCGGCATCGCCGGCGTCCACGTCGGTGCCGCCGGTCTCTGAGCCCGCATCCCACCGGGTGCGGGGACCCGGGGGAATTCATGACCTGACGGCGGTAAATGCGCTGCCGTAAGGTTTTCCATGAACCCCGGGGCGTTCTTTGTCCCGGGGTTCAAGGCTGCCCGTCGATATGGCTCCATGATTGCGGGCGGCGTCATTCGGTACCCGTTTCGTGAATGCAGTCGAAGGAATGGTCCGTGCAGTTCCGCCAGCAGGCGCTTTCCAAGCTGCAATCACCCGAAGAACTTGATATTCCGGTACGCTTCGCGCGCCCGCAAGGCCGCCTCGCGCTGGCCGTCACGGTCACCGTCATGGCCGTGGCGGGCATATGGGCATGCACCGGAACCGTCACCTCCAAGCTGAGCGTCACCGGCGTCCTCACCCACGCCGGGGGCGGCTATCTGCTCCAGAGCCCGTTCGCCGGACAGGTCACCGAGGTCCTCGCCGAGGAGGGCCGACCGCTGGCCGCGGGCGCGCCGCTGCTCAGGATCAGCACGGACCGGGGCGACCGGATCGTGCGCGTGGTGGCCGGGGGACGGGTGACGAACCTGGCCGCCAGGACGGGTTCGGTCCTCACGACCGGCGCGGACGTGGCCACCGTGGAGCGGTCCGGGAACCCCGGGGACCCGATGGTGGCCGTGCTGTACGTACCCGCCGGGAGCGCCCGGACCGTTCCCGTGGGCGCGACCGTCGACCTGAGCGTCCCGTCCGCACCCCGGGGCCGGGGCGGAGCGCTGCGCGGCCGCGTCAAGACGGTCGGCCGGGCGCCGCAGACGCGGGCGCAGATCACCGGCTTCCTCGGTGACCGGCGGCTCGCCGAGGAGTTCTCCCGGAAGGGGGATCCGGTGGCGGTGCTCGTGGAGCTGGAGGGGTCGGCGGGGTCGGAGGGGGCGGCGGGGCTCGGGGGTGCGGGGGCGGTCGGTGGCGCTGGTCCGGTGGGTTCCGCTGCTTCTGCCGCTTCCACTGGTCCCGCTGCTTCCGCTTCTTCCCGTGCTTCCGCTGGTCCCGCCGGGTCCGCTGGGGCCGCTGGTTCCGTCAGGGCCAGCGCCCCTGCCGCAGCCACCCGTCCCGCCGGGGGCGTCGGTGCCACCGGGAGCCCGGGTGCCGCGGGTCCGGCCGCGGGCCAGGCCGCCTCCTCCTCCTCCTCCTCCACCGTCGCTGGTTCGGCCTCGGCCTCCACCGCCTCCTCCTCCACCCGCCCCGGCCCGGGGTCCGCCACGGACGGCGGCCCCTCGTACGCCGTCGACTCCACGACGCCCGTCACCGGCTCCGTCCACCTCACCGCTCAGCGCCCCGTCGATTGGCTGCTCCCGTGACCGTGCCGCAGCAGACTCCCGCCCAGGACCCGCCCCGGCCGTCCGCCCTCCGGCCGTCCGCCCCCCGCTCGCGGGCCGCCGGGCGCCGTCGCGCCCGCCCCGAGCCCCGGGGCGGCGCGCGCCGGGCCGGCGGGAAACCGGGCGGCCGCCGCGGGGCCGCGCCGTCGCCCAGGGGCAGGACGCCCCGGCCCGTACGCACCCCCACCGTGCTCCAGATGGAGGCCGTGGAGTGCGGCGCCGCCGCGCTGGCCATGGTCCTCGGCCACCACGGCCGCTTCGTCCCCCTGGAGGAACTGCGCATCGCGTGCGGCGTCTCCCGCGACGGCTCCCGCGCGAGCAACCTCCTCAAGGCCGCCCGCGGCCACGGCCTCAAGGCCAAGGGCATGCAGATGGACCTGGCCGCGCTCGCCGGGGTGCGTGCCCCGGCCGTCCTCTTCTGGGAGTTCAACCACTACGTCGTCTACGACGGCACGGGCCGCCGCCTCGGCCGCCGGGGCGTCCACCTCAACGACCCGGCGAAGGGCCGCCGGTTCGTCCCCATGGACGAGTTCGACACCAGCTTCACCGGCGTCGTGCTCACCTTCGAACCCGGCGAGGACTTCCGCCGCACGGGCCGCGGGCCGGGCGCCGCACGCTCCCTGCCGGCCCGGCTGCGCGGCACCTCGGGCACCATGCTCGCCGCCGTCCTCGCGAGCCTCCTGCTCGTGGTCGTCGGCGCGGTGGTGCCCGCGCTGAGCCGTACGTACATCGACACGTTCCTCGTCGGGGACCGCACGTTCCCGCTCGGCGTGCTCTTCGCGGCGATGGCGGCCACCCTGGTGCTCACCGCCACGCTCACCGCCGTCCAACAGGCGAACCTGCTGCGCGGGCGCCTCGTCTCCGCCACCCTGGGCGGTGCCCGCTTCCTGCGCCACCTGCTCAGACTCCCGGTCACCTTCTTCGCCCAGCGCGACCCCGCCGACCTCGTCCAGCGCCTGCGGTCCACCGACGCGGTCGCCGAGACCCTGGCCAGGGACCTGACCGCCGCCGGCGTGGACGCGGTCGTCGTCGTCCTCTACGCGGTGCTGCTGTGGACGTACGACCCCCAGCTGACGGTCGTCGGGATCGGCATCGCCCTGCTCAACGTCGTCGCCATGCGTGTCGTCGTCCGCCTCCGGGCCACCGGGACCCAGAAGCTGCGCGCGGAGAGCGCCCGGCTCACCAACACCGCCTACAACGGCCTGACGCTCATCGAGACCATGAAGGCCACCGGCGGCGAGGACGGCTTCTTCCGCCGCTGGGCCGGACAGCACGCGGTCACCCTCGACACGCAGCAGCGGCTCGGCGTGCCCAGCGCCTGGCTGGCCGTCGTCGCGCCCACGCTCGCCGCCCTCAACAGCGCCCTGATCCTGATGATCGGCGGCCTCCGGGCGGTCGAGGGACACCTCTCGGTCGGCCTCCTCGTCGCCTTCCAGGCCCTCGTGACCGGCTTCACCGCGCCGATCACCCGCCTCAACGGCGTGGCCGGACGCGTCCAGGAGCTCGCGGCCGACGTCGCCCGGCTCAAGGACGTCGAGAACTTCCCCGCCGACCCGGTGTTCGCGCGCCGCGACCCCGGCACGGGCACCCGCCGCCTCAAGGGCCATGTGGAACTCGAGAACATCACCTTCGGCTACAGCCCCCTGGACGCCCCGCTGCTGAAGGGCTTCTCCCTCTCGGTCGGCCCCGGCCGGCAGGTCGCGCTCGTCGGCGGCTCCGGCAGCGGCAAGTCCACCGTCTCCCGGCTGATGTCCGGTCTCCACACACCCTGGGAGGGCACGGTCCGCATCGACGGGACGCGGCTGGAGGACATCCCGCGCGCCGCGCTGGCCGCCTCCGTCTCCTTCGTCGACCAGGACGTCTTCCTCTTCGAGGGCACGGTCCGCGACAACGTCGCGCTGTGGGACCCCTCCGTCCCGGACGAGGACGTCGTCGCCGCCCTGGAGGACGCCGCCGTGTACGACGTGGTCGCCCGGCGCCCCGGCGGCATCCACAGCCGCGTCGAGCAGGACGGCCGCAACTTCTCCGGCGGCCAGCGCCAGCGCCTGGAGATCGCCCGCGCGCTGGTGCGCCGCCCCAGCGTGATGGTCCTCGACGAGGTCACCAGCGCGCTGGACGCGGCGACCGAACAGACCGTCATCGACAACCTGCGGCGCCGCGGCTGCGCCTGCGTGGTCATCGCGCACCGGCTGAGCACGGTGCGCGACAGCGACGAGATCGTGGTGCTGGACCGGGGCACGGTCGTGGAGCGCGGAAGGCACGAACACCTGGCCGCCGGGCAGGGCCCGTACGCCCGGCTGGTCGAGGAGCGCTGACGTGACGACCCCGTACGACACCCCGCCGGCCGCCGACCCCGTCGTGGCGGCCCTGGGCGCGCTCGGCACGGAGACCGACTGCGCGGGCCTGCGCAGCCTGTCCCTGGAAGGCCCGCTCGTACTGTGGCTCGTGGTGGCGGGCGAGCTCGACCTCTTCGCCGTCGACGCGGCGCGGGAGGGGCACTGGCACTTCCTGGGCCGGCTGGAGGCGGGAACGCTGCTGCTGGGCCCCGCCGAGGGCCCTCGGCACACCTTGATCGGCAGGCCGCTGAGGGGGTGCCGGCTGCGGCGGGTGGAACTACGGGAGCTGTACGGGCGGGAGTACGAGGGTCAGGAGTGGTACGGGGGACAGGGGGTGTTGGAGGACGCGTTCGCGCGGGGCGTCGGCCGCGGCCTGCGCGCGCTCTACCAGGCACCCCTGGACGGCAGGGCCGGCCGCGCCACCGCTCCGGACGCGGGCGGGGCCGACGAGGACATCCTGTGGATGCGGGTCCCGCCGGGCGGCGTGCGCTACGGGGAGGAGACGGTGGGCTGCCTCCTCGTCGACGCGGCGCTGTGGCAGGGCATGGTCGATCAGCAGTACCGGTTGCTGTACGCCCTGGACGACCGGATCGAGCGGCTGGAGCGCGCCCACGAGGACCGTACGGCGGCCGGCATCGAGGCCGGCGAGGCCGCCCGGACGCAGGCGGACCGGGTGCTGCTGGCCTCGATCGACCGTGCGGGCAGGGGGCGGCGAGGCCGTGGCGCGGGTGCCGACGCGACCTTCGCCGTGTGCCGCCTGGTCGCCGAGGACGCGGGCATCACCCTGTCCGAACCGTCCGGCACCGGCACCGGCACGGGCACTGGCACCGGCACGGGCACTGGCACCGACGCCGGACCGGAGCGTACGGACCCGGTCGAGCGCATCGCCGTCGCCTCGCGGATCCGCACCCGCTCCGTCAGGCTGGACGGCCGCTGGTGGCGCGAGAACAGCGGGCCCCTGATCGGCCGGCGGGAGAAGGACGGGAAGCCGGTCGCGCTGCTGTGGCGACGCGGGGGCTACGAGGCCGCCGACCCGGCCACCGGCACCCGGGAACGCGTGGGCGGGGCGGACGGTGCCGCCGCGTACGAACCGCGGGCCGTCATGCTCTACCGCCCCCTGCCCGAGGGGAGGCCGACCCTGGTGCGGCTGCTGCGCTTCGCCCTGCGCGGTACGCGCGCGGAACTGCGCGGTCTCGCCCTGGGCGGGCTGGTCGCGGTCGCCCTGGGCGCGCTCGTACCACTCGCCACGGGCAGGGTGCTCGGCGTGTACGTACCGGCGGCCGAGAGCGGCCTCATCGTACGGACGGCCTTGGCGCTCGTCGCGACGAGCGTCGTCTCGGCCGTCTTCACGCTCCTCCAGAACGTCTCCGTCCTGCGCCTGGAGGGCCGCGTCGAGGCCACGCTCCAGCCGGCCGTGTGGGACCGGCTGTTGCGACTGCCGACGACGTTCTTCGCCGGCCGGTCCACCGGCGAACTGGCCGGTGCCGCCATGGCCGTCAGCTCCATCCGCCGAGTGCTTTCCGGAGTCGGGTCGGTGTGCGTACAGGCGGGCGCCGTCGGCGCGATGAACCTCGTGCTGCTGCTCGTCCACAGCGTCCCCCTGGCGCTGGCGGTGCTCGCCCTGCTGCTCGTCGTCGCCACGGTCTTCCTGGCCCTGGGGCTGTGGCAGCTGCGCTACCAACGGCAATTGATCAAGCTGGGCGACAAGCTGGACAACCAGGCGTTCCAGACCCTGCGCGGCCTGCCCAAGCTCCGCGTCGCCGCGGCCGAGAGCTTCGCGTACGCCGCGTGGGCCCGGGAGTTCGCACGTACCCGCGAGCTGCACCGGCGCATCGGCCGGATCAAGAACGCCGTCACGGTGCTCAACGCGGTCAGCCTGCCGCTGTGCACCCTCATGATGTTCGTGCTGCTGGCCGGCCCGGCCCGGGGCACGATGTCCGCCGGTGAGTTCCTCACCTTCGGCACCGCGGTGACGATGCTGCTGTCCTCCGTCACCCAGCTGACGGGCGCGCTCGTCTCGGCGGCGGCGGTGCGGCCGATGTTCGAACAGCTCAGGCCCCTCCTCCAGGAACCCCCGGAGGTACGGCCGGCCGCCGCGCTCCCCGGGGACCTGACCGGCGCGATCGAGGCCGTGAACCTCTCCTACCGCTACACCGCCGACGGCCCACCGGTCCTCGACGGCCTCTCGTTCCAGGTCCACCCGGGCGAGTTCGTCGCCGTCGTCGGCCCCAGCGGCTGCGGCAAGTCGACCCTCCTGCGCCTGCTCATCGGCTTCGCCACCCCGTCCTCCGGCAGCGTCCTGTACGACGGCCAGGACCTGACCTCCCTCGACCAGGCTGCCGTGCGCCGCCAGTGCGGCGTCGTCCTCCAGCACGCCCGCCCCTTCTCCGGCCCGATCCTCGACTGCATCCGCGGCGACGGCACGTACTCCCTGGAGGAGGTATGGGAGGCGGCGACCATGGCGGGCCTCGCCGACGACATCAAGGCCATGCCCATGGGCATGCACACGATGCTCTCCGACGGCGGCACCACCGTCTCCGGCGGCCAGCGCCAACGCCTCATGATCGCCCAAGCCCTCGTCCGCAAACCCCGCGTCCTCTTCTTCGACGAGGCCACGAGCGCCCTCGACAACGAGGCGCAACGCGTGGTCATCGACGCCACACGGGCGTTGCGCGCCACGCGCATCGTGATCGCCCACAGGCTGTCGACGGTCATGGACGCGGACCGGGTGATCGTCATGAAGGACGGCCGCATCGTCCAACAGGGGGCGCCTGCGGCCCTTCTGGCGGAGAGGGCGGGGCTGTTTCATGAGCTGGTGCGGCGCCAGATCGGCTGACGGGGCGGGGGCTTCGTATCCCTTGGGTTCGTCAGGGACGGGGCCTTCGGGGAATGGATCCAGGCTGCCGCCGAGCTTTATGTGGCATCGGCGGATCCCCGATACGGCGGCAGGGCCCGGACCGTGCGTCGCGGTCCGGGCCCTGACCCGTGGGGTGCCGCCCTGCGGCGGGTGCGTCAGCTCTGTGCGGTGTCGTCGCTCGCCTGCCCGGCGGCCTCAGCCGCGCGTGCCTTTTCGCGCATCTTGCGGACCAGCTCCGCCTTCTGGGCGGCGGCGCCCTGGCGGTCGAGGTTGCGGTGCGGACCGTTGTTCTGCCGTTCGGCGCGGGACAGCTTCTTGCGCTGGCCGCCGCCCTGGCCCACGGGGTTGTTGATGTTCTTGCTGTCGGTCACGGGTTCTCCCGGTGGTGATGTGAAGTGATCTACGGATTCATCGGTGGGGGACGGGTGCGGCGACGTCGAGGGACGTCAGCGGGGGCCCGTCACGCGCTCACTCGCAAATCGGCGTCTGGAAGAACATGACAAAGACGTTACCTGGTTCCGTCGGCCCCGCCCGCCCGGGGCAGGTCCAGAGGGGGCTACTGGGCCGTCGCGGGCGTTGTCAGTGGTCGCGAGCACACACTGACGTCACGGCACAGGCCTGGTGCCGGCGAACGACGGGGCCACCGAATTATCCGACGGAGGCAGAGCGCGAGTGGCGCTTGGTGATCACTCGGGGTGCTGTTCCCTCCCCCGCAGGGGCCCCAGACGTCTCCCTGGCGGACGTTGCAGATCCAATGTGCGCTTTGCGGGTTGTCTGCCGTGTGCTCGCCGCCCAGCGTGACCGGCTTGATGTGGGCGGAGCGTGGTGAGCGGCGACTGTGCCGGGCGGTGCCCCCCGTGTGGGCTGAGTGCCTACAGCCAGTCCCGCCGTTTGAAGATGACGTACAGGCTCGTACACACCACCGCCATCAGCACAATCGCGAACGGATACCCGCCCGCCCAGTGCAGCTCCGGCATGTTGTCGAAGTTCATGCCGTAGATCGTGCCCACCAGCGTCGGCGCGAACAGGATCGCCGCCCACGACGAGATCTTCTTGATCTCCTCGTTCTGTTCGAAGCCCGCTTCCGCCAGTGCGCGCATTTCCGCGTTCTGCTGCTGCGTGACCAGCGTCGCGTTGACGGCCAGGATGTCGGCCAGGGCCGAGCGGAAGCCGTCGACGCGTTCGCTGGTGTGGGTGACGTGGTCGGCGACGTCGCGGAGGTAGCGCTGGAGTTCGTCGTCGGTGCCGTATTTGGTGAAGCCGGCCATGAGGCCGTGCAGCATGCCTACCAAGGGGCGGGTGGCGCGTTGGAACTCGACCATTTCGCGGGCCAGTTCGTAGATGCGGCGGGAGACTTCGGGGTCGCCGCCGAAGACCTCGGTCTCGATCTCGTCGATGTCGTTCTGGACGCCCCACACGACCGGGGCGTAGCCGTCGACGACCGCGTCGAGGATCGCGTAGAGCACCGCCTCGGGGCCCAGTGCCAGCAGCTCCGGAGTGCTCTCCATGCGGCGGCGGACGGCGGAGAGGTCCGGGGCCGCGCCGTGCCGGACCGTGATCACGAAGTCGTGGCCGACGAAGATGTGGAGCTCGCCGAAGTCGACCTCCTCCGAGGCGTCGAGATAGCGGGCCGCGCGCAGCACGACGAAGAGGGTGTCGCCGTAGCGCTCCAGCTTCGGGCGCTGGTGGGCCTCCAGGGCGTCCTCCACGGCCAGCTGGTGGAGGTCGAACTCCTCGGCCAGCGAGACCAGTTCGCTTTCCGTCGGGCGGTGCAGGCCGATCCACGCCATGCCGTCCGGCTGCTCGCGCAGCTGCCGGTAGGTGTCGGCCAGCGAGGTCGGGGTGCTGATCCGGTGCCCGTCGCGGTAGACGGCCGCGTGGACGATGCTGCCCGCGCCGTTCGTCGGGCCGGGCGGCGCCGGCGCGGGCGGGGTGTCGGCCTCGCCCGCCCGGGCGGGCGACGGCCGGAGCCAGGAGTGCTTCTTCGGCGTCGGCCGCTGACGGCGAGGCGGGTTCTCCGACATGGGGGCACTCTTCCCTCTCGCTCATCACTGGACCGCAGAACAGGATATACGGACCAAATTACGGACAGCGGACCCAGGCGCGGACGGAAGGTGACCGGACATGATCGTCTTCGCTTCCAGTGTGAGCGCATGACGACTGACGCGTCTCCCACCCTGACCGTACGCGCTCTCAACCGCGCCCTGCTGGACCGCCGCCTCCTGCTCCGCCGCGCCGCCCTCCCCGCGCTCGACGCCGTCGGGCACCTGACCGGCCTCCAGGCACAGTCGCCCATGGAGCCTTACCGCGCGCTCGCCGCCCGCCTCGACGGCTTCGACCCCGAGGCGCTCTCCGGTCTGCCGGCCTCGCGCGCCGCCGTCCGCGCCCCCTGACGCGCGGCACCATCCACCTGGTCGGCGCCCCGACGCCCACGCCCTGTACCCGCTCCTCCGGCCCGTCCACGAGCCGGCCTTCCAGGGCTCCCACGGCAAGCGGCTCGCCGCCCTCGACCCGCACCTCGTGGCTTCCTTCGCCGAGGGCCTCCTCGCCGAGCGCCCGCGCACCCTCCAGGAGCCCGGTGGCCCGGATACGCCCCCGCCGACCTGGCCGCCGCCGCGCGGGCCCTGCTCCCGCTCGTCCAGGTCACCCCGCGGGCCCTGTGAGGGCGTGCCGGGGCCGCCGCCTGGACGACCCTCGGGGCCTGGGCCGGCCCGGGGGAGACGGCGAAAGGCGAACCCTTCACCTCGGGCGGCTCCTCGCGCGCTATCTCGCCGCCTTCGGCCCCGCCTCCGTCAAGGGCGCCCGGACCTGGTGCGGCCTCACCCGCCCGCGCCCCGCCTTCGAACAGCTGAGCCCCGGCCCGCGGACCTTCCGCGACCCGCACGGGACCGGGCTCTTCGACCTCCCCGACGGGCCGCTGCCCGACCTCGGGACCCCTGCCCCCGTCCGCCTGCTCCCCGAACCGGCCCCGCCTCAGTCCCCCAGGTCCCTGCTCCGCAGGTCCTCCAGCGTCTCCCGGCGCACGAGCAGCCTGGCCCGGCCTCCCGACACGGCCGCGACCGGCGGCCTGCCGACGAGGTTGTACGCGGACGCCATCGACAGGTGGTACGCGCCGGAGGCCGGCACGGCCAGCACGTCGCCCGGCCGGATGTCGCCGGGCAGCGGCACGTCCTCGGCGAGCACGTCGCCCGCCTCGCAGTGCCGGCCCACCACCGTCATGGCACGCGGTGCCTCTCCGGACGCGCGGCCCACGAGCCGGACCGTGTAGCGGACGCCGTACAGCGCCGGGCGCGGGTTGTCGCTCATCCCTCCGTCCACCGCGACGAACGTACGCTCGCCCGTGTGCTTGACCGCGAGGACCCGGTACAGTGCCACGCCCGCCGGGCCCGCTATCCAGCGCCCCGGCTCCACGGTCAGCCGCGGCACGGGCAGGTCGAACCGGGCGCACTGCAGGACGAGTTCACCGCACACCCGCTCCGCGTACGCCCGCGGGTCGACGGTCGGCTCGCCCTCCCGGTAGGCGATCGCGAAACCGCCGCCGAGGTCGAGCTCGGGGAAGGTCACGCCGTGGCGCTCGCGCAGCACGGCGAGGAACGGGACGAGCCGCCGCACCGCCGTGACGTACGGCTCCAGGCCGGTGATCTGCGAACCGAGGTGGCAGTGCAGCCCCGTGAGCTCGAGCCGGTGCTGGCCGAGGATCCGGGCCACCGCGTCCTCGGCCTCGCCGCCCGCGAGCGGCAGCCCGAACTTCTGGCCCGCCACCCCCGTACGGACGGCCGCGTGCGCCCCGGCCGCCACGTCCGGCACGACCCGCACCAGCACCCGCTGGCGGGCCCCCGGCGGCACCAGCGCGGCGAGCCGCGCGACCTCGCCGGCGCTGTCGACGACGACACGGCCCACGCCCAGGCGCAGCGCGGTCCGCAGGTCGTCCGGGCTCTTGGCGTTGCCGTGCAGGACGATCCGCTCCGCCGGGAACCCGGTGAGCGCGGCGAGCTCCAGCTCCCCGGCCGAGCATACGTCCAGGTGCAGACCCTCCTCCTCGATCCAGCGGATCATCGCCCGGGAGAGGAACGCCTTCCCGGCGTAGGCGACGTCGGAGGTCGGGAGCGCGGCGCGCCAGGCGCGCGCCCTGGCCCGCACCTCGTCCTCGTCGATGACGTAGGAGGGGGTGCCGAAGCGGTCGGCGAGCTCGGCGAGCGGCACGCCCCCGACGGCCAGGTCACCGCCGGGCAGCACCCGGGTGGACGCGGGCCAGACCTCGGCGGCCGGTGCGGGCTGTTCGGGAAGCGGGGTGCGGGATCGGGGGGCGAGGGGTACGGACATGGGTGTCTCCAGCGGGTGAGCCGGCAAGTGAGAGGGCGGTGCGGTCGGGTCCGACCGGCTCAGCCGGGAAGGGGCGGCAGCTGTGCGGTCCCCTCCGGCACACCGGGCCGCACCGCGGGTGCCGTGAGCTGGGGATCGACGGAGACGAGGGCGACGCCGAGTGGCGCGGCGAGAGCGCGTACGGCCGGCAGCGCGAGGCGTACGGACGGCTGGCCGGGGCCCAGGACGTCGGAAAGCCGTCGCTCGGTGGTGAAGGCGACGGCGGTGCGGTCGCCGAGTGGCGACCGGAAGACCCGCAGGGCGAAACCACTGGGGCAGGGCCGGACGGGGACGTAGAGCGCGCGCTCGGGAGCCCGCCCGGCCGGATGGGATGGTTCGGAGGGTTCCCCCTCGTCGGCCTGCGGGCTGTCGACGGCGGCTATGGCGGCGGCCTCGGCGGGGGTACGGCTCAGGTGCATGACGGTCCTCGAAGGAGTGTCGAGTGTGTCGAATGGGTTGCGAGGTGTCGGGCGTGTTGCGCGGTGTCGCGTTGCGAGGTGTCGCGAGGTGTCGGTACGGGCCGGAACGAACGAGGTGTCGGTACGGGCCGGAACGTGTTGCTCCGTGCGTCGGTGGGTACGGCCCGTGGGACGAAGTCGGGAAGACGTGCCGCGGCATGTCGCGGACGTGGTGGGACGAGCCGCCCGCCACGTCGTGCGGCCCGCTCACGCTATGCCCGTCCCACGCCCGGCGAAGCGCCTCATTGACAGCCTGTTGACCCTGAGTGCCACTCCTTTGACACTTCTTTGACACGGGCCCCGGGAGCCGTCCGGAGTACGGACGGCAGCACCCCGCCCGCGCCCCCTACGGCAGCGCCCTCTACGGCAGCACCCCCGCCTTCCGCGCAGCCACCACCGCCTCCAGCCGGGTGTGCACCCCCAGCTTCCGCATGCCGGACCGCAGATAGCTCTTGACCGTCTCCGGCCGGAGTCCCAGCCGCTCGGCCGCCCCCGCGTTCGTCGCCCCCGACGCCACGCACGCCAGCACATCGACCTCACGCGGCGACAGACCGGCGCGCGGGGCCCCCGCCGGCCCTCCGTCCGCGCCACCCGCGCGCAGGCCCCCGGAGGAGGCCAGGGCGAGGCGCCGGCACGCCGCGAGGAGGTCCTGGCGGAGGGCCGGGTCGGTGACGCGGTGCGCGAGGGCCCGGAGTTCGCCGTGGGCCTCGCGGACCTCCTCCCACATCGCCGGATCCGCCGTCGTCGGCTGACGGGCCACCGACAGCAGCCGCAGGGCCTCGTCCTGCACGGCCAGCGCCTGTTCCAGCTCGCGCGCCGCGTCGACCGCCGTGGTCAGCGCGCGGTCACCGAGGGGGAGGGGCCGCCGCAGCGCGCCGTAGAGCACCCCGCGGACCCGGCCCCGTACGACGACGGGCACCGCCATCACCGAGCGCAGCCCCTCCGTGGCCACCGCCGCGTCGTACTCGTGCGTGATCACGTGCGAGGAGTGGTAGTCCGTGACGGACAGCGGCCGGCCCACGGCCGCGACCTTGCCGCCCAGTCCGCTTCCGGGGCGGATGGCCAGCCCGCGCAGGGCGGGCGTCGCGGTCCCGGACAAGTCCGATATCCGCAACTGCCGGGAGGCGGCCAGCAGGCCGCCGAAGGCGACCGGCAGGCCCGCGCCCCTGCGCATCCGCAGCAGCGCCGCGCGTACCTCCGCGGTCCCGTCCGCGTCCCCCATCGCTGCCTCCCCGGTCCGGACCCGGAGTCGGAATCTCCGTATCCAATGAAATGCGGCCACCCCCGTCCGGGGGTGGTGAGACTCAGATCACCGTCGCACGATGCTAACCAGCGGGCCCGGCGGCGTGCCCTGCAATCTGGAGGACATATGACGTCCATGAGCCTGACAGACGCGGACGGGACGAGCCGTTCGGCGACCGAGGAGTTCCGGTCGGCCCGGGACTTCCTGCTGGCCCACCGGGACGACTACCGGACGGCGTACGAGGGCTTCGTCTGGCCCCGCCCCCGGGAGTTCAACTGGGCGCTCGACTGGTTCGACACCCTGGCCGAGGGCAACGACCGCACCGCGCTGTGGATCGTGGAGGAGGACGGACGCGAGTCCCGGCACTCCTTCGACGAGCTGCGCCGGAGCTCGTCCCGGCTCGCCAACTGGCTGCGGGCGAAGGGCGTACGGGCAGGTGACAGGATCCTCGTCATGCTCGGCAACCAGACCGAGCTGTGGGAGACCGCCCTCGCCGCGATGAAGCTGCGCGCCGTCGTCATCCCCGCCACCCCGCTGCTCGGCACCGCGGACCTGGCCGACCGGGTCGAGCGCGGCCGGGCCGCCCATGTGATCGTCAGGGCCGGGGACACGGAGAAGTTCGCGGACGTCCCCGGCGGCTACACCCGGATCGCGGTGGGCGGCGGCGCCCCGGCGCCCTGGCTCGCCTACGAGGACCACAAGGACCACAAGGACCACAAGGACCACAAGGACCACAAGGACCACGAAGGCCGCGAGGATTTCGAGGACCACGCGCGTCGCGAGGTCTACGAGAACCACCAGACTTACGCGCCCTCCCAGGATGGTTGCCGCGACGCCCATGGGAGCCACGCCCGCACCGCCCACCCCGGCGACATCTTCATCCCCGACGGCCCCACCCTCGCCGACGACCCCCTCCTGCTCTACTTCACCTCAGGAACCACCGCCCGCCCCAAGCTCGTCCAGCACACCCATGTCTCGTATCCCGTCGGACACCTGACGACCATGTACTGGATCGGACTGCGCCCTGGCGACGTCCACCTCAACATCTCCTCGCCCGGCTGGGCCAAGCACGCCTGGTCCAATCTCTTCGCCCCGTGGAACGCCGAAGCCACCGTCTTCGTGCACAACTACACCCGCTTCGACGCCGCCCGGCTGATGAGCGAGATGGACCGCGCGGGGGTGACGACCTTCTGCGCGCCGCCCACCGTGTGGCGGATGCTCATCCAGGCCGACCTCGGCGCGCTGCGCACCCCGCCGCGCGAGGCCGTCGCCGCCGGCGAGCCGCTCAACCCCGAGGTCATCGAGACCGTGCGGCGCGCCTGGGGCATGACCGTCCGCGACGGCTTCGGCCAGACCGAGACCTCCGTGCAGATCGCCAACCCGCCCGGCCAGCCGCTGAAGGTGGGCTCCATGGGGCGCCCCAGCCCCGGCTTCTCCGTTGTCCTCCTCGACCCCGGCACGGGCGAACCGGCCACCGAGGGCGAGATCGCCCTCGACCTCTCCGCGAGCCCGGTCGGCGTGATGACCGGTTACGAGGGCGACCCCGAGCGCACCGCCGAGGCCATGGCGGGCGGTTACTACCGCACCGGCGACATCGGCTCCCGTGACGCCGACGGCCGCATCACCTACATCGGCCGCGCCGACGACGTCTTCAAGGCCAGCGACTACAAGATCTCCCCCTTCGAGCTGGAGAGCGCCCTCCTGGAGCACGAGGCCGTCGCCGAGGCGGCCGTCGTCCCCGCCCCCGACCCGCTGCGGCTCGCCGTCCCCAAGGCGTACGTCGTCCTCGCCGACGGCTGGGAGCCCGGCCCCGCCACCGCGAAGGCGCTCTTCGCGCACTCCCGCGCCACGCTCGCCCCCTACAAGCGGGTGCGCCGCCTGGAGTTCGCCGAGCTGCCCAAGACCGTGTCCGGCAAGATCCGCCGTGTCGAGCTGCGCGACCGCACCGCGCGGGGCGGCGGGCACGAGTACCGAGAGGAAGACCACCGGTGACCACACCCTCGTACACGGCGGGGACCACCGCCGTCCCGCTGATCGACGACACCATCGGCGCCGATCTCGCCTTCACCGTCGAACGATTCGGCGACCGCGACGCGCTGGTCGACACCGCGAGCGGCCGCCGCTGGACCTACGCGGAATTCGGCCGGGCCGTGGAGGAGGTCGCGCTCGGGCTGCTCGCCAAGGGGGTGGCGAAGGGCGACCGGGTCGGGATCTGGGCCGTCAACTGCCCCGAGTGGGTGATGGTCCAGTACGCCACCGCCCGCGTCGGCGCCGTCATGGTGAACATCAACCCCGCCTACCGCGTCCACGAGCTGGCCCACGTCCTGCGCCAGGCCGGGGTGAGCGTGCTCGTCGCCTCCGTCGAACACAAGACCAGTGACTACCGCCGGATGGTCGAGCAGGTCCGCGCCGACTGCCCGGCCCTGCGCGATGTCGTCTATATCGACGACCCCACCTGGACCGGTCTCGTCCGCCTCGGCGAGGGGGTGGACCCCGCGCGGCTCGCCGAACGCGAGGCGCGGATCGGCTGCCACGACCCCGTCAACATCCAGTACACCTCGGGCACCACGGGCTTCGCCAAGGGCGCCACCCTCTCCCACCACAACATCCTCAACAACGGCTACTTCGTCGGGGAGCTCCTCGGCTACACCGAGGCCGACCGGGTCGCCCTGCCGGTGCCCTTCTACCACTGCTTCGGCATGGTGATGGGCAACCTCGCGATCACCTCGCACGGCGCCTGCGCCGTCATCCCGGCCCCGTCCTTCGACCCCGCCGCCACCCTGCGCGCCGTGCAGAGCGAGCGCTGCACCTCGCTCTACGGCGTCCCCACCATGTTCATCGCGATGCTGGGTCTCCCCGACTTCGCCGCCCACGACCTCTCCTCGCTGCGCACCGGGATCATGGCCGGCTCGCCCTGCCCGGAGGAGGTGATGAAGCGGGTGGTCACCGAGATGCACATGGCCGAGGTGGCCATCTGCTACGGGATGACGGAGACCTCGCCGGTCTCCACGCAGACCCGCCGCGACGACGACCTGGCGCGCCGCACCGGCACCGTCGGCCGGGTCCTGCCGCACATCGAGGTCAAGGTCGTCGACCCGGCCACCGGCGCCACCGTGGGCCGCGGCGAGCCGGGGGAGCTGTGCACCCGGGGCTACTCGGTGATGCTCGGCTACTGGGAGGAGCCCGAGCGCACCGCCGAGGCCGTCGACGAGGAGCGCTGGATGCACACCGGCGACCTCGCGACGATGGACGAGGACGGCTACGTCCGGATCGTCGGCCGGATCAAGGACATGATCATCAGGGGCGGGGAGAACGTCTACCCGCGGGAGATCGAGGAGTTCCTGCACACCCACCCCAAGATCGCCGACGTCCAGGTCATCGGCGTCCCCGACGAGAAGTACGGCGAGGAGATCATGGCCTGTGTGATACTCCGAGACCCCGCCGACACCCTCACCCGTGACGAGCTCGCCCGGTACTGCCGCGGCCGGCTCGCCCACTACAAGGTCCCGCGCCATCTGCGGGTGCTGCCGGAGTTCCCGATGACGGTCAGCGGCAAGGTCCGCAAGGTGGAGCTGCGGGAGCGGGCCACCGAGGTCCTGCGGGCCGCGGCGACGGCGGCCGTGACGCCCTAGGACCTGTCCGGCGGGACTTCCCCTTGACCCGCCGGACAGACCTGGCGTGGAGGGCCCGCGATCCCCCGTACGTTTCGCGGGCCCACAAAGAGTTTCCGCCCGGCGGTCCCCAACTCGCCATCGAACGGCGCCGGTTCAGAGGAAGAATTGAGGTTCGCGGTTCCGGCGATCAGTTCGGGCCCTGTTCGAGGAGCGCGTCTGCGGGGCCGTTGAGCGGCTGCGGAGTGCCGGTCAGGTCCATCACGAAGAGGGGCATGCCCAGCTCGTCCGCGCGGGCGCGCCCCTCGCGCTCGTAGCCCGCCAGGGAGAAGAAGACCCCCGACGCGGAGTCGATCAGACCGTGCAGCCAGAGGCACTCCACGGCGCGCAGGGACGTGGGCAGGGTCGTCGGGTCGACCCGGGCGACCAGGCCCACGCCACGCAGGTCAACACCGGAGTCGGGAGCCGCACCCGGACGGGTGACGCCCGTGAAGCCGAGCCAGGTGAGATAGCGCTCGGCCGCCACCACCGCGTCCTCCGCGGTACGGATGGCGACCGGCCGGAAATCGGGGCGCAGCGCCGCGGCCGTGGGCGGGCCCGCGTCCGCCGGCGACTCGCGCACGGGCTGCACCGGCAGTCGCACGACGGTGCCGCACGAGCAGCCGAACTCCGGTCGCGGCCACTGGTCCTGGCGGTCGCAGGAGGGGCAGCGCACGGCCACCCAGGAGTCGCGCCACGTGCGGTGGGCCAGTAACTCCGGTGTGGCGTCGGGAAGGACGGGAAGGGTGAGCGGGGCGCCGCACGCGCAAGGGAAGGTGGGTGGGGTGAAGGAGTGCTCCCGACGACACGTCGGGCAGTGAACCGGCACGCTCTTGGCCATCTTCGGCTCCAGCAACGTTGTCCGCAGGTGATGAGTACGGGCCCATCGTCCACGATGCGGGCGCGCCGGGGGAGCGAATCACGAAGCGGACGGGCGCGCCCCCGGCGCCCGCCGGGGGAGTGCCGGACGGCGGTGGCGCACGGGCGCGAAGGGGCGCCTACGCCACCGCCGCGCCCTCGCACGGGTGCGGAACGCCGGTACGCGCCGCCGCCGGTCTCAGTCGGAGGGCAGCGGCTCGAACTCCCGCACGGCGTCGATGTCCGGGCCGTGCGGGGTGTTCGCCTCCCGCTCGATGAGGATCTCGACGAGCGCCGGCCGCGAGGTGGCGACCGCCCGCTCGCGGGCCCACTCGACGGCGGGCCGGATGTCCGCCGGATCCACCACGCGCCGCCCTGAACAGCCGTACGCCTCCATCAGTTTGACGTGGTCGGTGCCGGTCTCGTCGTAGTGCACGTCGACCTGGTAGTTCATGCCGTAGCCGGCCGAGGCCTGGCGGATGAGGCCGAGGTAGGCGTTGTTCAGCATGATCAGGACGCACGGGATGTCGTACTGCGCGGCGACCGCCAGCTCCTCGACCGTGTACTGGAAGCCGTAGTCGCCCACGATGCCCACGACCTCGGTGTCGCCCCGGCCCATCCCCTGGAGCGCCTTCTTCACCCCGATCGCGGCCGGCACCTCCCAGCCGAGCGGCCCGGCCTGGCCGCAGACCTGGTAATGACGGGGCCGGTGGGCCTTCTGATGCTGGCCGCCCCAGATCTGGTAGAGGCCGATGGCGGTGACGAAGTAGGTGTCCTCGCCGAAGATCTCGTTGATCTCCTTGTAGACGCGGGGCGCCTTGACGGGGACGGTGTCGAAGTCCTCGCGGCGGACGAGCGTGCGCTTGAGCGTCCGGCAGCGCCGGGCCCACGGCTCCCAGGAGGTGAGGGGCGCCCGGCGGGCGCGGGCCCGGGCGGCGGCCAGCAGCGCGGTGAGGAACAGCCGGGCGTCGGAGACGACGCCGAGGTCCGGCTCGATGACCTTGCCCAGCTGCGAGGGTTCGATGTCGACGTGGACGAACGTCCGCCCGCCCCGGTAGACGGAGAGGTCGCCGCCCGTGTGCCGGTCGCCGAAGCGGGCGCCGACCGCGAGCACGAAGTCGGACTCCAGGAACGAGGCGTTGGCGTACCGCTGGGAGGTCTGGATGCCGGTGGTGCCCATGTTGAGCTCGTGGTCGTCCTCGATGACGCCCTTGCCCATGAGGGTGACCTGGAACGGCACCCTCAGATACTCCACCAGCGCGCGCAGTTCGGCCGCCGCCTCCGCGAGGATCACCCCGCCGCCCGCCAGCACCAGCGGCCGCTCGGCCGCCAGCAGCAGATCCAGGGCAGCCTCGACGCGCGGCGGGTGCGGCGCGACGGTGGCGACGGGCAGCCGGGTGTCGAGGGCGGGGTCGTAGCGGATCTCGCGCGCGGCGAGGTCGACCGGGATGTCGATCAGCACCGGGCCGGGCCGCCCCTCGCGGGCGACGCGGAACGCCTCCCGGAAGGCCCAGGGGATCTGCGCGGCCTCCTTGATCTGCGTGGCCCACTTGGTGACCGGGCGGACGATCTCCACGATGTCGACCGCCTGGAACGCCTCCTGGTGCAGCTTGGTGGAGACGGCCTGCCCGGTGACGCACAGCATCGGCACGGAGTCGGCGAACGCGGTGTAGAGCCCGGTGACGAGGTTGGTGCCGCCGGGCCCGGAGGTGGCCAGGGCGACGCCGACGCGGCCGTTGGTACGGGCCCACCCGTCGGCCATGTGCGTCGCGCCCTCCTCGTGCCGGACGATGAGGTGCTCGATGCCGCCCACGGTCTCCATCGCCTTGTACAGCGGCAGGATCGCGGCCCCGGGGCAGCCGAAGGCGATGTCGACGCCCTCGTCCTTCATGATCCGTACGGCCGCCTCCATGGCGGGCATCCGGGCGGCGGGCGGTCGTCCGGCGGGCGTACGGGCGGCCGGCGTCCGGGCGGTGGTCATGACGCCGTCCCCGACAGGAGCTCGACACCGCGCAGCAGCGCGGAGTGGTCCAGCCCGCCGTCGCCGCGCGCGCGGGCCGAGGCCACCAGGGTCGCGGCGGCGCTCCCGAGGGGGAGGGCGGCCCCGACGGCGCGGGCGGCGTCCATGACGATGCCCATGTCCTTGTGGTGCAGGTCGAGACGGAAGCCGGGGGCGAACTCGCGGGCGAGGAAGTTGTGCCGCTTGCGGCTGAGGACGGCCGAGCCGGCCAGGCCGCCGCCGAGCACGTCCAGCGCGGTGGCCAGGTCCGCGCCGGACTTCTCCAGGAGGACGACGGCCTCCGCGCACGCCTGGAGGGTGACGGCGACGATCAGCTGGTTGGCGGCCTTCACGGTCTGCCCGGCGCCATGGCCGCCGCACCGGGCGACGGTCGTGCCGAAGGTGGCGAGGAGCGGCTCCGCGGCCGCGAAGTCCGCCGCCGCGCCGCCCACCATGACGGACAGCACCCCCTCCACGGCCCCGGCCTCGCCGCCGGAGACGGGGGCGTCCAGGACGCGTACGCCCTTGCCGCCGGCCGTCGCGGCCGCGGCGAGGGCGACGGACGTACGAGGGGCCACCGTCGACATGTCGATCAGCAGGGCGCCCGGCCGGGCGTGCGCGAGGACGCCGTCCTCCCCGTAGGCGACCGCCTCGACGTGCGGGTCGGCCGGGAGCATGGTGACGATCACATCGGCGCCGCGGACCGCCTCGGCGACCGTGGCCGCGGGCGTGCCGCCGGCGGCGGCGAGCCGGTCGAGCTTGTGCGCCTCAAGGGTGTGCCCGGTGACGGGGTACCCGGCCTTGAGCAGGTGCTCCGACATGGGCGAGCCCATGACGCCGAGTCCTATCCAGGCGACGCGGGGGAGTGCGGTGGGCATGCGGAGGGCCTTTCTCGTGCGGGGTCGGGGGGGGGAGAGCGGAGGGCTGCGGGGGAGCGGGTCAGCCTGCGCGGCGGCCCAGCGCCTCCAGCCGGCCGAAGCTGTCGGCGCTCGCCCCGGCGGGCCGGTACTCCAGGCCCACCCAGCCGTCGTAGCCGGCCTTGTCCAGATGGCCGAGGAGCGCGCCGAAGTCCAGCGCCCCGGTGCCCGGCGCGCCGCGCCCGGGGTTGTCGGCGATCTGGACGTGCCCGGTCACGCCGGCGTGCCGCTCGATGACGGCGGGCAGGTCCTCGCCGCCCATGGAGAGGTGGTAAAGGTCCATCAGGAAGCGGGCGTTGCCCAGTCCGCTCGCCGTGTTCACCTCCTCGACCAGCTCGACCGCCCGCGCCGAGGTGACGACGGGGTAGTCCGGCGACTCGGCGGCGTTGAGCGCCTCGATGAGCAGGACGGCCCCCACCCGGTCCGCGGCGCGGGCGGCGCGCACCAGGTTCTCCAGGGCCAGGGCGTCCTGTGCCGCGTGGTCGAGGCCGGGGAGGCGGTTGCCGTGGAGGGCGTTGATCGCGGTGCAGCCCGTGCGCGCCGCGAAGTCGGCGGCCACGTCGAGGTTGGCGCGGAAGTCGTCGGAACCGGCGCCGGGCAGCGAGAGCACACCGCGGTCCGGGCCCGGGAGCACCCCCGCGTAGAAGTTCAGCCCGACCAGCCGGGTGCCCGCCTCGTCCAGCGCCCGCCGCAGGGCGTCGAGCTCGGCCGGCGCGGGTACGGCCACCCCGGGCCAGGGCCACCACAGCTCGACGGCCGTGAAGCCCGCCGCCGCGGCGGCAGCCGGACGTTCCAGAAGAGGAAGTTCGGTGAAGAGGATGGAGAGGTTCACATTGAAACGCGGCTCGCGAGGGCCCATGGAACAAGGATCCTTCCGCATTGTGGAAGTGAAATTCTGTTCAATGGAAGGGTGCCGGGCGGGCCGAAGGGGTGTCAAGGGTGAAGGCGGCCGCCGGAGCCTTCTCCTGATGTGGGGTCAGGCGGACTCTTGCGATATTCGGTGAACATCGAATATTGTCGAGGAGTGGGAGCGCGCAGGGGCGGCCGGCAGGCCGCGGCGCGCTGTACGGGACGGCGGACGGCATCCGAACCCCCGCGGATGCCGTCCGCGCCGTCCGTCCGTATCCACTTCTCCGCCCCGGCGCTTCGGCTGCCGTGTGGGTGATGTCTCGTGAGTGACCGCTTCCGCTACGATGCCTCAAGTTCGCAAGATGTCGAACTTGAGTAGGGCTTGAGTAGCGCTTGAGTGGCGGGGGCAGGGCGCCGCGGTCCGGATGTGGTGGCGGCGGCCGGTTGCGGACACCGAAACGAGAAACATCGACGAGGAGGCCGGCCGTGCGTGCTGAACTGTTCCACCCTGACCGGGGGGAGATCTCCCTGAACAAGGTCCTGCATGCCCTGAGCGACCCCATCCGCCGCGACATCGCCCGCACCCTGTACGAGGGCGGCCCGATGGTGTGCGGGCGGCTCAGCTACCCGATCGCCAAGTCCACGCTCTCGCACCACCTGAAGGTGCTGAGGGAGTCGGGGCTGATGGCGACCGAGGTCCGCGGCACCTCTCGGGTGATCTCGCTCCGCCGCACGGACATCGACCTCCGCTTCCCGGGCCTGCTCGACGCCGTCCAGGTCACGGCGCCCGCGCCCGAGGGCGTCCCCGGGGCCGCGCAGGCCGCCGACGTGCCGGGACCCCGGCGTGAGATGGTGTCGGCCAGAGGCTGAACGCGCAGGTCAACCACCCCGCTACGGTGGGGTCATGGTGCGACTGAGAGTGGAGTTCACGACCGAACCGTTCGACCTCGACGAGCCGCCACCGCACGCGGTGGCGGCTCGCGACGCGGTCCGGGCCGCCGAGCTGGACGCCGTGGACGTAGGCCCGTTCGGCACCAGCGCCGAGGGCGGGCGCGACGAGGTGCTGGCCGCCGTCGGCGAACTGCTGCGCGAGTCCCTCCGGGCGGGCGCCACCCGGGTCTCCCTCCAGCTCAACGTCGTGCCGGGGGAGGGGGCGTGACCGGGGCGGCCGAACACCCCTTCCGGGCGGCCGTCAGACCCCTCGTCGACGCCATGGGCGGCGAGCTGGTCGAGCCCGGCGAGGCCCGTGCCGACGACGTGGTGCTGTCCTGGGAGGGGCGGGAGGTCGTGGCCGTGCGGCTGCCGCACCTCTCCGACTCGCTCGACCGCATCCTGGCCGAGCTGGAGCGCCGGCACGGCGTGCCGCTGGCCGAACTGGACCGCCGCGCCAAGCAGTCGGTCGTACGGACCCTGGAGGCGCGCGGCGCGTTCTCCGTGCGGCACGGCGTGGAGACGGTCGCCGCGGCGCTGGGCGTCAGCCGCTTCACCGTCTACAACTACCTCAACCGGGACGCCGACCGGGAGAACACCACCCGGAGCGGTGAGTAATTTCAACAAAGTGTTGACGCGGTGTTTCCGAGGGCGTTAGCTATGCGCAGCCCGTTCACGCCCGGCGGCTGTGCGCGGTCCGTACTCGCCCAAGCTCATCGGCAGCGGCCACGGAGGCTCCCGTGACTTCGAGTTCGACGCCGGGGCTCACCCGGTTCAACACGGCGGACGACGACGAGGCCCGCACCGCGCTGCGCGCGGTCTGCGCCTCGGGCGCCTGGGTCGAGGCGGTCCTCGCCCGGCGCCCCTACCCCGACCTGACCGCCCTGCGCACGACCAGCGACGCGGTCATGGCCGCCCTGACCCCGGCCGACCTCGCCGAGGCGACGGCCGCGCACCCGCCGATCGGCCGCCCCACCCCCGGCGACCCGGTGTCGGCCCGCGAACAGCGCGGAATGGCGGACGCCCCCGCCGGCCTCAAGGCCGAGACGCTCGCCCTGAACCTCGCCTACCAGGAGAAGTTCGGGCACGTCTTCCTCGTCTGCGCCACCGGCCTCTCCGCCGTGCGGCTGCGGGACGCCGTCCGCGCCCGGATCGGCAACACGCCGGAACGCGAGCGCGAGATCGTCAGGGAAGAACTCGGGAAGATCAACCGCATCAGGCTCGCCGGGCTCGTCGAAGCGCCCGGCGACACCCCCGACCGCACCACGACCGACGGGAGCCCGCCATGAGCACCGGGAGACCGGCCACCTCGGTGTCCACCCACGTCCTGGACACCGCCCTCGGCCGGCCCGCCGGGGGAGTCGCCGTGGAGCTGTCCGCGGCCGGCGCCCAGGGCGGCTGGACGGCCCTCGGGGGCTCCGTCACCGACGCGGACGGGCGCTGCGAGGACCTCCCGGCACCGCCGGCGGACACCACCCGGATCCGGCTCCGCTTCGAGGTCGGGCCCTACCTCTCCGGCCGGGCCGGGGCAGGCACGGCCTTCTTCCCGGAGGTGACGGTCGACTTCACCGTCGCACCCGGCGAGCACCACCACGTACCGCTGCTGCTCAGTCCGTACGGCTACTCCGTATACCGAGGGAGCTAGCATGCCCGTCCTTGGCCAGAACCAGTACGGCAAAGCCGAGAACCGCGTCCTGAAAGTCACCCGTGACGGAGCCGTCCACCACCTCAAGGACCTCAGCGTCTCCGTCTCGCTCTCCGGTGACATGGACGCCGTCCACCTCACCGGCTCCAACGCCCACGTCCTGACGACCGACGCCACGAAGAACACCGTGTTCGCCTTCGCCAAGGAACACGGCATCGACTCCGCCGAGCGGTTCGGCGTCCACCTCGCCCGCCACTTCGTCGACAGCCAGAGCGCGGTCACGTCCGCCCGGATCCGCGTCGAGGAGTACGGCTGGGAGCGGATCGCCGGCGACGGGCCGGGCGGGCACTCCTTCGTCCGCACCGGCCAGGAGACCCGCACCGCGCAGATCACCTTCGACGGCACGGACCTGACGGTCGTCTCCGGACTCAAGGACCTCGTGGTCCTCAACACCACCGACTCCGAATTCCGCGGCTACGTCAAGGACCGCTACACCACGCTCCCGGAGACCGACGACCGCATCCTCGCCACCCAGGTCCACGCCCGCTGGCGGTACTCCTGGACCGGCGGCGAGGAGACCGCGCCCGACTGGGACGCCTGCTACGCCGCCACACGCGGGCACCTGCTGCGCGCCTTCGCCGACACCTACTCCCGCTCCCTCCAGCAGACCCTCTACGCGATGGGCGCGCGGGTCGTCGACCACCGCCCGGAGATCGACGAGATCCGGCTCTCGCTCCCCAACCGGCACCACTTCCTGGTCGACCTCTCGCCGTTCGGCCTCAAGAACGACAACGAGGTCTACTACGCCGCCGACCGGCCGTACGGGCTCATCGAGGCCACCGTCCTGCGCGAGGGCGCCGAGGCCGCCATCCCGGTGGACCTGACGAACCTTCCGTGACCGCGACTTCCGCGACCGCGAACCTTCCATGACCGCGAACCTTTCGTGAACCGCGAACCTTCCGTGAACCGAGATCGAGGAATCGCCGTGGCAGCACCCGCGTCAGCCCCCGCAGGTCCCCGGTCCGCACCCGTGGAGCGGATCGTCATCGAGAACTGCGCCGTCGCCACCGTCGACGCCCAGGACACCGAGTACGCCTCCGGCCATGTCGTCGTCGCCGGCAACCGCATCGAATCGGTGGGCCCGGGAGCCGCCCCCGAGGGCCTCGAACGGGTCGTCCGCCGCGTCGACGGCACCGGACACCTCGTCACCCCCGGCCTGGTCAACACCCACCACCACTTCTACCAGTGGCTCACCCGCGGCCTCGCCCAGCAGTCCGCCCTCTTCGACTGGCTCGTGGCCCTCTACCCCACCTGGTCGCGCATCGACGAGCGGATGGTCCACGCCGCCGCCCGGGCCTCCCTCGCGATGATGGTCCGCGGCGGCGTCACCACCGCCATGGACCACCACTACGTCTTCCCCAAAGGCGCCGGAGACCTCCTCGGCGCCGAGATCAGGGCCGCCCGGGAGATGGGCGTCCGCTTCAGCCCCACCCGGGGCTCGATGGACCGCGGCGAGTCGGCCGGCGGGCTGCCGCCCGACTTCGCCGTCGAGACCACCGAGGCGGCGCTGATCGCCACCGAGGAGGCGATCGACACCTACCACGACCCGGGCTTCGACTCGATGCTCCGGATCGGGGTCGCCCCCTGCTCGCCGTTCTCCGTCTCCACCGAGCTGCTCCGCGAGGCCGCGGAGCTCGCCCGCCGCAAGGGCGTGCGCCTGCACACCCACGGCTCGGAGACCGTCGAGGAGGAGCGGTTCTGCAAGGAGCTCTTCGGGATGGGCCCCACCGACTACCTCGCGTCCACGGGCTGGCTCGGCGAGGACGTGTGGATGGCCCACTGCATCCACATGGGCGACGCCGACATCGAGGCATTCGCCCGTACCGGCACCGGAGTGGCCCACTGCCCCTCCTCCAACGCCCGTATCGCGGCCGGCACCGCGCCCGTCCCCGCCCTGCTCGCGGCCGGTGTGCCCGTCGGGCTCGGCGTGGACGGCACGGCCTCCAACGAGACCGGCGAACTCCACACCGAGCTCCGCAACGCCCTGCTCGTCCACCGGCTCGCGGGCGGCGCCGACGCCCTGAGCGTCCGGCAGGCCCTGCGGCTGGGCACGTACGGCGGCGCGCGGGTCCTCGGGCGGGCCGCCGAGACCGGCTCCCTGGAGGCGGGCAAACTCGCCGACCTCGTGCTGTGGAAGGTCGACGGCCTCGGCCACTCCTCCATCGCGGACCCGGTCGCCGCCCTCGTCCTCGGCGCCGCCGCGCCCGTCACCCTGTCCCTCGTCGACGGCCGGGCCGTCGTGGAGGACGGGCGGCTGGTGACGGTGGACGAGGAGGTGGTGGCGCGGGAGGCGGGGGAGGAGGCGCGGCGGCTCGCGCGGATCGTGGCGGGGGGCTGAGGGTTTTCGTCTGCCCGCCCGCCTTTTCACCTGCTCATCCGTCCGTCCGGACTCGGTCGAGGGGGACGGCCCTCGGCCGGGCCCGTGGGCTCCGGTCCACGGGCGGCGGGCCGGGGCGTGGCCGGTCGTGACCGGTGGCGCCCCGGCCCGCACCTCGCGCGCCTCCGGCGGTTCTTTCCCCTACCCGCCCCTTCCCGTAACTGGGGGCTTCGCCCCCAGACCCCCGGCCGCGCTGACGCGCGGTGTCCTCAATCGCCGGACGGGCTGATTTTCAGCCCGTCCGGCGATTGAGGACCGGGGTCCGGGGCGGAGCCCCGCCACGCGGCGGAGCCGCACATCGGGCGCAGCGGGAAGGGGCGGGTAGGGGAAAGCCCCCCGCCCGGGGGCGGGCACCCCATCGGTCACCGACAAGAGGACCCGCCATGGCCATCGTGCCCGGTTCCACCGAGCGAACCCCCGACCCGGCCCCGGAACACCCCGCCCCCCACCCCGTCGACCACGTCCCATCCGTCACCAAGCTGCTCGCCGGCGGCTTCCAGCACGTCGCCGCGAGTTACGCCGGCGTCGTCGCACCGCCCCTCGTCGTCGGCGCCGCCATCGGCCTGCCGCCGAAGGAGATCACCTTTCTGGTGGGCGCGGCGCTCTTCACCGCGGGGATCGCCACCCTGCTCCAGACGATCGGCTTCTGGAAGGTCGGCGCGCGGCTGCCGTTCGTCAACGGCGTGTCCTTCGCGGGCGTGGCACCGATGCTCGCCGTCGCCGACGCCCAGGCCGACCGGCGGGACGCCCTCCCGGTCGTCTACGGCGCGGTCATCGTGGCGGGCGCGCTCGGTTTCCTCCTGGCCCCCTACTTCTGCCGGCTCGTCCGCTTCTTCCCGCCCGTCGTCAGCGGCACCGTCATCACCCTGATCGGCATCACGCTGCTGCCCGTGTCCTTCGGCTGGATCCAGGGCGGCCGCACGGACAGGCCCGCGTCCCTGACCGACCTCGGTCTGGCCGGGGCGACCCTGGTGATCGTGCTGCTGCTGCGCCGGCTGCTCCGCGGCTTCCTCCAGCAGATCGCCATCCTGCTCGGCCTGGTCGTCGGCACCCTGATCGCCGTGCCGGTGGGCGCCGTCGACCTCGGCCCCACCGCCCACGCCCCCCTGATCGGGTTTCCCGCGCCCTTCCACTTCGGCGCGCCCCAGTTCGCCGTCCCGGCGATCGTGTCCATGTGCGTCCTGATGCTCGTCTGCATGACGGAGAGCACCGCCGACATGCTCGCGCTCGGCGAGATCGTGGGCCGGGAGGCGGACGAGGAGGTCATCGCGCGCGGGCTGCGCGCGGACACCCTGGGCAGCGCCGTCGGGCCGCTCTTCAACGGCTTCGCGAACAGCGCCTTCGCCCAGAACATCGGCCTGGTCGCCCTCACCCGGGTGCGCAGCCGTTTCGTGGTCGCCACCTGCGGTCTGATGTTCCTCCTGCTGGGCCTGAGCCCCGCCTTCGCCTCGCTCATCGCCGTCGTGCCCCGCCCGGTGCTGGGCGGCGCGGGCATCGTGCTCTTCGGCACGGTCGCCGCCAGCGGCGTCAACGTCCTGCTCAAGGCGGGCCTCGACAAGGGCGACAACATCCTGATCGCCGCCACCTCGCTCGGCATCGGCCTGATCCCCGTGGTCTCCCGCACCTTCTACGACAACTCCGCCATCCCCGAGACCCTGAAGATCATCCTGGACTCGGGTGTCAGCGCGGGCTGTCTGACGGCCGTCGTCCTCAACCTCGCGTTCAACCACCTCGGAGCACGCCGGTCCGTGCGTGGCGACTAGGGAGATACCCCTTATTGCGCCACAATCGGCGCAAAACGACCGCCAGAGGCGCGGAGGGGTGTTCCGTCGTGGACCAGCAAGCCGGGGACGGCGCGCCCGACCGGGAGGACGGCGCGGGCGGGCAGGCGAAGGGGGAGGGGACGGGGGAGGAGACGGACGCCGGGGCCGCCGGCAAGGGCCGCTTCACCTTCCCCAGCGCGCTGACCGTCCTCGCGCTCGTCACCCTCGCCGTCTGGATCCTCACCTTCGTCATCCCCTCCGGCACCTACCGGCGGAACGACGACGGCAACCCCGTCCAGGGCACGTACCACCGCGAGGCCGCGCCCGGCGGGTTCGTCCACCGCCTGGGCGACCTCTTCCTCTCGCCGGTCAACGGCCTCTACGGCATCCGTGACGCCCGTACCGGCGAGGTCGCCCCGGACGCGGTGGGCGCGCTCTACGGCAGCGCCGGCGTCTTCCTCTTCGTCCTGGCCATCGGCGCGTTCATCACCGTCGTCTTCGCCACCGGCGCCCTCGACCGCGGCATCGAACGGCTGGCCCACCGGCTGCGCACCCGTGGCGCCCTGCTGATCGCCGCCGTTATGGCCGTGTTCTCGCTGCTGGGCACGGTCGAGGGCTTCGCGGAGGAGACGCTCGGCTTCTACGGGCTGATCGTGCCGCTGATGCTGGCCCTCGGCTACGACCGGATGGTCGCCACCGGCACGATCATCCTGGGTGCGGGCGTCGGCGTGCTCGCCTCGACCGTCAACCCCTTCGCCACGGGGGTGGCCTCCTCGGCGGCCGGGGTCTCGCTGGGCGACGGCATCGCGCTGCGCTTCGCGATGTGGGTCGTCCTCACGGGCGTCACCATCGGATACGTCCAGCGGTACGCGCGAAGGGTGCGCACCGACCCCGGCCGTTCGCTGGTGGGCTTCCTGCCCGGCGACCGGGAGCTGGCCGCCGAGGCGGCGGCGCCGCCGGAGCTGACCGGGCTCCAGAAGGCCGTGCTCGTCATCGTCACCGTGGTCTTCGCCTTCATGATCTTCTCGGTGATCCCCTGGGCGAGCGCGCTCACCGGCAAGGCGGACGCCGCGCCCTACGGCTGGGAACTGGGCTGGTCCTTCGCCCAGCTGGCCGCCCTCTTCCTGGCCGCTTCGGTGCTCGTCGGCATCGTCGCGCGCCTGGGTGAGCAGCGGCTGAGCGCCGTCATCGTCAAGGGCGCGGGCGACTTCATGTCGCCCGCGCTGACGATCGTCCTGGCGCGGGGCGTCACCGTCCTCATGAACAACGCCCGCATCACCGACACGGTGCTGCACTCCATCGAGGGCGCCGTCTCCGGTACGCCGGGCGCGTTCTTCGGCGTCATGGTCTTCCTGGTCAACCTCCCCCTGGCCTTCCTGATCCCCTCGACCTCGGGTCACGCGACGCTCGCGATGCCGATCCTGGCGCCGCTGGCGGACTTCGCGGACGTGGGGCGGACGGTGGTGGTGACGGCCTGGCAGTCGGCGAGCGGGCTGATGAACCTGTGGGTGCCGACCACTGCGGTGATCATGGGCGGGGTGGCGCTGGCGAAGGTGGGCTACGACAAGTACTTGCGGTTCGTGTGGCCGCTGCTGGTGATTCTGGCGGTGCTGATCTGCGGGTTCGTGGCGCTGGGCGCGGTGGCGTGATCCCCTGCCTGCCCCTTCCCGAACCGGGGGCTTCGCCCCCGGGCCCCCTTTCCGCGCTTCGCGCGGTGTCCTCAATCGCCGGACAGGCTGATTTTCAGCCCGTCCGGGGGCACCTCCCAGCGGTAGCTGGGGGAGCTTGAGGACCGGGGCCCGGGGCGGAGCCCCTCACGCGGCGGAGCCGCACATCGGATGCAGCGGGAAGGGGCGGGGTGGGGAAAAAGCCTCAGCCCCGCAGCAGCCCGTACGCCGGCAGCGTCAGGAACTCCGCGTAGTCCTCGTCCAGAGCCACCCGCAGCAGCAGATCGTGCGCCTCCCGCCAGCGCCCCGCCGCGAACGCCTCCTCCCCCGCCTCCGCCTGCACCACGGCCAGTTCCTCCGCGGCGACCCGCCGGGCGAGCTCCGCGGTGACCTTCTCGCCCGTGTCGAGGACGACGCCCGCGTCGATCCACTGCCAGATCTGGGAGCGGGAGATTTCGGCGGTGGCGGCGTCCTCCATCAGGTTGAAGATGGCGACGGCGCCCAGGCCGCGCAGCCACGCCTCGATGTAGCGGATGCCGACCGCGACGGCGTTGCGCAGCCCTTCGTGGGTGGGCCGCGCCTCCAGGGAGTCGACGGCGAGGAGCTGCTCCGCCGTCACCCGGACGTCCTCGCGCAGCCGGTCCTTCTGGTGCGGACGGTCGCCGAGGACCGTGTCGAAGGAGGCGCGGGCCACGGGCACCAGGTCCGGGTGGGCGACCCACGAGCCGTCGAAGCCGTCGCGCGCCTCGCGGTCCTTGTCCGCCTTGACCTTCTCGAAGGCCACCCGGTTGACCTCGGGGTCCTTCCGGGAGGGGATGAAGGCCGCCATCCCGCCGATCGCGTGCGCGCCGCGCTTGTGGCACGTGCGGACGAGGAGTTCGGTGTACGCGCGCATGAACGGCGCGGTCATCGTGACGGAGTTGCGGTCGGGGAGCACGAACCGCTCCCCGGCGTCACGGAAGTTCTTGATGATCGAGAAGAGGTAGTCCCAGCGGCCCGCGTTCAGCCCGGAGGCGTGCTCGCGCAGCTCGTAGAGGATCTCCTCCATCTCGTACGCGGCGGTGATCGTCTCGATCAGGACGGTCGCCCGGACGCTGCCGCGGGGGACGCCGAGGTACTCCTGGGCGAAGACGAAGACGTCGTTCCACAGCCGGGCCTCCAGATGGGACTCGGTCTTGGGGAGGTAGAAGTACGGGCCCTTGCCGAGGGCGAGCAGCCGTGCGGCGTTGTGGAAGAAGTACAGGCCGAAGTCGACGAGCGCGCCGGGCACGGCCCGGTCGCCGTCGGTGAGGTGGCGCTCGTCGAGGTGCCAGCCGCGCGGCCGGACGACGACGGTGGCCAGCTCCTCGGCGGGCCGCAGGGCGTAGGACCGGCCGCGCTCGTCGGTGAAGTCGATGCGCCGCTCGAAGGCGTCCACCAGACTGAGCTGCCCCCGCACCACGTTCTCCCAGGTGGGCGAGGAGGCGTCCTCGAAGTCGGCGAGCCAGACGCGGGCGCCCGAGTTAAGGGCGTTGACGGTCATCTTCCGGTCCGTCGGGCCGGTGATCTCCACCCGCCGGTCCGCCAGCGCGGCCGGGGCCGGGGCGACGCGCCAGTCGGGGTCCTCGCGGACGTGGGCGGTCTCCGGGAGGAAGTCCAGCGTGCCGGTGCGGGCGATCTCGTCCCGGCGCCCGGCCCGGCGGACGAGCAGCTCGTCACGGTGGGGGGTGAACCGGCGGTGCAGCTCGCCGACGAAGGCGAGCGCCTCGTCCGTCAGGATCTCCGACTGCCGTGCGACGGGCGGGGCGTCGACGAGGGCCAGCGGGGACGGCGCTGGTGCGGACATGGGCGCTCACTCCTTCAGCGGTGACCGGGGACGACGGCACGGAGTGCCGCCGGATGATCGTCCGTGGAGAATAGTTTTCTCATGGTGGAACATCAATGGGGTGGTGACGTCGGGCAACGGTTTCCGGCGGGCCGCACCGGCAGCGCGGGCCCCTGCGGGCGGCCTTTCCCCGGCCCCGCCCTTTCCCGAAACCGGGGGCAAGCCCCCGGGCCCCGCTTCCGCGCCGCCGCGCGGCGGCCTCGAACTCCCCCGGCTACCGCGGGGGTGCCCCAGGAGGCGCCCCCGGCCAGGCTGATCTCACCCCGTGCCGTCCCCGTGCCGCCCGCGAGCCGCCCCCCCCGTGCCGCCTCCGTCCCACCCCCGGACGCCCGGCCGGCTCCGCCTCCGGGCCCCGTCCGTCGCCCCGTCCGTCGCGTCAGCCCAGCAGCGGCAGATCGTCCGGCGTGTCGACGTCACCGGGGTCCGCGACGTCCCCGCACTCCACGAGCGTCAGTTCGGGGGCGTGCGCCCGCAGATAGTCGCGGGCGCCGCGGTCGCCGGTGGCCGCGCGGGCGACGCCCGCCCAGTGCTCCCGCGCGAACAGCACCGGATGGCCGCGCTCCCCGTCGTACGAGGCCGCCACCAGGCCTGCCCCGGCCCGGTACGCGGCCAGCAGCCGGGCCACCGCCGCCGCGCCGACGCGCGGCTGGTCGACGAGCGTCACCAGCGCCGCCGACGCGTCCCCCGGGACGAGCGCGGCGAGCCCGGCGCGCAGCGAGGAGCCCATGCCGTCGGCCCAGGCGGGGTTGTCCAGCAGCACACAGCCGGGGAGCCGGGCACGTGCCCGTACCTCCTCGGAGGCCGCGCCGAGCACGACGTACCTCGGTGCGCAGCCCCCCTCGGCCAGGATCCGCGCCGCGTGCTCCACCAGCGGCCGCCCCCGGTGCTCCAGCAGCGCCTTCGGCCGCCCGCCGAGCCGCCTGCCCCCGCCCGCCGCGAGCAGCAGTCCGGCGACGGCCGCCGCCCCCGCGGGGCCTTCGTGTGTCGTGGCCGTGGTGCGCGTCATGGCCCCTGCATACCGCATCCGTCGGCGGGGCGGGCCGTGGCGGCCGCATCACCCGTGCGTGCGGAGTACGGACTTGATTTCGCTGTGCGTGTAGCGCGAGGTACGGAAAGTGCGTTAACTGATCCGCGCTAGCGCGTGGGAGGGGGAGTGTCGTGGCGGAGGGCGCCGGAGTGGCGGAAGAGGAGCGTGTGGAACGCGTCGGCGATGACCCGAGAGTGAACGAACTGTGCGACGCGGTGTCCCGGCTGCGCCGGGCGCTCGCGGCGCACCCCGCCCTGTTACCCGACCGCGACGCCGCCGAGGACGAACTGGCCGCGCTCGACGCGATGGCGCGCGCCGGGGAGCCCGAGGTGCCCCGGCTGCGTCGGGCGCTGCTCCTGGTCGCGGGCGCGCTGGGCTCGGTGAGCGCCCTGGCCCCCGCCCTCGGCGAGGTCAGGGCCGCGGTCGACCGCTTCGGCGGGACACCGGGGGAGGAGCGCTTCCGGGTGCCGGGCCCCCGTGAAGGGGGCTGACGCCCGGACCGTACTGACGAGACCGTACAGACGAGGGAGAGCGGCCCCGCGCACCTGCTGCGGGGCGTGGGACGGTCGGCGCGGCAGTGCGGCGGGCGACCCGCGTCAGGCGGACGTGTCCGCCAGCGTCACCGAAAGCTCGGCCGCCACCTGCTGGAGCAGCGGCACCATCCGCTCGGTCGCCGCGTCCGTGACCCGGCCCGCCGGGCCCGAGATGGAGATGGCCGCGGCCGTCGGGGCGTTCGGCACCGGGACCGCGAGGCAGCGGACCCCGATCTCCTGCTCGTTGTCGTCCACGGCGTAGCCGCTCTCGCGCACCCGGGTCAGGGCGTCCAGGAAGCCCTCCGGGGTGGTGATCGTCTTCTCGGTCGCGGCGGGCATGCCCGTACGGGCGAGCAGCGCGCGGACCTCGTCGTCGGGGCTCTGCGCCAGCAGCGCCTTGCCCACCCCGGTGGTGTGCGGCAGCACCCGCAGACCGACCTCGGTGAACATCCGCACCGAATGGCGCGAGGGCACCTGTGCCACGTAGACGACCTCGTCGCCGTCGAGCAGCGCCATGTTCGCGGTCTCGCCGGTCTCCTCGACCAGCCGCGCGAGGTGCGGGCGGGCCCAGGTGCCGAGCAGCCGGGAGGCGCTCTCGCCGAGCCTGATCAGACGGGGGCCCAGGGCGTACCGGCGATTGGGGTGCTGGCGGACGTAACCGCAGGCCACCAGCGTGCGCATCAGGCGGTGGATGGTCGGCAGCGGCAGCCCGCTGGTCGCGGAGAGCTCGCTCAGCCCCACTTCGCCGCCCGCGTCCGCCATCCGCTCCAGGAGGTCGAAAGCGCGCTCCAGGGACTGGACACCGCCGGTGGGCGCGGCGGTTCGGGGCTCGGTGGGCGAGGGCACGTTCGGGGTCCTTCCGGGACGGGGTGGCAGAAGCCTACCGGCCCGTCACCCCTCCTGTTCGCCACCTTCCGTCAGAAGAAATCCCTTTTCTGTCTCCCGGAAAGCCGCAGGAGGGGGCGGTGCGGCGCGGAGGTCTTGACGGGTGCGGGGCCCCGCTGAAGACTGCCCCCACCGCCGTTCAACAGAACGTTGAAAAACATCTCGCTCGTCATCGCCGGTGCGCCCCGGACCTCACGGGAACCACCGGGAACCGCTGGGAGAGGAGAAGGCGTGACCCCGGAACCGGTGGAGCTGCTGCTGCGCTCCACGCGCGTCGTCACCCCGGAGGGGACGCGCGCCGCCTCCGTCGCCGTGGCCGCCGGCCGGATCGCGGCCGTCCTGCCCCACGACACCGCCCCGCCGCCCGGCGCCGTGACCGAGGACCTCGGGGACGACGCCCTGCTCCCCGGCCTCGTCGACACCCACGTCCACATCAACGAACCGGGCCGCACCGAGTGGGAGGGCTTCGACGCCGCGACCCGCGCCGCCGCCGCCGGGGGCGTCACCACCCTCGTCGACATGCCGCTCAACAGCCTCCCGCCGACCACCACCGTCGAGCACCTCAGGGCCAAACAGGACGTGGCGCGCGGCGCGGTCCACGTGGACGTCGGCTTCTGGGGCGGTGCCCTCCCCGCCAACCTCGCGGACCTGCGCCCCCTCCACGACGCGGGCGTCCTCGGCTTCAAGTCCTTCCTGTCGCCCTCCGGCGTCGAGGAGTTCCCGGCGCTCGGCCCCGAGGACCTGGAGGCCGTCGCGGCGGAGACCGCCGCCTTCGGCGGCCTGCTGATCGTGCACGCCGAGGACCCGGCCCACCTCGACCGCGCGCCCCGGGTCCACGGCCGGCGCTACGCCGACTTCCTCGCCTCCCGCCCGCGCGCCGCCGAGAACGACGCCGTCGCCGGCCTGATCTCCGTCTCCCGGCGGCGCGGCACCCGCGTCCACGTCCTGCACCTGTCGTCGTCCGACGCCCTGCCGCTGATCGCCTCGGCCCGGGCCGAGGGCGTGCGCGTCACCGCCGAGACCTGCCCGCACTTCCTGACCCTCACCGCCGAGGAGGTACCCGACGGGGCCACCGAGTTCAAGTGCTGCCCGCCCGTCCGCGAGGCCGCCAACCAGGACGCCCTCTGGGCGGGCCTCGCCGACGGCACCCTCGACTGCGTCGTCTCCGACCACTCGCCCTGCACCACCGACCTCAAGGTCCCCGACTTCGGCACCGCCTGGGGCGGCATCTCCTCCCTCCAGCTCGGCCTCCCCGCCGTCTGGACCGCGGCCCGGCGCCGCGGCCACACCCTCCGGGACGTGGCCCGCTGGATGGCCACCGCCCCCGCCGCCCTCGCCGGACTCCACCGCAAGGGCGCCATCGCCCCCGGCCGCGACGCCGACTTCGCCGTCCTCGCCCCCGACGAGTCCTTCACCGTCGACCCGGCCGCGCTCCACCACCGCAACCCCGTCACCGCCTACGCCGGGAAGGAACTGCTCGGCGTCGTCAGGTCCACCTGGCTGCGCGGCCGCCGGATCGCGGGGCCCGGCGCCCTCGCCGCACCCACCGGCCTCCTCCTCGAAAGGCAGCGCGGCACATGAGCGAAATACCCTCCTCCGCCGGGTCGTTCACCGGCAACGCGGAACCGTACGCGGGCGGCGACCCGTACGCCGACTACCGCTCGGCCCCCGCCCCCTTCGGGCACCTGCCCGACCTCGCCGACCGGGACCTGGGCGGCGCCGTCGTCGCCGCCAGCGACGAGTTCTTCGCCGAGCGCGAGAACCTGATCGTGCCCGCCGCCCCCCGCTTCGACCCGCACGCCTTCGGCCACAAGGGCAAGGTCATGGACGGCTGGGAGACCCGCCGCAGACGCGGCGCCGAGGCCACCGCACCGCACCCCGGGCCCGACGACCACGACTGGGCGCTGATCCGGCTCGGCGCCCCCGGCCGCGTCCACGGACTCGTCGTCGACACCGCCCACTTCCGCGGCAACCACCCCGAGGCCGTCTCCGTCGAGGCCGCCGCCCTGCCCGGCACCCCCGCCCCCGGGGAACTGCTCGCCGAGGACGTGAAGTGGACCGTCCTCGTGCCGCGCACGCCCGTCGGCGGGCACGCCGCCAACGCCTTCGCCGTCCACTCCCGGGAGCGCTTCACCCACCTGCGGCTGCGCCAGTACCCCGACGGCGGCGTCGCCCGGCTGCGGGTGCACGGCGAGGCGGTGCCCGACCCCGCCTGGCTCGCCGCCGTCGGCGTCTTCGACCTCGCCGCGCTGGAGAACGGCGGCCATGTCGAGGACGCCTCCGACCGCTTCTACAGCTCGCCCTTCAACAGCATCCGGCCGGGCCGCTCCCGCGAGATGGGCGACGGCTGGGAGACCCGCCGCCGCCGCGACACCGGCCACGACTGGGTCCGCTACCGCCTCACCGGCCGGGCCGTCCTGCGGGCCGCCGAGATCGACACCGGCTGCTACAAGGGCAACGCCCCCGGCTGGGCGGCCCTTTCCGTCCTCGACGCGGGCACCGGCGCCGACCCCGCCGACCCCGGCGCCGGCTGGACCGAGATCCTCCCGCGCACCCGTCTCCAGCCCGACACCGTCCACCGCTTCCCGCTGGACGGCCGGCCCGTCGCCACGCACGTACGGATCGACGTCCTGCCCGACGGCGGCGTCGCCCGGCTGCGCGTGCACGGCTCGCTGACGGACCCGCCGGCCGACGACGCCGGGCGGACCGTCACAGAGGGCGGCTCATGAACAGCGCGATCTCGCCCTCGGAGGCCGTCCCCGTGTAGAGCGTGGTGTCCAGGCCGCACAGGGCGAAGCCCATCCCGCGGTACGCGCGCACGGCCGGGGCGTTGACGCTGGTCACCTCCAACCAGGCGGTGCGCGCGCCCAGTTCCCGGCCCTCGTCCAGCGCGAGGTCCATCAGGGCGGACCCGACGCCCTGGCCGCGCCGGTGCGGCGCCACCCGCACGTCGGAGATCAGCAGCCGGCTGTTCCAGGCGGAGTGGGCGAAGGTGACGGCGCCGCACAGGCCCCCGGCGTCGTACGCGACGAACGCCCGCGCTTCCGCGTCCTCGCCGAGCTCCTCCTCGTCCGGGTAGACCTTCCGCAGCGGGGGGTCCACCGGCACGGCGCGGACGCGGAACCCCTCCTCCGTGGCCGTCACTTCGAGGACGGCGCCGGTCGTGAAGGAGTTGTCGAGGGCCTCGATCGCCTCGAAGTCCCCGGGGAGCGCGGGCCGGTAGGCCACGTCGGGCCGATCGCTGTACGACATGCGTTCACCGTACAGCGAGCGAGTCCCAGAACATCGACTCGTAGTCCTGGAGCAGCCGTCCGTAGCGGCGCGCCGAGGGCTCCGAGAGCCGGCCCGCCGCCAGCCCCGCCGACACCGCGGCCAGGACCGCGTCCGGCGCGCCCGGCTTCGGCTCGGCGAAGAGGTCGAAGAACGCGCACGCCGCGTCGTCGAAGCCGTACCGCTCGCGCAGCGCCCGGCCGACCGTGGCGCAGTACGACGACCACGCCGCGAAGTTGGCCGACAGGGCGACCACCACGTCCACGGGCTCGGCGCCGAGCGCGAGCCAGGCCACGTACGACGGATACGCCTGGCAGCCGGCCCGCGGCTCGTACGCCCGCACGGCCGCCTCGTCCAGCCCGCAGGCGGCGGCCAGCGCGCCGAGGTGGCCCAGGGCCGAGTCCTCGCCCCGCGCGAGGTTCTCGAAGAACGCGGCGACGGCCGGCACGGGCGCGGCCCGCCCGGCGAGGTGGGCGAAGCTGCGGCGGTCGCCGACGATGACGTGGTGCTGTTCCAGCGCGAGGGCCGCGAGGACCTCCACGGGCGCCTCTCCCGCCGCGATCCGCTCGACGGTCGCGTTCGGCGCGGGCGCGAGCTCCCGCGCCGCGTCCGTCAGTACGTCCTGGGCCGTGCGCGTCATCGATCCGCCTTCCGGTGTCCTGGCCGGGGGCCGCCCCCCGGCTCAGCCTTTCAGACCCGCGTGCCGCGCGCTCGGCCTCCGGCGAGAAAGAACGCTCAGCCTCCGGCGAGAAAGAACAGGAGGAAGAGGAAGGCCGCGAAGAAGTGCACGGCCACGAGGTAGATGATCACGCGGACCGTCATCCCCATCGGGGCCCGGTCCTCCTCGTTCATGCGGCGGACGGCCGGCTCCCCGGTGTGTCCGTCCAGTCGTTCCTCGGCCGGTGTCATGGCATTCCCCTCCGGGTCGGCGTCGCGCCCCCGAGACACAGCTCGGTCGCGGCGCTCTGCATCAGCGTGTGCATGAACAGCAGGTCCACCCCGCCGGGCGAGGCGGCCGCGATGCGGTGCGGGGTCAGCGAGTCGAAGTGCGCGGCGTCGCCCGCGTCCAGCAGGTGCGTGGACTCGCCGAGCGTCAGCCGCAGCCGGCCGGAGGTGACGTAGAGCCACTCCTCGCCGGGGTGCACCCGCACCAGCTCCGCCTGGCCGCCCCCGCCCGGCGGCACATGCAGCCGCAGGGCCTGCATGGCCCGCCCCGAGCCGCCCGCCCGCCAGTACGTCCAGCCGCCCGCCTGCTGCGGCTCCATCCGGTCGCTCCGCACGATCGGGTCCCGCTCCGGGATCGCCTCGCCCAGGAGGTCGGATACCGTCGTTCCGTACGTACGCGCCAGCGCCAGCAGCATCGGCAGCGACGGAGTGCGGCGACCGGTCTCCAGCCGCGACAGATGGGCGGGCGACAGGCCCACCCGCCCGGCCGCGGCCTCCAGGGTCAGGCCGCTGCGTCGTCGCAGGTCGCGCAGGCGAGGGGCGACGGTCGGCAGCTCCTCTCCCGGGCTGTCGTCCGGTGGGGCCGGGGTGCTCTGGCTCATGGTTCCGGTATAGACCCGGCGTACCTCAGAGGCAAAAGTTTTGCCTCTGAGGCAAAACCGCCGGGTCCGCCCCGGCGTGTCCCGGGGCGAACGGTCGATTCCGGGTGAACGGCCCGTCGGTCCCGGTGAATCTCCCGGAAACATTGCCCGTTCAATATTGACGCGTCCCTGACCATGCACGTCATGCTGTTGGTCATGAGCATGACTAACCCCCCTCGCGTTCGCCGTTTCGCCCGGAGCGCCGCGCTGGCCGCCGGCCTCGTCTCCGCCCTGCTCCTCGGCGGACCCGCCCTGGCCGCCACGCCGCAGGCCGCACCGGCCGCCGTCGCGGTCGCACCGGTCTCCGCGAAGATCGTCGGCGACATCTGTTACTCGGACCTGCCCTCGCAGGCCCACGACACCATCCGGCTCATCGACGCCGGCGGCCCCTTCCCCTACCCGAAGGACGGCACCGTCTTCTCCAACCGCGAGGGCGTCCTGCCGAAGCAGACCTCCGGCTACTACCACGAGTACACGGTCAAGACCCCCGGCTCCCCGGACCGAGGTGCACGGCGCATCGTCACCGGTCAGAAGAGCCACGAGGACTACTACACGGGCGACCACTACGAGACCTTCGACCTGGTCGACTTCACCTGCTGACCGCCCGGCACCGCTTCCCGCCGCCCGGCTGAACCATCCGCCGGGCCATCCGCACACCGACGGGTGAAGGTCCCGCCGCCGTCCACCACGGCGGCGGGACCTTCCGCTTCCATGACCGGGTGAGACTCACCGCCGCCCTCCTGGCCGCAGCAGCCTGCCTCGCCCTCGCACAGACGCCCGCCGCGCCCCGCGCGAGCGCCCCCGGCGGCGCCCCCGACCTCGGTCCGAACGTCCACGTCTTCGACCCGTCGATGCCGAAAGCGGCGGTGCAGCGCGAGGTCGACGCGGTCTTCCGGCGGCAGGAGCGCGCCCAGTTCGGCGACGGCCGGCACGCGCTGCTGTTCAAGCCGGGCGCCTACGACGTCGACGTCAACGTCGGCTTCTACACCCAGGTCGCGGGGCTGGGGCGGTCGCCCGACGCCGTGACCGTCCGGGGCGCGGTGCGCGCCGAGGCCGACTGGTTCCAGGGCAACGCCACCCAGAACTTCTGGCGTTCGGCCGAGAACCTCTCCGTCCTCCCGCCCTCCGGAGCCGACCGCTGGGCCGTCTCGCAGGCCGCCCCGTACCGCCGCATGCACGTCTGCGGCGACCTCCTCCTGGACGACGGCGGCTGGTCCAGCGGCGGCTTCCTCGCCGACTCGCTGATCGACGGCCGGGTCCGGTCGGGCACCCAGCAGCAATGGCTGTCCAGGAACAGCGAATTCGCCGGCTGGACCGGCGCCACCTGGAACATGGTCTTCGCCGGCGTCCGGAACGCCCCCTCGGACCGCGGCTACCCCGCACCGCCCCACACCCGCGTCGACCGCACCCCGCTCGTGCGCGAGAAGCCGTTCCTGTACGTCGACGGGGCCGGCGCGTACCGCGTCCAGGTGCCCGCCCTGCGCACCGGGGGACGGGGCACCACCTGGGCCCACGGCGCCCGCCCGGCGGGGGAGTCCCGCCCCCTCGGCCGGTTCCACATCGTGCGGCCGGGGTCCGGCGCCGCCGGGATCCAGGCGGCGCTCGACCGCGGCCGTGACCTGCTCCTCACCCCCGGCATCCACCACCTCGACCGCACCCTGCGGGTCACCCGCCCCGGCACCGTCGTCCTGGGCCTCGGCCTCGCCACGCTCGTGCCCGACCACGGCGGCACCGCCCTGTCCGTGGCCGACGTCGACGGGGTGCGGCTCGCGGGCCTGCTGGTCGACGCGGGGCCCGCGGCCTCGCCCGCGCTGATGGAGATCGGGCCGCCGGGCGCGCGCCGGCGGCACACGGCCGACCCCGTCTCGCTGCACGACGTCTTCTTCCGGATCGGCGGCACCGGCCCCGGCCGGGCCGTCCGCAGCCTGGTCGTCAACAGCTCCGACGTGATCGGCGACAACCTCTGGCTGTGGCGCGCCGACCACGGCGACGGCATCGGCTGGACCGTCAACACCGCCGACCACGGGCTGATCGTCAACGGCGACGACGTCACGGTGTACGGACTGTTCGTCGAGCACTACCAGCGGCACCAGACGCTCTGGCGCGGCGAGCGCGGCCGGACGTACTTCTTCCAGAACGAGCTGCCCTACGACCCGCCGCGGCAGGCCGCCTGGCGCGAGGGCGCCCACCGGGGCTACCCCGCCTACGAGGTCGCGGCCGGCGTCACCCGCCACGAGGCGTGGGGGCTCGGCAGCTACTGCAACTTCACGGCCGACCCGCGCGTCGTCGCCGACCGCGCCTTCGCGGCGCCCCGCCGGCCCGGTGTGCGCCTCCACCACCTCGTCACCGTCTCCCTCGGCGGCAAGGGGGTGATCCGGCACGTCGTCAACGGCACCGGCGGCCCGTCCGACGCGCGCCGCAACGTGGCCCACGTCGCGGAGTACCCGTAGGCGGACCGGCACCGTCCGGAGCGTAACCGGACAGCAATCGGACAGGTGTCCTGAAATCGCTCTTGAGGCCGTCCGGTGCGCCGGGGACGATCTTCCGGAGCGAGGGGGAGCCATGGGGGCGCACACGAGCGGAACCGTCGATCTGGCCGCGTTGGGGGACGCGTTCGCCAGGGACCCGCACCCGGTCTACGCCGGGCTGCGGGAGCGCGGACCCGTGCACCACGTACGGATGCCGGAGGGCTCCGTCGCCTGGCTCGTCGTCGGCTACGAGGAGGCGCGGGCCGCGCTGAGCGACCCCCGTCTGTCGAAGGACTGGCGGAGCGTGTCGCCGTCGCTCGGGCTGAAGACGGTGGCCTCGGGCCCGCACATGCTCACGCTCGACCCGCCGGACCACACCCGGCTGCGCAAGCTCGTCGCCAGGGAGTTCACCCCGAAACGGGTCGACGCCCTGGTGCCCCGGGTCCAGGAGCTGACCGACGGCCTGCTGGACGCCATGCTGGCCGCGCCGGACCGCCGCGCCGACCTCGCCGACGCGCTGTCCTTCCCGCTGCCCATGGGCGTCATCTGCGAACTGCTCGGCGTGCCGTCCCTGGACCGGGAGTCCTTCCGCGACTGGTCGAACACCGCCGTCGGATCCGCGCCGCCGGCCGAGAAGGCCGTCGCCGCCGGCGCGATGCACGCCTATCTGGAGGAGCTGGTCGCGGCCAAGCGGGCGCGCCCCGGCGACGACCTGCTGAGCGACCTGGTCCGCGCCACGGACGAGGACGGCGACCGGCTCTCGCCCGAGGAACTCCTCGGCACGGCGTGGATCCTGCTCGTCGCGGGCCACGAGACCACAGGGGGACTCATCACCAACGCGGTCCTCACCCTGCTCACGCACCCCGAGCAGCTGGCGGCCCTGCGCGCCGACCCCGGGCTGCTGGACGGGGCCGTGGAGGAGACGCTGCGCTACGAGGGCCCGCTGGAGACCCCGACGTACCGCTTCACCACGGAGCCCGTCGAGATCGGCGGCACGGTGATACCGGGCGGCGGCGAGCTCGTCCTGCCCGTCATCTCCGACGCCAACCGCGACCCGGCCCGCTTCGACGACCCCGGTCGCTTCGACATCCGCCGCGACGCGCGCGGCCATGTCACCTTCGGGCACGGCATCCACTACTGCCTGGGCGCGCCGCTGGCCCGCCTGGAGGCGAGGACCGCGCTCCGGACCCTCCTGGAGCGCTGCCCGGACCTCGCCCTGGACGCCCACCCGGACGCCCTGCCCTGGCGCGAGGGCCTGTTCATCCGCGGCCCGCACCGGCTGCCGGTGCGCTTCTGATCCCGTTTCCGGCCCCGGCCCGGTCCCGGTTCCCGTCCCGTACCGGCCGCCGGCTCAGTCCGGAGGCGGCGGGTCCGGCCGCCCCAGTTCCGTACGGGCCCGGGTGAGCTCCTCCCGGGCGCGGGCCCTGGTGTCCGGGCTCGCCGACCGCTGGTGCTCCAGGAAGGACTCCACGAAGCCGGCGCGCCGGGCCGGCGGATAGCGCCGCTCGGTCAGGAAAGGCAGGTCGTTGGTGACCATGCTGCGCGCGACGAGCAGCGGGATGTCGCTGTGCAGCGGCCGGAAACCGGGGTTGTGCAGACCCGGTCCGGGGTGTCCGGGGAAGAACTCGCCGAGCATCATCCCGTCGGCCACGAACCCGGGCTTGGCCCGGTCGTGCACCCGGACGACGGTCTCCGCCGCCGCCCCCGGCAGGACGAGGACGATCGTCTTGTCGACGGCGTGCTGGCCGTCGCGCGGTTCCATGGCCAGCCAGTGCGCCTTGAGCGCGGCGACCGCGGCCGTCAGCCCGGCCTCGTCGGTCACGGGGGGCTCGGCCAGGGCGTAGCGGATCAGGCCCAGGCGCTGCGAGAGCGGCACGAAGGGGCAGACCGCGCCCTTGCGGCCGAGGTCCGGATGGGGCCGGGCGACGTGCTCGCGGACCCAGTCGCGCACGGGGCGGAGACGGTCGTGGGAGCCGGCGGCCGGCTCGTCGTACAGCCGGATGCGGGAGAGGTCGGCCGCGGGGCCGCCGCTCGAAGGGTCGTGGTGTCCGTGTCCGTGGCTCATGGCGGGTCCCCCAGTCACTGTGTCCGGTAAACATAAAAACGAGTCAGACCGGGAGCGAGGTTGAGTTTTGCGGGCAAAGTCGCTCCATCGTGTCGGTACCGGACAGGCAACGGGACCAGGGGATCTACGCCACCAGCGCGGAGCCGAATTCCGTCAGCAGTAAGCCGGAGGCCGCCAGCAGCAGTACCCCCGAGCCGCCGAGCAGCAGGCGGTAGCCACGGGTGCCGATCCGGTGGCGGGCGCGGGCGACCATCACCGCGAGCGCGGCCTTGCTGCCGACCAGCAAGGCGTAGAAGCCGAAGAGGAAGCCGCCGGCGTCGGGCGGGCCGTGCCGCCAGGCCGCCACGAGCAGCGGCGCCCCGGTCGTGAGCCAGAACATCCACGGATGCGGGCTGAGCAGGTTCACCAGCGCGCCCTGCCACAGCGTCCGCCGCCCCGCCGCCCGCTCCTCCCGGGCGTCCCGCGCGGCGGGCACCTCGGCCGTCCGCGCCTCGCGCAGCGTCGTCACGGCCAGCCAGGCCAGGAAGAGGCCGCCCAGCACCCCGCCGACGGCGATCGCCCGCTCCGGCAGCACGGCCAGCACGGTCACGGCGAGGACGATCACCGGTAGGTCGGTGAGCAGCGGCACCGCGGCCACCCGCAGCCCGACGCCGAGCCCGCCGCGCAGCGTCCCGGACAGCACCAGCGCGAGCAGGGGGCCCGGGCTGATCCCCGCGCTGAACCCCAGCGCCACCCCCAGAGCCAGCTCTTCCACGGCCTCGCCCTTCCTCCGGCCCTTTCCGCGCGGCACCCCGGGTGCCCGGCCCGGTATCCGGCCCGGTGGCCCGAAGCGCATCTGACATGGGCGGATGCAAAAGTGATCGAGCGGAATCCCCGGAAATGTCAGGGATTCTGTAGGACTTCGCCACTGTCATCTGTATTGCACAAGACGCGACCGCAAGGCGCGGGGTTGACGGCTTCGTCACCCGTATCGGTCAGCCCGCCACCAGGAAGTACGCATGTCCGGACAACCTGACCTCCGAACTTCCCGTCATCCGGTCCCACGGTTACGCTCCCACCGTGTCGACGCACCGATCCCTCCAGTTCAGCCTGGACCGCAGCAGCCCCGTACCGCTCTACTACCAGCTGTCTCAGCAGCTCGAGGCGGCGATCGAGCAGGGCGGGCTGGCCCCCGGCAGTCTGCTCGGCAACGAGATCGACCTCGCCGCGCGGCTCGGTCTGTCCCGGCCCACCGTCCGGCAGGCCATCCAGTCACTGGTGGACAAAGGGCTGCTCGTACGCCGCCGTGGCGTCGGTACCCAGGTACTGCACAGTCAGGTCAGGCGTCCGCTGGAGCTGAGCAGCCTCTACGACGACCTGGAGGCGGCCGGTCAGCAGCCCGCCACCCGTGTCCTGCTGCACACCACCGAGCCCGCCTCCGCGCGCGTCGCCGCGGCTCTCGGGGTGCCGGAGGGCGCCGAGGTGGTGCTCGTCGAGCGGCTGCGCCTCGCCCATGGCGAACCCATGGCCCACCTGCGCAACCACCTGCCCGTCGGCCTGCTCGACCTCGACGGCGACGGACTGGCCGCGACGGGTCTCTACCGGCTGATCCGCGCGGCCGGCATCACCCTGCACAGCGCCCGGCAGACGGTCGGGGCGCGGGCCGCGACCGCCGCGGAGAGCGGACTGCTGGCCGAGCCGGAAGGCGCGCCGCTGCTCACCATGGAACGGACGACGTACGACGACACCGGGCGCGCCGTGGAATTCGGTTCCCATGTCTACCGGGCGTCACGCTACTCCTTCGACTTCCAGCTGCTGGTCCGCCCGTAGCCGTCGCCGACGGGTCCCGCAGGGTCCTGGCAGTGGATCCACGTCGTCAGAATGTTCGGACAAAGTCTTGACTCGGTGCGGCGGACGCCGCTAAAAATCCACCCACATACAGCAGCCCTGAGAGGTACCCCCGGAAGCCCCCGCGGTCAGCGGTGACGGATGGTGACGGATACTTGGGCGGTTGGGCCCGCAGGACCGGGGCCCGGCCGCACCGTGACAGACAGTGAGAAGGGCAACTCCTCGTGGCAAGGCTTCGGACAGGCGTACGCGCGGTGAGCGCCGTGCTGGCAGCGGTGCTCGGCGCCTCCTTGGCGGGGTGCAGCGCTACGGGCGGCAAGCGGGCGGAGGAGCGGGCCGCCAAGGCGGCCCAGGGCCGGGCCGCGGTGGACACGCCCCGCTGGACCTTCGCGATGGTCACCCACTCGGGCGATGGCGACACCTTCTGGGACATCGTCCAGAGCGGTGCCAAGCAGGCGGCCGCCAAGGACAACATCAAGTTCCTCTACGCCCATGACGTGGAGGGCAACAAGCAGGCCCAGAACGTCCAGGCCATGATCGACCAGAAGGTCGACGGCCTGATCGTCACCCTCGCCAAGCCCGACGCCATGAAGGACGTCATCGCGAAGGCGAAGAAGGCCGGCATCCCGGTGATCACCGTGAACTCGGGCTCCGAGAAGTCCAAGGAGTTCGGCGCGCTCACCCACATCGGCCAGGACGAGGTGATCGCGGGCGAGGCCGTCGGCGAGCAGCTCAACGAGCGCGGCCGGAAGAAGGCCGTCTGCGTCCTGCACGAGCAGGGCAACGTCGGTCACGAGCAGCGCTGCGAGGGCGTGAAGAAGTCCTTCAAGGGCGAGCTCCAGAACCTGTACGTCGAGGGCACCAACATGCCCAACGTGCAGTCCTCCATCGAGGCGAAGCTCCAGTCCGACAAGGACATCGACGCCGTCGTCACCCTCGGCGCCCCCTTCGCGCCGACCGCCGTGAAGGCCGCCGAGCAGGCCGGCAGTAAGGCCGAGGTCGACACCTTCGACCTCAACGCCAAGGTCGCCGAGGCTCTCCAGTCCGGCAAGCTCGGCTTCGCCGTCGACCAGGACCCGTACCTCCAGGGCTACGAGGCCGTCGACCTGCTGTGGCTCTACCGCTACAACCGCGACATGCTCGGCGGCGGCCGCCCGGTGCTGACCGGCCCGCAGATCGTCACCAAGGACGACGCCAAGGTCCTGGCCGACTTCACCAAGCGGGGTACGCGATGAGCGCGCCCGCCACCGCACCCGCCCGGGACGCGGCCGACGAGCGGCTGGCACACCGCTCGCACCTGCGCCGGCTGCTCGGCCGCCCGGAGCTCGGCGCGGTCGTCGGCGCCGTGGCCGTCTTCGTCTTCTTCTCGACCGTCGCCGACAGCTTCCTCCAGGCGTCCAGTCTGTCGACGGTGCTCTACGCCTCCTCGACCATCGGCATCATGGCCGTCCCGGTGGCGCTGCTGATGATCGGCGGCGAGTTCGACCTGTCGGCCGGTGTGATGGTGACCAGCGCCGCGCTGGTCTCCTCGATGTTCAGCTACCAGATGACGGCCAACGTCTGGGTAGGCGCCGGTGTCTCGCTGCTCACCATGCTGGCCATCGGCTTCTTCAACGGCTTCGTGCTCACCCGCACCAAGCTCCCCAGCTTCATCATCACGCTGGCCACGTTCCTGATGCTGACCGGCCTTAACCTGGGCTTCACCAAGCTCATCAGCGGCACGGTCTCCACCAAGACCATCGGTGACATGGAGGGCTTCGAGTCCGCCCGCGCGGTCTTCGCCTCCCACCTGACGATCGGCGGCGTCGACCTCCAGGTCACCATCCTGTGGTGGCTCGGCCTGGTGGCCCTGGCCACCTGGGTCCTGCTGCGCACCCGTGCCGGTAACTGGATCTTCGCGGTCGGCGGCAACTCCGACGCGGCCCGCGCCGTGGGCGTCCCCGTCAAGGGCACCAAGATCGGCCTGTATATGGCGGTCGCCTTCTGCGCCTGGGTCTCCGGACAGCACCTGCTGATGTCCTACGACGTGGTCCAGTCCGGCGAGGGCGTCGGCAACGAGCTCCTCTACATCATCGCGGCCGTCATCGGCGGCTGCCTGATGACCGGCGGCTACGGCTCGGCCATCGGCTCCGCCGTCGGCGCGTTCATCTTCGGCATGACCAGCAAGGGCATCGTCTACGCCCAGTGGGACCCGGACTGGTTCAAGTTCTTCCTGGGTGCGATGCTGCTGCTGGCCACGCTGCTGAACGCGTGGGTCCGCAAGCGGGCGGAGGCGAGCAAGTGAGCGACGCACGGACCGCACTGGTCGAGCTGACCGACGTCAGCAAGTTCTACGGGAACATCCGCGCCCTCGAAGGGGTCTCCCTGGAGGTCCACGCGGGCGAGATCACCTGTGTGCTCGGTGACAACGGCGCCGGCAAGTCCACCCTCATCAAGATCATCGCGGGGCTGCACCAGCACGACGCCGGCACCTTCGAGATCGAGGGCGAGGAGACCCGCCTCGGCTCGCCCCGCGAGGCCCTCGACCGCGGCATCGCCACGGTCTACCAGGACCTCGCGGTCGTCCCGCTGATGCCCGTCTGGCGGAACTTCTTCCTCGGCTCCGAGCCGACGAAGGGCTTCGGCCCGGTCAAGCGCCTCGACGCCGCGCGGATGCGCGAGATCACCCGCGCGGAGCTGCTCCGCATGGGCATCGACCTGCGCGACGTCGACCAGCCCATCGGAACGCTGTCCGGCGGCGAGCGGCAGTGCGTGGCGATCGCCCGCGCCGTCTACTTCGGCGCCAAGGTCCTCGTCCTCGACGAGCCGACCGCGGCGCTCGGCGTCAAGCAGTCGGGCGTCGTCCTGAAATACGTGGCCGCAGCCCGGGACGCCGGCCTCGGCGTGGTGCTGATCACGCACAATCCGCACCACGCCTACCTGGTCGGCGACCGCTTCGTGCTCCTCAAGCGCGGCGGGATGGCCGGCAGCCACGCCAAGTCGGAGATCGCCCTCGACGAGCTGACCCGCCAGATGGCCGGCGGCAGCGAACTCGACCAGCTCAGCCACGAGCTGGCGCGGGCGACGGGCCCGGACGTGATCGGCGGCAAACCGGTCGCGACCGAAGAGGGCTGACCACCCTTGTCCCCTTTTTTCTTGATCGCCGGACGGGCTGGATTTTCCAGCCCGTCCGGCGTTTGCGCGACCGGGAGCGCAGGGGAGAGGGCCCTCGCGATGCGGTACCAACCGCGTCCGTGAGGCACAATCGCACCGACCGTAACCATCGAGGGACTCCCTCCAGAGACCACCGCAGGGACGACGACACCGTGCGAGCACGCACCCGTACCGCCAGGCCCCACGTAGTGGAGGCGTCATGAGCATGTACCGCGAGCTCCACCGGGGCGCGGCCAGAGCCACCGTGCTCCGCACCGTCGGAACCCGCGAGCGCCGCTCGCACCTGACCGCCCCGCGCGTCCCCACCGTCGGCATCGACATCGGCGGCACCAAGGTCATGGCGGGCGTCGTCGACGCCGACGGCACCATCCTGGAGAAGGTCCGCACCGAGACGCCGGACAAGTCCAAGAGCCCCAAGGTCGTCGAGGACACGATCACGGAGCTGGTCCTGGACCTCTCCGACCGGCACGACGTGCACGCCGTCGGCATCGGCGCCGCCGGCTGGGTCGACGCCGACCGCAACCGCGTCCTGTTCGCCCCGCACCTGTCCTGGCGCAACGAACCCCTGCGCGACCGCCTGGCCGGCCGGCTCGCCGTCCCCGTCATGGTCGACAACGACGCCAACACCGCCGCCTGGGCCGAGTGGCGCTTCGGTGCCGGCCGGGGCGAGGACCACCTGGTGATGATCACCCTTGGTACCGGCATCGGCGGTGCCATCCTGGAGGACGGCCAGGTCAAGCGGGGCAAGTACGGTGTCGCCGGCGAGTTCGGCCATATGCAGGTCGTCCCCGGCGGGCACCGCTGCCCGTGCGGCAACCGCGGCTGCTGGGAGCAGTACAGCTCCGGCAACGCCCTGGTCCGCGAGGCCCGCGAGCTGGCCGCCGCCGAGTCCCCGGTCGCGTACGGCATCATCGACCGCGTCGGCGGCAACATCCCCGAGATCACCGGCCCGCTCATCACCGAGCTGGCCCGCTCCGGCGACGCCATGTGCGTGGAACTGCTCCAGGACATCGGCCAGTGGCTCGGCGTCGGCATCGCCAACCTCGCCGCCGCCCTCGACCCCTCCTGCTTCGTCATCGGCGGTGGCGTCAGCGCCGCCGACGACCTGCTGATCGGCCCCGCCCGGGACGCCTTCCGCCGCCACCTCACCGGCCGCGGCTACCGCCCGGAGGCCCGTATCGTCAAGGCACAGCTCGGCCCCGAGGCCGGCATGGTCGGCGCCGCCGACCTGGCCCGGCTCGTCGCCCGCCGCTTCCGCCGCGCCAACCGCCGGCGGGTGGAGCGCTACGAGCGCTACGCCCGCGCGGGCCGCGGGTGACGGTCACCATGGACCACCCCGACCGCACCGACGCGCCCGGACCGGACGACGGGGGCGAGGACCGGAAGCGGCCGGCCGCCCCGCGCCGGCTCCGCTGGGTCAAGCCGCTCGTCGTCTTCCTGCTCGTCGCCGTCCCCGCCGGCTATCTCTACATCTCCGCGATGCAGAGCCGGGGCGGCAGCGAGTCCAAGAAGGAGCAGGCCAAGGCCGTCGGCCTGGAGGAGGGCTGGCCCTCCCGGCTCCAGCGCCGCATCTACGAGGTGTGGATCCCGCCGTACTCCGCGGACGTCGCCACCTACGAGACCAACTCGTGGAAGGCCAGCTCGCTGTACGTGCAGTTCACCACCACCCGCGACGGCCTGGAGAACTTCCTCGCCAAGTCCGGGCGGAACCTCGGCGACCTGGAGGAGGGCGAGGTCACCATCGACTCCGAGGAGGCGGCGGAGGTCGGCTGGGACTTCGGTGACGGTCACCACTGGTCGGGCACGGTGCTGGAGCAGGACAAGCCCAAGCCGTCCCTGGAGATCACTGTCAACCTGGACAACCCGCAGTACCCGAAGGTCTACCTGGTCTCCACGACCACCCCCTGAGACCCCGTGGGGCCCCGGGCCGCCGCCAGGACGTGCCCGTACCCGCCCCCGGCCCCCTCACCAGGCACTACCCGGCGCAGGCCGCGGAGACCGCCCCAGGACGTCCGGACGGATGTTAAAAGATGGATTTGTCCACAGGTAGGATCCAGATCTGCGCACGCCGGGGGGACGTCGCGCCGAGCGCCCGGAGGGAAGCCGGGGCCGGCCCGCCGTACGGCACGCGCGCCTGAACGCGTCAATGGGGTGGGGCGGAAGATGGTCACGGGGGATACCGGGCTGCGGTTCGCGCTGCTCGGCCGGCTGCGCGCGTGGCGCGGCGACACGGAACTGGAGCTCGGCTCCCCGCAGCAGCAGGCGTTCCTCGCGGTGCTGCTGCTGCGCCAGGAGCGGGCCGCCTCGGTGGCCGACACCGTGGAGGCCCTGTGGGGCCAGAACCCGCCGCCCCGAGCCGTGGGGGCCCTGCGGACGTACGCCTCCCGGCTGCGCAAGCTGCTGGAGCCGGAGCGGGCCGCGGGCGAGTCCCCCCGGATCCTGGTGTCCGTGCCCGACGGCTACGCGCTGCACGTGCCGCGCGAGGCCGTGGACCTCACCCGGTTCGAGGACCACGTCGCCGCGGCGGGCCGGGCCCGGGCGGCCGGACAGCTCGCGGAGGCCCGCGCCCGGCTGCGCCTCGCGCTGGAGCCCTGGCAGGACGACCCCCTGCCGGGAGTCCCCGGCGCCGCCATGGACGCGCACCGCGCCCGGCTCGCCGACCAGCGCCTGACGGCCCTCGAAGCCCGCCTGGAGCTCGACCTTGAACTGGACGGCCCGCGGCCGGTCCTCGCCGAGCTCACCGGCCTGGCCGCCCACCACCCCCTGCGCGAGCGGCTGCGCGCCCTCCAGGTGCGGGCGCTGCACCGTGACGGCCGGTCCGTCGAAGCGCTCGCCGTCTACGAGGAGGCCCGCCTGCTGCTGAGCGAGGAGCTCGGGCTCGAACCCGGCCGCGACCTCGCCGAGGCGGGAGACCTGCTCACGGCGCCGGACGCCACCCGCGGCACCGGGCTCCCCGAGCCGGCCGCGCCCCCGCTGCCCGCCCAGCTCCCGGGCGACCTCGCCGACTTCACCGGCCGCGCCGCGCTCGTGGCGGACCTGTGCGCGCTGCTGACGTCCGACCGCCCCGGGGCCGCCGCCACGGTGGCGGTCTCCGGGGCCGGCGGGGTGGGCAAGAGCGCCCTCGCCGTGCACGTCGCGCACCGGGTGCGGGAGTCCTTCCCGCACGGCCAGCTCTACATGGACCTCCAGGGCGTCGGCGGCCACCCGGCCGACCCGGCCACCGTGCTGGGCTCGTTCCTGCGGGCCCTGGGCGTGGACGACGCCGCGATACCCGAGAGCCTGGCCGAACGCTCCGCGCTCTTCCGCGCCGGGCTGGACGGCCGCCGCGTGCTCATCCTCCTCGACAACGCCCACGGTCCTGAGCAGGTGCGGCCCTTCCTGCCCGGGCCGCCCTCGTGCGCCGTCCTGGTCACCAGCCGCGCCAAGCCCGCGGGGCCGGCGTCCGCGCGCCTGGTCGACCTCGACGTCATGACCCCGGACGAGGCGCTCGAACTCCTGGGCAAGGTCATGGGCCCGGCCCGCGTCGCCACCGAGCCGGAGGACGCCGCCCGGCTGGTGTCGGCCTGCGGCCACCTGCCGCTGGCCGTACGGATCGTGGCGGCCCGGCTGGCCACGCGCCCCGCGTGGCCGCTCGGCGCGCTGTACGCCCGGCTCGCCGACGAGCGGCACCGCCTGGCGGAACTGCGCGTCGCCGACCTGACCGTCGAGGCCGCCTTCGCGCTCGGCCACGCCCAGCTCCGGCCGGCCCAGCAGCGCGCCTTCCGGCTGCTCGCCCTGCCCGACGGCCCGCACGTCTCGTCCGCCGCCGCGGCCGCCGTCCTCGGCCTGCCGGAGCCGGAGGCCGAGGCGCTGTGCGAGTCCCTGGTCGACGTCAGCCTGCTGGAGTCCCCCACGCCCGGCCGCTACCGCTACCACGACCTGCTGCGTCTCTACGCGCGTGGCCGCGCGGGCGCGGAGGAGCCCCCGGAGGGGCGGGCCGCCTCCCTGCGCCGCCTGCTGGAGTTCCTGGTGTCCACGGTCCGGGCCTCGTACCCCGGCGCCCTCGAAAGGGCCGAACGCCTGGGGATGACCGCGACGGTCCCCGGACTGTCGTTCGCCACGGCCGAGGACGCCGGCGCCTGGCTGGCCGAGGAGGCGCCGTGCCTGTTCGCGGCGGTGCGCCAGGCGGCCCAGGCCCCCGACGGCGCCCTGGCCCCGGCGGCCGACCTGCTGCTCATGACGGAGGAGCTGCTGGAGCGCGGGCGCCCCGGGCCGGAGTTCGAGCAGGCGGCCGAGGAAGTGGTCGCCGCGGCGCTCCGCCTGGGCGACCGGCGCAGCGCGGGCCGTGCCTACCTGGCCCTCGGCCACGGCCACTACTACGTGGCCCGCCTCCGCGAACTGGTCGTGGTCTACCGCCAGGCGGTGGCGGCGAGCCGCGCGGCCGGCGACGCGCTCGTCATGGCCGACGCCCTGGTGCTGCTGGTCCGCTGCCTGCACCACCTGCGCCACCACGACGAGACCCGCGCCCTTCTCACCGAGGCCTTGGCGGTCTTCCGGGAACACTCCGACCGGCTCGGCGAGGCGAACGCCCTCGGCGCGCGCTGCCGGGTGCGCCAGGCGGCGGGCGAGACGGCCCCGGCGGTCGCGGACGCGGAGGAGGCCCTGGTGCTCCATCAAGGTCTGGGCAACGGCCGCCGGGTGGGGTTCGCGCTGTACGAACTGGGCGTCGCCCTCGGTGCCGCCGGACGGACCGCCGAGTCCGCCGCACGCCTCACCGAGGCGCTGTCCTTCTTCGGCGCCCGCCGCAACCGGCTGTGGGAAGGGCTCACCTTCTCCCGGCTCGCGGAGAACCGGCTCGCCACCGGCCGCGCCGAGGAGGCCGCCCGGCTGGCCCGGACCGCGGTCGCGACGCTGGAGGAGGTCAGGAACGACCGCGGCCGCGCCCACGCCCTGGCCGCGCTCGGCTCCGCCCTCGGCCGCCTCGGGGACCACGACGGCGCCCGCGCGCACCGGCGCACCGCGCACGAGATCTGCGCCCGCCTGGGCATGCCGGAGGCCGACGACCTCCTCGCCCTGCTCGGCGACGGGCCCGGGCCCCGGGACGGTGACCGGCCGGCCCGGGTTCCCTGACGCGAGCGGTCCGCTTTCCTCGTGTAGCGAACTCGCCATGAAGGAACCGGTGTTGCGGGCGATCCGTCTTCCTGTGGCCTTCCGTCAAAAGGCCCCGTGGCAGAACGGCCGTCGCATCCGAACGGCCCGCACGCTCCCGGCCCCCACGCCCCAGGCCCTCACGTCATCCGGAGACCTCCCATGTCCCCCAGCGCCTCTCCCGGTCACGCCTCCGGCGGCGGGTCCGGGCGAACCGCCGCCCACCGGTTCACCGTTCTCGGCCCCCTCCGCGTGCACGACGGGCCGGCCGAGGTGCCCGTCGGCGCGCCCCGGCTGCAAGCGGTGCTCGCGGTCCTGCTGCTGCGGGCGCGCACCTCCGTGTCCGTGCGGGACTTGGTCGCCGCGGTCTGGGGCGACGAGGCGCCCCCCGGCGTGCTGGGGTCGCTGCGCACGCACGTCTTCACCCTGCGCCGGCTGCTGGAGCCCGGCCGGGCCCCCCGCGCCGCCGCGCGCACGCTGGTGACGACGGACGACGGCTACGCCCTGCGCGTCGCCCCGGAGGACGTCGACGTGACGGTCTTCGAGCTCCGTACGGCCGAGGCGCTGCGGGCCCGGGCCGCCGGTCGGCCCGAACGGGCACGGTCACTGCTCGTCTCCGCGCTGGACCTGTGGCGCGGCAGGCCGCTCGCCGGTGTGCCCGGCCCGTACGCCGAGGCCCAGCGCACCCGGCTGGAGGAGCTGCGCCTGTCGGCCGTCGAGGCCCGCTGGGAGGCCGAGATCGCGCTGGGCGGGCACGACAACGCGCTCGGTCCGCTGCGCGCGCTGGCCGCCGAGCACCCGTGGCGCGAGCGGGTGCACGAGCTGCTGATGACCGCGCTGCACCACGCCGGACGGCAGGCTGACGCACTCGACGTCCACACGCACGTCCGCCGCGTGCTCGCCGAGGAGCTGGGCACCCGCCCGGGTCCCGGCCTGGACCGGCTCCAGCGGAAGATCCTCACCGCCGGACCCGGCGGGCGGGCGGACGACGCGGCCGGGACCGGCGCTCCGCCCCGGTCCTACGGACCGGCCCGGCTGCCCCAGGACATCGCCGACTTCACGGGCCGGAACGACGAGGCCGACCGGCTGTGCGCCGCGCTGGAGAGCGACCGGACCGTCGCCCTCGGCTCCATCAGCGGCATGGGCGGCATCGGCAAGACCGCCCTGGCCGTCCGCGTGGCCCACCGGACGCGCCACCGCTTCCCGGACGGGCAGCTCTACGCGGACCTGAGGGGAACCGACCCCCGGCCCGTGGAGCCCATGGAGGTGCTGGGCCGCTTCCTGCGCGTCCTCGGCGTCCCCGCCGGTCACCTCCCGGCGCTCCCCGGGGAGCGGGCCGCCCTCTACCGCTCCCTGCTCGCCACCCGGCGGGTGCTCGTCCTGCTGGACAACGTCCGCGACCTGGCCCAGGTGCGCGACCTGCTGCCCGGCGCGCCCGGCAGCGCGGTGCTGCTCACCAGCCGCTCCCGGCTCGCCGGTCTGACCGGGGCCACCCTGGTGGACCTGCGGCCCATGGGACGGGCGGAGGCCCTGGAGCTGCTGACCCGGATCGCCGGCGGACGGAGCGTGTCCGCCGAGCCGGAGGCCGCCGCCGAGGTGCTCGACGCCTGCGGCCGTCTGCCGCTCGCCATCCGCATCGTGGCCGCCCGGCCGGACCGCACGCTCGGGGAGACCGCCGCGCTGCTGGCGGACGAGCGGCGCCGCCTCGGCACCTTAAGAGCGGAGGACACCGCCGTGGAGACGACCTTCCGGCTCGGCATGGAACTGCTGGACGCCGAGCGGGTCCGCGCCTTCCGGCTGCTGGCCCTGCCGGAAACGCCCGAACTCGGCGTGCCCGCCGCCGCGGCGCTGCTCGCCCGGCCGGAGCGGGAGGCGGAGGAGCTGTGCGAGTCGCTGGTCGACCTGAGCCTGCTGGAGTCGGTCGCCCCCGGCCGCTACCGCTACCACGACCTGCTCAGGCTCTTCGCCCGTCAGACGGCGGTCGCCGAGGTGCCGGACCACGAGCGGACCGCCGCGCTCGCCCGCCTGCTGGAGTTCTGCCTGGCCACCGCCCTCGACGCCCACCGGACGTCGCTGCCCGACGACGTGTTCCCCGGGAACGCGGCCCCGCTGCGCTCCGCGGGCCTGGTCTTCCCCTGCCCGCGGGAGGCCACCGCCTGGCTGCTCGACGAGCAGACGTCGCTCCTGGGGCTCGTCGAGCAGGCGGCGGGCGACGTCTCCCTGTCGCTGACCGTCTGCGCGGACCTGTTGCTGGCCGCGGACCCGCTCGGCCGTCTCGGCGCGCAGCCCTACGGCATCGAGCGCGCCGCCCGGATCCTGGCCGAGGCCGCGCGCGCCGCCGGACACCGCACCGCGGAAGCACGCGCCCTGTACATGCTGGGCAGCTCCGTGCAGCACCGCTTCGCCATGCGGCTCGGCGGCCCCGTCCTGGACCGGGCCGCCGAGCTGTGCCGGGCGACGGGGGACCGGACGCTGCTCGCCCACGTCCTGATCACCCGGGGCGGGGGCGCGCTGGCCCTGCGCGACTTCACCACCGCGCACGCCTTGCTGACCGAGGCGCTGACCCACGGCAGGGCCCTGGCCAGCCGCGGCGTCGAGGCGTACACGCTCGGTTTCCTCGGCCTGGCCCTGCTGGCCACCGGCCGGGCCGAGGAGGGACTGGCGCGCTGTCGCGAGGCCGTCGCCGTCACCCGGGCGACCGGGGACGTGGCGGGTCAGGCCAACGCGCTGCACAACCTCGCCCAGGTCTGCCTGCGGACCGGGCGGATGCCCGAGGCATTCGACCATCTGCACGAGAGCCTGCGCCTGTGGCGCGGGACGGGCTCCCGCTTCCGCGAGGGCCTCCTGCTCGGCGCGATCGCCCAGGCCCACAATCTGTCGGGCCGGCCCGTGGAAGCCGCCGAACACGCCGCGCGGGCCCGGGACATCGCCGAGGCGCGCGGCGACGCGGGCATCCTCGCCCGCGCCCTCGCGCAGCTCGGCCACGCCCACCGGGCCCAGGGCGACACCGACCGGGCCCGGGAGCACTACCACCGCGCGGAGGGCGTCTTCCGCGAACTCGGCCTGCCCGACGCCGACGACATCGCGCGGCACCTCCGGGAGCTCTGACGCACGGCGGTGGGGGAAGAAGGCCGCGCCCCCCGGCGGGGGAACCGGGGGGCGCGGCACCTCGGCGGGACGGGGAAGTCGTCCCGCCGAGGGGCTCAGCGCTTGGGGATCTCGTCCCACAGCTGCTGAGCGGTCTTGCCGGTACGGGCGCGCCACCACTGGTCGTCGCCGTCGTACGAGCCGTCGTGCCCGGCCACGTTCAGCTTGCGCACGATGTCGCCGTCGTAGTGCGTGGCCACGTGGTCGAGGAAGTACGCCGTCGTCTTGTAGGCGTCGGTGTACTTGTCGGAGGACCGGACGAAGGGGAGCCCGCCCTTCTCGAAGTGGTAGTTGCGCACCCAGTCGGCCACGCCCTCCACGAAGTACCCGGGCGCGCTGCGGTTCTGCTGGATGATGTGGACCTGCTCGTGAATGAGGAAGCCCGCGTCACCGGGGTTGCGGCGCACGTAGTCGGGGTTGACGCTCACCATGCCGCCGGAGGCGTAGGCGACACCGGTGTTGGACCGGTCGAGCACGATCCGGTACTCGGCGGGCGCCGCGTAGGCGTCGCCTATGATCAGCGCGACCGTCTTGGGGAACCAGGTCTCCAGCACCGGCTTCTGCGCCTCGAGCCAGCCGGCCAGGTCGGGGGCCTGCCCGGCGTCCAGCGTGATCCGCACGCCCTGGCCGCCCGGCTGCCGCGGCCGGGAACCGACGGGCTGCAGCTCCCACCGCTGGCCGGGGTCGCCCTGGTCCGGGCTCCGCAGGGCCAGCGCGACGCCCTCGCCGACGGCCGTCAGAAAGCGGTCGCCCTCGTTCTCGCGCACCGACTTGATCCGGTACCAGCCGCCGCCCGTGTCCTCGAACAGCCAGCGCTGGTTGGCGTCACCGTGCTCGGAGAACAGATGGGTGACCCCGGCGCTGAAGTCGTAGTCGAGGACCATGGCCTGGCCGGGGCCGTGGGTGCCGTGGGTCAGTCCCGTCTCCAGCAGCCACGAGCCGTTGTCCTTGGCCCAGAAGACCCACTGCTGTGCCTGCGACCCGTTGGGCTTCCAGCCCTGGATCCGGTTGCCCGCCGTCGTCCGGCTGGAACTGACGTCGGCGGTCAGGCCGTTGCCGGAGCGGAGGATGAACGACTGGCCGTTCTGTGGGGTGACGGACATGCCACGGCCACCTTTCGTCGTAGAGGTGTGGAAGAGGGAGGGGGTCAGCCGGCGACGCGGAAGCCGTGCTCCGCGCCGAGCTTCTCGAGGCTCGTACGGCCCGGGACGCCGTCGGCGTCGTCGCCCTCGTAGCCGCAGCGGCCCTGCCACTCGGCATAGGCGTCCTGGGTCCTGGTCCCGAAGGAGCCGTCGACCCACTCGGCGGACAGCAGGCCCTCGGCCTGGAGCGCCCGTTCCACGACGAGCACGTCGTCGCGGTGCGAGGTGGCGCCCTGCGGGGCGTCCGGGTCGCTCCCGGCCGCGGCCAGGATCTTCGCCAGGCTGACCTCGGCGTCCCCGGATCCGGACGGGGCGGACTCGTCGTCCGCGGCGTCCGGGGCGTCGCCCGAGCCCGCGGCGAGGATCGCCGAGCGGTCGACCGGGCCCGGGTCCCAGTGGTCGTTGCCGGGGACGTTGGCGTGCCCGTAGTGGCCGCCCTCGGAGTGCCAGGTGTCGCTGTCCCGGTCGGTGGAGTCGGAGCCGTCGGTGGCGAGGTCGCCCGCCGGCCAGACGTCCGGGACGCCCCAGGAGCGGGCGGCGTCGAGCAGCGCGGCGAAGTTCGGTCCCGGCCGCCAGTAGTCGGTGAAGGGCTCGCTCGCCCGGGCCAGCACCTCGACCTGGACGCAGACCCTGCCGGTGCGATTGGTGCGGTCGTCGCCGTCGTTGCGCAGGGCGCGGGCGCTCTCGTCCAGCGGACCGAACTGGCCGATGCGGTCGGTCGTGGGGTCGTAGAGCACGTGCGGCTCGGCGCCGATCTCGATCAGGTAGTCGGCGGTGGAGTCGAACTCCGCGTCACCGGCGCCGCTCTCGGTGGTGTGCCAGACGATGCGGGGCGGCTCGTCGGGGGTGTCCATCGCGCCGCCGATGTCCCCGCCGCCCAGACGCTCGGCACCGGGGATCCATGTGATGCCCATGGGGTGTGTGCTCCTCGTGCTTGCGGGGGGTGTCAGTTGGTGAAGGCCTGGGTCCAGCGCCCGCCGTTGCCGGGGGCGAAGCCGGCGCCGAAGCGGCCGTACTTCGGGTCCAGGATGTTGACGCGGTGGCCGGGGCTCTTCATCAGCATGTCCATGGCCTGGCGCACATCCGTCACGGGCGCCGCGTTCTCGGCACCGGCGAAGAGGTTCTGGACGCCCGCCTCCCGGAAGCGGTCGAAGAACTCACTGCCGTTCGAGCCCTTGTGCCCGAGGAAGTTGTTGCGCGCCTGGTCCTCCGAGTGCCGCTGGGCCGCCAAGGACAGCCGGTCGTCGAGCCGCAGCGGCGGCACCCCCGCCTTCGCCCGCTCCTGGTTGACCAGGCTGAGCATCAGCTCGACCGCGGAGCCGCCGGCGCCGGGCTGCGGCTGCGGCTGGGGCTGCTGACCGGGCTGTCCGCCCTGGCCGGGGGAGGAGACGCTCTCCAGCCGCCACCGCTGGGCGTCGCTGCCCGGGTCGGACTTCCACATGCCCAGGACGCGGCCAGCGCCGTCGGCGGTCAGATAGGCGTCGCCGCCCTCCGTGCGCAGGCTCTTGAGGCGCACGTGGCCGTCACCGGCGTCCTCCAGCCGCCACAGCTGGTTGGCCTGCCCGTGCTCCTCGACCAGGTGGGCCCGCCAGTTGGTGAAGTCGTAGTCGAGGACCATGGCCTGGCCGGGGCCGTGGGTGCCGTGGGTCAGTCCCGTCTCCAGCAGCCACGAGCCGTTGTCCTTGGCCCAGAAGACCCACTTCTGTGCCTGCGAACCGTTGGGCGACCAGCCCTGGATCTTCGTGCCCGGTGCCGTGCTGCTGTGGTCGACGTCGGCGACCACACCGGTCGCCGAGCGAAGGACGTACGTCTGGCCGTTCTGCGGGGACATTTTTCTCTGCCAACCATTCTGGAGCGCCGCGCATTTCTATGGCGCAGCGTCGTGTGAATTGCTCTGGGAGCAGCCGAACCTTTTCGACGTCCAGAATTCTGCCGGGCTCCGATCCGTGGCGGATCAACGCGACATCAATGCCGATCAACGCGCCGTTGAGCGCCCCCGGGAAAACGTTCAACGGGAGTCCGAAGGGGCAATTCCGGCCTCGGTGTGGCATGGTGATCGACAGCTCGCAGCCCGCGTCGGAGGCGGCGCACGCCCCTGTCGTGCCCTCTGTGCGCCCTCGCGCGAGCGTGTGTTCCGCCGCGATCGCGGTCGCCGCGGAATTGTTCATTCTCAAAAATCAGGAGAGGTAAACCATGTCCGGAGCCAGGGAATTCATCAGTGTCGCCCGGGAGGAGATCGGGTATCAGGAGGGTTTCTCCGACGGGCACTGGGACAACGACAACAAGTTCGGCCGCTGGTACGGCATGAACGAAGAGGCGTGGTGCGGCATGTTCGTGAGCTGGGCCGCGGACCGCAGCGGGAACGGCGACATCGTGCCGCGCTACGCGTGGTGCCCGGCGGGCGTGGAGTGGTTCCAGGAGCGTGACCGCTGGAGCGCGTACCCGGCCGTCGGCAGCGTGGTCTTCTTCGGCCCCGGCGGCGGCTCGCACACCGGCATCTGCATCGGGTACACGGACGACGAGATCACCACCATCGAGGGCAACACCAACGACTCGGGCTCGGCCGAGGGCGACGGCGTCTACCTCAAGACCCGGCCGCGCAAGTCCTCCTACGTCTACGGGTACGGCATCCCGGACTTTCCGGAGGGCGCCGTCGTGGCCGACCCCGACTGGAAGGGGCGCCCCGGCGTCGTCCACTTCGGCGAGCAGGCCGACGAGTCCGACATCCCGGCCGGCGGCGACACCTCCTCCCGGCCCGTCGCCCGGGACGAGGACCGGAAGGAAGAGGACGGTGACTCCTCCCGCCAGGTCGTGATCGACGGTCTGGCCTACGGCCCCGGAAGCAGCGGCGAGCACATCACCCGCCTGGGAGAGATGCTGGTGCGGGCCGGCTGCGGCGCCTACCAGGAGGGCCCCGGCCCCGAGTGGACGAAGGCCGACACCGAGTCGGTGCGCCGGTACCAGCAGAAGATCGGTGACACCGGCGCCGACGCGGACGGCATACCGGGCCCCAGGCAACTGGAGCGGCTGACGGCGGAGTACGGGCGGACCCGAACCGTCACGGTGCGGGAGGGCGACACGCTCTCGTCCATCGCGGCGGCCAACGGCGTCCCGCTGTCCCGGCTGACGGCGGCGAACCCGCGGATCGCGGACCCCGACGCGATCGCCCCGGGGGACGTGGTCGCGCTTCCGTAGCCACCGGTCGCCTCAGCGGATCTGCCTGACGTCGGGGACTGGAATGCCCTGATGCGGGCCAACGGGACCTTGGATCAAGCGTGTTGACGGAAGCGGTCAGTCCGCACGCTGGAACCAGGTCCCGTTGCCGTGCCGTGATCTTTCCTCTCCTCGGCGCCGGGTCTTATATCCACCCAAATCGCACCCTCATCCTCCGGATTCGTGAAGGGTTACGGCGGCTGACGCCTCTTGATCGTGTGTCACTAATGTGTCTAGAGTGTGTCTACGTTTGGATTAATGCCAGTGACATATGCCGAGTTGACTGTGTTGGGGGGCCGTCAAGCGTGAAGCCGACTCGGGACAGCTCCCCGCGTCCACCAGCCATCGCCGGCTGAAGCTCCTCCAGTTGGCCACGCGGGCCCTCCGTCCGGGCCGGCGCCACCCGCTCGCGCTTCTCCGACGCCCCAGAATCGACGGCAACCGCCGCCCCCAGACACCCCGTAGCCGAAACCGACGGAGACCCGACCGCATGGATACGAATCGATCGTATGTTCTTCTCTTAGGGCTCGGGACGAGCTACTTCTTACGCGAGCGATCCTTCTCGGGCGCCAAGGACGCGAGTTCCATGCCTGTGTGGATGACAGCGCTCGATCCGCTGCGTTCCCCGCAGCGCTTCTTCGACCGAGTGATAGCGGCGGACGACGGCTACGCAGATTCCGTGCTCGCGGCGGTGGCCGAGTGGAAGGAGCGCGGCTGGGACCTCGCGGCGGTCGTGCCGGTCAACGACTGGGGTGTGCCGTCGGCGAGTGCCGTCGCCAAGAAGTACGGGTTGCCCGGACTCTCGGCCGATTCGGCACATGTCACACGCGACAAGTACGCGATGAAGGCGCGTTTCGAGGCGGCGGGTCTGCCGACTCCGCGCTCCATTTCCGTCACCTCCGAGGCGGAGATGCTCGCGGCGGCCGAGGAGATCGGGTTCCCGGTCGTCCTGAAGCCCGCCGACTTCAGCGGCAGCGGCGGGGTCAGCCTCGCCCATACACGTGCTGAGGCGATCGCCGCGTTCGCGTCCTCGGTGGAGCACATCGACCGCTACCGCGACGTCTTCCCCATCGACGGCTCCCGCTACATGGTCGAGCAATACGTGGACTCCCAGGAGGAGATCTCCGTAGAGGTGCTGTGCCACGGCGATCGGCGCATGACGCTCGCGATCACCGAAAAATATCTTTCGGCGCCCCCTTTCTTCGCCGAGGTGGGGCACCTCGTGCCCAGCCACCGTACGGGCGATACGGCGCTGACGACGTTGGCGGAGAAGGCGTGCCAGGCCCTCGGAATCGATCACGGAATCGCGCACGTCGAGATCAAATTCGACAGCAAGGGTGCTCCGTGGCTCATCGAGGCGGCGGCTCGCCCCGGCGGTGACGGCATCATGGACCAGGTGGAGCGTGCCTACGGGTACAACCCCTACACCCTGCATGTGGCCTCCTACCTGGGGATCGACCCTTTCCCGCTGGTGCGGACCGAACCCCTCCGCAGCAGCGCCGTGGCATTCCTCAAGGCGCAGCCGGGGGAGCTCACCTCGGTAAGGATCCCGGAGAATCTTCCCGAGAGCGTGGTCTCCGTCTCCGTGTCCAAGAAGCCTGGTGACATCGTGAAGCCCGTCGCCGACTGGAGTACCCGGGACGGCGTGATCGAAATGGTGTGGAACGAAATCTTCACCGAGCGCATCACGATGCCTGTTGAGATTGCGGACGCACTCTCCGGCGAAATCTTCGGATGATCAGAGATTGAGGGCATGAGGAAGGTCTCGCCGGGGCACCTATGATCCGCTATACCATTGTTTCGACTCTGTACCGCTTCTTCGCAGGCACTTTCCTCGTGGTGGTCAACTGGCAGATCGCCACGGCGGAAACCGGCGGCTACTGGCGGCTGGTCGTCTCGACGCTGCTGTCGTACGTGCCGGCGCTGGCGGTGCCGCTCGTGATCCGCCGCATAACGATGTCGGGGCAGCGCCTCACAGTGCTGTCGCTGCTCTATGTGGCCGTGGTCTCGCTCGCGGTCAGTTTTCTGGTGGAGAACGCCACCGCGCTGGTCGTCGCCAACTTCTTCATGTGGGTCGGCTTCTTCTCCCTGGAGGCGAGTTGGGAAAGCTGGTTCAACGAGGAGAAGCGGCGGCAGGATGTGTCGTGGGCCAGCTCCGTCACCATGTCGGGCAATCAGGCGGCCCTGATGATCGGGCCGCTGTTCGCCCCCGCGATCATTCACCTGGTGGGCACCCGCGGCATCGTGCTGGCCCTGACGGCGGGATTTGTGCTGGTCGCCGCGCTCAGCTGGGCGGGCGCAGGTGCTGCCGTGGTCGCCGACACGGGTGGCGAGACCGAGGCCGGTCCTCAGGCGAAGCCCGCGGCTCCGCTGCGTCTGATAGCCACGTTCGCGCTCGTCTGGCCGGTGCTCGGCACGTTCAACCTGATGTTGCCGCTCCAGGTCAGTGACCGCGGCGCGGGCCTTGTCACGGTCGGCATCGTCGACGCCTGCCTGGGAATCGGCGTCATCGTCGCAGGTGTGGTGCTGGCCCGCGCGAAGCTGCCCTCCGCGGTGCTCTCGACGCTGGTGATCGCCTGCACCCTGGTGGGCGGGGTGTTGTGGGCGCTGCCGGCGGGTGGAGCCGCAGTGGTCACGATGGCGCTCTCCACCTTCGCGCTGGGGGCCGGCTTCGGCGCGCTGCGCATCGCGCTGCGGGAGTACACCGCCACCCACTACGACTCCGCCGTCACCAGCCAGGCGGTCGCCCTCGGCAATGCCGCGGCGATTCCCACCCTGGCCGTCGTCTTTCTCGTCTCGGGCGCGGCGCAACCGCTGGTGTGGGTTGCCCCGTTCCTGCTCGTCATCGTTATGTCCTACTCGTTCCGAGGAATCCGGACATGGAAAACATCGTTGAAGACCTAGTAGCACTCCGCCTCGATCCCGGCACCGTTCGGGACACCGACCCGTTCCACGGCCTCGTCGTCGCCGCCGAAGGCGTCACCAATATGGAGGCAGCACGATTACGTGAAGCCACCGAAATTCTTGAAGCCATTGCGCCCAGCGCCCTCGCCCCCGAGTACCGCACCACTCGCGAGGCGGTGCTGAGCTGGGCACGTGGGGATCTGGTGAGCGCTCGCGAGATGCTGGCGAGCGGCCTGCGAGACTCCGGTGGAGAGCATGCGCTGCTCACCGGGTTCCTCGCCCATATGGCCGACTTCTCCCTGGGCGACAATGAGGGACTCCTCGAGACCGGCCTCGCCCTCGTCGAGCTGCGCTCCACCATGGCCCGCCGCGCGGCCGGCCTCAGCGACGGCCTCTTCGCCTTCGCCCTGGAGGAATGCGGGCACTATGCTGCCGCGATCTCCTCCGCGGAGCGTGCGATGAGCATCAATCATGATGACGTCTACGCACTGCATGCCAAGGTGCACGTGTTGCAGAGGCTGCGCGAATTCGAGGCGGCGAAAGAATCCATCTCCCGCTACTCCAACGGGTGGGGAGAGACGGAGCCGATGCGCATCCACATGTGGTGGCACTTCGCCATAGGGCTGCTCGGTGAGGGTGAGTTGGACGAGGCTCTGCGCTGCTACCAGCTGGAGGTGCGCCGCAAGACGAGGGCGGGAGCCCGGGAGGACCTCGACGCGGTCGCACTGCTGTGGCGGCTGGAGATGCTGGGCGGGCCGGAGCTCTCCGAGATGCTGGTGCCCCACTGGCTGACGCTCGCGGAGGCATGGGCCGCCTATGCGGCAGACCCCAATTACATCTTCAACGATCTACACGCCGCGATGGCGTTCGCGAAGGCCGAAGACCACCGCCGCTTCGACAGGATCGTGACCTCCTGCCGCGCCCGAGAGTCATCGGAGTTCTTCCACTCGGTGTGCCGGCCGCTCTTCGACGGCATCGCGGCCTTCGCGCAGCGCGACTACGCGACCTCCGCCCGGGAAATGAGCTTCGCCCTGGAGCGGCAGCAGTTGGGCATCGGCGGCAGCAAGGTACAGCAGAAAATCTTCCATTGGACCAGGGATGCGGCCGATGCCCATCTCCGCGGCAGCAACCCCCGTGACCTCCTCAGTTCTCACACCCATGCACGAACGAACGGAGTAATGGACAATGACTCAGAAGATCACCGTCCTCATGGACGCGCAGGAAGTGGTGCAGCTCGACTATCCGGAGTCGGCATCGCTGACAGTTAAGCAGGGTCGGCTCGGTTTCTACCGTCTGCCCGATGACGGTTACTCCGAAGAGGAGCTGCGCGAAGGCGTGGCGGTCATCGGCGTAGGTGAGAAGATCAGCGTTACGGCGGGGGAGAAGCTCCTGCTGACGGCCGTGCAGCCGGATACGGAGTACGTCAGCGACGGCGCGGCGGAGCCGCGGCAGCGCACGATCCCGGCGGACTACCCGATTGTCTCGGCGATGCAGAAGTACGTTGCCGAGAAGGGCTACTACTTCGGCTACGAAGACCGCTATGCAAAGGTCTACGAGCACGGCGCGGTATCTTGGGAGGCGCTCTCCGAGAACGCGAGCCTGCGCGAGATCCTTGCGCGGCACCCGGAGATATTCGAGGGTGACATCCTTGACCTGGGCACAGGTGAAGGCCGCGACAGCCTCTTTCTGCTGCGCAGCCGGATCGGTCGCAGCGTGACCTCTTTCGACGTTTCGCACAGCGCCCTGGAAAATGCGCGCGGACGGGCACGGGAGGAGGGGCTTCCCACCGATGGATTCATCGAGAAGGACATCATCTTCCTGCGTGATGTGCCGGCGGATTCCTTCGATGTGGCCCTCAACATGGGTGCCCTGCACATGCTCGACCGGGCGGAGGACCGGGCGCGTCACATCGCCCGTGTCTTCGACGTGCTGCGCCCCGGCGGCCACTTCGTCGTCGACCACTGCGCCTCGGACTGGGGCCGTGGCTTCCACACCATCAAGAACTACGATGAGATCGCTGCCGACCTGGTGCCGGGGCGCACCATCACGCGCTACGTCGAGATCGATGGCGAGCGTAAGTCCATCGACCTCGAGGTGTTGCACTACTCCGAGCGTTCCCCGGAATCGCTGCTTTCCGAGTTGACCGCCGCGGGCTTTGAAGAGTTCGCACGCCTCGAAACCGACACGGAAGCCTTCGGCAACTCGACACTGCAGGTAGTGCGGAAACCCCGGAAGGGATGCTAGGCAGATGACACCCGAGAACCCTGGCACCGCATCGGCCAAGGCGAGTGTGCTGGCGGTGGCGAAGGACCTGGCCGAGGGCGCGATCGCGCGTGACCTCAACCGGGAGCTGCCGCGGGAGCAGGTGCGTGCCGTAGCCGACGCGGGTTTCAGCCGGCTGCGCATACCGAAGGAACTGGGCGGTGACGGACTCACGATTCCCGAGTGGGGAGACGTCCTCATCGAGCTGGCCGCGGCCGATTCCAACATTCCGCAGATCTTTCGGGGCCACATCGCGTTCGTCGAGGACATAGTGCACCGGCCCGACGACGAGTACCGCAAGCTGTGGCTGAGCCGGCTCCTTGACGGGGAGATGGTGGGCAACGCCTGGGCGGAGGCGGGCCCGATCGCGATGGGGCAGAAGAACACGCTCTTCACCTGGAAAGACGATGAGCTGACGGTCTCCGGTCAGAAGCACTACACGACCGGCTCCACCTTCGCGGACTGGGCGGATGTGTCAGGAATCCACCAGGGGCAGAGCGTGGCTGGATTCGTCTCGATGCATCAACCGGGCGTCACGGTTCATGACAACTGGGACGGATTCGGCCAGCGCACTACAGGCACGGGCACGTTGTTCCTCGACGAGGCGGGTGTCGACCCCCGCGATGTCGCCCCCCTCGGGGATCGCATTCGCTATCAAGCGGCGCTCTACCAGTGGATACTGCTCGTCGTGCAAGCGGGCATCGCGGTTGCCGTTGAGCGGGACATCACGGAAGCGGTGCGGAGCCGCAGTCGTAACTATTCGCACAGCTCCGCTGATTCCGCCAAGGACGACCCGAACATCCAGTCGATCGTGGGGGAGATCTCCTCCATAGCCTATACGGCGCGGGCGCTGACCCGAGGCGTGGCGGAGGCCTTGCAGCGGGCCTCGGAGACGGGCGTCGCCGGGCGTGATTCGGAGGAGGACCGCGAGGCGAATCTTGTCGCGGAAATCCGCTCCGAGCAGGCACAGGTGATGCTTTCGGAGTTGGTACCGCGCTCGGCGACCTTGCTGTTCAACGCGCTCGGTGCCTCGGCGACGAGTTCCGGTCGCGATCTCGACCGGCACTGGCGCAACTCAAGGACGGTCGCCAGCCACAACCCCGTGATCTTCAAGCAGCGGGCCATCGGAGACTGGCTTCTCAACGGTACTCCGCCGCCCGTCGACTGGAATGTGGGAACCCCCTCCACGACGCAGACGGCGACCGCCGATCCGAAGCCCGTGTGATACCGGGTTGTTGAGCCGGGTGTGAGCGATGCGGTACCCGACCACCGGCCGTGCGACGCCGGTCCGGCCGGCCGGCTGTGGACACGGCGCCCGGCACGAGGAGACATGGCCGGCGATCCGGGCCGAGGCGAAGGCCCAGGCGGCGAGATCCTCTTCGCCGCCCCGGCCGCCGTCCGCTCCGCCCGGACCGCCGGCCGGGCCCGGGGCGCCGATGGCCGGACCCCGATCGTGCGGCGCACGGAGGGACGCGGGCCTCAGCGCCCGCCCGCCGACCTTCCCTTCCCCGGACACCCCCGGAAAGCGAGAGAACCGATGCCCTTCGCACCCGCAGAGTTCACCCGGGCCATGGCGCGTGTCCCCGGTCCGGTCACGGTGGCCACCACGGTCGACGCCGCCGGACAGCGCTGGGGCTTCACGGCGAGTTCGTTCAGCTCACTGTCCCTGAGCCCGCCTCTGGTGCTGATCTGCCTGGACAAGGGGGCCAGCACCCATGAGGCCTTCGCCACCACCGACCGCTTCATGATCAACATTCTGCGCGGGGAACAGTCGGACATCGCCCTGCGCTTCGCCAAGTCAGGAGTGGACCGGTTCGCCGACGGCGACGCCGTGCCGCTGGAACTCGGACTGCCCGGCATACCCGAAGCCCTGGTCCGGGTGGCCTGTTCACTGGAACAGGTCGTCGACGGCGGCGACCACTCCATCCTCATCGGACGCGTCGAGGCGACGTACACCGGCGACGGCGCACCGCTCATCTACTGCGACCGCGGTTTCCAGCGTCTGGCCGAGTGACACCGCCCGGCCGGCCGGATTCCCCAAGGCGCGTTCCGCGGCGAACGCCGACACGAAGCGGTCTCCGCCGCGTACGCCTGTACGATGCCCGCGCTGACCGTGGCCGACCTCCGCCCCGCGGCGGAAGCCCGGGGCGGCCCGGTGGAGGCCGCCACCCCCGTCGGTGGGACCTCGCGGGATGTGGGAGCGTGAGCGGGTGAGTGAGCCTACGCCGAACACCCTTCAATACCGCACTGACGGGCCGGAAGACGCCCCGGTCCTTGTCCTGGGCCCCGCCCTCGGTACCACATGGCACATGTGGGACCGGCAGATACCGGAGCTCACCCGCCACTGGCGCGTACTCCGCTTCGACCTGCCCGGTCACGGTGGCGCGCCCGCCGAGCCCGCCCCGGCCGTCGGGGAGCTGACCGACCGGCTCCTCGCCACGCTCGACGGCCTCGGCGTCGAGCGCTTCGGCTACGCGGGCTGCTCCATCGGCGGCGCGGTCGGCGCCGACCTCGCCCTGCGGCACCCGAACCGGCTCGCCTCGCTGGCCCTCGTGGCCACCTCCGCACGGTTCGGCACCCCGGAGGTCTGGCGGCAGCGCGGGGCCGGGGTCCGTGCCGACGGACTCGACCCCGTCGCCCGGGCCACGCCCGAGCAGTGGTTCACCCAGAACTTCGCGGGCGCCCAGCCGGCCATCGTGGACTGGGCCGTGCAGATGGTCAGCACCACCGACCCGGGCTGCTACGTCGCCGCGTGTGACGCCCTCGCCGCCTTCGACGCCCGGGAAGGGCTGGCCCGGGTCGGCGTGCCCACGCTCGTGCTCGTCGGCGCCGAGGACCAGGAGACCCCGCCCGCCGACGCCCGCGTCCTGGTCGCCTCGATCCATGACGCGCGGCTCGCCGTCGTCCCCGGCGCCTCGCACCTCGCGCCGGTCGAGCAGCCCGGCGCCGTCACCGACCTGCTCGTACGCCACTTCACCTCGGCCTGGCAGCTCACCACCCCGCAGACGCCGCCGGCGCCCGCCCGGGCGACCGAGCCGACGCCCGTGCCCGCACCCGCCGTATCCGCCTCCGCCACGCCCACGCCCGCGCCGGGCCCGGTCGCCTCCGTCGTCCCTGGTGTCCCGGGCGCTCCTGGTCTCACCGGCACTCCCGACGTCCCCGGCGTCCCCGGCGTCCCCGGCATCTCCGGCGGAATGTTCACCCAGCCCACGCCGCCCGCCGGTCCCAGCCCCTACGCGACGAGCCCGGCCGGTCCCCGCACGCCGACGCCCGCACCCGCCCCCGACCCGGCCGCCCCCCTCGCCTTCCCCGGCTTCGGCCCGCCCCCCACCGTGGACCCCGGCCCCGCGTCCGCCGCGGACGCCTACGACCAGGGCGCGCGCGTCCGCCGCGAGGTGCTCGGCGACGGCCCCGCGGAGAGCGCCGACGCGGTCACCGGCGACTTCCACGACTTCGTCACCCGCTACGCCTGGGGCGGCGTCTGGGCCCGCCCCGGCCTCGACCGCCGCAGCCGCTCGCTCGTCACCCTGACCGCCCTCACCGCGGGCGGCCACCTCGACGACCTGGCGGCGCACACCCGTGCCGCGCTGCGCAACGGCCTCACCCCCGAGGAGATCGAGGAAACGTTGCTGCACACCGCCGTCTACTGCGGTGTCCCGGCCGCGAGCGCCGCCTTCTCGGTCGCGCGGCGCGTCATCTCCGAGGAGAGCGGACCGGGCGCGGCCGGCGCGTAGCAGTATGGGGATCATGAAGCTGACCAAGCAGAGCCACGCGTGCGTCCGCCTGGAGAAGGACGGCCGCACGCTCGTCATCGACCCCGGCGCCTTCAGCGAGGAGGACGCCGCCCTCGGCGCGGACGCCGTGCTGGTCACCCATGAACACCCCGATCACTTCGACCTCGGCCGGCTCCGCGCCGCCCTGGACGCCGACCCGGCCGTCGAGCTGTGGACCCTGCGCAGCGTCGCGGAACAGGTGTCCGCTGCCTTTCCCGGCCGCGTGCACACCGTCGGCGAGGGCGACACCTTCACCGCCGCCGGCTTCGACGTCCAGGTGCACGGCCAGCTGCACGCCGTGATCCACCCGGACATCCCGCGGATCACCAACGTCGGCTATCTCGTGGACGGCACCGTCTTCCACCCCGGCGACGCGCTGACCCTCCCCGGGCAGCCCGTCGACACGCTGATGGTGCCGGTCATGGCCCCGTGGAACAAGGTCGGCGAGATCATCGACTACCTGCGGGAGGTCCGGCCCCGGCGGGCGATCGACATCCACGACGCGCTGCTCACCGACCTCGCCCGGCCGGTCTACGACCGGATGCTGGGCCCGGCCGGACCGGGCGTCGGCACCGACCACGCCCGGCTGGCGCCGGGGGAGACGGTCGAGCTCTGAATGTCGGACCCGGCCGTTAGGGTGGGCCCATGCGCATCGCCACCTGGAACGTGAACTCGATCACCGCACGCCTCCCGAGGCTGCTGGCCTGGCTGGAGAGCAGCGGCACCGACGTGCTGTGCGTACAGGAGACGAAGTGCGCCGAGGACGCCTTCCCCTTCGAGGCCCTGCGCGAGCTCGGTTACGAGTCGGCGGTCAACGCCACCGGCCGGTGGAACGGCGTCGCGCTGCTCTCCCGCGTCGGCCTGGACGACGTGGTCAAGGGCCTGCCCGGGGGCCCCGACTACGAGGACGGCCAGGAGCCCCGCGCGATCTCGGCCACCTGCGGCGGCGTCCGCGTCTGGTCGGTCTACGTGCCCAACGGCCGTGAGGTCGGGCACGACCACTACACCTACAAGCTCCGCTGGCTGGAGGCGCTGCGCGACGCCGTCACCGCCGACGCCGAGGGGGAGCGGCCCTTCGCCGTCCTCGGTGACTACAACATCGCCCCGACCGACGAGGACGTCTTCGACCCGGCCGTCTTCGAGGGCGCCACGCACGTCACCCCGGCCGAGCGCGCCGCCCTCGCGGCCCTGCGCGACATCGGCCTGTCCGACGTCGTGCCCCGCCCCCTGAAGTACGACCGCCCGTACACCTACTGGGACTACCGCCAGCTGTGCTTCCCGAAGAACAAGGGCATGCGCATCGACCTGGTCTACGGCAACGCCCCCTTCGCCAAGGCGAAGCGGGACGCCTTCGTGGACCGCGAGGAGCGCAAGGGCAAGGGCGCCTCGGACCACGCCCCGGTCGTCGTCGACCTGGACGTCTGAGCCCGGGGCGCCCCCGCCGCGCGCATACGGGCCGGCCCGCACCGGCCCGTACCGCTCGGGCCTGCCCCGAGAGCCGTGCTCAGACGAGGTCGCGCAGGACGATCGAGTCGCTGAAGGCGCGCATGCCCGCGTCGTTCGGGTGCAGGTGGTCGCCACCGTCGTAGGCCGGGAGCATCCGCTCGGGGTGCGCCGGGTCGCGGATGGCGGCGTCGAAGTCGAACACGGCGTCGTACGTCCCCGCGTTCCGCCGGATGTGCGCGTTGATGGCGGTGCGGTGCGCCTCGGCCGCCTCCGTGCAGTCGTGGAACCCGCCACATGGCGCGATGGTCGCCGCGACCACCCGCATCCCGCGTTCGTGCGCCCGCGCCGCGATCGATCGCAGCTCGGCGATCACCTGCGCGGCCGTGGTCCCGGACCGGATGTCGTTGACCCCCTCGAAGACGATGACCGTGCGGGCCGACGTCTGCGCCAGCACATCCCGTTCCAGCCGGTGACCCGCGCTGACACCGCTCATGATGGTGCTCGTCCCGTTGCCCGGGTAGCGGTCGGTCACCACCCGGTTCCCGGAGATCCCGTGGTTGAGCACCCCGAACCGGGGCACCTCGCGCTGCCCGCGCAGCCGCCGTGCCAGCAGGTCCGGCCAGCGCCCGTTGGCCCCCGGCGTGGAGCGCTCGCCGTCCGTGATCGAGTCGCCGAGCGTCACCACGGAGCCCGGGCCGCCGGTGACGTCCACGCCCGTCAGCAGCGGCCAGCGGTCGAGCGTCCCGGTGTACGCGGCGGCGCCCCGCTCGGCCGTGCGGTCACCGCCGCCGTCGGCCGTCAGATAGGACACCTGGGCGGTGTAGCTGTGCACGGGCACCGCCTTCACGGTCCCCGGCAGATGGATGCTCACCAGCAGATTGGCGTCCTCCGGCACCCGGAACCCCAGCGGATCGCTGAACATCTGGGCACCCGCCGGGATGTCCGTACCCGCCCCGCCGCCGAAGGTCAGCGCCCTGGGCCGGCCGGCCGCCGCCGCGCCCTTGCCCTGGACGGCCACCGTGGCGTGTCCGATCCTGACCGGGCGCTGCGCGAAGGTGTTCTCGAACCGGAGCCTGGCCACCGGGCCGCCCACGCTGCTGTGCACCACGAGCCGCAGCGTCCGGTCGGTCCAGGCCACCGCCGCGTAACCCGAAGGGGACGCCGCCCAGCTTCCGGTCCACCCGTACGTGGGACCCCGCAGCCCCATCGAGAACACGTGCAGATCGGTGTCCGGCCCCGGGTCGGCCGGCAGCGTCACCGCCGCCACCTCCCGGCCGGGCGCGACCGGCACGGTCACCGCGTAGAGCCGGGTGGTCTCCGCGCGCGGCCCGCCGGGGGTGCGCAGCCGGGGCAGGCCGACGGCCTTCGTCGTCAGCGGCCCGCGCCGCCAGTCCGGGGCGGTCAGCCGGTACGTGGCCCGGGAGCCGTCGCGGTAGTGGACGACGCCGGTGCCGGTGACGTCCGGGCCCGGCGCGCCCCTGGTGCTCCCGGCGACGAGGAAGGAGAGGGCCTCGCCGCGGCCGGTGAGCCGCACCGTCTGCCCGGCCGCCCGGACGTTGTCGGGGCGGCCCGGCGCCGGGCGCGGCCAGGTCAGCCGGGTCCGGTCGATGGTCAGCGTCCGGCCCGGGGTCCAGCCCGCGGCCGCGAGGTCCTGGGCGGACAGGGAGTTGCCCGCCCCGTCGAAGTCGCCCTCGCCGGGGCGGGCGTCGTCGCCGGCCGCCGCGTTGTCGAAGAGCCGCTCCAGGGGGAGCGGCTCTCTGCCGGGGTCCGGCGGCGCGGCGAGCGCCGGGGTGGTCGAGGCGATCACGGCGCATGCCGCGCCCGCCGCGACGGCACCGGCCACCGTCCACCGTCTGTGCCGTCCGTGAGGTCTGCCGCCGAGCTGCGTTCTCAGGAGCATGTGTCTCATGCCTCCCAGCCTTCCCCGCTGCGAATGTGGCGGGATGAAGCTAGGGAGACGTCAGGGCAACGTCAAGGAGGCCATCCGGTCACGCCGGGCGCCGCGCGCCTGTGGTGGGGCCATCCGTGTCGGTGCGATCCTGGCCGGTATGAACATTCCCTTCTTGGACAGTTGGCGCAAGCGGCACGGCCCTGCGCACGGGGTGGCGCTGGCGGACGGGGCCGACAGGGACCCGGAGGGGCTGGCCGAGCTGCTCTCGGAGTGCGAACTGCTGCGTGACCAGGCACAGTCGGCTGGGGTCGCGCTCGACGACACACCGGCGTCCCTGGAGGCCCTCGACCAGCTCCAGCCCCGCTGGCGGGAGGACCCCGAGCTGCTGCCCTGGCTCGGCAACGACGCGGGCCTGTACCTGGGCACGGTCGTGATCCGTACGGTCGCGGGCGCGGGCTGGTGGATCTGGCCCAACGGCCAGCCGGTGGTGCGGCTCGCCAACGGGCGGGAGATCGACGTGGTCGAGGCCGGGCAGGCATGGGCGGCCGACGGGGCGCCGGAGCTCTCCCAGCTGTACGCGGAGCTCGCGGAGAGCTGAACCCGGGACGGGGAGCGGGGGACGGGAGGGGCGGGGAGAGGCACGGGCAGGCACGAGGGTGGCAAGGGGAAGGGGCAGGGGGAGACGGGGGAGAGGCGCGGGACGCGCGGGGCAGGGGAGCCCGGCGGGTCAGCTGGTGAAGGGGATGTCGTACTCCAGCCGCCAGCGGTCGGCCCGTACGACGATGTCGGAGGTCTCCACCGCCCGGCCGTCGCCGTCGAAGTGGGTGCGCTCCACGACCGTGACGCACTGCCCCGCCGCGCAGCCGAGCGCCTCGGCCTCCGGTGTGGTCGCCGGCCGCGAGCCGACCAGCTCCTGCGCCCGGACGACCCGGATGCCGATGGCCGCCAGCCGCCCGCGCACCCCGCGCCTGGCGTAGGGCCCGCGCTCCGGAAGGACGACGTCCGTGCCCTCGGTGATGGCCAGCGGTTCCCAGCTGGTGGCGAGCTGGACGGGATGGCGGTTGGCCAGGTACTCGTACTGGGTGCAGAGCACCCGCTCGCCCGGGCCGATCCGCAGCCGGTCGGCGATCCGCTCCGGGACGCAGATCTCGCTGGAGGACGCCTCCCACGTCAGCGCCGTGTCCCGGGCCGTCATCCGGGCGGCGAAGGGGGAGTCGACCGCACCCGTGGAGCGCAGCAGGCTGCCCAGCGGCACCCGGTCGGTGACGAACACCCCTCGCCCGAACTGGCCTTCCGCGTATCCCGCGGCCTTCAGGACGCGCACCGCGCGGTCCACGGTCTGGTCGCTGGCCGCGTAGGCGCGCTTCAGCTCCGACCGGGAGGGGATGCGGTCCCCCACGGCGAGCCCGCCCTCGTCGATGCGGCGGCGCAGATCGTCCGCGATGCGCTGGTAGACGGGCCTGCTGTCGCCCACCCCGGCTCCTTCCCCCGAGCTCCCCGGTTCGACCCCCACAGGCTAGGTACCCAGGCCGGGTCTGTGTACCTAGGGCAAATGGAGGGGAATGTACAGCGAATGCCCCTATATAAGCGTGTCACCGGCGAAGTCCCCCATTGGGCCGATAGTTTGCGCCGACAGCAGGCGTCGACCGCGAGAGCGCTGAGAGTGGGTTGGGCTGGGTATGGCCGTCGATCCCCTGATCGAACTGCGTGATGTCAATAAGCACTACGGAAAGCTGCATGTCCTCCAGGACATCGACCTGACCGTCGGCCGCGGGGAAGTCGTGGTGGTCATCGGCCCCTCGGGCTCCGGGAAGTCCACCCTGTGCCGGGCCATCAACCGGCTCGAACCCGTGGAGTCGGGGACCATCACCCTCGACGGGCAGCCGCTGCCGGAGGAGGGCAAGGCGCTGGCCCGGCTGCGGGCCGAGGTGGGCATGGTCTTCCAGTCCTTCAACCTCTTCGCCCACAAGACCGTGCTGGCCAATGTCTCGCTGGGGCAGATCAAGGTCCGCAAGCGCGGCCGGGAGGAGGCCGACAAGCGCTCGCGGGAACTCCTCGAACGGGTGGGTCTCCTCGCCCACGCGGAGAAGTATCCGGCGCAGTTGTCGGGTGGTCAGCAGCAGCGGGTGGCGATCGCGCGGGCGCTGGCCATGGATCCGAAGGTGATGCTGTTCGACGAGCCGACGTCGGCGCTGGACCCGGAGATGATCAATGAGGTGCTGGAGGTCATGCAGCAGCTCGCCCGGGACGGCATGACGATGGTCGTGGTCACCCATGAGATGGGCTTCGCGCGCTCCGCCGCGAACCGGGTGGTCTTCATGGCGGACGGCCGCATCGTCGAGGACCGCCCTCCCGAGGAGTTCTTCACCGCTCCCGAGAGCGACCGCGCCAAGGACTTCCTCTCCAAGATCCTCAAGCACTGAGCGGGGTGACTGCGCAGATGAGGCGGACCGATCCCTTCCGCACCCTCCGGCCGCGCCGCGCCCCCGGAGCCCCGGGGGGCACGCGCGGTGCCGGCCCCCGCCGCGCCCACCGCCGTGCCGCCGTCCTGGCCCTGGCCGGCCTCGCCCTGCTCGCCGCCGCCTGCGGCCGGGCGGGCAGCCCGCCCGTCAAGGGCCCCCAGCCCGATCAGCTGCCCGTCTACCGGGTCGCCACCGGCTTCGAGCTGACCGATTCCCCCACCTGGCGGGCGGCCAAGAGCCGGGGCCACCTCGTCGTAGGCGCCAAGGAGGACCAGCCCTACCTCGGCGAGAAGGACCCCGCCAGCGGCGTCTACTCCGGCTTCGACATCGAGATCGCCCGGATGATGTCCGCCTCCCTCGGCTTCGCCCCCAAGACCATCGCCTTCCGCACCATCGCCTCGGCCAACCGCGAGACCGCCCTCCAGAACGGCCAGATCGACTACTACGTCGGCACCTACACCATCAACGACCTCCGCAAGCGGCAGGTCGGCTTCGCCGGCCCCTACTACATCGCCGGTCAGTCCCTGCTCGTCCGTACCGACGAGACGGACATCAACGGCCCCCAGGACCTGGCCGGCAAGAAGGTCTGCTCCGCGGCCGGCTCCACCCCGCTCCAGCGCATCCAGCGCGACTACCCCAAGGCGATCGCCGTCGCCTACGACACGTACTCCATCTGTGTGGACAACCTCCTCAGCTTCCAGGTGGACGCCGTCACCACCGACGACACCATCCTCATGGGCTTCGCCGCCAAGGCGCCGGACGAGCTGAGGATCGCCGGAAAGCCCTTCTCCAAGGAGCCCTACGGCATCGGCGTCCCCCGCGGCGACACCGCCCTGCGCTTCGCCCTCGACGACGCCGTCGAGGCGCACGAGAAGAACGGCGACTGGAAGAAGGCCTACGACGCCACCCTCGGCCTGTCCGGGGTGCCCGCGCCCCAGCCGCCGCCCGTCGACCGCTACCCGGCCAGCTGAGGTCCCTCGTGAACGTACTCACCGACAATTTCTCCCTGTACGGCAAGGGGCTGCTCGGCACCGTCGAACTCACCGTCTACGCCTCGCTGCTGGCGCTCGTCGTCGGCTTCCTCATGGCCTCCTTCCGGGTCGCCCCGGTCGGCTCGCTGCGCGTCTTCGGCACGGTGTGGGTGACGGTGCTGCGGAACACCCCGCTCACCCTGCTGTTCTTCGCCGTCCTGCTGGGTCTGCCGCGCTTCGGCGTGGTGCTGCCCTTCCAGCTCTTCGCCGTCCTCGCCCTCGGCTGCTACACCTCGGCGTTCATCTGCGAGGCGGTCCGCTCCGGCATCAACACCGTGCCCACCGGCCAGGGCGAGGCGGCCCGCAGCCTCGGCATGACCTTCGGCCAGACGCTGGGCGCCATCGTCCTGCCGCAGGCGTTCCGCTCCGTGATCCCGCCGGTCGGCTCCACGCTGATCGCGCTCGCCAAGAACTCGGCGATCGCCGGGTCGTTCAGCGTCACCGAGCTCCTCGGCACCTACAAGACCCTCAACGAGCTGGGCTACAGCATCATCTGGACCTTCATCTGGATCGCCGTCGGCTATCTGATCGTGACCCTGACCATCAGCGCGGTCTTCAACGTGCTGGAGAAGCGCTGGGGAGTGCCCCGGTGAGCGAACGCGGCGAGGAGGCGGCATGAGTGACACCGCGCTGTACGACATCCCCGGCCCGCTGGCGCGGCGCCGGCACCGCCTCTACGGGCTCGTCTCGACGGTGGTGATCCTCGGCCTCGTCGCCTGGGTGGTCTACCTGCTCTTCGACACCCACCAGTTCACGGCCGAGAAGTGGCGCCCCTTCACCTACGTGGGCATCCAGGAGCTGCTGCTGCGCGGCCTCGGCAACACCCTCAAGGCCTTCGCGTACGCCGCGGTGCTCTCGCTCGTCCTCGGCGGCGTGCTCGCCACGGGCAGGCTCTCCGCGCACCGGCCGGTGCGCTGGCTGGCCACGCTGCTGGTGGAGTTCTTCCGGGCCATGCCGGTGCTGGTCATGATCTTCTTCGTGTTCGTGGCGCTCAAGGTGCAGCCGATGCCCGCCCTGGTCACCGGCCTGACGCTGTACAACGGCTCGGTGCTCGCGGAGGTCTTCCGTACGGGCGTGAACTCCGTCGAGCGCGGGCAGCGGGAGGCGGCGTACTCCCTGGGCATGCGCAAGACACAGGTAATGACCTACGTCCTGGTGCCGCAGGCGCTGCGCGCGATGCTGCCGACGATCATCAGCCAGCTGGTGGTGGCCCTGAAGGACACCTCCCTCGGCTTCCTGATCACCTACGAGGAGTTCCTGCACGCGGGCAAGCTGATCGCCAGCAACCTCGACTACGGGCTGCCGTTCATCCCCGTCGTCATGATCATCTCGCCGATCTACATCGGGATGTGCATGATCCTGTCGTGGCTGGCCACCTTCGCCGCCCGGCGCCAGCGCCGCAGCCCCAAGACGGAGGCCGTGGAGGTCGCCGCCGCCGAGCCGGGAACCCTGCTGCCGGGCGCGGGAACGCACTGAGAAAGGGCCCTCTGGGAATTCCGCATTCGTCCGATCATGGGTGAAGTCCATTGCTAGCGTGGGGACATGGATTTCCGTCACCTTGGCCGCAGCGGATTGATCGTCAGCCGGATCGCCTACGGGAACTGGCTGACCCGGAGCTCATCGAGAAGTGAGGAGACGGAGACCGCCCTGGTGCGTGCCGCGCTCGACGCGGGAATCACCACCTTCGACACCGCGGACGTCTACGCGGACACTCAGGCGGAAGAATCCCTCGGCCGGGCGCTGAAGGGCGAGCGCCGGGAGGGCCTGGAGATCTGCACCAAGGTCTTCGCGCCGACCGGGCCCGGCCGCAACGACATGGGGCTCTCGCGGAAGCACATACGCGAGTCGATCGAGGGGTCCCTGCGGCGGCTGGGCACCGACCACGTGGATCTCTACCAGGCCCACCGCTTCGACCCCTCCACCCCGCTGGAGGAGACCATGGAGGCGTTCGCCGACCTCGTCCACGCGGGCAAGACGCACTACATCGGCGTCTCCGAGTGGACCGCGGACCAGATCCGGCGCGGCCACGCCCTCGCCCGTGAGCTGCGGATCCCGCTGGTCTCCAACCAGCCGCAGTACTCCGCCCTGTGGCGGGTGCCCGAGGCCGAGGTGATGCCGGTCTGCGAGGAGCTCGGGATGTCCCAGATGGTCTGGTCGCCGCTGGCCCAGGGCGTCCTGACCGGCAAATACCAGCCGGGCGGCGAGTTGCCCGCGGACTCCCGGGCCACGGACTCCAACGACGGCTCGCCGGTACTGGCCGAATGGCTGAACGACGACGTCCTGGGCCGGGTGCGGCGCCTGCGGCCGGTCGCCGACGGCCTGGGCCTGACCCTCGCCCAGCTCTCCCTGGCCTGGGTCCTCCAGCACCCCAACGTGGCGGCGGCCGTGATCGGCGCCTCCCGCCCCGAGCAGATCACCGCCAACGCCGAGGCGGCCGGCGTCCGGCTGGACGAGGCGACCATGGCCGCGATCGACGACGCCCTCGCGCCGGTGGCGAGCCGCGACCCCGCCGTCACGGCCGACAGCGGCCCGGCGGACCCCGGCTGGCGCCTCGCCTGATCCCGCCGGGACCCGAAAGGGCGAGAAAGGCAGGAGAAAAGAGGGGCCTCCCCGCACTCGCGGGGAGGCCCCCTTTTCTCGCTTACCGGTGGCTACGGCTCACCGGCCGCTCACCACTCGACGGGCAGCTGCAGCAGACTGCGCACCTGCATTCCGTCCTTCCATTCCAGCGATTCCACCGGGACCGCGCACCGGACCTCCGGCAGCCGGGCCAGCAGGGTTTCCAGCGCCACCTGCATTTCCAGCCGGGCGAGCGGGGCGCCCAGGCAGCGGTGGATGCCGTATCCGAATCCCAGGTGCGGATTGTGCTCCCGCGTCAGGTCGAAACGGTCCGCGTTCTCGAAGACCGATTCGTCGCGGTTGGCCGACGGGATCGCGGGCAGCACGGATTCGCCCGCCCGGACCAGGGTGCCGCTGAGCTCGACGTCCTCCGTGGCGTAGCGCGCGAAGGTCACATGCGAGATGAGCGGCACGTAGCGCATCAGCTCCTCGACCGTGCGCTGCATCAGCTCCGGTCGGCGCTTCAGCTCGGCCAGCTGCTCGGGGTGGGTGAACAGGACGTGCAGCGAGTCGATGAGCTGCGAGGACACCGTCTCGTGCCCGGCGATCAGCAGCACGCTCGCCAGCTCGACGAGCTCCTTCTCGGAGAGCTTGTCCTCCTCGTCGCTGGCCTTGACCATGGCGCTGATCAGATCGTCCTGCGGCTCGGCCCGGCGGCTGACCATCAGCTTCGCGATGTATCCGTGCAGCCGCTCGGTGTCCGCCTCGATCTCCTCCTCCGACATCACCGTCGTGGCGGAGAAGGCGTCCAGCCAGCCGCGGAACTGCTCACGGTCCTCGAAGGGCACCCCGAGCAGGTCGCAGACCACGGTGCCGGCGAACGGCACGGCGAAGCCCTCCATCAGGTCGCCGGGCGCGCCCGCGGCCACCAGACCGTCGATCAGCCGGTGGGCCTCCCGCTCGATGCGCGGGCGCAGCAGCTCGACGCGGCGCATGGTGAAGACCCGGGACAGCAGCCGGCGCAGCCGGGTGTGGTCGGGGGAGTCCATTCCCAGGATGCTGGTGTGGATGGGCAGCGGCGTCAGCCGGGACTCGTCGTGCTCGGCCGCCAGCGCCCGGCTGAACCGGGGGTCCCCGAGGATGGTCTTCATGTCCGCGTGCTTGGTGACCAGCCAGGCGTCTTCGCCGAAAGGGCAGCTGACCCGTACGACGGGCTCCTCCACGCGCAGCTTCGCGTAGAGCGGGTCGACGTCGAGCGCGACCGCCTCGTTGAAGGGGTAGGCGGGGGGAGACGGCCGCTCGTCCACGGCCGCGTCAGGGGTCCTGCGGGTGTTCTCGCTCATGCCGACCGTGCCTCCGAGAACCGGTTGTGGTGTTCGACGAGACTCTTGGGCCGCATGTCGGTCCAGTTCTCCTCGACGTAGCCGAGGCACTCCTCACGGGTGGCGGGACCCCGGACGGCCGTCCACCCGGCGGGGACCGCGGTGAAGGACGGCCATAAGGAGTGCTGCCCCTCGTCGTTGACGAGCACCAGGAAGGTGCCCTCGGTGTCGTCCCACGGATTGCTCATGCTTGTGTGCCCTTTCGTGGAGGGTTGACGGGCGTGCCGGGGCCCCTCGCCCCGGCACGGTGGGAAAGGCCCGCGCGGTGCGCGCTCAGCGCGGTCCGGCGGGCGGGAAGAAGCCGGAGGCGACGAAGTGGTCGGCGTAGGCGCGGATCAGATCGCCGTCCAGCGGCGGGAACTCCACACCCGAACCGGCCAGTCCGGCCAGTGTGTTGGTCCGGTCGAGCCGGAGTCGGCCGAGCCGGGCCAGCGCCGGCAGGGTGTCGGTGAGCAGCACGGCCGCGTCCAGCAGCCCCGCCCCGGCCGACGGGTCCGCCGCCGCCTCGGCGTCCGCGCGCTGCCGCAGGGCGCGGGTCCAGTCGCCGAGCTCCATGGTGTCCAGGCGGTAGCCGTACTCCCGCAGGTGGCCGAGGACCGCGTCGAAGTCCATCGGGGCCGGGCAGGTGAGGTGGTGCGCCAGGCCCCGGCTGCCGGGGCGGCGGGAGAGGTGGACGACCGCGGCGGCCACGTAGTCCACGGGGACCAGGTCGACCACGGGCGTCAGCTCCTCGCCGGCCGGCGGGCGCGGTGCCGCGCCGATGACGAGCATGGCGCGGACGAGCTGCCAGAACACATCCCGGCTGGAGCCCGCCCCGCTGACGGTGTGACCGCTCACCCGCCCGCACCGGTGCACGGTGACCGGGACGCCGCGGTCCGCCGCCGCCCAGACGAGCTGCTCGGCGACCCACTTGCTGGTCGTGTAGCCGCCCGGCATGACCGCCTCCGGGCGCACCCGGTGCGACTCGGGCACGGTGGTGAGCGCCTCGTCGGTGCCGACCGACACCGCGGCCGTGGAGATGTGGTGCACCGGAGCGCCGCCGGACCGGGCCGCCAGCCGCAGCACCTCCTGGGTGCCCGCCACGTTCGCCCCCCGCAGCCGGGCGTAGCCGTCGACGGCGGACACCCGGGCCCCGTTGTGGTAGATCGCGTCGACCAGGCCCGCCAGCTCCTCGAACCGCTCCGGTGCCAGGCCCAGCAGCGGCTTCTCCAGGTCGCCGGGTACGGGGACGATGCGCCCGCGCGAGAACTCGTTCCACAGCCCGTACTGCGTGAGGCTCCGGCGGATGCGCAGCTCCGCCTGTGCGACGTCGGAGGCCCGCACCAGGCAGTGGACGTCCGCGCTCGTCCGGTCCAGCAGCTCCCGCAGCAGGAACGAGCCGAGGAAGCCCGTCGCGCCCGTGAGCAGGACGTGCTCCCGGCCGGGGCGGCGCGGGCGCCGGGGCGCGAGGGCGATCCGCGGGTCCAGGACCGCCTCCGCCGCGAGCGCGGCCGGCGTCGGGCCGTACCCGGCGGACGCGTCCGCGCCCGTGGCCCGCTCGTCCTCCGGGGCGCTCCGGCCGTCGACGGCGTCCAGCAGCGCGGCCACCGACTGCCGCTCGAAGAGCGTCCGTACGGGCACCTCCACGCCGAGCCGCCGGCGCACCCCGCTGATCACCCGGGTCACCAGCAGGGAGTGCCCGCCCAGGTCGAAGAAGCTGTCGTCGATGGTCACCTGGGGCACGCCCAGCACCTCGGCGAACAGCTCGCACAGGATGCGCTCGCGCGGATTGCGCGGCGCCCGGCCCGTCGACATCGCCCCGAAGTCCGGCTCCGGCAGCGCGGCCCGGTCGACCTTGCCCGTCGCGGCGACGGGCAGCGCCTCCAGCACCAGCACCGCGGACGGCACCATGTACTCCGGCAGCAGCCCGGCCAGGTGGGCGCGCAGCTCCGGGCCGTCCGGCACGGTGGCGCCCGTGGCCGGTACGGCGTACGCGGCGAGATAGGTGCCGCCGCGCGGGTCCTTCCGGGGCACCACCACCGCCTGGGCCACGCCCGGGTGGGTGCCGAGGGCGGCCTCGACCTCGCCCGGCTCGATCCGGAAGCCCCGGATCTTGACCTGGCCGTCGGCCCGGCCGATGAACTCCAGCTGGCCGTCCTCGGTCCAGCGCGCGGTGTCCCCGGTCCGGTACATCCGGGTGCCCGGCTCCCCGAACGGGTCGGCGACGAACCGCTCGGCGGTCAGCCCCGGCCGGTGCAGATAGCCGCGCGCCAGCCCGGCACCGGAGACGTGCAGCTCCCCGGCGACGCCCGGCGGCACCAGGCACAGGTCGCGGTCGAGGACGTAGGCGCGGGCGCCCACGGTGGGCCGGCCGATCGGCGGGGTGCCGGAGCCGGTCAGCGGAGAGCTGAGGGTCGCGCACACCGTGGTCTCCGTCGGCCCGTAGCCGTTGACGAACCGGCGCCCGGCCGACCAGCGGCGCACCGTCTCCCCGGACGAGGCCTCACCCGAGACGATCATCGAGGTCAGGGAGGGCAGCTGTTCCGGCTCCAGCACCGTCAGCGCGGCCGGCGGCAGCGTCGCGTGGCTGATCCGCTGCCGGCGGATCAGCGCCGCCAGGTCCGGGCCGGGGGCCGTGACATCCGGCGGGGCCAGCACCAGCGTGGCCCCGGTCAGCAGCCCGCCGCACAGCTCCCACACCGCACCGTCGAAGCTGTGCGAGGCGAACTGGAGGATGCGGCTCGATTCGCTCACCCCGAACCGCCGCACATTGGCCTCGGCCACACCGGCGATCCCGGAGTGGCTCACGACCACGCCCTTGGGGCGGCCGGTGGACCCGGAGGTGTAGATGGCGTACGCGGGGTGCCCGGTCAGCAGCGGCCGTTCCCGCTCGTTGTCGGTGACGTCCACGTCCCAGCACAGGGCGACGGCACGCCGGGTCTCGTCGCGGTCCAGGTGGATCCGGCGCGGGCCGAGGCCCGCCGGGTCCTCCGTCTGCGGCAGCGCCGTGGTGGAGTCCGTCAGCAGCAGGGCAGGCCGGGCGTCGTCCAGCATCAGCCGCAGGCGCGCCGCCGGGTAGTGGGCGTCCAGCGGCAGGTAGGCGCCGCCCGCCTTCAGCACCGCGAGGGTCGCGACGACCGATTCGACGGTGCGGGGCAGCGCGATCGCGACGAACCGCTCCGGTCCCGCACCGCAGGCGATCAGATACCGGGCCAGCCGGTTGGCCTCGGCGTTCAGCTCCCGGAAGGTCAGCGTCCGGGTGGGTCCGGTGCCGTCGTCGTGGATCAGCGCGACCGCGTCCGGCGTCCGCTTCACCTGGGCCTCGAACAGGGCGGGCAGCGGCAGCCGGGGCACCTCGTGCGCCCCGTCACCGCTCCGCTCCAGCAGCGTCTCGCGCTCCCCCGGCAGCAGCACGTCGAGCCCGCCGAGCCGGACCCCGGGGTCGGCGGTGACCGCGTCGAGCAGCCGCAGGAACCGGTGGACGAGCCGCTCGGCACCCTCGCGGTCGAACAGGTCGGTGCCGTATTCCACGACGCCGTCCATGCCCGCCGGCCGCCGGTCGGCGCCCCGCCGCTCCCGCAGGCTCAGCGAGAGGTCGAACCGGCACGCCCCCGTGCTCACCGCGCGCTCCGCGACCGTCAGACCCGGCAGCTCCGCCGCGCCCTCCGGGGCGTTCTGGAGCGCCAGCATCACCTGGAACAGCGGGTGGTGGGCGAGGCCGCGGGCCGGGGCGAGCGCGTCGACCAGCCGCTCGAAGGGCACGTCCTGATGGGCGTACGCCGCCAGGTCGGTCTCCCGCACCCGCGCCAGCAGATCGCGGAACGCCGGGTTCCCGGAGGTGTCGGTGCGCAGCACCAGAGTGTTGACGAAGAAGCCGACGAGGCCGTCGAGCGCGTGGTCGGTACGGCCCGCGACGGGGGTGCCGATCGCCAGGTCGGTGCCCGCGCCCAGCTTCGTCAGCAGGGTGGCGAGCGCGGCGTGCAGCACCATGAACGGGCTCGCGCCGCAGCGCTCGGCCAGCTCCGTGATCCGCCGGTGCAGATCGGCGTCGACGCCGAAGTGGAGGGTGTCGCCGCGGTACGAGGCGACCTGCGGCCGGGGGCGGTCGCCGGGCAGCTCGGCGCACTCCGGCAGCCCGGCCAGGGCCTCGGTCCAGTAGGCGATCTGGCGGGCGGCCAGGCTGTCCGGGTCGTCCGCGTCGCCCAGCAGCGCGCGCTGCCACAGGGTGTAGTCGGCGTACTGGACCGGCAGCGGCTCCGCGCCGGGCGCGCGGCCCTCCCGGCGGGCGGCGTAGGCGTCGGCCAGGTCCCGCCACAGGGGGGCCAGCGACCAGCCGTCGCACGCGATGTGGTGGACGACCAGGGCCAGTACGTGGACGCCGGGCCCGGTCGTGAACAGCCGGGCCCGCACCGGCGCCTCGGCGGCGAGGTAGAACGGCTGCCGGACCGCGGCGGCCACCGCCGCGTCCAGCTCCTCCGGCGCCACGACGACGGCCGTCAGCTCCGGCCGGGCGACGGCGCCGTCCAGCACGCGCTGCCGGGGCACCCCCCGAGTCTCCGGGAAGACCGTACGCAGGCTCTCGTGACGCTCCAGCACATCGGCCAGCGCGGCCCGCAGGGCCTCCTCGTCCAGCTCGCCGCGCAGGTCCAGGACCAGCGGGACGTTGTACGCGGCGCCCGGCCCCTGGAGGCGGTCGAGGAACCACAGGCGGCGCTGGGCGAAGGACAGCGGCACCCGCTCGGGGCGCTCGGCCGGCACCAGCGCGGGCCGGTCGCCCGCCGACGCCCGGCGCACGGCCTCGGCCAGCCCGGCGACGGTCGGGGTCTCGAAGACGCTGCGCACCGGCAGCTCCAGGCCGAGCGTGGACCGCAGCCGGGTGCTGAGCCGGGTGGCGGAGAGGGAGTGCCCGCCGAGGGCGAAGAAGCTGTCGTCGATGGTGACCCGGGAGACGCCCAGGATGTCCGCGAACAGCCCGCACAGCAGCTCTTCCATGGGGTCGCGCGGGGCCCGCCCGTCCTCGGCGGAGGCGGTGTCCGGGGCCGGCAGGCGGCGCCGGTCCACCTTGCCGTTGCGCGTCAGCGGCAGCGTCTCCAGCACCACCGTCGCGGCCGGCAGCAGGTACTCGGGCAGCCGCTCGCGCAGGTAGGCGCGGACCGAGGAGACCAGGGCACCGGTGTCCCGGGCCGTCGCGGGCGCGTTGACCAGCGAGGAGAGCGGCAGGCCGGCCGGCCGGGGAGTGCCGGCGCTGCGGGTGCCGGGCCGGGCGGACGTCAGGACGACGTCGAGGGTGCCCTCCTCGGTGGCCGACCAGGACGCCGAGGCCCGCAGGCCCGCGGCGGCGGCCAGCTCGTGGAGGTCCTCCAGGAGCGGGGCGTCGGCGTCGGCGCCGGCGTCCAGGGCCCGTACCGCGTCCGGCCGGTCCTCCAGGGCGCGCAGCGCCCCGGCCACCGGTGCCACCCGGTCGTCGGGCACACCGGTGACCCGGATGTCGACGGGCTCCCGCGCGTCGAGGCGGGCGGCCAGTGCCGCAGGGTCCGCCACGTCGCGGCCCCACCGCAGCTCCCGCACGGGCGGCGCGGTGCGGTCCGGGAGACCGGACGCCTTGCGCAGCACGGCGTCGTAGCGGTAGCGCGTCAGCTCGTTGACGTACCGGCCGCGCTTGACCCGCACCTCGCTGCCCTCGGCGCCGGGCACGACGTGCGCCAGCTCGGCGAAGTACGCCGGGTCGACCAGGAGTTCCTTCTCCCGGACCACGCCGTGCTCCACGGCCGCGCGGACGGCGGCGGGGTCGTCCGGCAGGTCGGCGCGGCGCAGCTGGACGTCGGTGTGGAAGGCACGCAGCAGCCGGAGGCTGCGGACGTCGCCGACGAAGACCGCGCCACCGGGCACCACGAGGCCGAGGGCCCGGGTCAGGACGTCCGTCAGGTAGGCGGCGTCGGGGAAGTACTGAGTGACGGAATTGATGACGACGGTGTCGAAGAAGCCGGTGGGCAGGCCGTCGAAGTCGTCGGCGGCACGGGTGCGCAGCTCGACCCGGCCGGACAGCTCGGGGTCCCGGCGGACCAGCCCGCCGAGCGCCTCGATGACCTGGCCGGAGAGGTCCGTTCCCCAGTAGGAGTCGCAGCCGGGGGCCAGCCGGGACATCAGCAGGCCGGTGCCGACGCCGATCTCCAGGATCCGGCGGGGCCGCAGCTCGCGTATCCGCTCGACCGTCGCCTCGCGCCACCCGCGCATCTGCTCCAGGGGCAGGGGGCGGCCGTCGTAGCTGCTGTTCCAGCCGGAGAAGTCCTCGCCGAAGCGGGCGCGGGCGGTGCCGCTGTAGAGCGAGTCGTAGATCTCCCGCCATTCGCCCACGGAGTCGGGCGCCGCCGCGGCCCGGCCCGGTCCGCCCTCCTCGGCGGGCACGACATAGCCGACGAGCCGCTTCTGCCCCGGCCGGTCCTCGCGGACCACGACCGTGGCCTGGCCGACGCCCGGGTGGCTCGCGAGCACCGCCTCGACCTCGCCGGGCTCCACCCGGAAGCCGCGGATCTTCACCTGGTCGTCGCTGCGGCCCACGAACTCCAGGAGCCCGTCCGGCCCGTGGCGCACGAGGTCGCCGGTGCGGAAGAGGCGGGCGCCCGGCTCGCCCAGCGGGTCGGCGACGAAGCGCTCGGCCGTCAGCCCGGGGCGCTTCCAGTAACCGCGGGCCAGGCCCGAGCCGCCGATGTAGAGCTCGCCCACCTCGCCCGGGGGCACCGGCCGCAGCCGGGGGTCGAGCACCTCGGTGCGCATCCCGGCCATGGCCGCGCCGATGGGCACCACGGTGCCGAGCCCCCCGGCGTCGTCGACCCGGTGGCAGGTGGCGAAGGTGGTCGTCTCGGTCGGCCCGTAGCCGTTGACGACGGCCGTTTCGGGGCAGGCGCGCAGCACCCGGCGCACGGCGGCGGGCGAGACGGCGTCCCCGCCGGTCCACACCTCGCGCACGCCGAGGAAGCAGCGCGGGTCCTCCTCGGCCAGCACCGAGAACAGCCCGGCCGTCACCCACAGTCCGGTGATGCCCGCGTCCGTGACCGCGGCGGCGACGGCGCGCGCGTCGAGCTCGCCGGGCGGCGCGACCACGACGGCGCCGCCCGACAACAGGGGCACCCACAACTCGTAGGTGGAGGCGTCGAAGGCGTGCGGGGAGTGCAGCAGGACGCGCCCGTGGGCGCCGCCGCGCCAGGCCTGGTCCCGGGCCAGGCCGACGACGTTCTCATGGGTGACGGCCACGCCCTTGGGGGTGCCGGTGGAGCCGGACGTGAACATCACGTACGCCAACTGGCGGGGTTCGGCGGGGAAGGGGGACACGGCGGGCGGTTCCCCGCCGGGGTCGTCGTCGAGGGTCACGGAGAGCGTCCTGAGGCCCGCGCCGATGGTCGCGTCGGGCCGGGAAGGACCAGCGGCCGTGGCCGCGCCACCGGTCAGGAGCACCCGGGCACCGGTCTGTTCCAGGGTCCAGCGCAACCGGGCGGCCGGCTGTCGCGGATCCAGCGGTACATAGCAGCCACCGGACTTGACGATGGCGAGGAGGGCGACGACGAGCTCGGCGGAGCGCTCCATCAGGACCGCCACGGTGCTGCCCGGGCGGATGCCCTCCGTCGCGAGCCGCCGCGCCAGGCGGTCCGCGCGGAGGTCGAGCTCACGGTAGGTCAGGGTGGTGTCCCCGCACACCAGAGCGGTCGCGCCGGGGGTGCGGCGGGCCTGCCCGGCGAAGGCCTCGGGGAGCGTCGCGGGCAGCGCGGCTCCTTCGACGGGGCCGGTGGGACCGGTGGGGGGAAGGCGGCGCGGTGAGTGGTGCTGTGCGGACACGCGTCAACAACTCCTCTGCGCAGGCTTCCCGGAGCACGGCGGCGCCGACGCTCCGGTTGGCCGCATGTGGACAGGGCACAGCGCTCGCCGGTGACTTCTGGCGAACGTTGTGTAGCGATCATGTCGCAGAACGTCGCGATGCGGACCACCGCCGTGGAGGATTTCGGCCGTTCTTGTGCACTGCCTGATCGTTTTCCCGGGACCGTGGGTAAGGCCCAGGTACGAACTCTGTGCGGCACCGGCCGCCGGGCGCCACCGGGCCACCGGCCGACCGGGCCCCGGCGCGCGGTTGAGCGGTCGCCGGTGAGCGTGCCGCCCGGCATATTGGCCGGAACATATGCCCGATAAAGGGCTCACGGGCAATTGTCGGGCAAAGCGTGGACGCGGCCCGCCACGCGATGGGAGGATCACGCTCGTTTTTGCCTTCCGTACGCCCTCGCCCGCACCGCGTTACGCACAGGGAGACACCATGGAAACCGCAGGCCTCGGAGCCGTTCCCCAGCAGCCCGTCCCCACAGGGGAGTTCACCCCGGACTCGGGCGTCATCGCCGAGATGATCGGCCGCCCGATGCGCTTCGAGTCCTCGCGGTACCGGCCGACCGACACCTACGCGGAGGTCGCCTGCGACCGGGTGTGGCGCGTCTACGAGACCCTCGGCCTCACCGGCGAGACCCGCGGGTCGATCCTCGCCCTCCTCCAGGACCTCACCGGATCCTGGGGGCGGCTCCCGGTCGGCACGCCCCCGAAGCGCGCCGGCTGGGTCGCCATCGACGGTATGCCCTTCGAGCCCTCCGTCGCCTGGGGCGACGGCAAGGCCGGGGTCCGGATCTCCCTGGAGTCACCGGGCGACGGGACCGCCCTCTCCCGGATGCGGGACGGCATGGACTTCAGCCGCCGGCTGGCCGGCCGCCCCGGCGTCTCCCTCGACGGCCTGCTGGAGGTCGAGGACCTCTTCACCGACGACGACCCCCAGGGCTACTTCTCCATGGCCCATGCCGTGGCCTGGCGCCCCGGCGGCCACCCGGTGTACAAGATCTTTCTCAACCCCGCGGTCGCCGGCCGCGAACACTCCGCCGCCCGGACCACGGAGGCCATGGCCCGGCTGGGCCTGGAACGCCCCTGGCGCGCGCTCGCCGACCACCTCGGCGGCTTCGGACCGGAGCACGAGCCGGCCGCGGTCGCCCTGGACCTCGTCGGCGGCGACGCCTTCCGCGCGCAGGTGTACGTGGCGCACTCCGGGGTGACCGCGGAGGAGATCGACGCGAAGTCCGCCGTCGCCCGTGATCACGTCCCCGGCCTGTTCGCCCGCGCCCTCCGGCAGATCAACGGGCCCGACGACGCCCCGGCGTGGCGGCGCAAGCCCCCGGTCACGACGCTCACGTTCGACCGCCGCCACGACCTCCCGAGCGCGGCCCTGTACGTCCCGATGATCCCCGTCCACGACCACGACGCGGCGGCCCGCGACCGGGTGCTGGCCTTCCTCCGCGCCGAGGGCGTGCCCGAGGCGGACGCCTACGCGGCGGTCCTGGACGCCCTCGCGGACCGCCCGCTGACGGAGTCCCTGACGCAGAACTTCATCTCGTACCGGGGCGGGGCCTCACCGAGGTTCTCGGTGTACCTGGCCCCGGGTACGTACCGGGCGGTGGACGAGGTATGACCTTCGCGCCGGACGGGCGGGAATTCAGCCCGTCCGGCGTTTGAGGACACCGCGCGTCAGCGCGGAAGGGGGCCCGGGGGGGCGGAGCCCCCGCCACCTGGCGGAGCCGCACATCGGATGCGGCGGGAAGGGGCGGGGCGGGGGCGAGCGCCGCGGGCACCCGCTACTCACGCACCGGCACCGACAGCGTCGAAGGATCCCCCGCCGGCGACGAGAACGTCAGCCGCCCGCCCTCCGGATTGTGTCCGACATAAAGCGGATCGACGGAATCCACCACCACCGCCAGCCGATGCCCCGCCGGCACGTCGTACGCCGTCGCGAACAACGACAGGTCCACCCCGAACGCCCGCCCCGGCTCCTTCCCGCGGAACGTGTACGGGGCGTGGCTGACCAGCTTGCCGAGCCCGAGCGGACCCACGTCGTAGAGGTACGCGACCGCCGTACCGGTCTCCTTCTCGCTCGTCAGCGTCGTGTGCAGCCGCACGCTCCCGCGGACGCGCTGCGCGCTCGCGTACGGCCCGGACTGCCACACCGCCGCGTGGTTCCGCGGCAGCAGGGGCACGGACACCATCGGCGGGATCTTCAGGAACTGGTCGAGGGTGTTGGAGAGCAGGGCGGTGCCGCCGTTCGCGCCGGAGTCGACGCCGGTCCGGATGGACTTGGTGCCCTCCAGCGGCAGGGTGCGCCGCGTCCGGTCCACGGACGCCCAGTCGGGGTAGGACTCGTAGCCGCCGTCCGTACGGGACTTCAGCCGGACGGGCTTCTCGCGGTCGATGCCGTTGTCGGTGCCCTTGAGGTGGCGGTCGAACCAGCGCTGCCCGTTCGTCCAGACGTCGTTGGGCAGGCCGAGCAGTCCGGTGCCCTCGGCGGTCGCGTGGTCGCCGGGCCGCAGCTCCAGCCGCTTGGGGCCGGTGAGCCGTTCGTAGAACTTCGCGTACTGGTCGGGCGGGAAGAGCGTGTCGCCCCACGCGTTGCCCAGCATGATCGCCGCGCCGTTGGCGTTGATGTCGTCCAGATAGGTGGCGGGGGAGCGCTTCGCCCCCCACTCCAGCATCTCCTTCTCCTTGGACAGGTCCGAGGAGAGGAAGTCCTTCAGGATCCGCCGGAGTTCCTCGCTCGGCCGCCCGGTCAGCTCGCCCAGCCCGCCGAGGAGTTCGGCCGCCTGACGGTGCTGGGTGCGCTCGCCGTAGATCGACTCGATCAGGTCGGCCCAGCCGCTCATCGCCACCACCGCCTTGATCCGCTTGTCGTGCCCGGCGGACAGCAGGCTGATGCCGGCTCCGTACGAGACACCGGCCATGCCGATCCGCTGAGGGTCGGCCGGTGTGCGGGCCAGTGCCCAGTCGATGACCGCGGCCGAGTCGGCGACGTCCGCCGGGCCGGCCGTCTCGATCTTCCCGCCGGAGAGCCAGAAGCCGCGCGAGGTGTAACTGACCACGACGTAGCCGGCGTCGGCGAGCTTCCGGGCCTGGGCGACGTACTCCAGGCGGGGCATCGCCCAGCTGGTGGGGAGCACGATCAGGGGGTAGCGGCGGGAGCCGTCGGCGCCTCTCGGGGTGAAGACGTTGCCCTTGAGGGTGATGCCGCCGGAGCCGGGGATGTCGGCGAACTCCACGCCCGCCGCCCGCGCCGCCGCGGCCGGCTGACCGGGGGCCGCCTGCGCGGCGGGCGCCGATCCCAGGGCGGCGCCCGCCAGCAGTGCGGCACAGGCGGCTCCGACGGCGGAGGCGCGCAGCGCCTTACGAGGGTGTCGCACGGTCACTCCTGACGTCGGTGCCGCGGAAGTGACGGGGGTGCGGCACGCCGGTGAAAGTGACCCGACGGTAACCTCGTCGGCTTACCGGAGGTAATGGTCCGGCAAGTTACGCATGGGTAACGATTGATCGTCCGGTGCTCCGGGAGCCCCGGGCGGCTGAAGCGGCGTCAGGAGTCCGTGCCCAGCCACAGGTCCGGGCCGAAGACCTCGTAGTGGATGTCGGCCGCCGGGACGCCCGCCGCGAGGAGCTGGGCGCGCACCGCGCGCATGAAGGGCAGCGGGCCGCAGAGGTAGGCGACGGTGCCGGCCGGGATCCCGATGCCGGAGAGGTCGGCGAGGCCGGTGCGGTCGGCGGGCCAGTCGGCGGCCTCGGGGCGCTCGTACCAGATGTGCGCGGTGGCGTCCGGCAGCTTGCCGATCAGCTGGCCGAGGTCCGTGCGGAAGGCGTGCGCGGACTCGTCGCGGTCCGCGTGCACGGCGACGACCTTGCGTGCCGAGCCGGTGGCCGCGAGGTGCGTGAGCATCCCGATCATCGGCGTGCAGCCGATGCCGGCCGAGGCGAGCAGCAGGGGCGCGTCGCCCCCGTCCAGGACGACATCGCCGAACGGCGCGCTGACCAGCAGGGTGTCCCCGGTGTCCAGGTGGTCGTGGAGGTGGTTGGAGACCTCTCCCGCCGGGTCGCCGGCGAGGCGCTTGACGGAGAACTGGAGGGCGTCGTCCGGGCGGCCCGAGAGGCTGTACTGGCGGATCTGCCGGGCGCCGTCGGGCAGTTCCACCTGCACCGAGACGTACTGGCCGGGCCGGCCGGCGGGCAGCGGGCGGCCGTCCAGGGGCTGGACGAGGAAGGTGGCCACGTCCGCGGTCTCCCGCATCCGGCCGACGATCCGGCAGGGGCGGAGGGTGTCGCCGTCCGGGGTGCCGGCCTGCTCGTAGAGCCGCGCCTCCAGGGCGATGAGGGCGTTGGCCATCAGCCAGTAGACCTCGTCCCAGGCGGCGGCCACCTCCGGGGTGACCGCCTCGCCCAGGACCTCGGCGATGGCGGCGAAGAGGTGTCGCTGGACCAGCGGGTACTGCTCGGGGGCGATGCCGAGCGACGCGTGCTTGTGGGCGATGCGCGCGAGCATCGCGTCGGGCCGGGTGTCCGGGTGCTCGACCAGCGCGGTGGCGAAGGCGGCTATGGAGCCCGCGAGGGCCCGCTGCTGGCTGCCGTTGGCCTGGTTGCCGCGGTTGAACAGGTCGCGGAGCAGCTCCGGCCGGTCGGCGAAGAGCTTGCCGTAGAAGAGCGGCGCGATCTCACCGATGGCGCCGCCGACCGCCGGGAGGGTGGCGCGGACGATCTCGGTCGACTGGGGGGACAGCATCGGCGGCTCCTGACGTTCAGGCTGAAATATTCATTTCAGACTCTTGTTTAAGGGTGTGCGACGCGGCAACCGGACGGTGGGTGATCCGTCATGTCGCCGGCGCGCTGTCGGCGCGCCGGCCTCCTCATGGGGTCGTCATGACGGGGGCCCCGAGCCCAGGCTCAGCAGCACGGGGCCGGTCGGCCGGGCGACCAGGTCCTCCACGGTGTACGGGTCGAGCGCGGCGTAGAACGCCTCCTGGGCCGCGCGCAGCGCGCCCCGCAGACGGCAGGCGCCCGCCAGCGGGCACGGGGGGTCGTCCTCGCAGCCGACGACGTCCCCCGTGCCCTCCAGGGCGCGCACCAGGCGGCCGACCGAGCCCGTGCGGCCCGCGGCGGTGAGTGTGAGCCCGCCGCCCCGGCCCCGGCGGGCCTCGACGATCCCCAGGTGCTGGAGTCTGCTGACCACCTTGGCCGCGTGGGTGTACGGCACGCCGACGGCGCCGGCCACCTCGCGGGTGGTCGGCGCGTCGTTCTCGCCCGTGACCGCGAGGCGCATGGCCATGCGCAGCGCGATGTCGGTGCTCTTGGTCAGTCGCACACACGTACTCTATCTAATTGGATTTTGGGACTCCAAATTAGTGGGCGGGTGTCGGGCCGGGTGCCGGATCGTAGGTGAAGGTGAGGGAGGGGCCGGGCGCGCTCTCACCTCCCGGCGCGTCCACGGTCACGTCGACGGTGCCGGTGCCCGCGGGGGACTGCCCGGTGCAGAACTCCGGGCCGCACGAACTGTGCGCGGCGGGCTTGCCGCCGACCATCAGGACGCCGCGGTCGAGGTGTTTCCCGGCGACCTGGAGGCCCGTCCCGCCCGCCGCCGGCCCGCCGCGCGTGGACAGCCGGCTGAGCTCGGGCTCCGGCGGGGGCGTCGGTTCCGGCTCGCCGTAGGTGAAGTCCCCGGCGGAGGCGCCGCCGCCCGGCGTGGCGACGTCCACCGGGGTGACGCCCCAGCCGGGCGGTGTGGTCACCACGCAGCCGGTGCTGGTGCAGGAGCCCGTCGCCTTGTCGTGGCCGAAGTCCACGAACCCGTCGTCGAGGTTCCGGCCCGTGATCGTCACGACCGTGCCGCCGGTGCCCGGGCCGGTCCGGGTGTCCATCCCGGTCACCACCGGCTCCGGTGGGATCGCCGGCGACCCCCCGGAGCCGCCGAGCGTGACGGTCGAGACGTTGTTCCGCGTGTCGAGGTCGCTGACGTTGGCGACGGTCGCCCTGATCTCCCCGGACGGCTTGCCGGTGCCGGCGGCGGTGACCTTCACCTTCATGAAGTGGCTGCGGCCCGGCACCATCGTGCCGTAGTACCAGGCCGTGAGGCGGCGGCCGTCCGGCGAGACCGTCTCGGTGAACGTGTAGTCGTAGGGCGTCGAGTACATCAGGGCGCCCTGCGTGGTGATCCCGGGCGGCAGTTCGACCGTGAGCCGGGTCAGCCCCGTGATGTCCTGGGCGCCCTCCGATCTCCAGGTGACCGAGAACGAGCCGTCACGGTTCGACTCCGTCGGATAGTTGCCGGCCTGGGACACCGAGAGATCCGTCGGGTCGGTGGGCGCCGCGGTGGCGGACGGCGCCGTGACGAGCGCGAACAGGGCCAGGGCCGCCGTCGCACAGGATGCCGCTAATCGAATCCTCATGTGACGTGTCATCGTCCGGCCGCCGGAGTCCGTTACGCCGCCGGCGTCACAACGGCTGTCACCAGTCACATTGACAGACGGTCACGACGCGGCGAGTCTTGCGACGCGTCGTCCGCCGGTCAGCACGGGTGGACGGCACCGCGCGGACGACCGCGCGGAAGCACGTGGGCCACGGGGCGCGCCGACGCGCGGGCCCGCCCGCCCACGGCACACGCACGACACGCACGACACGCACGACCAACGGAGGAATCAGTGGCACAGGTGAACGGACGCGGCGGGCAGTACGGAAAGGCCCTGGCGGTGCTCGGCGCGGCCACGGCCCTGGCGGCCGCGGTCGCCGCCCCCGCGACGGCCGCCCAGGCGCAGGAAGGGACGCCCACCACGGGGCAGCGCTACGTCGCCCTCGGCGACTCCTACACCTCCGCTCCCGGTGTCCCCGAGCAGAGCGGCGGCGACTGCGCCCGCTCCAGCGTCAACTACCCCGCGCTCACCGCCAAGGCCCTGGGCATCGGCTCGTTCAAGGACGTCAGCTGCAGCGGCGCCAAGACCGACGACATGTGGCGCGCCCAGGGCGACAACCCGCCCCAGCTCAACACCCTCGGCCGGAGCACCCGCCTGGTCACCGTCGGCATCGGCGGCAACGACATCGGCTTCGGCGACATCATCGGCACCTGCGCCCAGCTGTCCGCCACCGACCCGGCCGGCGACCCCTGCCGCAAGAAGTTCACCGCCGGCGGGAGCGACGAGCTCACCAAGCGCATCGCCGACACCGCGCCCAAGATCGCCAAGGTGCTGAAGGACGTGCACGCGCGCGCCCCGTACGCCCGCGTCGTCCTGGTCGGCTACCCGGCGATCATGCCGGACAACGGTGTCGGCTGCTTCCCCGCCGTGCCGATCGCCGCCGGTGACGTCCCGTACCTGCGCGACACCGAGAAGCACCTCAACACCATGCTCAAGGAGCAGGCCCGCAAGGCCGGCGTCCGCTACGCCGACACCTACGCCCCGACCGTCGGCCACGACGTGTGCAAGCCCACCGCCGACCGCTGGATCGAGGGGGCGCAGCCCGAGAACCCGGCCGCCCCCTTCCACCCCAATGCCAAGGGCGAGTCCGCCATGGCGACCGCGGTGCTCGGCGCCCTCGGCCACAAGCGCTGAGTCACCCGCCCGGCCGCCCCGCGCACGGCCGGTGAGCTCAAGTCACGGAGCCGTTCGCGCGGCACCCTGTCCTCCCCCTCGGGCGCCGAGTAGGCTCCGGGCCCCGCTCGCCCGCATGGAGGTAGGGATGGCTCCCGCGAGAACGAAATCCGACCGACGTCTGCCCGTGCTCGCCGCGACGGCCACCCTGGTCGTCGGGCTGGGCGTCGTCCCGGCCGCCGCCGCCACCGGCGGCGGCCCGGACGCCACGGGCGGTCCGGCCGCCGCAGCACCCGCCAAGTCCCCCGTCGCCGTGGGCCACGGGGGCGCGGTCGCCAGCGTCGACCCCGACGCCTCGGCCGCCGGCATCGAGGTGCTGCGCAAGGGCGGCAACGCCGTGGACGCCGCCGTCGCCACCGCCGCCGCGCTCGGCGTCACCGAGCCGTACTCGGCGGGCGTCGGCGGCGGCGGCTACTTCGTCCACTACGACGCGAAGCGGCACCGCGTCTCGACCATCGACGGCCGGGAACGCGCCCCGCTCAGCGCCGGCAAGGACCTCTTCCTGGAGAACGGCAAGCCCCTGCCGCCCGCCGAGGCCGTCACCAGCGGACTCGCCGTCGGCACCCCCGGCACCCCGGCCACCTGGGACAGCGCCCTGCGCGCCTGGGGCACCCGGTCCCTCGCCCAGGTCCTGAAGCCCGCCGAGCGCCTGGCCCGCTCGGGCTTCACCGTCGACGAGACCTTCCGGCAGCAGACGGCCGACAACCAGTCCCGCTTCAAGGACTTCCCCGCGACCGCCGCGCTCTACCTGCCGGGCGGCAGACCCCCGGCCGTCGGCAGCACCCTGAAGAACCCCGACCTGGCCCGCACCTACGAGCGGCTCGGCAGGAGCGGCGTCGGCGCGTTCTACCAGGGCGACATCGGACGCGACATCGTACGGACCGTACGCAAGCCGCCCGTCGCCCCCGGCTCCGGCAGGGTGGCCCGCCCCGGCGACCTGACGGAGCGCGACCTGCGCGCGTACCGGGCGAAGGCCCAGGCCCCGACCCGTACGTCCTACCGCGGCCTGGACCTCTACGGCATGGCCCCCTCCTCATCGGGCGGCACCTCGGTCGCCGAGGCCGTCAACATCCTGGAGCGCGGCGACCTCGGCAAGCTGAGCGAGAAGACCTACCTGCACCGCTACATCGAGGCGTCCCGCATCGCCTTCGCCGACCGCAACCGCTGGGTCGGCGACGCCGCCCACGAGAACGTGCCGACCGCGGCGCTCACCTCCCAGCGGTTCGCCGACGCGCGCGCCTGCCTGATCAAGGACACCACCGCCCTCACCAGCCCGCTGGCCCCCGGCGACCCGCGCCACCCGGTGCCCTGCGACAAGCGCGGCAAGCCCGCCCCCACCGCGTACGAGGGAGAGAACACCACCCACCTGACGGTCGCCGACAAGTGGGGCGACGTCGTCGCCTACACCCTCACCATCGAGCAGACCGGTGGCAGCGGAATCACCGTTCCCGGGCGCGGTTTCCTGCTCAACAACGAGCTGACCGACTTCAACTTCGTGCCGGTGACCCCCGGCGTTCACGACCCCAACCTGCCCGGTCCGGGCAAGCGGCCGCGCTCGTCGATGTCGCCGACGATCGTCCTCGACCACGGCCGGCCCGCCTTCGCGCTCGGCTCGCCCGGCGGCGCCACGATCATCACCACCGTGCTCCAGACCCTGCTCAACCACGTCGACCGTGGCATGCCGCTCGTCGAGGCGATCGCCGCCCCGCGTGCCAGCCAGCGCAACGCCGCGGCGACCGAGCTGGAACCGGCCCTGTGGAACAGCCCGTTGCGCGGGAAGCTGGAGGCGCTCGGGCATGTCTTCAAGGAGAACCGCGAGATCGGCGCGGCGACCGGGGTGCAGCGGCTGCCCGACGGACGGTGGGTCGCCGCGGCGGAGAAGTCGCGGCGCGGTGGCGGCTCGGCGATGGTGGTACGTCCGAGCGGGCGGCCGCCGACGCGTTGAGGTACCGAGGCGCGCCCGGGTGTGACAGGGCGCGCCGAGAACGCCCGTCACCCACCCGGGAGTATCGAGACGGGGCCCGGTTCGGGTTTCGCGGCGGGTGGTGCGGGAGGCGGCGCCGGGCGGGCCGGGGATCCGGCCCGCCCGGCACCGGGGCGTCCCCCGGTCACCGGCTCAGCAGTGCGATCACCTCGTCCGTCGTGCCGGTCTCCGCGAGCCGGGGGAACACCCGTTCCACGGCGATCCGGTGCGCCTCCGCGTCCGTGTCCGTCATCGCGTCCGTCACGACCGTCACGTGATACCCGTGCTCGTGCGCCGCCCGCGCCGTGGACTCCACCCCGGCGCCCGTGGCGATGCCCGCCAGGACGATCTGGGTCACGCCCCGGCGGCGCAGCTGGAGGTCCAGGTCGGTGGCGTGGAAGGCGCCCCAGGTGTGCTTGGTGACGACGATGTCGCCGTCCTGGCGGTCGAGTTCGGGCACCAGGTCGGCGAAGCCGGCCGGGGGCTTCCCGCCCCGCAGGGGTGCCTCGGCGCGGCCGGGGGCGGCGCCGACGACCCGTACCAGGACGACGGGCAGCCCGTGCTCGCGGAAGGCGGCCGCCAGGCGGGCGCCGCGCGCGACGACCTCCTCGGCGGGGTGGGCGGTGGGCAGGGCGACGATGCCCTTCTGGAGGTCGATGAGGACGAGCGCGGTCCGCTCGTCGAGGGTGGTGGCGGGCATGGGGTTCTCCTCGGGTCGTTCCAGGGACGGGTCGGGGGAGCCGGTCCGGTTCAGGGCCGGGACGGGCCGCGCGTACGGGCCCGCAGCGCGCGGTCCGTGGCGGTGAGGACGAGCAGCAGCAGGCCCAGCGCCACGCCGGCCGTGGCGAGCTCCCGCAGGCCCCGGTCGGTGGCGGCGGGCCCGTAGCAGAGGCCGATGAGTCCGGCGGCGATCATCGCGCCGAGGTACTGGGAGGTGCGCTGGAGACCGGCCGCCGCGCCGACGCCGTCGGCCGGGGCCTGGGCGTAGACGGCGGCCTGGTTGCCGGTCGAGGTGAGGCCCTGCGGGATGCCGAAGAGCACCGCGACGATCAGCAGTACGGTGAGCGGGGTGGTGCCGGTGGTGAACAGCAGGGCGGCGCCGCCCGCGGTGAGCAGGGCGGCCGCGGTGACGAGCGGGGCCCGGAGGCCCTTCGTCCGGGCGCCGAGCAGGGAGAAGAGGGCGGCGGCAGCGGACATCGGCAGCATGATCAGTCCGACGTGGAGGGCGGAGTAGCCGTGCGCGTCCTCCAGCCACTGGGTGAAGCCGTAGAGCACGCAGTAGATCGTGAGGTAGGCGAGGCCGTGGCGGAGGTAGGTGCGGGCGAGGGCCCGGTTGCCGCGCAGCGACCGCAGGTCGAGGAAGGGGCGTGGACGGCGCGACTCCCACCGGACGAGTGCGGCCGCCACCACCGCGACCGGCGGCAGCAGTGCCCAGCGGGGATGCGAGAGGTCCGTCAGGAAGAGGGCGGTCGCGACGAGCGCGACGGAGAAGAGGACGAGGCCGAGCGGGTCGGCGAAACGTTCCCTCTGCGCTCGATCGCCGACTTGGCGTACGGGGTCGGCGGGCAGCCACCGCAGGGCGAGGACGATCCCGGCGAGCGCCAGCGGGACGTTGAAGGCGAAGATGCCGCGCCAGCCCGTGGTGGCGGTGAGGAGCCCGCCGAGCGCGGGGCCGACGGCCGCGCTGCCCAGCGAGGCGAGGGACAGCCTGCCGAGCACCGGACGCGGCGCCTCGCGGCCGGTGCGCGCGGCCTCCGCGCGCAGCATCGCCATGGCGGACGGGTAGGCGGCGGAGGTGCCGAGGCCCAGCAGGGCGCGGGCGGCGATCAGCCAGCCGAAGGCGGGGGCCAGGGTGCCCAGGAGACCCGCGGCGCAGACGAGCGCGAGCCCGGCGAGGAAGACGCGGCGGGGGCCGAGCGTGTCGGCCAGCCGTCCCATGGCGGGCTGGCCGACGGCGCTGGCCACGTAGAGGGCGGAGACGAGCCAGGCGGTGCCGGCGGCTCCGGTGCCGAAGGCGTGGCCGATGGTGACCAGGCCGGTGGCGATGGCCGTGGAGTTGAGGGGGTTGAGGGCCGAGCCGAGCAGGAGCGGTGCCATCAGGCGGCCGCCGAAGCCCGGACCGGCGGTGCCGGGGCGCTCACCCGTGCGGGTGAGCGGGGGCGTCGCGGCCGGGGGAGGTTCCGTCGCTCCGGTCATGTCCGTCACTCCTCGGTGAGTTTCCGGAGCAGCTCCAGGGCCTCGGCGAGCCGGTGCCGTTCGCCGGCGTCGAGCCGCCGGTCGAGGGCGTCGGTGAGCCAGCCGTGCTTGGAGCGGCGCACGGAGGCGAGGGCGTCCTCACCGGCCGGGGTGAGCGAGAACAGCACCTGGCGGCCGTCGGTGGGGTGCGGGGCGCGGGCGACCAGGCCCAGGTCGTCCAGCACACCGAGGATCACCCGCATGGACTGCGGGCGGACGAGCTCGGCGCGGGCGAGGTCGGCGGTGGTGGCCGGCCCCTCGGTGCCCAGCCGGCTGAGGACGGCGCGCTGGGACGGGGTGAGCGAGCCCTGCGGCGAGGCGGCGCGCAGGCGCCGCATGAGCTGGGAGGCCGTGGCGGCCAGATCGGCGGCGAGGCGCTCCCGGTCCTTCTCCTGGTCCTTCTCGGGTTCCTGTTCCTTCTCGGGCATGCCTCCACCGTAGAAGAAAGACAGAGAAACTTGCAAGTTTTCCTGTCTGGTTATCCACAGGCCGGGTGATGGTCTTGCCGCACGGCGTGCCGGGTCATACGGTCGCAACCACACGTGGATCTACGCGTGTCAGCCTGGCTGACGCCCCGGCGAAGGAGCAGCTCATGGCCAATGTCGTTCGCGCCGCACTGGTTCAGGCGACCTGGACGGGTGACACCGAGTCGATGATCGCCAAGCATGAGGAGCACGCCCGCGCGGCCGCCGCGCAGGGCGCGAAGGTGATCGGCTTCCAGGAAGTCTTCAACGCCCCCTACTTCTGCCAGGTGCAGGAGAGCGAGCACTACCGCTGGGCCGAGCCCGTCCCCGACGGCCCCACGGTCCGGCGGATGCGGGACCTGGCCCGCGAGACGGGCATGGTGATCGTCGTGCCCGTCTTCGAGGTCGAGGGCTCCGGTTTCTACTACAACACAGCCGCCGTCATCGACGCCGACGGCAGCTATCTCGGCAAATACCGCAAGCACCACATCCCCCAGGTCAAGGGCTTCTGGGAGAAGTACTACTTCAAGCCCGGCAATCTCGGCTGGCCCGTCTTCGACACGGCCGTGGGCAAGGTCGGCGTCTACATCTGCTACGACCGCCACTTCCCCGAAGGCTGGCGCCAACTCGGCCTGAACGGCGCCCAGATCGTCTACAACCCCTCCGCCACCTCGCGCGGCCTCTCCGCCTACCTCTGGAAGCTGGAGCAGCCCGCGGCCGCCGTCGCCAACGAATACTTCGTCGCCGCGATCAACCGCGTGGGCCAGGAGGAGTACGGCGACAACGACTTCTACGGCACGTCCTACTTCGTGGACCCGCGCGGGCAGTTCGTCGACGGCACCGCGAGCGACACCAAGGAGGAACTGCTCGTCCGCGACCTCGACCTCGGCCTCATCGACGAGGTCCGGCAGCAGTGGGCGTTCTACCGCGACCGCAGGCCGGACGCGTACGAGGGGCTGGTCCGGCCGTGAGCCCCGGGAGCGAGCCGCCACCGTCCGGCGGCACCCCCGCGACGCACCTCCACGCCCGGCACCGCGCCGTCATGCCCGACTGGCTCTCGCTCTACTACCGCGAGCCCCTGGAGCTCACCCACGGCGAGGGCCGGCACGTCTGGGACTCCTCCGGCCGCCGCTACCTGGACTTCTTCGGCGGCATCCTCACCACTATGACCGCCCACGCCCTCCCCGAGGTCACCAAGGCCGTCGCCGAGCAGGCCGCGCGCATCCTGCACACCTCCACCCTCTACCTCGACCGGCACATGGTGGAGCTCGCCGAGCGGATCGCCGCACTCTCCGGCATCCCGGACGCCCGCGTCTTCTTCACCACCTCCGGCACCGAGGCCACCGACGCGGCCCTGCTGCTCGCCACCGCCCACCGCCGCTCCAACCAGATCCTGGCGATGCGCAACAGCTACCACGGCCGCTCCTTCTCCGCGATCGGCGTCACGGGCAACTCCGCCTGGTCACCCACCAGCCTCTCCCCGCTCCAGACCCTCTACGTCCACGGCGCCGTCCGCACCCGTGGCCCCTACGCCGCCCTGTCCGACGCGGAGTTCACCGCCGCGTGCGTCGCCGACCTGGAGGACGTCCTCGGCCAGGCGCACGGCAACGTCGCCGCGCTCATCGCCGAACCCGTCCAGGGCGTCGGCGGGTTCACCTCACCGCCCGACGGGCTCTACGCCGCCTTCCGCGAGGTCCTCGCGCGGCGCGGCATCCTCTGGATCTCCGACGAGGTGCAGACCGGCTGGGGCCGCACCGGCGACCACTTCTGGGGCTGGCAGGCCCACGCCGCGAGCGGCCCGCCCGACCTGCTCACCTTCGCCAAGGGCATCGGGAACGGCATGTCGATCGGCGGCGTCGTCGCCCGCGCCGAGGTGATGAACTCCCTGGGCGCCAACTCCATCTCCACCTTCGGCGGCAGCCCCGTCACCATGGCCGCCGGGCTCGCCAACCTCACCCACCTCCTGGAACACGACCTCCAGGGCAACGCCCGCCGTGTCGGCGGCCTCCTTGTCGAGCGGCTCCGCGCCGTCGCCGCCGGCCTGCCCCTCGTCCGCGAGGTGCGCGGCCGGGGCCTGATGATCGGCCTCGAGCTGGCCGGACCCGACGGCTCCCCCTGGCCCGAGGCGGCCGCCCTCACCCTCGAACACGCCCGGGAGGGCGGGCTGCTGATCGGCAAGGGCGGCCGCGAGGCCGGCACCCTGCGGATCGCCCCGCCCCTGTCCCTCACCGTCGCCGAGGCCGAGGAGGGCGCGGCCGTCCTCGAAACCGCCCTGCACCGCACGCACACCGCCCTCGCCGGAGAGGAACGGGCATGACCACCACGGCCATTCGCGGCGGCCTCGTCATCACCGCCACCGAGGAGATCCCGGCGGACGTCCTGGTCGAGGGCGAGCGGATCGCCGCGCTCGCCACCCCCGACAGCGCCTTCGCGCGGAGCTGGACCGTCGACCGCACCCTGGACGCCACCGGGAAATACGTCGTCCCCGGCGGCGTCGACGCCCACACCCACTTCGACTTCCCCTTCGGCGGCACCGCCTCCTCCGACACCTTCGAGACGGGCACCCGCGCCGCGGCCTGGGGCGGCACCACCACCGTCGTCGACTTCGCGGTCCAGTCCCGCGGCGCCTCCCTGCGCGAGGGGCTCGACACCTGGCACGCCAAGGCCGAGGGCACCTGCGCCGTCGACTACGCCTTCCACATGATCCTCTCCGATGTGCGGGAGAGCTCGCTCAAGGAGATGGACCTGCTGGTGGGGGAGGGCGTCACCTCCTTCAAGCTGTTCATGGCCTACCCCGGCGTCTTCTACAGCGACGACGGGCAGATCCTGCGGGCCATGCAGCGCGCCGCCGGCAACGGCGGCCTGATCATGATGCACGCCGAGAACGGCATCGCCATCGACGTCCTGGTCGAACAGGCCCTGGCCGCCGGGCGCACCGATCCCCGCTACCACGGAGAGGTCCGCAAGGCCCTGCTGGAGGCGGAGGCCACCCATCGCGCCATCGCCCTGGCCCGCGTCGCAGGCAGCCCGCTCTACGTCGTGCACGTCTCGGCCGAGGAGGCCGTCGCCGAGCTGGCCCAGGCCCGCGACAAGGGCCTCCCGGTCTTCGGCGAGACCTGCCCGCAGTACCTCTTCCTGTCCACCGACAATCTCGCCGAGCCCGGCTTCGAGGGCGCGAAGTACGTCTGCTCCACGCCGCTGCGGCCCCGTGAGCACCAGGCCGCCCTCTGGCGGGCCCTGCGCACCGACGACCTTCAGGTCGTCTCCACCGACCACTGCCCCTTCTGCTTCTCCGGGCAGAAGGAGCTGGGCCGCGGCGACTTCTCGAAGATCCCCAACGGCCTGCCCGGCGTGGAGAACCGCATGGACCTCCTCCACCAGGCCGTCGTCGACGGCCACATCTCCCGCCGCCGCTGGATCGAGATCGCCTGCGCCGCCCCAGCCCGGATGTTCGGCCTCGCCCCGCGCAAGGGCACCCTCGCCCCCGGAGCCGACGCCGACATCGTCCTCTACGACCCGCACGCCCGGCAGACCCTCTCCGCCACGACCCACCACATGAACGTCGACTACTCGGCGTACGAGGGCAAGGAGATCACCGGCCGGGTCGAGACCGTCCTCTCCCGGGGCGAGATCGTCATCGACCGGCGCCGGTACACCGGCCGGGCCGGTCACGGCCGTTACGTACCCCGCGCCACCTGTCAGTACCTCGCGTAAGGAGCACCACCGTGGACTTCGGCCTCGTCCTCCAGACCGACCCGCCCGCCACCGCCGTGGTGGACCTGATGCGCCGTGCCGAGGGCGCCGGCTTCCGCTACGGCTGGACGTTCGACTCCGCCGTCCTCTGGCAGGAGCCCTTCGTCATCCACAGCCGGATCCTCGATCACACCGAGCGGATCATCGTCGGCCCGATGGTCACCAACCCCACCACCCGTACCCCCGAGGTCACGGCCTCCACCTTCGCCACGCTCAACGACATGTACGGCAACCGCACGGTGTGCGGCATCGGCCGCGGCGACTCGGCGATGCGGGTGGCCGGCCGCAAGCCCAACACCCTCGCCACCCTGCGCGACGCCATGCGCGTCATCCGCGACCTCGCGGAAGGCCGTGAGGCCGACGTCGGCGGCACCACCCTCAAGCTGCCCTGGGTGAAGGACGGCAAGCTGCCCGTCTGGATGGCCGCCTACGGCCCCAAGGCCCTCGCCCTCGCCGGCCAGGAGGCCGACGGCTTCATCCTCCAGCTCGCCGACCCCTTCCTGACCGAGTGGATGGTCAAGGCCGTCCGCACCGCCGCCGCCGAGGCGGGCCGCGACCCCGACGCCCTCACCGTCTGCGTCGCCGCCCCCGCCTATGTGGGCGACGACCTCGACCACGCCCGCGAGCAGTGCCGCTGGTTCGGCGGCATGGTCGGCAACCACGTCGCCGACCTGGTCCAGCGCTACGGCGCCCACTCCGGCCTGGTGCCGGAGGCCCTCACGGCCTATATCGAGCAGCGCCAGGGCTACGACTACAGCCACCACGGCCGCGCCGGGAACCCCTCCACGGACTTCGTCCCCGACGAGATCGTCGACCGCTTCTGCCTGCTGGGGCCGGTGGAGGCGCATCGGGAGCGGTTGGAGGAGCTGCGGGGGATGGGGGTGGATCAGTTCGCGGTGTATGCGATGCATGACGCCAAGGAGGCCACGATCGACGCGTACGGGCGGGAGCTGGTGCCGGTGCTGGGTGGGTGACGGGCAGGGGCGGGCGGTGCGCCTGCGGCGGGCCTTTTCCCCATCCCGCCCCTTCCCGAACGGGGCTCCGCCCCGAACCCCGGTCCTCAAGCTCCCCCAGCTACCGCTGGGAGGTGCCCCCGGACGGGCTGTCTTTCAGCCCGTCCGGCGTTTGAGGACACCGCGCGTCAGCGCGGAAAGGGGGTCCGGGGCGCCGGCCCCGGTTCGGGAAGGGGCGGGGTGGGGAAAAGGCCGCCCGCCCCCGTCACGGCACCCGCGCGGTCCACTCCTCCGAGGAGAACTTCGTCGCGGCCAGCTCCTGTGCCCGTGCCATCTCCTCGGGGGTGACCGAGCCCTCCGCCAGCCCGTACCGCCCCCGGAAGGACTCGATCATCTTCTCGATCACCGCCGCCCGTGGCAGGCCCGTCTGACGGCGCAGCGGGTCCACCCGCTTCTTGGCGCTCTTCGTGCCCTTGTCGGACAGCTTCTCCTTGCCGATGCGCAGCACGTCGAGCATCTTGTCCGCGTCGATGTCGTACGCCATCGTCACGTGGTGCAGCACCGCGCCGGCCGGGCCCACCAGCCGCTTCTGGGCCGCGCCCGCGATCTTTCCGGAGTCGGTGGCGATGTCGTTGAGCGGCTGGTACCACGCCTTGACGCCCATGCTCTCCAGCGCGCCCAGCACCCAGTCGTCCAGATAGGCGTAACTGTCGGCGAAGGACAGCCCCTGGACGAGCGAGTCGGGCACGCACAGGGAGTAGGTGATGGTGTTGCCCGGCTCGACGAACATGGCGCCGCCACCGCTGATCCGGCGGACGACGGTCATTCCGTGGCGGGCCGCGCCCTCGGGGTCGACCTCGTTGCGCAGCGACTGGAAGCTGCCGATGATGACCGCCGGAGCGCCCCACTCCCACACCCGCAGGGTCGGGGGCCGCCGCCCGGCCGCGACCTCGGCCGTCAGCACCTCGTCCAGGGCCATGTGCAGCGCGGGCGGCTGCGGGCCGTCGTGGACGAGTTGCCACTCGAAGTCGGTCCAGTCGGTGGCGTGCGCCAGCGCCCGGCGGACCGCGACGCCCACGGCCTCGGAGCTGAAGCCGAACATCACCGTGCCCTCGGGCAGGGCGGCGTCGATCCGCGCGGCGAGCTGCGGCGCGAGGGTGTCGGCGGGCGCGCCCTCCAGGGCGCGGTTGATGTCCAGGAGCGCCTCGTCGGGTTCGAGGAAGAAGTCCCCGGCCACCCGGACGTCGCGCAGCAGCCCGTCCTCGACCTCCAGGTCCACGACGACGAGCTTGCCGCCCGGAACTTTGTACTCGCCGTGCACGGCTGCGACCTCCCGCTGGTTCTCCGGCCGGCCACCCGGCCGACAGCGGAACCAACGGTAACTCCGTGGTTCCGGGTTCCCGTCGCGGGTGGTCCGCATACACTCTGTGTACCCCACAGGTATCACAGGCGTCACTTTCCCCCCACTCCCGCGCCCCCGGCCCGCCGGGCGCCGGTTCGCGACCGGGTGCGGAGCCATGCGCGGAAACGTTTCGCGCAGTCGTTGTTCCAGGGGGGACCCCGAACATGAACGCATATACCTCGCACAAGGCGAGACGGGCCGGCGTGGCCCTGCTCGCCGCGCTGACCCTCGGCTTCGGCGCCGCGGCCTGCGACGACGCCGACACACCGGCCGGTGACAAGCCCTCGGCGTCCGTCTCCTCGGCCCCGGCCGAACCCTCCGCTTCGCCCGAGCCGGAGTCCACCCCGACGGAGTCCCCGTCCCCTTCGTCGAGCAGCGCGTCACCCACGCCGGCCACGACGCCGGACGTACCCGCCCCCGCCCCCAAGGCGGAGGTGCCCGCCTCCGACGGCGGCGCCACGGGCTCCGGCGCGGGCTCCGGTTCCGGCTCCACGTCGGGCGGGGGCTCGTCGTCCTCGGGTTCGACGTCGGCCGGCTCGTCCTCCACCGGCGGATCCCACGCCGGCGCCTCCGCGGTCTGCAACGACGGCTCGTACTCCTACTCCGCGCACCGCAGGGGCACCTGCTCCCACCACGGCGGTGTTGCGCAGTGGTTGAAGGATCTGCCTTCCTAGAGGCCATGTTCACGACGCGGCCCACTCTCCAGGGCACCTTCGGCATGGTGGCCTCCACCCACTGGCTCGCCTCGCAGTCGGCCATGGCCGTCCTGGAGAGCGGCGGCAACGCCTTCGACGCCGCCGTCGCCGCGGGCTTCGTCCTGCACGTGGTCGAACCACACATGAACGGACCGGCCGGCGAGGCGCCCGCGATCCTGGCGCCCGCCGGCGGCCCGGTGCGCGTCCTGTGCGGCCAGGGGCCCGCACCCGCCGGGGCGAGCATCGCGCACTACACCTCGCTCGGCCTCACCCTCGTCCCCGGCACCGGGCCCCTCGCCGCCCCGGTGCCCGGCGCCTTCGACGCCTGGCTGCTCCTGCTGCGCGACCACGGCACCCGGACGCTCGCGGACGTCCTCTCCTACGCCATCGGCTACGCCGAGCACGGCCACGCGCCCGTCCCCGACATCGGCACGACCGTGCGCACCGTGCGCGAACTGTTCACCACCGAGTGGCCGGACTCCGCCGCCCTGTACCTACCCGGCGGCCGCCCGCCCACGCCCGGCAGGCTCTTCCGCAACCCCGCGCTCGCGGCCACCTGGCGGCGTCTGCTGACCGAGGCCGACGCCGCCGGCGGCAGCCGCGAGCGGCGCATCGACGCCGCCCGCCGCGTCTGGCGCGAGGGTTTCATCGCCGACGCCCTCCTGCGCGCCGCCGCCCGTCCCACCCTGGACACCTCCGGCGCCCGCCACACCGGCACCCTCACCGGCGACGACCTCGCCGGCTTCCGCGCCGGTTACGAGGAGCCCGTCACCCACGACTGGCACGGCTGGACCGTCTGCAAACCCGGCCCCTGGTCCCAGGGCCCGGTCCTGCTCCAGCAGCTCGCCCTGCTCCCGGAGCACCCCGACGCCCTGGAGTACGGCAGCCCCGGCTACCTCCACACCCTCATCGAGGGTGGCAAGCTCGCCATGGCCGACCGCGAGGCCTGGTACGGCGACGCCGCGCACAAGGAGACGGCGGGCGAGGAGGCCGCGTACGGAGAGCCCGGCGTCCCCCTGCGCGCCCTGCTCTCACCCGAGTACAACGCCGCGCGCCGCGCCCTGATAGGCGACACCGCCTCCCACGCCCTGCGCCCCGGCAGCCCCGACGGCCGTACGCCCCGGCTGCCCCGGTACGTCACCGAGGCCGCGACGGACCCGGCGGCGCCCGCCTCCCCGGGCGCGGGCGAGCCGACCGTCACCGCCGAGGGCGCCACCCGCGGCGACACCTGCCACCTCGACGTCGTCGACCGCTGGGGCAACATGATCTCCGCGACGCCCAGCGGCGGCTGGCTCCAGTCCAACCCCGTCGCCCCGGAGCTCGGATTCCCCCTCGGCACCCGCCTCCAGATGGCCTGGCTGGAGGACGGCCTGCCCAATTCGCTCACCCCCGGCCGCAGGCCGCGCACGACCCTCACCCCGTCCCTGGCCCTGCGCGACGGCGAGCCCGTCCTCGCCTTCGGCACCCCGGGCGGCGACCAGCAGGACCAGTGGCAGCTGCACTTCTTCCTGGCCGCCGCCCTGCGCCCACCCGTGCGCGGCGGCCTCGACCTCCAGGGCGCCGTCGACGCGCCCAACTGGCACCAGGAGTCCTTCCCCAGCTCCTTCCACCCGCGTGCCATGCGCCCGGGCGCCGTGACGGTCGAGGCCCGGGTCGGCGAGGCGGCCGTCGCGGAGCTGCGGCGCAGGGGGCATGACGTGACCGTGGGGCCGCCGTGGTCGGAGGGGCGGCTGTGCGTGGTGGCGCGCGACCCGGAGACCGGCGTCCTGTCGGCCGCCGCCAACCCCCGGGGGATGCAGGGCTACGCGGTGGGGCGCTGACGAGCACCGGGGAGGACGAGGGAGCCTCGCGGCGTGCGGGGCGAGCCGTTCACCTCCGGGACACGGTGAGGCCATCGCCGCGCCCCCGATTGTCGGTGGGGCGTGGTTCGATGGACGTATGATCGATGAATTTCTCGCAGGTGGACTCAACGACGTCGAGGAAGCGGTCCGCAAGGCGGCCGCCGCCGAGATCATGCCGCGTTTCCGGCAGCTCGCCGCGCACGAGATCGTCGAGAAGAACGGCCCGCACGACCTGGTGACCGTCGCCGACCGGCTCGCCGAGGAGCACCTGACGGCCTCCCTCACGACGCTGCTGCCCGGCTCGGTCGTGGTGGGCGAGGAGGCCGTGCACGCCGACCCGGGCGTGCTCGGCGCCCTGCGCGGCGACGACCCGGTGTGGATCGTCGACCCCGTCGACGGCACCCGGCAGTTCGTCCACGGCGACCCCGGCTTCGCGACCCTGGTCTGCCTGGCCCACCGCGGCGAGCTCCTCGCCTCCTGGACGTACGCCCCCGCCCTGGACCTGATGGCGACGGCCCGCCGCGGCGGTGGAGCGTGGCTGGGCGGCGAGCGGCTGCGCGCCGGCGCGCCCGAGCCCGGCGCGCCCCTGGAAATCGCCATATCGCACTACGACTTCACCAGCGACGAGCAGAAGCGCGTCCTGGACGCCCTGAGCACGGAAGGCATCGCCCCGCGCCCCTGCGGCTCCGCCGGCCTGGAGTATCTGAACGTGGCCCGCGGCACCCTCGCCGGTCTCGCGTTCTCCTGGGAGAACGCGTGGGACCACGCCGCCGGACTGCTGCTGGTCGCCGAGGCGGGCGGGGCGAGCGCCACGGTCGCGGGCGAGCCGTTCCGGATCGCCGGGGGCAACGCCCTGCCCTTCGCCGCTGCCCGGGACGAGCTGACGCTCCGGCATATCCTGGGCCTGCTGGCGTCCGCCGGCTGACCCCGCCGGGGACGAGGGGAGTGTGCCGGTGTCCACCATGCTCGACGTGGTCGTCGTAGGCGCCGGCCCGAACGGTCTGACCGCCGCGGTGGAGCTGGCCCGCCGTGGTCTGTCCGTCGAGGTGTTCGAGGCCGCGGAGGCCGTCGGCGGCGGGGCGCGGACCGAGGAGCTCACGCTCCCCGGTTTCCGTCATGACCCGTGCTCCGCCGTGCACCCGCTCGGCGCCGGCTCGCCCGCCTTCACGGGGATGCCCCTGGCCCGCCACGGCCTGCGCTGGCTGCATCCCGGGCTGCCCATGGCCCACCCCTTCCCCGACGGTACGGCCGCGGTCCTCGCCCGGGGAGTGGGGGAGACGGCGCTCTCCCTCGGCCCGCGCGACGCCGGGGCGTACCGCCGCCTGGTCGCGCCCTTCCACGGCCGCTGGGAGACGGTGGCGACCGACTTCCTGCGCCCGGCCTGGGCCGGCCTGCCGGCCGATCCGGTGCTGTACGCCCGCTTCGGGCTCTCCGCGGCGCAGCCCGCGGCGCTGCTGACCCGCCGCTTCCGCGATCCCAAGGCGCGCGCGATGTTCGCGGGCCTCGCCGCGCACGGCATCGGGCCGCTCACCGGCGTCGGCACCGGTGGCATGGCCCTGCTCTTCGCGCTCGCCGCGCACGCGGGCGGCTGGCCGGTGCCGCGCGGCGGCGCCCAGGCGGTGGCCGACGCCCTCGCCTCGTACCTGCGCGAGGAAGGCGGCACCGTCCACACCTGCTTCGAGGTCAAGCGTCTGGACGACCTGCCGCCCGCCCGCGCCTACGTCTTCGACACCTCGCCCACGGCCCTCGCCCGGATCGCGGGGCTCGGCGGCGCGTACCGCCGCTTCCGCTACGGCCCCAGCGTCTTCAAGATCGATTACGCGCTGGCCGGGCCCGTGCCCTGGACCTCGGAGCAGGCTCGCCGGGCCGGCACCGTCCATGTCGGCCCGACGTACGGGGAGATCGACGCCGCCCTCGGCGCGGCTCTGGGCGGCCGTGACCCCGAGGTCCCCTTCCTTATCACCGCGCAGCCCAGTCTCATCGACCCCACCCGCGCGCCGGAGGGCAAACACACCTTCTGGGTCTACGGCCATGTGCCGCACGGCTGGGAGGGCGATGCCACCGAGGTGATCGAGCGTCAGATCGAGCGGTTCGCCCCCGGTTTCCGCGATCTGGTCCTGGCCCGCGCCACGGCGGGGCCGCCGGAGCTGGCGGCCCGCAACGCGAACTATGTGGGCGGGGACATCAACACGGGCTCGACGGCGGGGCTGCGGCTGGTGATCCGGCCGCGGTTGGCGCGGGTGCCGTACGCGACGGCGCGTCCGACGGTGTTCCTGTGCTCGTCGGCGACGCCGCCGGGGCCGGGGGTGCACGGGATGTGCGGGCGGCATGCGGCGCGGGCGGTTTGGCGGTGGCTGTGCCGGGGGTAGGGCGGGGTGGTGTGCGGGTGCGGTGCCGGTGCGGTTCGCCTGCGGCGGGCCTTTTCCCCACCCCGCCCCTTCCCGAACCGGGGCTCCGCCCCGAACCCCGGTCCTCAAACGCCGGACGGGCTGGAAAATCCAGCCCGTCCGGCGCTTGAGGACACCGCGCGGTAGCGCGGAAAGGGGGCCCGGGGGCTTGCCCCCGGTTCTGGGAAGGGGCGGGTAGGGGAAAAGGCCCGCCGCAGGCGAACCGCACCCCCTTACCCCCTCACCCGGTACCGGCACACATTCACACCCGCCCCCACGAGGGCGATCCTCCACGGCCGGGATCCCCTCCCGCAACGGGCCTTAGGCCACCTGACCCAGGTCGGCGAGGACCGCCGCCCGGACCGGCTCGATGTCCGTCCCCACCCGCTGGAGGCTCCGCGAGAGCAGCTCGTCGGCGGGGGTGAGGAGGCCCAGTACGACGTGCGCGAGCGTGATGCGGTCGTCGGCCTGGGCCAGCATCACCTTGGACGCGCTGTCCAGCGCCCGCTGGCCGTGCGGGGTGAAGGGGAGGTGGGCGTCCGGCGCGAGGCCGGGGACCACGATCGACGCGGGCGCCGGGCTCGGGGCCGGCGCGGCGGCCTTGCGGCGCCCGAACGGCAGCCACCGGCGCGCGGGCTCCGGCTCCGGGGCCGGTGCGGGGGACGCGGGCGCCTGGGTCCGCAGGAAGTGCTCGCGCACGGCGGCCAGGTCGATGCCCGCGCCGGTCAGGGCCTCCCGGTCCTCCTCGGCCAGCCCGAGGCCGCCGTCCGCCGCGGCGAGCACCGCCGGCCGGTAGGCCTCGTATGTGACGCCGAGGCGGGCCAGCGCGAGGATCGGCACCTCCTTCTCCGCGAGGAGCCCGAGCATCAGGTGCTCGCTGCCGATCCACGGGTGCCCCAGCTCGCGGGCCTCCTGCTGCGACCGGACTACCGCTATCCGCGCGTTCAGCGTGAACCGTTCGAACATTCCTTACCTCCTGGAGTGCTTCTTGTGGGCGGCCTGCCTGCTGACGCCGAGCGCGGCCCCGATCTCTTCCCAGGACCAGCCCTGCCGCCGGGCACTGTCGACCTGGAGCACCTCCAGGCGCTCCACGAGCCGCCGCAGTGCGGCGACGGCGCGGAGCCCGACGCGGGGATCGCTGTTCATGGCGGCCTCGGTGGTGGCGACCGCGTCGTTCGCATCCGTTCCGGCCATGGTGCGTCAACCTAGGATGACGGCAGGGGTGATGTCAATCAGGATTGACGAGGTGGACGGGGGAATCCGTGGCCGTCGGAGGTGTGTGTCGGAATTCCGCGAGCCAGGAGCGCCCGTACGGCCGATCCTGGAGTCATGTCAGCCACCTCAGCGCTGCCCGCCACGCCCGGCGCCGCGGCCGCGCCCGCCGCCTCCGGTGGTGCCTGTACGTCCGGTCCCGGCGCGGGGTCGGCCGTACCGGCGATGCCGGGGTCCGTCCGTACGCCCGGTGCCGCGGCCGTGTCCGCTACTTCCGGCCGTGCCCATACGCCCCGCTCCGGCCCCGGGGCGGCTCCCCGCGCGGTGGACCCCGTCCGTACGCCCGGTGCCGCGGCCGTGTCCGCTACCTCCGGCCGTGCCCGTACGCCCCGCCCCGGCCCCGGCACGGCTCCCCGCGCGGTGGACCCCGCCCGCGCGCTCGATGCCGCCGCGCCCGCCACCTCCGCTCATCCCCGTACCTCCCCTCCCGGCGGCCGGTCCGTCGCACCGGCCGCGCCCGCCACGCCCCGCCCCATGTACACCGACTTCGACCGCTGCGTCAGGGCCGTGCGTTCCCGGGACGCCCGCTTCGACGGGTGGTTCTTCACGGCCGTCCTCACCACCCGCATCTATTGCCGTCCGAGCTGCCCGGCCGTGCCGCCGAAGGACCGGAACATGTCCTTCTATCCCAGCGCGGCCGCCGCCCAGCAGGCCGGATTCCGGGCCTGCAAGCGCTGCCGGCCCGACGCCAGCCCCGGCTCGCCGCAGTGGAACGAGCGGGCCGACCTCGTCGCCCGCGCCATGCGGCTCATCGGTGACGGCACCGTCGACCGCGAAGGCGTCCCCGGACTCGCCGCCCGTCTCGGTTACAGCACCCGCCAGATCGAGCGGCAGCTGCGCGCCGAACTCGGCGCGGGTCCGCTCGCCCTCGCCCGCGCCCAGCGCGCCCGGACCGCCCGCCTCCTCATCGAGACCAGCGACCTGCCCATGGCCGACGCCGCCTTCGCGGCCGGCTTCTCCTCCATCCGGGCCTTCAACGAGACGGTCCGCGAGGTCTTCGCCCTCACCCCGACCGAGCTCCGCGCCCGCGCCGCCCACGGCCGCGCCCCCGCCGCGCCCGGCGTGCTCACCCTCCGCCTGCCCTTCCGGGCGCCGCTGTGCCCGGACAACCTCTTCGGCCACCTCGCCGCCACGGCCGTCCCCGGCGTGGAGGAGTGGCGCGACGGCGCGTACCGCCGCACCCTGCGCCTGCCGTACGGGCACGGGGCCGTCGCCCTGGCGCCCCGCCCCGACCACATCGCCTGCCGCCTCGCCCTCACCGACCAGCGCGACCTCGCGGGCGCCATCAGCCGCTGCCGGAGCCTCCTCGACCTCGACGCCGACCCCGAGGCCGTCGACGAACTCCTCGGCACGGACGAACGGCTGGCGCCGCTCGTCGCCGAGGCCCCCGGCCGGCGGGTGCCGCGCACCGTCGACCCGGCGGAGTTCGCCGTACGGGCCGTGCTCGGCCAGCAGGTCTCCACCGCCGCGGCCCGGACCCTGGCCGCCCGGCTCGTCACCGCGCACGGACAGCCCGTACGCGACCCCCTGGGCGGCACGCTCACCCATCTCTTCCCCACGGCGGAGGAACTGTCCGGCCTCGACCCCGCCGCCCTCGCCATGCCCGCCGGGCGCCGCGCCACCGTCGTCCGCCTGGTGCGCGCCCTCGCCACCGGCGAGCTCGACCTCGGCGTCGGCAGCGACCGGGCCGAGGCCCGCGCCCGGCTCGCCGAGCTCCCCGGCATGGGCCCCTGGACCACCGGGATCATCGCCATGCGGGCCCTCGGCGACCCCGACGCCTTCGTCCCCACGGACCTCGGCGTCCGGCGGGCCGCCGCCGCCCGCGGCCTGCCCTCGACGCCCGGCGCGCTGACCCGGCACGCCACCGCCTGGCGGCCCTGGCGTTCCTACGCCGTCCAGTACCTCTGGGCCGCGGACGACCACGCCGTCAACCACATGCCGGCCCACTGACCGGCCGCCTCGACCCGCCCCACCTCGACCCGTCCCACCTCGACCCGCCCCACAGAGAGGATCGACCCCGATGTCCGACACGACGGCATCCCGTGTCCACACCGTCATCGACAGTCCCTACGGCCCCCTCACGCTCGTCGCGACCGACGGCGTCCTCAGCGGCCTCTATATGACAGATCAGCGCCACCGCCCGGCCGAGGAGACCTTCGGGCCGCGCGACGACACCCCGTTCCCCGAGGTGCTGCGCCAGCTCGCGGCCTACTTCGGCGGCGGATCGACCCGTTTCGACCTTCCGCTGCGCCTGGACGGCACGCCTTTCCAGCGCCGCGTCTGGGCCGGCCTCCAGGAGATCCCGTACGGCGCGACCGTCTCCTACGGCGAACTCGCCGACCGGATCGGGGCGCCGGGCGCCTCCCGCGCCGTGGGCCTGGCGAACGGCAAGAACCCCGTCAGCATCATCGTGCCCTGCCATCGCGTCATCGGCGCCGGCGGCGGCCTCACCGGCTACGGCGGCGGGCTGGACCGCAAGCGCAGGCTGCTCGCCTTCGAGCGCGGTGTGGCGGCCCCGGAGCAGGCCGAGCTGTTCTGAGCCGGGTCCATGGGCCCCTGCCCCGAGGACCCGTGACCCCGGCCCTCAGGCCACCCGCTTCGACGGGCGCTTGTAATACCGCCACGGGAACGACCCGGAGCCGACCTGCGTCCACCCCTCGCTCTCCATCCTGCGGTGCCGGCCACCCACGGCGAACGGCACCCGGCGGTGCTCCCAGGGGTGGTCGGAACGCTCCACCACATGGAACAGCGGGCCGTAGTCGACCAGCTGCCAGCCGTCCCGGCCGGCCTCGGCCAGCGCCTGCATCTCGTCGAACGCCGTCAGCGGCGTCAGCACCCGGCGCTCCGCCGCTCCGGAGGTGTCCGGGCCGGGCCCCTTGCCGGCGAACCGCTGCTGGGCGGCCTGCCGGCTCACACCCAGGACGCGGCCCACGGTGTCCCAGCTGTGCCCCGCGGCGCGTGCCCCCTGCACCGCCTCGCGCAGCAGCCGGCTGGTCTCCTCGGCACCCGCCCGGGTGGCGGCGACCAGGCGGAGATAGCCCTCCGGGTCGTGCTCCAGCGATTCGGCCAGCCCGTCCGGCGCGCCGAGGACGGCGGCCGCGATGGCCTCCCGGATGCGCGCGGCCTCCTCGGGGCCGAGCAGCTCCCCCTCGCTCATCGGCCCTCACCGGCCGGGCCCTCGGCACGCAGCGGCTCCAGCTCGTCCAGCGTCAGCCGGTCCCGCTCCGCGCGCTCGGCCTCCGTCGCGTCGGAGACGGCCTCCACCTTCAGTGCCAGGCCGAGGAGGCTGATGGCGACGATCAGGATGAGGTCGGAGGCCAGCAGGGCGAAGAAGGCCGCGTCGTCGAGGTCGTCGGCGAGCGTGGCCACCATGGCGTTCAGGGCGACCGCCAGGGGCAGCATGCCGATGACGGACGTGACGAGGGAGGTCTTACGGGCGGCCGTCGGCCGCGGCGAAGCGATCATGACGTCAAGATTTCCTTGACGCCGATCGTTTGTCAACTTTTTCTTGACGGGCATCCCGGCCGCTCCGGGTGCCCCGGCTTCCGGACCTGAGTGCGGACCTGCTTCCGGGCCTGATTCCGGACCTGCTTCCGGGCCCGTTTTCGGGCCTGCCTCCAGGCCCCTACGCGCCGCCCGCGATCCGCTCCAGCAGCGCCGGGAGCGCCGTGCCGATCGGCTCGCGCACCAGCTCGTCCGCCCGGTCGTCGTAGGGGGTCGGTTCGGCGTTCACGATGATCAGCCGGGCGCCGTGGTCGGCGGCCAGCCCCGCGAGCGACGCGGCGGGGTGGACCTGCAGGCTCGTGCCGACCGCGATGAAGACCTCGCACGCCTTCGTCACGGCCACGGCCTCGCCCAGCACGCTCGGGTCCAGGCCCTCGCCGAACATCACCGTCGCGGACTTCAGGATCCCGCCGCACGCCTCGCACGCCGGGTCCGGATCGCCGGCGGCCACCCGCTCCAGGGCCTCCGCCATGCCCGACCGCGCCTTGCAGCGCGTGCACTGCACGGACCGCGCCGACCCGTGCAGTTCGAGGACCTTCCGCCCGGGCATGCCCGCGAGCTGGTGCAGCCCGTCGACGTTCTGCGTGATCACGCGTACGGGCGTGCCGGACCGCTCCAGCCGCACCACGGCCTCGTGCGCGGCGTTCGGCCGCGCGCGCAGCGCGGGCCCGTCGCACCGCATCCGCCAGGCCCGCCGCCGGATCTCCGGATCGGCCATGTAGTACGCGTAGGTGACGAGCTTCTCGGCCTCAGGGTCGCGCCTCCACAGGCCGTTCGGTCCGCGGTAGTCGGGGATGCCGGAATCCGTGGAGATCCCGGCGCCGCTGAGGATCGCCACCAGTGGGCGTCGCGCGTCCTGTGGTGCCGTCCCGGTCGTCTCGCTGCTGCTCATGGCGGCGAGGGTAGGCGGGCGGGGCGGAACGGGCGAGGGGATTTGCGGGTGCGCGAGGACCGCGGGGGCGCCTGCGGCGGGCTTTGTCCCCTACCCGCCCCTTCCCGAACCGGGGCTCCGCCCCGGACCCCGGTCCTCAAACGCCGGACGGGCTGAAATCAGCCCGTCCGGCGCTTGAGGACACCGCGCTTCAGCGCGGAAGAGGGTCTGGGGGCGAAGCCCCCAGTTACGGGAAGGGGCGGGTAGGGGACAAAGCCCGCCGCAGCGGCTACGTGCCGTCGTCCTCCCGGTCCCGCGCGCTCTCCGCCACCCGCCGCAGCCGCGGATGCCGCACCGGCCCCCGCTCCGTGATCGCCTCCCCGATCATCGTCCGCATCGCACTCCGCAGACCGTGCAGCGCGTGGTGCCGGGCCGGCCCCGCGCCCGGGTCCTCGCGGAGCTCCTTCAGCAGGGACCAGCACAGGGCCAGCATCACCAGGACGAACGGCAGGGCCACCAGGATCGTCGCGGACTGGAGCGACTTCAGGCCGCCGGCCACCAGCAGCACCGCCGCGACCGCCGCCATCAGCACGCCCCAGGTGACGACCAGCCAGGTGCGCGGGTGCAGCGCGCCCCGGCTGGACAGCGAGCCCATCACCAGGGACGCGGAGTCGGCGCTGGTGATGAAGTACGTCATGACCAGCGCCATCGCGATCCACGAGGTCAGCGTCCCCAGCGGCAGCGTGTCCAGCAGCGCGAACAGCGACGCCTCCGCGCCGTCCTTCACCGTGCCCGCCATGTCCGCACCGCCGGTCATGTCGAGGCGCAGCGCGCTGCCGCCCATCACGCAGAACCACACCACCGTGGCGCCGCTCGGCACCAGCAGCACCCCGACCAGGAACTCCCGGATCGTCCGGCCGTGCGAGATACGGGCGATGAACGTTCCCACGAAGGGGGCCCAGGACAGCCACCACGCCCAGTAGAAGATGGTCCACGCGCCGAGCCAGTCGGAGTCCGTGAAGGCGCCCGTCCGGGTCGCCAGGGTCAGCAGGTCGTGGAGATAGCCGCCGGTGGCCGCCGGGATCGTGTTGAGGACGAACACCGTCGGGCCGAGGACGAAGACGAAGAGCATCAGACAGGCGGCGAGCGCGATGTTGAGCGTGCTGAGCCACTTCACGCCCTTGTGCAGGCCGGAGAAGGCCGACAGGACGAACGCCGCCGACAGCGCGGCGATGATGATCAGCTCCAGGGACGTGGAGTCCTTGACACCGGTCGTGATGTTGAGCCCCTTCGACACCTGGAGCGCGCCCAGGCCCAGGCTGGTGGCCGTGCCGAAGACCGTCGCGAAGACCGCCAGCAGGTCGATGACCCGGCCCGGCCAGCCGTCCGCCCGCTCCTCGCCGAGCAGCGGGACGAACGCCGAGCTGAGCCGGTTGCCGCGGCCCTTGCGGAATCCGGCGTAGGCGAGCGCGAGACCGGACATCCCGTAGATCGCCCAGGGGTGCAGCGTCCAGTGGAAGAACGAGTACTCCAGGGCGGTACGGGCCGCGGCCGGCGTCTCCGCGCTGATGCCGCTGCCCGGGGGCGGCGCGACGAAGTGCTGGAGCGGCTCGCCCACCCCGTAGAACATCAGGCCGATGCCCATGCCCGCGCTGAACATCATCGCGATCCAGACGAGGTTGCTGAACTCCGGCTGGTCGTCGTCCCGGCCGAGCCGGATCCGGCCGAAGCGGCTGAAGGCGATGACGACGCACAGGGCGAGGAAGACGTCGGCCGCGATGACGAACAGCCAGGCGAAGTTGGACAGTACCCAGTTCAGGGCGGCCGACGACACCCGGTCGAAGGAGTGCTTGCCCAGCGCCGCCCAGGCGACCACCGCCAGCACGGCGGCCGCGCCGATCGCGACGAGGGTCATGTCCGGCGGCTCGTCCGGCGGCGGGCCCGCCGGGACCGCGGGGTCGGGCGACTCGAATGCGTCGGTGCTCATGTCGCCCCACTATGGCCGGGAAGGGCCGGAATGGCCGGGCTGGCACGCCGCGCACGGGCATGGGCAACCGCGCACACGTCCGGGTAGGGTCGCTGCGGCGCGACCGCCGGTGCGAGCCGCACGGCCCGGAAGCGAGGGGATGGCGAGTTGTCGGACGCAGCGCGGGCGAGGCGGGTCCTGATCGCCGCGGACAAGTTCAAGGGCTCGCTGACGGCCGCGCGGGTCGCCGCGCACCTCACGGCCGGTCTGCGGGCCGCCGCCGGACCCGGACTCCACGTCACGGCCCTCCCCGTCGCCGACGGCGGCGACGGCACGGTGGACGCGGCGCTCGCGGCGGGCTTCGAGCGGCGCGAGGCACGGGTGACGGGCCCGCTGGGCGAGCCGGTCACCGCCGCGTACGCGCTCCGGGCGGGCACCGCGGTCGTGGAGATGGCCGAGGCGTCGGGCCTGCGCCACGCGCGGGGCGGCCTCGCGCCGCTGACCGCGACGACGTACGGCACCGGGGAACTGCTGCGGGCCGCGCTCGACGCGGGCGCCCGCACGGTGGTGCTCGGCGTCGGCGGCAGCGCCACGACGGACGGCGGCGCGGGTGCGCTGAGCGCGCTGGGCGCGCGGCTCCTCGACGCGGCCGGGGACCCCGTCGGCCCGGGCGGCGCGGCGCTGGCCGGCCTCGTCACGGCCGATCTCGCCGGGCTGGACCCCCGGCTGCGGTCCACCCGGCTCGTGCTCGCCTCCGACGTCGACAACCCGCTCACGGGCCCGTACGGCGCCGCCGCGGTCTACGGGCCCCAGAAGGGCGCGAGCGCGGACGACGTGGCGGTGCTGGACGCCGCCCTGGCCCGCTACGCGGCCGTCCTGGACGGCGGGGCGCTCGCGGGCGCCCCGGGGGCGGGAGCCGCCGGCGGGCTCGGCTACGGCGCCCTGGCGGGGCTCGGCGCGGCCTTCCGCCCCGGCATCGAGGTGATGCTCGACGTCCTGGGCTTCCCGGCCGCCCTGGAATCGGCCGATCTCGTGATCACGGGGGAGGGCTCCCTGGACGCCCAGACCCTTCACGGCAAGGCCCCCGCCGGGGTGGCCGCCGCGGCCCGCGCCCGGGGCGTCCCGGTGATCGCGGTCTGCGGCCGGGTCTCCCTGCCGGAGGAGACGCTACGGGAGGCGGGCTTCCGCCGGGCCTACGCCCTGACGGACCTGGAACCGGACCCGGCCCGCTGCATGGCCCACGCGGGGCCGCTCCTGGAACGCCTGGGGGAACGCATCGCGACGGACGCCTCGGACCCCGCCTTCCCGTAGCCGGGCCGGCCTGCCCGGCCTGCCACCGGGCCCGCGCCCGAACCCGCGTCCGCGCCCCTCCGTGCCTGCGCCGGGCCCAGGACAGGGGCCGTTTCCCCGACCCGCCCCTTCCCGCCGCATCCGATGTGCGGCTCCGCCGCGTGAGGGGCTCCGCCCCGGACCCCGGTCCTCAAGCGCCGGACGGGCTGATTTTCAGCCCGTCCGGCGCTTGAGGACACCGCGCGGAGCGCGGAAAGGGGGCCGGGGAAACACCGAGGCCCCCGAACATCGCGTTCGGGGGCCTCGGTGTCGCTACAAGGGATCCGCTACGGCAGCTGCGCCGCCCGCGCCTCCCGCCGGTTGTCACGGAACGTGTTCACGCGGCGCGCCGTCGCGAACAGCGGGATCACCGCGCCCAGGACGACCTGGAGGGCGCAGCCCGTCTGGAGCAGGAGCTCGCCGCCGGGGGCGTCGAAGGCCCAGGCCGCCAGCAGGCCCATGCTCAGCACGATCCAGCTCAGCATCGCCACCGCGAGACGACCCCGCGGCTTCGGGTACTCGACCCGGCTGACCATCAGCCACGCCACACCCACGATCGCCAGCAGCGTCGGGATGAAGGGCAGCTCCAGCAGCACGATCGAGACGACCGTCAGCGCGCCGAAGGGGCTCGGCATCCCCTGGAAGATGCCGTCGCGCAGCTGGACGCACGAGAAGCGCGCCAGTCGCAGCACCACCGCCAGCAGCACCACGACCGCGGCGACGGCCGAGACCCGCTGGTGCGCGTCGTCGGCCACCATGCCCCAGACGACCACGAAGTACGCCGGCGCCAGACCGAAGCTGATCAGGTCCGAGAGGTTGTCGAGCTCCGCCCCCATCGCCGAGCTGCGCAGCTTCCGCGCCACGAGCCCGTCGAAGAGGTCGAAGATCGACGCGAGCAGCATCAGTATCACCGCGGTGGCCGCGCTGTGGCGGGCCATGCCGCCGTCCTCGTTGCCCGTCAGGTGCGGGATGAGGACGCCGGTGGTGGTGAAGTACACCGCCATGAACCCGCAGATCGCGTTACCCAGAGTGAGGGTGTCCGCTATCGACAGCCGGGTGGACAGCGGAATGTCCTCCCCGTCCTCGGCCTCGGGCACCCAGGCGGCCTGTGTGTCCTGATCAATCACGGTCAAGGCGTGTCACCCCCGCCATGGTGGGCTGGCCGACCTCGACGGCGACCTCGACCCCGGCCGGGAGGTAGACGTCGACGCGCGAACCGAAGCGGATCAGACCGATCCGCTCGCCCTGCTCCACCTTCGTGCCCTGCGGCACGTAAGGAACGATCCGGCGGGCGACGGCGCCGGCGATCTGCACCATCTCGATGTCGCCGAGCTCGGTGTCGAAGTGCCAGACGACGCGCTCGTTGTTCTCGCTCTCCTTGTTGAACGCCGGGACGAACCCACCGGGGATGTGCTCGACCGAGGTCACCGTGCCGGCCAGGGGCGCGCGGTTGACGTGGACGTTCAGCGGGCTCATGAAGATCGCGACGCGGGTGCGCCCGTCCTTCCACGGCATGATGCTCTGCACCACGCCGTCGGCGGGGGAGATGACCCTGCCCTGGGTGATCTCACGATCGGGGTCGCGGAAAAACCACAGCATGCCCGCCGCGAGCGCGGTGGTGGGCACGGCCAGCGCCGCCCAGCGGCCGGAGCGCCGGGCGCGGGTCAGGCTGACCGCCGCCGTGGCGACGGTCGGCAGGAGCCACGGCGATGCTCCGCGCGCGAGGCGTACGCCGAGAGGGCTGACGCGAGGTGCAGAGGAAGAGCTGTGGGGCATGGGTGACCTTCGTAGCGGAGGGTGCCGCGTAACGATTGGGGGACGGCGGCTTTCCGGGGATGGTATCGGTTGCGGGCGGCAACTGGCCAAGCGCCAGGGCCAGTCCATGGCCGAAGTCCGATGACTGGGTGTGATCTTCTTCTCGGTCAAATCACCCCTAATCCGATCAATTAACCCTGGAGTCGGTACTCCTCGAGTAGCCGACGCCCAATGATCATTTTCTGGATCTCGGCCGTTCCCTCCCCGATGAGCAGCATCGGCGCCTCCCGGTAGAGGCGCTCGATCTCGTACTCCTTGGAGAAGCCGTAGCCACCGTGGATACGGAAGGCGTCCTCGACCACTTCCTTGCAGTACTCGGACGCCAGGTACTTGGCCATTCCGGCCTCGAGGTCATTGCGCTGCCCCGAGTCCTTCTTGCGTGCCGCGTTCACCATCATCGCATGCGCCGCTTCGACCTTTGTCCCCATTTCGGCCAGTTTGAATTGAATGGCCTGATGTTGAGCGATGGGTTTTCCGAAGGTCTGCCGCTGCTGGGCGTAGGAAACGCCGAGTTCGAACGCACGCTGAGCGACGCCGCAACCACGCGCGGCGACATTGACGCGGCCGACCTCGACGCCGTCCATCATCTGGTAGAAGCCCCGGCCGGTGGCGCCGCCGAGCACCCGGTTCGCCGGCACCCGCAGCCCGTCCATGATCAATTCGGTGGTGTCGACACCCTTGTAACCCATTTTGTCGATCTTCCCCGGGATGGTCAGACCCGGTTTGACCTGGCCGAACCCCGGCTCCTTCTCGATAAGGAAGGTGGTCATCGACTTGTGCGGGGCGGTCCCCTCGGGGTGCCCCTCGTCGGTCCGGCAGAGCACCGCCACGAGGGTGGACGAGCCGCCGTTGGTCAGCCACATCTTCTGGCCGTTCAGGACGTACTCGTCGCCCTCCCGCACACCCTTCGATGTGATTGCGGACACATCCGAGCCCAGCCCAGGCTCGGACATCGAGAACGCGCCCCGGACCTCGCCCGTCGCCATCCTCGGCAGGAAGTACTCCCGCTGCTCCCGGGTCCCGTGCTGTTTGAGCATGTACGCGACGATGAAGTGGGTATTGACGATTCCCGACACGCTCATCCAGCCGCGGGCGATCTCCTCCACACAGAGCGCGTATGTGAGAAGGGACTCACCCAGCCCGCCGTACTCCTCCGGGATCATCAGCCCGAAAAGCCCCAGTTCCTTGAGGCCCTCCACGATCCGGGTCGGGTACTCGTCGCGGTGCTCCAGCTCGGTGGCGACCGGGATGATCTCTTTGTCGACGAATTCGCGGACCGTCGCGAGGATTTCCCGCTGGATGTCCGTCAGGCCCTCGGTCTGCGCCAGGCGTCCCATCTCACTTCTCCCGGATGATCGGCTCGGGGCGGCCGGGCTGCTCTCCGCCGCGCTCCTCGATGTACGTGGCGGTGGGCACCATCACCTTGCGCCGGAAGACGCAGACGACGGTGCCGTCCTGCTTGTAGCCGATGGTCTCGACGTGCACGATCCCGCGGTCGCTCTTCGACCGGGACGGGGTCTTGTCCAGCACCGTCGTCTCGCCGTAGATCGTGTCGCCGTGGAAGGTCGGCGCGATGTGCTTGAGCGACTCGACCTCCAGATTCGCTATCGCCTTTCCCGAGACGTCCGGTACGGACATCCCCAGCAGCAGGGAGTAGACGTAATTCCCGACCACGACGTTCCTGCCGAAATCGGTGGTCTTCTCCGCGTAGTTGCCGTCCATGTGCAACGGGTGATGATTCATGGTGAGCAGGCAGAAAAGGTGGTCGTCGTACTCGGTGACCGTCTTGCCGGGCCAGTGCTTGTACACGTCGCCCACGGTGAACTCTTCGTAGGTGCGGCCGAACTGCATGGTGCTCAGGCCTCCGGGATCTCGAAGACGGACTTGCGGACCATGCCCGCCGCGCGGCCCTTGCCGGCGATGACCAGGGCCATCTTCCGGCTCGCCTCGTCGATCATCTCGTCGCCGAGCATGGCCGAACCCTTCTTGCCGCCGGCCTCGGAGGTGCACCAGTCGTACGCGTCCAGGATCAGCTCGGCGTGGTCGTAGTCGTCCTGCGAGGGCGAGAAGACCTCGTTGGCCGCCTCGACCTGGCCGGGGTGCAGCACCCACTTGCCGTCGAAGCCCAGCGCGGCGGCCCGGCCCGCGACCTCGCGGTACCCGTCCACGTTTTTGATCTGGAGGTACGGGCCGTCGATCGCCTGGAGATCGTTGGCCCGGGCCGCCATCAGGATGCGCATCAGGATGTAGTGGTAGGCGTCCGCCGGATAGCCGGGCGGCTGCTCGCCGACGACCAGGGACTTCATGTTGATCGACGCCATGAAGTCGGCCGGTCCGAAGATGATCGTCTCCAGCCGGGGCGACGCGGTGGCGATGTCGTCCACGTTGATCAGGCCCTTGGCGTTCTCGATCTGCGCCTCGATGCCGATCCGCCCGACCTCGAAGCCCATGGCCTTCTCGATCTGCGTCAGCAGCAGGTCCAGGGCGACGACCTGCTGGGCGTCCTGGACCTTCGGCAGCATGACGCAGTCCAGGTTCTGGCCCGCGCCTTCCACGACCGTGATGACGTCCTGGTACGTCCAGTGCGTCGTCCAGTCGTTGACCCGCACGACCCGGGTCTTGCCCGTCCAGTCGCCGGTGTTGAGCGCCTCGACGATCGTGTGCCGGGCGCCCTCCTTGGCGAGCGGCGCGCACGCGTCCTCCAGGTCGAGGAAGACCTGGTCGGCGGGGAGGCCCTGGGCCTTCTCCAGGAAGCGGGGGTTGCTGCCGGGGACGGCGAGGCAGGAGCGGCGCGGCCGCAGACGATTGACGGGGGTGGTCATGCGGGGACCTCCAGTGGGTCGAGGTGGTTCGCTTTCCGGATCTCGTCGACGATACGGCCGATGATCTCCGTGATACCGAAGTCCTTGGGGGTGAAAACGGCCGCGACGCCCGCGGACCGCAGGGCGGCGGCGTCCGCGGACGGGATGATGCCACCGACGATCACGGGCACCTCCTCCGCCCCGGTGCTCCGCAGCCGGGTCAGGACGTCCGGCACCAGCTCGGCGTGCGAGCCGGAGAGGATGGACAGACCGACGCAGTGCACGTCCTCGGCGACGGCCGCGGAGACGATCTGCTCGGGGGTCAGCCTGATGCCCTGGTAGACGACCTCGAAGCCGGCGTCGCGGGCGCGTACGGCGATCTGCTCGGCGCCGTTGGAGTGCCCGTCCAGGCCCGGCTTGCCGACCAGCAGGCGGAGCTTGCCGCCGCCCAGGTCGGCCGCGGTCCGGGCGACCTTCGCACGGACGGCCGCGAGCGGGGTGCCCGCCTCCGCCGTGACGGCCACGGGGGCGCCGCTGACGCCCGTGGGAGCGCGGAACTCGCCGAAGACGTCCCGCAGGGCCCAGGACCACTCGCCGGTCGTCACACCGGCGCGTACGCACTCCAGGGTGGCCGCCATCAGGTTGTCCGAGCCGGCGGCCGTCTTCTTGAGCACCGACAGGGCCTCCTGGGCCCGGCCCTCGTCGCGGTCGTCGCGCCAGCGGTGCAGCGAGGCGACGACGCGGGCCTCGTCGGCCGGGTCCACCGTCATGATCGCGGTGTCGAGGTCGGCGGTGAGCGGACTGACCTCCGTCGACTCGTAGCAGTTGACTCCGACGATCTTCTCCTCGCCGCTCTCGATCCGGGCCCGCCGCTCGGCGTGCGAGGAGACCAGCTGCGACTTGAGGTAGCCGGACTCGACGGCCGCCATCGCGCCGCCCATCGCCTGGATCCGCTCGATCTCCTCGAGGCACTCGTCGACCAGCGCGGTCACCTTGCCCTCGATCACGTGCGACCCGGCGAAGATGTCCTCGTACTCCAGCAGGTCGCTCTCGTGGGCGAGGACCTGCTGGATGCGCAGTGACCACTGCTGGTCCCACGGCCGGGGCAGCCCCAGCGCCTCGTTCCAGGCGGGGAGCTGCACGGCGCGGGCGCGGGCGTCCTTGGAGAGGGTGACGGCCAGCATCTCCAGGACGATCCGCTGGACGTTGTTCTCCGGCTGGGCCTCGGTCAGCCCCAGGGAGTTGACCTGGACGCCGTAGCGGAAGCGGCGCTGCTTGGGGTCCTCGATGCCGTAGCGCTCGCGGGTGACGTGCTCCCAGATGCGGCCGAAGGCGCGCATCTTGCACATCTCCTCGATGAACCGGACGCCCGCGTTGACGAAGAAGGAGATCCGGGCGACGACGTCACCGAACCTCTCCTCCGGCACCTGGCCGGACGCCCGCACCGCGTCCAGCACGGCGATGGCCGTGGACATCGCGTAGGAGATCTCCTGGACGGGTGTGGCGCCCGCCTCCTGGAGGTGGTAGCTGCAGATGTTGATCGGGTTCCACTTGGGGATGTGCGCCACCGTGTACGTGATCATGTCGGTGGTCAGCCGCAAGGACGGCCCCGGCGGGAAGACGTGCGTCCCGCGCGAGAGGTACTCCTTGACGATGTCGTTCTGCGTCGTCCCGGACAGGCGGCCGATGTCGGCGCCCTGCTCCTCCGCGACCACCTGGTACATGGCCAGCAGCCACATGGCGGTGGCGTTGATGGTCATCGAGGTGTTCATCCGGTCCAGCGGGATGTCCTGGAACAGCCGCCGCATATCGCCGAGATGGGCGACCGGGACCCCGACCCGGCCCACCTCGCCGCGGGCGAGGACGTGGTCCGGGTCGTAGCCGGTCTGGGTCGGGAGGTCGAAGGCGACCGAGAGGCCGGTCTGGCCCTTGGCGAGGTTGCGGCGGTAGAGCTCGTTGGACGCCTCGGCGGTGGAGTGGCCGGCGTACGTCCGCATGAGCCAGGGCCGGTCCTTGTGGCGTTCGGTCATAACCCGTTTCTCACACGTTCCGGAAGCGGTTGATGGCGTCGATGTGCCGTGCCCGCATCTCCTCGTCGCGGACCCCCATGCCCTCCTCGGGGGCCAGCGCGAGCACGCCGACCTTGCCTTGGTGGAGGTTGCGGTGGACGTCGTAGGCGGCCTGGCCGGTGTCCTCCAGGTGGTAGGTCTTCGACAGGGTGGGGTGGATCTTCCCCTTGGCGATCAGGCGGTTGGCCTCCCACGCCTCGCGGTAGTTGGCGAAGTGCGTGCCGACGATCCGCTTCAGTGACATCCACAGGTAGCGGTTGTCGTACTCGTGGTTGTAGCCGGAGGTGGAGGCGCAGGTGACGATGGTGCCGCCCTTGCGGGTGACGTAGACGGAGGCGCCGAAGGTCTCGCGGCCGGGGTGCTCGAAGACGATGTCGGGGTCCTCGCCGCCGGTGAGTTCGCGGATGCGCTTGCCGAAGCGCTTCCACTCGCGGGGGTTCTGGGTGTGCTCGTCGCTCCAGAACCTGTAGTCCTCGGCGGTGCGGTCGATGATCGCCTCCGCGCCCATCCGCCGGCAGATCTCCGCCTTCTTGTCGCTGGAGACCACGCAGATGGGGTTGGCGCCGCCGGCGAGCGCGAACTGGGTGGCGTACGAGCCGAGTCCGCCGCTCGCGCCCCAGATCAGGACGTTGTCGCCCTGCTTCATGCCGGCGCCGTTGCGGGAGACGAGCTGGCGGTAGGCGGTGGAGTTGACCAGGCCGGGCGCCGCCGCCTCCTCCCAGCTCAGGTGGCGGGGCTTGGGCATCAGCTGGTTGGACTTCACCAGCGCTATCTCCGCCAGGCCGCCGAAGTTGGTCTCGAAGCCCCAGATGCGCTGCTCGGGGTCGAGCATCGTGTCGTCGTGGCCGTCGGCCGACTCCAGCTCCACGGACAGGCAGTGCGCGACGACCTCGTCACCGGGCTTCCAGGCGTTGACACCCGGGCCGGTGCGCAGCACGACGCCCGCGAGGTCGGAGCCGATGACGTGGTAGGGCAGGTCGTGCCGTTCGGCGAGCGGGGAGAGCTTGCCGTAGCGCTCCAGGAAGGCGAAGGTCGACAGCGGTTCGAAGATCGAGGTCCAGACGGAGTTGTAGTTCACCGAGCTGGCCATGACGGCCACGAGCGCCTCGCCGGGCCCGAGTTCGGGCACCGGCACCTCCTCGACGTGCAGCGACTTGCGTGGGTCCTTCTCACGGGTGGTCAGGCCCTCGAACATGCCGGCCTCGTCCTTGTGCACGGTCACCGCGCGGTAGGACTCGGGGACGGTCAGGGCTGCGAAGTCCTCGGGAGCGGTGTCCGGCGAGAGGATCGCGTCGAGTATCTGGTTCACGGTATTGCCTCCGGCGAAGCACGTCGGGAAACGGCTTGAGGGAACGTCGGGGGTGCTGCGGAAGGTGGAACGAGGCGGTGCCGTCGGTTCGGCGGTGGTGCGAAGGGCTGTGCCTGGCGCGGGTGGCGCCGGGGTGAGCGCCCAGCGGTGGCTGGGGAGGGGCCTGTGACGCAGGCGTCCGGGCGCACGGCATACGGGTGAGGTACTTGTGGGGACAGCCGGCGCACGACATTTGCGTCTGCGCGCCGGCCGCCCGGACACCCACAACGTATGGCACCGCGTGCCATGCGACAAGACACTGGGTGCCAACAATTTCTCTCAGATGTCATCCGGGTGGCACGCATGAGCAACGTACGGACACCATGGGAATGCCGCATGCACGACAAAGGCCGCCCTCAAGGGCGGCCTTTGTCCGTCGATATCGGTATATGTCAGCTCTTCTTGAGCACCTTCTCGATGGCGCGCATGACCTCGCCCAGCGGCGCGTCCGTGCGGGCCACCGTCACCAGCACCTCGCCCTCCGCCCGCGCCGAAACGGCCGGCGAGTCCTCCTGCGCGGTCCGGCCGACGCCGATGCCCGCGCCGAAGGTGTCCCGCACGATCGCGAAGGCGTGGTCGAGCTGGGTCTCCACGTCGCCCACGCCGCCGCCGCGCAGCCAGCGCCGCAGCACGTGGTTGTGCGCCGTGACGACCGCGGACGCGGCGACCTCGGCCAGCAGCGGATCGTCGTCGCCGACGTGGTGGGCGGTCTCGTCGAAGTGGCCGAGGAGGTAGCGGGTGAACAGGCGCTCGTAGCGCGCCACCGAGGCGATCTCCCGCTCCCGGAGGGCGGGCACCTCCCGGGTCAGGCGGTAGCGCTCGACGGAGACCGCGGGGGAGGCCGCGTACATCCGCATGACCTCCTTGATCCCGCGGCAGACCGTGTCGAGCGGGTTCTCGTGGGCGGGGGCGGCGTCGAGGACGCCCGCCGCGCGCACCAGGGTGTCGTCGTGGTCGGGGAAGATGGCCTCTTCCTTGGAGCGGAAGTGCCGGAAGAAGGTCCGCCGGGCGACCCCGGCCGCGGCCGCGATCTCGTCGACGGTCGTCGCCTCGTAGCCCTTCGTCGCGAACAACTCCATCGCGGCCGCGGCGAGTTTGCGGCGCATGGTGAGCCGCTGGGCGGCGGCGCGGCGGCTGCCTGCGCTCTCGGTGCCGACGTGCGGCTCCCGGGGTTCTTCGACGGCCGTGCGGGTGGGCCGGGCGGCCTTGGCGGGCTGGGGCATGTGGGGAACGTAACACGCGTCCGCGCGGGCGCGCCGGGGCGGACCTCCCCCGGCCGGCGCGGGGAGGCGTCCCCGCGCCGGTTCCAGCAGTCCGCCCCAGCCCGGCTCCCCGTCAGGCCTTCGCATACTCGCGGAAGCCGCGGCCCGTCTTACGGCCCAGGCAGCCCGCCGCCACCAGGTGCTCCAGCAGCGGCGCGGGCGCGAGCCCGGGGTCGCGGAACTCCCGGTGCAGGACCTTCTCGATGGCGAGCGAGACATCGAGGCCCACCACGTCGAGGAGCTCGAAGGGGCCCATCGGATAGCCGCCGCCGAGCTTCATCGCCGCGTCGATGTCGTCCGGCGACGCGTAGTGCTCCTGCACCATCTTGACCGCGTTGTTCAGGTACGGGAAAAGCAGCGCGTTGACGATGAAGCCGGCCCGGTCCCCGCAGTCCACGGGGTGCTTGCGGACCCGGGCGCACACCGCGCGGGCCGTGGCGTGCGCGTCGTCGGCGGTGAGGACCGTGCGGACCAGCTCCACGAGCTTCATCGCGGGCGCGGGGTTGAAGAAGTGCATCCCGATCACGTCCTCCGGCCGCGAGGTGGCGCGGGCGCAGGCGATGACGGGCAGCGAGGACGTGGTGGTCGCCAGCACCGCGCCCGGCCTGCAGACCTTGTCGAGCGCGGCGAACAGCTGCTGCTTGACCGCCAGGTCCTCCGCCACCGCCTCGACGGCCAGGTCCACCTCCGCCAGCACGTCCAGCGAGTCCGCCGGGGTGATCGCCGCGAGCGCTCCCTCCCGCTCCACGGCCGTGAGCCGGCCCTTCTCCACCGACCTGGCCAGGGACTTCGCCACCCGCGCCTTCGCCGCCTCGGCCTTCTCGGGCGTACGGGCCGCGAGCACGACCCCGTACCCGGCCTTCGCGAAGACCTCGGCGATGCCCGCCGCCATGGTCCCCGACCCGACGACGCCGACCGACCGCACCTCGCGCCCGGCGGGGCCGTCCGCCGCCGCGCCCGGGGTCTGCGCGTCGGCCACGACGACCGCCGAGTGCGGAGCGTCGTAGGTGTAGAAGCCCCGGCCCGCCTTGCGGCCCGTCAGTCCGGCCTCGGCGAGCTGGGCGAGGACCGGGGCGGGTGCGTGCAGCCGGTCGTGCGAGGCCGCGTACATCGCCTCCAGGACCGTACGGGCGGTGTCGATCCCGATCAGGTCGAGCAGCGCCAGCGGACCCATCGGCAGGCCGCAGCCCAGCCGCATCGCCGCGTCGATGTCCTCGCGGGTGGCGTAGCGCGACTCGTACATCGCGGCGGCCTGGTTGAGATAGCCGAACAGCAGCCCGTCGGCGACGAACCCGGGCCGGTCCCCGACCGCCACCGGCACCTTGCCCAGCTCGCGGGCGAGCGCGGTGACGGCCGCGACGGCCGCCGGCGCGGTGAGCACCGAGGAAACGACCTCCACCAGCCTCATCGCCGGAGCGGGGTTGAAGAAGTGCAGGCCGAGCACCCGCTCGGGGCGGGCCGAGTCGGCGGCGAGCCGGGTGACGGACAGCGCGTTGGTGCCGGTCGCCAGGATCGTGTCGGGGCGCACCACCGCGTCGAGGGCGGTGAACACCTCGTGTTTGAGCGCGTAGTCCTCCGGCACCACCTCGATCACGAGGTCGGCGCCGGCGGCCTCGCGCAGCTCGCGTGAGGTGCGGAAGCGGGCCAGCGCGGCCTGCCGCTCCTGCTCGGTGATCCGCTCGCGCCGGACCGCGCGGGCGGTGGTGACCTCCAAGGACCGGACGGCGCGCGCGGCGGCCGTACCGGAGACGTCGACGCCGATGACCTCGCGGCCGGAGCGGGCGAGCACACCGGCGATGCCGGTGCCCATGGTGCCGAGGCCGATCACGGCGACGGTGCGGATGTTCCGGGCGTCAGGGGCTTCGGGGGCGACCGGGGCGGTCGGGAGCGGGGAGGGCGGAGGGGTGGACGGACGGTCCATCGCAAGACTCCAGGAGGTGTTCCCCGTGCGCGGGGGATGCGTCGGTTGGGTGCCGGTCGGGTGAGCGGTCACCGGCGGACCGCGCCGACCGTGGGATTTCCGGGTACGGGTAAGGAGCGCCCACGGAAAGGAAGTTGTGCGGCGGCGGGCCCTGTCCCGGGGCCCTGCCGTGAAGAGGTGCCGAACCGACGAACCGACGTCGAGGTCGGAGCGGTGGGCGGCTGCGTCACCAGGCCGCCCGAGCGGGGGTGCCGCTCTTGCCGGGAGATTAACTCACGGGTAACCAAGAGCGCCAGGGGGCGAGTGCGCGACTTACGATGTGGTCCAGGCCACTCGGGGAGGAGAGCGGGCAATGGAAGAGGAATTTCGCGCGCTGTTGAAGCGCGTACGGGCCGAACTGGTCAGCCCCACCGAGTTCGCGGCCTTCGAGGGGCTGCTCGCCCTCGTCCGCGGGGGCGACCGCGGCGCCCGCGCCGAGGGCCGCGCCCGGCGGCGCGACGAGCTCGCCGCCCTGCTGGTGGCCTCCGAACAGCCGCTGTGGGCGAGGGAGATCGCCGCCTTCGCGCTCGGCGCGGAAGGCGACCGGCGCGCCTTCGAGACCCTCGTCCTCCTCCTCAACTACCGCGAACCGGTGCGCTGCGCGACCGCCGCCGCGGTCCTCGCCCGGCTCGGGGACCCCCGTACGGCCCGCGCGGCCGCCGCCCTCGCCACGAATCCGCTGCGCACGGCCTACGCCCTGCACCCCGTCCGGCTGCTGACCGAACTGCGCGCCCCCGAGTCCGTACCGGCCCTGGTCGCCACCCTGGAGCGGCTCCTCGCGGCGCGCGACCACTGCTGGCCGGTGGCGCGGGCGTGTGTGGAGGGGCTGGGGACGCTGGGGGACCGGCGGGCGGAGGACGTGCTCGTCGCCGCGCGGCGGCACGACCGGTTACGGGTGGCGGCGCACGAGGCGCTGGCGCGGCTGGGGTGACGCCCCGGCCGTGCTGATCCGTCGCCCGGAACCGGGTGGAATCAGCCCGTCCGGCGTTCGAGGACACCGCGCGTCAGCGCGGGACCGGGGGACCGGGGGCCCGGGGGCTCGCCCCCGCCGCGCGGCGGAGCCGCACATCGGATGCGGCGGGAAGGGGCGGGGCGGGGAAAGGCTCGCCGTCCGGCCCCCCGGCATCCGCCCATGCCGCTCCGTTCGAGCCGGGAACGTGTGTTCCAGAACGCCGCCCCGCCCCGGATTTGGGCGCCTGTGGCGATGGTGGTTGGCTGGGGCGCACAGGCAGAAACGCCAAGCACGACGTCCGGGAGGACAAGCCATGGGCCAGGTCGAGGCCACCACGGAGCGGATCATCGCGGCGGACCCGGAGGAGGTGTTCGACGCGCTGGCGGACTACACCGGCACCCGGGCCAAGCTGCTGCCCGAGCACTTCAGCGAGTACGAGGTGCGCAAGGGCGGCGACGGCGAGGGCACCCAGGTGCACTGGAAGCTCCAGGCCACCAGCAAGCGGGTCCGCGACTGCCTGCTGGAGGTCACCGAGCCGACCACCGGACAGCTGGTCGAGAAGGACCTCAACTCCTCCATGGTCACCACCTGGACCGTCACCCCCGCCGGCGAGGGCAGGGCCAAGGTCCTGGTCTCCACCGTCTGGAACGGCGCGACCGGCATCGGCGGCTTCTTCGAGCGGACCTTCGCGCCCAAGGGGCTCGGCCGCATCTACGACGCCCTGCTGGCGAACCTCGCCGCGGAGACGGAGAAGGGCGCGGGCAAGTAGCGGACGCGTGGCGGTCGGGCGGTCGAGCGGCGACACCGGAGCGGTGACCTAGGAGCTTCACCGTTTCGAGTGGTTTCCCCCGCGCCGGGACGGCGTGCCGTATGCCTCCGACCGGCGAAAAGCCGCACAGGGGACACTCTCCGGGCAATCGTCGCGCTTGCTAGCCGTTGTCGCGAAATGCGAGAAAAGGGCGGCGACGCAGGCGCGACGAGGGGAGCGGTCCGTGGGAGGGACCACATTCGGGACCACCTTGGTACAGAGCGGCGGGCCACCCGTGCCGTACGGCGAAGGGCCGCCGCCGGGCACCCACGACGCCTTCCCGCCGCCCGTGGCCGGGCCCGCCCCGGCCCCCCGGGAACCCCGGCTCGGCCCGGCGCGGGTGCGGCTCGTCTTCGGCGGCCTCCTGCTCGCGCTGCTCCTCGCGGCGCTGGACCAGACCATCGTCGCCACCGCCCTGCCGAAGATCGTCGGGGAACTGCACGGACTCGACCGGATGTCCTGGGCCGTGACGGCCTATCTGCTGAGCTCCACGGCCGTCCTGCCGGTCTACGGCAAGCTGGGCGACCTCCTCGGACGCAAGGGCCTCTTCCTCTCCGCCATCCTCATCTTCGTCGCCGGCTCCGCGCTGGCCGGCCGCGCCCCGACCATGGACCAGCTCATCGTCTACCGCGCGGTCCAGGGCGTCGGCGGCGGCGGACTGATCATCGGCGTCCAGGCGATCGTCGCCGACCTCGTACCGCCCCGGGAGCGCGGCCGCTTCATGGGCGTCATCGCCGCCGCCTTCGGCCTCGCCTCGGTCGCGGGTCCCCTGCTCGGCGGCTTCTTCACCGACCACGCCTCCTGGCGCTGGTGCTTCTACCTCAACATCCCGGTCGGCTTCCTCACCTTCGTGGTCGTCGCCCTCGGGCTCCGGCTGCCGAAGCCCGCCCGCCGGGGGCGCTTCGACTTCTTCGGCGCGCTGCTCCTGATGGCCTTCTCGACCTTCCTGGTGCTGCTCACCACCTGGGGCGGCACCGAATACGCGTGGCGGTCGCGCGTCGTCCTCGGGCTCGCCGCGGGCGCGCTCGGCACGGCGCTGCTCTTCCTCGTCGTCGAGAACCTGGTCCGGGAACCGATCATCCCCCCGCACCTCTTCCGCGACCGGACCTTCACCGTCTGCGCGCTCGCGGGCGCGGCGGTCGGGGTCGCCCTCTTCGCCGCCGCCAGCTACCTGCCGACCTTCCTCCAGATGGTCGACGGCGCCGACGCCACCGAGTCGGGGCTGCTGATGCTGCCCCTGATGGGCGGCATCGTCCTCGCGTCCATGGTCACCGGCCAGCTCATCAGCCGCACCGACCGCTACCGCCCCTTCCCCGTCATCGGCACCGCCGTCGCGGCCGTGGGCATGTACCTGCTCTCGCACCTCGATTCCCACACCGAACGGGCCGTCTACAGCGCCTGGATGGGCGTCCTCGGCATCGGCATCGGGCTCGCCCTGCCGGTCCTCGTCCTCGCCGTGCAGAACTCCGTCCACCCCGCCGACCTCGGCACCGCCACCAGCGCCAACAACTACTTCCGGCAGATCGGGGGTTCGGTCGGCGCGGCCGTCTTCGGCACCCTCTTCGCCCGCCGCCTCACCGAGCGGCTCGGCGAGGAACTGCCGCACCGGCCCGGCCTGCCCTCCTTCGAATCCCTCACCCCGCAGCTGGTCAACGCCCTGCCCGCCGCCCTGCGCGACGGCTACGTCCGGGCGTACGCCGACGCCATGCCGCGGATCTTCCTCTACCTCGTCCCGGTGCTCGTCCTCGGCTTTCTGTTCGCCCTCCTGCTGAAAGAGAAGACCGTGGTGTCCCAGAACGCTTCCGAAGTCCCCGTCATCCCCGCCGCCCGCCCGGCGCCGCCGGACAACGAACCGGTGCTGCCCTTCGCGGCCGGCATCCCCGTCACAGGAACCGTCCAGCACCCCGACGGCACCATCGTGCCGCGCGCCGCCCTCACCCTCATCGACGTCGGCGGCCGGCAGGTCGGGCGCGGGGCGAGCGGCGAGGACGGACGGTACGCGCTGAGCACGCCGGGAACCGGCTCGTACGTCCTCATCGCCGCCGCGGGGGGCCACCAGCCGCAGGCGGTCACGGTCACCGTCGCCGAGCGGCCCGTGGAGCTCGACGTCGTCCTCGGCGGCGCCGGACGCCTCGCCGGCACCGTCCTCACGCCCGAGGGCACCCCCGTGCGGGACGCCCTGGTCACCCTGACCAATGTGCACGGCGAGGTCGTCTCCTCCACCCGCACCGGCCGCGAAGGCGCTTATGTGATCTCCGAGTTGGTCGCGGGCGAGTACACCCTCGCGGCCAGCGCCCCCGCCTTCCGGCCCGCGGCCCTCCCGGTGACCGTCCAGGCCTGCCGCGAGACCCGCCAGGACATCGAGCTCGCGGGCGGCGCGGTGCTGCGCGGCGTCGTACGGGCCGGCGGCGGGCGCGCCGTCGAGGACGCCCGCGTCACCCTCCTGGACGCCGCGGGCAATGTCGTGGACTCCACCACCACCGGCTCCGAGGGCGCCTTCCGGTTCGTGGACCTCTCGGCCGGCGAGTACACCGTCATCGCCGCCGGATATCCGCCCGTCGCCACGGTGTTGCAGGTCGCGGGCGGTGGCCGCACCGAGCGGGACCTCCAGCTCGGCCACTCCGACTAGCCCCGGCCGGCCGCCGGGGGCTTCCGGGGCGACCACGGGGGGCCGTCCGCCCCGGCGCCCGGGCGGGGGCACGCGCGCGCCGGGGAGCGAGGACGCTCCCCGGCGTGCGGCATCTTCGCGAACGGCCCCGCCGCGGACCGCCGGGGCCCTACGGTGGTAGCGGTGGCGCAGATCTTGCGTACGCGGCCCCTTGCGTACGCGTACGAAGGAGCAACCCGCCCATGGACCGTGGTACGCCGGAGCCCTTCTCCGCCCAGCGCCGGGCCGTCCCCGCGCGGATCGCGCTCGCGGTGGCCGTGGTGGACTCCGCCGGCCTGGTGACGCACTGGAGCGCGGGCGCCCACGGGCTGTTCGGGCACCCACGGGAGAGAGCCGTCGGCAGACCCGCGGCCGATCTCATGCCGATCAGCGGCGCCCTCCTCGCCGCACCCGGCTACCCCAGCTGCGGCCGGGCCCGCTCCGCGGGTTCGGTCCGGGGCCAGGTCGACGTGCTGTGGTGGGCCTACCCCCTCGTCGGCCCCGGCCCCGAGCGGCTGCTCGTGCTGGCCTCCGACGCCGCCGGGCTCTCCGGCGGCACCCACGACCGGGTCGCGCCCGGCTTCGCCCCGCACACCGTCCTCACCGGGGCCGGCGGGGAAGGCGGACGGAAGGGCGAGGTCCGGGGCCTCGCCGAGCTGCCCGGCATGGCACCGGCCGTGAGCGCCCGTATCGTCGCCCAGGTCCTCGAACTGGGCCACCCCGTCCTGGAGATCAGCCGCCGCGAGCGGATCCCCGTCACACCCGACTGGGCCACGCCGCCTCCCCCGCCCGAGACCCTGCCGCGGCAGGGCGGGCCGCGCGAGAACGCCGGCCCGCGTCCCGCCGCCCCGCAGCCCGCCGCCGCACCGGCCGCGGCGCGCACCCCGGCCCCGGTGTCAGGTGCCCGCGGCGTCCTCCTCCTCGACGACGCCCGCCCGCACACCCGTCAGGAAGCCGCCGACGAGCCCTGCCAGGACGGCACGCGCACGGCCGGCTGCGACACCGTCACCCGCCGGCCGCCCGGCACCCGCCCCGGCCGTGGCGGCTGGTCCGACACCGTCCGGCTGCCCGGCTCGCGCACCGCGCTCGTCGTCGGCGGCGTCCTGGGCCGGGCCCCGGACACGGAGGCGACGGCGGGTCGGCTGCGCACCGCCGTCCAGACCATGGCCGCCCTCGACCTGCCGCCCGGCCGGCTCCTGAGCCGGCTCGACGACCTCGCGCGGCGGCTCGGCGCCCGCTCCCCGGCCACCTGCCTCTACGCCGTCTACGACCCGATCCGCTCCGAACTGACCCTTGCCAACGCCGGGCACCTCCCGCCCGTCCTGCTCCGCGCGGACGGCGGCGGCGCGCCCCTGGAGCTGCCCACGGGCGTGCCCATCGGCATCGGCGGGGTGGCGTTCGAGCCGGTCACGGTGCGGGTGGCGCCCGGTGACCGGCTGGTGCTGTGCACCGACGGCCTGCTGGAGGTGCGCGGCCGGAGCGGCGCGGAGGGGAGCACCGGCCTGGCCGCCCTGTGCGCGGCCGTCCCTCCCGCGGCCTCCCTGGACGACGCCTGCGACGCCCTCGCCCGTGCCCTCGGCGCGGGCCGCGAGGACGGCCCGGGGCTCCTGATGGCCCGGCTGAGCGGCATCCCGCCGGAGCACGTCGCCGAATGGCGGCTGGACCCGGCACCGCGCGAGGTGGGCCGGGCGCGCCGGCTGGTCGCGGAGCGGCTGCGCGCGTGGGGACTGGCCGAGGCGGTGGAGACCGCGACCGTCCTCGTCAGCGAGATCGTCACCAACGCCGTGCGGCACACCGCGTCCCGTCACCTGGGCCTGCGACTGGTGCGTACGGACACGCTGTTGTGCGAGGTCACCGACGAGGATCACACGCTCCCCGCGCTGCTCGGCAGCGACCTCGGGGACGAATTCGGGCGGGGCCTGCGGGTGGTGGGCGGCCTGGCGCGGGAGTGGGGCGCGAGCCACGACCCCCGGGGCAAGACCGTGTGGTGCGAGCAGTCGCTGCCCCGGGCCGCCGACGCGGGCGGCTGAGCCCCGCCGGTCTCACCCCTCCATGGCGGCGCGGTGGGCCTTGGCCAGCTCGGCGTACATCGTGCCGTTGAGCGTGATGCCCTCGCGCTCCTCGTCGGTCAGCTGCCGCCGGACCTTGGCGGGCACCCCGGCGACGAGCGCCCCGGGCGGCACCCGCATCCCCTGCGGCACCAGAGCCTGCGCGGCGACCATGGCGCCGGCGCCGATGACCGCCCCGTTGAGCACCGTCGCGCCCATGCCGATCAGGGCGTCGTCCTCGACCGTGCAGCCGTGCAGCACGGCGTTGTGGCCGACCGAGACCCGCTCGCCGACGGTGACGGGGAAGCCCAGGTCGACGTGGACCGAGCAGTTGTCCTGGATGTTGCTGTCCGCCCCGATGACGATCGGCCCGCAGTCGGCCCGCAGCACCGCGCTGTACCAGACGCTGGCCCCCGGGTGCAGGGTCACCTCGCCGACGACCACCGAGGTCGGCGCCGTGAAGGCATCCGGGTCCACCTTCGGCTCCTTGCCGCCCACCGCCGCGATCAACGCCCGTTCGGCCATTGCTGTCCCCTCGCTCCTGCGTGTACCCGTGGCCGGCGCCGGCCTCGATCGATGACACGTGCACGGGCGGGACGATGTGGATCCCGCCCCGTGCCGCACAGCATATGCAGGCCCGGGGGAGCGGGCCCGGGAGCCCTGCCCCTCCGTCAGCCCGCCGCCCCGCCCCCCTCCTCCGCACGCCGTCGGCGCAGCAACAGCAGCGCCGCCAGCGCCGCCACACCGCAGGCGCCCGCCCCGGAGGCGTAGGCGAGATGGGTGCCCTCCAGGAACAGGGTGCCGACCCTGCTCAGCACCTCGGGGCGGATCCGCTCCGGCAGCGCGGCGGCGCCGGAGAAGTCCCCGGACGCGATCTTGTCGACCGCCTCCGGCGGCAGCGGCAGCCCGGCGAGCGCGGTGGACGCCCCCGAGCCGAGGTGATGCGAGACCAGGGTGCCGGAGACGGCGACGCCGAAGACCGAGCCGACCTGCCGCGAGGTGTATCCCACGCCGGAGCCGGTGCCGGCCCGCTCCTCGGGGACGGCCCGCAGCAGCGCGGCCGTGACGGGCGGGCCGGCGAAGCCCGCGCCCAGGCCGAGCAGCAGGAACTGCCACCAGTAGTGGGAGAAGCCGTCCTGGTACTCCAGCAGGAGCAGCCCGGCCAGGCCGCCGGCCATGGACACCGCGCCGACGAAGGCGGTGAGCCGGACCCCGACGCGCTCGCCGAGCATGACGCCGAGCACGGAGGTGACGGCGACGGTCACGGTCATCACGACCGTCCGCACCCCGGCCTGCACCGGGCTCAGCCCGTCGACCTCCTGGAGGGTGAGCATCAGCAGGAACACCGCGCCGAACATCGCCCCGAACACGGTGAAGTTGATGATCGCGCCCGCGCTGACGTGCGGGTGCCGGAAGAACCCCAGCGGCAGCATCGGGTGCTTCTGGCGTGCCTCCCAGAGGACGAAGGCGATCAGCGCGACGGCCGCCCCGGCGAAGCAGCCGAGGATGCGCCCCGAGGCCCAGCCCGCGGAGTTGCCCTCGATCAGGGCGTAGGTGAGCAGCCCGACCCCGGCCACGAAGAGCAGCTGCCCGCCCAGGTCCATGCCGGTGCGCTGCTCCGGGCGGGCGTGGGGCAGCAGCACGACGAGGACGGCGACGGCGAGGACGCCGACGGGGAGGTTCACCCAGAACACGCTCTGCCAGCCGTACTGTTCGACGAGGAGACCGCCGATCAGCGGCCCGGCGGCCAGGGCCAGACCGGCCACGGCGGACTGGACGCCGACCATGCGCCCACGGGCCTTCTGGTCGGGGAACAGCTGAGTGATGATCACCATCGAGACGGGCATCAGGACGGCGCCCGTGACGCCCTGCGCGGCACGGGCCACGAGCAGCGTCGCCACGCTTCCCGAGAGCGCGCACCATACCGAGGTGAGGGTGAAGCCCACGAGCGCCCCGGTGAACAGCCGCTTGGCGCCGATCCGGTCGGCGAGCGCGCCCGCGCTCAGCAGCAGGCAGGAGAAGGTGAGCAGATAGGAGTCGACGACCCACTGGAGGCCGCGGACGTCCGCGCCGAGGTCGTCCTGGAGATCGGGCAGCGCCACATTGACGACCGTGGTGTCCAGGAACACCAGGAAGAGGCCGCTGAACAGCGCGAGCAGCAGCAGCGGGCTGACCTTGCCCTCCGCCGGCCCGCCCAGCGCGTCCGGCCGCCCGCTCTCCGACGCGGCCCCGGCGCCGCCCGCCGCGCCGACGACCTCAGCCATTCCGCTTCTGCCACCCTTCGAACTCGACCAGATCGTGGGCGCTGAAGACCTCGACGTCCGTCGTCCGGCGCAGCTCACGCAGCCGCGCCACGTTGGGCAGCCGCTGGGGCAGCACCTCGAACTTCTTCTGGAAGGCGCGCAGCCCGGGGGAGCAGTACGGCGGGCTCTCCACCTCGCCGTGGAACATGTACGCGTCGCCCGCGTGCAGCAGCGGGCCCGTCCCGGTGTCGACGGCCACACCGATGTGCCCCCGGGTGTGCCCGAGCAGCGGCACGAGCAGGATCTCCGGCGGCAGCCCGGCGATCTGCCGCACGCACTCGAAGCCGAACCACTTCTCGCCGTCGGCGAGTTCGTGGACGACCCAGCGCGGTCCGTGCTCCCACTGCGTCGGCCGGTAGCGGGCCCGCTCCAGCTTGGTGCGGGGCTCCATGGCCGCGCGGAACTCCGGCCCGTAGACGTGCACCTGGGCCTCGGGGAAGTCGGCCAGGCCGCCGGTGTGGTCGCGGTCCAGGTGGGTCAGCACGATGTGCCGTACGTCCCGGGGGTCGTGGCCGAGCGCGGTCAGCTGGCTGACCGCGGTCTCCTCCGGGCGCAGCGCGGGGCGGGAGCGCAGCATGAAGGCGCGCCCCAGCCTGCCCAGCGGGTCGGCGGCGTCCTTCGTGCCGAAGCCGGTGTCGACGAGGACCAGGCCCCCGTCGGTCTCCAGGAGCAGGCAGTGGCACACCATGTGCCCGGCGCGGAACAGGCTCCCGCGGCCGTTGATGAGCTTCTGCGAAGGCGGTCGGTACGTACCGAAGTTGAGGTGCCGCACACGCATGTGGCTGGTTCCCTTCACTCGGGACACTCGGGTCCGATGACACAGGATGCTGCGGGCGCGGCGCCGGAGGAACAGGGCCGGTGCCACCGCCGCGCCCGCGCCCCGGCCGTGACGGTCAGCCGGCGCATCGGATCCCGTCCCGCCCGGCCCGGTGCGCCAGCAGCCGGAGGTAGGCCCCGAGCGCCGGGCGGGCCGCGCCGCCCGTCGGCAGCCAGGGGCCGCGGGCGCGGTGCCAGGGCAGCGGCGGAGGGGGGCCGCCGTCGGCCGGCGGCGGCGCGTGGCCCGTGAGCGCGTCGGCGAGGTACGCCCCGGTGGCCACCGACAGGGCCAGGCCGTGGCCGCAGCAGCCGCCCGCGAACCAGGTGTCCGGGGCGATCCGCCCGACCACGGGCAGGTCGTCGCCGGTCATGCCGATCCGCCCGGACCAGCGGTGGGTGATCTCCACGTCGGGGGGAAGCCGTCCGGCGAGCCAGTCCCAGGCGCGCTCGCGCCGGGCCGGGCGGGACGGCGGCGGGCAGTCGGCCGGGCCGCCGCCCATGATCAGCCGGCCGTCCGGGGTCAGCCGGTAGTAGGGGCCCAGCGGGGTGACGTCGATGACCGGCTCCGCGCCCAGCCGGGCACGGAGCGCGGGCGGCAGCGGCGCGGTCGCGACGGCCCGCACCTCCAGCGGGGCGACCGTGCCGACGGGCAGCCGCAGCGACCGCGCGAAGCCGTTGACGGCGAGGACCACGCGCCGGGCCCGCAAGGTCCCCGAGGGGAAGGTGAGTTCACCCGGGCGCAGGGACCGCACCGGGCTGCGGTCGTACCGGCGCGCGCCGCGCCGGGTCACCTCGGCGGCCAGCGCCGCGGTGAGCGCCGCCGGGTCGAGGGTGGCCGCGACCGGGAAGCGCAGCGCGGCGTGGAAGCCGCCGGGATCGGGGAGCAGTTCGGGGTCGAGGCCCAGCGCGCGGTACGCGGCGGCCCGGCGGGTCAGTACGGCGGCGGCGCGGGGCGAACCGGCCACCACGAGCTGGCCGGCCGGGACCAGGCCGCAGTCGGCGCCCAGCTCGCCGGCCAGCTGGACGGTCTGCCGCACCCAGCCGACGCTGGCCTCGTAGGCGCGGCGGGCGGTCTCGTCGCCGAAGCGCCGCCGCGCGACGTCGACGGGCGGGCCGACGCGGGGCCCGAGCAGCCCGGTGCCGCGGCCGCTGGCCCCGGCGCCCGGCCGGCCGGCGTCGACCAGGACGAGGTCGAGTCCCGGCGCCCGGGTGAGCAGGCGGTAGGCGGTGGTCAGCCCCGTGAGGCCGGCGCCCACGACGGCCACGTCCGCCGTGACCCGGCCGGTGAGCCGGCCGGCCCGGGGCGTGTCGTCGGGGCGCCACGGCGGCTCCTCGCGGGGCCGCGGCTCAGTTCTCGGCGAACGCATCCCGCCGCTCCCTCGCCGACAGCTCACGGAACCCCCGGTCGTGCCAGATCAGCGGCTCTCCCCTGCCGTCGCTCACGGAGATGACGCTCCCGACGACGACGCTGTGGTCCCCGTACCGCCGTTCGTCCGCGAGGGCGCACGTCGCCCAGCCCAGGGTGCCGGGCAGGACGGGGATGCCGAGCGCCCACTGGAACTCCACCCCGGCGAACTTGCCGGTGCCCGAGCTGCCGGCGAAGGCGGCCGCCAGGGCGGTCTGCTCCGCCCGCAGGAGGTGGATCGCGAACGCCCGGCGGGTGCGGATCGCCGTCAGGGTGCCGGACCCCGTGGCCAGGCAGACCAGCATCATGGGCGGCCGGAGCGACAGCGTGGTGACCGACGACGCGGTGAGCCCCAGGGGTTCACCGTCGAGGCCGCACGTGGTCACCACCGTCACCCCGGCGGCCAGCTTCCGGTAGAGGCTCCGGCAGGCTTCCGTGCCGAGCTCGGGTGCCGCGGCGTACACGCTGTTCACGGCTGCCCCGACTCCGCGAGTTCCGGGTCCGCCACGATCTCCTGCGCCTCCCCGAGCAGCCCTTCGAGGATCCTCAGGATGTTGTCGCGCAGGGCCGCCTCGGCGACCGGGTCCAGGATCGCGGCCAGGGTCGGGATGCCCAGGTCGAACTCCGCGTCGAAGCGCACCAGGGTGCCCGCGCCGTCCGCGCCCACCCCCCAGGTGCCGCGGAACGTCGCGAAGTCACCGCTGACCTGCTCGAAGGCGATGGCGGAGGCCTCGGGCGAAAAGGTGTCGCGCTCCGTCCACTTCATCAGCCCGTTGCGGAAGTGGACGGCCCACTCCGACAGTACGGAGCCGTCCGGCGACGGCGGGCGCACGACGACGCTCTCCACGGTCGCGGTCAGCTCGGGGTAGCGGGCGAAGTCGCTGATCCGGGCGTAGGCATCGGTGGGGGCGATCGCGGGGGCGAGCACCCGGAGGGTCACGGTGGGCATGGTGGGAAACCTTTCGTTCAGGCGCGTCCCGCGACGGCGGTCAGCGATTCGTCGACCACCCGCAGGAACAGCTGGATCTCGTCCTCGGACAGGCAGGCCGGAGGGGTGAGGCGGAGCACCTCGGAGGCGTTCAGGGAGTGGTTGACGAGCACGCCGCGGTCCATGAACTCCAGCAGCAGCTCGCCGACGAAGCGCTGCGCCACCGGCTCGACGCCGATCAGCAGGCCGCGCCCCCGGACGTCGGCGATCAGGTCGGGGGCCCGCTTGGCGACGATCTCCCGGACCTCGGTGAGCAGGCGTTCGCCCAGCCGCGCGGCCCGGGCCACGACCCCCTCGTCGCGGATGGTCTCCACCGCGGCCAGGGCCGCCGCGCAGGCGATCGGCGAGGCACCGAAGGTGGAGGAGTGCAGGACCGGGTCCCGGCCGAACGGGAGGTACGCCGCGGGCCGGGCCACCATCGCCGCGGCCGGTACGACCCCGCCGGACAGGCCCTTGCCGACCAGCAGCACATCGGGCACGACGTCCTCGCTCGCGCAGCCCCACCAGGTGCCGAGCCGCCCGAGCCCGGTCTGGATCTCGTCCACGATCAGGAAGGCGCCGGACTCCTCGCAGACGTCGGCGACCGCGCGCAGATACCCGGGCGGCGGTATCCGCACCCCGCCCTCGCCCTGCACGGGTTCGACGACGACGCAGCCGCGTCCGGGGGTGGCCGCGAGCGCCTCCCGGACCGCCGCGGCGTCCCCGTAGGGCACCTCGCGGACGCCGGGCAGCAGGGGCTCGAAGGGGTCCTGGTACGTCCGGTTCGCGGTGACGCTCAGCGCGCCGAGGGTCTTCCCGTGGAAGCCGCGCCGGGTGGTGACGACGGCGTTCCGGCCGTGTGCCCTGGCCAGCTTCAGAGCGGCCTCGGTGGCCTCCGCGCCGGAGTTGACGAAGTGGACCATGTCCAGGTCGCCGGGGGTGACGGAGGCCAGCGCCGCCGCCGCGGCGGCGCTCACCGGCTCCAGGAAGACCCGGGTGGCCAGCGGGTGAGTGTCGATCTGCTCCTTGACGGCGCGGACCACCCGCGGGTGGCGGTGGCCCAGGATGAAGACGCCGTACCCGCCGAGGTCCAGGTACCGCTTGCCGTCGGCGGCGGTGATCCACGGCCCTTCGGAGTAGGTCTCGACGACGGTGCCGAGCAGCCGGGCCAGGGCGGCCTTGCCGGGGCCGAAGTGCCGCTCGTAGCGGAGCCCGGTGAGTTCGGTGACGGTGGGGCCCGGGGCGTCCCCGGGGCCCTCGGCGAGGAGCGCGTTCCCGGGGCCCGCACCGGTGGTCCGGGCCCTCATGCCGCCTTCCCCACGGCCGGCGCCTTGGTGGCGATCCAGTACGCGACGGACTTCCCGAAGGCGGCCAGCAGCCTGTCGTGGGTGATCTCGTCGGCCATGCCCAGCGCCCCGAAGGAGGACTCCAGGTGGGCGGAGGACTGGAAGAGCAGCATCAGGTCCTCGAAGCCCGCGAACCGCCGGCGCAGCGACCGCGGGATCACGTCCTGCATCATCGGCAGCAGCAGCCGGTTGACGGCCTCCGCCGGCATCAGCCGGGGCGGGGGCGGCCGGTGCCCGAAGCGCTCGGCGACCCGGAGGATGCGGTCGATGTGCTCGCCCACGGTGGGCGAGGCGGGGCCGCCGGTGAGCCAGTACTCGCCGGAGGTGACGCCGTCGCGCAGCAGCTTCCCCACGCCCCGGGCCACCAGGTCCTGCGGGATGTGGTCGAACGGCGACCCGGCGGCGGCGGGCACCACCGGGATCGCGCCGTGCACACAGCCGGCGATCACCTGGTGCATGCCCTGGAAGGCCGCGATCCGCCCGGTGCGGGAGTCGCCGCCGACCACGGAGGGGCGGACGATCGCCGCCTCCAGGCCGCTCTCGCGCACCAGCCGCTCGGCGGCGATCTTGGAGGCGACGTAGGCGCCCGGCCCGGAGGCCGTCCGCTCCTCCTCCTGGGGGCGGGCGACGAACGCGGTGCTGACGTAGGTGAGGGGCGCCCGGGCGGCCTCGGCGAAGCCGAGCATATGGGCGGTGCCGGTGGTGTTGGCGGCGAACAGGGTCTCCCGCGAGGCGTTCCAGGCCGTACGGGCCCCCGAGTGCAGCACCAGGTCCACCCGGCGCGCCAGGTCGTGGAACCCCTCGGCGCCGAGCCCGAGAAGGGGGTCGTCGAGGGTGCCCTGGAGCTCCGTCACCCGGGGGTCGTCGACCGGCGCGCGGTGGCGCAGGGCGATCACCCGGTGGTCCTCGGCGAGCTCCTCCACGAAGGCCCGCCCGAGCACTCCGGTGGCCCCCGTGAGCAGCAGCGTCGGCTTGCTCATTTCCTTGCTCCCTAAACTATTTCCAGCGAGTGGCCCGCGAGGTAGCGGGCCAGGGGCGCGGCCATCTTGGCGCGGGCGGGCGGATGCAGCCCCAGCCCGTGCACGGCGGCCGCCAGGTAGCCGATGTCGTCGGAGCTCATGAAGTTCAGGCCGCCGAGCAGCTCCACGGCGCGCGGGACGACCCGCGCCAGGGTGTCCTGGGCTGCGTATCGCACGTGCAGGGAGTCCACCAGCAGCTCCTGCCCGCACAGCGCGGCCCCGGTTTGCCGGGCCACGTTCTCCACCGCCGCCACGGCGGCCTCCAGTTCGCCCACCAGCCGCACCCGCTCCAGGTCGGGCACGCGTTCGTTGCCGACCAGCCGCTCCACCAGCGCGCTCGCGGCTCCCAGGTAACTGGCCGTCATCAGCAGCTCGAACCAGACGAACCCGGTGGTCTGGATGTCGTCCAGCACCTCGCCCTCGGGCACCTCCGTGCGGACGACGAGGTCGTGCGGTACGAGCACGTCGGTGACGGTTACCTGGTCGCTCTCCGCGCCGGCGAGGGCGAAGCTGCCCCAGAACGGGGACACCGTGAGCCCCGGGCTCTCCGCAGGGATGAGGACGACGGCCAGCTGCTCGCCGCGGCCGTCCTCACGGGGCACCATCACGCTCGCGGTGAGCAGGTCCATCGAACGGGCCAGGCTGCACGGGCGCTTCGCGCCGTTCATCACCACTCCGGCCTCGGTGATCCGGGCCGACATGGTGGGGCGCAGGATGCTGCCGTTCGGCTGTCCCTCGGCGAAGCCGGAGGCCAGCAGCAGATTGCCGTTCACGACGCCGGTCAGCAACATCCATTCGAAGCCGTTGCCGGTCTCGCTCAGCGCGACCAGGCTCGCCAGCGAGAAGTGGTGCATCGTGGTGGCGACCGCCAGCGAAGGCGAGCGGGAGCCGATGGCCCGCTGCACCCGGACCGCGGCCAGGGCGTCGGCGCCCTTGCCGCCGTGCGCGGCGGGCACGAGCAGCCCCGCGCCGCCCGCTTCCCTGAACGCCTTGACGCCGGGGTTGCCCGGGCGCTCCAGCTCGCCCAGCGGACGTCCGGCCAACTCCTTGTCCAGACCCGGCAGGAGCGAGTCGAGGGCCGCCCGCTCCCTCGCCAAGAACCTCATGTCATCCGCCTTTCGACGCGCCTCGGTACGGGGCACTGCGCTCGGTGGGGCCGCGCGGGCGGCCCGCTGACTTCAGATGGCATTGACGACCCGCATGAGCCGTACGATCGCGCCGAGGCTCGGCCGGCCCTCGAACGCGAGGTACTCCGGCAGGACGACGTGCGGGGCCCACTTCTCCTTGTAGGCGAGCTGGGTCCGCGACGGGTACACCTTCTCGCCGTGCGCGGCGAGGAACCGCACGATCCTGGCGACGCCCGCCCCGGCCCCCGGCATCTCAGGCTCGCTGTCAAGACCCACGAACGGGGTGAAGCCCAGATGGAGCCATGCCGCGTCCTCGGCCGAGAACGCCTCGACGGCGGTGGCGTTGATCGCCTCCATCACCCCGGGCGGCGCCTCCCGGCGGCGCCGGGTGAGGTCGTGCAGCCAGCCGGGGCGGGTGCCGTAGACGGGGGAGTAGGAGATGTAGCCGACGGCGGCGCCCTCGATACGGCCCACGAAGAGCCGGCGCGACGCTGCGGCCCCGCCCAGCCGTTCCCCGACGAGGAAGGCCAGCTCTTTGGTGAACCGCCCCTTGCCGCGCAGCCAGTCCCGGTCGACGGCGGTCAGCTCCGCGTCGACCGCGAAGGGGTCGGCCTCCTCGACGACGAGCCCGCTCCGCCGCGCCCGGGAGATCTTGTTGCGGAGCCGGACGAAGGGCTTGCCGCGCAGGGTGAAGTCCGCCAGCCGGATCGCGTAGGACGAGCCCAGCCGGTTGACGGTGAAGCCGTTCGCCGCGTAGAGCCGGGCGTCCTCGCTCTGGAGCTGCACGGCGATGACCCGCTTGCGGGACCGGGCCGCGTGCGCCCGGAAGGCCGCCAGCAGGGCCGCCCGGTCCACGGGGTGGGCGAAGGGGCCGCCGAACTGGAGGAGATGGCGCCCCGAGGCGCGGTAGGCGACGAAGCCGTCGAGCCCGTCGCTCCGGAAGTGCTCGGTGCGTTCGTTGAGGGCGAGGAAGGCGCTGGGGTTGTCGGCGTACCGCTGGAGGAGCTTGTGGATCTCGTCAGGCGCCGGGGTGGCGGGCCGCATCGGCGGAACTCCTCACTGTGGACGCGTCCGGAGCTCCGGCCGCACGGGACGTCACGCGGGAGTCCGCGGGGGCGGTCGCGGAGGCGGCCGCGTGCGAGGCCGGGAGGGAGCAGGCCGTCTCGAATTCCTCGAACAGCCTGTCCTTCTTCGGCTCGAAGGAGATCCGGAACGGCTTCAGGGAATTACCGAAGATGCCGCGGTCGCCCAGCAGATGGACGGGAACCGCGAGCAACGCCCATTCCGGTCGCACCAGCCATGCCCAGAGTCCGACGACGGCGCCTCCCGTGAGCAGGCTGTGCATGATGTTGTAGGCGATGTAGTAATTCCTGGAGATGTCCCCGGTGCGTGACCTGCGGAACGCGACGGCGCCCGGGATATAGCCGATCGCGTCGATGACCACGAAAAGCCCGATGAACACGGGCCAGCGGATCTCGCCCCAATGTATGACGGTCAGCGTGACGGCGACCGCGAAACCGGCCAGCCATTCGAGCCGGGACAGCAGAAAGGTGTTCCTTGTTTCGAAATGGTTGAGCGCGTCCATGTGATCCCCCGTATCGCACCCGGCAGCACCCGCCGGGCGGGGCGCCGGCCGTCGGCCGGGTGCCCTGTCCGTCGTATGTCGCCGGGTCACTGAGGACCATGACGCGTCCGGCGCTTCCGAGGTTGCCCAGAGTGCGGGAGCCGAAGGGGCGGAGAGATCCCCCTAGGCCCCCCTAATCTTCGGACGATCGGACTCCGCCGGGGCCCGTATCGCGGGCTTTTCCGTATCGGCGCAGGCGGGCGCGGTGAGAGGGCGCGCCGGGAAGATCCTTTCCGGTGAATGATCCGTCCGGCGCGGAATGCGGATCGCCGAGCCCCCGGGCGTGAGCCGGAGGGACGGAGGAATGATCCACCGCCCCCGTTCACTCCGCGCCTCGCGCAAAGATTGGGTAAAGGCGATCGAAGGTACGGACCTCCGGGGGTTACGTTTGGGTCTGCCGGGATCGAACAACATCTCGACACGGGGGTGATGTGTGAACGACCGTTCGAGCTCGGGTCGTTCGCGCGTCCAGCACTTGATGTGTGTCGGCCGGTCAGGCCGGGGGGCCGTCGGTCGCCGCCGCATGGGGGATGCAGGGAAATGGCGACGCTGGTGGAAAGGGAGGACGCGCTTGCGACTCTCAGGAACGCCTATGAGGAATGCGAGGGAGGCCGCGGTCGCACGGTAGTGGTCAGCGGCCCGCCGGCCGGCGGCAGGTCGGAACTCCTGCACGCCTTCTGCGACGACGTCCTCGGCTCCGGGGCCCTGCTGCTCATGGCCGCCGGCTCCCGGCCGGAACGCGCCGTGCGGCTCGGCGTCTTCAGCCAGCTGGCGCACAACGCCCCGCTGCCGCCGGACCTCGTCCGCCGGGTGGCCGAAGCGGTGGTCGATCCGGCCTTCGCGCCGGAGGGGGCGCGTGAGCCGGAGCGGGCGGGAAGGGTGGAGGGGGCAGGAGGGGCGAGGCGGCCGGAGGAGCCCGAGGCGTCCGCCCCCGCGTTCTCCCGCCGTTCCGAAACCGCCCTGATCAGGGAGGCGTGCGAGGCCCTGCGCAAGCTGGCGGAGCGCCGCACGGTCGTGATCGCCGTCGACGACCTCCACTTCGTGGACGAGGAGTCCCTGCGCGCCCTGCTGTACCTGCGCCGGTGCGTCCGGCCCGCCCGCACCCTGCTGTTGTTCACCGAGTGGGCCGACGCCTGGTGCGCCCGGTCCGCCTCCTCCGCGCTGCGCGCCGAGCTCACCGGCCCGCCGTACCGCCGGATCCGGCTCGCGCCCCTGACCCGGGACGGGGTGGCCCGGCTCGTCGCCCGGAGCCTCGGCCCGGCCAGGGCGGCCCGCTGCGCCGCCACCTACCACCGGCTCACCGGGGGCAACCCCACGCTGGTGCGCGCCCTGATCGAGGACGACACGGCCGCGGGCGACCCGGGCGGCCCGCCCGCGGTGGGGGAGGCGTTCGACCGCGCCGTGCTCGCCTGCCTGCACCGCTGGGACCCCGCTCCGGCCGGCCTCGCGCGCGGTGTCGCCCTGCTCGGCCCCCGCGCCTGTGCCCGGCTCGTCGGCGAACTGCTGGACTCGCCCCCCGACCTCGTCACCCGCGGCCTGGAGGCGCTCGGCGAGGCCGGGCTGCTGGAGGCCGGCCGGTTCCGCCACCCCGCCGTCGCCGAGGCGGTGCTGAAGGACCTGGACCCCGCCGAGGCGTCCCGCCTGCGCACCCGTACCGCCGAACTCCTCTACCACCACGGCGTGGTGGCCGAGGAGGTGGCCGACCACCTCCTGGCCGGGGGCGGGGTGCCCGGCCCGTGGGCGGTCGGCCCGCTGCGCGAGGCGGCCCGGCGGGCCCTCGCCGCCGACGACGCGCGCCTGGCCGCGGAGCGCCTCGACCTCGCCCGCCGGAGCTGCCGGGACGCCCGCGAACACGCCTCCGTCACCGCGGAGTTGGCCATGGCCCGCTGGCGGACCAACCCCTCCGCCGCGATCCGGCTGACCCCGCTGCGCGACGCCCTCTCCCACCCCGGGCCCAGCGACCGGGACATGCCCGTCGTCGTCCGCAACCTGCTCTGGCGGGGCGACCACGGCGAGGCGGAGAAGGCGCTCGCCCTGCTGTACGGCGGGCACGGCCGGCCCGACGCCCAGACGGCCGCCGAGATCGACCTCACCTACCAGTGGATCTACGGTCCGCGCCGTGCCGCCACCGCCCGGCCGGACGCGGCCGACCCCTGGACCCGGGCGGCCGCGGTCCTCGGCGCGCGGCTGCACGCGTGGCGCCGGGACGAACTCGTCGAGAGCGCCTGGCACCTGCTGCGCGGCTCACGGCTGAGCGAGACCTCGCTGGGCGTCCTCGCCACCGGCCTGGTCGCGCTCACCTACGCCGACGAGCTGGACTGCGCCGTGGCCTGGTGCGACAGCCTGGTGGCCGAGGCGGTCCGGCGCCGCGCCCCCGCCTGGCGGGCGCTGCTCGGCGGCGTGCGCGCGGACCTCGCGCTGCGCCAGGGGGACCCCGTCGCCGCCGGGGCGTACGCCCGGACGGCGCTCGACCTGGCGAGGGCGCAGAGCTGGGGCGTGCTGATCGGCTACCCGCTCTCCACGCTGGTCCTCGCGGCGACGGCCACCGGCGCGTACGACGAGGCGTACGCGGAACTGGAGCAGACGCCGCCGGACCACACCTTCGAAACGGTGTTCGGGCTGCGATATCTGCACGCCCGCGGCCATCTGCACCTCGCGACGGACCGGGTGCTGGCCGCGTACACCGACTTCACGCGCTGCGGTGACCTGATGCGCGAGTGGGGCGTCGACATCCCGGCCCTCGTGCCGTGGCGCGGCGACCTCGCCCGGGTGCAGCTGCGGCTGGGCAACCGGGAGGCGGCCCGCGACCTGGTGACCGCGCAGCTGGCCCGCCCCGGCGCGATCGGCGCCCGGCTGCGCGGTGTCTCACGGCGGATCCTCGCCGAGAGCGGCGGCCGCGGGGAGCGCCTGCCGCTGCTCCGCGACGCCGTCGCCGATCTGCGCGCGTCGGGCGACCGGCTCGAACTGGCCCGGGCCCTGGCGGACCTCAGCCGCGCCCACCACGAGGCGGGGGACCCCGGGCGGGCCCGCCGGACGGCCCTGGCCGCGGCGGAGGAGGCGCGGGCCGGCGGCGTCACGGTCAGCACACCGGACTTCCTCGACCTGGTGCGGGAGCCCGGGGCCCGGCCGGGGCCGCCCGCCCGGCCGGGGCCGCCCGCCCGGCCGGGGCCTCCCGACGGCGACCGGCTCGCCGCCCTCAGCGACGCCGAGCTGAGGGTGGCCGCGCAGGCGGCGCTCGGCTACACCAACCGGGAGATCGGCACCCGGCTCCACATCACCCCGAGCACCGTCGAGCAGCATCTGACCCGCGTCTACCGCAAGTTGTGCGTCGGCGGCCGCCGCCATCTGCCGGCCGCGCTCCTGCCGGTCCTCCCGGAGGCGGCGGAGCGGCGGCAGGCCGTGTGAGGGCGACACACGCTTCCGTGCCCGCCGGGCTCTGGTCCGGGCGTGCGCCCTCGCGTAGCGTGACGGGACATGAAGATCCTGATCTCCGCGGACATGGAAGGCGTCACGGGTGTCACCTGGCCCGCCGACGTGCTGCCCGGCGCGTCGCAGTGGGAGAGGTGCCGGCACCTGTTCACCTCGGACGTGAACGCGGCCGTCGCCGGGTTCTTCGCCGGGGGCGCCGACGAGGTCCTGGTCAACGAGGCGCACTGGTCCATGCGCAACCTCCTGCTGGAGGAGCTGGACGAGCGGGCCACGCTGCTGACGGGCAAGCACAAGTCCCTGAGCATGGTCGAGGGCGTCCAGCACGGGGACGTGGACGGCATCGCGTTCGTCGGGTACCACGCGGCCGCGGGGGCCGAGGGGGTGCTCGCCCACACCTATCTGGCGAACTCGCTGACCGGCGTATGGGTGGACGGCACGCGGGCGAGCGAGGGGTTGCTCAACTCTCTGGTCGTCGCGGAATACGGTGTGCCCGTGGTGCTGGTGACCGGCGACGACCGGACCTGCGAGGACGCCAAGAGGTATGCCCCCGATGCCCGTTCGGTCGCCGTCAAGGACTATGTCTCACGGTACGCGGCGGTCTGCCGCCCACCGGCGCGTACGGCTGCGGACATCCGGGCCGCCGCGCGGGAGGCGACCGCCCTCGCGGTGCGGCACGAACCGGTCCGGGGCGGTCCCTTCACGCTGGAGCTGGAATTCGACGCCGAGCATCTGGCCGGGCAGGCCACCTGCGTCCCCGGCGTCGAGCAGTGCGGTGAGCGCCGGGTCTCCTACACCACGCCGACCATGTACGAAGGCATCCGCTGCTTCAAGGCGGTCACGACCGTCGTGAGCGCGTCGGTGGAGGAGCAATATGGCTGAGAGCGGGACGGGCACGGCGACCGGGACGGGGCACACGGGTCCGGACGAGCGGGCCCTGGAGGAAGTGGTCCGCTTCACCTCGGACCTGATCCGGATCGACACCACCAACCGCGGTGACGGGGACTGCCGGGAGCGCCCCGCCGCCGAGTACGTCGCCGGCCTGCTGGCCGACGCCGGGATCGAGCCGGTCCTGCTGGAGCGGGAGCCGGGGCGCAGCAACGTCGTCGCCCGGATCCCCGGCACGGACCCGGCCGCCCCGGCCCTGCTCGTCCACGGTCACCTCGACGTGGTGCCCGCCGACCCGGCCGACTGGACCGTCCACCCCTTCTCGGGCGAGGTCCGGGACGGCACGGTGTGGGGCCGCGGCGCCGTCGACATGAAGAACATGGACGCGATGGTGCTGGCCACCGTGCGGTCCTGGGCCCGCTCGGGCGCCCGGCCGCGCCGGGACGTCGTGCTCGCCTTCACCGCCGACGAGGAGGACCGCGCGAGCGCGGGCGCCCGCTTCCTCGCCGAGGAGCACCCCGGCCTCTTCGAGGGCTGCACGGAGGGCATCGGCGAGTCGGGCGCGTACACCTTCCACGCGGACGGCGGGCTGCGGCTCTACCCGGTGGCCGCGGCGGAGCGCGGCACGTGCTGGATCGAGCTCACGGCCCGGGGCACGGCCGGCCACGGCTCCAAGATCAATAACGACAACGCGGTCGTGGCCCTCGCCGCGGCCGTGACCCGGATCGGCGCGCACGAATGGCCGGTGCGGCTCTCCCCGGCCGTCCGTGCGGCGCTGCGCGAGATCTCGGCCCTCTACGGCATCGACGCCGACCCGGACGCCCGGGGCTTCGACGTGGACCAGCTGCTGGCCAAGCTGGGCACGGCGGCCAAGCTGGTGGCCGCGACGGTGCGCAACAGCGCCAACCCCACGATGCTGAACGCCGGGTACAAGGTCAACGTGATCCCGGGGGCCGCCACCGGCCGGGTCGACGGCCGGGTGGTGCCGGGCGGCGACGACGACTTCCGCGCCACCATGGACCGGCTCACCGGTCCCTCCGTGGACTGGGAGTTCGTCCAGCACGGCCCGGGCACCCAGGCGCCGGTGGACGCCCCCCTGTTCGCGAGGATGCGGGCGGCCGTCGAGCGCTTCGACCCGGAGGGGCACGTGGTGCCGTTCTGCATGTCCGGCGGCACGGACGCCTATCAGTTCGCCCGTCTGGGCATCGCCGGCTACGGCTTCTCGCCGCTGCGGCTGCCCGTCGGCTTCGACTATCAGGCGCTGTTCCACGGAGTCGACGAGCGGGTGCCGGTGGACGCGCTGCACTTCGGCGTCCGGGTGCTCGACCACTTCTTGCTCGACACAGTCTGATGGTCCGTCCTGAGGAGGCGTAAGCAACATGGTGTCCACGGCGCCCTACGGAGCGTGGCAGTCCCCGATCGACGCCGAGCTCGCCGCGTCGCACGGCGGCCGGCCGAACTTCGTGGGCACGGTCGGTGACGAGGTGTGGTGGGTGGCGCCGCGCCCGCGCGAGGAGGGCCGCTTCGCCCTGGTGCGCCGGCGGGCCGACGGCGAAGAGCGGGCGGTGCTGCCCGCGCCGTGGAACGTCCGCAACCGCGTCTTCGAGTACGGCGGCCACCCCTGGGCGGCAGTGCCCCGGGAGACCGGCGGCCCGCTGGTGGTCTTCACCCACTTCACCGACCAGCGGATCTACGCCTACGAGCCCGACGCCCCGGACGGCGGCGGGCCCCGGCCCCTGACGCCCCTGTCACCGGTCGGCGGCGGCCGCCGCTGGGCGGACCCGGTGCTGCTGCCGGAGCGCGGCGAAGTGTGGTGCGTGCTGGAGGAGTTCACCGGCGAGGGCCCGTCGGATGTGCGCCGGGTGCCGGTGGCCGTGCCCCTGGACGGCTCCGCGGCCGAGGACCGGGGCGCGGTCCGGGAGCTCACGGAGGACACGCACCGCTTCGTCACCGGGCCCCGGCTCTCCCCGGACGGGCGGCGAGCGGCCTGGATCGCCTGGGACCACCCGCGGATGCCCTGGGAGGGCACCGAGCTGCGGACGGCCGAGGTGACCGGGGACGGCCGCCTCTCGGGGGCGCGCACGGTGCTGGGCGGTCCCGGGGAGGCCGTCGCCCAGGTGGAGTGGGCCCCGGACGGCTCGCTCCTCGCGGCGAGCGACCGCTCCGGCTGGTGGAACCTCCACCGGGTGGACCCGGACACGGGGGAGCACACCGTCCTGTGCCGCCGCGAGGAGGAGTTCGCGGGGCCGCTGTGGGTGCCGGGGCTGCGCTGGTTCGCACCGCTGCCGCACGGCCTGATCGCCGTGGTGCACGGCCGCGGGGCCGCGGTCCTCGGGATACTCGACCCGGCCACCGGCGAGGTGGTCGACGCGGCCGGGCCGTGGACGGAGTGGGCGGCGACGCTCGCGGTCAGCGGCACCCGGGCGGTCGGCGTCGCGGCGAGCCCCCGCAGCGCCTACGAGGTGGTGGAGCTGGACGCGTGCACCGGCCGCGCCCGCGCGATCGGCGCCCGGCACGTCGACCGGGTGGACGCCGCGTACTACCCGGAGCCGCGGGTCCGGGTCTTCGCCGGCCCGGACGGGCGGGAGGTCCACGCCCACGTCCACCCGCCGCACAGCCCCGACTTCACCGGCCCCGCGGACGAGCTGCCGCCGTACGTGGTGTGGGCGCACGGCGGCCCCACCGCGCGGGCGCCGCTCGTCCTCGACCTGGAGATCGCCTACTTCACCTCGCGCGGCATCGGCGTCGTCGAGGTGAACTACGGCGGTTCGACCGGGTACGGGCGGGAATACCGCGAGCGGCTGCGGGGCCGCTGGGGCGTGGTCGACGTGGAGGACTGCGCGGCCGTCGCCGAGGCGCTCGCCGCGGAGGGCACCGCCGACGGGGCCCGGCTGGCGATCCGCGGCGGCAGCGCGGGCGGCTGGACGGCCGCCTGCTCGCTCACCACCACCGGCCGCTACGCCTGCGCCACCATCCTCTACCCGGTGCTGGACCTGCTGACCTGGGCACGCGGCGGTACCCACGACTTCGAATCGCGCTATCTGGACAGCCTGATCGGTCCCGTCGAGGACATCGGCCGCTATCAGGAGCGCTCGCCGCTCGGCCGGGCCGACCGCGTCTCCACCCCGTTCCTGCTGTTGCAGGGGCTCGCGGATCCCATTTGTCCGCCCGAGCAGAGCGAGCGGTTCCTGGAGGCGATCGCCGGGCGCGGGGTGCCGCACGCCTATCTCACCTTCGAGGGGGAGGGGCACGGCTTCCGGAGGGCCGACACCATGGTCCGCGCGCTCCAGGCGGAGCTCGGGCTCTACGCCCGGACCTTCGGGGTCACGGTGCCGGGGGTGCCCGCGCTGGAGCTCGTGAAGTGAACCCGGGGCCCGCGAGGGACGGGTGAGGGGCGGTCAGGGGGGCGTACGCCGGGGGCGCCTCCCTATAGGCAAGAGCCTGAGGTTAGCCTAACCTAAGCCTATATTCGTGCTCGCTGTGCCCACGCGTCGCTCCGGGCCCCTTCCGTCCGGGCGTGCGTGAGCGCGGCCGGGCACCCCGGCCCGCCCGGCCGATGCGCCGAGTGCGATTCGGGCATGTAAGGTGAGGCTTACCTTAGTATGAATGGAATCGGGGGAACAGCCGTGCAGCAGTCCGAACTCTCCGGCCGCGTCGCGCTGGTGACCGGAGCCGGCCAGGGCATAGGCGAGGCCGTGACACGCGCCCTCGTCGCACAGGGAGCACGCGTCGCGGCCCTCGACTGGACCCCGGACGGCGTCAAGCGCCTCGAGGCCGAATTCGGCCGGGACACCGTCACCGCCCACACCGCCGACGTCGCCGACAGCGCCGCCGTGGAGGCCGTGGTCGACGAGGTCGAGCGCACCGCCGGCCCGCTCGCCATCCTCGTCAACGTCGCCGGAGTGCTGCGCACGTCCCCGGTCGTCGAGATCACCGACGAGATCTGGGAGCGCACCTTCGCCGTCAACTCCACCGGCGTCTTCAACGCCTCCCGCGCCGCCGCCCGCCGGATGGCCGAACGCCGCTCCGGCTGCATCGTCACCGTGGGCTCCAACGCCGCGGGCGTCCCCCGCACCAGCATGGCCGCGTACGCCGCCTCCAAGGCCGCCGCCACCATGTTCACCAAGTGCCTCGGCCTGGAGCTGGGCCGCAGCGGCGTCCGCTGCAACGTCGTCTCGCCCGGCTCCACCGACACCGCCATGCAGCGCGACCTGTGGACCGACGAGCAGGCCCCCCTCCGCGTCATCGAGGGCGACCCCGCGAGCTACCGCGTCGGCATCCCCCTCGGCCGGATCGCCGAGCCCTCGGACGTCGCCGACGCCGTCACCTTCCTGGTCTCGGACCGCGCCCGGCACATCACCATGCACGACCTCTACGTCGACGGCGGCGCGACCCTGCGCGCCTGACGGCACATCGGACCGGCACCCGACAGCCGGCCGGACCCACCACGCACTTCCCCCACCCACCCACGGGAGGGGCCGGGCCGGAGGGGGTCTGGTGAGAGGGGCGTAAAGCGAAGCAGCCCCTCACCAGGCCCCCGGAGGCCCGGCCCCGCACCCGGAACGCCCCGCGCGGCGGACATCCACCCGCCGCGGCGGGGACGCCGCGCAGGGGCGGGACCCGCCCCGCGGAACGCAAAAACGCAGACCCGACGAGACCCGTCGGGAGAACGGAGCAGCAGGTGACCACGGCTCACCACGTCGCCGACCGGCCGAGCGAGCCCGGGGTACCCGCCCCGGCCGGCAGCGGACCCGCGGCACCCGGGGCCCCCGGCCACCGCCCCGCCGGGGCCGCCGACACCGTAGGCGCCGCGACCTCCCTGCTCGACGCCTACGAGCCCGGACGCGCCCGCTTCTTCGCCTCCCCGACCCGCACCCTGCTCGCCCACGGCGTCCGCGCCGAGGTCCCGCACGGCACGACCCCCCTGGTCCGGCGCGTCACCGAGACCCTCGACGCCCAGCTGCTGGCCGGGCACGAGGCGCCCGTCGTCATCGGCGCGGTGCCCTTCGACCCCACCGCCCCCGCCGCGCTCGCCGTGCCCGAGGCCGTCCGCTGGGCCCCGCCGCTCGCCGAGGACCCGCTGATCGCCCTGCCCGCCGCCGCCCCCGCGGCCGCCCGCTGGGACATCCGCCCGGTCCCCGAACCCGCCGTCTACGGCGCCGCCGTCGCCGAGGCCGTCCGCCGCATGAAGCGCGGCGACTTCAGCAAGGTCGTCCTCGCCCGCACCCTGGAGCTCCGCTCCGACCGCGAGCTCGACCTGCCCGCGCTGCTCCAGCGGCTCGCCCGCCGCGACCCCTCCGGCTACACCTTCGCCGTGCCGTCGGCCCCCGGCCGCACCCTGCTCGGCGCCAGCCCCGAACTCCTCGTGGCCCGCCGCGGCCGCACCCTCGTGGCCAACCCGCTCGCCGGCTCCACGCCCCGCAGCCCCGACCTCGCCGAGGACGTCCGCCGCGCCGCCGCCCTGCTCCAGTCGGAGAAGGACCTCCACGAGCACGCCGTCGTCGTCGACGCCGTCCGCGAGGCCCTCGCACCCTTCGCCCGCACCCTCGACGTGCCGGCCCGCCCCACCCTGGTGCGCACCGCCGCCATGTGGCACCTGTCCACGACCGTCACCGGCGAGCTGGCCGACCCGGCCGTCTCCGCCCTGGAGCTGGCCTCCGCCCTCCAGCCCACCCCGGCGGTCTGCGGCACCCCCACCGACGTCGCCCGCGACGTCATCACCGAGCTGGAGCCCTTCGACCGCGGCGCCTACACCGGCATGGTCGGCTGGGGCGACGCCCGGGGCGACGGCGAATGGGTCGTCACCATCCGCTGCGCGGAGGCCGAGGGGCGCACCCTGCGGCTGTTCGCCGGCGCCGGCGTCGTCGAGCAGTCCTCGCCGGAGGCCGAGACCGCCGAGACCGGCGCCAAGTTCCGTACGTTCCTCGACGCCGTCGGCGCGGACCAGCAGGAGGCCGGCCGATGAGCCAGCACACCACCACCCAGGACGCCCCCGGCTACCCCGCCGAGTACGCCGAGCGCTACCGCGCCGCCGGCTACTGGCGCGGCGAGACCTTCGGGCAGATGCTCCGCGACCGCGCGGCCGCCCACCCGGACCGCACCGCGATCGTCGACCCCGGCCCCGAGCCGGGCGGCGAGGGCCGCCGGGCCTGGACGTACGGCGAGCTCGACGCCCGCGCCGACCGGCTCGCCGCCGGCTTCCTGGAGCACGGCATCACCAAGGGCGACCGGGTCGTCCTCCAGCTGCCCAACACCGCCGAGTTCTTCGAGGTCGTCTTCGCCCTCTTCCGCATCGGCGCCCTGCCCGTCTTCGCGCTGCCCGCCCACCGCGAGAGCGAGATCCGCCACTTCTGCGCCTTCACCGAGGCCGTCGCCTACGTCATCCCCGACGTCGAGGCGGGCTTCGACCACCGCGCGCTGGCGAGCAAGATCCGCGCCGAGGTGGACACCCTCCGCCACGTCTTCGTCGTCGGCGACCCGGGCGAGCACACCGCGCTGCGCGACGTCGCCCGCGAGCCGGTGGAGATCACCGACGGCCCCCGCCCCGACGACCTGGCATTTCTCCAGCTCTCCGGCGGCTCCACCGGGGTGCCCAAGCTGATCCCGCGCACCCACGACGACTACATCTACTCCCTGTGGGGCTCCAACGAGCTCTGCGCCGTGGACGAGCACAGCGTCTACCTCTGCGCCCTGCCCGCCGCCCACAACTTCCCGCTGAGCTCGCCCGGCACCCTCGGCGCCCTCTACGCCGGCGCCCGCGTTGTCCTCGCCCCCCGGCCGAGCCCCGACGTCGCCTTCCCCCTCATCGAGCGCGAGGGCGTCACCATCACCGGGCTCGTACCGCCCCTCGCCCTGGTGTGGACCGAGGCCGCCGCGGCCACCCCGCACGACCTCTCCACCCTGGACGTCCTGCTCGTCGGCGGCGCCAAGTTCAGCGAGGAGGCCGCCCGCCGGGTCACGCCCGCGCTCGGCTGCCGGCTCCAGCAGGTCTTCGGGATGGCCGAGGGCCTGGTGAACTACACCCGCCTCGACGACCCGTACGAGACCGTCGTCACCACCCAGGGCCGCCCGATCTCCCCCGACGACGAGATCCGTGTCGTCGACGACGAGGACAACGACCTGCCCGCCGGCGGGACCGGACACCTCCTCACCCGCGGCCCGTACACCATCCGCGGCTACTGGCGGGCGCCCGAGCACAACGCCACCGCCTTCACGGCGGACGGCTTCTACCGCACCGGTGACATCGTCCGGCGGACGGAGACCGGCCACCTCGTCGTCGAGGGACGCGCCAAGGACCAGATCAACCGGGGCGGCGAGAAGGTCGCCGCCGAGGAGATCGAGAACCACATCCTCGCCCACCCGTCCGTCCACGACGCCGCCGTCGTCTCCATGCCCGACGACTACCTCGGCGAGCGCACCTGCGCCTACGTCGTCCTGCGCGAGGGCGCCGACCCCGTGAAGTCCCTCGCCATCAAGAAGTTCGTCCGCGAGCGCGGGCTGGCCTCCTACAAGGTCCCCGACCGGGTCGAGTTCGTCGAGGAGTTCCCGCAGACGGGCATCGGCAAGGTGTCCAAGAAGGACCTCCGCGCGGCCATCGCCGCCCGCCTCGCCCCCGCACAGCACTGAGAAAGGCACACCGAACACCATGGCGCTCCCTGCCATCGCCCCGTACCCGATGCCGGCCGCGGACAGCCTGCCCGCGAACAAGGTCGACTGGACCGTCGACCCGGCCCGGGCCGTGCTGCTCGTGCACGACCTCCAGAACTACTTCCTCGGCGCTTTCGAGGCGGGCGCCTCGCCCGTCACCGAGCTGCTCGCCAACGTCGCCACCCTCAAGGAGCGGTGCGACCGGCTGGGCGTGCCCGTCGTCTACTCCGCGCAGCCCGGCGGCCAGAGCGCCGCCGAGCGCGGCCTCCAGCAGGACTTCTGGGGCCCCGGCCTGCCCGACGACGAGGACGCCAAGGCGATCGCCCCGGCCGTCGCGCCCACCGGCTCCGACACGGTCCTGACGAAGTGGAAGTACAGCGCCTTCGTCCGCACCGACCTCGCCGAGCGGATGGCCGCGCAGGGCCGCGACCAGCTGATCATCGTCGGTGTGTACGCGCACATCGGCGTGCTGATGAGCGCCGCCGACGCCTGGATGCGCGACATCAAGCCCTTCCTCGTGGCCGACGCCGTCGCGGACTTCTCCGCCGAGGACCACGCCATGGCACTGCGCTGGGCCGCCGCCAAGTGCGCCGTGGTGACCACCACCGACCGGCTCTTCGAAGGGGCGTAACACCATGGCTCTCACCCTCGACCAGATCCGCGCCGATGTCGCCGACGTCCTCGGCGAGGACCCCGCGGACATCCCCGACGACGAGAACCTCGTCGACTACGGCCTCGACTCGGTGCGCATCATGACCCTCGTCGAGCGCTGGCGCCGTGACCACGGCACCGAGGTCACCTTCGTGGACCTCGCCGAGCAGCCGGCCATCGAGCAGTGGGTCCCCCTGCTGGGGGCCCGGACATGACCGTCCGCACGCTCGACCGGGCACCTCTCCCCGGCCCCTCACCGCGGCCCAGTCGGGCATGTGGTTCGCCCAGGCGCTCGACGCCGGCAGCCCCGCCCTGAACACCGCCGAGTGCATCGAGATCCACGGCGACGTGGACCCCGTCCTCTTCGCCGACGCCCTGCACCGCACCGTCGGCGAGGCCGACGCCCTGCGCGTACGGATCACCGACACCGCCGACGGCCCGCGCCAGCTGCCCCTCGCCGTCGAACCGCCCGGCCACGGCTTCCCGCTGTACGCCGCCGACCTCCGCGACCAAGGCGACCCCGACGCCACCGCGCGGGCCTGGATGCGCGCCGACGCCGCCGAGCCCTTCGACCTCGCGACCGGACCGCTCTTCGCCCACGGCCTGTTCCGCGTCGGCGACCACCGCTGGCTCTGGTACCAGCGCGTCCACCACGCCGTCCTCGACGGCTACGGCTACTCCCTCGTCGCCCGCCGCGTCGCCGAGGTCTACTCCGCGCTCGCCGCCGGCACCGACCCGGGCCCCAGCCCCTTCGGCCGCCTCGCCGCGCTCGTCGAGGAGGACGCCGCCTACCGCACCTCCCCGGCGCGCGACCGCGACCGCGCCCACTGGCTCGCCGGCTTCGCCGACCGCCCCGAGGCACCCACCCTGGCCGGCCGCACCGCCCTGCCCTCCCGGGCCGCCGTGCGCAGCACCGCCCACCTCGCCCCCGAGCGCACCGACCGGCTCCGCCGGCTGGCCGGCTCCGTCCGGGCGACCTGGACCGACGTGCTCTTCGCCGCCCAGGCCCTCTACCTCGCGCGCGCCACCCGGAGCGAAGAGGTCGTGCTGGGACTGCCCATGATGGGCCGGATGGGCTCGGTCGCCCTGCGCGTCCCCGGCATGGTCATGAACGTCCTGCCGCTGCGCCTGACCGTCACCGCCGACACCACCTTCGCCGAACTGACCCGCCAGGTCGTCCTCGGCATCCGTGCCGCCCGCCGCCACCAGCGCTACCGCTACGAGGACATCCGCCGCGACCTCGGCCTCCTCGGCGAGGGCCGCGCCCTGGTCGGCCCGCTCGTCAACGTCATGCCGTTCGACTACGGACTGACCTTCGCCGGCGCCCGCTCCGACGCCCACAACATCGTCTCCGGACCGGTCGACGACCTCACCGTCAACATCTACGACCGCGCCCACGGCTCCGGCCTGCGCGTCGACTACGACGGCAACCCCGCCCTCTACGGGCAGCACGAACTCACCGCCCACCAGGACCGCTTCCTCGACCTGCTGGCCCGGATCGCCGACCGCGACCCGCACCTGCCGCTGGGCGGCCTCGCCCTGGCCACCGACGCCGAGTGCGAGCGGGTCCTCACCGAGTTCAACGACACCGCCGTCGCGCTGCCCCCCACCACCCTGATCGGCCCGATCGAGGCCCGCGCCGCCCGCACGCCGGGCGCCACCGCGCTCGTCTCCGGCACCGAAGAGCTCAGCTACGCCGAGCTCAACGCCCGCGCCAACCGCCTCGCCCGGCACCTGATCACCCTCGGCGTACGGCCCGGCGCGCTCGCCGCCGTCGCCCTGCCCCGCTCCACCGACCTCGTCGTGGCCCTGCTGGCCGTCCTCAAGGCGGGCGGCGCCTACCTCCCGCTGGACACCGCGCACCCCGCCGCCCGGCTCACCGCCGTCCTCGACGGCGCCCGGCCGGTGTGCGTGCTGACCGATCTGGCCGGCCGCGCCGCGCTCCCCGCCCCTTCCGCGCGAGGCGTCACCGCGCCGGCCGTCGTCGCCCTCGACGACCCGGCGCTGCGCGAGGAACTGGCGGGGCTGCTGCCCACCGACCCCGGCCGGGCGCTCACCCCTCAGCACCCCGCCTACGTCCTGCACACCTCCGGCTCCACCGGCACGCCCAAGGGCGTCGTCGTCCCGCACTCCGCGATCGACAACCGGCTGCGCTGGATGCAGGACCGCTACCGGCTCGCACCCGGGGACCGGGTCCTGCAGAAGACGCCCACCGGATTCGACGTCTCCGTCTGGGAGTTCTTCTGGCCGCTGCGCGAGGGCGCCACCCTCGTCGTCGCCGGCCCCGACGACCACCGCGACCCCGCCCGCCTCGCCCGTACCGTCCGCGAGCAGGGCGTCACCGCCGTCCACTTCGTCCCCTCCATGCTCCAGCTCTTCCTCGCCGAGCCCGGCGCGGCGGAGTGCACCGGGCTGCGCCACGTGTTCAGCAGCGGGGAGGTCCTCCCCCGGGACACGGCCGACGCCTTCCACCGGCTGCTGCCCGGCACCGCCCTGCACAACCTCTACGGGCCCACCGAGGCGGCCGTCGACGTCACCCACCACACCTGCGAGCCGGGCGAGACCGGCCCCGTGCCCATCGGACGGCCGGTCTGGAACACCCGTCTCTACGTCCTCGACACCGCCGGCCGGCTCTGCCCGCCCGGCGTCCCCGGCGAACTCCACCTCGCCGGCGCCCAGCTCGCCACCGGCTACCTCGGCAGGCCCGACCTGACCGCGGAGCGCTTCACCGACGACCCCTACGGGCCGCCCGGCACCCGCATGTACCGCACCGGCGACCTGGCCCGCTGGCGCGAGGACGGCTCGGTCGAGTACCTCGGCCGCACCGACCGCCAGGTGAAGGTGCGCGGCCAGCGCGTCGAACTCGACGGGATCGAGGCCGTCCTGGCCTCCCACGAGCACGTCGCCGCCGCCTGCGCCCTGGTCCGCGAGGACCGGCCCGGCGACCCCCGCCTGGTCGTCTATGTGACTCCGGCCTCGGCGGATGCCGCCGCCGAGGCCGGTGAGCCGGACCCCGCCGCGCTGCGGGCCCATGTGGCCGCCCGGCTGCCCGAGGCCATGGTGCCCACCGCCGTCGTGGTCCTGGACGCCTTCCCCACCGGCCCCAACGGCAAGCTGCACCGCGCCGCCCTGCCCGTGCCCGGCACCGCCGCGACCACCGCCGGACGGGAGCCGCGCGACGCCCGCGAGGCGGCCCTCACCCGCCTGTTCGCCGAAGCGCTCGGCCTGCCGCACGTCGGCGTCGACGACAGCTTCTTCGAGCTCGGCGGCAACTCCCTCCTCGCGGCCCGGCTCGTCGCCCGCGTCCGCGAGGACCTCGGCACGGACCTCGCCATGGGCACCCTCTTCCAGGCCGCCACCCCGGCGGCCGTCGCCGAGCGGATGCGCGCCCACGGCACGGCGGACGAGGCGGCGCTCGGCACCGTCCTGCCGCTGCGCCCGGCCGGCACCGGCACCCCCCTGTTCGCCCTGCACCCGGCGGCGGGCCTCGGCTGGTGCTACACCGCGCTGCTCACCCACCTCGACCCGGACCAGCCGCTCTACGGGCTCCAGGCCCGCGGGCTGCGCCCCGGCGACGACCGGCCTAGGCCGTACGCCTCCCTGGACGAGATGGCCGCCGCGTACGCGGAGCGCGTCCGGGGCGTCCAGCCGCACGGTCCGTACCGCCTGCTGGGCTGGTCGGCGGGCGGCGTCCTCGCCCACGGCGTCGCCGTCCTCCTCCAGGAGGCGGGCGAGAAGGTGGAGCTGCTGGCGATGATGGACGCCTACCCGGCCGACCAGTGGCGCGAGCGCCTCGGCACGGTCGAGGCGGACGCCCTCGCGGCACTGCTGGAGACGGCGGGCTGCGCGACCGGGGACACCCCGCTCACGCGCGAGGCCGTCACCACCCGGCTGGGCGCCGCGGACAGCGCGTTCGGCACGCTGCCCGCCGCGACCCTGGACACGGTCGTCGACACCGCGGTCCGCACCACCGCGCTCACCCGCGGCCACCGGCACCGGGTCTTCGACGGCGACGTCCTCTTCTTCACCGCCGCGGCGCCCCGCGCCGAGACGTGGCTCACCCGCGACGCCTGGCGGCCGTACGTCACCGGTAATCTGATCAACCGTGATATCGACTGCGCCCACGCGGACATGACGCGGCCGGGCCCGGCCGCGGAGGTCGCCCGGGCGGTGACCGCACACCTGGGGGAGAAGAGCTGATGGACGAGGGCGGCGGAGTTCCGGGGCGGGCCGAGGCTTCGGTGCCCAGGATCCTGGGCCGGGACCCGCTGCCCGGCGGCTGGGTCCGCGGCGGCCCGCCCCAGGTGTGGCTGCTGCGGATCGCCGACCACGCGCCCGAGCCGCCCGAGGTGTACGAGCGGATCCTGGACGCCGACGAGCGGGGCCGGGCCACGGCGTTCTTCCGCGACCTCCACCGGGAGCGGTACACCGCGGCCCACCTCGGGCTGCGGCGGCTGCTCGGCGCTTACCTGGGCACCGGCCCGGCGGACGTCGCGCTGATCCGCGAGCCGTGCCCCGGCTGCGGGAAGCCGCACGGCCGGCCCGCGGTCGCCGGGGCGCCGCTGCACTTCAACCTCTCGCACGCGGGCGACCTCGCGTTCTTCGCCTTCGCGGACACCCCGGTGGGCGCGGACGTCGAGGAGGAGCAGCCCGCCGAGGTCGTCGACGGGGTGGTGCGGATGCTCCATCCCGACGAGACCGCCGAGATCGGCGCGCTGCCCGGCCCGGACCGGGCGGCGGCTTTCGCCCGCTGCTGGACCCGCAAGGAGGCCTACCTCAAGGGCACGGGCACGGGCCTGTCGGAGAGCCCGGCCGTGACCTACGTGGGCTCCGGCGCGGCCCCGGTCTCACCGCCGGGCTGGACCCTCACGGACGTCGCCGTCGGCGCGGGCCACGCGGCGGCGATCGCGGTGGCGACGGCCTGAGCCGCGTTCCGGCGCCGCCGGGGTGGAGCGGTCCCGGGCCCGGATCGCCCCGCCCGGATCGCCACCCGCCGTGGGGCGGCCGCCGGGACGGTGCGCGTCGGCGCGGCGCCGGAGGCGGGACACGGGCGTCACCCGGGTGGGGGACCGCCTCCCGGGCGTGGCCGGAGGTACGGCCGGGAATACATCGCCGCATGGCCACGCGCAGGGTACGGACCGCGATCACCGCCCTCCTCACGACGCTGACGCTCACCGCCGCGGCCCCGGCCGCCCGTCCCGCGCCGGCCCCCGGCCCGGGGCACTCCCTCACGAGACAGGCCCTGCTCTCCGCCGTCTCCGTCCACCACGTGCCCGGTGCCCTCGCCCGCGTCCAGGACGCCCACGGCCCCTGGCACGGCGCCGCCGGCACGGCCGACCCCACCACCCACCGGCCGCCCCTGCCGGCCGACCACTTCAGGATCGGCAGCATCAGCAAGACCTTCGTCGCGACGGTCGTGCTCCAGCTGGAGGCGGAGGGCCGGCTCGCGCTCTCCGACACCGTGGAGAAGTGGCTGCCCGGTGTGGTCCGCGGCCATGGCCACGACGGCCGGAAGATCACTCTCCGTCAGCTGCTGAACCACACCGGCGGCCTCTTCGACTACACCGAGGACCCCGAGGTCGGCGGCGTCGGCCCGTTCCTGGAGCACCGCTGGGACACCTGGCGCCCGGAGCAGCTGGTCGCCCTCGCCATGCGGCACGAACCGCTCTTCGAACCCGGCACAGGCTGGAGCTACGGCACGACCGGCTTCGTCCTCGCCGCGATGGCCGTCGAGAAGGCGACCGGCCACCCGTACGGCGAGGAGCTGGCGCGGCGCGTCCTGCGCCCCCTCGGCCTGCGCGACACCAGCCTGCCGGGCACGAGGAGCACGCTTCCCCGCCCCGCCGGGCGGTCCTGGACCCGGCTCCCGGAAGGGCCCGGCGAGCCCGTCGACATCACCGAGTTCAACCCCTCGCTGGTCTGGGCCGCGGGCGAGGTGGTCTCCACCACCACGGACGTCGACCGCTTCTACGCCGCCCTCCTGGGCGGCCGGTTGCTGCCCGCCGCCCAGCTCGCGGAGATGACCACCACGGTCCCGGCCCCGGCCTTCGGCCAGGACGCCGGGCTGGGGATCTTCCGGGCCGTGCTGCCGTGCGGCGCGGAGGTCTGGGGACACACCGGGCTGCTGCCCGGGCAGCAGAGCGTCGCCTTCGCCACCCGGGACGCCCGCCACCGGCTGGTGTCCACCTTCGACACCGACTGGGCGGCCGGGACGGACGCGGCCGGGGACGTGGTGCTCGCCGAGTTCTGCGGCACGCCCCCGGGCACCCCGGCGTCAGCCCTTCGGCAGCGCGACCGACAGTGAGTGCCGGAAGACGTTCCCGGGGTCGTACCGCTTCTTCACCTGCTGGAGCCGCGCGTAGTTGTCCTTGTAGTACAGGGCGTGCCACGGCATCCCCGAGGTGTTCTGCGCGGGGTCGGCCATGTCCGTGTCCGGGTAGTTGATGTAACAGCCGTCGCTCTGGCCGCCCAGGCCCGGCACCCCGCCCGTCGCCGCGAAGAACTTCCCGTAGAGGCCCCGGAGCCAGCCGAGGTGGTCGGCGTCCTGGGCCGGGTCGTTCCAGAACGTCTGGAACAGCATCTTGAGGGTGGCGCTGCGCTGGGGGTAGGCGGTGGCGTCCGGGGCGACGGCGTTGACCTGCCCGCCGACGGGGAACAGCACCAGCATGGTGCGGGCGTTGCGGTACCCCGGGTCGGTCATGGCCGCGTACACGGCCGCGACCTGCGCGTCCGTGAAGTTCGCCCGCAGGTACCCGGACTTGTGGGCACCGCGCATCGTGGGGTCGTTGAGGGTGGAGTTGCTCGTGCCGATCAGCCGGGTGGCCTGGAGCCAGGGGAGCTGCCGCGCCGCGGCGAGCTGCGGCATCGCGGGCAGCTCGCCGTTGGGCCGGTCCAGGGCCTTGGCCCGGGCGCCGGTCCCCGCGGTCACCGCGGCCAGGTAGTCGTCCATCATCCGGGCCGCGCCCGGCACCGAGGCGTCGATCTGGGTGAACATCCCGATCACACCGTTGGCCTGGGAGGAGATGTTGAGGATGCTGTTGAGGTGGCGGTTCGGGGAGTCCGGGGCGCTGTTGGCCTCGAACCAGGCGCCGTAGTTCTTCAGCAGCCGGGCGAAACCCTGCTCGTCCAGTTGGCTCCAGGGGATGCCGACGGCGTTGACCAGCACGGTCGACGGCGGTGAGATCAGCTGGGCGCCGGGCGCGGAGCCGGTGGCGCCCGGCGAGCGGAACCAGTAGCGGGTCACCAGACCGAAGTTGCCGCCGCCCCCACCGGTGTGCGCCCACCACAGGTCGCGGTTGGGGTCGTTCGCCTCCCGCGTGGCGCGGACGACCCGGGTCTCACCGGTCGCGCCGACGACGACGGCCTCCACGGCGTAGAGGTGGTCGACGACCAGCCCGTGCCGGCGCGAGAGCAGCCCGTAGCCGCCGCCGGCGACATGGCCGCCGATGCCGACGCCGTAGCAGGTGCCGCCCGGGATCGTGACGCCCCAGCCCTTGTACAGGGACTCGTAGACATTGAGCAGCCGGGCGCCGGGCTCGACGGAGAAGGCCCGCATCCCCGGGTCGTAGCCCACCCGGTTGAGCTCGGAGAAGTCCAGGATGACCTTGACGTCGGGGTGGCTCACGAAGTCGGCGAAGCAGTGCCCGCCGCTGCGCACCGCGACCCGTTTGCCCGCCTTGACGGCGTCGCCGAGCGCCTTCGCGGCGTCGGCCGTGGACTTGATCATCTTGATGTAGTCGGGCCGTGCGGCGAACCGCGCGTTGTTGCCCGTGGTCAGCGGGGCGTAGCGCCCGTCGGCCGGCAGGACGGTGGCGCCGCCCGCGGTCTCCAGCGAGGATCCGGACTCGCCGGGCGCGGGTTCGTCGGCCGCGAGGGCCGGTGCGGTGAGTCCCGCGAGGGCGGTGCCCCCGGTGGCGGCGGCGGTCCGTCTTATGAGGGTGCGGCGATCCATGGGCATGGTGAGTTCCCCCGTGTCGGTCTTCGTGCGGAAGCGAAACCGCGCCGAGCGCAGGACAGTTGCGGGTCGATTGCGCGTCCTACCGCTCGGCGTCCGGGAATTGAACTGCGGAATTGACGCCTCATCAGAGTGACCTTGGTCATAAACGGCATCGCCGCAGCGCTCAAGAGCCGTGCACGGGCGGCTCCCTGCGGCGCTGCCGGCGGAACGCCGGATACCGCCGGGGCGCGGCGACGGGCGCCGCCGGGCGAGTCCGTCATGTCGGGGGAGCGGTGCGGGGATAAGGGGAAGGGGCCCACCGGGAGGCGGGCCCCTTCGTTCCTTCCCCGCGGGCCGGACGTCAGCGCTTGGCCGACGGTCCGTTGCCCAGGGCCGAGCCGCCGCTCACGTCGATGACCTGTCCGGTCGTCCAGCGCGAGTCGTCCGAGGCCAGGAACGCCGCCACGCCGGCCACGTCGGCGGCCGTGCCGGTCCGGCCCAGGGCCGACCAGCTCTCGGCCGTGGCGCGCATCTCCGGTATCGCGAGCCACGGGTTGAGGTCCGTCTCGATGATGCCGGGCGCCACCGCGTTCACGGTGATGCCCCGGGGTGCCAGGGCCTCGGCGAGCGTCAGGGTCAGGGTGTCGATCGCGCCCTTGGTGGCCGAGTACGCCACGATGTTCGGCATGGCGATCCGGGTGGTGGCGCTGGAGAGGTTGATGATCCGCCCGCCGTCGCGCAACCGGCCGAGGGCCTGCTGGGTGACGAAGAACAGGGCCTTGACGTTGATCGCGAACACCCGGTCGAAGTCCGCCTCCTGCACGCTCTCGACGGGGGCGAGCAGCCCGACGCCGGCGTTGTTGACGAGGATGTCCAGACCGTCGGCGTGCCGGTCGAACTCCGCCCACAGGGCCGCCGCGTCCCCGGCGACGCCGAGCTCGGCGCGGATCGCGAAGGCGTCTCCGCCGGCTTCCTGGATCGCCGCCACGACGGCCTTGGCCGCGTCGTCGTTGCTGCCGTAGTGCACGCCGACCCGCGCCCCGTCGGCGGCCAGCCGCTCGGCGACGGCCCGGCCGATGCCCCGGCTCGCGCCGGTGACGAGGGCGGTCTTACCCGTAAGTGCACCCATGGCACTGCTCCCCTTCTGTAGCGATCGCTATACGGCGGACCATAACACAATGGTTAGCGGTCGATATAGAATTCGTTCATGGCAGTGAGACAGCGTGGCCGCCCCCGTTCCTTCGACCGCGAGGCCGCCCTGAGGACCGCGACCCTCGCCTTCTGGGAGCACGGTTACGAGGCGACCTCGGTCGCCGACCTGACCCGCGCCATGGGCATCGCCCCGCCCAGCCTCTACGCCGCCTTCGGGAACAAGGAAGCGCTCTTCGCCGAGGTCGTCGAGGCGTACGGACGCACGTACGGCGACTTCGTCCGCCGCGCCCTGAAGGAGGAGCCGACCGCGCTCGGCGCCCTCGGCCGGGTGCTGCGCGAGGCCGCGCGCGAGTACACCGAGCCCGGCCGCCCCACCGGCTGCCTGACGCTCATGGCGGCCACCGGCTGCACGACCTCCTCCACCGAGGCGGAGGAACTGCTGCGCGCCCGGCGCACCGCCACCGTCGCCGCGTTCGAGCGCCGCCTCCGGGCCGGCGTCGCCGCGGGCGAACTCCCGCCGGACACCGACGCGGCCACCCTGGCGCGCTGCGTCGTCGCGATGATGCAGGGCCTGTCCCAGCAGGCCCGCGACGGTGCCGCGCGGGAGGAACTGGAGGCCGTCGCGGAGGCCGCCGCGCGGATGTGGCCGACGCCGGGCGGCGTGGACCGGCCGGGGAGCGGGACGGTCCCGGCGGGCCCTGCCTGACCTGCGGCGTCACCGGGACGTCATACTTTGTCTTCTGATCAAATGATCATCGGAAGACAGGTAGCGCGGTGACAGAGACCCCCGGCACGACGTCGGCCCTCCCGGCGCACCCGCCGACGAAGGCCCTCCCGGGGCGGCGCCGGCACGCGGGAGCGTCGGAGACCTGGCGGGTCGTCGGCATCGCCGCGGGCTCGATCGTGTTCGGCGTCGCCGCGGTGCTCGGCTTCGGCGCGTGGCTGGTGAACTCCATGGGGCCGATGGAGGGCGTCTCCTCCGTCGGGTGCGCGGAGGCCCTGTCGTTCGCGGGCGGGGAACTGCCCGAGGGCGCCACGGACGAGGACTGCGAGAAGAAGAACACCCTCATGGGTCCCGACATGCGGGGCACGTTCCGCATGCCGCGCGCGGACGTCCACGCCTGGCTCGCCGCCTACCCCGGCGACCGCAGCCGCTCGATCGACAAGGAGACCCCCGACGGCATCCGGGCGACCCTCGACGGCGTCGTCCTGGACGTCGACGATCCGCCGGACGCGCACCCCAACGCCGACGTGGTCCAGCTGACGGTCGTCTACGAGGGCGAGCGGACCGCCCGGGTCACGTTCGAGACCTTCAACTACTGAGGCCCGGTGACCGCGCGGGTCCGGGCCGGAGTCGGTCGAGCCGGCCACCCGCGCCCGAAGGGGGGCTGGGCGCGGGCGGCCGGCGGTCCCGGGCGCCGGATGGTGGGGGACCCGGCACCCGGGGGTCATCGGGTCACGGCGTGGTGCAGACGACGAACGCCCTGATGGACTCGTTCACACTGTTGGTGTTCGTCCCTCTGACGACCCAGGATCTTCCGCTCGCGAAGGAATCGGTGAAGAAGACGCGGATGGCGCTGGTCGTTCCCCCGCCGCCCGTCGGCACCTGACCGGTGGGACACGTCACCGTGGCCGCCCGGTTGGTGTTCGGCTCCACCGTCACGAAGTCCCCGAAGAACTGGCCGTGCGCGGCCAGCGGCTCCGCGTTCTTCGTCGCCTTCTGCTTGCTGGGTGCCACGATCCCCGGCTTGTCCTCGGGGCCGTCCGCGGCCGCCGCGACCGTGCCGACGGCGAGGGCCGCGAGTGCCGTCATGGCAAGGATGGGGGTGCGTCGTCTCATCTCGACCTCCTGTTGCCGCCACGCCTTGGTCTCCACGACAGGTCTCCCAAGGGATGCGGAAGTTCCGCCTCCTAACGCTACGGAGGGGGGTCGTGCGGTCACAGGGGGTGGTGGGTGGTACGTGAGGGGCGCGCGGTTGTGCGGACCTCTGTGGCGGGTGTGGCCGAATGCGCCGTCCCGGGGCGGATGTTTCCCGGACCGCCCCCGGGCGACGCCCTCGCACGGCGGCCGAGCGCGGTTCCGCAGCCCGGAACGGGGAGGTCAGGCACCCCCGAACCCCGCACCCGGCCCGTACGATGAGGAAATGGTGCTTGATCATCCCGAGGCCGGTGACGGCCGCTATCTCGCCCGCGGGCCCCGCGTCGCCGTCCGCCCCCTCACCCGCGCGGACGGCCCGGAGTTCACCCGCCTGGTGCGCGCCAGCACCGACCTGCACCGGCCGTGGCTCTCGATGCCCGACACGGAGGCCACGTTCGCCGCCTACGCCGACCGACTGGACGGCGAACAGCGCGTGGGCCTGCTCGTCTGCCTGCCCGGAGAGGAGGGCGCGGCCGACACCCCGGCGGGTTTCATCAACATCAACAACATCGTGCGCGGCGCCTTCCTGTGCGGAGCGCTCGGCTACGGCGCCTTCTCGCCCAGCGCGGGCCGCGGCTACCTCGGCGAGGGCCTCGGGCTCGTACTGCGCCACGCCTTCGGCCCGTTGGGACTGCACCGCCTGGAGGCGAACGTCCAGCCGGGGAACACCGCGTCACTCCGGCTGGTGAAACGGCACGGCTTCCGGCTGGAGGGGTTCTCGCCCGGCTTCCTCTTCATCGACGGGGCCTGGCGCGACCACGAACGCTGGGCGATCACCGCCGACATGCTTCCCGAGTCCTAGGGGGAACCCGGGTTCCCGGGCCGTACACAAGTCGTAGCGAAAGCCGTACCGAAGACCGTACGGACGGCCGTACCGCACACCGTGCGGGCAGCCTTACCGCAAGCCGTAGCGAAAGACACCGAGAGCTCCACCAGGGTCCGAGAGAACGAGGTGCCGTGCCCACGACCATCCGACGTGCCGTGCTGTCCCTGCCCGCCGCCCCGTTGGGCCCCGAGAACCCGCTGCCCGCGCTCCTGCCGCCGTTCAGACCCCATCACCCGGACGCCGCGCAACGCGCCGCCCTGCCCGCCGCGATGGCCCGCCAGGTCGGCTACGCCCCGCTCCGCACGGTGCTGCCCGTGCCACGGCGCGACGGCTACACCCGCGCGCGCGTCCCCACCGACGTCGAGGCGGTCGTCATCGAGAACGACCGGCTGCGCGCCACGGTCCTGCCCGGTCTCGGCGGCCGGGTGCACTCGCTCGAACACAAGCCGACCGGGCGGCAGCTCCTCTACCGCAACCCGGTGCTCCAGCCCGCCGAGTTCGGGCTGAACGGCGCCTGGTTCTCCGGCGGCATCGAGTGGAACACCGGTGCCACCGGCCACTCACCGCTGGCCACGGCCCCGCTCCACGCCGCCCGGGTGCCCGCGCCCGGGGGCGGTGAGATGCTGCGCCTGTGGGAGTGGGAGAGGATGCGCGACCTGCCGTTCCAGGTCGACCTCTGGCTGCCCGGCGACTCCGACTTCCTCTATGTGGGCGTGCGGATCCGCAATCCCCACGAACGCCCCGCCCCCGTCTACTGGTGGTCCAACATCGCCGTGCCCGAGGCCGCCGGCACCCGCGTCCTCGCCCCCGCGGACGAGGCGTGGCGGTTCGGCTACGAACGCACCCTGCGCCGGGTCCCGGTCCCGGAGTCGGAGGGCGCCGACCGCACGTACCCGCTCCGCAGCACGCACGCCGCCGACTTCTTCTACGACGTGCCGGACGCCGGGCGCCGCTGGATCGCCTCTCTCGACGCCGACGGCGCGGGCCTCGTGCAGACCTCGACCGACCTCCTGCGCGGCCGCAAACTCTTCGTCTGGGGCTCCGGGCCCGGTGGGCGGCGCTGGCAGGAGTGGCTGACCGAACCCGGCACCGGCGGCTACGCCGAGATCCAGGCGGGGCTCGCCCGTACCCAGCTCGAACACGTACGGCTGGAAGCGGGCGGGGAGTTCGCCTGGCTGGAGGCGTACGGTCCGCTGACCGCCGACCCCGGGCGCGCGCACGGCACCGACTGGGCGGCGGCCCGGGAGGAGGTCGAGTCCCGCCTGGAGGCGGCCCTGCCGCGCGCCGGGGTCGAGGAGGCGTACGCCGCCTGGCGCCCGTACGCCGACCTCGACCCCAAGGAGAGCCTGGCCACCGGCTCGGGCTGGGGCGCCCTGGAGATCGAGCGGGGCGGGTACGAGCTGCCGGGGACGCCCTTCGACGCGGCGACGCCGGGCCCGGAGCAGGAGCCGTGGCAGGACCTGCTGCGCTCGGGCTCCCTGCCCACGCCCACGCGGTCGCTGCCGCCCGGGCCGACGCTGGTGTCGCCGCACTGGCGGGACCTGCTGGAGCTGGCGGAGACCGGCGACGCCCGCCAGGACCACTACCTCCACTACCACCTCGGCGTCGCCCGCTGGCACGCCGGCGACCGCTCGCAGGCCGTCCGCAGCTGGGAGCAGACCGGGGGCGGCCACTGGCCGTCGACGCGCTGCCTCGCCGTCGCCGACCAGGCGGACGGCCACCCCGAGCGGGCCGCCGACCGCTTCCTCCGGGCGTTCGAGGGCGCTCGCGAGGAGCGGGGGGACGGCGCCCCGTGGGCCGCCGCGACGGCGGCCCTCGGCCGCGAGACGGCCGAGGCCCTGCTCGCGGTGGGGCGCGCCGACGAGGCCGGAGCCGTGCTGGACGCGCTGCCGCAGGCCGTCCGGGCCCGGGGGCGCTTCACCCTGCTGCGGGCCCGGGTGCTCCTCGCGCGCGGCGACGCGGCGGGGGCGCGGGCGCTCTTCGACGAGGGCTTCGAGGTCGACGACCTGCGGGAGGGCGACGAGACGCTCGCCGACACGTGGTACGCGGCGGCGGAGCTGCTGCTGGCGGACGGCGGCCCCGTCACGGAGGAGCTCCGGACCCGGGCGCGCGCCGAGCACCCGCTGCCCCGGAGGTACGACTTCCGGATGCGGCCCGCACGCCTGCCGGAGGGCTGAGGGGCGGGGTGGGGCGCGCGCCCGGTCCCGTCCCACCCCACCGCCGTCCGCGAGGCCGGGCAGGGTGCTGCCCGGACGGTGGGTCGACCGCTACCCCTGCTTGCGGTCGACGTACTCGAAGACCGACCCGTCCGGGTGCCGCGCCACCAGATTGCGCCCGATGGGTGTCGGCACGGGCCCGGCGATGATCTGCGCGCCGACCGCCCTGAGGTCCTCCAGCGCCTCGTCGACGTCGGTCACCGCGATGGTCGCCGTGATGTTCCGCAGCACCGACAGCTCCCGCTCCGGACCGCTCATCAGGAAGAAGCAGCCGACCGCCGCGACGCTCACCCCGGCGCGCCGGAAGCGCATCGCCTCGGCCCCGGTCAGACGCTCGTAGACACCGATCGCCGATTCCAGATCGTCGACGCACACCCGTAGCGAAGTCCCCAGAATGTTCATGGGAACAAGGCTAGTTGGACGCGACGGTGAGGGAAGGGGACCTCTCTCAGGCGCTTCCGGAAGGACGTACGCGCCCCTGTCACCCGATGCGGTGAGACGTCGAACAGTTCACCAGTCCGTCGGCAGGCGGTAGACGACCAGCGCCTCGTTCTCCTTCCGCAACGTCAGCTCCGCCGGGGCCTCGGCGATCTCCCCGTCGTAGGCGAGGTGCGTGCCGGGCGCGACGCCGCCGACGCGCAACTTCCGTACCCGGGAGGTCCGCAGCACGGGGGAGTGCTTGAGGCCGCCCGTCAGTGCCGCCAGGAGCAGCCGGGCACCGGCCAGCCGGTCGCCGGAGACGAGCCGGACGTCCAGCACGCCGTCCGCGAGGTCGTGCCGGCGCACCGGGGCGAGCCCCAGCCCCCGGTAGGCGCAGTTGCCGGCGAAGAGCAGCCACACCCGCCGCGGCCGTCCGTTGACGTCCAGCCGGAGCGGCCGCGCCGTCCGCAGCACGTGCACGGCCGCCAGCACCCCGGCCGGCCAGGCGCCGATCCGCCGCGCCCACCGCTCGCGCACCCGCACCAGCTCGGGGTAGGCGCCGATGCTGAACGTATTGAGGAACCGGTTCTCCTCGCCCGGCCCCTCGACGCGCACCATGTCGACGGCCACGGCCTCACCCGCCTCCACCGCCCGGCAGGCGTCGGCCACGCTCTCGATGCCCAGGTCGTAGGCGAAGTGGTTGTACGTACCGCCGGGCAGCACCGCGAGCGGCAGCCCGTACCGCCGGGCGACGGCCGCCGCCGCGTTGACCGTGCCGTCCCCGCCGAACACGCCCAGCGCTCCGCCGCGTTCACGCGCCCGGGACGCCGCCGTCTCCAGCACCTTCTCCAGCGGCTCGGCCCCGTCCCGGCCGCACATGAGGACCTCGGCGCCCGGCAGCGCCGAGCGCACGACCTGGGCCGGGTCCGTCCACGTCACCGTCCGCTGCCCGGAGCCGGCGTTCGCCACCACGACGAGTCCTTCGCCGCCGGGCAGCGCCGGGGCGTCCGCCCTCGGCCGGGCCGGCGGCGCGAGCTGGGCACGGGTGGGGGCGACGCCCCGGACGGCGAAGGCCGCGCCCGCGCCCAGCGCCGCGCCCGCGAGGACGTCACCCGGATAGTGGACCCCGGTGTAGACGCGCGAGAAGCACACGGACGCGGCCAGCGGCGCCAGCGCCAGCCCCCAGGCGCGGTTCTCCAGGGCGACACCCGTCGCGAAGGCGACGGCCGACGCCGAGTGCCCGGACGGGAACGACGTCGTGAACGGCTGACGCGACAGCCGCCGGACGAGCGGCACGGTGTCCAGCACCGGGCGCAGGCGCCGCACCGACCGCTTGCCGATCGTGTTCACCGTCGCGGACGCGACGGCCAGCGAGGCCGCCCCGCGCAGCGCCGCCCGCCGCGCGGGCCGCCCGCCCACCACCGCGGCGCCCGCGGCCAGCCCGAACCACAGCAGCCCGTGGTCCGCGCTGCGGGACAGCCGTGGCAGGACGCGGTCACCGCCCGGCCAGTGCCGTGCCGCGACCGTCAGGAAGACCGCCCGGTCCAGGGAACCCAGTGCTCGTGCCTTCTGCATGGATCCCGTGTACCCCCTGGGCCCGTCCCGACGCCCGGTCGCGTCCCGTACGCCCGGTCAGCCGAGGTCGCTCGCGCTCACCATGCCCAGCGGCCGGCCGTGCTCGACCACGGGCAGCCGGCGCACGGCGTACCGGCGCATCAGGCCCATCGCCGTGGCCACCTCGTCCTCCGGGCCCACCGTCACCGGTTCGGCCGTGCACACCGACTCGCAGCTGACGGCCAGCGGGTCCACGCCGTCCGCCACCGCGCGCAGGGCGATGTCCCGGTCCGTGAGCACGCCGAGCAGCCGGCCGCCCTCCGTGACGATCACATCGCCGACGCCCTGGGAGCGCATCAGCTGCGCGGCCTCGACCAGCGACGCGTCCGGGTGCACGGCCACGATCGCCGGGGTCATGACGTCCTTCACGAGCTGTGCCATCTCCGGTCTCCTTCCTTTCTCTTCCTTCGGCCCTTGTCCTGCGCCCTTCATCCGGTGCCCCTTCGGTCCGTCGGCCCGGACGGGTTCCGGAGTCCTGCCGCAGTACCCGGGGCCGTCCCGCCCATGCCACCGCGTCCGCCGCGCGCCGGTCGCCGCCCGGCGGACGCGCGCGGACAATGGCGCCATGACCCGTGAGAGCCCGGAGGCGAAGGCCCTGCTGTCCCGGCACGGCGAGGCGCTCGCCCTCTTCACCGCCCGCGTGCACGCCGTCCGCCCCGATCAGTGGGATGCGCCCACGCCCTGCACCGACTGGTCGGTACGCGCGCTCGTCAACCACCTGGCGGTCGAACAGCTGTGGGTGCCGCCGATGCTGGACGGCGCGTCCGTCGCGGACCTCGGCGACTCGCTGGACGGCGACCTCCTCGGCGACGACCCCGTCGCCACCTGGGACGACGCGGCCGCCGCGGCCCGCACCGCCTTCGCCGCGCCCGGTGCCCTGACCCGCACGACACACCTCAGCCAGGGTCCCACCCGCGCCGACGCCTACTGCGCGCAGATGACGGCCGACGCGATCGTGCACGCGTGGGACCTGTCCCGGGCGATCGGCGCGGACGAGCGGCTGCCGGGGGCCCTGGTCGAGTTCGCGCGGCGGGAGGTGGAGCCGTACGCGGATTCGCTGGCGGGTACGGGGTTGTTCGCGGCGGCGGTGGAGGTGCCGGTGGGGGCGGACGCGCAGACGGCGCTTCTGGCTCAGCTGGGGCGTCGGGTTTAGAGATCAGCCTGTCCGGCGCTTGAGGACACCGCGCGGAGCGCGGAAAGGGGGCCCGGGGGCGGAGCCCCCGGTTCCGGGAAGGGGCGGGTAGGGGAAAACCCCCGCCCCTTACGCCACCCGGCCCATGACCCGCTCGTACAACCGGTCACACGTACGGCTGATCAGCCGCGACACATGCATCTGCGAGATCCCCAGCCGCTCGGCGATCCGGCTCTGCGTCATGTCGCAGAAGAACCGCAGGTAGAGGATCTCCCGCTCCCGCGGCGGCAGCGCCCGCAGCTCCGGCTTGAGGGACTCGCGGTCCACGACGAGCTGGAAGCCCGGCTCGGCGGCCCCGAGGGTGTCGCCGAGGGCGTAGCCGTCGTCGGCGCCCGGCAGCGCCGAGTCGAGCGAGAGCGTGCTGAAGCTGCCCAGGGCCTCCAGGCCGGCCCGTACCTCGTCCTCGCTCATGCCGGTGTGCGCGGCGAGCTCCTCGACGCCGGGGCCGCGGCCGTCCGCCGTGCGGGTGAGTTCCTGGTGGGCGGCCCGTACGCGGTTGCGGAGCTCCTGGACGCGGCGGGGCACGTGCACGTCCCACATGTGGTCCCGGAAGTGGCGCTTGATCTCGCCGACGACCGTGGGCACCGCGAAGCTCTCGAACGCGGTGCCGCGGCCGGGGTCGTAGCGGTGGACGGCCTTGACGAGGCCGAGCATGGCCACCTGGCGGAGGTCCTCCACGGTCTCGCCGCGGTTGCGGAACTGGAGGGCGAGCCGCTCGGCCATCGGCATCCAGGCCCGTACGACCCGCTGCCGCAGCGCGTCCCGGGCGGGGCCGTCCGGGAGGGCGGCGATACGGGCGAAGTCGGGCGCGGTGTCGGGGGCGTCGTGGTGCGGGTGCCTGCGGCGCGCGGGCCGGGCGGGGGCACGCCGGGCGGCCGCGCCGGGGGCGGGCAGGTCACGGGCGGTGGTCGTCTCCCGGGCGGTCACGTCTCGTACCGGTGCGAAGGTCATGAGGCCGGTCTCCCTGTCGGTGGAAGGGGGACCGCGGGGCCCGGCGGCGTCCGGACAGGGCACGTCCGGAGCCGAAACGCGGCTCCCGCGGACGTGCCTCCGGTCCGAAGCACGTCCTGACGCCTGCCCGGGGTCGCGACGGGCAAACAGCGGAAGGCGAACGGGGGGCACCGGCCCGGGCCGGTGCCCCCGGACACCGGACACGCCGGATTCCGTCGAGGCCCCCGGACCGGGGATCCGGGCGCTGCCCGGGACGCTCCCGGCCCCCGGGACCCCACCCGGGACCTCCCGGACACCGCGCCCCGGTCACCCCGACGTTTCGATGACCGGTGATCGGTTACCCGTCCCGCCGCACACCATGACGCGGCGAGGAGGCAATGGCCCGGATGACCGAGTACGGCTACTTCCTGTCCTGCGAGGAGCACTCCCCGGCCGCGCTGGTCGAACAGGCCCGGATGGCGGAACAGGCGGGGTTCACCTCGCTGTGGATCTCGGACCACTTCCATCCGTGGACCGGGGAGCAGGGGCAGAGCCCGTTCGTCTGGTCGGTGATCGGGGCGTTGTCGCAGGCCACGTCGCTGCCGGTGCAGACCGCGGTGACCTGTCCGACGATCCGGCTGCACCCCGTGGTGGTGGCGCAGGCCGCGGCCACCAGCGCGGTCCTCCTGGGCGGCCGCTTCCGGCTCGGCGTGGGCAGCGGCGAGGCCCTGAACGAGCACGTCCTCGGTGACGCGTGGCCGCAGGCGGCGGTGCGGCTGGAGATGCTGGAGGAGGCCGTCCAGGTGATGCGGCTGCTCTTCGAGGGCGGCGAGGTCAGCCACCGCGGCAAGCACTACACGGTGGAGAACGCCCGGCTCTACACCGTGCCCGACGAGCCCGTGCCGATCGACGTGTCGGCGTTCGGTCCCGCGGCCGTCGAGGTGGCCGGGCGGATCGGCGACGGGCTGCTGACGATCGAGCCCGACGGGGACGCCGTGGCCCGCTTCCGGCGCGGGGGCGGCGGCTCCAAGCCGGCCGTGGCCGGGCTGAAGGTCTGCTGGGGGCCGGACCGGGAGGCGGCGCGGGACCTCGCGCACCGCCTGTGGGCCGCCGAGCGGCTGCCCGGCGAGCTGGCGCAGATCCTGCCCACGCCCGCCCACTTCGAACAGGCGGTCACCCTGGTGCCGCGCGAGCGGACCGCGGCGGCGGTCACCTGCGGCACCGACGTGGACGAGCACGTCCGGGCGCTCGGCGCCTACGCCGACGCGGGCTTCGACCGGGTGCACGTGGGCCAGATCGGCCCCGACCAGCGCGGCTTCTTCGACTTCTACCGCACCGAGGTGCTGCCCCGGCTGACGACCTGAGCACGGACCGGCACGGCCCACGAACCGCGAGCCCCGAGAAGCCCGAGAAGCCCGAGACGCCCGAGAAGGTGGAGAACACGATGAGTCAGAAGGTGGCCGACTTCATCCTGGCGCGGCTGCGCGCCTGGGACGTGGAGCAGGTCTTCGGCTATCCGGGGGACGGCATCAACGGGCTGCTGGCGGCGTGGGAGCGGGCGGACAACCAGCCGCGGTTCATCCAGTCGCGGCACGAGGAGATGTCCGCCTTCGAGGCCGTCGGCTACGCCAAGTTCAGCGGCCGGCTGGGGGTCTGCGTCGCCACCTCCGGACCGGGGGCGATCCATCTGCTCAACGGCCTCTACGACGCGAAACTCGACCACGTGCCGGTGGTCGCGATCGTCGGCCAGACGCACCGGTCGGCGATGGGCGGCTCGTACCAGCAGGAGGTCGACCTGCACACCCTCTTCAAGGACGTCGCCTCCGACTTCCTGGAGACGGTCTACGTACCCGAGCAGCTGCCGAACGTCCTGGACCGCGCCATCCGCACCGCGTACGCGCGCCGGGCGCCGACGGCCGTCATCATCCCCGGCGACGTGCAGGACCTCGACTACACGGCGCCCACGCACGCGTTCAAGATGGTGCCCTCCAGTCTGGACCGCAGCGGCTGGCAGGCGGTGCCCTCGGACGAGTCGCTGGCCCGGGCGGCGGAGGTGCTCAACGCCGGCGAGAGGGTCGCGATCCTCATCGGGCAGGGCGCGGCCGGTGCCCGCCCGGAGACCGAGGAGACCGCGGACGTGCTGGGCGCCGGGGTGGCGAAGGCGCTGTTGGGCAAGGACGCGCTGAGCGACGAACTGCCCTACGTCACCGGCTCGATCGGGCTGCTGGGCACCCGCCCCTCGTACGAGCTGATGCGTGACTGCGACACCCTGCTGACGGTCGGCTCCAACTTCCCCTACACCCAGTTCCTGCCGGAGTTCGGCCAGGCGCGGGCGGTGCAGATCGACATCGACCCGCACCTGGTCGGCCTGCGTTACCCGTACGAGGTCAACCTGATCGGCGACGCGCGGGCCACCCTCCAGCGGCTGCTCCCGCTGCTCCGTCGCAAGGAGAAGCGGGGCTGGCAGGACGGCGTACGAGCCGGGGTCGAGCGCTGGGACGAGGTGCTGGCGCGGCGCGCCGAGGTGAGCGCCGACCCCATCAACCCCGAGTACGTGGCCCGGGCGCTGTCCCCGATGCTGCCCGACAACGCGATCCTGACCTCCGACTCGGGCTCGGTCGCCAACTGGTACGCGCGGCACATCCGGATGCGCGGCACCATGCGCGGTTCCCTGTCGGGGACGCTCGCCACGATGGGCTGCGGTGTGCCGTACGCGATCGGCGCGAAGTTCGCGCACCCCAACCGGCCGGTGGTGGCGCTGGTCGGGGACGGCGCGATGCAGATGAACGGGATGGCCGAGCTGATCACGGCGGCCAAGTACCACACGCAGTGGGACGACCCCCGGCTGGTGGTGGGGGTGTGGAACAACCACGACCTGAACCAGGTGACATGGGAGATGCGGGCGATGAGCGGCTCACCGCAGTTCCTCCCGTCGCAGGAGCTGCCCGACGTCTCCTACGCCTCCTTCGCCCGCTCGATCGGGCTGACCGGCATCCGGGTGGAGAGGCCGGAGCACGTCGAGGGCGCCTGGCGGCAGGCGCTGGCCGCCGAGGGGCCGGCGGTCGTGGAGTTCCTGACCGACCCGGCGGTGCCGCCGATCCCGCCGCACGCGGACTGGGACCAGATCGAGGCCACCGCCGCCTCCATCCTCAAGGGTGACTCCGACCGCGCCGGCATGATCCGCCAGGGCTTCAAGGCGAAGGTCCAGGAGTTCCTGCCGGGCGGGCCGAAACGGGGCCACGGCGGGGGCGCGCGGCGGGAGGCCGCCGCCCGGGAGCCCCTCGGCTCCCCCGAGCCCCGGGAGGGCGGGGAATGATCACGGAGACCCGCCTCGGGGGACGCCCCTCTTCCCGACCGTCCGGAAAGGACCTCATTCCCATGAACGTGGCATTCCTCGTGGCGCCCGAGGGCGTCGAACAGGTCGAACTGACCGATCCGTGGCAGGCCGTGAAGGAGGCGGGCGGCACCCCCGTGCTCGTATCGACCGACTCCGGGACCGTCCGGGCCTTCCATCACCTCGACAGGGCCGACACCTTCCCCGTGGACAAGGTCGTCGGCGGCACCGGTGTCTCGGAGTACGACGCCCTGGTGCTCCCCGGCGGGGTCGCGAACCCCGACGCGCTCCGCCTGGACGAGCGGGCCGTCGCCTTCGTCCGGGGCTTCTTCGACGCGGGCAAGCCCGTCGCGGCGATCTGCCACGCGCCGTGGACGCTGGTGGAGGCCGATGTGGTGCGCGGCCGCACGCTGACGTCGTGGCCGAGCCTGCGCACGGACATCCGCAACGCGGGGGGCAAGTGGGTGGACGAGCCGGTGAAGGTGTGTACGGCGGGGCCTACGACGCTGGTGACGAGCCGTAAGCCGGATGATCTGAAGGCGTTCCGGGAGGCGTTTCTGGCGGTGTTCAGGCGGGTGCCGCATCCGTGACGGCGGGTGCGGGTGGTGGGGGTGCCGCTGCGCGGGGCTTTGTCCCCTACCCGCCCCTTCCCGCTGTATCCGATGTGCGGCTCCGCCGCGTGAGGGGCTCCGCCCCGGACCCCGGTCCTCAAACGCCGGACGAGCTGAAATCAGCCCGTCCGGCGCCTGAGGACACCGCGCGAAGCGCGGAAAGGGGGCCCGGGGGCGAAGCCCCCGGTTCCGGGAAGGGGCGGGTAGGGGACAAAGCCCCGCGCAGCGGCGCCCCACCCGCCCCGCCACGGCCCCCGCACCCTCACCCCACCCCCATCCCCAGCGCCACATGCCGCGACACCCGGTCCACCACCCCCGCCTCCGCCATCGCGAACGCCCGCCGCGCCCCCGCCCGGAACAGCGTCAGCACCCCCCGCACCGGCGCCCCCGGCGACGCCCGCAGCGGTACGCACAGCAGCGACGTGACCGCCGCCCGGACCAGCAGCGGCGCCCCCTCCGCGTCCCGGCCGAACAGCTCGGCGTCGTCCGGGCGTACCTGGAAGGCCGGGCTGCCGGCGGCGGCCTCCACGACGAGCGGGCAGGACGCGGGGTCCTGACGGGCGAAGGCGTCGGCGAGTCCACCGCCGGGCGCGGCCGTGGCCTGGGGCTGGGCCTGGGGCTGGGGCTGGGGCTCAGGTTCACCCCCCGGCTCGCACCCGGGCCCGTACACCGTCACCCGCCGCAGCCGCCCGCCGTCGTGAAGATCCGTCACCACCCAGTCCGCGAACCGCCCGTACAGCACCGCCGCCGCCCGCTCCAGCACCCGCTCCGGTGGTGACCCCGCCGTGCGCAGGAGGGTTGTCGACATCGTGTCGACCAGGTCCAGCAACTCGGCATGGCGGGTGACCTCGACCGGGTCCGGAGCGGCCGCGGCCGGGAGGCCCGCGCGGCCCCGCCGGGCACGTACCACCGGAGCCCCCTGCGCCTCCTGCGCCCCCGGCCCCGTGCGGGCACCCGTCGGCTCCGGCGCGGCCCCGTCCACCGGCTGGAACACGGCCAGCACCGCCGTGCGCGGCTCACCCGGCGGACGCAGCGCCGTGAGGGTCGCCCGGAGCGCCGGGTCCGCCTCCGCCCCCGGCAGCCGTACGACCAGGCTGCGCCCGCCCTCGCCCCGGGCCACCGCCGCGACATGGCTGCGGAACGCGGCCCGCCCGTCGTGCCGCAGCGAGCCCGTCAGGGAGCGGCCCGTGGCGAACCCCGCACGCGCCGCGAACATCCGCGTGGCCGCGAAGTTCAGCCGCCGTACGACCGACTCGCCGTCCAGCAGGACCACGGCCAGGGGGATCCGCTGGAACAGGGCGCGCAGCAGCTGTTGTTCCCGGGTGTCCGCGCCCCGTACCCCGCGTGCGGCCAGCGCCTCGTACCGGGGCCATAAGAACTCGGCCGCGTACTGGAGTTCGAAAAGGGCGGCGTCCAGCGCGGACAGTCGTTCGTGCGACGGCAGTGCCCGTGCTCCGCACAGCTCCTCGACGCGTCTGCGGAAGTCCGCGAGCCGCGCGCCCAGTTCCTCGGACTCGGCCATGCGCACACGGTAACCCCCGCACCCCACAGGGCACTCCGCTTACCGGCGGTTGTTTCCCGGCGGCGGGGGAGGGCAGCCGGAACCTCGGAGGGCGCGGGCCGCCCGGACCCCGGAACCGAAGGAGTTGTGGCCCATGCCGGAGCTGATGCCCGATCCGATGCCCGATGCGATGTCCGAACCGATGCCTGAACCGACGGCCGGTCCGACGCTCGTGCCGCCGTCCGGCCCGCCGCCGGACCCGGCGGCCGGTCCGGCGCCCGGCCGCGCAGGCCGTCCCGGCGGCCCCGGCGCGGCCGATGCCGACGCCGTCACCGATGTCGGCATCGGCACCGAACCCGGCATCCTCACCGGCGTCGTCCCCACCCTCGGCGCCGTCCCCACCCTCGGCCGTGGCCTCGCCCGCCTCGTCGAACGCGCCGTGCGCTGCGCCCCCGACAGCTGCGGTGCCAGCACCACCGCCGTCACCGACGAGGAACCCGAGCCGTGCACGGCCGCCACCCACCCGGACCTGTCCGCGCTCGTCGCCGTCCAACTGGAGACCGGCGAGGGCCCGGTGCCCGAAGCCCTCGGCTCCGGCACCCCCGCCACCGCCGAGGACCTGCTGCACGACCACCGCTGGCCGCGCTACCGGGCCAGGGCCCTCGACGCGGGCCTGCGCTCCAGCGCCACGCTCGTCTTCCGCCGTGACTCCCTGGACCTGGCGCTGACGGTCTACGGCTTCCGCCCCGGCTGCCTGGACGCCCCCTGCCGGGGCGCCGCCGAGGAGCTGGGCGACCTCGCCGCCTCCGGCTTCGACCGCGACCGCCGCTACCGCGCCGCCCTCGCCGAGGTCGACCAGCTCGACACGGCGCTGCGCCGCCGGCCCGCCGTCGACCAGGCCCGCGGCATCGTCATGTGCGCCCTGGGCTGTGACGCCGACGAGGCACTCGCGGTACTGCGCCGGCACTCCCAGCACACCAACCTCAGGCTCGCCGAGGTGGCCGACACCGTGATCGCCACCCGTGGCCAGGGCCTCGGACGGACCCTCGGCCGCGCCTGAGCCGCCCGGCCGACGCTCACCCTCCCGGCCCGTGTCGCACCGCCGCGCCACCCATGATCTGCGAAGGTGGACGCAGGACGGACGCGGGCGGAGGTACGGACAGATGCAGGCGAGCCTTCCGGCGCTGCCGGCCGGTGCCGCGCCGGAGCGGGGCCTGCCCGTGCTGCCGGAGCTCGCCGCGCGGCTGGCCGGAGCCGCCGCGCGGAGCGAGCCCGAACCCCCGGGAGGGGGTTTCGGCCTGCTCGCCGCCGCCTGCGGCTACTGGGCGCGCCGCGGCCTGCCGACCGACCCCGGCCACGTCGTCGCCGCGCCCGGCGCCCAGCCGCTGCTGCTCGCCCTGCTCGCCGCGGCGGGCGGCGACGTCCTGCTCACCCGGCCCTGCGCCGCCTGGTACGCGCCGCTCGCCAGGCTCGCCGGGCGGCCCGCCTTCCACGTGCCCGTACCGGCCGAGTGCGGCGGCGTCCCCGACCCGTTCGCCCTGCTGGAGACCGTGCGCCGGATCCGCGCCGAGGGCGGCCGGCCCCGGGTGCTGCTGCTGTCCGTCGCCGACGACCCCACCGGCAGCGTCGCCCCGCCCGAACTCCTGCACGAGGTCTGCGAGGCGGCGATCGCCGAGCGGCTGACCGTCATCAGCGACGAGACCTGGCGCGACACGCGGCACGACCCGGGCGGCACCGTCTTCCTCGGCCCGGCCGAGATGTGGCCCGAGGACGTCGTCGTCCTCACCGACCTCGCGGGCGCCCTCGCCCCCACGGCCTGGCCCGTCGCCGTGGCCCGCTTCCCCGCCACCGGCCGCGGTCCGGTGCTCCGCGCCCGAGTCACCACCGCCCTCACCGCCGTACGGGCCGAACTGCCGCCCCCCGTGGCCGAGGCGGCCGCGTACGCCCTCGCCGAGCCCGCGCCCGTGCGCGCCCGTACCGCCGCCGCCGTCCGGCTCTACGCCACTCTGGCCACGGCGGCCCGCGAGCGGCTCGACAAGCTCGGTGTGCTCAGCCGTCCCCCGGAGGCCGGCCCCTATCTCTACGCCGACCTCGGCGAGCTGCGCGGCGCCCTCGCCGCCCGCGCCATCACCGACTCCGTGGAGCTGGAGGCCCACCTCAGCGCGGCTCTGGGCCGCCCCGTGCCCGGCGGTCACCGCTTCGGCGACGCCCCCGACGACCTCCGGGTCCGGCTGTCCACCCCGCCGCTCCTCGGCACCACCGACGACCAGCGGCAACGCGCCCTGGACAGCCCGGATCCGCTGGCCCTGCCGGAGGTCGGCGCGGCACTGACCGAATTCGCATCGGCGTTCAGCCGGCTCGCGGCGGGCTGACCTACCGTCGTGCCGACCGCTTCCGTCCGCACCGGCACCCCCGGCACCCCGAGCCCGGCCGGCCCCTCGGGCCGGCCCGGCCACCCCGTACGTACCGACCGCGCCCGTCGCGCCCCGCGCCCGCCCGCCCCGGCCACGGTGCCGGCCCGCGGCCGCGGGCCCCGGCCGTCGCCCGGGGCCGCGCGGCGCACCGCCCCGGTTCCCCACCGAATGGAGCCCCCTCGATGACCGAACAGACCGAGCGCTCCCTCGCCGAGCGCCGCCCGCTCGGCGATCCCCGCCCCCTCGGCGAACGACGCGTCTGGCCACGGTCCTTCGTCGACCGCCTCACCGCGCCGCTGCCCGGCGTCCGCGCCCTGGCCAGACTGGCCCGCGAGGGCAGGCTGCGGCCGAGCCCGGAGGCGCTCCGGGAGGTCCCGGCGCTGCCGGTCGAGCCCGGCCCGCTGCCCGTCGTCGACGCGGCTACGACCGCCGTCACCTGGGCCGGGCACGCCAGCTGGGTGCTGCGCGTCGGCGGCCTCACCGTCCTCACCGACCCCGTCTGGTCCCGCAGGATCCTCGGCACGCCGCCCCGGCTCACCCCGGTCGGGGTCCGCTGGGAGGACCTGCCGCCCGTCGACGCGGTCGTCATCAGCCACAACCACTACGACCACCTCGACGCGCCCACCCTCAAGCGGCTGCCCCGCGACACCCCGCTGCTGCTGCCCGCCGGCCTCGCCCGCTGGGCGCGCCGCCGCCGCTTCACCCGGGTCACCGAGCTCGACTGGTGGGAGGCGGTCGAACTGCCCGGCCCGGCCGGCCCGGTCCGCTTCGACTTCGTCCCCGCCCACCACTGGAGCAAACGCACCCTGACCGACACCTGCCGCTCGCTGTGGGGCGGCTGGGTGCTGACCTCCCCGGCCGGGCAGCGCGTCTACTTCGCCGGCGACACCGGCTACGGCCACTGGTTCTCCCGCATCGGCGACCGCTACACCGGCATCGACCTGGCCCTGCTGCCCATCGGCGCGTACGACCCGCGCTGGATGCTCGGCCCCGTCCACACCGACCCCGAGGAGGCCGTCCGCGCCTGCCAGGACCTGGGCGCCCGCGCGATGGCCCCCATGCACTGGTCGACCTTCCTGCTCTCCGCGGAGCCCCCGCTCGAACCCCTCCACCGCGTCCGCGCCGCCTGGTCCGCGACGGGCCGCCCCCGAGAGAACCTCTGGGACCTCCCGGTGGGCGGCTCCCGGGTGCTGACGCCGGGTCGGTGAAAGCCACGGGCGTCCGGAGGCCCGGAGACCGGATGGCACGTGGGCGGTCGGACCCGGCGGAGCCGGCTACCGCACCCGCCGCCACACCGAAGGCACCGCCCCCACCAGCACCGTCACCGCGACCGCCGCCACCACCCCCTGCCACGGCCGGGCGAAGAGCGAGCCGCCGAGGACGCCGATGACCTGGTACGTCGCCGCCCAGGCCAGGCACGCCGGGGCGTCGCCGCGGGCGAAGCGGGACGGGGGGACGCGGGAGAGGAGGCAGGCCAGCATCACGGGGATGCGGCCCGCCGGGAGCAGGCGGGACAGGACGAGGACCGTCACCCCGTGCTCGTCGAGTTTCGTGCGGGCACGGGCCAGGTGTTCGGGGGAGGCGCGGTCGCGGAGGCGGTTCAGCCAGCGCGAGCCGTTGCGGGAGGCGACACCGCGCCGGCCGAGTCCGTACAGCGCCATGTCGCCGAGGAACGCCGCGGCCGAGGCGGCCAGGAAGACCCACAGCAGGGAGAACGGCGAACTCTGGTGGAAGGCCACCACGGCCGCCGAGCTCACCACCGCCCCCGTCGGCACCACCGGCACCAGGGCGCCCAGCGCGACCAGGAGGAACAACGAGGGGTAGCCGACGGCCTGCTGGGTCGACTCCGGCGGTACCGCCCGGGCCACCGCCCCGGCGAGCGGACCGATCACACCGCCCCCAACGGCCGCACGGACTCGCCGTGGCCCAGCCGGTGCACCGTGGCTTTCGGCGCGAGCCGCCCCGCGAGGCGGACGAATTCCTCGCCCGGCGCGTGGAATTCGTGCGGGCGCACCCCGTCCATGCCGATCGGCCAGTACGTGCCGTAGTGCACCGGCACCGCCACCGGCGCCCCGAGCCGGGCCAGGGCCCGCGCGGCCCGGCCCGCGTCCAGGTGGCCGTGGCCCAGGAACGGGCCCCAGCCGCCGACCGGCAGCAGCGCCACGTCCACCGTCCCCACCTCGTCCGCCATGCCCTCGAACCAGCCCGTGTCCCCGGCGAAGTACGTCGCCGCCTCGCCGTGCACCACATAGCCGAGCGCCGGCACCCGGTGCGGCCCGTACGGCAGCCTGCGCCCGTCGTGCTCCGCGTGCACCGCCCGTATCCGCACCTCGCCGCAGCGCACCACGTCCCCGGGGCCCGCCTCGCTGATCCGCAGGCCCCGTGCCGCGGCCAGCCTGCCCAGGCCCGGCACCGCGGCCGGCGCGCCCCGGGGCACCACCAGGCGCGTACCGGGGGCGAGCCGGGCCAGGGACGGGAGGTGCAGATGGTCCGCGTGCAGGTGCGAGACGAGGACGACGTTCGCGACGGCCGCCGCCGGCGGCGGGACCGCGCCCCGGCGGCGGCGCAGATGCGCCAGCCGCCGGACGAACAGCGGATCGGTCAGCACGCGCGTACCCGAGTCCTCCACCGTCACGGTGGCATGCCCCCACCAGGTGATCTCCACCGGCACCGGGCACCTCCAGGACTCGTCCGCGCCTCCCACCTTACGGGCGACCCCCCGCCACCTCGATGACATGGACACACACGGGCACCCGGTGCACCGGATCCGTCGTCTCGCGGTCCCGCCGCATCCCGAGCTTGCGCATGATCTTCGCGGAGGAGTCGTTGCCCACCCGGTGCACGCTCACCACCCGGCCCACGCCACGGTCCCGCAGCGCGAAGTCCAGCACCGCCCGCGCGGCCTCGGTGGCCAGGCCCCGCCCCCAGTGGGAACGGCCGAGCCGCCAGCCGATCTCCACCGCCGGGAGGATCTCCGGCAGGTACTCGGGCACGGACAGCCCCGCGAACCCGGCCAGCCGGCCCGTCTCCCGCACCTCCACCGCGAACAGCCCGACCCCCCGTTCCTCCCACTCCCGCTCCCACCGCGCGACGGCCGCCGCCGTCTCCTCCCGGTCCAGCACCGAGCCGTCGCCGATCCAGCGCATCACCTCCGGGTCGGCGTTGATCTCTGCCAGCGGGCCGAGGTCGTCCTCGCGCCAGCGGCGCAGCGTCAGTCGAGGGGTACGAAGGGTGGTCATGCCGGCATCCTGCCCAGCCGGGGCGGGGTGAAAGCCCTGGGACGGCAGGGTCACCGGTGAATGCGGGAGCCGTGACGAACGGTGGGAAACGCACGGCCCGTACGGAGACGTCGGCTATCCCGTACGGAGACGTCGGCTATCCCGTACGGAGACGTCGGCTATCCCGTACGGAGACGTCGGCTATCCCGCACGGGGACGTCGGCGGCATTCCGCAGGGCCACGTCGGGCCGTCCCGCAGGGCCACGTCGGGCCGTCCCGTACGGCCACGTCCGGCCGTCCCGTACGGAGACGCCGGCTCGTCCCGCACGGAAGACGCCCCGCCGTACGGATTCGTCACGTCCGTACGCCCCGCTCAGCCCTCCAGCCGCGCCTGCACCAGCGCCTGCGACCCGTCCGTGCGCCACCCCGGCCGGGCCGCCTCCACGCGGTCCACGGTCTCCCGCCGGAGCCCGACCACCACGTCCGACTTCAGCGTGCGCAGCGCCACGAGCGGGCCCGGCACCCCCGCGACCGCCTCCGCGAACGGCCGCGTCGCAGGCCAGGCCCGGTCGCCCACCAGGCGCCGGTAGTTGAGGTCCCCCTTGAACACGCACAGCGCGGCCGAGGAGAGCGCCGCCCGCAGCCCGCCGGGCAGTTCGCCGAAACCGAGCGGGGAGCAGAGGAAGTCGTCGCCCTCCACGCGCAGCCGCCCGGCGGCCGCCGCCTCCCGCAGCCGCCCCGCGGCCTTTCCCGCCTCGCCGTCGAAGGAGGACAGCCGCACCAGGCAGTCCCGTACGTCCGTGGTGACCGCGTCGGAGACGAAGTAGGGCCGTGGCTTGACGTGCAGGACGACCGACTCGGCCCGCCGGGTCAGCAGCAGGTGGTCGACGAGCAGCAGGTCGGCGAGGAGCTCGCGCCCCGCGTTGTCCAGGATCACGTGGACGTCGCCCGGGGGACGCCCGCTCAGGTGCCGCCACAGCGCCTCGCCGTCGTCGGCGAGCAGGGGGACGCCGTCCTCGGCGCCGCCGTCGCGCACCAGCCGGAAGCCGAGATCCGCGCGGTTGCCGTACAGGGACGCCAGCAGCAGGGCGCGGAACGCCTCGGCCGGCTCCGAGCGGTCCAGCCCGTCCAGCCACGCGGTGTCGGCCTCCAGCGCGGGATCGGCCAGTTCGGCGGCCTTCATGGGGGCGAACGGGTCCACCCCCTGCCAGGGCCCCGGCGCGAAGTACCCGACGCACTCCAGGAGCCGCAGGTAGAAGTAGCTCTCGGCCCAGAGGAACGGCACGTCGCGCCAGGGCTCGCCGAAGTACTCCCGCCCCCACGCGAGCCACCGCTCCCGGCCCGGCGTCGTCTCCTCCGGCGGCCGGACGACGGCGGTGTCCGAGGCCGACTCCGCCACCAGCTCCCGGAGCCGGGAGCGCTGCCCGGGGCCGTAGGGGTTGCTCTCGCAGAGCCGCCGGATCAGGGCGGGGTGGCGTTCGTGGAAGACGCCCCGGCCGAACCCCGCCGGGTCGGCGATGCCGAACGCCGGGGCGGGGCCGGACGCGGATCCGGTGGGGTGCGGGGTCGGGGTGTGCCGGTCGTTCATCCGGGGCTCGCTTCGTCTCGGGGGATTGGGAGAATCGGGAGAAAGGGGACTTGGGGCGGTCTCGTGCAGCAGTGGACATGACGTGGTCCGGGGAGATTCCCAGGACCGCCGGGGAAGGGACCCGGGCCTTCCGGAGCCTTCGCCTACCCTTCAAGCATGGGGCGTGCGCGCGACTCGATTCGTCGTTTCGGCAGGTCGGCCAGGGAGCGGTGGCGGGAGGTCGTCGGTCCCTGGGCGGCCGGCACGGTCACGATGCTGGTCCTCGCCGCCGTCCTGCCCGACTTCCGGCTCCAGTCCGCCGACGGCGAGAGCGCCACCCGAGTCGCGATCGCCGCGGCGCTGGGCGCGGGGGTGTTCGGCCTGCTCGGCGCCGTGGTCTGGCCGGTGCTGGTACGGGCGTTGCTGCTGGTGCCCGCGTTCGTACTGGGGCTGCTGGTCTTCTTCCTCAACGGGTCGCTGCTGCTGATCGCGCTCGCCCTGATCCCCGTGGGCAGCGGCGCCGCCGAACCGGAGACCGCCGTGGTGGTGGCCGCCGCGATGTCGGCGGCCTCGTCCGCGGCGGGCACCTTCCTCGCCATGCGCGACGACGCCGCGTACGGGCGCAGGCTGGCCCGGCTCGCCGGCCGCGGTCGGCGCCGGAGCGGCGAGCGCGCCGGCCCACGCCCGGCGCCCGGCACCGTCTTCCTCCAGCTCGACGGCGTCGGCCACGACGTGCTCCGGGACGCCCTGCGCGAGCGCCGGGGCTCCGGCGGGCGCCGCAAGGGGCCGCTGATGCCGACCCTCGCCGGATGGGCGGCCACCAGCCACCGGCTCACCCCCTGGCGCACCGACTGGTCCAGCCAGACGGGCGCCAGCCAGCTCGCCATCCTGCACGGCTCCAACGAGGACGTGCCCGCCTTCCGCTGGTACGAGAAGGAGACCGGCGAGGTGCTCGTCAGCGGCCGGCCGGCCGGGGCCGCCGAGCTCCAGCGGCGCGCCGTCGCCCGCACCGGCGACGGCGGGCTGCTCGCCGCCGACGGCGCCAGCCGGGGCAACCTCTTCAGCGGCGGCGCGGACCAGGTCGCCCTCGTGCTGTCCGTCGCCGCCCGGCGCGGCCGGCACAACCGCTCGCGCTCGGGCTACTTCGCCTACTTCTCCGACCCCGCCAACGCCACCCGCACCGCCGTCTCCTACGTCGCGGAGGTCCTCCGCGAGATCGGGCAGTCCCTCCGGGCCAGGATCCGCCGGGAGTCCCCGCGCCTGCCGCGCGGTGGTCTCTACCCCTTCGTGCGCGCCTTCGCGACGGTCGTCGAGCGGGACGTGGTCGTCGCCGCCGTCCTCGGTGACGTCCTCTCCGGCCGCACCTCCGTCTACGCCGACCTCGTCGGTTACGACGAGGTCGCCCATCACTCCGGCCCGCGCGGCCGCGACACCCACCAGGTGCTGCGGGACCTGGACCGGGCCGTCGCGCTGATCGCCAGGGTGGTCCGGCACGCGCCGCGCCCGTACCGGATCGTGCTGCTCTCGGACCACGGCCAGAGCCCCGGCGAGACCTTCGCCGGCCGCTACGGCCTGACACTGGAGGAGCTGGTGCTGCGGGCGCGGGCGGCGGGAGCGTCCGGGGCCGGCCGGCCGCCGGTCGTGCTGGCCTCGGGCAACCTCGGCCTGGTCTCCTTCCCGGACCTGCCGGGCCGCGCGAGCCGCGAGGAGATCGACCGCCGTCACCCCGGGCTGCTGCGAGTCCTCGCCGACCACCCGGGGATCGGTTTCCTGCTCGTACGGTCGGAGGAGCACGGCCCGGTGGTGCTGGGGCCGGACGGCGCCGAGCACCGCCTGGAGACCGGGGACGTGGTCGGGGAGAGCCCGCTGCGGGCCCTCGGGCCGGGCGCGGCGGAGGCCGTGCGGCGCACGGCCGGGTTCCCGCACACGGCGGACATCATGGTCAATTCCGCTTACGACCCGGCGACGGGCGCGGTGCACGCCTTCGAGGAGCAGATCGGCTCGCACGGCGGGCTGGGCGGCGAGCAGGGCCGCCCGTTCCTGCTGTGGCCCCAGGAGCTGAGCGCGCCGGTGCCGGACGGCGCGGAGCTGGTGGGCGCGGAGCGGGTGCACCGGGTGCTGCGGCGGTGGCTGCGGGAGGCCACGGAGCCCCAAATACCGGTGGACCGGATTCCGCTTGATCGGCGGGCGGACGAATCACTGCCCGTGGGCGATATGCCAGCACCTTTTGCGGTCACCGGGCCCGCCCTGCGGGACAAAACCGAGTGATTTTGCGGAGGGGTGCGCTCCGTTGCACCATGCGCTGTCGCACGACCCCGCGACCTGCCCGCAGGACGAGAGGCGCACCACCTCATGCACGACACCGACGGCACACACACCCGCCGCTTCGGCCTACCGACCGCCACGGCCCTGGTCATGGGCAACATCATCGGCGGCGGCATCTTTCTGCTGCCGGCTTCCGTCGCGCCCTTCGGCACGGTGAGCCTGCTGGCCTTCGGCGTCCTCACGGTCGGCGCCATCGCACTGGCGCTGGTCTTCGGCCGGCTCGCCGAGCGCCATCCGCGCACCGGCGGCCCGTACGTCTACGCCCGTGAGGCCTTCGGCGACTTCGCCGGCTTCCTCTCCGCGTGGTCGTTCTGGACCATGACCTGGGTCAGCAACGCCGCCCTCGCCGTCGCGGGCGTCGGCTACTTCCACGTGCTGACCGGCGGGGGCTCGAAGTCCCAGGACCTGCTGGTGGCGCTGGCCATGCTCTGGCTGCCCGCCCTGGCGAACCTGGCGGGCACGCGCTGGGTGGGCGCCGTGCAGATGATCTCCACGGTGATGAAGTTCGTCCCGCTGCTGTTCGTCGCGGTCATCGGGCTGTTCTTCTTCGACCCCGGCAACCTCGGCTCCTTCACCGCCGGCGACGGCAACTGGACCGGCGGGCTGACCGCCTCCGCGGCGATCCTGCTGTACAGCTACGTGGGCGTCGAGTCCGCCGCGATGAGCGCCGGCGAGGTCCGCGACCCGGAGCGCAACGTCGGACGGGCCAGCGTGCTCGGCACCATCGGCGCGGCCGTCGTCTACCTCCTGGGCACCCTCTCGGTCTTCGGTTCGGTCCCGCACGACAAGCTCGTCACGTCCACCGCCCCGTTCTCCGACGCGGTCAACGTGATGTTCGGCGGCGAGTGGGGCGGCACGCTGATCGCCGCCTGCGCCGTGATCTCCATCGTGGGCGCGCTCAACGGCTGGACGCTGATGAGCGCCCAGGCCCCGTACGCCGCCGCCAAGGACGGGCTGTTCCCGGCGGTCTTCGCCAAGAAGCGGCGCGGGGTGCCGACGTTCGGCGTGCTGACCGCCACGGTCCTCGCCACGCTGCTGACGGTCTTCAACTACACCACCGGGGTGGCCGGGGTCTTCGAGATCCTCGTCCTGATCACGACCTTCTCGGCGACCGTCCCGTACCTGCTGGCCGCCGCCGCGCAGATGTACTTCCTGCTGACCGGCCGGCGCGACAAGGTCCGCCCGGCCCGGTTCACGCGTGACATGGTGCTCGCGCTCGGCGCGTTCGCCTTCTCCTTCTGGCTGGTCGCCGGGGCCGGTTACGCCGCGGTCTACCAGGGCGTGCTCTTCCTCTTCACCGGCATCATCGTCTACGTCTGGCTGGCGGCCCGCCGCCCGGCGGGGGAGGCGGCCGGGACGGCGGAGGCGGCCGGGGAGGCAGTGGCCACCGTGCCCGCCGCCGGGACTGCCGAAGCCGCTGAAGCGGCCGAGCCCGCCGAGCCCGCCGAGCCCGTCAAGCGGTGATGCCGCCGTCGAGGACGAGGTCGGCGCCCACGGTGTAGCCGGCCTCGTCCGAGGCGAGGTGGAGCACGGCCGCGGCGATCTCGTCCGGGGTCCCCGCGCGGCCGACCGGCACGTCGCGGCTCATCCGCTCGGCCTTGTCCAGCGAGGACTCGCCGGGCCGGGAGGACATCGGGGTCTCCACGGGCCCCGGGCTGACGGCGTTGATCCGGACCCCGTCGCCGATGTGGTCCCGCGCGGCGTTGCGGGTGAGCGTGGAGACCGCGGCCTTGCTGGTCGCGTACGCGCCGAGCGTGCCCAGGCGCATGTGCGCGCCGAGGTTGGACGCGATGTTCACGATCGCGCCGCCGCCATGAGCGCGCATGTGGCCGATCTCGTACTTCATGGACAGCCAGATCCCCTTGAGGTTGGTGTCCATCAGCCGGTCCCAGTCGTCCTCGTCGATGTCGGCGATCTTGGCGGGGGCCGTGAGCATCCCGACGTTGTTGACCGCCACGTCGAGCCCGCCGAAGCGCTCGACGGTCCGCTCCACGAGGGCCCGTACGTCCTCCGCCCGCGTGACGTCCGCGGTGATCGCGACGGCCTCGCCGCCCTCGGCCTCCACATGGCCGACGGTCTCCTTCAGGGGCTCTTCCCGGCGGCCCGCGACGACGACCTTGGCGCCCTCCCGGGCGAAGGCGAGCGCGATGGCCCGGCCGATGCCGGTGCCGCCGCCGGTGACGAGGACGGTCTTGCCGGTGAAGCGTGCGGTCATGGGATGACTCCTCGAAGATGAAGAAAACGATGGAATAAAAAGAACGGTCGTTCTTGAATAAGGGCATGCGGAGCGGCAGGGGAGCCACGCCGTCGGCGAAACCGGCCGACGGCCCCGGGTCCTCGGCCCTGACGGGCCGGTCCGGCGAAGGCGGTGTCTGCCTGACGGGTCGGTTCAGCGGGGACCCTGACGGGTCAGTCCAGCAGGGACAGCGCCTGGTCGGCCGCGTCCCGCAGTCGGGCCGAGCCGGCGGGCGCGGCCTTCCCCACCACCCGCATGCCCTGCATGAGTACGAGCAGCATCCGCGCGAGCCCCGCCGGGTCCCGCCCGGCGGGCAGCTCGCCCTGTGCCCTGGCCCGCATCAGCGCCGAGGTCAGCGCCGTCTCCAGGCCGTCCCAGCTCCGCTCGACGCGCCGGCCCGCGGCCGGGTCGTGCGGCGCCAGCTCCACCGCCGTGTTGGTGATGAAGCAGCCGCGCCGCAGCTCGTCGCAGGCCGACTCGTCGGCGAAGCGGCGGATCAGCGCCCGCACCGCGGGCAGTGCCGGGCCGGGCTGCGACAGCTCCTCCAGGACGGTGGACTGCTCGCCGTAGCGCTCCAGTGCCTTCAGGTACAGCTCGTGCTTGTTCCCGAACGTCGCGTAGAGGCTGGCCCGCGCGACGCCGAGGTGTCCGACGAGGTCCGCCATCGACGTCGCCTCGTAGCCGCGCTCCCAGAACAGCTCCAGGGCTGACTGAAGGGCGGCGTCGGGGTCGAATTCCTTTGTCCTGGCCACGTGATCAAGGTAGCGGTATCTGGAACGGTCGGTCAAGAAAGAATCGCCCTGGAGTCCGCGACCCTTTGTGGCGCACGCGGCAGATCCGCCCGAACAGCGCATATCCATAATGCGTGTATCGGGAATGGATCTGGGTGGGAGCCCGTTGCTCCTCCGAGTAACGAGTAAGGCGAGAACCGTAAGAATCGAGTGTTCGTGAGCATGGTCCCCACCATCACCCTCAACAACGGCGTCGAGATGCCGCGGCTCGGCTTCGGCGTCTGGCAGGTCCCCGACGCCGAGGCGACCACGGCCGTCGCGACCGCCCTGGAAGCCGGTTACCGCAGCATCGACACGGCGGCGGTCTACGGGAACGAGGAGGGCACGGGCAAGGCCCTCGCCGCGTCGGGCATCCCCCGCGCCGACCTGTTCGTCACGACCAAGCTGTGGAACAGCGCCTCCGAGACCTGGACGCGCGACAACGTCCTGCGGGAGTTCGACGCCTCGCTGGCCAAGCTCGGCCTCGACCACGTCGACCTCTACCTGCTGCACTGGCCGCGCGCCTTCCGCGACGACTACCTGACGATCCTGCGGACCTTCGCGGAGATCGCGGAGAGCGGCCGGGCCCGGGCGATCGGCGTCTCCAACTTCCAGGTCCCGCACCTGGAGCGGCTCCTCGACGAGACCTCCGTGGTCCCCGCGGTCAACCAGATCGAGCTGCACCCCCACCTCGCCCAGTCCGGGCTCCGCGCCTTCCACGCCCGCCACGGCATCACCACCGAGGCGTGGTCACCCCTCGGCCAGGGCAAGGGCCTGCTGGAGGACGCCACGATCGCGGGCCTCGCCGCCAAGCACGGCCGGACGCCCGCCCAGATCGTGCTCCGCTGGCACCTCCAGCTCGGGAACGTGGCCATCCCGAAGTCCGTGACCCCCTCGCGGATCCGGGAGAACCTCGACGTCTTCGGCTTCGAGCTGGACGCCGACGACCTCGGGACGCTCGCCGGCCTCGACAGCGGCACCCGGCTGGGCCCGGACCCGGACGAGTTCGACCAGTACTGATCCGTCGCCGGACGATCGGGCTGCGGGGCTGCCCGGGTCGCCGGGGCCGCCGGGCCACCGGTACGGCACCGGCTCGGGGGCGCCCGTACAGCCCGCGGGCTCCGCGGGCGGCCCCGCGGCCGGCGCCGCGCCGCCCCTTCCCTAGACTCCCGGTCATGCAGTTCGCGCCCTGGACACCGCCGACCGACATCGAGCGGAGGCTCCACGAGTCGACGGCGCGCGGGGACTGGGACGGCCAGATCGGCGCGCTCGCCGAGGCGGACCTGTTCGTGGGAGTCGCCAGGGCCGAGGCGGACGGCCTCGTACCGCCCGCGCCGCTCGCCCCCTACCGCGATCCGGTGACCGGCAAGCGCGCCCTCCCCGTGCTGACCCGTGGCGCGCTGCCGCCCTGGCGGCCCGACTGGGTCTTCCAGCGGACCTCGCTGGCCGAACTCGCCCAGGAGTGGCCCCACGACAAGTGGTGGCTGGCCGTGAACCCCGGCCTGCCCGGCGGGACGGCCGTCCCGGCCACCCCGCTGGACCGCGAGGCATGGCTGGAGGTCTGCGCGGATACCCCGCGCCCCGCCGCGGGCGTGCTGGTGACGAGCCTCGCCGGACCGCTGCACGGACCGCTCGCGCGGGGCCTGGCCTGCGGCGCGCCCCTCGCCGTGGCCGAGGCGCTGCCCTGGAACGTCCTCGGCGCGGTCCACCACGACTACGACGCCGACCGCGCGGCCCTGCGCGACGCCTGGGGCGTCACCGACCCGACCGGATGGCGGTGGCTGACGGACCGCCTCCTCGCCGGGGAGGGGGCCGGGCGCGACGCGGAGTTCGCGCTGCGCGCCCGCGAGGGCATGGCGGAGCACGAGGGCCGGGTGCCGGCGACCGACCGGTGGCGGCAGTCCGTCACGCACGTCATGCTGCACCGCGCCGCCTCCCGAGAGGAGATCCGCGCCCTGGACGACGTCGTCGTCCGCGTCGCCGGGTGCGAGGACGGGCTCCGCCGGGACGGTCTGCTGCCGCCGGACGGCCGCGCCTGCTCGGCGGTGGCGTACGACCTCGGGTGCGCGGTCGCCGTCGCCCGGCTGGGCCTGGCCGCCCGCTGCTGCGACCCGGCGGAGGCCGAACGGGTCGTCGTGGAGGCGGGCGTCCGCAGCGCCCGCGCGTACCCCTCCTGGCAGTCGTTCTCCGCGGGGTTCCTGCTGGGCCGGGCGCTGCGCCAGGGCGCGGAGGACCCCGGCCACGCCGCGCGGCAGGCCCACCGGACGCTCGCCGCCGACCCGGGCAGTCCCTGGCTCAACATCACCTGGTAGTGACGGCCCCGCGAACGGGCGCCCGGCACACCGGGGGCGCACAATCGGCGGGTGGATGCAGCGATCGCCCTGTTCACCGCGGATCTGCGGCTGCGTGACAACCCCGTACTGCGCGGCGCCGTCCGCGCCGGGCGGCGGGTCGTCCCCCTCTTCGTCGTCGACGAGGACCTCGCCGCGACGGGCTTCGCGGTGCCCAACCGCGCGGCGTTCCTGGCCGACTGCCTCGCCGACCTGGACGCGGGGCTGCGCGAACGGGGCGGCCGGCTGGTGGTGCGGCGCGGGGACGTGGTCGAGGAGACCTGCCGGGTGGCCGCCGGGACGGGCGCGGGGGAGGTGCACCTCGCGGGCGGCGTCAGCGGCTTCGCCCTGCGCCGCGAGGAACGGCTGCGGACCGCGCTGGAGGCGGACGGGCGCGGGCTGCGCGTGCACGACGCCGTGATCACGGCGGTCGCCCCGGGCGCCGTGCTGCCCGCGGGCCGGGACCACTTCGCGGTGTTCACCCCCTACTTCCGCCGCTGGTCCGCCGAGGCGCTACGGCCGGTGGCGGACGCCCCGCGCGCCCTCCGGGTGCCCGAGGTGCGCTCGGAGCCGCTCCCCTCGGCCGCGGCCCTGACCGGCCGGGACGCGCCGCTCTCACCGGCCCTGCCCGAGGGCGGCGAGCGGGCGGGCCGCCGCCGCTTCGACGCCTGGCGGCGCGGCGGGCTGGCCCGCTACGCCGACCGCCACGACGACCTGGCGGGCGACGCCACGTCGCGGCTCTCGCCGTACCTCCACTTCGGCTGTCTGTCGCCGGTGGAACTGGTCACGCGGGCGCGGGCGGCGGCCGGGGGCGGGGCGGGCGGCCCGGGGGAGGGCGCCGAGGCGTTCGTACGGCAGCTGGCGTGGCGCGACTTCCACCACCAGCTGCTGGCCGCCCGCCCGGACGCGTCCTGGCACGACTACCGCCCCCGGCACGACCGCTGGCACGAGGACGCCCGCGAGCTCGCGGCGTGGCGGGAGGGCCGTACGGGCTATCCGGTGGTCGACGCGGCGATGCGGCAACTGGCCCACGAGGGCTGGACGCACAACCGGGCCCGGCTGCTCGCGGCGAGCTTCCTCACCAAGTCCCTGTACCTCGACTGGCGCCTGGGCGCCCGGCACTTCCTGGACCTCCTCGTCGACGGGGACGTGGCGAACAACCAGCTGAACTGGCAGTGGGTGGCGGGCACCGGCAGCGACACCCGCCCGAACCGGGTCCTCAACCCCCTGACCCAGGCGAGGAGGTTCGACCCGCGCGGGGAGTACGTGCGGCGCTGGGTGCCGGAGCTCCGCGGGGTGGAGGGACGGGCGGTGCACGAGCCCTGGCGGCTGCCGGAACGGGACCGCGGGGGGTATCCGGAGCCGGTGGTGGACCCGGGGGAGGAGGCGGGCCGGTTCCGGAGGGGGCGGGGGTTGGTGTGAACGGTTTTTCCCCACCCGCGCCTTCCCGCTGCATCTCCGCCGCGTGGCGGGGGGCTTCGCCCAGGCCCGCTTGCCCCGGCCGCGTTCGAGGCCACCGCGCGGTAGCGCGGACAGGGGGCCCGGGGGCGAAGCCCCCGCCACGCGGCGGAGCCGCACATCGGATGCAGTGGGAAGCGGCGGGTAGGGGAAAACCACCCCCGCCCTCATCCCGGTCAGGGATAAGCCGTCCCCACGCGGACAGAAGTCGGGCAGCGCGCCCCCGACGATCCGCAGAGCCGAAGGAGAGACGGCGATGACGACGGAAACGACGAGCTCCCCCCAGCCCGCCGGCCCGGCCGGCAAGCGCGGCACCGGAACCGGCGTCGGCGCGGACACCACCACCGGCACCACCACCGGCACCACCACCGGCACCACCGTCCAGGTCAGCACCCCCGGCGCGCACACCCCCGCCGCCACCCGCGGCCGGACCACCATCGCCGACGGCGTCGTGGAGAAGATCGCCGGCCTGGCCGCCCGCGAGGTGCCCGGTGTGTACGCCCTCGGCGGCGGCTTCGCCCGCACGCTGGGCGCGGTGCGCGAACGGGTGCCGGGCGGCCGGTCGAACGTCACGCGCGGGGTGAAGGCCGAGGTGGGGGAGCGGCAGACGGCCGTGGACCTCGACCTTGTCGTCGCCTACGGGGTGCCGATCACGGAGGTGGCGGGCGAGGTGCGGGAGAACGTGATCTCGGCCGTGGAGCGGATGACGGGCCTGGAGGTCGTGGAGGTCAACATCGCGGTGGTGGACGTACGGCTCCCGGACGACGAGGAACCGCCGGAGAGCGAGGCCCGCGTCCGGTAGCCGCGCCCGGCGGGGGCTTGTTCCCCGCCCCCGCTCCTGCCCGCTGTATCCGCCACGCGGCGGGGCTCCGCCCCGAAAGCCGGCCGGTCGGCGTTGAGGACACCGCGCGGTAGCGCGGAAGGGGGGCCGGGGGCGGAGCCCCCGCCACGCGGCGGAGCCGCACATCGGATGCAGAGGGAAGGGGCGGAGTGGGGAAGACCCACCCCGCCCCTTCCCCGCACGGGAGAGCCGGCCTCGGCGGAATCCGGCCCGGCCGGCGTTGAGGCGCCACCGCGCGGAGAGGGGCCTGCGGGCGAAGCGCCCCGGCCGCCACCTGCGCCGCCACCCCACCCACCCCCCGGCCAAGCGCTCAGCGCCCCCCATGGGCAGGCGCGACCGCCTCCACCCGCCGGGCCAGCTCCACGTCCAGCCCCGTCACCTTGCCGCCCGCACTGTGCGTGTTCACCGTCAGCCGCACCGTGTTGTAACCGAGCGTCAGATCAGAGTGGTGTCCCAACTCCTCCTGGATCTGGGCGATATGGATCACCATGGCCGCCGCCGGGAAGTGGCCCTCGAAGGAGTACGTACGGCTGATGGCGTCGCCGTCCGTGGTCCAGCCGGGCAGTTCCTGGAGGCGGTCCTCGACGTCCTTCTGCGAGAGCGGTTCGACGGCCATGGGTGTCCCCTTCGTCGTGGATGCCGGTGGCACAAGCGTCCCACGGGACTGGGGCGCTTTCGCGCCATTGTGCGCGGCGCCCCGCCGCGCGTCGGACGCGCCCTTCCGGGCTCAGGGTGACACTCCTATGCTCCTGCGGCCGGAAGGACAGGCGTTGCCGACGGTAGGGGCTGACATGGGCGGTACGGGCAGCACGCGCAGAGGATTCATCGGCGGGGCGGCGGCCGTCGCCGGAACGGCCGCGCTCGGCACGGCGGCACTCGGCGGTACGGCCGCCGCCGCACCCCGCGGAACACCCGGCGGCCGGAAGGTCGCGGTGCTCGGCGGCGGCGTCGCCGGACTCACCGCCGCGCACGAACTCGCCGAGCGCGGCTTCGAGGTGACGGTGTACGAGAAGAAGTCACCGGGCGGCAAGGCCCGCAGCATGGATGTGCCCGGCAGCGCCCGGGGCGGCCGCAGACCGCTGCCCGGCGAGCACGGCTTCCGCTTCATCCCCGGCTTCTACCGCAACCTGCCGGACACCCTGCGCCGCATCCCCTTCCCCGGCAACCCCAACGGCTGCCACGACAACCTCGTCGCGTCCAGCGAAGTCCTGTTCTCCCGCATCGGCCACGAGGACATCCGCATCCCCTTCCGCAGCATCGGCAAGCCGCCGCCCGTCCTCACCCCCGACGCGCTGCTCCGCGCCCTGACCGGCTTCTTCGACGCCTTCGGGAACATCCCGGCCCACGAGATCGCCTACTTCGCGAACCGGCTGCTCGTCTGGTTCACCAGCTGCGACGAGCGCCGGCTCGAACGCTGGGAGCGCGTCCCCTGGTGGGACTACATCAAGGCCGCCCGGATGTCACCGAACTACCAGCGGCTGCTCGCCATCGGCATCACCCGCAACATCGTGGCGACCAAGGCGGAGGTGGCCAGTACCAGGACGGTCTGCAACGTCACCGAGGCGTTCCTCTTCAACGTCCTGGGCCGTGGCGCGGACGGCGAACCCGACCGGGTGCTCAACGCCCCCACCAACGAGGCGTGGATCGACCCCTGGGTGGCACACCTGAAGTCGCTGGGCGTCACCTTCCGCGTCGGCTGGCCCGTACGGGACCTGGGGATCGACGGTGGCCGGATCACCGCGGCCGTCGTCCAGGACCCGTCCGGCGCCCGCCACTCGGTGACCGCCGACCACTTCGTCTCGGCGATGCCGGTCGAGCACGCCCGTACCACCTGGAACGCGTCCGTACGCGCAGCGGACCCGCGCCTGGCCCGCTGCGACGACCTCCGGACGGACTGGATGACGGGCATCCAGTTCTATCTGACCGAGCCCACGCCCATCGTCCACGGCCACATCAACCACATCGACTCGCCCTGGTCCCTCACCGCCGTCGGCCAGGCACAGTACTGGTCCGGGCGGGACTTCCGCGCGGACTACGGCGACGGCACCGCCGCCGACTGCCTCTCGGTGGACGTCTCCGAGTGGGACAAGCCCGGCATCCTCTACGGCAAGAAGGCCAAGGACTGCACCCGCGAGGAGGTCGCCCGCGAGGTGTGGGCGCAGCTGAAGGCCGGCTTCAACGACACGGGCCGGACGGTCCTCAGCGACTCCAAGCTGCACTCCTGGTTCCTGGACCCGGCCGTCGAGATCGGCGTCCCCCGGCCGACCAACGACGAGCAACTGCTCATCCACCCCGTGGGAACCTGGTTCAACCGCCCCGACGCCGTCACCGCGATCCCCAACCTCTTCCTCTGCGGCGACTACGTGACCACGGACGTCGACCTGGCCACCATGGAAGGCGCCAACGCCTCGGCCCGCGCCGCCGTGAACGCCCTCCTGGACACGGTGGGCTCGCGGGCCGAACGGTGCACGGTCACACCGCTCTACCGCGCGCCGGAGCTGGAGGTCGTCAAGGCGCAGGACGCCGTGCGGTACAGGCTGGGCCTGCGGAACGCGTTCGACCTGGGGTAGCCGGGTCGGCGAACATCCTTCTCGCGGCCTGGGTCTCGAGAAGGATGCGTACGGTGTCGGCCTCGGGAGAGTCCTCGGGCCCGTAGCGGGACAGCGCCTCCTGCCAGGCGCTCCGGGCGCGGTCCGTCTCCCCGAGGCCGTCGAGCGCCCGGCCCAGGAGGAGGAGCACCTTGGCCCGGCGCCGGTCGCTGCCGACGCCGGCCAGGGCGCCGAGCGCCTGCTCCGCGAGGTCCGCCGCGACCGACGGGGCGCCCTGCGAGAGCCGGATCCTGGCGATCCGGAACAGCGCCAGCCCTTCCCGGCGCCGCTGGTGCCACTCGTGGAAGAGGGCGCGGGCCTCGTCGAGCGCCTCGACCGCCCGCCGGAGGTCCCCGGCCCGCTCCAGGGCCAGCCCCAGGGCGTTGAGGCCGGTGCCCAGCTCCGGGGTGCCCCCCGGTTCCCGCAGGATCCGCACGCTGTGCCGTGCGTCCTCCAGCGCCCGGTCCACCCCGCCTCCGTCCAGCCGGAGGCGGGAGAGGCTCGCCAAGGTGACCGCCTCGCCCGTGTCGTTCCCGTCGCCGCGGAATTCGTCGAGGGCGAAGCCGAGGTATTTCGCTGCCTGCTCCCGCTCGTGGCCGCGGCGGGAGAGCGAGCCCTTCAGCCGCAGCACGTGGCCCAGCGAGAGAGGGTCCCTGACCGTGACGGCGGCGATCTCGGCCCGGCGGACCTCGGCCTCGGCCTCCTCGATCCGCCCGGCGATCTCGTGCCCCTTGACGAGCAGATACCGCGCCCGTGCCTCGACGAGCCGCGCTCCGCGCTCCTCCGCGACGGCCGCGACGCTTCCGGCCGCGTCCGCGAACCGGTCCGCGCTCTCCCCGTCCTCCAGGACGTCGCCCATCGCCCACAGGGTGTCCACCGCCCGGCGCAGGTCCTCGTCGGAGACCTCCGGCGGCTCCGCCATGACGTCCTCCACGGTGGCGAGCACGCTCCCCGCCTCGGCGAAGAGCCACTCCAGGGCTTCCCCGCGGTCGTCGAAGGACAGCCCGAACCCCGTCCCCCGCGCCAGGTGCCGCGAGCCGCGGTCCCGTGGACGCAGGGTCAGCTGGGCGACGGTCGCCGAGCACAGCTGGAAGCCGAGCAGCCGGGTGGTGGCCGCGCGCCGCTCCTCCGGGGGCTCGTCACGCCGGGCGCAGGCACGGGCGTAGAGCCGTACCAGGTCGTGGAACCGGTAGCGGAGTGGCGCGGGAGACTCCAGGAGGCTGCTGTCGACCAGTGATTCGAGTAGTTCCTCGACCTCGTCGAGGCTGTCGTCGTCCGCCCCGGAGCCGAGCAGGGCCGCCGCGGCGGGCAGGGAGAAGTCCGGCCCGGACGCCGTTCCCAGCAGCCGGAAGGCGCGCGCCAGAGGCGGCGTCAGCCGGCCGTAGCCCAGCTCGAACGTGGACCGCATCACCAGATCGCCGGCCCGCAGCTCGTCGAGGCGCCTGCGCTCGTTCGCCAGCTTCGCGGCCAGCGTGCCCACGGACCAGGAAGGGCGGGCGACGAGCCGGGATCCGGCGATCCGGACGGCCAGCGGCAGCCGGCCGCACGCCTCCACCACCTCCAGGGACCCCTCCGGCTCGGCCGTCACCCGCTCCTCGCCCACTATCCGGGTGAACAGGAGAAGCGCCTCCCCGCGGTCCATCACCGGCACGTCGATCTGACGCGCCCCCGAGATGCCGCTGAGCCGCGCCCGGCTCGTCACGATCGCGGCACTGCCCGGCGCCCCCGGCAGCAGTGGCCGGACCTGCCCGGCGTCGCGGGCGTCGTCCAGGACGACGAGCGTGCGCCTGCGGTCGAGCAGCGACCGGTACAGGGCGGACCGGGCGGCGACGCCCGCCGGGACGCGCGCGGCGGGCACCCCCAGGTCCGGCAGGAAATCGCCCAGCACCGTCGCCGGGTCCACCGGGTCCGGGCCCGCGCCCCGCAGGTCGACGTACAGCAGACCGTCGGGGAAGCGGTCGCCCACGGCGTGGGCGACGTGCAGGGCGAGCGTCGTCTTGCCCACCCCGCCGATGCCCGTGAGCACCGACACCGCCGTCGCCCGGTGCTCGTCCGCCACCAGGGTCCGGGTCAATTCCCCGACCAGGTCGCCCCGCCCGGTGAAGTCCGGTACGTCCGCCGGGAGCTGCGCGGGGCGTACGGGCACGGGACCGGGGACGTGCTCGGCGGCGGCCTCCTCCGTGGGCGGGTCGTGGTCCAGCCGGGTGTCGGCGTGCAGGATCCGCTGCTGGAGCTCCGACAGCGCGGGGCCCGGGTCGACGCCCAGCTCGTCGGCCAGCAGCCGCCGCGTGTCGGCGTAGACGGCGAGCGCCTCGGCCTGCCGTCCGCTCCGGTACAGGGCCAGCATCAGCAGCTCGCGCAGTCGCTCACGTAAGGGGTGCTGGGCGGTGAGGGCCGTCAGCTCGGAGACGACCTCCGCGTGCCGCCCCAGCTCCATCCGCAGCTCGACACGGGACTCGGTCAGCTGGAGCCGCCACTCCTCCAGACGGCTGCGCTGCGTCTCGGCGAAGGGGCCGGGCAGGCCGGCGAGCGGCTCGCCGTCCCAGAGGGCCAGTGCCTCGTCGAGCCGGGCCAGGGCCTGGACGGGGTCGCCGGCGCCGCGGGCGCGCCCGGAGTCCGCGACGAGGCCCTCCATGGCGTCGAGGTCGAACCAGGCGTCCTGGAGGTGGAGGGCGTAGCCGCCGGACTCGCTGACGAGGATGTCCCCGTCGGGCCCGAAGGCCTTGCGCAGCCGCGAGGCGTACGTGCGCAGGGCCGCCAGCGCCGCGTGCGGGGGCTCGTCCCCCCAGAGGTCCTCCAGCAACTCGGCGGCGGTGGCCGTGCGGTGGCCGCGCAGGAGCAGCGCGGCGAGCAGGCCGCGCTGCTGCGGGGAACCGGTGTGCAGCGGCTCCTCGCCGCGCCACGCCCGCACGGGGCCGAGCACCGAGAAGCGCAGCCGGTCCCCGGCCGGTGGGCGGCGGCGCGCCGGGAGCCGCGCGACGTCCGCGGTAGAGCTCCCCGCGCCCTGCCGCACCGGGCCCACGAGCTCACGGCCGCTGCCCCGGAACGAGCTCCGGAGCGCCGCCCGCGCCCCCGGCGGCAGCTCCGCGGACGCCTCCAGGGCCTCCGCCGTACGGCCCGCGTGGTAGAGGGCGAAGGAGAGCTGGGTGCGGAAGCCCTCGTGCGCCGGGTACTCCTGGACCAGGGCGCGGAGTTCGGGGACGACCTCGGTGTGCCTGCCCAGGCGCAGGCGCGCGTCGATGCGCAGGGCGAGGGCCGCGCAGCGGTCGGCCTCGATGTCCCGCAACCGGTCCGTCATACGGCGGCTGTGGCGCGGCACCCCGGCGAAGGCGGGCCCCCGGTACAGCAGCATGGCCTGCCCGACCGCGTCCTGGCAGCGCTCGTACGCGCCGGAGTGGAGCTCCTCGCGGGCCGTGCCGAGCAGTTCGACGAACCGCTCGTGGTCCGTCGTCGTCACGTGCAGCACATAGCCGACCGGGTGCCGCTCCAGTGTGGCCATGCCCGAGCCGGGGCCGCCGGCCCGCTCGATCCTCTTGCGCAGCAGATGCACGTAGTTCTGCAACTGCGCACCGGCGTTGGCCGGGGGAGCGGCCCCCCACATGTCCTCGACGAGGACCTCCGGGGGGACGATCCGGTCGGGCTCCAGCAGGAGGGCGGCGAGCAGGCTGCGCTGCCGTCCCGCCGAGGGGGTGACGTCGACCGCGTCGACGGTCAGGACGAGCGGTCCGAGGATGCTCGCCTCAGTCCTCATCGTGCCACCCGCCGCCGGTGACCAGCCGCTCGCGCTGCCTCAGCAGGGCGGGTGGCCGGAGGCCGTAGTCGCTCTGCCAGCGGTCGAGTTCGCCCGTGACCAGGTCGAGGGCGCGGGCGCGGGCGCCCGAGCGGCAGAGCGCCGTCGTGAGCAGGACGACGAGGGCCTCGTCGCCCGGGTGCTCGGCGTGCAGGTCCAGCAGGTCGGCCGCGACCCGCGCCGTGGACCCGGCCGCCAGCAGGGCGCTCGCCCGGCGCTTGCCCGCGTCCAGGCGGAGGTCGGCGAGGCCGCGCCGGGCGCTGGCGAAGTACGCGGAGGGCGGGAGGTCCATGAACGGCTCGCCCCGCCACAGGCCGAGCGCGGTGTCGAAGAGGGCTGCCGCCCCCGCCGGGTCGCCGTCCGCCGCCGCGGCCTCCGCCCGCCGGCAGAGCTCCTGGAAGCGGGTGGCGTCGACGGACCCGGGGTCCGTGTGCAGGACGTAGCTGACGCGGTCGGAGGGCTGCCCCGGGTGGGTCACCAGGCGGGGCTCCGGGCCGTACTCGGCGAACAGCCGCCGGAGGTGGTGCACATGGACCTGGATGGCCGCGACGGCGGACACCGGCGGCGACCCCGTCCAGATCCGGTCGCGGAGGGCCGCGACCGTCACGGCCCGGCCCCGGGCGAGCAGCAGAGCGGCGAGGACCGCGCGCCGCTGCGGTGGGCCGAGAGGGACGGGGCGGCCCGCGTACTCCGCCGTCACCGGGCCCAGCAGCCCGAATCGAAGTGCCGTCACCTTCGCCCCCCTTGGCCCCGGGCCCCGGTCGGCCTGTCCCCCGGCCCCCCGGCTTCGCGGCGCGCGGACGCGCCCGGCCCGCTCCCACGGTAGCAGTCCGTTCAGCCGCCGTTAAGTGAGCGCAGAGCAAAGACAGAGCGCCGGGCGATCGGGCGTTTCTCAGGTGTTTATCGCGGCGTGGCACCATCACGGGAAAGCCTTCCGTGACGTGCCAGTCCGCGATGGCTCGGGCGGGGACCTTCGGGGGTGGTAGCCCGGGGGTCCCGCCTGTCCGTGCGGGAACCGCACACGGCCGCGCAGGAACTCCCGTTCGGGGACGTCGCTTCGTGTGCGCTCTTTACGTCCCGCCAACTCTGGTCCACGGGTGCCCATTTGGGCTACCGTCGAATCACTCGCCGCGTCGCAGTGAGTGGATCCGGGACCTCCTACCAAGGTCCCTCCATGGATGCACGCGCCCGCGCGCCGAGACGTGGGAAATCCGTCGGACTGGCACCGTCACAAGGAGAGCGCTGACATGCATCCGAATACCACCGTGTGGTGGCCGCTGGCCGGGGTCGTCGTGGCCCTGGCCTTCTTCGTGCTCGTGGGCTATCTGGCCAGGGTGCTGCGGGCGACACGTCGCCTGCCCGTCGTGATCGCCGCCATCGGCGGACTGATCGCGGCCCTGCCGGGAGTGCTGTACGCCCTGTACTACGTGGTGAACGCGACCGCGGTGTGAGGCCGTAGCGCCTTGGAGGCCCGGCCGGGTCCCGTGCCCGGCCGGCCCCCTCAGCCGTTGCCCCGGCCCGGCGGCACACCCTCGATCGACACCTCGTTCGCGCAGAGGACCTTGAAGTCCAGCCCGCCGAACGCCACATGCTGGCACGCCCCGCCCGTCACCGCCTCCGTGAGGTCCAGCGGCCGTTCGTCGGCCGCCGCCGCGGGCTCGGCCGTCAGGACGGCCGCTCCGGCGAGCACACAACCGGCCATCACCTTGACCCAAGGCTTCACGGTGCTTCCTTACGTCGAAGTCGAAGGGTGTCGGCCACCCTAACGACCGACCCGGGAGGTGGTTCCGCGTACGCGTGCGCACGGGGGAACGGCCCGGGGAAGGAGGGTGTCCTACCCCCGGCCCCGGTACAACTCCTCCACCTCCCGCGCGTACACCTCCTCGACCGCTTTCCGCCGCAGCTTCAGCGACGGCGTCAGCAGCCCCCTTCCCTCCGTGAACTGCCCGCCCAGTATCCGGAAGGCCCGGATCGACTCCGCCTGCGAGACCATCGTGTTGGCGGCCACCACGGCCCGCCGCACCTCGGCCTCCACATCCGGGTCGCGGACCAGCACCGTCCACTCGGGCGCGGGCCTGCCGCGCATCCGCAGCCAGTGCGTGACCGCCTCCTGGTCCAGGGTGATCAGCGCGCCGACGTACGGGCGGTCGTTGCCGACGACCACGCAGTGCGCGACCAGCGGATGCGCCCGTACCCGCTCCTCCAGCGGTAGCGGGGAGACGCTCTTGCCGCCGGAGGTCACCAGGATCTCCTTCTTCCGCCCGGTGATGGTCAGATACCCGTCCGCGTCGAGCGTGCCCAGGTCCCCGGTGGCCAGCCAGCCGTCCCGCAGGACCGCCTCCGTCGCCTTGGGGTCGTCGAGGTAGCCGGCGAAGACCTGCCCGCCGCGCAGCCACACCTCACCGTCGTCCGCCAGCCGCACGGACGTGCCCGGCACGGGCTGCCCGACGGTCCCGAAGCGGGTCCGCCCGGGCGGGTTGGCGACCGCGGCCCCGGTGGTCTCCGTCAGCCCGTACCCCTCCAGGACGCTGACGCCGGCGCCCGCGAAGAACAGCCCCAGCCGCCGGTCCATCGCCGAGCCGCCCGACATCGCGTGCCGCACCCGGCCCCCCAGCGCCTCGCGCACCTTCGCGTAGACGAGCCGGTCGTAGAGCCGGTGCCGGCCGCGCAGCGCGGCGCCCGGTCCGGGGCCCAGGCCGAAGGCGCGCCGCTCCCGGGCCTCCGCGTAGCGCACCGCGACGTCGACGGCCTTCCCGAACGGCTCGCCCCGGCCCGCGCCCTCGGCCGTCCGGCGGGCCTCGGCGAAGAGCCTCTCGAAGACGTACGGCACGGCGAGGACGAACGTGGGCCGGAATCCCCGCAGGGCCGGCAGCAGCTCGGCGGCCGTGAGCTCCGGCTGATGGCCCAGCTTCACCCGCCCGCGCACCGCCGCCACCTGCACCATCCGCCCGAAGACATGGGCCAGCGGCAGGAACAGCAGGGTGGCGGCCTCGTCGCCGGGACGGGAGCGGAAGACGGACCCGTACCGCGCGACGACGTTGTCCGCCTCGGCCATGAAGTTGGCGTGCGTGAGCACACAGCCCCTCGGGCGGCCCGTGGTGCCCGAGGTGTGCACGACCGTGGCCGGGGAGGAAGGCGTCACCGCCCTCCGGTGCCGGTGCACGACCTCGTCGCCGATCCGCTCGCCCGCGGCGGTCAGCGCCGCGACGGCCCCCGCGTCCAGCTGCCACAGCCGGGTCAGCCGCGGCAGCCGGTCGACGACCGAGCCGACGGTCATGGCGTGGTCCTCGTGCTCGACCACGCAGGCGGTGACGCCCGCGTCGCGCAGGATCCAGAAGACCTGCTCGGCCGAGGCGGTCGGATACAGCGGCACCGGCTGCGCGCCGATCGACCAGAGCGCGAAGTCGAAGAGGGTCCACTCGTAGCGCGTACGGGACATCACGGCGACGCGGTCGCCGAACCGCACCCCCTCCGCGAGCAGGCCCTTGGCCAGGGCCAGGACCTCGTCCCGGAAGACCGCCGCGGTCACGTCCCGCCAGGCGCCGTCCGCGTCACGACGGCCCAGTGCCACATGGCCGGGGTCCCGCTCCGCGTCCGCGAAGACGGTGTCCGCCAGGCCGCCGACGTGGGGGGACGTCACCAGGGGTGGGACGGTGAACTCGCGCAACTGGCCGCTCCTCCGTGCTCCTGGCGGCGTTCCGCACACGCCGCTCCCGCACAGCGCGGTGACCGTACCCGATCCGGAACCACCCCGAACCCTTTTCGGTGGCGCGTTCGTGCCGCTTGTGTGCGGCTTCGGTGTCGCTGGTGTGCCGCCGCCCGTACCCCGCCCCTACCTGGGGCCCGTCCCTACCTTGGGTCCGACCCCGCCCGGCGCCGGTCCGGGAGCCCCGGGGCCCCGGACGAGTGCAGCCGGTCACCGGCAGCCAGGATCGCCTCCGCGAGCGCTTCGGCCGGGCCCCGGGCGGCGCCGGGCGAGGTGCCGTCCGCCGAGATGCCGTCCGTCGAGGCGCCGTACAGCAGCACGACGTCGACCGCGCCCAGCTCCGGGAGCCCGGCCCGCGCCGGGACCCGTGCCAGGCCCGGCGGGATCATGCCCAGGGTGTGGGCCATCACTCCCAGCCCGGCACGGGCGGCCGCCACCAGGCCGTTGAGGCTGCCGCTGGTGCAGGTCACCCGCCAGGCGCGGCCGTGCCGCTCCAGCACTTCCAGGGCGCGGGCCCGGGTCACCGCGGGCGACGGGAAGACGACCAGCGGCAGCGGCCGGTGCGGCTCCAGGCGCAGCCGCTCGCTGCCGATCCACACCAGCTTGTCCCGCCAGACCAGGCGCCCGTGCGGCCGGCCCGGGTGGCGTTTGGCCAGCACGAGGTCGAGCCGTCCGGCCGTGAGCTGCTGCTGGAGCGTCTCGGAGAGATCGACGGTGAGCTCCAGATCGACCTCCGGGTGCTCGCGCCGGAAGCCCTCCAGGATCTCCGGCAGCCGCGTCAGCACGAAGTCCTCCGAGGCGCCGAACCGCAGCCTGCCACGCAGCCGGGTGCCCGCGAACCAGCTCGCCGCCCGCTCGTTCGCCTCCAGGATCGTCCGGGCGAAGCCGAGCATCGCCTCGCCGTCCTCGGTCAGCGCCACGCCGTGCGTGTCACGCGCGAAGAGCTGCCGCCCGGCGGCCTCCTCCAGCCTGCGGACCTGCTGGCTCACGGTCGACTGCCGGAGGCCCAGCCGGTGCGCGGCCTGGGTGAAGCTCAGGGTCTGGGCGACGGCCAGGAAAGTGCGCAGCTGCGTCGGATCGAACACCTTTCGAGCCTAACGTCATATCGTCATACGTGATAACAGTCAGTGTGGTGAACGGGGTTCCCGATGCCCCTGGTCAGAGGGAGGCTGGAGCCATGCGACGCCCCGTCCTCCCCGCCGCCCTCGCGCGCATACGCGTGTCGCGCGTCCCCTTCGACCCCTACATAGCCGCCCTGCTCGGCACGGTGCTGCTGGCCGCGCTGCTCCCCGCGCGCGGCGCCGCCGCGCCCGTCGCGAACGGCGCGTCCACCGGCGCGGTCGCCCTGCTGTTCTTCCTCTACGGCGCCCGCCTCTCCACCCGCGAGGCGATGGACGGCGTCCGCCACTGGCGGCTCCACCTGACGGTCCTCGCCTGCACCTTCGTCCTCTTCCCCCTGCTGGGCCTCGCCGCCCGCGGCCTCGTCCCGTACGTGCTGACGCCGCAGCTCCACGCCGGCCTGCTGTTCCTGTGCCTGGTGCCGTCGACGATCCAGTCCTCGATCGCCTTCACCTCCATCGCCCGCGGCAACGTCGCGGCGGCGGTCTGCGCGGGCTCCTTCTCCAGCGTCGTGGGCATCGTCCTCACGCCGCTGCTCGTGGCGCTGCTGCTGGGCGGCCACGGCGGAGGCTTCTCCGCGCACTCGCTGATCTCGATCGTCACCCAGCTGCTGGTGCCCTTCGCCGCGGGCCAGCTGCTGCGCCGCTGGGTCGGCGGCTTCCTCACCCGGCACAAGAAGGTGCTGGGCTACGTGGACCGGGGCTCGATCCTCCTAGTCGTCTACGCCGCGTTCAGCCAGGGCGTCGTCCGCGGCATCTGGCACCAGGTCACGCCCGTACGGCTGCTGGCGCTGGTCGGCGTGGAGGCGGTGCTCCTGGGCCTGATGCTCACCCTCACCACGTACGGCGCGCGACGGCTGGGTTTCAGCCGGGAGGACAGCATCACGATCGTCTTCTGCGGCTCGAAGAAGAGCCTGGCGGGCGGCCTGCCGATGGCGGGGGTCCTCTTCGGCGCCCAGGCGAGCCTGGCGGTCCTGCCGCTGATGCTCTTCCACCAGATGCAGCTGATGGTCTGCGCGGTGCTGGCGAAGAGGTACGCGCGGCGGGCGCCGGAGGGGGCGGAGGCGACGGCCCGCAGTCGGAGTGCGGCGGGAGGGGGCGGGGCGGGGTGGGCCCGGCAAGGGGCGTGACGCGTGATTTGCGGGCCGTACGGCGGGTAACTGTTCGACGTCGCGCAACGGGGCCCGTAAATCATGCAGCCCCGGAGGGCCCACCCCGCCCCGCCCCCGACCCACCACGCACCCCGGAGCCCGAGGGCACGGAGTAGCGCGGAAGCGGGGCCGGGCCGCCGGGGGCCGGCCCCGTCACGGAAAGGGCCGCGTGGGAAAAGCCGCCCGCACCCCGTCCAGCGGCAACCACACCACCGGCCGCCCCACAGCCCGTCCGCCCCGGACCGCCGTGACCTCCTCCTCCGGCAGCCCCCGCCCGTACACCCGCACGTCGTCGAGCTCCCCGGACAGAAACGCCCGGCCGTCCGGCTTCTGCCCCAGATACGCCCCGAACGTCGACCCGCGGCTCACCGACCCCGGCACGCCGGGCACCGACGAGGCGCCGTCGTCGACGGTGAGCGTGAGCCGCCCGCCTCCGCGCCGCAGGGCCACGAAGTGCCACCGGCCGTCGCCCGGCGGCGCGACGGCGGCCCGGACCGTCGCCGTCCGGGCGGGGCCGGGCCCGGAAACGGCCGTGACCCGCGCGGACACCTGCCGCGTGGCGGGTTCCCAGCGCAGGGCCACCTGTGGCGCGCCGCCGATCCCGCCCGTCCACAGCAGGGGCTGTTCGCCGCGCGGCGCGCCGCCGCCGCGGAACCACAAGGTGGCCGTGAAGTCCCGCTCGCCGAGCGGCAGCGTGTCGCGGTAGGGGAGCCGTACGGAGTCGTCCACGCCGTCGAGGACGAGCGCGCCGCCCCACCGGCCGCCGGTCGGCCGGGCGCCCCCGAGGACGTAAGCGCCCGGGGCGGCCCGGCCGTCGGCGCCGTTCCGGCCGGCCGTCCCGCGGTCCGGTGTCGTGGGGCCGGGCCCGGTGCGCGGCCCGAGCCAGTCCTCGGTGAAGCGGGCGAAGCGGATCTCGTCGCGGGCGTTGCCCTTCCCGGCCTCGTAGAGCAGACCGGCCGTGCCGGGGGAGACGACCGCGAGGTCGGAGTAGCCGGACCAGTCGGCGGTGACGCGCGCGCCCTGCTCGGCGCTCTCCCAGGTGTGCCCCTGGTCGTAGGAGGAGCGGATCGTCATCGTGCGGCGCCGGTCGGGGTCGGCGGGCACGGAGAGCAGCCAGCGCCCGGGGCGCAGCGCCGCGACCGAGCCCTGGACCATGGGCGCGGCCAGGTCGGGGAGGGCGCGGAAGGGCGCGGTGAAGCTCTCGCCGCCGTCGCGGCTGACCGCGTCGTCGCGGTGGCCGAGGTCGGTGCCGTTCTGCTCGCGCCCGTTGACGTAGACCGAGCCGTCGGACCGCTCGGCGAGGCTCAGTTCGGAGGGCATCTGGCGGTAGGTGCCGTCGGGGGCGATGGGGTGGGTGTCGACGGCGCCGAGCCGCCAGTGCCGGCCGCCGTCGTCGCTGAGGGCGAGCGCCGCGTGGTTGGCGGTGCCGCGCGTGCCGTCGTGGCTCTCGGCGTTGACGCCGACGACCAGCCGGCCGCTGTCGGGGCCGTGGGCGAGCTGGATGCCGTGGCCGGGCCCGGTGGCGTACCAGGAGTTCCAGCCGCGCGGGCGCAGCGACTCCGTGAGGTCGCGCGGCCGGGACCAGCGGTCGCCGGCGTCGTCGCTGTACTGCACGTGCGGGGTGCGGTCGCACGGCACGTCGCAGTTGGCGGCGTCCTGTCTGCCCTTGTTGTAGGTGGTGACCAGCACGACCCGGCCGGTGGCGCGGTCGACGACGGGCGCGGGGTTGCCGTGGGTGTCGCCGTCGCCCTCGTCGACCAGTCGCAGCGGCCCCCAGGTGCGGCCGCCGTCGGTGGACCGTTTGAGGACGACGTCGATGTCGGTGGCGTCGCCGCAGTTGCCCTTCCGGCCTTCGGCGAAGGCGAGCACCGTGCCGGGGGCCGGCCCGGCCACGAGGGCCGGGATCCGGAAGCAGGAGTATTCGCCCGGTGGGCCGTCCTGCGCCGCGCTGAACAGGACCCGCTCCTCGAAGCCGGTACGGGCCGGGGAGGCGGGATCCGCCGTGGCGCGGGCGGGTAGGGGGTGGACGGCGGTGACCAGCGCGGCGGCGACGGTGACGGCGGCGAGGGCGTGGGGGACCCTGACGGCGCGTCGGGGGCGGGAGGGCCCGGAGACACGGCGGAACAGGGGGATCCGGGGGAGCAGGAGGATTCGGCGGGATCGGTGGTGTCGGGGACCCGGTGGGGGGTGCGGCGCCATGGCCCGGCCCTTTCGCGTCGAGGCACGTGGTGGCATGTCGTGACACGCAAAAAACCGGATGCCCTGACTCCAGGCCCGGCGAGGCCGAACGTACGGGGCGTCAGGTGACCCCACAAGGCGGGTTCCGCCAAAGAGCTCACACGGGTCGCAGCACCACCTTGCCCAGGTTGACGCGGGACTCGATGATCCGGTGCGCCTCCGCGGCCTCCGTCAGCGGCAGCTCGGCGTGCACCCGGGGGCGCAGCCGCCCGGCGGCGAACTCCTCCCACAGCTCCAGCCGCCACCGCTCCATCAGCGCCGGGTGGTGACGGGCTATCAGTGCCATCTGGAAGCCGATGACGGACTTCGCTCCCACGAGGAGGTCGTACGCGTCGACGGTGCCGCCGCCCGAGCTGTAGGCCACCAGCCGGCCCCCGGGGGCGAGGGCGGCGAGGGCGGGGGAGAGGAGCGCGCCGCCGACGGCGTCGAGGACGATGTCGACGGGGGCGAAGGGCAGCGGCGCCGGACCGGCCAGCTCCTCGTACGTCACGACCTCGTCCGCGCCCAGCGACCGTACGAAGTCCGCCTTCGCGGCCGAGCCGACCGCGGCGACGACCCGCCCGGCGCCGCGCGCCCCGGCGATCTGCACGGCGAGGTGCCCGACGCCGCTCGCCGCGGCCGTCACCAGCACGGACTCGCCCTCGGCGGGGCGAGCGGCCTCGTACGCACCGCGGGCGACGAGCCCGCAGCGCACCAGCGCGACGGCGTCGGTGGCGCTCGCGCCGTCGGGTACGGGGGAGGCCATGGCGGAGTGCAGGAGGGAGCGGTCGGCGTAGGCGTCGCCGAAGCACAGGCCCGTGACGCGGTCGCCGGGCGCGAAGCCCGTCACGTCCGGCCCGACCGCGAGGATCCGCCCGGCGACCTCGCCCCCGAGGCCCGCGGGCAGCGGCAGCCCGCCCTCACGCACCTTCCGGACGACCGGCAGGGTCACGCCCACCGCCTCGGTGCGCAGCAGCAGTTCGCCGGCGCCGGGTCCGGGGACGTCCGCCTCCTCGACCCGCAGGACCTCGGGGCCGCCGTTCTCGTGATACCGGACGCGACGCACGCGCACCTCCCAGATGTCGTTGGTGGTCCCAACGATACAGAGGTTTCGTTGGGTGGTCCAACGATTTTATGAGTAGGGTCGGAACATGAAAAAAGAGACCGCCGCTTCAGGAACCGAAACCGAAACCGGAACCGGAGCCAGGGCCGGGATCGACCCGAGCGGACCGGCGCTGGCCCGGATCCGAGCCCTCCCGAGCTGGCAGCTCAACCGCGCTTCCGCGCGCGGCCGCCGCCTGGTGGGCGAGGCCCTCGCCCGGGAGGGCCTGCGGATGCCGCACCACGCGGTGCTGTCGGCCGTGTCCGACCTGGGCCCGGTCGCCCAGGCCGAGCTGGGCCGTACGACCGGCTTCGACCCCAAGGACATGGTCGGCATCCTCAACGACCTCCAGGCCGCGGGACTGGTCACGCGGGAGCCGGACCCGGCGGACCGGCGCAAGAACGCCATCTCCCTCACGGACGAGGGCGGGCGGCGGCTGGTGCGGCTGGCGGAGCGGGGGGACGAGGCGAACGAGGAGTTGCTGGGGGCGCTGACGCCGGGGGAGAGGGAGCGGTTCCTGGAACTGCTGCGGAAGGTGGCGGAGGGGTGAAGGCCGGGCAGGGGCCGCCACCTCGGGACTGAGGGGCCGGGCCGGCCGGACTGAGCCGGCCTGAAGGGGCCGGGCCTGCCGGGCCTGCCTGGCGTCAGGGGCCGGGCCGGCCGGGAGCGGCTGCCGGGGAACGTCGCTGAGGGGGGCCGGGTCGATCGGGGCTACCCGGGCCGATCGGAACTACCCAGCCTGATCGGAACTACCCAGGCCGATCGGAACTACCCAGGCTGATCGGAACTACCCGAATCGATCGGGGCTAAGCGCCGTCACCCCCCGCACCCCCGTCCAGCACCACCCGCTCCTCCCCCGCGTAGACGTTCATCGACGTGCCGCGCAGGAACCCCACCAGCGTCAGCCCCGTCTCCGCCGCCAGGTCCACCGCCAGCGAGGACGGTGCCGACACCGCCGCGAGCACCGGGATCCCGGCCATCACGGCCTTCTGCGCCAGCTCGAACGAGGCGCGCCCGGACACCAGCAGCACCGTGCCCGACAGCGGCAGCAGACCCCGTTGCAGAGCCCGTCCGATGATCTTGTCGACCGCGTTGTGCCGCCCGACGTCCTCGCGGACGTCCAGCAGATCACCGTCCGCGGAGAACAGCGCGGCCCCGTGCAGCCCGCCCGTGGTCTCGAAGACGCGCTGCGCCTCGCGCAACCGGCCGGGGAGGGTGGCCAGCAGCTCCGGGGTGAGCCGCATCGGTGACGGGCCGTCGGATACGGGGTGCCGGGCGGTGGTCCGTACGGCGTCCAGGCTGGCCTTTCCGCACAGGCCGCAGGACGACGTGGTGTAGACGTTGCGTTCGAGCGCGATGTCGGGGAGCGGCACCCCGGGGGCGAGGCGCACGTCGACGACGTTGTACGTGTTCGAGCCGTCCTCCGTGGCGCCCGCGCAGTAGACGATGCGTTCGAGCTCGTCGGCGCGGGCCAGGACGCCCTCGCTGACCAGGAAGCCGGCCGCCAGGGCGAAGTCGTCGCCCGGGGTGCGCATGGTGATGGCGAGAGGCTTGCCGTTGAGCCGGATCTCCATCGGCTCCTCGGCCACGAGGGTGTCCGGGCGCGTGCCGACGGCTCCGTCGCGGATGCGGATGACGCGGCGTCGTGAGGTGACCCGTCCCATGGCGATCAGTCCCGTGGTGGTGAGGAGGGCGGACAAAGCTTGCGAAGCGGGGCGAACGGCCGAGGTGGTCCGGACGGCCGTTCGGTGATCCGCTCGCAAACCGTCTCACGTGACGTGGGCCTCATCGCGGCCGGGCACCCATCGGCGGCCCCGTGCCGTGGCTACTGTTCGGTAGCAGCACGCGACCGCCGTGCGTGTGAGCAGTACGCGACCGCCGTGCGTGTGAGCAGCACGCGACCGCCGTGCATGTGAGCAGTACGCGACCGCCGTACGTGTGAGCACCACGCGCCACCTCCTTCCACCTCCTTGCCTCGACCGTGCACCGAGAGCGGAGACCTGCGATGGCACCGAGCACCGACCTCACCCTCAAGCCCGGCACCGAATGGGCCACGACCTGGCAGCGCTGCCTCGTCGCGGCCCCCGAGGCGTTCCGGGGCGAGCGCGTCCTCAACCTCTGGGACGGCACCTGGCGGCCCGACGGCCGTCCGCTCCCCGCCACGACCCCGGTCGACGGCACCCCGATCGCGGGCCCGCCCCGCCTCGACGCGGCCACCGCGCACCGAGCCGTACGGGCCTCCCTGGACCAGCACCGCGCCTGGCGGACCGTACCGCTCGCCGACCGCAGGGCACGTGTGTGCGCCACGCTCGACGCGCTCACCGAGCATCGTGACCTCCTCGCACTCCTCCTCGTGTGGGAGATCGGCAAGCCCTGGCGGGCGGCGCGGGCGGACGTGGACCGGGCGATCGACGGCGTGCGCTGGTACGCCGGGGAGATCGACCGTATGACGGAGGGCCGGAGCCCGCTGCCCGGCCCGGTCAGCAACATCGCCAGCTGGAACTACCCGATGAGCGTGCTCGTCCACGCCATGCTCGTTCAGGCACTGGCCGGCAACGCCGTCATCGCGAAGACGCCGACCGACGGCGGCCTGGCCTGTCTGACCCTCGCGAGCGCACTCGCCGTCCGCGAGGGGCTGCCGGTGACGCTCGTCAGCGGCAGCGGCGGCGAGTTGTCCGAGGCCCTGGTGCGCGCTCCCGAGATCGGCTGCGTGTCCTTCGTGGGCGGCCGGGACACCGGCGCGCGGGTCGCCACCGCCGTCGCGGACCTGGGCAAGCGCCACATCCTGGAGCAGGAGGGCCTCAACACCTGGGGCTTGTGGAACTTCACGGACTGGGAGGGGTTCGGCTCGCGGATCCGCAAGACCTTCGAGTACGGGAAGCAGCGCTGCACGGCGTATCCGCGGTTCGTGGTGCAGCGGTCGGCCTTCGCGGACTTCCTGGCCGTCTATCTGCCGGCCGTACGGGCGCTTACCCTGGGGCACCCGCTGGCCGTGGCGTCGCCGGACGACGACCTCCCGGATCCGGACCTCGGCCCGCTCATCAACGCGGCCAAGGCCAAGGAGCTGACGGACCAGGTGGCGGAGGCGATGAGCCGCGGCGCGGTACCGCTGCACCGCGGCGAGCTCGCCGCCGGTCGCTTCCTGCCGGGTCAGGACACGAGCGCGTACGTGGCACCGGTCGCCCTCCTCGGCCCGCCGTCGGCGTCACCGCTGCACCACGCGGAGCCGTTCGGCCCGGTGGACACGATCGTGCTGGTGGACACGGAGGCCGAGCTGCTCGCGGCGATGAACGCCAGCAACGGCGCGCTGGTGGCGACGCTGTCCTGCGACGACCGAGCCACGTACGAACGCCTGGCGCCGCAGATCCGGGCGTTCAAGGTGGGCCACGGTGTGCCGCGCTCGCGCGGGGACCGGGAGGAGCTGTTCGGCGGCTTCGGGGCGTCGTGGCGCGGGGCGTTCGTGGGCGGGGAGCTGCTGGTGAGGGCGGTGACGGAGGGGGAGTCGGCGCAGGAGAGGCTGCCGGGGAACTTCCCGGACTACCACTTGATGCCGTAAGGAGCCGGGTCGGTTCGGGGCGGCTCACCCGATGCCCTGCCGGTCGGGCATCAGGGCGAACTCCCGGTCGGCGGGTTCGGGGACCGCGAGGTCGACGGCCTGCCGCAGGAGCGTCCGGTGCCGTACGAGCGGTGGGTGCCGGTCCTCGGGGGCGAGCCGGAGCAGGTCGTCGAGGGCGGCCATGAGCCGGCGGGTCACCTGCGGGGCGCCGACGGCGCAGCCGCGGATCTCGGCGAAGCCGAGGTCGACGAGGTCGGCCCAGCCGGGCTGGTCCTGCACCAGCCGGACGGCGCCCTTACGGTCGTAGTGGCGCAGGGCGCCGAGCGGCCGGCCGGCGATGGCGGCGAGGATCTGCACGACGCGGTCCAGGCACTGAACGGCGGTCGTCGGATCGTTGACGGCGGGGGAGAGGGCCCGCTGGGCGATGTCGGAGAGCTGCCGGAGGCCGAAGCCCAGGTCCTGGTGGAAGGTCCGCTCCACCCCGACGGAGACGGTGTACCGCAAGGCCCGCCGGCCGGGCGCGGGCCCGCCGTGCACGGCCAGCACGGGCGTACCGGGGACGACGAAGTCCCCGATGCGCGGGATGAGCCGCAGCACGAGGCCGTGCCGCCGGGCGATCCGCACCAGCCGGGCGATGTGCACGTCGCGCAGCACCCCGGCCCGCCCCCGGTGCACCACCTCCCCCGTGACCTCGCCCGGCACGGCGGACTCGTCGTCGGCCCGGCCGCCGGCCTTCTCCAGCATCCGGAAGGTCTCGCGGGTGATCCTGTCGATGACGTGGCTGACCCGCATCAGCCGCAGCGTGGAGTTCACATAGACGACGAACAGCACCAGACTCACCAGCACCATGACCACACAGGTCACGCTGGAGAACACCGGCACCGTCTCGACGGTGCGGGGGTCGGTGTCCCCCTGGTACGAGGCCTGCACGAGGAGCGCGAACAGGAAGGTCGCCAGGAAGACGGCGAACGTGCACTTGGTGATCCGGCTGCGCACGTAGAGCCGCACCACGCGCGGGGTGAACTGCCCGCTGGCCATCTGGAGCGCGACGAGCGAGATCGAGAACACCACACCGATGAAGGTCAGCATCGCCGAGCCCACGGTGGTGATGATCGTCTTGGTGTCGTCGGCGAGCTCGATCAGCGAGGAAACCGTGCCGTAGTCCCCGTCGTCCTGAAGCGTCCGGATCAGCAGCCCGTCGAGCTCCAGCGCCCCCACCGCCGCCACCGCGGCCCCCACCAGCCCCACGGTCGGTGTGAACCAGAACGTGTCCCGCAGGTGCTCCCGCAACGGCGACAACGCCCGAGGCCGCCGCCGCACCCCACCCGGCGCCCCGAGATGTCCGTCATTGCCCATAAGTGGACCTTATGCCCGGCGAAGATACCCAGGTGAAAGGCACTCCGAAACCTTGGTATTGTTATCCATGTCGCCGCGGGGAACGCCCTGCGAACACGGCACCTGGTCCGGGTGGCGGAATGGCAGACGCGCTAGCTTGAGGTGCTAGTGCCCTTTATCGGGCGTGGGGGTTCAAGTCCCCCCTCGGACACCAGCAAGATCAGACGAAACCCCTGCTCAGCGGGGGTTTTTCTGTTTTCTCGGACTGGCTCAGCGGTCAGCGTGACCAGTAGCGTGACCAGTACGTTTTTAAACTTTCCCTGACCGGTGGCATGACCAACCACGGGACCAGGCCGGACGGGTAACTCGATCAGGCTGCCAGTGCCGGCAGGCCGCTCGGCCCGTTTGCAGCGCGCCCCGCGAGCCGGTCCGACGAGAAGCCGGGGCGGCCCCGGCAAGGCCGATCCTGCTAGACCTCGACGGGGTTCTCCTTGTTTTGCAGGTCATTCGTGATCTTGGTTCGGCGCCAGCCGCCAGCGGGCTGAGACTTTCTCCGGGTCCTGGGGACCTCCAGCATTGCTCAGCGTCCTTGTGCTTGGCCTCCGCCTCGACGGCAGCCTTGACTTCCCCGTCGTGCCGCTTGACCTCGTTCTCGCGCTCGGTCAGCCAGTCACGCAGAGCTTTGGCGGCTGCGGTCTTGGTCTTGTAATCGCGGCCTGTCCAGGGCCTGACCCGCTTCCCCGTCTTCAGGTCTTCGTGCTCCGGGGTCCTCACACCCCAGGTGTCCGGTCGGCCACTCCTCTTGATCTGGACGGGAGTCCCGCCCGCCCTCCAGGAGGCCAAGTCCGGGGCCATGTCCGGCGCCAAATACATGGGATCCGCCGAGTACGAGTCCTGGTGTGCCGACTTCGTGAGCTGTGTGGTGGACCACTCCCACGCCAACGCCGCCTACGGCGGCTCCCCGACGGAGACGCCGGGCAACCGGTGGCCGGCGGTGGTCACCTGGGTCGAGAAGACGGCGATGGTCCCGACCGCGGCGGCGCGGGCGGGCGACCTCATGGTCTACCGGGGCTACGGCCCCGGCAACTGGGGCCACATCGACATCGCCACCGGGCGTCAGGGTTCCACCCTGGAGACGGTCGGCGGTAACGAGTCCCGCAGCATCCGCCGCCAGCTCGGCTACGGCAACCGGGCCGACGGCGCACTGCGCCCTCGTGGCGGTGCTCCGGGCGCTGGGGAGGGGCCGTTCCTCAACCCGTGGCCGGGCTCCCTGGCCCGGTTCTCGGAGGGGACGGGCGAGTTCGCCGGCTTGGTCGGTGACGCGGTGCGCCGGTGGCGCCCGCTGGTCGAGCGCGTCATTCAGGAGCTGGGCGGCCGCGGCGGCACCAGCCTCGCGGACGTCCCGTTACCCGCAACCAGGGATCAGACGGGCCAGGACCGGCCCGTTCCGGTGCCGATTCCCCCCGTTCCCGATGTCGTGGGGGCACACCTGCGTATCGATCACGGGAAGTGGCGGTGAGGGGGAGGAAATCCCCTCACCGCCTTCAGCGACCGAAGGTGGCCCGGCATCCTTCTCCAGGCCGGCGCCACCGGCCTGGACACCCCGCCCTTCGAGTTCCACGCCGACAGCTCCCCGAACCTCGACGGATCCGTCTTCCGTTCGGCTCGGGCTGCCGCCCGGGACATCATGCTCCGGTCCACCTCTACGGCATCGACCGGCGTTCCCTGAAGGACCTCAAGCGCAAGCTGGTCTCCGCGCTCAACCCCAAACGCGGGCATTGCGTGCTGCGGTTTCGTTGAGGCGGACTCTCAAGTCCGGAATCTCTACTGCTACTACAAGGGGGGAATGGAGGGGAACGAGTCCGCGGACAACGCGGGGTTCCGGTGGGTCAGGTACGGGATCCAGCTCACTGCCTTCGACCCCTTACTTCTACGCGGACGACCTTCAGGTAGCGGAGTGGAGGTTCAACTTGGGGGAGGGGCTCCTGAAGAAGGACAAGGCACTCTTCCCGTTGCGGCTCAGCCGTGGAGCCCTGGCGGACAGGGCAGTTCCGGTCATCAATCCGGGCGAGATCGAGGCGTGGCCGGTGTGGGAGATCCGGGCACCGGTCCGCGGGTTCCAGTTCAGCAGCCCCGACGGGCAGGCATTCGGCATCACCGCGCCCGCCGACGGCAGCGACGCGGTAGCGGCCGGCCGGGTCCTGACCGTGGACACCCGCCCCGGACGCAAAACCCTCACCGACAACACCGGCCGGAACTACTGGCCCCTCCTCGACAAGAGCCCGTCCCTATGGCCGGTCGAGGAGGGGAAGACCACGGTCGGCATCCGCATCACCGCTGGCAGCAACGGACCGGCGTCCTTGAAGCTCACCCTCCGCCCCCGATACGAGACTTACTAGCCCGAAAGCAGAAGACGCCCCCGGATCCGTTCCGGGGGCGTCAGCTCAAGTCACGACGGGCCTGCGTGTGCGGCCAATACGAACTTTACGTCCATCTCTGGTAAGAGCCGGTATTGATGGGCTTCGTGTACACCTTGCCGCCGTCGCTGCTGTCGAGAGCCATGCTCGTCGCAACATTTACGATCTTCCAGGTCCCCAATACCTTGGTCACCATCCACATCTGATACTTGCCAGAGTTACACGGCTTCAGGTAGACCTTGCCACCGTCACTGCTATCGAGGCAGACTTTCCCATTTTTCGTTGAAAACCGATAAACTCCATTCCCGGAAGAGTCTTCACGGATGGCATGCTCGGTCCACCTGTAGCCAAAGCGGCAATCTTTCGCAGGCAGCGTCTCAACATCGTGATACCCGTCGCTTGTCAGGCACCTTTTGGTGGCAACGTTTTTCCACGTCACCTCTTCTCCATCGCGGGCGGAAGCCTCACCCGAGGCCCCAACAACGGCCAGCGGAACTACGACGCCGACGGCCGCCAGATAGGCGAGAGCCCTCTTCTTGACGTTCTTCACGTCGCTCCTCCTTTTGCAAGAGTCACGTTGGAGGGAGTCGTCCACCAACGCGCAAGTCATTTAGAACCCGACCCTCCAAGGGGTCCGGGCGCTACAGCCAGCGCTGGTACTTGCCACCGTTGTCGGGCTTGGTGTACACCTTGCCGCCGTCACTGCTGTCGAGGACGCGCCCGGTCGCAACGTTGGTGACCTTCCACCCAGTGGAGGTGTGGGTGTGCCGCCACTTCTGGTAGTTACCGGAATTGCACGGCTTCGTGTACACCCTGCCTGCATCACTGCTGTCGAGACAGTACTGGTCCCAAACCCCGATTTGGTTAATCTTCATCCGGAAAGACCCGTTCGACTGCTCTTCCTCAAACCACTTAGCGTACTTGGCGGAGCAGTCATATTTATTGGTCTCGACAGTAGGGGCATTGCCCCAGCTCAGGCACATGCCGGTTTTTGCGTTCTTCCATGTCCTGGCACCGTCGGCGAACGCCTCGCCCGACGTTCCAACTACCGTCAGCGGAACCACGACTGCGGCTGCCGCCAAATGGGCCAGCGCCCTCTTCTTGACGTTCCTCACTTCATTCCCCCTTCAATAAGTTGCGAGTTGGGTGCGGTCAGTCACCAACTCCAAGATCATTTATAACACGGACCGTTAGGGCGGTGATCATGGGATACCGCGTGGAGGTCCGAGACAAGGACCTGAACCGGATAGGAGAAATAGACACATGGATCAAGCTGGACCTCGTCATCCGGCACTGTCAGCAAGGTACTTGGCAGCTCTTGGTCAAGGACCGCACACCCCAAGCCCGACTCTTGCAGTGTGGTGGTGGAATCATCGTTTGGCAAAACGGGGTGGACTTCCCCGTTTTCACCGGTCAGATCGAGTTCTTCCAGCGCTATTGGACCGTTGAGCAGCACACCGGTGTGGGATCGGTGTTTGTCGGCGGGAAGTGTGACAACAAGCTGGCCTACTCCCGTCTCGCTTTCCCGGACCCGTCGAAGGCGGTGGGCCAGCAGTACCAGGCGAAGGAGTCCCGGGGTGCGAGCGGGAGTGCCGGCGAGGCCCTGTGGTGGGAGCTCGACCACGCCATCGGCCCCCGCGCCCTGCCCGACCGGCAGGTTCCCGGCGTCGAGGTCGGCGGCCTGCCCGCGGTCGGTGACACCGTGGCGGACCGGCTCCGGTTCGATGTCCTGGGCACCAAGACCGAAGAATGGTGTCGTGCCAAAAACGTGGGCTACCGCTTCGTGTGTGACCCGGACCGCAAACGGCGTTGAGCGGTTACGACCTGCACGATCAGCTCAACGCAGCACCCGACCACGAGTTACGAGACAGGCTTTAGGAGGTCTGTCGCTCGCCCGGCTGCCGCGGTACGCGAGCCGTGTCGGCGGCCTGGCGCTGTGCGCCGGAGCGTCACCACGCATCGGCGCTGCCGGGCCGTCCGCGAGCGCGACGAGAAAGCCTTGGTCAACGGCGCTCCGAACCCTTGATATGGTTATCCATGTCGCTGCGGGGAACGCCTCGCGGAGGCACCACCTGGTCCGGGTGGCGGAATGGCAGACGCGCTAGCTTGAGGTGCTAGTGCCCTTTATCGGGCGTGGGGGTTCAAGTCCCCCCTCGGACACCAGAAGGAACCCCAGTTGATCTGGGGTTTTTCTGTTTCCTGGGTCTGGTCACGCTCCGCGTGACCTCGGCGCCGGTGAATCCCTTGTGCGTGGCCTGAAGGTGTCAATCACCGAGAAGGCGCCCGCGCCGCCGTCCGGCTCCTGACTGCCGTGAATTACCACAACGGCCCGCCGGTCAGGCGGGCCGTCCTGAGGTATCCAGACTGAGGGAAGGCGCCGCAGCAATGCGACGCGTACCCCCCCTTTTTAGCCGGGGAGTGAAGTGAACTCAGCTCCCGGGGCACTTGTAGAGCCACACCTGTTGAAGGGTCACTTTCGTGTGAGTGACCGCGTTCACTCGGATGGAGCAGGACCGCCGTCGGTCCGGATCCGTCGAAGGTGGTCGGTCAGCAGTCTCAGGTGGGTCGGCCGGCCGAAGCTCGGCGAATCCCAGGTGGCTCGCCAGGCCTCAACGCGCAGAAGGGGATTGTCGCTGGCCAAGCGGGCCATCGCCGACCTCGTCACCCCAGACGTCGACCAGCCGGCCCAGTCGTCCGCTTACCGGTGCGTGCTCGGGATGCGGTCGTAGCAGACCCAGCGCCAGTCCCGGACGTTGGTGAGCTCTTGAAGAAGGGCATCTCCTGTGTTCGGTCCGACGATCCCGTCCTCGGGCAGGTCGTAGGCGTGTTGCAGCTTCCTGACCCACTGATCGATTTCCTCGGTGTAGGTCTGCTTGCCGAATTCCTCTTTCTCCTCGTCGATCGGGATGCCCTTGCCCGTGCGAGAGGCCCAGGCGTTGATGCCCTTCTGGACGCAGATCACGGCTTTCCAGTCGGTGCTGCCGAGGCCGATGCCGGCGATGTCGGGGCTCGCCTGGGCGTCGGCGGCTGTCGGGCTGCTACCGCTGTCACGGGCGGAAGCCTCACCTGAAACCCCGACCACCGCCAGCGGAACCACGACTGCGGCTGCCGCGAGGTGGCCCATTACTTTCATTTTCGTGCCCTTCATGCCGTCCCCCTTCTGCAATAAGCGAGTTGGGTGAGGTCGGTCACCAACTCGAAGATCATTCATAGCATGGATCCGCCGAGGCATCTCTAAAGCGTGTTGTAAGGCGCTTTGATTCGGCAGTTCGGGAACGGTTTCCGACGGTTACGGCCATGTTGCCAGAAGAGTTCCGCTGCCTCGCCCGGCAGGAGCGGCCCTTCTGGTCGTGCGGATGGAATGGATAGGCCGCGATATCGACCCGCCAGGGGCGGCGTCCAGCGCGTGAACGACTGGGGGAGCGGGCAGGCTCTGCTCGTTCCCATGCCCGTCGTCGGCGCAGGAGGCCGTGGAGTGTCCACCATCGAGGAACGCGTGAAGCGCATCATCGCCGATCAACTGAACGTCAAGCCGGAGGAGGTGAGGAACAGCGCGTCGTTCGTCGGGGACCTGGGGGCGGACTCCCTGGACCTCGTCGAGCTGGGCACGGCCCTGGAATTCGAGTTCACCACGGATATACCCGATGAGGAGGCCGAGAGGATCACTACCGTGCAGGACGCCATCGACTGGGCCAACGCCCACCAGCGGTAGGCCGAGTCGGCGGTATGAGCGGACGAGCCGGCCGGGGGTGACGATCTTGTATACCCACCCACCAGGCGATCATGCGCGGCATGCCGGGGGAAAGGGTAGTGATTTTCCTGAGTCGCCCCTGTCACCTTGAAAACGCTGAATGACCGCTGTTCGGGCTCATTTCCCTGACCCGACGGCGCCTGTGGCGCGGGCACGGCCACGTCCGCTCCGGGGCAACTGTGATGCCGATGGCCGGTGATCGATCCCCGGGTTGCCATGGCGGTCAGTGCAGCCGTGTTCTCAGCGTCTATCAAGGAGGGCCGAGATGGCAGTAAGACGTGGGTTACGGAGAAAAGCCGCTGTGGCGTTGGCGGTGGCGTCGGGAGTGCTGGCCGGCGTTCTGCCGGTGGGGCAGGCGTCCGCGGCTCCCGCGGGTGGGAAGACCACGCTGACGTTCAGCGAGGCGAAGACCACGCGGGTGACCGTTCCGGACGGCGTCACGAAGATCGTGATGACGGCCGTGGGCCCCGGTGGTGGCGGCGGTGGTGGCGGCGGGGGCCTGGTGGCCCCCACGGGTAACGGCGCGATCATGCTCGCCGGCGGAGGCGGTGCGGGCGGCGCCGCCGGCGGCTACTTCCAGTGCACCTTGAACGTCACCCCCGGTGAGACCCTGTCGATCGACGTCGCCGGTGGCGGTGCGGGTGGCGCGGGCGGCACTCTGATCTGGTTCGACCCGACCGACGGCGAAGCCGGCAAGGACATGGGCGGGTCCACGGTCCACTTCCCGAAGGGGCAGCAGACGGCCGGTGCTCCGCGCGGGGCCGGTGGAGCCGCCGGTATCCGGGGCCAGCTGAATGTCGGGCCGGGAGTCGGGGGCGTGGGAACCGACGCCACCAGCGGTCTCGGCAAGGGCCGGTGCACCGGCGAACCCACGTCGAAGCCGGGTGCCGCCCCGGCTTCAGGCACGGCCGGGACCATGTCGGCGGGCGGTGCGGGAGGCGCGGGCGCACAACCGTTCGCCGTGCCGCCGACCTGCCCGGCCGGCGCGGGCCGCGGCGGGGACGGTGGCGACGGTGGCGGTGTCACCTTGGACACCCCTCCGGGGACCTACGGACGGCTCAAGGGCAAGCCGGGCCAGGCCGGAAACCTGGGCTGTGTGGTCCTGACGTACTGATGTGCTGACGGACGTAAGCGCTGGTCCCGCCGACGTGCCTGTCAGGCGACAGCCGGCGGCGGGGCCGGTACGGGCGGGGCGTACGGGTGACCTGGCCTCGGCCCCCGGCCCCCGGCCCCGGCCCCGGCTCCGGCCCCTAGCCCCGGCCCCGGCTCCCGGCCGCGCCGCGAAGACGTCCCCTTCACCCGGTGCCGCGTCGATCACGTCGTTCTCCGTTCCAGCACCGGTCCACCCGCTCTCCAGACCGCCCGGCGACCGTGAACGGCAGGAGCACTCGGAGAAGACCAGCCGGAGGCGGGAGCGGCATGGCAGTGGACGCGGCGCGGTTTCGCGCATTGTTCGGATCCTTCCCGACGGCGGTCACCGTCGTCACCGCGACGGACGCGAACGGCAGACCACGGGGCCTGACCTGCAACGCGGTCTCGGCGGTGTCCGTGGAGCCGCCGTTGCTCCTGGTGTGCGTGCACCGGAACGCGCGGACCCTGGCGGCGCTGCGGTACTCGGGGGCCTTCGTGGTCAACGTCCTCGCCGACGGCGGCCAGGACACGGCGCGGGTCTTCGCCGACCGCTCCGCGCACAAGTTCGCCGGCGTCGAGTGGGTGCCCTCCGCCCACGCCAGGGGCGCCCCCGTGCTGGTGGACGTCGCCCTGGCGCACGCCGAGTGCGTGGTGGTGCGGGCGGTGGAGGCCGGCGACCACTGGATCTTCATCGGGCGGGTGGAGCACGCCGAGTCGTATCCGCGGCCGCCGGTCCTCTACCACCGGGGGGCGTTCACCGTCTGGGACGCTCAGGCCCGGCAGGTCGGCAGCCCGCCGTGAAACTCCACCATCTCCCGGAACAGCTCGCCGATGTCGAGCGGGGCACCGGGCGTGGCGCCGCGCTCCTCCACGTAGGCCCGGTGCAGATTGGGTACCAGCCGTTCGGAGTCGATCAGGTGCGCGTACGGGCCGGGGCTCGCCGCCCGCGCGGCCTCCAGCGGGGTGAGGCCCGCGGCGAGTCCCTCGCGGGCCAGCTCCTGGACCCACCGTAGGTAGTCCTCGGTGACGTCGAAGACCTCGGGGCCGGCGACGGGCCCGTGGCCGGTGACGACCGTGCGCGCGTCGAGGGCGCGTAGCCGGGCCACCGCGTCGAGCGTTCCGGCGACCGACCCCATCGGGCAGAAGGGCGTGACGCCGCTCATCACCAGGTCCCCGGTGACGAGCACCCGCTGCTCGGGCAGCCATACGACGGTGTCGTTGGTGGTGTGGGCGGGCCCCAGGTGGATCAACTCGGCGGTCACATCCCCCACATGGAGGGTCAGCCGGTCGCGGTAGGTGACCTCGGGCAGGGTGAGGGTGAGCTCGCCCCACTCCACGTCGGGCCACAGCCCCGTCAGATGGAGGCCCGCCGCGGCCATCTCGCCGCGGACCCGCTCATGGCCGACGACCAGGGCCTCGGGGAAGACGAAGTTGCCGAAGGTGTGGTCCCCGTGGAAATGGGTGTTGACCAGCACCCGCGGCGGCGCCGGGCAGACGCCGAGCGCCGCCGACCGCAGCGCGCGCGCACGGGCCTCGGTCGCCGCCGTGTCCACCAGGGCCGCCTGCCCCCGGGACACCACCAGCGCCGCGTTGTTCAGGCACCACCCGCCGTCGGGCTGCACATAGGCGAAGACGCCTTCGGCCACCTCGACGAGCCTGCCCGCCGAACCTTTCCGTACCTGGGACACCGTGCCTCCTGACCGATCGGAATTCCGGGCCGCCATGCTCGTACCGGTGGATCGAGGACGGCTCGAACGGCCCGCCGGCGCGGGATCGGGCGGAGATCGGACACTCGAAAACAGTTACCGGTCTCCTCGCGGTGGCGACGTAGGCTTGGGGTGAAGTCACCTGCCGGGCACCCCCGTTGGAGGGCGCGCCGCCCGGCGAAGGACTGACGGGGGGAACGACCGGTGATCCGGATTCTGCTGGCCGAGGACATGCACATGGTCCGGGGGGCGCTGGTGGCGCTCCTCGAGCTGGAGCCCGACTTCCGTGTGGTCGCGGAGGTCGCGGACGGCCGGGGCATCCTGCCGTCCGTGATCAAGCTCCGGCCGGATGTGGCGATCCTCGACATCGACCTGCCCGGCGTCAACGGCCTGGACGCCGCGAGGCTGCTGTGGGAACGGGCCCCCGACTGCCGGGTGATCATCCTGACCGCGCTGGAGCAGCGGGGCACGGTCCGCCGGGCGATCGACGCCCATGTCCGGGGGTTCCTCCCCAAGAACGCTCCGCCCGGTGAGCTCGCCGCCGCCATCCGCATGGTGCACTCGGGGCGGCGGGTGATCGATTCGCGGATCCCGCCCACCGCCTGGGAGGCCGAGGACTGCCCGCTCGCCGACCGCCCCACGGACAGCCCGCTCACCCGGCGCGAGACCGAAGTCCTCAAACGGGCCGCCGACGGCAACTCCGCGCGGGAGACCGCCCGGGAGATGCACCTCTCCACGGGAACGGTGCGCAATTACCTGACCTCCGCCGTCACCAAGCTCACCGCACGGAATCAGCTGGACGCCGTCCGGATAGCCAAGGAGAAGGGCTGGATCCGCTGACGTCCCGCGGTGGATCGGCGGGCCCGGCCGGGCATTCGGCGAAGATCCGGAACCATCCGTCCTCGCCGGCGCAGGCGCGGAACGTCCCGCCGATCCCTTCCAGCCGCCGGGCGAGGTTGTCCAGGCCGCCACCGGAACGGCGCGCCATCCTCTCCCCGGTGTCGACGGGGATCCCGTCCCCCGCCATGTCGAGCACGAGCGTGCCGGCGGTACGGGAGACCGTGATCCGGCAGTTCTGCGCGGCGCTGTGGCGCAGGATGTTGGTCATCCCCTCGCGGACGACGGTCGCCAGGACCGTGCCGGTCTCCTCGCGCAGCGGCAGCCGCTCGTCGTGCACCTCGACCGTGATGCCCGCGGTGGTCAGTATTCTCGCGGCGGATTCCAGTTCGGCGGTCAGCGAGAGCTGACGGTAGCCATGGGCGACGCAGCGCACGTCGGCGAGGGCCTGCCGGGAGATGTCCAGGACCTCCCGCAGCTCGGCGTGCGCCCGCTCGGTGTCCTTGCCGACCAGCCGGGCCACCAGCTCCCCCTTGAGGGTGATGGCGGACAGGCTGTAGCCGAGCAGGTCGTGCAGATCGCGGGCGACCCGCAGCCGCTCGCCCTCCACGGCCAGCCGGGCGACCTCGTCACGGGCCCGCCGCACCTCCGCGCTCCAGGAGGCGATGCGCGTCACCCCGTACACCATCAGGCCGTTCACCCCGCACGACAGCACCCCTATGGCGACGCCCAGCGGCTGCTGGCCGGCGAGCAGGGTGCAGGCCCCGGTGAGGACCGCGGCGGCGACGAAGGCGACGACGGACAGCGGGGGTTCGAGGATGAGCAGTGCGGAGCCCGCCAGGAAGCCCGGCATGCCGGCCCAGGTGAGCCCCAGGGCGAGCAGTGGGGCGTAGGTCAGCAGGGCCTGGAGGGCCAGCGTCCGGCGTCCGTGGCGGGCGCGGAACCGGCCGGCCCGCGGGGCGCAATGGACCCCCTGGAGCACGAACACCGCGACGAAGGCGGCCAGGAAGAGGCAGATGTGACCGGCCGAAGGGCGGCGTGACGCCAGGAGGTTGAGGAAGCCCAGCACGGCCACCGCGGACTGCACGGAGAGGACGATGCCTGTGGCGAGCCATGGAGGCGGCTCACTCTTGGATAAGACCACCATGCGACCTGCCGATCGAGGAAGTTCCCAAGTGCCAACTGCTCAGTCAAGCAGAGGAGCGCTCACGGAGAGCATTCCTGTAGTCAACCTCACATGGCGCGGTGACGTTCCCCTGACGGACGCCAATAAATGGAGCTGTGAATTCCTCACGTGGGGTGTGCCGATCTCATCCTCGCCCTGGTGACGGCCTCACTGGGCGGGGGCCGCTCCCCGGTGCGAGTCTCAAGACGAAGGCCGACAAATCGTGAACCGAGTGGAGGACGCTCATGGACATCGAGGTGCTGGGAGAACTCGCGGTCTACGAGAACGGGGTCTCCGTCGTGCCCAGCGCGGGAAAGCCGCGCCAGATCCTCGCCCTGCTCTCCCTGTGGGCCGGCCGCGTGGTGCCGGTGCCGACGCTGATGGAGGAGCTGTGGGGCGACGCCGTCCCGCGCAGCGCCGCGACCACCCTGCAGACCTACATCCTTCAGCTGCGCCGCCGCATGGCCGCCGCGCTGCGCGACGCGCCGGACTCCCCGGCCCGCACCCCGAAGGACGTCCTGGCCACCGCCTTCGGCGGCTACCGCGTCGCCGTCACGCCCGAGAGCTGCGACTGGTCCCAGTTCCGCCGCCTGGCCGTCCAGGGGCGCGACGCGCTGACCGCCGGCGACGCCCGCTCGGCCTCGGCGCACCTGACCCGCGCGCTCGCCCTGTGGCGCGGCCCGGCACTGGTCGACGTGCCGGTCGGCCGCGTGCTGGGGCTGGAGACCCTCTACATGGAGGAGACCCGCATGCAGGCGCTGGAGGAGCGCATCGAGGCCGACCTCCGCCTGGGCTACCACGCCTCCCTGCTGGGCGAGTTGCGTACGCTGGTCGCCCGGCACCCCCTGCACGAGAACCTCTGCGCGCAGCTGATGACGGCGCTGTGCCGCTCGGGCAGCCCCTGGCGGGCGCTCCAGGAGTTCCGGCAGCTGCGCGAGCGGCTGCGTCGCGAGCTGGGCGTCGAGCCGTCGCCGCGGCTCCAGCGGCTGCACCAGGCGGTGCTGTCGGGCGCCCCGGAACTGGACGGCGGAGAAACGTTCGTACAGGCCCGGTCGGCGTAGCGCGGCGGCCTCGGCGGGGCTCGGCGGCCTCGGCGGGGCCGGCCGGCTCGGCCCGAGCCGGCCGTTTCAGCCGAGGTGGCCGTTTCAGCCGAGGTGGTCGTGGGCGATGCTCCGGGACCGGGTGCGGATCCCGTCCCCGTCCGCCTCCAGGACGTCGTGCATCACACAGCTCGGCGCGACCTCCGGCTCCCGGCGGCCCGGCCGGACCGTGAGCACGAGCGCGTAGACCGTGGCGCGGACGCTGCCGTCGGCTTGTGGGGTCAGCGCGATGTGGTTGAACCAGTGCCGCCGCTGTACGGGGTCGTCGGCGAACCGCTCGTGGAACCTCACCAGTTCGGCGACGATCGCGGCCCGGCCGCGGACCGGTTCGACGGACGGCGAATGCTGAAACGTGCCGGTCTCGGTGAAGGTCAGGGCGTACTCCTCGAACCGGCCGCCGTCCAGGGCCTGCATCTGATGGGCGTAGAAGTGCTGGATCCGGGCATAGAGGCCGGTCTCCGTGGCGGTGTCGATCATGGCGCTCCTCGGGGAGGTACGGGCGCGGGCGGGGCGGAAGGGCGCGGGCTGCCGGGTGGCGGGGCCGCGGAACACGGACCGTGGACCGCGGGCCGGGCGGCCCGGAGGCCACCTTCGCCACCCCGCCTCGAAGCGGGCTCGAAGCGCGACGGGCCGCCGCTCCAGTCGCCGTCCACGTCGGCTCGAGACCGGTGCCGCACGCTCGTGCCGCCACCTTCCGACGACAGCGGGATCGGAGACGCATGAGCGAGACAGTCAGGCCCGTCGCCCTGGTGACCGGCTCCTCGTCCGGCATCGGGGCGGCCGTCGCCACCCGGCTGGCCGTCGGGGGCACCCGCGTCGTGGTCAACTCAGCCCGCTCCGTGGAAGCGGGCGAGAAACTCGCCCGGTCCCTGCCGGACGCCGTGTACGTACGGGCCGACGTCTCCGTCGAGGCCGAGGCCCGCCGACTGGTGACCGCCGCGGTGGAGCACTACGGGCGGCTCGACCTGCTGGTCAACAACGCGGGCGTCACCCGCGCCGTCCCGCACGCCGACCTCGAGGGCGCGTCCCCCGCCGTCTGGCGGGAGATCTTCGCGCTCAACGTCTTCGGCACCTGGCAGACGACCGTGGCCGCGATGCCCCACCTGGCCGCGACCGGGGCGGGGGCGGTGGTCAACATCTCCTCCGTCGCCGGCAGCCGGCCCGCGGGCAGCTCCATCCCCTACGCCGTGAGCAAGGCGGCGATCGAGCACATGACCGTACTGCTGGCGCACACCGTCGGCCCGCGCGTACGGGTCAACGCGGTGGCGCCCGGCCTGATCGAGACGCCCTGGACCCGCGGCAGCGACTTCTTCGCCCCGGTCGCGGAGAAGGTGCGCGAGAGCACGCCGCTGCGCAGGGTGGGCCTGCCCGAGGACGTCGCCGAGGCCGTACTGGCCCTCGCCGGCGCCTCGTACACCACCGGACAGGTGCTGCTCGTGGACGGCGGCGCGCACCTCATCTGACACCTCGCCCGGCGTTCGGGGACCCAAGCGAAGGGGACGGCATGCGGCTCGGCGCGAATCTCATCTATCAGGGCGCGGGCGAACTGGCCCGCGCCGCCGAGGAACTCGGCTACGACGTGGTACTGGCCCCGGAGGGCTACCGCTCCGACGCCGTCAGCGTGCTCGGCCTGGCCGCCGGGGCGACCCGGCACATCGGACTCGCGTCGGGCGTCATGCAGATTCCCGCCCGCCCGCCGGGCACCGCCGCCCTCACCGCGGCGACGCTGGACGCGCTGAGCGGCGGCCGGTTCCGGCTGGGGCTCGGGGTGTCCAACCCCGATGTGTCGCACGGCTGGTACGGCGTGCGCTTCGACCGGCCGCTGGCCCGCACCCGGGAGTACGTGGACATCGTCCGGCGGGCGCTGGCGGGGGAGTCCGTCACCTACGAGGGCGAGCACTTCCGCCTGCCCGCGCCCGGCACCCGGGGCGACGCCCCCCTGTACCTGCACACCGAGCGGCCGCGGCCCGCGATCCCCGTCTACCTGGCGGCGGTCGGGCCGCGTGCCCTCCGGCTGGCCGGGGAGATCGCCGACGGCTGGATCGGGGTCTTCACCTCGCCCGAGGACGTCGCAGAGGCCGTCGCCGGGATCCGGGCGGGCAGGCTGCGGGCGGGACTCGGCATGGCGGGGTTCGACGTCCTGCCCAGCCTGCCCACGGCGGTCGCCGACGACGTGGACAGCGCCGTGGACGCCCTGCGCGGGCAGTACGTCTACCTGCTCGGCATCGGCGACCCCGAGCGGAACTTCCACTGCGCCATGGCCCGGCGGATGGGCTACGGACGCGAGGCCGCCCTGCTGCGGGAGCGGCTCGACGCCGGTGACCGCAAGGGGGCGGGAGCCGCGCTGCCCGCGACGTTCATCGACCGTACGGCCCTCGTCGGGCCCGTGCCCCGGCTCGCCGACCGCATGCGCGCGTACGCCGACGCCGGTGTCACCACGCTCGGGGTGATGGTCTCCGCGGCGGCCACCACCCTGGACGGCCGGACCAGTATCCTCCGCGCCGCGGCGGAGGCGCTCGCGCTGGCGGACGGCGGGGGGTGAGGGACCGGCCCGGACGGCGTCCCGTGCCGGGCCGCGGGGCGTCCGCCGGGCGGGGGCGTTCGCGTACCGGCGCCCGGGTACGGGCGTCGGCGTACGGGCGTTCGCGTACCGCTTCGGGGTACGGCGTCCGCCGGGCGGAGGCGTTCGCGTCCGGCGCCCGGGTGTGGGCGTCCGGGCTTCGGCGTGCCGCTTCGGCGTGCCGCGTCCGCGTACGAGCCTCACCGCACCGGCACCGTCCGGCTGAGCGTGCCGACCGGGTCCGGATAGCCCACTACCGTGCCGTGGCGGGCGTCCCGGCTCCGGAACCAGCGGTAGCTCCACGCCGGGTCGGTGAGACCGGACCCCGCCAGGCCCGTCTCCACCGCGCCGCTCCCGTCGGCCCGCAGCGTCCAGCGGAGCGCCGGGAGGGCGAACGGCACGCCGGGGGCGAACGGCCCCGGGGAGCGCAGGGCCAGGCCGCCGCCGGGGAGCGGCTCGGCGTACGGGGCTCCGTCGCCGCCCTCCAGCGCGTACCGGACGTCCCGCGCGGCCGTCGGCGCGTGGAAGCGCAGGACGGCGTCGCGGACTCCGCTGCTGAGCTTCGGGCTGAACGTGAGGGGCGCGGGCGCGAGGAGCACGGTGAACTCCTCGCCGACGGTCACCGTCCGAGGCGCGGTCACGGCGAAGCGCAGCACGTACGGGATGGTGTGGTCGTCGCCGTCCGGCTCGGTGTGGACCCGGCAGACGAGCGCCGGGGCGCGGTCGGCCGTCAGGGCCTCGGTCGGCACGGCTCAGCCCTCCCGGACCGCGGCGGCCAGGCCGCTCGGCCGGGCCCCGATGTGCGCGGCGAGGTCCCCGCCGCGCCCGTACCGGGCCGCGAGCCCGCCCACCGTGGGGGCGTCCATGACGTGCCAGCCGTGAGCGGTGAGCCAGGCCGCCGGATCGTCGAGCGTGGACCGCCAGGCCGCGCCCAGGCCGTCGAGGGTGCCCGACACCTCCGCCAGAGCGCCGCCCTTCGTCCTCGAGTCGATGTGGTCCATGGCGAGTTCGCTGCCGGGGGCGGACAGCTTGCCCACCTCGTCCAGGAGCGCGTCGTTCTCGGCGGCGGACAGGTAGGGGAGCAGCCCTTCGACCAGCCACGCGGACGGCGCCGAGGGATCGAGGCCGGCGCCGAGCAGCGCGCCGGGCCAGTCGCCGCGCAGATCGGCGCCCAGGACCGTCCGCGCGCAGGCGGGCGCAGCCCGCTGCCGGGTCAGCACCCCCTCCTTGAAGTCGAGCAGCTCCGGCAGGTCCACCTCGAAAAGGCGCGCGCCGTCGGGCCAGGGCAGCCGGAACGCCCGGGTGTCCAGGCCCGCGGCCAGGATCACCACCTGACGGCAGCCGCGGTCCGCCGCGCCGGCCAGATAGTCGTCGAAGAAGCGGGTGCGTACCGCGACGTACCCGGCGAAGTCCTTCATTCCGTCCACGGCGCTCGCGCCGACGGCGTCCACGAAGGCGCGGGCGTAGGGGTCGTGGAACAGGCTGTGTTCGCGGTCGCTCTCGGCGGCCCGCCCGGCGGCGATGCCCACCGCGGTCAGGCTGACGCCCGTGGGCAGTTCCGGGCCGCCGCCGGGCCCGGCCGGCCCGGTCCTTCCGTCGTTCGTCCGAGTCCTTCCGTCGTTCATCCGAGTCCCGCCGTCGTTCATCCGACGCTCCCTTCGATGTGCGGATGGTGTGGGTGAAGGTGGTCCCGGCGGCTGGAGGAGGGCTCGAAGCCCGGTGGACAGCACGGGAGTTCGGCGCGCCGTTCGAGGGCGGCAGTAGCCGCGCTCCAGCGATCGGTGCCATCGTGGACGGGGAAAGGGAAGAAGCTCTACGCGCTCACGGAGGTTCCTCGCGTGACCAGCTCCCAGCAACGTCCGCCCCGCCGGCTGAGGATCGGGGGTGACCTCCCCTACTTCGACAGTCGTCACGAACTGCGGGACTACGTCCAGGCGTTCGAGGGGCTCGGGTACGACCACCTGGGGTTCGGCGAGCACGTCCTGCCGGCCCGGGCGCCGAACTGGCCCTCGGACGTCTCCCCGTGCGAGCCGTGGCACGAGGCGTTCACCCAGGCCGCCTTCGTGGCCGCGCTGACCTCGCGGATCGAGATCGCCGCCTCCGTGCTGCTGCCGCTGCGCTCGGCGGGCATCGCGGCCAAGCAGGCCGCCGAGATCGACATCTTCTCGGAGGGGCGGTTGCGGCTGTCCGTCAGCGTCGGCTGGAACCGCGAGGAGGTCCGTGCACTCGGGGCGGACCCCGAGACCCGCGGCCGGCTCATCGAGGAGCAGGTGGAGGTGATGAGGCTGCTGTGGACCGAGCCGTTCGTCACCTACCGCGGCAAGCTGATCGAGATCGTGGACGTGGCGGTCAACCCGCGCCCGGAACGGCCGGTGCCGGTGTGGATGGGCGGGGGCGACTTCGAGGGCGGCGGGGTGCCGGGCCCGGTGGTCCTGGACCGGATGGCCCGCATCGCCGACGGCTACAAGATGTTCGGCCCGCTGATGCGGGACGTGGACGCCGGTCTGGACGTGATCCGCCGGCTGCGCGCCCTGGTGGCCGAACACGGCCGGGACCCCGGAGACTTCGGCATCGAGGCGCGTATTCCGCTCCAGCTGCTGCCCGAGGACGCCTGGATCGAGCGCCTGGAGACCTGGCGTCAGGCCGGTGCCACGCATATCACCCTCTCCAATCGTCGGGGCGCGGGTGGTGCGAAGGCCGAGATCGCACGTCTCACGCGCTTCCGGGAGCTGACGGACGGTCTCTGGTAGCCGACGTTCTCCGGTAGGCGCGGCGCCGGGCGCCCGATTCCCGTTCCCGGGCGCCCGGCGGCGGCGCGGGCTTCCCTGCGCCGGTGCCACCGGCACAGGGGGCGTCCGTGCCGGCGGCCCCGGCCCCGGCCCCGGCCTCGGTTCCGGCCCCGGTTCCGGCCCCGGGGAGGCGTCCGGCCCGGTGCTCCGTGCCCGGTTGGCGGTGCCCGTGCGGTATCCGGGCGCCCCGCCTCTGGCCCGCCGGGTTACGGCTCGCGCCCGGCCGGCTCGCACCCCCCGGTCTCCGTGGGCACGGACAGGTGTCGCAGGAGCCGGCGGATCTGCTCGCCGTATTGCTCCTGGAACTCGGGTGAACCCGGGTCGAGGCCCGACGCCTCCTTGGCGATCTGCGGCATCACGATCGGCGCCATCACCATTCCCATCACCGCCAGCCGGAGGAATCCCGGGTCCAGGTCGGCGGAGATCTCGCCCCGCTCGCGGGCGCGGTGCAGCCGGGCCAGGTCGGCGGTGATCGCCGACGTCTCCTCGGGGATCTCCTGCGTGTCCCCCGACAGCCCGCGCCAGATGGCGAGCCTGGCCGGCCGGGGGTCGGCCAGGCCGCGCTCCAGATAGCGGACGGCGACCTCCTCCAGCGGTGCGTACTCCTCTACGAAGAGGGCCTCGCGCTCGGCCCACTCGCGCTGCAACTCGCGGTAGAGACCGTGCTTGCCGCCGAAGTAATAGCTGATCAGCTGCTTGTTCACGCCCGCGCGCTCGGCGATGTCCTGCACCCGGGCGCCCGCCAGGCCGTGGTTCGCGAACTCCTCCAGCGCCGCGTCCAGCAGCAGCTTCCGGGACCGCTCCGCGTCCCGCTGCCGCTCCTCGGTCTTCGGGGCGCGGCGCGGCCGGGGCCGGTCGGGCGGCTCGGTGGCCTCCGGGGCGGCCCCGGGGCGGCTCCTCTTCGTCGTCATACGGACACTTTACTCAATCATCCGGTTGGTTGACAGTGGCATCCCGATGGATGACCATGGGGTCATGGCTGCATACGATGACCGAGCGGGCACGCCGGACGGGGCCGCGACGGCCCCGGCGGAGAAGCCCGGCCTCTCACCTCAAGCGCGGCAAGCGGTGCTGGTCGTCCTGCTGGGCGCGATCCTCGCCTTCCTGGATTCGACCGTTGTCAACGTCGCGCTCCGGCACCTCTCCCTCGACTTCGACACCTCGCTGGACACCGTCCAGTGGGTGGTCACCAGCTATCTGCTCGCCCTGGCGGCCGTGATCCCCCTGTCCGCCTGGGCCGCCAGGCGCTACGGCCCCCGGCGGCTCTACGCGTGGTCGCTCGCGGTCTTCACGCTGGCCTCGGTCCTGTGCGGCCTGGCCACGTCGGCCGAGACACTGATCGTCTTCCGGGTCCTGCAGGGCGTCGGCGGCGGGCTGATGATGCCCGTCGGGCAGATGATCCTGGTGCGGGCGGCCGGGCCGCAGGGCCTGGCCCGGGTGATGAGCGCGATCGGCGTGCCGATGGTGCTCACGCCGGTCTTCGGGCCGACCATCGGCGGGCTGCTCCTGGACCACGCCGGCTGGGAATGGATCTTCTGGATCAATGTGCCGATCGGGCTGCTGGCCCTCTACCTCACGGTGCGCCTGCTCCCGCGCGACGAGACCGAGGAGGCGGGGCCGCTCGACGCGATCGGGCTGTTCCTGGTGTCCGTGGGCGTCGTCGGCGTCACCTACGGACTGGCCCAGGCCGGCCAGCGGGGTGACCTGCTCGCCGCCGACGTCCTGCTTCCCTTCCTCGTCGGCCTGGCCCTGACCGCCGCGTTCGTGCTGCGCGCCCTGAAGGTCGAACACCCGCTGCTGGACCTTCGGCTGTACCGGAACAAAATGTTCAGCGCGGCCTCCTTCGCCACCTTCGCGATGGGCGCGGCCATCTTCGGCGGCATGATCCTGATGCCGCTGTACTACCAGGTGGTCCGGCACGAGGACGCCGTCGCCACCGGGCTGCTGCTCGCGCCCCAGGGCATCGGCGCGGCGGTCGCCATGTGGCTCTCGGGGCGCCTCTTCGAGAAGATCGGCAGCCTGACGGCCGTCATCGGCGGTGCGATCTGCGTCGCGGCGACCGTGCCGTTCGTGCTGATCAGCTCCGGGAGTTCGTACTGGCTGCTGAGCGTGGCGATGGTCGCCCGCGGCTTCGGTATCGGCATGGCCGGGATGCCGGCCATGACCGCGGCCTTCCGGGCCCTGGAGCCGGCCCAGGTGGGCGACGCCACCCCGCAGCTCAACATGTTGCAGAGGGTCGGCGGTTCGATGGGCACCGCGCTCTTCGTCGTGGTGCTCCAGCAGCACCTGGACGACGCGGGCGCCCGCCCGTCCGAGCAGGCGTCCGGCTTCGGCACGACGTTCATCTGGGTGCTGGCGGCCGCGGTGATCGCCACGCTCCCCGCCGTCCTGATGACGGCCCTCGAACGCCGGGCCGCCCGGGCGGCGGAGGGAGTGCCGGACGACACGGGGACGGAAGCGCGCAGTGCGGTGTGACCTCGCGGTCGGCCGACGGTTTTCGGGGTGGTGGTGTCCGGCCCGGGCCGGACACCACCACCCGGACCCCGGCCCTCGCTCTCCCGGTGACGGGAAGAAGGGGAGGACCGGACCAGGCAGCGGCCGGGTCGCTCCCTTACCGAGCCCAGCCGTCGCCCGACGGGCCCGGGCCCGGACGGAGCGGGACGTCCGCGTCCGTGCTCCGGCCGGGCCCGCGACGGCTCCCCGGGTCCGGTGTCGTGTCTCCCGCGCGCTCCGGACCCACCCGGCGTCGTGGGTGAGGAGGCTCCCGCCTCCCCGCCCCCGCTCACACCCCCGCCTCGATCACCGCCTCCGTGCGCGGGCTGCCCGCCGGGTCGTCCGCCGGGGGCCGGAGTGCCCTGATCTTCAAGCCGGCCCGGAGCAGCAGCCCCCGGAACTCCTCGACGGTCCGCTCCCGTCCGCCGAGGACGACCAGCATCTGGAGGTCGGAGAACTTGCCGGGGTGGAAACCGCCGCCCTCCGGGATCACCTGGTCGATGACGACGAGCCGCGAGTCCTCCGTCATGGCGGCACGGACGTTCCGCAGGATGCGCAGCGCGTCCTCGTCGCCCCAGTCGTGCAGGACCCGCGAGAGCACATACGTGCTCCCGCCGGCCGGCACCCCGTCGAAGAAGCTCCGGCCCACGATCTCCACCCGGCCCGCGACCCCCGCCCCGGCGAGCACGGTGGGCGCCTCGCCGACGACCGACGGCAGGTCCTGGAGCACACCGCGCAGCTCCGGCCGCTCCCGCAGGACGTGCGCGAGCAGCGTCCCCACGCTCCCGCCCAGGTCCACCACGGTGGTGTCGGAGGAGAAGTCGCAGGAATCGACGGCCGGTGGGACCGTGCCCCGGCCGACCATCGTGTGGAACACCTTCCGTGCCTCCTCGTCACGGTCCAGGAAGGCGAAGGCGGGCATGCCGTAGACGCGGTCGAAGGCGGGCTTCCCCGTCCGAACGCTGTACATGACGTCGGCCCAGGAACGGAAGTTCTCGGCGCCGTTGACGATCGTGAACTGCGCCAGGCCCCCGCCGCGGAACGCCTCGCCGGTCGAGGTCAGTTCGAAGATCCGCCCGGGGTGTTCGCGGAACAGCCCGAGCGCGGCCACCGCGCGGCAGAAGCGGTAGAGGGCGTCCGCGTCGCTCTCGGTGGCGACCGCCAGCTCGTCGCTGGTCAGCGGCCCGTCGCCGAGGAGGTCGGCGAGGCCGAGCCGGGCGGTCACGTACAGACTCTGGAAGGTCCACGGGGCGCTCCGGAAGACCAGCTGGAACAGGTCGTCGCTCGCGGACGTCCCGTTGCCCGGGGAAGGCGTCCCGTCGCCCGGGGGAGACGCCTCGTTGTCCGGGGAGGGCACCCCGCCGTCCGGGAAAGGGGAGGGCGCCTCGCTGTCCGGGAAAGGGGAAGGCGCCCCGCCGTCCGGGAAAGAGGAAGGCGCCTCACTGTCCGGCGAAGACGCCCCCGTGTCCGGGGAAGAGGTCATGAGAATTCACCCACTTCGAGAACGAGTTTTCCGCGGGGCCTGCTCCACCGCCGCATCACCGGCCGTTCGACACCCGCGTACAGCAGCCAGGCCACGCCGACCGCGGCGCCCAGGACCGGCAGGGACAGCCCCGCGGCCTGCCAGCCGGACAGGTCGTCGGCCGGCCCGATGCCCAGGGCCCGGGCGACCTGGTCGATGAGCAGTTCGTGCACCATGTACAGCGCGAACGACACCTCGCCGAGCCACACCATCGCGGTGCCGCGCATCGCCGACGGCCGCCCGCCCACGTCCGCCCCGGCCCCCGCGACGATCAGCAGGGCCAGCGGCACCACGGTCACCGCGACCGTGCCGTACTGCCCGGGCGCGTGCAGCGCCCCGGCGTACGCGCCGAGTACGAGCGCCCCCGCCGGGACGAGCGGCACCCGCGGGAACCGGCCCTCCGCGACCAGCCGCGCCAGCACCATGCCCAGCGCGAACTCCAGGCACCGCGTCAAGGGGAAGAAGTAGACGAACCACATCTGCGTCACCGAATAGGGCATCCGCGGCGACAGGACCGTACCGCCCGACAGGAACACCTCGGACGCCAGCGGCACGCACCACACCGCGGTGGCCAGCCCGCCGGCGCACCACCACAGCCGCCGCCCCGGCACCCGCCGCAGCACCGCCAGCAGCAGCGGGAACGACAGATAGAAGAACGCCTCGCACCCCAGCGACCAACTGACCGCGTTGACGCCGGTCAGGACGTCGAAGCGCGGCAGCCACGTGTGCGCCAGCAAGAGGTTCGGCAGCAGCTGATGCCCCGTCATCGTGCGGCTCTGCGACAGCGCCAGGACCACGGCGGCCGCCGCCGTCACCAGGTGGTTGGGGTAGATCTTGCAGGCGCGCCTGCGCCAGAAGGCCCGGGGACCCTGACCGGGCCGCACCGACCACGTCAGCACGAACCCGCTGAGGACGAAGAAGAACGACACCCCCGTCGACCCGGCCTTGCTCCAGAGGAACGCCACCCCCTCGCTCGACCCCCAACTGCTGGGAATGAACTGGAAGAAGGCGTGCGAGAAGAACACCGCGGCAGCCGCCAGGAAGCGCATGCCCGTCAGCGAGGGCAACCCCGGCCGGCGGCCGTCCCGGTCCACCGTGGCCGACGCCGTCATTCCGGATCTCGCGGTGACCACCCGGACCCGCGCAGGAACGCGTCGAAGGTCAGCAGCCCCGGGTGTGCCGCGCGCAGCGCGGGAATGTCCGCGGTGTAGCCGACCTCGTTGAACCACACGAAGGTCTTGGCCATCCACTCGTTCTGCCGCCGGATCTCCTCGATGGGCACCGACTCGAAGCGGGCCGGTGACCCGGTGTGGCGCGCGAACGCCTCGGCGATCTGCGGGCCGGTGAGCTCGTCGCCGGCGATCTCCACGTTCCGGCCGGTGAAGTACCCGGGGTCGTCGAAGGCGTCGGCCACGAACCAGCCGATGTCCTGCGAAGCGATCATCTGCAGCCGGGTCTCCGGCAGCAGCCCCCGGCTGAGCACCAGCTGCCCCGAGGCGTCGACGACCGGCGGCAGGTCGAGGAAGTTCTCCATGTAGTAGACCGCGCGCAGGAACGTCGTGGGCACCCCGGCCGCCCGCATGGTCCGCTCGACCTTCAGCTTGGTCTCCCGCCAGCCCACGCCGCCGGGGTTCTCCACGCCGCCGACCGAACTGTGCACGAGGTGCGCCACCCTCGCGTCCCGGACGGCCGAGGCGAGCAGGGCCGCGTGCCGCTCCTCGCCGTCCAGACCGTTGCCGTGCGTCGGCGTGAAGACGGTGAACACCCCGTACGCCCCCGCCACCGCCCCGCGCACGGCGGCCGGGTCGTCCAGCGACCCCTTCACCAGCCGTACGCCCTTGGCCTGGAGCTCCCGGGCCCGAGGATGCTCCGGATCCCGTACGAGCGCCCGGACCGCCCAGCCCCGGTCGAGCAGGTGCCGGGCCGCCGTACCTCCTTGCCTGCCGGTCGCGCCCAGCACCAGAACCCAGCGATCGGTGTCCCTGTCCCCGACGGCCATCTCATGCCCTCCCGAAAGTCGTTGCTCCGGCGCACCACGCTCGGCGCACGGGCTGGATTCCGGCTGGAGGCCGGGTCGACCGGGATCGCCGCCTGTCCAGCGAGCGTCGAGCGGCCTTCGAGCCCCCGCGAGGACGGTCGGTCACCCTGACCCGCCACGGCGAAGGGAACCGCCGACCATGGACCACGGACCGGGCACGACAACCCCGGTGGCCACCGCCCGCACGCCGTCCGGCCGGCCCGGCCCGGCCGGCTTTCGCACCGCGGGCCCGGACCGTCCCGACGGGCGGATCCGGCCCGTCGGCCCGCCGCCGTACGGGGACGCGGGCGTACGCACCACCGGCGCGGGAACCGCCGTCGAACCGGAGGCCATGGACCCGGCCGCCGGCACATCTGCCGCCGGCACACCGGTCCTCGGCCACGCCACGGACCCCGGCGGCCCGGACGGCCACCTCAAGTGGTGCGTGCTCCTGGCCCGTACGGCCTCGTCCGGCCCGCCGGGCCCCGACGCGCCCGGCCCGGGGGAGCTGGCCTGCGCGGCGGAGCTGTTCGCCCGCGTCTTCAACACCGGGCGGCACCCCGTCGGCGAGGCCGCCACCGGCGCCGGGGCCGACGCCCGGCCCGCACCGGCCCCGGGGTCGACGCCCGGCCCGGGGCCGACGCGCGGCCGGCCCCGGGCCGGATCACCGTCACCACGACACCGGGCCGCTGACAGGCCCGGGAGGAGGACGAGGGAGCCATGAAGAGGACCCATCGGACCGTACGCGGGCTGGCCAGGCCGCTGCTGGCCGCCGGCTTCGTGACCGGCGGCTACGGCGTCCTGCGCGACCCCGGGCCGCTGCCCGCGCTCGCGGAGAGGCACGGAGTCCCGCTGCCGGAGGCCGCCACACGGGCCACGGCGGCCGGCATGCTCGTCGGCGGCCTGGCGCTGGGCGCGGGCTTCCGGCCGCGGCTCAGCGTCTGCCTGCTGGCCGTCTGCCTGGTGCCGACGACCGTGACCGTGCACGACTTCTGGCGGCAGCAGGACCCGGCCCGCCGCGTCACCCAGCGGAACGAGTTCTTCAAGAACCTCAGCCTGCTCGGCGGGCTGGCGCTCGCCGCCGCCGACGCGCTGGCGGCCGACGTGCCGGCCGCCGACGCGCTCGCGGCCCGCGGGGAGTGAACGCCATGCGCACCGCAGAGGAGATCACCGGCGCCGGCGCGCCCCTCGCCGCCAGGGCCCGCGACGTCACGCGGCTCGCGGCCCACCACGCCGCCGACGCCGACCGGGAGCGCAGGCTGCGCCCCGAAGTCGTCCGCGCCGTCGTCGACGCCGGATTCGCCCGGCACTTCGTCCCCCGGCGCCGGGGCGGGACCGCAGGCACCTTCACCGAGCTCGTCGACGCCGTCACGGCCGTCGGCGAGGGCTGCGCGGCCGCCGCCTGGGTGGCCTCGCTCGGCTCGACCGTGGCCCGGATGGCCGCCCACCTGCCCGAGAAGGGGCAGGCCGAACTCTGGGCGGAGGGGCCCGACACCCTGCTGGTGGGGGCGCTGATGCCGGTCGGCCGCGCCGAGGCCGTCCCCGGCGGCTGGCGGCTGTCCGGCACCTGGTCGTTCATCAGCGCCGTGGACTACTCGCAATGGGCACTCGTGTGCGCGACGACACCGGGCGACGGACAGCCCCGGGCCCGCTACTTCGCGGTGGAACGCGCCGCCTACACCGTCCTCGACACCTGGTTCTCGGTCGGTATGCGCGGCACCGGCAGCAACACCCTGGTCCTGGATGGCACGTTCGTACCCGAGCACCTGTCCTTCGACCGCGACCAGGTGATGGAGGGCACCGGCTCCTCCTCCCCGGCGGCGTGCCACCGGGTGCCGCTGAAGGCCGTCAACGGCCTGTCCTTCGTCGTCCCCGTCCTGGGCGCCGCGCGCGGCATGCTCACCGCGTGGACCGGCTGGGCCGCCGCCCGCGCCGGCGCCGGAGCGGCGGCCGACGCGGGCTTCCGCGACGTCCTCGCCCGCACGGCGGGGGAGCTGGACGCGGCCGAGCTCCTCGTACGCCGCGCCGCCGCCGTCGCCGACCGGGGCACGTACACCGGCCTGCTGACGGCGCGGGGCGCCCGGGACTGCGCGCTCGCCTCGGAAACGCTGCTGACCTGCGTCAACCGCATGTTCCGCGCGACGGGCACCTCCGGCCAGGCCGCCGGAGGCCCCTTCGAACGCGCCTGGCGGGACGTCAACTCCGCGACCAGCCACCTGGTGCTGCGCCTGGACGCCGCGGCGGCGGCCTATGCGGAGCAGGTCCTGGCCGGGGAGTGAGCGTAGAAGCCATGAGAGGCGGACTCGCCACAAGGACAGGGCCCGCCGGGATCCCCCGGCGGGCCTGACGCGGGGCCGAGTCCGTGCGGCAGACGTGGCGGCTCCGCCGTGCCGCCGCGGTGGGCCGTCCCGCGTAGACCCGTACTCCATCTGTAGTACCTGACAATCCGTACCTGGGTACGACGACGGCGAGGGTTCCGCGAGGGATCGTGGAGGCATGAAGGGCTTCGGGACGGACGACCGGCGAGTGGCGACGTGAGTTCGCTGGTGGTGTCGGTGTTGCTGTGCCTGGTGTCCGCTGTTTGTTACGCGGCGGCGGCCATCGTGCAGGAGCGTGTCGCGGCCTCGGGCGAGGGTGGGGCCTACGGGCCGCTGCGGCGGCCGAGCTGGTGGGGGGCCGTGGCGCTGACCGGTGTCGGTGCCGGGCTGCATGTGGTGGCGCTGGCCTTCGGGCCGCTCAGTCTGGTGCAGCCGCTCGGCGCCCTGACGATCGTCTTCGCGTTGCCGATGGCCGCCCTGCTCGTGCGCAGACCCGTCGGCCCCGTGGGCTGGCGGGGCGCGCTCCTCGCGACAGGCGGGCTCGCGGGGCTGCTGGCGCTGACCGGCCCCGCGCGGACCGAGTCCCTCGACGCCGGGCAGCGGCCCGGGCTCGCCATGGGCGCGGTCGTCACCGTGGCGGTCGTCTCGCTCGGCGCGCGGTGGGCGCGCCGGCCCGTCGTCCGGGGTGTCGTGCTCGCCTGCGCGGCCGGAATCGCCTTCGGGATGGCGTCCGTCTTCACCAAGGCCGCCGCCGAGGACTGGACCGCGCACCGGACCGACGCCTTGGTGCCCACCCTGATCACGATCGGCCTCCTCGCCTCCGCCGGGATGCTGCTGTCCCAGGCCTCCTACCGCGGCGCCGGCCTCTCCGCGCCGCTCGCGACCGTGACGGTCGTCAATCCCGCCGTGGCCGCGGCCGTGGGGATAACGGTCCTGGGGGAGGGGTTCCGGTACGGGCTGTCCGGCGGGCTGCTGGCGCTCGCGGCCGGGGCCGTCGCCGCGAGCGGGGTGATCACGCTGACGGTCCACGACAGCGACAGGAAGGCGGGCCGGGAGCGGGAGCCGGAGCCCCTGAGCCCGGCGGATCCCGGATCCCGGCCCCCTCTCCTCCCGGCGGATTCCGGACCTCGGCCCTCTCACCCGGCGGATCCCGGTCGGCCCTCTCTCCCGGACGGCCCCGGACCCCTGCCCCGTCTTCCGGCATCCCGGCCCCGCTGCCGTTCCCGGTCCCGTTTCCTCGTCTCGGCGCGCTCCGCCTCGAAGCCCGGCTGACGGGCGTCCCGGCCCGCCCGGAACTCGGCCCTGCCGGCCCGTGGTGTCCTGCCGCCCGGCGGGCCACCATGGGTGGCCGGTCGGCCGACACTTACGGAACTTACGGAGGAACGTCCGTGGACTTCGATGTCGTGGTGGAGATTCCGCAAGGCAGCCGCAACAAGTACGAGATGGACCACGAACGGGGGCGCATCCGGCTGGACCGGCTGCTGTTCACCTCCACCCGCTACCCCGCCGACTACGGCTACATCGAGGCGACCCTCGGCGCCGACGGTTCTCCCCTGGACGCGCTCGTCCTCGCGAGCGAGCCCACCTTCCCCGGTGTCGTGATCCGCTGTCGCGCCATCGGGATGTACCGGATGCGCGACGAGCAGGGCGCGGACGACAAGGTGCTGTGCGTGCCCGCCGCCGACCCCCGTCATGAGCACCTGCGGGACCTGCGGCACGTACCCGAGTACGACCGGCTGGAGATCCAGCACTTCTTCGAGGTCTACAAGATGCTCGAACCCGGCAAATCCGTGGACGACGGCGCCTGCTGGGCCGACAGGGCCGCCGCCGAGGCCGAGATCCTCGCCTCCCGCGAGCGTGCCGAGGCGCGCTGACGCCCAAGGACCGCCGGCGCTCATGGGCCGCGGTCCGCGGCCCACTTCACCGCACCGGCCGGGACCGCGGCCCATGGACGGGTCGTCCTCCGGGGCGCCCCTCTCCGATCGCCCGCCCCGATCGCCCGTCCCGGCGACCCCGCCCCGGCGACCCGTCCCGCCTGTCCCGGCCTCTTGGCTCAGGCCTCCCGCAGCAGCGCCGTCAGATCGCCGTCCAGGTCGAACTGGCCGGCCTCGCTGCCGGCGGGCACCAGGGCGTACGAGCGGGTGAGGAACCGGCGCAGCTCCGCCGTGTCGATCTGGACCATTGCCACGCCCTCCGCCGCGTGGAATTCCAGCACCGTCCGTTCGGGGCCGCACGGCCATACATGGACGTCGCCGTGGCCGGTGGGCGAGATCAGCCCGCAGGCGAGCAGCTCGCGGGCGAAGGCCCACTCCACGTCCGCGCCGTCCAGGGACGCCATGGGCGGAAAGGCGATGTGCACGGCGAAGGGGTCGGAGCGCTGATAACGCAGCTGTGCGGGAACGGCGCGGTCCTGCGGGGCCGACGCGATCAGCCGTGCCTGGACAGCTTGGTCGATGACAGTGGGCAACGCGTGCTCCCTTGCGATCGGTATGTCGGTATGGGGGTGGTGCGGTCCGTGCCTCTCTGCTTCGTCTGGAGAGACGGTGGATCTACGACATCAGTGCACATGATTCGAGCGTGACCTGCGTCACCACCCTTCGAAGATCAAGACATATGTTCTTTACGCCTACGAACCTGAAGTAACGCCAGGAACGTCGGGAACACCGGCATTGCCAGGTAATCCTTTCCATGGGAGCCGCCCGCAGTCGCGAGCACGGCCCCGGCGGATGGCCGGAGAGGGCAGGGATCTTGTGCCGCCCTCACCGCCGTACCGGCAGCACCGCCAGTACCTCCCACCCCCCGCCCGGCACCGGCCCGGCCGTCAGGGAGCCGCCGATCGCGTCCGCGCGCTCGGTCAGGCCGACCAGCCCGAGCCCTCCGCTCTCCTCGGGTGCGCGGCGCGCGTGGGGGGCGCCCCGGCGGCCGCCGTTGCGTACGGACACGAACAGGCGCCCGTCCGCGCCCCGGAGCGTCACCCGTACGTCCGAGGTGTCGGGGCTGTGCTTGGCCACGTTGGACAGCGCCTCGCCGACGATGCGGTGCACCGAGGCCGCCAGCTCGGGGGCCCGGCCCGCGTCGAGCCCCGGGTCGACGCGCAGCGTCACGTCCGGCGCCCCCGGGCTCGTCCGCCGGAACTCCTCGACCAGCTCCGTGAGCCGGTCCGGTCCGGGCAGCGGCCTGCGGTGGGGGTGGTCCTGGTGCAGCACGCGCAGCAGCCGCCGCGCCGACGTCATCGCCTCGTCACCGGCCTCCTGGATGTCCCGCAGCGACGCGGCGACCCGCGCGTCCTCGGTCAGCGAACCCGTCGCCTTCGCCATCAAGGTCATCGCCGCGACGTGGTGGGCCACGAAGTCGTGCAGCTCGCCCGCCAGCTCCAGACGCTCGGCCTCCCGCGCGGCGGCCACGGCCCGCGCGCGCTCCGCGTCGCGGTAGCGCAGACACAGGCCCAGCGCGGTCACCCCGGCCACGACCAGGGCGTACGCGACGACCGTGGTGCTCAGCACGTCCGCGTCCCGCACCGGCGCGGCGAGGACGCCCGCCGCCAGCGCGATCCCCAGCGGCACGGCCGCCCGCACCGGCGCCCGCCACGCCGTCAGCCCCAGCAGGACCAGCAGCGCGGCGCTCTCGGTCAGCCCCCACACCGGCAGGTGCTCCCCGGCCGTCAGCAGATAGCCGGTCGCCGACCACGAGACGGTGACGGCCGCGACGGCACGGGTCGCCAGCTGGGCCCACGGCAGGACGCACGCCGCGACGAGCAGGCCGGCGACCCAGACGACGAGATGCGCGTGGTGGCCCCCGCCGCCCACGCCCGCCTGCCCGGAGTACCAGGCGCCTCGGCTGAGCAGCCGCCCCTCGATCACCCACAGGCCGCAGAGGGCGGCGGCGATCCAGGCGTGGCGGCGGGATCGTGACCGGGGCCGGGGCCGGGGCCGGGGCCGGGTGGGGGTCGGGTCCGGGGCCGGGGGAGTGACGTAGGCGGGGGGTGAGGGCGTCGGCGTCATGTCCTCACGCTAGGAGTGGGTGGGGGGTGGGGGGATCGCCCGTGCGGTCACGGGGCACTGGCCGAAAGGATGAATCTTTGACGGGTTTGGGACGGGGCGGTGGAGGGTGGTGGGGGCGGGTGGCGGTGAGGCCGGGCGGGATCGGGCGGGACCGGGCTGGGGTGGCAGGTGTGGCTCGGGTCCGCCGCTGCGCGGGGCTCTTCCCCAGCCCCGCCCCTTCCCGAAACCGGGGGCTCCGCCCCCGGGCCCCCGGGCCCCGCCGCCGTGCTGCTGAGCCCCTGCCCCCGGGTCCCTGCCCCTGGCCACCGGCCCCCGGCCTCAGCCCCCGGCCCCCATCCTCGGCCCCCGGGGTCTCGGGCCCCGGAGCCCGTCCCGGACCCGGGTTCCGTGCCGGCGCGCGGTGGCCTCGATTTCCCTAGCTCCGCTGGGAGGTGCCCCCAGCCGCGCCGGCTTGTGCTCCTGGCCGAGGCGGGCTTTCCGTGGGCCGGAAGCCGGAAGCCGGAAGCCGGAAGCCGGAAGCCGGAAGCCGGAAGCCGGAAGCCGGTTCCGCTTCTCCGAAGGAGGGCTTTCACGCCCGGTTCCGGGCGACAACTCAGCCCGTCCGGCGCCTGAGGACACCGCGCGTCAGCGCGGAACGGGGGCCCGGGGGCCTCCCCGGTTTCGGGAAGGGGCGGGCCTGGGGCGAGAACACCCACCCGCCACCCATGGACGCACCCCCACCCCACCCACTACCTTCCCGCCCCATGGGACGGATGAGAAACCTGATACGCATCGCCGCCACCCTCACCGCACTCACCGCGACAGTCACCCTGCCCGGACCCGCCCAGGCCGTCACCACCCCGGCCCCCGCCTGGCACCTCACCGAAACCGGCACCGGCACCACCACCCGCTTCCGCGGCCTCGCCGCCGTCAGCCGTTCCACCGCGTGGGCCGCGGGCACCAACGGCACCGTCCTGCTCACCCGCAACGGCGGCCGCGACTGGCGGAACGTCTCGCCGCCCGGCGCGGGCGCGCTGGAGTTCCGGGACGTGGAGGCGTTCGACGCGCGGCGGGCCGTCGTCCTCGCCGTCGGGGAGGGCGAGGCATCCCGCGTCTTCCGCACGGACGACGGCGGCGCCACCTGGACCGAGAGCTTCCGGAACACCGATCCGCGGGCCTTCTACGACTGCATGACGTTCTTCGACGCCCGCCACGGCATCGCCCTCGGCGACCCGGTCGACGGCCGGTACCGCGTCCTCTCCACCGCCGACGGCGGCCGCAGCTGGCGCGTGCTGCCCCCGGACGGCATGCCCCCGGCCCAGCCCGGCGAGGCGGCGTTCGCCGCGTCCGGCCAGTGCCTGGTGAGCCACGGCGCTCGCGACGCCTGGATCGCCACCGGCGGCGCGGCCACCGCCCGGGTCCTGCACTCCGCCGACCGCGGCCGCACCTGGAGCGTCACGGACACGCCCGTACCGGCCGGCGACCCCGCCCGCGGCGTCTTCGGGCTCGCCTTCCGCGACCGTACGCACGGGCTGGCCGTCGGCGGCGACTACCGTGCCGGGCAGCCCTCGGAGCGCGCCGCCGCCGTCTCCGGCGACGGCGGCGCGAGCTGGACGGGCGCCGACCGGCCGCCCGCCGCCTACCGCTCCGGCGTCGCCTGGCTCCCGCACAGCCGCCGCGCGGCGCTCGCCGTCGGACCGACGGGCAGCGACATCACCACCGACGGCGGCCGCACCTGGCGCGGCTTCGACCCCGGCTCGTACGACACCGTCGACTGCGCCCCGGACGGCGGCTGCTGGGCCGCCGGCGAGAAGGGGCGCGTCGCGCGGCTCGGCCGGTCAGGACGGTAGCTGCTGCCGGTAGTGCTCCATCGCCGGCACGGTCTTCGTCGCGACGAACTCCGTGATCGAGTACTCGCACACCCCGGCGACGCTGAACGGGTCGCTCCGCGTGATCTCCTCGATCTTCGCGCGGTCGTCGCCGACCGCGAGGATGATCCCGCCGTCCCGGGGCACCTTGCGGCCCGAGGCGAGGAACACCCCGGACGCGTAGTGGGCGTCCAGCCAGGCGACGTGCTCGGCGAGGGCGGCGTCGATGCGCTCGATCGGCGCGATGTAGGTCAGCTCGAGTACGAACATGATCGACAGGCTACGCCGGTCCCGTAGCGTAGGCCCCACTATGACGTACGTGACGACCGAAGCCCCCGGCGGACCGCCGCCCGGCTGGCCCACCACGGAAGCGGCGGCGACCGCCGTCCAGGACGAGCTGCGGGGCCGGGTGGTGCTCGACGAACCGGGCCCGGTGCCGGGCGAGCCGCTGATCGTCGTGGGCGTGGACGTGGCGTACGACGACGAGCGCGACGTCGTCGCGGCGGCCGCCGTAGCGCTCGACGCGGAGACGCTGGAGGTGGTGGCCGAGGCCACCGCCGTCGGCCGGGTGGCCTTTCCCTACGTGCCCGGCCTGCTCGCCTTCCGCGAGATCCCCACGGTGATCGCCGCCCTCGACCGGCTGCCCGTCGAGCCCGGCCTGGTCGTCTGCGACGGCTACGGGCTCGCGCACCCGCGCCGGTTCGGCCTGGCGAGCCACCTGGGCGTGCTGACCGGGCTGCCGACGATGGGCGTCGCGAAGAACCCCTTCACCTTCCGCCACGACCCGCCGGGCCCGCACCGCGGGGACGCCTCCCCGCTGCTGGACGGCACGGAGGAGGTGGGACGGGCCCTCCGCACGCGCGAGGGCGTGAAACCGATCTACGTGTCCGTCGGCCACCGGGTGAGCCTGGACCACGCCTGCGCGTTCACACTGCGCCTCGCCCGCGACTTCCGGCTGCCGGAGACGACGCGGGCGGCGGACGCGCTGTGCCGGGCCGCGCTGCGGGAGGTCTGACGGATCGGCGCGGACGGGCACAGGCCCCCTCCGCGCCGCGTGCGGGGCCTGTGCCGTCGTTGCACGGCCGGATAGGTGCTTCTGGGCGTCGAGTGGGTCTGTGCCGTCGCTCGTCCGGACCCGTACCGTTTGTACGTCCGGCCCCCTGCCGCCGCACTGCCGGGCCTCGGCCGCGGCACGGCCGGATTCGCCGCGGAGGCGGAGGCCGCCTCGTCGGCGGCCTCGTGCCCAGGATCCGGGTGGCCGCTTCCGGCCCTTCCGGCGTCCGACGCACGGCCTGGGGCGAGGGAGCGCCGACACCATCCCGGATCACTCCCGTACGCCCGGGCCCCCTGCCGTCGTACGGCCGGGTTCGCCCAGGCCGTGAAGCCGCCGCGCCGACGGCCTCGGGTCAACGAGCGGGACCGGGAGCGGGCCGGGTCACCGCCACGGCCCCGCCCCGCCCCCTTGACACCCCCCACCCCCTCCGACAGATTCGGCGCCGAAGCGGACATCCCACCCCGGACCGTAAAGGCTGGCACCCGCGATGCCCCAGACAGGATCCGACGGCACCCCCACTCCCTGGCCCGTTCCCCTGACCGGTGTCGTGCCCCCGGTGTGCACGCCCCTCACCCCGGCCGGTGACGTCGACACCCGCTCGCTCCGCTCCCTCGTCGAGCACCTCCTGGCCGCGGGCGTGGACGCCCTCTTCGTTCTCGGTTCCAGCGGCGAGACCGCCTATCTGAGTGACGCTCAGCGCCGCACCGTCGTACAGACGGCCGTCGACGCCGCCGGCGGCCGGGTGCCCCTGCTCGCCGGGGTCATCGACACGACCACCGCCCGGGTCACCGACCACGCCCGCGCGGCGCTCGCGCTCGGTGCCGACGCGCTCGTCGCCACCGCGCCCTTCTACGCCGCCACCCACCCGGCCGAGACCGCCGACCACTTCCGCCGCGTCCGCGCCGCCGTCGACCTGCCGCTGATCGGCTACGACATCCCGTCCGCCGTCCACTCCAAGCTCACCGCCGCCACCCTCCTCGCCCTCGCCGAGGACGGCACCCTGGCCGGGCTCAAGGACAGCAGCGGCGACCTCGGCGCCCTGCGCCGGCTGCTCGTCGCGCTGCGGGCCCGCGGTCTCGACCGTACGTTCACCGTGCTCACCGGCTCCGAACTGACCGTCGACGCCGCCCTGCTGGCCGGCGCCCACGGCGTCGTACCGGGGCTCGGCAACGTCGACCCCGCCGGATACGTACGGCTGTGCGCGCACGCCCGCGCCGGGCGCTGGGCCGAGGCCGCCGCCGAACAGGACCGGCTGACCGTCCTGTCCGCGCTCACCGAGACGGGGGACCCGGCGCACATGAGCGCCGGCGCCTCCGCGCTCGGCGGCTACAAGGCGGCCCTCGGTCTCCTCGGCGTTATCGACCACCCGGCCACCGCCGCTCCCCAGCGGCCCCTGCCCGATGCCTCCGTGCGGGACGTACGGCGACTCCTGGTGGAGGCGGGCCTGCTGTGACCGGGCCCCCGGGATAGCGTGGGCCGCGAAAAAGACCGAGCACCTCCCGGAGGCACCCATGGCGGCGATTCCAGCTCCCCTCAAGGCGCGCGCGGCCGTCCGCGCGTTCGCGCTCGGGCTGCCCGGCACGGTCGAGGAGTTCCCCTGGGAGGACGACGCCGTCATCAAGGTCAACAAGAAGATCTTCGTCTTCCTGGGGGCCGAGGGGAACACCGAGACGCCCGGCATCAGCGTCAAGCTCAAGGACGAGGAGGCGCACGGGCACGCCCTCGCCGTTCCCGGGGCCGCGCCCACCGGCTACGGGCTGGGGCGGTCCGGCTGGGTGTCCGTCCCGCTCACCGGCGACGGCGGCGCCCCCGTCGAGCTGCTCTGCGACTGGGTCGAGGAGAGCTACCGCACCATCGCCCCCAAGCGGCTCGTCGCCGAGCTCGACGCGGCCTGATCCGGGCGGGGCGGGTGGCACGGGTGCGGCGGGCTCTTCCCCTACCCGCCCCTTCCCGCCGCATCCGATGTGCGGCTCCGCCGCGTGCGGGGCTCTGCCCCGGACCCCGGTCCTCAAGCTCCCCCAGCTACCGCTGGGGGTGCCCCCAGGAGGTGCCCCCGGACGGGCTGATTTCAGCCCGTCCGGCGCTTGAGGACATTCGGGAAGGGGCGGGTAGGGGAAAACGCCCCGCGCAACGGCCCCCCGTCAAATCCCCCGCGCCCACCGCCCCTTGCCCGCCCCGCCGATCCTCCCGAGGGCTTGTGAAAACTGGAACCCGTTCTTAACATCGCGAGTGTTACAGCACTTGTGTCATAAGCCGACGAGGGCGTCAGTGACAGCGCGGCGTCAGGGTGGCAGAGGCGTCAGGGTGACAGTCGAGGTGACGGCCGGGACGGCGTCGGGATGGCGGTCGGAATGGCAGGGACCACAGGCAACGGCGGCGGCCCGCTCGGCGGCGTGCGCGTGGTGGAGCTCGCCGGGATAGGACCCGGCCCGTTCGCCGCCATGCTCCTCGGCGACCTCGGCGCCGACGTCGTCCGCGTCGACCGGCCCGGCGGACCCGGGCTGCACATCGACCCCCGGCACGACATCACCAACCGCAACAAGCGCTCCGTGATCGTCGACCTCAAGTCCGCCGAGGGCCCGGCGGCCGTCCTGGACCTGGCCGAGCGCGCCGACATCCTCCTGGAGGGCTACCGCCCCGGGGTCACCGAACGCCTCGGCATCGGCCCCGAAGCCTGTCTCGCGCGCAACCCCCGCCTCGTCTACGGCCGGATGACCGGCTGGGGCCAGGGCGGCCCCCTCGCGCCGACCGCCGGCCACGACCTCTCGTACCTCGCCGTCACCGGCGCCCTGGGCCTCACCGGCCCCGCCGACGGCCCGCCGTACGCCCCCGCCAACCTCCTCGGGGACTTCGCCGGAGGCTCCCTCTACCTCGTCGTCGGGGTCCTCGCCGCGCTCCAGCACGCCCGTACCACCGGCGTCGGCCAGGTCGTCGACGCCGCCATCGTCGACGGCGCCGCCCACCTCACCGCCATGCTCCACGGCATGCTCTCCGCCGGCGCCTGGCAGGACCGTCGCGAGGCCAACCTCCTCGACGGCGGCGCGCCCTTCTACGGCACGTACCGCACGGCCGACGGCGGGTACATGGCGGTCGGCGCGCTGGAGCAGCGCTTCTACGGGGAGTTCCTGGCCCGGCTCGGCCTGCGGGACGATCAGCAGGAGGGACAGCAGGAGGGACAGCCGGACGGACAGCCGGACGGTCGGGAAGTGCCGTCGCCGGACGGCCGGGACGTCCCGCCGCGCGACGACCCCGCCCGCTGGGACGACCTGCGCGCCGCCATCACCGCGCGCTTCGCGGAGCGCACCCGCGCCGAGTGGACGGCCGTCTTCGAAGGCTCGGACGCCTGCGTCGCGCCCGTCCTCTCCCTCCGGGAGGCCCCCGGCCACCCGCACCTCGCCGCCCGCGCCACCTTCGTCGAGCACGGCGGCCTCACCCAGCCCGCCCCGGCCCCGCGCTTCTCCGCCACCCCCGGCGCCGTGCGCCGCCCGCCCGCACAGCCCGGCGCGGACACCGCCGAGGTGGCGCGCGACTGGGACGTCCGCAGCCTCGACCCGCCGCAGAAAGGCCCGCAACGATGAAGCGTCAGCTCTTCACAGCCGACCATGAAGCCTTCCGCGAGACCGTCCGCACCTTCCTGGCCAAGGAGGTCACCCCGCACTACGAGCGCTGGGAGCGGGACGGCATCGTCTCGCGTGACGCGTGGCTGGCGGCCGGCCGGCAGGGCCTGCTGGGCATCGCCGTGCCCGAGGAGTACGGCGGCGGAGGGAATGACGACTTCCGCTACGGTGTGGTGCTCACCGAGGAGTTCACCCGGGCGGGCGCCGCCGGGCTCGCCGTGGGGCTCCACAACGACATCATCGGCCCCTACCTCACCTCCCTCACCACCGACGAGCAGAAGCGCCGCTGGCTGCCCGGCTTCTGCACCGGCGAGACGATCACCGCCATCGCCATGACCGAGCCGGGCGCGGGCTCCGACCTCCAGGGCATCCGCACCTCGGCCGAGGACCGCGGCGACCACTGGCTGCTCAACGGCTCCAAGACCTTTATCTCCAACGGCATCCTCGCCGACCTCGTCATCGTCGTCGCGAGGACGACCCCGGAGGGCGGTGCGAAGGGCCTCAGCCTGCTCGTCGTCGAGCGCGGCGCGCCGGGCTTCGAACGCGGGCGCAACCTCGACAAGATCGGGCAGAAGGCGCAGGACACCGCCGAGCTGTTCTTCCACGACGTCCGCGTTCCCAAGGAGAACCTCCTCGGCGAGCTGAACGGCGCCTTCGTCCACCTGATGACCAACCTCGCCCAGGAGCGCATGAACATCGCCGTCGCCGGCATCGCCGCGGCCGAGCACCTCTTGGAGCTGACCACCGGCTACGTCAAGGAGCGCGAGGCGTTCGGCCGGCCCCTCGCCAAGCTCCAGCACATCCGCTTCGAGATCGCCGAGATGGCCACCGAGTGCGCCGTCACCCGCGCCTTCCTCGACCGCTGCATCGCCGACCACACGGCCGGCGAGCTCGACGCCGTGCACGCCTCCATGGCCAAGTGGTGGGCGACCGAGCTCCAGAAGCGCGTCGCCGACCGCTGTCTGCAACTCCACGGGGGGTACGGGTACATGACCGAGTACCGGGTGGCCAAGGCGTTCACGGACGGCCGCATCCAGACGATCTACGGCGGTACTACCGAGATCATGAAGGAGATCATCGGCCGTTCCCTGCTCTCCTGACGAACTCCCGGCGGCGGCCCGCCCCGCGCTACCTCACCCCTCCTCCTCCCGATCACCCCGACTCGACGGATTCCCGAAAGGTTCACGACCTTGAGCACCGAAGCGTATGTGTACGACGCGATCCGCACCCCGCGCGGCCGCGGCAAGGCGAACGGGGCCCTGCACGGCACCAAGCCGGTCGACCTCGTCGTAGGCCTCATCCACGAGCTGCGCGGCCGCTTCCCGGGCCTCGACCCGGCCGCCATCGACGACATCGTGCTCGGCGTCGTCAGCCCGCTCGGTGACCAGGGCTCCGACATCGCGCGGATCTCGGCCATCGCCGCGGGCCTCCCGGACACCGTCGCGGGAGTCCAGGAGAACCGCTTCTGTGCCTCGGGCCTGGAGGCCGTCAACCTCGCCGCCGCCAAGGTCCGCTCCGGCTGGGAGGACCTCGTCCTCGCCGGCGGCGTCGAGTCGATGTCGCGGGTGCCCATGGGCTCCGACGGCGGCGCCTGGTTCAACGACCCGATGACCAACTTCGACGTCGGCTTCGTGCCCCAGGGCATCGGCGCCGACCTCATCGCCACCCTCGGCGGCTTCACCCGGCACGACGTCGACTCCTTCGCCGCCCGCTCCCAGGAGCTCGCGGCCACCGCCTGGAAGGAGGGCCGCTTCGACCGCTCCGTCGTGCCCGTGCGCGACCGCAACGGCCTGGTCGTCCTCGACCGCGACGAGCATGTGCGTCCCGGCACCACCGTCGAGGTCCTCGGCAAGCTCAAGCCGTCCTTCGCGGCGATCGGCGACGCGGGCGGCTTCGACGCCGTCGCCCTCCAGCAGTACCACTGGGTGGAGAAGATCGACCACGTCCACCACGCCGGCAACTCCTCCGGCATCGTGGACGGCGCCGCGCTCGTCGCCATCGGCAACCGCGAGGTCGGCGAGCGCTACGGACTCACCCCGCGGGCCCGTATCGTCTCCGCGGCCGCCACCGGCTCCGACCCGACGATCATGCTCACCGGTCCGGCCCCGGCCACCCGCAAGGCCCTGGCCAAGGCCGGTCTGACCATCGACGACATCGACCTGATCGAGATCAACGAGGCGTTCGCCGCCGTGGTGCTGCGCTTCGCCGACGAGCTGGGCATCGGCCTGGGCAAGATCAACGTCAACGGCGGCGCCATCGCCCTCGGCCACCCGCTCGGCGCCACCGGCGCGATGCTGCTGGGCACCGTCGTCGACGAGCTGGAGCGCCAGGACAAGCGCTACGGCCTGATCACCCTCTGCGTCGGCGGCGGCATGGGCGTCGCGACCGTCGTCGAGCGCCTCCAGCCGTCCCGGCCCGCCTGACCCCGGCCCACCCGGCCCGGTCACCCGGCCCGCCCCGCGTCCGCGTCCGCACCGCGAAACCTCCATGGAGACCTCGAAAATGAGCTCGAACGTGAGCGAGAGCACCACCATCCGCTGGGAGCAGGACGGCGACGGCGTCGTCACCCTCGTCCTGGACGACCCGGACCAGTCCGCCAACACCATGAACGCCGCCTTCCAGACCTCCCTCACCGCGGTCGCCGACCGCCTGGAGGCCGAGAAGGAGTCCGTACGGGGCGTCGTGTTCACCTCCGCGAAGAAGACCTTCTTCGCCGGCGGCGACCTGCGCGAACTCATCGCCGCCACCCCCGACCACGCCCGGGAGACCTTCGAGGGCAGCCTGCGCGTCAAGCGCGACCTGCGCCGGATCGAGACCCTCGGCGTGCCCGTCGTCGCCGCCATCAACGGCGCCGCCCTCGGCGGCGGTTACGAGATCGCCCTGGCCTGCCACCACCGCGTGGCCCTCGACACCCCCGGCACGAAGATCGGACTGCCCGAGGTCACCCTCGGCCTGCTGCCCGGTGGCGGCGGCGTCACCCGTACGGTGCGGCTCCTCGGCATCACCGACGCCCTCCTGAAGGTGCTCCTCCAGGGCACCCGGTACAACGCCCCGCGCGCCCTGGAGGCGGGCCTGGTCCACGAGGTCGCCGCCACCCCCGAGGAGCTCCTCGCCAAGGCCCGCGCCTTCGTCCGGGCCCACCCCGCCTCGCGGCAGCCCTGGGACGAGGAGGGCTACCGGATCCCCGGCGGCACCCCCGCCAGCCCGCGCTTCGCCGCCAACCTCCCGGCCTTCCCGGCCAACCTCAAGAAGCAGCTCGCCGGGGCGCCCTACCCGGCGCCGCGCAACATCCTGGCCGCCGCCGTCGAGGGCTCCCAGGTCGACTTCGAGACCGCGCAGGTCATCGAGGCCCGCTACTTCACGGAGCTGGTCACCGGCCAGACCTCCAAGAACATGATCCAGGCGTTCTTCTTCGACCTCCAGGCCGTCAACTCCGGTGCCAGCCGTCCCAAGGACGTCGCGCCCCGCCCGGTCACCAAGGCCGCCGTGCTCGGTGCCGGGATGATGGGCGCCGGCATCGCCTACGCCTGCGCCAAGGCCGGCATCGAGGTCGTCCTCAAGGACGTCTCGCGCGAGGCCGCCGAGAAGGGCAAGGCCTACTCCGCCGGCCTGCTGGCCAAGGCCGTCGCCAAGGGCCGGACGACCGAGGCCGAGCGGGACGCCCTCCTCGCCCGCATCACCCCCACCGGTGACGTCGCCGACCTCGCGGGCTGCGACGCCGTCATCGAGGCCGTCTTCGAGGACACCTCGCTCAAGCACAAGGTCTTCCAGGAGATCCAGCACGTCGTCGCCCCCGACGCGCTGCTCTGCTCCAACACCTCGACCCTGCCCATCACCCTGCTGGCCGAAGGCGTCGAGCGGCCCGCCGACTTCATCGGCCTGCACTTCTTCTCGCCCGTCGACAAGATGCCCCTGGTGGAGATCATCAAGGGGGAGCGGACCGGCGACGAGGCCCTGGCCCGCGCGTTCGACCTCGTCCGGCAGATCCGCAAGACCCCCATCGTCGTCAACGACTCGCGCGGCTTCTTCACCTCGCGCGTCATCGGCCGCTTCATCAACGAGGGCGTCGCCATGATCGGCGAGGGCGTCCCGGCCGCCTCCGTCGAACAGGCCGCCGCCCAGGCCGGCTACCCGGCCAAGGTGCTCTCCCTCATGGACGAGCTGACCCTCACCCTGCCACGCCGCATCCGCGAGGAGACGCGCCGCGCGACGGAGGAGGCCGGCGGCACCTGGGAGGCGCACCCGGCGGACGCGGTCATCGACCGGATGGTCGACGAGTTCGGCCGCACCGGCCGCAGCGGCGGCGCCGGCTTCTACGACTACGCCGACGGCAAGCGGACCGGGCTGTGGCCGGGCCTGCGGGAGCACTTCGGGCAGGACGGCGCGGCCACCGAGGTCCCCTTCGCGGACATGAAGGAGCGGATGCTCTTCTCCGAGGCCCTGGACACCGTCCGCTGCCTGGAGGAAGGCGTCCTCACCTCCGTCGCCGACGCCAATATCGGCTCGATCCTCGGCATCGGCTTCCCCGGCTGGACGGGCGGCGCGATCCAGTACATCAACGGGTACGAGGGCGGCCCGCGCGGGTTCGTGACCCGCGCTCGGGAGCTCCAGGCGGCGTACGGCGAGCGGTTCGCGCCGTCGGCGCTGCTGCTGGAGAAGGCGGAGAAGGGCGAGCTGTTCCGCTGAGCCGTGCTTCCGGGGGCCCCGGCTTCCGGAAGCCGGGCGGGTCCGGTCCGCGGCCCGCCCGGCGCTTACGGCGCCGTGTCCCCCTGGGCGTCCTCCTGGGCCTGGGCGTCCCCCTGGGCGTCCTCCCGAGCGCTTCCCCGCGCGTCCCCCTGCGCGTACAGCTCCCGCAGCTCCCGTTTCAGGGACCGCTGGAACGCCGTCACCAGCGCCTGCACCACCAACGGCTGCATGTGCGCCGACAGCGACTTCATCGACGCGACGTCCGGCGTGTCCACCTCCTCGTGGAAGAGCCGGGTCAGCGACCGGGCCGTGGACCGGGCGTGCTCCAGCAGGACCGCGCGGGCCGCGAGGATCGTGTCCGGCGCGATCGGCACGTCCAGCAGCCGCAGCCCCAGATACAGCAGCCCCGGGTCGACCAGGAAGGCGTCGGCGTCCTCGGGGTCGCGCTCCAGGACGGCCATCGCGGTGAGCCGGTCGAGGTCCTCCTCGCCCAGGGCGCGCCCGGCCCGCCGCTCCAGCTGCGCGCGGGTCGCCGGCTCCGGCCGGTCGGGCATCCAGGAGGCCACCAGGGCGCGGTGGATGGCCAGGTCGCCGGGGCTCAGCCCGTCCGGGAGGTGCCGGAGATAGCGCTCGATGGCGGCGAGGGTCAGCCCCTGGTGCTGGAGCTCCTCGATGAGGGCGAGCCGGGAGAGGTGATCGGCGCCGTAGCGGCCTACCCGGCGCGGACCGATCTCGGGCGGCGGCAGCAGCCCCCGGGTGCTGTAGAAGCGCACCGTGCGGACGGTCACCCCGGCGCGGGCGGCCAGTTCGTCGACGGTCAGGGTCGGTCCCTCGGTCTCCGTGGCCATCGGCGATGCCTCGCTCTCTGTTCCGCGCCCTTCGGGTTCCACAGTATTGCTGTACCACTATCGCTGTACCACCACCGCTGTGAAACCTTTCGCGGGGTTCCGCGGGCCGGTCGCACGGCCCACGGGACGCGGTTGTCAGTGCCCGGTGGGAGGCTGGCCCCACAAGGACCCGTGAAGGGAGAGCGCCATGATCACCACGGATTTCGTCCCCGGTTCCCCGTGCTGGCTGGACCTCGGTTCCCGTGACATCCCGGCCACCGCGGCCTTCTACGGCGCGGTGTTCGGCTGGGAGTACAAGTCGTTCGGCGAGGAGGGCGGCGGCTACGGCCTCTTCAGGCTGGACGGCAAGACGGTCGCCGGCCTCGGCCCGCTGAACGAGGAGGGTGCCCGGCCGGCCTGGACGCTCTATTTCCGCACCACCGACGCGCAGGCCGCGGCCAAGGCCGTGGAGCGGGCGGGCGGCGCCGTCCGGGTCGCCCCGACCGACGCCGGCGAGTACGGCTCGATGGCCCAGCTCACCGACCCCCAGGGCGGGCAGTTCGCCGTCTGGCAGCCGGGGGAGACCGGGGGCGGCGTGGAGCTCGCCGACGCGCCGGGCTCCCTGTGCTGGACCGAGCTCTACACCACCGACGCCGCCGGCGCGAAGGCGTTCTACGGCGGCCTGTTCGGCTGGACGGCGTCGGACGTGCCGCTGCCGGGCGACGGGGGCACGTACTCCATCCTCACCCCGGCGGGCCAGGGCGAGGAGCGGATGCACGGCGGGCTGATGGAGCTCCCGTCGGAGCACCTCTCGCTGAACGGCGGCAGGCCCTACTGGCACCCGGTGTTCGCGACGGCGGACTGCGACGCCACGGCCGCGAAGGTCACGGCCAACGGCGGCACCCTCCAGATGGGTCCGGAGGACGCGGAGGGCGTGGGCCGGCTGGCCGTCTGTGTCGACCCGGCGGGCGCCGACTTCGTGGTGCTCACACCGGCCGAGGAGGCCAAGGGCTGAACCCGGGGCCCGCCGCCGGGCTTCCCGGGACTCCCCGGGGAAGTCGAAGGGCCCGGCGCACCGCGTCACGCGGTGCGCCGGGCCCCTCGGATCGGCGTGGGTCGGCAGGACCGGTCAGGCGATCCCGGTCAGAGCCGGGAACAGGGCCGGATCAGGGCCTGATCAGGACCGGACCGGTTCCGGGTCAGTGCCGGTGGGCGGCCTGCGCCTCCTGGATCTTCTTCCAGGACTTGGGCTGCGGGGTGGCCGCGAACGACTTCGCGGTCTTGGCGGGCTTGCCCGCCTTGCCGCCGGGGGCGGGCAGGCTGCCGGGCTTCGACGGGGTGAACAGCCAGGTGTCGAAGAGCGGGGCGAGCTTCTTGCCGGAGACCTTCTCGGCGTACTTCACGAAGTCCTGCACGGAGGCGTTGCCGAATTTGTTCTCGGTCGGCCACTGCTTGAGGATGGTGAAGAACGTCTTGTCGCCGACGGTGTTGCGCAGCGCCTGGAGCGCGACGGCGCCGCGGTTGTAGACGGCGCGGTCGAACTGCTTGTCGGCGCCCGGGTCGCCCGGCTTCACGGTCCAGAAGGCGTTGTCGGCCGGGACCGAGTCGTAGACGTACTGGGCGAGCTCCTGTGCGGTGCCCTCGCCCTCCTTCTCCGACCACAGCCACTGCGCGTAGGTCGCGAAGCCCTCGTTGACCCAGATGTCGCGCCAGTTCTTCACCGACACGCTGTCACCGAACCACTGGTGCGCCAGCTCGTGCACGACCAGTGAGGTGTTCGCGCCGTTGGCGAAGCCCGAGGGGCTGTAGAACGGGCGGGTCTGGGTCTCCAGCGCGTAGCCCGTCTTGACGTTGGGCACATAGCCGCCCAGCGCGTTGAAGGGGTACGGGCCGAAGACCGTGCTGCCCCAGTCGACGATCTCGGCGGAGCGCTCGATGCTGGCCTTGGCGGACGCGGCGTTGTCGCCCAGGTCCTTGCTGTAGGCGTTGACCACCGGGAGGCCGTTGGCGGTGGTGTCCGTGGTGATGTCGAACTTGCCGACCGCCAGCGTGGTCAGATAGCTGGCCTGCGGCTTGGTGGAGCGCCAGTTGTAGCGCGTCCAGCCGAGCTTCGAGGACTGCGAGGCCAGGACGCCGTTGCTGATGGCCTGGACGTCGTCCGGCACCGAGACCGAGACGTCGTAGGTGGCCTTGTCGGTCGGGTGGTCGTTGCTCGGGAACCACCAGTACGCCGACTCGGGCTCCTGCGCCACGACAGCGCCGTCCGGCGTGCGGTTCCAGGCGGTGAAGCCGTCGATCTTCACCTGGGACGGGGTGCCGCTGTAGCGGACCACCACGCTGATCTGCTTGCCCTTCTCCAGCGGGGAGGACGGAGTGATCTCCAGCTCGTGGGCCCCGGTGGTGGCGTACGCCGCCTTCTTGCCGTTGATCAGCACCTCGCTCACATCGAGCGCGAAGTCGAGGTTGAAGCGGGACAGCTTCTGCGTGGTGGTGGCCAGCAGGGTCGCCGTGCCCTCCAGCTTGTCCGTCTTCGGCTGGTACTTCAGGCGAAGGTCGTAGTGGGAGACGTCGTAGCCGCCGTTCCCCGCGGTCGGGTAGTACGAGTCCCCGACACCCGGGGCCCCGGGCGTGGCGTCGGCCGCCGACGCAGGGATCGCCAGCAGCAGGCAGGCCGCGGCCGCGCTAGGAACGATGAGTCTGTGTCGCACGAGTCACTCCAACTCGTAGAGGAGAACGATCACTCGAAGCCTATGTACGCATCCCGGAGAGGGGAATGTCCATGGTGCATCCCGACATGTGACCGACATGTGCCTGTCATCACGTGGGGCTCGGGCCGCCACGAGGGGCCTCTCCCGCCCCCTTCTGCCCGGTAGTTGGGCCGCGCTACCGTCCGGCCGTGCGTAGACACCCGCGGGACACCCGCATACCCTGGATCCCCCTCGTCGCGGCGGTGCTGGCCGCCCTGACGGCCGTCCTGCTGCCTCCGGTGGCGGGCCCGGCGACCGCCGCGACCGCGCAAAGCGGCTCGAACGGCATGAGTAGACCCGTCTATTCGTACGACCGGGCCGTCCGTGAATCCGTCTGGGTCGACACCGGGGTCGACGGTGACGGCGACGGCCGCGCCGACCGCGTCGCCGTCGACATCGTCCGCCCCCGCGAGGCCGCCGAACAGGGCCGCCGTGTGCCGGTCATCATGGACGCCAGCCCCTACTACTCCTGCTGCGGGCGGGGCAACGAGGGGCAGAAGAAGACCTACGACGCGCAGGGCGCCCCCGTACAGTTCCCCCTGTTCTACGACAACTACTTCGTACCGCGCGGTTACGCGGTCGTCCTCGTCGACCTTGCCGGAACGAACCGTTCCGACGGCTGTGTCGACATCGGCGGCCGCTCCGATGTCCAGTCCGCGAAGTCCGTCGTCGACTGGCTCAACGGCCGTGCCCGCGGCTACCGCACCCGAACCGGCCAGGACACCACCGAGGCGTCCTGGACCACCGGGGCCGTCGGCATGATCGGCAAGAGCTACGACGGCACCGTCGCCAACGGCGTCGCCGCCACCGGGGTCGAGGGCCTGAAGACCATCGTCCCGATCGGCGCGATCAGTTCCTGGTACGACTACTACTTCGCCAAGGGCGCCGCCCTCTACGACGGAGGCCCCGACGGCCTCGCCACCCGGGTCGAGAGCTCCGAGGCGCTGGCTCGCTGCAAGGCCGTCAAGCGCGCGCTGGCCGAAGGGGCGCCGCGCAACGGCGACCGGACGCCGCAGTGGGACGCCCGCGACTACGTCCCCGACGCCGGGAACGTCCGCGCCAGCGTCTTCGTCGTGCACGGCACGCAGGACCTCAACGTCCGCACCAAGCACTTCGGCCAGTGGTGGGACGCGCTCGCCGAGGAGGGCGTCGAGCGGAAGATCTGGCTCTCCCAGACCGGCCACGTCGACCCCTTCGACTTCCGCCGCGAGGCCTGGGTCCCCACCCTGCACCGCTGGTTCGACCACTACCTCCTCGGCTACGACAACGGCGTGGACCGCGAACCGATGGCGGACATCGAGCGCGCCCCCGACCAGTGGTCCACCGACCGCGTCTGGCCGCCCAGCGGCACCCGGGCCACCGCCCTGCGGCCCGCCGAGGGCCCCGTGACCGGCGTCGGCACCCTCGGCCTCGCACCCGCGCCGCGCGGCGCCACGGCCGAGTTCACCGACGACCCCAAGCTGAACGAGCACGACTGGGCCACCCACGTCGACGAGGCGACCCCGGGCAAGGCCGGCTTCGTCACCCCGCCGCTCACCCGTGACCTGCGGCTCTCCGGCTCCTCGCGCGTCGACCTGACCGTCACCCCTTCCACCGCCTCCGCCCACCTCTCCGCCGTCCTCGTCGACCTCGGCCCCGCCACCATCCGCGACTACGCGGCACGCGGCGAGGGCATCCTCACCCTCGACGAGCGCAGCTGCTGGGGCAGCGGCACCCCGCAGGACACCGGCTGCTTCAAGCGCACCGAGGCCGACAAGGAACAGGTCGGCCACACCGTCTTCAGCCGCGGCTGGGCCGACCTCGGCCACTACGCCGACCCCGCCCCCGGGCGCCCCCTCACCCCCGGCAAGCCCTACAAGATCACCCTCGACCTCGCCGCCACCGACCACGTCGTCCCCGCCGGCCACCGGCTCGCCCTGATCGTCGCCGGCACGGACGCGGGCCTCATCGAGCCCGCCTCCACCACCCCGCGCCTCAAGGTGGACCTGCGCGGCACCACCGCCCGGCTGCCCCTCGTCGGCGGCTACGCCGCCTTCGCCCGCGCCACCGCGGGCGGCCACCCGGCCACGGAACGGCCCACGGCCCCCACCGGCACACCGCTGCCCGGCATCCGGCCCCCGGCCTCCCTCGACCACCTCCCCGCCCGCTGACACCCTCGCCACCCCTCGGTGGCCCCGCCCGGCCCGGGCGGGGCCACCGCACGGAAAAAGCGGTACGGAGCCGTCCGCGCCAGCGGCTAAAGTCGAGGGGATATGAGCACCACTCTCGTCGCCAAGGACCTCGCCGCAGGGCACGGTGACCGCACCCTCTTCGCCGGCCTCGACCTCGTCGTCGCCCCCGGCGACGTCATCGGCCTGGTCGGCGCCAACGGCGCCGGCAAGTCCACCCTGCTGCGGCTGCTGGCCGGCCTGGACACCCCCGAGGAGGGCACGCTCAGGCTCAGCCCGCCCACGGCGAACGTCGGCCACCTGCCGCAGGAGCCCGAGCGCCGCCCCGGTGAGACGGTCCGCGCCTTCCTCGCCCGCCGCACCGGCGTCGCCGAGGCCCAGGCCGCGCTCGACGCCGCCACCCAGGCCCTCGTCGACGGCGCCCCGGGCGCCGACGACGCGTACGCCCTCGGACTCGACCGCTGGCTCGCCCTCGGCGGCGCCGACCTCGACGAGCGCGCCGAGGAGGTCACCGCCTCCCTGGGCCTCGACGTCGACCTCGACCGGCACATGACCAGCCTCTCCGGCGGCCAGGCCGCCCGCGCCGGCCTCGCGTCCCTGCTCCTCAGCCGCTACGACGTCTTCCTGCTCGACGAGCCCACCAACGACCTCGACCTGGACGGCCTCGCCCGCCTGGAGAGCTTCGTCACCGGCCTGCGCGCCGGCACGGTCCTGGTCAGCCACGACCGCGAGTTCCTCACCCGCACCGTCGACAAGGTCCTCGAACTCGACCTCGCCCAGCAGCAGATCACCCTCTACGGCGGCGGCTACGACGCCTATCTGGAGGAGCGCGAGACCGCCCGCCGGCACGCCCGCGAGGAGTACGAGCAGTACGCCGACACCCGCGCCGCCCTGGAGGCCCGCGCGAACGTCCAGCGGAACTGGATGGAGAAGGGCGTCCGCAACGCCCGCCGCAAGTCCACCGACAACGACAAGATCGGCCGCAAGCTGCGCGCCGAGTCGACCGAGAAGCAGGCGGCCAAGGCCCGGCAGACGGAGCGGCTCATCGAGCGGCTGGACGTCGTCGAGGAGCCCCGCAAGGAGTGGGAGCTGCGCATGGAGATCGCCGCCGCCCCGCGCTCCGGGGCGGTCGTCGCCACCCTGCGCGGTGCGGAGGCACGCCGCGGCGCCTTCTCCTTCGGGCCCGTCGACCTCCAGATCGACTGGGCGGACCGGGTCGCCATCACCGGCGCCAACGGCTCCGGGAAGTCCACGCTGCTCGCCGCCCTCCTCGGCCGGCTGCCGCTGGACGCGGGCGCCGCTTCCCTGGGCCCCGGCGTCGTCGTCGGCGAGGTCGACCAGGCGCGCGGCCTGTTCCTCGGCACGGACACCCTGCTCGACGCCTTCGGTGCGGCCGTCCCCGAGATGGAGCCCGCGGACGTCCGCACCCTGCTCGCCAAGTTCGGCCTGAAGGCGGCACACGTGCTGCGCCGGGCCGAGACCCTCTCGCCGGGCGAGCGCACGCGCGCGGCCCTGGCCCTCCTCCAGGCCCGGGGCGTCAACCTCCTCGTCCTGGACGAGCCCACGAACCATCTCGACCTGCCGGCGATCGAGCAGCTGGAGTCGGCGCTGGACTCGTACAACGGGACGTTGCTGCTGGTGACGCACGACCGCCGGATGCTGGACGCTGTCGCTGTGACGAGGCGCCTCGAGGTGCGTGAGGGCCGTGTGACGGAGCGCTGAGCTTCCCCACCCCGCCCCTTCCCGAGTTGTCCTCAAGCGCCGGACGGGCTGAAATCAGCCCGCCCGGCGCTTGAGGACCGGGGTCCGGGGCGGAGCCCCGGGAAACGGTGAAAGGGCGGGGCCGGGGCTCACTTCCCCAGCAGGCCGGCCCGCCGCAACGCGTCCGCCATCGCGTCGTTCGCCGGAGCCGCCGACTCACGGGCTCCCGTGGCGCGGCCTCCCGACTCGCGCCGCGGCCTCGGCGCACCACCCCGCCGCTGACCCCCGCGGTCTCCACGGTCCGGACGGTCCCCGCGCTCCGCGCGGTCCCGCGGCGACCCGCCGGCCGGCGCCCCGTCGTCCAGCCGGAGCGTCAGCGAGATCCGCTTGCGCGGGATGTCGACCTCCATCACCTTCACCCGCACGATGTCCCCCGGCTTCACCACGTCCCGGGGGTCCTTCACGAACGTCTTCGACATCGCCGAGACGTGCACGAGCCCGTCCTGGTGCACACCCACGTCGACGAAGGCGCCGAACGCGGCGACATTGGTGACGACGCCCTCCAGGATCATCCCGGGCGTCAGGTCGCCGATCTTCTCCACGCCGTCCTTGAACGTCGCCGTCCGGAACGCCGGGCGCGGGTCGCGGCCCGGCTTCTCCAGCTCGCGCAGGATGTCGGTGACGGTCGGCAGGCCGAAGGAGTCGTCGACGAAGGTCTCCGGGCGCAGCGACCGGAGCACGGCGGTGTTGCCGATGAGCGCGGCCACCTCCCCACCCGTCGACTTCACCATCGCCCGCACCACGGGATACGCCTCGGGGTGGACGCTGGACGCGTCCAGCGGGTCGTCGCCGCCACGGATGCGGAGGAAGCCCGCGCACTGCTCGTACGCCTTCGGGCCGAGCCGGGCGACGTCCTTAAGCGCGCGGCGGGACCGGAAGGGCCCGTGGGAGTCGCGGTGGGCGACGATGTTCTCGGCGAGGCCGGAGCTGATGCCCGAGACCCGCGAGAGCAGGGGCGCGGACGCGGTGTTGACGTCGACGCCCACGCCGTTGACGCAGTCCTCCACGACCGCGTCCAGGGAGCGGGAGAGCTTCACCTCGGCCAGGTCGTGCTGGTACTGGCCGACGCCGATCGACTTGGGGTCGATCTTCACCAGCTCGGCGAGCGGGTCCTGGAGCCGGCGCGCGATGGAGACCGCGCCCCGCAGCGAGACGTCCAGGCCGGGCAGCTCCTGAGAGGCGAACGCGGAGGCGGAGTAGACCGAGGCGCCGGCCTCGGAGACCATCACCTTGGTGAGCTTCAGCTCCGGGTGACGGGCGATCAGGTCCGTCGCGAGCTTGTCCGTCTCGCGGGAGGCCGTGCCGTTGCCGATCGCGATCAGCTCGACACCGTGCTCACGGGCCAGCCGGGCCAGGGTGGCCAGCGAGGCGTCCCACTTGTTCTGCGGGACGTGCGGGTAGATCGTCTCGGTGGCGGACACCTTGCCGGTGGCGTCGACCACGGCGACCTTCACGCCCGTACGGAAGCCGGGGTCGAGGCCCATCGTGGCGCGCGTCCCGGCCGGGGCGGCGAGCAGCAGGTCACGGAGGTTCGCGGCGAAGACCCGCACCGCCTCGTCCTCGGCGGCCTGCCGCAGCCGCAGCCGGAGGTCGATGCCGAGGTGGACGAGGATCCGGGTGCGCCAGGCCCAGCGCACGGTGTCGCCCAGCCACTTGTCCGCCGGGCGGCCGCGGTCCGCGATGCCGAAGCGGCGGGCGACCGCCAGCTCGTACGAGCTCGGGCCGGCCGCCGCGCCGTCGGCCGGGGGCTCCTCGGGCTCCAGAGTGAGGTCGAGGACCTCCTCCTTCTCACCGCGGAGCATGGCCAGCACCCGGTGCGAGGGCAGCTCGGTGAAGGGCTCGGCGAAGTCGAAGTAGTCGGCGAACTTCGCGCCGGCCTCCTCCTTGCCCTCCCGCACCTTCGCCGCCACCCGGCCGCGCGTCCACATGCGCTCGCGCAGCTCGCCGATCAGGTCGGCGTCCTCGCCGAACCGCTCGGTGAGGACGGCACGCGCCCCCTCCAGCGCCGCGGCGGCGTCCGCCACGCCCTTGTCCGGGTCGACGAAGGCCGCCGCGGCGGCCGCCGGCTCCACACCGGGGTCGCGCAGCAGGCCGTCCGCGAGCGGCTCCAGGCCGGCCTCGCGGGCGATCTGCGCCTTGGTGCGCCGCTTGGGCTTGAAGGGCAGGTAGATGTCCTCCAGGCGGGCCTTGGAGTCGGCGGCGAGGATCCGCGCCTCCAGCGCCTCGTCCAGCTTGCCCTGGGAGCGCACCGACTCCAGGACCGCCGTCCGGCGGTCCTCCAGCTCCCGCAGATAGCGCAGCCGCTCCTCGAGCGTGCGCAGCTGCGCGTCGTCGAGCATCTCGGTCGCTTCCTTGCGGTAACGCGCGATGAAGGGCACCGTCGACCCGCTGTCGAGCAGGTCGACCGCCGCCTTCACCTGCCGCTCCCGCACGCCGAGCTCCTCGGCGATCCTGCCTTCGATCGACGCCCCAGATGCCGTCACGATCACGCTCCGCTTTCTCTTCGAGCCGCGGTCTGCATTGTGGCAGGTGCCGCCGACAGCGCGGCCCGCCACCCGCGGGGCGCCGCTCAGCCCTTGCCGACCAGGTCCGCCGGGAAGGCGCCGGCGGCGAACGCCGCGGTCGCGAACGCCTCGGCCAGCTCCGTGAGCCGGGCCACGCCCGCCGCGCCCAGGTGCTCGTACGGTGCCGTGTCCATGCGGTCCGTCTCGTTCTCCAGCTCCTTGCGCAGCCCGAGCCCCTCCTCCGTCAGCTCCCCGTCGGCGGCCAGCAACCCCCGCCCGCGCAGCCGCTCCTGTCCGGCGGTCAGCTCCTCCTCGGTCCAGCCGCGCGTGGCGAGCATCCACTTCGTGCTCATGCCGTGGCCGCTGGCCTGGTGGGTGAGGAGCGACTCCACGGGGTCCAGCCCGGCCCGCAGCAGCGCCGCCAGATGCCCGTCGCCGCGGTGCTCGCGCAGCAGGGTGGCGGCGTGCCAGAAGGCGAGGTGCGGCGCCTTCGGGACGGGCAGGGCGGCGTGGGCGGCGTAGAGCGGGCGGGCGGCGGGGGAGCACGCCTCGGCGGCGCGCAGGGCCAGCTCCGCGGCCTCCGCCATGCCCGCCGAGGCCACGGTGTCGTCACCGAGCAGCCGGCGCAGGGTGCCGTCGACCGCGCGCAGCCGGGCCGCCAGGACCGTCTCCGGCGCGGCGGTGTCCCAGACGGCCGGGACGTGCCGGGCGACCAGGGAGGGCGCGAAACCGTAGAACGTCGCGGTGACCGCGCCCGCGCCCACCGGGCCGAACGCGGCGGCCCGTGACCCGAAATAGGCGCTGCCCCGCTCCGTCACACCGATCGCGGCCATCTCCGCGGTGAGGTCGGGGGAGAAGTACACGGTGGAGTGCAGGGGGTTGAGGAAGCTGTGACAGCGACGGCCGGCGCGCGGCGGGAGAGTGGTCATGACCGCACGCTACCGACTGGTTGGTATGGCGGGAAGGGGGGAGACGTCGTGGCAGGAAAGGTGGGGTATCCGTCATTGCGGCTGTTGCGGGGGCACGGTCAGGATGGTCCCATGACGACCTGCCGTACCGTGCTGATCGTCCTCTTCGAGGGCGTCCAGAGCCTCGATGTCACCGGCCCGCTCGAAGTGTTCGACACACCTCGGGTGGTGACCGGCGAGCCGGCGTACGAGGTGCGCACCGCGACGCTCGACGGCGGGCCGGTCCGCACCAGCAGCGGCCTGACGCTGACGCCCGACCTCGCGCTCACCGCCGCCGAGACCCCGCACACCCTGCTCGTCCCCGGCGGCGAGGGCGTCCACGACCTGGAACCCGGCCTCTTCGCGTGGCTCCGCGAGCGGGGGCCGGAGGCCGAGCGGCTGGTCTCCGTGTGCACCGGGGCGTTCGTGCTCGCCGAGGCGGGGCTGCTCGACGGCCGCCGCGTCACCACCCACTGGGCCTTCTGCGACACGCTGGCCGACCGGCACCCGGCCGTGAAGGTGGAGCCCGACCCCATCTACGTACGCGACGGCAAGGTCGCCACCTCGGCGGGCGTCACGGCGGGCATCGACCTCGCGCTCGCCCTCGTCGAGGAGGACCTGGGCCGGGATCTCGCCCTCGCCGTCGCCCGCGGCCTCGTCGTATTCCTGCGCAGGCCCGGCAACCAGGCCCAGTTCAGCGCCCAGCTCGCCGCCCAGAGCGCGCACCGAAGACCGCTCCGGGACGTCCAGCAGTGGATCGCCGAGCACCCCGACGGAGACCTGTCCGTGGAGTCCCTCGCGGCCCGCGCGAACCTCTCGCCCCGGCACTTCGCCCGCGCCTTCCGCAGCGAGGTCGGCATGACGCCCGGCCGCTACGTCGACCGGATCCGCCTGGAGGCCGCGCGCCGGCTCCTGGAGGACACCACCGACGGCGTCGAGGAGGTCTCCCGCACCTGCGGCTACGGCACGCCGGAAGCCATGCGCCGGGCGTTCATCCGGGCGCTGGGCACCGCGCCCGCGGAGTACCGGCGGCGCTTCCGGCCCCTGACGCTCCTCACGGCCTGACGCCGGAGCGCCGGGAACCGCCCCTGATCTTTCCGACCTGACCTGATCCCATCCGACCGAAGGGCACACCGTGCAGATCGCCTTCCTGCTCTATCCGGGATTCACCGCCCTCGACGCCATCGGGCCGTTCGACACGCTCAGCCGCCTGCCCGGCGCCGAGACCGTCCTGGTGGCCGAGCGCCCCGGCCCCGTACGCAACGAGTCCGACACCCTCGGCCTCGTCGCCGAGGCCGCGCTGACCGAGGTCACCAGGCCCGACATCGTCGTCGTGCCCGGCGGGGCCGACACCAGCGGTGTGGCGAAGCCCGGCGCGGTCCAGGAGTGGCTGCGCGCGGTCGACGCGACGTCGACCTGGACGACGTCGGTGTGCACCGGCTCCCTGATCCTCGGCGCCGCCGGGCTGCTCAAGGGCCGCCGCGCCACCTCGCACTGGCTGGCCCTGGAGACGCTGGCCTCCTTCGGGGCCGAGCCGACGGGGGAGCGCGTGGTCATCGACGGCAAGTACGTCACCGCCGCCGGCGTCTCCTCCGGCATCGACATGGGGCTGACGCTCCTGGGCCGCATCGCGGGCGACCGCACGGCACAGAGCGTGCAGCTGCTCATCGAGTACGACCCGCAGCCGCCGTACGACGCCGGCTCGCCGGAGAAGGCCCCGGCCGACATCGTCGCCGAATGGCGCGCCACGATGTGATCCCCGAACCCGCGGTGGCCCGGTACGGGGGTCCGGACCACCGCGCCCGTGGCGCCTCCCGGGACATAAAATGGACATGTCTCCCGGGAGGCGTCATGGCATTCCTACAGCTGATCGACTGCAAGACCCGTAGATACGACGATATGGACTGGCTCATGGACCGGTGGCTGGAGCTGACCGAGGGCAGGCGCACCGCCACCCACTCGGTCGTCGGCCGGGACCGCGCCCGGAGCGACCATTACGTGGAGATCGTGGAATTCCCGTCCTACGAGGACGCGATGCGGAACTCCGGTCTGCCGGAGACCAACCGCGTCTTCGAGGAGATGGTGGCGCTCTGCGACGGCATGCCGACCTTCACCGACCTCGATGTGGTCCGGGACGAACAGCTCGACAAGAGGACGGTCCGCCGGTTCTTCGACGACATCGCCGTCCGCGGCGACCTCGCCCTCGTCGACGAGCTGTTCACCAGCGACTACCGCGACCACGACATCGCGAAGACGCAGGACACCACCGTCGGTTCCGACGTCGTCAAGGAGGACGTCGCCGGCTGGCGGGCGGCGTTCGACTTCGAGTTCACCCTCCACGACCAGGTGGCCGAGGGCGACAGGGTCGCCACGCGCTGGACCTGGCGCGGCACCCACCACGGCGCGTTCATGGGCCTCGACGCCACGGGGCGGGTGGGGGAGATGGAGGGCGTGACCGTCTTCGCGTTCCGCGGCGGGAGGATCTGCGAGGGGTGGTGGACGTACGACCTGCTGAGCCTGCTGCGCGCGCTGGACATCGTGCGGCTCTGAGCCGGACGCCGGGCGGGCCGGGCGATGCGTCGCGCGGCCCTGAGCCGGACCCCGGGGCGGGCGATGCGGTCCGCCCGCTGTTCCAGGACACCGGCGGGGCCGGCCCGCCACGGCGCGGCCTCAGCCCACCGTCCAGCCGAAGCGCGGGGCCCGCCGCTCCAGGAAGGCCGCGACCCCTTCCACCGTCTCCCCGCTGCCGTGCCCCTGCGCTTCCCAGTGCGCCAGCCGCTCCGTCCCCGCCACGGGTGCCGCCGCGAACTCCTTCGCCGCCACCTGGGTGAGCTGGGACCGCGAGGCGAGCACCGCCGCGAACTCCGCCACCCGCCCGTCGAGCGCCTCCGCCGGCCACACCTCGTCCACCAGGCCCGTGCGCAGCGCGCGCTCCGTGCCGATCAACTCGGCCGAGAACAGCAGGTATTTGGCGGTCGCCGGGCCGACCAGCTCGACCAGCCGCCGGGTGGACGAGGCCGCGTAGACGATCCCCAGCTTGGCCGGGGTGATCCCGAAGGACGCCCCCTCGGCGGCGAAGCGCAGGTCGCAGGCGGCCGCGAGCTGGCAGCCGCCGCCCACGCAGTAGCCGCGCACGGCCGCGACCGTCGGCTTGGGGAAGGCGGCGAGGGCCTCCTCGGCGGCGACCGCCAGGTCCCGGGAGGCGTCCGCGCCGGCGGTGAGCGAGGAGATGTCCGCGCCCGCGCAGAAGGTGTCGCCCTCGCCGGTCAGCACCAGCACCCGGACCGCGGGGTCGGCCGCGCAGCGCTCCAGGAGCGGGGGCAGGGCCCGCCACATGGCCGTGGTCATGGCGTTCCGCTTGGCGGGGTTGGCGATGCGGACGGTGGCGGTGGCGTCGGTGACGTCCAGATGCAGTGCGGGCTCCATGGCCGGATGCTATCCGGGGCGGGCGGGGGCGATCCGGCCTATGATCAAGCGGGGGGCGCTACGAGGAGGCGCTCATGTCCAAGGGCACACGCCGGGCGCGGGACCCGGGCGGTCGCAGGCTCCACAGAGGCTTCGGGGTGCTGGCGCTGCTGGGCGGTGTGCTGGTCCTCGCGGGGCTGGTGGGCCTGGCCTACGTCGGCTTCGCGACGCTCACCACGATGATCCTCTTCGGCTGGCTGCTGCTGATCGGCGGGCTCGTCGGCCTGCTGCACGCCGTCCAGTCCAGGGAGAGCAACTTCTTCTGGCTCGGGGTGGTGGTCGCCGCGCTGAACATGGCGGCCGGCGTGGTGGTGATCCGGCGTCCCGAGGTGGCCGCCGAGGCGCTGACGATGTTCGCGGCCCTGCTCTTCCTCACCGGCGGTGTCTTCCGGCTGGTGGGCAGCATGGTGGTGCGCGGGCCGCAGTTCGGCTGGACGCTGCTCCAGGGTGCGTTCGGGCTGTTGCTGGGCATCCTGGTGCTGGGTGACTGGCCGCACAGCAGCCTCTACGTCATCGGCACGTTCATCTCGCTCGCCCTGCTCTTCGACGGGCTCGGCCTGATCGCGCTGGGGGTCGGCGGGCGGCGTGTCGTCAACCTGGTGACGGAATCAAATGTTCCGGATCGTTCAGCGAGCAACGACCGGGGCGGCCAGGAACAGTCGCGTGAGTGACCGTGGCATACGCACGTGATCAAAATCCGTCGATAGATGCTGACTTCTGTTCAGCCTGCCGGTGCGGACCCTCAGGTTCCCAACACTCAAGGGTGCGGTCGACCAGGGTGAGGGGTTGGTATCGGACATGGAAATCCTCGGGAGCGTCCCGCCCGACCCGGGACAGGCCCCGCCCCGCAGACCGATCGAGTTCGACGGTGCCTGGCGGTTCACGGCTCCCGCGCTGGACTCCTCCGTGCCCCGGGCCCGGCACGCGGTCCGCGACCTGCTCCGGCACCAGCGGGTGGCGCTGGCCGAGGACCTGCTCCAGGGGCTGCTGCTGATCGTCTCCGAGCTCGTCACCAACGCCGTGCGGCACGCCGCGCTGCTCTCCCCGGAAGTCTCCGTGGAGGTCTCCCTCGGCCCGGACTGGGTGCGGGTGGCCGTCGAGGACGACCACCCCTACCGGCCCAAGCCCCTGGAGGCCGGCGAGGACCAGACCGGCGGCCGGGGGCTGCTGCTCGTCAAGGCCATCTCGGACGAGGCCGGCGGCCTCTGCGACGTGGAGCACACCGCGAGCGGCGGCAAGGTGGTCTGGGCCGCCCTGCCGCTCGGCGCTCCGGCTACCAGCCCGCCGCGTCCCCGGTGATCTCGCGCACCACGGGCCGCGCGGTGTCCAGGACGTCCATGAACCACGCGGAGAAGGTGAACTTCTCCCGCAGCGCGTCCAGCTCGGCCGGGGTCACGAAGGCCGTCTCCTCGACCTCCTCCGGGTCCGGCCGCAGCGCGCCGCCCACGATCCCGACGAACAGGTGGTTGTACTCCTGCTCGACCAGGCCGGACGCCGGGTCCGGGTGGTTGTAGCGCACGGTGCCGGCCTCGCGCATCAGCGTGGGCGCGACACCGAGCTCCTCGCCCGTACGCCGCGCGGCGGCGACGAAGGGCGGCTCGCCCGGGTAGGGGTGGCCGCAGCAGGTGTTCGACCACACACCGGGGGAGTGGTACTTCCCGAGCGCCCGGCGCTGGAGCAGCAGCCGGCCCGTGTCGTCGAAGAGGAAGACCGAGAAGGCCCGGTGCAGCGTGCCCGGTGCGATGTGGGCGGACAGTTTCTCGGCGGTGCCGATGGTTCTGCCGGCCTCGTCGACCAGTTCCAGCATGATCGGTTCCGCTGTGCCTTCGGAGGTGGGGACCGCTGCGTCGTCGGTGGAGAGGCCCTCGGCGGGTGTGCTCGGCATTGACCATCCTCGTTGTCGGTCGTCGGCCCACAAGTCTGCCGTACCGCGGCGCGGCGTCAATGACAGAGTCTGGCCTCGTGCTCCGCGTGGCCACCGGGCTCCAGCTGGAAGGTGCAGTGCTCCACGTCGAAGTGCTCGCCCAGGCAGCCCTGCAGGTCGTGCAGCATTTTCTCGTGGCCGACCGAGTCCAGCGCGGCATGGTCGACCACCACGTGCGCCGACAGCACGGGCATTCCGGATGTGATCGTCCACACATGAAGATCGTGCAGGTCCTCCACACCCGGCAGCGCCATGATGTGTGACCGGATCTCGTCTATGTCGACGTTCCTCGGGGCCGCCTCCAGCAGGACGTCCAAGGCCTCCCGGAACAGCTTCACCGTCCGCGGGACGATCATCAGACCGATCAGCAGCGAGGCGACCGGGTCCGCCTGCGTCCACCCCGTCGCCATGATCACCAGCGCCGAGACCACCACGGCCAGCGAGCCCAGCGCGTCCGAGAGGACCTCCAGGAACGCCCCGCGCACATTGAGGCTCTCCTTCTGCCCCCGCATCAGCAGGCCCAGGGAGATCAGATTGGCGACCACACCCACCAGGCCGAAGACCACCGTCATACCGCCCGGCACCTCGGTGGGGTTCGCCAGCCGCTCGATCGCCTCGACGAGGATGAAGCCGCCCACGCCGAGCAGCAGCAGACAGTTCAGCAGCGCCGCCAGGATCTCGGCGCGGGCGTAGCCGTACGTACGGCGACCGCCGGCCGGCCGGTTGGCGAAGTGGATCGCCACCAGCGCCATGCCCACCCCGACCGCGTCCGTCGCCATGTGCCCGGCGTCCGCGAGCAGGGCCAGCGAACCCGTCAGCGCACTGCCGACGATCTCCGCGGCGAGCACCGTGAGGGTGATCCCCAGGGCGATCCGCAGCCGGCCCCGGTAGGCCGCGGCAGCCGTGCCGCCGGTGCCCGGCGGGGGGCCTCCGTGCGAATGGCCGTGGTCGTGCCCTGCGCCCATGAATGCCGCCTCCCGAACCGGTGCGCACCGGCCGGCGGACGCCGGCCGGGGCTTCAGTGAACTACGGGTGGGGGGTATGGGGCAACGCGGCACTGAACACCGTTGTCATGTGCTCTGACCTGCGGCGATGCCCCGACGCGCTGATCAGTGCTTATGCCGGGACACGGGCCCCGGGATGGTGGTGGCACCACCCTTCCCAGGCCGAACTCACCATGCCGCGCACATCGTGCGCGGGGCTCCAGCCGAGCTCCCGGGCGATCAGTTCGTTCGAGGCGACGACACGCGCCGGATCACCCGGACGGCGTGGCTTGACGACGGGCGCGGGGCTGTGGTGCCCGGTGACCTCCGCGATCAGGTCCGCCATCTCGCGGACGGACACCCCGTGCCCGGTGCCGACGTTCAGCGTGAGGTCGCCCGAGCCCGGCCGCTCGGCCAGCCGCCGGGCCGCCGCCAGGTGGGCCGTGGCCAGATCCTCGATATGGATGTAGTCACGGACACAGGTGCCGTCGGGGGTGGCGTAGTCGTCGCCGAAGATGCGCGGGCTCTCGCCCCGGCCGAGCCGGTCGAACATCATCGGGATGATGTTGTAGACCCCGGTGTCGGCCAGCTCGGGCGCGGCCGCCCCCGCCACGTTGAAGTAGCGCAGGCAGGCGGTGGACATGCCGTACGCCGAGCCGGTGGCCCGGACCAGCCACTCACCGGCCAGTTTGGTCTCCCCGTACGGGTTCATCGGCAGGCACGGCGTCTTCTCCGTGACGAGGTCGACGTCCGGCATGCCGTAGACCGCCGCGGAGGAGGAGAAGACGAAGCTCCCGACCTTCGCCGCGACCGCCGCCTCCAGCAGCACCGTCAGCCCGTGCATGTTCTCCCGGTAATAGAGCAGCGGCTTCTCCACCGACTCCCCGACCTGCTTCTTCGCCGCGAGATGCACCACACCCGTGACGCCCAGCCGGGCGAACGCGGAGTCCAGCAGCTCGCGGTCCAGGACGGAGCCCCGCACCAGCTCGCACTCCCCGGGCAGCCGCCCGGCCACGCCGGTGGACAGGTCGTCCAGCACGGCGACCCGCTCCCCCGCCGCCACCATCGCCCGCGCCACGTGCGCCCCGATGTACCCGGCCCCGCCTGTGATCAGCCATGTCATAACGGCACCCTATTCCAGCCAAGGTAAGGGCCCCGTCGGCTTCACTTCTCTTCGCTTCTCTTCACTCCAGTGCGCCTGGAACCGCCGGCACGCCCCGTGCGTCCTGTCAGTGGTGGGAAGCCGGGGTGCACGTGCGGTGAACGGCACCTTCCGGTGATCCGATAGCCTCTGCCGACGTGCCGCCCGCACCGGGTTCCGGGCACGACTGCCGCCCGCCGCCTCCCGCGGCCCCCGAGGCGGCCATGTCAGCCGCAAGGAGTGAGTTCGTCTGTCGACCGCCATCCTCACCGGTCCGCCGCCCGCCGGCTCCTCCCTTGAGGAGGACCTGCGGTCCCTCGGCTTCGACGTCCGAGTGGCGACGGACGTCGCCGGGGCGCTGGCCGACGTCCCGGCCACCGAGCGGGTCGCCCTGGTGGACCCCGGCTTCGTAGGCCACGTCCACGCCCTGCGGCTGGCCCTGACCGACCCCCGCTTCCCGGCCGCCGCCGTCGAGGGCGCGCTCACCGCGCAGCCGGACGCGCGCGCGTCCCTCACGCGCGCGCTCGGCGCCGTGACGGCGGAGGGCCCCGCGGGCTCCGCGCCCGAAGGGCTCGCCCCCGCGCTCCCCGGCGCCCTCGCCGCCAGGCTGGAGGCCGACGGCGTCGCCGTGCACCGGCCCGAGCTCGGCGTGCTCGTCGCGGCCGTACCGGACGGCGAAGAGGCACGCGCGAAGACCCGCGCCGAGGTCGGGGCCGTCGACGACGAGGCCGTGCGCCTGCGCAACGCCGTGAAGTCCCGCGACGGCTTCTTCACCACCTTCTTCATCAGCCCGTACTCCCGCTACCTCGCCCGCTGGTGCGCCCGTCGCGGCCTCACCCCCAATCAGGTGACGACCGCCTCGCTCCTCACGGCGCTGATCGCGGCGGGCTGCGCGGCCACGGGCACCCGGGGCGGCTTCGTCGCCGCCGGCGCGCTGCTCCTGTTCTCCTTCGCCCTGGACTGCACCGACGGCCAGCTCGCCCGCTACTCCCTCCAGTACTCCACGCTGGGCGCGTGGCTCGACGCCACGTTCGACCGCGCCAAGGAGTACGCCTTCTACGCGGGCCTGGCCCTGGGCGCCTCCCGGGGCGGCGGCCACGACGACGTATGGGCGCTCGCGCTCGGCGCGATGGTCCTCATGACCTGCCGGCACGTCGTCGACTTCTCCTTCAACGAGGCGAACCACGACGCCACGGCCAACACGAGCCCGACGGCCGCGCTCTCCGGACGCCTCGACAGCGTCGGCTGGACCGTATGGGTCCGCCGCATGATCGTGCTGCCCATCGGCGAGCGCTGGGCGCTGATCGCGGTCCTCACGGCGCTCACCACGCCCCGCGTGGTCTTCGTCGTCCTCCTGATCGGCTGCGCCTTCGCCGCCTGCTACACCACCGCCGGCCGCGTGCTGCGCTCTCTCACCCGCAAGGCCCGGCGCACCGACCGGGCCGCCCAGGCCCTGGCCGACCTCGCCGACTCCGGACCGATCGCCGAGGCAGCGGGCCGGACACTCGGCGCCACCGTGCCCGGCCGTGCCTACGGCCCCCCCTTCTGGGCCGTGCTGGCGGCGGCCTGCCTGCTGATCGGGCCGCTCGTCACCGGCAATGGCGGCAGCTGGCGGGCCGTGCTCCAGGCCGTGGTGTACGCCGTCTTCGCGGGCGTCGCCGTCGCCCAGCCCCTCAAGGGCCCCCTGGACTGGCTGGTCCCGCCGGTCTTCCGGGCCGCCGAGTACGGGCTCGTGCTCACGCTCGCGGCGCAGTCGGACGCCCCCGGCGCCCTGCCCGCTGCTTTCGGCCTGGTCGCCGCGGTCGCCTACCATCACTACGACACGGTGTACCGCATCCGCGGTGGCACCGGCGCGCCCCCGCACTGGCTGGTGCGGGCGATCGGCGGACACGAGGGACGCGTCCTGGCGGTCACGATCGCCGCCGCCCTGTGGCACGGCCAAGGTTTCACCATCGCGCTGACGGTCCTCGCGGCCGCCGTCGCGATCACGGTGCTCATCGAGAGCATCCGTTTCTGGGTGTCCTCCGGGGCGCCCGCAGTACACGACGAAACAGGAGAACCCGCATGATCGGCCTCGTGCTGGCTGCCGGCGCCGGACGGCGTCTGCGTCCCTACACCGACACTCTGCCCAAGGCCCTGGTGCCGGTGGACGGTGATATCACCATCCTCGACCTCACCCTGGCCAACTTCGCCGAGATCGGTCTGACCGAGGTCGCGATCATCGTGGGCTACCGCAAGGAGGCCGTGTACGCCCGCAAGGAGGCCCTCGAGGCCAAGTACGGCCTGAAGCTCACCCTGATCGACAACGACAAGGCCGAGGAGTGGAACAACGCCTACTCCCTGTGGTGCGGCCGTGACGCCCTCAAGGACGGCGTGATCCTCGCCAACGGCGACACCGTGCACCCGGTCTCCGTCGAGAAGACCCTCCTCGCCGCCCGCGGCAAGGGCCAGAAGATCATCCTCGCCCTCGACACGGTGAAGCAGCTCGCCGACGAGGAGATGAAGGTCGTCGTCGACGCCGAGAAGGGCGTCCAGAAGATCACCAAGCTGATGGACCCGGCCGAGGCCACCGGTGAGTACATCGGTGTCACCCTGATCGAGGGCGAGGCCGCCGCCGAGCTGGCCGACGCCCTGAAGGTCACCTTCGAGCGCGACCCCGACCTCTACTACGAGGACGGCTACCAGGAGCTCGTCAACCGCGGCTTCAAGGTCGACGTGGCGCCCATCGGCGACGTCAAGTGGGTCGAGATCGACAACCACGACGACCTCGCCAAGGGCCGGGGGATCGCGTGCCAGTACTGACGAGGCTCATCCCCTCGCCGGTCGTCGTCGACATCCGGGCCGGAGCGCTGGACGATCTGGCGAAGATCCTCGCCGATCAGCGGATCTCCAGCTCCGGCAAGCTGGCCATCGCCATCAGCGGCGGCTCCGGGGCGGTGCTGCGCGAGCGGCTCGCCCCGGCGCTGCCCGGCGCCTCCTGGTACGAGGTGGGCGGCGGCACCCTCGACGACGCCATCAAGCTCGGCGACGCCATGAAGAAGGGGCACTACGACGCGGTCGTGGGCCTCGGCGGCGGCAAGATCATCGACTGTGCGAAGTACGCCGCCGCACGGGTCGGGCTGCCGCTGGTGGCCGTCGCGACGAACCTGTCGCACGACGGCCTCTGCTCGCCCGTCGCCACGCTCGACAACGACGCGGGCCGCGGCTCGTACGGGGTGCCCAACCCCATCGCCGTCGTCATCGACCTCGACGTCATCCGTGAGGCACCGGTCCGCTTCGTGCGCTCCGGCATCGGCGACGCGATCTCCAACATCTCCTCCGTCGCCGACTGGGAGCTCTCCCACCGCGAGACGGGCGAGGCGATCGACGGCCTGGCCGCCGCGATGGCCCGGCAGGCCGGCGAGGCCGTGCTCCGCCACCCCGGCGGCGTCGGCGACGACGGCTTCCTCCAGGTGCTCGCCGAGGGCCTCGTGCTCACCGGCATCTCCATGTCGGTGGCCGGCGACAGCCGCCCCGCCTCCGGCGCGTGCCACGAGATCAACCACGCCTTCGACCTGCTCTACCCCAAGCGGGCCGCCAGCCACGGCGAGCAGTGCGGCCTCGGCGCCGCCTTCGCCATGCACCTGCGCGGGGCCCGCGAGGAGTCCGCGCTGATGATCGAGGTGCTGCGGCGCCACGGCCTGCCGGTGCTGCCGCAGGAGATCGGCTTCAGCGCCGAGGAGTTCGTCAAGGCAGTCGAGTACGCCCCGCGGACCCGCCCCGGGCGCTACACGATCCTGGAGCACCTCGACCTCTCCACCGACCAGATCAGGGACGCTTACGCCGACTATGCCAAAACCGTCACTAGCTGAACTCCGTCCGGTCGTCCACCCCGGCGGCCTCAAGGACCGGCGCAGCGGTGAGCACTGGGCCGGGCGCATCTACATGCGAGAGATCTCGCTGCGCTGCACCCGGGTCCTGGTGGACACCAGGCTCTCGCCCAACGGATACACCGGGCTGATGATCCTCGCCGGGATCGCGGCCGGCGCGGCACTCCTGGTGCCGGGCCTGACCGGGGCGATCCTGGGCGCGCTGCTCATCCAGCTGTACCTGCTCCTGGACTGCGTCGACGGCGAGCTCGCGCGCTGGCGCAAGGTCACCTCGATCACCGGCGTCTACCTCGACCGGGTGGGCCACTACCTCTCCGAGGCCGCCCTTCTGGTGGGATTCGGCATCCGCGCCGCGGACGTCTTCCACAAGGACGGCGCGAGCACGCAGTGGCAGTGGGCGCTCCTGGGCACGGTGGCCGCGCTCGGCGCGATCCTGATCAAGGCCGAGACGGACCTGGTGGACGTGGCCCGGGCCCGCAGCGGGCTGCCGGCGGCGGAGGACTCCGCGGCCACCCCCCGCTCCTCGGGCATGGCCCTGGCCCGCAAGGCCGCGGCGGCGCTGAAGTTCCACCGCCTGGTCGGCGGTGTCGAGGCGTCCCTGGTGATCCTGGTCGCGGGCATCGCGGACTTCTTCCACCACGACCTGCTGTTCACCCGGATCGCGGTTGTGCTGCTCGCCGCCGTCGCGGTATTGCAGACAGTGCTCCACCTCGTGTCCATCCTCGCTTCCAGCAGGCTGAAATGAGTGCCTCCTCCGCTCCCGCCGCGCCGAGCATGAAGCTCGGCGCGGTCGTCCTGACCATGGGTAACCGCCCCGCCGAGCTGCGCGCGCTGCTGGAGTCGGTGGCCAAGCAGGACGGCGACCCCATTGAGGTCGTCGTCGTCGGCAACGGCTCGCCGCTGCCCCCGCTCGCCTCCATGGCCCCGCCCGGGCTGACCGTGCGGACCGTGGAGCTCTCCGAGAACGTCGGCATCCCGGCCGGCCGCAATGTCGGCATCGAGGCGTTCGGCCCCGCCGGCCGCGAGGTCGACGCGCTGCTCTTCCTGGACGACGACGGGCTGCTGCCCGGTCAGGACACGGCCGCGCTGTGCCGTGAGGCGTTCGCCGCCGATCCGAAGCTCGGCATCGTCAGCTTCCGCATCGCCGACCCCGACACCGGGCTCACCCAGCGCCGCCACGTGCCGCGGCTGCGCGCCTCGGACCCGATGCGGTCCTCGCGCGTGACCACCTTCCTCGGGGGCGCCAACGCGGTCCGCACCCGGGTCTTCGCGGAGGTCGGCGGCCTGCCCGACGACTTCTTCTACGCCCATGAGGAGACCGACCTCGCGTGGCGGGCCCTCGACGCGGGCTGGATGATCGACTACCGCGCGGACATGGTCCTGCACCACCCGACGACGCCGCCGAGCCGCCACGCGGTCTACCACCGCATGGTCGCCCGCAACCGCGTCTGGCTGGCCCGTCGCAACCTCCCCGCGCCCCTGGTCCCCGTCTACCTCGGGGTGTGGCTGCTGCTGACCCTGGCCAGGCGGCCCTCGATGCCGGCGCTGCGCGCCTGGCTCGGCGGCTTCAAGGAGGGCTGGACGACCCCCTGCGGCCCACGGCGCCCCATGAAGTGGCGTACCGTGTGGCGCCTGACCCGACTGGGTCGCCCTCCCGTGATCTGACAAGCTCTTGTCTGAGAGCATCGGGCGCGTCCCGGGGCAGGACCCCGGGAGCGCACCTTGAGGACGAAAGTGTCAACTGTGAGCGAGACAACGCACGACAGTGCGGTCGCCATGAGTGCCCCGCCATCTCCCGACGACGGACTCTCCGCCGCCGAGCTGGCCAAGAAGTACGGCCTCGCGGTGAGCGGCGCCCGGCCCCCGCTGGGGGAGTACGCCCGGCAGCTGTGGGCGCGGCGCCACTTCATCCTCGCGTTCTCCCGGGCGAAGCTGACCGCGCAGTACAGCAAGGCCAAGCTGGGCCAGGTCTGGCAGGTGGCCACGCCGCTGCTGAACGCGACGGTGTACTTCCTCATCTTCGGCCTGCTGATGCAGCAGAGCAAGGGGATGGGGATCAAGACGTACATCCCCTTCCTGGTGACGGGCATCTTCGTCTTCACCTTCACCCAGAGCTCGGCGATGGCGGGCGTGCGCGCCATCTCGGGCAACCTGGGGCTGGTGCGGGCCCTGCACTTCCCGCGGGCGGCGCTGCCGATCTCCTTCGCGCTGCAGCAGCTCCAGCAGCTGCTGTACTCGATGGTGGTGCTCTTCCTCTTCCTGCTCGGCTTCGGCCACATGCCGTCGCTGTCGTGGCTGCTGATCGTCCCGGTGCTGGTGTTCCAGTTCTGCTTCAACACCGGTCTCGCGATGGTCCTGGCCCGCGCGGGCAGCAAGACCCCGGACCTCGCCCAGCTGCTGCCGTTCGTCACCCGCACCTGGATGTACGCGTCCGGCGTGATGTACAGCCTGGTGGACGCGCTGGAGAAGGCGAAGGCGCCGGGGTGGGTCGTGGACGTGCTGAGCGCCAACCCGGCCGCCGTCTACATCGACCTGATGCGCTGGTCGCTGATCGAGAACCACAGCAGGATCCACCTGCCGCCGCACGTCTGGTCCCTGGCCCTCGGCTGGGCGCTGGTCTTCGGCGTCGGAGGCTTCGTGTACTTCTGGAAGGCTGAGGAGCAGTACGGCCGTGGCTGAACAGAACCCCACCGGGGCCCCGGAGGCCCCCGCACCCTCCCCGGTCCCCTCGGGCCCCCGCATCCCCACCGTGATCGCGGACGACGTCCACATCGTCTACCGCGTCTACGGCGGCAGCACCGGCCGCGGCAGCGCGACCGCCGCGCTCAACCGGCTGGTCCGCCGGACGCCGGGGGCCGGCGTCCGGGAGGTGCACGCGGTCAAGGGCGTCAGCTTCACCGCCTACCGCGGTGAGGCGATCGGCCTGATCGGATCCAACGGATCCGGCAAGTCCACGCTGCTCAAGGCCATCGCCGGGCTGCTGCCTGCCGAGCGCGGCAAGGTCTACACCGACGGCCAGCCCTCGCTGCTGGGCGTCAACGCGGCCATGATGAACGACCTCACGGGCGAGAAGAACGTGATGCTCGGCGGGCTGGCGATGGGCATGTCCCGGGAGCAGATCCGCGAGCGTTACCAGGGGATCGTCGACTTCTCCGGCATCAACGAGAAGGGCGACTTCATCACGCTGCCGATGCGGACGTATTCCTCCGGCATGGCGGCCCGGCTGCGGTTCTCCATCGCCGCGGCCAAGGACCACGACGTCCTGATGATCGACGAGGCGCTGGCGACCGGTGACCGGTCCTTCCAGAAGCGCTCCGAGGCCCGCATCCGCGAGCTCCGCAAGGAGGCCGGCACGGTCTTCCTCGTCAGCCACAACAACCGGTCGATCCGGGACACCTGCGACCGGGTGCTCTGGCTCGAACACGGGCAGCTGCTCATGGACGGACCGACCGAGGAAGTGGTCCGGGCCTATGAGAAGGAGACGGCCCGCTAGCCCCGCGGCCCGCGTTTTCCAGCCAGGCGCACCGGCCCCCGCCGTCCCCCGACGGGCGGGGGCTTGACCTATCCGTAACGATCAACTCGCTTATTGTCAGGGTTGATTCGCCCCTCGCGTGGCATTGTATGGATCAAGCACCTACCCGGGCGCGTGCCGCACATCTGTACGGCGTACGCTGTACAGTGCTGATTTATGGAGAAGCGGGGCGATACCGGTGTATCTCCCCCGGCGGAAGGGTGATCCGGAGGGAGATCCGGGCGGTGCCCAGGGGGCACAGGGGGACGTCTGCCCTGCGGCGTGTCCGAAATAGGATGTTCTGGGTCGGCAGTGTAGAACGGGAGATGTGACGGCAATGGCTACGGGAACTCTCCAGCTCCGCGGCGCTCCCGCCGTCCTCGGCCCGACGACGCGTCCGGGCGGCCCCCTGTGACGGCGGGAACGGACGCGCACGAGCGCGCCGTGCTCGGCAAGGCCGCGCACGAGAACTTCCCCGTGGCACCGTTCTTCCTGCCGCGAGCCTGGCGGGACGACCTCATGGCGGTCTACGGCTACGCCCGCCTCGTCGACGACATCGGCGACGGCGACCTGGCCCCCGGCGGCCGCGACGCCGAGCTGCTGGGCCTCGACCGGGCACAGGCGGACGACCGCCCGGCCATGCTCGACGCCTTCGAGGCCGACCTCCTGCGCGCCTTCGACACCACCGGTACGGGCCCGCGCCACCCCCTGCTGCTCCGTCTGCGCCCGACCGTCCGCCGGTGCGGCCTGACCCCCGAGCCGTTCCTCGGCCTGATCGAGGCCAACCGCCAGGACCAGCACGTCACCCGCTACGCCACCTACGCGGACCTGCTCGCCTACTGCGAGCTGTCCGCCAACCCCGTCGGCCGCCTCGTCCTGGCCATCACCGGCACCGCCAGCCCCGAGCGGATCCGCCGCTCGGACGCGGTCTGTACCGGCCTGCAGATCGTCGAACACCTGCAGGACGTCGCCGAGGACCTCGGACGCGACCGCGTCTACCTCCCGGCCGAGGACATGGAGCGCTTCCGCGTGGGCGAGGCCGATCTGGCCCGTCCCACCAGCGGCGCGTCGTTGCGCGCCCTGGTCGCCTACGAGGCGGAACGCGCCGGGGAACTGCTGAATGAAGGCACCCCCCTGGTGGGTAGCGTCCACGGCAGGTTGAAGCTGTTGCTCGCGGGGTTCGTGGGCGGGGGGAGGGCCGCGCTCCGCGCGGTCGCCGCCGCGGGACACGACGTACTGCCCGGACCACCCAAGCCCACCAAGCTCAGCCTGCTGCGCGAGGTGGGAGCGACACTGCGAAGAGAGGGGTGAGCGGGACCGTGAACGGATCGCCAGACGCGTCCGCGCCGGTACTCGCCGCGTACAGCTACTGCGAGGCGGTCACCGGCCAGCAGGCCGGCAACTTCAGCTACGGCATCAGACTGCTGCCGACCGCCAAGCGGCGCGCCATGTCGGCGCTGTACGCCTTCTCCCGGCGTGTCGACGACATCGGCGACGGCCCGCTGGACGCGACGGCCAAGCAACGGCGGCTCGAGGAGACCCGGGCCCTGCTCGCCCGGATCCGCGAGGGCGGCATCGAGGACGACCACACCGACCCGGTGGCGGTCGCGCTCAGCCATGCCGCGCGCCGCTTCCCGATTCCGCTCGGCGGGCTCGACGAACTGATCGACGGCGTTCAGATGGATGTGCGTGGCGAGTCCTACGAGACCTGGGACGACCTCGCCGTCTACTGCCGCTGTGTCGCGGGTGCCATCGGCCGGCTCTCGCTCGGCGTGTTCGGCACCGTGCCAGGCGCACGCGACGCCGCGCGCGCCGCCGAGTACGCCGATACCCTGGGTCTCGCGCTCCAGCTCACCAATATCCTGCGCGACGTCCGCGAGGACGCGGCCAACGGCCGCACCTACCTCCCCGCCGACGACCTCGCGAAGTTCGGCTGCGCCGCGGGCTTCCACTCCGCGAAGCCGCCGGCCGGCGCCGACTTCACGGGCCTGGTCCACTTCGAAGTCCGGCGCGCCCGCGCGCTGTTCGCCGAGGGCACCAAGCTCCTCCCCATGCTCGACCGGCGCAGCGGCGCCTGCGTCGCCGCCATGTCCGGCATCTACCGCAGGCTGCTGGACCGTATCGCCGAGGAGCCCGAGGCCGTGCTGCGCGGCCGTGTCTCGCTCCCCGGCCGCGAGAAGGTATACGTCGCCGTGCGCGGCCTGTCCGGTCTCGACGCCCGCGGCGTCGGTCGGCGGACCGCCGGGGGGCGCGCTTGATGCCCCGGACGCCCCGTTCCCGGACCGGCAAGCGGTGTGCAACCCTCCGCCGATGGCATACGTCACTGACAGCAGCCGAGGGGGTGGGCGCGTGACCACACCACGCACGACGACCCGTACCGACCGGGAGCGCGCGCACGACACGGCCCCGTCCACCGGGGCCGCCGCCGTGGTCGTCGGCGGCGGGCTGGCCGGCATCACGGCCGCGCTCGAACTCGCCGACGCCGGACTGCGCGTCACCCTGCTCGAAGGCCGCCCCCGCCTCGGCGGGCTCGCCTTCTCCTTCCGCCGCGGCGACCTCACCATCGACAACGGCCAGCACGTCTACCTGCGCTGCTGCACCGCCTACCGCTGGTTCCTCGACCGCGTCGACGCCACCGCGCTCGCCCCGCTGCAACCCCGGCTCGACGTGCCCGTGCTCGACGTCGGCCACCCCTCCGGCAAGCCGCGCCTCGGCCGGCTGCGGCGCACCGCCCTGCCCGTCCCGCTGCACCTGGCCGCGAGCCTGGCCACCTACCCGCACCTCTCGCTCGCCGAGCGCGCCAAGGTGGGACGCGCCGCGCTCGCCCTGGGCGCCCTCGACCTCGACGACCCCGCGCTCGACGACGAGGACTTCGCGAGCTGGCTGCACCGCCACGGCCAGTCCCCGCGCGCCGTCGAGGCCCTCTGGGACCTCGTCGGCGTCGCCACCCTCAACGCCACCGCCGACCGCGCCTCGCTGGGCCTGGCCGCCATGGTCTTCAAGACCGGCCTGCTCTCCGAGCCCGGCGCCGCCGACATCGGCTGGGCCCATGTGCCCCTCGGGGAGCTGCACGACACCCGGGCCCGCGCCGCCCTCGACAAGGCCGGCGTCCGCACCGAGCTGCGCACCCGTGCCACCGCGCTCACCCGGGCCGCGGACGGCCGCTGGCACGTCGACACCGAGGCCGGCCCCGGCGGCACCGAGCGGCTCGACGCCGACGCGGTCGTCCTCGCCGTGCCCCAGCGCGAGACCCACGGCCTGCTCCCCGAGGGCGCGCTCGAGGACCCCGACCGGCTGCTCGGCATCGACACCGCGCCGATCCTCAACCTTCACGTCGTATACGACCGCAAAGTCCTGCGACAGCCCTTCTTCGCGGCGCTCGGCTCCCCGGTGCAGTGGGTCTTCGACCGCACCGACTCCTCCGGGCTCGCCGCGCACGGCACCGGCGGCCAGTACCTGGCCGTCTCCCAGTCCGCCGCGCACGACGACATCGACCGGCCCGTCGCCGAGCTCCGCGCGCGCTACCTCCCCGAGCTGGAGCGGCTGCTGCCCGCGGCCCGCGGCGCCGGGGTGCGGGACTTCTTCGTGACCCGGGAGCGTACAGCGACGTTCGCGCCCACCCCGGGGGTCGGTGGGCTGCGGCCGGCCGCCCCCACCGCCACGCCCGGCCTCTTCCTGGCCGGCGCGTGGACCGCCACCGGCTGGCCCGCGACGATGGAGGGCGCGGTGCGCAGCGGTGTCGAGGCCGCCGCCGCGGCACTCTCCGAGCTCGGCCGTCCGCATCACCACCCCTTGCGGGAGCCGGCATGACCGAGGCGAGCCATCAAGCGTCGCGATCCCGCAACGGGGCGCGTACGAGCACGACCACCAGAGGAGAGACCGTGACATCGGCGATCCCAGCTGTCGACACCGCAGGCGTCAACGCCCTGCTGGAGCGCGGACGGACGCTTGCCACGCCGGTGCTGCGTGCAGCCGTGGACCGGCTCGCGCCGCCCATGGACACCGTCGCCGCCTACCACTTCGGCTGGATCGACGCCGAGGGCAGGCCCGCGCACGGCGACGGCGGCAAGGCCGTCCGGCCCGCCCTCGCCCTGCTCTCGGCCGAGGCCGCCGGAGCGCCGCCGGAGACCGGTATCCCCGGTGCCGTCGCCGTCGAGCTCGTACACAACTTCTCGCTGCTCCACGACGACCTGATGGACGGCGACGAGCAGCGCCGGCACCGCGACACGGTGTGGAAGGTGTACGGCCCCGAGCAGGCCATCCTCGTCGGTGACGCGCTGTTCGCGCTCGCGAACGAGATTCTGCTGGAGCTCGGCACGGTCGAGGCCGGCCGCGCCACCCGGCGGCTGACGACCGCGACCCGGAAGCTGATCGACGGCCAGGCCCAGGACATCTCCTACGAGCACCGCGAGCGGGTCACCGTCGAGGAGTGCCTGGAGATGGAGGGCAACAAGACGGGCGCCCTGCTCGCCTGCGCCGTCTCCATCGGCGCCGTCCTCGGCGGCGCCGACGACCGCACGGCCGACACCCTGGAGGCCTACGGCTACCACCTGGGCCTCGCCTTCCAGGCCGTCGACGACCTGCTGGGCATCTGGGGCGACCCGGAGGCCACGGGCAAGCAGACCTGGAGCGACCTGCGCCAGCGCAAGAAGTCGCTGCCGGTCGTCGCGGCCCTCGCGGCGGGCGGCCCCGCCTCCGAGCGGCTCGCCGAGATCCTCGCCGCCGACGCCAAGCTCGGCGAATCCCAGACCGCCGACTTCGACGAGGAAGAATTCGCCAGCCGCGCGGCGTTGATCGAGGAGGCGGGCGGCCGGGAGTGGACCTCCCAGGAGGCCCGCCGCCAGCACGCCACCGCGATCGAGGCCCTCGACGGGGTCGACATGCCGGCCCAGGTGCGGGCGCAGCTCACGGCGCTCGCCGATTTCGTCGTCGTACGGAAGAGATGATTCCCATTCACCCGATCTAAGTAGATCGCAGTCGCCGGCCGACGCCCTGACGGTGCGTCGGCCGACGGAGCCCCCAGCACGGCAGAGAAGAAAGATCACTGCAAAAAGGGGAAACCATGACAGCGACGACCGACGGAAGCACCGGAGCCCCTCCGCTCCGCGCAGCCGCGGCCAAGGACAGCACCACCGTTACGCCCCCGCCCGGCGGCGGGCCGGCGGCGGCCCCCACGGCCGCCGAGCGGGCCACCGCCAGGGCGGTCGACCACCTCCTGTCCCGGCAGGACCCCGAGGGGTGGTGGAAGGGCGACCTCCAGACCAACGTCACCATGGACGCCGAGGACCTGCTCCTCCGTCAGTTCCTCGGGATCCAGGACGAGCGGACCACCCGTGGCGCCGCCCTCTTCATCCGCTCCGAGCAGCGGCCCGACGGCACCTGGGCCACCTTCCTCGGCGGACCGCCCGAACTCTCGGCCACCATCGAGGCCTATGTCGCGCTGAGGCTCGCCGGGGACGCCCCCGACGCCCCGCACATGGCCGCCGCGTCGGCCTGGATCCGCGCTCAGGGCGGCATCGCCGCCTCCCGGGTCTTCACCCGCATCTGGCTCGCCCTCTTCGGCTGGTGGAAGTGGGACGACCTGCCGGAGCTGCCGCCCGAGATCATGTACGTGCCGAAGTGGGTCCCGCTCAACATCTACGACTTCGGCTGCTGGGCCCGGCAGACCATCGTGCCGCTCACCGTCGTCTCGGCCAAGCGGCCCGTGCGCCCCGCGCCCTTCGCGCTGGACGAGCTGCACACCGACCCGCGCCGGCCCAACCCGCCCCGCTCGCTCGCCCCGGCCCTCAGCTGGGACGGAGCCTTCCAGCGCCTGGACAAGGCCCTCCACCGGTACCGCAGGTTCCCCGTCAAGCCCCTGCGCCGCGCCGCGCTCAACGCCGCCGCCCGCTGGATCGTCGAGCGCCAGGAGAACGACGGCTGCTGGGGCGGCATCCAGCCGCCCGCCGTCTACTCCGTCATCGCCCTGCACCTTCTCGGCTACGACCTCGACCACCCCGTGCTGCGCGCGGGCCTCGCGTCGCTGGACCGTTTCGCCGTCTGGCGCGAGGACGGCTCGCGGATGATCGAGGCATGCCAGTCCCCGGTGTGGGACACCTGCCTCGCCGCGATCGCGCTCGCCGACGCGGGCGTGGCCCCGGACCACCCGGCGCTCGTCAAGGCCGCGGACTGGATGCTCGACGAGCAGATCCTCCGGCCCGGCGACTGGACGGTGCGCAGGCCGGAACTGCCCCCGGGCGGCTGGGCCTTCGAGTTCCACAACGACAACTACCCCGACATCGACGACACCGCCGAGGTCGTCCTCGCCCTCAAGCGCATCGCCCACCCCGACCGCGCCCGGCTGGACGGGGCGGTGGAGCGCGCCGCCCGCTGGAACCTCGGCATGCAGTCGAAGGACGGCGCCTGGGGCGCGTTCGACGCCGACAACACCAGCCCCTTCCCCAACCGGCTGCCGTTCTGCGACTTCGGCGAGGTCATCGACCCGCCCTCCGCCGACGTCACCGCGCACGTGGTGGAGATGCTGGCCGTCCTCGGCAGGCAGCACGACCCGCGCACCCGGCGCGGCGTCGACTGGCTGCTCGCCGAGCAGGAGGAGAACGGCGGCTGGTTCGGCCGCTGGGGCGTCAACTACGTCTACGGCACCGGGTCGGTGGTCCCCGCCCTCGTCACGGCCGGGCTCCCCGTCTCGCACCCGGCGATCCGCCGGGCCGTGCGCTGGCTGGAGAGCGTGCAGAACGACGACGGCGGCTGGGGCGAGGACCTGCGCTCGTACCGCGACCCGGAGTGGATCGGCCGGGGCGCCTCCACCCCCTCCCAGACGGCCTGGGCGCTGATGGCGCTGCTCGCCGCGGGGGAGCGGGAGGGCAAGGCCGTCGAGCGCGGGGTGGCCCGGCTGGTGGAGACCCAGAAGGAGGACGGCTCCTGGGACGAACCGCACTTCACCGGCACCGGCTTCCCCTGGGACTTCTCCATCAACTACCACCTGTACCGCCAGGTCTTCCCCCTCACGGCCCTCGGCCGCTACGTCCACGGGGAGCCCTTCGCCGCCGACCACCAGGAGGCGTGATGCCCCACGGCACGGGAGCCCCCGGCCCCGCACCGCTGCTGGTCGCCTGCGCGCTCGGCATCGAGCGCCTCGCCCTGCGCGGGGGCGGCCACTGTGGTGCGGCCGGGCCCGTGACCGTACTGCGCACGGGCATGGGCCCCGCCGCGGCGGACCAGGCCGTCACCCGCGCCCTCGCGGACGACGCGATGCGGTACGCCTCGGTGATCGCCACCGGCTTCTGCGCCGGGCTGGCACCGGGGATGCACCCCGGCGATCTGGTCGTCGCCGACGAGACCCGCGACGCCGGAGGCCGCACGGAGTGCGCCGGCGCCGAGCTCCTGGCCAAGGAGCTCGCCCGGGTGGCGCCCCGGCGCGTGATCCACACCGGCCCCCTGGTCGGCTCGGACCATGTCGTGCGCGGCGCGGAGCGCTCCGGCCTGCACGCCGCGGGGGCGCTCGCCGTCGACATGGAGTCCGCCGCCACGCTCCGAAGCGCCGTCCGGGCGGGACCACGCCCGGTTGCGGCCGTCCGGGTGGTCGTGGACGCTCCAGAACATGAACTCGTACGAATCGGGACGTTGCGGGGTGGAATATCAGCCTTCCGGGTCCTCCGCACCGTCCTCCCGGCATTTATCGAATGGCACCGATCTTTACTGCTCCCCAGGAGGTGAGCCAGATGGCCATGCCGCTCCGCCAGTCCATCCGGGTGGGAACCTACCTTTTCGAACAGAAGATGCGGAGGCGGGAGAAGTTCCCGCTGATCGTCGAACTGGAGCCGCTGTTCGCGTGCAACCTCAAGTGCGAGGGCTGCGGGAAGATCCAGCACCCCGCGGGCGTGCTCAAGCAGCGCATGCCCGTCGCACAGGCCGTCGGCGCCGTGCTGGAATCCGGTGCGCCGATGGTCTCCATCGCCGGCGGCGAGCCCCTGATGCACCCGCAGATCCATGAGATCGTGCGGCAGCTGGTGGCGAAGCGAAAGTACGTCTTCCTGTGCACCAACGCCCTGTTGATGCGGAAGAAGATGGAGAAGTTCACCCCCTCTCCGTATTTCGCGTTCGCGGTGCACATCGACGGGCTGCGCGAGCGGCACGACGAATCCGTTGCGAAGGAAGGCGTCTTCGACGAGGCGGTGGAGGCGATCAAGGAGGCCAAGCGGCGTGGCTTCCGGGTCACCACCAATTCCACCTTCTTCAACACCGACACCCCGCAGACCATCATCGAGGTGCTCGACTTCCTCAATGACGAGCTCCAGGTCGACGAGATGATGATCTCGCCCGCCTACGCTTACGAGAAGGCCCCCGACCAGGAGCACTTCCTGGGCGTCGAGCAGACCCGGGAGCTCTTCAGGAAGGCGTTCGGCGGCGGCAACCGCCGCCGCTGGCGGCTCAACCACAGCCCGCTCTTCCTCGACTTCCTGGAAGGCAAGGCCGACTTCCCCTGCACCGCGTGGGCCATCCCGAACTACTCCCTCTTCGGCTGGCAGCGCCCCTGCTACCTGATGAGCGACGGCTACGTCCCGACGTACCGGGAGCTGATCGAGGAGACCGACTGGGAGAAGTACGGGCGGGGCAAGGACCCGCGCTGCGCCAACTGCATGGCGCACTGCGGCTACGAACCCACGGCCGTCCTCGCCACCATGGGATCGCTGAAGGAATCGCTGCGCGCCGCGCGCGAGACCGTCGCGGGAAACCGGGGCTGACGGGCATGGGTTCCGTGGATCCTGTCTCACTCGGACTCCCCGGCCTGCCGCCCCGGCCGCTGGCGAAGCGCCGCACCTCGCGGCGCATCCAGGTCGGGTCGGTCCCGGTCGGCGGGGACGCACCGGTCTCGGTGCAGTCCATGACCACGACGGTGACGGCGGACATCGGCGCGACGCTCCAGCAGATCGCCGAGCTCACCGCCTCCGGCTGCCAGATCGTCCGGGTGGCCTGCCCCTCGCAGGACGACGCCGACGCGCTGCCGGTCATCGCGAAGAAGTCGCAGATCCCGGTGATCGCCGACATCCACTTCCAGCCGAAGTACGTCTTCGCCGCCATCGACGCCGGCTGCGCCGCGGTCCGGGTGAACCCGGGCAACATCCGGCAGTTCGACGACAAGGTGCGCGAGATCGCCAAGGCCGCCTCGGACGCGGGCACCCCCATCCGGATCGGCGTCAACGCGGGCTCGCTCGACCGGCGTCTGCTGGAGAAGCACGGCAAGGCCACTCCGGAGGCGCTCGTCGAGTCCGCCCTCTGGGAGGCGTCGCTCTTCGAGGAGCACGGTTTCCGTGACATCAAGATCTCGGTCAAGCACAACGACCCGGTCGTGATGGTCAACGCCTACCGCCAGCTGGCCGCTCAGTGCGACTACCCCCTGCACCTCGGTGTCACCGAGGCGGGCCCGGCCTTCCAGGGTACGATCAAGTCGGCCGTGGCCTTCGGCGCGCTGCTGTCCGAGGGCATCGGCGACACGATCCGCGTCTCCCTGTCGGCCCCGCCGGCCGAGGAGATCAAGGTCGGCATGCAGATCCTGGAGTCCCTGGGGCTGCGCCGGCGCCGTCTGGAGATCGTCTCCTGCCCGTCCTGCGGCCGCGCCCAGGTCGACGTCTACAAGCTCGCCGACCAGGTCACGGCCGGTCTGGAGGGCATGGAGGTGCCGCTGCGCGTGGCGGTCATGGGCTGTGTCGTGAACGGTCCGGGTGAGGCCCGCGAGGCCGACCTCGGTGTCGCGTCCGGCAATGGCAAGGGCCAGATCTTCGTCAAGGGCGAGGTCATCAAGACCGTCCCCGAGTCCAAGATCGTCGAGACCCTCATCGAGGAGGCGATGAAGATCGCCGAAACCATGGAGGCCGCGGGCGCCGGCTCGGGCACGCCCGACGTCACCGTGAGCTGACCGACGGGGCCACGCCCGCCGGAGAACCCGACCGGACCGACCGGTCGGACACAGGCACACCCAGTCAGATCAGACAGTCCCCGGAAGGAGCGGCCGTCAGGGCTGCCCGGCCGGGGCCGAGAGACGAGGAGGGGGCCCCGACGTGTCGTTGTTGGAGAACATCCGCGGACCGCGCGACGTGAAGGCGCTGGACACCGAGGACCTGACCGAACTGGCAGAGGAGATCCGCCACTTCCTGGTGCACGCCGTGGCCAGGACCGGCGGCCACCTCGGACCCAACCTCGGCGTGGTGGAGCTGACCATCGCGCTGCACCGCGCCTTCGACTCACCCGCCGACCGCGTCCTGTGGGACACCGGCCACCAGTCCTACGTGCACAAGCTGCTCACCGGCCGCCAGGACTTCTCCAAGCTTCGCGGCAAGGGCGGCCTGTCCGGCTACCCCTCGCGCGAGGAATCCGAGCACGACGTCATCGAGAACAGCCACGCCTCCACGGTCCTCGGCTGGGCCGACGGCCTCGCCAAGGCCAACCAGGTCCTCGGCCGCTGGAACCGCCACGTCGTCGCCGTCATCGGCGACGGCGCCCTCACCGGCGGAATGGCCTGGGAGGCGCTGAACAACATAGCCGCGGCCAAGGACCGGCCCCTGATCGTCGTCGTCAACGACAACGAACGCTCCTACGCCCCCACCATCGGCGGCCTCGCCGACCACCTCGCCACCCTGCGCACCACCGACGGCTACGAACGCTTCCTCTCCTGGGGCAAGGACGCCGTCCAGAGCGTGCCCGTGCTCGGCAGGCCGCTCTACGAATCGCTGCACGGCGCGAAGAAGGGCTTCAAGGACGCCTTCGCGCCCCAGGGCATGTTCGAGGACCTCGGCCTCAAGTACCTCGGCCCGATCGACGGGCACGACATCGAGGCCGTCGAGTCGGCGCTGCGCAAGGCCAAGCGCTTCCACGGCCCCGTCCTCGTCCACTGCCGCACCGAGAAGGGCCGCGGCTACCAGCCGGCCCTGGAGGACGAGGCCGACCGCTTCCACACCGTGGGCGTTATGAACCCCCTCACCTGCGAGCCGCTGGCGCCCGCCGCCGGCCGCTCCTGGACCTCGGTGTTCGGCGACGAGATGCTGCGGATCGGGTCCGAGCGGCCGGACGTGGTGGCCATCACCGCGGCCATGCTCCACCCCGTGGGCCTGACCAAGTTCGCCGCCGCCTACCCCGACCGGGTCTGGGACGTCGGCATCGCCGAGCAGCACGCCGCCACCTCGGCCGCCGGCCTGGCGACGGGCGGTCTGCACCCGGTCTTCGCGGTGTACGCGACGTTCCTCAACCGTGCCTTCGACCAGGTCCTGATGGACGTCGCCCTGCACAAGTGCGGGGTGACCTTCGTCCTCGACCGGGCCGGCGTCACCGGCACCGACGGCCCTTCGCACAACGGCATGTGGGACATGTCGATCCTCCAGGTCGTCCCCGGCCTGCGGATCGCCGCCCCGCGCGACGCCGACCAGCTCCGGGCCCAGCTCCGCGAGGCCCTGGACGTCGACGACGCCCCGACCGTCATCCGCTTCCCCAAGGAGACCGTCGGCGAGCCCCTCCCGGCCACGGCGAAGATCGGCGGCATGGACGTCATCGGCGGCCCCGGCCCCGAGGAGGACCCCGCCGACGTGCTGCTCGTCGCCGTCGGCACCATGGCCCCCGTCTGCCTGGCCGCCGCCGAGCTGCTCACCGCCCGCGGCACCTCCTGCACCGTCCTCGACCCCCGCTGGGTCAAGCCCGTCGACGAGGCCCTGCCCGCGTTCGCCGCGCGGCACCGCGTCGTCGCCGTCGTCGAGGACAACAGCCGCACGGGCGGCGTCGGATCCGCCGTGGCGCAGGCCCTGCGCGACGCCGAGGTCGATGTGCCCGTGCGCACCTTCGGCATCCCCGAGCAGTTCCTCCCGCACGCCAAGCGCGGCGAGGTGCTCGCGGACCTGGGGCTCACCCCGGCCGAGATCGCCGGCCGGATCAGTGCCGCCCTGGCCCGTAAGGAGGTGACCGAGGCGGCGCCGGCCGCGGCCGGCAGGACCAGCAAGGCCCGTAAGGAGAACGACGCATGACATCCGACGGCACCGACGGAACGAAGGGGTTCGACCTCGCCCGGCTCCTCGCGGAGCGCGGCGGTGAGCGGTACGACCTGCACACCCGTCACCTCAACCACCAGCTGCCCCGCATGCTGCGCACCATCGGCTTCGACAAGGTCTACGAACGGGCCGAGGGCGCGTACTTCTGGGACGCGGAGGGACGGGACTACCTCGACATGCTCGCCGGCTTCGGGGTGATGGGCGTCGGTCGCCACCACCCCGTCGTCCGCAAGGCGCTGCACGACGTCCTGGACGCCTCGCTCGCCGACCTCACCCGCTTCGACTGCCAGCCGCTGCCCGGCCTCCTCGCCGAGAAGCTGCTGTCGTACACCCCGCACCTGGACCGGGTCTTCTTCGGCAACAGCGGCACCGAGGCCGTCGAGACCGCCCTGAAGTTCGCCCGCTACGCCACCGGCCGGCCCAGGGTCCTCTACTGCGACCACGCCTTCCATGGCCTGACCACCGGCTCCCTGTCCGTCAACGGCGAGACCGGCTTCCGCGACGGCTTCGCCCCGCTGCTGCCGGACACGGCGATCCCGCTCGGCGACCTCGACGCCCTGGAGAGGGAGCTGCGCCGGGGCGACGTCGCCGCCTTCGTCGTCGAGCCCATCCAGGGCAAGGGTGTCCACGAACCGCCGCCGGGCTTCCTGCGCGCGGCCCAGGACCTGCTGCGCCGCCACAAGGCGCTGCTGATCGCCGACGAGGTGCAGACCGGCATCGGCCGCACCGGCGACTTCTACGCCTACCAGCACGAGGAGGGCGTCGAGCCGGATTTGGTGTGCGTGGCCAAGGCGCTCTCGGGCGGCTACGTACCGGTCGGCGCGACCCTCGGCAAGGACTGGATCTTCAAGAAGGTCTACTCCTCCATGGACCGGGTGCTGGTCCACTCGGCGAGCTTCGGCTCCAACGCCCAGGCCATGGCGGCCGGGCTCGCCGTGCTCTCGGTCATGGAGGACGAGGAGCTCGTCGCCAACGCCCGGCACACGGGTGAGCTGCTGCGGAGCCGGCTGGCCGCGCTGGTCGGGAAGTACGAGCTGCTGCACGACGTCCGGGGCCGCGGACTGATGATCGGCATCGAGTTCGGCAGGCCCCGCTCGCTGGGGCTGCGCGGCCGGTGGACGATGCTCCAGGCCGCCCGCAAGGGCCTCTTCGCGCAGATGGTCGTGGTGCCGCTGCTCCAGAAGCACCGGATCCTCACCCAGGTCTCCGGCGACCACCTGGAGGTGATCAAGCTGATCCCGCCGCTCACCATCGGCGAGCCCGAGGTGGACCGCTTCGTCGCGGCCTTCACGGCCGTGATGGACGACGCGCACGGCGGCGGCGGGCTGATGTGGGACTTCGGCCGGACGCTGGTGAAGCAATCCCTGCAAGCGGGCAAGGGCTGACGGCCCCGCCCGGCCGCACGCCGCCCGGCCGCACGCCGGCCGGGCGGGCGGTGGCCGGGCGGGCGGTGGCCGGGCGGGCGGTGGCCGCCGCCGAGCGGCCGGGCCGGCCGGACGGGCGTGTCACGGGCCCGTCCGGCCACCGGAGACCGGCGGGCTCAGTCCGTCAGCAGCCGGGCGCGCAGCCGCTCCCGGTCCGCGCCGCCGAAGCCGAGCCCCCGGGTGAGGTACCGCTCGGTCGTCCCCCAGATCTCCTCGATCGTGGTGAACGCCTCCGCGAGGTACTCGGCGCGGGCTTCGAACATCGGCGCGAGCAGCTCCGCGACCTCCAGCTCCTCCTCCCCGGCGCCCTCGGCGCGCCGCATCCGGTAGCGGCGGTGCGGGGCGTTCGACTTCAGGTAGTCGGCCTCGACGGTCTCCCGCGAAGCTCCGAGCGCCAGCAGGGTGACGGCGATCGACAGCCCCGCCCGGTCCTTGCCGGCCGCGCAGTGCATCAGCGCGGGCACGGCGTCCTCGGCGAGGGCGCGCAGCACCCGGGCGTGTTCGGCGGTGCGGGTGGTGATGATCTCGCGGTACGTCTCGGTCATCCGGTCCGCGCCCCGGGTGCCGGAGAGCACGCTCCGCAGCTGGGTGAGGTCGCGGGCGCGGACCATCCGCCAGAACTCGGCGCCGTCCGCAGGGTCGTTGAGCGGGATGTTCACATTGCGCACCCCGGTGAGCTCGATGTCCCGGCCGTCCAGCTCGATGTCGGCGGCGTTGCGGAAGTCGAAGACCGTGTGCAGCCCCAGCGAGCCGAGGAAGCGGGCGTCCGACTCGGTCGCGTGGGCGAGGTGGCCGCTGCGGAAGAGGACGCCGGGCCGTACGCGCCGTCCGTCGGCGGCCGGCAGGCCGCCCAGATCACGGAAGTTGCGTACCCCCGTGAGCTCGGGTTCGGTGGACGGGACATGTGGCGTCTGCGTCACGGGCGCTCCCCGGGTCTCGGCTGTCGACGCTGCTCGTCGACCAGGCGGCTGAACGACTCTACGTCACTGGTTGTACGCGGAATCCAGCCCGCGCGACACCGGTGTTGACGTATTCCGCTTGGGGTGACTTTGTTGGGGTGGGATACATCACTGCACGTCAACCCCTGGTTACGGTGGCGTAAGTCACTCCTCAAGAGGAAAGATGTGCTGACGTGGCAGACGATTCGAATTCATTCAGCAAGAGCGCGATCGGGTCGTACGCAGCCGTCGGGGACAGCTTCACCGAAGGCGTCGGCGACCCAGGGCCGGACGACACCTTCATCGGCTGGGCCGACCGACTGGCCGTACTCCTCTCCGACCAGCAGGACGAGCACACCTTCCGGTACGCCAACCTCGCCGTCCGCGGCCGGCTCCTCGACCAGATCGTCGAGGAGCAGGTGCCCCGGGCCAAGGAACTCGGCCCGGACCTCGTGACCTTCTGCGCCGGCGGCAACGACATCCTGCGCCCCGGCAGCGACCCCGACGACGTGGCCGAGCGCTACGAGGCGGCCGTCGTCGACCTGGCCTCCTCCGTCGGCACGGTGCTGCTGTGCACCGGCTTCGACACCCGGGGCGTCCCGGTCCTGCGCCATCTGCGCGGCAAGATCGCGACGTATACGGCCCATGTCCGCGCCATCGCCGACCGGCACGACTGCCCGGTGCTCGACCTGTGGTCGCTGCGCTCGGTGCAGGACCGGCGGGCCTGGAGCGACGACCGGCTGCACCTCTCGCCCGACGGGCACACCCGCGTCGCGCTGCGCGCCGCCCAGGTGCTCGGGCTCCAGGTGCCGGCCGACCCGGACCAGGCGTGGCCGGACGAGGGGCTGCGGTCGCCCGCCGAGGTGCGCCGGGACAACATCCACTGGGCGCGCGAGCACCTGGTGCCGTGGATCGGCCGCCGGCTACGCGGCGAGTCCTCGGGGGACCATGTGGAAGCCAAGCGTCCGGACCTGCTGCCGCTGTAGGGCGGGCCCGGAGCATCAAGAAAAAAGGGGGAAGGACACCGGGCCCGGCCCGGGTGTCATCGTCAGAGGGGGAGCCGCCCGTGCGGCAGATCGGCCCAGACGACACGGCCGCGGCCGTCGTCGTCGGGCCGGACCCCCCAAGCCTTCGACAGCGCGCCCACCAGCAGCAGCCCGCGCCCGCTCTCCTCGTCCGCCCCGCTGCACCGCGCCCGGGGCTCCGTCGAGGTGTGCCCCTGATCGGCCACCTCTATCCGCAGATGCGCGCCGCTCAGGCGCAGTTGACAGCTGACCTTGTCGCTGTCCGTGTGCCGCACGGCGTTGGTGAAGAGTTCCGACACCACCAATTGGGCGTCGTCGCACGCCACTTCGTCGATACCCCACTCCCGCAGTCGCGCGAGAACTCGTCTGCGCGCCTCCGCCACCGAGGTGTTGAGAGCCGGGAAGTGGAAGGCGTCCTGGAGACGCGCGGCTATGGAACTGCCGTAGCGTCCGAGCGAAGGTGCGTCATGGGAGGGGACCACTCCGCAACTATGTGCGATGTGAGTCATGTGTGGCAAGGTTCAATCTGTAAATTGCAGAATCGTCAGTTCAGTCTGTCCGCTCCGGGGGGTGCGTGGCAGACTGCGCTGCACGGGGGGCATATGACAAAAGTTGGAGGGGATGAACAGTGGCGGACGCGCGGCCGACAGGCGCCCCGACCGTCCTGAGGGTCGTGCTGGGCAAACGGCTCCAGGACCTCAGGGAGCGGGCCGGGCTCTCCTTCGAGCAGGCGGGCCGCGCCCTCGACGTCACCCACGCCACGGTCCGCAGGATGGAGAAGGCCGAGGTCGGCCTGAAGCTCCCCTACGTGGAGAAGCTCCTGCGCGTCTACGGAGTCGCCGACCCCGAGGAGCTCGACGGCTTCCTCACCCTCGCCCGGGAGGCCAACCGCCCGGGCTGGTGGCACCGCTTCCGGGACGTCCTGCCCGAGTGGTTCAGCGCCTTCGTCTCCCTGGAGGGCGAGGCCAACCTGATCCGCGCGTACGAGCCCCACTACGTCCCCGGGCTGCTCCAGACCGAGGCCTACGCCCGGGCCGTACTCCGCGCCGGGATGCCGCACGCCCCCGACGCCGACATCGACCGCGCGGTCACCGTCCGCCGGGAGCGGCAGTCGCTGCTCACCCGGGACGGGGCACCGCTGCTGTGGGTGGTGATCGACGAGACCGTGCTGCGCCGGCCCATCGGCGGGCCCGGTGTCATGCGGGAGCAGATCGCACACCTCGCGGCCGCCACCGCCATGCCGAACGTTCGGCTCCAGATCATGCCGTTCGCCGCCGGGCCGCACCCGGCGATGTACGGACCGTTCCATATCTTCCGGTTCCCGCTCCCGGAGCTGCCGGACATCGCGTACGCCGAAAACCTCGTCGGGGCCTCGTACTTCGACCAGCGTGACGATGTCTCGGCCTTCCTGGAGGCGCTGGACCGGATGTGCGCGCAGGCCGCGCCGGCACACACCACCGAGGCCTTCCTGGGTGGCATTCGTAAGGAGATCTGATCCATGGATCGCATATACAACGGCATGCCCGCCACCGACCTCGGCACCGAGGGGTGGAGCAAGCCGTGGAGCGGCGGCAACGGCGGAAGCTGTGTCGAGGCCATGCGGCTGCGGGACGGCCGGGTCGCGCTCCGTCAGTCCACCGATCCGGACGGCCCCGCGCTGATCTACACGCACCACGAAATCGAAAGCTTCATCAAAGGCGCGAAGGCCGGCGAAGCCGACTTCCTTCTCGCGGGAACGAGTGTGAGCTGCGAATGAAAGGGCACGGCGTGAGCGAGCAGGGCTTCGCGGCGGAGGAGATCGACACCAGCAGGCCGCACCCGGCCCGCATGTACGACTACTACCTCGGCGGCTGGGACAACTACGAGGTCGACCGGCAGGCCGCCGAGCACGTCATCCGGGTGCACCCGCAGGTGCGGCTGTCCGCCCGCGCCAACCGCGCCTTCATGACCCGCGCCGTGCGGGACGTGGTGCGGGACGGCGTCCGCCAGATCATCGACATCGGCACGGGCATACCGACCTCCCCGAACACCCACGAGGTGGCCCGGGAGACCGACCCCGACGTCCGCGTCGCCTATGTGGACAACGACCCGATCGTCGCCACCCACGCGGGCGCCAAGCTGACGAACGCGGGTCGCGCCGCGTTCGTCCTCGGCGACGTGCGCGAGCCCGGCGCCGTCCTGGCGCACCCCGTGGTCCGCGACCTGATCGACTTCAGCGAGCCCGTGGCCGTGCTGCTCGTCGCCGTCCTGCACTTCGTCAAGGACGAGGAGGACCCCGCGGGCATCGTCGCGACCCTCGCCGACGCGCTCCCCTCGGGCAGCCGCCTGATCCTCTCCCACGCCACGGCCGAGCCGTACGAGGGCTACGAGGGCGGCTACACCGACGTCAAGGCCCGCGACAGCGTCCTCGGCACGTACAAGAACGCCACCGCCGCGCTCAATCTGCGCGGGCGCGCGGAGGTGGAGCCGCTCTTCGGTGACTTCGCGCTGGAGGAGCCGGGGCTGGTGCGGGTGCCGCTGTGGCGGCCGGAGGGGCCGGTGCCGGGGGCGGAGGAGCTCAACAACACGATCTTTTACGGCGGGGTGGGGCGGAAGGGGTAAGGGGTGGCCGGGGTGGGGTTGCCGGTGCCGGTGGGGCCGCTGCGCGGGGCTTTTCCCCAGCCCCGCCCCTTCCCGAACGTCCTCAATCGCCGGACGGGCTGATCATCAGCCCGTCCGGCGATTGAGGACACCGCGCGGCAGCGCGGAACCGGGGGCCCGGCCCCCACCCGGCCCCACCTACGCTGGCCGTATGGACGAGCTCTTCCCCCGCCCGCCCTCCGAGATCACCCCGGGCGCCGTACACATACCCGGCTGGCTGGACCCCGCCGCCCAGGCCCGCCTGCTCGACGCCTGCCGCACCTGGGCGAAGCCGCCCGCCGGGCTGCGGACCGTGCGGATGCCCGGCGGCGGGCGGATGTCGGTCCGGACCGTCGGCCTCGGCTGGCACTGGTTCCCCTACGGGTACGCCCGCACCGTGGTCGACGGCGACGGCGCGCCCGTCAAGCCCTTCCCGTCCTGGCTGGACGCACTGGCCCAGGACGCGGTGCGGGCGGCCCGCGAGGCCTCGGCGGACGCGGAGCCGTTCGGCCCGGCGCGGGCCGCCGCGTCCGCCCCGTACGACACGGCCGCGATCAACTTCTACGGGCCCGGCACGCGGATGGGCATGCACCAGGACCGCGACGAGCGCTCCGACGCGCCCATCGTCTCGCTCAGCCTCGGCGACAGCTGTGTCTTCAGATTCGGCACGGTGAGCGGCCGGGAGCGCCCCTGGACCGACGTCGAACTGCGCAGCGGCGACCTCTTCGTCTTCGGTGGCCCGGCGCGGTTCGCCTACCACGGCGTTCCCCGTACCCACCCGGACACCGCGCCGCCCGGACTGGGGCTCACCGGCCGCCTGAACATCACCCTCCGCGTGAGCGGACTCGGCTGACCCCGGAATACGGCCGAAAACAAGCCACGTGCACGTGAAAATTCACGTGCATATGGCCCCCGGACCCTGCACAGTGGGGCATCAGGTGGTGAACACCGGTCGTCGGCCGGGCCCGATCACGGGGGTGGGCCCGGACGGCGCACCGGGTGTTCCCCCAGGCGCGGTCCGCCCGACGACGGGGGGCCACCCGCCGGCCGTTCGAACAGGAGCAGATAATGACGGTGACTTTCACCCGACGCTGCTTCCTGGAGGTGCCGTGACCGGCTCCCGCCCGAAAAGCTCACCGCTCGACGCCCTGCGACCGGCCGCGTTCGGAGTCGACCCGTCGGGGGAGCGGATGGCGCGCATCCGGCGGTCGCCGCACTACGCCGACGGCGTCTTCACCAACCCGGTGGCGGCCCAGCACACCCCCTCCGGCTCCATGCTGAAGTTCCTGCCCACCTACTTCCGCAGAGAGGAGCGCGCCCGCCGCGCTCCCGCGGGCAATGTGCCGGTCCACCCCACGACCGTCGCCGACCTCGCCACCCCCGCGGCCACCGGGCTGCGGCTGACGTGGATGGGCCACTCCACCGTGCTCGCGGAGATCGACGGGCGCCGGGTGCTCTTCGACCCGGTGTGGTCCGAGCGCTGCTCGCCCTTCGCCTTCGCGGGCCCGCGCCGCCTGCACCCGGTGCCGGTCCCGCTGTCCGAGGCGGGCGACGTCGACGCCGTCGTGATCTCCCACGACCACTACGACCACCTGGACATGCCGACGGTCCGGGCGCTGGCCCGGCACACCGGCGCCCACTTCGTCGTACCGCTGGGCATCGGCGCGCACCTCGAACACTGGGGGGTGCCCGAGGACCGGATGACCGAGCTCGACTGGCACGAGTCGACGGAGGTCGGGGGCCTCACCCTCACCGCCACCCCCGCCCGCCACTTCTGCGGCCGTGGGCTGCGCAACACCCAGCACACTCTCTGGGCCTCCTGGGTGGTCGCGGGCCCCGAGCACCGTGTCTTCCACAGCGGGGACACGGGATACTTCCCCGGCTTCGCGGATATCGGCGAACAATACGGTCCTTTCGACGCCACAATGGTGCAGATCGGGGCGTACAGCGAATTCTGGACTGACATCCATATGACGCCGGAAGAGGGCATGCGCGCCCACCTCGACCTTCAGGGGGACCCCGCCCGGGGCGTCATGCTGCCGATCCACTGGGGCACCTTCAACCTCGCCCCGCACCCCTGGGAGGAGCCGGTCGAGGGCACCGTCGCCGCGGCCGCGCGCAGTGGCGCGCGTGTCGTGACGCCGCGCCCGGGGCAGCCCTTCGAGCCGGCCGCCGGGCTGCCCGCGGACCCGTGGTGGCGCGCGGTCGCGGCCCGGCCGGCGACCCCGGCGGCGGAGTGCCCGGTGCGGTCGCGGACGGTCGACGGCCCCGGCCGGGCCGGGGCCACCGTCCGCGCGTAGCCGGGGAGTTGACGTCCCGCCCGGCCCCGGGCGCGGGGCCCGGGCCGCCGTGGTGCGATTTCCTACGCAATCCCCTAGTGAGTGAGGTGCGGGGCCTATGAGGCCCTACGTTCCCCTTGTGGCGGAAGCGGTGGGCCCGCTTCAATGCCGTTCGTTGGTTAGGAAAGCTTCCTAACAGCCGGGGTCGTCGGGCCCCGGCGACCCGGGAACGGAGATCCGCATGCCCAAGCGCACCGCGACGACCACCGCACACTCCCGCACCGCCTCGGACGAGGCCCCGCCCCAGGCGACGTCCCTCACTCCACGCCGCACCACGGGGAAGCCGAGGCGGACCACCCGCCTCGCCCTCGTCGGCCTGGCCGCCGCCCTCCCCGCCCTCGCCCTCACCGGAGTGGAACAGGCGGCGGCCGTGAGCGCCTCCGCCGGTCACCACGTCACCGCCGCTCCGCTCACCGAGCGGATACGGGCCCAGGCCGCGACCGGCCTGGACGACCCGCGGAAGAAGGACATCGCCATGCGGCTGGTGTCGAGCGCCGAGAACTCCTCGCTCGACTGGCGCGCCCAGTTCACCTACATCGAGGACATCGGCGACGGCCGCGGCTACACCGCCGGCATCATCGGCTTCTGTTCCGGCACCGGCGACATGCTCGACCTCGCCGAGCGGTACACCAAGGACAAGCCCGGCAACCCGCTCGCCAAGTACCTGCCCGCGCTGCGCAAGGTCAACGGCAGCGACTCCCACGCCGGCCTGGGCAAGCCCTTCGAGGACGCCTGGCACAAGGCCGCCCAGGACAAGGCGTTCCAGGCCGCCCAGGAGGCCGAGCGCGACCGCGTCTACTTCGGCCCGTCGGTCGCCCAGGCCAAGGCCGACGGCCTGCGCACGCTCGGCCAGTTCATCTACTACGACGCGATCGTCATGCACGGCCCCGGCAGCGGCAAGGACAGCTTCGGCGGCATCCGCAAGGCCGCCCTCGCCAAGGCGAAGACGCCGGCCCAGGGCGGCGACGAGAAGACCTACCTCGGCGCCTTCCTCGACGCGCGGAAGAAGGCCATGCAGAGCGAGGAGGCCCACAGCGACACCAGCCGCGTCGACACCGCGCAGCGCGTGTTCCTGAACAACGGCAACTTCGAGCTCCAGCCGCCGCTGAAGTGGAAGGTCTACGGCGACTCGTACGAGATCAAGGAGTAAGGAACCAAGGGGTAAGGAACCAAGGGGTGAGGAGCGGCGGCGGGCGGGCCGTGGAGGTGCGGGAATGCGCGGGAAGGCGCCTCCACGGCCCGCCCGTCCGCCCGCGCGGACGGCACGGTCGCCGTGCCGCCCGCCGGGCGACCCGGCCCGCCGCGACTCAGTGCGGCAGCTCCATGTCGCAGCACGAATCCCGGCGCAGCCGCCGTCCGACCTCCAGCCACTCGCCCAGCGAGCGCGCCACGGGCCCGCCCTCCGGGCGGGCGCCGGCGTACGAACCCACCAGGTCCGCCTGGCGGAAGGGCACGCCCCCGCGCAGCACCGACTCCGTCCGCACCAGCCGGGCGAAGTCGGTGAACGGGTCGCCGTCCACCACCGTCATGTCGGCCAGCTTCCCGGACTCCAGCGTGCCCAGGTCCCGCTCCGCGCCGAACGTCCGCGCGGGCAGCACGGTCGCCGTGCGCAGGGCCTCCGTCGCCGACAGCCCGTAGCGGTGCAGCGCCCGCAGCCCCAGGTGCAGCGAGAGCCCCACGGGCACCAGCGGGGCGTCCGTACCGAGGGCGACGACGCCACCACCGGCCAGCACCCGCCGGTAGACGTCGACCTCGCGCTCCAGTGTGTCCAGCTGGTCGCGGGTGGGCCGGCTGCCGGCCGTCCGGCGTACGACCGCGACGTCCCACGGCGGCATCAGCGCCGTCACCCGGGGATCCTCGGCCAGGGCCGGGGAGTCGCCGAGCAGCGGCACGGAGCTGAAGAGCGTCGCGATCAGGTGGAAGTCCACGCCCCGGCTCGTGTAGATCTCCACCAGGTCCTGGTAGGCGTGTCCCGTGGCCGTCGTGGCGTGCCCGAACTCCAGCCGTTGCGTGGCTTGCAGATGGGTCGTCAGGTCCTGGCCGAGCTGCACGCCGGGCGAGCAGAGGTGACTGCCCGCGCGCACCCCCAGCCGCTCGTGCGCGAACCGGGCCGCCTCCTCCATCACCCAGCCCGGGGCCCGCACGTACGTCTTCACGAAGTCCCAGTCCAGCGCGGCGGCGCGGTCCAGGGACCGGCGCAGGCCCTCCCGGGTGCGGTGCGCGCGTCCCATGCTGTACGCGACGCGCCCGCCGTCCAGCAGCTCGCCCGAGGTCAGCATCCGGGGCCCTGCCAGCGCCCCCGCGGTGACGGCCTCGCGGATGCGCGCCTGCTCGTAGGCGAACCCGCCGAGCGAGACGGCCGTGGTGATCCCGTAGGCCAGCTGCAGCGCGGTCTGCCGGCCGCCGTAGATGTTCTGGTACGGGTGGGTGTGCGCGTCCCAGAGGCCGGGGATCACCGTGCGGTCCGAGGCGTCGATCCGGCGGAGGGACGCCCGGCGCGGCCGGTGCGGCCCGACGGCGTCGATCCGGCCGCCGCGCACCGTGACGTCGACGTCGTCGCGCACCGTGTCGCCCGTGCCGTCCCAGAACCTTCCGGCGTGGACGATGACGTCGGCGGGGGCGGGGCGCCGGTAGTCGAGCGTGACGGGGACCGTACGGACGGAGCCGCTCCCGATCTCCATGATCCGCAGCCGTCCGGCGGAGAGGTAGAGGAGGCGGCGCCCGTCGGCGGACCACGACGGGTGGTCGGCGGCCTCGTCCGTCAGCCGCCGGGGCGGGCCCTCGGGGGTCCCGTCGGCCCGTACGGGCAGCAGCCACAGCGCGGACTCGGAGATCACCGCCAGGTGGCGCCCGTCGGGCGACCAGACGGGCCCGGAGTCGTAGCGGTCGGAGAGGGAGGCGTGCGGGGCGAGGGCGTGCAGGCGGGCGGTGCCGTCGCGGGTGTCGACGACGCGGATGAGGTTGTAGCCCTCGCGGAACCGCTGGTTCAGGCGGTTGCGGTCGCAGAAGGCGAGGAAGCGCCCGTCGGGCGACCAGCTGGGTCTGCCGGGCAGGCCGCCCGCGCCGAGCGGGGCCGCGAGGACGCGGTCGGAGCCCTCGCCGAGGTCGCGGACGACCATGTTGCCGGCCATGTCGACGCTCGCGAGGAACCGCTCGTCCGGGGAGAGCGCGGGATAGACCCGGCCCCCGTCGGCCAGCACCGTCTCCTCGCCGGAGGCCAGGTCGTGGCGGCGCACGGCGAGCAGCCCGTCCCGGTCGCCCGCGTAGACCAGGGACCGGCCGTCGCGGGTCCAGGTGGGACCGAGCAGATAACGGGTGGGCTCGGCGCTCACCACCCGCCGGGGCCGCCCGCCGGCGACGTCGGCGACCCAGAGGGAGTTCAGCGCGCCGAAGGCGACCCGGCGGGCGTCGGGGGAGAGGGCCGGGAGGTGGAGGGCGAGGGCGATGCGGGTGCCGCCGTCCTCCAGGTCGTACCGCTTGGTCCGGTAGCGCGGCCGGTGGAGCGGGAGCCGGGCGGCGAAGGGGAGGAAAGTGATCGCGGAAGAGACCTTGCCGTGATTCACCCGGACCACCGCGAACCGCCCGCCGAGGGTGAGGAGCAGCTCGTCCCGCGAGATCCAGCGCGGCGGCACGGGCTCGACGTCCCCGTCGATCTTCACGACCGCACCGTCGACGACGAGCACGCAGGTGGCGGTGGGGGAGCCCGTGGTCCGGAGGTAAGCCAGGCGCCCGGCGGGCGAGACGGCGGGGGTCATCACCTGCGCGGCGGCGGTCTCGGCGTGCTCCACCCGGACGGGCCCCCGCCCGTCGGCGGGCGCGGACACGACCGTACGGGCCTCCAGAGCCGTCCCCGCGACCCGGGCCCGGACGAAGAGCAGCCGTTTGCCGTCCGGCGACCACGTGGGATCGAAGTCCTCCCAGGCCCCGTCCTGGAACGGCCCGTCCTGCCCCGTCACCCCGCTGATCCTGGTGAGGCCGCCGGTGCGGACGTCCACCACCCACACGCGGTACGGGCTCCCGGCCACCGGATCGCCGCCGCGCTCGGAGGCGAAGGCGATCCGCGAGCCGTCCGGCGACCAGGAGGGCCCGCGGTCGTCCCAGGGCCCGTCGGTCAGCTGCCGCAGCCCGGACCCGTCGGGGCGCAGCGTCCAGATGTGGAACCCGCCGCCCCGGAAGGCGCAGACCGCGAGCCGTCTGCCGTCGGGGGAGTGGACGGGCCGGGTCGGTTCGAGATCGGCGGGCGTGATCGCCACGGCGTCGCCGCCGGCCCGGGGGAAGGACCACAGGACGTTCTGCACCTCGGCGACGACCCGGTCCCCGGCGGGCGCGAGGCTGGCGGCGCCGTTGGTGGCGGCGGTGAACGAGAGCGTGGGGACCGCGCCGCCACGCGTCGCGGCGCCGGCCGGCCCGGCGGGAAGGGCCGCGGCCACCCCGGCCGCGGTGGCGCTCCCGGCGGCGGCCTGGAGGAAGCCGCGCCGGGAGAAGGGCGGGGAAGGAGCCGGGGCGGGGGCCGGAGCGGGGGCCGGGGAGGCCGCGAGATCGTTGCCGGACGTGTCCAACTGTCCTCCTGCTGCGGGGGAGTTGCCTGGGACCGGAGCTGAAACGGAACGCTCGATGGTCGCACGCGCCGAGCCCCGGGGGTCAACACCGCGCCGTCCTTCCCCGCCCCTCCCGCTCCTCTTCCCGCGTCTCCGCCGCCACCCCAAGATCCACGCCGCGCAAAGCGTGCACGGCCACCCCGCGAAGTGCGGTATTGTTCTCATGCGCGGTCGGCGAGGGAAAGATCCCAAGCCGGACAAGCACCGGGACGTGGCGCAGTTTGGTAGCGCACTTGACTGGGGGTCAAGGGGTCGTGGGTTCAAATCCCGCCGTCCCGACCAGCGATTTTCGCAGGTCGGAGGCCGTTCTCTCGTAACGAGAGAGCGGCCTTTCCGCTTTGTGCGGGCTTGCCGGCCGCGAAGTCCACGTCCGCAGACGGTACCGCGCCGCCGAGCGGCCTCGGTCCGGAGCTCCCGGGAAGGCCGCCGGCCGACCGCGCCACCCACCCCTGGGCGGCCGTCGTGGCCGCCGACCTCGCCGAGCGCATCCGCCGGCGTGCGCTCGGGCCCGGCCGCGGCGCCGGGCGCCTGCTGTGGATGTGCGGGCGGATGGCCACACCGCGGCTCGCCGCCCGTGCCGTCCCGCGCATGTGGCGCGCGGCGCGGGGCCGGGGGGCGGCGCCCCCGACTGGACGGGCACCACGCCGCCGCGCGACAGCGCGCTCTCACCGGAACGCTACCGGGCGCTGCTGAAACAGCGGGCCACCGGTGCCGCGTTCGCGGTGAACTCCGGTTCCGTACGCGTCGATGCCCCGCAGGGTGTGCGCGGAGCGTCGTGGTGATATCTGCGGCCCGGCCCACGGGTGGGCCGGGCCGCAATCGCCGCGGTGAAGCGTTCGCTTCATCGCCTCACCTCTTGGTCTGGACCGGATTCCTGTCGGATATCGGGACGGCGGTCGCCTAGAGGTGTCCGCGGTGGCGGGGCCGCGGAAGTTCAGGGGGCGGGGGTCACTCGGTCAGGGCCGTGTCCGCGATGAAGTCGATCGCTTCCTCGGGCGGGGAGTACGGGGGCATGAAGGCCGCGGCGCGTACGTCCCGGTAGGCGCGGGCGAGCGGGTGGCGGGCCTGGTAGCTGGAGCCGCCGGTGAGGCGCATGGCGTGGTCGATGACGCTGGTGGCGGCGCGTTCGACGACCAGGCTGACGCTCTGGCACTCCTTCATCATGCCGCGGGCCATGTCGTCGGTGAGCACCTGCGGCTTGTTGAGGAGGAGGTAGGCGTCGAAGTCCTGGAGGGCCGCGCCGAGGGTGCCGCGGGCGGCCGTCAGGGCGATCTCCATCTCGGCGATCGCCGACTTCGTGCCGGCGGACGAGACCGTGCGGGGGCGGCCGTTCGCCGTGGGCTTGGTGAGGGCGCGGAGGGCGTGGTCGCGGGCGGCCTCCGCCAGCCCCAGATAGACGCCGTTGAGACCCATGCCGCTCACCGCGCGGCCCTCCAGCATGCTCGGGTCGCGCTTGCCCCAGGGGCCGCGGACCAGCAGGGACTCGTCGGGGATCACGCATTCGCTGAAGACCACGCTGCCGGAGCCCGAGCCGCGCAGGCCGAGCCCCTGCCAGTCGTCCTCGACGTGGACGCCCGGGGTGTCGGCGGGGATCATCGCGCTGGCGAGGTGGTGGCCTTCGCCGCGCTCCGCCTTCATGCGGCAGTAGAAGTGCGTGGCGGCGGGGGAGAGCGAGGCGAGGATCTTGCGCCCGTTGACGACCCAGCCGTTGTAGGAGGCGGTCGCGGTGGTGGCGAGGTTCCAGTAGTCGGCGCCGCGTTCGGCGACGGCCGAGCACAGCAGCATCCGTCGGTCGCCGATGGCCTCCAGCCACTCCCGCCGCGGCAGGTAGCCGGGCTCGTTGTCGGCGCCGAAGCGTACGACGCGGGCGAAGTACCAGGCGAGCGCGATGTGCATGTAGTAGGCGACGGCGACGGAGGCGTCGGCCCGGGCGATGCGCGCCGTGATGACCGTCAGGTCGTGCAGGCGCTCGACGCCGAAGCCGCCCAGTTCCGCGGGGACGGTGGCGGCGAACACTCCCGCCTCGGCGAGGGAACCGACGCTCTCCCGGGCGAAGCGGCCCTCCTGGTCGGTGGCCTGGGCCTGCTCGGCCAGGAAGTCGTGGAGTTTGGCGATCGCCGACACCGCCTGCTCACCACTTGTGGTGGCCGGCCGCAACTCGGAGTTCAGTGACAGGGAAATCGGCATGGGCGTGTCCTCGATGAGCGGGAGCGAGCAGGAATCGGATACAGCGGATGAAGTCGTTGGTATAGCCACCGATCAGTCAAGTCGACTTGAATTCGGCCCGGTTGCCCCGCGCTGTGCCGCAGAGTGATCTCTTGCCTCGGTCCGGCCCCGCGGTTAGTGTGGATTCATTGGCAGGGCTTGGCGCAAGGCTTTCAGTCGAAGGCCGTGGCGCCGATCAAGTCATGGATTCCGACTCTCGGCAGCGATATTGCGGCAATACTCCGGAGTAAGGATCGCTTCGCTATGGGAATACATATCCTTCAGTTCGCGGGCTGGTACACCGAAGACGAACCGGGTCGCCCCGTCATGCGTGAGCAACATAAAATCGGGGAAGGGGAGACGGCCTGCATCAGGTATGACCGCGAAACCGATTCCTTAGCCGTCCTTCCCGCCGACCGCCCCCGGCCCGCCGCCGCCATCGTCACCGGACACGCAGGTCACTGGTGCCTCACCAACCTGCATGCCGAGGACACCTACTTCATAGAAAACATGGAACACGGCGGTGAGTTCGTCAAGGTCGCCGCTCGCCGCCGGGACTTCCCCGTTCCCTTCGAACTCGCCCGGCTGGTCCTTCCCGTGGCGCGCCGGATCGGCATCGTCAATGTGTTCGGCCCCGAGCCCCGCTATCTCGCCGCGGCCGCCGCCTCCGGGGCCACGACCAACTGGCCACGGCTCGACGAACATTCGGCCTACTTCCGCGTACTCGTGGCACTGTGCGAACCGCAGCTCCGCGGATATCCCCCGGGCGCCGTTCCCACCATCGCCGACGTCATCACCCGCCTCCAGGAGACCGCCTGCGCGCCCGCGATGAGCCGCGCGGCGGTGAACCACCACATCAACTACCTCGCCACGGAGAAGCTTCACGTCACCGAATGGGCCGGAGTCGCCGACGGAAAGCGCTCGTACTGGAAGCGCGAGGCCGTCGTGGCGATGGCCCTGCGCTCCGGGCTCGTCGGGGAGCGGCATCTGACGCTGCTCCCGACGCGGTGCGGGAGCGCCGCCCGGCGGGCGGGCGCCGGCTTGCGCCCGGCGGCCCCGGACGCGCGGCGGGCGGGCCCCCGCCGGGTCAGTGGTCCTCAAGAGCCTTTCCCGTCGTGCGGACCAGCTCCGCGACGCCGGCCCGGTCGATGACCAGCGGCGGGATCGCCATCACCGAACAGCCCTGCCTGCGCAGCAGCGTTCCCCGCTCCCGCGCCCGCGCGACCAGTCCGGCGGCGAACTCGGGACGGTGGCACTCGACCGTGGCCACCAGACCGAGCCCCCGCACATCGGCGACCTCGGGGTGCTCCGCGAGCGGCAGCAGCCCGGCGAGGAGCTCCTCGCCGCGCGCCGCGGCCGCCGGGACCAGCTTCCGCTCCTCGAGGACGTCGAGTACGGCCAGCGCCACCGCGCAGGCGACCGCGTGCCCGCCGGTCGTGTGCCCGTAGCGCAGCCCGCCGATCAGCGGGTCGGCGGCGAAGGAGCGGTAGACGGCCTCGGTGGTGCTGAGCGCGGCGAAGGGTACGTAACCGCCGCTCAGGCCCTTGCTCATGGTGACCAGATCGGGCGTGATCCCCTCATGGTCGAAGCCGAACACGCGGCCCGTACGGCCGAACCCGCAGAAGACCTCGTCCAGGACCAGCAGGGCCCCGGTCCGGTCGCACAGCTCCCGCAGCGCGCGCAGGAACCCGGAGGGCAGCACCACACCACCGCCGACGTTGAGGAACGCCTCCACGAACACCGCGGCGGGGGGCGCGCCGTCGAGCACGGCCCGCTCGAATGCCTCCACGAGCGGGGCCAGTGACTCCGGTGCGCGCAGCTCCCGCGCGGGGACCGGGAGTTCCACCCGCGTCACCGGGAAGGGATCCAGGGTATGGGTCACATTGGTGGGCAGGCCGGAAAGGTGCTGGGCGACAAGCGTCGTGCCGTGGTACCCGGCGGCGAAGGTGATGATCCGGTCCCGCGGCCGGCCGAGGTTGCGCCAGTAGCCGTGCGCGATCCGGACGGCGGCCTCCGTGGCCTCGGAACCGCTGTTGACGAACAGCGTCCGCCCGAGGCCGTCCGGGAGCAGCCCGGAGATCCGCTCGGCGACCCGCCCGACCGGCAGGTGCGTGCCCACGCTCAGGTCGAAGTGCGGAAGCAGGGAGAGCTGCCGCTCGGCGGCGGCGATCAAGGCCGGATGGGCGTACCCGCAGCTGGAGTTCATCGCCGAGGCCATCGCGTCGAGGTACTCACGGCCGGCCGCGTCCCGGACGCGGTAGCCCTCGCCGGAAACCAGGATCGGGGCGTCCCCGACGGTCTCCTTCACCGGGGACCACGGGTGCCATACGTATCGGTGGTCGCGCTGGCGGGCCGATGCCTCATCGACCGCCTCGCCGACGTTGGTGTGCAGCATGTCGACGATCATGTCCGCGCCACGGGCGGTGCACACCCGTACAAATGTGAGGGTGTTGCGCACTCCGCTTTCGGTGATCATGACGGAGGCGCCCGGTTCCGGAACCCGGGGCCGAACCCCCGTCCGCCGGACCGGCCGGAACCGTCGGACCGAGGAGTCCGGGAGCGCCGGGACCGAGAAGTCCAAGAGAGCCGAGACCGAGAAGTCCAAGAGGGCCAGGAGGAGTCGAACCCGTGGTGTCCCTGCGCGTCATCGACCCGGCGAAACCCCTCTCGCGCCCACCGGACCGCGTCCTGGTCGCGGGCGGCAGCGGCGCCGGGAAGACGACCGTCGCCGGAAAGCTGGCCGCGCTGTACGGACTGCCGAGGATCGAGCTGGACGAGCTGTACTACGGACCGGACTGGTCGGTACGCCCGGAGTTCGCCGACCGCGTCGCCCAGGCCGCCGAGGGCGCGCGCTGGGTGACCGAGTGGCACTACCCCGAGGTCAACGGCCTGCTCGCGAGCCGCGCGGAACTGCTCGTATGGCTCGACTACTCGACGACCCTCACGATGACGAGCCTGGTGCTGCGGACGCTGCTGCGCTCCCTGCACCGTGAGGCGCTGTGGAGCGGGAACCAGGAGGCGCCGCTGCGCTCGGTGTTCACCGACCCCGAGAACATCCTGCGTTACGGCTGGTCCACCCGGCACGAGACGCGGCACGAGCTACGGGCGCTGGCCCGCGCCGGTGCCGACCCCGGGGCGTCGCTCGACATGCTGCGGTTCACCCGGCCCGCCGACCTGTCGGACTGGCTGATCCGGCTTGCCCAAGGGAGGAGTACCAGTGCATCGCGAGCCCGATGACGGGACGGACCTCGACGCGGTCCCCGGCGGCGACGCCGTCTTCGACGACATCGTGGTGGGCGCGGGATCGGCGGGCGCCGTGCTCGCCGCCCGGCTCTCGGCGGACCCCGCGCGGCGGGTCCTGCTGATCGAGGCCGGGCCCGACTACCCGGACCGTTCCCGGCTGCCGGAGGACCTGCGCAACGGGCGCACCCCCTCGATGGTGGAGCACGACTGGTCGCTCGTCGGCGTCCGCGACGACGGCGCTGAGCTTCCGCTTCCGCGCGGGAAGGTCGTCGGCGGCTGCTCGGCGATCAACACCTGCCTCGCGCTGCGGCCGGCTCCGGGCGACTTCGGCCTCTGGGCGGCGACGGGGCTGCCCGGCTGGTCCTGGACACATGTGCTGCCGTACTTCAACCGCCTTGAGGCGGACGCGGACTTCGGCGGTCCGCACCACGGCCAGGACGGTCCGCTGCCGGTGCGGCGGCCGTCCCGGGCCGAGTGGACGCCCCTGTCGGCGGCGTTGGTGGAGACGGCGACGAGGGCGGGGCACCCGTTCACGGCCGATCACAACGCGCCGGACGCGACCGGCGTGGGACCGCTGCCGCTGAACCTGGCCGACGGCGGGCTGCGGGTCTCCACGGCGGCCGCCTATCTGGACCCGGCGCGTACCCGGCCGAATCTGACGGTCCTCGCGGGAACCCTGGTGGACCGGGTGCTGTTCGAGGGCACCAGGGCGGGCGGTGTCGCGGTCCGTGCGGGCGGGCGCGCCGCCGAGGTGCGCGGCGCCCGGGTCACGCTGTGCGCCGGCGCGTACGGGACCCCCGCGATCCTGCACCGCTCCGGGATCGGGCCGGCCGCGCCGCTGGCATCGCTCGGCGTGGACGTGGTCGCGGACCTGCCCGGTGTCGGCGCGGCGCTCTCCGACCACTCCCAGGTCGCGATCGGCGTCGTCCCCCGGCCGGGCCTGTGCGATCCGCGCGACCCGTGCGCCCAGGTCGTCCTGCGGTACACGGCGCCCGGGTCGGACGTCGCCGACGACATGCAGCTGTACGTGCTCAACCACGTGGAACTCGGCGTCTACGCCCCGCATCTGGCGGACCGGGTGCCCGGTGGCCGGGCCTTCATGATGACCTCGAACCTGATGGCGCCGGCCGGCCGGGGCACGGTCACGGCGGTGTCGCGCGACCCGGCCGTACCGCCGCGGATCGCCGTCGACTACGGCCGGGACGCCGAGGACCTGCGGCGCCAGCGGGAGGGCGTCCGCCTCTGCTGGGAACTGCTGCACGAGCCCCCGTTCACGACGCTGACCAAGGAGGTCATCGACATGGACGGGGAGACGATGCGGTCGGAGGCGGCGCTGAGCGCCTTCGTACGGCGGGCCGCGCGGACGGCACACCACCCGATGGGGTCGGCGCGGATGGGAGCCGAGGGCGATGCGGGGGCCGTGGTGGACGAGTGGTGCCGGGTGCGAGGGGTGGAAGGGCTCCGGGTGGCCGACGCGTCCGTGATCCCCGTGCCGTTGCGTGTGAACACGAATCTCGTCTCGATCATGATCGGGGAGCGGGTCGCCTCCTGGGACTGAGCCCCGAACCGACCGGAAAGCGGCTCCGCCGCACGCCCGCGAACGCCGGACCGGCTGAATTCTGGAGGCACGGATGGCCGAAACGCTCGTACTCAAACACCGACCCGAGGACTTCCGGGTGCGCGAGAATCTCGTCGTCGCGCTGACCGACGAGACCGTGGCCGATCAGCGTTACGTCCTGCTGCACAAGCGCGGATACACCACGATGGAAGCGATCCGGCTGCTCGCGGACCGGCTCGGGGTGTCCAGCCGGGACGTCGGCTACGCCGGGCTCAAGGACGAGGACGGGGTGACGGAGCAGCTGTTGTCCGTACCGCTGACGGCCCTGTCCGGTGACGGGCTTCCGGCCTTCGCGGAAGCGGCCGGTTCCGGACGGCTGCTGCGGCTGAGTCATTACGGCTACGGACGCGAGCCCCTCGCCGTCGGGAAACTGAACGGCAACGGCTTCCGGATCGTGCTCCGCAACCTCGACGGCCGCACCGCCGAAAAGCTCGTCACCCGGCGCCGCACGAATCTCCTGTTCGTCAATTACTACGACACCCAGCGCTTCGGCGTGCCCGGCGGCCCCAAGCGCACCCATCTCGTGGGAGCCGCGGTACTGGCCGGGGAATGGGCGCGGGCCCGGGCGGAACTGGCCGGGCTCGGCGCTCCGGAAAGCGGGCCGGCCGCGCGCTGGACCGGTCCGGACGAGGAATTCTTCCGCAAGCTCGACCCCCGCACGGTGGCCTTCTACCTGGCCGCGCACTCCTCGTTCGCCTGGAACGCGCGAATAGCCGGGCTGATCCGCTCCGAGGACGCCCAGGACGTCTCCGTGGACGGCCTGCCGTACCGGTTCCCGGTCACGGGCCCCGGTGTCGCCGCCCTGCTCGCGGACCGGCACGAACTGCCGTACACCCGTTATTCGTACGAGGACGGGCCCGTCGAGCACCCGGTCATGCGGCCGACGGTGGTGCAGACCCTGGTGACCGTCGGCGATCACGGCGCGGACGACGCGTTCCCCGGCCGTCAGGCCGTCGAAGTGAGTTTCCAGCTGCCCGCCGGCTGCTACGCCACCACCGCGCTGCGGCAGCTGATCGCCCAGCGCTGAGGAAAGGTCGCACATGGCGTTGCTGTTGCTCAACCGCAGGCCCATTCTCGCCGAGGTGCCGGACTGGCTGTCCGGTGAGTCCGTGGTCGTCGTCACCGCGAAATCGGCCGCTCCCGCGTCGGCGTACGAGCGGTTCCGCCGGGTCGAGGTCGTGGACGACTACGAATCGGGCGAGGTGGACCTCCTCGTCGACGCGATGTGCGCCGAACACGACGTCGACCGGGTGCTCACCACGGCGGAGATCGACGTGGTCCGGGCGGCACGGGCGCGGGAACGGCACGGGATCCCCGGGCAGTCGACCGCCGCCGCCCTGGCCTACCGCGACAAATACCGGATGAAACTGCTCGCCTCGCGGCGGGGAATCCCCGTCGCGCCGATGGCCCTGGTCCGCGACGAGGACGAGCTCTCGTCCTTCGCCGACCGGAACGGTCTGCCCGTCGTGGTGAAGCCGGCCGACGGCGCCGGTTCGGTCGGCGTGACCGTACTGGCCGACCGGCGGGCCGTGGCGGAATTCTCTCCCCCGGCCGGCCGGACCCTGCTCGTGGAACGGTTCATCGACGGAATCGTCTGCCATGTGGACGGACTGATGGCAGGCGGCGCGCTGCTGCACGCCCTCCCGTCGCGCTATCTGGAATCCAATCTGGACACCGCGACACGCGCCGTGCCCAGCATCAGCGGAATGCTCCCGCCGGACGACGGACTCACGAAAAGGCTGATCGGCGCGGCGGAGGCCACCGTGGCCGCGTTGCCCCCGGTGGCCGAAGTGACCGCCTTCCACGCCGAGTTCTTCCTGACGCCCCAGGACGAACTCGTGCTGTGCGAGATCGCCTGCAGACCCGGCGGATGCGGGATCGCCGAGGCGTTCGAACTCACGACGGGCATCAACCTCTTCGCCGCGCATCTCCGGGGCCAGGCGGGGCTGATCACCTCCGTCACCGCCGACAGCGCGCGGCCGCGCCACGGCTGGGGCTGGTTCCCGCCGTGCGCCGGGACGCTGGAGCGGATGCCGGAGTCCTGCCCCCTCCCCGGAACGGTCCGCTACACGCCCCTCGGCGAGCGAGGAAGCCGCTACGAGGGGCCCGGCTCCAGCACCGACCGCATCGCGGAGCTGGTCTTCCGGGTGGACGGCGGCCGTGCGGTGGAGGACGTGCTGCGCGAGGTCGACGACTGGTGGGCCGGGGAGATCCGATGGCAGTCCCGGTGACCGGACCGGCGGTGCGGACCGGCGGGTTCATGACGGCGATGGTCGTCGACGCGCTGGGCAGCGGCGTCTGGATCACATTCTCCCTGCTGTACTTCACCTACGGGCAGGGCATGGCCCTGACCACCGCCGGTGCCGCGCTCAGCGCGGGCTCGCTGGCCGCCCTGGCGGTCGGCGGGCTGGCCGTGGGGGTGCTCACCGACCGGATGGGCCCCTTCCCGGCGGCTACGCTCAGCTGCGCGATCCGGACGGCGGCCTTCCCCTGCTATCTGGCCGCCGACGGCCCGGCCGCCGTCGCCGTCATCGCCTTCGCGGTGAGCTTCGGCGACCGCCTCTACTGGGCCGCGCACGGTGGGCTGGTCGACAGCGTCACCTCGGCGGACCGGGAGCGGCGTGGCCTGTTCGCCCTGCTGAACAGCCTGCGCAACGTCGGCCTCGGGGTCGGCGCGCTGGCCGTGGCGCTGGGTGCCTCCCTGGAGGAGCGCGGCGGGGGACTGCTCTGGAACTCCATCCCGCTGGCCAACGCCGCCAGTTTCGCCGTCGCCGGGGTCCTCTTCCGGTACGCCGGGCGCGGCGTCCCCGCCGTGCGCCGCGGGACCGGGCCCCCGGCGTCGTACCGCCGGGTCCTCGCCGACCACCGGTTCCTGGCCTTCACCGGCGCGACCCTCGCCATCACGCTGTCCAGCGTCGCCTTCGACTCGATCCTGCCGGTCTTCCTGCGCTCGCTGGACATGCCGTTGTGGATGCCGCCGGTGGCCTACGTGCTCTCGTGCGTGGCCATCCCCGCCTTCCAGCCACTGGCGTTGCGGCTGGGGCGGGAGCGGCCGGCGATGCGGCTGATGGCGCTGGCGGCCGTACTGATCGCGGCGGCGCTCGCCGGGCTGGTCGTCGTGGGCCGGCTGAGCGCGGCGGGCGCCACGGCCGCGGTGGCCGTGCTCGTGCTGCTCTTCAGCCTTGGCGAGGCGGTCTTCGGCGCGGTGGCCATGACCATCGTGCTGTCCTTCGCGTCGGCGGCGGACTCCGGCCGGTACAGCGCCTTCTACCAGCTCGCGTGGGGGCTGTCGGGGGCGCTCGGGCCCGTCCTGCACACGCTGCTGTTCTCGGTGTCCGGCGGCACACCGTGGCTCGTCATGGCGTGCGCCCTGCTCGCGGCCGCCGCCGTCTACACCGCGCTCGCCAGGGCGCCGCACACCGAAAAGGCCCCGGGCGTGCGCGGCCGCGCCCCCGTCGGCCGGAAAGGACGACGATGAGCCGGTCGGAGAACGGCCCGCGGGCCGGGGGCGCGGGGTCTTGGGCCATGACGGACGAGGCGACGGTCACCGGTACGGGTGCCGGAGCGGAAGAGCGGATCACCGGGACCGTCACCCGCGTGCTGCGGGACTTCTGGTCCGGGCGCGACGCGGTGCTGCTGCTCGACGACTTCGACCACCGGGCCACCTCGCTGGTCGACGAGCTGCGGGCGTGCGGCGCCCGGGTGGGCGCCGTGATCGCCCGGACCGGCCCGGTCGCCGGGGCTCCGGAGGTCGAGCGGAGCCTGCACTGCTCCGACGCCGGACTCACCTTCACGCGGCCGGAGTTCGAGGCGTGGCTGCGGGGTCCTTCGGAGGACGTACGGGCCTGGCTCGACGGGCTCGACCCGGCGCGGGAGTGGGTGGTGCTCGGCACGCCGCGCACGGGCGTCGCCACCTTCTGCGGGCGGCCGGTGCACGGCCGGCGGCGGCCGGAGTGGGCCGCGGTGGAGGACAAGACCACCATCGACGCCCTGTGGGAGGCCGCCGGGGTGGCCTCGCCGCCGCACGTCGTCGTCGGCGTGGACGAGCTGTCGCGCGGGCCGGCCGGGCTCGACGGGGTGGCCGGGCCGGCCGGGGTCGTCATCGCGGCGGACTCGACGCGCGGCCACGTCGGGGACGCGCTGGGCCTGCGCTGGGTCCCCGGCCCGGCCGGATTCCCGGAGGCCGCGAAGGAGTTCGCGGACCGGGCGGACCGGGTGCGGATCGCCCGCTTCGCCGACGGCGTGCCGTGCAGCGTGCTCGGCATGGCGCTGCCGGACGGCGTGGCCGTGTTCTCGCCCATCGAGATCGTCACCCTCGGCGATCCGGCGACCGGCCGGCTGCTGTTCTGCGGCTCGTCCACCCACTGGCGACCGGGCGAGGCGGCGGAGCGCGACATCCGGGGCGCGGCGCGGCGGGCGGGCGCGGAACTCGTCCGGACCACCGGCTACCGGGGGATCTTCAGCGTCGACGGCCTGCTCACGCCGGACGGGTTCACCGCCACCGAACTCAACCCCCGGCACGCCTCCGGCCTCGGCCTGCGGGCCGCGCTCCCGGACTTCCCGGTCTACCTGTACAACCGCGCGGTCCAGGAGGGCCTGCCCGGGCTCGGCGGGATCACGGCCGCCGCCCTGGAAGGGCTCGTGCGCCGGCTGGTCGCCGCCGCGCCCTCGGCCTCGCTGGCGGTGGGCACGACGCCCGTCGAGGCCGTGCCGTCGGCGCCGGACCACCGGGCGGGCCCGGCCTGCGCGGACCTGGCGGCCCGGCTGGGCGAGCCGGGGCTGCGCGCCTTCCCGCTGGCGGCGGCCGCTCGCTGAGTCCGGGGCGGCACCGCCCACAGACCTTTCCCGAAGCACGCGATGAGCAAAAGGCACGCGATGAGCAAAGAAAGGTGCACGATCATGAACCAGCCTGCCGTCCGGGTCAATTCCTGGAACGAATGGGACCCGCTGCGCGAGATCGTCGTCGGCGTCGCCGACAACGCCTGCTTCGAGCCCGGCGAGCCCGGCTACCGCCCCGCACTGCGCGACACGGACGCGCCCTTCCCCACCGGCCCCAAGCCGGCCGAGATGATCGACCGGGCCAACGCGCAACTGGACGGGCTGGCGGCGGTGCTGGAGGCGCAGGGCGTCACCGTCCGCCGGCCCGACGCGATCGACCTGAGGAGCGCGCTCCGGACGCCCACGTTCGAGGTGGACAACCAGTACTGCGTGGTCTGCCCCCGGGACGTGATGATCACGCTCGGCAACGAGATCGTCGAGGCGTCCATGTCACGCCGTGCCCGGTACTTCGAGTACCAGGCGTACCGCACGCTCGTCTACGAGTACTGGAACGCGGACCCGAACATGGTGTGGACCGTGGCCCCCAAGCCGTCGATGGCCGACTCCATGTACCGGCAGGACTTCTGGGACTGGCCGCTGGCCGAGCGGCACGCCCGGATGCACGAGTCGGAGTTCTGCGTCACACAGGACGAGGTGGTCTTCGACGCCGCCGACATGAACCGCTTCGGCCGCGACATCGTCGTCCAGGAGTCGATGACCACCAACCGGGCCGGCATCCGCTGGCTCAAGCGGCACCTGGAGCCGCGCGGCTTCCGGGTGCACCCGGTGCACTTCCCGCTCGACTTCTTCCCGTCGCACATCGACTGCACCTTCGTGCCGCTGCGTCCTGGGCTGATCCTGACCAACCCGGAGCGGCCGCTGCGCGAGGGCGAGGAACAGATGTTCCTGCGCAACGACTGGGAGCTGGTGGACGTGCCGCAGCCGACCTCGAACAACGAGGAGATGCCGCGCTACTGCCAGTCGTCGAAGTGGCTGTCGATGAACGTCCTCAGCGTCTCGCCCACGAAGGTCGTCTGCGAAGAGCGGGAGAAGCCGCTGCAGGACCTGCTCGACAAGCTCGGCTTCGAGGTCCTCCCGGTGCCGTTCCGGGACGTCTTCGAGTACGGCGGGTCGCTGCACTGCGCCACCTGGGACGTCAACCGGGAGGGGGCGGCCGAGGACTACTTCCCGCACCTCGACTACACGCCGGTCGTCTGACCGGGGGGCGTACGAGCGCTCGTACGCCCCCCGGCCGCTACGCCCCCGGCGCCGCTACGCGCCTCGGTCCCCGCCGCGGGCGCACCACGCGTCGAACTCCTCCACCGTGGTGACCCCGTCGTCCAGGACCGCCCGGTAGACGTCGTAACTGGGCACCTTCGGGCTGTTCTCCGGCCGTCCGGCCAGCACCTCCTTGATCCGCAGGATCGTGGCCCGGTGCCCGTCGGTCAGCCGGGGCGGCAGCGCGCGGACGTGGGCGAGGTCGGGCTGGCGGCCGGGCTCGTCCACGAACCAGATGTCGAGGGTCCACTCCCGCCCGGCGCCGGAGCGGTACTCGACGCCGAGGTAGAGGCCGTCCGGGTACAGCGGGTCGGTGTTCCAGTGCCCGGTATCGTCCCGGAAGCGGATCTGCCGCACCCGGTCGTGCACCGCCAGTTCGGCGCCGATCCCGGCGACGGCCTTCGTGGTGGCGGCGTCGAGCTCCGGACAGACCACGGTGATGTCGAGGTCCCGGCGCACCATCAGGCCGAGCGCGGCGCTGCCGACGCGGACGGCCTCGCCGCGGTCCGCCAGCAGCGCCGCCAGCCCGAGGTCGGCGGCGACCTCGTCGGCCTCCGCCTGGAGCGATCCCTGCCGTGTCAAGAAGTCTTCGGTAGTCACCGGTTCAGTATGTTCGCCGGTCCAGGGGCATCGGGTGCGGGACCCGCGACCGGACGCGGGAGGTGGACGCCCGTCATGTCAGGAGGGTGCGCCAGCGTTCGGCCGACTCCATCATGTCCGCGATGACCCGCTCCACGTACGTGCCTCCCCTGCTCAGCCGTTGCCCTACCGGGCTGTCGGGGCCGAAGGTCTCCGCCGTCGTCATCGCGGCCCGCGCCGCCTCGAGCGTCAGCCGTGAACTGATCGCGATCGTGTGGTACCAGGCGTCGTCGTCGACCACGTAGATGTCGCGACGCCGCCGCGGGTCGCGCTCGCGCCGGACGTATCCCTGCTCGACCAGGTAGTTCACGGCCACGGAGACGGAGGCCGGGCTGACTTCCAGTCTGCGGGTCAGCTCCGCCGCGGTCCGTCTGCCGTCCTCGGACAGCAGCAGATCGACATGTACGCGCGCGGTGATCCTCGGCAGCCCCGTTCTGACCGCCAGTTCGATGATCTCGTCCCCCGCGGTGCCGCCCGGGGCCCCGGCCGCCCGGGGCGGTGCCGGCGTGCCGCGCCGCGCCCGCCGGGCCGTGGCCCGGTGCGCCTGCTCGGGCCGGTAGCCGCCGGGGCCGCCGTTGCGTCCGACCTCCCGGCTGATCGTCGAGGTCGGCCGGTCGAGCCGCCTGGCGATCTCGGCGTAGGAGAGTCCCTCGGTGAGTCCCGCCGCGATCCGCTGGCGGTCCTGCTGGCTTAAGCGTCCTCCTGGCATGCCGTCAGTATTGCCTTCGCGGGCATCCATTGCAACGCATCGTTGCATTCGGCTTCAGCGTCATTGCATCAATTTACCGCCAGTGGCCTGCGGAAACACATTTCTGTTGATTGACGAAAATCTGAACGCAACGTAGCTTTCGAGTTGTTCCGAACACGCACTATCGTGAGATGGGAATGACCATGGGGGAATCCCCGCACACCGTCACGGCGCTGCCGACGGAACGTCGGCCAGGCTGCCCCTTCGACCCGCCCGCGGAGCTGATGGACGCCCGCCGGCACGGCCCCATCAGCGGCTACACCCACCCCGGCGGAAAACCCGGCTGGCTGATCACCGGATACGACCTGGTGCGGTCGGTCCTCGCCGACCCGCGGTTCAGCTCGCGCAGGGACCTCATGAACGTGGTCGACTACGAGCTTCCCCCGGCGCCGCCCGGCGAGTTCCTCCTGATGGACGACCCGGAGCACAGGCGCTACCGCAAGCCGCTGATGGGCAAGTTCACCGTACGGCGGATGCGCCTGCTCACCGACCGCGTCGAGCGGATCACCGCCGACTGCCTGGACGCCATGGAGGCGGCCGGACCGTCGGCGGACCTGGTGGCCGCGTTCGCCAGGCCCATCCCCGCCGTCATCATCTGTGAACTGCTCGGGGTGCCGTACGAGGACCGGGGCTCCTTCCAGCGGCAGGTCGAGTCGTTCATGAACGGGGAGCCGAGCGACGAGGAGCTGATGGCGGCCTACACCGCCACCCAGGACTACCTCGCCGACCTGGTGGCCGCCAAGCGCGCGAACCCCACCGACGACGTGCTCAGCGACCTCACCGACAGCGACCTCACCGATGAGGAACTGAAGGGGGTCGGCCTGATCCTGCTGGCGGCCGGGCTCGACACCACCGCGAACATGCTCGCACTGGGCACCTTCGCCCTCCTGCGGAACCCGGAGCAACTGGCCGCGCTGCGCGCCGATCCCACGCTCGTCGACCGGGCCGTGGAAGAACTGCTGCGGTACCTGAGCGTCGCCAAGTCGTTCATGAGGACGGCGCTGGAGGACGTCGAGCTCGGCGGTCGGACCATCAAGGCCGGCACGACCGTCGTCCTCTCCTACCACACGGCCAACCACGACCCTGAACGCTTCACCGACCCCCACGCGCTCGACGTCCGGCGGCAGCACGGCGGGCACCTGGCCTTCGGCCACGGCATCCACCAGTGCCTGGGCCAGCAACTGGCGCGTGTCGAGCTGAAGGTCGCGTTCACCGCGCTGATCAAACGCTTCCCCACGCTGCGGCTGGCCGTACCGGCCGAAGAGGTCGTCCTGCGCCCGGAGACCGCGGACATCTACGGGGTGAAGAGCCTCCCGGTCACCTGGGGCGTGTGACGGGGAGGCACCGGCCGACGGTCAGGACGGGTCCCGCGTCTCCGCGGCGCAGGTCAGGTCCTCGTCCGGGAGTCTGCCGGTGGTCAGGTAGACCGCGGCGCTCCTGTCCGCACAGGAGTTGGTGCCGTGGACGCCGTGGCCCTCCCCGCCCGCGACGGTCACCATCCGGGAGCCGCGCAGGGCCCGGTGCATGCCCCGGGCGGCGGCCAGGGGTGTCTGGGGGTCCCACTCGTTCTGCAGGATCAGCGCCTTGACGTGGTTGTTCACCGTGGTCGGGGGCTCGCTGCCCGGCTTCCAGAAGGCGCACGGCTTGATGCCGGACGCGAGGTCGCCGTACAGCGGGTACCGGGCCTTGTCCCGGACCGCGTCGCGGCGGTACCGCTCGGGGTCGCGCGGCCACGAGCGGGAGGTGTCGGCGCACAGGACGGCCCAGAGGCCGGCGATCTCGTTCTCGGGGGTGGGATCGGCGGCCGACGCGGCCGGAACGGGGCGGTCCGGGGCCCGCCCGGGCGTGCCCGACGGAGCCTTCTCGCCGTTCTCGGCGGCCTTCCGCAGGCCGGCGACCCAGGTGGCCGCCTTCTCCACGCGGAAGAACACATGGCGCTCGGCACGGATGTCGTCACCGGTGAGGGATCGCCCCTCGTAGGCGACGGGCGTGCGGTCGGCCCGGGCGACCAGCTTCCAGAAGGTCGCGCGGACCCCGGCCGGCGTGTCGCCCAGCCCGTACGTGCTGTGGCGCTCGGCGGTCCACCGGGTCCACCTCGCGAAGGCGGGCTCGGTCCCCTCCGCGATCTGCCGGAAGAGGCCGCGCCCGTACCGCGCGGGGTCGGTCGCGCTGTCCAGCACGAACCGGTCGGTCCGCTCGGGGAACATCTGCGTGTAGACGGCGCCGAGGTAGGTGCCGTACGAGAACCCCATGTAGGAGAGCTTCTTCTCGCCCAGTACGGCGCGGATGACGTCCATGTCGCGGGCGGTGTCGCGGGTGGTGAGGTGAGCCAGGGCGTCGCCGTTCCGGATCCGGCACTTGTCGGCGACCGTACGTGCCCACTCCACGTCCCTCGCGAACGTAGAGGCGTTGTACGGACGTTCGACGGTGAGTTCGCCGGGGGTGAGGCCGCAGCCGACGGGGGTGCTGCGGCCTATGCCCCTCGGGTCGAATCCGATGAGGTCGTACCGCCTCTTCACTTCCCCGGAGAGGCTCCCCTCCAGCTCGGCCGGCATCTTCAGGCCCGGCCCGCCGGGCCCGCCCGGATTGAACAGCAGGACACCGCGGCGTTCTTTCGTGCCGGTCGCCTTCAGCCGGGATATCGCGACCTTGATCCGCTTGCCGCCGGGATCGCCGTAGTCCAGCGGCACTTCGACGGTCGCGCACCGCAAGGCGGCGGGGCTCTCGGCGTCGCAGGGCTCCCACTTCGGATTCTGCTCCGTGTACGGCCGGAGGGAGTCCGCGGTTGGTGGGGCACCGGATGCGGCGAGGGCGGTCGTGGGCATCAGCGTCGAAAGGGACGCCGCCGCGAGGGCGACGGTCACGAGAGGTGTTGTTCGTCTGTTCCGCACGGTGATGCTCGCCTTCGCTGGGTAGGGGGAGGCCGGGGAGGCCGACCGGTCGGGACAGATCCTGGCCCGCGGGGGCCCGGGTGCGCATCGCGGGAAGGCGGGAAAAGGCGCTCCCCCGACAGGGGGAGACGCCCGGTGAACCGCTCGGTGCGACCGCCGTGCCGGGCTGGTGCGACGCGGGCACGGTGCGGATCATGGGAGTGTGGACGGGAACCAGGTGTTCGGCGAGGCCGAACCGGTGGACGCGTGCGAGACGGCGCCCACGGCCCGTACGGCCGTGGCGTGGCTGCCGCCGCGTGAGCTCTGGCCGGGGATCCAGGACATCCGCTGGGAGCACGATCCGCAGGTACGGCGGTGGCCGCCGCATGTGAACCTGCTGTTCGGCTTCGTACCGGAGGAGGAGTTCGCGCGGGCCGCGCCGCTGCTGTCCGCCGGGGCGGCGGAGAACACGGCGTTCACGGCGCGTCTGTCCGGCGTGCGGTACTTCCGGCACCGGCGCTACGCGACGGTGTGGCTCGATCCGGCGGCCGGGGGCCTGGAGCCCTGGACCCGCCTCCACCGCGCGCTGGCCTCGCGGTTCCCCCTCTGCCGAGGTCGCGGCGACTTCACCCCGCACCTGTCACTCGGCCGCACCCGGGAGCCACGAAGCCTGGCCACCGAGTGCGCCGCGCGGCTCGGCGCGCTGCCGGCCGCGGTGGAGGAGGTGACCCTGCTCTCCCGCCGCGAGGACGGGCCCATGCGGCCCCGGGCCGTGATCACACTGGGCACGGGCGAGATCCGCGGGGTGCCGGAGGACTAGCCGGGGGCCGCGCACTCCGCCGTTCCGTGCGTACCCGGTACGCCGAGCCGGGCGCACGGAACGGGGAGGGCCGGTCCTACCGACAGCGTGGCGGCTCCGTGCAGCCGTCCGTGCGGTCCGTGGTGAAGATGGTGTCGCAGCACATCACGGGGTCCAGGGACCGCTCATCCGTTTCGGGCAGTTCCTGGAGTTCGAGGACGTTGTTCTCCATCGGGGTGTGCCTCCTTCGCGGGGGTTCCGGCGGGCCGGCGGGCGTCGACCAGCCATGACCTGCCGCCGCCGTGTTCGAGGCGGAGCAGGAGATCCAGGACGCCGGCCAGGCCGACGTGGTAGCCCGCGCCGACGTCGCGCAGGGTCTCGTCGGGCACCAGCAGGCGGCCGTCGCGCCGGACGGCCCGGGCGTACAGACAGGCGGCGACCTCCGCCGCCTGCTCGCGGTAGCGCGCTTCCCCCGTCGCGTCGGCGAGGTCGAGGAGCAACTGGGCGTTGCCCGCCGCGCCGTGGCACGCGGCCGTGCCGGTGCGGCAGCGGTCGCGGTACACCAGGCGCGCCGCGCGGTCGGCGTGGTCGAGGAACGGCGCGTGGCCGGTGACGGTCCACAGCCGGACGAGGAACGTTCCGACGCCCGAGGCGCCGTGGCACCAGAAGTTCAGATCGGTCCGCTCCTCCCGGCCCGGGCCCTTCGGCCACGCGGCGGCGTCGCCCCGCGGTTCGGCCACGGCGCACAGGGCGTGCCCGGCGCCGGTCGCGATGTCGACGAGGTCCGGGCGCGCCAGGTCCCGGCCCGCCGCGAGGAGGAAGGCGGCGTTCCCGGCGACGCCGTGCCCGAAGCCGTACGAGGCGGATCCGGCGAGCTCCCGGAGGTGTTCCGCGCCGACGGGCCGGTCCACGCCGTGGCCGGTGCCCGTGGTCAGGCGCAGGAGGGCGTCGGCGCACCCGGAGGCGCGGTCGGCGAACCGGCGGTCACCCGTCGCGTGCCACAGGTGCAGCTGGGCCAGCCCCGCGCCGGCGAGGCCGTGGCAGATGTCGGGGTTGCGCGAGGTGAGCGGGATGCGCAGGGCGTACGCCCCGGCCCGTACCGCCAGCTCCTCGTCGCCGAGCGTCCGCGCCGCGTCGTGGAGGGCCCACGCCGCGCCGGAGCGCCCGAAGTACAGGCCCGGCAGGATCCTGCCGGGCAGGGTGAGGCGCTCGTCCAGCCACCGGGCGGCCGTACGGAGCAACGGGCCGGCGGCCGGCTCACCGGAGCGGACCGCCCGCGCCAGGACGCCCAGCACCCCCGCCGCGCCCAGTTGGACGTTGCAGGGGTCGGTGGACGGGGCCGAGCGCGGCTTCGGCCACAGGTGCTCACCGCCCGGGTCGGCCGTGGCCGCGAGGTGGGCCAGACCGTCCGCCAGCAGCCGGGCGAGCGCGCCCGCCGGTGGCTCGGGCCCCGCCGACACCGGTCCTCCGACGGGCTCCCCGCGCAGGAACGCGGCGGCCTTCTCCAGCGGTCAGCGGCCCGGCCCGTCCGCCGTGAGCCCGAGGACCAGGGGCGCGAGCGCCCGTAGCGCGGGGGCGGCGGGCGCCGCCGTCCCGACGAGCGCCGCGATCCGGTCACCGGCCGCACGGCGGGGCGGCGAGTCCTCGGCCAGCAGCGGGACGACGCCGGTGGTGGCGTAGAGGAGGGTGGCGCCCAGGCTGTAGCAGTCCACCCCCGGGCCGGGCGCGGGCGGCGGCCCGCCCTCCTCCGCCCGGTCGGGCCCCTCCAGGTACTCCGGCGCGGTGAAGCCGTGCGTGCCCACCACATGGGCCCGCTCGCCCGCACGGACCGCGCACTCCATGTCGACCAGTACGGGCCTGTCGCCGGGCGCCATCACGATGTTGCCGGGCTTGAGGTCGCGCAGGACGAATCCGGCCGCGTGCGCCAGGCCGACCAGGCGGGTGAGCTCGCGTGCCAGCCCCCACGCCACCGGGACGGGGACCAGGCCCTCGGGATGCCGGGCCAGGCGTTCGGTGGTCCACCGCTGGAGGCTCTCGCCGTCGATCAGGTCCTCCACCAGGAAGACATGGCCACCGGACTCGAACACCTCGCCCACCGCCGGGGTGATGCCGAGGGGAGCGAGCAGGGACAGGACGTCCGCCTCGTACCGCAGCCAGTGTCTGGCGTCCTTCCCGTCCGAGGTCGCCCCGACGTGCGGGCGGGCCTCCTTGATCAGGACGTCTTCGCCGGTCCGCCGGTCCCGCGCGCGGTAGACGCCACCGCGGTTGGAGTGCCGGACCGCCTCGCGGACCACATAGCGCCCGGCGAGGACGACGGGGGCGCCACGGCGGCGGCCGGGCGGGGCGGGGACGGGCGGCGCGAACGGCGGCCGGGCCCACGGGGGCGGTGAGAACCAGGGGTTGCGCTCGTCCGTCACGAACGTGCCGTCGGGTGCCCGGAGACGGCTTTCGTAGATCCCCTCGTCGTTGAGCTCGCGGGGGCGCGCGAAACAGCCGTAGCGGTAGTGCACGAGACTGTCCGGCCGGTAACGGCGGTCCGAGAGGATCGCCGGGCCCACGAGACTGCGGGTGGCCGTGTGGAGCTCCTCGGCCAGGACGCGCAACTGGTCGTCGTCCAGGGGGTAGGCGGTGAGGAACTTCCCCGACTGCGCGCGGGGCGCCCGCACCGAGGTGAGTTCGGCGGTGACCCGCGGGGATACCGCGCACTTGAACGCGCACGCGTGCGCCACCAGGACCGGGGCCGCGCACCGCAGGACCTCGGGCGCCGAGGCGGGCGTCGCGGAGAGGTGCAGCTTCCAGCCCTGCTGCCGGGGCGCGTGGCACGGTGGCGTGACCATGCACCAGGTCTCGCCGTCGCGGAGCGTCCAGCCGGTGGCGGACGCTTCTCCGAGGGCACGTCCGACGAGGTCCTGATAGGTCTCCGGCACCGGCCCAGCATGGCACGGCGGAGCGGGGCCGGAGGCCCGTTCCGGGGGAGTGGGGTACGTGCCGTGCGGCGCCCGCTCGCGAAGTGGCCGGAGGGGTGCGCCTGTTGGGCCCGAGAGGTGCGTTCCGGCGTTGAACGGCCTTGCTTCCAGGGGCTGGTGAGGCGCGGTGGACATCCGGTGTCGCCGCCGCCCCGGGCCTCGCCCCCCCCCGCACAGCCCTGACCCGGGCGGAGGGTCAGGGCTGCGCGGCGCCTCCCCGGCGGGGGCCTCGGGGGCGGGCCCGCCACCGGCGTGCGGCCGGACCGGGACCTACCCGGGGCTCACTCCCAGTGCCCCGTGTTCTCGCCGGGGGAGAGGATGGGGAACTGCAGTCCGACGATCGCGCGGTTGCCGTTCCCGTTGTGGTTGCCGTTCCCGTTTCCGTTGTCCCTCGGGTCCCCCGTGATGCCGGGGGAGGGGGCGACGAGCGGGCCCAGCAGCGCGCCGACCGGATCGCCGGGGCCGCCGGCGCGGCCGGGGTCGGCGTGGGCGGGCACGGCGAGCGCTCCCAAGAGGGCGGCGGAACCGAGGAGGACGGTGGCTAAGTGACGCATGAACTTCCCGTCTACGAGGTGGTGGGACCGCATTACTCTCCCCTCCTTCCGGCGCCGTACCCGGCCCTTCACCCGTTCGTGGCGGAAGTATCGATCCGCTGCCCCGCCCGCGCCTCGGCGTCCGCGGTCCTGGCGGCGGCCTTCGCCACCAGCAGCGCGTGCGCGGCGAGCAGGGTGGAGGCGGCGCGCAGATCGTCCTCGGTGAGGCGGACGTCGTACTGCTCCTCCAGGACGACCTGCATCTCCAGCGCCAGGAGGGAGTCGGCGCCCAGGTCGCGGACGAAGTGGGCGTCGTCCGTGACCTCCGCCGGCTCGAGCTCCAAGGTCTCGGCGATCGTCACACGCAGCTTCTCCAGGTCGATGACGCTGCTGTCGGGGTTCATCGTTCCTCCTTCTCGGGGTCGGGGGTGCGAGCGGTCATGGCGGCGGGGCGGTACGGGCGCACCAGCGTCAGCGCGCAACCGCCCTCCGGGCTCGCCGCGGCCACGAGGCGGGGCGGCCCCTGGCGGGCGAGGGCGTGGACGACGTACAGGAAGGGGAGCAGGGTGCCGGCGCCCGCCGGCACCGCGTGGGTGCGGACCCCCAGGCCGCGCAGGTGCGCGGCGAGGGCCGCGCCCACCGGGGAGGCGTCGCTGATCAGACGGGCGGCCGGCAGACCGCCCCGGCCGCCGGGCGCGAGGAGCCGGTCCAGGGCGTCGCCGGACGTCCGCCGGGCGGCGTCGTACGGCGCCCCGGCGGGGAGGTGGAAGGAGACGGTGCGGCAGGTGCCGTAGTGGTCGGCGCCGCGCGCGGCGGCCCCGGCGGCGGGTTCGAGCACGAGCACGGCCGCGCCCGCCTCGGAGACCGCGTGACCTTTGGTGCGCCCCGGCAGCGGGGCCTCGGTGGTGCCCGCCAGGAGCAGGTCGCAGCGGCCGGCGGCGAACGCCCGGGCGCCGGCGCCGAGCGCGTCCAGGGACGCGGTCCGGGGCGAGGTCAGGGTGAGGTTCCAGCCCTTGATCCCGTGGTCCATGGCGACCCGCCCGGCCAGGGTGTTGATGGAGAAGTACGGGGCGGTCGCCGGGCTGAGCCGGGCGGCGCCGGGGCCGGAGACCGTCTCGTCCATGGTGTCGATGAGGGTGGTGATGCCGTTGTTGGTCCCGACGGCCATGCCGCGCCGCGCCTCGGGGACACGGCCCAGGACGTCCCCGGCGTCGGTGAGCGCCCTGCGCGTGGCGGCGAGCAGATGGCGGCACGAGGCCGGGACGTACTTGTAGCCACGGGGCCCGAGTTCGGCCGCGACGTCGAACCACGGGCCGTGCGGATCCGGCGGCGGCCCGCCGTCCAGACCGAGCCGGGACGGGTCGTGCCCCCAAGGGGTGACGGCGCCGACGCCGGTCACCACCAGCGTGTCGGCGCTCACGCGGCACGTCCTTCCAGGACCAGCGAGACGTTGTTGCCCCCGAACGCGAAGGCGTTGACCATCACATGGCGGCCGTCCAGCGGTTCCTCCCCGCCCTCCGGCAGATTGACCGGGCAGCCCGGGTCCCGGTCCGCGCCGAGCGCCAGGTTCGGCGGTACGGTGCCGTGGTCGAGGATGAGCGCCCCGGCGACGGCGCCCAGCGCCCCGGCGGCCCCCGCCGTGTGACCGATGAGCGCCTTGAGGCTGTAGAGGGGCGGGCAGTCCGCGAGGTCGCCGAAGACGGAGCCGAGCGCCCGGCTCTCCACCTCGTCGTTGAGGCGGGTCCCGGTGCCGTGCGGGACGACGCAGCCCACCGAACCGGGCGCCGCGCCCGCGTCGTCGAGCGCGTCCGTCATGGCCCGCCGGATCTGGACGCCGTCCGGGTCCGGCGCGGTCAGGTGGTGCGCGTCGCAGCTCCAGCCGGAACCGGCCAGCGCCGCGTAGTGGTGCGCCGCCCCACGTGCCCGGGCGTGTCCGGCCGACTCCAGGACGAGGACGGCCGCGCCCTCGCCGAAGACCGTGCCGCCGCGGTCGCGGTGGAACGGGCGGCAGGCGTACGGGTCGACGGCGCCCATGCGGTTGAAGCAGCCGAGCGCGACCCTGCTGTACGCCTCGGCGCCGCCCGCCAGCACGACGTCCGCCTCCCCGGCGCGGATCATGTCCGCGGCCATGGCCAGCGCGAAACCCCCGGCCGAGCAGGCGTTGCTGACGCTCGTCGCGGCGCCGCTCGACCCGACCTCGGCGCCGATCGCCGCGGCGACGGTGAAGGCGGGGGTGTACGGGCGGGCGGGGTCCAGGGGCCGCTCCCAGTGGTCGGCGTTGCCGCCGCCGGTGCCGATGACCACCGGGCTGCGGGCGAGTAATCGGGGGTCGAGGCCGGAGTCGGCGACGGCCTCCCGGGCCGCGGTCAGGGCCAGCCGGGTCGCCCGGCCGGGCCCGGGCCCGGAGGGCGCCATGTGGATCAGCGGCAGGGGCATCCGGGCGCCGGGGTCGTCGGCGCGCTCCGGGAGGCCGTCCGGGGCCGCGCACAGGGCGCGCCACATGGCCGGCACCCCCACGCCGAGGCAGGAGACGGCTCCCGCCCCGGTGATCAGGACCTGCGTCATCCTTCTCCCTTCCTTGCGTCGTCGTGCGGTGCGGTGGGCAGCGGCGGGGCGGGCAGCGGCGGGGTGGTGAGCGGCGGGGTGGTGAGCAGGACGGCGGCCGCGGCGTCGTCCGCGCGCCCGCCCCCGGCCGCGGCGAGCGCGGCCCCGGGACGGGTGGCGGTGGCGAGCCGGTCGGCCGCCACGACGCACTGGAGCACCCCGAAGGCACCGGAGGCCGGCGGGAAGGCTCGGCCGAGGCCGAGGCGGCCACCGCCCGGGGGCCGGCCGTCCGGCCGGGGAACGGGGGCATCAGGGGGGCCTGTGCCGTCCATGCTTGGGCCTGGACCGCCTGGACCGCCTGGACCGCCTGGACCGCCTGGACCGCCTGGACCGCTGGGACCGCTCGGACCGCTGGGACCGCTCGGACCGCCGGGACCGCTTGGACCGCCGGGAATGCTGGGACCGCTCGGACTGCCGGGAATGCCAGGACTGCCGGGACTGCCGGGACCGCTCGGGCCGCTCGGACCACCGGGACCGCCCGGACCTGGGCCGAGGCCGCTCGGGTTCGTGCCCGTGCCGCCTGTGCCGACCGATCCGCCGGGGTCGCCTGGGCGCGTGCCCGCGCCGCCCGTTCGGTTCGTGCCCGTTCGGTTCGTGCCCGCGCTGCCCGGGCGCGGGCGGCTCGGGTCCGCCCCGCCCGCGTCCCCGCCGCCCGCGCCCGGGCGCTCTCGGCTCGTACCTCCGCCGCCCCTGCCCGTACCCGCTTCCGCTTCTCGTTCCGGCGGCAGCCACAGCCTCACCTCGGCCGTCCCCCGGGCCATGGCCCTCGCCGCCGCGACCGCCGACGCCACGTCCCGCCGCCGCGCGTATCCCGCGACCGCCGCGTGGGCGGACCGGCCGCGCCCGTACGCCGCCGCGGGCGTCTCCAGGACGAGCGCCACCGCGCCGTCCAGCGTTTTCGCCCCGGGAGCCGTCCGCCGTACGACGGGGTCGGCGGGCTCCACACCGATGACCAGGACGTGCCGGGCCCGGCACGCGGCCAGGGCGAGGACGGCCCAGCCGACCGCGTCGAGTCCGGAGGTGGCGCCGTTGCACACCATGAGGTTGGCGCCGCGCAGCCCGAAGCGGATGGCCACCCCGGCCGCGGTGGCGTTGCTGCACGCGTTGGGCAGGTCCATCGTGCGCAGGCCGCTCGGGCCCTCCCGGTCGAGGGCCTCCGCCACCCGGCACACGGTGTCCAGGACGCCCAGATTGGAGCTGACGACCGTGCCCACCGCCTCGCCGGGCACCGTGAGACGCCCGTCGCCGCCCAGCAGCCCCGCGTCGGTCAGCGCCGCCGCGCCCGCCAGCAGGGCGAGCCGCGTCGCCCGGTCCCGGAACCGCGACTCCCGCTCGTAGGGCGGCCATTCACCCGCTCCCGGCAGAGGGCCGGGAGCGGGCGCCGACAGGTCCGCCGCGCACCGCGCGCCGGGGAGCGCGACGCCGGTGCCGGTCACGACCGGATCCGTCACGGGAATCACGCCGCCTTCCCCAGGACCGCCACGGCGTGGACCCCGCCGAAGCCGAACGAGTTCACCTGAGCGATCGTCAGCCCCGCGCCGTCCGCCCGGTCCCCGGTGCTGAACCGCAGCCCCTCGGCCTCCTCGATGGGCTCCCGCAGCCCCACCACGGGAGGCACCCGCCCGGTCCGCAGGCACTCGGTGGCGAGCACCGTGGACAGCAGCCCCGAACCGCCCGAGGTGTGGCCGGTCATCCCCTCGACGGCCGCGATCAGCGGGCCGCCGCCCCGGCCGAACACCTCGGCCAGCGCCCGTGCCTCGGCCCGGTCGTTGAGGAGCGCGCCCGTGCCCTGGGCGTGTACGAGGCCGACCTCGCCGGCCTTGATCCCGGCCCGCTCGTGTGCCTCCCGCTGGGCGGCGACGAGCCCGGCCGGGTCCGGCGCGGTGGCGTGGCCCGCGTCGCAGTGCAGGCCGACCGAGCGCAGCACCGCCCGCGCCGGGCCGTGGCCGGGCCGGCGCAGGACGACGGCGGCCGCGCCGTCGCCGAGCAACTGCCCGGCGCTGCGCCGGTCGAACGGGCGGACCTCGCGCGGTGCCCCGGGCTGCACCCGGTCGAGGAGCGCGTACATGCTCGCGGTGATCGTGTCGACGCCCGCCACCACCACGGTCTCCGCCCGGCCGGTGGCGAGCAGGTCGGCGGCGAGGGCCAGCGCGTACAGGGACGCCGAGCACGCGCCGGCGAACGTGTGGGTGTCGCAGGCCCCGAAGCGGTCCAGCAGGGCGCGGCCGAAGTGCGGGTCGGGCGGCCCGGAGCGGCCCGCCAGCCAGTTGCGTTCCGCCCCGCGCAGGTCGCGCAGGCCGGTGCCGACCAGGACCGGGACCTCGGAGAGGTCCTCCGGCAGCGCGGCGCCCGCGAGCGCCTCGGCGACGGCCCGGCACAGCCAGGCCGCGGGCCGCTGCGGGGGGTCGGTGATCTCGAAGGCGTGCCGGGTGCGCAGCGCCCCGGTGCCGAACGACCGCACCACGGCGGGCGCGCCGCGCCCGGCGCACAGGGCCGCGAACACCTCGGCGGTGCCGGCGCCGACGCTGTTCACCACCCCGGTACCGGCGATCGGCCAGCCCGCCGGGCCCGTCGCGGTCCCGCTCACGGGGTCCGCCAGGAGGCCGCGACCTGGTCGGCCAGGCCGCGCAGGGTGGGCGGGTCGTCGAACGAGGCGGACAGGGAGCGGCCGAGCGCGGTGCCGAGGGTGGCGACGAGGTCGATCAGGATGAGGGAGTCGGCGCCGAGCTCGAAGAGGTCGTCGTCCACACCGGGCGGGCGCCCGTCCTCAGGTTCGAGCAGCCGGGCGGCCTGCGCGCGGAGGAACTCCTGGAGGATCGCGCCGCGCCCGCCGGGGTCCGCCTCCTCGACGCGGCGGCGCAGTTCGTCCGGGCGCGCGGCGGGCCGTTCCCGCGCGGACGCCGGGTCGACCCAGTGGCGCCAGCGCTCGTACGGGTAGGTGGGCAGGGGCACCCGGCGCCGCCGGCCGGGTCCGTACCAGTGCTCCCAGCGGACGTCGGCGCCATGGGTCCAGGCGCGGGCCAGGACGTCGAGCAGGACCTCGGTCGCCGGACGGCCGCCGGACGGGTCGAACACGAGGGGGACCAGCCCGGCGTCCTTCAGCAGGGCCTCCGTCGCCTGCCGGTCGCCCTCCCCGTCGCCGGGCCGCGTCCAGGTGCCGGGATCGGCCGCCCGGTGCGGGGGCAGCCAGCCCTCTCCCAGGCTCACCGGGATCTCGGGCACGGCACACGGCACGGCGGGCGTCCTCGCGGCGACGCCGTCGGTGGCACGCCCGGTGGCGCCGTCGGTGGTGCTCCCGGCAGTACTTCCGGCCGCGCTTCCGGCGGGGCCTCCCGTGGAACGTCCGTTGGCACCCCCGGCGACACCGTCGACGGCGTCGCCGGGAATGCTCACAGCAGCGCTCCCGGCGGCGTCTGCCGTGGAACTTTCAGTGACACTCCTGGTGGCACCGCCGAGGGCGTCGTCGCCGGTGCTCCCGGCAGCACTCCCAGCGGCGCCTCCCGCAGAACTCCCGGCACCACCAGCAACGGCACCCCCGGTGCCACCCCCGGCGGCACCCCCGGCGGCAAGCGCCAGCGCACCGCCCGGCCCGAACACCCCGGCCAGGCACCCCGCGACCGTACGCCCGCTTCCCCTGCCGACGACCGCGCCCGGGCGCACGCCCCACTCCCGGCACACCCGGGCCAGCGCGTACGGCACCACGAGGGCCGCCGCGGCACGGTCCGCGAGGAGTTCCCCGGCGGGCGTCCGCAGTTCGGCCGCGCACGCGTCGACCGCCTCACGGAACGCCGCCAGCCCTTCGTAGAGTTCGGCGGCGCCGGGAACGTCCGTGACGTCCGGCAGGACGAACGCGAACCCCGCCGGGTCCGGGCCCGCCTGCCCGGTCCGTACCCGCTCGGGGTCCAGGACGGCCAGCGACATCGCGGCGTCCCCGGTGTCCGCGCAGACCACGGCCCGCCGGTGGGCGTGGTGGTGCCGGCCCGCGGCCAGGGTGTGCGCGACCGCGTCCAGGTCCGCACCGGGGCGGCGGCGCAGATGCCGGGCCAGGTCCCCGGTGGCGCGGGCGAGCGCCTCGGGCGTGCGCGCGGAGATCAGCAGCGGTTCGGCCGCCCGTGGCGCGGGCCCGGGGCGGGGGCCGGGCGGTTCCTCCAGGACCACATGGGCGTTGGTGCCGCCGACGCCGAAGGAGCTGACGCCCGCCCGCCGGGGCCCGTTCCCGTCCGGCCAGGGCGCGGTCCCGGTACCGACGCGGAAGGGGCCCGCGGCGAAGTCGATGTCCGGGTTGGGGGCACGGAAGTGGAGGCTGGGCACGAAGGTGCGGTGCCGCAGCATCAGCGCCGTCTTGATCAGCCCGGCCATGCCGGCGGCCACGTCGAGGTGGCCCACGTTGGTCTTGACCGACCCGAGCACGGTGCGTCCGGGGCCGGTGCGCCCGAACGCCCGGTTGAGGGCGGCGACTTCGACCGGGTCGCCCAGCGGGGTACCGGTGCCGTGCGCCTCGACGTAGCCGATCGTCCCCGGCGGGCAGTCGGCGACGCGCTGCGCCTCGCGGACCGTGGCGGCCTGCCGCTCCACGCTCGGCGCGGTGAACCCGGTCTTGGCGCGGCCGTCGTTGGTCACGGCCGTCCCCTTGATCACGGCGTGCACGGTGTCGCCGTCCGCCCTGGCGTCGGCCAGCGGCTTGAGGACGACGACGCCGACGCCGCTGCCCAGCACCGTGCCGCGCGCTTCGGCGTCGAACGCCCGGCAGTGCCCGTCCGGCGAGAAGATCATCCCTTCCTGGTGCAGATGCCCCTCGTCCTGCGGCATCCGCAGGTGCACCGCGCCCGCCAGGGCCGTCCCGCACTCGCCCGACAGCAGGCTCAGGCAGGCCAGGTGCACGGCGACCAACGAGGTGGAGCACGCGGTGCCCACGCTGACGCCCGGGCCGCGCAGGTCCAGCTTGTAGCAGACTCGAGTGGCCAAATAGTCCTTGTCGTTGGCGAGCATGAGGCGGTAGCGGCCGACCGAGGACCCGGTGGCGTACCGCCCGGCGAGGTTGCCCGGCAGATAGGTGTTCATGCCCGCGCCGGCGAACACGCCGATCTCGCCCGGGTGGGTGCCCGGGTCGTACCCGGCGTCCTCCAGAGCGGCCAGCGCGCACTCCAGGAAGTGCCGGTGCTGCGGGTCGAGGAGCTCCGCCTCGTCCTCCGGGATCCCGAAGTGGGCGGCGTCGAACAGCTCCACGCCCTCGATGCCCTGCGTCGCCCGGACGAAGCCGGGGCGCGCGAGCTCGGCCGGATCGGCCCCGGCGGCCAGCAGCTCGGCCTCGGTGGGGAAGCGCACCGCCTCCCGGCCCTCCCGCAGCAGGTCCCAGAACGCCTCCACGGAGGGCGCCCCCGGGAACCGGCAGGCCATACCGATGATCGCGACATCGCAGTCCGTCATGTCTCCGCCCCGTTGCTCCGCAAGGTGATGCCCAGGTCCGCCGCGGTCTCGCGCATGGCGAGGAAGCCGTGCGCCACGAAACGCGCCGCCTCCTCGGAGGCGTCCAGCCGTGTGAAGAGGTCGACGAGCTCGCGCTCCTGCTCCGCCGGGTCGCCACGGGCGCCCGCGATGTCGAGGACGACCCGTTTGAGCCGCTCCTCGATCGCGGGGAGATCGGCGGCGCGCGGGAAGGTGATGCTGAACGTGGACCGCCGGTGGTTCCCGTCGCGCCGCGCCGAGCGCCGGTGGCTGGCCGCGTTCAGCTTGTAGAACATGCAGTCCCAGTTGGCGAACGAGTAGTAGTTCAGCAGCGGGAAGAGCGTGCAGTGCGTCTCCATCGGCGACGAGGTGTACAGCCCCTTCGCCTTGAGCTCGGCCACCATGCGGTCGGGGTCGTACGCGTAGCGCGTGGCGATGAACGGGAAGACGATGCGCGGCAGTTCCGGCTCCTCGGCGAAGAGCACCTCCTCCAGCTCGCCCCGGAAGAGCTCCCCGGTCAGCCGCCGCCCGAAGGTCCGGTAGAAGCCGCGCACGACCTCGCGGGCGTCCGACTCCATGGTGAGGATCTGCTGCGGGTCGGCGCACAGCACGATGTAGGGGATGCGGTGCCGGAAGGCGTACAGGATCGCCCGGATGACGAAGAAGGAACGGCACGAGACGCACGGCAGCTTCTCGTCCAGGTACTTGCCGGGTTTCGCGGGCGTCCGGTTGAAGACCTCCCGCATCATCGCCTTGATGTTGTCGTCGTCGGAGTCGACGACGAAGGTGGCGGGGATCCGCTCCCGGGCGAGCCGGATGTTCTCCGCGGCGTGCGCGCTCTCGAAGGGCACGTCGAAGGTGTAGGCGAGCACGCGCTTGCCGTACTCGCCCGCGAACTTGTCCAGCATGTACGTGCTGTCCTTGCCGCCGCTGTACATGAACAGGCAGTCGTGGTCGCCGTCCGGGTTCGGCCCGCTGCGGGCGAACTCCTCGAAGACCCGGCTGGTGTACGCGAAGTTCTCCATCAGGTCACCGGCGAAGTCCAGCGTGCACAGGCTGCACACCCCGTCGTCGCCGAAAGTGACACCGGGGTGGTTCTCCTTGAGGGCGCAGACGGCGCACACGCGCATGTCCGTGGTCTCCCTTCCCCGCGCGGTTCGGCCGTCGCGGTGCGGTCGGTGTACGTGGTGGCCGGTCGGTCGGTCGTGCGACGGTCCTCGTGGCAGGTCGTCGGGGCCCGGACGGTCAGCCCCGGCGGCGCCTGCGCAGTTCGCCCAGCCCGGGCCGGCCCGCGCCGCGGCGTACGGGTCCGGGCGGTTCCGGACCGGCCGGTACGGGCCCGGGGGCGTCCGGCGGCGCCAGACGGCGCGCCAGTGAGCGGACGGTCGGGTACATGAACATCTCCACCCGGGTCAGCGGCCGCGGCGAGTGGTCCCGCAGCCGGGCCATGACCCGCATCAGCAGCAGGGAATCGCCCCCGACCTCGAAGAAGTTGTCCTCGACGCCGATCCCGTCCAGCCGCAGCACCTCCCGCCAGACCTCGGCGACCAGCCGTTCGGAGCGGTCGGGGGAACCGGCCGCCGGGTCCGGCCGGGGCGGGGCGGGCGCCGGCAGGGCGGCGCGGTCGGTCTTGCCGTTGTCGGTGAGCGGGATCCGCTCCAGCGTCACGAAGACCGACGGGATCATGTACCCGGGCAGCCCGGCCGCCAGACGGGCGCGCAGCTCGCCCGCCGTGGCCGGGACCCCGCGCGGGACGACGTAGGCCACCAGCCGGTCGTCGCGCACGGCGACGACCGCCCGGGACACGGCGGGGTGGGCGCGCAGCGCCGCCTCGACCTCACCGGTCTCCACCCGGTACCCGCGCACCTTGACCTGGCCGTCGGCCCGGCCCAGGAACTCCAGGTGACCGCCGGGGAGCTGCCGGACCAGATCGCCGGTGCGGTAGACGGTCCCCGGGTCGTCCGGGACGCGCACGAACCGCTCGGCCGTCAGCTCCGGCCGGTCCAGATAGCCCGCGGCCACGCCGTCGCCGCCGATGTACAGCTCTCCGGGCACCCCCGGCGGCAGGGACCGCCGCTCGCCGTCCAGCACGTGGAAACGGGTGTTGGCGATCGGCGGTCCGATCAGGGGCGGCCGGCCGGGCAGGACCTCCGCGGCCGCGGACCAGATCGTCGTCTCGGTGGGCCCGTAGAGGTTCCACAGCGGGCCGCCCAGGGCGAGCAGCTCCCGGGCGAGGTCCGGCGGCAGCGCCTCGCCGCCGCACAGCATCCGCAACGGGGCGGCCGGCCGGCCCCGCCAGCCGGCGTCGAGCAGCATGCGCCAGGTGGCGGGCGTGGCCTGCATGACCGTGGGCCCGGAGCGCTCCAGCAGGGCGCGCAGCGCGAAGCCGTCGGCCGTCGCGTCCGCCGGGGCGATCTCCACCTGCCCGCCGGTGGCCAGCGGTACGTAGAGCTCCAGGCCGGCGATGTCGAAGCAGAGCGTCGTGACCGCGAGCAGCCGGTCCCCGGTGGTGAAGCCCGGCGTCCGGGCCATCGCGCACACGAAGTTGGCCAGGGCCCGGTGGCCGATCCGCACGCCCTTGGGGCGGCCGGTCGACCCGGAGGTGAAGATGACGTACGCGTCGGTGTCCGGCCGTACCGCCGCGCCGTCCTCGGGCGCGTCGGCCCCGGCGTCGGCCCGCTCCCGGTCCAGGACGAGGACGCCGGCACCGGTCGCGGGGAGGGCGCCGGCCAGGCGTTCCTCGGTGACCAGCAGCGCCGGCGCGGCGTCGGCGACCATGGCGGCGACGCGGGTGGGCGGGTAGAGGGGGTCGAGCGGCACATAGGCGGCACCGGACTTCATGATGCCGAGGAGGACCACCACCAGGTCGGCGGAACGGTCCAGGTAGACGCCGACCCGGTGCCCCGGCCCGACGCCCCGGCCGCGCAGCCGGCCCGCGAACGCCGAGGAGAGGCGGTCCAGTTCGCCGTAGCCGAGCGTCCGCCCCGCGCACGTCACCGCCGGGGCGTCCGGGCGCAGCCGGGCCTGCCGGGTGACCATGCGGTGCACGGCGGTGCCGAGGGGGAGACCGGCGGCGGTGGCGTTCCAGGAGGCCGTCGCGCGCCGGGTCTCCTCGGTGCCGAGCGGCACCCGGGCCGGGTCCGCGCCGGGCGTCCGGTCGAGGGCGCGCAGGAAAGCCGCCGCGTAACCGGCGAGCGGCCCGGCCGGGCCCAGCCACCGGCAGGGGCCGCCCGGCCGGGCGGGGAGCCGGATCAGCAGGCCGGTGCCGGGCGGGGGCACGAGGGGCCCGTCCTCGGCGATCTCCAGGGTGACGGGCAGGTCCCGGGCGCCCGCGCGCAGCCTGGGGTGACGGACCCACAGGTCGTACGGGACCGGGCCGTGCCCCTCCGGCCCGTCCGGCCGTCCTCCCAGGGGCGGTACGCGCAGCGGGACCCAGTCGGCGTACAGCGCGTCCACCACCGGATGGCCGGTCCCGGGGAACGGCGGACGCAGACGTACGTCCGTCCCCGGCGTGACGCCGACGCGCACCAGGAAGGCGAGGAGGGCCGCCAGCAGCCGCCGGGGGTCCCGCAGGCCCTCGGGCACCGGCACCTCGGACTCGACGAGGGCGCCGTCCGCCCGGTGCGGCAGGTCCGCCGGGGCCGGGAAGGACAGCCGCCGCAGCAGGCGGGCCTCCGCCCGCAGACTCGCGGCCTCGGCCCGGCCCGCCGCCTCCAGCAGGGCCGCGTCCGGCACCGGGAGCACGTCCCCCGGGGACAGGGCGAGGGACACCGGCGCGCCGCTCGGGGCGGTGAGCCGGGTCAGCCGCAGGTCACGGCCGGCCGTGGCGACCACGACCGCGCCGGAGCCCTCCACGGCGAGCACGGTGCCGGGCGCGCTCCCCGAGCGCACCGGCAGCACCGCCGACCCGCCGACGAGGACCGGGGCTCCGCCGACGACCGCCTTGGCGGTGCCGAAGGCGTTGGCGTGCGGCCCGAAGTCCCGGGCGCGCACGGCCGCGTCCAGCTCCTCGGCGGGCCGGTCCCAGCACAGGAACCCGCCGCCCGGCGGCCGGTCGTGGCGGCCGTGGTACGTGCGCCGGGACAGGTCCTGGGGACGGCGCCGCACCTCACCGGAGGCCAGCGCGTCGGCCAGCCCGGCGAAGGCGTCGATCCCCGCCTCCATGCAGGCGACGTTGAGCGTCGCGCTGGTCTCCCCGGGTGCCACCGGCACCTCGCGGTGCGCCAGCACGTCACCGGCGTCCGCCTCCTCGGTCATCACGTGCCAGCTGACGCCGTGGACGGCCGCGCCCTCCAGGAGCGCCCAGGTGGTGGCGTGCATCCCGGCGTGCCGGGGCAGCGGCCCGTCGTGGAAGTTCACCGCCAGGCCGCGCGGCAGGTCCAGCACCCACCGGGGCAGCATGCGCAGGTTGGCGACGCTGAAGAGGTGGTCGAACGGCCCCGCGGAGAGCCGGTCCTCCAGATCCGGCCCGAAACCGAGGGCGGGCAGCCCCGCGCGCGAGGCCCAGTCGCGGACCCCGGGGTCGGCGGAGACCACCCCGAGCACCCGGTGCCCCCGCTCCAGGAGCAGCTCCGCGCAGGAGGCCACCATGGCGTTCCCGCCGACCAGGAAGCAGCTGAAACGTCCTTGTCCGTCGCGCGCCGTCATCCCAGCCCCAGCCCGGCCATGGCCCTGCGCAGCGCGGTCAGCCGCCCGGCGTGGCGGGCGTGGCTCGTCCCCGGCCGGGGGTCGAAGAAGTCCAGCCGGGCGCGGGCGACGATCTGGAGGTCTGTGTACTGCAACAGGCCCTCGGCGCCGTGCCGGTGGCCGACGCCGGAGTCCTTGCGGCCGCCCACGGGGGCGTCGTACGAGACGTAGGCGGTGCGGAAGCCCTCGTTGACGCTGACGGCGCCGACGCGGAGGCGGGCGGCGACCCTCGCCGCGTGCCGGGCGTCGCGGCTCCAGACGCTGCCGGTCAGCCCGTACGGCCCGGCGTCGGCGAGGGCGACCGCCTCGTCGTCGTCGTGGAACGGGCGGACCGAGACCACGGGACCGAAGGTCTCCTCGTCGTGCGCGGCCATGCCGGGGACGACACCGGCCAGCACGGTGGGTTCGTGGAACAGCGGTCCGACGTCGGGGCGCGGGCGCCCGCCGTACAGCACCCGGGCGCCCTTGGCCACGGCCTGGTCGATGTGCGCGGTGACGCGCTCCAGCTGGGCGCGCGTGGTGAGCGAGCCCATGCCGGCGTCGAAGCCGAAGCCGGGGGAGAGGCGCAGGGCGGCGGTGTGCGCGAGGAAGCGGTCCAGGAAACGGTCGTGCAGCGACGCGTGGACCAGGATCCGCTCGGCCGACATGCACAGCTGGCCGGCGCTGGTGAAGCAGGCCCGCACCGCACCGGCCGCGGCCCGCTCGACGTCGGCGTCGGCCAGCACCACCAGCGGGTTCTTGCCGCCGAGCTCCAGCATGCAGCCGATGAGCCGGCCGCCCGCCAGCCTGCCCAGCACCCGCCCGGAGGCGGTGGAGCCGGTGAACGCCAGGTGGTCGGCCCGCTCCAGCAGGGCCGGGCCGATGTCCTCGGGGTCGCCCACGACGATCTGCCAGACGTCACGCGGCAGGCCCGCCTCCCGGCACAGCTCCCGCGCCCACAGCGCGGTGCACGCGGCCTGCGTGTCCGCCTTGTGCACCACGGCGTTGCCCGCCAGCAGCGCGGGGACGACGTCGGTCATGACCAGGCTGAGGGGGTAGTTCCACGGGGTGACGACGGCCACCGCGCCCTTGGGGTGGCGCAGTTCGCGGACCGTGCTCACCAGCGGCAGGGCCCCGGCCCGGCGGCGCGGGGCGAGCAGGGCGGGGGCGCGCCGCGCGTGGTAGCGGCAGACCCCCGCCGCGTCGGCCACCTCCTCGAAGGCGTGGGCGCGGGCCTTGCCCGTCTCCCACTGGACGAGGTCGAGGGCCTCGCGCTGCCGGCCGAGCAGCAGGGCGTGCAGCCGGCCCAGGACCCGGGCCCGGTCGCGGGGCGTCCGCGCGGCCCAGGCGTGCCGCGCCGCGCGGGCGCGGTCGTACGCGCGGGAGACGTCGCCGGGCGTGGCGGAGGGCAGGCGGGCGATGACGTCGAGGGTGAACGGCGCCTGAGGGGCGAGTTCGGGGCCGCTGCCGGTCAGCGTCGCGGCCAGCCGCCCGGTGAGGGCGGACAGGGAGGGCGCGGGACTCGGGCCGCGCGTCACGGGTGTCATGGGTCGTCAGTCCTCGAGGGGGGTCGCGCCGCCGCCGGCGTAGAGCGAGTCGATGAGCTCCCGGTAGTGCTCCTCGATGCGCCGGCGGCGCATCTTCAGCGTGGGCGTCACCAGCCCCGCCTCCGGCGTCCAGGTGTGGTCGAGGACGGCGAACCGCCGGATCCGCTCCGGCCGGGACAGCCGCCGGTTCCCGCGAGTGACCGCCTCCCGGACGCGCGCGTCGGCCTCGGGGCCGGGGGCGCCGTGGAGGGTGACGAGCGCGACGTTGTACGGGCGGCCGTCGCCGATCGCGCAGACCTGGTCGATCAGCGGCTCGCCGCCGGCCACGCACTCCTCGATCCGGACGGGCGCCATGTTCTTGCCGTACGCGCTGACGATCAGTTCCTTCTTGCGGCCGGTGACGCGCAGCGAGCCGTCGGCGCCGATCTCGCCGAGGTCCCCGGTGCGCAGCCAGCCCCCCTCGCCGAGCACGGCGGCGGTCTCCCGGGGCCGGCCGCGGTAGCCGCGCATGGTCAGGGGCCCGCGGACGAGGATCTCCCCGTCGGGCCCGGTGCGCAGCTCCACGCCGGGCAGCGGCGGCCCGATCCAGCCCGGCCGGTACCGGCCCGGTTCGGTCACGCACGCGGCGGCGCACAGCTCGGTCATGCCCCAGATCTCGCCCGCCGGGAGCCCGAGCGCGTGCAGGAAGCGCATCGTCCGCATGTGCACGGGCGCGGCCCCGACATGGACGAACCGGACGGCGTCCAGGCCGAGCAGGGCGCGGACCGGGGCGAGCCGGGTGCCGTCCAGCCGGTCGTACTCGGCGCGGATCCGCTCCAGGCCGGCGGCTCCGTCCGGGGTCCCGGCGGGCTCCCCGTCCGGCCCGCCGTGGCCGTCGGCCAGGATGCCGCCCAGGTCCAGGGCCCGCAGGGCGCCCCGGCGGAAGTCCTCGGGGGCGCGGCCGAGTTCGTCGAGCAGCCGGGTGCGCAGCTTCTCCCAGACCCGGGGCACCGAGAACAGCCAGTGCGGGCGGACGTCCGGCAGGACGTCGAAGAGCCGTTCCGGTTCCGGGCAGCAGGTGACGTCGGCGCCCAGGGCCATGGGCAGGTAGTGGGAGCAGCAGCGCTCGGCGATGTGGGCCATCGGCAGGTACGACACCAGCCGGCAGCCGGGATCCAGCGGCACCCGTTCCAGGAAGGCCCGCCCGGTGGCGCGGACCGCCGCGTGCGTGAGCTCCACGCCCTTGGGGCGACCGGTGGTGCCCGAGGTGTAGACGAGGGTGAGGACGTCGTCCGGGCGCGGGGCGCGCGGCGCCGGGGCACCCTCCGGGACCGGGGTGTCCAGGAGCTCCGCGAACGGACGCACCCCGGGGTCCGGGCCCGTCGCGCCGTCGACGACGACCAGGGCGACTAGCCCCGGGCAGCCGTGCAGCAGGGCGGTCGCCCGCTCCCGGCCCGCCTCGTCGCACACCAGCACGCTCATCCGCGAGTCGTCCACCAGGAAGCGCAGTTCCTCGTCGGCGGTGGTGGGGTACAGCGAGCAGGTCGTCACCCCGAGCGTCATGGCGGCCGCGTCGGCGACGTGGAACTCCGGGCGGTTGCCGAGCAGCAGGCCCAGGGTGTCCCCGGGGCGCAGGCCCAGCCGGGCCAGCCCGGCCGCGCAGCGCCGTGCCGCGGCCCGGTAGCGCGCCCAGGTGTACGGCTCCCGGCCGGGCGCGCGCAGGGCGGGGCGGTCGGCGAAGGCCCGGGCGGTCAGGTCGAAGGCGTGGTCGGCGGTGGGGGCGTCGAGCGCGCGCTGGAGATGGCCGGCGGGGGCGCCGGTGGCGGTGGCGTACGTCATCTCACCCATCAGGTCCGGTCGGATCGGTGCGGGAACGGTCGGTCGGCGGGGTGTGCGCGGCGGTACGGGCGGAGCGGGGGGACTCGGGCAGGTGGCGGTACTCCAGGGCGCCCAGCGCGAGCCGGACCCGGGGGGCGGCGACGCCGAGCAGCTCCCCCACGGTGCCGAGCCGGGTGGAGACCCGGGGGCGCCCGGTGACCAGCGCGGTGGCGATCATGCGTGCGGCCTGCCGGGGGTCGAGGGCGGGCAGCCGGGCGAAGGCCGTGGTGGGGGCGCTCATCCGGGTGCGCACCAGGGGCAGGTGGACGGTGCTGACCGCGACGCCCTCGCGTCTGAGCTCCGGTGCCAGGGACTGGCCGAAGGCTTCGAGGGCCGCCTTGGAGGGGTTGTAGGCAGTGAAGCGGGACATGCCCAACTGGAGCCCGATGGTGGTGACGTTGACGATGTGGCCGTGGCCGCGCTCCCGCATGCCGGGGAGCAGGCCCAGGGTGAGGTCCACCGCCCCGAAGTAGTTGACCGCCATGGTCCTGCGGTAGTCGTGCGGCCGGTCCGTGGCGTGCGCGGTGCCCCGGCGGATGGACCGTCCCGCGTTGTTGACCAGGATGTCGACTCCGCCGAGGTCGGCGGTCAGCTTCTTCGTGAACGCCGTCACGTCCTCGTGGACGGTCAGGTCCAGCGGGGCGACGCGCACCGCCGCGGCGGTGTCCGGCACCTGCCGCGCGGTCTCCCGCAGTGCCTCCGGGTCCCGGCCCAGCAGGATCAGGTGGGCACCGGCCCCGCCGAGCAGGACGGCGAGCTGCCGTCCGATGGCGCCGGAGGCGCCGGTGACGAGGGTGCGGCGGCCGGCTACGCGGTGGGCGAGGCGGGTTCGGGTGAGGGTGGGCATGGCGGGTCCTTCGGGGTCGGTCCTGTGCGGCGGGTGGTTGCCGGGGGCGGGGTTTTCCCCTACCCGCCCCTTCCCGGAACCGGGTAGGTCCCCGGGCCCCCGTCCCGCGCTGACGCGCGGTGGCCTCAAACGCCGGCCGGGCTGGATTCCGCCCGGTTCCGGGCGACAACCCAGCCCGTCCGGAGGCACCTCCTGGGGGCACTCCAGCGGTAGCTGGGGGAGATGGCCGGGGGAGTTCGAGGAGCGGGGTCCGGGCGGAGCCCCGGATCGGGAAGGGGCGGGGCCGGGGAAATGCCCGTGGTCGCGCGTCACTGCCCCGGTTTCGCCACCGACACCCCCTGCAGGTGCGACGTCCGCAGGATCGGATAGTTCAGCTCACCGAACGGTCCCCCGGTCCGCCCCGTCCCCCCGTGCGTCCCGAGGTACGGCGCGAACCCGATGTGGGATTCGTTGACCTTCAGCAGGCCCGCGTTGGTCACCCGGCGGACGAAGGCGTTGACGACCTTGTCGTCGCCGGACCACAGGGAATTGCGCAGCCCGTATTCGTTGGTGTTGACGAACGCGATGACGTCGTCCAGCAGTTCGCCGGACCCGTCCCGTTCGTCGGGGACGACGACGGCCAGCAGCGGGAAGAACGTCTCCTCGCGCACGGCCCGGACGCCCCGCGCGCCGCGCAGCCCGTCGACGCGTACGACGGTGGGTTCGAGGAAGGCGCCGGTGAGCGACGGGTCGCCCGAGACGTCGACGCGCCGCCCGCCGCACAGCACCTGGCCGCCGTGCCGCCGGGCGTCGTCGAGGACCTCGTGGTAGCGGTCCATCTTCAGCACCGGGCTCAGCAGCACGTCCGGGTCGCCGGGGTAGCCGGGGCGCAGGGAGCGGCAGCGGGCCACGAGGCGTTCCAGGAGGGCGTCGGCGACGCCCGGGTGGACCACGGCGCACTTGGGCACCATGCAGATCTGCCCGGAGCCGTAGAAGCACTCGACCAGCGCTTCCGCGGCGCCGTCGAGGTCGGCGTCGTTCCACACCACCAGGGTGTCGTTGCCGGCCAGTTCCAGTACCGGCTTCTTGCCGTGCGCCACGCAGTCGTTGCCGAACTCCAGGCCGACGTCGCTGTCGCCGAAGAACATGATGTCGTCGACGTACGGGCTGGTCAGCCACTGCCGCAGCATGGGGCGGGTGGGGCCGGAGACGAGGTTGACCGTGCCGGGGGGCGCCCCGAGCTCGTCGAGGACGGGGACGACGAGCTCGCGGTAGAGGAACGCGACGCCCAGCGGCGCGGTGCGGGGCGCCTTGACCACCAGGGTGTTGCCCGCGCAGAGCGCGGACACGCCCAGGAAGGAGTTGGAGGCGGCCGCGTTCTGCGGGGGGTTGAGGCAGACCACCCCGTCGGGCTTGCGCATCAGGGTGAGGGTGCGGTGGGGGTCGTCGAAGCGCTGTTCCATCTGGCTTTGGCAGAAGGAGATGTTCTCCGAGCTGGTGCCCGTGAGCAGGCCCTGGATCTCCCACTCGGCCAGCCGGCGCGGGTGGCCCTCGGAGACGAGGACCGACACCAGCTCGTCGTGGCGTTCCCCGAGGACCGCGTGCAGCCGGGTGCCGACCCGCGCCCGGGTGTCCAGGTCGAAGGCGGCCCACTCCGCCTGGGCCCGGTGGGCGGCGAGCAGGGCGTCCGCCACGTCGTCCGGGGCGCTGAGGCCGACGCGCCCGACGATCCCGGCGGTGTCCTCCCGCGGGAGCTCGCCGCCCGCCCGCTCCAGGCGCCGCTTACGGGTGAAGGCGCCCCTGGGGTCGGTGAGGAAGGCACCGGCGTCCAGGCAGTACGTCCAGCCCGGGCCGGGCCGGTCCCGGCCCGCGATGTACTGCGCGAAGGAGTACACGGCCGCCGTCACCGCCCGCCCAGGCCGGCGAGGGCGGGGTCGCCCGCGGCGAGGCCGCACTCGTAGGGCTCGGCGTCCGCCATCTCCCCGGCGTTGAACGAGCCGTAGGCGCCCAGGTCGAGCAGGCCGTGGCCGCTGTAGCAGAAGACGATCACGGCGCGGCGGCGGGTGCGGCGGCACTCCTCGGCGAGCTCCATGGTGGCCCGGATGGCATGCGCGGTCTCGGGCGCGGGCAGCAGGCCGTGCAGGCGGGCGAAGAGCGAGCCGGCCTCGAAGACCTCCTTCTGTGCGTAGGCCCGGGAGTCCAGGATCCCTTCGTGGCGGGCGAGGCCGACGAGCGGTGCGGCGCCGTGGTAGCGCAGTCCGCCGGAGTGGATGGGCGGCGGGACGAATTCGTGGCCGAGGGTGTAGGTGCGGGCCATCGGGCCCAGGCCGCTGCCGTCGGCGAAGTCGTAGCGGTACTCGCCGGAGGTCAGGGTGGGGCAGGCGGCCGGTTCGGCGGCGAGGATGCCGATGTCCGCGCCGGCCAGCTTGTCGCCGACGAAGGGGAAGGCGAACCCTCCCATGTTGCTGCCGCAGCCGACGGAGGCGACCAGGAAGTCCGGTTGCTTGCCCAGGTCCTCCAGCTGCTCGCGGGTCTCCAGGCCGACGACGGTCTGGTGGAGCAGGACGTGGTTGGCGAAGGCGCCCATGGAGAAGCGGTCGCCCGGGTTCAGCCGCACGGTCTCCAGGGCCTCGGTCACCGCGGTGGCCTCGGAGCCCGGGTGGCCGGGGGTCTTCTCCAGCAGGGAGCGGCCGTACGCGGTGTGCGGGCCGGGGCTGGGCAGGACCCGCTGGCCGAAGGTCTCCATGAAGTCGCGCCGGTAGGGCTTGCCCTCGAAGCTGGCCCGGACCATGTAGACGAGGGCCTTCACGCCGAAGAGGCTGCACGCCATGGACAGGGCGCTGCCCCACTGGCCGGCGCCGGTGTCCGTGACGAGCCGGTCGATGCCCTCCAGCTTGGCGTAGTAGGCCTGGGCCAGCGCGGAGTTGAGCTTGTGCGAGCCCGAAGGGCTGGCGCCCTCGTACTTGAAGTAGATCTCCGCGGGGGTGTCCAGGTGACGTTCGAGGGCGTGCGCCCGGAACAGCGGTGTCGGCCGCCACAGGCCGTACGCGGCGCGGACCTCCTCGGGGATGCCGATCCACCGCTCGGGGGACAGCTCCTGGGCGATCAGGGCCTTGGGGAGCAGCCGCTCCATGAAGTCCTGGCCGACCGGCTCCCGGGTGGCCGGGTCGAGGTAGTCGTCCGGTGCGCGGGGCAGATCGGGAAGCACGTTGTACCAGCGCTTCGGGATCTTCGAAAGCGGAAGATCGTGACGCTCCAGGGAGTTCACGGGGCTTTTCTTCCTTTCGTTATCTCGCGTGTCACGGATCGCGTGTCACGGTTCGCTTGTCACGGGCGTGGGTCCGGCTTCCGCCGTGCCCCGGTCAGCCGGGCAGGATCTTGCAGTGGTACGTGAACGCGGCGCCGGCCAGGAATTCGCCTTCGGCGTTCTGCAGATGAGCTCTCACCGTCACGTCGAAACGCTCGCCGGCGGGCAGGTCCGGATAGCCTTCGGGAATTCCTTCCACCGGTGCGTCCGCCACCGCCCGGATTTCCCCGAGGGCCTTCCTGCGGTATTCGATCCGGGACTCCCGGAGGATGAAGACCGTGGCGGTGACGCGTTCTCGCAGCGCTCCGGCGAGCGCCGCGCCGGCGGCCGCCTCGGCGAGCAGGAAGAGCGCGGCGGCGTGTGTGGTGCCCACGTGGTTGCGCGTGTCGTGGGAGTCCGGGAGTGCGGCCACGGCGCGTCCGGGCCCGAGCTCTCTCACTTCCGCGCCCACGAACTTCTGGAAAGGAACCACTTCGTTGACGAATGCGCGGATGTCTTCGAAGGACGGTAACTGTGGTGTGGTGGAAGGTAACGGATGCGAATTCAGGGATATCTCCCATCGGCTCCGGGCGGTGCCAAGGAAATCACCTCGGGAGGCGCCGGTGACGTTTCCCGTACGGCCCATAACGGTCGCGGCCCCGGTGGGCTGGCGTCAAGTGAAACTTTGGAGGCACAAGAAAGTGAGATGGGCTGATCATCGTACTATTCATATACTGTGCGTACTCGTCAGTGTCGCGTTTACCGATCACTCGATCGGGGAGTCAGCACCCTGCGAGTCGCCCGACCGAAGGCGGCCCGTGGGTTCGTGGGCGGTGGGTTCGAGGGAACCGCCCGGACGCGCCCGGACCCGTCTTCCTCCCGACCCACCGACGCGACGCGGAGTCTTCCTTGCAGCGCACCGAGAACGAAGGACCGGCACCCGCCTCCGAGCTCCCGGGGGAGGCCGGCCGGCGGCGGTGAGCGCCTGCCCGATCCCCCGTCGCCCGGCCGAGGCCGAAAGCCGACGGTGTGCGGACGTATGCCGTTGATGAGGCGCCGTGTCACCCGTTTCCATTGCCCTGACCGAAGTTCCTGCTGTCAGGTGTGCGCCGTGAGGCGCGCCTTTGGAGGGGGATGGCGTGCGGAAGCCGAGAGCACGTACGGGGAGACCGAGAACAGCCGGGGTACAGGGCGGCATCACAGGTGCGGCGGCGCTGATCAGCGCCGCCGCACTCGTCGTTCCGGCGGCCCCCGCCCACGCGGCGACACCGCCGCCCCCGGCCCCGGGCGGGGTCGTCCCGGGACAGCGGACGGCGACGCCGGCGCTGGTCGAGGGCCTCAGGGAGCCGGTGAAGGCCACGGGGAGCGCGGCCGACGCGGCACGCGCGCACCTCGCGGAGAAGCGGAGCCGCTACCGGATCGCCGATCCCGAGCGCGACCTGAGACCCTTGCGGACCACGGCCGCCGGCGCGTCGGAGACCGTGCGGCTCCAGCAGCGGCACCGGGGCGTCACGGTCCTGGGCGGCCAGTACGTCGTCCGGATGGAGAAGAAGGACGGCGGGAGGGTCGTCACCGGCACCTCCGGAAAGTACTTCACCGGGCTGTCCACCGGAGTCGAACCCGGGATCGGCGAGGACCTCGCCGTCGAACGGGCGGTGGAGGCGGCCGAGGCGCGGCTCGGCACCGGCGGATTCGGCCGGGACGACGGGACGGAGGACGAGGGGGCCACGGTGGTGCCCCCGCTGACCGGAACCGCCCGCGGCCTCGTCGTCCTGCCCCGCGGCGCCGGCGTGCTCACCCACCACGTCACCGTGCGCGGCGCCGACCCGGCCACCGGCGCGCCCGTACTGCGCGAGGTGTACGTCGACGCGCGGGCCGGCTATCCGGTCCTCCAGTACAGCGGGATCAAGACGTTCGGGGCCCCGGCCGCCCGTACTCCCGGAACGGACACCCGTGCCGGGGCCGCGGCGGCGCCGGCACGGGCCGCGGACGACCCCGCCCCCGGGGAGCCGGGCGTCCAAGGGTCGGGGGTCAGGCTCGACGGCAAGCCGGTCGGGCTCCAACTGGCCCGGGACGACTCGCGCGGGGAATTCGTGCTGCGCGACCACTCCCGGATGCGGGACAGCACCAAGAACGTCCTCGCCACCTGGGACGCGCGCGGCAAGAACGTCGGCGACGTGTCCGGCACCTGGCCCGAGGACATCAAGGAGTTCGGCTCCCCGACGGCGGCCTTCGGCAAGGAGGCGACCGAGGCGGGCGCGGTCGACGCGCACTGGGCGGCGGGCAAGGTCTACGACTACTACAAGGAGGCGCACGGACGGAACAGCCTGAACGGCCGCGGCATGACCGTCAATTCCCTCGTCGGAGTGACGTACTTCGGCATGCCTTACGTGAACGCCTTCTGGGACGGAAGCAAGATGGTCTACGGCAGCGGGGACACCGAGTACCGTCCCCTCTCCGCCGGCCTGGACGTCGTGGGCCACGAGATGACGCACGGTGTGGTGGAGAACTCCGCCGACCTCGTCTACGCCGGTCAGCCGGGCGCCCTGAACGAGGCGATCGCCGACTACTTCGGCAACGCCGTCAAGACCGACGCCTTCGGCATCCCCATGGACAGCCCCGACTCGGGGCTGCTGGGCGACACCCTGTGCCGGACGAAGTCGCCGCGCGAGTGCGCGATCCGCGACCTCAACGACGGAAGGACCACCTCCAAGTCCTTCCTCGGTGTCGGCTTCGGCACCGACAACGGCGGCGTCCACCTCAACTCCACCATCTTCTCGGGCGCCCTGTGGGACATCCGCGAGGACCTCGGCCGCACCCTCGCCGACAAGATCGTCTACAAGGCGCTCACCGAGTACCTCACACCTCTCGACGGCTTCACCGATGGCCGTGCGGCGGTCCTCGCCGCCGCCAGGGCCCTGGGCGTACCCGCAAAGGACCTCGCCACCGTCACCCGTTCCTTCGGCGCCCACGGCATCGTCCCGAACTGGGAGCGGGCGATCGGCGTGGACTCCGATCAGCTCCTGGGCAGGCTCAACGTCACGGAGACGAACACCGGGTCGGGCGGCGGCTGGTGGGCCGTCTCCAAGTCCGACGAGACCGGATCCGAGCCGTACTCGATCTGGGCCGGGCGTGTCGACGGCACCGGGGAGAAGAAGCTGATCAGCCCCAACGACGGCCGCTACCACGTCAATCCGGCGACGGACGGGAAGACCGTGGTGTGGGCGGCGCACGGGTCCGGCGGTGTCGACCTCCTGTCGCGGCCGCTGGCGGGCGGCCCGGTCAAGAAGCTGTGGCACAACCGCAAGGCCGTCTACGACGTGCGGGTCGAGGGCGGCGTCGTGGCCTTCTCGGCCTCGATCCGCGGCGGAGTCCCGCTGCGGGTGGCCTACCTGCGCCCGGGTGACGAGGAGCCGACGTGGATGGACACCGGTGGCCGCCGCAACGCGACCGCCATGCCGTCCCTCACCGGCGGCAAGCTCGCCTACGCCAAACGCACCTACGTGCGGCTCCGCGGCTACACGTACTCGGTCCACGTCCGGGACATCGCCACCGGCTCCACTACCGAGATGCCCCAACTCGGCAAGCCGATCAACGTCGGCCCGACCGCCCTCACCGGCAAGCACGTCTACTGGCTGGCGGACGAGACCGCCGACCAGGGCCAGCGGGCCGTACGGCGGGCGAACCTCGATGGTTCGGGCGTGGTGGACCTCAGTAAGGAGCAGGCCCCGGACGCGCTGTTCGCCACCGATGTCACGGCCTCCGAGGAGGCGGTGACGGTCACCTCCCAGGTGCCCGCGTCCCCCGGCGCGCAGCCCGGCAACGAGACGCTCGCCAAGCTGTGGCAGTTCCCGGCGGACGGCGCGCGCCGGGCCCGGGTCTCCTGCAACCGCGGCGAGCAGGCCGCGGCCGCCGCCGCGGGCGGCAAGCGGGTGATCTGGGTCGACGGCACCACGGGCCACGGCGACCTGGTCACCCGCGGACGGCCGGCGGGGAACTGCGGCTGAGCGCGTGACCTCCGACGCGGCCCGCCGGATTCCGCTCCGGCGGGCCGCGCTCGTACGGCCGTTCCCGCTGTCCCGCCGCCCCGGCCCGCGGTCCCGCCCCTCAGCCGACCGTCACCTTGACGATGCGGCCGGACGCCTCGACGACGAAGAGGTCGCGGCGCGGGTCGTTGTCGCCGAAGGCGCGGGCGACGCGCACGCTGCTGGGCATCCGCAGCCCTTCGGCCAGGACGCAGGTCGCCCCGGTCGCCGGGTCCACCCGGAGCAGCTGGCCCTTGCGGAAGCTCGCGACCACCAGGTCACCGTCGAAATGGGTGAGGTCGTCGAGGACCTTGGTGTCCAGGATGTTGTGGCTGAGCTTGGTGACCGTGGTGCGGGCCGCCGGGTCCTTCAGGGGGATCCGTACGATCGGTGAGGTGGTGTCGGTGATGACGCTCGCGTACAGCTGGTCGCCCACGATCTCCAGTCCGTTGGCGCCGAAGACGTCGGCAGCCTTCGTCCAGGCCTCGTCCTTCGTCCCGTCCGGGCGGATCTTGAGGATGCCGGTGGCCAGCTCGCGGCTGAGGTAGAAGTTGCCCTCGGCGTCGATGGCGAGGCCGTTGATGCCGGATATCCCCGCCACGACCTTCTCGGCCTTCGGGTGTGCGGCGGCCGGGTCGAACCGGACGATGCCGGCGCCCGGAGTCAGGGGATTCACCCCGTAGTTGACGTACATCATGCCGTCCGGGCCGCGCCGCAGGGCACCCGGGCCGCTCACCGGGAAGCTCGCCTTCATGGTCCCGTCGGGGGCGTACCCCTCGACCCGGTTCTTGGTCAGATGCGCGACCCAGAGCGTGCCGCGCCCGTCGAACTCGAGGTTCTCCCGCCAGTCCAGCAGGGGGAGTCCGCCTTCCCGGAACACGTCGAGGCGGGCGGGCTGGGTGCAGCGGGGGAGGGAGGCGGCTTGGGCGGGGGGTGCGGTGGCGGCGCCGAGGGTGAGGGCGGTGAGGAGGGCGGTCGTGATTGCCGCTGAGCGAATCTTCATGGGGTCGTTGTATCGGGGGTGGGCGGGGGGTTACCAGTGAGTTGAGGGTCGAGGGGTGTGCGGGCGGTGAGGTTCGGGGGTTTTCCCCAGCCCCGCCCCTTCCCGCTCCCGGGGCTCCGCCCCGGACGGGCTGGATTTTCCAGCCCGTCCGGCGCTTGAGGACACCGCGCGAAGCGCGGAAAAGGGGGCCCGGGGGCGAAGCCCCCGGTTTCGGGAAGGGGCGGGGCTGGGGAAACCCCCTCGCCGTTATGGTGCCACATAGACGCCGACCTCCCCTTGCGGTGGCGCCATAATGGTGCCATGATGGCGTTATGGACCTCACGCCCTACGTCGAGAACCTCCGACGCGAACTCGCCGTAGCCGCCGGCGCCGGCGGCGACGAAGCCCGCGCCCTCGCCGAACGGCTGTCCGCGCCGCTGGAGTCCGCCGCCCGGCTCACCCTGCTGAACGCGCTGTCCGCGGCCATGGGCGAGGTCACCCGGGACCTCGCGCCGGGTTCGGTCGACGTACGGCTGCGCGGGCTCGACCCCGAATTCGTGGTGACGCGGCCGCCGGCCCCGGAGCCGTACGAGGAGGCCGGCGGCCAGGAGGCGGCCGTCACGCGGGCGCCCCTGCCGCCCGCCCCTTCGGAGGGGGACGACGGCAGCACCGCGCGCATCAACTTCCGGCTCTCCGCCCACTTGAAGAACCGGATCGAGGACGCGGCGGGCCAGGAGGGCCTCTCGGTCAACGCCTGGCTGGTACGTGCCGTCGCCACGGCCCTGGAACCCGGCCCGCCGGAACGGCCCGCGGGGCGCGGCCGCCAGCGGAACGGCCAGGGCTACACGGGCTGGGTCCGCTAGGGGGCGCCCGGCGGATCTCCACGCCCGCCTCACCCGCGGGATCACCCACCACAGTCATGAGGACGGCACAGCCATGCCTGATTTCGACACCCCCGCACCGATCTCCCTCTCCCTCGAATTCGACATCGGATCCGCCCGGATCACCGCGGGCGAGCGCACGGACACGGTCGTCGAGGTGCTGCCCACGGACGGCGCCGAGAGCGCCGACGTGCGGGCCGCTCGGCAGACGAAGGTCACCTTCGCGGACGGCAAGCTGGAGGTGAAGGGCCCCAAGCAGCGCTCCCTGTTCGGCCGGGCGGGCTCCCTCGACGTGAGCGTCGAACTGCCGGCCGGCTCGGACGTCCTGGCCGTCTCGCCCCTGGCGGACTTCGTCTGCGAGGGCGCTCTCGGCGAGTGCAGGATCAAGTCCTCGCTCGGCGGCATCCAGGTCGCCGAGGCGGCGGCCGTCAATCTGCGGACCGACCACGGCGACGTCCGCCTGGCCCGCGTGGCGGGGGACGCCGAGGTCGTCGGCGCGGGTCGGATCGGCATCGGCCGGGTCGCGGGTGCCGCGATCGTCAAGAACGTCAACGGCGACACCGAGATCGGGGAGGTCACCGGCGACCTCCGGGTCAACTCCTCCAACGGCCGCATCTCCATCGGCGTCGCGCACGCCGGCGTCGACGCCAAGTCCGCCAATGGCGGCATCAGGGTCGACGAGGTGGCGCGCGGCAAGGTGACGCTCCAGACGGCCATGGGCGATCTGGAGGTCGGCATCCGCGAGTCCACCGCCGCCTGGCTCGACGTCAACACCCGCCTCGGCGCCGTCCGCAACTCCCTCGGCCCGGCCGACGGCCCCGGCGACTCCGACAGCACCGTAGAGGTGCGCGCCCGTACCGGCGTCGGCGACATCGTGATCCGTCGCGCGTGAGACCCCGCGCACGTCACCGCGTTTCCTGACACACCACACTTCTCTCCGCGCGCATTCTCATGGGCGGCCCCCACCTCACCCGGGCCCCCGCGCCACGAGGGCCGGAGCCCCGCCCGCCGTGCGCCGCACGGCCCGCGCGCCGGGCGGCCCCGCACGGCAGCGGCCCCGCACGGCGGGCCGCCCTGCCCGCACCACCCGCTTCACCACGGCAATCGCACGTCACTGTTCACCGCACGTCACTCTGCACCCTGTTCAGGAGGACACCATGCAGCACGAACCGTCGACAGCCCCGTACGAAGAGATCACCCATGAGGCGGCCCCGCACACCGAGCTGGCGACACTGCCCACCAGCCGCCCCGCCGGCTGCCCCTTCGACCCGCCCGCCGAGCTGGCGACCCTGCGCGCACAGACCCCGCTGCGGCGGATGCGCTTCCCCGACGGCCACCTGGGCTGGCTGGCGACCAGTCACGCGGCGGTCCGCGCGGTCCTCGCCGACCGCCGCTTCAGCTCACGCTACGAGCTCCTCCACCTCCCCGTCCCGGGCGCCCCGGAAGGCGGGCTGCCCCCGGCCCCGATCGGTGACCTGACCGGCATCGACGCCCCCGAGCACACCCGCTACCGGCGCCTGCTCATGGGGAAGTTCACGGTCCGCCGGATGCGCGCCCTGACCTCCCGGGTCGAGGAGATCACCGCCGAATGCCTCGACGCCATGGAGCGCCGGGGGCCGTCCGTCGACCTGGTGGCCGCGTTCGCCCACCCCGTACCCGCGCTGATGATCTGTGAACTGCTGGGCGTTCCCGAGGCCGACCGTGAGGACTTCCAGCGCACCGCCGCGGGGATGAGCGACCCGGAGGCGACCCTTGAACAGATGATGGAATCCCTGACCTCGCTCACGGAGCGGGTCCACGCGCTCGTCCCGGCCAAACGCGCCCACCCCACCGACGACCTGCTCAGCGACCTGACCACCACCGACCTCACCGACGAGGAACTCGCCGGCATAGGCAGCTTCCTGCTGGCCGCCGGGCTCGACACCACCGCGAACATGCTCGGGCTCGGCACGTTCGCCCTGCTGCGGAACCCCCCGCAGGCCGCCGCCCTGCGCGCCGAGCCGGAACTCGCCGACCAGGCGGTCGAGGAACTCCTCCGCTACCTCACCATCACCCACACCGGATTCCGGGCGGCCCTGGAGGACGTGGAGCTGGAAGGCCAGCTGATCAGGGCCGGCGAGACCGTCACCCTCTCGGTGCAGGCCGCCAACCGCGACCCGGAGCGGTTCCCCGACCCGGACGCCCTCGATCTGCGGCGCTCGACCACCGGGCACATGGCCTTCGGCCACGGCATCCACCAGTGCCTGGGCCAGCAGCTCGCGCGCGTCGAGATGCGGGTGGCCTTCCCGGCCCTGTTCACCCGTTTCCCGACGCTGCGGCTCGCCTGCCCGCCCGAGGAGGTGCCGCTGCGCACCGACCAGAGCATCTACGGGGTGCACCGGCTCCCCGTCACCTGGGACCGGTAGCGGACCGTAAGAGGGGGAAGGCCCGCCCCTGTTCCCCCGGGAGCCCCCGGGGGAACAGGGGCTTCTTGGTACCCTCCCGTCTCCGGCGCCGTCGTCGCGGTGACCCACGACCGGTGGCTCGCCCGGGGCCGACGGAAGCCCTCACCCGACCACCGGGAGCGTCCGCCCGGTGTCCCCGGCCGCGGTGACCCGGCCCGCTTCGAGGACGTGGACCGTGTCGGTGTGCGTGGCCACGAGGTGGAGTTCGTGGCTGACGAGCACCAGCGCCAGCCCCCGCTCGGCCCGGAGCCGGGTGAGGAGCTCCAGCACGGCGCCGGCCGTGCCGGGGTCGAGCGCGGACGTCACCTCGTCGCACAGCAGGACGTCGGGCCCAGGGGCCAGGGCGCGGGCGATGGACACGCGCTGCCGCTGGCCGCCGGAGAGCTCGTGGGGGTAGCGGCGGGCGAAGTCGGCCGGCAGGCCCACCTGGCCGAGGAGCTCGGCGACCCGGTCGGCCTGCTCGGACCGCGCCGCCGCCCGGTGCAGGCGGAGCGGTCTGGCCAGCGTGGCACCGACGGTACGGGCGGGGTTGAGGGCCCCCAGCGGGTTCTGCGGGACGAGCTGGACGCGGCGCCGCTCCGCCCGGCCGCGCCGCCGGGCCAGGGCCGGCAGCGCGCGGCCGTCCAGGGTGAGGCAGCCGGCGTCCGGCCGTTGCAGCCCCGCCAAGACGCGCAGCAGGGTGGTCTTCCCGGAGCCCGAGGGGCCGATGACGCCGGTGGCCTCGCCCGGGGCCACCGCGAAGCCGACCCCGGCCAGGGCCCGGTGGGACCGCCCGCGCTGGGTGAACGTGACCACGAGACCCTCGGCGGCCAGACCGGGCCCCGGCCCGCCGCGCGCGGGGAGGGCGGCGGCCCGGGCCGGGAGCGCGGCGGTGGGCCCGGGCGCCGTACGGGCGGCGGCCGGGCCGAGGTCCACGACATCGTCGGCACAGCGCTCGACGAGCGCGGGATCGTGGCAGGCGAGGACGATCGCGAGCCCCCGGCCGGCGGCCAGGTGGCGCAGGAGGCCGGCGATCTCGTCGCGCAGCGCGGTGTCGAGCCCGGCCGTGGGCTCGTCCAGCAGCAGGACGTCGGGCCGCCGGGCGAGGGCGCGGGCCAGCGCCACCCTGCGCTGCTGCCCGCCGGAAAGGGCACCCGGGCGGCGGTCGGGCAACCCGTCCGCCACGGGCAGCAGGCACTCGGCGAGCAGGTTCCGTACGGCGCGCGGTGACGGGTCCGCCGCCGTCTCGGCGACGAGCTGCCGGACACGCATCCGGGGGTCGAGCGCGGAGCCGGGGTCCTGGCCGACGTAGGCGACGCGGTGGCGGCGCAGCGCGCGCAGCCGGTCCTCGGGCAGGGCGAGGACGTCGTGCCCGAGGACGTCGACGCTGCCCGAGACGACCCGTGCCCCGTCGGGCAGGTCGCCGATCACGGCCCGTAACAGAGTGGACTTACCGGAACCGGAGGGCCCGGTGAGGGCGGTGATCCGGCCGCTCCGGAGCGTGAGACCGGCCCCGGCCAGCAGGGTGGGGCCGCCGGGTACGGAGATCTCCAGGCCGGTGACGCTCACCACGGCCGGGCTGTCGGTCATGGCCGGGGAGGCTCCGTCCGGGGGAAGGGACGCGGGCCGTCCCACCGGTACGGGTCGGGGTACGGGCGCTCGATCCGGGCCCGCAGGGGCGGGCGGGTCTGCGGAGACATGTGGGTCGGCGGGATTCGCCAAGGCCGCGGGGATGTGCGGGTGTGTGGGAGCGGGTGGGTCCGTGGGGCGTGTGTCCTCGGGGGGCGGGCCCGTGCGGGCGTGTCCGTCCGTGGGTGTTCCCTCCCCCGCCCGGGGGTCCTCGTGTCCGGGAGTCATCGCGCACCCACCGCCGCGCGCCGCGCCGCCGGTGTGAGCGCGTCGGCGGCGAGGTTGACGCTCACGGCCAAGAGGCCGACGGCGAGGCTGGGCGCGACGACCGCCCAGGGGTTGAGGAGCGCGCCGGGGGCGTTCTCACGGATCATCAGCGCCCAGTCGGCGGCGGGCGGCCGGGGCCCGAGCTGGAGGAACCCGGCCATCGAGATGACGTAGACGGCGGCGACGAAGCGCAGGCCGAACAGGGCGAGGACGGTGGCGCGCAGATTGGGCAGCACCTCGCGCAGCGCCAGGTGCCACAGCCGTTCGCCACCGGCGGCCGCCGCCTCGACGTAGCCGGACGCGGCGACGGGCGCGGCCGCGCTCGCGACGACGCGTACCGCGTACGGGACGCCCAGCCCGGTGGCGGCCGCCATGACCGCGAGCCGCCCGCCGGGCCAGGCCAGGGCGAGCAGCATCATGCCCAGCACCGGCGGCAGCAGGATGGCGAGGTCGGCGCCGCGTTCGACGAGCCGTCCCACGGCGGGGGAGAGCACGGCGAAGCAGCCCAGCACGGCGGCCACGGCGGTGACCGCGACGGCGACGGCCAGGGCGCCGCCGATGAGGGCGCTGCCGCCGTGCAGCATCCGGCTGAGCACGTCGCGGCCGAGCTGGTCGCCGCCGAGGAGCGCGGCCGGGCCGGGCGGTGCGTAGGGCGCGGTGACCGGTTCGTCCATCGGGCGCGGGGCGAACAGCGGCCCGGTCAGCGCGAGCAGGGTCAGCAGGGCCCCCGGCGCCACCGCGAGGAGCACGCGGGCGCGCGGGGCGCGGGAGGGGGCGAGGGCGGCGGAGCTCATGGGCGGGCTCCCAGGGTGCGGGCACGGATGAGGTCGGCGCACAGCAGGACGAGGCTGATGACGGCCCCGGTGCAGGCCACGACCCCGGCGATGACCGGTGTGTCGCGGTCGCTCACGGCACCGGCCAGGACGGTGCCGAGGCCCGGGTAGTTGAAGAGGGTCTCCACGACGACGGCGCCGCCCAGCAGCATCCCGGTGGACGTCGCGGCACCCGTGGCGATCGCGGGCCACGCGCCGGGCAGCGCGTGGCGGAGCAGGACGCGCCGGGGGGACAGGCCGTCCAGGTGGGCGGCCGTGACGTGCGGGGCGCCGGCCTGGTCCGCCAGCGCGCCGCGGACGATGCGGGCGTTCCAGCCGGCCTGCGGCACGGTGAGGGCCAGGACGGGCATGACCAGCATGGTCCAGGAGGCGGGGGCGCCGTCGGGGGCGGTGAGGGTGACGGCGGGCAGCCACCCGGTCCACAGGGACAGCGGCAGCAACAGGCCGACGGCTACCACGAATTCGGGCAGGGCCAGGGCGATCCCGGAGGTGATGTTGACGATCCGGTCGACCGGGCCGCCCGGGTGCAGGGCCGCCCGGCAGCCGAGGGCGAGCGCCGTGGCGAGGGTGGCGGCGAACGCCGTGCCGCCGAGGAGGAGGGTGTTGGGGAAGGGCGCGGAGAGCAGGCCGGTGACGCGCTCACCGCGGGCGGAGGTGCCGAGGTCGCCGGTGGGCAGGGCCGTCATCCAGTCCAGGAACCGCTCCCACACCGGCCGGTCCAGGCCGAGCAGCCGGCGGCGGGCCGCGGCGTCGGCGGCGCTCTCGCCGCGGTCGGAGGTGGCCGACGCGGCGTCGCCGGGCAGCAGTTCGACGGCGGCGAACACGACGGCGAGCAGCACGGCCAGCATCAGGGCGCGCTTGGCGAGCACCACGCCGGCGCCGACGGCCGCCGTCGCGGCGCGGCGCGGGGCCGAGGCCGTCACCGGGGCGGTGGCGGCCTCGGCCCGTTCCGTCGCCGTCCCGGTCAACGGGCCAGCCAGACGCGTTCGAGCTGGACCCGTCCGTAGCCGGGCAGCCTGGGCAGGTCGCGCACCTTGGGGCCGGCCAGGTCGATGCCGTCGGCCACGCCCCACAGCAGATAGCCGGAACGGTCGTGCTCGATCCGCTGGAGCTCACGGAGTGCCGTTGCCCGGGCCTTCTCGTCGGGGGCGCCGACGGCCTTGCGGTACGCGCCGTCGAAGCCCGGGTCCGACCAGCCGGCCTCGTTCTGCCCGGCGCCGGTGATCATCTTGGCGGCGAGGAAGATCACGGAGTCGTTGGTGCCCCAGTAGTTGGTGTAGAAGGAGCCCTTGAGCCAGGTCTTCTCGTAGAACGCGCCCGACTCCTGCTTGACGACCTTGATCTTGACGCCGGCCTCACGGGCGTGGTTGGCGAAGAGGGTCGCGGACTCGGCCAGCCCGGGGACGTCCTCGGTGGTGACGAGGTCATAGGTCTTGGAGAGGTCGAAGCCCGCCTCGCCGAGCAGCTTCCCGGCCCTGGCGAGGTCGCGCGTGCGCCGGGGAAGGTCCTTGGCGTAGGCCGGGTCCGCGGTGCCCAGCACGTCGTTGGCGACGGTTCCGTAGCCGGAGAGGACCTGCTCGACCATGGCCTCGCGGTCGACGACGAGCTTCATGGCCTCGCGGACCCTGACGTCGGCGAAGGGGCCGTCGGCGGTGCGCATGACGAGGGGCATCGCCATGTCGCCCGGCCGCCGGACGAGCTGGACGTCCTTGCGTGAGGCCGCCGAACGGGCCGCGACGGGACCGACGTTGGAGGCCAGGTCGATCTGGCCGCCCAGCAGGGCGTTGGCCATGGCCTGGGGGCTCTCGAACATGGTCACCTCGACGGCGTCGAGGTGCACCCGCCCGCCGTGCCACTTGTCGTTGCGCAGCAGCCGGGCGTTGCCGCCCCGGAACCAGTCGAGCTTGAACGGGCCGGTTCCCGGGGCTTTGGGTATCTCCTTGTCGGGGGTGTCCTTCTTGAGGACGAACGTCGACAGGCGGGTCAGCAGCGGGAGTTCGGCGTTGGCGACGTCCGAGACCAGGACGACGGTGCCCTTGCCGTCGGCGGTGATGTTCTCCGCCTTGACGCCCGGCAGCCGGGACGCGCCGGCGGGGGTGTCGCGGAGTCTGCGCAGCGACCACACCACGTCGTCGGCGGTGACCGGTGAGCCGTCGTGGAAGACGGCGCCCTCGGCGAGGGTGAAGCGCCAGGTCCTGAGATCGGCGGAGGGCTTCCAGGCGGTGGCGAGCCGGCCGACGGTGTTGTCCTTGAGGCCGGGTGCGGTGAGGGTGTCATGGACGAGGGCGATGATCAGGTAGTCGCTCTCGTTGCCCTGATTGCCGTGCGGGTCACGGGTGGTGGCGGAGGCGCGGCCCAGCGCGCCGACGCGGAGCGTGCCGCCTTTCCGGGGGGTGCCGCCGGAGGAGTCCGCCGGTGAGGAGGCCGCGTCCTTGCCGCCGCCGCACGCGGTGAGCAGGGCGGCCGTTCCTATGCCGCCGCCGGTCCAGAGCGCCTGACGCCTTGTCCAAATCACGTAAGTCCCCGTTCCACGGAAGTTGCACTTACTTAGGTTTGGCTACCCTGAAAATGGACGTGATCGCAACTGTGCGTGGGCCGTGAACCGAAAGGCGAATCGGCCTCAACCTCCGTTTCCTGCCCGTCAATTGGGCAAAATCGGGTGAAGTGAACTACCATCTGGTAAGGGTTGCCTTGCCTAAATTCGATGGTAGTTTCCTTGGTGAACGCTGCTGCCGACAGCGGGTTTCCGCCACCTTCCGCAACTCCCCTCACAGGCCCGAGGGTCGCACTCCGCCCTGCCCTCGGGCCGCTTCCGAGGCATGCCCGGGAACGATCCCTCCGCCCTCACCACGGAAACGGATACTTCGCCATGAGCACGGGAGCCCCACCCGTCCGCCTGCTCGATCCCACCGCGGCCGCCGAGGTCGACCACGCCGCCGGAAAGATCCTCACCACCTACGGCACCTCCGCCACGTCCTCCCAACTCCTCGAACACGTCGCCCGGTCGGCGGCGGATCTCAGTGAGTCGGTCCGGCGGCACCTGCGGCCCGTCGACACCGACGACGGCCTGTTCGTACTGCGCGGCCTGACCGTCGACGACATCGCCGTGGGCCCCACGCCCGGGAGCTGGGCCACGGCGGGGGACGGCGGCGCCGCCCACGACATCGCGATGCTGCTGCTCGCCACCGTCATGGGCGACCCCCTCGCCTGGGAGGGCCAGCAGGAAGGTCGCTTCGTCCACAACATCGTCCCCGCCCCCGGCCACGAGGAGGAGCAGACCGGCGCCAGCAGCGACGTCCTCCTCAGCCCGCACACCGAGGACGCCTTCCACCCGGACCGCGCCCACCTCCTGATGCTCGGCTGCGTCCGCAACCACGACCGGGTCGCCACCACCGCCGCGAGCGTCCGCCACGTACGCCTGGACGAGGCCGACATCGCCACGCTCACCCGCCCCGAGCTGCCGATCCTTCCCGACGACGCCTACACGAACGTGTGGGATCCCGGCGACCGCCGGGCCGAGCGACCTCCGGACGTCTCCACCCTCTGGCGCTCCCCGGACGGCCTCACCCTGCGCTTCGACCCGGCCTACACCCCGCTGGCGAAGGCCACCCCCGTCTACCGGGCGGCGTACGGGCGGCTGGAGGCGGAACTCGCCCGCGTCTCCGTCTCGGTGAGCCTCGATCCGGGCGAGGTCCTCGTCATCGACAACGACCTCGTGGTGCACGGCCGGGTCCCCTTCAAGGCCCGCTACGACGGCACCGACCGCTGGCTCAAGCGCGCCTCCGTGCGCGTCCCCGGCCGCACCACCCGCCCGCCGGCGGAGGCCGGTGAACACGGCTACGGGCAGGCCGCCTTGGTGGCCTGCGCGTCGCGGGGCGCGGGCTGATCCCGGCGCCCGCCGCACGGCCGCCCCGGTGACCGGCTGAACCGGCCGAACCGGCCGCCGAAGCGCACCGACCGCAGGACTCGCCCGGACCTTCCCTCCATGGGCCCAGCAGGGTTTACCCCAGGACGGCTTACCCCCCACGGGCCCCGGCAGGGCCTACCCCAGCACGTCTTACCCCCCACAGGCGTCACCGAGCACCGACTCGCACCCACCACCCCTCACCGAAAACCCCACCGCGGACGAGGAGCGAGACATGACCGGTACCACGGACCCCCGCATACCCTTCGGCACGGCCGCGCCCGCCGACGACACGACCCTGCGCCTGCTGTCCACCAGCGACCTCGCGGGCCTCGACATCTCCCTCGCCGACGTCGTCGGCACCGTCGAGGGCGCCTACCGCACCCTGGCCGCCGGCCGCTCGGACAACCCGCGCAAGGTCACCGTCAAACCCTCCGACGGGCACTCCGTCGCGTACGCCATGCTCGGCCGCGACGGCTCCCGCGACGTCGTCGCCGTGAAGACCTCGTACAAGCACGGCCTGGACAAGGGGCGTCAGGAGCAGCACTACTACACCACCCTCACCCTCTACGACGACGTCACCGGCCTGCCCGTCGCGATGATGGACTGCGGCCGCGTCGGCTCCCTGCGCACCCCGGCCGTCTCCGCACTGCTGGCCCGCGAGTGCGCCACCCCCGGGGCGCGCAGCGCGCTGGTCATCGGCACCGGCACCCAGGGCCGGCTGGCCCTGCCGTTCCTGCTGACCACGCTGCCCGGCCTGGACCGGCTGATGCTCTTCGGCACCCACCCCGAGGGGATCGAGGCGGTACGGGCGCGGCTGCGCGCCCACTTCCCCGACCGCGACGTCGAGGTCGTCACCGACGCCCGGGCCGCGGCGGGCGACGCCGACGTCGTCGTGGCCACGGCCGGCGCGCACACCCCCGCCGCCGTCGAGTCCGCGGACCTGGCGCCGGGAACGCTGTCGATCCTGGTCGGCCACGGCCTGGCCCCCTCCACGCTGCACCGCGCCGACCGCGTCGTGGCCACCAGCGAGGCCCAGATGAACGTCACCGGCACCGACATGGCGGACGCCGACGGCAAACTCCCCGCCGTCGACGCCGAGTTCCCCCCGGTCCTCGCGGGCGTGACGGCGGGCCGCACCGCGCCGCTCGAGCGGATCTTCGCCTACAACAGCGGCCTGGTCGTCACCGACATCGCCCTCGGCCACCGCTTCGCCCAGCTCGCCCTCGAGCAGGGCCTCGGGACGCGGGTGCCGCTGTGGCGGTGAACGGCACGTCCCCGCTCACCGTCCGCTTCCCCACGCTGCCCGCCCATCCGGACCCCGTCACGGACGCGATCCTCGACAGCGGCCTCCTCCAGGAGCTGTCCCACGCCTTCGGCGGCCCGTTCCACTTCCTGCTCCCGCACCGCTTCGACGCCAACCTGGCCGCGCTCCGCGCCGTGCTGGAGGAGGCCGGCGTGGACGGGCGCGTGTACTACGCGAAGAAGGCCAACAAGGCCGCCTTGTGGATCGAACGCTGCGCCGCGGGCGGTGCCGGTGCGGACGTCGCCAGCCTCGGCGAGCTCCACGAGGCGCTCGGCCACGGCGTCCGCGGCGAGGACCTCGTCGTCACCGGGCCCGCCAAGAACGACGAACTGCTGCGCGCGTCCGTCCTCCAGGGCGCCCTGACCACCGTCGACTCCCTCGACGAACTCGACCGCCTCCTCGCGCGGACCCGGGCCGGCCCGCACCGCCCCGCCCGGCTGCTGCTGCGCCGGCTCCCCCCGGCGCAGCCGGAGAGCCGCTTCGGCATGGACGGCGCCGGGATCGAGGAGGCGCTGAGGCGGTGCGTACGCGCCGGCGACACGATCCGGATGGAGGGCTTCTCCTTCCATCTCTCCGGCTACGCCACCCGCCCGCGCGCCGACCTCGCCGGACACCTCGTCGACCTCTGCCTCAAGGCCCGCGCCCTGGGCCTGCGGGCCGACCGGATCAGCATCGGCGGCGGCCTCGCCGTCGACTACGCGGCGGCCGCGGACTGGCACGCCTTCCTCGCGGCGCAGCGGCCCGCGCACTACCACGCGCGCAAGTCCTTCCCGGCGGGCGGCTTCTACCCCTACCACTCGCCGGTCGCCGGGGCCGCCGCGCTCCGGGCCGTACTGGCCGCCGTCCCCGGGGGCGGCCGGGAGAGCCTGGCCGCCAGACTCCGCGGCACGCGCACGGCACTGCTGACGGAGCCCGGGCGCGCGCTGCTGGACCGGGCGGGCTCGTCCGTCTTCCGCGTCCAGGGCGTCAAGGACCGCGACGGCTACGCGATCCTCACCGTCGACGGGACGAGCCTGAGCCTGTCCGAGCAGTGGTTCGGCAGCGAGTACCTGCCCGAGCCCGCCCTGGTCACCCCGGCCGGGCGGGCCCTCGGCCCGGGGACGCACCCCGCGTGCGTGGGCGGGGCCAGCTGCCTGGAGTCGGACCTGCTCACCTGGCGCAAGGTCCCCTTCCCGGCCCGCCCGGCCGTCGGCGACCTGCTGGTCTACCCGAACACGGCCGGGTACCAGATGGATTCCAACGAGTCGCCTTTCCATGACCTGCCGCTGCCGCCCAAGGTCGTCGTCGAGGCCGCCGACGGGCCGGACACCGGAGGCGGGCGGCCCCGCTGGCGCCTCGACCGGCGCCCCGCCCGCTGATCCCGCCCTGCCCGTCCGCCCGTCCGGGCTGGTCCCGCCCTGCCCGGCTGCCTGTCCGGGCTGGTCCCGCCCTGCCCGGCTGCCTGTCCGGGCTGGTCCCGCCCTGCCCGGCCGCCCGTCCGGGCTGGTCCCGCCCCGCCCGGCCGCCCGTCCGAGCCGCGCCCGCCCCTTTCCACCTGTCACAGGAGTACCTCCATGCACGAGGCACTGACGCGCCCCGCCGTGGTCTCCCGCATCTCCGACCTCATCGGATACACCCCGCTGTTCGAGCTGTGCCGCACCGACACCGGCAGCCGCCTGCTCCTCAAGCTGGAGATGTACAACCCCACCGGCAGCGCCAAGATCCGTATGGCCCGTCAGATGATCCTGGACGCCGAGGCGCGCGGCGCGCTGCGCACCGGCGGCCGCATCATCGAGTCCACCTCGGGCAACACCGGCCTCGGACTCGCCGTCATCGCCGCCGAGCGCGGCTACGCCTTCACCGCCGTCGTCGACAACCACGCCTGCCCCGACAAGCTGCGCGGCATGAAGGCGCTCGGCACCGAGCTCGTCCGGGTCGCCGACGACGGCACGGACGAGCTCGCCACCGCGGCCCGCGAGGAACTCGCCGCGGACATGGCACGCGGCCGGGACAACACCGTCTTCACCGAACAGCACAACAACCCCAGCAACGGCGTCGGCTACTACCCCGTCGCCCACGAGCTCCACCAGGCGCTCGGCGGCCGCATCGACGTCCTGATCGGCGCCGTCGGCACCGGCGGCGCCCTCTGCGGGACCACCCGGGAACTGCGCAGGCTCGTACCGGCCTTCCGGACCGTAGGCGTCGAACCCAAGGGGTCCGTCGCCTTCGGCGGCCCCGCCCACGACTACTACCAGTCGGGCACCGGCACCCCCGAGGGCGCCGGCATCGGCGCGCTCGTCGACTTCGACCTGATCGACGAGGGAGTGAAGGTCGGCGACGTCGAGGCGTTCGCCACCGCCCGCGCCGTCGCCCGCACCGGCCTGCTCATCGGCGGCTCCGCCGGGGGAGTGGTGTACGAGGCACTGGCCCGCTTGCGGTCGCTGCCGCCGGGCAGCACCATGGTCGCCCTCGTCAACGACGGCGGAGAGAAGTACATGGACACGGTCTTCGACGACGACTGGATGAACGCCCGGAACCTCATCGACCTCGCGGTGGAGCGCGAGATCGACGAGACCCTGACCAAGCTCCGCAAGAACTGATGCCCACCGCGCGGCGGACGAGGCCGGCCACCCTGCTCCGCGACAGCCGGGCGCTGGCCGGTCTCGCCGTCCCCCTCGTCCTCACCCAGCTCGCCCAGGTCGCCCTGACCACCACCGACACCGTGATGATGGGCCTCCTCGGCACCCGGGACCTGGCGGCCGGCGGCCTCGCGATCGTGCTCTTCAACCAGCTCCGCACCATGGGCGTCGGCCTCGTCACCTCCGTCGGCAACCGGATCGCGGCCGCCGCCGCGCGCGCCGAGACCGCCGCAGGCGCCGCCGACGGCGGTGGGGAAGCAGGCGCCGGTGCGGACGTTCGCGGTGGTGAAGGGCTCCGTGGCGGTGCGGAGGTCCGCCGGATCGTCCGCGCGAGCATGGCCGTGGCCACGCTCGCCGGACTCGCCGGAGGCGTCCTCCTGATCCTCCTCGGCGAGGGCCTCACCCTCCTCGGCCAGGAGGCGGACGTCGCCGCCCGCGCCCGCGCGATGCTCCTCGCCCTCGCCCCCGGACTGCTGCCCTGCCTGTGGTTCCAGGCCGTCCGCCAGTTCACCGTCGGCATGCGCCGCCCGCGGGCCCTGCTACGGATCACCCTCGCCTCCGTCGCGGTCAACGCCGGCCTGAACTGGCTGCTCGTCCACGGCACCTGGGGCCTGCCGGAGCTCGGCCTCCCGGGCATCGGAGCGGCCACCTCCACCGTCTACGCCCTCTCCTTCCTCGCCCTGTACGCCTCGGCGCGCCGGGACCCCGTCCTGGCCCCGCTGCTCAGCCCGAACGCGCTCAAGGCCGACCTCGCCACCACGCGCGACCTCCTGCGCCTCGGCGTCCCCATCGCCGCGACCTACGGTTCGGAGGCCGGGTTCTTCTCCCTGACCGCCCTGATGGCCGGCTCCTTCGGCAGCGCCGCGCTGGCCGCCCACACCGCCGTCAACCAGCTCGTCTACATCGTCTTCCAGGTCGCCGTCGGCCTCTCCCACGCGGCCTCCATCCACGTCAGCCGCGAGCTGGCCCTCGGCCGCTTCGACGCCGCACGGCGCATCCGGAACACCGCGCTCGCCTGCGCCGCCGCCGTCATGACCGCCGTCGCCGTCGTCTACGTCACCCTGCCCGGCCCGGTGCTGCGCCCCTTCCTCGACCCCGGTGCCGCGGGCGACGGCGGAGCCGTGACGATCGCGACCCGGCTGCTGCTCGTCGTCGCGGTCCTCCAGTTCTTCGACTGTGCCCAGAACATCGGCGTGGGCCTCCTGCGCGGCCTCGACGACACCGCCGGCGGGTTCCGCGTCACCCTCGTCGGGTACTGGGCCGTCGGGCTGCCCGCCGCCTGGCTCCTCGGCCACGCCGCGGGCCTGGAGACCCTCGGCATCTGGCTCGGCCTCCTCACCGGCCTCGCCACCACCGCGCTCCTCCTCCTGCGCCGCTACGCCCGCGGCCTCGGCGCCCTCGCCCGGGCCCACGAGGCCGCGCACGGTGTCGCGGGGAGGCCCTGGGAGGGCCATGGCAAGGTGGTCGCGTGAAGCGGCGGAGCCCGCGAGGGCGGCCCGCGCGACAGAGGGAGAGACGATGAGCAGGGCCACGAAGGCGGGCACGAAGGCGACCACCAAAGCGGCCGCGCCGCACGCCGCCGACAGCCACGACCTGATCCGGGTGCACGGCGCGCGCGTGAACAACCTCAAGGACGTCAGCGTTGAGCTCCCGAAGCGCCGGCTGACGGTGTTCACCGGGGTCTCCGGCTCGGGCAAGAGCTCGCTGGTGTTCGGCACGATCGCCGCCGAGTCGCAGCGGCTGATCAACGAGACCTACAGCGCCTTCCTCCAGGGCTTCATGCCGGCGCGGGCCAGGCCCGAGGTCGACGTCCTCGAAGGGCTGACGACCGCGATCATCGTCGACCAGCAGCGGATGGGCGCCGACCCCCGCTCCACGGTCGGCACCGCCACCGACGCCAACGCGATGCTGCGCATCCTCTTCAGCCGGCTCGGGAAGCCCCACATCGGCCCGCCGACGGCCTTCGCGTTCAACGTCCCGAAGCGGACGGCCAGCGGTTCCATGACCGTCGAGAAGGGCGAGGGCGAGCGGATCACGGTGCGCAAGGCCGTCTACCACGGCGGCATGTGCGCGCGCTGCGAAGGCCGGGGCACGGTCTCCGACATCGACCTCACCCAGCTCTACGACGACACCAAGTCGCTCGACGAGGGCGCGCTCACGATCCCCGGCTACACCATGGACGGCTGGTACGGCCGCATCTTCCGGGGCTGCGGCTTCTTCGACCCGGGCAAGCCGATCCGGAAGTTCACCAAGAAGGAGCTGCGCGACCTCCTCCACAAGGAACCGACCAAGATCAAGGTCGACGGGATCAACCTGACGTACGAGGGGCTGATCCCCAGGATCCAGAAGTCGATGCTGTCCAAGGACATCGACTCACTGCAGCCGCACATCCGCGCGTTCGTGGAGCGGGCGACGACGTTCACCACCTGCCCCGACTGCGGAGGCACCCGGCTCGCCGAGGAGGCGCGCTCGTCGAGGATCGCAGGGATCAACATCGCCGACGCGTGCGCGATGGAGATCAGGGAGCTCGCCGGATGGGTCCGCGGGCTCGCCGAGCCGTCGGTCGCGCCGCTGCTCGGCAAACTGCTCCACACCCTCGACTCCTTCGTCGAGATCGGGCTCGGCTACCTGTCGCTGGAACGGCCCGCGGGCACGCTGTCGGGCGGCGAGGCGCAGCGCGTCAAGATGATCCGCCACCTCGGCTCCCCGCTGACCGACACCACCTATGTCTTCGACGAGCCGACCATCGGTCTGCACCCGCACGACATCCAGCGGATGAACGAGCTGCTGCTCCGGCTGCGGGACAAGGGCAACACCGTGCTCGTCGTCGAGCACAAGCCGGAGACGATCGCGATCGCCGACCACGTCGTCGACCTCGGCCCCGGCGCGGGCACGGCGGGCGGCACCATCTGCTTCGAGGGCACGTTCGAGGGGCTGCGGGCCGGTGGCACCCTCACCGGCCGCCACCTCGACGACCGGGCCGCCCTCAAGGAGAAGGTGCGGACGCCCACCGGCCGGCTCCCGGTCCGGGGCGCCACCCGCCACAACCTCCGGGACGTCGACGTCGACATCCCGCTCGGCGTCCTCTGCGTCGTCACCGGTGTCGCCGGCTCCGGCAAGAGCTCGCTGATCCACGGCTCCGTCCCCGCCTCCGAGGGCGTCGTCTCGGTCGACCAGGCACCCATCCGCGGCTCGCGGCGCAGCAACCCGGCCACGTACACCGGGCTGCTCGACCCGATCCGCAAGGCCTTCGCCAAGGCCAACGGTGTGAAGCCGGCGCTGTTCAGCTCCAACTCCGAGGGCGCCTGCCCCACCTGCAACGGCGTCGGCGTCGTCTACACCGACCTGGGGATCATGGCCACCGCCGAGACCACCTGCGAGGACTGCGAGGGGAAGCGGTTCGAGGCGTCGGTGCTGGAGTACCGGCTCGGCGGCCGGGACATCAGCGAGGTGCTGGCGATGCCGGTGGGCGAGGCCCTGGAGTTCTTCGCGGCCGGTGAGGCGCGCATCCCGGCCGCGCACAGGATCCTGACCCGGCTCGCGGACGTCGGCCTCGGCTACCTCGGTCTCGGCCAGCCGCTCACCACGCTGTCCGGCGGCGAGCGTCAGCGGCTCAAGCTGGCCACCCACATGGGGGAGAAGGGCGGCGTGTACGTCCTCGACGAGCCGACCACCGGCCTCCACCTCGCTGATGTCGAGCAGCTGCTCGGCCTGCTCGACCGGCTCGTCGACTCCGGCAAGTCGGTCATCGTCATCGAGCACCACCAGGCGGTCATGGCGCACGCCGACTGGATCATCGACCTAGGCCCCGGCGCCGGGAACGACGGCGGCCGGATCGTCTTCGAGGGCACCCCGGCCGACCTCGTGGCCGACGGCTCGACCCTCACGGGGGAGCACTTGGCGGCGTACGCGGGCGCCTGACCGCGGCACGCGCGGGCACCGGCCGCGGGCTCGACGCCGGTGCCCGGTGCCCGGGCTCAGGCCACGAGGGAACGCTCGAAGCACATCGAGTCGCGCACGCCCTCGTACGGGCCGAAGTTGGGGATCCGCGCGTATCCCGAGCGGACGTAGAAGCGCACGGCGTCGGGCTGACGGACCCCCGTCTCCATCCGCAGGCTCGTCCAGCCCCGCTCGCGCGCCCAGTCCTCCATCGCGCGGAGTATCCGCCCAGCGGCCCCCGACCCGCGCGCGCCCGGCGCCACGTACATCCGCTTGACCTCGCCCACCCCACCACCGAGATCCCGGAGCCCGCCGCACCCCACGGCGGTCCCGTCGTCCTCACGGGCCACGAAGAACGCCGCGATGTCCGCCGCCGACGGCGGCACACCGGGCTCGCTGTCCGTGGTCCCGTACCGCTCGGCTATCTCGGCCCGCTGGGCGGCGCGCAGCGCGGTGGCGTCGGGGTCGGTCCAGCCGACCTGTTCGATCTTCATGCGGGGATTCTGCCCGACGGGCCTGCCCGGGTGACTTTCCGCCCGTGCCGCGAGGCGGCGGCGCTCGTCCTTTCGGCCGATGTGCGCTCTCCCCGTCCCCGTTCCTTCGGCCGAAGCGCTGTGTCGCCTTCGAATGATGGGATCGACTGGTTCATGGGAGGACGAAGAGGTCCCCGTTCACAAATATTGATCATGGAATGGGGACGGCGATGCTGCACGTGCTCTACCTGGTGGGTATCGCCGCCTTCGCCGCCAGCGGTGTGCTGGCCGCGCACCGCGCGCGGCTCGACCCCTTCGGCGGGCTGGTGCTCGCCTTCGCCGCGTCGATCTCCGGCGGCACCCTGCGCGACCTCGTGCTGGACCGGCACCCGCTGTACTGGACGCACGACTGGGTGCTGCTGACGGTGATCGCCGGCACCGCCGTCGCGACCATGGTCTACCTGCGCTTCCGTGACCTCCCGCACCGGGCGCTGATGACCGTCGACGCGCTGGGCCTCGCCGTCGTCACCGTCATCGGGGCCCGGGCCGCCCTCGACGCGGGTGTCACACCGTTCGCCGTGATCATCCTCGCCGTGGTGACCGGAGTGACCGGCGAGGTGATCCGGGACGTGCTGTGCGGGGAGTTCCCGCCGCTGCTCCTGCGCGAGGAGGTCTACGCCACCGCCGCCCTGGCCGGTGCGGGCTGCTACCTGTTGCTGGACCGGCTGGGCATGGGCGACACCCCGGCCACGGTGATCTCGGCGGGGACCGTCTTCGCGATCCGGACGGGCGCGCTGTACTACGGCCTCCACCTGCCCCGCCTCTCCCCCCGGCCCCGCGGGGATTCCGGGACCTCCTGAGTCCTCAGAGTTCCTGTGCCGGCCAGTCCAGCAGGCGTGCGCCGATGACCGCCGTCTGGAGGGTGTAGCGGTGCATCGGGTCGGCGGGGTCCGAGCCGGTGTACCGGTGGATGCGCTCCAGCCGGTAGGTGAGGGCCCGCACGCTCAGGCAGAGGCGGCGGGCCGCCTCTGCGGCCACGCACCCGGAGTCGAAGTACGCGGTGAGCGTCTCCAGCAGCGGCTCGGCGCCGCCGCGCGCCTGCCGCAGCGGGCCCAGCGTGGAGCGGACCAGATCGGCCATGGCCTGCCGGTCCCGCGTCAGGACGGGGAAGACCAGCAGGTCCGCGGCGCGCAGTACGGGCGCCTCGAGACCCATCCGGCCGGCCAGGTCCAGGGCGCCGAGGGCCTCCTCGTAGGAGTGCACCACCCCGCCCGCGCCGGGGTGCGCGCGGCCGATCGCCACCTGGCCGCCCTCGGTCGCGGTGTGCGCCTGCTTGGTGAAGTACCGCAGGACGTCGTCCTGGTCGCCCGGCGCGACACAGATCAGCCGGCCGTCCTTGGTCGTCAGGAGGATCTGCCGCTCTCCGAAACGGACGTGGAGCGCGCTCTCCACCCGCCGCATCACGGGGTGGGTGTCGTCGTACGGCTCGGGGCCGGCCGCGACGGCCACCGCGTGGGCGCGGGCCAGCCGCAGCCCGAAGCGCTCGGCGCGCTCCGCGAGCCGGCCCAGGTCGCTGCGCCCGTAGAGGAGGTCGTCGATGAACTCCCGGCGGGCCGCCTCCTCCTGCCGCACGGCCAGCCGTTGCGCGCGCTCGTAGCCTTCGGCGAAGGCGTCGACGGCCTGCTCGGTCGCGGCGAGGACGGTCTCGGCGGTGGCTCGGGCACCGGGCGCGCCGCCGGAGGTGGGGAGCGCGGACCAGACCTCCCGGGTGGTGGCGAGGTGGCCGATGACCAGCTGTCGCAGCCCGCACCCCCGCTCGGCGGCCCGCTCGCCGAGTGCGCGGCGCGATTCCAGCTCGTCGCGGCTGAGCCGGCGGCCGGTGGCCGAGACCCTGGTGAGGATCTCGGCATAGCCGTCCAGATACTCCCCGGATATGTCCTGCTGCGTCACGCGGTCTCCCTGTTTCCTGACGCGCTCCTGATGATTTCCTGTCGCGCGCGTTGCTCAGGGTGCCAGACGGCCGCCGGAGGGCAGCACCCTGCATTAAGGAAGCGTAAAGATTGCCGGGATCCGGCAATGCATGGATATGGCAACGAATGGCAACCTGGGGGTGCGGGAAACGGGGGAAGGCCTCGGCGTCGGAACACGGCAACGCCATCCGGCGCCGGGGCCCCCGCGGGTAACAGGGACAACATCGGACGAAGGGGGCGGGTGCGTGCACGACTTCCTCGCCGCCGCGCTGGGCTTCCCGGCCGTCCTCTTCGGCTTCGCGCTGCTGGTCGTCGTCGGCTACTGGCTGCTGGTCCTGGCCGGCGGCCTGGACCCGGGCGACCACGGCCACGCCGGGGACCTCGACACGGGCCCGGAGGGCGTCGACGGCGCCGGTCCCGGCGGTCCGGCAGGCCTCGTGGCCGCGGCCGGCCTGGGCGGGGTGCCCGTCTCCGTCGTGCTGTCCCTGCTGATCGCCGTCGCCTGGTTCCTGTCCCTCGCGGGCACCGCCCTGCTGGCCGACGCGGACGTTCCCGCCCTGCTCTGGGCGGCCCTGTCCGTGGGCGTGCTGGCCGGCGCGCTCGCCGGTTCGTGGGCCGCCGCCTGGGTGCTCGTACGCCCGCTCCGCCACCTCTTCCCCGACGAACGCCCGCCCTCACGGCTGGACTTCGTCGGCCGCGTCTGCGTCATCCGCACGGGCCGGGTCGGGCCCGACTTCGGGCAGGCCGAGGTGACCGCCGAGGACGGCTCGACGGCGATCGTCCAGGTCCGCGCGGAACCGGCCCCGCGACGGGACGGCGGCCCGGAGCCGCTCCACCCCGGGGAACCCGGCCTCACCGCCGGCGCGACCGCGCTGATCTTCGACTACGACGCCGACGGCGAGTTCTTCCGGGTCGCGCCCTTCGACGCGGCACCCGGCCCGGAGCGCCCCGCCGCCTGACCGGCCGCCCCCATCCCGCACGCCTCAGTGCACAAACGTTTCTTCACTCGCGACGCCCGCGCCCGCCCGCGGCCCCTCGCGACCCACACGACAGAGGTTCCCCATGGATGCCACCGCCATCGGCGTCGGCGTGCTCGTCGCCGTCCTGCTGCTCATCGCCCTCGGTGTGTTCTTCACCGTCAGCCGCCTCTTCCGCAAGGTCGAGCAGGGCCGGGCGCTGATCATCTCCAAGACGAAACGCGTCGACGTCACCTTCACCGGCGCCGTGGTCCTGCCGGTGCTGCACAAGGCCGAGTACATGGACATCTCGGTGAAGACCATCGAGATCCGCCGGACCGGCCGCGAGGGCCTGATCTGCAAGGACAACATCCGCGCGGACATCCACATCAACTTCTTCGTGCGCGTCAACAAGACCGTCGAGGACGTCGTCAAGGTCGCCCAGGCCATCGGCACGGCCCGGGCCAGCGACCCGCGTACCTTGCAGGAGTTCTTCGCCGCGAAGTTCTCCGAGGCGCTCAAGACCGTCGGCAAGCAGCTCGACTTCGTCGACCTCTACACCAAGCGCGAGGAGTTCCGGGACCGGATCATCGCGGTCATCGGCACCGACCTCAACGGCTACCACCTCGAGGACGCCGCCATCGACTTCCTCGAGCAGACCCCGATGACCCAGCTGGACGCCGCGAACATCCTCGACGCCCAGGGCATCCGCAAGATCACCGAGCTGACGGCCATCGAGCACGTGCGCACCAACGAGTTCCAGCGCACCGAGGAGAAGGAGATCACCCGGCAGAACGTCGAGGCCCGGGAGGCGGTCCTCGAACTGGAGCGCCGCCAGGCCGACGCCGAGATCAAGCAGCAGCGCGAGATCGAGACCGTACGGGCCCGGGAGGAGGCCGAGACCGCCCGGGTGCAGGCCGAGGAGCGGCTGCGCTCGCACAGCGCCCACCTCAAGACGGAGGAGGCGCTCGGCATCCAGAACGAGAACCGCGAGCGCGAGGTGGCCGTCGCGCAGAAGAACCGCGAGCGGGTCATCGCCGTCGAGAGCGAGCGGATCGAGAAGGACCGGATGCTGGAGGTCATCGCGCGCGAGCGGGAGACCCAGCTGCGCCGCATCGCCGCCGACAAGGAGGTCGAGGCCGAGAAGCGGGAGATCGCCGACGTCGTCCGGGAGCGGATCGCGGTCGAGCGGACCGTCGCCGCCCAGGAGGAGGAGATCAAGAAGCTCCGCGCGGTCGAGGAGGCCGAGCGCGAGCGGCAGGCCACCGTCATCCGTGCCGAGGCCGAGGCGCAGGAGCGCCTGGTCAAGGACATCAAGGCCGCGGAGGCGGCCGAGCAGGCGGCCGGCCACCGGGCCGCCGAGACCCTGACCCTGGCCGAGGCGCGCCGCAAGGCCGCCGAGCTCGACGCCGAGGCCGCCGTCCGGCTGGCCGACGGCAAGCGGGCGGACGCGGCGGCCGTCGGACTCGCGGAGGCGGAGGTGCGCGAGCGCACCGCCCAGGCGATCGGCAAGGTCGGGCACGCCGAGGCCGAGGTGGCCAGGGAGAAGGCGTTCGCCGGGGCCGAAGGGCTCAAGCGGAAGCTCCAGGCCGAGGCCGAGGGGCTCACGGACAAGGCCGCCGCGATGGCGGCGCTGGACGCCGCGAGCCGCGAGCACGAGGAGTTCCGGCTGCGCCTGGAGGCGGAGAAGGACGTCCGGCTGGCCGGCATCGAGACACAGCGGCAGGTCGCCGAGGCCCAGGCGGGCCTCCTCGCCACCGGCCTGGAGAACGCGAAGATCGACATCGTCGGCGGCGACAGCGTCTTCTTCGACCGGCTGGTGAACTCCATCGCGCTCGGCAAGGGTGTCGACGCCTTCGTCGACCGCTCCGAGACCGTACGGACCCTGGCCGGCCCGTGGCTCGACAAGGACGACTCGTCCTTCACCCGGGACCTCGGCGCCCTGGCCGCCGGACCCGTCCCGGCGGGTCTGCGCGACCTCACCCTCGCCGGCGCCCTCAGCGGGCTGATCGCCGGGGGCGGCCCCCGGGCGGGCGCCCTCCAGGGCCTGCTGGAGTCCGCACGGGCCGGCGGGCTGGCGGACACCAGCCTCGCCGAACTGCTGGGCGCCGGCGCCGCACCGGCGTCGGTGAACGGCGCGGGGAAGTAGCCGGCGGGGGCGGTCGTCCGCGGGCGAGTGCCGTGCGGCGGCCGATGGGAGGGCGTGCCGGTGGACGGGCGTCCGGGCACCGAACCGGTGCGGGCGCGGGTCTCCGGAGGCGGGTCGCCGCGCGGCGGCCGGTCGTCGGGGGCGCCGGTGGACGGGCCCCCGACGCCGGACCGGCCGGTGGGCGCCGGGACGCGGCCCGCCGTGCGGCGACCGGCGGCGGACGAGCGCCGCCGGGCGGGCGGCCGGTGAGCACCGGCGCCCGCCCCCCGACAAGCAAGCCCCCGACAAGCAAAGCGCCCTCAAGCGAGCGGCGGCAGGGCAGAGTACGAAACGGAAGGCCGGGAACGACGTGATCACCGAACGCCGGGACACGCGAGGCAAGCCGGGCGCGGACACCGCCCCCGCCACGCACGGGGACGGCACCGCGGCGGGGCTCGCCGGGCCGGACGCGGCGACCTACGAGGTGCTGCGCGACCGGCTCACGGCACAGGCCGGTGAGCTCCGCCGCCGGGCCGAGGAGCTCAACGCCCGGCGGGCGGCGACCTTCGGCTCCACCGGGCTGAGCCTCCTCGGCACCGCCGTGCTCCGCACGGAGCACCCGTGCGAACCGCGCGACATCGCGGCCGCCGGCGGCCATCTGCTCCTCGGCGTCCACGCACCCGCCCGTACGGGCCCGGAGACGGCCGTCTCCGACGTCCTCACCCTCCACACCGTGCGCGTCGACGGCGGGGCGGGCGGCACGGGTGGTGCCGTGGCCCTGGAAGGCGCGGGCGCGGGGCTTGCTCCGGTCACGGGCTCTGTGGGCGGCGTGGCGGCCCCGACCGGCATGGGCTCCGGGGACGGTGCCGCGGTCCCGGACGGTGCCGGGCGTCGTGTCACCCTCGTCGCCGCCCCCGCCGACGCCCTCCCCGGGCTGCTCCACGACCCGGGCTTCACCAAGGACTTCGCCGAGCTCCACCGCTACTACCGCGACGCGGCGCTCGTCCGCCTCCACCGGGCCGACGGCAAGCTCCTCGCCGCCTTCCGCACCGGCCCGCGCCCCGGCGACCTGCGGGTACTGCGCTGGCGGTTCGCCCCCGACGGCACCCCCGACTACCTGGACGCGCACGGCGAGCGCGACCACGCACTCCCGCCGTCCCAGGAGCTCACCTGGACGCCCGCCACCCGCGACGACCACGTACTCGGCCGGCACCCCCACGTCTCCGTCGCGGGCGAGGCGTTCGTCTCCACCGTCGGCGGCACCCTCACCGTCAAGACCGAGAACACCACCGAGTCCGCCGAGGGCGTCCACAGCGAACCGGTCGACGAACCGCTCCAGTCCCTCGCCGACGCCGAGATCGCGCACGCCCGCGCCGGCACGCTCCTCCTGCTGCGCGTCCGCCCGTACAACGAGGCCGCGCCGCGCCACTTCGTCCTCGACACCGCCACCGGGACCGTGACCCGCCAGGACGGCATCGGCCGGGCCTGCCTGCGCCTCCCCGACGACCAGGGCATCGTCTTCCCCGGCGGCTACCACCTCGCCACCGGCGCCACCAGGACCTTCGACACCGACACCGCGGGACTCCGCTTCGACGCGGCCGTGACCGCGCCGAACGGCGAGGACGTCCTCTACTCCTTCCGCGCGCCCGAGGACGGGCGCACCGTGCTGCTCCCGTACAACACCCTCCGCGAGGAGGCCGCCACCCCGCTCGTCTGCCACGGCCACGCCCTCTTCGACGACGGCACGCTCGTCGTCCTGCGCGCCGGTGCCGAAGGGCCGTCCCGCGCGCACACCCTCCAGGTCTGGCGGACCCCGTTCCGCTCCGACGCGCACGCCGCCGCCGCGCCCGCCGTGGCCGACGGCCCGCTGGCGCGCGTCGGCAACGCCGACCTGGTGCGCTGCCTCTCCGCCTGCCTCTCCCTGGCCCGCGCGATCCCCGGCACCGCCCCGACGCCCGCCGCCCTCGAACCCCTCGTCGCGGCCTGCGCGCGCGTCACCGACCGCTTCCCCTGGCTCGCCGAACCCGGCCTCGGCGGGCTGCACACCCCCCTCGCCGCCGTCCGCGCCACCGCAGAACAGGTCCTGCGCGAGTCCGGGGCCGTCCAGGCCCTCACCCGGCAGGCCGCCGACGCACTGGGCGAGGCCGCCGTGCACATCGCCTCGCTCGTCCGCCGCATCCGCGGCGAGGCGCCCCGCACGGCCGGCGCGTGGGTCGAGCGGATCACCGAACTCCGCCGGGCCCAGGGCCGCCTGGCGGCCTTGCGCGAGATGCCCTACGCCGACATCCCGCGCGTCGACACCCTCGCCGACGACGTGGCGGGCGACATCACCGCCACCGCGCGCCGTGCCGTCGCCTTCCTCCGACGGCCGGACGCCTTCGCCGCCGACCACGCCGACACCGAGGCCCTGACCGCCGAGGCGGAGGCCCTCACCACCGCAGCCGGGGCGGACCCCCTCGCCGACCGGATCACCGAACGGACCGAAGGACTCCAGGTCCTCACCGAGGTCGTCACCGGCCTGGACATCGGCGACGCCACCGTCCGCACCACCGTCCTGGAACACGTCGGAGAGGTGCTCGGCGGCCTCAACCGCGCCCGCGCCACGCTGACCGCGCGCCGCCGCGCCCTCCAGGAGCACGAGGGCCGGTCCGCCTTCACCGCCGAGACCGCCCTGCTCGGCCAGGCCGTCACCGGCGCGCTCGCCGCCGCCGACACCCCCGAGCGCTGCGAGGACGAGCTCGGCCGCCTCCTCCTCCGCCTGGAGGACCTCGAAGCCCGGTTCGCCGGCCACGACGGCTTCCTCGCCGAGCTGGCGACCCGGCGCGGCGACGTCCACGACGCCTTCTCCGCCCGGCGGCAGTCCCTCCAGGACGCCCGCGCCCGGCAGGCTGAACGCCTCGCCGGCTCCGCGGTCAGGGTCCTGGAGACGATCGGCCGCCGCGCCGCCGCCCTGGCCGACCAGGACGCGGTGCACACCTACTTCGCCTCCGACCCCATGGTGGCCAAGGTCCGGCGCACCGCCGTCGAGCTGCGCGGGCTCGACGACCCGGTGCGGGCCGACGAGCTGGAGGGCCGGCTCACGGCGGCCCGCCAGGAGGCCGTACGCGCCCTGCGCGACCGCGCCGACCTCTTCGCCGACGGCCACGGCGACGGCACGGGTACGGCCGGCCGTACCGTCAGGCTCGGGCGGCACCGCTTCACCGTCACCACCCGGCCCGCCGAACTCACGCTCGTACCGCACGGGGACGGCCTGGCCCTCGCCCTCACCGGTACCGACTACCGCGCCCCCGTCACCGACCCCGTTCTCACCGCCGGCCGCCTCCACCGGGACCGGCTGCTGCCCTCCGAGTCCCCGGAGGTCTACCGCGCCGAACACCTCGCCGCGAAGATCCTCGCGACCGAGGACCCGGCGGCGCTCCAGGAGGCCGACCTGCCCGCCCTCGTACGGCGGGCCGCCGAGGCCGCCTACGACGAGGGCTACGAACGCGGCGTCCACGACCACGACGCGACCGCCCTCCTCACCGCCCTCCTGCGGCTGCGCGCCGGAGCCGGGCTGCTGTGGCACCCGGCCGGGGCACGGGCCGCCGCGCAGACGTACTGGGCCCACGGGCCCGACGCGGCCACCCGCGAGGAGACCGCCCGCCGCGCGGTGTCGCTCGGACGGGCGCGCGCGGCCTTCGGACGGCCGGAGGCGATGGACGCCCTCAAGGCCGAACTGGCCGAGGACGTCGCGCGGTTCGCGGCGGACGCGGACCTGGGGGACGTCCCGGCCGCCGCCGCGGCCGCCTACCTCGTGGAACACCTGGCCGCCGGGGCCGACGGCTTCGCCACCGCGGCACCGGCCCGCGCCCTCCTCGACGCCTTCCACAAGGCCGTGGACGGCACCTCCTACGCGGCGGACCTGCGGGCCACGACCGGCCTACAGGCCCGCCACCGGCTCGCCCTGGCCTGGCTCGGCGCGTACGCCGCCGCCTCCGGCGAGGACACCGACCCCGGCGACCTCGCCGAGGCCGTGGCCGCCGAGGTCAGCCCCCTCCTGCCCCGCCGGGCCGTGGACGCCCCGCTCACCGCGACCGTCGACGGCCTGCTGGGCACCCACCCCCGCGTCACCGACCGCCGTCTCACCCTCCGGATCGACGAATTCCACGCCCGTACGGACCGATTCCGCGCGCACGACGTGCCCGCCTTCCGCGCCTACCAGCGGCAGCGCGACGCGCTCGTGGCGCGCGAACGCGCCCGGCTGCGCCTCGACAGCCTCCGGCCCAGGGTGATGAGCGCCTTCGTCCGCAACCGCCTCGTCGACGAGGTCTACCTCCCGCTCGTCGGCGACAGCCTCGCCAAACAGCTGGGCACGGCGGGGGAGGGGGCCCGCACCGACCGGAGCGGCCTGCTGCTGCTCCTCTCGCCGCCCGGCTACGGCAAGACGACGCTCATGGAGTACGTCGCCGACCGCCTCGGCCTCGTCTTCGTGAAGGTGAACGGCCCGGCCCTCGGCCGGGGCACCACCTCCCTGGACCCCGCCGAGGCCCCCGACGCCACCGCCCGCCAGGAGGTCGAGAAGATCAACTTCGCGCTGGCGGCGGGCAACAACACCCTGCTGCACCTCGACGACATCCAGCACACCTCGCCCGAACTCCTGGAGAAGTTCCTCTCCCTGTGCGACGCGCAGCGCCGCGTCGAGGGCGTGCTCGACGGCGAGCCCCGCACCTATGACCTGCGGGGCAAGCGCTTCGCCGTCAGCATGGCCGGCAACCCCTACACCGGGTCCGGGAAGCGCTTCCACCTCCCCGACATGCTCGCCAACCGCGCCGACGTGCGGAACCTCGGCGACGTGCTGGCCGGCAAGGAGGACGTCTTCGCCCTCAGCTTCGTGGAGAACGCCCTGACCTCCCACCCCGTCCTCGCCCCGCTGGCCGGCCGGCCGCCGGGCGACCTGCCGCTGCTGGTCCGGCTGGCCGAGGGCGACACGGGCGTGGCGGCGGGCGAGCTCGCGCACCCTTACCCGCCGGCCGAACTCGACCGCGTCCTGGCCGTCCTGCGGCACGTCCTCGCGGCGCGGCGGACGGTCCTCGCGGTCAACGCCGCCTACATCGACTCGGCCGCTCGGAGCGACGCCACCCGCACCGAGCCGCCCTTCCTGCTCCAGGGCTCGTACCGCGACATGAACCGGATCACCGAACGCGTCGCGGCGGTGATGACCGACGCCGAACTCGCCGCCGTCGTCGACGACCACTACGCGGGCGAGGCCCGTACCCTCGCCGCGGACGCCGAGGCCAACCTCCTCAAGCTCGCCGAGCTCCGGGGCACCCTCACCCCGGAACAGGCCGACCGCCGACGGGAGATCAACGCCGCGTACGTCCGCGTCCACGCCCTCGGCGGCCCCGAGGCCGATCCGCTGACCCGCGCGGTCGCCGCCCTGGGCCTCCTCGCGGAACGCGTCTCCGCCGTGGAGGCGGCCATCAGCCGGGCCGCCGGCGGGCCCCCGGCGCGGGCGTAGCGAGGGCCAGGCCGTCGGCGTCGATGGTGTCGCTGGTGACCAGGGCCTGTTCGGCGGTGACGTCCGTCATGAAGGCGAACGGCGGGGACACAGGAGGGACGGGCAGCGCGTCCGGGGTGAAGGTCAGGCAGAGCAGGCCCTGGACGCAGCCGCTGAGGCGGGTGAGGTAGAGCGTCACGTCACCGTTCAGCCTCAGCTCCCGGGCGTCGAGGGCGAGTTCGCCGCCGCCGTCGCGGGTCCGTAGCCGGTAGCCGCTGAGGGAGGCCGCCCGCATGCGCAGCACCATGGCCCTGAGCGGCCCGGCGGCGGTGGGCACCTCGGTGACGCCCGCCAGGGTGAAGCCGTCCGGCGAGAAGCGGGTCGTGGTCACGGTCGGCGGGGTACGGGCGGCCCTGACGGGAGCGCCACCGGGCGGGGCCCCGGCCCCGGCACGGCCAGGCCCGCGAGCAGGACGAGGGGCAGGGCCACCGCGAGATGGCCGGACGGCGGGGAAGCCGGTCCTTCGCGACCGGAGTCCGCGGGTGAGGGGCCCGCGCTCCCCGGGCCGGAGGCGGGGTCCGGACCCGGACCGTCCGTCCCCGCCGTCCGCCCGCCGCCCGCTCCCGGCGTCCAGGCGAAGCCCATCGCGCCGCCCGCGATGCCCAGCAGCATGCCGATGAGGAAGCCCCCCAGGTTGGTGGCGGCGAAGGAGACCACCGACAGGATCACCGCGTGCACACCGACGTAGTGGTGGGTGTGGGGCAGGAACCACAGGAAGAGGCCGGCCGTGATCAGCGCGGCGCCGATGCCGATCGCCGCGACGCCGCCGAGCCCGAGGCTCACCACGACCGGCAGCGGTGACAGCGGGCTGGCCGTGATCTCGGCGCCGCCCAGGACCAGCAGCACACCGGCCCAGAACGGCCGCGTCCGGCGCCAGGCGCGCGCGGGACGCCACCGCGCCCGTGCCGGGCGGGAGTTCAGAAACACGCCGGGCCGTCCAGACTCACCTTCAGCGAGAGCCCCTTGAGACGGAAGTTTCCGCCGGTCGCCGACCAGGCGTGCGACCGCACCCCCGAGACCGTGACCTCCGAGGCCTGGAGGCCGAACGCGCCCGCCTCTCCGCGCACCCCGGGCACCTGGTCCAGCGTCGAGGCGTCCCGCCCGATCTGCACGTCGCCGAAGCGCGCGTCGCCGACCAGGTCCTCGCCGTCGATCACCAGGTCGCTCGCGGTCACCTCGCCCGCCTCGCCGCCCGCCGTCAGCTTGAACACCACCTGCCCGAGCGGGGTGTCCACCCGCGAGGACTGGCAGAGGTCCGTCAGGGTGGCGTCGCCGATGCCGAGCAGCGCGGCCGGGTGACCGGTGCCGTCGGCGGACCGGTCGACCTGGACGTACGAGGCCAGGCCCTGGCTCGTCAGACGGCCCGAGGACACCTGGAAGGCGGTGCCGGACACCGCGAAGGAGGACGCCAGCACCCCCTCGGACATCGCCACCGCCATCACCGCCACCGCCGCCAGCGCGGGGACGGCGACGGCGGCGGCCTTCTTCCAGGCCGTACCGCCGGGAGGCACGCGGTCGTCGTGGTTGCCGGGGCCGCCGGGGTTCACCAAGGGGTTCCTCTCAAGGGGACACGGGAAGACGGACGTTCATGGCGGCGCGCAGATACGCGCCGTCGACGGGGGCGGGGGAGGGCAGACCGGGCAGGGCGTGCCGGAGCGGGACACAGCCGTCCGCCCGGCTCCGCCAGTCGTGCCGGAGGAGGTTCGCGAGGACCGGATTGATCTGCCGCTCGACGAAGTTGGGCCGGTCGACGACGGGCTGGAGGATCAGCTCGACGCCGGGGAGCAGTTCGGCGACGGCGGCGACCAGCGACCTCGCCGGGGTCTCGGCGGGGTGGACCAGGGGATAGGTCGTCACTCCCGGCGGGTGCGGCAGCGCCGCCAGGCGCAGCATGGCGTCGACGACGTACTCGACGGGGACGATGTTCACCCGGGCGGCGGGGTCGCCCAGCAGCCGGACGCGCAGCCGGGGCAGCCCCGCCCGCCTGCCGAGCAGGAGGCCGCGCAGCGACGGCGGCACCTGCTCGATCACGGTGCGCAGCCCGGCACCGAGGGTGGACAGCGGCTGCTGGGCGGCCGTGTCGGGGAGCGGGCCGTCGGTGGCCAGGACGCTCGGGCGCAGCACCAGGGCCGGGCGCCGCCCGTCGGCCCAGGCGCGCACGACCTCCTCGGCCCGCCGCTTGGTCCGCTGGTAGCCGGTGAAGGCGTCGGCCAGGGCCGGGGCGGCGCGCCGCTCCCGGGAGTCCGGTGCGGGTCCGTCGCTCACATAGGCGGTGCTGATGTGCAGGAAGGGCACTTCGGCGGGTGCGTGGTCGGCGAGTTCCGTGAGGCGGCAGGTACCGGTGACGTTCACCGGGGTGAGCGTGGCCTCCGTGTCCACCAGCGACAGCGCCGCCGCGCAGTGCCAGATCGACGTGGCCCGCTCGCCCAGCCACCGGTGCGCGTCGGGCGTCAGCCCGAGCCGCGGCCGGGTCAGGTCGACCGGGACGGCCGTCACCCGCCGCCGGGCGCGCAGGAGTTCGTCCTCGCCGGCCCCGCAGTCGCGCAGCGCGCCCGTCACCCGCTCGGCCAGGGGCCGCCGCCCGTCCCGGCCGAGCACCGTGACCGGGGCGGTCCCCGTGGCCAGCAGTCCGCGCAGCAGCCGGGAGCCGAGGAAGCCGGTGGCGCCGGTCAGCACGACGGTCACGGGCCACCCGCCGGACGGCCGGCGACGGGCGCGGCGGGCAGGCCCGGGAGCGCCCGGGCCGAGGCGCTCGCGCGCGCCTGTTTCAGCAGATGGGGCAGGACGGCCTCGGTGATGCCGCGGACGGAGCCGTCCGAGTGCAGGAACTCCATCACGGGGACCTCCTGGTCGAGGTTCTTGCGGAACTTGGCGAGCATCTCCATGCCCATGAGGGAGTCCATGCCGTACTCCTGCATGGGCCGGTGCCGGTCGACCTCGTCCGGCGGCATGTGCAGGACGTCGGCGACCATGGCGGTGATCAGGTCCTCGACCATCGCCTCGGCCTCCGCCGGGGTGGCCGCGGCGAGCCGTTCCAGGAGTTCCTCCAGGAGCAGGTCGCCGCCCTCGACCGGGGCGGGCAGCACCGGGGCGAACCGGGGGCGGCGCAGCGAAGGAGCGAGCACGGACATCCGGCTCCAGTCGCACCGGGCGAGAACGGCGCGTTCGGCCCCCCGGCCCCGGAACCCGTCCAGGGCGGCGAGGGCGTCCCGGGGATCGACCGGCAGGAGGCCCATGGCGGTCAGTGACCCGGTCAGGTCGTTGCGCGCCACATAGCCGACGCGGCCGAGGGCGCCCCAGGCCACGGCCAGCCCGGGGCGGCCCGCCGCCCGCCGGGCGCGCACCAGGGCCTCCATCGCGAGGTTCGCGGCCACGTAACCGGCCTGCCGCGGCGTCCCGACCAGCGCGCTGAGCGAGGAGTGGACGAGGAGGTCCGCCTCCGGGCACAGCGCGTCCAGCAGCAGGGCGCCGGTCCACTTCGGGGCGAGGACCGCCCGGAGCCGGTCGTCGGTGAGCTCGGTGAGGACGTCGTCGTCGAGGTGCATGGCGGCGTGCACGACGCTCCGCACCGGGTGCCCGGTGGCCTCGATGTCCGCCACCAGCCGCCGTACCGCCGCGGGGTCGCCGACGTCGGCGGCGTACGCCCGGACGTCCGCCCCGAGTCCGCGCAGCTCCGCCAGGAGCTCCCCGGCCCCGGGGGTCGTCCCGCCGCGGCGGCCCGCCAGGGCGAGGTGACGGGTGCCGCGCCCGGCCAGCCACCGAGCCGTCTCCGCCCCGAACCCGCCGAGGCCGCCGGTGATCAGACAGGTGCCCTCGGTCTCCGCCTCCGCCGGGCGGGGGGAGCGGCGGACCGGCACGGGATCGTCGAAGGTGACGACGAGCTTGCCGATGTGCTTGGAGTGCTGCATGAGGCGGAATGCCTCGTCGACACGGTGCGCGGGGTACGCCTGGTGGAGGAGGGGCAGATACTCCCCGGCGCGCACCCGGGCGAGCACCTCGTCGAACACCTTCCCGGTGTGCCCGGGCGCCTGCCAGGCCAGCTGCGCCGCGTCGACGACGCAGTGGGTGGCGTTGGCCGCCAGGGGCTTCTGCAGCATGCGCTGGTTGCCGTAGATGTCGCGCTTGCCCAGCTCGATGAACCGGCCGCCCGGGGCGAGCAGTTCACGGGAGCGGGCCGCGGCCTCCCCGCCGAGGGAGTTGAGCACGACGTCGACGCCCCGGCCGCCGGTGTGCCGGCGGATCCGGTCGGCGAACCCGTGACCGCGCGAGTCCAGCACGAGTTCGGCCCCGGCGGCGTGCGCCAGGTCGCGCTTGGCAGGGCTGCCCGCCGTCGCGATCACCCGGGCCCCGGCCAGCCGGGCGTACTGGCCGGCGGCCATGCCGATCCCGCCGGCCGCCCCGTGGACGAGCAGCGTCTCGCCCGCCCGCAGCCCGGCGAGGTGCCGCAGGCTGTGATGGACCGTGAAGAACGCCACCGGGAGCGTCGCCGCCTCGCAGAACGTCAGACCCGCCGGCATCGGCCGCACGGCGGCGGCGGGGACCCGCACGTACGAGGCGAAGGAGCCCGGGAGCACACCGAACACCCGGTCCCCGACGGCCAGGTGCCCGACGCCCTCGCCGACGGCCGTGACCGTCCCGGCACCCTCCAGGCCCAGGAACTCCTCCGAGGACACCCCGTCCTCGGCCACGGGGGGCAGCAGCCCGGTGGCGACCATCACGTCGCGGTAGTTCAGCGCCGCCGCCCGCACCGCGATGACGATCTCCCCCGGGCCCGGGGCGGCCGGGCGGGGGGCCTCGGTCCACGCGAGGCCGAAGGCCAGGCCCTGGCCGTCGACGCGCAGCCGGTACGCGACCCCGCCGTCCGGCTCCACCACCTCCGTTGCGGGCACCGGCCGCTCCACGCGGGCGACGAACCGGCCGCCGCGGGTCAGCGCGACCTCGTCCTCCACCGCCTCCTCGCCGGACGCGCCGGCGAGCAGCTCGTGGGCCAGGCGCGCCGCGTCCCCGGCCGGGTCGGCGCCGCGGTCCAGCGAGATCCGCCGCACCGTCACGGCCGTCTCGTTGGCCAGGGTGCGGGCCACGCCCCAGGCGGCGGCCTGCCCGGGGAAAGCCGGGCGCTCCGGGGCGGGCAGGGCACCACTGGGGTGGGTGACCAGGACGAACCGGCGGGACCACCCGTCCGCCGGAGCCGCGTCGGCCACCGCCAGCGACCGCAGGACGGCGGCCCGGCGGACGGCGGTCCCGGCACAGGCGACCGGGTCGCCCTCGGCGTCCCGGTCCGGGCCCCGGCCGAGCAGCAGCGCCACCGCGCTGTCCGGCTCCCGCCCGAGGAGCTCCCGCCACGCCTCCGGGCCGTCCGGCACCGGCACCACCCGCGCACCGGCCCCGGCCGCGCCGAGCCGCGCGGCCAGCAGTTCCGCGAAGCCGCGCTCCTCCTCGTCCTCGACGACCAGGGTCCACGACACCCCGTCGGTCTCCGGGGCGGCGCCGGTCTCCGGCGGATCCGGCTCCGGGGCGCCCACCGGGGTCCGGGCGAAGAGCACCGAGAGGTGCTCCCGGAGGGGCGAGGTGCCGGCGCCCAGCAGGAGCGGCTCCTCGAAGCCGCTGCCCGCGAGCACGGCTGGCCACCGCTCACGCGGCAGCAGGAGGGAGTCCGGGCGGATCTCGGGGTCCTCGGTGTGCCAGAAGTCCTCCAGCGTGCCGAACATCAGGGCCAGGGTCTCCGGCTCGTGGAACTCCAGGCCCAGCAGATGGCCGCCGGGCACCAGCAGCCGGGCGAGCCGCCGCAGGGCCGCCCGCAGGTCCGCCGCCGTGTGCAGGGCGAACCCGGCCACGACCACGTCGAACGCGCCCTCCTCGAAGCCCTGCTCCACCGGGTCGGCGTCCAGATCGAGGACGCGGTACGACATCAGCCCGTCGTACGCCTCGAACCGGGCCCGGGCCGCCGGGAAGAACGCCCCGGAGACGTCCGTGAACACGTACCGGGCACGGGCGTCCAGCAGGGGCAGCAGGTGCGCGGTCAGCCCGCCCGTGCCGGCGCCCGCCTCCAGCACCCGCAACGGCCGGTCCGCCGGCCAGCCGCGGACGAGCTCGCGCAGCAGCTCCGCCGCCATCCGGTTGTGGAACGCGGCGGGCGGGTTGAGGTCGTAGAACTGCTGGACGGTCTCCGGGCCGCTGTCCTGGAACAGCAGCTCCAGCGGATCGCGCCGCCCGCACAGGAGCGCCGGCAGACGCAGGGCGGCCCGCGCGTTCAGCACGCAGGAAGGCAGATGGCCGGCGAGACCGGACAGCCGCGTCGGGTCGGGCAGTTGCCCGGCGCCGAGCACCCGCCAGCCCTCCCCGTCCTCGGCGAGCAGCCCCTCCCGCACGGCCGCCCGCGCCAGCAGCCGCACGAGCTTCTCGTGCCGGGGCAGCACCCCCGCGTCGAGCAGGTCGTCGAAGGCGAAGACCGCGCGCCCGGGGAGCAACGCCGCGAACGCCCGCGCCGCACTCGCCCCGAGGAGCCTCCGCAGCACGGCGTCCACCGCGGTGTACCGCGCGGTCCCGGCGGACTCCCGCAGCCGCGCCAGCGCGTCCCCCGCCGCCCCGGCCACCTCCCGGGGCCCCGGCAGCACCCGGGCCGGCACCGGCTGACCCGGCAGCGGCGCGGCGCGCAGCACACAGACGAACTCCTCGCCCCGGTCGGCGGCGGGCAACGGCAGCCGCAGCAGCCGGCAGCCCGTCAGCTCCACCGCCACCGCGCCGTCCTCGCCGGTCACCGTGACGTCCCACACCACCTCGCGGGGCGTACGGGAGCGCTGCCGCACCCGCACCAGCCCCCGCTCCGGTGGCTCCGCCCACTGCCGGACCCGGCCGACGTGCGACGGCAGATAGCCGCAACCGGCGCCCGCCAGCAGCGGCGCGCCCGCCTGCAACGCGCCGTCCAGCAGCGCCGGATGGACGACGTACCCGCCGTAGCCGTCGTCCGAGGGCGCGCAGTGGTAAGCCGCCAGCACCTCCCCCTCGTCCCGTCCCTCCGGTCCCGGACCGACCCACAGCTCCCGCAGCACCCGGAACGCCGGCCCGTACTCCAGACCGGCCGCGGCCAGCGGGCCGTAGTGCTCCGCCGCACCCACACGGCGCGCCAGCGGCTCCCGCACCCGGGCCACGTCCACCGGCGGCGGCCGCTCGGCGGCGAGCCGCCGGACCAGACCGCGGGCGTGCAGCCGCCAGCCGCCCGCGTCGCCGTTGCGGCTGGCGACGCGGACCACGCCGTCCTCGTCGCACAGCGACGTCTGCAGCCGGACGTCCATCGTGGCGTCCCACGGCAGCGGCAGCGCCCGTACGATCTCCAGGTCGTCCAGCTCCGCCGGGCCGCCGAAGACCTGCCGCCCGGCGGCCAGCGCCAGTTCGACGTAGCCGGTGGCGGGCATCACCACGGCCCCCGCGACGCGGTGGTCGGCCAGCCAGGGGGTGCGCGTGCGCTCCACCGGCGTGTGCCAGGTCGGCTCCAGGACGGGGGCGCGCTCGCCCAGCAGCGGGTGCACCAGCACCCCGTCGCCGCTGGTCCGCACCCAGTTCTCGGGCCTGCCGTGCCAGTACGTCTCGCGCTGCCAGGGGTAGGCCGGCAGATCGGCCACGGACCCGGGCCGGGGGAACCACCGGGCGCCGTCACCCGCCCCGGCGGCCAGCAGCCGCGCGGCCGTCCGCCGCACCGCCCGCCCGGTGCACCGTTCGCGGCCCACCGGGGAGAGCACCGGGAACGCCCCGCCCGGCGCGTCGGCCGCGATCCGGTTCAGCACTCCGGCCAGGGTCGGCTGCGGCGCGATCTCCACCACGGCCGCGATCCCCTCCGCGGCGAGACTCCCCACCGCGTCCGCGAACCGCACGGGCCTGCGGGCGTTGTGCCACCAGTACGCCGCGTCGAGCTCGCCGGCCCCGACGCGCCCGCCGGTCACCGTCGAGACCATCGGCAGCCGCGGCGCCCCGGGCACGAGCCCCGCCAGGGCCGCCCGCAGCGGCTCCTCGACGACGTCCATCGCCGCGCTGTGGAAGCCGTGGTCCACGGGCAGCTCCCGGAACGGCACCTCGCGCGCGGCCAGTTCCCGGCCCAGTGCCCGCAGCGCCCCGGGCTCTCCCGAAACGGTCACGTCCCGGGCGCTGTTGACGGCGGCGATCTCCAGCCGCCCGCCGTGGGCGGCGAGCGCCTCCGCCGCCTCCTCCTCGCCCATCCCGACCGCGGCCATCCGGCCCGTACCGGCCGTACGGGCCTGGACGAGGCTCCGCCCGGCCACCACCCGCGCGGCGTCCGCCGGATCCAGCGCCCCGCAGACGCGGGCCGCCGCGACCTCGCCCACGCTGTGCCCCAGGACGGCGTCCGGGCGCACCCCGTACTCCGCCAGCAGCGCCACCAGCCCGAGCTGGAAGGCGAACAGCGCCGGCTGCGCGGTGCCGGTGCCGGCCATCCGCTCCGCCACGCCGCCCTCCTCCGGCCCGGCGGCCAGCAGCTCGGCCACCGACCAGCCCAGCAGCGGCCGCAGATACGTATCGGCGGCCTCGACGGCCGCGCGGAAGACGGGCTCGTCCGCCATCAGGGCCGCGCCCATCCCGGCCCACTGGGTGCCGTTGCCGCAGAAGACGAAGACGACACCGCCCGCCGGGGCCCGCTCCGCCCGGGCCGCGCCCGCCGGGGACGTCTCCTCGTCCGCCAGCTCGGCCAGCTGCCCGGCGGCGTCCCCCGGGCCGTCCGCGAGCACGGCCGCCCGGTGCGGGTGCCGGGTGCGCCGCCGGGAGGCCGTCCAGCACAGGTCGTAGAACTCCCGCCCGTCCTCGGCGCCGGCCAGCCGCCCGGCCATCGCCCCGGCCGCCTGCGCCAGCGCCCGGCGGGTCCGCCCGGAGACCACCAGCGGCAGCGGGCCGCGCCGTTCCGGCACGTCCGCCACGGGCCGTACCGGCGCCGGGGCGAGCACCGCATGGGCGTTGGCCCCGCCGAAGCCGAAGCTGTTCACCCCCACCACGCCACCGGCGACAGCGGGCAGCGGGAACGCGGCCGCCACGGGGGAGAGGTTCAGGGCGGCGAAGTCGATCTCCGGGTTGGCCGGCGTCCCGTGCAGCGAGACCGGGACGAGGCCGTGCCGCAGCACCAGCAGCGCCTTGAGGAGCCCCACCACGCCGGAAGCCGGTTCCGTGTGCCCGAGGTTGGTCTTCACCGAACCGATCGGCAGCGGCCCGGCCGTCCGCCGCGCGCCCAGTGCCTCGCCGACCGCCCGGCACTCCAGCGGGTCCCCGATCGGCGTGCCCGTGCCGTGCGCCTCGAAGTACAGCACCTGGTCCGGGCCGGCGCCGGCCCGCTCGTACACCTCGCGCAGCAGACGCCGCTGCATCCGCGCGCTCGGCACCGTCATGCCCGAGGTGCCGCCGTCGCAGTTGGACCCGCTGGCGGCGACGACCGCGTGCACCCGGTCGCCGTCGGCGAGCGCGTCGGCCAGCCGCTTGAGCACCACCACCCCGCCGCCCTCGGAGCGGACGTAGCCGTCCGCCGCGGCGGAGAACGTCGCGCAGCGCCCGCGCGGGGAGAGCATCAGCGCCCGCGAGAACCCGATGTACGGGAACGGGCTGAGCAGGACGTTCACCCCGCCCGCCACGGCCAGCCGGGCGTGGCCCGCGCGCAGCGTCTCGCACGCCTGGTGCAGCGCGACGAGCGAGGACGAACAGGCGGTGTCCACCGCCATGCTGGGGCCCCGCAGGTCGAAGACGTACGACAGGCGGTTGGCGGTGATCGACAGGGCCGAGCCGCTCATGGAGTACGCGGTGATCTCGTCGTAGCGGGCCATCTGGAGGGCGCCGTACGAGACGTCGCTGACCCCGACGAACACCGCGGTGTCCGATCCGGCCAGGGCCGCCGTGTCGAGGGCCGCGTCGTCGAACGCCTCGGCCGTCATCTCCAGCAGCAGCCGCTGCTGCGGGTCCATGTGCTTCGCCTCGCGCGGGGAGATCCCGAAGTACTCCGGGTCGAACCCGGCGATGTTCTCCAGATAGCCCCCGGCCATCGTGTACGCCTTCCCCGGCCGCTCGGGGTCGGGGTCGGAGAAGCGGGCCGCGTCGAGCCGGTCGGCCGGTGGCGCCGGGCTGATGAGGTCCCGCTCCTCGACGAGCGCGGACCAGAGTCCGCCGAGGTCGCGGATGCCACCGGGCAGGCGGCAGGCCGCGCCGACGACGGCGATGGGTCCATGGTGCGTGACGGTGGAAAGGCCACTGTGCTCCATGAAGGAGAGACATTTCCGAGTCTGCCGCTGTTAGTGAACTACCAGCGGGTTTCACTCTTTTGAGATGAACGGAACCCCTTCGCCGTTCGCTGTACGGTCAGCTGTCCGGGTTCGTCCGGCTTCCGTGGTGCGATCCGATCATCGGATGAGGTAAAGTTCCTCTCGCGCCGCTAGCTCAGTTGGTCAGAGCGGCTGACTCTTAATCAGCAGGTCCGGGGTTCGAGTCCCTGGTGGCGCACCGGTGAACAGAAGGCCCTCCGCGGTTTCCGCGGAGGGCCTTCCTCGTTGCGCGGGCTCTCCGCCCGGCGCCTCCCCGGGGCCCGTCGCGGCACACCCGCCACGGCCGGGGGGCCGAACGACAAGCGGTGTGCCCTGTCCCCGGCGCCCCCCGCGCCCGAGCCAACGGGCCGCCCCCGAACGCGCCGACGAGCCTTCACGGCCGGGTATGCCCTGGCCACGGAAGGGGGAGTCAGAGGGGGCGTCGAGGGCCGGAGCGCGCGGACCGCGTGCCCCGGGCCCTGCGGAACCGTCACCGACAGGAGCGCGAACCATGGCCGTCATCGTCACCTTCAACGTCCCCGGAGTGGGGCCGGAGCTCTACGAGGCGTGCGTCGAGCGCCTCACCGGGGGACAGGGCTTCACCAGTCCGGCGGACCTGCCCGTCCCCGGCCTCCTCTCGCACGCCACGGGACCGGTCGACGGCGGCTGGCGGGTCACCGACGTCTGGGAGTCCGTCGAGGCGTTCGAGGAGTTCGGCAAGCTGCTCGGCCCGATCATCACCGACCTCGGGTACGGCGACCTCCGGCCCGAGGTCACCCCGGCCCACAAGGTCGTCACCCGCTGACACCGGACCGGCGACGCGAAGCCGGCCGGACCCCCGGGGTCCGGCCGGCACGCTTCACTCCCGCTCTTCGCGTTCTCGCGCGAAGGCTCAGACCCCGGCCCGGAACCGCCGCAGGCGCAGGCTGTTGCCGACCACGAAGACCGACGAGAACGCCATGGCCGCCCCCGCGATCATCGGGTTGAGCAGCCCGGTGGCCGCCAGCGGCAGCGCCGCCACGTTGTAGGCGAAGGCCCAGAAGAGGTTCGTCCGGATGGTGCCCAGCGTCCGCCGCGCGAGGCGGATGGCGTCGGCCGCCGCGCGCAGGTCGCCACGGACGAGCGTGAGGTCGCCCGCCTCGATGGCGGCGTCGGTACCGGTGCCCATCGCCAGCCCGAGATCGGCCTGGGCCAGCGCGGCCGCGTCGTTGACGCCGTCGCCGACCATCGCCACCGAACGGCCCTCGGCCTGGAGCCGCTTGACCACGTCGACCTTGTCCTGCGGCATGACCTCGGCGATGACCTCGTCGATGCCGACCTCGGCGGCCACGGCCTCCGCGACCGCCCTGTTGTCGCCGGTGAGCAGGATCGGGGTGAGACCGAGCGCTCGCAGCCGGCGGATCGCCTCGGGGCTGGTGTCCTTGACGGCGTCCGCGACCTCCAGCACGGCGCGCGCCGCACCGTCCCAGGCCACGACGACGGCCGTGCGGCCCGCGGCCTCGGCGGCCGACCGGGCCCGCGCCAGCTCCGCGGGGAGGACGGCCGCCCCGGGCTCCTCCGCGCGCAGCAGCCCCTCCCGGCCCACGAGCACCGTGTGCCCGTCCACGACCCCGCGCACCCCGAGCCCGGGGACGTTCACGAAGCCCTCCGGAACCGGAAGCCCGCCCACCCGGGCGGCGGCACCGGCCGCGACCGCACGCGCCACGGGGTGCTCGGAAGCGTGCTCCAGCGCGCCCGCCAGCCGCAGGGCCTCGGTCTCGGAGACGCCCTCCGCGGTGTGCGTCCGCAGCAGCGTCATCCGGCCGGTGGTGACGGTCCCCGTCTTGTCCAGGACGACGGTGTCCACCGCGCGGGTCGTCTCCAGGACCTCGGGCCCCTTGATGAGGATCCCCAGCTGGGCGCCGCGCCCCGTGCCCACCATCAGCGCCGTCGGGGTGGCGAGGCCCAGGGCGCACGGGCAGGCGATGATCAGCACCGCCACGGCCGCCGTGAACGCGGCGGCCGCCCCCGCGCCGCTCGCCAGCCAGAACACCAGCGTGCCGAGGGCCAGGGCGATGACGACGGGCACGAACACGGCGGACACCCGGTCGGCCAGCCGCTGCGCGGCCGCCTTCCCGTGCTGCGCCTCCTCCACCATCCGCGCCATCCGCGCGAGCTGGGTGTCGGCACCGACGCGGGTGGCCTCGACGACGAGCCGCCCGCCCGCGTTGAGGGTGCCACCGGTGACGGCGTCACCCGCGCCGACCTCCACGGGCACGGACTCACCGGTCAGCATGGAGGCGTCCACCGCCGAGCCGCCCTCCACCACCCGGCCGTCGGTCGCGATCTTCTCACCGGGCCGGACGAGGAAGCGGTCGCCCGTCATCAGCTCCGCGACGGGGATCAGGGCCTCCCGGCCGCCGCGCAGCACGGTGACCTCCTTGGCGCCCAGCTCCAGCAGGGCCCGCAGCGCCGCCCCGGCCTTGCGCTTGGAGCGCGCCTCGAAGTAGCGCCCGGCCAGGATGAACGCGGTCACGCCGGCCGCGGCCTCCAGATAGATGTTCCCCGCGCCGTCGCTCCGCGAGACGGTCAGGTCGAAGCCGTGCGTCATACCGGGCATCCCGGCGCTGCCGAGGAACAGCGCCCACAGCGACCACAGGAACGCGGCCGAGGTCCCGATCGAGACCAGGGTGTCCATGGTGGCCGCGCCGTGCCGGGCGTTCGTCCACGCGGCCCGGTGGAAGGGCCAGGCCGCGTATGTGACGACCGGCGCGGTCAGTGTGAGGGACAGCCACTGCCAGTAGGTGAACTGCCAGGCCGGCACCATCGCCAGGACGACGACGGGCACGGCCAGCGCCACCGCGGTCACCAACCGCTGCCGTATCGACCGGAGTTCGCCCGTCTCCTCCGCGCCTTCCGCGGCCTCCCCGTCGCCGGCGGCGGGCGGGCCGGACGGCCTGACCGGCGCGGCCGTGTACCCCGTCGCCTCCACCGTCGCGATCAGATCGCCGACCGTCAGCTCGCCGCCGTAGGAGACCCGGGCCTTCTCCGTGGCGTAGTTGACCACGGCGGTCACGCCCTCCACGCGGTTGAGCTTCTTCTCGATCCGCGCGGCGCACGACGCGCACGTCATCCCGCCGATGGTGAGCTCCACCTCGGCCCCGGCCGTCCCGGCGGTCGTGGTCGTGGTGGCCGTGCGTGGGGCTGTGGTGGCCATGGCCCGCTCCCTCTCTCTGTGCTTGATACCCCTAGGGGGTATCTCTCCCGACGGGGTACAGATATACCCCCACCCCGTATCCGGCGCAAGGGGTGAGGGCGCTGCCGGGTGTGACACAGGTGGAACAGAACAGGATCAATCGGCACAAGGAGGTCGCGAAAATTCACCTGCGGCGCGTCCCGTTCGAGCGGAAGTCGACGGTCCGTCGAGGGGGGCCGCGCCCGCCCCGCCGCTCAGAGCGTCACCCGGGCGTCGTGCTCGCACGGCTCCACGGCGGACGGAACGGGATGATCCGCGAGCTCGCGCAGCCACGCCTCTACCGCCAGCGTCCGCTCCCACCGGCCCACTCCGCTCCCGGGCGGGCCGGCGCCGAGCACGGCCTCCCGCAGCGCCTCCTCGTCGGCCAGCCCCGCGGCCACCAGCAGCGACTCGTCCACCCAGGCCACCGGATCCGTCCCCCGCTCCCCCCACGCCTCCTCGCCGGGCACGGGCGGCGCCCCGTCTTCCGCGACCCGTGGCCGGAACTCCTCCGCGCGGACGCCCCGCATGGCCTCGATCAGCAGCGGCCGGTACGCCCAGGGGGTACCCGCCTCCTCCGGGCGGACCGCCAGACAGGCGCCGAGGACACCGTCGTCGCAGAACGGCGCGTCCGACGGGAGCCCGACCGCCGCCGAGTCCTGCACGGTGAACGCGGCCGCCCGCCCCGCCCGCTGGATCCGCTGCACCCACGCGTGCCGTCCCCGGTCCGCCGCCAGCGGCTCCACCTCACCGGCCGCCGCCCCCAGCAGCAGGTCGCGCACGAGCTCCACGCACTCCTCGCTCGCCCACGGCGGCAGCGCGGGAAGCGCCCCCCAGCGGTGCGGCGCCCCCGTGCCCTCCGCCGCCAGGTCCAGCCCGTCGGCCGCCGCGCCCAGCCAGTCCCGGTACGAGCCCCGGTCGAGCAGCATCCGCGCGGTGTCGCCCGGCGACCACCCCAGGCGTGCCCGATGGCCGAAGGCGTGCCACAGCCCCGCCACGGGCCGGTCCCGCACCAGCGCGTGGACGTACGCGCCGGGCGGACGCACCGCCGCGTCACCGCCGTGCCCCAGCAGCAGCCGGCTCGCCCCCTGCGCGCTCAGCACACTCGCCGGCCCGCGCCGCCGCGCGCGGTCGCGCAGCCCGGCCGACGGTTCGTCACCCGGCTCGCGGCGCCCCCACGCGGGCAGGCCGGGACCGGTGGACGCCGGGCCGAGGGCACCGCCCCACCCGGGACCCGGGCCCCCGGCCGCGCCGGGCCCTCGGCCCGGCAGGCCGCCCCACCCCCGCACGCCGCCCGGCAGCCCGCAGCCCGTGTCCCACGCTCCCGGCACTCCGTCGTCGAGCCCCCCGCCCGGCCCCGGCGCCCCCGACGTCACCAGCCGGGCCCCCGCCTCCGCGGCCAGCAGGCACAGCGCCGTGGCGGCCGGGCCGCCCGACAGGTCCGCGCCCAGCGCCCGGCCCGGCGTCACCCGGAGGGACACCGCCTCCCGCAGCGCCGCCAGCAGCCCGGGCGCCCCCTCGGCCACCGACAGCCCCACGGGCGGCGGCAGCCACCAGCGCCGTACCGCGCCGCCGTTGCCGTCCCGGTCCAGCCGGAGCGCGTCGCCGGGCGGAACCGTGTGCACCCCGCACCACATGGCACCGCCGTCCAGCGGATACGGCAGACCGGGCCCGGCCAGGCGCGCGGCCAGCTGGGCGGGGTCCGGGTCGGCGTCCGTCAGCCAGGCCAGCGTCCGGGCCCGGTCCGCGGCCACCGCCGTACCGTCGACCGACGTCCAGTACAGCCGCCGGGCCCCGGAGAGCGAGCCCCGGGCGTAGACCTCCCCGGCCAGCGAGGCGAGGACGTGGAAGCCGCCGTGCGCGCCGCGCAGGGCGTCCTCGACGTCGAACGGTGAACGGACGCCACGCAGCCGCCCCGCGAGCTCCGCCCCGCCGAGCGAACAGGGCCCGGCCACCGCCAGTCGCACCTCGCCCTGACAGGCCACCACCAGCTCGTCGTCCGTCCAGCAGCCCAGCAGCCACGGCCGGCCCGAGGCGTGCGCCACGGTCCGGCAGCCGCGGCCGCGCAGCCGGCGCACGGCCGTGGACGCGTGCGGGCCGTCGGGAAGGACGGTGAACCAGCACCCGGCGCGAGGGACCGGCCCCCGCCCGGGCGTCACGTGAACAGGCCCTCGGCGCGGTCCTCGTCGAGTGTGCCGGGGGGTGAATCGCTCACGGACAAGGCCTCCTGTGCCACGGCGTACGTGCTCGGCGGACGTGCTCGACGGTGGTGATCGACAGAGGTCAACGTAGGCGCCCGCGCGGCCCCCGCCCGGAGCGATCAGTCCGAATTCCGCTCGTGTGGGTGACGAGGGGCCGTCAGGCACATCAGATCCATCACCGCGCGCCACCCGCCCTCGGCGAGGGCGCGGCGCTGCCGGTCGGCGGGCGCCCCGTCCGTGCGCAGCCGGTGGACGAGGGAGGCGACCCGGCGGGCGCCGTCGTACCGCTCCAGGGCGGGGGAGACATGGCCGAGCAGCCGGCCGACGACCTCGTCGGCGGGCCGGCGGCGGCCGAGCGGGTCGATCAGGTCCCCGCTCAGACCGTGCCGCGCCGCCTGCCAGTTCGCGGTGTTCAGCATCTCGGGGGAGGGCACGGGATACGGCACGCCGCGCTTCTCGTCGAAGAGGGAGGTGTCCACGAGGGCCCGGACGAGACCGGCGAACATGACGGCGTCCTCGGTGTGCAACTGGACGTCAAGCGCGCGGACCTCCAGGGTCGGATAGCGCTCCGACAGCCGGGCCTGCCAGTAGAGCTGGCCGCGGTCGCGCAGGATCCCGGTGTCCATGACGGCCCGTACGCGCCGCTCGTAGTCCCGGGCGTCCTCGAAGACCGGCGGCGGGCCGCTCACCGGCCACCGGCCGAAGACGACCGTGCGCCAGCTGGCGAACCCGGTGTCGTGCCCGCACCACATCGGCGAGTTCGCGGCCATGGCCACGAGCACCGGGAGCCAGGGGCGCACGCGGTTGAGCACCGCGACCCCGGTGGCCCGGTCCGGGATGCCGACGTGCACGTGCATGCCGTTGATCAGCTGCTCGTCCACCAGCTGCGGCGCGGCGGCGCGGATGGCGTGGTACCGCGCCTCGTCGGTCACGGGCGGTGGCGTGCGGCCCGCGAAGGGCACGGTGCCGGACGCCGCCACCCGGCAGCCCGCCCGGTCCGCCGCCGTACCGATCGCGTGACGGAGCCTCAGCAGGCTGTCGCCCAGCTCGTCCAGGCTCCGGCAGACCGGGGTGGCGATCTCGATCTGGGACTGCAACAGCTCGGAGTGCACCTCGCCCGCCCCCGGTACGGGCCGCAGGCCGGCCGTCGCCCGGACCTTCTCGGCCAGGGGTACGGGCAGCCCGCTGACCGCGTCGAGCAGCAGGTATTCCTCCTCGACACCCATGGTCGTCATGGTGGGAGGGTCCCCGCTACCGGCTCCGGATCCAAGGAGGCGCGAGCCGACACGCTTCCGTGCGCCGCCGTTCGGGCATTCAAGTGCCGCACCCCGCGTGGTATGAACCTTTCGTAGGGTCTCTGTCAGTAGGGCGGTGTGGGATGAACTGCTCGCATTGCGGTGCGGAGATGCGCCAGGGGCCGAACGGGGACTGGGCGTGCGCCAATTGCGGAGGTACCGGATGAACGAGTCGGAGGACTTCCCTCATGCCAACACGGCCCTGATGCACTGCGCGCACTGCGGGTGGTCGGTGCACGAGGGGCCGGTGGGCGGTTACGTCTGCGGCCAGTGCTTCCACACGGTGGAGCCGCAGCAGCACGAGCCGAGCGAACGGTAGTCCGGCGGGCGAGGGCGAGCTCGCCCGGACCGGGGACCGGAAGCGGAGGCGGGGGCCGTCAGCCGAAGGCGTGCCGCGCCGCCCGCCGCCACCGGTTCCCCGGCAGCCCGGGCCGCAGCGCGGCCAGCGCCCCGCAGTACTTCGTGAACACCGCGGGCCGCACCCCGTAGGCGTGCAGCAGGTGGTCGGCCTCCGTCAGGTGCCCCGCCGTCTTCGTCTCCACGAGCACGAGTCCGGGGTCGCACCGCACCGAACGGGGCGCCCGCAGGTCGTCGCAGACCAGCCCGGCGTCGCACGTGACGCGCTCCCCGTCGGCCACCAGCGTCGCGCGCAGGTAGTCCGTGCTGAGGGAGGGCAGCAGCGCGGCCGGGGCGTCGATGGCGTACGCCCGGTGCAGGGTGTCGGCGAGGAAGGACCGGAAGGCGCCGTCGAGCGGGGTGTCCGCGCCCGTCAGCGGGCGGCGGTGCTTCACGGTGTCGCCGCGCCGGCCCTTGAGCTTGATCTCGAATTGCCGCTCGCCGCTGTCCTCGTAGACCCGCTCGCGGATCTTGAAGCGGAGGCGCCGGCCCTGCCGGTGGTCGTGGAAGGAGCGGAGACCGGGGGTGTCGTAGTAGACCGAGTGGTAGCGGAAGGCGCGGCGGTCGTCGATGGTCAGGGCCCGGAAGGGGCCACCGGCCCGCCGGGGGTCGGTGAGCCGCTCCACCATCCGAAGAAAGGTTTCTGTGGGCACGAGGTAGCTGCGGTCGAAGCGGGCGAGCAGCTCGGCGCGCGCGTTGACCTCGGCCAGGGAGACGGGGTCGGCCGACCGGGCCGCGGTGAGGATGGCCCGTACGGAGGCGGGTGCTTGCGGAGCGCTCGGTCCGGCGGGGCTCTCCGGGGCGAGTGTCATACCGACTCCCACGCGGGAACGGCGCGCTGGGCGGATCCGGCGGTGGCCGGCGCGGTGCCGTCGCCCGGCCTCGGCTCGCGGTAGCGGACGTCCACGACCGTCAGGTCGCGGACGAAGTCGACCTCCATGACCGTCCAGTGGAGCGGCTCGCCGAGCCGCCGGGCCAGGTCGGCGCGGAGCGCGGCGGGGTCGCGGTGGACGGCGTCGAGGGTGACGACCGTGCGGCGCGAGCGGGCGAACAGCCGGGGGTGGTCGGCCACGTAGACGACGAGGAGCAGTACGGCGCTCAGTGTGGCGGCGAGGGCGAACCTCAGGTGCGGCAGACCGCACAGCAGGCCGAGGACGAGGGTGGTGAAGTAGTACGCCACCTCCTCGTGCTGCACGGAGTCGGAGCGGAGTCTGATGATCGAGAGCACTCCGAAGAGTCCGAAGCCGAGCGCGGTCCCACCGCTGCCGCCCACTTCGGCGAGGGCGGCCACGACGGTGAACAGGGCGACGTTCAGGGCGAGATAGGCCGGGACGAGGTCGCGGCGCCGGTGCCTGGGATAGTAGATGGCGAAGGTCAGCAGGCAGATGGCGGCGAGGTCGAGCCCCAGGTGGGCCGCGAGGTGTCGGAGGGAGTCCATGGCTTCGCTCTCTGTGCGCCGGAGATGGGGACACCGAAGATAAGGAAACGCAGGGTGAACATGTACACACGTTCACGTGAACAATGCGCGTCCTTGATGCCCGGTGGAGAGCAAGTGGCCTGAACGGGCCGAGCCTTGTCGCAGAAGGCGGTCTTGCGGGCGGCCTGCGGGGGAACCGCGTGGGAATCGCGGAGGAATCGAGAGGGATCCGGGTGGGACGCGAGAGGGATCCGGGTGGGATGTGAGAGGGATCCGGTGGGAATCCGCGTCCGGTCCGTGGAGGATCCGGGGAGGCCGATCCGCGCGGGCCTCCGGCGCCCGGCGGGCCGCCCCGGCCGTCCTGCCGGGAGGCGCGCGCCGGGGCCGCCGTTCAGCGCGGCCAGACCTGGATCAGCCACTCCTCCGTGCCGTGGAAGAACATCTCGCCGGCCGTGTGCCGCTCCCGTGCCGCGACGCGGCCCAGGCTCGCCGCGCGCAGCCGGTAGGCGCCCGGACCGCCGAGGTCGACGGGCTCGCCCGACGGCCGGCCGTCCCACTCGGTGAGCTGGACCTTCCCGTGCCGGAACAGCTCGAACTCCACCGTGTCCAGGGTGTCCCAGCCGCCCGGCGGTGCCGGCGGTTCGCCGGACCAGCCCTCCAGCCGCACATGCGGATGGAAGTCGGTGGTGGCGCACCGGAAGAGCACGCCGCCCGGCCCGGCGAGCACCGCCCAGCGTCTGGGGGCGGTGGTGACGGCCGACTGGGGATCGGCGCCGTCCTCCAGGCCGCGCAGGAAGAAGGTGAAGTACGAGATGCGCGGCTCGGTGGTCCGCGCGCAGAGGAGTTCGGCGGACGGGGGAGTGGCCGTCACCGGCTCACCTCCAGCGGTCGGTCGCAGACGGGGACATGGGCGTGGAACGTGTCGGAGTCGAGAGTACGGTCGATTTTGCGGAACTCGACCATCCGTTCGTGCCCGCCCTGTCGAACGCGGCCCGTACGGCGCCGACCCGGGTACGTAAGCCGCCGGTCCGGGCGGCGCGCGCCCGGACCGGCCGCCGTCACCGGCGCAGGATCCTGCGGGCCAGCACGTTCCCCAGCAGCTGGGCGATCTGCACGAGGACGATCAGCACGGCCACGGTCACCACCATCACCGAGGTGTCGAAGCGCAGATAGCCGTATGTCATCGCGAGGTTGCCCACCCCGCCGCCGCCCACGGTCCCGGCCACCGCCGAGAAGTCGATCAGGGCGACGAGCATAAAGGTGAAGCCCAGGACCAGCGGCCCGAGGGCCTCCGGGACCAGCACGGTCAGCACGATGCGCAGCGGGCCCGCGCCCATCGACCGGGCGGCCTCGACGACCCCGGTGTCCACGGCGAGGAGATTGGTCTCCACGATCCGGGCGACGCCGAAGGTCGCCACCACCACCATGGGGAAGATGGCCGCCTCGGTGCCGATCATCGTGCCCACCACGCTCCGTGTCACCGGTGACAGGGCGACGATCGCGATGATGAAAGGGACCGGCCGGATGACGTTGATCAGCAGGTTGAGCACCGCGAACACCACGCGGTTGGGCAGCACGCCGCCCTTGCGGGTGGCGTAGAGGGCCAGGCCGACGCCCATGCCCAGCACCGCGGACAGCGCCAGCGTGATCAGCACCATGTACACGGTCTCGCCGGTGGCGTCGACGACCTTGACCCAGAACTCGTTCCAGTCGACGCTCACGCCACGGCCGCCTCTCCGGCGCCGGCCAGCTCGGTGAGGAAGGCGTCGATCGCGTCGTCAGGACCCCGGAGTTCGAGGGTCACGCTGCCCAGCGGGAGGTCCTGCACCTCGCCGACGCCGGCGTGCGCGACGGCGAAGTCCAGCTCGTACCTGCGCAGCAGCCGCGACAGGCCGGACCCGTCCGTACCGTCCCGGGTGACGGGCACGGTGACCAGCCGCCCGGAGTGCCGGGCGCGCAGCCGTTCCAGGGCCGCGCCCTCCGGTACGTCGTGGAGGGCGGAGCGGACGAGAGCCCCGGTGACGGGATGCCGGGGGCGGGCGAAGACGTCGTAGGCGCCGCCGCTCTCCACCACCCGGCCGTCGGCCATGACGGCCACCCCGTCGCAGATGCCGCGCACCACGTCCATCTCATGGGTGATCAGGACGATCGTGACACCGAGCTCGGTGTTGACCCGCTTGAGCAGGTCCAGCACCTCCCCGGTGGTCCGCGGGTCGAGCGCGGACGTCGCCTCGTCGCACAGCAGGACCTTCGGGGAGGTGGCGAGCGCCCGCGCGATGCCGACGCGCTGGCGCTGGCCGCCGGAGAGCTGCTCGGGGTAGCGGCGCGCGTGGTCCTCCAGGCCGACGAAGCGCAATGCCTCGGCGGCCCGCTCGCGCGCCTCCCGGCGGGAGTGCCCGGCCAGACCGAGCGGGTAGGCGACGTTGCCCAGGACCGTGCGGGAGCGGAAGAGGTGGAACTGCTGGAAGACCATCCCCATCGACCGCCGGACGGCGCGCCGCCGCCGTTCGCCGAGCGCGCCGAGGTCCTGCCCGTCGACGAGGACGCTGCCGGAGGTGGGCTCCTCCAGGTAGTTGATGACCCGCAGCAGCGTGCTCTTGCCGGCGCCGCTGTGCCCGACGATGCCGAAGACCATGCCCCGCTCGACGGTCAGGGAGACGTCGTCGACCGCACGGAAGACGGACGCGCGGCCGCCGTCCCGGGTGGGAAAGGTCTTGGTGACGTGACGGAGTTCGATCACCGTGATCAGCCCTTCCCCTGCTCGGTCAGCCGGTCGAGCTCCCGCTCCAGCTCGGGCCGCGGGATGTCGAGGACATAGCGGGCCCCGTGCGCGGACTTGGCCACGGCCTCCTGGACCTTCTTCGTCCGGTAGAGCTCGACGACCTTGCGGACGTTCTCGGAGTCCTTGTCCTTGGCGTCGGCGGCGATGACGTTGACGTACGGCCGGGCGGCCGCGCTCTCCGGGTCGTCGTGGAAGACGGCCTGTTCCAGCTTGTAGCCGGCCAGCTCGGCGACGCCCGCGTTGATGACGGAGGCCGCGGTGTCCTTGAGGCTGCGCGGGGTCTGCTGGGCGTCGACCGGGGTGATCTTCAGGTGCCGGGGGTTGGCGGTGATGTCCTCTGGAGTCCCGTAGATGCCCGCCTTCCCCTTGAGCTCGATCAGCTTGGCGGCCTGGAGCACCAGCAGCGCCCGGCCCTGGTTGGACGGGTCGTTGGGGATCGCGATGCGTGATCCGTCGGGGATCTCGTCGACCTTCTTGTGCTTGAGCGAGTACAGGCCCATCGGCGCCACCGAGGTGGAGGCGACCGGCACGATGTCGGTGCGGTTCCGGGCGTTGAACTGGCTGAGGAAGGCGAGGTGCTGGAAGGCGTTGAGCTCGATGTCGCCGTCGGCGAGCGCCCTGTTGGGCAGCTGGTAGTCGTCGAAGGTGACGATCTTGACGTCGAGGCCCTCCTTCTTCGCCTCCTCGGCGAGGACGTCCCACTCCTCGTCCGCTCCGCTGACACCGATCCGCACCTGGTTCCCGCCGCCCGAGTCGGACAGGCCGCAGGCCGACAGCAGCAGGGCGAGGGCGGCGGCCGTGCTCGCCGCGAGAACGCGTCGGCGGGGGAGGGGGAGTGTCATCGGTGGCTCATTCCAGGAGACAGGACGGTGCAGGGACGCGGTGCCGCGTAGGGCGGTGTCCGCGTCGTTCCGTGGATCGTATGAGCGAAACCGAAAAATACCTGTTAAGCGAAGGCAGGGTTCATGTCTCCGCAATAAAGCAAAGGCATTTGCTGCGTTCTTATGAACGATTGTTTCTCAGGTCCCGCCTCAGGTGCCTCCTTAGGCGCCGCCGAAGAAGTCGACCAGCAGCATGTCCCGGATCCCCGTCCCGGCGCCGGGGGCGGGCCGTACCGGGGAGACGCCGTGCAGGACCCGGCGGTCGTCGAGGACGATCGTCTCCAGCGGCGCGGTGAGCACGGCCCGGTGGACGGGGCGCCGCTCCGGGTCGTAGAGGCAGGACTCCGCGCCCCGCACGTCCTGGCGGCGGATCAGCACCTGGGCCACGTAGCAGTGCCCGTCCCGGTGGACGCCCTCCGGGGCGGGATGCCCCTCGGCGTTGACGGTCGCGACGACACGGATCTGGTGGACGCCGCAGGTGTCGATGCCCGCGCGGGGGCCGGGAAGCCGTTCCCCCAGGGCGAGGACGACCCGGCGCAGCGGCTCGCCCGCCGCCACGGCCGGGCACAGCGGGGCGAAGAGCCGCTCGACGCCGCCGTTCACCCGGTTCACCGACGCGTCCTGGAAGAAGGCGGTGTGGGGGAGTTGCTCCAGCCCCCGTGGCCGGAGGCGGAACTTCCCGTACCGGCGGAAGCGGTAGGGCGTGTCCGTGCCCAGGTGCGCGTCGGCCGGCAGATCCTCCCAGGAGGCGAGGAACCCCGCCACGTCCCCCTCGGGGACCCCCGCCAGCGCGTCCGTCAGCGGGCCGGGGCCGAAGTGGACGAAGGGCGGCCGGTGCGCGGCGCCGGGTATCGCCGGGGGCGCGTCGGGCAGGTCCCGCGCGCGCAGTGGACTTGAGGTCATCCGATGTCCTCGCCTTCGTACGGGCCGGGCGCCGGCCCCGGGTGCGGGCCCGCGCGGGCGGCGTCGGGCCGGGGGCGAGGAGGGCCCCTCGTCCGACAGTAAGGCGAGAGTGGCGGGGAGTGGCCTGAAAGTACGCGGTGGACCTGGGGAACCGGCCGGCCGTCCGCCTCAGGCGCCCCATCCGTCACGGAAGGCGTATGACTTGCGCCCCCCAGGTGAGACCCGCGCCGAATCCCAGGAGCAGCGCCAGATCGCCACTGGTCACGGCACCCGACTCGCGCAACCGGGCGACGGCGAGCGGTACGGAGGCGGCCGAGGTGTTGCCGGCGTGCGCCACGTCCCGTGCCACGACCACGTGTCCGGGCAGCTCCATCCGCTGCGCCACGGTCTCGATCATCCGCAGGTTGGCCTGGTGCGGTACGAAGGCGGCGAGATCGGAGGGTCTTATTCCGGCCGCGTCGAGCGCCTCCAGGGCGACCTTGGGCATCTCCTCGATGGCCCAGCGGAAGACCTCCGGCCCGGCCATGCGCATGGTGGGCCAAGCGGTCCCGGGCTCGTCCCGGTACTCCAGCCAGCCGGCCGAGTGGGCGATGAGCCCGCGGCGGCTGCCGTCGGAGCCCCAGACCACCGGGCCGATGCCGCACTCCTCGCGCGGCCCCACGACCATCGCCCCGGCGCCGTCGGCGAACAGGATGGCCGCCGAGGGGTCCTCGGGGTCGATGATGTCCGTCATCTTGTCCGAGCCGACGACCACGACATAACGCGCCGCGCCGTCCCGGACCATCGACGCGGCCAGGGCCAGGCCGTAGCAGAAGCCCGCGCAGGCGGCGTTGAGGTCGAAGGCCGCGCCACGGGTGCCCAGCCGGTCCGCGATCTCCGTCGCGTCACCCGGGCTCTGGCGCAGCCCCGACATCGAGGAAAGGATCACCGCGCCGATCAGGTCGGGCTCCACCCCGGCGTCGGCGACGGCCTTCCGCGCCGCCTCCACCGCCATGTCCACGACCGTCTCGTCCGCGGCGGCGTAGCGGCGTTCCACGATTCCCGTACGCCGTTGTATCCACTCGGCCGTCCGTCCGGTGCGCGCGGCCACCTCTTCATTGCCGACGACGCGGTGCGGACGATAAGCGCCGATCCCGAGAATTCCTGCGTCCTGTGCGGCGGTTCGCTGTATCTGCATGGCAATACCAACCCTCGGTCCGTTCCGGATGCCGGGCGTCGCACGCCGTCGGGGGGACGCCGGATTCCGGCGCGGTCGACGGGAGGCGGGGCGCGGGCGTGATCAGTGACAGCCGGTCCGCGCGGGTCGGCGGACGGGTCCGGGAAAGGCGCTCCGGCCTTGATCCCGAAGAGGTGCGGATGCCCGGTCCCGGCCGGTGGGACACTCGGGCGCCGGACGATTTCCGGTCCGGGCGAGAGCTTCGGTGGCGATCACCGTGCCGCGCATACAGGCCCCCCCAAGCCAGAACGTGAACTCACCCGCGGGGAGACTATCTCCGGGGTGGGTTGGAGTCCGCAACCCACTGGCATCCGGATGTCGAGTGTTGAACGTCACGCCCTTCCGAGGATTCGAACAAGCGTGACGCGGGTCACAAAAAATATTGCTTGCTTGGTATGGCGCGCCCCTTCTACGGTCACTCGTGTGATCCAACTCCTCGCAAAGTCTGGCCTGTTGTCGACGATCGGGTTCCACTATCGCAAGGGGTCCGCCCTCCTCGCTGACTGCGTTATTCCGGTTGCCGGTTCGGAGGAGTCGTGACCAATACCGCACCGCCGCTCTCACCTGCGGATCTGTTAAGCCGACCGGCCTCCGGAGACATCGGTGCGGGAACGCATCTGCACGGCTTCGGCGGTTTCCACGGCGGCCTGACCCTGGCGCTGATGACCTCGGCGATGCAGGGGTCGGTACCGGACATTCCGCTGGCGAGCGCAACCGCCCGATTCCACCGGCCGATCGGCGAGGACTTCCGGGTGGAGACCTCGCTCATTCGCTCCGGCCGTACCGTCTCGACCATCGGCGCACGCGCGGTGACGTCCAAGGGAATTCACGTCGACGCCCAGGCGGTCTTCGGATCCCTGAAGCCGGCCTCCTGGCAGACGTTCGCCCCCGCCGCACCGGTGGCGCCGCCCCCGGAAGACTGTGAAATCTTCACCATCCCACCCGAGTTCGTGGCGATATCCACGTACATGGAGATCCGCCCGGTCGGGCCGAGCCGCCCCTACGCGGGAGGGCCGGAACCCGAACTCATCGCCTGGATAAGGATGGTGGAGGACGAGAAGCCGCCGGACGCGCTGCGCTTCGTCTTTCTGATGGATTCGCTGGCACCTTCGTACGCGGCGGTGCTTTCGACCCTAGCCTTGGTGCCCACCGTCGAACTCACGGTGCGGCCCAGCGGAAATCTCGCCCGGGCCGATTCGCCGTGGATACTGCTGCGCGCGCGGACGCGGTCGGCCAGCGCCGACGGCTGGGTGGACGAGCAGATCGACGCCTGGGGTCCCGACGGCACCCATCTGGGTTCCGCCCAGCAACTCCGCGTCGTACGAACGGACTGACCGGCTCCACCATGCGCGGAACGAAGAGAAGAAGAATTCCGGACCCGCCGTCGACGCGATGACGGGTCCGGTCACAAGGCTGAAGTAAACGGGGGAGCTGTGGACCGCTCAGCGGGTTGGGCCCGTACGTCATTGCCCACGTCATTACCGGAGATCCTGGAGTACCGGGCGGCGCGGCCACCGAGGACGGCCTTCCGCTTCCTGCCCGACGGGACCTCCGACGAGGCCGTCGAATGGACCTACCAGGACCTCGCCGAGCACGCCGGCCGCATCGCCGCGGACCTGCTGGACCGCGAGCTCACCGGCCGCCGCGTCGTCCTGGCCCTCGACCCCGGGCTGCACTACGTCGCCGCGCTCTTCGGGATATTCCGGGCCGGCGCCACCGCGGTGCCCTCCTTCCCGCCGACCGGCAAACGCGCCGTGGCACGCTTCGCCTCCATCATCGAGGACTGCGCACCCGATGTGATCATCGCCGATACCCGGCTGGAGAGCCGCGTCGGCCAATTCGAGGCCGAACTCCCCGAATCGGTGGCCCGCCCGCGCTGGATATTCGTCGACGACGCCTATTTCGAGGAAACCGGCGCGGCGGCCGACCGGCGGCCCCCGCGGCTCGCCGACCCGGCGCTGCTCCAGTACACCTCCGGCTCGACCGGGAACCCCAAGGGCATCGTCCTCACCCATGACAACCTCGTCAGCAACTGTGTGACGCTTGAGGAGAACATGGGCTACGAGCCCGACCGGGTCGGCTGCACCTGGCTGCCGCCGTACCACGACATGGGACTCATGGGCACCCTCCTGCTCGCGGTGCACGGCGGCTGGCCCCTGGTGCTGCTGTCACCGGCGCACTTCGTGCAACAGCCCTACCGCTGGCTCAAGGCGCTCACCGATCACAAGGTGACGATTTCGGTCGGCCCGAACTTCGCCTTCGACCTCTGTACGTCGAGCGTCACCGACGAGGAGCTGGAGACGCTCGACCTGAGCCGGCTGCGCCAGGTCTTCTGCGGCTCGGAGCCCGTCTCCCGCGCCACCCTGGACAGGTTCCGGGAGCGGTTCGGACCGCGCGGTTACACCGAGACGTCCCTCATCCCCTGCTACGGGCTGGCCGAGGCGACGCTCTACGTCTCGGGCAAGCGCTCCGGCACCGAGGTCCGCACCCGGCTCCTCGACAAGGAGGCCCTGGAGAGGGGTTTCGTCCGCGCGGGGGACCCCCTCGGCACGGACGCGACGACGCGGATCATCAGCTGCGGCGCCGTCGCCGTCGGCCACGAGGTGCTGATCGTCGATCCGGAGTCCCGGCGCCCGGTCGGCGACGGGCGGGTCGGCGAGGTCTGGGTGCACGGTCCCAACGTCGCGGCCGGATACCTGGGCAGGCCCGGGCTCACCGCCGAGACCTTCACCGCCCGTCTCGCGGACGACGCCCGCCCGCCTTCGGGAAGTGAACAAACGTATCTGCGCACGGGGGACCTCGGCTTCCTGCTCGACGGCGAACTCCACATCACCGGGCGGCTCAAGGACCTCGTGGTGATCGCCGGCCGCAACCTCTATCCGCAGGACGTCGAGCAGTCCGTGCGCGAGTCCCACGGCAAGCTGCGCGGGACCGCGGTCTTCTCCCGCCCCGGCGAGGCCGGTGAGGAACTGGTGGTCGTCGCGGAGTACCGCGGCACCGCCCGCCAGCTGGCCGCCGAGGGCGGCGCGGTCCTCGACGCGGTGATCGCGGCGGTGACCGCCGACCACGGCGTCCGGCCGGCCGACGTGCACTTCGGTCCGGTCGGCGCGATCCCCATGACGACCAGCGGCAAGGTACGCCGGGACGCGACACGGAAGGCCTACGCCCAGGGGACGCTCAAGAAGCTGGCCCTGGCCACCGACGACAAGCCGCTGTCCGCGCGGTGACTGGAGTCCACCATGACTGTTTCCTCCGATAGGTCCCCCGAGAGATCTCCCGAGACCCCTTCCCCGTCGTCCCCGTCATCCCCGTCCTCCCCGTCGTCCCTGTCCCCCCGGCCTTCCTCGTCACCGGCCCCGGCCGGCGGGGCCGAGGGCGTCGGCACCGCGGCCGGGCAGCCCGCCGCGGCCCCCGGCGTCCCGGCGGGTGACACCGACGCCTCGGCGCGAAGGCTCGCCTACGTCACCGTCGGCGTGCCCACCCTCGGCTTCGCCGGAGCCGTGGTCTTCGCCTTCCACTACGGCATCAGCGCCGTCGACATCGGGCTGCTCGTCGGCATGTACCTGGTGACGTCGCTGGGCGTGGAGGGCGGCTTCCACCGCTTCTTCTCGCATCTGTCCTTCGCGGCCAAGCCCGGCGTCACCGCCTTCTGGGGGATCGCCGGGAGCATGGCGGCACAGGGCCCGATCGTCTTCTGGGTGGCCACCCACCGCCAGCACCACGCCTTCACCGACCGCGACGGCGACCCCCATTCGCCCCGGCCGATCGAGGACGGCCGCCGGTTCGCCAGGGTGCGCGGCTTCTGGCACGGCCACGTCGGCTGGCTGTTCACGGTCCGCCGGCAGAACTGGAGCAAGTACGTCCCGGACCTGATGCGCAACCGGCTCGTGATGAAGATCAACCAGTACTACTTCGTCTGGGTCCTGGCCGGCCTCGCGCTGCCCGCGCTGCTCGGCTGGGCGCTCACCGGCGGCACCGCCCGGGGCGCGGCCGGCGGCCTCCTCTGGGGCGGCCTGGCCCGCGTCTTCCTGCTCGACCATGTGACGTGGAGCGTCAACTCGATCGGCCACACGCTGGGCAACCGCCCCTACCGGACGCGCGACACCAGCCGCAACGTGGCCGCGCTCGCGCCGTTCTCCGTCGGCGGCTCCTGGCACAACAACCACCACGCCAAGCCCGCCCTGGCGCACAACCGGCACACCTTCTGGCAGATCGACATCGCCGGCGGCGTCATCCGGCTGCTGGACGCGCTCGGCCTGGTCACCCACGTCCGCTACCCCAAACGCGCACGGTCAGAGTAGAAAAGGAGTGGCTCTCGTGTCCTCGGCAACAGCTGATCCGCTGGCGGCGGCAATCGTCAAGCTCGACCCTGCCAGCCGCCGCATCAAAAGATTCTCCGCGCTGACCACCATGACCCTGCCGCTCATCGGCACGCTCGCGGCGGTCTGGTTCCTGTGGACCGGCAACTACACCACCACGGACCTGGTCCTGTTCGTCGTGATGTATTTCGTCCACATGGGCGGCATCACCATCGGCTTCCACCGCTACCTCTCGCACAAGGCGTTCAAGACCTCGCGCGTGTTCGAGGGCATCATGATGATCACCGGGTCCATGGGGGCCCAGGGTCCGCTGATGTTCTGGGTCACCACCCACCGACGGCACCACCGCTTCAGCGACCGCGAGGGCGACCCGCACTCCCCGAACCTGCACGGCTGGAGCCTCCGGGCCCGTCTGCGGGGGCTGTGGTACGCGCACATGCCCTGGATGCTGAGCGACGAGACGTCGAAGTGGACCGTCTTCGCCCCCGACGTCCTGCGGGACCGCCGGCTGATGTGGTACCACCGCACCTACCCCGCCTGGGTGCTCACCGGCCTGCTGATCCCCACCGTGATCGGCTTCGCCGTCGGTCAGACCCCGATGTCCGCGCTCACCGCCCTGGTCTTCGGCGGCTTCGCCCGCATCTTCGTGGCCAACCAGGCCGCCTGGTGCGTCGGTTCGGTCTGCCACGCCATCGGCAGCCGCCCCTTCAACAACGACGACCGCAGCGCCAACAACTGGCCCGTCGCCGCCTTCACCTTCGGCGAGGGCCTCCAGAACAACCACCACGCCTTCCCCGGTTCGTACCGCCACGGCGTCACGTGGTGGGAGCCGGACCTGAGCGGCTGGCTGCTCTTCGGCCTCGGCAAGGCGGGCGTCGTGTGGGAGCTGCGCGAACCCGACCAGGCGACCATCGCCAGGAAACGGGCGATGAAGAAGGCCGCCTGACAGGACCCCACCCGTCCCGTCAGCACCCGGCGGCCCCCGTAAGCACTCGTCAGCACTCGTCAGATCCAGTACCACCTCCCGGCAGGAGCCACCCCACCCATGTTCGGACGCAAGAAGGAAACGCAGCTGACCGGCCCGCTCACGGAGGACTCCCTCCGGCAGTGGCTGGTCGACCACCTGGCCCAGCGGATCGAGGTCCCGCCCGCCGAGATCGACACCACCAAGTCCTTCGAGGCGTACGGCCTCGACTCCCGGGTCGCCGTCCAGGTCTCCGGATCCCTGGAGAAGGTCGTCGAGCGCAGGCTCTCGCCCGGTCTGCTCTACGAGCACCAGACCATCGACGACCTGAGCCGCTACCTCGCGCAAGAGCTCAGACTGTCCGGCCGGACCGGCTGAAGGGGATCGCCACGATGGCCGCTTACAACTTTCCGTCGGCACCCGACGAGAACTTCAAGGAATTCCTCCGCAAGTCGGAGAAGATCGAGGGGGAGCGCCTCCAGGCGGCCATCCCCCGGGACTACTTCGAGCCCCGGGTGGCCCGCGGCATCCTCGGGTTCGCCGTCAGCTGGGCGCTCTACATCGGCGCGATCGCCGGCGTCGCCCTCGCGCCGCACTGGCTGCTGTGGATCCCGCTGTGGATCGTCGCCGGCCTCGGCGGCTGGGGGCTGCACTGCATCGCCCACGACTGCGGACACGGTTCCTTCTCCCGGTCGCGGAAGTTCAACTTCGCGGTCGGCCATGTGTCGCTGCTGCCCCTGATCTATCCCTTCCACGCCTGGCGGCACGTCCACAACCTGCACCACAGCCACACCAACAACCTTGAGCTGGACACCGACTGGCGTCCCGTCCCGGCGGCGCTCTACGACCGGATGCCCTTCCACGAGAAGGTCATCTACCACGGGACGCGCACCTGGGCGTTCTGGGGCGGCACCATCAACTACTGGCGGGAGTCCGGCTTCCGGCCCGGCTACTTCCCCAAGCGCGAGGCGCGCCGCGACGTGCGCCGGTCGATGGTCTTCGTGCTGGCCGTGTGCGTCCTGTACTTCACCCCGCTGATCTGGTTCACCGGTGTCACCGGCTTCCTGATCTACTTCGTCGCGCCCTGGCTCGCCACCCACGCGTGGTTCAGCGCGACGACGCTGATGCACCACAGCTCCAGCGACGTGCCGTACCTGACCAACGAGCACTGGACCCGCAACGCGAGCCGGCTGCTGGTCACGACCGACTACGTCTACCCCAAGTGGCTGTTGTTCCTCACCCACAACATCTCCATCCACACCGCGCACCACGTGGCGCCGGTCGTGCCCTACTACAACCTCCGCAAGGCCCAGGCGGCCCTGAAGGCGGCGTACCCCGGCATGGTCCGCGAGGAGAAGGTGAAGATCAGCCAGCTGGCCCGGATCGTCCGGCGGCTGCACTTCTACGACACCGAGTCGGGCTACTACACCGACTTCTCCCGTACCCGCATCGCACCGGCGGACGCCGAGCCGGTGCCCGTGAAGACCTCGTGATGACACCTCTCTCCCTCCGGCGGTTCGCCCACGCGGCGGTCGGCGCCCTCGCACCGGGCGTCGGCGGCCGCTGGGCGACCGACGTCTTCTCCCGCACCCGCAAGATGGGTGTCCGGCCCGACAACGTCCTGCCGCTCGGCGCCCGCCGGTTCGCCGTCGAGGGCAACCCCGATGTGCGCGGCGGCTATCTGTGGGGCGACGACGAGGACGCCGACGGCGGGCCCGTGCCGACCGCGCTGCTCGTCCACGGCTGGGGCGCCGACAGCTCCAGCATGTACTCCCTCATCGCCCCCCTGCGCGCGCTCGGCTACCGGGTGGCCGCGTTCGACGCCCCGGCCCACGGGGTGTCCGAGGGCAAGCAGGCGACGATGACGCAGTACACCGCGGCCACCAGGGCGGTCCTCGACTCGCTCGGCGGGGTGCGGGTGATCGTCGCGCACTCGCTCGGCTCGATCGCCGCCGTCGCCGCCCTGGCCCTGCGCCCGGACCGGCCCGTCGACTGCCTCACCCTCGTCGCCCCCACCTGCACCCTGAACGCCGTCCTGGACGCCTGGGCGCACAGCGAGCTGCGGCTCGCCCGCCCGGTCCTCGACCGCATCTACCGAGAACTGCACCGCCGCAACGGGGTGCCCGTCAGCCACTGGGACGTCGTCGGCCTCGGCCGCGGGCTCCCGTGCCCGGTGCTGGCGATCCACGACCCCGACGACCCGGTCGTACCGTTCCACGAGGCCGAGGTCATCGCGGCCGGCCTGCCGGACGTACGGCTCGAAAGGGCCACCGGACGTGGCCACATGGGGATCCTCATGTCGCCCGAAGTGAAAAGCGCCGTCTCCGCGTTCGTCGCCGAACACGGATCCAGAACTGGAGAGACCATCGCGTGAGCGAGGACATGGGCAAGAGGGCATGGATGTGCCTGGTGTGTGGATGGGTCTACTACGAGGCCCTCGGACTCCCCGAGGAGGGCATCGCCCCGGGCACGCCCTGGGAGGAGATCCCCGACACCTGGGAGTGCCCGGACTGCGGTACGACGAAGGCCGACTTCGTGATGGCACCGCTGTAGTCCCGGCAGACCCGCAGCACCCGCCGGTAACGCCCGAGAAGGAGAGCAGATGAGCACAGCGGTGACCGATCCCGGCGTCGCGATGACGACGCTGATGACCCCGGAGGGCAAGCGCGACCCGTATCCCCTCTACGAGGCGCTCCGCGCGTACGGTCCGCTCCTGCGGCTCGGCCCGGACCAGCTGGTCGTCACCGGCCACGCCGAGTGCTTCCGCGCGCTGCGCGAGCCCCGGCTGCTCTCCACGGACGGGCCCGTGCAGGACCGGATGATGCCCGGCTGGCGCGACCACTCCTCCTGGGTCTGGCTCGCGCAGAACATGCTCTTCAGCAACTCCCCGGACCACGAGCGCTACCGGCGCTTCTTCAGCGGGGCGTTCACCCCGCGGCGGATCGCCGAGACGCGGCCCGTGGTCGAGGGCCTGATCGACGGGCTGATCGACCGGCTGGCCGGACTCGGGGCGGACGGCGCACCGGTGGACTTCATGGCGGAGTTCGCCTTCCGGGTGCCGATGGCCGTGATGGGCGCGCTCCTGGGCATCCCCGAGGAGGACCAGGCCGCCTTCCGGGGGCCCGTCGGCGACATCACCACGGCCCTGGAACCGATTCGCGACCTCTCCCAGCTCGACCGGGGCGACGCCGGTATGGAATGGATGGCCGCCTACTTCACCGAGCTGGCCGCCGCCCGCCGCGCCGAGCCCCGCGACGACCTGGTCAGCGCGATGACCCGGGCCCGGGACGAGAGCGGCGAGCTCAGCGAGGAGGAGCTGATCGCCAACTTCATGCTGCTCCTGGTCGCCGGCACCGAGGCCCCCATGGACCTCATCGGCAACGCGCTGCGGCTGGCCTTCGACCACCCCGGGCACGCCGACGCGCTCCGAGAGGACCCCGGGCTGGCCCCCGGCTACATCGAGGAGACCCTGCGTTTCGACCCCGCCGCCCAGGCGCTGAACCGGGTGGCCGCGACCGACATGGAGTTCTTCGGCGTACCGCTCACCGAGGGGACGAAGGTCACGCTCCTCATCGCGGCAGGCAACCGCGACCCGCGCCGCTTCCCCGACCCGCTGCGCTTCGACCCGTACCGCACCGGGAACCACGCCCTGACGTTCAGCGGCGGCGCGCACTTCTGTCTCGGCGCGGCGCTGGCCCGGATGCAGGCGGAGACCGCGCTGCCCCGGCTGCTGCGCCGGTTCCCGGGGCTGCGGCCCGCGGGGGAGCCCACCTTCCGCGACCAGTTGGTGCAGCGGGGCTTCGACCGGCTGCCCGTGAAGTGTGGCTGACGCCTCTTCGGGAAGAGGGGAGGCGCCCTCCGGGGCGCGGTATGCTCGCGTGAGTTGGAAAAACCAACTCACTAACGAGGAGAGCGATGACTCAGACCGCCGCCGGTGAGGCGGGCAGCGTCACCAAGCCCCGCTTCGGCCCGGTGTTCGCCGTCGTGGTGGCCGGCGTGGCGATGTCCAACCTCGACATGTTCATCGTCAACGTCGCCCTGCCCGACATCGGCGCACAGTTCTCCGGGTCGTCGCTGGCCTCGCTGTCCTGGATCCTCAACGCCTATGCCGTGATCTTCGCCGCGCTGCTCATCCCGGCCGGCAGCCTCGCCGACCGGACCAGCCCGCGGCAGGCGTACCTGCTGGGCATAGCCGTCTTCACCCTCGCCTCCGCCGCCTGCGCGGTGGCGCCGGGGGTGTGGGTCCTGGTCGCCGCCCGGGTGGTCCAGGCCGTCGGGGCGGCGATGCTGATCCCGTCGTCCCTCGGCCTCCTGCTCGCCGCGGCCCCGCCCGAGAAGCGGGTGGCCTCGGTGCGCGCCTGGACCGCCATCAGCGGACTGGCCGCCGCCCTCGGTCCCGTCGTCGGCGGCCTGCTCACCCAGCTCGACTGGCGCTGGGTCTTCCTGATCAACCTGCCCATCGGCGTCTTCGCCCTCGTCGTCGGCGCCCGGGTGCTGCCGCGCACCCCGTCCCGCCCGACCGCCGACCGGCTGGACCTCGCCGGCGCCGTCCTGCTCACCCTCGGCATCGCCGTCGTCGCCCTCGGCCTGGTCAAGAGCGACGACTGGGGCTGGGCCTCCGCCGGGGTCATCGGCTCGCTCGTGGCCGGCGTCCTCCTGCTCGTCTGCTTCGTCCTCAGCTCCGCGCGCCACCCGTCCCCGATCCTGCCGCTGAACCTCCTGCGGATCCGGCCCGTGGGCCCGGCGACCTTCGCCAACCTCCTGTTCGCGGTCGCCTTCGGCGCGATGCTGCTCTCCGCGGTGCTCTGGTGCCAGCAGGTCTGGCACTGGTCACCGCTGCGCACCGGCCTCGCCATCGCGCCCGGCCCGGTCATGGTCCCCGCCTTCGCCATGGGCGTCGGCCCGCTCATCCGCAGGATCGGCTCGGGCGCGGTCTCCGCGATCGGGTCCGTGCTCTTCTGCGTGGGCATCGGCTGGTGGATCTACCGCCTGGACACCTCGCACGACTACGTCGCCGGCTTCCTCCCCGGCATGCTCCTCACCGGCATCGGGGTGGGCCTGGTCGTACCGACCCTCGTCGGCGCCGCCGTGACGGCCCTTCCGCCGCAGAGCTTCTCCACCGGCTCGGCCGTGGTCACCATGGCCCGCCAGGTCGGCTCGGTCCTCGGGGTGGCCCTGCTGGTCGCCTTCCTCGGCACCCCCGGCGACGGCGACGCCGTCACGGCCTTCGACCACGGCTGGGAGTTCACCCTCGCCGCCTCCGCGCTCTCGGCGCTGGCCTGCCTCTTCATCCCCCGGGCCGGGAAGGCGCCCGCGTCCTGACCCCCTGGCCCCCAGGGCCCCCGAAACCGCTTTCCCTCCCCCGGCCGGACGGCCGCCGCGGCCCCAACCGTGTGCGGCCGTCCGGTCTTTTGCCCGTATTGACACATGGAGGGGTGATCGACAATGCTCATTCCACTAGCTGACTAGTGAATTAGCAAGGTGGGCGATGGTGGGGATACCTCCGAGCGGCGAGGGGAGCCGCTGGGCGATCGAGGCACGCGGACTCGGCAAGCGGTACCGGCGGCGCTGGGCCGTCCGCGACTGCTCGTTCCGGGTGCCGGCCGGTGTCGTGTGCGGACTCGTGGGGTCGAACGGCGCGGGCAAGAGCACGCTGCTGAACATGGCCGCCGGCATCACGCGGCCCACGGGCGGGAGCCTGCGGCTCTTCGGTACGCCCGTGGCCGAGGCCGGCGTGCCGGCCCGGTGCGCCTTCCTGGCCCAGGACAAACCGCTGTTCCCGCGCTTCACCGTCGAGGACCATCTGCGGATGGGCGAGGAGCTCAACCCCCGGTGGGACCGCGAGGTCGCCACGCGGATCGTACGCTCCGGCAAGCTGCCCCTCCACGCGCGGGCCGGAGCCCTCTCCGGCGGCCAGCGCTCCCGGGTCGCGCTCGCCCTGGCCTTCGGCAAGCGCCCCGACCTGCTGCTCCTGGACGAGCCCCTGGCCGAGCTGGACCCGCTCGCCGCCCATGAGATCGCCGGACTGCTGATGTCCGAGGCCGCCGAGCAGGGCACGACCGTCGTCATGTCCTCGCACCAGCTGTCCGACGTGTCCACCATGTGCGACTACCTGCTGGCCGTCGCCGACGGGCGGCTCCGCCTCGCCGGAGAGGTCGACGCGCTGCTGTCCGCCCACAGCCTGGTGACCGGTGCCCGCCTCGTCGACGGCGTACCGCCGGAGATCGCCCGGCACACCGTCGTCGAATCACGTGTCGTGGGACGCCAGTTCACCGGGCTGATCCGCCCGGAAGGCCCGGTGGAGGGCGACTGGCGGACCGGTGAACCCACCCTCGAAGAAGTGCTCCTCGCCTACCTGAGGTCCCCCGGGGCACCGCCCCTGATCACCGCGGACGCCCGTCCCGGTGACCTCGACGACGCCCCGGAGGTGGCGGCATGACCACGACCGCGAAGCAGGACCCGCGCGCCGAGCAGGGCAAGCGGCCGCCCCGCGTCATGCGCGGCATGGCCTGGCTGGTCTGGCGCCAGCACCGAACCGCCTTCGTCGCCTGCCTCCTGCTCGCCGCGGCCTCGTGCGTGAACATGCTGTGGCAGCGCGGCACCACCCGGGACTTCCTCGCGCGCGCCCGGACCGACGGCACGGCCGTCGACGTCCTGGAGGCGTTCCAGGGCGCGCAGTCCTCCGCCTTCCAGAGCGCCACCTGGACACTCTCCCTGGTGCCCGTCGTCGCCGGAGTCTTCCTCGGCGCCCCGCTGATCTCCGGCGACCGCGAACGCGGCACCGTGAAGCTGGTCACCACCCAGTCGATGACGCGCGGCCGCTGGATCCTCACCAAGCTCGGACTCGCGGCGCTGGTCACCCTCGTGTGCTCGGCCGCCCTCTCCGCCGTCTTCACCTGGTGGTGGGAGCCCGCGCACCTCTACGTCAACAGCGGTCACTGGGACGAGAGCGGCGTCTTCGACAACACCGGCCCCATGCTGGTGGCGATGGCGCTGCTCCACTTCGCCGCGGGCGCCGCCCTCGGCATGTTCCTCCGCCGCACGGTGGTCGCGATGGTGCTCACCTTCGGCTTCGCCTACGCCGTGGAGATCCTCTGGGACACCGTCCGGCCACGGCTCGGCACCGCCCGCACCCTCACCTCCCCCGTGGAGGCGGGCAGGCCCAAGCTCCCCGAGGGCGCGGTGTGGCACGACGAGTGGACCGTCGACGCGCACGGCGGCCTGCACGGCTTCGGCACCTGCTTCAACGAGTCCACACCGGAGGGATGCCGGGCGAACGAAGGTATCGTCGCCCACCGCCTGGAATACTTCGGATACGACCAGATGAACGCCATGCAATGGACGGGTGCCGCGATCCTGCTGGCCCTGACCGCCGCGATCCTCACCTTCACCGTGTGGTGGGCCCGCAGGCGGCCCCTGTGAGCCGTGCCGTCATCGGGTCGACGCGCACACGCAGGGATTGAGGGGGGCCGGTACATGGTCGAGTTCAGGATCGACCGGCACGGCGGCATGGCCGCCTATCTCCAGATCGTCCAACAGGTACAGGAAGCGCTGCGCCTCGGCATCCTCGCCGTGGGCGACCAGCTGCCGACCGCGGCGCGCGTCGCCCGGGACACCAAACTCAATCCCAACACGACGCTCAAGGCGTACCGGGAGCTCGAACACCTGGGGCTCGTCGAGGCCCGCCCCGGTGTGGGGACGTTCGTCAGCGCCGTCCCGGCGCAGGCCCGGCCCCTCGGGGACTCCCCGTTCCGGGCGGAGCTCTCGGACTGGATGGGCCGGGCGCACGCGGCGGGGCTCGACTGGGCGGACGTCTCCGCCCTGGTCACCGCCGCGCGCGCGGAGCACTACCCCACGGTTTGACCGAGCCCCGCCCGCCGCCGCTCCCCGCGCGCGGCGCGAACCACCCGGGCACAAGAACCTCCCGGGCACGCGAGAAGCACCCGGGCGCACCCGAACGCCCAGGGAGCCCGAACCGCCCAGGCACCCCCGGACCTTCATGGCCACCACCCGACGAAACGGCATGAAAACGATGAAACCGGATCTGATACCCGGCTCCTCCGCGACGGAGCCCCGCGCCCGACCGTCGTGGAGGAAGCCGGAGCCCGTCCCTCCGGCGAAACGTATCTTCGTTCTGGCGCTGCCCGCGCTCGTGGTCTACGCCGTCACCACCACGCTCCATCTCGTCCTGCTCGCCGCCATGCGCGGCCCCGAGGACGCCGGCCTCCGCAAGCTGCTCCTGGCCTGGGACGGAGGCCTGTACGTCGACATCGCGGAGAACGGCTACCCCGACTCCTTCACCTACAAGGAGGACGGCCGGCTCGACGGCAACAACCTGGCGTTCTTCCCGCTGTTCCCGACCCTGATCCGAGTGGTCCACACCGTCACCCGCCTCGACCACGGGACCTCGGGCATCATCGCCGCCCACCTCTCGCTGATCGCCGCGCTCGTCGTCACGCACCGCCTCGTCGACCGGCTGTACGGGCGCCGGACCGCGACCATCGCCCTCGTCCTGCTGGCCGGCGCACAGCCGATGGCCCTGACCTTCCTGATGTCCTACAGCGAGGCCCTTTTCCTGGCCCTGGCCGTCGGGACGCTCCTCGCGGCGCACCACCGGGCCTGGCTCACCGCCGGCGCCCTCGCCTTCCTCACCGGGCTGACCCGGCCCGCCGCCGCGGCCGTCGTCGCCGCCCTGGCCGTCGCCGCCGGACTGCACCTGCTGCGCGAGCGCCGCCTCACCTGGCGCCCGGTCGCGGCCGTGGCCCTCGGCTGTGTGAGCACCCCCCTCTACCTGTGGTGGGTGGGACGGCGGCTGGGCGAGCCGGGCGCGTGGTTCCGCATCCAGGAAGCCGGCTGGGGCACCCACTGGGACAACGGCGCCGCCTTCCTCGACTTCCTCGGCGACACCTTCCGGCGGGGCGAGGGCTGGGTGGCGGTGAGCACCGCCGTCCTCCTCCTCGGCCTCCTCTGCGCCACGTTCCTCACCTGGCACCGGGGCACCTGGCCGCCGCTGCTCGTCTACGGCACGGGCATCGTCGTGCTCACCCTCGCGCAGAGCAACTACTCGCACTCCAAGCTGCGGCTGCTGGTCCCCGCCGTCCTCTTCCTCCTGCCGGCCGCCCGCGCCCTGGCACGGGCCACCGACCGCACGGTGGCCGTCTCCCTGACCGCCGCCACCCTCTTCGGCTGCTGGTACGGGGCGTACATGGTCACGGTCTGGCAGTACGCCATCTAGCGCCGAAGTGCTCAAGGCGTCCCGGGTCGGCCGGGGTGCCGGCGGTGGACGACGCGGGCGCCGGGCCGGGCCGGCCGCCACGGCTTGTCGGGTCGTCATACGTACCCACTTCAATGAGCGCATACGAGTAACCAGTTGGATGCGGAGAGCTAAAATTTTTGATGTGTTGCCGCATGACCGGATCAATTCTCCGGTTCATTGGATGCCGAGCGCATACCGGCACACCAGCCCACACCGCGCGGCTTCGTACGGATCGAGGGATCTGTGAGTGGAGACTCGGAGCGGCCCCCGCCGTCCGGCATGTCCGGCCGCCGGATGGCGCTCACCTTCGCCGCCTTCCGTGAACTGCACGCGAGCAAGTGGCGGGTCTACGCCTATGTGCACACCGGTGACCGGGACGCCGCCGCCAGGATCTCCGAGGAGACCTTCGACCAACTGGCCGCGCTGTGGCCGCACGTCCTGCGCCAGCGGTCGGCGGACTCCTACGCCTGGTCGCTGCTGAAGGAGCGGGTCGACGGCTGGCTGACCGGCCGCGGCCGGGGCACCGCCCTGGCCACGGCCGCCTTCCACGGCACCGGCGGCGGGGACCCCCTGCCGCCGGCCGGGGAGTGCGCGCGCCGCTTCGCGCGGCTGGAGCGGCGGATCGGGCTCTACGCGGCCCTGGCCCGGCTGCCCGAGCGGCAGTCCGACGCCCTCGTCCTCACCTGCTTGATCGGCTACAGCGTGGGCCAGGTCGCGGGCCTCCTCGGGACCGAGGAGGCCTCCGTGCGGTCCCACATCGGCCATGCGAAACGCAGGCTCGCCTCGGTGCTGGAGGCGCGGAATCCCGTCAGGGGGAACCCGTGCCGCCCGGCGATGCCCTCGACGGTGATGTCGTCGAAGCCGTCCTGACCGCCGACGCCCGCCTCCTCGCGGGGGAGTTCGGGAACCGCCGGGTCCCGGCCGGTCCCGCCGCTACGGCGAGGTGTGCGCCGCGAGCAGCCCCAGCACGCCCTTGACGGCCTGGTCGTAGGGCTCGGCCGAACCGGCCGCGCGGGCGAGGACGTACCCGCCCTGGAGCACGGCGACCACGGCCGACGCCGTCTCGGCGGGGTCGAGGGCGGCGATCGGCTCGCCGCGCTCGCGGCCCTCGGCGAGCAGCTGGGCGAGCCGGCCGCGAAGCCAGTCGAAGGTCTCCTCGACGGGACGGCGCAGCTCCGGGTCGGCCACGATGTCCGGGTCCTGGGCGAGTCCGCCGACCGGGCAGCCCTTGAGGACGTCCCGCTCCCGCAGGAGGTAGGCGGAGATCCGCTCCAGGGCCGTGCCCGGCCCGGAGAACTGCTCCTCGGCCTTGGCCCGCATCTCCTCGGCGGTCCGGCGGATCGCGGCGAGGGCGAGGTCCGGCTTGCCGGTGAAGTGGTGGTACATACTGCCTTGTCCGGCGCCGGCGCGCTGCTGGATGGCCTTGGGGCTGGTGCCGACGTAGCCGCGTTCCCAGAGGAGGGCGCGGGTGCTTTCGATGAGGCGGTCCGAGGTGCTCACCTCGGCACTGTACCCGTGGGTACAGGACGGGCCGCGTCCGGCCGGGGCCCGGGGCCGGAGCCGCGTGCGGCTAGGCCGCGCTGACCGCCACAGGCCGCCGCGCCGACGGGACCACGACCGGTGAACCGTCGTCCGGCGCCTGGAGGATGTCCGCCTCGATGCCGTACAGCTCGCGCACCAGCTCCGTGTCGACGACGTCGCGCGGCGCGCCGTGGGCGACGATCCGGCCGTCCTTCATGGCGACCACCGTGTCCGCGTAGCGCGCGGCACTGGCCAGGTCGTGCAGGACCATCACGACCGTACGGCCCGCGACGGACACCTCGCGCACGAGGTCGAGGACCTCCACGGCGTGGCCGATGTCGAGGGCGCTGGTCGGCTCGTCGAGGAGGACGATCGGGGTCTCCTGGGCGAGGACCATCGCCAGCCAGCAGCGCTGCCGCTGGCCGCCGGAGAGCTGGTCCAGGCGGCGGTCGGCGAGGGCGGCGACGCCCGTGGCCCGCAGGGCCTCCTCGACGGCCCGCTCGTCGTCGCGCGACCACTGCCGGAAGAGGCCCTGGTGCGGGTGGCGGCCGTAGCGCACGAGCCCGGCGACGGTGACCGCCTCGGGGGCGAGCGGGGACTGGGGGAGGAGGGCGATGCGGTGGGCGGCCTGACGCTGCTTCAGCTCCCAGATGTCGGCGTCCCCCGCGTGGACCCGGCCGGACTCGGGCTGGTGCAGGCGGGCGACGGACCGCAGCAGTGTGGACTTGCCGCAGCCGTTGGGTCCGACGATCGCGACGACCTGCCCCGAGGGGATGGTGAGGTCGACGCCGGCCACGGCGCGGTGGCCGGGATAGCCGGCGACGAGCTGTTCTACGCGGAGCTCCACGGGCAGAGGCCTTTCCAGAAGATCGCCGGTTGGGTGTGGACCCTCTTGCCTGAGGGCTTTAAGGTAAGGCTAACCTAATGGCTGTCGCAGGTCAGTGCGAGGGGACACCCGTACGATCCGCGACCGTCTTTCCCCGTTTTCTCGCTTCCTTTTCACGCCCGGAGCTTTTGATGACCGCACCCCACCGCCTCCTCCTGTCCACCCCGCGCCGCGCGGTACAGGTCCTCGCCGCCGTGGGGGCGGCAGCCGTGCTGGTGACGGGCTGCGGCTCGGACTCGGACAAGGGCTCCGACAAGAAGACGGAGGCGACGTCCGAGGCGGGCGGCACGCGCACGGTCAAGGACGCGACCGGCAAGGCCGTCCAGGTCCCGGCGAACCCCAAGCGGATCGTGACGCTCACCCAGGAGGACCTGGACGCGGTGCTCGCGCTCGGCCTCAAGCCGGTCGGCATCACCAACGGCCAGGGCCTGAACAAGCCGCCGGCCTACCTCGACGACAAGGTCAAGGGCATCAATGTCGTCGGCAATCTGCTCCAGCCCGTGATGGACAAGGTGCTGGCCGCCAAGCCCGACCTCATCCTCGCCGGTGACATGCAGGACGAGCAGGTGCTCAAGCAGCTGCGCGAGATCACCCCGGCCACCCTGGTCACCATGGCCCCGACCGACGACTGGAAGCTTTCCTTCCGGGGCATCGGCAACGCCGTGAACGCCATGGACAAGGCCAACAAGGTCATCACCGACTACGAGGCCAAGGCCAAGAAGGCCGGCGAGGGCCTGGGCGACAACAAGGGCGCCGAGGTCAGCATCGTCCGCTGGAACCCGGACGGCCCCAGCTGGATGGAGAAGAAGCAGTTCGCCAGCGGCGTCGCCCTGGACATGGGCCTGAAGCGCCCCAAGTCCCAGGACAAGGACGGCAACGCCCACACGCCGGCCCTCAGCCTCGAGAAGATCAACGAGATCGACGGCGACTGGCTGTTCCTCTCCACCCTCACCTCCGACGGTGAGAAGGCCCTGAAGGACGTCCAGGAGAAGCCGGCCTACAAGGACCTGAACGCGGTCAAGAAGAACCACGCCGTGACCGTGGACGGTTCGGTCTGGTCGACCCGCGGCGGCCCGCTAGCCAGCTCCGCCGTCATCGACGACATCGTGAAGGCGCTGGGCGCGAAGTCCTGACGACGCCCCACCCCGTACGGGGAGTTCAAACGCCGGACGGGCTGGGAATCAGCCCGTCCGGCGTTTGAGCGGCCAGGGTCAGGGGCGGAGCCCCGGGAGATCAGGCGCGCTTCGCCGCCGCGAAGTCCGCCGCCGTCCACGCCATTCCCACCGCGCCGTCGAGCAGCGCCCGCTCACCCATCGGCGACACCGCCGCCTGGACGAACTCCGGCTCATGAGGGCCGCACGCCCCACCCGAGATGTCGAGGACGGGATGGATCGACGGGACCGCGTGGGAGACGTTGCCCATGTCCGTGCACGCGAACGCGTCACGCCGCTGCGGCTCCGGGCGGCCCAGGGCGCGGGCGTTGGCCTGCCACAGGGAGATCAGCCCGGCGTCGGTGCGGAAGTCGAGGTAGTCCGGCTCGGGCCGGGTCAGCTCCACCTCGCAGCCCGTCGCCAGCGCCCCCGCCCGGAAGCACGCCTCGACGCGCTCCCGCAGCTCCCGCAGGTCCTCGGCGGCCGACGCGCGGATCTCGTACTCGGCCGTCGCCCGGTCCGGGATGAGGTTCGGCGCCGTTCCCGCGCCCGTCGTCACACCGTGCACCTTCCAGTGCGGCGGCAGCTGCTGGCGCAGCAGGCCCAGGGCCACCTGGGCCACCGTCAGGGCGTCCGCGGCGTTGCGGCCCTCGTGCGGGTTGAGGCTCGGGTGCGCGGCCTTGCCGGTGTACGCCACGGAGAGCGTGCCCAGCGCGAAGGAGCGGAACTCCGCGACCTCGAACGGGCACGGGTGCACCATCATCGCGGCGTCCACCCCCTCGAACGCGCCCGCCTCCAGCATCAGTGCCTTGCCCGCGCCACGCTCCTCGGCCGGGGTGCCCAGAACCCGGACCGTCAGACCGAGTTCATCGGCGTACGGCGCGAGGGCCAGGGCCGCGCCGAGGCCCGCGGCGGCGATCAGGTTGTGCCCGCAGGCGTGCCCGAGGCCGGGCAGCGCGTCGTACTCGCAGGCGAGCGCCACGGTCACCGGACCGGAGCCCACCGTCGCGGCGAACGCGGTGTCGAGCCCGTACGCCGGGGCCGTCACGTCGAAACCGTGCCCGCGCAGGAACTCGGCGCACCACGCCGCGGCGCGGTGCTCCTCGAAGGCGGTCTCGGGATGCGCGTGGATGCGCCGGCTCAGCGACAGGAGGTCGTCGCGGTGATCGAGCACGCGTGCGCGCAGGGCGGATTTGAGGCCGTCGGCCGCGGTCATGAGGTGGCTCCTGTTCGTTTCGCCCGCTCAGCTGAGGGAGTCTCACGAGCAGGCAAAAAAATAGCTTAGGCTTCCCTAAGCTGACATGCCGGGGGGTCCGGTGTGGCCAGATCGCTGTCATCACAACGGGAGTCCCCACGCCATGCGTCACCACCAGGTCGAGCCTTCTGCCGCCGGTCCCGCCGATGCCGAGCTGCCCCTGCTCGCCGCCCAGGCCGGAATCCTGTACGCGCAGGAGCTCGCCCCCGACAACCCGGTCTACAACACCGGTGACCGCGTGGAGATAACGGGCCCCCTGGACGAGGAGCTCTTCGCGCGCGCCCTGCGCCGCACCGCCCGCGAGGCCGAGACCCTGTCCCTGCTCGCCACCCCGGGCGGCGCCGACACCCCGCCCGCGCAGCGCCTCACCGGCACGGAGACCGAGCTCCACCGCGTCGACCTGCGGGACGCCGCCGACCCGCGGGCCGAGGCCGAGCGCTGGATGCGCGAGGACCTCGACCGCCCCGTCGACCTCACCCGCGGACCGCTCGTCACCCAGGCCCTCCTCCGCCTCGCCGACGAGCGCTACTGGTGGTACCAGCGCGTCCACCACTTCGCCGTCGACGCCTACGCCCTGACGCTCATCGGCCGCCGCACCGCCGAGATCTACACCGCCCTGGCCGCCGGCGAGGAGCCCTCCGACAACCCCTTCGGCACCCTCCGCGAGCTCGTCGCCGACGAGGCCGAGTACCTCGCGAGCCCCCGGCACACCGCCGACCGCGACTTCTGGCGCACGCACCTCGCGGACCGCCCCGAGCCCGTCTCCCTCTCCACCCGCCCCGCCGCCCCCGCCGGCGAGACGCTGCGCCGCACCGGCACCCTCCCCGCCGGGACCATGCCCCGCCTGGAAGCGGCCGCCGGGGCCGTCAAGGCCACCTGGGCCGAGCTCCTCATCGCGGCCACCGCCGGATACGTCCACCGCGTCACGGGCACCCACGAGGTCGTCCTCGGCCTGCCCCTGATGAACCGCCGCGGCCCCGCCGCCCTGCGCACCCCCGCCATGACCGTCAACGTCATGCCGCTGCGCGTCACCGTCCGCCCCCAGGACACCGGCGCCGAACTCCTGCGCCGCGTCGTCCTCGCCGTCCGCGCCGTCCGCCGCCACCAGCGCTACCGGCTGGAGGACCTCCGCCGCGACCTCGGCCTCACCGGCGCCGAGACCCCGCTCTTCGGCCCGATGGTCAACATCAAGGCGTTCGAGGGCGACCTCGACTTCGGCGGGCTCCCCGGCACCGTCCGCAACCTCGCCGCCGGCCCCGTCGACGACCTCGCCGTCGCCGCCACCCCCGCCCCCGACGGCTCCCTCGGACTGGGCTTCGACGCCAACCCCGCCCGCTACGACGACGCGGCGCTCGCCGACCACGAGGACGCCCTCCTCCGCTACCTCGACGCCCTCGCCGGCCTGCTCCTCGACGACCCGTCCCGGCCCGTCGGCACCCTCGACCTCCTCGGCGCCGACGAGATCCACCGCGCCACCGAGGGCCGTAGCGAGCCCGCCCCCGAGCACACCCTCCCCGAGCTCTTCGCCGCGCAGGCGGCCCGCACCCCCGACGCCGTCGCCGTCCGCAGCAACGGCACCGCCCTCACCTTCGGCGACCTGGACGAGCGCGCCAACCGCCTCGCCCACGAGCTGACCGCCGCCGGCGTACGGGCCGAGACCCCCGTCGCCCTCGCCCTGCCCCGGAGCACCGACACCGTCGTCGCCCTGCTCGCCGTCCTCAAGGCGGGCGGCGTCTGCCAGCCCCTGGACCTCGGCCACCCCGAACAGCGCCTCACCGCCGTCCTGGAGGACACCCGGCCCGCCTGCGTCGTCGGCACCGCCGACGCCGTGGCCGGCCTGCCCGCGCACTCCATACCCACCCTGCTCCTCGACGACCCGGCCACCCGCGCCCGGATCGACGCCCGGCCCGCCACCGCGCCCCAGGCGCCCGCCCTCGGCCAGGCCGCGTACATCATCCACACCTCCGGCTCCACCGGCCGGCCCAAGGGCGTCGTCGTCACCCACGCCTCGCTCGCCAACCTCCACGCCGGACACGGCACCGACCACATCGCCCCCGCCGTCGCCCGCGCGGGCCGCGACCGGCTGCGCGTCGCCCACAGCGCCTCCTTCGCCTTCGACGCCTCCTGGGACCCCGTCATCTGGATGGTCCACGGCCACGAACTGCACCTCCTGGACGACGCCGGCTACCGCGACACCGCCGCCCTCGCCGCCTACGTCCACGAGCACCGCGTCGACTACCTCGACGCCACCCCCTCCTACGTCGAGGCGCTCCTCGCGGAGGGCCTGCTCGACGCGGACCGGCACCGCCCCGCCATGGTCGTCGTCGGCGGCGAGACCGTCCCCGAGCCGCTGTGGCAGACCCTCGCCGCCACCGACGGCCTCACCCCCCTCAACCTCTACGGGCCCACCGAGACCACCGTCGACGCCTACTACTGGGTGCCCGGCGACGGCGCGGGCGCCCCGGCCGCCGGCCGCCCCGTCCGCGGCTCCCGCGCCTACGTCCTCGACAACTCCCTGCGCCCCGCCCCCGCCGGCGTCACCGGCGAGCTCTACATCGCCGGCGCCTGCCTGGCCCGCGGCTACCTCGGCCGCCCCGACCTCACCGCCGAGCGCTTCACCGCCGACCCCTTCGGCGCCCTCCACGGCGAGCCCGGCGCCGCCATGTACCGCACCGGCGACCTGGTCCGCCGCCGCCCCGACAACACCCTGGAGTTCCTCGGCCGCGCCGACGACCAGGTGAAGATCCGCGGCTTCCGCATCGAACTCGGCGAGATCCAGGCCACCCTGGCCGCGCACCCCGCCGTCGCCCAGGCCGCCGTCATCGCCCGCGACACCGCCCACGGCAAGCGGCTCCTCGGCTACGCCGTGCCCACCGCGCCCGGCGCCACCGACACCGAGGCCCTGCGCGCCCACCTCGCCGGACTGCTGCCCGCCCACATGGTGCCCGGCGCGATCGTCCTCCTCGACGCCCTGCCCCGCACCGCCAACGACAAGCTCGACCACCGCGCCCTGCCCGACCCGGAGCCCACCGAGGCCGGCGCGCGCCAGGAGCCCCGCACCCCGCGCGAGGCCGCCCTCTGCGCCCTCTTCCAGGACGTCCTCGGCCTGCCGGAACTCCCCTCCGCGCACGCCGACTTCTTCGAGCTGGGCGGCCACTCCCTGCTCGCCGGCCGGATCGCCGCCCGCGTCCGCGAGACCCTCGACGAGGGCTTCGGACTCGCCGACGTCTTCCGCCACCCCACCCCCGCGGCCCTCGCCGCGCTCCTGGAGGGCGCCACCGCGCCGGACGCCCCCGAGGAGCGGCCCGAGCTCGTGCCCGTACCCCGCGCGGAGCGGATGCCGCTCTCCCCGGCCCAGAAGCGGCTGTGGTTCATGCACCGCCTCGAAGGCCCCAGCCCCACCTACAACATCCCCCTGCTCCTCACCCTCACCGGGCCCGTGGACCAGGACGCGCTGCGCCTCGCCCTCGGCGACCTCACCGAGCGCCACGAGACCCTCCGCACCGTCTACCCCGCCGCCGACAACGAGCCCTACCAGCGGATCCTGACCCCCGCCGAGGCCCGCCCCGAGCTGCACACCGCCCCGCGCACCGCGGACCTCACCGAAGCCGTCCGGCACTGCTTCGACCTGGCCGCCGAACCCCCGCTGCGCGTCACGCTCTTCACCGGGGGTTCCGGGGGCCGCTCCCCGGCTGAGGAGAGCACCGAGGGCTCCGAGGAGCACACGCTGCTCGTCCTCCTGCACCACATCGCCGGCGACGGCGCCTCCACCACACCGCTCGCCCGCGACCTCGCCACCGCCTACGCGGCGCGCGCCGAGGGCCACGCCCCCGCGTTCGCCCCGCTGCCCGTCCAGTACACCGACCACACCGCCTGGCAGCAGCGCCTCCTCGGCACCGCCGACGCGCCCACCCCGCTCGCCGGACGGCAGCTCGACCACTGGCGGCAGGCCCTCGCCGGCCTCCCCGACCAGCTCGAACTCCCCACCGACCGGCCGCGTCCCGCCGTCGCCTCCTACGCCGGTGCCACCGCGCCCTTCCACCTCGACCCGGCCGCCCACGCCGCCGTCGAAGCGCTCGCCCGCACCACCGGCACCAGCGTCTTCATGGTCGTCCAGGCCGCCCTCGCGGCACTCCTGACCCGCTACGGCTGCGGCACCGACATCCCCGTCGGCACCCCCGTCGCCGGCCGCGACCAGGACGCCACCGCCGACCTTGTCGGCTTCTTCGTCAACACCCTCGTGCTGCGCACCGACACCTCCGGCGCGCCGACCTTCCGCACCCTCCTCGACCGCGTCCGCACCTCCACCCTGGCCGCCTACGAGCACGCGGACCTGCCCTTCGACCGCCTCGTCGAGGACCTCAACCCGCCCCGCTCGCTCGCCCGGCACCCGCTCTTCCAGGTCATGCTCGCCTGGCAGTCCGTCCCCGACGCCGAGTTCGCGATGGGCCCCGGCCTCACCGCCCGCATGGACGCCGTCCCCTCCGGCACCGCCAAGTTCGACCTCACCCTCAACGCCGGCGAGCGGCCCGGCGGCGGCATCTCCGGCTTCCTCGAGTACCGCACCGACCTCTTCGACGCGGCCACCGCCGAGGCGCTCGCCACCCACCTCGCCCGGCTCCTCGCCGCGGCCGCGGCCGACCCGGACACCCCCCTCGGCCGGCTGCCCCTCCTCGACGACGCCGAGCTCCACCGCTCCCTCGTCGAGTGGAACACCGGCACCCCCGCCCCCGAGCCGTTCAAGCAGACGCTCGTCGAGCTCTACGAGGACGCCGCCCGCCGCCACCCCGACCGCACCGCCGTCACCTGCGACGGCGCCTCCCTCACCTACCGCGAGCTGTCCGCCCGCGCCAACCGCCTCGCCCGGCTGCTGGCCGCCCGCGGCATCGGCCCCGGCTCCATCGTCGCCCTCGCCCTGCCGCGCTCCCCCGAGCTCGTCACCGGCCTGCTGGCCGTCGCCAAGTCCGGCGCCGCCTACCTCCCGATGGACCCGGACTACCCGGCCGACCGCCTGGCCTACATGCTCCAGGACGCCGCCCCCGCCGCCGTCGTCACCGACACCGCGACCGCCGCCCGGATCCCCGCCCACGAGCTGCCCGTCGTCCTCGTCGACGGCACCGACGCCCAGGACCACGCGCCCACCGACCTCACCCCCGGCGAGCGCACCCGCGCCCTGCGGCCCGACGACGTCGCCTACGTCATCTACACCTCCGGCTCCACCGGCCGACCCAAGGGCGTCCCCGTCACCCACCACAACGTCGCCCGGCTGTTCTCCGCCACCGACCAGTGGTTCGGCTTCGACGCCGACGACGTCTGGACGCTCTTCCACTCCTACGCCTTCGACTTCTCCGTCTGGGAGATGTGGGGCGCCCTCCTGCACGGCGGCCGGCTCGTCGTCGTCCCCCACCTCGTCAGCCGCGACCCCGCCGCCTTCCTCCGCCTGCTGGCCGCCGAACGCGTCACCGTCCTCAACCAGACGCCGTCGGCCTTCTACCAGCTGATGGCCGCGGACCGGCAAAGGAGCGCGAACCATCCCGGCAGCGACCTGGCCCTGCGCTACGTCGTCTTCGGCGGCGAGGCCCTCGAACTCGCCCGCCTCGCCGACTGGTACGACCGGCACGCCGACGACGCCCCCACGCTCGTCAACATGTACGGCATCACCGAGACCACCGTGCACGTCTCCTACATCGCCCTCGACCGGGCGAAGGCCGCCGCCGGCGCCTCCAGCACCATCGGCGTCAACATCCCCGACCTGCGCGTCTACGTCCTCGACGAGTACCTCCAGCCCGTCCCGCCCGGCGTCACCGGTGAGATGTACGTCGCCGGCGAGGGCCTCGCCCGCGGCTACCTCGGCCGCCACGCCCTGACCGCCGAGCGCTTCGTCGCCGACCCCTTCGCCCACCTCTTCGGCGAGAGCGGCACCCCGATGTACCGCTCCGGCGACCTCGCGCGCCGCCGCCACGACGGCAACCTCGACTACTTCGGGCGCGCCGACCACCAGGTGAAGATCCGCGGCTTCCGCATCGAGCTCGGCGAGATCGAGGGCGTCCTCGCCGACCACCCCGACGTCGCCGACGCGGCCGTCGTCGTCCGCGAGGACACCCCCGGCGACAAGCGCCTCGTCGCCTACGCCGTACCCGCCCGCGAGACCACGCCCGCCCTGCTGCGCGAGCACGCCGGCACCGAACTGCCCGCCCACATGGTCCCGTCGGCCGTCGTCCTCCTCGACCGGCTCCCGCTGACCGCCAACGGCAAGCTCGACCGCAAGGCCCTGCCCGCCCCCGACCTCGCCGCCGCCGTCACCGGAGGCCGCGCCCCCCGCGGCCTCCGCGAGGAACAGCTCTGCGCGATCTTCGCCGATGTCCTGGGCCTGCCCCGGGTCGGCGTCGACGACAACTTCTTCGACCTCGGCGGCCACTCCCTCCTCGCCGTGCGCCTCGCCGGCCGCGTCAAGGAGGCACTCGGCGCCGAGGTCGGCATCGGGACCATTTTCCAGGCACCCACCGCCGCCGCCCTGGACGCCGCACTCGACGCCACCGACCGCACCGACGAGCTGGACGTCCTGCTCCCGCTGCGCCCGGCCGCGCCCGGCGACAAGGCCCCGCTGTACTGCGTCCACCCCGCCGGCGGCCTCAGCTGGTGCTACGCCGGCATCATCCGCCACCTGCCCGCCGACGTGCCGATCTACGGCATGCAGGCCCAGGGCGTCGGACCCGCCACCGCCGCCGAACCCCTCCCGGCGACCCTGGAGGAGCTCGCCGCCCACTACGTCGACCGGCTCCGCGAGGTCCAGCCGGAAGGCCCGTACCGCCTGCTCGGCTGGTCCACCGGCGGCATCATCGCCCACGCCATGGCCACCCGCCTCCAGGACCTCGGCCAGGAGGTCGAGACCCTCGCGATCCTCGACGCCTACCCCGCCGAGGGCTTCCGCGAACTGCCCGTCCCCGACCAGGCCGAGGCGCTCGAAGCACTCCTCGCCATGGGCGGCTACGGACCGGACAGCCTGGACGGCAAGCCCTTCGAGCTCGCCCACGTCACCGAGGTGCTGCGCCGCGAGGGCTCCCCGCTGGCCAGCCTGGACGACGCCACCATCGAGGCCCTCAACCGCACCTACCTCAACACCAACCACCTGGTGCGCGCCTTCGACCACCGCGTCTTCCGGGGCGACGTGCTCTTCTTCCGGGCCACCGTCGACACCATCGACGACACCCTCACCCCGGACACCTGGGCCCCCTACGTGACCGGGCGGATCGACAACACCGACGTCGCCTGCTCGCACAAGGACATGACCCTGCCCGAACCGATCGCGCACATCGCGAGCGTCATCGCCGACCAGCTGAAGAACCTGGAGAACTGACCCCATGAGCGACGCACCCGCCAACCCCTTCGACGGAGACGGCCCCTTCCTCGTCCTCGTCAACGCCGAGGGCCGGCACAGCCTCTGGCCGGGTTTCGCCGCCGTGCCGGACGGCTGGACCCTCGTCCACGGCCCCTGCGAGCGGCAGCCGGCCGTGGACTGGATCACCGAGAACTGGACCGACCTGGCCCCGGCGGCCCAGGGGTGAAGGGCATATCCCCGCGCGTCGCCGTCGTGATCGTGTACACGGCGGCGATGTGCATGAACGGCCTCGACTCCACCATCGTCAACCCGGCGCTGCTCACCATCGCTTGGGACTTCGGCGAACCCGTGTCGGCCGCCAACACCGTCGAGGTCGCCTTCCTGGTGGCGCTCGCCGTCGCCCTGCCCGTCGCGGGCTGGCTCGGCGACCGCTTCGGCACCAAGAAGGTCTTCCTCGGCTCCCTCGCGGTCTTCACCGCCGCCTCCGCGGTCTGCGGCCTCGCCCAGAACCTGGAGACGCTGGTCCTCGCCCGCGTCGTCCAGGGCATCGCCGGCGGCCTGCTCACGCCCGTCGGCATGACGCTGCTCTTCCGGGCCTTCCCGCCGCACGAGCGGATGAAGCTGTCGAAGGTCCTCATCGTGCCGACGGCCCTGATGCCGGCCCTCGGCCCGCCGCTGGGCGGCTTCCTGACCGAGCACCTCTCCTGGCACTGGCTGTTCTTCGTCAACGTGCCGATCGGCGCGGCGGCGGTGCTGCTGGGAGTGGTGGGCCTGAGCGAGCACAAGGAGGACGTCGAGGGCGGGTTCGACCTCAAGGGCTTCCTGCTCGCCACCCCCGCGCTCGGCCTGCTCACCTACGCGCTGGGCTTCGGCCCCACCCACGGCTGGACCTCCCCGTCCGTCGCCGTGGCCGGCCCGCTCGGGCTGGCGCTGCTGGTCGCCGGGTGCGTCCACCTGGTCCGCGCCAAGACGCCGCTGCTCCGGCTGCGGCTCCTCGCGGACAAGGTCTTCTCCTCCGCCACCGTGCTCGCCCTGGTCACCTCGGCCGGTCTGATGGGCGTCCTCTTCGCCTTCCCGCTGCTCTACCAGGCGGCCCTCGGGGCCTCGGCCCTCGACGCGGGCCTGAGCGTCTTCCCGGAGGCGCTCGGCCTGATGCTGGCCTCCCAGGTCTCCGACCGGCTGATGCCCCGGCTCGGCCCCCGGTGGCTCGCCGTGCCCGCCCTGGTCCTGGCGACGGCGGTCTTCGCCGCGCTCGCCGTACCGGGCGTGGCCGAGAACGCCTGGGCCGTCCGGGCGCTGATGTTCTGCGTCGGCCTGGTGCTGGGCACGGCCGTGATCACGGTGCAGATCGCCGGGTTCGCGGACGTACCGCCCCCGGCCATGGGCCAGGCCATGGCCCTGTTCACCATCGTGCGCACCCTCGGCGGGGCACTGGGCATCGCGGCCGTCGCCGCGGTCATCTCCGCCGCGGGCGCCACGTCCACGCACGACGCCGACCCCGGCCCGTACCGCACGGGCATCCTGGTCACCGCCGGCCTGGTGGCCGCGGGCACGCTCTTCGCCCTGCGGATGCCCAAGGAGGCCCCCGCGCCGCCGCCGTTCGACGACGAGCCGGAGGGCGAGCAGGCGCCCGCCGCGGCCTGAGGCCCCGCGCGCCGGACGGCGCGCCCGCCATGACAGAGGTCCCTGACCGGCAGTGCGCCGGTCAGGGACCTCTGTCATGGCGGGCCTCGGTCATGAGGCTCTCGTGAACCCGCGGTGCTAACGCGGCCCCAGCAGCCCCGCGAGGCCGTCGGCCAGCCCGCCGCGCCAGCAGGCGTAGTCGTGCCCGCCGTTGAACTCCCGGTACGTCACCTCGTAGCCGCGCGCCTCCAGCACATTGCGCAGGTGGCGGTTCTGGGGGAGCAGCATCCACTCCTGGAGGCCCACCTCCAGATGGAAACGGACCGGCTGCTTCTCGCGCACCGCGTACTGCCGCGTCAGCCACTCGCTGCCGCCGTCGAACTCGGTGTCGTCCGGCCACCAGAAGGAACCCGACTGCGACAGCGCGTTCCCGAACCGCTCCGGCCTGCGGAACGCCGCGAACGCCGCCGTCAGACCGCCCGCGCTCTGCCCGGCCACCACCGTGCGCGCCGGGTCGCCCGTGGCGCCGTACGCGTCGGCGGCCCACGGCAGCAGCACGTCCGCCAGCCAGTCGACGAACTCCTCGCTGCAACTGAGGTCCGCCATCCGCCGCGCCCGGCCCATGGTGTGCACCTGAAGGGTCACGGTCGGCTCGATCCGCCGCTCCGCGTGCAGGTTGTCGAGCGTGTCACCGAAGCCCAGGACCGGGCCCCACATCTCGCCGTCCAGCAGCACGGCGACGGCGTACGACCCGTCCCCGGCCCGGTGCCCGGCGGGCAGGTGCACCGACACCTTCCGGCCGTCGACCTCCGCCTCGACGCGCCTGCCGCGCGCCACCTCCGCCCTCGGCAGGGCCCACTTCTGGGCGGGGGCGTCCGGCAGCTCCAGCACGGACGACGGGTTGCGGCCGTCCTTGGAGGGCAGCACCGGCACCGTGGCGAGCGGGTCCGGAACGGCCGCGTCCAGCACCCGCAGCCACGCCTCGCGGTCGGTGCGCAGGGTCTCCTCGCGGGGGCCGCGCGCCACGAAGAACTGGTACGCGGCCCGGTGGTCGGCCCGCAGCCGGTGGCTGATCGCCCAGACGTCCGTGCCCGGCACCTTCTCCATCAGGTGCGGGCTGAGGTCGCGGGCGTGCCGGTCCTTGTCGGTGACCGTGTGGAGGAGCGCGAGGACGTCGGTGGCGGGGGCGGCCGGGTCGTCCCGCCAGAGGAATGTGACGAGGCGGTACGCGGGGTTGCCGGGGTCGGTGGGGTCGGGCTCGACGAGGGGGGTGCCGGAGGTGGCGGCGTGCCGCCAGAAGATGTCGGTGGCGCCGGGGGTGTTGTTGCGGACGGCGGCGGCGAGGTTCCGGAGTGCGGGGCTCTGCGGGTGCATGGCTCCTGGTTTCTGTGGGTGGGCGGGGTGGCGGGGTCCGGGGCGGGTGGGTGGTGCGGGGTGTCGCCTGCCGGCGGGCTTTCCCCTACCCGCCCCTTCCCGTAACCGGGGGCAAGCCCCCGGGCCCCCGGTTCCGCGCTGCCGCGCGGTGGCCTCAATCGCCGGCCGGGCTGGATTTCGCCCCTGTCCGAGGCTGACTTCCTGCCCGGGGCCGGGCGACGATTCAGCCCGTCCGGCGTTTGAGGACCGGGGTCCGGGGCGGAGCCCCGGTTCGGGAAGGGGCGGGTCGGGGAAACCGCCCGCCCGTTCCTACACGCGCGTCGCCGCGGAGCGGCCCAGCAGCACCCACAGCAGGAACGGTCCGCCCAGCACCGTCGTGACGATGCCGACCGGGATCTCCACCCCGTCCAGGACGATCCTGCCGAGCGTGTCCGCCAGGACGATCAGCACCGCGCCCACCAGCATCGACCCCAGCACCGGCACCCGCAGGGGCCCGGCCAGGCGGCCCGCGACGACCGGTGCGGCGAGGGCGACGAAGCCGACGGGCCCGCAGATGCCGACGGCCAGGCCGGCGAGGCCCACCGCGAGCAGCAGGCAGACCAGCCGGACCCGGGCGGCGGAGACGCCCAGGGACGCGGCCGTGGAGTCGTCGAACCGCAGCACGTTGAGGTGGCGGGCGACGACGAGGGCGAGCGGTACGAGCACGGCCAGGCCGATGAGGACCGGGACGGCCACGGAGTAGCCGCGCCCGTTGAGGCTGCCGGAGGTCCACACGTAGAGGGAGCTCGCGGAGTTCAGGGAGCGGCGGGAGAGCACGACCTGGGTGACCGCGGAGGCGAGCGCCGACATCGCGAGGCCCACGACGAGGACCCGGTAGCCGCGCTGACCGAGGCCGCCGGAGACCGTGGTGACGACGAGGACGGCGGCGAGGGCGCCGACCGGGCCCGCCCACCAGGCGCCGAACGTGCCGCTGAGGGTGGCCGACAGCAGCACGGCCGCGGTGGCGCCGTCGTTCACGCCGAGCAGCTCGGGGGTGGCGAGCCGGTTCCTGGCGAGCGTCTGCGTCAGACAGCCCGCGAGGCCGAGCGCCGCGCCGGCCGCCAGTCCGGCGACGATCCGGCCGAGCCGGAACTTCTGCACCAGCAGGACGTCGAAGCGGTCGCCGGAGCCGAAGACCGCGTTGAAGGTGCGGGTGATGCCCATGTCGCTCTGCCCGGCGTACGCCGACAGCACGACGGCCGCCACCAGAAGGGCGCTCAGGAACAGCGCGGCGAGCGCCGCCCGGCGCGGCACCAGCAGCGAGAGCGGGCCGCGGCGGACGACCAGGCTGTCGGCCCGCTTCCTGGCCGGACGGGCCGGACGCGGCAGCCGCGGCAGCGGGGGCAGCAGGCGCTTGCCCGGGCCGGAGGTCTCGGCGGTGGCGGGCTCGGTCATGCCCATCGCGCCCAGCCGCTTGGAGCGGACGATGGCGATCAGGACGGGCGCGCCGAAGAGCGCGATGACGACGGAGACCGGGGCCTCGAAGGGCCGCGAGACGACCCTCGCCAGGATGTCGGAACCGGTCAGCACGCCCGCGCCGATGAGCCCGGCGAGCACGATCTGCGCGAGCAGCCGGGGGCCGGTGACGGCGCGGGCGAGGAATCCGGCGAGCAGGCCGAGGAAGGAGATGGGGCCGACGAGCGCCACGGAGGCGGCGGTCAGCAGGGTCACCGAGAGGGCGACGACGACGCGGACGGCGCCCGGCCGGTGGCCCAGGCCGCGGGCGAGGTCGTCGCCGAGGGCGAGGGCGGACAGCGGGCGGGCGACGAGCAGCGCCACGACGAAGCCCACGGCCAGGACGGGCGCCAGGCCGCTGAGCTTGCCGAAGCCCTCGACGCCGGCGAGCGAGCCGAGCACCCAGAAGCGGAAGCGGTCGTAGGTCTCGGCGGAGTTCACGATGAGGACGCTGGTGACACCGCCGAAGGTCGCGCCCAGCGCGGATCCGGCGAGCACCAGCCGCATCGGCGAACCGCCGCCCCGGCGGCCCGCTATCAGCAGGACGAGGGAGCTCGCGACGACGGCGCCGCCGAAGGCCCAGAGGAGATAGCCGAGGCCGCTCTGCACCCCGAGGAAGGCGATGCCGACGACGACGCCGAGGGACGCGCCCGCGTTGACGCCGAGCAGGCCGGTCTCGGCCAGCGGGTTGCGGGTGACGGCCTGGAGCAGGCAGCCCGCCGTGCCGAGGGCCGCGCCGACGGCCAGCGCGGTGAGCGTGCGGGGGATCCGCAAGTCGCCGATGACCAGGGAGAGACGGGAGCTGTCGCGTGCGCCGTCGCGTCCCAGCAGGTAGTTCAGGACGTCGCCCGGCCCGACCTCTCCCGCGCCCACGGACAGCGAGAGGGCGGACAGGACGAGGACGGCGAGCACCAGGGAGACCGAGGCGACCACGAGGACGCGGCCGCCCCGTAGGCGGCCCGGCGGCGACGCCGAACGGGAGGAGCTGGTGGGCTGTGCCTCCGGGGGGCCCACTTGCGACAGAGTCATAAGGTAAGGCTAGCCTAAGAACTTTACATCATCGCAGGCGGAGGGGGGTGTACGTCCGCCGGAGCCACGACCGTACGAGCCGGCCCCCGGTCAGGGCTCCACCGGATACGGTACGAACGTCGTACGGTTCTCGTCCACGGCCAGCCGCCGGCCCAGCGGCGGCACCGCGCGCTGCGGGCAGTCCAGCCGCTCGCACACCCGGCAGCCCATCCCGATCGGCGTCGCCGCCGCCGCGTCGTCCAGGTCCAGACCCGCGGAGTACACCAGCCGCGGCGCGTGCCGCAGCTCGCAGCCCAGACCGATCGCGAAGGTCTTGCCGGGCTCGCCCCAGCCGCCCCGGAAGCGCGTGACGGCCCGCGCCGTCCACAGATAGCGCTGCCCGTCCGGCATCGCCGCCATCTGCACATGGACCCGGCCCGGCGAGGCGAACGCCTCGTAGACGTTCCACAGCGGGCAGGTGCCGCCCGCGCGCGAGAAGTGGAAGCCGGTCGCCGACTGCCGCTTGGACATGTTGCCCGCCCGGTCCACGCGGACGAACGAGAACGGCACCCCGCGGGCCCGCGGCCGCTGCAAGGTGCTGAGCCGGTGACACACCGTCTCGTACCCCACCCCGAAGTGGTCGGCGAGCCGCTCGATGTCGTAGCGCTGCTCCTCCGCCGCCGTGTGGAAGACGCCGTACGGCAGGACGAGCGCCGCCGCGAAGTAGTTGGCGAGCCCGATCCGGGCCGTCGACCAGGCGGGGGAGTCCGCCGTGAAGTCCTCCGCGGCGAGCTCCGACAGCTCCCGCCCGTACTCCAGGAGCGCGAGCTGCGTCGCCATCCGGAACGCCTGCTGCCCGGGCCGCAGCCGGGGCGACAGACGCAGGACGCGCGCGTCCGGATCGTAGCGGTGCAGCTCCTCGGAGCCCGTGGCCAGCCGGACCCCGTGCCGGTCCGCCAGCCGGGCGGCCAGCGCCTGCCGCACCTCGCCGCGCCGGATCCCGATGGTGTCCGCCAGCCGCTCGGCGGCCATGTCCGGTTCGTGTAGATAGTTCTGCCGCCGGTAGAAGAACTCCCGCACCTCCTCGTGCGGTGTGCGCCCGCCGGGGACCGCCGCGCCGCCCTCGCGGTCCCCGGCGAGCTCCGCGAGCCGCTCGGCCAGCGCGCGGTTGCGGCGGTCCATAGCGAGGACGACCCCGGCCACGGACGGCAGCCGCGACGCCAGCTCGGACAGGTCGCCGGGGGAGACCTTCGCGGCCGTCACCTCGTCGGCCAGGGCCTCCCGCAGGTCCGCGAGCAGCCGGGTGGTGTCCCGCTCCGAGAAGAACCCGGCGTCCACGCCGAACGCCTCGGTCAGGCGCAGCAGCACGGGGACGGTCAGCGGGCGGGCGTCGTGCTCCATCTGATTGAGGTAGCTGGGGGAGACGGCGAGCCGCCGCGCGAGCTCGGCCTGGCTCAGCCGGCGCTCCTCCCTGAGACGGCGCAGGCGCGCGCCGGCGTAGGTCTTGCTCATGTCCATGCCCTCCCCGGGGCATCCTCGCACTGCCGCCGCGTGCGCGGGCGGTAAAGAATGGATCTTCCCCCGGCTCCGTCCCGGGTTCCGGCCCTCGAACCTCCCCGGCTGCCTCCCCCAGCTACCGCTGGGGGTGCCCCAAGGAGGTGCCCCCGGGCGGGCTGGATCCGTCCGGCGCTTGAGGACACCGCGCGTCAGCGCGGAACGGGGCCCGGGGGCTCGCCCCGCCACGCGGCGGAGCCGCACATCGGATGCGGCGGGAAGGGGCGGGTGGGGGAACGCCACCCCCCATGGGGGAACGGCACCCCTCACAGCGGCGACCCGCACCGCAGATTCCACCGCCCCGCCCGCCCCGACAACTCCGTACGGACCAGCGGCCGCACGTCCAGCCGCCAGAACGCCCCCGCCGGCAACCCCAGCCCATGGACCACCGCCGCCCGCACCACCGCCGGTTCCACCACCGCCAGCACCCGCCCGCCCTCCTCCACCAGGGAGTCCAGCCAGCCGCCCACCCGGGCCACCACGTCGAGGACCGATTCCCCGCCGGGCGGGGCGGCGGCGGGGTCGCTCAGCCAGCGGGCCACGGCCCCGGGCTCCTCGGCGCCGACCTCCGCGAGGGAACGCCCGCGCCACCGGCCCGGGTCCAGGTCGTACGGGGCGGCGCCGTCCGGGGTCACACCGAGCGCCGCGCACGTCGCGCGGCAGCGCGCGGACGGCGCGCTGAACACCCGCGACGCGGCCGGCAGCCCCCCGGCCGCCTCCGCCGCCCGCCGCAGGGCGGCCTCGTCCGGCGGCCCGTCACCGAAGCGCGCCTCCCGCGCCGCCACCCCGGCCACGGCTGAGATCAGCGTCACACGCACCGTCATCGTCGTACCCCACCCCTTCTCCGCCGCTTCTCTCCCTTGCCCGCCAAGCCCGTTCGGGGCCCCGCGCGCCCGCGCGTCAGCAGATCACGGACATCCCGGGGAGCGTGCGCTGGGGTGCGCATCCGTACGCCGTAGCGCACGGGTCCGGCGCGCGGTACGGTCGCGTGGCAATGACGACGGTGTGACGGAATCCCGGTGAGAATCCGGTACGGTCGCGCCACTGTGTTACCGGCCCGCGCGCCCTCCGGCGTGCCCGGGCCGGGAAGTCAGACCCGGCACTGTCGTCCTGGCCCCGACATGGGACGCGTGTTCCCTCAGGAGGTTCTGCCATGGCTCAGTCAGCTGCTCCCGCGACCAGCTCGCCCGCCATACCCGAGGTCACCCCCATCTCGCTGAAGGAGATCGCCCCCTGGGCCGTCTTCGGCGGGATCCTCATGCTGGTCCTGCTCTACTTCGTCGGCGCCGAACAGGGCGCCACCTCGCTCGTCTCCGGCGAGAACGTCCACGAGTGGCTCCACGACGGACGCCACCTGCTCGGCTTCCCCTGCCACTGACGACCCAGGGGTACCGACACCATGAACTCCGTCTCCGTGAGAGCCCTGCTCGTCCGCGGCATGCTCGCCGGCCTCGCCGCCGGCGTCCTCGCCCTGATCGTCGCCTATCTGCTGGGCGAGCCCCAAGTGGACTCCGCCATCGCCTTCGAGGAGGCGCACAGCCATGAGCACGGCGGCGAGGAGGCCGTCAGCCGCACTCTCCAGTCCACGGCCGGCCTCGCCACCGGCATCCTCGTCTACGGCGTCGCGCTCGGCGGCATCGCCGCCCTGGCCTTCTGCGTCGCGCTCGGCCGCGTCGGCCGGTTCGGTCCCCGCGCGACGGCCGCCCTGGTCTCCCTCGGCGCGCTCCTGACCGTCTACGTGGTGCCGTTCCTGAAGTACCCGGCGAACCCCCCGGCCGTCGGCGACCCCGACACCATCGCCAAGCGCACCACGCTCTACTTCCTGATGATCGCGCTCAGCGTCCTGCTGGCAGTGGGCGCGGTCGTCCTCGGCAAGCGGCTGGCCCCCCGCCTCGGCGCCTGGTACGCCACCGTCGCGGCGGCGGCCGGCTTCGTCGTCGCGGTCGGGCTCGCCTACGCCTTCCTGCCCGCGATCAACGAAGTCCCCGAGGGCTTCTCCGCCACGCTGCTCTGGCGCTTCAGGCTCTCCGCCCTGGCCATGCAGCTCCTCCTGTGGACCGGCTTCGGTCTCGTCTTCGGCCACTTCGCCGAGCGGCTCCTCACCCCACGGCCCGCTTCCGGAACCCGCACCGGAACGGCCGCCCCGGCAGCCGCTCCGACAAGCTGACCCCCCCACGCGAGAGCCCGCCCGGAACCACCGGGCGGGCTCTCGCGCGTCCGCCCCTACCATCGCCCCGCGCCCGGACCGGAGTCGAGAACTCGCCTTTCTCCAAAAGAGATTGACGGTACGTCGAAACGGAATCCGGTAGCGGAGACTTAATGTCGCCGACCCCTGTCCGGTCTCGCACCGGGACGGGATGAGGCGCTAGCCTGAACGCTCAACACGCGCGCTGCGCTTGGGGGCAGGGGGAGCGGTGGGGTGTGCATGGACGGTCGGATGACCCTACGTCACGCCAGGTGGCCGACGTGGCGCCCGGGGTCTCGACGCAGACTCCGCTAGAGCCGGGAAACCCCATGGCGTGAAGCCGTGCCGGACCGTTCTCCGCCACGGCCCCCGCGCGTGCCCCCCTTTCGCGCTCCGCCGGCCCCGGCTCCTCTTCCGCCGCGAGCACCGCGCACCTCCGGCACCGGCCACCGGGGCCCGGAATTCCGGAAATTCATCCCGAGAAGGTCCGTCTGCTGAAACTTTACGAGGGCGTGTCACTCCAGATGATACTGGTCAACCGTGAAAAGGAACTCGACCTCCTCGCATCCGCACTCACCGAGTGCGCCGCCGGAAGGTCGAAGACTGTCGTCGTGGAAGGCGGCGTCGGCTGCGGGAAGAGCGAACTCCTGGAGACCTTCGCCGAATACGCCACCGTCCGGGGAGCCGTGGTCCTCAGGGCCGTCGGGATGCGCTCCACCGACGCGCAACCCTTCGCTGTGCTGCGCCAGCTCGCCGACCAGACGGGACAGGGCGGCCCCGACCCCACCCGGCCCCCCACCGAGCACGACTTCCTCGCCGCCCTCCACCGGATGGCCGCGACCTCACCCGTCGTCGTCTGCGTGGACGACGCCCAGGACGGTGACATCCGCTCCCTGCACCACCTCCTCCAGCTCGCGGGCCGCCTCCGCTCGGCCCGTCTCCTCCTCGTCTTCACCGACAGCCTCCACCTGCCCCACCAGGACCCGCTGATCAAAACGGAACTGCTGCGCCGGTCCAACTCCCTGCGCATCCGCCTCGGCCCCCTCACCGAACAGGGCACCGCCGAGCTCCTCGCCGCCCACGACGGCGACCCCCGCGACCCCGCCCTGGTCGCCCGCCTGCACTCCATAGGCGCCGGCAACCCCCTCCTCCTGCGGGCACTCCTGGAGGAGTGCCTGGTCACCGGGGCCGGCACGCCCAGCGCCTGCGGCGAACCCCTGGTGGGCGGGCTCTACGGACAGGCCGTACTCGCCTGCCTCTACCGCAGCGGATCCGTCGCCCTGGAGGTCGGCCACGCCCTCGCCGTCCTCGGCGACGCCGGCACCCCCGGCCTGGTCGCCCGGATGCTCGACCAGCCCGCCGCGCCCCTCGACCAGAACCTCCACGCCCTCAGGGCCGCCGGCGTCCTCGACGGCACCCGCTTCCGGCACCGCTCCGCCGCCGCCACGGTCGAGGCCGACATGGCACCCGCCCGCCGCACCGCCCTCCACCGCAAGGCCGCCGCCGTCCTCTACGCCGCCGGCGCCGCCTCCCCGGCGATAGCCCGCCACCTCCTCGCGGCCCAGCGCGCCGTCGAGCCCTGGGAACTGATCGCCCTGCGCAACGCCGCCGAGGACGCCCTCGGCCAGGACGACGCGAAGTTCGCCGTCGACTGCCTCGAACTCGCCCACGACTCCGGCTCCGACGAATCCCAGCGCATCGAGATCAAGATGCGGCTCGCCCTCGTCATGTGGCGCACCAACCCCGCCGCCGCGGAGTACCAGCACCTCCCCGGACTGCTCGCCGCCATGCGCGCCGGAATGCTCTCCTCCGACGGCCTGGTCATGCTCGGCAAGCTCCTCGTGGCCCACGGCCGCATCGAGGAGGCCCTGGAGGTCATCGCCCGCTGCGGCATCGACGCCCCGGACACCGCCCCGGAGAGCGGCATCCACCCGTACATCTCCTCGCTGTGGGCCCGCTACGGCTTCCCCGCCGTCATGTTCCCCGAGGAGGTCCGGGCGACGGTCCCCCCGGCACCCGACCCCGCCGACGAGCGCGTCCCCGGAGTCCACCTGCTCCAGAGGTCCGCCGAATCCCTCCTGCTCGGCGGGGGAGGGGACGACTGGGCCGCCTCGGCCGAGAGCTTCCTCAAGGTCGCCACCCTCACCGATGCCATGCTCGGCCCCGTGGGCAGTGCCCTCAAGGCCCTGCTCTACGCCGACCGGGTCGAGGAGGCCGCCGCCTGGTGCGCCCGCGCGCTCGACGAGTCCACCCGCCGCGACATCCCCGGCTGGCAGGCGGTGTTCGCCACCACCCAGGGGCTGATAGCCCTGCGCCAGGGGCGGCTGGAGGATGCCATCACCTCGGTCGAACGGGCGCTGGCCGTGGTCCCCGAGCGGAACGGCAGCGTCCTGGTCTGCGGCACCACCGCCATCCTGGCCGTGGCCTACACCGAACTCGGCCGTTACGACGACGCCGCCCGGCAGATCAGCCAGCCGGTGCCGGAAGCCTGGTTCAAGAGCGTGCACTGGCTCGGCTATCTCCGCGCCCGGGGCTTCTTCCACCTCGCCACGGACCGGCCCCTCGCCGCCCTGGCGGACTTCCTGAAAATCGGAAAGCTGGCCGGCCGCTGGGGAATCGACCACCCCATGCTCGTGTCCTGGCGCACCGAGGCCGCCGAATGCTGGCTGCGCGTGGGCGAGCCCGTCCAGGCCGCGGAGGTCCTTTCCCCGCAGCCCAGCGAGAAATTCCCCGGCAGCGGCCGGATCCGCGGCATCACCCTTCGCCTGGAGGCGGCCCTCGCCCCCCTTTCCCGGCGGCCCGAACTCCTGCGCAGGTCCGTCGAGGACCTCCATTCCTCCTGCGACCGGCTGGAGGCCGCGAAGGCCCTCGCCGACCTGCGGGACGCCTATCAGGAACTCGGCGACCCGATGCGCGCCGAACTCGCCCGCCGCCGCGCCTGGCACATCGCCAGGGAATGCGGCGCGGAACCCCTGTGCCGCCGGGTCGCACCCGGGCGGCGGGAGGCGCCCGTACCCCGGGAGGACACCACCCCGGCGCCCGCGCCGGCGGAGCCCGCCGCCGAGCCCGGCGGCGAACTCACCCGGGCCGAGCACCGCGTCGCCTCGCTCGCCGCCTACGGCCGTACCAACCGCGAGATATCGGAGCAGCTCTACATCACGGTCAGCACCGTCGAACAGCATCTGACGCGCGTATACCGAAAACTGCGTATCACCCGCCGCCATCAACTCCCGATGGACCTGTAGACACCCCGCGCCGGACCACCGCACGGGATGGTGTCCGCGGCGCCGCGGTCACGGGCACGCGACGCCGCGGAGCCTTGACGGCGTACGGATCCGGCTCGCACCCCGGCCGGATCAGCCCACCGCTCCGCTCACCGGACCCTCATGGTCCGCCTCCTCCACCGCTCCGGACCCTGGGGGCCGCTTCGGCATGAACAACAGGGCGAGCACGGCGGCGACCACCGCGATGGCGCCGCACACCGCCAGCAGTGTGTGCATCGCGCTCACGAACGCGTCCTGCACCGCGCGCACGATCTCGGGACTGCCCAGCTTCCGCCCCACGGCCACCCCGCTGCCCACACTGCGCCGGGCGACCTCCGTCACCTCGCCGGGGACCTCACTCAGCCGCAGATGGGAGCGGTAGCCGGCGTTGGCGACCGTGCCGAGCACCGCCACCCCGACCGAGCCGCCCACCTGCCGCATCGCGGAGACCAGGGCGGACCCCACCCCGCTGCGCTCCTTGGACAGCGAATTGATGGCCGCGGTCATCGTCCGCGTCATCGCCAGGCCGAGGCCGACACCGGCCACCACCAGCCAGAGGGCCACGAAGCCGTAGGACGTGGCCGGTTCGGTCCTGGTGCCCAGGAACAGACCGGCCGCGACCAGCAGGAAGCCGAGCGCGGGCACCGCCCTCGGGGCGATCTCCGTCGCCAGCTTGGAGACCAGCCCGGCGCTGACCAGCACGCCGCCGATCAGCGGCAGCAGCCGGACGCCCGTACCCAGCGCGTCGGTGCCGTCGACCGCCTGGAAGTACTGCGGCAGCGCGAAGATCAGCCCGAACATCGCGAAGGCCACGACGGTGCCCAGCACCGAACCCCAGACGAAGCCCCGGGACCGGAACAGGCTCAGGTCGACGAGGGGTTCGCCGGTCAGCGCGACACGCTTCTCCCAGAAGCCGAACACCCCCAGCAGCACCAGCCCGCCGACCAGCGGCAGCAGTGCCTCGCCGCTGCCCCAGCCCTCCTCCCCGGCCCTGATCGAGCCGTAGACGACGCCGATCAGCGCGACGCTGGAGATCAGCACGCCGGTGAAGTCGATCCGGCCGCGCTGCGCGCCGTGCGACTCGGGGACCAGCAGGGCCACGGCCACCAGGCCCAGCGCCACCAGCGGGGCGTTGACCAGGAACACCGAGCCCCACCAGAAGTGGTTGAGCAGCGCGCCGCCCAGGATCGGGCCGAGCGGGAGCCCCAGCGTCTGGGTGACCGCGATGACTCCGATCGCCTTCGTCCGCTCCTTCTCGTCCTCGAAGATGTCCAGGAGGACCGAGGTGCACAGCGGCACGAGGAAGGCCGCGCTGACGCCGAGCAGGGTGCGCGCCGCGATCAGCATCCCCGACGAGCCGGAGTACGCGCACCACACGGAGGCCGCGCCGAACACGAACAGCGAGCCCATCAGGAACTTCTTGCGGCCGAACCGGTCGCCGAGCAGGCCGGCGGGCAGCAGCAGGGCCGCCATCGCCAGCGTGAACGCGTCGACGAACCACTGGAGGTCGCTGGTCGTCGCCCCCAGGTCGGCGCCCACGGTCGGCAGGGCGACATTGAGGATCGTCGCGTCCACGCCGATGGTCAGCAGGCTCAGCCCGAGCGCCGCCAGCGCCAGCCACTTGCCCCTCGCCTCACGCACCGTGGTCCCCCTGTTCCGCGCCGGCCTCGTGGGTCCCGTCCTGGAGGGAGCCGTTCCGGACGGCGTCCCAGCGTTTGAGCAGGGGCTCCGCCTCGACCGTGAGCCACTCGAAGACCTGGTGCGCCTCCCGTAGCCGGGCCGCCTGCGGGGCCCCGGCGGGGAACAGCCGCAGCCCCTCGTCGGTGATGTCCACGAAGGAGGCGATGCTCTCCAGGCGCCGGCGCACCAGGGCGGACCAGGCGTCGGTGGACACGCGGTAGTAGGTGGAACGGTCGCCGCTGCGGGTCACGGCCTGGATCATGCGGGTCTCGGTGAGGAGCCGCAGGGTGCCGGTGAGGGAGGCCCGGCTCGCCCGTACGGCCTCGGCGATCTGCGCGGCGTTCTGCTCGGGCGGGTCGCTCACCATCAGCCAGGCCAGTGTCCGCCCCATGATCGGGGGCCAGCCGGACTGCTGCATGAACCAGGTCGCCACACCCTCGACCCAGGCCCGGATCTCGGCGGACTCCACGGCCGGGGTGTCGTCGGCGGACGACGCCATAGGGCGGTACCTCCTGAAGCCGATTGCGATGACCAGAGGTTTCAGTCGCCACTGTAATGACCGAACTCGCCTGTGGATAGGGCGCGTTGAGGAAGTGGGGGAGAAGTGGCCCGATCGCATCGGTGGGGCCGTGGGGGTGCGGACGGCCGGAGGAGGTTCGGGCAGGGGGCGGGCAAGGGAACGCCCCCGGAGCCGGTGGCTCCAGGGGCGGTCGGACGGCGCGGCCACGCCGCGGTCCCGTACGGATCGATGTGCCCGCCGGACCGCTCGTCAGGGAGTGGCGGCCGGTTCGGCGCCGGGCGCGCGGAAGCGGTCGATCGCCTCCCTGTGCCGGGCGCGGAGCTCGTGGTCGCGGACGCCGAGCCCCTCCTCGGGGGCGAGGGCGAGGACGCCGACCTTGCCTTGGTGGAGGTTGCGGTGGACGTCGTAGGCGGCCTGGCCGGTGTCCTCCAGGCGGTAGGTCTTCGACAGGGTGGGGTGGATCTTCCCCTTGGCGATCAGGCGGTTGGCCTCCCACGCCTCGCGGTAGTTGGCGAAGTGCGTGCCGACGATGCGCTTGAGGTTCATCCACAGATAGCGGTTGTCGAATTCGTGGGTGAAACCGGAGGTGGAGGCGCAGGTGACGATGGTGCCGCCCTTGCGGGTGACGTAGACGGAGGCGCCGAAGGTCTCGCGGCCGGGGTGCTCGAAGACGATGTCGGGGTCCTCGCCGCCGGTGAGTTCGCGGATGCGGGCGCCGAAGCGCTTCCACTCGCGGGGGTTCTGGGTGTGCTCGTCGCTCCAGAACCGGTAGTCCTCCGCCGACCGGTCGATGATGGCCTCGGCGCCCATCCCGCGGCAGATCTCGGCCTTCCGGGGGCTGGACACCACGCAGACGGGGTTCGCCCCGCCGGCCAGGGCCAACTGGGTGGCGTACGAGCCGAGTCCGCCGCTCGCGCCCCAGATCAGGACGTTGTCGCCCTGCTTCATGCCGGCGCCGTTGCGGGAGACGAGCTGACGGTAGGCGGTGGAGTTGACCAGCCCCGGCGCGGCCGCCTCCTCCCAGGTGAGATGGGCGGGCTTGGGCATCAGCTGGTTGGACTTGACGAGCGCGATCTCCGCGAGACCGCCGAAGTTGGTCTCGAAGCCCCAGATCCGCTGGGCCGGGTCGAGCATCGTGTCGTCGTGGCCGTCGGCCGACTCCAGCTCCACGGACAGACAGTGCGCGACGACCTCGTCACCGGGCTTCCAGGCGTTGACACCCGGGCCGGTGCGGAGCACCACGCCCGCGAGGTCGGAGCCCAGGACGTGATACGGCAGGTCGTGGCGGGCGGCCAGGGCGGAGGTGCGGCCGTAGCGCTCCAGGAATCCGAAGGTGGGCAGCGGCTCGAAGATCGACGACCAGACGGTGTTGTAGTTCACGGAGCTGGCCATGACGGCCACCAGCGCCTCGCCGGGCCCCAGCTCGGGGACCGGCACCTCCTCCACGCGCAGCGACTTGCGCGGGTCCTTGTCGGCGGAGGCCATTCCCTCGAAGAGCGCCACGTCCTCCTTGCGGACGACGACGCCGCGATAGCTCTCGGGTAACCGGAGGGCCGCTATGTCGGTGCCGGTCGCCTCGCCGGATATCAGGGTCTGGACGATTTCCTGCATCGGACTTCCTAGTGCGGCGTGCCTATGCGCCTATTGGGGAGCCTTCAGGCCGAGTTGGGCCAGCATCGTGACGTTGTCGCTGATGGTCCAGTGCTCGACGATCTTCCCATTCTGCACACGGCTCATGTTCAGCATAAGCATTTCGAAGGACTTTCCCGTGGGGGGAATGCCCATGAACTCGACGGTGTGTGTGCCCCGCACCACGCAGCGCGACGCCACGGTGTCCCCGGTCTGTACCACCTGCTCGACCGTGGCCCGCATGTCCGGGAAGACGGCCTGCGTGAACTGCCACACCGCGAGCCAGCTCTCCCGGTCGCGCGGGGTGCCCGGCGGGTGCTCCGCGTCGCCCGAGGTGCCCGGCAGGTGGGCCACGACATCCGCGGCGATGAACTCCCGCGCCTTTTCGGTGTCACCTGAATTGAAAGCGTCGTAAAGGCCGGTGATCGCGTCCGAGGGCTGCTGGGTCATCGCGGATACATCCCGTCCTGGAGAAGAAGGGTGGCCGGTTGCCGAAGAGAGTTACCGAAGGTAGTTGCCGAAGGCTTTCCGGGCACGCTACCCAGCTCCCACCCGGCCCGGCAACCCCGCAGTGATGAACGGCGGTTGACGGCATAGGGGTAGGGGTGGCGGGGTCCGGAAGTAGGGGCTGACGGGCCAAAGCCGGGGTGGGTAGCGTGACGCGCCGAACGGAAACGGGTGTATCGGTTCTGCTACCGGACGCGAGGTACGGCATTCCGTGGATTTCGACCTCACCGACAAACAACGCAAGCGCTTCGCCGGCGTGCTCGCCGAAGTGCGCGACAGGCTCGGCCGGCCCGACCCGCCGCCGGGCACCCCCTTCACCGGCGCGCAGTGGAAGAGCGCGGCCGGCATCGGCCTCACCGGGCTCTGCCTCCCGCCCGAGTACGGCGGCGGCGGGCTCGGCGCGCTCGACACGGCTCTCTGCCTCCAGGCCTTCGGCCAGGGCTGCCCCGACACGGGGCTGGTCTTCGCGGTCGCGGCCCACCTGCTGGCGTGCGCGGTCCCGATCAGGGACTTCGCCTCCGCCGAGGTACGCCGGGAGCTGCTGACCGGGCTGGCCTCCGGCGAACTCGTCGCGGCCAACGCGATGACGGAGGACGACGCGGGTTCGGACCTCAGCCGCCTCTCCATGACCGCCGGCCGCGGGCCCGAGGGGTATGTGCTGGACGGCGACAAGTCCTTCGCCAGCAACGCCCCCGCCGCCGACGTCTTCGTCACCTACGCCGTGACCGACCCCGGCGCGGGCTTCCTCGGCCTCACCGCCTTCGCCGTCCCCGCCGGGTTCCCCGGCGTGTCCGCCGGCGAACCCTTCGACAAGATGGGGCTCGGCGGCTGCCCCGCAGGGCGGGTCGGCTTCCGCCGGTGCGAGGTGCCGACCGCCTACCGGCTGGGCGAGGAGGGGCAGGGCACGGCGATCTTCCAGCACTCCATGGCCTGGGAGCGGGGCTGCCTCTTCGGCGCGTACCTCGGTGTGATGGACCGGCAGTTCGCCCGATGCGTGGAGCACGCCCGGCAGCGCCGGCAGTTCGGCCACCGCATCGGCGACTTCCAGGCCGTCTCGCACCGCATCGCCGCCATGAAACAGCGCCTGGAGAGCGCCCGCCTGCTGCTCTACCGCGCCTGCTGGCTCATCGACGAGGGCCGCGACCACACCGGCGCGGTCGCCCTCTCGAAGGTGGCGGTCTCCGAGGCGGCCGTGGCCAACAGCCTGGACGCGGTACAGATCTTCGGCGGTTCCGGCTACCTCACCGCCACGGGCATCGAACACCAGCTCAGGGACGCCGTGCCCGCCCTGATCTTCTCGGGCACGACGGACATCCAGCGGGAGCTCATCGCGAGGGAGGCGGGGTTATGACCTCCGGGAACCCACCGGGGCCCGCGGGGGCGGGGGCCTTCGAGCCCGAGGGACCCTCCGGGGCCGCCGCCATGGCCTCCGAGCCCACCGGGGCTCCTGATCCTGCCGGGCCTGATTCCGCTGCCGGGCGTGTGCCTGCCGGGCCCGACCCTGCCGGGTCCCGTGTGCCTGCCGGGGCTGATCCCGCCGGGGTTCGTATGCCCGCCGGGCCCGACCCTGTTGGGGGCCGTGTGTCTGCCGGGCCTGCCGGGTCCCGTGTGTCCGCCGGGGCTGATCCCGCCACGGGGCGCGTGCCTCCCGGGCCCGGCCCCGCCGGCACCCGTGCGTCTGCCACGGGCGCCACGGAGCCCGTGACCGGCCTCCACCAGCTGGTCATCGACGCGGCGGTCAAGGTCCCGGACCGCCCGGCCGTCGTCGGCCCCGACGGAGTGCTGACCTACGCCCGGCTCGACCGTACCGCCGACGCCCTCGCCCGCCGGCTGCGCGCCGGCGGCGTAGGCCCAGGCGACCGCGTCGTCCTCTGGGCCGACAAGTCGGCGGCCGTCGTCGCCGCCACGCAGGCGGTGCTGCGCCTCGGCGCCGCGTACGTGCCCGCCGACGGCACCCTCCCCGTGGGCAGGGTCGCCGCCATGGCCCGCGACTGCGCCGCGGCCACCGTCCTCACCACGGACGACCGCCTGACGGCGATACGGAGGGAACTCGGCCCGGGGACGCCCTGCGCGGACCTGGCACAGGCGCCGGGCCCGACGACAGGGGAGACGGAGGAGACGGCAGAGGCCGGGGAGGCCGAGGCGGGCCGGTCCGGCCGTGCGGCTCGCACGACCTCGACCGGCCCCGTCGGCACGGCCGTAGAGCCTGCCGGCCGTTCGGCGGGTTCCGCCGGTTCGGCGGTGGGGCCGGAGGGGCATTCGGCGGGTTCCGCCGCTTCGGCGGTGCGGGTCGCCGAGCATCCGGCGGGATCCGCGGGCACGGCCCCCGCCCCCGACGACCCCCCGGCGGCCCCCGTCGAGACGGCCGTACGGCCCGACGACCTCGCGTACATCCTCTACACCTCCGGCTCCACCGGCACTCCCAAGGGCGTCCGCGTCAGCCACCGCAACGCCCGGGCCTTCATCGACTGGGCCGTCGACACCCTCGCCCCCGTCCCTGAGGACCGCTTCTCCAACCACGCGCCCTTCACCTTCGACCTCTCCGTCCTCGACCTCTACGCGGCGTTCGCCGGCGGCGCCTCCGTCCACCTCGTCCCCGCCGAACTGGCCTACGCGCCCACCCAGCTCGTGGAACTCCTGCACGAGCGCGGCATCACCGTCTGGTACTCGGTGCCGTCCGCGCTGACCCTGATGGCCCGCGACGGGGGCCTCCTCGACCGGCCCGCCCCCACCGCGCTGCGCGCCGTGCTCTTCGCGGGCGAACCGTTCCCCGTCGACCAGGTACGGGCCCTCGCCGCGTGGACCGGCGCCCGGCTGCTCAACCTCTACGGGCCGACCGAGACGAACGTCTGCACCGCCCACGAGGTCGTCCCCGACGACCTCCGCCACGACCGGCCCCTGCCCATCGGCACCGCCGTCAGCGGCGACCGGGCCTGGGCCGAGACCGCCGACGGGCGTCACGCCGGCCCGGGCGAGGAGGGCGAACTCCTCGTCGAGGGCCCGACGGTGATGCTCGGCTACTGGGGCCGGGAGCCGCACCACGGCCCGTACCGCACCGGCGACCTCGTCCGGCAGCGCCCCGACGGGTCCTTCGACTACCTCGGCCGGCGCGACCACATGGTGAAGGTGCGCGGCCACCGCGTCGAACCCGGCGAGGTCGAGTCCGTCCTCGCCCTGCACCCGGACGTCGCCGAGGCGGCCGTCGTCGTCGACGGCTCCGGCATGGACGCCCGGCTCGTCGCCTTCGTCGTCCCGGCGCCCGGGGCCCGGCCCGGCGTCCTCGCCCTCAAGCGGCACGCCGCGCGGCGCCTGCCGCGCTACATGCTGCCCGACGCCGTGCGGACGCTCGCCCGGCTGCCCCGCACACCCAACGGCAAGGTCGACCGGGCCGCCCTCGCGCGGGCCGCCGCCACGCCCGTACAGCCCTAGCCGGCCCGCTCGGCGGCCCACCGGCTCCGACGGCCCCGCCGGTCCGACCCCTCACACGAAGGAAGTGACCACCATGGCCCACGCCCCGTCCGACGACGAGAACTTCCGGCGCGTCAGCGACTACATCAGCGAGTACATCCGCGAGAACTTCCTCGACGGCGACCCCAAGGGCGAGCTGGAGGACGACACACCGCTCCTGGAATGGGGGGTGCTCAACTCCCTCAACACGGCCCGGCTGATCGCCTTCATACGCGAGGAACTCGACGTCGTCGTCAAACCCGTCGAGATCAGCGCCGCCAACTTCCGTGACGTCCGCAGCATCGCCGCGATGGTGGCCCGCGGGGTGCGCCGGGCGGCGTGACGGCGCCGGACCCCCTCCCGTCCCGCCCTGATCCCCGCCCGCCCACCTCCTCCCCGTCCCTTCCCGCTTGCCCGCCGCGGTGTCGTGCGGCCCGCCCGCGCCCGTCCCGCGGTCCGAGTACGGAACGGCAAGCCCCGCCCGGCCCGCGCCCCCCGTCGCCCATCCCCCCGTCGAGCCCAGGTGAAAGGCGTTCGCAGACCATGGCCGCCAGCACGGACGTGACCCCCCGCCCCGCCGGACCCATCGCCGTCGTCGGCGTGGGGTGCCGCCTCCCCGGAGGCGTCCGCGACCTCGCTTCGCTCGGCACCGTGCTCACCGCCGGGACCGACGTCATCACGCCCGTACCCGGCGACCGCTGGGGACCGGACCTCCACCACCCGGAGCGGGGGCGGCCCGGCACCACCGCCAACCACGTCGGCGCGTTCCTCACCGACGTCGACCGCTTCGACGCCGCCCACTTCGGCATCGCGCCCCGCGAGGCCGCCGCCGTCGACCCGCAGCAGCGGCTCCTCATGGAGGTCGCCTGGGAGGCCATGGCCGACTCGGGGCGCGACCGGGACGCCTGGCGCGGCACCCGCACCGGCGTCTACGTGGGCCTCCTCGCCAACGACTACCACCTGCTGCACGCCAAGGCCGTCGGCCTCGACCGCATCGGCCCGCACTACGTCACCGGCGTCGAGTCCAGTTTCGCGGCCGGCCGCCTCGCCTACACCTTCGACCTGCGCGGGCCCGCCGTCGCCGTCAACTCCGCCTGCTCCTCCTCCCTCTACGCCGTCCACCAGGCATGCCAGAGCCTGCGCGCCGGGGACATCGACACCGGGATCGCCGCCGGCGTCAGCCTTCTCCTCGGCCCCGAGATCAGCGTCTTCATGAGCACCATCGGGGCGATCTCGCCCACCGGCCGGTGCCGGCCCTTCGACGCCGCCGCCGACGGCATCGTGCGCGGCGAGGGCTGCGGCGTCGTCGTCCTCAAGCGGCTCGCCGACGCCCTCGCCGACCACGACCGGATCCACGCCGTGATCCGCGGCTCGGCCGCCAACAACGACGGCAGCAGCCTCGGCCTCACCGCGCCCAACGCCGCCGCGCAGGAAGCCGTCGTCCGCGACGCCCTCGCCGCCGCCGGACTCGCCCCGCACGACGTCGACTACGTCGAGGCGCACGGCACCGGTACGCCCCTCGGCGACATGATCGAGCTCGGCACGCTCGCCGAGGTCTACGGCACCGGGCGCGGCCCGGACCGGCCCCTGCTCGTCGGCTCGCACAAGGCCGTCTTCGGCCACACCGACTCCGCCGCCGGCATCACCGGCCTCCTCAAGGCCGTCTGGGCCCTCGGCGCCCGGCACGCACCCGCGCAGCCGCACGTCGACGAGCCGACCCCGGCCGTCGACTGGCGCACCGGCGGCATCGCCGTGCCCCTGACGGGCACGGACCTCTCCGGGCTCCCGGTCCCGGGGGCGGATTCCGAGGGGGAGCGCCCCGTACGAGCGGGAGTCAGCGCGTTCGGGCTCAGCGGCACGAACGTCCACCTGATCGCGGAGGAACCGCCGCGCGGGGCGGGCACGGACGCGCCCGGCGGGACCGCCGGGGAAACGGACCCGGGCCGGACCACCGACCTCACCCCGTACGTCCTGCTCGCCTCGGCCTCCCGGCCCGAAGGGCTCACCCGGCAGATCGCCGGCCTGCGGGCCCGCCTCACCGCCGCGGACGCTCCCCTCGACGACCTCGTCGCCTCCGCCGCCACCCGCCGTACCCACGAGACCCACCGCTACGCGGCCGTCGCCGCCGACCGCGAAGGACTGCTCGCCGCCCTCGGCGACCCCGAGGACCTCCCCGACGGCGCGTACACGGGGCGGCTCGCCCCCGAGGGCGCGCCCGCACCCGTCTTCGTCTTCTCCGGGCAGGGCTGCCAGTGGCCGGGCATGGCCATGGACCTCTACGGCACCGACCCCGACGTCACCGGCACCCTGGACGAATGCGACGCGCTCGTCCGCGCCGAGGCGTCCTGGTCGCTCCTCGACACCCTTCGCGGTACGAGCGGTACGAGCGGTTCCGGCGGTGGCGGTCGCGGTGGCGGTGACGTTCTGGAGCGTACGGACCGTGCCCAGCCCGCCGTCCTCGCCGTCCAGGTGGCCCTGGTCCGCTGGCTCGCCCGCCGTGGCGTCGCCCCGGCCGCCGTCGTCGGGCACAGCGTCGGAGAGGTCGCCGCCGCGTACGCCGCGGGCGTCCTCGACCTCCCGGAGGCCGTCCGGCTCACCGTCCGGCGCGGCCGGATCCTCCAGGAGACCGCCGGGCTCGGCCGGATGCTCGCCGTCGACGGCGAGGAGGCCGCGGTCGCGGGCGTCCTCACCCGCGCCGGTCTGCCCGTCACCGTGGCCGTCGTCAACGGCCCGCGCTCGGTGGTCGTCGCGGGCCCGCACGACGCCGTGGACGCCGCGCTGCCCGTCCTCGAACGCGCGGGGCTGCGCTGCCGCCGCACCAAGGTCGACTACGCGTTCCACAGCCCGCTCGTCGCCGACTGCGGTCCGCGGCTGAGCGCCGCACTGGCCGGCCTCGCCCCGCGCGAACCCGCGCTGCGGCTGCTCTCCAGCGTCGACCCGGACGCCGACGCGGGCGCGCTCGACGCCGCGTACTGGGCACGCAACCTCACCGAGCCCGTACGGCTGTGGCCCGCCGTCGACCGGCTGCTCGCCGAGGACGCCTCATATGCCCTGGTCGAGATCGGCCCGCACCCGGTGCTCGCCCGCCCGCTCGCCGACGCCGCCCGCAACCGCGGCCTCCCGGCCCTGAGCCTGGGCACGCTGCGCCGCGACGAGCCGGGGCGGACGGCGCTGCACCGCGCCCTGGCGCGGCTGCACGTCGCCGGGGCCGGGGTGGACTGGGAGCGGGTCACCGGCAGGCCGCGCCGGTACAGGGACCTTCCGGTGCCGTTCTGGGGTGGGGAACGGTACTGGCTGCCGGGGGTGGAGCGGGGCCGGGTCTACGGGCCGGGGGAGCCCGTGCCCGGCCCCGCACCGGAGGCGCCCGTCATCGGCGCGGGCGCGTCCGGGGGGCCGGGGATCGCGCGCAATGCCGGAAGCCTCCGTTCCGCGGGTGCGGGCACCGGTACGGTACGGCGGGTCGACGCGGCCGTCCGCGAGATCCTCGGCCTCGGGCCGGACCAGGACCTGCCACGGCGGCGCGGCCTGTTCGAGCAGGGCCTCGACTCGCTGACCGCGGTGTCCCTGCGGGACCGCCTCGCACGGGAGTTCGGGGTGGACCTGCCCGCCACGGCCGTCTTCGAGCACCCGTCCGTACAGGGCCTGGCGACGCTGCTCACGGAGCTGACGGCCACCGCCGGGCCTGTAGGCGCGGGGATCGCGCCTACAGGCGACGGACCTACGCCGGCCCCCGCCGCGACGGGGCTCCGGCCGCCCGGCGCCCGGACCACCGGGTCCACCCACCCGGCGGCCGCGCCCGGCCGCCGCGCCGACGGCACTTCCGGCTCCGGGTCGGAGTCCGATGCGGATGCCGATGCGGCGGACGGTGGCGCGGGGCCGGGCGGGCGGCTTACCGGTGCTTCCGGTTCCGAGGGAGCGGAGCCGGCAGGGCTGTCGGGGGGTGCGGTCGGGCCTGCCGGGGATTCCGGGACGGTCGGCGCCGCCACGGGGCCGGATGCGCGGCCTTCGGACGCGGCCCGTTCCGAGGGAGGCGCGGGCGTGAGCAGTGCCCTGAGCGCCGCGAGTGCGGAGTCCGTCCAGCCGTCCGGAGGCGCTGCCGGAACTGCCGGGGTTTCCGGCGCGGCTGACGGCGGCGCGGGGCCGGGCGCGCGTGGGTCCGGCGGCCTGGGTGCCGAGGACGCGGAGCCCGCGGGGGTGTCCGGGGCCGTCGGGGCCTCCGGGGCGGTCGGTGGCGCCGCCACCGGGCCGGGCGTGCGGGCTTCCGGAGATTCCGGATCCCGGGTCGCTACGGGCGTGAACGGTGCCGAGGACGCTCGGGCCGCCCGGTCGTCGTCCGGCGGTGGCACGGCCGGGGCCGTCGCGGTCGCCGGTGCCACCGGCGGCGCCGCCTCGCCACGTCCGCCCGCTTCCGGCGGTGCCTCCGGCCCGGGCTTCGGTTCCCTCGAGGGCGGTCGCGCCGCGGACTTCGGCTCGCGACCCCTCGGCGCCCACGCTTCGGGCGCCCGTGAGGAGCCCGTACCGACGTCCGGCACCCCTGCCGCCCCCGGCACGGGAACCGCCCCGGAGGCCACCGGAGCCGTCGCCGTCGTCGGCGTCGCCTGCCGGCTTCCCGGCGCCGACGGGCCCGGCGCGTTCTGGCGGCTGCTCACCGAAGGCCGTGACGTCGTCGGCGACCCGCCGCCCGGCCGGCGCGACGACCCGATATGGGCCGAGGCCGGGCCCGGAGTGCCCACGCGCGGGGGGTACCTGGCGGACGTCTCCGGGTTCGACGCCGCGTTCTTCCGCATCTCCCCACGCGAAGCGGCCTCCCTCGACCCCCAGCAGCGCCTGGCCCTCGAAGTCGCCTGGGAGGCCCTGGAGGACGCCGGACAGCCACCCGCCTCCCTCGACGGCAGCCGGACCGGCGTCTACCTCGGCCTCAACACCGCCGACTACCACGAACTGCTCACCCGCGACATGAGCAACATCGACCTCTACTACGGCACCGGCAACACCTTCGCCGCCTCCGCCGGCCGCCTGTCGTACTTCCTCGGCCTGCACGGCCCGAGCATCGCCGTCGACACCGCCTGCTCCGCCTCGCTGACCGCCGTGCACCTCGCCTGCCAGGGGCTGCGGTCCGGGGACTGCGACATCGCCCTCGTCGGCGGCGCCAACGTCATCACCACCCCGACCGTCTCCGTGGCCATGTCCGCCGGCGGCGCGCTCGCCCCGGACGGGCGCTGCAAGACCTTCGACGAGGCGGCCGACGGCTACGGGCGCGGCGAGGGCGCCGTCGTGCTCGTACTCAAACCGCTGGCGGCGGCCGAGCGGGACGGCGACCGCGTCTACGCGCTCCTGCGCGGCACCGCCGTCAACCAGGACGGGGACAGCGGCGGCTTCACCGTGCCGAGCGCCGCCGCCCAGACCGCCCTGATCCGCCAGGCCCTGGACCGCGCCGGCTGGGTGCCCCGCGACGTCGACTACGTCGAGGCGCACGGCACCGGCACCCCCCTCGGCGACCCCATCGAGGTGCGCGCCATGGCCGAGGCCCTCGGGCACGGCCGGGACCGGAGCACGCCCCTCCTCCTCGGGTCGGCCAAGGCGAACATCGGCCACCTGGAGGCCGCCGCGGGCATCACCGGCCTCCTCAAGGTCGTCCTCGCCCTGCACCACGGCGAGCTCCCGCCGCACCTGGTCGACCGCCCGTCGAGCCGCATCGACTGGGACGCCCTGCCCGTCTCGCTCGTCACCGGCCGCCGCGCCTGGCCCGACCGGGGCCGTCCCGCCCGCGCCGGCGTCTCCTCCTTCGGCTTCAGCGGCAGCAACGCCCACGTCCTCGTCGAGCAGGCACCACCCGGCATCCCCGACGAGCCGCCGGCCGAGCCCCCGGCCGGCGGCCGGCCGGCCGGGCTCGTCCCCTGGGTGATCTCCGCCCGCGGCCCCGCCGCGCTGCGCGGACAGGCCGCGCGGCTCGCGGAGTTCACCACCGCCCGCCCCGCGCCCGCCCCCCTGGACGTCGCCTGGTCGCTCGCCACCACCCGCTCCCCGCTCGACCACCGCGCCGTAGTCCTGGCCCCGGCCGACGACCCCGGCACCGCCCACGCCGGACTCGCCGCCCTCGCCCAGGGCCGCGCCCACGAAGCCGTCGTCCACGGCCGGGCGCGCGAGGGCGCGACCGCGTTCCTCTTCAGCGGCCAGGGCAGCCAGCGCGCCGGCATGGGCCGCCGGCTCCACGCCCGCAACCCCGCCTTCGCCACCGCCCTCGACGCGGCCGTCGCGGAACTCGACCGCTGGCTCGAACTCCCCCTGTACGACGTGATGTTCGCCGAACCCGGCACCGGACAGGCCCGCCTCCTCGACCGCACGCACTACACGCAGAGCGCGCTGTTCGCCGTCGAAGCCGCCCTGCTGGAGCTCGTACGCGGCTGCGGCATCGCCCCCGACCACGTCATGGGCCACTCCATCGGCGAACTCACCGCCGCCTACGCCGCGGGCGTCCTCTCCCTGCCCGACGCCGCCCGCCTGGTCGCCGCCCGCGGCCGGCTGATGGACGCGCTCCCCGAAGGCGGCGCGATGATCGCCGTCGCCGCGCCCGAGGCCGAGGTCACCGAGGCCCTCACCGCCTACGGGCACCCGGACCGGGTCACCGTCGCGGCCGTCAACGGCCCCTCGGCCACGGTCCTCTCCGGCGACGAGGACGCCGTCACCACCGTCGCCGCCACCCTCGCCGCCCGCGGCCGCCGCACCACACGCCTGCGCGTAAGCCACGCCTTCCACTCCCCGCGCATGGACGGCATGCTGGAGGACTTCCGCCGCACCGCCGAAGCGCTCACCTTCCACGAACCGGACGTCCCCGTCCTGTCGAACGTCACGGGCCTGCCCGCCGGGCCCGGCGAGCTGACCTCGCCCGAGTACTGGGTACGGCACGTCAGGAGCGCCGTCCGCTACGCCGACGGCGTCCGGGAGCTCGACCGGCTCGGCGTCACCACCTACCTCGAACTCGGCCCCGACGGCGTCCTGTCCACCATGGCCCGGGACACCCTCGACGGCCGCCCCGGCGTTCTCACCCTCCCGCTCCTGCGCAAGGACCGCCCCGAGGACGAGGCGCTGACGACCGCGCTCGCCACCGCCTTCACCCACGGCGCCGACGTCGACTGGCGCGGCCTGCTGCCCCGCGCCCGCCGGATCCAGCTGCCCACGTACGCCTTCCAGCGCAAGCCGTACTGGCTCCGGCACGCGGCCACCGGTCCGGTCGCCACGGTGGCGGGTGCGGTGGCGAGCACGGCGGCGGGCGCGGTGGCCGACCCCGCCGAGGACCGCTTCTGGGCGGCCGTCGACAGCGGCGACCCCGCCGAACTCGCCGACCTCGCCCGCACCCTCGGCCTCCCCGGGCAGCCGGGGGACCCGGCCGACGCGGGCACGGAAGCCCTCCCGCGGCCGCAGGGGCCCGGCGAGCTGCTCCCCGCCCTCGCCGCACGGCGGCGGCGACGGCGCGACGGGGCGGCGGCCGACCCCTGGCGCTACCGGGTGGCCTGGCGGCCGGCGCCGCGGGCGCTACCGGGTGGCCCGGGCCCCACCGAGCCCGGCCCCGCCCTCTCCGACTCCGGACTCTCCGGCACCTGGCTGGTCGTCACTCCCGCCCGCTGTGCCGACCACCCCTGGGCCCGGGCCGTCCGCCGGGCCTTGGCCGAACACGGCGCGGACGTGGTCGAGCTCCCGGTGGACCCGGCCCACGACGACCGGGAAACGCTCGCCCAACGCCTCCGCACCACCACGGCACGGGCCGCGCGCGGGGGAGAGACGCGTGACGTCACCGGTGCCGACGCCGGTGCCGAGGCCGGCGGTCGTGGCGGGAAGGCCACCCCCCACGCCGGAGACGCCGGAGGCGGCCGGAGCGCAGCCCGATCCGGAGACGCGGGCCGTGGCCTCGGCGAGGACCGGAGCACTGTTCGGGCCGGCAACGAAGGCCACGGCCCTGGTGAGGGGCCGAGTTCTGTCCGGACCGGGGCGACCGGCCACGACCTCGGCGGGAGCCGGAGCACTGTGCGGGCCGCCGACGCCGACCACGACCCCGCCCGGAGCCGGAGTGCTGTTCGGGCTGAGGGCGTCGGCTATGAAGCGGCGGGGAGCCGGGACGTCGCTCACGCAGGCGACGCGGGCCGGTGCCTCGGGGGCGGGCCCGGTGGCGGCGAGGAGCCGAGTGCCACCCGGATCGGCGGCGCCGGCCACGATCCCGTCCGGAGCCGGAGCGCCGCTCAGGCCGCCGACGCCCACCACGACCCCGCCGCGAGCCTGAACCCCGTTCACCCCCGGCCGCCCCTCGGCCAAGGCGCCGACGACAACCGGCACGCCGCCCAAGCCGCAGACCCCGGCCACGGCCGAACCCCCGCCCCCGCCGGGCAGGCCCCCCGCGGTGTCCTCTCCCTGCTCGCCCTCGACGAGGCCCCCGACCCCCGTCACCCCCACCTCCACGCGGGCGTCACCACCACCCTGACCCTCGCCCAGGCCCTCGGCGACGCCGGTGTCGGCGCGCCCCTGTGGTGCCTCACCCGTGGCGCCGTCACCACCTCTCCCACCGACCCCGTCCGCCGCCCCGAGCACGCCCAGATCTGGGGGCTCGGCAGGGTCGTCGGACTCGAACACCCGGCGCGCTGGGGCGGGCTCGCCGACGTCCCCGAGGAGCCGGGCGAGGCGGCACTGCGGCAGCTGTGCGCCGCGCTCGCCGGCCGCCCCGGCGACGGGGCCGAGGACCAGATCGCCGTACGGGACACCGGTACGCTCGTACGCCGCCTCGTACGGGCCCCGCTCGGCGACACCCCGGCCCCGCGGGCCTGGCGGCCGCGCGGCACCGTGCTCGTCGTCGGCGGCACCGGAGCGCTCGGCGGCCACCTCGCCCACTGGCTCGCCGGGAACGGCGCCGAACACCTCGTCCTCGCAAGCCGCCGCGGCCCCGCCGCCCCCGGCGCCGCCGAACTGCGCACCCGGCTGGAGGCCCGCGGCGTCCGGGTGACCCTCGCCGCCTGCGACGCCGCCGACCGCGACGCCCTCGCCGCGCTCCTCGGCCGGCTGCGCGCCGACGGGCCGCCCCTGCGCGCCGTCGTCCACGCCGCCGTCGTCCCCGACATCGGCCCCCTCGCGGAGACCACCACCGACCGCTACGCCCACGCCGTCCGCGCCAAGGTCACCGCGGCCCGCAACCTCGACGAACTGCTCGCCGACGACGACCTCGACGCCTTCGTCCTCTTCTCCTCCGTCGCCGGGGTGTGGGGCACCGCCGGCGAAGGCTCGTACGCCGCCGCCAACGCCTTCCTCGACGCCCTCGCCGCACACCGCCGCGCCGCCGGCCGGCCCGCCACCTCCATCGCCTGGGGCATCTGGGACGCCTTCGACGACCGGGACGGCGACACCACCATGCGCGACCTCCTCACCGAACGGTCGATCCGCCAGGGCCTGCCCCGCCTCGAACCGCGCCTGGCCTTCGAGGCGCTGCGCCGGGCCCTCGACCACGACGAGACGTCCGTCGTCGTCAGCGACGTCGACTGGGACCGCTTCGCCACCCTCTTCACCCTCGCCCGCCCGCGCCCCCTCCTCGACGAGATCCCCGAGGCGCGACGGCGGCGCGAGCGCGACGGCGGACCGGAACGGCCCGGGGCGGAGACCGAGGAGACCACCGGCGCACCCCGACCGGAGCTCGCGCGCCGGCTCGCCGGCCTGCCCGGGCCGGAGCGGCACCGCCTCCTGCTCGACGCCGTGTGCGCGCACACGGCCGCGGTCCTCGGCCACGGCGACCCGGCGGCGGAGACGGAGACGGAGACGGCCGAAGGGATCGACACCGACCTCGCCTTCCGCGCCCTCGGCTTCGACTCCCTGACCGCCGTGGAGCTCCGCGACCGCCTTCAGGACGCCACCGGCCTGCGCCTGCCCACCTCCCTGGTCTTCGACCACCCCAGCCCCGCCGCCCTCGCCCGTCACCTCCACCACCTCCACACCGGACTCACGGGCGACACCGCGCCCCGGACCGGCCCGTCACCACAACCCGTGGCCGCGGACGAGCCGATCGCCGTCGTCGGCATGGCCTGCCGGCTCCCCGGCGGCATCACCTCACCGGAAGACCTGTGGCGCGCCCTCGCCGACGGCACCGACGCCGTCACCGGCTTCCCCACCGACCGGGGCTGGGACCTGGACGGGCTCTACGACCCGGACGCCGACGCCCCCGGCAAGAGCTACGTGCGCGAAGGCGCCTTCCTGCACGACGCGGGCGACTTCGACGCCGGGTTCTTCGGCATCTCGCCGCGCGAGGCCCTCGCCATGGACCCGCAGCAGCGGCTCCTCCTGGAGACCTCCTGGGAGACGTTCGAACGCGCCGGCATCGACCCGGCCTCCCTGCGCGGCGCCCAGGTCGGCGTCTTCGTCGGCGCGGGCTCGGCGGGCTACGCCACCGACGGCAACCACGTACCGGAGGAACTGGAGGGCTTCGCCCTCACCGGCAGCGCGGCCAGTGTGCTCTCCGGCCGCGTCGCCTACACCTTCGGCCTGGAAGGCCCGGCGGTCACCGTGGACACCGCGTGCTCGTCGTCCCTCGTCGCCCTGCACCTGGCCGGCCAGGCGCTGCGGTCCGGTGAGTGCGCGCTCGCCCTCGCGGGCGGGGTCACGGTCATGGCGGGCCCCAAGCCCTTCACCGAGTTCAGCCGCCAGCGCGGGCTCGCCCCGGACGGCCGCTGCAAGGCGTTCTCGGCCTCGGCGGACGGCACGGGCTGGGGCGAGGGCGTAGGCGTGCTGCTGCTGGAGCGCCTGTCGGACGCCCGCCGCAACGGGCACGAGGTCCTGGCGGTGATCCGGGGCAGCGCCGTCAACCAGGACGGCGCCAGCAACGGCCTCACCGCACCCAACGGCCCCTCCCAGCAACGGGTGATCCGCGCCGCCCTCGCCAACGCCGGACTGACCCCGGACGACATCGACGCGGTCGAGGCGCACGGCACGGGCACGACCCTGGGCGACCCGATCGAGGCGCAAGCCCTCCTGGCCACGTACGGGGAAGGCCGGCCGGCGGACCGGCCGCTGTGGCTGGGCTCGGTCAAGTCGAACGTCGCGCACACCGCCGCCGCGTCCGGCGTGACCAGCGTGATCAAGACGGTCCTGGCCCTGCGGCGGGGCACACTGCCCAGGACCCTCCACGCCGACGAACCGTCGCCGCACATCGACTGGTCGTCGGGCGCCCTGCGGCTGCTCGGCGAGGCGCGGGAGTGGCCCGCCGTGGACCGGCGGCGCCGGGCGGGCGTGTCGTCGTTCGGGATGAGCGGCACCAACGCCCACGTGATCGTCGAACAGGCCCTGGAGGAAGCCGCGTCCGGTGCCGTGCCCGGACGGGTGCGGGCCCCCGCGCCCGTACCGGTCGTACCGTGGGTGGTGACGGCCCGGAACCCCGAGGCCTTGGCCGCCCAGACCGCCCGCCTCCACGCGTATGTGACGGAGCGTCCGGAACTCCACCCGGCGGACGTGGGCCTCTCCCTGGCCACGACGCGGACGGCCATGGAGCACCGGGCGGTCGTGCTGGGCGAGGACAGGGAAGCGCTCCTGGCAGGGCTGGAAGGCCCGTACGAGGGCGCCGGTGGTCCTGTGGTCGTCCGCGGTACGGCGCGGGGCCGGGCCCGTACGGCGTTCCTGTTCTCGGGCCAGGGCGCGCAACGGGCGGGTATGGGCCGCGAACTGGCCGGGGCGTACCCGGTGTTCGCGGCGGCGCTGGACGAGGCGTGCGGCGCTCTCGGGCTGTCCCGGGACGTGTTCGAGGACGGGGAACGGCTGGGGCGTACGGAGTTCACGCAGGGGGCGCTCTTCGCCTTCGAAGTGGCGCTCTTCCGGCTGCTGGAGAGCTGGGGCGTGCGGCCCGACCTCCTGCTGGGGCATTCGATCGGTGAGGTCGCCGCGGCGCATGTGGCGGGTGTCTTCTCGCTGGAGGACGCGGCGCTGCTGGTGAACACGCGCGGCCGGTTGATGCAGGCTCTTCCCGCCGGTGGGGTGATGGTGGCGGTCCAGGCCACCGAGGACGAGGCCCGCCAGGCCCTGGCCGGATCCAGGTCCGGATCAGGGTCCGGATCCAGGCCCGGACCCGAGGACCGGGTCGGCATCGCCGCCGTGAACGGCCCCCGCTCGGTGGTCCTGTCGGGGGAATCTGCCGCCGTCGAAGCGCTCCTGGCCGGTTTCCCCGACCGCAAGGCGCGTCGCCTCGACGTGAGCCACGCCTTCCACTCGCCCCTCATGGACCCCATGCTGGACGACTTCCGGCAGGTCCTGAAGCGGATCGCCTTCGCCGAGCCCCGGATCCCGGTCGTGTCGAACGTGTCCGGACGCCCGGCCGAGCCCGGTGAGCTGACCTCGCCCGACCACTGGGCGCGGCACGTCCGCGACACCGTCCGCTTCGCCGACGGCGTACGGACGCTCGCCGCGCGGGGCGTGCACGTCCTGATCGAGCTCGGCCCCGACGGCGTGCTCACACCGATGGCGCGGGAAACCCTGGAGGACCTCCGCCCGGAAGCCGTCACGGTCCCCCTCCTGCGGCGCGACCGCCCCGAACCGCGCACGCTCACAGCCGCCGTCGCGACCGCCTACGCGCACGGCACGGACGTCGACTGGTCCGCCCTCCTCCCCGGCGCCCGCCGCGTCGAACTCCCCACCTACGCCTTCCAGCGGCAGCGCTACTGGCTGGAGGACCGCACGCCCGCGGGAGGCGACCCGGGCGCACTGGGACTCGCCGACGCCGGCCACCCGCTGCTCGGGGCGGCCGTGAACCTGGCGGACGGACAGGGCGTCGTCATGACCGGCCGGCTCTCGGTACGGGCGCACCCCTGGCTCGCCGACCACGAGGTGGCCGGGGCCGTGCTGCTCCCCGGTACGGCCTTCGTGGAACTGGCCGTACGCGCCGGCGACGAGGCCGACTGCGGCCACCTGGAAGAACTGACCCTGGCCGCGCCCCTGGTCCTGCCGGCGGACGGGACGGCCGACGTGCAGGTGCGCGTGGGCCCGGAGGAGGACGACGGCCGCCGCCCGGTGAGCGTGCACTCGCGGACGGAGGACGCGCGGGAATGGACCCGCCACGCCGAAGGGACCCTCGCCCCCGAGGCCCGTACCGGAACCTTCGACCTCGCCGCGTGGCCGCCTCCCGGAGCCGAGCCCCTGGAACTGGAGGACTTCTACGGGCGCCTGTCCGCCGACGGCTACGGGTACGGCCCCGCGTTCCAAGGTCTGCGCGCCGTGTGGCGGCGCGGCGAGGACGTGTTCGCCGAGGTGGGCCTGCCCGAGGCGGCACACGCCGAAGCGGCCCGCTTCGGCCTCCACCCGGCCCTGCTGGACGCCTCCCTGCACGCGGCCCTCGCGGCGGCGGACACGGGAAGCCCCACGGGGCACGGTGGTCCGGGCGGCCGTGAGGTGCGGCTGCCGTTCGTCTGGAGCGGGGTGTCCCTCTTCGCCGAGGGCGCGTCGAGCGTGCGCGTACGACTGTCTCCCCAGGGCCCCGACGCCCTGACCCTGCGGCTCGCGGACGCCGAAGGGCGCCCGGTGGCCTCGGTGGACAGGCTGGTCACCCGGCCGGTGACCCCGGGCCACCTACGGGCCGCCCCCGCGGACCGGGACGCGCTCTTCACCCTGCGCTGGACGCCCGTCCCGGCGCCCGACCCCGTCCCGCCGGTCCGGTGGACGGTGCTCGGAGCCGGCGGCCCGGAGCGGAACGGAAGCCGGCACCTCGACGGAAACGCGCACCCCAACGGAAACGCGCACCCCAAAGGAAACGCGCATCCGACCGGAGGCCGACACCGGACTGGAAGCCCGCACGGGAACGTAAACCCGTACCCGGCCTTCACCGCGCTCCTCTGCACACCCTCCGCCACGGGGACCGGACTGCCGGCCGCCGCGCGGGCGGCCACGGCAGAAGTGCTGACAGTGCTTCAGGATTGGCTGTCCGACGACAAGTTCGCCCAATCGTGCCTGGTCGTGGTGACCCGGAACGCGGTGGCGGCCGGTGGTGAGGCGCCGGATCCGGCGCAGGCCGCGGTGTGGGGTCTGGTGCGTGCGGCGCAGACCGAGAACCCGGGTCGCTTCCTCCTCCTCGACCTGGACGGCGCCGCCGACGTCGACGAAGCGCTCCCGATCGCCCTCGCGACCGGCGAACCCCAAGTGGCACTGCGTGGCGGCGAGCCGCTCGCGGCCCGCCTGCACCGGATCGGGGACAGCGGCACCCTGCTTCCCCCGGCCGGCCCCGCGCCCTGGCGGCTGGACGTCTCCGCCCCCGGCACCCTGGAGAACCTCGCCCTGCTGCCCAGCCCCGAGCAGACCGCGCCCCTCGGCCCGCTCGACGTCCGCATCGACGTCCGGGCGACCGGCCTGAACTTCCGGGACGTGCTCCTCGCCCTGGACATGTACCCGGAACGCGCCCCGATGGGCGGCGAGGCCGCCGGAGTGATCACGGAGGTCGGTTCCGGAGTGACGGACCTGGTCCCCGGTGACCGGGTGACGGGCGTGGTGGCGCGCTCCTTCGGCCCGGTGGCGGTCACCGACGCGCGGACCGTCGTCCGCATCCCCGACGGGTGGACGTTCGCCCGGGCCGCCGCCGTCCCCGTCGCCTATGTGACGGCCTTCTACGGGCTGGTGGATCTGGCGGGTCTGGTGGCTGGGGAGTCGGTGCTGGTGCACGCGGCGGCGGGTGGTGTGGGGATGGCGGCGGTGCAGGTGGCCCGTCATCTGGGTGCGGAGGTGTTCGGTACGGCGAGTCCGGGGAAGTGGGAGACGCTGCGGGCGTCAGGGCTGGACGACGCGCATATCGCCTCGTCGCGGTCGACGGAGTTCGAGGGGGCGTTCAGGGCGGCTACCGGCGGGCGTGGGATCGATGTGGTCCTGGACAGTCTGGCGGGGGAGTTCGTGGACGCGTCGTTGCGGCTGATGCCGCGTGAGGGCGGCCGGTTCGTCGAGATGGGCAAGGCCGACGTCCGCGACCCCGGGCAGGTCGCCGCCGACCACCCCGGAGTCTCCTACCGCGCCTACGACATGACGGAGGCGGGACCGGACCGCATCCGGGAGATCCTTACCGAGGTCGTACGGCTCTTCGAGACCGGCGAGTTCACCCACTCGCCGGTGACGACCTGGGACGTACGGCGGGCCCCCGAGGCGTTCCGCCTCATGAGCCGGGCCCAGCACGTCGGGAAGATCGTCCTCACGATGCCTCCGGTGCGGGACCCGGAGGGCACGGTCCTGGTCACGGGCGGGACGGGCACGCTCGGGTCGCTGCTGGCCCGCCATCTGGTGACCGACCGCGGGGTGCGCCACTTGCTGCTGACGAGCCGCCGGGGACCCGACGCCCCCGGCGCGCGGGAACTCGTCGGTGACCTGGAAGCGGCAGGGGCGAGCGTGACCCTGGTGGCGTGCGATCTGGCCGATGGTGAGGCGGTCACCGAGCTGGTCGCGAAGGTTTCGGCCGCCCATCCGCTGACCGCTGTGGTGCACCTGGCGGGTGTGACGGACGACGGCGTCATCGGGGCGCTGACCCCGGGACGGCTCGACGCGGTGTTCCGGGCGAAGGCGGACGCGGCCGTGAACCTTCATGAGGCGACCCGCCACCTGGACCTCGCCGAGTTCGTCCTCTATTCCTCCGCCTCCGGCGTCCTCGGCGGTCCCGGTCAGGGCAATTACGCCGCCGCCAACGCCTTCCTCGACGCCTTCGCCCACCACCGCACCGCGCGAGGACTGCCCGGCCGCTCGCTCGCCTGGGGCCTGTGGGAGCGCTCCAGCGGCATGACCGCCCGCCTCGGACGCGGCGACCGGGCCCGCATCGCCCGCTCCGGCCTGGCACCGATCCCCGACGGACAGGGCCTGAGCCTTTTCGACACCGCCCTCACGGCGGACGAAGCGCTGCTGCTCCCGATCCGCCTGGACCCGGCCGCCCTGCGCACCCGGGCCGCGGCCGGCACCCTGCCCGCGCCGCTGCGCGGCCTCGTCCGCGCCCCCGCCCGGCGCACCGCCGGAGCGGCTCCCGCCGACGGCACCCCGGCCGACGCGGCGTCCGCCCTGCTCCGACGCCTCGACGGACTCTCCCGCGACGACCGGAACCAACTGCTCCTGGAACTCGTGCGAAGCCACGCCGCCACCACGCTCGGCCACACCCGGCCGGACGCCGTCGACCCCGAACGCGGCTTCATGGACTCGGGCTTCGACTCCCTCACGGCCGTCGAACTGCGCAACCGCCTCGGCACGGCGGCGGGCCGCCGGCTGCCCGCGACGCTCCTCTTCGACCACCCCACACCCCTGGCCGTCGCGCACTACCTCCGGGCCGAACTGGTACCCGCCGACGAGGACGCGCCGGAAGCCGACGTCCGCCACCGGAACGGCGCGGACGACACCGAGATCGAACAGGCGGTCAGCGCCGTCGACGGACTGGACCTCGCGGGCCTCCTCCGCATGGCCCACGGCGACGGCCCGGCGGAGACGGCCGACGTGGACGACATGGACAGCACAGGAAGTACAGCCAGCACAGGCAGCACAAGCAGCACAGGCAAAACAGAAGGCACAGCCGACACCGAAGAACCCGGACGATCCGAAGGGCAGAGCTCGTGACTGACGCGTCCACCGAGCAGATTGTCGGGGCTCTGCGGGCCTCCCTCAAAGAAACCGAACGCCTCCGGCTGCGGAACCACAAACTCGAATCCGCCACCCGCGAACCCCTCGCCGTCGTCGGCATGGCCTGCCGCTTCGCGGGCGGGGTCCGCACGCCCGAAGACCTGTGGGACCTCGTCGACGAGGGCCGGGACGCCGTCACGCCCCTTCCCGAGGACCGGGGCTGGGACACCGAGGGCCTCTACGACCCCGACCCCGACGCCCCCGGCAGGAGCTACACGCGCGAAGGCGGATTCATCCACGACGCCCAGGAGTTCGACGCGGACTTCTTCGCCGTCCCGCCGCGCGAGGCCATGGCGATGGACCCCCAGCAGAGGCTGCTCCTCGAAACCTCCTGGGAAGCGATCGAGCGCGCCGGGATCGCCCCCAGGACACTGCGGGGCGAGCCCGTGGGGGTCTTCTACGGCACCGGCTGGTCGGACTACGTCACCCGGCTGAAGCGGCCCCCCGAGACGGTCGAGGGCTACTTCGTCACGGGCAACACCCAGAGCGTCGTCGCGGGCCGCGTCTCGTACGCGCTCGGCCTGGAAGGCCCCGCGGTGGCGATCGACACGGCGTGCTCGTCGTCGCTGGTCGCCCTGCACCTGGCGGGCCAGGCCCTGCGCGGCGGCGAGTGCTCGCTCGCCCTCGCGGGCGGCGTCAGCATCATGGCGGGCCCCCGCGTCTTCACCGAGTTCAGCCGCATGCGGGGGCTGTCCCCGGACGGCCGCTGCAAAGCCTTCGCCGCCTCCGCGGACGGCTTCGGACCCGCCGAGGGCGTCGGCGTGCTGTTGCTGGAGCGGTTGTCGGACGCGCGTCGGAACGGGCACGAGGTGCTGGCGGTGATCCGGGGGAGCGCCGTAAACCAGGACGGGGCCAGCAGCGCGCTGTCGGCCCCGAACGGCCCGTCGCAGCAGCGGGTGATCCGCGCGGCCCTGGCCAACGCCGGTCTCACGCCCGACGAGATCGATGTGATCGAGGCGCACGGTACGGGGACGCCTTTGGGTGATCCGATCGAGGCGCAGGCGCTCCAGGCGACGTACGGCCGGGATCGTCCGGCGGACCGGCCGCTGTGGCTCGGCTCGGTGAAGTCGAACATCGGCCACGCGCAGGCCGCCGCCGGGGCGGCGGGCGTGATCAAGATGGTGATGGCCCTGCGGCGTGGTGTGCTCCCGAGGACGCTGCACGCGGAGGAGCCGTCGCCGCATGTGGACTGGTCGGCGGGCGGGCTGACACTGCTGGACGAGGCGCGGGAGTGGCCGGCGGTGGCCGACCGGCCGCGCCGGGTGGGCGTGTCGTCGTTCGGGATCAGCGGGACGAACGCGCATGTGATCGTCGAGGAGGCCCCGGGGGATGTGGGGGACGCGGCAGAGGTTGTGGAGGCGCCGGCCGCCGACCGGGGCCCGGTACCCGTGGTGCCCTGGGTGCTCTTCGCGCGGTCGGCCGAGGGGCTACGGGGCCAGGCGTCCCGCCTCCGTGAACACGCGCTGCACCGTCCGGGGCTGGATCCGGTGGATGTGGGTTTCTCGCTGGTGACGGCGCGTGCGTCGATGGAGCACCGAGGGGTGGTGCTGGGTGGTGACCGGGAAGCGCTTCTGAAGGGTTTGGAGGCGCTGGCCGAAGGCGCCCCTGGTGCGGGGGTGGTGTCGGGTGTCGCGCGCGGTGGTGTGCGTCCGGTGCTGGTGTTTCCGGGGCAGGGTTCGCAGTGGGTGGGGATGGCGGTGGGTCTTCTCGAATCCTCGCCGGTGTTCGCCGGGCGGATCGCGGAGTGTGAGCGGGCGCTTTCTCCTTACGTGGACTGGTCGTTGGGGGAGGTCCTGCGCGGGGTTGAGGACTCTGAGGAGTTGCTGGAGCGGGTGGACGTCGTTCAGCCGGTCCTGTTCGCGGTGATGGTCTCCCTCGCGGAAGTGTGGCGTTCTCTCGGTGTGGAGCCGGGTGCGGTCGTCGGTCACTCGCAAGGGGAGATCGCGGCGGCGTGCGTAGCCGGTGGTTTGTCCTTGGACGATGCCGCCCGCGTCGTCGCCCTCCGTAGCCGGGCGATCCGGAAGATCGCGGGTCTCGGCGGCATGGTGTCCGTGGCGGCCGGGCGAAGTGACACGGCGAGGATGCTCGCCCGCTGGCAGGGGCGCCTGGGCGTCGCGGCGGTGAACGGCCCGTCCTCCACCGTCGTCAGCGGTGACGCGGACGCATTGGAGGAGTTCCTTGCCGTGTGTGAGAAGGCGGAGGTGCGGGCGCGTCGGGTTCCGGTGGATTACGCCTCGCATTCGGTTCATGTGGACCGGATACGTGGGGAGTTGCTGGAGGTTCTGGCTCCGGTCAGCCCGGTGACGTCCCGGATACCGTTCTTCTCGACGGTGTCGGGTGACTGGGTGGATACGGCGGGGTTGGACGCGTCGTACTGGTTTGAGAATTTGCGCCGTCCGGTGGAGTTCGAGGCGGCGACCCGTTCTCTTCTCGCTCAGGGTTATGGCGTGTTCGTGGAGTCGTCGGCGCATCCGGTTTTGACGACGGGTGTGTTGGAGACGATCGAGGACGGTGACCTGCCCGGCGCGGCTGTCGGTTCCCTCCGCCGGGACGAGGGCGGCTGGGACCGGTTCCTCCTCTCCGCCGCCGAGGCATTCACCCACGGTGTCCCCGTCGACTGGACGACGGTCCTTCCCGGCGCCCGCCGCGTCGACCTCCCCACCTACGCCTTCCAACGCACGCGTTACTGGCTGGAGGAGTCGGGGCGGGAGGCCGGTGACCTGTCAGCCGTCGGCATGGGAGCGTTCGGCCATCCGCTGCTGGGCGCGGCGGTCGAACTGGCCGAGGACCGGAGTGTGCTGCTCACCGGGCGGATCTCCGCCCGTACGCACCCGTGGGTCGCCGACCACGCGATCGCCGGCACCGTGCTGCTGCCGGGCGCGGGCCTGGCGGAGCTCGCCGTCCGGGCCGGTGACGAGGCCGGCTGCGGCCGCGTCGAGGAACTGACCCTCGAAGCGCCCTTGGTGGTCCCGGAAGAGGGGAGCGTCGCCGTCCAGGTCCGCGTGGGCCCCGAGGACGCGTCCGGGCGACGCCCCGTGAGCGTGCACTCGCAGCCGGCCGACGGCCGGGACTGGGTACGGCACGCCGACGGTGTGCTCGCCGCAGGTGAGTCCGACACGCCTGGTGAGCAGGGTATGTCCGATGGGTTCCGAGACTTGGCGGACTGGCCGCCGCCCGGCGCCGAACCCGTACCGCTGGAGGGGTTCTACGGCCGCCTGGCCGCCGACGGTTACGGGTACGGCCCCGCGTTCCAGGGGCTGCGCGCGGTATGGCGACGCGGCGACGAGGTGTTCGCCGAAGTCGGGCTCCCGGAGGAGGCGCGCGGCGAGGCGGAGGGTTTCGGTATCCACCCGGCGCTCTTGGACGCCTCTCTGCACCCAACTCTCGCTACAGCAGCCAATAATGACTACGCATCAGGTGAGGTACGGCTGCCCTTCGCCTGGCGCGGGCTGTCGCTCCTCGCGACGGGCGCGAAGGATGTGCGCGTACGGCTGGCCCCGGCCGCGTCCGTCCGGGACGGGCTCTCGCTGCGGATCGCCGATACGGAAGGCCGCCCGGTCGCGTCCGCGGACGCCCTCGTCTCGCGCCCGGTACCCGCCGACCGGCTCCGGCAGGCCGCCGGGGCCGCCGAGCAGGCCGTTCTGCACGGTGTGGACTGGATCCCGGCTCCGGAACGGGCGGGCGGCGAGGGAGCCCCGCCGGTCCGCTGGGCACTGCTGGACGGCGCCGAGCGCCCGTACCCCGTCCATGTGGTCCTGCCGTGCCTGCCCTCCGACGGCGCGGCTGACCGCGATCCCGTCCGCGCGACGCACGAGGCCGTCAACGGAGCGCTGGCGGCCGTACAGGCATGGCTCGCCGACCCCGCGGCATCGGACTCCCGCCTGGTCGTCGTCACTTCCGGAGCGGTCGACACCAGCGGACCCGGGAGTACCGGCGGAATCGGCGTAATCGGTGGACCCGGGAGTACGGGCGTACGCGGGGACCTCGCGCACGCCGCCGTCCGGGGGCTGGTGCGATCGGCGCAGTCGGAGCACCCCGACCGGTTCGTACTGGTCGACGTCGACGACGCCGCCGGGTGGGAGGCGGCCCTGCCCGCCGCCCTGGCGGCGGACGAGCCTCAGGTCGCGGTGCGGGGAGGCGTGGCACTGGTGCCGCGCCTGACCCGTGCCGTGCCTGAGCCGGGGGCGGGCGAGCGGGCGTGGGACGCGGAGGGAACGGTGCTGATCACGGGCGGCACCGGCGCCCTCGGCCGCCTGCTCGCCCGACACCTGGTGGCGCACCGGGGCGTACGTCATCTGCTCCTCGCCGGCCGTCGCGGCCCGGACGCCCCCGGGGCGGCCGGGCTGCGCGACGAACTCGCCGCGCTGGGCGCCTCGGTGACGCTGGCGGCGTGCGACGTGGCCGACCGGGCCGCGCTCGACGGTCTCCTCGCCGGCATACCCGACCGGCACCCGTTGACCGCCGTCGTCCACGCGGCCGGCGTCCTCGACGACGCCGTAGTCACCGCCCTGACCCCCGACCGGGTGTCGGCCGTCCTCCGGCCGAAGGCCGACGCGGCCTGGAACCTGCACGAGGCGACCCGCGCCCTCGACCTCGCGGCGTTCGTCCTCTTCTCCTCCACCGCGGGGATCGTCGGCGGTCCCGGGCAGGGCAACTACGCCGCGGCCAACACCTTCCTCGACGCCCTGGCGGCGCACCGGCGCGCCGCGGGTCTCCCGGCCGTTTCGCTGGCCTGGGGGCTCTGGGAGCGGGAATCCAGCGGCATGACGGGGAAGTTGAGCCGGGCCGACCGCGTGCGGCTCGCCCGCGAGGGCGTCACACCGCTGACGGACGCACAAGGACTCGCCCTCTTCGACGCGGCCTCGGCGAGCACGACGACGGAGAGCGCCTCCGGCAGGGCGCTCCTGGTCCCCGTCCGCCTCGACGCGGGCGCCCTGCGCTCCCGGGCGGCGGCCGGCGACCTGCCGCCGCTCCTGCGCGGCCTGGTGCGCGCACCCGCCCGCCGACCCGCGAGCGCGGAGACGTCCGCCGCCGACGGCGGCAGGGCGGGCTCGGCGCTGGTCCGGCGGCTGGCCGGCCTCGCGGAGGCCGAGCAGGAGCGTGTCCTGCTGGACCTCGTACGCACCCACGCGGCGGCCGCGCTCGGGCACGCGAAGCCGGCCGCCGTGGACCCCCGGCGGGGCTTCCAGGACATGGGGTTCGATTCGCTGATGGCGGTGCGCCTCCGCAACCAGGTCAACGCCGCCGTCGGCCTGCGCCTCCCCTCCACCCTGATCTTCGACCACCCGACGGCGCACGCCCTCGCCCGTCACCTCCGCACCGAACTCATGGGAGAGCGGCACACCGGCGGCGGCACCGCCCCGTCGCAGGCCGAGCCCCGCACGGGCCCCGCCGCGCACGACGAACCGCTCGCCGTCATCGGCATGGCCTGCCGCTTCCCCGGCGGCGTCGCCTCGCCCGAGGAACTGTGGGAGCTCGTCAGCGAGGAGCGGGACGCGGTCACCCCCTTCCCGGACGACCGCGGCTGGGACCTCGAAGGAATCTACGACCCGGACCCCGACGCGCCCGGCAAGAGCTACGCGCGGGAGGGCGCGTTCCTGCACGACGCGGGCGACTTCGACGCCGAGGCGTTCGGCATCTCGCCGCGCGAGGCCCTCGCCATGGACCCACAGCAGCGGCTGCTCCTGGAGACCTCCTGGGAGGCGTTCGAACGTGCCGGGCTCGACCTCGCCGGGCTGCGCGGCGGCCGCGTGGGCGTGTTCGCCGGCGCCATGGCCTCCGACTACGTGTCGAGCCTCAACAAGGTGCCCGAGGACGTCGAGGCCTTCACCATGACGGGCAGTACCAGCAGTGTGATCTCGGGCCGGGTGGCGTACGCCTTCGGACTGGAGGGTCCGGCGGTGACGGTGGACACGGCGTGCTCGTCGTCGCTGGTCGCGCTGCATCTGGCGGGTCAGTCGCTACGGGCCGGTGAGTGCACGCTCGCGCTCGCGGGCGGCGTCACCGTCATGGCCGGCCCGCAGGAGTTCGCCGACTTCAGCCGTCAGCGCGGGCTGGCCGCGGACGGCCGCTGCAAGGCGTTCTCGGCGTCGGCCGACGGCGTCGGCCCGGCGGAGGGCGCCGGGGTCCTGTTGCTGGAGCGGTTGTCGGACGCGCGTCGGCATGGGCATGAGGTGCTGGCGGTGATCCGGGGGAGCGCCGTCAACCAGGACGGCGCGAGCAGCGGCCTTACGGTCCCGAACGGGCCGTCGCAGCAGCGTGTCATCCGCGCGGCCCTCGCCAACGCCCGGTTGTCGCCGGACGAGGTGGATGTGGTGGAGGCGCACGGTACGGGGACGACGTTGGGTGATCCGATCGAGGCGCAGGCATTGCTGGCGACGTATGGTCAGGGTCGTTCGGCGGGGCGGCCGTTGTGGCTGGGGTCGGTGAAGTCGAACATCGCGCACACGCAGGCGGCCGCGGGTGTGGCGGGCGTGATCAAGATGGTGCAGGCGATGCGGCACGGTGTCCTGCCCAAGACCTTGCACATCGACGAGCCGTCGCCGCATGTGGAGTGGTCGTCGGGTGGTGTCGAACTGCTGCGGGAGGCACAGGAGTGGCCGGCGGTGGCCGATCGTCCGCGCCGGGCGGGTGTCTCGTCGTTCGGGATCAGCGGCACGAACGCCCATGTGATCGTCGAGGAGCCGCCTCCGGCGACCGGGGAAGCGGAAGTGCCGGTCGGGCGGGGACCGGTGCCGGTGCCGGTGGTGCCGTGGGCGCTGTCCGCCCGTACGCCGGAGGCGTTGCGGGGGCAGGCGGCCCGCCTGAGGGAGTTCGTGGCCGGACGCCCGGCACTGGACGTGGCGGATGTGGGTTTCTCGCTTGGGGTGTCGCGGACTGCTCTTGAGCATCGGGTGGTGGTGCTGGGTGCGGGGCGGGGGGAGTTGCTGGCGGGGCTGGGGTCTGAGGGTGCCGCGGGTGTGGTGAGTGGTGTGGCGCGGGGGCAGCGGCGGGTGGCGTTGTTGTTCTCGGGTCAGGGTGCGCAGCGGGTGGGGATGGGCCGGGGGCTGGCTGAGGCGTATCCGGTGTTTGCGCGGGCGTTGGATGAGGTGTGTGGTGCGCTGGGGCTGTCCAGGGATGTGTTCGGGGACGGGGAGCGGCTGGGGCGTACGGAGTTCGCTCAGGGGGCGTTGTTCGCCTTTGAGGTGGCGCTCTTCCGGCTGGTGGAGAGCTGGGGGGTACGTCCGGACTTCCTGATCGGGCATTCGATCGGTGAGATCGTGTCGGCGTATGTGGCGGGTGTGTTCTCGCTGGAGGATGCGGCGCTGCTCGTCCGTACGCGCGGCCGGTTGATGCAGGCTCTTCCCGTCGGTGGGGTGATGGTGGCGGTGCAGGCCACCGAGGACGAGGCCCGCCGAGCCTTAGCCGGGGCCGGGGCCGGGGCCGGGTCCGGGGACCGGGTCGGCATCGCCGCCGTGAACGGCCCGCGTTCGGTCGTGCTGTCGGGGGAATCTGCCGCGGTCGAAGCGGTCGTGGCAGGTTTCCGCGACCGCAAGAAGCGCCGTCTCGATGTGAGCCATGCTTTCCACTCGCCCCTGATGGATCCCATGCTGGAGGACTTCCGGCAGGTCCTGAATCAGATCACCTTTGCCGAGCCTCGGCTCCCGGTCGTCTCCAACGTCTCGGGACGCTTGGCCGAGCCGGGCGAGCTGTTGTCCCCGGAGTACTGGGTGCGGCACGTCCGTGAGTCCGTCCGTTTCGGTGACGGCATACGCGCCCTCGCCGACAGCGAAGGCGTGGACGTCTTCCTCGAACTGGGCCCCGACGGCGTCCTGACCGCCCTCACCCAGGAAACCCTCGACGACCTCGGCCTCACCCACGACACGGTCACCGCCTCCCTTCTCCGTAAGGACCGTCCCGAGCCGCTCACCCTCACCACTGCCCTGGCGACCGCCTACGTGCACGGTGTCGATGTCGACTGGTCCGCCCTCCTCCCCGGTGCTCGCCGCGTCGAACTCCCCACCTACGCCTTCAACCGCCGACGCTACTGGCTGCGCGACGCCGACCCGGCGGGCGGTGACCCCGACGCACTGGGCCTGGAGCCGTCCGGGCACCCGTTGCTGGGCGCCGCGGTGGTCCTGGCCGAGGGACAGGGGGCCGTGCTGACCGGCCGGCTCTCGCTGCGCACGCACCCCTGGCTCGCCGACCACGCCGTGGCCGGTACCGCCCTCCTCCCCGGCACCGGCTTCGTGGAACTGGCGGTGCGGGCCGGTGACGCCGTCGGGTGCCGGCAGGTCGAGGAACTGACGCTGCACGCCCCGCTCGTCGTGCCCGGCACCGGATCCGTCGCCGTGCAGGTGCGGGTCGGCCCGGGCGACGACGGCGGGCGGCGGGCGGTGAGCGTGCACTCCCGGACCACGACCGGCGGGGAGGAGTGGGTGCTGCACGCCGAAGGGGTCCTGGCCGCCGAGGGCCTGTCCGAGCCGTCCGACCTCGCCGTATGGCCGCCGGAGGGTGCCGAGCCGCTGGCGCTGGACGGCTTCTACGACCGTATGGGGGCGGCCGGTTACGCGTACGGGCCCGCCTTCCGTGGTCTGCGGGCCGTGTGGCGGCGCGGGGACGAACTGTTCGCCGACGTCCGGCTGCCGGAGGAGGAGAGGGAGGCCGCGCGCTCCTTCGCCCTTCACCCCGCCCTGCTCGACGCGGCCCTGCACGCCGCGCCGGCCGGCCAGGAGAACGGCGGCGGCCTCGACGGCCGGCTCCGGCTGCCCTTCGCGTGGCGCGGGGTGACCTTGTACGCCGAGGGCGCCGCGGCCGTACGCGTCCGGCTGGCACCCGCCGTCACGGACCCGGACCCCGCCGGCCCGGCCGCCACGCGCTCTGTCCCGGACGCCGACGCCGCCGTCTCGTTGCTGATCGCCGACCCCGAAGGCCGGCCCGTCGCGTCCGTAGCGGCCCTCGTCTCCCGCCCCCTCCCTGCCGACCGGCTCCGGAACGCCCTGGCCGGCAGCGGCGGCGACAACGGCGGTGGTGACGGGACAGCCCGCGACGACCTCGGCGCGCTCCACACCCTCGACTGGGTGCCGGTCGCCCCGGACGACCCGGCCGGTACGGCGGCCCCTCCCCGCTGGGCGCTGTCCGGGACGGCCGGCACGTCCCCGTACCCCGACTTCCTCGTCCTTCCCCGCCTCCCCGGAAGCCCCGGAAGCCCCGGAACCCCTGGCACCCGCGACACGGCCGACGCCGTGCACGAGGCCACGACCGAGGTGCTGTCGGCGGTACGGGAGTGGCTGGACGACGAGGCCGCCGCCTCCGCGAAACTCGCCGTCGTCACGAGCGGCGCCGTCGCGGCCGACGACAAGGACGGCGTACCGGACTTGGCGCACGCGGCGGTCTGGGGCCTGCTGCGGTCCGCGCAGTCGGAGCACCCGGGACGGTTCGTCCTCGTCGACGTGGACGATCCCGCCGACTGGGAAGCGGCCCTGCCCGCCGCGCTGGCCACGGGGGAACCTCAGGTCGCGGTCCGCGCCGGACGGGCACTGACACCACGCCTGACGCGCACGGAACCCGGGCCCGCCGCAGGGACGGCGCCGGGGACGGGGACACATGAGTACGCATGGAACCCCGACGGAACCGTGCTGATCACCGGCGGTACGGGCGCCCTCGGCAGCCTCCTCGCCCGGCACCTGGTCGCCGAACGGGGCGTACGGCACCTCCTCCTCGCCGGCCGCCGTGGCGCCGACGCCCCGGGCGCCGCCCGCCTGCGTGAGGAACTGGAGGCGGGCGGGGCGAACGCCACGTTCGCGGCGTGCGACCTCGCCGACCGGGCCGCCGTCGACGGACTCGTCGACGGCATCCCGGACGGGCATCCCCTGACCGCGGTCGTCCACACCGCCGGTGTCCTCGACGACGGAGTGATCGGGGCGCTCGACGGGCGGCGGGTCTCCGCCGTCCTGCGCCCGAAGGCCGACGCGGCGCTGCACCTCCACCACGCGACCCGTCGCCTCGGCCTCGCGGCGTTCGTTCTCTTCTCCTCCGCCGCCGGAGTGTTCGGCGGTCCGGGCCAGGGAAACTACGCCGCCGCCAACGCCTTCCTCGATGCCCTGGCTGCCCACCGCCGCGCCCAGGGCCTCCCGGCCGTGTCCCTGGCCTGGGGGCTGTGGGAACAGGAAGCGACCGGCATGGCAGGCCACTTGGGCGACAGCGACCTCGGCAGGCTCGCCCGTACCGGACTCGAACCGCTCAGCAGCGCCCACGGTCTGGCCCTCTTCGACGCGGCCGTGTCCGGGGGCGGCTCGCCGACCACCGGCCCGTACCGGCAGCCCCTGCTGATACCGCTCCGGCTGAACCTCCCCGTGCTGCGTACGCACGCCGCGTCCGGCACCCTGCCGGCACTGCTGCACGACCTCGTACGGACCCACGGGACCCGTCGAACCCTCCGGACCCAAGGGCCCGTACCGGCCTCCGCCCGCCGTCGTCAGGCGGCCGGCGGCGGAACGGACGCCGTCACCGAGGACGGGCAGGCGCTGGCCCGGCGGCTGGAGAAGGCGTCCGAACCGGAGCGGGAACGCATCCTGACCGGCCTCGTCACCGGCCATGCCGCCGCGGTCCTCGGCCACGCGTCACCGGACGGCGTCACCCCCGACCAGCCGTTCCAGGACCTCGGCTTCGACTCGCTCACCGCCGTCCAGCTGAGGAACCGGCTCGACGCGGCGACCGGGCTGCGGCTCCCCGCGACCCTGGTCTTCGACCATCCCACACCGGGCGCCCTCGCCCGTCACCTGCGGTCCCGCCTCGGACCCGCGCCCATGGACCCCGTGACGCGGGCCCTCGCCGACCTGGACAGGATCGAAGCCGAACTCCTCGGCGCCGCGGCCCCTGACGACGAGGCGTCCCTGCGCGTCACCGGCCGGCTCCGGACCGTCCTGGCCAAATGGACCGACCTCCGCCGAGGACACGACGAGCCACCGTCGGCGGCGCGGAGCACCGTCGGGCACCGGCTGGAGACGGCGACCAAAGAAGAGATCTTCGACTTCATCGACCGCGGGCTGGGCCGTAAGAAGGGCGACAGCTGATGACCAACGACGAGAAGAACGACGAGAAGCTGGTCGAGTACCTCAAGTGGGTCACCGCAGACCTGCACGAGACCCGGCAGCGCCTCCTGGACCTCGAGTCCGGCACCCACGAACCCCTCGCGATCGTCGGCATGAGCTGCCGCTACCCCGGCGGCGTCCGGTCACCCGAGGACCTGTGGCGGCTCGTCGCGGACGGCACGGACGCCGTCTCCGGCTTCCCCACCGACCGCGGCTGGGACATCGAGGGCCTCTACGACCCGGACCCCGACCACCGGGGCACCTTCACCGCCCGCCACGGCGGATTCCTCTACGACGCGGCCGAGTTCGACGCCGCATTCTTCGGCATCAGCCCCCGCGAGGCGACCGCTGTCGACCCGCAGCAGCGCCTCCTCCTGGAGACGGCCTGGGAGCTCTTCGAACGGGCCGGCATCGCCCCCGACTCGCTGCGCGGTTCACGGACGGGCGTCTTCACGGGCGTCATGTACGACGACTACGGCGTACGCCCCCTCCCGCTGCCCGAGGCGTACGAGGGCCTCCTCGGCGCGGGCAGCGCCGGTAGCGTGGCGTCCGGCCGGGTCGCGTACACCTTCGGCCTGGAGGGCCCGGCCGTCACCGTCGACACGGCGTGCTCGTCGTCCCTGGTCGCCCTGCACCTGGGCTGCCAGGCCCTGCGCGCCGACGAGTGCTCGCTCGCGCTCGTCGGCGGGGTCTCCCTGATGGCCACGCCCTCGGTGTTCATCGAGTTCAGCCGCCAGCGCGGGCTGGCCCCGGACGGCCGCTGCAAGGCGTTCGGGGCGTCGGCGGACGGTACGGGCTGGGGCGAGGGCGCCGGGGTTCTGTTGCTGGAGCGGTTGTCGGACGCGCGTCGGAACGGTCATGAGGTGCTGGCGGTGATCCGGGGGAGCGCCGTCAACCAGGACGGCGCGAGCAACGGCCTGACCGCGCCCAACGGGCCTTCCCAGCAGCGCGTCATCCACGCCGCGCTCACCAGCGCCCGCCTGTCGCCGGACGACGTCGACGCGGTGGAGGCCCATGGCACCGGGACGACGTTGGGTGATCCGATCGAGGCGCAGGCGTTGCTGGCGACGTATGGTCAGGGTCGTTCGGCGGGGCGGCCGTTGTGGCTGGGGTCGGTGAAGTCGAACATCGCGCATACGCAGGCGGCCGCGGGTGTGGCGGGCGTGATCAAGATGGTGCAGGCGATACGGCACGGTGTCCTGCCCAAGACCTTGCACGCCGACGAACCGTCGCCGCACGTGGACTGGTCCTCCGGCGCGGTGGAACTTCTCGCCGAGGCGCGGGAGTGGCCTGCGGTGGCCGATCGTCCGCGCCGGGCGGGTGTCTCGTCCTTCGGGATCAGCGGCACGAACGCCCATGTGATCGTCGAGCAGGCACCGGAGGGCCACGGGGCCGAGGCGGTCCCCGCCGACGATTCCGGGCCCGCCGAGCCGGTGCGGACGCCCGTGGTGCCGTGGTCCGTCTCGGCCCGTACGCCGGAGGCCCTCCGGGAACAGGCCGCCCGGCTCCGTACCTTCGTCACCGCCCGCGCGGAACTGTCCACGAAGGACGTCGGCCACTCGCTCGCGACCACGCGGGCCGGCCTCGAACACCGCGCGGTGGTACTGGGCGAGGGCCGGGAGGAACTGCTGGCGGGGCTGGAGGCGCTGGCGAAGGACGAACCGGCGGCGGGTTCCGTGCGTGGCGTCGCGCGTGCCAAGGCCCGTACGGCGTTCATGTTCTCGGGTCAGGGTGCGCAGCGGGTGGGGATGGGCCGGGGGCTGGCCGAGGCTTATCCGGTGTTTGCGCGGGCATTGGATGAGGCGTGTGGTGCGCTGGGGCTGTCCAGGGATGTGTTCGGGGACGGGGAGCGGCTGGGGCGTACGGAGTTCGCTCAGGGGGCGTTGTTCGCCTTCGAAGTGGCGCTCTTCCGGCTGGTGGAGAGCTGGGGGGTACGTCCGGATTTCCTGATCGGGCATTCGATCGGTGAGATCGTGGCGGCGTATGTGGCGGGTGTGTTCTCGCTGGAGGATGCGGCGCTGCTCGTCCGTACGCGCGGCCGGTTGATGCAGGCTCTTCCCGCCGGTGGGGTGATGGTGGCGGTGCAGGCCACCGAGGACGAGGCCCGCCGAGCCTTAGCCGGGGCCGGGGTCGAGGACCGTGTCGGTATCGCCGCTGTGAACGGTCCGCGCTCGGTCGTGCTGTCGGGGGAATCTGCCAGTGTCGAAGCGGTCGTGGCCGGTTTCCCCGATCGCAAGAAGCGCCGTCTCGATGTGAGTCACGCCTTTCACTCGCCTCTCATGGAACCCATGCTGGACGAGTTCCGCCACGCCCTGACAGTCGTGTCCTTCGCAGAACCGGCGATCCCCGTCGTCTCGAACCTCACCGGCCGTCCCGTCACCGAACCGTCCGAGCTGTCGTCCCCTGAGTACTGGGTGCGGCACGTCCGTGAGGCCGTCCGTTTCGGTGACGGCATACGGGCCCTCGCCGACGGCGAAGGCGTGGACGTCTTCCTCGAACTGGGCCCCGACGGCGTCCTGACCGCCCTCGCCCAGGAGACCCTCGACGAGCACCGCCCCGACTCCGTGACGGTCCCCCTCCTCCGTAAGGACCGTCCCGAGCCGCTCACCCTCACCACCGCCGTGGCAACCGCCTACGTGCACGGCACGGACGTCGACTGGTCCGCCCTCCTCCCCGGCGCCCGCCGCGTCGAACTCCCCACCTACGCCTTCCAGCGACAGCGCTACTGGCTGGACAGCGCGGCCGTGCCCTCGGGTGACGTCGCCACCCTCGGCCTAGGGGCCACGAACCACCCGCTCCTGGGCGCGGCGGTCCGGCTGGCCGACGGGTCGGGTGTCGCGCTCACCGGCAGGATCGATCTCCGCTCGCACCCCTGGCTCGCCGACCACGCCGTCGCGGGGACCGTGCTCCTGCCCGGCACCGGCCTGGTGGAGCTGGCCGTACGCGCCGGGGACGAGGTGGGCTGCGCCCGGCTGGAGGAACTCACCCTGGAGGCGCCGCTGGTGATACCGGCCGAGGGCGCCGTCACGGTCCAGGTCCGTGTCGGCGCGGAGGAGGCGGCCGGGCGTCGTCCCGTGAGCGTGTACTCACAGACGGCGGACGGACAGGAGTGGCTGCGCCACGCCGACGGCGTGCTGACCGCGCAGGACACCGTCGAGGCGTTCGACCTGACGTCCTGGCCGCCGCCCGGCGCCGAGCCCGTACCGCTGGAGGGGTTCTACGAGCGGCTGGCCGCCGACGGTTACGGCTACGGCCCCGCGTTCCAGGGGCTGCGAGCCGCCTGGCGGCGCGGCGACGAGATCTTCGCCGAAGTGAGCCTGACCGAGCAGGATCACGAGGGCGCGGCCCGGTTCGTCGTCCACCCGGCGCTGCTCGACGCCGCCCTGCACGCGGCGATGGCCGCCGCCGGTTCGCCTCAGGGCGACGGGATACGGCTGCCGTTCTCCTGGAACGGGGTGTCCCTGCTCGCGGAAGGCGCGACGGCCCTCCGGGTCCGGCTCGCGCCCGAGGGGGCCGACGGGCTGTCGGTGCTGCTCGCCGACACCACGGGCCGCCCGGTCGCGTCCGTCGACGCCCTCGTCTCCCGTCCCGTGACGGCGGACCGGCTGCGGCAGGCCGCGGCCGGTCCCGGCGTCGGCGGCCGGGACTCGTTCTTCGGCGTGGACTGGACGCCCGTGGGGCCCGTGGCAGGCGTCTCCGCCCCGGCGGAGGAGTGGTCGGTTCTCGGCGGTACGGAGCCGCTCGCGGGACCGGCGTCGGAAGCCGGGCCGGATCCGGTGTCGGTACCGGCGCCGGAACCCAGGTCGGATCGGGCGTCGGTACCGGCGCCGGAACCCGCTTCGGAACCCGCTTCGGAACCCGCTTCGGAACCCGCTTCGGAACCCGCTTTGGAACCCGCTTCGGAACCGGCGTCCGAACCGAGGCCGCCCGCACCGGGCCTGTCCGTGCTCCTCTGCCCGTCCGCCCCCACCGCTGATCCCGCCGACCTAGCCCCCACCGTCCACGCCTCCACCCGTAAGGTCCTGGCGGAACTCCGACGGTGGCTGAGTGCCCCGGACCTGGCCGAGGACGCGCGCCTGGCCGTGGTCACCCAAGGCGCCGTCTCCACCGGCCCCGCCGAGCCCGTGTCCGGCCTCGCGCACGCCGCGGTCTGGGGGCTGGTGCGCGCCGCCCAGTCGGAGAACCCCGGACGCTTCCTCCTGGTCGACGTGACCGACGACGCCACCGACCGGCGGACGGCTCTGACCCTGGCCCTCGCCACCGGCGAACCCCAGGTCGCGGTCCGCGACGGGCGCGCCCTCGCGCCCCGGCTGACCCGTGCGGAGTCGCCGTCGGCCGAGGTGACCGCCTGGGATGAGGACGGGACGGTGCTGGTCACGGGCGGTACGGGTGCGCTGGGGCGCCTACTGGCCCGCCATCTGGTGACGCAGCGCGGAGTGCGGCACCTCCTTCTCACCAGTCGCCGTGGTGAGGCGTCGCCCGGCGTGCCGGAGTTACGCGAGGAGCTGGCGGCCTTGGGCGCCGCCGTGGACGTGGTCGCGTGCGACGTGGCCGATCGTGCGGCCTTGGACCGGCTTCTGGCCGGGATTTCCGCGGAGCATCCGCTGACGGCTGTCGTCCACGCGGCCGGCGTGCTGGACGACGCCACGGTCACGTCCATGACCCCCGACCGTTTGTCGGCGGTGCTGCGGCCGAAGGTGGACGCGGCGTGGAACCTGCACGAGGCGACCCGGCGTCTGGATCTCGCCGATTTCGTTCTCTTCTCCTCCGCGGCCGGGGTGTTCGGCAACCCGGGGCAGGGCAACTACGCGGCTGCCAACGCCTTCCTCGACGCTCTGGCGGCCCACCGCCGCGCTGAGGGCCTCCCGGCCGTGTCCCTGGCCTGGGGACTCTGGGAGCAGGGTGGCGAGGGAATGACCGGGCGGCTCGGCAGCGCGGACCGGGCGAGGCTGTCGCGTGGCGGGGTCGCGGCGCTGACGGACGACGAAGGCCTCGCCCTGTTCGACGCGGCGACGTCGACGGCACCGATGGCACCGACGACGTCGGCGGCACCGTCCACGCCGACCCCGCCGTCCACGCCGGCCCCGCCGTCCACGCCGGCCGGGGCGCCGTCCACGGCCGTCGGCCGGGCGCTGTTCGTCCCGGTCCGCCTCGACCTCACCGCGCTCCGCCACCAGGCGGGTTCCGGCACCTCCGTGCCGCCGCTGCTGCGCGGCCTGGTGCCCGTCCCGTCGCGGCGCACGGCGAGCCCGGCGGGCTCCGCCGCCGACCGCTCCCGCGCCGCCTCGGCGCTCGCCGGGCGGCTGGCCGGGCTGCCGGAGCCGGAGCGGGACCGGGTGCTCCTGGAGCTCGTACGCACCCAGGCGGCCGGCGTCCTCGGCCACGCCTCGCCGGAGAGCGTCGAAGCCGGCCAGGCGTTCCGGAGCCTCGGCTTCGACTCGCTGACAGCGGTGGAGCTCAGCAACAGGCTCAAGGACGCCACCGGCCTGCGCCTGCCCGCGTCCCTGGTCTTCGACCACCCCAGCCCCGCCGCCCTCGCCCGCCACCTCCTCGCCGAACTCGTCGGTGCCCCGGGGGCCGTACCCGGTGCGGTGCCGCCGTCCGGTGCCGCCGTCGCGGACGCCGCCGAACCGCTCGCCGTCATCGGCATGGCCTGCCGCTTCCCCGGCGGCGTCGCCTCGCCCGAGGACCTCTGGACCCTGGTGAGCGAGGGCCGCGACGCGACCGGGCCGCTGCCCGGGGACCGGGGCTGGGACGTGGCGGGCATCTACGACCCCGACCCCGACGCCCCGGGGAAGAACTACACGAGGGCGGGCGGCTTCCTCGACGACGCGGCGGGCTTCGACGCCGGGCTGTTCGGGATCCCCCCGCGCGAGGCGCTGACGATGGACCCGCAGCAGCGGCTGCTCCTGGAGACGTCGTGGGAGGCGTTCGAGCGTGCCGGGATGACCCCCGACGGACTGCGCGGCAGCCGGATCGGGGTGTTCGCGGGCGCCATGGCCTCCGACTACACGGCCGGTCTCACCGTGCCCGCGGAACTGGAAGGGTTCTCCGCCACCGGCAGCGCGGCCAGTGTCATCTCCGGCCGCGTCTCGTACACCTTCGGTCTCGAAGGCCCCGCCGTCACCGTCGACACGGCGTGCTCCTCGTCCCTGGTCGCCCTGCACCTGGCCGGCCAGGCGCTCCGCCAGGGCGAGTGCGCGATGGCGCTCGCGGGCGGGGTGTCGGTGATGGCCACGCCCAAGGCGCTCGTCGAGTTCAGCCGGCAGCGGGCGCTCGCGCCCGACGGCCGGTGCAAGGCGTTCTCGGCCTCGGCGGACGGCACGGGCTGGGGCGAGGGCGTGGGCGTGCTGCTGCTGGAGCGCCTGTCGGACGCCCGCCGCAACGGGCATGAAGTCCTGGCGGTGATCCGGGGGAGTGCCGTCAACCAGGACGGGGCCAGCAACGGCCTCACCGCACCCAACGGGCCTTCCCAGCAGCGCGTCATCCGCGCGGCCCTCGCCAACGCGCGGTTGTCGGCCGGTGACGTGGACGCGGTCGAGGCACACGGCACAGGCACGCCCCTCGGTGATCCGATCGAGGCACATGCACTGCTCGCGACGTACGGCCAGGACCGTCCGGACGACCGGCCGCTCTGGCTGGGCTCGGTGAAGTCGAACATCTCGCACACGCAGGCCGCGGCCGGCGCGGCGAGCGTCATCAAGGCGGTCATGGCGCTCCGCCACGGTGTGCTGCCGCGCACCCTCCACGCGGGGGAGCGGTCACCGCACGTGGACTGGTCGGCGGGAGCCGTCGAGCTGCTGACGGAGCCGAGGGAGTGGCCCGGGACCGGGCGCCCGCGCCGGATGGGCGTCTCGTCGTTCGGGATCAGCGGCACCAACGCGCACGTCATCGTCGAGCAGGCACCGGAGCCGGAGACGGCGGGCGCGTCCGTCAGCGCGGCAGTGCACGGGCCCGTACTCGTACGGACGTCCGTACCTGCGCCCGTACCGGCGTCCGTACCCGGGCCTGTACTCGCACCGGCGTCCGCAACGACGCCCACACCTGCGCCCGCACCCGGGCCCGCACTCGCGCCCGCATCCGTACCCGTCGCCGCCCCCGCACCCCTACCCGTACCCGCGAAGGAGCCCACGGCGGAACCGAGCGAGGACGCCCGCGCCCTCCCCGCCGGGCACGCCTCCGTCACCCCCGTCCCCTGGGTCGTCTCCTCGCGCACCGCCGACGGGCTGCGGGCCCAGGCCGGGCGGCTGCGGGACCTCGTCGCCGCGCGACCCGGCCCCGACCCGGCGGACGTGGGCTTCTCGCTGGTCACCGCCCGCTCCACGTTCGCGCACCGGGCGGTCGTCCTGGCCGCGCCCGGCGACCCCGACGGCCCGACCGCCGCCCTGGCGGCCGTGGCCGCCGGCACCCCGGCCGCCGGGGCCGTCACCGGCGAGGCCGACGTCCGCGGCCGGGTCGTGTTCGTCTTCCCCGGCCAGGGCTCGCAGTGGGCCGGCATGGGCGCGGAACTCCACGACGCCTCACCGGAGTTCGCCGAGGCGTTCGCCGCCTGCGACGCGGCCGTGGCCCGGCACGCCGGCTGGTCCGTCACCGACGTCGTACGCGGCGCGGAGGGCGCGCCGTCCGCCGACCGCATCGAGGTGCTCCAGCCGGTGCTGTTCGCGGTGAACGTGTCACTGGCCGCCCTGTGGCGCGCGTACGGCGTGACACCGGCCGCGGTCGTCGGCCATTCCCAAGGGGAGATCGCCGCGGCCCACGTGGCCGGGGCCCTGTCCCTGGAGGACGCGGCCGAACTGGTGGTGGCCCGCAGCGCCCTCTTCGCCCGCGAACTCGTGGGCCGCGGCGCCGTCGCGTCCGTGGCGATGCGGGCCGAGGCCGTGGCCGAACGGCTCACCGCGTGGGACGGCCGACTCGTGATCGCCGGCCGCAACGGGCCCGGCGCGGTGACCGTCGCGGGTGAGATCCCGGCGCTTGAGGAGTTCGTCGCCGGGTGCGAGGCCGACGGCGTACGCGTACGGGTCGTCGGCTCGACGGTCGCCTCGCACTGTGCCCAGGTCGACCCGCTGCGCGACCGCATCCTCGAACTCTTCGCGGGCATCCGGCCCCGCGCCGGCCGGGTGCCGTTCTACTCGACCGTGACCGGCGGCCCGCTGGACCACGACCGGCTGGACGCCGGCTACTGGTTCGACAACGCCCGGCAGCCGGTGGACTACGAGGGCGCCGTACACGCGCTCCTCGGCGACGGCTTCCGGTTCTTCGTCGAGTGCAGCGCCCATCCGGTGCTCGGCCTGGGCACCCAGGCCACGTTCGAGGAGGCGGGGGTCGACGCGGCGCTGGCCGTCGGCTCGCTGCGGCGGGACGACGGCGGCCCGGACCGCTTCCTCACCTCGGTGGCCGAGGCGTTCACCCGGGGCCTGGACGTCGACTGGCCGTCCCGCCTGGCGGGCGGCCGCCGCGTCGCGCTGCCCACCTACGCCTTCCAGCGGCAGCGCTACTGGCTCCAGGGCGCCGCCCAGGACGCCGGCGACCCCGCGGCCCTGGGTCTCGCCGACGCGGGCCATCCGCTGTTGGGGGCGGCCGTGAGGCTCGCCGACGGGCAGGGCACCGTCCTGACCGGCCGGATCTCCGCGCGCACGCACCCCTGGCTCGCCGACCACGCCGTGGCGGGCACCGTCCTCCTGCCGGGCACGGCCCTCGTCGAACTGGCCGTACGCGCCGGCGACGAGACCGGGGCCGCCCGCCTGGACGAGCTCACCCTCGAAGCCCCCCTCGTCCTCCCCGAGGACGAGACCGTGACCGTACAGATCCGGGTCGGCCCCCAGGACACGACCGGGCGCCGCCCCCTGAGCGTGCACACCCGGCCCACGCCTCTCGCACGGAACACCGGTGACTCCGGCGACCCCGGCGGGACCGACGACACCGACGCCTGGACCCGCCATGCCACCGGCCTGCTCGCCCCACGAAACCCGGCATCGGCATCGGCACCGGAACCGGCACAGGCGCCGGAACCGGACTTCGACCTGACGTCCTGGCCGCCGCCGGGCGCCGAGCCCGTACCGCTGGAGGGGTTCTACGAGCGGCTGGCCGCCGACGGTTACGGCTACGGCCCCGCGTTCCGGGGGCTGCGCGCGGTGTGGCGGCGCGGCGAGGACGTGTTCGCCGAGGTGAGCCTGCCCGAGGACGAGCACGAGGCCGCCGCCCGGTTCGGCGCGCACCCCGCCCTGCTCGACGCCGCCCTGCACGCGGCCCTCGCCACCGCGGAACCCGGCGGGCCCGTCCGGCTGCCCTTCGGCTGGAACGACGTCACCCTGTACGCCACCGGCGCCACGGCCCTCCGCGTCCACCTGACGCCCACCGGCCCGGACGCGGTCACGCTGCGCGCCGCCGACACCGACGGCCGGCCGGTCGTCTCCGTCGGCGCACTCGTCGCCCGGCCCGTACGCGCCGACCAGCTGCGCCGCGCCGCGGCGGCGAGCGGGCGGGAGCCGCTCTTCCACCTGGAGTGGTCCCCGGCCGCGACGGGCGGGCCCGGTACACCCGTCACGCCCGCCTCCTGGGCGGTCCTGGGCAGCGAGGAACTCCGCGAGGCCACGTCCTACCCGGACGTCGCCGTCCTCCCCTGCACCCCGCTCCAGTGCGCGGACCTCGCGGGCGTCGTCCACGAAGTCACCGGTGAGGTCCTCGCCACCGTCCGGGAGTGGCTGGCCGACCCGGCCGCCGCCGCGTCCCGCCTCGTCGTGATCACCCGCGGCGCGGTCGCCACCGCCACCGGCGAGGACGTCCCGGACCTGTCGCACGCGGCGGTCTGGGGCCTGATCCGGTCGGCCCAGTCCGAACAGCCCGGCCGGCTCGTCCTGCTGGACGCCGGCCAGGACACCGACTGGGACACGGTCCTGCCCGCCGCCCTCGCCACCGGGGAGCCCCAGCTCGCCGCCCGCGACGGAGCGCTCCTGGTTCCACGCCTGACCCGTACGGAGTCGCCGTCGTCCGAGGCGACCGCCTGGGACGAGGACGGGACGGTGCTGATCACAGGTGGTACGGGTGCGCTGGGGCGTGTGCTGGCCCGTCATCTGGTGACGGAGCGCGGGGTGCGGCATCTGTTGCTGACGAGTCGGCGGGGTGGGGCCTCGCCCGGCGTACCGGAGTTGTGCGAGGAGTTGGCTGCTCTGGGTGCCGAGGTGGAGGTGGTGGCGTGTGATGTGTCCGATCGCGCGGCCTTGGACCGCCTCCTCGCCGCCGTTCCGGCCGGGCGTCCGCTGGCCGCTGTCGTCCATGCGGCCGGTGTGCTCGATGACGTCACGTTCACGGCCATGACTCCCGACCGCTTGCCGGGTGTGCTGCGGCCGAAGGTGGACGCGGCGTGGAATCTGCACGAGGCGACGCGGCACCTGAACCTCGCCGATTTCGTCCTCTTCTCCTCCGCCGCCGGGGTGTTCGGCAACCCGGGCCAGGGCAACTACGCGGCCGCCAACACCTTCCTCGATGCCTTGGCGGCACACCGCCGTGCGCAGGGCCTCCCGGCCGTGTCCCTCGCCTGGGGCCTCTGGGCCGAGGACAGCGACATGAGCGGACACCTGGACGCCGACGACCGGACACGGCTCGCCCGCGCCGGCGCCTCGGCCATGACGAACGAAGAGGGCCTGGCGCTCTTCGACGCCGCCCGGGCCGCCGCACCCGGCCACGCCCTCCTGGTCCCCGCCCGCCTCGACCTCACCGCACTCCGCGCCCAGGCGGGCTCCGGCGGCACCGTGCCACCCCTGCTGCGCGGCCTCGTCCGCGCCCCCGCCCGACGCACGGCCGGCACCACCACGGCCACGGGCGGGGCGGCCGGCTCCCTCGCCCGGCGACTGGCCGGACTCGCCGGACCCGAGCGGGAGCGCACCCTCCTCACGCTCGTACGCGAAACCGCCGTCGCCGTCCTCGGCCACGCGCGCGCCGACGCCGTCGAACCGCGCCGAGGCTTCCTGGAGCAGGGCTTCGACTCCCTGATGGCGGTCCAGCTCCGCAACCGGCTCAACACCGCGACGGGCCTGAGCCTGCCCACCACGCTGGTCTTCGACCACCCGACCCCCCTGGCCCTGGCCCGCCACCTCACGACCCTGCTGGCCGGCACGGCCACCACCGGCGCCCCTGGCGAACGATCCGCCGCACCCTCCGACGAACCGCTCGCCGTCATCGGCATGGCCTGCCGCTTCCCCGGCGGCGCCGACTCCCCGGAAGCCCTGTGGCGCCTGGTGAGCGAGGGCCGCGACGCGGTCGCGGAGCTCCCCGGCGACCGGGGCTGGGACCTGGCGGCGCTCTACGACCCGGACCCGGAGGCGCAGGGCAGGTCGTACGTCCGCGAGGGCGCGTTTGTCTACGACGCGGCAGGATTCGACGCCGAGCTGTTCGGCATCTCGCCGCGCGAGGCCCTCGCCATGGACCCGCAGCAACGCCTGGTCCTCGAAGCCTCCTGGGAGGCGTTCGAACGCGCCGGTATCGCCCCGGAGTCCCTGCGGGGCGCGCCGGTCGGAGTGTTCGCCGGGGCGATGGGCACCGACTACCTGGCGGGCCTCGACGAACTGCCGGAAGGCGTCGCCGCCTACGCCATGACCGGCGGCACCGGCAGTGTGATCTCGGGCCGGGTGGCGTACGCCTTCGGGTTGGAGGGTCCGGCGGTGACGGTGGACACGGCGTGCTCGTCGTCGCTGGTCGCGCTGCATCTGGCGGGTCAGTCGCTACGGGCCGGTGAGTGCACGCTCGCGCTCGCGGGCGGCGTCACCGTCATGGCCGGACCCCGGGAACTGACCGAGTTCAGCAGGCAGCGCGCCCTGGCCCGCGACGGCCGGTGCAAGGCGTTCTCCGCCTCGGCGGACGGCTTCGGCTTCGGCGAGGGCGTCGGAATACTGCTGGTGGAGCGGCTGTCGGACGCGCGTCGGAACGGGCATGAGGTGCTGGCGGTGATCCGGGGGAGCGCCGTCAACCAGGACGGGGCCAGCAGTGGTCTCACGGCGCCGAACGGGCCGTCGCAGCAGCGTGTCATCCGCGCGGCCCTCGCCAACGCCCGGCTGTCGGCCGGTGACGTGGACGCGGTCGAGGCACACGGCACGGGGACGACACTCGGCGACCCGATCGAGGCACAGGCGCTGCTCGCGACGTACGGCCAGGACCGTCCGGACGACCGGCCGCTGTGGCTGGGCACGGTGAAGTCCAACCTCGGGCACACCCAGGCGGCGGCCGGTGCGGCGGGCCTGATCAAGACCGTCATGGCGCTGCGGCACGGTGTCCTGCCGAAGACGTTGCACGTCGACGAGCCGTCGCCGCATGTGGAGTGGTCGTCGGGTGGTGTCGAACTGCTGCGGGAGGCGCGGGAGTGGCCTGCGGTGGCCGGCCGTCCGCGTCGGGCGGGCGTGTCGTCGTTCGGGATCAGCGGCACGAACGCCCATGTGATCGTCGAGGAGCCGCCTCCGGCGATCGAGGACGCGGAGCCGCCGGCCGAACGCGATCCCGTGCCCGTGGTGCCGTAAGTGATCTCGGCGCGCGGCACGGAGGGACTACGGGCCCAGGCGGCCCGGCTGAGGGAGTTCGCGGCCGGTCACCAGGAGCTGGACGTGACGGACGTCGGCCACTCGCTCGCGACGACACGCACGGCCCTCGGACACCGGGCGGTGGTCCTGGGCAAGGACCGCGACGGCCTGCTGTCCGGCCTCGACGCCTTGAGCTCGGGCACCTCGACGCCGCGAGTGGTGTCGGGAGTGACGGGCGGTGCCACGGACGTACGCCCGGTGCTGGTGTTTCCGGGGCAGGGTTCGCAGTGGGTGGGGATGGCGGTGGGTCTTCTGGACTCCTCGCCGGTGTTCGCCGGGCGGATCGCGGAGTGTGAGCGGGCGCTTTCTCCTTACGTGGACTGGTCGTTGGGGGAGGTCTTGCGCGGGGGTGATGAAGCCTCGGAGTTGCTGGAGCGGGTGGATGTTGTTCAGCCGGTCCTGTTCGCGGTGATGGTCTCCCTCGCCGAGGTGTGGCGTTCGCTGGGTGTGGAGCCGGGTGCGGTGGTGGGTCATTCGCAGGGGGAGATCGCGGCGGCGTGTGTGGCGGGTGGTTTGTCCTTGGACGATGCCGCCCGCGTCGTGGCCCTCCGTAGCCGGGCCATCCGGAAGGTCGCGGGTCTCGGCGGCATGGTGTCGGTCGCGGCCGGCCGGGCGCGGGTGGAGGATTTGCTGTCCCCGTGGGCGGAGCGGATCGGTGTCGCGGCGGTGAACGGTCCTTCGTCGACGGTGGTCAGCGGGGACGCGGAGGCGCTGGAGGAACTTCTCGCCGTGTGTGAGAAGGCGGAGGTGCGGGCGCGTCGGGTTCCGGTGGATTACGCCTCGCATTCGGTTCATGTGGACCGGATACGTGGGGAGTTGCTGGAGGTTCTGGCTCCGGTCAGCCCGGTGACGTCCCGGATTCCGTTCTTCTCGACGGTGACGGGTGACTGGGTGGATACGGCGGGGTTGGACGCGTCGTACTGGTTTGAGAATTTGCGCCGTCCGGTGGAGTTCGAGGCGGCGACCCGTTCTCTCCTCGCCCAGGGTTATGGCGTGTTCGTGGAGTCGTCGGCGCATCCGGTTTTGACGACGGGTGTGCTGGAGACGATCGAGGACGGTGACCTGCCCGGCGCGGCTGTCGGTTCCCTCCGCCGGGACGAGGGTGGCTGGGAGCGGTTCCTCCTCTCCGCCGCCGAGGCATTCACCTACGGTGTCCCCGTCGACTGGACGACGGTCCTTCCCGGCGCCCGCCGCGTCGAACTCCCCACCTACGCCTTCCAACGCAAGCACTACTGGGTGGAATCCACGGGCGGTGTCCCGTCGGCCCGCCGCGACCGGGCCGGCGAGCCCACCGGTGCCACCGTCGACGCGCGCTTCTGGGAGGCCGTGGAGCGCGAGGACCTGGAAGAGCTCGCCCGCACGCTCGAACCCCGGGCCAACGGAACCGCGGACAAGGTCCGTTCCTCGCTGGAGGCGCTCATGCCCGCTCTCTCCTCCCTGCGGAAGTCCCGCCGGGACGAGTCCCTGGTGGACTCCTGGCGGTACCGGATCGCCTGGCGCCCGGCACCCGTGCCGACGGCGCCCGGCGGCACCACCCTCACGGGAACCTGGCTGGTGGTCGTCCCCACCACGCCGACGGACCACACCTGGGCCGTCGACGCCCTGACGGCGACGGGCGCGCGGGCTCTGGTCGTCACCATGGACGCCACGCGTCCGGACCGGGCGGCCTGGGCCGGGAAGCTCAGGACGGCCGCCGACGGGCGGGAAGTGGCCGGGGTGCTGTCGTTGCTGGCGCTGGACGAGCGGTCCCTGCCCGAGCACCCGACGGTGGGCGCGGCCCCCGGTGCGACCCTCGTCCTCCTCCAGGCGTGGCACGACGCCGGGACGGACGGCGCCCGCCTGTGGTGCGTGACCCGGGGCGCGGTGTCGGTGACCGGCGCGGACCCGGTGCCGAGGCCGGTACAGGCGCAGGTGTGGGGCCTCGGCCGGGTCGCGGCCCTGGAACGGCCCGAGCGCTGGGGCGGTCTCCTGGACATACCGGAGGCCGTCGACGCGCCGCTCGCGAACCGGTTGTGCCGGGCGCTGGCCGGGCCGAGCGACGAGGACCAGCTTGCGGTCCGGGCGTCGGGCGTGTTCGTACGGCGCCTCGTGCCCGCCCCGTTGGCGGAGTCGCGGGAGGTGCGGGATTGGAAGCCGTCGTCTTCCGGGGTGGTGTTGGTCACGGGTGGTACGGGTGGTCTCGGTGGTCATGTGGCGCGGTGGCTGGCGTCGCGTGGTGCCGGGCATCTGGTCCTGACGAGCCGTCGTGGGCCGGAGGCGCCGGGTGCGGACGTGCTCCGTGCGGAACTGGAGGCGCTGGGTGTTCGTGTGACCGTCGCTGCCTGTGACATCGCCGACCGCGATCAGGTCTCCGCCCTGCTCACACGGCTGCGGGACGACGGTTCGCCCGTACGCGCCGTGATCCACACCGCCGGTATCCCCGGCCGGTACGCCGCCCTCGTGGACGCGGAAATCGCCGACCTCGCCGAGACCCTGGCGGCCAAGGCCGTCGGAGCGGAGCTGCTGGACGAGCTGCTGTCGGCCGAAGGGCGCGCCGGTGACGGTGAGTTGGAGGCGTTCGTCCTCTTCTCCTCCAACGCCGGGGTCTGGGGCGGCGGAGGCCAGGGCCCGTACGCCGCGGCCAACGCCCACCTCGACGCGCTCGCCGAGCGCCGCCGCGCCCGGGGCGCCACCGCCACCTCCATCGCCTGGGGCATGTGGGAAGGCGACGGTCTGGCGGGCGAACAGGGGATGGGGGACGCGCTGAGCCTGCGCGGCCTGCGGTCGATGGACCCCGAGCTCGCGATCTCCGCGCTGCAACAGGCCCTCGACCGCGACGAGACGTTCCTGTCCGTCACCGACATGGACTGGGAGCGCTTCGCCTCCTTCTTCACCGCCGCCCGGCCGGGCCCGCTGCTCGACGAACTCCCCGGCCTGGGCCGCTCCCCGCACACGCCGGAGGAGACGACGGAGGCGGCTGAGTCCCGCTCCGCCCTGGCGCGGAGCCTCGCCGGAAGGCCCCCGGGAGAGCAGTACCGCGTCCTGCTCGACCTGGTCCGCGCCGAGGCCGCCACCGTCCTCGGCCACGCCGCGCCGCAGCAGGTCGACCCCCGGCGCGGCTTCCTGGAGACGGGCTTCACCTCCCTCACCGCGGTCGAGCTGCGCAACCGGCTCAACACGGCGGCCGGCCTGCGCCTCCCCCCGTCCACGGTCTACGACCACCCCACGCCCGACGCGCTCGCCCGCCACCTCCGCACCCGGCTCACGGCGCGGGACGACGGGCGGCCCACGGCCCTCGACGGCCTCCGCCAGGTCGAGGCGGCCGTGACGGCCGAAGCGCTGGACGACGACGCGCGCGCCCAGGTCGCCGAACGGCTAAGGGAACTGCTCCGCAAGGTGGACGGAGAACCCGGCCGGGAAGCGGACGGGGTCGTCGACCGCACCACGCTCGAATCGGCGACGGACGACGAGATGTTCGCGCTGATCGACGAACAGCTCGGGCTCGACTGAAGCCGGCCGGGACCCTCGGCGCACTTCGTGGCCCCTGAACGGAACCTGAATCCCGTAGGAGACGAATTCGTATGGCCGGCGTGGAAGACAAGCTCCGTGAATACCTCAAACGTGTCACCGCGGATCTCTCCGGGACCAGGCAGCGCCTGAACGCCGCCGAGGCCAGGTCCCGGGAACCCGTCGCGATCGTCGGCATGAGCTGCCGGCTCCCCGGCGGTGTGGAGTCCCCCGAGGACTTCTGGCGGCTGCTCGCCGACGGCCGGGACGCCGTGACGGAATTCCCCGACGACCGTGGATGGCCGCTGGAGGAACTGTTCGACCCCGACCCGGACGCGACGGGGAAGACATACGCGCGGGAGGGCGCCTTCGTCCACGGAGCCGCGGAGTTCGACGCGGAGCTGTTCGGGATCTCGCCGCGCGAGGCCGTCTCGATGGACCCGCAGCAGCGCATGCTGCTGGAGGCGGCCTGGGAGGCCTTCGAACGCGCGGGCGTCGACCCGGCCTCGCTGCGCGGCAGGGACATCGGGGTGTTCGCCGGCGCCGCCTGGTCCGACTACGTGTCCGCGGCCCGGCAGGTACCCGACAGCGCGGAGGGCTACGCCATCACCGGCGGCTCCTCAAGCGTGCTGTCCGGCCGGATCGCCTACGTCCTCGGGCTGGAGGGACCGGCGGTGACCGTGGACACCGCGTGCTCGTCGTCGCTGGTGGCCATGCACCTGGCGAGCCAGGCGCTCCGCCAGGGCGAGTGCTCGATGGCCCTGGCCGGCGGGGTGTCCGTCCTGGTCAACCCGTATCCGTTCGTCGGCTTCAGCCGCCAGCGCGGGCTCGCCCCGGACGGCCGCTGCAAGCCGTTCGCCGACGCGGCCGACGGGACGGGCTGGGGCGAGGGCGTCGGACTGCTGCTGCTGGAGCGGTTGTCGGGCGCGCGTCGGAACGGGCATGAGGTGCTGGCGGTGATCCGGGGCAGCGCCGTCAACCAGGACGGCGCGAGCAGTGGTCTGACGGCGCCGAACGGGCCGTCGCAGCAGCGTGTCATCCGCGCGGCCCTCGCCAACGCCCGGTTGTCGCCGGACGAGGTGGATGTGGTGGAGGCGCACGGTACGGGGACGACGCTGGGTGATCCGATCGAGGCGCAGGCGCTGCTCGCGACGTACGGCCAGGGCCGGCCGGACGACCGGCCGTTGTGGCTGGGGTCGGTGAAGTCGAACATCGCGCACACCCAGGCGACGGCCGGTGCGGCGGGCGTCATCAAGATGGTCCTGTCCATGCGCAACGGACTGATCCCGAAGTCACTGCACGTCGACGGCCCTTCCGCGAACGTCGACTGGTCCGCGGGCGCGGTGGAACTCCTGACGGAGGCCCGCCCGTGGCCCGAGGTGGACAGGCCGTGGCGCGCGGGGGTCTCGTCGTTCGGGATCAGCGGGACGAACGCCCACGTCATCGTCGAGCAGGCACGGGAAGAGGCGCCGGAGCAGGCACCGGAGGAGGCGCCGGAGCAGGCGCCGGAAGCGGAAGGCTCCCGCAGCGCGCCTTCGGCGGCCGAACGGGCGCCGTACCGCCCGGTGGTGCCGTGGACGCTCTCCTCGCGCTCGCCCGAGGGCCTGCGGGCCCAGGTCGCGCGCCTGCGGGCGCACGTCGAGGCGCGGCCCGGGCTGGACGTGGCGGATGTGGGTTTCTCGCTTGGGGTGTCGCGGACTGCTCTTGAGTATCGGGTGGTGGTGCTGGGTGAGGGGCGGGAGGAGTTGCTGGCGGGACTGGGGGATGAGGGTGCTGCTGGTGGTGTGGTGAGTGGGGTGGCTCGGGGGCAGCGGCGGGTGGCGTTGTTGTTCTCGGGTCAGGGTGCGCAGCGCGTGGGGATGGGCCGGGAACTGGCCGAGGCTTATCCGGTGTTCGCGGCGGCGCTGGACGAGGCGTGCGGCGCTCTCGGGCTGTCCCGGGACGTGTTCGACGACGGGGAGCGGCTGGGGCGTACGGAGTTCGCTCAGGGGGCGCTCTTCGCCTTCGAAGTAGCACTCTTCCGGCTGGTGGAGAGCTGGGGGATATGCCCGGATTTCCTGATCGGGCATTCGATCGGTGAGGTTGTGGCGGCGTATGTGGCGGGGGTGTTCTCGCTGGAGGACGCGGCGCTGCTGGTGAACACGCGTGGCCGGTTGATGCAGGCTCTTCCCGCCGGTGGGGTGATGGTGGCGGTGCAGGCCACCGAGGACGAGGCCCGGCAGGCGCTGTCCGGGTCCGGGTTCGAGGACCGCGTCGGCATCGCCGCCGTGAACGGCCCGCGCTCGGTCGTGCTGTCGGGGGAATCTGCCAGTGTCGAAGCGGTCGTGGCAGGTTTCCCCGACCGCAAGAAGCGCCGTCTCGATGTGAGCCACGCTTTCCACTCGCCCCTCATGGATCCCATGCTGGAGGACTTCCGGCAGGTCCTGAAGCAGGTCACCTTCGTCGAGCCTCGGCTCCCGGTCGTCTCCAACATCTCGGGACGCTTGGCCGAGCCGGGCGAGCTGTCGTTCCCTGAGTACTGGGTGCGGCACGTCCGTGAGGCCGTCCGTTTCGGTGACGGCATACGGGCCCTCGCCGACCACGGCGCGGACGCGTTCCTTGAACTGGGCCCCGACGGCGTCCTGACCGCCCTCGCCCAGGAGACCTTGGACGAGCACCGCCCAGACTCCGTCATCGTTCCTCTCCTCCGTAAGGACCGTCCCGAGCCGCTCACCCTCACCACCGCCGTGGCGACCGCCTACGTGCACGGCACGGACGTCGACTGGTCCGCCCTTCTCCCCGGCGCCCGCCGAGTCGGCCTCCCCACCTACGCCTTCCAGCGACAGCGCTACTGGCTGCCCGAAGGGACCGCCACCGACCCCGAGCGGTTGGGTCTCGGCCCGGCCGGCCACCCGTTGCTCGGCGCCGCCGTCCCGCTCGCGGACGGCGAGGGCGCCCTGCTCACCGGCCGGCTCTCGCTGCGCACGCACCCCTGGCTAGCCGACCACGAGATCAGCGGGACCGTGCTCGTACCGGGCGCGGGCCTGGTGGAGATGGCGCTGCGGGCCGGCGACGAGGTCGGCTGCGGCCGCGTGGAAGAGCTCACCCTGGAAGTCCCGCTGGTGGTACCGCGCCAGGGCGGCGTCACCGTGCAGGTCAGGGTCGGCCCCGAGGACGAGGCCGGATGGCGCGAGCTGAACGTCCACTCCCGGACCGGGCCCGACGACGACTGGACCCGCCATGTGCGCGGCACCCTCGCCCCGGCCGCCGCGCCGCCGACGTCCTCGCCCGCCGGGACCTGGCCGCCCCCGGGCGCCGCGGCCGTGCCGCTGGACGGCTTCTACGACGTCTACTCCCGCATCGGTTACGCCTACGGGCCGACCTTCCAGGGCCTCCGCGCGGCCTGGCGGCGCGGTGACGAGGTGTTCGCCGAGGTCGCCCTCCCCGAGGACGCGCGGCGTACGGCCGGTGACTTCACCCTCCACCCCGCCCTGCTGGACGCGGCCCTCCAGTCCGCCGGTGCGGGCGCGTTCTTCGACAGCGGCGGTTCCATGCGGCTGCCGTTCGCCTGGAGCGGCGTCTCCGTCCACGCGGCCGGGGCCGCCACCGCCCGGGTGCGGGTCTCACCCGCGGGCCCGGACGCGGTGACGGTCGAGCTCGCCGACCTCACAGGCGCCCCGATAGCGACCGTCGAACGGCTGCTCATCCCCGAGATGTCGCCGGAACAGCTGGCGCGCGTCCGGGGCGAGGAGAAGGCACGGCCGTACGTCCTCGACTGGGTGCCCGCCACCACCGGCGCGGTCGCCGCCCCGGACGCCCTCACCCCGGACCGCTGGACCCTGCTCGGAGAAGACGGCCTGGCGGGAGTGGCGGACTGTGACGCGGACGCGGACTTCCTCGTCCTGCCGCAGCCCGCCCCGCATCCCGTACCGCCCACCGCCGACCTTCCCCGTGCCGCCCGCGCCGCCACCTCCACGGTGTTGACGGCACTTCAGAATTGGCTGTCCGACGTCAAGTTCGCCGAATCGTGCCTGGTCGTGGTGACCCGGAACGCGGTGGCGGCCGGTGGTGAGGTGCCGGATCCGGCGCAGGCCGCGGTGTGGGGTCTGGTGCGTGCGGCGCAGACCGAGAACCCGGGCCGATTCGTCCTCCTCGACCTGGACGGCGCCACCGGCATCGACGACGCGCTGCCCCTCGCCCTGGCCACGGGCGAACCGCAGGTGGCCGTGCGCGGTGGCGAGGCCCTGGTGGCCAGGCTGACCCGGCCCGCCCCCGGCGGCACGCTGGTGCCCCCGGCCGACGGGCCGTGGCGGCTGGACGTGACGGCCCCGGGCACCCTGGAGAACCTGGCCTTGGTGCCCGCGGAGCCGGATCCGGATGCCCTGGGACCGCTCGACGTGCGCGTCGACGTGCGCGCGGCGGGGCTGAACTTCCGGGACGTCCTCATCGCCCTCGGCATGTACCCGGGGGAGGCCCGCATGGGCGGAGAAGGGGCGGGAGTCGTCACCGAGGTGGGCTCCGGAGTGACGGACCTGGCCCCCGGCGACCGGGTGACGGGCATGCTCCCCTCGGCCTTCGGCCCGACGACGGTCACCGACCGCCGGGCCCTCGTACGCGTTCCCGGCGGCTGGACGTACGAGCAGGCGGCCTCCGTCCCCACGGTCTTCGCCACCGCCTATTACGGGCTGGTGGATCTGGCGGGTCTGGTGGCTGGGGAGTCGGTGCTGGTGCACGCGGCGGCGGGTGGTGTGGGGATGGCGGCGGTGCAGGTGGCCCGTCATCTGGGTGCGGAGATCTTCGGCACGGCCAGTCCGGCCAAATGGGAGACGCTGCGGGCATCCGGGCTGGACGACGCGCATATCGCCTCGTCCAGGACGACGGACTTCGAGACGGCCTTCACCGACGCGACGGGCGGGCGTGGCGTCGACGTGGTCCTGGACAGTCTGGCGGGGGAGTTCGTGGACGCGTCGTTGCGGCTGATGCCGCGTGAGGGCGGCCGGTTCGTCGAGATGGGCAAGGCCGACGTCCGCGACCCCGAATGGATCGGCACCGAGTACCCGGGCGTCGTCTACCGCGCCTTCGACCTGCTCGACGCCGGTCTGGACCGCTTCCAGGAGATCCTCACCGAGGTCGTACGGCTCTTCGAGACCGGTGAGTTCACCCACCTCCCGGTGACGACGTGGGACATCCGGCGGGCCCCCGAGGCGTTCCGCCATCTCAGCCAGGCCCGGCACATCGGCAAGGTCGTCCTCACCGTGCCCCCTGCCCGCCGCCCGGAGGGCACCGTGCTCGTGACGGGCGGGACGGGCACGCTCGGGTCGCTGCTGGCCCGCCATCTGGTGACCGATCGCGGGGTGCGCCACCTGCTGCTGACGAGCCGCCGGGGACCCGACGCCCCCGGCGCGGAGGAGCTCCGCGCAGAACTGGAGAAGGAGGGGGCGGAGGTCTCCGTCGTGGCGTGCGATCTGGCCGATGGTGAGGCGGTCACCGAGCTGGTCGCGAAGGTTCCGGCCGCCCATCCGCTGACCGCCGTGGTGCACACGGCGGGTGTGACGGACGACGCCGTCATCGGGGCGCTGACCCCGGGACGGCTCGACGCGGTGTTCCGGGCGAAGGCGGACGCGGCCGTGAACCTTCATGAGGCGACCCGCCACCTGGACCTCGCCGAGTTCGTCCTCTACTCCTCCGCCTCCGGCGTCCTCGGCGGTCCCGGTCAGGGCAATTACGCCGCCGCCAACGCCTTCCTCGACGCCTTCGCCCACCACCGCACCGCGCGAGGACTGCCCGGTCACTCGCTCGCCTGGGGCCTGTGGGAACAGGCGAGCGGCATGACCGGACGGCTCGGCCACGAGGACCGCTCCCGGATCGCCCGGTCCGGCCTCGCCCCGCTCACCACCGGACAGGGCCTGGCCCTCTTCGACGCGGCCGTCGACGACACCCGGCCCGCGCAAGTGACCGTCCGCCTCGACACCTCAGCCCTTCGGGCCCAGGCCGCCGCCGGTACGCTGCCGCCGCTGCTGCGCGACCTCGTCCGCGCCCCGGCCCGGCGCGCGGTGGCCGGTGCCGGCGCGGCGCCCGAGGGACCGGCACTCGCCGAGCGGCTCGGCGGGCTCACCGGAGCGGAACGGGAACGCGTCGTCGTGGACCTCGTCCGCGCGGACCTCGCCGCCGTCCTGGGCCACACCTCGGCCGCGGGCATCGACCCCGGCCGCTCCTTCCAGGACATGGGCATCGACTCGCTGACCGCGGTCGAACTGCGCAACCTCCTCAACGGCGCCACGGGGCTGCGGCTGCCGGCCTCCCTCGTCTTCGACTACCCCACGCCGAACGCCCTCGCCCGCCACATCCTGGACGACCTGGCGCCCGGACCCGACGGCGGAGGCGACGGCCACGGCGGCCACGACGGCTACGACGGACCGGGAACGCCCGCGGCTCCAGGAGACGAGGCCGGGATGCGGCAGGCCATCGCCTCCATCCCGCTGGACCGGCTCAGGGCGGCGGGCCTCCTGGACACGCTGCTCGGACTCGCCGGTCAGGGCACCACGGCCGCACCCCACCCGGGCGACGCGCCCGCCCCCGAGGGACACGCGCTCGCGGCGATGGACGTGGACGACCTCGTCCGCATCGCACTCGGAGAGAGCGGCACACCGACGGACACCGAAGGGACGGACCGGGCATGAGCACATCCTCCGAGAAGGTCGTCGAGGCGCTGCGGGCGTCCTTGACCGAGAACGAGCGCCTCCGCAAGCGGAACCACGAGCTGTCGGCGGCCGCCCGGGAACCCGTCGCTGTGGTCAGCCTGGCGTGCCGCTTCCCCGGCGGCGCCGACTCCCCGGAAGCCCTGTGGCGCCTGGTGAGCGAGGGGCGCGACGCGGTGTCCGGCCTCCCCGGCAACCGGGGCTGGGACCTCACCACCCTCTACGACCCGGACCCGGAGGCGCAGGGCAAGTCGTACGTCCGCGAGGGCGCGTTCCTCTACGACGCGGCCGAGTTCGACGCCGAGCTGTTCGGCATCTCGCCGCGCGAGGCCCTCGCCATGGACCCCCAGCAGCGGCTGCTGATGGAGATCTCCTGGGAAGCGCTCGAACGGGCCGGTATCGCCCCGGACTCGCTGCGCGGCCGGCCCGTCGGCGTCTTCACCGGCGGCATCACCTCGGACTACGTGACCCGGCACTACGCGGCGGGCGTACCGGACGTCCCGGCCGGCGTCGAAGGCCACTTCATGACGGGCAGCGCGGGCAGCGTGTTCTCGGGCCGGATCGCCTACACCTACGGCTTCGAGGGCCCGGCGGTGACGGTGGACACGGCGTGCTCGTCCTCGCTGGTCGCCCTGCACCTCGCCGTCCAGTCGCTGCGGCAGGGCGAGTGCTCGCTGGCCTTCGCCGGCGGCGTCGCGGTGCTGCCGAACCCGGGCACGTTCGTCGGGTTCAGCCGCCAGCGCGCCCTGTCCCCGGACGGGCGCTGCAAGGCGTTCTCGGCGTCCGCCGACGGCACGGGCTGGGGTGAGGGCGCCGGCCTCGTCCTCGTGGAACGCCTCTCCGACGCCCGCCGGAACGGCCACCCCGTGCTCGCGGTCATCCGTGGCACCGCCGTCAACCAGGACGGCGCCAGCAACGGCCTCACCGCCCCCAACGGCCCCTCCCAGCAGCGGGTGATCCGCGCGGCCCTGGCCAACGCCGGTCTCACGCCCGACGAGATCGATGTGATCGAGGCGCACGGTACGGGGACGCCTTTGGGTGATCCGATCGAGGCGCAGGCGCTCCAGGCGACGTACGGCCGGGGCCGTCCGGCGGACCGGCCGCTGTGGCTCGGCTCCGTGAAGTCCAACCTCGCCCACCCCCAGGCCGCCGCCGGGGTCGCCAGCCTGATCAAGATGGTGATGGCGCTCGGGCACAAGGTCCTGCCGAGGACGCTGCACGCGGAGGAGCCGTCGCCGCACGTGGACTGGTCGGCGGGCGGGCTGACACTGCTGGACGAGGCGCGGGACTGGCCGGTGGGACCCGGCGGACGCCGCAGGGCCGGGGTGTCCTCGTTCGGCATCAGCGGGACCAACGCGCACGTGATCGTCGAGGAGGCCCCGGGGGACGCGGGGCAGGCGGAGGAAGCGCCGGCCGGCCGCGATCCGCTCCCCGTCGTGCCGTGGACGCTCTCGGCCCGGAGCGTGGAGGGCCTGCGGGCCCAGGCATCGCGGCTTCTGGCGTATGTGACCGAACGCCCGGGGCTGGATCCGGTGGATGTGGGTTTCTCGCTGGTGACGGCGCGTGCGTCGATGGAGCACCGGGGCGTGGTCCTCGGAAATGGCAGGGAAGCGCTTCTGAAGGGTTTGGAGGCGCTGGCCGAAGGTGCCCCTGGTGCGGGGGTGGTGTCGGGTGTCGCGCGCGGTGGTGTGCGTCCGGTGCTGGTGTTTCCGGGGCAGGGTTCGCAGTGGGTGGGGATGGCGGTGGGTCTTCTGGACTCGTCGCCGGTGTTCGCCGGGCGGATCGCGGAGTGTGAGCGGGCGCTTTCTCCTTACGTGGACTGGTCGTTGGGGGAGGTCCTGCGCGGGGGTGAGGGCTCTGAGGAGTTGCTGGAGCGGGTGGACGTCGTTCAGCCTGTCCTGTTCGCGGTGATGGTCTCCCTCGCCGAGGTGTGGCGTTCTCTCGGTGTCGAGCCGGGTGCGGTCGTCGGTCACTCGCAAGGGGAGATCGCGGCGGCGTGCGTAGCCGGTGGTTTGTCCTTGGACGATGCCGCCCGCGTCGTCGCCCTCCGTAGCCGGGCCATCCGGAAGGTCGCGGGTCTCGGCGGCATGGTGTCGGTCGCGGCCGGCCGGGCGCGGGTGGAAGATTTGCTGTCCCCGTGGGCGGAACGGATCGGTGTCGCGGCGGCGAACGGTCCGTCCTCCACCGTCGTCAGCGGTGACGCGGACGCACTGGAGGAATTCCTCGCCGCGTGCGAGAAGACGGGGATCCGCGCCCGCCGGGTCCCCGTCGACTACGCCTCTCATTCGCCGCACGTGGACCCCGTCCGACGGGAACTCCTCGAAGCGCTGAAGCCCGTCAGCCCGGTGACGTCCCGGATACCGTTCTTCTCGACGGTGACGGGTGACTGGGTGGATACGGCGGGGTTGGACGCGTCGTACTGGTTTGAGAATTTGCGCCGTCCGGTGGAGTTCGAGGCGGCGACTCGTTCTCTTCTCGCTCAGGGTTATGGCGTGTTCGTGGAGTCGTCGGCGCATCCGGTTTTGACGACGGGTGTGCTGGAGACGATCGAGGACGGTGACCTGCCCGGCGCCGCTGTCGGTTCGCTCCGCCGGGACGAGGGCGGCTGGGACCGGTTCCTCCTCTCCGCCGCCGAGGCATTCACCCATGGCGTCCCCGTCGACTGGACGACGGTCCTTCCCGGCGCCCGCCGCGTGGAACTCCCCACCTACGCCTTCCAACGCAAGCACTACTGGCTCTCGCCGTCCCACCCCGCCTCCGAGGCGGCCGGGGCACACGACACGGACGCCGTCGCCTCCGACGCGCTGGACGCCCGCTTCTGGGAGGCCGTGGAACAGGAGGATCTGGAAGAGCTCGCGCGCACCCTGGACCCGGGGCCCGAGGGCACCGGCGCGGGTGCCGGCGCCGCCACCGACCCCGAGGCCCGTAAGGCGCTCCAGGTACTCGTCCCGGCCCTCGCCGCGTGGCGCAGGCAGCGCCGTGACCGTTCCACCGTCGACTCCTGGCGGTACAAGGTGGCGTGGCGCCCGGTGCCGGTCCCGGTGGCGCCCGGTGCCGTCCTCGCCGGGGCCGGCTGGCTGCTCGTCGTGCCCACCACGACGACGGACCACACCTGGGCCGTCGACGCCCTCGCGGCGGCCGGTGCCGAGGTACGGGTGGTCGCCCTGGACGTCGCGCGTCCGGACCGTGGTGCCTGGGCCGGGGAACTGCGGCGGGCGGCCAAGGGCGGTGGCGAGGTCACCGGCGTACTGTCGCTGCTGGCGCTGCCCGGCGAGGATGACCCGGCCGGCACGCCCTCGTACCACCCCACCGTGCCCTCCGGTACCGCGGGAACCCTCACGCTCCTCCAGGCACTGGGGGACGCCGGAGTCGCCGCCCGCCTGTGGTGCGCCACGCGCGGCGCGGTCTCCGTGAGCGCCGCCGACCGGGCCCGGCATCCCGCGCAGGCACAGGTGTGGGGCCTGGGCAGGGTCGCCGGGCTCGAACACCCCGAGCGCTGGGGCGGGCTCGTCGACCTCCCCGACGCCCTCGACGCCCGCGCCGCGGGCCGCCTGGGCACCGTGCTCGCCGGTCTGGGTGACGAGGACCAGCTTGCGGTCCGGGCGTCGGGTGTGTTCGTACGCCGCCTGGTCCGGGCGCCGTTGGCGGAGTCGCCGGAGGTGCGGGATTGGAAGCCGTCGTCTTCCGGGGTGGTGTTGGTCACGGGTGGTACGGGTGGTCTCGGTGGTCATGTGGCGCGGTGGCTGGCGTCGCGTGGTGCCGGGCATCTGGTCCTGACGAGCCGCCGTGGACCGGAGGCGCCGGGTGCGGACGTACTCCGTGCGGAACTGGAGGCGCTGGGTGTTCGTGTGACCCTCGCCGCTTGTGACATCGCCGACCGCGATCAGGTCTCCGCCCTGCTCACCCGGCTGCGCGAGGACGGTTCGCCCGTACGCGCCGTGATCCACACCGCCGGCGTCCCCGGCCGCTTCACGACCCTCGACGGCGCCGTGCCCGCCGACCTCGCCGAGACCCTGGCGGCCAAGGTCACCGGGGCCGAGGTCCTGGACGAACTGCTGTCGGCCGCCGAAGCCGAGGGCGACGCCCTCGACGCCTTCGTCCTCTTCTCCTCCAACGCCGGGGTCTGGGGCGGCGGAGGCCAGGGCCCGTACGCCGCCGCCAACGCCCATCTCGACGCGCTCGCCGAGCGCCGCCGCGCCCGGGGCGCCACCGCCACCTCCATCGCCTGGGGCATGTGGGGCGGCGCGGGCATGGTGGCGGGCCAGGAGGGCGTCGAGGAGGCGCTCGGCCGGCTCGGACTGCGGTCGATGGACCCCGGGCTCGCGATCTCCGCGCTGCAACAGGCCCTCGACCGCGACGAGACGGCCCTGTCCGTCACCGACATGGACTGGGAGCGCTTCGCCGCCGTCTTCACCGCCGCCCGCCCGCGCCCGTTCCTGGACGAACTGCCCGAGGCGCGGAACCCCGTACGGGCCGGCGGCGAGGCGGGGGAAGAGGACGGCGGGTCCCGGTCCGAGCTCGTCGGGCGACTCACCGGGCGGTCGCCGGGGGAGCAGCACCGCGTCCTGCTCGACCTGGTCCGCGCGCACGCGGCGGCCGTGCTGGGGCACGACTCCGCGGACGCCGTCGAACGGGACCGGCAGTTCCAGGAGCTGGGCTTCACCTCCCTCAGCGCGGTCGAGCTGCGCAACCGGCTGGGGGCCGCCACCGGGCTGCGGCTGCCCGCGTCGCTGGTCTACGACCACCCCAGCCCCGCCGCCGTGGCCCGCCACCTGCGCGCCGAGCTCGTCGGCGAGCAGCAGGACGGCGCCTTGACGGCCGCCGGTCCGGCCGCCGGTCCGGCCTCCCCGGGAGCGTCCGCCCCCGTCGGCGACGAACCGATCGCCATCGTCGGCATGAGCTGCCGTCTGCCCGGCGGGGTGGAGTCGCCGGACGACCTGTGGCGGCTGGTCGTCGAGGGCCGTGACGTGGTGTCCGACCTGCCCGGCGACCGGGGGTGGGGCGCCGTGGAGCGGCTGACCGAGCTCGGCGTCGACTTCCCCGGCGGCAGCTGGCTCCGCAAGGGCGGGTTCATCGACGACCCCGCCGTGTTCGACCCGGAGTTCTTCGGTCTGTCCGCCGCGGAGGCGCTGGCCATGGACCCGCAGCAGCGGCTGCTGCTGACGATGGCGTGGGAGTCCGTGGAACGGGCCGGCGTCGACCCGCGCACGCTCCGGGGCGGTAGCACGGGCGTGTACGTCGGTACGTTCTTCCAGCCTTACTGGGCCGGGTCGAACAGGATCTCCGAGGAGGTGAAGCCCTACCTCGGTACCGGGGTGACGCCGACGTTCGCCTCCGGCCGGGTGGCGTACCTCCTCGGCCTCGAAGGGCCCACGTTCACCGTGGACACCGGCTGCTCCTCGTCGGCGGTCGCGCTGCACCTCGCGTGCCAGGCGCTGAACCGCGGCGAGTGCGCGTCCGCGCTGGTGGGCGGGGTGACCGTGCTGTCCAGCCCGACGGCCCCCCTCGACCTGGGCGGCATGGCGCCCGACGGGCGCTGCAAGGCGTTCTCCGCCGCCGCCGACGGCACGGGCTGGGGCGAGGGCGCCGCGATGCTGATGGTCGAGCGGCTCTCGGACGCGCGCCGGCTCGGTCACCCCGTCCTGGCCGTCGTCCGGGGCTCGGCCGTGAACCACAACGGGGAGAGCAACGGCCTGTCGGCCCCCAACGGTCCCTCTCAGCAGCGGGTGATCCGCGCGGCGCTGGCGAGCGCGGGGCTGGAGGCGGACGAGGTCGACGCCGTCGAGGGGCACGGCACGGGCACCCCGCTGGGCGACCCGATCGAGGCGCAGGCCCTCCAGGCGACGTACGGCCGGGGCCGCCCCGCCGGCCGGCCGCTGTGGCTGGGCACGGTCAAGTCCAACATCGGTCACCCGCAGGCGGCCTCCGGGCTGGTGGGCGTCATCAAGATGGTGCTGGCGATGCGGCACGGCGTGCTGCCGAAGTCGCTGTACGCCGACGCGCCGTCCCCGGAGGTCGACTGGGCCTCGGGCGGGGTGTCGCTGCTGTCGGAGACCGTGCCGTGGCCGGAGACGGGCCGGCCGCGCCGGGCCGGGGTGTCGTCGTTCGCGGCCGGCGGCACGAAGGTGCACCTCATCGTCGAGCAGAGCCCTGAGCAGAGCCCTGGGCAGAGCCCTGAGCGGAGTTCCGAGCGGATCCCTGGGATGAGTCCCGGGCTGAGCCTTGAGCAGAGCCCCGAGCAGGGCCCTGGGCTGAGTGCTGAGCGGAGCCTTGGGCAGGGGCCCGGCCGAGCCCCCGCCACCGGCCCGGCGCTGCCCCCGGTCCCCGCCTCCGCCCCGCTCCCCGTGCCGGTGCTGCTGTCGGCCCGTACGGTCGAGGGAGTACGCGAACAGGCCCGCAGGGTGAGGGAATCGGTCGCCTCGCGGCCCGCCCTGACGGTCACCGACGTGGCGTGGTCGCTGGCGACCGGACGGTCGGCGTTCGAGCACCGGGCCGCCTTCCTCGCGGCGGACCGCGCGGGGCTGCTCGCCGGTCTCGCCGCCCTGGAGTGCGGCGACCCGCTGGAACGTACGACGCGCGGCGAGGCGCCGGGCGCGGCGCGGCCGGTGTTCGTGTTCCGGGGGGCCGCGCCCGCCGGGCCGCCCGTCGGACAGGGCGCCGTCGCGAAGGAGCTCTACGAGACCTTCCCGGCCTTCGCCGACGCGCTCGACGCGGCGTGCGCCCACCTCGACGCCCACCTCGGCACCCCGGCCCGGGACGCCGTCTTCTCCGCCGCCCTGGCCGGCCCCGCGGCCCGTACGGCCGCCGGATACGCCCAAGAGGTCGCGCTGGCCGGCCTGCTGGGTGAACTCGGGCTGAGCCCCGAGGGGGTGGCCGGGCACGGCGGCGGCGAGATCGCGGCGGCCCTGGTGGCCGGCGCGCTCACCGCCGAGGACGCCGCCGTCCTCGTCGTGGCCGTCGGGCGGCTGCTGGAGTCGGCCGGCGTGCGCGGCACGGCGGTCGAGGACTTCCACCGCGCGGTGCGCAAGGTGCGCCCGCGCGAGGCGGAGCTGCCCCTGGTGTGCTCCGTGACCGGTGAACCGCTGGAGACGGCCCGGATGGCCGACGCGGCCTATTGGCTGGAGCGCGACACCGCCGTGGCACCCGCCGACGGCGCGCCCGGGCTGCGCGGCGACGACGTCGGCGTCGCGATGGAAGCCGGGGCGCTCGACGCGCCGGGCGGTGCCGTGGCCGGGCTGCTGGCGGCCCTGGCGCGCGCACGTCCGGGGCGTGCCGGTGGACTGGCGGCGCGTGCTGACGGCCGCCGGTGCCGAAGGGGAGCAGGTGGAACTGCCCACCTACGCCTTCCGCAAGGACCGGTACTGGCTGGACACCAACCCCGTGGCCGTCCTCGGCGAGGCCCTCGCCGGCAAGAACGTCACCAACTGGGCCGCCGTCGAAGGGGTGGAGCTGCTCGACGAGGAGGCGCGCAAGAAGGTAGTGGAGACGTACTTCCGGCATCTCAACGACGGTGACATCGACAAGGTCATGGAGATGCTGTCGCCCGACATCCGGATGGAGGACCCGGTCGGTGGTCCGCCGCGGATCGGCCACGAGGCGCTCCGGGAGTACCTGACCTCGGTGATCGACGCGAAGTCGGAGATCAGGACCGGTCCGATCGTCGCCGCCCAGGACGGTGTGCGGGTCGCCCTGCCGCTGGTCGGCAGGCTCAACCAGCTGGGGAAGAAGGACGGGCCGCGCATGGAGATCCCCTGCGTGGACGTCATCAGCGTCGGCGGCGACGGGCTGATCCAGGAGGTGCTGGTCTTCTGGGGGATGACCGACGTCGGGAAGTGACGCCGAGGGCGCGCCCCCGGCGTGCCCGGTCGAACCGCCGGGGCCGACCGGCGACGGGCCTGGTGGCGGGAGCGGCGGGAGTGGCGGGCGGTGAGGCGCGGGGTGGACGGGTGACCGTACGCCCGCCACCCCCCGTCGCCCCGTGCGTCACCCCCCTCCCGGTCAGCCCCTGAAGTCCCGCTCATCCGTTAGTGGTTCGGATTTCCCGACGGGCCGGGACGGGTGCGACGATGCGCTCTCCCTGACCCGCACCACGAGGAAATGGAGCCTGCATGCAGCGATCTGGGGGAGCACCGGCCGGCAAGCGGAGCCGCTGGGGGGCGTTGCTGACGGCGACGGCCGCCACCGCCCTCGCCGCCCTTCCGGCGCCCGTGGCGGAGGCCGCGCACGGCCCGTCGGGAATCGCCGCGAAGGGCGCGTACCTGCTCGACGGCGGCACCGACCGGGCCCTGTGGTCCAAGGCCCCCGACGTCCGGCGGCAGATGGCGAGCACCACCAAGATCATGACCGCCGTGGTGGTGCTGGACACCCCCGGTGTGGACCTCGACCGGCCCGTAGCCGTCAAGCAGGCCTACCGCGACTACGTCACGCGCACCGAGGCCAGCACCGCCGACCTCCGGACCGGGGACAAATTGACGGTCCGTCAGTTGCTCTACGCGCTGATGCTGCCCTCCGGCTGCGACGCCGCGTACGCCCTCGCCGACTCCTTCGGCAGCGGGAGCGGCGACGCCGCGCGCACCAAGTCGTTCATCGGCAAGATGAACCGGCGGGCGGCGCAGCTGGGCCTGCGCAACACCAAGTACGACTCCTTCGACGGCATCTCCTCGCGCGGCGGCAGCTGGACCACGCCGCGTGACCTGGCGAGGCTCGCCCGGCACGCGCTGCGTGACGGGACGTTCCGGCAGGTCATCGGCGCGATGAGCACCCAGCAGAAGGCGACCAACGTCAACCGCCTCTACACCTGGTACAACACCAACAAGCTGCTGGGCTCCTACCGCGACGTGATCGGGGTGAAGACCGGCACCACCTCGGGCGCGGGGCCCTGCCTGGTCTTCGCCGCGCGCCGCGACGGCCGGACCGTGATCGGCGTCATCCTGAACGACGCCTTCGACCGCCGCTACCCCGACGCGGCCAGGATGCTGGACTACGCGTACGGCAAGCGCACTCCGCTGAAGCTCCGCCGGCTGCCGGATTCGTCGCGCGAGGACTGAACGAGGCGCGAGGGCCGGACGAGAACCAAGGGCCGGACGAGAGCCGAGGGTCGAACGGGAACCAGCGAGAACCGAGGAACCCCGGCGGGGGCACGCCCCCGCGTAGAACCCGGCCGAGAGGTGATCATTCCACGCCTCCGCCGCGAGCCCGGACCCCGAAAAGGGTCCGGGCTCGATTTATACCTGAACGAGTGAACCGTCAGCAGGTAACTGGGGGATGCCGAACTGCCCCGAGTCCGGGGGGAGATAGAGTCCTTCCTGTCCGGAAACGGGCGCCGGGCCGCTGCGTTCGCCGACGGTATCGGACGGTATCGGACTGGATCACCGTCCCCCCGGAGGCCGTTCATCACCCCCGAGCCCGACTCCTCCTCCTTCGGCGCGTCGCCGTGACCAGCGGCTTCCGCGCGCCCCTGGGCCGTACCCCTGCCCGAGAACGGGAGCCGCACCCACCTCACTTCGTCCGACGACCCCTGGAGGCGCCATGTCCGCCCGAAAAGAGCTACGAGTCCGCGCCCCCCGGGTCCCGGAGGCCGTCGCGCCGGAGCTCCCGGCCATCGTCACGGCGGGCCCCGGGCCGGGGACGTGGTGACGCTCCTGGGGCGGCGGACCGCCCATGACATCCCCGTTTCCGGCAGTGAACTCCTGCTGTTCGGCGGCCCCTTGCGGTTCGAGAGCCCCTTCGTGAACCACGGGCGGCCGCTGCTGCGCATGTCGTTCTGGGCCATGGCGCGACGGTTCCCCGCGATGGTCGCCACCGTGGCGCGCGCCGCCTGGCGCGAGGACCCCGCGGCGCTGCTCACCCTCCTGGGCGCCGAGCTGGGGCAGGGGGTGGCACGGGCCTTCGGTCTGGTCGCCACCAACCACGCTCTCGTCGCCCTGTTCTCCGCCGGTCCCACGCCCGAGCGGCTGCGCCACGCCCTGCCCGCGCTGCTGGGCGTCACCCTCGTCGCCGCCGCTTCCGCCCTGCTGTCGGCCGTATCCGTCGCCGCCGCCGGGCAGCTGGAGCCCAAGGTGGAGCGGGCGTGCACCGCCCGGTTCTACCGGGCCGCCGTCCGGGTCGAGCTCGCGGCCCTGGAGAACAAGGAGTTCCACCGCCTCCTCGACGCCGGCCGCTTCGGCACGGACTCCGTGCGGATGATGCTCAGCTCCTCGGTGACGGTGGTCAACGCCCTGATCGGACTGCTCGCCGCCGCCGGCGTCCTGCTGCTGCTGCACCCGGCCCTGGTCGGCATGCTGCTGCTGATCGCCGCCCCCAAGGGCTGGGGCGCCGTCGTCTCCGCCCGGCGGCAGTACGCCTCCCGCCACGTCTGGATCGAGCACCGGCGCGCCATCTCGGTGATCACCTCCACGCTCACCGCCCAGGACTGCGCCGCCGAGATCCGGGTGCACGGAGCCGGCCGCATGCTCGTCGACGCCTACGACGACATGTCCCGGAGCATGGAGCGGGAGGCGTCGCGCCTCGCCCGCGCGCAGGCCGCCACCCAGAGCGCGTCCTCCGCCCTGTCCGGGCTCGCGGCCGTCGCGGCCTACGGAGTGCTGTGGCTGCTGCTGGCCTCGGGCGGCATGCCCCTGGCCGTCGCCGGCACCGCCGTCATCGCCGTGCGGGGCGCGGGCGCCGGTCTCACCTCGCTGGTCACCCAGGTCAACCGGCTCTACGAGGAAGCCATGTACCTCGGCGACCTGGAGGAGGCGTGCGACGCCGCCGAGCGGCAGGCCATCCCCACCGGCGGGACCCCGCTCGCGGGCGGGGCGGAGGAGATCCGCCTGGAGCAGGTGACCTTCTCCTACCCCGACGCGGCCGCTCCGGCCCTGCGCGACATCAGCCTGGCCATCCCGCAGGGGAAGGTCGTCGCCCTCGTCGGCGCCAACGGCTCCGGCAAGACCACCCTGTCCAAGCTGGTCGCCGGGCTCTACCTGCCCACCTCCGGGCGGTTGTCCTGGAACGGCGTGGACGTCCGGGACGGCGACCGCGACCAGCTCTTCGACCGGGTCGCCGTGCTCTCCCAGGACTTCCCCCGCTGGCCCATGACGGCCCGCGCCAACATCCACATCGGCCGCTCCGGGCAGCCGCTGGACCAGGCCCGCATCGACCGCGCCGCCGCCGAGGCCGACGCCGCCGACGTCGTCGCCTCCCTGCCGTACACCTGGGACAGCCTGGTGCTCAAGGGCTTCGAGCGCGGCACCCAGATCTCCGGTGGGCAGTGGCAGCGGCTCGGCAGCGCCCGCGCCCGCTACCGCCGCGCGCCGCTGCTCATCGTGGACGAGCCCACCTCCGCCCTCGACCCGAAGGCCGAGGCCGACGCGTTCCGCTCGCTGCGCTCGCTGGCCGACGACGGCACGACCGTACTGCTGATCACCCACCGCCTCGCCGCGACCGCGACCGCCGACCTCATCTACGTCCTCGACCGGGGCCGGCTGGTCGGCAAGGGCACGCACCAGGAGCTGATGGCCGTCGAGGGCGGCCTGTACCGCACGATGTACGAACTCCAGGCCGCCCAGTACGGCATCGGCGCCGGCCTGTCCCCCTACTCCGAGGCCCCCGGGGCCCGGACGGCCCCCGACCGCGCACGGCGCAACGGTTCTGCCCATGCACAGCCCGTCCAGACCTGACGGCGGCCCGGCCGCCCCGCGGGAACTGCCCCCCGAACCGATGGGACCCCTGGCGAGCACCCTGCGCGACGTCTTCGGATGCGTGGGAGTGATCATGGCCGCAGTGCTCATCTCCATGCTCTGTGTCCACTTGAGCCACGCGTTCCCCGAGCTCTCCGCCAAATGACGGAGGTGGGAGGCGTCATTACGAGCCATCGGCATGGATGACCTGCCCATGCTCTGGCGGACCGGGTTGGCGCCTCCTACGATTCGAACGCTCCCCGTCCCACGGGCCGTTGGAGAGTTCATTGTCATGGGCATGACTTCAAATGTCGCGCCTTCACCCACCGGGACGCACTCGCTCCCGGCTACCCCGGCCCGCGCCCAGTCGCTCGTTCCCAGGACCATGGATAGGAGACACCATGCCCGGCGGTCTTTTCGCGGGTGCCGCGATCGCGGCCCTGTTCGCCACGCCGATGTCCACGTTCGACGCATCGGTGATCGTCAACCCCCCACCGGACAAGATCGTGATCGAGGTCGCGACCGTCAACGGCTCGGGCTGTCCCGCGGGCACCGCCGCGGTGGCCGTCTCGCCCGACAACACGGCCTTCACCGTCACCTACAGCGAGTACCTGGCCCAGGTGGGCGTGGGCTCCAAGCCGACGGACTTCCGTAAGAACTGCCAGCTCAACCTGATCGTGCACGTGCCCCAGGGCTTCACCTACGCCATCGCCAGCGCGGACTACCGCGGCTACGCGAAGCTGGAGTCCGGCGCGACGGCGCAGCAGAAGGCCTCGTACTACTTCCAGGGCTCCTCCCAGACGGTCCCGATCATCCACAACTTCAAGGGCGCGTACAACGACAACTGGCAGTCGACGGACCGGGTCGACGTGGCGGCGCTGGTCTGGGCGCCCTGTGGCGAGAGACGCAACTTCAACATCAACACCGAGCTGAGGGTCAACGCCGGCACCTCGGACCCGTCCAAGACCAACAGCTTCATGGCCATGGACTCCACCGACGGTGACATCAACACCGTCTACCACCTGGCCTGGAAGGAGTGCCCGAAGCCGAGGACGTAGGCGGCCGGCGGACGGACCGGTGCGGCAGGGAGGGCGGACCCGCGGGCCGAGGCGGGCCCGCCCTCCCGTTCCCGGCGCACCGCTGTCCGGCCGACCGGCGTCGCTGCCTCGGGCCTGAAGGACTTTATCCCCGCCTGATCCCGCCCCACCTGCGGAGATAGCGCTCCGCAGCACGCCGGTGACCATCGGGGTATAGACCTCTGGCGAAAAGCGCGCGAATGTGGGGGGAACCACGCGAAGACAAGACGGCCCGAAAGAGAACCCCCCCGCAGGACCGTACCGGCGTCGGAGAGAGTTCCCGCCCCCGCGCCCTTCGTGCTACTTCGATCGCACGTGAGCCCCATGCCTGCTATCAGCCGCGACACCGTGAGTACCGCACCCGCGGTCGGCGCCGTCCCCACCGGCGCCCCCGAGCCCGTCGCCGACCGGCTCGTCCCGCCCCGGAGACCCGTGAGCCCCTGGGGCCCGGGCATCCCGCTGTGCATGCACAGCCCGCCCGGCCGCGCCCGGCTGCACGCCCCGCACCTCCCGTCCGTGCCCGGCCACCCCTCCGGCTCCGTCTCGCTGCCCGCCACCACCGGCTCGGTCTCCGCCGCCCGCGGCTTCGCGACGCGGCTGCTGGCCGAATGGGGACTGGACGAGCTGGCGGACGACACCGCGCTGCTGCTCTCCGAGATCGTCACCAACGCCGTCGTGCACGTCCCCGGCACGGCCGGCATCGAGCTCCTCCTCACCCGGGGCCAGGGACACCTCGTCGCCCAGGTCACCGACGCCGGAGGCCGGCTGCCGCGCTGCGGCGAGGCCGACCCGGACAGCGAGAACGGGCGCGGGATGTGGCTCGTCGAGCAGATCGCCGCCCGCTGGGGCCACCACGCCTCCGGGAACGGCAAGACCGTCTGGTTCACCCTCCCCCTCCCGTAGCCCGGCCCGCCTCCGCACGCGCGCCGGCCCCTCCTCCGGTTGCGGGCACGACGGCCGTGTGCAGCGGGCTGCGCGGTGGGCCGGTTCGGAGAGACCATGGAAGTCGCCACGGCGCACACGGGGCGGACACCGGTCCGGGTCCGACGGCGCGGGGCTGCGCACCCTCTCCGCGGGCGGAAGGAGGACCCGATGGGGACGACCGACGCCGACGGCTCCCGGTCGGGAGACGCCCGGGCCGCGGGTGCCCCCTACGAGCCCGGCGGGCTGCTGGACCTCCTGAGCGTGGCCGCCGTGGTCCTCGACGAGCGTGGCCGGATCGTGCTGTGGAGCCCGCAGGCCGAGGCGCTCTTCGGCTGGACCGCCGCCGAGGCCCTCGGCCGCTACGGGGCCCGGCTGCTGGTCGTCGAGGAGGACCTCGAGGCCATCCTGGAACTGTTCGCCAAGGTGATGGGGGGCGGCGAGTCCTGGGCCGGCGTCTTCCCCGCCCGGCACAAGGACGGCTCCACCCTCCTCGTCGAGTTCCGCAACATGCGCCTGGAGGACGAGGGCGGCCGCTTCTACGCCCTCGGCATGGCCACCGACCAGCGGGTCCTGCGGCGCGTCGAGCGCGACCTGGCGCTCTCCCTGCAACTGGTCGACCGGTCCCCGATCGGCGTCGCCGTCCTGGACACCGACCTGCGGTACGTGATGGTCAACCCCGCCCTGGAGCGCATGCACGGCCTGCCCGCCGAGGACCACCTCGGCCGCCGGGTCGGCGAGGCGCTGCCGCTCGCGGACGCCGCCGGGATCGAGGCGGCGATGCGCGAGGTCCTGGCGACGGGCACCCCGCAGCTGGACCGCTTCGCCGTGGGCCGCGAGGGCGGCGGCGCGGCCGAGGACCAGGCCCAGCTGATCTCGTACTACCGCCTGGACGACCCCGCGGGCCGGACGATCGGTCTGGCCACCTCCGTGGTGGACGTCACCGACCGCTACCGCGTCAACGCCGAGGCCCGCCGCCGCACCGCGCTCATCGCCGAGGCCTCCGTGCTCATCGGCACCACCCTCGACCTCGACCAGACCGCCCGCGAGCTCGCCGACACCGTGGTGCCCGGGCTCGCCGACGTCGCCGCCGTCGACGTCCTCGACACCGTCCTGGGCGGCGACCGCGCCGCGCCGCAGGGCCGGTCCGCGGTCTTCCGGGCGCTTGCCGTCGCCTCGGCCGACGCCTCCGAGGCCGTACGCGCCGCCGACCCGCCGGGGCAGATCGCGCGGTACGCCGCCGACCGGCTCGTCACCCGCTGTGTCAGCACCGGCCGGCCGGTCCACCTCCCGTACGTGCGCCCGGCGGACCTGCCGCGCATCGCCCGCGACGAGACCGCGGCCGGGCTGCTGGCCGGTGCCGGGCTGCACTCCTACCTCGCCGTGCCGCTGATCGCCCGGGGCGAGGTGCTCGGCGCCCTGGACCTCAAGCGGCTCACCAACCCCAGACCCTTCAGCGAGGACGACGTCGCCCTCGCCTCGGAGCTGGCCGCCCGCGCCGCCGTCTGCATCGACAACGCGCGCTGGTACCAGCGCGAGCGCGCCACCGCCCTCACCCTCCAGCGCAGCCTGCTCCCGCAGCGGCCGCCGCACCTGGTGGGCCTGGAGATCGCCTACCGCTACCAGCCCGCGGGCACCGCCGGCCAGGTCGGCGGCGACTGGTTCGACGTCGTCCCCCGGTCCGGCGACCGGAGCGCCCTCGTGGTCGGTGACGTCATGGGCAGCGGCATCAACGCCGCCGCGGCCATGGGCCAGCTGCGCACCGCCGCCCGTACGCTCGCCCAGCTGGACCTGGACCCGGCGCGGGTGCTGCACCACCTCGACCACACCGCCAGTGGTCTGGACCAGATGATCGCCACCTGCCTCTACGCGGTGTACGACCCGCGCGAGGGGATCTGCCGTGCCGCCAACGCCGGCCACCTCCCGCCCGTCCTGGTCCGCCCCGGTGCCCGGCCCGCCCTGCTGGAGATGCCGGCCGGTGCCCCGCTCGGGGTGGGCGGCGTCCCCTTCGAGAGCGTCGGCGTCCGGCTGGGCCCGGGCGACGCCGTCGTGCTGTACACCGACGGGCTGGTCGAGACGCGGGACCAGGACATCGACGTCCGCCTCGAAGCGCTGCTCGCCGTCCTCGACGCCGCCCCGCGCGATCTGGAGGCGACGTGCGACCTCCTGCTGACCACCCTGCGCGACGGCAACGACCAGGACGACGTGGCCCTGCTCATCGCCCGCGTCACCGGGCGGTCCTGACCGTGCGGCCCCGACCGGGCGGGGCGGAGGACGGGCGCGGGGCTCAGCCGCGCAGCTGGATGCGGTACGACGCCCGGTCGCCGTCGAGGGTGACGCGGGCCTCGCCGACCGCGCCCGCGTAGCTGCCCGTACCACCCGTGACGGCCGCGGTCACGGGGTAGGGGCCACGGCCGAAACGGTCGCTCATGGACGTCAGGACGAGGGTGCCGGCGTCGGTCCGCAGCACCCGCTGGCACTGGGTGACCACACCCTCGTAGCGGGCGAGCACCACGTCGCACCGGTCGCCGGCGTCACCGACGCGCCGGCCCGTGGTCTCCCGGCCGTCGCGGCCGACCGTGGTGGTGTGCAGATCGAAGTAGGTCGCCCAGCTGTCACCGGTCTTGGGGTGCTCGGGCTGGGTGTCGACCTTCCGCACCGTGGTCAGCCGGAGCTCCTTCTCCCCGTCAGCCGCGGCGGGTTGCAGGGACAGCACGCTGAACGTCACGGCACCGGCGGCGGCCACCGCGGCTGCGGCGATGCCCATCGTGCGGCGGGGACGGTCACGGAACATGGGTCCTCCAGGTCGAATCGGGCGCAGCCCACCGCGCGGGGATCCCCCTCACCCGTCCCGCCCGGCGCCGCGTTCACCTCGCCGCCGACCGTATCGCGGAGCGACCGCCCGCCGACACGGCGTCACCCGCCAGAAAGCGCCATTCCGTCCCGTGGGAGGAAACGCGTGGCCGGATATCGGACGACTACGCGAAAGAGCCCTCTCCGTCCGGGAGTTCCCCCTCCGCCGGGTACGAGGGCTGCGCGCCCGGCCGGGTCACCGAGGCGGCGCCGACCCGCACCGCGTAGCGCGCCGCCCCGGCCAGCGACGCCCCGCGCGCCAGCCGGGTGGCCAGCGCGCCGGTGAAGGCGTCACCGGCACCCGTCGTGTCCACGGCCCGCACCCGGACGCCCGGCACCCGCACCACCTCGTCCCCCGCCGGTCCGGCACCCGGCTCCACGCCCGGCGCGGCGGTACGCCCCGCCCCCGGACCGGCGTCCAGGACCAGCGCCCCGTCGCCGCCCAGCGTGACCACGACCGACCGGGCGCCCCGCTCCCGCAGCGCGCGGGCCCACTCCTCGGGCCCGCCGCCGGCGAGCCCCGACAGCTGCCGCGCCTCGTGCTCGTTGACGACCAGGGGATCGGCCGCCGCGAGGAGTTCCGGCTCCAGCTCCGCGGGCGTCGGCGACGGGTTCAGCACCACCCGGGTGCCGGTCTCCCGCGCGACCTCGACCGCCGCCCGCACCGTCTCCGGCGGTACCTCCAGCTGGAGCGAGACGACGGCCGAGGCGGCGACGACCTCCCGCGCCCCGGTCACATCGGCGGGGGAGAGGCGGGCGTTGGCCCCCGGCGACACCACGATGGTGTTGTCCCCGTCCGGCCCGACCACGATCAACGCCGTGCCCGTCCGGGCGCCCTTCTCCACCCGCACGTGCCGCACATCGGCACCGGCCGCGCGCTGCCCCTTGAGGAGCAGCTCGCCGAAAGCGTCGTCACCGACCCTCGCCAGCAGCGCCGTCCGCGCCCCGAGCCGGGCCGCCGCGGCGGCCTGATTGGCCCCCTTGCCACCGGCCGACTCCACCAGGTCTGTACCGAGCACCGTCTCGCCCGCGCCCGGCCGCCGGTCCACCCGGACCGTCAGATCCGCGTTGGCCGAACCGACCACCAGGACGTCGTACACGTTCTCCCGCTCACCCATCGTCACGCCTCCACCTTGCCCTGCCGGGCCGTCAGTCCGCGAACCGCGCCGCGTTGTCCCGGGTCACCAGCACCACCGGCACCTTCACCTCGCGCGGCAGCCGCTGCCCCTCGGCGGCCTTCACCGCCCACTCCACGGCCTGCTTGCCCAGCAGCCGCGGCTGCTGCGCCACGGTCGCCGTCAGCGAGCCGTCCCGGACGGCCCTGACCCCGTCGGGCGTGCCGTCGAAGGCCACGACCTTCACCCGGCCGCCCGACGCGGAGCCCAGCGCCTTCGCCGCGCCCAGCGCCATCTCGTCGTTGGCGGCGAACACGCCCCCGATGCCGCGGTGCGCCTGGAGCATGTTCGCCATCACGTCCATGCCCTTGGCGCGGTCGAAGTCCGCCGGCTGCCGGGCCACGACCCGGATCCCCGGGTACGCCTTGATGCCCTCCTCGAAGCCCTTGCCGCGCTCGCGGGCCGCCGAGGTGCCCGGCTGCCCCTCCAGGAACGCCACCTCGCCCTTGCCGCCGAGCGCCTCGGCGAGGGTCTTCGCGGCCAGCCTGCCGCCCGCCACGTTGTCGGAGGCGATCGTCGAGCCGACCTTGCCGCCGTTGACCCCCCGGTCGATGGAGATCACCGGCACGTCCGCGCGGTTGGCCACACCGACCGCGGGCACCGCCGCGTCGGAGTCGACGGGGTTGATGACCGCGGCCTTGACGTCCTGGCTGGTGAACGTCTCCATCTGGTTGATCTGCTGCGTCGGGTCGTTCTGCGCGTCCGTGATGTTGATCTTCAGGCCGCGGGCCTTCGCCTCGGCCTGGGCACCCTCCTTGATCCCGACGAAGAAGGGGTTGTTCATCGTGGACAGGGCGAGCCCCAGATCCGTGTTCCCGCCCCGGTCGCAGCCGGACAGGGCCACGACCGCCGTGAGCGCCGCTGCCGCCGCCACCGCCCGTACCCGCCCCCTCATCGGGCGCTCCGGCGGCGCAGCGTGTCGAGCAGCACGGCCAGCGCGATGACGAGACCGGTGGCGACCTGCTGCCAGAAGGCCGACACGCTCAGCAGGTTGAGGCCGTTGCGCAGCACGGCCAGGATCAGCGCGCCGATGAGCGTGCCGGACGCCTTGCCCGAACCGCCCGACAGGCTGGCCCCGCCGATGACGACGGCGGCGATCGCGTCCAGCTCGTAGCCGACGGCCGCCTGCGGCTGGGCCGAGGTCAGCCGGGCGGCCAGGACGATGCCGGCCACGGCGGCGAACAGCCCCGAGAGCGCGTAGACGACGAGCTTGCGCTTCTTGACGTCGATGCCCGACAGCCGGGCCGCCTCCTCGTTCCCGCCGATCGCGAACATCGCCCGGCCCGTGTACGTACGGGCCAGCACCAGCGCCGCGACCAGCCCCGCCGCGATCATCACCAGCACGGGCACCGGCAGCCAGCCGCCCAGGGTGTCGCCGAGCCGGCTGACCGAGGACGGGAACGCGATCGGCGAGCCGCCCGAGATGACGAGGGCCAGGCCCCGGCCGACCGAGAGCATCGCCAGCGTCGCGATGAAGGCGGGCAGCCTCCCGTACGCGACGAGCGCGCCGGAGAGCAGACCGGCCACCGCGCCGACGGCGAGCCCGAGGAGGACCGCGACCCAGACGGGCAGACCCTCCTTCGTGGCGGCCCAGGCCACCACCGTCGCCGACAGCGCCGCGACCGAACCGACGGACAGGTCGATGCCCGCCGACACGATCACGAACGTCACACCGAAGGCCAGGATCGCCGTCACCGATGCCTGCACCCCGACATTGAGCAGGTTCTGCCCGTTCAGGAAGTCCCGGGACAGCACCGCCATCACCACGACCAGGGCGATCAGACCGCCCAACGGGCCGTTGCGCAGCACCGCCCTCACGAACCACTGCCCGGGGGTGCTCCCGGGCGCCCGCAGCACCTCAGCCGACATCGGAGCCCTCCATCGCGCTCTCGTTCTCCACACCGCCGGCGGACCGGACCGCCAGCTCCATCACCGCGTCCTGGGTGGCCTCCTCGCCGGCCAGCTCGCCGACGAGCCGGCCCTGGGCCATCACCAGCACCCGGTCGCTCATCCCGAGCACCTCCGGCAGGTCGCTGGAGATCATCAGCACCGCGCAGCCCGCGGCCGTCAGCTCGTTGACCAGCTGGTAGATCTCGACCTTCGCGCCGACGTCGACGCCGCGCGTGGGCTCGTCGAGGATCAGCAGCCGGGCACCGGCCAGCAGCCACTTGCCGATGACGATCTTCTGCTGGTTGCCGCCCGACAGGGTGCGCGCCGGCTGCTCCAGCCCGCTCATCCGCACCTTCAGCCGCCCGGCGACCTCCGCGGCCGCCCGCCGCTGCGCCCGCCGGTCGACGAGCCCGCCCCGGGTGTCCTGGTCGAGCCGGGCCAGGGTGAGGTTGTCGCGCAGCGGCGCGTCCAGGAGCAGGCCCTGGCTCTTGCGGTCCTCGGGTACGAGCCCGAGCCCGGCCCGCATCGCCGCCCGTACGTCCCCGGGCGCCAGCTCCCGGCCGTCCACCTCGACGGTCCCGGTGTCGTAGCGGTCCACGCCGAAGAGCGCCCGCGCCACCTCGGTGCGGCCCGCGCCCACCAGCCCGGCCAGTCCGACGACCTCGCCGGCCCGGACCTCGAAGCCGATGTCCGCGAACACCGGGCGCCCGCCGCCGCGGCCGGACCGCCGCCCGAGCCCCCGTACCCGCAGCAGCGGGGCGCCCGGCTCCTCGGGCGCCCGGCGCGGGTACTGCTCGGCGATGTCCCGGCCCACCATCAGGCGGATGAGGTCGTCCTCGGGCGTCGTCGCCGGCACCTCGGCCACCGAGCGCCCGTCGCGCAGGACCGTCACCCGGTCGCCGAGCGCGGCGATCTCCTCCAGGTGATGGGTGATGAAGATGACGCCGACCCCGTCCGCGCGCAGCTCCCGGACGATCCCGAAGAGCGTGGCCACCTCCTCGGAGGTGAGCACGGCGGTCGGCTCGTCCATGATCAGGACACGGGCGTCCAGGCTCAGCGCCTTGGCTATCTCCACCATCTGGAGCTGGGCGATGCCGAGTCCGGCCACCGGCGCGGCGGGGGAGACACCGAGCCGGACCCGGGCCAGCAGCTCCGCGGCCCGTGCCCGCATGGCACGCCTGTCGACCAGGCCGAGCGCGGTGCGCGGCTGCCGCCCCAGGAAGATGTTCTCGGCGACCGTGAGGCCGGGGACGAGATTGAACTCCTGGTGGATGGTGGCGATGCCCAGGCGTTCGGCGTCCTGCGCGGAGCGGACGGTCACCTCGGCGCCGTCCACCACGAGGCGGCCCTCGTCGGGGCGGTGGGCGCCGGCGAGCATCTTGATCAGTGTGCTCTTGCCCGCGCCGTTCTCCCCGAGCAGGACGTGCACCTCGCCCGCGCGCAGGGCCAGGTCCACGCCGTCCAGGGCGCGTACGCCCGGGAACGACTTGGTGACCCCCTCGACGCGCAGCAGTTCGCGGCCGCCGGCCGGAACGTCGTCGTTGACGCCGGTCATGCGCTGCCCCTCTCGATGTTCTCAGTGGGTGGGTGGTTCGCCGCACGAACGGCGGACGACGAGCCGTGCCGGCAGCAGCACCGAACCGGCCGGGCGGCCCTCGATCCGCTCCAGCAAGGTGTGCACGGCGGCCCGGCCGAGCTCGCGCGTCGGCTGGGCGACGGCGGTCAGCGGCGGGTCGGTGTGGGCGAACCACGGCACGTCGTCGAAGGCCACCAGCGCGAGGTCGTCCGGGATGCGCAGGCCCCGGGCCCGCACCTCGTCCAGGGCGCCCAGCGCCATCAGGTTGTCGGTGGCCAGCACGGCGTCCGGCGGCTCGGCCAGGTCCAGCAGGTCCCGCGTCACCCGCCTGCCGCCCGCGGACGAGAGGTCCGGCGAGGAGCCGATCCGCTCCGGGGGCAGCGCGATGCCGTGCCCCAGCAGCGCCGCGCGGAACAGCTCCAGGCGCTCGTCCCCGACGGGCGTGCCGGCGGGCGCGACGATCACGGCGGGGCGGCGCCGCCCCAGCGCCGCCAGATGGGCGGCCAGATCCGTCAGCGCGGCGCGCCCCTCCGCCCGTACGCACGGGGCGGCGACGCCCGGCACCGAACGGTCGAGGAGCACCAGCGGGGTGCCCGCGGACACCACCTCGTGGAGCATCGCGGAGCCGGTGCCGGCGGAGCTGACCATCAGGCCGTCGATGCGCCGGTCGAGCAGGGTGCGGATGTAGTCGTCCTGCTGCTCCGGGCTCTCGCCCGCGTTGCCGATGATCAGGCTGTAGCCCAGCCGGCGCGCCTCCTGCTCGACGGCGTCGGCCAGCTCCGTGAAGAACGGGTTCCGGAGGTCGCTGATGACCAGACCCAGTGTCCGTGTGCGGGCCGTGCGCAGTGCCCGGGCGACGACGTTGGGCCGGTAGCCGAGCTCCTCGACGGCGGCCAGCACCCGCTCGCGGGTGGCGGCGACGGGGGAGCGGCCGTTGAGCACGCGGGAGACGGTGGCGACGGACACGCCGGCTCGCTCGGCCACGTCCTTGATGTTCGCCACGGCGCCTCCGAGGGATGTAATCGATTTCTTGGGCGCTAGGTAATCGATTACATCGGGAGGGCGTCAAGGGCCCGTCAATGTGGCGTGCGCCACGGCGGCCCGGATGGGGTGGGGCAGGACCGGGCGGGCGGGGTCAGGCGCCGGGCCAGGTCCAGTCCGCCACCTCCGGGAGGTCCGTGCCGTGTTCACGGATCCAGGCGTGGTGGCGGGTGCGCGCGTCCGCCATGGCCTGGCGGACGGCGACGGCGCGGACGCCCAGGCCGGGGACGCGGTCGATGACGTCCATGACCAGCCGGTAGCGGTCGAGGTCGTTGCGGACGACCATGTCGAAGGGCGTGGTCGTGGTGCCCTCCTCCTTGTAGCCCCGGACGTGCAGATGGGGGTGTCCGGTGCGCCGGTAGGCGAGGCGGTGGATCAGCCACGGATAGCCGTGGTAGGCGAAGACGACCGGCCTGTCGGTGGTGAACAGCGCGTCGTACTCGGCGTCGGTCATCCCGTGCGGGTGGTCCTCGCGCGGCAGCAGGCGTGTCATGTCGACCACGTTGACGAGCCGTACGGCCAGCTCCGGCAGGTGGCGGCGGAGCAGCCCGGCGGCGGCCAGCGCCTCCTGGGTGGGCACGTCGCCGGCGCAGCCGAGGACGACGTCCGGGGGCCGGTCGCCGGTCTCGGTGCCTGCCCACTCCCAGACGCCCGCGCCGCGCGCGCAGTGGGCGCGCGCCTCGTCCATGCCGAGCCAGTCGAAGCAGGGCTGCTTGCCCGCGACGATCACATTGACGTAGTCACGGCTGCGGAGGACGTGATCGGTCACGGACAGCAGGGTGTTGGCGTCCGGCGGCAGGTAGACGCGCACCACCTCGGGGGACTTGTTGAGGACGTGGTCGACGAATCCGGGGTCCTGGTGGGAGAAGCCGTTGTGGTCCTGGCGCCAGACGTGCGACGTGAGCAGGTAGTTGAGGGAGGGCACGGGACGGCGCCAGGAGAGCGCGCGGGAGGTCCTGAGCCACTTGATGTGCTGGTTGACCATGGAGTCGACGAGGTGCACGAACGCCTCGTAGCAGGAGAACAGGCCGTGCCGGCCGGTGAGGTGATAGCCCTCCATCCAGCCCTGGCAGAGGTGTTCGGAGAGGACCTCCAGCACCCGGCCGTCGTGCGCGAGGTGTTCGTCGGTGTCCAGGACCTCCGCCTGCCATGCCTTGGCGGTCGCCGCGTAGAGGGCGTCCAGACGGTTGGAAGCGGTCTCGTCGGGGCCGGCCACGCGGAAGTTCCGGCTGCCGGCGGTGTCGGCCATGACCTGGGCCAGCAGCCCGCCGAGTACGCGGGTGGGCTCGTGCAGCGACGTGCCGGGCTTGCCGACGGGCACCGCGTAGTGCTCCAGCGGCGGCAGCGGCAGCGAGCGCGTCAGCAGACCGCCGTTGGCGTGCGGAGTGGCGCCGAGGCGCCGGTCGCCCTCGGGGACGTGCTCCAGCACCTCGGGGCGCGGCCGGCCGTCGGCGTCGAAGAGCTCCTCCGGGCGGTACGAGCGCAGCCACGCCTCCAGCTGCCGCAGGTGCTCGGGGTCGTCGCGCACGCCGGGCAGCGGCACCTGGTGGGAGCGCCAGGTGCCTGCCACGGGGAGCCCGTCGACCTCCGCCGGGCCCGTCCAGCCCTTCGGGGTGCGCAGCACGATCACCGGCCAGTGCGGCCGGTCGGGCACGCCGTCCTCCCGGGCGACGCGCTGCGCGGTCGCGATGTGGTCCAGGGCGCGGTCCATGGCGGCCGCCAGTGCCCGGTGCACCTGTGCGGGGTCGTCCCCGGCGACGTACAGCGGTTCGTGGCCGTAGCCGCGCAGCAGCCGGTCCAGCTCCTCCTCGGGGAGGCGGGCGAGGACGGTGGGGTTGGCGATCTTGTAGCCGTTGAGGTGCAGGATCGGCAGGACCGCCCCGTCGTGGACCGGGTCGAGGAACTTGTTCGAGTGCCAGGACGTGGCGAGCGGGCCGGTCTCGGCCTCGCCGTCGCCGACGACGCAGGCGACGAGCAGGCCGGGGTTGTCGAAGGCGGCGCCGTAGGCGTGGGCCAGGGAGTAGCCGAGCTCACCGCCCTCGTGGATCGAGCCGGGGGTCTCCGGGGCGACGTGGCTCGGCACGCCGCCGGGGAAGGAGAACTGCCGGAAGAGCCGCTCCATCCCCTCCGCGTCACGGCTCACGTCCGGGTAGACCTCGCTGTAGCTGCCCTCCAGCCAGGAGTTGGCGACCACGGCCGGGCCGCCGTGCCCCGGCCCCCACACGCACAGGGCGTCCAGGCCGCGGGCCTTGATCACCCGGTTGAGGTGGGTGTGGACCAGGTTGAGCCCGGGTGAGGTGCCCCAGTGCCCCAGCAGCCTCGGCTTGATGTGCTCGGGCTCCAGCGGCACGGCCAGCAGCGGATTGCTCAGCAGGTAGATCTGCCCGACCGCCAGGTAGTTCGCGGCACGCCAGTGCGCGTCCAGGGCGGCGACCTCGGCGTCGGTGAGCGGCACCGCCGGCTCGGCGGCACGGCCGGAGTGCGGACGCGTGGGCATGGGGCCTCCTCGGTGGGCGTGGGGCGGGTGCCGGGGTACCCCTTGGGAGGCGCGGGAAACGCGCTCGGGGGACCGGCGTCCCGGCCGCTGGCCCGGTCGGACGACGGCGCGCCCGCCGGCCCACGGAAAAGAGCCTTCCGAGCTGCGGGACGCGCCCGCACGGCTGCCCTCCGCCCCGTCCTCGCACACCTCGTGGACAGACACCTGCCGGAGATCCGCCGCACCGGCGTCCGGGACGAGCTCGCCCACGAGGCCGTGCACCGACCGAGGGACCGAGCAGCCGCCCGTAGCACTGCCTGCGGGTGGCTGTCACGGGGGCCGATCAGGGGCGCGGACGACCTTGCGGCCTCCCTATTCGCTCGCCGTTCCGTTCTGCCGTGGGTCTACCGGTCCGGGCCGCGTCGTCTTGATCGGAATGCGCGTGATCAGGATCCGTACCACTTCGGGGTCGCAGAGATCTCCATCGGATTCGGGCGGGGGCAGGATCCAGTACGCACCGGGCCGGTCGCGGCGGGTCGGCGGGGGCGCGGCGACGTATCCCGCATGGGCGCGGCGGCTGCGGCACTCCGTGCGGGGTTCTGCCCAGGTGTCGGCGGTGCCAGGGGGAACGAGTAGCACGTAGTGGAGCCGGGTCTTCGGGACGATGACGCCGTGGGTGAGGCCGGCGGCGCGGAGGTGGGCTTCGGTTCCGTCGCGGTCGCGGATGCTGCTGGGCATCCCGTCCTCGACCAGATCCGCGGGGAGGTAGACGGCGTTGAAGTGTTCGAGCCCGATGCCCGCGTTGGCACCGCGGGCCCAATCCTCCTGCATCCGCCATGGCGATGTCTCGCGGCGCAGGAGCCAGCGTGCGGCGTCGGAGGTCAGGCTGGGGTGGGTGTAGATACTCATCTGGTGGCCTCGGTTGTGGGCTGGTGACAGGCGCACTGGCAGGTCAGGGGTGCGGTCCGTGCCGCGCGGGACGGTGCGCCGATCCGGCGAAGCGGGGTCGTCCCGGAACAGCGGGCGTGTTGCCCGGTGCGGCATCGCTCGGTCGTGTGGGGGCGGTCAGGCCGGGTCACGGGCATGGTGCGGCCTGCGCACGATCGGGCTCCGGCAGGCAGGCGGAGGCCGGCCACTTGAGGAGAGCGTTGTCCATGAGGGTCTCACGATCATCGGTGAGCGGATGTGGGGATGACGGTAGGACCGGGGCAAGGGAAGAGGGGGCACAGTGTGTGCCCCCTCGATCGCCCGCGATTCGAGCTTCCCTAGGCCGCGAGGATGCCGATCTTTACGGCCAGCTCGGAGGCGCGGCGGCGTCGGTTCGGCGTCCGGGACTCGGTCTGTTCGAGGATGATGCCCTTGGCGTAGCCGTTGTACCGGATGGTTTCCGGCGCGGACTCGAACGCCTTGTCCAGGGTGGCGAGCGCGGTGTCCGGCTGGCCGTCCAGCTGGTAGCCCCGGGCTTCTTCGATGCGGTGCCGGGCCCGGCGTGGCAGGGAGGGGATCGTCAGAGCGTCCGCCGCTGCGGCTTGCTTGACGCTCTCGCCTCCTGCCCGGAGCTCGACGGCGACGGTCACGGCGTGGGCACCCATGATCGCTTCCGAGAACGAGGTGATCGGGTGGTAGTAGCCAGGAGGCAAGGTCTTCGACATGGCCCTGGCCTTGTCGAAGTGGCCCCAGGCGCTCCCCTGATTTCCCCGGCGCGCGGCGGTGTGGCCGGCCTCGAACCGGAGCGCGCCGGCGATGGCCAGGACCCCTGGATCGGCGTCGGCGAGCAGGGGTTGCAGGTACTCCAGCGCTTCCATGGTGACTGCGTCCGCTGCGTCGTAGTGTGTGGGACCGCTGTCGCGATGTGCCTGTGCGGCGAGCCACGCGGCAACGCCGATGGCGTGCGGGTCATCGGACTCCCGGGCGGCGATCATGCTGCGCTCCACCACGCGCCACAGTAGATGGGCGTCCGGTTGGTAGGCGATGAAGAACTGCGACAGGGAATAGACTTCCGACAGGGCGGCCTGCGCGGCGCGGAGGGTCGCGTTGGATTCGGCCTGCCTTACGGCGAGTTGGGCGTCGCGGATGAGGTCGGGGAGCAGTCGGCCGATCACGTCGCGGTGGTGGGGCGCTGAATGGCGGGCCTTCCAGGCCCGGGCAAGGCGCGCTTGCAGATGCTCAGTCGGCGGCGCTTCAAGGTCTGTGGGGAGCAGAAAGGCGTCGACTGCCGCCTTCACCGCCGGGAGTCGTTTGTGGCCGGGGCCGGTGAAGAGGTCGACGTGGGTGGTTTGATCGCCGGTCAGTTCGACGAGGTCGCCGACGCGCAGGGCCTCGGCGATACGCAGGATCGTGTGCAGCTTGGGGGTCTGAAGGCGCCCGCTTTCCACTGCCTTCACCCAACTAGGTGACCGTCCCACCAGGCCGGCGAGAACAACTCGGCTCATCCCTCGCCGCGTTCGCAGCAGTTGCATTCGTTGTCCGAAGCCGATCGGTTCGGCATACGGGTCGGGGGTAGCATCTGGTGACACGGTCTCGCCCCTTTCTGAACAGCTCGTCACTGCCAGACTATGGGGCGAGGCCGGAGGTCTGTTATGGGTCGGTCGGCAGCGCGTTCACCGGGGGCGCTCGCGGTGAGGTGCTTCGTCTCGGGAAGACTGTGGCACCGAGCCTTCCGAAAATGAGCGGCTCGGTCGCCCCCGGTTGACGAGTGACGGCCGGTCATCCACCCGGGAGCCCTGACGTCGTCGTGGGCGCGTCACAACGGCCGCTCGGCCGGGTGCCACACCCTCGCTGCCCTCCGGTCAGGAGGTCTTACGCAGCAGCCAGGCGTTCGGCGTGAAGGAGGAGTTGACGAAGACCACGCAGCCGCCGCTGTAGTAGGTCTGGACCTTGATCCAGCCGCTCGGCGGTTGCGCGGAGGCGCAGGCGTTGACCTGAGTGCCGACGGGGAGCCCCTCCAGCTGCTTGATCATCTTGACGTTCGAGCCGCTCATCACGCGGCACGAGGCACTGGTGCCCCAGTTCACGTCGACCCAGCCGTCCGGGGTCATCGAGTCGGCGCACACCGTGCGGGTCTCGCCCGGCGACGCCTGGGCCGGGCTCGCCGCGACGGAGGCGACGAGCGTCGCGCCGAGAAGTGCCAGACCCGCGGTGCGGAGTCGTCTCATGGGTGTCTCCCAAGCGTGAAGAGTGCACTGATGCGCTGATGAGGGATCAGTGTTGACCATGGGCATTCAATGGCCTGCGTGAAGGACTTGAGGAGAGTATTTTCGGTCATGAAGGCACCGTGAAAGCGCCATGGACGCCGCAGAGGGTCTTCGCGGGGGTGCCTTCTCCAGGCTTCGAGGAGGCCGCGGAAAAGCCGCTGTGTCGCACGGGCGCGGGCCCGTGCGGCACGGTCATGGATGACGCCAGGCGGGGTTGTTGCCTGGGCCTGTCTCTCTGATGTGGCGACAACCGATGCAGTCTGGAAAGTTTGGTTTACGTGGGCGGTTCTATAAACGACAGTTGTCGCATGACGGCCTCTGAGATCACCCCAGAAGAGCAGGCAGAGCTCGACAAAACCCTGTACGACGCCTTGAACCCCCTGGCCTCGGCCATCCGCTCCCGAGAGACCGGGTTGTCCGCCGACCGCATGTGGGACGCGAGTCCCGTCGAAGTGGCACTGTCCGTCCTGGCCGCGTGGAAGGTGATGGATGGTGAGGTCAAGCGGCTCACGGAGAGGGCGGCAATGACCGCCGGCTCCTACGGCGCGAGTTATGAGCAGCTGGGAGCTGTCTGGGGAATCACCCGGCAGGGCGCCCGTAAGAAATGGCCCGATGCCGTCAGCCGCCCAGCACCCGCGACAGCGGGCAAAAGCACGCTTGCGCTGTTCGGAGGGACTGCTGAGTTGGCGCAGTCAACTTCCGGCGGTTGGGGCTGGACTGGTCGAGGCGCTGATGGAGCATCCGGCAAGGCCCCCGATGGGGCGCCGTACGCGACCGCAGAGGAAGCAGCGGCCCACGCGGGCGCATACCTCAAAGAACACGCCCTCGACATCGGCGATCAGTCCTAGCTCCGCGCCGGAGGCCGACCGCCAGGACAGTGGCGAGGATGCGTTCCCGGGTGCCGTCCACGGCCCACCTGATCAGTCGTTTGTGAGCGGTCCGGAACGAGCCGAGCTCGTCCGGCGGGTCCCGCCAGGGCGAGTAGGTGCGGTACTTCCACGCGATGGCTTCCAAGGTTCGGCGGTGGTCGGCCCATCGCCGACCGCGGACCGGGTCAGGCGGCATCAGCGGCACGATCCGGTCCCACAGGGAATCAGTGATCACCAATCGGACGGACACATCCGATCAACTGACCAACCGCTCAAAGAGACGCGCTCTAGCGATTCACCGGGCCGAGCGCCGCCCGGGCCACTGGCTTTTTGTCGCACTTGGTGACGGTCCCGCAGAACTCGCCCTCGAACGTGTTCTCAATGGGCGGGCTCTGATCCAGGTTCTTGAACATAGCGTGACCTGCGGAAACGTCGAGAATTGAGACAGTTCGACAGAGTTCGATGATGCTCAATGCACCTCCAAGTCGAGCCGGGTTCCTGTGGGAACGCGGCCTCTGTAGCGGGCGCCCCAGTCTCGCGGGAGTGAATGGAAAAGCCCCGATACCCCCGGCCGTGTCGGCCGAGGTCTCGGGCAGCCACACGCGGCGCCGCCGGGGGGCGGGGCTCCGCGATCACGGCGGCAGTGATCCCGTGCGCCAGGAACACGCCTTCGGGGCCCTCCAGGCCAGCCTCCCTGATGAGCGCCTCGACGTCACCGGCAGGGACTTGGACGGCGTCGTAGAGGTGTCCGGTGAAGACGCCCGCGGGCTCCCCGCGGTCCCAGGCACGTCGGTTCCTGGCGAGGAACGGGCCCTCGGACAGCCATCGGTCGGCAGACCGAGCCCCTTCTGCTGCTGGCTCGTTCACGGGCCGCCTGCCGGATCAGGGCTCGTACCGCTGCCGGGTCGCAGAGGTCCTCGTCGGCCTCGGGCGGGGGCAGGAGCCAGTACGCACCGGGCTGGCTGCGGTGGGCCGGTGGGGGCGCGGCGACGTATCCCGCGTGGTGTCGGCGGCTCCTGCACTCCGTCCGCGGCTCCGCCCAGGTGTCCGCCGTGCCAGGGGGCACGAGCATCACGTAGTGAAGCCGGGATTTCGGGACGATGACGCCGTGGGTGAGGCCGGCGGCGCGGAGGTGGGCCTCGACTCCATCGCAGTCACGGACGCTGCTGGCCATCTTCCCCTCGACCGTGTCCGCGGGGAGGTAGGCGGCCTCGAAGTGCTGGAGCCCGATGCCGGCGCTGGCGCCGCGTGCCCAGTACTCCTGGGCGTGCCATGGTGAGGTCTCGCGGCGAAGGAGCCAGCGTGCGGCGGCGGAGGTCAGACTGGGCTGGGTGTAGCAGGTGAGGTCGATGTAGTTGGTCATCTCGCGGCCTCGGTCGTGGGCTGGTGGCAGGTGCACTGGCAGGCGAGGGGCTCTGTCTGAGCGGTGCGGGGCGCGCCGATCCGGCGGAGCTGGGTCGCCCCAGGGCAATCGGGGTGCTGACCGATCCGGCACTGCTCGGCGGCGTGTGGGAGTGCGGGGTGGGTCACGGGCACGACGCTGCCCCTCTCGGCTGCGAGCAAGGCACCGCCCAGCCCTGCCTTCAGCGCTAAGGCCGAGAATCCAGCTGATGCCCTGCGAGCGGCAGAACAGCTCATGCGAGCCGCCCGGGAGCAACAAATCCTGAGCCGCTCAGCACGCGAGCGAGAAGGAGGTACAGCTTGACGGCCTCCAGCCGGGTCAGGACCAAGTCGACTGTGCCCTGGAGGCTCTCGAACTGGAACAGCGCCACGGGCAAGCGGACTTCACCGGTGGCGCTGTCGGTGGTCGCGTCGGCCTGCCGGGACGGCGATGCGTGCCACTGATCGACGGTCATGACTAACCCCTTGTGTAGGCGTCCATTTGAGGAGCCGCCACCGTAGGGTCTTGATCAAAGGAGCAGGGGGCAAAGTGTCCCCCTGTCCCAAGGTGCCTCTCTAGCCTGCGTTCTTCACTCCGATCGCTTCGGCCAAGATGCGGCTGCCGAGGGACTGCCGGTCCATGGTCTTGGCGTAGGTGATGGTGACGGGGTGGCGGCGGTCGAGGGCCTGGGTGAGGTCGGTGAGGGTGGTGGTCTGGCGGGCGGTGCGCTTCATCGAGATCCCCCTCTGAGCTGCATTCCCTTGCGGTGTGACACCATCATGTAGCCCAACGCGTTGGGCTATAGGTTTTCCTGGGATAGCCCAACAGGGTGGCCTTACCGTTGGCAACCCGTATGCGACCATGGCCCCATGTCCAGCGACTACGCCCCCGACGACGAAGCGCTCCGCCTCTACGGCCGCTACAAGCGGGCTCGTGAGATCGAGGCCGAGCTCAGGGACCCCGTCCGCGAACAAGCCGCCCGCGACCTCAAGGCCGGCGCCGCCGTCAGCGATCTCGCCAAACTCACCGGGCTCACGCCCGAGTACTTCCGCCGCATCGCGCGCGCTGAGAGTGTGGAACGCAAGCGCCCGCCCACGGTCGGCAAGCTGGCCAGTGGGCCCGCCCGGCAGCACGCCGCACCTCCGCCCGCTGCGCCGCGCTGGGAGGGTTCCCCGGCTCCTCGGATGCCCGGGCCCCCGGCCGAGTTGGGTCTCTCCCCAGTCGTGGCCGCCCTGCCGGAGGGCGATGCCCGGCTCCTGGCGAGCCAGGCTGAGGCGCAGCATCCGGACTGGGGCAAGGAAGTACGTAAGGAGTTGCGAGGGGTGCCGGCGGAGTGGGTGAAGCGCGCGATAGTCGAAGCCGCGGTCCAGGCCGGCTACGTGGGCGTACCGGGCGGGGAGACTGAGAAGTGACCGCGGATCTGGTGGCGTTCCTCCGCGCCCGCCTCGACGACGATGAGCAGGTTGCCCGCGCGGCGAAGTCCGGCCCGTGGATCCGGCACGACCACGTGGCCGGCGTGCACGCCGACGACGCGGCACCTGACGGCCGGCCGTACGGATCAGCAGTGGCCGACTGCCGCCGGGTGTCTGACGGGTACGGCGTGCCGAACGCGCTGCACATCGTCCGCCACCAGCCCTCGCGCATCCTTGTGTAGGTCGAGGCGCAGCGGACTCTCCTTGATCGGTACGAGAATCCGGAGACGAGCGATGCACTGCCGGATTCGTTCAACCGGTTGACGAGCTCCGCTCAGCGCCTCGTGCTGGCCGAGGTGCTCCGCTGCCTCGCCTTGCCGTATGCCGATCACCCGGACTACCGGGAGGAGTGGCGGCCGTGAGCGGCCTGCCGTGAAGTCGCGGGCGCACCCGCACAGATCGGCTCGCCCGGCTGTGCGGTAGAACGGTGGCGGTGTCAGGAACTGGGAGGGGACGGCGCGTGAGCGACAGGATGAGGCTGACCGCCTCGGGGATGATCAAGGCATCCATGGGGATGGTCGAAGTGGTCATGACCGGTGCCCGGGACACCGCGATCGCCCTCGGCGGCGAGCTCGCGGAGCAGGGAGGCATGGCCGGTGACGACAAGGCCGGCCGCGCGTTCGCCAAGGTGTACGAGCCGGCGGCATCTACGACTCTCGATCAGATCGGCTTCAGCGCCTATATATTCGGCGGCACCGGGCAAGCGCTCATGCGGACCGCTCAGGAGTTCCTGATCGCCGATAAGCAGATCGCGGCAGGCTTCGGCTTCTCCGGCCAGCAGCCCGACCTGGCCCAGGGCATGGGGAACCCTGCCAAGGACTGTACCCGGTCATTCCTGAGCCTGGGTAAGGAACTTCCTGACGTGGTCGGCGACACCGTCTGGCATGAGCAGTACCGGCCTGGCGGTGGGAGTCGGTACCGCGGCGACCCTAAGAAGGTGAGATCCGTCGCCGGCATCTGGCGCCACGCCGGGAAGCTGATGGAACGGTTCCTTGACGATGCCCAGGTATACGCCATGACCGCCAACAAGTCGCATGCGGGACAGGCGGCCATGGCCTTCGACCAGTACTTCAAGCGTACGGTGGGCTTCGGCCATCCACCGGATCAGGTCCAGGAGGATGAACCGCTCGTCGCCAACCTCGTAGCCGCCTGCCACCAGCTGTCAAAAGCTTGTGAGAAGTACGCGGACCATATCGAGACCGCGCGTTTGCAGATCCTCACGAAAAAGGCAGAGCCCTTTCGTATTGAGTTACCGTGGGATTCCCCGATTTTGGGTGGGAACGGTGACGATGGTGGTCTGCACACCGCCATAGCCGGCGACCCGCATATTCACCGACTAGGGGATGTTGCCCACGCGCTCGACTCGTCTCAGGCCCGTGTGAAGCTGCCCGGCGCCGCTGGAGGGCCGGGCTGGCATCCGCCGCTTCTTCCTGGCGTGCCGTCGCTGACCCCTGTGCCTCTGGTCCTAGCCTCGTACGCGGTGCCAGCCGGTAACGGGCTTAACGCGGGCGTCACGGCACGGGACCCGATCCCGCCGGACCCGATGCTGAGTACGGTGCTCAGTCCAGCAGAGCAGGCACGGTTCCGGGCATGGGCGAACTCGCTGCCTGCTGGTGGCTTCGCGGGCGGCGGCGGCCCAAGTCGACCGGACAACGCTTACCAGCTTCGCACGGCCGGGTATCCGGAGCGTGAACTTCCCCTGCCTGCCGAAGCCATGGGAAGGAGCGGTAAAGGGCTCATGGCCGATGGCCTACGACCTGCCGACGGCTACGCGGTCGAGGCGAAACATGTCCGTAAGCCGAACTGCGAGAACCCAACCACCTTCCGTCACTTGGATGCAGTCGAGAAGACGCTGGGAACTCCACCGAAACTCGACGCCAAGGGCAATGCGAAGTTTGACCCGCGACGTGACGCTATGTATGTCGGTGATGAAAAAGAGCTCTCACGCTACAAGGCCGCCATGGAGCATTCACCCAAGGAACTCCGGGGGTTGGAGATTGTTACGAATGATCGTGACTCCACTGCCTATTGGCAAAGCATGATGCTCATGACCGGCGTGAGCGGTCATACCCGATACGTACCGTGAGACGAGGAAATATGCACGGCGAGAACCCGATCAGGACTACCTTCGTCTTTCATCCTCCAGTGGATAACGCCCTGGCGTGGGACCTCAGCCTGGACCGCCTGGAACGATCCATTGAGCAGTCGTTCCCGGACTCATCCGCCAAGAGCGAGGGAGACCTGGGCCCGCGCCCGGCGGCCACTCTCTCCTTCGAGATCCAGATCGCTGAGGGGGTCTGGATCGAAGGGCTGGCGACGATGCCCTTCGAAGGGATGGGCTCCGTGATGATCACTGGGGCCTCGGCGGTGGAGGCGGCAGTGTTCGCGGCCTGGTTGCGGGACTCCTTCGTCCCCTCTCCCGAGTTGGTCGAGTTCTCCAGTGAGCTGGCGATGAACGGTGGTGACGAGTCGGTATGGCACCTGCCTGAGTCGGGTTCGGTGACAGACATCGCAGAGGCGCTACAGCGTCATCTCGAAGTAGCCGATCACCTCTGAAGAGAGGCCGATTCCTGCGGCCCGCCATCACCCAGTGGGGCGCCATCGTTTGCTGACGTACCAGGCGGCGCCCGTGGTCTCGTTGCAGTGCCACTTGCTGCTGACGGCGTGCGTGGCGGGCCAGGAGCAGTGGACGGGTCGGTAGTGGTACCAGCGCCAGGACCGGCACCGTCGGCCGGGCCTACTCGCCGGGGCTCCGGTGGCAGGCGCAGACACAGGGCGCCTCGCAGAACTTGCAGACGGCCGGTGTCTTCTGGCCGCTGAGTCCGGTGTGGTTCTGGCAGTAGTCGTGATCACCGTGCAGACAGCCGGTGGAGAGATACACGTGACCGCCGGCGTCGTGGACGGCGAGCACGGTGTCCACGATCGCTCGATCGCGCCGTCGATGTGGGTGTGTCCGCCGGCCGTACCGGACCAGGTGATCGGGTGCGCGTCGTAGCAGGAGCGCTCGTCGAGTCCACAGTCGCCGTCGCACGGGTGCGCTGCTACCCGGAGTGCGTCCGCGTAGGGGCGGCGAAGAGGGTGGTCCGGCGTTGTCCGGCCCGTGTCCGCCGGACCGGTGTCCGGGGTCGGCCGGACGGTCTCCGCGCTGGTCAGGGCGCTGCCGGGCGGTGTGGTGTCCGGGATGGCGGAGGTGGTGTCCGCCCAGACTACGTGGGTGGCTCCGCCGTGTCCGTGGACGGCGATCGCGTCGTCGAGCCGGTCCCAGTGCACGGTGGAGGGCCGGGGGCCGCGCCAGCGCAGGGAGGCGGTGCCGTCGAGCCACAGGACGCCGTCGGCCACGAGGCCGGTGCCGAAGATCCCGAGCGTAGTCTTCTCGCGTACGTTCGTTTACCCCCGTGAGCCGGTCTACGTACCGATGAGCGAAGCCCATCAGCGGCTGATCCCCCGGAACTTCCTCCTCCTCAACGAACCCGTGGCCGCGGACCCAGCAGTGTGGCCGGTGCTGCTTGTACGCGTTCACCAGGTCGCGGAACTCCTCGGCCGCTTCGAGCTCTCCGAAATTCTCGGCCTGGATGCTGCTGGCGCGACCCCCACCGTCGCGCCAGCGCACCTGGTACGTGATCGATCCCATCCTTCTTGGGACGTTCCACGATGCTCGCCATGCCGAGACCATAGGGCGCCTGACGCGCCTACAGCGATGCGCACTGCCTGCTTCAATCGCGGGGCTCGGATCGAGAGGATTCCGAATCTACTAGGGTTGCGACCTAGCGGTTTACCGGTCCGAACACTGCCTGGGACTTGGTCGGCTTGGCGGCGGTCCCGCAGAACTCGCCCTCGAACATGTTCTCAAAGGGCGGGCTCTGGTCGAGCCAGTCGCCGTTGATGTTGAAGGTCAGCATGTGCTTGCCGTCCCGGGTGCCGGCCGCACCGGAGAGCGAGCCCCAGACGACGCCGTCGTGGCCGTAGACCTGGACGCCGCAGGACAGCTTGCGGGAGATGATGCCGAGCCCGTACGTGTAGTGCTCGCCGGTCTCGACCGTGGTGAGCATCGCGTCGAGCTGCTTCTTCGGCAGCAACTTGCCCTGGAGCAGGGCGCTGTAGAAGCGGTTGAGGTCGCCGCTGGTGCTCACGACCTCGCCGGTGGCGCCGGACCAGGACGGCCGGTACTCGGTGGCGTCGTAGATCTGCGGGCCGGGGTTCGGCACGTACAGCTTGGAGTAGCCGACGGGGTGCGGGGCCGGCAGCTTCGGGTCGGTGCCCGGGAAGGTCGTCTCCTTCAGGCCGAGCGGCTTGACGATGCGGCGCTCCACCTCACGGGCGTACGGCTTCCCGGTGACCTTCTCGATGATCATGCCACCGAGGACGAAGTTGGTGTTGGAGTAGCGCCAGCCCTTGCCCGGCTCGAAGTCGGGGCCGTACTTGATGCCCATGGCGACGATCTGCTCGGGCGTCTTGATGTCGTAGCGGTGCTCGAAGAACCCGGGACCGTTCATCTCCTTGTCCCACTCCGGGGTGTACACCATGTCGTGCACGCCGCTGGTGTGGTTGAGGAGCTGACGGATCGTGATCTTGTCGGCGTCGTAGCCGTTGCCCTTCACCACGCCGGGCAGGCGGCGCTCCAGGGAGTCGTCCAGGCTGAGCTTGCCCTCGGCCTCCAGCTGGAGCAGGACGGTGGCGACGAAGGACTTGGTGATGCTGCCGGCGCGGAAGTGGTCGCCGGCGGTGCGCTCGCGCTTGGTGGCGGTGTCCGCGTAGCCCGCCGAGCCGGACCAGGTTTCCTTGGGCGTCCAGGTCCCGGCGGCGACGCCCGGCATGCCCGCGGCGACGAGGCCGTCCAGGGCGGCCTGCGTCGCGGCGTGTGAGCCCTTGCCCTGCGTCGCGGCGCCGGCCGGGACGACCGCCGCGCCCCCGACGACGCCCGCCGCGGTGAGCGCCACCAGCGCACCCCGCAGAACCTTCGATATGTGCTTGGACATGCGTATCCCCCTGGGAAATGGTGTGGCCGGTCGACTGCCACAAGATCATTCAGGGGTAAGCATAGGCTGCCCTCACCACGGCTCAGTGGTCGCGGCGGTCCCGTCCGGTCGAGTACAGATAGCTGTCCGGGAACTGCTCCGCCGCCAGCGCGCGGCCCACCAGGATGACCGCCGTACGGACCACCCCGGCCTCCGCCACCTGTCCCGCGATGTCGGCGAGCGTGCCGCGCAGGACGATCTCGTCGGGACGGCTGGCCATGGCGACGACGGCCGCGGGGCAGTCCGGCCCGTAGTGCGGGAGCAGCTCGGCGACGACCCGGTCGGTGTAGCGGGCCGCGAGGTGGAGGACGAGCAGGGCGCCGCTGCGGCCGAGCGTCGCCAGGTCCTCACCGGGGGGCATCGGGGTGGCCTGCTGGGCGACGCGGGTGAGGATGACCGTCTGGCCCACGGTCGGCACGGTCAGCTCGCGGCCGAGCGCCGCGGCGGCCGCGGCGAAGGAGGGCACGCCGGGCACGATCTCGTACGGAATCCCGGCCGCGTCCAGACGCCGCATCTGCTCGGCGACGGCACTGAAGACGGCCGGGTCGCCGGAGTGCAGCCGGGCCACGTCCTGGCCCGCCTCGTGGGCGCGGACGAACTCCGCGGTGATCTGGTCGAGGTCCAGCCGGGCGGTGTCCACGAGCCGGGCGCCGGGCGGGCAGTCGGCGAGGAGCTCCCGGGGGACGAGGCTGCCCGCGTAGAGACAGACGCCGCAGCGGGCCAGGGTCCGCGCGCCCCGCACCGTGATGAGGTCGGCGGCGCCGGGGCCGGCGCCGATGAAGTACACGGTCATGGCTGGAGCTCTCCTTGTACGGGGTCTACGGGCTGTACGGGTTCGGCCACGGGGCCCCGCGGCTTGGTCACGGACCACTGTGTGACCGGCATGGCCTGCCGCCAGCCGGTGAAGCCACCGACGGGGACGGCCCGCGCCACGGCGAGGCGGGTCAGCTCGCCGCCGTGCCGCCGGTACCACCCGGTGAGCAGCGCCTCGGACTCGAGGGTGACGGTGTTGGCGACGAGCCGGCCGCCGGCGGGCAGCGCCTCCCAGCAGGCTTCGAGGAGGCCGGGGGCGGTGAGCCCGCCGCCCACGAAGACGGCGTCGGGCGTGGGCAGCCCGGCCAGGGCCGCCGGGGCGGCGCCGGTGACGACGCGCAGGGCGGGCACGCCGAGCGCCTCGGCGTTGCGGGCGATCCGCCCGGCCCGCACGGGGTCGCGCTCGACGGCGACGGCGCGGCAGGAGCGGTGGGCGCGCATCCACTCGACGCCGATCGAGCCGGAGCCGCCGCCCACGTCCCAGAGCAGTTCGCCGGGGGCCGGGGCGAGCGTGGCGAGCGTCACCGCCCGGACATGACGCTTCGTCAACTGCCCGTCGTGCTCGAAGGATTCGTCCGGGAGGCCGGGGGTGAGCGGGAGGCGGGGCGTGCCGTCGGCGGCCCGGCACTCGACGGCGAGGACGTTCAGCGCGTCGCCGGGCGGGTGCGGCCAGCCCTCGGCCGGGCCCTCGACGCGGCGCTCGCGCGGCCCGCCGAGCTGCTCCAGGAGCGTCAGCCGGCTCGGCCCGAAGCCGCGCGCGGCCAGCAGCGCCGCCACCTCGGCGGGGGTGCCCGCGCCGGCGCTGAGCACCAGCAGGCGGCGGCCCGGGTGCAACGCGGCGACGAGCGAGCTGAGCGGCCGGCCGACGAGGCTGACCACCTCGGTGTCGTCGAGCGGCCAGCCGAGCCGGGCGCAGGCGTACGAGACGGAGGAGGGGTGCGGCAGCACCCGCAGCCCGGCCGCGTCGCCGAGGACGTCCACGAGCGTGCGGCCGATGCCGAAGAACATGGGGTCGCCGCTGGCGAGCACGCAGACGCGCCGCCCGGCGTGGGCGGCCAGCAGGCCGGGCACCGCGGGGCGCAGCGGCGACGGCCAGGCGACGCGCTCGCCGGTACAGTCCTCCGGGAGCAGCTCCAGCTGGCGCGGTCCGCCGATGACCACCTCGGCTTCGCGCAGCGCCGCCCGGGAGCCGGGGGCGAGGCCGGGCCAGCCGTCGGCACCGATGCCTACGACGGTCACGGGGGCAGTGCTCACGGGGTCTCGTCACCTCGGGGTTCACGGGGGTCGGGGAGCACGGGAACTCTACTGACCAGCGACGACGGCGGCACAGCCGGGACCGCTTCCCAGCAGTTGCATACAATGTGCAGCTACTACAGAAGGCGGGAGGCGGCGCGGCGTGAAGCGTTCACCGGTGGTGCTGGGGATCGAGTCGTCCTGCGACGAGACCGGTGCGGGTCTGGTCCAGGACGGAAAGCTGCTGGGCCACTCGGTGGCGTCCAGCATGGACGAGCACGCGCGCTTCGGCGGCGTCGTGCCGGAGATCGCGGCGCGCGCGCACGTGCACGCGGCGGCGCCGGTCGTCCACGCGGCACTGGCCGACGCGGGCCTGACCATGAGTGACATCGACGCGGTCGCCGTCACGACGGGCCCCGGTCTGTCCGGCGCGCTCCAGGTGGGCGTCGCGGCGGCGAAGGGCTTCGCGTACTCCCTGGGGGTGCCGCTCTACGGCGTGCACCACCTCGCCGGTCACGTGGCCGCCGACACCCTGGAGCACGGGCCGCTGCCCAACCCCTGCATGGTGCTGATCGTCTCCGGCGGCCACACCTCGCTGCTGCTCGTACGGGACCTGGCGCGCGACCCGATCGTCCACCTCGGCGACACCCTCGACGACGCCGCGGGCGAGTGCTTCGACAAGGTCGCCCGGGTCTTCGGGCTGCCCTACCCCGGCGGCCCCGCCGTCGACCGGGCGGCACGCGAGGGCGACCCGCGCGCGGTGGCGTTCCCGCGCCCGCTCACGGGCCCGCGCGACGACCGCTACGCGTTCTCCTTCTCCGGCCTGAAGACGGCCGCCGCGCGCTGGGCCGAGCAGCACCGGGCCGCGGGGCTGCCGCTGCCCGTGGCCGACGGCGCCGCGTCCCTCCAGGAGGCCATAGCCGACGTCCTCACCCGCAAGGCGGTCGCCGCGTGCAAGGAGCACGGGGTGGGCACCCTCGTCGTGGTCGGCGGCGTGGCCGCCAACTCCCGGGTGCGGGCCCTGGCCGAGGAGCGGTGCGCCAAGGCCGGCATCACCCTGCGGGTGCCGCCGCTGCGGCTGTGCACGGACAACGGCGCGATGATCGCCGCGGTCGGCGACCTGCTGGTGCGGGCGGGCGCGGAGCCGGCGCCGCTGGACGTGTCGATCGACCCGTCGGCACCGCTGGAGTACGCGGCGCTGCACCCCGTCGCCCGTAAGGCCGTAGTCGCGTAGACCCGAGGCCGCCGCCGCGCCCCGCGCGGCGGCGCCGCCCCACCGCCGGTCCGGGAGCGCCGGACCGGCCGTGCCCCTTGAACCTCCCGGAGTTCCGCATGCGTACCGCCGAGATCCGTTCCCGCTTCCTCGACTACTTCGCCGCCCGCGGCCACACCGTCGTGCCCAGCGCGCCGCTGCCCACGCCCGACCCGACGCTGCTGTTCGTCAACGCGGGCATGGTGCCGTTCAAGCCGTATCTGACGGGCGAGGCGCAGCCGCCGTGGGGGCGCGCGACGAGCGTGCAGAAGTGCATCCGCACCCTCGACATCGAAGAGGTCGGCCGCACCACCCGGCACGGTTCGTTCTTCCAGATGAACGGCAACTTCTCCTTCGGCGACTACTTCAAGGAAGAGGCCATCTCCTACGCCTGGGAGCTGTCCACGGCCCCCGTCGCCGACGGCGGCTTCGGGCTCGACCCGGACCGGATCTGGGCCACCGTCCACCACGCGGACGACGAGGCCGCCGAGCTGTGGCGGCGGATCTCCGGGCTGCCGCAGGAGCGGATCGTCCGCCGGGGCGACGAGGACAACTTCTGGTCCATGGGCGTCCCCGGCCCCTGCGGCCCGTGCTCCGAGCTCTTCTACGACCGCGGCCCCGCCCTGGGCCGCGAGGGCGGTCCCACCGTGGACGAGGACCGCTACATGGAGTTCTGGAACCTCGTCTTCATGCAGTACGAGCGCGGCGAGGGCACCGGCAAGGCGGGCTACCCCATTCTTGGCGAGCTGCCGCGCCGCAACATCGACACCGGCATGGGCCTGGAGCGCATGGCGACGCTCCTCCAGGGCGTCGACAACCTCTACGAGATCGACGAGACCCGGCCGATCCTCGACCGGGCCGCCGAGCTGACCGGCGCCCGCTACGGGGCCGACGCGGAGGCGGACGTCCGCCTGCGGGTCGTCGCCGACCACGTCCGCACCGCCCTGATGCTGCTCGCCGACGGCACCGCGCCCGGCAACGAGGGCCGCGGCTACGTGCTCCGCCGCATCCTGCGCCGGGCCGTCCGCTCGGTGCGCCTGCTCGGCCACCAGGACCCCGCCCTGCCCGAGCTGCTGCCCGCGGCCCGGGACTGCATGGCCGCGAGCTACCCCGAGGTGGCCGAGGAGTTCGACCGCATCTCGCAGCAGGCGTACGCGGAGGAGGACGCCTTCCGCTCCACCCTGCGGCAGGGCACGACCGTGCTCGACACGGCCGTCGCCGAGGTGAAGGCGGCCGGTGGCCGCAAGCTCCCGGGCGACCGGGCGTTCCTGCTGCACGACACCTACGGCTTCCCCATCGACCTGACGCTGGAGATGGCCGAGGAGCAGGGCGTCGAGGTCGACCGCGAGGGCTTCACCGCGCTCATGTCCGAGCAGCGCGAGCGGGCCCGCGCCGACGCCCGCGCCCGCAAGTCCGGCGGGGCGCTGGACACCTCCGCGCTGCGCTCGGTGCTCGACGCGCACGGCCCCACGGACTGGCGGGCCTACGACACACTGCTGACCGACTCCAAGGTGCTGGCCCTGCTCGGCCCGGCCGGCCCGCTGCCGGTGGTCCGCGCCGGAGAGATCGCCACGGTCGTCCTGGACCGCACCCCGTTCTACGCCGAGTCCGGCGGCCAGGACAGCGACGCGGGCGCGCTCACCGGCGCCTCCGTGGAGGCCGAGGTGCTGGACGTCCAGCGACCCCTGCCCGGCCTGGTGACCCATCAGGTGCGGGTGACGGCGGGTGAGTTGGCCGTGGGCGACGGCGTACGGGCGGCCGTCGACGCCGAGTGGCGGCTCGGTGCCCGCCAGGCGCACTCCGGCACGCACGTACTGCACGCGGCGCTGCGCCAGGTGCTCGGCCCGACCGCGCTCCAGGCCGGCTCGTACAACCGGCCCGGCTATCTGCGCCTGGACTTCCCCTGGCGCGGCGCGCTGGGACAGACGGCCCGCAGCGAGGTCGAGGAGGCCGCGAACCGCGCCCTGCGCCGGGACCTGGCCGTGGACGTGCGCTGGATGACGCTGCCCGAGGCCAAGGAGCTGGGCGCGCTCGCGCTGTTCGGCGAGACCTACGGCGAGCGGGTGCGGGTCGTGGAGATCGGCGGCGCCTGGTCGCGCGAGCTGTGCGGCGGTACGCACGTCGAGCACGCCTCGCAGATCGGCCTGGTGGCGCTGACCGCCGAGTCGTCGGTCGGCGCGGGCATGCGCCGGCTGGAAGCGGCGGTCGGCGTCGAGGGCTTCGGCTATCTGGCGCGCGAGCGTGACCTGGTGGTCCGGCTCGCGGAGCAGCTCCAGGCGCCCCGCGGGCAGCTGACCGACCGGGTGGCGGTGCTGCTCGACCGGCTCAAGGCCGCCGACCAGCGGGCCGAGGAGCTGCGGCAGCGGGCCGCGGCCGGGCGGGCGGCGGAGCTCGCCGCCGCCGCGGCCGAGGTCTCCGGGACCCTCGCCGTGACCGCGACCACGGACGGCGACGCCCGTGCGCTGGCGCTGGCCGTACGCGACCGCATGCCGGACGCCCGGCCGGGCGTGGCGGTGATCGGTTCGGACGCCGGCGGCAAGGCCGTGGTGGCCGTCGCGGTCAACAAGGCGGGCCGGGCGGCCGGCCTCTCGGCCGCGGCGCTGGTGAAGTCGCTGCTGAACGGTCGCGGTGGCGGCAACGACGACGTCGCCCAGGGTGGGGGGCTGGCGGCGGATGCTCTGGCGGGGGTGCTGGGGCGGGTGCGGGAGCTGCTGCCGCGGGGCTGACGCGCCTGCGGCGGGCTTTTTCCCCAGCCCCGCCCCTTCCCGACCCGGGGCTCCGCCCCGGACCCCGGTCCTCAAGCGCCGGACGGGCTGAAAATCAGCCCGTCCGGCGCTTGAGGACACCGCGCGAAGCGCGGAAAAGGGGGCCCGGGGGCGAAGCCCCCGGTTACGGGAAGGGGCGGGTAGGGGACAAAGCCCCGCGCAGCGGCACCCGCACCCGCCCTACACACCCGCCCCCGCCCGCCGCGCGACATTCCGCGCCATCCCCCCGAACACCACCGCGTGGAACGGCGCCACGCTCCACCAGTACGCGTGCCCCGCCAGCCCGTGCGGATGGAACAACGCCCGCTGCCGGTACGTGGCGCGGCCCGGCCCCTCGGGGGTCACGGTCAGTTCGAGCCAGGCCAGGCCGGGCAGCCGCATCTCCGCGCGCAGCCGCAGGATGTGGCCGTGCTCCAGCGCCTCGACCCGCCAGAAGTCCAGCGAGTCACCGACCCGCAGCCGCTGCGGATCCCGGCGCCCCCGGCGCAGGCCGACGCCGCCCACGAGGCGGTCCAGCAGGCCACGCGCCGACCAGGCCAGCGGGAAGGAGTACCACCCGTTCTCGCCTCCGATGCCTTCGACGACGCGCCAGAGCGCCGCGGCCGGGGCGTCGACGGTCACCTCGCGCCGGTCCTCGTAGAGGCTGCCGCCGGACCAGTCGGGGTCCGAGGGCAGCGGGTCGCTGGGCGCGCCGGGCAGCGAGGCGGAGGACCAGCGGGTGGCGACGTCGGCGTCACGCACCCGCTGGAGGGCCAGGCGTACGGCCTCGTCGAAGCCGACCGGGCCCTCCGGCGGGTCCGGCACGTACCGGGCGATGTCGTGCTCGCGGCACACCGCCTCGTGGCGCAGCGACTCGACGAGCGGGCGGGCGATGCCGCCGGGTACGGGCGTGACCAGGCCGACCCAGAGGCTGGAGAGCCGGGGCGAGAGCACGGGCACGGGCACGATCACCCGGCGCGGCAGGCGGGCGACGGCCGCGTAGCGCTCCATCATCCGGCGGTAGGTGAGGACGTCGGGGCCGCAGATGTCGAAGCCGCGGCTGACGTCGGCGGGCAGCCGGGCGGCGCCCAGCAGGTAGCGCAGGACGTCGCGGACGGCGATGGGCTGCACCCGGGTGTCCGCCCACTTCGGGGTGACCATCGCGGGCAGCCGTTCGGTGAGGTACCGCAGCATTTCGAAGGAGGCCGAGCCGGATCCGATGATCACCGCGGCGCGGAGCTGGGCGGTGGGGACGCCGCTGCCCAGCAGGATGCGCCCGACCTCGGCGCGGGAGCGCAGGTGCGGGGAGAGGTCGCGCTCGGACACCTGCCGGGGCGAGGGGCCGCCCAGGTAGACGATGCGCCGGAGGCCGGCGGCCTTCGCGGCGCGGCCGACGGCGAGCGCGGCCCGCCGGTCGGTCTCCTCGAAGTCGCGGCCGGTGCCGAGGGCGTGCACGAGGTAGTAGAGGACGTCGACGTCCTCGAAGGCGCGGGGGAGCGTGTCCGGGCGGGTCACGTCGCCCTTGACGGTCTCGACGCGGTCCGCCCACGGCTGGTCCCGCAGCCGTTCCGGGTCGCGGACCAGACAGCGCACCCGGTATCCGGCGTCCAGGAGCCGGGGGACGAGCCGCCCGCCGATGTAGCCGGTCGCCCCGGCCACGAGCACTCGCGGCGGGTCCTGCGCCCCGGACGCGCCGGGGGCGAGGGGCTCGGCGCCGAGGGCGTCGTGGCGGTCGAACGTCCCGTCGGCCCTGCCCGTCCCGTCGGCCCCGCCGTCCGTGCCCTCGTCCCGGCCGTGGTCGTGCGCTGTCGCGTCCATGGGGTCCACGCTCCCCCGCCGCGGGTACGTCGCGCCAGGCGGGGCTGGCCTTACGGGTGCGGCGTGCGGGTCCGTACGGGGACGGGGGCTCCGGGCGCGCCCGTACGCACGGGGCGGAGTCTCCGGGCACGTCTGTCGATGGGGGTGGGGGTCTCCGGGCATGTCCGTCCACGGGGGTGGGGGTCTCCGGGCACGTCCGTCCACGGGGGTGGGGATCCGGGCGCATCCGGAAACGCGCGACCGCCCGCCCCGGAAGTCCGGGACGGGCGGTCGTGTCGGCGTGCGGAGGGCGGTGCCCGGTGCGGCTACCAGTTGGCGGGCGCGTAGTCCTTGAGGAAGCAGCCGTAGAGGTCCTCGCCGTGCTCGCCGCGGACGATCGGGTCGTAGACGCGGGCCGCGCCGTCGACGAGGTCGAGCGGGGCGTGGAAGCCCTCCTCGGCGAGCCGCACCTTGTCGGGGTGCGGGCGCTCGTCGGTGATCCAGCCCGTGTCGACGGCGGTCATCAGGATGTTGTCGGTCTCGAACATCTCCTGGGCGCTGGTGCGCGTGAGCATGTTGAGCGCGGCCTTGGCCATGTTGGTGTGCGGGTGGCCCGCGCCCTTGTAGCCGCGGCTGAAGACGCCTTCCATGGCCGAGACGTTGACCACGTACTTGCGGCGGGCGGCCGACGCGGCCATGGCCGGGCGGAGCCGGCTGACCAGCACGAACGGCGCGGTGACATTGCAGAGCTGGACTTCGAGCAGCTCCACGGGGTCGACGTCGCCGACCTTCTGGATCCAGGTGTTGGTGGCGTCCAGGTCGGGCACGAGGCCGCCGGCGTCGATCGCGGTGCCGGCCTCGACCCGGGCCAGCGAGGCGGAGCCGCTGGTCAGGGCGAGCTCGGTGAGCGCCTGCGGGGTCAGCTCGTCGTGCCGGCTGCCCGCGGGGGCGGGCAGGGCGGCCTGCGCGCCGCTGCCGAAGGCGCCGAAGACCACGGAGGCGGGCAGCTCGCCGGCGGGCAGCGGGGCGGCCTCGGCGGCGACCAGCTCGCGGTAGGCGGCCGGGCTGCGGCGGACGGTCTGGGCCGCGTTGTTGATCAGGATGTCGAGCGGGCCCTCGGCGGCGACGGAGTCGGCCAGGGCGACGACCTGCGCGGGGTCCCGGAGGTCGATGCCGACGATCTTCAGCCGGTGCAGCCACTCCGCGCTGTCGGGCATGGCCTTGAAGCGGCGGATCGCGTCGTTGGGGAAACGCGTGGTCACGGTGGTGTGGGCACCGTCGCGCAGCAGCCGCAGCGCTATGTACATGCCGATCTTGGCACGGCCGCCGGTGAGCAGGGCGCGCTTGCCGGACAGGTCCGCACGGGCGTCCCGGCGGGCGCGGTTCTCCGCGGCGCAGGGCTGGCACAGCTGGTGGTAGAACGCGTCGACCTCGACGTACCGGGTCTTGCAGATGTAGCAGGAGCGGGGGCGCTCCAGGATGCCGACGATCTGGGCGGCGCTCGTGGCGGCGAGCGGGATGCCACGGGTCTCGTCGTCGATGCGGTCGGCGGCGCCGGTGGCGGTGGCCTCGGTGACGGCCTTGTCGTTGGCGGTCTTGGCGGCCCGGCGCTCCTGCCGGCGGCGCTGCTTCACCATGCGGTAGATGCCGGCCGTGGCGCGCCGGATCTCGATCGCCTGCGGGTGGTCGACCGGCAGTCCGTCGAGCTCCTCCAGCACACTCAGGCAGATCGCCATCCGCTCGGGATCGATGCCTGCCCCGAGGGCTGCACCGTCGCGGCTTTCTTCAGTGACCGTCATCGGCGGTGTCATTTCCCAGTTCGTCTGATCTATCAAAGCTTCGAAAACTGTACTTGACCTCCTCACCTGTGTGCACATGAGTGATCTCTCCCGGTGTCCTCGGTCACGGCGGGGGACACCGCGCGCACCTCCACTTCCGCTTACGCGCCGTGACGGGCGGCGCACACGGGGCAGTGCCACCGGGCCCGGGCATGTGTGCCGCGTTCGTACGCCCGCTTCCCCGCGTTCCCCCCTCGGGGTGTCCGGGGGTTACGCGCCGGCACCCGGTCGGCCCAGCATTTTTCCCCAACATCCCATACATTCCATATGACTTATTGGGCTTACCGGGTTAATTATGGCCCTCTGCGCCCGAATTGAGCGAATCTCTCTGGATTCTCTGGCAACAATTGCCGCTCACCACCCATGAGAAAGGTTTAGCCATGTCGCGTATCGCCAAGGCTGCTGCCCTGACCGTCGCCGCCGGTTTCGCCGTGACCGGCGCCGCGGCGGGAGTCGCCTCCGCCGCTTCCGGAGCGCAGGGTGCGGCCGTGGGCTCCCCCGGCGTCATCTCGGGCAACGTCATTCAGGTCCCGATCCAGATCCCGGTGAACCTCTGCGGCAACACCATCGACATCGTGGGCCTGCTGAACCCGACCTTCGGCAACACCTGCGCCAACATCGACGGCCACGGCGGGCACCACGACGGCGGCCACAAGGGTCACGGCGGCTACGGCGGCCACGGTCACGGGGGCTACGACCACGACAAGTGGTAAGCCCGTAAGCCCCGCCGGGTGCGGCCCAGCCGCACCCGCGCGGTGCGCGTGGGGAGGGTCACAGTCAGCCGCCGGAGTCCTCGCCCGCGCGGTTGTGGCGCCCATCATGGCCATGATGGGCGCCACCGCCATGTCCGGGCCCGATGTCGAGGACGCTCCCGTCCCGCGGGCACTCCTCGGGCTCCCGGCCCACCGGCTCGGACAGCTGGGCGCCGGGAAGGTCGGGGACGTCGACGATCGGCGGCAGATCGGGGGTGAGGCGGGTGTGACTCGACGTCATGGTGATGCACCTGCCTGTCGTGACGGACACGGAAACGGACACGAAAGGGACACGGAAACGGGGACGCGGGGGCGGTACGTACGCGCGGCAGCGGCATGAGGGGACGCCTCTGCCGGGGCCCGGCGCTCAGGAGGGGGCGGGACTGCCGCCCGGCGGCGCGGCCCCGCCCAGCAGTTCCTGGCGGAGCCGGGCGCACGTACGGCTGAGGATGCGGGAAATCTGCATCTGCGAGACGCCCAGCCGGGCACCTATCTGCTTCTGGGTGAGATTGCCGAAGAACCGCCAGTACAGGACGTACTTCTCCCGCTCGGGCAGGGCGCTCAGGAGCGGCCGCAGGGACTGCCGGTCGATCACCAGGTCCAGCGCGACGTCCGCACAGCCGAGCGTGTCGGCGAGCGGGAGGTCGTGGGCGCCGAGCACCGTGTGGTCCAGGGACAGCGTGTGGTGCACGCCCTCGGCGGCCAGCCCGCGCCGCACCTCCTCCTCGGACAGCCCGCTCTCCGCCGCCAGCTCCGCCGCTCCCGCCCGGCCGCGCACCCCGCGCTGCGCCAGCGTCACCTGGGCCGCGCGGACCGCCGCCCGCAGCTCCTGGTCCCGGCGCGGGATGTGCACCGACCAGGCGTGGTCGCGGATGTGCCGCCTGAGCTCCCCGGTGATGGTCGGGACGGCGAAGGTCTCGAAGGCGTGGCCGAGCCCGGGGTCGTACCGGTCCACGGCGTTGACCAGACCCAGGGCGGCCACCTGACGCAGGTCCGCGGGGCTCTCGCCGCTGCTGCGGAACCGCAGGCTGATGCGCTCGGCCATGGGCAGCCAGGCGGCGATCACGTCCTGCCGGAGGCGGTCGCGCTCGGCGCCGTCGGAGAGGGTCACCAGCCGCTCGAAGGCCGCGCCGGTGTCGGGCGCCTCGCGGGTGCGCCGCCGTGGCGCGGTCTCTGCCTTGGTCACAGCCGTCCCTCGCTCCCTGGCGGAAGGAGTGCCCGTGCCTGCCGGGCATGTGCGTCGTGCGGTCCGGGCGGGGCGCCGGTGTCGCGAGGAGTCGCGGTCGTGGCCCACCGGCACCGCGGGCGCCGGGGTGGCCGGTGCCGGCCACGGTCCCACCAGCATCACCCCGAACGCCGCCTCCCGCGACCGGGAGCGCCGGGTCGATAACGGAGGGTAACAGGGGCGTGGTGGGGGCGGCCGTGGCGAGCGGCGATCTGGTGCTTCGCGCGGGTGCCCGGTAGCCGAGCGACGGGGCCGGGCCCTCAGCCTCTGCACGGGTGGGTGATGGCCGGACGACGGGGTGGTGGAAGCGGTCCGCTGTCCCGTCACCTCAGCGGCGCCCACGCCACCTCCGTCGAGCCCTCACCGGGTGGAGCGGGTGCCCCGAGAGACGCGTTCTCAGATGCCGTGGTCGCGCGGGCCCCTCGGCTCCGCGCGGCCCACGATCGTGCCCGCGCGGTCGATGCAGATGACGTCGACCGTGACGGGCGCGCCCCGCAGCACGGCCAGTGCCTCGTCGCGGGCGGTCGCCGCCACCAGGTCGCCGAGCGGGACGCCCTCGGCCGCGCACCGCTGGAGGGCGTCCAGGCCGGTGTTGGCGCCGGCCACGGCCGCCGCCAGCTCCTCGCCGGCCCCGCCGCGCCGGGCCAGCTCAGCCAGGAAGCCCTTGTCGACCTGGGACCGCGCCGAGTGCAGGTCCAGATGGCCCGCCGCCAGCTTGGACAGCTTCGCGAAGCCGCCCGCGACCGTCAGCCGGTCCACCGGGTGCCGGCGCACGTACTTCAGCACCGCGCCCGCGAAGTCGCCCATGTCCAGCAGCGCGTCCTCCGGCAGGCCGTGCACGGCCACGGCCACCTTCTCCGACGTCGAGCCCGTGCATCCCGCCACGTGCGTACGGCCCGCCGCGCGGGCCACGTCCACGCCGCGCCGGATGCTGTCGATCCACGCCGAGCACGAGTACGGCACGACGATGCCGGTCGTGCCCAGGATCGAGATGCCGCCGAGGATCCCCAGCCGGGGGTTCCAGGTGGAACGGGCGATCTCCTCGCCGTGGTCCACGGACACCTCGATCTCGACGTCCCCCGTACCGCCGAGCCGGGCGGCCGTCTCCGCCACGTGGTCGCGCATCATCTGCCGCGGCACGGGATTGATCGCGGGCTCCCCGACCGGCAGCGGCAGCCCCGGCCGGGTGACCGTGCCCACGCCCGGCCCCGCCCGGAACACCACGCCCGAGCCGGGCGGCAGGGCCCGTACCGTCGAGCGGATCAGCGCCCCGTGGGTGACGTCCGGGTCGTCTCCGGCGTCCTTCACGATCGCGGCCATCACCCGGCCGTCACCGTGCGTCCGCTCCGCGGCGAGCGCGAACGCCGGTGTCTGCCCCTTGGGCAGCGTGATCGTCACCGGGTCGGGGAACTCCCCGGTCAGCAGCGCCGTGTACGCGGCGGTGGTCGCGGCCGTCGCGCAGGCGCCGGTCGTCCAGCCGTGCCGCATCCCGGTGTGCGCGAGCTGGGCCGCCCGTCCACCGGTGACCTGACCGGCCAGGGGCTCAGCCACGGCGGGCTCCGCCCGTGGGAGCGGCGTGGCCGGGCTGTGCCGCGTGCGGTCCGACGGCGCGGCCGAGTCGTTCCGCGCGGTGTCCGACGGCGCGACGGACACCACCGTGTGCGCCGCCGTGCCCGGGGCTGCCGTGCCCGAGGTCACCGCGCCCGGGGCCGCCCCCGGCTCGTGCCGCACCGGCCCGGCGGGTAGCGTTCCCTGACGCCGCACCGGCCGCCACCCGCGTCCGGCCGGCCGGACGCGCACCCTCCTCCACCGAAAGGCACCGCGTGAGCGCCCAGCGCCACATCCTGATCCTCGGCGGCACGACCGAGGCGCGGCAGCTCGCCGCCGAGCTCGCCGAGGACCCCGCGCTGCGGGTCACGACCTCGCTCGCCGGACGTGTCGCCCGGCCACGGCTGCCCGCCGGGCAGGTGCGGATCGGGGGGTTCGGGGGACCCGAGGGCATGGCCCGCTGGCTGCGCGAGCAGCAGGTGGACGCGCTCATCGACGCCACCCATCCTTTCGCCGGCACGATCAGTTTCAACGCGGCGCAGGCCGCCGCGTCCGTCCATGTTCCCTTGCTCGCCCTCCGCCGCGCCGGGTGGGTACCCGGCCCCGGCGACCGATGGCACCAGGTCAGCACCCTGACGGAGGCCGCGGACGCCCTGCCGGCCCTCGGCGAACGCGTCTTCCTGACCACCGGCCGCATGGGCCTCGCCACCTTCGCGCACCTCACCGCCCAGTGGTTCCTCGTCCGCTCCGTCGACGCCCCGGAACCCCCCATGCCACCCCGCACGGAGATCCTCCTGGACCGGGGCCCCTTCACCGTCGAGGGCGAGACGGAACTCCTGCGCCGCCACCGCATCGACGTCCTGGTGACGAAGGACAGCGGGGCGGCGGCGACATCGGCGAAACTCGTCGCCGCACGCGAGACGGGCGTACCGGTACTGGTCGTCCGCAGGCCCCCGGTACCGGAGGGGGTACCGGAGACGGCGGATCCGGCCGGGGCGGTGGAGTGGGTGCGGAAGGTTCTCGGCTGACGGCACCGCGCCGGTTCCGCTCCGGCGCCCGCCCGCGAGCCGGTACGGTTCGCAGTGCGCCGGATGTACGGAGGACCGATGACCGCACAGCACGCCGAAGACCCCGCCGAGCTCATCCCGCGGCCGGAGATGACGTTCCCCGCGCTCCGGGCCGCGCTCGCCCGTGTCGCCTCCTCCCGCCTCGCCGAGTTCCAGGCGGACCGGGACTCGGCGTTCACCGCGGCCACCCAGCACTCCTCGTTCCAGCCCATCCGGATGTTCCAGCTCAAGTGGGCGACCGAGATCGAGATCGAACGCCGCCCCGGCCTGGCCGCCCGCTACCGCGCGGCCCTGGACGGCGCGAACACCCTCGACCGCACCGACCCGAGATGGCGCGAGGCCATGGACGCGTGCATGGCCGTACGCGACGAGGCCCGTGCCGCGGTGACCGGTGACTGACACCTGGGCGTGGGAGTACGACCCCGACCCCGGGTTCGTCATCGGCGGCATCGACAATCTGGCCTTTGTCGCACAGGTCGAACAACGTGCCGACGAACTCGTCCGGGCCGCCGCGGCGCTCTACCTCGACGGGGCGAAGTACATGGGCGGCTCGCCCCGCATGCAGGAAGAGACCGTCGACGCGTCGGGCATGTTCGTGTACCAGGTCGTCCCGCGTCACCAGCGGGTCTACATCCGCCAGGTCACTTTCCTCGGTCTGTGATCCGGTCCGGCGGCCCGGATCCGGGCCGCCGGACCGGCGGGTTCACGCCTCCGGATACCGCCGGGGCGTCCACACGATCCGCTCGCCGTCGCCGGGGCCCCGGTGGACCGTGCGGGTCTGGGTGGAGCCCACGAGGAGGATCGTGCGCATGTCGACGTCCGCCGGGTCGAGGTCGCCGAGGCGGACGACGCGGACGTTCTCCTCCGGGCCGCCCACGTCGCGGCCGAGGACCACGGGGGTCTCCGGGGCGCGGTGTTCGAGGAGGAGGTCGCGGGCCTTGCCGACCTGCCAGACGCGGCTGCGGGAGCCGGGGTTGTACAGGGCCAGGACCAGGTCCGCGGCCGCCGCGGCGCGCAGCCGCTCCGCGATGACCTCCCAGGGCTTGAGCCGGTCGGAGAGGGAGACCACCGCGTAGTCGTGGCCCAGCGGGGCGCCCGCGCGGGAGGCCGCCGCGTGGGCGGCCGTCATGCCGGGGACGATCCGGACCGGGATCTCGCGGTACGGGTCCTCGGAGGCGACCTCCAGGACCGCCGTCGCCATCGCGAAGACACCCGGGTCGCCCGACGAGACGACGGCGACCCGCCGCCCCTCGCGGGCGAGGTCGAGCGCGAACTCGGCGCGCTCGGACTCCACCTTGTTGTCGGAGGCGTGGCGCCGCTGCCCGGGCCGCGCCGGCACCCGGTCCACGTACGTGCTGTACCCGACGACGTCCTCGGCCGCCGCGAGCTCGCCCCGCGCCTCCGGCGTGAGCCACAGCGGGCCGGCCGGACCGAGCCCGACGACCACGACCCGCCCCCGGCCCGCGGCCGGCGCCGCGGGGGCCGCGCCCACGCGGCTCGGCAGCACCGCCACGGAGAAGTACGGCACCGACTCCGGGTCCACGTCGGCCAGCCGGCCCGTCCGCTCCCCGCTCATCGTGGCGCGCTCGACGTACCGCGCCTCCTCCAGCCGCCCGGAGCGCTCCAGCGCGCCCCGCACCGCCGGGAACGTCCGCCCGAGCTTCATCACCACGGCCGAGTCGGTCGAGGCGAGCCGGGCCGCGAGCTCCTCCTCGGGCAGCGTGCCCGGCAGGATCGTCAGCACCTCCTCGCCCTCCACCAGCGGCTCGCCCAGCCGGGCCGCCGCCGCGCTGAACGACGTGACGCCCGGGACGACCTCGGTCGGGTAGCGGTGGGCCAGCCGCTTGTGCATGTGCATGTACGAGCTGTAGAAGAGCGGGTCGCCCTCGGCGAGCACCGCCACCGTACGGCCCGCGTCGAGGTGCGCGGCCAGTCGCGCCGCGGCCTCCTCGTAGAACTCCTCCATCGCGGCCCGGTAGCCGCCCGGGTGGTCCGTCGTCTCCGTCGTGACCGGGTAGACCAGTCGCTCCTCGATGTGCTCGGGGCGCAGATGGCGTTCCGCGATCGAGCGCGCGATCGACCGGCCGTGCCGGGCGCTGTGGTACGCGACCACGTCCGCGGCGGCGATGGCCTCGACGGCCCGCACGGTCATCAGGTCCGGGTCGCCGGGGCCGAGCCCCACCCCGTACAGCCGGCCCGTCGTCAAAGGCTGCTCGCTCACTCTTCCTCGCTCGCTATCGCGTTGATCGCGGCCGCGGCCATGGCGCTGCCGCCACGCCGGCCCCGCACCACCAGGTACTCCAGCCCCAGCGGGCTGTCCGCCAGGGCGTCCTTGGACTCGGCGGCGCCGATGAAGCCGACCGGTATGCCGATGACGGCGGCCGGGCGCGGCGCACCCGCCCCTCCTTCCTGGACCATCTCCAGGAGGCGGAACAGAGCCGTGGGCGCGTTGCCCACCGCCACCACCGCACCGTCGAGCTTCTCGCGCCACAGTTCCAGCGCGGCCGCGCTGCGGGTGGTGCCCATGCGCCGGGCCAGGTCGGGCACCGCCGGGTCGGTGAGGGTGCACAGCACCTCGTTGTCGGCGGGCAGCCGCTTGCGGGTGACGCCGCTGGCCACCATGTTCGCGTCGCACAGGATCGGCGCGCCCGCGCGCAGCGCCTCGCTCGCCCGCGCCACGACCCGCGGGCTGTACGAGACGTCCCGCACGAGGTCGGTCATCCCACAGGCGTGGATCATGCGGACCACGACCCGGCTCACGTCCGGCGGCAGTCCGCCGAGGTCCGCCTCGGCCCGGATGGTGGCGAAGGACTGGCGGTAGATGGACGCGCCGTCCTTGTCGTACTCGAACACTCTGCCTCGCTCGCTGGTTTCGCTCTGTGCGCCGTTCCGCCGCTGTGGTGCCGAACGGCCCGGCCGGATCTGCTGCCGGCCGGATCTACTGCTGAATCGTCGTGTGTGTCCGCGCCCGTGTTCCGGACCGCGCCGCCGCCACGGCGTCCGCCAGCCCCGCCGGTCCGGTCGCGGCCGCCACCCGCCGGGCGGGTCCGCTCCACGTGCCGTCCCGTTCGGTGACCTCGTACCCGCCGTCGGCCGCCAGGACGTCGACCCACCGGCCGCCGGGGTGGCCGCAGCGCCGCTCGCACCCGGACCAGTACACCGGCAGCCCGGCGGACCGCCGCCGGCCGAGTGCGGCCGCCGCGTCCGCCCGTACGTCCGCGCGGGACTTGGCGCAGCCGGGCCGGCCCGCGCAGGCGCCCGCGCCGTGCCAGGCGGAGGCGGTGGAGGTGACGAACCCGGCGTCCGCGAGAGCGGCGAGGAGCCGTGGGGCCTTCGCCGGGGGGAGGCCGGGGACGACGAGGCCGCGCCAGGGGGTCACCCGTATCCCGCCGGAGCCCTCCCCGGCGACGTCCGTGACGAGCCGCCACTGAGCGACGGTCAGCCGCCCCAGCGGCGCCGTCACCGACAGGGCGCACAGACCGTCCGGGCCCGTCACCCGGCCCGGCCCGGCGGGCTCGCCGGAGGGCAGCCGGGTGGGCGGGAGCGGGGTGTGGGCGATGCCCGCCGCGGTGAGCCGGTCCGCCAGCCGGGCGGTGGTCGGCCGCCGCCCGGGCGGCAGTTCCCGCACCCGCCAGGCCGTCGCGCCGCCGGACTCCAGCGCCGCCAGGAACCCGGCCGCCGCCAGCACGGCAGCGCGCGGGGCGTCCCCGGCGAGGACCCTCAGGCCGGGCCCGGACGTGCCGAAGTACAGGTCGGCCCGCCCGTCGCCGCTTGCGATCAATGTCACATCGGGCCGGAGGGCCACGATGTCGCCGCGCCCGTCGTCCAGACCGAAGAGGAACCGGCCGGAGAGACCGGCCAGATCGGCCGGGCCGTCGTCGGAGCAGAGCAGTCCGTCCAGCTCACGCACCCACGCCTGGACATCGGGCGCGGCCGGGTCGGCCGCCGGAATCCCCCCGTCCGGCCCGGATCCGGAATCCGGACGCCAGTCGTCCAGACCGCACAGCGGGGACGCCACCACATTGCGGATCCGGTCGTGCCGGTCCGAGGGCAGCAGCCCGGACGGCCGCAGCGCCTCCGCGAGCGTGCCGCCGCAGCCGGTGGCGAGGCCGCGCAGCTGCACATTGCCGCGCGAGGTGAGGTCGAGGTGCCCGTCGCCCAGCTGCTCCGCGCACCGGGCCAGCGCCACCGCCTGACGGGCAGTCAGCAGGCCGCCGGGCAGCCGGACCCGGGCCAGCGCGCCGTCGTCCGCGGCGTGCAGGCGCAGGGCGCCGGGGCAGGCGTCGCCGCGCTCGCGAACGGGCCCGGCGGCGGGCGCGCCGGCACCGGAATCGTCCCGGTCCGAGGAGAGTGCGGGGGTGGAGGGCATGGCGGCGAGCATACCGACGCCCGCGCCCGGCGCTCGGCCCCGTACCGCACACCCCACACACTCCCGTACCGCGCCCTGCCAGCGCTTACTATGCTCAGCAGTGGAACAGCGCCCGCTCCGCGAGCACTGCTTCCGAACGCCAGCGACGGCGACAGGGGAGGAAGCCGGTGAGACTCCGGCACGGTCCCGCCACTGTGAGCCCGGCAGCGATGCCGGGCGAGTCAGGAACTCCCGCCGTCCTCCAACCGCCCGGGGCGCGGACCCCGAGGAAGGCTTGCCGCCGCATGCGCACATTCCGGTCCCGCACGCCCCGGGCGACCCTCGAAGCCCAGGGGAGCGCCGCGTGATCCTTCTTCTGTCGACGTCCGACACCGACCTGCTCAGCGCCCGCGCGGCCGCCGCACTCGGGGGCCCGGTCCCGTACCGGCTCGCCAACCCGGCCCGGCTCGCCCTCGACGAGCTCCCGGCGCTCCTGGAGGGCACCGACCTCGTCGTCGTCCGCCTCCTCGGTGGCGTCCGCGCCTGGCAGGACGGGCTCGACCTGCTGCTCGCCGGGGACCGCCCCGTCGTCGTCCTCACCGGCGAACAGGCCCCCGACGCCCAGCTGATGGAGGCGTCCACCGTGCCCGTCGGCATCGCCGCCGAGGCACACGCCTACCTCGCCCACGGCGGCCCCGCCAACCTCGAACAGCTCTCCCGGTTCCTCTCCGACACCGTGCTGCTCACCGGCCACGGTTTCGAGGCCCCCGCCCCCGCCCCCGCCTGGGGCCCGCTGGAGCGCACGCCGCGCGCCGGGAACGCCGACGGCCCGCTCGTCGCCGTCCTCTACTACCGCGCCCACCACATGAGCGGCAACACCGCCTTCGTGGACGCCCTCTGCGGCGCCGTCGAGGACGCCGGCGGCCGGGCCATGCCGCTCTACGTCGCCTCCCTGCGCGCCCCCGAGGCCGAGCTGATCGAGGCCCTCGGCACCGCCGACGCCGTCGTCACCACCGTCCTGGCCGCCGGCGGCACCAAGCCCGCCACGGCCTCCGCCGGCGGCGACGACGAGTCCTGGGACGCGGGCGCCCTCGCCGCCCTCGACGTGCCGATCCTCCAGGCCCTGTGCCTGACCGGCCCCCGCAGCGCCTGGGAGGAGAACGACGAGGGCCTCTCGCCGCTCGACGCCGCCACCCAGGTCGCCGTGCCGGAGTTCGACGGCCGCATCATCACCGTCCCCTTCTCCTTCAAGGAGGTCGACGAGGACGGTCTGCCGATGTACGTGGCCGACCCCGAGCGCGCCGCCCGCGTCGCCGGCATCGCCGTCCGCCACGCGCGGCTCCGCCACATCCCGGCCGGCGAGAAGCGGATCGCGCTCGTCCTCTCCGCCTACCCCACCAAGCACTCCCGCATCGGCAACGCCGTCGGCCTCGACACCCCCGCCAGCGCCGTCGCCCTGCTGCGCCGCCTGCGCGAGGAGGGCTACGACTTCGGCGACGAGCCCGTGCCCGGCCTGGAGTCCGGCGACGGCGACGAGCTCATCTACGCCCTCATCGAGGCCGGCGGCCACGACCAGGAGTGGCTCACCGAGGAGCAGCTCGCCCGCAACCCCGTCCGCATCCCCGCCGCCGACTACCGGCGCTGGTACGGGAAGCTGCCGCGGGAGCTGCGCGAGTCCGTCGAGGAGCACTGGGGCCCGCCGCTGGGCGAGATGTTCCTGGACCGCAGCCGCAACCCCGAGGGCGACATCGTCCTCGCCGCCCTGCGCCGCGGCAACCTGCTGATCCTCATCCAGCCGCCGCGCGGCTTCGGCGAGAACCCCATCGCCATCTACCACGACCCCGACCTGCCGCCCTCGCACCACTACCTCGCCGCGTACCGCTGGATCGCGGCCGCCCGTGAGGACGGCGGCTTCGGCGCCGACGCCATGGTCCACCTCGGCAAGCACGGCAACCTGGAGTGGCTGCCCGGCAAGAACGCCGGCCTGTCCGCCGCCTGCGGCCCCGACGCCGCCCTCGGCGACCTCCCGCTGGTCTACCCCTTCCTCGTCAACGACCCCGGCGAGGGCACCCAGGCCAAGCGCCGCGCCCACGCCACCCTCGTCGACCACCTGGTGCCGCCGATGGCCCGCGCGGAGTCCTACGGCGACATCACGCGCCTGGAGCAGCTCCTCGACGAGTACGCCGCCATCTCCTCGATGGACCCGGCCAAGCTGCCCGCCATCCGCGCCCAGATCTGGACGCTGATCCAGGCCGCCAAGCTCGACCACGACCTCGGCCTGGAGAACCGCCCGGACGACGACGGCTTCGACGACTTCCTGCTGCACGTCGACGGCTGGCTGTGCGAGGTCAAGGACGCCCAGATCCGCGACGGCCTGCACGTGCTCGGCGGCGCCCCGACCGGCCCCGAGCGCGTCAACCTCGTCCTGTCGATTCTCCGCGCCCGCCAGATCTGGGGCGGCACGGCGGCCCTGCCGGGCCTGCGCGAGGCGCTCGGCCTGGACGAGTCGGCGGCGACGCGCACGACGGCGGACGAGGCGGAGGCCGCGGCGCGCGCCCTGGTCCAGGCCATGGAGGACGCGGGCTGGGACCCGGCGGCCGTACCCGCCGTTGTGAGCACGGCGGCGGGCACCGCTGCGGCGAACGCCGACGCCGTCGAGGCGATCCTGACCTTCGCGGCGAACGAGGTCGTCCCCCGTCTGGCGCGCACCACCGACGAACTCGACCACGCCCTCAAGGCGCTCGCGGGCCGCTTCGTCCCGGCGGGCCCCTCCGGCTCCCCGCTGCGCGGACTGGTCAACGTCCTCCCGACGGGCCGCAACTTCTACTCCGTCGACCCCAAGGCCGTGCCCAGCCGGCTCGCCTGGGAGACCGGGCAGGCGCTCGCCGAGTCCCTCCTGGAGCGCTACCGCGCCGACCACGGCGACTGGCCGAAGTCGGTCGGCCTCTCCCTGTGGGGGACGAGCGCCATGCGCACCGCCGGCGACGACATCGCCGAGGCCCTGCACCTGATGGGCATCCGTCCCGTGTGGGACGAGGCGTCCCGCCGGGTGACCGGACTCGAGCCCGTCACCCCGGAGGAGCTGGGCCGTCCGCGCGTCGACGTCACCCTGCGCATCAGCGGCTTCTTCCGCGACGCCTTCCCGCACGTCATCGGCCTCCTGGACGACGCGGTGCGGCTGGCGGCGTCCCTGGACGAGCCGGACGAGCAGAACTACGTCCGCGCCCACGCCCGGGCCGACCTCGCGGCCCACGGCGACGAACGCCGCGCCACCACCCGCATCTTCGGCTCCCGCCCGGGCACCTACGGCGCGGGCCTGCTCCAGCTCATCGACAGCCGGGACTGGCGCACCGACGCCGATCTGGCGGAGGTCTACACCGTCTGGGGCGGCTACGCCTACGGCCGGGGCCTCGAAGGCCGCCCGGCCCGCGAGGAGATGGAGACGGCGTACAAGCGGATCGCGGTCGCGGCCAAGAACACGGACACCCGCGAGCACGACATCGCCGACTCCGACGACTACTTCCAGTACCACGGCGGCATGGTCGCGACCGTACGGGCGCTGAAGGGCACCGCCCCCGAGGCGTACATCGGCGACTCCACCCGCCCGGAGACGGTCCGCACCCGCACCCTGGTCGAGGAGACCTCCCGCGTCTTCCGCGCCCGGGTGGTCAACCCCCGCTGGATCGAGGCCATGCGCCGCCACGGCTACAAGGGCGCCTTCGAGCTCGCGGCCACCGTGGACTACCTCTTCGGCTACGACGCCACCACCGGCGTCGTCCCCGACTGGATGTACGACAAGCTCGCCCAGACCTACGTCCTGGACCCGGAGAACCGCGCCTTCCTCCAGGAGGCCAACCCCTGGGCCCTGCACGGCATCGCCGAGCGCCTCCTGGAGGCCGAGAGCCGCGGCATGTGGGCCAAGCCCGACGCCGAGACCCTCGACGGGCTGCGCCGGGCGTTCCTGGAGACGGAGGGCGAGCTGGAGGGCGAGGAGTAGTCCTCCCGCGATCCCGGCGGGGCGGCGGCTACGCCAGGTAGCCGCCGTCGATGTCGAGGACGGCCCCGGTGACGAACGACGCGCCGGGGCCGGCGAGGAAGACGATGCCGGCGGCTATCTCCTCCGGCCGTCCGAACCGCCCCAGGGCGTTGCCGGCCCGCTGCGCGTCCGCGAAGGGACCCTCCGGCGGGTTCATGTCCGTCGCCACGGAACCCGACTGGACGACGTTGACGGTGATGCCGCGCGGGGCCAGGTCGCGTGCGGCGCCCTTGCTGTAGGCGACCAGCGCGGCCTTGGTCGCCGCGTAGTCCGCCATGCCCGCGAAGCCCGGCCGGACGGCGAGGTTGGAGCCGACGGTGACGATCCGTCCGTCGTCGGCGAGCACCCGGGCGGCGGCCCTGATCGCGGCCTGCACCCCGCGGACGTTGACGGCGAAGAGCCGGTCCACGGCCCGCGGGTCGACCCCGGGGTCGTCGACGCGGCCGGTGAAGGCCGTCCCGGCGTTGTTCACCAGGACGTCCAGTCGCCCGAACTCGGCCGCCACGGCCTCCACGAGGCTCGTGACCTGTGCTTCGTCCCCCTGGTCGGCCCGGTGGGCGGACGCCCGTACGCCCATGGCCGTGAGGTCCGCGACGACCTCGCGGGCCCGGTCGGGCGAGGCGACGTAGGAGATCGCCACGTCCGCGCCCTGCCCGGCGAGCGCCCGCGCCGTCGCGGCCCCGATGCCGCGCGAACCACCCGTCACCAGTGCGACCTTGCCGGTCAGCGGCTTCGTCATCGTGTCTCCCAAGTTTTGTACCGGTCGGTCTTGGCGCGACTGTATCGTACTGATCAGTCCAAAACTTCCACGCGCCGTTTGGCCGCGCCCCCGCTGATCAATAGGATCTCCGGATGATCACCACAAAACGGCTCGCGGCGGGCGCGTGCGCCCTGCTCGCCGCGCTGGCCGCAGGAATCGCCCCGGCGAACGCCGCCGACGGCCCCTCGAAGAACTCACCCAAGGTCGAGCTGGTGCTGGACGTCAGCGGCTCGATGCGGGCCACCGACCTGGACGGCCGGTCGCGCATGTCGGTCGCCAAGGAGGCGTTCGGCGAGGTGATCGACGCGGTCCCGAGCGGGGTGCGGCTGGGCATCCGCACCCTCGGCGCCGACTACGGCGGTGACGACAAGACACTCGGCTGCAAGGACAGCAAGCAGCTCTACCGCGTCGGCCCGGTCGACCGCACCGAGGCCAAGACCGCCGTCGCGACCCTCCAGCCCACCGGCTGGACGCCGATCGGCTACGCCCTGCGCGGTGCCGACCAGGACCTGGGCACCGACGGCGGCACCCGCCGCATCGTGCTCATCACCGACGGCGAGGACTCCTGCGGCCAGCCCGACCCGTGCGACGTGGCGCGCGAACTCGCCGCCAAGGGCACCCACTTGACCATCGACACGCTGGGTCTGGCCCACGACGACAAGACCCGCGAGCAGCTGAGCTGCATCGCCGAGGCCACCGGCGGCACGTACACCTCCGTGCAGCACAAGGACGAGCTCTCGGGCCGCATCAAGCAGCTCGTCCGCCGGGCCGAGGTGCCCGTCGAGACCCCGAAGCCCGTCAACGGCGCCGACGAGTGCGCCAAGGCGCCCGAGCTCGGCGCCGGCCTGTGGACCGACCGCGCCACGTTCTCCGAGCACCGCTGGTACAAGGTCCAGGTCAAGCCCGGCCAGGAGCTGCGCACTTCGGTGAGCGTCGGTGCCGACCGCGCCGTCGACCGGGACTACGGCGTACTGATCCGGGCTGTCGGACCGGGCGGCCGGGAACTCGTACGCGGCAGTGACGCCGGCAGCGGGCGGACGGACGTGATGTCGTCCGGTCTCCGCTACCCCGTGGGCAAGAGCGGCGACGACGAGGAGGACAAGGAGGCCCGGACGGTCTGCCTGGAGGTCTCGCACTCCTTCTCCGCGCCCGCCTCGGTCAAGCGCGACCCGGGCCTGCCCGTCGAGCTGGCCGTCGACCTGACCGACTCGCCCGACAGCCCCTCCGACATCGCGGCCTTCGGCCTCGGCCGCGGCTGGGTGCTGCTGGCCGTCCTCGCGCTGACCGGGCTGATCGCCGGGCTGGTGTGGGGCTGGGTGTCCCGTTGGCGCGTGTCGGTGTGGAGGGCGAACTGATGAGGGTCACGACCATGGCACGGCCGGCGGCGGCCGTACTGCTCGCCGCCGCCACCCTGTTCACCACGGCGGGCGCCGCCACCGCGGCCTCCCCGAGCCCGGCCGTCTCCGGCGGCGAGGACGGCGCTCCCACGGAGGCCGGCACCACCTTCCGGACCGCCACCCCCGTCAAGCAGGGGCAGAAGGCCACCGCGAGCGCCTCGACGGGTGACTACCTGTACTGGCAGTTCCCGGCCGGCGCCGGACAGCGGGCGACCGCCGAGGCCACCGTGCAGCTGCCCGAGGCGGCCACCCGGCACGGCGGCGCCACCTGGCAGCTCGACGTCTTCGACGGGCTGCGCCGCCGCCAGGCGTGCGCCTCCGGCGAGCCGACGAAGCGGGCCTTGCGGCAGGACACCACCGTCAAGGTGACGTGCACGCTGCGGACCGTACGCCCCTGGGCCGACCGGTGGGCCAACGACCCGCTGCCCGGCGCCTACTACGTCCGCCTCACCGTCTCCGACGTGCCCGACCAGGACCTGGGCCTGCCGGTGAAGGCGGAGCTCCGGGCGGACGCCGAGGACGCGGGCGGCGCCCACGCCGAGGGCGGCGAGGTGGCACCGCTGCACGCGGCCGCCGTCGCCGAGCCGGAGTCCGGCTGGAACGGCGGCTGGTGGTCCGCCCGCTGGGCGTGGACCGTCGGCGGGGCCGTGCTCGGCGCGCTCGCGGCCATCGGCGGCTACAAGCTGACCCGCCACCCGCACCGGGCGGCGCGGCAGCAGTGACGACCGGCGGTGAGCGCCCGGGGCCCCGTGCCGCGAGCGCTCACCGCCGTGCGGGCGGGTCCCCCGCCACCGCGTGCCGGTAGAGCGCGCGCAGGGCCTCCGTGAAGTACGAGCTGTAGGAGATGTCCGGGGTGTCGCCACCGGTGTGGTAGCCGCCGATCACCCCGATGAGCGCGTACCCGCCGCCCGCCCCGCGTACGAGGAACGGCCCGCCCGACGTACCGCCCACGTACCCCGCGCAGGCGATCTCCAGGAAGTCGCCCGGGGCCTTGGGGTCGGTGCTGGTCCAGCGGCGGGTCTCGGAGCGGCAGGTCAGCGGCTTCGGGTAGGTGGCGTCGCTGTTGCCCGGATAGCCGATCAGCCGTACGTCGCGGTGCCGGTACCCGGGACGGATCCTGAGGTCGAAGCCGCCGACGGCGTCCTCCACGTCCGTGCCGTCGGCCCGCCCGCCGACCCGCACCACGGTGAAGTCCCAGCGGGCGCCCCCGTCCGTGCCCAGGTCGTAGTACCGCCGGTCGATGTGGATCGCCTCCACGGGGAACACCCCGTGCGGCTTGAGCCCGTCGTGGTACTGCGGCACGAACGACAGCCGCTTCTTGGTGTCCGGTGAGCGCAGGCAGTGGGCCGCGCTGACCACGAGGTCGCGGTGCGGGCTCCGGACGACCGTACCGCCGCAGAACCGGCCGGTGCCGCTCCCGTCGGTCCAGAAGAACGTTCCCACCTGCGGCAGCCCGTCGAAGGGCCGGCTCGGCGGTACGGACGCTCCGGCGGCGGGCCGCTCCCCGGGCCCCTTCGACTCCACGGCCGGGCGCGCGGCGGCCATGCGCGCGGGGGTCCAGTAGGAGGAGGCGGCGACGGCGGGGGAGCCGCCCGGGGAAGCCGCGGCCCGGGCGGTGACCGGGCCGGGCAGCGACACGGCCAGCAGCCCGGCGAGCACGGTGACCAGGCCGCGGAGGGCGAGGGGTCTGCGCATGGGACGGATTCCTCTCCGGATGCGGGCGGGGAGCGTGTCATCGTCCTACGGGTCGTACGCCCGCCGGGAGGCGCCGACGCGCCAGAACCGTAAGGGATTTCACCGGTTTCACCGTTCGGCCGGGTGGGCCCGGGTGTCCCGCGCGGATAGCCTGGACCGGCACGGGCGTGTCCGGTGGCGAGGTGGGGGAGTGGCTGTGACGGTCGATCCGGTATCACTGAGCGCGATCACGACCGCGGTGACGGCAGCCGCGGGGTCCGTGGGCACGGAGGCGGGACGGCAGGTCTGGGGCTCCCTGGCGGACCTCGCCCGGCGGGCGGTCGGCAGGGGAAGGGGCGAGCCGGCCGCGGAGCCGGTGGCGCTGCCGCTCGATCCGGCGGACGGGGAGCAGGTGCGGGCGCTGGCGGCGTTGCTGTTCGCGGGGGCGTTGCGGGATCCTCGGCTCGCCGAGGAGTTCAGGACGTGGGCGGCGGAAGCGAGGTGCCGGCTCCCGGTCGACAACAGCTCGGTGACGAACACGGTCTCGGGTCAGGCCCGGGTGGGTACGCTGATCCAGGGGCGGGACATCGACTGGACGCCCGGAGGGCCCACCGGGACGCGCTGAACGGTCCCGGCGGGCACAGACGGGGGTCAGGAAGCGATGCACACCCCGAGGATGCGCATGAACGTGCTGAACAAGGGGTCGCCTCTCAACGTGCTGACGAATACGTACAGTTGAGCTGGCGTCATATATTCATACAACGCTCGGGAAGAATATCGATATCCAGCTCCAGGTCAAGATCCCTGATCAAGAAAGCTCGAGTTCGGTCGACTCCTGATCGATCTCGCTTGATCGCGACCTGCTCAGGCGATGCCTGATCGCCTCCGCCGCGCGCCGCAACTCCCGCGCCTCCACCGGCGCCCCCGTGGCCTCCCGGAGCTCCGCCAGCCGGTCCAGCGTCCCCGCCTCCTCCAGCGGCGAATCCACCCGCCGGTTGACGGCCAGCGCCGCCGTCAGGTGCTCTTCCGCCTTACGGAAACGCCCGGTCCGGGTCTCCGCGGCGGCCAGGTCACGCAGCGCGTGCCCCTCCTCCTGCGCCGCGCCGATCCGGCGTGCCAGGGCGAGCGCCGCCCACTGGTGGGCCATGTCCTCCTCGTCCTGGCCCGCCCGGCCCAGGGCCCGGCCCAGGGTGTTGAGGGCGATGGACTCGTGGCGGCGGTCCGCGATGTCGCGGAAAGTGGCCAGCGCCTGGCGGCACAGGGCCAGCGGCTGTTCCACCTCGCCGGAGCGCATCAGCGCGTTCGCCAGGTTCATCTCGACCGTCGCCCGGTTGGCGCGGCCGCCCACCGCGCGGGCCAGGGCCAGCGCCTGTGTGTACGCGCGGATCGCCCGGTCCTCCAGGCCCAGCAGGGAGTAGATCTCACCGGTGTTGTTCAGGGCCTGGCCCTGACCCCGGCGGTCGTCGATCTCACGGAAGCGGGAGAGGGCGTCCAGGAAGCACTCCAGCGCCTCCGGGTGCCGCCCCAGCTCGAAGAGGGCGAAACCCATGTTGTTGAGGCAGCGCGCCTGCTGTAATCGGTCGGAGGTGCGCATGTGGATCGACAGCGCCTCCTGGACGAAGGCCAGCGCCTCGTGGTTGCGCCCCGTGTAGAGATGGGGCAGCGCGAGGCAGCGCAGCGCCTCCGGTTCGGCCTCGCGGTCGCCCGTCGCCCGGGACAGGGCGAGGGCCCTGCCCGCCTCGGCGACGGCCTCGTCGTAGCGCGCGGCGGCGTTGCGCGCGGCGCTGAGGTCGAGCAGGGAACGGGCCTCGGCCCGGCGGTCCTCCGCGTCCCGCCAGTACGCCACGGCATGCTCGTGCAGCGGCTCGGCCACCGTCCACAGACCCTCGGACTCCAGGAAACCGCCGAGGACGTGGGCGAGCAGCGCGGCCCGGCGCGGCGGGGCGCAGCGCCGCGCGTGGTCGACGAGCGCGAGCAGGTTGGCGGCCTCGGTGGCGAACCACTCCCGAGGGCCCGCCGGGTCCAGCCACGCGGGCGCCTCGGCCGGCGGGCGGGCGAGGGCGACCGCGGTCCGGGCGCGGTGCGGGAACAGCGCGCGGTCGGCGCGGTCCGCGCAGAAGAGGTAGAAGTCCGTGAGCCGTCCCACGGCCCGCTCGTCGCCGCCGGGGTCGTCGACGTGTTCGGTGGCCACGAGCGTACGGGCGTACTCGCGCAGCAGGTCGTGGATGCGGTAGCGGTACGGAGTGGGCTCCTCCAGCAGGTGGAAGTTCAGCAGGTCCTCCAGAACGCGTTCCGTGTCGTCGAACGGGAGTCCGGTGAGCGCGGCGGCCGCGTAGACACCGAACTCCGAGCCGATGTGCAGGCTGAGCCGGTGGAACGCGCTCTGCTGCACCGGGGTCAGGGACCGGTAGGAGAAGGCGAACGTACGGGCCAGGTCCCGGGAGCCGTCGCGGATCTCGGCGAGGCGGCCGGGCCGCGCGAGCCGGTCCACGAGGTCGCGCGCCGTCCACGAGCCGTGGCAGAGGAACCGGCTCGCCGCCATCTCGATGGCCAGCGGGAGATAGCCGCACAGCCGGACGATCTCGGCCGTCTGCGCCTCATCGGCCGGGCGCCGGGCCCCCACACGGTCGTGGAAGAGGGCGACGGCCTCGGCCCGGCGCAGGACGTCCAGGGAGATGGGCCGGACCCCGGGCAGGCCGGTGAGCCGCCGTCTGCTGGTGATGACGATCTGCGAGGGGGTGGCGCCGGGCAGCAGCGGGCGCACCTGCTCGGGCCCGGCGGCGTCGTCCAGTACGACGATCGCGTGCCGGTCGGCCAGCAGGGTGCGCCACAGGGCCGTCAGTTCGTCCAGCTGCCGCGGGAGCCGGTCGGCGGGTACGCCGATCAGCCGCAGGAGCCGGCCCAGCGCGGCCTCCGGGGTGAGCGGCTCCTGGAAGGACGCGTGCGCGCCGAGGTTGAGGTAGAGGCGCCCGTCGGGGAAGCGGTCCCGCAGCTCGTGCGCGGTGTGGACGGCGAGTGCGGTCTTGCCTACGCCCGCCATGCCGTCGATCGCCTCCAGGGCCACGACGGCGCGCGGGGTGCCCGACGCCGGGGTCAGGGCGGTGGCGAGCCGGTGGAGCTCGTCCGTCCGGCCCACCCAGGGGATGTCGTGCGGCAGGTTGTCGGGCACGGTCGTCCGCTCCCGGAGCCCGTCGTCCCCGCCCGCCCGGGGCAGCAGCCGGACCGCGGGCGAGCCGTTGAGGATGCCGTGCTGGACGCGCTGGAGCTCCTCGCCCGGGTCGGTGCCGTGCTCGGTGACCAGCCGGTGGGTGACCTGCCGGAGCAGGTGGGTCGCCTCGGCGGTGCGGCCGCAGCCGTGCAGGGCCAGCGCGAGGTGCCCGGCCAGCGCCTCGTGGGTCGGGTGCCGGGCGGCCAGCGCCGACAGCTCCGGCACGGCGTCGGCGAAGCGGCCCAGCCGCAGGTCGAGGCCGGCCCGGGTGAGGGCGGCCGCCAGGCCCGCGGCCTCGGCCGTGGCGCGCACGTGCTCGGCCCAGGAGCCGGACAGCCCGGTCAGCGGCTCGCCGCGCCACAGCCGGCCCGCCTCGTCCAGCAGCCGGAGCGCCTGCTCCGCGTCGCCGCTCTCCGCCAGCGCGCGGGCCCGCGTGGTCAGGCTCAGATAGCGGCGCACGTCGACGGACTCGGGGTCGGCCTCCAGGACGTACGTGTGGGCGTGGTTGGTGAGCGCCGGGGCGTCCGGGCCGCCGACCTTGCGGAGCGCGGTGCGGATGCGGGAGGCGTAGGTGTACAGGTTCTCCCGGGCGCGGCGCGGCGGGTCGTCGTCCCAGATCCGGTGGATCAGGGTGTCCAGGCTCACCGGGCGGCCCACGTCGTACGCCAGGGCCGCGAGCGTGCAGCGCGCCTTGCCGGAATCCAGTCCGCTGCGCCGCCCGCCGGCCCGCAGCTCGATGGTGCCCAAGAGCCGGAACTCCACCTGCGCCCCTTCCCCCGGGACGTCCGATCGGAAGGATGAGCATGACACAGCGTCAAACATTGGTGCCAGGTGGTGAAGGAGCGCCTGGAATTCGGCTGTCGCGCCGCCAAACACGATCGGAACCGGTCTCGGAGGGGTAGGGCTCAGGCCAAGGATTGCCGAATGGCCATGTCGTGTGCATGTGGCGGTGTGGCCGCGCAGGGGGGAGGGGCATGACGGCGGAACCCATGACCGAGGGGGAGCTCACCGAAGCATTCGTACGCGCCCTGCCGCCGGGCGGGCCGCAGGGCCCGTCGGCGAGACGGGCCCTGGAGCGACTGACCGGTAGCGCCCGGGAGTCGGACGCGGCCCTCGCGGCCGCCTGGGCCGCCGCGGCCCACGGACGCCCGGACCGCTTGGCGGACCTCGCGGGCGTGCTGCACCGGCACGTCGAGGGCGGAGCGGCGGGGGAACTGCGGGCGGGGTTACGGGAATGGGTGCGGGAGTACGCGCCGGCGGGGGCGGGGCGCGCGCCGGGCGGCGACGCCGCGGGGGGTGCGGCCGGTGAGGCCGCGGGTCGTGGCGTCGGCGACGCCGTCGGCCGACCCGACGGGCGTGGTGCCGATCACCTGGCGGCCCGTACGGCCGGTGAGGCCGTCGGTCGCGGAGGCGGCGACTCCGCCGACGGCACCCGTGCCCCCGGCGCCGCCCCCACGGCCGGCCGTTCGGCCGGGCACTCCAACACCCTCGCCGGGCACACCCTGGTCGCCGGGTCCAGCGTCCAGGCACGGGACATCCACGGTGGCGTCCATCTCCACCACGCCGCCCCGTCGCCCCGGCGGCCCCCCGTGCCGCGTCAACTCCTGCCCGTACCCGCGCACTTCACCGGCCGGGCGCGCGATCTGCGTGCACTCGACGCCCTGCGGGCCGCACGGGCGGGAGGTTCCGCTCCCCAGGTCGCCGTGGTCAGCGGTCCCGCCGGTGTCGGGAAGACCGCCCTCGTCAGCCGCTGGCTGAGCGCGCTGGCCCCGGAGTTCCCCGACGGGCAGCTCTACGCCGACCTGCGCGGCCACACCCCCGCCGGCCCGGCCGGTCCCACCGAGGCCCTGGCCGGCTTCCTGCGCGCCCTCGGGGCGGCCTCGATCCCGGGTTCCCTGGCCGAACAGGCCGCCCTGTGGCGCTCGTTGACCGCCGACCTCCGGCTCGTCGTGATGCTCGACAACGCCCTGTCCGCCGCCCAGGTGCGCACTCTGCTGCCCGCCGCCCCCGGCAGCCTCGTCGTGGTCACCAGCAGGCACCGGCTCACCGGGCTCGGCGTCGACGGGGCGGGCTTCCACCAGGTCGGCATGCTCGACCCCGCGGCGGCGCTGGAGCTCTTCACCCGGGGCGTGGGCGGCGACCGCGTCGCGGCGGACCGCCCGGCCGCGCGCGAGGTCGTCGGCCTGTGCGCCTGCCTGCCGCTCGCCGTCTGCCTGGCCGCCGCACAGCTCGCCGCCCGCCCGCGCCGCTCGGTCGCCGCGCTCGCCTCGGCGCTCACCCGGGGGCGCGGCCCGCTGGAGACCCTCGGAGTGGAAGGGGACACCGCCGTGCGCACCGCCCTGGACGAGTCGTTCGCCACGCTCCCCGCCGGAGCCGCCGACGCCTACCGGCGCATGGGACTGCTCCCCGTCACCCGCTACGACGGCCCCATGGTCGGCGCCGTGTGCGGCGTGCCGCCCGAGGAGGCCGAGGACCTGCTGGAACTCCTCCTGGAAGTGAACCTCCTGGAGGAGACCGGGACGAGCCGGGCCCCCGGGGCGCGCGACCGCTACCGCTTCCACGACCTCGTACGCCAGCACGCGGCGGGCCGGGCCGAGACCGACCTGCCGGAGCCCGAACGGCGGGTCACGCTCCGCCGCTTCGTCGACTGGTGCCTCGCCACCGCCACCGCGGCGGAGGCGCTCCTCACCCCGAGCCACCGCAACCTGCCGCGCGACTACGGCCGGCAGCCCGCCCCGCCGGTGGCGTTCGACGCCCAGGCCCCGGCGCTCGCGTGGCTGGACGAGCACCGCTACGACCTCATGGCCGCCCTCCGCCTCGCCGCCCGCGAGGGCTGGGACGCGAGCACCTGGCAGCTCGTCGACGCGATGTGGCCGCTCTTCCTCCGGCTGCGGCCCTACGACCTGTGGAACGAAGCCCACGCGCTGGGCCTCGCGGCCGCCCGCCGCGCCGGACACCGGGCGGGCGAGGGCCGGATGCTGACCTCGGGCGGCAGCGGCCTGTGCCACACGGGCCGCTTCGACGAAGGGGCCCGCTGGTTCGAGGACGCCCTGCGCCACGCCACCGAGGACGGCGACGAACGCCAGCGGGCCCAGGCTCTGCACGGGCTCGGCCGGGCCCACTTCGGCGCGGGCCGCACCCGGGACGCCGAGGTGCACTACGGCCACGCGCTGACCCTCCGGGAGGCCATCGGCCACACCCGTGGCGCGGCGCTGTCCCGCGTGTGCCTGGGCGAGATCGCCCTGGCCCACGACCGGCCCGACCTCGCGGCCGGCCGGCTGGCCACGGCCCGCGCCGAACTCGTCGCCGAGGGCGACTCCTACGACGCGGCCCGCGCCCTCGCCCTCCTCGGCCACGCCACGGCCCGCGGCGGCGACGCCCGGACGGGGATGCGGCGACTCCTGCGCGCCCTGGTGGAGTTCGAGAACGCCGGCTCCGTCCACTGGCAGGCCCGGACGATGGAGTACCTCGGCCAGGCCTGCCAGGAACACCGGGCCCCCACGGAGGCCGTCCGCTGGTTCACCCGCTCCCTGGCCCTCTACGACCCGGTGAGCCCCACCGACGCGGCCCGCCTCCGCACCCGCCTCCGCGAGACCGGCCCCGGGCCCGCGGACGCACGGTGACGGAGGGCGGGGTCCGCGGGCGGGCCCCGCCGGTGCGCCTGCCTCTGTGAAGCCCGATCGGACCCGGAACCACGCCGTCGCGGGCGGCGGGCGGGCCCGCGCCCGTGGGTCCCCCCGGTGCGATCCGTTTACGTTCGCGCCTCCGGGAGGCCGGCCCGGGCCCGGACCGCACGGTGGCGGCCGGTGGGCCCGCGCCCGTAGGCCCCACCGGCGGGTCGTCTACGTACCCGCCTCCGCGAGGCCGGTCCCGGGTCCCCGTTCGCCGGGGCGGCCGCCGCACCGGGGGCGCAGGCGCACCGACACCCTCGCCCCCGGCCGTGAGAACCGCACGACGGCCAGTTCCTCCAGTGCCCGTCCGGCCGTCAGCCAGCCGTGCAGGAACGACGTCAGGGCCGCGCCGACGGGGACCGGCGGAACGGCCGGGCGCGGGGACGCCATCAGCAGGCGGCCGTCGCGGAGGCCGATCACCCAGCCGCCCGCCGCGTCCGGCACCGAGGTGAGCAGGCAGCCCGGGTGCCGGGTCAGCAGCCAGTGCGCCCGGCGCGCCGCCGCGGCCGGGCCGGGGGCCGGGCGCCCGCAGCGGAGGACGTCGGCGGTCTCCGTCCAGCGCCCGTCCCGGCGGGCGTCCGGGTCCACGCTCCAGTGGACGTCCACACCCGCCGGGCGCCCCGTCCGGCCGGGCCCGGGGTCCGCGCTCCAGCGGTCGGTGGCCGTCAGCTCCACCGTCACCGGCCGCCGGTCACCGGCCGTCAGGCGGACGACCGCCAGGGCGCGCTCCACGGCCGTCACGCCCCCGGCCCCGCCGCGCCGGGCACCGGGACGCCGCCGTCGAGCGGGGGCGGCACCTCGGCCGGCTCGGTGACCGGCGCGTACGCGGGCTGTCCCAGGCCCAGCAGGCGGTACATCAGCGCGCGCATCCGCCGGTTGAAGCGGCCCGGCTCGGAGGACAGCAGGGCGGCCACCCGCGCGTACTCCCGCCGCCGGTACTCGGTCGCCGCGTACCGCAGCTGCCCCTCCAGCGGGTGCAGCGGCGACAGCGCGGGCGCGGCGAGGGCGAGCGCCGCGGCCGGGGACGCCGGGTGCACCTCGCGCTCGGGGAAGCGGGCGAGCAGCACCGGCGCCCGGGTCACCGTGGCGTAGGACGTCAGCGAGCCGTGGTCGCCGATCACCTTGTCCGCGGCGACCAGCACCGCCCGCCAGTCCGCCTCGGGCGGCACCAGCGCCAGCCCGCGCGCCCGGCAGCTCGCCAGCCAGGTGCGGATCTGCCGGTCCCCGTGTCCGGCCCACACGTTGGGGTGCACGAGAGCGGCCACCCGGTACCGGTCGGGCGGCAGCTCGCTGAGTAATCGCGGCAGCAGGGCGTCGAAGCGGCCGAAGGACGAGGACGGGCCCCAGGTGGTGGTGACGGCCACCAGCTGCTGCCGGTCGCTCAGACCCAGCCCCCGGCGGTACGCCTCCCGGTGCGGCAGGCTCGCGACGATCCGGTCGTAGCAGGGGTCGCCGACCACGGTCGCCACCGGCACCGCCTCCGGGCACCAGCGCGTCAGCTCGGCGAGGTCCCGGTCGTGCGCGAGCGCGACGGCGGCCGGCACGACCCTGCCGTCACGGGTGAGGTACTCCCGGCTGAGCATGCCCGTCGGGCGCTCCGCCGCCGGCGCCGACGTCCGCCCGCCCTCGCGCAGCAGCTTGATGTGCCCGGCGCCGTGCGAGAGCCGGATCAGTGGCCCGCGCACCTTCTCGATCCCCCGGGAGCCCGCCGCGAGCGCCAGGTCGAACTCCTCGCGCACCGCCGCCCGCCACGGCAGCACCGCCACCCCCAGGTCCCGCAGGAAGCGGGCGGCGCCCTCGCCGAGCGCGTGCGGGGCGACCGTGAAGGTCACCTGGATCCGCAGATCCCCCTCCATCAGCGAGAACACATCGCGCAGCCGCTGGCCGTAGGTCACCGTGTGCACGACGACCAGCACGCGTTTGCAGTCCGGCAGCGTCAGCCACCGGCGGTCCGGCTCCGGGCTCCCCAGGATCGCGGACATGGGCACCATCCCCCTCTTCACGGGCCGGCCTCCCCGGCCGGCCGATGCTCGGATCCAGGGGATTCCCAAGGGGTCTGACGGAATGCTTGCAGCGACCTCGACGCATCCTTGCCACGCTCCGCGCGGGCCGTCTCACGGGGCGTCATCAACCCGTGGTTAAGTCCGTGGCCCAGCCGTGACGTGGCACGGACTAGTGCGAGGGCTTCCTCCCGTGACAGGATGCTCTCCGCGGCCGGGTTCTTCTTAACTGGCCGTGAGGTGACGTGGGGAAGATCGCGGAAACAAGCTCGTGAGGACGGAGCGGATGGCAACCGGGGGCGACAGGTCGGCGGGCGAGGCGGGCAGCCCGCTCGCGGCGCGGCTCAACTACCTGTTCGCGAACATGCACCCGCCCGGCGCCCCGTACACCAACGCGCACGTGGCGGAGGAGATCTGCCGCGGCACCGAGGAGTACGGCGGGGTCAAGCTCACCGAGCAGTATCTGTCGATGCTCCGCAACGGCCGCCGTGCCAACCCCAGCCCGGACGTGCTGCGCGCGCTGGCGAAGTTCTTCGCCGTGCCCGTGGGCTATCTGATGGGCGACCTCTCGGCCTCGCAGGCCGAGCGGGTGGAGGAGGAGGTCCGCTTCCTCGTCGCCATGCGGGACCAGCGGGTCCGGGCCATCGCCCTGCGCTCCGTGGGGCTGCCGCCCGAGGTCCAGGACAGCCTCAACACGATCATCGCCCAGTTCCGGCAGCAGATGAACCTTCCGGCCGACCCGCCCGACGCGGGTGCTGAGGAGCGCTCGTGACCGTCACGGCGGATGACCGGCTCTTCACGTACTGGCGGCGTACCGAGGACGAGGACGGTGCAGGGATGCGAGTGGGGCGCATACGGCGCCGGTGCAAGCAGCTCATCCATGAGCTCGCGCTGCCCGCGTCCACGGATCTCCAGGGCCTGTGCGACATCGTCGCGGGCCGTGTGGGCCGTCCCATCCGCCTCGTCCCGATGAGCCTGAACGGCGTGGTCTCGGGCATGACGGCCACCACCGACGACTCCTTCTGGGTCATCTACGAGCAGAAGACCTCGCCCTGGCACCAGGTCCACATCGTCCTGCACGAGATCGGCCACCTCCTGCTCGGCCACGACCAGGACCCGGCCGTCACCGAGGACGCCCTCAAGGTCTGGACGCCGTCGGTCGACGTGGCCACCGCCATGCGCCGCATGGGCCTGACCATGGGCCTCGCCCGCCACCACTGCTACGACAACCTCACCGAACGCGAGACCGAGATCCTCGGCACCCTCCTGATGGAGAAGGTCGTGCCCCCGCCGCCGGGTCAGGAGACCCCGCTGGAGGGCGAGGCCGCCGCGCTCGCCGCGTCCCTCGGCCCCGCGCTCCAGCACGTGCGCCGTCAGCTGAGGGAGGGAGGCGCCGATGTTTGACGCCCTCTACCTCACCTTCTCCGCGATCACCTGGTGCATCGTCGGTTACAAGGCCCGCGCCTGGTTCCGCGACCGCGGCAACGTCGACCTGGGCCTCACGGCCCTGATGACCTCCGGCGTGCCCATCGTCTTCCTCTTCTCCGCGCCCAGCGTCTACCGCGCCTTCGACCGCCTGACCGGCGTGGCCAACCTGGCCATGGTCTTCCTCTACTCGGCCGTGGTGCTGTTCGCGTCCGGCGCCACCGTGCTGCTCCTGCGCTGGACCAGCCGGGGCGACGCGGCCGCCGAGGCCCGCGCCGCCGCCCGGGCGAGGTTCGCGATCGCGGTGGTGGGCGTCGCCTGGCTCACGGCCGTCGTCTGCTTCGCCGTCGGCCGTCCGGACGATGTGGAGCACCCCCGCGACTTCAGCACCGCCTACGCCGACGCGCCCGGAGTGGTCGCCTTCCTGGTGCTGTATCTGGCCATCTTCGGGACGAGCCTCGCGGGGCTCGGCGCCCTGTGCCCGCGCTACGCCGCCCGGCTCGGCCGCTCATGGCTCGCCAAGGGCCTGCGCACGCTGGCCGCGGGCTGCTGGCTCGGCCTGCTGTACTGCCTGTGCAAGCTGGTCGGCTTCGTCCTGTCCTGGACCGGCAACGAGCTCTACTGGCTGTCCAACGGCGTGGCGCCGATGAGCGCCTCGGTGGCCGCGCTGCTGGTGCTGCTCGGCTTCTCGCTGCCCGCGGCCGGCCCCCGGGTCTCCGCCTGGCGGCGGCTGCGCCGGCTGGACCCGCTCTGGCGGTCCGTCACCGCGCATGCCCCCGAGGTCACCATCGACGAGAACCGCTGGTCGGCCCGCTGGCCCTTCGCGGACCTGGAGTGGCGCGCCAACCGCCGGATGGCGGAGATCCGCGACATCCAGCGCGGCATCCGCCGCCATGTCGAGCCGCTGGCGCTGGACCTCGCCCGGGAGAAGGCGGGCGCCGCCGGCCTGGACGAGCGGCGCACCGCCGCGGTCGTCGAGGCCGCCGCCCTGCGCCGGGGCCTCGCGAACCAGATCACCGGGCATGTGCCGGCCCCCCACGCCGACAGCGTGGTGGTGACCGTCAGCGCGGACCCGGCCGAGGAACACGAACACCTGGCCCGCGTCGCGGACGTCTACCACGACCCGCTGGTCGACGCGGTCCTCACCGACCTACGGGAGATCAGCGCGGCGAGCCGTCCCTGACGGCGCGCGGCCCACAGACGAGGCGGCCATGGACGGGGGTCAAGGCCGCCTGCGCCACAGGCCGGCGCCGGGTCCGTCACCATACGGACCCGGCGCCGCCCGTGCGTGTCACCCTCCGGTGCCCGGCACCCCCGCCCCTGTCTAGAGTCGGGTTCCATGCAGAACTCCGCCCTGCCCGGCGCCTCCGCGCCCTTCGACCTCGCCACGCTGGTCAGCGACCCGTACGGCACCTACGCCCGGCTCCGCGAGGCCGGCCCGGTCCACCGCTTCACGGGCCCGGACGGCCGGCCCGCGTGGCTGGTCACCCGCTACGAGGACGTCCGCGCGGGTCTCGCCGACCCCCGGCTGTCCCTGGACAAGTCCCACGCCAAGCGGGAGAACTACAGCGGCTTCTCGCTGCCGCCCGCCCTCGACTCGAACCTGCTGAACATGGATCCGCCGGACCACACACGGGTGCGGCGGCTGGTCGTCAAGGCGTTCACCCCCGGCCGGACGGAGAAGCTCCGGGAGCCGGTGCGGCGGACGGCCGACGCGCTCCTCGACGCCGTGGAGGCCGACGGCCGCGCCGATCTGCTCGCCGCCTACGCGGGCCCGCTGCCCATCACGGTCATCTGTGACCTGCTGGGGGTGCCGCAGGAGGCCCGGAAGGACTTCCGGGCCTGGACGGACGCGATGATCGCGCCCGACCCGAAGCGCCCCCACCTGATGAAGGAGGCCATAGGCGAGCTGCTGCGCTTCTTCACCGAGCTGATCGCGGCCAAGCGCGCCGCGCCCGCTGACGACCTGCTCTCGGACCTGATCGCGGTCCGGGACGGAGACGGCGAGGGCGACGACCGGCTCTCGGAGGACGAGCTGACCTCGCTCGCCTTCCTGATCCTCTTCGCGGGCTACGAGAACACCGTCCACCTCATCGCCAACGCCGTCCTGGCGCTCCTGGACCATCCGGAGCTGATGCGTCAGTTGCGCATGGATCCGGACGGAATGGGGGCCGCGTTCGACGAGTTCAACCGCTGGGACGGGCCCGCGCCGCTGGCGATCCGCCGCTTTCCGCTGGAAGACGTCGAGATCGGCGGTGTGACCGTGCCCGCTGGGGAGACGGTGCTGCTCGCGGTGGCCTCCGCCAACCGTGATCCTCGTCACTTCGACGATCCGGAACGGCTGGATCCGGACCGCGAGCGAAAGGGGCATCTCGGGCTGGGGCACGGCATCCACTACTGCCTCGGCGCGCCGCTGGCCAGGATGGAGACGGAAATCGCGCTGGCAGCGCTGCTCGAGCGGTTCCCGGGGCTGACGCTCGATGTGCCACGCGAGGAGCTGGAGTGGCGGCCCTCGATACGGGCGCGTGGCTTGATTTCGCTGCCTGTTCGTTGGAATTAAGCAAAGCCGAACAGATTTTTGATGCATAACCCATCGTTGATGCGGTAGAAATGTCCTCGAGCCCGCCCGGTGTGCATCCCCCGTCGCACCGGGCGGGCCTTCGACTTCGAGGGCCCCGCCCTCGGCGCCGCCCGCCGAAGAGCGGGTGCGGAGCTCAGGATCCGCCGGCCGGGAACTTCAGCAGGGCCACCGCCGCCAGCATCTGCACGCTCACCGCGGCCACCGCCTTGTGCGTCGGCAGGTGGTGCTGGCCCCGTATCAGCAGCGCGGCGAAGGCGTAGCCGAAGGCCGAGGTGATCCAGGCGGCGGCCCGCACCGCGTAGGAGTCGCCCGGCAGACACGCGTCGAGCGCCAGCCGGGGCAGGTCCGTCGCCCAGAAGATCACCACGAACAGGGTGACCGTCGGGCCGAACTTGCCGTTGCCGCCGAGCCGGCGCGCGATGGCCTGGGTGGCCACCCCCAGCAGCAGGCTCGCGAGGAGCAGCACCCCGTCGGCGAGGGCCATCGCCTCCAGGGCCTGCCCGGGGCCTACCCGCCAGCCCTCCCGGAAGGAGTCGTTGCCCAGCGTCCCCAGCGTCCCGCAGAGCAGGCACAGGAAGGTGGCGGCCCCCCAGACGCTCCGGTCCCGCGCCTCGTCGAGCACTTCGACCGGGCGGAACCAGAGCCCGAATATGAGGTGGTGCCACAGCAGCCTGCGCGGCGGCGCCGCCCGGGTGTGCGAGGACTGCGGGGGATGGGGCGACGAGGGGGAGGGGCTCACAGGCATGGATGCAAGTTCTATCACCCGTTCGGACCGGTCACCGGTGCCCGGGCCGGAAAACGGGCACCGCGGGTGATCCAGGGTCAGACCGGCGCGGGCGCCGCGTCATCGGGGTCACCACCGGGACCGCCGCGCGGACCGGCCCCGGGCCCGGTCCCGTCACCGCTCGCGGGGCCCGGATCCCCGTCCGGGTCCACGTCCGGCCCGGTGTCCAGGTCCCCGTCCGGGTCCACATCCGGATCAGCGGCCTCCAGATACTCCTCCGAGATCTCCCGCGGCCCGAAGGGCCACACCTTCTCGTACCGCGCCCACAGCAGGAACGCCACACAGCCCGCCGCGACCCATGCCAGCGACCATTCGATGGGGTGCCGGCCGGGCGAGTTCTTGTCCGCGTAGCCGTAGATCACCAGCCAGCCCACCAGCGCCACGAAGCTGGGCAGCGGATAGAGCCACATGCGGTACGGGCGCCGCAGCGCCGGCTGACGGCGGCGCAGCACCGTCACGGCCAGCACCTGTGCCAGGGCCTGCACGATCACCATCACCGTGGTCAGCAACTGGATCAGCGTCGCCAGATCCGTATGACGGCCGATCAGAAAGCCGACGGCGGTGACGGCGCCCATCGACGCCAGGCCGAGGACCGGGAAGCGGTGCCGTGGGTGCAGCTTGCCGAAGGAGCCGAAGAAGACCTTGTCCCGCGCGGCGTCGTAGGGCACCCGGGACCCGCCGAGCAGACCGGCCAGCACCGACGCCACGGCCGTGACGAGGATCAGCACCGTGACGGTCTTCGCCGCGCCCTCGCCCCAGGACTTCTCCAGCACCGCGGAGGCCACCGAGGAGGAGGCCGTGGAGTCCGGGTCGAGCATCTGCTTCCAGTCGATGACGCCCAGGGTGCCGATCTGGAGCAGCAGGTAGATCGCCATGATGCCGAGGATGGAGAACACGATGGCGCGTGGCAGGGTGCGCCCCGGGTTCTTGATCTCGGCGCCCATATAGGCCGCGGTGTTGTAGCCGAGGTAGTCGTAGATGCCGATGGTCAGGCCCGCCGCGAAGCCGATCCAGAAGTGATTGGTGGTCAGCTCGAACGCGTGCGCGGGGTAGGTGAACGCCCGGTCGGGGCTGAAGTGGGTGAAGGCCGCGGTGATGACGAGCACCACGGACGCGATCATCACGCACCACAGCACCACCGTGATCTTCGCGATGTTCTCCACCCGCCGCCACAGCACCGCGAGGATCACCGCGATGACGGCCAGCCCGACCAGGTCACCTCGGGTCTGCCCCATGTCCGGCCAGAGGTAGCCGAGGTACTGCACGAAACCGATGATCCCGGTGGACATGCCCAGCGGGATGAAGAGCATCGCCGTCCAGACGAACAGGAACGGCATCAGCCTGCCGGTCCGGTACTGGAACGCCTGCCGCAGATAGACGTAGCTGCCGCCCGCCCCCGGCAGCGAGGCGCCCAGCTCGGCCCAGATCAGCCCGTCGGCGAGGGCCAGCACCGCGCCCGCGACGAACCCGATGACGGCCTGCGGACCGCCGAAGGCCGCCACCATCAGCGGGATGGTGACGAACGGCCCGATGCCGCACATCTGGCTCATGTTGAGCGCGGTGGCCTGGAAGAGCCCGATGCGGCGTACGAACCCGACCCGCGGCTCCGGCCGTTGTCCCGTGTCTGCCATGGCGGTCAGCCCTTTCTCGCGCCGGACGGTGCCGTACCCACTGCACTGGTAGCACCGGCGTGCCGGAAGCGTCCATGACCTGGACGTCGGTGAACCGTCCCGGGCGTGCTGCCACCGCCCGGACGGCGCAGTGTAGGTTCCGGGCCCGGGGGAGCGCGGGCGAACGCGGGAATCATGGGTCGGGACGTAAGGAGCGGACATGCGCGGAGCACGGGTGGCCGTCGTCGGCGGGTCGATCGCGGGGTGCGCCACCGCGCTCGCCGCGGCGCGGGCCGGCGCGGACGAGGTCGTGGTGTACGAGCGGGCGGCCGGCGGTCTCCAGGACCGGGGCGTCGGCCTCGCCGTCCACGACGACCGCTACGCCGAGCTGGCGGCGGCCGGGCACCTGGGGCCCGACGTGCCCTGGCGGCGGCTGACCCGGCGCCCCTGGATCGTGCGGGACGGCGACGCGCCCGCCGGGCGGGCGGTGGGCGTGCTGCCGTTCCCCTTCCGCTCGTACAACTGGGGATCGCTCTGGCGGGAGTTGCGGGCGGGGCTGCCCGACGCCGTCGGCTATGTCCGAGGCGCGGCCGTCGAGCGGGTGCTGCCGGGACCGGACGGCGCCGCGCTGCGGTTCGCCGACGGGCGCACCGAGCGCTTCGACCTGGTCGTCGGCGCCGACGGCTACCGCTCGGCCGTCCGGGCCGCGACCCGCGCGGCCACCGTGCCCGTGTACGCCGGCTATCTGGCCTGGCGCGGCACCCTGCCGGTGGAACTGCTGCCCGGCCCCCGCGACGCCTGGCCCGAGCACGACGCCGCGACCGTCGTCTTCCCGGGCGGCCATATGATCGTCTACCGCATTCCCGGCCCGGGCGGCCGGGGCACCTCCGCGAACTGGGTCTTCTACACCGCGCCGCCCGCCTCCGTCGGCCCTGCCCTCCGGGACCCCACCAGTGTGCCCGCCGGCACGGTCACCGAGGAGCTCGTCGCCCACCACGCGGCGGTCGTCGAGCGGTACTTCCCGCCGTACTGGCAGGAGGTCGTCCGGCGCACCCCGCGCTCCGGGACGTACGTCCAGCCGATCTACGACCTGGCCGTGCCGCACTACGGCGAGGGCCGGCTCGTCCTCGCCGGGGACGCGGCCGCCGTCGCCCGCCCGCACTCCGGAAGCGGCGCCGTCAAGGCCCTCCAGGACGCCGCGGTGCTGGAGCGTGTGCTGCGCGAGGCGCCGGACCTGGACGCCGCGGTCCGCGCCTACGACGCCGAACGGTCGCCCACCGGCCGGGCCGTGGTCGACGTCGGCCGCCTGCTCGGCAGGGCGCAGGTGCAGGCGACCCCCGACTGGGCGGCCATGGACCAGGAGGCCGTCGACGCCTGGTGGAGCGCGGCGGCCGACGGCGGCCGGGGCTTCGGCGGGCACGCCCTGACGGGGCCTCGGGAGTGACCTCGCGGGTGCTTTCCGGGGTGTCCCCGGGGGCGGCCCGAGGCGCTTATTGCACATCTATGGCAACTGCCACATCCTTGCCACAAGCGTCGGCCGGAGCGCTATGGTGGCCCGGCCGTGGTGTTCGGGAAGACCGGTGACAGGCCCTCGTGGCCCGAGTCCGGAGCGGCCCTCGCCACTGTGATCGGGGAGTTCCCGTTCCGTTCCGCGCGCCGCCACGGCGCGTGGAGCCACTGGCCGCAGCCCGCGGCCGGGAAGGCAGGGGCGGGCGCGCGCGAACCCGTAAGCCAGGAGACCGGCCACGGCATCTCACGCAATGATCCACGAGGTGCTTGGAGCGTTCACCCCCGATGACCCTGCCCACCGACGCCCCCGGCGCCACCCGCGCCGACGCCCCGGGCGGCGCGCTGCCCGCTTTCCGCTGGCGCCGCCAGGACACCGTACGCACCGCCGGCCTGCTGGCGGTGATCGCCGCCCTGCACGTCGTCGCGTTCGGCGTGCTCTACCTGCTCGTCGTCCCGAACCACTACGCCGTCGGCTCCAAGGTCTACGGGGTCGGCCTCGGCATCACCGCCTACACCCTCGGCATGCGGCACGCCTTCGACGCCGACCACATCGCCGCCATCGACAACACCACCCGCAAGCTGATGGCCGACGGCAAGCGCCCGGTCTCGGTCGGCTTCTGGTTCGCGCTCGGCCACTCCAGCGTCGTGGTCGCCATGGCGGCCCTGGTCGCGGGCGGCACCCAGGTCGCGGGGACCCTCCTCAACGAGGAGTCCACCACCCATCAGACCCTCGGCGTGGTCGGCACCACCGTCTCCGGCGGCTTCCTCTACCTCATCGCCGCCCTCAACCTCGTCGCCCTCGCGGGTATCCTGCGCATCTTCCGTGCCATGCGCGAGGGCCGTTACGACGAGCGGGAGCTGGAGCGCCACCTCGACTCCCGCGGCTTTATGAACCGTGTGCTCGGCCGCTTCACCCGCTCCATCACCCGCCCCGGCCAGATGTACCCGCTGGGCTTCCTCTTCGGCCTCGGCTTCGACACCGCCACCGAGGTCACCCTCATGGTGATGGCGGGCAGCGGGGCCGCGGCCGGCCTGCCCTGGTACGCGATCCTGTGCCTGCCGCTGCTGTTCGCCGCGGGCATGAGCCTCTTCGACACCCTCGACGGCACGTTCATGAACTTCGCCTACCAGTGGGCGTTCTCCAACCCCGTCCGCAAGGTCTACTACAACCTCACCATCACCGGGCTGTCGATCGCCGTCGCCTTCCTCATCGGCACCATCGAGCTGGTGAGCGTCCTGCACGAGAAGCTCGGCCTCGACGACGGGCTGACCGGCTGGATCGCCGGGCTGAACCTCGACAACGTCGGCTTCGTGATCGTCGGCCTGTTCGTCGTGGTGTGGGCCGCGGCGCTGGCGTACTGGCGCTTCGGCAAGGTCGAACAGCGCTGGGCGGCGCGCACGTCGGCGGCGGCGCCCAAGGGCTGACGCGGGACGCGTACGACGGAGGGGCCGGGCCATGGCGAGGGCGTGGCCCCTCCGTCGTACGGCGGGAAGGGGCGGCGGGTGGAGGACCCGCCCGGCCCCCTAGGCCGCCGCCCCCGGCGGGAACGGCACCGCGGCCAGCACCGGGAGCAGCCACGCCTCCTCGTGGTCCAGATGCGCCGTCAGCTCGTCCACCATCCGCCCCAGCTCGGCCCGGAACCGGACCGGGTCCGCCGCCCCGATGTCCCCCAGCAGCGCCAGCAGCTCGTCCTTGACGCGCGCGACCGTCCGGTGCTCTTCCCGTAGCCGGTCGAGGGCGTCACGCAGCCGGGGGTGGTGTTCCGCGAGCGCGGGGAAGACATGGGCGTCCTCGCCCGTGTGATGGAACGTCAAGGTCCCGCAGAACGCCAGGCAGTGCTGTCTGATCTGCATGCCCAGCCCGGGCGCGGGCGGTTCGCCGGGGCCCCGGTGGGCGGCGACCGCCGCGAGATGCGCGTCGGTCTCGGCGAGCACGTGCTTCAGCTGCGCGCGCAGCCAGGTATGGACCTCCAGGACCTTGTCGGCGAGGCTGACGATCTCCCGGGGGCCTCCCGCGTCCGCGTGCTCGGCGCGCTCCAGCGCCACGACGGGCAGGAGGCGGGACGTCCGCTCCTGGTAGCCGGCGTAGCCCGGCTCGGCCCGGGCGACGTGCGCGAACAGCCGGTCGCGCCGGGTGCCCTCGGCGGGGACGGCGACCGCTTCGAACTCCTCGGTGCCCAGCTCCACCCGTACCAGGGGGTGGGCGAGCAGGTTGTGGTACCAGGCGGGATGGCGGGGCGCGCCGAGGTTGGAGCCGATGACCAGCAGGAGCCCGTCGTGGCGGACGTAGCCGAGGGGAGTGGTGTGCGAGGCGCCCGACTTCGCGCCGGTGGTGGTCAGCAGGAGGAGGTCGCCGCCTTCGAAGGGGCCGCCGACCTTTCCTCCGTGGGCCCGGAACTCCTCGATGACGGACTGGTTGAACGATATGGGCATGACGGTGCGGGCTCTCCGGAGCAGGTGCGCGATCCGCGACGATCGCGGTGAAGGTGAGGGCTGAGGAGCGCGTCGGGGCGCGCCCGGGCGCGGCGGCGTGCGAAAGAAGGGCACGCGGCGGCGCTGTGCGGTCAGGCGCTGCCTGTGAAGTGAGAACTCATGGGAAGACCCTTTGAGGAAAGGTGTCTCGCCCGATCGCCGGCCCGCCCACTGCTCTTCGGCCGGCGCCACGCGGACACGCGCCCATTAGAGTCATGTGCCTGCTGTCGTGTCAATGCGGATGCGGGGCCTCCGCATCGTTGCCCTCGTCGTCGGTGGCCCGGTAGGTCAGCGGGGGCGGGCGGCCGTGTCGTTCCCGCCGGTCGCGCGCCCGGGAAAGGGCTGGTCGTGGCCGGTGGTGGGGGAGGCGCACACCCCGAACCAGGCGGCGACCCCGAGGACGACTGCGACGAAGCGGCGCATGCGAAGTTCCTTCCGGTGCGGGAGAGCCGGCGTCGGCGGGAGGTTCGCCGGCCGGTCGCCCCGAGGGCTGCCCAGCCCCCGGGGCGCGCATGCGGTGCTCACCCGAACGGGGGTGGTGGGCAGGTCCTGTGCCCTACGTTCAGGTGAACTCCGGCGGTTGTCAGGGGCCTTGGGGCGGCGGAACGGTGCTGCGGCCCGGACCGGGGGGAGAGAGGAACGGCCGGTGGCGGCCACCGCGAACGAGCGGCCGGGGGCCTCGCGCACCTCGGTCACCGAGGGGTGGCCGACGGGTCAGGGGGCGGGCACCCGGGACGCCCGGTCGTCCGTCACGGCGAGGCCGCCGGCAGCACGACCTCGAAGCGGCAGCCTCCCGGCACGTTCCGGACCGCCGCGCGGCCCGCGTGGGCCTCGACGATGCCACGGACGATCGCCAGGCCCAGCCCCGCCCCCGCCGGGGGCGTCCGCGCCTGGGAACCGCGCCAGCCGGTGTCGAAGACACGCGGCAGGTCCTCCTCCGGGATGCCGCCGCAGCCGTCCGTCACGGACAGGACGACGGTGTCCGCGTCGCGGCGCGCGGCCACGGCGACCGTGCCGTCGGCCGGGGTGCGCCGGATCGCGTTGACGAGGAGGTTGCCGAGTACGCGCGTCATCTCCTTGCCGTCCACCTCGACCGGGACGGGGTCCACCCGGTCGCCGACCAGCCGGACCCCGTGCTCGCGCGCCAGCGGCCCCGCGCCGGCGAGGGCGTCGCCCACCAGGTCGTACACCGACATCCGGCTGGGGTGGAGCGCCAGCACCCCCGCGTGGATGCGGGAGAGCTCGAAGAGGTCCCCGACCATGGAGTCGATCCGGCCGACCTCCGCGCCGATCTGCCGGAAGTAGCGCCGGGGATCCTCGGCGACCCCGTCCTCCAGCGCCTCAGCCATCGCGCGCAGCCCGGCCAGCGGGGTCCGCAGGTCGTGCGAGATCCAGGCGACGAGCTCGCGCCGGGACGCCTCCAGCGCCCGCTCCCGCTCCCGTGACCGCGCGAGCTTCCCGCTCGTCGCCGCGAGCTCGCGGCCGAGCGCGGCCAGCTCCGCCGTCGCGTCACCGGCGGGCGCCGCGAAGCTGCCGTCGTCGCCGAAGGAGCGTGCGGCGAGGGTCAGGGCTTCGCTGCGGGCCACCACCCACCGGCCGAGCAGCAGCGCGGTGGCGAGGGAGACCACGGCGGCCGTCGCGCAGACCGTGGTCACGACCTTCAGGTCGTGCGAGGAGAGGAACATCGCCCGGGCCACGGCCAGTGTGCCCGCCAGCATCGCGGTCACGGACACGGCCGCCACCACGGTCAGGGCCACGGCCACCGAGCGGTGGCGCAGGGCGCGCAGCGCGAGGGCGCCCAGCAGTCCGGCCGCGGCGGCGCCCAGGAAGGAGAACAGGGCGATCAGCAGGACGTCACGCATCGCGGTCCCCGCTCCCGGGAGAGGTGGTCCCGCTCGCGTCCGGGTTCCCGGCCGTTCCTTCGGGGGTGTCCCCGTCCGTGTCGAAGCGGTAGCCCACGCCCCAGACCGTCCGGATCAGCCGGGGCCGCGCGGGATCGTCCTCGACCTTGGCGCGCAGCCGCCGTACGTGCACGGTCACCGTCGACACGTCACCGAACTCCCACCCCCACACCTCGCGCATCAGCTCCTCGCGGCCGCACGCCCGCCCGGGGTGCCGCATGAGGAACGCCAGGAGGTCGAATTCCCGCAGGGTGAGGCCGAGTTCGGTGCCGTCCTTGGTGGCGCGCCGGGCCACGGGGTCGAGCCCGATCCCGCTCACGCGCAGCGGGGCCGCCGCGGCGGGACCGGAGGCCGCGACCGTCGCCCGCGTCCGCGCGCGGCGCAGCACGGACGTGACGCGCAGCACCAGCTCGCGGGGGCTGAAGGGCTTGGTCACGTAGTCGTCCGCGCCGACCTCCAGCCCCAGGACACGATCGTCCTCGTCGCCGCGCGCCGTCAGCATGATGACCGGTACGGGGCCGTCCGCGCGGAGCCTGCGGCAGACCTCCAGGCCGTCCATGCCCGGCAGCATCAGATCGAGGACCACCAGGTCGGGCGGGAACGCGGCGGCGCGCTCCAGGGCGGCGGGTCCGTCGGCGACGCGGTCGACCGCGAAGCCGGCCCGGTCGAGGTATCCGGCCACGACCTCGGAGACGGTCGGGTCGTCGTCGACGACAAGGACGCGGGCGGTGTGGTGCGTGGAGTGCATGCCGCAAGCCTCGCACCGTGCCGGGCCGGGTGCCCGGCCGGACCACTGCCACCGGACCCGGACGGTGCCGCTCCCCGGTAGGCTCACGGCCGCCCCCCCCGGGCCGGAGGGGGCCGGGAGACCGACCGCGTCGCAGGAACCGAGAGGAGACGGCATTGTCCGCAGCCGAGGCGGTGACGGACGGGGCCGGCGGGCCGGCCGCGGAGTTCTGGCTGGTCGTCGGTACGGGGCTGGCCGGACGGCGGATCGTCGGGGAGCTGACCGACGCCTGCGAACGGCTCCTGACCGGTCGTTACAAGGTCGTCCACACGGACGAACTCCTCCTGGGCGTGCACGGCGGACGGCTGACCCTGCACGACCTCGACGGTGCGCCGCTGGCCGCGCCGGCCGTCGCCTACGCCCGGATGAGCAGCGCCCTGCTGAGCACCGACCGGGAGATCACGCTGCTGCGCCACCTGGAGGCGATGGGCACGGTCCTGCTCAACCCGACCGGCGCCGTGCTGGCCTGTGTCAACAAGTTCTGGCACCTCCAGCAGCTCGCGGTCGCCGGCCTGCCGGTCCCCGACACCCGCAGCTACGCCGACGCCCCCCTGGCGAAGGTGATCGACGCCGGGGTGCCCGAGCCGTGCGTGGTGAAGGCGGTGCGCGGCCAGCAGGGGCGGCAGGTCTTCCTGGCGCCCGACGCCGCGATGCTGCGCGCCGTCCAGGGCAGCCTGAAGGACGACTCGCCGTATGTGTTCCAGCGGTACGTCGCGCACTCCCACGGGCGGGACCTGCGCGTGGTCGTGGTCGACGGGCGGGCCGTCGCGGCGCAGGTCCGCTCGGCCGCCGACGGCGACCTGAGATCGAACCTGGCGCTGGGCGGTACGGCCGAGCTGTGCCCGGGCCGCTACCCGGCGGGGGAGGAGCTCGCCGTACGGGCCGCCGAGGCGCTGGGACTCGGTGTCGCCGGGGTGGACCTGCTCTTCGAGCCGGACGGGGGTTTCACGATCTGTGAGGTGAACGTCCACGTCGGCTGGCGGGCCTATATGACCGAGGTCGCCCCGGCGGTCGTGACCGCGTGCCGGGCCCGGCTGGACGCGGTGGGCGGGGCCGGCGCCGGGATCGGCCCCGGCACCGGTCCGGGTCCCGTCTCCGGGGCCGGGCCCGTCACTTGATGGTGGTGTCCCCGAAGGACACGAGGAGCCGGCGCATCAGGTCCGCGAGCTCCTCGGTCTCGGCGCGGTCGAAGCGCTCCAGCATGCGGGCCTCGTGGGCGAGGTGGTCGGCCATGTACGCGCGGGTGAGCTCGCGGCCCCGCTCGGTGAGCCGGATCTTCACGGAGCGCCGGTCCGCCGTGTCCCGCACCCGCTCGACCAGGCCCTTGGCCTCCATGCGGTCGATGCGGTTGGTGATGGCGCCCGACGTCACCATCGCCGCCTTGCGGAAGGCGCCGGCGGTCAGCTCGTAGGGCGGGCCGGACCGCTGCAGCGTGGTGAGGACGTCGAACTCGCCCAGCTCCAGGCCGCGCTCGGCCGCGAACGCCCGGAACCGCTTGTCCAAGGCCGCGCCCAGCCGCTGTAGACGGCCGAAGACATGCACCGGCCACAGGTCGTCCGCCAGGTCGGGGCGCTCCACGAGCCACTGTCCGACGATCTCGTCGACCGCGTCCCGCTCGGTGTTCTCGCCCGCTGCGTCGCCGCTCATCGCTCTCCTCCGGCCGGTCCGACGTCGTCCCGACGATGATATCTCAACATTGAAACACTTGACGTTGAACGACTCGGGTGCTTTTATCTCAACGTTGAAATTATCAACCTTGAGAAGAGGAGGCTCCCATGTCCGCTCAGCTGGTCGCCGCCCCCACCACCGCCTCCGCACCACCCCGCACCGCCAAGGCGGCGGCCGGTTTGGTGCCGGTCCTCTGGCTGGCCCTGCTCGCGACCCCCATCGCCATGGGCGCCAACGCCCCCGTGCTGATCCTGCCCGGCATGGCCCGCTCCCTCGGGGTCCCCACGTCCACCGCCACCTGGCTGGTCACCGTCTTCGCCTGGGCGATGACCGTCGGCTCACCGCTGTGCGCCGGGCTGATCAGACAGCGCGGCCTGCGCCCGGCACTCCTCGTCAGCGCGGCGGCCGTCGCCACCGGGACCGCCGTCGTCGCCACCGCCCCCTGGCTGCCCCTCGCCCTCACCGGACGGGCCGTCCAGGCCGTCGGCGGCGCGGGCCTGGTCGCCGTCGCCATGAACCTCGCCGGCTCCACCCGGCGCATGGGAGTCATCACCGCCGGATTCGGCGTGCTCGGCGCCTCCGGCCCCCTGCTCGGCTCGCTCCTCGCGGACGCCGTCTCCTGGCGCCTGGCCCTCACGCTGTCCGCCGTCTCGCTCCTCGCGGTCCCCATGGTCTGGCGTCACACCCGCCGGACCCCGCCCGCCACCACGACCTTCGACGCCACCGGAGCCGGCCTCGTCGTCGCCCTGGCCTCCGCCCTCGTCCTCATCCCCACCGCCCCGCTCACCGCCGCGCTCGCCGCCCTGGTCGTCGCCGTCCCGCTCGTGCTCCACGCCCGGCGGCGCCCGGACGGCTTCGTCCCCGCCGTCCTCCTGCGCTCGCCCGCCTTCATCGGGTCCGCGCTCCTCGCCTGCGCCTTCTCGACCTCCTACTTCGCCCTCCTCTTCAGCCTGCCGCGGCTGATCGCCCAGCGCACGACCTGGAGCACCGACGCCATCGGCACCGGGCAGCTCGTCGCCCTGCTCATCGGCTCGGCCCTGTCCTGGCTGCTGGCCGCCTCCGCCGGACGCCTGGGACACCGCACGGTCCTCACCGTCCTGATCACCCTCGGCGCCCTCGCCCCCCTCACCGCGGCCTTCGCCACCTGGGGCCCCCTGCTCCTGGTCACCGCCACGGTCGCCGTCCTCGTCTCCACCGGCAGCAACGCGGTCCTGTCCGTCCGCGCCGCCAAGGACGCCCCCGGCCACCAGCGCCCCACGGCGATCGGCCTGTTCGTCCTCTGCTACCAGCTGGGCGGAGCGCTCGGGCCCGCGCTCGCGGCGCTGCTGGTCCTGAAGTGACACCGAGGGCGCGCACGTAGGCGCCCGGACGGCTCGTGCGGCCGATGACGGGAGACGAGCCCCCGCCTGGGGGCTCGTCTCCCGTTGCCGGCCGCACGGCCGTGTCCCCCGTGGCCGACGGCCCGGGGGACACGGGGTGACGGATGCGCTCACCTGTTCTCCTTCCCCTTGTCCCCGGCGCGCTGCCGGGACAGGGCCAGGGCGGCCGCGGCGACGGCGACGACTCCGCAACCCGCCAGGATCATGTCGTCGTTGACGGTGCCACCCGTGCTCTCCCCGGTGCGCGGAGCACCCTTGGGAATCTTGGCCGTCTCGTGGGACGGCGCGGCGCTGTGCTGCCGGAGGGAGGCCCCGGACGCCTGGTGCGCCGGAGTGGTGCCGCCCGGGCGGGGGCGCGGAGCGGGGGCCGCGGGGTCGACCTTGAGGGTCGTACCGGCGGTTCCGTTGCTGCAGACCAGCTTCACCGGGTACGTGCCCGGCCGCGCGGTGATGTGCAGCCGGCCCTGGATGTGCTGGGGGTCGGTGCGGGTGAGCGTGACGGCGCCGGCCCGGGAGGAGACCGACTTCACGGTGGCCCCCGGGTACGGGGCGCACGAGCCGCTGATGTTCACCGTCTGCCCGGTACGGGCCTCGCTCGGGCTGACGCTGATCCTGGCGGCGCCGACGAGCGGCCCCTGGCCGGACCCGCCGGACGGTGACCCGGACCCGCCGGAGCCCCCGGCGGCCGTGGCGACCGGCGCGAACGCCAGGGCGCCGCACAGCGCGAGCGCGGAGCCCGCCGTGACGAGTGTGGTGTGCATGGGAATCGACGTCCTTTCGTCGACATCGGTGGTGTGCCGCGTTCCGTCCGCCGGACCCGCTCCGAAGGGCGGGCGGCCGGGCGGCCACCGCGGCGGGAACGTCTCCACCGTCGCCGACCTCACCGCCCGGCGGTGTCGGGCGGGCGGGGGACCGGCCGGGCCTTCGGAGGTCCTCCGGCGGGCGTCCCCCGACCGGCCGGGGGACAGGGCGCGGCCCGGTGGACCCGGTGGCCGGTCGCCCGGGGTTTGACGGCCGGACCGGCGGGCAGGTCGTCACCCCCGCCGGGCTCCGGGATTCATCCGGGTTTCATCGACCGCTGTCACTTTCCCCATGGAGAGCCCTCATTCCGATGGAGAGGTCGTTCAGTTGCCTTCGCGTGCCGAATCAGCCCCGATGACCGTGGCCTGGATCACCGCAAGCTTTCCGCCCGAGGTCAGCGGCATCTCGCTGGGAAATGTGGAGCGGGCCCGGTGGTTCGCCTCGCAGCCGGACGTACGGCTGTGCTTACTGGTCCCCGGATCCCCCGACGGTCGCCTTCCGGGCGGGGCGGGCACGTCGGGCCTGGAGCTGTTCCCCTACGACGCCAAGCCGTGGCTGCCCTACCCGATGCTGCCCGTCCCGCGCCGGTCCGCACTCGCGCAGATCGACACCGCGCTGGAGAGGATCGCGCCGGACCTGGTGGTGGTCATCGACCCCGAACGGTCCTTCGTGTTCGGCTCGTGGGGGCTGCCGGGGCACGCCTACGCGCGGCGGCACGGCGTGCCCTACGTGGCCCAGTACCAAGGCGACCACTTCAACTTCGCCCGGAGCTATCCGGTCTGGCGTCATCTGGCGACCGCGCTGTTCCCGCCCGTCATGCGGTACGTCTACCGCCACTTCGACACCGCCATCTGCGCCACCCCGTACGCTGCGGACACCCTGAGGGGCCTCAGCGACGTACGGATCGAGCAGGTCCCCTTCGACAGCGTCGACATCGGCTCCTTCGGCGCCGACCGTGCCGACCCCGCCGTGCTGACCAAGCTCGCGCCTCGTTACGACGGCCGCGGCAAACGCGTGCTCTACCTGGGCCGGCTCGCCCGTGAGAAGCGCCTGGACCTCGTCATCGAGGCATTTCTCCGGCTGAGCTCCCTGCCCGGCAACGAGGACCTCTCGCTCTTCATCGCCGGTGACGGCCCGCCCGACATCACCGCCCGGATCACCCGGCTGGCCGCGGCCTCACCCCGGATCCACCTCCTCGGCTTCGTCCGAGGCGCCGACCGCAGCGCCCTCTACGCCTCCTGCGACGCCTTCTGCACGGCCTGCCCCTACGAGACCTTCGGCTGCACCGTCGTCGAGGCGATGGCTTCCGGAATCCCCGTGGTCAACCCCTCCAGCGGAGGCATCACCAGCATCCTCTCCGACGGTCACAACGCCTACCTCTTCCGGCCCGGCGACCCCGGCGCACTCGTCACCTCCCTCCGCGCGGCCCTCGACGACAACGGTCGCGTCACCGGGCGGGCACGCGCCGACGCCGCCCGGTTCACGGTGGAGAACTGCTGTACGCATCTCCTCGCCGGCTACCGGCGCCTCGCCTCCGTGACCGACCGCAAGCGCGAGAAGTGCGACCTCTGCCGATGAGGACGGCCCCCTTCGCGGCAGGCGGGACCGTCAGGCCGGGTACCGGCCCGTCAGATCCGCGTACACGACGATGTTGTCGCGGTACCCGTCCGCCGCGTCCCGCGGTCCCCCGCACGTGACCAGTCGCAACCGCGGTGCCCCCGAGCCCTGGTAGACGCGGTCGGCGGGGAAGTCCGCCTTGGCGTACTGCTCCACGGCCCGGACGGTGAACACCGCCGTGACGCCGTCCGCCCGGGTCACCTCGACCGTGGCGCCCGGCCGCAGCCGGCCGAGGGCGAAGAACACGCCGTCGCCGTACCGGCCCACGGTCGAGTGCCCGAGGAGCACCGAGGCACCGGCCTCGCCGGGGGTGGGGGACCCCCGGTACCAGCCCGCGGGCGCGTCCTTCGCGATCGGGGGCACCTCCACGGTGCCGTCGGCCTCCTGCCCCAGGGACATCACGGGGGAGGAGACGCCGAGCGAGGGGATCGCCAGCCGCACGGGCTCCGAACGGGGCAGGGGCACGGCGGTCCCGGGCCCCGGCGACACGGGGGCGGTGGCGCCAGGGCCCGGACCGGGCGGGGGAGCGGGGGCGGGCGCGCTCCCGCCGAGGAGGATCAGACAGACCCCGAGGGCGATCAGGGTCACCAGGAAGAACACACCGACGCGGGCCCGGCGGTGGCGGAGCGCCCTACACCGCGGGTCCGGGTGCGGGCGGCCCGTGTGCCGGAGGCGTGCCCGCGGGGCACCGGGCGCGCTTCCGGAGCCGGTCTCCGCCGGGTTCGAGGATGCGGGGTGTCGCATGGCCGGTGCCCTTTCTCTCCGGGGATCTGTGGGCCACGGGGTTCCGTGGCCGTTCAGCGGTGCCGGGTCGGCCGGGTCGTGTGCCGCGCCGGGTGGGACGTGTGCCGGGTTGGGCGGGTGGTGTGCTGGGCCGAGTGGGTTGACGCGGGGTTGGTCGGGTCGGTGGCTGGTCGGTCCGGTCGTGTGCCGGGTTGGGCGGGCCGTACACCAGGCCGGGCGGGTCGACGCCGGGGCGGCCGGGGACGTACACCGGCTGGGCGGGACGTACACCGGTCGGCAGGGCCGTACGCCGCGCCCGGCCGGGTCGTGTGCCGCGCCGGGCGTACGGACCCGCCGCTCGCGGGGTGGTCGCCGGGTCGGGGGCACAGGCCGGTGTTCAGGCCCTGCCCCGCCCCCGTGCGGGCCGCCGGACGTCCCACCACCGGACCCTTCGTCTTCACGGTAGGAAGCCGGCCCCGCCCCGCGTATCGGCCGACCGGTCCACCGGCCGGGGGAATCCTCCCGCGCCCGCCCGCCCCCTTTCCGCGCCGGGCGCGTCCCCTCGGCGGTCCCGGCGCGGCAGCGGCAGCGCGGCTGTCCTCCTGTCGGGGGAGGGAGGTCGGACCCCCGCGCGGCCGGTCGGCCGATCCCGGCCGTGCCCGGCCCCGGCCAGCCTGGGAACAGACCACCCGGACCGCCCCTCCGGCGTCAGCGCGGCGGAAACCCCGCCCGCCTCCCCGGCGAGGACCGGCGGAACCCGGGCCGCCCCTTCGGCGGAGACCCGCCTTCTCCTTCCGGCGGAAGGCGAGGCCCGCCCCCGCGGAACCCCGCGGAACCCGGCAGAAGCCCGGCCACCCCGGACCGGACCGCAGAGAAAAGGAGGTCCGACGATGAACCCCCTCACCAGGACCGACGACCCCGCACCGGCCACCCCGGCCCCCACCCCCACCCCCCTCATGGAGCACGCCTTCGCCCAGGCACCCATCGCCATGGCCCTCTACGACCGTGACTGCCGTCAGGTCAGGGCCAACGACGAGATGGCGTACATCTCGGGCCGCGCCGAGGACGAGACCCGCAGCCGGCCACCCCGCGCCCGTCCTCCTCACCCCCGACGGCGACGCCCGCTTCCTGGACCTGCCGCACGGGCCGCCCCTCGGCCTCGGGGGCCTGCCCTTCGAGTCGCGGGAGGTCCCGCTGCCCGAGGGAAGCGTCCTCGCCCTCTACACGGACGGGCTCGTCGAAGCGGCCGACCACGACATCCGTCACGGCGGCGCCCGGCTCCTGCGCGCCATGACCAGGGCCACGGACTCCCTGGAGGAGACGTGCGACACCGTCCTCGACACCCTGCTCCCGGAGCGCCCCGGTGACGACGTCGCCCTGCTCCTCGCCCGTACCCGCGCGCTGCCCGGGGACCGGACGCGCGCCTGGGACCTCGGCCCCGACCCGTCCGCCGTCGCCGACGCCCGTGTCCTGGCGGCGCGTCAGCTCACCGCCTGGGGCCTGGACGACCTCGTCTTCACCACCGAACTCGTCACCAACGCCCTCCGCTACGGTGCCGCGCCCGTCCGGCTGCGGCTGATCCACGACACCCGAATGATCTGCGAGGTCTCCGACGCCGGGCACACCGCGCCCCGCCTCCGCCGGGCCCGCGCCTACGACGAGGGCGGCCGCGGCCTCTTCCTCGTCGCCCAGCTCACCGACCGCTGGGGCACCCGGTACACGCCCGACGGGAAGACCATCTGGGCCGAACAGCTCCCCGCCGCCTGAGCGGCCACGGCCGCCCACGACGGCCGGTGCCCCACCCCGACGCGACACCGTGGGAGGTGCCCGCCATGACCGAAACCCCGCGCACCGGCGAAGACCGGGCACGACCGCTCCGCGACAGCCCGTACGAGCCCGCGCCGCCCGCCGCCGAAGACAGCGTGAACCTCTCCCTCCGGCAACTCGAATACCTGGTCGTCACACTCGGCGAGGGCCGTCTGACGCGCGCCGCCCGGCGGCTGCACGTCACGGAACCGACCGTCTCCCAGCAGCTCAAGGCCCTGGAACGCGCCGTGGGCACCCCTCTGCTCGTCCGCGGTGCCGACGGAGTGCGCCCCACGCCCGCCGGTGACGCCCTCCTGCCGCACGCCCGGACCGCCCTGCGCTGCGCCCGGCAGGGACGCTCCGCCGCGCTGGCGGCGGGCGAGGCCCGCGAGGCGCCCCTGCGCGTGGCCACCCTGCCCTCGCTCCTGCCCGGACTCCTGCCCGTCCTGCGGGCGTGGTCGCTCGCCCGGCCGGACACCGGCCTCGTCGTCAGTCTGTGCGCGAGCCGGCGGCTGCTCCGGGACGGCGTCACCTCAGGCGCCGCCGACCTCGCCGTGGGGCCGCGCCCGGAAGGCTGGCACGGCCGGGTGCGGCCCTTCGGCACCGAGGAGTTCGTCGTGGTCTGCCCGGCGGACCACCCGCTGCGCGGCGGGTCCGCGCCGGTGCGGGAACTCCTCGACGACCGGTGGATCCGCTACCGGGAGGACGGCCGGAGCCCGCTCGCCCTCCTCACCGGCGCCCACGAGCCCGGCCCGCTCCCGCACCGGCCGTTCCTGGAGGTCCCCACCGCCGGCGCCGCGATCGCCCTCGCCGCGGACGGCGCCGGGCTCACCGCGGTCCCCTCCGGTGCCGTACCGCCCCGGCTGGGTTCCCAGGTCATCCGGCCCCTGCCGGGTGTCTCGCGTGAGATCACGCTGTTCACCGCCCCGGACGCGCCGGAGGCGACGGCCGCGCACTGCGCCGAGCTGAGCCGCTACGCGGCCTGCCGTACCCCGCCGGACGAGCCGGTGGGCACGGTGTGCGACGGCGTACCGCGACGGCGGGCCCCGTACTCGGCGGAAGAGCCGTACGAGTCGTACCAGCCGTACCAGCCGTACCAGCCGTACGACGACGTCCGCCCGGCGGCCGGGAGTCCGCAGCGCACCGGGGACGCCCCATGACCGCGCCGCAGTCCGCACACGGCCGTCTGGCGCTGACCGTCTGCTGCCTGGCCGTGCTCATGGTCGGCCTCGACAGCACCGCGCTCAACGTCGCCCTGCCCGTCATGAGAAGGGAGCTGGACGCCTCCATCGCCGGGCTGCAGTGGGTGGTCGACGCCTACAACCTGGTCGTGGCCGCGCTGATGCTGCTCGCGGGATCGGTCGGCGACCGGACGGGCCGGCGCCGCACCCTACGGGCCGGGGTCGCCGCCTTCGTCGCCGGCTCGGCGCTCTGCGGCCTCGCCCCTGGCCTGGACACCCTCATCGGCTCCCGGGTGGTCCAGGCCCTCGGCGGCGCGGTGATCGCCCCGGTCTCCCTGTCGGTGATCACCCACACGTTCCCGGACAGAGCCGAGCGCAGCCGGGCGATCGGCATGTGGAGCGGCACGTTCGGCATCGGCCTGGCCGTCGGCCCGCTGGTCGGCGGGGTGCTGGTGGCGGCCGAGGGATGGCGCTCGATCTTCTGGATCAACGTGCCCGTCGGGCTCGCCGTGCTGGCCCTCTCCGCCCGCCACCTGCCGGAGTCGCGGACCCCGGCGCCCCGGCGGACCGACCCGCTCGGCCAGTTCCTGGTCATCGCCCTCCTCGGCTGCCTGACCTACGCCGTCATCGACGCCCCGCACCGGGGCTGGGCCTCCCCGGTCGTCCTCGGCTGCCTGGCCGTCGCGGCGGCGTCGCTGACCACGCTGATCCCGTACGAGCACCGGCGCCGCGACCCCCTGATCGAGCTGGGGTTCTTCCGCAGCGTCCCCTTCACCGGCTCCGTGGTCGTCTCCCTGGCCGCTTTCGCCGCGCTCGGCGGGTTCCTCTTCCTCAGCACGCTCTACCTCCAGGACGTACGCGGACTGTCCGCCCTCTCGGCGGGGTTGTGGATGCTGCCTATGCCGGTGGCGACGGTGCTCCTCGCCCCCGTGGCGGGCCGGCTGGTGGCCCGCCACGGGCCGCGGCTCCCGCTGGTGCTCGCGGGCCTGGCCACCGTGCTCAGCGGGCTGTCGTTCGCCGTCCTCCACGCGGGGTCGTCCGTCGCGCTGCTCCTCCTCGCCTACGGGCTGTTCGGCGCGGGCGTCGGCCTGGTCGACGTTCCCGCGACCGGGCTCGCGGTCGCGGGCATGCCCCGGGCCAGGGCCGGGGTCGCCTCGGCGATCAGCACGGCGAGCTGCCGGGTCGGCGTGTCCGTGGGCGTGGCCGTGATGGGCGCGGTCCTGTCGGCGGGCCTGGGCCGCACGCCGGGCACCGGTGACGCGGCCGTCTTCGCCGACGCGACCCGGCCGGCGTGGTGGATCGTCACCGGCTGCGGGGCCGTCGTCGCGATCCTGGGCGTACTGGTCACGGGCCCGCGCGCCCGGGGCACGGCCCGTGAGGCGTCGGCGGGGGAAGCGCCGGTGGAGGAGCCGCAGGCGACGGAGGCGCCCGCCGGCCCGCGGGGGACCCGCTCCCGCACGGCGCCCGGCGCGCCCGGTGGAATTCCGGGGAATTCCCTTCCGAAAGCCTCGCGACGTGCCGGAATAGAAACTCTCCATGGCGTGGAAGAGAATTTCTTGCCCCCTCGGGATGTGTGAGACGAGGCGCATCGGCCGGTCCTTTGCCTCGCCTTTGTTCTTCCTTCAAGGCGGCGTGCGGCAGCCTGAATTCGCGGATCGAACCGGAACCGCAGATTCCGAAACTCGAAAGGTTTCAGGTGGACGCGTATGTCGAAATTCAGCACGACGAGGACGGCAGGCCGTAAGCGCATACTCCTCACGGGCGTCGCCGCAGCCGTCATGGTCGGCGCCGCCGCGCTGCCCGCCGCCGCGGACAGCGAGCCGACCGAGAAGCAGCTCCTGGCGGACTGCGCCAGCGGCGTCGGCAAGTGCACCTTCAACGACCCGGTCGTCGACAAGGCCTACCTCGGCAATTACCACCAGGTCTCCGACACCCTCTACAACTGCAGCACCTCCGACGCCACCCAGGGACTGAACTGGTCGGACAGAGTGGGGTCGACGGACACCTTCGAGGTCTCCGTCACCGCCGGCGGCAAGATCGCGGGCATCGTGGACACGAGCGTCACCGCGAAGTACGGGCACACCTGGCAGGTCGACCACACGGACGGCGGCAGCATGGGCATGACCGTCAAGCCGGGCGAGGTCGGCTGGATCTCCCGGGCCCAGGCGATGCGCGAGGTCTCGGGCAGGTGGCAGACCCACTACGACAACCCCCACTGGGGCCACTACTACTGGTACTGGGACGACACCATCACCAGCCCCGCGCCCAACGACACCGACGGCGTCAAGAACGCCGTCGTCGTCAAGACCCGGCCCATGACGGCCGACGAGAAGGCCTCGTGCGGGGCCCGGAACGCGAAGGTGTTCACCTCAACGACGAAGGTCGAGAACCCGGGGCCGGAGGTGCCGCGGCACGGGCACGGGGGGTCGGGGCCGGTCGCGGGGGGCGACGGGACGGTGGGGGTGAACGAGGAGAGGAAGGGGTCGTGATGGTGGGGTGACGGGGTGACGGGGTGGCGCTGCGCGGGGCCTTTTCCCCTACCCGCCCCTTCCCGAATGTCCTCAAGCGCCGGACGGGCTGAAATCAGCCCGTCCGGCGCTTGAGGACCGGGGTCCGGGGCGGAGCCCCGGTTCGGGAAGGGGCGGGGCCGGGGAAAAGGCCCCGCGCAGCGGCAACCACGCCCCCGGTCCCGCCCGTCCCCTCAGCCGCCGCCCCCACCCCCCACCCCCTCCCGGGCCACCTCCACCACCCACCCCGCGTCATGCGCCACCCCCGTCAGCCAAGCCTCCGTGTCCGCGATCAGCAGCACCGCCGCCGCGTCCACCTCCCCCACCCCCTCCACCGCGTAGCGCAACGCCTCCGACTCCGCCGCCGGATACCGGCCGGGCGGCTCACCGGACCCGGGCGCACGCGCCGAGGCGCCCGCCGAGCGGACGACGTCCGCGGCGCGCAGGCAGTCGGCCGTCACCCGCTCGGCCAGGTCCGCCAGCAGGGCGGTCGCCTCCGGTGGCAGCGGTGGGCCGCCGCCGTCCCGGCGGGCCGTGATCAGCAGTTCGCCGCCGCTGACGGTGTGATGGCCGGGCTGCATGGCGGTCTCCCAGGACGGGCTCGTCGCCTCCCGCCCCGCGCGCTCCGTCCGGTACTGGGTATGGGCGGCCTGGGCCAGCCGCATCGCCGTACGGGCCGGCCGCAGCGGATCCGTACCCCGGTCGTGCTCGAGGCCGTGGCACAGCCGGAACGTCACCGCCCCGCACGCCTCCGCGCCCCGGGACATGAAGTCCACGACGGAGCGCCGCAGCTCGCCCCCCGCGCCCCGGGGCCAGGCCAGCAGGCTCGCCGCCGCGCCGAGGGAGCCGCCGATCACGACGTCCATGAGCCGCACGGCGGGCAGGTGCCGGTCCGGGGGCAGGATCTGGACGAAGAGCAGCACGAGGACGAGCGTCAGCGTCGCCTGCGTCCAGGCGGAGCCCAGCACGGGTCCCACGGCGAAGCCCACCAGGAACACCACGGGCGCGGCGGCGATGTAGAAGGCGGGCGTGTCACCGACCACGACGAGCAGCAGCGTCGAGACCACGGCGGCGACGGCCACGCCCAGGAACGCGGGCGGCAGGGCGCCCCGGGTGTCCGCGGCCGAGGTCCGCATCAGGCTGAGGACCGCGAGCAGCACCCAGAAACCGTGCGGCAGTTCCAGTGCCCCGACGATCAGCCGCGCGCCGGCCAGGGCGAAGGCGAGCCGGAGGGCGTTCTGGAGGAGGACCGAACGCGGCGTCAGGTGCAGGGCCAGCCGCCGCCACCACCGGCCCGGGGCACTCGTCGTGGCGTACGCGAACGGGCCGCCGGGCCGCCGCCACCGGTCGTCGAGAGGCGCCCCGAACGCGATCCGGGCGCCCTCGCCCGCCAGCACCGCGCCCGCGGCCGCCGCCTGGACGACCGAGTCCTGCCGCAGCCGCACGGCCGAGACCCCGGACAGCCGCCGCGCCCGTTCGGCGCGGAAGGCGCCCACGGCCGTGGACAGGGTGTCGTCGCGCGGCCCCGGGGACCCCGAGCGCAGGACCCGACCGGCATTCCGCAATGCCGCCGCGGTGTGCTCCAGCAGCCGGGCGCCGCCGGGGTCCGGCCCCCGCGCGCCGGCCACCAGCCGGTCCAGCTGCGCGCGGACGTGCCGGACGGCGGCGCGGGCGTCGTAGCAGGCCCGGTCCCGCAGCGAGGCGGACGTGGGCCGCTCCGCCGGTGCCACCCGGGACAGCAGAGTCGCCCGGAGCGCCCGGCCGGCCTCCTCCTCGCACCGCCGCGCCCCGGCCCGGTCTGTGCCGTCGCCCGCGCCGGCCATCAGCCGTCCGGTGGCGGCGCAGTAGCCGGCCACGGCGTCCACCGCGTCGGCGAGCAGGACCCGGTACGGGACCGGTCGTTCCGTACGCCACAGGAGCCGGTCCACCAGGGCGGTGAGCAGGATCCCGACGGTGAGGCCGCCGAGGCGCTCGCCCAGCGTCCCGGGGGCGTAGGGCGGGAAGCAAGGGAGCAGGTAGTACAGCTGGAAGGCGGTGGCCAGCCCGCCCAGGCGGGGGCCGCCGACCCCCAGGAACGAGGCGGTGAAGCCCACCACGAACATGCCGCAGGCGGCGCTCCAGGAGTGCCCGGCGAGCAGGGTGCCGGCCGTGACCAGCGCCCAGCCGGCCGGCAGCACGGCGAGGAACGTACGGGTCCGCTCCGGTGCCGCGCCCGGCACCTGGGCGAACAGGCACAGGGGCAGTGCGCCGAACAGGGCGTAGAGGGCCATGTCGGGCGCGTCGAAGCCGTACCGCAGGACGTAGAAGCCGGTGAGCCCGGCGAGCGTGGCCCAGACGGCGCTCCGGAGGTGCTCGGCGCCCTGCTCCTGCCGCAACAGCCACCGGACCGGCCCGTTCACACCCACGACGGCTTCCGGTCCGTTCCGGTCGCCCGCGTCGCCGGGGCGCCGGGCGGGCGCCGCCCGGCACGGGCGGCGGGGGGACGGATCACGCTGTCACCCTAGGCGAACGGCCCGCCCCCGCAACCGGGACCGTCGGCGGGCGGACGCGGGCCGGGCGACCGTCAGCCCGCGGCGGCCCGGACGAGCTTCAGGTACCGGTCCCAGTCCCAGTGCGGCCCGGGGTCGGTGTGGTCCGCGCCCGGCACCTCGGAGTGGGCGACGAGGTGCGTCCGGTCCACCGGGATCGCGTACCGGGCGCAGATGTCCGCCGCCAGCCGGGCCGACGCCGCGTACATCGCGTCCGTGAAGTCGCCCGGCCGGTCCACGTAGCCCTCGTGCTCGATCCCGACGCTCCGCTCGTTGAACTTCCGGTTCCCGGAGTGGAAGGCCACGTCCAGCTCGCGGACGGTCTGCGCGATGTGCCCGTCCTTGCGGACGACGTAGTGCGCGGCGGCCTCGTGCAGGGGGTCGCGGAAGACCCGGAGGGCGTCGCCGTAGCTGCCTTCGACGACATGGACGACGATCCGGTCGACGGTGTAGTCGGCCGGCCGGTCCGCCCACCGCCAGTTCGCCGACGACGCGGCGACCCACTCGGCGCCCGCGTGGTCGAGCGCGCCGTCCGTACGGGGCCGCTCCCGCCGCGTGGTGCGCCACCACCAGCGCTTGAGTTCGTCCTGCCCGGCGTACGCGGCTGCGGTCAGGGTCGCGGTGGTGGCGGCGCCACCTATGAGGAGGCGGCGTCTGGTGGGGGTGGGCGGCTGTTCGGGTTCCTGCGGCATGGGTGTCCCTGGGGGTCGCTGTGCGTGCTCCGTCCTGTTGCGGGAACGCGTGCGGGGGGTTCGGCGGTTCCGGGTGGGGGTGGGGGTGCCGCTGCGCGGGGCTTTTCCCCACCCCGCCCCTTCCCGAACCGGGGCTCCGCCCCGGACCCCGGTCCTCAAACTCCCCCAGCTACCGCTGGGAGGTGCCCCCAGACGGGCTGAAATGTTGCCCGGAACCGGGCAAATTCAGCCCGGCCGGCGTTTGAGGCCACCGCGCGGAGCGCGGAAAAGGGGGGCCCGGGGGCTCGCCCCCGGTTACGGGAAGGGGCGGGTAGGGGACAAAGCCCCGCGCAGCGGCACACCGCACCCGCACCCACCCACCCTCACCCCACCGCAACCCCCACCAACCGCACCCCCGCGAAAACCCACCGCAACCACAGCACCGACTCCACATCCCAGTACGGCGCCGCCGCGACCCCACCCGCCACCCGCACCCCGAACCCCTGCGTCGCCGCGATCGCCCGCAGCGTCATGTGGACGCCCGCGTACTCCCGGGCCACCGCCCGCCAGTCGGGGAAGACGGAGCCGTCGTGGACGAGCGGATAGCGTCCGACGAAGGCCGCCCAGGCGCTCGCGTCGCCGATCTCCAGCACCTCCGCCGCGGGGTCCGTGACCCGCAGTTCCCAGGTGTGCCAGGGGAGGGGGTGGAGGCTGGAGCCCTGGTCGAGGTACATCCGCCACATGCTCGTACCGCCACCGCCACCGCCACCGCCACGCCACGCCGTCGAGGTGTAGAGCCCCACGTGGAACGGCTTCGTGCTGGGCGGGACGGGGCCGGCGCCGGGGGCGCGGAACCGCTCCCGGCTCAGGCCGGGCCGGCGGGAGGGCGCCAGCTCGTGGGGGCCGGTGCCGATCCAGTGCTGGCGGGTCCGCTCCAGGGGGCCCCGGACGATGCCCGGCTCCTCGCGCGCGAGGTGACGCAGCAGCAGGCACTCCTCGACCGCCGCGTCCGCCTCGTCCGGGTCGACGACGGCCGGGCCCCCGGCCAGGGCCGTCATCTCGGGCTCGGTCCACAGCGTCATGACCGAGGTGAAGTGGCGCAGCAAGGCACCGGCGTCGGTCCCGGCCCCGGCGGCCGGGGCCGGGGCCGGGACCGACACCGCGTCGAGCTGTGTCACTCTCCGGCGCAGGATCCGGGCGGCGGGGGTGGGGCGCACGTCGGGACTCCTTCCCCGGCGGCGCCCCCGCGCAACGTGCCGCCGCTCCGGCGGCGGGTCAGCAGCTGATGGGCACTTCCTGGCCGAAGCCGTTGGCGGAGGCGGTCGGGGGGTTGTAGCCGGGCGGGAAGACGACCTTGAAGTACATCCAGCCGCGGTAGTTGCCGGGGCTGCACCGCACGGCGGCGTTGTTCTGCGCGGAGGCGGTGTTGTGCTGTGTCCGCAGCGCCGATTGGTTGACGAGCTGTCCGTTCTTGTACAGGGCCGCCCGTGTGGTGATCTCCTGGACCGGTGCCGTGCACGAGACGGTCACGACGACGTTCACGGTGCCGGGCACATGGGTGGAGTTGTGCGGGCGCTGGACCTGGCCCGTACACCGGATCACCGCTTGGGCGTCCGCGTCCGAGCCGGATTTCCCGGCCTCCACGCTGCCCCCGGGGTCGTCAGGGGCGTTCCGGGGCACGGTGGCCGGGGCGGAAGGGTCGGTCGCCGTCCCGCCCGCCGTGGCGGGGGAGGTGCCGCCGAGGAGCGCGAGGACCGCCGCCGCGGCGGCGACCGTCATCCTCCGTACGCGCATGTCTTCTCCTTCATGACGTCGTGACGTCAGGGCGTGGTGAACGAATCCATCAAGAAGGAGATCCTACGAAAGGTAACCGATTCGCCACTTATAGTGAAATATGTTCGAGTGGGTATTTGGCCACGCCTGCGAAGAGGAGGCGAAGGTCCCCTCTTTCCGGCCTGATGGATCGTTATCGGCCACCTCGGTCACTCCTGTCGCGCGAGGCGCGGAACCGAAGCCGTTTCGCAGGGTCTCCGGCTCGGAGTGTCCGAAACACGGGTCATAGCGGCATAACGGACATGATCGCCGCCCCCGATCGTCTTCGTCCGCCTCCGGAATCCGGGACGGGCCGCGCGAATCGGCCTCCCATCGATGGCGTGAATGCGACGGTGCCTTCCCGGCCGCCTCGACCAACATCATTAAGCGCTGATTCACTTGCGCGGCGGGAGCTCCTCGTAGTCCGATCGGGCTATTCCAGGGGCTCCTTCTTGACGCATGCGCCCAGACGGAAGGGACCGGGATGTCGACCGCAGCGCACCGGCAGCAGCCGGAGCAGCCCGCAGAGCACACGGGCAGGGGACAGCTCAGCCTGGGGATCGCCGCCGCACGGAACCTGGCGACCACCACCAAGAGCGTCCCGCAGATGCAGGGCATCAGCTCCCGCTGGCTGCTGCGCGCGCTGCCCTGGCTGGAGGTGAAGGGCGGCGCCTACCGGGTCAACCGCCGTCTGACGTACGAGGTCGGCGACGGCCGGATCACCTTCGTCCAGGAAGGCGCCTCCGTCCGGGTCGTCCCCGCGGAGCTCGGGGAACTGCCGCTGCTGCGCGGCTTCCACGACGACGCGACCCTGCGCGCGCTGGCCGAACGGTGCCGGCAGCGTGAGTACGAACCCGGCCAGGTGATCGCCGAGCAGGGCGGATCCGTCGACCACGTCTACCTGATCGCGCGCGGCAAGGTGGAGAAGGTCGGCACCGGCAAGTACGGCGACGAGACCCGGCGCGGTGTCCTGGCCGACGGCGCCTTCTTCGGCGAGCGGGCCGTGGCCGAGGAACCCGGCGAGTGGGAGTTCACGGCGCGCGCCATGACGGCGTGCACCGTCCTGGCCCTGCCCCGGACCGCCTACGAGGAGGTGGCGGCCCGCGACGAGCGGCTGCGCGCCCACGTCCGGGAGCGCCGGGCCGACGAGGCGCGGCCGCGGAACAAGAAGGGCGAGGCGAACATCGCCCTCGCCTCCGGCCACACCGGCGAGCCCGTACTGCCCGGCACCTTCGTCGACTACGAACTCGCCCCCCGCGAGTACGAACTGAGCGTGGCCCAGACGGTCCTCCGCGTGCACACCAGGGTCGCCGACCTCTACAACGAGCCGATGGACCAGGTCGAGCAGCAGCTGCGGCTGACCATCGAGGCGCTGCGCGAGCGCCAGGAGTCCGAGCTCGTCAACAACCCCGAGTTCGGCCTGCTGCACAACGCCGACCACAGCCAGCGCATCTCCACCCACTCCGGCCCGCCCACCCCCGACGACATGGACGAGCTGCTGAGCATGCGGCGAGGGACCCGGGCCTTCTTCGCCCACCCCCGGGCCATCTCCGCCCTCGCCCGCGAGTGCAACAAGCGCGGCCTCAACTTCGACAGCGCCGACGTCGACGGCCACCCCGTGCCCGCCTGGCGCGGCGTCCCCATCCTGCCCTGCGGCAAGATCCCCGTCTCGGAGGCGGGCACGTCCGCCATCCTCGCCATGCGTATGGGCGAGGACCAGCAGGGCGTGGTCGGCCTGCGGCAGACCGGGATCCCCGACGAGTACGAGCCCGGCCTGAACGTGCGGTTCATGGGCATCAGCGACCAGGCCCACATCTCCTACCTGGTCAGCACCTACTATTCGGCAGCGGTTCTCGTGCCCGACGCGCTCGGCGTCCTCGAGAACGTCGAGGTCTTCCACACCCCGTCCTGACGGGCACGACCCTCCTGGAGTGGAGAGAAGAACCTGTGTCACTGCTGTCCCGGATCACCGCGCCCACGGCCCCTCACGACGTGGCGCGGCTCGTGGCCACGCTGCTCGCCCACCGGCAGGGCGCCCGCCCCTCCGCACCGGCGACGCTGCCCGGCACCGCCGCCCGCCGGGCGGGCGGCGCCCTGCCCACCGGGCCCACGGGCCTGGGCACCTCGGCCGCCCGCCTCGCGGCGCGCAAGGCGGCCCGCGAGGCGGCCGGGCCGGGGGGAGGGCCGGCCGGTGACGCTCCGTCCGCGCCGGCGGAGCGCGGCTCCGGCGTCCCCCCGCTCTACTGCCCGCCCGCGCTCCGGGACGACCCGGTGCTCGCCCAGGAGGTCAACGACCGCCTGGTGGGCTGGGCCGAAGAGACCGGCATCTACGCCGGGCGCCTCGACCGCGTCCGCGCGGCCGACTTCGGGCGCCTGATGATGCTGGCCCACCCCGACAGCGACGACCCCGACCGCCTGCTGGCGGCCGGGAAGTGCGCCCTGGCGGAATGGGCCACGGACGACTACTACTGCGACGACGAGACCGCCGGCTCCCGGACCGAACTCCTCGGCTCCCAGCTCGGTCTCGCCTACACGGCCGTCGACCCCGCGGGCCTCCCCGTCCGCTACGCGCCCGCCCTGGAGAAGGAGATGCGTGACGACCCCGTACGGGTCGCCCTGCGCTCGGCCCTCGCCCACCTGGCGCGGTACGCGGAGCCGTCCCAGGTGAACCGGCTGCGGCACGAGATCGCCGTCCTCTTCGTCGGCTACGGCCAGGAGGGCTCCTGGCGGGCCCGGGGCCATATGCCCAGCGTCCACGAGTACCTGGCCCACCGCCAGATCAACAGCTTCCTCCCCTGCATCGCCCTGGCCGACGCGGTCGGCGGCTACGCCCTCGGCGCCACCGAGTACGCCGACCCGCGCGTACGGCGCGCCGTGACGACGGCCGCCACCGCCGCCACCCTCGTCAACGACCTGTACTCGATGACGAAGGAACACGACTCCTCGGACGTGGAGTTCAACCTGCCCCTCGTCGTCGCCGAGGAGGAACGGTGCTCGCCGCGCGAGGCCGTCGAGCGGAGCGCGGAGATCCACGACGAGCTGGTCCACGCCTTCGAGACGCAGGCCGCGGCCCTCGCCCTCACCGGGTCGCCCCAGCTGCGCCGGTTCCTCGCGGGCGTGTGGGCCTGGCTCGGCGGCAACCGCGAATGGCACAGCGGCAGCTCCCGCTACAACGGCGCCTGAGCCCACGCCCCTCTTCGTCACCGCACACATTTTTTCGCATGTTCAAGGAGCAACCCATGACGACCACGCCCGCCCCCGGCGTCCTGCGCACCGCCTACCAGAAGTCCGTCGCGGAGTACTGGAACAACGAGAAGGACCCGGTCAACCTCCGCCTGGGCGACGTCGACGGCCTTTACCACCACCACTACGGGCTCGGCGACTACGACGCCTCCGTCCTGGAGGGCCCGGAGGAGACCCGGGACGCGCGCATCATCGAGGAACTGCACCGCCTGGAGTCGGCCCAGGCCGACGTCCTCCTCGACCACCTCGGCCCCATCGCCCCCGACCAGCGCGTCCTGGACGCCGGCTGCGGCCGCGGCGGCACCAGCATCATGGCCAACGCCCGCTTCGGCTGCCGCGCCGACGGCGTCTCCATCTCGCAGACCCAGGTCGACTTCGCCAACGACCAGGCCCGCAAGCGCGGCGTGGACGACAAGGTCCGCTACCACTTCGCCAACATGCTGGACACCGGCCTGCCCACCGGCGCCTTCCAGGGCATCTGGAACAACGAGTCCACCATGTACGTGGACCTGAACGAGCTCTTCGCCGAGCACGCCCGCCAGCTCGCCTACGGCGGCCGCTACGTCACCATCACCGGCTGCTCCAACGATGTGACGGGCCTGCGTTCCAAGGCCGTCAGCCGGATCGACGAGCACTACACGTGCAACATCCACCCGCGCAGCGCCTACTTCAAGGCCATGGCCGCCAACGGCCTCGTGCCCATCAACGTCGTCGACCTCACGGCCGACACCATCCCGTACTGGGAGCTGCGCGCCCGGTCCTCCCTGGCCACCGGCGTCGAGGACCCCTTCCTCACCGCGTACAAGGAGGGCAGCTTCCACTACCTCCTCATCGCCGCCGACCGCATCTGAGCGGATCGATCCGAGCGGCTCGAGCGTGACCGCCCACCCGCCGGGGTGGGCGGTTCCGGCGGTTCCGCCCGGCTACCCGGGCAGCGTGCCGGACGTGGTGGGAACCGCTCCGGCCACCAGGGCGGGGATCCTCGCCAGGATCTCCTTGAGGTCCGCGACGACGCCGTCCACTTCGGTGGACGCCGCCGTGCCCGTCTTCGTCACGTCATCGATGATCCTCGTGACGTCCTTGTTCAGCTCGTCCAGCAGCTGCTTGACCTCCGGGAGGGGGTCCGGCGCCATGGGCGCGGCCTTGGGCCGGGCCGTGGCGTCGTCCAGCAGCCGGCCGGCCGGCCGGTCGAGCTGCCGCCGAAGGCTTCTGAGCGTCGCCGTGTCGGGGGACGCGGACCGCGCTTCCCGGGTGATGCGGGAGACCAGAGTCCGTATCTCGTCCAGCGCGCCGGGCACCTCGTTCCGCTGGGCGGCGGCCCGTGTCCCGTGTGCCGCCGTCCGCGCCTCGGCCGGGGCGGAGCTCGCCGCGCCCAGGGCGAGCGAGCCGCAGGCCGCGGCGGTGACGGCGGTGGTGAGCCAGGTGGCGGTGCGCATGACGGTGTGCCCTTCCGTTCGGCGGGACTGCCGGAGCAGCTTCCCGTTCACCATGGGCCGACCCGTCGGCCCCCACCACTTGGACGTCACGGTCCGTGCCGCCGCGGGCGCGCGGCTCGCGGCGCCGGTCCGGAGACCGCCCGGCGGACACCCGAGGGATCACCTCCGTGGCCCGCTCCCGGAAGCGGGACCGGCCGTAAGGCCGAACGAGTGAGCACGGCCCGGCCCCCGGCCCGGCGATGTGCACGATCGAGCCCCGGGTACTCAGGGCGCGCGTCGTCCCGGAGGGAGAATCCCGTCCGCCGGGGTCGAGGGGCCGGCCGCTCCACCGCTACCAGTAGTGCCGCCGGCCTCCGACCGCGTGCCCCACGGCGCCCAGTACCCAGAGGACCAGGCCGATCACGACCAGCACGATCCCGATCGTCCACAGGATGGAGATGCCGGCCAGGAATCCGATGAGGAGAAGAATGACTCCGAGGACGATCATGATGACCTCCCGGTCAACGGAGTGCCCCCTCCCACTGTCCACCCGCTGCCGAGCACCACGCCACCCGATGCCTGGTGAGGCGTCGCGTTCACCCCGCTGACCTGCGCAGACGGCACGGGCGGCGAGGGCCGGCGGCACGGCTCGCGGACGCGGCCGGTGACCAGGCCGGGGCGGACCCCCGCACCGGGCCCACGACCCGCGCGTCGGCCCTACGTGGTGGCCGCGAAGAGCTCCTCCGCCTCGGTGACCGCCCGTGCCAGCGCCTCCGGCTCCGGCCGCAGGCCGGCCACGATCGCGTCGACGGTCCGGAGACCGGCCCGTTCCAGGAGCCGCTTCTCGTTGGTGATCCACTCGCCGCGCGCCGCCAGCACCGCGTGCGCGGTCTGCGCGGCGGCGATCGCCAGCGCGCCCGCGACCTCGGTCGCCCGGCCGTGCCGTACGTACGCGCCCTCGGCGTAGCCCAGCGTCATGACCGCCCGCTCCCGCCACACCGGCGGGGCCGCCTCGCGCAGGGCCCGCGGGTACGCGGGGCGCGGCAGGGAGCCGCGCAGCACCCGGTTGACGGCGAGCTCGGCGACCGGCAGATAGCTGGGGACCCCCGCGAGGTGGAACATCAGGGGCTCCCAGCGGAAGCGGCCCCGCCGGGCCTCGGCGAGCTCGTGTCCGACCGCGTCCAGGTCGCGGTAGTGGACGTCGACCGCGCGGCCGTCGACCGTGAGCCGGGCTCCGCCGTTGAAGACGCCGCCGCCCCAGTCGCCGATCCCGGAGACCTCGCCTTCCCAGCCGATGTCGCGCAGGTCGGACGGGCGGAAGCCGCCCCTGTAATAGACGGCCAGGTCCCAGTCGCTGCCGGGGGAGTGGGTGCCCTGGGCGCGTGAGCCGCCGAGGGCGACGGCCCGGACGGCGGGCAGGGCCGCGAGCCGGTCGGCGACACGGGCGAGGAAGAGATCGTCGTCGGTCATGGGGATCCGATCGTGAGAAGCGGGCGACGGGCGGCGCGGGCGCGCCGGACGGGCGCCGGAGCGGGGCTCGGACGGCGCCGTGGGGACCGGTGTGCCGGGGGTCGTCACTTCACGGCGCCGACCCTACAGCCCGCGCAGCCGCTCGGCGGAGCGATTTTCCCTGCCGGGACGACAGTGCTCCGGGCCCCCGCTCCGGCGGCCCCCGTGCCCCGGTCCGGTGCCTGAACGGGCTGCCGCGGCGCGCCTCCGGGGCGTGCCGCGGCGGCCTGCGCGCGCTCCCCGGGCCGTACCCCCGGGGGGTGGCGATTTCCGCCCCGGCATTTCCGTAGGATTGCGGCGCAGATCATGGCCCGGGGGCGGAACCTCCGGAGCCCTTCGTCCCTCCATAGGGGCGGGAACAGACGGTCATGTCCTTCGGGGCAGAGGAATGTCCGGAGCGACGTGATGACGCAAGCCAGCAACGGGACCTATCAGGCGCAGGGGTATATCCGCGCGCGACGTGCCAAAAGATGGACGCTCGTGGTGGTGTGCATAGCCGTGGTCGGCCTGATAACCGCCGGCGTGCTCAATTACCTCAAGATCGGCCCGTTCTCCGACAAGGGCGAGCCGGTCAGCTTCGGCCAGGACCGGGCTTCCGGCAAGAACGGCGGCCAGGCGGGCGGTGCGGACGGCGCGCCGGCCCCGGACTCGAAGATCCTGATGCCCACCGGGCCCGCCGCCGACTTCAAGAACTCCGAGACCCTCGGTGACGGCACGCACATCGCCGTCACCACCCTGGAGGGCAAGAAGTCCGGATTCACGGGCAAGGTGTGGGTCTGGGCGCCCAAGGAGTACAAGGACCCGAAGTTCAAGGACCATGGATTCCCGGTCCTGATCGCCCTGCCCGGCGGCCCCGGCTTCCCGAACAACTACTGGATGGGCACCAACCTCAAGCTCCAGTCGTCCCTCTCCAAGTGGTACGCCGAGGGCAAGAGCAAGCCGTTCCTGCTGGCCATGCCGATCCTCAACCCCAAGAACAACGGAACGTACTGGGACGGCAGTGACATCCCGGGCCAGCCGAAGATGGGCACCTGGCTCACCGAGGACGTCCCGGACCTGATGAAGGCCAATTTCCGCACGATCAAGTCGCGCGACGGCTGGGCGTTCATGGGCTCTTCCTCCGGCGGTTTCGCGGGTATGAAGGCCGTCTTGAAGCACCCGGACAAGTTCAAGGCCGCGATCGCCTCCGGCCCGGACTTCTACCCCGACTCCCCGCTGTGGAAGGGCCACCCCAAGGAGCGGGACGAGAACGACCCCAAGCTGCTGGCGAAGGACCTGATCGCCCGCAAGGGCCCCGAGGTCTACATCGCCTTCCAGTACGGCACGCGTGAGGACCCCATCACCATCGAGGGGGTCAAGAACTTCGTGAAGGAGTACGGGAACGGTCCGGTGCACACCTCGGTGAAGGAGATACCGGGCGGGAAGCACGACGCCGCCACGTATGTCCCGAGCATGGGGCACGGTCCGATCCAGTTCATCAGCGAGCAGCTCTCGGACCCGATTCCGGCGTCCTGACGTATGCGCCTCGGGGCGGGTGGGTGTTTTCCCCTGCCCGCCCCTTCCCGAATGTCCTCGAACGCCGGACGGGCTGAGAATCAGCCCGTCCGGCGTTTTGCGGTCCGGGGCGGAGCCCCGGGGCGGGAAGGGGCGGCCGTCAGGCCGCCGGCAGCCCCGCCCCCTCGCACCGCACATCCGTTTCCGGTACGACCCCGTCCGCCAGGTACGCCCCCACCGTGCCGTCCACGCACCCGTCGCCCCGGCTCGCGAAGACCCCGTGCGAGTAGTCGTTCTCCAGGGTCACCAACCGCGAGCCCGGAAGCCGGTGGCGCAGTCGGCGCGCCCCTTCGACGGGTGTGACCGGATCGTGGGCCGACGCGACCAGGAGGACCGGCGGCGCGGCCGGGGAGCCGAGCGCCGTACGGTGGGCCGGCCGGTGGTGCCAGTACGCGCAGGCCGACGCCTCGATGCCGGTGAGGACCGGCAGAGGGTCGAGCCGCCGCAGCCTCCGGACGTCCGCCGTGACCCGCGCGGGGCTCGGGCCGGGGCCGTCCGCGCACTTCACGACGCGGTTCGCGGCCTCGTAGTTACGGGAGTCGGGGCCGTCGAAGGGCGCGGCGGGCCGTAGCCCGTCCGCCGAACCGTCCCGCAGATACGCGCCCAGGGCCTCGCCGAGCGGCGCCCACCGCTCCGTACGGCCGAGGGCCCGGTACACCGCCCGGTCGAACCCGGCCGGGCCGAAGCCGTCGACCGGACGCGCCGCCAGTCCGGCGCGCACCCGCTCGTACGCGGAACGGACCTCGCGCGCGTCGCTCCCGAGCCCGAAGCGCCCGTCGTGGGCGGCGAGCCAGCCGAACAGCGTGTCGCGCTGCCGCAGCAAGGCCCGCGCCTGGGCGAGGTCGAAGTCGTACCAGTCGGTGGGGCCGACGACGCTGTCCAGGACCATCCGGCCCGTACGGTGCGGGAAGCGGGCCGCGTACGCCGCGCCGAGGTAGCTGCCGTAGGAGACGCCGAGGAAGCCGAGGCGCGGCTCGCCGAGGGCGGCGCGTATCGCGTCCATGTCCTCGGCCGTGGCCTCGGTCGACAGGTGGGGGAGCGCCGCGCCGGCGCCGCGGGCGCAGTCGTCGGCGAGCCGCCGCAGCCCCGTGTCCCGCGCCCGTTCGGCCGCCCGGTCGCGGGGCACGGGGTCCGCCCCCGGCGCCGTGAAGAGCCCGCCCATCGGGCCGCAGTCGACAGGTGCGCTGCGGCCGACGCCGCGCGGGTCGAATCCGATGACGTCGTACGCGCGGCGCACCCGTTCGGGGAGTCTGGCGCGCTTGGTCACGGCGTAGGGCAGACCGGATCCGCCGGGCCCGCCGGGGTTGACGAGCAGGATGCCGCGGCGCTCGGCGGGTGTGCCGGTGGCGCGGACGCGGGAGACGGCGATGTCCAGGCGCGGCCCGTCGGGGCGGCTCCGGTCGAGCGGCACGCTCAGCGTTCCGCACTCGACGCGCGCGGGCGCGGGCGGGGCGGGCACGCCGGCGGGGCATGCCCCGAACTTCAGCTGGGGGGACGGGGACTGGCGCCACGTGGCGGCGTGGGCCGGGGCGGCGGGGGAGAGGGCGGCGGTCGCCGCCATCAGGGAGCAGAAGACGGCGGTGGCCCGGGTGAGGGGGCCGGTCGGGGGGTTCGGGCGGATCGGGTGGCGCACGGATCTCGCAATCGGGAGGGAGCGGGCGTGGGGGCTCGGGGAGGGAGGAGGGACGGCCGGGGCTGATGAGACAGCAGATGACAATGACAACCATTACCGATAACGTGTACACGGTCAAGACGGGCCGAGCCGCCCCGAGGGCTTCCGCCGGCATGCCCGCGCCCCTCGACACCGCCACGGAGAAGGAGAGTTGTGGGACATCTGCTGATGGTCGAGAGCTGGGTCGGGGCGATGAGCAGACTGCTGCCCCGGGCGATCCGCGAGGGCGGGCACGAATTCACCTTCCTCACCCGCGACCTCCACCACTACCTGCGATCCGCCCCCGAGGGCACCGCCCACCCCCTGCTGGGCGCACGCAACGTCATCACCGCCGACACCAACGACCTCGCCACGCTGCTGCCGTACATCGAGCGACTGCACCGCACCCTGCGCTTCGACGGCGTCGTCACCTCCTGCGACTACTACCTCCCCACCGCCGCCCGCCTCGCCGCCGCCCTCGGGCTGCCCGGCCCGGAGGCCGCCGCCGTCACCGACGCCTGCCGCAAGGACGCCACCCGCCGCGTCCTCGAACGCGCCGGTGTCCCCGGACCCCGCTACGCGGTCTGCCCGGACCTGGCCGCCGCCACCGAGGCCGCCCGGGACCTCGGCTACCCGCTCGTGTTCAAGCCCGTCGACCTCTGCGCCGGGATGTACGTACGCCGGATCGCCGACGAGAACGAACTCGCCGCCGCCCACCGGGCGCTCGCCGGCTTCCCCGTCAACGCCCGCGGCCAGCGGCGCGAACCGGCGGTCCTCCTCGAAGAGCTCCTCCACGGCCCCGAAGTCAGCGTCGAGACCGTGTCGTACGGCGGCGTCACACGGGTCGTGGGCGTCACCGACAAGAGCCTGGGCGGCGCCCCCGCCTTCGTCGAGACCGGCCATATGTTCCCCGCCGCTCTCCCCGAGGCGCAGCGGGCGGCCGCCGCCGGCACCGCCGTCCGCGCGCTCGCCGCGCTCGGCCTCGACGGCCTCGTCGCCCACACCGAGATCAAGCTCACCCCCGGCGGCCCGCGCGTCGTCGAGGTCAACCCCCGTCCCGCCGGCAACCGGATCACCGAACTCGTCCGCCACGTCACCGGTGTCGACCTCGCCGCCGCCTGCGTGGACGTCGCCCTCGGCCGCGCACCGGACCTCGCCGTACGCGACACCGGGGTGCGCAGCGCCGCCGTCGGCTTCCTCATACCCGAGACGACGGGAACGCTGGAAGGCATCGACGGGGCGGAGACGCTCACCGGCGCGCCCGGCGTCCTCGAAGCCCGCCTCGCCGGGCCCGGCACCGCCGTCAAGGCGTCCGGCAGCAACAACGACTACCTCGGCCACGTCATGGCGGCCGACCACGAAGGCCCTGGCGCACGGGAACGCGTCGAACGGCTCCTCGCCGGACTCCGCCCCCGGACGGCGGTGCGCCCGTGACCACCGCCACCGCCCCGCTCGCCCGGGCCGCCTCCCTACCCGACCTCGAACGACGCGTCCGCGACGGAGAGTTCGGGCCCGCGCTCGAAGACCTGTGGATCGCCGTCGCCTTCACCACCACCCAGGCCGTACGCCACGAAGGCCGCGCCGGCGGCTACCGGAACGAGGTGCTCAGCCTCCGCCTCGGCGAAGCGGTGGGGTCCTGCGCCGTCGAACCGGGCACCCTGCCCGCCGGGACCGTCGAGGAGTGCGCCGGCGCGTCCGTCGCCCGCCTCCTCGCGCACCCCGCCACGGCCGTCCGCACCGCCGCCCTCGACGCCTACCTGATGCACGTCACCCCGCACACCGCCGCCCACGGGGCGCACCCCTGGCCACTGCCCGCCGGCAACTCGCTGCACAAGTCCCGGGCCCGGGCGCGCGGCGTCGTCGACCTGCTGCGCGCCGCCCCCGGGCAGCGCGTCCTCGTCGTCGGCGTCGTCAACTCCCTGCTGGAGGCGCTGCGTGCGCGCGGCCTCGACCCCGTGCCCTGCGACCTCAAGGGCGGCACCACCGAATGGGGAGAGGCCGTCCGCACCGACGCGCTCGCCGCGCTCGACGGCTGCGACGCCGTGCTCGCCTCCGGGATGACCCTCGGCAACGGCACCTTCGAGCCCCTGCGCGAGCACGCCGTCCGGCACGGCAAGCAACTGGTGATGTTCGCCCAGACCGGCAGCGCGATCCTGCCGAGGCTGCTCGGCGCCGGAGTCGACGCCGTGTGCGCGGAACCGTATCCCTTCTTCTGGCTGGACGGAGGGCCCGGCGTCATCCACCGCTACGGGGTCGCCCCCGGCCGGGGCCCCGCACGCCCGCACGGGCGGCCCACCGCCGGAGGCGCCGCATGAGCCGTCCCCCGCGCCCCCGTCCGGGCCGCCCCCACCGGCACCCCGGGCGCTCCCCGCACCCCGCCGCCTCCGCCCCCTGGGTGCCCCGGGCCCCACGCGCCAACCGTGAACTCCTCGGCCTCCTCGGCCGTACGCCCCTCGCCCGGATCACCGCCGACCTCCCCTGCCCCCAGCCCGGCTTCTGGGCCAAACTCGAAGGGCTCGGCGCCGGCGGCATGAAGGCCCGCGCCGCCGTGTCCATGCTCATGGGCGCCGAGGAGCGCGGTGAGCTCCTCCCCGGCGCGCCCGTCGTCGAGTCCACCTCCGGCACCCTCGGCGTCGGCCTGGCCTTCGCCGGGCAGGCGCTCGGCCACCCCGTCGTCCTCGTCGGCGACACCGGCCTGGAGCCCGCCATGCGACAGCTCCTGCGCTCGTACGGCGCCCGCCTCGACATCGTCGACCGGCCCGACGCCGAGGGCGGCTGGCAGGCCGCCCGGCTGCGACGGCTGCGCGAGCTGCTGGCCGAGCACCCGGACGCGTACTGGCCCGACCAGTACAACAACCCCGACAACGTGGCCGGTTACGCCTCCCTCGCCGCGGAGCTCGCCGGCGGGCTCGACCACCTCGACGTCCTCGTGTGCAGCGTCGGCACGGGCGGCCACAGCGCCGGCCTCGCCGGGCCGCTGCGCCGCCACTGGCCTCGGTTGCGCGTCGTCGGCGTCGACGCCACCGGCTCCACGATCTTCGGCCAGCCCGCCCGGCCCCGGCTGATGCGCGGCCTCGGCAGCAGCATCCACCCGCGCAACGTCGCCTACGAAGCCTTCGACGAGGTCCACTGGGTCGGCCCGGCCGAGGCGGCGGGCGCCTGCCGGCGGCTGGCCCGGCAGAACTTCGTCAGCGGCGGCTGGAGCACGGGCGCCGTCGCCCTCGTCGCGGCCTGGGCGGCCCGCGTCCACCCCGGCGCCGTCGTCGCCACCGTCTTCCCCGACGGCCCGCACCGCTACCTCGGCACGCTCTTCGACGACGACTTCACCACCGCCCACGGCCTCGACCTCGACGACGCCGCGACCCGCCCGGTGGAGATCCCCCACCCCCGGGCGGCGGAGGCGGTGGGGTGGGCGCGCTGCGCGACGATCGTGGACCCGCTGACCCGCCCGGACACGGCCCGGCACCGCACCACAGACGCCCCGGCCGAGGCGTGTGCCGACCCGGAGACACGGCGGGGTGTGGAGCTACGGCCCGCTTCGGGCGGGACGGTGCCGGCCGCGGGGTCTTGTGCCGGTGCGGGGGTGCGGCCCGGCCCGGAGGGGGTGGTGTCCGCTACCGGAGCTTGTATTGGACCGGAGGCGGGGTACGGCTCGGGCGGGGCGGTGCCGGCCGCGGGACCCTGTGCCGGTGCGGGGGTGCGGCCCGGTCCGGAGGGGGTGGTGTCCGCCACCGAGGCACGCGCCGGCCTGGAGGCGCGGCACGTCCCGGGCACGCGGCCCGGCTCGGGCCGGGCCGCGTCGGACGCGTCACCATGCGCCGATCCGGCGGTAATGCCCGGCCCGGACGGGACGGCGTCGGTGTCCGCCGCCGGAGGCGCGCGATGAAGACCACCCTGCACACCACCCGGCTGCGGCTCGCCGAACCCTTCCGGATCTCACGGGCCGTCATGGACGCCCGGGACGCCGTCCGGTTCTCCGTCGCGCACGGTGGACTGAGCGGCCACGGGGAGGTCGTCGCCAGCGTGTACTACGGGCTCGACACCGGCACCATACGGCGGCTGCTCGGCGTCGCCGCCCGCGTCCTCGGCCGGTTCGCCACCCCCGAGAGCGCCCTCGACGCCCAGCGCGAGCGCGGGCTGCTCCCCGCGAGCACGCCCCCGGGCGTCGCCGCCGCCGTCGACGCGGCCCTCCTCGACCTCGTCGGCAAGCGGGCCGGAACGCCCGTGCACGCACTCCTCGGCACCACCGCCCCGCCCGCCGCGGCCACCGCCCGCACCCTCGGCATCATGTCCCCGGTCCAGGCGGCCCTCCGCGCCCGCGGGCTCGCCGACAGCGGGTTCACCGTCCTCAAGGTCAAGGGCGGGTCCCCCGACCCCGAGGACGACCTGGCCCGCGTCCGGGCGGTCCGCGAGGCCGCCCCGGAGGCCGCGCTCCTCCTCGACCCCAACGGCGCCTGGAGCACCGGGCAGGCGCGCGCACTCCTGCCGCGCTTCGCCGAACTCGGCGTCGAGGCCGTCGAACAGCCCACCGTCCCCGGCGACCCCGAGGCCCTGGCCCGGCTCGCCGAGGACTCCCCGCTGCCCGTCATCGCCGACGAGGACGCCGTCGGCCCCGAGGACGTCCGCCGCCTGGCCGGACGCGTGCACGGCATCAACGTCAAGCTCGCCAAGTGCGGCGGCGTCCACGCCGCCCTGCGCATCGCCGAGTCGCTCCAGGGCAGCGGCACCGCCCTGATGCTCGGCTGCCTGACGGCCAGTTCGCTGGGGCTCGCCCCGGCCGTGCACCTCGCCGACCGGGCCCGCTGGGTCGACCTCGACGGCCACCTCCTCCTCGCCCACGACCCCTGGGAGGGCATCGGCGGCGCCGACGGCACCGTACGCGCGAGCGACCGTGCCGGCCTGGGCGTACGCCCGAGGCCGGAGCCCGGGCCGACGACGGCCGGCCCGACGACGCCCACGCCCACGCGTACGCGCGCCCGAGAACAGTCCCCCGCCCGAGAAGAGTCCGCACCGTGAAGACATGGCGTGAGATACGCGGCTTCCCGCCCGCGATCCGCCTCCTGCTCGTCAACCAGCTCGGCGTCAACACCGGCTTCTACCTGCTCATCCCCTACCTCGCCACCCACCTCGGCCAGGACCTCGGCATGTCCGCGGCCGTCGTCGGCATCGTCCTCGGCGTCCGCAACCTCAGCCAGCAGGGCCTGTTCATCCTGGGCGGCTCCGCCGCGGACCGGCTCGGCGCCCGCGGCGTGATCATCGCCGGTTGCGCGCTGCGCACCGTCGGCTTCGCCCTCTTCGCCCTTGGCGACGGCCTGCCCGTCCTGCTCGCCGCGTCCGTCCTCAGCGGCCTCGCGGGAGCCCTGTTCAACCCGGCCGTGCGCGCCTACCTGGCCCGGGAGGCGGGTGACCGCAAGGCCGAGGCGTTCGCCCTGTTCAACGTCTTCGCGACGACCGGTGCCCTGGTCGGCCCGCTGCTCGGCAGCGCCCTGCTGTTCGTCGACTTCCGTCTCTCCGCGCTCACCGCGGCCGGCATCTTCGCCGTCCTCACGGTCGCCCAGGCCCTGGTCCTGCCCGCCGGCGAGGTGACCCCGAGCGGTGGCACCGTGCTCGCCGACTGGCGTGAGGTCGTCTCCCACCGCGCCTTCCTCGCCTTCGCCCTCGCCATGGTCGGCATGTTCACCATGGAGAACCAGCTCTACCTCCTGATCCCCGACGGCGCCCGCCGGGCCACCGGCTGGGACGGCGCGGCAGGGCTCGTCTTCCTCGTCGGCACCGTCGCCAACCTCACGCTGCAACTGCGCGTCACCACCGCCCTCAAGAACCGGCGCACCCGCGCGACGTGGATCGGCGCCGGACTCGCCCTGATGGCCCTCTCGTTCGTCCCGCCTATGGCCGTCGCGGGCGCCGCCGCGCCCGACGGCCCGGTCCGGGCGGCCCTCGGCCTGCTCCCGGTGCTCGCCGGAGCCCTCCTGCTCTACCTGGGGGTGATGGTGGCGCAGCCGTTCGTGATGGAGCTCGTCCCCGAGTTCGGCAGGCCCGAGCTCACGGGCACCTACTTCGGTGTCTTCTACGTCGTCTCCGGCATCGCCGCGGCCGTCGGCAACACGGTCGTAGGCTGGGCCATGGACGCCGGCGGCGACCGGGCGGCCTGGCTGCCCTGGGCCTGCTGCCTGGCCCTGGGCCTGATGTCGGCCGCGGCCGTCGCCCGGCTGCACCGGACGCGCGCCCTGCCCGGGCACGCGCCGGCGGAGGTGCCCCGATGACCGGCGAGAACCTCCTCACCGACAACCCCGCGCTGTACGAGGCCCGGTTCCCCGACCCCGGGCACCTCGCCGCCCGTTGGGCGGACGCCTGCCTCACCGCCCACGGGGCCGGGCCGCGCGTCCTCGACCTCGGCTGCGGCACCGGCCGCGACGCGGCCTGGCTGCACCGCGCGGGCCGCGACGTCACCGGCGCCGACCTGTCCGCACCGATGCTCGCCCACGCCCGTACCCACCACCCCGGGCCTGTGTACCTCCGTGCCGACCTGCGCGGCTTCGACCTGCCCGGCCCGCCGTTCGACGCCGTGGTCTGCCTCGACAGCGCACTCCTGTACTGCCACACGAACGAGGACCTGGACGGACTGCTGTCCTCCTGCCGCCGTGCCCTGCGCCCGGGCGGGCTGCTGGTCGCGGAGATGCGCAACGGGGCGTTCTTCCTGGGCAGTACGGAGCTGCTGGACGCGCCGTCGTCCGGCGGCTTCGCCTGGGAGGGCACGGCGTACACGTACGTCACCACGCTGACCGTGGACCGTGCCGCGCAACTGCTGCGCCGCCGGCGGGTGTGGACCTCGGACGACGGGTCGGCACCGGTGGAGCAGGAGTCCGCGTGGCGGCTGCTGTTCCCGCAGGAACTCCGCTACGCGCTGGCCGCGCACGGGTTCGAGGTGCTGGCACTGCACGACGGGCCGGGGCCGCGGACGTCGCCGGTGTGGGAGGGGGAGGCCGTGCCCGCGGGTGCTGGGGGGCCGGGACGGGCGGACGGGGATCGGCTGCACGTCGTGGCCCGGGTGGTGGGTGACTGAAGGAACTCTCCCCGGCCCCGCCCCTTCCCGAAACCGGGGGCCTCGCCCCCAGGCCCCCCGTTCCGCGCTGCCGCGCGGTGTCCTCAAGCTCCCCCAGCTACCGCTGGGAGGTGCCCCCGGACGGGCTGGAATTCAGCCCGCCCGGCGCTTGACCGGGGCCCGGGGCGGAGCCCCGCCACGCGGCGGAGCCGCACATCGGATGCGGCGGGAAGGGGCGGGTGGGGGAGTAGGCCCCGCGCAGCGGCAACCCCACCCAACCCGCCGGTCACCTCCGCGCCCGCTCACCCCCACACACAAACAAGGAGCCCCATGCACACCCCCCGCCGAACCCTCCTCACCGCCGCCGGCGCCGGCATAGCCACCCTCACCCTCGCCGCCTGCGGAGGCGGCACCCCCGGCACCGCGAACAGCGAGAACAAGGGCGAACCGAAGCGCGGCGGACGCCTCCGCGCCGCCTTCGCCGGCGGTGGCGCCGCCGAGACCCTCGACCCGCACCTCAGCAACCTCTTCGCCGACGCCGCCCGCGCCAAGGCCCTCTTCGACAAGCTCGCCGACTACGGCTCCGACATGACCCCGCGCCCCCGCCTGGCCGAGCGCTGGGAGGCCGCCGGCCCGGGACTCGACAGGTGGACCGTCACCCTCCGCGAGGCCACCTTCCACGACGGCAAGCCCGTCACCGCCGAGGACGTCCTCTTCAGCTACCGCCGCATCGCCGACCCCCGGAAGGCGTTCCGTGCCAAGGCGTCCCTGGAGCCCGTCGACCTCGACGCCAGCCGCGCCACCGGCCCCCGTACCATCGAGTTCCGGCTCAAGCGACCCACCGCCGAATTCCCCAACGTCCTCGCCGCGTTCGGCGCGTACATCGTCCCCAAGGGCACCGAGCGCTTCGACCGGCCGGTCGGCTCCGGACCCTTCCGCTTCGTGTCCTTCACACCGGGCCGCTCCGCGCGCTTCCGCCGCAACGACGCCTACTGGGACGGCGCGCCCCACCTCGACGAGCTCGAAGTCGTCGTCGCCGGCGAGGAGTCCGCGCGCGTCGGCGCCCTCCTCGGCGGTCAGGTCGACTACGCGCACGAGCTCAACCCCGCCACCGCCCGCGCCCACGAGGGCAAGGGCCGGATCGAGATCGTACGGCTGCGCAACAGCGCCATGCAGGGCTTCGCCATGAAGACCGACAGGGCGCCGTTCGACGACCCGCGCGTCCGCGAGGCCTTCTTCCTCATCGCCGACCGCCAAGAGCTCGTCGACGGCGCCCTGTCCGGCGCGGGAGAGATCGGCAACGACCTCTTCGGCAAGGGCTACGCCCACTACGCGGCCGGCCTGCCCCAGCGCGTACAGGACCTCGACCGTGCCCGCCACCTCCTCAAGGCGGCCGGTGCCGAGGACCTCCGCGTCACCCTCGACACCTCGCCCGTCGCGGCCGGATTCACCGAGGCCGCCGGCATCTTCCGCGACCAGGCGAAGAAGGCCGGCGTCACCGTCGAGGTGCGCACCGGCAACAAGGACAGCTACTGGAAGGACATCCTCGACTCCGGCACCCTGGCCAGCTACCGCTCCGGCGCCATGCCCATCGAGTCCCACATCTCCCAGCGGCTGCTCACCGGCTCCACCACCAACGCCACCCACTGGCGCCACAAGGACTTCGACGACCTCTACCAGCGCCTCCAGTCCACCAAGGACACCGCCGGACGCACGGCGCTCTACGAGCGGCTGCAGCGCCGTCTGCACACCGAGGGCGGCTTCCTGGTCTGGGGCTTCGCCGACTGGATCGTCGGCACCGGCCGCCGGGTGCGCGGTGTCGCCCGTGACGCCCCCGCCAACACCCTCGACTGGGCCCGCTTCGACACCGTGTGGTTCGCGTGAACCGCTGGATCGCCCGCCGGCTCCTGCTCGGCCTCGCCCAGACGGCCGGCGTCGTCCTGCTCGTCTTCGCGCTCACCGAGGCGCTGCCCGGCGACGCGGCCGTGGCCCTCGCCGGCGACGACCCCGACCCGGCCCGGATCGCCGCGATCCGCGAGGCCCTGCACCTGGACCGGCCCGCGCACGAACGCCTCGCCGACTGGGCCGCCGGCCTGCTCCACGGAGACCTCGGCGTCTCGCTCGCCTCCGGGCGGCCCGTCACCGACGCCCTCGCCGCCGGGTCCGGGCCGACGCTGCTGCTGGCCGCGCTGACGCTCGTCCCCCTGGTGCCCCTCGGCGTCGGGCTGGGCGTACTCGCCGCGCGGCACGAGGGCGGACCCGTGGACCGGGCCGTCAGCGCGGTGACACTGGCGGTGTACGCGATGCCCGAATTCGCCTTGGGCATCCTGCTCGTGACCGTCCTCGCGCTCCGGCTGGACTGGCTGCCGCCGACCGCCGTCGGCTACGGCACCGACCTGCTCGCCCACCCGGCGGTGCTCGTCCTGCCCGTCCTCGTGCTGCTGTCCCGGCCCGTGTGCTCGCTCGGCAGGCTCGTGCGCGCCGGCATGACCGAGGCGCTGGCCTCCCCGTACGTGGCCCAGGCCCGCCGCTACGGCGTCCCCGGCGCCCGGGTGCGGTGGGCGCACGCCCTGCCCAACGCCGTGGCCCCGGCCGCCCAGCAGCTCGCGCGGACCGCCGACTGGCTGCTGTGCGGGGTCGTCGTGGTGGAGGCGCTGTTCGCGATCCCCGGCCTCGGCACCGTCCTCGTCGACGCGGTCGCCGCCCGGGACGTGCCCGTGGTGCAGGGCCTCGCCGTGGTCTTCGGACTGGTCGCCGTCGTCCTCAACCTGGGCGCCGACCTGGTCGCCCGCCGCTTCGCGCCCCGGGCGGGGGTGGCGGCATGAGGACGGCCCGGACGCCGGGCGCGCCCCGTACGCGGCTTACGGCCCGTACCGGCCGCAGGTTCCTGCTCGGTGCCGCCGTCGCCGGTGTGCCGCTGCTGATCGCACTGCTGGGCCCGTGGCTCGCGGGCGCGGAAGGCCCGCGCGGTGTGTCGTTCACGGCGGGCGGCGGCCACCGGCTCGGCACCGACTTCGTCGGGCGCGACGTCCTGCGACAGGTCCTGCTCGGCGGCCGGTCCGTCGTGGCCGTGTCCGTCACGGCCACGGCGCTCGCCTACCTGGTGGCCCTGCCGCTGGGCCTCGCGGCGGCGCTCACCCGCCGGGCGTGGCTGGAGGAGACCCTCACACGCCCGCTGGACGTCCTGCTGGCCGTGCCCTCGCTGCTGCTCCTGCTGCTGGTGGCGGCGGTGTACCCGCCGGGGACGGCCGGGCTGGCGGCGCTCGTGGCGCTCGTCAACGTCCCCGACGCCGCCCGGATCGTCCGGGCCGGGGCGGCCGAGGCCGCGGCCCGCCCGGCGGTGGAGGCCCTGCGCGCCCAGGGCGAGACCTGGTGGCGGACGGCCGTGGGCTACGTCGCCCGGTCCATGGTCCGCACGCTCGCCGCCGACGCGGGCGTACGGCTCACGGGTGCGCTGTACCTGGTCGCCACGGCCGCGTTCCTCGGTGTGGGCGTGGAGCCCGACGCCGCGGACTGGGCGGTGATGGTCGACCGCAACCGCACCGGCCTGTCCGTACAGCCGTGGGCGGTCGTGGTGCCCGCGCTGCTGGTCGTGGCGCTGACCGTCGGTGTGAATCTGCTGTGCGACGCGGGGACGTCGACGGCGCGGAAGCGGGACCGGGGACGGAAGGGAGAACGACGGTGAGGTCGCCGAAGAGAGCGGACGCCGAGACCGGGACCGAGGGCGGGGCCCGGGCCGACGCCGTGGCCGAGATCCGGGACCTGCGGGTCGAGATCGGCGGAAGGGCCGTCGTGGACGGGGTCGGCCTGACCGTCCGGCCGGGCCGGGTCACGGCGCTCGTCGGCGCGTCCGGGAGCGGCAAGACGACGACGGGCCTCGCCCTGCTGGGCGAGTATCCGGACGGCGCGCGTGTCACGGGCGACGTCTGGGTGGCGGAGGGGCCGGTGGGTTACGTACCGCAGCACCCGGCGTCGGTCCTCAACCCGGCGCGGCGCGTCGGCGCGCTGCTCACCGACATCGCCCGGACGGGCACGGCGGACCTGCCCCGGCGCGCCCGCCGCGCGGCGGGCCGCGCGCGCGTCCTGGCGGCACTGGAGGCGGCCCGGCTCCCCGACGGCGCCGAGGTGCTGACCCGCTACCCGCACCAGCTCTCCGGCGGCCAGCAGCAGCGCGTGGTCCTCGCCCAGGCACTCCTCCTCGGCGCCCGCACCGTCGTCGCCGACGAACCCACCACGGGTCTGGACGCCCTCACCCGCCGCCGCGTCGCCGGGGAACTCGCCGCCGTGGCCCGCCGGGGCGTCGCCGTCCTCCTGCTCAGTCACGACCTCGACCTGGTCCGCGACCTGGCGGACGAGGTCCTGGTGATGCGCGCCGGCCGGGTGGTCGAGTCGGGCCCGGCGGAGGAGCTGTGGCTCCGTCCGCGGCATCCCTGGACCCGCGAACTGCTCGGCGGACCGGGCGGAACGGCCGACGGAGGACAGGAGCGCGGCCGGCCCCGTACGCCCGCCGTCCCCGCCCCCGGTCCTGTCACCGCCCCCCTCCCTGTCACCGTCCCCCTCCCTGTCGCCGTCCCCCTTCCTGCCCCTGACCCTGCCCCCGCCCCTGCCCGCGACACAGTGGAGGGCCCCGCTCCCGTCCTCGAAGCCCGCGCGGTCACCGCGCGCCACCGGGGCACGCCCGCCCTCCTGCGCGACGCCTCCCTGAGCGTCCGCGCGGGGGAGTGCCTGGCCGTCGTCGGCCGCTCCGGCGGCGGGAAGACCACGCTCGCCCGCTGCCTGGCCGGGCTGCACTCCCGGTACGAGGGCCAGGTGCTGCTGGACGGCGCGCCGCTGCCGCGCAGCCTGCGCCGGAGGGACCGCGCCCAACTGGCCGCAGTGCAGTACGTCTTCCAGGACGCGCGGGCCGCCTTCGACGCGTACCGGCCCGTACTCGACCAGGTCGCACGCACGGCCGTGCGGCTGCGGGGCGTCCGGCCGGGCGCGGCCGAGGAGGAGGCCGTCGCCGCGCTCGGCCGGGTGGGGCTGTCCGAGGGGACGGCGCGCCGGAGGCCCGGCGGGCTCTCCGGGGGCGAGCTCCAGCGCGCCGCCCTGGTCCGCGCGCTCCTGGCCCGGCCCCGGGTCCTGATCTGCGACGAGGTCACCTCCGGCCTCGACTCCGTCACCCGGCGCGGCGTCCTCCGGCTGCTGGCGGACCTCGCCCGGGAGCCGGCCGGACCGGCGCTCGTCCTGATCACCCACGACCTGGACACGGCGGCCCTGGCGGACCGGATCGCCGTCCTGGACGCGGGCGCGATCGTCGAACAGGGCCCGGCCGCGGAGGCGCTGACGGCGCCGCGCCACCCCTTCACGCGCGCGCTGACGGGCTCGCCCGGGGCCCACGGCCCACGGTGATCCGATCCCCCTCCCCGGGCCGCGGGTCCGGCGGAAGCGGTGGCGTGCCCGGGGCGCGCACCGGGCCGTGGCGGGCGCGGGGCCGGAGCGCAGTGCCCCGGAGGGGTGCGGTCGGCGCTTCTCCGGCCCTACGCCGGATACCTAGACTGCTGGCATGGTTGCGGGGGGCTGGGGATGGTTCACGACCGTCGCGTCGATCCTGATCGGCCAGGCCACGGTCCTGACGATGGGCTTCATCAACAACCGCTCCCAGGCCCGGCGGGAAGCGCGGGCCAGGGCGGCCGACCGGTACAAGGCGGTCGCCGAGCGCCGCGAGACCTTCGAGCTGGCCCAGCTCGTCGAGGTCAACACCCTGCTGCGGAACGCCGTGACGGCGCTCCACGCCTTCGTGTCGGCCAGGCGGCACTACCGGTCGCGCCTGCGGGAGGACCCGGCGGCCCCTCCCGAGACGTACCGGCAGCCGATGCTGGACGCGTCCGCCGCGTCGGACACCGCCCTCGACGCCCTGCGGTCCCAGATCGGCTTCATCCTGGCGGACGACGTCCGGGCGCTGGCCGACGCCGCGGAGAAGGCCCTGACGACGGCCTCGGCGAGCGTGCTGCGCGACGAGCAGGTCGACCCCGGCGCCCTGGGCGCCCGGGCCAACGCCGCGTACGAAGCCCTGTCCGCCCGGCTCCGGGACGTCTACGCCACCCGGGAGCCGGCCGTGCCGGCGGCCTAGGGGCGTCCGCGCCGGGCGTCCCAGCCCGGGGGCGTCGGGCCGTTCGTTCTCACGGAGCGGAAAGCCCTGGCCAAGCCGGTGTCGCGCGGTGTCCGGACCGCTCCGCGCGTCGCCGCCGCCGCTCATCTACATAACTGCACGATTGTGCAGTGGTTGGGGGCGTGACGCTCCCCCGCGCGGCCCGCCGGGCAAGCAACTGGTCGGGCCCTTGGACGGGCACGGGTACGAGCGAGGGGCCGGTACGAGCGTGGGCAGTGAAGAGTTCATCAGCTGGCGCAACCATTTCCTGCTGCTGCTCGACCGGATCCCGACCCCGATCGCGGTCTGCCGGGCGGACGGTGAGGTCACGGTCGCCAATCCGGCCATGGCCGCGGAGTGGGGCACGGCGCCCGTGCGGCTGCGCGGCCGCAACCTCCACGAGCTGTTCCGGCCCAGGGCGCCCGGCCGGCTCGACCGGCACATCGAGGCGCTGCGGCTGGGCCGCCGGCCCCGGCACCCGATCGAGGTGCGCTGGCTGGTCGGCACGGACGGCGTCGAGCGGGAGGGCGAACTGCTCGTCGACCCCGTCGGTGACGCGTTCCCGGCCAGTCCGATGCTGCTGGCGGTGCTGCGCGTACGGTCCGAGACCGTGCCCCGCCAGGCGGAGCCCATGGCCGAGGTCAGCGTCGTCGAGGGGCACATCCTGGCGCTGGCGGCGGCCGGGGCCACGACCGCGGCCATCGGCAAGGCCGTGGGCCTGACGGTCGACGGCGTCAACTACCACCTGACCAGGCTCACCCGGCGCTGGCGGGTGCCGAACCGCACCGCCCTCGTGGCCAAGGCGTACGTCCTGGGCGTCCTCTCCACGCGCGAGTGGCCGCCCGCCCCGGCCCCTCAGCGGGCCCGTGGCGCGTGCCGCAGCACGCAGTCGCCGCACATGCCACCGGGCAGCACCCGGTAGTACAGGCAGCAGGTGGTCCGGACGAAGGACGGGCCACCACGGCCCCGGGCGCTCAGGGTGCCGGTGCCGCGCAGCACCGGGTCGGCCAGGATCTCCTCGGCCAGGGCCAGCGCGCGGGCCGCCTCCCGCGGCCGGCCCTCCGCGCGGCACCACGTGTGGAGCACCCGCAGCGAACCGGCCAGCGAGGACGCGGCGTTCCCCCACAGCAGCCGGCCGGAGACCGGCACGGCCGCGCGGGTGGCGGTGTGCAGGAGGGCCAGCGGGCCGTGCAGGACCCGCGTCCGGATCAGTTCCGCCGGGTCGTCCGAGGGCGGCAGCGCCTCGGGGCGGGGCAGCCACAGATCGTCCGGGGCCGTCCGGGCGGGGTGCCAGCCGAGCCGCCCGGACGAGAGGTCGGGCACCTGGCCGGTGAGGGCGGCCGAGCCGAGGGCGACGGAGAGCAGCCGCCCCGCGATGCCCTGGAAGGCGACCGACGCGGCGACCCTCCGGTCCTCCGTGCCCAGCCGCTCCGCCACGGTCGCCACCCGGGCCCGTACGGCCTCCTCGCCCAGCGGGAGGTAGCCGGAGCCGTCGTCCGCGGGGCCGTCGTCCTCGGTCCGCAGGGCGAAGAAAGGGCCGACCGAGGCGAGTTCGCGAAGGCGCATGGGCGAGTGGTTCCGTTTCGGTGCCGGCGTCGGGGGCCTCGTCCGGCCGAGCCCCCCGTCCCGGGGAGCGGGGGAGGAAGCCCGGACCCCGGCAGCCTCCCACAGGCCCGGCGGACCGCCCCCACCGGGCGGTGGTGAGCCCCGGCACAGCCCCCCCGGCACCGGGCCAGGGGGACGGGAGCCCTGGGGCTCCCGTCGCCACACCTGGCGAGCGAGGCACCATGACAGGGCGTCCCCCTCTCGGTACCCTCGGCGCTGACAACGATGTCAGGATCGGATGACGCGTCATACGAGGGGCGTGGACGATGAGATGGACCGGATGGCCTCCGCACCGGGGACACCTGCGGCCGCGCGTCGGCGCCGTCGCGCTCGCCCTCGCGGCGATGCTGGGCGGCACCGCGCTCGTACCACCGCCACCGGCCTCGGCCGCGGCCGAGGTCCCCACGGACCTGGTGAACCCCTTCATCGGCACCCAGAACGAGGGCAACACCTTCCCCGGCGCCGCCGTGCCCTTCGGCATGGTGCAGCTCTCCCCCGACACCGGGCACAGCACCGGCTACGACTACAAGGACCGGCGCATCCGGGGCTTCAGCACCGTGCACCTGTCGGGCGTCGGCTGCCGCATCGGCGGCGATCTGCCCGTGCTCCCCACCACGGGCGACGTGAAACAGACCGATTACGGGCGCTACGCCGCGGACTTCAGCCACGCCGACGAGACGGCCCGCCCCGGCTACTACCGCGTCAGGCTCTCCTCCTACGGCGGCGTCACCGCCGAGCTGACGGCGGGCCGGCGCACCGGCCACCAGCGCTACACCTTCCCGGCCACCGACAAGGCCAACGTGCTCCTGAACACCGGGCAGTCGCTGCACCGGACGGTCAGCACCTCCGTCGAGGTCGTGGACTCCCGCACCGTCCGCTCGACGATCACCGGCCGCGGCTTCTGCCAGGACACCCGCCCGTACACCGTGCACACCCTGACCCGCTTCGACCGCCCGTTCACCGCCTACGGCACCTGGAAGGGCGACGAGGTCACCACGGGCTCCAAGAACTCCACCGGCACCGGCCGCAACGGCGCCTGGGTGCGCTTCGACACCGGCCGGGACCGCACCGTCGAGGCGACCACCGCGATCAGCTACGTCGACGCGGCCGGCGCCGCGGGCAACCTGCGCGCGGAGGACGGGAGCTTCGACCGCACGGAGCGGGCCGCGCGCGAGGCGTGGGCGGAGCGCCTGGACGACGTACGGGTCCAGGGCGGCGACCGGACGCTGCGCCGCGTCTTCCACTCCTCGCTCTACCGCGCCTTCCTCACGCCCAACATCGGCAGCGACGCCGACGGCCGCTACACCGGCTGGGACCAGCGGACGCACCGCGCCGAAGGCTTCACCTACTACCAGAACTGGTCGCTGTGGGACACCTACCGCACCCAGGCCCAGCTGCTGGCACTGCTCGCGCCGCGTGAGGCACGGGACATGGCGCTGTCCGTGCTGCGGGTCGACACCGACGGCGGCTGGCTGCCCAAGTGGGGCTACGGGACGGTCGAGACCAACATCATGACGGGCGACCCGGTGACCCCGTACCTCACCACCGCCTATCAGCACGGGCTGCTGAAGGGGCACGAGGAGGAGGCGTACCGGGTCCTGCGGAGGAACGCGGACGGGGTGCCGGCGCCCGGCAACCCCGGCGTCGGCCGGGAGGGCAACGCCGAGTACATCCGGGACGGTTACGTCCCGTACCTGCCCGGCCGGCCGAAGCGGAAGCCCGGCGACTCCGACTTCCACCAGGGCGCCTCGGCGACACTGGAGTACGCGCTCGCCGACGCGGTGCTGGCCGAGATGGCCGAGGGCCTGGGCCACCGCGCCGACGCCGCCCGCTACACGGCCCGGTCACGGAACTACCGCAAGCTGTACGACGCGAGCACCGGCTTCTTCCGGGCCCGGGGCGCCGACGGCTCCTTCACCGGCCCGGCCGACCCCGCGAAGAGCGTCGGCTTCCACGAGGGCACGGCCTGGCAGTACCAGTGGCTGGTGCCGCAGGACCTGCCGGGCATGGTGGAGCTGATCGGCGGCCGGGACGCGACCAACCGCCGGCTCGACTCCTTCTTCGCCTACGACCGGCTGCTGAAGGACCCGGCGCGCACCGCCCGCGAGGTGTGGGTCCACGGCCCGTACGACTATTACAACGCCGACAAGTACAACCCGCAGAACGAGCCGGACCTCATCGCCCCGTACACCTACCTCTCCACCGGCCGGCCGTGGCAGACCACGGACGTGGTGCACGCGGCGCTCACCCTGTTCACCGACGGACCGACCGGGATGACCGGCAACGACGACCTGGGCACCATGTCCGCCTGGATGATCTTCTCCGCCATGGGGATCTACCCGGTACAGCCCGGCGGGGACACCTGGGGGCTGAGCACCCCGGTGTTCGACCAGGTCGAACTGCGGCTGGACCGGCGCTGGTACCCGAACGGACGCTTCACGGTGACGGCGCCGGGCACCTCGGCCACCGACCGCTACATCCGGTCGGCCCGGCTGGACGGTTCCCCGTACGGGCGTACGTTCCTGACGACGGAGCAGCTGACGAAGGGCCGGCGCCTGGACTTCACCGTCGGTGACTCCCCGTCCGACTGGGGCACCGGCCGCCGGGACGCGGCGCCCGCCATCGGCTGAACCGGCGGGCCCGGCGCGGGGCGGCGGCTTCCGTCGCCGCCCCCGCTCCGCCATGATGACCGGCCGTCAGGGTCGACGAGAGGACACCACATGGCCGGGTTCCGGGCGGGTCAGGGCGTGCTGCGCCGCAAACCGATCGAGACCATCGAGGAGGGTGACGCGGACGAACGGCTGACCCGGACGCTGGGACTGTGGCAGCTCACCGCGATCGGGGTCGGCGGCATCATCGGCGCGGGCATCTTCAGCCTCGCGGGCACCATCGCCAACGGCACCGCGGGCCCGGCCGTGCTGATCTCCTTCCTGATCGCGGGCGTCGCGAGCGCGGCGGCGGCCTTCTCGTACGCCGAGTTCGCGGGCCTGATCCCGCGCGCCGGATCGGCCTACACCTACGGCTATGTGGTCCTCGGCGAGCTGGCCGGCTGGTTCATCGGCTGGGACCTGCTGCTGGAGTACACCGCGATCGTGGCGGTGGTGGCGATCGGCATCTCGGGCTACATCAACTTCCTGCTCAACGAGATGAACGCCGAGCTGCCGCAGTGGATGCTGGGCGCGCCGGGCACCGGCGACGGCCACCGCGTCGACCTGTTCGCGGCGGTGCTCTGCCTGCTGATCGCCTATCTGCTGACCCTCGGCATCAAGAACGCGGCCCGCTTCGAGACCGTCGTGGTCATCCTGAAGGTGCTCGTCGTGGCGGTCGTCGTCGTGGTGGGCTTCTTCCATGTGAAGGCGTCCAACTACGAGCCGTTCTTCCCCTTCGGGGTGAGCGGCGCGTTCACCGGCGCGGCCACGGTGTTCTTCGCGGTCTTCGGCTACGACGCGATGTCCACGGCGGCCGAGGAGTCCAAGGACGCCCAGCGGCACATGCCCAAGGCCATCCTGTACTCGCTGGCGATCTCGATGGTGCTCTACGTACTGGCCTGCCTCGTGCTGACCGGTATGCAGAACTACAAGGACATCGACAAGGAGAGCGGCTTCTCCACGGCCTTCAAGTCCGTGGGACTGGGCGGGCTCGCGGACGTCATCGCGGTGGGCGCGATCATCGGCATCCTCACGGTGATGTTCACCTTTATGCTCGGCGTCACCCGGGTGTGGTTCTCGATGAGCCGGGACGGGCTGCTCCCGCACTGGTTCGCCAAGACCCACCCGACCCGCCACGTACCGACGCGCGTGACCTGGATCGTCGGCTTCGCCTCCGCGGCGATCGCGGGCTTCATCCCCATCGGCGAGGCGGCGGAGCTGACCAACATCGGCATCCTGCTGGCCTTCGCGGTGGTGTGCACCGCCGTGATCATCCTGCGCTACAAGCGACCGGAGCTGCCGCGGTCCTTCCGCTGCCCGGCGGTGCCGCTGGTGCCCGCGATCGGCGTCGCCGCGTCGATCTGGCTGATCACCTATCTGGCGTGGCAGACGTGGCTGCGGTTCGCCGTGTGGTTCGCGCTCGGCCTGGTGATCTACTTCGCTTACTCCTACCGGCACTCGGGCCTGGCCGGGGCGGAGGACCGGCGGGACTGAGCACTCCGGAGCCACGGCCGCTCACTTGAGGAGACGGGACAGCCTCCGGTCCGCGAGCGGCTTCCCGCCCGTCTGGCAGGTGGGGCAGTACTGGAGGGAGGAGTCCCGGTAGGACACCTCCCGGACGGTGTCCCCGCAGACCGGGCACGGCTGCCCCGTACGGCCGTGCACCCGCAGACCGCTCTTCTTCTCGGCCTTCAGCTCCCCGGCCGCGTGCCCGCGCGCCCGCTCCACGGCGCCGCGCAGCGTCGTACCGACCGCCTCGTACAGGACGGCCGTCTCCTGCGGCGTCAGGCTCGCGGCGAGCTTGAAGGGGGACATCCGGGCGGCGTGCAGGATCTCGTCGGAGTAGGCGTTGCCGATGCCCGCGAGCACGCTCTGGTCCCGCAGGACCCCCTTGACCCGCCGGCGCTCCCCGGCCAGCAGCGCGGCGAAGGCGTCGAAGGTGAACGCGGGCGCCAGGGGGTCCGGGCCCAGCCGCGCGACCCCCGGCACGTCGTCCGGGCGGCGCACGCAGTGGACGGCGAGCCGCTTCTGCGTGCCCGCCTCGGTGAGGTCGAAGCCCGCGCCGCCGGCCAGCCGCAGCCGCAGCGCGAGCGGCCCCTTGCCCGGGCGGGGCGGCGCGTCGGGGAGCCGGTCGTGCCAGCGCAGCCAGCCGGCCCGGGCGAGGTGGAACACCAGGTGCGGGCCGCCGTCGGTGGCGAGGTCCAGGAACTTGCCGTGGCGGCGCACGGCGGTCACCGGGCGCCCTTCGAGCGCGTCGAGCGGCGGGTCGTAGGTCTTGAGGACGCTCACGGCCAGGGGGAGGACCCGCTCGACGGTACGGCCGACGACGTGCTCGGCCAGGAAATCGGCGAGGGCCTCGACCTCCGGCAGCTCCGGCATGCCTCCAGTCTGCCGCAGGGGCCGGGCCCGGCAAGTCAGCGGACGGTGGCGTCCCAGTCGACGCGGTAGCCGTGCAGCCAGTCGCCGTCGGCGTCCCGGGCGGCCGGACCGGCCGCCTCGCCGCCGTCCGCCCCGTGCTCCTCGCCGGGGCCCGGCCGGGCGCGGCCCGCCAGACCGGCGGACAGGGCCACCACCCGCTCGACCCGCTCGCGCCGCAGCCGCTCGTAGGCCCGGAACGCCGGCTCGGGCCCGGACAGGTCGCGCAGACAGCGGGCGAGGACCACGCCGTCCTCGATGGCGATGGACGCGCCCTGGGCGGCGTTGGGCGCGGTGGCGTGGACCGCGTCGCCCACCAGCACGGTGCGGCTGTCGTGCCAGACGGGGGTGGTGGGCATGTCGTAGGTGTTCATGCCGATGACGGCGTCACCGGTGGCGGCGACGATCGCGGCGGCCGGGGTCCGGTCCCCGGCGAGGGCCTCGGCGGCGTGCCGGCGCCACCGGTCGGGCGTGGCGGCGGTGAGCTCCGCGCGGGACAGCTCGGCGCCCCGGATGTTGGCGAACCAGTGGGTGGTGCCGTCCGGCGAGGTCGTACAGCCGAAGAACGCCCGCTTGCCGAAGATCATCCGGTAGGTGCGGGGCGGCGCCGGGTGGACGGTGGCGCGGGTGCGGCCGCACACGCTGGCGTAGCCGGTGTAGCGCGGCGGGGGAGCGTGCGGGTCGAGCACGGCGCGGGTGGCGGAATGGATGCCGTCGGCGCCGATCAGCAGATCGCCCTCGGCGCGGGAGCCGTCCGCGAAGTACGCGACGACCGTGCCGCGCGGGCCGGTCGTCGCGTCGACGAGGCGCTTGCCGTACGCCACCCGGATGCCGCGCCGTGCGGCCTCCTCGTGGAGCGCGCGGTAGAGGACGGAGCGCTGCACGGTGCGCGGGCTGAGCCCCGGGTCCCACGAGCCGGCGATGGGCTGTGTGCCGAGCGGCTCCCCGGTGTCGGCGACGAACTCCACGGTCTCGGCGGGGAACGACCGCTCGCGCACGGTCCGTTCGGCGTCGATGGCGCGCAGCGCGGCGAGCCCGTTGGCGAACAGGACGAGGAACGCCCCGAGGTGGTCCGCGCCGCCCGGGTACGCCTCGTGGACGACCGCTTCGATGCCGGCGCGACGCAGGGCCATGGCGGTCACGGGGCCGGCGATGCCGCCGCCGATGATCAGAGCGCGGGTCATTGCCCTCCGTCCCGCCGGACCGGGCCGGCCGGCGCCGGTCCGAGGGTATCCGGGGGGAGGGGGGCGTGCGTAGACCGCGTGGCGGGGGCAAGTCCCCGGGCCCCCGGCCGCGCTGACGCGCGGTGGCCTCAAGCTCCCCCAGCCGGACCGGATCGCGCCGGGTTCCGGGCAACCAATCAGCCCGTCCGGCGTTTGAGGACATTCGGGCAGGGGCGGGCAGGGGAGAAGGCCCCCGCCCGTCACATCCCCAGCGCCGCCGCCAGATACGGCCCCGTCGCGCCACCCGCCCCCGCGACGTCCCACGGCGCCCCCGCCGCGACGATCCGCCCGCCCGCCGCGCCGCCACCGGGCCCCATGTCGACGACGTGGTCGGCACCGGCCGCGACGGCCATGTCGTGCTCGACGACCACCACCGTGTTCCCCGCGTCGACCAGCCCGTGCAACTGCCGCAGCAGCAGCTCGGTGTCGGCCGGGTGGAGGCCGGTGGTGGGCTCGTCCAGAACGTACAGGGTGTGCCCCCGGTGCGTGCGCTGGAGCTCCGTGGCGAGCTTGATGCGCTGCGCCTCGCCGCCCGACAGCTCCGTGGCGGGCTGGCCCAGGCGGAGGTAGCCGAGGCCGACGTCCTGGAGGGTGCGCAGGCCGCGCCGGGCGGCGGGGACGTCGGCGAGGAAGCCGGCCGCGGCGTCGACGGTCAGGTCCAGGACCTCGGCGACGTTCGCGCCCCGGTAGGTGATCTCCAGGGTCGCCGGGTTGTAGCGCGCGCCGCGGCAGCCGTCGCAGGGCGCGTACGCGCCGGGGAGGAAGAGGAGTTCCACGGCGACGAAGCCCTCGCCCTGGCACACCTCACAGCGCCCGCCGGCGACGTTGAAGGAGAACCGCCCCGCGGTGTAACCCCGCTCGCGGGCGCCGTCGGTGGCGGCGAAGACCTTCCGCACCGCGTCGAACAGGCCGGTGTACGTGGCGAGGTTGGAGCGCGGGGTGCGGCCGATGGGCTTCTGGTCGACGCGTACGAGCCGGTGCACAGCGTCCAGGCCCTCGGCGGCCCGCACCGTACGGTCCGCCGTCGCGCCCTCCCGCGCCGCCGCCTCGTCCAGGTGGGCGGCGACGGTGTCGGCGAGGGCCTGTCCGACGAGCGTGGACTTGCCCGAGCCGGAGACGCCGGTGACGGCCGTGAAGACACCGAGGGGGAAGTCGGCGTCGAGGTCCCGGAGGTTGTGGCGGGTGATGCCGCGCAGCCGCAGGGTGCCGGAGGGGCGGCGGGGCGTGCGGGGCTCCGGCGGGGGACCGTCGGGGAAGACGAAGCGGCGGGTGGCGGAGTCGGCGACGTCCGCGAGGCCGGCGACGGGGCCGCTGTAGAGGATCCGGCCGCCGTGCTCGCCCGCGTGCGGCCCGACCTCCACGATCCAGTCGGCGCGGCGCACGACGTCCATGTGGTGCTCCACGACGAACAGGGAGTTCCCCGCGGCCTTCAGCCGGTCCAGGACGGTGAGCAGCGCGGCGCCGTCGGCCGGGTGCAGGCCCGCCGAGGGCTCGTCGAGGACGTAGACGACACCGAACAGCCCGGAGCGCAGCTGGGTGGCGAGGCGGAGCCGCTGGAGCTCGCCGGAGGAGAGGGTGGGGGTGGGCCGGTCCATACCGAGGTAGCCCAGGCCGAGTTCGGTGAGGACCTCGATCCGGGCGACCAGGTCGGCTGCGAGTGTCGCGGCAACGCCGTCGCCCTCGCGGGCCGGGCCCAGCGTGGCGGCGAGGCCGGACAGCGGCATGGCGGCGAGCGCGGCGATGTCGTGCCCGGCGAAGGTGACGGCGAGCGCCTCCGGCCGCAGCCGCCGCCCGTCGCAGCCGGGGCACGGCCCGGTCACCATGTGCCGCTCGGCGCGGGCCCGCAGGGGGGCGCTCTTGGATTCGGCGACGGTGTGCAGGACGTAGCGCTTCGCGCTCATGTACGTGCCCTTGTACGGGCGTTGGATGCGGTCCGCGTCCCGCACCGGGTGCACGGTGACGACGGGCTGCTCGTCGGTGAAGAGGATCCATTCGCGGTCCTCCGCCGGCAGCTCGCGCCAGGGCCGGTCGACGTCGTGGCCGAGGGCGGCGAGGATGTCCCTGAGGTTCTTCCCCTGCCACGCGCCCGGCCAGGCGGCGACGGCGCCCTCGCGGACGGACAGCGACGGGTCGGGCACCAGCGACTCCTCGGTGACCCGGTGGACCCGCCCGAGCCCGTGGCACTCCGGACAGGCCCCGGCGGGCGTGTTCGGCGAGAAGGCGTCGGAGTCCAGCCGGGCGGCCCCGTCGGGGTACGAGCCGGCGCGGGAGAACAGCATCCGCAGGGAGTTGGACAGCGTCGTGACGGTCCCGACCGACGACCGGGAGGTGGGCGCGGACCGCCGCTGCTCCAGCGCGACGGCGGGCGGCAGCCCCGTGATCTCCCCCACCTTGGGCGCGCCGACCTGATGGATCAGCCGGCGCGCGTAGGGCGCCACGGACTCGAAGTACCGCCGCTGCGCCTCGGCGTAGACGGTGCCGAACGCCAGCGAGGACTTCCCGGAACCGGAGACCCCGGCGAACACGACGAGGGCGTCCCGGGGGATGTCGACGTCGACCCCCCGGAGATTGTGCTCACGCGCACCGCGCACCCGGACGAACGGGTCGTGGGCGGGGTGCGGGGTCGAGGGGTCGGCGGACGGGGTCATGGGGCTCCAGGGCGGCGCGGGGTGCGCGAGGCTCGCGCGGGTGCGTTTCGCGCCGATTTTATGGGGTTCCGGGAGCGGGCCGCCGTGGGGGTTGATCTCTCCCCGGCCCGCTCCTTCCCTCCTCCGGCCGCGACCGGGAGGCGCCCCCGTCCGGGCGTCCTTCCCCGGGGAGGACGGCCCTACCCCGCCTCCTCCAGCCGGAACCCCACCTTCAGGCCCACCTGGAAGTGCTGGATCACACCGTCCTCGATATGCCCCCGGACCTCCGTCACCTCGAACCAGTCGAGCCCGCGCAGCGTCTGCGACGCGCGGCCGATGCCGTTGCGGATCGCCGCGTCCACGCCGTCGGGCGAGGAGCCGACGATCTCGGTCACGCGGTAGGTGTGGTCGGACATGCCTCTCCCTAGGTCGGGTCCCGGGCGGAGCTCGCGGGCCTCGTCCCACCGTGCCCCAGGTCACCGCCCCGCGCGAGGCGAGGGCCGGGGCGTCAGACCGGGGGGCGCCGCTCCGCGCGGGCCTTGAGGGCGGCGTTGAGGGACCGGAAGTCCGTCCTGGTGTCGCGGATCCTGCGCTCCAGGAGGGGGACGAGGAGTCCCCTGAACGCCTCGCTCTGGACGAGCCGGGTGCCTCCGGCCACCGGGGTGAGGAGGAAGCGGTGCTCGCCCTCGAAGAGGCCCGGCACCGGGAGGCGGCCGAGCCAGCGGAGCTCCCGGCCGGGCTCGGCCGTCAGCACCCTGGGCCGGAACGTCATCGGGCGCCCGCGCGCGGGGAACATCCTCAGCGTGAGGGTCCGGCCGGCCGCCACCCGCCCGTCGGCCCGCCGGATGAAGGGATTCCATTCGGGGTAGCGGCGCAGGTCGGTGAGGACGGACCAGACCTCCATGGGCTCCGCCCGGATCTCGGTCTCCTCGGAAATCTCGCGCATGCGCGCACCGTACCGCCGCCGTACGGCTAGCGCGGTGGATCCACCTCGAACGTGTCGGCCACCGGTGTCAGGGGGTCCACCGCCGGGGCGAGGTCGGCGGGGGCGCGCTCGCCGCCCGGGGCCGGGCGGACCGCGGTGCCCGCGGAGTAGACCGCGAGGAGCCGGCCCGCCTCGTCGATCACGGGGATGGCTTTCGGGATGACGCTCCCGCCGCCCGTCAGTCTCAGCACGAGCACGCCGTCCCGGTGCTCCAGCAGCAGCCCGCCGGACTCCTCCGGCCCCTCCGCCGCGCCGTCCTCCAGCTCCGCCATGCCGCACGCCTCCTCGCTGTCAGGCAGCCGCAGGCTACCCACGGCGGCGGGCGGCGACACCCCGCCTTCCCCCGCGGGGGTTCACACCGGCGGGCCGGCCGGCACCGACAGGGACAGCGCGAAGCGCCCCGCCTCGTCCGTCCACCACCGGCTCAGCTCGAAGCCGGCCGCCGCCAGCTCCTTCCGTACCCCCTCCCGGCGGAACTTCGCCGAGATCTCCGTGCGCAGCTCCTCGCCCGCCGCGAAGTGGACCGCCAGATCGAGGGCGGGGACCTTCGCGACCAGGGCGGTACGGGCCCGCAGCCGCATCTCGATCCACTCCCGTTCCGCGTCCCAGAGGGCGACGTGGTCGAAGTCGTCCGGGTCGAAGTCGGCCTCCAGCTCACGGTTGATCACGGACAGCACGTTCTTGTTGAAGGCGGCGGTCACCCCCGCCGCGTCGTCGTAGGCGGCGACGAGCGTCCGCTCGTCCTTGACCAGGTCCGTGCCCAGCAGCAGCGCGTCGCCCGGGGCGAGTTCCGCGCGGACGGCGGCGAGGAAGACCGCCCGTTCGGCGGGGCGCAGATTGCCGATCGTGCCGCCCAGGAAGGCGAGCAGCCGCGGTCCGGGTGTGCCGGGCAGGGACAGCCCGTACTGGAAGTCGGCGACGAGCGCGTGCACGGTCAGGGCCGGATGCCCGGCGAGCAGCGTCCCGGCCGCCCCGGTCAGCGCGCTCTCGCTGACGTCGACCGGGACGTAGTGGTCCAGTGCGGTCAGCGCGCCGATCAGGTGCCGGGTCTTGTCGGACGAGCCGGAGCCCAGCTCCACGAGCGTACGGACGCCGGTGACCGCGGCGATCTCGTCGGCGCGGGTCACCAGGATCTCCCGCTCGGCCCGCGTCGGGTAGTACTCCGGCAGCAGGGTGATCTCGTCGAACAGCTCGCTGCCCCGGGCGTCGTAGAACCACTTCGGGGGGAGCTCCTTGGGCGAGCGGGTCAGCCCCGTGGCGACGTCCGCGCGCAGCGCGGCGGCGGTCGCGTCGAGGGGAAGGGTGCGGGTCAGGGCGAACGGGCTCACGAAACGGGCTCCTTGAGCGAAGGAAGCGAGGAGAGCGGGGAGAGCGGGACGACGGAGAGCTCGGCGCGGGTGGCGGTGAGCAGCGTCCGGTCCGGCGCCTCCGTCCAGCGCGGGTCGTCGTCGTAGGGCTCGGACGCGACGGCCGTCCGGCCGTCCGCCACCAGGTACCAGAGGGTGTCGCCCCACGCGGTCGCGGTGATCGACGCGCCGTCGGTGAGCAGCAGGTTGAGCCGCGAGCCGGGCGCGGCCGAGGCCAGCGCCGCGACGGTGGCCGCGAGCGCCCGGCCCGGTGGCTCGCCGCCGCGCAGCCGCCGCTCCACCAGCGCCCAGACGAACGCCGAGTCGCACCGCGCCGCCAGCCGCAGCAGATCGGCGCGCGGGAGTAGCGCGGTCAGCGGGGCGACGGACTCCGGCCAGCCGGTCAGCGCCCCGTTGTGGCTGAACAGCCACGGCCCGCCCGCGAAGGGGGCCGCCGCGGCCTCGCCGTCGGCGCTCGCCTCGGTGGCGTCCCGGACCGCCGCGAGCAGCGCCCCGGTGCGCACGACGCGCGCCAGATCGGCGAAGGAGGGGTCGGACCAGATGGGCCCGGCCCGCCGGTAGCGGGCCGGGACGGGGTCCTCCGGGGCGTACCAGCCGACCCCGAAGCCGTCCGCGTTGACCGTGCCGTAGCGCTGCCGGCGCGGTGCCCACGACTGGCGGAACAGCGCGTACGGGGGCTCCACCACGGTCGTGCCGAGGGGTTCCGGCGGCCCCAGCACCGCGAGGTGGCGGCACATCAGGACGGCTCCGCGTCGCGCGCCGTGCGGAAGCCGGCGAAGATCTGCCGGCGGACCGGCAGGTCCCAGTTGCGGAACGTCCCCCGGCAGGCCACCGGGTCGACGGCGAAGGAACCGCCGCGCAGCACCTTGTGGGCCTCGCCGAAGAACACCTCCGAGTACTCCCGGTAGGGGAAGGCGCGGAAGCCCGGGTAAGGCAGGAAGTCGCTCGACGTCCACTCCCACACGTCGCCGATCAGCTGGCGCACGCCCAAGGGGGACGCGCCGGCGGCGTACGCCCCCACCGGAGCCGGGCGCAGGTGCCGCTGGCCGAGGTTGGCGCGGTCGGGAGAAGGGTCCGCGTCACCCCACGGATAGCGGCGGGAGAGGCCGGAGCCCGGGTCGTGGCGGGCCGCCTTCTCCCACTCCGCCTCCGTGGGGAGCCGCCGCCCCGCCCACGCCGCGTACGCCGCCGCCTCGTACCAGCTCACGTGCAGCACCGGCTCGTCCAGCGGTACGGGCTCCTCCACCCCGAACCGCCGCCGCACCCATCCGCCGCCCTCCCGCCGCCAGAACAGCGGCGCGGCCAGGCCGTGACGGCGCACCTGCTCCCGGCCGGCCGGCCGCCACCAGCGGGCGTCGGCGTAGCCGCCGTCCTCGACGAACCGGAGGTACGCGCCGTTGCTGACGGGCAGCGTGTCGAGGAAGTAGGCGGGCACGAAGCGGGTGTGCGCGGGCCGTTCGTTGTCCAGCGCCCACGGCTCGGCCGACGTGCCCATCGTGAACGGCCCGCCCTCGACCAGGACCTCCGCCGGGAGCGAGGCCGCGTCGGGCGCGGCCCCCGGCGGCTCCGGGGCGGACAGCACCGCCGGGCCCCGGCGCAGCTGGTGGGTGATGAGCATCGTCTCGTCGTGCTGCTGCTCGTGCTGGGCGATCATGCCGAAGGCGAACCCCGCCTCCAGCAGCGGTGCCCCGGCCAGCGGCACTCTCTCCAGGACGTCCAGGACCCGGTCCCGGACGTCCGCCGCATAGCCCCGCGCCTCCTCGGGCGCGAGCAGCGGCAGTCTCGGGCGTTCGGCACGCGGGTGCTCGAACGCGTCGTACACGGAATCGATCTCGGGCCGCAGCGCCTCGCGCCCGCCCACGGTGCGCAGCAGCCACTGCTCCTCCTGATTGCCGATGTGCGCGAGGTCCCAGACCAGCGGCGACATCAGGGGGGAGTGCTGGGCGGTCAGCTCACGCCCGTCCACACAGCCGGTGAGCGCGTGGGTGCGCGCCCGGGCGGTGCGGAGGGCGTCCGCGGCCCGCCGCCGGAGGACGGCGGGGTCGAGCTCGGGGACGGTCATGCGCGGCGCTCCTTGCCGAGGACGTGGTCCAGGAGGTCGTCGGCGGGGCACCGGGCGCGGTCGACGTACCGGGCGGTGAAGGCGTCGACGGCGGCCAGGACGCGGGACGTCGCGCCCATCCGGGGCAGTGCCTCCCGGGCGGCCGCGAAGCAGGCGACCGCCGCGGCGTGCAGCTCGGGGTCGGCCAGGCCGTGCCGGGCGGCGTTCCGCCACAGCGGATTGTCCGGCGGGGGCTCCGCGCCGGCGGTGTCCGCGAGGGCCTTCACCGCGCGGTAGGCCGTCTCGGAGGCCACGGGGTCGTCGAACAGCGCGGCCGTCACGGCGAGCGGCACCAGCCAGCCGTCCTCGCCGGGCTGTGCGTCGATCATGCGCAGCTCCAGGTGGCCGCGCGGGCGCACGGGCGGGAACAGCGTGGTCAGGTGGTAGGCCACGTCGTCCGCGGTGAGTCGCCGGGGCCGTCCCGTGCGCGCCCAGCGGCGCAGGTCCAGACCCTCCGGGGCGTGCCACGGCCGGTCGCCCGACCGCAGGCACATCACCGGGGCGTCCAGGACGTACCCGGCCCAGGCGGCCCGGAGGTCCGGGAGCTCCGGCGGTGCCAGGGCGCGCCCGGGGTCGACGTCGGCGTAGGCGGCCTGCCGGGTGGAGCGCCAGCCGGTCGGCCGGCCCAGATGCAGCGGGGAATTGGCGAACGCGGCGACGAGGACCGCGCCCAGCAGATGGGCGAGCCGCCAGCGCCGCCCGAAGCCGAGCGGACCCGGTTCCTCGAACCCGGCGTCGACGCACACCTGGACGGACGCGGTGCGGCACATGATGGTGCGCCCCGCGCCGTTGCGCCGGTCGTAGAAGGCCTCCATGGCCTCGTAGCGGGGGGTCCGCAGGACGCGCCGCGGGGGCTGCCAGGGGTCCTGGCCGTAGCCCGCGAGGACCAGGCCGAGGTCGTGGAGGGCGGGGCGGGCGGCGGCGAGATCGGCGGAGACCTCCGCCACACAGGCGGCGAGGGAGTCCGCGGGCCGGGAGCTGAACTCCAGCTGGCCGCCCGGCTCGACGGTGATCAGGGACCGCAGCGGCAGGTCACGCAGGCGGTCGGCGGCCGTCGCCAGCAGGGGCGGGGGGACCGGGCGGGTGGGGTCACGCGGGTCGTGGACGAGCCATTCCAGCTCCACTCCGAGGAGCCTGGGAGGGCCGGTCTTGAAACAGATGCCGCGTACGAGCGCGTTCACCTCCGCCTCGTCCACGAACGCGGCGGGGCCCGCCCTGCCGGACTCGGTGTCCGCCATGGTCCGTACCTCCCGTCCATCGCCGCCGGCGGAACCTCAGCGGTTCCGCTGAACACCACGGGTGGAGCCGGGCCCCATGTTTCCCTCGTGCTCGACCGGCCTCAAGGGCACCTCGTCATTGTGACGAGCCCTTGACGTACACGCCAGAGGAGGGCGTACGGTCACAAAAGTGACCGGATCCGAGGTGCCCGCCGACATCCACCATCCCGAGACCTATGCCCACGGGGTGCCCTACGCACGCTTCCGGGAATTACGGGAGCACAGCCCCGTGCACTGGACGGAGGAGCCGGCCGTCGGCCCCTGGCCCGCCGGCCCCGGCTACTGGGCGGTCCTCCGGCACGCCGACGTCAAGCACGTGCTGCGCACCCCCGAGGTCTTCTCCTCGCACCTGGGCGCCACCCAGATCCCCGACCCGGACACGCCCGGGGACCTCGACTTCGTCCGGTCGATGATGCTCAACCAGGACCCGCCCGCCCACGCGCGGCTGCGCCGCATCGTCGCCGCCGCCTTCACTCCGCGCGCCGTCCGGGAGCTGGAGGCCGTCATCGAGGCCCGCGCCCAGGCCCTGGTCGACGGTGTCGCGGCCCGGGGCGCGACGGATTTCGTGGAGCTCGCCGCGGACCTGCCCGTGTGGACCCTCGCGCACATCATGGGCGTGCCGGACCAGGACCGGCGGCTGTTCTACGACTGGTCCAACCGCGTCATCGGCTACCAGGACCCCGACCACGCCGGGTCGGCGACCGCCGCCCCCGGGGCGCTCACCCCGGTGGGCCGCGCCGCCCTCGCCCTGCGGCCCGCCACGCTCGCCCGCCCCGACGGCAGCATGATCAGCCCGCGCTCGCGGGAGGCCCTCGCCGACATGTTCGCCTACGCGCACGCCCTCTCCGGCGAGCCCCGCCCCGGCAGCGTGATGGCGCACATGCGCGACGCGGGCCTGACCCGCGACGAGTTCGAGACGATGTTCTTCCTCTTCGCGGTGGCCGGCAACGAGACCCTGCGCAACGGCATCCCCGGCGGCCTGCTGACCCTCCTGGACCACCCCGCGCAGTTCGAGCTGTTCCGCACCCGCCCGGAGCTCACCGCGACGGCGGTGGAGGAGGTCCTCCGGCACTGGCCGCCCGTCATGGACTTCCGCCGCACCGCCACCCGCGACACGGAGCTCGCCGGGGTGCGCGTCCGGCGCGGCGAGAAGGTCGTCGTCTTCCACGCCTCCGCCAATCGCGACGAGCGCGTCTTCGCCGACCCCGACCGCTTCGACATCACCCGCACGCCCAACGACCACGTCAGCTTCGGCTTCGGCCCGCACGTCTGCCTGGGCGCCCACCTCGCGCGCGTACAGCTGAGGGCCGTCCTGCGGGCCGCCGCGGACCGGTTGCCCGGGCTGGAGCGGGCGGGCGAGCCGGTCCGCCTGACGTCCAACTTCCAGAACGGCCTCAAACACCTGCCCGTCAGATGGCGAACATCTCCGTGAAGGCACCGCTGGCATCGCCCACGTCATGGCCGAAGGGGGAGTTGAAGTCCCAGATGAGGAAGAGGAGGAAGGCGATCAGGGCGCTGTAGAGGCCTGCCAGCAGCAGCTCGCGCGGCGACCGCCCGATCTGGAGGGTGAAGATCAGCCCCACGGCCACCAGCGCGCCCGCGACCAGCCCGAACCACACCACGCCCGGCATGGTGGGTTCGGAGTTCCCGCCCCGGGAGGTGCGCGCGGCGTCCGCCGCGCCGACCTGGTCCAGGATCGGCTGGTACGACTGTCCCTCGTGGTCGTTGCGCGGTTCGTAGGAGGTGACGTCCTCCCGGACCTTGGCCAGCAACTGCGCGCTGCGCTCGGTCAGTCCGCCGTGCTTGAGCATGACCGGCCACTCCTTGTGGACGACGTAGCTCACATAGGCGTCGATGTCCTCCCGCACCTGGTCCCGGGCGGCCGGCGCGTAGACCTGGACCCGCTCGTGGATCTCGTGCAGCGCCTGGGCCTCGGCGCGGACCTCCTCCTGGGCGCCGTTGCGCGCCTCCCAGACGCCGGCGATGGCCAGGCCGAGGACGATGGCGTAGACCACGCCGATCATCATCGTCATGTACTCGATGACGTCGGGGGTCTCGCTCGGATCGAAGTCCTCGCCGAGCCTGCGGTGCCGCAGCAAGGTGATGGTCAGGACGACCGCGCAGGCGGCGGCCATCGCGAGGGCCAGGACCAGCCACTCGGACAAGGGAAAACCTCCGGGGTGAGGATGTCTGCGGGTACGGGAACGCGGGCGGGGCGTCAGCCGCGGCGCCCACCGCCACCGCCGCCGCGTGGCCGCAGCAGGGCGGCCGAGAGGACGGCCGGAGCGGTGAGCAGCAGGGTGAAGGTCACCAGCGAGACGCCGCCTTCGGGGCGCTTGGAGACCGACGGGTGGTAGGCGCGGGGCGCGATGTGCGACGGCGGTGTGGTCACGGGGGTGGGCGTCGGCTCCGGCGCGGGGGCCGGGGGCGGTGAGACGTCGCCGCCGCGGGCGATCACCGGCCGCGGCGCCGGTGGCGGCACGGGTGCGGGAGGCCGGGGCGGAAGGGGCGGGGGCGAGGGGGCGGGCGGAGCCGGAGCCGGTGGCGCGATCCGCACGCCCGGCGGGCGGGGACGCGGCGCGGGACAGTGACCGATGACGGCCGTGCCGCCGCCCGCCCGCGCGTCGACCGTCACGCACCCCGGCTCGTCCTGGATCACCACGGACGCGCCGTCGCCCGTCGTGACGGTCACCTTGCCCAGGTGGCCGCGCCCGGAGGTCCGTCCACGGCCCGACGGCCCCTCGATGACCACGGTGGGGGAGGAGGCGGCGGCCGACGGCCGACCCTGGGGGCGAAGCGGGTAGGCCGGGTGGTGTGCGGGGTGAACCGGGTGGTCCGGACGGGGCTTCCCGGCGGGGAAGAACGTTCCGCCAACGCGGACGCCCTTCACGTCCCGCACGCCCCTGGGATCGTCCCCGTCACCGTCCGCTTGCACCGGTGCGGCCGCGGCTGTCGCCAGCACGGCCACGAAGGCCACGATCCCCGTCCGCCCCGCACACACCCATCCACTCACGACAGAGATCTTGGTGGTCGGCAAGGCTTCCGCCGCGCCTTCGCGCCTCAATCCCTCCGATGGGATGAAGAAGTGTGTGCGTTATGTGTGGAACAACTTCGACAACAAGGGCACTTCCGGAGGAAGCCGTGAACTCCGGGTCCAGGGCCGACGCACCTCAACGGACCGTCATCTCCCGGCGTCCCGCGGCTCGGAGAAGTCACCGTGCCTGCCCGCCCCCGCCGCGAAGCGCGCGACCCCCTCGGCGGCGCTCTCCAACGAGGCCATACCGTAGGCGAGTTCACCCGCCATCGCGGGCTCCTCCGGAAGGCCCTCCTGCTCCAGCAAGGAGGCGCGGTCGCCGCGCAGGCACTCCTGCGGGAAGCGGGCGATCCCCGCGGCCAGTTCCTCCGCCGCCCGGCGCGACTCCCCGGGCGGCACAAGGCGGTTGACGAGTCCGATGGCGTACGCCTCCGGCGCCTCGACCGGACGGCCGGTCAGAATCAGGTCCATGGCCCGGCTCGCCCCGATCAGCCGGGGCAGCCGGACCGTACCGCCGTCGACCAGCGGCACGCCCCAGCGGCGGCAGAACACGCCGAACACCGCGTCCTCCTCGGCCACGCGCAGATCACACCACAGCGCCAGCTCCAGCCCGCCCGCCACCGCGTGGCCGCTCACCGCCGCGACGACCGGCTTCGACAGGCGGAGCCGGGTCGGGCCCATCGGCCCGTCGCCGTCCGGCGCCACACGATTGCCGCGCTCCGTGCCGAACGCCTTGAGGTCGGCGCCCGCGCAGAAGGTCCCGCCCTCGCCCCAGAGCACCGCCACCCGCGCGTCCTCGTCGGCCTCGAACTCCCGGAAGGCGTCGGCGAGCGCGGCCGCCGCCGGCCCGTCGACGGCGTTGCGGACCCCGGGCCGGGCGAGGACCACCGTGGTGACCGGCCCGGCCCGGACCACGCGGACGCCGGCGGTCACCGCGCGTCCTTCGCCCGCGCGCGCTCCAGGACCGCGCCCAGGTCCGTGCCGGCCGGCAGGGTGCCGAAGGCGTTTCCCCAGTCCGCGTCCAGCCGCGAGGCGCAGAAGGCGTCCGCGACGGCCGGGGTGCTGTGGCGGACGAGCAGGCTGCCCTGGAGGACGAGCGTGAGCTGCTCGGCCACCCGGCGGGCGAGGAGCTGCGCGCGGCCGGGGTCGGTGAGCTCGCCGAGGAGGCGGCGCAGGCGCGCCGCCGCCGCGTCGAGCCGGGCGTCGGCCCCGGCCGCCGCGTCGACCTCGGCGAAGTAGGCCGCGAGGGCGGCGGGTTCCCGGCCGAGCGCCCGCAGCACGTCCAGCGCCGCGACATTGCCCGAGCCCTCCCAGATCGACAGCAGCGGCGCCTCGCGGTAGAGCCGGGGCATGCCCGAATCCTCGACGTAGCCGTTGCCGCCCAGGCATTCGAGGGCCTCGGCGGCGTGCGCGCTGCCGCGCTTGCACACCCAGTACTTCCCGGCGGCCAGCGCGAGGCGCCGCAGGGCGGCCTCCCCGGCGTCGCCCGCCTCGGACCGGTCCAGCGCCGCCGCCAGCCGCATCGCCAGCACCGTCGCCGCCTCGGACTCGACGGCGAGGTCCGCCAGGACGTTGCGCATCAGCGGCTGGTCGATCAGCTCGGCGCCGAACGCGCGCCGGTGCGCGGTGTGGTGCAGCGCCTGCCGCAGCCCGGCCCGCATCCCGGCCGCCGAGCCGATCACACAGTCGAGCCGGGTCATGTTGACCATCTCGACGATCGTGCGCACCCCGCGCCCCGGCTCACCGACCGGCCAGGCCACGGCCCTCTCGTACTCGATCTCGGCCGAGGCGTTGGAGCGGTTGCCGAGCTTGTCCTTCAGCCGCTGGATCCGCATCGCGTTGCGTGTGCCGTCGGGCAGTACCCGGGGCATCAGGAAGCAGGTCAGACCCTCCGGAGCCTGGGCCAGGACCAGGAAGACGTCGCTCATCGGCGCCGAGGTGAACCACTTGTGACCGGTGATCACGTACGAGCCGTCGCCGGCCGGGACCGCCGTCGTGGTGTTGGCCCGCACATCGGAGCCGCCCTGCTTCTCCGTCATCGACATGCCGGCGATCAGCCCCCGCTTGCCCAGCGGCGGCCGCAGCCCGAAGTCGTACGAGCGCGCGGCCAGCAGCGGCTCATAGGCCGCGGCCAGGGCGGGCTCGGCGCGCAGCGCGGGCACGGCGGCGTAGGTCATGGAGACCGGACAGCCGTGACCGGGCTCGGCCTGCGCCCAGACGTAGAACTTCGCCGCGCGCGCCAGATGCGCGCCCGGGCCGCCCTCCGCCCAGGGGGCGGCGTGCTGGCCGCTCTCCACGGCCACGGTCATCAGCCGGTGCCAGGAGGGGTGGAACTCCACCTCGTCGACACGGTGGCCGTAGCGGTCGTGGGTGTGCGCCACCGGAGGATGGGCCTCGGCCGTCCGGGCCCACTCCTGCGCCTCGGGCGAGCCCGCCCGGGCGCCCAGCTCGCGCACCTCGGCCTCGGCCCCCGCGGCGCCGTCGCGCCGCAGGGCCTCCAGCAGGGCGGGGTCGTCGGCCGTGGTGAAACCGGTCAGGGGCGGAGCCTGGTTGAGGACTTCGTGCGTGGCGCTCATGGGACGGCCTCCGGGTGGGCGGGCGGGCACGAGGGGCATTACAGTTTCATGATGCGTGATCGGAGGCTGTAATGGACAGGGTCCCGCCGGACAGGGACGACCGCGCGGGGAACCCCGGCGCGGGTGCCGCGCCCGCCCTGCGGCCGCTGACCGCGCGCTCGGTCGTGCTCTCCACTCTGCTCGGCCACCACCCGCCCGCGCTCCCGGCCCGCGCCCTCGTCCGCGTCGCCGAGCTGTTCGGCACCGCCGAAGGGGCGGTCCGCACCGCCCTGACCCGGATGGTCGCCGCCGGCGACCTGGAGCAGCGCGACGGCGCCTACCGCCTCACCGACCGGCTCCTCGCCCGCCAGGCCCGGCAGGACGACAGCCGCGCCCCGCGCACCCGCCCCTGGGACGGCGGCTGGGAGATCGCCGTCGTCACCCCCGACCGCCGCCCCGCCGCCGAGCGCGCGGCACTCCGCCAGGCCATGGCGGCACTCCGCCTCGCCGAGCTGCGCGAAGGCTGCTGGCTGCGCCCGGCCAACCTGGTCCGCGCCCGGCCCGCCGTCGTCACCGAGCAGTGCGCGCTGCTCACCGGAGCCGCGCCGGAGGGCGACCCGGCACGGCTCGCCGCCACGCTGTGGGACCTGGAGGCCTGGGCGGTGCGGGCCCGGGCCCTGGAGGCGGCGCTGCGCCGGGAGCGCGCGGAGGGTCTCGCCCGGCGGTTCACCGTCTCGGCGGCCGTCCTTCGCCACCTCCTGGCGGACCCGGTGCTGCCCGCGTCCCTGCTGCCGGCGGACTGGCCGGGTGACCGGCTGCGGCGGCACTACGAGGACTTCGACCGGGAGTTCCGGGAGCTGCTGCTGCGGCACATCGGCGGCTAGCCCCGCCGGTCACCGCCGCGGCGCGCCGCCCGACTCGTCCAGGTGCGGGGCCGACAGGTGCAGCACCTCGTAGCGCTCGGTCGCGTCCTCGTCCCGGGGTGCGGTCCGCTCCCACAGCGTCAGCCGCATCAGCTGCCAGTGGCGCGGGTCGACCGCCAGCGCGGCCGTGTGCACGCCCTCCCGCGCGGCGAGTCCGCGCAGCAGCCGGGTCTCCTCCTGGATCAGGGCGGCCAGGTCACCCGGCTCCGCGCCGGGCGGGATCGGGGTCAGCCGCCGGGAAGCGGCCGCGGGCGTCCGGCCGCGGGCCGGGCCCGCCAGCGTCGCCAGGCCCGTCCAGTGCTGGACGGCGGGCCGGCCGAAGTCGCCGATGATCCCCTGGAAGCCGCCCCCGCCGACAAGGAAGTGGCTCATGGCGTCGGTGTCCCGCCACAGGTAGACGGGCGCGTACTGGTTGACGGGCGAGCCGTCGACGCCGCGCTCCCGGATCACATAGGCCTTCAGGCCCAGCCCGGGGAGGTCGTCGAGGAGGTGGCCGCGGGTGGCGACGCGGTCGCGGATGATCCCCATGTCGTAGTCGGCGGGGAGGGTGATCTCGTACTGCATGGCGTACATGGCGCGGAGGTCCTTGTTCTCGGTGCTGCGCGGAGCTGTTCAGGCGCTGGTGTGCGCGGCGGCGTACTCGGCGTCGGTGACGGGCTCGCCCACCTCGGCCTCGGTGTCGTCGGCGGCCGCCTCGTGGACGGCGAGATGGGTCATGGGCGTCGTGGCGGCGGCGCCGTGCCAGTGCCACTCGCCGGGCTCGATCCGGACGGTGTCACCCGGGCGGACCGGCTCCGCCGGGCCGCCGCGCCGCTGCACCAGCCCCGCGCCCTCGGTGATCTGCAGGAGCTGGCCGAGCGGATGGCGGTGCCAGTGCGTACGGGCGCCGGGGGCGAAGCGGACGCTCGCGGCCCGCACCCGGGACGGGGGAGCGGGGGCGGCCAGCTCGTCGAGGTGAACGGCGCCGGTGACCAGCGCGGACGGTGCGGCGACGGCGTCCGGGCGAGTGCGGATGATCTTCATGCCCGCACTGTACATACCAGTAGGTACAGAATCCAGCGGCGATGTCCCGGCCCGGGAGCCGCCCGCCCGGCGCACTCCGCTCGCGCCGCCGCCCGCACCGTACGAGGCTGGGCGCATGATCAGCGGACGTGCCGTCCCCGCAGTGACGGCCGCGCTGGCGGCGGTGCTCACCTGCCTGACCCCGCCCGCCCTCGCGGCCCCCCGCCCCGCGGCCCCACCCCGTACCGCCTCGGCCTGGCTGCCCTACTGGGAACCCGGTGCCTACCGCGACGCCCTCGCCCACGCCGACCGGCTGCACACCGTCAGCCCCTTCTGGTACGAGGCCACCGCCGCCGACCGGCTCACCGCGCACCCCGGCGCCGGCGACCGGACCGTCGTCGACGGCCTGCGCGCCGCAGGCATCAAGGTCGTGCCCACCGTCACCGAAACCCTCGACGCCGAGGCGATGGCCCGCCTCATGGGCGACGCGAAGACCCGCGCCACCCACGTCGACACCCTGGTCCGGCTCACCACCGACCACGCCTACGACGGCCTCGACCTCGACTACGAGCGGATGAACGAGGGCGCCCGCACCCCCGCCCTCGCCGCACGCGTCCGCACCGGCTTCAACGCCCTGACCACCGAGCTGTGCGCCCGGCTGCACGCCCTGCGCAAGGAGTGCGTGGCCGCCGTCTTCCCCCGCACCGCGGCCCCCGCCCACGACGAGGGGCGGGTCTTCGACTACACCCATCTCGGCCGCACCCTCGACCACCTGCGGATCATGGGCTACAACCTGCACAACGCCCTCGGCAGCCCCGGCCCGCTCTCCAGCCCCGCCTGGTACGACGAGATCCTCAGCTACGCCACCGCGCGGGTACCCGCCCGCCGCATCGAGATGGGCATCCCCGCCTACGGCTGGGACCACCGCGTCGGCGACCCCGCCCGCGCCACCCACCGCACCAGCCGGGAGGCCGAGGCGCTGCGCCGCCGCGTCGGCGCCCCCTACGCCCTGGACCCCGTCTCCCGCACCCCGCACTTCACCTACACCGAGGACGGCCGGCAGCGCGAGGTCTGGTACCAGGACGCCCGCGGCGTCGCCGCCCACCTGCCCGTCCTGCGGAAGTACGGGGTGACCGGGACCGCGCTGTGGGCCCTGGACTTCGAGGATCCCGGGCTGTGGCCGGTCCTCGCCGGGGAGCGGTCCGAACGCGGTCCCACCGCCCGGCCGAGACCGGCGAATATGAGCAGTCGGTGACAGTTCGGGCGTCCGGAGGGCCGTGCGGCGCACGTGTGTCCCGAGGGGAACGATACTTGTCCGCATGTCACGCGTGCTGCTGATCGAGGACGACCGGGCCGTACGGGAAGCCGTCCTCCTCACCCTGCGCCGCCGCGGCCACGAGGTCGAGGGCGCGGCCACCGGCGAGGCCGGGCTCTCCGCCATGGAGACCTTCCGCCCCGACCTGGTCCTGCTCGACCTCATGCTGCCCGACAAGAGCGGCTTCGAGGTGTGCCGGCGCATCCGCGCCACCCAGCAGATCCCGATCATCATGCTCACCGCGCGCGGCGACGACATAGACGTCGTCCTCGGCCTGGAGGCCGGCGCCGACGACTACATCGTCAAGCCCGCCCGGGGCGAGGTCCTCGAAGCCCGCATCCGCGCCGTGCTGCGCCGCGCCGCCCCGGGCGACGGCGGCCCCGACCCCGCCGCGAGCCAGCCCGTGGAGACGCACGGCGACCTCTCCATCGACCGCAAGGGCCTGCTCGTCGCCAAGCACGGCCAGGACCTGCCGCTCGCCCCCTCCGAGATGAAGCTGCTGCTGTACCTGTCGGCGACCCCCGGCCGGGTCTTCAGCCGCCAGCAGCTCCTGGAACACGTGTGGGAGCACAGCTACCACGGTGACGCCCGCCTGGTCGACGCCTGTGTGATGCGCCTGCGCACCAAGGTCGAGGACTCCACCCGGTCGCCGAAGTACATCCAGACCGTGCGCGGCTTCGGCTACCGCTTCGGACCCCTGTGAAGCGGCCGCGACTCCGCAGGCCCGCGTTCCCGCGCCCCGACCTCCGGCGCCCCGAGTTCCGCCGCCCGTCGCTGCGCGCCCTCGCGTCGGGCCTGCGGGCCCGCCTGGTCGTCGCGTTCCTGCTGGTCGCCGCGCTCAGCGCGCTCACCACGGCGGGGCTGACCTTCCGCGAGGCCCGTACGGCGATCCTCAAGCGCACCCAGGACACGGCCGTCTCCGCCCTGCGCTCCCAGGTCAACTCACAGATCCCCGACTACGCCTTCCCACCCAGTCAGCAGAAGCTCCTGGAGCTCACGCACGGCCTCACCCGGGCGGGCGAGGCCCAGCACTGGATCATCCACGTCCGGCACGGGAACGGCCCCATGGTCCCCTCCGCCGATGTGAAGGCGATCATCCCGCAGGGGCTCCAGAAGAAGGTGCGCAACGGCATCGCGGCGTTCCAGCGCATGGACATCGACGGCAACGCCTGGCTCGCCATCGGCCTGCCCGTCACCTACGCCGACAACGGCGCGCCCTCCGGCCTGGAGGTCTACGCCCAGATACCGCTCCGCGAGGACGAGATCAACGTACGGGCGCTCGTCCAGGCCGCGCAGAGCGGCGCCGTGCCCGGCGTGGCGCTGGCCGCCGTGCCCGCCCTGATCGCCGCGCGCGGCGTGCTCCGGCCCGTACGCGAGCTGCGCCGCGCCACCCGCAAGATCGCCGCCGGTGAGCTGGACACCCGCCTGAAGGTCACCGGCCGCGACGAGCTCGCCGACCTCTCCCGCACCTTCAACGACATGGCAGAGGCCCTGGAGGAGAACGTCGCCGAGCTGCGCCGCATGGAGGCCAACTCCCGGCGCTTCGCCGCCGACGTCTCGCACGAGCTGCGCACACCGCTGGCCGCGATGACCGCCGTCGTCGACGTCCTCGACGACGACGCCGGCTCGCTCGACCCCGACACCGCCTACGCGGTGCGCCTCATCAGCGAGGAGACCGGCAAGCTCGCCCGTATGGTCGAGGACCTGATGGAGATCTCCCGCTTCGACGCGGGCGCCGCCGCGCTCCACCTGGACGAGGTCGACGTCGCCGAGACCGTCCGCAAGACACTCCAGGCCCGCGGCTGGCAGGAGAAGGTCTCCGTCGACCTGCCCGAGGGCGTACGCGCCCGGCTCGACCCGCGCCGCATCGACGTCGTGGTCGCCAACCTCGTGGGCAACGCCCTCAAGCACGGCGGCGAACCCGTCGGCGTCACCGTCCGGGTGGCGGAGGGGAAGACCCCGGGAGCCGGGGAGCGGCTGCTGATCGAGATCGCGGACCGGGGCCGGGGCATCGACCCCGAGGTGCTCCCGCACGTCTTCGAGCGCTTCTTCAAGGCGGACTCCGCCCGCGCCCGCTCCGAGGGCAGCGGCCTCGGACTCGCCATCACCCTGGAGAACGTCCGCCTGCACGACGGCACCGTACGGGCCGCCAACCGCCCCGAGGGCGGCGCGGTGTTCACGGTGGACCTGCCGCTGCGCCACTGCGGAGGTGACGAGGGATGACGAAGCGACGCGCCGCCCTGGCCGCGCTCCTGCTGACCGGGACGCTCGCGGGATGCGGGGTCACCTCCACGGACGTCATCGAGGTGGGGCAGCCCGCGAGCGGCGCCAAGCGGCCCGGCACGACCCAGGAGAAGGGGGCCCGGATCTATCTGATGTCCCCGACCGGGGTGAAGTCGGTGCCCCGCGACGCCAAGACCAAGCTCGGCGCGGAGGACGCCGTCGCCCTGCTCCTCAACGGGCCGGAGCCCGACGAGCGCGTCCGCGGGCTCTACTCCGACCTGCCCAGGATGCGGGCCGACCAGGTGCACGTCACCACCGGCACCCTGCGGGTGAGCGTCCAGATGCCGTTCAACGTCCTGAGGCTGAGCCCGGTCGCCCGGAGCCAGTTCGTGTGCACGGCGGCGGACAACGAGACGCCGCCCAGGCGCCAGATCCACGATGTGAAGGTGGAGCTCAGCGGCGGCGGCTACACCATCTCCGACCTGGTCTGCGACAGCAACAACGCCTTCCCGGCGGCCAAGCTGCCCTCCCCGCAGGCCGGCAGCGGCGGCGGGGGCCGCTGACAGCGGCCCGTGGTGCCGTCCTCGCCGTTCGCCGGCGCGGCCCCGCCGTGGGGGACGGGCCGTCAGGTCCGGGGGAAGCTGAAGGTGTAGCCCTCCTGCTTCAGCCACGGCAGCAGCCGCTCCAGCGCCTCGACGGTCTGCTTGCGCGACCCGCCGGCGTCGTGCACCAGAACGGTCGGCCCCTTGCCGATCTGCCGCTTGACGGTGTCCACGATCTTGTCGACGCCCGGGTGCTCGAAGTCCTTGGTGTCGACGTTCCAGCCGAGGGGGCGCATGCCGTTCTCGGCCGCGATCCGGCGGCTGTCGGGGGTGAACGCACCGCCGGGGGCCCGGTAATAGCGGACCGGGGCGCCGCCCGACGCCTCCTCGATCAGCTTCTTGGCGTCGAGGATCTCCTTCGACTGGTACTCGACGGACTTCTTGTCCATCCTCGTGTCGTGCGACATGGAGTGGTCGCACAGCCGGTGGCCCCCGGCGACGACCCGCTTCACGAGGTCCGGGTGCTTCGCCGCGTTGGGGCCGACCATGCAGAACGTCGCCTTGACGTCGTACCGCTTCAGCAGGTCGAGGACCTTGGGGGTCCAGGTGGGGTCGGGCCCGTCGTCGACGGTGAGGTTGACGGTCTTCCCGGGGTCCTCGGAGAGGTGCTCGATCTCCTGGCTCACCTGCCTGACCGGCGAGGGCCGCTCCGCCGCCGGCGAACCACCCCCGGAACCACGCTCGTTCGACGCCACCGCGAGGGTGCCCCCGGCTATCGCGAGGACCGCCACCGTGGCCGCGATCCGGTTCCTCTGCTTCTTCGGCAGCGCCATGACGTCGCCCCGCCCTCCCTGTAGGTGCCTGTTGCACCGAATGAGAGGGGGAGAGCGGGGGGAATGGATCCCGCTGTTACCGATCGCTCATGAACCGGGCACGGGAACCGCACGTGCCACCAGGGATTCCGGCCATAACCGGAGTGACCGGCGCGGCCGGAGGGGCCGCGCGCGGCTCTTGTGGCGGCGGCGCCGGGGCTCGTACACGGACTCGCCCGCGTGTCCGCCGGCCGTCCCGCCCCGGCGGAGGGCGGGGGCCGCCCGGGCCCTCTTCGGGCGAGGTCCGGAGCGGACGGCCCGCCGGACGGCCGGCGCGCGGGGCGGGTCCACCCTGACGCGTCTTCACCCCCACGGGTGAGAGGCGGCGGTGCCCGTCAGGGCTGGAGGCCGCCGAGCCGTCCTTCGAGGAGGACGAGCAGCTCGGCGAGCGTCTCCGCGAGCCGTTCCCGGTGCTCCTCGCCGAGCCCCTCCAGGAGCGTGCTCTCATAGCCGAGCTGCTGGGGGATCAGCCGGTCGATGAGGCCGGTGCCCTCCTCCGTGAGCGAGAGGTGGGCCACGCGCCGGTCCCGCTCGTCGGCGCGCCGGGCGACGAGGCCCCGGTCCTCCAGGACGCGCAGCCGCTTGGTGACGGCCGCCCCGGACGCGAAGGTCTCCCGGGAGATCTGCCCCGGCGTCAGCTCCCGCCCCGTGCGTCGCAGGGTGCCGAGGATGTCGAACTCCGCCCGCGTCAGCCCCTCCCGCACCAGTGGGGCGTCCGTCGCCTGCTGGAGCAGCGCCGCGCAGCGGTTGAGCCGGCCGATCACGGCCATCGGCGCCGTGTCGAGTCCCGGGTGGACCTGCAGCCACTGGCGCAGCACGCGCGCGACGACGTCCTCGGTCACGGTCTCTGGTCCTTTCCCTGGGGGCTCCGGTGAAGATTCTGCCGTCCCGCTCGTGACCATCCGTAAGGAGGTCCGCCCGCCGCGCGTCCCGGCCCCGCGCGGCGCGTCAGGCGGCGGCCGGCGCGAGCCTGCGGACGAGCGCGGCCAGCGCCCGGTGCCCGTCGTGCTCGGCGAGCCGTACGCGCTCCGCGGGCAGGGCGCGCTGCCACCACTCGCCGGCCGCGACGTCCGCCGCCTCCCGCAGCTCGACGAGCGCGGTCGCGAGCCGGTCGCGCGCCCGGCCCGCCTCGTGAGCGGAGTGCGGGGCGTCCAGCACGGCGAGGGCCGCCGCCCGTGCCTCGGACAGCCGGCCCAGCGCGGCGTCGGTGCGGTCCACCGCGCGCCGGTTGGTGACCAGCACGCAGGCGAGCAGCCCGACCGCCGCGCCGATGAGCGTATCGGTCCAGCGGTCGCCGACGAGCTCCCGGGCCGGGTGACCGCCACCGAATTCGGTCAGCAGCAGGGCCATGGGGGTGACGCACACGGTCGCGAGCCAGTAGTTGCGGGTGATGAGCGCCTCGGCGCCGATCAGCAGGGCGACGGTGAGCAGGACCATCGCCGCGTGCCCGGTCCGGACGGCGGGCAGCAGCAGGACGAAGAGGAGCAGCCCGAGGAGGTTGCCGAGGACCCGCTGGAGCGCGCGCTGCCAGGACAGCGCGGTGTTCGCCTGGAGGACGGAGGCGGCGGTGACCACGGCCCAGTACGGGTGGCCGACGCCCAGGGCCAGCGAGGCCCACCCGGCCGCCGAGGCCCCGGCCGCGACCCGGACGGCGACGGGCACGAGCGGCGAGCGGAACCAAGTCCGCCGGGTACGGGCGGGGGAGGGGCCGGCGGCCACCGGCGCTCCGGCCTCGGTGGTTCCCGGTCCGTCCGGCAGGGGACGGCCCTTGCGGAGGTCACGGGCCCAGGACTCGTGGAGCCGCGCGGCGGCCGTGCCGTCCGCCTCCTCCCCGGCCGTGGCCGATTCCGCGCGCAGCAGCAGCCCCTCCAGCCCCGCGAGCGGATGGCCCGCGGCCCGTGTGTGCGCGAGCCCGCGGCGGGCCGTGTGCAGCGCGGCGGTCGCCGCGTGCCGGGCCCTCGGCACGTCGTCCCCCCGCGCCCGGAGCAGCCGGGCCGTGGCCTCCAGCGCGCGGGCGGCGACGGCGCGCTCGGGCCCGTACGGCCGGACGAGCGCGGGGGCCATGCACACCAGCCAGGAGAACGCGCCGCACGCGAGGACCAGTCCGAGGTGCGGCGGCACCTGGCCGAGCCGCTGCGGCGCGAAGCACGCGCCCGCCGTGACGAAGGTGAGGACGATGTTCCCGGGCGGCCCGATCCGCGAGGCGTCGCACAGCGCCTTCTGGGCCGCCGCCAGCAGCGCCGCGACCAGCACCAGCAGCGCGGCGGAGCCGGTCAGGGAGGCGGCCGTCAGCGCCACGCCGACACCGGCCGCCATGCCGGCCACCAGTACGGCGAGCGCCCTGGCCCGCGCGGCGTACGGCAGGGCGTGGCCGTAGAGCGCGCACAGGGCGCCGGCGGAGGTGTAGAGGGCGAGGTCGAGGCGGCCGGCGGCGAGCAGCGCGCCGTCCGCCACGGCCATCGCCGTGGCGGCGCTGAACGCGGGCTTGTACCAGATGTCGCCGGGGCGGTTCAGCCGCATCGTGCCGCGCAGGGGCAGCGGCCGGGGGCGCTTTCCGAGGGGGGTGAGCTGTAGGGACACCCCAATAGGTTAGCAAGTGTTTTACTCGAAAAATAAATGCAGGGCGAGGGCCCGGAAGTCCGCCGGGGACCCCCACGCGGACCGCAGTGCCCGCGCCTTCCCGATCCACAGCGACAGGTCGTACTCCGCGGTGTACCCGATCGCGCCGTGCAGCTGAAGGGCGGTACGGGCCGCCGCGTACGCCACGTCGCAGGCCGTGGCCTTCGCCGCGGCGACCTCCGCCGCCGCGCCCGGCGCGCCCGCCGCGAGGGCGACGGCCGCGCCGTGCACCAGCGGCCGGGCGAACTCCAGTGCCGTCCGGGTGTCCGCGAGCCGGTGCTTGACCGCCTGGAACGCGCCGACGGGCGACCCGAACTGCGTCCGCGTCCGTACGTACGCCACGGTCCGCTCCAGCAGCGCGGAGCCGACCCCGAGCGCCTGGGCGGCGCAGGCGAACGCGGCCCAGCCGGCGGCGTGCGCGGCGGCGGCCCGCACGGCGGACTCCGGCAGCGGGACCTCCTCCCCGAGGACGGGCCGGGCGAGCCGCCGCGCGGGGTCGACGGAGGACTGCACGGGACCGTGCCCGCCCGCGAGGAACAGCCGGACCGGGGGAGCGGCGAGCGGGGCGCGCTCCCGCACGGGCGCGGCGCCCGCGCGGGTGCGGTCCATGCGCGTACCGTCCCCCGGCCGGACCCCCGCGTGGGTGCCTTCCGTGCGCGCGCCGTCCCCGGGTGCGCCGCCCAGGTGCGTACGGCCCGTGCCCGAAGCCGCCCCCGACGCGCCGTCCCCCGGTACACCGGCCGCGCCGTCCCCCTCCTCGCCCGTCATCCCCTCCCGCACCACGAACACCCCGTCGCACACGTCCGCGTCCAGCGCGTACGGCCCGCCCGCCGGCAGCGTGAGCGTCACCCGGGTCCCGCCCGCGCACACCCCGGGCAGCCACTCCTCGGCCGGGCCCGGCTCACCGGCGGCGGCCAGGTGGGACAGCAGCGCGGCCACCGCCGCCGTCTCGACCACCGGGCCCGGGACCGCGTGCCGCCCCAGCCGCTCGTACGCCACGGCCAGTTCCACCGGCAGCGGCCCCACCCCGCCGTAGGCCTCCGGTACGGCCAGGCCGAGGACGCCCGCCTCCGCGAGCCGCCGCCACAGCGCGAGCCCCGGCCCGTGCTCGCCGCGCGCCCACGCCCGTACGGCACCCGGCGTGCCGGCCGCCGCGAGCATGCGGTCCAGGCTGTGGGCGAACGCGTTCTGCTCGGCGTCCGGCAGAAACCTCACCGCATCCCCCTCGGCAGCCCCAGCACCCGCTCCGCCACGATGTCCCGCTGAATCTCGTTCGTCCCCGCGTACAGCGGCCCCGCCAGCGCGAACGTGTACCCGTCCGCCCAGCGGCCGCCCTCCGGCGCGTCGGCCGCCGTGCCGGCGAGCTCGCCGTACGGGCCGAGGAGATCGAGGGCCGTCCCGTGCAGCGCGAGGTCCAGCTCGGACCAGAAGAGCTTGCTCATGCTGGGCTCCGAGCCGAGCGTGCCCCCGGCCTCCAGGCGCGCCGCGACGCCGTACCCGTACAGCTGGTACGCCCGGGCCCGGACCGCGACATCGGCGACCCGGTCGCACAGCGCCGTGTCGTCCGGGTCCGCCGTCGCCCGCCACAGCGCGACGAGCCGCCGGGCGGCGGCCAGGAACCGGCCGGGGCTGCGCAGCGTCAGCCCGCGCTCGTCGCCCGCCGTGCTCATGGCCACCCGCCAGCCCCGCCCCGGCTCGCCGAGCACATCGGCGTCCGGCACGAAGACGTCGTCGAGGAAGATCTCCGCGAAGGCCGGTCTGCCGTCCAGACGGCCGAGGGGCCGTACGGTCACGCCGGGCGCGTCGAGCGGGAACATCGCGTACGTCAGCCCGTGGTGCGGCGGCCGGCCGGGGTCGGCGTGGCTGCGGAAGAGACCGAACGCCCGGTCCGCGAACGCGGCCCGCGACGACCACGTCTTCTGCCCCCGCAGCAGCCACCCGCCCCGCTCCCGCACGGCGACCGACCGCAAGGACGCGAGGTCGGACCCGGCCTCCGGTTCGGACCACGCCTGCGCCCAGACCGTCGCGCCGCTCGCCATCGGCGGCAGCAGCCGGGCGCGCTGCTCCTCGGTGCCGTGGGCGAACAGGGCGGGCGCGAGCAGGCAGACGCCGTTCTGCGAGACGCGGGCGGGCGCCCCGGCGGCGTGGTACTCCTCCTCGAAGAGCAGCCACTCCAGCAGCGAACGCCCCCGGCCGCCGTACTCCTCGGGCCAGGTCACCGCCGACCAGCGGTCCGCGGCCAGGGTCCGCTCCCAGGCGCGGTGCTCGGCGAACCCCTCCCGGGTCTCCAGCGAGCGCGGCGGCACCTCGGGTACGTGCGCGGCGAGCCACGCGCGGGCCTCGGCGCGGAAATCCTCCTGCTCGGGGGTGAGGTCCAGGTCCATCAGCGGCCGCGCTCCTTCATCGCCCGGACGTCCATGCCGCCGAGCGGGTCCGCGGCGGTCTCCGCGTTGTGCGCGTGCGCGAGATGGTGCAGACCGAAGGCGGAGTCGAGGCCGCTGTGCAGCCCCTGGAGGTCCTCGGCCTGGTTGACGGCCCGCTTCGCCAGGGCCAGCCCCATCCGGGGCATCTCCGCTACCCGGGCGGCGAGTTCGGCCGTACGCGCCGCGAGCTGGTCGCGCGGAACCACGCGGTTGACCATGCCGAGCTCGTGGGCGCGCCACGCGGTCATGCGGTCCCCGGTGAAGAGCAGTTCCTTGGCGACGCGCGGCGGCAATACCCACGGATGGGCGAAGTACTCGACGCCGGGGATCCCCATCCGGACGACGGGGTCGGCGAAGAACGCGTCCTCGCTCGCCACGATCAGATCGCACACCCACGCCAGCATCAACCCGCCCGCCACACAGGCGCCCTGGACGGAGGCGACCATCGGCTTGGGCAGTTCGCGCCAGCGCCGGCACATGCCCAGATAGACCTCCGACTCGCGGGCGAAGCGGCTCTCCGCGCCGTCCTTGCCGCAGTGGTCCCACCACAGGCCCGCGCGGCGCGGATACGGCAGATGGGCGTCGCGCCGCGGTGTGCCGATGTCGTGGCCCGCCGAGAAGTGGTCGCCCGCCCCGGCGAGGACGACGACCTTGACGCCGTCGTCGGCCGCGGCCTCGCCGAAGGCGTCGTCCAGGGCGTAAGTCATCGCGGAGTTCTGGGCGTTGCGGTACTCGGGCCGGTCCATGACGACGGTCGCGACCGGGCCGCTGCGCTCGTAGCGCACCGTCGGGGCGTCTGGTGCGGGCGGGGGCATGACCCTCCTTCCCTAACAAGTGTTTGGTAGGTTAACGTACGGCCATGAGCAGCGTCGAGGCGTCCGACGACCACCCAACGGCCGCTCCCCCAGGGGCCCGTGGGGTCCCGCCGGCCTGCCCCGCCGGTCACGACCTCCTGGCGGGCCGCACCGCCGTCATCACCGCCGCGGCCGGCACCGGCATCGGCGGTGCCACCGCCCGGCGCTTCCTCGAAGAGGGCGCCCGCGTCGTCCTCGGCGACTCCCACGCGCGCCGCCTCCGGGTCTGCGTCGCCACGCTCAGCGACGAGTTCGGCGCCCGACAGGTCACCGGACTGCCCTGCGACGTCACCGACGAGGCCCAGGTCGCAGCCCTCTTCGACCTCGCCGAGGAGCGGCACGGCCGCCTCGACGTCGTCGTCAACAACGCCGGGCTCGGCGGCACCGCCGAGCTCGTCGAGATGACCGACGCGCAGTGGGACGAGGTCGTCGACACCACCCTCAAGGGCACCTTCCGCTGCACCCGCGCCGCCCTGCGCAGACTGCGGGCCGGCGGCACCGGAGGCGTCGTCGTCAACAACGCCTCCGTCCTGGGCTGGCGCGCCCAGCGCGGCCAGGCCCACTACGCCGCCGCCAAGGCGGGCGTCATGGCGCTCACCCGGTGCGCGGCCGTGGAGGCGGCGGAGCACGGCGTACGCGTCAACGCCGTCGCCCCCAGCCTCGCCGTCCACCCGCACCTGGCCAAGGTCACCTCCCCGGAACTCCTGGCCGGACTCACCGCCCTGGAGGTCTCCGGACGGCACGCCGAACCCTGGGAGATCGCCAACGTCATCGTCTTCCTGGCCAGCGACTACTCCTCCTACATGACCGGCGAGACGGTCTCCGTCAGCAGCCAGCGCGCGTGACCGCCGATGCCCCCGCGGGACGGCACATGGCCGACAATGACCGGGTGCCGACGAACAGCAGGACCGACAGCAGCAAGACCCGGAACAGCAAGGCCGCGCACGGCAAGCCCGCCGGCCCCGCTCCCGCCCGCCGCCGTGAACTCCTCGCCACCGCCGCCGAGGTGTTCGCCGCGCAGGGCTACAACGCCACCACCGTCCGCAGGATCGCCGACGAGGCCGGGCTCCTCGCCGGAAGCCTCTACTACCACTTCGACTCCAAGGAGTCGATGCTCGACGAGATCCTCTCCACCTTCCTCGACGAGCTGTGGGCGGGCTACGACGCCGTGCTGGCCGCCGGCCTCGGCCCCAGCGAGACCCTCCAGGCCCTCGTCACCGAGTCCTTCCGGGAGATCGACCGGCACCGGCCCGCCGTCGCCATCTACCAGAAGGAGTCCCGGCACCTCGCCGCGCAGCCCCGCTTCGCCTATCTCGCCGCGTCCCAGCGGAGGTTCGAGAAGCTGTGGCTCGGCACGCTGGAGCGCGGCGTGGCCGAGGGGGCCTTCCGCGCCGACCTCGACGCCCGGCTCACCTACCGCTTCGTCCGCGACACCGTCTGGGTCGCCGCGTCCTGGTACCGGCCGGGAGGCCGGCACCACCCCGAGGAGATCGCCCGCCAGTATTTGTCGATGGTCCTGGACGGCATCGCCGTCCGGACCTGACCCCGAAGGAGCCGCCGCCGTGCCCGAGGCCTACATCGTCGAAGCCGTCCGCACCCCCGCCGGCGGGCGCGGCGGCGGACTCGCCGCGGCCCACCCCGCCGACCTCGGCGCCCATGTGCTGCGCGCCCTGATGGAGCGTACGGGCGTGGACCCGGCCGCCGTCGAGGACGTCGTGTTCGGCTGCGTCGACACGGTCGGCCCCCAGGCGGGCGACATCGCCCGGACGAGCTGGCTGGCCGCGGGCCTCCCCGAGGAGGTGCCCGGCGTCACCGTCGACCGGCAGTGCGGCTCGGGCCAGCAGGCCGTCCACTTCGCCGCGCAGGGCGTCCTCTCCGGCACCCAGGACCTCGTCGTCGCGGGCGGCACCCAGAACATGTCGCAGGTCCCCATCGCCTACGCCACCCGCCGGGCCACCGAGCCGCTCGGGCTCACCGACGGCCCGTACGCCGGGTCGGCGGGCTGGCGGGCCCGCTACGGCGGCCGGCCCGTCAGCCAGTTCGCCGGCGCCGAGCTGATCGCCGAGAAGTGGGGCATCTCCCGCACCGCCATGGAGGAGTTCGCGCTCCGCTCCCACCGGCGGGCCGTGCGCGCCGCCGACGAGGGCCGCTTCGACCGCGAACTCGTCCCCTACGGCGGGGTGGCGGCCGACGAGGGCCCCCGCCGGGACACCTCCCCGGCGAAGATGGCCGCCCTCCCGCCGCTCACCGAGGGCGGCCGGCTCACCGCGGCCCTGTCCTCCCGGATATCCGACGGCGCCGCCGCCCTGCTCCTCGCGAGCGACCGCGCCCTCCGCGACCACGGGCTGACCCCGCGCGCCCGCGTCCACCACCTCTCCGTCCGCGCCGACGACCCCCTCCTCATGCTTACGGCACCCATCCCCGCCACGGTACTCGCCCTCGGAAAAGCGGGCCTGACCATGGACGACATCGACCTCGTCGAGATCAACGAGGCATTCGCCCCCGTCGTCCTCGCCTGGCTGAAGGACACCGGAGCCGACCCGGAGAAGACCAACGTCAACGGCGGCGCGCTCGCGCTGGGACACCCCCTCGGGGCGACGGGGGCGAAACTGATGACGACGCTGCTGCACGAACTGGAACGGACCGGCGGGCGGTACGGGCTCCAGACGATGTGCGAGGGCGGCGGCCAGGCGAACGTCACGATCATCGAACGGCTGTAGGCCCACGGGCCGCCCGGCAGGCGCACCCGAGCGGGGCGTACCGGGGGATCTACACCCCCAGCGCCCCCATCAGCATCGGGAACGACGCCACCAACTCCCGCTCCCAGTACGGCCAGGTGTGCACCCCCGTCGACGCGCACACCGTCGCCGGGATCCGGAGCTCCGCGAGCCGCTTGCGGAACTCCTGGTTCATCCCGTGGATCGCCCGCTCGATCCCGTCGTCCCTGCCGTGCGCCGCCGGATCCGTGCAGCGCGACGGCGACGGTGCCGGGTCGCCCCACGTCCAGTCCGGGCCCTTCTTCGTACCGTCGCCGTAGGAGACGTACAGCGGTGTGCCGGCGAGCCTCGCGGCCTGGTAGAGGGGGCTGTTGCGCTGCCAGATCGCCCGCTGGCGCACATCGGCCGGGTCGGTGGTGTCGAAGGGATGGCCGGGCTCGCCCCACACCCGCTTCCAGTCCGTGAGGCACACGAGGCCGCCGGCCTTGACCGCGTCGGGGCCGTCGAACCCGCCGTCGGGCGACTTGTGGAGGAGGTTGACGGCCCCGCTGTAGGACGCGGCGGCGCGGAACGCGCCCGGGCGGGCGGCGGCGAACTTCAGGGCGCCCAGGCCGCCCATGGACAGGCCCGCGACGGCGGCCCGCCGGGTGTCCGCCCGGTACGCCCGCTCCAGCAGCGGCCGCAGCTCGTCCAGGAGGTAGGTCTCCCACTTCGGGGCGCCGCCCCGGCCGTGGTTCCACCAGTCGCTGTACGCGCTGCACCCGCTGGTCTCCGGCATGACGACGATCGCGTCCCGGTCGGCGACGAGCTCCTCGACGTGGGTGTGGGCCGTCCAGTCCTTGTGGTCCCCGCCGCCGCCGTGCAGCAGCCACAGCGTGGGCCACGTCCGTGCGGCGCCCGGCGACCAGCCCTTGGGCAGCAGCAGCCGCACCCACCTGGTGTGCGTCAGCCCGTCGAGCTCCGGGGACCGGACCTGGACGTCGCGCGTACGGTCGTCGACCCGCACCTCCCGCACCACCCGGGCCGGGTTCTCCGCGGGGGCCCCGGCCCCCGCGGGCGGTGCGCCGACCGCCGTCAGCAGCAGTGCGAGCACGGCGAGGGTCCAGCCGGCCCGCGCCCTGCCCCCGTTCCCTCTCCGCGAAGCCTCGTGCACCATGCGATCGCCCTTCACAACGGTGATGGCGGGCATATTACGGTGACGGAGTGACGACCTATGTGGCGCTGTTGCGCGGTATCAACGTCGGCGGCAAGCAGCGCGTGCCCATGGAGACCCTGCGCGCGATGCTGGCCGGCCTGGGCTGCGGATCGGTGCGGACGCACCTCAACAGCGGCAACGCCGTGTTCACCCACCCGGAGGCCGACGAGGAGAGCCTGGCCGCCGGCCTGGAGCGGACGATCCTCCAGGAGCTCGGGCTGACCGTGCGCTGCCTGGTCCGCACCGAGGGTGAACTGCGCCGGGTGGTTGACGGCAATCCGTTCGCCGGGCAGGAAGTCGACCCGTCGCGCTTCCTGGTGACGTTCCTCTCCGCCCCCGTCGACCCGGCCACCGTCGCGGAGCTCGACCCGGCGGAGTACGCGCCCGAGCGGTTCGCCCTGGGGGAGCGGGCGCTCTATCTGCACTGCGCCCTGGGCATCCGGGACTCCCGGCTGGCGAAGAAGCTGACGGAGCGACGCCTGGGCGTGGTGGGCACCGCGCGCAACTGGAACACCGTCACCAAGCTGGCCGCGATGGCCCGGGACTGACCGCCCGGCCGGCCGCGCGGGCCGTCCGCTTAGCATGCGGACATGAAACTCCGTCTCCCCCGCCGGCGCCGCGGGCGGCTGGTCGCCGCCCTGGCCGCCGGCGCCGTGCTCGCCGGGGCCGGCACCTGGACCGCGGCATCGGCCTCCGGCGGTGGTGCCCCCGTGCACCGCGAGGACCGGTTCCTGACGATGCCGGAGGAACCGGGCGGCAAGGGCACGGTACGGATCGACACGTCCTTCTACACCTCCGGCGGTACGGACCGCAGGCCCGCCGTCCTGCTGGCACACGGCTTCGGCGGCAGCAAGGACGACCTGCGCGCGCAGGCCGAGGACCTGGCGCGCGACGGCTACGCCGTGCTGACCTGGTCCGCGCGCGGCTTCGGGCGCTCCACCGGCCGGATCGGGCTCAACGACCCCGACCGCGAGGTCGCCGACGCCCGCCGGCTGATCGACTGGCTGGCCGCCCGCCCGGAGGTCCGCCTCGACAAGGCCGGCGACCCCCGGGTGGGCATCGCGGGCGCCTCGTACGGCGGCGCGGTCGCCCTGCTGGCCGCCGGCCACGACAAGCGCGTGGACGCCATAGCCCCGCAGATCACCTACTGGAACCTCGCCGACTCGCTGTTCCCGTCCGGCGTCTTCAAGAGCCTCTGGTCCGGCATCTTCTTCACCACCGGCTCGGGCGGCGCGCCCGCCGGAGCCCTCGGCGGCCGGAACGCCGCGCCCGCGCCCCCGGCCGGGAAGCCGGGCTGCGGCCGGTTCGAGACGACGCTGTGCGCGATGTACGAGCGGGTGGCCGTCGCCGGGGCCCCGGACGCCGCGGCGCGCGAGCTGCTGGAGCGCCGCAGCCCCTCGGCCGTCGCCGGGGCGATCAAGGTGCCCACGCTCCTGGTGCAGGGGCAGACCGACTCGCTCTTCCCGCTCGACCAGGCCGACGCCGCCGCCCGCGCCGTCGGCCGGAACGGCGCGCCCGTCTCCGTCGACTGGATCGCGGGCGGCCACGACGGCGGTGCCGACACCGAGGCCGGCCGTGTCGAGGGCCGCGTGAAGACGTGGTTCGACCGCTATCTGAAGGACGACGAGGGCGCTGACACCGGCCCCGCGTTCCGTGTCAGCCGGACCGGCGGCATCGACACCACCGACGGCAAGGCCCGGCTGCGCGGCGCGAGCGCGGACACCTACCCCGGGCTGCGCGGCGACACCCGGACGGTCGCCCTGACCGGCCGCCCGCAGATGTTCGGCAACCCGGCGGGCGCCACCCCGCCCGCGATCTCGTCGGTGCCCGGCCTGGGCGGCGTCGCCCGGCTGTCGGGGCTGGGCGTCGGGGTCTCGCTGGACTTCCCCGGCCAGCACGCCCGCTTCGACTCCGCGCGGCTCACCGAGGGCGTCCGGGTGACCGGATCGCCGACCGTGAAGGTCAAGGTCACCTTCGGCGCCGGGGACGCGGTCCTCTTCGCCAAGGTCTACGACGTCGGCCCGAACGGTCAGCAGGTGCTGCCCGGGCAGCTGGTCGCCCCGGTCCGCGTCGAGGGCGCCCGCGACGGCAGGACGGTCGAGCTGCGGCTCCCCGCCGTCGACCACGTCTTCGAATCCGGACACCGGATGCGGCTGGTGCTCTCCGCCACCGACCTCGGCTACGCCTCACCGGTCAGGCCTGCCACCTACACCGTCGCGCTCGCCGGTGACGGCCTGAGCGTGCCGACCGCGCCCGGTGTGCGGACCGCCTCGGCCGCGCTGCCCTGGTGGACGTGGGGGCTGCCGCTGGGCGGCGCGGCCGTCGCGGCGGCCGTGCTGCTGACCGGCCGGCGGCGCACCGCCGCCGCACCGCCCGACCCGGCGCTCGCCGAGGTGCCGCTGCAGATCACCGGCCTGAGCAAGCGGTACGCCAAGTCCGCCGACCGGTACGCGGTGCGCGACCTGTCGTTCAGGGTGGAACGCGGCCAGGTGCTGGGCCTGCTCGGCCCGAACGGCGCGGGCAAGACGACCACCTTGCGCATGCTCATGGGCCTCATCCGCCCCGACGGCGGTGAGGTGCGGGTCTTCGGCCACGCCATCCGGCCCGGCGCCCCGGTGCTGTCGCGGGTCGGCGCGTTCGTGGAGGGCGCGGGCTTCCTGCCGCACCTGTCCGGACGGGCCAACCTCGACCTGTACTGGCAGGCGACCGGCCGCCCGGCCGAGGACGCGCACCTCGACGAGGCCCTGGAGATCGCGGGGCTCGGCTCCGCGCTGGACCGGGCCGTACGGACGTACTCCCAGGGCATGCGGCAGCGGCTGGCGATCGCGCAGGCGATGCTGGGCCTGCCGGACCTGCTGATCCTCGACGAACCGACCAACGGTCTGGACCCGCCGCAGATCCGTGAGATGCGCGAGGTGATGATCCGTTACGCGGCGGCCGGCCGCACCGTCATCGTCTCCAGCCATCTCCTCTCCGAGGTCGAGCAGTCCTGCACGCACCTCGTGGTGATGGACCGCGGCCGGCTGGTCACCGCCGGCCCCGTCGCGGAGATCGTCGGCTCCGGCGACACGCTCCTGGTCGGCGTCGAGGGCGAGCTGCCGGAGCCGGTCGCGGAGAAGGTGGCGGCGCTGCCCGGTGTCGCCTCCGCCGTCCGCGGCGAGGACGGGCTGCTGGTGCGGCTCGACGGCATGAGCGCCGCCACGCTGCTGGTGGAGCTGGTCCGGCTGGAGGTCCCGGTGGCGCGCGTGGGTCCGCACCGCCGTCTCGAGGACGCGTTCCTGACCCTGATCGGAGGCCCGTCATGAGCTCGGCGACGCAGGAGGAACGGGCGGCGCCGGGTCCGGCCCCGGAGTCGGCGCCCGGTTACCGCGCCCGGCACACGCTGCCGCTGCGCGTGGAGGCGATGCGGCAGCTGCGCCGCCGCCGCACCCTCGTGGTCGGGGCGGTGCTCGCGGTGCTGCCCTTCGTGCTGATCGCGGCCTTCGCGATCGGCGGGGAACGTAGCGGCCGGGACGACAGGATCACCCTGATCGACACGGCGACGGCATCGGGCGCGAACTTCGCGGCCACGTGCCTGTTCGTCTCGGCGGGCTTCCTGCTGGTGGTTCCGGTGGCGCTGTTCTGCGGCGACACGGTGGCGTCGGAGGCGGGCTGGTCGTCGCTGCGCTATCTGCTGGCGGCACCCGTGCCGCGCGCCCGTCTGCTGGCGAGCAAGCTGACCGTGGCGCTGGCGTTCAGCGCCGCCGCGATGGTGCTGCTGCCCGTGGTCGCCCTGGCGGCGGGCACGGCCGCGTACGGCTGGGGGCCGCTCCAGATCCCCACCGGCGGGGCGCTGCCGGCCGGTACGGCCACCGCGCGGCTCGCGATCGTCGTCGGGTACGTCTTCGTCGGCCAGCTGGTGACGGCCGCCCTGGCGTTCTGGCTGTCGACGGTCACGGACGCCCCGCTGGGCGCGGTCGGCGGCGCGGTGGGCCTGACGATCGTGGGCAACGTCCTGGACGCGGTCACGGCCCTCGGCGACTGGCGCGACCTGCTGCCCGCGCACTGGCAGTACGCGTGGGCCGACGCGCTCCAGCCGCACCTGGAATGGGGCGGGATGATCAAGGGCGTGGCGGTGTCGGCGGGCTACGCGCTGGTGCTGTTCGCGCTGGCGTTCCGGCACTTCCGCGACAAGGACATCGTGTCCTGATCCCGCCCCCTCCGCCCCGCGGGCTCCTCCGGCCGCCGCCGGAGGGGCCCGCGCGCGTCTCAGTACGGTTCCGGCAGGCCCGCCAGCGTCGCCCGTGCCTCGGCCATCACGCGGGCGACCAGGTCGGCGCAGGTCGGCAGGTCGTCGATGAGGCCGACGACCTGCCCCGAGGCCATCACCCCGGCGTCCGTACGGCCGTCCACCATGGCCGCCTTGAGCAGCATCGGCGTGTTCGCGGCCGGCAGGACCTGGCTCCAGGTCAGCCCCTTGCCCCGGCGGAGCGCCAGCCCGTCCCGCACCAGGCGGCCCGGCCCCAGGCCGGTCAGCCGGCCGAAAGCGGCCGCGTGCCGCAGCGCCCGTACGAGCGTGGCGGCGCGGCCCGAGCGTTCGAGCGCGGTGACGAACGGGGTCCGCAGCACACGGTGCGGGAGCCCGTCGACCTTCGTCGTCACGGTGACGTCCTCGACCGCCGCCGCGAGGTAGGCGGCCTTCACCGCCGCCGGGACCGTGCTCTCGGCCGTCAGCAGGAAGCGGGTGCCCATCGCCACCCCGGCGGCGCCGTAGGCGAGCGCCGCCACCAGCCCGCGGCCGTCGTGGAAGCCGCCCGCGGCGACGACCGGGACGCCGACCGCGTCCACCACCTGGGGCAGCAGCACCGACGTCGCCACCCGGCCGGTGTGGCCGCCGCCCTCGGCGCCCTGGACCAGCACCGCGTCCGCGCCCCACGCGGCGACCTTCTCGGCGTGCCGCCGGGCGCCCACGGACGGGACGACGACGACACCGGCGTCCTTCAGCCGGGAGATCAGGTCGCGGGAGGGCGCGAGGGCGAACGAGGCGACCTTGACGCCCTCCTCCACGAGGATGTCCACACGCTCGGCCGCGTCCCCGGCGTCCGCGCGCAGGTTCACCCCGAAGGGCCGGTCCGTGCGCGCGCGCACCTCCCGGACCGCCGACCGCAGCCGCCCCGGCGTCATGGTGGCGGAACCCAGGAAGCCGAGGGCGCCCGCGTTCGCGACCGCCGAGACCAGGCGGGGCCCGGCCACCCAGCCCATGCCGGTCTGCACGACCGGGTACCGGACGCCGACGAGGTCGGTGAGGGCCGTCCTCACGCCCGTACCTCCCGCTCGCGCAGGGCGTCCGGATCGATGACGTCCCGGATCAGCCGCAGTTCCGCGGTGGTCGGGACGCGGGTGCGCGGCACGCCGGCGGGGACGTCGAGCGGGAACCCCGTGGCCGCGCGCAGTTCCTCGGGGGCCACCCCCGGGTGCAGGGAGCGGACCCGCATCGTGCGGTCCGGCGTCGCGAAGTCGAGGACGGCCAGGTCGGTGACGACGCGCGGGACGCGGTGGAAGCGCGTGACGGACGGCCCGGCGGCCGCGGCGCGGTCGTGGCCGACGCCGCACACCATGTCGACCCGCTCGACCAGCACCCGGGGAGAGTGCCGGGGGATCCAGTAGCTCGTCGCGTGGTTGACGGTGTTGCCGGGCGCCCCGCGCACCCCGAGGAGCTGCCGGTCCGGCCGGTCCGCGGCGCCGATGCGGGAGATGTTCTGATTGCCGTACCGGTCGAGCTGGCTCGCGCCCATCATCACGTGCCGCCGGCCGCCGCTGACCATCGCGAGGTGGCGGCGGAACGGCAGCCAGCCCTCGACCACGGCCGCCTTCGCGCCCAGCGCCGGGGTGTCGGCGATCAGCAGCGCCTCCCCGTCCGTCAGCAGCAGGTCCGGCGAGAACGTCAGCCGGGCCAGCCGCGCGCCGATCGTCGGCAGCACGCCCATCGGGCTCGCCAGGATCTCCCCGTCGCCGCGCCACGCCTCCGCGCAGGCGACCACGCACACCTCGGCCCGGGTCGCGGTCACGCCGCCTCCCGGGTGAAGTCGGCGACGGCCGCGTGGTAGGCGTCCTCGTCACCGGAGAGGAAGCGGCCGGTGAACTCCCGCCAGGCCGCCGGGTCCGCGGCGGCCCGGGCGTAGGCGGCCTGGAACGCCTCGTCGCGCTCGTAGTCGGGCGCGCAGGAGGTGAAGTGCGCGCCACCCGGCGCCTCGACGACGCCGTTGACGCACGCGCGCCGCACCAGCAGCGTCTGCGGGCCGCCGGAGGCGGCGAACTCCGCGCTGTCGACCACGCGTTCGCACGAGACGTACGCCTCCCGCGCGGCCTCGCAGAAGAGGTCGTCGAAGTAGGGGTCCGGGCCCAGGTACTGGCCGTTGCCCCGGGCGTCCGCCCGGTTGAGGTGGACCAGCGCGGCGTCCAGCGTCAGCGCGGGCACGGCGACGAGCTCCTCGCCGTCCTCGTACGGCGAGACGACCGTCCGCAGCTCCGGGCAGGCCGTCATCACGTCCGAGCCGAGCCCGGCGCGGACGGGCAGGAACGGCAGCCGGTGGGCGGCGGCCGTCAGTCCCCACATGAACATCGCCTCGTCGAGCTCGGTGAGTTCGAGTTCGCCGCGCTGGCGGGCGGCCCGGAAGTGGGGTTCCAGGGGGATGGAGTCCAGGGTGGTGAAGGCCGCGACGAGCTTGCGCACGCGGCCCGCCGCGGCCAGCAGGCCCACGTCCGGGCCGCCGTAGGAGACCACGGTCAGCCCGGTGACGTCCGAGCGCAGCAGGGCCCGCACCAGGGCCATGGGCTTGCGCCGGGAGCCCCAGCCGCCGATGCCGATCGTCATGCCGCTCTCCAGGTGCGACACGGCCTCGTCCGCGGTCATCCGTTTGTCGGCGGTCATGCGCGGTCCTCCTCGGTATGCCGGTCGGCGGATCCGGGCGCGAATCCCTCGCGGAGGCGGTCGGCGACGCCGCTGAGGTTCGCCTCGAAGGTGAAGCCCTGCTCGTAGCGGTAGGAGCGGTGCACGTCGACGGGGTCGATGCCGTTGAGGGCGGCCTTGGCCAGCCGCAGCAGCGAGCCGTCCTTGGCGGCGATCTCCCGCGCCAGCGCCAGGGCCGCCGCGGGCAGTTCGCCGCGCGGCACCACTCGCCACACGGAGCCGTGCCCGTGCAGCTCCCGGGCGGTGACCGTGCGGGAGGTGTAGTAGAGGGTGCGCATCAGGTGCCGCGGCACGAGCCGGGACAGGTGGGTGGCGGCGCCCAGCGCGCCCCGGTCGAGCTCGGGCAGGCCGAACACGGCGTCGTCGGAGGCGACGACGGCGTCGGCGTTGCCGGCCAGACCCACCCCGCCGCCCAGGCAGAAGCCGTGCACGGCGGCGACGACCGGCACCGGGCAGTCGTAGACGGCGGAGAAGGCGGCGGCGCAGCCGTGGTTGGCGCCGAGCAGGGCCGTGTGGCCGGGTGTGCTGCGCAGCTCCTTGATGTCGACGCCGGCGTTGAAGCCGCGTCCGGCGGCGGCCAGGACGACACAGCGGACCCCGGTGTCGGCGCCGGCGGCGCGGAAGGCGTCGGCCAGTTCGTACCAGCCGCGCACGGGAAGGGCGTTGACGGGCGGGAAGTCCACGGTGACGACGGCGACGCCCGGTTCGGGGCGGGAGGTGGAGACACCCATCAGCGGATCAGCTACCTTTCCACCAAACGTTTGTTAGGCGCGACGGTAGCAGCGGACCGGCCCCCACGGGAGGTGCCCGAATGGCCACAGCTCACCGCCCCCACGGCCCGGGCGGCCGGGTCGTGCTCGTCACCGGCGGGACGCGCGGCGTCGGCGCGGGCATCGCCCGGGCCTTCCTGCGCACCGGCGCGCGCGTCGTCGTCTGTGCCCGCGAGGCCCCCGGGCGGCCGGTCGCGGCGGCCGGGCGCGTCGCCCGCTTCCTCCCCGCCGACCTTCGGGAACAGACCGCCGTGGACGGCCTCCTGGGCACCGTCGCGGAGACGTACGGGCGCCTGGACGTGCTGGTCAACAACGCGGGCGGGACCCCGTACCGGCCCCTGGGGGCGGCGGACGCGGCGAGCCACGCGAAGGTCGTCGCCCTCAACCTCACCGCCCCGCTGACCGTCTCCCTCGCGGCCTACGGGCTCCTGCGCGCGGCACCGGACGGCGGCAGCGTCCTGATGGTCGGCAGTGTGAGCGGCGGCCGGCCGTCCCCCGGCACCGCCGCCTACGGCGCCGCCAAGGCCGGTCTGGAGCACCTGGCCCGCACCATGGCCGTCGAATGGGCCCCGGAGGTCCGGGTGAACACCCTCGTCCTCGGCATGGTGCGCACCGAGTCCGCCCACCTCCACTACGGGGACGCGGACGGGGTCGCCGCCGTCGCCCGCACCGTACCGGCGGGCCGCCTCGCCGAGCCCGACGAGATCGGCGACGCCGCCGTCTTCCTCGCCTCGGACCGGGCCGCCTACATCACGGGCGCCGGCCTGCTCGTCCACGGCGGCGGGGAGCGCCCCGCGTTCCTCGCGGCCGCCCGAACCCACCAGGAGGAGTGAAGCGATGACCGGAATCCGCACCGGGCGCGTCGCCGCCGTCACCGGCGCCGGGCGCGGCCTCGGCCGGGCCCACGCCCTCGCGCTCGCCGCCGCGGGCACGAAGGTCGTCGTCAACGACCTCGGCGTGGACCAGGGCGGCGAAGGCGGCGGCGCGGGCCCCGCGCGCCGCGTCGCCGACGAGATCACCGCACGCGGCGGTCGGGCCGTGGCGCACTGCGGCGACATCGCCACCACCGAGGGCGCGGCCTCGCTCGTCGCCACGGCGCTGGACGCCTACGGGCGCCTCGACGCGCTCGTCAACAACGCCGGCTTCCTGCGGGACCGGATGCTCGTCAACCTCGGCGAGGACGACTGGGACGCGGTGGTCCGCGTCCACCTCAAGGGCCACTTCCTGCCCCTGCGGCACGCCGCCGCCCACTGGCGCGCCGAGGCCAAGGCCGGCCGTACGCCCGCCGCGCGGATCGTCAACACCACCTCGGGCGCGGGCCTGCTGGGCAGCGTCGGCCAGGCCAACTACGCGGCCGCGAAGGCGGGCGTCGTCGGCCTCACCCTCGTCGCCGCCGCCGAACTGGCCCGCTACGGGATCCAGGTCAACGCCGTCGCCCCGGCCGCCCGCACCCGGATGACGGAACGGACCTTCGCCGAGGCCATGGCCCCTCCGGGGCGGGGCTTCGACGCGATGGCCCCGGAGAACGTCTCACCCCTGGTGGTGTGGCTCGCCTCGGAGGCTTCGGCCGGGGTGAACGGCCGGGTCTTCGAGGCCGAAGGAGGACGCGTCACGGTCATGGAGGGCTGGTGCCCCGGCCCCTCGGTGGAGCGGGCGGGGCGGTGGGAGGCCGGTGAAGTGGGGGAGGCCGTCAGGGGGCTGCTGAAGGCGGCACGACCGCCGGAGCGGGTTTACGGAGCGGAGTGACGTCGGGGAGAGCCGGCCCGGGGCCCGGCGGGGGCCCGGCTGTGCGGCCGTGCCCGGGCGCGACCTGGTGCCCTTCGAGGCCGCCCCGCGCGGCGCGCCCGGCGTCACCGGCGCCGTCGCCTCCTTCGTCCACGACCCCCTGCCCGCCGGGGGTCCGCGGCGGGAGGCCGGACCCGTACAGGCCGGCGCCCCCGCCCCTCCGCCGGAGCCGTGCGGGGCCGGACCGGCACGAACCGGCACCCCGCCTCTCTGCCGCAGGCCCGCGCGGGCCGGGACGGGCGGGAGACCTGCCCGTCAGGGCGTCACGCGCGGGCGATCCGCAGTGTGACGATCTCGAACGGCCGCAGCGTCAGGGACACGCGCCCGCCTTCGGCGGCCACCGTGCCCGAGGGCCGCTCCAGCAGGTCGCACACGGACACCGCCCCCGGGGCGAACCCCGGCGTGAGGACGGCCCGGGCCCGGCCGCCGAGCGACTCGTACACCCGGACGACCACATCGCCGCTGCCGTCGTCGGCCAGCTTCACCGCCGAGACCACGACGGCGTCGTCGTCGACGCGCACCAGCGGCGCCACGGCGGCGGAGCCCGCCACCCGCCGCTCCGGAAGGTTGATCAGATACCCCTCCCGCACCGCGTCGCCCACGGACGCGTTCGGCACCAGCGCGTACCGGAAGCGGTGCACGCCCTGGTCGGTGCGCGGGTCGGGGAAGCGCGGGGCGCGCAGGAGGGAGAGGCGGACCGTCGTCGTGGTGCCGGCGGCCCCCGAAGAGGCGTCCCGGACCGCGCGCGTCACGTCGTAGCCGTACGTGGAGTCGTTCACGACCGCCACGCCCCAGCCGGGCTCCTCCAGATGGACGAACCGGTGCGCGCACGCCTCGAACTTCGCCGCCTCCCAGCTGGTGTTGGTGTGCGTGGGGCGGTAGAGGTGGCCGAACTGGGTCTCGGCCGCCGTACGGTCGGCGTGCAGATCGAGCGGGAAGGCCGCCTTGAGGAACTTCTCCGTCTCGTGCCAGTCGACCTCCGTCTCGACGTCCAGCCGCCGAGCCCCGCCCGGGAGCGACAGCAGCTGCTCGACGCGCGAGGCCCCGAAGGCCCGGACCACGCGCACCGCACCCTCGGCCGTGAGCTCCAGCGTCTCCACGTCCGTAAGGTCCGTCACCGTGTTCCGGTAGAACAGATCGACGTCCCACGCGTCCCACATGTTCGGGAAGTCCTGGTGCAGTTGGAGGAGGTTGGCCGCCGCGCCCGGCGCGACCGTCTCCCGCTCCGCCGTGTGGTCGTACACGGAGACCACCAGCCCCCGGCCGTCGACCTCGGCCCGCAGCAGCCCGTTGTCGAGGACGAAACCGCCGCCCGCGCGCGGCCCGGCCGTGACCGGCGCGGCGGCCTCGTCCGGCACCGGGCGCGCGGCGTGGGCCGGGGTGCCGCCCCGCCCGTGCGGCGCCGCGTTGAAGACCACCGTCCCGCCGCCCGTGCCGTCACCCGCCAGCGCCGCCAGCGCGCCGCCGACGATCTCCTCCAGCTCGGCCGCCACCGCCGCGTACGTCGCCGCCGCCTCGCGGTGCACCCACGCGATGGACGTGCCCGGCAGGATGTCGTGGAACTGGTGGAGCAGCACCGTCTTCCAGATCCGGTCCAGCCGCTCGTACGGATACGCGAACCCGGTCCGCACCGCCGCCGTGGCCGCCCACAGCTCCGCCTCCCGCAACAGGTGCTCCGCCCGCCGGTTGCCCCGCTTGGTGCGGGCCTGGCTGGTCAGCGTCGCCCGGTGTAGCTCCAGATACAGCTCGCCCACCCAGACCGGCGCCTGAGCGTACTCCGCCTGCGCCTTCTCGAAGAACGCCGACGGCTTCTCGAAGACGACCCTCGCCGAACCCTCCAGATCCGCCAGCCGCTTCGCCCGCGCCAGCGTCTCGCGCGTCGTCCCGCCCCCGCCGTCACCCCATCCGGTGGGCGCGAGCGACCGGGTGGCGCCGCCCTTCTCCTGGAAGTTGCGGACCGCGTGCGCGAGCTCCTGGCCCGAGAGCTGGGAGTTGTAGGTGTCGATCGGCGGGAAGTGCGTGAACACCCGGGTGCCGTCCAGGCCCTCCCACCAGAACGTGTGGTGCGGGAACTTATTGGTACGGCTCCACGAGATCTTCTGTGTCAGGAACCACTTCGCCCCCGCCAGCCTCACCAGCTGCGGCAGCGCGGCCGAATAGCCGAAGCTGTCCGGCAGCCAGACCTCCTCCGACTCGATCCCGAACTCCTCCAGGAAGAACCTCTTCCCGTGGACGAACTGCCGCGCCAGCGCCTCCGACCCCGGCATATTGGTGTCGGACTCCACCCACATGCCCCCCACGGGCACGAACCGGCCCTCCGCGACGGCCTTCTTCACCCCCGCGTACACCTCCGGGCGGTGCTCCTTGACCCACGCGAACTGCTGCGCCTGCGACATGGCGTAGACGAACTCCGGCTCGTCCTCCAGCAGCTCCGTCATGTTCGCGGTCGTACGGGCCACCTTGCGCACCGTCTCCCGCAGCGGCCACAGCCACGCCGAGTCGATGTGCGCGTGCCCCACGGCGCTGATCCGGTGGGCGGAGGCGTGCGCGGGCGCGGCGAGGGCGGGCGCGAGCTTCTCGCGCGCCCGGGCCGCCGTGCCCCCGACGTCCTGGAGGTCGACCGCGTCGAGCGCCCGCTCCACCGCCCGCAGGATCTCCCAGCGGCGCGGCGAGTCCGGCGACAGCTCGGTCATCAGCTCGCCCAGCACCTCCAGGTCCCGCACCAGCTCCCACACCGTCCGGTCCAGGACGGCCAGGTCCATCCGGGCCAGCCGGTAGCGCGGTGCCGCGTCCGCCGTCTCCCGGTCGCCCAGCTCCGTCGGCCGGAACGGCCGGTAGTCCAGGATCACCGGGTTCGCCGACGCCTCGATGTGCAGCAGCACCTCCTCGCCGCCCGCGACCGTGCCGTCGTGGCCCCCGATCCGTACCCACTGGTTACGGGGGTTGAGGCCCTTCACGGGCGAGCCGTCCGGCCGGTAGACGAGCCCCTCGCACTGGAAACCGGTCATGTTCTCGTCGAAGCCCAGGTCGAGTAGGGCCTCGACGGTCCGGCCCGCCCACGCGTCCGGCACCCGCCCGGCCACGGTGAACCAGCTCGTGCCCCACGGCGGCCCCCACTCGGCGCCGACCTCCACGGGCGTCCGGGGGGCGGCCAGGCCCTCCGCCACGGGGACGGGCTCGCCCGGCGCGTGCCACACGGAGACGGCCAGCGGCACCGACTCCGGATACACGGCGGGCCGGATGCGCTCCTCCAGCACACGCTTCAGACGGTCTTCGGTGAGGGTGCGGTCGTTGTGCATGAGGTCGGTGTCCTAACGCAGAGGGTCTACCAGCGGAAGGTGACGGACGCGGGCGCCGAGGAGGCGTACAGCTCGTCCACGGCGCGCACCTCGACGCGCGTGGCCGCCTCGCCGGCCGCGCGGCGCAGGGCCGCGACGTAGTAGGCATGCCCACAGGTGCCCCCCAGGAAGCGACGGCCGCCGCCGGGCAGGAGCTGGTGCAATTCGTAATGGCGTACGGACCCGGGGGAGCGGACGGGCGCCGTCCAGGCCAGGCGCAGCGCCGCCGTGCCGTCGGCGTCCGTCCGCGACGCCGTGATCGTGGGCGCGCCCGGCGGGCCGGGCGGCGGCGCGGTGTCGCGCACCGCGAGGCCGCCCAGCCGCCAGCGCGCCGTCCCGCCGTCGGGCGAGCCGAGCCGTACGCCCAGGGAGAGAATCGTTCCTCCGGCCCGCTCGCGCAGCGCCCGGCCGACGCGCACGGCTGCCGTCGTCCAGCCGCGCCCACCCGCCCGGAGGGTCCCCGCGGGCAGGTGGACGAGCCGGGACGGGCCGCCCCGCGCGGCGGCCACCTCCAGTGCCAGTTCCACCCGCACGGCCGCCGAGCCGTCGTCCGTGCGGTGGGCGAGCTCCACGACCGTGGCCTCGGACAGCGGGAGCCGCGCCGGGAAGAGCTCCACCGTCGCCGGGGCCGTGAGCCCGCCCGTCACCAGAAGGCTGCCGCCGCCCCGCCAGGCGTCGGCGAAGTCGAAGCCCACGGTGGGCCGGGGGCCGGTGGTCCGGACCACCCAGCGGCGGCCGGGCAGCCGGTCCTGGAGGCCCAGGTGGTTCCAGGCGGAGTCCGACAGGCGGGTCCCGCGCTCGTACCAGCCCAGCCCGTGCCCGGTGTTGAAGGCCGTCGCGAAGGGCAGCGCGGTGAGGGTGGAGCGGTCCGCCACCGAGGCCGCCGGCGGGCGCCAGGCGCCGCTGTCCGGGGCGGCCGGGTCCAGGGCCCGCCCGGACCAGAAGCGGTCGTCGCGCACGTGGAAGTCCGCCGGGGTCCGGGCGTTCGCGGGCAGGCTCTTCCACGTCCACTCGGGGCGGTAGAAGCCGTACGAGGTCACATGCGGGCCGTCCGCCGGGACGACCGCGTCCCAGTCGACCCGGGTGTCCCAGCCGTTCGCCTCGACGTCGACGCCGGCCCACAGCTCGTACCTGCCGCGCTTTCGCCCCTCCGCCCGCCGCGCCGAGGAGACGAGCCCGGCCCGGTCCCAGTCGAAATTGAGGAACATCGAGTCGGACGCCTCGAAGAACGCCGCGTTGCGGTCGTTGAGCTCGTTCTGCCAGGAGACGTCGCCGGCGAGCGTCATCGCGTCGTACCAGGTGACGCGCAGCTTCTCGCCGCGCGCCCGCAGGTAGGCGACGAAGTCGCGGGTGTCCGCGCCCAGCCGGGCGTCGCCGCCGCCGGTCTCCGCGTTGAGGAACCACCCGTCGAAGCCGTACGCGCGGGCCACCCGGATCAGCTGGTCGGCGAGCGGGAAGCCGCCGTCCGGGCCGCGCCGCACCAGCTCCCGCGTCCAGCGCAACTGCCCGCCGTAGGCGGCCGGCGGCAGGAACACCGTCCCCAGCACGGGCACGCCGTTGCGGTGCGCGGCGTCCACGACGGGCGCGTTGGGGGCGAGGATCAGCCCCTCGCCCGAGGAGCCGCCCCAGAAGACCAGTTCGTCGAGGTAGGCCCAGTGCGTCAGGGCGTAGAAGTCGGCGGTGGCCGAGCCCTGCGCGGGGTTGCCCGAGGTCGGGGCGAAGGAGACGAGCGCGCTGACACGGGCCTGCCCGGCCTGCGCGGTGGCGTTGACCGGCGGCGGCGTGAAGCGGGCGGCGAGCGGCACGGTGGCCCGGTTGAAGGGCAGGTCGGCGTCACCTTCGGGCGTCCAGGAGCGCAGGCTCCGCCAGACGATCCCGGAACCGGGCGAGCCGGCCGGGAGGCTGTCGGGGTACCAGTAGGAGGCGTAGGGCTGGAGCGTCCCCTCGCTCCCGGTGGACGCACGGGCCGCACCTGTCGCGGCGGCGAGGGCGGCCGTCAGGAGGACGGAGCGGCGGGTGACTCTCTTACGCACGGGGACTCCTTGTCGCAGGCGAGGGGCAGTCCGGAAGTTTCAGCCCGTCCGGCGTTTGAGGACCGGGGCCCGGGGCGGAGCCCCGGTTACGGGAAGGGGCGGGTAGGGGAAAAGGCCCCCCGCAGGGGCCACCTGTCACACCTCGTCCACCGACACGACGGAGTCGATCCCCCGCGCCGCCAGCCACCCCGCGTCCCCCACCCGAGACCCCAGCACCACCCCCGGCCGCACCCCCCGCGCGGCCACCCGCATCCACGCCTCGAAGAACTCCCCACCGGGCCCGCACACCGACCGCGACGGCGCCGTCTCCGGATCGCCCACGTCCAGCACCAGCGCCGTACGCCGGGGCTCCGGCTCCCGTCCGCCCTCGTGCCATTCGCGCACCACGCGGGCGACGGCCTCCCCGGCGGGTTTGATCCGGCGGTCGTTGGTGAAAAGCCCCAGGCCGTACTCCAGTTCCGGGAAGTCGGCGAGCGCCCGGTCGACGTCGTGCGAGCACCACCAGGTGACCCCCCACAGGCCGGTGCAGTCCAGCGCGTGGGCGAGCGTCGCCCGGGTGAAGGCCGCGGCCCGGCCGGGCGGGATGTGCGGGGCCGGTGCCCCGACCTCCTGGAGCCACACGGGCCGGTCCGGGTCGTCGGCCCATGCCTTGGACAGCTCGACGAGGTAGGCGGCGTGCCGCTCGGTCGCCGCGCCCGTGGGCCCGTGTCGCTGCGCCGTGCCGTTGAAGACCCAGGAGTGCACGGCCGTCATGGCGCCGAGCCGCGCGGAGTGGGCGGGGGTGAAGGGGTGTGTGCCGTCGTACCAGGCGGCGTCGTAGGACGCGTGCAGATGGGCCCGTCCCGGCGCCGCCTTGTCGCAGGCGTCGAGCATCCGGCGCAGCCAGCTCCCGGCCTGCTCGGGCCGGATCCGGTCCGGGTCGGGGTGCGGGTCGCCGGAGAACTGGTCGATCTCGTTGCCGACCGTCATCCCGAGGAAGTGCGGCCGGTCGGCGAGCGCCGAGGCCAGCGCGGTCAGGTACGCCTCCTGGGCCTCCACGACGCCGGGGTCGGTGAACATGTTGCGGCGGTGCCAGGTGGTGGTCCAGGAGGGGATGAAGTCGAAGCTCGACAGGTGGCCCTGGAGGCCGTCGACGGCCACGTCGAGCCCGCGCTCGCCGGCCGCGTCGACCAGCGCGACGAGCTGCTCGACGGCGCGCGGGCGGACGAGCGCGCGGTTGGGCTGGAAGAGCGGCCACAGCGGGAAGACGCGGATGTGGTCGAGGCCGAGGACGGTGAGCGAGTCGAGATCGGCGCGGATCTCGTCGAGGTCGAAGTCGAGCCAGTGGTGGAACCAGCCCCGGGTGGGCGTGTAGTTGACGCCGAAGCGCATACGGGTGTCGTCCCTTCGGGCGGGTGCGGTGGTCGGTCAGCCCTTGACGGCGCCCTCGCCGACGCCGCGGAAGAAGTACCGCTGGAGGCAGGCGAACATCACGAGGAGCGGGGCGACCGCGATGACGGTTCCGGCGGCGACCAGCCGGGGGTTCTGCTGGAACGTGCCGTGCAGGAAGTTCAGGCCCACGGTCAGGGTGAAGCGGTCCGGGTCCGAGAGCACGATCAACGGCCACAGGAAGTCGTCCCAGGCCCCCATGAACGCGAAGATCGCGACGGCGGCGAGGGTGCCCCGCACCGACGGCAGGGCGATCCTGGTGAACCGCTGCCACACGTTCGCCCCGTCGATGACGGCGGCTTCCTCCACCTCGTACGGGAGGTTCGCGAAGGCGTTGCGCATCAGCAGCACGTTGAGCGCCCCCACCGCCCCGGGCAGGACCACGGCGGTGAGGGTGTTGTTCAGCTGGAGGTCGCGCATCATGGTGAACTGCGCGATGACGACGGACTCCAGGGGCACGAGCAGCGCCGCGACGAAGGCGAGCCCGGCCGCCTTCCGGCCGCGGAAGCGCAGCCGGGCGAGGGCGTAGCCGGCCATGGAGGCGCCGGCGAGGTTGGTGACGACGTTGGCGGCCGCGACCTTGAGCGAGTTCAGGGCGTAGTCCCAGACGGGGACGATGTCGGCGACGCCCTGGTAGTTGTCCAGGGTGGGGTGCTCGGGGAGGAGGCCGGGCGGATAGGTGTAGATGTCCTCGGTGGTGCTCTTCAGGGAGGTCGACAGCTGCCACAGGAACGGGCCGACGGAGACCGCCAGCACGGCGAGCATCAGCAGGTACCGCAGGGCCTTCTCCCCGCCGGACGTACGGGTCACCCGTCGGCCTCCTTACGGTCGGCGCGCAGCACCAGCAGCATCAGCAGCAGGGTGAGCACGAAGACGGCCAGGGAGAGGGCGGAGGCGTAGCCCACGCGCCCGTTCAGGCCGGTGCCCGTGCGCTGGACGAGCATGACGAGCGTGGTGTCCTGGCCGGCCGGTCCGCCGGTGGGCCCGGCCAGCAGATAGACCTCGGAGAAGACCTTGAAGGCCGCGACCGACGACAGCGCGCCGACCAGCACCATCGTGGAGCGCAGGGCGGGCACGGTGACGCTGACGAAGCGGCGCAGGGGCCCCGCACCGTCGACGGCCGCGGCCTCGTGGAGCTCGCGCGGCACGTTCGCCAGCGCCGCCAGATAGATGATCATGTAGTAGCTGAGGCCCCGCCACACCGTCAGCGCCATCGCGCTGAACAGCAGCAGCCACTGGTCGCCGAGGAAGGCGACCGGCCCGGCGCCCAGGAACCGCAGGATGCCGTTGACCAGCCCGCGGTCGTCCAGCATCCACCCCCAGATCAGCGACACCACCACGACGGAGGCCACGACCGGGGTGTAGAACGCGGACCGGAAGAACGTGACGCCGGGCAGCTTCTTGTGGACCAGGAGCGCGAGCAGCAGCGGCAGCAGCACGGTGAGGGGCACGACCGCCACCACGTACAGGACGCTGTTGCGCAGGGCCACCCGGAACTGCTCGTCGTCCAGCATGTCCCGGAAGTTCCGCAGCCCCACCCAGGTGCCGGGCGTGAGCGTACGGGCGTCGGTGAACGCCTTGTGGACCGTGCTGAGGAAGGGGTAGAGGACGAAGGCGGCGACGACCCCGAGGCCCGGCAGCAGGAAGAGCCAGGGGCTGGCGGCCCGGTGGGTACGGACGCGGCCCGCGCGGGCGGTCGGCCGCTCCGGGGTGCGTCCGGCGGCGCGCTGCACGGCGGTCAGCTCCGCTTGAGGAGCTTGTCGCTCTGCGCGGCGGCGTCGTCGAGGGCTTCCTTCGGAGATTTCTTGCCCTGGAGAGCCTTGGCGACCTCGTTCTTGAGCACGACCTTCATCTCGTCGCTCATCACCACGGGGGTGTAATTCACCGCTCCCTTGAGCATCTTCGCCGAGGCCACCCTGACCCGGCCCTCGTCGGTGCCGTCGTCCTTCGTCCAGTACGGGTCGTCCAGCGAACCCTTGGTGCTGGGGAAGACGGCGACCTGATGGGCGAACGCCTCCTGGTTCCGGCGGTCCGTGACGAAATGCGCGAAGGCGACGGCCGCCGCCTTGTGTTTGCCGCGGGCGTTGACGGCCAGGCCCATCACGTACATGTTCGGCTTGCCGTTGTTGTTCGGGGCGTCGGTGATGCCGAGATTCCGGTACAGGGCCGGCGCGTTCTTCTTGAAGGTACCCAGGTCGTGGGCGCTGCCCGGATTCATGGCGACCTTCTGTTCCAGGAATTTCTGCCCCGATTTCTCGGGGGTGTTGGTGAGCGCCTGCGCGTCGAGCGCGCCGCGGTCGTAGAGCTCCTTGTAACGGGTCAGCAGCTCGACGCCTTTGGGCTCGTTGTAGGTGAACCGGGTGGCGTCCTCGTTCATCAGCCGCACGCCGTAGCGGCCGAAGTCCTCGATCGAGGGGGTGCCGGCCAGTGTCGCCGTCCGCCCACCGGGCCTCCCGGCCATGGTGCGCGCGGCGGCGAACAGTTCGTCGTAGTTCTCCGGTGGCTTCTCGGGGTCGAGCCCGGCCTCCCGGAAGAGGGACTTGTTGTAGAAGAGCGGGCCGGTGTTGAGGTACCAGGGGAAGGCGTACGAACCGTCCAGGCCGGGCAGCGTATTGCCCTGCCAGGACTCCGGCGTGTACTCGCCCTTGAAGCGGGCGGCGGCCTTCTCCTTGTCCAGGTTCATCAGGAGCCCGGCCTTCGCCAGCGGGTAGGAGAGGTCGGGCGAGACATTGACGACGTCGGGCAGGGTGCCGGCGCCGGCGTCCGCGCTCAGCTTCTCCGCGTAGTTCTCGGCCGGCTGGTCCAGCCACTTGACCTTGACGCCCGGATTCGCCTTCTCGAAATCACGCACCAGGCCGTCGAAATAGCCCTTGAAGTTGCTGCGGAGATTCCAGGTCTGGAAAGTGATGCTCCCCTCGGGCTTGCCGTCCGCGCTGCCGCCCCCGCCGCCGTCACCGCCGGAACCGCAGGCGCCGAGAAGGAGAACGGAGGCGAGGAGCGGGGCGGCGACCGCCGCGGCGCTGCGGGAGGGTGGCATGGCCGGTGAACTCCTTCGGTCGGACCGGGGAGACGAGGGCGAGCGCAACAAAAACTGCACCCGGGCCGCCCTGAAGTCAATACGTCCGGTGCACTTCCGTCGCGTACTAATGCGCTTTAGTCTGCGGCGAGTTGGCATACGGGAAGGCGTGGGCGGGCCGCCGTCGTGACCTCCGTCGCGGCCTCCGCCGCTCCAGCGCTTCGGCACGGCCCGCCGCGCCCGCGGGACGGAGGGGGAGTCATGCGCCGGACACCGGCCCGCCGGCCGACCATGAAGGACATCGCCCGCCGCGCGGGGGTCTCCGAGAGCGCCGTGTCCTTCGCGCTCAACGGCCGGCCGGGCGTCTCGGAGGTCACCCGCGCACGGGTGCGGCGCGTCGCCGAACAGCTCGGCTGGCAGCCCAGCACCGCGGCCCGCGCCCTGTCCGGGGAGGGCGCGGCCACCGTGGGGCTGGTCCTCGCCCGCCCCGCCCGCACCCTGGGTGTCGAGTCGTTCTTCCTCCAGCTCGTCTCCGGCGTCCAGGAGGCCCTCGCCGTGCGCCGGCTGGGCCTGCTCTTCCAGCTGGTGGAGGACGTCGACGCCGAGTGCGCCGTACACCGCCGCTGGTGGGCCGAGCGCCGCGTGGACGGCCTCCTCGTCGTCGACCCGCGTGCCGACGACCCCCGCCCGGCACTGCTGGACGGGCTCGGCCTGCCCGCGGTGGTGATCGGCGCCCTCGACGGTTCCGACGGGCCTGGGGTGCCTGACGCTGCTGGTGTGTTCACCGGTCCCGGCGTGCCCGGCGTGCCCGGCGTCTCCGGGGTTCCCGCTGGTCCGTACGCCCCCGGCGCGCACGGTGACGAGGGCGCCCCCGGTCCGCCCCACGGCGTGATCTCCAACCTCTGGGCCGACGACACCGGGGCGATGACCTCCATCGTCGGCCACCTCCACGAGCTCGGCCACCACCGCATCACCCACATCGCCGGCCTCCCCGAACTCGCGCACACCCGGCGCCGTATGGCCTGCCTGCGTGCCGAGGCCGCCCGGCGCGGTCTGCCCGACGTCACCTCCGTGACCACGGACTACTCCGACGCACAAGGTGCCGAAGCCACCCGCCGCCTGCTGACCGGGGAACGGCCGCCCACCGCGCTCGTCTACGACAACGACGTGATGGCCGTGGCGGGGCTGGCCGTGGCGGCGGAGCGCGGCGTGCCCGTACCGGACCGGCTTTCGATCGTCGCCTGGGACGATTCGGTCCTCTGCCGCAGCACCCACCCGGCGCTGACCTCGCTCACCCGCGACACCGTCGCGTTCGGCAGGCAGGCGGCGGAGCTCCTGACGGCCCTCCTGGACGGCGCCCCGCCGAGGCGGGTCCAGGCGCCGACCCCGCACTTGGCGCGCCGCGAGTCGACGGGCCGGGCGCCCGCCTGAGCGGCGGCCCGGCCGCCGTCCGGGCCGCCGCTCCTGGCCGCCCACCGGACGCCAGGGAGCGGGAACGAGCCCCTCCGGCGAGCGGGTACCCCTGTTCCCAGCCCTTACCGACCGCTTAGTATGCGACGCGTCCGCTCGCGGCACACCCCACCACGGAGGCCCCATGAAGGCATGGCGAGTGCACCGGACAGGCGAACCCCGCACGGTGATGCGCCTGGAGGACGCCCCGGAACCCGTGCCCGGCCCCGGCCAACTCCTCGTCCGCGTCCGGGCCGCGAACGTCAACTTCCCCGACGCGCTGCTGTGCAGGGGCCGGTACCAGATCAGCCCGCCCCTGCCGTTCACCCCGGGGGTCGAGCTCTGCGCCGAGGTCCTCGCGGGCGGCGAGGGCGTCAAGGCCGCGGTCGGTGCCCGGATCCTCGCGCGACCGGCCCTCCCGGCGGGCGGTTTCGCCGAGCGTACGGTCGTCGACGCCCGGAGCGCCCTGCCCGTCCCCGGGTCCCTGGACGACGCCGAGGCCGCGGCCCTCCACATCGGTTATCAGACCGGCTGGTTCGGCCTGCACCGCCGCGCCCGGCTGCGCGCGGGCGAGACCCTTCTCGTCCACGCGGCGGCCGGCGGCGTCGGCAGCGCGGCCGTCCAGCTCGGCAAGGCCGCCGGGGCCACCGTCATCGGCGTCGCCGGCGGCCCCGAAAAGGCGCGCACCGCCCGCGAACTGGGCTGCGACCTGGTGCTGGACCGCCACGCCGACGACGTCGTCGCGGCGGTGAAGGAGGCGACCGGCGGCCGCGGCGCGGACGTCGTCTACGACCCGGTCGGCGGCGACGCGTTCGTGTGGTCCACCAAGTGCGTCGCCTTCGAGGGCCGTATCGTGGTCGTCGGCTTCGCCAGCGGCACCGTTCCGCAAGCCGCCCTCAACCACGCCCTGGTGAAGAACTACACGATCCTGGGCCTGCACTGGGGCCTTTACCAGACCAAGGACCCGGCCGCCGTCCGCGCCTGCCACGACGAGCTGACGCACCTCGCCGACCGGGGCGCGGTCCGCCCCCTCGTCAGCGAGCGGGTGCCGCTGGAGGCCGCCGCCGACGCCGTCCAGCGCGTCGCCGACGGCACCACGACCGGCCGGATCGTCGTCGTCCCCGCCGAGGAGGCGCCCTGATGAGCCCCACCCACCCCGGCCCCGAGGCCGGGTCCGCCGGCCCGGAGGCCGTCGACGCCGCCGGGCTGCGCGCCCGTACCGCCGCGCTGCTCGCCGCCCACGACCCCGCCACCACACCGCGCCTCGACTTCCTGCGGGCCCGCTTCGACGCCGGGCTCGCCTGGATCCACTTCCCCGAGGGCCTCGGCGGGCTGGGGGCGCCGCGCGCCCTCCAGACCGTCGTCGACGAAGGCCTGGCCGCGGCCGGTGCCCCCGGGAACGACCCCCGCCGCATCGGCATCGGCCTCGGCATGGCCGCGCCCACCCTCCTCCAGTACGGCACCGACGAACAGAAGCGGCGCTTCCTGCGCCCGTTGTGGACCGGCGAGGAGGTGTGGTGCCAGCTCTTCAGCGAGCCGGGCGCCGGCTCCGACCTGGCCGCCCTCGCCACCAGGGCGGTGCGCGACGGTGACGGCTGGCGGGTCGACGGCCAGAAGGTGTGGACCTCCAGCGCGCACCTCGCCCGCTGGGCGATCCTCCTCGCCCGTACGGACCCCACGGTGCCCAAGCACGCCGGCCTGACCTACTTCGTCTGCGACATGACCGACCCGGGCGTCGAGGTGCGGCCGCTGCGCCAGATCACCGGCGAGGCCGAGTTCAACGAGGTGTTCCTGACCGGCGTGCGCGTCCCCGACGCCCACCGCCTCGGCGCCGTCGGCGAAGGCTGGCGGGTCGCGCGGACCACCCTCATGAACGAGCGCGTCGCCATCGGCGGGAGCGGCGCGTCCGGAGCGCCCGGCGAGACCAGGGAGACGGGCATGCTCGGGCTCGTCACCGACACCTGGCGCGCCCGCCCCGAGCTGCGCACCCACGACCTCCACCAGCGGCTGCTGGGCCTGTGGGTGCAGGCGGAGGCCGCCCGGCTCACCGGCGAGCGGCTGCGCCAGCAGCTGCGGCGCGGCCGCCCCGGGCCGGAGGGCTCGGGCCTGAAGCTCTCCTTCGCCCGCCTCAACCAGGAACTCAGCGGTCTGGAGGTCGAGCTGCTGGCCGAGGACGGCCTGGCGTACGGCGACTGGACCATGACCCGGCCCGAGGTCGTCGACTTCACGGGCCGTGACGCCGGTTACCGCTATCTGCGGGCCAAGGGCAACTCCATCGAGGGCGGCACCTCGGAAGTGCTGCTCAACATCGTCGCCGAGCGCGTACTGGGCCTGCCGCCCGAGCCCCGCACCGACAAGGACCTCCCGTGGAAGGACCTGCCCCGATGACCCCGCCGCCCTCAGCCGCGTCTTCCGCCACCGCGCCGGACCTGCTCTACTCCGAGGCCGAGGAGGACCTGCGCGCGGCCGTCCGCTCCCTGCTCACCCACCGGGGCGCCCCCGCCACCGTGCTCGCCGAGGCCGAGAACGGCCGGCCGTACGACGCGGAGCTGTGGCGGTCCCTGGCCTCCGGCATGGGAACGGCGGGGCTCCTCGTGCCCGACAAGCTCGGGGGACAGGGCGCGACCGCCCGCGAGGCGGCCGTCGTCCTGGAGGAGCTGGGCCGCTCCGTCGCCCCCGTGCCCTACCTCACCGGCGCCGTCCTGGCCGTCACCGCCCTGCTCGGCTGCGACACCGCCGAGGACGCGGTGGCCGCGCCGCTCGCCGCGCTCGCCGAGGGCCGCCGGGTGGGTGCCCTCGCCGTGCCGCTCACGACCTGGCCGGGCGCCCGGCCGACGGAGACCGTACGGGCGGCCGGACGTCGGCCGCTGCTCAGCGGTGAGGTCACCGCCGTCGCGGGCGCGGCCGGGTCGGACCTCCTGCTCGTGCCGGCCGACACCGGGCTGTACGCCGTGGACACCGAAGCGGAAGGCGTCCGGATCACCCCGGTCACCTCGCTGGACCTCACCCGGCCGGTCGCCCGCGTCACCCTCGCCGAGGCCCCCGGCAGCCTGCTCGCCGGACCGGGCCGCGCCCGCGCCGCCGTCGACGCCGCGCTGCTCACCGGCGCCGGCCTGCTCGCCTCGGAACAGCTCGGCGTCGCGGAGTGGTGCCTGGAGGAGACCGTGCGCTACACCGGCGAGCGGCGGCAGTTCGGCCGTCCCGTCGGCTCGTTCCAGGCGCTCAAACACCGGCTGGCGGCCCTGTGGCTGGAGGTGGCGTCCGCGCGCGCCGTGGCCCGCAACGCCGCCGACGCCCTCGCCACCGGCTCGGTGGACAGGGCGGTCGCCGTCGCCGTCGCGCAGTCCTACTGCGGCGAGGTCGCGGTGCGGGCCGCGCAGGAGTGCGTACAGCTGCACGGCGGAATCGGTATGACCTGGGAGCACCCGGCACACCTCTACCTCAAGCGCGCCAAGAGCGCCGAGCTCGCGCTCGGCACCCCGGGGCGGCACCGTGCGACCCTGGCCCGGCTGGTGGACCTGCCGGGCCCGCAGGACTGACGCCGCCCGTCACGTACGGCTCCGGGAGCGGGCGGCTCCGGCAGCGGGTGCCGGCCGGAGCGGTGCTTTCGGAGGTGGTGCTTTGCGGAGTGGGGCTTCCCGAAGCGGTGTCTTCAGGACCGGTGCCTTCAGGCGCGGTGCCTTCAGGCGCGGTGCCTTCAGGAGCGGGCGCCGGCTCCGGCCGGCTCCCGCTCGGGCTCGCGGGTGCCCGGCCCGGAGGCCACGGTCACCGACCGCGGGGCGGCCGCGCGGCGCACCGTCGCGACCGCGACACCGGCCAGGACGAGCAGGCCGCCGCCGACGGCGCTCGGCGCGGGGACGTTCCCGAGCAGGGCCGCGTCCAGCGCGAGCGCGGCGACCGGCACCGCGTACAGCACGAGCGAGGCGGTGGAGGCGGTGGTCGCGCGCAGGGTGCGCGACCAGGTCCAGAAGGCCGCCGCGGTACAGCCGAGGCCCAGCCAGAGGACCGCCGCGGTGCGGTGGCCGTCCGCCGCCGCCACCTGTCCGACGGCGTCGGGCGCCACGGCCAGCAGGGGCAGCAGGCCGAAGAGGCTGCCGTAGAAGACGCATTCGGCGCCGGAGTACTTCTTCAGCAGCGGCTTCTGGAGCGCGAACGACGTGGCCTGGGTCGCGGCGGCGGCGAGGACCGTGAGCGCGCCCATGAGGGAGCCGCTGCCGCCGCCGGTCGTGACCGCGACCAGCAGCGCGCCGGAGAGGGCGACGCCCAGCCCGGCCAGGCCGCGCCGGCCGGGCCGGTCGCCGAGGAAGGCCATGCCCAGGACGGTGGTGAAGACCGGTGAGGCGGCGATCAGCATCGCCGCGGTGCCCGCGTCGACACTCTCCTCGCCCGCGCAGAGCAGCACCTGGTAGGCCGTCATGCCGGTGAGCCCGAACGCCGCCATGCGCAGGGCGTCGGCACGCCGCAGCCGGCCGATCTTCCCCAGCGCCAGGAACGGCAGGAGCAGCACCACGGTGACGGTGATCCGCAGCAGGGCGATCGCGGCGGGGGAGTAGTCCGGCAGCGCGACCTGGATCGCGGTGAACGCGGATCCCCACAGCACCGCCGTCGCGGTCATGGGAAGCCAAGGGGTCGCCGCACGCTGTGCCGCCATGGAAAACACCACCAGCTCGGTCGGAAAGGACTGAGCTGTCAAATTAACAACGGGCGATCTATAAGGCAAATAATGAATTCTATTTCTTCCTCAAAGGAAGTCTTTTAGTGTGTGGTCAGCGCCTGCGTACCAGCGGGAATGGAAGCGTCTCCCGGATCGACAGTCCTGTCAGGAACATGACCAGCCGGTCCACTCCCACCCCGAGCCCGCCCGTCGGCGGCATCGCGTACTCCAGCGCCCGCAGGAAGTCCTCGTCCAGCTCCATCGCCTCCGGGTCGCCGCCCGCCGCCAGCAGCGACTGCGCCGTCAGCCGTCGCCGCTGCTCCACCGGATCGATGAGCTCCGAATACGCGGTCCCCAGCTCCGTGCCGAAGGCCACGAGGTCCCAGCGCTCGGCCAGCCGCGGATCCGCGCGGTGCGGTCGGGTCAGCGGCGAGACGTCGGTCGGGAAGTCCTTGTAGAAGACCGGCAGCTCCGTCCGCTCCTCGACCAGCCGCTCGTACATCTCCAGCACGATGTCCCCACGCCCGTGCTCCGGCCTGTGCGGCACCCCGGCGGCGTCGCAGTGCCGCCGCAGTGCCGCCACGGACGTGTCCGCGCCGACCTCCTCGCCGAGCGCTTCCGAGAGCGCCCCGTAGACGGTCTTCACCGGCCACGTCCCCGAGATGTCGTGCTCGACCCGCCTGCCCCCGGCGTCCGTCCGCAGTGCCACCGCCGAGCCGTGGGCCGCGACGGCCGCCCCCTGGATCAGCTCACGGGTGAGGTCGAGCATCACGTCGTAGTCCGCGAACGCCTGATACGCCTCCAGCATCGTGAATTCGGGATTGTGCTTGTACGAGACGCCCTCGTTGCGAAAGGTGCGGCCCATTTCGAAGACCTTTTCCATGCCGCCCACGCACAGCCGTTTCAGATACAGCTCGGGCGCGATCCGCAGATACAGATCGAGGTCGTACGCGTTGATGTGGGTGGTGAAGGGCCGGGCGTTCGCGCCGCCGTGGATCTGCTGGAGCATGGGCGTCTCGACCTCCAGATAGCCCCGGTCGAGCAGCCCCTGCCGGAGGGCCTGCACGGCCGCGCTCCGGGCCCGCACGGTCTGCCGGGCCTCCGGCGAGACCGCCAGGTCCACATAGCGCATCCGCACCCGCGCCTCGGGGTCCGCGAGCCCCCGGCGTTTGTCCGGGAGCGGGCGCAGGCACTTGGCGATCATCCGGCTACGGGTCACGAAGACGGTCGGCTCGCCGTGGTCCGTGGTGCCCACCTCGCCCTCGGCCTCGATGTGGTCACCGAGGTCGACGTGGGCGGCGAAGGCCCGCAGGCACCCCGCCCCCGAGTCGTCGCGGGTGAACGTCAGCTGGAGGTCGCCCGACCAGTCGCGCAGCACCGCGAAGGCCACCCCGCCGTGGTTGCGCACCAGCAGCACCCGCCCGGCCACCGTCACCCGCTCGCCCGTACGCGCCGACGGCGGCAGGCCCGGGTGCGCGGCCCGCACGGAGGCCAGCGAGTGCGTGCGGCGGGCGTCCACCGGATACGGGTCGACCCCCGCGGCCCGCAGCCGCTCCAGCTTGTTCCGCCGCACCCGCACCTGCTCCGGCAGGCCCGCGAGCTCGTCCCGCTCCGCGGCCTCCCCGGCGTCGGCGAGACCGAGCTCGGACAGCGACGGCAGGCCCGCGGTCGAGGCGGGAGAGACCACGCCCCGGGGCCGCCGGCCCCGGCGCCACAACGTGCCCAGGCTCGGCACGGAGACGAACCCCTCCGCGATGCCCGCCGCCAGACCGATCCGGGCCAGGGCTCCCGTGTCCGCGTAGCACAGGAACCGCGGGTGCCACTCGGGGTTGTACTTGACGTTCGACCGGTAGAGCGCCTCCAGCTGCCACCACTTGGAGAAGAACAGCAGCAGACGGCGCCACAGCCGCAGCACCGGCCCGGCACCGATCCGGGCGCCCTCCTCGAACGCGGAGCGGAAGACCGCGAAGTTCAGCGAGACCCGCTTGACGCCGAACCGGCCCGCCTGCGCGCACAGCTGGGCGACCATGAACTCCATGACGCCGTTGGGGGCGGCGCGGTCCCGGCGCATCACGTCCAGCGACACCCCGTCGCGCCCCCAGGGGACGAACGACAGCAGCGCGATCATCCTGCCCTCGCTGTCGAACGCCTCGACCAGCAGGCAGTCGCCGTCCGCCGGGTCGCCCAGCCGGCCCAGCGCCATCGAGAAGCCGCGCTCGGTCTCGGTGTCCCGCCACGCGTCGGCGCGGTGGATGACCTCGCCCATCTCCTCGTCCGAGAGCGCCGAATGGCGCCGGATCCGGGTGGTCGCGCCCGTACGCTCCACCCGGTTGACGGCCTGCCGGGTCACCCGCATCTCCCGGCCGTCGAGGTCGAACGCCGCGACCTGGAGGATCGCCTCGTCGCCCAGTTGCAGCGCGCCCAGCCCCGAGCGCGCGTACGCCTTGGCCCCGGCCTCGCTGGCCCCCATCACCGCGGGCTGCCAGCCGTAACGGCCCGCGAGCTCCAGCCACGCGTCGATCGCCGGCGTCCACGCCTCCGGGTCGCCCAGCGGGTCACCGGAGGCCAGGGCGACCCCGGCCTCGACGCGGTAGGTGACGGCGGCCTTCCCGCTGGGGGAGAACACCACGGCCTTGTCGCGGCGGGTCGCGAAGTAGCCCAGCGAGTCCTGGCTGCCGTAGCGGCCGAGGAGGGCGCGGATGCGCGGTTCCTCGTCGTCGTGCAGCGCCGCCTCCAGACGCTGCGAGCGGAAGAGCGTCATGGCGGCGTTGAGCAGCGCCAGCGCGCCGAACAGACCGAGCAGGAAGTACAGCCAGTGCGGCGGGTGCCCGTCGAAGTGCCGCCCGCTGACCAGACCGCCGCACACCTTGTTGGCGACGAACAGCAGCCGGTTGCCGCCGCCGGGCTCCAGCGAGCCGGGGAACAGCGACACCAGCCCCCAGCCCAGCAGCACGGCGGCGCCGAGACCGGCCGCCAGCACCAGCAGCGCCCGCAGGAACGCGCCGCGCCGCGACGCCGCGTAGAACTCCCGCCGGGCGAGGATCAGCAGCGTCATCGCGGCGACGCAGAGCACCAGCGAGGGGATCGTGTCCCAGTAGCCCACGGCCAGCAGCAGTACGTCGGCCACCAGCAGCAGGGTCAGATAGCCCAGGACGAACCAGAGCGTGACCCGCTTGCGGGCCGCCATCGCCGCCGCGAGGAGCAGCAGGAAGACCGCGTAGGCGAGGTTCGGGGCCGTGGGGACGGTCAGCGTGTCCAGCGCGTCGGTCAGCGGCCGGACCGCGCGCCGCAGCGGTGTGATCAGGGACGTGACCGCGCAGAACAGGCCCAGCAGACCGAAGAAGATCGCGAAGCCGTTGGGCACCCGGTGCAGCAGCCGGCGCCAGGCGGATCCCCGGCCCTCGGGGCCCTCCCGGCGGTCCCGCGCCCGCTCCGCCGCGGCGGGCGGGCCCGTGGCGTGCTGCGCGTCCGGGGCTGTGCGGCTCATTCCGCCAGCCTAGGCACGCCGCGCCCGGCATGCCCGCCGAGCACCGCGCACCGGTGACGTCACCTCCCTCCGTCCGGGGTGTCCGGCCCGGCAGGGGCCGGCGGGGCGAGGTGCGGCACCGCCGCGGGCACCCCACGGCGTACGGAGCCGGGGGCCCGGGCCACGGTCCGGTGGCGCCGGCGGACGGAGGAACTGAGCTGCCACGGCACACTGATGACCATCACACCGGGGACGAACAGCAACCGTCCCTTGAGCCACAGCGCCGACTGGTTGTGCAGGAGGTTCTCCCACCAGTGCCCCACGACGTACTCGGGGACGAAAACGCTCATGATGTCGCGCGGGCTCTCGCGGTTGATCGCACGCACGTACCCCACCACCGGGCGGGTGACCTCGCGGTAGGGGGACTCCAGGGTCTTGAGCGGCACCTCGATCCCGTACGCGTCCCACCGCTCCCGCAGGGCCCGGGCCTCCTCGGCGTCGACCGCCACGTTGAGGGCCTCCAGCGCGTCGGGCCGGGTGGCCCGCGCATAGGCGAGCGCCCGCAGCGTCGGCCTGTGGATCTTGGATACGAGCACGACGGCGCGCACCCGCGACGGCAGGGCGCCCGCCTCGGCGGCGTCGGTGACGGCGAGTTCGGCGTCGGTGTTGTCGTAGTGGCGCCGGATACCGCGCATCATCAGCCACAGCAGCACCGCGGCGATCACCGCGAGATAGGCGCCCTGGGTGAACTTCGTCAGCAGCACGATGACCAGGACCAGGCCGGTGACCACGGCCCCCACCGCGTTGATCGTCCGCGCCGTGTGGATCCGCCGGCGCACCGCCGGGGCGGGCCCCTCCCGCAGCTCGCCGTTCCAGTGCCGGACCATGCCCGTCTGGGAGAGCGTGAAAGAGGTGAAGACACCGAGGATGTAGAGGTGGATGAGGCTGGTGACCGACGCGTCGTAGGCCCACAGCAGGGCGGCTGCGACCAGGGCGAGGGCCAGGATGCCGTTGGAGAAGGCGAGCCGGTCGCCCCGCGTGTGCAGCTGGTGCGGCAGATAGCGGTGCTGGGCCAGGATGGACGCCAGCAGCGGGAAGCCGTTGAACGCGGTGTTCGCGGCCAGGATCAGCACGAGGGCGGTGGCCGCCTGGATGTAGAAGAATCCGAAGCCGTCCGTGCCGCCGAAGACCGCGGCGGCGAGCTGGGCGATGACGGTGAGCTGCGGCGCGGTCCGGCAGTCACCGTCGAAGCCGGTCAGCCGGCAGGTGTCGGCGGCGATCCGCACATCGGCGATCAGGGCGAGCGCGGTGATCCCGGAGAACATCAGCACCGCGATCAGCCCCATCGCGGTCATCGTCGTCGCGGCGTTGCGGGACTTGGGCTTGCGGAAGGCGGGCACGCCGTTGGAGATGGCCTCCACACCGGTCAGCGCCGTACAGCCGCTGGAGAACGCCCGGAGTACGAGCAGCAGGAGTGCCAGGCCCGCCAGGTCGGTGTCACCCGGGTCCGGGGTGATGCCGTAGCGGGCGGACTCGGCCACCGGGGCGTCACCGGCGAGCCAGCGGATCAGCCCGGTCGCGCAGAGCACGACGATGCCGGTGATGAAGAGGTAGGTGGGGGCCGCGAAGGCCCGGCCGGACTCGCGCAGGCCACGCAGGTTCACCGTCGCCAGCAGCATCACGAAGCCCACCGCGAGGGCCGTGCGGTGCTCGTTCCAGGAGGGGAAGGCGGAAATGATGTTGTCCACGCCGGAGGCGACCGAGACCGCCACCGTCATCACGTAGTCGACCAGCAGCGACGCGGCCACCACCAGCCCTGCCGACGCGCCCAGGTTGGTCGACACCACCTCGTACGAGCCGCCGCCGGACGGATAGGCGTGGACGACCTGCCGGTAGGACAGCACCACGACGGCCATCAGCGCCACGACCGCCAGGCCCACCCAGGTGGTGAAGTGGAGATAGGCGAGGCCGCCGAGAGTGAGCACCAGCAGGATCTCCTGCGTGGCGTAGGCGACGGAGGAGAGCGGGTCGGACGCGAAGATGGGCAGCGCCAGCCGCTTCGGCAGCAGCGTCTCCTGAAGGCCCTCGCTGGGAAGTGCCCTGCCTACGACCAAGCGCTTGACCGCGTCCACGAATCTCGCCACGCCCGTGAGCGTAGAGCGGCGTTCCCGCTTCAGGAGCTATCGAGAGATACGAAAGTAAGGGAAAACAGCCGAACCAGTGAATTCATACCCGAATGGAGTACGGCGGCCTTCGCGGATAACGGTCCGCAATGGGACAGACTGGCGACAACCGCGCCGCCCGGAAGGTGCCGTCTGGAAGGTTCGCCATGGCTGTCTCGATCTCCGTGGTCCTACTGCTGCTGATCCTGGCGGTGGTGTTCCTCCGCAACGGACTGAAGGCGTCCCACGCCTTGGTCTGCGTCCTGCTCGGATTCTTCCTAGCGAGCACGAGCGTCGCCCCGACCATCTACGACGGGATCTCCGCCACCACGCGCATCGTCGGCGGCGTAAGGCCCTGACGCCGCGGATCCCCCCGGCCGGCCGCGCCGACGGGAGGGATCCACGGACATCGGGGCACGCGTGTCGCTACCGCTCGCTACCCGCGCCCGATCTCGACGTCCTCCAGGACGCCGAGCGCGTCCGGCACGAGGATGGCCGCGGAGTAATAGGCGCTCACCAGGTAGGACGAGACCGCCTGCTCGCTGATGCCCATGAAGCGCACATTGAGGCTCGGCTGGTACTCGTCCGGGATGCCGGTCTGGTGCAGACCCACCACGCCCTGGTTCTCCTCGCCCGTCCGCATGGCGAGGATCGAGCTCGTCCCCGACTCGGTCACCGGGATCTTGTTGCAGGGAAGCAGCGGCACCCCGCGCCAGGACCGCACCGCCGTGCCCAGGACGTCGACGGCCTGTGGGTAGAGGCCCCGGCTCGTGCACTCCCGGCCGAACGCCGCGATGGTGCGCGGGTGGGCGAGCAGATACTGCGTCTTGCGGCGCCGGGCCAGCAGCTCGTCGAGGTCGTCCGGGGTGGGCGGGCCCGTCCGGGTGTGGATGCGCTGCTTGAGGTCGGCGTTGTGGAGCAGGCCGAACTCGCGGTTGTTGACGATCTCGTGTTCCTGGCGCTCGCGGAGCGCCTCGACGGTCAGCCGGAGCTGCTGCTCCAGCTGGCTCATCGGCTCGTTGTAGAGGTCGGCGACGCGGGTGTGCACCCGCAGCACCGTCTGGGCGACGCTCAGTTCGTACTCGCGCGGCGCCGGCTCGTAGTCCACGAACGTGCCCGGGATCGCCGGCTCGCCCGTGTGCCCGGAGGTCACCGTGATGTCGGCCTCACCACGCCGGTTCAGCGGCGGGTGGGTCCGCGAGGCGAAGCCCGCGACGTGCTCGCGCAGCGCCTCGGAGCGGTCGGCGAGCTCCTGGAACGCCTGGAGGGGGAGCGCCAGCACGGTGCAGCGCGTGACGGCCCGCACCGTGAACGGCCAGGTGGCGTCCGGCTCCAGGGGCACGGTCTCGCCGAAGTAGTCGCCGTCGGCCAGCACGCCGAGCACGGTCTCGTCGCCGTACTTGCCGGGGCCGGTGCGGTTGAGCTTGCCGTGGGCGATCAGGAAGATGTGATCGGCCGGGGCGCCCACCTCGACGAGTGTGTCGCCCGCCGCGTACTCGCGCTGGACGAAGCCCTCCGCCAGCGCCTCCAGCGCGGCGCCGTCCTCGAAACCCCGCAGGAGCGGCAGCTCGCCCAGCTCCGGCGGGATGACCCGCACCTCCGTGCCGGTCGAGATGAACTCGACCCGGCCGTCACCGACGGTGTAGGTCAGTCGCCTGTTCACCCGGTACGTGCCCGCGGACACCTGCACCCACGGCAGCACCCGCAGCAGCCAGCGGGAGGAGATCCCCTGCATCTGCGGTACGGACTTCGTCGTGGTGGCGAGCTGCCGTGCCGCGGCTGTGCCCAGGCTCAGCTGGGACTCGCCGGCCTGCTCGGCGTGATCGGGCTCCACTGACGTGGTCATAGCTGGTCATCACCCATCTGTTGCGTTGTCCGGCTGTTGCGTTCTCCGGCGCGGAATGCGCGGTGCTTTTCGGAGCCTTTCGGGCGAGGGCGCGCGGCGCCTCGCGGGTCAGTGCCCGACTTCGACGTTCTCGAGAATTCCCAGCGCGTCGGGGACCAGGACGGCCGCGGAGTAGTAGGCGCTCACGAGATAGGAGATGATGGCCTGCTCGCTGATTCCCATGAACCGCACGGAAAGGCCCGGCCGGTACTCGTCGGGAATTCCCGTACGGTGCAGGCCGACCACTCCCTGCGCGTCCTCTCCGGTCCGCATCGCCAGAATGGAACTGACGCCGTTGTCGGTGACCGGGATCTTGTTGCAGGGGAAGATGGGCACGCCGCGCCAGGCGGGCACGGAGTGGCCGCCGACCTGCACGGGGTCGGGGTAGATGCCCCGGCTGTTGAACTCGCGGGCGATCGCCGCGATCGCGCGGGGATGGGCCAGCAGGAAGCCGGGGTCCTTCCACACGGTGGCCAGCAGCTCGTCGAGGTCGTCCGGGGTGGGCGGGCCCGAGCGGGTGTGGATGCGCTGCTTGAGGTCGGCGTTGTGGAGCAGGCCGAACTCGCGGTTGTTGACCATGTCGTGTTCCTGGCGCTCGCGGAGCGCCTCGATGGTCAGCCTGAGCTGCTGCTCGACCTGGTTCATCGGCTCGTTGTAGAGGTCGGCGACGCGGGTGTGCACCCGCAGCACCGTCTGCGCCACACTCAGCCCGAACTCGCGCGGCGCCAGTTCGTAGTCGGCGAAGACGCCGGGCAGGGCCGGCTCGCCGGAGTGGCCGGAGGCGACGTCGATGGCCGCTTCCCCGTGCTCGTTCTGCGGGCGGCCCGTGGTGGTGCGGAACGCCGCCACATGGGAGCGCAGTTCCTCCGAGCGCTCCAGGAGCGACTCGAACTCCTGGCGGGGCAGCGTCAGCACCGTACAGGCGGTGACGGCCTTGACCGTGAAGTCCCACTCGCTCGCCTCGGGCGCCGCGAGCGCCCGGTCGCCGAAATACCCGCCGTCGGCCAGCACGCCGAGCACGGCCGGGTCGCCGTACTCGCCCTCGCGCTCCTTGTGGACCTTGCCGTGGGCGATCAGCACGACCTGATCGGCCGGCTGCCCGGCCTCCACCAGCACCTCGCCGGGCCGGAACTCGCGCTGCGTGAAGCGGCCCGCCAGCTCCTCCAGCACCGCCGGGTCCGAGAAACCGCGCAGCAGCGGCAGCTCGCCCAGCTCCGCGGGGATGACCCGCACTTCCGCGCCGGTGGAGACGAACTCCACCCGGCCGTCGCCCAGTGTGTGTGTCAGCCGACGGTTGACCCGGTACGTACCTCCGGGGACATGGACCCACGACAGGAGACGCAGCAGCCACCGCGAGGAGATGCCCTGCATCTGGGGTACGGACTTTGTCGTGGTCGCCAGATTCCGTGCGGCCGCGGTGCCCAGGCTCAGGGAGCCCGGCCCGTTATTACTGTCGGCGTCGGTGCCGGTCTCCACTGACGTCGTCATATTTGAATTCCCACCCATCCATTGCGGAACTGCCCCTTGCGGGCCCCGACGGTTGCTTTCCGCTTGCGCAACCTCGAAGCTATCAGCGGGATTTGGCCGCCGCAGTCACTCGAATGGGTGGATTGATCGACGATGTTAAGTTCGGATAAAAATGCCGATGCCGTTCGCGACCGCTCGTTCCGTCCCGCCCGACGGATGGTTCCGCACCGCGGTGCGGCCGTCGTCGGGATCGCGGGTGACCATCGTGCTCGAACCCCCGCCGTCGAGGTTCAGGGCGTCGTCGGCCCCGAGCTCCCGCATGACGTCGGCCAGTTCCGCGATGGTCAGGCCGGTGCGGTAATCGGTGGCGCCGTCCAGCGCCAGCAGGTAGAAGACGCGCCCGCCGCCGCCCGAACCCGCCGCGGAGCGGACGGCCGAGGCCACGCCGTCCAGCCTCGCCAGAGGCTGCCCACCGCGCAGCACCGGGAACCCACCGACCGCGAAGCGCAGGGCGCCGGGTTTGGTGGAGTCCAGGCGCTCCTTGACGCGCACCGTGTCACCCACGCGCAGCTTGCGGAGCTCGCGCGCCCCCGCCTCGCGCCCCACCAGCACCACCGAGCCGGAGGCGATCGTGCCGCGCCCCGGCCGCTCCGCCACGGAGGCCACCCGCCCGCGCCGCACTGTCACCTCGTAGGTGTCACCGCTGCACGGCGCGCTCCGGTCGGTGTCCGTCCCGCAGACGGCGCGCAGCCGTGAGGCGCCGCCCCACGCGGGGGTGTACGCGCCGATGCCGCCGACCGGCAGCGCGTACTGGTTCAGCCCGCGCAGCGTCAGCCTGCGGCCCGCGGCGGTCACCGTGCCGCCCAGGGTGAGCCGGTCGAGCCGGGCCCTGCCGTCCGTGCCGACGCCGATGACGTCGCGGGTCGTGACGCCCGGCGGCATCGCGGGCCCGAAGCGCTGGCCGTTCGGCACCGCCGCGCCGAGCCGGCGGCCGCCCGCGACGGACGGCCCCACCGGGGCGCCGGTCGCGTCCACGCCGGGATGCTGGGTCTCCGTGATGTTGAAGAAGTCGCCGTTGATCCCGCCGACCGCGCCGCGCTGGGACACCATCCGGGAGACCGTCGACCGAGCGGCCACCGAGCCCGGGTACAGCAGATCCACCGAGATGGCCGCGACGTCCAGATTCGCCGTCAGGAGATGGCCGTACGCCGGGCCGTGCGAGGCCGCCAGCGAGAACTCCTGATACGTCACGCCCGGCGCCACCGGAGCGAGGGCGCCGAGCCGCACGGCCGTCCGCGGCCCCTTGTCCGCCCAGGCCGTCCCCCCGCCGACCAGCGAGGTCCATGCCATCAGAATCGCGAGTACCGCGCGCACGCGGCTGCTACGTCTCTTCACAGTCACCCCAGAGGTCCCGTCAACTCTGGCACGGCACAAAAGAGTTCACCATGCCCCGAAAGAACGACAGGGAACGTACCGACGTCGACGCGGGCAACTCTCGGCACGTCCCTGCCCATCAGCCCGTCGGGCCCGGATACTCACAGGTGTCAGCCCCCGCGGGCCGCCGGCCACCGCACCCCGACGCCCATCGACCCGGGAGACGCCATGACCCCTGCCATGCCCCCCGTCGCGAAACCCGTCGCGAAACCTGTCGTCAACTCCGTGAACCCTGTCGCGAACCCGGCCGCGTCCCCCCGTACGCGCCGCGCCGCCGTCGTCACCCTCGGGGCCGCCCTCGCGGGAGCCTTCGCGGGCCCCGCCCTGGCCGCCCCGACCCCCCGGGTCGAGGCGGACGCGGAGGCCGAGGCCCGCCGGCTCGCCGGTCCGCCGCTGGGCCGTGCCCACGCGCACAACGACTACGAGCACCCGCACCCGCTCGCCGACGCCCTCTCCCACGGCTTCGGCAGCGTCGAGGCGGACATCTGGCTGGTCGGCGGGAAGCTCCTCGTCGCCCACGACGCGTCCGGGCTCGATCCCACCCGCACCCTCGAATCGCTCTACCTCGAACCGCTGCTGCGCCGGGTGAGAGCCGGGCACGGCCGTGTCTACGAGGGGTACGACCTGTCCCTGCAACTGCTCGTCGACATCAAGACCGCGGGCGCCCCCACCTACCGCGAGCTCGCCCGGCACCTGCGGCGCTACCGGTCGATGCTCAGCTCTTGCGTCGGTGAGCGGGTGCGCCGGGGCGCGGTGACCGCGGTCGTCTCCGGCGACCGGGGCGCGCGGGTGCCCATGGCGACGGAGCGGGTGCGGCGGGCCTTCTACGACGCCCGGCTCGCCGATCTCGGCACCGGCGTCCCGGCCTCCTTCGCCCCGCTCGTCAGCGACAACTGGAACACCAAGTTCAGCTGGCAGGGGGTGGGGCCGATGCCCGGGCCGGAACGGGCCGAGCTGGCGCGCGTCGTGTCCCTGGCGCACGCCGAGCACCGGCGGGTGCGGTTCTGGGCCACACCCGACCGGCCCGGCCCGGCGCGCGAAGCGGTCTGGCGGGAGCTCCTCGCGGCCGGTGCGGACCACCTCAACACCGACGACCTGGCGGGGCTCGAGGCGTTCCTCCGCGCGGCCGGCTGAACGCCTTGCGTACGGTTCGACAACCACCGTCGGATCGTAGGGTTATGGGATAAAGCGGACGTGGGCGCCACGCGGTGACGGGACGGTGTTTTCGCCCGGTCGTACGACCGGGCGTACCGGTGGGGGCGGGGGCGGACGCGCTGCCGGACGCGCGGTGGAATGTCATGATCCGGAGCGGAAGATGTGGCGGTACCGTCATCGCCCGGTGGCGGAGGTGCGGACGCGGGGAGCCTGGACCGTATGACCGCTTCCTCTGGTCCACCCGGCCCGCCCGGTCCACCCGGTCCGCCTTACGGTCCCCCTCCTCCTCCGCCACCGCCTCCGGGCGGGTTCGGCCCCGGCCGGCCGCCCTGGGATCCCGAGCCACCGCCCGGCGGTGACGGCGGCGGCAGGCGGATCGTCGTCGCCGTGGTCGTGCTGGTGGTCATCGCGGCGCTCGCGCTGGGCGCCGTGCTGTTCATCAGGGACGGTGACGGCGAGGAGCGGGACGGGCCGGGCGGGAGAAGCCCCTCCGCGGGCCCGTCACCGTCCTTCACCTTCCCCGGCGGACTGCCCTCGGGGCTGCCGACGGCCCTGCCCAGCGGACTGCCGACGCGCCTGCCCACGAAACTGCCCACCAAGCTGCCGTCGGGGTTCCCCACGAGCTGGCCCAGCGGATTCCCCACCGAACTGCTGCCGCGGCTCCCCGACAGCAAGCCCGTCGTGACCGCGGGCCGGGCGCCGGACAGCGGTCACTGAGCGGGCACGGCCTGGATGTCGAGCTCGATCCGGATGGTCGCGCCGATCATGGCGATCCCGCGCTGGAGCATGGAGCGCCAGTCCAGGGTGAAGTCCTCGCGGTGCAGCTCGGTCGAGGCCGAGCAGGCGGTACGGGTCTCGCCCATGACGCCGGTGCCGATGCCCAGGTACCGGGTGTCGAGGGAGACGTTCCGGCTGACGCCGTGGAGGTTGAGCACGCCCTGGACGGTCCACCGGGAGCCGCCCCGGTGGACGAAGCGCTCGCTGGTGAACTGCATGTGGGGGAACGCGGCCACGTTCAGGAACCCCGCGGAGCACAGGTGCGCGTCGCGCTGGGCGACGCCGGTGTCGATGCTCGCGGTCTCGATGACCACGTCGAGCCGGGAGTCCTCCATGCGCTCGCCGATCCACAGGGAGCCCTCGAACCGGTTGAACCGGCCGTGGACCTCGGCGAGTCCGATGTGCCGGGCGATGAAGCGCACGGCCGTGTGGTCGGGATCGATGCGCCACGCGCCCGGCGAGGGCATGGAGGGCGTCGGCGCCGGCTCCAGGGCCAGCGGGTCGAGGCTGGTCCGTACGCCGTCCGTGGACTCGAAGGTGCGGCGTACGGGCGTGAACCCCTCGGCGGTCACGGCGAGGCTGTACTCGCCCGGCGCCACGGTCGCCGCGAAGCGGCCGTGGGGGTCGGTCTGGCCGTGGACGACCTCCTGGCCGTGGACGTCCCGGACGGACACCTCCGCTCTGTGCATCGGCAGGCGTACGGGGTCGAGGACGACACAGTCGAGGGCCCCCGCGCCGTACGGGATCGGAGCGTTCTCCCCGTAAGGAGAACGCTTGTAACGGCGCAGCAGGGCGAAAGCCATCCCAAAGGACCTTTCCGTGACCAGAAGGTGATTGAAGAGTAGATCACCATATTTTGGCACTGATAGGCAAAACGCCTTAGATCGCCTTGGAAAGCTTGATTTCTCGGCTGTGTCGCCTTCGGTTTATCCGTTCTCCTCCGTAAGGAGCTCGGCGAGAGCCGTCGCCGGGTCGTGCGCGCAGGGGCCGGCCGGCAGCCAGTGGCCGCCCTCCCGGCGGTAGGGCCACCAGCGGCCGTCCGGCCCGTAGCGCAGCTGCGCCGAGGTGCCGACGACCGTCCACCGGTTGCGCGTCGCCCGCAGCCGGGGCGCCGGGCCCTCCTCCCAGGCGGCGGCCAGCTGGGCCCCGGCGCGCGCCAGCACCGCGGGCTCCGGCGTCCACTCCTCCTCCAGGACGGCGAGCGCGGCCGGTCCGCCGCACTCCCAGGCCCGAACGGCCCGCGCCAGCGCGGCGCCGTCGCGTCCCGTACCGGCCGCGAGTCCGGCGGCGACCCGGGCGGGCGCGCCCGCGGCGGCGAGCCGGACCGCGTCCTGCGACACGGTCGGACCGGCCGGTATGGGCGTCAGCTCGTGTCCCGGTGCCAGGGCCTCCGCCAGCAGCCGCCGGGCATGGGCGGCGGCTGCCGCGGCGAGGAACTCCAGCGCCTCGACGTCGAGCCCGGGCGGGGGTGCCGTGTCGGCGGTCAACACGAGGGGGCGGGCGGGCGCGTCCACCGGCGGAGGGGGGCCGGGCAGGGCACGAGGGGCGACGCGCGCCGTGAAGACGTCCAGGGCGGGGACACCCGGCGACGCCTCGGCGGCCGGCTCCGGCGCGTGGGAGGCGCTGCGCGCCTGGAGGTCGTCCAGCAGCTCACGTTCGCCGCGGCCGCGCATCAGCAGCAGCACGAAGGGGTCCTCGTCGAGGAGCCTGGCCACCTGGTGGCACAGCGCCGCCGTGTGCGGGCAGTGGTCCCACGCCTCGCAACCGCACTCCGGCTCCAGGTCACCGATGCCGGGCAGGAGTTCCACCCCCGCCGCCAGCGCGTCCTCGGCCAGGTGCGGCGGTATGTCGTGGTCGAGCAGCGCGGCGATGTGCCCGGCCCGGTCGGCCACCAGGTCCAGCAGCCGGTCCCACTCGGTGCCGGAGAGCTGCTGGACCAGCACGTCGGAGCGGTACGCGGTGCCGTCGCGGTCGCGCACCAGCGCCGTGATCCGGCCCGGCCGGACCGACACCGCGCCCACCGCGCCCGCGCGCGCGTGCCGGCGTCCCTCCTTCACCTGCCGGCCGTCCAGCGCCGTGTCCTCCAGCGCCTTGAGCCAGGCGCGTCCCCACCAGCTCTCGGCGAAGGCCCGGCCGGGCGCGGGCGGCGGCGCCGCGAAGGTCCGCTCCAGGCTGTCGTGTCCGGTCATCGTCCGGCCCCCCTCAGTGCGACGAGCTCGGCCAGCTCGGCGTCGGTCAGTTCGGTCACGGCCGCCTCCGCGGAGCCCAGCACGGCGTCCGCCAGGGCCTGCTTGCGGGTGAGCATCTCCGCGATCCGGTCCTCGATCGTGCCCTCGGTGACCAGGCGGTGCACCTGCACGGGCTGCGTCTGGCCGATGCGGTAGGCGCGGTCGGTGGCCTGCGCCTCGACCGCGGGGTTCCACCAGCGGTCGAAGTGCACCACGTGCCCGGCCCGGGTGAGGTTCAGGCCCGTGCCGGCCGCCTTCAGCGACAGCAGGAAGACCGGCACCTCACCGTCCTGGAAGCGCCGGACCATCTCCTCGCGCCGGGGCACCGGCGTGCCGCCGTGCAGGAACTGCGCCGCGACGCCCCGGTCCGCCAGATGGCGCTCCAGCAGCCGGGCCATCTGCACGTACTGCGTGAACACCAGCACGCTCGCGCCCTCCGCGAGGATGGTGTCCAGCAGCTCGTCGAGCAGCTCGACCTTGCCCGAACGGCCCGCGATCCGAGGGCTGCCGGGCTCCTTCAGATACTGCGACGGGTGGTTGCAGATCTGCTTCAGCCCGGTGAGGAGCTTGACGATCAGCCCCCGCCGTTCGATGCCGTCCGCCCCTTCGACCTCGGCGAGGATCTCCCGCACCACGGCCTCGTACAGACCCGTCTGCTCCTTGGTGAGGGCGACCGCGCGGTCCGTCTCGGTCTTCGGCGGCAGCTCGGGGGCGATTCCGGGGTCGGACTTGCGGCGGCGCAGCAGGAACGGCCGTACGAGGGCCGCCAGGCGCTCGGCGGCGGCCGGGTCGGCGCCTCCCTCGACGGCCTGGGCGTAGCGCCTGCGGAAGGCGCCCAGGGAGCCGAGGAGACCGGGCGTCGTCCAGTCGAGGATCGCCCACAGCTCGGAGAGGTTGTTCTCCACCGGCGTGCCGGTGAGCGCGACCCGTGCCTTCGCGCCGATGTCCCGCAGCCGCTTCGCGGTGTCGGAGTACGGGTTCTTGACGTGCTGTGCCTCGTCGGCGACGACCATGCCCCAGCCGGTGGCGGCCAGCCGCTCCGGGTCGAGGCGCATCGTGCCGTAGGTGGTCAGGACGAACTCGTCGTCCGCCAGGCCGTCCAAGGTCCGTCCGGAGCCGTGGAAGCGGCGTACGGGCGTTCCGGGCGCGAACTTCTCGATCTCGCGCTGCCAGTTGCCCATGAGGGAGGTCGGGCAGACCACCAGGGTCGGTCCGGCCGCCTCGGGGAGCGTCGCGCGGTGCAGGTGGAGGGCGATGAGGGTGACGGTCTTGCCGAGGCCCATGTCGTCGGCGAGGCAGCCGCCGAGGCCGAGCGAGGTCATGCGGTGCAGCCAGGCCAGGCCGCGCAGCTGGTAGTCGCGCAGGGTGGCGGCGAGCGCGGCGGGCTGGGCGAGCGGCTCCCCGCCGGCATCCGGGTCGGCGATGCGGTCCCGGAGCGCGGCCAGCCAGCCGGTCGCCGCCACCTCGACGGTCTCCTCGCCCTCACCGGCCTCCCGGGCGGGAGCGTGGCCCGTAAGAGCGGCGCCGAGCGCCTCGACCGGGGTGAGCGCGCGGTCCCGCCGGCCGAGGGCGCGGCGGACGGACTCGGGGTCGACGAGCACCCATTGGTCGCGCAGGCGTACGGCCGGCCGGCTTGCCTCCGCGAGCCGGTCCAGCTCTTCCTTCGTCAGCTCCTGGTCGCCGACGGCGAATCGCCAGCTGAAGGTGAGCAGGGCGTCCGCCGACAGCAGGGAGGGCATCCCGGAACGGTCCCTGCCGAGCGCCTTACGGCCGTCGTCCTCGTCCCCGGTGTCGTCGCCGGCCGGTCCGATGACGGCGTGCGCGGTGAGCTCGCGCGCCATGTCCTTGGGCCAGTGCACCTGGACGCCGGTGGCGTCCAGCGCCGCCGAGGCGGCGCCGAGGAGTTCGCCGACCTCATCGTCGGCGAGGTCGACGGCGTCGGGTGCCGCGGCGGACAGCAGTGGGGTGAGCGCGGGCCAGGCGTGCGCGGCGCGGCGCAGGGCGAGCAGCGCGTTCATGCGCGCGCCCCGGCCGAGCGCGGCGGCGACCGGGGAGGTGCCGGACCAGATCTCGGCGGCGTCGGCGACGAGCGCGGGGTCGGTGAGGCTGTGCAGCTGGAGCACGGCCCGGAAGCGCGGCGCCGCCTCCTCGCCGAGCCCCAGGACCTCGACCCGGAGCGAGAGGCGCACACCCGCGTCGTGCCCGGCGGCGATGCCGTCGGCCCAGGCGCGCCGGGCGGGGATCCGCTGCGGTTCGGGCGCGGCGAAGGCGGGCCCGCCCGCGGCCAGCGCCGCGGCGGGGGAGCGGGGCAGACCGTCGGCGACCGCGTCCAGGAAGGAGCGGACGAGCCGCTCCGGGTCGGGCAGCAGCAGCGGTCCGGTGCCCGGCAGGGGCACGGCGTGCGCGGCGGGCGGCATGGCGGCGGCCAGCTCCCGGACCCGGGTCAGGTCCTCGGGGGCGAGCGGCCCGACGCGCCAGGCGTCGTGGTCGGTCGCCGTCAGACCGGGCAGCAGGCGGCCGCGCGCGGCCAGTTGCAGGGCGAGCACCGCGGCGGCTCCCCAGAAGGCCGCCGCCTCGTCCGCGCGCGCCGCCCGGGCGCGGGTGAGCACGGGTACGGCCTCGCGCACGGGCAGCACCACGGCCCGTACGTCCATGGTGCCGACGCCGGTCCCGTCGGCGACGGCGACGGTCAGGTCCTCGACGACGCCGGGACCCGCGGGCGGTTCGCCGTCGGCCCGCCAGCAGGCCACGCGCCCCGTGCGGGCGGGGTCGCCGGGAAGGAAGACGGCCGAACAGCGGGAGAGCAGGGAGACCTCGGAGGGTGTTGCGGCAGAGGGCGGTGTCACAGCGCTGCGCATTCCTCAAATTTGACTAGTGGAGCTCGGAGCGGCCGAGGGTACAGGACGCGCGCCCCCGAGGGAGGCCCGCCGCGTGTGAACCACGCCACGCGTCGGGCGCGGGGTGCACCCCCGTGGAACGAGGGGGGTGTAGCCAACCCCCCTCGGTCGGCAGGTGCAGGCCCCCCAGGGATCCGGGTGGTGCCGCCATGGCCGCCCCATGCCCCTGATCCGTACGTTCTGTGAGGTCAGCCCGTCGACCGACCGTCCGGAGAAACCATGCCCCAGGCCACCGCCCCGCCCGCCGAACGCGCCGCGGGAAGCGATTTCGCCCCGCTGCTGCGCCAGGTCAGGGAACAGGGCCTGCTCGAACGCCGCCGCGGCTGGTACGCGCTCACCATCACCGCGAACCTGCTCGCGCTCGCCGCCACGGCCACCGGCGTCGCGCTCGCGGGAGACTCCTGGTGGACCTTGGCGCTGGCCGTTCCCGCCGCCGTGTTCTGCGCCCGGGCCTGCTTCGTCGGCCACGACGGCGGACACTCCCAGATAGCCGCCACCCGCCGGGGCAACCGACTGATCGGCCTGCTCCACGCCGACCTGCTGCTCGGCATGAGCTACGGCTGGTGGAACGACAAGCACAACCGCCACCACGCCAACCCCAACCACGTCGACAAGGACCCGGACGTCGGCGTCGGCGCGCTCGTATGGACACAGCGGCAGGCCGCGGGGCGCGAAGGGGCCTTCGTCCGCTGGCTCACCCGCAACCAGGCCCGGCTCTTCTTCCCCATGCTCCTTCTCGAAGGTCTCAACCTGAAGGTTTCGGGCGTCCGCGACCTCAAAAGGCAAGAGGCACCGGAACGACGGGTGGAGGCGACGCTGATGGTCCTCCACTGGGCGGGCTACGCGACCCTCCTTCTGTCGTCGATGTCCCCCGGTAAGGCGATCGCCTTCGCGCTGCTGCACCACGCGCTCTTCGGACTGCACCTCGGCGCGGTCTTCGCCCCCAACCACAAGGGCATGGAGATGCCCGACCCGGACGGCGAGCGCTGGGGGCACCTGCGCCGCCAGGTCCTCACCTCGCGCAACGTACGTGGCAGCGCGCTGACGGACTGGTTCCTCGGCGGCCTGAACTACCAGATCGAGCACCACCTCTTCCCCAGCATGCCCCGCCCCCACCTGCGGCTCGCCAGGCCCCTGGTACGCGCGCACTGCCGCGCGGCCGGGCTGCCGTACACGGAGACCGGCCTCGTGGACTCCTACCGCCAGGCGCTGCGCCACATGCACGAGGTGGGCGCGCCGCTGCGAGCGGAGCGCTCCCTCACCGGGCGGTGAAGGCCGGGGCCAGGGCGGCCCGCATCGAGACCGACGGGCTGCCCGAACCGTCCGCCGGCACGGTCCACAGGTCGGATCCGTAGTCGCCCGGCAGGGAGTAGACGAGGGTCCCGCCGTCCCGCCAGACCGCCTGGTCGTCGACGCTGCGCCGCTCGGCCGTGGGCGTCTCCCGCAGCGTGCGCAGGTCCAGGACATACAGCCGCCAGGGCGCGTCGGAGGACGCGTCCTCCACGCGCTTCTTGTAGGCGATCCGCGTCCCGTCCGGTGAGAGCGACGGACACTCGACGTTGGTGTGCACGGTGCGCAGGGTCCGGGCCGCACGGTCACCCCGGACGAGGTACGTCCGGCCACCGGTCGCGGCCGTCGCGTAGAACCGCGTGTCGTCGGCGAAGGTGACGCCCCAGAGGTTGAGGTCCACCGGCTTGCGGGGCCGGCCGTCCAGGAAGAAGCGGTAGTCCTCCAGCGTCCGGTCCAGGTGGCCGGTGCGGAGGTCGAGCACCGACGTACGCGTCGAGAACGCCGTGCCCGCGTACGAGTCGCCGCTGACGAAGACGGTCCAGGCGGCGCTGCGGCCGCCGGGGGAGACCCGGGCGCGGGAGGGCACGCCCGCCAGGTCGTAGCGGTGTGTCTCGCGCAGGCGGGCGTCGAGGACCACGGCGCGGTAGGTGTCGCGGAGCCCGCCGCGCACGGCGCGCAGGCAGACGCCGGTGCCGCCGGCCGTGTGGAAGCGCAGGCAGCGCACCCCGGACGAGGTGCGCGGACCCGCGGGGTCCCCGGCCGGGACCGACGCGATCTCGTCGCGGTGCGGACCCCAGGCCATGTTCTGGAACACGCTGACCCCGGGCGCGTCCAGGGCGACCTCACCGGAGCGCACGGCCGGTCCGCCGGACCGGACACGGTCCTTCTCCGCCGCCCGCCCGGCGGCGTGCAGGGTGGCGCCCACGGCGACACCGCCGAGGACCAGGACGGCGACGAGGAGGATCAGGACGCGGCTCTTACGGCTCACGTGACTCTTACGGTTCAACGGAAGGACTCCGGTGGGACGTCGGCGGGGACTTGGCGGGCGCGGGGCGCAGCAGGAGCGTGCCGGCGGCGGTGGACAGCACGAGCCCGGCGGCAGCGGCGCCCAGCGCCGTGCGGTCGCCCCAGACGGTCCAGGCCGCGCCGAACGCGATCGAGCAGACGAAGCGGGCGGCGGCCTGACCGGTCTGCACCACGGCCAGCCCGGTGCCCCGTACCGCGCTCGGCACGGCGTCGGCGGTCGCGGCGGCCAGGACGCCGTCGGTGGCCGCGTAGAAGCTCCCGTGCAGCGCGAGCACGAGGCAGCAGAGCGCGGCGGACTCGCCGAGCGGGGCGACGAGCAGACCGTAGGCCGCGAGGAGCGCGAGATGGCCGCAGAGGAAGAGCTTCCGTCGGCCCACGCGGTCGGCGACCACGCCCAGGGGCACGGCCAGCAGGAGGAAGGCGGAGGCCGTTCCCAGGGGCAGCAGGGGGAACCACGCCTCGGACAGGTCCAGGCGCCGTTGCAGGGTGAGGTAGAGGAAGGAGTCGCTGACCGTGGTCAGGCCCAGCAGCACGGCGCAGCCGGTCAGACGGCGGACACCGGGACGGCGCAGTACGGCGCGCAGCGGCGCCCTGCCCTCCTCGGGCGCCGGGGTCGTCGGCACGGTGGTCCGGCCCGGTACGAACAGCAGGAGGACGAGGACGCCCAGGGCGGCCACACAGCCGCTGACGGTGAAGACGGCGTCGTAGCCGCCCGCGGCGGCCCGCAGGATCATGAACGCCACCAGCGGGCCGAGCAGCGCGCCCGCGGTGTCCATCGCCCGGTGCACGCCGAACGCCCGCCCCCGGGCGCCGGGTTCGCAGGCCAGCGAGATCATCGCGTCGCGTGGCGCCGTGCGCAGCCCCTTGCCGGTGCGGTCGGCGGCCAGCACGGCGCCGATCAGCGGCATGCCGTGCGCGACGAGCAGCAGGGGCTTGCAGAGGGCGGACAGACCGTAGCCGGCGAGCGCCACGGATTTGGGCCCGCGGCCCCGGTCGGAGAGCCCGCCGCCCACGAGGCGTACGAGCGCGCTGACGCCGTTGTAGACGCCGTCCAGAAGGCCGAAGCCGAGCGGCGACAGACCGAGCTCGGCGACCAGGTAGAGCGGCAGGACGGCGGCCACCATCTCCGAGGAGACGTCGGTGACCAGGCTGACGGTGCCCAGGGCGAGCACGGCGCCGGGGACGGCCACGGCCCGCCGGCCGGGGAGGGGTCGCCGGCCGGCGGTGTCGGGGTGGTCCTGTGCGCGGTCCGGGGTTCGGTCCGGAACGGTGCGGTTGTCCGCGACGTACACGGTCAGCTGTTCCAGATGCCGGTGATGTCCTTGGCGTTCGCGGCCTGTCCGGCGTGGGTGGTGCCGTACATGTCCTCGAGGGTGCGCAGCACGTCGTAGTGGTTGTAGGTCGTCCCCGAGGTGACGCCCGCCTTGACCGGCTGGCCGTACAGGACGGTCGGGATGCGGTTGCCGCTCAGCCGGTTGTCCTCGTCGAAGGTGATGAGGAGCAGGCTGTTGTGGGTCTTGGCCCAGTCGGCGTAGCCCTTGAGGTTGTTCTTCAGCCAGGTGTCGCCGGTGCGCACGGAGCAGTCGTGCATGTCACTGCAGAGGTTGGGGACGACGAAGGAGACCGTGGGCAGCTTCGTGTAGTCGGTGGGGAAGGCGCTCATGGTGTGGGCGGTGTTGGTGGGCACGTTCCCGAAGCCGAACCACGGGTTGTGCTTCTGCGCGTACTTGCCGCTCTTGCACACGGTCGAGCCCTCGCCGGGCAGGGACTCGTTGTAGCTGGCCCAGGTCTTACCGGCGGCGATGAGCTCGGAGGCGAGGTTGGCCTCGTCGCTGAAGCCGGGGGTGACGCAGCTGTCGTCGGTGACGTCTTGGGTGTCGCCCGAGAAGAGCGCGTAGTAGTTCGGCTGGCTGGGGTGCGTCTCGGCGTACGAGCTCGTCAGGTCGGCGCCACCGGCGACCAGGGAGTTGATGTACGGGGCGCTGGAGGTGCCGATGACCTGGCCGTAGGCGTGGTTCTCGAAGACGACGACCACGACGTGGTCGGGCGTGGGCACGGCCGCCGCGGCCGAGGACTCGGAGGCCCACAGGCCCAGGGACGTGGCGGCGAGCGCGAAGGACGCGATCAGGGCGCCCGGACGGCGGCGGGGGCGGCGGGGTCTGTGGGGGTGGTGGGCTGCGGCGGACACGGATCCTCCGTACAGGGGGAGCGGGCTGGGGGCAGGGGGTGGGCGCCTGCGGCTTCGATGGCAATGTAGGCTGACGGAATGACATGTACACGCCTTTCGGGTGACGGGGCGGGGAACAGTGGCGGAGCGGAACGTGAGCGCGTGCCCGAGGGGCGGCTGTCTCAGGCCCCTGGCAGGCCGAGCAGGGACCGTGCCACGCGCTGCGGTGACTCGTCGTGCTCGCGGGCGAGCGCTATGACGGCGCGACAGGCGAGCTCGTTCACGCCGAAGCAGAGGGCCTCCGGCGACACCCACCGGGACGCCTCCGCGCACCGCTCGTGGTCGTCCTCGGCGCATGCCGCCACGTAGACGGCCGCCGCCTCGAAGAGATTCCGCTGCCGGCCCGCGGGCGGTGGCGGAGAGGGGACGTGCCAGGCATTCTCGAAACGCCTGCGGAGCTTGTCGAACACGCGGATCACCTGCCCCGTGAAGAGTTTGCCGTGCGGTCGTTCAAGTGTGCCCTTCGGACGTAGAGTTGAACCTCCGACGAACGAAAGGGAGACAGCGCGGTGAAACGCTTCGACCGGCTCAGGGAGATTCAGCGGCTCGACCCCGAGAATGACTTCCTCCGGATCTATCAGATCACGTCGACCCTCGAATTCCCCTGGGACATGGCGCGGGCATTGGAGCTCGCCCTTTACAGGACTTACGCCGTGCCCAGCATCGGCCGTCTCCTGGGTGAGACCGGCGAGTTCGTCAACCGTACGCAGAAGCGGTACGACGACACCACGCTGCTGCTCGACGCGGTCGTGGAGCACGGTTTCGACACCACGACCGGCAGGTCCGCGATCCGCCGTATCAACCAGATGCACCGCAGCTATGACATCAGCAACGACGATATGCGCTACGTCCTGTGCACCTTTGTCGCGGTGCCCGGAAGGTGGCTCGACCGCTACGGCTGGCGAAGGGTTTCCGAGCACGAGCGACGGGCCATGGCGGCCTACTACCGGACCCTCGGCCGGCATATGGGTATCCAGGACATACCTGAGAGTTACGACGACTTCGGCCGTTGCCTCGACGAGTACGAGGATGCCCATTTCGGGTGGGACGAGGACGGAAGGGCCGTCTCGGACGCCACTTTGGACCTGATGGCCTCCTGGTATCCGGCGCCTCTCGCTCCGCTTGTCCGCGGTGCGAGCAAGGCGCTCCTGGACGAGCCTTTGCTGCGTGCTTTCCGCTACGAGAGCCCGCACCCCGCCGCCCGCGCCCTGGTCCAGGGGGCGCTGCGCGCCAGGGCCAAGGCCGTGCGGCTCCTCCCGCCGAGGCGCACCCCGCACCACGCCCGCCAGAACCGCGAGATCAAGGGCTATCCGAACGGCTACGACGTCGCCGAACTCGGTACCTTCCACGGCGCTCAAGCGGCCAAGCGGCTGGGAGCGTGCCCGGTGCCCCACGGGAGGTGACGCCCGCTCTCACCCGCCGCCCGCCCGGCGAACGGTTGCTCGAAGCGCGGGGATAGTGTGGCTCTTCCGAGTGGAGTCGTCGAAGGGGTGCGGGGTATGCGGCAGGTCGGGTTCGGTCCCGCGGGGGCGTTCGTGCGATGGACCGAGGCGGCGGGGGAGGGACCCGCGCGGGTCTACGTCCACGGCCTCGGTTCGTCCTCGGCCGTCTACCACGCGCACATCGCCGCGGACCCGGCCCTGGCCGGGCGGCGGTCGCTCTTCGTGGACCTTCCCGGACACGGCGTCAGCGACCGCCCGCTCGACTTCGGTTACACCCTGGAGGAACACGCCGACGCCCTGGCCGCGGTCCTTGACGTGGCCGGGGCGCGCGGCGCCGAGCTGATCGGGCACAGCATGGGCGGCGCCGTCGCCGTCGTGCTCGCCTCCCGGCGTCCCGACCTGGTCTCACGCCTGGTCCTGGCGGAGGCGAACCTCGACCCGAACCCGCCCAGGACGGCCGGGAGCAGCGGCATCGCGGCCTACACGGAGGAAGCGTTCGTGCGGGGCGGGGGCTTCGAGGAGACGCTGGAGCGGGTCGGCCCCCTGTGGCGCGCGACGATGCGCCTGGCGGACCCGACCGCCCTCCACCGCACCGCGGTCGCCCTGGTCCGCGGGACCACGCCGACGATGCGCGCCATGCTCCTGGAACTCGACATTCCGCGTGTGTACCTGGTGGGGGAGCACGGCGACGACATACCCCGCCGTCCGGAACTGACCGCGGCCGGGGTGACCGTAAGGACGATCGCGGGGGCCGGTCACAACATCATGTTCGACAATCCGGAGGACTTCGTGGCGGCGGTGGCGTAGGGCGATTCAGCCCGTCCGGCGTGTGAGGTCCGGGGTCCGGGGCGGAGCCCCGGTTCCGGGAAGGGCGGGGCCGGGGAAAGAGCCGACCGGGCCGGAACGGCTACCCGCTCCCGCCCTGATCGCACTGCCCCCGGCGGTACCGTCCTGGCAACAGACCCGGCAACGCTCACCCCCACGCGTCACGAACGGTCCGCGATGACCAGGAACCGCGCGTCCTCATCCGCATAAGACACCATCCGCCACCCACCCCTCCACAGGAGCGGCCCGAGATTCTCCTCCGCCCGCTCGTCGTCCGCCGTCATCCGCCGCCCATGGCGCGCGGCGAGCGCCGCCCGCCCGACCGGGTGGAAGAGCGCGAGGCGGCCCCCGGGACGGACGATCCGCGCCAGCTCGCGGAAGCCCGCCTCCGCGTCGGCGAGATGGGAGACGAGTCCGGCCGCGAAGACGGCGTCGACCGAGCCGTCCCGGAGCGGCAACCGCGTGACGTCCGCCAGGAGGAGCTTTCCGTCGCTGTCCCGGCCGGCCCGTACGGCGGCCCGCAGCATCGCGGGTGTGAGGTCCGCGCCCAGTACGACCCCGCGCGGGCCCACGGCCCCGCGCAGCGCCGGCAATGCCCGGCCCGTTCCGCACCCCGCGTCCAGCACCACGTCACCGGGGCGCAGGCCGAGGTCGGCGACCGCCGCACCGTAGGCGGGCCCGTCGTCGGGGAACCTGGCGTCCCAGTCGTCGGCCCGCGCGGTGAAGAACTCCCGCACCCGGGTGGGGTCGTCGCTCACGTCATGGCTCCTTCGGCGAGGGGGGAATCGGTTGTCCGGGCGGCTGCCCGGCCGTCCGGACACGGCGTCGGCCTTCGTGACCTTGTCCGCGCCGCGTCCCCATCTTGCGCCAACCGGCCGACAGGGACGTGCCGACGGTACGGGCGGGTTGCCGACGGCGCGCCGGTGGGCAAGGCTGGCACGGCAGTCACGGGGAAGAGCGGAACGGGGAGGCGGGACATGGCACTCAGCAAGGAACTCGACTGGATGCTCGACGACCTGACCGAGCGCGTCGAGAACATACGCCACGCGTTGGTGCTGTCCAACGACGGCCTGGTGACGGGCGCGAGCACCTCCCTCGAGAGGGAGGACGCCGAGCACCTCGCGGCGGTCGCGTCCGGGCTGCACAGCCTGGCGAAGGGCACCGGACGGCAGTTCAGGGCGGGCGGGGTGCGCCAGACGATGGTCGAATTCGACGAAGGCGTGCTGTTCGTGACGGCGGCGGGGGGCGGGAGCTGCCTGTGCGTCCTCGGCGGGCCGGGCGCGGACATCGGGCAGGTCGCCTACGAGATGACGCTGCTGGTCAACCGTGTCGGCGAACATCTGGGCATCGAGACCCGCCGACAGGGGGACGCCGACGGCACCGCCCCGGGGCGTGGGCGCTGACGGGAGTTATCCACAGGGCTGACGCGCTGTCGCGACCCGGCACTATCTTCGTCACTGTCGGTGACCGAAGTGGGGCGGGGAGGCTGTCATGGCAGTGCAGCAGTGTCAGAAGCGGGGGACGGCCGTGGCCGCTGTCCCGTTCGCGAGGGCCGCGCGGGAGCTGGAGCTCAAGCCGCGCGAGTTCGAGCTGGCCGTCCAGCTGGGGCTCGTGCGGACCTTCACCGCCGGGCCGGGCGGCCGGCGCCGGATCGCGCGGGAGGAGATCGACCGGCACATGGGCGCCCCAGGGTTCCCGGAGGCCCTGCGCACCCGAGTGTGGGTGGTGGGCACGTCCGAGGGGGCCGAGCTCATGGGCATCAGCCCGGCCCGGTTCGGACGCCTGGCCCGTGCCGGCTGTTTCGCCCCCGTCCGTTTCTACGTGAACCGCTATCGCGCCGTGGTCTGGCACTATCTGGCCACCGATCTCGTGGATTTCGCCGACGCGAGCCCCGAACTCCTCACCGGACGCACACCGGCGGCCCTGCGCGACGCCTTGGAGGAGCGCGAGGACCGCAGAGCCCGCGGGTGGCGTGCCCGGCGGCTCGACCAGCTGCTGGCGCTGACCGACGATCCGTGGGAGCGAGCGGCCGCCACGGCGTCGGTGCTCGGCCCCGAGCAGCTGGCCGACGCGGTACCGGATCCGTACGAACGGGCCCGCGTGAGCGAGCTGAGGCCGGAGCTGTCGGCCGTCCGCGCGGACACGCAGCTCGTCCGCGCGGTGGTGGAGCGGGTGACCCTGGCGACGGATCCCGGGGAGATCGCCTGGTACCGCGAGCAGCTCACGGCCGCCCTGGCGCGGGCCCGTGCCGCCTGCCCCGTCACCGGGCCCGAAGGGCGCCGGGTAGAGGTGGCGGTCACGGAAGAGCCTTCGGTCCGGAAAGAACCTTCGGCCGGTGAGGTGAGGCCGGCCCGGGACGCGCTGCCGGAGCCGGAGTCGGCGGTGGGGCTGCGCGCGCTGTGGGGGCGGCTGCGGGGCCGGAGGTGACGCTCCGTCCGTGCGCCTGGCGGTGTGTGGGCCCGGTGCCGGTTCCCCGGTGCCTCTCACGGCCTCTCACGGCATCTTGCGGAAGAGTCCTTCCTGCATCACCGAGACCAGCAGCCGACCCTCGCGGTCGAAGATCTGGCCTCGGGCCAGCCCCCTGGCACCCGTCGCGATCGGGGACTCCTGCTGGTAGAGGAACCACTGATCGGCGTGGATGGGCCGGTGGAACCACATCGCGTGGTCCAGGGAGGCCATGTCGAAGCCGCGCTGCCCCCACAGCGGCTCGACGGGGATGCGCACCGCGTCCAGGAGCGTCATGTCGCTGGCGTAGGTGAGGGCGCAGGTGTGGACGAGCGGGTCGTCGCCGAGAGGTCCGAGCGCGCGCATCCACACCGCGCTGCGCGGTTCCGCGTCGGCCAGTTCCCGCGCGGTCCAGCGCAGCCGGTCCACGTACCGGATGTCGAAGGCCAGCCTGCGCTCCATGTGCCGGAGCGCGCTCGGCAGCTCGCCGCCGAGATGTTCGCGGATCTCGTCGGCGAGCTTGGGCAGCTCCTCGGGGCCCGGCACCCGGGGCGCCGCCACCTGGTGCTCGAACCCCGGTTCGCTGTGATGGAAGGAGGCGGTGAGGTTGAAGATCGTACGGCCCTGCTGGACGGCCACCACCCGCCGGGTGGTGAAGGACCGTCCGTCGCGCACCCGCTCCACCTGGTACACGATGGGCACCCCGGGCCGGCCGGGGCGCAGGAAGTACGCGTGGAGCGAATGCACGGGACGGTCGCCGTCGGTGGTCCGCCCCGCCGCGACCAGCGCCTGCCCGGCCACCTGGCCGCCGAAGACACGCTGCAGCGACTCGTCCGGGCTGCGGCCCCGGAAGATGTTCAGGTCGATCTGCTCCAGGTCGAGCAGACCCACCAGCCGGTCGGTGGGACTGGTCATCGGCACTCCTTCACCGCTCGAGGGCACCGCGCGGGCGGTGCCTCGGAGGCTACAGCTGACCGACGTCCATGACGCGGACCACCGCGCGGCCTTCCTCGTCGGAGGCCGCGAGGTCCACCTCGGCGGAGATGCCCCAGTCGTGGTCGCCGTTCGGGTCGGCGAAGGTCTGCCGGACCCGCCACAGACCGTCCTCCGGCTTCTCCTCGATCCGCAGCAGCTTCGGCCCCCGGGCGTCCGGGCCGGTGCCCAGCTCGTCGTATTCGTCCCAGTAGGCGTCCATGGCCTCGCCCCAGCGGTCCTCGTCCCAGCCGGCCTCGGCATCCATCTCGCCGAGCTCGCCGACCTTGTCGAGGGCGGCCAGCTCGACCCGGCGGAACATCGCGTTGCGCACCAGCACCCGGAAGGCGCGGGCGTTGGCGGTGACCGGCTTCACCTGGTCGGCCCGCTCCTGGGCCTGCTCCGCCGTCTCCACCTCCGGGTTGGCCAGCTGCTCCCACTCGTCCAGCAGGCTGGAGTCGACCTGGCGCACCATCTCGCCCAGCCAGGCGATCAGGTCCTCGAAGTCGTCGGACTTGAGGTCGTCGGGCACGGTGTGGTCCAGCGCCTTGAACGCGCTGGCGAGATAGCGCAGCACGATGCCCTCGGTCCGGGCGAGGTCGTAGAAGGAGGTGAACTCCGTGAAGGTCATCGCGCGCTCGTACATGTCGCGGATGACCGACTTCGGCGACAGCGGGTGGTCGCCGACCCAGGGGTGGCTCCTGCGGTAGACGTCGTAGGCGTGGGACAGCACCTCTTCCAGCGGCTTGGGGTAGGTGACGTCCATGAGCCGCTCCATGCGGTCCTCGTACTCGACGCCGTCCGCCTTCATCGCCGCGACGGCCTCGCCCCGTGCCTTGTTCTGCTGCGCGGCCAGGATCTGCCGGGGGTCGTCGAGCGTCGACTCGACGACGGAGACCATGTCCAGGGCGTAGGACGGCGACTCCGGGTCGAGGAGCTCGAAGGCGGCGAGCGCGAAGGTCGACAGCGGCTGGTTGAGGGCGAAGTCCGACTGGAGGTCCACCGTCAGGCGGATGATCCGGCCCTCGGCGTCGGGCTCGTCGAGCCGCTCGACCACGCCGCCGTCCAGCAGCGAGCGGTAGATGGCGATGGCGCGGCGGATGTGCCGCAGTTGGTTCCGGCGCGGCTCGTGGTTGTCCTCCAGCAGCCGGCGCATCGCCTGGAAGGCGTCGCCGGGCCGCGCGATGACGGCCAGCAGCATCGCGTGCGTGACGCGGAAGCGGGAGGTGAGCTGCTCCGGCTCGGAGGCGATGAGCTTCTCGAAGGTGTTCTCGCCCCAGTTGACGAAGCCCTCGGGCGCCTTCTTACGGACCACCTTGCGCCGCTTCTTAGGGTCGTCGCCCGCCTTGGCCAGCGCCTTCTCGTTCTCCACGACGTGCTCGGGCGCCTGGGCGACGACGAATCCGGCCGTGTCGAAACCGGCCCGGCCGGCCCGGCCCGCGATCTGGTGGAACTCCCGGGCCCGCAGCGTGCGCACCCGCTGGCCGTCGTACTTCGTGAGTGCGGTGAACAGCACCGTGCGGATCGGCACGTTGACGCCGACGCCGAGCGTGTCCGTACCGCAGATGACCTTCAGCAGACCGGCCTGGGCCAGCCGCTCCACCAGCCGCCGGTACTTGGGCAGCATGCCGGCGTGGTGCACGCCGATGCCGTGCCGGACGTAGCGCGAGAGGTTCCGTCCGAACTTCGTGGTGAAGCGGAAATTGCCGATCAGCTTGGCGATCTCGTCCTTCTCCTCGCGCGAGCACATGTTGATGCTCATGAGCGCCTGCGCCCGCTCCACGGCGGCCGCCTGGGTGAAGTGCACGATGTACACCGGTGCCTGCTGCGTCTGGAGCAGCTCGGTCAGGGTCTCGGTGAGGGGCGTCGCGCGGTATTCGTAGGACAGCGGGACCGGGCGGGTGGCGGAGCGGACCACGGTGGTGGGCCGGCCGGTGCGCCGGGTGAGGTCCTCCTCGAAGCGGGAGACGTCACCCAGCGTCGCGGACATCAGGATGAACTGGGCCTGCGGCAGTTCGAGCAGCGGGATCTGCCAGGCCCAGCCCCGGTCGGGCTCCGCGTAGAAGTGGAACTCGTCCATCACGACCTGGCCGATGTCGGCGTCCTTGCCGTCCCGCAGCGCGATGGAGGCGAGGACCTCGGCCGTGCAGCAGATCACGGGCGCGTCGGCGTTGACCGAGGCGTCGCCGGTGAGCATGCCGACGTTCTCCGTGCCGAAGATCTTGCACAGGTCGAAGAACTTCTCCGAGACCAGCGCCTTGATGGGCGCGGTGTAGAAGGTCACCTGGTCGTTGGCCAGCGCGGTGAAGTGCGCGCCCGCCGCGACGAGGCTCTTGCCCGACCCTGTCGGGGTCGACAGGATCACGTTCGCGCCGGAGACGACCTCGATCAGTGCCTCCTCCTGCGCGGGGTACAGCGAGATACCCCGCTCCTCGGCCCAGGTCGAGAAAGCCTCGAAGAGGGCATCGGGGTCGGCATGGCTCGGCATCTGATCGATAAGGGTCACGCCTCCATACTGCCTGGCCCATGGCCGGATCAGAGAACCGGGCGGCGGATCGATGATCATCGGGGGCTACGCTGAGTCGCCGACCCGATGTCAGAAAAACGGGACTTCGGCCTACAAAAGGGGTGGAATCGGAATGATGGGACCGGCGCACTCGCTCTCAGGCGCTGCCGCCTGGCTGGGGGTGGGATCGGCGGTCGCGGCGGCCGGGCACCCCATGCCCTGGCCCGTGCTCATCGTCGGCGCCCTGATCTGCGCCGGCGCGGCACTCGCGCCCGACCTCGACCACAAGTCCGCCACGATATCCAGAGCGTTCGGCCCGATCTCACGTGGCCTCTGCGAGATCATCGACAAGCTGTCGCACTCCGTCTACAAGGCCACCCGGGGCCATGGTGACCCCCGGCGCAACGGCGGTCACCGTACCCTCACCCACACCTGGCTCTGGGCGGTGCTGATAGGCACCGGCGCCTCGGTCCTCGCCATGACCGGCGGTCGCTGGGCCGTGCTCGGCATCCTCTTCGTCCACCTGGTGCTCGCCGTCGAAGGGCTGCTGTGGCGCATGGCCCGGACCTCCAGCGACGTCCTGGTGTGGCTCCTCGGCGCCACCAGCGCCTGGATCCTGGCCGGAGTCCTCAACGAACCGGGCAACGGCGCCGACTGGCTCTTCACCGGCGCGGGCCAGGAGTACATGTGGCTCGGCCTGCCCATCGTCCTCGGCGCCCTCGTGCACGACATCGGGGACGCGCTCACGGTCTCCGGGTGCCCGATCCTCTGGCCGATACCCATCGGCCGCAAGCGCTGGTACCCCGTCGGGCCGCCGAAGGCCATGCGCTTCCGGGCGGGCAGCTGGGTGGAGCTGAAGGTACTCATGCCGGCCTTCGTCGTACTCGGCGGCGTGGGCGGGCTCGGGGGCCTGGGAGTCATCTGACCTCCCGGCCCCCGGCCCCGGCCGGTCACCGACGCGCCGGTCACTGATGCCAGGAGCGCCACAGCGACGCGTACGCGCCGTCCGCCGCGACCAGCTCGTCGTGGCTGCCCAGCTCGGTGATCCGGCCGTCCTCCGTCACCGCGATCACATCCGCGTCGTGCGCGGTGTGCAGCCGGTGCGCGATCGCCACGACCGTCCGGCCTTCCAGCACACGCGCCAGCGAACGCTCCAGGTGCCGGGCCGCGCGCGGGTCCAGCAACGACGTCGCCTCGTCCAGCACCAGCGTGTGCGGATCGGCGAGGACGAGCCGGGCCAGCGCGACCTGCTGCGCCTGGGCCGGGGTCAGCACGACCCCGCCCGAACCGACCTCCGTGTCCAGGCCGCTCTCCAGGGCCCGCGCCCAGTCCTCCGCGTCCACCGCCGCGAGCGCCTCCCACAGCTCGCCGTCGTCGGCGCTCGCGCGGGCGAGCCGCAGATTGTCCCGCAGCGAGCCCACGAAGACATGGTGCTCCTGGTTGACCAGCGCCACGTGCCGGCGCACGCTCTCCGCCGGCATCCGCGCCAGCTCCGCGCCGCCGAGCGTCACCCTGCCCGAGCGCGGCGCGTAGATCCCGGCCAGCAGCCGGCCCAGCGTCGACTTGCCCGCGCCGGACGGCCCGACCAGCGCGACCCGGCTGCCCGGCGGGACCTCCAAGGACACACCGTGGAGCACGTCGCTGCCCTCCCGGTAGCCGAAGCGCACCTCGTCCGCGCGCACCGTCCGCCCCCGGGGCGCCACGTCCTCGTCCGCGCCGTCCGGCTCGATCTCACGGACCCCCACCAGACGGGCCAGCGACACCTGGGCGACCTGGAGCTCGTCGTACCAGCGCAGGATCAGCCCGATCGGGTCGATCAGCATCTGCGCGAAGAGCGCTCCCGTCGTCAGCTGGCCGACCGAGACCCAGCCCTGGAGCACGAAGACGCCACCGACGATCAGCACCGAGCCGAAGACCAGCGAGTGCGTCGCATTGATCACCGGGAACAGCACCGAGCGCAGCCACAGCGTGTAGCGCTCCCACCGGGTCCACTCCGCCACCCGCCGGTCCGAGAGCTCCACCCGGCGCTCACCCAGCCGGTGCGCCTCGATCGTCCGCCCCGCGTCCACGGTCTCCGTGAGCGAGGCCGCCACCGCCGCGTACCCCGCGGCCTCCGACCGATAGGCGGCGGGTGCCCGCCGGAAGTACCAGCGGCAACCGATCACGAGCACCGGGAGCGCGACCAGCACACACAGTGCCAGCGGCGGCGCGGTCAACGTCAGCGCGCCCAGCAGCAGCCCGGCCCACACGAAACCGATCGCCAACTGCGGCACGGCCTCCCGCATGGCTTCCGCCAGCCGGTCGATGTCGGTGGTGATGCGGGACAGTAGATCACCCGTGCCCGCCCGCTCCAGAACGCCCGGCGGGAGGGCCACCGACCGCACCAGGAAGTCCTCACGCAGGTCCGCCAGCATCTCCTCGCCGAGCACCGCCCCGCGCAGCCGCACCATCCGGACGAACACGGTCTGCACACCCAAGGCGACCGCGAAGAGCGAGATCGCCTGCCCCAGCCGGAGGTCCTCCTTCCCCGACGACAGGTTCTCGACCAGGCCGCCCAGCAGGTACGGGCCGACCATGGAGGCCGTCACCGCGACCGCGTTCACCGCCACCAGCAGGGCGAAGGCCTTGCGGTGCCTGCGGAGCATCCCCCGTACATAGCTCCGTACGGTCGCGGGCGCGGCGACCGGCAGGGTCGTCGCCGACTCCGGTGCCGCCGGGTCGTACGCCGGTGGCGCCACGCCGATCATGCCGACTCCTCGATCTGTTCGGTCTTCTCCAGACGGGTGAGCTCGGTGTCGAGCGCCCCCGTGTCCGCACCGGCCGCGCTCCGCGCGGGCCCGGCGCCCTCCTCGTCGGTCTCGCGCGTGACGACCGCCCGGTACGCGGGAGCGTCACGCAGCAGCTCGCGGTGTCTGCCCACGGCCACCACCCGGTCCTCCCGGGTGAACACCACGCGATCGGCGCGGTCCAGCAGCAGTGGGCTGGAGGAGAACACCACCGTCGTACGGCCCTGCCGCAGCTCCTTCAGGCCGTCCGCGATGCGGGCCTCCGTGTGCGAGTCGACCGCCGAGGTCGGTTCGTCCAGCACCAGCACCTCCGGGTCGGTGACCAGCGACCGGGCCAGCGCCAGCCGTTGGCGCTGCCCTCCGGACAGCGACCGGCCGCGCTCGGTGATCCGGGTCCGCATGGGATCACCGGAGTCGTCCGCCGACGCCTGCGCCAGCGCGGTCAGCACATCGCCGCACTGCGCCGCCTTCAGCGCCGCGTCGGCCCCTACCTCTCCCGAGGAGGGCACGTCGAGAAGCTCGGCGAGCGTCCCCGACAGCAGCACGGGGTCCTTGTCCTGGACGAGCACCGCCGTACGGGCCTCGTCCAGCGGCACCTCGTCCAGTGCCACACCGCCCAGCAGCACCGACGGTGCCTCCGTCGCACCGGTCGCGTGCCCGCCCAGCCGCTCGGCGAGCCGGCCGGCGGCGTCCGGGTCGCCGCAGACCACCGCGGTCAGCCGGCCGGCCGGGGCGTGCAGCCCGCTCGCCGGGTCGTGGAGATCGCCCGACAGCGCCTTGCCGGCCCGTGCGGCGTCCGCCGCCGGCACGGTGCGCCGCAGTGCCAGCACCCGCGCGGCGCGCGCCGCGGACGGGCGGGAGAAGGAGTACGCCATCGCGATCTCCTCGAACTGGCGCAGCGGGAACAGCAGGAACGTCACCGTGCCGTAGACCGTGACCAGCTCGCCCACACCGATCCGGCCGTCCTGGACCAGTCCGACGCCGTACCAGACGACCGCGATCAGCAGCAGCCCCGGCAGCAGCACCTGCACCGCCGCGATCAGCGCCCACATCCGGGCGCTGTGCACGGCCGCCTTGCGGACCTCTTGCGAGGCCCGGCGGTAGCGAGTCAGGAACAGCTCCTCGCCACCGATGCCGCGCAGCACTCGCAGACCGGCCACCGTGTCGGACGCCAGCTCGGTCGCCCGGCCCGCCTTGTCACGCTGGTCGTCGGCCCGCTTCGTCGCGTGCGGCAGCAACGGCAGCACGGCCAGGACCAGCACCGGGACCCCGATCGCCGTGACCACACCGAGCGTCGGCTGGTAGATCACGAGCGCCACGCACACCGCCACCGTCGTCAGCGCGGCGGAGAGGAACCGCGAGAAGGCCTCGACGAACCAGCCGATCTTCTCGACGTCACCCGTCGACACCGCGACGATCTCACCGGCCGCGACCCTGCGCGTGAGCGTGGCCCCCAACTCGGCCGTGCGCCGGGCCAGGAGCTGCTGCACCCGGGCGGCGGCCGTGATCCAGTTGGTGACGGCCACACGGTGCAGCATCGTGTCGCCCAGCGCGATCAGCGTGCCCAGCAGCACCATCAGCCCGCCCGCCAGCGCCAACCGGCCACCGGACCGGTCGACCACGGCCTGCACGGCGATCCCCAGGACGACCGGCAGCAACGCCACCGCGGCCATGTGCAGGACGCCCCACAGCATGGCCTTGACCTGGCCGGCGACCTGCTTCCGCCCGAGCCAGAGCAGGAACCGCGGCCCCGACCGTACGTCAGGTCGGCCGGGATCGGTATACGGAAGATCGCGAATCTGCATGACATCCCAGGGGGTCGGGGCGCGGAGAGGGCCTGTGCAAGGCTTGCGCCACACGACCACGGCGTTCAACTGGTTTTCCCACCCCGCCCCGGATACGGCCAAAGGAGCACTGGCGTACGGCAGTACGAAGCGCTTCACTCCTGCCACATGAGACGACTGCTTCTCGCGCTGTGCGCCGCGGCCGTCGGCCTGACGCTGGGCATCGGCCCCGCCACGGCCTCGGCGCCGCCCACGGAATTCGGCACCGACTGGCACGATCCGGTCACCGCCGGGCCCCCGGTGTCCGTACCGGACACCACCTCGTGCAAGGTCACCGTCGCCGACACGGAATTCCGCGACTACACCCCCTACCGGGGGACGTATCTCCCGCCCAAGGCATGCGGCGACCGCTGGAACAAGGTCGTCCTGCGCCTCGAAGGCGCCGTCGCCGGGCGGCAGTACGACCGTCTCGGCTATCTGCGGATCGGCGGTGTGGAAGTACTGCGCACCTCCACGCCGGAACCCTCACCGGAAGGGATCACCTGGAACGTCGAGAAGGATGTCACCCGCTACGCCGCCACGCTGCGCGACCGGCAGCCGGTCGAGATGCTCATCGGCAATCTCGTGAACAGCACCTACACGGGCGTCATCAAGGTCAAGGTGACGCTGACGTTCTACGCCGCCGAGGGGCGCGTGAAGCCCGCCCGGACACCGGACAAAGTCCTCACCCTGGACGGTGCGCACCAGGTGGGCACGGTCTACGAGGGGCAGTTGACCACGCCGCGCAACAGTGAGCGGATCGTGGCCGAGGTCTACGCGACCGGTTCGGGCGGCGGTTGCGAGGAGTTCTGGTACCTCACCGTGCCGGACGCCGCGCCGTATTCCTGCAAGGCCAAGGACGGCCCCTACCGAGAGGTGAGGGTCTCGGTGGACGGCCGACTCGCGGGAATCGCCGCGCCCTTCCCGACCGTATGGACGGGCGGATGGTCGAACCCCTTCCTGTGGTACGTCATCCCCGGCCCGCGCGCCTTCGACGTGCGGCCCGTGGAGTACGACCTCACGCCGTTCGCCGGGCAGTTGAACGACGGCGAGCCGCACCGGATCGCGATATCCGTGGCCGGGGTGCCCGAAGGGCAGAGCGGCTGGAGCACGCCCACCAACGTCCTGGTCTGGCAGGACGCCGGGGCGTCGCGGGTCACCGGAGCCCTGACCGCCCACCGGGCGGGGGAGCCGGCGGGCACCGTCACGCATCAACCGGGCACCGAGCACCGGCTGCGCGCCGAGGGCCGCGACTCGCTCACGGTCTCGGGGTACCTCGACACCTCGCACGGCCGGGTCACCACGACCGTCGACCGGAACGTCGCCAACACCTCCACGCACCGCTGGACGGAAGGGGAGTCGACGGACGCCCTCCAGGCCCGCTGGAACGACGACGAGACCGTCGTGACCCGCGGCCGGGGCCCCGCGACGGTCACCCGCACCCATCGCGCGTACACCATGGACGGCGAGATCACGGGTGGGACGGGTGAGCGGCTGCGTACCGTGATGACGATGGGAGACCGCTCGGACAGCGCCACCGTGCGCGCCGGTGAGAGGCTCGACTGGTCACACCTGGACGACACGTACACCGGGGACGCCGCGTACAACCAGAACGTGCCACGGGAACAACGGCACGCGACAGGCGTCTCCCGTGAGCGCTACCGGCTGTTCGGGCCCGGCACCTGCCACGACCGGACCCTCGCCACCGCTCAAGGGGAGCTGACGGAGGACAGGCGGAACTGCTGAACGCGACCCGGGTGGGCCCGAGGCCGTCCGGCTTCGGGCCCACCCGGCGCGTACGCGCCGCCCTGTCTCAGAGGTGGTGGCCGGGGCCTCGCATGAGCTCGGTGAGCAGGCTGCCGAGGGTGTCCCGCTGCTGCGCGGAGAGCGGGGCCAATATGTCCTCGACCGCGGCCCGCCGGGCCTCCCGCAGCTCCCGCAGAGTGGCGCGGCCCGCCTCGGTGAGCTCGATGCGGATCACACGGCGGTTGGTGGGATCCGGCACCCGGCGCACCGCGCCGTTCGCCTCCAGGGCGTCGACCAGCGTCGTGACCGCCCGCGGCACCACTTCGAGGCGCTGGGCGAGATCCGCCATCCGGGGCGGCTCTTCGTACTGCGCCACCGTGCGCAGCAGCCGGGACTGGGCGGGGGTGATGCCGACCGGGTCCAGATAGCGCTTCTGGGCGCGGTGGAGCCGGCGCGTGAGGCGCAGCAGCTGCTCGGCCAGCTGTCCGGACGGGTCGGAGGCGGTCATGATCAGAGATTACCAGGACGGAGTGCATTGTGAGCATAGGTAACAGTGAGCTATGCTCGGTACGGCATCATTCCCCTCGGCCATTCCGCCGCCCTTCCGCTCGTTCCTCTCCGCATTCCCTCTGTCCGCACCCTGCGCCCAGAGCACTCCGCGATCAGAGAACTAGGAGCCCATGCGTCACGACGAACCCGACTGGACGCCCCCGCCCGCCGACCCGGAGCAGCCCGCGCAGGTGCGCCGCATCCTCCGGCTCTTCCGCCCCTACCGCGGCAGACTCGCCCTTGTCGGGCTGCTCGTCGCCGCTTCCTCACTTGTCTCGGTGGCCTCGCCGTTCCTCCTGCGCGAGGTCCTCGACGTCGCCATCCCGCAGGGCCGTACGGGCCTGCTGAGCCTGCTGGCGATCGGCATGATCGCCGCGGCCGTGGTCAACAGCGTCTTCGGGGTCTTCCAGACCCTCGTCTCCACCACGGTCGGCCAGCGTGTGATGCACGACCTGCGCACCGCGGTCTACGACCGCCTCCAGCGCATGCCGCTCGCCTTCTTCACCCGCACCCGCACGGGCGAGGTCCAGTCCCGCATCGCCAACGACATCGGCGGCATGCAGGCCACCGTGACCTCCACCGCGACCTCGCTGGTCTCCAACCTCACCAGCGTCGTCGCCACGATCGTCGCGATGCTCGCCCTGGACTGGCGGCTCACGGCCGTCTCCATGCTCCTGCTGCCGGTGTTCGTCTGGATCAGCCGGCGCGTCGGGCGTGAGCGCAAGCGGATCACTTCCCAGCGGCAGAAGCAGATGGCCGCCATGGCCGCGATGGTCACCGAGTCCCTTTCGGTGAGCGGGATCCTGCTCGGCCGCACCATGGGGCGCTCGGATTCACTGACCCAGGCGTTCGGCAAGGAGTCCGAGCGGCTCGTCGGACTCGAAGTGCGGTCCAGCATGGCCGGGCGCTGGCGGATGTCCACCATCGGGATCGTGATGGCCGCCATGCCCGCCGTCATCTACTGGGCGGCGGGCATGGCCGCCCTGCGGACCGGCGGGCCGGCCATATCGCTGGGCACGCTCGTCGCCTTCGTCTCCCTCCAGCAGGGCCTTTTCCGCCCCGCAGTGAGCTTGCTCTCCACGGGTGTGCAGGTGCAGACCTCGCTCGCCCTGTTCCAGCGCATCTTCGAGTACCTCGACCTGCCGGTGGACATCGCCGAGCCGGACCGCCCGGTGCGGCTGGAGAAGATCCGCGGCGACATCCGCTTCGAGCACGTCACGTTCTCCTACGACCCGGAGGCTCAGGCGGCCGGCCGGCTGGGCGCGACGCTCAGCGGCATCGACCTGGCCGTTCCCGCTGGCGGCAGCCTGGCCGTCGTCGGCCCGACCGGCTCCGGGAAGAGCACCCTCAGCTATCTGGTGCCGCGCCTGTACGACGTCACCGGCGGCAGGGTCCTGCTCGACGGGGTCGACGTCCGCGACCTCGACTTCGACACGCTCGCCCGCGCCGTCGGGGTGGTCTCGCAGGAGACCTACCTCTTCCACGCCTCGGTGGCCGACAACCTCCGTTTCGCCAAGCCGGACGCGACCGACGAGGAGCTCGTCGCCGCCGCCCGGGCGGCGCAGATCCACGACCACATCGCCTCCCTCCCCGAGGCCTACGACACCCTGGTCGGCGAGCGGGGCTACCGCTTCTCCGGCGGGGAGAAGCAGCGCCTCGCCATCGCCCGTACGATCCTGCGCGATCCGCCCGTCCTCATCCTGGACGAGGCGACCAGCGCACTGGACACCCGTACCGAACACGCCGTGCAGGAGGCCATCGACGCGCTCTCCGCGGGGCGGACGACGATCACGATCGCCCACCGGCTCTCCACGGTCCGTGACGCCGATCAGATCGTCGTCCTCGACCGCGGCCGTGTCGCCGAGCGCGGCACCCATCAGGAACTCCTCGCGGACGACGGGCACTACGCCGCCCTCGTGCGCCGGGACGCCCGCCTGACGGCCGATGTCTGACGCTCCTCGCGAGGGCTCAGAGGGAATCCGGGTCGACGGTCTCGGCCATGATCCGGTAACCCGCGTCATTGGGGTGCTTGACGTCGCCGCTGTCATAGGCGGGCGCCAGCACCTCGGGGTCCTCGGCCGAGGCGAGGGCGTCGGCGAAGTCGGCCACCGCGTCGTACTCCCCGGACGTGCGGATCCACTCGTTGAGCGCGACACGCTTCGCCTCGGCCCGCGGGGTGTGGTATTCCGACCCCTTGAAAGGAAGGATGGTCGCCCCGATGACCTTGACACCACGGTCGTGTGCCCGCCGGATCAGTGACCGGTAGCCGGCGATCAACTGCTCCACCGTGACATCAGGATTGGGCTTGTAGGTCTCCAGGTCGACCTCGCTGAAGCCGATGTCGTTGAGGCCGCCGAAGACGATCACGGAACTGACCCCGGGCTTGTCGAGCACATCACGCTCGAACCGGCTCACGGCCCGTTCGCCGTACCACGGGGAGTCGCTCAGCACGAGGTTGCCGCCGATGCCCGCGTTGAGCACCGCCCACCGTTCGCCGGTCGCGGCGAGCCGCTCGGCGAGCACGTCCGGGTAGCGACGGTCGGCGTCCACGGTGGAGCCGAAGCCGTCAGTGATCGAGTCGCCGAACGCCACCACGGTGCCCTTCAGCGGCTCTCCGCCCGACAGTTCGACGTCGGAGAGGTAGTACCAGGAGTGGGTGCGCTCGTCGAAGCCCCCTCCCTCGGCATCGGACGTCCGGTCGCCCGCCGCCCGGTAGCTGGTCGCGTAGGCCTGGGCGTGGAAGGTCGCGGGCCCGGTCGGACCGTCGAAGAAGAGCGTCACCGCCACGGAGTCCAAGGGTTCGGCGTGGAGCTCCGTCGCGTCGCTGACCGCCTCGCCCCCGGCGGGGATCGTCACCGATGCGAGGCCACCGAAGGTGACCTCCCTGGCCGTTCCGGGCCGGAGCGCGGCGCCCCCTCCGGCCAGGGCGAGGCTCGCGGCGGACACGGTCAGCGGCTGCTCACCGAACCGGTTCGACAGCCGTATCCGTGCGGCCGTGCCTCCACTGGTGACACGCACGACCTGGCGGACGGACTGACGGGCGAAGCCGGCCTCGGACCAGTTCTCCTCGAATCCGGAGCTCGGCCGCTGGACCGGTGCCGCCCAGCCGGCCGACCAGGACGTCGTGGCTTCCACCGTCCGCCGCTTCTCCGTGCGAAGTGCCGCCGCCGGAGCCTTTTCCTGAACTGTCATGATCTCGCCTTTTCCTTGCGTGGGATGAACCGCTGAGGAAGAGACTGCCGTCGGCCGGGAGGGCCACCCAGACCTGTGGGCTTCGTACGAACCCCGTGCGTACCACTGGCAGGGTCACCCAGCGAGAACCGGACTCGGACAGGTGTGCGAGGCGGGTGGGTGGGGGATCCAGGGGATCATGACGCAATCCAAGTCCCTGCCCATGGACGGCGCTCCCGCCGCGACACCGGCAGGAACACCGCCCTCCGCCCCTCGTTCCTCGATACGACAGCTCGCGGCGGCGTCCGTCGGCAACGCCGCCGAGTGGTACGACTGGTACGCCTATTCCTTCCTCGCCGTCTACTTCGCCGACCGGGTCTTCCCCAAGGGCTCCGGAAACTCTCTCGTCCCCCTGCTCTCGACCTTCGCCGTCTTCGCCGTCGGCTTCTTCATGCGCCCGGTCGGCGGCCTGCTGATGGGCTCGATCGCCGACCGGCGTGGCCGCCGGGCCGCCCTCACCGCCACGATCCTGCTCATGGGAGGCGGCAGCCTACTGGTGGCGCTCACGCCCACCTACGCCTCCGCCGGCGTGCTCGCACCCGTGGTCCTGGTCGTCGCCCGCCTGATCCAGGGACTGTCGGTCGGAGGAGAGTTCGCCGCCTCGACGACGTTCCTCGTGGAGTCGGCGGGACCCGGCCGACGAGGGCTGTTCTCCAGCTTCCAGTACGTGTCCACCACCATCGGCCAGCTGCTCGCCTCCGGAATCGCCGCACTCCTCGCCCATCTGCTCACCGAGGGGCAGATGGGCGACTGGGGCTGGCGGGTGCCGTTCCTCATCGGCGCGCTCATCAGCCTGGTCGGTTTCTGGATCCGGCAGGGCGCCCAGGAGACGAGGGAGCCGGCGCACGGAACGGACACGGAGCGCCCCGCCCTGTTCGAAGCGTTGCGCCGCCACCCCCGGGAGTCCCTCCTCATCTGCGGAATCACCGCGGGCGGCACCCTCGCCTACTACACGTGGACCACATACCTGCCGACCTACGCCCAGGTGAACGCCGGTTTCGACAAGGGTGACGCCCTGATCGCGAGCACCCTCTCGCTGGCGTTCTTCGCCCTCCTCCAGCCACTCGGCGGACTGCTGTCCGACAAGGTGGGACGACGGCCACTGCTGATCGGCTTCGCGCTGGGGTTCGCGATCCTGGCGGTGCCCCTGCTGCACTCGATCACCAGCGCGTTCCTCTCCCTGCTGCTCGTGCAGTGCGCGGGGATGGTGCTGCTCACCGGCTACACCTCGATCGCCGCCGCGGTCAACGCCGAGGTCTTCCCCGCGCGGGTCAGGGCGGCAGGCATCGGCTTCCCCTACTCCCTCACCGTCGCGTTGTTCGGAGGGACCGCGCCCTACCTGGGAACCTGGTTCAAGCAGTCCGGCCACCCCGGGGCCTTCCCCTGGTACGTGGCCGGGCTCTGCCTGGTCTCCGCCTGTGTCTACGCGGTCCTCCCGGAGACGGCGAAGCGCCCCCTCGATCGCTAGGCGTGCCCCTGGTCCGCCGAGAACTCCGCCCGGACCGCGTCCGTATGGGCGCCGAGCTCCGGCACGGCGCCCATCGCCGCCTCCCGTCCTTCCACCGAGACCGGCGGCAGCAACCCCCTCAGCGGGCCCACGGGCGAGTCGAACTCACGCCAGCGGTCCCGGGCCCGCAGCTGTGGATGGTCGGCGAACTCCCCGACCGACCGCAGTCGCGCGTTGGCGATGCCCGCGCCGTCCAGTAAGGCGACGACTCCGTCCGCCGTGTGCCGGGCGAAGTGCTTCTCCATGACGGCGGTCAGCTCGTCGTCGTGAGCGCGCCGCGCCGGATTGTCCGCGAAGCGGGCATCGCGGACCAGCCCGGGCTCGCGCAGCACCCGCTCGCACAGGGCCACCCACTCCCGGTCGTTCTGCACGCTCAGGAAGACCCGTGCGCCGTCGCCGCAGGCGTAGTGCCCGTACGGGGAGATGGTCGGGTGCCGGGCGCCGCTACGGGTGAGCGGAGCGCCGCCGTACGCCTGCGCGAAGTACGGCTGGCCCATCCACTCGGCGAGCGCGTCCAGCAACGAGACGGACAGTGCGGTGCCTTCGCCGGTGCGCTCACGCTCGTACAGCGCGGTGAGGATGCCGGAGTAGGTGTACATGGCGCCGGCGATGTCGGCGACGGAAATACCGGGCCGGGCGGGGGAGTCGGGACTGCCCGTGATCGAGAGCAGACCGGTCTCGCACTGCACCAGAAGGTCGTAGGCCTTCTTGTCGCGGTAGGGGCCGGTCGCCCCGTAGCCCGTGATGTCGCAGGTGATCAGGCGCGGATGGCGGGTGCGCAGCACCTGGCTGCCGAGCCCGAGGCGCTCGGCCGCACCGGGACCGAGGTTCTGGACGAAGACGTCGGCTCGGGCGAGGATCCGGTCGAGCAACGCGCGGTCCTCGTCGGCCTTGAGATCGAGGGCCACGCTCTCCTTTCCTCGGTTGACCCAGACGAAATAGGCGGAGATCCCCTTCACCCTGCGGTCGTACGCCCGGGCGAAGTCTCCTTGGCCGGGCCGCTCGACCTTGATCACCCGGGCGCCGAGATCCGCCAGCTGACGGGTGGCGAAAGGTGCGGCGACGGCCTGTTCGAGGGCGACGACGGTGATGTCACGCAGTGGTGGTTCCAACTCGACTCCTCCCATTGGTGTGACCGTATGACCGAGGCTGTGGACAGTCGAGAACCGCCCGGCGTCGTCCCGTCTACGCTCGCTTTCATGGAGATCAGGGGGAGATCCGCCACCGGAAGAACACGCCACCGGCCGTCAGCGTGCGGGCCGCAGGCGGTAGGAGTAGCTGTACGCGCGATCGGCGGGCAGCAGATAGTCCTCCAGCGGAGCGGCACCCCAGGAGTCATTGCCGCCCACGCCCATCTGCCGGTGATTGACCGCCAGTACGGTCCCCTCACGTGCCACCACCGCATGAGGGTGTTCGAGCCCTTCGAGGTCGAAGGGGGTCCAGCGCGACGCGCTGATCTCCAATGGATGTGTGTCCCCGCCGGGCTCGGCCAGAACGGTCAGGCCGAAGCCGTCCGAGGAGGTGAGGGACGCATGGCGGACGTCCGTGACGTCGCCGGCTTGCTGCGGCCGCGCGTAGGGCATGCGGGGCGCGTCCAGCGAGGCGCGGTGGAGGCCCATGAACGCTCCGGTGCGCCGGTCCCGGTAGTTCTCGTGGGGCCCTCGTCCGTACCAGGTGAAGGTCCGGAAGGCGGGTGGCACGGTCAGCAGGACGCCGACCAGAGGGAGTTCCGGGAGACCCTCACCGGGGACGAGTGTGTGCCCGACGAGGATCTCGCCGTCACCGCGCACCGTGAGGAGGGTCGTCCAGAGCGAGTCGGCCGGAGCCGTGGGAAGCGTGGCGGTGACGGCGACGGTGACCTCGGAGGCGGTGAGCCGGGTGACCTCCATGCCGGTGACCGTGCGGTGTGCCCCTGCGTCCCGCCAGGTGCGCAGCGTGACATGGGCACCACGGCCGATGTCGTTGTCGGTGGGCGCGCGCCAGAAGTTGGGCACCGGGCCGCCTGTCAGCAGTTCGTATCCCTGGTACCGGTAGGTCGTCAGGGCCCCGGTCGCGCGGTCGAGGCTCAGAAGCAGTTCAGGACCGGTCAGCGTGACGGAGTCGGCTGTCTGCGCGATGTCCAGCGCCGAGGTCGGCATGGTCCCGCGCGACAGGGTTGCCGCCGGGGCACGCCAGGGCAGTGCGAGCTGCTCGCGGGCGACAATATGACCCGCCTCCGCCCAAGGCGTGGCGTCCCGGAGGGCGAACGACACATTCAGCCAGTACTCCGCGCCGGGCTCCGGTTTCTCCGGCGGCTCCAGCGGGAGTTCCACCGTCGTGGTCCCGCCCGCCTCGGCCGGCGGCGCGGCGAGGACGCCGTGCTGGACGGTTTCGCCGTCGCGGGTGACCTCCCACCGCAGTTCGTACGCGTGGAGGCCGGTGAAAAGGTGCTTGTTGGTGATCCGGACGGTCCCGCCGGCGAGGTCCCCGGCTTCGACGCGCACGGGTTGGTAGACCTTCTTCACCTCGTGCAGAGCGGGATGGGGGCGCCGGTCGGCGTCGACGAGCCCGTTGCAGCAGAAGTTGCCGTCCGAGCGGGCACCGGGGCTCCAGTCGCCCCCGTAGGAGAGGAAGTACCGCCCGGGAACGCCGGGGACCGGGAGGCGGATCGCCTGGTCGGCGAAGTCCCAGATGAACCCACCGTGGAGATGAGGGTGAGCGTCGATGACGTCCCAGTATTCCTGGAGATTTCCGGTGCTGTTGCCCATGGAATGCGCGTACTCGCACAGGACGAACGGCTTGGTGGCGCCCGAGGTGGCGTACGCCTCGACCTCGGCCGGTGTGGCGTACATCCGCGACTCGACGTCGGCGACCTCGTTCATGCCCTCGTAGTGCACCGGCCTGGACGGGTCCCGGCCGTGCACCCAGTCGGCCATGACTTCGAAGATGTCACCCCGGCCCGCCTCGTTGCCCAGCGACCAGAGCACGACGCACGGGTGGTTCTTGTCCCGCTCCACCAGGCTGCGGATCCGGTCCAGGCAGGCGGCGGCCCACTCGGGCCGGCTCGCCGGCAGGGAGTCCCGGAGGGCGTGCGTCTCCAGGTCGGCCTCGTCGACCACGTAGAGACCGTATTCGTCGCACAGTTCCAGCCAGCGTGGATGGTTGGGGTAGTGCGAGGTGCGGACGGCGTTGATGTTGTGCCGTTTCATGATGAGGATGTCCTCGACCATCCGCGGCTCGGGGACCGCCTGCCCGTGGTCGGGGTCGCATTCGTGCCGGTTGACGCCACGGAGGACGAGCGGTTCGCCGTTGAGGGTGAGCTTCCCCGGCCCGAAGGAGAGGGTGCGGAAGCCGACTCGGGTCCGCCGGACGTCGAGGGGCTTGTCGGCCGGGTCGAGCAGTTCGACGACCAGGGTGTGGAGATGGGGTTCCTCGGCCGACCACAGGGCGGGTGCCGTGACGCGCTCCGTGAGTTCGACGGTCGCCTCCCCGGAGCCGTCGAAGCGGACGGTCCCGGTGGAGGAGAGGACGTGCTCACCACGCGCGTCGTGGAGGGTGGCGCGTACCCGATGCCCGGGGGTCGGCGCGAGCCCGGGGCCGGCGCGCAGGGCCACGGTCACCCGAAGGTCGGCGTCACGGAAGACGTCGTCCAGCTCGGTCCGTACGAACAGGTCGTGCACGCGCACATGTGGGACGGAGTAGAGGAACACCTCCCGGAAGATGCCGGACAGGTCGATCTGATCCTGGTCCTCCAGCCAGCTCCCCTTGCACCAGCGGTAGACCTCGACGGCCAGGCTGTTGACCACCGGTTCCTGGCCGGAGCGCAGGTAGGGGGTGATGTCGAACTCCGCGGGGGCGTAGCTGTCCTCGCTGTAGCCGACCCGTTCGCCGTTCACCCAGACGAAGAAGGCGGACTTCACGCCCTGGAAGGAGATCAGGATCCGTCGGCCGGACCATGCGCGGGGGACGGCGAAGACGCGGCGGTAGGAGCCGACCGGGTTGAAGCCGGTGGGAGCCCGAGGGGGAGTGGGTTGCTCGTAGCCGGTCCAGGGATAGTCGACATTGAGGTAGACGGGTTCCGGGTAGCCCTGGGTCTCCCAGTTGCCGGGCACGGTGATGTGCGCCCAGCCGGTGTCGTCGAAGTCGGGCGTGTGAAAGTCGACGGGGCGTTCGTCGGGGTTCCTGGACCAGCGGAACCGCCAGGAGCCGTCGAGCGAGAGGCGGTACGGCGAGTCCGCCGGGCCGGCGGAGAGCGCGGCCCGGGCGTCGGCGAAGGGAACGAGCGGGGCCCGGGCGGGTTCCCGGTTCTCCTGGAAGAGCTCCGGGGAGGCGTCCGTGACGAGGGAGGAGCGGGGGTCCGGTCGTCGTGCGCGCATACGTCGGCTCCGGATGAGCGATACGCGAAAGAACAGGAAGCGCCAGGATCGAACAGAACTCTTCCCCGCCACAAGCCCCGCGACCGGCGCGCCTCAGACGGGTCGTGGATCTCCCGCCACGAGGAGCACCTCCAGGGTGCGCGGACCGTGGACGCCCTCGACCCGGTCCAGCTCGATGTCGCTGGTCGCCGACGGTCCCGAGACCCAGGTGAGCGGCCGGGCCGCCACCGGCGCCAGCCGCTCCAGGGCCTGCGGGACCGAATCCACCACCTGATCCGCCGTCCGCACCACACACAGGTGGTGGTCCGGCACGAGGGTGAGGGCGCGGCGTCCCTGCCCCGGGCCCGCGTCGAGCACCAGCGTGCCGGTCTCGGCGATCGCCAGGGCACAGCCGGTGACGACGCTGTCCACGACGTCCAGCTCACGCGCCGTCAGCGCGGGGGTGTCCGACAGAACGTCCACCCGGGCGTCCCGGAGCCAACCTCGGGGCAGCCCGGCGGGTGCGAGCACGCGGTGGGCGCCTCGTTCCGCGAGCAGCCGGGCGAGGAGAGCGGGCAGCCCGGCGGCGTCCACGCGGTGGACGAGGGCACGGTAGTCCGCGAGGTTCCCGGCGAGGAGGTCGAGGGTTTCCGCGGGGCTCCGCTCGCCGTGGACCCGCAGGTAGTCGCGTACCACCGGGTGGTCCTCCGGGCGCTCTTCCCGTGGCACGTCGGCAAGCGCGCGGCGCACCCGTCCCAGGATCCGCTCCCTGCTCGTACCGCCGCTCACGAGGTGCCTCCACGGGTACGGGCCCACCAGTCGCGGAACGACTCGGCGGGGACGGCGGGCAGCTCGCGGGAGTCCGTCCAGGCGCGGCCCGGGCCCGGCAGCCGTCGCGGCTGGAGCCGGCGGGTCCGGGAGAGGATCCGCTGTCCGCGACGGAGCGCGTCCGGGTGGTCGAAGGCCCAGCGGGCGGCCCGCATCGCGGCCCGTTCGGTGGCGTGCCGCTTCGCGGGCCTGATGACCGTGCGCGTCCCGCGGACCGTCACCTCACCGCCCTCCGCCACCCGCTCCCGCAGGTGGACGAGCACCTCGGGGATGTCGATGGCGACGGGACAGACCTCGAAGCAGGCGCCGCACAGCGAGGAGGCGTACGGAAGCGACTCCTCCAGCGGGGAGGCGAGACCACGCAGCTGGGGAGTGAGGATCGCCCCGATCGGTCCGGGGTACGGCGAGCCGTACGCGTGGCCGCCGGCCCGCTCGTACACGGGGCAGACGTTGAGGCAGGCCGAGCAGCGGATGCAGCGCAGCGCCTGGCGGCCGACCTGGTCGGCGAGGGTGTCGGTGCGGCCGTTGTCGAGCAGCACCAGATGGAAGACGCGGGGTCCGTCGCCGTCGGTGGTGCCCGTCCACATCGACGTGTACGGGTTCATCCGCTCGGCCGTCGAGGAGCGGGGCAGCAGCTGGAGGAAGACCTCCAGGTCCCGCCAGGTCGGCACGGTCTTCTCGATGCCCACGACGGAGATCAGCGTCTCGGGGAGCGTCAGGCACATACGGCCGTTGCCCTCGGACTCGACCACGACGAGCGTTCCCGTCTCGGCGACCATGAAGTTGGCGCCGGACACCCCGACCTTGGCACGCAGGAACTTCTCCCGCAGGTGCTGTCTCGCGGCTTCGGCCAGCTCGGCGGGCCGGTCGGTCAGCCCCTCGGGGGCCGGGCGTCCCCAGCTCGCCATCCGGTCCCGGAAGATGTCGCGGATCTCGCCGCGGTCGCGGTGGATGGCGGGGACCAGGATGTGCGAGGGAAGATCGTCGCCGAGCTGCACGATCAGTTCGGCGAGGTCGGTCTCGTACGCCCGGATACCGGACTCCGCGAGGGCCTCGTTGAGTCCGATCTCCTGCGTGGCCATGGACTTGACCTTCACCACCTCGCGCTCGCCGGTGGCCCGTACGAGATCGGTGACGATGCGGTTCGCCTCGGCGGCGTCGGCGGCCCAGTGGACGGTGCCCCCGGCCCGTGTGACGGCCTCCTCCAGACGCACGAGGTGGTGGTCGAGATGGCGCAGGGTGCGGTCCTTGATCGCGGCGCCGGCCTCCCGGAGCCGCGCCCAGTCGTCCAGTTCGGCGACCGCCCGGGCGCGCTTGGCGCGGATGGTGTGCGTGGCGTGGCGGAGATTGGCGCGCAGCCGGCCGTCGCGGGTGGCGGTGTCGGCGGCCCGGGGGAAGTCGGCGGCCCGGGGGAAGGCGGGCATACCGAGGTAGGTGGCGCCGCCGCCCCGGGGGACGTCGGATCCGTCGCGGCTCATCGGGCGGACTCCTTCGTGCCGGCGAGGATCTCGGCGATGTGCACGGGGCGCACGGGTGAGCCTTCCCGGGCGAGGACGCCGCCGATGTGCATCAGACAGGAGTTGTCGACCGTGCACACGGCCTCGGCGCCGGTCCGGGCGATGGCCCGGGTTTTGTCGGAGCCCATCGCGGCGGACACGGCGGGGTTCTTCACGGCGAAGGTGCCGCCGAAGCCGCAGCACTCCTCAGCCCCGTCCAGCTCCCGCAGTTCCAGCCCCTCGACACGCTCCAGCAGCCGACGGGGCCGCTCACCCAGGCCCAGTGCCCTCAGCCCGTGACAGGTGGGGTGGTAGGTGACCGTATGAGGGAAGTACGCGCCGACGTCCGTCACGCCCAGCACGTCGACGAGGAACTCCGTGAGTTCATAGGTCTTGGGCACCGCGCTCGTGGCGGCCTCGGAAAGCTCCGTCCCCCGTCCCTCCGCCTCGGCCCTGGCCCCGATCCTCGGGTAGTTGTCCCGGACCATGGCGGCGCACGATCCGGACGGGGTCACGACATAGTCGTGGTCGCGGAAGGCCGCCGCGTAGCGGCGTACGAGCGGCTCGGTCTGGTGCCGGTAGCCCGTGTTGAACATCGGCTGACCGCAGCAGCTCTGCGCCATGGGGAAGTCGACCTGGACACCGAGGCGTTCCAGCAGGGTCACCACGGCCCGGCCCGTGCGGGGGTAGAGCGAGTCGTTGACGCAGGTGACGAAAAGGCCCACGCGCATGACTTCTCCTCACGGCCCGTCCGGCGGCGCGCCGATAGTGATCATCCGCGCCTCATACTGCCGCAGCGGCCGACGGCTGGGAAGAACCGGTCACGGACGGGACGGCTCGCCGTACGGCGACGGGTGGGGTCAGGCCGGGGCCGGAAGGGGAGCGCCGGTGCGGGCGTTCAGGAGGGTCTTGATCTCGCGTACCGCTCCGCGGCCCGCCCTGCTCGCCCCGATGGTGCTCGCCGACGGCCCGTAGCCGACCAGGTGCACGCGGGGGTCGTGGACGGCTCGGGTGCCCTCGACGCGGATGCCGCCGCCGGGCTCGCGCAGCTTGAGCGGTGCCAGGTGGTCGATCACGGCCCGGAAGCCGGTGGCCCAGAGGATGACGTCGGCGTCCACCGAGGTGCCGTCCGCCCACTCCACCCCGTCCGGCGTGACGCGGTCGAACATCGGCCGGCGGACGAGGACGCCCGCCGCGCGGGCCCGTTCCATGGCCGCGGTCATCGGCAGCCCGGTTACGGACACCACGCTCTGCGGCGGCAGCCCTTGGCGCACCCGCTCCTCCACGAGGGCCACCGCGTTCCGCCCCCGGTCCTCGTCGAAGGGTCCTTCGCGGAAGGCCGGAGGCCGGCGTGTCACCCAGGTCGTCTCCGCTCCCGCCTCGGCGATCTCCATCAGATGCTGTACGCCGGAGGTGCCACCGCCCACGACGACCACCCGCTGTCCGGCGAACTCCCGGGGTCCGGGGTAGTTCGCGGTGTGCAGCTGGCGGCCGCGAAAGGTCTCCTGGCCGGGGTAGCGGGGCCAGAAGGGGCGGTCCCAGGTGCCGGTGGCGTTGATCAGCGCGCGGGCCGACCACACACCTTCGGAGGTCTCGACCAGGAGCCGGCCCCCGTCGCCCTCGCGCACGGTACGGACCCCCACCGGGCGGTGGACGCGCAGGTCGAAGGCGCGCTCGTACTCCGCGAAGTACGTGCTGATCACCTCGGAGGAGGGCCGGGCGTCGTCGGCACCTGTCAGCTCCATGCCGGGCAGCGCGTGCATCCCGTGCACCTTGCCGTAGGTGAGTGAGGGCCAGCGGAACCGCCAGGCTCCGCCCGGACCCGGCGCGTGGTCCAGGACCACGAAGTCACTGTCCGGCTCGTACCCCGCCCGGCGCAGGTGGTAGGCGCTGGACAGGCCCGCCTGCCCGGCGCCGATCACCACGACGTCCACCTCGCGCTCACGCACCACAGTATTGTTCATGTTTCTACTAACTCGGTGGAGGTGGGATCTCTTCCCGAGCTGTTCCCCTGGGCTTCGACGGCGGACACCTGGCTCGGCCACGGGCGCTCGCGCCCGCGAGCGAGCCGCTGTGTGCCCTTACGCGCCGGGCGCACTCATGAGCAGGCCGCAACCGGAAGCCGTGCGCCGCCGTCTCCTAGCAACGCATCATCACCGCATCGGGGGAGTTGACAATGGTCAGGCTCATCTTCCGACTGTTAGCAGAGGCCGCCGCGGGCAGCGTGGTGACCTGGATCCTCTCGCATCTGGGCGACATCGGTACCTTCGTCGGTCTGCTGGGGAGCGGGGGACTGCTCGGCGGCACGATATTCGCCGACGGAGCCCAGGCCGGGCTGGTCCGGTTCGGTGCCTCCGTCGTCGTGTTCGTCGCCCCGTTCGTCTGCGCGAACGCGTACGAGCGCCATGAAGGGAAGCCCATCGCGGCGGTCGTCGCGGAGGAACCTCGCACCGGAACCACGTGGGGCGAGACCGGTGGCCCCGTGGTCGACACGGTCATCGGAAACAGCAACAGGAGCAAGGACAAGACCTGCCCCGACGGCAGCACGTCACCGCACTGCGGCGGGACCTCGTCCCCCGCTCCGTCCGGCACCTCCACCCGCGGCCCGAGTCCGAAGCCGAGCCGTACGTCCGGCGGAGACCCCAGTGTCCCGCCGAGCCCGAGTGTGACCCGGAGCCCGTCCGCCACCGCGCCGCCGTCCTCCACCGGCGGTCCGACCCCGAGCTCCGGCCCTTCGGGGGACACGGCGGGAAGTACCACGAACGGCACGACGGGGGGCACCGAACCCGGCGGCCGGTTCTCCTCGCCCACGCCTCGGCGCTCGTCGCCCCCGCCGCTCCCGGGTCCCGGCCCGAACCCCGGCCCGAACGGCGACCGGAACACCTCGGCCGGCCCGGCCGGCGGCTCGGGCGGCGTGCCCGACCGCGCCCGGAGCGGAGCTCCGACGCCCTGAGGATCCGCGCTGCGGTTACGGTGAGGAAATGGCTGACACCTTCACCACCCGCACGCTCCACGTCCCGACGGGCTCCGTCGAGACCGTTTACGACCTGACGGACGCCTGCTCCGCTTTCCTCCAGGAGGCCGCCCGGGGGCGGGACGGCCTGCTGAACGTCTTCACCCCCCACGCGACCGCCGGCCTGGCCGTCATCGAGACCGGTTCCGGCAGTGACGACGACCTCCTGGCCGCCCTGCACGACCTTCTCCCGGCCGACGACCGGTGGCGCCACCGCCACGGCACCCCCGGCCACGGCCGGGACCACGTGCTCCCCGCCCTGGTGCCGCCGCACGCCACGCTCCCGGTGGTCGGGGGCGAACTGGCGCTGGGGACATGGCAGTCGGTCGTCCTGGTCGATACGAACGTGGACAACCCCGACCGTCAGGTCCGGCTTTCCTTCCTCGGCTGAGGGAGCGGCGGAGCCGGTGGGAGACGCCGAAAGGCCGGCACAGCCGCAAAAACGCCCCTATGGGAGCACTCCCATAGGGGCATCGTTCAGTTACTCAGACATTCATTCATCCACGGGGGCGGCGGTCAGTCCCGCTGCGCCGACTCCGGCAGCTCCCGGAGCTTGACGTCGGACCTGGTCTTCGTCTTGAAGGCCCAGTCCAGCATCTTCACGGCGTCCGGATAGCGCTGCGTGGGGTCGTTGAGGAGCACGCCCACGACGGTCCGGCCGTCGCGCTGGGCTGCGAAGACCAGGCAGGGCCCGGCCGTGGTGCCGGTGCCCGTCTTGATGCCGAGCGCGCCCTTGTAGGAGCCCAGCAGCTTGTTCGTGTTGTCCCAGTAGTACGTGCGGTTGACGTTCGCCGCCTTCTGCTGGGTGGAGGCCGTCCTCACGACCGTGCGGAACGTGCTGTTGGAGAGGGCATGGCCGGCGAGCTTGGCCGAATCGCGCGCCGAGGTGTAGTTGGCGCCCTTCGCCGATATGCCGTCGAAAGAGTCGTACTTGGTGTTCTTCATGCCCAGGTCGGCCGCCTTCTTGTTCATCTTGGCGATGAACGACGCGGTGCGCGCCGACTCGGTCCTGCCCGTGCCGAAGGTGTCGGCGAGCGCGTACGCGGCGTCGCACCCGGAGGGCAGCATCAGGCCGTACAGCAGCTGCCGTACGGTCATCTTGTCGCCGGTCCGCAGGTCGGCGGTGCTCGCCCCGTTCCGCGCCACGTAGTCGCGGTAGGACTGCTTGACGGTGACCTTCTTGTCGAGGTCGACGCCCCGGGTGTCCAGGACGACCGCCGCCGTCATGATCTTCGTGGTGCTGGCCATCTGGCGTCTGGTGTCGGCGTCCTTGGCCCACAGCTGGCGGTTCTTGCCGCTGTCGAGCAGGAACGCGCCCTTCGCGGCCACCGTCGGACCGGTGGCGGCCTCCACGGTCGTCGCGGGGAGTACGGCGGTGACCGCCGCCGTCGAGGCGATCAGGGCCGCGCCCCACCGGCGGGCCGGTCTTCCCTCACATCGCTCCATCTATGCCTCTGTTTCTCGCGTGCCCGTTCTCGCGTGTCGAGCCGGGCGAGCAGATGATCGCACCAACTCTTTCGCCGGGAGAAACCAGGAGTGTTCGGGTATCTCCCGTGACCCACGCGCGGATCGGCTCCGCGCGTCCGAGTCCTTCCGGGCGGCGGCGAGAACATGACCTGCGGATTACCGCTGCACCGAGGAAGGCGCCCATGCTCCCGGGCCGCGGGCGGAAACACGCCCGATGGCCAGAGCGACGTCACGAACCCCGCTGAGCCGACCGGCCCACCGCGTCCACGAGCGGCACCATCCGATACGGAACCCGTTCGCGCAGCACGACCTCCGTGCGCGTACGCACCACTCCGGGGAGCTGTACGAGCAACTGGATCACGTCCTCCAGGTGCCCGGCGTCCCGCGCGACGACGCGCGCCATCATGTCGCCGCCCCCGGTGATGGAGAACGCCTCGATGATCTCGGGGACCTCGGCCAGCGACGTCGCCACCGGATCGAGATGGCCCTGGGTGACCTCGATGTGGACGAAGGCCAGCACGGGGTGGCCGAGCGCGGCGGGGGAGAGGCGCGGGCCCGTCCCCGTGATCACACCGTCCCGCTCCAGCCGGTCCAGGCGGGCCTGGAGCGTGCCGCGCGCGATCCCCAGCAGCCGCGCGTACTCGCGCACGCTGGTGCGGGGCTGCTCCAGCAGCAAACGGAGGATCTTCGAGTCCAAGACGTCCACGGCCATGCGCCGACGGCCTCCTTCCGGTCGGGATTCCCGGCCGGTCACGGTACCAATGGCTCACTCCACCGGCATGGCGAGCCCTCTCGGCGAACCGGCGGCCGTCTCCGGCGCGTCGTCCCCACCGGCCCGGCCTTGGGAACCCGCCGCCCCGTCGCACCCGCCCGGCCGGACGAGGGCGCCATTGGCCCTCCTACGGCCGAGATCGGATGCCCGGGAGTGTGCCAATGGCACAGGGGTATTCGCCTCTCTTGAGCCAACAGCCGATGAGATGTTGTGATGGAGCAGTCGATGGCGCTGCGGATGATCCCGCGGCGCCTTTTTCATGCCGGAACGTAGAAAGGGCGGCAGCTCTGAAGAGAATCTTCGTGGCACCGGATCCGGGCCGGATGAGGCTGCGTACCGCGGCCCGCGCCGTCCTGGGCGTGGGCTTCGCGGTCACCGTCGTGGAGCTGTCCGGCCTGCCGCTGCCCGCCAGCATCGCGGGCGGCCTGGCGGCGCTGCTCGCCATGTTCACCGTCGGCGACCCGACCGCGCGGCGCCAGGTGGTCACGACCGCCCTGCTGCCCGTCGTCGGCTTCCCCGTGCTCGCGCTGGCCGCCTCCCTGCACGGAATGCCGCTCCTGCGCGACGCCGCCTTCCTCGCGGTGGTCTTCTGCGGGGTCTACGCCCGCCGCTGGGGCCCGCGCGGACAGGCGCTCGGGATCTTCGGCTTCATGATGTTCTTCGCCACGCAGTTCCTGCACGCCGTCCCCGCGCAGCTGCCCCAGCTGTACGTGGCCGTGCTGCTGTCGCTCGCGGCGTGCGGCCTCGTCCGCTTCGGCGTCTGGTGTATCGAGCGCCGCACCCCGCCGCCCGTCGGCCCCGCCCCACTGGCCGCCCGAGGCCTCGCCCGCCCCACGACCCGCCAGGCCTTCCAGAACACCTTCGCGTGCGCCCTCGCCCTGGGCGTCGGCCAGCTCGTCTCAGACGAGCGCTGGTACTGGGCCGTCGGCACCGCCTGGTGGATCTTCGTCAACACCGCCTCGCGCGGCGAGACCCTGGTGCGCGGCTTCCGCCGGGTCGTCGGCACCCTGGCCGGCATCGCCGTGGGCCTCGTGGTCGCGGTGCCGCTGCACGGCGCGCCCGGGCCCACCGCCCTCCTCGTCGCGGTCTGCGTCTTCGGGATCTTCTACACGGCCGCGCCCTCGTACAGCTGGATGATGTTCTTCGTGACCGTCATGGCCGGTCTGCTCTACGGGCTCCTCGGCGTGCTCCACCCCGGGCTGCTCGCCCTGCGCTTCGAGCAGACCCTCGTGGGCGCCGCCGGCGCGGCGCTCGCCGTCGCCCTCGTCCTGCCCGTCACCACCCACGCGGCCACCGACGCCTGGATACAGCGCGCCCTACTGGCCGTACGGCACTGCACGACGGAGACCGCCCGGCGGCTGGCGGGCGACGAGTCCGCCGACCCCGCCCCGCACGTCGCCGAGCTCGAACTCCTCCTCGGCAAGGTCCGGGTCTCCCTGGCGCCCCTCCTGCACCCGCTCAGCCCCCTGCGCGTCCGTAAGGAGCGCGCCCGGCAGGTCATGGCACACCTCGACGACTGCGCCCGGCAGGCCCGCGGCCTGGCGGCCGTCGCGGCCGACCCGGACGCCTCGCACGACGCCCGGCTCACCGCCGCCTGCCAGCGCGTCGAGACGGCGCTCCACGGCCTGGTGGCACCCGGCGGCGAGCAGGTGCCCCCGGCCGCCGTGGCCTTCGACGCCGTCCCGCACCACCACCCCGGCGCCGAGCGCGCGCTCGACCACCTGCGCGACCTGGAAGAGGCGATCTCCTCGCTCGCCAAGCCCCTGCGGGGCAACCCGCGCGGGGTGTTCGCCGAGGCCTGACACCTCCGGCCGGTCCCCGGCCCCCGTCGCGCTCCCTCCGGGGCCGTCCCGCACCTCCGTGCCGGGCGGCCCCGGTGCCCGTTCCAGGACACCGACCGCTCCCTGACACTTCCCTGACCTCGCTCTGTCGGTGCCTGCGTGTAGCGTCGGAGACACACGTGGTCCGAGGGGAGGGCGGCATGGTGATCAGCAGCGCACGGCCGAGGCGCCGGGGAAGCCTCGCGTACATCGGTTCGTTCACGGAGGCGGGCGGCCCCGGTCTGACCGTCGCCGAGGCCGATCCGGGCACCGGCGCCCTGACGCCGGTGCACTCCACCGACGTCGTCGTGAACCCGTCGTTCCTCGCGCTCTCGCCGGGCGCCGACGTCCTCTACGCGGTGAGCGAGACCGACGAGGGCGCCGTGGCGGCCTTCTCCCTCGCCGATCCCGCGCGGCCCGAGCCGCTCGGCGAGCCCGTGCCCGTACGGGGCGACGGCCCGACCCACCTCGTCTTCGCGGGCACGCACGTCTTCACCGCCAACTACGGTTCGGGCAGCGTGAGCGCCCTGCCGGTCCGTACGGGCGGCGGCCTCGGCGCGCCGGTGGCGGTCCTGCCGCACCGGGGCGGCGGCCCGGTCGCCGACCGGCAGGAGGCTCCGCACGCGCACGCCGTCGTGCCCGACCCCTCCGGCCGCTGGCTCCTCGCCGTCGACCTCGGTACGGACTCGGTGTGGATCCACGCCCTGGACCCCGTGTCCGGCCTGCCCCGCCCGCACCACGAGGCGGCGCTGCGGCCCGGCACCGGCCCACGGCACCTGGTCTTCCACCCGCGGGGCGACCGGGCCTACGTGCTCAACGAGCTGGAGTCGACGGTCACGGTGTGCCGCTGGGACGCGGCGAAGGGGGCCCTGGAGCCGCTGGGCGAGACCCGAGTCGTACCGCCGGACGCCGACGTCGTGAACTACCCTTCGGCGCCCGTGGTGTCCTCCGACGGACGGTTCCTGTGGGTCGCCAACCGCGGGCACGACAGCGTCACCACCCTCGCCCTCGACGCCTCGGGGGACGGCCTGGAGCTCCGCTCGGCGGTCGGCTGCGGGGGCCGCTGGCCCCGGGACCTGACACCGCACCCCGCGGGGCGTCATCTGTACGCGGCCAACGAGCGCTCCGGTGACGTCGCGTGGTTCACCGTCGACGCCACCACCGGCATACCGCGTCCCGGCGGCGCGCTCCCGGTGACCGCCGCGTCCTGTGTGATCTTCGACTGAGGCGTGCGGGGCGGCCGTCCGGCCGGGTTCTCCGGTAGCGGCCGGAGCCGGGCCGCGCGTACGGGCCGCGGGTCGGCCCGGAACCACACCCTCAAGCTGAACTTCAGGGTGAGAGCCGACGGCTGCCTCGGCCGGTGGCCTCCCGGGCTTCTCCGGCCGGTGGCCTCCCCGGGTGCGGGGCGGTCCACGTCCGACGCCGGTCCGTAGCCGGTCCGGCCTCACACGTGCCGAGGGGTCCCACACGTGCCGGAGGGGCCCCCGCCGGGCGGGAGCCCCTCTCCGGACACCGGGCGGGCGGCCGGCCCGTCAGGCGTGTACAGCTCGTGCGCGGTGCGCGGCGTCGCTCAGCGGCCCGGCACGCCCTGCGGCGACGGCTGGGGCGTGATGCCCAGCACGCTCGCGTACTTCGCGAGGGCCAGCTTGCCGATCGCCGGGTAGGCGCCCAGCGGCTCGGCCGCCGCGCAGGAGATCTCACGCGCGGCCTCGGCGGCGAGACCCTCGGCCACCTCGGGGCCGATCAGACACGGCGCGAGCGCCAGCTGCCGGGAGCCGGAGCCGCGCAGCTGCTCAGCGGCGCGGGCGACGGCTCCCTCCTCGTCCAGCGCGGCGGCCAGCACCGGCACGGCCAGACGGGCGGAGAGCAGCATCCCGGTGATGCCGGCGGCCTGCACGGCCTCCTCGCCACCCACCGTCGCCAGGATGATTCCGTCGGCGGCAGTTGCAACTGTGAACAGTCGGGCGCGGTCGGCGCGGGCCAGCCCGGCCTCCGAGAGGCGTACGTGCAGCGCCTCGGCGAGCAGCGGGTGCGGACCGAGCGTGTCGGTGAGCTCGGTGACGGAGCCGCTGTTCATGACCGACTGACGTATCCGCCGGAGGAGCGCGTTGTCGGGTCCGGCGAGCAGCGGCACGGTGATGGCGGTGGGCCAGCGGTCCCAGGAGTCGGCGGCGTCCTCCGCGCTGCCCGAGGCCTCGGCTTCGCGCGCGCGAGCGGCGCGCTGGGCGGCCGCGTGCGCGAGGACGGACTCCAGCGACGGGTAGCCGCCGCTGTCGCCCTCCGCGTCCACGTAGCCGATCCGCGCGTCGATGCCGGGGAGCTCGGAGCGGGCGATGCTCAGGATCTCCTCGGCGAGGCCGCGGGTGGCGGGCTCGGGTGTGCCCGGCACGGCGAGGACCAGCGGAGGCGCACCCACCGGCGCGGCCGCTGGCTCCGGTCGCCGATGCCGTCCGGGCTGACGGGGTCGCGGCATTCGTACGGGCAGGCCAGGCGCGGGCCCTGTGGGGGAGCTCATGGCGCCGCATGTTAGTCGTTCATCGCACCGGACCGTTCGGGCGGGTCCGTCCTGGTCTTGTCTGTCCGGATTTATTCGCCCGCGCATACGACGAATGAAGGAGTGTTCAGCAAATGATACGGAGCATCGCGGGATCGGCCGGCACCAGGAGACTGTCCGTCACCAACGCTCCCGCCACGCGTAATGCGCCGTCCAGCGGCTCGCCCGCGGCGTCGACCGGTCGCGCGTGAGGTAGTTGCTTTTGCAACTCTTCGCGCACGGGTGCGAGCAGGGGATCGCCCATCCGGAACAATCCGCCGACGAGTGCCACTTCATATGTCACACCGGCCCCCTCCGTTGCCTCGCCCGAGGGTCCGTCGGCATCCGGACCCGGGGTCTCGCGGCCGGAAATCGTCCGGCCGGGAGCGCGGGACGTATCGGAGATGACGGACATGTCGGAGGGTGGTCCGGGGGGCGGGCAGGCCGCGGCGGCCGTGCCGGCGATGTGCCAGGCGGCCTCACGGAGAATGGCGGCCGCGACCGGGTCGGCCGCCGCGCACACGGCGACCTCGGGGGCGAAGGACGCGAGCAGGGCGGGCCGGTCCGCCCGGGGGTACAGCAGGCCCGGCAGCCGCTCCGCGGGGCCGAACACGGCGCGCAGCCGGTCGAGCAGCGCCCGTGAACCGCCGGCCCGCCCGTCGTGCGCCCGCATGGCCGCCTCCAGCCCGGCGCGCCCGATCCAGGCACCGCCGCCGCAGTCCCCGAGCAGGTGCCCCCAGCCGTCCGCGCGCCGCCAGCCCCCCTCGGGGGACAGATCGGTGCCGAGGGCCACCAGGCCCGTACCGGCCGCCACGACGACCCCGGGACGCTGGCCCAGGGCCCCCACGTACGCGGTCACCGCGTCCGAGGCCAGGGCCAGCCGCCGGGTGCCGAGCGCCTCGCGCAGAGCGGCCGGGAGGACGGCGCGGAGCTCGTCCCCCATCCCGGCCATGCCGGTCGCGCCCACGCAGACGGCCTCGCAGCGCCCGGCGCCCGCCCGCCCGAGCAGTTCCCGGGCGGCGGGCAGCAGCTGTGCCAAGAGGCCGCGGGCGTCGACGCCGGCCGGGCCGACGGCGGTGGGCACGGGAGAGGACCAGCGCAGCGAAGGGCCCCCGCCGTCGGCGGGGGCCAGGGCGACACGGATGCCCGAGCCGCCGGAGTCGACGCCCAGGACATGGCTGGACGGCCGTGCAGGCGCGGTCATCGCGGCGGTCGTCTCCGCCGGGCCCGGGGCGCCGGCGACAGCCGCGCCGGAGCTCCGCCCGCAGGACCCCGCGCGGGGGTCCGGCGCGGCGCCGGGCGCCGGATCACGGAAGCCGCCAGTCCACGGGGGCCGCCCCCTGCCGGGCCAGCAGCTCGTTGGCCCGGCTGAACGGCCGGGAGCCGAAGAAGCCGCGGTCGGCGGACATGGGGGAGGGGTGGGCGGACTCCACGGACGGCACCTGGCCGAGCAGCGGGCGCAGGTTGCGGGCGTCGCGGCCCCACAGGATCGCCACCATCGGGCCGCCCCGGGCGACCAGCGCCCGGATCGCCTGCTCGGTGACCTCTTCCCAGCCCTTGCCGCGGTGCGCCGCCGGCTTGCGCGGGGCCGTGGTCAGCGCGCGGTTGAGGAGCAGCACGCCCTGGCGGGTCCATGGGGTCAGGTCCCCGTTCGAGGGCCGCGGCAGCCCCATGTCCGTGTGCATCTCGCGGTATATGTTCTCCAGGCTGCCGGGCAGCGGCCGCACCTCGGGCGCGACGGAGAAGCTCAGTCCCACGGCGTGACCCGGTGTCGGGTACGGGTCCTGACCGACGATCAGCACTCTCACTTCGTCGAAGGGCTGCTGGAAGGCCCGCAGCACATTCGCGCCCGAAGGCAGGTACGTACGGCCCGCGGCGATCTCGGCGCGCAGGAAGTCGCCCATCGCGGCGATCCGCCCGGCCACCGGCTCCAACGCCTTGGCCCAGCCCGGTTCGACGATCTCATTCAACGGTCGTGCAGCCACGGGGCGTCACTCTACTGGCTCAGTCCGTTCCCGTACGAACGCGCCTTCCCGCCGCCGCCCGTGCGCACCCCGCCGCGCTTTGGCCGCGTGTCTCTCCGGCATCCCCCGGACGAGTGATCGCCGCGCGTCGGCAGATGCTTCCGGAGGCCGCCGGGCAGCGGCCTCCGGAAGCGCGTACGGGCAGGTCAGAAGGCCCGGCCGTACTGTGCCGGCACTCGCTTGGCGGCGCCCAGCGCGTCGGCGGCGCGGTGCGCCCAGTGCGGGTCGCGCAGGAGCTCGCGGCCGAGCAGGACCGCGTCGGCCTCGCCCGCGGCGACGATCTTCTCGGCCTGCTCGGGCTCGGTGATCAGACCCGCCACGGCGGCGGGCAGCCCGGCCTCGTCCTTCACGCGGCTCGCGAACGGCACCTGGAAGCCCGGGCCGACGGGGATGACCGCGTCGGGTACGAGGCCGCCCGTGGAGACGTCGAGCAGGTCCACGCCGTGGGCCCGCAGTTCGCGCGCCAGGGCCACGGTCTGGTCCGCCGTCCAGCCCTCGCGCGCGTCGTCGGCGTTCTCCGACAGCCAGTCGGTGGCCGAGACGCGGAAGAAGACCGGCAGGTCCTCGGGCCAGACCGCGCGCACCGCGTCGACGACCTCCAGGGCGAACCGGACGCGGTTGTCGAAGGAGCCGCCGTAGGCGTCGGTGCGGTGGTTGCTGTGCGGGGAGAGGAACTCGTGGATGAGGTAGCCGTGCGCGCCGTGCACCTCGAGGACCTCGAAGCCCGCGGCCAGAGCGCGCCGGGCGGCGTCCGCGAACTGCCCCACGATCTCCTTGATCTGCTCCACCGTCAGCTCGGTGGGCGTGGGGTGGCGGTCGTCGAAGGCGACGGCGCTCGGGGCGACCGTCTGCCAGGCCTCCTCGGCGTCCGCGTAGCCGCTGCCGTGCCAGGGGCGCTTCGTCGACGCCTTGCGGCCGGCGTGCGCTATCTGGATGCCGGGTACCGTGCCGCGCTCCTTGAGGAAGGCGGTGAGCCGGCGCAGCTCCTCGGCCTGGGTGTCGTTCCAGATGCCCAGGTCCCCGGGGCTGATCCGGCCCTCCGGGGAGACGGCCGTGGCCTCCAGCAGGATCAGCCCGGCGCCGCCGATGGCGCGGGCGGAGTAGTGGGCGAAGTGCCAGTCCCGCGCCACGCCCGCGTTCGGTCCGAACGCGTCCGCGGTGTACTGGCACATGGGTGCCATCCAGACGCGGTTGGGGAAGGTCAGCGACCGAAGGGAGTAAGGCTCGAAGAGTGCGCTCACGCTCACAACAGACTCCAAATGCGCTACACGGGTGGGGTGACGGGTGTGGTGTCGACCGCCGGGCGGCGACCACGGTTCGTACGATACCCATCGTAGTACGCCAGATGTCAAACTACGAGGATCCTCGTACAATGGGATCCTCGTCCGGTACCCTCGCCCGGCGGCGACGGCCAGGACGGCCGAGCCCGACGACGCCCGAGCCCGAAGGAGCAGCCGTGCGGACACAGACCCGGCCCCCGTCGACCGGCCGCTCCCTGGAGCACCCCGACCGTGACCTGATCCGCCTGGAGGACGTGCTCCACGCGCTCTCCGACCCCATGCGCCTCCAGATCGTGTGCGCGCTCGCGGGCTCCGAGGGCGAGCAGAGCTGTTCCGTCTTCGCCCTCCCGGTGAGCAAGTCCACGACCACGCACCATTTCCGGGTGCTCCGCGAGAGCGGTGTGATCACCCAGATCTACCGGGGGACCGCCAAGATGAACGCGCTGCGCCGCGACGACCTGGAGGAGCTCTTCCCCGGGCTGCTCGACAGCGTCCTCACGGGCGCCCACCGCCAAGCGGCGCGGCTGGGGGAGGAGGGCCGGTAGGCCCCCGTCCGCCGTGTGCGCGCGGCGGCGTCGGGGCCACGGTGCCGTGGCCGGTCCGCGCGGGCGTCAGGGGGGGGCCGGGCCCGGGCGGTGCTCCCACCGGGCCGCGGTCAGCCCGGCGAGCGGGGGTCAGGGGTTCCGCTCGGGGTCGCTTCCCCCGTGCCGTGGGCCGCGGCCAGCAGGCCCTCCCAGTCCGGGATCTTCACCGGCCCCCGGCCCAGGCTCCGCCCGAGCGCGGCCTCCGCCGCCTCGATCCCCAGCCAGCCCGGCCACTCGACGGGCTCCTGGCCCGCCGCCCGCAGCGCGGCACGCGCGTCCTCCGGAGGACGCCGCTCCAGCAGCGCCCCCGCGTCGGCCAGCAGCGACGTCACGGTCTCCTTGGCGCACGAGCGGTTGGTCCCGATCACCCCGGTCGGCCCCCGCTTGATCCAGCCCGCCACGTACTCGCCCGGCGCCGGCGCCCCCTCCCGCAGCACCCTCCCCCGGTCGTGCGGGACCGTCCCGCTGCCCTCGTCGAACGGCAGCCCCGCGATCGGCACCCCGCGATAGCCCACCGACCGCAGCACCAGCCCCGCCTCGATCTCCTCGAACCGGCCCGTGCCCGTCACCCCGCCCCGCCCGTCCGGAGCGGTCCGCTCGAAGCGCACCGCCCGCACCGCCTCGTCACCGAGCAGCGCCACCGGGCGCAGGAAGAACCGCAGGCGGATCCGGCGCGCCCGGCCGAGCGACGGCCGCCCGGCCCAGCCGCGCAGCACCTCGACGTTGCGCCGCACCGCGGAAGGCAGCCCGGACGGGTCGGCCCACCCCGCGTCCAGCGCGGCCTCCTCCGGCCGTACGAGCGTCTCGGCGCCCGGCAGCGCCCCCAGCTCGCGGAGCTCCTTCGTGGTGAACCGGGCCTGGGACGGGCCGCGCCGGCCCACCATGTGGACGTCCGTCACCCGGCTGTCGGCGAGCGCGGCCAGCGCCGCGTCCGGTACGTCGGTGTGCCGCAGCTCCTCGGCGCCGCGCGCCAGCACGCGGGCCACGTCGACCGCCACATTGCCCACCCCGATGACTACCGCGGAACGCGCCCCGAGCACGAAACCGCCCGGCGCCGCGTCCGGGTGGGCGCTGTACCAGGAGACGAACTCGGTGGCGGAGAAGCTGCCGGGCAGGTCCTCGCCGGGGATGCCGAGCCGCCGGTCGGTCGCGGCCCCGACGCAGTAGACCACCGCGTGGTAGAGGTCCAGCAGCCGCCGGGGCGGCAGCTCGCGGGGGCCGTCCCCCACCGCGACATTGCCGAGGAAGGTGATGCCCGGGTGCTCCAGCGTGGTCCGCAGGGTGTTCTGGAGCGACTTGATCTTCTCGTGGTCGGGCGCCACGCCGTAGCGCACCAGGCCGTACGGGCACGGCAGGCGGTCCAGGACGTCCACCGTCACCCCGGGGACGTCCCGCTGCTGGACGAGGGCCTGCGCGGCGTAGACCCCGCTCGGTCCCGATCCGACGACTGCGACGCGAAGCACGCTGGGCCCCTTCCCGCGGCAGGGCCGCAGACGTCCCGCAGAGACGTCCAGGATGGCACCGGGGGACGGGATGCGGGAGAGGCGCGCGAGACAGGCGGCCGGGGCGGCCGGAATCCGGGGGCCCGGAGTGCCGGGCCGCGCCGCTTCCGGGGGGTGCAACCCCGGGCCCGTACCAGGTGATTTCCGGGGCGCTTAATTGACGGGCGCGGCCTCACCCGGGCGTGTTAGCGTGGTGATCGTTGGTGTTCGACCGGATTTTCGAGCGAGTAGGGAGGTGAGGTTGATGACCGTACTGAAGGCCGCTGCCATGCGTAGCGCCGCCCGGACCATCCTCACGTCCCGGGCCCCGGTCTGACCGTTCTCCGACCCTTCCGCGTGATGAGCCTTGTGCTCGGCACGAGCCTCGCGCTCGGCGCGGTGGTCGTCTCCGTGTGCTGACGGGGCCCCTTCCCGCAAGGGCCTTCCGACCTTGTTCCGCGGCTCTCTGCTTCTCGCGGTGCTCCGTCTGTCCTCCCGGCAGCCGGCGGTACCGGACCCTTCGGGAACGAACCGTGCCGATCCCATGAAACGGACAGTCATCCCGTCATGAACACTCGCACCAACTGGATCACCCGCACCGAGACCGACGCCGACATCCCCGCGGTCCGCGCCATCGTCCTCGCCGCGTTCGACACCCCTATGGAGGCCGGCCTCGTCGACGCCCTGCGCGCCGACACCTCCTGGATCCCGGGCCTCTCCGTGGTCACCCTGACCCCGGACGGCACCGTCGTCGGCCATGCGCTGCTGACCCGCTGCCACATCGGCGACGCCCCGGCCCTGTGCCTGGCCCCCGTCGCCGTCCTCCCGGAGTACCAGAAGACCGGCGCCGGCTCCGCGGCCGTCCGCGCCGCTCTCGACGCCGCCGAGGGCATGGGTGAGCACGCCGTCACCGTGCTCGGACACCCCGACTACTACCCGAGGTTCGGCTTCACCCGCGCCTCCGTGTACGGGATCCGCCCGCCCTTCGACGTCCCGGACGAGGCCATGATGGCCCTCGGCCTCGACGCCGGCCGGTCCATGCCCGGCGGAACCATTCGCTACGCGACCCCGTTCGGCGTCTAGTCCGGGCGGTCGCTCGGCGGGCCCTCACCGCGCGGGGGTATCGAATCCCTCGCGCGGTGAGGGGCCGGGCGGCACGCCCAGCTCCCAGTCCAGCCCGTACCGCCGGAACAGCTCGGCGCGCAGCCGCTCGACGGGCATCGGCGCGCCCGGCAGCAGCACGGCCACGACCGCGCCCATCAACAGGGCGCGCAGCAGCCGGTAGTCGGACTCCGGGTCGGCCGAGCCGTAGCGCGCCATGGTGTCGCGCAGCAGGTGGGCGAGACGCTGCTGGTCCGGGCACTGGAGGAAGCCGTCCTCCTGGAGGATGCCCGCCATGTGCGTGCGCATCAGCAACGGACGGTCCCGGGCGAGGCCGAGGACCGCGTCGATCGCCCGCGCCAGCCGCTCCCGGCCGTCCCGCGCGCGCGGCGGACGCTCCAGCGCCGCGGCCAGCTCCAGATGCATCAACCGGTGCACGGCGGACTGGAGAAGCCGGCGCTTGCCGGGGAAGTAGTACGACACCAGACCGCGCGCCGTGCCCGCCCGGTCCGCGATGTCGGCGAGCGTCGTCGCCTCGTACCCCCGCTCGGCTACGAGTTCGACGGTCGCTCCGAGCAGCCGCTCGCGCGAACGGCGCCGCAACTCCTCGTTGACGGACGCGCTGCGGGGAGACATGTCCTAACTCCTGCGTTGACTGGCTCCGGGCCAATATACTCAGCGTGTCTCCGGTTGTCCTTGCCGCCAGCGCGCCGGCCGGGATCCGGTGCGTCCGCTGATCGGGCGCCGCGGGGGAGCGCCCGATCAGCGGACGATGCACGGATCAGCGCCACTGCCGCGCTCGTCGACGGACGCCGTTGACGGGCACCCGTCGACGGACGGATGAGCACGGCGCCCACCGTTGCCTCGCACGGTACGCACGAGCCCTCACCGGGCACGATGCCGGGCGGGGCCTTTTCGTATGTGTCCCGGCCGTGTCTCAGCGGACCCGTCCGCGCGGCTTGAGCGGCACCGGAGGCAAGTCGGGTGCCCGCAGCCGGGCTCCGTCGTACCCGTGGACGCTGCCGAAGCGGTCGCCGGTCATCCACGCCTCACGGGCCTGTGCGATCTCCTCTCCCGTACGGCCGATGAAGTTCCACCACATCACGATCTCTTCTTCGAAGGGCTCGCCGCCCAGCAGCATCAGACCGGCGTCCGACCCGGCCCGCAACGGCAGTTCGGTGCGGCCGCAGCCGAGGTAGAGCATGGAACCCGGCAGGACCGGCACGCCGTCGACATGGGCCTCGCCCGACATGGAGAGCACGGCGTACTCGAAGTCGGGGTGGAGCGGCAGGCTCGCCGTCGCGCTCTGGGAGAGCGTCAGATCCGCTCCGACGATCGGGGTGTACACGGTGCCGGGCGAGAGCACGCCGTCGAGCTCACCGAGGATGACGGTCGCGGTCAGTCCGGGCGCGGTGACCACCGGCAGGTCGGGGTGGTGCTCGAAGCGCGGTTCCACGTTCCGGTGCGCTTCGGGGAGGGCGACCCAGAGCTGAGCGCCGTGCAGGTAGCGGGCGTGCGGTCGCGGGCTCTCCTCGGAATGGGAGATGGCCCGGCCGGACGTCATCAGGCCGAGCTCTCGCGGCCGGACGGTCCGGAGGCTTCCGAGGCTGTCACGGTGCAGCACCTCCCCGTCGTGCAGCCAGCTGACGGTCTGCAGCCCCATGTGCGGGTGCGGCGGCACCTGCATGCCGGGTTCGTCGGCGATGTCGTCGGGACCGTAATGATCGACGAAGGCCCAACCGCCCACCATGCGACGGCCCAGGTTCGGGAGCAGCCGGCGCACCCGGGTCGATTCGCCGAGCCGTACGTGGCGTGGGCTGAGCAGTTCGTGCACAGGCTCGCCGGGAACGAATCCACGGCCGCCGCAGACGGAGAGTGCGGCCTGACGATCAAGGTTGCTCATGACGACAACGTACCGGCACGCGGCACTTGCCGGGCCGGGCGTCGCCGGCAGGCGCGCCGGGCCCGCTCCCGAGGCAGGTGGTCGCGGGGCTCAGACGGGGAAGCGGGTCACCTTCCGCGGTGTCACCCGGACGATGAGCCGGAGCACCTCTTCCGGCTCGGGCGGCGGGTCCTCGCCCAGGTACTTCCGGGAGAGCTCGAGCGGCAACGACTTCCCGGGGTCCTCGATCAGCTCGACGGTGCCGCGGATGTCCACGGACCGGTACGGGTTCTCGGTGTCGAAGACGGTGAGGCTGACCCGTGGGTCCCGGGTGAGATTGCGTGCCTTCAGACGCCCCGCCGTGGTGGAGAACAGCACCGCGTCGCCGTCCCGCGCGATCCAGACCACCGAGGTCTGCGGCCCGCCGTCCCGGTTCAGGGTCGCGACGGTGGCGAAGTTCCTCCCGTCCAGCAGCTCGCGCGTCTCCTCGTCGAATGTCACTGACACGACTTCACCCTTCTGTTGAAACACATGAGTTCACTACTCGCGCTGAACACACACGAGGGCTGATTCCTTCCCATCGCAGGATCATGACATTTCGGTGGTGTCCTTTAGGTGGCAGAAAATGCCCTCCCCCGCCCGACATGCCGGATGGCAGGCTGCCTGGGGTCGGATTCGGGCGTTGCCCGGAGCCCACGCCGGAGAAGGGAGAAGGGGTCCATGCGTCGTACCATCCCGCTCGCCGTGGCGTCGGTCATCGCTCTCGGTACCGCTCTCGTCGCGCCCAGCGCGGTCGCCGCCCCCGGCGGAGGATCTTCCGCACTGAGCTACCCGTGCTCGCCCGGGACCTTCTGCATCTACTCCGACTGGAACGGCGGCGGGGAGAGATGTGAGTGGTCCGTGAGCAAGAAGGCCAACACCGCGGACGACTGCGGGTTCATCCAGAAGGGATGGAACGTCCGTTCCGTGCGGAACAACACCGGTCACCGCGTGCAGTACTACACGCAGACCAACTACAAGGCGCGAGTGGGCTCCACCCCGAAGGGCGGGGAGGGAAACCTCCAGGGGAGCTACCAGATTCGTTCCTTCAAGCCGCAGTGACCGTGGCCCGACCCCTGGCCGGTGGCGTATTACTTGAGGGCAGTCCGCTCGCTTGAGGGCAGTCCGCAATTCCACCGCTCAGGAGGTCCGGTGCCGGAACGTACGGAGTCGATCGAATCTATGGAGCAGCTCGCCGTGGGCTGGCGGGCCATGGTGCTCGACCGTGACGCGAACGCCGACGTACGGGACCTTCCGGGCATCGCCGTCCGCTGGGCCGACTGCCGGTTCGCCTTCTGGAACTGCGTCACGCTGACCGATGTCGACGCGGACGCGGCGCTCCTCGAGCAGCGCCTGTGCCAGGCCGCGGACATCATGCGCGCGAAGAAACACCCCGGATTCCTGTGGCTCTTCGAGGACCTCCTCGACGACGAGGCACGCGCGGGACTGCGGACGGCGGCCGAGAAGGCGGGCCTTGAGCACGCCTTCCCCGGCGTCGGCATGGCCGGTGACCTCCTTCCCCTCCCCGAGCCGTCCCACCCCGACCTGACGTTCGTACGCGTGACCACCGACGAACAGCTGCGGGCGTACGCGGACCTGAACTCACGGGCCTACGGATTCCCCTTGGAGGACGGCCGCGACGGGCTCGTCGGGTCGGCGCTGTGGAAGAAGCGGGTGCACGCCTACCTGGGACTACGGGACGGTGTCCCGGTGACGTGCGCCGGTACGGTGGAGGCGGCGGGCCGCCTCTTCGTCGTGCTCGTCGCCACGGCCCCGGAATGCGAGCGCAAGGGCTACGGAGAGGCGGTGACCCGCAAGGCCCTCCACGAAGGTGCCCGGGCCACCGGCCTGACACGTGCCACCCTGCACGCGACGGCGGCGGGGGCGCCGGTGTATCCCCGCATCGGTTTCAGGCCGAACTCACCGATGCACTTCTACGGCCTGAAGGGCTGATCTTTTCGCCCTGCTGCGGCCTGCTGCGGCCTGCTGCGGCCTTCAGGCCGTGAACGCGTTCAGTTTCGCGCCCGTCACCGGGGCCTGCGGCTTGAACGTGTAGTCGAACTTGTACGTCGCCTCGTGCGAGGGCGTGAAGTGCGGGCACACCAGCGGGCCGACCATGCCGCCCTTCGCGCCTATCTCGATCCACCAGCCCGCGCAGCGCCCGTCCGGCGTGCCGCCCCAGCCCTTGCCGGGCAGCAGGTCCTCGACCCAGCCGGTGACCCGCGTGGTGCCGTCGCTCTGCGGACACATCGCTATCTCGCCGCGACCGAAGGACTTCGTCCCGGCGGCCGTGACGCACGCCGGCCCGTCGGACGGCGCGGCCTGGGCGGTGGGGGCGGTCAGCAGCGTCAGGGCGCCGGCCGCGGCGGTCGCTCCGGTCAGGGCCAGGGCGCGGACAAAGCGTCTCATGGTCGTTCCTTCTCTCCTAAAAGGCTGGGAGACCGAGACAACCACGAAGTGGATCAAGAACGCCAGAGGGTATGCGACCTTTCGTACCGGACCCGCGGGCCACTGGAGCGAACCGGTGCGTCCAAGGGCGTGTCGGAGGGAGGGAAGGGCGATCGCGGGTGGCCGGTGCGGAAGATTGATCTCATGGCGGTCCGGGGCCGTGTGCCGCGCGGGGCCGGGGTGAGCGGGAGGAGCTCGACATGCCCGTCGCGGACACCGAGGTGGCGGTACTGATCGTCGGTGGTGGACCGGTCGGGCTCACCGCCCGAGTGCTGCTGGAACGCTGGGGTGTGCGGTCCCTGCTGGTCGAGAGGCACCGCGAGCTGTCACCGTTTCCCCGGGCCCGGCTGGTCAACGTGCGCTCGATGGAGATCTTCCGCGGGCTCGGGCTCGCCGCCGGGATCACGGCGCGCGCGTTCGCGCCCGAGTACGGCCGCATCCGCTTCCGCGACACGCTGTACGACCGCGACTTCGCCACGGCGGCGATGGCCGGGGTCGACGCGCCCGTACCCGAGAGCCCCGCGACCGGCGTGGTCACCTCGCAGGACCGGCTGGAACCCCTCCTGCTCGCCGCGGCGGACACGCCGGTGCGGTTCGGGGCCGAGCTCGTCGACCTGGCGGAGGAGCCCGACGGCGTAGTGGCCTCGCTCGTCGACCACCGGAGCGGTCACGAGACCCGCGTCCGCGCCCGTTACGTACTCGCCGCCGACGGCGCGAACTCCACCGTCCGGCAGCGGCTGGGAATCGACACCTCCGGCCCGGGAGCGATGGGGGGCTTCACGACCGTCGTGTTCGACGCCGACCTCAGCCGCTGGTGCGCCCGCCGGCCCGCCGGGGTCTACTTCACCGCGCACGGATCGTTCACCCCGCTCTACCCCGAAGGAGGCTGGGCCTGGTTCGGTCCCACACCCGAGGACGCCGCGCACGCCGACTGGCCCGGTCTCGTCTCCCGTGCCCTCGGCCCCGGCGCCGACGTACGTGTCGAGGTGGTGCGGGTCCAGCACTGGGTGATGAACGCGTCCGTCGCCGAACGCTTCCGTCACGGCCGGAACCTGCTGGCCGGCGACGCCGCGCACGCGATCCCCATCATCGGCGGCTTGGGCATGAACACCGGCATCGCCGACGCGCACAACCTGTGCTGGAAGCTGGCGGGCGTGCTCCACGGGTGGGCCGCGCCCGGCCTGCTGGACACCTACGAGGCGGAACGGCACCCCGTCGCCCTCCGGACCCTCCGCCAGGCGGTGGCCAACGCCCAGCTCGCGCTCCATGTGCAGAACCGGCGCCGCGAGCAACTGCGCTCCGGTGAGACGGTGCCGTCCCACGTCGAACTTCCCTGGTCGAAAGGCTTCTTCGCCCAGCTCGGCCTTGTCCTCGGCGCCGTCTACCGCTCCGGTGCCGTCCTCGCAGGCGACAGCACCCGAGCGGGGCCGTCGGGCGCGGGTGAGAAGACGGAGGAGAGGACGGAGGAGAGGGCGGACGAGGAAACGCACGAGGAATCGCACGAGGAAACGCGCGAGGAAACGCACGAGGACCCGGACGCCGGTACGGAATACGTCCCCACCGCGGAGCCCGGCCACCGCATGCCACACCTCCGGCTCGCGCGCGACCGCTCCACCCTCGACGCCTTCGGCGAATGGTTCACTCTCCTCACCCCGGACCCTTCCCGCTGGGCGCGATGCGCCGCCGCGCCGTGGCCGCTGCGCGTCGAAACCCTCCCCGGCGAGCACGCCGGCCGTTGCGGTATCGGCCCGAGCGGAGCGCTGCTCATCCGGCCCGACGGCCATGTCGGCGCCCGCTGGCCCGACCGTCCGCCGAGCGATGCCACCCTCCAGCACGCCCTCGCCACCCTCACCGGTCAGGCGCCCTCCTGACGGTCCGGCCCGGCCCGGCGCGTCGCAGGAGTGGACTTGTGGGTCCAATCCTGGCTGCCTACGGTGATCGCCATACCCCTTCACCACACGTTCGTTCACCCAGAGAGGTGCTGCTCATGCACGCGATCCGTATCGAGGAACACGGCGGTCCCGAGGTCATGCGATGGACCGAGCTGCCGGATCCGGTCCCCGGCCCCGGTGAGGCGCTGGTCCGGCTCGGGGCCGCGGGAGTGAACTACATGGACACCGGCGCCCGCGCGCAGGGCGCCCCGGGCTGGGAGGCTCCCGTGGTCCTGGGCGCCGAAGGGATGGGATACGTCACGGCCCTGGGCGCGGGTGTCGAGGGCCTGGCCGTCGGTGACCGGGTGGCCTGGTTCTACCACCCGGGCAGCTACGCCGAGTTACTCGCCGTCTCGGCGGACTCGCTGGTCAAGGTGCCCGACGCCATCACCGACGAGACCGCGGCCGCCGTCATGCTCCAAGGAATCACCGCGAGCCACCTCAGCACGGAGACCTATGCGATCGGTCCGGGCGACACGGCCGTGGTGCACGCGGCGGCGGGCGGAGTGGGCCTGCTGCTCACTCAGATGATCAAGGCCCGTGGTGGTGAGGTGATCGGCCTGGTCTCCCGCGAGGAGAAGGTCGCCGCCGCGAAGGAGGCCGGCGCCGGCCATGTGCTCGTCCGATCCGGTGGCGGTTTCGAGGACCGGGTCAGGGAACTGACCGGCGGCCGGGGAGCCGATGTCGTCTACGACGGTGGTGGCAGCGAGACGTTCCGCTCCTCCCAGCTCGCCCTGCGCCCGCACGGGGTGCACGTGTACTACGGCCCGTACATGGGCGTTCCGTCCCTCCGGCCGACCGACCTGCCCAACAGCATCATGCTGACCTACCCGGTGATGCACCACCACGTGCCCACCCGCGAGGCCCTGGTCCGCCGCACCGGAGAGATCTTCGACCTGGTCCTCGGCGGGCGGCTCACCCCCCGCATCGGAGGCCGCTACGCCCTGGCGGACGCGGCGAAGGCCACGCGGACATCGAGTCGCGCAGGACCACCGGGAAACTGCTCCTCCTGCCCTGACCGGCCTTGGGCATCCCCGCCGGACATGCTTCACCGCACAAGGAGGACCTGTGCCGTTGACCCGCAAGGGCGCCGCGACCAAGCGGCGCATCATCGAGGGAGCCGCCGAGGAGTTCCGCGACCAAGGAGTGTTCTCCCTGCGGCTCGAGGACGTCATGGCGCGCACGGCGACCAGCAAGAGCCAGCTGTTCCACTACTTCCCCGGCGGGAAGGACGAATTGCTGCTGGCCGTGGCCCGGCACGAGGCGGACCGGGTCATCGACGACCAGCAGCCGGAGCTGGGCTCGCTCACCAGCTGGGCCGCTTGGTGGGAGTGGCGGGACAAGGTGGTCGCCCGCTACCGCGAGCAGGGCGAGAACTGTCCGCTGCACGCGGCCGTGTCCCAGCTCGGATCGGCCACGGACGCCGCGCGGTCCGTGGCCCGCGGACTCCTGGGGCGATGGCAGGACCAACTCGCCGCGGGAATCCGCCATATGCAGGGCAGTGGCGAGGTGGTCCCCGGCCTGGACGCCGATCGCGAAGCCGCGGCACTCCTCGCCGGAGTCCAGGGCGGCGTGATGATCCTGATGACGACGGGAGGCATGGAACATCTGGAAGCGGCCCTGGACCGGGGCATCGCGCATCTGCGGGGGTCCGGCGATCAGGGGTCCGGCGGCTGAGTGATCACGTCGGTCGGGGGCCGGCGCGATGACCGTTGTCGTGCACCACGTCCTCCCGGAAGAGGGTTGGTGTGCGGCCCGCCACCGGCCTCCGGCGCCGCCTCGTACACCTCGACGCGCAGACCGGACCGGGCCATGGCGACCGCGGCCGACAGGCCGTTCGGCCCGCTGCCGACCACGACGACATCCGCTGTCATGTGCCTTCCCTCCGCCTTCCCCGCCGTCCGGACCGGCTCAGCTGCCGGGTTCGTACACGAAGGGCCTCGTCCAGGTCACGACCTCGAACCCCCGCTTGCACAAGGTGGGTTCGGAGGTGGGCAGCGCGTCGACGAAGACGTGGGTACGCCCCCGCTCGCGCGCCTCCCGCAGCCTGCTGCCCACCAGCGCCGTGAACAGTCCCTTCCGCCGGTGCTCCGGGCGGGTCCTGCCGCCCGCCAGCTCGGCGTAGGGGCCGCCCGGCCGGAAGTGGACCCGGCCGCAGGAGGCCGGCACCCCGTCGACGTAGGCGATGTGGATGCTCATCGCCTCGGGCGCGTCGCGCAGTTCGGCGGCGAGCCGCCGCCGCTCCTCCTCGGCGTTCTTCCGCCCGAGCGCGCGGGCGATCTCCGCGTAGTCCTCCAGCCCGCGTTCGTCGGTCACGCGCCTGATGTCCCGGCCCTCCGGGGTGAAGGAGGCCAGGGCCGCCTCGTCCACGGGAAGTACCAGCACGCTCTCCCGGTCGTCCGCCTCGAACCCGGCCGCGGTGAGCCGGTCAGCCAGATCCGCGGGGGTGTCATGGCCGTACAGCTTCCACTCCAGGGTGCCGCCCTGGGCCTTCGCCCGCGCCATCTCCTCCTGGATCACGTCGTCCAGCTCCTCGGGTGCACAACGCGCGTACACGATCCGGCACTCGGAGTCGTCCGCGGCGTACTCGCGGACGACTCCGCCCCGTCCGGAGCTCTCCCCGGAAGCCCGGCGCTCCTCGTCGAGCCCCACCAGAATGTCCTCGCTGTTCACGCGGACCCATCCCCTTCCCGCGTCGGAATGTCGGAGACCGGAATATCCTCGATCATGAAATCGAGAATAGAGCAGAGCCCTTTCAGCAGACCCCGCGTACGCTCCCCGGCCGGGCGGGGTAGCGGCCTCCCCTCACAATTCGAGACGTCGAGTGACGACATGAAGAAATGGCCGCTGGAAAACGGGCCCTACCGCAGCGGAGCCTGGTCGCCTTTGTTCCCATCGGTTTGCGCGGGCCGGCCCTACCGGGCCGGCGGGGCGTTACGCGCCTCCGGCGCTCCGCGTGTCCTCCTCCCCGCGCGCGTACGAGCTGTCCATCGCCGCCGCCAGCCGCAAGTACGGAGCCGCGTCCTCCATGCGGTTCTGGCGTTCCAGGCTGCGGCCCAGCAGCAGGTAGGCGTAGGCCTCCGCCGGGGCGTGGGCGATCACGCGGCGGGCCTCCGCCTCGGCCCGTCGGAGCTGGGCGGAGTGGTAGTAGGAGCGCGCGAGCAGCAGCCGGGCCGCGAGGTGGGCCCGGCTCGGCCTCGACGACCGGGGCCAGGATGCGGGCGGCCTCGGTGTAGTCCCTGGCCTCGAAGAAGAGGTGGGCGCGCGCGTACTCGTCCGCCAGCGGGTGCGGCGTGGCCGGCGGCTCGGCGGTGGGCGAGAACGGGGTGAAGTCGGTCATGGACGGCTCCTTTCCCCCACCCCAACATAAGTGAAGCTTGAACTATTTCCGCGGGTCCTTCCGAGGCCGTTTCCCGGTTCCCGCCCCGGTTCCGGCCCCGGCCCCGGTCCCGGCCCCGGCGGCGACCCCGCTCCGTCCCGCCGCCCTCGCGTACGCCCCCGCCGACACCGCCACCAGCGCCCCGCCCAGCAGACACCCGCCCACCACGTCCGACAGCCAGTGCACCCCCAGATACACCCGGGTGAAGCCCACCCCGGCCACCGACACCACGGCGGCCGCCGAAGCGCCGCGCACCCACCGCGGGCCGGCGCCGTGCAGCCACAGCAGCCACACCAGCAGCCCGCAGGCCACCGTCGCGGTCAGGGCGTGGCCCGACGGAAACGCCTGGTAGCGCGCCGTCGCCACCGGATCGGGCCACGACGGCCGGTCGCGGCCCACGGCCGCCTTCAGCCCCTGCTGGAGGGCGGTGCCGAGGAGTGACGTGACGGCGATCCAGAGCGCCAGTACCCCTTCCCGCCGCCGAAGCAGCCAGAGGGCCGTCATGGCGAGCGCCGCCCGCATCGTCCAGGGGTCCCAGAGCCAGTCCGACAGCACGCGCATGGCATGGGTCCAGCCGCGGTGACCCGTGGCCACCGGGTGCAGCCCGTCCGCGAGCCGCCCGTCCAGCGTCAGCAGCGGAGCCCAGCTCGTGCTCACCAGCACCAGGAGCACCACAAACAGCGCGCCGAGGGTGGCACCCACTCGTAGCGGCGCCATGGGCCTGTACGGGCGGAGGGAGTCGGCCGGGGGCGGGGGAGGAGGGCGCCGCGGAGAATGCATGATCAGATCGTCGCCGATCGGACCGCGCCGGCACCAGACGCCGGTGGCCGCCCGTCAGCCGAGCGCGCTGAGCCCCGGCACGAAGGTGACCAGCAGGGGGACCGCCGGCACCAGCGCCGCCGCGGCGGTGAGCCGCAGCCGCCGCGCCGCCGTCAGCCGGGGCGTCGGTGCCAGCAGCCGGTGCACTCGGCCGGGCACCTGAGAGAGCTGGGCCGGACAGGGCCCGAACACCCCGCGGTCCTCGTTGAGTTCGACCAGCGCCAGCGCGGTGTTCAGCCTGCCGAACCGGCGCGACGCCGCGTCGTCCGCGGCCAGCTCCACCAGGTGGTGCACCTGGTCACGGAACGCCGCGAACACCGGCACCTGCGGGAAGCCGTTCGCCAGCGCGCCCGAGCAGTGCAGCAGCCAGTCGTGCCGGGCCCGGGCGTGTCCCTGCTCGTGAGCCAGTACGGCGTCCAGCCGCTCGCCCTTGAGCCGCCGCAGCGCCGCCGTGGTGATCACCAGCTGAGGAGCGGCGCCGCCCAGCGACCACGCGTCGGGCCGCTCGCCCTCCAGCACCACCAGCCGCTCCGCGCCCGCGTCCTCGCCGGGCAGCCGGGGGGAGCGTACGACCAGCTCCGCGCGCCGGCGCCGGCGCCGGGCCCGCGCCCCACGCACCTCCCGGGTGAGCATGGCCGCCGTCCACACCGCCCCGCACGCCAGGGCGACCGCCAGCGGCGCCGCCCACGAGGCATAGGAGGTCAGGGCGTACGCCTCCACCACCGCGTGCGGCGCGACCGCGAAGACATGGCCGCGCACCGCCTCCCAGGCCGCGGCAGCGCTCAGCGACATCGCGAGGGCGCAGCACAGCAGCACGGCCGCCACGACGCACTGCCATACCCACAGGGCCACGACGGGTTCGCGGTCGGGCCAGTCGGAGCGGGTCAGCAGGCGCGGCGCCATTGCCGCGACCAGTCCGGCGAGGACCAGCAAGGCGAGCGGGACCATCATGGCCGCAGCCTATGAGGGCCGGGCCGTGCGCGGGTACGCCCCGGTGCGCGAAGTGACGCATGCCACGGCCCCGCGCGGCGCCCTCGGGGAACCGGACCACCCGTTCACATCGTCAGGCCGTTCACATCGTCAGGAGCATCGCCAGCATGCCGATGCCCATGGACAACCGGCAGGCGTTGGTGAGGTTCGGGCGGCCCGGCCAGGTGACCTCACCCGACGTCGCGGCCACCACCGGCACCAGCACCGCCACCGTGCGGACCACGTACACCGCGAAATACACCAGCAGCAGTCCTGTCAGCAGCGGTGTTCCCGCCGGTTCGTGACCCGCCGCCGTATGCCCCGAGTGACCGGCCATGGGGGCGCCCGCCATCGCCAGCGCCATATAGACCATCGCGAACGCGCCCACCGCGTGGTGCAGGTGGTTCGGCTCCGTGCGGCCCCGCGCCGCCACCAGCAGCGACCGCAGCCCGGCCGCTCCGAAGACGGCCGCGAACAGCGGCGCGCCCCACGGGCGGGTGTCCAGCACGGCGGTCGGCACGGCCATCGCGGCCATGCCGAGCCCCATCAGGGCGTCCCCGCCGGTGGCCCTGCCGCCCACCGGGCCCGCGTCCGCCCCTATCCGGGCCAGGCAGTACGCGCCCGTCGCGGCGCACAGCGCCACCAGCAACCAGCCGACCAGCGGCGGTCCTTGCACGGCACACCTCCCCGGACGCGCGGGTCCGCCCGGACGCGCGGATCCACCTCCGGAGGATTCCCCTTACCGCGCGTGGCACGGGAGCGCACGGGCGCACAGGGGGAGCACAGGGCGCCCGAGCGTGCGCCCGCGCATTCGCCTGAGGCGCCCCGCCCGGCCGAAGATCGAAAAACCTGACGAGGTGTCACTGGTAAGGGTTCACCGGTCACTTCGGTGATTTCGATCAGGAGGGAATTCGGTCAATACGGTAACTTGACTCGCATGAATTGATCATTCCGGGGTGGAATGCTTTGTTCCCGATCGAAGAGGTGCCATGCTTGACAGAAGCATCAAAGGCCGGTCTCGCTCGGGCGCGGCCGGCGGGGGAAATTGGCGGGGGTCGCTTCCCAGGCTTCGTCAGCCTGGTCGAAGGGTGGCTGATCTGCACTGACCTGCACTGATCGGCGCCCTATTTCACAGGGGGATCCCAAGGCCGGAAGACGACGTGAAATGCCGGGGGAATGCCAGTGAAGTTCAACGTGCTCGGTGCTCTGGAAATGGTGACCGACGACGGACGGTCCCTGGAGCTGAACACCTCGAAGACGGGACAGGTGATCGCGCTGCTCCTTGTGCGGTGCCGGGAGACGGTCAGTTCCGACACTCTCCTCGAAGAGCTGTGGGGGCAGCGATTACCGCGCAGCGCCCGGACCACGCTGCAGACGTACGTCTACCACGCACGGCAGATGTTCGACCGGGAGCTGCCCGGGCAGGCCGGGCACGAGGTGCTCGTGACCCGGCCGCCCGGGTACGCCATCCTGGCCGACGAGGAGCTCGTCGACAGCAAGCGCTTCGAGCGCCTCGTCAGGGAAGGCAAGGGGCTCCTGGACGCGGGCCGCCCCGAGGACGCGATGGCGCGGCTGGACGAGGCCCTGGCGATGTGGCACGGCCCCGCCTTCTCCGGAATGGCCTTGGGCAGAGTGCTCAGCGCGCACCTTACACACCTGTGCGAGGTGCGCATCCGGGCGATCAACCTGCGTATCGAGGTGCTGCGGCGGCTCGGCTTCTACCAGGAGCTGGTGCCCGAGCTCAGCTCGCTGGTCGCGTTCCACCCGCTCAACGAGCACTTTCACGCCCAGCTGATCGAAGCCCTGTACAAGACCGGGCGGCGGGCCGACGCCCTTCGGGCGTACCAGCAGCTGCGCACCGTCCTGGACCAGGAACTCGGCGTCGAACCGGCGCCGGAGATCCGGCGGCTCCAGTACGAGGTGCTGAACCACGGCCGGTACGACGAGGACCGGCCCACGCGGGGTGTCGCTCCGCGCGACCGCTTCGACGTGCCCTGGGGCCTGCGCGCCAAGGCCGGCTAGCCCCGGTCCGTCACGCGCGTCGCGGGCCGCCCCCGGTGCCCGGGCCCGACAGGCCCGGGCACCGGGTCGTGCGTCCGCCCCGGCCCGGGGCGTGCCGGTCTTCCCGGGGTCCTTTCCGGTCCCGTGCTCAGATCGCCAGGCACTGGGCCGCGTAGGAGTCCGCCGCGGGCTGGAACTGGAGCGCGATGTGGCTGGCGGCGGAGTTGACGTCCCGCCACAGCCGTTGCAGCGGGTTGCTCTCGGCCTGCCCCGAGGTGCCCGCCGCGTGAAAGAGCCGGTTCACCGAAGTGACCAGGACGTCGACGGCGTAGGAGCAGTCGCGCAGATTGCGCGTCACCTCGAGGCGGGTGGCCGCCGCGCCCTTGTCGCCGATCAGCGAGGCGCGTTCGAGGAGGAGTGCCGCGGCGTCGATGTCGGCCGCGCAGCGCGCCAGCGTGGCGTGCGCCGAGGCCCGGTCGACCTGCGGGGCGTCCGGGCGCGCCGCGGCGGACCTGGCCTTCTCGGTGAGGTACGCCGACCAGGCGGCGAGCGCCCCGCGCGCGGCGCCGAGCACCGGGGTCGCGAAGGAAAGGCCGTTGACCGCTTCGAGCGGCACCGAGTGGCAGGGTGCGGCCGAGTCCACGGCGCGTCCGGTGAAGAGGTCCTGGCGGTCGAAGCACCGGGCGTCGGGGACGAGGACGTCCTCGACCGTGACGGTGTTGCTTCCGGTGGCCCGCATGCCGATGTTGAACCAGGTGTCGGCGACGGAGAACTGCGCCCTGGGCACCGCGAACACCTTGGCCGAGGAGCGCTCCGCGCCGGGGACGGTGGCGCACACCAGCGCCCAGTGGGAGGAGTCCACCGCGCTGATGTAGGACCACCGGCCGCTCACCCGCCAGCCGCCCGGCACCTTGCGGGCCCGGCCGGCCGGCATCAGGGACCCGACCACGACGGCGTCCGGACCGTCCGCCCACACCTCGCGGAAGCCCTCCGCGGGCAGGAACGCGGCCATCCGCGAGAGGTTGGCCATCAGCGAGGCGCACCAGGCGGTGGCCGCGCACTCCCGGCCTATCTCGGCCACCGCCGGGGTCAGTTCCCGGAACGTGCCGGCGTTCCCGCCGCACTCGAGGGGGACGAAGTGCCGGGAGAATCCGGCGTCGACCAGGGCCCGGGCCACGTCCGGGTCGAGCCTGCGCGCGGCTTCCGCCGAGGTCGCGCGCTCGGCGGCGAGGGCGGCGACGCCGGCGGCCGCCGGAGCCGCTTCGGACATGGTCGTGGAGGGTGCGGTGGTGGCGACGCGCTGTGGGGATCGGTCCAGCATCCCGGTACCTCACTGGTCTCCGTGGCAGCCCACGGCTCGGCTCGGTTGGGGCGTTCCAGACACTCGTCCGCCGCCGTCGAAGTCGGCTCGATACCGGCTGGAAGAGCCGGAGGTTCAGCCCAGCGACCAGCGCAGGAGGTCGTCGAGACCGGTCTTGACGTCCTGGGCGGTCATCCCCCGCGCCTTCCGCTGATGGTCCATCAAGAGGGCGGAGAGCGGAGCGAGGAGCGCGTCGGCGAGGAAGCGCGCGTCCGCCCCCGGGGGCCTCGCCTGCGTGAGCAGCGTGACCAGATGCGTGTGGTGGACCGCGTACGGACCGCTGCGGTAGCGGGCCCCGGGAGCGCTGGACTCGGCCGCGAGGATCAGCTCGAACTGTGCGGTGACCCGGTCGGCGAGGGCGTGCAGGAAGGCCCGGACGCGTGCGACGGGTTCGGCCCCCGGTCCCAGCGGTGGCGGCCCCGCCAGGAAATCCCGCTGGAAACGGTGCTCGTGCTCGTCGAGGAGGGCGAAGATCAGTCCCGCCCGGTCGCCGAAGCGGCGGTAGATGGTGCCCACGCCGATCCCGGCCTCGCCCGCGACCAGGTCGACGGTGAGCTCGCGCACACCGTGCCGGGCCACGATGCGGCTCGCGGCGTCGAGGATCCTGCGGCGGTTGCGGGCGGCGTCGGCGCGCTCGGGAGCGGTCCTTCCGGCCAGTGGCAGCGGTGTCAGCGGTCCCGGCGCGCCGGACGGGGGCGGCGGGGCCGGGCGGCGGCTGTCCACCGTGGTTCCTCACTTCCTGCCGGGAGGGCGGTCGGGGCAGTCTACGTGGCCTCTTCGGAACCGGGCGGGAGGGGTTGTCCGATCCCGCTTGTAATCGGAGTGCGCTCCGGTTAGTGTCTGGCCCCGTACGCTAGCACGGCACAACTCCCGCTGAGCAAAGGGAAGTTCCAGGAGAGGGAGGCCGGTCGCCGCGGTTCGTGGGCGCGGCGCCGGACCTGCCCGACTCGCATCGCACGCGCCCCTCGGCCGAGCCCGCGCAGGACGACAAGGCAGGAATCCGTGATGAGCCTGAACATCGCCGTCATCTACTACTCCGCGACCGGGAACGTGCACCGGATAGCCCAGGCGGTCGCCGAGGGAGCGGACAAGGGAGGCGCGGAGGTGCGCCTGCGCCGGGTCGCCGAACTGGCCCCGGACAGCGCGATCGACGCCAACCCCGCGTGGCGGGCGCACCTCGACGCCACCACCGGCGTCGAGCTCGCCGCACTCGACGACCTGGCCTGGGCCCACGGCGTCGCCTTCGGCACCCCGACCCGGTTCGGAAACGTCTCCGCGCAGCTCAAGCAGTTCCTGGACACCACCGGCGGGCTGTGGGCCTCCGGTGAGCTCGCGGACAAGACGGCGACCGGGTTCACCAGCGCCGCCAATGACCACGGCGGCAACGAGTCCACGCTGCTCGCGCTGTACAACACCATGCACCACTGGGGCGCGATCACCGTCCCGCCCGGCTACACCGACGCCAGTGTCTATCCCGCGGGCGGCAATCCCTACGGCACCTCCCACGCCTCGCAGGGCGGCGGCCCCTCGCCGGAGGTGCTCGCCGCGGCCCGCTTCCAGGGCCTGCGCCTGGCCCGGATCACCGCCCGGATCGTCGGCGACGGCCGGAACTGAACCGCCGCACGGCACCACGGGCGCGGGCCCGGCCGTACGGCGGCGCGCGACCGCACCGCGCCTTCGAGCCGTCTTCGAGCGGTCCTGGAGAGGGTCGCACGGGACAGGCCGCCCAGCGCGGCGACGGCCGGACGCGGCAGGCACGGCCGGGCAGACATCCAGGCATCACAGGGGGAGAACAGCAGCCATGGCAGACCGCCCCGACGAACAGCGATTACACCGGGCCACGACGCCGGCGGGCGAACCTCCGCACCAGGGCGAGGTGCTGTGGGACACCGACTTCAGCGAGGGCTTCGCCACCAGCGGGCCCGGTGCGCGCTGGTACCACTCCGCGACCGGTCCCCACACCGGGGACGACGGGGTGGTCACCACCGGTGCGCACGGCCTGCGGGTCGACTCCGGCGGCGTCGGCGAGAACGGCACCCCCGCGTTCGTCCGCACCCTCGCCCAGGAGCGGGAGAACGGCCAGGGGCTGCCCGGCCTGCTCGACCACGTCAAATGGCTCGCCTACATCCAGCACGAATCCTCCGCCGGACTCCCCGGCTTCGACGCGCCGCCCGAAGGGGAGCTGATATTCGAGGCCGATGTGTCCGGCCGTACGTACGGCACGGAAGGCCATCCCTTCGGTGAGGCCGTCGCCGATCCCGAGGACGACCTGCGCCTCGCCTCGATCGCGGTCAACGCCTTCGACCCGGAGACGCTCCTGGTCGTCGACTTCTTCCTGACCAACTCCCGGATCTACGCCTTCTACGAGCGTTTGCCGTTCGCCCGCCGGCAGCTGGGCGACTACGCCTCGTTCTCCTACGCGATCCCCGTCGCCCGGCGCTCGCCCGGTCAGCGGCACCGCCTCGCGCTGCACTACGACCGCTCCGCCGGCCGGGTGCGCTGGGTGGCCGACGGCGACGAGGTCTTCCGCACGGACCGGCTCGGCCGTCGCCTCGACTCCTCGCGGCACCTCGTCCTCGACCACGGGGGCGAGGAGACACCCATCGCGCCGCGCCAGCTCAACGGCGGCATGGGCATGTTCAGCCTCCTCGACGGCGCGCGGCCGGGACAGGCAGGAGCCGCTCTGGTGCGGCTGTCCGACGCGGAGGACTTCTACTTCGCCCCGGCCCTGGGACAGCCCCGGCCGCAGACCTTCCTGGACGACAAGAGCGCGCGGACCGGCCGGCTCTTCGGCCAGGGCGCGAGCCTCTCCGTGGCCCGCTACACCGTTCGGAAGGGGCACGGCAGGTGAACCACCGCGACGCCGGGCGGCCCGTCCCGGCAGCGGCCGAGCTGGCCGGGACCTGGCGCCTCGTCTCGTACGTCGACGTGGACGAGGCGGGCGGCACCGGTGAGGGGCCGCTCGGCCCCGCACCCGAAGGGCTCCTCATCTACGACGAGCAGGGGTACATGGCGGTCAGCATGATGCGCACCGGCCCCTCCGCGGCCGCCGGGCCGGGGCAGCGGGCCGGGGGAGCGGCCCCGGCCCGGCAACACGAGACGTTCATGGGGTACGCGGGGCGGTGGCGCCTCGCCGACGAGCGCACCGTGGTGCACCACGTCGAGGTCAGCGCCCACGGCCACCAAGTGGGCCGGGAACTCGTCCGCGAGCTGGAGCAGGACGGCGATCGGATCGTCCTGCACGGCACGGCGATGATCGGCGGGCGGCCGCAGCGGCGGCGGCTCTGCTGGGAACGGGTGCGCGGGTGAGCCCGTCCCGCGCACCTCGCACCGAAGGCCGGACGGGGTGACCCCACCCCGCCGTGCCCGGGGCCGGACGACGGCCCCGCACCCGCACGACAGCGGACCACGGGCAATGTCCATCGTTCTTCAACGCAAAGGAAACTCCGCCATGAAGGCTCTGATCGCTTCCTCCTACGGCCCGGTCGACCAGCTGACGGTCACCGACGTGACCAAGCCGGCACCCGAGGCCGGGCAGGTTCTGATCAAGGTGCGGGCCGCGAGCCTGAACGCCCTGGACATCCGCCTCACCACGGGCGAGTTCCGCGAGCAGATGCCCGTGGAGCACCCCTTCCACCTCGGGCTCGACGCCGCGGGAACGGTGGAGGCCGTGGGCGAGGGCGTGTCCCGCTTCAAGGCGGGCGACGAGGTCGTGGCCTTCACCTACCCGTTCTTCGGCACCGTCGCCGAATACGCGCTGGCCACCGAGGGCCCGAACCTGGTGCACCGCCCGCAGTCCCTGTCGCCGGAGACCGCCGCCGCCCTCCCGCAGGCGGCCATGACCGCCGCCGCCGCGCACGACGCGGCCCAGCTCAAATCCGGCCAGAGCGCGCTGGTGATCGGCGCGTCCGGCGGCGTCGGGTCCTACCTGGTGCAGCTCGCCCACCGGTCCGGAGCCCAGGTGCTCGCCACCGGCAAACCCGAGGACGACGAGTACCTGCGCCGCCTGGGAGCCGTCGAGACGATCGACTACACCGGCAAGGACGTCGTCGAGGAGGCGCGCCGCCTCCGCCCCGACGGCGTGGACGTGGTGATCGACCTGGTCAACGCCGGGCCCGGCCTCGCCGCCACCGCGGCCGCGGCCAAGCCCGACGGGCTCCTCGTCTCCACGCTGGGCGGCGCGCCGGGGTTCGAGCGCGGGGTCACGGCGGCCTATGTGGGCGTGGAGCAGGGCATCGGGCAGCTCGAGGACCTCGTCCGGCGCGCCGCCGAGCGGCAGCTGGACACGCACGTCGACGCCCTCCCGTTCTCCCGGGCCGTCGAGGCGGCGCAGCGGTTCGCCGGCTCCCACTCCCGCGGCAAGCTCGTCATCACCTTCTGAGCCCACGCCGCCCGCGGCCCCGGCGGGCCGCGGGCGGCACCCCGCGCGAAGCGACCCCACCGAGGTGACCGCCGTGGCCTACGACTACGATCCCGAGCTCGCTCCCTGGGCGGCGCGCCTCGCCCCGGTCGACTACACGGACCCGGTGGCCGCCCGCGCCGCGGTCCGGGCCGTCACCGAGCGTCGGCCGCCCTACCGGCCCCTCGGCGCCGTCGAGGTGTCCGAGGCCGCCGCCCCCGGACCGGACGGCGCCCCACCGGTGCCGCTCCGCGTCTACCGGCCCGCCGCCCGGGACGCGCGGCCCGGCCCCGGACTGCTGTACCTGCACTGGGGCGGCTTCGTCTGCGGCGGCCCGGACGCCCTGCACCCCACGTGTCTGCGCCTGGCGGACCGCACCGGCGCCGTCGTGATCGCGCCGGCCTACCGCCTCGCACCCGAGCACCCCTTCCCCGCCGGTCTCGAGGACGCCTACGCCGCCCTGCTCTGGACGGCGGGCGACGCGGACCGGCTCGGTGTGGACCGGGACCGGCTCGGGATCGGCGGCGAGAGCGCCGGAGGCGGACTGGCCGCCGCGGTGGCCCTGCTGGCCCGCGACCGCGGTGGACCCCCTCTGCGCATGCAGTGCCTGATGTGGCCGGAGCTCGACGACCGCCTCGAAACGGTCTCGGCCCGTGCCTTCACCGACACACCGAAATGGAACCGGGCGTGCGCGCAGGCGAGTTGGGGTCACTACCTGGGGCCGCGCCACCGGCCCGGCGCCGACGCGGTGCCTGCGTACGCCGCGCCCGCCCGAGCGGCGGACCTGTCCGGACTGCCGCCCGCGTATGTGGGCGCCTGCGAGTACGACCCGGGGCGCGACGAGGCCCTCATCTACGCCCACCGGCTCATCCAGGCGGGGGTGCGCACCGAGATCGGCTACTGGCCGGGCACGTTCCACGCCTCGGTCTCGGTCGCCGACGCGGCCGTGAGCCGCAGGATGCTCATGGACCAGACCGACGCGCTCGTCCGCGGACTGGGCGGCACGGCACACCGCACACCGCACGCCGACACCGAGGAAGGGAAACGCACGTGAGTCATGGCGCGGCAGAGAAGGTGATCTGGGACGCCGACTTCGCCGGCGGGTTCACCGCGACGGGCCCGGACGCCCGCTGGTGGCACTACGCGCAGCAGTCCTACGTCGGCGACGACGGCCGTGTGACGACCTCGGACCAAGGGTTGCGCGTGGTCTCCGGCGGCGTCAACCCGGTCACGGGAGAGCCCGCCTTCGTACGCGGCCTGGGGCAGGACCACGTCAACGGCGCCGGGCTGCCCGGCGAGATCGACCACGTCAAATGGCTGTCCTACGCCAACGAGCGCGCCGCCGGGGGGATGCCGGGCTTCGACGCGGTCCGCGGACAGGTGCTCCACTTCGACACGGTGTTCTCGGGGCGCACCTACGGCACGGCCGCACACCCCTTCGGCGAGGCGGTCGCCGACCCGGACAGCGACCTGCGACTGGCCTCGGCGGCAGCCCCGATCGTGGACTTCGAAAGCTTCATCGGTGTCGAGTTCTTCCTCACCAACGCCAAGGTGTACGCCTGCTACGAACGGCTGCCCTTCGGGCGCGGACAGCTCGGCGACTACGCGGCGTTCCTCTACGCCGTTCCCGTCGCCGACCGCGCACCCGGGGACGTGCACCACTGCCGGGTCTCCTACGACCGCGCCGCCGGAACGGTGCGCTACCTCCTGGAGGGCGAGGAGGTCTTCCGGGTGGACCGGCTCGGATACCGTCTGGCGGGCCGCGAGCACCTGATGCTCGAGCACGGGGGCGAGGACACGCCGGCCGAGCCGCGTCAGTTCGCCGCCGGTATCGGCCTGTTCACCGTACTGGACGGAGCGCTGACGGGCCACGCGAACGCGTCCGGCCTGGTCCGCCTCACTCCCCGGCCGGAGCAGTACCACAGCACGCTCCAGGGACCGCCCGTACCGCAGACGTTCGTGGACCCCGACAGCGCGGAGACCAGCCGGCTCTTCGGACAGGGGGCCGAGGTGACGGTGGCCTCCTATACGGTCTCCGTCTCCGAGGCGGCCGGCGGCTGAGGCCCTTCGGCGAGCGCGCGCGAGCGGGGCCCGCCTACGCGGGCCCCGCGGTGTTCCCGGGAGCGCTCAGGGCCTGTGCGGAAGTTCGACGGACTGCGAGTGGCGGAAGAAGTCCGTGGGGTCGAACCGCGCCTTGGCCCGCTGCAGCCTGCGGTAGTTGTCCTTGTAGTACAGGGCGTGCCAGGGCACCCCCGACTTGTTGAACCGCGGGTCCTTGATGTCGGTGTCCGGCGAGTTGATGTAGCAGCCGTCGGACTGCTCGTTGGGCACCGGGTACCCGCCGGTCGAGGCGAAGGCGGTGTGGTAGATCTCGCGGAGCCAGCCCATGTGCTGCTCGTCCTCGCGGGGGTCCTGCCAGTAGTTCTCGAACAGGGCGAGGAACGCCGAGTCGCGGTGCACGGAGGCGGTGGCGTGCGGATCGACGGCGTTGATCCGGCCGCCCGCCACCCCGGTGAGCTGGAGCGTGGCGTTGGGGTTGACGTAGTCGTCCCGGGTCATCTGGTCGTAGAACGTGCCTATCTGGGCGTCGGTGAAGCCCTTGCGCATATACGCGGTCTTCACGCCGCTGCGCATGGCGGGGCTGGTCATCAGCGTGGGGTTGCTGGTGCCGATCAGCTCGGTCGCGTCCAGCCAGGACAGCCTGGCCGCCGGCGGGACGGCGGCCTTCGTGCCCTGGGTGATCGCCGAGAGATAGCCGGCCAGCAGCTCCTCGGCGTTCGGTATCCCGGCGTCGATCTGGGTCAGGATGTTGATGGACCGCGACGCCTTGTGCTGGAGGAACACCACTCCGGTCAGCGAGGTGTACGGCGATTCCGGGGCCATGTTCTGCTCGTGCCAGGTGCCGAAGTTGCGCACCAGGTGGGTGAAGCCGGTGCGGTCCAGGTCGGACCAGGGGATCGGGACGACGCTCAGGAGCACGCTCTTGGGCGGGCGCGGGAGCTGCTCGGCCGGGGCGGCTCCGCGGCTGCCCGGAGAGCGGAACCAGTAGCGCGTGACGATGCCGAAGTTGCCGCCACCGCCGCCGGTGACCGCCCACCACAGGTCGTGGTTCGGGTCGTCGGGGTTGCGGGACGCGGTGATCCGGCGAGCCCGGCGGTCGCGGCCGACGACCACCATCTCCACCGCCTCCAGGTGGTCCACCACATAGCCGAACTTACGGGAGAGCAGCCCGTACCCTCCGCCGCTGGCGTGGCCGCCGATGCCGACGCCGGGGCACACCCCGCCCGGCAGCGTCACCCCCCAGCCCTTGAACAGCCACTCGTAGATCCGGCCGAGCTGGGCGCCGCCCTCGACGGCGAAGGCCCGCCGCCGGTCGCAGTAGTAGACGTCGTACATCAGCGACAGGTCGATGATGACCTCGGCCTCGGGGTGGTAGACGAACGGGGCGTAGCTGTGGCCGCCGCCGCGCACGGAGACCCGCTTCCCGGCCCGGGCGGCCCGGTCCACGGCGTGCAGGACCTGGTCGGAATCGCCGACCACCTGGACGTATTCGGGCGCGGCGACCCAGCGCTTGTCATTGCCGGTGACGAGGTCGGGATAGCGGGGGTCGTCCGGTGCGACCCGTACCGGACGGAAGGGCGCGGCGATGCTCTGTACGGGCTCGACGTCGAGCGCGACGGCCTCGGGCAGGGAAACCCCTCTGCGCTCCGCTGGTTGATCGCTCATCGTGATGTCCATGGTTCCTTCTCGTTTCCCTCATCGCTTGCCTGATGACGCCGCCGGGTCCGCGGCACGGCCGGGACGGTCCGGGGTCTCGTAGTCGGATGGGTCGACACGGCGGGTGCGGCGCCAGTACTCCTGCGCCGTGAAAGGCCAGTTCTGCGCCGAGCGCCCTTTCTCGTTGGTGAACCAGTTGCTCACCTTCGACCACCCCCAGGCCCGCTCCGAGTTGGCCCGGTCGACCCAGGCGTTGTACGCGTCGTGAACATCCCTCTTCACGTCCAGGGACCGCCGTCCGCTTTCGAGCAGCAGCCGAACGGCATCGAGAAGGTAGGTCACTCCGCACTCGGAGAAGTAGAAAATACTGCCTCCCTGCCCCGAGAGGTTGGTGTTCGGGCCATAAAGGCAGAAGAGATTGGGAAAACCGGGAACCGTCAGGCCGAGGTACGCGCGGGCGTCCCCGTCCCAGGTGTCATGCAGATCCGCGCCGCCGATACCGGTGACGCGCATAGGCGCCAGAAAATGGGAAGCGGCAAATCCAGTTCCGTAAATGAGGATATCGATCTCGTGCAGAACGCCGTCCGCGGTGCGCACACCGTCCTCGGTGATTTCCGAGATTTTTTCGGTGATCAACGAGACATTGTCCCGCCGTAACGTCCGTAACCACATTCCGTTGTCCCGCAGCACCCGCTTGGCTCCCACCGGATACCGCGGAAGCACCAGCGGAAGCAGTTCGGGCGCGTCGGTGAGCTGCGCCTCCAGGTGGCGCGTGAGAGTGGCGCGCAACTCGTCGTTGGCGGCGGAGACGGCGCGCTCGGTGGGCGGGTGGTCCGGGTCCACGATCCAGCCCTCGAGCACACCCCGCAGGCCCGGGGCGAAGAGCCAGAAGCGGTGCCAGGCCGCGTAGTAGGGGAGGTGCTCGTACAGCCAGGCGGTGCTCGGCGGCACCGCGTCGTGGTAGTGCGGGGTGGGGCGCAGCCACGGCGGTGTGCGCTGGAACACGGTCAGCTCGCCCGCGCTCTCGGCCACCTCCGGAATGAACTGGTACGCGCTGGCGCCCGTCCCCACGACGGCCACCCGGCGGCCGGCGAGCGGTACGCCGTGGTCCCAGGCGGCGGAGTGGAACGCCGGACCGGCGAACCGCTCCCGGCCGGGGATGTCCGGCAGTTTGGGCCGGTTCAGCTGTCCTACGGCGCTCACCAGCACTTCGCTCCGCACGCTCCGCGTCCCGTCCGGGCCGCACAACTCCAGCCGCCAGCGTGCGTGCTCCTCCTCCCAGCACGCCTCGCGCACCTCGGTGTCGAACCGGATGTGCTCGTACAGTCCGTACTCCTCGGCGAACGCCCGGAAGTACTCGAGGAGCTGGTCCTGCGTGCAGAAGTGATCCGGCCAGTCGGAGCGGTTGGCGAACGGGTAGCTGTACAGATGGCTGGGGACGTCGACCCGGCAGCCCGGGTACCGGTTCTCCAGCCAGGTGCCGCCGACGTCCTCGTTCTTCTCGTAGATGGTGAACGGCACGCCCGCCTGGGCCAGCCGGTGTCCGGCGAGCAGCCCGCTCATCCCGGCGCCGATGATCGACACGCGCACGGGGGCGGGATCCCGGGGCCCCTCGGGCGCCTCGCCGGCCGGTGCGGCGAGGTCCTTCGCCCGCCAGCGCGGAGCCCTCGGGTCCTGATCGGCGAGGACGATCTCCTCGGCGAGCAGGGGCAGCATGTCCTCGGTGTCGCCGCCCATGGCCCAGCCGCTGATCCGGCGCAGCGTCTCCCGGTCGGGCGGCGGCGGGGGCACGCTGCCGGCCCGCCGGTACCGTACGAGCGCGTCGAACGCGGTCTCCCGGGCCGCGGCCCGCTGCTCGGCGGAGAGGCCGCCCTGCGGGGCGAAGAGCCAGCCGGCGGCCCGCAGGTCCTCGCGCAGCACGGACAGGTCGCCCGTGAGGTGCGCCACGGTCATCAGCAGCGCGGGCACCTCGGCGCTCTCCAAGTGGGCGCGCAGAGCGTCGTCATCGACGGTGATCGGCTTCAGCGGCCCGAGGAACGACATGGGGTGACGCCTTTCGTGAGGGAGGTGGTGCCGGGCGGTGCGCCGCCCGGCGGAGGCTAGGCACGGCTCCTGGACCGGAGCCGGGCCGGGACGGTGCTCAGGGGCCCGCTCCCCGGGGCATGTCGCTCCGGGCGCAGTCGGCACCGCACAGGGAGCGGAATCCCCGGTCGGCGTAGACGGCGGGGCGGCCGCCGCCTTCCGGCAGGATCACGTGCTCCGCCTCACCGAGGAAGATCGCGTGGTCGCCCGCGTCCACCCTGCGCCGCGTCACGCACTCCACGACCGCGAGCGCCCCGGCCACGACGGTGCCCCCGCGCTCGGTGGGCACGAAGCCGCCGTCGGAGAACTTGTCCGGGCTCTTGCCCGCGAACCGCCGGGCGAGCTCGGAGTGTTCGTGCCCCTCCCGGAGCAGGCTGACGGCGAACCGCGGACTCCGCGCGAAGACCGGATAGCAACGCGCCGACGTGGCCAGACAGACCAGGAGCAGCGGCGGGTCCACCGAGAGCGAGCAGAGCGAACCGGCGGTGAAGCCGTGCGGCCTGCCGTGCCGGTCATGAGCGGTGACGATGGCGACACCGGTGGGCAAGCGGGCCATCGCGCCGCGGAACAGCGCGGGGTCCGGGCCGGCGCCCCCGCCGTCCGGACCCGAGGCCGCGAGGGCTCCCGGTGCCGACCGGGCGTCCACCCCGGGCCGTGCCGTCACGGCGTCGCCTCGCGGTGCGTGAAGCCGGACATCGAGACCGTGTACTGCCGGGTGGCGCGGCTGTAGTCCATGCAGTACTCGGTCGGGTACCAGCCGGAGACGGCCCACGCCTCGGGCTTCTTGACCGGCATGCAGCCGCCCGCGCGCCCGTTCGCGAGCCCCTCGATCCACTCCTTGGAGATCATGGGCTCGTAGAAGCTGATCCGGCCGTCGTACGCGCCGTACATGAACGTCCGCGTGAACGGCTTGCCGTGCATCTCCGGCGCGTCCATGTCCATCAGGTGGTTGCCCATCTGCGGCACCACGGCACCCATGTCCATGTACCGGGCCGGCATGTGCCGCTCCGGCACCGGCTTGCGCGCGGTCTTGAGGTCGTCGCAGTTCATCAGGCCGGCGCACGGGCCGGTGCGGATCCGGCGCACGGCCGCCTCGTCCTGGATGTAGAAGTGGAAGTCGAAGTGCGGGATGCCGTAGCTCTCCGGCGGATGGCCCCGCGGGTCCCAGGTCAGCTGCGCCCAGGTGAAGGGGCCCCCGACGTTCTCGCGGAACCCCTTGGGAAGGTCCAGTGCCGTCTCGACCTCGTCCACGCACTCCGTGGCCCGGTCCGTTCTGCCGTCGCCGTTCACGTCGTAGCAGAGCTTGCCGTCGCCCTCCTTGGGCAGGTTCCGCAGGGCGGCGGCGGAGAAGGTGTACCCGAGGGTGAGCGGGCGGGAGCCGCGGCGCTGCGAGTAGACGCGGACGGTGCCGTCGCCCAAGGGCTGGGGTGTGCCGTACTCGGTCCTGACACGGCCGTGGGCCGCCGGGCTCGCGTCGGACCGCGAGTCGTCCGCGCGGCCGGTGTCCGCCGCCACCCAGGCGCCGAGCAGGGCGGCGGCCGCGAGGCCGGCCATGACGGCACGGCGTGCGCGCCGGCCGCGGGTGGCCGGGTCGGACTGTCGAAGGGGTGCCGTCTGCACGGGCGAGGTCCTTTCCGGATCGGGGAAGGTGAGGCGTGTCGATCGGTTGCGCCGTCGGCGGTGCGGCAGGGAGCGCGGGGCGCGACGCGCGGCCCGCCGCTCGGCCACCCGGGTCAGGCGCGCGTCGTCGGGCCCTGGGACATGGCGGTCACCGCGTCCCCTCGTGAGGCGGACCGCCCGGCGCGAGCGCCGAGGCGTTCGCGCCGGCGTGGGCGGCCGCGTGGCCGAGCGTGGTGCGGCTGTTGGCGCCCAGCGCCGCACGCAGGTAGGCCCGGGCGTCGGCCAGGGTGCGGCCCTCGCCGAGCACCTTGGGGACGGCGGCCGGGTCGACCGCGACGGTGTGCCGGGCGACGGCCACGGCGCCGCCCGCCCCGTCCGGCGTGAACTCCCAGGCCCCGCTGTGCCCGAACAGCAGCGCGGGCGGCACCAGTTGCTTGTAGACGATCGACGAGTCCGGGAAGCAGAGCCGCACGGAGCGGGTCGTGTGCGCGCTGCCGTCCGCGGTCACCGTGTCCATCTCCATGTCCTGCACCCCGGGCGGGTCCTCGCGCAGCCGCACCCGGCGCACATGCGGCAGCCGCTCGGGCCAGGCGTCGGCGCGGTCCACGAACGCGTAGGCGTCCGCCGCCGCGCCGGAGAGCTCGAGACGGTCGGTGAACGAGAAGACCAGATCGTCTATCGCGTGCGGAAGTTCGGCGATCCGCGCGAGGGCCGCCAGCTCCCGTTCGGAATTGCGGTTCACCCCCTCGGTGGCCCACGCCCCCGCCTCCTGACCGGGCACGGTGAAGTCGTGGGTGAGGCTCACCATGGTCCTGCCGTCCCGCTGCGGGGCGAACCGCCACTGGCCGCCCATCGAGGCGAACGGCGGCCGGCTGTGCTCCTGGCGGAACGATACGGTGCGCCCCTCGGGGTCCAGCACGCGTCGCGAGGTCCAGTCCTTGACCTCGCCGTTGACCAGGGCCCACAGACGGAAGCGCTCGTTGTCGCCGTCCCGCTCCAGATGCCGGACGTGCAGCGTGGGCTCGAAGATCACCGGCCATCGGGTCACATCGGCCACCAGCTGGTACACGGTGTCCGCGGGAGCCGCGACGACGCGGGTGTGCAGGGTGTGGTGCTCTCGTAACTCGGTCATGGTCGAGGGCCTTCCGGGTCGCGGGTCGGTCGGCGCGCGTGGCGCGCCGGTTCACACGGTCTTCGCGGCGGAGCCGTTGACCAGGTCGAGTACGTCGCGAGGGCTGGTGAGCAGCGGGACCACCTCGTCCGGCACCTGCACGCCGAATTCGTTCTCGATGCGCACGGCGGCCTCCAGCAGGGCGAGGGAGTCGTACCCGAGCTCCTGGAAGGGCCGGTCGCGCACGTCCTCGCCGGCGGGCCAGTCCTCGCTCGCGCCCCCGCAGTCGGCCAGGATGCGGTGCAGGTCGTCAAGGGTCATGGTGGTGTTCGGCATGGTCGAATCCTTGCTGTCGTCAGGAAGGCGGCGCATGTGCGGACGGAGGGTCAGAGGGTTGCCTCACGGACCACCACGGCCGAGTTGAAGCCCCATCGGCCGCGGGCGAGGACCAGGGCGCAGGAGACGCGGGCCTCCCGCGGGCCTCCGGTCACCAGGTCGATTCCGTAATCGGCCGGGACGTCGGAGCTGGCCCCGGAAGCGGGGATCACGCCGTCCCGGACGGTCAGGAGCGCGGTGGCGACGTCCAGCGGCCCGCCTCCCGCGTACAGCCTCCCGGTGAGCGCCTTGGGCGCGGTCACCGGCACCCGGCGCACCCCGAACAACTCCCGGATCGCCGTGGCCTCGGCACGGTCCAGGTCGCGGTCACCGGCCGCGTCCGCGAACACCACGTCCACGTCCGCGGGCGTCAACCCGGCCTGGGCCAGTGCCTGTTCGGCCGCCCTGCGCAGCCCGGGCGGCCGCCCGGGACGTGCCGGGAGATCCTCCCGGACGCCCTCCGGGGCGGGGTCGAAGGTCGAGGCGTACCCGGCGATCTCCCCGTACACCCGGCGCACCCCGCGCGCCCGGGCCGCCACGGGGTCCTCGACCACCAGGATCGCCCCGCCCTCGCCCGGCACATAGCCGCGGGCCGCCGCGTCGAACGGCAGGTAGGCGCGCTCCGGGTCGGTGGCGTGGCTGATCCGCCCGCTGGCGAGATGGGAGACCCACCCCCAGGGGTCGAAGGCGGAGTCCACGCCTCCGGTGACCACCAGGGGAGTGCCGCGCCCGATGGTGCGCCGGGCGTGTCCGAGGGCGTCGAGGCCGCCGGCCTGCTCGGCCACCAGGGCGCTGCTGGGTCCGCGCATGCCGTTGCGGATCGAGATCTGGCCGGTGTTGACCGCGTAGAACCAGGCGAAGGACTCGTACACGCTCACCGCCTGGGAGCCGACGCTCCACAGCTTCTTGAACTCCCGGTGGGTGAACTCGAAGCCCCCGCACCCGGTGGAGGTCACCACGCCCATGTCGTAGTCCGTGGCCTTCGACGGATCCACGCCCGCGTCGGCGATCGCCCAGTCCGCCGCGGCCAGCGCGAGCCGGGTGGAGACGTCGGTCTGCGGAAGGAGCCGGCTCGGCAGATGGGCGGACGCGTCGAAGCCCTCGATCTGACCCGCCAGCCGGGCCGGATAGCGGGACGTGTCGAAGCGGGTGATCGGTACGACGCCCGAGCGGCCCGCGAGGACCGCCTCCCAGTAGCGCTCCAGGCCGAGGCCGTTGGGAGCGGCGACGCCGATGCCGGTCACATACACCGGGCGGGTGCCCGGGTGCGGGCCCGGGCCGGGGCCGGGGCGCCGTGTGACGGCCTGCGCCCGGCCCGCGTCCGCCACGCCGACGGCACTCATGAGACCTCCTGGGGGCTGCGGAGGACCATCGCGCTCTGGAACCCGCCGAAGCCGCTGCCCACGGTGAGGACCGTGTCCACCCGGTGCTCACGGGCGGTGACCGGTACGTAGTCCAGGTCGCACTCCGGGTCGCTGGTGTGCAGATTGGCCGTGGGAGGGACCACGTTGTGCTCGATGGCGAGCAGCGATGCCGCGATCTCCACCGAGCCGATGGCGCCGAGCGAGTGCCCCACCATCGACTTGATCGAGCTGACCGGGGTCTCGTAGGCGTGCTGCCCGAGACTGCGCTTGAACGCGGCGGTCTCGTGGCGGTCGTTCTGCTTGGTCCCCGAGCCGTGCGCGTTGATGTAGTCCACGGCCGTCACATCGGCCCTCGACTCGTCGAGGGCGACCCGGATCGCCTCGGCCATCTCCCGGCCGTCCGGCTTGAGCCCGGTCATGTGGAACGCGTTGGAACGGGTCGCGTATCCGGTGACCTCGGCGTAGATGTGCGCGTCGCGGCGCCGGGCGCTCTCGTACTCCTCGAGGACGAACACGGCCGCGCCCTCGGCGAGTACGAAGCCGTTCCGGGAACCGTCGAAAGGGCGGGAGGCGTGCTCCGGGTCGTCGTTGCGCGGCGTGGTCGCCTTGATGGCGTCGAAGCAGGCCACCACGATCGGGGTGATCGGGGTGTCGCAGGCACCGGCCACCATCACGTCGGCGCTGCCCTCGCGGATCAGCTGCACGGCGTGGCCGACCGAGTCGAGCCCCGAGGTGCAGCCGTTGGAGACCATCGCCACCGGCCCCTCGGCGCCCACCGTCCACGCGACCTCGGCCGCCATCACACTCGGCACCAAGTAGTCGAACATGTGCGGAGAGAGCCTCGCGGGGTCCATCTCCCAGTCACGGCCCCGGTCGGACAGGGCCAGGTACTCGCGCTCCAGGCTCGTGGCGGCCGCGACCGCGCTGCCCAGACCGACACCGACGCGGTACGGGTCCAGGCCGCCGAGCTCCAGCCCGCTGTCGCCGACGGCCTCTCGGGCGCAGACCACCGCGAACTGGGTGGCCCGGTCCATGCGGTCGGTCTCCGACGCCGTGAGTCCCTCGATGACCGGGTCGAAATCGGCTTCCGCGGCGACCTGCGAGCGGTAGGGCGAGGGGTCGAAGAACGTGATCCTGCGGGTGGCGGTGCGGCCGCTGGTCAGTGTGGACCAGAACTCCTTCGCGCCCTTGCCTCCGGGGGCCCGGATGCCGATACCGGTGATCACGACACGGCGCGTCATCGGGGGCCGTCCACGGCCGTGGGCACGGTTGAACTGAGCATCTCAGTACGTTCCTTTGCATTAGTGTGGGGCCGGGGAGCGGGTGGCGCGACCGACGCGTGCCGGCCCCTTCCCGGCCCGGGGCGCGGACCGGCGGGATCAGTAGTTGCCGAGCCCGCCACATACGTTCAGGGCCTGGGCGGTCACCGCGTCGGCGCCCTCGCCGACCAGGTAGTCGACCATCGCGGCGACCTCGCCGGACTCCACGTACCGGCCGATGGGCGCGCGGGCGCTGATCCGGCGGTGGGCCTCCTCCTCGTCCACGCCCCAGATCGCCGCGTAGTGCTCGCGCACGCGCTCCGCCATGGGCGTCTCGACGAAGCCCGGGCAGACCGCGTTCACCGTGATGCCGGTCTTGGCGAGCTCCAGACCGAGCGCCTTGGAGAAGCCGACGACGCCGTGCTTGGACGCCGAGTACGGGGCGGCGTGGATCACGCCCTGCTTGCCGCCGGTGGACGCGATGTTGATGATCCGGCCCCAGCTCTTGTCCCGCAGGCCGCCGCGCGTCAACACCTGCTTGGTGACGAGGAAGACGCTGTTCAGGTTGGTGTCGATCACGTCGTACCAGAGCTCGTCCTCGATCTCGGCGGTGTTCCCGCCACCGGGCCGGCCGGCGTTGTTGACCAGGATGTCGATGGGGCCGAAGCGGTCGACGGCCGCGTCCACGAGCGCGCGGACCCGTTCCGGCTTCCGCACGTCGCAGGGGCGCCCGTCCACGTCGAGGCCCAGATCGCGCAGCTCCTTGACGGTCGCCGCCACCGCGTCCTCGCGCCGCGAGCAGAGGTAGACGCTGATGCCCTGCCGGCCCAGGCTCTTGGCGATCTCTAGGCCCATGCCGCTGGTCGCTCCGGTGACCAGTGCCACTCGCCGGGTGCGTTCCGCCATGGTCGGTCCTCTCGGGTTCTGCCGGGATAGCCCGGGCGTTTCGCTCTGGCTGCGAACTGCGCTCCACGCTTGCCGGAGGTGCTCGAACCCGGATCCAATCGGACTGGAAGTCCGGTCGCGCCGGAGCGGGCCGGCACCCGTGACCGGGCGGCCAGGGGCCGGGAGCCGCCTCGAGCGGACTTCGAGGGGACTTGGACGAGCAGGCCGGACGGTGGCGGGGCCGACGACAGTGAAGGGTCGCCCGGCACCGTCCACCGAAGGGGCTCCAGCCATGACGAGCAGGCGTAGCGGCAGCGAACCGGACGATCGCCTCCTGTACGCGGAGGTCCAGCAGTACTACGCGCGGCAGATGCAGTCACTCGACGCGCGCAAGCTCGAGGCGTACGCGGAGACGTTCACCGAGGACGGCGAGTTCTCCCATACGCCGGGCCGCGAACCGTCCCGGACCCGCGCGGGCATCACCGCGGACCTGTACGACTTCCACAAGCGGTTCGAGGGCGACCCGGTACAGCGCCGCCACTGGTTCAACATGATCGACCTGGATCCGCAGGACGACGGCAGCATCCACTCCACGTTCTACGTGCTCGTGGTGACCACCAGGCCCGGCGTGCGCGAGCCCGAGGTCGCCCCGAGCTGTCTGGTGCACGACGTGCTGGTGCGCGAGAACGGCGAACTGCGCAACCGCTCCCGGCGGGTGGGGTACGACCAGTTCCTCATCTGAGTCCCGGGTCCCACGCCGCCGGGGCGGTCCGGGTCAGCGATCGATGTGCGACATGTCCGGGTACCGCTCGCCGCGCACCGCGCCGGTGGGGACGGCCGACTCCAGAGCCGAAAGCGTCGCGCCGGACAGCTCCACCTCCGCGGCGGCCACGTTCTCCTCCAGGTAGCGCAGCCGCTTGGTGCCCGGAATCGGCACGATGTCCTCGCCCCGCGCGAGCAGCCAGGCGAGGGAGAGCTGGGCCGGGCTGAGCCCGGCCTCGTTCGCGATCTCCCGGATCCTGGCCACGAGACGCGCGTTGTGCTCGGCGTTGTCACCGGTGAAGCGGGGCGCCGCCCGGCGGAAGTCGCCGTCGGCCAGTTCGGAAGCGGGCGGCAGGGCGCCGCCGAGCAGGCCCCGGCTGATCGGCGCGTAGGCGACCAGGGAGGTGCCGAGCTCCCGGGCCGCGGGCAGCACGCTCTCCTCGACGTCCCGGCTGAACAGCGAGAATTCGCTCTGCAAAGCGGAGATCGGATGCACCGCGCAGGCCCGGCGAAGGGTCCGCGCGCTCACCTCGGACAGCCCGAGCCAGCGCACCTTGCCGGCCCGCACCAGCTCGGCCATCGCCCCTACCGTCTCCTCGATGGGCACCCGGGGGTCACGACGGTGCAGGTAGTAAAGGTCGATGTGCTCCACGCCGAGCCTGGCCAGGGACGCGTCGCAGGCGGCGCGCACATACTCCGGGCTGCCGTTGATGCCACGCGCCGCGGGGTCCCCGTCGCGGACCACGCCGAACTTGGTGGCGAGCAGCACACGGTCGCGACGGTCCGCGACGGCACGCCCGACCAGGCGCTCGTTCTCCCCGATCCCGTACATGTCGGCGGTGTCCAGCAGATTCACACCGAGGTCGAGGGCGCGGTGGACGACCGCGATCGACTCCGACTCCCGGGCGCCGCCGTAGAACTCCGACATGCCCATGCAGCCGAGTCCGAGAGGAAAGACCTCGGGTCCCGCACGGCCGATGCGGCGGAGCCTCATCCGGCGTCCTCGATCAATTCCTCGAGGGAGGAGCCCTCGGGCAGGCCCTGGCCCACGTCCCAGTGCTCGGCGATGCGGCCGTCCTCGACCCGCCAGATGTCCACCACGATCGAGGGCGGCGCGTCCGGCGCGGCCTTGGCCACGCTGTGCGTCCAGACCTGGTCGCCCTCGGCCACCACGCGCCGTACCGTCAGCGAGAACCCGGGTAAGGCGGTGGCGACGGCCGAGAACGACTCGACGGTCCGGTCGCGGCCCGCGCCGACGCCGGGGTGGTGGTTGACGAAGCCCTCGGTGAGCAGCCGACGGGCCCGGTCGAAGTCCTTGTCGTTGTAGAACAGCCGGATGTACTCGGCCACGAGATCCTTGTTCGCCTGCAGGGACTTCGCTGAAGAGTTCACTGAGTTCATTCGCTCACCTCTACCACGAACGAATGTGGCCCCACTAGGTGTTCCGTCAAGGTGAGAACCCGGCCTCGCACTTACCTAGATCCCCGGGCGGTAGCGCATCGGATGGTCCTCCGGCACCTCCACCACCGCGATCCGCACCCCGTCCGGATCCGCGATCCACATCTCGATCAGCCCCCAGGGCTTGCGCTCCGGCGGCTCCAGGATCTCGACGCCCTGCCGGGCCAGCTCCTCGTGCGCGGCCGCCGCGTCCGCGACCTGCAACCACAGCTCCATGCCGGGCCCCGGGGGCGCCTCGGAGCGGCCCGAGACCTCCAGGAATCCGCCGCCCAGGAAATAGACGGTGCCGCGCTCCGGGCCCGTGCCGAACTCGCGGTAGACCGCGAGTCCCAGCGTGCGCCCGTAGAAGGTACGGGAGCGCTCGGGGTCGGTGGGCCGGAGAAGCACTCTGCTGCTGAGTACGTGCGCCATGACTGCGACTGTACGCACCATCGATCGGGTTAGTGTTCATACGAGTCGAAACGTATGGAGAGGAACCCACGGGTGACCATGGAAACCGCCGGCAGCCGCGCTGCCGAGCCGACCTTCCGCACCGCCACCGCCGCCGATGTGCCCGAACTCGTCGCGCTCGTCGAATCGGCCTACCGGGGTGACGACAGCCGGGCCGGGTGGACGACCGAGGCGGACCTGCTGGACGGCCAGCGGACCGACCCGGACGGCGTCCTGGCCGTGGTGACCGACGCGAACAGCCGGCTGCTCGTGGTCGAGCTGGACGGCGCCCTGGTCGCCTGCTGCCAGCTCGAACACCGCGGTGACCACGCCTACTTCGGGATGTTCGCGGTCCGGCCGGCGATGCAGGGCGCCGGCCTCGGAAAGGTGATCATCGCGGAGGCCGAGCGGTTCGTCCGGGCCGAGTGGGACGCCCGCGAGATGCACATGACGGTCATCCGGCAGCGCGACGACCTGATCGCCTGGTACGAGCGCCGAGGCTACGCCCGCACGGGGAAGATGAGCCCCTTCCCCTACGGCGACGAGCGCTTCGGCATCCCGCAGCGCGACGACCTGGAGTTCGAGCTGCTGGTGAAGAAGCTGCCGTAGGCGGTGAGGCCACAGTCCTCACGGCTGCTGGTAAGGGGCTCCGGCCACGGCCGGAGCCCCTTACGCGTGCCCGTTCCTCCACGGGCCGTCACAGCCTGCCGGCCTCCACCAGCCGCCGCAGGAACCGCCGGGTGCGCTCCTCCCGCGGGTCGCCGAAGACCTGGGCAGCCGTGCCGCGCTCCAGCACCACCCCGCCGTCCAGGAAGCAGACCTGATCGGCGACGTCCCGGGCGAAGCCCATCTCGTGGGTGGCCAGGACCATGGTCATCCCCTCCTCCTTGAGATCGCGCACGACGCCCAACACCTCCCCGACCAACTCCGGGTCGAGGGCCGCGGTGATCTCGTCGAGCAGCAGCAGCCGGGGCCGGCCCGCCAGCGCCCGTACGATCGCGACCCGCTGCTGCTGGCCGCCGCTGAGCCGGTCCGGGTACTCGCCCGCCTTGCCGCCCAGGCCCAGCCGCTCCAGCAGCTCCCGCGCCCGCTCCTCGGCCCGCGCGCGCGGCTCCCCGTGCACCCGGCGCGGCGCCAGGGTGATGTTGTCGAGCACCGTCATGTGGGGGAAGAGGTTGTACGCCTGGAAGACCACGCCGATCCGGCGGCGCACGGTGTCCGGGTCCGCACGGGGGTCGGTGATCTCCTCGCCGTCGAGGAAGATCGCGCCGTCGTCGATCTCCTCCAGCAGGTTCGCGCAGCGCAGCAGCGTCGACTTGCCGGAGCCGGAGGCTCCGATCAGGGCCGTGACGGTGTGCGGCGCGACCTCGAGGTCGACGTCGCGCAGGACGACGGTCCGTCCGAAGGTCTTGCGGACGGCCTCCAGCCGCAGCACGGGCGTCGCGCCGCCGCCCTGCCCCGGCACCCGGGCCGGGGCGTCCTTCCGCGGCGCGGCGGCCGCCGGTGTGCCTTCGTCCTTACGGTCGCTGGTCATACGATCCCTCCCTGGGCCCGGCGGCGGTCCATCCGGGCCGTGACCCAGTCCGTGAACCGGGTCGCGGGGATGGTGAGGGCGACGAAGATCAGCCCGGCGACCACGTACGGCGTGTAGTTGAAGCTCTTGCTCGCGACGATCTGCGCCGCGTACACGGCGTCGACCGCGCCCGCGATCGACACGAGGCCGGTGTCCTTCTGGAGCGAGACCAGGTCGTTGAGGAGCGGCGGCACGACCCGGCGCACCGCCTGCGGCAGGACGACGAAGCGCAGGGTCTGCCGCCCGTTGAGCCCCAGGGAGCGGGCGGCGGCCCGCTGACTGGGATGGACGGACTCGATGCCCGCCCGGAAGACCTCCGCCACGTATGCCGAGTAGGTGAGGACCAGCGCCGTCCCGCCCAGCAGCACCGGGTCGGTGGTGACGCCCTGGAGCCGGAGGGCCGGGATGCCGAAGACCACCATGAGCAGGCAGATGACCAGCGGCAGCCCGCGGAAGAAGTCGGTGTAGGCGGTGGCCAGCGCGCGCAGCGGGAAGAACACCGGGCCCCGCAGCGTACGGGCCACGGCGATCAGCAGCCCGAGCACCAGGACGGCCGCCCCGCAGACGACCAGCAGCCGCAGGTTGAGCCACAGGCCGTCGAGGACCTCCGGCAGTGCCTCGCGGGCGTAGTGCGCGCTGAAGAACGTCTCCCGGGTGCGGGGCCAGCCGGGGGAGTTGACGACGGCGAGGAACAGCACGACGCCGGTGACCAGGGTGCTGAGGGCGGCCACCGCCGTGGCCCGGCGGGCCCGCGTCCGTTTGAAGCGCTCGCGCTCCAGGCGCCGCGCGGACGGTACGTACCGGTCCTCGCCGGCCGGGCCCGCCGTCTCCGTCGTCTCCGCCACGGGTGCGGCCCCCGCATGAGGCCCGGACGCCGTGTCGCCGGCCGTCACTTCAGCACCGGCGCGTCGACGGCCTCGGAGAGCCACCGCTTCTCCAGCTTCGCCAGCGTGCCGTCCTCGCGCAGGGAGTCGACGGCCCGGCTGACGCAGCCGGTGAGCCGGCTGCCCTTGTCGAGGACGAGCCCGAACTGTTCGGCCTTCCCGCTCCCGGCCTCGAACTGTCCGACGATCTTCGCGTCGGTGACCTCGGCCGAGGTGATGTAGAAGGCGGTGGGCAGGTCCACGACGATCGCGTCGACCTGGCCGTTCTTCAGGGCCGTCTTGGCGAAGTCGTTCTTCTGGAACACGGCCGGTGCCGTGCCGGGCTTGATGACGTCGTTGACGACGTCGAGGCTGGTGGTGCCGACCTGCGCCCCCAGCTTCACCCCCTTGAGTCCCTCGGCCGTGGTGGCCTTGGCGGCGGGGGAGTCCTTGAGGGCGACGACGGCCTGCCGTACGTCGTAGTAGCCGGAGGAGAAGTCGACGGCCCGGCGGCGTTCGTCGCTGACGGAGATCTGGTTGACGTCGAAATCGAACTTCTTCGCGCCGGGTGCGACGGCGCTGTTGAAGGGCACGGTCCGCCACACCACGTCGGTCCTGGCGTAGCCGAGCCGGTCGGCGACGGCGTAGGCGACGGCGGACTCGAAGCCCTCGCCGCTCGTGGGGTCGTCGTCGCGGAACCAGGGGGCGTAGGCGGGCTTGTCGGTGCCCACGGTGAGCTTTCCGGCGGTCTCGGTGGCGAGCCCGCCCTTGGCGCAGGCGGCGGCCCCGGCGGACGGCCCGGCGGGGGACTTCGCGGCGTCGGTGTCGTCCTGCGCCGCACAGCCGACGGCGGCCGTGAGGAGGACGGCGAGGCCGGCCGCGAACGGGGCGGCGCGGCGTGTGGCGCGGCGGCGCGGGAGCGGATCGGCGTGGTGTACGCGCTGGTTGACGACGGGCATGGCGGGAGACTGGCAGTGCCCCGGGCGGTCTGTCCAGGTCAGGCCATGATCCGTCCGAATAGCGGAAGACTGTTGCCGGTTCGTGAACAGTGCGCGTCCGGGGTGGCCCCGGGAAATGCGCCGGAAACTGGCCGGAAACCGCCCTGCGGCTGACTAGGACGCCGTCCGGTGCCTGTGGGGCTCGTGGGGCGAAAACATACGTTTGAGGCGATCGGCGTTGCCGGAAGCAGGAAAAAACGCGGCTTCACCGGGGGTCCGGCAGGATAATTTGTCGCTCTACCTCTTGAGGTGGAGAACCGCGCATGGATACGGTGTCTTAACGCCAAGTTCTCCTGAGGAGGGGTAGCCATGACGGAAATTCTTGCGTCGACGGCGATAGCAGCCGAGGAATCGACCACCGAGCGGGTAGTCGATCACCCGGCCTGGGAGGTGCTCAAGAGCGCTGTCGAGACGATCCGGCCGTGGCAGTCCCCCGACGGATCCATCGACTTCGGTGCGGAGGGCGCACCCCCGGGCGACGCCGTCCGGGCGGAGATCGGCCGCGTCGTCGCGGCCGTCGAGGAGCTCTCACCCCTCCTGCCCCACGACGCGGCCTACCACACGGCCCTCGTCGCGGACCTCCGCCGCTGGGCCGACGCCGGCTTCGGCGTCCCGGACTTCCTCGACTCGCTGCTGGTGTTCCACCCCGCCGCGCACCGCGCCGACGGCCTCCAGCACCTCGTCGTCTTCCCGATGTACACGCAGAACGGCAACCCCGACCGCAATCTCGAGGCGGTCGTGATGCGCGTCGTGTGGCCGGAGTGGCTCGCCGAGCTGGAGCGCACCCGCTTCGACAACCCCCTCTTCCTCAGCATCACCTTCGAGGACTTCACCGCGGGCTACGACACCCACTCCGCGGTCCTCTTCCCGGAGACCATCGCCGTGCGCGAGGCCCCCGAGCGCTTCACCTGGGGCGCCATCTTCTGCGACCGCGAGGGCGCCCGCTTCCGCCGCGTCACCGAGGCGGCCGTCACCGCCCTCGGCCTGGAGCTGCCCGCCGACATCGCCGCGATGATCGGCGACCAGCACCGCTGCCAGCAGGCGTTCGCCCTGTGGGACATGGTCCACGACCGCACCCACAGCCACGGCGACCTGCCCTTCGACCCGTTCATGATCAAGCAGCGGCAGCCGTTCTGGATGTACGGCCTGGAGGAGCTGCGCTGCGACCTCACCGCCTTCAAGGAGGCCGTGAAGCTCGAGGCCGACGGCTACGGCCAGGGCCGCGACGCGCAGTACGCCATCCTCTTCGACCGGATGTTCCGCTTCCCGGTCAGCGGCGAGCGCGTGCGCAACTACGACGGCCTCGGCGGTCAGCTGCTCTTCGCCTACCTCCACCAGCACGACGTCGTACGCTGGACGGACAACACCCTCCACATCGACTGGGACCGGGCCCCGCAGGTCACCAACCAGCTGTGCGCCGAGATCGAGAAGCTCTACCGCGACGGCATCGACCGCCCCAAGCTCGTCCACTGGCTCGCCGCCTACGAGCTCGTCTCGACCTACCTCGCCCCGCACCCCGGCTCCGTGTGGGCCAAGGGCCCCGACGCCCTCGACCTCACCCTGCCGCCCCGCAAGCTCGTCGACGACGTGCTTCCGGACGAGTTCCCGCTCAGCATGTTCTTCGAGGCCCTTGCCAAGAAGCTGCGCACCGTGATCGCCTCGACCAAGGGGATCACCGCCGCGGACGCCGAGCGGGTGGCGGCGTGAGCGAGCTCGAGAAAGAGGCGACGAAGATGAGCATTCCGACGAACGGCGGCGGCCGCCTGGACGGCGCCGTGGTGGCGGTGGCGGGAGCGGCCGGCCCGGCCGGCCGCGCGGCCCTGCTGCGCCTGGCGGAGGCCGGGGCCACGGTCGTCGCCTCCGACGCCGACGCCGCGCGCCTCGCCGAGGCCGTGGACGCCGCCCGCTACGCCCACGGCGGCGCCACCGTCACCGGCGACACCGTGGACCTCCTGGACCTCGGGGCCACCCGCGCCTGGGTGGACCGCACCGAGAAGGAGTTCGGCCGCATCGACGGCCTCGTGCACCTCGTGGGCGGCTGGCGCGGCTCCTCGACCTTCGCCGAGACCGACCTCGCCGACTGGGAGCTGCTGGAGAAGCTGCTCATCCGTACGGTGCAGCACACCTCGCTCGCCTTCGAGGGCGCCCTCCAGCGCAGCGGCAACGGCCGCTATCTGCTGATCAGCGCCGCCGGCGCCAGCAAGCCCACCGCGGGCAACGCCGCCTACGCCGCCTCCAAGGCCGCGGCCGAGGCGTGGACGCTCGCGCTCGCCGACTCCTTCCGCAAGGCGGGGGGCGAGGAGGGCCCGAAGGCGGCCGCTGCCATCCTGGTGATCAAGGCGCTGGTGCACGACGCCATGCGCGCCGAGCGCCCGACCGCGAAATTCGCGGGCTTCACGGACGTCAAGGACCTGGCCGAGGCCATCGTCGGCGTCTGGGACATGCCCGCCCAGGAAGTGAACGGAACCCGTCAGTGGCTGACTCCGCAACCGTGACCCAGGCACCCTCCTCGGGGGCGACCGACGCGATACGCCGGCACGACCCCGAGCTGCGCGGCTTCGCCAGCGACAACTACGCGGGTGCCCACCCCGAGATCCTCGCGGCGCTCGCCCTCGCCAACGGCGGCCACCAGGTCGCCTACGGCGAGGACGACTACACCGCCCATCTCCAGGACGTGATGCGCGCCCATTTCGGGCCGACCGCCGAGGCCTTCCCGGTCTTCAACGGCACCGGCGCCAACGTGGTCGCGCTCCAGGCGGCCACCGAGCGCTGGGGCGCGGTGGTCTGCGCCGCCTCCGCCCACATCAACGTCGACGAGTGCGGGGCGCCCGAGCGGGTCGGCGGCCTCAAGCTGCTGACCGTCCCCACCGAGCACGGCAAGCTCACCCCCGAGCTCATCGACCGAGAGGCATGGGGCTGGGAGGACGAGCACCGCGCGCAGCCGCAGGTCGTCTCGATCACCCAGACCACCGAGCTGGGCACCTGCTACACCCCCGAGGAGATCCGGGAGATCTGCGACCACGCCCACGAGCGCGGGATGAAGGTCCACCTGGACGGCGCGCGGATCGCCAACGCGGCGGCCACGCTCGGCGTCCCGCTGCGCGCCTTCACCACCGACGCGGGCGTGGACCTGCTCTCCTTCGGTGGCACGAAGAACGGCATGGTCTTCGGCGAGTGCGTCGTCGTGCTCAACCCCGGTGCCGTGCGGGCGATGAAGCACCTGCGCAAGATGTCGATGCAGCTCGCCTCCAAGATGCGCTTCGTCTCCGCGCAGTTCGAGGCCCTGCTCACCGGCGACCTGTGGCTGCGCAGCGCCACGCACGCCAACGCCATGGCCACCCGGCTGGCCGAGGGCGTGCGGTCCGTCGAGGGCGTCGAGGTCCTGCACCCCGTGCAGTCCAACGCCGTCTTCGCCCGGCTCCCGCACGACGTCAGCGAGCGTCTCCAGAAGCGCTACCGCTTCTACTTCTGGGACGAGGCGGCCGGTGACGTCCGCTGGATGTGCTCCTTCGACACCACCGAGGCCGACGTGGACGCCTTCGCGAAGGCGGTCGCGGAGGAGATGAGCAAGCAGTAGCGCGTACGCGTGTGCGCCCGGCCCCGGGTCGACGACCAGGGGGCCGGGCGCATACATATACCGGCCGGTACGGGCCCGTCCTCGGGCCCGTGGCGCCCGGCTAGCGGCGGTCCAGGACGGCCGCCTCGGCCGGGGTCGGCGCCGTGCCGCCCAGGTGGGCCGGGATCCACCAGGTGTCGGAGGCGTCCTTGGGACGGACGGGATAGGCCCGCTGGGCGGCCTCCAGCAGCTCCTGGACGCGCCCGCGCACCCGCTCGGTCACCGTGTCCGCGTGCTCGGCCGGGTCGGCCGTCAGCGGCTCGCCCACGCGCATCGTGATCGGGAAGTGGTTGCGGCCCAGATTCCGCTTATGCCCCTTGGTCCACAGCCGCTGGGTGCCCCACAGCGCCATCGGCAGCAGCGGCACCCCCGCCTCCTGCGCCAGCCGGGCCGCGCCCGACTTGAAGTTCTTCAGCGTGAACGACTGCGAGATCGTCGCCTCCGGGAAGACCCCGATGATCTCGCCCGAGCGGAGCGCGGACAGCGCGTGCTTGTAGGCGTCCATGCCGGCCGCCCGGTCCACCGGGATGTGCTTCATCGCCCGCATCAGGGGCCCCGACACCTTGTGCCGGAACACCGACTCCTTCGCCATGAAGCGCACCAGCCGCTTGGCGGGCCGGGCGGCCAGGCCGCAGAAGATGAAGTCCAGGTACCCGATGTGGTTGCTCACCAGGACCGCCCCGCCGCGCGGCGGAACGTGCTCGGTGCCCTGGATGTCGAAACGCAGGTCGAGCGCCTTGAACATGGTGCGGGCGGTACCGATCACCGGCGGGTAGACGAGCTCTGCCATATCGGACAATCCTCTGGGCCTGGGGGAGGGGGCTCCCGGCTGAAGTTACGCGGCCGTAGGTTGTCGGCCCGTGCCGAATCGTGCCTGATCGTCCGGGTCAGGGACCAGCGAGGGCCCCCCGCGGGCCGGGAGATTCTCATCACGTCGGCCCACCGCCCGGTTACCGCCGAAGGTACACCGCCCCCCACGGGACCCCCCGGGAGACGCCGGGCGGAAATTTTCGCGCCCCCGGCGGTGCTGCAATCGGCGACGACCACGGGCCCGGCCCGTGGGGACGACCACACGACGACCACGATCATCACAGGGCGACAACGACCGCGGAGGGAAGAACGTGCCGGGGCGGGACGAAGAGGTACGGCTCGACGCCGACGACATCGGCGCGGAGCTGGGGGAGCGGGCCACGCTCGTCCAGTTCTCCAGCGCCTTCTGCCAGCCGTGCCGGGCGACCAGACGCACCCTCGCCGAGGTCGCCGCCATGGTCGGGGGCGTCACCCACGTCGAGATCGACGCCGAGGCCCGGCTCGGCCTGGTCCGCGCCCTGGGGATCGCCGCCACCCCCACCACGCTCGTCCTCGACGCGCGCGGCCGGGTCGTGCGCCGGGCCGCCGGGCAGCCGAGGAAGGCCGATGTCATCGCGGCACTCGGCGCCGCCCTGTGATCGCCGTGATCCGTCTCCCATATGCCCGGCCGCACTTGACGCTGTGCGCCACGAATCGTCAGGGTGACGTTATGTGGCCTGGACCGCTTCCCCTCGGGCGCGCGCACATCGATCCGCCGCGGACCGCGAGCGCGCGCCGTCCGGGGCGGTGACCCCCTCGCGCCCGTACGGCTCCTGGTTCGACACCACTTCTGGTCCGACCTCCAGCAGAAGGACAGATCCATGACGGCCACGCAGGCCCTCGGTACGCCCGCCCTCGCCACCCCCGAACTGCTGCGCTCCGTCTTCCGCCGGCACGCCGCCGGCGTCGCCGTGATCACGGCGCGGGGCACGCGCCCGGTCGGTTTCACGGCCACCTCGCTCACCTCCGTCGCCGCCGAACCCCCGCTGGTCTCCTTCGGGGTGGGCACCGGCTCCTCCAGCTGGCCCGTCATGGCCGAGGCGGAGCACGTCGGCGTGCACATACTCGGCGAGCACCAGAAGGAGCTGGCCGGCACCTTCGCGCGCAGCGGCGCCGACCGCTTCGCCCCGCCCACCAGCTGGCGCGCGGGCCCCGAGGGGGTGCCGCTGCTGGACGGCGTGCTGGCCTGGATGGTGTGCCGCGTCGTGGCCCGGGTGCCCGCCGGCGACCACCGCCTCGTGCTCGCCGAGGTGGTCGCCGGCGACCCCGACGGCGCGGGCCGCCCGCTCATCCACCACCAGGGGCGCTTCAACGGTCTGCGGGACTGAGACGTCCCTGATCTCCCGCGTTGGGCAGATCACAGCCGACCACCCTTGCGCTCGGGTGACACGCTCGATGTACTGACGAGTAACATTCCGCTCGGGGCGCAGGCCGGTCCGACCGGAATCCGCCCCACAAGGCGCCTATGCTGCCTGCACAAGGCAGCTACGAAGAGACGATGCAGTAGGAGAGCCGGCGTGAGCTTGAGGATCGTTGTCTGTGTGAAGTACGTGCCCGACGCCACCGGCGACCGGCACTTCGCCGAGGACCTGACCGTCGACCGTGACGACGTGGACGGCCTGCTCTCGGAGCTCGACGAGTACGCCGTCGAGCAGGCGCTGCAGATCGCCGACGAGGCGGACGACGCGGAGATCACCGTGCTGACCGTCGGCCCCGAGGACGCCAAGGACGCGCTGCGCAAGGCGCTCTCCATGGGTGCCCACAAGGCCGTCCACGTCGAGGACGACGACCTGCACGGCACCGACGCGCTCGGCACCTCGCTGGTGCTGGCCAAGGCCGTCGAGCACGTCGGTTACGACCTGGTCATCTCCGGCATGGCCTCCACCGACGGTGGCATGGGCGTCGTCCCGGCGATGCTCGCCGAGCGCCTGGGCGTCCCGCAGGTGACCCTGCTGTCCGAGGTCGCCGTGGCCGACGGCAAGGTGACCGGCCGCCGTGACGGCGACGCCGCGAGCGAGCAGCTCGAGGCCTCCCTCCCGGCCGTCGTGTCCGTCACCGACCAGTCCGGCGAGGCCCGTTACCCGTCCTTCAAGGGCATCATGGCCGCCAAGAAGAAGCCGGTGGAGTCCCTGGACCTCTCTGACCTGGGCCTGGAGGCCGAGGAGGTCGGCCTGGAGGGCGCCTGGACGAAGGTCGACGAGGCCAACGAGCGCCCGGCCCGCACGGCCGGCACCGTCGTCAAGGACGAGGGCGAGGGCGGCAAGCAGCTCGCCGAGTTCCTCGCGGGCCAGAAGTTCATCTAGCGGCCGGTCCGGGGGCGGGCCCGTCCCGTACCCCCGGAGCGCACCGCGGCTGAGCTTCCGTCAGCCCGTAAGAACGCCGTCACCCGCCCTATCTTTCCGCTCAGGAGTGCAATCCCATGGCTGAAGTCCTCGTCTACGTCGACCACGTGGACGGCGCCGTCCGCAAGCCCACCCTCGAACTGCTCACCCTCGCCCGCCGCATCGGCGAGCCCGTCGCCGTGCACCTGGGTGCCGGCGCGGACGCCGCCGCCGCGACGCTGGCCGAGTACGGCGCGGTGAAGGTCCTCACCGCCGACGCGCCCGAGTTCGCCGACTACCTCGTCGTGCCGAAGGTCGACGCGCTCCAGGCCGCCTTCGAGGCCGTCTCCCCGGCCGCCGTGCTCGTCCCGTCCTCCGCCGAGGGCAAGGAGATCGCGGCCCGCCTCGCGGTCCGCATCGGCTCCGGCATCATCACCGACGCCGTCGACCTGGAGGCCGGCGCCGAGGGCCCGGTGGCCACGCAGTCCGTCTTCGCGGCCTCGTACTCCACCAAGTCCCGCGTCACCAAGGGCACGCCGGTCATCACCGTCAAGCCCAACTCCGCCGCCCCGGAGGCCGCCCCGGCCGCCGGTACGGTCGAGCAGCTCGCCGTCTCCTTCGGAGAGAAGTCCACCGGCACCAAGGTCGTCTCCCGCACCCCGCGCGAGTCCACCGGCCGCCCGGAGCTGACCGAGGCCGCGATCGTGGTCTCCGGCGGCCGCGGCGTCAACGGCGCCGAGAACTTCTCCCTCATCGAGGGCCTGGCCGACTCGCTCGGCGCGGCCGTCGGCGCCTCGCGCGCCGCCGTCGACGCCGGCTGGTACCCGCACACCAACCAGGTCGGCCAGACCGGCAAGTCGGTCTCGCCGCAGCTGTACATCGCGGCGGGCATCTCCGGCGCGATCCAGCACCGCGCCGGCATGCAGACCTCGAAGACGATCGTCGCCATCAACAAGGACGCCGAGGCCCCGATCTTCGACCTGGTCGACTACGGCGTGGTCGGCGACCTCTTCGAGGTCGTCCCGCAGCTGACCGAGGAGGTCAAGTCCCGCAAGGGCTGACCCCGCTCGCCCCTGGGCCCCCGTGCGCGCACGCGCACGGGGGCCCAGGGCGTTCTCCGCGTCCCCGCCGAACCCCGTGCCGCCCGGGGCTGTTGACCTTCCGCCAGGGCCGTCGGTAGCTTCGCCGGACGGACAGTCGGTTCCGCTCAGCGGAAGTACGGAGGCGTGTCATGGGGCAGCAGCGGACGGTCGCGACCACCCTCGCGAGCGCGGTGACGGAACGGATCGGCGCCTCCCTCGCGGGCGTCGACGCCGAGCTCGCGCGCCGCTACCCGGGCGACCCCGGCACCCGCCAGCCCGTCCACACCGTCTACGTCCCCGCCGACGCCCTCACGGCCGGCACCCCGCGCTCCTGGGGCGACCAGGCGCTCGCCGCCCTCGACGCGCACGCCCCCGACGCCGGGGCGTTCGCCGCCGTCCTCGGCATACCCGGCGACCTCGCCGGGCCCGTCCACGCGCGCGTACGGGCGAAGCTGGAGCGCGAGCCCGTGGAGGACCTGCGGATCGACTTCGAGGACGGCTACGGGCCGCGGCCGGACGACGAGGAGGACGCGGCGGCCGCGCGCGCCGCGGAGCTGGTGGCCCGCGCGTGCGCCGACGGCACCGCCACCCCGTACGTCGGCATCCGCATGAAGTGTCTGGAGGCCGCCGTCAGGGACCGCGGCATCCGCACCCTCGACGTCTTCCTCACCGGCCTGATGGACGCGGGCGGCCTGCCCGACGGGCTCGTCCTCACCCTCCCCAAGGTGAGCTACGCCGAGCAGGTCACGGCGATGGCGGGCCTGGCCGGGGAGTTCGAGAAGGCCCGCGGCCTGGAGCACGGCAGGCTCCGGTTCGAGATCCAGGTCGAGACCACCCAGGCGGTGCTCGGCGCGGACGGCCGCGCCACCGTGGCCCGCATGATCGACGCCGCCGGGGGCCGCGTCACCTCCCTGCACTACGGCACCTTCGACTACAGCGCCGCCTGCGGGGTCGGCGCCGCCCACCAGTCGCTCGCCCACCCCGCGGCCGACCACGCCAAGGCCGTGATGCAGGTCGCCGCCGCCGGCACCGGCGTCCGGCTCTCCGACGGCTCGACCAACGTCCTGCCCGTCGGCCCGACGCCGCGGGTCCACGACGCCTGGCGGCTCCACCACCGGCTCGTACGGCGCTCGCTGGAACGCGCGTACTACCAGGGCTGGGACATGCACCCGGGCCACCTGCCGACGCGGTACGCGGCGGTGTACGCCTTCTACCGCGAGGGGCTGGAGGCCACCGCGGCGCGGCTCGCCGCGTACGTCGCCCGCTCCGGCGGCGAGGTCCTGGACGAGCCCGCCACCGCGCGGGCGCTCAGCGGCCATCTGCTGCGCGGCCTGGACTGCGGGGCGGTCGACGCGGCGGAGGTGGCCGGGCTCACCGGGCTCTCCCGCGCGGACCTCGACCGGCTCGCGGGGCGGGCGGGGTAGCGGACGCCCGCCCGCGGCGGGGGACTCAGCCCTCGGCGGGCGGGAGTTCGCCCGAGCCGCGCACGACGAGACGGGTCGGCAGCTCCACCCGCCGGGGCGGCTCCAGCACCCCGTCCAGGCGGCGGAAGAGCCGCTCCGCCGCGGTGCGGCCCAGCCGGGCCGCGTCCTGGGCGACGACCGTGACGCCGGGGGAGAGCAGGTCGGCGAGCTCGAAGTCGTCGAAGCCGACGAGCGCGACCGGGCGCCGCGCCGTGGCGAGGACGCGCACCACCGTGACCGTCACGCGGTTGTTGCCCGCGAACAGGGCCGTGACCGGCCGGGGCCCGCCGAGCATGCGCTCCGCCTCCCGCCGGACCCGCTCGGGGGCGGTCGTGCCCAGGGACACCCAGGCGTCGTCCACGGGCAGCCCGGCGTCGGCCATGGCCGCGCGGTAGCCGCGCAGCCGCTCGGTGGCGGTGTGGATGTGCGGCTGGTCGCCGAGGAAGCCGATGCGGCGGTGGCCGTGCGCGACGAGGTGGGCGACGCCCTCGCGGGCGCCGCCGAAGCTGTCGGAGAGGACGACGTCGGCGTCCAGCAGGCCGGCCGGGCGGTCCACGAAGACGGTGGCGACGCCGGCGGCTATCTCCGGTTCGAGGTAACGGTGGTCGCTGCCCGCGGGGATGACGATCAGGCCGTCGACCCGGCGCGCGCAGAACGCCAGCGCCAGCTCGCGCTCGCGCTCGGCGTCCTCGGCGCTGGAGCCGTTGATGAGCAGCGCCCCGTGGGCCCGGGCCACCTCCTCCACGGCGCGGTTCAGCGGCGCGTAGAAGGGGTCGGCGAGGTCTTCGAGCACGAGCCCGATGGAGGCGGTCCGGCCCTTGCGCAGGATGCGCGCGCTGTCGTTGCGGCGGAAGCCGAGCGCGGTGATGGCGTCCCGCACGCGCCGCTCGGTGTCCGGCGTGACGCCCGGCTCGCCGTTCACCACCCGCGAGACGGTCTTCAGCCCCACCCCGGCGCGCGCGGCCACGTCCTTCATGGTCGGACGGGTGCCGTAGCGCTGCTGAGGGCTCTTCTCGACCACGGTGCATCTTCCTTCGCGCGGGACGCCGGGAGTACGGGGTGACGTCGAGCATAGAGCCTGGACAACGTTGTCAACTCTGGGGAGACTGACGACCTCACGCCCTCTCGCACGCCGTGGACCAGGAGAGATCGCCTCCATGCCCGCCATGCCCGCCAAACCCACCACCCCCGCCGCCCCACCCGCCTCCCCGCACCCCGACCTCGTCGCGGCTCTCGACATCGGCGGCACCAAGATCGCCGGCGCGCTGGTGGACAGCCGGGGCCGGCTGCTCGCCCGGGCGCGGCGGCCGACGCCCGCCCGGGAGGACGGCGCGACCGTGATGGGCGCGGTGGCCGAGGTGCTCGACGCGCTCGCGGCGGACGCCGGATGGCCCCGGGTGCGCGCCGTGGGCATCGGCAGCGCGGGGCCCGTGGACGCTTCCCGGGGCACCGTCAGCCCGGTCAACGTCCCCGGCTGGCGGCGCTATCCGCTGGTCGAGGAGGTGGCGCGGCGGGTGTCCGGGCGCCCGGTCACGCTGGTGGGCGACGGGGTCGCGATGACCGCGGCCGAGCACTGGCGGGGCGCGGCGCGGGGCCGGGCCAACGCGCTGTGCATGGTGGTGTCCACCGGGGTCGGCGGCGGCCTCGTCCTCGACGGCCGACTGCACACCGGGCCCACGGGCAACGCGGGACACATCGGCCACATCAGTGTCGACCTCGACGGGGATCCATGCCCGTGCGGTGCCCGCGGCTGTGTCGAGCGCATCGCCAGCGGCCCCAACATCGCGCGCCGGGCGCTGGAGGCCGGCTGGCACCCCGGCCCCGACGGCGACCGTACCGCCGCGGCCGTCGCGGCGGCCGCCCGCGCCGGGGACGCGGTGGCCCTCGCCTCGTTCGAGCGCGCCGCCCAGGCGCTCGCCGCGGGCATCGCCGCCACGGCGACGCTGGTGGAGATCGAGGTGGCCGTCATAGGCGGCGGGGTGGCGGGGGCGGGTGACGTCCTCTTCGCGCCGCTGCGCGCGCGGCTGCGCGACTACGCGACGCTGTCCTTCGCGGCGGGCGTCGAGGTGCTGCCCGCCGTGCTCGGCCCGGACGCGGGTCTGGTGGGCGCCGCGGCCGCGGCGGCCCAGGGCACGGGGCTCTGGCAGGTGCCCGGGGCACGCTGACGGCGGGCCGGTCGTAGAGCGGGCCCGACGACGTCGGTACGGCCCGCTGGACGCCCCCGACCTGTCGGGCCGTCATGGCTCCCGCGCCCCGGTCACCCCACGGGCGGCACCCCGTCCCTGGCGCGACGGCGTACGCACCGGTCGGCGTGGCCGGGAGCGCGCCGGGCAAGGCCCGCGCGGGGGCGCGAGGGCGGAATCCGGATGCCGGCGGGCGTCCGGGAGCCCCACCGTGCGTCATGCCGCTCGCACGCGTTTCCGTGGCAAGGTGTTCCGGGCACGTCACAGGGGCCTACGGAGAAGGGGGAACCGTGATCGTCTGGCTTAACGGCGCGTTCGGTGCGGGGAAGACCAGCACGGCGAGGGAGCTGACCGAGCTGGTCCCGGACAGCGCCCTGTACGACCCCGAGGTGATCGGCGGGGCGCTGGGCCACCTCCTGCCGCCGAAGAGACTGGGCGAGGCCGGTGACTTCCAGGACCTGCCGGTCTGGCGCCGGCTGGTCGTCGACGCGGCGGCCGCGGTGCTCGCGGAGGTCGGCGGGGTGCTCCTGGTCCCCATGACGCTGCTGCGGCAGGAGTACCGCGACGAGATCTTCGGCGGGCTGGCCGCGCGGCGCATCCCGGTCCGGCATGTGCTGCTGGACACCGACGAAACGATCCTGCGCAGCCGGATCGAGGGCCGTGAGGACTACCCCGACGACCCCGGCCGCACCGAGTCCGTCCGCCGGTGGTGCCGCGACCACATCGGCCCCTACCGGGCCGCCCTGCCCTGGTTGCGGGCCGACGCCTTCACCCTCGACACCGGCGCGCTGACCCCCCGGGAGGCCGCCGAGCGGGTCGCCGACGCCCTGCGCACGGGCGCCGCCGGCACCTGCGCCATCGTCCAGACCCCCGAGCCCAAAGCCGAGACCCTGGCCGCCGGGGTGCTGCTCTTCGACGAGGAGGACCGCGTGCTCCTCGTCGACCCCACCTACAAGCCCGGCTGGGAGTTCCCCGGCGGGGTCGTCGAACCGGGCGAGGCGCCCGCCCGCGCCGGCGTGCGCGAGGTCGCTGAGGAGTTAGGCGTCGAACTCCCCTCCGTGCCCCGGCTGCTCGTCGTCGACTGGGAGCCGCCGCACCCGCCCGGCTTCGGCGGGATGCGCTTCCTCTTCGACGGCGGCCGGCTCCCGGGCGCGGCCGGCGACCGGCTGCTGCTGCCCGGCTCGGAGCTGCGCGGCTGGCGCTTCGTCACCGAGGACGAGGCCGCCGCGCTGCTGCCGCCCGTCCGCCTCAACCGGCTCCGGTGGGCGCTGCGCGCCCGGGAACAGGGCCGCCCGCTCAACCTCGAGGCGGGCGTGCCCGTCGGCTGACGGGCCGTCCGCGACGCCGTGCCCGGCGAGGGTGCCCGCACGGGCACCCTCGCCGGGCCGGCTTTGCGCCGGGCCGGCTTTGCGCCGGGCCGGCTTTGCGCCGGGCCGGCTTTGCGCCGGGCCGGCTTTGCGCCGGGCCGGCTTTGCGCCGGGCCGGCTTTGCGCCGGGCCGGCTTTGCGCCGGGCCGGCTTCGCGCGGTTCAGGCGCGGAGGCCGCACCGGCACCGGCGGCGGGCCCGGTGCCCGCTCGGGCCCGGCGGTATCAGCCCCTGATCAGCCCCTGCTCTCCGCGTAATGGGTGAGGAAGAGGGCCTCGGCGAGCGAGAGCCGCTCCAGCTCCTCCGGGGAGACGCTCTCGTTCACCGCGTGGATCTGGGCCTCCGGCTCGCTCAGACCGATCAGGAGGATCTCCGCCTCGGGGTAGAGGGCGTCCAGGGCGTTGCACAGCGGGATCGAGCCGCCCATGCCGGAGACCTGCATCTCCTGGCCCGGGTACGCGACGCGCATGGCCTCGGCCATCGACGCGTACGCCGGGCTCGCGGTGTCGGCGCGGAACGCCTGGCCCTGGCCCACCTGCTCCACGGCCACCCGCGCGCCCCACGGCGCGGCCGACTCCAGGTGGGCCGTCAGCAGCTTCGTCGCCTCGATCGCGCACGTGCCCGGCGGCACCCGCAGGCTGACGAGGGCCCGCGCACCCGCGTGCACGGCCGGGGTGGCGCCCACGACCGGCGGGCAGTCGATGCCGAGCACGGTGACGGCCGGGCGCGCCCACAGGCGGTCGGCGACCGTGCCCGAGCCCATCAGACCCACCCCGTCGAGGACCTTGGCGTCCTCGCGGAACTCCTCCTCCGGGTACTGCAGCCCCTCCCAGCGCGCGTCCGACGGCAGGCCGTCCACCACGGTCGTGCCGTCCTCGGCGCGCAGCGAGTCGAGGATGCGGATCAGCGCGGCCAGCGCGTCCGGCGCCGCCCCGCCGAACTGACCGGAGTGCAGGTTGCCCGCCAGCGTGTCCACCTGGACGCGGACCAGCGTCATACCGCGCAGCGTCGCCGTCACGGTGGGCAGGCCGACCCGGAAGTTCCCCGCGTCACCGATGACGATGGCGTCGGCGGCCAGCAGCTCCGGGTGCTCCTGCGCGTAGCGCTCCAGACCACCGGTGCCCTGCTCCTCCGAGCCCTCCACGACGACCTTCAGGTTGACCGGTACGCCGCCGTGCTCCTTCAGCGCCCGGATCGCGGTGAGGTGCATGATCAGGCCACCCTTGCAGTCGGCGGCGCCCCGCCCGTACCAGCGCCCGTCGCGCTCGGTCAGCTCGAACGGGGGCGAGAGCCAGGCGGCCTCGTCCAGGGGCGGCTGCACGTCGTAGTGCGCGTAGAGCAGCACCGTGGGGGCGCCCGCCGGGCCCGGCAGGAATCCGTAGACGGACTGCGTGCCGTCCGGGGTGTCCAGGAGCGCCACGTCCGTGAAGCCCTCGGCGCGCAGCGCCCGGACCACCCAGTCCGCCGCGGCCTCGCACTCGCTGCGGGGGAACTGCGCCTCGTCCGCGACCGACGCGAAGGCCACCAGCTCCGTCAGCTCCGCCCGGGCACGGGACTGGAGGGCGGCGACGGTCTCCGCGAGCGCGGTCGGCCGGGGCGGGACGGGCGAGGACGGTTCCATGGGAACGCTCCTTGGGGGCGAGGCGTTATATCCGTACGTACGGGCTGATTGTCTGCCGATCCTCCCATGGTCCGTCGCACGGCTCCCCTCCGGACCCGGGCCGCCCGCGCCCCTCGGCCCGGACCCGGATCCTCCCGGAGCGTGGTCGACGGCCTGCGCGGGTTCCGGGGGCCTTAGGATGCGGGCGGTAGCCCTAGCCGGTGATCGAGCGGGAGTAGAAGCACAGGTGAGCAGCGAAAACGCAGCCCAGGACGCGGAGCGGGACGCGACCGGGGGTCAGGAACCGGTGTGGGACGTCGTGGTGGTGGGCGCCGGGCCCGCGGGGGCGTCGGCCGCCCACGCGGCGGCGTCCGCCGGCCGCCGGGTGCTCCTCCTGGAGAAGGCGGAACTGCCGCGCTACAAGACGTGCGGCGGCGGCATCATCGGTCCCTCCCGGGACTCCCTGCCGCCCGGCTTCGAACTGCCCCTGCGCGACCGGGTGCACGCCGTCACCTTCTCCCTCAACGGGAAGCTGACGCGCACCCGCCGCTCCAAGCGGATGCTCTTCGGCCTCATCAACCGCCCGGAGTTCGACGCCGCGCTCGTCGACTCCGCCCGTGCGGCCGGCGCCGAGGTGCGCACGGGCGTCACGGTCTCGCGCGTCGAGCAGCACGGCCCGGCCGTGCCCGACCGGCGCACCGTCGCGGTCGTGCTCGGTGACGGCACCACCGTCCTGGCCCGCGCCGTCGTCGGCGCCGACGGCAGCGCCGGGCGCATAGGAGCCCACGTCGGCGTCAAGCTCGACCAGGTCGACCTCGGCCTGGAGGCCGAGATCCCGGTCCCGCCGACCGTCGCCGAGGACTGGGCCGGCCGGGTGCTCATCGACTGGGGCCCGATCCCGGGCAGTTACGGCTGGGTCTTCCCCAAGGGCGACACCCTCACCGTGGGCGTGATCTCGGCCCGTGGCGACGGCTCGGGCACCAAGCGCTATCTGGACGACTTCATCGCCCGGCTCGGCCTGGCGGGCTTCGAGCCCAGCATCTCCTCCGGGCACCTCACGCGCTGCCGTTCGGACGACTCGCCGCTGTCGCGCGGCCGGGTGATCGTCTGCGGTGACGCCGCCGGACTGCTGGAGCCGTGGACCCGCGAGGGCATCTCCTTCGCCCTGCGCTCGGGGCGGCTGGCGGGGGAGTGGGCCGTCCGCATCGGCGAGGCGCAGGACGCCGTCGACGCCCGCCGCCAGGCGCTCAACTACGCCTTCGCCATCAAGGCGGGCCTCGGTGTGGAGATGGGCGTCGGTCGGCGCATGCTCGCCTTCTACCAGCGCCGCCCCGGCCTGATGCACGCCGCGCTCACCGGCTTCCGGCCGGCGTGGCAGGTCTTTGTGAAGATCACCCGGGGGACGACCACGCTCGCCGAGGTCGTCCGCACCCACTCCATGGCACGGCGGGTGCTGTCCTCGATGGACCGCTGACGGCTCCGGCCGGCGGCGCGGGAGGGCAGGCCGGTGTCACCCTGTTCCGCCCGGTGCCGGTCCGGTTCCGTACGCTCCGGGACCGGGCGGGCCGCCGCCCGCCGCCGTCCGGCCCCGGCCCCGGCTCGTTCCGTCCGGAAGGGACCGGCTCTCTCCGGTCCGTGCCCTGGTTCGTTCCGTCCGGGGAGGGGGCTGGTGTTGTCCGGTCCGCGCCCTGGCCCGTCCCCGGACCGGAAACGGGACCGGCTCGCTCCGGTCCGGGCCCGGCCCGCCGGACATGAAGCGGGTTCCCTCCGGTCCGGTCTCCCGAGCTTTCCGGCCCGGGTCGGAACAGGGCGTCCTGCCCGGGTCAGAACAGGGCGTCCGGCTCCGCCGGCTCCGGCGGGCGGACGGTCGCGGTGACGGCCGTCCCCGGGGCCGAGGCCCGCAGTGCCCACCCCGCCAGCTGCCGGGTGTCGAGGAGCAGCAGCCGTCCGTCCGCCGCGTCCAGATACACGTCGGGCCCGGCGACCGCCGCGACCCGCCCCGATATCGCGCACCCGGGGGAGAGTCCGACCAGGCCGGGGCCGGGCCGGAGGCCGCCGAGGTGGAACTCCTCGTCGTGGTGCACCGGCGCGAACGCGCGGACCGCCAGCGACTCCGGCAGACCGGCGAGCCCGAGGGCCCGCCCGTGGAGCTCCGCCAGCTCGGCCGTCCGCGACTCCCGCGCGGGCAGCGGGTGCCGGGCGGCGCGCTTGGCGGCGTACGGAAAGCGGTCGGGGACCGCGAGGGCCGCGCCGAGCACGGCCTCCGCCCGGCGGGCGGCCATCAGCGGGCCGCGCCCGAGCAGCGCGTAGGACAGCGCCGCCTGCTCCCGCAGCCGGGCGCCCTCGCGCTCGGCCGCCGTGATCCCGACTTTGATCAGGCCCGGGCCGAACCACGCCAGGTAGACGTCGTACGGGCGCGGGTCGTCGGTGACGGTGTCGGCGGCCACGGAGTGCGCCCGGTCCAGCCGCGCGCACTCCGCGCACTGCGCCGAGACGGCTGTGGACGTCAGCGCCGCGCCGGCCGGGCACGGGGTGTGCCGGCCGCCCCTGCGGACCCCGAGGCAGCGCCGGGCCTTCCCGGTGACGAAGGCGAGCTGCCGCCCGGCCGGCAGCGGCGAGGTGCGCCCGCCGAGGACCGGGTGCAGCCAGGCCAGCTCGGGCCCGGTGGGCGGCCAGCGCACCCCGGCGCACCGCCAGTCGTCGCCCTCCGCGCGCATGCGGCCCCGCCCCTTCCCGTTCACCGGACCCGTCGTCCCGTTCCCGTCCACCGGCCCCGTCGTCCCGCTGCCTCGAATTGTGTCAGCGGCCACTGACAACGCCCGCCCGGACACCTCACCGGGCCGCGGCCCGCACCATGTTCCGGGTGCCGTAGGCGATCAGCGCGGCCATGGCCGCGAGGCCCGCGACCGTGGTCAGGGCGGTGGGCAGCGAGAACCACTCCGCGAGGAAGCCGATCGCCGGCGGTCCGAGCAGCATGCCGCCGTAGCCGAATGTGGACGCCAGCGCGACCCCACCGGGCCCGGCCAGCTCACCCGCCCGCCCGATCGCGACCGGGAAGATGTTGGCCAGCCCGAACCCCGTGATCGCGAAGCCCGCGATCGCCATCCAGGCCGTCGGGGCGAGAGAGCCGAGCAGCATGCCCAGCGACGCCGTCGCGCCGCCCGCGACCAGCGTCCTCGTCTGGCCCAGCCGTTCGAGGAGCGCGGTGCCCGACAGCCGTCCGACGGTCATCGTGAGCGCGAAGACGGAGTAGCCGACGGCCGCGAGGCCCGCCCGCGCGCCGAGGTCCTGCTGGAGGTGGAGCGCGCCCCAGTCGGCGAGCGCCCCCTCGCCGTAGGAGTCGCACAGGGCGATGAGGCCCAGGACCGCGACCAGACCGCGCCGGTTGCCGGCCGGCTTCGCGCCGGGCTCCTTCGCGGGGGCCACCCGGTCGACGACGGGTGCCGGGCGGGACAGGAGCGCGCGCCCGGCGAGCACGCTGACGACGAGCCCAAGGCCGGTGAGGAGCAGCAGGTGGCGGGTGACGGAAAGCTGCCCGGCGATCAGTCCGCCGAGGCCCGCGCCGAGCATCCCGCCGAGGCTGTACGCGGCGTGGAAGCTGGGCATCACCGGCCTGCGCAGCGCCGCGACGAGGTCCACCGCGGCGCTGTTCATGGAGACGTTGAGACCGCCGTAGGCGACGCCGAAGACGAGGAGGACGAGACCGAGGGCGAGCGCCGAGTGGGCGAACGACGGCAGGGCGATGCCCAGGCACATCAGCACACCGGCGGCGACCGTCACGGGATGGCTCCCGAACCTGCGGCACAGCCGGCCGGTCACGGTCATGGTGGCCACGGCACCCGCCGACACGCCGAGCAGGGCGAGGCCGAGATCCCCGGCGGAGGCCCCGGTCTGCTCCTTGATCGCGGGAATGCGGACCACCCAGCCGGCGAAGAGAAGGCCGTCGAGGGCGAAGAAGAGGGTGAGGGCGGTGCGGAGGCGGCGGAGGTCGGGGTCGGTGGGTATCCGGCCGGATCGGCTCGAAATGGCTGTCCGTATTTTGTTCAGCGTCGGCACAAAGTCAGAATAGGGGTGTGACCCAGACTCGGACAACACGTTTGGAACGGGGCCGTGGCGCCCTCGGCCCGGCCCTGGAGCTCGTCCACACCGGCCGCGCCCCCACCCGGGCCGTGCTCACCGCCGAGCTCGGCGTGACCCGCGCGACCGCGGGCGCCGTCGCGGCCGAGCTGGAGGCCCTCGGGCTGATCGAGGTCGACGCGCGCCCCGGCGCCGCCGCCGGCTCCCAGGGCCGGCCCTCCCACCGGCTCTCCCTCGCCCCGGACGGGCCGGTCGTGCTCGCCGCGCAGATCCACGCCGACGGCTTCCGCGCCGCCCTCGTCGGCCTCGGCGGCCGCATGGTCGCCACCGCCCCCGGCTGTATGACCGTACCCGCCGACCCCGCGCACATCATCGACGCCGTCGTCGAGGCCGGAGCGGGTCTGCTGCGCGGGACGGGCCGCCGCTGTCTGGGCGCGGGCCTCGCCGTCCCCTCGGCCGTCGCCGAACCGGAGGGCACCGCCCTCAACCCGCTGCACCTCTCCTGGCCCGCCGGGGCGCCGGTCCGGGAACTGTTCACGGAGGCGCTCGCCAAGGCGGACGTGCCCGGCCCGGGCGGTACCCCCGCCCTCGGAGTCACCGGCAACGACGTCAACCTGGCCGCTCTGGCCGAGCACCGCCACGGCGCGGGGCGCGGCGCCCGGCACCTGCTGTGCGTCGCCACCGGGCACCGGGGCGTCGGCGGCGCGCTCGTACTCGACGGCCGGCTGCACAGCGGCAGCTCCGGCCTGGCCCTGGAAGTGGGCCACCTTACGGTCAACCCCGCGGGCCTGCCCTGTCACTGCGGCAGCCGTGGCTGCCTGGACGTGGAGGCGGACCCGCTGGCCTTCCTGACCGCCGCGGGCCGCGACCCCGGGCCCGAGGTCTCCCTGCTCCAGCAGTCCCGCGACCTGCTCCGCACGGAGTACGCCGACCCGGCCGTGCGCGCCGCCGCGGAACTGATCGTCGACCGGCTCGGCCTCGGTCTCGCGGGCCTGGTCAACATCCTCAACCCGGACCGCATCATCCTCGGCGGCCTCCACCGCGAACTGCTGGAGGCGGACCCCGAACGCCTCCGCGCGGTCGTCGCCGACCGTAGCCTGTGGGGCCGCAGCGGCGGCGTGCCCATCCTGTCCTGCACCCTGGACCACAACAGCCTCATCGGCGCGGCCGAGGCGGCGTGGCAGCCGGTCCTGGACGACCCCTTGGCGGCACTCGGCTGAACTCCCGTCACCCGGAGATGAACCGGCGGAGGGGCCGGGCAGCGCCTGCCGAACCTTCGCCGACGGCCCTCCCGGGCGGCCGTGAGATCGACGAGGACGGGTACCGCCGCCGGTCGGCCGTCCCGGAGGAGGGCTCCGGCACTCACACGGGAGGCACGAGAGCGAAGTAGCGGTCGAGCGCGCGCCGGTCGCCCCTCACGTCGAGCCGCTCCGCGGGGATCCGCTGCCACAGGAACAGCAGCAGGTCCGAGGCGGTGCCCGCCACCTCGACGTCCCGGGGGCCGGTGCCGTCGGCGGTCCGGACGTCGTCCCCGTGGAAGGACACGGTCCAGTCGCCGGGGCCGTCCGTACGCCGGAACCCGAACCGCTCTCCCGCGCCGGCCGGGACGCGTCGCCAGGTCCGCCGGGCCGGTACGAACACCTCGAAGTTGTGGCCGATGGCGTCCGCCGCGAAATCCGCCTCCAGCGGCCGGGCCGTGCCGAGCGCCCGCTCGGCGTCCCAGCGGTGCACCGACGCCTCGACGGCCTGCACCCGCCGCCAGAAGCCGACCGTCCGCTCCCCGGACCACGTCCACGCCCACGCGTCCGGCGCGCGGTCGCCCAGCGCCGACTCCAGGGCGGCGGCCCCGGCCGCGAACCAGTCGGAAAGGCTCGTGGGCAACGGCCCGTGATGGGGCGCGTCCTCGGGGCGCGGCCAGTCGTGGGTGTCCGCGGGAAGATCGAGGAAGGTGAGGTCCGAGGTCTCCGGCGGGCCGTCGAGCCGCCGCGTCACGATATGGGTCACTGCCCGGTGGACGCTGCCGAGATGCACGACCAGATCGGCCACCGACCAGCCGGGGCAGGAGGGGACCAGGGGTGATCCACCGGAGTCGGCCGCTCGTCGTACCACGGCCTCGAACGCCAGGACTTCACGGTGGAATACGGAGAGGTGGTCCACGGTCCCACTCTGCCACGCGGCGCCGCCCGGGAAGGGGCGGTCGGCCGGGCCTCGGGGGCCTGTACGGCCGGCCGTGGCGCGCGGGCGTCCGACGGAGGCGTGCGGAGACGCCCGTCCGTCCACCGGGCCCGGGACCCGGCCCGCCCGGCGGGCGGCGCGTCCGACGGGTGTCGCGCGCCGTCGCGGCCGGGTAAAGGCCGCTCCCGCGAGGGTGGGTGGGGTGTGAGTGGGGCCGGCCGGTGGACGCGCCCTCGTCCGGCTCAGCCGGGGACGGGGGAGCGGCCGCCGAGCGACGCCGTCCGGAGAGCCGCCGCGGGCTCCTCGAAGACGGACTCGTCCAGCGCGGGCAACCGGGTGACGGTCTGTTCGAACGCGGCGGCGCGCTCGGCCTGGATCCGCCGGGCCGCGGGCGTACCGGGCACGGCGAGGGTGAACCACACGACCTTCCCGCCGTCGTGCCGCTCCTGCACCCCCCAGCTCGCGCTGACGGCGGCGATCAGCGCCAGACCGCGGCCGTGCGTGCTGCCGGTGTCGGCGTCCCCGAGACGCGGCAGCCGGGGGTCGTGGTCCCGCACCGAGACCGTGAGCTGGTCCAGCACGAGGTCGATCTCGACGGTGCAGCGCTTGTCGGGTTCCGCGTGCCGGTGCACGTTGGTCAGGAGCTCGGTGACGCCGAGCGCGGCGGTGTCGATGAGGGGATCGAGGTGCCAGTAACGGAGCTGCGCAGATACGATTCTGCGGACCTGGCCGATCCGCGGCGGCAGAGCCTGGAGCTCTACGGTGCAGTGCTTGTTCGGTCGACTGATCACGGCTGCGACTCCCTGAAGAAGTAGGGCTAGCCTGATGCAGATAGGCGTTCCGGCACGCGCCGGGTCCGGTCCGACGGCGGTGGTGGCTGAGCCGGTCGGCGAACACTGATCCGGAGTGTAATCGCCGCTCTACCCTCGGTGATGCCGATATGGGTCAAGGGTCGGTTCTCACTGCCACATGCGCAACTCCTACGCCTTCAGCCCCGCGCATCACTGTCGCGCGCGGAGCGGACCGCCTCCAGGAACCGCCGGACCGCCGATGGCCCCGGTTCCTCGGCCGCACCGTCCCGGCCGCCCAGTGTGAGGACGTAGCGTGTGCCGTTCACCCGTGCCCGCGCCCGGTCCCGGGCGGCGAACCAGGGTTTGCTCGCGTGGACCGCGTCCAGGGGAGCGCTGTCGATCTCCCGGCCGTAGCTCGTCAGCAGCTCCAGCCTGCCGTCCTTGATCTTCACCTGCCCGGCCCTGGTGAGAGAGCGCAGAGCCCGCTCGATCCGTACTCCGGTCGCGTTGAACTCCGGCTCCGCCACGGCAACCGCCTCCCCGGCCGAATCGTGTGCCTGCTGCGCAGTCTGCCTGTGAGGCGGCTCACGCACCAGTGCCCATTTATGATCGAAACGTCCGGGTGCTCCCGTACGAGCCAGGACGAACTGCGTGAGGAGCGTCGTGAACAGCACCGTGCGCGCGGGCGGCTCCGCCGGCCCCACTCCCGTCCCCACCGTCGACATCGACCGCAGCGACCCCGCCCACCGGGCCTGGCTGGCCGAGGCCGTCCGGAAGGTGCAGGCCGACGCGAACCGCTCGGCCGACACCCACCTGCTGCGCTTCCCGCTGCCGCAGGAGTGGGGCATCGACCTCTATCTCAAAGACGAATCCACCCACCCCACCGGAAGCCTCAAACACCGCCTCGCCCGCTCGCTCTTCCTCTACGGCCTGTGCAACGGCTGGATCCGCCCCGACGCCCCCGTCGTGGAGGCGTCCAGCGGCTCCACCGCCGTCTCCGAGGCGTACTTCGCCGCCCTGATCGGCGTCCCGTTCGTCGCCGTCATGCCCCGCACCACCAGCCGGGAGAAGTGCCGCCTGATCCAGGCCCAGGGCGCCCGCTGCCACTTCGTCGACGACCCCCGGACGATGTACGCCGAGGCGGCCGCCCTCGCCGAGCGGACCGGCGGCCACTACATGGACCAGTTCACCTACGCCGAACGGGCCACGGACTGGCGGGGCAACAACAACATCGCCGAGTCGATCTACCAGCAACTGCGTCTCGAACGCCACCCGGTGCCCGCCTGGATCGTCGCCACCGCCGGCACCGGGGGCACCTCCGCGACCCTCGCCCGCTATGTGCGCTACATGCAGCACGACACCCACATCTGTGTCGCCGACCCCGAGAACTCCTGCTTCTTCGACGGCTGGCGGGACCACGACCCCACCGCGACCAGCGACCGCGGCTCACGCATCGAGGGCATCGGCCGGCCCCGCATGGAACCCAGCTTCGTGGCCGGGGCGATCGACCGGATGATGAAGGTACCGGACGCCGCGAGCATCGCGGCCGTACGCGCCCTGGACGCGGCCGTCGGCCGTAAGGCGGGCGGCTCCAGCGGCACCGGGCTCTGGAGCGCGCTGAAGATCGTCGCCGAACTCGCCGACCAGGGCCGCTAGGGCAGCGTCGTCACCCTCATCTGCGACCCCGGCGAGCGCTACCTCGACACGTACTACTCCGACGCCTGGCTCGCCGAGCAGGGCCTGGACATCGCCCCGTACACCACGGCCATCACCACCTTCCTGGCGACCGGCCACTGGCCCGGCTGACGCCTCCCACGGGGTGGTACGGGCGCCCCGCGCCCGGTCTCCGGACGAGGCCGTTCCGGGCCTAGGGATCCGCCGTCTCGCCGAAGCCGTCCGCCACCACCAGCTCCGGCAGCCGCTCGGCGATCTCCCGGCGCGCCGCCGGCGGCAGCCCCGCGTCCGTCACCAGGGCGTCCACCTCGTCCAGCGCGGCGAACGAACTCAGCGCCACCGTCCCCCATTTGGTGTGGTCGGCGAGGACCACGACGCGGCGCGCCGCCCGCACGAAGTGCCGGTTGGTCTCGGCCTCCGCGAGATTCGGGGTCGACAGACCCGCCTCGGCGGAGATCCCGTGCACCCCGATGAACAGCACGTCGAAGTGGAGCGAGCGGATCGCGGCGTCCGCGACCGGGCCGACCAGCGTGTCCGAGGGCGTCCGCACCCCGCCCGTGAGCACCACCGTCGCCGCTCCGGGCCGGGCCGCGGGCCCCGTGGACGACACGGACCGCTGCGCCGTGTGGAACACGTCGGCGGCCCGCACCGAGTTCGTCACCACCGTCAGATCCGGGACGTCGACCAGCCGCCGGGCCAGCGCGAACACCGTCGTCCCGCCGGCCAGCGCGATCGCCCCGCCCCGCGCGGCCATCCGCGCCGCCGCACGCGCGATGTCCTCCTTCGCCGCCAGCTCCAGCGCCGACTTGGCCTCGAAGCCCGGCTCGTGGGCCGTCGCCTCCGCGACCGGCACGGCACCGCCGTGCACCTTCTCCACGACGCCCGCCCTCGCCAACGCGTCCAGGTCCCGCCGGACCGTCATGTCCGAGACGTTCAGCCTGCGCGTCAGCTCGTTGACCCGCACGCCCCCGCGCCGCCGGACCTCGTCGAGGATCAGGGCGCGCCGCTGCTCCGCGAGGAGGTTCTGGTTGTCGCTCACCCGGGCCGTCCTTTCCGGTCAGCCGCCGACAGCTGTGCCCGCTCATCTTCCCACGCACGTAAGGCAGATGATCGGCTTCGTTCGACTCGCATCACGATTGCGCCTCGTTCCCCGCCTCCGCGCATTGTCAGTGCCTCCTGCGACGATTCTGGAAGTGAGGGACCACACCGGGATCGGGGGACGCGGTGGCAGCACAGGAACAGCCGGAGACACGGGCGGCACGTCCGACACAAGGACTCGCTCTCGAACTGCTCGTGCACGGCGTCGGCGGCGCCACCGCGCAGAGCATGCTGGGCGACCCGCGCACCGAGCGCGTCACCGGCGACGACATCGCGGGCATCCACCGCCGCACCGACGACCTCGACGCCGAGGACGACCCGCGCGAGCCGCGCGACGGGCCCGTCCGCGAGGCATACGTATGGTCCAACCTGACGTCGGGGAACGGCTCGCGCGCCCTGTGGCTCGTCCTGCTGCCCTTCATGGTCGTCAATCTCGCCCACTGGATGCGCCCCGCCGCCGACGCCCGCACCCGCACCGCGCGGGCCTACGGCGTGCTGGTCCGCCTCGTCGCCCTCAGCCTCACCGTCCTGCTCACCGCCGCGATCTGCGAGGTCACCCTCGACCTGACGGCCTGGCAGTGCGCGGGCAACCGCGCCTGCTCCTCGGGCAAGGCATGGCTCGGCTTCATGTCCTCGGCCAGGGACGGCTGGTGGAGCCAGCCCGGCCGCCGGCTCGCCCTGGCCGCCACCGTGCCCGCCGCCCTCACCGGCCTGCTGTGGTTCCTCTCCCACCGCACCTGGAGCGCCTACGAGACCCAGCCGCCCGCCCCCTCCGCCCCCGACGACGGCGAACCCCGCACGGGCGGCCGCCCGCCCCTGTGCCTGCCCGGCTTCTGGTACGGCCGCCGGATCGTCGCCCGCCTGCGCGCCGCGCACACCGCGGCCGCCCTGCTGACCGTCGCCGCCGTCCTCACCCAGGCCGCCACCCGGCACGACCGCGCGCCCGGCGGCGGCACGGCCCTGGACGCCACCGGCTGGGCCCTCGTCGCCGCCCTGTCGGCGGCCGGGGCGTTCACGCTCTTCACCGTGTGCCGCCGGGGCCGCCACGAGACCACCCCCGACGGCAGGACCGACCGCGCCGCCGTCCGGGCGCTGCCCGTCGCCGCCCTCGCCCTGCTGGCGCTCGCCGCCGTGCACGCCGCCTGGAGCCGCCCCCGCTGGGTCTCCACCGGCATGCTCCCCGGCGACCGCCTCTTCGGCGCCGTGGGCCTCGCCCAGATCCTCCTGGTCGTCCTCCTGGCGGTCGTCGCCCGCCGCCTCCACCGCGCCGAGCCCGTCGAGCGGGCCCCGCTGGCCGGGCTCGCCGGCCCCGTCGTCGCCACGCTCGCCTGCGCCCTCGGCGGGCTCATGACCGCCGGCGTCGCCCAGCGCGCCGCGGACTGGCTGGACGGCCGCGCCACCCCCGGCATGGGCGACGGCCCGATCGCCGGCCCCCCGGTCGTCCTGTCCTGGCAGGCGTCCGCCATACCCCCGCTGCTCGCCGCCCTGCTCCTGCCGGCGCTCCACCTCGCCGTGCGCGCCCTGCGGACCCGCCGCGAGCTGCTCCGCACCGTCCCCGGCGACTACCCCGGCGAGGAGCCCGACCGGGCCCGTACGGGCGCCATCGCCGGAGCCGTCGCCCGCGCCGGGCTCACCGACTCCGCCCCCTGGGTCGCCGGCACCGCGGCCGGCCTCACCCTCCTCCTCGGCGGCGGCGCGCTCGCCGGCGCCTGGGCCACCGGCGACGTGCCCGGCCGCGCCGCCGACGGCACGTCCGCGGCCGTCGAGAGCTGCGCGCAGACCGCCCAGGCCCTCGGCTCCTGGTGCGTCGGCCTCGGCTTCGTCCTCCTGCTCACCTGGGGCCGGCGGGCCTACCGCGACCCCGCCGCGCGCCGCACCGTCGGCATCCTCTGGGACGTCGGCACCTTCTGGCCGCGCGCCGCCCACCCCTTCGCCCCACCCTGCTACGCCGAGCGCGCCGTCCCCGACCTCACCTGGCGGATGCGGACGTGGACCGAGCGCACGGGCGGCCGGCTCGTCATCTCCGGGCACTCCCAGGGCAGCGTCCTCGCGGCGGCCGCCGTCTGGCAGCTCGACCGCGGTACCCGTGCCCGGGTCGCCCTGCTCACCCACGGCTCGCCCCTGGAGCGCCTCTACGGCCGCTGGTTCCCCGCTTACTTCGGGCCCGCGCAGCTCACGGCGCTCCACCACGACCTGCGGTGCTGGCGCAATCTGTGGCGCCGCACCGACCCCATCGGCGGCCCCGTGCGGCTCCCTCCGGCCGGGTCCGGCGCCGACAGCGCCCGCCGCGTCGACCGCGGCCCCCTCAAGGACCCCCTGGCCTACGGGCGCACGCCCGAGCACCCGCTGCCCGCGCCGGTCCTCTGCCACTCCCGCTACCAGGCCGACCCCGCCTTCGCCGAGGAGCGCTCGGCGCTGCTGGCCGAGCTCGCCGCCTGGATACCCGCTCAGGACAGCTCGGGCAGGTCCTCCGGGTAGAGCAGGGTCAGCTCGTCCGTGCTCGGCGCGGACAGCTGCGCCACCCTGCCCGCGTGGTGCTCGACCATCGATTCGAAGGTCTGCCGGGCGGTCCGGCCGTTGCCGAAGGCCGGGCCCCTGGGGATCTCCGTGAAGTACTTCAGGAGGGCGTCCGCCGCCCCCTCGCCGAGCCGGTACTCCTGCTCGACCGCCTGCTGCTCCACGATCCGCAGCAGCTCGTCCGGAGCGTAGTCGGTGAAGGTGATGGTGCGTGAGAAGCGCGAGGCCACACCGGGGTTGACGGTCAGGAACCGCTGCATCTCCGCGGTGTAGCCGGCGACGATCACCACGACCGCGTCCCGGTGGTCCTCCATCAGCTTCACCAGCGTGTCGATGGCCTCCCGGCCGAAGTCCCGACCGGAGTCCTCCGGCGACAGGGCGTACGCCTCGTCGATGAAGAGGACCCCGCCGCGCGCCCGGTCGAAGGCCTCCTGGGTGCGGATGGCCGTCGAGCCGATGTGCTCGCCCACCAGGTCCACCCGGGAGACCTCCACCAGGTGCCCGCTCTCCAGCGCCCCGAGCGAGGCGAGGATCTCGCCGTAGAGCCGTGCCACCGTGGTCTTGCCGGTGCCGGGGGAGCCGGTGAAGACCAGGTGCCGGCGCACGGACGCGGCCTTGAGCCCCGCCTCCCGCCGGCGCCGCCCGACCTCGATCATGTCCGTGAGCGCCCGCACCTCACGCTTGACGCTCTCCAGGCCCACCAGGGCGTCCAGCTCGCCGAGCACCGTCGCCGCCGGGCGCCCGGACTCGGGGGTGGCCGGCACGGCGTCGTCGGGGGAGCGCTGGAGCGGCACCCCGACCGACAGCACCGGTGCCGGTCGGGCCAGGGGCGCAGCCTCCACCACCGGGGCGCCGACGCCCCGGCCCGGCGACAGCGAGGCGCCGGCCGTCGCGATCGCGCCCTCGTCGCTCGTACAGCCCTCGCTCACGGTGCCGGCCTCGGCGAACTCGTAGCCGCCGCGCGCGCACCGCTCCGTGCGGCACCGGCTCAGCGTCGAACGACAGCCGTCGATGACGTGGAAGCCGTAGCCGCCGCTGCCCGTCACCCGGCAGTCGTGGAAGGTGCCCCGGCCGCCCGCCGACACATAGAAGCCCGCCTCGGCGGGCGAACTGACCACGCAGCGCTCGACGGTGGGGTCCGCGCCCTTGGTGACGATGACGCCCGTCGCCGCCCCGTCGATGGTGCAGTCCGTCATCGCGCCCCCGCTGCCGTGGTCGCGGAACCACGCGCCCGTACCGGCCTGCCGGATCCGGCAGTCGTCCAGGCGGGCCGTCGCGCCGTCGCTCACCGACACAGCGGTGTTGCGGACCTGCGCGAGGTCGCTGTCGACCACCTCGACGGCGGACCCCCGGTCCAGCACGAACAGGGCGTCCGGCACCTCCCGCACCCGGCAGGCGCCCAGCACGGCGGAGGCGCCGTCGCTGACCCAGACGGCCGGGTAGTCGCCCGTGCTCTCGTGGATGTCGCACCGGTCGGCCTCCACGCGGGTACCGGGGTCCCACACGGAGAGGCCGTTGCGCCCGAAGCGGCGCACCGCCGAGCGCGTCATCGACAGCACCGAACGGGAGCGCAGGTCCACCCCGTTCTCCGGGACGTCGTGGATCTCGCAGTCCATCAGCGAGAGCACCGCGCCGGTGTCCAGGGTCACGCCGTCACCCGAGGTGCGGTGCACCTGGCAGTCGGTCAGATGCCCGGCCGCGCGGGCGGTCACCTGCACCCCGGTGCCCCGGATCTCGTAGACCTCGCAGCCGATCGCCTCCAGGGCGCTGCCCTCGCCGGTCATGGACAGCCCCGCGCCCGAGGCGTGGTGCACCCGGCAGCGCTCGAGCCGCGGACGGGCGCCGCCGCGCACGGCGACCCCCGACTGGCCGGCGGCCACCACCTCGCAGTCCTCGAAGAAGCCGCCCGCGCCGTCCAGCACGCTGATCCCGGTGCCGCCGGGGTTGTCGACCGTGCAGCGGCGCACCGTGGGCCGGGAGCCGCCGCGCACCTCGAGGCCCGCCGCGGAGCGGGTGGTGATCCGCAGATCGGCCAGCTCCGGGGCGCCGTCCTCGACGAGCAGCGCGGGCGCCGTGGCGTCCTGCCCCTCGATGTGGAGGTCCAGCAGCGCCGCCGAGGCCCGCACGGTCAGGGCGACGCCCTCCGCCGGGGCGATCCGCACCGAGCCGCGCGCGCTCTCGCAGCCGCGCAGGGTGATGGCGCGCGTGACCACCAGATTCTCGCGGTAGGTGCCCGGCGCGACGGACAGGACGTCGCCGTCCGCCGACGCCTCCAGGGCCGAGGCCAGGGAGTCGTACTCCCCCGTGCGCCGTCGCCACCGCGACGTACCGCTGTGCGTCACCTGGACCGAGCCCTGTGCCATGGTGCTGCTCTGCCCCCACCTCGTGCGTGCGTTCACCGGCACGGTACGTACCGGCCGGACCACCGTAGCGCGCGCGGGCCACGGGAGTTGACCGGTCAGCTCCCCGCGTCCGCGCGACCCCAGGTGTGCGCGGCCTGCCGCCAGGACCGGTCCCACTCGGCGTACCGCTGTCGGGTGAGCCTCCAGACGACGATCCTGCGGCACCCCTCGACCAGCCCGGCGCCCCCCGCGCCGGCGGCGGCACCGGCGAGGACCGCGTGGACCGCGGCGGTGCCCCGGTCCATGGGGCGGCCCGCGACCCGCCCCTGGTCGTCCGTCCACAGCCGGAAGCGGTGGCCGGGGTCGGCGGCGTCGCGGACGGCGACCACCCCGGAGAGCCGCTCGCCCTCCGGGCCCGGCCAGCGGGCGATCACCCGGAGGTGCCCCTCGCGTTCGGCCGCCGCCTCGTGCTCCGTCCCGGCGGGCCGGCTCCGCAGGGTGCGCAGCGCCGTGGCGGTCACGAGGTGGCGGTGCCGCTGCTGTTCGCGGACCGTCTCCCGCAGCGCCTTGTGCGCGAGCGTTCCCGTCGCCCAGCCGACGGCCGTGCCGGTCAGCAGCATCAGGGCCACGGCGGCCACCCCGATCCACGCCTCCAGGGCGTCGGTCCGGCGGCGCAGCGGATTGCGCCGCCATCGCCATGCCCACCTCGTCGCGCGCACCACGCTCACCCCCTTCCGCGTTCCGTAGATACCTCACACAGGGCATCGCATGCGGATGAAGGCGGCGGAGAGAGCAAAATCACCCCCTCCGGATGCCGTTCGCGGCGGCGCGTTGACGGGTGGCGTGCGGTGACGGGACGACAGGGGCGTGCGGGGCGGCTGTTCCCGGCGCTCGTCCCGGCGCCGGTTCGGCCCCGCTCCAGGCCGAGACGAGGTCCGGCCCCGGAGGTTCGCTCTCGGGAGTTCGACGCCGGAAGCCCGATGTCAGGGGACCCGGGCCAGGATCTCGACCGGGTCGCCCACGCGCAGCACCCCGGTGTGCTCGGGGATGAGGTTCATGCCGAACACCGCGCCGTTGCCGATCCGGTGGTGCCGGACGAGCGTGCGCAGCGGCTCCTTGCCCCGTACGGCCGTCAGCTGGTCGGTGGTGGTCACGACGCAGCGCTTGCTGGGCTTGACGGCCCGGAAGGTGACCTCGCCGATCCGGACGCGCCGCCAGCCGTCCTCGGCCCACGGCTCGGTGCCCGCGATCACCGCATTCGGCCGGAAACGGTTCATGGGCAGCGGGCCCTCCTCGGCGTGGTCGCCCTCGGAGATCAGGGAGTTGAGGGCGTCCAGCGAGCCTTGCGCGGCGGCCAGCAGCGGAAAGCCGTCGGCGAAGCTCACTGTCTCACCCGGCCGGGAGTACTCGGGGTCGATCGTGCGCCGGACCGCCGGGTCGTCCATGTGCAGCAGCCGGGCCGGGCACTCCAGGAAGTCGCTCACCCACGCGTCCGCCGCGGCCCCGGCCGGGACGGCCTCGACCTTGTCCTGGAACACCCGCACCGTGACCGTGCCGCCCCGCTCGGCGGCGTCGGGCACGGGGACGTCGATCGGCTCGGCGCCCGGCGCGTGGAGCCGGATCCCGCCGCCCGCCGAGGGCCGGGCCGAGGCCAGCGCGAGTCTCGGCCGCTGCCGTTGGGTGATCTGCGCGCCGCTCTCGTCGGTGACCAGCCACCGCCGGTCCCCGGCGAGCCCCCAGGGTTCCACGGCCGCCTCGGCGGGCGCGCACCCGGCCATGGACTTGACGGGGTAGTAGTGGACCGAGGTCAGCACTGGCGTGGACATGCGGCCATCCTGCCACCGCGGCCCGATGACCGGACGATTCCCCCCGTCGCTTCGTTCGCTACGCCCGCCCCGGCCCCCCGGCACCCGGCGTCGCCCGGCCGCCCGGCCGGGTCGGCGAGGCTCAGTAGCCGCCCTGCTGCGGGGGGTACGGCCGGTTGTACGGGTCCTCGTACTGCGCGGGGGCGGGGCGGGGCGCCACGGGCCGCATCGCGTCGTAACCGGCCGGGCCGCCGGTGCCGGCGGGACCGGCGGCCGCCGGACGCGGCTGCTGGTACTGCTGCTGGGGCCCCGCGTAGCGCGGCGCCTGCTGCGGGATGTAGGGCGCCGGGGCCTGCTGGAGGCCGGCGGGCTGCTGGCCGTTCGCGGCCGGGTAGCCGTACTGCTGGCCGGGGGCGGCGTAGCCGCTCTGCGGCGCCTGCGGCTGCGGTGCGGCCGACGGGCCCGAGGGCAGCGCCGGGAGGGCGGGCAGCTGGCTCCCGCCGTCGTACGGCGACGACACCCGGATGGGCGCGATCTGCGGGGTGCCCCGCTCCGCGACAAGGCTGTCGTAGATGGGGGTGTCCGGGAACGACGGCGCGGCGTAGTAGCCACCGCCGTAGGTGCTGCGGGGGGAGGTCATAGCGCATAAGTTAAGCCCTTTCCCCGGCCCGGTCTACGCCGAGGTCGCCGCAACCCCTTTCTGACCTGCAAAGACGCAGGTCAGGACAGAAACGACAGGTAGGGACACATCCATACGAGCGGGTGATCCGGTCACCGATTTTCGGCGTGTCGCACGACCTGTTCGCACCTTTTCCGACGATGTGCCCGCAGGTGATCTGGCGGCCCGTCAGGTGGCGTCGGAGGCGGCCCGCGCGGGCCGCCTCCACCGGGGGCCGGCCGCCGGCGGCCGGAATCAGGCGGTGCGCTCCTCGTCGCGCTCCCCGCTCCACCGGGTGTGGAACGACCCCTCGCGGTCGGCGCGCCGGTAGGTGTGCGCGCCGAAGAAGTCGCGCTGCCCCTGCGTCAGCGCGGCGGGCAGCCGCTCGGCGCGCAGCGCGTCGTAGTAGGCGAGGGCGGCGGAGAAGCCGGGGGTGGGCACGCCGTGGGCGACGGCGGTGGTGACGACCGAGCGCCAGGCGTCCTGGGCCCGCCCGACCTCCTCGGCGAAGCCCTTGTCGGCCAGCAGGGTGGGCAGTGCCGGGTCGGCCGCGAAGGCGCTCCTGATGCGATCCAGGAACGCGGCCCGGATGATGCAGCCGCCCCGCCAGATGGCGGCCATGGCGCCGAGGTCGATGTCCCAGCCGTACTCGGCGCTCGCGGCGCTGATCATGTTCCAGCCCTGGGCGTACGAGACGACCTTCGACGCGTACAGCGCCTCCTCGACCCGCGCCGCGAAGGCCGCCGCCTCGTCGTCGGGGAGCGCCGCGCGCCGCGGCCCGGGCAGCTCACGGGCCGCCTCGCGGAGGTCGCGGTGGCCGGAGACCGAGCGGGCGAACACGGCCTCGGCGATGCCGGACACCGGGGTCCCGAGGTCCAGCGCGGTCTGCACCGTCCACCGGCCGGTGCCCTTCTGCTCGGCCTCGTCGGCCACCACGTCCACGAAGGGCCGCCCGGTGGCGGCGTCGGTGTGGGCGAGCACCTCCGCGGTGATCTCGATGAGGTACGAGTCCAGGCGCCCGGCGTTCCAGCCGCGGAAGGTCTCGGCGATCCGGGCCGGCGCGAACCCGGCGACGTTGCGCAGCAGGTCGTAGGCCTCGGCGATGAGCTGCATGTCGGCGTACTCGATGCCGTTGTGCACCATTTTGACGAAGTGTCCGGCGCCGTCGGGGCCGACGTGGACGCAACAGGGGTTGCCGTCCTCGGCCTTGGCGGCGATGGACTCCAGGAGGGGGCCGAGGGCCTTGTAGGACTCCTCCGATCCGCCGGGCATGATGGCGGGCCCGTTGAGCGCGCCTTCCTCGCCGCCGGAGATGCCCGCGCCGACGAAGTGGATGCCCTTCTCACGGAGGGCCTTCTCGCGGCGGCGGGTGTCGGCGAAGTGGGCGTTGCCGCCGTCGATGATGACGTCGCCGGGCTCCAGGAGCGCGGCGAACTCGTCGATGACGGCGTCCGTCGGGTCCCCGGCCTTGACCATGATGACGATCCGTCGGGGCTTCTGCAGCGCGGCGACGAAGTCCTCGGCGGACTCGGCCGGGACGAAGTCCCCCTCGTGGCCGTGCTCGCCGACGAGCGCCTCGGTCTTGGCGTAGGTGCGGTTGTGGAGGGCGACGGTGTGCCCGTGCCGGGCGAAGTTCCGGGCGAGGTTGCTGCCCATGACGGCGAGCCCGGTGACGCCGATCTGCGCGGTGGCCTTGGGGGAGGGGGTGCTGGGCATTGCGGGGATCCACTCCTGTCACGTGCGTCGGTGAGGCTGTGCGTAAGGCTTGTGCGAGGCGGCGACGCCGGAGGACATCAAGATCTTCCCGCCGGGCCGCCGGGTGTCACCCGGCCATCGTGGCACGGCCGTGAGGGGATGGTCGGAAGTGCGCTGAGGTGACCTCGATCTTGTCACCTCCCTTCTTGGCGGAGGTGTCCGCACCCAGGTTCCGATTGTGTGATTCGGACAAGTGAGGGCTCGGGGCGTGAGGTCACCGGATCCGAGCGTCGGAGGCAGGCGAGGTAAGAGGGGCGTGATCAGACGATCGCGTGATCTTGGCGCCTACAGGCGGTCCGTGGCGGGTTCCGGCGGGCCGGATGCCGACCAGCCACGGTTCTCTGCTGTGGCACGCCCTGAGGCCGGCTACCGCGACAAGGTGACGTCCTCGACAGTCAGGTAGCGACCGGACAGTTCCGCCGCCGGGCCCGTGGCCAGTTCGAGGACGGCGCTGACCGCTCGAGGGAGGGGAACGGCCCGCCCTGCTTCGATCTGCTCGCGGAGCCAGAGGGCGCGGCGCCGGCGCCAGGGGTCGGTGGAGTCGGTCTCGTCCAGTGCGCTCGTGGTGAGTCCGGTCGCCACGATCCCGGGATGCAGGCTGAAGGCCAGGACTCCGTAGGGGCGGGCTTCGCTGGCGATGTTCTCGATGAACGTGATGCCGGCGGCCTTGGCGACGGAGTAGGAGGACAAGGTGGGCCAGCGGTGCCGTCCCGCGGCGCTGCTGATGCTGATGACACGGCCACCGCCATGACGAGCCATCAGCGGAATCGCGGCATGCACCGTGGCGACGGTGCTCAGTGTGTTGACGCGCACCGCCTCCCACCATTGTTCGACGGGGATCTCCCAGGTGAGGCCGATGGGGCCTTCCACGCCGGCGTTGTCGATGAGGACATCGATGCGGCCGCAGTCGGCATAGATCTTCTGCATGGCGACGGCAGCGGCCGACATGTCGCTGACATCCGCGCACACCGTCGTGACCGGACTGCCCGGCTGTGCGGGCAGCGCCGCCGCGAGGCGTTCGAGCGCCGAGCGGGTGCGCGCGACAAGGGCCGGCCGGAATCCCCGTTCGGCACAGGCGGTCGCGATGGCCGCCCCGAGTCCGCCGGTGGCACCGGTGATCACGGCAACAGGCGGATCACCGGCGGCACACTCGTGGGACGCACGGGTCCCGTCATGCGACGACATGGGGCGTGTCCTCCTGCTCGGGTGCGCCGTAGCGGCCGCGCAGCGCGGCACGGTCGAGTTTGCCGGTGGCCGACAGGGGCAGCCGCTCGGCGAAGTCGATGGAGCGGGGCACCTTGTACCGGGCGAGCAGGCCGCGGCAGTGGCTGAGCAGTTCCTCGGCGTCCGGCCGACGGTCGTGCCGGGGAACGATCACGGCGTGGGGGACTTCGCCGCGCCGGGGGTCGGTACGGGCGATCACGGCGGCGTCCTCGACCTCGGGATGAGTGCGCAGTACGTCCTCGATCTCGGCGGGCTGCACACTGTACCCACCGGTCATGATGGTGTCCTTGGACCGCCCGACGACGCGGACGCACTCGTGCGCGTCGCGGACCACCAGATCGCCGGTGCGCAGCCAGCCGTCGTCGGTGACGGATGCCATCTGTCCGGAGCTCGTCAGGTAGCCGGGGGTGACCTGGGGGCCCCGCACCCACAGTTCGCCGACCGTACCGGCCGGCACGGGGTGTCCGGGGGTCTGGGGGTCGACGACGCGGACTTCCAGGCCCGGTACCGGGACGCCGGCGCCGTCCCGACAGGAATCAGCGGTGGGGCTCAGCCCCGCGCCGGAGAGTTCGGTCATTCCCCAGCTCTGCAGCAACTCCACGCCGGTGTGCCGATGCCAGTCGCGTCGCAGGTCGGCGGGCGTCTGCTGCCCCGCACTCAGGCAGCGCCGCAAAGCGGCCGGCCGCCACCACGGACCGGCGGCCTCCAGCAGCCCGCGGTAGGCGGTCGGCACCGCCTCGATGACGGTGACGTCGCGAGCGACCAGCTGCTCCAGCCACCAGGTCGGCTCGAAGGCGCGGGAGGAGGTCAGCAGCGTCGCCCCGGCCAGCAGAGTGGAGATCGCCGCGAGATGGCCGTAGGTGTGCGCGAGGGGGATGGGAACGGCCACCACATCATCGGGACCGCGGTGCCGGCCGCGCCAGAAGCCGACCGCGAGGTGAAGCGCCTGTTCCGTCTGGACCACGGGACGGCAGAGGCCCGTCGATCCCGATGTGTGCATGATCATGCACGGGGCGTCCGCCACGCGGCCGGTGGCCGCCCGCGTCTTCGCCCCTGCCGCTTCGTGTGGACCGCGCCGCACGACATGCCTTCCCGGCGTTGCCGCGATCACGTCCACACGCAGCCGTCGCCCGGCGCACAGCTCCTTGATGTCATCCGACCGGTCCGGGCCGGTCAGCAGCGCCCGGGGGCGGAGATGCTCCAGCACGCGGACGATCTCGTGCTCGGTGAGCACGGCGTTCATCGGTGCCACCGCCATGCCCGCCTTGTGGGCGGCGAGGTGCGCGGCGAGCCAGGAAGCACCGTTGGGCAGGAGGAGCGCGGCGCAGTCCTCCGGGGTCCGCGTCAGCGGGCGAAGGGTGTCGGCCAGCGAGGAGGACCAGGCGTCCAACTCGGCGTAGGAACAGGCCGCGGTGTCGTCGAGGACGGCGACGCGGGCGCCGCCCGCGGCGAGGGCGTCGATCAGGGCGTCACGGAACATCTCAAGCACGCTCCCCGGCTGCCGCCGCCTCGGTCCGCATCCCGGGCTCGGCCCGTGTCGCGGGTGGAACGATCCGAGGGCTGAACAGCTCGCGGATGTACGCCCACGGCCTGTCGTCGGCGTTCAGGGTGTAGGCCTTGAAAGCGCAGGGCGTGTCCGGGGCCTGCGGCCAGCTCGTCAGGCCGATGCGGCTGATGCGGCGGTTCATCGGCAAGCCCGCCGCGGCGAACGCGAACCCGATGGGGCGCGTACGATCCCGCATCGCCGCGTCGATCCGTGCGTCCTGTCCGGCCCGCGCCGTCACGATGTTCGCCGACACCACCTCACCGGTACGGCTGACCAACCGGGAACGGCGCACCAGGCACACATCGTCCGTCGCCAGGCGCAGTAGCCCACGCGCCGTCGCCTCCACATGCTGCCCCGGCGTCATCTCGATGCCGTCCACCTGTGGTGTGAGGGCTGATCGTGTGAGCGCCTGGAGCAGGACGGTGGTCAAACCGTCGCTGGCGAGCAGTATGCGGGTGACAGGCGACCGGAAACCCGGGAGGTCGCCGGCGGGGAACCCGTCGCGGGTGTCCGCGGGAGCGGTGGGGTGGCGCATCGCGTGCTCTCCGGACAACGCCACTTGCGCGGTGGCGGTTCCCACCGGAGAGTCGATACCGGCTCCGTGCGAAGCCCGGTCCAGGGACAACGGCTCGATCTGCGCCCACTGCGCATCAGTCAACGGCACAACCAACCCAACGACTTACTGATCCAAACGAAACTGCCGGGTCCGTACGAAGCCGTTCCCCGACACCGAACTGCACCGCCCTGGCAGTGCACTTCGCACCTGACCGCACACGCCGACTGAAGCACCCCTGTCCGGGTTCCGGAGGGAAGGGCAAGGGTGGCGTTGCAGTGACGTGTCCGCCGTGCCCGTCGAATGTGCCCGCCGCGTCACTGTCGCCCGCCGCCCGCTCGCGGCACTCGAGGAACGCCCGCGGCGTTCGAGGAATGGTATTTCGATAACTCCTATATCCTGGAAAAATACCTTGAACTGCGGGAATGGAGTGCTTCACCATGCCTGGGCCTGATGTCACGGTCATCATCGCGGCGTACAACGCCATGCCGTACGTGACCGGCAGCGTCGCCTCCGTTCTCGATCAGTCCCTGGGGGCGGACCGGATCGAGCTGATCGTGGTCGACGACGGATCCACGGACGGTACGGCGGAGGAGCTCGACCGGCTGGCGGAGCGGGCGCCGCTGATGAGTGTGATCCACCAGCCGAACTCCGGCGGTCCGGCGGGTCCGCGCAACCTCGGGCTCGACCGCGCCACCGGACGCTATGTCTATTTCCTCGACGCCGACGACCGCATCGGCCCCGAAGCCCTTGAGCGCATGATCGCGGCGGCGGACGAGAACGGCTCCGACGTCGCCCTCGGGCGGATCGTGGGGGAGGGCGGGCGCCGCGCACCCCAGTCGATGTTCAAGCGGAACCAGCCCAAGACCGATGTCTTCTCCTCCAGGGTCTACTGGACCCTCAACCCCATGAAGCTGTTCCGTCGCGAGCTGATCGACCGGCTTCGGCTCCGCTTCGACACGGGCCTGTCGATCGGTGAGGACCAGCCGTTCGTCGCCACCGCCTACCTCGAGGCCGCCGCGATATCCGTCGTCGCCGACTACGACTGCCTTTACTGGGTCGCGCGCGAGGACGGCAACAACATCACCGCGCAGGAGCACGGCACACGGATGCGGGTGGACCTCTTCCGCACCATGGTCGAGCTCGTCGCCGACCGTGTGCCGGCCGGCCCCGATCGCGACGCGCTGATGCACCGGCACTTCGCGGTCGAGCTGCGGGACGCCGTGCTGCAGCTGAGCCGTGAACCCCGCCGTGACGTCCAGGAGAAGTCGCTGCACGAGCTGGCCGATCTGGTGACGCTGTACTGGACCGACGGCCTGGCCGCCCGCCTGCCCGCCGCGGTCCGCCTGCGTTGCCACCTCGTCGGCCGCGACCTCCTCGACGAGCTCCTCACCCTCGTCCGCTGGGAGCTCGACCGAGGCGCGGCCAGCTACGGCATCACCACCCTCGCCGCCACGGCCACGGCCCTCCCGGAAATCCAGGTCGAAGACGGTCGCGCCTACGCCCACTACCCCTACTTCCGCGACACCACGCTGAACGTCCCCGACGACTGCTACGACCTCACGGCCGAGCTGCGCACCCTCCACCGCGTCGACTCCGCGGAGCTCGACACCACCCGGCTGCGCCTCACCGGGCACGCCCGCATCGACCGAATATCCACGCGTGACGTCACCGGTCAGCTCGTCCTGCGCAAGCGCGGCACGGACACGGAGCACCGCCTCGCGGTCGATCACACCCCTGCCCCGGGTGCCGGCAAGGGCGGCGACCTCCACGACCGCGACACGGCGGAGTACGACGCGACGATCGACCTCGCCCCGCTGACGGCCGGCCTCTGGGACATCTCGCTCGCCGTGACCGCCCAGGGCATCGTGAAGGAGGTGCGCCTCGGCAGCAGCCGTGCGGAGTCCGTGACCACGGCGACCACCATGGTCGTCACGGACGGCGGGACCGCGGCCGCCCTCTACACCACCAAGCCTTACGGCAACCTCACACTGGACGTGGGCGAGACCCGTCACCGTGTACGGCCGAGCCTGCGGGTCACCGGCGCGCAGTGGTCGTCCGAGTCCTCCGCCACGCTCGTCGTGAACGGCCGCTGCGGGCTGAGCGATTGGCCCCAGGGCGCACTCACCGTGCGCGCCGAGGGAGCGAACGGCGCCGAACAGGTGGTGCTCGCCGAGCCCTCGTCCTCGGCCTCCGAAGGCGCGTTCACGGCACGGGTGCCCTGCGTCACCGCCGGCGAGTGGAAGCTGACCCTCCGCCTTACGGTGGACGGCAAGGAGTGGTCCGTCCCCGTACCCGCGCAGCCCTCGCCGAAGCCCGCCCGCTGGCGGCGGTTCGGTATGCCCTGGTACGCCAAGCCGCTGGCGGGGCATGACGCGCTGACGTTGCGGGTGGGGCGGGTGGAGCTGCTGAAGGCGGTGAGAAAGCGGTTGAAGCGGCGCTAGCCGTCGGGCTCGGTGACACGGGGCATCGACTCCGGAGCCGCCGCCGGGCGGCCGGTCCGCGGGGCGGGCGAGCCCGGGGACACGCTGCGCCGCCCCCGCCGCCTCACCCGTCACCCGCGTCCGGCACCATGGGGGCATGAGCGTAGTGAAGATCAACGTCCTGACGGTCCCCGCCGAACAGCGCGAGCTTCTGGAGAAGCGGTTCGCGGCACGGGCGGGCCTGGTGGAGGGCGCGGACGGGTTCGAGTGGTTCGAGCTGCTGCGGCCCGTGGAGGGGACGGACGAGTACTTCGTCTACACCCGCTGGCGCAGTGAGGAGGACTACCAGAACTGGTTCAACGGCGCGATGCGGCAGGGGCACCAGGGCGGCGGCGACGGAGAGCGGCCGAAGCCGGCGGCCACGGGGTCGAAGCTGATGGCCTTCGAGGTCGTCCAGCACGCGACGCCCGGGAACGACTGACGCCACGGAGCCGGCGGGGTCACGGGGCTGTCGCGCCGTGGCCCCGCCGTCCTTCGCCGTGGCCGGGCCGCACCCGCGATCGTTGCGCCCGCCGGGTCGCCGGGGCACGACAGTCGGCGGCCGGCTCGCTGTTCACCCCGACCCCGCTTGTTCACAGCCGGCCTCCTCCGCTTGTTCACGGTCGGCCCCGCCCCGCCCGCTCACAGTCGCCCCGCCGCGCTCACAGCCAGCCCAGCCGCGCCGCCTTCAAGCCCGCCTCGAAGCGGCTACGGGCGCCGAGGCGGTCCATGAGGGAGGCCATCGTGCGGCGGGCGGTGCGTGGCGAGACGTGCAGCTGCCGGGCGGCCGACTCGTCCGTGTGCCCCTGGGCGATGTAGGTGAGCAGGGCGCGTTCGTGGTCGGACAGCGGATGGGCGGGCCCGGCGCCGGGAGGACCCAGCGGAGCGGCCCGTTCCCAGGTCTGCTCGAAGAGGGCGAGGAGCGGGGCCAGCAGCGCCGGGCCGGACAGGCACAGGGCGCCCCGGCGGGTGTCGTCCGGATCGAGCGGGATCAGTGCCGTCACCCCGTCGACCAGGACCATCCGCGGTGGCAGGCTCGCCGTGGTGCGGAACTCACCGCGCTGTCGCGTCAGCCACCGCGCGTAGCCCAGGGTCGCGGCGTCCTCGCGGACCCCCTCCGGGCCGATCACCCGGATCGCCACCCCCCGCCCCAGGGCGTGCCCGTCGTCGTGCCGCGCCGCCCGCAGGTCCGCCGCCGACCGAGGGCCGCCGGGCAGGAACGTCAGCACCTCGCGGACCGCGTCGCGGGCCAGCTCCTGGAGCCGCCGCCGCACCGCGTCCTCGCCCACCAGCCGCTCGACGCCGCCACCGGAGGAGGAGCGGGCGCCCGTACCGGCGAACAGGCGGAGGAACGAGGCCTGGCTGTCCGCCATCTGCCGCTGCCGCTCCATCAGTTCGGCGTGCTGCCGGGCCAGCAGCCGCTGGAGCCCCATGGCCGGCTCCACCGCCAGGAAGCGGCCGGGCGTCTCGAAGGACTCCTGCACGAGCCGCAGCTCGAACAGCTTGTCCAGACAGGCGCGGACGCGGTCGGAAGTGGTCGCCAAGCGGGCCGCGATCTCCTCGACCCCCAGGGCGGGGGACTCCAGCATCTCGCGGTAGACCGCCTCGTCCGTCGTCTCCAGACCGAGTGCCACCAACATGCGTAACCCTTCCTCGTGCGACAAGCACCCCCGTGCCGGTCAGTCTGCGCGGGCACGGTCAACAGCGGATCAACACGCCGGGACGCCGCTTCCGGCCCCCCGGTGCCGCGGGCCGGCGCCCGTGGCACAAACCGGCCAGGACGGTTTGGACCGGCCCGAACCCCTTCCCCCGCGCGGGGCGGCCGACCAGGATGGTGACCACCGGGACGGCGCGGAAGCGCCGGCGACCCGAACGGTCCCGGCAGTTCCGTGAACCGGCTCCAGCGGCTCCGTCAGCACCGGAAGCCCGGCCGGCCCGACCAGACAAGGCGTCTCCCATGGCAGTCCGCACCCGCGTCCCCGGCAGACCCGCCGCCACCGCCGACCGGTGGACCCCGGCCCTCCCGTCGGTGCGAGCGCTGTGATCCGGGACTGACGCACCTCCCACCATGCGACTGACCGTCATCACCCTGGCCGCCACCGGCACCGGGGCCCCTCAGGTGCTCGACGGGGCACAGGTGAGCGACCTGCTGTGGGTCGCGGCCACCGCCGAGGACCGCCTGGAACACATCAGCGTCCGCTGCGCTCCCGGCCGCCTCCACCTGGGGATCTTCACCCTGGAGCCCCCCGGGGCGGCCGCCGGGGCCGCCGCCCTGGACATCTGCCGGCGCGCGCTGGCCATGTCCCCGCTCCTGCGCGACTGGAGCGTCCACGCCGTCCGCCCCGCCTAGGACCGGCGCCCCCCCAACCGTTCCCCGCCGATCGACCCGGAGACCCTCCATGTCCGAACAGCGGCAGCCGGCCCGTACGGCCCGGCCCCGGTACCGTCCGACACCCCGCCCGGCCTCCCCCGCCGCCGGCCTCCGCCACCGTGCCCCGGGCGGGCACCGGTGAACCTCCACTGGTCCGTCGGGCCCGGCCGGCCCGCCACACTCGTGGCCCCCCACCAGCCCGGCGTCGAGGAGGCCCTCCTCTGGCTGGCCTCCGCGCACGACGCGCTCCGCGCCGGCCTGCGGGAGCACGGCGCCGTATACATCCGCGGCCTTCCCGTGCACAGTGTGGAGGCGTTCGCGCAGGTCCGCGACGTGCTCCTGCCGCAGCGCACCCCGCACCGGGAGACGGCCACCCCCCGCGGCGACCTCGGTCACGGCGTCCGCACCACCACGAACCTGCCGTCCGGCCAGTCGATCCGGACGCACAACGAGGACAGCCACGCCCTCACCTTCCCCGGGCTGCTGCTCTTCGGCTGCCTGAGCGCCCCCGACCAGGGCGGCGCCACCCCGGTCGCCGACTGCCGGACCGTGCTGCGCTACCTCCCCCCGCACCTGGTCGAGCGGATGCGGACGTACGGCTGGCTGCTCACGCGCACGTACTCCGACCGCGTCCCGGCGGGCTGGCGCTCCGCGTTCGGCACCGGCTCCCGGGCCGAGGTGGAGCGCCGCTGCGCCGAGAACCTCGTCTCCTGCGAATGGCGCGCGGACGGCGGCCTCCGCACCCGGGGCCTGCGCCCCGGCGTCGTCCGCCACCCGGAGACCGGCGAGGAGGTGTGGTTCAACCACATGGCCTTCTGGAACGAGTGGTCACTGGACGAGAAGGTCCGCGAGATCCTCGTCGACGAGCTCGGCCACGACGGGCTGCCCTTCCACACCGGCTTCGGCGACGGCCTGCCCCTCACCAGGGGCGAGCTCTACACCATCAGCGCCGCCTACGAGGCCGCCACCGTCCGCCGCGCGTGGGAGCCGGGCGACCTCATGCTCGTCGACAACGTCCGCAGCGCGCACGGCCGCGACCCCTACCGCGGCGACCGCCGGATCGTCGTCGCCACGGGAGCCCCCCTGACGTTCGCCGACTGCCGGTCCGCCGTCCGGCCCGCCGCCGCGCCCCTTCCGGCACGGGCGGGACTGCTGACGTGTCCGTGAGGAGCCGGCACGGGGGACCGGCCCGCGGGGGCGCGTCAGACCTCCGCCGTTCCCGGCGGCCTGCGCAGCGCCCGGTACAGCTCCTCGGCCCGCTCCAGGTGCGACGCGGCCTCCGCCTCCTCGCCCACCGCCCGCAGGGCCAGCCCGAGAGCCCGGTGACCGTGCGCCGTCAGCAAGGGTTCCTGGGCCAGCCGGGCACCGGCCACGGCGTCCCGCGCGGTGTCGACGGCCGCCCCGGTGTCGCCGGTCGCCAGGAGCGCCTCGGAGAGCCGGAACAGGCACTCCGTCTCGTTACGGGCGTGGCCGCTGTGCCGGGCCCGCTCCAGCACCCGGCGGTACAGCCCGGCGGCCTCCGCGTGCCCGCCGCCGCGCAGGACGCTCTCCGCCTCCGTCATCAGCATCCTGATGAGCCATTTCTCGTCCTCGCGCCGGGTGAAGACGCCCGACAGCTCCCGGCACTCCGCACCGATCCGGACCAGATCGATCCGCCGCTCCGGGTCCTCGACCTCGACCTGGAGCAGCAGGGTCCGCCGCCGCGCGACGAGCTCCCGGTCGCCGCTGACCTCCGCCACGGCCACCGACCGCTCCGCGTACGCGCGGGCCGCCGCGAAGTTCCCGAACTGGAGCTCCAGCTGGGCCAGCATCGCCAGGGAGAACAGCACCAGCAGGAAGGGGCGGGGGCCGCCGCCCGGCGCCGGGGCGTCCCCGAAGATGTCCAGGACCCTCAGCAGGTGCGCCCGCGAGCGGTGCAGGGACTCGGGGGAGGAGTGCTTCTGGAGCACCACCCCCGCCGCGTAGTAGGCGGTGCCCGCGATGTCCCCGCCGCAGAGCGCCACGGCGGCCGGGACCAGGGCGGTCGCCGCCTGCGCGAACGACCCCAGCGGCACGATGTCCTCGAAGCAGGGCACGAGTGTGACGGTGTCCACGGCCAGCGCCACCGCGTCCGGGTCACCGCTGGCGGCCGCCTGCTCGACGACCGCGACGACCGTGGGCAGCACCCCCCGCACCCACAGCATCGCGTCACGCCCGGTCCCCACGTCCGCGCCGGCCGACCGCCGGGGGTGGATGTCGGCGGTCAGCGGACCGGCCAGCGGCTGCGAGGCCCGTACCGCCGCCACGACGCTCGCGCAGATGTAGTCGGCCGCGCGGCGCACCACCGCACGGCGCTCGCTCTCGGAGAGCTCCGCCTTCGCCTTCGCCCGGGCGTACGCGCCGACCAGGTCGTGGAAGTGATAGCGGCCCGGTGCGCGGGTCTCCAGGAGGACGGCGTCGACCAGCGCCTCCAGCACCGTCTCGGCGTCCCGCTCCGGCAGGTCGAGAACGGCGGCCGCGCCCCTGACGTCGAACTCCGCGTAGTGCGGGATCGACAGCGCCATGAACGCGCGGGCCTGCCGCGGCGGCAGCTGCGACGTCGACAGCTCGAAGACCGCCTCGACCGTCAGCTCTCCCACCCGGAGCTCCCCGAGCAGCCGGGCCTGGTCCGACACGCGCTCCAGCAGCGTGGCGACACTCCACGCCGGCCGGGCCGCCAGCCGGGCGCCCGCCGCGCGCAGCGCCAGCGGCAGGTGCCCGCAGGCCGCGGCCAGCGCCGCCACGGCCTCCGGCTCCTCGTCGAGCCGCCGGGCCCCGGCGACCTTGCCTATCAGCTCCACGGCGTCGTCGGTCCCCATGCCCACCAGGGGAACGGTGAGCGTGGCGGGCATGGCCGCCAGGGCCCGCGCCGTGATCAGCGCGGCGCACCGGGCCGCGCCCGGCAGCAGCGGTTCGACCTGTGTCACGCCCGCGGCGTTGTCGAGCACGACCAGGACGGCGCGCCGCGACAACAGGGTGCGGAACAGCGCCGTGCGGTCGGCGAGCGACGCCGGGAACCGCTCGTGCGGAACGCCCAGCGCCGCCAGGAAGCCCGCCAGGATCGCGGCCGGGTCGCCCGGAGCCCCGTCGGGGCCGCGCAGGTTCGCGTACAGCTGCCCGTCCGGGTAGCCGGCGGCGACGGTGTGCGCGGTGCGCAGCGCCAGCGTGGTCTTGCCGACGCCGCCCATGCCCGTGATGACCGCGACGGCGTGCTCGGCACCACCGTCCAGCGCGCCGACCAGCGCGGAGAGCTGTTCCTGACGGCCGGTGAAGTCGTAGGGCGCGGGCGGGAGCTGAGCGGGCGCCGGGAGCTCCTGGACGCCCGGTCGCACCGGGGCGGCCGACGGCGGGGAGTCCTCGTCCGCCGGGGAGGGGGCGACGAGGAGCGCCCGCCCCCCGGGGACCGCGAGGAGCGCCTGGTCCTCCGCCAGGACGGCGGCGTGCAGCTCCCGCAGGGCCGGGCCCGCGTCGACGCCGAGCTCGTCCGCGAGCACCCTGCGGGCGTCTTCGAAGGCCAGCAGCGCTTCGGCCGCGCGCCCGGAGCGGTAGAGGGCCAGCATCAACGCGCCGTGCAGCCGCTCCCGGTACGGGTACGCCTCCAGCGCGCGCAGGATGTCCGGTACGAGCTCCGCGCTGCGGCCGCACTCCAGCAGCAGTTCCAGGTGGTGCTCCACGGCGGACGCCCGCTGCTCGGTGAGCGCGCGGCGGTGGTCCTCGGCGGCCGGCCCGGGCAGCCCGGCGAGAGCGGTCCCCCGCCACATCCCGAGCGCCTCCTCCAGAGCGGCCGCGGCGGCCGCGGGGTCACCGCTCCGGGCGTGGTGCCGGGCCCGCGCGGTGAGCAGGCCGAACCGCAGCGCGTCGACGGACTCGTCGGGAAGCCGCAGCACGTATCCGTCGTCGGTCGTCCCGATGACGGCGGAGGGGCGTTCCCCGGAGGTGCCCTCCGCCGGGTCCACGCGGTCGATGTGGGTCCGCAGCCGGTGCACGTAGTTGACGACCACGCGCCGGGCGGTGGACGGCGGGTCGTCGTGGTAAAGCCCGTCGATCAGCTCGTCGATGGTCACCAGGTTCCCCGCGCGCAGCGCCAGGGCCGCCAGCACGGCCTGCGGCCCCGGTGCGCCGGGGCGGGCGGCCGTCCCCCGGACCGGCACGTACTGCACGGGCCCGAGCAGAAGGATGCGAGTCATCTGGTGCGGCGCGGGCAATTCTGACGACTCCCCCCGTCCCGACGTATCCCGGTCGATCATATGCTCCCGCGCACGTACGGTCGGTGTCCCGTCGGCGGCGGTACGTGCGCGCGCCGGGCGACGGTCCATGACGCCGGGGACCCCGACGGCCATGGGGGACGACCCCCGGCCGCGGGTCAGGGACGGCTCAGGGGCGGGTGGGGGTACGCCCCGGATGGCGGCGCGGCCCCGGCGGACAACCATGATCGACATGACGCACTCGTCCACTTTCCTCTCCCGCCGGGCCCTCCTCGGGGCCGCCCTGGCCGGCTCGTTGCTCATGACGGCGGCCCTGCCCGCGAGCGGCGCCGCGGCCGCCCCGCGCCCCGGCGGCGCCACCTCCACCACCGCCCCGGCGGTTCCGCCCCTCGACACCCGGGCCCTCCGGGCGGCCCTGTCCGAGCTGGGGGACCCTCAGTTGACGGCGGCACAGATACGGGTCAGCGGCTCGGCCGGCCGCTGGTACGGCACCTCGGGCGTCGCGGACACCCGGACCGGCCGGCCCGTCCGCCCCGACGACAGGTTCCGCATCGGCAGCATCACCAAGGTCTTCGTCGCCACCGTGGTGCTCCAGCTCGCCGCCGAGGGCAAGCTGGACATGGACGCGCCGATCCAGCGCCGCCTGCCCGGTGTGCTGCCCGACGGCTTCCCGCCGATCACGGCCACCCAGCTGCTGAACCACACCAGCGGCCTGCCCGCCGAGAGCGGCCCGGACATCCCCGACCTCGACACGCCGGAGGACATCCTCCGGCACCGCCACGACCGGTGGAAGCCGGAGCAGCTCGCGGCCATGGTGACCCGCGGCCCGATGAAGTTCGCGCCCGGCACCAAGCAGGAGTACCGGGGCATCAACTACGTGCTGGCCGCGATGCTCATAGAGAAGGTGACCGGCCGCCCGTACGGCGAGGAGATCGGCAAGCGCGTCCTGCGCCCGCTGCGCCTGGACCGCACGTCCCTCCCCGGCGCGGACCCGAAGATCCGCGGCCCGCACGTGCACGGCTACCTGGCCATGTCGGACGGCCACCTGGAGGACGTCACGGAGTACGACCAGACGGAGGCCTGGGGCGAAGGAGAGATGATCTCCACGACCGGCGACCTGGACCGCTTCATCACCGCGCTCTTCTCCGGCGAGCTCCTGCCGAAGGCCCAGCTGGACAGGATGTTCACACTGCCGCCCGCGGAGGTGCGCATGCTCGACGGCGGCCCGGCCCGCTACGGCGCCGGTCTCCAGACGGTCACCGTGAACGGCGTGACGCTGTGGGGCAAGACCGGCGAGCGGTACGGCTACAACTCGGCGGTGTTCGCCACGCGCGACCAGCAGCGCCGTGTCTCCTACTCCTTCAACCCGACCCACCGGGACGCGAGCCAGCAGAAGATGACGCTGCGGCTCGCGGAGGCGGTCACGAAGGGGAAGGGCTGAGCGGCGCGCCCGGCCCGTGACCCCGTGCTCCCGGTCACCCCCGGTCGTCGAAGCTGGCGAAGTACGAGGCGGCCATGTCCTCCTGACCGTGGCCCTGTTCGGCGGCCCGGCGGAAGCGCTCGGCGCCCGCGGCCGTCACGTCCAGGCGCACCCCGGCCCGTTCCCCCGCCTCGACGATCAGCCGGGCGTCCTTCTCGGCCGTGGTGGTGGCGAAGCTCGGCGGGGTGAGGCCGCCGTCCAGGATCAGCCGTGCCTTGGCCCGCAGATAGCCCATGTCCAGGGGGCCGCCCTCGACGGCGCCCAGGAAGGCGGCCGGGTCCACACCGAGGCCTTCGGCGAGCGCGAGCGCCTCGGCGGTGCCGTGGGTGACCGTGAGCACCCAGCTGTTGACGACGAGCTTGAGCCGTGTCGCGGCGCCACCGGCCGCCTCGTCGGCCACCCAGACCGTACGCCCGCCGATGGCGTCGAACACGGGCGAGAGGGTGCCGCGAACCGCCTCGGGCCCGGCGGCCAGGACGGTGAGCCTCCCCTCCTCGGCCGGCTGCCTCGTCCCCAGGACGGGCGCGTCGACGAGGACGAGGCCGTGTTCCCGGGCGAAGCCGGCGAGCGCGTCGAACCCGTCGAGGCCCGCGGTGGTCGACTGCGCCCAGACGGCACCGGCCCGCAGACCGGACGCGGCGTCCCGCATCACCTCCAGGGCGGCGGGCCCGTCGTGAAGCATGGTGAGCACGACCTCCGCGCCGCGCACGGCGTCGGCGGGCGTCTCCGCGACGCGCACACCGTCGGCGGCGAGCGGCACGGCCTTCTCGCGGCTGCGGTTCCAGGCGCGCACGTCCAGTCCGGCACGGGCGAGGTTACGGGCCATGGGGAAGCCCATGATGCCGGTGCCGAGGACGGCCACGGAGGGCGTGTTGTCTGACATGCCCCGACCATATGAGCTGGAGCGCGCTCCAGGTCAAGGGCGTGCCGGAGCGCTTCGGCACGCCCCCGGGGCGCGGACACCCCGGTGGTACGGGCGGCGCGGCCCGTACCCCCGGGGCTTCCCGCCGCCGTGGCCGCCGTCACCGGTCCGGCTCGGTGCTCAGCCCCTCAGCAGGCCGTCGAACAGCACCCAGCCCGACCATCCGCCGCTGACGGAGGTCTGCCAGCGGTGATACGGGTAGCCGGCGCTGTTGACGCCGAACAGCTCGATGCGGCCGTCGGCGTTGGTCTCGGCAGCCACCTGGCTCAGGCCGCCGTCGAACTGCGCCCAGGGACCCCAGGAGCCGCCGATGGAGTTCTGCGAACGGTGGTAGATCCCGCCGGCGCTGTTCGTCCCGAAGATCTCCAGTCGTCCGTCGGCGTTGCGCGCGGCGGCGATCGAGGACAGGCCGCCGTCGAACTGCTCCCAGCCGGACCAGCCGCCACCGGGGTACGTCTGCCAGCGGTGGTAGATGCTTCCGGCGCTGTTGACGCCGAACAGCTCGACACGCCCGTCGGCGTTGGTCTCGGCCGCCACCTGCGTCAGCCCGCCGTCGAACTGCGCCCACCCCGACCAGCCGCCGCCGGGGGAGGTCTGCCAGCGGTGATAGATGTTCCCGGCGCTGTTGGCCCCGAAGATCTCCAGTCGTCCGTCGGCGTTGCGCGCGGCGGCGATCGAGGTCAGCGCGCCGTCGAACTGTGCCCAGCCGGACCAGCCGCCGCCGGGGGAGGTCTGCCAGCGGTGATAGATGGAGCCGGCGCCGTTGACGCCGAACAGCTCCACGCGCCCGTCGGCGTTGGTCTCGGACGCGACGGCGCGCAGCGCGCCGTCGAACTGTGCCCAGCCGGACCAGGCGCCCCCGATGGAGGTCTGCCAGCGGTGGTAGATCGCGTCACCGCTGTTGGTCCCGAACAGCTCCAGCCGCCCGTCGGCGTTGCGCGCGGCGGCGATCGACGACCCGAACACGGTGGCCGACCTCGGGTCCGCGGCGGCCGACCCCGGTAAGGCGAGCCCCGGGGCGGCCGCCAGCAGGGCGCCCACCACGGCGGCCGCCAGCGCGCGACCCGCACGGCCGGTACGGCTCGTACGGCGGGAACCACCCCCACCGTTCGTACGCGGTCCTGTGACTCCCGGCCTCGGTGCGCCGGTCGTCCGGCAGATCCGTCTGAACCTCTCGCGCAGTCGCTTCCGCATGCGCACGGCCCTTCCTGTCCGGAATATTGGAATCCACAGGGCCGGGGCGCCGTCGCCGGCGCCCCGGCCTTCGTGCCGTGGTGGCGGGCGGAACCACGGCTCACCCGGGTGCCGGAGCACCGGCGCGAGCCGCTTCGGAACAGTGCGGGACGCTCACGCCACCGCGACATCGCCCGCACCGTACACGGCTCCGCCGCACGGCACACCCCGGCTTTCGGCCGTGCCTCGCCCGGCACCCGGCACGGGCGGCGACGGCATCGCGGCCCTCGTGTCCCGCGCCCTCAGCCCCGTCCGGCCGACGGGGACCCCGTCCCGCTCACGGGCTGGTCGACGTAGCCCGCGGCCCCGCCCGTGTAGTACGTGGCCGGATCGCCGGCCGCGAGCGCGCGTCCCATCGCGAACCGGGTGACGAGGTCGGGATTGGCGATGAAGTGCGTGGCGAACGACACGGCGTCGGCGATCCCCGCCTCGACCACCGCGTTCCCGGACTCGCGGCCGAACCCCAGGTTCACGATGAGCGGACCGCCGAACAGCCGCCGGTACCGCGCGAACGCCCCGAAGTCCGGGGTGCCGCCCGGTGCGGCGAGGTCACGCCCCCGCAGGTGCAGGTACGCCACCGGGCGCGCGCCCAGCTCCGTCACCAGCGCGTCGTACTCGGCGAGCGTCCGCTCGTCGGCGACGAACCGGTCGCCGGTGTCCCAGTAGGGCGACAGCCGGACGCCGACGCACCGCCCGTTCCAAGGGGCGGCGACCGCGTCGACGATCTCGCACAGCAGCCGCCGCCGTCCCGCCGCGCCCGCCCCGTAGGCGTCGGTGCGCCTGTTGAGCCGGGGATTGAGGAACTGCGGGATCAGATACGGCCCGACGGCGTGGACCTCGACCCCGTCGAACCCGGCGCGCCGGGCGTTCGCCGCGGCGGCCCCGTACTCGGCGACCGTGCGCGCGATGTCCGCGGCCGTCATCTCCCGAGGGGTGACGGTGTCCTTGAACCCCTCCCGGGTGAAGGACTTCTCGCGGGGATCGACCGCCGACGGCCCCGCGGGCACCTCCCCCCGCAGGTGGTCGGGGTGGGAGGCGGCGCCGGTGTGCCAGAGCTGGAGCACGATGCGGCCGCCCAGGGCGTGCACGACCTCGGTGACCCGCCGCCACCCCGCGACCTGCTCCTCGCTGTAGACGCCCGGGACGTCGACGAAACCGATCGCCCGCTCGCTGACCCACGTCCCTTCGGTGACGATCAGCCCGGCGCCGGCACGCTCCCCGTAGTAGGCGGCGTGCAGCTCCGTCGGCACCAGCCCGGGATTCGTCGCGCGGGCCCGGGTGACCGGGGCCATCACCACGCGGTTGGGCAGCCGGAGGCCACCGAGGTCAGCCGGTCGCAGCAGCGGCTGGACGGAGGCGGTCGGCCGGATCGTGCTCATGGCGGTATCTCCTTGCCGGGAGCGGCACCGGCCGGGGCGGTACGGAAACCGGGGCGGTGCCGGATCAGTGGGGTACGAGCACGGGCGGGCCGCACCGCGGCGCCACCGGCGACGCGCGTTCCGGGAGGACCCGTGCTCCTCGCCCATCGTGGGAGCGGCCGTCCCGCCGGGACGAGGGCCGAGATCATCCTGGTACCGGCAGGGCGACCCTCAGCCGATCCGCACACGCCACAATGGGGTCATGGACCCCACCGACCTGGGCACCTGTCTGCGCGCCTGGCGCGACCGCCTGGCACCCGCCGAGGCCGGCCTGCCGGCCGGGCCGCGCCGGCGCGCCCCCGGGCTGCGCCGCCAGGAGGTCGCCACCCTGGCCGGACTCTCGGTCGAATACCTGGCCAGGCTCGAACAGGGCCGTGCGGGACGGCCCTCCGCCTCGGTCCTCGCGCCGCTGGCCCGCGTCCTGCGGCTGAGCGGCGAGGAGCGGGACCACCTCTTCCGGCTCGCCGGGCACGCGCCCCCGGCGCCCGGCGCCGCGGCCGGCCGGGTCACACCGGGACTGCACCGCGTCATCGACCGCCTCCACGACGCGGGGGTGATGGTCATCGACCGCGCCTGGAACGTCGTGCTCGCCAACCCGCTGGCGGTCACCCTCCTCGGGGACGACGCGTCCGGGGAGGACGGCGAACGCAACGCTCTGCGGCGCCACTTCACCGGAGGCGCCTCCCGGGTGGTCCGTACGGCCGCCGAGGCCGCGGCCTTCGAGGCGTACGCCGTCGCCGACCTGCGCGCGAGCCTCGGGCGCTTCCCGGACGACCCGGGTCCGCGCGCGCTCGTCGGTGAACTCCTGGAGCGCAGCCCGGCCTTCGCCGCGGCCTGGGCGAGGACCGGCGTCGCCGCGAGCGCGTCACAGCCCAAGACGGTCGAGCACCCCGAGGCCGGCCGGCTGACCCTCGACTGCGATGTGCTGGAGGCCGTCGGTTCGGCGCTGCGCCTGGTCGTGTACACCGCGGCGCCCGGCACGCCGGACCACCGGGCGCTGGAGCGGCTCGCCGCGGCCGTACCGCGCCCGGCGGAGCCGGCCGTGCTCGCCGGCGGTGACTCCGCGCGCTGAACGGATCCCACCGGTCCGTGCCCCGGCAGGCCGGAGGGCCGGTGGAAGGATGTCTTCCACCGGCCCTCCGCGCGGGACCTACCGGGTCCTTCAGGCCTGGGCGACCAGGCTCGCGGGGCGCAGGTCCGTCCAGTGCGCGTCCACGTAGGCGGTGCAGCCCTCGCGGGAGTCCTCGCCGTGCGCGACGGTCCAGCCGTCGGGGATCTCGGCGAAGACCGGCCAGAGGGAGTGCTGGTTCTCGGCGTTGACGAGGACGTGGTAGCGGGCGTCGTCGTCCTCGAAGGGGTTGGTGGCGGCCATGGCTGTGGTGCTCCTTCGTCGTTCCGTGTCAGGTTTCTGATGGGTGGTCAGGATGAGGGTCGGGTGGCTCAGGCCGTGTGCGCGGCCGTGACGCCGTCGCCGACCGCACCGGCCTCGGCCTCCAGCCGGGCCCGTACGTCCTGTTCGGCGCGGCGTAGGAGGAGGGAGTCGCGGATGTGGCCGGAGCGGACGGCGAGGGTGGAGAGGAGGGTGGAGGTGATGCCGTGGGTGTGTTCGGTGGTGCCGCCTTGGAGGTAGAT
>NZ_JAJQQS010000031.1 GCF_021228125.1 Streptomyces albireticuli
CATCGCCGCGTCCTGCAACTACGCGGCCGACAAGTACGGCTCGATGGACAACGTCAACTCGGCCTACTGAACCGGCCCAGCCCAACCCGCTCCTGCTGTACGAAAGGGGGCGGCGGCACCCCGCACAGGGGGTGCCGCCGCCCCCTTTCCCTATTCCCGAAGTGCCCCAGCCCCGGAACACAGGCCAGGTAAACGGCTCACCTCCGCGTGCGCGGAGCGGGCGGCTTCGGCCTGCGCCTCCGTTTCGGTCGGGTCCGGGCCCTGACCTGCGGAGACTTTGTTGGGAGTGAGGCAGGTTTCACCAGTCCGGGCGGCATTACGCCGCAGGGCGCACTCCGCGGACTGCCTCCGGTGCCCCGTCTCCACAGACCCAGCGAAGTCCAGCGCCAGGTCGCGGCGTACGGCGAGGGCGAACTCCCTAGCCAACCCGCTCGTCAACACGTTCGGACGCCTCAGGTCGGCCCCCGGCAGCAGGCCGTCGGCCATCTCGCGGCCGTGGCGTGAACGGGCGCTCACCGCCGCGGGTCGCGGGGCTGAGGACCGCGCCCCGGGCCCTCTCACTTCAAGCCGCGAGCAGCTGGAGCATTTCTCGCATGGCCCCGACCGGCAATGATGGATTCGCCGCCGCGGTCTCGGCTGTCTCGACGTCGCGCAGGAGCCGGATCAGGACCCGCGCGGGCGGGTGGGGATGCAGCATTGCCGCCCGGCGGACGGCCCCGCTCGGGTCGTCGAGCAGCCGCACCGCGGATGCGGTGGTCAGGCGCGGATCCTGCGCCGCCCGCAGCCGCACTTCCTCGTCCCTGTCACGGCTGAACCGCTCCACGAGCTCCACGCTCGACGCGGGGTCGTCGAGTGCCAGCCGGCGCATGCGCGGATCCGGGTCACCGGCGTAGCGGAGGAGGCCGTGGCGGGGGAAGTTGGGGTGACCGCGGGGCCGGTCGGGATGGGTGAGGCTGCCGGTCCACCACCGCCACACGCGCAGCAGCATGTCGGCGGGCGCGTCGTCGCAGGATTCGGCGAGGAAGAGCTGGACGACGCGGTCCTCGTCCTCGGCGAGCAGCGCCACGACATCCTCCGGGAGCCGCTCGGCACGAGCCACGCTTCTGCGCACCACCGGGTGGGAGGAGGCCGCCAGACGGCGCATCGCCCCTGGATCGGTGTGGAGCGTAACCACCCAGTCGAGGGGGAACGTGAGGGCACCCGGGTCGAAATCGATGCGGATGTCCGCTCGCTGCGCTTCGGTGAGGTCGGGGCGTAGGGACACTGTGTACCGGACGCCGTCGTCCGGGTCGCGGGCGAGGAGGGCGGTGATGTCCGGGGCAAGATCAGGGTTGCCCGCGAGCATGCGGCGTTGGTCCACGTTTCCCTGGTGGGCCAGGCTCCGGGCGAAGTCCCGGTCGAGGCGGCAGCTTTGCAGCGCCGAGACTTCGAGGCCTTCGGCTTCGAAGGCCGCCCGGGACAGGGGATGTTCCGCGTGGTGCCTCAGCATGGCCGCGGTGCGGACCTCGGGGGCGGTATCAGTCAGCAGTCGCTGTCGGGCCGGTCCGTCCAGGTGCGGCCATGCGGGCCGGCAAGCCGATGCCCGGACGGTGGGCTCGGGGTCCGCGGCCAGGGCTGCCAGCAGCGGGGCGGGCAGGGCCGTGAGGCGCGCGGCTTCTGCGCGGGTCCGCGCGGCGGGGTCCGTGGCGAGGCGCTCGTAGGCCGGGCCGGTGAGCTCTTCACGGCGGTCCCCGGCGAGCGTCGCGAGGATCCAGCGCTGCCGCGGGTTCTGTTCGGCGAGAACGAGGCGTGTCCACTGCTCGGGTGTGACGGTGGGCCGGGCCTCCGCGAACAGGCCGCGTACCCGCCACTCCGGGTGCGCGAGCCCGGCGTCCACGACCGACGGCGGCAGGTCCGAGCGCCAGGGCAGATAGTGCGAGTGGCCGAGCAGGCTCTTCAGGACGTCTTCGGTGGCGGCCGGGTTGTGGGCCAGTCCTGCCGCCCACTTCTCGCCCAGCGCCTTTATGAGCCCCGACGCCCGGAAGTCCACGGAACCCGGCCCCCGGAAGAACGACGCCCACGCCGCCTCCTGCCCCTGAGGGGTCTCCTGGGCCTCGGCTTGCGCGGCCGCTTCCCGCTGCCTGCCGAGCTCGGTCACGGCGACGATCCAGACCTCGTACTCCTTGGTCGTCACACCCAGCAGGGTGTCCCCGTCGGCAGACAGGGTGACGAACTCCGGCTGCCCGGGGCGCTCGCCCAGCACTCCGGCCAGATCCCACCGCGGGGCGAGCTGGACGCGCGTCCAGCCGCGGGCCGTGGGGTCCCACCGGCTCCCCGCCACGTTGATCAGGAACGCGCCGTCGGCGCCGATGAGCCCGTGCTCGCTCGCGAGCCGGTGCCAGTGTGTGTTGAGCTCAGCGACGAGGCCGGGGTGGTCCCGCCGGACGGTGACAGCCGGAACGGCGTCCGCCGCGATGACGGGCCGCCAGGCGGCCCGGGGCCGGAGAAGGGCGTCCTCGACGCCCCCGGCGTCCCCTGCTTCCAGACCGGCGCCGGCGAGTAACTGCGCGAACGCGGTGACTTCTCTTCCCCCTGACATGAGACGCATTCTGCCGGAGAGACAGGGACGCCGGACGGGCCTGTCCACTGAGGAAACCTCGGTCACGCGCGTACCCATCGATCCGGGAAGCGCCGTGCCTGGTCACGACGGCACTCCCGCCTGCGTGGCTCTGGTGTCAGAGCAGGTGAGATGCCTTGTGAGGAAGTCGGGGATCGCGTGACCTACGGGCCGTCAGGCTACCGGGCTTGTCGGCGTCGATGGCCTGGACCGGCGACGGGGTGTCGGCGGGCACCGGTTGGTCCCGGTCGCAGTCGGTCAGCGCCATCGTGCCTGCGTTGTCTCCCTCTCGGACGACCCGGAACGAGTACGGCTTGCCCTCGGCAGGCATGTAGACCGTGATGAGACCGCCCTAGTTCACCACGGGAACAGTCTTCTTCCCGCTGATCACGGCGACCTTGCCCTTGGTGAGCTTCCCGCCGGATGCCGAGCGGACGTTCTCCTGGAGCCTCTGTCAACGGGCGGGCAGCCATGCCTCGTCGTCGGTGGCATGGGCCAGGACGCGCTGCAGGAGGCTGCGCAGGGTTTCGGCCTCGTCAGGGGCGAGGCCGCCGAGCAGCTCCGCTTCCACCCGTTCCAGCGGCCCGTCGATCCGGGTCAGCAGGTAGTGCGCGGTGTCGGTGATCTCCAGTCGACGCGAGCGGTCGTCGGCGCCCGGTCGTCGGCGCACATGACCCGCTTCGACGAGTTCGCCGACGAGCTGGTGGACCGACTGCCGGGCTATGCCCAGCTGACGGGCCAGCTCCGCCATGGTCAGCTCGGGTTCGAGCGACAGCTGGGCGAGCAGGCCGTACTGGCGTACCGTCAGGTCGTACGCTGTCAGCCGCTCGTCCACCCGACGCGTCGCGACGGTACTCGCCACGGCTAAGAGATAGGGGATGTGCGTCCTCAAGGCGACTTCTCCTCAACCGTCGGAGACCGTGATCTTTCCGCTCCGACCGTATGTCATGTGCCGCTCCGGGGACCGTGACCGGTCACCGGCTGTTCGAGGACCGGAATGGTCCCGGCAGGCGTCGGTGTCCCGGGCGTTTCGGTGCGTACCCGTGCTGCCGCGTGCGCGAACTCAGGGTCCTGAAGCATCCGCGTCACCATCGCACGCAGTCGGCCGGTCGTGAGGGGCTCGGGTGGACACGGCGGGGCGACTCCGGCCGCCAGGGCCCGCTTGGCACGCGGGTGTCGCACCACAGCCGAGCCGGAACGACGATTTATGGCACCTCATGGGCCGGGGCGGTCAGGAAGGTGCCCACCCCGCCGTGGCAGTGATCGCCTCGCAGCGCGGCACCAGCTCGTGGGGCGGGACGAAGCTGACCGCCCGGACGTTCGGAGGCAGCGGGCCGAGGGCGTTGAGCTGCCCGGCGTTGAGAGCGTGGCCACGATCTGCCGTTCAAGTCGGCCCCGGTCTCCAGCGGCTCGCCGACCGACACCTGGTCTCACCGACCACCTCCCGGAAGGAGACGCCGAGGGGCGAAGCAGATCCGGCGCTGCCCGGTGGGCTCGTCCAGCCGGCCGGGCAGCGCCGGAACCCGGGCAAGAGGACCGGCAGGGCGAGGGAGGCGGGCGCTGGGTACGGCGGGTTCCTGGCAGATCCCCCCGGGCCGGTACACCATCCCTGAGGAGCTGGCGGGCCGGGTCAGGACGGATCGATGTCCTGTCCGGTCACGTCGGGGTCCGGGTCGGCGGGTCTCCCCTTGAGCTCGTGGAACCCGGGGGTGCCGGTCACCAGCAGTGTCCCGTCCCACAGCTGCCCGGCCTCCTCCCTTCTCGGTACGCGGGAGATGACCGGTCCGAAGAAGGCCGGCGGGGACCGGTGAGGCTCTTCCGGTTCCTCGACGGCGACCACTGGTGTTCCGGTCCGCGGGCCGAGAAGCCGCAGGGCCCGCGTGTGTGAGTCCCGCAGTTCCTCGTCGTAGACGGTGGAGGTCCCGACCTCCGCCAGCTCCGCCGGCAGCTCCGCGTCGGCCAAGGCCAGGGCCGGGTCGTTGATCCACTTCCCGGTGTTCCCGCCGTGCTCCCCGGGGGGCCCGAGGTCGGCCCACAGCGAGGCGTGGAACCGGGCCAGGGCCCGCTGTCCGTGGTGGTGCCGGACGGCGGTACCGATCCGCACCGGGACCATCAGATACCCCTCGGGGTCGTCGTCGCGGCCCTTGTTGAGGAGGGACAGGCTCATCAGGTGCCAGCGCAGCTCCAGCGGGCGGACCCGGGCGGCCTCCCGTAACCAGCAGACGGTCAGCCAGGTGTAGGGACAGGCGGGGTCGAACCAGACGTCCACGGCGCGGGGCCGGGGATACGGGGTGCTCCGGAAGGCTTCGGCTCTCACGGTGCGGTCCTCCTTCGCGTTCGGGCTGGGACGGCGCTGGGCGGCGCGTCACACGGAAGCGTTGCGCATGCCTCGGATGCCCGCGATGACCCCCAGCACCGCGACGGCCACCGCTGCGAGGACCCCGTACAGCACACCCGCCTCGGCGAACCGGCCGTCGAACAGGGCTCGTTCGGCCTCGACCACGTAGGTCGCGGGGTTGATCCGGCTCAGGACGTAGAGCCACGAGGGGGCCGAGGCCTCGGTGATGGGGAGCAGGACACCGGAGAGCAGCAACAGAGGGAAGAAGACCATCTGCTGCACCCCGTAGAACAAGGTCTGCTGCTTGCGGGAGTGGAGCGCCAGGGTGAAGGAGAGGGTGCCGATCCCGATCCCGAAGACGGTCAGCAGCGCCAGACCTGCCAGGGCGCCGAGCGGGCGGAGCCGGAAGTCGGTCGGTAGCAGCAGGGCGAGGATCAGCAGGGCCTGTGCCAGCAGGATCACGACCTCCTTCAACGCCCGCCCGACGATCATCGAGGCCCGGTTCAGCGGGGTCACTAACATGCGTTCGAAGGCCCCGGAGGGCATCTCGTTGAGCAAGGAGGCCCCGGCGCCGGCGGTGGCGGAGAGAGCCAGCAGGACGAGCGTGCCCGGCACGAACCACTGCCAGGGGGAATCCGTGTTCATGCCCCCGCCCGAAGGATGGGCCATGCCGGAGAGCAGGGGTGCGAAGAGGACGAGGAAGAGGAAGGGCAGCAGCATCGTGAAGAGGAGACCGGCCGGCTGGCGCAGTTCGGGCCCCAGCTCTCGGGCGAAGGCGGTTCGGGTGTCGTTGAACACCTTCATGGTTACGCTCCGTCGTGTGTGGTGGCGTCGGCGCTCTCCCGCAGCGTGCGGCCGGTCAGGCCGAGGAAGACGTCGTCGAGGGTGGGGCGAGTGAGCCGGGCGGTGACCGCCCGCACGCCGGCCACCTCCAGGTTCCGTAACAGGACCGGTAGCTGGGTGTCTCCGTGGGGGGTGCGTACCCGCACCTCCGTGTCGTCGGCGATGGCCTCGTGGACGGCGGGTAGGGCGCGGGCGAGCCCGGCGGCCCGCTCGGCGTCGGCGCGGTCGGCGGTCCCCAGGGTGATGCGGTCGCCGGCCAGGTCGGCCTTGAGCTTGTCGGGGGAGTCGTCGGCGATCACCCGGCCGTGGTCGACCACCATCACCCGTCGGGCCCAGAGATCGGCTTCCTCCAGGTAGTGGGTGGTGAAGACGATCGTGGTGCCGAGCTCCTTGTGCAGCCGCAGCACGTGCTTCCAGATACCGGCGCGGCTGTGCGGGTCGAGTCCGGTGGTGGGCTCGTCGAGGAAGAGTAGCTCCGGCTCGTGGACCAGGGCCATGGCGATGTCCAGGCGGCGGCGCTGGCCGCCCGAGAGGGTGCCCACCGTCCGCTTGGCCAGGCCCTCCAGTGCGAGCGCGGTCAGCAGGCGTTCCACCCGGGCGCGGGACTCCGTGCGGTTCAGACCGTACGCGCGGCCCTGGGTGATCAGCTCGTCGCTGACCCGGAAGTTGCTGCCGGCGCTGTTGCCCTGACCGAGATAGCCGATGCGCCGGCGGACGCCCGAGGGGTCGGTGAGCACGTTGTGACCGGCGACGACGGCGGTGCCCGAGGTCGGCGGGAGCAGGGTGGTCAGCATCCGCAGGCTGGTGGTCTTCCCGGCGCCGTTCGGGCCGAGGAAGGCGACTACGGAACCGGCCTCGATGTCGAGGTCCAGGCCGCGCACGGCCTCGACGGTCTCTCCTTTGACGTGGAAGCTGCGAGTGAGCCCGCGAGTGTGGATCATGGGTTCTCCCGTACGCGGTTCATGGGGGATGGAGCTGGGGCTTCTCGGCCCTGATCCGGACCGGCCGGCTCGGTTCCGGGGCAGAACAAAAGAAAGTCAGATGCTCTGGGCTCTTGACTTCTTCGAGCTTAGAAGCGCAAATAACGTCATTGTCAGCTTCCCTGACAGTCTCGGCCTGCCGCGCTGCACTGCTCTACGTACCGCCCGGTCCGGCTCCACCGCGCCGTTGGTATCGAGGCGTCGGAGTTCGTACGGACACTGCCGGCCTCGCCGGTCACCATGCAGGCAGTTCAGTCAAATCCCACGCGTCGTCGTGGAGCCTTCCGCCGTCAGGACCAGCTGGTGCAGTTCGGCCGCCGAGCATGACGGAGACCGCGCCGGCTCCGTTCCCTTGCTGTTTCTCGAACGCGGCACGCTCTACCTCGGCCTTTGCAGGCTGAAGCCTGTCCCGAATAGGCGCATGAGCTGGGGATTTGCCTGAGGGTATGGTCATCGGGTGGAGTCGGAAGAGCTGGGTGATTGCCCGTTGCACGGGGCCGGCGTGCACCCTGAGTACCTGGTCGGGCGGCGGCTTGAGCAGGTAGTCGCTTCGTGGCACCTGTACGGCTCAAAGGCCCCGTCCGGCCCGTTGGACGTGTGGCTGATCGACAGCGGGCAGGTCTCCACCCATGTGACGACCGGGTCGGACTGGTGCCTGACCGTGGAGAGGTCGGCCCCCTACGCGAGCTACGACATGGCGGAGTCGGGCCGCGTCGAGGTGGCCCCGGTCCGTGGCCGGACCCCGTTCGCGGACCATCTCGGCGAGACGGTGCGGGCGGTCAGCGAAGAGCGGGATCCGAACACCGGACGGGTCGCGCTGGAGATCGCCTTCGACTCCGGACGTGTCCGGTGCGATGCTCCGTCCGGGAACCTCCGCCTGTCCAGCAACTGACCTGCCGCATACGGCCCGATACCTGGCCCCGCAGCAGCCCGCGCACAGTGGCTGGGCGAGTTTCTCCAGGCGGAGTCGGACCGGCTCCCCGACGATCTCCCGGGCACGGGCTTGCGCGCAGGAGACGGCGAATCACCGGCCTGGTCCCGGACCGGCGCGGACAAGCGGCTACAGATCTGTACCGCGACCACGGAGCCGGGCCCGGACGCGAAGCTCGCCGGGCACTTCATCAGGGTCAGCGGACTTCCCCGACTGGAGGTCCTGTTCGACGGCATGACCGGCGAAGGCATACCCGCCACCGGCTGGCGAGACAAGACGGTACTCAGCGAGTCAACCGCCCTCGCGCGCACCGACCGCAGTGAGAACAAGGCCGTCTTCTTCCAGCACCTCACCGAATAACGTTTCCTCGCCATACCTCCCACTGGCTTCGTCGGTGTGAGGCGGGAACGGTCGATGCCGGGTTCGGGCAGCAGATGTTGATCAAGCGGGTCAAGAGTGTTGTCGAGTTCTAAGAACACTGTGTCGGCGTGTCGGAGCGTGGCGGGGCCTGATGAGCGGGACGGATATCGTCCTGGCATGAATCAGGAGTTCGAACTTGCTGCGTCTCTTGCCGGAGGCGTCGAAGGCCGTCGTGGTGCGTGGAGCTTCATCCAGGGCTTCGCTGCCCACTGGGCTGGTGTCCTGGAGAGCGGTGACGGGTGGGCGGAGGCCGATCTGGTCGCTGCCGAGGAGAGACTGGGGGTCCGGCTGCCGACGGCGTTGCGTGAGGCGTATCTGCTGTTCGGGCGCCGTCGAGACCTCACCAGCAACCACGATGTGCTGCTCAGCCCGGCCGAGCTGTATGTGGATGACGTCAAGGAAGCCCTGGTCTTCCGTCACGAGAACCAGGGAGCCGCATCCTGGGGCGTCCTCCTCGACAGCCTCCGAGATGACGACCCTGCGGTGTTCATACGACCTGACCTTGCCGACAAGAGCGCCGAGCGGTGGGAGGGCTGGCTGGAGCGTCTTTCCCTCTGCTTCGTCGAGATCGTGCTGTCCGAGTCCCTGCAGGCGGATCAAGAGCTTTGCGACTTCCTCGACCCGGACGATGACAGCATCGAGCTGCTGGAGGAGAACTTTGTCCGGCTGCCGTTCCCCGCGTACCCCGTCGGCGAGGAGGATCACGCGATCCGGTGGTTCCTGGGCCAGGACGTCCTGCTGCGCGACGACGGCATGGCCATTGGGGCCCGCGGCCGGACAGCAGGAGACCTCGACCGGGTTCGTGACCTGATCCCGGGTGACTGGCTCAACGACCATCGCTGACCACGTTCAAGGCTTCGGTCGACCGAGTCGCCCACATCGGAGTCAGCCCAGGGACTGTTCTTCGGCATGTGCGCGGGTGGTGGCCAGGCGGTAGGAGTCGGTGCCGGTCTCGACACCGCCGCCACCCGAGCGGGCTGCGCCCCGATGGCCTCACCCGCTGACCACCCGCGGCCCACGAGAGCGAGCTCCCCGTCTGGGGGTGCCGTTACCGGCCTTGGCAGCGTTGGCCTGGCTGCCGCGTCGCAGCAGTGACCAGATGCCCTAGTGACCCGCCGTTCAGCGCGGGCCGCGGCTCAGACGACCAGGACCCGGCGCCCCCGGGTGTGGCCGGCGCGGCTGTCGGTGTGCGCCGCCGCTGCCTCGGTGAGCGCGTACGCCTTCTCGACCGGGATGTGCAGCCTGCCCCGGGAGATGAGGTCGACGGCCTCGGTGAGCGCCTCCGGCACGCTCCCGGCCACGCCGGAGAACCGGACGCCCAGCCGCGGCGCACCGAGGTCGGCGATGGAGACGACCTTGCGCGGGTCCCCGGTCAGCTCGACGAGCTCGCGGATCACGCCCGAGCCGGCCAGGTCGAGGGCCGCGTCGACCCGGCCCAGGTGCCGCACCCGTTCGACCCAGCCCTCGTCGTAGGTCGTGGCGAGGGCGCCCAGGCCGCGCAGGTAGTCCTGGTTCGCGGCCCCGGCCGTGCCGATCACCGTGATGCCGCGCTCGCGGGCGATCTGCAGCACCGCCGACCCGACGCCGCCGGACGCGCCGCTGACCAGCAGCGTCTGCCCGGGCCGCACGCCGACCTCGCGGATGACGCGCAGCGCGGTCTCCACCACCGACGGGTACCCGGCCGCCTCCTCGAAGGACAGTCCCTCGGGCATCCGGGCCCAGGCCGACAGCACGGCGAATTCGGCGTACGTGTCAGCGCCTTCGCCGAAAACGCGGTCGCCGACCTCGACCCCCTCGACTCCCTCCCCGACCTCATCCACCACGCCGGCGGCGTCCAGTCCGACCCCTGCGGGCAGCTCGACCGGATGGGCTCCCAGGACCTGGCCCTCCCGGATCCTCCAGTCGACGGGGTTGACCCCCGCCGCCCGTACGGCGATGCGTATCCGGCCGGGGCTCGCGTGGGGCTCCTCGGCTTCCACCAGTCGCAGGACCTCGGGACCGCCGAACTCGGCGAATGCGATTTTCCTCATGCGGCCGAAGATAGCCCTAACCGTTAGGATTTCACAACGGTTAGGTATTCGTACCTGGTAGTGTCAGGGCATGATCGAGCAGTCCGGACGCCGCGAACGCAAGAAGGCCGCGACCCGTCAGAAGATCGCTGACACCGCGCTGCGGCTCTTCCTGGAGCGCGGGTACGACGCCGTGGGCATCCGTGATGTGGCAGCCGAGGCCGACGTGGCCGTCACCACCGTCTTCGCACACTTCGCCTCGAAGGAGGCCCTGGTGTTCGAGCGCGACCAGGACTTCGAGCAGCACCTCACGAGGGCGGTGACCGACCGGCCTCCACACGAGCCGCTCATCCCGGCCCTGCACCGCGAGGTCCAGGCCCTGGTGCGGCACTGCACGGCGGAGGGCAGCGCCCCCGTCCGACGCATGATCGAGGGATCACCCGCCCTGCGCGAATACGAGGAGTCGATGAGCCTGCGTCACGCGCAGGCGCTGGCAGCGGCACTGACCGCCGATCCCCACCTGTCCCGGAGCGCGACGGTCTGCCGGGCGACCGCGCGGTTCGTCATCGACGCCTACGCGCTGGCCTGCCGGGCGGACGACCCCGGGGCCACGGTGGACGAGGTCTTCCGGATGATCAAGGCGGCCTGGGAAGCCACCGCGCCCTGAGCCGGGGACGCCCGCGCGCTGCGGCCGGCGCCGGGGCCGGGGCACGACACGTGCGGGCTGCCCTGGGCGGCTCGTACCGGCCCCGTTCGCCCGGGCATGTGGCCACCGTCGGCCTGGGGCGCCGACTCAGGCATCGGATGGACTGCTGGACTGCAATCAGTTCGAGCTCGTGCTGGAGAGGATCCGCGTCCCACGTCCCGAGCCGGCCGACCCCGAAAGACGCCCGGCAGCCTGGCCGCCGACAAGGACCGCTGGCCTGTCGGCCGTTGAGGCCCCGAGGCGGGGTTCGTCAGCGCAGGTCGAGTCGTATCAGGACGCGGGGGTGGCCGGCCAGTACCGAGGTGGTGTCGGCGGCATGGGTGAACCCGGCGCGCTCGAAGTTCTTCCGGATCCCGGCGTACGCCATCGTCACGTCGACCTTGGCGCCACCGCTGTCGATCGGGTACGCCTCGATCGCCGGTGCACCGTGGGAGCGGGCGAACTCGACCGCACCGGCGATCAGCGCGTGCGAGATCCCCCTCTTGCGATGACCAGGGCGTACGCGGATGCACCACAGCGACCAGACCGGCAGGTCGTCGATGTGCGGGATCTTACGGCTGCGGGCGAAGGAGGTGTCCGAGCGCGGTGCCACGGCGGCCCAGCCGACCGGCTCGTCGCCGTCGTAGGCGAGTACCCCCGGAGGGGGGTCCGTACGGCACAGCTCGGCGACGTAGGCACCGCGGGCCGGCCCGCGGAGCTCGTTGTTGAGCTTGGACGGGATCCGGTAGCTCAGGCACCAGCAGACGTTGGCCCCAGGCGACTTCGGACCGACCAGGGTGCGGACGTCCTCGAAGGCTGACGCCGGGCGAATTGCGATGCTCATGGCATTACGATGCCACGACGTACGTGGTGACACCGCTCAGCCTTCGATGACACAGCACCACCACACCGGGACTACCCGTCTAGAGTCCCGGGGGCTGATGCGGTGCTGGTTCCCGGCCAGATCCTCATGCCCCGCGGTACCTCGTCGGCGGTCCGGCGGTCCTGGCGGTCCGGTGGCACGGCGGGGCGGGCTCTGGCCGCTCCCGGTCCTGGCCGTGCTCGCTCGCCCTGGCCGTGCTCGCTCACCCCGGGTCGTGCCCGACCTGCCCCAGGGGTGTTGTTCTACTGGCCTGGCAGGGGTGTGTCCGTCTTGTGGCTGCGGCGTATGGGTGCGCTGACTTTGTGGAGGTAGGCGGCTATCTCGCTGTAGGAGGACCACAGGCTCACTTCGTGGTAGGGCACGCCGCGTTGTGCGCAGTAGGCGCGGGTCAGCCGGCGGGCCCGGGGCAGGTTCTTGCGGGGCATGGCGGGGAACAGGTGGTGTTCGATCTGGTAGTTCAGGCCTCCGTAGAGGAAATCGGTGAGGGGGCCCGGGCGGATGTTGCGGGAGGTGAGGACCTGGCGCTCGAGCCAGTCCAGGGATTCCAGAGCGCCGCCGCGGATGCGCATGCCTTTGTGATTGGGGGCGAACAGCAGCCCGAAGTAGACGCCCAGGGTCGCCTGCTGCACCACCACGAACACCATCGCCAGGACGGGAGACAGGACGGTGAAGGCCGCCGCCAGGTACAAAGCCAGGCGGGTGAGGATCAGGGTGCACTCCAGGGCGGGCCGTCTGGTCAGGCCGCCGGCGATGGCTTTGACGGCTGTGCGCTGCATCTTGGCGGATTCCAGGACCAGCAGCACGAAGAACAGCACGCTCTGGTAGCGCACGATCAGCCGCTGGGTGCCCTGACGGGCCGGGTACTGGGAGAGGTCGAAGATCGCGGTGCGGCGGCCGATATCGGGGTCGAGTTGAAGGTGGTTGGGGTGGCTGTGGTGGCGGTTGTGGTGGTGGAGCCACCAGCCGTAGCTGACGCCGTTGACGAGATTGGCGTGGACGTAGCCGACGGCCGCTGAGGCTCGTTTGCCGCGGAACATCGCTTTGTGACCGGCGTCGTGCCACAGGAAGGAGCTCTGCGCTCCGCACAGTCCCATCCACAGGGCCACCGGGATCTGCCACCAGGAGTCGCCGATGAGGAAGAAGGCGGTCAGGCCTGCTGCCAGGAGGGTGGTGTTGAGGGTGAGGCGGCCCAGGTAGTAGGCGGGCCGCAGCTCCAGGAGTCCTTCGGCCTTCACTTGTCTGGCCAGTTCGGCGAACGTGGCGGAGGCCCCCGCCGCGGCGGGCGAGGCCCCCGCCTCGCCCCTGACCCCGGCTCCGGCCTCGGAGGCGGTCGTGGCCTCGGCCTCGGTTCCGGTGGTGGTGGCGGATCCGGCTTCGGCCCCGGTGGTGGTGACGATTCCGGCTTCGGCCCCGGTGGTGGTGTTGTGCGGAGTCTGCATGTGGTGCTCTCCTTCGGGGGCGCGAGGGGCCCGGCCCGCCCGGTGACCGGGGGCCGGCTGCCGCGGTTCGGCGGCGGACGGTTCCCGGGCCCGCCGCCGGCTTCCGGGCCCGGGTACCGGCCCGTGCCGGAACCGGATGCCGGGGCCCCGGGGCCGACGGGTATCCGGTAGGCAGGTTGCCGGGTGTGGTGTTGTGCCTCAGCTTCCCCCGCTGCGCTGATGCGGCGCTGACGCGCGCCTGACCATCCCGCCCTGCTTGTCGTCCTGCGGTCTGCCGTCCGGCTGCCCTGCCACCTGCCGGGTCAGTCCGGCGGGGGCGTGGTGGCCAGGTGGGCGTCCAGTGCGCGTAGTCCTTCATCGGCCTCCCGCGCCGCTTCCGTATCGTCCGGCTGTGCCACGACGCGCATCAGCCCTTCCACCAGCGCCTCCTGAAGCGCTTGGGTGCTCACCTCTTGCGACGGCTCCATACGACCCCTCCCCAGGGCAACGGCAACGGTGCTCTTCGATGGTTCACAAGGCGTTGCAGGCGCGGAAGATGTGGACGAAGGCGGCGAGGGAGGCGGGTCCGTCGAAGGCGACGTATTCCGGGATCATTTCTCGTGCCGCCCATTTGTGTTTGTAGGCGAGCTGGGTGCGGGCGGGGTAGAGGGCCTGGCCGTGTTCCCACAGGTAGTGCATCAGCCACTGGAACGCCGGGCTGTGGCCGGGAATCTCCGTCTGAGTGTCGAGGCCGGTGAAGGGGGTGAACCCGAAGTGCAGCCAGCGTGCTCCTTCGCCGCGGAAGACCTCGATCGCGTGGGCGTTGAGGGCTTCCATCAGCCCCGGTGAGCCACCGGGGATACGCCGGCTGAGGTCGTGCAGCCACCCTTGGCGGGTGCCGAAGACGGGGGAGTAGGAGAGGTAGGCGACCGCCTGCCCTTCGATCGTGCCCACGAACAGCCGACGGTGGGCTTGCGCGCTGCCACCCCTCTCGCCGACCAGGAATCGCAGTTCCCGTGCGTGGTCGCCCTTGGCGCCCAGCCATGCCTTATCGACGGCGGCGAGTGCTTCGTGCCACTGCTCGGGGCGGTCGGCTTCCTGGATCTGCAGGCCGTTGCGCAGCGCGCGGGAGATCTTGTTGCGCAGTTGCATGAAGGGGGTGCCGCGCAGCGTGAACTCCTGCAGGGGCAGGGCCCAGGAGGCGCCGATCTGGTTGACGGTGAAGCCGCGGCGGGCGTAGGCGAGGGCATCGGTGTGCTGGAGCTGCACGCCGACCAGGCTCAGACCCTCGCTCCGCAGGTGGGCGCGGAAGGCCTCAAGGAGGGGGACGTAGGTGTCCTCGGGGGCGAACGGCCCGGCGAACTGCACGGCGTAGCGGCCGGTTCGGCGGTAGACGATGACGCCGTCGGTGCGGGGGAGGGTGAAGGTGTGGTTGCCGCGGTTGAGGGCGAGGAAGGCGCTGGGGTTCTGCGCGCCGGTGTAGCGCGTGACCGCCTGGAGGATCTGTGCGCCGGTAGCGGTGGCGGTGGCGGACAACGTCGGGCCCCTCTCCTGCCGGTGTGGCCTGCTCCTGCCGGTGACACGTGCTCTCGCGGTGTGGCGTGTCCCTGTGGGGGGTGGCGTGTTCGTGCCGGTGGCATGCGCTCTCACCGGTGACATGTACTCGTGCCGGTGAGGTGTGCTTGTGCCGGTGGTGTGTGGTGGTGCACCGAGTAGAGCACCCCGCCTGCCGCGCCGGGAAGGGGGACGCGGGCCGGGGGGCGGGGGTGTCAGGCGGGTGTCAGGCGCGTATCAGGAGGGGCTGTCACTGTGGTCCGGGCGAGCGGCCCCCTCCTTGGGGCGAGGGGCGGTCCGCTGGAGAGGTGCCCGGAGTGGCTTATCGGGGACCGCGGTGCGCGGTCGGGCCCAGGCCCGCGCAGGTTCGAATCCTGCCCTCTCCGCCTCTGCCCTGCCCCTGTTCCCTCCCCACCCTGCCTCACGCCGTTTCCGCCCACCCCGCCCGTACTGTCCATTCCGGTGCCGGCTACCGCGTGTGAAGCCACGCCCGGCGCCTGGTGGATGATCAGTGGGTGAGCTTCTCTGTCTATGCCAGGCGTGTCCGTGACCGTGGTCTTCCTCTCGCCCGGCGCCACCGTGCCCTGCGGGACGCCGTGGGGCTCTACTGCCCGCTCGGCTTCCACGGCACCTGGGCCCATCTCGGCACGGCGGGGGACCTGCGTAACGACGAACGGGCGCTGCTGCGCGCCATGGAGATGCTGGAGGCCAGCCGGAGGGTACGGATGCGGGAGGCCGAGGCGTTCGCCGCGCACCGCCGCGCGGAGAAGGCCCGGCAACGGCGTACCCCGCCGCGGGCGCAGGTGCGCTACCTCTACGGGCCCCGGTGGCCCGGCCCGCAGGGTAAGCCCGTGATGCTCGCGGAGGTCGGGCGGCTGTGGGCCGAGTTCGCCCCGAGGCCGTTTCCCGACGTCCCGCGCGAGGACAAGAGCGCCCTGGCCTGGCTGGACGCGTCGCTGGCCGGGTGCGTCTCCGTGTATCTCGCGAACGGCGGGAGCCTGGACGCCGGCCGTCGGCGCGTTGTCACCGAGCAGGTGCCCGCACTGCGCCGGCAGTTGCCCCGGCTGGGCTACCGGTCGGGCTTTCCCGAGGCGTTCGGATACTTCCATGACCTGATCAAGATGACCGAACTGGTCGCCAACAGCCTGAGCGAGGGATTGGCCGGTGTGGAGCGGGAACGGCTGGGGCCGGGTCCGGCCGGTGCGGAGCCGGGTCGGAACCCCGCCATCAGCGGATCTTGAGCGGGGGAGGCCCCCTGGCCGGAGGGCGAGGGGGAGGATTCCGCTTCCTGTTCCGCCCGGGAGGCGCTGCCCGGAGCGATCGGGCCCGGGGCCGGTGAACGGGGGCTCGTCCTCCGAGGCGGCGTAGGCGCTCCCGCACCGGCCGGGTGGCTGCCCGGCGCCGGTGCCGAGCGGGGCGGGCCGGTCCTTCGAGAGAGTGCCCAGCCGGTGACGGCCGGGGCCCCACCCCGCCATCCCCGTCATACCCCGTGTGCCCGCCGGCCGTGCCCGCTGGACGCGCGCGGCCGGATGGGTGCCGCCGGCCGTCGCGCTCGGCCTGGGGGTATGGGGGAACACCGAGCCCTCCGCCTGGACGGATGAGATCGTCACCATCGACGTGGCACGCCGCTCCTGGCCGCAGCTGATGGAGCTCCTGGGGCGGGTCGACGCGGTGCACGGCCTGCACTACGTGCTGATGTACCTGGTCGGGCAGGTGAACGGCGGGCTCAACGAGTTCACGACGCGGGTGCCCTCCGCGGTGGCGGTGGCCGTCGCCGTCGCGGGCCTCACCTGGCTGGGGGGCCTCCTGGCGGGCCCGCGTCCGGGGCTGTGCGCGGGGATGTTGCTCGCCGTGCTGCCGACCGCCTCGCGCTACGCGCAGGAGGCCCGCTCGTTCGCCTTCGTCATGGCGGTGGCGGTACTGGCCACGGGCGCCCTGGTCAAGGCCCTCGCCCCCCACAGCCGGGCCCGCTGGCCGGCCCTGTACGCGGTACTGATCGCCCTGCTGGGCTGGTTCAACGTGATGGGACTGCTGCTGGTGGCCGCCCACGCGCTCACCGTGGCCCTGCGCCGCCCCGGCCGCCGCCTTACCGTACGCCTGCTGCTGGCCCAGGCCGCGGGCATCGCCGCGGTCGTCCCGCTGCTGGTCCTCGGCTCCGCCCAGAGCTCCGCCGTGGGCGAGGCCGCACCGGTCACCGCCAGCACACCCTTCAACTACTTCACCTGGCTCCTCACCCCCGGCCAGGACACCCTCCCCACCGCGCTGAAACTCCCGCTCACCCTCACGGCCCTCACCGCTCTGACCCTCCTCGTGGCCCGCCGCCACAAGGCCCCGCCCCTGGTCCTCGCCGTCGGCGTGCCCTGGCTGGCCGTCCCCCCGCTGCTCCTCGCGACCGCTTCCCTCGGCCATCCTCTCTTCGCCTACCGCTACCTGCTGTTCTGCCTGCCGGCCCTGGCCCTGCTCCTCGCGACCGCCGTCACCGTCGTTCCCGCGCGCGTGCGCCTGCTGCTCGTGCTTCTGGCGGCCGTTCCCCTGGCCGCGTCCCACTCGGCCATCCGCCAGGAGGACAGCCGCCAGTGGGACACCCGCGCGGTGATCCGGACCCTGCGTATCCACGACGCCCCCGGTGGCGCCGTCCTCTTCAGCGGCGCCCGGTGCGGCCTGATCGCCACCGCCTTCAAGGAGGCGTTCACCGGCCGCCCCGACCTGGGCGCGGCCCGGACGGCCGCCGGAATCGGCGCCCTGGACAACCTGCCCGCCGACCCGGACCTCCTGCAACAACGCCTGGCCGGCACGTCCCGCGTCTGGCACGTCACCTGCAACCACCTCTCCTCCGGCGCCCGCCAGGCCGCCACCCGCACCGCCGCGTCCCAGGAAGAGGCCCTCACCCGCGCGGGCTTCTCCCCGGCCTACCGCCATCGCGCCCGCGGCGTGGACATCACCCTCGAACAACGCCCCGCCGGCAGGTCCGCCCACTGAGGCCCCCTGGGCGGACACCCGCACTCCGGCGGCGCTGGGCGCGGATCACTGCTGTGGCCCGGGGCCGCGCCCCGGGGTTCGACGCGTACGCGCGACCCGGCGCCGTCACCCGAGCCGGGGGCGGCGCCCTCGTGGCGTACGGCGTCACTCCGCCTCGCCCGGCGTACCCCTGACGGGCCCTTCTGCGCGGGGGATTCCACCGCCCCCGTGGCCTGCTGTCCATGATGACGTTCAGGGGGGAGCGGGCGGGCCCTTGCGGTCGCGGGCGGCCACCAGCCCCCGGTGTGCGGCAGGTTGGCTACGGGCTACGGGCTACGGGCTACGGGCTTGATCTGTTTTCCTTCCGCGTGGCGGTGCGTAGATCCTGGGCGGTTGGATAGGGTCCGGCGGGGAGGTGCGGGGGATTTGAGTTTCCGGTTGGCGGCGTACGCCGTGTGTATCCAGGGCGAGCGGGTGCTGCTCGCCCGTCACGTGCCGCCGGAGGGCGGGAGCGTCTGGACCCTGCCGGGCGGCCGGGTCGAGCACGGGGAGGATCCGTTCGACGCGGTGATCCGGGAGGTCGCCGAGGAGACCGGGTGTGCCGCGGTGGTGGAGCGCCTGCTGGGAGTGGACTCACGGGTGATCCCCGCCGCTGCCGCGCGTGCGGGAGCCGAGCACCAGAACGTCGGCATCTTCTACCGGGCCCGGATCACTGGCGGCCGGTTGCGCCCTGAGCCGGACGGTGACATCGCCGAGTCGGTCTGGACTCCCCTCTCCGGCGTCGTCGGTCTGCGCCGGTCCTCGCTGGTCGACATCGGCCTCGCCCTGGCCGAGGCCCTTCCGGCGACCGGCCACGTCGCTCCCGTCCCGGTCGGCGGCCTGATCCAGCACTGAGGTCCCCACCCGTATCGGCCCGGCCCGCTTGCCCCGGCGACGTTCGTGAGCAAGGCCGACCCGGACCAGGTTCCGTGATGTGCCTTCCTTGGGGTGAACGCACGGTCGCGGCCCACCTGGGAGGGTTCGGGTTCAGGGTTCAGACCGGGGCAGGGGAATTCAGGCGGGGGCGAGGGCGAGGACCGCGTTCTGGCCGCCGAAGCCGCAGGAGTGGCTCAGGATGAGCCCGTCCGGCAGGGGAGCGGGGCGGGCGGCGACGTCGATGTTCATCCGCGGGTCGAGGGTGGTGAGGTTCGCGGTGGGCGGTACCAGGCGGCGCTCGGCGGTCAGGACCGCGAAGACCGCCTCCACCGCCCCCGCCGCCCCGAGCAGATGCCCGGTGACCCCTTTGGTGGAGGTGACCAGCGGACGCCCCGTCAGCACCCGGTCGATCACCCGCGCCTCCGCCAGGTCGTTGAGCGGGGTGGAGGTGCCGTGCGCGTTGACGTGTCCCACCTCACCCGGGCCGGCGCCGGCATCCGCCAGTGCCTCCCGGATCGCGGCCTCCAGACCACGCCCGCCCGGGTGCGGGGACGTCAGGTGATGGGCGTCGGCGGACGCCCCGTACCCTACGATCCGTCCCCGCACCCGCGCCCGCCGGGCGAGGGCGTCCGGCATCCGTTCCAGGACCAGGACCCCCGCACCCTCACCGGCCACGAACCCGTCCCGCCCCGCGTCGAAGGGCCGCGACGCACCTGGGGGGTCGTCCTCGCGCTGCGAGAGCGCCCCCATCTGCGCGAAGCCGGCCATCACCAGCGGGGTCAGCATCGCCTCGCTCCCGCCCGTCAGCACGATGTCGCACCGGCCGAGCGCGAGCAGGTCACGCGCGGTGCCCACCGCGCTCGCCCCGGACGCGCACGCGGTCGCCACCACCAGGTTCGGGCCCCGCGCACCGAACTCCAGAGCCGTCTGACCGGCCAGCATGTTCGGCAACTGCATCGGCAGCAGCAACGGCGACACCCGCCCGGGCCCCTCACCGAGCAGCACCCGGTGCTGCTCCTCCACGCTCACCGGCCCGCCGTCCGCGCAGCCCAGCACCACCCCCACCCGGGCGCCGTCCCAGGTCGCCGGGTCCAGTCCGGCGTCCGCGACCGCTTCCCTCGCCGCGACCAGGGCGAACCGCACGAAAGGGTCCAGACGGTGGGCGCGGCGCGCCCCCAGCAGTTCGGCGGCGTCGAAGCCCGGCACCCGGGAAGAGAGACGGACGCGGTGGTGCGTCAGGAGGGGGTCGAGGGCGGTGGTGGGCCGGCCCTCGCTCACCGCACGCCAGCTGGGCCCGGTCCCGATCCCGCCCGGGGTGACCAGCCCCACCCCCGTGACCGCGGCCTCGAACCCGTTCATGAGACCTCCGCCCTGCGCCCGCGTACCCGGGCCGCCACACGCATCCCACCACCGCCACCGCTACCACCGTCACGGCCGCCACCACCGTCACGGCCACCGCCACCGACACGGCCGCCGTCACTGCGGTCATGGTGGTCGTAGCGGCGGCCGGTGCCGGTGGCCGGGCCCGCCCGCCTCTCCGGAGCGGGGAGGTCTCTCGCCTGTCCGCACATCATGGGGTCGTCCTCATCCGGGTCCGGCCGGTACGCGCGCACGCGCACGGCACACGGCAGGGGCTCAAGGGAAGGGTGGGAGGGGTCAGGGTGGTGGGGGAAGGGCGGGCCAGGTCATCGTGGTGGCCCCCCAGGTGAGGCCGCCGCCGAACGCGGTCAGTAGCACCCGCTCACCCTCCCGCAGGACTCCCCGCGCACAGGAGTGGGCCAGCAGCAGGGGGATGGAGGCGGCCCCGGTGTTGCCGACCTCCTCGATGTTCGACAGGCACCGCCCTGGTGGGATACCGATCCGGTCCCCGACCGCGGCCAGGATCCGGGCGTTGGCCTGGTGCGCGGCCAGGTGGTCGACGTCCCCCGTCTTCCACCCGGCCCCCTCAAGGGCGGTGTGCGCGGCGGCGGCCATCCGCTCGACCGCGTGGCGGAACGTCTCCCGCCCCCGCATCCGGAAGAACTCCTCACCCGCCCCGGCCGGCCGCCCCGAGGACCTTTGCCGCGACCCGCCCGCCGGTACCTCGATGAGATCGCCCAGCTCCCCGTCACTGCCCAGCACCACCGGCCCCACAGCCCCCGCCTCCTCTTCCCGCCCGCTCCGCAGCACCACCGCGCCCGCGCCGTCGGCGAAGATCACGGCGGTGGCCCGGTCGCCGGGGTCGATCAGCGTGGTGAAGGCGTCCGCGGCGATCAGCAGCACCCGCCCCGCCCCGCCGGAGGCGATCAAGCCGGCCGCGGTGGCCAGCCCGTAGAGGAAACCCGTGCACACCGCGGCGATGTCGAACGCCGCGACACCGGCCAGCCCCAGCCGGGAGGCGACCTCCGGGGCGGTGGCCGGGCACGGCCGGTCCGGGGTCGTCGTCGCCAGCACCACCGCATCCACCCGTCCCGCCCCCGCGCTCTCCAGAGCCCGCCGCCCGGCCGCCACCGCCAGGTCGGAGGTGGCCGTCCCCGGTGCGATCACATGCCGTGCCCGGATACCGGTGCGGGCACGGATCCACTCCTCGGACGTGGCCAGCCGGCGCGTCAGCTCCGCGTTGGTCACCACGTCCGGCGGTACGTACCCCCCGACGCCCGCCACCACCGCCGCCCGCCCCCCGGCACCCGTGCCCGTGCCCGTGCCCGTGCCCGTGCCCGTGTCCGTGCCCGTGTCCGTGCCCGTGCGGGTGCCGGTGTTCATGCCAGGCCCCCGGGCGGTGCGCCGACGGTGGCCGGCACCTGCGGCGGCAGTCCGATGTAGGCCATGCGGGAGTCGGACATCTCCCGCGTCCACCGCTCCGCCATCGCGTACCGCTGCGCGGGAGTGGTGTCCACCATCCGCACCCCCGGCCACAGTTCGTACTCCCCGATCAGGCGGGCGTGCGCGCGCATGCCCTCCTGGAACAGCTCCTCCCGGTGCATCACGTACTCCCGGTCCGGGACCTCCTCCCACAGCCGCACCCCCGCCTGGAGGATCTCCAGCAGCCGCGGCCGGTAGCCGGGGTGGGCGGCCAGGTGGTCGCGCAGGATGGTCGCGGCCACCGTCAGATGACGGACCTCATCGATCGCCGCCCCCCGGGAGATCTCCCCCGTCGCCGGGGACAACGGGGCCCACTTACGCTCGCTCAGCTCCGCCGCCGGCGCCAGCACGCCCTCGATGACGATCGCGAACACCGCCACCCCGCCGGCGAAGTCGCCCTGGTCGCGGACGATGTCCAAGGTGAAGTCCACCACCGGCTCCAGCACCTCGCGCCGGTAACCGGCCCCCCACTCCTCCAGGTCCCGCAGCAGGGTGCGCGCCGGGTGGCCGAGCTCGACCAGATGCTCACGGAAGACCCGGGCGTGCCGCGCCTCGTCGATCAGCTGGGTCGCGTAGAACTCCATCTCCGCCACCCCCGGGGCCAGCGGAACATAGTGCCCCAGCAGCCGGGTCGCGGCCTCCTCGGCCAGCGCCCGGAACCCGAACTCCAGGACCAGGGCCTCGCGCAGCGGCCCGTCCTGTTTCAGGAAGTCCGGCACCACCGCCTCCGGCCGGTGCCCGGTGACAGCCCTGCCGCGCAGTGTGCCCTGGGCGACGGAGGCGAGCCAGTAGGCGAGATTGCACTCCTGGGGCCCCAGGGACAGCTCCTTGGCGCCCTCAAGCAGGCCGGGGGCCCGGTCCCAGTCGGCCTCGGGCGCCACTGCCCCGCCCGTATCCGTGGCAGAGGGGGGAGGAGAGGGAGTGGGGACAGCTGAAGAGGCCGCAGAGGCGGGAAAGGCGGGAGAAGTGGGAGAAGTGGGAGAGGTGGAAGAGGTGGAAGAGGTGGAAGAGGTGGAAGAGGTCATCGTGTCACGCTCCTTGTCCGCGGGCAGGGCTCCTGAACAAACGGCACCGTCCCGCCCGCCCGTACAATCCACGGCCCGGGCCCCGTACCGGAGGAGGACCCCCGCACCCCCCGGGCCCCCGGCCCCCGGCTCCCGCCTCCGGCCCGGCGCCTGCGGTCGGTCCGGCTCCCGCCGCCGCTCCGGTACCGGCCGCTGGTCCGCTGCCGCTGCCCGTCGTCGCCGGGACGGTGCCCGCCCGCCTCACGTACGGACCCGGGCAGCCCCTGCCACCGTCCTTCCGGGCCGGGAACATCCCCGTACCGGCCGCGGCGGCCGACAAGGTCACGGGCGGTAACTCCCCTCCCGGCAAAGACGCGTATGGGACGTGCCCGGGTCGGTGCGGCCAGGTGTCGTTCACGCCAGCTCCAGGGGGCCGCCGCCGAAGTACCGCAGCAGCGGCTCCGCGGCACCGGCCCGGGACGGCGGGTGGAAGGCCAGCGCGCGCACGACCCCGGCCATGCGGGCATGGCCGGGAGCGCGGATGAAGTCCAGCCCGCCCAAAAGCTCCAGCGCCTGAGCGGCCACCGCCGGCAACGCCTCCTGCACCGCGTACCGGGCGACCAGCACGGCCGCGACCGCCGCCTCTCCCGCCAGCCCCTCCCGTACCGCCCGCGCAGCCCCCTCCAGCACCGCGAGGGCGGCCTCCAGGCGCAACGCCAGCCGCGCCCGCTCACCGGCCGTACCCCGCTCACCGTCCACCACGGCCTCCACCAGGGCCCCGGCCGCCCCGGTGTACCCGGCCGAGATCAGCAACTCGAACCAGACGAACCCGGCCGACTGCAGGTCGTCCAGCCGCCCGGGGTCCGTGGCGGTGGTGCGTACCACCAGCTCCCGGGGGACGAACACGTCCTGGAGGACCACCTCGTCGCTCTCCGCCCCGGCCAGCAGATCACTGCCCCAGAACGGGCGCACCTCCATCCCCTCGGAGCCCGCCGGTACCAGTGCCAGTGCCAGCTCCGCCCGCCCGTCCGGGCCTGGTACCGCCACGCTCGCGGTGAGCCAGTCCATCGACGCCGACAGGCTGCACGGCTTCTTCGCCCCTGTCAGCACGAAGCCGCCCTCCACCGGCCGGGCCGTCACCGAGGGGGTGAGGATGTTCGCCTGGGTGCGGCCCTCCGCCCACCCCGAGGCCATCAGCTGCCGCTTGGGCACCACCTCGTGCAGTACCGCGAGCTGCGCGGAGGTCAGCCGCCCGCCGCGCCCGGCCAGGGAGTAGAGCATCGCGGCCGTGAAGTGATGCATCGTCACCGCCGCCGCCAGCGACGGCGACAGCGCCCCCAGGGCGCGCTGCACCGCGACGGCCTGCACCGCGTCCGCGCCGTGCCCGCCGAACGCGGCCGGCACCAGCATCCCCACCCCGCCGTGCGCGCGGAACATACCGATCACCGGCCCGCCCGGCCGCTCCCGCTCCGCGTACGGAACACCGGCCAGTGCCTTGAGCAGGCCCGGGTGGTAACGCTCGCACACCTCACGGGCCAGATCGAGGGAACGCAACGGGGAACCTCCGCTCGTCAAAGGGGGCCACGGCAGCACGCACGGACGTACCGGACGGGTGGGTCGGGCGGGGCGGAGGCGAAGGGCCGGGTGCAGGAAGGCGGGACAGGGCTTGCGGGGGAGGGGTACGTTCGTCCGAAGCGAGACCGATCGTGACAGGCGCCCCTGACCTGTCGCTGACGCGGACCTGATGCCGGTGCGCCAGGTGCGACACACGGATGCTTTTCGACGCGCACGGCCGAAGGGCGGGACCTGCCGCCGGGTGGTCCGTAACCCCGTTGCTCCCCGCAGGAGTTGGCGCGCCAGAGTGCGTACGGGCCGGCCGGTACCCTCGCGGTTCTGCTGCGGCGTGCCGCCCCCGGCACTGCGTGGGCGTGCGGTGACCGACCCCCGCCCACCCCGTACGTGACGTAGAGTCACCTTCTTCGGCCTTCACGGGCCGGAGTCCTGACGGGACGCCCGTTGAACCACCGCACCGCCACCACCCCGGATGCCACCACCCCGGGCAATTCCGCCATCCCGGACGCCATCACCCCCATTCATGTCCCCACCCCGGGCCTCGCCGCCCTCCCGGACGAGGTCCCCGACCTGCGCACCGCCGTCGCCCGCCTCACCGAGGCCCTCGCCGGTCAGGCGGGCGACCCGGGGCAGGGCTGCCTCTCCTGCTACGGCGAGGAGGAGGTCGCCGAGCTGCGCGACCCCCATGCCCCGCTCGCCGACGACCTGGTGCAGTACACCGCCCGGGACCTCACCCACTGGCCCCGCCCCGCACAGGCGGCCCGCCGCGTCCTGCCGCGCCTGGCCGCCCTGGCCGCACAAGGGGAGTACGTAGGAGAACTCGAAGGCACCGCGCTGCACCGGGCGGGCTGGCAGGACTGGCCCGAGGACCAGGCCGGGGCCGTCCGCGCCTTCCTCGACACCTACTGGACCGCAGCCCTGCGCCGGCGGGACCCCGGTCGCCCCCTCGACGATGTCTTCACGTTCTGCTCCACCGCCCACGGCACCCCCGCCCCTTGCCTGGCCCGCTGGGAACGGGAGCGGCACCCGGCCGCCGACGCCCACCTCGCCGACACCGCCCACGGGTGGATCGAGGACCTCCTGCTGGACGCCGCCGACCCCGCCCACCCCCTCTGGTTCACGGATCCGGCCCCCGACGCAGGCCCCGCATCCCAGTTGCGCACCTGGCTCCTGACCCACGCGGCCCCCCGCCTGCGCCGCCGCACCACCGCCCCTGCCCTCCGCCAGGCCCTGGACCGCCTCCACGCCCTCGGCCTGCCCATGGGTCACGGCAACGAGGAAGCCCCGTAACCAGCCGCGGGCCCTGCGGGAGGGGGGCTTTCAGTAGGTCGGGAACACGGACGTGTCGATGCTGTACGCGCTGAGGGGGACGGTCTCACCGAACCGGAACTCGCGGCGCGTGCTGTAGCGGGGCCCCTCCGGGGCTGCCTGTGGCGCGGACCAACGGAGTCCTGTCCGGTTGCGGGGTCCTCGGAAACCTGCCTGATCCGCTCCCGTCGCGCGGCTACCGAGGCTCCCGCCTCGTCCACAGTCCCCCGACTCACCCACCCAGGGGCACCAGGAAGTCCTCCCGCCGCGCACCCGACAATGGGCACCGGCCCGTAACCCGCCCAGCACCCACCCCACCCCCGGAGAGGCACCACCATGAGCACAGCGCAGCGCCCCCGCACCGGAGGCGATCTGGTCCTCGAATCGCTGACCGCGCTCGGCGCGGACACCGTTTTCGGGCTGCCCGGCCAGCATGCCCTCGGCCTCTTCGACGCGCTGCGCCGCTCCGCCGTGCGTTACGTGGGCCTGCGTACGGAGAACAACGCGGGTTTCGCCGCGGATGCCCGTGCCCGCCTGACCGGTACGGTCACCCCGCTGCTGGTCTCCACCGGCCCCGGCGCCCTGATGACGCTTCCCGCCCTGCAGGAGGCGGCCGCCGCGAGTGCGCCCGTGCTGGGTATCTCCAGCCAGATCCCCACACCGGGGCTCGGCGGCGGCCGCAAGGGCTATCTGCACGAACTGCGCGACCAGCAGGCCTCGTTCCGTGACATCGTCAAGAGCACGTACACCGTCCGCACCGCCTCCCAGATCCCCTCCGCGCTCGCCGCCGCCTGGCGCGAGGCCCTCCAGGTACCGGCCGGGCCGGTGTGGGTGGAGATCCCGCAGGACGTCCTCCTCGACGTCACCGCCGTACCGCCCGTACGCGCCCTCGACGCCACCCCCGCACCGCTCGCCCCCCGTCCGGAGCTGATCGAGGAGGCGGCCGCCGCCCTGGACGGGGCCGCCCGCCCCGTCCTCCTCGCCGGCGGCGGCGTCGTGCGCGCCGGGGCCCAGGAGGCGCTGCGCGCGCTGGCGGAGAAGCTGGATGCCCCGGTGGCCTGCACGTTCGGCGGCAAGGGCGCCTTCCCGTGGGAGCACCCGCTCTCCGTGGGTTCCTGGCTGGAGGACCGGCATACCACCGGCTTCCTCGAGGACGCCGACGTCCTTCTCGTCGCCGGGTCCGGCCTGGGTGAACTCTCCTCGAATTACCACACCTTCCGTCCGCGCGGCCAGGTGATCCAGATCGAGGCGGACCTGGGCAAGCTGGAGTCCAACCACCCCGCCCTGGCCCTCCACGCGGATGCCGCTCCCGCCCTTGCCGCCCTGGCCGACGCCGTCACCGCCCGGCCGGCCGGCGGGGGAGCGGTACGGGCCCATTCTCTGCTGGAGAAGGTCCGCGCTCGCATCGCCGCACAGGACCTGGACACCGAGCGGCACGTCCTGGCCGCCGTCCGCGAGGCACTGCCTGATGATGCCCCCAGTTTCTGGGACATGACGATCCTGGGCTACTGGGCCTGGTCCGCCTTCGACCCCCGCACCGGCCCCTTCCACTCCGCTCAAGGGGCCGGCGGCCTGGGCTACGCCTTCCCCGCCGCCCTCGGCGCCGCCACCACCGACCCCGCCCGCCCGGTCCTGGCCGTCTCCGGCGACGGCGGCGCGATGTACTCGATCGCGGAGCTGGCCACCGCCCGCCAGTACGACCTGCCCGTCACCTGGCTCATCGTCGACGACGGCGGCTACGGCATCCTGCGCGAGTACATGACCGACGCCTTCGGCCAGGCCACCGCCACCGAACTCGCCCGCCCCGACTTCACCGCCCTGGCCGCTTCCTTCAACGTTCCCGCCACCCGCACCACCCCCGCCCGCCTGGGCGAGGACCTGGCCAAGGCCCTCGCCACCCCGGGCCCCTCCGTCGTCGTCCTCCCAGCTGTGCTGAAGATGTTCGCCCCCACCCACCTGTGACCCGCCGGCGGCGGGGTGAGCTCGTGCGACGGCCCCCGTGCCCCCGGCTGGGCGCCGGGGGCCTGGACCCTGGCTTGCGACGATCCCCTTGGGTGAAGGCGGAAGGAGATACCCGGATATGACGAGATCCTGGCGTCGGCCGAGGACCCGTTCGAGGTGATCGCGCATCCGCCGCTGAATGAGCGGACGGGGCGTCGGGCGTGGGATGGGGAGGCCGCGAAGAGGGAGGTGGGCTGGAAGACGTCGGCGCCGGTCACGGTGGAGGAGAAGGTCGACGCCGTGGCCGAGCTGGTGCGGGACGAGACGGTGGCCGGCCGGGTGGCGGTCAACCTTCTACGGCGCCGGGAGGTGGCGTTCGTGGCCATGCGGGACTCGGATGCTCGCTACATGGTCAACGAGATCCAGTTCGAGCAGGCCGACGACGAGGATGAACTCGATGAGGGGTTCCAGGACGTCCTGGCCCGCGAAGGCGAAGACGGCGAGGACGAGCGGTTCGATGACCCGGCCACCGTGGTGCGGCGGTGGCACCGGCAGATGGAGTTCGCCGACCTGATGGCGGTCTGCCAGGGTTTCATCGCGGGTGCCACCCGGCTGGTGCCGAAGCTGCGGGGGCACGAGTTCACCGACCGGCAGCACGAGCAGGTCGCAGACGCTCTGGAGAAGTTACGGGCCACGGCCGACTGGATTGAAACGGCGGTCGCAACCGGCCGCACCGATCTGGACGAAGCCCTCGCCCAGCTGCTGCGGGGCCAGTAGCCATGCGGGGCCTGCCCGCCCATGTCCATGGCGAAGCCGTACGCAAGGCGCTGGTCGAGGCGAGGCCGGCCGGGGCCAGTCTGGCCCAGCTGTGCCACTCGACCCGCCTCACCCCCTCCCAGTCTGCGTCGGCACCAAGTTCCTCAGGACGAGGGATCGCCGGAATTGTCGTGACTGTGAGTGTTTGACCCAACACGCCGAAGCGCACTTGGCCTGGACCGTCATGACGCTGATGACACGGCGGCTGACCAAACCGGTGGCTTCCTGGCGTGAACCCAAACCGCCGCCCGCACCGCCCACCCCGCCGCCACCACGGATCCGTCTGCGTCCCTGGACCGTCCGCCTCGCCCCAGTACCCCTGTGACCGCGTGGCTTCGCCCGGCAGGGACCATCGGATGGCAGTGCTACGGGCCTCGGCAGTCCATCCGGACAGCAATCGCCCGCGCCGGGTGCCGCCCACGGTGGCCATGCACGGGGTCCGGTGGGATGTTCACCTTGGTGGACCGTGCGGGTCGCCGGGGGCAGGGGGGCGTGCTGGACTGCTGGAGACAGCCGGTCCGGAGCGCGACTCCGTGGCCGGGAGGGCAGTCGAAGGAGCTGGTGATGAAGTTCTCCCGTCTGGCGTACACGGCCGTGCCGCTCGTCCTGGCCGCCTCCGTCGCCGGAGCCACCGCCGTGGAAGCCCGGCCGCCGTCCAGGCCGAACGAGTGCCGCGACCGGGGGCCGGGATACACGGACGCGACCGTGCCCGCGGTGGGGCAGACGTGGACGGCGGACTTCGGGGTGGACACCCCGATCGGCAAGGGCCCGTTCCTGACGACGATCACGTTCCGCTCGGCCACGGCGGCGACGATCAAGGTGATCAAGGGCCCGGGGACACTGACGGGCCTGACCCAGCAGATCACCTACTCCACGACCCGGCTGCGGGCCTGCCAGTACGCCGTGGCCTGGCACGAACCCATCAGCGGCGTGTACGTCACCCAGGTGGAGGACTACGCCCGGCACCGCACGTTCGACACCATCCTCAACGGCACCCAGTTCTTCCACATGACCGGCAAGTTCTACCCCGGCACCCCCTCGGCCTCCTCCGCCTCCCGCACGGGAAGCGCCAAGCACAAGAGCGCGGGAGGGTTGAGGCCGTGAAGGTAGGAATCATCGGTGCCGGCCGTCTGGGCACCGCCCTGGCCCGGCACTTCACCCGGGCCGGGCACCAGGTGAAACTGTCCAGCTCTCGCGGCCCGGACGCCCTGACCGGGCTCGTCGGCGAGCTCGGCGGGAACGCCTCGGCCGGGACGGCCCAGGAGGCCGCCGACTTCGGTGACGTCGTGGTCCTGGCCGTGCAGTGGGACCAGAAAGAGAGCGCGGTCGCCTCGGTCTCCTCCTGGCAGGACCGCACCGTCCTCGTCCCCATCAACCCGCTGCGCGAGACCGAAGGCCGCCTGGAGCACGCCGACACCGGCGGCCGTCCGCCCACCGAGGTCGTCGCCTCGCTCATCCCCGGCGCTCAGGTCGTCAAGGGCTTCAACACCTACCCCGCTCAGGTTCTCGCCGAGGATCCCGCTGTCGACGGCGGGCGCCGTATCGTCCTGCTCGCCGGGGACGACGCCGGCGCCAAGCGGAAGGTGGCCGACCTGACCGACAGTGCCGGCTTCCAGGCCGTCGACACCGGCACCCTCGCCGAAGGCGGCCCCTTGTTCGACAGCGGCGGCCCCCTCGGCGGCCCCCGTAAGGACATCCTCGCTCTCTGACCCCCCACCGCCTCCAGCCCTAATGCGGGGACGACGGCAGCACCCTCCCTGGGGACTCGGCGCGACCGGCACCGTACGTGGCAGGTGATAAACCGTGGCATCCCTCCCCGGCCTCGGCCCCATCGGCATCTGGAGCAACAAACTCCAGACGGACGACCCCGACGACCTCGGCCGGCTCCGTGACGCCGCGGCGGAGCTGGAAGAGCTCGGCTACGCGGCCCTGTGGATCGGCGGCAGCCCCAGCCTCGCTCACGCCGCCCACCTGCTGGCCGCGACGAACCACATCACGGTGGGCACCAGCATCCTGAGCATCTGGCAGCACCAAGCAGCCGATGTCACCCGGCAGCGCGCCGCCCTCGACCCCGCCGACCGCGAACGCCTCCTCCTCGGCCTGGGCGTCAGCCACGCCCGCTTCGCCGCCCAGTACAACCGCCCGTACTCCGCCATGCAGGACTACCTCACCGCCCTGGACACCGCTCCCGAGCCGGTACCTGCTGACCGGCGCGTGCTCGCCGCGATCGGCCCCAAGATGCTCCGCCTGGCCGGCGACCGCGCGGCCGGCGCCATCCCCTACCTCGTCACACCCGAGTTCACCGCCCAGGCCCGCACGGCCCTGGGAGACCAGCCCTTCCTCGGCCCGGAAATGAAAGCCGTCCTCGACACCGACGAGGCCCGCGCCCGCACCACCGCCCGCGACTACCTCACCAACTACCTGACCCTGCCCAACTACACCAACAACCTCCAGCGCGTCGGCTACACCGAGGACGACATCACCGGCGGCGGCAGCAACCGCCTCGTCGACGCCCTCGTCGCATGCGGCGACGCCGAACAGGTCCGCACCCGTATCGAGGAGTTCCAGAAGGCAGGAGCCGACCACGTCGCCGTGCAGATCGTCCTACCCCCGGGACAGAGCTACCCCGAACTGCTGCGGCAGTACCGCGAACTGGCACAGGCCCTGCCCCTGTGACCAGGCAGCCCCCGGCCCCCAGCAGCACAAGGGCCCGCGTGCGCTTCGTACCGGCAGTTGAACGAGGCCGGGTCGGCCAGCGATTCCACCTGGCCGCGCGCGCCGGCACCGGCCAGGCGTTCGTCTCCCGTGTCGAGTCGGGCAAGATCATTCCGACTCTTCCCGTCCTTCAGTGCCTGGCGACGGCACTGGAGTGCGACGTGTCCTTGGACTTCCTGCCGCACCGGTGAACGCCTCCGGTGGCGGCAAATGCCTTCACCTCCGTGAAGCCGGGAAACCTTTGGTGAAGACGCCTCGCAGCACCGCTCCGCGCACGGCGAACGCCGTCCGCACGACGGGCACCATGCACACGACCTGCATCGCCGCGTACCACAGGGGGCAGACGCCCGGGATCAGGTCCACGCCGATGATGGCGACCGGCATGATGACGGTGAGGGCGCTCACCCGCTCGTAGGCCCGCTTCGATCCCCGGGAGGCGGAGACGGTCATCCGGTGGAGCAGCACCGCGACCACGGGCAGCAGCACGGCCCGCACCCACATGAACGTGTTCACCGTATGCCCGCTGACCGCCACCGCGACGACCGTCACCAAGGCGGCGGCGCTCAGCGCCCCGTAGACCTTCAGGGCGCTCCTCGCCCTGCCGAAGGCCTCCTGGGTACGGGGGGAGGCGAGGAGCGCCGCTGCTGCCGCGGGAGTGGTGCTGTGCGTGTTGGTATCCATACCGACGACGCTACGAAGCGCGGGGACCCGGCCGGTATCGGTCTGGGCCCCCGGCGGGGTGGGGCTAGGCCCACTCTCCGCCTGACCAGGGCCGCAGCACCCCGGCGCCCGGTGCACAGTGGTGGGGCACCGGACCAAAAGGGGTGGGGGAAGAAGCGTGATGAGACAGCTGGGTTCGTGGGTGGCGCGCGTCGGCGTGGGGTTCGTGCGGTCATGCGTCGTGGGATCGTTGAGCATGCTGGTCCCCCTGGTGTGGGCGGGTGCCGTGGCTCTGGGGATCCGGTGGGGGGCGGCGAACCCGTGGTCGTGGCTCGCGCCGCTCGTGCTGGTGTGCACGGGCACGCTCGCCCTGTGCCGCACGGTCTGCAGGGCGGTACGTTTCCTGGTGGGGAAGTGGACGGACACCGCTGTCCCCGCCGGGTACCGGCAGGCCCCCGCGGTATCGCAGCTGTCCACCGGGCACTGGTGGAACGGTTTCTCCTACGAGCGCACCCGTCGCGACGCCCTGCGCGACCAGAAGTGGCGCCTGTGGTGGTACGACCCCGCCACCTGGCGCGACCTGCGTTTCACCGCGCTCCTGCCGTTCACCGCGGGCGCACTCGCCTGCTTCCCGCCGGCTGCCGTCGCCGCAGGACTCCTTACCCTCGCCCGCCCGGAACCCGCTGCACGTCTGGTCGGGATCCTCGCCTTGGCCGCGGCCCTGGCCACCGCCCCGTACGCCTGGCGGGCCGTCCGCCCGGTGGCCGTCCGCTTCCTGCGCCCCTCGCCCGCGATGGTGCTGGCGGACCGGGTGGAGGAACTGACCGCGCAGCGCGCGGATGTCACCGTCGCGCAGGCCGCCGAGATCCGCCGGATCGAACGGGACCTGCACGACGGGGCCCAGGCCCGCCTGGTCGGCCTTGGCCTGTCCCTGGCCACTGCGGAGCGGCTGATGGAAACCGACCCCGGCCGGGCCAGGGCGCTGATGCGCGACGCGCGGGCCGGTGCCGCGACGTCCCTGTCCGAACTGCGCGAACTGGTCAGGGGGATCAACCCGCCGGTCCTCAGCGACCGCGGGCTCGTGGACGCCGTGCGCGCCCTCGCCCTGGACAGCCCCCTCGAAACCACCGTCAGTGCCGGTGCCGAGGTGCGCCTGGAGGTGCCGGTGGAGTCCGCTTTGTACTTCGCTGTCGCCGAACTGCTCACCAACGCGGCCAAGCACGCCCATGCCACCCGGGCGGCCGTCTCCCTGGTCTGGGGCGGTACCGGCGTCGTCGTCGCCGTGGAGGACGACGGCCGTGGCGGGGCCGCCGAGCGGGATGGGGGAGGGCTCGCGGGGCTGCGTCGCCGTCTTTCGGTCTTCGACGGCACTCTGGAGATCACCAGCCCGGTGGGCGGTCCGACCCGGGTGAGGATGATGGTGCCATGCGAATAGTCGTAGCCGAAGACCTCTACCTCCTGCGTGACGGCATGGTCCGTCTCCTGGAGGCGTACGGCCACCAGGTGGTGGCGACCTCCACCACCGGGCCCGAGACCCTTGACGCGCTGCGCAGATGGCGGCCCGACGTCGCGGTCGTCGACGTGCGCATGCCTCCCACGCAGACGGACGAGGGGTTGCGCGCGGCGCTGGCCGCCCGCGGTGAACTCCCCGGCCTGCCTGTGCTGATCCTTTCCCAGTACGTCGAACAGCTCTACGCCCGTGAGCTCCTGGCCGACGGCGCCGGCGGCATCGGCTACTTCCTCAAGGAAAGCGTCTTCGATGCCGACCAGTTCATCGACGCCCTCGAACGCGTCGCCGCCGGCGGCACCGCCATGGACCCGGCCGTCATCGCCAAACTGCTCGGCAGCGGCACCTCCCACCGGCGCCTGGGACAGCTCACCGAACGCGAGCACTCCGTCCTCGCCCTCATGGCCGAAGGGCTGTCCAACCAGGCCATCGGCCGGAAGCTCTTCCTCAGCGAGAGCGCCATCAGCAAATACACCACCTCGATGTTCGGCAAACTCGGCATCACCGACGACGACCACAGCAACCGCCGCGTCCTGGCCGTCCTCACCTACCTCAACACCCCCTGACCGCCCGGCCCCGGCACCTACTCCGGGCAGGGGGCAGCCTGCCCGTTACCGTGGGTGGATGACCGATCTGTGGAACCCCGACGCCCCGGGCGTCCTGCGTTTGCCCTCCGGCCGCCTGATCCGCGGCCGGGCGCTGCGCCGTCCCCTGCCGGATGGTCCTGTCCCCGTCTACGCCGTTCACTTGCTCGGTACGCCTCCTCCCAGCGTTCCCTGGAGGCGAGGTGGCTGCGCTGGCCGGACTTCCGGCTTCCCGCCGATCCCGCTGACGCCCGCAGCGTGTTGCGCGAGGTGTGGGAGCGGGCGGTGGGGGAGCGGGTGGAGGTTGGTTGTGGTGGTGGTCGTGGTCGTACGGGTACCGCTCTGGCTTGTCTCGCTGTTCTTGATGGTGTCCCGCCTGCCCGGGCGGTCGCGTTCGTACGCCGCTACTACGACCGCCACGCCGTCGAGACGCCGTGGCAGAGACGCTACGTTCGCCGTTTCACCCACTGACCTCCGGGGGTGTCACGGCTGCCCTCCTCTTCGCGCCGCCGGCACTTCTGGCGCTGCCGTCGGGCCTCAGGCCCTGTCTCGCTCCTCGCCCCGTGCGTTCTCCGGTCCTGGTTGTGTCCATCCTGTTTGCTGTAGCCATTGGTGGGTGAGTGTGGTGAATGCGGTGTTTGCGGCGCTGCGGTAGGCGTTTTGTCGGTGGAGGAGTGTGACTGTTCGGGTGGGGAGGGGTGGCGTGAGGGGGATGGGGTGGAGGTGGGGGTGGTGGTGGGTGATGGCGTCGGGTAGGACGGTGGCGAGGGTGGTGCGCTGGACGATTTCGGTGAGTGCGTTGAGGGAGTTGGCCTCGACCGCGATGTGTGGTTGTACGTTCTGCCTGGTGAAGTAGGCGTCGATGTGTCCGCGGGTGGCGAAGTCTCCGCTGAGCAGTGCGAGTGGGTGACCGGCGAGTTCCCGTACCGGCAGCTCCTCCACCCGCTCCCGCTCCTTCGCCGGTGGTTTCACTGTCTCCGCCTCTGCTTCCGCCTCCGGCCGGGTTGCCTCCGGCGGGGTTGTCTCTGTTCCGGTTGCTGTCTCTGTCCCGGTTGTCGTTCTGGTTGTCTCCGTCTGCTTCGTGCCGGCTGTCTGTTTCGGCTCGGTCGTCTGGTTCCCGGCTGCCTTCGTCCGGTCTGCTTGTGGGTGGTGGGGTCCGACGACCAGGGTGAGTGTTTCGGTGAACAGTGGTGTTGCTTCGATTCCTGGTAGGTGTGTGCCGCTGAAGGCGATTCCCAGGTCTGTTTCGTCGGCCAGGAGTGCGGCTTCGATGCGGTCTTGTGTCAGTTCTCTTACTTCCAGGGTGATGCCTGGGTGGCGGGTGTGGAAGGCGGCTGTGAGGGGGCCGATGAGGTAGGCGGTGAAGGTGGGGGTCATCGCGAGCCGCAGTGTTCCTGTGGTGAGGTCTTGTACGTCCAGGACGGCGCGTTCGGCGGCGGCGAGGTCCTGGAGTGCGGCCCGGGCGTAGTGGGTGTAGGCGCGGCCTGCGTCGGTCAGGCGTACGGTGCGTCCGGTGCGGTCCAGCAGTTGTGTTTTGAGGGCTTTCTCGAGTTGTTTGACTTGCTGGGAGAGGGTGGGCTGGGAGATGTGCAGGGCTTCGGCGGCCCGGGTGAAGCTCGCGTGTTCGGCGACCGCGAGGAGGTAGCGCAGATGACGCAGTTCCATGACCTTGACCTCACACCCCGAGTACCCGCGCGGGCCGGGCTTCCGTTTCCGGCCCGCGTTTACCAGACCTACCTATAGACACGACCAATACAAGTCATGCTTTTCACGACTTGGACACTATAAGCACAGGTCATGCACAGTGGATGACGTCGGCCCCCCCGGCCGGCACAGACCACCAAGGGAGTGACCATGCGCCACCTCGCCGAGGGAGTTCACGGCTTCCAGCGGGATGTCTTCCCCGCCCGCGCGGAGCTTTTCGCGCACCTTGCCACCACGCACCGTCCGGGCACCTTGTTCATCAGCTGTTCCGATGCCCGTGTCGTGCCCGAGCTGATCACCCAGCGTGAGCCGGGTGAGCTGTTCGTCATCCGTACCGCCGGCAACCTGGTGCCCGCTCATACCCCGGCCGTCGATGCGGTCGCGGCGAGCATCGAGTACGCGGTGGCCGTCCTGGGTGTCGGTGACGTCATCGTGTGCGGGCATTCCGCGTGCGGGGCCATGACCGCTCTCGCCGAGGGTCATGACCTCACGGCCGTGCCCGCGGTCGCCGGCTGGCTGCGCCACGCCGATGCCGCCCGCGCCCGCACCACCCCTGCCCAGGACGTCCCGGCCACCCCGGCCATCCCGGCCACCCGGGGCGCCGAGGGCGCTGGTGGCAGGGTCGCCGCGCTGGTCCGTGACAATGTCCTGGCCCAGCTGGCGAATCTCGTCACCCATCCCAGCGTCGCCCGTGCTCTGGCCCGGGGCACGCTGAGCCTGCACGGGTGGGTCTACGACATCGGTTCCGGCACCGTCGAGGAACTCGACGCCGCGAGCGGCCGCTTCACCGCCCTCGCCGCCTGACTCCACGCCCTCCTGACCCCACGCCCGCCTGGCCTGATCCCCCCGGCCTTCCGCTTGGCCCGGCCCCCGCCTGGTCTGGTCCTCCGCCTGAACCCCCAGCGCTTTACCCCCCTTGTACCGGTGCCCCCTGTGTGCCCTGGTATCCCGCCGGGTCGGGGAGGCGCCCGTACCCCCACCCCCACCCCCGCTCCAACCTCTCACCCGTATCTGAAAGGACGTTTTTCTCATGATTCATGCACAGTTCGATGCCACCGCCCGTGAGCGGCTCGCCGCGCAGGCTGTTGCCGCTAAGACCGCTAAGGATCTTTCCTGGCAGGAGGTGGCGGATGCCGCGGGTCTGTCTGTCGCTTTCGTCACTGCCGCTGTCCTGGGTCAGCATCCGCTGCCGGAGGCTTCCGCGAAGGCGGTGGCCGCGCTGCTGGGCCTGGACGACGACGCGGCGGTGCTGCTGCAGACCATCCCCACCCGCGGTTCGATTCCCGGCGGTGTCCCCACCGATCCGACCATCTACCGCTTCTACGAGATGCTCCAGGTCTACGGCACCACTCTCAAGGCTCTGGTCCACGAGCAGTTCGGTGACGGCATCATCAGCGCGATCAATTTCCGGCTGGATGTGAAGAAGGTCGCCGACCCCGAGGGCGGTGAGCGCGCGGTGATCACCCTGGACGGCAAGTACCTGCCCACCAAGCCCTTCTGACCCCGTCCCGCACCAGCCGCACCGCAACAACAAGGGGGCGGGCCACCGGACACCGGCCCGCCCCCTGCCCACCCACCCCGCACCACCCCGTCCCGCCCCGTCCTATCCCGTTCTGTCCCCTCCGCACCGCACGCCACACCACGCCACATCATCCCGGGGAGCCTTTATGGACTTCATCCAGCGCACTATCGATCTTGCCCGCCGTAACGTCGAAGAGGGCGGCCGTCCCTTCGCGACCGTCATCGTCAAGGACGGTCGGGTCCTTGCCGAGAGCCCTAACCTCGTTGCCCAGACCAGTGACCCCACCGCGCACGCCGAGATCCTCGCGATCCGCGAGGCCTGTACCCGCCTGGGTACCGAGCACCTGACCGGTACCACCATCTACGTCCTGGCCCACCCTTGCCCGATGTGCCTGGGCTCTCTCTACTACGCCAGCCCCGACGAGGTCGTCTTCCTCACCAACCGTGACGACTACGCCCCTCACTATGTGGACGATCGTAAGTACTTCGAGCTCGGTACGTTCTACGCCGAGTTCGCTAAGGACTACAGCGACCGGCGCCTGCCCATGCGTCATGAGCCCCGTACCGCCGCCACCGATGTCTACCGGGCCTGGCAGCAGCGCAACAACGGCGAGCGCCGCGTCGCCGGCGCCCCCACCGCCGGCTGAGCCCCGCAGCTCGCGGGAGGGCTCCCGCCCTGTGACGGACACGTCGGGAGCCCTCAGGAACCCGCGAAGTAGTAACATGTAGTACATGGAAGCTACGGCTCGTGAGTTCAATCAGAACTCCTCGCAGATCCTCGCCGCCGCCGAACGCGGCGATACGGTCACCGTGACCAAGAACGGCCGCCCCGTGGCCCGCCTCGTCCCCATCGACGCACATGAGGTCCCGCCCTACCCGACCGACCCCATGGGCGACATCGACCTGCCCCAGCTCGGCCTCCCGGACCTCACCGATGACGAGATCGAGGACACGCTGCGAGGAATGGGCTCGTGAGCCGCGTCGCCATCGCCGACACCAACGCGCTCTACCGGCTGCTGGACCAGAACATCACCGGGCACGAAGCCCACCGGAAAGCGCTGGCCGCCATCAGCCACCTGGTGATCTCCCCCCTGGTCCTGGCCGAGCTGGACTACCTCATCACGAGCAGGAAAGGCGCACGGGCGGCGATCACGGCCGCACGTTTCATCGAGACCAACACCGCCACCCGGCGATTCGAAGTCCCGCCGGTCGGGCCGCATCTGAGCACGGCGATCGCCGTGGCGCAGGGATACACGGACGCCGACGGCGGCAAGGGCATCGGGCTGGCCGACGCCATGAACGTGGCCCTCGCCGCCGTGTACGCCACCGACCTCATCTTCACCACGGACCGGCACTTCCGCATGGTGCGCCCCCTGACCGGCCACCAGTCATTCCGTCTCCTGCCCGACGACCTGTAAGGCGGAGTCCTGGGCCCGGTTGCCGGGCGGCAGCGCGGGCGGAACGCGGCGGCTTCCATCCCGTCACCTGATCACACCGCCCGTCCCGCCCGGTACCGGTTTCCCGGGTAACCCCACCCCACCCCACCCGCCCCACTCGCCCCGCCCTCACCCGTCCCCGCCCGACCATCCGCTGGTGGTCTCTTCCTGGGTGTCTCGCGGGTGCTGATTCTCTCGTTCTGCCGTTTCCCGGTGAGTTCTTCTTCTAGAGTCCACGCCATGCCCGGCATACCCCGGCCGCTGTACGGGTCAGGCGGCGGCCGGAGGGGAGGACGGGTGGGGCGGGTGGGGTGGGGGAGAGGAGGGAGCGGAGCGCGGTGCTCAGGATCGGTATAGTCGGTGTAGGCCCTCGCGGGTTGTCCGTGCTGGAGCGTCTCGTCGCTAACGCCCGCGCGCACCCCGGTCCTCCGGCCGTTGTCGAGCTGTTCGAGCCCTGGGGTTTCGGTTCCGGTGAGGTCTGGCGTACCGATCAGCCACCCCATCTGATCATGAACATCGTGGCCTGTCAGATCACCGCGTTCGCTGACCGTTCTGTGCGTATGTCCGGCCCCTTGTACGCGGGGCCGAGTCTGTACGGGTGGGCCGTGGCTCTGGCGGCCGGCCGTATACCCGGCGCTTACCCGGCCGGGGTCCTCGACCAGGCCCGTTCCGCCCGCCCGGGCAGTTACTGCCGCCGTTCCTTCTACGGTCACTATCTGCAATGGGCCCACCGTGAGATCCTTCTGCGTGCTCCCGCTCGTCTGACCGTGCGCGGCCATCACACCCGTATCGTCGCCGTTACCGACACTCCCGCCGGGCGTCAGCGCCTGACCTGTGAGAGGGGCCGGGTCTTCGAGGTCGACCAGCTGGTCCTGGCCACCGGTCACACCCCCGTTCGCCCCACCGGTGAGGAAGCAGCCCTGGCCCGTTTCGCGGCCCGTACCGGCGGGTGCTACCAGCGGCCCGCCAGCCCCGCCGATACCGATCTGGGTCCCCGTGTCCTCCCGCCGGGCCGGCCGCTGATCGTCCGCGGGCTGGGTCTGTCCTTCTTCGATCACATGGCCCTGCTCACCACCGGCCGGGGCGGCACCTTCACCCGGGAGGCCAGCGGCCGCCTGCGCTACCTTCCCTCCGGCGGCGAACCCCATCTGATCTGCGGGTCACGCCGGGGTGTCCCCCTGCACGCGCGGGCGGACAACGAGAAGGGCGACGGCCGCCACGAACCGGTCTTCCTCACCCAGGCCGCCGCCCGGGCCCTGCGGGAACGGGCGGGCCCGGGCGGGGGAGCGGACTTCCGCCGCGATTGCTGGCCGCTGATCGCCAAAGAAGTCGAGACCGTCTACTACACCCGCCTGGTGGCCGAAGCCGCCTCACCCGCCACCGCCCGCGAGTTCCACGCCCTCTACGTCACCGCTCCCTGGTCCTCGGGCGCCGAGCAGCAGATCCTGCGTAAGTTCCGCCTCCCCGGACATCTCCGCTGGGACTGGGCGAGGATCGCCCGCCCCTGGGACACCACCGCCACCTCCTCCCCGGCCGCCTGGCGCGCTTTCCTGCGTGCCCATCTCCTCGCGGACGTCGCCCAGGCCCGCCGGGGCAATCTCACCAGCGCCCTGAAATCCGCGCTGGACGTCCTGCGCGACATCCGCAACGAGATACGCGCGGTGATCAACGACGGCGGCGTCGGGGCGGAGTCCTACCGCACCGACGTACGGGGCTGGTTCACCCCGCTGCACGCCTACCTGTCCCTGGGACCGCCCTGGTCCCGTGTCGAGGAACTGGTGGCCCTCCTCGACGCCGGCGTCGCCGAGATCGCCGGCCCCCGCTTCACCGTCACCCCCGACCCCCGCAACAACCGCTTCACCGCGGCCTCCGCCGTCCCCGGCCGCACCTGGCACGCCACCGCCCTCCTCGATGCCCGCCTGCCCGCCGTGGACCTCACCCGCACCACCAGCCCCGTCCTGGCCCACCTGAGGGACCACCACCAGCTGACCCCCTACATCCTCCCCACCACCCCCGCCCCCGCCACCCGCGCCCGGCCGGCGTCGGGGCGGGGTTTTGCCGCTGGGGCCGCGGGTCCCGTCGCAGGCGCCGCCCCTTCCGCCGCGGGGGCGTACGTCACCGGGGGAGTGGCGGTCACCGCCCGCCCCTTCCGTACTATCGGTGTGGATGGTGCGGTCCACCCCCGTCGGTACGTGTACGGGGTGCCGACCGAAGGGGCGAACTGGGTGACCGAGACCGGTATCCGCCCCTGCGTCAACTCCGCTACCGCCGGCGACAGCGACGCCATCGCCCGCAGCGTCCTGGGCCTGCCCACCTGACCCTGCCCTGCCCCCGCGCCTGACCCTGCCCTGCGGCCTGGTCCGTGCCCGCGGCCCTGCCCGTGCTGCGGCCCGGCCCGTACCTGCGCCCCTGCCCGTGCCCCGGCCTGCACTCGCGGTCCGGCTCCTGCCTGCAGCGTTGCACTCGCGGCCGGGCCCTGGCCCGTCCCCCGTCGCACTCGCGGCCCGGCCCCGGCCTGCATGCCGCCGCCCTGCCCCTGCCCGTACCTGTCGCACTCCTTGCCCGGTCTCAGCCTGTACCCGCCGCCCTGAGCCCAGCCCGTACACCCCGCCCGCCCGTACACCCCGCGCCCACCGCATCCGCACCCCCACCGCATCCCCTCACCCCCTTCGCATCCCCTCACCCCCGCCGCGCCTCCGCGCCCGCCGCACCCCCGCCTCCGCCTCCGCGCCCGCCGCACCCCCTCCGTGTCTCCGGGGTGTTCCCTGGATGGTGTAGAGGTCGGCAAGCGCTCGTGCTTCCTACCCATCACTGTGGAGGATGTGACGGACGATGAACCGATGACGCTCTTTCCTGAGAGCCCCGAGGACCCGTTCTC
>NZ_JAJQQS010000032.1 GCF_021228125.1 Streptomyces albireticuli
GGAGGCTCGCGCCCAGGCGGAGCGCCGGGAGTCCGCGGCGGCCAAGTGGGCGTGTCTTCAGGCGTGGGTCTGGAGGCAGGCTCCTGGGATCGCGCTCGTCGCCGGCATCGCGGTGTTCGCCTCGGGCGAGTACAAGCTGGCCGTTCTCGCGGGCGTCGATCCGTCGATCGCTCCGGCCGTTCCCGTGACGATCGACGTGTACGCGGTCTCGGCGTTCCGGTCGAAGCGCGAGATTCCGCAAGCTCTGATGATCATGTTCGCGGCGAACGTCGCGGCGCACGTGAACGGCATTCCTCGCGTGGGCCTGACGATCGCGGTCGTCACCGTGATCGCGATCATCATCTGGCGCGTCCACATGCTCCTCGACCACAAGCCCGACGAGGACGCGAACACGCAGGTCAACCCGTTCGAGAACACCTCGGAGAACACCGAGAACGCCCCGGTGGAGAACGCCTCCCCGAACGCTCCCCAGAACGGCACGGCCCCGCCCGCGTTCACCCCGTCCGCCGAGGGCGGGGCGGACACCCCGAACACCGGCTCCGGCAATCCGGCCCCGGGTTCGGACCAGAACGCGGCGGACCGTTCGCGGGCCCGGCAGCAGCGGCGCGCCAAGACGGCCAAGCCGAACCGGGACAAGGACGCCGAGGACCGCGCCGCCGCGCGCGCCGAGGTGCGGGCCGCCCGGGCCCGTGGCGAGTCGATCGGTCCCCGGGCCTTGGCCCGCTCGTACGGCCGGTCGCCCTCATGGGGTCAGGCGCAGATCGCCGCTGCCACCGCACCATCCGGCCAATCCAGCCACGGTGACGCGAATTCGTCTCACACGAATGCAGATGGTGACGCGATGATCACTGTCCCCCCGCGCACCAGCTGACTCCCCCTCCCCATGCACAACGGGCCGGGGCGCCCACAACCGCCCCGGCCCGCTCTTCACCTGATGGAGATGTCATGGCACAACCAAAGACCGCGCCCGCTCCCGCTGACGACGACCTCACCACCCCGCAGATCATCATCCAGACCACCGACGACCCGTCAGCCTCCCCGGCATCCGGCAACGGTGACGGCTCCGCCGAACCCTCGACGACGATCCGCGTCGTGCCCGTGCTCGCGACCACTGCCTCGGCCATCGTCGGCTCCGTCTCTCTCGCCTACGGCGCCGCCGGAGTCGCCGGAGCCGTCGCGACGGGCGTCGCCGAGGGCGGCGTCGCGGCCTACACCGCTCACCGGGCCACCAGGAATGCCCAGACCACCCGCCGAGCGGGCCGACGCCGCGCCGCAGGCCGTACGGGCCGGGCCGGGAACGCGGCTGGGGGTCTGTGGGGTGGCTTCACTCCTGGCCGTCTTGGCCGGTGGCGCACCGGGACCGGTGGCTACGGCGGGGGTGCCGGCTACGGCGGCGGGCTCCGCGGTGCCGTCCGTGGTGCCGCGCGTCGTGTAGCGGGCGGCACCGGAACCACCGGCACCGGCGCCGCCGGGACCACCGGGCCGGGGCGCCGGGGCCGCCGGGGCACCGGAGCGACCGACTCGACGGCGAACGGCACACCCGGTACTCGTACCGGAGCAACGGGCGGTCCGACCACTCGGGGCAGCAAGGGCACTGGGGGGCAGGCCGGGACGCGTACGGGCACGACGCCGGGTGCGGGCGGCCGTGGAACCGGAGGCGCTGCTGGAGGCCGCACGGGCGGTGCGGGCGCTGGCGGCGGGGTCCGGGGGCGGATGCAGCGGGGCATGGCCGGGGCCCGGGCGGCACTCGGCCGGGCCGCGCGGCGCCAGCAGACCGCCGGAGGCGGCAGCGCTGGCCCGGGCGGCGGCACGAACGGCGGGAAGGTCTCACTCACCAAGACGCCCAAGGGCGGCCAGGCGGGCGCTCAGGGCGGCGGCCAGGCAACCGTCGGCGGCGGGACGGCCCGGCAGCGCCGAGGCCGCGCCGTCCTGGCCCGTCTGCTGCGGGCCCGGGCCCGCACCCGGCTGCGCCGCCGTCGCATCAACCGCCGTGTCGCCGCCTGGTGGCGCCGTACCGGCCCGTGGCGGGCCCGTGCTCGCCGGGCCGTCCCGCACGGCGCCCGCGTGGGAATGGCTGGCGCCGCCGCCGGGCTCACCGGGGCCGTGCTCACGCCGCCCGGCGTCGCCATCGGCATGCTCGTCACCTTGAAGCGGCTCTTCTTCCCCCGACGCGGCGCGGGGAACCCGGCCTACGCCTGGGGGTTCGTCACCGCCCGCCGGATCTGGCTGCGCCTGTACGGCCGCGCCCAGACCACCAACGCCCGCAACGCCCGCATCGCGGCGGTCACCGGCAAGGTCGCCACCCCCGCCCGGGGCACCACGGCCGCGACCACCACCGCCCCCGCCACGACCGGCGGCGGGGCCATCACTCCCGGAGGAATCAGCGCCATGTCCGTACTCGTCCGCACCTGCGAGGACCTGCGCGACTCGTACTCGCGCTACATGCCGCCGACGATGATCGCCGTCGCGGCGGAGTACGCCGGGCTGCCCGAGGGCGTCCGCCAGTGCGCCCAGGCCGTCAAGGCCCTGGCGATCAACACCGACGTCAAGTACCCCGTGCTCAAGCCGCTCGTGCAGGCCCTCGTCGGGGTCTATACGAAGGTGATGCAGGCCGCCGACTACGCCGAGCAGATCAACCCGCACTTCCGCACCGTGCACGCCGACGACCTCGCCCGCCACGAGTCCCCCCGCAACGGCCCCGGCGAGCGGATGTGGAACATCGGCGTCGTCCCCGGCTCCGGTGGCACCGCCTTCCAGCCGAGCCACTTTGTGATGCAGTCCCAGTCGGTCGCGATCGTCTACACGACCTACATCCCCGAGGACATGGTCATCGTCGGCCGCGAGTACGCCGGCCTGCCGGTCGCGCTGGAGGCGGTCTCCGCGACGGTCGAGGTGCTGCACACGCGCACCCGCGACTCGTACCCGGTGGACGACTCCGTGACCGACATGATCGGCACCCTCGCCCGCATGATCGCCTCCGCCTCCAGCGAGGCCATGGACGTCTTCAAGCTCTTCCGCACCCTGCACGCCAAGGACCTCAACCGGCGCGAGAACCCCCGCAAGGGCCCCGCTGCCGAGGCCATGTGGAACGTCTGACCAGCCAACCTAGGGGAGGGATCTGATCATGTCTGTCGCATGGGACTGGGGTCCGCGCATGGGCCCGGGGGAGACCACGCTGGTGGCCTCCGCCGTCACTGCCGCCGGCCTCTGCGTGGACGCCGACGTGGCCGCGCTGCCGCCGAACTCACCGTTGGAGCTGGCGCTGGCCGTCGCCGTCGGGGGCGGCATCCTCGACGCCCGCAAGGGACTGTCCCGCTCGGCCATGACCGTACGGGCGGCCTCGTGGCTGGCCGGGGGCACCTGGTGCTCGTGGGCGCTCGTCGGCCTCAACGGGGGCAGCGTCGCCTTCGGCGCCTCGCTCGCGGCGTTCCTCGGCCTGATCAACCGGGCGATGCTCCGCACCGAGGACGGGCGCAAGGAGCGGCGCGCGAAGCTGTTGATGCAGCGCGACATCTACGCCAAGACCACCGAGTGGGAGGAGCGACTGGAGCGAATCACCGGCATCAAGGGCGTGCACTGCCCCGACATGGAGCCGTGGCCGAGGGATGCCGGCTACACGCTGCCGGTCGAACTGCCGGGCGGCGCGCTCGTCCAGCATGTCGCCCAGCACAAGGACGCGTTCGCCTCCGATCTGCGGCTGCCGCCCGGGTGCGGCGTCGAGGTCGCGCAGGGCGCGCACCGGGGCCAGGCCCTCATCCGTGTCACCACCCGGGACATCCTGGCGGACCTGATCCCCTACCCGGAGGACTATTCGGAGCTGACGATCACCGAGCCGTTCCCGATCGGCCTGCACCCGGACGGCACGGAAACCCTGGCGTCGCTTCTGAGCGAATGCGGAATTCTCATCGGCGAAACCGACAGCGGAAAAACCAACCAGCTGCACACCTTCAACGCCAACCTGTCGCGGATGCCCGATGCGTTGATCTGGCATATCGACATCACCGGCGCCGGTATCTCCCTGCCATGGATCACCCCCTGGGCGGTCGAGGAATCCGCGGTCGCACCGATCGTGGACTGGACAGCGAACACCCCGGACGAGGCCCGCATCATGCTCCGCATGGCGAAGCAGGTCATCACCACCCGCAAGGCCCGCTACCAACGGCTCATGCGGTCGCGGAACACCGATGTCATCCCCGTCTCGCCCGAGGTTCCGGCGATCGTCGTCGTCGCGGACGAGACCGCTCAGCTCCCGCACGACATCAAAGACCTCCTCGACGACGTGATTGAACTCGGGCGCGCAGTAAGGGTGCGGGCATTGACCTGTGGTCTGCGCGCCACCCAGGACACCATCACGGCGATGATGAAGAAACAGTCAAAGCTGCGCATCGGCATGACGGTCACCGATCCCGAGGAACTGGCTTATCTTTTCCCGGGGTTCAAGATGCTCGACCCCAACGACGCCCCGTATTCGGGTTCCGGATTCCACATGATGGGAAAGGAATCGCCCATCCGTACCTTCAAGGGCTGGCGTCTCACGCCGAACGAGATCACGGCGATCTGCAATGCCGTCGCGGACCGCCGCCCAGTCATCGACCGCATTTCCGCCTCGGTTCCTGCCGGGCGCTATTACGGGCAGCGCTGGGCCCGCACTCTGCGGGGGCTGTATCCGGAGGAAATCCACCTCGGGGAACTGAGCGAGGATGCCGCAGCCCTTCTCGACGACACAGCGATGTCCGCGACCGAGATCGTGCAGTCCGACGCGTTCGCCGACATGGACGACGCCGACGCCTCCGCCAGCACCACCACGACGAAGGCAGTCGCCTCGGCGAGCGGGTCGGCGGCGGACGCCTTCGCCGCCGCCGACGCCACACTGGCCGCCGCCAAGACCCCGGTCCCGGCCGCGCCGCCGGTGCCTGCTTCCCCGGCCGCCCAGGCGCAGCCATCGGCGGCTGTCGGGACGACGGGGCGGCCGAGGCTGTACGTCATCGACGGCGGCGCCAGTCACCCGGCGCGCGAGGAGGACGACTACCTCCTCGCTCCCCCGTCGGCATCCGCGCCCGCCGCACCGGCCGGTGCGGGCGACGGCTTCGAGGAGGTGATCCGGGCGACCGGCGAGCCGTCCCGGCCTCCGGTCGTACCGGGGACACCGCAGGCGCCGGCCCCGCTCCCGAGGGCGCCGAAGGACCGGGCGCTGGAGTTGCTGCGGGATGCCGGGCGGGCAGGACTGGAGCCGAAGCGGCTGCACGAGCGGCTGTCCAAGGAGGGGTACGAGGTGGCCGTGCGCACCGTGCGGGACTGGTGCAAGTCCTGGGCCGACAAGGGCGAAGCGGAACGCGACGACTCGGGCCAATACACGAAGTACCGGGTACCAGCCGAGCCGGTGCTGTAGGTCACCTGGTGTAGCGGCGGGGCGGGGCGAGGCGGCCCCGCCCCTTGCCGTTCCCCCTCCGCCCCTCCACCCGTGGGGGTGCGACCGGGGGGTTTCTCAGCGGCGGGGCGGGGCGGCCCCGCCCCGCCGCTACTGACTGTTACCCACAAGGGAGGGGAGCACATGCCGAGCGAGACACCCGACGAGGCCATCCGGCGCCTCGAAGCGGAACGCCACATGTACAGCGAAACGTTCAAGAACACCGACGCCGGCGACCCGGTGACGCGGGCGCAGCTCCAGCAGGAGATGAACTCCCGCACCAACGAGATCCAGGAGATCCGGGCCGACATGGCCGCTGGCGGGGACTGCCTCCAGCGCATCGTCTTCCTCGCCCTCGCCGCCGGGGCCGGCGCCACCGCCTGGTGGGCGCCGTGGCCGTCGTGGGCCCGGCTTCTCCTTGCCGTGGCCGCGGTCGGGCTGCTGTGGATCGGCGCCTCCTGATGCCCTCCACCACTCCCAACCCGGCAAGGGCACAGCGGGGCACGACCGTCCGGAGCGGGGGCCGTCGCCCGGCCTTCCCGCAAGATCCACGGCTTCCAGGAGGAGACCCGAGCATGACGACCGCACCGAGCGCCCAGGCCCTCGACACGACCATGACCGCCCTCCTCGCCGAGGCCGTGGGCAATGCCGTGTTCAACCTCAACCTCCACACCCGCGCCCACCCGCCGGCGCGGCCCGGCGACGTGTACCGGATGCTCGGCTCGCTCGTGGACTCCGCCCAGCGCCAGGCCGTCACCTACGAGCAGACCGCGGCGGCCATGGCCCTCATGTACCCCGAAGGCCGCCTACAGTCCGAAGGCGACGTCACCGAGCACCACGTGCGCCAGACCATCGACGCACTGAATGCCGCCGCCCATCACGCCCGGCAACTCGATAACGCGCTCGGCCGCGCCCAAGCGGGCCTCTTTGAGCTCACCGACGGAGATGCCAATGCTTGACCCGATCACCGGTGCCGGATTCGATGCGCCGCCTCCGGAGGTCGCGTACATGGGCGTCACCAACCTCACCGCGCAGATCCACGCGTTCATGACGCGCACGGCGAACAACCCGCCGGATGAGGACGACCCTGCGAAGTACCGGGAGTTCCTGTTGCACCGCGCGGCGCTGGCCGATCTCGCCCATCTTGAAGAACTCGACAACGAGGAAGCTCACACCTATGCCGTGAAGGCGTCGCAGGACTTCATCCGGTACGACCGGCAGCACCCAGAGTTCGTGAACGGCCCGATCGGTCCAGGCTCCCCGGAATGGGACCCCTCGGCCCGTCCGTACGTCCGGCAGGAATGGGCGACACCGTTCTGATCTTTGAGCGGCAAAAATTGCCGGGCCCCCACCATCTCGGGAATGGCGGGGGCCCTTTTCACTCTCCACTATCCGGTACGGCGTGCCGTCTGGCGGCGTAAGCGATCCGGGGGTGTTCTGGTGGTGTTGTCATGACGGCGACATTGGGCCCGGGGAAGGATGCTCGCATCCATTCCCCGGGCCCTTCTGTTCACCTGGTGTACCAGCCGGGCCGCCGCCGTCGCCGTTCCTGATGCTGGAGGAAGACAGAACGGCAGCGTCCGCAGTCTTTGAGCTTCGGATTGTCGGGCTGGTCGGCGGCGAGTCCGCACCACGTTCCAGCGCCGCCGTTCGACCGGAGCATATGCCGGGCTCTCCCTGTGTCCGTGGTCGCGAATTCGGTCATTGCTCGGGCAACGCCACCGACAAATAGGCGCGGGTGCCGGTACCGTACCGGCTGGGCCGGTACGAGACGCTGCCCGCGCCGGAGGTTCCGGCGGCGTCTTGCAGGGCCGCGACGAACCGTCGCACCGCGCCATCGGGCCCGATCAGCCGGACCTCGACAACGCCGCCCGTCCCGTCTTCCTCGGCCGGGCGTTCCGTACGGCGGGCCGGGCGGTTCATGCGATCACCGCCTGGGCTCCGTGGTCGAGCTCCAGGTGCCGCTGCCCGTACCGGGCGACCATGGCGGCCAGGGCCTCCTCGGTGCCGGCGCCCAGGGTCAGCGCCCCGCACTCCGGGCACGTCCACGAGGGCCGCTCGACCTGCGGTGGCATCGGCGCGTCCCCGCAGTACGGGCACTCGGCTTGGTTCCGGCAGGGGTAGACGATGCCGTTCTCGTCGCCCTCGCCGACGTCGCAGCCGAGCCAGCTGCATTCGTCGTGCGGGCAGTGGGGTCCGAAGAGGAGCGTCATGCGCGCACCTCCTCGACGACCTGGTGCTGCTGCTCCTTGTTCGGCACCAGCGCGAGCCGGACCAGGACATGGGAGGCGTCCTGGGAGATCACCCACTCCGCGGACTCCACGACGTACTCGGTCGTGTCCTCCATGATCCGTACGCCCTCGCGCGTCTGCTCGACCCACAGGACGCTCTCGCCGACCCGGGGCGCGGCGGCCATCTGCCGCCGCGCGTCGCCCGGCCGGTCGGAGAACTCGAACCACACGTCCACGGCCATCAGGCGCTCACCTCCAGCTCGGAGCGGCGGACGGTGCGCATCAGGTTCTCGGCGCAGCCGCACGGCACTCGCAGATAGGTGGTGGTGTCGGCGGCCTCGGCGAGGGCCTGCGCGCCGGCGCCGAGGACCTGGTCGAGCTCGCCGAAGGTGGCGGCGCCCATGACGTCCCACTCCGTCATGCCCTGGGCGTGGGCGCGCTCCATCAGCTCGGCGCGCGCGGCCTCGGCCTGCTGGTCCTCGCCGATGCCCGGCATGAAGTTGAAGTGCTTGCCGCCGCAGGAGTAGCACGACGGCTCGTCGTCCTCCTGGTCGTCGGTGTAGCCGAACCGCTCGTCGTCCTCGTCGTCGCCAGCGTGGATGCCGGGGGCGCACTCCTCGTGGTCGGCACGGCCGCAGCCGCGGCAGGTGCGGCACATCTCCTCGACGAGGAGCACGGGGCGGCCTTCGTCGCCGGGCTGCTCGTAGCACTCGCCGCTGACCCCGGCGCCGTCGCAGGACGGGCACGGGTCGGCGCCGTCGAGGACGGGGGCGGGGAAGTCGGCGAACATCACCAGTTCGTCGGCCGCGTCGTCGCGTACGGCTTCGACGGCCTGGCGGTGGTTCTCTCCGGTCGCGGCGCGGCGGCGCGTGGCGTCGCCCTTGCGGGCGTGGTTACGGACCATGGCTCAACTCCTGTTTCCGGCGCGCACGGTCCCGTGACCCTCGCGCGCCCGACAGGCGAGCACGATGGGGTGGTGATCCTCTGCGTTGATGCGGTGCACCTGGGGCCGTCGTCGCCCCGTGGTCACGGGCCGGGGGCTGGGCCGGGCCGACACAGTGGCGGCCATCGCCCGTCACGATACCGGGCTTTGAGACCCGGGATCTCTCAAGAGACCTTTGTCCGTTTCCGGCATACGCGACCGGGCACCGCGCGTGCCGTCAGGGTACGCGCCCTAGGCGGCGCTGGGGTAGGCAGCGAGGAGGGCAGCAAGGTCTTCGGCGCGGGCGGCGGTCTGCTCGGCCTCGGCGGCGCGGGCGGCTTCGCCGGCGTCCCGGGCTTTGACCACGCGGACGTATCCCCATACGGCGTCGTCGCCTTCGATCTGGTCCGGTCGCAGGGTTCCGGGGAAGACGGCCAAGGCGGGGTTGTCCGGCTCGCTCTCGACCCACTGGGCGCCGACGACGGTGAAGTTCCGCGCGGGGCGTAGGTCCTCGGTCTCCGCCGCCTTGTGCTGCGTGGTGGTCATGGGGTCGTGTCTCCTGTGGTCGGTGGGGCGTGGGGGAGGAAGCCGGTCGGGCCCGCGCGGGGCGGGGTGGCGGCGTGTCCTCCCCCACGGGTCACGGGGTGGTGGTCACAGTCCGGCGGGGAGCGGGCGCAGGTCGAGCCGCAGGGCGAACGGCGTGGCCTCGGTGCCCTCGTAGTCGGGGTGCTGCTCGTAGAGCAGCGCGAAGGTGTCGGCGATGTACTCCGCCAGGTGTCGCTCGGCCTGGAAGCTCATCGGGCGGAAGCGCGCCGAGACGTACCGGGCGGCGCCGCCCACCCCGTCGTCGATGCGCTCGATGCCGCAGACGTCCGGCGCGTACCCGGGGGTGAGGACGAACTCGACGTGCGTCGCGTCCTCGTAGAGGTCGTGGGCGGCGTCGGCGATCTCGGCGACCAGCTCGGCCGCCGTCTCCGTGGTCGCCGGGGCGATCGTCATCGTGGTCATCGGCGCACCTCCCCACGGGCGGCGGCCATACGGTCGAGGTAGTCGTTCCACTGCCGGGCCAGGGCCGGCGCCGCTTCGCGGCCCTCCGGGGAGCGCAGCAGACCGAGCACCCGCTGGACGTACTGCGTCTCCCGGAGGCCGTGCTGCTCGCGCAGCTCCCGGACGATGTGGCCGGGTATCCGGCCCGGGGCGTGGCGGTGCGCCGTTGCGAGAAGCAGCAGGTCATCGCCGCTCAGGCGCGCCGTTATGGTGGTGCTCATCAGGTGGTTCCTTGGTTGGGTTCGTGCCTGTGTGGGGCGTTTCCGGTGGTCCAGACCGGGGCGCCCCGTTTTCGTCGTAGCCTCACGCTACCACGAAATCAAAGCGCACTTCAAAGTTCGCTTTCTTTTCGCGATTCGCTTCGAAGTCGGCTTTGAATCGCGCTACGCTCCGCCGTATGACCCAGAGCACGGAACCAACTGACGATCTTGATCCGGTGCGCGCGGCCAAGGAGGCGTACAAGCGGGCGGAGTCCGCGCTGTACGACGAGATCCGCTCGGCGTACAAGCGCGACTCCTCGCACGGGCGGATGGCGCGGATCGGCACGGCCGCCGACCTGACCTCGACCCGGATCGGGCAGATCGTGAACCCCGAGCGGTACCAGGCGCAGCGCCAGAAGTACGCGGCCAAGCGGCGCAACGCCGCCGCCATGGAGGCCGTCGACGTGGAGCGGGAGGGAGCAGCATGAGCACCGCAGCGGCGCAGCCGGTACCCCACTCGCCGTGGCCGATCGAGCGCAGCTCGCGCGGTCTGCTCGCCGCGCTCGACGGCGAGGCCCGTAGCCGTTTCATCTCCGAGCTACTGGCGACGGGACCGGGTGAGACCGAGAACGTGATCGCCCGGTGGTGGGCCGAGGCCGTACGGCAGGCCGCCGGCGAAGTCTCCGCAGGCAGCGTGACCGCCTTGTTCGTGGAGCGGATCATCGGCGGCGGCACGGTCGACTGGGACGACATGGCCGTTCAGCGGCGGCAGCGCGGGGCCCGGTTCATCGACTGGGATGCCATCGACCGCGCGCGGGCGGCGGCGGGCCGGTGAACGGAGCCGAGGACGAGCCCGAGGGGTGGCCGGTCGTCCCCTCGCCCGACGCCTACGACGTGCTGGGCGTGGCCGCCGCCGGGACCGCGGAGGCGTTCTCCGCGTTCATCGCGATGACGGTCGCGATCTCCGAGGCACACGAGATGGGCATCCAGCCGCCCGGCGCCCGGCCGACCGGCGTCGAGGGACAGTGGACCATCGACCTGCCGCACGGGTGGGGCATCGCGTCCTACACCTACACCGGCAAGCCCCCGACCATCGTCGACCAGGTCGTGATGCCCGGCCTCGACGAAGGGGACGACGGTGCCGACTCCCGGTGACCTCAAGCGCACTGCGCTGCGCAACCGCGAGCGCGCCGTTGCCGCCGAGCTGGAGGCGCTGTACGGGCGTGAGGACCCGGAGGACGCCGCCGAGCTCGCGCGTATCCGTGCGCTCCCCCAGGCCGACCGCTTTCCCCTTGCCCTCGACTTCATCGCCCGTCGCACCACCCGCTCCACCCTTACGGACACACAGACTCAGACTGACAGGAGCACGCCTTGAACTGGACCCCCACCACCCTCGTGCACATCGACGAGGCGACCGATCTCGACCGCGCCTCGGACGGCCGCTCCCGCTATGGCGTCTATCTCCGTCAGCAGGACCCCAAGGCGTGGTTCATGGACGAGGAGGAGGCCCGGGACCCGGGCGTGTTCGTCCGCTTCGCCTGGACGGCCGGCACCGGCCCCATCATGTCTCCGGCCTACGCCGTGGTGCGCCCCGATCTCGACATCCGCCTGACGCGCGCCGAGGAGGACGGCTCCCTCCTCGTCCTCATCGACGTGCGCCTGCACCACGACTCGTTGGCCAAGGAGCACCGGCCCCCCTACCGGGTCGCCTCCTGGGAGACCGTCTCCGTCAGCGACAGCGGCGACTACCCGGCGCGCATCGAGCCGCAGAACGAGAGCCGGACCGCGCTGCTGGTCACCGTCACACTGCGCATCTCGGGTGCCACCTGGGACCTGTGGCAGCCCTCCGGGGAGCTGGACGGCGAGGCCCTGACCGACGACGCCAAGCAGGCCGTCCGGCGTCTCGCCGAACTCATCAACACCAATGCCGGACCGAAGGTCGCTGCCCTCCTCGGCAGCGAGTCCGGCCGCTGGTGAAGGGCGTACTCGTCCTCGACATCGACGCCCCCGACGACAATCTCTGACCACCATCTTCCCGACCCGCAAGGGCACAGCGGGGAAGGCCAGCGCGGTGCGCGCGTGGTCGTCCGGCTGCGGGGTATAGATCGCCTCGACCGGGGTTCCGGTGAGCATGCGGCCCCGGCCTGAAACATCAGGCCGGGGCCGTTCCGTGTCCGTCATCGTCACGGCGGCGAAGGTAATGCACAGGGTGTGCCGGAGCCGGGCGCGCGCCGATCAGCCGGGCTGATCGAATATCTTGCTCCCCGGTCGTGGTGATCGTGATCTTCGGCGATCTGCTGATCGCGAGCGGCGGGCCAGGGAAGGATGGGCCCATGGACCAGCAGCGAATAGACCTCGATGACCCGACGGTGCGGGCCGCGCTACAGGCGATGCGACGGCACCTGAACACCACAGCGGCGGCCATGACCGCGGCCAACCCCCATGGCGCCAAGGAGTCGCTGAGCGCTTCCGCCCACGAAGCGCACCAGGCGCTCAAGGACGTCGGCCTGCTCGACCTTCCGGACGCGGTGCTGATGGACGCGGTACGAAGGCTTGATGAATGAACGTGCCGCAACCAAGGAGGCCGCGCCCGAACCGGGGCGCGGCCTCCTTGCGTACGTTCACGTGCGGGCTCGGCAGAAGGTAATGCACAGGGTGTGCCGACACCGATCAGGTACCTGATCGAATATCTTGCTCCGCCTTCGTCTGCGCGGTCGGTCGGCCGAGCGATTCCGCAACGGCGGCAGCGGTCGGACGGGCGGACGGGTCGTCAGCCAGACAGGCGGCGATCAGGTCCTCGATCGCGAGGAAGTGCCACGGGCGTACGGCGGCCAGGTCGCGGAGGCGGTCTCCGTCGGCGATGTCGCGGAGCATCCCGGCCCGGCCTCCGTCGACGTCGCGGTACGCGACGGGGCGCTCGCCCGTCCAGCACCAGAACAAGGTGGCGCCGAGCGCCCACATGTCGGCCGGCGGGAGCGTCTGGACGTGGACGTGTTCGCCGGTGGCCAGGAGTTCGGCGGCCACCTCCGGCGCGGTGGTGTGTGTGAGCGCGCCCCGGTACGGGACGCGGGCCGCGTGTTCTTCCGGTCCGCAGGCGAGGGCGTAGTCGAGTAGCACGCCGACGCCGTCGGGCGTGACGCGGATGTTCGTCGGCTGCACGTCGGCGTGCGTGAAGCGCACGGCGTGGAGCTCGGCGAGGGCGCCGGCCAAGGTGACCGTCACGGTGGTCAAGAGGTTCCGGGCGGCGGGGGTGTCGTCGTCGCGGGCGTGCGCGAGGGCGGGCCACATGGCGCTGCCGTCGATCCAGCGGGCGGCGACCCAGCGGGCGCCCGGCGGGGAGGTCTTGGCGGCGGCGAAGTACGTGCGGTCGATGGCGCCGAGTGCGGTGAGCCGCTGGAGGACCGACGCCTCGCGTTCGATCTCGCGCTCCTTGTCCCTGCTGTGGCCGTCGCTGGTTTCGTGGTTCGCCTTCACCACGTACGTGCCGGCGGACGTGGTGACCTTCCACGCGGTCGAGCCGCGCCGGTCCGATACCACCGTGGACGAGATCAGCGTCTCGTCCACCGCCGTCGTGAACTGCTCGACCGGGTGGCTGTCAGTCATGCTGGTTTCCCCTCACCTGATGTGCGGCCCATGCCCGCACGCGGGTCCATGCGTGTTCGTCAACGCGCTCGCCACCGTCCAGGACATCGTCCAGGACATCGCGGTCGTCGTCGGTGGCCTCGGCGATGATGTCGCCGACGTCCGGATGGGACGTCAGCAGCTTCGGGTCACGGGCCCGTACGGCCGGGCGCAGCGACAGGAACGTGATCGGCGGGACGGGGACGGGGCGCCCGCGCCGGTCGGTGTCCGTCTCGCCCGCCCAGAACTTGCCGACCATCACGCCGACGGGCGCGTAGAGGAGTTTGAGGGCCCAGTGCGGCCACATCAGCGCTAGGCGCTGGTCCTCGGTCGGGGCGTCCCAGCGCACGGCGACGTTCTCGCACACCAGCGGTCCCAGGGTGCGGGCGCGGGCCCGTACGCGCTCGGCGGCCATGAGGCCGGCGGCGAACAGCCCGGCCTCGATGGCCTGGGGCACTGCGGTCTCGTCGGCGGGCTCCCACGCCTCCCACCGTGTCAGTTCCCGGGCCGTCGAGGGACTGAGGTAGGGGCAGTGGGCGGTCACGGCGGCGATGTACGGGCCGATGCGGTGGTGGATCTGGTCGGCGTCCGGGGTGGGCTCCGTCAGGCGCACGAGGGCGGAGACCGAGACGAGGCGGGCCCCGGAGCAGTCGCTACTCCGGGGCCCGCTGCTGCTGGTGGTGCTCACGCGGTGGTGTCCTCGGTCAGGCTGCCGTCGCCGTCACCGCCGCCGGGGCCGCAGTTCCACGACGCCTCGATACGGCCTGTGGAGCGGTACAGCTCGTAGGCGGCCTGGTTGATGCTGCCGGTGGTGGCGGCGAACCAGATGACGGGCAGGGCGCCGAACCGGGCCTCGTAGTCGCTGGTCCACTGGATGGGGCCGCGGCCGAGGGTGGAGACGTGCGTGACCTGGCGCCCGGCGTTGTCGGTGCAGAACTGGGCGTACGCCTGGCGGTCGTCGCTCAGCCGGTGCCACGCCTCGTCGATCCGCCCGCTGAACATCGGCATGAACGAGGAGTCGCCGCGTCCGGTGCGGGCGGCGTGCAGCTGGAAGAACTTGCTCAACTCGGCGAGCGCCTGGCGCTCCGTGACGGACTCGACGTCCGTCGTGGTGATGGTGCTCATCAGGGTGTTCCCCTTTCTCGTCGTACCGGGTCAGGAATCGATCGGTGTGCTGTCCGCCGCGACCGCCCGCACGGGCGTCTGGTCGGCGGCGGAGTCCAGGAGACGGCCGGCCTGGTCCTGGAGCACGGCGGCGGGGCCTGCCAGGCCGATCAGGAAGAGGGTGAGGGCGGCCCGTAACGGGTGGTCGACGATGCCGCTGCCGGTCGTCGTGCTCACCATGTCGAGATCACCACCTGGTTCGGGTCCTCGGGTCCGGTGAGCAGCTTGAGGAGCGTGCGGCAGCTCCGGGCAAGGTCGGCCGCGCAGATCGCGGCATTCAGCGGGTAGGAGCGGGGGTCGGGCCGCTGGTAGTCGAGGCGGCGGCGCAGGGAATCGAGCCCCAGCGTGATGTGCCCGCCTCGGTCCTTGAATCTGGCCTCGGCGACCGGGAGCAACTTCTCGACGTCGCCGACCAACCCCTTCGTGATCCTGGTGATCTCGGCCGGGTCGATGCTGACGGCGTCGATCACCGGGCGCATCCCGGCGTCGATCCTCTGCTCGATCGCGTCAACATCCACCATGACCGGCCCGTCGGGACCATCGACGCGTATGCGGCTGCTGCGGGCCGTCTTGGCGGCTGCGGAGGTGGAAGTCGTGGTCATCGGCGCGGGTCCTTGTGTGTAGGCGTGCGCTGCGAGAGGAGCGGCGGACCGCCGGCCACACATCGCCAAAGGGAGGAGGTGGTCCGCCGCATGTGGGAGTCAACCGCTGGATCAGGCCAGAGGGTCAGGAAGGAAGCACGGTTTCTTGTCCTCGGTGATCAGGAAGTTTTGACCGTCCCGTGACATCGACGGCGCTCTCGCGGCTCGCTACGTTCGATGGGTGGGAGAGAACACGATCCTCCGGAACGCGATGAAGAAACTCGGGCTGACGAGGCCGGAGTTAGCGCGCGAGATGAACCGGGCGCTCAAGCGGCGGACAGGCAGGTACGGCACCTTCTCCGAACGCACCGTGCACGACTTGCTCACCCGCACGCGCTCGCCGCGGAGCAGGACCCAGCTCGCGCTGGAGGAGGTGTTCGACCGCCCGATCGTGGACCTCGGCTTCACGCCGACGGCCCGGCACCACCAGCAGCACCCGGAGGACCCCATGAAGCGCCGTTCCTTCCTCGTCACCGCCCCCATAGCCGCCGCAGCCACCGCAGGCATCACCCCGTCACGCCAGGGCGCTCCGTACCGGATCGGCGCCGCCGACGTCGAGCGCCTGGAGCTGCTGCACGACCAGACCATTGATGACGACGACCAGGCCGGCGGCACCGAAGCCCTCGAACGCCGATCTGCTGCCCTCGCCGAGGAGGCGCTGGCCATGCAGCAGCGGGGCAGCGCCAGCGGCCGGGTCCGCTCCCGGCTCTACGGGGTGGCGGCGTCCTTGACCGACTCGGCGATGTGGGCCGCCATCGACGGACGACGGCCCGGCGCCGCGCAGGCGCACCTCCACCACGCCGTCACCCTCGCCTCGCTCTCCGGCGACCAGGTCGTGCAGATCCGCGTGTGGGGGCACGCCGCCGCCCTGTACCGGCAGATGGGCCGCTTCACCGACTCGACCGCCGCGGCCGAGGCCGCCCGCGCGGTCTCCTTGTGCCGCAGCGATGCGTTCTACGCGTCGATGACCCGGGCCCGTCTGTCGCTCCACCAGGCCCACACCGCCGACCGCTCCGATGTGCTGCGCAGCCTCGACCAGGCCCGCAAGGATCTCTCCCGCTCCGACGCGGGCGAGCACCGGTCCCGCTGGACTCAGTTCTACGACGCCGCCGAGATCGAGCTGCTGGCCACCCAGGCGCACACGGAGATGGGCCGCTGGCAGGACGCCGAGGCGCACGCCCACCACACCCTGGCGTTCCTGCGCCCCAGCATGGTCCGTAACCGGGCCCTGGTGCTCGCGTATCTGGCGGGCGCGCAGCTGCGCCAGGGTGAGATCCAGCTCGCGGTGGGCACGGCCAAGACGGTGCCGGCCGTCGCCGTGCACGGCAGGGTCGAGCACCTGCTGAACGGCTTCACCTCCCGCCTGATCTCCGCCCATCCGTCCAGCTCCTACACCCAGGAGTGGACCGCCTACCGGAAGGACGTCCTGAGTGCCTGACATCGAGTTCCGTCGCAGCAACGAGGTGGACGAGGTCCGCCAGACCATCCTCGACCTGCACGCCGAGGTGCGCGGTGACTTCGGTCTGCTCGACCGTCCGTTCAACACCGTCGAGCGGTTCGACGAGCGGTTGATCGCCTACGCGCAGCGGCCGGGCTGGGAGACCGTCATCGCCTGTACGCGCGGCGGGGAGCCGGTGGGGTTCTGCTTCGGCACGCCGCTCGCGTCCACGACCGGCTGGTGGTCCTCGATGGTCACCCCGCTGCCCGAGGGGTTCACCGAGGAGACCGGCTCCAGGACGGTGGCCTTCCAGGAGATTTGCGTGCGGAAGCCGTGGCGGGGGCAAGGTGTTGCGCGGCGGCTCCATGACGAACTGCTCGACGGGCACCAGGAGGAGCGCGTCACGCTGCTCGTCGACCCGGACGCCGGCGGCGGCAAGGTCAAGGCCGTGTACGAGTCCTGGGGGTACGAGGAGGCGGGCCAGCAGCAGCCTTTCCCGGACTCGCCGCGCTTCGCCGTGATGATGCGTTCGCTCCGCCAGCCCTGATCATCACTGCTGCTGATCGGCCCGGCCTCCGGCGATGGGGACCGGGCCGGTTTTCGTGTGCGTGAATCTGCCTGGCCGCCCTCGACCTCCGCCCCGGGGAGCAACCAGCACGACGGCCGTGGGCAAGGTGCCGGCGGCCGGGGATGCCTCGGCCACCGTGGCGGCCAGCTCCTCGTCCTGGTGGCAACTGCCCAGTGAGGGCCCCCTGGGGCCCGAGGGGTGAAGCCGGTGGAGGCGGAGCCGGAGCCGGGTTCAGGGCAGGCGGCAGTGGCTGGTCCAGCGCAGCCGAAAGGCGCTGGTGGGGGTCCGGGGGAGGAGCCCCCGGGGTGTGGGCGGTCCAGCGCGCCCTTGGCGCTGGCGGGGGTCCGGGGGCGGGGCCCCTGGGGGCCTCAGCCCGTGGCGGCGGGTGTTTGGTCTGTAGAGCGCGGGATTCCGATTCAGGGTCTGACCTGCGAGTTCGTACAGATCCGATGGAACCGGGGGGTTCCGTGATGGAACCGGGGGGTTCCATCCCCCACCAAGCACATCAACTCTAAGTTGATTCGATGGAACCGGCAGGGTACGGTGAATCCACTTAGAGTTGATGTCGGAGGTTAGACGTGCGTAACGCCGGAACGCGGCTGGTGGACGCTCAGGGCAATGTCGTGCCCTCGGCGCCCTACGCCTACGGCGGCGCGCACTCCAGCGGCAGCCAGGCCCGGCTCGGGGCCATCCTCGAAGACCCGGAGACGTTCTCCGACGCCGAGGCGAGGGTGATCATGTGGTACCTGTTCCGCTCCCCCGGTCACGGTGAGCCGGTGCGCATGATGGTCTCGGACATCGCCGACCGGCTCGGCATGACCCGCCAGGGCCTTACCCGGATCGTCAAGCGGCTGCGTGAGCGGCGCATCCTGATCGAGCGCGACCGTGTCGGCCGAACCCCGTTCTACGCCATCAGTCCGTATCTCGGTGGGCACGGGCCCGGGCTGGAGCAGCGCTCCGCGATCCGCGAGTGCAACCCGCCGGAGATCCCCGCCGCCGACATCAAGGCCGCCCCCATCACCCCTGTCCGCTCCACCACCCGGAGGACCGCATGACCCACCGCGACCACCGCGATCTCGTCCTCGACCTTCTCCGCAGCACCGGGGATCTTCCCCCTCTTCAGCGGCTCGTCCTCATCCAGTACTCGCTCACCGACCAGGACGAGACCGGCACCGTCCGCCGCTCCAGCAAGGAGTTGGCCGCCGAGGTACAGATGTCCCCCCAACTGCACTCGCGGGTCCGCCGTGCCCTCATCGAGGCCGGGTGGCTGGAGGAGAACGAGGCGGCCCGGATCGGGAACGTGCGGTACTACCGGCTCGCACGCCGGGGGCCGAGCAACGTGGTTCCGCTGCGGTCCGCCGGCTGATCCTCCGGCTATGCCTGGGGGAACCAGTGCACTCGCGCGGCCTCGGCTTCCGCTCTGGCTTCCATCGCCAGCCGCTCGCGCCTCTTGTGGGCCTTGAACTCTCTCGTCTGGGCGAGGGCGCGGTCCTGGCGCTCGCGCTCCGCCTCGACCTCGTCCCTCTTCGCCTTCATCCGTTCCGCGGTGACGTTGTCGCCCGCGTACTCGGCGATCTCCTGCTTCAGCTTCAGCGCCCTCACCATCCGCTGCTCGGCCTGGCGCTTCTCGTAGAAGTCCATCGACTCCTCCTAGAACGGTGGCTCGTCGGCGTAGTCCCCCGCCGGCGCTCCCGCTGGCGACTCCGCCGTCTGCGGCGGGGTCGTCGTCGTGCTCTGCCACGGGTCATCTCCCGGAGCCTTCCCCGCACCGCTGACCTTCGTGACCTTCGCTGTGGCGTTCTTCAGCGCGGCCCCGACCTCCTCGACGTCGATCTCGTAGGCGACGCGGCGGATACCTTCCTTATCGTCGTACGAGTGCTGCTTGAGCCGGCCGTAGACGATCGCCCTCGCCCCCTTCACCAGGGACTCCGCTACGTTCTCCGCCTGCCGTCTCCACGCCGTGCAGGTGAGGAAGAGGCTTTCCCCGTCCTTCCATTCGTTCGTCTGCCGGTCGTAGGTCCGCGGGGTCGAGGCGACCCGGAACTTGGCCACGGGCACGCCCGAGGGGGTAAACCGCAGCTCGGGGTCCTCGATCAGGTTGCCGATCACTGTCATCAGGGTCTCGCCGCTCATCGCTTCACTCTCTCTTCGTCCTACTTCACGTTCAGCCAGCGGCGCATCAGTCCTTCACTCCACCGGCTCCCCTCCGTCTCGGCTGCGGCGGTCGCCTTCGTGACGGCCGCCATCACCTTCGGCGCCCGCTCCTTGTTCACCACCCTGTTCACCAGCGGCGCGCACCGTCCCGGCGGAGGAGCTGGCAAGGGCACAGCGGGGAGCGTGGGCACGGGCGGTTCGCCCTCGCCGGCTGCGGCTTCGTCAGCCCAAGCCGCGTTGGCGTGCCGCATTGCCCGCACCTCCTCGGCGAGGAGGCCGTGCGCCCCGGGGACGGGCCCCCTGAACCGGGGCCGGCGGCCCATGTCAGGACGCCTTGGGCCTGTCCGCCGGAAGCCGCGGGGCGCGGACGCGGTCGGTGATGTCGTCGAGCTCGGGGACCAGGCGCCGCTGCTCGATCGTCGCGACCGCCTTGCGGGCGGCCTCCAGCTCCTTCGGCCCGGGGCGCCCGTCGCCGCCCTTGTCGTACCCGGTGCCGATGCCGCCGGTCTCGATCTCCGCGAGGATGCCCGCGGCCCACTCCAACTGCCGGTCCTCGATCCGGCGCAGCAGCCCGGATGAACCGCCGCCGAGGGCGCGGTCCCATGCCTCGGCCCGCTCGCGCCAGTCGAGCCGCGCGGACCAGTTCTTGATCGTGCCGTAGGTCCAGCTGGTCGCCTTGGCCACGTACCGCAGCTCCCGGCCGGGCGATCCGCAGTAGGTGACGAACGCTTCGTACTGGTGGGCCGATTCGTCGGATCGGCGGTCCCACGGGCGCGGCCCCAGTGGGGCGCGCTCATCCTCGTTCCGGGCCGGGGCCGCCTTCTTGGCGGTCTTCTGGTCACTGGTCACCGGCGTACTCCTGACCTGCGGTGATGCCTGAAATGCGGTCAGCGGTGGGTCACGCAGGGGTCATCGACCAGTCACCAACGGCTGACTGCTGCCGGTCCGGCGCCGAGTTGCCGTTGGTCCCCTCGGGCCGGACCGGATTCCCCAGTTTGGGCTATAGCTACTCAGACCAGGGCATATACAAGATCCTTTGGGGCGTTCTGGCGTGTCGTCGTACTCCGAACGGGAGGAAGTGCCATGTCAGGAGCCTTGTGCCGGTGCGGCGGGTCGGTCACCGTACTGCCCGCCCCCGCCGGCTGCACCATCCGGTACCAGGCGCCGGACCGCGCGGTCCGCACGGCTGTGGTGATCGGGTTTCGGGTCTGCACCGGATGCCGGGACGGCTGCGCGTTGTTCCTCGACTTCTACGGCGACGTCACGTGCGGTTCCGGCGCGACCGTGCACTGCCTCGGCGAGGACGAGCGCGCCACCGCCTCCCGGCTCCGCGCCGTGTGACGACCTGTCCGGCCTGCGAGGCGAACATCGCCACCCTCCACGAGCGGGAGACGCCCATCCAGCGTCACGACCGCTACGCCCTCGGCGTCGGCGAGGCCCTGGAGCTCCGCCTCGATCTCGACTACGAGACCGAGGCCCTGCGGAACGCTGCCGTCGACTCTGTCGAGGCCGCGTGGTCCGCCCTCGCCTGCTGCATCCTCGTGGACAAGCTCCAGGCCGCCGACGACCCATGGGCAAACGATCTCTAGCAGGTGCCGGCGAGGATCGCCCGCGCGTAGTCGTTGGCCTCCTGTTCCGCGCGGGATGCCGCCCAGAACTCCTGTTGAGCCGACAGCGAGTCAGGCCCCTCCCGCAGGACACGGGCCACTGCGCCCAGCTCGGCGCGCGCGATCTCCCGCTCCAAGGCGTTGAGGTGGTGGAGGGGGACCCCGAGGGCCCGGTCCTTGGCGACGCCGCGCAGCATCTTCCACCGGTACCCCTCGGCCTTCTCGTCGAAGGCATCGGCGGTGCGGGTGATCTCGTCCTCGACCTGGTCGAGGTACGCCTCCATGGCCCCCTCCGCGTCCCCGGCGAGGGCGTCGTCCAACAGACGTTCCTCAAGCCCGTCCGTCCCCACGAAGGAGGCCACGCCCTCGGGGTCCGCCTGGGCAAGCAGGTGGGCCAGATCCTCGGCGCGATGGTGCGTCGGCTCCCGGCGCAGCGCGTCGTAGGCCGCCCAGATCGCCTCTTTGAGATCACGGGCGGCGGCCCTCTCCTCCCTCCTACCCGCGGCCAACGACGCTTCGATCCGGCGTGCTTGCTCCAGTCCCAGCCCGTCGACCTCGGCCCGGGTCCGGCGTGCAGCAACCATCACGCTCTCTGTCTTCATGCGGGGGGTCTCCTCCCTCAACGGCAACCGTCCCTCCAGCGTGGACGCCAGCCGGAGGCCGGCGCACGGACCCGGTGGGGGCGAACCACCCGATCAGAGGAAGATCACCGCCGAGCGCAGGACCGACCCGCGTGACGATGCGTCAGCGGTTCTCGAGAACGGTCTGTCGACCATCGCCGTCGCCGCGCCCGGCGGCGAGGCCGTGCAGCACTAGCTCCACACACTCCCGCGCGCTGAACTCCGGATACCGGGCCTGATAGGCGGCAACGAGCCGGGCGAGATGAGGGTGTCGACCATTGCCGATGATCGTTCGGAGTGCATCCGGTTCGGGCATGACATCAATCCTGGCGAATCGGACCGACCGGTTCACGCACCGCTCGGCCGCGTCGCCTCACGGGCCTCGGCGATCATCTCCAGGGCGAGCGTCAGCACTCGCTCCGCCCGCTGCTCGTCATCCGGCAGATGCCACCGCGCTTGTCCGCTCAGCACCGTCTCCAGTGGACACTCGGCCATGCCCCGGTCGCCCAGGACCGTGAGCGCGCAGTCGCGGATGACGGCCTCACCCGCGAGCTCCTGGGCGAACTCCTCGTCGGTCTCCATCCTGCCGTCCGGCGGGTCGGGCGAGAGCGACACCATCAGGTCCCACAGCCGAACGGCCTCGTCCTGCGTCAGGCTGTAGGCCCCGGCGACGCCGAGACGCCCGAGGAGATCGGCCATGTGCCGCCGGGGCCCGGCCTCACGCCACCGCTCCCATGCCGGGCTTCCCGGCTCGCACCAGTTCGGGGGAAGCTCAGAGAACACGTTCACCGTGGGCGGTGGTGCCATCCGGTCGGCGAAGTCCGCCCGCGTCTCCTCCTCCGCCGCCCAGGACCGCGCCGACCCGGCGACCCGCTCCAAAAGCGTCAGGTAGTCGCCCAGGGTGCGCAGCGCGACGATCCGGGTCTCCTCGCTCCCGGCGGTCCGGACGGCGTGTTGTGCGTGGGCCGTGCCCTCCAGCACCAGGGCGAGGACGTTGACGGGCGTGACGGTCACCGGCTCGTCCTGGTCGTGCTCTTGGTTGTCGTCGAGGCAGTGCTGGAAGTGCCGGCGGACGGCGGCGGCGGGGAGGCGGTGGGCGACGGCGGCGGCGCCGAGGCCGAGCGCGCCGGACCGTACGTCCGCTTCCAGGTCGGCGCGGGCCGGGCAGGCGCACACGGTGCAACTCGTCTCGACCGGCACCAGTTCCGTACTCCTGGACTCCGGCACTACGGAACTCTGCGTCTCCGGAAGTTCGGGACTCCGGCGCCCACGCCGGGTCGTCCTCTTCGTCATCACGCCGCCCCTGGGGCCGACACCGGCAAGGAGGGCCGCGGAGCATCGTCGCCGCCGTACGGGGCGCGGCGCCAGTCCGCCGGCAGCGGGGCGCCGGGGGCGAGACCGAGGGCGGCTCGCAGGTGGATGTTCTCCGCGCGCAGCGCCTCCAGTTCGGTCGGTGGCTCCCCCGCCGTCTCCAGCCTGCGGAGCATCACCACGCCGTCCGCGACGGTCGCGGCCTCGGCGCGGACGCGTGGGGCGTACGGGCTCGACTTCACCGTGCCGGACGGCGCGTATCGGGTCGTCGCGGACAGCGTCTGGTGCCCGATGGCTCCGGAGACCTCCGCCAAGGAGTAGACCGACAGCCCGTGCCTGATCCACCCGGCGCGGAGATCATGCGGCTCGATGTCCTCCAGCCCGGCCTCGGCGGCGATCCGGTCCACCAGCCGCTGAAGGCGCCGGGAGGTGAGCGGCGTCGGGGTGGAGTGCGGCCGGGCGGGGAGCATCAGCATCCGTGCCCGGGGCCCGACGGGCAGCCGGGGCGCGACCCAGGCCAACCAGTCGCGGTACTCCTCGACCGGGCCGATGCAGGCGGCGGCCAGGGGCCGGTCGGCGGGGGCCAGCTCGCCGCGGCCCGACGTTCGCAGCACCGGGTACGGCCAGTTCCCGGGCAGCCAGTCCCGCCACCACAGCCGGACCATCTCGCAGCCCCTCGGGCCCATGTCGGTGAGCAGGTGCCCGACCGCGCCGACCGCCGGGCCCATCTGCTCGGCGGCGCCCAGGAAGTCGGCGATCTCCCGGGGCGTCAGGGTACGGGCTCGGGGCCGGCGGCCGGGGTCGCCCGGGGTGTGGACGAGCCGGGCGGCGTTGCGGACCTCGCCGTCTGCCGCCGGGCACCAACTTCTGATCCACGCGTAGAGCTTCACCACGGCTTTCCGGCGGTTCGCCCGGGTCGCCGCCGAGGGCGGCTTGCGCTGCCCCTCGACCCGGACCGGATGGGTGTTGACCCACTGCTGAAGGTCGAGCAGGTGGGGGTGGAGCGGGTCGATCCGGCGGCGGTCGCACCAGCCCAACCAGCTCGCGGCGTGCGAGGCGTACGGTCCGACGGTGTCGGCCGCGCAGCCCGAGGCGGGTAGCCAGCACCGGAACTCGGCGGCGAGGTTCGCGGGGCGGAGAAACCGCTGAATGTCGCGGGGGCGGACGCCGGGTCCGACGGAGCCAACGACACCAGACCCCGACTCGACCATGACGGACCTCCTCACCAGCGGACACCCCGTCAAGCACCCGCCGACCGCCCGCTATGCCCGGAACCTGCCTCCACTCCCCCGAACGGCCCAACCACTGCAAGGGCACAGGGGGGCAGGCGAGGCGGCGCGGACGGCCGGACGCCGAGCACAGGCACGTGTCGGCGGCCCCCACGACTCCCGGAGCCCGGACATCATGAACTCTCGGACTCCGGTTCCTCGTCCGGGTTGCGAGGCGGGGGCCAGATCAGCCGCACGTGGCCGTACCGGTGCCGGGCCGCTTCCGCGCTGATGCCGAGCGGTTCGCCGATGGTGGCCCAGGTGGCGCCGGCCTCCCGGTCGGCGAGCACCGCGCAGCGGACCAGCTCGCGCACCAGCTCCTCGAACTCGGCCGCCACCGCGCAGTGCACCCCGGGGATCGCGCGCTCCTGGTGGATCACCTCGTCCAGCACCCCGACCAGACCGAAGAGCCGGGTCTGTAGCCGGTTGCTGATCTGGAGCATCGCCACGCGCGGCGGGATGGCGGCTCGGGCGCGGTGGCGGGCCCGGTAGGCCGCCTGACGGCAGGTGCGCGGACGAGGGCAGTAGCGGCGGCCTCGGCCGCTCGGCAGGGGCTGGCCGCACCATGTGCAGGTCCTGTCACCCATGAGCGGAGAATACGGCCGTTTTCAGGTGACGGGCCTCTCGACGGGGGCGGCCCCGCCGTCCGCTGGGGGACGACGGGGCCGCTTCTCTCCAATTGGAGAGATTCAGTTCCACACGCCAGGCGGGGTGCTGCCCGCCGGCAGGTGACCGGCGCAGTAGTAGGCGGTGCTCGCCTTCGTGCGCTCGATCTTCTCGACCTTCCAGACCAGTTCGCCCTCGCAGGCCGCGGTCTCCCCGTTCGCCTGGGCGAGCTGCGTCGCGCACATCAGCGGCTCGTCGTGCCCCTTGGGCGCGGAGTGGCCCTTACGGCGCCGTTCGGCGCGCAGCACGGTCTTCGATCGCGGGTTGGGCCGCCACTCGAACCGCTGCACCTCCCGGCCCCAGTGTTCGGCGTGCTGCTGCTCGATCCGCTCGGAGATCAGGCTGAAGGCGTGTTCGTCGGCGGCCGCGAGCTCGGCGACGTGGGTCAGCACGTCGGCCTGGCCGAGCTCCAGGCGGTGACCGGTGTTCAGCTTTTCGGCCCACTGCTTGAGGGTGTCGGCCACGGCGGCCGGGACGGTCACGCTCAGCCGCACCGGCGCCTCGGCATTGCCCTCTCCCTCGGCTCCGTCGTTCCCGGTCTCTCCAATTGGAGAGACCCCGGGCGCGGCGCCGTCCGTCGTGGGCGCGGTCAGGACGTTGAGCACGCTCTCGCGCACGACCTTCGCCACGGTCTCCGGGTCCGCCGGCATCTCCTCCGGCTTGGGGAGCGCGGCGATGGCCCGCTCGTACACCTTGGCCGTGAGCTTGGCTCCGGCTTGCTCGGCCACGGCCGGGGCCTGCCGGGCGAGTTCGAGAACAAGGTCGCGTCCGCGCTCGCCGTGGGCCTTCTCGCCCTTGCGCAGCTCGCGCACCTGGCCCTCGATCGGGGTCTTCCCCGTTGCCGAGGCGATGGCGAGCGCGGTGGGAGCGCCGTCCCGCCACCGGTAGGAGTGGGCCGGGCTGATGCCGTACTCCTGCTGCACGTGCTCGTCGTACGTGAGGCCGGACTGCCGATGGAACCGGCCTTTCGCGAAGATCCGCAGGGCCGCCCCGATGACCCAGATCGCAGCCTGGCCCGACTCTTGGGCGGAGCGGATGACCGCGTCCGTGGTGTCCTTCTGCTGGAGTTCGTCCGCCGTCAGCGGCGAGTCGTCCGTCTCCGCGACCTCGCGGACCTTGTCGAGGTCCGGCAGCTGCTGGACCAGACCGCGGACGTGGATGGACGGGGATGCGGTCATGCGGCCGTTGTCGGGGTTCTTCAGCGGGCGACGCTGAGGAGCGACGGCGCCGCCACCACTTCCGCCGCCGTCGCCGTTGAGGTGTTCGCGGGTGAGCTCTGCGGGGCCTGCATCATCCGGCGACGGCAGGAGGACCGCCGGTTTCGTCTTCCTCGCCATCAGACGGGCACCACGGCCTTCTCGATCATTCCGGCCTCTTCGAGTACCTGGCCCACGTCGGGGTAGAGCCTACGGAAGTCGCTTATGGTCGGCACCGTCCCGTAGGCGCGCTGGTAGGCGACCCGCTTGACCATCTCCGCCTGCATCACCGGGTAGACGAACTGGTTGTTCTCCCCGCTCGTCAGCATGTCGCGGTACTGGCCGGGCATCGCCGTCTGGTGGTCCGTGCGCGAGAGGACCACCCAGGTCTGGAGGCCACCAACCTCCGACAGTGCGGCGGCAGATGTCGCAGCCTTCCAGGTCGCCGGCAGCCGTCGAACCTCCGAGGGGTCAGCCCCGACCGGTACGAACAGCCGGTGAGCACGCTCAAGGGCGGCACCGAACGCCACGGCGTTGCCGCCGCCGATGTCGATCACGATCTCGTCGTTGTCCGCTTCCAGCTCGCGGATGTGGTCGTTGATGTCCTCGAACGGGTGCCGAGTGACCGTGATCGGGTACGGCTTGCCGGTGGCCCTCTCGTAGTCCTGCTTCCAGTCCCACGTCGTCTGCGACACAGAGTCACCGTCGATCAGGTGGGTCTTGCGCTTCTCGACAACCGCCATGTACATGGCGATCATTTTCGCCAACCGCGTTTTGCCTGTGCCGCCCTTGAGCTTGCCGCACACAGTCACCCGGGCGGCCATCAGGCGCACCTCCCGGACGTGTGGGTTCCGGAGGTCGTGCATGTCGTCTTCATGACGCAGAACCGTAGCCCGTCCCGCGCGGACCGCGTGCACCCGGACATGCGGCGCCCCCCGGCATTTACACCGGGGGGCGCCGCATCCGGGAGCAGCGGTCATCCGGCGCGGACCGCTTCGGGCTCGTCTGCCCCTTCCTCCGGCTGGCGGGGGTGGGTGATCGTGCGACCGATCTCGGCGCCTTGCTCGGCCCGGTCCCACTGCTCGCGTACCGCCCGCATGCTGTTGGCGAGGTCCCCGGCACGGGTCTCGTTGACGCGGCGGCGGGCTGCCAGGAACTCGGTCGGGTCGCCGTGGTGACCGTCCCGGAGTCCGTCAATCGTGATCTTCTCGATCCGTTGTGCGTGGGTGATGGCGGTCTTGAGCTCGTCGAAGACCTCGTCCCTGTCCACGGGCGGGGTGTCGACGTACTGCGTGGCGGCGCGCTCGACGCGGCGCGTGGCCATGCGGACTTCCAGGGCCTCCCCGGCGACGCGGCGGTCATCGTCCGCCATCGAGGCGCCGAGGCGGTGGACCTCGTCCTGGCGCTTCTGATCGGTCGCGCGGGCGCCGTCCGCTGCCGTGGCCTTCTCCTTCAGCGTCTTGGTGACGGTCTCGACCTTGGTCTTCTTCCGCTTCTTCGACGCCTCCACCTCGGCTCGCTCCTCGGCCTTGGTCTTCTTCGGCTTCGGGGTCTGCTCGGGAATCCTGACGTCGCCGGCCGGGATGACGTCGCGTCCCCACACCAGGCCCCAGCTCTCGACGAGCCGACGCACCGCGGGCTCACCTCGCTCTTCCGCAGCGTGGATGACGGCGAGGAACCGGCCGGGAATGCGGGTGACGTGCTCGTACCAGACCTCCGAGAGGAACATGCAGATCAGCTTGCCCTCTTCAGCCTCGGTGAGGATCTGACCGTCCGTCTTCTCCTCGATCTCCGCGAGCTCGGCCAAGAGCTCACGGAGCCGGGGCGTAGAGAACATCAACTTGAGGTCGCGGGTCGACTCCTCGTACTCGCGGATCAGCTCGACGTCCCGGGCGGCCGCGGCCTCGTCGCCCTTGTCGAGGGTGTTGACCGCGTCGTTCATGATCTCCAGGATCATGCGGTTGCCGCCCCGGCCCTGCTTCTTGTCGCCCCGGACGACTTCCTGGGACAGGCCCTCGAACTTCGCCTTCCCATCCTGATTCTTGAACAGGTAGACCCCGAGCTTCTTGCCGTCGCCCGGCTTGGGCAGGTCGACCTTCGCCCCGTGCTCGTTGATCTCGTAGCCACCCACCTCGATGACGGCCCGGCCCCAGCGCTCGCGGATCTCGGCCTCGAACTCCTTCGCCATCGTCCGCGTCCATGGCGCAGCCGTGAAGACCATCACATGCCAGTGCGGATGCCAGCCCCGACCACGGCCGTGGGTGCACTCCCACACCCGCAGATAGCCCTCGATCCCGTAGTGGTTCCGCCAGCGCTTCGTCCTGAACGAGCTCGGCGCCCGGCGTCCGATCAGCCGCTCCCATGCGCGGTGTTGCACATCGAGGAGCCCGAACCGGTTGCCCTTGCGGATCGACCCCAGGCCCTGCTTGTCGAAGTGGCGCAAGGTCAAAGTCAGGAGCACGATTCCGCGGCCGGCGTTCTCCCACAGCGTCGCGTAGCGCCCCCACTCCTCCGCCCGGTACGAGCGGATGGTGGTCATGCAGGACGGGCACGTGTGCACGCGTCGGCAGTAGCACAGGCCCCCCACGACGGCCCGTCGCGTCGTCGGGTTGACCCGGACTGGCACCCCGCCCGCTCCCCGGGGGAAGACCGCACAGCGGTTGAAGGCACGGTCCAGCAGGATCTTGTGCTTCTGGAGCTTTTCGCGGAGCCGGTACAGCTCGTCGCGGACGACCTTCCCGTCGACCTTCGGCCCCTGCCGCTTCCCTCCGCGCTCGTGACCCTCGGCTCTCTGCAAGGGCACAGCGGGGGTGGCCGCGTCGCTCGATTCGCCGTCGCCGACCTCCGCGCAGTCGTCGTCCGAGGCCGCGTCCAAGGTCGTCTTGGAGGGGGTCTCAGACGCCCTCGGGGGGGTCACACTTTTTCCCCTGTTACCGAGGGGCCTCGCCGTTGTGGTGTCGGCGGCACCCCATCCGCCCGCTGACCTGGGCTTTTGTGTCTCCGGCGTCGACTTTCCGGACACTTTCCGGACGTCGCCAGCCGCTGCGGCGCCGCTCCGCTTCGAGGGGGCCGGCTTCTTGGCGGTCGACCGGCTTGCGCGCTTGCGGCAGGCGTCGGAGCAGAACCTCTTGGGGCGCCCTCCGCCGGGGGATTCGATCGCTGCGCCGCATGCCTCACAGGCACCGGGTGTGCCGGACGTCACAGCCGTGGTCGTAGCGCGGCTGGCCTTACGGCGAGCTGTGGGGCGCGGGGCGGGGAAAGCGGCGGCTAGCGCGGTGAACTCGGCGGCTGCGCCGTCAGCGGCGGCCTGATCGGCTGCCCCCGGATGAGGGAGTTCCGCCGCGTTGTGGCCGCCGGCTGGCTGTCCGCCGGACGGCGAGGTGGGTACAGTGCTCACGAAGGGCCCGTTCTCGGTGAAAGTGGCGGGTCCGCCAGGTGGCCCTCACCGAGTGGTTCCGCCAGCTAGGTCCGGAGTGGCGACTCCGGGCCGTGGACGCTGGCTGACGAATCCGCTCGGCGGGGGCCCCTTGCGTTGTATCTGGTCTCACATTCAACACCGTGGGGCTACGGCATCAGTGACCCCCCATCGGGCGTGGCGTCCACATTCGTCTGATTCTCCAACACTTTTTGTCAATTCAGACAAATACCCAACTCTATGCCGATGCGGGCGGATGCAGTGGGGCCTGCCCACGGCGCGACGCCATGCCCGACCGGATCGAGGCGCGCACCCTCAACTCGCCGTGCTCGGCGGTGAGTCCGCAGGACCCGGCGGCCCATAGCATCGCCTCTTCGACCTCGGCCTCGGTGACGAGCCCGGCGACGACGAGCCGGTGCCCCCGGCTCGACTTCTTGTACAGCTCGGTGTCCCGGCCGGTACCCGGAGCCATCCGCGCGAGGTCGTTCGCCATGCCCTGCAACGTGCCAACTGCCCATGCACGAGCGCGGTTTGACGACGGGGCGAAGACCGGGGCGGAGGGGGCCGGCGCCGGGTCGGCGTGCTCCTGGTGCTCGTCGTGCTGGGCGAGGCAGAGGTCGAGGAGCCACTGGGGCATGGGGGCGGGCTCGGTGGGGCCGGGCTGGAGGACGTACCGGTGGCCGCCGACCTCGGAGCCGATGCCGACGACGTAGCCCCCGGCGGCGCGGACGTCGATGTGCTGGCCGATGCGGCGGACGCTGCTGCGGACCTCGATGTCGGGGTCGGTGGCGAAGTAGAGGTGGGCGCCGCCGGACGCCGTGGTGACCGTCATGGTCTGCGGCCACGCGGCTCCGGCCGCCTCGATGAGCATGCGGAGCGCGTCGCGTCCGTCGCGGGCGCCGGGCGTGGCCGCATGTTCCCGGTAGACGACGCCGGGCTTGGGCTGGTCGAGGTCGATGACGACCAGGCCGTTGCCCGTCATCACGCCGACGTTGTACGGGGCGCGCTCCCACAGGCGGCGGACCTCGGTCTCGTCGCAGGTGGCGCGGCGCTGCCAGGCCAACCATCTCGGTTCTTTCTCCCCGAGGCGGAGCGGGTGGACGGGCATGCCGCGGCGGGCGTAGCCGAGGGCTGCGGCGAGCAGCCGGGGCCTGTCGGCTACGCCGGGACGGTGCGCGGCGGCGTCCTGGTTCACGCGGCGTCCCCGGTCGGGCGCTTGAGGGGAAGTCCGTCGTAGACGAGCTCCAGGCGGTCGGCGGCGCCGACGATGCGCAGCAGCTCCAGGGGGCGGCCCGCGTTGTCGCGGGTGACGCGCTGGACGACGAGGACCGGCACGCGGGTGCCGATGGACAGCTCGGCGGCCTGGGCGGCGGTCGGCACTCCAGCGGTGACCCTCTCGTCCACCTCGGTGGGGTCGAAGCCCGCGCCGGTCATCGCGCCCAGGACTCCGCCGACGACCTTGCCGGGGACGTCGAGGCCGGCGGCGGTGGCGAAGGTGGTCGGGTAGTACGCCTCCTGGACCTGGACGACTTCCTCGCCGATGGTGGCCAGGCGCCGGCGGCGGATGACGCGTGCACCGGCTCCGAGGCCGAGGGCCTGGGCGACGTCGTCGGGCGCGGCGATCTCCTCGGCGGCGGGCTCGGGGACGACCATCTTGCCGTCGAGGCCCTGGGCGGCGGTGGCCGTCTCCCATGGTCCGCGGTCGCCGCCGGGGGTGAGGACGGAGCTGTACCGGCTGAGGGGGACGCGGACGATGCTGCGGTCCCGGACCACGGTTCCGCCTCGGCGGCGGGTGATCACGTAGCCCTCGGCCTCCAGCTCGCGGTAGGCGCGCTGGACGGTGGCGGTGCTGCCTTCGCCTTGCCTCACCAGGTCTTCGACGCGGGGCAGTCGGCTGCCCTGCGGGTACGTGCCGTCGTCAATCTCGGCTGCTAGCCGGTCGGCTAGCGCCCGCCATTTCGCGGGTTTGGTGGTCATGGTCGGCTCCCTTCGGCGCCCCAAGTGAAGCGTGGAAACTTCTAGAAGACAACCCACGCCTACCTGTTGACGCCGCATCAGGGTGCACGCCATAGTCGTCGTCGTTCGCCGAAAACTTCTAGAAGATAACTAGGGGTTGGGGCGGAGCGGCTTGCCCTGAAAAGGGCGCGGGCCCCCTTGGTCTGACCACCAGGGAGCCCGCCGGGCCGCACCCGAAGACGACATGAAAAGGGGCGCGACCGTGTCCATCATCCACCACCCGGCGGGAGGCACCGCATGAACTGGCCTCTCGTACGCCGATCCCGCCTGGCCGCCGCCGAGACCGCGCTGGCCGACACCACCGCCGACCGCGACCGCCTCGCCGGCCGTGTCCGCGCCGTGCAGCTCCGCCTGTCCTGGCTGCGCCGCATGTCGGAGGAGATCGACGCCCAGGCGCACCAGCTGCTCGACGAACGCCTCTGCCTGAACGCGAAGCTGGGCGGCTCCGAGGCGGACAACGCACGCCTGCGGCGCATGCTGGCCGAGCCCGTCGAGGTCGAGGTGCTGATCCACGACCGCCAGGTGCACAGCGTCCACCGCGACGGCACCACCGCGAAGCGGGCCGCGTTCGAGGCCGACCCCGGCGCGCACCCGGACACCTGGAAGCGGGCCGAGGCCGACATCCGCGGAGAGGGCTGGCACCTCTCGCACCGGACGCTGCCGGGCCTGCGCCCGACGGAGATCCCCGGGGCGGCCGAGTGAGCGTCATCGATCTGGGAACACTGCTGCCCGTCGCCCTGCCGGAGGCCACCCCCGCCGAGGTGCTGGCCGAGGCGAAGGCGGAGGCGGAGCGGCAGGCCGACAGGATCATCACGACCGCGACCGGGACGGCGGAGGCGACGATCGAGGACGCCGCCGCCATCGAGGAGGCCGCCTCCCGCCGTCTGGCCCGTGCTCAGGCCGAGATGGCCGAGGCCGAGGCCCTGCTGAACCACACCCGGCGCCGCAGCGCCGAGCTGTTGGCGCAGAACACCCAGATCACCGACGGGGTCCGGGAGCAGTTCGAGGCTCTGCTGACCGATGCCGGGGCGCTCGCCCGCCACCTGGTCGAGCAGGCCGACGTCCTCAAGGCGGAGGCCGGCGCGGCCTGCGCGGAGGCGGTGGCGCTGCGGGAGGCGGCGAAGGTCGAGGCGGGGCAGATCGCCGCGCAGGCCCGGCTCGACGACCAGGAGCAGCGGCACGTCGACGCGGTGGCCCGGCACGAGGCGCGGGAGGTCGCGCGGGCCGAGGCCGAGGAGCTGGTGCGGGCGGCGGAGGCGAAGGCGGAGGAGGTGCGGAAGGCAGCCGACGCCCTGTTGGCCGACGTCACCGCACAGGCTGAGAAGCTGGAGGCCGCCGCCGAGGCCGAGCGCGCCGAGCGTGGGGCCGCCGCCGTCGCCACCGCCGAGGCCGTCGTGAAGGAGGCCGAGGAGCGCGCGGTGAAGGCCGACGCGTCGGCGGCCGAGCGGGTCCAGGAGGCGAAGGCCCGCGAGCAGCGGGCCGCCGAGGAAGTCCAGCGGCTCCTCGCGGAGGCCGCCGTCGAGGCCAGCGAGGTCCGTGCCGTCGCCGTCGCCGAGGCCGAGCAGATCAACGCCGCCGCCGAGGAGCTGTTCGAGGAGGCTCGCGCCCAGGCGGAGCGCCGGGAGTCCGCGGCGGCCAAGTGGGCGTGTCTTCAGGCGTGGGTCTGGAGGCAGGCTCCTGGGATCGCGCTCGTCGCCGGCATCGCGGTGTTCGCCTCGGGC
>NZ_JAJQQS010000033.1 GCF_021228125.1 Streptomyces albireticuli
ACTCCGCGCGATGCTCCATCACCAGCCGCACAGCCTGGCTACGAAGCGTTGAGTCAATCTTCTTGGGCATGGCGCCCATCCTCTCTGCTAGCTCACAACGGAGCGGCAGAGAAGTCGGAACGGTTCAGGGTAACCCCGAGCCGAGCACCCATGGCCCGGTGGGTGGCCAGGCAGCGGGCGAAGTAGCTTTCGATTACGACCGGGGTGCCTTCGGCCAGGTGCCTGACGATCTGCCGGGTCGACGCGAACAACGCGGACAAGTACAAGCACATCCGCGTGTCCGGACAATCCTGCCGGTCCACGAGGCGACGCAGCTGGTGGTACGGGGGCGGGATGGTGGGGACCAGGACCGCGCTGCGGGCCTCCGCGAGAAGCGGCGCGCCACGGTGGTCTTGCCGACGCCTCGCAGCCCCTCCAGACTCTCGAACAGTGGGCGGTCAGACATGCGAGTACACCACGTCCGGGATGGCGAGGGCGATCTCGTCCGTTCCTGTGGGGCGGTACTCGATGTGTCCGTTTTTCTTGTCATACCAGAAGGCGTGGGCGTCTTTGCCGACGGCCTTGCACGACAGCGTCAGGGCGCCTCGGGGGTCGGACTCGATCCGCTCCACCGACTTCTCGTTCTGCACGGGGGCGCAGGTGACCTGGGATCCCTCGCCGGAAAGGTCCTCATCCACGACGACGTCGATGCACAAGGCTGCGTCGGCGAGCTGTTCGCGCAACCGCGCGTAGGCGGCCGTGTCGGTGATGGTCAGCTCGGGGTGATCGGCGGCGTTGCCGATCGGCCGCAGGCAGTGCAGTTTCAGCTGCCGTGCCCCGGAGTCCTCCAGGAGCTTGGCCAGCGGGATGACCTCATCGATGTTCTGCCTGTTGACCGTCATCGTGGATCCGGTGGCGACCCCCAGGGAGCGGGCAGCTTCCATGGACTGAAGCGCTGCGGCGAAGCTTCCCCGCTTGCGCAGGGTGTCATTGGTGTGACCAATGCCTTCGAGGGAGATGCGTAGGAAGTCGACGTCGCCGGCGATCTCGGCCAGCCTGCGTTCGATGCGGTAGCCGTTGGTGCAGATCTCCACCTGCATCCCCAGGTCGTGCTTCGCGTGCCGGACGACCTGGGGCAGCTCACGGTAGACGAACGGCTCGCCGCCGAGGAGCGTGACAGCTTCGCTTCCGTACGTCTCGTGCATCAGCCTGAGGAGAGCGGTGGCCTCGTCCGCGCTGAACGAGTCGTTGTGGCTGAGTCGTTCACCATGGAAGCAGAAGGTGCAATTGAAGTTGCATCGGTAGAGCAGCTGTAAGTACAGCATCCGGATCGTCTCGATCCCGGTCACTTCCCTTATCACTGGGCCTCCTCCACCTCGGAGCCTTGAGAACAGTGGCGGGGACGATGTTCGCCTGTCGACGGGGACCTTGAAACCGCGTCCCGGGACGCTTGCGGGACGTCCGGGGACGTTTCACATGCGGCCCGGGGATACCAGGTTTCGGAGGGCTGCCAGCAGGGCCTCGGTGTCACTCAAGTTCGGCAGGACGAGCTCAGCACCGGCGCGGCGGAGGTCGGCCATGGTGTGGATGCCAGAGGCGACCGCCACGACGTGGGAGTCGGAGGCCAGCGCGGCCTCGACGTCGCGGGGTGTGTCTCCTACCAGACCACAGGAGCTTCGGGAGGCGTGTCGTAGGTGGCAGCTACGCGATTGCGAGCGATGCCCACCAGGGCGCTGCGGTCGGTGGAGTCCCCTCCGTACGCTCCGACCGTAAGATCGACCAGAGAATCGAGTCCGAAAGCTGCCAGCTTCACACGTGCGTTGCCGACGATATTGCCGGTCAGGATGGATGAGACCATGCCGGGCTCCGACCGAACGCTCCGCAGAGCCTCCTCGGCCCCGGGCAGCACCCGGCCCCGGCGACGTAGATCCTCGAATCGGCCGGAGCCGGCCGCCTTGAGTGCTGCGGACGTCTCCTCCCAAGGCGGTGGCATAAGACCCTGCCGCTGGAACATCTCCATCATGATCGCTCGGTCAGTGCGGCCCTCGGTGAGAGCGGGTTCTGTAGGGGCCCGACCGGCAAGGGCGGTGAAGGCCGCCGCATAGATCTCCTTACTCACCCCAGAGTTCTCGATGAGCGTGTGGTCGATGTCCCACAAGACGATGAGCGGCGGCACCTTGCCAGCGTAAACGCCTTCGCCGGCAGCAGCGGGGTGGCGATGCTGGACGTGTGGACACTTAGATGCGGCTTGTCGCCACTCTGGGTGTCCGCTTGGATGGTCCCCGTGAACGAGCGACTTCGGATCGTCCTCGGCCAGAGGGGCGTGACGCCTGAGCGCCTCGCTGAGGTCTGCGGCGTTGACCCCAAGACGGTCGGGCGCTGGTTAGGCGGTCGTACCCCGCGACAGCGCCATCGGTGGAAGGTGGCGCAGCACCTGAAGGTGGAGGAGAACTACCTGTGGCCACCCGAGACCGCCCGCGGCCAGGAGGGGACCCGTTCTGAGATCATTGACGTCTACCCTGACCGCGCCAGCGTGCACCGCGATGTGTGGATCTCCCTGCTGCTGGGGGCGGTCGAACAGATAGACGTGCTGGTTCTCCGGAACCTTTTTCGCGCAGACCAATCCCCGCGTCGCAACGATGCTCGGCGAACGGGCCGCGGGTGGAGTGCGTGTACGTCTGTGCTTCGGTGACCCGGGCGGTCAAGCTGTGGCGATCCGGGACCAGGAAGAGGGCATCGATGGAACCCTCGCTGCGAAGATCCGTGCTTCACTCACGTACTACCGGGATTTATCGCATGTCCCCGGATGCGAAGTGCGCCTCCATGACACGACGTTGTACAACTCGCTCTTCCGCTACGACGACAATCTTATGGTGAACACCCACATGTGGGGTATGCCGGCGAGCGCCAACCCGCTCTTCCATCTGCAACGCCTCGACGGCAATGGCTGGTTCGACCGCTACACCGACAGTTTCGATGCGGTCTGGAACACAACCCGTCCCTGGAAACCCAACGAGTAGGAGGTTCACCCGAGATGGGCAGGACCGAGTACTACCACGACCCGAGCGCCCCCAAGGCGAACACACTCATTCCGGCAAGCAACCTTTTGGTCGTCGACGAGAATGGCGCAATCCTCCTCCAGCGCCGTCGTGATACAGGCCAATGGGCCCTGCCGGGAGGAGCGCAAGACATCGGTGAGAGCGCGGCCCAGTGTGCGGTACGGGAGTGCGAGGAGGAAACCGGGATCATAGCGGAGATCACGGGATTCCTCGGCGTGTATTCAAACCCAGCGCACATCGTCGAGTACACCGATGGCGAGATTCGCCAACAGTACGAAGCGGTATATATCGGGCGACCGGTCGGCGGAGCCCCTACCGTGAACGATGAGGCCGATGGGGTTCGCTGGGCCCTCCCGGACGATCTCGCAGCCCTCGATATTCATCCGAGCATGCATGAGCAGATCGGACATTACCTCTCCGGCGCATACCCATATGTGGGATAGGCGGTATTACGGGTATCCAGGCCCGTGGCCTCGACCCGGGCCTGGACCCTCGCCACAGCGGCATGGATCTCGGGGGCAGCGCGCCGGATGAACCGACCGACCAGACTGCCCTCTCCATAGCGTCCCAAGATCTCGTCCACACGGGCGTGGGATGTTGTTCGGGCCCCGTCGGGGGTGGTGGTCATATCGCAGTACACCAGTGCGTCGACCAAGTGCTTCTCTTCCGGGAGGGGGAACTCCATCTCCAGCTCCTGCCGCAGCCCACGTTCGTCTGCCTCGAGCAGGGCGAAGGAATGGTTCGCGACGAGCTGCACGATCAGCTCATCGACGGTGCCCAGCGACCGGAGACAGCGGGCTCCATCCAGCGGGTGGAAGCCGGTCGCGGCCAGCGCCGGCGCGTAACCGATGTCATGGAGCACGGCGGCTGCCGCGAGCGTGTTCGAGTAGGCTCCCGTGATCGGCGACAGGAACGCGGCCCGTGAGGCGACTCCTCGACTATGGGCCCAGCGCCGGGGAAGGCTGGCCCCGAGCAGGGACTCTGCCAGTTCCTCGGCCCACTTGACGCTCTGCATGTTGCCCCCCAATGCGTTGGTAGCCGAAGTATCTCGGAGGTGACGTCAAGATCACGCCCTGGCAGCTGACTTACCGAAGAGCGGGTGAAGGCTATGCCCGCGTACAAGCGGCACATATGCGCTGGTCCGGGCCCGACGATGAGCGCGTGAACGGAACGGCGGCAACTGCGTGTTACAGCAAAAACGCCCCAGAAAGGATGGCGCATGCGCGCCCACGAACTGACCATCGGCCGGACCTTCGGTGTCACCTTCGACCACGGTGAGGACTTCTTCGAGGCCCTCACCGCCTTCTGTCGCGAGCACGGCGTGCGGCAGGGGTACATCCCCTCGTTCATCGGCGCCTTCGCGGAAGCCGAGATCGTTGGAGCCTGCGAGAAGCTTGAGAACCCGGACGCGCCGGTCTGGTCCAAGACGTACGTCACCAACGTCGAGGTGTTCGGGGCCGGCACGCTCGCCCACGATCCCCAGACCGGCGCCATCCTGCCGCACATCCACGTCTCCGCCGGCCTGAAGGCGCACTCCGCCGACGGGCGTACGAGCCACCTCCTCAGCGCGAAGATCCAGTTCCTCAGCGAGCTGCTGGTGGTCGAAGTCGTGGCGCCCAACATGACCAGGCCGCGTAACCCTGATATGTATGACGTGCCGCTGCTCACCTTCCACTGACAGAGAAGTGAGGAACAGCTGGTTCCTGCGGGAGTCCCGTTCTTACGCATAGGCATCGGTGCGGGCCCAAGCCGACGGAGAGAGCGGGAACTGCTGCGACTGCGGTGGTGGCCCCGTTACAGCTCACATGGGGTATTCAGGATTTGGGATCATGCTTCTGTGCAGATATTCGAGATCGATTCCGGACCGCTCGGCCAGTTGAGTCTGCTGGTGCTGTTCTTCAGTGGTAACGGCGGTGTCACCATCGCGGGTCGTTACGACTATGGCTGGCCGTTCCTGTGACTCGATGGTCTTGTTCAGGGCGGCTCCGATGAGATCGCGGAATGTGCGTGGGTGACCCCAGCAGATGTACCGTGTAGTGGTTCCGTTCGTGGCGTAGCAGTGCATGGGTTTCTCGCCCATGGAGTCGGGCTCGACGCCCCACTCGGGGCCGCAGACGGATTTGACGACCTCGTCGGGGCCCCGGAAACGCATCACCGCGTAAGGAGCGTATTGACCAAACCCCTCCTGCGCGCGGGCGTACTCCCTCATAGGTACATCTTTAATCCAGACGCGAGCTTTTTGTTCCGTCATAAAGGACCGGAGAACGCCGCCCACCTCAGGGTCTTCGACCCACTGCCGGTACTGGTTTGACCTCTCTGTGTTGCTCAGGAAATCCCAATCCATCTCGTGCGCTTGCCGATAGATCTCGAAGAGCACTTTTTCACGGGCTTCCAGAGGAAGTTGTGCCGTGACCAGGTGATCGGTTCGTTCGGATTCTTCGACGGATTCTGGGATGATTTGCATGTTCAGCAGCGAACTTGCCTGCACTAGCAGTCCTGTGTGCTGCAACATGAACAGCTGTTGACGCGTCCGGGATCGGAATTCAGACTGGAGCTCAAGCCTTGGTCCGCGCTGCTGATCTCTCACCTTTCGCCACCAATCCTCTTTTAGATCATTGGTCACGAATAGCACATCGCACTGCCTGCGCGTCGCTTCGATCAGCAGCTGCTCCCACACAATGTAGTCGCCCGCCCCGAGATCCCCGTTCTTTTCTTGGTCCAAATATCCGGGCGGCTCCTTAGCTTGAGCCCGACGCTTGGCTTCTTTCAAAGCGATGGCGTGGTCCTCCTCTGACAGCGGGGAGCCGACCCTGCCCGCCAGCACATTAGAAAGTCTGGAGAGAAGCGCGTCTTGATTGGTGTCTCGGGCATGCGGGATGGTGTCGTTCTCTGCCTGTTCGTTGATCACCTTGCAGATTTTTTCGAATACCGAAGTAAAGTGCTCGATGATCTCGGAGCGGCGCTCGTCTGGAAGGGCGGAACTCTTGGCCCAGACCCGAATGGCGTTAGTCGCGGTCCGCTCTGCTTTTCTCAGCTCCGTTTCAGCGACTTTCGCGCTGTCTTTCGGAGTGTTGAGTGTGGATTCGCGATTGCGCCAGAACTCTGCTACAGCCTGGTGGGGAACCCAGAATCGTTCACCGAGCGTCTCCATGATGGTGAATAGGCCATCTCGTGTTTCCTCGGTGTAGCGATAGAGGTTGAGCAGGACGTTGGCGTCAAAAACGACCATGCCTTTGGCGAGGACGCGGCGGTAATCATCCGACGAAGGTGTGCGGTATCCCTCGAATCCATCGAACAAGCCATATCCGCCGCCCACCGAAGCGCCACTAGCTGATGGTGCCATAGAATCTTCCCCTCCCCGATGCGACTTCCGTGGGCGATCAATATTGGTTAGACACCCATAGCGGGATCGATGTATTCAGGGTTCGGAATCATCGTGCGGTGAAGGTGTGTGATACTGACAGCGCAGTGGTTCGTGATATCAACATGACGTTTGCGATCGGTGGTGGAGATCGACTCGCCGTCCCGCGTGGTGATGACTATGGCTGGACACTCCGTCGAATCGACGGCTTCGTTGATAGCGGCCCAGATGAGGTCGCGGAAAGTTCCAGGGCGCCCCCAGCACACGTAGCGAGTGACGTCTCCGTCGGTCGCGTAACAGTGGTTGGGCTTTTCCCCTATGGAGTCAGGTTTTACGGTCCAGCCGTTCCCGAAAGCGGCCTGGACGATTTCGTCAGCTCCACGGAATCGGTTTACAGCGTAACGGGTGTAGAGGCCGATGCCTTCCTGGGCGCGCGCGTATTCCTTCATGGGTACATCTTTGATCCAGACACGGGCGTCCTTCTCTGGCCCGTACGCGAGCAGAACGCCGCCCACTTTTGGATCCTCGATCCAGCTGCGATATTGAGCGGTCTTCTCGCCGTTGCTCAGGAACTCCCAGTCCAGATCATTGGCTTGCCTGTAGATCTCGTACACAAGGCGTTCGCGAACGGGCGCGGGCAGCTGCATGGGCGGCATTTGAGACGTTACTCCTGAGGGGCGAGGGCGGAGGGAAACTGGAGGCGATGCTCGTCGTACGCTGTCTCGAGGCTGGCCGCGTCCTTGATCCATTCATCCATGAGCGCGGCCACCCGCTGATCACTGAAAACGATCTTAGAGGGGCTGACCTTCGGCAGCGTCTCGATCTCGCCATCACTGTCCAGAGAGCGCTTGAGGTTAAGAGCGGCCGCGATACGACGGAGGTCGCTGACGAAGTCCAGTACCGTGACGCGCTCCTTCCCCTCGCGTAGGCGGAGCCCCCGGCCGAGCTGCTGTACGAAGATGCGACGAGAGTGTGTGACGCGGGCGAAGCAGAGGATGTTGACATCTGGCACGTCAACGCCTTCGTTGAGGATGTCGACCGAGGTGAGGATGGGCACCTCACCTGAGCGGAACGCCAGGAGACGATTCTGACGTTCCCGTTTCGGAAGGCCGGCATGGATGGCGGCGGCGCCGGACCACAACGGATTACGGCGCAGCAGGTCAGCTAGTCGTTCGGCGTGTTCGATGGTGCGACAGAAGACGATGGCACGCGGCTTTTCCGTCGTAGCCCAAGCCGCAGCGAGTTCGTCGCGGACAGCCTCGTCCCGCTGGGGGAGGAAGAGTTTGGCGTTGAGTTCGGCGAGGCCGTATTCGTGATCGCTTGCCTGGCGAACCGTGTCCCAGTCGACGTCGTCGACGAACAAGCGGTAGTCGACTTGTGCGAGATAGCCGCGCCGCATGCCTTCTTCGATGCCAAGACTGAAGCTGGGCTCACCTAGTTGATGAGTGATGTCATGGCTGTCACCGCGCCATGGGGTCGCTGTGACGCCGAGATGACGCGACTCACGCAGAACGTTGAGCAGCTCGTCGTACTGGCCGTCTTCGCCGATGTGGTGGGCTTCGTCGATCAGGACAAAGCCAGGGCGGTACCCGAAGCGCGCGGCGGCCAAGGCTGAACCGACGGTCGCGCAGGTGAGCCCGGAGAGATCGTCCGGGCGGCTGTCTCCCGTGAGGAGGCGAGTAGGCACATCCTTCGGCAGATGTCGCCAGAGTGCTCGTTCCAGTTGTTGGACGAGGTCTTTCGCGTGAGCGACCACGAGCACTTTCCCCTTCGGGGCGCGACGCAAGTGCTCGGCGATCACCTCACCGCCAACGACGGTCTTACCCAGGCCGGTGGCGAGGACGAGCAGGGCGCGACCAGTCGCGTCGAGGTCGGTGTTGATGGCTTCCAGGGCCTCGGCTTGGTACGACCGTGGAGTGATCCGCCCGAAGCCCTCAGGCAACCGGTCGAAGCTAGTGGATAGGTCGGCGCTTCCCCAGAGCATGATCCCGGGGCCGAGGCGAGCGAGATCTCCCACCCGGCGGCGAGCCTCCGGACTGAAGCGGGTGTTCGTGACCACTACCGCGCGGTGGGCACGATAGTAGTCGCGAGCGCGGGCGATTTCGTCCACGGCTTCGGCACCTACGGCGCCACTCCGCTTCCATTTGCACTGGAGCACCCAAGTCTCGCCCCTGAACTGGGCCAGGATGTCACCTCCCTGATCACCGGAGCCATCGATGTTGGAAACATCTGTGAAGCCCAGGTGCCAGAGAAGCCGTTCGATTCGGCGAGGGAACTGTAGCGGCCCGACGTCCAACAAGGATCCGGCATCGAGGAACCCTGACACTTGGCGCCTCTCTACGCGTTGTCGGTGATTAGGTCACGGCCGATCAGGCGGCAGCTGATGCGAATCCTGGAGAGCTCTTCCACATCGAGGCGCGGGCGGTGCTGTTCGAGTAGAGCGAGGTCGCTCAAGGGGTTGGCGAGGCGCTCGACGACGAGCGCTTTCGCTTCGGGATCACTCAGCGCCACGTATCCGCGCTTGAAGACTGTGCCGTCCAGGAAACTCTGAGGAGACTCCTGGATGATTCGGATCAGTGCGCTGGCTGGCGTATAGCGGATGAAATCCCCGTTGGTGAGCGCGTCATTCCATGAGAAATCCCCACCGGACTGAACCGCGAACTTGCGCTCGGCCCTGGCTCGTTCGTCCTGTGTGAGCAGTAGCCAGTGAACAGCGGGGTTCTCCGAAATGGGTGCCACCATGGCCCCGCGCACGTGGTCCAACAAGCGCTCCGACTCCTCAGCCATCGCGGCAGGGGTCAGTCGAGGGCTGCCGGTCTGTGCTTTGAGCTGAGCGATGATTTCCGTGAGAGGCATCGCGAGGCTATTCGCACGCACCCGCATGTACTCAGCGACCTCGACAAGGGCCAAGTCGCGGAGGTCGGCGCCATTCTCTCGGAACAGCGGGTGCCCGGTGTCGACGAAGACCTCCAGGCGTGGCGCGCGGATCATCGACACGATCACGGGGGCGGAGCGACCATCGTTCGTGATGAGTGTCTGCCCTCGGACCGCCCACGCCGCGAGCTCGATGCGGCCAAGCTCCTCCATATAGTAGTCGCCGGCCAAGTCCACGAGCGCCTCAGCATGTCCGCGGTAGCGTTGGAGCCGCTGGTCCATCGTCTCCGCGGGAACGGCATCATCTTCGGCTGTCTCGCCCGGATCGTCGGGGGCAGCACTCCGCGCCCCACCTGACTCTGAAGCGTCCTGGGGCTTGAGGAGATCGGACCCGAAACCGGGCAGGATCTCGTCGTTCTCCTGTGACTCGTCAGCTGTTACCGGGTGGTCATGCTGGTAAGCGGCTCGGTACCAGACTTCATCGTCCTGATAGTCGCGGTCACCCTTCCTCATCAGCTCGGCCCAGACCAGCGCTTTATCGTGAAGCGCGTTACGGCCGTCTCCTGGAATCAGGTAGTTCAGTCCAGCGTCCTGGCGGCGGAATCCGGTGTAGAGCAAGGCGAGCGGGCTGCGGTTTTCCGGAAGGCCGAGTCTCTTGGCGATCTTCGGGCGCAGTGGACTTATACCGCGGACCTCACGCAATACTTGACGCCATTCGACGGTCTCGAACTCGAAGGCGGTCTTCTGGTAGTTGGGGGCTACGTGGTCGCAGTGGATCTCGCCGACGATTCGCCCCATGGGAGTCTTCGAGTCGATGGGGTACTCGAGTTCCGGCTCGGCAAGGCTGTCCTCGTCCTGCCAGCAGAAGACTCTCTTGTCCTTGAGCAGGATCTTCCGTCCATTGCGGAGGAAATCGACACCGTAATCAGTGCGATGGAGGTATCGCTGGATACCGAGCCAACCCCAGATCTTGCGTTCCCGTAGTTCGAGTCGATCCTGGTTGCATTCCTCGCAACGCTCCGCGTCGACTGAACTCCAATAGCCGCACACCATGCACGCCTTCTTGGCGCTGAGGTGGTGTTCGATGTGCTGGACGGCATGGATGTCGACCCCTTGGCGGGTGACCGTACGCTTCTCGTCCCAAACGCAGGGCAGTCGGGGTTTGACCTTCTTACCGTTGAGCGTGAGCAGGAAACCCTTTGTGTGAAGCAGGTAACTGTAGACCTCTCCGAGCTTCTCCCTGATCACGTTTTGAGTTTGCGGGCGGCAGAGCGTCGTGTACTGCTCCTGCTTGAGGTCGCTGATCGTGATCGTGGTGCCGTGCTCGTCCGGGCTGCTCTTGGGCACCGAGCGGTAGGGGGCCTGGTATTCGGCGGAGTCCGCGATCTTGACGAGGTCCAGGGTCACCTCGATCCAATCGGTGTCGCCGGCCCTGCTGGTGCGTACGGTGGTGCGTCGGCCGAGGCGGGCCGTGCTGATGTTGAAACCCATCCCGAACAGGCCGAGCGATCCATGACGACTGTTGCTTGTCCAACCCGCGCTGATGGCGTTGGTCACGGCCTCCAGGCTCATGCCGCGTCCGTTGTCCCGCACCGTGATCTCCGCGGTCGCACGCTGCGAGTTGGCTGGTGGCAGGGAGATGGAGACGGAAGGACGGGCACCGGTGTCACCAGCGGCCTGGAACTCGTCGAAGGAGTTGTCGATCAGCTCGGCCAGGCACTGCCAGTGTGAGAACTCGATGTCGCCGAGCACCCCAAGAATGCGGGGATGTGGCGTGACATTGATGTACTGGTCCTGGATCATGACCAACCTTCGTCTGTGTCTCGAACCTGCTCCCAGCGGGGCGGATCCCGGATCCAACCCGCCACCGGTGTGACAGGCATGGCTGGCCCTGGCTGGGCGCCCATGCTGATCCTTCGTCCCCCCTTGGCCAACCCTAGTAGGTGCCACGGGCACATGGGGTGCGCAGATCGTGATCTTCGCATTCGAGGCGTGCTCGCCTCGCGTGCCTACCCCGGCGCGGATTCGCCGGGGACGCCCCGTACGGCGGCGATGACGCGGCGAGCCACGTCCTCCGGGGCCTCGTGCTCCCAAGCCCGGATGACTGTCCAACCCGCCTCTTCCAGGAGCCGGGTCGTCTCGATGTCCCGCCGCTGATTGCTCTCGAACTTCTTATTCCAGAACTCGGTGTTCCTGGTTGAAGGCCGGTGATGCTCGGGGCAGACGTGCCAGAAGCAGCCGTCGACGAAGACCGCGACCTTCTGCTTGGGGAAGACGACGTCCCCGCTGCGGCGCAGCCCTTCGATCGGTCGCGCGTTCACCCGGTAGCGCAAGCCCTCCTTGTGCAGCAGCGACCGCAACAGCCTCTCGGGCTTGGTGTCCTTGCCCTTGTTGCCTCGCATGGACGCGCGGACGGCCAAGGAAGACGCCTTCGACCCCTTGGGCAAGGCGTCTTCCGCCAGCAGCCCCATGCTCCGAGCCCGTTCCCAAGCAGCGGCCAGATTGGCCGCACGGCTCTCGTGTTCGACCTCGCCGAGGTAAACCTCAGGGGACTTCTTGCCGTCGCCCCAGCGCAACGTGGCTCGAATCCTCCGGGTCTTGGCATAGAGCCTCAAGGAGACCGAGGCGCGGGCGAACCGCCCATCTCCAAGATCGACTAGACGCCGGTGGCTACCGCCGGCCGCCCGGTCTTGCTCTGCGGACTGGGCGGCGCGCGTCCTACCGGGCTTTCCCTTCCAGGCGCGGTCCGGTGGCGTCTTGTCGTTCCAGGATCCCTGGGGCGACTTCGCCGCACCGCTCATGAACGTCCTTCCGCCTTGTCGAGAGCCGCCGCTACAGCGTTGGCGAATACGGCGCCCAGCTTCACCGGGACCGCGTTACCGAGCTGCCGCATCTTCTCTCCCCGAGGGCCTTCCAGCTTCCAGGCGTCGGGGAAGGTCATGACGCGCGCGGTCTCGCGCACGGTCATGTAGCGGTGCCTGTACGTCCAGCCTGTGGGTGATTCGGGGTCGCGGTAACGATCGTCTGTCAACATCACGGACTCGCCGCCAGGCACACCATGCACCCCGGCCTTCACGGTCTTCGCCGGACGGTCCAACGCGTTCGGTGTATGCCCCTTGTAGATGCGGGCGTCAGGCCAGCCGATGTGGTCGGTGAACCCTCCCGCCCGGTACTCCTGACGGTCCAGCCTGTCCCACGGCACCGCTGGGAGCGGCTTACCTTCGTTCTCGTCGATGCCAGCGATCGCGTCGCGGAACGTCCGCCACGGCAGGAACTTCGGGTCTACTTCCAGTTTCTCCTCGGGGAGCCCCGCCATGACCCGGTCCCGTACATGCCTGGGGACTGAAGGGTGGCGTTCCCAGTAGGACCCATCGATCATGGAGTTGGCCAGCGCGTCTTCGTGGTGCGTGGGCGCGACGTCGTTCTGGAACTGCTCGATGTCGATCCCGAGGTCCGCGCGGAAAGCCACGATGATTATGCGTTGCCTGATCTGGGGAACGCCGTAGTCCGCCGCGTTAACCTTCGTCATTACGACTTGGTAGCGCCTCGACGGGTCGGATACCGGCCTCTCTCGGGCCTCACGCAGGTACGTGTCGTGCTCCTGCCAGGAGGTCTCCGGGTTGCGCAACTCGAACGGCATCTCCATCTCGCGCAGGATGTAGTCCAGATACGGCTTGAACGAGGGACGCGTCAGTCCCTTGACGTTCTCGCAGATGACAGCTTTGGGCTGGATCTCGCGCATCGCTCGGAACATCTCCGGAAACATGTTCCGCTTGTCCTCGTCGCCCTTGGCGACACCGCCAAGGCTGAAGGGCTGGCAAGGTGGGCCGCCCGCGAGTACGTCGACCTTGCCGTGCAGGTAGCTCATGTCGAGACTCTGTACGTCCCCCTCTACTAGGGGCCAAGGCTCGCCCGGTTCAGGGATCGCTTCGCTCTCGCCCCGGGGCTTCGCCCCGTTGGCCTGCAAGGTCTGGCAGGCCCGCTTCGCGAACTCGTTGAACAGTAGCGGCCGGAAGCCCGCGCTGTGGACAGCCATCGCCAAGCCTCCCGCGCCGGCGAACAACTCGACACCGGTACGACTGTTTGACTCTTCCCGCAGCTCAGACATTGTGAAAGCATACCGCGGAAATAGCGATCATCAAGCCCATCGTGGGAATGGATCGCTCTGACTCGTGGGCAGCCCAGATCTAGGTGCCAGCTGTGTCGCGCGCGTCGTCTCCTGTCAAGGCCGCGCACCTGGGAATCAGGGCCAAGGGCTCCATCGGGTGTCAGCTGGCCACGCGCTTCACTCGCGCGCCCATTTCTTGACAAACGTCGGCTTCGTCACGAGCCAGCCAGGCCAGCGCTCCGGCGTTGGGAGTGGTGGCCTGGCTGGTCCTCGCTCTCCCCGGGAGGCCGCGCATACCGTCGGTCGTCGGACTACTGGAACAGCACGAGCTCGCCGCTCGGTGTCGAGTCGACGAACTGCGTGAGGAGACCGACCGCATCCAGGCCGAGTTGGCCGCAGCCGAGCTGGGATGGCAAGAATGGGTGATCGCCCGCAGGCGGGTCGATGCCGTGCTGTCTCCGGACGGCGGCACCACCGCCGACACGGAGGCCACCGAAGATCCGCAGGATGGGGTGCGCCCTCGGCGCCCCGGGATGCGGCGAAGCCGAAGTCGCAGGTGCCGGTGTGGCGTGAGGGGCTGGCCTGGTCGGTGCTGTCGGTGGACTACCAGCGCATCCTTGAGGCGCTCGCGGGCCGCGTCCGGCTCGGTCAAGGGCCGCTGACCTGCCAGGAGATGGCCGCTTTGTTCGGTATGGATGTGGTGCCGGCGCGGGTGGAAGCACTGCGGTCGAAGGCGAAGCGGCTGGTGGCACGCGGCTGGCTGGCCGAGCCAGCGTCCGGGCGGTTCACATTCGCCCGCGGCGTGAGCGGGCCAGGCGGCGGGTCATGAGCAGGGTCTTCGACCAGCAGATCATCGTCTCGGCGCTGGCGGTGCGGCGTTCGAAGTCGCGTGTCTCGGTGTGAACATCGATGAGCTCGAGACCCTCCGGTCGCAAAGGTTGCGTGAGCAAGGGGGCTTTGGCGGTCGTGTCGTATGGATCGGCAACGCAGAAACGTGTTGATCTCAGACCATAGACCGACCCGGACCGTCGAACAGCCCGGCGTAGACGGGAGCTGCAATGTTGTGTGAGCCGCCAAACAGCCTGTCCGGTCGCGGGCGGGACATCAGGCATCCTCGTACATTTCCCCGCTGAGAATGTCCTGCGTCATTCTGGCAATCATGTCGCGCCGAGTCTTATCGCCCGCAGTCGGCGCAGGGTAATCACTCGGCAGCCCACGTTCAACGATGTCGACGATGTCGCTGGGCTGGAATGTGACCTTCGAGTCCACGGTCAGGTGCGCAACAGACTCAACTGCACGCTCTGTGCGGGCGATCAGGTCGAGAACGAGGGATTCGTAGTCGCTGATGGGCATATGCGGAACCTTATAGATGAATCAACTGGTATGTGCTGCGGCGCGCTGCGACGCAGTCGTCCTCGTTGAGGATCGACAGCCCTCGAACGGGCTGGTCTGGTGGTTCAGCGTCATCCTCCGCTCCGCGCTCGGAGGCCAACGGCGCTCCTGCGTTCAGGCCGGCTGTAGAGGCAGTGCCTCTGGCGGGATGCTGGCGGAGAGTCGTGCTCGCTCCCGCACCCTGCCCTGTGCAGTTTCTCCGTCATGTGCTGGGCCCCGTTGTGTCGGCTGCCGGCCTACGTCAGGCCGACCCGGCCGCCTCACCGCGAATCCCACTCGTACCCCTCGAGGTCGTCCCAGTCGGGTGCGGCTTCGCGGTCGTCATCGAGGACGTCGTGGAGCTCGTCGCCGTTCTCATCGTCCACCCTGTCGTTCCTCCTTGTCGCCGCTTCAACGAGGGTGCGGGCCGGGGGCGCGGCGGTGTGCCTCGGCCAGTTGCTCGGCCTCACGCCTCTTGTGGGAGTGGTACAGCCTGCGTTCCGCCAATGCCTGGTCTTCTCTCCGGTGCTTCTCCCGCAGCAGCTGTTCGGCCTGCTGTTGCCTGGCCAACGTCGAGCGCGCCGCCCGGGGATTGGCGCCGATGGCCTCAGTGGTACGTAGCACCTGCTGGGCTACTTCGACGGCCAGGGCAGCCGCTCTCTCACGGCGCCCTCGTTCCGGAGTCCACGCCGTCGTCGTCATTGTGATCAACCTCCTTGGCGATGCCCACACTCGTGATGGTGTTCATGACTGCTCAGCTGGAGGCAGCGACGTGCGATGACGCTCCTCCAGTAGGCGTGCCAGCTTTTGCCGCGCCTGGTCGTCGAGGACTTCATCCAGGACCTCACACAGCTCTGCCCACACGCCACTCCCGATGGCATCCGCGAGCGTAGGGGCTGCGAGGGAGGGCGCCACGTCCGTGTCCTGGCCGTAGTAGGTGCGGGCGCGGTCTGTGATGGCCTTGGAGACGGCAACGAGTCCATCGAGCTGGCGCTGGACCGGCAGTTCGTGCACGCGGCCGGCCACAGGGGCCAGGTTCCGGGCGGTCTCGACGAGGGCAAGGTCGGTGACGAGCATGCCCTCGCGGTGGGCGTGACGGGCTCGCAGGCGGATCATGTAGGCCTGCTGCTGGTCGAAGTCCCGAGCCCGTTCGGTCCAGCGTCCGTGGGCTGCGAGGCGCCGGGCGTGGCCGTAGGAGATGCCTTGCTGCTGGGCGTAGTCAACGAGGTTCCGGGCGGGGCCCATGTCGAGGAACTTCTTGAACCGGGCGTAGTCCTCGTCTGTCTCTCCGTCCCGGCGTACCCACCAGGCGGCGGGCTCCTCGATGGTGGTCACCCCGTTCACCTCTTGTGGATATTTCGAATATATCGTCACGCATTGTTCGATTCATGGTAAATGGTGCACATGAGGCGGATTCGGTAGTGCTGGGGCCGGGGTGCGTGGCCCCAGCACGGCAGAGTTGCGCGTATTCAGCGGCACCGGCCGTGTCCATGTCCGGGATGGGGGCGCTCGCTGCCCGAGTGGATTGAGTCGTCGATCAGGCGGTCCACTTCGCGGCTCCCGGCTTTCTGCTCGTAGCCGCACGCGTGGGCGGCGGCCTTCATCTCGGTGCGGATCTCGGCTTCGGTCAGGCAGCCGCACGGAACGTACCCGGCCATGGCGTATGTCTTGTCGCGCAGAGCGGTGCGGCGCCCGTCGGTCAGGCCCGCGATGCGTTTGCAGCAGGAGGCGAGGACGCGGCGGGCTTTGGCCTTGGGGCTGCCGCCTTTGGTGTCGAGACGGGTGCGATAGCCGCCCGGGGGCGGCACCGGCTTGGGCATCTTCTTGAGCAGGACCCGGCGTACGGCCGGCGGCAGAGGCACCGGAGTGTCGGGCCAGTCCGGCAGGTGCCATAGATACGAGCCACGCTTGGTGCGGCTCGGCCCTACCAGCACGTATCCGCGCCATTTCACATCGACGCATCCTTCGTACTTGTTGCCGAACTCGAGGTCTTTGAACTGAGTGTCGTCCAGCTCGAAGAACAGGTGGTTGCCGCCCGAGGGGGTGGTCGCCGTCAGTGTGCAAGGGAACTCGCGCAACGCCTGATCGGCCTCTTCCCACGTGTGCACCGTGCGTCCGTGCCGCTCAGCCCACGCATCACGCTTGAGCTGTTCGATCGCGGTCATCGGGCGTTCCACTGAGCACAACGGGTCCTGCTTCAGGACGTCGTCACGGGGGTCGTAGTCCAGAACGATCACACGGTTAGTGATCGCCGGTGCGGCGATGTTCCAGTCTCTGTGCGGCCCGGAGAACCAGCGGCGGACCTTGTCGATGTCGGCGGATGCCAGGCGTGGCACAGCATGTCCCGCTCGTGGCAGGGACAGCCGTAGCGCAGGTGCCGGTCGCGGGTTGCGGGCACCCTGCACTCGGTGCATGAGGGGGCCGGGCTCTTGCAGCGGTCAGGGTGCCGGGGGTCGTACGGGGGCGTCGGGAAGATCTGGATTCCGTGTGAGGCGTAGGCCACGGCCTTGTCGAGGATGGCCTGCTCGTGCTCGTTCATCGCACGGGGAGCTCTCTTGTAGTGCCGAGGGAGGAGGGGCTGAGAGGCGGTTCACCCTCGATTCACCCCTCCTGCGAGTCTGTGGCCTGCGCAAACGTCGCCTGGGGTGAACAGGATGAACCCAGGCCGTCTCTCTTCGCCGCGAAGGGCTGGCGCGGTGATGGGGCCCGGACTTCAGCTGAAGAAGAATCTGTTCACCCAGTTCACCCTGAGCGGCCTTTTTGCAGCCCAGAGCCGATGTAGGGGGGTGAACCGAGGGTGAAGTTGGGTGAACAGCCGTCAATCCGGTTCGGCGCTGCGGGCCCAGGAGAAGACGATCTGGTAGCCGTCTTTCCTCCTGTGTTCCTTGTCCGCAGGGAAGATCAGGCGCAGCCCGTGCCGCTGGAGCAGAGCCGGGGCCCCGCGCTCGAGTGCGCCCCGTGCTTCGCGACCGGAGGCCGGCCAGCCCCGAGGTGGCCTCTCGGGGGTCACGACCGATTCCAGGACGCGGGCGGCGATCATGCGCAGGCCGTCCGGGTTGGAGCGGGCGAGGTTCAGGACCGCCTCGAGGAATGGATCGGAGACGATGACCTCTTCGGACATGGCCTGGAACGTGGCCCGGTAGTCGTCGAGCGTCGACCACCCCGCGACTTGGTCGAGAGCGTCGAGCCAGCGGGCGAAGTCCGCCATGCGCGGCAGCGGGTGGGGGTGTGTCTCGGGCAGCTTTTCGAGGACCTGTACGAACAGGTCGAGCAGCGCCTGCACCATGCGCGGTTTGGCCTGTTCGTATGTGGCGTCGAGTTCTTCTTCGCTACGGCGACGATCCCCCAGGGGCTGGGGGTGCAAAGGAAGAATCCGTTCGGCGAGGTCTCCGCGCAGCGCACCCGCGTCGATGGAGGTGATGATGACTGGCCTCCGCAGGGTGATCATGAAGGCGTCGTTGTCCGAGTGCAGTGACCGTTTGATCAGGGCATCGCCTGTCACCGCCCGGCACAGGACATCTGCCATCTGGGCGCTGATGTTGCTGAGATTGTCGATGATGCTGATCCAGCCCGCCGAGGCCCCCGCGATCCAGTCGTCCGCGTTTCTCGGTGGGCCAGCGGTGACAGCCGGACTCACCAGCCCCGCACCGTAGTTGGCCATCTTCGTCTTCGCCGTGCCCTGCTGACCCAAGATCGCCAGGATCGGATGCGCCCGGTCCGGGACCCAGGAGAACAGCAGCCAGGCTACGTAGAGACGGAAGTCGCTCGCGCTCAGATTGAGCAGGCTGCGCAGTACCTCCAGACCGTTCTCGGCATCGTCCTCGTCCTCGTCCTTGACGGCACGGTCGGGGACCACCATTGCCTTGAGAGCGCGGCTGCGCCGGAAGACCGCCCCAGTCGGATGGTCGCCTTCGCGGACCTCCCACCAGCCCGGCTCCGCGACGATCTGCCGCCCGTCCGCCCTGCCGAGGTCGATGACGATGGTTTGCCCGATCCGGCACCCCTCCACATCGTGCCGGGCGGACCTGACCCACACGTGCTCGGCCGGACGCTGGAACGCCTCGGCCCGTAGACAACGGGCGACTTTCGCGAGATCGGTGTCCGAGGGCATCACCCCGTGTCCCTTGTACCACCTGTAGGCGATCTGGTCGGTCAGGCAACCGGGCCCAGGCCGTGCCCTTGTCCGTGTAGCTCAGCTCTGGGGCCGCAGTGAGGTTTCCGGTGACCGTCGTGCGGTTCTCTCCTGCCATTGACTCTTTCTCCTTCGGTTCGTGTGCCCTGGGCGGGCGGGGTAGTGGTGGCGGCAGGTCATTCGGCAGGCAGGGGCCCATCAGCGGCCGGGGGATAGGCGGCGGCGACCAGTTCCTCCGGGGTCACCTCCAGCAAGCGAGCCAGCGCCATCGTGGGGACGAGGTGCCTGGTCCCGATCTCGATACTGGGGAGCTGCCCGGCTCTCACGGCTTGGCTGACCGCAAGCTCGTCGTACTTGAGGGCGCGGGCGACGGCTGACACTTTCAGGGCCAGGCGCGGTGAGATGTCGTTCCGGACAGGCGTCTTGGCCGACGTCGAAGTACGCATGTTGGTCTCCCGGAGGGCTTGCGGCTTCACGACTACGCGCTTCCGCGTGGGGTGTGGCGACGACGTCGAGTTCGGCGGGCGGGAGCTGGCGGTGGGGTCAGTGATTCCGGGTCAGGGTCGGGCACGTATGGCCGTCCCGTGATCAGTTCGAGGACAGCGACCGAGGGAATGCGGATCGCACGCCCGAACTTCACGAAGGGAACGGGGAGTTCGCTGCGTTCGACGAGGTTGTAGAGGTGCCTGGCGCTCGTGTGCGTCAGCGCTGCGAGCTGGCCGACGGACATGAACGGCTCGACGCTCGGGTCGGGGATGCGGGCCGATTGGAGGTCCCCAGCGAACGGGGAACGATCAAGTTCCGGCGTCCGCTGCCGTGGAGCGGCTTTACGAGTGGGACGAGGAGAGATGCCGGTGCTGGCCAGAGCGTCGGCCGTCGCCGAAGAGGACATGTTGATCTCCCGGGGGGACTTGCGGGGAACGCAGGTTCGCGTGCCCGCAATCAGCGATACGCCGCTACCGGGAGGAAGGCCACAAACGAGCATGCCAAAAAGTCGCTTTGGCGTGTCGGACGTGGTGAACGGGTGAAAACTGGGGGATGTCAGGCAATCCTTTGTGATCCCCGGCCGCCCTCGAAGGCGCCTGTGTCGTGTGCCGCTGTGCCCCCGCCGCTGTCGCCGCTGTCGCGCGGTCAGGTCGGGCTGCTCGTGATCAAGGTGTGGAGGGGTGTGCGCAGGGCAGGGGGAGCATGCGCGCGCCATCGGCGGTGCCGTCGCATCCGGCGTCCGGAGGGAAGCCCGAGACCTTGATCATCCGTGACGCCCTAGGCGGCACCGGGTCAGGAACGGCGTATAACTGCGTGCACGAGGTGCATCCCTGTACACTCCTGACCTGCGGGAAAACAGAAAACCACAGTTCAGATGGGGTCTTGAACGAGATTTCGATTCCCGCCATCTCCACTCATTCCATGTTGGACAGAGGCCCCACCGCCCAGGCGGTGGGGCCTCTGTCGTTCCCGGTGCGGTTCCTCCATGGTGGTCCCGGACGGTCGGCCTCCGTGCGGCCGGTGCCGATCGAGGAGGGGGTGCGGTGAAGGGGATCCGGAGGGTGCTGGCCCTGGTGGTGGCCGGGCTGCTGTGGCCGGTGGGCGCGGCGGCGGGCCTGGACGCCGGCGGCGGGGACGACGGGGTGCGGCTGCTGCTCAACGGCGCCTTCGGCAGCCGCCCCGGTGAGCTGATCGACATCGATGTCCGGGGCGTCCGGGAGCGGGGCGTCGTGCGCGTCTCCTCGCCCGCCTTCGGCCGGCCCGTCGAGCTGACCCCCTACGAGCCCCGTACGCCCGGCGAGGGCCCCGGCCACCACGCGCGTCCGGCGGTCGCGGTGGACGCCCGGCCCGGCAGCCATCCGCTCACCGTCGAGGCCGGCGGGCGCGTCGTCGCCAGGGACCGGGTGGAGGTCGCCCCCTCGCGGCGGCCGCGGTTCACGGTGGCGGCGGCGCCGGGCGGGACGCTGCGCCCGGGGGAGCGGCTGTGGATGGCCTACGACGATCTCTACCCCGGCGAGACCGGTTCGGCCTTCTCCGCGCGCTCCTCCGCCTTCCGGGCGTCCGTCCCGCTGGTCCACGACCCGGGCGGCTCCGACTGGCACAACCCCCGGCTCTTCTCCGGGAGCGCCGAGCTGCCGCCCGGCCTCGCCGACGGCACGTACCGGGTGGTGCTGACCGGCCCCGGGGGCCGTGCGATCGACGAGCGGCCGCTGACCGTGCGCGCCGCCCGGCCCGGCGACCGGGACTACCTGGGCCGGGCCCGGGGCCCCGCGCTCTTCGGCGGCCCGGAGGCCCCGGCGCCGGACGAGGCCCGCAGCTACGGCCACACGGTCGCGGCGGGCGGGACCGTCCACGTGCTGTGGCAGGACGAGGCGCCCGACGCGGGGGAGGAGGAACGGCTCCGCGCCACGTCCCCGGCCTTCGTCCGCCCGGTGCCGCTCCGGCGCGACGACAGCAAGGCTGGCGACGGGCGGGACCCGCGCTACCTCGGGCCCGCCCGGGTGCGCGAGGACCTGGCGCCGGGCCGCTACCCCGTCACCGTCGTCAGCCATCATGGCCGGGTGAAGCGGACCGGCCGGCTCACGGTCACCGGATCCGGTGCGTCCGCTTCGGTGGACGCGCCGTCGCCCGCGGTCCTGGCCGGGGCGGCCGCGGCGACCGTGGTGGTGGTCACGGGCGCGGTGCTCCTCCGCCGCAGGACGGCCCGGCCACCGCGGTGAGGCGGGTGGGGCGGCCCGGTGGCCGGTGACGGTGGCCGGGTCTCTTCCCCGGCCCCGCCCCTTCCCGAAACCGGGGGCTCCGGCCCCGGCGGGCCCCCGGCCCCGGCGGGCCCCCCGGGCCCCGGGCCGCGCGGCGTCCTCGAACTCCCCGAGCTGCCGCTGGGTCGAGCGGGTAACCGGGCAGCAGCCCGGTGCCGTGCCGGTCATCGGCGCGGTCCTGTTCGCCGCGGGCCGGCCCTCGCGTCAGGGTGGTGATCGCCGAGCCGGGCGAGGAAGCGGCATCCGGTGGGTGCCCGGTGGTGGGGTTCCGGTCCGGGGCCGGTGCGCTCACCGGGGTGGTCTCGTTCCGCCGGACGATCCGCGCGTCCGTACGGCCACCGCGGTGAGCCACGCCAGGGCCGCCGCGGCGGCCGGTACGGCGTAGGCCGTGGCCGGGTCCAGGTGTTCGGCGCACCAGCCGCCCGCCGCCGAGCCCGCCGCGACGCCGCCCAGCAGTCCGGTGACCGCCAGCGTCATGCCCTCGTTGAGCCGCCCGGCGGGTGTCAGGCCCTGGACCAGGTGCATGCCGGTGACCATGGTGGGCGCCGTCGCCATGCCCGCGACCAGCAGCGCGCCGGCCAGCGCGAGCAGGCTGCCCAGGGCCCCCGCGAGCAGCGGCAGCAGGGCCGCCGCGGCCATGACGGCGAGGTGGCGCCGGAACCGGCGGTCCACCGGGCCCGCCGGGCGGGTCAGCCCGTACAGCAGCCCGGCCGCGCAGGAGCCGGCCGCCTGGAGGCCGAGCACGGCGCCCGCCGCCGGCCGGTGGCCCAGTCCGTCGGCGAACGCCACCGTCACCACCTCCAGCGACCCGAAGACCGCCCCGGTGCACAGGAAGACGGCCAGTGCACCGGCGAGGGCCGGGTCGCCGCGCACCGGCGACCGCCCGGAGCGCGTCGCGCCCGAGGCGGGCGGCTCGGTGCGGCGCTGGGCGGCGAAGAGCGTGACGCCGGTCAGGAAGAGGGCGGCCGCGACCAGGGTGCCCAGCTCGGGGAAGCCCGGGACGGCCGTGCACAGCAGCGCGGCGACGACCGGGCCGAGCATGAAGCACGCCTCGTCCACGGCCTGTTCGAAGGAGTTCGCGGTGTGCAGGGCCGCCGGGTCGCCCCGGAGCAGGTGGGCCCAGCGGGCGCGCGACATGCCACCGGTGTTGGGCGTCGTCGCGGTCGCGGCGTACGCGGCGAACAGCGTCCACGCGGGCGCGTCGAGGAGCACGCACAGCACCAGGGCCAGCGACCCCAGGGTGGCGCACGCCGCGGCCGGCACGGCCACCCTGGCCTGCCCGTACCGGTCCACCAGCCGTGCCGTCCACGGGCCGGCGACCGCGGTCGCGCCGAGCCCGGTCGCGGTGACGGCGCCGGCCAGCGCGTACGAGCCGCGCTCGGCCGAGATCATGAGGACGGCGCTCACCCCGAACATGCCCATGGGCAGCCGGGCCGGCAGGTTGCAGACGGTGAACGCGCGGGCGCCGGGGAGGGAGAGGAGCCGGGCGTACGGGCCGCGCGGCGCGGCGGACCGGCGCGCGCGGCCGGCGGGCGCCGGACCGAACCGGGGCGCGGCGACGAGCGTGCCGCCGGTGACGGCGAACAGGGGAGAAGGGGGGTGCGGGGGCATGCCGTCCACCTTCGCCGCGCCCCCGCCGGCCGGTCCAACACCTGATCGGTGGCCATTCACGCACATCTGTTGTTGACTGCCGCGGGTGCCGTACGACATCGAGCCGCGCCTGCTGCGCGCCTTCGCCGCCACCGCCGAAGAGCTCCACTTCACCCGTGCCGCCGCCCGGCTGTTCGTCGCCCAGCAGGCCCTCAGCCGTGACATCCGCCGCCTCGAACAGCGCCTGGGCGCCGAGCTGTTCGCCCGGACGACCCGCCAGGTCACCCTCACCGCGGAGGGCGCCCGCCTGCTGCCGTACGCCCGCCGGGTGCTCGCCGCCCACGACGAGCTCGCCGCCGCGTTCGCCCATGAGGAGCGGCCCCTGATCGTGGACAGCGCGACGGTCGGCGTCACCCGCGAGGTGCTGGCGGCCGCCCGGCTGGTCGCCCCCGACCGCGAGCTGGTGGCCCGCTTCCACAGTGGGCTCACCGGCGCGGCGCGGGAGATCCTGGCCGGCCGGCTGGACGTCTCCTTCGGCCGGCTCGCGGGCCTCGCCCCGGCCGTCCGGGCCCGGCTCGACCACCTCCCCGTACGGTACGAGCCCATGGCCGTCCTGCTGCCGGCGGACCACCGGCTCGCGGCCCTGCCCGAGGTGCCGCTGGCGGCGCTGGCCGGGGAGACGCTCTACGCGGCGGCGGGCAACGAGGCCACGGCGGAGTGGACGGACCTCGCGGAGCGGCTCTTCGAGGGACGGGGCATCGGCATCGCCGCGCCCTTCCCGGAGCTCGAGGGCGACGGGGAGTTCGTCCGCGTCGTCCGCAAGCGCGGCTGGTCGGTGCTGGCGAGCGTGGAGTTCCTGGACGTGCCGGGCATGGTGCTGCGCCCGCTGACGGACCCGGTGCCGCTGTCGCCCGTCTCGATGGTCTGGCGGCGCGGCCTGCGCCACCCCGGGCTGGACGCGCTGCGCGCCGCGGCCCGCGAACTGGCGGCGCGGCACGGCTGGCTGACGTATCCGGAGGGGGCGTGGCTGCCGGAGGAGGACGCGGTGGTGATGGCGGGGCGCTGACGGCGGACGAGGGGGGCGCCCGACGGGCGCGCGGGCGCGGGGCCCGGGGGTTACGGCGGTGTGTCCCGCAGGGCACCCTGGGGAGGGGAGGCCCGGGTACCGGTACGCACCGGTGGTCCGGGGACGCGCGGCGCCGGAGAACACACGGTCCGGGGAACGCGCGGCGCCGAGGGACTGAAGCGGGCCGCGGCGGATACACGACGGCACGCGAGGACCCACGACGGGACCTACGACGTACGAAGGAGCGCCGTACGCGTCGCGACGCGCACGGCGGATGGGCGACAGGGAAAAGGTGACAGGCACATGGTGGCGACGGCCCCCTATGACCTGCGATTCGACGCCGGGCGGCTCTGCCTGGACCTGGTGGCCACGGTCGGCGGCCGGTTCAGCGAGGAACCGGTCGAGCGGCTCGACGGCCCCGCGCGGCTGAGGGCCTGGCTCGTCGGCGCGGGGGTGGTGCCGCCCGGCACCCCGCTGGACGGGGTGGACCCGTCCTGGCTCGCGCGCTTCCGCGCGGCCCGCGACCTGCTGCACCGCGTCGTACACGCCGAGGTGGACGGCCGGGCCGCCGACCCCGACCTGGAGCGCCTCAACGCCCTGGCGGCCACCGCGCCGCCCGCGCCCCGGGCGGTGCGCGCGGCCGACGGCACCCTGGTCCGCGCGGTGGCCGGCCCCCCGGACTGCGAGGAGCTCGTCGGCCGGATCGCCCGGGACGCGGTCGAGCTGCTCACCGACCCGGCGGCGCGCGGCCTGCTGCGGCGGTGCGAGGGCGAGACGTGCTCGCTGGTCTATCTGGACACCTCGCGGGGGCACCGGCGCCGCTGGTGCTCCAGCGAGGTGTGCGGCAACCGCGAGCGGGTGGCCCGCCACCGGCGGCGGGTGGTCAACGGCCGGGGGTGACCGTCGGGTTGCCGCCGGGGGTTCGCCGATGGCGGGCCGGGAAGGCGGCGGGGCCGGGCCGTTCGTGGCGGCGGCCCCACCGCGAGCCGGGTGCCCGGCATGTCGTACGGATCCGGCCGGGCCCGCGTTCAGCCGTGAAGTGTCGTGAGTGTCACGGGAGTCGGGCCGAACGCGGCGCGCGTCCGGCCCGTACGCGCGGGGCCGCGCGCGGGCTCCGGCGGGATGTCCGCCGCGCGCTGAGTCGTACGCCGGTGCCGTACGTAAGGAAGGGCAGCGGTGACCGACTCGCGCTATCGACCCGGGGGAACGCCGTGCGCAAGGATGCCGTCGTGGCCGACAGGACGAGTCCCGACGAGGAGCTGATGCGGGCGCTCTACGAGGAGCACGCGGGCCCGCTCCTCGCGTTCGTGCTCCGGCAGGTGGCCGGCGACCGCCAGCGCGCGGAGGACGTCGTCCAGGAGACCCTGGTGCGCGCCTGGCGCAACGCCGACCGGCTGCGCGGCACCCCCGGCTCCGTACGGCCCTGGCTGGTGACGGTCGCCCGGCGCATCGTCATCGACGGCCACCGCAGCCGGCAGGCCCGGCCCCGCGAGGTCGACCCCGCGCCGCTGGAGCTGATCCCCGCGGCCGACGAGATCGATCGGGCCCTGCGCCTGATGACCATCTCGGACGCGCTGGGCGACCTCTCCGAGGCCCACCGGGAGGCGCTGACGGAGACCTATTTCAAGGGACGTACGGTGAGCGAGGCCGCCGAGGCGCTGGGCGTACCGGCCGGGACCGTGCGGTCCCGCGTCTTCTACGCCCTGCGCTCCATGAAGCTCTCGCTGGAGGAACGGGGAGTGACCGGATGACCGAGCCGGCCCGGCACACGGACGTGGGCGCCTACGCGCTCGGCGTGCTCGGCGACGCGGACGCCGGCCGCTTCGAGGAGCACCTCGCCGACTGCCACCGGTGCGCCGCCGAACTGGACGGCCTCATGGAGCTGACCCCGGTCCTCGCCGACCTCAGGGAAGCCACGCCGGACCCCGGGGCGCTCTCCGCGCGGCCCCGCCCCGCGCTCCTCGACGGGCTGCTCGGCGAGGTCGCCGCCGCCCGGCGGGCGCGCCGCACCCGCCGGCTGTGCCTCGCGGCCGCGGCCGCCGCCCTGATCGTCGCCGGGCCGCCGGTCGGCGCGGCGCTCGTCCAGCGGGACGCGCCGGACCACGGCTCGGTGAGCGCGGCCAGACAGATGTACGAGGACGGCGAGAAGATCGGCACCGTCGACCCCGCGACCAAGGTCGAGGCCACGGTCTCGCTCCAGCCGAAGCCCTGGGGCACCCACGTGGCCCTCCGGCTCGGGCACGTCGAGGGACCGCGGAGCTGCGACCTCGTCGCCGTGGGGAAGAACGGCGAGCGGCAGACGGTCACCACCTGGGCGGTGCCGCCGGGCGGCTACGGCCTCGGCGGGAGCGACGAGGGGAAGGGCGGGGACAAGGGCGGCAGGTGGGGGAGCGGGCCGCTGTACACCCACGGGGGCGCCGCGCTGAACCGGGAGGACATCTCCCGCTTCGAGGTCCGCACCCTGGACGGCGCGCTGCTGGCCACGGTCAGGCTCTGAGGCCGGGACCTTCCCGGAACCCCGCCCGAACCGAACCCGAAACCGACTAATTCCGTCATGTCCTGACAGGTGCGCTCAGTACCCCTGTTCGCGTACGGTTGACGGCTGCCCTAGGCACAGCAGAAGGGGGCTTGGGTGGCCGCGCAGAACGCCACGCCCGCACACGTGGCGACCGGACCGGAGACGGAGCCCGACGGGGTCCGCGACCGGGAGATCGGTACCGAACAACAGCATCTCGACCGGGTGTACCGACGCCTGGAGGAGAAGATCCACGAGGCCGAGTTCCTCATGGACGACGCCGCCAAGCGCGGGCAGGTCGGCACGCCCGGCGCGCTCGCCGAGCGGGACGCCCAGGTGTTCCGCGCCGGCGTGCACCTCAACCGGCTCAACAGCGAGTTCGAGGACTTCCTCTTCGGCCGCATCGACCTGCTCCTCGGCAAGGACGGCAAGAAGGGGCCCGACGGCGCCTACACCTCCGTGGAGCCCGCGGACGACGCCGTCAGCGACGACCGGGCCGAGATCGCCGAGACGCTGCACATCGGCCGCATCGGCGTCCTGGACTCCGACTACTCCCCGCTCGTCATCGACTGGCGGGCGCCCGCCGCGGCGCCCTTCTACCGCGCCACGCCCGTCGCGCCCGGCCGGGTCGTCCGCCGCCGCGTCATCCGCTCCAAGGGCCGCAAGGTCCTCGGCGTCGAGGACGACCTGCTGCGCCCGGAGCTCTCCGCCACCCTGGCCGGAGCCACGCTGCCGGTCGTCGGCGACGGCGCGCTGATGGCCGCGCTGGGCCAGGCCCGCAGCCACACCATGCGGGACATCGTCTCCTCCATCCAGGCTGAGCAGGACATGGTCATCCGCGCGCCCGCCGCGTCGGTGACCGAGGTCGAGGGCGGCCCCGGCACCGGCAAGACCGCCGTGGCCCTGCACCGCGCCGCCTACCTCCTCTACCAGGACCGCCGGCGCTACGCGGGCGGCATCCTCGTCGTCTCGCCGACCCCGCTGCTCGTCGCCTACACCGAGGGCGTGCTGCCCTCGCTGGGCGAGGAGGGACAGGTGGCGATCCGCGCCGTCGGCTCCCTGGTCGACGGCGCCGAGGCCGACACGTACGACGAGCCCGCCGTCGCCCGGATCAAGGGCTCGTCGCGGATGCTCAAGGTGCTCCGCAAGGCGGTGCGCGGGGCACTCGAAGGAACGTCGGCGGGGGCGCGCGGGGACCGCGGCGGACAGCTGCCGCTGGACGAAGCGGAAGGTTCCGCCGACGGCGGTACGCCCCAGGGCCCGCCGGACCGGCTGCGCGTCGTCGCCTTCGGAGCCCGCCTGGAGCTGGGCGCGGAGGAGCTCAAGCGGATCCGCAACACCGCCCTCGGCGGCACCGCGCCCGTGAACCTGCTGCGCCCGCGCGCCCGCAGGCTGATCCTCGACGCCCTGTGGTCGCGGGCCGGCGGCCCCAAGCGCTACACCGACCCGGAGCTCGCCGCCGAGGCCCGGCGCGCCTTCGACGAGGACGTCTCGACCGAGGACGACTTCCTGGGCTTCCTCGCCGCCTGGTGGCCCGAGCTCACCCCGCGCGGGGTGCTCGCCGCGATGGCCGACGAGCGCCGGCTCTCGCGCTGGTCGCGCCGGGTGCTCAACCCGCGCGAGGCGCGGCTGCTGGCCCGCTCGCTCAAGCGCCTGGACGCGGCGGGCCGTGGCCCGCTGTCCGTGCACGACGTGGCGCTGCTGGACGAGCTGGAGACGCTGCTCGGCGCCCCGGCCCGGCCCCGGCAGCCGCGCGAGGTGGACCCGCTGGCCCATCTGACGGGGCTGGAGGAGCTGATGCCGCAGCGCTCGGAGTCGCGCCGGGAGCGCGCCGAGCGGCTCGCGGAGGAGCGCCGGGACTACGCGCACGTCATCGTCGACGAGGCGCAGGACCTGACGCCCATGCAGTGGCGGATGGTGGGCCGCAGGGGCCGCACCGCCACCTGGACGATCGTCGGCGACCCGGCGCAGTCCTCCTGGTCCGATCCGGACGAGGCCGCCGCCGCCCGGGACGAGGCGCTGGGCGCCCGCCGGCGCACCCGCTTCCGGCTCACCGTGAACTACCGCAACCCCGCGGAGATCGCCGAGCTGGCGGCCAAGGTGCTGGCGCTGGCCATGCCCGGCATGGAGTCGCCGGCGGCCGTGCGTTCCACGGGAGTCGAGCCGAGGTTCGCGGTGGCGGGGGACGACCTGGCCGCCGCCGTGCGGGACGAGGCGCGGCACCTGCTGGCCGACGTCGACGGCACGGTCGGCGTGGTCGTCCCGATGGGGCGCCGCGCGCAGGCGCGGGGCTGGCTGGCCGGGCTCGGTGACCGGGTCGTGGTGCTGGGCAGCCTGGAGGCGAAGGGCCTGGAGTACGACGCGACGGTCGTGGTCACGCCCGCCGAGATCGCGGACGAGTCGCCGGCCGGGCTGCGGGTGCTGTACGTGGCGCTGACCCGGGCCACCCAGCGGCTGACGGTGCTCTCCGGCGAGCGGGACGACCCGGACGCGGACGGAGTGCCGGACCTGCTCCGGGACTGACGGCGGGTCGGCCCGGGGAAGCGCTCCGAGGGGCTGCCGCGCGGGGGTCCGGGAGGCCGCCCGCGCGGGGGTCCGGGGCGGGCGGCGCGCGGCGCTCCGGAGAGAGCGTCACGCGGGCTTCCGAAGGGGGCGTCGCGCGGCGGACCCGACGTTCTCCGGGCCGAACTTCCGCTCCTGGAATGACTTCCCGGAACGGTTTGTTAGCCTGGGTGTGGCACCGGCTCGATCCAAGCCCCCGGGCCCAACCTTAGTCGCTTCGAGCGACCACTTGCCGCGAGGCGAGCATGGCGGGCCGGTGCCACCCAAGACGTTCCGGACGGGCGTCCTTCCTCCCAGGGGAAGGACGCCCGTCGGCGTTTCCGGAGTCTTTTCCGGAGCGCTTCCGGGGCTTCCGGGGCTGTCGGGGACTTTCCGGGGCTTTCCGGCGCGGTGTGGAATCCCGGATTCCACACTCGTCCCGGCAGTCGCCACTTCTCCTGGATTCCGGAAAATCCCTTCCGGAATACGGGGCTGGTTACCCCCTACCGGCTGGTAGGTGCGACCATCGTTGCTCACGCCCCGGGCGAACCCCGAGCGGGCGTACGAAGTGAAACAAGGGAAAGCAGAGGAAGTCGGCCATGGCAACGGCGCCAAGCGTCTCGTACTCGATGACGGTCCGGCTGGAGGTTCCCGCGAGCGGGACCTCGGTCGGTCAGATCACCACGGCCGTGGAGTCCTCCGGCGGATCCGTGACCGGCCTGGA
>NZ_JAJQQS010000034.1 GCF_021228125.1 Streptomyces albireticuli
CGGCCGCACGGACGTGCAACGCGTCACGGTCCGGATCGGCGTAGACCGCCACACTTTCGATCCCGGCGTCCCGGCACGCACGAGCGACGCGGACAGCGATTTCGCCTCGGTTGGCGATGAGCACCTTACGCACGATGTTTCTCTTCTCCAGAGGTGATCCGTCGGTGGGCACAGGCACAACGAATACGGGGATTGGATTCGGATGATGGGGTCAGCACTCAAGAGGCACTCGAGGGACACTGACATAAAGGTTCCTCGCCCATGACCCCACGGATCAAGGTGTAGCGATTCAGGCTTTGGTGAATTTCCACCGGAGTGCGTCAACTCCGCGCGAGGCCGGCTCCGCCGTCCCGGAACGCCTGCCAGTCGACGTCCGCGCCGCGTACGTGCGCCTGGGCCAGGGCGGCCGTGAGCGTACGGACCTCTGGGCGGGCGCGGCGCAGGGTGGGGACGAGGGCGGCCTCCTCGGGGGCGGCCAGGCAGGACTTCGCGAGCCCCGTCAGGGGGGCGTCGGGGCCGATCTCCAGGAAGGTGGTCACGCCCTGGTCCTCCAGCGTGCGCACGGCGTCCGCGAAGCGGACGGCGCCGCGGACGTGGCGCACCCAGTAGCCGGGGGTGCGGATATCGTCGCCCGCCGGGCGGCCGGTCAGGGTGGAGACCAGCGGAATCGTCGGCTCGCCGAAGGCGGTGTCCTCGATCAGGGCGTGGAAGGGGGCGAGGACGTCTTCCATCAGGGGCGAGTGGAAGGCGTGGCTGACCGGCAGCGCCCGGGTCTTGCGGCCTTCGGCCTTGAGCAGGGCGGCGATCTCCTCGACGGCCGCCCGCTCGCCCGCCAGGACGACGGAGTTGGGTCCGTTGACGGCGGCGACGCCCACGGTGGCGGTGCGGCCTTCCAGGTGGGGGAGGACGTCCGCCTCGGAGGCGAGGACGGCGACCATGACCCCGCCCTCGGGCAGGGCCTGCATCAGCCGGCCGCGACCGGCCACCAGGCGGGCGGCGTCGGCCAGGGTCAGCACACCGGCGGCGTGCGCGGCGGCGATCTCGCCGATGGAGTGCCCGGCCAGGACGTCGGGGCGGAGCCCGAGGCTCTCCAGCAGCCGGAAGAGGGCCACCTCGACGGCGAAGGTGGCGGGCTGGGTGTACTCGGTGCGGGCCAGGCGCGCCGGGTCGGGGTCGTCGACGATCTCGCGCAGCGGGTGCGGCAGGTGCGCGTCGAGGGCGGCGCAGACCTCGTCGAAGGCGTCCGCGTAGGCGGGGAAGGCGCGGTGGAGCTCGGTGCCCATGCCGGGGCGCTGGGCGCCCTGGCCGGTGAAGAGGTAGGCCAGGCGGCCCGTGCCGGCGCGGCCGGTGACGGTTCCGGTGGCGGGGGCGCCCTCGATCAGGGCGTCCAGGGCGCGGACGGCCTCGGCCGCGTCGGCGGCGGGGACGACGGCGCGGTGGGCGCCGGGCGCGTCCGGCGCGGGCGTCTCGCCGGTGCGCAGGAGGTGCTCGCGCAGCTGTCCGGCGCGGTCCCGCAGCGCCTGCTCGTCGGTGGCGGACAGCACCAGCGGTCCGGTGAGCGGAGTGGCGGCGGCCGCTCCGGCGGGGGCCTCTTCGGTTGCGGCGGAGGCCGTGGCGGTGGTGGCGTTCATGGAAGTTTCGCCTCGCGGAGGTTTGTCGGAGAATTCCGGACGCGGGCCGGCGGCGCGCGGGGAGGGCGGCGGCCCGGTGCGGCGATCGCGCGGGTCTAGGCGCGGTGGCGTGGGCGGCCCTGCCGTGCGGGGCGGGATACCGGCGGCAATTCCTGCCGGTCACCGGCGGACGGCGGTCGCGGTCGTGGAATTCGTGGCTGTACGAAGAGCTTCTTCAGCGCGAAACGAAACGTCAAGGTATCCCCCATCAGACCTTGGTGAAACTTCGTCAGAACCGCGTCAACGCGCGATTTCCGAAGGTGGCGGCCGGGCCGCCGGGTGCGAGGCGTCAGGCGTGCCCGAAGCGGAATCCGACACCGCGGACGGTGATGATCCAGCTGGCGGAGCCGAGCTTTCCGCGCAGGCTGCTGACGTGCGTGTCGATGGTGCGGCCGGGCCGCGACCAGGAGTCGTCCCAGACCTGGGTCATGAGCTGCTTGCGCGAGACGACCTTCTCGGGCCGGGACGCGAGGAGGTGGAGCAGGTCGAACTCCTTGCGGGTCACCTCGACGGGCCGCCCGTCCAGGCGGATCTCGCGGGTGCCGGCGTCGATCGTCAGCGGGCCGCTGGTGATGACCTGGGCGGCCGGGGTCTCCGGGCGGACCCGGCGCATGACCGCCTCGATCCGGGCCATCAGCTCGCGGAAGCCGTAGGGCTTGACGACGTAGTCGTCGGCGCCGGCCTGGAGGCCGAGGACCCGGTCGAGCTCGCTGGCGCGGGCCGTGACGGCGATCAGCGGGATGTCGCTGGCGACCCGGATCGCGCGGCAGACCTCCAGTCCGTCCAGGTCGGGCAGTTCCAGGTCGAGGAGGACCAGGTCCGCGCCGCGGTAGGCCTGGAGGGCCTTGCTCCCGGTGCCGACGGTGTCGGTCTCGTAGCCGTGCCGGCGGAGCCCCTGGGTCAGGGACTCGGCGGCCCGGACGTCGCTCTCGATGACCAGCACCCGGAGCGCGTCCCCTGGGCGGGGCTGCGGAAGGGGTGCGGGCGCGGCCGGGGACGCCGTCCGCGGCCTGGGCACTCTTGAGGCACGTATGTGGGGGTCGAGAAGGCTGGTGGCTTGCTGGTTCATCCGCTGCTCCTGCACGTCCGCGCGGCGCTGGGCCGCGAGTCGACCGTTCAACCTGAGATTACAAACCGGCTTGTCGGTTTGTCAAAGCTTTGAGCTTCTACGTCCCCCGGACACACAAGAGGTATTTCAGACACTCTCAACAGCGCCCGCGGCGGGGGCCGGTGGGCCCGGCAGGGCCCGGCCTCGAAGCCCGTAGGGCCACATCGCCGCACGTCACAGAGACGCCGTCACGGAGGGCACCAAACTCCCGAACCGGGCACGGTACGCGACGCGAGGCCCACGCACAGTCGTTTTTGTCCGCCCGTACAACTAGAAATAAAACCAGTTAGTTGGTTTCATGTCTCCCATGATGTTGTGCCACCCCTCACACCTCCCCCCACGCCGGACGCGTGGGCTGCGGGCCGCCGCCTCCGCCCGGCCTGCCATCGTTGTCACGAACTGCCGCAGGAGCCCCCGGTGACCAAACAGGAAAGGGCCATCAACACCCGGCACGCGCTGATCCGGTCCGCGGCCCAGGCGTTCGACCAGCACGGGTACACCCGGGCGAAGCTGTCGGGCATCAGCGCGGGAGCGGGGGTCAGCTCGGGCGCGCTGCACTTCCACTTCGACACCAAGGCGGCCATGGCCGCGGCCGTCGAGGCGGAGGCCGCCCGTACGCTGCACGCGGTCGCCCGCACCGTGCACCGCCGGAGCACCGGCGCCCTGCAGGCCCTGATCGACGCCTCCCACCTCTTCGCCCAGCAGCTGCGCTGGGACATCGTGGTGCGGGCCGGCTTCCGCCTCAACGGCCGTACGCCGCAGGCGCCCGAGTCCGACCTGCGGGGGCAGTGGGCGGCCTGCGTGGGCCGGGCCCTGCGCCAGGCGGCCGAGGAAGGGGCGCTCCTGCCGGGAGCCGCCCAGGAGGACATGACCGCCACGATCGTGGGGGCCACCACGGGCTTCGAGGCCCTCGCCCGGCACGACCGCGCCTGGCTCTCCCGGCCCACCGTCACCGGGCTGTGGCAGGCCCTGCTGCCCTCCCTGGCCACGCCCGAGACGCTCACCCGCCTCCAGCCCGCCGGGACGGAGGCGGTCACCGAGGCCGCCGGGGACGGGGGCGCGCCGGAGTCCGGCCCGCGCCCGGCGCTGCCCACGACCACCTGATCCACCGGCCCTTCCCTCTTTCCGGGGGTGGCGTGCGCACGGGCGCGCACGAGAGGGAGGGGCCGCGGACGGAATCGTCCCGCCCACTGCACCCGGCAGGGGTGCGGGCGGGACCGCACACGAGGCACACAACGGCCCCAGGGCCACGGGAAGTCGGACCCGTGACCCTGGGGCCCCGTCGCGTTTCACGCCGGGGCGGAAGCTGGCCGATTCCCGCGTACACCCGGCCCTCCGGCCGGATCCTTCGCGGCGGCGGACCTAAGCAAAACCGACGGACCGGTTTCCGTCAACGCCCAAACCGGACACTCGCCACTCATTAGCACATCTCCCTACACCGCGGAGCCCTCGACCCACCCTTGACAAACAGGCTGGCCGGTTTGTTAACGTCCGGGGCGTCGGACAGCGTCGCACCGAGCACCGCCCGGTCGGCGAAACGTTCTGGCAGGCGTGCGCTCGCGCCCTGAAGGCCCGGCTCCCGTAGCCGGGTTCGGGCACATTCACGAGGGGGAATCGTGGACACCTTTATCCGCCCCACAAGTCAGTCGGGGGCCGGGCTGCTGGAAGCCATGGTGGGGGAAGGCTTCATGGCGGCACTGCGGGACGGGCTCAGCAGGTCCCTGCCGGTCGAGCGGCAACCCGCGCACACGGCACGGCACATGGGCGACACCGCGCGGGTTCCCGCCCAGCGGCGCCTGACCGTCGTCCCGGCGAAGGCCGGGAACACCAGGGGCGCGGCCGCCGACGGCGTGGACACCGAGGCCGTCCTACGCCGCTTCACCGTCGCCCTGCCGACGGCCCTGGCCGGTTCGCCGGCCACCCGGCCGGGGCTGCGGACCGCGCTGCTGGACTGGGCGCGCCTGACCCTGGCGGGCTCCCGCCCGCCGGTCACCTGGCGGTCCGGGGAGGCCCGCGAGGAGGGTCCGACGGCCGAGGCGGCCTGGGCCGTCCTGCTGGAGTGCGCCCTGCGGGAGGCCCGCGAGGGCGCCCACGGCGACAGCGCGCTCGCCGCGCGCCGCGCCTCCGGGGTGATCCGCCTCCTGGGCGCGGCGGACGGCACCGGAGCGGCCCGCCCGTACCCCGCGGCGGAGGCCGAACAGCTCTGGCGCGAACGGCGCCGTCTCGCCCGCGAGTTGCACGATCAGCTCGCGGCACCCCTCTCCCGGGCCCTGCGCCACCTCGAACCGCGCGCCGCGGACGGGCCGGCCGCGGGCGGTGAGGCACCGGAGGGGGCCCTGGACACGGACAAGGGGGGCCGGCGGGACCTGGCACAGGCACGCCGTCTGGTGCGCGAGGCCCTCGGGCACAGCCGCACCCTCGCCGGCGACCTGCGGGAGCGGACCACGCTGCCGCCGCTGGCCGAGGCGCTGCGGGAGTTCGCCGCCGAGAACGCCCCCGCGCACACCGAGGTGACGGTCTCCAGCACCGGGGACGAGGGGCTGGTCTCGGACGCCTCGCGCCGGGAGCTCTTCCTGGCCCTGCGCGAGTGCCTGGCCAACAGCCTCGCGCACGCCGGACCCGGCCGGATCGAGGTCACCACCCGCGTCACCCGGCGCTGGGCGCACGCCCGCGTCGAGGACCACGGAACGGGCTTCGACCTCGCGGCCACCGACGACCGCCGGGGGCAGGGGCTGCGCTCGATGACCGAGCGGATCGAGGACATCGGCGGCCGGCTGACCCTGGAGACCGCGCCGGGCGAGGGCACGCGCGTCAACATCCACGTACCGCTGGCGGTCCGTTCACAGCCCCTCCCCTGACGGGGCGCCGGGCGGCCGACCGCCCGGTGGACGCGCGGGGCACGGGGGTGGGCCGGGGCGGAGCAGAGGGGGGAACAGATGTCGCACGGGACGGCGGACCGGGCGGAGGGCGGGACGCGGGACGACGCCGGAGACGGGCCGGACCGGTGGCGCGGAGCGCGGCACCGGCCCGCCGGGACCACCCGGCGGGGGAACGACGGCCGCCGGAGGCGGACCCGTCTACCGCTCGCCCCCGGCCTCCCCTTCGGTCGCCTCACCGGCGTGCTGGGCCTGGTAGCTCTCCCAGACCCGGGCGCCCCGGTCGGGGGCGGTGTCCAGGCCGCGCAGCGCGCCGGGCACGGCGATCGCCGGCAGGAAGTAGTCGTAGAGACCGGCGATCTTCGATTCCAGGGTCTCGCCGTCCTCCAGGGCGGTGGAGACGATCTCGATCCCCGTCCACGCGCCCACGAACAGCTTCGCGCCCTGCCGGACGTCGACGTGCGGCAGCAACTCCCCCTGGTCCTTGGCCGCGGCGAGCTGGGCCGCGATGAAGTCGATCCAGCCCTCCCAGGAAGTGCCGAACAGGTCGCGGGCCTTGCGGTCCGCCGACAGCCTGATCGACGCGCTCAGCAAGGGCTCCGCGGGCAGCCGGTGGGCCAGCACCATCCCGATGTCCACCCACTCCTGGAGCCTGGACTCCTGCGGCAGCACACCCTCCGTGGTCAGCGCCTCGCCCAGCACCCCACGGGCCAGCTCCTCCTTGGACGCGAAGTGGAAGTACAGCGCGCCCTTGGTCACGCCGGCCCGCGCGAGGATCTCGGCGATCGTCGCCGACTCGTACCCGAACTCGTCGAAGACGGCACCGGCCGCTTCCAGAATCATGCGGCGGGTCTGGATCGCCCGTGCCTGCTTCGCCACCGGGGCACCTCCTGTGTCGCTGTCACTGGGCACGCCGCCCCGGCCACCGGCGCGGGCGGGTCGCCGTTCTTCTCTCCATCAACCGATTGAAAACCAAACCGGATAGTACGTATCTTATCACCGGTCGGCACGACGGCCGGTGGCCCAGGTACCGCTTGTCTCAAAGGGGATAACTCCGTGTCCTACGCACTCCTCAGCCCCAACCCCGGCCTGACCCACCGCACCGGCGCCCCCGAGGCATCCGGCACCCTCGGCACCCTTCACCTCTCCGGCACTCCTAGCGTCTGCGACCGCGTCCTCGCCCCCGTCCACGTCGGGGTCGCCAAGGAACTGGTCCACCTCAGCTACGAAGACGCGGTCCTGTGCACCAGCCGGCAGCGCCTGGGCGCCCACCGCTTCGCCGTCACCGCCGCCTGGCCCGCGGGGACCAGCGTCCCCCGTCCCGGCCACGGCACCCATCACGACACCCGCGTCGCCGCCCAGACCATACGCCAGGCGGCACTGCTCCTCGCCCACGCGGAATACGGCGCGCCGCTCGCCCACGCCGTACTGCTCCGCACCTTCGACTTCGCGATCGACCCCGCCTGGCCGGGATCCCCGGACCGCCCCACGGCGCTGGACATCGACGTGACCGCCGAGGAGACCGGCCACCGCGCCGGCCGGCCGACCGGGGTCCACCTCCGGATGACCGTCACCAGCGCCGGCCGCGCCGTCGGCACCGCCGACACCGCCTTCGACTGGATCCCCCCGGCCGTCTACCGCCGGCTGCGCGGCGACTACGCCCGCGCCGTGGACGTCCAGCCGCCGCTCCCCGCGCCCGTACCGGTCGCCCCCGCGGCCCTCGGCCGCACCGGCCCGCACCAGATCACCCTCGGCCCCACGGACCGGCCGGACCGCTGGGTCCTGCGCACCGACTTCTCGGACACCGTCCTCTACGACCACCCGGTCGACCACGTCCCCGGGCTCGCCCTCATCGACGCCGCCCAGCAGGCCGCCACGCTCGTCACCGCCCCGCACACCTTCCTGCCGGCCGACACGCGCACCACGTTCGACCGCTACGTCGAGTTCGACCGGCCCTGCCACCTCACCGCCCGTACGACCGGGACCCGCGGCACCCTCACGGTCGAGGTCACCGGCCACCAGGACGGCGAGCGCGTCTTCCGGACGACCGTCACCGGCCCGTTCCACCCCTGACGGCGGCGGCCCGCCGGCCGCGTCCCGCGCGCGACGCCGGGACGCGGCCGCAGGAGGCCGACGCACCCGGCGCCCGGCGCGGCGGCGGGACGGCCCCGGGGCAGGGACGAGACCGCTGCCCCATGCGCCCGGGACCTCCGCCGACGGATCCTGGAAGGACGCCGTCCACCGTGAGGAGGGGCCGCCATGACCGGACGCGACCGGACACCCCGGGTCGGCCCCGACATGCTGCCGGCCTACGGCGTGTGCGCGCTCACCCTGCTCAGCGGCCTGCTGTGGGTCGCGATGATGCTGACCCACCTCGACGCCCCCGGGCTCGCGGACGTCAAGGTCCACTTCGCGGTCGGCAATCTCCTGCTGGGCCTCGGGCTCTCCCTGTCCGGCACCTTCCTCCTCGCGCGCGGGCCGGGGCGGGCGCTGGGGTGGCTGCTGCTGTCGGGCGGCTGTACCTCGGCCGTCACCGAGGCCGTGTGGGTGGTCATCGGCGTCACCCGCCCCGGGCCACCGGCCGGCATCGTCGCCGCGCTGCTCGCGGTGGTCTGCGACGCCCTGTCCGTGTTCGTGGTCTACGCGCTGCCGCTGTGGCTCCCGGACGAGCGGCTGCCCCGGCCCGGCGGCAAGGCGCTGGCGGCCACCGTGGCCCTGTTCACCCTGATCCAGCGGTACGACTTCGCGGCCGTGGAATCCTCCCGGTTCGGCGCGGCGAACCCGCTGCGCCGCGGCGTCTGGGCCGGCCTGGAGTCCTGGCTGCTCTCCTGGGCCGGCCGGCTGCTCGAATGGGGCCCGATCCTCTTCATCGCCCTTCCCCTGGCGGTGATGGCGGTGCGCTGGTACCGCTCCCCCGGGCCGCACCCCGGATACGCCCTCCTCGTGCTGCCCTACCTCCTGTGGCTGGCGGTGGCCTACACCGGCGGCTACGGCCTGCTGCCCGAGCGGCTGTGGCCCCTCCTCTACATCGTCGGCGGCGTGGTGTGGCCGGTGGCCCTGGGGTACGTGCACACCCGGAACCGGTCCTGGTACCTGGACCGGGCCGCGCGCCGCGTCCTGACGGCCTTCCTCCTCACCTGCGGCCTCGTCGTCGTCTACGCCGCGGGCGCGCTCGTGCTGTCCCACTTCACCCTCGGCCCGCTCGCCCCCGGCTCCCTCCTCGTGGGCTCCCTGATCCTGCTGCTCGGCACCTCGCTGCGACCCCTCGCCCGCCGCGCGGCGCGCCTGGTCGACCACTGGTACTACGGCGAGCGCGCCCAGCCCTACCAGGCCGTACGGGAACTGGCCGAACGGCTGGGCCGGGCCGTGGATCCCGAGGACGCCCCCCGCCTGCTGTGCACGACCGTCACGGAGACCGTGGGCCTCCCCGGCGCCCGGCTGCTCGTCCGTACCCGGGACGGCGCCCGGCAGCTCGCCGGCCTCGGCGCCTCGCGCCCCGACGACGAGCTCTTCCCGCTCGTGTACCGGGGAGAGGCCGTCGGCCACCTGTACGCGTCGCCCCGCTCCGGCGAGCTGGCCCTCGACAACCAGGACCGGGAGGCCCTGCGGATCCTGGCCGATCACGCCGCCCCCGCCATCGCCTCGCTGCGCCTGTACCAGGACCTCCGGTCCAGCCGCGAACGGGTGGTCCTCGCCCGGGAGGAGGAGCGCCGGCGGCTGCGCCACGACCTCCACGACGGCCTCGGCCCCGCCCTGTCCGGGCTACGCCTCCAGATCGACGCGGTCCGCGCGGCCGTACCGCCCGCCGCGCCCGCCGCGCGGCCCTTGCGGACGGTCTCCGAGGGCATCGGCCAGGCCATCACGGAACTGCGGCACATCACCGACGGGCTCGCCCCCGCCGCCCTCGCCGGGGGCGATCTCACCCAGGCCCTCCAGCACCTCGCGTCGCTGCTCGGCACCCGGGACCTGCGCATCACCGTCGACCTCAGCCCCTGCCCCCTGCCGCCGCTGCCCGCCGCCCTGGAGGTCGCCGTCTACCGCATCACCGCCGAGGCACTGAACAACGCCGTCCGCCACGCGCACGCGGGACACGCCCGCGCGCGCGTCGCGGTGACGCCCGACGAGGTCACGGTGGGCGTCACGGACGACGGGGGCGGATTCCCGGCCCACGAGCACGAACCGGGGCTCGGGCTCCGGTCCATGGCCGAACGCTCCGAGGAACTCGGCGGCCGGTTCGCCCTCACCAGCACCACCGGCGGCACCACCGTCGAGGCGTCCTTCCCCACCTGCTCGCTGCCGCCCGCTTCCCCGCACGGCTGATCCCGGCGCGGCTGATCCCGGCGCGGCCGGAGGCGACCCGGGAGACGGAGGGGACCGGGGGCTCATGCGCCCGGGACACGGGCGGCGGAATGCTCGTGGCCATGGACCGCGAACAGAAGGAGTTCTCCTCATGTCCCGTACACGTGAGCGTCTGAACGCGACGGCCGCGAGCGTCAGGACCATGGTCGCCTCGGCCTGGGCGACGCTCCGGCGCGACCGCGCCGAAGTCCGCAGATGCCCCCCGAAGTGTGTGGCACCGCCCTCGCGGGACCGCCGGTAGGCCGCCTTTCCCGACCGGACGTCCGCGCCCCCTCCTCCAGGGGCGCGGGCGTTCCCGTGTCCGTACGCCCCTCACGCGCGGCGCCCCGTGTTTCGGGTCCGTCCGAACCCGGAAGTGTTCTCCCTGCCTCTTGCGCTCCGTGTGCCCCACCCGTAAAGGTCCTTGCCGAGGTTCACGCACGCGTAGCTCATCATCAGCTCCCTTGGAGGATTGATGCACGAGTCAGCTCCGCAGGACCAGCGTGAGGATTCCGAGGTCAGCCGCCGCTCCGTGCTGAGGACGGCGGGGGCCGCCGGGGCCGGGCTGGGGCTGGGGCTCGGCGGACCGGCCGCGGCGAGCGCCGCGACCGGTGGCGCGGCGCGGCCGGCGGCGGAGGAGGCCGCCTGGCCGGCGCGGCAGGGCAGGACCATGATGGGTGTGCCGTTCGAGCGGAGGGACACGCTCCGGGTCGGGATCGTCGGCCTGGGCAACCGCGGCGACTACATGACCGAGCTCTTCCTCTCCCTCCCCGGCGTCCGGATCGTCGCGCTGTGCGACACCGTCCGGGAGAAGGCGGAGAAGAACGCCGCCAAGGTCAAGGCGGCGGGACAGCCGGCGCCCGCGCTCTACACCAACGGCGAGGACGACTACGAGCAGTTGTGCGGGCGCGGCGACGTGGACCTCGTCTATGTCGCGACGCCCTGGGAGTGGCACTTCCCGATGGCCGAGGCGGCGCTGACGAACGGCAAGCACGTCGGCGTCGAGTGTCCGGTCGCCATGGAGCTGGACCAGCTGTGGCGGCTGGTCGACCTGTCCGAGCGGCACCGTCGGCACTGCGTCCAGCTGGAGAACTGCTGTTACGGCAAGAACGAGATGCGGGTGCTGCGCATGGCCCACGAGGGCCTGTTCGGGGACCTGCTGCACGCGGCGGGGGCCTACATCCACGACCTGCGCGGCCTGATGTTCTCGCCCACGTACTACACCGGGCCGTGGCGGCGGCTCTGGCACACCCGGCTCAAGGGGGACCTCTACCCCAACCACGGCTTCGGGCCGGCCGCCAACTACATGGACGTCAACCGCGGCGACCGCGCCGTGCGGATCACCACGTTCGGCTCCCCCTCCCTCGGGCTGGCCGCGTACCGCGCGCAGCACATGCCGGCGGGCGACCCGAGCTGGAAGGAGACGTACGTCGAGAGCGACATGTCGATCAGCCTGGTCCAGACGGCGAAGGGCCGGGTGATCCGGCTGGAGCACGCGGTGTCCAACCCTCACCCCTACAGCAGGGTGAACATCCTGGGAGGGACGAAGGGCGTCTTCGAGGACTACCCGCCCCGGATCTATCTGGAGCCGGACATGTCGGATGACGAGTGGGGCGACTTCCAGAAGTACGCGCGGTGGGACCACTGGCTGTGGAAGGAGCACGCCAACCCGCCCGGCGGGCACGGCGGGATGGACTACATCATGCTGTTCCGGCTGGTGCAGTGCATGCGGCTGGGGCTGGTGCCCGACTTCGACGTGTACGACGCGGCCACCTGGACCGCGCCCGTCCCGCTGAGCACCGCCTCCATCAAGGCGAAGGGGGCGCCGCAGGAGATCCCGGACTTCACCCGGGGGCTGTGGCGGAAGCCGCGGCCGGGGATGGACTCGGTGAAGCCTTAGAGGTCCGGGCGGGCACACCGGGAGCCGTTCCCCAGAAGCGGAATGATTCACTCCAGGGGAACGGCTCCTGACCGGCGATCAGCCCGTCGGCGGCCGGGCGCCGGCGGGCCGCCGCCAGGGGGCGGGCCGTCAACGGGCCGGACCGGTCCGCGCGGGACCGGGGTCAGACCGTCGTGTACCCGCCGTCCACCGGCAGCGTCACCCCCGTCACGAAGGACGACCGGTCGCTGCACAGCCACGCCGCGGCCTCCGCTATCTCCTCCGGCTCCGCCGTACGCCCCTGCGGAGTGGCCCGGTGCAGCTCCTTCTCCAGGTGCGGGTTCCGCTCGAACCACCCCTCGATGATCTCGCTGCGCGTCGTCCCCGGCGCCACGGCGTTCACCCGGACCCCCTTCGACGCGTACTCGGCGGCGGCGGCCTTCGTCAGGCCCAGCACGGCGTGCTTCGACGCCACGTAAGGGGCGGCGGCCGGAATCGCCTGGAAACCCCCGACGCTGCTGTTGTTGACGATGGATCCCCCGCCGTTCTCCAGCATGGCGGCGAGTTCGTACCGCATCAGGTTCCATACGCCGCGCACGTTCGTGTCCATGATCGCGTCATAGGCGGAGTCGTCCATCAGGTGCATGGGCGTCTGGTCCCAGCCGATGCCCGCGTTGTTGAAGGCGGCGTCCAGGCGGCCGAAACGGTCCACCGCGAAGTCGACCGCGCGCCGCGCGTCGTCACCGCGCGACACGTCCGTCACCACGTACTCCGCCTCGCCACCGGCCTCGCGCACCTCGCCGACCAGCGCGGCCAGCCGGTCCTCCCGGCGCGCGGCCAGCACCACACGGGCACCCTCCCGCGCGAAGACCCTCGCCGACGCGGCGCCGATGCCGCTCGACGCCCCCGACACCAGCACCGTCCTCCCCGCGAGCAGACCCGAGCCCGACCCCGTACCCGCACCCACGCCCGCACCCATGCCGGCATCCACACGTGACATAGAAACCCTCCCAATCACAGACAGAACACGAATCCTCGCACCCACACGCCCACCATCGTCACCAACCCCTCATAGGGGGTGATACGCCTTCAGGAGAGGTGGCCACGCGGGGTGTCGGGCACCCTAGCCGGACCAGGCGGAACGATCTACGATCACATCCGGTTCCGGACTGTGTACGAGGGGGCACGCGATGCTGCCGGTCGATGTCTTCGAGGCGGTCCGATGACCGCGCGCGGCTTCCTGGTGAGGTGCCCACCCGTGTCCGCGCCCCGTGGAGAGACGGCCGGAACGTCCGGGACGCGCTGGCGGAACCTGCGCCGCCGGTGCCGGGGGATCATCGGCTCGATCCCCGTGCCGGATCCTTTCTCCGCGACCGCGCTCTGCGCCCGCCTCGCCGAGCGCCGCGACCGGCCGCTCCGGCTGCTCGCGCTGCCCACGCCGACCGTGCCCGGCACTCCGTCGGGGCTGCTGCTGTCCGTGGAGCGGGAGGACTTCATCCTCTACGACGCCCGGACCAGTCCCCTGCATCAGGAGCACATCATCGTCCATGAGATCGGACATCTGGTCTGCGGTCACCGGTCGGTGGCGGAGGACGTCCAGCTGGAGCGGCACCTCGACCTCGACGACCCCCGGTCGGTCCGCACCGTGCTGCCCCGGATCCGCTACGGCGACGAGCAGGAGCGGGAGGCCGAGATGATCGCGACCCTCATCCTGGAGGCCGCCGGGCGGGTGCCGGGGCCGACACCGCTGTCGGGAATGCTCGGCGGCCTGGAGTCCGCGATGGGACTGCGGCCGGCCCGGACGGCGGGGACATCATGTTCACGTGGATAGAGGACGCGGGGATCGCCGCGCTGTGGGCGGCGGCCGTCGTCCGCGCGCCCCAGGGGGTGCGCCACCGCGAGCAACGGCCGCTGTGGTTCGCGGTGGTGATGATCGCGCTCGCGATGTCGCTGCACCTGGAGCCGGTCACCGCCGTCCTGGGGCGCGTCGTGCCGGGACCGCACTGGGTCGACCTGACCAAGCACCTGTTCAGCATCGTCGACGCCGCGGCGGTGCTGTGGTTCATCTTCGGCGCGGCGGGCCGGCGGCGGCACGGGGGCGTGGTCTTCGGCGCGGCCGCGGTCGTGATGGTGACCCTCGTCCTGCTGGACCTCGGCGCGCCCGCCCACTCGCGCAATCGGATCGCCCCGTCGCCCGACGTCCCCGGGGTGCCGGACACCTATTGGTGGGTCTTCTTCGCCTTCCACCTCGCGGCCGACACGACCTGCGGGTTCGTGTGCTGGAGCTACGGCAGGACGGGGACGCCGCGGCTGCTGCGGTACGGACTGCGGCTGTTCGGGACGGGCATACTCCTGGCGTCGCTGCTCTGGGTGCTCAAGCTCTTCTACCTGCACACCCGTTCCTCGGTGTTCGCCCCGCTGTTCTCCCCGGTGACGGGGGTGGAGGCGGCGTTCATGGCGGTCGGCGTCGCCCTGCCGGCGGCGGCGCGCCTACGGGCCCACCTCGCGGACCGCAGGTCGTACCACGGCCTGGACCCCCTCTGGCAGGACCTGACGGCGGCCACCCCCGACGTCGTCCTCCGGCCGGGCAACCGGCTCGGCACGGTGGCCGTGCCGCTGCAACTGCTGCTGTACCGCAGGGTGATCGAGATCCGGGACGCGATGATCGTGCTCCGCAACTACGTACCGCCCGCCACGCTCGGCGTCGTACGCCGCCACGTCCGCGACCGCGCGGTGCCCGAACCGCTCGTCGAGGCGCATGTGACGGCCTGCTGGCTGATGGCCGCGATCCACGCCCGGCGCGCGGGCGAGGAGCCCCGCGCCCAGACGGCGGACCTCGCGGGCGCCGGGGCGGACGACCTGGCGGAAGAGATCAACGGGCTGCTGCGGGTCGCGTCGGCGTACCGCTCACCGACGGCGCGGGCGTACCGGGATTCCCTGGTGGAGCGACGGCCCGTGCCCTGACCCGCCGCGCGAAGCGGCCGCGTCCTTCATTCCGTGCCGTCCGCGACGGCCGCCCTCCCGGCCGGAAGCCAGTACCAGGCCGCCGTGGTCGCGACCAGGGAGATCACGGCGGCGGTCATCGCCGTCGTCGCCACGGCGGCCGCGAACGCCTCCCGGGCGACGGCCGGCAAGGCCCCGGCCCCCCGCGAGGGCGTCGCGAGGGGTAACGGCACGGCGTCGCCGGCCCCTTCCCCCAGGCGCGACGCGCAGACCGTCGACAGCACCGACCCCTGCACCGCGACGCCCAGCGCCGCGCCCAGCTGACGCGTGGCCTCGTGGACGGCCGGGCCGAGACCGGGCCGCTCGCGGGGGACCGCGCCCATGACGGTCTCGGTGGCCGCCCACGCGACCAGGCCCGCGCCGAGGCCCGCCACGAGCTCGAAGGTGACGACCCGGCCGTAGCCGGAGCCGGCGCGGGTGCCGGCCTGGACGGCGAAGGCGCAGGTGAGGAGGGTGAGACCGAGGACGACCGGGAGGCGTTCGCCGAAGCGGGCGAGCAGCGGCTGCGCGGCGCCCGCCCCCACGGCCAGCGCGGCGGGCAAGGGCAGCACGAGCGCCCCCGCCTGCCAGGGCGAACACCCCCGCACCGCTTGCAGAGAGAGGATCAGGACGAACAGCGCGCCGAACAGGACCAGGGACATCAGGACGAGGCACGCCGCGCCGGTGCTCACGCGGGCGTCCCGCGGCGGGGACGGCGGGAGCACGGGGTGCCGGGTCCGCCGCTCCCACCCGGCGAAGCAGGCCAGCAGGACGGCCGCGGCACCGTAACCGGTCAGGACGGCCGGGGCGGTCCACCCCCGGGCAGGGCTCTCGACGAACGCCAGGACGAGGGCGAGGAACCCGGCGGCCGACAGGACGAGTCCGCCGAAGTCCGTACGCGCCGGGCCGGGGGCCGCCGCGCGGGACGCGGGGACGAGCGCGAGCACGAGGGCGAGGGCGACGGCCGTCAGGGGGACGTCGATCCAGAAGGCGGCGCGCCAGGAGAACGCCTCGACGAGGAGGCCCCCGACGGCCGGGCCGGTCAGGCCGCCGGCGACACCCGCGACGGCGCCCGCGGTGGACGCCCGGCACCGCGCCGCGGCGCCGCGGTGGAGGTCGCCGAGGAGCGAGAACGCCACGGCCGTCAGGAGGGCGGCGCCGAGGCCCATGCCGCAGCGGGCGGCGATCAGGTGCCCGGGGTGCCGCGCGAGGGCGCCGAGGGCGGAGACGGCACCGCAGAGGGCGAGACCGGCGACCAGGGAACGCCGTCGGCCCGCCCGGTCGGCCACGGCGCCGGCCGCGAGGACGCTCACGCCGAGGACGAGGGCGTAGCCGCCGACGATCCACTGGCTCTGGGCCAGGGTGGCGCCCAGGTCGTGCCGGAGAGCGGGGACGGCGACATCGAGCACGGTCAGGTGCGTGCCGAGGACGAAGAATCCCAGGCAGAGGGCGACGGTGGCGGCACGCGGCCACCGGTGTCCACTGCCGGGCGGGGAGACGCGGGGCGCGGCACGCTCGGGGTCCATGGAGGTCACGGACCGCCGGTGCGCGCGTCGAACGGGGTCGGGACGAGGACGGTCTCCCCCTCGGCGAGCCGGGCCGGGAGCCCGGACCACGGGGAGTCCAGGCCGTCGGGGCCGCCGGGGAGGCGGCGGCCGGCCCTCGCGCTCGCGACCTCACGTCTGCTCCCGGCCGCCGAACGGTCCATGCGCGCCCCCGTGTTGTCACCGACTGACACCGGGAGCCTTCCCTCCCCGCCGCGAGAAATCGGCGGCTACGGTCGGTAGCCACGAAAGAGTGATGGGCGCCCGGGTAGGGCCGATTGTCCGCTCATGCGAAAGAGACGAAAGAGAGGGGCCGCATGGCGCGTGGTCGCGAGGGCACGGGCGCGGGCGCGCGTGGCGGGGCTGCTCCATCCGTGTTGCGATGGAAGGAGGACCCGGGGAGCCCGTGCACGGAAGAAATGGAGCGATCATGGCTACGAGGAAGAAGCTCCTGGCCCGCGACATCATGTCCACCAAGGGCGTGCAGTGCGTCGGCGAGCACGAATCGCTGCTCGACGCGTCGCGGATGATGCGTGACCTCAAGGTCGGCTGCCTGCCCATCTGCGGGGACGACCAGCGCCTCAAGGGCGTCATCACCGACCGCGACATCGTCGTACAGTGCGTGGCCGAGGGCCGTGACGCCTCGGGCGTGCAGGCGGGCGAGCTGGCCGGCGCGCTGCACTGGGTGGACGCCGAGGCCGACGCGAACGAGGCCCTGGAGACCATGGAACGGCACCAGATCAAGCGCCTGCCGGTGATCGACGTCAAGAACGACCACCGCCTGTGCGGCATGATCACGGAAGCGGACCTCGCGAAGAACCTCACCGACGAGCAGATCGCCGAGTTCGCGTCCCGGGTGTACGCGACCGCCGGCTGACCCGTCAGGTCCCCTCCGCCACCGGACGGGCGTCCCGGGCCGTCACGCGCCACGAGCGCGCGGCGGCCCGGACGCGTGCGCCCCGGTTCCGCCACGGGCCGCCCCGGCGGCCGTGGCTTCCCTTCCCGCTCCGCGGTGCCTCCGGACGGAGCGCCGACGACCACGGGCCTCGCGCCGGAGCGGCCCTCCGTGACCACCCGTCCCACGGCTCCCGGCGCCCGTCACTCGTACGAGCAAGGTCTCGCCCGGCACCCGCGCGGCTGCCTCCGCATGGTGGACCCTGACCGCAAAAAGGTTACGGCACAGGGAGGTTGACGCCCATGGAGGGACCGCGCGACAAGGACGGAACGCACGCCCGAGCGGGTGCGCCGCGCGCCGGTAAGGAACTGTGCATCGGGGCCGTCGTGCCGCTCACGGGGCGGCTCGGCAGCCTGGGTCACCCGCTCGCCTTCGTCCTGGAACACCTCGCCCCACGCCTGACCCGCCTCACCCACGACGGCCGCCGGTACCCCCTGCGCCTCGCCGTACGCGACAGCCGCTCCGAGCCCGGCCGGGCCCGCCGGGCGGTCGCCGAGCTCGTCGCGCGGGAGGGTGCCCGCGTCGTGGTGACCATGGCCGGCACCCAGGTGCTGCCGGCCGTGGCCGACGCCTGCCAGGACCTCGGGGTGCCCTGCCTGTCCACCACCTTCCCCTGGCAGGCCTACGTCCTCACCCAGGGCGGCGGCCGGGGCCGGGCACCGGGCTGGACGTACCACTTCGCGTGGGGACTGGACGACATCGCGGACGTCTTCGCCGACATGTGGGAACGCGCCGGCGCCGCGCGGACCGTCGGCTGCCTGTGGAACGACGGACGGCAGGGGCGTCTCCTGCGCCACCCCCGGCACGGCTTCGCGCCCGCCGCGACCGCGCGCGGCCACACGCTCGTCGACCCCGGCGGTTACGCGGAGCCGGGCGGTGACGGCTTCGCGGAACACGTCCGGCGGTTCCAGGACGCGGGAGCGGACATCGTCACCAGCGCCGCGACCGGCGCCGACCTCACGCTCTTCCTCCGCCGGGCGCACGAGGCCGGGCTGCGGCCCCGGCTGGTGACCTGTTCCCGCTGGCTCGCCTACCCACCCGATACGCGCCGGGCGGCCACGGCTCCCCAGGCCGTGCCCCCGGGTCCCCCCTCGTGCCGCTCGGCCCCGTCCGGCCCGAGTGCCCACGCCACCCCCGCCGGCCCCGCCTGCCCCACCGCTCAAGTGGCCACGCTGGTCTACTGGACGCCCCGGCACCCCTACCGCTCCTCCCTGGACGGCAGTTCCGCCGCCCGGCTCGCCGACGCCTACCGGTCGGCGACCGGCCGCCCCTGGCTCCAGCCGCTCGGCCTGGCCCACGCCCTGCTGGAGGTCGCCGCGCACGCCCTGGGCACCGCGGCGGACCCCACCGACCGGCGCGCCGTGGCCGAGGCGCTCGGCCGCACCAAGCTCTCCACCGTCGCCGGGGACCTGGACTTCACCACGGGTCCCGCCCCCGGCATCGCCCTGCTGCCGCTCGCCGGAGGCCAGTGGCAGCCCACCGGGCGGGGCCACCGGCTCGCCGTCGTGAGCAACAACCGCCTGCCCCAGGTCCCGCTCGACGGCGACCTCGTCCTCGGCGGACCGGACAGGTGACGTCTCGTCAATTCCAGTCTCCGGGACTCGATATGGACAATCAAACCGTCCGTCCCCCCCGTACCGCGCGCACCGGGACGAATGGGGCTACCCGCACGGCACCCGGCTCACACCTCGCATCACCGATGCGGGGGAGAGTTTCCCCGATCGCCCCCCTGCCGCCCGGGAAGTACCCCGAGAGTTGACCGCATGAGCTTGACCACCGCAGGGAAAACCCCCGGGCCCGTCCGGTTCTACCTGGCTTGCGACCACCGCGGCTGCGACGCCCGGACCACCTTCGACCTCGTCATCCCCGACCCCGGTCCCTCCCGCGACGACGATCTGTGGGGATACCTCCTCCACCACGCCCACACCGCCACTCCCCACATCAAGGAGCTCGGCTGGGCCTATATCCACGGCGACGGCTACTGGTGTCCCGACTGCTGCACCGCGGCCCACCACCAACCCCATCCGCTCCCCGGACACACCTGACGGCACCCGACTCACCCGCCGCCCCGGCCGCGCCCGCATCCCGTCCCCCACCGCGCCCCGGTCCCCGGCTCCCGGGCCGGCCTGTACGGGCCTCTGATCAGGAAGGTGATCAGGAACGCGGGAATGCGGGAAGGGTGACGGAGAAGGAGTGACGGCCGCCGGGCGGACGGTGCCGGAACAGCACCGTCCGCCCGGCCGGGAAGCGGGCACCGAGGAGCAGCAGTGCACGAGCCGGACCGGGTGGACATCCAGGACCAGCACCAGGAACAGCGCCAGGAGAGGGAGCGAGCGAGCTCGGCCGCCCGCCAGGAGGCGGCGCGCCTGACCGCGCGGAACATCCACGGCATCGCCCTCACCTGGGTCGACAATTCCGGGATCACCCGCGTCAAGACCATCCCCACCGCCCGGCTCCCGCACACCGCGCGCTGGGGCGCCGGGGCCTCCCCCGTCCTCGACGTCTTCCTCTCCGACGACTCCGCCGTCACCAGCCCCCACCTCGGCGGCCCCGACGGCGATCTGCGGATCTTCCCCGACCTCTCCCTGCTGACCCCGCTCGCGGCGCAGCCCGGCTGGGCCTGGGCCCCCACGGACCGCTACGAACAGGACGGCACCCCCTACGTCGCGTGCCAGCGCCAGTTCGCCCGGCGCATGACCGCCCGCGCGGCCCGCCACGGTCTGCACCTGCGCATGGGCATCGAGACCGAATGGACCGTCACCACCCGTACCGGCACGGCCACCGGCGCCGAGGAGCCCTACGCGGGCCCCGGCCCCGCCTACGGCATGACGCGGCTGGTGGAGCTCTCGGACTACCTCGACGACATCCTCCAGGCCCTGGCCGCGCAGGACGTCGAGGTGCTCCAGCTCCATCCGGAGTACGCGCCCGGCCAGTTCGAGGTCTCGACCGCCCCCACCGACCCCGTCACGGCCGCCGATCACGCCGTCCTCGTCCGGGAGACCATCCGCGCCGTCTCCACCCGGCACGCGCTGTCGGCGTCCTTCGCGCCCGTCACCCGGGCGGGCGCCGTCGGCAACGGCGCCCATCTGCACCTGAGTCTGTGGCGGGACGGTGTGAACCTGTGCCGGGGCGGCGAGGGTCCGCAGGCCATGACCAAGTCGTGCGAGGCGTTCCTCGCCGGGATCCTCCGGGAGCTGCCCGCCCTGCTCGCCCTGGGCGCGCCGCTGCCGGCGAGCTATCTGCGGCTCACGCCCTCGCGGTGGGCCGGCGCCTACCACTGCTGGGGCGTGGAGAACCGCGAGGCGGCCCTCCGCTTCATCCCCGGGCCACCGCACGACCCCGACGCGGCCAACGCCGAGATCAAGTGCTTCGACCCGGCCGCCAACCCCTACCTGGTCGTCGGCACCGTCATCGCCGCCGGGCTCGCCGGGCTCGACGACGGCCTCGCCCTCCCGGCCCCGGTCGCCGGGAACCCCGTCACCACCGGTTCCGCGCCCCGCCTGCCCGCCTCCCTGCCCGAGGCGCTCGGCCACTTCACCCGGTCCGCCCTCCTGCGCGACGCGCTCGGCGACCCCCTCTTCGAGGCGCTCCTCGCCGTCCGCCGGGGCGAGCACGCGCTGGCGGAGGGCAAGGATCCGCAGGCGCTCGCGGACGCCCTCCGCGGCCGCTACTGAGGGGGACCACGGGGAACGAGGCACCGGAAGACGCGAAAGGACGGCACCGATGGATCCGGTCGAAGCCCCCGCACGGTTGGTGGACCACCACTGCCACGGGGTCGCGCGCCACGCCCTCACGGAGGCGCGGTTCGCCTCCTACCTCACGGAGTCCGACGCGCCCGCGGCCGCCGGCACCACTTTCTTCGACACCCAGCTGGGCTTCGCCCTGCGCCGCTGGTGCCCGCCCGCGCTGGGGCTCCCCGCGCACTGCCCGCCCGCCGACTACCTGGCCCGGCGCACCGAGCTGGGCACGGACGAGACGACCCGGCGGCTGCTCCGCGCCACCGGCATCACGGACCTCCTCGTCGACACGGGTCTGTCCGCCGGCCTGACCACACCGGCCCGGCTCGCCACCGTCTCCGGGGCCCGCGCCCACGAGATCGTACGGCTGGAGACCGTCGCGGAGGCCGCCGCCGACGCGGCCGGGACCGCCCGGGACCTGGTCACCCGGCTGACCGCCGGCGTCCATGACGCGGCCCGCACCGCCGTCGCCTTCAAGTCGGTGATCGCCTACCGCCACGGCCTGGACTTCGCCCCGGAGCCGCCCACCGGCCACGAGGTCCACCGGGCCGCGGGCGGCTGGCTCGCCGGCAGGCGGCCGGCTGACCGACCCGGTGCTCCTGCGCCATCTGCTGTGGACCGCCGTCGCCACGGGCCGCCCGCTCCAGTTCCACACCGGGTTCGGCGACCCCGACCTACGGCTGCACCGCTGCGATCCCCTGCTCCTCACGGACTTCCTGCGCGCCGTGCGCCCCACCGGCTGCCCGGTGGTCCTCCTCCACACCTATCCCTACCACCGCAATGCCGCCTACCTCAGCCACGCCTACGCACACGTCCACACCGACATCGGTCTCACCGTCCCGCACGTCGGGGTGCGCGCCGGCGCCGTCCTGGCCGAGACCCTCGAACTGGCGCCGTTCGGGAAGCTGATGTTCTCCACCGACGCCTACGGCCTGCCCGAGCTGTACCTCACGGCGGTCCGCCTCTTCGGCCACGCCCTCGGCCGTCTGCTGTCGGGCTGGGTGGGCGACGGCGCCTGGACGGCCGGGGACGCCCGGCGCGTGGCGGATCTGATCGCCGAGGGCAACGCGCGACGCGTCTACGGTCTCGGGCCGGCGGAGGCGTAGCGTCCGCACCGGCGTCGCCGGTGGCCCACCGGCCGTGCCGCCCGTACGAGCAGCGGGGCGGGCGCATGTCGCCGACGGGCCCGGCGGTGCGGGTGATGGCGCCCTCACGCCCCGGACCCGCGCCGGAGGCCGGGGCGTGCGCGGTCGTCCGGGACCCGGCGGAGCGGGCCCCGGACGGTCAGCGGGCGGCTGCGGGCGGCGCGTCGCCCAGGGCCCGCAGACGAGTGCGGACGTCCTCGGCGGCGTCCCGTCCGCCGGGGACCTGTTCCCAGAGCGCGAGCAGGTCGGTGGCCAGGCCCGGCGCCTGCCCACCGCTGTGCTGCCAGCAGTAGTGCGCCCGCTTCACGGCGGCGAGCACCTCGCCGTCCGCCGGGCCGCTGCGTGCCAGGCGGGCCCGCGCGGCGGACATCCACAGCCCCGCGGCCCGGCCGTGGTCCCCGGCGAGCCTGGCGAGGTCGGCGCGGACCTCGGTCCACAGACCTGCCTCGGGGCTGTCCGGGCCGTACAGGCGCAGGGTCTGCTGCTCCCAGGCGGCGGCCATCGCCGCGGCCTCGTTGTGCCGGCCCGCGTGGGCGGCGGCGAGGATCCCGGGCAGCAGGTCGTCCCGGGCCGGCACGGGGGCCGGCCGCCCGCCCACCGGAGCGGGCGCGGGGGCGGGGTCCGCCGCCGGGGCCCGTACGGGCTCGGTGGTGCGCGCGGGCCCGTCGGCCCGTCCGGAGTCGGGCGTGTGCACGGGCTCCGCGTCGCGTACGGGCTCCGGGACCCGCACCCTGCCCGTGTCCCGCACCGGCTCCTGGGCCCGTGCGGGCTCCCGCACCGGCGCGGCGGCCGGTACGGGCGCCGGAACGGACGTCGGCACCGGTACGGGCGAGGGCGGAGGCGCCGCCACCGGGGCCGGCCTGGCGGCGGGGTTGACCAGCAAGGGGCCCGCGGGGCCGTACTGGAGGGTCAGCGTCCCGTCGCCCGGCGCCGCCAGGCCGAGCGCCTGCCGGTGCACCTCCGCCACGTCGAGCACGGGCCCGCCGGCCGGGTCACCGGCGCGCAGCACGTCGAGGAACGCGGAGGTGTACGGGCCGGCTTCGCGGAACGGCGTGGCCGGGGCGGGCGTGACGACGCCGAACAGGGGCACCCCGCCGGCCAGTCGGCCGTCGCTCGCCGCGGCGGCCACCTCGGGCCGGGCGGCGGGGTCCGCCTCCACGTCCACCAGCACCACCAGGGGACCTTGGTGGGCGCCGAGCGTCCGGGTGAGCCAGGCCCAGGGCAGGCCCGTGTAGCGGACCGAGCCCGGGGTGCTGCCCGACAGCCCCAGGTGCAGCTCCTTGGCCCGGCGCGAGGGCACCATCAGCCGGCCGGTCACCCAGACCAGCAGGGGACCCGGGCTCGCGGCGGCGTGCTGGAGGTAGGCGAGCACGCTCTGCGGGCCGGCGACACCGGGCAGCTGCACCACGTCGACGGACGGGGCCGCGAGGAAGCGGCGGGGGTCCGCGCCGGCCAGGGCGTGCGCCGTGGGGTTCGGCACCGCTCCCCGGGACCGGTCGGGTGTGCCGTCCAACAGCAGCACGCAACCCCGAACAGGCTCACTCACAGCGCACATCCTTCCGGCCGGTGCCACAACCCATCCCCGGGAACTGTAGAGGCCACGGCCTCGATCCGGGCCCAGACCTCCTGTCTTCCCCCCTTCCCCCCGCGGCCATACCAGCAGATATGTACGCACGGCCGGGTCTCCCCCGGATCGCCCCGCTTCACCGCCTCATCTGTCGTACGGGCGATGGGATCCGGCGTCGCGGTCCGGTGGCCCGTCAGACCGCCGTGGCCGCCACGACCGAGAGCGACGAGTCCGTCGGGCGGATGCCGGTCAGCTCCAGCCCGGCCCCCGCGAACAGCCGCCGGAAGTCCTCCTCGCCGCGCTCCCGGCCGTTGAGCGAGGCCATCATGAGGAGGTCGAGGACCTTGGCGTAGGAGGGCTCGTTGCCGGGGGCGACGACGGTGTCGACGACCAGGAGCGTGCCCCCTTCCTTCATGGCGGCGCGGCAGCCGCGCAGGATGGTCAGGCACTCCTCGTCGGTCCAGTCGTGCAGGATGCGCTTCAGCAGATAGACGTCGGCACCGGCCGGCACGGAGGAGAAGAAGTCGCCGGGTTCGGTGCGCCAGCGCCCGGCCAGTTCCGGTATGCCGAGGCCGTGGTCGCGCAGGACGTCCGCGCGGTCGTAGAGGACGCCGGTGAGGCCGGGGTTGTCCAGGAGGACGCGGCGCAGCAGGCCGCCGCGGCCGCCGCCCACGTCGACGACCGTGCCGGTCGCGGGGAAGTCGTAGGCGGCGCAGGTGGCCGCGTCGTCACCGTCGGAGACGCTGGCCATGCCCGTGTGGAAGGACTCGGCGGCTTCGGGGGTACGGGCGAGGTGGTCGAAGTAGGGGGCTCCGTAGAGGTCCTCGAAGGTGGTGCGCCCCGCGCGCACGGTGTCCTCCAGGCGCCCGGCCGGCGTCCAGAAGAGCTCGTCCGTGAGCATGAGGACGCCCCGTCTCATCGAGGAGGGGACGTCCGAGCGCAGGAGTTCGGCCGCGGGGGTGAGGTGGAAGGCGCCTTCGGCGTCCTCGCGGAAGATCCGGCGGGTGGCCAGGAGCCGGAGGACGCGGCGCAGGTGGGGGCCGCTGACGCCGAGCGGGCCGGCGAGCTGTTCGGGGGTGCGCGGCCCGTCGGCGAGGTGGTCGGCGACGCCGATGCGGGCCGCCGTGCGCAGCGCGGCGGAGTGGAGGTAGGCGAGGGCGTGCTCGCTGAGCTGTGCGACGAGGGAGCTGTCCGGCCGCGGGGTGTCCATTCAGGTGCCTCCTGTTGCCCTTGTGTTCACTGGTCGACAGACCACCTTGACGCGAAGGGGCGTGGGACCGCCAGAGTGTGTCGATCAGTCAGGCACCTTCGCGGGCGCCCGGGCGACGGAGGGGGCTCGGTGAGCACCAGGGGCGTCAGGGGTTCCGGAGGGTGTGCGGACGTGACCGACCGGCCGGCCCGGGGTGTCCCGGGTGCCCGGCCGGTCGCTCTTCACGCGGGGCTCAGACCTTCTGCGCCGCCGACTGCTCGTAGAGGCTCTTGACCTCGTTGCCGAAGAACGGGCCGAACATCCGGTTCGGCAGGAAGGTGTAGCCGAAGCTGTTCACCGAGGCCTGGAGGCCGGAGCCGGTGGCCTCGTCGAAGGCGGCGAACCACGGGCCGCCGCTCGAACCTCCCGTCATGTTGCAGGCCATGCCGTGGTCCTTGCTGAAGAGGAAGTCCTTGGAGGTCTTCCCGCTGCAGTAGATGAGCCGCTTGCCGTCGTACGGCGCCGCGGCGGGGAAGCCGAAGGCGTACATCTCCTGGTTGTAGGCGCCGTTGAACTGGAGGCCCTGGGCGCCGACGACGTCGGCGAGCCGTTTGCCGCCGAGGGGGGCGACGACGGCGGTGCCGACGTCGTAGTTGATGTCCTCACCGGCCACCCACTGGGGTGTGGAGGCCGTCTTGGAGGCGCTCCAGGTCCCGTACGGGGCCTGGCCGTCCTGGTAGGCGGGGACGAAGGTCCAGTTGGTGTGCCAGGCGCCCTGGTACTTGACGCAGTGCCCGGCGGTGATCACGGTGCTGCCGTTCTGGCTGGTGACGGCGTCGCCGGAGCAGGAGGCGGTGCGGTCCCCCAGGGTGAAGAACACCCGGCCGGAGGTCTTGACGACGGCACCGCCGCCGGTCCAGGCCCCGCCCGGCTGGGGGTTCGCCCTCGTGTCCGCGCGCGGCGGCGCGGCGGGGGCGGTGGGCGCGACCGTGCTGAGGGGGCCCCGGTGTGGTGCCGTACGGGTGGCGGGCGCGGCGCCGGGGAGGTCGAGCGGGGTGGCGGAGCGCATCCGTTCCGGTGTCCAGAAGTCACGGACCTTCTGGTGGTCGGCGGCCGAGGCGGCGGCGGTGTGGACGACGGCCGGGGCGCCGCGCCCGGCCGGGGCGGCGGTGGCGGTGACCGGCTGGATACCTGCGGCGAGCGTGGCGCCGGCGGCCAGGAGGATGCCGGCGGCGGTACGGCGGGAACGTCTCACGCGTACTCCTTCTGCCCAGGCCGCGCGGGGGTCGCGCGGCGGTGTGGGGGGCCGGACCGCGGCGGGCGCGGTCCGGGCAGACGAGCGGTGCGGACACGAGCGGCGACGAGCGGACGCGTGCGGCTAGGAGGGTGTGTGACGGAGGGTCCCACGGGACGGTTGAATTGTCAGGACCGCATCAAAAGCATGGCCGGATGAGGACCTCCGCGCGGGGAGCGTGCGCGACCGTCGCCGCTTCGCGTCCGTCCGTGTACGCGTCGGCCCGCATACGCGCCCGCCCGCGCACGTCCGCGTCGGCCCGCATCGGCCCGCATCGGCCCGCGTCCCGTTCGGCGTAGCACAACAGGTTCTGACGGTCCGACACCTGACACCCTGAAAGGGACAGGGCCAGAGCCGAGGCGAACTCCAGGGAAAGTCAGGGGGATCACATGAGAGAGAGACCCGGTATCCGACGGAGCGCCACGAGGCGTACCCGCGGGCTCTTCCGGCGCGGGGCGGTCCCGCTGGTGTGTGCCGGGGTGGTGTGCCTGCCGGGTCCGGCCGCCGAGGCCCTCACCTCCCCGGGCGACGACCACGACGCAACGACCCCGTTCTGGGTGGAGCCGTCGGGGCCCGCCGTCTGGCAGGAGCGGATCTGGCAGGAGCGGGGGCGGGAGGAGGACGCCGCCGCGCTCCAGCGCATCTCCGACCGGTCGACGGCCGTGTGGCTCACCGACCGCGACCCGAAGGCGCAGGCCGAGCAGATCACCCGCAGGGCGGAGCGCGCGGGCCGCATCCCCGTCCTCGTCGCCTACAACATCCCGCAGCGCGACTGCGGTCAGTACTCCTCCGGTGGCGCCCCCGACGCGGCGCACTACCGCCGGTGGGTCTCCCGCGCGGCCGCCGGCATCGGCTCGCGTCAGGCCTGGGTCGTCCTCGAACCCGACGCGCTCGCCCAGTGGGCCTCCGGCTGCGTCCCCGAGGCCGCGGCCAAGCAGCGGCTGGCACTGCTGGCCGAGGCCGTGCGGATCTTCAAGGAACGGCCCGGGACGGCGGTCTACCTCGACGCGGGCAACCCCGGCTGGATCTCGGACCGGAAGCGCCTCGCCGAGGCGCTGAACAGGGCGGGCGTCGCACGGGCCGACGGGTTCGCGCTCAACGTCTCCAACTTCCACACCAACTCCGTCACCGGCGCCTACGGTGACGAGCTGTCGGCACTGCTCGGCGGCGCCCATTACGTCGTCGACACCAGCCGGAACGGGAACGGTCCGCTGCTGAGCGCCGGCCCGCCTCCGGACGCGGCGAAGCCGGCCGGCCCGGGGTCCCCGACCGGCGCCCCCGCCGGCCTGAACGGCCCGGACACCGGTGGCGCGGGGGGCGCCGAGGACGGGAAGGGGCAGGGCCCGGGCGACGGGGAACCCTGGTGCAACCCTCCGGGTCGTGCGCTGGGCACACCGCCCACCACGGCGACCGGGAACCCCCTCATCGACGCGTTTCTCTGGATCAAGCGGCCGGGAGAATCCGACGGCTCCTGCCGGGGCGCCCCGCCGGCCGGCCGCTGGTGGGCGGACTACGCGCTGCGGCTCTCCAACACGGTGCCGTCGGCGGGGGGTTCGGGGGCGGGGGCGAAATAGGCCGCCGCCGGGCGGGGGCGTGGTGCGGATTCCTTTCCCCAGCCCCGCCCCTTCCCGCTGCATCCGATGTGCGGCTCCGCCGCGTGGCGGGGCTCCGCCCCGGACCCCGGTCCTCAAGCGCCGGACGGGCTGAATTTCAGCCCGTCTGGGGGCACCTCCCAGCGGTAGCTGGGGGAGCTTGAGGACACCGCGCGTCAGCGCGGAAAAGGGGGCCCGGGGGCTTGCCCCCGGTTTCGGGAAGGGGCGGGGCTGGGGAAAACCCCGCCGCCCTACGCCCCGTCCACGGCCGACACCGCCGCCAACTCCCCCACAGGCACCGCGACTTCCACCAAGCCCGCACCGCGCCCCGAACCCTCGGCCCGCCCGACCGCCGCCTCGGAACGCCGCCGCCGCAAAACCCCCGCCCCCCACACCCCCATCGGTCCCAGCGCCGTCACCAACGCCAGCACCGCCCACACCCGCATCGCCGGATACGCATGCCCCCACACCACCGACGCCACCAAACACAACCCGAACACACCCGCCCACCCCAA
>NZ_JAJQQS010000001.1 GCF_021228125.1 Streptomyces albireticuli
GACTTCGTCCCGAGAATCCGGGCCAACTCCGTGGCCCAGGAGGCCAACTCCGTTGGCCTCGGGCCCGGATCGCTCCGCGATCCGGGCTGACGGAACACGCTCCGCGTGTTCCTTGGGCTGGCTAGAGAGGGGGAGGGTGGCGGTGCCTCGGGTGAGGGGGACTCAGTGGGGCGGTGTCGGACTGCCGTTGAGGCCGAGCGCGGACAGAAAACGCCGGGCAACGATCATCACGAGAACCCCAGGATAGCAGAAACGAACACATCAGAACACCCCTAACAAGCAGTATGCGTCATCCTGCTAAGCCCGCTACCTTATGGAGAGACAAGCCACCCCCACCACGGGGACCAGAGACCCGGGTGGGATCCTAAGCGCGGCCCGAAAAGCCATTCAAAAAGAGGACCCAAATCCGATCGTCCAGCCCTCTGGTTTCCGGAATAACCGGATTCTAGCGGACCCCATAGAGCATCAGACGCGAGCGAGAAAGGGAAATTGCATGCCGGGGAAAGAACTGTTCCCACATCAGGTGGAGGCCGTCGACGCCGTCCTCCGCGCTCTGCAGACACCCGCTAGTGGACACATGCCGGCCGAAGGACTGCGGACCCAGGTCATCGCCGCGACCGGCTCGGGCAAAACGCTGATCGCCGCCGAGGCCGCCCAAAAGCTAGCCGCGCGGCGGGTGTTGGTCTTGGTGCCGACTCTGGATCTGCTGACACAGACCGCGGCCGCATGGAGGGAGGCCGGCCGTACCGGGACCGTGCTCGGAGTCTGCCGGCTGCCGGCCAAGGACTCGGACGGCGTGCCCTGTACGACGGACTCAGCCGAGCTCGTTGCGTGGGCGCAGGGGCTGGAGCAGGTGACGGTGTTCGCCACCTACGCCGCCGTCGGCCTCGGCATCCTCCAGCGCGCCCATGCTCAGGGCCTGGGCGTGTGGGACCTGATGGTCGTGGACGAAGCACACCGCACCAGCGGAGACGCAGGCAAGCCATGGGCAGGCGTGCACGACCAGGCCAAAATCCCGGCGACCCGTCGTCTCTACATGACCGCCACCGCCCGCGTCTGGGAAGCGGCCGGGAGCGGTCGTGACGAGGAGCCGCGCCTGATCGCGAGTATGGACCCGGACTCCGCCGTATTCGGGCCGGTGGCGTTCAAGCTCACCCTGTCCGAGGCCATCAGCCGCGGCCTGGTCGCGCCCTACCAAGTCGTGTGCGTCGACATCACCGACCCCGAACTCCATCAGGCGCACGAGCAGGCCGCCAGCCCCGGGTCAGACGCGGTACGCGGAGCACGGCTCGCCGCCCTGCAGACCGGCATCCTGACCGCAGCAGCACAAGAGCGGCTGCGCAAGGTACTGACATTCCACAGCATGGTCACCGAGGCCGAGGCCATGGCCGAGGGTGTCGTCGACGTCGCGCAGCGGCTCTGGCAGGACGATCCCCGCCGCTTCCCGGCGCCGGAGCGAGTGTGGGCCGACTGGCTGTACGGCGACCACGCCCCCGGCCACCGGCGCGCCGTGCTGGACGAGTTTGCGTCCGATGTCATCGAGGACGAGGGCGGGCTGCGGCCAGCTGCTCTGCGCGTGCTGAGCTCCGTGAAGGTGCTCGGCGAAGGGGTTGATACTGCGAATTGTGATTCCGTTGCTTTCTGCGATGCCAGGGGGTCGATGGTTGATATCGTGCAGATGGTCGGTCGCGCACTGCGCATGAAGCCTGGTGAGGGGAAAATCGCTTCGCTGATCGTTCCTGTTTTTCTTATGCCGGGTGAAAGTCCGGACGAAATGCTGACCTCTCCGGCGTACGGCACCCTCGCGAAGGTCCTCGGAGCGCTTCGCGCGCACGACACCGACACGATCGAAGCCCTCGCCGACCCCCGTGTCCGCAGCGGCAGTTACGAACCGGAGGAAGCCGGTGAAGAAGTCCAGGAGCGGCCGGAGGGTGAGCAGGGCCCGAGTGCGCCCGCGCGGGAGCTGCTGAAGTTCAGCACACCGCGGGACCCGGCACTGCTGGCCCGGTTCGTGAAGCTGCGGGTGATCGAGCCAGAGAACGCTTTCTGGAGGCGCGGGATCGAGGCCGCCGTGCGGTACGTGAAGGAGACCGGCGCCGAGCAGCTGCGGGTGCCGTACGACTTCGTCACCCCGCCGGAGTGGTCGCCCGCAGGGTTTCCGCTGGGCACGTGGCTGGCCGATCAGCGGCGCTTCAACAAGGCCGGGCGCCTGGCCCCGGCCCGCGCCGCCGAGCTCGACGGGCTCGGAATAGTCTGGTCCCACCAGGACGTCGCATTCGAGGAAGGACTCGCCGCCGCCCGCGCCTGGGCTGAGGTGCACGGGCACTTCCTGCCGCCCGCCACCGCCGTCTGGGACGGGCACCCGGTCGGCATCTGGGCCAAGAACATGCGCACCGCCGCCCGGCTCGCGGACACCATCGCCGAACGCCGCCAGGCCGGCCTCCCCGTCGAATCCAGCGCCAAAGCCCTCACCGAAGCACGACGGGAAGCGCTGGACGAGATCGACCCCGGCTGGTGCCCGGCATGGGACACCAGATGGCAGCGCTGCTTCCGCCTCGCCCAAGCCCACGTCGAAGACGGCGGAGCGGTGCCGACGGTGGCGGGTGAGGCGACCGTGCAAGGCGAAGACCTCGGCCGCTGGGTGACCGGCTGCCGCCTCGGCTGGGACACGCTCCTGCCCGTCCAGCAGTGGCTGCTCGAGAACATCCTTGGTCTCACCCCGGCCGAGGAAGACGAACGGCCCGTGAAACGCACACAGGACGACAGATGGGCCCTCAACCTCCGCGCTGCACAGCAGTTCCACGCCCGCGAAGGCCACCTCAACGTACCCAGGAAACATGTTGAGCACCTGGAGCCGGAAGGCGGGCCGATGGGCCCTCAGCGCGACGCTGAGGAGCTTCCGGCAGTCAAGCTCGGCATGGTCCTCGACAACATCAGGAAACGCGCCGACAAACTCACCGAACAACGCCGCACCGAACTCAACGCTTTGGGGATGCGCTGGTGATGGCAGGTGGGGTCTTCCGCGTGCCTCCCGTGGCTGGGGAGACGACGCTCTCGTTCCTGTCCCGGACCACATGGAAGGCGTGGGAGGAGGACCCGGACCGGTTCCCGCGGCCTGACCGTGTGTGGGCCAACTGGCTGTACGGCGACCACCCACCCCGCCACCGCCGGGCCATGCTTCAAGAGTTCGCCTCCGACGTCATCGAAGGCGGGCCCGGCGACGCCCCCCCCAGCCGGCCGCGCTGCGCGTACTCAGCTCGGTCCGTGTACTCGGGGAAGGAGTCGACACAGCGAATTGCGATTCCGTCGCCTTCTGCGACGCACGAGGGTCGATGATCGACATCGTGCAAATGGTCGGGCGCACACTCCGCATCCGACCAGGCGAAGGAAAAATCGCGTCACTCATCGTCCCGGTGTTCCTCGCCCCCGGCGAGAGACCAAGCCATCTCCTGACATCGGACGGATACGCGACCCTCGCGAAGGTCCTCGGAGCGCTGCGCGCACACGACACCGACACGATCGAGGCCCTCGCCGACCCACGGCGGCGCAGCGGCAACTACCCCGCCCGCCGGACACAAGAGGACACCGGGACACGTGACGTCGATGACGGCGCAGCCGTACTCGGCGTCCAGGTGGGCGAAGACGCCGAGGAGGCCGTCGAGGGTCCGGCCGCTCACCTGGTCGACGGCGGTGCCGGTGAGGCGGGCCCGAGTGGGCCGGCGCGGGAACTGTTGAAGTTCTCCACCCCCAGGGACCCGGCGGTCCTGGCACAGTTCATCCGGCTCCGGGTCATCAACCCCGAGACGACGTTCTGGCGACGTGGCATCGAGGCCGCAACCCGCTGGATCACCGAAACGGGGTCGGAGCAGCTGCGGGTGCCCTACGGGTACGTCACCCCGGACCAGTGGAAGCCCGCGGGGTTCCCGCTCGGGACGTGGCTGGCCGACCAGCGGAAATTCGCCAAGGCCGGCAACCTCGACAGGACACGGGGGGAAGAGCTGGACCGGCTCGGGATGGTCTGGTCCCACCAGGACATCGCCTTCGCAGAAGGGCTGACAGCCGCCCGCGCCTGGGCTGCTGTTCACGGTTCGGCCGGCGTCCGCCGAGGAGAGGGATCCACCGTGGCAGCAGCTTGCCCCCAGGGCCGTTTCAAAGTCGTCGACGGTTCGCATCGCCGCTGGTCAGCGATCTGTTTCTCTGTGCTCCCAACGCTTTACCCGATGGGCCGTCAGGCATATCCTTGCGACCTACGAACCGGCGACCTGCAACAACGTCCTTTCGGACAGATCGCCTGCCATGTATGGGACCGCGATGGCGCTCGACTTTGAATCAGCCCTGCCCCCGCCAGTGTCACCTGAACAGGTTGAAAGAGGTTCACCGACCTACGGTTAGGGCATATTTTTCTCCCTCGGCACGCACGTCGATGGTCACACCTGATTCCTTAAATCGACTAATAGGCTTCCTGCGGTCGCCAAACGTCGCATCATTTAATTCATGACCACCACAGCCTCCCGAGTTCGGTCGAGCGTCAAATATTCTGATCGGGCCAGCACCGGTGTTTACCTCTGTGTCAACTTTATATATAAGCACGCCAGAGGAGCAGGAGGCATTATTTAGACCCTTCGATGTTCGGACTTCGGCAACAATTGCTTGAGATTCACTTAACTTGATCACGGATATTTTCTGTCCGCCAGGCACCTCAATGGGGCTCAGTATCTGCTCGCCGCTATCCCCTTTGTTGAGACATCCGACCTGGTCATCTTTAATCCAATTCAGCTTCCATTTATGCCAGCCCAGAAGATCGGGGCTTGGCCCCGATATCAGCCCCATCAGATCCCACCCTCCAACAAAATCGTGACCACTCCCCCCAGATTGGCGTTCGTATAGATCTGGAAGGCCCATAGCATGACCTGTCTCATGATTCAAAACTTTATACCCCCAGTAATCTATATCCTGGCCAAATGTTACAGTTTTTGGAATTTTCGACCCATCGGCAGTAGTGATTTCCCCCATAAAGGTGGGCGAGAAAGAGATCTCCTTTGCCGACGATGTCGGGACAATGTAGAGAATTTTAGCCCCCTTGAGCGCCGCGGACTTCCCAGCAGCATTCACCGCATCTTGCACATACTGGCGATGCACCTCATAACTTAACCCACGCCCGTAACCATATTCGACCGACTTTCTAGGCATCCGATAGAAGTGCCCCCCGTCGGCCTCAACCTCTAGGTTAAGACTGCCGTAAGAGCTATCCTTATACCAGGACTGCGCACCTGGAATGAGCTTGCTACTTAGCGAGTCGGTGGTGTCATTTGCGGGAGCGTCCGGGAAGTCTACAAAAATCATCGCAGCTTTCACAGAACCGGAGCTTGGCGTAAAATCCGGACGCCCTCCCAATCCCTCGGAAAGGTAAGCCCTCCCCAAAGAGAGCCTGCAATCTGAAGGATTACTCGAAAGCGCCCAGGCGTCGGTACCGAAATTACCAAGAAACATAAAAAGCAGAATCGACTGGACGTATAATGACATTCGACTTCTTAATGCGTTCATCGGACCCCTTCTGATCTTACGGTGTGTATGGATCTGTCTAAATGATGTGCTTGTAAGGGGTTGTTGGGGCAGGCTGATGCTTCGCTCGTGTGCTCGTGGACTATCCCGCGAGAGCGAGGTTGTGGAGTCGGGCGATGCCGAGCATGGCCTGGTGAACGCCGTCGCCACGCAGGCGGCAGTCGCGGAGGATTTTGAAGGTCTTCATCCGAGAGAAGACATGTTCAACCCGGGCTCTGGCGCTGTTCGGGGGTGAGCGGCCGGTTGGGCGGGGCCAGTGTGGAATGAGTGCGGTCGTGCCGGAGTGGCGTGTTCTTCACCGCTTGGTCCACGCCCGACCCGCCATAGGCTCGGGCGTCGTGCCGGCTGCCGGGTAACGGGCGGCCGACCGTGACCACCAGACGGCTATTCACATGGGTGATGACCTGCAGGTTTGTCGAGTAGCGGTAGTTCTTGGAGGACGCGGCCACGCTCCGGTCGCGGGTGGGGGCCAGGGTTCCGTCCACGATCAGCACTGTGCCTGCCGGGTGCCAACGACGGACCGGTGCCAGCGCAAGGAACGGAGCGATGTGGTCGATGACCCGGTCTGCGGCCGACTTCGAGATCCCGAACAGCGGGCCGAGCTGCCGCATGGTGAGGTTCGTCCGCCAGTACGCGGCTACCAGCAGTACCCGGTCCTCCAGCGGCAGCCCCCACGCCCGACCGCCGGACGGTACACCACCGCCCCGGCCCCGCACGAGACCTACCAGCTTGCGGAACTGCCGCTCGCCCAGACCTGCGAACAACCCTATCCAGCTCGGCTCTGAGGCCGTCACCACAACACCCACGCCAAGAACATCACATGCCTGACCAGGGCTTACGAGACATCTTTTAGGTCGGCCCTGACTTGGTTCCCGCAGACCTGGCATCGTGTGGGTGGGCAGGACCGGACCATCACCTGACTGGCGTCGCCAAGCAGTTGGAACGTATCCGGATCAGTGGGGTCAATTACCTTGAGCTATGCCCTGCAACCAACATCACGGTAGCGAAGCGCCGCGTCAACTGCCGGGTCAAGGAAGGCGTCAACACTTTGTGGCAGCTGGCAGTCCCCCTTACCCCCCTTGCAATCATGTGGATCGGCACGTTCCTTGTCGAAGCAGAGAGCTTGCCCCAAGCGAGATAGTGCGGGACCGGGCGGGCAACCGACCGGCGGGCCTCGTCCTAGCCCGAGCAGCCACGGGGTGCCCACCACCCAGCCAAAATGATCTTTTACGGGATAACTTTGTTGGGGTGTTGTTCTTGCCTGAACTCTAATTATGTATATAGCATTTACCTGGGAGGCGTCATCCCGCGCATGAAAAGTATCAATTAAATTCTGGAGCTATGCCGCTAAGAAGTTAGCGATCAAAGCAATTATAGCCAGCGGCGAATTGAACCGGGGTGAGATCTCTGCTGGCCAGATAGCGTGCCAAGTTGGGATAGGCAACTAGCGTAAACTGGCATGCAGATTTTCTGCTACTCAAAGCAACGCATCGCTTGGAGGCGGCAGTCCGCGAGCTTGATACTTAAGAGTGACAGCGTGGCAACTAACTGTCAACCATGCCGTCGTCCTTGCTGTCCGCCGTACATCACCCAGCAAGCGAACATAGGATCGAAATACAAGCGCCTGGTGTGCCCCACGCGTGGCTGCCGCCACACCTTCCGTGAGCAGGTGCCCGGAGTGCTGGACCGCTACCAGCGGCGAACCCTCCGCCTGACCAAGCAAGTCAAGGCCGTGGTCAAGGCGTTACAGTAGCGGTCCGGGCCGGAGCGCGTTTACTGGCGATACTCGCGGTGAGCCTGTCGCGTCACACGGCTCTGCCCACGCTGCTGCGGCTCTCGCTGCCCGTCGGGCGGGTGCCCCGTGTGATCGGCGTCGACGGCTTCGCTCTGCGCCGCCGGCGGCGACCCAGGGCCGTTTCAAAGTCGTCGACGGTTCGCATCGCCGCTGGTCAGCGATCTGTTTCTCTGTGCTCCCAACGCTTTACCCGATGGGCCGTCAGGCATATCCTTGCGACCTACGAACCGGCGACCTGCAACAACGTCCTTTTCGGACAGATCGCCTGCCATGTATGGGACCGCGATGGCGCTCGACTTTGAATCAGCCCTGGCTTCAACCCACGTCGGAACTTCTCCGAGGACGACCTCAAGGAGTTCGGCGAGAAGCTGGAAAGGCGCCAGCTGCAACCGGCTGTCGTCGTCTCGCGTGCCGCGTACCTCAAGCTCTGGACTGACGAAGCACAGCACGTGGGCACGGCCGCTTACGTCATCGCTAACGGAGCGCGCCGGTACCGGGCGTCGGAGGCCGTCGGCGGGAAGACGCTCGACGTCGTGCACAACGAGGACGTGGCGAAGAGCCGTGCCGACTTCCTCGACGCCGTGCTCTCCGAGAACAACGACCGGGAGGACCTCGACCCGATCGAGCGGGCTCTCGGTATCGAGACCATGGTCAATGAGCTCGGAGGAGCCGACAAGGTAGCCGAGCACTACGGGAAGACCAAGGGCTGGGTAGGCCAGCAGCGGAAGCTCCTGAAGCTGACCATCGATCTGCAGGCCGTCGTCTCATCCGGCGACATGCCTGTGCGCATCGCCCGCGACATCGCGGGACTTCCGGCAGCCGAGCAACAGCCGGTTTGGGAGGCTGAACAGCAGCGGCGAGCAGCCGCAGTGCGTGCTCAGCGGCAGAAGCGTTCGCCGAAGGAGACCCAACAGCAGGGCCCCTCGCGGTTTACCGCGGTAAACCAGAAGAAGCTCGCACCCGAGCTGACGCCGTCGGGGGAGGCCCCCACTGAACGGCCGCCCGGCCTGCCTACGCAAACGAGCACCGGGGGCGCAATCCGGTCCAGCAACGGGTACCGCACCTGTGGTGCCCGCGCCAGCTGATCAGTCGTCATCCAGCAGCGAGCCCGTAACGGTAGAGCCTTCGCCGACGTCCATTCCCTCATGTGCCCCTGCCGATGTGGTGGAGACACTCGTCACGCAGCTCTCACCGGAAAACCTGGCCGCTGTGGCCGAGCTCCTCCTGGACAAGCTGGGCAGCACTCCAGCCGAGACTGAGCCTGTAGCCACCTCGGCGTAAACGCTTGAGAAGCACCGATGGCCCCCGGCCCTGGACCGTGCAGGGCCGGGGGCCATCTCTTATGACTCCACGGCAGCCACCTCTTCAAGACTCGCTACCAAGAGCGCGACAGCATCAGCCTCGCACGGGTTGGCTTTATTCACGGGTTGTGAAGTCAGTTGTTCATGGGTTTGGGAGGCGGGCAGCCCCTCGGCGCCTTGACGTAAGGGCTCCCGGTACCGCGGCACTCGACCAGCCGTGCCCTCAGCGTACGCCGGGCAGCCCCTCCCGCTCCGGCTCCCTCCCGGCGTCCAGGATGGTGGCGCAGGTCTGGGCTAGGTCGCCGGTATGGATGATCGCCTGCTCGCGGGGAGCCGGGGGCTCGAAGCGGGCGAAGAAGTCGTCCAGCGCGGAGGCGGTCACGGTGAGGGCGTTGGCGTCCTCACGCTGGTTGCGGTCGGCCAGGCGCCGCAGCAGCTCGTCCCGCTCGACGGGCAGGTAGACCAGCCGCCACCGGCCGCCTGCGGCCTCGACCAGCTTCTTCCAGGCGTCGCGGTCTTCACGCAGCCACAGGCCGTGGTCCAGGACGACGTCGTCCCCGGCGGCCAGATGCTCGGCGAGCCGGTGGCGGATCGCCTCGACGACGGGGCGTTCGCGCTCGAAGTAGGTGTCCTCGGGGTAGTCGACGCCGTAGCGGCCGTGGATGCGGTGGACCTCCTCGTCCACGGACAGCCGGACCATGCCCCGGTCGGCGAGCGCCTGCGCGAGCAGGGTCTTGCCGGAGCCGGTGATACCCGCCAACAGCACCGCTGTCGGCTCGCGCGCGATCACGTCCACCTCTCCCCTCTCGGCCGGGTCCCGGTCTCCATTCTCGCCGACCAGCACCGCCTACCGGCGGGGTTTCGTGGCAGGTGGGCGCCAGCGGGTGACGATGCCGCGGGCCTCGGCCGCCCACCTTGCCGGCGGGCCGTCGAGGGTGACGCGGCGGAAGCCGAGGCGGGGGTCGGCGACATCGATCCGGCCGTGGTGCCGGTCGATGTGCTCCAGCAGGCGCCCGGCCTCGTCCCGTACGGCCGGGGTGTGCTCGGCCCAGGCGCCGGAGGTGAAGTTCTCCACCCTGCGCCGCAGGTCGTTAAGGACGCCCGCGCGCCACTTGAAGTGGTGCACGCACGCGAGGGTGTCAAGGTCAGGCTTGTGACCGGGAGCCCGATGATTTCCGGACGCAACGACAACCTCGGACCGTACGAGGACGATCTTGCGGGGGTCGCCGTGCAGGAGCCGGTGGGTGAGGTGTCCGCCGAGCGGGAACGCGCGGTCCAGCCCGGTCTCCGGCCGCCAGTGGGCGAGGCGGCCGTCGGGGGCAACGCGGTCGAGCATCAGCCCGCCTACCACCGGGCGCCCTGCCGTCTCCGCCGCGGCGATCACCTCCGTGAGTGGGGCGGGGTAGGTGTGGAGCTCGTCGGAGTCGGCGAGCAGGTGCCAGCCGGGCCCGGCCTGCTCGCGCAGGGTGTCGCGGAGGTCGGTGTTGGTGTGCTCGTGCCACGGTCCGGTGCTGACCTTCGCCGGGGGAAGGCCGAGCTCTGTGGCGGTGGCCAGGAGCTGGTCGCGCCAGGGGGCGGGGAAGTGGTCGGGGAAGTGGAAGGCGAGGCGGAAGTCGGTGATGCCGAGCGCGCGGTAGTGGGCGGTCCAGGCGGTCAGCAGGGCCGGTTCCACCGGGCCGATCACCGCGACCATCACGGGCGGGGCGGGCGTCATCGCAGCTCCTCGATGAGGCGGGTGTAGGTGGTGGTGAGGAAGGCGGCCTGCTCGGCCACCATGGCCATGCCCACCGCGGCCGGGGCCCCCGGCCCGGGCCGCTCGGGTGGCTCGGCGGTGAGGCTGTCGAGGACGGCGGCGAGGGCGCCGGGGTCGCTGGCCGGGAACAGCCGGGCCCATGGCTGCCCGGCGATCCTGCTGGTGAGGGCGGGGTCGTGGTCGGAGACGATCAGAGGGACGCCGAGGCGGGCGGCGTCCATGACCAGCCCGGATTCCTTGCCGACCCCGGGGCGGCGGGTGACCAGGGCCGCGTCGGCGGCGGCGTAGACCAGGCAGAGGACCTGCTCGCCGACCGGGCCGGGTACCGTGTGGAGGCGGACCTGCGGCAGGTTGTGCCAGCGGGCGAGCACCTCCTCGTCGAGCGGGGTGCCGGTGACCACCAGGTGCAGCGGCCGGGTGAGCCGGGCGAGGGCTGCGTCGATGGTGGCGATGTCCTTGTACGGCCACCAGCCGCCGACCAGGCACACCACCGCCACATCGGCGGGAATGCCGAACGCGGTACGGGCGCCGGCCCGCTCGGCCCCGGTGAGCCTGTTCCCATCGTCGACCGCGAACGCCCGCGCCTCCCCGGCCAAGCCGGGGAAGGCGCCGGCGAACTGGTCCCGGACGGCCTCCGTCGGGTAGAGCGCGATCACCCGCCGCTGGCCGCGGCGAGCGAGCCGCCCGAGGAGTCGCACCGGCGCGTCCTCGGTGGTGATGGCTTCGTGGATGAACCGCAGGTGGGGCTGGCCGCCGAGGAGGGCGGCGGCGCCGTGCAGTGCCTCGCTCGCGCTGAGCACCACCACCGCACCCGGCTCCCGGACCAGGCGCCGGGCCGTCCGCAGACACGCGGCCTCGGTCAGGCATCGGGCAATCAGCGTCACCTGGTGCGGGGATCGCCGCAGCGCGAGCGGCCACCGCCGGGAGGCGAACAGCCGTTGTCCGGCTGCCGAGACGGCGCTCGCCCACTGGGCGGCGGTCAGCAGCACCGCCGCGGCTGGTCCCCGGGTGCCGGTGACCAGCCGGGAGCCGGCCTGGCGGAGCGGGCCCGGGTCGGCGGCGCCGTACGGGACGATGACCATGCTGCCGGGCCGCGCGGCGGCGAGCGCGGCCAGGGTGCGTGGGTGGTGCCCGCCGAGCCGGTGGGCACCCGGCTCGATGAGCACCAGCGGACGGTCGGCGGTCATCCGGCGACCGCCTGCTCGCCATGCCCGGCCGTGAAGCGCTCCCGCAGCCAAGCCGGGTCGTTCAGCAGGTCAAACTGGGCCGGATCGCGGGCGGCGTCACGGGCGAAGGCGATGCCGTCGCGGGCGCCGGCCGCTGCGTACGAGGCGAAGTCGCCCTCGCGGCTGGCCGTCCAGGCGTCGAGGCGGTCCTGGACGTCGGCATCGGCCATGCCGTACTCGCTGCCGCGCGTGAGCATCGCGCACTCCCTGAAACCCGCTTTCCAGGCATGGTACGAACTCTGGTTGAACCGGGTCGTCCCAGCCGTGTCCTCGCAGAACTCCACCTTGCCCGGGAGCGCGGCGAGGACGTCGACGGCCTCGCCCGTCTTCCGCAGCGCGTCCCGCCGGATGAGCTTCAAGCCGCCGTAGCCGTAGGTGAGCCCGTTGACCGGGTTGACCGCCCGCCACACCCGCATCGAGATCCCGTCGGCCAGCGGCTCGACGCCGGCGGCGGGGAAGCGGGTGTCGATGGAGAAGTCGCCGTCCGCGAGGAAGAACTGCTCGGTGTCGGCCAGCTCGGCGCACAGCCGGTACGCGCGGCGCATGCCCCGCACGCCGTGCAGGCGCTTGACCGTGCCGCCCAGCACCCGGCCCAGCCGCCGGTGCAAGGCGTTCGCCATCGGCTCGTCGTACGACAGCAGCACGGCGTCGAACGCGCTGGTCATGCGATCGCCTCCAGGTAGCGGGCGGCGACGGCGGCCGGGGCGAAGTCGGCGGTGGTGGCGTGGGCGCGCTTGGCATGGACCCGGTAGAATTCGGCGTCGGTGGCCAGTCGGCGGGCGATCTGGACGGCCTGGTCGTCGGTGTCGAAGAGCAGGTCGTCGTCGATGTGCTCGGCCAGCCATCCGGTGCGCGGGGCGATGACGGGCAGGCCCATCCCCTGGCAGTCCACCACCGACATCGACCACGGGCACCCGGGCCGGAAGGGCGCGATGCCGAAGTGGGCGCTGGCCAGCAGGTTCCGGTAACGGATGCGGTCGCCGCGGTCGGAGGTGATCGTGACGCCGTCGAGGGCGGCGAGTTCGTCGCGGTGCTGTTCGGGGCTGGGGTCGAGGCGGACGCGCTCGGGGCTGCGGGTGCCGAGCAGGTCCATCACTGTCAGTTCCACCGGCGCCTCGGCGACCAGGTGTCGGGCGAGGGCAGTAAAGCGGGCGGTGCCGTAGTGCGCGTAGAGGCGGTGGTTGTAGACGCCCGTCGCGCGGCCATCCGGCGGGGAGACATCGGCGGGGTCGCGCACCAGGCGCTCATCCCGTGGTGCGGGCACGACGTGCAGCTTCTCGGCGAGTTCCACGCTCATCCGGTCGGCGGCCGCCGTGGTCCAGGACGCGGCCGTGGCGGAGTGGACGAGCACGCGGTCGCAGGCGGCGAGGCCGGCGGCGAAGGCCAGTAGCACCGGCCGCCCCAGCCCACCGTCGTCCAGGGACGGGTCGAGCAGCAGCTCGCCGTCGTCGGTGAAGGAGAAGGGCAGGTAGTGGCAGTACCCGGCGATCCGCGCGTCGGTTCCGGCTTCGAGCAGGGCCGCGCGGATCGCGGGGGCGGCCTCGATCTGGTTGGCCACCACCGCCTCCGGCCGGACCCGGCGGACGAGCGCCACGAGCTCGTCGAGGCCGGGGTCGAGACGGGCCCGGTACTTCGTGGACGGCGAGACCGTCGGCGCGAAGCCCACCCGGGCATCCCCGGCGGGGGCCGGGGCGGCCACCGTCACATCCACCCCGGCGTCGGCCAGGGCCGGGGTAAGCAGGTCGGCGAAGGTGAAGCCGGAGTCGGCCGAGAGCCGTCCGGGGTTGGAGATGTTCAGCAGGTACAGCAGCCGCACGGCGGTCTCCCTCCCGCCGGGCCCAGGGTCGTCCGGGCCGGTCAAGGGAAGGAAACCGGGGCCAGGAACGGTGACGGGATGGTGAACTGGCCTCACTCACGGTTCACTCACTCTCGTCATCAACCAGCCAGCCGGGCGGGGGTCTTGATGGAGGAACAGCACGATGCGATGACCATGGAGCAGGCGGCCGAGGCGTTCGCGGCCGAGACCGCCTACTGGCGCGAGGTGCGGGGCCTGTCCAAGCGGGCGCTCGCGGCGGCGATGGGGTTCGATCCGTCGTACGTCAGCCACGTGGAGTCCGGGCGGCACAAGCCGACCGAGGACTTCGCCCGCCGTGCGGACGAGGCCCTGGGCGCCGGCAAGGCCATCTGGAAGCGATGGTGCGGCTACGAGGTGGCCAAGAGCCGGGGCGGGCGGAGCGCGACGGCACCGTCGGCACCGCGCGCGGTGGCCGAGCAGCCGTACGCGACCGGCTCGGCGCTCGTCGTCGAGCACGACGCCGCACGGCTCGACTACGACGGGCGTCTGTACCGACTGACGATGCGCCGGCGCTTACGGAACACCGGCACCGAGCCGGTGACCCGCTACCTGATCCGGATCTCCGTCGACCGCTACCCGGGTGAGCCGGAGCGGTCCAACGCGCACTACCGGCAGCATCCGCTGACCTGGGAGGAGCTGGAGCTGAGCGCGACGTGCCGCGGGGAGGCGATGCGGTGGGAGGCCAAGCACGACCGCGACGCTTTCAAGGAAGTGTGGCTGCTGTTCGAGAACGGCCAGGGCCGCTTCCCCCTCTACCCCGGCGAGTCGGTGTGGATCGAGTACGCCTACGGCGTCGGGGACGAGAAGTGGGGCCGGTGGTTCCAGCGGGCCGTGCGGTTGCCCACCGAGCATCTGGAGGTCCAGCTCGCCTTCCCCTCCGCCCTCGATCCGGTGGTCTGGGGCACCGAGACGTCCATGAGCGCCGAGGCGTCCCCGCTGCGGACCGCCCCCGTGCGACGGGATGAGAACGGGACGAGGCTGTTCTCCTGGACGACCTCCACACCGCCCCTGCACGCTCGGTACCGTTTGGAGTGGCGCTTCCGAGCGGCCCGGCCCGAACCCCAGACGAGCGACAGGGAGCTGACGTGACGACGGTGCGGCCCAGCGAGCAGATGCGTGACCTCGGCGTCGTGCAGTACGGCGCCCCCGTCCTTGCCGAGGCCGCCCGGCCCTTCGACCTGCCCGCCGAGAAGGACACCGCCGAGCAGACCGTCGAGACGCTGTTCGCCTCGATGGAGCGGATCGCGCGCGTGCACCCCTTCGCCAAGGGCATGGGGATCGCGGCCCCGCAGATCGGCATCGGCCGCGCGGCGGCCGTCGTCCAGCCCGCCGACCCCGCCGCCGCAGCCATCGTCCTGCTCAACCCGCGCATCACCGCCCGCTCGCAGGAGATGGACGAGCAGTTCGAGGGGTGCCTGTCGTTCTTCGACGTCCGCGGCATGGTCCTTCGCCCCCTGACGGTCACGGTGGTGACCACCGAGCCGGACGGCACCGAGGTGACCACGGTGTACGAGCGCGGGCTCGCCCGGCTCATCGCCCACGAGATCGACCACCTCTTATCCGGCGTTGCAGCGATGGCTTGCTCTGCTTGACCTTGTCGGACGTCGGCGGCATGCCGTTGACGTGAAGATGGTGGGGCTCGGAGTTGAAGCGGGCCAGAGAGCGAAGGTGTGGCGATGGCGGCAGGGATTCCCAGCCCGATGCAAGCGGCAGGGATCGTTCAGGAGGGCGACCCGGTGCTTCTCACGGCGGCTCGTCCGTTCGTGCTCCCGGCGGAGGCAGAGGAAGCATCGCGGGTGGTGGAGGAGTTGAAGGCAGCAGCTGACCGTGTCGCGGCTCTTCACGACTTCGCGAAGGGCATGGGGATCGCGGCGCCCCAGATCGGGATCGGTAGAGCTGCCGCCCTTGTCCAGCCTCCGGAGGGCGAGCCCCTCACGTTGCTCAATCCCGTGGTGGTTGAGGAGTCCGCTGAGATGGACGAGCAGTTCGAGGGCTGCCTCAGCTTCTTCGGCGTCCGCGGGCTCGTCCCGCGTCCGCTGATGCTTCGCGTCGCCTACGAAACCGCTGATGGCCAGCGTTGTGTCTCGGCGTTCGAGCGAGGTCTTGCCCGCCTGGTCGCCCATGAGGTCGACCACCTCGCCGGGAAACTGTATCGAGCGCGTATGCGTCCGGGCGTCGAGCCGATTTCGGTGGCCGAGTACCGCGGCACGGGTGCCGCCTGGGAGTATGACGGCTGATCTTCATCAGGCTCCGCGTCGGGTGGTCCATCACCGCAGCCCGACTGGCGACGGCGTCGAAGACAGAGGTAACAGGCCGGGCTGTCACTGCCGGTCTGCGATCTGGCGACGCAGGACAAGCAGCTCGCCGTGGGCGGTTTCGAGCGCGGTCCGTAGTTCGGCGATCTGCTCCTGGTGCTGCTTGCGGACCTGGGCCAGTTGCTGAGTAAGGCGCCTGATCAACGTGCTCTCGGCCGCGTCGGCATCGGACGGCCAGGCGGTGGTCGGGACTGTTCCTGCTCGTGACCGACGCAGGTCCTCGACCTTGGGCCGGATCGCGGGGTGTTTGTAGATGAAGTCGGTGGAGACGCCGGCGTCTGCGGCGATCGCGGCGATGGTCACCGGCCCCGTGGTGGAGCGTGCGCGTCGCAGGGCCTGCTCGACGGCCTTCTCGGCTCGTTCTCGTCTCTGTCGGGTCGCGTCGGCGAGGACTTGGGTGCGGCGGTCAGTCACCGGGGGCTTCTCCTCGTTGCTGTGGGGCGCCAGCGCCTTGGACCGGGACGAAGGTGCCGTCGCCACGGCGGACGCGATCGATCGCCAGCAGGACGCTTTCGATCGCGGCGGCCTCATTGCGACGGCCGCGAAGCCACACGTTGTCGTCGCCCATCGGCTCGCCGTAGCGCGCGGTGTGGGCCTGCTGGCGGCGCTCGATGAGGTCGAGCGTTTCCTGGCGCTGCTGGACCAGCGTCTCCTCGTGGGACTCGTCCGTGACGAACTTCGTGCAGGTCAGACAGGCATTCCCCTTCTCGCAGTGCTGGCGGGGCGGGAGCAGGCACCAGCCGTGCGGCAGGACCCGGTCGGTACGTTTGTCCAGGGCGATCGACTCGAACATCTCGCGCGGGTCCTGGGCGTGGTCACGCCCGTCAGCGGTGATCTTCTTGTAGCGCAGGAACTCCCGCTCCGCTGTCTGCGCGAGGGTCCGAGCGTAGTGGAGGAACATCTGCGGGGACTTGTGTCCCATGTAGCGCATGGCGACGTGGAGCGGGACACCCGCATTGAGCAGGTTGGTCGCCTTCGTGTGCCGGAAGGTGTGGGTTTTGGAGATGACGACCGGCTTGCCCTGCTCGTCGCGCAGGTCGATCATCTTGGCGAACTTCGTCAGCAGCGGTCGTCCCGTCATGTCGCTGTAGGGGCGCTCCCCGTTGCGGTTCTGCTTTTTGGCCAGGAACAGGTACTTCGGTTCGACTCCCGGGCGGCCCTGCTCGGCCATGAAGTTCCGCGCGTACCCCTGCTGCTGGCGGATCAGGTCGACGATCTCCTGGTCGACCAGGATCGTCGGATCCCCAGTGTCGATCTTCGTCTGCTGGTAGCGCAGCCGGGCGACGTGCCCGTCGGGATCGGCGAACGGGATGGCGATGAGCGGGTCGAAGTCGAGCATGGCGACCTCGTTGAGCCGTCGGCCGGTGCGGATGAGGAGGCCAAGGATGCGTAGCAGCTGCTCGTCGCCGAGCCCACCTTCGTCGACAGGCCGGGCGATCACTTCACTGTGCTCGGCGATGCGGCTGATCACGGCGTCGCTGAGGATCAGCTCGGGAGGCGGGGCCTTGGGGCCGACCGGCTTCTCGCCATAGCGGAAGAGCACTGCGTGCTGCGGACCAAGCCGGTTCCAGTCGTCGTTGCCGATAGTGGCGGCGCCTTCGGCAAACATGAAGCGGTAGAGCTGTTCCAGAGCGGTCATCGCCGCCCGGCGGGGTGTCTCACCGAGCAGCTGGCCCTTGCGGGGACCAGGCTGCTCGACTTTCTGTTTCCGCAGCCACTGCCGGAAGTCCTGGATCCAGGTGCCAAGACGGTTCGGGTCGTCTACCAGGTGCGGCCCGTCGCATCCGACGGCATCGACATAGCGTTGGAACCACTTCAGGTTGTAGCGCCGGTCACGGACGGTGGTCCAGGTGTAGACCTCCCGCTCCAGCTGTCGCGAGAGCCAGAACTTCGCGCCTTCCCGCAGCCACGGCATCGTCAGGTGGGTGAAGTAAGCGATCTGATGGCGGTCGGGTTCGTGCTCGCGCAGCGGGATGCGCGGGTCCAGCACCGGGTTCCACACGTCCAGTTCCCACCACGGCCCCTGGTGATAGGCGTGGACGAGCGTGTCCAGGTTGCGGGACAGAGCCCATCCAGCAGGTGCGAAGTAGCCCTGGGTCGAGGGCTTGCCGATCCGCATCCGCCATTTCGCAAAGGCTCGCATCCACTCGTCGAGGGACAGGTCGAGCAGGCTGACCACATCCGGGCGATCCGTGGACACCACTCCGGCGATCAGGCGGGTCAGCCGGTTGGTGACCACCACGTGGATCCGCAGCCCGAGCTGCACCTGCCGCTGGGTGCACCACACGAACTCGGTGACCATCTCAGGCGGCAGGCCCTGGAAGTTCAGCGTGCTGCAGGCGCCTCGGGCCCGGTAGTTCGGCTGATTCTCGATGATCGCCCCGGCCCAGTGGGGTGGCGTCTCCGCCGGGCTGAAGTACGTCCGCTGAAGCTCGTCGGGCAGGCCCGCGGCGAGCTGCTGGTTGATCCCGAAGTGGAACAGGCCGCCGTCCGACAGCCGCGGGTCCGACCTCCATGTGCGGCGTGACCGGCTCTGCGCGGGCAGCCTCACGCTCCCGCTCCCCAGCGGGCGACGAGCTTCTTCCAGTCAGCCGCCGCACGCATCGCCGCGTCGTCGGTGACGTGGGCGTACGTCGTCATCAGTGTGTTGATGTCCTGGTGGCCGAGGCGCCGCTGCACGACGTGCGGAGGAACATCGGCCAGAAGGAGTGCTGTGGCGTGAGTGTGGCGGAACCAGTGCGGGGTCCACCTGGCTGGCAGCAGGGGATGGCGCCGCTTGAACCCGTCGATCCAGTCATAGACGGTCTCCGGCCGCAGCGGCTGGCCGACCTCACCGCGGTAGAGGTTGATAAAGACAGTGTCATCGTCACTGAACTCAATACCTTGCTCTGCCAGTTGGAAAAGGTACTCGCCGTAGAAGTTGTCCAGTTCGTCGCTGATGTAGAGACGGCGGTACTGCTGGTTCTTCACTCGCAACCGCCGTCGCTGGTCCTCGCGGGGCTGGACCTCGATGGAGGCGGTGGTGCCGGTGCCGGGCTGCCAGTCGTGGTGCCGGAGCAAGAGAGCCTCAGCGATCCGCAGGCCGGTTTCCTCAAGCAGGGTCCACAGCAGCCGGAAACGCACGTCGCCCGACCAGATGCCATCGTCCAACCGTGCCGCGTCGTCCTTGATGACGGCGATCTGCTGTGGAGTCAGGAACGGCGGAGGTGTGTGCGGCCCCCGCCGGCGGCCAACGACCCGACGGTCCTGACCGCCGCCGATGTGGCCGAGGAAAGACGCGTACTGGCTGCGAGCCTCTATCGTGCCGCCCTTGACATGCACGTAGAACGCGCGGGCCGCTGGGACACCGCTGACGATCGCGTGGTAACGGTAGAAACTCATCACTGCGGTCAGCGCAGCGTCGACGGTGCTGTCAGGAACAGCCTTGTCCGGCCTCAGTGCGATGACCGTCGGGTCGGTGCCCCGGTTGCGCAGCCGACGCACGAAGCGCGCCAGATCGTCGACGCCGACGTGCCGCCAGTCCTGATCACGGGACTCCAACAGCGTCCACCACACGGCCATACCGCCGGCGTAGCTGCGGACCGTGTGCGGCGAGTACTTCTCCTGCCGCAGGTACTCCAGGAACTGATCGACCGGCTCGATGACCCGCCACCGCTGGTCCAGGACGACATGTGTGATCTCGTCCCCCGCAACCACCCGTTGCCGCACCGCCATACCCGGACCATCGGCACATCCCGGCCCCGCTGAAGCCCACCGTCAGCGACGTCATCGACATGAGCGAACTTCCCCGGAAACAGACCACCCAGGCCCCTGTCGTCCTGTACGCGGACGTCGTCAGCGACATCGGCGGCACGTCGTGGCGTACCCCGGATGTCACCTCGACGGACTGCTCTACACCGCCCGCATGCGGCCGGGCGTGGAGCCGATCCCGGTGGAGGAGTACCGGCAGACCGGCCGCGCGTGGGCGTACGACCAGTAGCCCCGGTTCCCGGGCATGATCGTGGGTATGGCAGTGACGGACTGGGGCGAGACGGGCGGATACGGGCTCCAGGCCGCCACGGCGAGGACGGCTTGGTGCACACCCGCACAAGCGGCGGCGTACGTGACGGTCGTGGCCCCGGAGGGCACCGGCTTCTTCACCGGGCCCCCCGGTCTCGACCCCGCCTCCCGCGACTTCCTCGCGGCTCCTGGAGGCCACCGCCCGGGGTGGACAACTGCTGGCCGCACGGATCCCCTGCACGGACAGCACGACCGTCCTGGAAGCCGCCGGCCAGGCCGTGACGCCCTGGCCGGCGGCTTCCAGACGAATACGGGGGCGCCCGTGATCATCCGTAGCCGCTATGCGGCGAAACCGACGCTGGTGCAGTACTCGTACTGACCCCACTGCGAGCCCAGGTCGACGATCGTGTCGTCCCAGGCAGCATCGAGGCCCTGATGGTCACCGGCCGCCCACGCGCCGACGATCCTGTCCCAGCGGCGCACGTTCATCGACCGGTACTCCACCACCCGCTGCAACGGCCTCGGCACCTGCGACTGGTTCAGGGGATGGATCTCCACCCGCGTCCCACGCCCCTCCCGGTTCAGGCGCTTAAGGAGGTGCCGGGCGACGTTCTGGCGGCGCACCGCCCGGTAGGCGGCGTCGATCTTGGCCAGGTTGGCCTTCGACGGCGACCGTTTGCCCTCCAGCCACGCTTTCAGCGTCCGGTCGGTGACCGTCAGCCCGGCCTCCTTGGCGGCCTGGCGGCTCTTGCCCGACTTCGTCAGGTAGTGCAGGCGCGCTATCCAGCCGCGCTTGACCGTGACCGGGGTGGCGATGCCGCCCGCGAGCTCGTCGAGCTTGCGGGCCACGGCGTCGCTGCCCCTGATGCCCTGGGCGCCGAACTTCCCGAAATCGAGGTTCTTCTCCGGCATTACTCCCGCTCCTCCCCCGTGGTGTCGTCGGTGTCGGTTCCGGCGGTGTACGTGTCCTTCACCTTGACCTCGGTAACACCGCGGCCCTCGGGGAAGACACGGTGCCAGTCACCGATGACATGGAGCTCGTCGGTACCCATGGCCCGCACCACGGCAAGACCCTCGTCGTGAGCCTTGAGCGCCTTCAGCCACAGGTTCGCGAACGCCTGCGAACGGATGATGTGCATCCAGTCCGGACGGTACAGCTCCCGGTTGTAGTTCGACTCCCCCATCGTCGAGACGAACTTCGAGTACATCGCCTTCACGTATTCCAGCGTCACCTCGTCGCCCTGCTCGATGGCCTCGTCGCGGGCGTCCTTGAGAGCGATGCGGAACTTCTCCAGCAGGTTCTCCGTCGCCCCGGAGGTGTACGACTCGTGGACCTCCGGCGGCGCGCACAGCCCGTACTTCGGGCCCGACAGGCGCAGCAGGAGGCGCAGGGTCGGCTCGGTCACCCACAGCGGTCCCGGCTCGTCGCGCTGGCCGATCGGGTTGGGCAGCACCGCCTCGTGCTCCCATACGGGCGGTGTGATCAGGTGGACACCAGCGCGGCGGCGGTCATGAGGGAGGCCGGCGGAGTGCTCGAGCTGGCCGAGGGGGAGGTGGGTCTTGAGGGCGGAGAGGTAGGCGCCGTTGATGTCGAGCGCGGTCACCTCATGCTTCCCGGGCGGCAGTTCGCGCCGGGTCCACTTCGGGCGGGCCTCCCAGATCTGGTCCGCGCCGCGGGACGTCTGCTTCTTGAGGATGTCGGGGATCCAGGGGTGGGCGATCACGTCGTAGCGCGCGCCCTTACGGGTCTCGTCCAGCAGGCGCATCGCGTCCGGGATCGCCCGCTTCACCAACGCGGCCGTGGCGGCCTCGACGTCGCCGTGGTGCTCGGCGAGCGCGGCCTGCACCGCCTGACCGATCAGATCGACCGGCCCGGACGGCTCCTGGAACGCACGCCGGGCCGGACCCTGGGAACGCTCGGAGGGACGCGGCGTACGCGACGTGCGTGCCGTCGAGGTCGGCTTCCCGGTGTGAGCGGTGCCGGGCTGTACGGGCGTCGTGGCGGGCTGGGCGGGCGGCACGGCAGCGGTGGTCTGGCAGTCGGCCGGGTCCAGGTGCTGGGCGAAACCCGCCACCCGGGTTCCGGCCGGCTGTCCGCACAGCACACACGGCTCGGGTACCGCGAGGGCCTCCACCTCATCGCCCTCACCGCCTTCTTCGGGCACCGCCGGGGAAGCCGGAGGAGCGTCGGCCGCGTTAGGGGCCTGGGCCGCGGCCGGTTCGGCAGGAGACGGCGTCACCGGGGCGGTGTCGGTAGTAAACTTGGTGGCCAGGCCGTCCAGCAGATACCGGTACTTGGTCCGGACCTCGCCGACCGGGTCCCGGCCGCCCTCCCAGGCGGCGACGGTGGACGGGCTCACCCCGAGCGCCCTCGCCACCTGTGCCTTGGACAAGCGGGCCCGCTCCCGCAGCTCCTGGCGGACCTGGGGAGAGGGGAGCTCGGCTTCCGGGCCTACGCCCGCGAGCAGCGAGTCGATCGCATCGAAGTCACTCACCGGGCCGCTCCCTTCTCGACGTTGGCACCGCGGCGCCGTGCGGCGGGCAGCGCCTCGCACGCCCGCGTCGGCCCCGCCAGCAGATCCAAAGCGGCGATCCCGTAATGCCCGGCCAGCACGTCAGCGTCACGCAGACTCCACGCAGTCGCACCGGACTGCCGGCGCGAGATCTGCGTCTGCGTCAACCCCAGCACCGCGGCGATCGCCCGCTGCGACTCCCCCGTCGCCTGCATCAACGCCGCCACCGACAACCGCAGCGACTCCTCCAGACTCAGCACCATGACGCCACCATACTCGAGGATGATGCAGCATTCGCATCAAAGTTGGGAATTGAAGCCTAAGAATGCATCTGACGCCTGGCTCCCTGACCGGGGACGCAAGGTCCTGTCCGCGCCGGTGCCCCGCCCAGGCCCGGCGGTCAGCGGCCCGGGACCCGCCCGCGCACAGGCCGGCGGGCCGCACGCCGCGCATCCCGCTCCACCTGGCGCGCCTCCTCCACCACCCGATCCGCCAGACACCCCGGACACACCAGATCCAGCACCCGGCGGCGCAGGGCCCGGCGCAGCCGGGGCCCGGGCGGCAGCACTCCGCCGCGGGCACGACGGCGCACCGCACGCGCACTCGTTCCCAGGAACACCGCGAGCAGCGGGGCGTTGCTGTCGTACCGGGCCAGGAGGAACGCCATCTGCGCCTGGCGGGGGTAGCCGGATCATCGGCAACAGATACGACTGACCTGCGGCAATGCGGCTACTCGGCAGGTAGTGCGGGGCCGGGAAGTCCCCGCGTCGGTGAGGGCGCGGATCTGGCGGTCGAGCAGCTGGCCCTTCGTGGACACGCGTGTGTATCCGATGAGGGCGCCGGTCCGGGCGGCCGGGACGGGGGCGAGAAGGTCGTCGGTGTCGGCGTCGCGAGGCGGCTGAAGAGGCTTAATAGCTGCATGGCCCTCGTACGGCACCCTCTCAAGCTTCCCCCCTCCTCCCCCTGGACTACTCCCAAACTTCCCTTACCGGTATCTAGGCTATAAGCGATGTCAGCCAGTGGTGCTAGATTGCCCATACTCGATATGGCCCGCGAAACGCTCGGTCCAGGTGCTGTCGTTGTCCACGGCGATGGTGAAGTCGTACCAGCCGGCGTTGTAGGCGACGGCGTTGAAGAACTCCGTCTCCTGCGACGCGGCAGCGACGGAGTAGGTCTTGTCCCAGGTACGGTACTGGTTTGATTTGATCCGGAAGACCACTCTCTGGGTGCCATGATTCTTCATGTTGAAGAAGACAGCCAGCTTGCCAGTCGAGGAGTGCATCTCAAAGGTGCACTTTACGGAGACGTGCTTGCCCTGGGATATCTTGGACGCATCCCCAGTGAAGCGGCGCAGGAATCGGTTGGGTCCGATAACGGTGAAATCGTACTTGCCGCTTCCGACGTTGAAGAAGTCCTCTTGCTCAGAGTCCGCGCCGATAGTGTACTGCCAGGGACCGCCACTGCGGTAGGCGTTAGCGTAAGTGGCGAAGTGGGCGGCGCTGGTGGCGTACTCACCCAGATTCAGCATGCGGATCCAGATCGACGTCGAGCCATCCGACACTTCGGTGCGGTCGAGGTAGGCGTTGGTTTGATAAGGCAGAGCGCACGCCGGCTTGGTGCCCGATTCCTGAACGGGTTCGGCGTTGGTACTTGGAGGGGTGGGATTCGTGCCGGTGGCGCCAGGGACCTCTCCGGCCGGGGCCGCAGGGCCGAGCGTAGGAAGAGTGTAGGTGGAGGCGTCCTTACTAAAGTCGAATACGCTAGTAAGGTCGCCGCACACCTTGCGACGCCAGGAGGTGATGTTCTGGCACACCGCAGGCTTGCCCAGTGCGGCGGTCCACTTCTCCAGGAACATCAGCATCGAGGTGTGATCGAAGACCTGGGAGCAGACCCTGCCGCCTGTTGTCCACGGGGAAACGACGATCATGGGGACGCGAATACCGAGCCCAATTGGTCCCTCCGCACCCTCATACGTGGCCCACTCGTCCGTGGCGTCCGGCGAACCTTTCGAAGGGAATGGCGGGGGCACGTGATCGAAGAACCCATCGTTTTCGTCGTAGGTGATGAACAGGGCCACGCGGCGGAGGGTGTCCTCGTCGGCGCTGAGAGAGTCGAGTAGCCGTTTGACGAAGACCGCGCCTCGGCTTGGGGTTTCGTCTGAGTGCTCGCAGTGTGCCTCGTCTGTGACGACCCAGGAGACCTGGGGCAGCGTGCCATCGAGGACATCTTTACGGATGGCCTCGATGATCCGGTCAGCGGTGCTACCGCCGGGCACATCAGGTACCGATTTCACTCCGAGATCGTACAGTGCTCCTGAGTCGAAGTCCTTGAAGTACTCCAGCGCGTTGTTCTCGTAGTTGTCGTTCTCGACATTATATGTACGCCAGGTCACACCAGCGGCCTGCAATTCCTTGACGTAGACCCTCCATGATTGGTTAGTACCTACAAAGTCCCCGCCATTGACATGCGGCGGGGAAATTATACCAACTCCAGTACTGCCACTCCAGAAGTAATTACGATTGGGACCGGTCGAGCTCAGGACCGAACAGTAGTAATTATCGCAGATAGTGAAGTTATCGGCAAGGTCATAGTGGAAGGGAAGGTCGTCGCGAGTGAAATAGCCCATGGTCAGCAGACCTTTGTTGGCGATCCACGCATCGAGAAGGCCGTTGTTCCACGCCCCGTGGCCGTCAACCCAACTATGCGCCGTACCCACACCTTGGGCGTTCTTCCACCCATCGGCGCTTCCCCTGTTTAGCATCCAGGGATAGCGCCAGGACGAGCTGTCCGGTTGCTCGAACACCGTCTTGCCGGAGGATCCGCTTCTGGTTCCTGGAAGAAGGATGACACTTTGGTCCCCAAAGCCGCGCACACCCTTGAGTGTGCCGTAATAGTGGTCGAAGCTGCGGTTCTCCTGCATGAGGATGACCACGTGCTCGATTTTTATCAGGTCGTCCACGGACGTCTGGGAAAGGCTGGTGGTGTCACTTGAGGGACTCTCAGCTGCCGTTGGCATGGAAATAACCTTCCTTGAGACCTAACATAAATCTAACCCCTGAGGCGAGATGGAAATTTTCGATCCTATGAACTCACGACAGGATCTTGGCCAGTAAACCTTTTTCATCCATCTCCGCGAGTGGTTGTAGTCGTAGCCCTTGTCTCTTGAGTTTGGCAGGTCCGCTTCGGCGTGGCCTACGGCGGGAGCGGATGGGTGGGGTGCCGGTCACCAGTGGCATCAGCGCCTGGCTGTCGTGGGTGTTGGCCGCTGAGATGCCCACGGACAGCGGCAGGCCGTTCCGGTCCGTGATCAGATGGATCTTCGATCCGTACTTACCCCGATCAACAGGATTCGGGCCTGTCAGATCCCCGTTCTCAGGGCCCGCATGCTTATGGAGTCGATGGCACAGCGCGTCCAGTCCAGCTCGCCGCGAGCGCCGAGTTCGTCGAGGACCAGGCGGTGAAGCTTGGCCCACACGCGCGCTTTGCTCCACTCGCTGAACCGGCGGTGGGCCGTCGGCCCCGACGGGCCGAACGACAGCTACTGCCAGGTGCAGCCCGAGGTAGCTACGAACACGATCGCGGCAAGCACCTCCCGGTCGCCGTGCCGTCGCCGCCCACCACCTTGTGGTCGCGTCGGCGCCAAGACCGTGTCCTATGTGGTGAGGCGCAGGTGAACCACACGAGTCTGGGTGATCGCCTGGGGCCATACCGTCGCGATGGCGTCCGGCAAACCCTTGAGGCCATCGCAAACGACTCCCCCGTGACGGGAAGCGGCGCTGCCGCAGACAGCAGCGAGGCAGCCCCCTCCCACTCCCCGACGTGGGGTCGGGGCTGCCGCCGGCCACCAGGTCCGCGCGTCCCCCGTGAGGGAGGGGCGCGCGGGCCACCCCCTCCGACTTCCAGGCGGACGCCCGGATCACCCGAGACGAGAGGCGCATCAGCCGCATCGTCACCGCCATCCACACCCTCCTGACCTGCAACTATTCAAGATAAAAGATGCTCCGTAGGGCGAAGGGGCTTTGCCCTCGTGGGGGCCGGCTGTACCGCATCGCGTGGCGCCGTGGGACAGAACACGAGAACGCCCCCGGCGCCGTGAGAGGGCGGTTTGGGTGGGGCGGGTAATCAGCGAGAGTCCGACAGCCGGAGGCGGTGGAACGGGCTATGAAGGCCGGCCGTGGCGGGGGAAGCGTGTGCGCGGGTCGAGTTCATCTACCAGCGTCTTTAGCGGCTGGACGAGGTAGTCGAGGCCAACGTGAAGTGGCTGGCCGGCTACCGGCATCCCCGCAACCAGGGTCGGCCAGGACTGGCGGCGGCGGTGCGGGAGGCGTTCACGCAGCCGCAGCCGCTGGTGGAGGGCGTTGAGGCAGTCGGTGACCCGATCGATGGCCGAGTTGAAGATCCCTACTGAGCCTGATTGGAGATCGTGATCAGGCGGAGCAGCTCGGTGTAGATCCACACCAGCGACAGGGTGAGGCCGAACGCGGCCAGCCACGACTCCTCGCGCGGTGCCCCGTATTTGACGCCGTCCTCGACTTGCTTGAAGTCCAGCGCTAGGAAGCAGGCGCCGAGCACCACGCCGATGATGCCGAAGACGATGCCCAGGCCGCCGGTCCGGAAGCAGAGGCCGCCGCCGAACGCTGCGAACAGCAGGTTGGCTATAATCAGCAGCAGGAAGCCGATCGCGGCACCGGCCACGAAGCGGTAGAAGCGGCGGTCGACACGGATGAGCCGTGTCTTGTACGCCACCAGCACACCGGCGAAGACGGCCGTGGTGCCCAGCACCGCCTGCATCGGGGCGCCTGGGCTTCGAACTCGGCGTAGGCGTTGGGGAAGCCTGAGCGTTCGACGGCCTGGGCGGCGTCGTTGATGCTCATCTGCTCCCAGCCTTTCACCTCGGTGAGCAGCACGGAGTAGAACTTCTTGG
>NZ_JAJQQS010000035.1 GCF_021228125.1 Streptomyces albireticuli
TCCGCGCGATGCTCCATCACCAGCCGCACAGCCTGGCTACGAAGCGTTGAGTCAATCTTCTTGGGCATGGCGCCCATCCTCTCTGCTAGCTCACAACGGAGCGGCAGAGAAGTCGGAACGGTTCAGGATCGACAAGTACTGAGTAGGGGCCCGGACCCGGGTCCGGGCCAACGCGGTAGCCGCGGCAGAGGCGCGGCGACCGCCGATTTCCAGAAGACGACACCACAGAGGGTGGGGACATGGCAGACAACGGCGAACTTGTCGTTCATTACGGCTCGCTTTCGGAGACCGCCAAGGACATCAAGGCGGCCGCAGGCGTGATCCGGCAGGAGCTGGACGCCATGCAGAAGGCCGTCAGTGACGTCGCGCACGGCTGGGAGGGCCAGGCCCACCAGATGATGATGAACGCGAACGCGATGTTCCGGCAGCGGAGCGAGCACATCCAGAAGACGCTGGACGAGATCGCGAAGCTTGTCCTGACGGGTAGCGAGCACTACTACGCGACCGACAAGAAGGCCTCGACGCTTTTCGACATCAGCTACTGACACTGATGACGCGATAACCCTTCACGGGGGTGGGGGAGCCGGCGATCGGCCCACCCACCCCCGTTCGCGTGGGCCGAGCCCCGCGGGGCGGCTCACGTCAGGTCGAATTCGCCGTCCCGTACTCCGAGGACGAAGGCGTGCCATTCGGCCTCCGTGTAGCGCAGAACGGTGTCCGGGTCCGCGGACGACCTCATCGCCACCGCGCCACCGTCGAGGTACGCGATCTCGACGCGCTCCTCGGTCGTGGGGTCGGGCGCGCTCAGCCACTCGGCGCCCGAGATGTCCATGGCGTACAGCTCGGCCTTCTCGTGTTCGTCCATCGGTAAGGGGCCGCCTTTCACAGTGCGCGAACTTCGCCGAAGCGCGGTGCCGTCAGGTGAGTTGACGTGCGTCGCGGGCAATCCGTGAGCAGCGTACTCCGCACGGCGGGGTCGCAGACCCGGTTCGAACAAGGCCCTCAGAGCTGGGCGTAGTTCTCTCCGGCTTCCCGGGAGAACACGGCCCACATCCTGCTGCCGCCCAGCGGCGCCGCGGTCTCGTCCAGTCCGCAGATGCCGCCGCAGGCGTCGACGACGGCGTCCAGCGTGGACAGGGCCGCTCTCCGTCGCGCCCTGCACATCTCCCGTGCCCCGGCCGGGTGCGGCGGGTGCTCGTCGGACACGGCGAGGCGCAGTACGCCGTACCGCCAGCAGATGGACAGGCCGGCCTCGCGGCCGGGGGTGAACAGGCAGGCGTTCGCGAGCAGTTCGGACGCCGCGAGCACGCCCAGCTCCGCCAGGTCGGAGAGCCCGTGCTGGCACAGGACGCGCCGTACGACGGTACGGGCCGTGCCGAGGCTGTGGGCGTTGGAGGGCAGGCCGAGGGTGTAGCTCAGGTTCCCTAGGGCGGGCTCCGGCGGGCCGGGCGGCCGCGTCGGATCGGGCACGCAGGGGGTGTCGTTGCTCATGTGCGGTCACTCCAGACACAGGGTGAGGTGAAGGGGTCGTCGCACACAGGTCGGTTACCGGTGGCCTTGCCTCCCTGCGCGCAGGCGTACCCGCCGCAGGGAAGACGGGCAGGCTCGCGCGGTGCACTTCCGGTGCCTTCGCGTGTGAGCGGTGCGTCACTGAATGTAAGGGCTCAGGCGAGAGTCAGACAACCTTGTCTACAAAGACAACCCTGTCGGTGGACTCCGCCCGGTGTCACGGGGCATGCTGCGCCTAGATCACAGGGAGGGATCGCATGCCTTCGAGGAGTCACCCGACCCAGCGGCAACGACGACTGGGCATCGAGCTGCGCAAGCTGCGTGAGGCGGCCGGGATGAGCGTGGAAGAGGCCGGCGCGGTGGTGAACATCAAGGCGTACCAGGTCAGCCACCTGGAGGCCGGACGAGTAGGTGTGACGCCCAATCGACTGCGAACCTTGGCGTGCAACTACGGTTGCGCCAACGAGGACCTGGTCGAGGCTCTGGTCGCCATGGCCGACGAGCGGGACAAGGAGTGGTGGGAGGAGTACCGCGGAGCCCTCCCACCCGGCTACCTCGACATCGCTGAGCTGGAACACCATTCTCGCCGGATGAGTCTCTCCTCCAGCGTGCACATCCCTGGGCTGCTGCAGACGGAGGACCACGCCCGAGCGGTCTTCGAGGAAGCGGTGTAACCACTGCCCGCGCACGAACTGGACCTCAGGATCCAGCACCGCATGAGGCGCCAGGCGGTGCTGGATCGGAGGAAGCCGCCGCAGTTCGACGCGATCATCCACGAAGCCGCGCTGCGGATCCAGTTCGGCGGCCGAAAGGTCGCACTCGCGCAGTTGGAGCACCTTTTGGCTGCGACCGAGCGACACCACGTGCTGATCCGGGTCATCCCCTTCACCGCCAGTGGCTTCCCTGGCGCGGGACAGACCGTGTTCTATGCCTACGGGGCAGTACCTCAGCTGGACACTGTGCAGCTCGATGCCGCGCACGCCACGGTGTTCCTCACCGCCGACCTCCAGTTGGAGAACTACCGCGGCTTGTTCGCGCGGGCAGACCAGCAGTCGTTGTCGCCGGAGCGTTCCCGTGCGTTGATCCGCACCATCACCAAGGAAATCTGAGAGGGAAGAGAATGTCCGAGATCAAGTGGCAGGAACCCTATTGCGCCGGTGGCGGTAACGCCTGCCTTCAGATCGGTCACACCATCGATGGAACCCCCATACTCCGCGAGACCAGCCGCCCGGAGGACCTCCTTGTCACAACCCGGGAAGGCTTGCGCAGCCTGGTCGAGGCCGCCAAGCGCGGGGAGCTCGATCACCTGCTCTGAACGAGGCCCCCGCGGGCAGCGGTCACGGCAGCTGGAGGTTGTCGCAGCCGTGCGTCTTCGCGGACTGTTCGGCGAAAGCCTTGAGTGCCGCGCGCTCGAACTCCACGTCGGGGTTCTTGACGGTCCGCTCGCCTACTCCCCTGTGGATCGTTCCCAACCTGTAGAAGGCCCGCCCCTGCTGGGCTCCGCACTGTGCACTACCGAAACCGCGGTGGTACTTCTGCTGGAACTCCGCCGCCTTCTTCGAGGTCGGGTCGAAGTCGGTGGACTTCGCTCGCGCCATGTCGGCCAAGGGCCCATAGAGGGCTGTCAGCCGGTAGAGCGGGGTACCTTGCGCGTCGTTCAGGTAGCAGTCCTCCGCCGGGGTGGTCGGGTCGGTGGGAGCATCCGTCACGGAGACCGCTCCGACTCGTCCGGCGCCGTCTCGGAGGGCGGCCACCGGGGCGCAGATGCCTTTCGCCTTGTCGAGGGGTACAGGGTTCCGGACCGGGTCCGGTGCCACGTCATCGACGGGCCGGCCCAGCGACGCGTCACAGTCGTACTTGTCGGCCGCCGCGCTCGCGGTGCTGGTGAGTAGACGGGCGAAGCCGGCGCGGTCGTCCGCGCGCTGCTGGGAGTCGAGGCCCGGCTCGTCGCGGGGGGAGTAGAGGGTCCTGGCGCTCACCAGAAGACTTCTGTCCTTCTGATTGCGGCAGGCGAGTTCGACACTCCCTTGGAGGGAGTCGTCATGAAAGACCATCGAGCCTCGCCAACCGCCGCCCACGGGGACCGTGCCGTAGCCGGGTGTGTCCACGAACTGATGAGCGTAGTGCGCCCGCACATCCGTGGAGCCCGACACCCGGCTCACCTGGACGACTACGTTCTCGCCGCTGTCGCGGCTTTTCAGGACACACTTGGTAATGCGTCCCTCAGCCATGTTGCCGAAGATGAAGTCGAGCTCCTTCTCGGGCCTGGTGTAGATCCGTCGGCTTCCCAGTGCCGACTGCGCGTCCTGCTTGGATACCACCCCCTCGCAGGCGCTGCTCACAGAGCGATCGTCCCGCCATTCCTCATAGCCACCCGTCATGTAGAACGCGGCTCCGGCGGTCAGGAGAAGCGCGAGGATTGCGGATCCCGCGATCAGCCAACGACGGCGTTTGGGCACAGATCAGTTCCTAGTCTCTGTGGAGCGGTTCGGTTCCGGGAAAAACAACGGTGGTCAGTGGTCCCTGCCCAATGCTCCGAGGGTCATCTCACGCGAGGTGTAGTGCTGATTCTTGGAGTCTCCGACGAGATTTCTCATGAGGGACTCCTCCTGGTTGGTGTGGCCGTTCGACTTGCCCCACTCCCGTACAAGGTGGTCGACCTGCTGCTGGCCCGCGTAGAAGTCCCTCCGGCTGTCCTTGCCGGCCGCCGCGGTGGCCTCGGAGATCTGCTCCTTGGTCCATTCGTACATGGCGAAGTCGAGCATGCGGTTGAGGCCATCGGCCCCGATCTTGATGCCCTTCGGGGTGTCGGCGCCGCCGATCTGGGCCGGTACGAAGTTGAGCGCGGCCCCCGAGGTGGCGGTCACGGCGTGGCTGACGTCGCGGGCCCACTGGATGGCTGAGTCGCGTTTGTCGTAGACCACATCGGCCCGCACGCCGTCGTAAAATCCGAAAGCTCCAGCCGCGTTCCTGATGGTGAGTTCGCGGTCCTCCTCATTTTTGAAGGACGTCCGGCTCATGGTCTCGACGGAGTACTGGTGCTCGGCGTTGTACATCTCGGCGAAGGCGTTCGGGTCCTCGGCCACGCCCCGCATGATCCGGGCAAGATTCGCCTGGTGGACGGCCATGTGAACTGTTCCGTCGGCGTCCTTCCACACCTTGCCCACCGAGTTCTCTCTTGGCGCGGCTTCGTCGTAGCGGCCGCTGTTGTTGGACGCGATCTCGTGGGTGTCGCTCGTATAGTCCGTGAGCATGTGGCCCAGGGAAGCCCGCAGGTTCGCGTGGAGCTTGTCGCCCTTGCCGTCCGCGTCGAGCGCCCTGATCGTGTTCTGCATGACCCGCGCCTCGGCCTCGGTGTGGCCGCCGATCGCGTGCTTCGTACCCGGTACGTTGCCGGTCGCCGCCGCCTCCAGCGCGGCGCCGAGCCCCAGCCGGGACGCCGGGTCGTCGAAGGTGTGGATACCTGCCGGAGTGATGGCCCAGTGCTTGGGCCAGTCGCGCTCGTTGACCAGGTACTTCAGGCGGTCGTTCTTGCCGTCGGCGCCGGGGTCCAGGAACGACGTGGCGACGTCGGGCTGCTTGCCCATGATGCTCAGGAGGCCGTCGAGAGGGTCGTTGCCGACGCCCTTGTGACCGCCCGCGATCTTGTTGAAGATCCCCTCGTGCTTCTTCTCGGTGCTGATGATGTCGTCACCGAGGTCCGTGAGGAACTGCTTGCCGTATTTGTCGCCGTGCTTCATCAGCTCGACGAACGGCTGGTACCCGTACATCGGGTTGGTCTTGCTGCCGTAGTTCTTGGCGCCGGCTTCGCGCAGGTCTTTGCGCCACTTGTCGTAGAACGGCGACTTGGGGTCCCGGGTGGCCGTGGAGATGGTGGTCGCGAGTCCGTTCTGGAGCTGCTCGTAGTCCTTCTTGTGGTCGCCCTTGGCCTGGCCGCGGAGTCTGTTGGCGTAGTCGATGGCCTTGTCGGGGCCGAGGTCGTTGAGGAAGGTCTGGCTGAAGGCGAGGTCGTTCTTGTTGTCGCGCATCAGGCGCATCATTTCGGCGCGCTGCTTGTCGTCCGGGTCCTTGATGCCGGCGAGCCTGCTGGCTTCATGGGCCTCGACCTTCTCGATGTCGCCTTCGGCCTTGGCGTTGAAGCCGTTGGTGATGCCGTCGTTCGGGTCGGAGTCCTGGGTTGCCGCGGCCAGGGCCAGTTTGACGCCTTGGTCGGCGTCGTCGAATTGCTGGACGATGTCGGCGATGTGCTGTGTCCAGGAGGCTTCGGCCTTGGGGATCGCGGTCGCGGCGTCCGGGTCGTTCTTTACGCCGGGGTCGTTGCGTTTGGTCCAGGTCGCCTTGCCGTTGTCGTCGATCTTCATGTCTTCTTTGGCCGCGTCGGCGATCGCCGATTTCACCTTGGCGCGCAGTTCGACGAACTGTCCGTGGGCGTCGCGCAGCAGTGAGGCGATGGCGCGGGCCTCCGTCGCGGCCGCGGAGTACTGCTCGTACGTCCGGGTGTTGGCTATCTGCGCGAACGTACGGGCGACGCCCTGCCACTGCTCGTCGATGCCGACGTTGCGGACCTGGCTGTTGTACGTCTTCTGGACGGTCTCGAAGTCCTTGGCGGCGGCGTCCCACTGGGTGGCGGCAGTGGTCAGCAGGGCGAGGTCCGTGGTCATGACCTGGTGGTACGTGAGCATGATCCGGCCGGTTCCTTTAGTTGTAGTCCGTCAGGCGGGACGTGAAGGGCGAGTTGCCGCCCGGCTGGCCGGGGCCGGGCAGCCTGGGAGGCAGGAGCGGCGGGCCGTACAGGCCGAACTGGCCGCCGAGGCCCTTGTCGGCGCCCTGGAAGAGCGTGTTGGCGCCCGACAGACCGGCCTTCTCGCCGGCGAGACGGTTCTCCAGCGCCTTGACCGAGGCGCGCCAGCCCTTGAGGGCCTCGGTGATGCCCGCGCCCGTGGCCCAGTCCTTGAACCCCTTGGCCGCGGCTTCCGTGGTCTCGTCCATGACCTTGCCGGCCTTCTGGGTGTCGGGCTGAACGGGCTGCTCCAGCGCCGAGATGGCCGCCCTCTTCTTCGGGGAGGAGGAGGCGAGGCCGGGGCCGCCCTGATTCCCGCCGACCGGGCCGAGCGGCCCGGCCGGCCCGGTGCCGTTGAGGCGCGTGTGGGAGTCCGTCGCTCCTGCCCGGCCCTCCTGGAGCCGTGCCACGGACTCGGCTCGCAGTTCGTCCCACTCGTTGTCGAATGCCATGTTTTCCCGTTCCCCCCGGACCGCAAGTCCCGTGTGCACCCTGTGACATCAGGTCATTCGTGTGTTCGAAACTAACAAGGGGGGTGCGCCTGGCGCACCCCCCTTATGAGATGTTCGTCGAAGCCCTAAGCGTCGACGCCACCCGAGCCCCGTGCGGTTCCTGGGGCTCGCTTGAGCCTACGACTCCTCGCCTCCCGCAGGCGACGCCCTCGCTTCGGAGGACCCGGGCACTCCAGTCCCAGTGGCCGTGGCCGGTCGGCGCCTGGCGGGAGGCGTCGGCCGATGGCCCGCGCCCGGCTGCCCACCGGGTCTCGGCCTGGCCAGGGCGAACGCGGTCACCAAGCCGGCCGTGGCCAAGACTTCCGTGATTCACGGAAGCTCCGTTCCCGAACATCCATGCCGTTCCGCCGAGTCCTTGACGAACGCGGCCAGGAGCTCGCGCTGCAGGCCCGGGTCGGCCGGCGCGGCTGCCTTGTCGGAGTTCTCCACGATGCCGCTGGTGAAACGCGCTGTTCCGAAGAAGTTTCGGCACTGGGAACTTGCCCACGCGTACCCCGACTTCTGCTCGATGCCGGCAGGGCCCGGATTCGGCCAGGCGCGGGTGCTGAGAAGGTCGCGAGCGTACGGGCCGTAGTACGCGGAGAGCCGGTAGACAGCATTTCCGTCCGCGTCCAACAGGTAGCAGTCCTCGACGAGTGAATTACCTTCGGGGGTGTCGAGGGACTTGCGGACCTTTCGTTGAGAAAGCGCGGCGGTGAGTGAAGTCATGGAACGACAGCTACCGGAAGCCTGAGCAAGGCTCGGCAAGTCACGCGCCATTTTGGCCGGGGGAGTGACGGAGTCCACCGATCGGCCCAGGGGCGCATCACAATCCCACTTCGCGGCCGCTTTTTGCGCCGTCCGGGTCGCGACCTTTGCCAGGGAACCGAACCCCTGAGAGATCGAGGAGTTCTCACTGAATTTTCCGCGGTATGACCTGGCGGTCACCAGGAGATTTTTATTCAAGCCTTTGCATTCCAGCAGTACGCTGGCATTACCTGCGGACCCGGACCGGGTCATGGAGCCTGTCCAGCCGTGCCCGATAGGTGTGGCTGCCCCGTTTTCTCCGGCGAACTCGATCCGGCCGAGAGCGGAAAGCGGCATACTGACCTGGTCACTCCAGCCTATGCCGAACTGAGTGGTCCCGTCCCGGCCTTCCCGTGCCTCGACGGTACAGCCGTCCAGCCATCCGCTGCCAACCTCGAACATTCGCTCATCGGTGCCGCGCAGGTCGTTCGACATCAGCGACTCGAGTTCATCCCGCGGCAAGATTCCCTGACAGGCTCGGGCGAGTGACTTCTTGTCCTGCCAGTGGGAGTACCCACCCAGCCAGAGATAGGCGCCGGTGCCGGTCAAGAGGACCATCAGAGCGATGGAGACGATGAGCGCGATGCGACGGCCTTTCCTCGCGATCGGAGCGGAGGTGTTTCCCGGCTCCGAGCCCTCGGTGACTTCTTTGAGCATGCTGGAGTGTCGCTTCCTGGTGTCTGCGGCTACTGCGCGGCATCCGGTGTCAAATTTTATCGAAGAAGGTTTTTCGTGTAGGCGGACCCCCGGGTGGCGCCGATCATGACATCACCCTTCATTCCTTCGATGATGTCCTTCCCCGGTCCCTCCGCTGATACGTGGTGTTTCTGAGCCCATTGGTCGATCATTGTGCGCATCTGCTTGTTGGTATCGAGATAATTATCGGAAATCTTGATATTCGCTTCGGTGTCAGCCGCGCCCTTCATGTTGTTCGCCCATTCCCAGGTCCAGTAGTCCACACCGCGTTGCAGTGCGTCGCCGATCGGGAATTTACCGGCGCCGACAGTCACCGGAGTGACGGCGCCACCCAAAATGTGGTACGCCATCTTGGACTTCCAGTCGGCGCCGGAATAGTCGGATGCCCGCTTGTCGTTGATGACATCGTCGCGTATCGCGCTGTAGGCGCCGAGAACGGCGCCGGCTTTGTCCAGCGGGTTCTTCCGCTCGTAACCCTGGGCGTCGGCGGGCAGCTTGTCCATTTCATTGGAAATGTGATCGGAAGCCGCTCGATGCAAAGTCGCATAGGCTTCCGGATCCTCCGAGAGGCCTCTCATGGTGCGCCGCAGCGCGTCCTGGTCAACAGACATATTGACTCTGCCGTTCGATTCCCACGGCCCGTCGTGGTCCGGATATGCGGTGTTCCCGCTCAGAATCTCGTGGGTGTCCGCCCCGTATTCGGCGAGTGCGTTGGCGAGCGGGCGTCGGAGGTTGGCGGGAGCGGCGCTGCTCGACCCCGGATCGGCCAAGACGATCGTGTCGTGCATGACTCGTGTCTGTGCCGCGGTGTGCCGAGCCTCCGGGTCGGGACGCGCGCCGTCGGCAAGCGGCGGGTGGCCTGTGGCCGCCGCTTCCAGCGCGGCGCCGAGACCGACCTGTGTGGCCGGATCGCTCAGATCGTGCACCCCGGCCGGCCCGATCGTCGTCAGCTTCGGCCAGCTGCGGTCCTTGAGCAGGTACTTCAAGTGGTCGTTCTTACCGTCGGCGCCGGGATCGAGGAACGACGTGGCGACGTCGGGTTGTTTACTCATGATGCTCAGCAGGCCGTCGAGGGGGTCGTTCCCCACGTCCTTGTGGCCGGAGATCTTGTTCCAGATTCCCGGGTGCTTCTTCTCGGTGCCGATGATGTCGTTGCCGAGATCGTCGAGGAATCCCTTCCCGTACCCGCCACCGTGTTTCATCGTTTCCAGGAAGGCCTGGTAGCCGTACAACGGGCTGGTGTTACTGCCGTAGTTCTTCTCTCCGGCCTTGCGCAGACCCTGGTGCCACGTGTCGTAGAAGGACGATTTGGTGTCCTTGGTGGCGCTGGCGATGTTCGCCGCGAGCCCGCTCTGCAGCTGCTCGTAATCCTGCTTCTTGTCGCCCTTGGCCAGGCCGCGCAGCCTGTTGGCGTAGTCGATCGTCTTGTCGGGTCCGAGGCCGGCGAGGAAGCTCTGGCTGAACTCCGCCTTGTTCTTGTTGTCGCGCTCCAGGCGTTGCATCTCGGCCAGCTGCTTGTCGTCCCAGTGGTCCAGGCGGGCCAACTCGGCCTGGCGCCGGCCCTCGACGACCTCGATGTCGCCCTCGGCCTTCGCGTTGAACCCGTGGTCGATGCCGTCGTTCGGGTCCGAGTCCTTCGTAGCCGCCGCCAGGGCCAGCTTGACGCCCTGGTCGGCGTCGTCGAACTGCTGGACGATATCGGCGATGTGCTGCGTCCAGGACGCTTCGGCCTTCGGGATCGAGGTCGCGGCATCAGGGTCGTTCTTGACGCCGGGGTCGTCGCGCTTGGTCCAGGTCGCCTTGCCGTTGTCGTCGATCTTCATGTGTTCTTTGGCCGCGTCGGCGATCGCGGACTTCAGCTTGTTGCGCAGTTCGACGAACTGCCCGTGCGCGTCCCGCAGCAATGACGCGATCGCCCGGGCCTCCGTCGCGGCCGCGGAGTACTGCTCGTACGTCCGGGTGTTGGCTATCTGCGCGAACGTACGGGCGACGCCCTGCCACTGCTCGTCGATGCCGACGTTACGGACCTGGCTGTTGTACGTCTTCTGAACGGTCTCCAGATCCTTGGCGGCCGCGTCCCACTGTGTGGCGGCAGTGGTCAGCAGGCTGAGGTCCGTGGTCATGACCTGGTGGTACGTGAGCATGGTGCGGTCGGCTCTCTACGCGCGGGTGGACGGGGAGGGAGTGAAGCCAGGGGCACCGCCCCCTGGCCCCGCACGCCCCGCAGGTCCCCGCCTACCCAGGGGCCCTGCCCCCACGCCCGTAGCCGTCGTCTCCGTGGCCGGCGCTCCCGCACTCGCCCCCGCGCGGCCCGCCCCCGCCTCCCACTCGCCCCGCACAACCCCGAACGCCACGATTCCCCCCGGAATTCGTTCAGATCCACCCCGACACGCACGCACCAGGGCATTCGTACGTTCGAACCTAACAAAGAGGGGGTGCGCCAGGCGCACCCCCTCTTCGGATCTTGTCGATCCCCTTACTGCCGACCGCAGCCGCAGCCGCAGCCGCAGCCGCAGCAGAAGCCGCTACTGCTCCTCCGGCACCCACCCCACCTGCATCAGCGGCGTCCCCCGCTTCCGGGACACGAAGTAACCACGCCCCGGCGGCATCGGGCGCGGGCGGACGCCGCCCAGGACGTCGCCCTCGCCCGGGTCGCCCGAGAGGACGATGCCCTGGGCGCCCAGCTCCCGTACGCGCTGCATGAACTGCTCGAACATCGAGCGGGACGCGCCGGCCGAGCTGCGCGCGATGATGAAGCGGACGCCCACGTCACGGGCGAACGGCAGGTTCTCGGTCAGCACCGCGAGCGGGTTCCCGCTGCTGGTCGAGACGAGCTCGTAGTCGTCGACGATGACGAAGAAGCGCGGGCCCGACCACCAGCTGCGGTCGCGCAGCTGCTGCGGGGTGATGTCCGGCTGCGGAGCGCGCCGCTCCATCAGCCCGTTGAGCGCGTTGGCGTGCACCGTAAGGGCCGAGGTGATCGGCGCGTACTCCAGCAGGTGCGTGTCGGGGATGACGTCGAGGAGCGTACGGCGGTAGTCGCCGACCACGATCTTCGCCTCGTCCGGGCCGTAGCGCTCGGTGATCTGCTTGGCGAGCAGCCGCAGCACCGCCGTCTTGCCGGACTCGCTCTCACCGAAGACCAGGAAGAACGGATCGGTCTCGAAGTCGACGAAGACCGGCTCCAGATTGGTCTCGTCGATACCGATGGCCACGCCGTGCTGCGGGTACTCGAAGCCCTTGGGGAGCTCCTCGGCGCGCAGCTTGCGGGGGAGGAGCCGGACGCCCGGGGCACCGGGGCCGGACCACGCCTCGCCGACCGCGCGGACCATCGCGGCCGTCGCGTCCGTGAGCGTCTCGGGGTCGTTGTCGGCGTCGATACGCGGCTGCGCCGCCATGAAGTGGAGCTTCTCCGGCAGCTGACCGCGGCCGGGCACACCGGCCGGGACGTTCGCGGCGACCTTACGGTCGAACTCCGAGTCCATCGTGTCGCCGAGCCGCAGCTCCAGCCGGTTGAGCAGCTGGTCCTTGAGCGAGGCGCGGACCTCCATGTTGCGCGAGGCGGTCACTACGATGTGGATGCCGTAGCCCAGGCCGCGGCCCGCGATGTCGGCGACGACCCCCTCCAGCATCTCGTATTCCTGCCGGAAGTTGGCCCAGCCGTCGACGATCAGGAAGACGTCGCCCCACGGCTGGTCGGAGATTTCCCCCGACGCCCGCAGCCGCCGGTACGTGCCGATCGAGTCGACGCCGTGCGCCCGGAAGTACTCCTCGCGACGGGCCAGGATGCCCGCCACCTCGGCGACCGTACGGCGGACCCGCTCGGGGTCCAGGCGCGAGGCCACACCGCTCACGTGCGGCAGGTCGGCGATCGCGCTCATACCGCCGCCACCGAAGTCCAGACCGTAGAACTGCACCTCGGCCGGAGTGTGCGTCAGGGCGAACGCCGAGACCAGCGTCCGCATCAGCGTCGACTTGCCGGACTGCGGGCCACCGACGACGAGCATGTTGCCCGCCGCGCCCGAGAAGTCCCGGTACAGGACGTCACGCCGCTGTTCGAAGGGCTTGTCCACGAGTCCGATCGGCACCGAAAGACGCCCCGCGCGCGGCAGGTCCGGAGCCGTCAGACCGCGGCCCTCCACCGCCGACAGCGGCGGCAGCAGCTCGTCCAGTGACGACGAACGGTCCAGCGGCGGCAGCCACACCTGGTGGGCCGGCGGACCCTGGCCCTCGACCCGGCGCACGATCACGTCCAGCACCGTGTCGGCCAGCCCGTCGTCACCCGCCCGCGGCTCGTCCGGCACCGGCGCCGGCGCGGTGTACGTCACCGGCACGGGGTCGGCCGTGAACAGCACCGGACGCCGCTCGATCGGCAGCGGGCCGCCGCCGGACCCCGCGCTCGCGCCCGTACGGTACGTGCCCGAGACATACGCGGCCTTGAAGCGCGTCATCTCGTCCGTACCGAACTTCAGATAACCCGAACCCGGCACCGACGGCAGGTGGTACGCGTCCGGCACGCCCAGCGCCGTACGCGACTCGGCCGCCGAGAACGTCCGCAGACCGATCCGGTACGACAGATACGTCTCCAGGCCACGCAGCCGGCCCTCCTCCAGGCGCTGCGAGGCCAGCAGCAGGTGCACACCCAGCGAACGGCCGATGCGACCGATCTGGATGAACATGTCGATGAAGTCCGGCTTGGCCGTCAACAGCTCGCTGAATTCGTCGATCACCAGGACGAGTGAAGCCAGCGGCTCCAGCGCGGCCCCGGCGGCCCGCGCCTTCTCGTAGTCGTGGATGTTGGCGTAGTTGCCCGCCGCGCGCAGCAGCTCCTGCCGGCGCTGGAGCTCACCCGTGATCGAGTCGCGCATGCGGTCGACGAGCGTCAGGTCGTCCGCGAGGTTGGTGATGACAGCCGCGACGTGCGGCAGCCCCGACATCCCGGCGAAGGTCGCGCCACCCTTGAAGTCCGCCAGGACGAAGTTCAGGTTCTCCGACGAATGCGTGACCGCGAGCCCCAGGACGAGCGTCCGCAGCAGCTCCGACTTTCCGGAACCGGTCGCGCCCACGCACAGACCGTGCGGGCCCATACCGTCCTGCGCCGCCTCCTTCAGGTCCAGCATCACGGGCGCGCCGTCCTCGCTGACGCCGATCGGCACCCGCAGCCGCTCCGCCGCCGACCGCGGCCGCCACGTACGCGCCACATCCACCGACCCCGCGTCACCCAGGCCCAGCAGATCCGTGAAGTCCAGATTCGCCAGCAGCGGCTCGTCGCCGTCGCCACCGCCCACCCGCAGCGGCGCCAGCTGCCGCGCCAGCGCCTCCGCCGCCTCCATGGGAAGCGTGTCCGGCACCCCTTCATACGTCGCGACCTGCGACATCAGCCGGAGCGACCCCGGCTCCACGACCACCGAGAGGCCGCCGCGCAGCTCACCCAGGTCGCCCGGCACGACCTCCACGATCGTGACGCCCTGAAGGCCCTCGGGCGCCGCGAACGCCGAGTCCGCCGGCACCGCGCCACCGTCCAGCACGACCACCACATGCGGCTGGTCGAGCAACGGCTGCCCCTCACGGCTGAACCGCGTACGCCCCTCCAGCCGCGGCCGCAGCAGGTCCTCCAGCTCGCCGAGGTCGTCACCGATCAGCCGCCGCGCGCCGGCCCCGTCCACCGCACCCGGAACCTGCACATGCGGAAGCCACTTCGCCCACTCCCAGTACGAGGCCGCGCCCCGCGCCGAGACCACCGCGACGACCAGGTCCTCCGGCGAATGCAGCGTCACCAGCTGCGCCACCAGCGCCCGCGCCGTCCCGTGCACCGTCTCCGGCTCACCCGACAGCGTCACGTGGTAGAAGGCCCGCAGCGACAGCGCCACCGGCATCCCGTCCAGCGAACCGTGCGTCGCCAGGAACTGCTGCATCGCCCCCGTCGTCAGCGGCTCCAGATCGTCTATCGGAGCCGTCTCCGGAGCCACCAGCGGCGTCGAGAGCTGCTGTGTGCCCAGCCCGACCCGCACCTGCGCGAAGTCGTCGTCGCTCGCCCGCCGCTCCCACAGCCGCGTCCCCTCCGCCACCACCGACCACAGCTGATCGGGGGAGGGGTGCAGATAGAACTGCGCGTCCCGCTGCGCCTTCGCCGTGCGCCGCACCGTCCGGCGCGTCTGCGCCAAGTACTTGAGGTAGTCACGGCGCATGTCCGCCGTCTGCCCCTGCGAGCCCTGACGGTGCCGCACCACCATCGCGATGGTCATGCCGAGCGTCGAGCACATCATCATGACGCCCATGATCTTCATCATCGGGGCGGCGCCCGGCATGAAGAAATAGACCATCGACGAGGCCATGCCCAGCGTCGGCAACAGCTGCATCAGCACACTGTCCTGAGCGCCCCTCGGCAGCTCCGGCGGCGCCTCCAGGCGGATCTCCGCGCCGGGCACCTCCGGCGGCAGTGCCCTCGGTGGACGACTGACCACGATCTGGCTCACCGGATGCCTCAACCCCTCCGCACGGCAAGGACAATTCCGCGCGGCACCGCCCGGCGCCCCTACGGCGACGGCCTCCCCTGCGCGGAACGGTGATCCTATCGACGTACGCGCCGGCCCTCCCGATAGGGTGGCCGCCGCGCGCAAGCATGAGCGATCACCAGAGTGATCGTCGGAGCGAACCAAGGGGCCCGATAGGTGAGTACGTCCGCTGCGACCGGCTTCTGCAGAGTGACCGTGGTCGCGCCCGACAGCCGGATAGACGTCGCCCTCCCGGACGACATCGCCGTCGCCGACGTGTATCCGGAGATCCTGCGCCTGACCGGGCAGACCCAGCCCGTCGGCGCGCCCACCGGCTACCACCTCGTACGCCGCGACGGCACCGTCCTCGACAGCGCCCGCTCGCTCGCCGCGCAGCGGATCCTCGACGGCGACCTGCTCTCGCTCCGGCCCTTCGCGGAGTCGCTGCCGCCCGCCGTGCACGACGACGTCACCGACGCCGTCGCCGCCGCGGTCACCCGCGACCGCACCCTGTGGAACGACCGGCTCCTGCGGGCCTGGGGCCTGGCCGGGGGAGCGCTGCTGCTCGCCCTCATGGGCTTCGCCCTCTGGTTCGCCGACCCCGCGCGGCACGACACGCACGGCGTGCCCGGCGCCGTCGCCGCCGCCGTCGGCGTCCTCCTGACCGCCCTCGCGGGCGTACGGGCCCGGGTCTACGCAGACCGCGCCTCCGCCGTCGCCCTGGGCCTCGCCGCCCTCCCGCACCTGATGATCGCCGGCTCCGGGGTGCTCGGCCCGGCGGCCGGCGAGGGCGCCGGACGGCTCCAGTTCCTGCTGGGCTGCGCCGCCGTCCTGGTCGCCTCCGCCGCGCTCGTCGCCGTCATGCCCGCCGGCGACGCGCCGTTCGTCGCCGCCCTCACCACCGCGGCCACCGGTACCTTCGCCGCCTTCTGCGTGATCCTCACCGACTCCCGCCCGGCCGACGCGGCGGCCGTCTGCGCCGTCGTCGCCATCGGCGCCATCGCCTTCCTGCCCGGCCTGTCCGCCCGGGTGGCCCGCCTCCCCATCGGCTACGCCGCCCCGCGCGGCGCCGGCTCCGACGACCTCGCCGACCGCGGCCAGACGCCCGAGCCCGTGGACGCCGAGCGCATCGCCGCCCAGGTCCGCCGCGGCCACGAACTGCTCCTCGGCCTCGTCGGCGGCTGCGCGGCCGTCGTCGTCGGCTCCACCGCCGTCCTCGCCTTCACCTCCGCGGGCGGCCCCTGGCCCCGCCTGCTCGCCCTGGCCGCCGGCCTGGCGATGCTGCTGCGCGCCCGCCTCTTCCGCTACACCGCGCAGGTCGCCGCCGTCCTCGGCGCGGGCCTGGCCGCCCTCGCCCTCCTCGTCCTCGGGCTCGCCCTCCAGCCGCCCGCCGGAGCCGACGGCTCCCTCGACGTCCGCACCCTCTGGGTCGCCGCCGCCGTCACCCTCGGTGGCGCCCTGCTCACCACCGTCGCCCTCGTCGTCCCCGAGAAGGGCCTGTCACCCTTTTGGGGGCGTGTCTCCGATCTCGCCGAGAGCACGCTCCTCCTCGCGCTCGTACCCCTGTGCCTCGCGGTCCTGGGCCTCTACTCCGCCGCCCGGGGCCTGGCCGGCTAGACCTGCGGCGGGGCCGCTGGGCGGGGCTGGTACTGTGTGTAACGGCCGTTTGTGTACGCGCCTCCGGAAAGCCCTCACCGGCCTCTGGGGACAGCGCCCAGCGGACCCCGCCTCCCGAGTAACGGAAGCTCCCCTGAGACCAAGACCAGGGGCACTCGGTGGCTGAAGAAGAATTTCGAGGAGTACGCGTGTCGCTCGACGCCGCTACGAAGAAGCAGATCATGGCCGAGTTCGCCACCAAGGAGGGCGACACCGGCTCCCCCGAGGTCCAGGTCGCGATGCTCACCCGCCGCATCTCGGACCTCACCGAGCACCTGAAGCAGCACAAGCACGACCACCACTCGCGTCGTGGCCTGCTGCTCCTGGTCGGCCAGCGTCGCCGCCTGCTGCAGTACCTGGCCAAGAAGGACATCACGCGCTTCCGCGCCCTGGTCGAGCGCCTCGGCATCCGCCGCGGTGCCGCCGGCGCCAAGTAAGACACCGTGAAGGGAGCGGTTCCCAACCCTGGGGGCCGCTCCCTTTGCGTATCTCGTGGAAAGCAGAAGCTTTGTAGTCTGGTTTCCACAGCGGCACCGCGCCGCGACAGTACGAGGAGGAGCGCAGCGCTCGCCGCCGGTCCTCGGTAGTGGCCCCCGGATCAGGGAAATCCGGGTGCTTCGATCGAAGACCGGCCAGCACAGGCGCCCCTCCGCCCCCGTCCCGCGCCACACGGGCGCCGGGACGTAGACGAGGAGATATCCCTGGTGGAGAACGAGACCCACTACGCCGAGGCCGTCATCGACAACGGCGCCTTCGGCACCCGCACCATCCGCTTCGAGACGGGCCGCCTGGCCCGTCAGGCCGCCGGCTCCGCCGTGGCCTACCTGGACGACGACACCATGGTGCTGTCGGCCACCACCGCCTCCAAGCGGCCCAAGGACCAGCTGGACTTCTTCCCGCTGACCGTCGACGTCGAGGAGCGGCAGTACGCGGCCGGCAAGATCCCCGGCTCGTTCTTCCGTCGCGAGGGCCGCCCCTCCGAGGACGCCGTCCTCACCTGCCGCCTGATCGACCGCCCGCTGCGCCCGTCCTTCAAGAAGGGCCTGCGCAACGAGATCCAGATCGTCGAGACGGTCATGGCGCTCAACCCCGACCACCTGTACGACGTGGTCGCGATCAACGCCGCCTCCTGCTCCACGCAGCTCGCGGGCCTGCCCTTCTCCGGTCCGATCGGCGCCACCCGCGTGGCCCTGATCAAGGGCCAGTGGGTCGCCTTCCCGACGCACACCGAGCTCGAGGACGCCGTCTTCGACATGGTCGTCGCCGGTCGCGTCCTGGAGGACGGCGACGTCGCGATCATGATGGTCGAGGCCGAGGCCACCGAGAAGACCATCCAGCTCGTCAAGGACGGCGCCGACGCCCCGACCGAAGAGGTCGTCGCCGCCGGTCTCGAGGCCGCGAAGCCGTTCATCAAGGTCCTGTGCCGCGCCCAGTCGGAGCTCGCCTCCAAGGCCGCCAAGCCCGAGGGCGAGTTCCCGGTCTTCCTGGACTACCAGGACGACGTCCTGGAGGCCCTGACCGCCGCCGTCAAGAGCGAGCTGGCCCAGGCGCTCACCATCGCCGGCAAGCAGGACCGCGAGGCCGAGCTGGACCGCGTCAAGGACGTGGCCGCCGAGAAGCTGCTCCCGCAGTTCGAGGGCCGCGAGAAGGAGATCTCCGCCGCGTACCGCTCGCTGACCAAGGCCCTGGTCCGTGAGCGCGTCATCAAGGAGAAGAAGCGCATCGACGGCCGCGGCGTGACGGACATCCGTACGCTCGCCGCCGAGGTCGAGGCCATCCCGCGCGTGCACGGCTCGGCGCTGTTCGAGCGCGGCGAGACCCAGATCCTGGGTGTCACCACGCTGAACATGCTCCGTATGGAGCAGCAGCTCGACACGCTGTCGCCGGTGACGCGCAAGCGTTACATGCACAACTACAACTTCCCGCCCTACTCCGTCGGCGAGACCGGCCGCGTCGGTTCGCCGAAGCGCCGCGAGATCGGCCACGGCGCCCTGGCCGAGCGGGCCATCGTGCCCGTGCTGCCGACGCGCGAGGAGTTCCCGTACGCGATCCGCCAGGTGTCCGAGGCCCTCGGCTCCAACGGTTCGACGTCCATGGGCTCGGTCTGCGCCTCCACCATGTCGCTGCTGAACGCCGGTGTGCCCCTCAAGGCCCCCGTCGCCGGTATCGCCATGGGCCTGATCTCCCAGGAGATCGACGGCAAGACGCACTACGTCGCCCTCACCGACATCCTCGGTGCGGAGGACGCCTTCGGCGACATGGACTTCAAGGTCGCCGGCACCAAGGAGTTCGTCACCGCCCTCCAGCTCGACACCAAGCTGGACGGCATCCCGGCCTCCGTCCTGGCCGCGGCCCTCAAGCAGGCCCGCGACGCCCGCCTCCACATCCTCGACGTGATGATGGAAGCGATCGACACGCCGGACGAGATGTCCCCCAACGCCCCGCGGATCATCACCGTCAAGATCCCCGTGGACAAGATCGGTGAGGTCATCGGCCCCAAGGGCAAGATGATCAACCAGATCCAGGAGGACACCGGCGCCGAGATCACGATCGAGGACGACGGCACCATCTACATCGGTGCCGCCGACGGCCCGGCCGCCGAGGCCGCCCGCGCCACGATCAACGCCATCGCCAACCCGACCATGCCGGAGGTCGGCGAGCGCTACCTGGGTACGGTCGTCAAGACCACCACCTTCGGTGCCTTCGTCTCCCTGATGCCCGGCAAGGACGGCCTGCTGCACATCTCGCAGATCCGCAAGCTCGCCGGTGGCAAGCGCGTGGAGAACGTCGAGGACGTGCTCGGCGTCGGCGCCAAGGTCCAGGTCGAGATCGCCGAGATCGACCAGCGCGGCAAGCTCTCGCTGATCCCGGTCATCGAGGGCGAGGACGGCGACGAGGCTAAGGACGAGTCCGCCAAGTGACGTCCCGTAGTACACGGAAGACGGCCCGCACCTCTTCGGAGGGGCGGGCCGTCGCCCGTACCCAAACGCTTCTCCAGGGCGAGAACGGCATCGGTACGGTGCGCCGTACCACCCTCCCGGGGGGCCTGCGCATCGTCACGGAGACCCTGCCGTCCGTACGCTCGGCGACCTTCGGCATCTGGGCCAACGTCGGCTCCCGCGACGAGACCCCGACGCTCAACGGCGCCACCCACTACCTGGAGCACCTGCTCTTCAAGGGCACCGCCAAGCGCAGCGCGCTGGACATCTCCTCCGCCATCGACGCGGTCGGCGGCGAGATGAACGCGTTCACGGCGAAGGAGTACACGTGCTACTACGCCCGTGTCCTCGACACCGATCTGCCGCTGGCCATCGATGTCGTCTGTGACATGCTCACCGGCTCGCTCATCGAGGCCGCCGACGTCGACGCCGAGCGCGGTGTGATCCTCGAAGAGATCGCGATGACCGAGGACGACCCCGGCGACTGCGTGCACGACCTGTTCGCGCACACGATGCTGGGCGACACCCCCCTCGGCCGCCCGGTCCTCGGCACGGTCGACACGATCAACGCCCTCACCCGCGACCAGATCGCCCGCTTCTACAAGAAGCACTACGACCCGACCCACCTGGTCGTGGCCGCCGCGGGCAACGTCGACCACGCCAAGGTCGTCCGCCAGGTCCGCGCGGCCTTCGAGAAGGCCGGCGCCCTGGGCCGTACGGACGCGGTGCCCGTCGCCCCGCGCTCCGGCGCCAAGGCGATCCGCACCGCGGGCCGCGTGGAGCTGCTCGGCCGCAAGACCGAGCAGGCGCACGTCGTCCTCGGGATGCCGGGGCTGGCCCGCACCGACGACCGCCGCTGGGCGCTCGGCGTGCTCAACACCGCCCTGGGCGGTGGCATGAGCTCCCGCCTCTTCCAGGAGGTCCGGGAGAAGCGCGGTCTCGCCTATTCGGTCTACTCCTACACCTCGGGCTTCGCCGACTGCGGCCTCTTCGGCGTCTACGCCGGCTGCCGCCCGAGCCAGGTGCACGACGTCCTGCGGATCTGCCGCGACGAGCTGGACAAGGTCGCCGCGGACGGTCTGTCGGACGAGGAGATCACCCGCGCCGTCGGACAGCTGTCCGGCTCCACGGTCCTCGGGCTGGAGGACACGGGCGCGCTGATGAACCGGATCGGCAAGAGCGAGCTGTGCTGGGGCGAGCAGATGTCGGTCGACGACATGCTGGCCCGCATCTCGGCCGTCACCCCGGACGAGGTCCGCTCGGTGGCCCGCGATGTACTGGGGCAGCGTCCTTCGCTGTCCGTGATCGGCCCGCTGAAGGACAAGCAGGCGGCAAAGCTCCACGACGTCGTGGCCCGCTAGGCCCGAACGGGCCCGAGAGAAGGAAGTAACCGAGGATGAGCAAGCTGCGCGTGGCGGTCATCGGCGCCCACGGCCGGATCGGCTCCGAGGCCGTACGGGCCGTGGAGGCCGCCGAGGACATGGAACTGGTGGCCGCGCTGGGCCGGGGCGACGAGCTGGAGACGCTGACCCGGGCCGGTGCCCAGGTCGCGGTCGAGCTGACGCACCCCGACTCGGTGATGGAGAACCTCGAGTTCTGCGTCGGCCACGGCATCCACGGCGTCGTCGGCACCACCGGGTGGACCGAGGACCGTCTCGCGCGGCTGAACTCCTGGCTCGACGCCTCCCCGTCGACCGGTGTGCTCATCGCCCCGAACTTCTCCATCGGGGCCGTCCTGACCATGTCCTTCGCCCGGCAGGCGGCGCGCTTCTTCGAGTCCGCCGAGGTCGTCGAGCTGCACCACCGCGGCAAGGCCGACGCCCCCTCCGGCACCGCCACCCGCACCGCGCAGATGATCGCGGAGGCCCGGGAGGCGGCCGGCCTGCCGCGGCAGGAGGACCCGACCACGCACGGCCTGCCCGGCGCGCGCGGCGCGGACGTCGACGGGGTGCCCGTGCACGCCGTGCGGCTGCGGGGCCTGCTGGCCCACCAGGAGGTCCTCTTCGGCGACACCGGGGAGACGCTCACCATCCGGCACGACTCGCTGCACCACAGCTGCTTCATGCCCGGCATCCTGCTGGGCGCGCGCCGTGTGGTGGACACGCCCGGGCTGACCTTCGGCCTGGAACACTTCCTGGATCTGGGCTGAGCACCGTGCGCGCGAAGATCGTCTATTTCGGGCTGGCCGCCGTCCTGGTCGTCTACTTCTTCCTGGTCGGCAGCCGCGGCCTCATGCTGATCAGGCAGGGGACGGCGATCACCGTCGCCTTCGGCGTGGCGGTGCTGGTCCTGCCCTTCATCGGCGCCTGGTTCCTCTACCAGACCACCCGGTTCGCCCGGGCCGCCAACCGGCTGGCCCAGGAGCTGGAGGCCGAGGGCGGGCTCCCCGTCGACGAGCTCGTACGGACGCCGGGCGGCCGGATCGACCGCGATTCCGCGGACGCCGTCTTCGCCCGTCGCCGGGCCGAGACGGAGGACGCGCCAGGGGACTGGAGGGCGTGGTTCCGGCTGGCTGTGGCGTACCACGACGCGAGGGACACCCCGAGGGCCCGTAAGGCCATGCAGAGGGCCATCGCCCTGCACGACGGGAAGCCGGTGCGGGCCGAAGCGCTCTGACGGCGTCCGGCGGCGTCCGATCGAGAAGGGGCGGGCGGGAGAATTCTCCCGCCCGCCCCTTTCGCGTGCCCGGGACCGGGGCCCGGCCCCGGCCGGAGAGGGTGTGTCAGCCGGCCTGGAACTCCGCTACGCGCCGCTCCACCGCGGCCACCGCCCCCGCGAACCGCTCCGGGCCGCCCAGGAAGTCCGCTCCGTGATCGGTCACGACGGTGACCACCGGCTCGCCCTGGGTCCGGACGACGACCAGCGCCTGCCCCTGGACCGTACGGGGCAGCCCGAGCCACCGCACCGGCTGCTGCGCGGTCCGCACCTCCGCCACCTCCGACCACGGGAGCACCGTGCTCGACAGCAGCCGCACCTGACGCAGTCCCTCGGGGCTCAGCCAGAGGCCGACGTGGACCAGCCGCACGGCCGCCACGATCAGCAGCACGGCCACGGCCAGGCAGACACCGGCGCCCGGCAGCGAACCGGCGACGGCGATGATCAACGCGGAGAAGAGCACATACGAGGCGAGCAGCAGTACCAGGGCGGCACCGCCGACCCGCCAGGGGCCGACCCGGTACGGACGCCGCCGGCGGGAGCGGTCCTCGTAAGGCAGATACGCCTCGGGGGCCGGGCCCGCGGGTGCGGCGTCGTCTCGGGTGGCTGTCAGGAAGGGCAGGGGCATTGGGCGAGGCTACCGATGCGTGAAGGGCCCGGCCACCTCAGGGTGGCCGGGCCCTTCACGCCCTGACCGAACGCTTTCCGGCCGACAATCAGTGGGAAATCAGCCGGAAACCGGTCGGACCGGATCAGCGGCCGTCCTTGGCCTCCGACTGCTGCGTGTGATGCGTGCTCGTGCCCGCCTGCATCGCCGGCATGCCGAAGAGCAGCGCCCCGACCAGCCCCGCCGTGACCGTGATCCCCACGAGGGCCTGGCGGGCCAGCTGTGAGCGGCTCGCGCGGGCCCGGGGCGGCGGTGTGACGTTGCTGCGGTAGCGCTCGGATTCGGCGACGAAGGCGAAGGGCACGGGCTCACGCCGGCGAAACATGAAGGGCTCCCTGGAACCTCGAAGTGCGTTGTCACACAGAAGGACGTTCGAAAGGCGCCTCAGGTGCCCGTTTTCGGCGACTTCTGTGAAAAATCTCAACAGCCGCCCCGGCTCATCCCTCCGCCCCGCTCTGTCACGGGCCGAGTGTCAGTGGTGGCCCGTAGGCTGGTCGCCGCCCGAGCAACGTGATTTGGAAGGACCCCGCCGGTGACCGACAGCCCCACCGAGTACGCCAAGCCCACATTCCGCGGTGATGTGACCGTCGAGCTGGTCAAGCACAGCGCCGCCGACTCCGACGTGCTGTGGGCCGCCCGCGTCTCCACCGCCGGTGAGCAGTCCCTGGAGGAGATCACCAAGGACCCCGAGCGGTCGAAGGGTCTCATCAATTACCTGATGCGCGACCGCCACGGCAGCCCCTTCGAGCACAACTCGATGACCTTCTTCATCAGCGCCCCGATCCTCGTCTTCCGCGAGTTCATGCGCCACCGCGTCGGCTGGTCGTACAACGAGGAGTCCGGCCGCTACCGCGAGCTCCAGCCGGTCTTCTACGTCCCCGGCCAGGACCGCAAGCTGGTCCAGGAGGGCCGCCCGGGCAAGTACGTCTTCGTCGAGGGCAGCCAGGAGCAGCACGACCTGACCACCCGCGTCATGGAGGACTCCTACCGCCAGGCCTACGAGGCCTATCAGGAGATGCTGGCCGCGGGCGTCGCCCGCGAGGTCGCCCGCTCGGTCCTGCCGGTCGGTCTCTTCTCCTCCATGTACGCCACCTGCAACGCCCGCTCGCTGATGCACTTCCTCGGCCTGCGCACCCAGCACGAGCAGGCGACGGTCCCCTCCTTCCCGCAGCGCGAGATCGAGATGGTCGGCGAGCAGATGGAGGCGGAGTGGGCGAAGCTCATGCCCCTCACCTACGCCGCGTTCAACAAGAACGGGCGCGTCGCTCCCTGACCGCGCCCCTACGCACCGGTAGGGAAGGTGTCCGTATTGCGGCTTTTCCCGACTTTCATCTAGGCTGAAGAAACGGACCCGGTACTGCTTGAACCCCCGAGCAGGCAGTGCCGGGATCCCTTTGGCACTCCCCGAGGGAGCACCTCACGGTGAGCAACGAGTAGCGTGGCCCCCATGGCTCCGACCTCCACACCGCAGACGCCCTTCGGGCGGGTCCTGACCGCCATGGTCACGCCCTTCACCGCTGACGGCGCCGTCGACCTCGACGGTGCCCAGCGCCTCGCCACCCACCTGGTGGACGCCGGCAACGACGGCATCGTCGTCAACGGCACCACCGGCGAGTCGCCCACCACCAGCGATGCGGAGAAAGCCCAGCTCGTACGGGCCGTGGTCGAAGCGGTCGGTGACCGCGCCCACGTCGTCGCCGGAGCCGGTACGAACGACACCCACCACAGCATCGAGCTGGCCCGCGCCGCCGAGCAGGCGGGCGCCCACGGCCTCCTGGCCGTCACCCCGTACTACAACAAGCCGCCGCAGGAGGGCCTCTTCCGGCACTTCACGGCCGTCGCCGACGCCACGGAACTCCCCGTGATGCTCTACGACATCCCCGGCCGCAGCGGCGTCCCGATCAACACCGAGACGATCGTCCGCCTGGCCGAGCACCCCCGGATCGTCGCCAACAAGGACGCCAAGGGCGACCTGGGCCGCGCCAGCTGGGCCATCGCCCGCTCGCGCCTCGCCTGGTATTCCGGCGACGACATGCTCAACCTGCCGCTGCTCTCCGTCGGCGCCGTCGGCTTCGTGTCCGTCGTCGGCCACCTCGTCACCCCCGAGCTGCGCGCGCTGCTCAGCGCCCACCTCGCCGGTGACGTCGCCAAGGCGACCGAGATCCACCAGAAGCTGCTCCCGGTCTTCACGGGTATGTTCCGCACCCAGGGCGTGATCACCACCAAGGCGGCCCTGGCCCTCAAGGGCCTCCCCGCGGGTCCGCTGCGACTGCCGCTCGTCGAGCTCTCCCCGGAGGAGACCGAGCAGCTGAAGCGCGATCTCTCGGCAGGCGGGGTAGAGCTTTAACCAGAGGCCGCACCCGGCGCACCCGGCGCTCGCCGGACCGGCGGCCCCACAGACTTCACAACTGAATACGGAAACAACTGCAAGTGCACGAATGTCACGCGCGCCATGTGTCCCAGGAGGGCATGTGGCGTGTGTGGTGAGGAGAGTCTTTTGAGTCACCCGCACCCTGAACTCGGTCCCCCGCCGAAGCTCCCCGAGGGCGGCCTCCGGGTCACGCCCCTCGGTGGTCTCGGCGAGATCGGCCGCAACATGACCGTCTTCGAGTACGACGGCCGTCTGCTGATCGTCGACTGCGGAGTGCTCTTCCCCGAGGAGGAGCAGCCCGGAGTCGACCTGATCCTGCCGGACTTCTCGTCCATCCGGGATCGCCTGGACGACATCGAGGGCATCGTGCTCACGCACGGCCACGAGGACCACATCGGTGGCGTCCCCTACCTGCTCCGCGAGAAGCCGGACATCCCGCTGATCGGCTCCAAGCTGACCCTCGCCCTGATCGAGGCCAAGCTCCAGGAGCACCGCATCCGCCCCTACACCCTGGAGGTCGTGGAGGGGCACCGCGAGCGCATCGGCCCGTTCGACTGCGAGTTCGTGGCGGTCAACCACTCCATCCCGGACGCCCTCGCGGTCGCCATCCGTACCCCGGCCGGCATGGCCGTGCACACCGGCGACTTCAAGATGGACCAGCTCCCGCTGGACCGCCGCCTCACCGACCTGCCCGCCTTCGCGCGGCTCGGCGAGGAGGGCATCGACCTGCTGCTCTCGGACTCGACCAACGCCGAGGTCCCGGGCTTCGTCCCGCCCGAGCGCGACATCTCCAACGTGCTGCGCCAGGTGTTCGCGAACGCCCAGAACCGCATCATCGTGGCCAGCTTCGCCAGCCACGTGCACCGCATCCAGCAGATCCTGGACGCCGCGCACGAGTACGGCCGGCGGGTGGCCTTCGTCGGCCGCTCGATGGTCCGCAACATGGGCATCGCCCGTGACCTGGGCTACCTGCGGGTTCCGGCGGGCCTCGTCGTCGACGTCAAGACCCTCGACGACCTGCCGGCGGACGAGGTCGTGCTGGTCTGCACGGGTTCCCAGGGCGAGCCGATGGCCGCGCTGTCCCGCATGGCCAACCGCGACCACCAGATCCGGATCGTCCAGGGCGACACCGTGATCCTGGCGTCGTCCCTCATCCCGGGCAACGAGAACGCGGTCTACCGCGTGATCAACGGCCTGACCCGCTGGGGCGCCAACGTCGTCCACAAGGGCAACGCCAAGGTGCACGTCTCGGGCCACGCCTCCGCGGGCGAGCTGCTGTACTTCTACAACATCTGCAAGCCCCGCAACCTGATGCCGGTCCACGGCGAGTGGCGGCACCTGCGGGCGAACGCGGAGCTCGGCGCCCTGACCGGCGTTCCCAAGAACCACATCGTGATCGCCGAGGACGGCGTCGTGGTGGACCTGGTGAACGGCTCCGCGAAGATCGTCGGCAAGGTCCAGGCCGGCTATGTGTACGTGGACGGCCTCTCGGTCGGCGACGTCACGGAGACCTCGCTCAAGGACCGCCGCATCCTCGGGGACGAGGGCATCATCTCGGTGTTCCTCGTCGTCGACAGCGCCACCGGCAAGCTCGTGGGCGGCCCGCAGATCCACGCGCGTGGCTCGGGCATCGAGGACTCCACCTTCTCGGCGGTCGTCCCGAAGATCGAGGACGCGCTGGCCAAGTCGGCCTCCGACGGCGTGCTGGAGCCGCACCAGATCCAGCAGCTGGTCCGCCGGACCATGGGCAAGTGGGTGTCCGACACCTACCGCCGGCGCCCGATGATCCTCCCCGTGGTCGTCGAGGTCTGACGTCACATCAGCCATCTGGGCGGCCGCCCCGGCGCCGATTTGCATCCGGGTGCGGCCGTCCAGTAGGTTTACGGCTCCACCGCAAGGGGAACCCCTGAACGCCGAAGGCGAGAAGGATCGTTCCGAAAGCGGTGGGAAACCGGCCCAGAGAAATCTGATAAAGTCGGTGAAGCCGGAAAGCGAATAGCTGGAAGGCAAACCCCGCTCCAACAGGGGGCCGGAAACGGAATTCGGACCGGAAACGGACTGGAAAACGGATCTGGTAAGGTTGGAAACAACGAAGGGAAGCGCCCGGAGGAAAGCCCGAGAGGGTGAGTACAAAGGAAGCGTCCGTTCCTTGAGAACTCAACAGCGTGCCAAAAGTCAACGCCAGAC
>NZ_JAJQQS010000036.1 GCF_021228125.1 Streptomyces albireticuli
TCCTTTGTACTCACCCTCTCGGGCTTTCCTCCGGGCGCTTCCCTTCGTTGTTTCCAACCTTACCAGATCCGTTTTCCGTTCCGTTTCCGGTCCGAATTCCGTTTCCGGCCCCCTGTTGGAGCGGGGTGTTTCGCGCCTTCCGGCGTGATCACTACTTTAGCGGATTTCCCCCGCGACTCCTAATCGGAGTCCGATCCGAATTCCGGACACGCCGAAATCCATCCCGTTCAAGGGCCGTGCAGTAGAGAGTGCCACCGGATGTGGCGTGAGTGGCCGCCTCCGGACCGTCAGGCCCGTCTGGCAACCCGGAGAACACTACCCATGGGTCAAATCCATGTCAACCCATGAGATGCCCGGCCTCAGTCGAGGTCGCTGAGCCTGCCGCCGGCGTCCGGCTGGGCCTCCTCCACCCGCCGCAGCAGGCGGGTGAGCATCTCGCCCAGCCGGTGCCGCTCCTCGCCCGAGAGGTCCTGGAGCAGCTCCTCCTCGAAGACCGTGGCCATCCGCATGGCCTCCAGCCACTTCGCCCGGCCCTCCTCGGTGATGCCGACGATCACCCGGACGCGGTTGTTCTCGTCGCGCTCCCGGGTGACGAGCCCCTCCGCGACCATCCGGTCGATGCGGTGGGTCATCGCCGCCGGGGTGAGCCCGAGTCGCTTGGCGAGGTCGCCGGGCCCCATGCGGTACGGGTCGCCGGCCAGGACGAGGGCCTTGAGGACCTCCCACTCGGCGTTACTCATGCCGAGCTCGGCGGTCTGCCGCCCGTAGGCGACGTTCATGCGCCGGTTGAGACGGCTGAGGGCCGAGACCACCTTCTCCACCTGCGGATCAAGGTCCTGGAACTCGCGCTGGTAGGCGGCGATCTGTTCGTCGAGGCTCGGCTCGGGCGCGCCGGATGTGTCAGCCATGGGCCGCAGTATGGCACGAGTGATTGGCGTTAAAGCCCTTTGATGTGTACTCTTTAGCTTCGAAGTTTAGAGTTGAAGTCTTCAGGCTTGGACTTTCGGCCGCTTCCTGATCTTCCTGATCCGTCTTACCGATCTCTACGGGCTCTACCGGGCTCTTCTACCTAAGGGGTGAGTGTGACCACCGCGATGGGCGCAGCACTGCGCCGGATCCAGCTGGGCAACGCGTTGAGCGCGTTCGGCAATGGCTTCACCGTTCCGTTCCTGTTCATCTATGTGTCTCAGGTACGGGACCTCGGCGCGAGCACGGCAGGCATCGTGCTCGCGACGTTCGCCGTGGCCGCGCTCGTCGTGCTGCCCTTCACCGGTCGGGTCATCGACCGGCGGGGTCCGCTGCCTGTCGCCATCGCGGGTACGGTCTCCGCCGCCGTGGGTTCGATGGGGCTGGGGCTCGCGGACAGCCAGTCCCTGGTGGTCGCCGCCGCGGCCGCGCTCGGCGCGGGTATCGCGGTGATCCAGCCCTCGCTGGCCACGATGATCGTGTGGTGTTCGACGCCGAGCACCCGTTCGCATGCCTTCGCGACGCAGTTCTTCCTCAACAACCTCGGCCTCGGTGTCGGTGGTCTGCTGGGCGGGCAGCTGGTGGACACCTCGGACCCGTCGAGCTTTGTGCGGCTCTTCGCGATCGAGTCCGTGATGTTCCTGGTCCTGGGTGCGGCCATCGCGACCGTGCGTCTGCCGAAGGCGCCCAAGGTCGAGGACGCGGTGCCGACCGACGGTGCCAAGGGCGGGTGGCGGACGCTGCTCGCGGACCGGGCCATGGTGCAGCTGTGTGTGCTGGGCTTCGTGATGTTCTTCGCCTGCTACGGCCAGTTCGAGTCGGGTCTCGCGGCCTTCGCCGTCGAGGTCACCCGGATCTCGCCGGCGACGCTCGGCATCGCCCTCGCCGCGAACACGGCGGCGATCGTGCTGGCGCAGTTCGTCGTCCTGAAGCTGGTCGAGCGCCGGCGGCGCAGCCGGGTCATCGCGCTGGTCGGTCTGATCTGGACCGTGGCGTGGGTGGCCGCGGGGGTCTCCGGGCTCGTCCCGGGGGCGCACGGTGTGGCGACCGCGCTGCTGATCTCCACGTACGCGCTCTTCGGCATCGGCGAGTCGATGCTGGCGCCGACGATGGCCCCCCTCGTGGCGGACCTGGCCCCGGCGCGGCTCGTGGGCCAGTACAACTCGGCCTTCGCCCTCGTGAAGCAGCTGGCGCTGGCCGTGGGCCCGGCGGTCGGTGGTCTGATGGCCGGTGGCGGCATGTACGTCGCGTACATCGTGATGCTGGTCGTCTGCTCGCTCGGTATCTCCGGGCTGGCGCTGCGGATGGGCCGTCGGCTCACTCCGGCGCAGGAGATCCCGCCGCGGATGTCGGCGGTGCGTGCGAAGGGCGGCGTGGTCCGCGCCGGCGGCAAGGAAGCCGAGCCGACCGGTCCGGTCGAGGGCACCGAGCGGACGAAGGTGTCCGTCTGACCCCTTGGGTCCTCGCCCCCTCTCCTTCTCCCTCTCTATAGAGGTCGCACGTATATATGTGTCATCGAACGGCTGTGGCCCGGAAACCTGGTTTCCGGGCCACAGCCGTTCGTCGTGTGTGTCATGCGTGTCCGGTCGGCAGGGCGAACTCGCACCACACCGCCTTGCCTCCACCCGGGGTGCGGCGCGATCCCCAGGAGGAGGCGATCGTGGCGATGATCGAGATGCCGCGTCCCGCCTCGTCGACCGGCTCGGCGCGGCGGCGGCGCGGGAGGTGGTCGTCGCCGTCCGTGACCTCGATGATCAGCCTGCGGTCGGTGCGGCGGAGGCGCAGCCGCATGGGCGGGGTGCCGTGCTGGAGGGAATTGGCCACCAGCTCGCTCGCGGCCAGGACCCCGAGATCGCGCAGTTCGGTCGGGAAGCGCCAGCTGACCAGGACGCCCGACGCGAAGGCGCGGGCGCGGGGCGCCGCCTCGACGCCGCCGAGGAGCTCCAGGGCGGCGTTGTGGAAGAGCTCGGCGTCGTGGCCGGTGCGGGCGGGGTGCTGTAGGACGAGGACGGCGACGTCGTCGTCGTGGTCGGCGGTGACGCCGAGAGCGCGGATGAGCCGGTCGCACATGACCTGGGGTGAGCCGGTGGCACCGGCGAAGGCGCGCTCGAGGGCTTCGACGCCCTCGTAGATGTCCTCGTGGCGCCGCTCGACCAGGCCGTCCGTGTAGAGGACGGCGCTTGATCCCGGTCCGAGGGGCACGGTGCCGGAGGTGTGGAGCCAGCCGCCGGTGCCGAGCGGGGGGCCGGTGGGTTCGGCGGCGCGGCGGACCGTGCCGTCGGGGTCGCGGACGAGGATCGGGAGGTGGCCGGCCGAGGCGTAGACGAGGCGGCCCTCGTTGGGGTCGTGGACGGCGTAGACGCAGGTGGCGATCTGGGTGGCGTCGATCTCGGAGGCGAGGCCGTCGAGGAGCTGGAGGACCTCGTGGGGCGGCAGGTCGAGGCGGGCGTAGGCCCTTACGGCGGTACGGAGCTGGCCCATGACGGCGGCGGCGCGGACTCCGCGGCCCATGACGTCGCCGATGACGAGGGCGGTGCGGCCCGCGCCGAGGGTGATGACGTCGTACCAGTCGCCGCCGACGGCGGTGTCCTTGCCGCCCGGTTGGTAGGTGGCGGCGACGCGGAGGTCGTCGGGCTGTTCGAGCTCCTGGGGGAGCAGGCTGCGCTGGAGGGTGACGGCGGCCTCGCGCTGGCGGCGCTCGCTGGCGCGCAGCCGCTCGGCGGCCTCGATCTGGTCGGTGACGTCGGCGGCGAAGACGAGGACGCCGGGCCGGTCGGCGTCCGGGGTGCCCACGGTGATCGGGGAGCAGGTGAAGGTGTAGTAGCCGTGCCGGCCGGGGCTCGCGGGTTCGGTGGCTGCCGCCGGGGTGCCGGTGGTGTGCGGGGCGCCCTGGGTGTCCGTGGCGCTGGTGTCCGTCCCGCGTCCTTCCGTGGGACCGGCTTCCGTGGCGCGGGCCTCCGTGGTGCGGGCTTCTCCGGTGCGGGCGTCCGCGGTGACGCGGCGGGACTTGACCGTACGGGGCCGGCCGCTGCGCAGGACCTGGTCCATGAGGGGGAGCAGGCCGAGCTCCGTCAGCTCGGGGAGCGCCTCGCGGGCGGGCGCGCCGGGGGCGCGGGGGCCGAAGAGGGCGGCATAGGCGTCATTGACGTAGGCGAGGCGGTGGTCGGGGCCGTAGACGACGGCGACGAGGGCCGGGACCTGGCCGAGGAGGTCGTGGACGGACAGGCCGTCGAGGGTGGGGACGGCGTCCTCGGGGCCGGGTGCGGGGCCACCGGGACCGCCGGGGGCCGAGGGGGCCGGTGGAGCGGTCTCCGCGCGGGCGGCGGGCACGGAGCCGCCCGACGGGGGCGGAGGCTGCGGTGCGGGCTCGGTCCGGTCCTTACGGCCGGGCTGGTCCTTACGGTCCTTGCGGTCCTTACGGTCTGCGCGGTCGTTACGGTCTGCGCGGTCGTTACGGTCGGTGCGCGCTGCGGCTCGGCGCTGTGTTCCGGGGAACCGGGCGCTCCAGCGGGTGAAGTTCACAGAGGATTACCTCGCGGAGTCGTTCCGGACCAGCTCGGCGACGTGTGGTGGCTGAGCCGCGCGCCCGGCGCGGGGCCGCGGTTGACGGTGCGGGGGCCGGCCCCCGGGGGAATGCTGCAAACGTCCGAATCCTCGTAATTGTCACTCTTCGCAGGGACGAGCCCACCCATGGTCACACGACCAGTGTGGCCGACCGGACTGACATCCGTCAGACGTCGACCCCCGTGGGGGAGTTCCCGGCTCCCTCTTCGGGCCCACGACCTGCGTCAACTCGCTTCAGGATGACGTCCGGTGTCCGCGGCGAGTTCGAATTCGGCGCGCGGGTTCTCCAGCGAGCCGAGGGAGACGATCTCGCGTTTGAAGAGCCCGGTGAGGGTCCACTCGGCGAGAACGCGCGCCTTACGGTTGAAGGTGGGGATCCGGCTGAGGTGGTAGGCGCGGTGCATGAACCAGGCGGGGTAGCCCTTGAGCTTCCTGCCGTAGACGTGCGCGACGCCCTTGTGGAGGCCGAGGGAGGCCACGGAGCCGACGTACTTGTGCCGGTAGTCCTTGAGCGGCCGGTCGCGCAGCGAGGCGAGGACGTTCCCCGCGAGGACCTTGGCCTGGCGTACCGCGTGCTGGGCGTTGGGGGCGCAGTACGTGCCCTTCTCCTCCGCGGTGAGGTCGGGCACGGCCGCCGCGTCGCCCGCCGCCCAGGCGTGTTCGACGCCGTCGACCGTGAGGGCGGTCGTGCACTTGAGGCGGCCCTGTCCGTTGAGCGGCAGGTCGGTCGCGGAGAGGACCGGGTGCGCCTTGACGCCGGCGGTCCAGACGAGGGTGCGGGTGGGGAAGCGGGCTCCGTCGCTGAGCACGGCCACGCGGTCGACGCAGGAGTCCAGCCGGGTGTCGAGGCGGACGTCGATGTTGCGGCCGCGGAGCTCCCGGAGGGCGTAGCGGCCCATGTCCTCGCCGACCTCGGGGAGGATGCGCCCGGATGCCTCGACGAGGATGAACCGCAGGTCGTCGGGCTCCAGATTGTGGTAGTACCGGGCCGCGTAGCGGGCCATGTCCTCCAGCTCGGCGAGGGCTTCGACACCGGCGTAGCCACCGCCGACGAAGACGAAGGTGAGCGCGGCGTCACGGACGTCCGGGTCCCGGGTGGAGGAGGCGATGTCCATCTGTTCGAGGACGTGGTTGCGGAGCCCGATGGCCTCCTCGACGGTCTTGAAGCCGATGCCGTGGTCGGCGAGGCCGGGGACCGGGAGGGTGCGCGAGATGGAGCCGGGGGCGAGGATCAGCTCGTCGTAGTGGACCTCGATGGCGCCGGTGCTGTCCTCGCGGGTGGCGAGGGTGCTGATGGTGGCGGTGCGCTTGGCGTGCTCGATGGAGGTGACCTCGCCGATGACGACCTGGCACTTGGGGAGGGTGCGGCGCAGCGGGACCACGACGTGGCGGGGGGAGATGGAGCCGGCCGCGGCCTCGGGGAGGAAGGGCTGGTAGGTCATGTACGGCTCGGGGTCGATCACGATGATGTGCGCTTCGCCCCGCTTCACCTTCCGCTGGAGGCGGAGGGCGGTGTACATCCCGACGTAGCCGCCGCCGACGATCAGAATGCGCGCCGGTTCCTTCACCAAGGCCCTCCTCGCGATGTCGCCCGGCCCGAGGGGTGTCAGGCCGGGGTGCCGGGTCGCCCCGGCGAGCACAGCTCCCTCCCATGACGCACCCCCGGCGACGGTTTGTCCACAGGCCCTGCGAAATGTATGACCGGTCATGGAGGTGATCCCTCCGCGGTCGGGGTCCTGGGGTGGGAGACAGGCACGCAGGTCAGGGTGGCTGTGGTGGGGTTGTGAGGTGGTGCGGAAGCAGGTCGGGAGGGGGCCGTACTCCAATCGGGGATGGCCTGTGCGGAACTACCTCTTCTTTCTTGACCTGGGCTCAACTATGTTCGTACTCCGTCGGGGTGTCAGAGACGTGCCCCGGCAGTCAGGGCGGGGAGTCTCCGGGGGGAGACGTCATAACCGGGGGAACACATATGCATATTCAGGGCTCTCATTGGTCGACCGCTGTCGCGTCCGCTGACGCAGGCGGTGGCCGGAGCACTCCGCTGCGCGTGGACGCGCAGCGGAATCTCGAGCATGTACTGCGCGCGGCTCGCGAGGTCTTCGGCGAGCTGGGGTACGGGGCGCCGATGGAGGACGTGGCGCGCCGGGCCCGCGTGGGGGTGGGGACGGTCTACCGCCGCTTCCCCAGCAAGGACGTGCTGGTGCGGCGGATAGCCGAGGAGGAGACGGCTCGGCTGACCGAGCAGGCCCGTACGGCGCTGGGCCAGGAGGACGAGCCGTGGTCGGCTCTCTCCCGGTTCCTCCGCACGTCGGTGGCCTCGGGCGCGGGGCGGCTGCTGCCGCCGCAGGTGCTGCGGGTCGGCGTCGACGTGGAGGCCGAGGAGCGGGTGGAGCCGAGGGTGCCGCAGCAGCGGCAGCCGGGCGCCACCGGTGGTCAGCTGCACGAGCTGCGGCTCGTCGAGCAGCGGCCGGCCCCGGTCGACGAGCGGGACGACTCGGGTGCGGCGGCTCTGCTGGAGGTCGTCGGCCGTCTGGTGGACCGGGCACGGGCGGCGGGTCAGCTGCGTCCGGACGTCACGGTCGCCGATGTCCTGCTGGTGATAGCGACGGCCGCGCCGTCGCTGCCGGACGCGGTGCAGCAGGCGGCGGCGTCCTCGCGCCTGCTGGACATCCTGCTGGAGGGGCTGCGGTCGCGGCCGTCGGAGTAGGGGCGGGCGAGGTCGCGGGTAAGCCGTGAGTAAGCCGCGGTGCGGGCCGTGCGAGCGGTCCGTGCCGCGGGTGCCTCCTCGGCGATCTGTCGGGGGCGCTCTGCCGGGTGCTCTTCGGGTGGTCCGTCAGATGGCCTGTCAGATGGTCCGTGAAGGCGGGTTACGGGGCGCGTTCGACTAATCCTTCCCCTTTTGGGTGATCTCTAGTACTCCTGGTGCGCCAGGACACCACGGATGAGTGGTTGCGGCTCGTGCTGCCCTCGTGACGGCCGACGCTGTGCCAGGCTTCCGGATGTCCAAATGTGCTGGTGTGTACAGGGGCCTCCGCTATGGATGTTGACGGGCCGGAAGAACCGCGCGGGAACGATGAGGAAGGCGAGCCACCGCTCCCCCGTCACCTTCCCGTGCACGACGGCCTGTCCCTTCCCACTCCCTTCGTGCCGGATCTTGCCGCGCGCGGCATCGACGCGAGCGTGCCCCGGCAGCGCCAGGGCAGGCATCGCGGCGGCCCCGGCACGGAAGCCGGCGCGGGGACGGCAGCGGGGGCGGGGACCGGAGCGAGCGGTACGGCTGACGCCGGTGCGGCCGGTGGTTCCGGCCCCGGCCCGTCCGGCCCCGGCTCGTCCGACTACAGATCGGCCGACTACAGATCAGCCGGTGGCAGATCGACGGACGACAGGGCGACGGACGACAGAACCAACAGATTCACCGGCGCGTCCGCCGATGCGTCCTCCGGCACCCTTCCCGGTGCCTTTTCCGGTGCCCTTTCCAAGGCGGCGGGGGATTCCGGCGCGCATTCCGGTGCGGGTGGCGAAGCCGACGTACCGCCGTCCGACCTCGAGCTCGTCTCGCGGATGCGGGGCGGCGAGAGCCTGGCGTACGAGGAGCTGTACCGGCGGCACGCCTCGGCGGTCCGCCGGTACGCCCGTAGCTGCTGCCGTGACGACCACACCGCGGAGGACCTGACCAACGAGGTCTTCGCCCGGACCTTGCAGGCGGTGCGGAGCGGCGCGGGACCGGATTCGTCGGTGCGCGCGTATCTGCTCACCACCGTCCGGCGGGTAGCGGCGGCCTGGGGGAAGACCGCCAAGCGGGAGCAGCTCGTCGAGGACTTCGCGGTCTTCGCGGCCTCGGCGGCGGGCGCCTCCACCGCGCCGGACGACGACACCCTCGACCTGGCCGCCGACGTGCTGGCCATGCGGGAGGCCGAGCACTCGCTGGCCGTGCGGGCGTTCCGCAGCCTGCCCGAGCGCTGGCAGACGGTGCTGTGGCACACCACCGTCGAGGAGGGCTCCCCCAGCGAGGTAGCGCCGCTGCTGGGGCTGACCGCCAACGCCACGGCGGTGCTCGCGCACCGGGCGCGCGAGGGCCTGAAGCAGGCGTACCTCCAGGCGCATGTGAGCACCTCGCTGACGGCGGGCGGCAACTGCGCGCGCTACGCGGACCGACTGGGCGCGTTCGCCCGGGGCGGGCTGCGGGTGCGGGCCGAGCGCGGTCTGCGCAAGCACCTGGAGGGCTGCGCGCGCTGTCGTACGGCGGCGCTGGAGGTCGCGGACGTCAATGAGCGGCTGCGTGTGCTGCTGCCGGTGGCGGTCATCGGATGGTTCGCCACCGATTTCTCCGTCAAGACGGTGGCGGGACTGGCCACGGGTGCGGCAGGGGCCGGTACGGCCGTGGGGGCGGGTGCGGCGGCGGCCGCGGGCGGGGTGGCAGGGGGTGCCGGGGCAGCCGGTTCCGGAAGTGCCGGAGGCACGGGGGCGGGCGGCGCCGGTGCGGGCGGTTCGGGTGCGGGCGGTTCGGGAAGTGCGGCGGCCGGCGAGGGCCTGGGGGCGCCCGCGAAGATCGGTATCGCGGCGGGGGCGGTGGTCGCCGCCGGGGCCGTGGCCGCGTACGCCCTGATCGGCAGCTCGCCCGCGCCGCCGAAGAAGCCGCAGGCCAAGGCCACCGCTGCGCCTGTCGTTCCCGCCCCGCCCCGGAAGCCCTCACCTACGCCCTCGCCGACGCCCTCCCCGGCCCTTTCGCCCCGCCCGACGCCGACCCCCAGCCGCAGCCCAAGCCCGACGCCGACGCCGTCCGTGAGCAGCAAGCCGCCGGAACCTCGTCACGCGGCCGCGCCGAAGCCGCGCCCCACGCCGACGCCGGCCGCACCCCTTCCCCCGGCGCCCAGCCCGAAGCCCACGCCGCCCCGGCCGCCGACGCCCAAGCCGCCCCCGAAGCCCGCCCCGCCGCCCGCCACCGTCCACCCGCTCAACGAGCTGGACTACGCGGGCGTCGGCGACGGCACCGCCCCCGAGATCCGGCCGGGCGTCAGCAGCTGGCTGTGGCAGCGGTACGGCCTGCGGATCGGCGGCGTGATGTACCGCGACGGCGTGAGCGTGAACGCCATGTCGTCCGTGACCGTCGATCTCAACCGCTCCTGCACGTCCTACGACGCCCTGGTGGGCGTGGACGACATGACGTTCGGGTTCGGCTCGGCCCGGTTCTCCGTCTACGGCGACGACACGCGGTTGTGGCGTTCGGGGGTCGTACGGGGCGGCGAGGCGGCGGTTCCCGTCCATGTGCCGCTGAAGGGGCAGCGGACGATCCGGCTGGTCGTCGAGCCCGGTTCCGCCTGGGACACGGTGACGGTCGCCGACTGGGCGGCGGCCCGGATCAGCTGCGGCTGAGGTGGCCGCCCGAGCGGCGGCGCCTGCCGCCCCGGGCCTTCTCCTGCCTTCCCGCGCCTCGGACGTCACGGGTCTTGCCCTGATCCTCCCCCGCTCCCTGGCATCACAGGCTGCTCTCGCTTCCCTCCCTATGCCCGGGCCTCAGAACTCCGGCCTCCGTCCTCACAGACCCGGCCCCGGCCCCACGCCGCCCGCCACCGCCCGCTGCCGGGGCGCCGCCGCGCCCGTCCAGCACGTGCCGCGCCGCGCGAGCAGCCGCCGTAGCCACACCTCGGTGGAGACCAGCTCCGCCAGGCCGTCCAGGGGCAGGGCCCGGCCGTCCGCCGCCGCGTTCAGGGCGGCCCGTACGACTCGGGCGTCGACGAGCCCCGCGTCGGCCAGCAGTGGCGCGTCGAAGAGCTCCAGCAGCGGCTTCACGGAGGCTCTGATGCCCGCCCGTACGGCCGCGGCGTGGGCGGCGTGCGACGTGGCGCCCCAGCCGGGCGGCAGTTCACGGACCCCGGCCCCCGCGAGGACCGCGCGCAGGACGGAAGCGCGCGCCCCCGGCTGTACCCGGAGCGCCTCGGGGAGGGCGCGGCAGGCCCGTACGACCTGGTTGTCGAGGAAGGGGGCGTGCAGGCGCTGGCTGCGGACCTCGGCGGCCTGTTCGAAGACCCGGTGGTCGGCCGCGTGCCGGGCGAGCGCGGCGGCGGCCCGGCGCTCGCCGGGGCGCTGGAGGAGTCCTGAGGGCCGTACGGCGGCGGCGTGGAGGCGAACCGATACTTCGGCGAGTGCCTCTCCCGTGAGCCACCGCGCCGCCGGGCCCGGCCGGCACCAGGTGAGGGCGGCGAGCGAGGCGTCCACGGCGCCGCCCGGCACCACAGCCCCCGGGGGCGGCCCCGCTCCGAGGCCGGCCGCCGGGGCGGTGGGCCCCGGCGGGCCCGGTGCCTCCTCCTCCGCGACGACCGGGAAGCCGGGCGCCAGCAGCTGGCCCGCCACCTTCTCCAGCCCTTCCCGGTAGGACGTACGGGCCAGCCGCCGCGCCGCGCGGTAGACGGTGAACGGCACGAAGAGGGACTGTGCCGTGGGCCCCTCGGCACGGGCCAGAGCCGAGACGGGCCGCAGCAGGTGGCGTCTGCGGCGGTCCATCAGCAGATCGGCGAGGCGCGCCGGGTGGGCGTCGAGCACCTGGCGCGCCCCGTGCCCGACGAGGTGGTCGGCGCTGCCCGCGGCCAGGCGTCTGCGGTGGCGTTCGGCGGTGACGAGGGAGGGGCCGGGCTCGTCGGTCAGGGGCCCGCTCGCGAGGTCGGCGTACGGGAGGGCCTCTTCGCCGGCCGCGACGACGACGTGGTGCAGGCGGGGGTTGGCGGCCAGAGCGCGGGCCCGTTCCAGCTCGGCCTCCCGCACGCGGCCGCCGTCGGCCGCGAGGTCGTTGAAGGTGACGGCGAGGAGGCGTTCGCCGGCGCCGCTGCCGTGGCCGAGCGGGGTGCCGGGCAGGCCCGGCAGGCCGGCCGCGAGCAGTGCCAGGGTGGCGGAGGCGCTGCCTCCGGAGAGGTCGGCGCCGATGCCGGGGGCGGGGGCGGCGCCGCCGCGCGCCGCGCGCCGCTGGGCGGGGCCCATGCCCGGGACGGGACCGGGGTCGAGGCCCTCGAAGCCCGCCGGTTCCGGGGCGTGACGGGGGGCGGCGAGCCGGGTCCGTACGGCCTCGACGAGGGCGTCCCGTATGCCTTCGACCGCCTTGTCGGGCGCGAGCTGGGGGCCCGCGACGGCGAGGGAGGCGGTCGGCTCGTACCCGGTGATGTCACGGGCGCCGTCGCGCAGCACCAGCGCGTGGCCGGGCGGTACGCGCCGTACGCCCAGGTAGGGCGTGCCGTCGCTCAGGGCCTCCGGGGAGTCGGGACAGGCGAGCAGGGCGGCGAGGTGGCCGACGTCGAGCTGCGCCTCGATGAGGTCGGCGAGGGGCAGGGCGGCCGTGGCGTAGGCGGTGCCGCCGGCCCATGCCGTGTGGAAGACGGGGCGGGCGCCGGCGAGGTCGCCCGCGACCGTGACGCGCCGGCCCACCTGGGCGACCGCGGTGTAGCCGCCGGGCCAGGCGGTGAGGTGCCGGAGCGCGCCGCCGCGCGCGGCGATCAGTCCGACCCGCAGTTCCTCGTCGCTGGCGCCGCAGCGGCCGAGGACGGCGAGGCGGGTGACGGCGTCGGCCTGGACGACGCGGACCTCGTCGGGCCGCCAGTCGCCGACGGCCCACAGCGGCGCCGGGTCGCCCCAGAGGAGCTGGGCACCGACAGGGTGCACGGTGGGGCCGTCGAGGCCGGCCGAGGTGCCGAGGTGGTCCGGGCCGTCGCCGTAAGGCGGCGCGGCTCGGGGTCCGGTCCCTGAGGCGGTGCTGCTCCACCCCACCAACCAGCGCATCGCCGCCTCCACAGGCTGTGGACAACCAACAGGTGCAGTCATCATGCACAGTGGAGCGGCGTTTGCGACGGCGAAAGCGGCGACACTTCGGTTTCACTTTCCCCTCAACTCACCTGATAGCGGGGTGAGGTGACACCGACGGCGCCACCGCCTCACACGCCTCCGCCCCGCACTCGCCCTCCCGCCTGGGTCGAACCACGGTGCCCCGTAAGGCGGTTGTGACTTGCCGGTCGGCCGCGCCCACTGCACGGGACATGCTGTCACGAGTGGGACCGCGGGTGCCCGAGGTGTGCGGGCGCGTCGCGGCATCGACGAGCGGGCGGGCGGATGGAGCGACCGAACGGACAGACAGGCGGGCGGACGGGCGGACAGACAGGCGGACGGCCGAACGGGCGGACAAGCCGGCGGACAACCTGGCGGGCGGCCGGCTGAGCGGTAGGACATCTTCCGGGCTTCCCCTGCGGCGAGTTCAGGCCAAACTCGGGAGAGGGAGATGGCCGGGGGCGCACTCGCGGGACGCTTCTTTCCGCCTCGCCCGAAGTGTGGCGGTACGGGCCCGGTGCGCGAAGGTCCGGGAGACGGAAGACCGCCTCCCGGACCACTCCGCCGCCCGCGGGGAATGAGGCGGCGGCTCCCCCGGCCCACTGGATCCAGTACAGCGGGCCAACCCACGCGCCTTCCATGGAACCGCGCTTCTTATGGCGTGGACAGAGCGCACGATGGGCGCACAGCCACACACAACCGGAGCACGTGCCCCTCCGTGCACGTCCGCGCGGACCAGAATCTCGCCATCCGGGACAACACCTCTTAACGGTCGGGATCCGGGGAACTACGCTGGGTTTACGAATGCCCCGCGCCTATGCCGGGCGGGCGTCGCCGTTGTCGAGGGGTGCGCATGTCCAGGGAGCCACGCGGGCCGAACGAGAAGCTCGGCACCGTCCTCGTCCTCGCCGGGATCAGCAACGCCGGTCTCGCGCGCAGGGTCAACGACCTCGGTGCGCAGCGGGGATTGACGCTTCGGTACGACAAGACGTCGGTGGCCCGCTGGGTCTCCAAGGGCATGGTGCCCCAGGGCGCGGCCCCCCATCTGATCGCCGCGGCCATCGCGAGCAAGCTCGGCCGGCCGGTGCCGCTGCACGAGATCGGTCTCGCGGACGCGGACCCGGCGCCCGAGGTGGGGCTCGCCTTCCCGCGCGATGTCGGCCAGGCGGTGCGGTCCGCCACGGAGTTGTACAGGCTGGATCTCGCCGGTCGCCGCGGCGGCGGGGGCATCTGGCAGAGCCTGGCCGGATCCTTCTCCGTCAGCGCCTACGCGACGCCCGCCTCCCGCTGGCTGATAACCCCGGCCGACAGCTCGGTCGCCCGCGAGGCCCATCAGGTGGCCAAGGAGGCCGAGGTCGGCGGCGGTTCGGAGGGCGGGGCTCCGCAGCGGGTGGGCCACAGTGACGTGACGAAGCTGCGGGAGGCGGCGGAGGACGCCCGGCGGTGGGACTCCAAGTACGGGGGCGGTGACTGGCGTTCGTCGATGGTCCCCGAGTGCCTGCGGGTCGACGCGGCGCCGCTGCTCCTCGGCTCGTACAGCGACGAGGTGGGCCGGGCGCTGTTCGGCGCGACCGCGGAGCTGACCCGGCTCGCCGGCTGGATGGCCTTCGACACCGGCCAGCAGGAGGCGGCCCAGCGCTACTACATCCAGGCGCTGCGGCTGGCCCGCGCGGCGGCCGACGTGCCGCTGGGCGGCTATGTGCTGGCCTCGATGAGCCTCCAGGCCACCTACCGCGGCTTCGCCGACGAGGGCGTCGACCTGGCGCAGGCCGCCCTGGAGCGCAACCGCGGCCTGGCGACGGCCCGCACGATGAGCTTCTTCCGGCTGGTCGAGGCGCGGGCCCAGGCCAAGGCGGGCGACGCGCCGGCCTGCGGTACAGCGCTGAAGGCGGCCGAGGGCTGGCTGGAGCGCGCGCGGGCGGGCGACCCGGACCCGTCCTGGCTGGACTTCTACAGCCAGGAGCGGTTCGCGGCCGACGCCGCCGAGTGCTACCGCGACCTGCGCATGCCGAGGCAGGTGCAGCGCTTCACCGAGCAGGCGCTGGCCCGGCCGACGGAGGAGTTCGTCCGCTCGCACGGGCTGCGGCTGGTGGTGTCCGCGGTGGCCGAGCTGGAGTCGGGCAATCTGGACGCGGCGTGCGCGGCCGGGACGCGGGCGGTGGAGGTCGCGGGGCGGATCTCGTCGGCGCGCACGACGGAGTACGTCCGGGATCTGCTGCACAGGCTGGAGCCGTACGGGGACGAGCCGCGCGTGGTGGAGCTGAGGGAGCGGGCGCGGCCGTTGCTGGTGTCGTTGGGGTGAAGGGCGCGCCCTTCGATGTCTTTCCGTCGCGGTCTCCTCCTCCTGCCCTCCTTCCCTTGCCTTCCTTCCCTGTCCTCCTTCCCTGCCCTCCTTCTCTTGCCCTCCTTCCTCCCCGCTTCCGGGACCGCCCCCGCTCGCCTCCGGCGCCGTCCCGCCCCGCCCCACCCCGCCCCCTGTGTGATCTTTTCGGCCGGATCCCGGGCCTGACCTGGGTTTCGGGCCGTTGTCAGTGGCGCAGGTCATCATGGGGACGGTGGGTGAGGCGCCGGGGGCGCCGGGTGCCGGTCGCGGAGGTCCGGCCGGTGCGGGGAGGTGACGGTGGTGAGGGCGTACGACTGCGACGTACTGGTGGTCGGGGGCGGGATCGTGGGCCTCTCGACGGCGTACGCGATCACGCGCGCCGCTCCGGGTACGCGCGTCGTCGTCCTGGAGAAGGAGTCCGGCCCCGCGCGGCACCAGACCGGCCGGAACAGCGGAGTGATCCACAGCGGGATCTACTACCGCCCGGGATCGCTCAAGGCGCGGTTCGCGGTGCGTGGCGCGGCGGAGATGGTGAAGTTCTGCGCCGAGCACGACCTGCCGCACGAGGTCACCGGCAAGCTGATCGTCGCCACGGACCGCACGGAGCTGCCCCGCCTGCACGCCCTGGTGCAGCGGGGCCGGGAGAACGGCATCCCGGTGCGGGAGCTGGGGCCCGCCCAGATGGCGGAGCACGAGCCGCATGTCCGCGGGCTGGGCGCGATCCATGTGGGCACGACGGGGGTGTGCGACTTCGGCGCGGTGGCCGGCCGGCTGGCCGGCCTCGCGCGGGACGCGGGGGCGTCGGTGCGGTACGGCGCGGAGGTGCGGGTGATCAGCCGGCGGGAGTCGGGGGTCGCGGTGCGCACGGCCGCGGGCGAGGTGCTGCGCGGCCGGACCCTGGTCAATTGCGCGGGGCTGCACAGCGACGCCGTGGCGCGGCTGGCGGGGGACGACCCCGGCATGCGGATCATTCCGTTCCGGGGGGAGTACTTCGCGCTGGACCCGTCCCGCGCCGAGCTGGTGCGCGGTCTGGTCTACCCGGTGCCGGACCCGGCGTTCCCGTTCCTGGGCGTCCATCTCACCCGGGGTGTCGACGGCACGGTCCACCTGGGGCCGAACGCGGTGCCGGCGCTCGCGCGCGAGGGGTACACCCGGGGGACCGTACGACCGGGTGAGCTGGCGGGGGCGGTCGGCTGGCCGGGGTCGTGGCGGATGGCCCGGCGGCATTGGCGGTACGGCGCGGGCGAGGTGCGGCGGTCGCTGTCGAAGGCGGCCTTCACGGAGGAGGTGCGGCGGCTGCTGCCGGAGGTGTCGGCGGACGACCTGATACCGGCGCCCGCCGGGGTGCGGGCGCAGGCGGTGCTGCGGGACGGCACGCTGGTGGACGACTTCCTGTTCGCCGAGTCCCCGCGCGTGGTCCATGTGCTGAACGCCCCGTCCCCGGCGGCGACGGCTTCGCTGCCGATCGGGCGGGAGGTCGCGCGGAGGGCACTGGCGGGACTGGCCGCGTTGGGCTGAGGGCGCCGCGCGGGTGCGGTGCCCGAGTGAGCGCGGTCACGCGCGAGCCCGGTCCGGGGCGCCGGCACGCCCGTAGAATTGGAGCACTGTGCCCGAGAACAATGCCCCCACCCCAGACAGCAGCGTGCCGGCGTCCGACGCCCGCAGGCGTGAGCCGATGTTCCCCGACGGACCGGCTCCGGATCCGGCGGGTTCGCACCACGAGCGCCGCATCCGTTCGTTCCAGCCGCGCCGCAGCCGCGTGACCACCGGCCAGGGCGAGTCCCTGCGCCGCCTGTGGCCGAAGTGGGGCCTGGACATCGACGGCCTGAGCCGCCTGGACCTCGGGGAGCTGTTCGACGACCCGAAGCTGCCCGTCGTGCTGGAGATCGGCTTCGGCATGGGCGAGGCGACGGCCCAGATGGCCGCCGCCGACCCCGGCACGGGCATCCTGGCCTGCGATGTGCACACCCCGGGCCAGGGCAATCTGCTCGGCCTCGCCGAGCGGAACGGCCTGACGAACGTCCGGGTCGCCAACGGCGACGCGATCATCCTGCTGCGCGAGATGCTCGCCCCGGACTCCCTCGCGGGCATCCGGGTCTATTTCCCGGACCCGTGGCCGAAGAAGCGGCACCACAAGCGCCGGCTGATCCAGCCGGAGTTCCTGGCACTGGCGGCGACGCGCCTCGCGCCGGGCGGGCTGCTGCACTGCGCGACGGACTGGGAGCCGTACGCCGAGCAGATGCTGGAGGTGCTCTCGGCGGCACCGGACTTCGAGAACACCCAGCCCGACGGCGGCTTCGCACCGCGCCCGGACTTCCGCCCGCTGACGCGGTTCGAGGGACAGGGGCTGGACAAGGGGCATGTGGTGCACGACGTGATGTTCACGCGCAGGGAGCGCTAGGCGGGACGTCGCGGGGACGGGGCTGGGGCCGCGAGGGCCTGCGGCGGGAACTCCAGCGAGGCCCGCGACGAGGCCCGCGGTGGGCGACGATGCCTGCGGCGGGAACTCCGGCGAGGGCCGCGGTGGGGATCTCCGGCGAGGACCACGGCAGGGAATTCCGACGAGGACCATGGCAGGGAATCCCGGCAACGCCCACGGTGGGACGGATGTCTCACGGGCGGAAAACCGTCCCCTCCCCCACAGGGCCCTTCGTTAGTGTCGTCGGGTGCATGAGTCCCCACCCCACCACCAGCCGATAGCCGGGCCGGCGCCCGCCCACGGACAGCAGCCGAGCTTTCCCGCACTGCCCGCGCCGGCGGGCTGGCGCTACAAGCCGCGCCGGGCCCTGTGGGACAACAAGGCGGTGCGCGCGGGCGGGCTGATCCTGCTGCTCGCGCTCTGCGGTCTGGTCATCCTGGCGCTGGTGCGTGAGCAGACGGGCACCGAGGGCTTCCTGGTGGGCCTGGGGCTCGCGGTGCTGCCGGTGCCGCTGCTGGTGGCGGCGTTCCGCTGGATGGACCGGGTCGAGCCCAAGCCCTGGCGGAACCTGATCTTCGCGTTCGCGTGGGGGGCGTGCGCGGCGACCCTGCTGGCGATTCTGGCCAACGGTTACGCCACGAAGTGGCTGCTGAGCACGGTCGACGCGGCCCAGCGGGCGGACGCGAACACGTGGGGCGCGACGTTCGTCGCGCCGGTGGTGGAGGAGAGCGCCAAGGCCGCGGCGGTGCTGCTGCTGTTCCTGTACCGGCGCCGGGACTTCAACGGGATCGTCGACGGCGTGGTGATCGCCGGGATCACGGCGACGGGCTTCGCCTTCACGGAGAACATCCTCTACCTGGGCAACGCGTTCGCCAACGACCAGAGCTTCGGTTACTCGGGGCTGCGCTCGACGACGGCGGCGACGTTCTTCATCCGCGTCCTGATGTCCCCGTTCGCGCACCCGCTCTTCACGTCGATGACGGGCCTGGGCTTCGGCATCGCCGCGACCCTGGCCCCGCACCGACGCGTGCGCCGGTTCCTCGTCCCGCTGGCGGCCCTGCTGACGGCGATGGTCCTGCACGCGGTGTGGAACGGCTCGGCGAGCCTGCCGGCGATCGGCTTCCTGGCGGTCTACAGCCTGTTCATGGTCCCGGTCTTCGGCGCCCTGACCTGGCTGACGATCTGGTCCCGCCAGAACGAGCTGCGCACCGTACGGGCCCACCTGCCCGCGTACCAGGCGGCCGGCTGGCTCACCCCGCCCGAGCCGATCGCCCTGTCCTCGATGCGCGCCCGCAGCCTGGCCCGCGACCTGGCCCGCCGCACCGGCGGCCCGACGGCCGCCCGCGCGGTGGCCGAGTACATCTCCTTCGCGACGTCCCTGGCCTTCCTCCGCCAACGCGCCCACAACGGCACGGCGGGCCCCGACTTCACGTCCCGCGAGCAGGAACTCCTGCACCACCTGTGGCAGCGCAAGCACGTGGCGCAGCCGGCGCTGGCCCATGCGGCGGGTGCGGTGCCGCGGCCGTTTGTGCCGACCCAACAGCCTTGGCCGAGTCACCAGCCTTGGGGTCCCCCAAGACGGCACCACTAAGTGAACCGTTCCGACTTTCCTGCCGGTGGTTTGTTGGCCGGTGATCAGCCGGCTACTGGTTCTGTGTCAGCGTAGTGTGCTGCTTCGTACTCGGTGGGACTGGTCATGCCCAGACTTGAGTGCAGT
>NZ_JAJQQS010000037.1 GCF_021228125.1 Streptomyces albireticuli
ATGAGGAAGGTCGAGTGCGGCAGGATGGGGAACCAACAGGGCTCCTGTGCCGGTGGGTTGAGACTTCGAACACCTCCCTCAACGGCGCGGGAGCCCTGTGCGTTGCGGTCCTCGTCCTGACTCGGTCAGGCTCACTCGATCAGCGGTCACTCTGAAAGAGCTCAGTGAGTCTCTTTTGCCTTGAACCTTGAAGGGTGAAAGGCCTGGTCAGATGGGGTGTGGCGACATGGCAGAGCCCTTTTCGTTGGGGTGTTGATCCCACTCGACACTGGCGCCAAGGGGCTCTGTGAGTTTGTTATTCTTCCATGCTCACGTCCCGCACGAGCCCGTCGAGCATGTCGCGTGGCTGGCCCACGCACGTCGGGGGGCTCCGCCCCGAAGTCTCCTGTCTGATCCCAAGCAGTACGTTATTGACCTCTTCTGCACGGGTGGACTGGCCAACATCCCTGCGGAATTTCGGAAACATGACCGAACGCAGCGGTTAGCCAAGTGACCTTTCGGATGAACGCTGGGAGCTGATCGCACCGGTCCTCACCGCCTGGCGGGACGAGCGCCGCAGACGCAAGGCTGTTCCAAAGTCTTTTCGGTTTGGTGAAGGTGCTGGTCAGGGTGTGGTTCCGAGGAGGTCGAGAGGGCGGGTGAAGGGTTGATAGGACATCTCGCGGAGGCCGGCGGCGATGCTGGTGTGGCCATGTTCCCGGAGTTGATGGCGAGGTTGCGCAGGGCTGCTATGTTCTCGGGACCGCGTCCGGTGCGGTGCCGGGTGATCCTCATGGCCTGGGCGGCGTGGGGAAAGTCCAGATCGTCGACGGTCAGAACCTGGACGGCCCGGGTCTCCATGCGGCCGTGGCCCTGACCGCAGTCGTAGGACCTTCGCCGTGGCGCGCTGCCAGGGCAGGTCTTTCAGCTGCTGGTGGAGGAGGGGCTGGTTCCTCTTCACGGTGAACGCGTAGTGGGCCCGCTTGGCTTCGACGAGGAACGCCGCATGGTCACGCTGGATATGCAGGGCGTCTGCCGTCACCACGATGCCCGCGAGATCGAATGGCTCCAGCGGGGCCGTGAAGCAGGTGATTCTATTCGTCTTGGCCGGTACTCGTGGACCAGCCGTGCCGGTGCAGCAGCCGTCACACCCCCGCGACCGAGCAGGTGACGCGGAGCTGCCTGCCGATCACCGCCTGGACCCGTGCCAGCGTCCATCGCTGGTCGTCCCAGCCGTGCCCGGCCGGCCCCCTGGCCAGCTCCTCCTCCAGCCGGGCGAACCGCTCATCGGAGAGCTTCGGCAGCTTCGCCGGGCCCGCGGTCCGGCCTGTTCGGCCTGCGGCGCCCCGGCACGCGCGCCTTCCCCGTAACCGCTGGAGCGGTCCCGGCAGATCACTTTCACCTCGGGGTGGCCGCTGAGCCAGGCGGCCAGGTCCTCGCCCTCACGTCCGTCGTAGAGGTGCAGCGGCCGGTGGGTGGCCATGTCGATCAGCACCGTGCCGTAGTGGCGGCCTTCGCGGAAGGCGAAGTCGTCGACACCGAGTACCTCGACCTCGCCGATCTCCGGTTCGGGCAGGGCTCTGATCAGCCGCAACAGCGTGTCCTTGCCCACCGTGATGCTGACCGCGGCCGCCAGGCGGGCTCCAGCCCGACCGGCCAGGGCCAGCCCGATCTGTGTCAGCAGCCCGCGCAGCAGTGGGGTGTAACGGCTGTGTGGTGTGGTCAGCCCGGTGATCTGTTCAGCGAACGTCACCGCCGTGCAGCCAGGTTTCTCGCAGCGGAATCGCCGTGCGAGTAAATCGATCACGACACCGGTGCCGCCCACGGCGACGTCCCGCAGCCTGCGCACGTACCGACCGTGCACCCGAGCTGACCCCTGTCTGCACCGGCAGGCCCCGGTTGCCGCCGGCACCCGCGTCCTCAGCACCACTTTCTCCTGCCGTCGCTCGATCTCCTCGATCAGCAACGCGGACAGGTCGGAAAAAGCTCTAGGAGCACATCACGAGAGCAGGTAATACATGATCGCAAACACTCGGCACAAGCCGCTCAACGTCCGGATCACAAGATCGTCGACAGAACCCGGACCTTCTCGTGGATGGCGTCGATGAACACCACCGATGGAGAAACCGCCCGGGGTTCAAGGGGCGGTTCTGCCATTTGGCCACGCTGCCCATGGTTTTGTCGGTGATCGTGGAGATCGTCTGGCGGGAGGCCTCGGTGGGGTAGACCCCGGTGGGGTAGACCTCGGCGAGGTGGGCCTGGACTTCGCCGGTGGTCAGAGAGGGAAACGACGGTCTCGTCGATGCCAGGCAGCCTCTTCTGACATTCCTTGACGATCCGCAGAAATAGAATCCTCGCGAATTCCGTCGATTTATGTAAGTTTGCGGGCAGTAAAGCTTGGGGGTTCCCTTGGTAAACGCAAGTCAATCAACAACGATGCTTTCGGCTGTTTCCGAAAAACCGACAGGTCTCTTGACTTTCCGCCCCTTAGCTCGGCAAGCTACTGGTAATTAGGAACCGGAATATCGTAGTGGAGTTTGAGGTCAGCCCCAATGTGATTTATTATTAAACTTCTTCGTTGGATGGTTAAAATATATCGGTGGGCTTGAAGTTCCTCTTCATGATTTTAGCCATCAGCCAAGAAAGATGTCCAAACAGTGCATTTTAAAAGCGATCAACCTTAAACAAAATCTAGTAGGAGTGAGAGTGCATTCCATTCGCAGGATATCGGTGGCGGCGCTAGCCGCGTTTCTACTATCAAATGGTACGTCCGCATTCCCCTTCGCAGCACCTGCCGCCTTTGCTGACAGTGGGAATGTCGCCAAATCCCGAGCAGTTGAGCCGACCTTAGATAACCTGAAGATCTGCACCTATAATATTATGTTCCTGGGGGCGGCGGGCAACTGGGACCCTTCTCAACGGGCAGATAAAATCGCAGGTCTTGAAGCCCTTAAGCTCTGCGATGCGATTGTATTTACAGAAATGTTCCATACGAAAAATATACTCACCGGGAGTAATCCTTCGCAGGAGTTATTGAGCAAGCTTGAGGCGAATGGATTTAAATATCGCACCGATGTGATTGGGAAGAACCCCGAGGATACATCCCCGGCCTGGGATGAGACGAGCCCACGCGGAATTAGTGTTAACGACTACGTGAAGGGTGGAGTGGAGAACGGCGGGGTAGCGATCGTCAGTAAACATGAGATTATTAAGAGGAAGCAGCTGATATTTCCTAGCGGGTGTGGGGCAGATCATCACTCTGCCAAAGGCGCGGCATATGCGCAGATTAAAGTTGGAGACAAATATGCGAACATCATCGGAACTCACTTACAGGCCGACGATAAAAGTTGGATCCCTCCTCGGTGTGAAGAAAAAGACGGCGTATGGTCGTTCGTGCAGAAGCGGGATGAAGAGCTTCAGCTGATTGATAAATTTGTCGAGGATCAAAATTTACCGAAGGATCAAATGGCAATTTTCGCCGGTGATCTAAATATCAATCTATGGGGCACTGCGAAATCTATTAACGGGAAGACGGAGTATGAGAATCTAATCGATAGGATGAAGCTGCATCCAGCCGACAAGTATCTAGGGTGGCAGTACTCTTTTGACACTGAAGTTAATACGATCGGTAAGTATCGGTACGGAAAAAAATATAATGTGGATGCAGGAAATGATGCACCGGAGTACCTTGACTACATCCTTCCGCGTGAAGGCTACTATAAGCCGGCGCATTGGAACCAGAGGGTAACTCCCGCGTTTGCCCGGTATGAAGTCAGAGGCAAAGCCGGAGAGCACTACCCGCAGACGAGTCCCAGTGACCACGACCCAGTAATAGCCGGAGATATCTCCGCCGACGAAAGCAAATATAAGCTGCACGTAAACAAAGTCACCGTAAAGAAATTTGACGATGAATGCACATTCCCTGCAGGGAAATTGTATAAATGCGGATGGGAGTATTATGGAGAGGTTCGGGTAAAGGGAGCCCAGTCAGGGAATCCCCCGAACCCTTCTACGGCTTTAATGTGGCAGAAGAGCAAGAGTGATGCGACTGCATGGAACGGACCTCCCACTACACCGCCGCCGCATGTGCTTTATGACGGAAAGTCTTCAGACAAAGATGTGATATCTAATTCTGGATTTGCCATCCATGTTGATCTAATGGATTGGGATAGTGGACCGAATCCTGACGACTTTGTTGCTTATGGAACGTATTACTGGGCTCCTGAGGACGGAGTCGGAAATAAAACGGTAAATCTGTGGGGGGAGGATGGTGGTGATGTCGAAATCGAATACACTGTCTCCAAAGTGGAGTAAGAATTTCAGGGCGGTCGCTGACTGGTGGTATTGGTAGGATTTTCAACGGAGTCTGTGAGTTCTTTCAGTGTTGCGGCTCCAGGGTGAGGACGGCAGTGGCGATTGCCGCCATTCGATTGGGGCTGCACCGGGGCTTTGCGGAAGATCCGCCAGGATTTCAGACGGGCCCACGCCCCGCTCGACTGGTGGCCGTGTTGCGGAAAGCGTGCGGTTGATAGTTCGCTGGATAGTCGGGGGCGGCTTCGCGTAGGGCACGCAGCAGCCCGGGCGCGCTGACACCGCAGCAGCCCGACGGCTGCTGCGGTGTCAGCGGGGGCAGTGCCGCCTGCGATGCCGAAACCAGCGGCGAGCTGGGTAAGGGTGTCATGCCGGCGCAGGTACACCAGCCCGACGAGGGCACGCCGAAGCGGCGGAAGTTTGCAGCGGCGGTCACCCTCACGGGTGACGATGAGCAACGTGACCCACTCGACCAGCGCATGAGGCAGGTCGAGTACGGCAGGATAGGGAACCAACGAGGCTTCTGTACTGACGGGTTGAGACTTCGAACATCTCCCCCAACGGCACGGGAGCCTCGTACGTTGCGGACACCACCACCCCCACCCGATCAGTGACCACACTGAAAGAGCTCACTGCACGGAACAACTCGGGCCCCGTGAACGCACCCGGCATTGCTCACTATGCTCTCGCGGGTCTTGTCTGCTCCTCAGCTGCGTGCGGAGCGAGAACCGGCACGGGTGCACACTTCGTACACCGGCGCCTCTGCCGCGCCTCTCCTTTGACGGCGGCCGCAGGCAACGGCTCCTCCTCAAAGGCCCGTCCGCACTGCGATCTGTTGGCAAGGCATCCCGGCGTCTGCCCTGGCCTGTGCAATGGTGTAGAGAGGCGGTTATGCCCCACAGTTTGTTCGAACGTGTCCGCAAGGTGTCTGACGAGGTCATGGACCCGCGCTTCCGCGTTGTGTGTGATGATCATATCCATCAGGCCACTCGGTGGTTGATGGACGAGACTTTCGCGGCTTTCCATGGTGCCGATCGCAGCTTCGTCCGTGAGTTCCAGGCGGGTGGTTTTTCCCCTCGGGTCCTGGAACTTGCTCTGTTCGCCGCGTTCCAGGAACAGGGACACGTCCTGGAGCGCACCGGTGGTGCGCCCGACTTCCTCATCGGAGGGTTCCCCCCGGTGGCTGTCGAGGCCACTACCAGCACCCTCCCCCTCGAAGCCGGACGGCGAAAAGCGCAGCAGCGGCGGGAGGTCGCCGCGCTCGTCGTACACCGGACCGCAGCTGTCCATGAGCCCTCGGATCTACGCGGTGCTGGAGCCGGTGCACTGGCTGCTGGCCCGGGTGAACAACCCGTTCGTCATCCGGAAGATCGCCCGGGAGGTCGGCCGCCAGCTGACGGTCGGGGTGGACGCTGAGCGACTGCAGCACTGGCTGACCGTTCGGTTCGCCAAGGTGACGACCTCGGAGATCCGTGACCCGGGCGGCTGCTCGGGGTCGCGCTGCCGCGCTGGGGCTGCGGACACCTGGACTGCGAGTCCGGGGTGCGCTGGTCGAACGGGATGCGCTGCGCCGTGTGCGAGGAAGTCGTCGCCGACAAGCTCGCCGCCCGCCAGCGCGCCCAGCGTCTGGAGCAGGGCCTGTGCCCCGAGCACGGCAGCACGCCCGGTCGGTCCGGCGTCTGCCCGGACTGCGAGCTCCAGCAGGCAACCGGCGGAGGCAGGGCACCGTTGCCGGCACCGCGTGAGCCGGAGGGCCTGCCGCGCGGCTCCTGCGGCGAGTGCGGGTGCCGGATCTTCCTGACCGGCCGGGCGCTCGAGGACGGCCTGTGCAAGCTGTGCCGTGAGGAAGCTGCCACGCTGGCCGCGCCCCTGCCTGCCGTGCCCGACTCTCCAGCCGGACCGTTGACCTGCCCCGGTACGGACGGAGTTTCGTGCGGCCGCCTGGCCCTGCCGACCCGGAGTGTCTGCGCCCGCCACCTCGTCCAGGAGCTGGCTCTGACCGATGCGGGGGCGTCCTGATGAGCGACAAAGAGACCGCAGGACCGAAGCTGACGTGGAGGGCTTGGAGGACAAGGCGGTGGCACAAGCCCGCGAGAAGGCCCGGGAGCGGCTGATGGTGGGCGAGTGTGGACCACCCCCCCCAGCCATCCGGAGGGGGCCTCGTGAACACACCCGGTTCACACGGTCCGGTGCTGCACGACGCGCTGGGCTTACCTGCCGACTTCACCGGCTTCTTCTCCCTCTACCACCACCCCTACCTCCAGTACGCCCACCTCCAGCTCGGCGATACAGCCGACGCCGAATGGGTAGTCGAGGAGACCTTCTGCCAGCTGGCACTGCAGTTGGAGTCACGCGCTCCAGCAACCCAGCCTCCCGGCCTTCGCACTGGCCGCCCTGAAAGAGAAGATCACCAGCCTGATGGCCGCGAGGCGACGGTCGCGCGGGGCTCTGGTGGAGACCGCCGCCTTCACCGCGGTCATGGACGCCGCCCGCTCGTGCCTCCAAGTCCTGGAATCCCGCCCTCGGCCTCTACGCCGCCATCACCCGCCTGCCCGAGCGCCAGTACGACGTCATCGTCCTGCGCTACGTCCTCGGCTACCCCACAAGCCGCGTCGCGGAGATCATGGGCATCTCACCCGCCACGGTCCGCTCCCACGTGCGCGGAGCACGACGACGCCTCGCCCACGACCTGCACCTCGAGTGGGTCGACGAAGCGGAGGAGTGATCATGAGGCACCGGAAAGAAGGACCCGCCGACGACGGCCGCCCGTCTGGGGGCACGAGCGGCCGGACGAGGTCCAGGGCAGGGGCGGTCAGAGCAACCCTCCGAGCGGCAGAACCCGCTCGGTGAGCTGTCCGTGCAGCCTTCCCCGGGCGGTGTCGGCTTCGGTGAGCCAGTCGGCGGCAATCAGCTGCGCGGCGTGCTCGGCGACGTTCTCGGGTGGCACGGCGCAGAACGCGGCGACCTTGTCGAGGTGGAGTCCGTCGTCCTCAGCGGTCCCGAGGTGGCCGTCGGGGCGGGTGTGGGCGGCGGTGTACAGGGCGAGGAGGCGGGTGGTGGCTCCCAGTTTCTTCTTGCGGATCTTGCGGTCTCCCACGGTCTTCTGGGCCCAGCCGGAGATCCTGGAGCGGGTGGTCTTGCCGAAGGCGAACGGGCGGGGCTGCCCGGGCAGCAGCGCGGGGATGGTGAACGCGGTGGGGTTCTCGGGCCGCGAGGCGAGAGCTTCGGTGACGGTGCCGGGCAGGCGCAGCCAGTCGGCCGCGACGAGTTGCTGAAGTACTTTCCCGGCGTCCTCGGGTAGCCAGCTGGTGAGGTCTTGTCCGGTGATGTTGCCGGTGCCGGCGCGCGCGGCCCGCAGAGCGAGGAGGAGCACCGCGAGGCGCACCTCGGCGTCGGGGTGCGGGGCGTGGGCCTGGACGTAGTCCAGCACGGTGCGGGCGGGCTGGGCCTGGCCCCGGGTCAGCAGCCGTTCCACCACCGGCCCGTCCCCGCCCGCCGTACCGCCGGCTGGCAGGCCGCCACGGCTCTCATGCATGTCCCAGGTGGTTTGCGCGGCGGTCTGGGCGCGTTGTGCCTCGTGGCGCAGGGATCCGTCGCCGGTGGCGTCGGCCCACAGGGCGAACGCGCGGGCTTTACGCTCATGGAGCTGGGCCAACAGGGCGAGGTCGGGTTCGGGGCGCCGCTGGTAGGCACGGAATGCGTCGCCGAGCTCGATGAGCTCCGCGCGCAGCGCCTCGGGCTGGAGGTCGTAGGGCACGATCCGCTGCGCGATCTTCCCCCACCGCCGCGCCCGCCGGGCCGTCCCAGCGGGCGAGGCGGTGCGGGCGTGGGGGAGCGGAGCCGGCCCGGTGACCGGGGGAGAAGGGACAACGCCGGAGGGGGAGGTGGCGGACGGGGCGCGGTCGGAGGACACCGCCACCGCACCACCCCCGGCTTCGCCGCCCTTTCCTGGTCCGTCACGGCCGTGGCCGCAGTGGGAGGGGTCGGGGGCGGGGCTGTGTCCAGGATCCGGCAGTCGGGCATGGCGGCCGCGCAGCGCGCGCAGGTCTCCGCGATCCGCCACAGCCGCCCGGCACGGTCCGCGCACACCGCCAGGACCACCGGGCCCCCGCACTTCACTGCTTCCGATGCCGGCCGCGCACCGGCGCCCCGACCGATGAGGGTGCTGGGGTCGGGGGTGTGCCAGGCGCAGTCGGCGGCGCGGCAGCCGCACCAGGCCCTGGGGCGCGGCCCGCCGCCTGCGCGGATGTGGGCCAGGTGCATGTTGATGTGCCCGACCGCGGCCTTGCGCCCCGCGGCCGTACTGGGGAAACGCTGATCAGGGCAGGCCGGGTGGGAGCAGGAAAGCCGGACCGTGCCGGCGGAGGGACGGCCGTCAGGGTCCAGGCGCACCATCCACTCCCGCCCCGCGACGAGCTCCTCCTGCATACCCGCCTCCACCACCATGTGCGAACTCCCAGCCTTTGCTTAATCCGTTGCCCGGCAGTCCCCATCATCAAGGATCCGGCCGGACAACCCCTGGGGGAAACGGGTTTCGGGCCCGGCGCGCCCTGCGCACCCGCGAAAAGGGGCAGGCTGCCCACGGGGACATCAGACCGGCCGGGCTGATAGGTGACCAGCCCGTGCACTCCGTCGTTGTCGTACGTGAGGCCCGCTGCTCCGGCACGGTCTCCGGTCGGGATCTGGAAGCCCCCGAGGACGAGGGCAGGTTCGTGGCCGCGAGTGCACACGAGGCCCGTCCCCTGCAATGGACCCCCTGGGGGCGGGCCTCACCCGGGCCCAGGGCCTCGAAGAGGAGACAGCTCGCGGCGCCTCTCCAGCGACGGCGCGTTCACCGTCGCCGCGCGGCCGTCGGCACCAGGTCGTCGACGAGCCGGGCGAGGGCGGTGATCGAGGAGTGCGCTGGCACGCGCCTGATTCCCACGCACACCCGGGACAAAGCGCCGGGCTCCGGCTACATCTGGTCGTCCGGGCGATTCTCCGGGGTGGTGGGACGGGGCGGCCGCCGCAGCGCACGGCGCTCCCGTAACTTCTTGGTGGACCAGCCGACGGTGGTGAAGGTCAGGCCGGCGGCGAGACTGCCGAGGAACTCGGGCAGCGTGGAGCAGAGGATCTCGTACACGGACGAATGGGCGCACACAAAGGGGCCCGACCGCGCGCCGCGTCCTTTCGCGAGTACGCCAATGGCCGGATGAAGGGGAGGCCGTTCCGGGCCCGCAGACGGAAATGCTCTCACCGGGATAAGAGCAGGGGACTCCTGTTCCGGGGATGCGCCTCTTGGGGCCCATCTTTCCCGTCGGCCGCGCTGAGGCGCAGCTGTTCGGTTCTTTATCCTGGTATATGAGGAATCTTCTTGCTTGTGCGGAATCTGGCCTTCGAGTGCGGCCTGACAGGCGCTGGTATCCGACGCGGCCGCACTTCGGCGCTTCCAGGGCGCGTGAAGCGCGCGGTCGGTGCTCGGCCTGGCTCGGTCGGCGGTGCGGCGACCGGCGAGCGCGATATCGTGGGGCCTTGATGCCCGCCCGGCGCCCTCACCCCGTCAGATGGGAGCGAGCTTTGTGAGCGCACAGCCCGCAGAGCCGTACGGCCGGCCGGAGCGCCCGCGCCGCCCGGATACCGTCCTTGCCGTGCTGCGTGCCCTGCCCCGACATCTGCGCCACCAGTTCGCCGACACCCTCGCGGGCGCTCCCGACGACAAGGCCGTCACGCATCTCGTCGGGCTGTGGGGCGGTATCGCGGTCTTCGAGAAGAAACCGGCGGTGCACGCCGCGTTCGACCAGGCCGACGCCGGCACCCTGCCCGTGGTGCCCCACGAGGCTGCCCGGTGACCTACCGCGCCGCCTTCACGCCGGACGCGGACAAAAAGTAGGCGTCCCTCGACGAGTACGACCAGCGCCTCCTGGACGCCGCCCTCACCAAACTGGTTGCCGGCCCCTTCGACCCGGCGGTGTCCATCGCCTACCCCGGGTGAGGCAGAGACGACTTCCGCTCCGGCTGATCATTCCTTTGGCGGGCTCGGTGCGCAGCAGGGGGTCCACACAGTGCTGGGCATGGGAGCCATGGTCCCGCACGTCTTCTCGGGGGCGCCCGGTCTTGGGGACCAGGCGACCAGCGGATGGCGTTAAGCCCGGATCCCCACGGGGTTGATGATGGACGGCCCTCTGGCAGCGTTGAGGGACAGTGCGCCACAATGCGGTATGGGCCTGGGCATATAGTCCTCAGGTTCACCTGATAGGGAGGAATCCCATGAACGCAAGACGTTCTGCCCTCGCCACCGCTACGGGGCTGCTCGTCCTCTCGACGGCCGGATGGGCCCCGGCCGCCCCCGCCGCTCCCGCGCCCAAGGCGCTGGTAACGTGTGAGGGCGCTTCCTGCGACGGCGCCGACCCGAACCAGACCGGCTGTGCCTCGGGACGGGCGACGACCCTGGAGAGCAAGTCGTATCTCGGCAAGGGGATCCGGCTGCGGTACAACCCGGACTGCCGGGCGGCTTGGGCGCAGCTGACCGAGGGGAAGTCCGGGGACGACGCCCTGGTGCAGGACGACCAGGGGCTGACGTATCACCGGCCGATCTCGTCAGGCACGGACACGTACTCACCGATGGTCAGCAATAAGGACCCCCGGAAGGCCCGTGCGTGCGTGACGGTTCCGGGCAGCGGGCAATCGTGCACCGGCTACCACTGAGGCGAGGGACAACGCGCAGGACGGCCCGCACTCGGGAGATTGCCCGTGTCAAGCAGGCGGGGCCTCGGTGGTGCGGGGTGTCAGCCCTCGCGGCTCCGATGACTCGGTCGCCTGTGGCGGGTCAGCGGGTGCCCGCCGGGGGCGGGCCGATGAAACGCTCCGGCTCGATGAGCCCGGCGAGCTCGGCGAGGCCGAGCAGGTAGGGGCGGGCAGCGACCTGGGCCTCGCGCAGCGCACGGCGGACGTCCTGCAGCGGCAACTGGCCCGAGCGATGACCCGCGGCCGGGAAGCGAGCAGCGCCCTGCTCACCCCGTACGAGCGGTCGGCGTACCACAGCAGGTGCAACGGTTCGAGACCACCGGCGAGCAGCACCGCCAGCACCGGACCATAGTGATTGCCGCAGTGGGGAAGCTGACTCGCACCACCGCGCCCAAGGGCCGTGAGCACGTAGCCACCGAGCTCGCCGAGGCACTGGCCAAGGAACAGCGCCTGCGCCAGGAGCTCGACCGCCAGTCGGACCTAGTGGAGGCCGCGGATACTGCCCTGAGAGCCGACGCGAAAGCTCGGGCGGAGAAGCAGGCTGTGATCGCGGCCGGGCAGAAGGCGGAGCAGAAGCTGCTCCTGGCGCTGCGCAGCCGACTGTCCGGCGTCATCAGCCGCAGGAGGCTGTTGCCGGCGCCCTCCTCTGTGTACGGACCCCCGCCGCCGTAGTATTCCGCCACGGTAGGGCAGGCGGGCCGTCCTTCTGGCATTTGGGTCTGATGGCTGCTGGTCAGGGGGCGGATGACGGGGGCAGGACGCGGTCGAGGTACTCCCTCATCACCTTCTCGTCGAGCTTGCCGTCGAGGGCCAGGGCCGTGCGCAGAGACCGCGCGCTGATCTGGCGGGGGATCTCCATACGCCGCTCGGCGTCGCCGATGATCTCGCTGATGACGTACCGGGCGTGGTTGGGGTGGTGGCGGATGAACCAGTCCAGCATGCGGGCCACGTCGTGCAGGATGCCGAAGAACACCGGGTCCTCGTCCTCGCTGTGGAGACTGCGGTAGAGCTCCAGTCCGCTGGCGAACTCGTCCAGGACGGCATGCCGGAGGGTCGCCGCGAGCCCCTCCACGGGAAGGATGTCCTTCAGGCCGGCCGCCACCTCCCATGCCAGTTCGTCGGAGACCTGGCGGACCGCGGCCTCGTTGCGGTGGCGCAGGACCCAGCGTTTGCGCCGCTCGGGGTGCTCCCACAACAGCGAGTAGAAGGTTCTGGCGAACCGCTCGCGCAGGTCGGCCTTTCCGACCGGCAGGGTGTCCTTCCCGCTGGAGGCGACGGTGGCGGCCACGCTGTCGGATGAGCGGCGGCGGGCCTCGGCCCAGTCCTCGGCGACCGGGCGGGCCCACATGCTGCGGCCGGCGACGGTGGCCTGCGGCGGCGGCACCGCGCCCTCGCCACGGGAGTTGTAGGCGCGCAGGGTGGAGGCGGCGATGCCGGCCAGCTTCGCCACGTCGGGAGCGCCCAGCAGCTGGTCGCCGGCCAGCTCGGGCGCGGAGAGCCGCACCACGCACCCGGACAGCGGCGCCTCCTCCCCGCGCTCCTTGCGGCGTGCGGCCCACAGCGCCAGGTCGTCGAGCCAGCGGTCCGCGCCTGGGGCCTCTGGGGCTTCCGTGTCGAAGTTCGCGATCGTGAGCACCCGTCCCTGGGCGGGGTCGGCGCTGTCGTCGAGCAGTTCGGCGGCGGTGACCGTGCGGGCGGCCTTCACCGGGCGGCGGTCGTAGCGCTCGCTGGCGCCGTCCCACACCTGACCGGGGTGATACCAGGTGGTGCCGTCCCACCAGTACCCGCCGGTCCGGTAGAGCAGCACGTCGCCCCACCACTGGGTGTGCATGCTGGCGGCGTCGTCGTCGCGCATGATCAGGACCGACCGGCCGTGCTCGGGGTGGTAGCGCACGCGCCAGGCCAGGTCATGACGGATCGGATCGGTGGTGAACGCCCGCCACCCGCCGCCGTGGTCGCGATCCTCGCGGCCCCACATGCCGTCGCCGACGTTGCGGCCGACCGCCTCGATGGCGCGCCGGTCCTCCACGGGGATGTGCGAGTCGTCCACGAACGGCGGGTCGGGCACGGGGTGGTCGGTACGGAGTCCGTTGGCGAGCGGGCGAAGAGTGTACATCAAGTGTGTTGTACCTTCTGCGAGGCGAGTGATGCAGAGGTGCTACAGCGCGGAAGATACCTACTCTCACAGCGCCACGAAACCCTGTTTGAGCCCGCGAGTTGAGAACCCGGGAACACCCCGGGCCGGATCGTGCGGTAGGCAATATTCCGCTTCTTTGTGGGGCCGCCTAGCTTCCTGCGGACGTTCCTGGTCGTTGGGCAGCAGGTGACGCAGACACCGACCGCCGATACCCGCGCCCGGGCGCCGCACGTCCCACGCGGTCCCTCCGTTGGGTGGGCGGCGAAACGCCCGACGTCGACCTGATCCGCGTCGCACGAGCCGTAGGCCCCGCCCGGTCGCCGCTGCACCGCCACCCGTCGCCGTGCCCGAGCTGGTGAAGACGGGGGAGGAGGTCTGTGAGGACTCCCCGTCCGTGGTCGCAGCCCACCGGGTTGCGTGCCCGGAGTAGTGGGTGGAGTTGATCATCACCCCCGGGAGCGCTCCGGATCGGGCCCTCGCCGCAGTCCGGGAGCTGCCCTGCGGAACGGCGTCGGCCGGGCTCAGTGTCGAATGTCCTGTCGCTCTTCAGGGAGCTCTTTCGCGGGTCCTTGCAAGGAAGAGTGCGGCGACCCTTCCCGCACTGGGGATCGAGAAGGTGTCGAGTGTATGCGTTGATGCATGCGCTGGTGCATACTGGCGTGTATGGCTGACACCAGCGTAAGGATCGACACGAGTACGCGGGACCGTTTCAAGGCTCTGGCCGCCGCGCGCGGGATGAGCCTGGCCGCCTATCTCGACGAGTTGTCGAAGCAGCAGGAGCACCAGGCCCACCTCGGACAGGCGACCGCCGCCTTCGACGCCGCGGTCGAGCGTCCCGGCTTCGCCGAGGCCTTCGACGCCGCGTTCGGCGGACTCCCCAAGGTCTCCGGCCTCAGCCGTTCGACCTCCCGGGCGGCCTGACCTTGGAACTGCACATAGACGTCCGGTGGCTCCTCGACCGGCAAGAACGCGTACTCGGCAAGGACCTGCAGGTCCGTGATTACTCGGCCCTGGTCGCGGCCATCGCCCGGCACCGGGTGAACACCCCGCACCTGGAGGTCGGCGACCCCGACGCCTACTGGCGGGCCGCCGCCCTGCTCGACACGCTCGTCCTGCAGCGAGCACTGCCCGCACGCAACGAGCTCTACGGATACGGCGTCGCCGTCGCCTACATCGAAGCCTCCGGAGAAACCGTCGTCGCGAGCGAACACCAGTGGATCCAGCTGATCGAGGACATCAAGGCCCTGCGCGTGGACACCTTCGACATCGCCGACCGCCTCCGCTCCTGGCAACCCTGATCTCTTGGTGATGCCTCGGCGTGTGTGTCGCGGCAGTACACCGGCACGGCGGGGAAGGTCACCAACTGCCAGGCAGGCGTGTCTCTTCATCTGGCCTCCGATCACGCGTCGGCCGCCGTCGACTGGCGTCTGTTCCTCCCGCAGACCTGGGACCCGGCGTCCCCGAAGGCCGACCCGGTCAAAGTCGGCCGACGCACCGGGTGCGGTATTCCGGCCGACGCCGGCCATGTCGAGAAGTGGCAGCTGGCTCTGGACATGGTCGATGAGACGCGGTCGTGGGGCGTCGATGTTCCGCTGGCTGTTGCCGACGGTGGATACGGGGACACCGCCGCTTTCCGCCTCGGCCTCGAGGAACGCGGACTGCACTACGTGGTGGGAATCTCCACCACCGTGACCGCACACCCCGGCGATGCAGTGCCGACCGTTCCGTCCTACGGCGGATACGGCCGTCCACCGACAGCGCAGTACCCCAGCCCGGCCAGGAGCGTGAGACAGTTGGCCATCGATGCCGGACGGTCCGCGGCCAGACCGGTGCAGTGGCGCGAGGGCTCCCGCCCCGGCACCGGCCGTAGCGGCCTGAAGCGCATGTACGGACGGTTCATCGCCTTGCGGGTCCGCCCCGCCGGACGGAAAGTCCAGCCAGGCCGCCCGGAGTGCGGAACTGCCCGCGTGTTGGCTGCTGGCCGAATGGCCCGCCACCGAACCCGAGCCGGTCCAGTTCTGGCTCGGGAACCTCCCCGCCGAGACCCCGCTGACCACGCTGGTGCGGCTGGCGAAGCTCCGCTGGCGGATCGAGCACGACTACCGCGAGATGAAACAAGCCCTGGGCCTGGCCCACTTCGAAGGCCGGACCTGGAACGGGTGCCACCATCACGTCACCCTGGTCTCCGCCGCCCGCGCCTTCTGCACCCTCCAGCGACTGGCCCGAGCCCCAAAAGAAACGGCGCCGGCCTGACCCTCTACCGGATCGTCCGCGAACTGCAGACCCTTCTCGCCACCTGGACCGGCGCCTGCCCCACCTGTCACCGCGACATACCCGCACTCACACCAACCTGACCAAGCCCTACTAGGTTGTCGGTGAGGAAGGCGAGCGAGGTGATCGCCTGGTGGTCGCTGACGACGGCGACGGCCAGAGCGTCGAGGGGATGGGCGGCGCGTTCATGCAGCGCGGTCCGCTTGCCAGGCAGTGGGGTGGGGGCTGCGGCCGTGGGCGCTGAGGGCGGTCACGTGGGCGGCGATCCGGGCCAGGGCGACCTGGTCGTCGTAGTCGTGAAACGGGTCGGCCTGCATACGGGCCTGGGACAGGGCGTCCTCGGTGTGGCCGTCTTTCCGGTACCTCATGACCACTCAGCGCGTACGCCGCAAGGTTCGGCTGCTGGATCGCGTAACTCCGCAGGTCACCCCAGCGCGTCGTCCAGCACCGGACTGCGTGAACCGGGTGTGTTCGCAAGGCCCCTTCCGACTGCTCTGGTGGCCCACACTGGCTTATCGGCACGGCAGTCCCTATCACCGGTGGACGACGCTTCCTCGTGGGGCGCCGAGAGCCCCAGGGCTCTCACCACTCAGCCAACCGAAACCAGAGGCCCGTGCAGGCCCATGGACCGCCAGTTAAGGTGATAGGCGTACACCACCTTGCACACGCCCCCAGGGGAGGCGAGCGATGCATGGTAGCGCGGCAGGAAGAGGTCGCCGGGATGGCTCAAGGCACTGCGGCGGTCTGCCGCCGCAGCGACCCCCCGGCGCCAGGGGCACAGCTCATCGCCACCACACGGCCGCAGCGGAGCGACCGGTCTCCTGTCATAGGGCACGGTGGTCACGCCTCAACAGCGTCCGTAGGCCCGCTGGCCCCCCGTTATCTTCTCCACGGCCCGGCAATGGGGCTCCCGGCCTCCGGGGCCGGCATGACTTCTCCCCCTGTTGGACCACATGATCCGGGGGTGGTGTCACCGGGCCCGGAGGCACTGACAGACCGCTAATGGGGGCAGGACCGCCGCGTTTCGGCAGGCTCTTCATAACGTGGATGCCGGGGATCAGTGCCGCAGGTGAGGCCGGGCAGGCAAGACCTCTCGCTGGAGGAACGCACGTGACCGAGCTCGACCAGGTGAAGGTCTTCGTGGGCCTGGACAACAGTGAACCGAAGCTGCGTGAGCTGTTCACCAAGCTCCAGGCCAAGCACGGGACCGTGCTCGTCGTGGTCGACCAGCCCGCTTCCATCGGGGCCCTGCCACTGGCTGTGGCCCGCGACGCGGGATGCCGCGTCGCCT
>NZ_JAJQQS010000038.1 GCF_021228125.1 Streptomyces albireticuli
GTCCTGGAAGCGATGAAGATGGAGCAGCCGCTGAACGCGCACCGCGCGGGCACGGTCAAGGGCATCACCGCCGAGGTCGGTGCCTCCGTCTCCTCCGGCGCCGTCATCTGCGAGATCAAGGACTGACCGGTCATGCCCGTCCCCACGCTCCCGGCCCTCCCGGGCCCCCTGCCCATGGCCACCGCGCCGCCCGGCCCCCCGTACGCGCCCTCGGTCACGCCCTCCCCGGCGGACACGGTGCACGGCACGGTCGAGCGGCAGGCGGCCGCCTTCCCGCACCGCACCGCGGTCCGCGCCCATGACGCCACGCTCACGTACACGGCGCTCGACCGGCGGGCCAACCACCTGGCGCACCGGCTGCGCGCCCTCGGCGTCCGCGAGGGCGACACGGTCGCGGTGTGCCTCGAGCCCTCCGCACGGCAGGTCACCGCGCTGCTGGCCGTCCTCAAGGCCGGCGGCGCCTACCTCGCCCTCGGCCCGGGCGAGCACCCCCGGGGCGGCGACCGCGCGGCGCTGCTGCGCAACACCGGCGCCCGCGCCGTCATCACCCAGGAACTGTTCGCCGGGGACTGGAACGAACCGATCCCCACCCTGCTCCTGGGCCCCACCACGGTGCCCGCCCCGCGCGGTGCCGTGCCCCCGGCGACCGGGGTCCCGGCACACGGGCCGGCCTACGTGCTGCCCGTGACCGGCCCCGCCTCCGCGCCCTGGGGGGTGTGCGTGCCGCACAAGGCGCTCACCGCCCTGGTCGAGGACGCCCGCTTCCTGCCCGTACGCCCCGGTGATGTCGCCCTCAGCGCGTACGGCCCGGACGGCGGGTCGGCGCTGGGCCTTTGGGCGCCGCTGATGGCCGGCGCGCAGCTGCTGATCGCCCCCCGGGGCCTCGGGCCGCGCGAACTGGCCACGCTGATACGGGAGGAGAGGGTCACGGTGGCGCGCCTGGGCGCGCCGGCCTTCCGTGAGATGGCGAGGGAGGGGCTGGCAGGGCTCCAGGGGCTGCGGTGTCTGGTGGTGACGACGGCTTCGCTGTCGAGTGAGGAATTGAGTCTGGTGCGGCGGGAGTTGCCGCGCACCTTGCTGGTGGAGACGGTGACTCTGTGACCCTTGTGGTCAGTGGTCCGCCCCGGTGCCCCGTGCGGGTGCCGGGGCGGATTCTTTCCCGTACCCGCCCCTTCCCGAATCGGGGGCTGACGTCCCTCGGGCCCCCTTGCGCGCTCCGCGCGGTGGCCTCACACGCCGTCCGGGCCGGGATTCGGCCCGGCCGGCGTGTGAGCTCAGCCCGTCTTGGCCGTTCCCGTCCGTGACTCCAGCGTCTCCTGGACGTCCGCCTCGTGGTAATACGTGCGGCCCGAGCGGCTCAGTCTGCGCCAGCCGCGCTCGCTCGCGTGACGGTAGACGCTGCCCGGCGCGATGCCCCACAGCCGGGCGATGTCCCCGGCGCCCAGCCAGCGCACCCGTGCCGCTCCCTCGTCCCGCCGGGCCGCCGCGATGCGGCGGCCGAGCCCGAGCCACTGGCTGCCGGGCCAGTGGTGCGCGGGGTCGGTGTCACAGGTGATGGCGGTGGGGCTGGTGTCCCCGGGGCGGAGCGTCACCGTCAGACCGCCCCGGCAGCCGGCCTCCACACAGGCGCCGACCGCGACCCGGCGCGGCGCCACGGGCTCGATCACATGACGCGCGCGCCGCACCGCCTTGGCGACCTCGCGGGAGAGGGCGTCGGCCGCCGGGTGGCCGGCCAGCCAGCCGGCGTGCAGCAGGAGGAAGCGCGTCATCGGCGCCGGCTCCCGCGGCGGGGTCGCGCGCAGCCGCCGCTCGTCCGCCACCAGCCCCGACCAGGAGCCCAGTACGCCCAGGATCGCCGAACGGGCCTCGGAAGCGGCGGCGTTGAAGGGCATCCCGGGCAGCGGACCGCCCGAGACCCTCTCCTGGGACCGCTCCGAGCCGCCCAGCAGCCGGCCGCACTCCTCGTACAGCCCCGGCAGCCCGGCGAGCTCGCGCACCAGGCGTGCCCGGCACGCCTCGCACAGCGCCGCCCCGGCCGGGACGGGCCGGGCGGCGGGCCCGCCGTCCTCCGAGGCGCCGCGCCGGGCGCAGCCCGCCCCTCGGCACAACGCGCCCACCGGTTCCCGATTCATGTTCATCTTTGTGTCCCCCATGGCTCATGTCCGTCCGCCCTTGCCCTCCGAAAAGGAAATGGCGGTACCGGCGAAACATAATTACGCCGGGTCGTGCGGGCAAGGAAGTGGGGGTCGCTTTGTATGGACCTGATGGAATTTTAGCTTCCTTGACACAGCTTCACACTCCCCTGAACATCCGGCCCTTGACGGGTGGGGGTGCGGGCGAAGAAGCTGTTGTCCAGTATCCGCAGAGCTGTCGAAAAGTCGGTGGCCACAGGGTCGTAAAACGCCTCTCACCTGCGGATCTGCCTCCGTCACCCAGCTCTGGTGCGGATCTTGCAAGGCTCTGACATTTCCTCACGAAAACCTGGATCAAGGCACCTTGACTCCGGACGAGGAAAGCGAAGAAGCTCTTTACCAGCGTCACCGAACTGTTTGCGCGGCCGGTTGCACCGGCCTTCGGGCGCTGCATTCTCATCCGGCCGCCGACGCGGCCCCCTCGAAGGAATATTCACACCCAAGGAGAGGTCCATGGACGCTGCCGTGATAATCGCGGGCGCCGGTCCGGCCGGGCTCATGCTCGCCGGTGAACTGCGGCTCGCGGGAGTGGAGGTCATCGTCCTGGAGAAGCTGCCGAAGCGCACGGGGGAGTCCCGTGGACTGGGCTTCACCGCCCGCACCATGGAGATCTTCGACCAGCGCGGGCTGCTCTCCCGCTTCGGTGACATCGAGACCAGCAACCAGGGCCACTTCGGCGGCCTGCCGGTCGACTTCGCGGTGCTGGAGGGCGCGCAGCAGGCGGCCAAGTCCATCCCGCAGTCGCACACCGAGACCGTGCTGGAGGAGTGGGTCACCGAGCTGGGCACCGACCTGCGGCGCAGCCACGAGGTGCTCTCCTTCACCGACGAGGGCGACCACGTCACCGTCGAGGTCCGCGGCCCCGAGGGCGTCAAGACCCTCACCGCCCGCTACCTGATCGGCTGTGACGGCGGCCGCAGCCTCATCCGCAAGGCGGCCGGCTTCGACTTCCCCGGCACCGGGGCCACCCTGGAGATGTTCCTCGCCGACATCCGCGGCGTCGACCTCGAGCCGCGCATGATCGGTGAGACCCTGCCGGGCGGCATGGTGATGGTCGGCCCGCTGCCCGGCGGCACCACCCGCATCATCGTCTGCGAGCGCGGCACCCCGCCGCAGCGGCGCACCACGCCGCCCTCCTTCGAGGAGGTCGCCGCCGCCTGGCAGCGCCTGACCGGCACCGACATCTCGCACGCCGAGGCGGAGTGGGTCTCCTCCTTCGGCGACGCGACCCGCCAGGTCACCGAGTACCGGCGCGGCCGGGTCATCCTGGCCGGCGACGCCGCCCACATCCACCTGCCCGCCGGCGGCCAGGGCATGAACACCAGCATCCAGGACGCGGTCAACCTCGGCTGGAAGCTCGCCGCGGTCGTGGGCGGCCGGTCCCCGGAGTCGCTGCTCGACACCTACCACGACGAGCGCCACCCGGTGGGTCAGCGGCTGCTGATGAACACCCGCGCCCAGGGCCTGCTCTTCCTCTCCGGCCCGGAGGTCCAGCCGCTGCGCGACGTGCTCAACGAGCTCATCGCCTACGAGCCGGTCAGCCGTCACCTGGCCGGCATGGTCAGCGGCCTGGAGATCACCTACAACGTCGGCCGCGGCGACCACCCGCTCCTGGGCAAGCGCATGCCGCGCCTGGAGCTGGTCACCCCGGACCGCAAGACGTCCAGCACCGAGCTCCTGCACGCCGGCCGCGGCCTGCTGCTCGACCTGGAGGACAACGCCACGCTGCGCGCCCGCGCCGCCGGCTTCTCCGACCGCGTCGACATCGTCACCGCCGCGCCGCACGGCGTGCCGGCCGGGCACCCGCTGGAGGGCACCGCCGCCGTCCTGGTGCGCCCCGACGGCTATGTCGCCTGGGCCGCGCCGGGCAGCCACCACGACCTGCCCATGGCGCTGGAGCGCTGGTTCGGCGAGGCCCGCGTCTGACGCACCCGCACCCCGCGACCCGCCCCGTACCCCCGGAGACCGCCATGACGTCCACCCCTGACGCGACACCCGACGCGACCGCTCCCGTGCCCACGGCGGCGGAGCGGCAGGCCGTCGCACGGGCCGCCCGCGCCGTCCTCGCCCGCCAGGGCTGGGGGCGCACCACGGCCGAGGCGATCGCCGCGTCCGCCGGCGTGAGCCGGGACGAGGTACGCGCCTGCGCCGGGGACACCGGGCAGCTGCTGCTGTCCGTCCTCCTGGACTCCTCGGCCTCCGTCGCCGCACACCTGGCCGACGTGGCCGTCGCCAGGCCCGGCCCGGGGGAGTCGGTCGACCTGGGCACGGAGCTCACCGACCTCGCCCACGCCTGGCTGTCCGCCCTGGACGCCTTCCCCGAGCACTTCGCGATCGTCCGGCACCTCGCCGCGGAGATCACCGAACTGCCCGCCGGCGTGGCCGAGAAGTGGCAGACGGCGGGCCCCCGCCAGGCACAGACCGACCTCGCCCACCGCCTGCGCACGGTGGCCGACTCCGGCCTGCTGGACATCGACGACGCCGACCGCGCCGCCGTCCGCTTCGTCCAGCTGACCACCCTCGCGGTCGTCCAGGCGTCCTTCCACGGCGCCCTGCCACTGGCCGAGGAGCACACCGCCGTGCTCGTCGCCCAGGGCGTCGAGGACTTCCTGCGCCTCTACCGCACCGGCCGCTGACCGGCCGGCCCCGACTTCTTCTTCCCGAAACCGCTTCCCGAAGAGAGAGAACCACCATGCACAGCACCCTGATCGTGGCCCGTATGGACCCCGGCCACAGCGTCGACGTAGCCAAGCTCTTCGGTGACTTCGACGCCACCGAGATGCCGCACCGCATGGGCACCAGGCGCCGCCAGCTGTTCTCGTACCGGGGCCTGTACTTCCACCTCCAGGACTTCGACACGGACAACGGCGGCGAGCTCATCGAGGAGGCCAAGTCCGACCCGCGCTTCGTCGGGATCAGCGAGGACCTCAAGCCGTTCATCCAGGCCTACGACCCGGCGACCTGGCGGTCGCCGAAGGACGCCATGGCCACCCGCTTCTACGACTGGACGGCTGGCAAGTGAAGCCGACCGACCACCCGACGTACGACACGAGGGGAGGCGACCTGTAGTGGGGCGCCGAGTAGTAATCACCGGAATCGGAGTGCTGGCGCCGGGTGGCATCGGCACCAAGAACTTCTGGAGCCTGCTGAGCGAGGGCCGCACGGCCACGCGCGGCATCACCTTCTTCGACCCGTCGCCGTTCCGCTCCAAGGTCGCGGCCGAGGCGGACTTCGACCCGGAGCTGCACGGGCTCGGCCCGCAGGAGATCCGGCGGATGGACCGCGCCGCCCAGTTCGGCGTCGTGACCGCCCGTGAGGCCCTGGCCGACAGCGGCCTGGACCTGGCCGGCCTCGACCCCTACCGCACCGGTGTCACCATCGGCAGCGCGGTCGGCGCCACCACCGGCCTGGACAACGAGTACCGCGTCGTCAGCGACGGCGGCCGGCTGGACCTCGTCGACCACAAGTACACCCCGCAGCACCTCTACAACCACTTCGTGCCCAGCTCGTTCGCCGCCGAGGTCGCCTGGGCGACCGGCGCCGAGGGCCCGGCCACCGTGGTCTCCACGGGCTGCACCTCCGGCATCGACTCCGTCGGCCACGCCGTCGAGCTCATCCGCGAGGGCACCGCCGATGTGATGATCACCGGCGCGACCGACGCCCCGATCTCGCCGATCACCATGGCCTGCTTCGACGCGATCAAGGCCACCACGCCCCGCAACGACGACCCCGAGCACGCCTCGCGGCCGTTCGACGGCACCCGCAACGGCTTCGTCCTGGGCGAGGGCTCCGCCTGCTTCGTCCTGGAGGAGCTGGAGAGCGCCCGCAAGCGCGGCGCCCGCATCTACGCCGAGATCGCCGGCTACGCCTCGCGCTGCAACGCCTTCCACATGACGGGCCTGCGCCCCGACGGCCGTGAGATGGCCGAGGCCATCAAGGTCGCCCTGGACGAGGCCCGGATGAACCCCGAGGGCATCGACTACATCAACGCGCACGGCTCGGGCACCAAGCAGAACGACCGCCACGAGACGGCCGCGTTCAAGCTGAGCCTCGGCGACCACGCGTACCGCACCCCGGTCAGCTCCATCAAGTCCATGGTCGGCCACTCGCTCGGCGCCATCGGCTCGATCGAGATCGCCGCCTCGGTGCTGGCGATGGAGAACAACGTGGTGCCGCCCACCGCGAACCTGCACACCCCGGACCCCGAGTGCGACCTGGACTACGTCCCGCTCACCGCCCGGGAGCACACCACCGACGCCGTCCTGACCGTGGGCAGCGGCTTCGGCGGATTCCAGAGCGCCATGGTCCTGGCCCGTCCCGAAAGGAGCCTGGCGTGACCGCCAAGGTAGTCATCACCGGCATCGGCGTCGCCACCCCCAACGGCCTGGGCGTGGACGACTACTGGGCCGCCACCCGCGTCGGCAAGAACGCGATCGGCCCCGTCACCCGCTTCGACGCAGCGCAGTACCCGTCCAAGCTGGCCGGCGAGATCCACGACTTCACCGCCGAGGACCACCTGCCCAGCCGGCTGATCCCGCAGACCGACCGCATGACGCGGCTCGCGCTCGTCGCGGCCGACTGCGCCTTCGAGGACGCCGGCGTCAAGCCCGGCGACATCCCCGAGTTCGACATGGGCGTCGTCACCGCCAGCGCCTCCGGCGGCTTCGAGTTCGGCCAGAACGAGCTGAAGAAGCTCTGGGGCCAGGGCAGCCAGTACGTCTCCGCCTACCAGTCCTTCGCCTGGTTCTACGCGGTCAACAGCGGCCAGATCTCCATCCGCAACGGCATGCGGGGCCCCAGCGGCGTCGTCGTCAGCGACCAGGCGGGCGGCCTCGACGCCATCGCCCAGGCCCGCCGGCAGATCCGCAAGGGCAGCAAGCTCATCTTCTCCGGCGGCTTCGACGCCTCCATCTGCCCCTGGGGCTGGGTCGCCCAGCTCGCCGGCGGCCTGATGAGCACCGACGAGAACCCGGAGCGGGCCTACCTCCCCTTCGACACGGACGCCAACGGCTACGTGCCCGGCGAGGGCGGCGCCCTGCTCATCCTGGAGGACGCCGAGGCCGCCCGCGGCCGCGGCGCCACCAACATCTACGGTGAGATCGCCGGTTACGGCGCGACCTTCGACCCCAAGCCCGGCAGCGGCCGCGAGCCCGGTCTGCGCCGCGCCATCGAGGCCGCCCTGGCCGACGCCGGCCTTACGGCGGGCGACATCGACGTCGTCTTCGCCGACGCCGCCGGCACCCCCGAGCTGGACCGCGTCGAGGCCGACGCCATCAGCGCCGTCTTCGGCCCCGGCGGCGTCCCGGTCACCGCGCCCAAGACGATGACCGGCCGCCTGTACTCCGGTGCCGCGCCGGTGGACGTCGTCGCCGCGGTGCTGGCCATGCGCGAGGGCCTCATCCCGCCCACCACCAACGTCACGCTCTCGCCCGAGTACGACATCGACCTGGTCACCGGCTCGGCCCGCACGGCTCCCGTGCGCGCCGCCCTGGTCCTCGCCCGCGGCTACGGCGGCTTCAACTCCGCCGTCGTCGTCCGCGCCGCGGACTAGAAGCCCGTAGACCCGCTCGCCGCGGCCCTCGTACCCCCGCTCGGAGGGCCGCGGCGGGCGCACCCCCGCTCTTCCGGACCGCCGCCCGGCGGCACCGAAACACCTGTGAAAGGACCGGCATGTCCCAGGAATTCACCATCGACGACCTCAAGCGCATCCTCCTCGAGGGCGCCGGCGCCGACGAGGGCGTCGACCTCGACAGCGACATCCTCGACACCGACTTCGAGGAGCTCGGCTACGAGTCGCTGGCGCTGCTGGAGACCGGCGGCCGCATCGAGCGCGAGTACGGCATCTCCTTCGACGACGACACGCTCGCCGAGAACCGCACCCCGCGCGCCCTCGTCGCCACCGTCAACGCCCTGCTGAAGGACGCCGTCGGCGTCTGACACCCCCGGTGGGACCGTGCGCCGGCCGCCCTTCCCGGCCGGCGCACGGCCCCGCCCCGCGGGCGCCGTGACCACGGGCCACTCCCTGACCACGGCGCCCGCCCCTCCCGGGCACACCACCCGGCACCCATGACTTTCGACACCTCAGGAGCAGCACCCCATGACCAGCACCCCTCGCGTCGCTCTCGTCACCGGCGGCACCAGCGGCATCGGCCTCGCCGTCGCCCGCCTGCTGGCCTCGCAGAACCACCAGGTCTTCATCGGCGCCCGCAACGCCGACAACGTCGCCGAGACCGTCAAGCAGCTCCAGGCCGAGGGCCTCGACGTCGACGGCACCACCCTCGACGTCCGTTCCACCGAGGACGCCCGCGCCTTCGTCCAGGCCGCCGTCGACCGCTTCGGCACCGTCGACGTCCTGGTCAACAACGCCGGCCGCAGCGGCGGTGGCGTCACGGCCGACATCGACGACGAGCTGTGGCACGACGTCATCGACACCAACCTCAACAGCGTCTTCCGTCTCACCCGCGAGGTCCTCACCACCGGTGGCCTGCGCAACAAGGACCGCGGCCGCATCATCAACATCGCCTCGACCGCCGGTAAGCAGGGTGTCGTCCTGGGTGCCCCGTACTCCGCCTCCAAGCACGGCGTCGTCGGCTTCACCAAGGCCCTGGGCAACGAGCTCGCCCCGACCGGCATCACCGTGAACGCCGTCTGCCCCGGCTACGTCGAGACGCCGATGGCCCAGCGCGTCCGCCAGGGCTACGCCGCCGCGTACGACGCCACCGAGGACGCGATCCTCCAGAAGTTCCAGTCGAAGATCCCGCTGGGCCGCTACTCCACCCCGGAGGAGGTCGCCGGCCTGGTCGGTTACCTCGCCTCCGACACCGCCGCCTCCATCACCGCGCAGGCCCTCAACGTCTGCGGCGGCCTCGGCAACTTCTAGAGCCCGCGCTCAGCAATCACCGTTCCGACCGACCCGCCACCGACTGGCACACACCAAGGAGTTCCGGACATGCCGCAGTCCCCGCTGCGCGAGGTGGAGCACGAGATCACCGTCTCGGCCCCGGCCGCCGCCGTCTACCGCCTGATCGCCGACGTCGCGAACTGGCCGCGCATCTTCCCGCCCACCATCTACGTCGACCACCTCGAGCAGGGCGAGAACACCGAGCGCATCCGCATCTGGGCCACCGCCAACGGCGAGCCCAAGAACTGGACCAGCCGCCGCACGCTGGACCCCGAGGCCCTGCGCATCACCTTCCGCCAGGAGGTCTCCACCCCGCCCGTCGCCACCATGGGCGGCACCTGGATCATCGAGCCGCTCTCCGAGGGCACCTCCCGGGTCCGGCTGCTGCACGACTACACCGCCGTCGACGAGGCCCCCGAGTCGCTGGCGTGGATCGACGAGGCCGTCGACCGCAACTCGCGCTCCGAGCTCGCCGCGCTGAAGAGCAACGTCGAACTCGCCCACGCCGCCGAGGAGGTGACCTTCTCCTTCGAGGACACCGTCCAGATCAACGGCTCCGCCAAGGACGTCTTCGACTTCATCAACGAGGCGCACCTGTGGTCCGAGCGCCTCCCGCACGTGGCCACCGTCCGGCTGGAGGAGGACACCCCCGGCCTCCAGAGCCTGGAGATGGACACCCGCGCCAAGGACGGCTCGACCCACACCACCAAGTCCTACCGGGTCACCTTCCCCAGCCACAAGATCGCCTACAAGCAGGTCACCCTGCCGGCGCTCATGACGCTGCACACCGGCTACTGGACGTTCGCCGAGAACGAGGACGGCGTCGCCGCCTCCTCCCAGCACACCGTCACCCTCAACACCGAGAACATCACCAAGATCCTCGGTCCGGACGCCGGTGTCGCCGAGGCCAGGGCCTACGTCCACACCGCCCTGAGCACCAACAGCACCGCGACGCTGAACCACGCCAAGGCCCACGCCGAGCAGCAGCGCTGACCATGGCCGACCACCCCTTCACCGAAACCCAGGTGATCGTGGTCGGTGCGGGGCCCGTGGGACTGATGCTCGCCGGCGAGCTCCGGCTCGCCGGCGCGGACGTCATCGTCGTCGAGCAGCGCACCGAGCCCGGCACCGAGTCGCGGGCCACCACCCTGCACGCCCGCACCATGGAGATCCTGGACAGCCGGGGCCTGCTGGAGAAGCTCGGCACCGTGCCCGGCGAGACCATGGGCCACTTCGGCGGCATCCCCCTGGACCTCACCCTCCCCAGCCCGTACCCCGGGCAGTGGAAGGTCCCGCAGATCCGCACCGAGGAACTGCTCCAGGAGTGGGCGACCGGCCTCGGCGCGGTCGTCCTGCGCGGCCACCGGCTGCGTGCCCTCGACATCACCGGCGACTACGCAGGCGCCGAGGTCGAGGGCCCCGACGGCACCGTCCACCTGCGCGCCAAGTGCCTGGTCGGCTGCGACGGCGAGGACAGCGCGGTCCGCGCCCTGGGCGGCTTCGACTTCCCCGGCACCGTCGCCACCCGTGAGCTGCTGCGCGCCGACGTCGCGGGCATCGACATCCCCGCGCGCCGCTTCCAGCGGCTGCCCGGGGGCCTCGCGATCGCCGCCCGCCGGCCCGACGGCGTCACCCGCGTCATGGTCTGCGAGTTCGACCGCGAGGACGGACCCCGCACCGGCGACCTCGACTTCGCCGAGATCGTCGGCGCCTGGCGGCGCGTCACCGGTGAGGACATCGGCTCGGGCACCCCGCTGTGGGTCAACGCCTTCACCGACGGCTCCCGCCAGGCGGCGACCTACCGGGACTACCGGCTCTTCCTCGCCGGCGACGCCGCCCACCGGCAGATGCCGATCGGCGGCCAGGCCCTCAACCTCGGCCTCCAGGACGCCGTCAACCTCGGCTGGAAGCTGGCCGCCCAGGTCGCCGGCCGGGGCCCCGAAGGGCTCCTGGACAGCTACCACACCGAGCGCCACGCCGTCGGCCGCCGCACCCTGAGCAACATCCAGGCCCAGGCCCTGCTGCTGCTCGGCGGCGGCGAGGTCGAGGCCGCCCGCGAGGTGCTGGCCGAGCTGATCGCGGACGAGGGCGTCCGCACCCACCTCGCCGGCATGATCTCCGGGCTCGACGTCCGCTACGACGTGGGGGAGGGCACCCACCCGCTGCTCGGCGCCCGGCTGCCGCACCGGCCGCTGGAGACCGCCGACGGACCCGCCACCACCACCTCCCTGCTGCGCACCGGCAAGGGCCTGCTCCTGGACCTCACGGGCGGCCCGTCCGGCACACCGTCCGGCACCGGCCGGTTCGCCGCCACCGCGGCGCCCTGGTCCTCGCTCGTCCGCACCGTCACCGCCGACGCCGCGGCCGGCGAGCACGCGACCGTCCGGCCCGACGAGTGGCCCGAGGGGACCGACGCGCTCCTGGTGCGCCCCGACGGACACGTGGTCTGGGCCGCCACCGGCGGACGGACCGACCTCGACGGCCTCACCACGGCCCTCACCCGCTGGTTCGGCGACCCGGCGCTGCTCACCGCGGCACCCACCGCCGCACCCGCACCCGCATCAGCACCCTCAGCTTCAGTGACCGACAGGAGTACCGCCATGGGCAGGCTCAACGGCAAGACCGCGCTCGTCACCGGTTCCAGCCGCGGCATGGGCCGCGCCACCGCGATCCGGCTGGCGCGGGAAGGCGCGCTCGTCGCCGTCCACTACACCAACGGCAAGGAGGCGGCCGAGGACGTCGTCGCCACCATCGAGAAGGACGGCGGCCGCGCCTTCGCCGTCCGCGCCGAACTGGGCGTCACCGGCGACGTCCACGAGCTGTTCCTCGGCCTGGAGCGGGGCCTGAAGGACCGCACCGGCACCACCGAGCTGAACATCCTCGTCAACAACGCCGGTGTGATGGGCGGCGTCGCGGCCGAGGACACCACCCCGGAGCAGTTCGACCGCCTCTACGCCGTCAACGCCAAGGCGCCGTTCTTCATCATCCAGCGCGCCCTGAAGAACATGCCGAACGGCGGCCGCATCATCAACATCTCCTCCGGCCTCACCAAGGTGGCCAACCCCGAGGAGATCGCCTACGCGATGACCAAGGGCGCCGTCGAGCAGCTCGCCCTGCACTTCGCCAAGCTCCTGGGCCCGCGCAACATCACCATCAACAGCGTCGCCCCGGGCATCACCCGCAACGGCAACCCGGCGTTCGACATCCCCGAGGTCGTCGACCAGATGGCGGCCCTGTCCGCCTTCAACCGGGTCGGCGAGCCGCAGGACGTCGCCGACGTCGTCGCCTTCCTGGCCACCGACGACGCCCGCTGGATCACCGGCGCCTTCCTCGACGCCACCGGCGGCACCCTCCTCGGCTGAGGCCGTCACCGCAGGGCACTCCCGGGCCCCTCGGGCGCCCGCGCGCCCGGCGCGCAACCGGCGGGGCCGGCCGCATCCCTCTGCGGCCGGCCCCCCGCCCGTTCCCCCCGGGCCGCCGCCCCTCCCTCTTTCCTTCTTTCCCACAGGGTTTCGGAAAAGGACCATGAACCGCTCGTCGACCCTCCCCTTCCCCGTCGCCGCGGCGCCCTCCGACCGGTGGGGCCCCCGCCTGTGGGGCCTCCTGCTGGTCCTCGCCGGCAATATGCTCATCGACGCCCTCGAGGTGTCCGTGGCCGTCGTGGCCCTGCCGTCGATCGGTGACGACCTCGGCCTGGCCGCCACCACCGCGCAGTGGACGATGAGCGGTTTCGCCCTCGGCTTCGGCGCCCTGATGCTCTTCGGCGCCCGCGTCGTCACCCACCTCGGCCGGCGCCGCATGTACCTCGTCGCGCTGCTCGCCTTCGCGGCCGCCTCCCTCGTCGCCGCCCTGACCGGCGACCCGGCGGTGCTGATCGCCACCCGGTTCGTCAAGGGCTTCTGCGCCGCCCTGACGGCACCCACCGGCCTGGCCATCCTCGCCACCGCCTTCCCCGAGGGCCGCGAACGCGACCGCGCCGTCTCCGTCTACACCCTGGCCGGGGCCTCCGGCTTCACCGCCGGACTGCTCCTCTCCGGCGCCCTGACCACCGTCAGCTGGCGCCTGACCTTCCTCTTCCCGGCCCCGGTGGTCCTGCTCCTCTTCGTCTTCTGCCTGCGCCTCGTGCCGGCCGACCCGCCCGCGGACACCACCGCGCCGCGCCGCTACGACCTCGCCGGCGCCCTCACCCTGTCGGCCGCCCTGAGCTCCCTGGTGTACGCCCTCTCCGGCCTGCCCCACCACGGCCTCGGCGCCGCGCGCACCCTCGTGCCGCTGGCCGCGACCGCCGTGCTCCTCGGCGCGTTCCTCTACGTCGAACGCACCACCGCCCAGCCCCTGATCCGCCCCGCCGTCCTGACGGAACGCACCATGCTGCGCTCGGCGCTCGGTGCCGCCTGCCTCAACGGCTCGTACCTGGGCCTGCTGTTCGTCGTCACCTTCCAGGCGCACGACGCGCTGGGCTACGGCCCGATGCGGACGGCGCTGGCCGTCCTCCCGGCGAGCCTGCCCCTGGCCGTCACCGCGCTGGCCTCCGGACGGCTCGTACGCCGCTTCGGCACCCCCCGGCTGATCACCGTCGGCGCCCTCGCCCCCCTGGCCGGCTACGCCCTCTACCTGCGGCTGCCCGCCTCCCCGGACTACGTCACCGACATCCTGCCGACCATGCTGCTGGTCGGGGCCGGCTTCGTCGCCTCCTTCGCGGCCCTCAACATGCAGGCCGTCTCGGGCTTCCCGCCCGAGCGGCGGGGCGAGGCGGGCGGTGCCTACCAGACGGCCGTCCAGCTCGGCGCCGCCCTGATGGTCGCCGCGACCGCGGCCCTCCTCGCGGCGAACGAGGCGCCCGCCGGCGCCTCCCCGCAGGAAGTCATGGCCGCCTACCGGCCCGCGATGTGGCTGGTGACCGCCGTCGGCCTGGCCGGCCTGCTGGTCGCCCTCACCGGAGTGGCGCGCCGGCCCCGGCCCGCCCGCTGAGGAACCCGCCGCCGGCCCCGCCGGCCCCCTCCGCCATGTCCGTTCCGCCCCTTCCGCTGTTTGGGAGACCCATGAGCACGTACCAGAACACCTACGACTGGGACTCGTTGGCCCTCGGCCTCGACTACGACCCGGAGTTCGACGTCGACTTCGACGAGGCCTTCGCGTTCGACCTGGAGGCCGCCGAGGCCGCCCCGGTGACCGTGCCGGACCTGGCCGTCCTGGCTCACTCCGACTACGCCGAGCGCTCCCGCCTCCTCGACGCCTACGTGCGCCAGGAGATCGGCCGGGTCCTGGGCGTCGCCCCCGAGAGCGTCGACACCACCGGGCGGCCCATGAACAGCCTGGGCGTGGGCTCCATCAACGGCATGGAGCTCCAGGCCCGGATGGAGGCCGCGCTCGGCGTGGAGCTCAAGCTCCAGTCGCTGCTGCGCGCCAACAGCGCCGCCGAGCTCGTCGACTGCCTGGCCCGGCAGCTCGGCCCCGGGGACGGCCCCTCCCAGCGGTCCGCGGCGCCCGCGGCCACCGTATGACGGCCACCGCCACCGCCCCCGCCCCCACGGCGGTCGGACAGGACAGCCTCGACCTGTGGCTGATCGCCACCCCCGGGCCCGAGGCGGTGCGCGACCGGCTGGACACCTCCGAGCTGGACGAGGCCGAACGCAAGCGCACCGCCTCCTTCATCCGGCCCTCCGACGCCGCCACCTACGCCACCGCGCACATCGCGCTGCGCCGGCTGCTCGGGGCCTATCTGGCACGGCCGCCGCAGGACGTCACCTTCGTCCGCGAACCCTGTCCCGGCTGCCAGGGGCCGCACGGCAGACCCGCCGTCGCCCACCCCGACCCGCCGCTGCACTTCTCCCTCTCCCACAGCCACGGCATGGTCCTGGTGGGCGTCGCCGGGCGGACGGTCGGCGTGGACGTGGAGCGGCTGCCCCGGCCCCAGACGGTCGCGGTCTGCACCTCCGCCCTGCACGCGGAGGAGCGCGAGGAACTCGACGCGCTGCCCCCGCCGGACCGCCAGGCCGCCTTCGGGCAGCTGTGGACCCGCAAGGAGGCCTTCCTCAAGGGCCTCGGCACCGGCCTCGGCCGCAGCCCCGCCGCCGACTACCTCGGCGCCGACCCGGCCCGCCGCCCGGCGGGCTGGACCCTCCTGGACATCCCCGGCGGCCCCCGCCACCACGCGGCCGCCGCCCTCCTGGGCGACCCGCCCGTCACCACCACCGTGCGCCGGCTGCCGGCCCGGGCCCTCCTGCCGGGCGCCGCCGCCCCGGACGTACGGGCCGACGCCGGCCCGGCCCTCTGACCACCTCCTCCGGAAGCGAGATCCCATGCCTGTCGCAGGAAAGACCACGCCGAACCAGGTGGACCACCCGCGCGAGTGGACCCTGCGCGAACGCGTCGAGGAACTGAACCTCATCAGGGACGAGGTCCACGAGGGACCCGACCCCGCCGCCACCGAACGCCAGCACGCCAAGGGGAAGCTGACCGCCCGGGAGCGGATCGACCTGCTCCTGGACGAGGGTTCCTTCTCCGAGGTGGAGCCGCTCCGCCGGCACCGTGCCACGGGGTTCGGCCTGGAGAGCAAGAAGCCCTACA
>NZ_JAJQQS010000039.1 GCF_021228125.1 Streptomyces albireticuli
ACACCCGACGCCGGCACTCCCGCCTCGGCCAGCGGTCCCCGATCGCCTACGAGAACGACTTCCAACCAGCAGCAACTACCCTGACTCAAGCCGCATAGACGTGTTCAAACTCCGGGGTCAAGGCCCGAGACCCATAGAGGCGTGCCGTCGGGTGCGGCGAGAAACTGCACGTTGCCGGCGAAGTGCTTGATCCGGATCGCATACCAGAGGTCGGTGCCGCATTCGGTTTTCCCGGCTACGCGGTTGCACCGGATCAGGGTGCCGTCCAGAGGCGGAAGCCCGGGTCATCCAGCTCCATGGCCAGGGCGTACTTGAAATCGAAACGGCAGCGGACCGCTTCCGCTGCCTGCGGGTCCGACAGACCGAGCAAGAACTGCAGCACACAGACCGTGGCCAGCTGAGCGGGCGAAAGGCCGGGACGGCCGTCGCGCGGGGGCCAGCCGGCGAAGTCCTCGTCGTGCCACAGCCCGCCGAGGCGTTCTCTCACCCGCATCGCCGTCGTGCCGTCCAGGTTGCTCACCCGCGCGATCTGCACAATCAGAGAAGGGACTTGCTCACCAGAACGGGGACGGAGCGACAACGAGTACCTCGACAGCTGTACCGGCCTGCGGAACAGCCTCAAGCATGCCTGTCGATCACACCGTAGCGCCGGGAAAATACAAGATCACCGACAGAGTCAATAACACCCACTGAGCCTCTTCAGGCGCTTCACCGGATAGCGGATACACAGGCTTCTGACCTGCGACTTCAGCAGATTCCTGTCACCCGATCGGTGGTCAGTCTGAAGAAGCTCACTGAGTTGCTGAGATAACCTCAGTGTCCATACTGTCGAGGTCGCTTCAGGGATCAGAAAGTGGTGTCATGGAGTCATGATGCTCCCGAGGCTGACTGAAGCTCAAGTGGCCTGTATACGAACATGTATTACCGGCTATGGTGTCAGCCTAATGCCCCTGTCGGGCGTGCCAGTGTGCGTGCCTGTTCGAACGGGATTCCCTCAATGTCCAACGTGCGACGCTCTCGGGGACTCCGTCCTTCTTGAACCGGGCACACTTCATGGCGGACGCCTCACATACGAGGGGTGCGAACATTCGTTCACAATTCCGCGAAAGGGATGACCTTATGACAGATACACCCTTCCCAAAGTGCAACGGAACGGGTCTCATTGCGGAGGATGGCAAGGCAGTCATCTGCTCTGGCACCAACGGCCCCGGAAATTACTGAACGTCTCCGCAACGCCTTTCCGTCTTGTCGTTCGGCGTGGAGATCCGCAAGGTGATCTGCTCGACGAACGCCATCGAGAGCGTCAACGCGCGCATACGCAAGGCCGTCCGGTCCTGCGGGTACTTCCCGAGTGAGGCCGCCGCGCTGAAATGCGTCTACATGGCCCTGATGAGCCTCGACCCCACCGGCAAGGGCCGGCGCCGCTGGACCATGCGCTGGAAAGCACCTCTGGACGCCTTCCAGATCGCCTTCGAAGGCCGCCTCACCCCCACCACCAGCCACTGACCCTCAACAGCCAAGATCAGCCGTTGATTGGACATACCCGCCGCGTACGTCGTGGTCCCGCTGACGAGCCGACAAATCCCCAACAGCACAGTCGATGACGTCTGTCACAGGGCGAGTCAGGCTTATCAGCAGAACCACCAGTTACATGATCACTATCAGAGAGGGGGGCTTCGAGCGGGTGTCCATCGCTTCGCTCGTTGGGGGCTCGGGTCGCATATTCACGCCGCCTTCGGGCGATTATCGTAAAGCGGGATCGAGTGTGTGGCGTGAGTTCGTTGGGGGACCGGCGGGAACCAGCCGATCCAGCTGGGTCCCCCAACCCCGCGCTCCCTCTCCGAGCGCCCCGCAGGGGATCCCGCGTCCGCCATGACCTGGAAGAGAGGCCCCACTCTGAACCAGACCCGAAGACTCCGCGACCGTAACAGGCCTGCACACCGCTCCCTAGCGCGGGTCGGCATCAGCCTCCTCGCACTCATCAGCGCCCTCTCGCTTCCCCTGGCCGACCCCGTCGCGCACGCGGCCATCACACCCCGTGACAGGCCGCCAGCCACGGCAGTCACCAACATCGAGGCCTCCTCCCAGCCCATCGCGGAACAGGAAGCCCCCCAGCCCTACGCTGGACAAGTCCCCGTGTCATGGCTCACCGGGATGCTTGTGAAGAGCGGCGGTGGCCAGTGCTCCGCCTCTGTGCTGGCTTCGCCGTCCGGCACTCTGATCATCACCGCAGCCCACTGCGTCGGCCGGAAAGACACGTACGTGGGTGAGGAAGGCCGCCAGTGGACGTTCCAGCTCGCCAAGAACGTGCCTTCCTACCCCTACCCCACAACGACCTGGGAGTCCAGGCGAGCCTGGGTACCACCGGCCTTCGCCAACGTGGGCGAGAACCAGTTCAGCGACATCGCGATCATCGAACTGGAACGCGATAGCACGGGACGCACGATCCAGGAAACAGCGCGTGCCGGCCTCACCCCCGAGCTTAACGCTCGGGCCCCGTTCCGCGTCCTGACCCAGTACGGCTACCCGGGCTGGGGCAGCGGGAGACAGTGGGCCTGCCGTGATGGGCAGATCCAGCGGCAAGCCGCTTCCCGACCCGATCGCCGGGGCACTCGTCTGTGGTCACCCAACTGCGCACTGGGCCCCGGAGCCAGCGGCGGCCCGTGGGCCGATCCAGCGACCATGCGCGTCCTCGGCACTACCTCCACGAGCGCCCCCCGCGGCGGCTCCCTGGCCAGCGACACCACAGGCCCCCAATTCCGCAACCTATGGAACAGAGCACGGGCGGAAGCGTCTGCCGCGCCTTGAGGGTCTGGTCCGAAAATGAAGGATGGCCCCAGGTCAACGAGCTGACTGGTGTGTGGTGTGCTGATCCGGCCTGGAGGGGGTCGAAGCGGACGGTGAAGCCGAGGGCGTTGGCCTGGCGGGGATGCGGCGTATGGCTCGCTCGGGGTCGTGCCTGGCGTAGTTGTCGCCGCCGAGATCCTGGTAGGCGAGGTCGTCGGTGAGCGTGTGCCAGACGGCGGTCAGGATCGAGTGCTCCAGAGCGGCCGGGGTCTTGTTCTTGCCGAGGCGGGGCATGAGCCGGTGGTAGCGGGCGCCAAGGTATGTGGTCTCGCGGGTGCGGGAGGCGGTCATGGCCGCAGTGCCCAGTACGGTGCCGAGTTCGCGGTTACCGTGGCGTCTGCGGCCGGACTTGTGCTTGCTGGCGGACTCGTGGTGGCCGGGGCAGACCCCGGCCCACGAGGCGAGGTGGCCTGCGGTCGAGAAGCGGGCTATGTCGGCGCCGGTCTCCGCGATGAGGGCTTCGGCGACCCCCTGGCCGACGCCGGGGATGGTCTACGGCAGCTCAAGCTGGCGGGCGAAAGGGAGCGTGTCCTCCTCGGTCCGCGCGGACAGCTCGCCGATCGCCGCAGTGAGGTGGTCGATGCGTTCCAGGTGGAGCCGGCACAAGAACGCGTGGTGCTCGCCGAAGTTCCCGGTCAGGGGATGCTGGTGCGGTCCACGTAGAGCACGGCGTTCATCAGGGAACGCAGGTCGTGCTCGGGCGGTCGGCCGATGTCCAGGCCCCGCCCGCGGCGCTCGTTGCGCCAGGCGTCCAGGACGGGTCCGATCAGTTGCCAGCGCTCGTCGGAGAGGTCGCTCGGTATCTGCGGTGGGCGGTCATGTCTCTGAAGTACTGCGGGCGCGCTGTCCAGTCCAGCCGTATAAACGGTGCCGGGCCGGGGCGCCTTGGGACCAGACAGGAGGAGCTGGAACCAAACACTCCTCCAAGGCCACTCCACTTGTCAGCCAGCTCATGAGCCCCTCCGGCCCCAGCAGGCCGACGCCGAAAAACCGGTATCAATTGCTCTCAAACAGGGCGAAACGCTCAGTTTAGGAGTCAGGCTTGTATGTCACAGGCCCGCATGCGGTGGTTGGCCCGGTGTCCAGCACGTGGCCGTTACCGAGGTTGTCGGCAACGCGAGAGCGGGGGAGGAGTGACCGGCGCTGGCCGGGAGCCCGTGTGCCTCTGGTGGCCCGGTGGTGTGAATGGGGGTGCTGTGGCGTGGCGTGGTGGTGCGTCGGTGTGCGGGGGAGGGGGCAACGGGCTTTGATCAGGTCAGGGCCCAAACGGTCGGGTATCACATTTTTCAATGCCACCCCCTTTTTTTAATGGGTTGACCGCTCGCAGTGTTGGAGGGGGTTGGCTGTCAATCCTGCCGCGTGGGCCTCTGCGTCGGGCAGGTTGTCATATACCCCGACCAGGGTGGCGCCGAGAAGACATACGCAATTGATGTGTAGGTAAACTATCTCGCGGGTGCGGGAGCTTCCTTGGGCGCGGAGGGTGCGGACGGCGACGCGAACGACGTTGGCCTCGGCTGTCCTGGTACCCGGGGAAGGCGCCAGCAGATGATTTTCGAACACAGTGGCGGCGCGCTGTATCCTCCTGCGTCCGCAACTGCGGCACTCGGTGTGCTCGCTCACCCCGGACAGGAGTAGCGACATGCGGTCGACGTCGCGGCCGCATAGGGCGATGAGAATACCGCTATCGGTCAGCTCAACGTAGTGGAAGACCCCACGATGAGCGCTTCGAGCGAAGCGGACAACCCTCAAAAGGGATATCTCCTAGATTCAAGGACGGCAAATGGACTGGAAGGAATGCGTTTAGGTTCATTTGCCAATCTATGCGCGGAGTGAGTGTGTTGTGATGGTGAATGTGCTGTTAGGGTGCCTGGTGAGGTGGTGAGAGTCAGGGTGTCTGTGCTGGTGATGGTGTTCCCGGCGGTGAGGCGGTGGACTGTTTCGGCGCAGTCCTGGGTGCTGGTCAGGCAGATGTGGGCGGATCCGGAAACGGATTTCCGGATAAGGGTTTAGCCGGAAATAACTGAATCAGGCTGATTGGGTGAAGGTCTCGCATCAGCAGGGGTGATGGGGATTCAGGTTCGCTCGTTGCCTGCTCTCCCTAGTCTTTTTCCTCGAACTCGGTGAGACTGGTAGAGGGGTGTCGGAGAAGTCCCATTCAGGGCAGGCGACTTAGAATTTCTTCCTGGGGCGGGGAACCGGGGATGGCTGACCTGCGTGGCGTGTATCCGATGGACTTGTCTGTCGCCGAGTGGGTGGAGTTCGCGCCGCTGATTCCGTCGCCGAAGGCGGGTGGCGGGCCGCTGAGGCATTCGCGGCATGAGGTCATTGACGCGCTCGCGTACTGGTTGCGGGGGCTGCCTCCGCATGGCTTCCCGCCGTGGCAGATGGTCTACCACTACTGGCGGGTGTGGCGGATCGAGGGGCGCTGGGAGGAGATTCTGGCTGCTCTGAGAGTGAGGGAACGTGCTGGTCAGGGCCGCGATCCGACGCCGGTGCGGGTGTGCTGGACAGTCAGAGTGTCAAGGGTACCGAGCGGGGTGGCTGGCATGGGTACGACGGCGCCGTCGCGATGGCGGATTCCGGGGCACCTGGGTCCGGGCCGGCGACACACTGCCTGCGGTGCCTCTCTTCTCGGTCGTGCCCCGCTGGGATGGTATAGCCGCCTGCCGAGGGCTACGCCGAGAACCCGGAGAGTGCACTCTACCTCGCCACCATCATGCTGTTACTTCACCGGGAAGGTTATTCAGAACTGTTCGTGCGGCTCGGCGGCCTGGCGGTGAGCCGCACGGTGCGCATCGGTCAGGCGTGCTGCCCGGCCTTGGCCGATGCGCACCACACCGCAGGGTCGGCAGAGATCTTGATCGGTCTGGCCTGGCCCGCTCGCAAGTGTTCTGAATAACCTCCCGGGCCGCGCTTCCCGCTTAACGGGACTTCTCAGACGCCCTCTGGCTTGCGGAACTGCCGCTATCCTTCTCGAAGTCCGCGGCCGACCGTATCGTCGCTGACCTCAGGCCCCTCCTCGCGCTGCGGCCCCGCCCACGGTTCCGTACGGGCGCCGTCACTGTCATGGACGGCGCCCTGGTCCCCACGTATGACCAGACGCTGGCCGAGCGGTCGAAGAACTACCGGTATTCAACCAGCCGTCAGGTCGTCATCGACGTCGGACCTCGGGCTACGATGTTGCCCGCAGTACGCGGTTCCATAGTTCACGGAACTGAGGTCCGGTGGTATCACCGGAAAACACCTGGCTGTAACTGCTAGTGGATGAGATGCCGCGGACGCGCATGGTTGCCGGGTCGGCCCACGGGCCGCCGCTGGCTCCGCCGCTCATGTAGCAGTTGGGTGACTCCAGCATCAGGCCGCCGTGAGAGCGGAGTTGTTTGATTTCGGGGTCGGGGCAGGTGAGCTGCCTGCCCTTGGCCTCGCCCGGGTAACCGTGGATGGTCAGGTTACGGAGGGATGCCTGAGAGTTGAGTTCGGGTTTGAGGCCACCGCCCGCCAGGTCCTGGATCGTGCGACCCTGGCTGTTTCGCGCCAGCTCGACGATCGCGAAGTCACTGGGCTCAATACGTTGGTCTTTCCTCAAGGCGGTGTACTCCCTGGCGACCCAGGCTCGCGTGGACTGCCAGACACTCCCGGGACTGGGTGGCCGTCTGCCGCTGGCGGGCGAGAACGTCCACCCGCGGACTTCCTCACCCGAGTACTCGGGCTTCGTTGCTGTCTTCCATCCGAGGCAGTGGGCGGCGGTGATGATCAGTGTACGAGAGGGTGAGTCCAGGACAGAAGCGGTGCAGTAGACGCCTGTGTTTAGTACCCCGGTGAGCCGTGACACCGTGCCTGGTCTGTCGTAGGGCTGCCGCGCTTCTGTGTCCCTGGTTGCCTTGAGCACCCTGTTCCATAGCTCGTGAAACTGTGGGCTGGCGGTCTCGGTGGCGACAGAGCCGGTGCCGCCGTCGCGATCGGATGTGATGCCGAGGACGCGCATAGTCGCAGGATCGGCCCACGGGCCGCCGCCGGATCCGGGGGCCGTCGGACAACTGGTCGACCGCAAGCGAGTGTTCGTGGGCCCGTTAACCGCGATTTCCCGTCGGATGCCGCTGTCGCGACAGGCCAGCTGCCTTCCCCCAGCCTCGCCCGGGTAGCCGTGGACGGTCACGTCGGGAATGGGGGCCTTGGGGTCGAGTTCCAGTTTGAGGCCGCCACGCGCCGATTCCTGGATCGTGCGGCCCTGTTCGTCCTGGTACAGCTCGATGATCGCGACATTGCCGGCCTGGCCGCCGTTGGCATACGCCTCGGTGACCCAGGCCCGCCTGGAATGCCACACCGTCGTGGCGTAGGGGTCAGGATCAGGGCGGCCATCAGGGAGTTTGCTGTTCCAAGCGGAACGGAACGTCCACTTCTTGGCCTCATCGCCCTTGAGATAGGCCTTCCGCCCGATTCTGTTGGCCACGGTGATGATCAGTCTGCCGCTGGGGGAGTCCAGGACGGCGGCGGAGGCTGGGGTGCCGGGTCCCTCTAGCCTGCCGGTGAGGCGTGAGAGGGCGCCGGGTCTGCTGTAGGGCTGGGGTGCTTCGGTTGCCGCGAGGGGTGCGGGGGGTGCTGGGGCTCTGGTGACGGCCGGGGCCGTGTGCCCGCCCCTGGCTGTGCTGACGGCGTGGGCGTGCGGGGTGGTCAGGGAGAGGAGCAGGGCGCTGGTGAGTGCGAGGAGACTGGCACCGGCTCGTGCCAGGGGGTGGTGCGCTGGTCTGCCGTGGCCGTGGTGTCGTCTGGTCTGCCTCAGGGGAGGACCCCTCCTTGTTTCCGGGTGGCGCTGAGGTTCGTGCCCGCGTGAGGGGCGCCTGCGGGAAAGGGGGTGGCATGGGCCGGGCGGTGGCTGGCCGTGGCCGCTCTCGCTGGTGCTGCCGCCGCTCTCACTGGTCTCTGGAGCGTGTTCACGCCACTCATCCGATCTGTCTTCACGACAATCTCCCAGGAGCGGTCTGATCATGCGGCCCCCGTACCAACGAGCGACGCGCTGGACACCCGTCCTATGTGCATGAGACCTGGCGGCAGGCGAGCGTCAGCCGTGCGGGGAGGGTCTGGTCACTCGCCCGCGGAGACGCGGGGGACGGTGCGGCGACATAGTCAGATGCCTGGACCAGCTCACCAGGTGAAAACAGTCGAAATGCCCGGAAGGCCGCAGGGGCTATCGTCAGCAATAATCCGATCGTCATGCGTTCTGGTAGTCGGCCATAACCCGGCCAGGCCAGGCCCGTTACCAGTGCGTGGCGCCCGGGCCGTCCGGGCGCCGCATACGAAGGAGGAGACTGATGGGTATGAAGAGGTTCACCAACGGTGTCGCGCTCACCGCGGGCGCAGGGATCCTGGCCGGGTTCATCGGATTCACCGGGGCGGCGGGCACGGCCACAGCGGATACGACCTCCTGCTCCCACACGCTGCCCGCGCACACGAACGGCAACCTCCCCAACGACCTCCCCCAGCAACTTAACAAGAATGCCGGGGATGCCACCGACCTCACGGCCTGCACCATCAGGGGGCTCGATAATGGACTCAACGGTGCCGACAACAACACGGGAACGGAGCCTATCCCTCTGCGGGGGTAACGGGTTTGAGCCCTCTTCCGCGCCCTGGGCCAAAGCATCCGAGGTGAGTCTCCTCCGGCGCGCCACTTCTATGGGGCACGCCGGGAGCTTGCGGGCGAGCATGGGCTTGGGTGAGCCGCTGGTAGTGGTCCGGGAGTTCGCGGTGGTGGTAGTCAGGGTGCGGACAGTGACGTCGGCACTGGGTAGGGGCGGTCGGCCAGGATCAGGATTTTGGCAGGCGAGAGAGGTTTCGGCGGTGCCGTGCCGACCGCCTCGACATCACCGGCGCCCGCTGGGGCCTTCCCGGAACCGAAGCCGTCCTCCAACTCCGTGCACTGATCACGAACAGCGACTTCGAGGACTACTGGGTCTTCCACGCCTCCCGCGAACACCAACGTGAGGTGCCCCGAGCGTGCCTTGGACGTCACGAACAAGGGGCCGGTCATGCTGCTGACGGGGTACCAGCCGCCATCCGCCGGGCGGGAGCCGGACGGATCGAGACCTGGCTGAAGAAGCGCAAGGTCCACAGCGCCGCCGCTCTGTACCTATCGGCCATGGTCAGCCTGCAGTGCTGCCCGGCGTCCAAGACGTACTACGACCGGAAGCGAGGGGAAGGGACACAAACAGGCACTGCTGGCCCTCGCCCGCCGACGCGTCAACGTCCTGTGGGACGTGATCTCACGCCTCTGTGTCCCCATTCCCGTTCCTTGGCGTGTGTGCCGTGACTGGTGCAGGTGATTTCCATGGATGTTCCCTGTACGGATCCGGCTTTGGGCCGGGGACTTCTCGGTAGGGTGTCCGGCCCGGCCGACCCGCGTATGCTGCCGGCCGACCGGCTTGGTGAGTTGGCGGGGGAAATCCGGGGTTTCCTGATCGAGAAGGTGTGCGCGGCGGGGGGCCACCTGGGCTCGGGGCTGGGCATGGTGGAGCTGACGATCGCCCCGCACCGGGTGTTCGACTCCCCCCGGGACGCACTGTTGTTTGATATTGGCCATCAGGGGTATGTGCACAAGCTGCTGACCGGGCGCCAGGAACGTTTCGCTACGCTACGACAAGCAGGTGGTTTGTCCGGGTATCTCTGCCGTGCGGAGTCCGCGCACGATGTGATCGAGAACTCGCACGCTTCCACTGCCCTGTCGTATGCGGACGGCCTGGCCAAGGCCCGGGCTCTGGCAGGAGAGACGGACCGGGCGGTGGTGGCGGTCATCGGGGACGGGGCGATGACCGGAGGAATGGTCTGGGAAGCGTTGGACAACATCGCCGCCGCACCGCACCGCCCCGTGATCATTGTCCTGAACGACAACGGGCGCTCCTACGCCCCCACCACCGGCGCGCTGGCTGCCCACCTCGCCCGCCAGCACCACAACGGCGAGTCGGCGCCACGCGCCGGACCGGTGTCGGCGCAGAATGTGTTCACGAGCCTGGGCCTGGCCTACGTCGGCCCCGTCGATGGGCATGACATCCCGGCCACCGAGCGTGCCCTGCACCAGGGACGGGCCCTGGCCCGGCCGGTGGTCGTCCACGTTCTGACCGTCAAGGGGAAGGGCTTCCCGCTGGCGGAGGAGGATGAGGCGGACTGCTTCCACGCAGTCGGCGTCATCGACCCGGCCACCGGACGGCCCCCGGCGCCCCCCAGACGGCACCGTAAGAGACCCGCTCCCCGTACCTGGACCGGCATCTTCGGCAGCGAGCTCCTCGCTCTGGCCCGCCGACGCCCGGATCTGGTAGCCGTCACCGCGTCCATGCTGCGCCCCACCGGACTGCACGTGATGGCCGAAGTCCTCCCTGAGCGGGTTTTCGACGTGGGGATTGCCGAGCAGCATGCGGTCGTATCCGCCGCCGGCCTGGCCACTGGCGGATACCACCCCGTTGTCGCCCTCTACTCGACGTTCCTCAACCGTGCCCTCGACCAGGTGCTGATGGACGTCGCCCTGCACCGCCTTCCCGTCACGTTCGTCCTGGACCGTGCGGGGGTCACTGGCCCGGACGGTCCGTCGCATCACGGGATGTGGGACATCAGCGTGCTCGGCATCGTCCCCGGCATGCGCATCGCCGCACCCCGGGACGCCGCCCGCCTGCGGGAACTGCTTCGCGAGGCCGTCACCGTCACCGATGGGCCGACGTGCCTGCGCATCCCCAAGGCCACCACCGGGCACGACATCCGGTATCTGGCCCGGATGGACGGTGTGGACATCCTCCACCTCAGTACCGGCCGGAGTCTGGACGTCCTGCTCGTGGCCGCCGGAACCACTGCGGCTGACGCTGTGGAAGCGGCCCGGGCCCTAGAGCGGGAGGAGGGCATCGGCTCCACTGTCGTGGATCCCCGCTGGCTCATCCCCGTCAATCCGGCCCTGACCCGCCTCGCCGCCCGCTACCGCCTCGTTGTCACCGTCGAGGACAACATCCGCACTGCAGGCTTCGGCACCCACCTCGCCCAGGCCTGCACCGACCAGGGCATCACCACACCCGTCCACAACCTCGGCCTGCCCCAGGCTTTCATCCCCCACGGTACGCGCAACAGCCTCCTGGCCGACACGGGCCTGGACGCCGGCGGCATCACCGCCGCCGTCCTCGCCGCCCACCACCAACTCCTCCGTTGCGCCCCCATCTTCCGCACTACCAGCATGCGGAGGCCCGAATGAAGACCGACCTCGCTCTCCCCGGCCTGCACCCCGCAGCCCCGGTGCGCCGGCCGTCCCGGCAGATCCATGTCGGCGATGTCCCCGTCGGCGGCGGCGCACCAGTCTCCGTCCAGACCATGACCACCACGCCCACCACCGATGTGGATGCCACACTCCGGCAGATCGCCGCCATCACCGCCGCAGGCTGCGACATCATCCGTGTCGCGGTCCCCTCCGCCGACGACGCCGACGCCCTCCCGCGCATCGTGGCCAAGTCCCCGATCCCCGTCATCGCGGACATCCACTTCCAGCCCCGCTACGTCTTCGCCGCCATCGACGCCGGCTGTGCGGCCGTGCGCGTCAATCCCGGCAACATCAAAAAATTCGACGACCGCATCGCCGACATCGCCCAGGCCGCCACCACTGCCCGCGTGCCGATCCGCATCGGCGTCAACGCCGGTTCCCTCGACCCGCGTCTCCTGGCCGAACACGGCAGCGCAACTCCCCAGGCCCTCGTCGCATCAGCCTTGCGGGAAGCCTCCCTGTTCGAGGAACACAGCTTCCGAGACATCAAGATCGCCGTGAAGCACCACGATCCCATGACCGTCGTGGCTGCCAACCGGCTCCTCGCCCGGGCATGTGATTACCCGCTTCACCTCGGTGTCACTGAAGCCGGGCCCGCTTTCCAGGGCGCCATCAAGTCCGCCGTCGCCTTCGGCATCCTGCTGGCCGAAGGGATCGGCGACACCATCCGCGTCTCCCTCTCCACCGATCCGGTCGAGCAGGTCAAGGCCGGCGTCCACATCCTGCAGTCCCTCGGACTGCGGCCCCGCAGACTGGAGATCGTCTCCTGCCCCGGCTGCGGACGCCTCCAGGTCGACATCCACCGCCTGGCAGCCCGGGTCGAGGCGGCTTTCGACGGCTTCCCCCACCCCTTGCGCATCGCGGTGATGGGCTGCGTCGTCAACGGCCCCGGCGAAGCCCGCGAAGCCGACATCGGGGTCTCCAGCGGCAACGGCAAAGGCCAGATCTTCGTCCGCGGCGAAGTCGTCCGTACCGTCCCCGAGTCGAAGATCGTTGATGCCCTGCTCGAAGAGGCTCTTCAACTCGCCCCCTCCGACGACGCCGCTGAGGACACCGCATCATGAGTGCGTGCCTACCCACACACGCGCCGCCTCCGGCGCTGGATCTGCGCCGCCTGCACGAGCCTGTTGAAGAGGTCCTGACGCAGTTCCTGGATCGCAAGGCGCAGTCCCTCAGTGAAGGCGGCCGCCTGCCTGACCTGGTGAGCCCTTTGCGGGACTTCCTGGGGGCTGGGGGCAAACGTATCCGCCCGCTGCTGGCGATGATCGGCTGGCACGCGGCCGGCGCCACCGGCAACCCGGCCACTGCCCACCATCTCGCCGCCTCCCTGGAACTCTTCCACGCCTTCTGCCTCATCCACGACGACGTCATGGACCACTCCACCACCCGCCGCGGCGCGGTGGTCGTACGACACGTCACGCTGCAAGGGCGCCACGTGGGAGACGGAGACCGGCGTCCTGGTCGGAGCAGGCGCCGGTGTGACAGGGGGCGGTGTGATCATCATGGTGTGGGTCTCCTTGAGCGAGCGGCGGGCTGCGGACTCATCGCCCTGGGCGGCCCGCCGCGAGGGGAGCTGTACGAAGTAGGCAACCGCCGCCGCAGCCGGCGCGCCCCTATCGGAACCCGGCTTTCTGCCCGCACAGCCCCTATCGACTTGACCATCCCGTTACTGGCCTCGGAGGGGGTGTGGTCCTACCGTGGTGCGCCGTGAACACCGAGCGCAGACGCAACGAGCAGCTGGTCGAGTGGATGGACGAGCAGGGCCTGAGTGCCGCCGGGCTGGCCAGGGTCCTGAACGCGGAGATCGGTGCGGTGACCGGCCGGGTGGGCAGACTCACCGAGGGGACCGTCCGCAAATGGCGCTCCGGGGAGATCCGGTGGCCCCGTGCCGTCCAGCGGGTGGCCCTCACCCGGGTCAGTGGCCGACCCGCCGCCGCCCTGGGGTTCGCTCATCCATCCGCACGCCCGGAGGAGGATGCCGTGCTCCGCCGCGTCTTCGTCACCGCGACCACCGGCACCGCCGCGGCGGCCGCCGTTCCCCTGCTGGCCGCCCGCCCCGCCGTCGGCACCTCCGACGTGCACCGCCTGAAGCAGACCGTCGCCCATCTCACCGTGCTCGACGACCAGCGCGGCGGCCGCGACACCATCGAGTCCCAGGCCCTGGCCGGCGCGCAGCACGCCCTGGCCCTGCTGCGGAAGCCCGCGACCGAGCGCGTGCGCCGCCGCCTGTACGCGGTGGCCGCCGACTGCGTCGGCCTCGCCGCGTGGTGCTGCATCGACGCCCGCGCCTCCGGCCGCGCCCAGCAGCACCTGGAACGCGCCATGACGCTCGCCGGCCTTGGCCAGGACTCCACGGCGCAGTTCCGTATCTGGCAGTGCATGAGCATGCTCTCCAACCAGCGCGGCGACCACGCCCAGGCCCTCGCCGCCGCCCAGGCCAGCCGCTACACCGGCGCCGCCCGGCGCGACAGCCTCCTCGCCTCCCTCGCCCACGCGCGGATCGCGCTCGCCCACGCCCGCCTCGGCGACCACCCCGCCGCCCGGCGCAGCGCGGGCCACGCCGAAGCCGCCCTCGCCAAGGCAGCCCCCGACACCCCCCGGCCCGAGTGGACCGCCTTCTACACCAAGGGCGAACTCGACGGCCTGACCGGCGTCGTCCTCGCCCGGGCCGGCGCCCACCAGGAAGCCGAAGCCCACCTCTACCAGTGCGTCAGCGCCCTGCGCCCCGACCAGCACCGCAACCGCGCTCTGTACGGCGCGTACATCGCTCTGGAGCAGCTCGCCCAGGGCGACGCCCAGGCATCCGTCGACACCGCCCTGAAGGTCGCCGCGATGCCGACGTCCAGCACCGGCCGCGCCTCCCACCTCCTCGACGAATTCGACACCACCCTCGCCACGGTCGCCCGCGGCTCCGAGGCCGCCCGTACCTGGGCAGACCGCCGGCCCGCCACCTCCCGAAGGGACACCCCGCGTTGACCGTGCTCCTGCGCCGCTACGACCACACCCACGCCCCCGCCCTGCGTGAACTCCTGCTCGACATCCACGACGACTGTTACGCGGCCTCGGAGAACCCCACTTTCGACAGCCGGGACCGGTTCGCCTGGTTCGTCGACCGCTGGTCCCAGCGGCCGGGCTGGGACTGCGTCATCGGCCACGACCAGGCCCAGGGCGACCAGGCCGTCGGGTTTGCCTACGGCGCCCCGCTCGCCACCGGCTCCCCCTGGTGGGACAAGGTCACCGGCCTCGACGCCGACTTCACCCACGAGACCGGCACCCGCACCTTCGCCGTCTCCGAGGTGATGGTCCGTCCCCCGTGGCGCAAGACGGGCACCGCCACCCGCCTCCACGATGAGCTCCTCGACGGCCGGCCCGAGGAGCGCGCCACCCTCCTCGTCGACAGCGGACACCCCAAAGTCCAGGCGCTGTACGAGACGTGGGGCTATCAGGCGGTCGGGACGACCCAGCCGTTCGACGACGCCCCGGTCATGACGGCGATGATCCGCTCCCTCCGACGCCAGCAGTCTGGCTGATGCCGCTCGCCGGGGCTGCGCTGGCGGCCTCCCGGGCCCGGGCCCGGGTTTAGATTGCTGTACAAGCTCACCTGAGGCTCCTGAGCGAGGAGCTGGGGAGCCGGCCGAAGCGCATGTTCTCTGCTTCGGCGTTGTATTTGCGTATGCGGACCGGGACGCCGGTGCGTGGTGCTTCGACGGCGGTGCCGCGGGAGACGACGACCAGGACGTGGGCGGGGCCGGGGCCTTGCTTGTCCATTTCGGTGAAGATCAGGTCGCCGGGTTGTTCCTGACCGGTCTGTACGGGGGTGGCGATGTTGAACATCTGCTGGGAGGTGCGGACGCTGAGTTCGTAGCCGGCCTGCCGCCAGCCGAAGACGATCAGCCCGCTGCAGTCGAAGGAGTTGGGTCCGGTCGCGCCCCATTCGTAGGGTTTGCCGACCTGCGCGAGCATCGTCTGCAGGGCCGCACCGGCGGGTCCGGAGGGGAGGTCGGTGACGGCGCTGCAGCCGGTGGTGTCGATCTGGGAGATGCCGGCGGTGCTGCGGCCGATGGAGGCGACGATCTGCACGGCCTGGGCTTCGAACTCGGCGTAGGCGTTGGGGAAGCCTGAGCGTTCGACGGCCTGGGCGGCGTCGTTGATGCTCATCTGCTCCCAGCCTTTCACCTCGGTGAGCAGCACGGAGTAGAACTTCTTGG
>NZ_JAJQQS010000004.1 GCF_021228125.1 Streptomyces albireticuli
ACCAGAAGGCCGGAGACGGGGTATTTTATAGTCTGGCGTTGACTTTTGGCACGCTGTTGAGTTCTCAAGGAACGGACGCTTCCTTTGTACTCACCCTCTCGGGCTTTCCTCCGGGCGCTTCCCTTCGGTATTTCGTGTTCCGACTCTATCAGATCCTTTTCCGTGCCGTTCCCGGCTGGAATTTTGTTTCCGATCCCCTGTCGGCGGGGTGTTCACTACTTTAGCGGCTTTCCCTGCCGGCTCCTAATCGAGCCGATCGACGTCATATTTCGGCACAGCGAAATATGACCCCGTCAGGGGCGACCCCGTAGTAGTGAGTGTGCCGCCCGCGCCTCGCCAGCAGTTGACTGCGGGCCTCGGTCGTGGGCAGGGATCCGACAGTACAGCTCCCGGCGGGGCGAGGCAAATCGATTAAGCAGCCCTCACGCCGTCCGCCAAGGGCTCCCGGAGCTCCGCCGGGTGGCCCTCGCGCGTGCGGAACCCTCAGTTCCTATGACATACGCTTCTGGCCAGTGCGCCGTCCAGGACAGGCAGTGACGGCGCGTGATGAATCTTCACCCCTGGGAGGCTTCCCATGACCACCGTGTCGTCCCCGCTCGCCGGACGTGCCATCGGACTCGCGGCAGTGCCCGACCCGGTCTTCTCCGGCTCGATGGTGGGCCCCGGTACCGCTATTGACCCCGTGCGCGAGCCGCACGCGGCGGTCTCGCCCGTCGACGGTGTCATCGTCTCGCTGCACCCCCACGCCTTCGTCGTCGTCGACGGCGAGGGCCACGGTGTGCTGACGCACCTCGGCATCGACACCGTCCAGCTCAACGGCGAGGGCTTCGAGCTGCTCGTCAACAAGGGCGACACCGTCACGCGCGGCCAGGAGGTCGTGCGCTGGAACCCGGTCGCCGTCGAGGCCGCCGGCAAGTCGCCGATCTGCCCCGTCGTCGCACTGGAGGCCACCGCCGACTCGCTCGGTGACGTCCTCGAGGCCGACGACGTCAAGGCCGGGGACACGCTCTTCAGCTGGCGGTAGGCCGCACACCCCCCACCCGCCATGACAGGAAGCGCGGAGCGGGGCGGAACGTAGGACATTCCATCGCGGCGGCCGGGTCCGCCGCTTCAACGGAGACGGGTGAAATGGAGACAACGCTGCGAGGCGTCGGCGTGAGCCACGGTGTGGCGATCGGCGAGGTGCGGCACATGGGCACGGCGGTTCTGGAGCCGCCGGCCAAGCAGATTCCGGCCGATGAGGCGCCGCGCGAACAGGGGCGCGCCCGCCAGGCCGTGGAAGCTGTGGCATCGGACCTCATCGCGCGCGGCAACCTGGCCGGTGGCGAGGCCCAGCACGTGCTCGAGGCCCAGGCCATGATGGCGCAGGACCCGGAGCTCATGGCCGACGTCGAACGGCGCATCACCGTCGGCAGCACCGCCGAGCGCGCGGTGTACGACGCCTTCGCCGCCTACCGCGCGCTGCTGGCCAACGCCGGCGAGTACCTGGCCGGCCGGGTGGCCGACCTGGACGACGTGCGGAACCGTATCGTCGCGCGCCTGCTGGGCGTGCCGATGCCGGGCGTGCCGGACAGCGACGAGCCGTATGTGCTGATCGCGCGGGACCTGGCGCCCGCCGACACCGCGCTGCTCGACCCGACGCTGGTGCTCGGTTTCGTCACCGAGGAGGGCGGGCCGACCAGCCACAGCGCCATCCTCGCCCGTGCGCTCGGAGTGCCCGCCGTCGTGGCGCTGCCCGGCGCCGGTGAGCTGGCCGAGGGCACGGTCGTGGCCGTCGACGGCAGCACGGGCGACATCTTCGTCGACCCGAGCGCCGAGAAGCGCGCCGAGCTGACGAAGGCCGCCGAGGCGCGCAAGGCCGCGCTCGCCGCGTCGTCCGGCCCGGGTGCGACGTCCGACGGGCACAAGGTGCCGCTGCTCGCGAACGTCGGTGGCCCGGCGGACGTGCCGGCCGCGGTCGAGGCGGGCGCCGAGGGCGTCGGTCTGTTCCGCACCGAGTTCCTCTTCCTGGACGACAGCAAGAAGGCGCCCTCGGAGGCCAAGCAGGTCGAGGCCTACCGCAAGGTCCTGGAGGCGTTCCCCGAGGGCCGTGTGGTGGTGCGCGTGCTGGACGCGGGCGCGGACAAGCCGCTCGACTTCCTGACGCCGGCCGACGAGCCGAACCCGGCGCTCGGCGTGCGCGGTCTGCGCACCCTGCTGGACCACCCGGACGTGCTGCGCACGCAGCTGGTCGCGCTGGCCAAGGCCGCCGAGGGGCTGCCGGTCTACCTCGAGGTCATGGCCCCGATGGTGGCGGACCGCACGGACGCCAAGGCGTTCGCGGACGCGTGCCGTGAGGCCGGTCTCCAGGCCAAGTTCGGCGCGATGGTGGAGATCCCCTCCGCCGCGCTGCGGGCGCGCTCGATCCTCCAGGAGGTCGAGTTCCTCTCGCTGGGCACCAACGACCTGGCGCAGTACACCTTCGCCGCCGACCGTCAGGTCGGTGCGGTGTCCCGTCTCCAGGACCCGTGGCAGCCGGCGCTGCTCGACCTGGTCGCCGCTTCCGCCGAGGCCGCCAAGGCCGAGGGCAAGAGCTGCGGCGTCTGCGGTGAGGCCGCTTCGGACCCGCTGCTGGCCTGTGTGCTGACCGGACTGGGCGTCACCAGCCTGTCCATGGGCGCCGCGTCGATTCCTTATGTGCGCGCGACCCTGGCCAAGCACACGCTCGCCCAGTGCGAGCGCGCCGCCGCCGCGGCGCGTGCCACGGACACGGCCGAGGAGGCCCGTCTGGCCGCGCAGGCGGTGCTGTCCGGCGAGTGAGCCGGCGGGCCGCGTCGGTGTGACGTGACCGGATGACGTGAGGGGTGCCCCGCCGGAAGGCGGGGCACCTTTCGCGTTCTCAGACCTTTCCTCCGCCTTCCGCTTCCCCTTCCGTTTCTTCTTCTTCTGCTGCTTCTTCTTCCGCTCGTGCGTCTTCTTCCGCGCCCTCTTCTCCCGTGTCCTCTTCTTCGGGCAGCGGCAGGCCCCCGCGGTAGTCGACGCCGGGCTCCGGGGGCACGGGCTCGCCCGTGCGGGCGTCGGTGCAGTAGGCGGCGAAGACCTCGGCCTCCGTGAGGGGCCTCAGCCGGCCGTCCCGTACGGTCCATCCCCGGACGGTGTCGCGGCGGCCCGGCAGCGTGGTGCGCAGCACGACGCCGCCGGGGCGGTCCGCGGCGATACCGGCCGCCAGCACCGTGCAGAAGACCAGAGCGGCGGCCTCCCCCAGGTGCAACAGGCCGTCGTCGCGGTGTTCGGCGTGCAGCACCGCGACGAGCGGGACATCGCCCTCGGCAGAGACGCTGCACACCAGGTGGTGGCTGCCCGGACCCACGGCCCGGACGAGGCGGCGCAGCGCCCGGGTGGCGCGGGCGAAGGCGGCCCGTCCGATGTCCTCGCCGCAGGAGGCGCAGTCGCCGCCGGCGGTGAGGAGGGAGGAGGCGTACTCCCAGGTGGCCTGCTGTTCCGTCGCGTCGATGAGCTGGGGCAGCAGCCTGCCCATCGGCTGCCCCTCATAGGTGATTTTGGTGGCCGCCGCGGCGACCTCCGCCGTGTAGCGGGTGCGGCTGGCGGGGCTGTCGGGGTCGACGTGGGAGTCCGCGCAGAACTCCTCGTAGCCCACGGGGTCGAAGAGGGCGACGCTCGTGTGCGTGCCCTGGCGGGCGAGGGTCCGCAGCAGCCCCTCCATCTGCCGCAGGTAGGTGGCGTGGTCGTCGAAGACGAAGGTCGTGTATCTGCTCATGGCGGTGAAGTCCGCCTCGTCGGCCAGCACGGCCACGGTGCTGGGCACTTCGCGGCGCAGTACCCGCCGCGCCGTCATCTGTCGCTTGCCGCCGTTCCTGTGATGCGCCATGACTCCCCCATCGGCACGGACGATCAGTGCTCACTCACCGTAACCGAGGGCACTGACAACGCCCTGTCCCCGCGGTCGCGCACCAGGCGGTGCTGGGCGCAGCACATCGCGGCGAGTCCGGCGCCGAACGCGATCCAGCCGAGTGGGCCGGTGGTGATGGCGGCGGTCACCGCGAGTGGTCCGACGCTGCGCTGGACGGCCTGGCCGAGGCCGTGCACGCCGAGGTAGGCGCCTTGAGCCGTGGGCGGGGCGAGGGCGACGGACAGTTCCCAGGAGGCGGTGGCGTGCAGCATCTCGGCGACGGTGAAGGCGGTGGCGGCGAGGGTGAGGCCGGTCGAGGCGATCCAGGGCGAGTCCGCGGCCGAGACGGCGAGGGCGATGCCGCCCGTCAGGAAGACGGCGGCCAGGGGAAGGAGTGTCGTGCGGGCGGCGCGGGGGGTGGTGCCGAAGCGTGCGAAGGGGACCTGGAAGCAGACCACGAGGACGCTGTTGAGGACGAGCAGGAGCGGGACGAGCTGGTGCGGTGCGGAGGTGGCCTTCACGGCCCACAGCGGCAGGCCGACCCGGAAGACGGAGTCGTCGAGGAAGAGGGCGGTCTCGGTGGCGGTGTAGGCGAGGTAGCGGCGGTCGCGCCACGGGTTGGACGCGGGTTCCGCCGCGGGTTCCGTGGTCGCCGCCGGGGTGTCGGCGGATGGCCCGGCAGAGGTTCCGGCCGGGCTGTCGGCCGAGGTGCCGGCCGGGGGCCCGGCCGCCTCGGGGCACCGTGCCGTCTCGGACGTGGTGACGAGGCGTGCGGGTGAGGGGGGTTCGCCGCAGCGCAGGGTGAGGACGGCGGCGAGGACGAAGGAGAGGGCGTCGCCGATGAGCAGGCCGCGGTAGACGGTGGCGCTGCCGGCGGTGAGCGCGCCGGCCGCCGCGAGTCCTCCGACGGACCAGCCGAGGTTGGCGGCGGTGCGGTTGATCGCCTGGTAGCGGGCGCGCTCGGCGTCGGCGACCCGGGTCGCGTACAGCTTGGTGAGGACGGAGGAGGCGCGGTCGCCGAGGCTGCCGACGGCGGCGATGGCGAGGAGGAGGCGCAGGTCCGTGGTGGTGAGGAGGGAGAGGGAGGCGAGGGCTCGCACGGCCTGGACGGCGGCCAGGAGCGGTCGTAGGGGGACGCGGTCGGCGAGCAGGCCGCCGAGGGGTGGGCCGGCGATGCCGGCGGCTCCGGAGGCGCCGAGCAGGAAGCCGATCTCGGCGGTGCCGAGTCCGGCGACGTAGGTGAAGTAGAGGACGGCGGTCGCCCCCCAGAGTCCGGAGCCGACCCGGTCGACGAAGCTGATGGCCAGCAGACGGCGTCCGTCCGCTCCCCCCGGTATACGCATCTGGTTCCCCTTGACCTTGACCGATCTTTTGTACTGATACATACTCAGATCTGTGGTGACACAATATGAGTTCACTGGTACGAACGCCAAGGGGATCGCCGCGTCCATCGAGCGCGGAGTGGCCGAGGGCGCACTGCCGCCGGGCAGCGCCCTGCCGCCCGTACGGGTGCTGGCCGAGCGCCTGGGGGTGAGCCCGGGCACCGTCGCGGCCACGTACAAGGAGCTGCGCGGGCGGGGCATCGTGCTCACCCGGGGGCGCGGCGGGACGGTCGTCGCCGAGGCTCCGGCGGTGGCCTCCCGGCGACCGCCGAAGGTCCCCCAGGGGCTGCGCGACCTCTCCGGCGGCCATCCCGACCGGACGTTCCTGCCCAGCAGGCTGCCCTCGGCCCGGGCGGCGGCGGGGTCGCGCTCGCACCGCTCGTCGCCACGGCTCGCGCGGCTCGAGGAGCTGGTCCGCGCCTGGTACGAGCGGGACGGCGTGCCGTCGTCGCATGTGACGTTCGCGCACAGCGGGCTCGACTGCGTGGCGCGGCTGCTCTCCGTCGAGCTCCGGCCGGGCGACGGGGTGGCGATGGAGGACCCCGGCTACCACCACCTGCTGGACCTCGTACCGGCGCTGGGGCTGCGGTCCGTGCCGGTGGTGGTGGACGACGAGGGGATCCGGCCGGAGTCGCTGCGGGCCGCGCTACGGGCGGGGGTGCGGGCGGTGATCTTCAGCCCGCGGTCGCAGAACCCGTACGGCGGCGCCTTCTCGGCCCGGCGACGGGACGCCCTGGTGGCCGTGCTCGCGGAGGCGCCGGACGTGCTGGTGATCGAGAACGACCACGCGTCGGAGATCGCGGGCGTGCCGCTGCACAGCGTGGCGGCCGGCGGGCCGGGCCGCTGGGCCCAGATCCGCACCGTCACCAAGTACCTGGACTCGGATCTGCGGTGGGCGGCGATGGCGTGCGACGCGATCACGCTGGCCCGGCACGACGGGCGGCTGCTGCTGACCTCCGGCTGGGTGAGCCACGCGCTCCAGGACGCGGTGGCCGGGCTGCTGGCGGACCCCGGGGCCCGGGCCCTCGTGGCCCGGGCGCGCGACGCCTACGCGCTGCGCCGGGAGACGCTGCTGCGGGAGCTGGCCCGGCACGGCCTCGACGCGCACGGCGCCAGCGGGCTGAACATCTGGGTGCCGGTGTGCGACGAGGCCGCGGTCGTCAACGGCCTGCGGTCGTCGGGCTGGTGGGTGGCGGCCGGGGCACGGTTCCGGACCGGCACCGCGCCCGGGGTGCGGATCACGACGACGGACCTGCTGCCGGAGGAGGCCGTACGCCTGGCGGCGGACTTCGCCGGGATGCTGGGCGAGCGCCAGGCGACGTACGGCGGGTGAGGCGGGCGCGCGGTCAGCCGCGCGACCGGCCCAGCTCCTCGTAGAAGCTCAGCAGGCCGGCGTCGTCGACCGAGCCGGGGTTGACGGCCTTCTCCATCGGTGTGCCCTGGAGGAGGCGCTTGACGGGGACCTCGATGCGCTTGCCGGTCAGGGTGTGCGGAACGGCGGGCACCTCGATGACCTCGTCGGGGACGTGGCGGGGTGAGAGCTGGGTACGGATGGTGCTCTTGATGCGGTCGAGCAGGGCGTCGTCGAGGGTGGCGCCCGGGGTGAGGTGGACGAAGAGGGGCATCCAGTATCCGCCGTCGGGCTCTTCGACGCCGATGACGAGGGACTCGCGGATCTCGGGGAGGCGCTCGACGGCCTCGTAGATGTCCGCGGAGCCCATGCGGACTCCCTGGCGGTTGAGGGTGGAGTCGGAGCGGCCGTGGATCACGACGCTGCCGCGGGAGGTGAGGGTGATCCAGTCGCCGTGGCGCCAGACGCCGGGGAACATCTCGAAGTAGCTGTCGCGGTAGCGGGAGCCGTCGGGGTCGTTCCAGAAGCGGATCGGCATGGACGGCATGGGGTTGGCCACGATCAGCTCGCCGACCTCGTCGGTGACGGGCTTGCCCTGGGCGTCCCAGGCCTGGAGGTCCGTGCCCAGGCAGGGCGCCTGGAGCTCGCCGATGTGCACGGGCAGGGTGGGCACGGCGCCGGCGAAGCAGCTGCACACGTCGGTGCCGCCGCTGACGGAGGCGATCCACATGTCCTCGGCGACCTCGTCGTGGAGCCAGCGGAAGCCGTCGGGCGGCAGTGGCGAGCCCGTGGTGGCGACGCACTTGACGCGGGAGAGGTCGAAGTCGCGGCCGGGGTGGACCTCCGCCTTGCGACAGGCCATCACATACGCGGCGGAGGTGCCGAAGAGGGTGGCGCCGGTGCGCTCGGCGACGCGCCACTGGGCGGCGGTGTCGGGATGGCCGGGGCTGCCGTCGTAGAGGACGACCGTCGAGCCGACCAGGAGGCCGGAGACGAGGAAGTTCCACATCATCCAGCCGGTCGAGGTGTACCAGAAGAAGCGGTCCTCGGGGCCGAGGTCGCAGTGCAGGGCGAGCTGCTTGAGGTGCTCCAGGAGGATGCCGCCCTGGGACTGCACGATGGCCTTGGGCAGGCCCGTGGTGCCCGAGGAGTAGAGCACCCACAGGGGGTGGTCGAAGGGGACCTGCTCGAAGACCGGCTCGGCCCCGGACGAGGTGAGGGCCTCCCACTCCAGGGCGCCCTCGGGGGCCGGGGTGCCCAGGAGCGGGACGTGCACGACCGCGCGCACGGTCGGCAGGCCCGCGCGCAGCTCGGCCACGGTGTCCGCGCGGTCGTGGCGCTTGCCGCCGTAGCGGTAGCCGTCGACGGCGAACAGGACGACGGGCTCCACCTGCTGGAAGCGGTCCAGGACGCTGCGGGCGCCGAAGTCGGGGGCGCAGGAGGTCCATACGGCGCCGACCGCGGCGGTGGCGAGCAGGGCGACGACGGCCTGCGGGACGTTGGGCAGATAGGCACTGACGCGGTCGCCGGGGCGGACGCCGAGGCGGCGCAGCTCGGCGGCGAGGGAACCGACCTGGGCGCGGAGCGCGGACCAGCTGACGGGGACCGGCTCATGGGTCTCGTCGACGTACAGCAGGGCGGGGCCGTCGGCGCGGGCGGGGTCCTCGGCGGCGCGCAGGGCGTGCTCGGCGTAATTGAGCGTGGCGCCGGGGAACCAGCGGGCGCCGGGCATGGCGGGGTCGGCGAGCACCTGCGGGGCCGGGGTGGAGAAGCGCACGTCGCACCAGGCGGCGACGGCCCGCCAGAAGTCGGGGAGGCGCTCCACGGACCAGCGGTGCAGCGCGGCGTAGCTCGCGGCGGGGTCACCGGGGAGGGGGGCCGGGGCGCCGTGCCGCTCGGCGGCCCAGGCGTGGAAGCGGGTGACCTGTGCGCGGGCGACGCGGTCCTCGCCGGGGGTCCACAGGGGTTCCGGCTGGGTGGCGGGCTGCGGTGCGGTGGTCATCTGGCTGCTCCCGGCTGTTACGCGTCGTGGGCGTCGCGCCGCGCACCGGCGGGGTTCGCGCGGACGCGGCTGACAGGACGATGCCACGTGATCGACTCCCGCACCAGCCCTGTGGATAACCCTCGGGGGATCCCGGGTTCCCGGCGGGGTGAACGACAGTTGAACGGACCCCGCGCCCCCGGGCGGCGGTGGCAGGCTGATCAGCATGGATGCACGTGATCTGCGGCGGTTAATGGGAACGGTCGGGACGGCGCGGGGGCTGCGGTCCGTGCGGACGGCCTGGCGGCGGAGGTGTCTGGACGCCGCGGGGCTGCCCCGGCAGGGGGCGGAGCGGGCGCGGGTGCCCGGCGCGGCGCTGGGCGCCGAACCGGCTCCGGGCGGCGGGGTGGTGCGCTTCGCGCGGTCCTCGCTGCGGGTGCGGGTGGCGGCGGGCGGCGCGGTGTTCTGCGGCTGGGACGGCGCCGGGCCGGAGCCCTCGTACGCCCTGGGCGGGCCGGTCCCGGAGGCGGACGAGCGCGCCGTGCTGGAGCCGGACAAGGACGGCGGCTGGCGGGTGGTGTCGGAGCGGGTGCTGGTGGTCGTGGGCCGGCACGGCTCCGTGGAGGTGCGGACGCCCGGCGGGGTGCTGCTGCGGCGCGACCTGCCACCGCGCTGGTGGGAGCCGGTGGACGCGCCGGCGGACGTGGAGGCCACCGGTCCGGGCCCCTCGTCGCGGTGGACGCAGCGGTCGGAGGTGCTGCCGGACGCGCGGTTCTTCGGGCTGGGCGGCAGGGCGGCGGGCCCCCGGCTGAGGGATGGGACGTACCGGCTGTGGAACACCGACCCGGGCGGCGCCTTCGAGCCCGGGGACGATCCGCTGTACATCACGATGCCGGTGCAGCTGGTGGTGGCCGACGCGGGCACGCACCTGGCCTTCCACGACAACTCCTGGGACGGCCGGGTGACGCTGCGGGAGGGCGAGGAGGGCGCGGGTTCGGGGCACGACCGGCCGGGCCGCTGCGAGCTGCGGATGGACGGCGGGCCGCTGCGCTCCTGGGTGTTCGTGGGCACGCCCGCGCGCGTGCTGCACGGCTGGGCGGCGCTGACGGGGGCCGCGGCGCTGCCGCCCGCCTGGGCGCTGGGCCACCATCACGCGCGCTGGGGGTTCGGCAGCGAGGCCGAGGTGCGGCGGGTGGTCGCGGGGTACGTGGAGCGCGGGCTTCCGCTGTCCGCGCTGCACCTGGACATCGACCACTACCGGGGGCACCGCGTGTTCACGGTGGACCGGGAGCGCTTTCCCGATCTGCCGGGGCTGGCGGCCGAGCTGCGGGAGCTCGGGGTGCGGCTGGTGTCCATCGTGGACCCGGCGGTGAAGGCCGAGCCGGGGCTGGCGGTGTACGACAGCGGCGCGGAGGCGGGGGCGTTCGTACGGGACGGCCGGGGGCGGGCGGTGCGGGGCGAGGTGTGGCCCGGGGAGTCGGTCTTCCCGGACTTCACCGATCCGGCGGTGCGCGCGTGGTGGGGCGGGCTGTACGCGGAGCGGCTGGCGCAGGGCTTCGCGGGGTTCTGGCACGACATGAACGAGCCGGTGTCGTTCACCGCGTTCGGCGAGCCGACGCTCCCCCGGTCGGCCCGGCACGCCCTGGAGGGCCGCGGCGGTGACCACCGGGAGGCGCACAACGTCTACGGGCTGGCGATGGCACGGGCCGGGTTCGAGGGGCTGCGCGCCCTGCGGCCCGGGGAGCGGCCGTTCCTGTTCTCCCGGTCGGGCTGGGCGGGCATGCAGCGCTACGGCGGCACATGGTCGGGCGACGTGGCCACCGGGTGGCCGGGGCTGCGGGCGTCGCTGGCGCTGGTGCTCGGCCTGGGGCTGTGCGGGGTGCCGTATTCCGGTCCGGACATCGGGGGGTTCACGGGGTCGCCGTCGCCCGAGCTGTATCTGCGCTGGTTCCAGCTGGGCGCGTATCTGCCGCTGTTCCGTACGCACGCGGCGCACTTCGCGGGGCGGCGGGAGCCGTGGGAGTTCGGTGCGGAGACCCTGGAGCACGCGGGGGCCGCGCTGCGGGAGCGGGAGCGGCTGCTGCCGTACTTCGTGACGCTCTCGCACCTGGCGCGGCGCACGGGCGCGCCGTACGTCCGGCCGGTGTGGTGGCGGTCGCCGGAGGACCGGGTGCTGCGGGACTGCGAGGACGCGTTCCTGCTGGGTGACTCGCTGCTGGTGGCGCCGGTGCTGGAGCAGGGCACGGACCGGCGCGCGGTGCGGCTGCCGCGCGGGCGGTGGTACGACACGGCGACGGGCCGGGCGCACGAGGGTCCGGGGCAGGTGCTGCTGGACGCTCCGCTGTCGCGGATCCCGGTGCTGGCGCGGGCGGGTTCGGTGGTGCCGGTGGCGGGTGCCGGCGGGCGGCTGGAGCTGGACGTGTGGGCGCCCGCCGCGGGGCGTACGGGGGGCGGGGTGCTGATTCCGGACGGGGGCGAGGGCCGGGAGTCGCCGGAGGTGGTGCGCTTCACGACGCGACTGCGGGACGGGGTGGTGACGGTGGAGCAGGAGGGTGCGCGGGAGGTGGGCTATCCCGTGCGGGTCCGTGGTGGCGAGGGCGCCTCGTGAGACGGGCCGGTGGCCGGAGCGGAGCCGGCCGGGCTCTTCCGCAGCCACCGCCGGGCTGGTATCAGGATGCCCATGTCCAGACTCTCCGCAGTCCTGCGCGCGCTCGCCTTACCGCTGGCCGCGCTCCTCGCCGTGTCCGCCGCACCCGCCCCCGCCGCGCACGCGGCACGTGAGCCGCTCCCTCCGAAGGAGTTCGTCGCCCTTACGGACGTCGATCCGACGATCCTCCAGGAGATGCGCTATTTCACCCGGCACAATTTCACCGGTCACCGGATCGACGGCTACCGCCGCCCGGTGTGCCTGCTGACCCGGCCGGCCGCCGAGGCGCTGCACAGGGCGCAGCGCGCGCTTCTCCGTAAGGGCTACACCCTCAAGGTCTACGACTGCTACCGGCCGCAGCGCGCGGTGGACGACTTCGTGGAATGGGCGAAGGACCTCGACGACGAGCGCATGAAGGCGGAGTTCTATCCGCGGGTCGACAAGTCGCGGCTGTTCCTGGACGGCTACATCGCCGAGAAGTCCGGGCACAGCAGGGGCAGCACCCTGGACGTGACCCTGGTGCGGCTGCCGGCGTGGCCGACCCGCCCGTACTTCCCCGGGGAGCCGCTGGTGCCGTGCTACGCGCCGCGGGCGGAGCGTTTCCCCGACAACTCGGTCGACATGGGGACCGGGTTCGACTGCTTCGACACGCTGTCGCACACGCTCGACCCGCGGATCGACGGGCGGCGGCGGGCGAACCGGCTGCTGCTGAAGTCGACGCTGGAGGAGGCGGGTTTCGTCAATCTGAAGGAGGAGTGGTGGCACTACACCCTCCGCGACGAGCCGTTCCGTGACACCTACTTCGACTTCCCCGTGCGCTGAGGCGCGCCGGCGCGACCGGCCTTGACGGCCTCCGGGGGCGGCAGAACACTGCGCGGTGCCCCCTCAGCAGCCGTTCCTAGGTCAGGAGACGCCATGACGGGCTCGTACGTCGCCGCGATCGACCAGGGCACCACCTCCAGCCGCTGCTTCGTCTTCGACCGGTACGGCGCGGTCGTGGGCGTGGACCGGCGCGAGCACCGGCAGATCTTTCCCAAGCCGGGCTGGGTGGAGCACGACGCCGCCGAGATCTGGACGAAGGTGCGGGCCGTGGTGGCGGGCGCGCTCGCGGCGGCGGGGGTACGGGCCGACGAGCTGAGCGCGCTCGGCATCACCAACCAGCGGGAGACGGCGGTCCTGTGGGACCGCGCCACGGGCAAGCCGGTGCACAACGCCGTCGTCTGGCAGGACACCCGGACCGACGCGCTCTGCCGGGAGCTGGGCGGGCAGGACGGGCCGGACCGCTTCCGGACGACGACGGGGCTGCCGCTGGCGAGCTACTTCTCCGGCCCCAAGGTGACCTGGCTGCTGGAGCACGTGCCGGGGCTGCGCCGGCGGGCCGAGCACGGTGAGATCGCGTTCGGCACCGTCGACTCCTGGCTGATCTGGAACCTCACGGGCGGTCCGGACGGCGGGGCGCACGTGACGGACGTGACGAACGCCGCGCGGACCCTGCTGATGGACCTGGAGACCCTCCAGTGGGACCGTGCCGCCTTACGGGCGATGGATATTCCGGAGGCCGTTCTTCCGGAGATACGTTCCTCCGCCGAGGTGTACGGGACGGCGACGGGCCCGCTCGCCGGGGTGCCGGTGGCCGGCGCGCTCGGCGACCAGCAGGCGGCGGTCTTCGGGCAGACCTGCTACCGGCCGGGCGAGGCCAAGAACACGTACGGCACCGGCAGTTTCCTGCTCCTGAACACCGGCGGCCGGCCGGTGCCGTCCGAGCACGGGCTGCTGACGACGGTCGGCTACCGGCTGGGCGGCGAGCCGCCGGTGTACTGCCTGGAGGGCTCGATCGCGGTCACGGGCGCTCTGGTGCAGTGGTTCCGCGATCAGCTCGGGCTCATCCGCTCAGCCGGGGAGATCGAGCCGCTGGCGGCGAGCGTGCCGGACAACGGCGGCGCCTACGTGGTCCCCGCGTTCTCCGGGCTGTACGCCCCGTACTGGCGCGCCGACGCGCGCGGTGTCATCGCCGGGCTGACCGGCTACGTCACCAAGGCGCATCTGGCCCGGGCGGTGCTGGAGGCGACGAGCTGGCAGACCCGCGAGGTGGTGGACGCGATGCACCAGGACTCCGGCGTCCGGCTCACGTCGCTCAAGGTGGACGGCGGGATGACCGCCAACGGGCTGCTGATGCAGCATCAGGCCGATGTGCTGGGCGTGCCGGTGATCCGGCCGGTCGTGGCGGAGACGACGTGCCTGGGCGCGGCGTACGCGGCGGGGCTGGCGACGGGCGTCTGGCGGGACCAGGACGAGCTGCGGGCGCAGTGGCGGCGGGACGCCGAGTGGACGCCGCGGATGGGGGCGGCGGAGCGGGCCGCGGGGTACGGGCGGTGGCGTCGGGCGGTGGAGCGGAGTTTCGGGTGGGTGGAGGAGTGACGCGGGTGGGGTGCCGCTGCGCGGGGCCTTTCCCCGACCCCGCCCCTTCCCGAAACCGGGGGCTCCGCCCCCGACCCCCCGGTCCTACGCCGTGCGGCGGCCCGCCGCCCCCGTGGCTATCGCGTGTTCCACCACCGAGACCAGGACCCGCTTGACGGACTCCCGGTCGCGCGCGTCGCACAGGACGACCGGCACCCCGGCGTCCAGGTCCAGGGCGTCGCGGACGGCGTCCTCGGGGTAGCGGTCGGCGCCGTCGAAGCAGTTGACGGCGAGGGTGAAGGCGATGCCGCGGCGCTCGAAGTAGTCGACGGCGGCGAAGCAGTCGGCGAGGCGCCGGGTGTCGGCGAGGACGACCGCGCCGAGGGCGCCGCGGGCGAGTTCGTCCCACAGGAACCAGAAGCGGTCCTGGCCGGGGGTGCCGAAGAGGTAGAGGACGAGGTCCTCGCGGAGGGTGATGCGGCCGAAGTCCATGGCGACGGTGGTGGTGCGCTTGGCCTCGACGCCCGAGGTGTCGTCGACCGGGCGGCCCGCCTCGGTGAGGAGTTCCTCGGTGCGCAGTGGCCTGATCTCGCTCACCGCGCCGACCAGGGTGGTCTTGCCCACGCCGAAGCCCCCGGCCACCAGGAGTTTGAGCGCCAGCGGGTCGGGCGTGGCCCGTCCGCGTCCGTGGCCCGCACGTCCGAACACCGTGGTGGCCCTCCTTCCCCTTCCGGCGGGCCGGCGTAGCGCCGTCGCCCGCGGTGGTGATCGTTCCGTAAAGACCATGGCCACGACAAGCCCCTTCGGGGTGCCCCGTGCCACCCGCCTGGAGCGGACCCGGTGGCACGGGGCCCGCTCCGGGCGGCTCAGAGCGCCCGGAGCCCGTCGATCACCTCGCGCAGAATGCTTTCGTCCGGCAGTTCCGCCGGGGGCACCGGACGGGAGACGCGCACGAGCCCGGCGGACAGCAGGTCCCCGACGAGGACGCGCACCACGCCGACCGGGAGGTCCAGGCCGGCGGCCAGTTCGGCGATGGACCGGTGCTCGTCGCGGGTGAGGTCGACGATGTCGAGGTGCTCCGGGGAGAGGGCGCGGTCGGCGACGGCGTGCGCGTCCCCGGCCCGGCCAGTGAAGCCCTCGTCGGCGATGACGACCGCGATCAGGTCGAGCGCGCCCTCGGCCGCGCTGCGGGTACGGCCGCGGGTCATCGCGTACGGGCGGACGACCGGGCCGGCCGCGTCGTCGTACCAGCGCGCCTCGGTCCCGCCCGCCACCGGCCCGCCCCCGGCCGGGTCGCCCGCCTCCGGCCCGCCGGGCAGCGCCCAGGAGGGCGGGGCGGGCCCGCCGCCGTCTCCGGTCATGCCGGCCGTCACCCGTCGGCGGCCACGCCGGTCCGCGGAGCGGTGGCCAGGTGCGCGCCCACCCGCTTGACGAGCAGCGTCATCTCGTAGGCGATCAGCCCGATGTCGGAGTCGGCGTCCGCGAGCACGGCCAGACAGCTGCCGTCACCGGCGGCGGTGACGAACAGGAACGCCTCGTCCAGCTCGACGACGGTCTGGCGGACCTGCCCGGCGTCGAAGTGCCGCCCCACGCCCTTGGCGAGGCTGTGGAACCCGGAGGCGACGGCGGCCAGGTGTTCGCCGTCCTCGCGGGAGAGGTCCTTCGAGGTCCCCTTCGGCAGCCCGTCGCCGGAGAGGACGAGTGCCTTGCGGATGCTGCCGACGCGCTCGACGAGTTCGTCGAGGAGCCAGCTGAGCTCGCCCGTGGGCCCCTTCTCGCCCGCTTCGGTCCCGGCGCGTGTGACGACGGTGCGTATCGCGGCCTTCGGTGCGGTCATTGACCGTCCCCCTCAGATGTGGTTCCTGGTGCTGTACTTCTCGGTGGTCTTACCGGTGGTCTCACCGGCACCGCGCGGCGCGCGGCGTCGCTCCCCGGTCCGCGCGCCGTATCCGGCGTCGCGTCCGGTGGCGCGGCCTCATTCTCCTCCCGGCCGCGCTGCCAGCCGCGCTGGAGGGAGGCCATCCTGGCCCGCACCTCGTCGGCGTCGCGCCCGGGGTCCGCGCCGGCGTCCGGCCGGGCGGCGCGCCCGGCCTCCGGCCCGGCCGGGTCGTCCTTCAGCTGCGGTGCGAGGCTCGCCTGCCGCACGCGCCGGGGCAGCCCGCCCGTGGGCGTGCGCTCCTCCCCCGCGTCGGCGTCGCCGGGCCGCTCGTGGGTGCCGACCCGGCGCCCCCGGTCGGAGACGAGGACCGGGGGCCGGCGGCGCGGCAGGGGCAGGGGGCCGTCGCCCGCCTGGTGGTGCTCCGGCGCTCCGTCCTCGTCCGGCCGGCTCTCGAACGGGCAGGACCCGGGTGCCCGCGCGGGGAGGCGGACCGGGTCCAGGAGCGCCGACAGCGGGGAGAGCGGGCCGGGGCGCGCGGGGACGGCCCGCTCGCCGGTGTCCTCCTCCCCGGCCGGGCGGCCGGCGGTGGGGCCGTCGGTGAGCAGTGCCAGGGGGATGAGGACGACGGCCGTGGTGCCGCCGTACGGGGAGGGCTGGAGGGAGACGCGCACGCCGTGGCGCTGGGCGAGCCGGCTGACGACGAAGAGGCCCAGCCGGTCGGTGTCGGAGAGCTCGAACTCGGGGGTCTCGGCGAGCCGGAGGTTGGCCTCCAGCAGGGCGTCGGGCGGCATGCCGAGGCCACGGTCGTGGATCTCCAGGGTGAAGCCGTTGGGCACCCGCTCGCCGACGACCTGGACCCCGGTGTGCGGCGGGGAGAAGACGGTGGCGTTCTCCAGGAGTTCGGCGAGGAGGTGGGTGAGGTCGCCGACGGCCGGGCCGAGCACGGCCAGCCGGGGGAGCCGGCGCACCTCGATCCGCTCGTACGCCTCGACCTCGGCAACGGCGCCGCGGACGACGTCCATCAGGCGGATCGGCTTGCGCCACTGGCGGGCGGGCGCGGCGCCGGAGAGGATCACGAGCCCCTCGGCGTGGCGGCGCATACGGGTGGTGAGGTGGTCGAGGCGGAAGAGGTCGGCGAGCTCCTCGGTGTCCTCGGTACGGCGTTCCATGGTGTCGAGGAGGGCCAGCTGACGGTGGAGGAGGACCTGGCTGCGGCGGGCGAGGTTGACGAAGACGTCGGAGACGCCGCGGCGCATGTCGGCCTGTTTGACGGCGGCTTCGACGGCGGCCCGCTGGAGGGTGTCGAGGGCCTTGCCGACCTGCCCGAGCTCGTCGGCGCCGTGCGGGCGCAGGGGCGCCTCGGCGTCGATGTCGACGCGCTCCCCGGCGGCGAGGCGGCGCATCACCCCGGGCAGCCGTACGCCCGACGCCTCGTGGGCCTCCTTGCGGAGCGCGCGCAGGTCGCGCACCAGGCCGCGGCCGACCCGGAAGGAGATGACGAGCGAGGTGACGAGGGCGACGAGGCCGAGGACGCCGGCGACGGCGGCCTTGGTGAGGACGCCGACGGCGATGGGCTCCACGCGTTCGGTGTAGCGGTCGCCGGCCTCGCTGCCGAGCCGGGCGAGGTCGTCGAGGACGGGGCCGGCGACGGCCTGCCAGCGGCGGGCGTCGACGGAGTGCGGTGGCCGGCCGGGGCCGGCGAGGATCACGGCGTCCTCGGCGGCGCGCAGCGCCCGGGCGGTGGAGCCGCGCCAGTAGTCCTCGAAGGCGTTCTGGTCGGCGAGCGGCAGCAGGGTGGCGTTGGTGCTGTGGAGGATCCGGCGTTCGGCGACGCGGTCGGAGACGGCGCGCAGGTCCTGGCGGCTCAGGGTGCCGCCGGCGAGCGCGGCGGCGAGGAGGGCGTCCTCGCGGGAGAGCGCCTCGCGGGCGCGGGCGATGCCGACGAGGGCGCGGCCCTGCTTGTCCATCTCCGCGTCCTGGAGGGCGCTGAGGCTGGCGAGGAAGGCGTAGTAGGGCTCGACGAGCTCGCTGTACGCCTGGAAGGCGCCGTGGCGGCCGATGGTGTCGCCCTCGACCTTGCGGCGCAGGCCCGCCAGGTCGTCGAGGCTCTTCTCGACGCGGGCGAACCGGGCGCCGGACGCGGCGTTCATGTCCTCGCGCACATGGTCGCGGGCGCGGGAACGGAAGGAGGTCACCATCCGGTCGGTGGCGGCCTGACGCTCATTCAGGGCCGCCAGGGCGTCCGTGCGGCGGGTGTCGGCGAGGTAGACCAGGGCTTGGCGGCGTTCCTTCTGGAGGGCGCGGACCATCTCCTCGGCGGGGAAGCCGACCTTGCGCCAGACCTCGGCGACGGAGAGCAGCTGGGCCGCCTCACGGCCGGTGAGCACGGTGGCGAAGGCCCACAGCCCGGTCAGGGACACCATCGGCACGAGCAGCAGCGCCACGATCTTGCGGCGGATCGACTTGCCGCGAACGCGCATGGCCTCCCCAACGTCGACCCCGGTGTGCGGGGATGGTGTTCCCGACAACAATGCGGCGTGAGCCTACTACTGCGTGGTACGAGACTCGAAGACCAGTACGGCGATCCCCTTGTCCTCCTGCCTCCGTATGGCTGGAATTCCCCGCCCGTGGGAACTATCGGAAGGGGTGGCACGCTCATTCAGGAGGGAGCCGGCGTGCGGTGCGGCCGGCGCGGGGGACGAGGGGGAGGTGAGCCGACTTGGACCGGAACCACGGCGCTGTCCCGCCGGACGTCCCGTCGTACCGGACCCGGTCGCTGTGGGTCGAGGAGCCCGCCCGGCGGCACCGGATGCCGGATCCGGTGCGTTCGGCCGCGGTGCGCGCGGTGCTCATCATCTCGGTGACGCTGGTCCAGGCGATGATCTCGACGCTGTTCGCGTGCGCCGGGTCCTGGCTCGCGCTGCCGGCGCTGCTCGGCACCGTGGCGAGCGTGGTGGCCGCCACCTGGGCGGTGCTGGACGTCTGGGTGACCCGGCAGGTGTGGCGCCAGCGCCATGGTGTGGTCTCGGTGCCCAGCAGCACCGCGCGCGCGGTGCGGCGGGCCCGTCGCCCACGCTTCCCCTGATCCTCGGCCGCCGGGTAGGTTCGACGGTTGACGGGCGTACGCCTTCGACGGCTGGGCGGGCGCACGCCGTCGCACGGGGGTCGGCTGGCGAGGGGGGCGGCACGGATGGCGGAGCGTGACCAGGCGGTACAGCGCATCCCGGGGATCCTCCGGGACACCGGCTGGACGGTGGTCCTGGTCGGTGAGGAACAGTCGGGCAAGCTCGCCCAGGTGACCGCGGGGCTGCGGCGCGAGCCGGATCCGTCGGGCTCCGGCAAGCTCATCACCTCCGGCTTCTCCTACTGGGGCCTGGAGTCGACGGTGGCGTGGGCCCACGCCTGCAACGACCTGTACTACCCGGTGATGCGGGAGAGCATCGGCTCCTTCAGCCGCCGGCTGCGCGCCGTGGCGGACCGGCTGCCGGCCGGGCCGCTGCACTACGTGAGCCTGGGCCCGGGCACGGGCCAGAAGGACCAGGCCCTGCTGAGGTACCTCGACCGCCAGGGCAGAACGGGGTACTACATCCCGGTGGACGTCAGCGCCGAGATGCTGCGGCTCGGCCAGCGCGAGGCGCTGGAGCACCTGCACGTGCCACCCGCCGACGTGCTGCCGGTGCAGCTGGACTTCTCGCTGCCCGCCAATCTCGACCGGCTGAGCACCCTGGTCCGCCGGGTGGTGGGCGACGAGCCGGTGGTCTATTCGCTGCTCGGCAACACCCTGGCCAATTTCGACAGCGACACCCCGTTGCTGACGCTGCTGGCCGAGAAGCTGCTGCGCCCGCAGGACCGCTTCCTGCTGGAGGTCGCGAGCACGGCCGGGCAGGACGAGCAGGCGGCCCGCGCCGCCGCGCAGGAGTACGAGAACAGCCCGCGCTTCCGTGAGTTCGTCACCAGCGCGCTGATGCAGTACACCGACCTCCAGATCGACCTCAACAGCCTCACCTGCGAGGGACTGGTGGAGGACGACCGGGCCCTGCTGGTCAGGGTGGTCTACCGCAACCGCACCGGGGGCACCCTGGAGCTGACGCTGCCGGACCGCAGCACGGTGCTCTTCCCCGACCAGGACACCATCCGCCTCTACCTCAGCCGGAAGTACACCCGCGCGGGCCTCGCGAAGATGCTGGTCGACGCCCGGGTGTCCAAGGCGGGCGAGACCCACGAGGTGGGGCACACGGCCTTCGACCGGCCGGCGTTCGGCCTGGCGCTGCTGCTCCTCCAGGGCGGTGAGGCGGTGCCGGGCCCGGCCACCGGGCCGAATCCGTTCCGCGACTGACGGCGCGTCCGTACCGTGTCCCGTCCCACGGGCCTCCCGACGAGGCTCCTGAGCCGGCTCAGCCGGCAGTTCTTCGCCGCCGTCACCCTCGCCTGCCTGCTCACCGCGCTCGGGATCTGCGTGTGGTGGGTGACCGTCGCCGACGACGCGGACAGCCACTTCGAGCCCGCCGCCTCCGGGCTCGCGCTCGTCGCGGCCGTCACCGGCGTCTACGCGGAGCGGCGGGCGGCCGCCCGGGAGCGGCGCGCCCAGGCGCTGCACTCCCTCGCCGACGAGCTGGTGAAGAACACCGAGCTGCTCACGGGCGCCGGGTTCGCGCCGCTGGACCCCCGGGCGCCCCGGGCGCGGGTGCATCCGCGCCTGGTGCAGTCCGCGACGGACGCCGCGCTGGTCTCCGGGGTGTTCTCCGAGCCGGGCCACGAGGAGCTGCTCACCCTGCTGCACCGGTGGCGGGACGGGGTGCACGACTTCAACCGGCGGCTGGACCTCGCCGAACTCCGTACGTACGTCAGCGAGGTGCCGGCCGCCGAGCTGCTGGCGATCGACGAGGCCATGCACCGCGCGGGCGGCCGGCTCGACGGGCTGCGGCGGCTGCGGGCCGCTCTGGAGGAGCTGCTGCGCGGGCGCTACGCGGAACAGCCGGGCGTCGCCGCCCGGCTGGACCGCCTCGGGTGAGTGAGCCGCTACGCCTCGGCCGGCACCGGCTCCCGATCCTGTGGCCCGCTCCCGGCCGGCTCGTCCGCCGGCCGCTTGAACATCCGGGTCGCCGTGATCTGGCCGTGCACCGGCTCCGCGTCCGGGTCCTGCTCCTGCGGCAGGCCCGGCCGCAGGTGCTCCTCGACGCTGATGTACTTCAGGCCCGCCCGCAGGTCCGCGTCGTTGCGCAGCCGGATGACCAGCGGGAACTCCGCGAGGGCCGTGGTGTCGAAGAGGCCGGTGGTGTAGAGCAGCTGGACGCCCAGGGCGTCGGCGACGGCCCGCTGGAGCTCCAGCAGGTAGGTGGCGTTCGCACGGCCGATCGGGTTGTCCAGGAACAGGGTGCCCGCGTGCCGCTGCTTGTCGCGGCCCCGGTCGTTGCTGCGCAGCGCGGCCATGGTGCAGTACAGCGCGATGGCGGCGGTGAGCAGCTGGCCGCCGGAGAACACGTCGCCCATCTGGCGGACGGGGACGCGCTCGGCGCGCAGCACGGCGTCCGGCTTGAGGATCTCGACGGCGACGCCGCGCGGCTGGAGCGCCGCCTGGACGCCGCGCAGCAGCAGCGACATGCCGTCGCGGCGCAGGTCGGAGTTCTTCTTGACGGCCGAGCGGGTGGCCTCGTCGATGACCTCGCCGAGCCGCTCGGTGAGGGTGGCCTGGTCCGGGTCCTCGAAGCGGATGCGCAGGAACTCCTGGCCCGACCACTCCCCCAGGCCCTCGGGGAGGCGGGAGAGCCGCTGCGCGGAGCGCAGGGTGGTGAGGGAGGACTCGACCAGTCCGCGCAGCCGGTCGACGATGCTGTCGCGGTTGCGCTCCAGCTGCTCCAGCTCGTCGGTGAGCACCCGCAGGCGGGGGGCGAACGCCTCGGCCCAGGCGATGGCGTGCTCCGGCAGGGCGGCGGCGGGCAGTTCGCGGATCTGCTGGCGGGCGGGGGTGCGGACCTGCTCGTAGCGGGTGGAGTTGGCGTGGCGGACGAGGACGTCGCTCGCCTCGCGGACCGACGCCTCGGCCGCCGACAGCTCGCCGGCGCAGCCGCGCAGGGAGCGGCGGGCCTCGGCGGCCGTCTGCCGGGCCTCCTCCAGCGAGCCGGTGTAGGGCTCGGGGCTCTCGCCGTTCTCCTCCGGGGTGTTGTCGCGGAGCAGGTCGCGCAGGAGGGCCGCGGTGTCGTCGAATCCGGTGGCCGCGTCCTCGGCGGACCGGTGGGCGCGCAGCAGGTCGGCGTGGGCCCGGCGGGCGGTCTCCAGGGCGTCGTCGCGGGCGGCGAGTTCGGCGGTGGCGGCGCGCAGGAGCTCCTTGGCGCCGTCGGCGTCGGCGGGCGCCATGTCCTCGGGGAGCTCGGTGTGGGCGTCGCCGTCGGTGGGGGCGAGCCGCTCGGCCTCGCCGCGCAGCCGGCCGAGCTGCTCGCTGGCGGTGGAGGCGCGGCTCTCCAGCATCTGGACGAGCGCCTCGGCACGGGCCGCGGCGGCCTGGCGGGACGGGCCGTCGGAGCCGTCGGTGCCCTCCAGGAGCTGGGCGGCGCGGACCCGGACCTTGTTGGTGAGGCGGTCGAGCTCGGCGAGGGCCGCGCTCTCGTCGCTCTCGGCGCGGGCCTGCTCGGCGCGGAGGTCGGCGCCGACGCCGACCTTCTCGTAGAGCTGCGAGGCGGCGCGGTACGCCTCGCGCAGGGCGGGCAGGGAGGCGCCCGCCGTCTCCATGCTCTCCGGGGCGGCGACGTCGTCGGGGGCACCGGCGATCTCGGCGCGCTCGGCGCGCAGCGCGCGGGCCGTGCGGCGGGCGTCGTCGGCGGCGCGCTGGGCGGCGCGGCGGTCCTCGTCGGCGGCGCGGGCGCGGTCCACGAGGACGGCGGCGCGCTCCTCGGCCTCGGCGCCCTCCTCGGCGAGCTCCCGGAGCCGGGACTGCCAGGAGGCGCGCTCGCGGAGCCGGTAGGCGAGCCCGGCGAGGGCGTCGGCGACACGGCGGGCGCGGGCGGCGACCTCCTGGCGCTCGTCGCGGACGCGGGCGGCCTCGGCGGCGGTCTCCTCGGCCTCGGCGAGGGCGGTGCGCAGCCCGGCCAGCTCCTCCTGGGCGGTGTCCGCGGCCGTGCGGGCCCGCTCGGCCTCGGCGGCCAGCTCGGCGAGGCGGCCGGCGGGGCAGCCGGCGCGCCAGGACGAGAGCCGGGCGGCGAGCGTCCGGTCGCCGGCCAGGCGTGCCGCTATGGCGCGGATCTCCTCGTCGCGGGCGGTGGCGCGGGCCCGCAGGGCCTGGCGCTCGTCGTCGGCGGCGCGCTCGTCGTGCATCGCGGGGTTCGGCGGTACGAGGAAGACGCCGGACTCGCCGCCGTCCGCCGCCGGGGCGGGTTCGAGGAGGGCCGCGGCGGTGCCGACGGCCACGGCGGAGCGGGGCAGCAGGGAGGCCGCGCCGAGGACCTCGCGGGCCCGGGCGTGCGAGTCGGCGTCGGTGATGACGACGCCGTCGACGAGTTCGGGGCGGGCGGCGAGGACGGTGGCGTGGCGGGCCGGGTCGACGGCCTGGGCGAGGTAGCGCCAGCCGGGCAGGGCGGGGATGCCGTGCTCGCCGAGGTATTCGACGGCGGCCAGGACGTCGGCGCTGGGCGGCAGCAGTCCGCCGTCGCCGAGGGCGCCGAGGATGCGGGAGTCGTCGGCGGCGGCGGTCTGGAGGTCGAACATCTGCCGCTCGGAGGCGGCGACGCTGCGGTCGAGCATCTCGCGCAGCGCGTCGGCACCGCGGTCGAGCTCCTCGGCGGTGAGCGGGCCCTCGAGGGTGCGGCGGGCGCCGGGGACGCCGGCGGCGTCGTCACCGGCGGGAGCGGGCGGGGCGTCCGGGCCGGAGCGGGGGCCGGGGACCTGGCCGGCGGCCGTCGGCTGGGGCAGGCCCAGGAGTTCGACGAGGCGCTGCTCGGCGCCGATGGACACGGCGGCCCGGTGCTCGGCGTCGTGGGCGGCCTCGGCGGCGGTGGCGGCGTCGGCGGCGCGGGCGGCGGACAGCTCCGTGCGGGCCAGGGCGGCGGCGGCCTCCTTGGCGCGGGCGGCGCTCTCGCGGGCGCTCTCGCGGGCCGCTTCGTAGGCGGCGACGGCGGGCTTCTCGGCGTCGCTGGCGGCGAGCGCGGCACGGGCCGGGTCGGCGTCGGGCGCGGTGTCGTCGAGCCAGCCGGCGCGGACGGCCTCGGCGGTCTCCTGCTCGACCTCGGCGAGGCGCTGGCGCAGGTGGCCGGCCTCGCTGCGGGCGCGCTGGGCCTCGGTGGCGGCGGCGGTCGCGTCGCGGTGCGCGGCCTCGCCGGCCTCCTGGAGGGCGGCGGAGCGCTCCTCCTCCTCGTTGGCGAGCCGCTCGCCCTCCTCGGCCTTGGTGTTGAGGGCGCGGACGAGCGCGGTGGCGGCCGCGGCGCGGGCGGCGAGCGCGGGGGCGGCGTCGCGCTCGGCCTCGCGGATAGCGGCGGCCACCCGGGCGGAGCGGTCGGCGGCGGCGCGGTGCCGGAGCACGGTCTCGGCCGCCTGCCAGGCGGAGTGCAGCGTACGGGCCTCGATGAGCTCGCGGCGCTGTGCGGCGGCGGCCCGCTCGGCGGCGGTGAGGGCCAGGGAGGCGTGCCGGAAGGCGATCTCGGCGGCGACGAGGGCGCTGCGGCCGCGCCCGGACTCGGCGTCGGTGACGGCGTGGGCGGCGCCGGCGACCCGCTCGGCGAGCTCCCCGGCCCGGCCGCGCTCCTCGGCGGCGCGGGCGGAGAGCCGGCCCGCGAGGGTCCGGGTGCGGCGCTCGGCGCCGGCGTGCACGCCGCGGGTCCGGTCGCGGGTGACGGCGGCCTCGGCGATGCGGGAGAGCAGGTCGAGGGAGCCGGCGGTGAAGTCCCGCTCGGCGGTCAGCTCGGCGCGGCGGCCCAGCTTGTGGGCGAAGCCGTGGACGAGGTCGGCGAGGCCGTCGGTGTCCCGGGTGTCGGTGACGGCGCGCAGCAGGAGGTCGGTGAAGTCGGAGTCGTTCTTGACGGCGAAGAGGCCGGCGGCCTCGCCCTCGTCGGCGTTCATCTCGCGCTGGTAGCGGAAGAGTTCGGGGTCCAGGCCGAGCTCGCCGAGGTGTTCGTTCCAGCGCTCGTGGATCTCCTCCCACACCACGTCCAGGTTGGGGTAGGCCCTGCCCGCCTCGGTGAGGACGTCGCGGAAGCCCTTCATGGTGCGGCGGCGGCCGCGCGCGCCGGAGGCGCCGTCGGCGGCCGGGCGCATCGCGGTGGACTCGGCGACGGGCAGCGAGTCCAGGCTCATGCCGGGGCCGGGGCGGAAGGAGTACCAGGCCTCGGCGAACTTCCGCGGGTCGTTGGAGACCTGGCGGCCGCGCCACTCGCTGACCTTGCCGACGACGACGGACTCGCCGGTGAGGACGTGCTGCCACTCCAGGGCGACGTGGCCGCAGTCGTCGGCGAGGAGGAACTTGCGGAGCACGCCGGAGCTGGCGCCGCCCAGGGTGTTGCGGTGGCCGGGCAGCATGACCGAGAAGATCAGCTTGAGGAGGACGGACTTGCCGCCGCCGTTCTCCAGGAAGAGCACGCCGGCGGGCGCGGGGCGGCGCGGCGGGCCGGTGGGCTCGTCCTCGAAGAACTCCGCCTGCGCGGGCGCGGGGGTGGGCACGGGCGCGCCGACCCCTCGCAGGTCGAGCACGGTGTCGGCGTAGCGCGCACCGGCGGGCCCGATGGAGTAGAGGCGGACCCGGGACAGCTCGTACATGGCGGACTCTCGTTGTCGTGACGGGCGGTGGTCAGGAGGCGGGGCTGTGCTGGTTTTCGAAGAACGGCAGGCCGGCGTCGGCGACCAGGTCGAGGGCGTCGGCGTCGTCCGGCGGCAGCAGGGTGGCGCCGCCGGCGCCGACGGTCACCACGCCGAGCTCCAGCAGCTCGGTCATGGCGGCGGTGCCGGCCATGTCGCGGACCTGGAGCTGGTAGCGGGCGGTGGTGCGGTAGGCGCCGCCGGCGTCGTCGCCGGTGCGCTGGAGGAAGCCGGAGTCGACGAGGAAGGCGACGGCCTTGGCGATGATGCCGGTGGTGGAGCCGGCGAGGCGGCGGGCGTCCTTGGTGGCGCCGGTCGCGCTGCGGCGCGCGTAGACCCGCCAGGCGGCCTCCAGGCCGGGGGCGTCCGTCGTCGGGTCGGTGTTCTCGCCCTGTTCGGCGGCCTTCTCCTCCAGGCGGCGGCAGGCCTGGCGGACGAACGCGTCGACGCCGTTGACCGTGATGCGGCCGATGTATCCGTCGTCGGCGAGGTCCTCCGGGCGGGGGAAGGACAGGGCGGCGACGGCGAGGTGGGCGAGGCCGTGCAGGAAGCGGTCGGCGGAGTCGGCGGTGGCGCGGCGGGCGTAGTCGCCCATGCGGACGGCGAAGACGGAGTCCTCGGCGGCGGTGACGGCCATGCCGGCGCGGGTGGAGACCTCCAGGACGATCAGCCCGAGACCGGCGGCGACGGCGTCGGCGAGGCGGGCGAACGCGGGGTCGTCTCGGTAGCGGCGCAGCAGCTCGGCGTACTCCGCGTCGCGGGCGGGCAGCAGCTTGGGCTGGAGGCCGAAGGCGATGAGGCGGGCGGCGTCGGCGGCGTCGGCGGGCGTGACGTTCCCGCTCGTCGCTCGGGGTTCGCCGGTCTCACCGGTGCCGGGCTCGTCGGCCGGGGCCTCGGCGTCGTACTCAGTCACGGTTGATGCTCCTGCTGGGGGTGTGCGTGGCGTGGGGGTCGGCCGGCACCGGCGGTCGGGGCCGCGGGTGGTCGCGCGACGTGGCGGCGGGGGTGCTTCCCCTCACCCGCCCCTTCCCGGAACCGGGGGCGGGCCCCCGGACCCCGGGGAACAGGAAGAGGGGGGCGCGCCGCGGGAGGGCCGGCCCGGGGGGTCACACCGCCTCCTGGCGGTCCGCGGCCATGCCGGCCGCGTCCAGCAGGGCCGTGCCGACGACGAGGTCGGCGCCGCCGAACTCCGGGTCGTCGAGGACCGTTCCGTCGTCGACGGCGAACAGCAGGGACCGCTCGCCCTGGCGGTAGGCGGTGCCGACCGCGGGGCTCGCGGCGTGCACGGCCAGCAGGGCGACCAGGTAGGGCAGTTCGGGGTCGCGGAGGCGGGCCTCGGCGAGGAGGCCGGAGAGGCGGCGGGGCGCGTCGGCCGGGAGCGTGAGGAGCTCCATGGCGCTCGCGAGCTGCTCCTCGCTGAACCGGCTGTCGTCGGGGGTGGTGATGAGGTCCGGCTCGGGCATCTCCGCACCGAGGTGGTCCCGCTCGGCCGGCGGTGTGAGCAGCATGTCGACGAGGTCGGTGACCCGGACGGAGGTGGGCGTGCGCAGGCCCGTGCCGTGGGCGAAGAAGGCGTCCGTGACCCGGCCGGCCTGCTCGACGGGCAGCGGCAGCAGCGGGGCGAGGAGCTGTCCGTAGAGGTCGAGGCCGGCGGAGGCGGTGGTGGGGGCGAAGGCCTGCCGGTCCTGTTCGGCGCGGAAAAGCGGGCCGGCCTCCAGCAGCCGGGACTGGAGCTGCGTGTGGCGGCGGATGCAGTCCTTGACGATGTCGACGAGCTCGGCGGCGCGGCGCTTGTGCTCCGGCTCCTCGGCCTCGTCGCGCGCCTTGCGGATGTTGGTGAGGATCGCGTTCTCGTGGCGGTAGCGGTCGGCGACGTGGTCGAGCGCTTCGGCGATCATGTCGGGGACGGTGCGCAGCCAGTCGACCGCGCGGACGTTGCGGCGGGTGGCGTCGAGGGTCTTGCGGAGGGTCTCCGCGTACTGCACGGTGCGGTAGCGGGCCTGCTCGGCGGCGAGCTGGGCGTCGGCGAGGCGGCCCCGGCTGATGAGGACCTCCAGCTTCACCTCGGCGGCGATCTGGGCGCTGGTGACGTCGGTGTCGAGGGCGCCGACGAGGACGTTGACGGCCTCGTCCGTGGTGCGCAGGAAGATCGCGCCGCCCGGGCCGGGCACCTCCTCGACGAGTTTGAAGTCGTAGTCGCGCCGGACGTAGGCGCCGTCGGCCCCGAAGGTGCCGTAGACGGCGCGGAAGCCTCGGTCGACGCTGCCGACGTTGATGAGGTTCTCCAGGACCCAGCGGGCGACGCGCTCGTGCTCGGCGTGCGGGCGCTCCGGTGCCTGGGCCGCGACGCGCGGCTGGAGCCGGGCCACTATCTGCTCGTGGTCGGCGCCGGTGTCGAAGTCCATGTTGAGCGTGACGAGGTCGATGGCGGCGAGGGCCACCTCGGCCATGGCGTAGACGCCGTACTCCCCCGCGAGGTTGGCCTTGCGGGCGTCCAGGTCGTGCAGCGGCGCGGTGCAGGCCAGCGCGCGCAGCCGCCGGGCCAGGCCCTCGTCGGCGGCCGGGCCCGGGGCAGGGCGCGAGAAGCCGTTGAGCTGGGGCGGAACGGTCGCCGGGGCTGGAGAAGTCACGTCGCACAGAGTAGGCGGTCACCCCGACAACGGACGAAACGGCACGGGCGGAATGTCCGTCACGTCCTAGTGTGTGGCGCCGCCTGTCACGTGAAGGTCGTCCGTACGCCCGGCCGCGGTGACCGCGATCACACGCAGCCCTTCGGCGACGGTGGCCACGGGGAGTGACGGCAGGGCCCGGCCGGTGACCTGCTCGGGGGCGTACGGCACGTGCACGAACCCGCCCCGCAGGCCGGGGCGTTCGGTGGCGGCGAGGTGCATCAGCCCGTAGAAGACGTGGTTGCAGACGAAGGTGCCGGCGGTCTGCGAGACGGACGCGGGCAGGCCCGCCTCCCGGACGGCGGCGACACAGCGCTTGACCGGCAACGCGGCGAAGTAGGCGGCGGGACCGCCGGGGACGACGGGCTCGTCGACGGGCCGGGCGCCGGCGTTGTCGGGGATGACGGCGTCGTCGATGTTGACGGCCACGCGTTCGACCGTGAGGTCGGGACGGCCGCCGGCCTGGCCGACGCAGAGCACGACGTCGGGGTCGGTGTCCGCGACGGCGGCGCGCAGCGCGTCGAGGGCGCCGCCGAAGACGCAGGGCAGCTGGACGCCGACGATCTCGACGCCCGCCGGTGGCCGGCTCGCGACCTCGCGGACGGCCTGCCAGGAGGGGTTGACGCTCTCTCCGCCGAAGGGTTCGAAGCCGGTCAGCAGGACGCGGGGCACGGGCGCTCCCAAGGGGGGTGTGGAGGGGGCTCAGAAGGCGAACAGGGCCATGATCACGATGTTGCAGCCGAGCAGGGCGACGGCGGTGGGCAGTTGGGCCTTGATCGGCCCGTACTGGTCCTTGAGCTCCAGCAGGGCCGCGGGCACGACGTTGAAGTTGGCGGCCATGGGGGTCACCAGGGTGCCGCAGAAGCCGGCCAGCATGCCGATGGCGAGGACGGCCGGCGCGCTGCCGTGCTCCTGCACCACGAGGACGGGCCAGCCGACGGCGGCGGTCATCACGGGGAAGGCCGCGAAGCCGTTGCCCATGACGACGGTGAAGAGGAACATCCCGACGCAGTAGACGGCCACGGCGACGTAGAGGGAGTGGTCGGGGAGGACCGCCGTGGTGATCCGGCGGACCTGTTCGCCGACGCCGGAGACGGAGAAGATCGTGCCGAGGGTGGCGAGCAGCTGCGGCAGCAGCATGGCCCATCCCATCGACTCCAGCATCGAGCGTCCGGCGTGCAGGGGCGCGGAGAGCTTCTTCTCGCGCAGCATCACCATGCCGACGACGAGCGCGACGACGGCACCGATGCCGAGGCCCAGGATGGTCTCGCTGCCCTTCTGGAGGACGGGTTCGCCGCCCACCGAGAGCCGCTTCACGCCGACGGCGCAGAGCAGGGCGACCACCGGGATGGTGAGCGCGGGGACGAAGAGGCGGCCGCCCCAGCGGGCGGCGCTCGCCTCACGCTGCTCGGGGGTGGCGGCGGTGCCCCGGCCGCGGCCGGTGAAGCCGAAGCCGGCGAGGCAGACCATGGCGAGGACGGCGGCGCCGAGCGGTTCCGCGGGGGCCGACTTGTCCGCGACCCAGGTGCCGTAGACGAAGCCGAGGCCGAGCAGCCCCCAGAAGGCCGCGGTGCCGTACCGCTTGGGGTTGGTGCGGTCACGCAGCATCTGGACGGCCATGACCAGGAAGATGAGGCCGACGAGCCAGTAGAACCACTCCGCCTTGATCACTTGACGGCCTCCTCGCGGTCGGCCGCCACCGCGCGCTCCAGGGTGCGGTCCAGGCGCAGCAGCCGCCAGCCGTGGACGGCGAGCGCGCACAGGGCGGTGGGTATCGCCCACAGCGCGAGGTCCAGCGGTTCGAGATGCGTCTGGTAAGTGGTGTTGACGAAACCGGTGATGAGCAGGATCGAGCCGACGGCCAGGAAGACGTCCTCGCCGAAGAAGAGCCCGACGTTGTCGGCGCTGGCGGCGAACGAGCGCACCTTCTCGCGCGCCTTCTCCGGCAGCGGGCCGAGGCGGCGTTCGGCGGCGCCCTCGGCCATGGGCGCGGCCAGCGGCCGTACGGTCTGGGCGTGGCCGAAGACGTTGTTCAGGCCGACCGCGGCGGCGATCTGGCGCAGCAGGAGGTAGAGGGCGAGGAAGCGGCCGGCCGTGAGCCCCGCGAAGCGGGTGACGATCCGGCGGGCCTGTTCCTGGAGGCCGTGGCGCTCCAGGAGGCCGATGACGGGGAGGGTGATGACGAAGATCGTCACGGCCCGGCTGGAAGCGAAGCCCGTGCCGAAGGCGGCCAGGACGCGCTGCGGCGAGAGCCCGCCGAGCAGGCCGGTGACGATGCCGGCGGCGCCGACCACCAGCAGAGGATTGCGTCTCGTGGCGAAGCCGAGCACGACCACGAGGACGCCCAGGAGAACGATCACGCGCTCCGCCTTCCGGGATCCCGGACCCCACTCGGACGAGTGAAGCGACTTGGCGAGGAGGCTAAGATATTGTTCAACAATCCTCAAGAGGCTTGACTTACGATTCCGTATCGCCCTTGATCGCTCATGATCCGCCTTTGACTTCCTTGACCCGCCCTTGATCGCCGGGGGTCCCGTCCCTCCGGCGTCCCTACCGCCGCTCCCGAGGGGATGCCATGGCACTGTCCACCGCGCAGCGGGTGGCCGACCAGCTCCGCGACCGCATCCAGAGCGGCGGACTGCCGCCCGGCACCCAGCTCTCGGAGGAGGCGCTCGGCCGGGATCTCGGCGTCTCGCGCAACACCCTGCGCGAGGCGTTCCGGCTGCTGATCCACGAGAGTCTCGTCGTGCACCGGCTCAACCGCGGCGTCTTCGTCCGGGTCCTGGAGCCCGCGGACGTCACGGACGTCTACCGGGTGCGCGCGGCCCTGGAGACCGCGGGCGTCCGGGCCGCGGAGCGGGCGGCGTGGCCGCTGCGCCGGGCGGTCGCCGAGGCCGTGGACCGGGGCGAACGCGCCGCCGCCCGGGGCGACTGGCGCGAGGTGGGCTCGGCCGACCTGCGCTTCCACCGGGCGCTCGCCGCGCTCGCCGGCAGCCCCCGCATCGACTCCGCCATGGACCGGCTGCTGGCCGAACTGCGCCTGGCCTTCCACGCGATGCCCTCGCCGCGCCGCTTCCACGAGCCGTTCCTGCCGCGCAACCGTGCCCTCGCCGGGCTGCTGGAGCGGGGCGAGCACGGCCGCGCCGAGGCGGAGCTCCTCAGCTATCTGGACGACGCCCGACAGCTCATCCTCGACGCCATGCGGGAGACCTCCTCATGACCGGACCGACGACAGGAACCACGCCCGCCACCACGGCACCGGGCGGCGCGCTCGACCTCAACGCCGACCTCGGCGAGGGCTTCGGCCGCTGGCGGCTGACCGACGACGACGCCCTGCTGTCGGTCGTCACGAGCGCGAACGTGGCCTGCGGCTTCCACGCCGGCGACCCCTCCACCATGCGGCGGGTGTGCGAGCGCGCCGCCGAGCTCGGGGTTCGCGTCGGCGCCCAGGTCTCCTACCGCGACCTGGCCGGATTCGGCCGGCGCGCGATGGACGTGCCGCCGGACGAGCTCGCCGACGAGATCACCTATCAGGTGGGCGCGCTCCGGGTGTTCGCGCGGGCGGCCGGTACGGACGTCACCTATGTGAAGCCGCACGGCGCGCTCTACAACCGCACCGTCACCGACGCCGAACAGGCGGCGGCCGTCGTGGCCGGGGTGCTGCGCTCGGGCGGCGCGCTGCCGGTGCTGGGCCTGCCGGGCTCGCGGCTGCACGAGGCGGCGGAGCGGGCCGGACTCCCGGTGGTCACCGAGGCGTTCGCCGACCGCGCGTACACCGCCGCCGGCACGCTCGTCCCCCGCCGCACGCCCGGCGCCGTCGTCCTCGACCCCGAGGAGGTCGTCGCCCGCTCGGTGCGGATGGCCAGGGACGCGTCCGTCACCGCCCTCACCGGCGAGGACGTCACCGTCCGCGCCCGCTCGCTGTGCCTGCACGGCGACACCCCCGGCGCCGCCGGCCTGGCCCGGCGGGTCCGGGCCGCGCTGGAGGCCGCGGGCGTCCGGGTGGAGGCGTTCGCGTGAGCGCCGCCGCGGAGCCGCGCGTCCTGCCGGTCGGGCGGCACGCCCTGCTGGTGGAGGTGGACACCGCCGAGCGGGCGCAGGCCCTCCACGCCGAGCTGCTGCGCCGCCGCGCCGCCGGTGAGCTGCCGCCCGTGCGCGAGATCGTGCCCGCCGCCCGCACCGTGCTGCTGGACGGGCTGGACGACCCCGGCGCGCTCGCCGCGGACCTCGCGGGCCGGCCCGTGCCGCCGCTCGCCACGGCCGACGGCGAGCCGGTCGTGCTGCCGGTCCGCTACGACGGCCCCGACCTCGCCGAGGTCGCGGCGCTGTGGGGCGTCGACGGGGACGAGGTCGCGCGGATCCACTCCGGGCTCGAATTCCGGGTGGCCTTCTGCGGCTTCGCGCCCGGCTTCGGCTATCTGACGGGCCTGCCGGAGCGGCTGCGCGTGCCGCGCCGGGCCACCCCGCGCACCGCCGTCCCGGCCGGATCGGTGGGCCTGGCCGGCCCGTACACCGGCGTCTACCCGCGCTCCTCGCCCGGCGGCTGGCAGCTGATCGGGCGTACGGACGCGGTCCTGTGGGACACCGGACGGGAGCCCGCGGCGCTGCTCGCGCCGGGGACCCGGGTGCGGTTCGAGGTGTGCGGATGAGCGGGCTCTCGGTCGTCCGGGCCGGGGCCCTGACGACCGTCCAGGACCTGGGGCGGCCCGGCCACGCGCACCTCGGCGTGGGGCGCTCCGGCGCGCTGGACGGGCCCGCGCACCGGCTCGCCAACCGCCTGACCGGCAATCCGGCGGACCTCGCCACGCTGGAGACCACCCTCGACGGGTGTGCCGTGCGCCCCGACACCGCGGTGACCGCCGCCGTGACGGGCGCGCCCTGCCCGGTGCGGATCGACGGGCGTCCGGTCGCCTGGGGCGCGGCGGTGCGGGTGCCGGCGGGGTCGGTGCTCGACGTCGGCCGGGCCACCGGGGGCTTGCGCAGCTATGTGGCCTTCGCGGGCGGCGTCGCCGTGCCGCCGGTGCTCGGCAGCCGTTCCCGGGACCTGCTGTCGGGGCTGGGCCCCGAGCCCCTCGCGGCGGGGCACACCCTGCCGTTGGGCGCGCCCCGGGGTCCGTCGACCGGCGCCGACGCGTTCCCCTGGCCCGCACCGCCCGTCACCGGGCTGGTGCTGCCCCTCGTCCTCGGCCCGCGCGACGACTGGTTCGCGGACGACGCGCCGCGCGTGCTGGCCCGTGGCGGATTCACGGTGTCGTCGGCGAGCAACCGCATCGGCCTGCGCACGGACGGGCCGTCCCTGACCCGGGTCGAGGACGGTGAACTCCCCAGCGAGGGCATGGTGCTCGGCGCCGTCCAGGTGCCGCCCGACGGCCGCCCCGTCGTCTTCCTCGCCGACCATCCGACGACGGGCGGCTATCCCGTCATCGGCGTGGTGCCGGAGGCCGCGCTGGCCGCGGCGGCCCAGGCCGTGCCCGGCACGCCGGTGCGGTTCGTGCCCGTACGGGCCTGAACGCGCCGCCCCTCCGCCCGGCACGGGCCCGCCGCCGCGCCCCTCGCCGGCGGCGGACCCGTACTGGGCACCCGGGCCGCCTGGACCACCCGGCCGCCCGGTCCGCAGCGGTCAGTCGACACCGCGGATGATGTGCGACTCCGGATCGGCCTCCTCGTTGGTGGTCTCGGGCGTCTCACGCGGTACGGCGCGACGGACCCGCGCGGTCTCCTCCAGGCCCTCACCCCGGCCCTGCTTCCGGTCGCTGTGCCCCTTGAGCTGGTCCACGACGGTTTCCTTTCCTGGTGCTTCCCTGGTCCCCCGACCGCGCGGACGGGTCGTGCGTCCGGAAAGCGACGTCCGGGTTTCCTCAGGGTGACGTCTTGAAACCGGCGACCACCACATCGGATATAGCCAGATATGACGGGGTCGAACTCCCTCCATTCGAGTGGCAAAAAGGGGCAAGAAGGATAAAATGCAGGCAGGTCCGAACTGACACTGAAAGAAGGTGGCTGACGTGACCGCCCCGACGTCGCCCCGGATAGACCAGCACCCGGACATCGTGGCGCTCCGCGCCCACTCCGAAGAGACCACGGCGACCCCCGTCGCCCAGGCCGTCGAAGCACTCGCACTCCTCTGTGGCGTCTACCTGGCCGCCTCGGCATGGATCGTGGGCTTCAGCGGCTCGACCACCCTGGCCGTCAACAACCTGATCGTGGGCGTCGCGTTCGCCTGCCTGGTCAGCGGCTTCGGTCCGGCGTACGAGCGCACGCACGCGATGAGCTGGGCCGCCCTGGCCCTGGGCGCGTGGACGATCGTGGCCCCCTGGATCGTCGCCGGCGGCGGTTTCGCCACCCGCGCCGTCGTCAGCAACGTCGTCGTGGGCGTGGTGGCCTGTCTGGTCGCCCTGGCCCTGGCGGGCATGGGGCTCACGCGAGCGCGACGCTGAGCAGCGGGGCGGCAGCGCCGAGTGAGCGAAAGGAGAGCCTCTCGCCCGCTCCGCCTCCGCACTCGGTGCGCACGCGAGGCCCAGGCCGATTTCCGTCGTTCCCAGCAGTTCCCGGCCGTTCCCGGCCCTTTCCAGGCCCCGCCGCCCGGCCTCCGGGTGGCGGGGCCGGCCCGTGCGCGGAGGCCCCCGGAAACCCCGCGCGCCTCCTTCACCCCTGGGGATGAAAACTAGGGCGATCTTCGGAATTGATGACTCCGCCGGACGGTAATGGGCAATGCTCCCCTCTCCGCTTCCCTTCGCTCCCTCTTCATCACTCCGACCCCAAGAGGTGCCAGGCATGACGACCGTCCGCGATGCCGTGTTCGAGCTGCTACGGGCCCGCGGGGTGACGACCGTCTTCGGCAACCCGGGTTCCACGGAACTCCCGTTCCTCCGGGACTTCCCCGACGACTTCCGCTACGTCCTCGGGCTCCAGGAGGCCGTGGCCGTCGGCATGGCGGACGGCCACGCGCAGGCGACCGGGACGACGGCGCTGGTCAACCTGCACACGGCACCGGGCGTCGGCAACGCCATGGGCGCCGTCGTCAACGCGGCGGCGAACCACACCCCCATGGTGATCACGGCGGGGCAGCAGGTGCGGGCCATGATGACCATGGAGGCGCTGCTCACCAACGTGGACGCCACGACCCTGCCCCGCCCCGCCGTCAAGTGGGCCTACGAACCACCCCGCCCCCAGGACGTGCCCGCCGCCCTCGCCCGCGCCTTCCACCTGGCCGAAACCGCTCCCCGGGGACCGGTGTTCCTCTCCCTGCCCATGGACGACTTCGACGTGGAGCTCGACGAGGCCGGAGCGGCCGCCGCGCGGCACGCGGCCCGGCGCCGGGTCACCGACGAGACGGCGGCGGCCGGACCGGCGGTCGAGGCCCTGGCCGCCCGGCTCGCCGCCGCGGCGAACCCCGTCATGGTCACGGGCGGTTCGGTGGACGCCGAGGGCGCCTGGGACGCGGCGGTAGCGCTCGCGGAGCGCCGCGGGCTGCCCGTATGGGCCTCGCCGATCGAGGGGCGCGTCGGCTTCCCGGAGGACCACCGGCTCTACCGCGGTGTGCTCCCGCCCGCGCTGGCCCCGCTGGCCGCCACCCTGGACGGCCATGACCTGGTCCTCGTCGTCGGAGCGCCGGTCTTCCGCTACTACCCCTACGTGCCCGGCCCCGTCCTGCCCGAGGGCGCCGAACTGGTGCTGCTGACCAGCGATCCCGGCGAGGCGGCGCGCGCACCGGTCGGCGACGCCCTGGTAGCGGGCCTGCGGCCCACGCTGGAACGGCTCACCGAACTCCTCGACAAGAAGGAGGAACCCGGCGACGGCGGACCGGCCGACACCTCCGGCGCGACGCGTCCGGCCGCGCCCGCCGGGGAACCGGACACCGAGCCCATGTCCGCCCGTACGGCGCTCACCGCCGTGGCGGGCGCCGCGCCCCCGGACACCCTCTGGGTCAACGAGTCGCCCTCCAACGTCCAGATCTTCCGTGAGGTCGTGCGGATCGGCCGCCCCTGCTCCTTCCTCACCACGGCCGGCGGCGGCCTCGGCTTCGGGCTCGCGGCGGCCGTGGGCGCGCAGCTGGGACGGCCGGAACGGCCGGTGGTGGCCCTGGTCGGCGACGGCTCCGCGCAGTACGCGATCACCGCGCTGTGGACGGCCGCGGCCTATCGCGCGCCCGTCACCTTCGTCGTCCCGGCGAACGGCGAATACGCGATCCTCAAATGGTTCGGCCGCTTCGAGGACACACCCGGCGTGCCCGGCCTGGACCTCCCGGGCCTCGACCTGTGCGCGCTCGCCCGTGGCTTCGGCGTGACCGCGCACCGGGCCACGGACGCGGCCCACCTCGCGCGGCTGGTCGCCGAGGCCACGGCCGCGACGGACGGACCGGTCCTCATCGAGGCACCGGTCACGACCGTGCCCCCGACACTCTGAGGCACGCGCCCCACCCGTGCCACCGCGACGGCCGCGCCGTGGTCCCGTCGCGCGTTCCTCCCGCCCCCGTTCGATCCCCCCTGCCGCTGTTCTGGAGTCGCCCATGACCGTATCCGTCGAGAAGCCGCTGCTCGCGGCCCTGCGGGAGGCGCTGCCCGACGGGGCCGTGCTGACCGCGGACGACCAACTCGACCTGCACAGCCGTGATTCCGCCCCGTTCGGCGAGGCCGGCAGACCCTTGGCGGTGGTCCGCCCCGGGACCGTGGAGCAGGTGCGGGAGGTGATCCGCGCGGCCCGCGCGCACGGCGTGCCCGTCGTGCCCCAGGGCGCGCGTACGGGCCTCGCCGGCGCCGCCGACGCCGTGGACGGCTGTGTGGTGCTCTCCATGGTCCGGATGAACCGGATCCTGGAGATCGACCCGGCGAACCGCCTGGTGCGCTGCGAGCCCGGCGTCGTCACCGCCGACCTCGCCGCCGCCGTCGCCGAGCGGGGCCTGTGCTACCCGCCGGACCCGGCCTCCTGGGAGGTCTGCACGATCGGCGGGAACATCGCCACCGGCGCGGGCGGGCTGTGCTGCGTGAAGTACGGGGTCACCGCCGACTACGTGCTCGGACTGACCGTCGTCCTGGCCGACGGCGAGGTGCTGCGCGTCGGACGGCGCACGGTCAAGGGCGTCGCCGGATACGACCTCACCCGGCTGTTCGTCGGCTCCGAGGGCACCCTGGGCGTCATCGTCGAGGCCACCCTGGCCCTGCGGCCGCCGAGACCGCCCGCCCGCGCGCTGCTGGCCCGGTTCCCGTCCGCGTCGGACGCCGGCGAGGCCGTGGCGGCGATCGTCCGCGCCGGGCACGTCCCGTCCGCCCTGGAACTGCTGGACCGCACCACCACCGAGGCGATCTCCGCGCTGGGCCACCCGCTGTTCGCCGACGGCGGCGCGGCGACCCTGATCGTGGCGAGCGACGCGCCCGACGCCGCCGCGGACGTCCACGCGATGGCGGCCCTCTGCCGGGACGCCAAGGCCCTGTCCGTCACCGCGGCGGCCGGTGAGGAGGAGTCCGCCGAGGTCCTGGAGGCCCGCCGGATGGTGCTCCCCGCGCTCAAGGCCCGGGCGGCGACGCTGCCCGGCGAGGTGACGGCGTTCATCGAGGACGTCGCGGTGCCCCGCGACCGGCTGGCCGAACTGATCGACCGGATCGAGCTGATCGCCGACGAGTACGGCCTCTACATCTCCACCGTCGGCCACGCCGGGGACGGCAATCTGCACCCCACGGTCGTCTTCGACCGCTCCGACCCCGACGCCGTCCGGCGGGCCAAGGAGGCGTACGACGCCATCATGGCCGCCGGCCTGGAGCTGGGCGGCACGATCACCGGCGAGCACGGCGTCGGCACCCTCAAGCGCGACTGGCTGGCCCGCGAACTGCCGCCCCGGAGCCTGCGGTTGCAGCGGGACCTCAAGCGGCTGCTCGACCCCGAGGGGCTCCTCAACCCCGGGAAGGTGCTGGCATGAGCCTTCTGCGCAGCGCGCCCGGGGACTCCGGGCGCACCGGGAGCGACGACACCGGCCCCGGCGCGGAGCTGCCCACGGCGTCGGCGGGCGAGAACCTCCGGCTCACCCTCGCCTATTTCCTTCCCCAGTACCTCAAGGGCGTCTTCCGGCTACGGCCGCGCCTCGGCTCGCTCGTCGCGCGGGCGGACGCCGGGCGGCGCGGCGCGGAGACGCTGCGCCGGCTGCGGCGCCGGCACGGGCGGGGCCCGGTCGTGGTGCGCGGCACCTCCGGGCCCACCCTGCTAGTGCTGGACCCGGAGGACGTCCGGCAGGTGCTGGCCGGGCCGGTGGACGTCTACGCGGTCGACACCTGGGAGAAGGTGTCCGGCTTCGCGTCCGTCCAGCCCGACGGGCTGGTCGCCTCGCACGGCCGGCAGCGCGCGGTCCGCCGGGCGTTCAACGACGCCGTGCTCGACGCCGGCTGCCCCGTGCACCGCCTCGCGGACCACTTCCTGAGGGTGGCCGGCGAGGAGGCCGCCGCGCTGCTGGGCCCCCGGTCGGTGGCCGGGCTCGGCCCGGACGCCCTCCGGGAGCGCTTCGAACGCGTGGGGCGGCGCTGCTTCCTGGGCGAGGCCGCGGCCGACGACGTGGAGTTCTCCCGGCTGCTGGCCGAGCTCCTCGCGGAGGCCAACTGGCTGGGGGCCCGCCGCTGGCGCGCCGCCGCCACCCGGCGGGCGCGGCGGCGCATGATGCAGCGGCAGGCGCGCTATCTGGCCGAGGCCGATCCGCGGAGCCTGGCCGGGCTGTTCACCGGGGCCCCGAGGGGGCCGGAGACCGCTCCCGAGTGCCAGGTCACGCACTGGTTCATGGCGCTGAGCGCGGTGCACTCGGCGTCCGTGCAGGCGCTCACCCTCCTCGCGACGCACCCCCGGCAGTACCGGCGGGCGGTCGCGGAGATCGAGGCGGCGGACCGGGCGCACGGTGCCCGTACGGTGGCCGGCTACATGCAGATGCCGTACGTACGGGCGTGTGTGCAGGAGGCGGCCCGGCTGTGGCCGCCCGTACCCAGCCTGATGCGGCGCACGACCGCGGAGACGCGCTGGCGCGGCGCGGTGGCGCCGGGCGGGGTCAACGTGCTGGTGCCGGCGGGCTTCCACGCCCGCGACGGCGAACGGATCGACTACGCGCACCGGTTCGCCCCCGAGAAGTGGCTCGACGGCACCGCGGAGGCCGACTGGGCCGTCAGCCCCTTCAGCCGGGGCGAGGCCCAGTGCAGCGGCACGGAGCTGGGCCTCCAGCTGGCCACGGGCTTCGTCGCCGAACTGCTGCGCGGTGGCGAACTGGCCGCCGCCGGCATCCGGCTGAGCCCCGAACGACCACTTCCGTACGCCTTCGACACGGCGCGGCTGCGCATCGGCATCCGCCCGACCCGGCCCGTGGAGGGGACATGACGACCGACAGCGGTACGCCGGCAAAGGCGCCCGGGGCGTCGGAGACGCCGACTGTGGCGGACGTGCTCGAAGTGCCGGACGGGCGGGACGAGGGCGAGGCCACGCCGGTCCCGGCGGCCCCGGAGGACGGACCGGCCCGGCCGGACGCGGTGGAGGCCCCGGAGGCCACCGAGGAGGCGGAGGCACCGGAAACCCCCGGGGTGTCGGACCCCCAGGAGGAGCCGGAAGCCTCGGAGGCGTCGGGTGCCCCGGAGGTTTCCGAGGTGACCGCGGAGTGCCCGGCCTCCGTCGGGCCCGTCGGGGAGTCCGGGCCCGTAGAGGCCCGGTCCGGCGAGGCCGAGCCCGCCGGCACCGGCTCCCTGGGCGCCGAAGCCGCCGAGACCGAAGCCGCCGACACCGGACCCGGTGACGAGGCCGCCCCGCCCGGCGCCGGACCGTACGTACCCTCGCCCCGCACCGGCACGGGCACCCCGCACCGCCCCTCCGGCGAGGACCTCGCCGCCGTCGCCCGGTCCCTGAGCGGGACCGCCGGGGCGATCCGGGACGTCGGGCGCGTGCTGACCGCCGTCGCCGCCGATCCGGCGCTGCTCGGTTCGCTCGGCCGGTCGCCCCGGCGCGGCGCGCGGGCGCTGTACGAGCTGGCCCGTACGCTCGTCGCGCCCGCCGGGCTGGGGTACGCGCCGGACGGCAGGGGGGCCGCCCGGGCGGCCCGGCTGGGCGGTGTGCTCACCAGCCGCGCGAGCCTGGCCGTGGACGTGGCGGTGACCGCGCTGAAGCTGCGCATCCGGCTGTGCGCGGCACGGCACCCGGAGTTCGTCGAGGAGGGTCCGGTCCGGCGGATGCTCATCGCCGTCGAGGCGGACAAGCAGCTGCTGGCCCTGCGGATCCTCCGGGAGAACGTCCGGGCGTGGGGCGGCGCGCGGACGCTGGCCGCGCTCGCGCCGTGCCTGGCCGAGGTCCTGGCGTGGAACGCGCTGGTGGACGAGAACCCCTTCAACGACGAGGCGGCGTGGCACATCGTCCAGGGCACCCGCGCGGACGGCGACCCGCTGCTGGGCACCCGGCTCGGCGCCTGGGCGCGCTGGGACCGCGGGGCCGGCCGGGCCGTGGCCGAGCCGCTGGACCCCGAGCTGCTGGCCGGCTTCGACAACGGCGGCGGCGTCACCGGGCACCTGCGCAACCTCGCGGCCATCGGCAACGACGGCCGGATGATCGTCCAGCGGGTCAAGGCCCCGGACGGCGTCACCCGTTACGTGGTCCTGCTGCCCGGCATGGCGCTCGGGCTGCCACGCAACCCCACCCCGCAGGACCTGGTCGGGGCGGTCACCGCGGTCGGCCGCAACGACTCGCCGTACACCCGGGCCGTCCGCAAGGCGCTCGCCCTGACCGTTCCGGACGGCGCGGAGATCGCGCTGGTCGGGCACAGCCAGGGCGGCATCGCGGCCATGAACCTGACGGAGCTCGGCGAGGTCAACGACCGGTGGCGGCTGGCGCGCGTCGTCGCGGTGGGCTCCCCCATCGACTTCAAGCGCCCGCGCGATCCGCGCACCAAGGTCGTCAGTCTCGTCAACGAGCACGACGTGGTGCCCAACCTGGAGGGCCGCAGCCCTGCCTCGGTCTTCCCCGTGCCCGCCGACTGGCTGGAGTTCACCTGGGTGGACCCCACCCACGACTTCCCGCAGTGCCACAACGTCGACGTGTACGCGCAGAGCCTCGACAAGGTCGTCCCGGAGGCGCGTGACCGGGTGGACGACCTGCTCGCGCCGTTCCGCGGCCATGTCGAGGAGACCTTCGTGCTGCGGCTCCACGACCGCTGACGTCCCGCCCCGCCGACCGAGCACCCCCGATGGAGAGCTATCGATGACGCCCGTACCGCGCCCCCGCCGCGAGTGGCACTCCCTGCCCCTCCCGCTCGCGATCCTGGAGATCAGGCGACAGCGGGAGCTGCTGCGCGCGCACAATCTGCACGACACGTACGGCGCCGGCGGTGAGCGCCCGCGCCGGCCGAGCCCCCGGCTGCTGCCCTACCGCGGCTACGACGGCTCCGGTTACGACCCGGAAGACGTCGACATGGGCCGCGCCGGCACCCGGTTCGACCGCAACTGCGCCCTGCCGGAGACCTTCCCGGAAGAGGAGGAGAAGGGGCTGTACTCCCCGAGCCCCCGCGAGGTGAGCCGGCGGCTGCTGGCCCGCCGCTCCGGCTTCCGGCCCGCGCCGACCCTCAACATGCTGGCCGCCGCCTGGATCCAGTTCCAGAACCACGGCTGGTTCAGCCACGGCGACAACAGGGCCGACGAGCCGCTCGACGTACCGCTGGAGCCGGACGACGACTGGCCGCGCTGCCCGATGACGGTGCGCCGCTCCCGCCCCGACCCGGTCGCCCACACCGACCCCACCCGCCCGCCGACGTACGAGAACACGGTCACCCACTGGTGGGACGGCTCGCAGATCTACGGATCGGACGAGGAGCGGTGCCGGGCGCTGCGCACCGGGGAGCGCGGCAGGCTGGCCGTCGAGGGCGGCCGGCTGCCGGACGAGACCCGGCCCGGGCTCTCCGGCATCGACCTCACGGGGTTCAACGACAACTACTGGGTGGGGCTGTCGCTGCTGCACACGCTCTTCGCCAAGGAGCACAACGCGATCTGCGACCGGATCGCCGCGGCCCACCCGACCTGGGACGACGAGCGCCTCTTCCACACCGCCCGGCTGGTCAACACCGCCGTGATGGCCAAGATCCATACGGTGGAGTGGACGCCGGCGGTGATCGCGCACCCGGTGACGCGGGCGGCCATGCACATCAACTGGTACGGGGTGCTCCCCGCCCGGCTGCGGCGGAAGGTGGGCAGGTTCGGCAAGGGGGAGGCGCTCTTCGGCATCCTGGGCTCCCCCACCGACCACCACACGGCCCCGTTCTCCATGACGGAGGAGTTCGTCACCTCCTACCGGCTGCACCCGCTGATCCGCGACGAGTACGAGGTCCGCTCGCACCGCACGGGCGCGCTCGTCGAGCGTACGGACTTCGACGCGCTCCAGGCGCTGGCCACCCGGGAGGCGGTGGACCGCTGGGGCTGGTCGGACCTGTTCTACTCGTTCGGCGTCATGAACCCCGGTGACATCACCCTGCACAACCACCCCGACTGTCTGCGCGATCTCGCCCGGATCTCCGGGGAGCACATGGACCTCGGGACGGTGGACGTCCTGCGCGACCGGGAGCGCGGCGTGCCCCGCTACACCGCGTTCCGGGCCGCGCTGCACCGCCCGCCGCTGACCGGCTTCGAGGAGCTGACCGGCGGGGACGTGGCACTGGCGGCCGAGCTGCGGGAGGTCTACGACGACCGGCTGGACCGGGTGGACACCATGGTCGGGATGTACGCCGAGCCGCGGCCGCGCGGGTTCGCGTTCAGCGACACGGCGTTCCGGATCTTTGTGCTGATGGCGTCGCGGCGACTGAAGAGCGACCGCTTCTTCACCTCCGACTACCGGCCGGAGGTCTACACACCGGAGGGACTGGAGTGGATCGACCGCACCGGGATGGTGGAAGTGCTGCGGCGCCACCATCCGGAGCTCGCGCCCTCGCTGGAGGGGGTGCGCAACGCCTTCGCGCCCTGGCGGATGCTGCGGCCCGGGGGGATCGGCTGATGGGGGCGCGGCGGAACCGCGGGACCGCGCCCTGGTCACGGCCCGTACGGGCGCAGGCGGAGCGGCTGCGGGAGGAGGCCGGCCGGCTGCGGGCGAGCGCCGACGGGGTGACGCTGCCCGGCGTGGAGGGGACCGTCCTGCGCCGGCGGATCGCCTCCCACGCGGAGCGCGCGGAAAGGGCCGCCCGCTCTCTGGAGCGCGCGGCCGAGGCGCTGGCCCGTCATGAGGCGCTGCTCGCCGCTCTCGCGCGCGGGCGGCGGGAGAGCGGCGGGGCGACGCAGCGCGAGTGAGGCGGCGCGGCGGGGTCACGCGGCGACCGGGGCCGCGCGGCCGGGCTAGCCGGTGAGCGCGTCCGCGGTGTCCCGGGCGTACCAGCGGTCGTCGCGCAGCTCCGCCAGCCCGTGCCCGGCGAGCCCGGTGACGTGCTTGAGGACCGTCCGCGCCTGATAGCCCGCCGCCGCGGCCAGCTCGTCGAGGGACGCCCCGGCCGCGCCGAGCTCCCGCAGGCTCTCCCAGGTGCGGGCGGCGTGCCGGCCGAGGTCGGGGGCGGCGGACGGCGCGACCGCGGGATGCGGCGCGGCCGACGGGCGTGCGGCGGGCTGCGGGGCGGCCGGGCGGGCCCGGCCGACGGGCCGCGGGGTGCGGTTGACCCTGCGGTGGCGGCGGCCCTTCTGGCGTTTGCTCATGGATGTACCACTGCTCCGTCCTGTGGTGCGGCCGCCGGGGGGTCGCGGCCTTCGTCCTCAGGTCAACTCGGGGCGATGTCGGGCGGTTACGGCCATTCCACCGTGTGTGCGAGGCGTCACGTCCGGTACGGGGCGGTACGGGGCGCCGGGGCCGGAGGGGTCCGGCACATGCGGTATGTGACGCTTAGGGCGTGCGCATACTGATTGTCGAGGACGAGACCGGGCTCGCCGATTCGCTCCGCCGGGGCCTGGCCGCCGAGGGGCACTGGGCCGAGGCCGTCCACGACGGCCACCGCGGCCTGGAGGCGGCGCTCACCGGCGCGTACGACGTGATCGTGCTGGACGTGATGCTGCCGGGGCCGAGCGGACACGAGATCTGCCGGCGGCTGCGCCGTCTGGACCCGTGGACACCGGTGCTGATGCTGACCGCCAAGGACGGCGAGTACGACGAGGCGGAGGGCCTCGACGCGGGCGCGGACGACTATCTGTCCAAGCCGTTCTCGTTCGTGGTGCTGACCGCGCGGCTGCGGGCGCTGGGCCGCCGCCGGGGCCCGGACGGCGCGCGTCCGCTCGCCGCGGGCGATCTGGTCCTGGACCCGGCGGCGCGGGTGTGCCGGCGCGGCGGCCGGGAGATCGAGCTGACCGCGCGGGAGCTCTCGGTGCTGCGGTACCTGATGGAGAACGCGGGGCGGGCGGTGGCCAAGCGGGACATCCTCGACGAGGTGTGGGACTCCCCCGCCGGCACGGACCCGAACATCGTCGAGGTCTATGTCTCCTCGCTGCGCCGGAAGATCGACGTCCCCTTCGGCCGCCGGGCCCTGGTGACCGTCCACGGCACGGGCTACCGCCTCGCGCCGGACGGCGGCTGACGGTGGCCGGCCCGCTGCGGCCGCCGCGTTCGGTCCGCGGGCGGAGCGCCGCCGCGGCCGCGCTCGCGATGGCCCTGGTCCTCGGGGTCGGGGGCACCTGGCTGTACAGCGTGCTCAGCGCCAATCTGCTGGACAACGCCCATGGGCGCACCGAGCTGGCGGCCCGCGAGGTGGCGGCGCGGGCGGACGCGGGGCCGCTGCCCGCCCTGCTGCCCGCGCCCCGGGACGGCGTCGACGTCGTCCTCGTCCTCGGCGCGCGCGGCGAGGTGATCGCCACCACGCGCCCGTCCGCCGAGCCGCTCGCCCGGGAGTTCGCCGGGCTGCGCCCGGAGGGCGGCGGCGACACGGCCTCGGCGCTGGCCCGGTACGCGGGCCAGCGGGGCGACCTGGTCGTGGTGCGCTCGGCGCCGCCCGGCCGGGGCGGGGAGCGCTACGTCTACGCGCTGACCGTCCTCAACGACGTGGACGACGCGACGCACGCCGTGGGCCTGGGCCTGCTCGCCGCGGCGCCCCCGCTGGTCGCCCTGGCCGCCGCCATCGCCTGGGCGGTGACGGGGCTGGCGCTGCGACCGGTGACCACGATCCGTACGGAGCTGGCGGCCGTGACCGCGAGCGCGCTGGACCGGCGGGTCCCGGAGCCCGCGGGCGGTGACGAGGTGGCGCTGCTGGCGCGCACGGTCAACGCGACCCTGGACCGGCTGGAGCAGGCCGTGGGGCGGCAGCGGCAGTTCGTCGCCGACGCCTCGCACGAGCTCCGCAACCCCGTGGCGGCGGTCCGCTCGCAGCTGGAGGTCGCGCTGACCGCGCCCGGCGGCCCGGGGCGGGAGGCGGTGCGGGCCGCGCTGGACGACACCGTGCGGCTCCAGGGGGTCGCCGCCGACCTGCTGCTCCTGGCCCGGCTGGACGCGCGGGCGCCGGCCGCGCCCGGGGAGCCGGTGGACCTGGCGCTGCTGGCCGCCGAGGAGGCCGCGCGGCGGCCCGGCGCCCGGGTGCGGGTCGTGGCCGAGGCGGACGCGCCGGTGCCGCTGCGGGGCCGGGCGGGTCAGCTGGAGCGGCTGGCGGCCAATCTGGTCGACAACGCGGTGCGGCACGCCGCGTCCCGGGTGACGGTGCGCGCGTACGCCCGGGACGGGTCCGCCGTGCTGGAGGTGGCCGACGACGGTCCGGGGATCCCGGCGGGCGAGCGGGAGCGGGTCTTCGAGCGGTTCGTCCGGCTGGACGCCGCGCGGGACCGGGAGCGCGGTGGCAGCGGGCTGGGGCTCGCCATCGCCCGGGAGATCGCGCACGCGCACGGCGGGACGCTGACCGCCTCGGCGGCGCCCGGCGGGGGCGCGCTCCTGGTGGCGCGGCTTCCGGCGGGCCCGGCGGAAGCGCGCGGCGCGTGACCCCTCCGCTTCCCCTGCCGTCTCTCGCCACCGTGTCCGGAACACCCTGTTCCTGAAGATCCCTTCAGAAAGTTCAGGTTTTCTTCAGCCCGGGTTGCCCAACATTGACCGGTGTGACCGTGGATTCCGTGCAACTCGAAGGCAGTGACCGGAGCGCGGCGAGCACGGGGCGCCCGCCGGTGTCCCGGCGGCGCGGCCGGGAGGCGCTGCTGCTCGGCATGGCCGTCCTGATCAGCTGTTTCGGCTACGCGTACACCGGACTGTCCGTGGCGGGCGGTTTCCCGGACGGGTTCGCCGGGTTCGCGGCGGCCATGACGTGCCTGGCCCTGGTGCCGCATCTCGTGGCCCGCCGCTACGCCCCCTACGCCGATCCGCTGATCCTCCCCCTGGCCGTCCTGCTGTCCGGGCTGGGCCTGGTGCTGCTGTACCGGCTCGACTCCGCGTACGCCGAGCGCTTCAAGGGCTCCGAGTCCACCGCGCCGAACCAGCTGCTGTGGACGGTGATCGGGGTGGGCGTGTGCGTGGGCGTGCTCGTCGTGCTGCGCGACCACCGGCGGCTCCAGCGCTGCATCTACGTACTGATGGCGGTGGCGCTGGTGCTGCTGATGGCACCGGCCTTCTTCCCCGGCGACACCTACGGCGCCAAGCGGTGGATCTTCGTGGGGCCGCTGTCCTTCCAGCCGGGCGAGTTCGTCAAGACCATGATCGCCGTGTTCTTCGCGGGCTATCTGGTGACCCACCGGGACGCGCTGGCCCTGACCGGGCGCAAGGTGTTCGGCGTCCGGCTGCCACCGGGCCGGCAGCTGGGCCCGCTCCTCGGGGTGTGGGTGCTGAGCCTGCTGGTGCTGGTCCTCGAGCGGGACCTGGGCACCTCGCTGATCTTCTTCGGGCTGTTCGTGGTGATGCTCTACACGGCCACCGAGCGGACCAGCTGGGTGCTGGTCGGCGTGGTGATGGCGGCCGCCGGGGCGACCGTGGTGGGCTCCGTCGAGCCGCATGTCAAGGGGCGCATCGCCGCCTGGCTGCACCCCTTCGCGGTCTATCTGCCCAAGGACCGGCAGCCCCCGGGCACCGGCTCCGAGCAGCTCGCGAACGCCCTCTTCGGCTTCGGCAGCGGCGGGGTGACGGGCACCGGGCTGGGCCAGGGCCACCCCGAGCTGATCGGCTTCGCCGGCCGCAGTGACTTCATCCTCACCACCGTCGGCGAGGAGATGGGGCTGGCGGGCACGATGGTGGTGCTGCTTCTCTACGGACTGCTGGTGCAGCGCGGGATGAGCGCGGCACTGCACTCGCGCGACCCCTTCGGCAAGCTGCTGGCGGTAGGGCTCTCGGCGGCGCTGGCGTTCCAGGTGTTCGTGGTGGGCGGCGGCGTCATGGGACTCATCCCGCTGACCGGCAAGGCCCTGCCCTTCCTGGCCAAGGGCGGCTCGTCCCTGGTCGCCAACTGGCTGCTGGTGGCGGTGCTGGTCAGGATCAGCGACAGTGCGGGACGGGCCCGGGAGGCGGAGGCGTAGTCCCCGATTCCGGAAAGTCCGTGGCCACCACACCCATGTGCGCCTACGGTGAGTGCGCGGATCCTCACACCGGCGTGAGGAGGTGTGAGGGCGCAAGAGGACGCAGGAAGAACCGGAAGAGCCTGGAGAACCTGAAGAAGGGGCACGGATGACCACCACGCACGCCGAACCCGCCGCCTACCCGTTCAACGAGCCCACCGGGCTGGCCCTGTCGGAGCTGTACGAGCGGGCGCGCGACGCCGAGGGCCTGCTGCGCGTCCGGATGGCGTACGGCGAGCCCGCCTGGCTCGTCACGCGCTACGCCGACGCCCGCTTCGTCCTCGGCGACCGGCGCTTCAGCCGCGCCGCGGAGGCCGACCACGACGCCCCGCGCCAGTCGCCCGGCCGCCGCGAGGGCGGCCTGCTGAGCATGGACCCGCCCGACCACGCGCGGCTGCGGACCCTCGCGACCAAGGCGTTCACCGTGCACCGCGTGGAGCGGCTGCGGCCGGGCATCCGGGAGCTGGCCGAGCGGCTGCTGGACGAGCTGGTGGCGGTGGGGCCGCCGGCGGACCTGGTGGAGGACTTCGCGCTGCCCGTGCCCGTGGCCGTGATCTGCCGGCTGCTCGGGGTGCCGGAGGAGGACCGGCACCTCTTCCGGGAGTGGAGCGACGCCTCGCTGTCGACGAGCTCCATGACCACCGAGGAGTTCACGGCCAATCAGGACGAGCTGCGCGCCTATATGGCGGAGCTCGTCGCGGAGCACCGGCGGCGCCCGGCCGAGGACCTGATGACCGCGCTGATCGAGGCGCGCGACACCGGCGACCGGCTCTCCGAGAAGGAGCTGGTCGACCTGTGCGTCGGCATCCTCGTGGCCGGCCACGAGACCACCGCGACCCAGATCCCCAACTTCCTGTGCACCTTGCTGGACCACCCCGACCAGTTCGACCGGCTGCGCGCCGACCCCGGCCTGATCGCGGGCGCGGTCGAGGAGCTGCTGCGCTTCGTACCGCTCGGCGCGGGCGCGGCCTTCCCGCGCTACGCGACGGAGGACGTCGAGGTCGGCGGCACGCTGGTGCGGGCGGGCGAACCCGTCCTGGTGGCCGTGGGCGCCGCCAACCGCGACGCGCTGCGCTTCACCGCGCCGGACCGGCTGGACGTCACCCGGGAGGCCAATCAGCACCTGGGGTTCGGGCACGGCGTGCACCACTGCCTGGGCGCCCAGCTGGCCCGGGTGGAGCTCCAGGAGGCCCTGCGGGCGCTGGTACGGAAGATGCCCGGGCTCCGGCCGGCCGGGGACATCGTCTGGAAGACGCAGATGCTGGTCCGCGGCCCGCGGTCGATGCCGGTGACCTGGTGACACCCGCCCCGCACGGACGTTCCGCGAACAGGTGATCACAAGGGGTCCGGGGTACGTACCCGGTCGCTCGGGCCCACCCGTGGGCCCCCGGCCGCCGAAGGACGTCATCATGCCGGAACCCCGTCCGTCACGACGCCGGGGCGGCGCGCTGTGCGCGCTGGCCCTCGCGCTCGCCTCCCTCCTCACCGCCACCGTCACCGCGCCGGCGGCGGGCGCCCCCGCGCCCGGCAGGCCGGCCGCGCACGGGCCGGGTGACGACAGACCCGTCGTCACCACCGACCACGGGCCGGTGCGCGGCCGGGCCCACGGCGCGTACGACACCTTCGAGGGGATTCCCTTCGCCGCGCCGCCGACCGGGCCGCTGCGCTGGCGCGACCCGCAGCCGGCGCCGCCCTGGCGCGAGGTGCGCGACGCGGGGGCGCCCGGGCCGCAGTGTCCGCAGTTCCCGCCGCTCGGGTCCGGTCCGGCGACCGGCTCGGAGGACTGTCTCACGCTGAACGTCACGGCCCCGTCCGGCCGGGCGAAGGGCCGGGCGCGGCCGGTCATGGTGTGGGTGCACGGCGGCGGCTTCATGTTCGGCGCGGGCTCCCCGTACCGGGCCGAGCAGCTCGCCGTCCAGGGCGACACCGTCGTCGTCACGCTCAACTACCGGCTGGGCGTCCTCGGCTTCTTCGGCCACCCGGAGCTGCGCGGCGCGACCAACTTCGGCCTGGCCGACCAGCGGGCGGCGCTGCGCTGGGTGAAGGCCAACGCGGCCCGCTTCGGCGGGGACCCGGGCCGGGTGACGCTGTTCGGCGAGTCCGCGGGGTCGCTGAGCACCTGCGCGCAGCTCGCCTCGCCGGACTCCGCCGGGCTCTTCCACCGGGCGGCGCTGCAGAGCGGCTCCTGCATGACCGCGTTCCCGCCCGGCGCCATCCTCCCCACCCTGCCGCGCTACGAGCCGTTCGTGCCGCGGAGCCGGACGGAGGCCGCGGGCACCGCGGCGGCCACCACGCTCGGCTGCGCGCGGCCGGGCGGGACGCTCGACTGCCTGCGCGCCCTGGGCACCGACAAGCTGGTGACGCCCGAGCTGATGCAGACGTTCTCCCTGGTCTCCTACGGTGGCGGCGGACTGCCGCTGCGCCCCGACCGGGCCCTGGAGAAGGGCCGTTTCCACCGCGTCCCGGTCGTGCAGGGCACCACGAGGGACGAGATGCGGCTCTTCCTCGCCCTGACCCAGTCGACGCACCCGATCCGTGACGCGCGCGAGTACCGGGCCCGGCTGGTCCGCTCCTTCGGCATGTCGGCGGGGGCCGTCGAGGCGCGCTACCCGCTGGCGTCCTACCCCTCGCCGGGGCTGGCCTGGGGCGCCGTGATGTCCGACGTCTCGTTCACGTGCGGCGCGCTGCGGGCGGACCGGGCGCTGGCCGCGCGCGTGCCCACGTACGCCTATCTGTTCGCCGACACGAACGCGCCGCGGCTGCCGGAGCTGCCGGCGGTGGAGGGCTACCCCTACGGGGCGGCGCACGGCTTCGAGCTGCCCTATCTGTTCCCCATGGACACCGAGCCGCGGTTCTCCCCGGAGCAGCGGGCGCTGGCGGACCGCATGACCGGCTACTGGACCCGGTTCGCGGCCTCCGGTGACCCGAACTCCCCGGGCGCGCCCGGCTGGCCCCGCTTCGGGGGCGCGGCGACGGTGCTGTCGCTGGCGCCCGGCGCGGGCGGGATCAAGCCGGTGGACGCGGCCGCCGCGCACCACTGCGCGTTCTGGGACCGGCTGGCCCGCTGAGCGCGGGCGGCCCCGCCCGCTCTGCGCGGCGGGCGGGGCCGTAGCACGATGAGTGCATGCTCCTGGCCGAGGTCGCCCGTGTGTCCGCCGAGGTCGCCGCGACGCGCTCGCGGTCGGAGAAGACCGGCCTGCTGGCCGGTCTCTTCCGGACGGCGGACCCCGAGGAGGCGCCGGTCGCCCTCACCTATCTGGCCGGACGGCTGCCGCAGGGCCGGGTGGGCGTCGGCTGGAGCGTCCTGCGCGAGGCCCCGGCGCCCGCGGCCGTCCCGACACTGACCGTCCGTGAGGTGGACCGGGCCCTCGACTCGATCGCCGCTGTGGCCGGCAAGGGCGCGCGGACGGAACGCGGGCGGCGGGTGGCCGCGCTGCTGGGCGCGGCCACCGCGGAGGAGCAGCGGTTCCTGCGCGCGCTGCTCGGCGGGGAACTGCGGCAGGGCGCCCTGGACGCCCTGGCCGTCGAGGGGCTCGCGCGGGCCTCCGGGGCGGACCCCGCCGCCGTGCGGCGGGCGGTGATGCTCGGCGGGTCGCCGGGGGCCGTGGCGCGGGAGCTGCTGGCGCGCGGCCCCGCGGCGCTGGCCGGCTTCCGGCTGGAGGTGGGGCGGCCGGTGCTGCCGATGCTGGCGCACACCGCCGGGGACGTCGAGGAGGCCCTCGACCGGCTCGGTCCCTGCGCGGTGGAGGAGAAGCTCGACGGCATCCGGGTGCAGGTGCACCGGAACGGCGACGTGGTGCGGATCTGGACCCGGACCCTGGAGGAGATCACCGAGCGGCTGCCCGAGCTCGCCCGGGTGGCGCGGGAGCTGCCGGTGACGTCCGCGGTGCTGGACGGCGAGGTGATCGCGCTGGACGGGGAGGGCCGGCCGCGCCCGTTCCAGGAGACGGCGGGGCGGGTCGGCTCCCGGCGGGACGTGGCGGGGGCGGCCGCGGCGGTACCGCTGTCGCCGGTCTTCTTCGACCTGCTGGCGGTGGACGGCCGCGATCTCCTGGAGCTGCCGGTCACGGAGCGCCACGCGGAGCTGGCGCGCGCGGTGCCGGAACCGCTGCGCGTACGCCGGCTGACGGTGACCGACCCGGCGGACCCGGGCTCCCGGGCGGCGGCGCGGGGGTTCGCGGAGGAGGTGCTGCGGCGCGGCCACGAGGGCGTGGTGGTGAAGGCGCTGGACGCGCCGTACAGCGCGGGCCGGCGGGGCGCGGCCTGGCTGAAGGTGAAGCCGGTGCACACCCTGGACCTGGTGGTGCTGGCCGCGGAGTGGGGGCACGGGCGGCGGACCGGGAAGCTGTCCAACCTGCATCTGGGCGCGCGGTGCGAGGACGGCTCGTTCACGATGCTCGGCAAGACGTTCAAGGGGCTGACCGACGCGCTGCTGGAGTGGCAGACGGGGCGGCTGCGGGAGCTGGCGGTCGATGACGACGGGGTCGTGGTGCGGGTGCGGCCGGAGTTGGTCGTGGAGATCGCCTACGACGGGGTGCAGCGGTCCTCCCGGTACCCGGCGGGGGTCACGCTGCGGTTCGCGCGCGTGCTGCGGTACCGGGAGGACAAGGCGGCGGCGGAGGCGGACACGGTGGCCGCGGTGGAGGCCGCGCTGCCCGCGCGGGCGGGCGCGCCGTCGCCGGACGGGCCCGGCTGAGCCCGTCCGGCCCGGGGGTCAGCCGTCGGTGTTCACGGTGTCCGGGCAGAGGCGGCGCGGCTTGCCGTCGCCCCGCAGCCGGGCGTCGACGCAGCCGGCCGGCAACCCGTCGTGGGCGGTGGTGCCGAAGTTCGCGGTGACCGTGAGGACGCCGTCGCCGAACACGGTCCGCTGGACGGCGCGGTCGGGGGTAAGGGTGCGGAAGTCCGTCATCGGCTCGGTGCCCGCGGCCTCGTGCAGGGGCTTGAAGTACTTCTGGAGCGCGGCCAGCTCGCCGCCCCGCCGGTCGAGGGAGTCGCCGTCGAGGACGAAGTTGAGCGGGGTGTTGTAAAGCATCGCCAGCAGGGCGCGGGTGGTCTTCCGGCGGGGCAGCTTGTCGTAGGACAGCTCCCAGCGCTCGGTGTTGACGACGGAGTCGTGCAGCGCGGTCTCGTAGAGCGGGACGCGGTACGCGGGGTCGTACATCGCCTTGGCCACGGCCTCGGGGAGCTCGGCGGGCTTGAAGAAGATCCCGGGGGCCTTGGCGGGGGCGTAGCCGCCCCACTTCTCCTTGTCCTTCTGGGCCTTCCACAGGCCGTCGGCGACCGGGGTGCCGGAGCCGTGGTCGAAGGCGAGCACCTGGTTGGACCACGCTCCCGCGGACTCGGAGCCGAGCACGAGGCCCTGGTCGGTGAGGCGCTTCATACGGGCGAGGCGGTTGGCGCGGTCGCGGGCCTTGTCCATGGGGTGGGCGGCGCTGTGGTCGCGGAAGAGCTCTCCGGCGGCGTCGACGTCGAGGAAGTAGCTGTCGGCGCCGTTGGCGGTCATCTTCCGGGTGCGGTCGGCGAGGTAGTGGTGGGCCGGTTCGGCCTTCTCGAACGCCTCGGAGCTGAGGTAGCAGCCGCGGTCGTGGAAGCCGGGCTCGGGCGAGCCGTCGGCGCGCCCGACGCAGAAGTCGGGGTGGACCTTGTCCGGCCAGACGGAGGTGGGGGCGTCGGAGGTCTTCGGGTCCTGCCCGTTGGCGAAGGAGTCGTACGGGCCGACGAGGTAGCCGGCCTTCTTGGCGGCGGTGACGGCGGCGGCGTCCATGGGCTTGTCGTCGGCGTCGTAGCCGAGCCACATGCGGTCCACGCCGAGCGCGCGCAGCTTGCGGACGCCGTCGGCGGTGCGGGCGTCGCCCCACAGGTAGGCGTGGAAGGCGCCGAGCAGCTTCTTGGTGGCCGGGTTGGCGTCGGCCTTGCGGCGGAGGCTGCCGAGCTGCCCGTTCTCCTTCAGCCAGGCGCGGTAGTCGACGGCGGGGGCGACGGGTGAGCCGTCGGTGAGGCCGAGGGCGACGGTGTACTCCGTGGTGCCCTCGGCGCGGGAGAAGCGGTGGGTGGCGGTGGTGCGCAGCCGTCCGCCGTCGGACGTCAGCCGCAGCGAGGTGCCGATGTCGGTGGGCACGAGATAGCTCGCGCCGGTACGGGCGCCGAGGGTGTATCCCCACAGCGGCATGGACAGGGCCGACTCCATGGGCAGGTCGGCGCCGGTGAGCTGGGCGTCGGCGGAGTTCCAGAAGGGGTCGGCCACGGGCAGGGAGAGCCCTTCGCCGCGTGGGAGCTGCACCGCGGAGGAGGCCCGGTCGGTGCCGGTGACGGGCCAGGCGAGGGTGCGGTCGGCGGCGCCGGTCGCCTTGACGGTGACCAGCAGCCGGCCGTGGTCGGCGCGGGCGGTGACGGTCAGGCCCCCGGCCGGGTACGACCAGCGGGCGCCGTCCCGGGTGGTGGTCACCGGACCGGGGGCGCCGGGCGCCCCGGCGGCGGGGGCGGAGAGCTCCACCACGGTTCCGGAGCCGGTACGGGCGGTCACGCGCAGGGTCGCGGTGTCGACGGTGGCGGTGCCGCCCCGGACCGGGATGTCCACCAGGTGGCCGTGCACGCGGGCGGTCTGCGCGGGGCGCGGCACGGCGTGGGCGGACGTGGTGAGGGTGACGCACGGGAAGGTGACCGCGAGTGCCACGGCGGCGGCGCGGACGGTGCGGCGGGAAGTGAAGGAGTGCATGGGGAGTTGATAGCGGGCGGTTCTAAGAAGAACTTAATAACCGTCCGGTACGGGCCTCATGACGCCGTGTGCGCACGGCGATCGGCCGCCCGCGCGGCCCGCGTGAGGGCGGTGGGCCGGCCCCGGACAGGGCCCGGCCGGCGCGCCCCCGCCAGGAGTGACGCTCCCTCATATGCCGGTGCGCCGCCGCCCCCGGGGACGCGGGCCACGGAGTCGGGGCGGCACCCCGTTCGCCCCACCGAGCGGGCGGGTTCCGGCCGCCCCTCCCGTCCCGGACCGGCCGCGCGAAGGGCGGGACGGGAGAGGGCCGGCCGCGAGGGGTCACTCGCCCCGGAAGAGCTCCAGGAGGTCCTGGCGGCCGAAGACTCCGGCGGCCTCGACCGCCGAGGGGCTGCCGGCCGCCGGGTCGGCGCCGTGCGCGAGCAGGGTGCGGACGATCTCGTCCTCGCCCTTGAAGACGGCACCGGCCAGCGGTGTCTGGCCCCGGTCGTTGGCGCGGTTGGGGTCGGCGTCGCGCTGGAGCAGGGCCAGGACGGCGTCGAGGTGGCCGTGGTAGGCGGCCAGCATGATGAGCGAATCCCCCCTGTCGTTGGTGAGGTTCACCGGAACGCCCGCGTCCACGTAGGCCGCGAGGGTGTCGGTGTCACCGTGTCGCGCCAGGTCGAAGACCTTGGCCGCGAGCTGGAGCACCTCGGGGTCGTGTGCGGGCTCGGTCTCGGGGGTCTGCTCGGTCATGGTGTGCGGTCCTCCGGGTTCAGCGCCTGGCTGCGGTCGTCACGTGAGTGCTGCCCTACCCTACGTACGCCCGGTCACACGGGGATCATGGGCACCACCGGCGCGCGTCGCCCGCCCGGCCGGGGGCACGGGCCCGGCCCGGCGGGGCCGGACGCGGCCGTCCGGGTGAATCCCGGGCCCGCCCGCCGGGGCACGACGGTGCCGGGGTGCGCTCCGTGGTGATCACCGCGGAGCGCCTTTCGCGCCGTGTTCCCGGGCCTCACCCCCTCTCTCCCCGGCACCCCCACCGTTGGTGATCAAGCAGGGCGGGGCGGGGAGCAACCTAAGTCCGCTTTTGCCGAATTAGTACTTTCTGTGAGGCTTGAGGAACTCGCGGTGACCGTCCCGACCACCCCGACCTCCAGGAGAACGTCATGATCCTGTCCATCTCCGGCGTCATGCTGTTCGGTGTCGTCGCCTTCCTGTTCTTCCGCAAGGACGGTCTGAAGGCCTCCCACGGCATCGTGTGCGCCCTCTTCGGCTTCTACCTCTCCACCACGGCCATCGCCCCCAGCATCAAGGCGGGCAGCGCGAGCCTCGCGGGCCTCCTGGGCGGCCTCAAGTTCTGACCGCCGCCACCGGCACCGCCGCCGGCAGCGCCTCCGAGACCACCACCGCCCTCCGTACCGACACCAGGAGACCGACGTGGGCCGGCGAGCTCTTCCCAGCAGCCTGAGCGACGGCGCCTCCCTCGCGCGCGGCCGGGAGTTCGCCCGTACCGCGGCCGACAACGCGGCGGACATGCTCCACCCGCTCCTCACCATCGGCCGCGGACTGCACGCCCTGGGCACGGGCGGGCTGCGGCGCTGGGCGCGGACGCCCAGGGACCGGCGCGGCCCCACCCTGCTGCTGGCGGCCTCGTGCGTGGTCATCGTGGCCCTGCTGCCCTACGGGCCGACGCTGAGCGCGGTCGTCCTGATGGCGGCGGCCGCCTGGGCCGGCCGGGACCGCGGGGCCGCGGCCGCGGCGGACACCGTCGACGAGGAGAGCTGTCACGCGCGCCTGCGGACGGTGTACGAGTCCCTGGTGCCGTACCTCACCGTGCCGGAGGACCCGGAACCGCTGTACGCCCACGGAGGCGACTGGCGGCGGGCGTTCACGGAGTACGAGTTCGACCACCTCGGCCGGCTGGTCTCCCTCCAGCTGCGCTACCCCGCCTACTTCACCGACGGCGAGCCCGAATCCCGGGCCAAGGTGGAGCAGTTGCTCCGGCTCAAGGCGGGGCGCGGGCGGGAGTACCGTTTCGACTGGGAGGAGGAGGACAACCACCTCACCCTGAGCGCGCTGGCCCCGCTGCCCACCGACATCCGCGCGCAGCGGTTCGTGACCGTGCCCGGCGAGGCCGTGCTCGGCTTCACCGACCCGTGCTCCGTCCAGCGCACCCTGCCGGTGACCGACGACACCGGGACCCGGGACGTCCCGCCCGTCGTCTGGCGCACCGGGCAGCGCTCCACGGAGCCGCACCTGCTGGCCCTCGGCCGGCCCGCCGCCGGCACCACGACCCTGCTGCGCTCGGTGGCCCTCCAGGCCCTCCCGCACGGGGACGTGCTGCTGATCGACGGCAGCGGCACGGGCGAGTACTCCTGCCTGCTCGGCCGGGAGGGCGTGCTGGCCGTGGAGTCCTCGCCCGCCGGCGCCCTGGCCACCCTGGAGTGGGCCTGCCATGAGACGGAACGGCGCATCCTCACCGCCCACCACGCCCGGCAGCAGGGCCGCCCGGTGCCGGAGGACGTCCGCCGGCCGCTGTGGATCCTCGTCGACCGGCCCAGCGCGCTCAGCCACCTGGCCGCCGGCGAGGGCCGGCCCGACCCCCAGGAGTTCCTCCAGGTGCCGCTGCGCCACGGGAGGGTCGCGAACGTCACGGTCGCGGTGGCCGAACACCTCGACAACGCCGGGCTGATCATCGAGCCGGTCCTCGCCCAGACCCGGGCCCGGGTGGTGCTCGGCGCGGTCACACCCGGGCAGGTGCGCACCGCGCTCGGCGCGCCGCCGCCCACCACGCCGCCCCCGGACGTGCCGCCGGGCCGCGGCTACGCCCGGCTGGGCTCGGGACCCGTCCTCCGCGTCCAGGTGCCCGCGACCCCGGACCCGTACGCCCAGGACACGTCCGAGTACGAACGCCGGGCGGTGCTGGAGCTGCTGCCCGAGCCGTGCGTCCCGGTGCCGTACGCGACGGAACCGCAGGGCCCGCCCGCCGGGGCGGGGTACCCGTTCGGCGGCCCGGGCGACGAGCACGCGTACGGCGCGCGGCCGGGCGCCGGGCATCCGGACGGGGAGCAGCCGGCGGGCGGACACCCGGACGGCGCGTACCCGGACAGCTCGTACCCGGCGGGCGGGCACCCGGACGGCGCGGCCCCCGCGGGCGGGTATCCGGACGTCCGGCACCCGGGCGGTGCGGGCGGCGGCCCCGCGCGGCTTCAGGCCACGTAGGTGCGCGGCGCCTCGACCGCGGCGGTCGCGCCGCTCGCCACCAGGCGGGCGGCCTCGGCCAGCCGGCTCGCGGCCTGTTCCGCCACCGCCCCGGAGACGGTGAACGGCAGCCGGACGTACCCCTCGAAGGCCCCGTCCACACCGAACCTCGGCCCGGACGGCACCCGCACCCCCAGCCGCTCCCCCGCCTCGGCGATCCGCGACCCCGACAGGCCGCCGGTGCGCACCCACAGCGTCAGGCCGCCGTGCGGCACGGTGAACTCCCAGTCGGGCAGGTGGCGCCGGACCGCGTCGACGACCGCGGCCCGGTTCTCCCGCGACGTGGCACGCCGTATGTCGACGGCGGCGTCCCAGCCGTCGGTGGTCAGCAGCCAGGTCACGGCGAGCTGTTCCACGACGGGCGTGCCCAGGTCGGCGTAGGCGCGGGCGGCGACGAGGGTGCGGATGATGTCGGGCGCGGCCCGCACCCAGCCGATCCGCAGCCCGGCCCAGAAGGACTTGCTGGCGGAGCCGACCGTGACGACGGCGCTGCCCGCCGGGTCGAAGGCGCAGACCGGGCGGGGCATGTCGACCTCGTCGTCGAGCAGGAGGTCGGTCATCGTCTCGTCGGCGATGAGCACGGTGCCCGCCGCGCGGGCCGCCTCGACCAGGTCCCGGCGCTGCTCCTCGGAGGCCAGCGCTCCGGTCGGGTTGTGGAAGTCGGCGATCACATAGGCCATGCGGGGCGCGGCGTCCCGGAGCACCTGGCGCCAGGCGGGCAGGTCCCAGCCGGTCAGCCGGTCACCCATCGCGACGGGCACCAGCCGGGTGCCCGCCTCGCGCATGAGCTGGAGGACGTTGGCGTACGAGGGCGACTCGACGGCGACCCGCTCGCCGCGCCCGGCCATCAGCCGGCAGATGGCGGCGACGCCGCCCATGGCGCCGGTGGTGACCATGATCTGCTCGGGCATCGTCGGGATGCCCCGGGCGGTGTAGCGGTCGGCCAGGGCCTGGCGCAGGGAGGGCAGGCCGGCCGGGTAGTCGCCGTGGGTGTGGGCGTAGGGCGGCAGCTCCTCCAGGGCACCCTGGAAGGCGCGGGTCAGCCACGGCTCGGGGGCGGGCAGCGCGGCGCACCCGAGGTCGATGACGGAGCCGACGGCCTCCGGGGGCAGCGGGTCGAGGCCCCTGGTGGGCAGCGGGTTCCCGGCGGGCACCGAGGTCCAGCTGCCGGAGCCGCGCCGGGACTCGAGGAAGCCCTCGCCGCGCAGCGCCTCGTAGGCCGCGGCGACGGTGGTGCGGCTGACGGCCAGGGCGGCCGCGAGCTCGCGCTCGGCGGGCAGGCGCGCCGCGACGGGGACACGGCCTTCGAGGACGAGCAGCCGGATGCCGTCCGCGAGGGAGCGGTAGGCGGGTGACCGGCGGCCACCGAACGGGGTGACGACACCGTGCCCACCGCCCTGGGATCCGAGGAGGCGCGCGAGCTTCTGCGCCCCCACCGAAGAAGTCCACTGAGTCATGCTTCCGGTCCACCTTCCCGGGATTGGCCATGGATCACTACCCGATCCAGTCCACAGACTGTCATGGAGCAGGCCACTTGCACCACTGGCCTGCTCCATGACGTCGGCCGGCGCCGCCCGTCATGCCGCACATCCGTGCCGTTCGCCGCCCCCGGGGCCGCGAACGGCACTCCCATGCCACACCCGTCACCACCGGACCGGCCGCGCGGCCGGCACGCACGACCAGCAGGGGAGATTCCGTTGACCACATCAGGGGGGCCGGGCCCGACCGGCCGGCTGCTTCGGCTGTACGTCGGGCTGTGGCTGTACGGGGTGAGCGCGGCGCTCCAGCTGCGGGCGGGGCTCGGGCTGGCGCCGTGGGACGTCCTGAACCAGGGTGTGGCGCGCCACACCGGCCTGTCGATCGGCACCGCCTCGGTCGTCATCGGCGCGGCGGTGCTGCTGCTGTGGATCCCGCTGCGGCAGCGGCCGGGGCTGGGCACGGTCTCCAACGTGCTGGTGATCGGCCCGGCCATGGACGCCACCTTGTTCCTGGTACCGGCGCCGGGCTCGCTGTGGGCGCGGATCCCGCTGCTGGTCTTCGCGATCGCGCTGTGCGCGGTGGCGACGGGGCTCTACATCTCGGCGCGGTTCGGCGCGGGGCCGCGCGACGGCCTGATGACGGGTCTGCACCGGCGGACGGGGCGCTCGGTGCGGCTGGTCCGGACGTGCATCGAGGTGGCGGTGCTGGCGACCGGGTTCGCCCTCGGCGGCACGGTGGGCGCCGGCACGGTGCTGTACGCGCTGGCCATCGGCCCGCTGTCGCAGTTCTTCCTGCGCGCCTTCGCGCCGGCGGAGCCCCCGGCCACGCCCGCGGGGCCCGGCGCGGCACCCGCCACGGCAGCCGCGGAGGCGCCCGCTCCGGCACCTGCGGCGGCCACCGGCGGCACGCCCCCGGCGGTCACGGCGCGCGAAGTTCCGGACCTGGTTTAGGCACCCGGGTGGCGGGCCGGTAGTGTACGCCTTCGACCCACCGGATGGACCGTTACTGCGCGCTAAACGGACAGAAACGCAGGGTGACATCCGTTGCCAGATGTGACAAAACGGGCGCTGGTGGGTACAACAAGGGGCGGCACGACGGGCGACGCATGTCCCTGAAACGGGAATCTTCACCGCCGACCGGACGTTGACCGGATGACGACGACAGCGACACCTGTCCTGTGGGCGACCAAGCCCGGGAGGCACGATTCATGAGTGAGCGAGCTCTCCGCGGCACGCGACTTGTGGTTACCAGCTACGAGACCGACCGCGGCATCGATCTGGCCCCGCGCCAGGCGGTGGAGTACGCATGCCCGAACGGGCATCGATTTGAGATGCCGTTCTCGGTAGAGGCGGAGATTCCGCCGGAGTGGGAGTGCAAGGCGTGCGGCGCCGTGGCACTCCTGGTGGACGGCGATGGTCCTGAGGAGAAGAAGGGCAAGCCCGCGCGTACGCACTGGGACATGCTCATGGAGCGGCGTACCCGCGAGGAGCTGGAGGAGGTGCTGGCCGAGCGGCTGGCCGTCCTGCGCTCCGGTGCCATGAACATCGCCGTGCATCCGCGGGACAACCGCAAGTCCGCCTGAGAGCGGCACTGAGAAGCACGATCAAGGGCCCGGGGCCACTGCGCTGAGCAGTGGCCCCGGGCCCTTTGTGCCGCGGGCACGCGCCTTCTCGCGGCTCTGCGTCCAGGGGGCGGCCCCCGGCGGGGGGCTGCGAAGGCCGCACGGGGCGCGGCGGAAGGCCGCACCGGACACGTCCGGCACGGCTGTACCGGACAGGTCCCGCACGGGGGGGGCAAGACCCCGCCGCGCGGCCGGGCGGCCTCGCGCCCTGTATGCCCCTTCCGCGCCTTCCGGGCCCCCGCCGGGCCCGGAAACCTCGCCGTCCCGCCGGGACGGCCTCAGCGGGGCAGCTGGGGCCCGTCCTGACGCGGCGCCGGCGGCTGGTCGTCCCGGATGACCTCGCCCTGGACGACCTTGCCGTCCGGCCGGCTCATCCGCGCCTGCTGGAAGGCGTCCCCGAGGGTGCCGGGAGCCGCCGGACGGCCCAGGCGCCGCTCCAGGCCCTTGCGCAGCAGCGCGCGGGTCGGCGGGAACAGGCAGAGCAGACCGGCGGCGTCGGAGAGCAGGCCCGGCAGGATGATCAGCAGTCCGCCGAGCATCGTCAGGCCGTTGCCGCCGCTCCCCGGCGTCGGCTCGGACACGGCGCCGCCGGGCTGGAGCGAGACGGTCAGCCGCTTCCAGGCGCGCCGCCCGGCCCGCTTGATCACATAGGATCCGGCGATCACACCGCCGACGAGCAGGGCGAGGACGGTCAGCCCACCCGCCGCGTCGGCGACCAGGACCAGCAGCCAGATCTCCAGCACGGCCCAGGCCGCCACGCCCAGCGGGACGAGCTTGCGGGCTCGTCCGCCGCGCCGGGGCGGCCGGCCGTCCGAGGGCTGCTGGGAGGGCTGCTGGGGTACTCCGAAGGTCATGCCTCAAGTGTGCCTGGACCACGGCGGAACCCGGGCCCGGCACTTATGGGCCGCTTACGGCCCCCGCGCGGCTACTTGTTGCCGAGGACCTTGCCGACCCGCGAGCCGACGCCCCACGACGTGACCCGCCACAGCGCCTCCGCGACGATGTCCCGGCTCATCTTGCTGTCGCCCAGCTCCCGCTCGACGAAGGTGATGGGCACCTCCACCACGTGGAAGCCCGCCTTGACCGCGCGCCAGGCGAGGTCGACCTGGAAGCAGTAGCCCTGCGAGGCGACCTCCTCCATGCCCAGGCCCTCCAGGGTCTCCCGGCGGAACGCCCGGAAACCGCCGGTGACATCGCGGATCGGCACGTCCAGCAGCAGCCGGGAGTAGGTCGAGCCGCCCCGGGAGAGGATCTCGCGGGACTTCGGCCAGTTCACCACCCGGCCGCCGGGCACCCAGCGGGAGCCCAGCACCAGGTCCGCGCCCTTGAGGGCGGTGAGCAGCCGCGGCAGCTCCTCGGGCTGGTGGGAGCCGTCGGCGTCCATCTCCACGAGGACGCCGTAGTCGTTGTCGAGGCCCCAGCGGAAGCCGGCCAGATAGGCGGCGCCGAGCCCCTCCTTGCCCTTGCGGTGCAGCACCTTGACGTGAGCGTCGTCACCCGCCAGCTCGTCGGCCAGCTTGCCGGTGCCGTCGGGGCTGTTGTCGTCCGCGACCAGGACGTGCGCCTCCGGTACCGCCGACCGCACCCGGGCGACGATGGACTTGATGTTCTCCGCCTCGTTGTAGGTCGGAATGATCACCAAGGTCCTGCCGAGCGGACCGTATCTCCGCTGACCACCGTCGTTCACTGCTGCCCCTTCTTCTTCGGCTCGTCCCTACGTGCCCGACGGCCGATCAGGGATGCGGCCGCGCAGGACAGAAGGCCCACCATAGCGAGCGCCCATTCGGGTCCCGCACCCACGCGGTCGGCGACGGTGGTGCCGTCCCTCAGTGGGATGCGCGCCTCGATGACGTCCCGGGTGAATTCCTCGCTCCGCCGGAGCACCTCGCCGTCGGGCGCGACCACCGCGCTGATACCGCTGGTGGCCACCGTCACCACGGCCCGGCCGTGCTCGACGGCCCGCAGCCGGGACATCGCGAGCTGCTGCTCGGGCTGGCCGGTGCGACCGTACGTGGCGTTGTTCGTCTGGACGACCAGGGCGCGCGCGCCCGCCTTCACGGTGTCGCGGACGATCTCGTCGTAGGCCACCTCGAAGCAGATGACGTCCCCGAGCCGGGCCGGCCCGATCTGGAGCACCCCGGTGTGGTCGCCGGGGTAGAAGTCGCGCTGGACACGCTGGAGGCGGGTGATGACCTTGCTGAGCTGGTCCCGGAAGGGCACGTACTCGCCGAAGGGCACCGGGTGCTGCTTGGTGTAGGAGGCGCCGGGCCCCGTCCTCGGGTCCCAGACGATGCCGTTGTTGTCGACGTAGCCGCTCTTGCCGGCGTGGTCGACGAGGGCGCCGACGAGGACCGGTACGCCGACCGCCTTGACGGCCTCCTCGATGCGGGCGTACGCCTGCCCGTAGCGGAAGGGGTCCAGGTCGGAGGAGTTCTCCGGCCAGATCACCAGGTCGGGCTTGCGGGCGCGGCCCTCCTTGATGTCCTTCGCCAGCGCGAGGGTGGCCTCGACGTGGTTGTCGAGGATCATCATCGGGCGGCCCAGGAAGTCCATGCCCGGGTTCTGGACGTTGCCCTGGACCAGCGCGACGTCGACCGTGTCGTCCGCCTTCGTGGGGACGGGCACGGCGTATCCGGCGAGCACCACGGCGGCGGCCAGCGCCAGGGCCTCCACACCGGGCAGCGCCGCCCGGACGACGCCGGGGCCGCGGCCGGCCGGGCCGGAGGTGCCGGGGGCTTCAGGGGCGTCGGTCCCGGCCTCCCGGGCGGCGGACACGCGCGCCCCGGCCAGGGCCGCCGGCGCGAAGGCGAGGAGGCCGCCCGCGAGGGCGACGGCGAAGGTGACCAGCGGGGCGCCGCCGAGGGCGGCGAGCGGGGTGAAGGGCGAGGCGGTGTTGGCGAAGGCCAGCCGCCCCCAGGGGAAGCCGCCGAACGGCAGCCGGTCCCGGGCCAGCTCCTCGGCCACCCACAGGCACCCGCCCCACAGCGGCCACCCGGGCAGCCGGGAGACGAGGGCCAGGCCCGCGCCGAGCACGGCGAGGAAGAGGGCTTCGATGACGGAGAGGCCGGCCACGGCGTCGTAGCCGACCACCCGCAGCCAGCGCAGCAGGACGAAGAAGAACGGCAGCCCGAACGCGAAGCCCGTCCAGGCACCCTGCCGGAAGGTGCGCCCGCGCGTGAGCAGGGCCAGGGCCGCCACGGCGACGACCGACAGCGGCCACAGGTCGTACGGCGGGAAGGACAGCGCGAGCGCGAGGCCCGCGAGCACCGCGAGCCCGGTCCGGGGCGCCTCACGGCGCGCGAGCCGGCCGAGCCGGACCGTGCGGGAGGGACGCGGGGGGCGCGGGGCGTCGGGCGCCGCCTCACCGACGGGCGCGGACGTGTCGTCGGCGGTGGTTTCGGGACCCGGGGGCACGGTCGCGCCTTCCTGAAGCTGAGCGGTGATGAGCCGACCGTACAACGCTCCGGGGACCCCCCGGAGGCTGGGCTCGGGTAAAGGCGCCCCCGCGCGCGGGGCGTCGAATGGGGGCCCGGCGTCCTTCGGGCCGACCTGGGACCCGCTGGCTGCGGGTCGGCCTAGAGCCGTTGTCTACTGAACGTCCGGGCCCCACCCGGGTCGCACCTGCCGGCCTGGCGGAACCTTCCCTCGCCCCCGTGCGCTGGACCTGGCTGCCAGTGGCGGAGCGCCTCTCCGGCGCACCGCCCCATGGCCCAGCGGCGTTCGACGACTGTGTGGAGGTTCCCCGGCCGGACGTCCTGTGGTGGACGACGCCGAACCTACCCGCCGTCGACCGCACCCTGTCAACACCTCCACGACCTGGGCATATGCCATAAATCAGCAGGTCAGTACGGCGAATGATCACGCGCGGCGACAGGCCGACGGCACGTCGTTCGGCGGTACGCGGCGCGCGCCGTCTCACTCGTTCGGACGCCCGTGCGCCGTGTACACGGTGCGGCCGCCCACGACGGTGCGGAGGCACACCGGGAGCGGGGTGCCGGGCGTGAGGTCGGGCAGGCCGGGCGTGCCGGAGCGCGGGTCCGTCGACCAGCTGGCGACACGGTGGTCCGGCACCTGTACGACGAGGTCGCCGGACTCCCAGACCGCGTAGTCGGCGGGGGCGCCGGGCACCAGGACACCCGCGTCGTCCCGGCCGATCGCCCGCCAGCCGCCGCGGGTGTGGGCGGTGAAGGCGGCCCGGACCGAGATCCGGTGCTCGGGGGTGCGGTGGAAGGCGGCGGCACGGACGGTGCCCCACGGGTCGAGCGGGGTGACCGGGCTGTCCGAGCCGAGGGCCAGCGGCACGCCGGCGCGCAGCAGGGCCGCGTACGGGTTGAGGGTGCGGGCCCGGTCCACGCCCAGGCGCTGGGCGTAGAGGGCGTCGTCACCGCCCCAGGCGGCGTCGAAGGCGGGCTGGACGGAGGCGGTGAGGGCGAGCTCGGCGAAGGCGGCGATGTGCTCGGGGGTGAGCATCTCGGCGTGCTCGACGCGGTGCCGGGCGGCGCGGACGCGGGCGAGCCCGAGCGTCTCCGCGGCGGCCCGTACGCCCTCGACGACGGCGGTGAGGGCGGCGTCGCCGATGGCGTGGAAGCCGGCCTGGAGACCCGCCTCGGTGCAGGCGGTGACGTGCGCGGCGACGGCGGCGGCGTCGAGGTGGGCGGTGCCGGTGTGACCGGCGTGCGGGCCGTCGGCGTAGGGCTCGTGGAGGCAGGCGGTGTGCGAGCCGAGGGAGCCGTCGACGAAGAGGTCGCCGGCCGCGCCGATCGCGCCGAGTTCCCGGATCCGGCTCGCGTCGTTCGCGGACGCGACGGCCTCGGCCCAGTAGCCGACGACGCGGGGGCCGGGGCGGCCGGCCGCCAGGGCCAGCAGCGCGGTGAGGTCTTCGGTGCCGGAGATCTGCGGTCCGGCGCACTCGTGCAGGGAGCCGATGCCGAGCGAGGCGGCCCGGTCGAGGGCCGCGGTCTGCGCCTCGGCGCGCTGGCCGGGGGTGAGGCCGGCGTACGCGGCGGCCCGCACGGCGTGGTGGGCGTCGCCGGTCAGCGGGGCGTCCAGGACGTGCCCGGGCAGCCCGGAGACGGCGGGGACCAGGTCGATCAGGGCGGTGGTGACGACGGCGGAGTGGACGTCGGCGCGGGTGAGGTAGAGCGGGCGGCCGCCGGTGGCCTCGTCGAGCTCGCGGCGGGACGGGGGCCGGTGCTCGGGCCAGGCGCTGGCGTCCCAGCCGTGGCCGAGGAGCACCCGGTCGGCGGGCCGGGCGGCCGCGTGGGCCCGTACCCGTGCCAGGGCGTCGGCGAGGGTGGGGACGCCGGTGAGGTCCAGGCCGGTGAGGGCGAGACCGGTGGCGGTGGTGTGCACATGTGCGTCGGTGAACGCCGGGGTGACGAGCGCGCCGTCGAGGTCCACGACCTCGTCCACGCCGTCGGCGAAGGAGTCCGCCGCGCCTTCGGAGCCGACCCAGGCGACGCCGCCGCGCTCGACGACCATCGCGGTGGCGAAGGGGTCGGCGGGGCTGTGGACGGTGCCGTTGCGCAGCAGGACGGTTCGGGCTTCGTGGCGGGGCATGTCAGGGCGCTCACTCATGGCTTCAGTCTGACCCCCGCGCGGCCGCTTCCCGTCACCGGGGCGGGGCGGACCGGGCCCGCCCGCCTTCCGCGCGGGCCCCGGCCCGGGTACCCGTGGCGGGTCCGGGTCACCCCACGCGGGGCGGCCGCGCCTCGTACGGCGTGGACAGGACGATCGTCGTCCGCGTCGACACGCCGGCCAGCGACCGGATGTGCGCCAGCAGGTGCTCCAGCTCCAGCGGCGTGGCCACCCGGACCTTGAGGATGTAGTTCTCGTCGCCCGCGACGCTGTGGCACGCCTCGATCTCGGGGATCTCGGCGAGCCGGTCCGCGATGTCGTCGGGGGCGCTGGGGTCGAAGGGCTTCACCGAGATGAACGCGGTCAGGGGCAGCCCGACGGCCTCGGGGTCGACCACGGCCGCGTATCCGCGGATGACACCGCGCTGTTCGAGCCGGCGCACGCGCTGGTGCACCGCCGAGGTGGACAGGCCGGTGGCCTTCCCCAGGTCGGTGTAGCTCATCCGCCCGTCCTTGACGAGCAGTTCCACGATTTCTCTGTCCAGCTCCTCCACGCGGATCAACCTACTGGGTCAGGGGCCGCCCGGCACAGTCGACGGCCCGGACGCCCGCGCGGACCATGTGATGAACAACACGCCTATGCACCCGTGTCCTACCGGGTCGGGCGATTACCTGACACGCGACGAGGGAAGTGCTTGCTGTGGCCGAGGCCGAGGTGCCTGGCCGGCCCATCCGAGGGGGAGAAAGAATATGCCCAGCCTGGAACGCCTCAATGAGGGCGACGGCAGCCTGTACGAGCCTTATGACATCACCGCGATGTTCCGGGTGACGTGCCCGGACTGCGCGCGCCCGATCGCACTGCTCGCGGACGAGGACGTGCTCCCCGAGCACGCGCAGTGCCCATCGCCGTGGAACCCCTTCGGGCTCACGGTCTGCGCCGGATCCGGCCGCGCCGTGGAGGAGGCCGCCCCGGTGACGGAGTCGCTGGACTCCCAGGAGCTCGACGCGGCCCTGCTGCTGACGCTGCCGGAGAGCCTCGACTGGCGCACCCAGCCCTTCTCGCACATCGGCGGCCCCGGCTCCCGCCCGCTCCGTGTCCCGGGGATGCGGCGCCGCGCCTGACGCCGCGCCCGGCCCCACGGCCGCCCCATGACGGGCCCATGACCGGCCCATGACCGGTCCTCGCCCGACCCGTGCCCGATCCTGCCCGGCACCCGCGCCCGGTCCCCGTATCCGGGAGCGCTCATTTGCGGTGGCAGACGAACTGCCTGCTGCCGTCGTCACCGGTCTGGATCACGGCACTCGCGCACCCCTCGGGGCACCGGGGCGGCGCGGCGTACGCGCTGCGCCGCCGCTCCGGGGGGTGGACGCAGGCCGGGCAGTACCACAGCGGGGCGTACGGATATGTGACGTCCCACCACATCGGCTGACGGCAGTGGGGGCACCTGACCAGAGGGGGCGTGCTCCGACCGGTGTTCATACGGGCATCGTCCCGCGCGGACGCCACCGGCGCCCCGGTGCGGGGCGGCCGTCACCCGATCGGGTGGAGCGGGCTGCTCCACCCTTGCGCACCGCCGCTCAGCGGGACTCGGGTCCCGCGAGGTGGCGGGCGACGACCATCCGCTGGATCTGGTTGGTGCCCTCGACGATCTGGAGCACCTTGGCCTCGCGCATATAGCGCTCGACGGGGAAGTCCGCGGTGTAGCCGTAGCCGCCGAGCAGCTGGACGGCGTCGGTGGTCACGCGCATCGCCGCGTCGGTGCAGAAGAGCTTGGCCATGGCCGCCTGCTTGGCGAAGGGCAGGCCCGCGTCGCGCAGCCGGGCCGCGGCCAGGTAGAGGGAGCGGCCCGCCTCGATCTGCGTCGCCAGGTCCGCGAGCATAAAGCGGAGTCCCTGGAAGTCCGCGAGCGGCCGGCCGAACTGCCGGCGCCCGGCGAGGAAGGCCAGCGCCTCGTCCAGGGCGGCCTGGGCGATGCCGACGGCGCAGGCGGAGATGCCGAGCCGACCGGAGTCCAGGGCGGACAGCGCGATCGCGAAGCCCTGCCCCTCCTCGCCGAGGCGGCGCGCGTCGGACACCTGGACGCCGTCGAAGTGCAGCTGGGCCGTGGGCGAGCCCTTCATCCCCATCTTCCGCTCCGGCGGGGCCGCCGTGAGGCCCGGCGCGTCGCCGGGGACGAGGAAGGCGGTGATGCCGTGGGCGCCCTCGCCGCCGGTGCGGGCGAGGACGGTGTAGAAGTCCGCGATGCCGCCGTGGGTGATCCACGCCTTGGTGCCCTCGAGGGTCCAGGTGTCGCCGTCGCGGGTGGCGCGGGTGCGCAGCGAGGCGGCGTCGGAGCCGGCGGACGGCTCGGAGAGGCAGTAGGCGCCGAGCAGGCCGCCGCCGAGCATCGCCGGGAGGTGCTCCGCCTGCTGCTCCTTGGTGCCGTATCCGGCGAGGGCGTGGCAGGCCAGGGTGTGCACGCTGACCCCGAGGCCGACGGTGAGCCGGGCCGCCGCGAGCTCCTCCAGGACCTGGAGGTAGACCTCGTACGGCTGGTCGCCGCCGCCGTGCTCCTCGGCGTACGGAAGGGCGAGCAGCCCCGCGGCGGAGAGCAGCCGGAAGACCTCGCGGGGGAAGTGGCCGGCGTCCTCCTCCTCGGCGGCGCGCGGCTCGATCTCGCGCTGCACCAGGTCGCGCACGAGCGCGATCAGGTCCCGTGACTCCTCGGTGGGCAGCTGACGCTCCACCGGCTGCGGGCCGTGGTCTGTCATGGCGGCGCTCTCCTCCCTGTCGGGCGCTGCGACGACGGGCGCGCAAGGGTGTGGCGCCGCCGACGTGGTGCCGCAGCCATGATCGCTCGCCGGGTCACGGCACCGGATCACCTGCGGCTGTGGCGGGTTGGAGTATGCCTGATCGGCGGCTCGGAGTCACCGGTTGACAACTGCCCCCAAGCCCCTGACGAGGACGTTTCGGCCTTCTGACGGATCAGTGAACGGGATTGGTCCGAACCATTGACCGTACTGGTCTAGTCCTTCTACGGTTTCCCCACCGTTAAGCGCGTTCATGCCAAGCATGAGTGCAGGTCACCCCCCATCTCTCTTCAACTCCCCCACCCGGCGAGGAGAAACCATGCACCGACCGCACCTCGACGCCCCCCGCGGCCAGTCCTCCGAGCGCTCCCCCGGGCGCGCCCGCACCCTCTTCGCGGCCTTCGCCGCCGGCACCGCGATGCTCGCCACGACCCTCTTCACGGGCGCCGCCTCGGCCGGTCCCGCGAGCGCGGCGCCCGCGCCGGCCCCCGCCCCCGCGTCGACCCCCGCATCGGCCTCCGACGAGACCGCCGCCGGTCACCGCGTCGTCGGCTACTTCACCAACTGGGGCGTCTACAGCCGCAATTACCACGTCAAGAACATCGAGACCTCCGGCTCGGCCGCCAAGCTCACCCACATCAACTACGCGTTCGGAAACGTGACCGGCGGCAAGTGCGCCATAGGCGACTCCTACGCCGACTACGACAAGGCCTACGACGCGGCAGGCAGCGTCGACGGCAAGGCCGACACCTGGGACAACGGCGCCCTGCGCGGCAACTTCAACCAGCTGCGGAAGCTGAAGAAGCTGCACCCCGACCTCAAGGTCGTCTGGTCCTTCGGCGGCTGGACCTGGTCCGGCGGCTTCGGCGAGGCCGCCAAGAACCCCGCCGCGTTCGCCGAGTCCTGTTACAAGCTGGTGGAGGACCCGCGCTGGGCCGATGTCTTCGACGGCATCGACATCGACTGGGAGTACCCCAACGCCTGCGGTCTGACCTGCGACACCAGCGGCCGCACCGCCTTCCGCGACATGATGGCCGCGCTGCGGTCGAAGTTCGGCTCCAAGAACCTGGTCACCGCCGCGATCACCGCGGACGCCTCGGCCGGCGGCAAGATCGACGCCGTGGACTACGCGGGGGCGGCGCGCTACGTCGACTGGTACAACCCCATGACCTACGACTACTTCGGCGCCTGGGACGCGAAGGGTCCCACCGCTCCGCACTCCCCGCTCACCTCGTACAGCGGCATACCCAAGGCCGGCTACAACAGCGATGCCACCATCCAGAAGCTCAAGTCCCTCGGCGTCCCGTCGTCCAAGCTCCTGCTGGGCATCGGCTTCTACGGCCGGGGCTGGACCGGCGTGACCCAGTCCGCCCCGGGCGGTACGGCGACCGGCCCCGCCGCGGGCTCCACCGAGAAGGGCTTCGAGGACTACCGGATCCTCAAGTCGAAGTGCCCGGCGAACGGTACGGTGGGCGGTACGGCCTACGCCAAGTGCGGCAGTGACTGGTGGAGCTACGACACCCCGGCGACGATCGCGGGGAAGATGGCGTACAAGAACCAGCAGGGCCTGGGTGGGACGTTCTTCTGGGAGCTGGGCGGTGACACCGCCGACGGCGAGCTGATCAAGTCCATCAACTGACCCACCTCCGCTGGTGTCCCACGGGACACAGCGCTCGCGCACCCCGGAGCGTCCGCCGGGGCACACCGGGCGGCGGCCGCCGGGAAGGGATCCCGGCGGCCGCCGTCCGCCCGTCCCTAGCTCCCCACGAAGGCGCGCACCTCCCGCGAGACCCCCGCGTCGTTCAGCAGCTCGTTGTGTTTCGGGCACCCCGGCACCCGGGTGTTGCGCGCGCCTTCCAGCCGGGTGCTCTCCACCGGCGCGATCTGCTCGTCGCAGGACGACCACCACGTCGCGTACCGCGTGGTCCCCGGTGTCTCGTCCCCGGAGTTGAGCCGGCGCAGGACGTACGAGCCGGGGGTCATGTCCTTGCACCCCTGGTCCCACAGGGCGCAGAGGTACGCCAGGTCCGTACCGTGGTTGGGGCCGGCCAGCGAGACCCAGTGCGCCACCTCGCCCTCGCCGCCGCCGAACTTCACGTACCAGCGGGTCGGCAGGGCGCCCAGGCTGTGGGTGACGACGTCGACTCGCCGGGCTCCCGTGCGGGAGAGGATCTCCTGGACCCGGGCGGCGAAGAGGCCCGAGAGGGTCTCGTTCGTCGACGCGGCCGTGTCGTACGCCCAGGCGTAGAGCCGGTCGGACGGATACCCGGCCGCGAGGAAGTCCGCCACCATCCCGTCCCACACCCCGGGGTCGGCGTTGCGGCCGTGCACGAAGATCACCGGGATCGGGGGCGGCACGGCGGCGGCCGGTGCCGGTGCCGTGCCGAGGAGAGCGGCGGCCAGACAGAGAGCCGAACCGGCCATGAGGAAACGGCGCGTGCGGATGCGGCGCATGAGGCGGCCTCCCGGGTCCCGTGGGGCGTGACGGTCCGACTGGGTCCAGAGCGGTACGACTATGCCAGCGCCCGCGCCCCGGGGGGAACCTCCAGGACCCCCTGTCACGGCGACCGCGACGGCGCCGGGCACGTCGGCTCGTAGTCCTCGATCAGCCGCAGCGTGTCACCCAGCCCCCGCACCAGCAGCGAGCGCACCGTCTCCCGCGACAGCGCCTCACGGCCCCCCTGGTGGCTCAGCCAGTCCAGGGTCACCCCCTCCACGCTCGACAGCCAGCCGATCAGCGCCGTGCGGGCGACCGGCGGAAGGTCCGGGCGCCCCCAGGCGCCCTGGGCGATCGTGACCAGGAGCCGCTCGCGGACGCCCTCGCGGATCGCCATGACCTCCGCGTCGAAGCCGACGCCGCCCGTGACGATCGCCCGGTAGGCGGCCTGGTGGTGCTGGGCGTAGCGGAGGTAGCCGTCGACGGTGTGCTCGACACGGGCGGCGGGCGGCAGGTCGTGGGTGGCGCCCGCGCGCAGGACCAGCTCGGCGACGGAGTCCTCGATGATCGCGAGGTAGTAGCCGCGCTTGCTGGTGAAGTAGTAGTAGATCAGGCCCTTGGCGACGCCCGCGTGCCGGGCGATGTCATCCATGGACAGGGCGTCGTAGGACGTGTCGGCGAACAACTTCCGCCCGATGGCGATGAGTTCGGCGCGACGTGACCGGGAGCGCTCCGTTCCGCGCTGTTGACTATTGTTCAAATTCGGCCCTAGCCTCAACCACAACGGACGTCCGGAGTATGGCAGAAGCCACACCACTCACTTCCCTGCGGGAGGACGCGGTGAGCGGATCGGACAGAGCACCGGACAGAGAAACGGGCGGCGGATCGGGCAGCGGGTCCGGCGGGGGCCTTCCGGAAGGCCGGACCGCCTGGCGGAAGTCGGCCCTGGTCGCCGCCCCCGCCGTGCTCGCGGTGGGCGCGATGGCGGTGGTGATGGCCCAGGGCGCGCTGGCCGCCTCCTTCGCGGTGTCGGGCACCAACTTCCAGGTCTCCTCCGGAAAGCTGACGAGCAAGGGCCTGTCCTCTTACGTGCACACGGACCGTTCCGTGGACGGCAAGGGGCACCCGGTCGCGCTGCTGGGGATCGGGGACGCGACGCTCAGCGACATCTGCCAGGCGGCGAGCGTACGGACGCCGCTGGGGAACGTCACGTTCAAGCTCACGGCCGGCGGCGCCGCGGGCGACGTCACCGCCAGCAATCTGATCATCGACGGCGAGGACCTGGTCGGTGACGCGCGCTTCGGCACGGCGCAGATCGGACGGGACGCGTCCACGCTCGACCAGGTGCCGGGGGTGAAGGGCGAGCCGGGCGCGTTCGGGCTCCAGGCCGGGGACATCACGGTCGCCGGGGTGCGCTCGCACGCCTGGTCGGCGACCGGAGGGAACTTCCGGCTCCGGGGGCTGCGGCTGGGTGTGAGCCTGGACGGCGAGAAGTGCTTCTGACCCGCCGGGCGCTCCCCGGCGTCCGGGTCCCGGCGTGGCCGGACGCGCGGCGGACGTTCCGGAGCTGGCGGCGCACCCGGCCCTTCTGGGCCGGGCTGCTGCTCGTGCTCGGCGGCGCGGAGCTGCTCGCCGTCCCCCTGTCGCCCGTGACCGTGCTGGTCAGCCTGGGGCTCGGCGGCCTGGCGGCGATCGGGATCGGGCTGGCGCTGATCGTCGCCGGACTGTTCCTCTGGTACGCGCCCGCCGCCCGGCGGTACGTGAGCCTCAACGCCCTGATCCTGTCCGTGCTGTCCTTCGCGGCGACGAACCTCGGCGGGTTCCTCGTCGGGATGGCGCTGGGCATCGCGGGCAGCGCGATGGGGTTCGGCTGGACGCCCGCGGCGCGCCCTCCGGACGAGCCGCCCGTGGAGGGCCCCGGCGCGCCGGGCCGCGCGCCCGGCGGCGGCCCGAAGGCGCTCGCCGCCGTCCTGCCCGTCGTCCTGCTGGCCGCGGTCGGCACGCCGGCCGCGCACCGCGCGGAGGCCGCGCCGCGGGGCGGCGACGACGTCCGGGCGGCGGCCGCCCCACCGACCGTCCGTACGACGCTGTTCGCCCCGCACGGCTTCGCGTTCGCCGGGGTCACCCGAGTGCCCACGGCGGCCGGGCCGCTGAAGGTCATGGTCCTCACCATGCGGGCGGCGTCCTTGGCCGACTACCGGCTGACGACGCGCGACGGCGGCGGGGCCGAACTGGCGCTCGGCGCCGACACGCTGGAGCTGAGCGGGCGGGTCACGCTCTACCTCACCCGGTTCAGCGGCTGTCTGGAAGGGCTGCTCTGCGTGACCTTCTCCCCCGACGGGCTGCCGGTGCCGCCGGTCGTGCCGCCCTTCGTCTTCATGACGGACGTCACCGCCGAACAGGCCCTGGTCACCTCGGACCTCATCGTCGCCGACCGGCTGACACTGAACGCCCGGGGAGGTTCCTGAGGCACTTCCTGAGGCACCCGGGACCCCCGGGACGCCCGGGAACGGCCGCACTACGCTGGGCCGGGCCGAAAGCCCGTACCAGCGACAGGGAGCCACCGCACATGACCGTCCCGCTCGATCTGGCCTTCTTCCTCCGCTTCCTCGACCGCGCCACGCGCGTGATCGTCGCGGAGGCGGCCCGGCTGACCGACCTCGACGCCGCCATCGGGGACGCCGACCACGGCGCCAACCTCAAGCGCGGCTTCACCTCGGCCGAGTCCGTGACCGCCGCCGCCGCGGACGGCGGGACCACCCCCGGCGCCCTGCTGACGGCCGTCGGCGCGCACCTCACCAACACCGTCGGCGGCGCGTCCGGGCCCCTCTACGGCACGGTGCTGCGACGCATGGGCAAGATCCTGGGCGACGACCCCGTGGTCGCGCCGGAGACGCTGGGCCGGGCGCTGGCCGCGGCGGTGGCGAGCGTACGGCGGCTCGGGGACTCCGCGCCCGGGGACAAGACGATGGTCGACGCCCTCCAGCCCGCCTCCGACGCGTACGCCGCCGCCCTGGAGCGGGGTGAGGTGACGGAGGCCCTGGACGCGGCGGCGCGGGCCGCCCGGGAGGGCGCGGCGGCGACGGTGCCGATGCGGGCGCGGCGCGGCCGGGCCAGCTATCTCGGCGAGCGCAGCGTCGGCCACCAGGACCCCGGCGCCACCTCCTCCGCGCTGCTGGTCACGGCGCTGTACGAGGCCACGGACCCGGAGTTGTGCGCGGTGGGGCCGGTGGCGGAGGCGGCCGGGCCGGAGGCCGTGACCGAGACGGAGCCGCCCGCCGGGCGGGTGGGCGTGGTCCTCGTCTCGCACAGCCGTGAGGTGGCCGCCGCCACGGCCGCGCTCGCCCGCGCGCTGGTCGGTACGGGCGACCCGGCACCGGCCGCGGCGGCGGGCGGGCTGCCGGACGGCGGCGTGGGCACCAGTGCCGAACTGGTGCGCAGGGCGGTCGCGGAGGCGGACCAGGGGAAAGGCGTGGTGGTGCTGTGCGACATGGGAAGCGCGGTACTGACCGTCAAGGCGCTGCTCACCGAGGGCACCCTCGGTGCCGCCGATGTGCGCATCGCTGACGCCCCGTTCGTCGAGGGAGCGGTGACCGCGCTGGTCACAGCGTCGGCGGGGGGCGACATGGCGGCGGTGCTCGCGGCGACGGACGACGCCCGGACGTACCGGAAGCTCTGAGACACACCGGGCCTGCAAGATCGCGGGGTTGGACGGGGCGGATCTGTCATGGAAGTCTGTGATCGGCGAAATGCCCTATGCAGCCCCATTTCCGGCGTGGAGGTCCCGCCACGGTGTCGTCGCGCAGACTGCCCTTCGCGCTCGTCCTTGCCTATCTCACGGTCGTGGTGATCATCGATCTGATCACACCGGCCAACCTCCGGCTGAACGTCTTCGCGGCGCTCGCGCCGCTGACGGCCGCCATGGTGTGCACCTTCCGGCAGACGGTGTTCATCGGCGTCCTCGACTTCTGCCTGATGGTCGCCCACCACGGCATCCTCGCCGACGCGGTGCCCCTGAACCGCGTCAGCTCGTTCGTGGGCAACGCCCTGATGGTGACCGCGAGCATCGCGGTGGCGCGGCTGCGGCGGGACGCGGAGGCCCTGCTGGAACGGGTGCGGGCGACCGGCGAGGCGGCGCAGCGGGCGCTGCTGCGGCCGCTGCCGCTGCGTACGGGCGGGGTGGTCGTCGACGGCTTCTACGTCTCCTCGCAGCGGGAGGCGCTGATCGGCGGCGACATCTACGAGGTGGTGGACACCCCGTACGGGACCCGCGTGCTGATCGGTGACGTACGGGGCAAGGGGCTCGGCACGCTGGGGGCGGGTGCCGCGGTGCTGACGGCGTTCCGGGAGGCGGCCTACCACCGGCGGGACCTGGAGAGCGGGGTGGAGGCGATGGAGCAGGGGCTCCACCGCTACCACCGGTCGAGGGCCTACCAGAGCAGCGCGCACCCGGACGGCGTCCCGGGCTCCTCCCCGGAAAGCCTGGTGATGCGCGCCTCGGAGGAGTTCGTGACGGCGCTGGTCTTCGGCACCGAGGAAGGGGGGCCGGGCGCGCCCGGCGACGACGGCAAGGTGCCGGTGGTCTTCGTGGACTGCGGGCACCTGGCGCCGTTCCTGATCGGTCCGGACGGCGACGTGCGGGAGCTGGAGGCGGCCGACCCCGGGCTGCCGCTGGGCCTCGGGGACCTGGCGCCGGCGCGGCGGACCGGGCGGCGGCTGACGCTGCCGGCCGAGTGCCGGGTGCTGGCCTGCACGGACGGGGTGACCGAGGCGCGGGCCCCGGACGGCGGGTTCTATCCGCTGGCCGAGCGGCTGGGCGCCTGGGCCGGCCTGTCGACGCCGGAGCTGCTGGAACGGCTGCGCGCCGATCTCGACGCGCACACCGGCGGGCGGCTGCAGGACGACGCGGCGGTGCTGGTGATGGAACGGGCGGTGGTCGGCGCCGGCTGAAGGGCCGGGGCCGGCGGGAGAACGGTCCGGACCGGAGGGTGAACGGCCGGGACAGGCCGGAAGAACGGTCCGGACCGGAGGTGGACGACCGGGCCGGTGGAAGAACGGCCCCGATCGGCAGGTAGCCGGTCCGGACCGCCGGATGAACGGCCCGGATCCGCGGGGGAACGGCCCCGGTCAGCGGGTGAACAGCTCGAACGCGACGCCCCGCCGGCCGCCGAAGCGCTCCGACACGGCGCTCATGGCCCCCTCCAGGAAACGCCGGCAGTAGCCTTCCGGCTCCTCCTTCGTCAGCGCCTCGATATAGGTGCGGTGACAGAGCAGGGACGCGACGGCCCGCTCCAGGCCCGCGCCCGCGTCGACCGCGTGGGTGGGGTTCGGGGAGCCCGCGACCGCCACGTACCGCACCCCGTCCCAGGGCACGAGGCCGTCCTCGACCAGCTCGGGGAAGATCCAGCGGTTGCCGGCGTCGCCGACCGCGTCGAGGGTGGCTCGGCCGACGTTGCGGTGGTCGGGGGTGTTCCAGAAGACGCTGTCGCCCCAGGACCAGGTGTCGTGGTGGTTGAGGGTCAGCACCAGTTCGGGGCGGTGGCGGCGGATCGCGGCCGCGAAGTCGCGGCGCAGGGCGGTCCCGTACTCGATGACGCCGTCGGGGTGGCCGAGGAACTCCACGGTGCGGACGCCGACGGCGGCGGCGCCGGCCCGCTGCTCCCGCTCGCGCAGCGGGCCGGCCTCGGCGGGCGTGAGGGTGTCGATGCCCGCCTCGCCGAGGCTGGCCAGCAGATACACGCACTCGCGGCCGTCGTCGAGCCAGGTCGCCACGGCCGCGGAGGCACCGTACTCGAGGTCGTCGGGGTGGGCGACGATCGCGAGGGCGCGCCGCCAGTCGGTGGGCATCTCCCGGAGCTGGTCCGCCATGCCGGTCTCCTTCGTCCGTCGCGCGGCCCGGGCCACGGCCCGGTCCACGGCAGGGTGTCTCGGTGGGGCGTCCGGGGCAGCGTACGCCGGGGTTCTTCGCGACACGCGGGAACCCGGCGGCGACGCGGTCCGACTACCTGATCCGGACCCGCACGGGCGGGTCCGCGCTGATCCCGATTTTCTGGAGAGTTCCTGATGCGCCCTCGTGCGTGGTGCGGTGTGCTGGCGGCTGTGGCCCTGTCGACGACGGCCTGTGGCGCCGGTGGCGGCAAGGCGGAGACGACCGACGACGGCGCGGGGGCCGCGCGGGCCGGCTTCCCGGTGAGCGTCGCCGACTGCATGGGGGCGAAGACCACTTTCGACGCGCCGCCGAAGAAGATCGTCACCAGTAACGCCGCCGCCCTGGAGCTGCTGATGTGGCTGGGCGCGGGCGACAAGGTCATCGGCACGGGTTTCCCGCCCGGCAAGGGCACCCTGCCGCAGGACATGTCGGACCGGGCGGCGAAGGTGCCGGTGCTCGGCAAGATGGTCATCCCCAAGGAGAAGCTGCTCGGCTCGGGCGCCGACCTCTACATCGACTCGTTCTCGTCGATGAAGAACATGGGCAAGGCGGGCGACGCCCCGACGGCCAAGGAGTTCGAGACCGCCGGGATCAAGCACGTCTACCTGAAGTCGACGGCGTGCGCCGCGATGGGCAAGTCCGCGCGGACCGACCTGTCGGGCGTCGAGGCGGACATCGAGGAGCTCGGCAAGGTGACCGGGACCTCCGCCCGCGCGCGGGAGCTGGTCCAGGAGATGCGGAAGAAGACGGGCGCGGTGCGCGACGCCCTCAAGGACGTCCCCGAGGACAAGCGGCCCTCCTACTTCCTCTTCGACTACGACGCGAGCACCAAGCAGCCGATGGCCGTGTGCAACCGGCAGGTCGCCAACGGGATCCTCACCCAGGCCGGCGCGCGGAACGTCTTCGCGGACTGCGACGGCGACTTCAAGCCCGTCGGCTGGGAGGACGTCGTCGCCAAGAACCCGGACTGGATCCAGCTGGCCGTCCGCGGCCGGGGCAGCGAGGAGGCCGACCGCAAGGCGTTCGACGACGCCGCGGAGTTCCTGAGGAACTTCCCGGCGACCAAGGACCTCAAGGCCGTCCAGGAGGGCCGCTTCCTGCGCATCACGTCGCAGCGGACCACGATCGGCGGGGTGCGCAGCGCCGACACGGTGCGGGAGATCGCGCACACGCTGTACCCGGACCGGGTCAAGTAGATGACGGCGCTCACTGCGGCCGCCGAGGGGCGGGAGCGGGAGCCTGGCGTACGGGCGGGCTGGGCCGGCGCCGTGCTCGGCGTGGCCCTGGTGGCCGCGCTGGTCGCCTCGGTGTGCCTGGGCTCGTCGGACGTACCGCTGGGCGACGTGTGGTCGGCGGTGGCCCGGGGCGTGTCCGGGCAGGACCCGGTGCCGGGCACCCAGGACCTGATCGTCTGGCAGCTGCGGGTGCCGCGGGCGCTGCTGGCGGCCGTGGTGGGCGCGGGCCTGGGCCTGGTCGGCACGGCCGTCCAGGCCCTCGTCCGCAATCCGCTGGCCGACCCGTACCTGCTGGGCATCTCCAGCGGGGCGTCGCTCGGCGCGGTCGCGGCGATCGTGCTGGGGGCGGGGGCCGGCGGCGCGCTGGGGCTGGGCCTGTCCTCGGCGGCGTTCGCCGGGGCGCTGGCCTCGTTCGCGCTGGTGTGGGCGATGGCGCGGCGCGGCGGTGGGTTCTCGCCGCTGCGGCTGGTGCTGTCGGGGGTGGGCATCGGGCAGTTCCTGTCCGGGTTCACCCACTATCTGGTGCTCCAGGCCGGGGACGACCAGCAGACGCACGGGGTGCTGTTCTGGCTGATGGGCTCGCTGGGCGGGGCCCAGTGGGCGACGCTGACGCTGCCCGTGGTGGCGGTGGCGCTCGGTCTGGTGGCGCTGCTGGCCCGGGCCCGCGCCCTCGACGCGCTGCTGATGGGCGACGAGACGGCGGCCGGGCTGGGCATCGACGTGGTGCGCCTGCGGCGTGAGCTGTTCGTCGTGACGAGCGTGCTCACCGGTGTCCTGGTGTCGGTGTCGGGGGCGATCGGTTTCGTGGGGCTGATGGTGCCGCACGTCTGCCGGATGGTGGTGGGCGGTGACCACCGCCGGCTGCTGCCGGTGGCCGCCCTGTTCGGCGCCGTCCTGCTCGTCGTCGTCGACCTCGTGGCCCGTACGGCCCTGCCGGACCAGGAACTCCCGGTCGGCGTGGTCACCGCGCTGATCGGCGCGCCGACCCTGCTGTACCTGCTGGACCGCCGCCTGGAGAGGGGATAGAGGGATGCGGATCGCCGTCGAGGAGCTCGACGTCACGCTGTCCGGCCGGACGGTGGTGTCCGGCGTCCACCTGGTCGCCGAGGACGGGGAGATCGCCGGGCTGATCGGGCCGAACGGCAGCGGCAAGTCGACCGTGCTGCGGACCGTCTACCGCTATCTGCGCCCGCACGCGGGGCGGGTGCTGATCGGGGACACCGACATCCGGTCGCTGACCGCGGCCGAGACGGCCCGGCGGGTGGCGGCGCTGCCGCAGGAGCGCGGCAGCGACTTCGAGCTGTCGGTGCGGGCGGTCGTCGCGATGGGCCGCACGCCCTACAAGCGGGCGTTCGCGGGCGAGGACCGCGCGGACGTGGACATCGTGGCGACGGCCCTGGCCCGGGTCGGCATGGCCGGCGCGGGTGCCCGCCGCTTCTCCACCCTGTCGGGCGGCGAGCGGCAGCGGGTGCTGCTGGCGCGGGCCCTGGCCCAGGACCCGAAGGTCCTGGTGCTCGACGAGCCGACGAACCACCTGGACGTACGGCACCAGGTGGAGCTGCTGGCCCTGCTGCGGGAGCAGCGTCGTACGACCCTGCTCTCGCTGCACGACCTCAACGCGGCGGCGTCGCTGTGCGACCGGCTGCACGTGCTGCACGAGGGGGCGGTGGTGGCTTCGGGCACGCCGCGGGAGGTGCTGACGCCGGAGCTCCTGGCGGAGGTGTTCGGGGTGCGGGCGGCGGTGGTGGAGCATCCGCTGACGGGGGATCCGCTGATCGCGTTCGACCACCGGGGGGTGGCGGACGCGGGTGCGGGGTCCGATGCGGCGGTGGTTCCCCAGGCCCGCCCCTTCCCGTGATCGGGGGCCGACGCCCTCGGACCCCCATTTGCGCGCGGTGTCCTCAAACGCCGGACGGGCTGGTTTCCAGCCCGTCCGGCGTCTTTTTCGGGTCCTCAGACCTCCTCGTAGTGGCTGGGACGTCCGTCGCGCAGGACGAGCCGCCCCAAGCGCTCCGCGTCCTCGCGCCGCATCAGCCGCGCCGCTCCCCCGCGCCCCCGCAGTACCACCGTGTGCCATGGCGTGGCCCACGCGTCCGCCGCGTCCAGCAGGCGGATGCCGAACTTCTCGGAGCCCGGCCGCTGCGGGTGGATCGACAGGCGTACGGACCTGGGGTGGTGGTGGGCGATCAGGTCGCCCCAGGCGCGGCTGCGTGCGATGACGCCGTAGGCGCGGGTGCGGCACTCGCGCTGGAGGGCGGAGCGGGTGCCCGTGAAGTCCGCCGTGTCCTCGACGAGGAAGCGGGTGATGCCGCGGTAGAGGCGGGCGGTCTCCTCGTCGGTGCGGGCCAGTTCGCGCAGGCTGGGCACGGAGGGCGCGTAGGCGTCGGTGACCAGGCGCCGCTTGGTGTCGTGGTCGAGGTCGCCGTGGACGTCGCGCATGTCGAAGGTGTCGAGCCGGGTCAGCCCCTCGCTGCGGATGAGGGCGCGCAGGGCGTCCCCGTACGCGTCGATCAGCGGGTCGGGCACCCGGATGAGGTCGCCGAAGATGTGCCCGTCGGAGCAGATGAGCATGCGCGCCCCGGGCTCGTAGACCTCGCCGACGCGCGCGCAGAGGCGGTCGAGGAAGCCCAGGGAGAGCCGCTCGCCCTCGTCGGGGAGGTGGCCGAGCACCTTGGCCGGGTTCGGGGACTTGCAGGGGAAGCCGGGCAGGGTGAGGACGACGGGCTCGCCGGCCTCCGTGAACTGCCGTATCTGGCGCAGCTGCTCCGGGTGGTCGGCGGGGTCCGGGGAGGCCGGGCCGCTCGTGCGGTGGTACGGCAGGAGGAGGCTCAGCACCCGGGCCTCGACCGTGGCCGCGGCGGACGAGGGGGTTTGTATGAGGGGCGCCGTCTCCACGGGCGGGAGGGGCCCGGCAAGGGCGGTGCCCAGGGGGAGGTCCGTACCCGTGTGACGAGCGGTGCCCGCGGAAAGAGCGGGGTCCGCGGCAAGGGCGGGGCCTACGGAAAGGGCGGGGCTTACGGAAAGCGTCGGCATGGGGCACTCATCCACGGGGGCGGGGGCAGACGGGCCGGTCGAAGGCGACGGGCAGTTCGCCCACGCCCCGGCCGAGGACGGCGGGGATCCAGGGCAGCTCCTCGTCGGGGACCGCGAGGCGGATCCCCGGCAGCCGGCCGGTCAAGGTGCCGAGGGCGACCTGGAGTTCGATACGGGCGAGGGCGGCACCGGGGCAGAAGTGGACGCCGTGCCCGAAGGACAGGTGCGAACCCTGGGCCCGGTCGAGGTCGAGGGTGTCGGGGTCGGGGAAGCGCTCGGGGTCGCGGTTGGCGGCGCACAGCGAGACGATCACGGAGTCGCCGGCGGGCACCCGGGTGCCGTGCAGGTCCGCGTCCTCGGCGAGGAAGCGCCAGGTCGTCAGCTCGAAGGCGCCGTCGAGGCGCATCAGTTCCTCGACCGCGGCCGGCATCAGCGCGGGCTCGGCGCGCAGCCGGTCCAGCACGTCGGGGTGGCGGAGCAGCGCGACCATGGCGGTGGTGATCTGGTTGGTGACGGGCTCCTGGCCGGCCACCAGCAGCTGGAAGATCATGGAGTCCAGCTCCTCCCGCGTCAGCTCGCCCGCGTCACGGGCGGCGACCAGGCCGCCGAGGAGCCCGTCACCGGGGTCGGCGACCACCTCGGCGATATACGTCTGGAGCTCCCTCAGCAGCGCCTCGTAGGCGGGGCGCCCGGGGTCGGTGGGGCCGACGGGGGCCACGACCTTGCCCCACTCGCGCCGGAAGCGGGCGGCGAGGCACGGGGACAGCCCGATGACCTCGGCGAGGACCTGGAAGGGGAAGCGGGCGGCGAAGCAGGCGACGAGGTCCGCCGTGTCCGCGTCCTCGGGCATGGCGTCGACGAGCGCGTCCGCCATCTCCTGGAAGCGGGGCCGCAGGGCCTCCACCCGGCGCGGCGCGAAGGCGTCCGTGACCAGGCGGCGCATGGCCGTGTGCTTGGGCGGGTCCTGGTGCAGGAGGTGCACCTGGAGCTGGGAGTGCTGAGGCTCGGGCATGATCGAGGCGCGCTCGCGCCAGCGGTCGTTGCCCCGGGAGTGGTTCTTGCCGAGCCGGGGGTCGGCGAGGGTCCGCTGCGCGGCGGCGTGCCCGGTGACCAGCCACGCGGTGACCCCGCTGGGGAAGAGCACCCGGTGGATCGGGCCGGCGGCGCGCAGGCGCGCGTACAGCGGATAGGGATCCCGCTTGTACTCGGGTCCGTACAGGGGGATCGGGTCGGGCAGCGACACGGTGGGTGCTCCTCGCGAAGTCGTGGACCCCTGAGAAGTCGGACGGAGGGCGGGGCGAGTTCCCGGCTCTTCGCGGGGACTTCCAGGCTCTTCGCGGGGGCCCGGTGACGGTGGCCGGCCGTCCCGCGGAAGGAGCCGCGGCGGCGGCGCGGGGGCCGCCTGATCCTTGGGTAGTCGGCCCGTCGGGCCCGCTGGTTCCCGGGGACGAAAGGGATGATCCTCACGCGCCGGGAGCCCGTCGCATGCGGGCCGCCGCGGTCCGTGACGTGTCACGATGCGGCGATGACCGCTCGTCACCTCCTCAGTCCGGCCCGCCTCGGGCCGTCCCGCGCGTACGGAACCCTGCTCGGCTTCGTCCTGTTGCTGGCCGCCCTCTTCGGTGTCGCGTACGCGGCCGGGTCGGCGGCCGGGCCCGCCTTCCCCGGCATACACCGCACCGGTGGCTCCGGCGGCGGTTCGGGGCCGGGAGGCGGTTCGGGGGACAAGGGCGGCATGGACGGGATGGACGGCATGGGCGGGATGGGCGGGATGAGGGGCATGCACGGCATGGGCGCTCCGGCCGCCGGGAAGGTGACCCGATGACCACCTCGACGGACGGGCCCGGCGGGGCCGCCGCGACGGACACCGTGCCGGACGCCTCGGCGTCGGGGACGACGGAGCTGATCGTCGGCGGGATGACCTGCGCGGCGTGCGTGAACCGGGTGGAGAAGAAGCTCGGCCGGCTGGACGGCGTGAGCGCGAGCGTCAACCTCGCCACCGGCCGGGCCCGCGTCAGCCACCCCGCCGCGGTGACCCCGGCGGAGCTGATGGCCGTGGTGGAGGGCGCGGGCTTCACCGCGTCGCTGCCCGCGCCGCCGGCCGCCGCGGAGCGGGCGGACGGGGCACCGGAGAGCGGGGCGGACGGCCCGGCGGAACCGTCGGCCATGACCCGGCTGCTGGTCACGGCCCTGCTGTCGGTGCCCGTGCTGGTCCTGTCCATGGTCCCCGGCCTCCAGTTCCGCAACTGGCAGTGGCTGTGCTTCGCCCTGGCGACACCGGTGGCCGTGTGGGGCGCGTGGCCGTTCCACGCCAAGGCGCTGCGCGGGCTGCGGCACGCCGCCGCGACCATGGACACGCTGGTCTCGCTGGGCGTCGTGGCCTCCTACGCGTGGTCGGCGTACGCCCTGTTCCTCGGCGGCGCCGGTGATCCGGACATGCGGATGCCGTTCACGCTGGTCCCGACCCTGGGTTCCATGGGCGGCGACACGGCGGACGTGTACCTCGAAGCGGTCGTCGGCGTCCCGCTGTTCGTGCTGGTCGGGCGGTCGCTGGAGGCGCGGGCGCGGCGCGGCACCGGGTCGGCGCTGCGGGCCCTCGCCTCGCTCGCCGCGAAGGACGTCGTCGTGCGGCGGGACGGGGCCGAGCACCGGGTGCCGATCGAGCGGCTGCGGGTCGGCGACCACTTCGTCGTACGCCCCGGTGAGCGGGTCGCGACCGACGGCACGGTCGTCGCGGGCAGCTCGGCCCTGGACATGTCCCTGGTGACGGGCGAGAGCGCGCCCGTCGAGACGGGCCCCGGCTCGGCCGTGGTGGGCGGTGCCGTCAACTCCGGCGGCCTGCTGGAGGTGCGGGCGGAAGCCGTCGGCGCCGACACCCGGCTCGCCCGGATCGCCCGGCTGGTGGAGGACGCGCAGGCGGGCAAGGCGAAGGCGCAGCGGGTCGCCGACGCGGTCGCCGGGGTGTTCGTCCCGGCGGTGCTGGCCGTGGCCGTCACGGTCCTCGGCTTCTGGCTCGGCGCGGGCGCCGCCCCGCAGGCCGCGGTCACGGCCGCCGTCGCGGTGCTCGTGGTCGCCTGCCCGTGCGCGCTCGGCCTCGCGACCCCCACGGCGCTGCTGGCCGCGACGGGCCGGGGCGCGGGCCTCGGCATTCTGGTCAAGGGCCCGCAGGCGCTGGAGGGGCTGCGCCGCGTGGACACCGTCGTCCTGGACAAGACCGGCACGCTGACGACGGGTTCGATGACGGTGACGGGCGTGACGTTCCGCACCGGCGGGCGGGGCGCGGACGAGGTCCTGCGGCTGGCCGCGGCGGTCGAGCGGGGTTCGGAGCACCCGGTCGGCCGGGCGGTCCTGGCCTACGCGGAGGAGTCCGGTACGGGCGCCTTGCCGGAGGTCACGGACTTCGTGGCGACGCCGGGCAAGGGCGTCGCCGGGCGGGTGGGTGACCTGCCGGTGGAGGTCGTACGGCCGGAAGGCCGGGCCGTCCCCGCGAAGGGGCACCGGAAGCCGAAGCGGCCCGCCGGACAGCGGCCCCGGCCGGGCGGGCTGCCGGCCGCGCTCGACGACGCGGTGCGCGCGGCCGAGCGGGACGGGCGGACCGCGGTGGTGGTCCGGGTGGCGGGTACGCCGGAGGCGGTGATCGCCCTGGGCGACACCGTGCGCCCCGGCTCGTACCGCGCGGTCGACCACCTCAAGCGGCTCGGACTGCGCCCGGTGCTCGCCACGGGCGACGGCGAGGGCGCGGCGCGGGCCGTCGCGGCGGAGCTGGGCATCGAGGAGGTGCACGCGCGCGCCACGCCCGAGGACAAGGCGGAGCTCGTCCGCGAGCTGCGCGCGGCGGGCCGCCGGGTCGCGGTCATCGGCGACGGCGTCAACGACACGGCGGCGCTGGCCGGCGCGGACCTGGGCATCGCGATGGGCGGCGGCACGGACGCGGCCATCGGCGCGGCGGACGTGACGCTGGTCCGCGAGGACATGGGCGCCCTGGCGGACGCGGTCCGCCTGGCCCGGCGGACGTCGGCGACGGTCCGCGCCAATCTGGCCTGGGCCTTCGGTTACAACCTGGTCACCCTGCCGCTGGCGGCGGTGGGCCTGCTGAGCCCGATGGTCGCCGCGGCGGCGATGTCGGTGAGCTCGGTCCTGGTCGTGGCGAACAGCCTGCGGCTGAGGGGGTGGCAGCCGAGGCGGTCGGGGCTGGGAGGCACCGGCGGCGGACGGGGCGGCGGACGCGGCGACCGTCGAGGGCCCGGGGCGCGGGGGCCGCGCGCGGGCGTGCGACCGGCCGCGGCGACGGGCACGGCACCGGCCCCGCGCCGGGGCGAGGAGACGACGGGCGACCGGCCCCGGCCCACACCCGTGGGGACGCACCTGAAGACCGACGACGACAGCCGGGGTGACGCATGAAGAAGGACCATTCCGCGGGCGGCGGGACGGACGGCCGTACGGGGACGGGTGGGGGCGCGGGTACAGGTAGGGGCACGGAAACGGATGGGGGCGCGGGTACGGGCGGGGGCGCGGGTACGGGCGGGGGCGCGGCTTCGGTCGCCGCGACCGCCACGGACGCCGCCACCGCCCCTGCTACCGCCCCTGCTACCGCCACCGGCCTCCGTTCCGGCGGCCGGACCGCCCGCCTGGCCGGGGCCGCCCGCGCCGCCCTCGTCCCGCTGCTCGCCTCGGCCGTCACGCTCGGCGGCCTGGGCGCCTGGACGCTGTCCGGGGCGGCGGCTCGCCCGGCGGCCGTGACGGTCGACGACGCGCGCGTGCTGCTCCCCTTCGGCGAGGACGACACGGCGGCGTTCTTCCGCATCCGCAACACGGGCGACGTGGCCGACGAGCTCGTGGACGTCGAGGTCCCGGACGCCGGTGGCACGATGCTGAGCCGCACCGTGGTCGAGCGGGGCGCGGGCTCCATGCGCATGGTCCCGTCCGTGCCCGTGCCCGCGGGCGGAACGGTGGAGATGTCGCCGCACGGCCTGGACGTGATGGTGGTACGCCCGCCCCGGCTGCGGCTGGGCGAGCGGCTGCCGGTGACGCTGCGGTTCCGCGAGAGCGGCGCGGTCCGGGTGGAGGCGCTGGTCGTACGGCCGGGGAGCGGCGGGACCGCCGCGGGGAAGTAGGCGGGGCGGAGCGACCGGGCAGTCCCTCTCGCGGACGACGGCCGACGCGTTCGACGCCGGAACGCCGGGCGGACCACGTGAGGCGGCCTGCCCGGCGTTCCGGCGTACGGGGCCGGCGTACGGGGTACGGGGCCGGCGTGCGGGGTACGGGGCCGGCGTGCGGGGTACGGGGCGGCGTCGGACGTCCGGGACCGGGGGCGTCGTACGGGTACGAGGTCCGACGCACGGGGGCGAGGTCCGACGCCGGGGCCGGGACCTGACACCGGGAGCGCGGCTGGACGTCGGCCGGAGCCCGAGCCCCCGGGGCGGGGCCGGGCATACGAGGTCGAGGCCGACGCCCGGAGGCGTAGCCGGACGCACAAGGCCGGAACCAACCCGTCCTACGAGGACGGGCGGGCGCCCGAGGCCGACGGCCGGTTCCGACGCCCGGCCCGGAGGCCACGCACAGGACCGGACCGGACCCGACCCGCCTACGGGACCGGGCCCGACCCGCGAAGGTCACGGCCTCGTACGGCTAAGCCGCAGCCGCCCGCGCCCCCGCCATCACGGGCATTCTCGGGACGGCGCCGCCCGCGGCGGCCCGCTCCGCCGTCTCCAGCTGGACGATCAGCGCCTCGCGCGCCCGCGCCACCCGCGACCGTACGGTGCCGACCGGGCAGCCCGCGACGACCGCGGCCTCCGCGTAGGGCAGGCCCAGGAGCTGGGTGAGGACGAATGCCTCGCGCCGCTCGTAGGGCAGCCGGTCGAGCAGCTGCGACAGGGCCACGCCCTCGTCGAAGCCGGGCAGCTCGGCGGACTGGGTCCGCTCGGCGGCCGACTGCCAGTCGTCCGTGTCGGAGAGGCGGGGCCGGGCGGCGTTGAATCGGAGCCGGTCCACGACCGTGCGGCGGGCGATGGTCAGCAGCCACGTACGGGCGGACGAGCGGCCCTCGAAACGCGGCAGCGAGCGCAGCGCGCGCAGGTAGGTCTCCTGCACGAGGTCGTCCGCACCCTGCGGATCGTTGCTGAGCCGGGCCACGTACCGCCGGACGTCGTGCTGGGTGGCGCGGATGAAGTGCTCCACGGCGTCGGCGTCCCCGCCACGGGCGGCGAGCGCCCAGGCGGTCACCGTCTCGTCGTCACGCACGGCGGCCTCCCGCGAGAACGGTCATGCGGGGCGCCGTGCGGACGGACGCGAGGACGGATGCGGGGGCTGTGGTGAGGGGGGTGGTGCGTGGGGCGCCGGTGGCGCCGGGGACGATGGCGGGGTGCATTGCCGTGAGTTCCGTACCGCCTTGTCCGCCCGCCTCGACGGGGAGGAGCCGCCGCCGGGCGTGTCCGGTCCGGTGCTCGACACCCATCTGCTGAGCTGCGCCGAGTGCCGTGGCTGGGGTGAGCGGGCGCGCCGGCTCAAGCTGCTGACGGCGGGCCTCGGCTGAGGCGGCCGGGGCGGGGGCCGGTGCTGCTGCGGGGGCCGGCGGCGGGGTGTGCCGTCGTGGCGCGTCCTGCGTGCGGGCAGGGGTCATCGCCGTGGGTCCTTCCTGGAATCCGGGCGTCCGGCCCTGCGCGTGGGAGGGCGGCGTCCCGGTGACGTGGTTCGGCCAGGTCGGTCGCCGTCAGCCGGCGGACGGGTGCCCGTCAGACGGCGGCGGCGACGGGGCGGGCCGGTGGACCACGGGTGGCGAGGACGTGGGCGTAGAGCAGCTGCCGCAGCCGCTGCGCCGCGCGCGTGCGGTCGGCGCGGATGCGCGGCGGGCCCTGGCGCGTGGGGACGTCCCGGAAGAGGACGAGCAGGGGCGCGAAGAGCCGGGTGCGCAGGGTACGGCCGAGCCGGAAGGCGGCCTGTTCGCCACCGGCGAGCCAGATGCCGCAGATCAGGGCGACGACGACGTGGGCGGACCACATGGCGAGGGCGCCGTGGCCGGCGTGCATGGACATGTCGTGACCGGACATACCGGCCATGCCCATGGAGTGATCCATGGGCATGCCGGCCATATCCGGTGACATGGGCATGGCGGACATGGAATGCCCGCCACCCCCCATGTTCCCCATCCCACCCATGTCCCCCATCCCACCCATGCCGCTCATGCCGCTCATGCCGCCGGGGAGGGGGAAGTCACCGTCCAGGCCCAGGCGTGCCGCGCGCGCCGCGTTGGCGGCGACGTTCTGCGCGAGGGCGAAGAAGTGGTGCAGGGCGGTCTGGGCGCCGACCGTGGCGAGCGTGATGAGCAGCGGACCGCGTTCGCGCCCGGCGAGGAACCACGCCGCGCTGCCCGTGCCGGACAGCGCCACGACGACGGCCCACCAGGGGACGGTCGTCCCCGACATGACCGCGTGGCCCAGGGCAGCGAGCAGCACACAGACCACTGCGAACATCGCGGCTCGCAGCGTCCGGGGTCCCTGGTACGGCGACTGCCCTGCGCTCATGACGGGGACATCGTTGCACCCGCCTCGCGCGGAGCGACGGCGGGGGGCGTACTGACGCCCGAACGTCCGCCCGCTCGGGCGCACGGAACCGCCCCGTACCGTCCGCCCGGCGGTACGAGGCGGTGGGCCACCGGCTCGGGGGAAGGACCGGCGGCCCGGGTCCCGTCGCTCCAGTGGGACTCGCGTAGCCGAGTCAACCGCGTGGCGGCCCGGCGCGGGAACGTGTGCGCGGGGGTCCGCGCGGGTGCGTTCCGCACACCCCGTGTGAACGCGCGTCCTCCGCTCAGGGGCCTGGGCTCCGGGGGCGCGGTCCGTGCTTCCGCTTCCGGGGCGGGCGGGAGCGGGGGCAGGAGGCCGGGCGAGGGGTTATTGCGGCGTCTCCTCCGTGGGTGCCGGGGAGGAGGTCTTCTTGGCGGGGGCCTTCGCGGCGGGCGGCGTCTGCGCGTCCTTCACGGGTGCCGTCTCGGCGTCCTTCACGGGTGCCTTCCTGGCGTCCTTCGCAGCCGCCTTCCTCGTGGTCGTCTTCTTCGCGGGCGTCCTCCCCGCGGGCGTCTTCTTCGCCGGGGTCTTCGCCCCGGCGGCCTTCTTCGCGGACGCCGCACTCGTCCCGGACGTCCTCTTCCCGGTCCCCTTCCCCCCGGTCCCGCCGGACGACTTCCTGCCGGGCAGCCAGGCGGCGCTCGTCCTGTCGCCGAAGCGGGTGCCTATCGCGCCCTTGATCACGGAGAGCGCGGCGGGGACGGCGGCGATGGCGGCGGCCTTGAGCGCGGACACGTCGGTCAGGTCGAAGCCGTCGGCGAGGAGGAGGCCGAGGAAGGTGGTGAGGTAGGCGGCGAGGGTGCGTTCGAGTACATCGACGAGAACTTTGGGCATGTTTTTCTTCCGGTCTTCCGTTCGTGTCCGATGGGTAAAGGAAGAGTCGTGGCGGGGAGGGTGCGCCCGCAAGCCCCGGCGCCCGTACCGCAAGTACGGCCGCGCGTGCCGCCCTTGGGCGGGTGACCGGTGGCACACGAGGGTGGGGAGGGAGGCACGGTGGTCAACCCGTGGCTGGCGATGGCGTGCGGGGAGGGTCCCGCCGAGCGGTGCCGTACGGTCCGGGGGGCGCACACGGCGTTCGTGACGGGAGGGGACGGCGGCGGGGCCGGCGGGGTGGTGGACCCGCGGGTGCGCGCGGTCGTGGCCGACTCGTGGCGGCGTTCGGCGGCGGCGCTGCCGGGGCCGGAGTTCGTCGCGCCGCTGGAGCTGGCGGACGCGGAGCTGGAGAGCCACCGCCGGGACCACCCGCTGGCGGCGGTGCTGCCGCTCTTCCGCGAGTTGCTCGGTTCCGTCGCCGAGGACGGGGCGCACCTGCTGGCGGTCTGCGACGCGGCGGGGCGGCTGCTGTGGGTGGAGGGGCCCGCGGGGATGCGCAGGGGCGCGGAGCGGATGAATTTCGTCGCGGGGGCCCGCTGGGACGAGCGGCACGCGGGCACGAACGCGCCGGGCACGGCGCTGGCGCTGGGCCACCCCGTGCAGATCTTCGCCACGGAGCACTACAACCGGCTGGTCCAGTCGTGGTCGTGCGCGGCGGCCCCGGTGCGCGACCCCCGGACGGGCCGGCTGCTGGGCGCGGTGGACCTCACCGGCGGCGACCACCTGGCGGGGCCGCACAGCCTGGCTCTGGTCAGGGCGACGGCGCGGGCCGCGGAGGCGGAGCTGGCGGCTGCCCGGGGGCCGGCGCGCGACGGGCTGGCGGCGCTGGGGCGCGACGAGGCGCTGCTGACCCTGGACGGGCGCCGCCTGCGGCTGGGGCGCCGCCACAGCGAGATCCTGGTCCTGCTGGCGGACCACCCGGAGGGCCTGACGGGCGACCAGCTGATGGCGGGGCTGTACGGGGACCGGCCGGTGGGGCCGGTGACGCTGCGGGCGGAGCTGTCACGGCTGAGGCGGCTGGTGGGCCCGCTGCTGGGCTCGCGCCCGTACCGGCTGTGCGCGCCGGTGGAGACGGACTTCGCCGCGGTGGGGCGCGAGCTGACGGAGGACAGCCCGCGCGGGGCGGTGCGGTCGTACGGCGGCCCGCTGCTGCCGTCGTCGGAGGCGCCGGGTGTGTGCCGGATGCGGCGCCGGCTGGAGGGCCTGCTGCGGCGGGCGGTGCTGGGCTCCGGCGACGCGGGGGCGCTCCAGCTGTGGGCCGACACCCCGTGGGGCGGGGAGGACCTGGAGGTGTGGGAGCGGCTGCTGGCGGCACTGCCGATGAGCGCGCCGCAGCGGGGAGCGGTGGCGGGGGAGGCGGTGCGGCTGCGGGAGGCGTACGGGGCGGGGGTACGAACGGGGCCCGCACCCTACGCGTAGGGGCATCCGCGCCGGATCCACCGGGAACACCCACGCCGGCCGGGAATACCCATGTCGGGCACGCGGGCAACGTCCGCGCAACCTCGCCGGGGCTAGCTTCCTCCCGGTCGCCGCCCGCGCGGGAGCGGGCGGCAGGGAAAGGGAAGAAGAAGGGTGGTCCTCTCATGACCCGCTATGCCGACCCCGGCTCCTCCGACGCGGTCGTCTCGTACCGGGCGCGGTACGACCACTGGATCGGCGGCGCGTACGTACCGCCGGTCAAGGGCCGGTACTTCGAGAACCCGACACCGGTGAACGGGCAGCCGTTCACGGAGGTCGCGCGGGGCACGGCGGAGGACGTCGAGCGCGCGCTGGACGCGGCGCACGCGGCGGCGCCGGCTTGGGGCCGCACCTCGCCGGCGGACCGGGCGGCGGTGCTGAACCGGATCGCCGACCGCATGGAGGAGAACCTGACGGCGCTGGCCGTGGCGGAGTCCTGGGAGAACGGCAAGCCGGTCCGCGAGACGCTGGCCGCCGACATCCCGCTGGCCGTCGACCACTTCCGCTACTTCGCGGGCGCGCTCCGGGCCCAGGAGGGCAGCCTCTCCGAGCTGGACGAGGACACGGTGGCGTACCACTTCCACGAGCCGCTGGGCGTAGTGGCCCAGATCATCCCGTGGAACTTCCCCCTCCTGATGGCCTCGTGGAAGCTGGCCCCGGCCCTGGCGGCGGGGAACGCGGTGGTGCTCAAGCCCGCCGAGCAGACCCCGGCGTCGATCCACGTGTGGATGGAGCTGGTGGCGGACCTGCTGCCGCCGGGCGTGGTGAACATCGTCAACGGCTTCGGCGTGGAGGCCGGCAAGCCGCTGGCCTCCAGCCCGCGCGTGGCCAAGATCGCCTTCACGGGCGAGACCACGACGGGCCGCCTGATCATGCAGTACGCGTCCGAGAACCTGAAGCCGGTGACGCTGGAGCTGGGCGGCAAGAGCCCGAACATCTTCTTCGACGACGTCTCGGCGGCCGACGACGACTTCCTCGACAAGGCCCTCGAAGGCTTCACGATGTTCGCCCTCAACCAGGGCGAGGTCTGCACCTGTCCGTCCCGCGCGCTGATCCAGCGCGGCCACTACACCCCGTTCCTGGAGGCGGCCACGGCCCGCACGGAGGCGATCGTCCCGGGCCACCCCCTGGACACCGCCACGATGATCGGCGCCCAGTCCTCCAACGACCAGCTGGAGAAGATCCTCTCCTACCTGGATCTGGGCCGGCAGGAGGGCGCCCGCGTCCTCACCGGCGGCGCCCGGGCCGACCTCGGCGGCGACCTCAAGGGCGGCTACTACGTCGAGCCCACGATCCTCGAGGGCGACAACCGCATGCGCGTCTTCCAGGAGGAGATCTTCGGCCCCGTCGTCGCCGTCACCTCCTTCAAGGACTTCGACGACGCGATGACCCTGGCCAACGACACCCTCTACGGCCTGGGCGCCGGCGTCTGGACCCGCAACGGCACCACGGCCTACCGAGCCGGCCGAACCATCCAGGCGGGCCGCGTCTGGACCAACTGCTACCACGCCTACCCGGCCCACGCGGCCTTCGGCGGCTACAAGCAGTCGGGAATAGGCCGCGAGGGCCACCAAATGATGCTGAGCCACTACCAGCAGACGAAGAACCTGCTGGTCTCGTACTCCCCGAAGAAGCTGGGCTTCTTCTAGCGGCGCCGCTCCGGCACCGGTCGGCCGACCGGTTGGCCGACCGAGGAACGGATCGCCCAGGCGGCGCGGGGTGGTAACTCACCGACTTCGCGCCGCCGTCCTCCCCTTCACGTCAACAGCGCCCAGTACCCGGCCGTGCCGGGTGGGAGTACGCAGCAGGGCACCGGGCTGAGCCAGTGGCCCTGCGGGAACCGGCCGGACCAGTACTGGAACCACTACAACGAATGAACTCCGGCGCCGCCGGTCACCGTACCGCCGCCTCGCGGGGTTCCGCGGTCATCGGCAGGTGGTCGGGGTGGACGTCTATCGTCGCCGTCCTGCGGACGCGGGTGCCGGGGATCGGGCACAGGCGCCAGCGCCCGCAGACCACGGCCGCCGCCACCAGGGCCTCCGTGAAGGCGTAGGTGTTGCCCATGCACTGGTGGGCGCCCGCGCCGAAGGGGATGAAGGCGCCCTTCGGCAGGGCGGCCGCCCTGGCCGGGAGCCAGCGGTCCGGATCGAAGGCGTCCGGGTCGGGGAACCAGCGGGGGTCGTGGTGGAGGGCGTACGGGCTGTAGAGCACCTCCCCGCCCGCGGGTATCACGACGTCCCCCAGGCGGATCGGCGCGAGCGTACGCCGGGTGAACATCCACACCGCGTACAGGCGCAGCACCTCCATGACGACCCTGCCGGTGAACTCCAGGGCCGGCAGGTCCTCGTGGCGCGGCGGGCGGCCGCCCAGGACGGTGTCCAGCTCCTCGTGCACCCGGGCCTCCGTCTCCGGGTCCCGCCCCAGCTCGTGGAAGAGCCACGCCAGCGTCGCGCCGGTCGTCTCGATGCCCGCTATCGCGAAATTGATCACCTGGTCGTGGACCTGTCGGTCCGTCAGCCTCGCGCCGTTCTCGTCTCGCAGGGTCAGCAGCATCGACAGCAGGTCCCCGTGGTCCTTCCCCTCCTCCCGGTACGCCGCGATCGCCCCGTCCACCGCCGCGCCCATGTCGTCGATCGCCCGCGTGAAGCGGCGGTTGCCCGGGGTGGGCAGCCGCGTCCACCACTCCGGCAGGATCGTCCGGACCATCGCGCCCCGCAGCAGGACCGGGACGCTGCGCTGCACCGCCGCGGCCGCCTCGCGCGTGAACCCCACCGTGAAGAGGGTGTTGGTCAGCATCGCGAACGAGAGGTCGTTCATCACGTCCGTCACCGGCAGCACCTGGCCCGGCCTCCACCGCGCCACCGTCTCCTCCACGGCCTCCCGCACCAAGGGGGTGTAGTCCGCCAGCTTCCCCCGCTGGAAGGCGGGCTGGAGCGTACGGCGCTGCTGGACGTGCGCCGCGCCCGACACCGTCCCCACACCGCCGCCGAAGAACAGCGCCGCCTTCTCGAAGAGCCGGCCCCGCTCGAAGTGCCGGGCGTCGTCGACGAGGACGCGCCGCACCAGTTCCGGGTGGGTGATCGCGTGCACGGGCAGGGGCCCCAGCCGGATTCGTACGACGTCGCCGTGCGCGGCCAGCGACGTGACGAAGTCGAGCGGGTTCCGCATCATCGACAGCGCGTGGCCCGCCACCGGCCACGCGCCCGGCACCGAAGGCGCGGCCGACGGCACCGGAACTGTCCCCGGGGACGGGACGGGAGGCGGCCCCGGGGACGGGACAGGAGGCGGCCCCGGAGGCGGCGCACCGGCCGGGCCCCCCGACCTGCCGCTCTCCGGCCCGGTCCCGCGGTCGGACTCCCGGCCGGTACGGAGCCCCGCTTCGCGCCCCGCCTCACGGCCCTCGCCGCCTTCGCTCCCCCGCCGGGCCTCGCTCCCCCGCCCGGACTCGCAACCGGCCCCCCGGCCCGTGTCCGTGTCCGTGTCCGTCTCCGCCCCCGGCCCCGATCCCGTCCCCGTCCCCCTCACATCGCCCTCGCCGTTCCTTTCCCGGCACTTCCTCATCGAGCCCCCCCTCGTTTCCCCCACGTCACATGACGCCCTGCTCCACCTGCGCGAATGACCGCACCCGCTCCTCCCCCTCCTGGCTCCGCCGACACGCCAGCCGCACCCGCACCGCGCTGCCGTCCTCCGTCACCTGCACCGGCGCATAGCGCGGCGACAGCTCGTGCGCGCGCGTGATGCCCACGAGCAGATGCTGGAACGCCTCGAACCACCAGGCCAGGGACGGGACGCGCGCGCAGACGCGGTGGCTCAGGGCGCAGACGTCCCCCAGGGTCCCGGCGTGCCTGCGGGCGACCTCCCGGCACGCCTCGATCTCGCTGACGCCCTGCTCGCGGGCGAGCAGGGGGACGAGGTTCGGCAGGCCGTCGTTCGCGTCCTTCTCCATCCCGTAGAGGTCGTTGAAGTGGACGTACAGCGTCTCGGCCAGGCGGTACGCGGTCCGGACCTCCCTGCCGTGCTCCGCCGGGGACAGCTCCCTGCCGTACGCGTACTGGAGGAGGTCGAGCCAGACCTGCTGGCCGGCGGTGCGGAGCCGCACGGCGAGGTACGCGTCGCTGCCGGGGTACCGGCCCCGCGACCTCACCATCGCGGCCTCGTCGTTCGTGGAGCGGTACCAGGCGGTGAGGTTGGCCCCGAACCTCCGGAGCCAGCGCTCGCCCATCCCCGCCCGCCGGAACTCCCGGCCCAGCTCCCACCAGGCGTGGACGTACCGGTCCGCGCCCGGTCCGTCGGGCGGGTCCGGCGTGCCCCGGACCGCCCTCCCGATCCGCTCCGCCTCCCCCTCGGCCGTGCCGCGTCCTTCTATCCGGTCGTCGTGGAGGGCCCACAGCGCCAGGAGCCTGGCGATGGTGGTCTGACGGTCCGGCTGGGCGAGGGGGTAGCTGTGCCGGGCGAAGAGGTCGGACCTCAGGATCGTGCCGTACTTCAGGTGTTCCTCGGCCGAGGTGACCAGCGCGAGCCGGTCGAGCCAGCGGTGCACCTCCAGCTCGGGGTCGGGTACGGGATGCGGGTCGGGCGGACGGTTCCAGGACTCGGGGTAGGACAGGACTATGTCGTGCAGGTCGGCAATGGTCATTGGGGGGTTCATGGTCTTGGTTCCTCGTTGATCGCCGGCAATGCGCAGAAACAGGGGTACGAGCGGCCGTGCGGCGTTGCCCTGTTCAAAAGCTCTCCCGTGGGGAAGCGATACGAAGCTGTCGTCCTGCGGGACCCGCCGGGGAACGCGCCCCGGCCCCGCGACCGCGCGTCGGCACGGCACCGCGCGGACGGCAGTCTTCCGCGGCCGGGGGCGTACGGCACGGCCGCGGCCGTGCCCCACCTCCCCGAGCCCTCCTCCGACACACCGCCCGTCCGCACCGCCGCTCATCCACCCGCGTCGTGATCCGGAACGACAGGGCCGAACGAACCGGACACCTCGCCCATGGCGGCTCGCCCCTCTCCCGTCCCCCGGGCCCTCCCGGACCTGCCGGTTTCCCGGCGGCGGCCGGGTCTGCCCGGAGCATCCCCACTCCACGTCGAACACACCACGGCTGCATGCGTTCGGATGAAGCACTGGGGAGCGCACGGAGCATTCGTCGCCTTCGCATAGGCCAGTTGCCCTTTACGCGCGCTCTCGCGCCCCCTGCCTGCGGATACTACAAAGGGCTACGGGTGTGCTACGCACAGGAGCGAACGGCCGTGACGGCAGGGGCGGGAACGGGAACCGGACCCGCGCGCCTCCCTCCGCCGGGACGGGGCGCGGACCCGGCGCGTCCTATACATCCCGTGCGTCCGATTTCATGAGGTGCCGTCCGGTGCGCACGGCATGTCCGGTACATCCGGTACGCACGGCTTCTCTAGGCCGCCTCCCGTGTCACGAGGCCTTCCGTCGCACCGCGGGCAGCAGGATCAGGTGGGTGCCCGGCCGGCCCGCGCGCCGGCCGTTGGTGGTGGCGTAGACGTCCACGGGACCGGCCGGGCGCCAGTGCTGGCCGAGCCGCTTGGCCGTGTACATCGCCTCGTCCGCGCCCCGCAGCAGCTCCGGGAGCCCGGCGCCGGGGCGGTGGCCGACGCGACAGAGGCCGATCGAGGCCCGCGGGGAGAGCGTCGCCGCGTCGGTGTCGAGCGGCGCGGAGAGCCGGGCCGAGAGCCCGTACGTCAACTCGGCGTCGGGGTCCGCGTCCGGGGCGAGCCGGACGACGGCGGTGAACTCGTCACCGCCCAGCCGCGCCGCGAACCCGCCCCGCTCCCGGCACCAGACCGACAGGCGCCGGCCGACCGCCGCGATGACCTGGTCGCCCACCGCGTGGCCATGGGTGTCGTTGATCTGCTTGAAGCCGTTGAGGTCCAGGAGCAGCACCGCGGCGTCCGGGTGCCTGATCGCCCGTCGCGCGCGGGAGGTGAACTCCTCACGGCGCATCAGGCCCGTCAGCGGGTCGGTGCGGGCGGTACGGAGCCGACGGGCGAGGACGAGCGCGTGGGTGACCCAGCCGAGGGTGGGGGCGGCTATGGGTAAGACCTGCAGCAGGAGGTTCATCGGGCACCTTCCGGAACGGAGAGCCGGCCCGTCGCGTCGTCGTCGTGGGGGCGCGGGCGGGCCTGTGGGTGGGTCCGGTCATGCTGGAGATCCCCACTTCTGCCGGAAGGGAGCGAGTGACGGCGAACACCCCTTCTTCGCGAGGGTGTTCACGAGCCGCCGCCCGCGCGGTGCGCGCTTCCTCTGGCGGTGGGCGGCCGTCCCCGGCAGGCTGTGCACCCCGGGTGCAAGGGCCGGCGGACAAGGACCAACGGACAGCGGACAGCGGACAGCGGACAGCGACCAGCCGGAGGCCGGATCATGAGCCCACGGAACACCCGCCCCACGACTCCGCGGAGCGGCACGCGGCAGAGCCCGCGCGTCGCCCTCACCCCGCGCGCCGCCGAGCTCGTGCGGCGGCTGCGCGCGGAGCACGGCCCCCTGATGTTCCACCAGTCCGGCGGCTGCTGCGACGGCAGTTCGCCCATGTGCTACCCGTACGGCGAGTTCCGTACGGGCGCCTCCGACGTGCTGCTCGCCGAGCTCGGGGTCGACGGCGTGGCCGAACCGGTCGGGTTCTGGATGTCGGCCGACCAGTTCGAACGCTGGTGCCACACCCACCTCACGGTGGACGTGGTCCCCGGGCGCGGCAGCGGCTTCTCCCTCGAAGCCCCCGAGGGGGTGCGCTTCCTGGTCCGCTCACGCCTGCTCACGGACGACGAGACCCGCCGCCTCGGGCCCGGGGGCCCGTCTCACGGCGACGCGTCCGCCGACACCAGCGCGCACAGCCGCTCCGGCGGCCCCGGCCGGGCGTAGTACCAGCCCTGCGCCGTGTCGCAGCCGAGCCCCCGCAGGTGTTCCGCCTGCGTGCCCGTCTCCACGCCCTCGACCGTCACGGACAGGTCGAGGGTGTGGGCGAGGGACACGATCCCCTCGACGATCTTCACATCGACGGGGTCGGCGGGCGAGCACTGCATGCCCCGGGTGAAGGAGCGGTCGAGCTTGAGCGTGCTGACGGGCAGCCGGCGCAGGTAGGAGAGGTTGGAGTAGCCGGTTCCGAAGTCGTCGAGGGCGATGTCCACGCCCATGTCGGCGAGCTGCCGCAGCGGGCGCAGCTCCTCCTCGTCGGCACCGATCAGCGCGTTCTCGGTGACCTCCAGGCAGAGGGCGGACGGCGGCAGGCCGGCGTTCTCCAGGACGGCGACGGTCTCGGCGACGAGCGAGGGGTAGCGCAGCTGGGACGGCGAGAGGTTGACGTTGACCCGCATCGGGGCCCGGCACTTGCCCTCGCTGCGCCAGGCGCGGGCCTGCCGGGCCGCCTCCTCCAGCACCCAGCGGCCGAGCGGCACGATCAGGCCCGTGCTCTCGGCGAGCGGGATGAACTGGTCGGGGCCGAGCACTCCGTGCACGGGGTGCAGCCAGCGTACGAGCGCCTCGGCGCCCCGCACGCTGCCGTCGGTGAGCCGGACCAGCGGCTGGTACTCGATGAAGAACTCGCCGTTCTCCAGCGCCGCGGGCAGCCCGTTGGTCAGGCTGTGCCGGGCGATGGCGCGGGCGTCGCAGTCGGCGTCGGCGAGCTCGTAGCGGTTGCCGCCGGCCGCCTTGGCCCGGTACATCGTGATGTCGGCGCTGCGCAGCACCTCGGCCGCGTCGCGTCCGCCCGCGGTCCCGTCGACGATGCCGATGCTGGCCCGTACGGACAGGTCGCGGCCCTCGAGCCGGACGGGGTCGGCCAGCGCGGCGAGCATCCGGCGGGCGAGCGCGGTGGCGTCGCTGGGCGCGGACGGGCCGGTGAGCAGGGCCACGAACTCGTCACCGCCCAGGCGGGCGACGAGCTGCTCCGGCGCGGTGGCGCAGGAGCGCAGCCGCTCGGCGACGGCGACGAGCAGCTGGTCGCCCACGGCGTGGCCGAGGCTGTCGTTGACGGCCTTGAAGCCGTCGAGGTCGAGGTAGCACAGGCCGAAGCGGGCGGGGCCCTCCCCGGCCGTGTCGAGCGCCCTGTCGAGGGCCTCGAAGAAGAGGGTGCGGTTGGGCAGGCCGGTGAGGGCGTCGTGGGTGGCCTCGTAGCGCAGCTGCTCGTGGAGGAGCCGGCGCTCGGTGATGTCCTCCATCAGCGCCAGCTGGTACTGGGGCCGCCCGTGGGCGTCGCGCAGCAGGGACACCGTCAGGTCGGTCCACAGGACGCTGCCGTCGCTGCGGTAGTACGGCTTCTCGACGCGGTAGTAGTCGCGGTCGCCGCGGACGAGCTCGCGGTAGAGGCCCCACATGCCGGGCGCGTCGTCGGGGTGGACCATCTCGCCCACGTTCCGGCCCGTCACCTCGTGGGCCACGCTGCCGAACATCTGGGTCAGGGCGTCGTTGACGTCCATGATGCGGCCGTCGACGTCGGCGATGCCGACGCCGATGGCCGCCCCCTCGAACACCGCCCGGAACCGGGCCTCGCTGGTGTGCAGGGCCCGCTCGGTCTCCGCCTGCGCGGCGAGCGCGGCGCGGGAGAGCGCCTCCTGCTCGGCGAGGGTGCGCTCGCGCAGGGCGCGGGCGAAACCCGCGGCGACGGCGTGCTGGAGCCGCGCGCAGCGGGCGCGGGCCTCCTCCGGGGCGAGGCCGCCGTCGCCGGGCGGGCAGCACGCGAGGAGGTGGGCGTCGACGGCGTCGAGGATCAGCGGCAGGGTGTCGGGGTCGGTGCAGTGCGCGGTGACGAGCGCGGCGCCGACCTCGGCGGCGGGTCCGGGGTCGAAGTCGGGGGTGCGCAGCGCGGCGGCGAGCCGCTCGGCGAGCGGGACGAGGTGATGCTCGAACTCGTCGCGGGTCAGGGGCGTCGCGGTGGCCGGGTAGATCACCCGGTTCCACAGCGCGGCGAACCGCCGCGGGCCGTCACCGGAGCCCGCACCGGGACGGCGCCGGGCGCCCGGCCCCGGCAGGGGCTCCCCCGGGCCGCTCCGCTCGCGCCCGCACGGCTCGACTCCGCACGGCTCGACTCCGCACGCGCCGGAGCCGCCCGGCTCCGGCCCCTTGGTCTCGGCCGTGACGGCGGTCCCGGCCGCTCCGGCCGCGCCGACTGTCCCGGCCGCTCCGGCCGCCCCGGCCACTCCGGCTGCCCCGGCCGCTTCGGCCGTACTGACCGACCCGGCCGACCCGACCGACCCGACCACCCCGGCCGTACCAGCCGATCCGGCCGCCCCCGTCCCGTCGGCGCCGTCGCCACCCTCACCGATGCCGTCATCGATGCCGTCACCGCCGGCCGATTCCCGTGCCCGGGCATGCGTCTGCCCGTCCCGCACGCAGAACCCGGCGATCCTGCCCACCGCGGCGCCCATAGCGGGCGCCCCGCTTCCGATTCCCACCCCGACCCCGACCCCGGTTCCACCCGCGGTTCCGTTTCCGGTTCCGCTTGTCGTTCCGTCTGTTGCCCCGCCCGGCGCCTTGTCCCCCACAAGGTGCCCGGCGACTTCCGTCCTGGCAGGACCTAAGGTAACCCGGCGGGACGTTCCGTCCCCCGGTCCGCCCGGCCTGCCGCCTCCCGACGGGCGGGTCACGGCTTGCGCCCCACGCCGGCGAACCCCACGTGCATGGCGGGATCGTCGTCCGGGGCCGGTGGCGCGCCCCGCCCCCCGGTGACCGGGTCGGGGCGCCAGGACGGCATGGACACCAGGCCCGGCTCCACCATCTCGAAGCCGTCGAAGAAGCGGGCCACCTCGGCGCGCGGGCGCATGTGCAGCGGCGAGCCCGCCCTGCGGTAGACGCCCTCCACGGCCTCGCCCTCCTCCGGCTTCATCGGGCCGGAGTCGGTCGACGCGTGGGTGAGGACCAGCAGGCTGCCCGGGGCGAGCGCCTCGCGCAGCTGGGCGACGGCGCCCCAGGGGTCGTCCCCGTCCCGGGTGAAGTGCAGCACGGCTACGAGCAGCAGGGCCACCGGCCGGTCCAGGTCCAGCAGGCCCGCGACCTCGCGGCTGGCCAGGACGGACCGCGGGTCCCGCAGGTCCGCGGCCACGACGGCGGCACGGGGGTCGCCGTCCAGGACGGCCCGGCTGTGCGCGACGGCGACCGGGTCGTGGTCGACGTAGACGACGCGCGTGGCGGGGTCCGCGGCGCGCGCGATCTCGTGGACGTTGCCGAAGGTCGGGATGCCGGAGCCGATGTCGAGGAACTGGGTGACGCCCTGTCCGACGGCGTAGCGCACGGCGCGCCGCAGGAAGGCCCGGTTCGCCTGCATGATCTTCGGCAGGCCCGGGAAGGCGACCATGGCCCGGCGCCCGGCCTCCCGGTCGGCCTCGAAATTGTGCGAACCACCCAGGAAGTAGTCGTAGATACGGGACACGCTCGGCACCGAGATGTCGATGCCCGGAGGGGCCCAGGTAGGACGCTCGATCACTCTGTCGCTCCAGCTCATCGCGCGGGCATTGGAGCAGAGGCTACTGATCGTTCGTTCGAATGGAAGGTGCAAGCGGAAATCAACGGTCCGCATGCGGTCGCTCACTCGTGTCCATCCGCTGCGGGTGCGTCACCCGGGGCACACTGAAACCGCTTTCCCCCGTGATATGCGTCTCTCCCGCACTCCCCTCGGCCGCCCACCCCGACGGGCGGACGGCCGGTGTGCGGACGCTCGGACGTCCGGACGGTCAGCGCAGCCGGAGCTCCTTCAGCGCGCGCGCCTGCTCCGGAGCGGGGTCGACGGGGAAGTAGAGGTAACAGACGCCTCCCGTGCCGCTCCTGACCTGTCCCTGCGCGTTGTAGCGCTTGGTCCTGAGCCAGATGTTCTCGAACTGGCGGCGTTTGTAGACGCGCCGGACCGCCGCGTCCGTCGGGCTCGCCGGGTCGTTGGCCACGACGTCACCATCGCGGGTGAACCCGATGAGACACATGAGGTGACCGGCCGTGCCGTAGCCGGCTCCGTCGAGTTCCTCGGCGAGGAACGACTGGGAGGTGATGACGGGGATCTTCGCCCGGACGAGCCGCTCGACGTCGTTCAGCGAGCCCAGCCGTGTGACCAGGGCCTGGAGTTCGCGGTACGTCGCGGCGTAGGCGGCGTTGAACGGCCAGTTGCCGCAGCCCTTGTACTGGTAGTCGTAGGTGTGCCGGGCCGCGTGGCAGACCTGGGGGTCCTCGAAGGCCGGGTCGACCCAGGCGAGGTCCTCGGGCGTGACCCTGCGGCCCCAGTACTCGATGACCATCTGCGAGGACGTCGGGCTGCACCACGCCTCGCCGCCGTTGTCGTACTCCGGGTACCGCCCCTTGTGGATCTCCTGCGAGAAGCGCGGCACCTTCAGCTCGCGCCCGGCACCGGACCCCGGCACCGAGGCGGGCACGGTGAAGCGGTCGGGGACGTCGGACCCCATGGCGCCGAGCCGCCACACCGTCGGGGTCAGCCCGGACCCGGGCCTGCGGTACAGCGTCAGGCGCAGCTCGTAGGAGGCGAGCCGCAGGCCGGTCGCGGGGTTGTCGACGGCCAGCGTGTCGGTGGAGACGCTGCTCTTCCCGTCGCCCTGCCCGTCGACGGACGTGCGCCGGATGTCGCCGGTCGCGTCCCCCGCGGTCCACCGGCCCATGACGTACCAGGGGGTCGTCGCGCGGTCGGTGTAGGTGCCGCGCAGCTCCACCTGGAGCCAGGTGCCCGCGGGGGCATGGGCGTTCCAGGAGGCGATGACCTCGCTCGCGGGGACGGACGGCCGGTGGACGGGGCTGGTCCAGGTGGCGTACTCCCAGGCGGTGGTGGTGCGGGTGTGCGGGTCGGTGTAGTCGAGGGTGCCGACGGGGCGGGCGACGGTCAGGCCGGGGCGCTCGCCCGTACGGACACGGGTGCCGTGGGCGCTGCCCTGGCGCCAGTCGGCGGCGGTGGTCCAGGCGCGGTCGTCGACGGCGGGGCGCCCGCCGGGCGCGGCCGCGGGGGACGAGGAGCCGGCGGAAGGGGATCCGGCGGGATCCGCGGGACCGGAAGAGGAGGACGGTGACGTGGGCGGCGGCGAGGCGGCGAAGGCGAGCGCGGGGGCGGCGGTGACGCCGCCCGCCGCCGCGGCCCCGAGGGCCGCGGCGAGTACGGTGCGGCGGGGTGTGGGTCTGCTGGTCATGGCGGTGATCCCCCAGTCGGTCGACGGGTGCGGTGCGGCCAAAGGTTCGGATTCGGGTCCGCGTGCGACCCCGGATACGCGTACGCGTTCCACGTACGGGGTCGGATACGCGAACGGCTCGGGTACGCGCACGGGTACGCGTACGGGTTCAGGTGCGAGCCACTGATTCCCCGTACGGCGCGTCCCCAATACCGGGCGCCCGCCGTACCGGCCATAGGGTGATCCGGTGAACGAGCCCCGCCCCGCTTCCGCCCGGTTCCCCCTGGATCCTCCACCGGACCCGCTGCCGGCCCTCGCCCGGCGGCTGCGGGCGCTGCCGCCGTCCCTCGGGCCGGTGCGGCTCGTGGCCGTCGACGGGCACGCCGGCTCGGGGAAGTCGACCTTCTGCGCCCGGCTGGCGGCGGCGCTGGGCGGCGCGCCCGTCCTCCATCTGGACGACCTCGCGACGCACGAGGAGCTGTTCGGCTGGGTCGGGCGGATGGCCGAAGGGGTCCTCACGCCCTTCGCGCGCGGCGAGGCCGCCCGCTACCGCGCCTACGACTGGGTGGCACGGCGGTTCGAGGAGGAGCGCGAGCTGCCCGCCGCCCCCGTGGTGCTCGTCGAGGGCGTCGGCGCGGGCCGCCGGGCGCTGAGGCCCCATCTGGCGTGCCTGCTGTGGATGGAGTTGGCGTACGAGCGCTCCTGGGAAAGGGGTCAACTCCGCGACGGGCCCGGCCTGACCGAATTCTGGGACGGCTGGAAGCGAGCGGAGTTCGAACATTTCACCGTGGACCCGACGCGCCCGTACGCCGAACTGCTGATTCTTCAGGGCGAAGAGGGGTACGAGGTGCTGCCGGGGCCGCGGCAACTGCCCTGAACACCCCTCACCCTCACTGTCGGTGACCGCCCACCGTCACACAGCCCTCACACAGCCGCAGGTCGGAGGCACCCCACCGCCGGATCCCCGCCGAGTGCGCCAACTCCGCTTGACCGAGGGGGCGTACAGGACTTACGTTCTCATTGTGCGGCCGGTGAAGGCCGCTTGTGGACGCGAAGCCCCCGGTTGTTCCCCCGTGATCGGGGGCTTCGTTCCCCTCACCCCTTTCCCGTATGAGCGCTTTGCTCCCGGGCCCTCCTCACCCAGGGTTACCACCCCCCGGCCCCCGAACCGACCCCGCGGGGATCGCGTTTCCGCCGTGAACAGCGGTGCGGCACCCTTCGGCCCACGCCGACCACGCAGGTACGATGCGAGCGGTGCACCCATCGGCGGGTGCGCCGAGCACACTGGTCAACTCCCGTCCACAGCACAGCGGTTCAAAAAGCGGGTCAGGCACGAGCCCGGCAGCACGCTACGGGGGCACGGTTTGTGGGGGACGTGATGGATTTCGGCATGCAGGGCCCACCCGCCCCGGCCGATCTCGCCTGGCTGCGCGCCGTCGACGCCTACACCATGGGCGCGTACGCACAGGCCGAGGAGGAGTTCCGCGCGGCGGTCCGGGTCGACCCGGGGATGGCGGACGCCTGGCTCGGTCTGCACGCGCTGCGCGCCGACACCACGACCGCGCTGCTGCGCATGTACCGCCACCGGGACCGCTTCGGAGAGCAGCGCGCCCGCCACCGGCGGACCCTCAATTCCTGGTACTGGCTCGGCTGGTGGGTGCAGCCCGTCCTGGAGAGCGGCCGCGACCTCCTGCTCGCCCACGCCTCGCACTGGCTCGACGGCCGCCATGTGCCGGAGCTGGACCGGGCGCTGGCCGGCTGCCCGCCCGTCGAGACCGACCTCCAGGCCCGCTTCCTGCACGCCTGCCGCGCCTATCTGGTGAAGGACTGGGAGCAGCTCGTACGCCACACCGAGCCGCTGCTGGACGACCCCCTGCTCGGCATCGAGGCGGGGCTGTTCGGCGGCATGGCCCGGGTCCGGCTGGAGATGTACGGGCAGGCCGAACCGCTGCTGGCCGCCGCCCTGATGCGCTGCCGCAGCGAGCAGCCGCAGCGCAAGGAGCTGCGCTACTGGCTGGCCCGCGCCCACGAGGGCACCGGGCGCAGCGCCGCGGCCCTCCCCCTCTACCGGGCGGTCCACCGGGTGGACCCCTCCTTCATGGACACCTCGGCCCGGCTCACCGCCATCGCCGACGGGGACGGCCTGGAGGACCACCTGGGCCTCGCCCCGGTGCCGCTCGGCGGCCCGCCCGGCCAGGAGCCCGCGCCCTCCGGCGACACCACGGCGGCGGATCCCGATCCGGCCGCGACACCGGGCTCCCTCGACGGCCGGGGCGTTCTGACCGGCACGGACCCGGTGCCCACCGGCTCCCCGCAGGCCGACGGCGACGACCTGCGCCGCAAGGCCCGCGTCCCCGCGCAAACCCCGCCCGAGCAGCCGTCGCCGGGCCCCTCCGACCCCGTGCTGCTGGCCAAGGCGCTCTCGGAGCTGGAGCGGATGGTGGGCCTGGAGCCGGTGAAGCGGCAGGTGCGGGCGCTGTCGGCGCAGCTGCACATGGCACGGCTGAGGGCCGGCCAGGGACTGCCCGTACAGCCCCCCAAGCGCCACTTCGTCTTCTCCGGCCCCTCGGGCACAGGGAAGACCACGGTCGCGCGGATCCTCGGCCGGGTCTTCTACGCCCTCGGGCTGCTCGGCGGCGACCATCTGGTGGAGGCCCAGCGGGCCGACCTGGTGGGTGAGTTCCTGGGCCAGACGGCGGTGAAGGCCAATGAGCTGATCGACTCCGCGCTCGGCGGGGTGCTCTTCGTCGACGAGGCGTACAGCCTCTCCAACTCCGGCTACAGCAAGGGCGACGCCTACGGCGACGAGGCCCTCCAGGTCCTGCTCAAGCGCGCGGAGGACAACCGCGACCGGCTGGTGGTGATCCTGGCCGGCTACCCCGAGGGCATGGACCGCCTGCTCGCCACCAACCCCGGTCTGGGCTCCCGCTTCACCACCCGGGTGGACTTCCCCAGCTACCGCCCCGCCGAACTCACCAGCATCGGCGAGGTGCTCGCCGGCGAGAACGGCGACCGCTGGGACGACGAGGCGCTGGAGGAGCTGCGCAGCATCAGCGGGCACGTGGTCGAGCAGGGCTGGATCGACGAGCTGGGCAACGGCCGCTTCCTGCGCACTCTGTACGAGAAGAGCTGCGCGTACCGCGATCTGCGGCTGTCGGGGTATCCGGGCGAGCTGTCGCGGGACGACCTGGCGACGCTGCGGCTGCCGGATCTGATGCAGGCGTACGGCGAGGTGCTGTCCGGGCCGGGCTGGAACTCACCGCGGCCCGGGTCCCGCGATCCCCAGGACCCGGCGTAGGACGAACCCGGGCTCAAGCGCCGGGCGGGCTGAATCAGCCCGTCCGGCGCTTGAGGACATTCGGGAAGGGGCGGGTAGGGGAAAGGCCACCCGCACGCCGGCACGGCCGGACCGCTCAGCCCGCCAACGCCTCCTCCCGAGGCAGCCGGGGATCCGCGACCCTGACCGTGGGGACCACCCGGTGCGAAGGGTCCCTCACCTCGCCCACCAGCATCTCCAGCACGTCCTCCAGCGCCACGAGCCCCAGCACCCGCCCGGTCCCGTCCGCGACGGCCGCCAGGTGCGCGGCGGCCCTCCGCATCACGGTGAGGGCGTCGTCCAGGGGCAGTTCGGCCCGGAGGGTCTCCACGCGGCGCCAGATGTGCTGCGGGACGGCGCGCTCGCGGTCCTCCAGGTCCAGGACGTCCTTCACATGGAGGTAGCCCATGATGACGCCGCCGGGGCCGGCCACCGGGAAGCGGGAGTAGCCGGTCCGTACCGTCAGTTCCTCGACCTGCCGAGGGGTGACGGACGGGTCTACGGTGACCAGGGTGGCGGGGTCCAGGAGGACGTCCGTGACCGGGCGGCTGCCCAGCTCCAGGGCGTCCTCCAGGCGCTCCTGCTCGGCCCGCTCCAGCAGCCCGGCCTGACGGGAGTCCGCCACCAGGCGGTTGAGCTGCTCGCTGGTGAAGACGGCCTCCACCTCGTCCTTGGGCTCGACGCGGAACAGCCGGAGCACACCGTGCGCGCAGGCGCCGAGCAGCGCGGTGACCGGCCGGCAGAGCCGGGCGAAGGCGACCAGGCCGGGGCCGAGCCAGAGCGCCGCCCGGTCGGGGGCCGACATCGCCAGGTTCTTCGGCACCATCTCGCCGATGACCAGGTGCAGGAAGACCACGAGTGCCAGGGCGATCACATAGCCCAGGGGGTGGATCAGCCCGGCCGGCAGCCCCACCGCGTGGAAGACGGGCTCCAGCAGCCGGGCCACGGTCGGCTCGGCCACCGCGCCGAGGGTCAGGGAGCAGACGGTGATGCCGAACTGAGCCGCCGCCATCATCTGCGGCAGGTTCTCCAGCCCGGTCAGGACGGTGCGGGCGCGGCCCGAGCCCTCGGCGGCCCGGGGTTCGATCTGGCTGCGGCGTACGGAGACGAGCGCGAACTCGGCGCCGACGAAGAAGCCGTTGGCGAGCACCAGCACGAGGGCGAAGAGGAGTTGCAGGAAGCTCATCGCGCGTCCCCCCGGCCCGCCGCGCCCGCACCCGCACCGACGCCCGCGGCGACGAGAGGGGCCGTACGGGCGAACCGCACCCGCTCGGCGCGGTGGTGGCCCACCCGGCGCACCGAGAGCCGCCAGCCGGGCAGTTCGGCGGTGTCGCCGGGCACGGGGATGCGGCCGAGGAGGTCGGCGACGAGCCCGGCCACGGTCTCGTACGGGCCGTCGGGCGCCTCCAGTCCTATGCGGCGCAGGGCGTCGACCCGGCAGCCGCCGTCGGCGTCCCAGACGGACCGGCCGTCCTCGCAGGCGACGGGGGCCAGTTCGGGCCGCCCGGCGTCCAGGGCGTCGTGCTCGTCGCGGACCTCGCCGACGAGCTCCTCGACGATGTCCTCCAGGGTCACCACCCCGGCCGTGCCGCCGTATTCGTCGACGACGACGGCTATCGGCTGCCCGCTGCGCAGCTGTTCCAGCAGCGGCTGCACGGGCAGCGTCCCGGGGACGAGCATGGGGGCGACGGCAATCCGGCCGACGGGCGTGCGCAGCCGGTCGGGGCCGGGGACCGCGAGGGCCGCCTTGAGGTGGACCATGCCGACGATCTCGTCCAGGCGCTCGTGGTAGACCGGGAAACGGGAGAGACCGGTGGCCCGGGTGAGGTTGAGGACGTCCTCGGCGGTCGCGGACGACTGGAGGGCGCTGACCTTCACCCGCGGGGTCATCACGTGCTGCGCGGTCAGCTCGCCGAGCGAGAGGGTCCGTACGAACAGGTCGGCGGTGTCCTGCTCCAGGGCGCCGGCCCGGGCCGAGTGCCGGGCGAGGGAGACGAGTTCGCCGGGGGTGCGGGCGGAGGCCAGCTCCTCGGCGGGCTCGACGCCCATGGCCCGCACCAGCCGGTTGGCCACCGCGTTCAGCGCGGTGATCACGGGGCGGAAGAGGTGGGCGAAGGCGTGCTGGGGGCCGGCGACGAAGCGCGCGACCTGGAGGGGCCGGGAGACCGCCCAGTTCTTGGGCACGAGCTCGCCGACGACCATCTGGACGGCCGAGGCGACCAGCATGCCGGTGACCACGGCGACGCCGGGGGCGGCGCCGTCGGGGACGCCCGCGCCGGCCAGCGGGCCGGTGAGCAGGTGGCCCAGGGCGGGCTCGGCGAGCATGCCGACCACCAAGGAGGTGATGGTGATGCCGAGTTGGGTGCCCGAGAGCTGGAAGGAGAGCTCGCGCAGGGAGGCGACGACGGTGCGGGCGCGGCGGTCGCCGTCGGCCGCGGCCCGTTCGGCCTCCGGCTTCTCGACGGTCACCAGGCCGAACTCGGCGGCGACGAAGAAGCCGTTCGCCAGGATGAGGAGCAGGGCTGCCGCGAGAAGCAGCAGGGACACGGTGACACTCATGCCGCCGCCTCGTCACGGTGGGCGGCGGCGCGGGTACTGCAGGACGATCCGTCCATTGCCGGAGGGAGTCACTCCTCGGTTCGCAGGTGCCCCGCGCGGCCGTGCTGAACCGTGGCCGCTGCGGTGCGGGGCGGGGCACGATGTGTGCCCGTGGCACCAGAGTAATCAAGGAGGTGCCGCCCGGGGGCGGGCGGGAGCCTCAGGTCGTGGAGCTTCCGGTGCCGTGCGCCTCGGCGAGCGCGCGCAGCGCGCGGGCGTCGGCGATGGCCTGCTGCTTGGCGACGCCCGGCTGGATGCCCATGGCCGGCAGGCTGGTGCCGTCGGAGAGGTCGAGGTGGACCCAGGCGTCACCGGCGCGCAGGTTGACCCGGACGACCTGGGCCCAGGCCAGCCGCCGGGTCGTCGCCAGGTTCACCACGGTGACGCCCTCCTCGGAGGCGACGACCTTGGGGCGGCTGAGCACCGCGAGCGCCGCGAAGAACAGCAGCCCGGTGCCGATGAAGGTGGCCCGGTCCCCGCCCGTGAGGGTGGAGAGCGTCAGGGACATCACCGTGAGCACGGTGAAGAGCGCGGCGCCGAGGGACAGCAGCACGATCCGGGTACGGGTGGGCCGGAAGGTGACGGGCAGCTGGGGCAGGCCGGCCGGGGGCGGGGTGGACACGTCGTACGTTCCTTCGGGCCGTCAGAGGCGGCAGGCGTGGATGCCGGTGGTGAGGATGGCGCGCGCGCCCAGCTCGTACAGCTCGTCCATGATCCGCTGGGCGTCCTGGGCGGGGACCATCGAGCGGACGGCGACCCAGCCCTCGTGGTGCAGCGGGGAGACGGTGGGCGATTCCAGGCCGGGGGTGAGGGAGACGGCGCGCTCGACGTGCTCGACACGGATGTCGTAGTCCATCATCACGTAGCGCCGGGCGACGAGGACGCCCTGCATCCGGCGGAGGAACTGCTGGACCTTGGGGTCGTCGAGGGGGGCGCCGGCGCGGCGGATGACGACGGCCTCGGACTCCAGGATGGGCTCGCCGATGATCTCCAGGCCGGCGTTGCGCAGCGTGGTGCCGGTCTCGACGACATCCGCGATGATCTCGGCGACGCCGAGCTGGATGGCCGTCTCGACGGCGCCGTCGAGGTGGACGACGGAGGCGTCGACGCCGTGGTCGGCGAGGTGCTTGGTGACCAGGCCGGAGAAGGAGGTGGCGATGGTCATGCCGCCGAAGTCGCCGACGTCCTTCGCGGTGCCCGGCCGGGTGGCGTAGCGGAAGGTCGACCCGGCGAAGCCGAGCTGCATGATCTCCTCGGCCTGGGAGCCGGAGTCCAGCAGCAGGTCGCGGCCGGTGATGCCGATGTCGAGCTTGCCGGAGCCGACGTACACCGCGATGTCGCGCGGGCGCAGGAAGAAGAACTCGACATCGTTGGCCGAGTCGACGAGGACCAGTTCCCTGCGGTCCTTGCGCTGGCGGTAGCCGGCCTCATGGAGCATCGCCGACGCAGGCTCGGAGAGAGAACCCTTGTTGGGAACGGCGATGCGCAGCATGAGGTTTGCTTCTTCCTTTATGTGTAATGCGTGTCGTCTGTGATGCGGGTGCGTCAAATGCGGTCCGTGGGGCGTTTCGCGGGGTGCGAATCGCCCTACGGGCTACAGATGAGCGTATACGTCGTCGAGGGAGATCCCCCGGGCGACCATCATCACCTGAACGTGGTAGAGGAGCTGGGAGATCTCCTCGGCGGTGGCGTCGGCGCCCTCGTACTCGGCGGCCATCCACACCTCGGCGGCCTCCTCGACCACCTTCTTGCCGATGGCGTGCACCCCCTTGTCCACCAGTTCGGCGGTGCGGGAGGTGGTGGGGTCGCCGGAGGCGGCCTTCTGCTGGAGCTCGGTGAACAGCTCCTCGAACGTCTTCTTGGACATGGTGGTCCTACCCTACGGGGTCCGGCCCCCGGGTCAGTGCCAGGGCTCCGACACGGAGCGCAGGATGACGGCCGTGGCGAGGGCGGCGGTGACGGCCTCGTGGCCCTTGTCCTCGTGGGAACCCTCCAGTCCGGCGCGGTCCAGGGCCTGCTCCTCGGTGTCGCACGTCAGGACGCCGAAGCCGACGGGGACACCGGTGTCGGTGGAGACCTGGGTGAGCCCCTGGGTCACGCCCTGGCACACGTACTCGAAGTGCGGGGTGCCGCCGCGGATGACGACGCCGAGGGCGACGATCGCGTCGTAGCCCCGGCCGGCCAGGACCTTGGCCACGACCGGCAGCTCCCAGCTGCCGGGAACGCGGAGCAGGGTCGGCTCGTCGATGCCGATGTCGTGCAGGGCCCGCAGGGCGCCGTCGACGAGGCCGTCCATCACCTTCTCGTGCCACTGCGCGGCGATCACGGCCACACGCAGGTCCTGGCAGTTCCGCACACTCAGCTCGGGGGCGCCCTTGCCGCTCACGTTTCTCCTCGGGTGGTTCGCCTGCGGGATCTTCGCAGGGGGTTCGGGTGGATCGGGTGGATCAGGGGTTTCTCACTGGTTGGCGCAGGGCGACACCGGGTCGGCGTCGAGCCAGGGCAGGTCGTGGCCCATCCGGTCGCGCTTGGTGCGCAGATAGCGGAGGTTGTGCTCGCCCGCCTGCACCGGCATCGGCTCCCGGCCGGTGACCTCGAGCCCGTGCCGGGTGAGGGCGGCGGTCTTGTCGGGGTTGTTGGTCATCAGCCGCAGCGAGCGGACGCCGAGGTCGGCGAGGATCTGCGCGCCGGCGGCGTAGTCGCGGCCGTCCGCGGGGAGGCCGAGTTCGAGGTTGGCGTCCAGCGTGTCGCGGCCCTCCTCCTGAAGCTCGTAGGCGCGCAGCTTGGGCAGCAGACCGATGCCGCGGCCCTCGTGGCCCCGGAGGTAGAGGACGACACCGCGCCCCTCGGTGGCGATCCGCTCCAGGGAGGCGTGCAGCTGCGGGCCGCAGTCGCAGCGCTGGGAGGCGAAGACGTCGCCGGTCAGGCACTCGGAGTGGACGCGCACCAGGACGTCCTCGCCGTCGCCGAGGTCGCCTGCCACCAGCGCGATGTGCTCCACGCCGTCCACCGTCGAGCGGTAGCCGTGGGCGCGGAAGTCGCCGAAGGCGGTGGGCAGCCGGGTGGCGGCCTCGCGGCGGACGGTGGGCTCGGCCGAGCGGCGGTAGGCGATCAGATCCTCGATGGAGATGATCGACAGGCCGTGCTTCCGGGCGAAGGGGATCAGCTCGGGCAGCCGCAGCATCGCGCCGTCCTCGCCCGCGATCTCCACGATCGCGGCGGCGGGCCGCAGCCCGGCGAGCCGGGCGAGGTCCACGCCGGCCTCGGTGTGGCCGTCGCGGACGAGCACCCCGCCGGGCTTGGCGCGCAGCGGGAAGACATGGCCGGGGCGGACGAAGTCGCCGGGGGCCGTGGTGGGGTCGGCGAGCAGCCGGATGGTGGTGGCGCGGTCGGCGGCGGAGATGCCGGTGCCGGTGCCGTGGGCGCGGGTGGCGTCGACCGAGACGGTGAAGGCGGTGCGCATCGACTCGGTGTTGTGCTCGACCATCTGCGGCAGGTCGAGCCGGGTGATGTCCGGCTCCTCCAGCGGCACGCAGATCAGGCCGCGGCACTCGCTCATCATGAAGGCCACGATCTCGGTGGTGACCTTCTCGGCGGCGACGACGAGGTCGCCCTCGTTCTCCCGGTCCTCGTCGTCCACGACGACGACGGGCCGGCCGGCCGCGATGTCGGCGATGGCGCGCTCGATCGGGTCGAGGGTCAGGTCGTCGGTGTCGTACCAGGTCGGCAGGGCGGTCATGCCGCTGCTCCTTCCAGTGCCGGCTGCTGCGTGCCCGAACGGGAGCGCAGCCACCAGTCGCGCAGGCCCCACAGGACGAGGGCGAGATAGATGACGTAGACGAGGCCGGAGAAGGCCAGTCCGCTGCTGAAGGCGAGGGGGACGCCGACGACGTCCACGAGCAGCCAGGCGAACCAGAACTCGACGAGGCCGCGCGCCTGGGCGACCATCGCGGCGAGCGTGCCGACGAAGATGTAGGCGTCCGGCCAGGGGTTCCAGGACAGCTCCGGCACGGCCGTGAACAGGGCGCCGACGGCGAGGGTGCCGACGGCGGTGCCCACGAGCAGGGTGAGGCGCTCACGCCAGGTGGCGAAGCGGACGGCGATCGAGCCGTCCTGCGCCTCGCGCCGGCCGCGGTGCCACTGCCGCCAGCCCCACAGCGCGACGCCGATGACCAGGAGCTGCTTGCCGATGCCGCCGCTGAGGTGCGCGGAGGCGTAGGCGGCGACGAGGATCAGGCCGGAGAGGAACTGCGTGGGCCAGGTCCATATGGAGCGCCGCCAGCCGAGGGCCAGGGCGGCCAGGCCGACACTGTTCCCGATCATGTCGGACCAGATGACGTGCTGCCCGAAGGCGGCGAACGCCTCGCTGTTGAGCCAGTTCAGGGCGCTCATGCGACCGGCTCCCCGGTGCCCCGGACGGCGCCGTCGGCGAGCAGCCGCTCGACGTACTTGGCGAGGACGTCGACCTCGAGGTTGACCGGGTCGCCGACCCGCTTCACCCCGAGGGTGGTCAGCTGGAGCGTGGTGGGGATGAGGCTGACGGTGAAGAAGTCCCGGCCGGCCTCGACGACGGTCAGGCTGATGCCGTCGACGGTGATGGAGCCCTTGTCCACGACGTAGCGGCGCAGCGCGGCCGGGAGGGCGATCTTCACGATCTCCCAGTGCTCGCCGGGCACCCGCTCCAGGATGGTGCCGGTGCCGTCGACGTGGCCCTGGACGAGGTGGCCGCCGAGGCGTCCGCCGAGCGCCATGGGGCGTTCGAGGTTGACGCGGGAGCCGGGGACGAGCGCCCCGAGGCTGGAGCGCTTGAGGGACTCGGCCATCACGTCCGCCGTGAACTCCCCGTCCGCGGTCTCGACGACCGTCAGACAGACGCCGTTGACGGCGATGGAGTCACCGTGCTTGGCGCCCTCGGTGACCAGCGGGCCGCGGAGCCGGAACAGCGAGGAGTCGCCACGGCTGTCGACGGAGACGACCTCGCCCAGTTCTTCGACGATTCCGGTGAACACGTTCAGTTCTCCTCAGGAGCGGTGGTGGCAGTGGTGGGGACCGCGGTGATCCGCAGGTCGGGGCCGAGCCGGGTGACGTCGGTGACGGCCAGGCGGGGCGCCTTCGCGAGCGTGGCGACGCCGGCGTCGCCGAGGGCCGTGGGGCCCGCGCCGAGCAGGGCGGGGGCGAGATAGCCGACGACGCGGTCGACGGCGCCGGCGGCGACGAACGCGCCGGCGAGGGTGGGGCCGCCCTCCAGCAGGACGGAGCGGACCCCGCGCCCGTGGAGCTCGGCGAGCAGGGCGGTGATGTCGAGGCCGGTGCCGTTCCGGGGCAGCCGGACGACGTCGGCGCCGGTCAGGTGGGCGGTGTCGGCGTGCTCGCCGACGGCGATCAGGGTGGGCGCCGCGTCGTCGAGGACCCGGGCGCCGGGCCGGACGGAGGCGTGGGTGTCGACGACGACGCGCAGCGGCTGGGTGACGGTCCCCTCGCCGAGGAGGGGGCCGCGCACGGCCAGGTGCGGGTCGTCGGCGCGCAGGGTGCCGGAGCCGACGACGACGGCGTCGGCCTCGGCGCGCAGCCGGTGGACGTCGGCGCGGGACTCCGCGGAGGAGATCCAGCGGCTGGTGCCGTCGGCGGCGGCGCTGCGCCCGTCGAGGGTGGCGGCGTACTTCCACAGCACGAAGGGGCGGCCGAGGGCGGCCGAGGTGAGCCAGGCGGCGTTGCCGGCCGCCGCCTCGGCGGCGAGCAGCCCGCCCTCGACGTCCACGCCGGCGGCGGCCAGCGTGGCGGCGCCGCCGGTGGCGTCGGGGGTGGGGTCGGCGACGGCGTAGACGACCCGGCCGACACCGGCGGCGATGAGGGCCTGGGCACAGGGGCCCGTGCGACCGGTGTGGTTGCAGGGTTCGAGGGTGACGACGGCGGTGCCACCGCGGATGTCGTGGCCGGCCTCGGCCGCGGCGCGCAGGGCGTTCACCTCGGCGTGCGGGGTGCCCGCGCGGTGGTGCCAGCCCTCGCCCGCCGGGCGGCCCTGCGCGTCGAGCAGGACGCAGCCCACGACGGGGTTGGGGCTGGTGGAGCCGAGGGCACGAGCGGCGAGCGCGATCGCACGCCGCATCGCTTCTGCTTCGACGGTGCCCTCTTGGGTGGCCACCGGGTCCTCCTGCCTCTTCGGGCACGGACTCCGGGGCTGTCGTACGGGACGACGAAGAGACGGGTACGCCGACGACGAGGACACCGGTGGCCCGGAATCGGCCGAGGAGGGAGCCCACCCCTCACGGGGCGGCCGCCACCTGTGGAACGGTGTGCCGTCACATACCCGCCGCGCACTGCCTCCCATCCGGACTTTAACCGTCGGTCCAGGAATTTCACCTGGTCAACCGACCGCTGGCTGCGGACGGGTCGCGGACTGTAACCGCCGGTTCGGACTTTCACCGACCCCGGAGTGCGCTGCGTAAATGGATCTCAATTCATGCTACATGGCGCCTGACCTGCACGTTCCTTGAAAACCGCCGGGACGCTACTGGTAAGGCGCCTCCGAGCGTACGCCGAGGGGCGGCGCGGTGTCCACGGTGATGTGACGGAGTGCGGCGGCCGAAACCCGAGGGTCCGGGGAGCCGCCCGGCGGAATCAAAGGGTCCGCCGGGCCGGCGCCACGCGGGCCGCCGGGGGCGCACGGGCCGGGTGGTGCGGCCGGAGGGCCCCTGTCCGAAGACCGCGACTCGAACTTTGGTCCGTACCTATTGACGCACTGGTCTAGTCCTTTTAACCTCTGCCACACCTCCGAGGAGTACGGCCCGCGGTTGGCGCGAACCCGGGCCATGGCACGACGCACGCACCCCCCGCATCGCTCGACCGACCCCCCACCTGGAGGAACCCGATCATGCTGGCCGGAAACAGACCCGTCGACCACCCGCCCGCGAGACCCGCCCGCGGGTCCCGCCGCGGCCTCACCCTCGCCGCCGTCGGCACCGCCCTGGCCGGGCTGCTCGTCGGCACGCTCTCCGCGACCGCCTCGCACGCCGAGGACCAGTCCGCCTGTCGCCCCGACGGCCTCTACACCACACCGGGCGTCGACGTCCCCTACTGTTCCGTCTACGACGCCGCCGGCCGCGAGAAGATGGGCGCCGACCACCAGCGCCGCGTCATCGGCTACTTCACGGGCTGGCGCACCGGCAAGGACGGCACCCCCGCCTACCTCGCCTCCGACATCCCCTGGGACAAGGTCACCCACCTCAACTACGCCTTCGCGCACGTCGGCCCGGACGACAGGATCTCCGTCGGCAAGGACAGCGCGGACAACCCCGCGACCGGCATGACCTGGCCGGGCGTCCAGGGCACCGAGATGGACCCGGACCTGCCCTACAAGGGCCACTTCAACCTGCTGAACAAATTCAAGAAGCAGCACCCCCGGGTGAAGACCCTCGTCTCGGTGGGCGGCTGGGCCGAGACCGGCGGCTATATCGACGAGAACGGCAAGCGCGTCGACTCCGGCGGCTTCTACAAGACCGCGACCAACGCCGACGGCTCGGTGAACCAGGCCGGGATCGACACCTTCGCCGACTCCGCCGTCGCGTTCGTCAAGAAATACGGATTCAACGGACTCGACATCGACTACGAATACCCGACGTCGATGAAGGACGCCGGGAACCCCAAGGACTGGGCACTCGCCAACGCCCGGCGCGGCGGCCTCAACAAGGGGTACGCGGCACTGATGAAGACCCTCCGCGAGAAACTGGACCGCGCGGGCGCGGCGGACGGCAAGCACTACCTCCTCTCCGTCGCCGCCCCCTCCTCCGGCTATCTGCTGCGCGGCATGGAGACGTACCAGACGACGAAATACCTGGACTACGTCAATGTGATGTCGTACGACCTGCACGGCGCCTGGAACGAGTTCGTGGGGCCGAACGCCGCGCTGTACGACGACGGGAAGGACGCCGAGCTGGCCAAATGGGGCGTCTACACCACCGCGCAGTACGGCGGCACCGGCTATCTCAACGGCGACTGGTCGTACCACTACTTCCGGGGCGCCCTGCCGCCCGGGCGGATCAACCTGGGCCTGCCCTACTACTCGCGCGGCTGGAAGAACGTCACCGGCGGCACCGACGGCCTGTGGGGCACCGCGAAGACCACCACCTGCCCGGCCGGCTCGGGCCTGACCACCTGCGGTGACGGCGCCGTCGGCATCGACAACCTCTGGCACGACAAGGACGACGCCGGCAAGGAGTCCCCCGCCGGTTCGAACCCCATGTGGCACGCCAAGAACCTGGAGAAGGGCGTCGTCGGGGACTACGCCACGAAATACGGCTTCCCGGCCGGCACCAAGCTGACCGGCACCTACGCCCGCAAGTACGACGCCACCCTGGTCGCCCCCTGGCTCTGGAACGCCGAGAAGAAGGTCTTCCTCTCCACCGAGGACGAGCAGTCCGTGAAGGCCAAGGCCCAGTACGTCGTCGACAAGGGGCTCGGCGGCACGATGGTCTGGGAACTGGCGGGCGACTACGGCTACAACGCCGCCAAGGGCCAGTACGAACCCGGCACCACGCTCACCTCCACGATGTACGACGCGTTCAAGGCGGCCCCCGCCTACGGCGCCCGGCGGGCCACCACCGAACTCCCCGCACAGGCGATCGACATCGACGTCAGCCTCACCAACTTCGCGCTGGGCGACAGCAACTACCCCATCAACCCGAAGATCCACTTCACCAACAGGACCAAGTCCACCATCCCCGGCGGCGCGGAATTCCAGTTCGACTACGCGAATTCCGCACCGGGCAACGCCAAGGACCAATCGGGCTGGGGGCTGAAGGTCGTCCGCAGCGACCACACGGCGGGCAACAACATCGGCGGCCTCAAGGGCGACTACCACCGCGTCTCGGTGAAGCTGCCGGCCTCCCAGCCGCTCGCCCCCGGCGCCTCGGCCGACCTCGACTTCGTCTACTACCTGCCGACGTCGACGCCCTCCAACTGGACCGTCGGCTTCGGCGGGAAGACGTACGCCCTCGCCGGCGACCTGACGCGCGGCACGACCGTGGTCGAGCCGGGCGGCGCCACACCGACCCCGACCGGCACCCCGACGGGCACGCCCACCCCGACCCCGACCGGCGGCGCCTGCACGGCCCCGTCCTGGGACAAGGCGGGCGTGTACAACGGCGGCGCCACCGTCTCCTGGAAGTCGCACTCCTGGAAGGCCCGGTGGTGGACCCAGGGCGACGAGCCCGGAACCACCGGCGAATGGGGGGTGTGGCAGGACCTCGGCGCCTGCTGAGCGGGCCGCCCCACCCACCGCGTCGCCCACGACCGGGTGACGCGGTGACCCCGCGGGGTCCGTCGTGGGCTCGACCCGCGCGGACCCCGTCCGGAAGGATGCCCGTCCATGGCCACCAGAGCGAAGCGAACGGACCGCACGGCTCCCCCGGACCTCCGGCTGCGCCGGGCGAGACGCGCGGTGGCCGCCGTCTTCGCCGTGCACGGCGCGGTGAGCGGGAGCTTCGCCACCCGGATCCCCTGGATCCAGAGCCACTTGGACCTCGGCGCGGGCGCGCTCGGCCTCGCCCTCGCCTGCCCCGCGATCGGCGCCTGCTGCGCGATGCCGCTGGCCGGCCGGATCGGGCACCGCTTCGGCGCGCGGGCCGCGCTGCGCGGACTGCTCGTCCTGTGGTGCGCTTCCGTCGCGCTGCCCGCGCTCTCCCCCGGCCTGCCCGCCCTCTGCGTCGCGCTGGCCGTGTACGGGGCCACGTCCGGGACGGCGGACGTGGCCATGAACGCGCTCGGGGTGGAGACGGAGGAGCGGCTGGGCCGGTCGATCATGTCGGGGCTGCACGGGATGTGGAGCGCGGGGGCGCTCGCCGGCTCGGCCGCGGGCACGGTCGCCGCGCACACCGGCCTCGACGCCCGGATCCACCTCGGGCTCGCGGCCCTCGTGCTCGCCGTCGTCGGCGTGCTCGCCTGCCGGCACGTCCTGGACCCGCCGCCGGCCGCCGGGGAGCACCCGCCGCCCCGGTTCGCGCTGCCGCCGCGCTCCGCGCTGGCCATCGGGGCGGTGGCCTTCTGCGCGGTGTTCGCCGAGGGAGCGAGCCTGGACTGGTCGGCGGTCTACCTCCGCGATGTCATCGGCACCGGGCCGGGACTCGCGGCGGCCTGCACCACGGCGTTCTCCTGCACCATGGCCGCCGCCCGGTTCGCGGGCGACGCGGTGGTCCGGCGGTTCGGGCCGGTGCGGACGGTACGGGCGGGCGGCGCGCTGGCCACCGCCGGCGGGCTGCTGGTGGTCCTGGCGACCGGGCCGGGGCCGGCCGTCGGGGGGTTCGCCCTCATCGGGCTGGGCGTCGCCGTGGTCGTACCGCTGGCCTTCGCGGCGGCCGGACGCCGCGGTCCGGCGCCGAGCCAGGCGATCGCGGGCGTCGCGACGATCACCTATACCTCGTCGCTGATCGCCCCGGCCGTGATCGGCCAGATCGCCGCCGCCGGCTCGCTGGTGATGTCATTCGGTCTGGTCACGGCGCTGGCGGCGGGGCTGGTGGCCGGGGCCGGAGTGCTGCGGGTCCCGGCGCGTACGCGCGCGGCCGCCACCGACGGGGCGGCCCCGTCCCGGACGCCGGACGCGTAGCGCACGGGAAGGGGGCGGCAGGGTACGGAACGGGCCGTACGGCGGCCCCACTGGGGGTCCGCCGTACGGCCCGGATCATCCGGCCTGGGAGCGCCGGCTAGAGGATGCCGAAGAGACCGCCGAGGCCGCCGAAGCCGTGGTTGCCCCAGCCCCAGCCACCGCCGTGGTGGTGACGGCCGCAGCCGTCGTCGTCCCAGCCCCAGCCACCACCGTGGTGACGGCCGCCACCCCAGCCCCAGTCGTCACAGTCCTTGTGGTGGCCGCCGCCCCAGCCGTGGCCGCCGCCCCAGCCGTGGCCGTCGTGGTGACGGTGTCCGCCCCAGCCGTGGCCGTCGCAGTCACCGTCACGGTCGTGGTGACGGCCGTGGTCGTGGCCGTGGTGGTGGTCGCGGTCGCGGTCACCGTCGTGGTCGTGGCCCCACGCCTGGACCGCCGGGGTCACGGGGGTGGCCTGGGCCACTCCCGACATCGGGACGATGGCGGCGGCGGCGAGGACGGCGGCGGCCGCGGTACGGCCGACGAGCTTGCGCATATCTAGTCTCCTGGTTGCAGGAAGTCGGACAACGGACGCATACCGTGCGAGCGGGCCGGAACATCCCGAGGTCCGGGTCATACAGTCGTACGGACCATCAATTGCGCCGATTGCAGCAGCGCGCCGGGCGCCGCCATCCCGCCCGGACGGCGCGGAGCATCGCCCGCCGCGGCTTAGCATGATGCGAATCCCCCACCACGAACATCAGGAGCAGTCATGGGCCTCGGCGTGCGCTGGACCCTGCACGGCGACGGGCGCACCCCCGCACCCGGGGCCGTCGTCAGACCGGACGAACGGCTCTCCTGGCCACGGACGGCGGGCCTCGGCGCCCAGCACGTGGTCGCGATGTTCGGGGCGTCTTTCGTCGCCCCGGTACTCATGGGGCTGGACCCCAACCTCGCGATCATGATGTCGGGCGTCGCGACCATGCTCTTCCTGCTGGCGACGCGCGGGAGGGTGCCCAGCTACCTCGGGTGCAGCCTCTCCTTCGTCGGGGTGGCCGCGATCATCCGGGCCCAGGGCGGCGGCAGCGCGGCCGTCACCGGCGCGATCCTCGTGGTCGGCGCGGCGCTGTTCGCGGCCGGTCTGGTGGTGCGGAAGTTCGGCGCCCGGATCATCCACGCGGCGATGCCGCCGGTGGTCACCGGTGCCGTGGTGATGCTGATCGGTTTCAACCTGGCACCGGTCACGGCGCGTACGTACTGGCCGCAGGACCAGTGGACGGCCCTGCTGACGATGCTCTTCACCGGCCTCGCCGTGGTGTGCCTGCGCGGTTTCTGGTCCCGCGTCGCGATCTTCCTCGGCCTGGTCTTCGGCTACGCGCTCTCCTGGTGCCTCGACCGGGTCTTCGGGAAGATCCACTCGGTGAACGGCGGGACCGAGGCCGTGGACCACTGGCGTCTGGACCTCTCCGGGGTCTCCAAGGCCGACTGGATCGGCCTCCCCTCGCTGCACGCGCCGAGCTTCAGCTGGTCGGCGATCCTGGTGGCGCTGCCGGTGGTGATCGCGCTGATCGCCGAGAACGCCGGCCATGTGAAGGCCGTCGGGGAGATGACGGGCGACCGGCTGGACGACCAGCTGGGCACCGCGATCTCCGCGGACGGCGCGGCGACGATGCTCTCGACGGCGGTCGGCGGGCCGGCCAACACCACGTACTCCGAGAACATCGGCGTGATGGCCGCCACCCGGGTCTACTCCACGGCCGCCTACTGGGCCGCGGCCGTCTTCGCCCTCCTCTTCGGCGTGTGCCCCAAGTTCGGCGCCGTGGTCGCCGCGATCCCGGGCGGTGTGCTGGGCGGGATCACCGTGATCCTCTACGGCATGATCGGCCTGCTGGGCGCCCAGATCTGGGTGCACAACAAGGTCGACCTGCGCAATCCGCTGAACCTGGTGCCGGTCGCGGCGGGCGTCATCATCGGCATCGGCGGCGTCAGCCTGAAGGTCAGCAGCAACTTCGAGCTCAGCGGCATCGCGCTCGGCACGATCGTGGTCCTCTCCGGCTACCACGTCCTGCGCGCCCTGGCCCCGGCCCACCTCAAGACGCAGGAGCCCCTGCTGGACGAGGGCACGAGCAGCTACGACCCGGTGGCCGCCGGCGAGGGGAACGGCGCGGACGGCGACGGGAACGACGGCGGCGACGCCCCCGCGCGCGGCCGGGCCTGACGCCACCCCTCTCCCAACTCCCCGCGTTCCTCAGGTCCGTTCACCCGTTCGGGCGGTCCGACCGAGGGAAGCCCCTACGCTCCGTACATGCATGTCACTCTGTGTGTATGACGATGACATGGGGGAAGCCCGTCGCACCCACCGGTGTCCCGGAGGTGCTGGCGCGGATGCGGGGGCTGGAGGCGGCACTGCCGCCGAGGGACGGCGTGGCCGTCTTCAACCGGGTGTATCTGGCGGTCACGGAGGAGATCGGGCGGCGGATGCGGGCCGGCGGATTCGCCGACGGCCCGGCGGCGGCCGAGCTGGACGTCCGGTTCGCCGGGCGCTATCTGGCCGCCGTCGACAGCGTCGCCACGGGCGGCCGGGCACCCGCCTGCTGGCGGCCGCTGTTCCAGCTGCGGGGCCACCCCGCCGTGCGGCCGCTCCAGTTCGCGCTGGCCGGGATCAACGCCCACATCGGGCACGACCTCGCGCTGGCCCTGACCGACACCTGCCGGGCGCTGGGCACGGAACCGACGGCGCTGGAGGGCGACTTCGACCGGATCGGCGGGCTGCTGGCCGCCATGGAGGGGCGGATCCGCGAGGAGCTGATGCCGGGGCCGGACGTCCTGGACGTCGCCGACCCGCTGACGCACCTGGTGGGCGCCTGGAGCCTGGACGCGGCCCGCGGCGCGGCCTGGGCGTCGTTCCGCGCGCTGTGGGCGGTGCGGACGCTGCCCGATGTGGCGGAGGAGCTCACCGACCGGCTGGACTCCGGCGTCGGGCTGGTCGGCCGGTGTCTGCTCACCCCGCTGGGATGAGAGCCCCGTCTCCCGGAGCGGGAGGACGGGGCCCTCACAGGGGACTTCGCGCGCGGCTCAGTCCTCCGGGAGCTCCACCGGCGCGATCTCGTCGTAGACGTCGCCCGGGCCCGGGTTGGTGGCGTCGGTCCCGCCGCCGAACTGATGCATCACACCCCACACGGCGTTGAGCGCGGTCTGCACGGCGCCCTCGGCCCAGCCGGCCGTCCAGGAGATGTCGTCACCCGCGAGGAACAGGCCGCGCTTGTCCTCCGGCAGCCGGTCCTGCATGAAGTGGGTGAACAGACGCCGCTGGTAGCGGTAGTGGCCCGGGAGGTTGGCCTTGAAGGCGCCCATGAAGTAGGGCTCGTTCTCCCAGGAGACCGTGACCGGGTTGCCGATGATGTGGCGGCGGATGTCGACCTTGGGGTAGATCTCGCCGAGCGACTTGAGCATGACCTCCATGCGCTCGTTCGCCGACAGCGGCAGCCACTTGAGGCTGTCGTCGCACCAGGTGTAGGAGAGGCAGATGACGGCCGGCTTGTCGGGGCCGTCGTCCAGGAGGTAGGTGCCGCGCGTCATCCGGTCGGTGAGCGTCATCGACATGACGTCGCGGCCGGTCTCGTTTCCTTCGTCGTCGACGGCCTTGTCCAGCCAGAAAGGCCGGTCCACCGGCACGAACAGCTTGGAGGACTCCATGTAGTGGGTGCGCTCCATCGCCGTCCAGTGGTCGATGGGGAAGAGCGAGTCGTCGCACGCGATCTTCGACAGGAGCATCCAGGACTGCGCGGTGAAGATCGCCGCGCGGTAGGTGCGGATGTCGCCGTCGGCGTCGGTGACGGTGATGTGGTTGCCCGCCGTGCGGTGCAGCCGGGTGACGGCGGGGCGGGGCTCGCCGTCGTGCAGCGAGGAGAGGGAGGTGCCCGGTGCCCAGTGGACGAGCTTGCCCGGCTCGCGCTCCCACAGCCGCAGCGGGAGCTGCTGGCTGCCGCCGACGATGCCGCGGTGGTGGTCGTCGGCCTCGGTGTAGACGACGCGCAGGATCTCCAGGATGGAGTTGGGGAAGTCGGTGTCCCAGCCGCCGGTGCCGAAGCCGACCTGGCCGAAGATCTCCCGGTGCCGGAAGGACTTGAACGCCTCCGACTCGCAGAGGTAGCCGTAGAAGGTCTGGTTGTCGAGCTTCTCGACGAGCTTCGCCCAGATCTCCCGGATGCGCGGCACATCGCGCTCGCGCAGGGCGCGGTTCATGTCCGTGAAGTCGGCGCCCTCCTCCAGACAGGCGCTCCACGCGTCCGCGACCTCGCGGTAGACCGCGGGCAGGTCGTCGAGGGACTTGGCGTAGTGCGACTCGCCCTTGAGGTCGACGACGGTCGACGGGGTGTCGGGGGCCAGCGGGTTGGGGAAGGGCTTGGTCTCCAGGCCCACCAGGTCGATGTAGTACTGGAGGGCGGTGGAGCTGGGCGGGAAGCGCATGGCGCCCATCTCGGCGGTGAGCGAGGGGTCACAGCCCTCGAAGCCGACGGTGCGCAGCCGGCCGCCGATCCGGTCCGCCTCGTAGACGACGGGCTTGAGGCCCATCTTCATCAGCTCGTACGCGGCGATGATGCCCGACAGGCCGCCACCGATGACCGCGACCTCGGTGCCGTGCTCGGTCGCGGGTATCTGGCCGAGGCCGGCGGGGTGAGCCAGGAAGTCGTCGTACGGGAAGGGGAAGTCCGGGCCGAACATCGTGATCGGCGGCAGGGCCGGCTCCGACTGCTCGTCGTGGGCGGCGGTGGGCACCATGGACGTCATCGGCTGAACTCTCCTGCGGAATGGGGGGCGGCTCTGAAAGACGGCATCACGGGGCTTCGCTGCGCTGCGTCGCCTCGGCGGGGGTGTCGGACAGGGGTGTCGGACGAGGGTCGGAGGTCGGACAGGGGGTGTCAGATGAGGGAGCCGTAGAGCTCCGGCCGGCGGTCGTCCAGGTAGGTGTTCTCGGCCCGGGACGCCTTCAGCAGCGCCGGATCGACATCGGCGACGATCAGGTCCTCGCCCGCGCCGGCCCGGGCCCGTACGGTCCCGTCGGGGGCGGCTAGGCAGCTGAGCCCGGCGAAGGAGAAGTCCCCTTCGGTGCCGCAGCGGTTGGCATAGGCCAGGTAGAGCTGGCTCTCCCACGCACGGGCCGGGACGATCGTCTGCGGGACGATCTCGTACGGGCGCATCAGCGCGGTCGGGGCGAGCAGCAGCTCGGTGCCGGCCAGGGCGTGCGCGCGGACGGGCTCGGGGAACTCGATGTCGTAGCAGATCAGCAGGCCGAGGCGGACGCCGTCGAGCTCGGCCTGGACGATCGGCTCGGAGCCCGGGGTGAAGTACGTGGTCTCGTACTCCCCGAAGAGATGCGTCTTGCGGTAGTTCGCGAGGCTCGTCCCGTCGGGCCCGATGAGCTGGAGGGAGTTGAAGATCGCGCCGCCGTCTCCGTCACCGCCGTCGCGCTCGGGGTAGCCGTAGCCGATGGCCAGACCGTGCTCGGCGGCGATCCGGGCCACCGCGCGGGCGCCCGGCCCGTCTGCGGGCTCGGCGAGGTCCCGGACCGCGGGGCCGAGGGCGTAGCCCGTGAGGTACAGCTCGTTGGTGAGGAGCAGCCGGGCCCCCGCGGCGGCGGCCCGGCGGACGGCGGCGGCGAGCGAGGCGAGGCTGTCGGCGGTGGAGGCGGGAACGCCGGCGGGGCCTTGGTACAGCGCGGTACGCAGCGGCGTCATACGGCCTCTTTCCACCTGCCGTGCTCGTGAACGAGCGCGTTCGTTAAGACGCCTTGACGCTACGGTTTGCGCTCCCGGCCCGACAAGGCGCCTCTGTTGCGTGTGGGTGGACGATTCGTTGCGCCTTTCGGCTTCTTCCGTGCGATTCATTGCGCGGGGGTCGGAGCCGCCTCCGGCGCGCCGTACTCGCCCACCGCGTCCCGGACCAGGCCGCGCAGCCAGCGGTGGCCGCTGTCGGCGTCGTGACGGGGGTGCCAGGCCATGGCGACGGTGAGCGGCGGGAGGTCCACCGGGATCTCGAAGGTGCGCAGGCCGAGCGCCGCGACGGCCGGGGCGCCGAGCCGGCCGGGGGCGCATCCGACGGCGTCGGTCGCGCCGAGCACATGAAGCGCGGCGGCGAAGGTGGGGACGCTGCCGACGACCCGGCGGCGCAGCCCGTGCGCGGCGAGCGCCTCGTCGACCGGGCCGGACAGCCGGCCGCGCCGGGAGTCGACGAGATGGCCCGCGGCGGCGTAGCGGCGCGGGGTGACGGTGCCGGTGAGCAGCGGGTGCCCGGCGCGGGCCACGCCGACCATGCGGTCCTGGAACAGGGTCTCGACGCGGATCTCGGGCTCCTGGCGGTCGATGACCCCGACCTCCAGGTCGATCACCCCGTCGCGCAGCGGCGCCGGACCGCCGGGCCCTTCGGCGAGGAAGCGCAGGGTGACGCCGGGGGCCTCGTCGCGGGCCCGGCCCAGTAGTGCCGCGCCGAAGGCCAGGATGCTGCTGTCGTGCGCGCTGAGGGTGAAGGTGCGCGTCAGGGTGGCCGGGTCGGCCTCCGCCTCGGCGGTGAAGAGGCCGCGGGCGTCGTCGAGGACCCGCCGGACCCGGGGGCGCAGGGCGAGGGCGCGCGGCGTGGGCACCATGTGCCGGCCGGCGCGTACGAGCACGGGGTCGCCCAGGGCCTGGCGGATGCGGCCGAGGGTGCGGCTCATGGCGGGGCCGGAGAGGCCCAGCCGGTCCGCGGCGGCGGTGACGCTCTCCTCGGCGAGCAGGGCGTCGAGGGCGATCAGCAGGTTCAGGTCGAGGCGGGCGGCGCCGGCCCCGCCGAGGGGGCCGGCCGGGCCCGCGGGGCTCTCGCCGGGGCTTCTGCTCATGACGTGCTCATCGCGTGCTCATGGCGCTCATGGCCCGATCGTCTCCCGCGTACGTGGGCGTGGGGAAGCGGTTTCCGGGCGCTGCCCGGCGGCCGCTCCGGCTCAGGAGGGGGCGCCGGAGCTGAAGCGGCGCAGCAGCGGGGAGAGCACCAGCACGGACTTGGTCCGCTCGACGAAGGGCTCCCCCGCGATGCGCTCCAGTACGCGCTCGAAGTGGCGCATGTCGGAGGCGAAGACCTGGACGATGGCGTCCGCCTCGCCGGTGACGGTCGAGGCGGACGCCACCTCCGGGTAGCGCGACAGGCCGCGGTGGATCGCCTCGGGCGAGGTGTTCCGGCGGCAGTAGATCTCGATGAACCCCTCGGTCTCCCAGCCGAGCGCCGCCGGGTCCACCCGGACGGTGAACCCGGTGATGGCGCCCTCGGCCCGCAGCCTGTCCACGCGCCGCTTGACGGCGGGCGCGGACAGACCGACCTCGGTGCCGATGTCGGCGTAGGAGCGGCGGGCGTCCTCGGCGAGGGCGTGGACGATGCGTTCGTCCAGATCGTTCAGTCGCACTGCGGGTGGATCACTTCTCTAGAGATACCTGCTGGTCTTCCCGGGACAGCCGCGAGCGGCTCTTCCCGTACATGAAGTAGATCACAAGACCGACCAGCATCCACCCGCCGAAATACCGCCAGGTCGTGCCGGGCAGGCTGAGCATCATGTACACGCACAGCCCGAAGCCGATGGCCGGGAAGATCGGGGCGAGCGGGAGGCCGCCGACCCGGAGGCCGGAGAGCGGCACCTTGAAGCTGCGGTGCATCTCGGGGCGGGTGAAGAAGAGGACGATGACGGCCACGTTGACCAGGGCGAAGGCGAAGAGCGTGCCGATGCTGGTGGCGTTGGCCAGCTCGCCCAGGGGCACGGCCGCGGCGAGGACGCCGCAGAACACCGAGACGATCACGGTGTTGGCGCGCGGCACGCCGGTCTTGGCGTGGACCTTGGAGAAGGTCTTGGGGACGAGCCCGTCGCGGGACATCGCGAAGAGGATGCGGGTCTGGCCGTAGAGGACGGTCAGGACGACGCTGGCGATGGCGATGACGGCGCCGGCGGCGAGGAGGACGGCCCAGAAGCTCTGGCCGGTGACGTCCTTCATGATCCCGGCGAGGGCCGCCTCGGAGCCCTCGAAGTCGCCCCACGGCATGGCGCCGACGGCGACCGCCGCGACCAGGACGTAGAGGGCGGTGACGATGAGCAGCGACAGCATGATCGCCTTGGGCAGGTCCTTCTTCGGGTCCTTGGCCTCCTCGCCCGCCGTGGAGGCGGCGTCGAAGCCGATGTAGGAGAAGAAGAGGCTGGCGCCCGCGGCGCTGACGCCGCCGAGGCCGAGCGGCATGAACGGGGCGTAGTTGCCGGCGCGGATGCCCAGGAAGGCGACGGCGCAGAAGAGCAGCAGGGCCGCGATCTTCACACCGACCATGATCGTGTTGGCGCGGGCGCTCTCCTTGGCCCCGCCCAGCAGGAAGGCCATGCAGAGCAGGACGACGAGCAGCGCGGGCAGGTTGAAGATGCCGCCGTCGGTGCCGGGCGGGTTGGCCAGCGCGGCCGGGATGGTGACCCCGATGGTGCCGTCGAGCAGCTCGTTGAGGTACTCGCCCCAGCCGACCGCGACGGCCGCGACCGAGACGCCGTACTCCAGGATCAGGCACCAGCCGCAGACCCAGGCGACGATCTCGCCGAGGGTCGCGTAGGCGTAGGAGTACGAGGATCCGGAGACCGGGATGGTGCCGGCCAGCTCCGCGTAGGACAGGGCCGAGAACAGCGCCGTGAGGCCGGCGATGACGAAGGAGATGACGACGGCCGGGCCCGCCTTCGGCACGGCCTCGCCGAGCACCACGAAGATGCCGGTGCCGAGGGTCGCCCCGATGCTGATCATCGTGAGCTGCCACATGCCGAGCGAGCGCCGCAGCGTGCCGCCCTCGCCCTGGCCGCCCTCGGCGACCAGGCGCTCGACCGGCTTGCGTCGCATGACACCGGTCACGAAGCCGGCGGCCGGCCGCGGGGACGACGGCTTCTCGTCGTCCGTGGCGGGGGGCGCTGTGCCGTTGTCCAACACTGGGGTGGCTCCATTCGTCGATGCCTGTCGAGGGGGATGACCGACGGCGGGACGCCCTCAGGGGGGTGCTGTGGGCAGGGGGGAGCCGACCCGAGGCAGAGGGGGAATCGCCGAGCAAGCGGTATCCGCCACTCCACGTACTGCGCAGACCTTATGAGCTGAGAGGCCGCGCTCGTAATGCACCATTCTTGCGCATGGCCGTTCGATCATTGCGCATGGGGGGCATTCACAGCCAATCGTTGCATCTCACATCATGAATCGGTACATGTGGGCGGAATACCGTGGTCCAGATCACTCCGCCCGCGCCGCGCTCCCACCGCCACCGCACGGCCCCCCCGGGAACGCGAAAAGGGGCGCGGTCCGGATCGGACCACGCCCCTTGCCGGGCTGTGCGGGACTACTGCCAGCTGGCGTGCAGCGGCTTGCCCTCGGCGTAACCGGCGGCGCTCTGGACGCCGACGACGGCACGCTCGGCGAACTCCTCCAGGGAGCCGGCGCCGGCGTAGGTGCAGGAGGAACGGACACCCGCGATGATCGAGTCGATCAGGTCCTCGACGCCCGGACGGGACGGGTCGAGGAACATCCGCGAGGTGGAGATGCCCTCCTCGAACAGACCCTTGCGGGCCCGGTCGTAGGCCGACTCCTCGCTGGTGCGGTTGCGCACGGCACGGGCCGAGGCCATGCCGAAGCTCTCCTTGTACAGCCGCCCGTCGGCGGTCTGCTGGAGGTCGCCCGGGGACTCGTACGTACCGGCGAACCAGGAGCCGACCATGACGTTGGACGCGCCGGCGGCGAGCGCCATGGCGACGTCACGGGGGTGCCGGACACCGCCGTCGGCCCAGACGTGCTTGCCGAACTTCTTCGCCTCGGCGGCGCACTCCAGGACGGCGGAGAACTGCGGGCGGCCCACACCGGTCATCATGCGGGTGGTGCACATGGCGCCGGGGCCCACACCGACCTTGATGATGTCCGCGCCGGCCTCGATGAGGTCGCGCACGCCCTCGGCGGCGACGATGTTGCCCGCGACGATCGGGACCTGCGGGTCGAGGGCCCGCACGGCCTTGATCGCGGAGATCATCGACTCCTGGTGGCCGTGCGCGGTGTCCACGACGATCGTGTCGGCGCCGGCCGCCAGCAGGGCCTTGGCCTTGCCGGCCACGTCGCCGTTGATGCCGACGGCGGCGGCGATGCGCAGCTTGCCGTCCGCGTCGGTGGCGGGGGTGTAGAGCGTGGCGCGCAGGGCGCCCTTGCGGGTCAGGATGCCGGCCAGACGGCCGTCCTTGCCGACCGCGGGGGCGAGCTTGCGGTGGGCGGCGTCCAGCTGGTTGAACGCCTCGCGCGGGTCGATGTCGGCGTCGAGGAGCAGCAGCTCCTTGGACATGACCTCGGACAGCTGGGTGAAGCGGTCCACACCGGTCAGGTCGTGCTCGGTGACGATGCCGACCGGGCGCTGGTCCTCGTCGACCACGACGCCGGCGCCGTGCGCCCGCTTGGGCAGCAGCGAGAGCGCGTCGGCGACGGTCTGCGTCGGGGCGAGCACGATGGGGGTGTCGAGCACGTGGTGACGGCTCTTGACCCAGGAGATGACCTCGGTGACGACCTCGATCGGAATGTCCTGAGGGATGACGACGAGGCCACCGCGGCGGGCGACCGTCTCCGCCATCCGGCGGCCGGCGATCGCGGTCATGTTCGCGACCACGAGCGGAATGGTGGTGCCCGTCCCGTCGGGGGCGGAGAGGTCCACACCCTGGCGGGAGCCGACCGCGGAGCGGCTCGGCACCATGAACACATCGTCGTACGTCAGGTCGTACGGCGGCTTCTGGTCATTGAGGAAACGCACGTGCTGAACATCCCAGTCGTTCGGAGGTGACCCCCGACAAGGCATGCCGAGGGAAAAGCACGTACTTCATTCTCCCATGACAGCCGGGGTGCGCGGCCCGGGCCGAACCTCCAGGACCGGCGGAACGCCCTGGTCGGATCGTCCGAAATCAGGTCGACCTGGGCAACCGGTCCGGCCGTGCCGGACCCCGGACGACCGGCTACGCGCCGTCCGGGTCCGCCCGGTCCAGGGCCGGACGCGGTCCGGGGCCCGTCTCCAGCAGCAGGTAGTCGGCCGCGGCGGTGTCCGTGACCAGGCTGGTGACCAGCCCGGAGCGCAGCACCGCGCCGATCGCGGCCGCCTTGCGGGAGCCGCCGGCGATGGCGACGACCTCCGGTATGCGCCGCAGCCGGTCCGCCTCGACGGTGATGCAGCGCTCGCCCAGATCACGGCCGATGCGGCGTCCGTCGGCGTCGAAGAGGTGGGCCGACATCTCGGCGGCGGCGCCGAGGGAGGCGTACTGCTCGCGCTCCTCGTCGGTGAGCATGTCGTAGACGGTCGAGATGCCCGGCGCCCAGGAGCCGATGGAGACGGCGGCGACGGTGACCTTGTCGAAGTAGTCGAAGGCCCGCGCGATGCCCGTCTGGCCGCGCAGGGCGGCGGCCGTCGCGGAGTCGGGCAGCAGCATCGGGGCGTAGATCGGATGCGCCTCGCCGCCGGAGACCTGCGCCGCCCGGCGCACCGCCTCCACCGAGCCGCGCTCGGCGGTGCCCGCGTCGTAGACCCCGGTGAGCTGGACGACCGTGCACGGCGGCAGCCGGTGCAGGGCCGCCGCCATGTGGATGGTGGAGCGGCCCCAGGCCAGGCCGAGGACGTCGCCCTCGTGCACCAGCTCGCCGAGCAGGTCCGCCGCCACCTCACCGAGGTTCTCGGGGTCGGGGGCGTCGTCCGCGGCGTCGGCCGGGGACTCCACGACGACCGCGTGCCGCAGGCCGTAGCGGGCGCGCAGCGCGTCGGAGCGCTCCGCGTCCAGCTCGGCCGGGACCCGGATCTCGATCCGCACCAGATCGCGCTCGAGCGCCGTCTCCAGCACTCGGGCCACCTTGAAGCGGCTCACGCCGAACTCCTCGGCGATCTGGATCTTCGACTTGCCCTCGAGATAGAAACGGCGGGCCATCGCCGCCGCCTGCACCAGCTCTGCGGGCCCCATCGGCGTGGCTGAACGGCCCGTCGACACCACGGTCTCCTCACTCCTGTGTTCAAGCTTCTGGACTCGACCGTCATCCTGTCAGAAACGGCGGTCCTTGATCAGCCCTTGACCTTCGCCCTCAGCATTTCGGGCGAGCGCCGGGGGCCACGTCAGTGGGCGCAGGCCCAGGACGCACCGGCCGTGGCCCGCTCCGCCTGCGCGCGCAGGGAGCGTACGGCGGCCGCCGGGTCCTCCGTACCGTAGACGGCGGATCCGGCCACGAAGACGTCCGCCCCCGCCTCCGCGCAGCGCTCCACGGTCTCCGCCGACACCCCGCCGTCGACCTGGAGCCACAGCTCCAGACCGTGGCGCGAGATCAGCTCACGGGTGCGGCGGATCTTGGGGAGCATGATGTCGAGGAACGCCTGGCCGCCGAAGCCGGGCTCGACCGTCATGATCAGCAGCATGTCCAGCTCGGGCAGCAGGTCCTCGAACGGCTCGATCGGCGTCGCGGGCTTGAGCGCCATCGACGCCCGCGCCCCCTTGGCCCGGATCTCCCGCGCCAGCCGCACGGGGGCGGCGGCCGCCTCCGCGTGGAAGGTCACGGAACCCGCGCCGGCCTCGACGAACTGCGGGGCCCAGCGATCCGGGTCCTCGATCATCAGGTGGCAGTCCAGCGGGATGTCCGTGGCCCGGCTCAGCGACTCGACGACCGGCACGCCGAGCGTGAGGTTGGGGACGAAATGGTTGTCCATCACGTCGACGTGGAGCCAGTCGGCGCCCTTGACCGCCTGCGCCTCGTCGGCGAGGCGGGCGAAGTCGGCGGAGAGGATGCTGGGGTTGATCTGCACGGCCATGTCCTTAAGCCTGCCATGCGAGGGGTTCTTTCCCCTACCCGCCCCTTCCCGGGGCGGGTAGGGGCGGGCCGGGGGAACTTACGCCGTGCGGCGCAGCAGCGCCAGGTACATCGCGTCCGTGCCGTGCAGGTGCGGCCACAGCTGCACGTCGGGGCCGTCCCCGAGCGCCGGGACGCCCTGCATGTACGGGCGCGCGTCGATCCACTCCGCGCTCACGCCGTCCCGCTTGAGGACGTCCGTCACGACGGCCTTCGTCTCCGCGGGGTGCGGCGAGCACGTCGCGTAGCCGACGACGCCGCCGACCCGTACGGCGCGCAGCGCCTCCCGCAGCAGGTCGCGCTGGAGCGGCGCGAAGCCCGCCAGGTCCTCGGGCCGGCGCCGCCAGCGCGCCTCGGGGCGGCGGCGCAGGGCGCCCAGGCCGGTGCAGGGCACGTCCATCAGGACCCGGTCGAAGGTGCCCTCGCGCCACGGCGGGCGCGTGCCGTCGGCGGCGATCACCTGGTACGGGCCGGGGTTGCCGGCCAGGGCGCGCTCGACGAGGCGGGCGCGGTGCGGCTGCTTCTCGGAGGCCAGCAGGGCGGCGCCGCGCCGCGCGGCGAGCGCGCCCAGCAGGGCGGCCTTGCCGCCGGGGCCCGCGCAGCCGTCCAGCCAGCGCGTGTCCGTCCCCTCCAGGGGCACGGCCGCGAGGGCCAGCGCGACCAGCTGGCTGCCCTCGTCCTGGACGCCGGCCCGGCCCTCGCGCACGGCCTCCAGCGCGCCGGGCTCGCCGCCCTCGGCGAGCCGCACGGCGTGCGGCGACCAGCGGCCGGGCAGGCCGGAGTCCTCGCCGACCGCCGCGAGCAGCTCCTCGGTCGTGGCGCGTCCGGGGCGGGCGACGAGCGTCACCTCGGGGCGTTCGTTGTCGGCGTCCAGCAGGTCCTCGATGCCGGCCCGGCCGCCGCCGAGCGCGTCCCACAGGGCCGAGACGATCCAGCGCGGGTGGGAGTGGACGACGGCGAGGTGCTCCTCGGGGTCGTCCTCGTAGGGCGGGGCGACCCGCTCCAGCCAGCCGTCGAGGTCGTGCGCCGTGATCTTCCGCAGCACGGCGTTGACGAACTTCGCGCGGCCGTCGCCCAGCACGACCCGGGCCAGCTCGACGCTGGCGGACACCGCCGCGTGCGGCGGGATGCGGGTGCCGAGCAGCTGGTGGGCGCCGAGGCTCAGCACGTCCAGCACCGGCGGGTCGACCTCGCGCAGCGGCCGGTCGACGCAGGAGGCGATGATCGCGTCGTACGTCCCCTGGCGGCGCAGCGTGCCGTAGACGAGCTCGGTGGCGAGGGCGGCGTCGCGTGCCTCGAAGCCCTCCTGCTCACGGGCCTTGCGCAGCAACGGGGGCAGCACGAGGTTCGCGTAGGCGTCGCGCTCGTCGACGGCCCGCAGCGCCTCGAAGGCGAGGATCCGTACCGGGTCCTTCTTGGGCCGGCGGTAGGGCTTTGCGGGGCGGCGATGGGCGCGATCGTTCACGAAAGGTGCTCCGGAGCTGGGGTGGTGAAGAGGTCAAGCGTACGCCGGGCGGGGCGGGGCGCGTCCCCCGGCGACCGGGGTCGCGCCGTGACGGGTGGCCGGGGACGGGGCCACGCCGTGGCGGAGGGGCGCGGCGGGGCCGCCGCCCCGTCCTCGGCGGGGCACCCGCCCTTCGCGAGACGTCACACGCCCGCCATGGAGGGCCACATGCCCGTCACGGGCGGCAGTACGTCCGTGACCGGAGGCCATGCGTCCGTCGTGGGAAGCCATGCGTCCGTCGCAGGAGGCCGGTCACCCGCCGACGGGGCGCGGCACCCGTCCCGGAGCGGCCCGCCGTCCCGCGCCGGAGGCGGCCGTCGCGAAGACCGCCGTCGCGAAGACCGCCGTCGCGGGCTACGCCGCGCCGAGCCGCTCGCCCTCGGTGACGCGGACGCCGCGCGCCCAGTCGGCCGCCTTCATCGGCTTCTTGCCCTGCGGCTGGACCCAGAGCAGTTCCACCGCGTGCGACCCGGTGCCGACGTGCACGGAGTTCTTTCCGGCGGCCACGGCGCCGGGGGCGAGGTCGGTGCGGGCGGGGTCGGGGGCGACGGCCATCACCTTGAGCCGCTCACCGCGGAAGAGCGTCCACGCGCCGGGCGCCGGTGCGCAGCCGCGCACCACGCGGTCCACCCGCAGGGCGGGCGCGGACCAGTCCAGCCGGGCGTCCTCGACATTGATCTTCGGGGCGAGGGAGACGCCGTCGGCCGGCTGCGGAACGGCCTTCAGGGTGCCGTCCTCGATGCCGTCCATCGTCGCGGAGAGCAGCCCGGCGCCCGCGAAGGCGAGCCGGGTGAGCAGATCACCACTGGTGTCGGTGGGGCGTACGTGCTCGGTGAGCACGCCGTAGACCGGGCCGGAGTCCAGGCCCTCCTCGATCAGGAAGGTGGAGGCGCCGGTGACCTCGTCACCGGCCAGGATCGCGTGCTGGACGGGCGCGGCACCGCGCCAGGCGGGCAGCAGCGAGAAGTGGAGGTTGACCCAGCCGCGCGCGGGGACCTCCAGGGCCGCCTTGGGCAGCAGCGCGCCGTAGGCGACGACCGGGCAGCAGTCGGGGGCGATCTCCGCCAGCCGGGCGAGGAAGTCCGGCTCACGCGGCCGGACGGGCTTGAGCACCTCGATGCCGGCCTCCTCGGCGCGCTGGGCGACGGGGCTGGCGACCAGCCGGCGGCCGCGCCCGGCGGGGGCGTCGGGCCGGGTGACGACGGCGACGACCTCGTGCCGCTCCGAGGCGATCAGGGCGTCGAGGGCGGGAACGGCGACCTCGGGGGTGCCTGCGAAGACGAGCCTCATGGGTGGCGAACTACCTCTCCTCGAGCGCCGAGTGGAACAGCCCACCAGTCTAGGGGCCCGCTCCCTCAGGGGGCGTACGGGCACTCACGCGCCCCATTCCGGCGGATGTGCGCCCCCATACCGTGACCCGGCGGGCCGTGGCGCGTTGTGGTCAAGAGAGATTGACCTGAACGGGCCGCGGCAGCGGCCCGCTTCCGTTCCTTGTCAACTCTCGCCTTTTTTAGTCCTTTTACCCCGCCGGTCCGAGAGGCTACTTCATGGCCGACCACGCAACCCACGACGCCCAGGCACGGGCCAGCCTGCATCTCCTGGTCCGGGACATCGAGCGGGTCCGCAGGCAGGTGGACGCCCTGCGCACCCTCACCGCTCAGCTGGGCAACGTCTACCGCCCGCGGCGCACCGGCCCGTCCGCCGGCTTCGTCGTCTACGGGCGGGCCCCCGCGCCGACCGTACGGCTGGCGCAGGAGCTGCGGGACAGCGTCGAGACGCTGGTGACGGCCGCGGTCGACTTCGACCGCTCGCTGGGCTTCTCGTGGGACGCGGTGGGTTCGGCGCTGGGGGTCACCAAGCAGGCGGTGCACCGCCGTTACGGCGCCCGCCGGTCCAACGGCCAGAGCACGCCCGAGCCCGCGGAGGCGGTCCGCACCGCCGAGCCGGCGGCCGTGCCGGTCGTCCCCGCGGCCCGCGCGGTCCCGGTCCAGAGCGTGGCCCCCCACCGCGACGAGCCGAGGCCGCCGGCCTTCCCGGGCCCGCGCAACGGCTGAGCGGGCGCCGCGCCGCCGGGCGGGTGTGGGCCGGTGACCCCGCCGACCCTGGGATCCCACTGCCGCGGCGACGCGTGACGAGCCCTCCCGGTCCGGCGGCGCGCGACCGGGCTCCGTCTCCGGCGCCCCGCGCCGGGCCCGGTCCACGCCACCCGGCGAAGGCGCCGCCGCCCCACCGAGCGGCCGGAACCGGCCGGGGGCGTACGGAGTGGCCACCGGCCGGGCGCGTACGGGAGCGCCGCCAGGCATCCGGCGCCCGGGAGACGTCCCCCGGCTCAGCCGATGTTGAGCGGATCGATCCTCAGCGACACCGGCTCACCGTCCCGGCCCGCCAGCCGGGCGGCCTGGGCGGTCTTGAGCGCCGAGGCCAGCGCGCCGCCCCGCCCGGGACGGACCCTCAGCAGGGCGCGGTCCCACCGCTCCCCCGGCGGTGCCTCACCCGGTCGGCGCGGCCGGCCCGGTGCCGTGACGGACATGGGCACCGGGCCGAGCACCTCGGCGTCCGCCGGCAGCTCGGCCGCCGCGAGGAACTGGGCCACGGCTTCCGGCGGACCCGAGACGGCGGCCATCCGCGACACGGGCGGAAAGCCCAGCTCCGCGCGGTCGGCGAGCTCGCGCACGGCGTGCCCGGCGGGGTCCCACCGGACGAGGGCCTGCACCGGACGGAGCGTCGGCTCGGCGACGATCACCACGGTGCCGCCCTCGGCCTGGCTCCGCACCAGCGCCGCCGCGTCCAGCCAGCGGCGCAGCGCCTCCTCGTCCGCCCGCAGGTCGGGAAAGCCGAGCAGGGCCCAGCCGTCGAGGAGCAGGGCCGCCGCGTACCCCCCCTCGGCGACCGGCTCGGCCCCGGGCGTGGACACGATGAGTGCCGGGCGGTCGGGAACGCGGTCGAGGATGTGGTCACGGCCGGAGGTGCGCACGGGCACCGACGGGAAGGCCCGCCCCAGCTCCTCCGCGGTGCGCCCGGCTCCCACGATCCGGGCGCGCAGCCGCCTCCCGCCGCACTCGGCGCAGTGCCACTCCGGCTGTCCCCGGCCGCACCAGCCGCACCGCAGACCGCCGTCGCCCTCCAGCGCCTCCAAGGGGCCGACGCACGTCGTGCAGCGCGCCGGCTCGCGGCACCGCTCGCACGCCAGCCGGGGGACGTACCCCCGGCGCGGCACCTGCACCAGCACCGGGCCGTGTTTGAGGGCCTCCCGGGCGGTCTGCCAGGCGAGCGTGGGAAGCCGAGCGGCGCGGGCGGCCTCGTCCCGCGCCTCGTCGCCGTCGCCGACGGTCCGGATCATCGGGGCCGTCGCCCTGACCCGGTCGCGGTCGGCGGCCAGCGGCAGGGCCCAGCCGGTGTTCACCAGCTGGGCCGCCTCGACCGTGCAGCCGAAGCCGCCCAGCAGGAACGCGGCCTTCTCGTGGGCCGCCCGGGACATCAGCACCTCGCGGGCGTGCGGGTGCGGGGCGTTCTGGGCGCTGTGGCTCCCGTCGCCGTCGTCCCAGATCGCGACGAGGCCGAGGGCGCGCACCGGCGCGAACATGGCGGCCCGGGTCCCGACGACGACCCGCACGGAACCCCGGCTGACCGCCAGCCAGCGGCGGTAGCGCTCCTCGGGGCCGAGATCGGCGGTCAGGAGGACATGGCGCCCCTCGCCGAGCAGCGCGGTCAGCTCGGCGTCGACCCGGGCGGCGGCCCGGCCGTCCGGCAGGACGAGCAGTGCGCCGCGCTCCGCCGCGAGGGCGGTGCCGGCGGCCCGGGCCAGCTCCTGCGGCCAGTGCGGGCCCGGCAGGGCCGTCCACACGGCACGCGGCGAGTCACCCCGGGAGACGGCGTCCAGGAAGGCCGGGCCCGTGGGATAGCGGGACCACGTGCCCGGTCCGGGCCGGGCCGGCGGTGACAGCGGTTCGGGGGACGGCTCGGCCTCGATACGGGCGTGCCTGGGCGGCACCGCCAGCTGGAGGACGTCCGCGAGCGAGCCCGCGTAGCGGTCGGCGACGGAGCGGCACAGCTCGTACAGGGCGGGGGTGAGCACGGGCTCGGGAGACAGGACCTGGGCCAGCGCCGCCAGCGGCCCCCGGTACTCGGCTTCGGCCACCCGCTCGACGATGTATCCGTCGAGGAGGCCGCCGCCCTCCCGGCGCCCCTCACGCACATTGCGGGCGCCCGCGCCGAAGCGGACCCGGACCCGCGTGCCCGGCTGGGCGGCGGCGTCGAGCTCGGCCGGCACGGCGTATTCCCACAGCTGGTCGAGGTGGACGGGGCCCTTGTCGACCAGCACCCGGGCCACGGGCAGGGACCCGGCCAGCGCCGCGCCACGCCACGTCCGCGGCTTCGCCCGCGGCACCTTCGCCTTGCGCACCGTCTCCCGGATGAACGCGAGCTGCTCCCCCCCTCGCTCCGCCGCCTCGGGCGGCTCCCCCGCCCCCGACCGCCCGTTCTCGCTGCTCACAGCTCCAGTCTTAGCAGACCGCACTGACAGCGGACGGCGCTCGGCCGGGGCGGGCGCACCGGGCGGAGGGGCCCGGCGGGTACGCGTACGGCCCCGAACCGATTCCGCGGTCCGGGGCCGTACCTGGCACAGCGTGGTCGAGCCGGGGCTTAGAGGCCCGCGGCCTTCTTCAGGGCGTCGACCCGGTCCGTGCGCTCCCAGGTGAAGTCGGGGAGCTCGCGGCCGAAGTGGCCGTACGCCGCGGTCTGGGCGTAGATCGGGCGGAGCAGGTCCAGGTCGCGGATGATCGCGGCCGGGCGGAGGTCGAAGACCTCGGCGATGGCGTTCTCGATCTTCTCGGTCTCGACCGTGTTGGTGCCGAAGGTCTCGACGAAGAGACCGACGGGCTCGGCCTTGCCGATGGCGTAGGCGACCTGGACCTCGCAGCGAGCGGCCAGGCCCGCGGCGACGACGTTCTTCGCGACCCAGCGCATGGCGTACGCGGCCGAGCGGTCGACCTTGGACGGGTCCTTGCCGGAGAAGGCACCGCCGCCGTGGCGGGCCATGCCGCCGTAGGTGTCGATGATGATCTTGCGGCCGGTGAGGCCGGCGTCGCCCATCGGGCCGCCGATCTCGAAGCGGCCGGTCGGGTTCACCAGGAGGCGGTAGCCGTCGGTGTCGAGCTTGATGCCGTCCTCGACGAGCTCCTTGAGGACGTGCTCGACGACGAACTCGCGGATGTCGGGTGCCAGCAGCGAGTCCAGGTCGATGTCGGACGCGTGCTGGGAGGAGACGACGACGGTGTCCAGGCGCACGGCCTTGTTGCCGTCGTACTCGATGGTGACCTGGGTCTTGCCGTCGGGGCGCAGGTAGGGGATGGTCCCGTTCTTGCGGACCTCCGACAGGCGGCGGGAGAGCCGGTGCGCCAGGTGGATCGGCAGCGGCATCAGCTCGGGGGTCTCGTCGCAGGCGTAGCCGAACATCAGGCCCTGGTCGCCGGCGCCCTGCTTGTCGAGCTCGTCCTCGTCACCCTCGACACGGCTCTCGTACGCGGTGTCGACGCCCTGCGCGATGTCGGCGGACTGGCCGCCGATGGACACCGAGACGCCGCAGGAGGCGCCGTCGAAGCCCTTCTTGGAGGAGTCGTAGCCGATCTCGAGGATCTTGTTGCGCACGAGGGTGGCGATCGGCGCGTACGCCTTCGTCGTCACCTCTCCGGCCACGTGCACCAGGCCGGTGGTGATCAGGGTCTCGACGGCGACACGGGAGGTCGGGTCCTCCCGGAGAAGGGCGTCGAGAATGGTGTCGCTGATCTGGTCAGCGATCTTGTCGGGGTGACCCTCGGTCACAGATTCCGAGGTGAACAGGCGGCGGGACACATCGCTCCCTGGGGTTGCAGCGGCTGCTGGCTGATCATTTGCAGGACCCGGTTCGAGAGCTGCGCTCGACGCGGATCCTGAGCCAGTTTATCCGGCGTTCTCGTGGTTGGGGCATCCGGTTGGCCTTCACCGGTGGAGTGACCTGCGACACCCTCCGTCTCCGGAGCCCCTGGAGCCTCAGGAGAGACGGTCCGCCACAAGATCCCAGACGATGTCGGCGAGGCCCTCCTTGGGACCGAAGGGCACCGGGGTCTCGGAGCCGTCCGGCGCCAGCACGACGGCCTCGCTCCGCTCGGCGCCGAAGGTCTTCCGCTCCCCGACCTCGTTCACCACGAGGAGGTCGCAGCCCTTGCGCGCGAGCTTGGCCCGGCCGTTGGCGAGGACGTCGTCCGTCTCCGCGGCGAAGCCCACCACGATCTGGCCCGGACGGGGACGTTCCGCGGAGAGTTCCGCGAGGATGTCCGGATTGCGCACCAGAACGACCGGTTCCGGGTCCTGCCCGTCCCGCTTCTTGATCTTGCCGGAGGCGTAGGAGGCCGGACGGAAGTCGGCGACGGCGGCCGCCATCACCACGGCGTCGGCGTCGGCGGCGGCCTTGAGCACCGCCTCCCGCATCTGCGTCGCCGTCCCCACCCGCACCACATCGGCCCCGGCGGGGTCGGGCAGCTCGCTGTTGGCGGCGACGAGCGTCACCCTGGCCCCGCGCGCCACGGCCGTACGGGCCAGGGCGTAGCCCTGCTTGCCCGAGGAGCGGTTGCCCAGGAAGCGCACCGGGTCCAGGGGCTCCCGGGTGCCGCCCGCGCTGACGACCACATGGCGGCCCGCGAGGTCCATGGCCTGCCCCTCGGCACCGCGGGCCAGTACCCGGCGGCAGACCTCGAAGATCGCCTCGGGGTCCGGCAGCCGCCCCTTGCCGGTGTCGACGCCCGTCAGCCGGCCGACGGCGGGCTCGATCACGATCGCGCCGCGGCGCCGCAGGGTCGCCACGTTCTCCTGGGTGGCCTGGTTCTCCCACATCTCGGTGTGCATGGCGGGCGCGAAGACGACCGGGCAGCGGGCGGTGAGGAGGGTGTTGGTCAGCAGGTCGTCGGCGAGCCCGTGCGCGGCCTTGGCCAGCATGTCGGCGGTGGCGGGCGCGACGACGACGAGATCGGCCTCCTGCCCGATCCGCACGTGCGGCACCTCGTGGACGGAGTCCCACACCTGGGTGGCGGCCGGCTGCCCGGACAGCGCCGACCAGGTCGCCTCGCCGACGAAGTGCAGCGACGCGGCGGTCGGGACCACCCGTACGGAGTGCCCCGACTCGGTGAGGCGGCGCAGCAGCTCGCACGCCTTGTAGGCGGCGATCCCGCCGCTGACCCCCAGGACGACCTTGGGCTTGTCCATCGTTTGGCTTCTCCCCGCCATCTCGTGCGTACGTACGACCGTACGGTCCCATGACACACCACAGGCCCGGCAGGCGCTCCCCCCGACGAGACGCGGGAGGGGCCCTGCCGGGCCTGTGGCGGTGAGGAACCGAACGGCTGCTACTGGGCCGGGGCCTCGATGGCCTCGGAGGTCAGCAGACCGGCGTTGATCTCACGGAGCGCGATGGAGAGCGGCTTCTCGTGGACGTGGGTGTCCACCAGCGGACCGACGTACTCCAGCAGGCCCTCGCCGAGCTGCGAGTAGTAGGCGTTGATCTGACGGGCGCGCTTGGCGGCGTAGATCACCAGGCTGTACTTCGAGTCGGTGGCCTCGAGGAGCTCATCGATCGGAGGGTTGATGATGCCCTCGGGCGCGGTGATGGAAGAGGACACTGTCTGCCTTCCGATGGGGGTGGAGATCAGGAACTTCGGGGTGATATCCCCAGTTCAACGCAGCAAGGCTAGCAGCTCGCGCGCGACGTCCTCGACGGAGGTGTTGACCAACGTCACATCGAACTCCGACTCGGCCGCCAGCTCGACCTTCGCGGCGGCCAGTCGGCGCTCGATGACCTCGGGCGACTCGGTGCCCCGGCCGGTGAGCCGGCGGACCAGCTCGTCCCAGCTCGGGGGCGCGAGGAAGACCAGCTGGGCGTCCGGCATGGACTCTCGGACCTGCCGGGCGCCCTGGAGGTCGATCTCCAGCAGCACGGGCTCACCGGCCTCCAGGCGGTCGAGGACCGCCTGGCGCGGCGTGCCGTAGCGGTTGCCGGCGAACTCCGCCCACTCCAGCAGCTCACCGTTGGCGACGAGCTTGTCGAATTCGCCGTCGTCCACGAAGAAGTACTGGACACCTTCCCGCTCGCCGGGGCGCGGCTTGCGGGTGGTGGCCGATACCGAGAGCCACACCTCGGGGTGGGCCTTGCGCATATGGGCGACGACCGTGCTCTTACCGACCCCGGAGGGGCCGGAGAGCACGGTCAGCCGCGGTTGTCTGGCCGGGGGTACGGGGGACGTCCCCCGGGAGACTGCAGTACTCATGCAGTGATTATCCCGGTTCCCGGGAGTGCCTGGGAACGTCAGGCGGCCTTGCCGCCGAACTCACGCTCCAAGGAGGCGATCTGATTCGAGCCGAGCCCGCGCACCCGGCGGCTCTCGGAGATGCCGAGCCGCTCCATGATCTGCTTGGCGCGGACCTTGCCCACACCCGGAAGGCTCTCCAGGAGTGCGCTGACCTTCATCTTGCCGATGACTTCATTCTTCTGGCCCTGCTCGATGACCTCGTGCAGCGAGGCGCCGGAGTGCTTGAGCCGATTCTTGACCTCGGCGCGCTCCCGGCGAGCCGCGGCGGCCTTTTCGAGCGCGGCTGCGCGCTGTTCAGGGGTAAGGGGCGGAAGAGCCACGCCTACGTCACCTCGGATATCGAACTGTCGGATAACGGACCGGTGAGGAACCTAGTCGGCCCACACCTGCGGAGCAACGAGCAACGCGCTTGCACGTTCGCTCTCGTCGGAGACTAGCGGCCGATCCCGCTCCAGTCAGCGAGAACAGACGAAAAGTCCTGGTCAGACTCGCTCGACCAGGACCTTTCCGGACATAATGACCGACAATTCTTGTCCGAGATCTTGTCCCGGGTACCGCCGGGTACTGTCGGGAGCCCACCGCAGAGCCCTCCGCGACCCGTCCGCGGCCGGCCCGCGGACGGCCTGAGACCCGCCCGGGACCGACCGGGGACTTCCGCGGCCCGTACCCGCCGCCCGCGCCGGACGGCGGGGCGTTTCAGCGTGCCCCGGGACCGCCCGCGTCCGCCGCTTCCCGGACCTCGTCCGCGAACCGGGCGGCGCTCGCCCGCAGCGCGGCCGCGTCCGGGCCGTGCCGCAGCACGCCGCGGCTGACGTTCGGGACGACGTCGCGGACGGCCGCGCCGAAGACCTTCGGCAGGTCGGCCGCGGTCGCGCCCTGCGCGCCGATGCCGGGGGCCAGCAGCGGGCCGCCGATCGACAGGTCGGCCCCGGCCGCGCCGAGCGTGTCGCCCAGCGTCGCGCCCACGACCGCGCCGTACGAGCCCATGGCCCCGGCGGCGTTCTCCCCGGCGTTCTCGGCCCGGAGGTGGTCCAGCATCGTCGCCGCGACGCTCGCTCCCCCGGCGCGCACCGCGTGCTGCACCTCGGCGCCCTCGGGGTTCGAGGTCAGCGCGAGGACGAACACGCCGGTGCCGCTCTCGCGGGCCAGGTCCAGCGCCGGGCGCAGCGAGCCGTAGCCCAGGTAGGGGCTGACGGTGACGGCGTCCGAGAACAGCGGCGAGGCCGGGTCCAGGTAGGTGGCGGCGTAGGCGGCCATGGTGGAGCCGATGTCCCCGCGCTTGGCGTCCATGAGGACCAGCGCGCCGGCCTCCCGGGAGTCGGCGACGGCCCGCTCCAGGACGGCGATGCCGCGCGAGCCGAAGCGCTCGAAGAACGCGGACTGCGGCTTGAGGACGGCCACCCGGTCGGCGAGCGCCTCGACGACGGTGCGCGTGAAGCGCTCCAGGCCGGCGATGTCGTCGGACAGGCCCCAGTCGGCGAGGAGGGCGGCGTGCGGGTCGATGCCGACGCAGAGGGGGCCGCGCTCGTCCATGGCGCGGCGGAGGCGGCTGCCGAAGCTTTCGGCGGCGGGGGTGGTCACGGAGTTCCTCCGGAGGTCAGGGGGGTCGGGTGCGGTCCGTGGTCGGGTTGTGCCCACCTGTTCCGCCCCGCGGAACGATTGCCCACAACCCTGGGCGACGGCGTCAGGCCGTCTTCTGCCGCGTCGCCGCACCCACCGCGTCGGCCAACGTGGCGTACGGGCTCGCGGCCAGCCGCTCGGCGAGGCCGCGGTGGATACGGCGGCACCAGAAGGGGCCCTCGTAGATGAAGGCGCTGTAGCCCTGGACCAGCGTGGCGCCCGCCAGGATGCGCTCCCAGACGTCGTCCGCGGTCTCGACGCCCCCGACGCCCACGAGGGTGATCCGGTCGCCCACACGGGCGTACAGGCGGCCGATGACCTCCAGCGAGCGGGCCTTGAGGGGCGCGCCGGACAGGCCGCCGGCGCCGATGGCCTCGACGGTCCGCGCGGGGGTCTTCAGACCCAGGCCCTCGCGGGCGATGGTGGTGTTGGTGGCGATGATGCCGTCCAGGCCCAGCTCGACGGCGAGGTCGGCGACGGCGTCGACGTCCTCGTCGGCCAGGTCGGGGGCGATCTTCACCAGCAGCGGGACGCGGCGCGAGGTGACCGTGCGGTCCGCGGCCTCGCGGACGGCGGTCAGCAGGGGGCGCAGCGCCTCGGTGGCCTGGAGGTCGCGCAGACCGGGCGTGTTGGGCGACGAGACGTTGACGACGAGGTAGTCGGCGTGGGCGGCCAGCCGCTCGGTGGAGGTGACGTAGTCGGCGACGGCCTCCTCCTCGGGGACCACCTTGGTCTTGCCGATGTTGACGCCGACCGTCGTGCGGAAGGCAGCCTTACGGGCCGCGAGGCGCTCGGCGACGGCCGCGGAGCCGTCGTTGTTGAAGCCCATGCGGTTGATGAGCGCGCGGTCGGCGACGAGCCGGAACAGGCGCTTCCTGGGGTTGCCCGGCTGCGACTGGGCGGTGACGGTGCCGATCTCGACGTGGTCGAAGCCCAGCATGGCCATGCCGTCGACGGCGGAGGCGTTCTTGTCGAAGCCCGCCGCGAGGCCGAAGGGGCCGTGCATGCGCAGGCCGAGCGCCTCGGTGCGCAGCGCCTTGTGGCGGGGGGCCAGGACGGCGGCGACGAGGGTGCGCAGGACGGGCACCCGGGCGGCGGCGCGGATCCAGCCGAAGGCCAGGTGGTGGGCCTTCTCCGGGTCCATGCGCTTGAAGAGCAGATCGAAGAGGAGACGGTACATTTCAAGCCTTCTTGCGAGGGGGGCGGCGGGTCCCGGGCGAGGGGCCCGTGAGGGCTCGTGAGCGCGCCCGTACGGGCTCGTGGAGGGGGCCCGTGAGGGCGCGGTGAGGAGTCGGCGAGGGAGCCTCATGAAGAGGGGGACACCGGTCGGTGTCCCCCTCCTGTGCCCTACGCCTCGCGGGCGGCGGTGAGCGCTCCGGCGTGTTCCTGGAGGGAACGGACGCCGACGTCGCCGCGGGTGAGTGCCTCGATGCCCTGGACGGCGGCGGCGAGCGCCTGGACCGTGGTCAGGCACGGGACCGCGCGGGCGACCGCGGCGGTGCGGATCTCGTAGCCGTCGAGGCGGCCGCCGGTGCCGTACGGGGTGTTGACGATCAGGTCGACCTGGCCGTCGTGGATGAGCTGGACGATGGTCTTCTCGCCGTTGGGGCCCTCGCCCTCGCTCTGCTTGCGCACGACGGTGGCGTTGATGCCGTTGCGCTTGAGGACCTCGGCGGTGCCGGAGGTGGCCAGCAGCTCGAAGCCGTGGGCGACCAGCTCACGGGCCGGGAAGATCATCGAGCGCTTGTCGCGGTTGGCGACGGAGACGAACGCGCGGCCCTTGGTGGGCAGCGCGCCGTACGCGCCGGCCTGCGACTTGGCGTACGCCGTGCCGAAGACGTTGTCGATGCCCATGACCTCGCCGGTGGAGCGCATCTCCGGGCCGAGGACGGTGTCCACGCCGCGGCCGGAGGCGTCGCGGAAGCGCGACCACGGCATCACGGCCTCCTTGACGGAGATCGGCGCGTCCAGCGGCAGGGTGCCGCCGTCGCCCTCCCGGGGCAGCATGCCCTCGGCGCGCAGCTCGGCGACGGTGGCGCCCAGCGAGATGCGGGCGGCGGCCTTGGCCAGCGGCACGGCGGTCGCCTTGGAGGTGAAGGGGACGGTGCGGGAGGCGCGCGGGTTGGCCTCCAGCACGTAGAGGATGTCCCCGGCCATGGCGAACTGGATGTTGATCAGTCCGCGGACGCCGACGCCCTTGGCGATGGCCTCGGTGGAGGCGCGCAGCCGCTTGATGTCGTGGCCGCCGAGGGTGATCGGGGGCAGCGCGCAGGCGGAGTCGCCGGAGTGGATGCCGGCTTCCTCGATGTGCTCCATGACGCCGCCGAGGTAGAGCTCCTCGCCGTCGTAGAGCGCGTCGACGTCGATCTCGATGGCGTCGTCGAGGAATCGGTCGATGAGGACCGGGTGCTCGGAGATCAGGCCGGCGTGCCGCTCCAGGTAGCCGCCGAGGGAGGGCTCGTCGTAGACGATCTCCATGCCGCGGCCGCCGAGCACGTAGGACGGGCGGACCATGACCGGGTAGCCGATCTCGGTGGCGATGGCCTTGGCCTCGTCGAAGGAGAAGGCCGTGCCGTACTTCGGCGCGGGCAGGCCGGCCTCGGTGAGCACGCGGCCGAAGGCGCCGCGCTCCTCGGCGAGGTCGATGGCCTCGGGCGAGGTGCCGACGATCGGCACGCCGTTGTCCTTGAGCGCCTGGGCGAGGCCGAGCGGGGTCTGGCCGCCGAGCTGGACGACGACGCCCGCGACGGGACCGGCGAGGGTCTCGGCGTGGACGATCTCCAGGACGTCCTCCAGGGTGAGCGGCTCGAAGTAGAGCCGGTCGGAGGTGTCGTAGTCGGTGGAGACGGTCTCGGGGTTGCAGTTGACCATCACGGTCTCGTAGCCCGCGTCGCTGAGCGCGAAGGAGGCGTGGACGCAGGAGTAGTCGAACTCGATGCCCTGGCCGATGCGGTTCGGACCCGAGCCCAGGATGATCACCGCGGGCTTCTCGCGCGGCGCGACCTCGGACTCCTCGTCGTAGGAGGAGTAGAAGTACGGGGTCTTCGCGGCGAACTCGGCGGCGCAGGTGTCGACCGTCTTGTAGACCGGGCGGACGCCGAGGGCGTGGCGGACCTCGCGGACGACGTCCTCGCGCAGGCCGCGGATGCCCGCGATCTGGGCGTCGGAGAAGCCGTGCCGCTTGGCCTCGGCGAGGATGCCCGGCTCCAGCTTCTCGGCGGTGCGGACCTCCTCGGCGATCTCGTTGATCAGGAAGAGCTGGTCGACGAACCACGGGTCGATCTTCGTGGCGTCGAAGACCTCCTCGGGCGTGGCGCCGGCGCGGACGGCCGCCATGACCGTGTTGATCCGGCCGTCCGTGGGGACGACGGCCTTCGCCAGCAGCTCCGTCTTGTCGCCGGGCGTGGAGACGAAGTCGAACTGCGAGCCCTTCTTCTCCAGCGAGCGCAGGGCCTTCTGGAGCGCCTCGGTGAAGTTGCGGCCGATGGCCATGGCCTCGCCCACCGACTTCATGGTGGTGGTGAGGGTGGCGTCGGCGGCCGGGAACTTCTCGAAGGCGAAGCGGGGGGCCTTGACCACGACGTAGTCGAGCGTGGGCTCGAAGGAGGCCGGGGTCTTCTCGGTGATGTCGTTGGGGATCTCGTCCAGCGTGTAGCCGACGGCGAGGCGGGCCGCGATCTTGGCGATCGGGAAGCCGGTGGCCTTGGAGGCGAGCGCCGAGGAGCGGGAGACGCGCGGGTTCATCTCGATGACGATGATCCGGCCGTCCTCGGGGTTCACCGCGAACTGGATGTTGCAGCCGCCGGTGTCGACGCCGACCTCGCGGATGATCGCGATGCCGATGTCGCGCAGCCGCTGGTACTCGCGGTCGGTGAGGGTCATCGCCGGGGCGACGGTGATCGAGTCACCGGTGTGCACGCCCATCGGGTCGAAGTTCTCGATGGAGCAGACGACCACGACGTTGTCGTTGCGGTCGCGCATCAGCTCCAGCTCGTACTCCTTCCAGCCGAGGATGGACTCCTCCAGGAGCACCTCGGTGGTCGGGGAGAGCGTGAGGCCCTGGCCGGCGATGCGGCGCAGCTCCTCCTCATCGTGGGCGAAGCCGGAGCCGGCGCCGCCCATGGTGAAGGAGGGGCGGACGACGACGGGGTAGCCGCCGAGCGTGTCGACGCCCGCGAGGACCTCGTCCATGGTGTGGCAGATGACCGAGCGGGCGGACTCGCCGTGGCCGATCTTGGCGTGGACGGCCTCGACGACGCCCTTGAACAGGTCGCGGTCCTCGCCCTTGTGGATCGCCTCGACGTTGGCGCCGATCAGCTCGACGCCGTACTTCTCCAGGACGCCGTTCTCGTGCATGGAGATCGCGGTGTTGAGCGCGGTCTGGCCGCCGAGGGTGGGCAGGAGGGCGTCGGGGCGCTCCTTGGCGATGATCTTCTCGACGAACTCCGGGGTGATCGGCTCGACGTATGTGGCGTCGGCGATCTCCGGGTCGGTCATGATCGTGGCCGGGTTGGAGTTGACCAGGATGACCCGCAGGCCCTCGGACTTCAGGACGCGGCAGGCCTGGGTGCCGGAGTAGTCGAACTCGGCGGCCTGGCCGATGACGATCGGGCCGGAGCCGATGACCAGAACGGACTGGATGTCGGTGCGCTTAGGCACGCTGGCCCTCCATCAGGGTCACGAAGCGGTCGAACAGGTAGGCGGCGTCGTGCGGGCCCGCCGCCGCTTCGGGGTGGTACTGGACGCTGAAAGCCGGCTGGTCGAGCAGCTGGAGGCCCTCCACCACGTTGTCGTTGAGACACACGTGGGAGACCTCCACCCGGCCGTAGGGCGTGTCGGTCGCCGCGTCGAGCGGGGCGTCGACGGCGAAGCCGTGGTTGTGCGCGGTGACCTCGACCTTGCCGGTCGTACGGTCCTGCACGGGCTGGTTGATGCCGCGGTGGCCGTACTTCAGCTTGTAGGTGCCGAAGCCGAGCGCGCGGCCGAGGATCTGGTTGCCGAAGCAGATGCCGAACAGCGGCGTCCTGCGGGAGAGGACCTCGCGCATGACGGCGACGGGGTGGTCGGCGGTGGACGGGTCGCCCGGGCCGTTGGAGAAGAACACGCCGTCGGGGTTGACGGCGTAGACGTCCTCGGCGGTGGCCGTGGCCGGCAGCACGTGCACCTCGATGCCGCGCTCGGCCATCCGGTGCGGGGTCATGCCCTTGATGCCCAGGTCGATCGCGGCGACGGTGAATTTCTTCTCGCCGATCGCGGGGACCACGTAGGTCTCCTTGGTGGCGACCTCGGCGGAGAGGTCGGCGCCCTGCATCTCGGGGGCCTGGCGGACCTCGGCGAGCATCGTGCCCTCGTCGGGCAGGCTGTTGCCGGAGAAGATGCCGACGCGCATGGCGCCGCGCTCGCGCAGGTGGCGGGTGAGCGCGCGGGTGTCGATGCCGCTGATACCGACGACGCCCTGCTTGACCAGCTCCTCGTCGAGGGAGCGGCGCGAGCGCCAGTTGGAGGGCATACGGGCGGGGTCGCGGACGACGTAGCCGGCGACCCAGATCCGCTGGGACTCGGGGTCCTCGTCGTTCACGCCGGTGTTGCCGACGTGCGGGGCGGTCATGACGACCACCTGGCGGTGGTACGAGGGGTCGGTCAGGGTCTCCTGGTAGCCGGTCATGCCGGTGGAGAACACCGCCTCGCCGAAGGTCACCCCCACGGCCCCGTAGGCGCGGCCGCGGAACATCCGGCCGTCCTCCAGGACGAGTACGGCGGGAGCGTGCGCGGCTCCCCTGGTGGAGGTCGTCATCGTGCGCCTTCCATGTCGTGTCGGTTCGAGTGGTGCTGTGCGGTGAGGGCCCGGGCCCAGGCCGCGTGCTCGGCGGCGCGGTCGGAGCGGAAGCCGGAGTCGATCTCCCGGCCGCCGTGCTCCCAGGTGATCACCAGCAGGCCGCCCTCGGCGAGGACCTTGCCGGCGATGCCCTTGTCGAGGCGGGCGCCGCGGAGCGCGGCGGCGGGGATGAAGAAGTCCTCCGCGCCGGGCCGTACGACGCCGACGCCCTGGTCCGTCAGGGTGAGCTCGGCCCGGCTGCGGGTGCCGAGGCCACGGGCCACGATGCGGTCGAGCCACTGCCCGGCGGTGGTGGAGCCGTGGTAGCGGCCCGCCATCGTCAGGGTGGTCTCGCCGGGCTCCTCGGGGGCGGTGGGCAGCTCGGGCAGGTCGCCCTGGAGCGTGCCGCGCCACTTCCAGCCCTCGCGCATCAGCCAGTAGACGAGTGCGATGAAGAGCAGCAGTCCCACGACCCAGCCGATGCGTGCGGCCCAGTCGGTCACCTGCTGGGACTTCTCCTCAGCTGCGAGCGTTGTCAGAGTGTGCAGAGGTGTCACGCCAGTTTCCCGTCCACGACCGTCGCGCGGCCCCGCAGGAAGGTGTGGGTGACGCGACCCGGCAGCTCACGCCCCTCGTAAGGGGTGTTACGGCTGCGGGAGGCGAAGCCCGCGGGGTCCACGACACCACGGTAAGCCGAATCGACCAGGGTGAGGTTGGCGGGCTCCCCGGGAGCGATGGGGCGGCCGTGGCCGGACAGGCTGCCGATGCGGGCGGGCGTGGCGGACATCCGGTCGGCGACGCCGGCCCAGTCCAGCAGCCCGGTCTCGACCATCGTGTGCTGGACGACGGAGAGCGCGGTCTCCAGGCCGACCATGCCCATGGCGGCCGCGGCCCACTCGCAGTCCTTGTCCTCGTGCGGGTGCGGGGCGTGGTCGGTGGCGACGATGTCGATGGTGCCGTCGGCCAGCGCCTCGCGCAGCGCCAGCACGTCGCGCTCGGTGCGCAGCGGCGGGTTCACCTTGTAGACGGGGTTGTACGAGCGCACCAGGTCGTCGGTGAGCAGCAGGTGGTGCGGGGTGACCTCGGCGGTGACGTCGATGCCGCGGGACTTGGCCCAGCGGACGATCTCGACCGAGCCGGCCGTGGAGAGGTGGCAGATGTGCACCCGGGAGCCGACGTGCTCGGCGAGGAGGACATCGCGGGCGATGATCGACTCCTCGGCGACGGCGGGCCAGCCGCCGAGGCCCAGCTCGGCGGAGACGACGCCCTCGTTCATCTGGGCGCCCTCGGTGAGGCGGGGCTCCTGGGCGTGCTGGGCGACGACGCCGCCGAAGGCCTTCACATACTCCAGGGCGCGGCGCATGATCACGGCGTCGTCGACGCACTTGCCGTCGTCCGAGAAGACGGTGACGCCGGCTGCGGACTCGTGCATGGCGCCGAGCTCGGAGAGCTGCTTGCCCTCCAGGCCGACGGTGACGGCGCCGATGGGCTGCACGTCGCAGTAGCCGGACTCCTTGCCCAGGCGCCAGACCTGCTCGACGACGCCGGCGGTGTCGGCGACCGGGAAGGTGTTGGCCATCGCGAAGACGGCGGTGAAGCCGCCGCTCGCGGCGGCGCGGGTGCCGGTGAGGACGGTCTCGGAGTCCTCGCGGCCGGGCTCGCGCAGGTGGGTGTGGAGGTCGACCAGGCCGGGCAGCAGGATCTTGCCGTCGGCCTCGATGACCTGGGCGCCCTCGGCGCTCAGACCCGTGCCGACCGCGGCGATGGTCTCGCCGTCGATCAGGACATCCTGGGGCTCGCCGCCGAGGAGCTTCGCACCGCGGATCAGGATCTTGGTCATTACTTGTTCTCCTCGGTGCGGGCGTTGGTGGTGGTGACGGCCGGCTCGGAGCCGCCGAGCAGCAGGTAGAGGACCGCCATCCGGGTGCTGACGCCGTTGGCGACCTGCTCCACGGCCGTGCAGCGGTCGGAGTCGGCGACCTCGGCGGTGATCTCCATGCCGCGGTTCATCGGGCCGGGGTGCATCACGATCGCGTGCTCGGGCATCTTCGCCATGCGGTCGCCGTCCAGGCCGTACCGGCGGGCGTACTCGCGCTCGGTCGGGAAGAAGGCGGCGTTCATCCGCTCGCGCTGCACCCGCAGCATCATCACGGCGTCGGACTTGGGGAGCACGGTGTCCAGGTCGTAGCTGACCTCGCAGGGCCAGGTCTCGACGCCGACGGGCACCAGGGTGGGCGGGGCCACCAGGGTGACCTCGGCGCCGAGGGTGGTCAGCAGGTGGACGTTGGAGCGGGCCACCCGGCTGTGCAGGACGTCGCCGACGATCGTGATCCGGCGGCCGGACAGGTCGCGGCCGATGCCGGCGTCGCGGCCCACCAGGCGGCGGCGCATGGTGAAGGCGTCCAGCAGCGCCTGGGTGGGGTGCTCGTGGGTGCCGTCGCCGGCGTTGACGACCGCGCCGTCGATCCAGCCGGAGTTGGCGAGCCGGTAGGGGGCGCCGGAGGCGTGGTGGCGGATGACGACGGCGTCCGCGCCCATGGCCTCCAGCGTCAGGGCGGTGTCCTTGAGCGACTCGCCCTTGGAGACCGAGGAGCCCTTGGCCGAGAAGTTGATGACGTCGGCGGAGAGCCGCTTGGCGGCGGCCTCGAAGGAGATGCGGGTGCGCGTCGAGTCCTCGAAGAAGAGGTTGACGACGGTGCGGCCGCGCAGGGTCGGGAGTTTCTTGATCGGCCGGTCGGCGACCCGGGCCATCTCCTCGGCGGTGTCGAGGATCAGGACGGCGTCGTCGCGCGTGAGGTCGGCGGCCGAGATGAGGTGGCGCTTCATCCGGTTGCTCCGTGGTTGAGGAGGTGTGGGGGGATGTGAACGGGCAACAGCCGGGCATGCGGCTTCACGGGCCCGGGCGCACCGGGTCCGCGGGGGCTGCTACTGCTCGGCCGGGGCGGTCTCGCGCGTGCCGAGGAGCACGCTGTCGCGGCCGTCCTCCTCGGTGAGCTGGACCTTGACCGTCTCCCGCAGCGACGTGGGGAGGTTCTTGCCGACGTAGTCGGCGCGGATCGGGAGCTCGCGGTGGCCCCGGTCGACGAGGACGGCGAGCTGGACGGCGCGCGGGCGGCCGATGTCGCCCAGCGCGTCGAGCGCGGCGCGGATCGTGCGGCCGGAGAAGAGCACGTCGTCGACGAGGATCACCAGACGGCCGTCGACGCCCTCGCCGGGGATCTCGGTGCGGGCCAGCGCGCGGGCGGGCCGCAGCCGCAGGTCGTCGCGGTACATGGTGATGTCGAGGGAGCCGACCGGCATCGTGCCGCCGGTGATCTCTTCGAGCTTGGCGGCCAGCCGGCGGGCGAGGAAGACGCCGCGCGTGGGAATGCCGAGGAGCACCACGTCGTCGGCGCCCTTGGCGCGTTCGACGATCTCGTGGGCGATACGGGTCAGGACCCGGGCGATGTCCGGTGCTTCGAGCACGGGACGGGCGGAGACGGAACCCGGAGGGATTGCGTCACGGTGTGCGTCCATACGAAACGGACCTCCTTCTCCGCCTCACGGGACGGACTTTAAAGGACGTCGGATTAACGGTTTCACGTTACCAGGGTCCGCGCTGAACAGGCGCCATCGCCCCTGACGGGGGATGCTGTGGACCATTCGGCTTGACGAAGTCAGATTACGCTGCGTAACCTCACAGTGAGTTACCAGTCTTCGTCCGGGGAGCTTTATGTCCAGCGAATACGCCAAACAGCTCGGGGCCAAGCTCCGCGCCATCCGCACCCAGCAGGGCCTCTCCCTCCATGGCGTCGAGGAGAAGTCCCAGGGCCGTTGGAAGGCCGTCGTAGTGGGCTCGTACGAGCGCGGCGACCGTGCAGTGACCGTCCAGCGCCTGGCCGAGCTGGCCGATTTCTACGGCGTTCCGGTGCAGGAACTGCTGCCGGGCACCACTCCCGGCGGGGCCGCCGAGCCGCCGCCGAAGCTGGTCCTGGACCTTGAGCGCCTGGCCCATGTGCCGGCCGAGAAGGCGGGCCCGCTCCAGCGTTACGCGGCGACCATCCAGAGCCAGCGTGGCGATTACAACGGCAAGGTCCTGTCGATCCGCCAGGACGACCTCCGCACTCTTGCCGTGATCTACGACCAGTCGCCTTCGGTGCTCACCGAGCAGCTGATCAGCTGGGGCGTCCTGGACGCCGACGCGCGCCGCGCCGTCCAGCACGAGGACGCCTAGCCGTCCCGGTCATTAAAAAACGAACCGCCGTGGGGGGCGGGAAACCCATTGGGTTTCCCGCCCCCCACGGCGGTTTCGTCATGCCCGGCGAAGACTCGGCTTGAGCTCCTTGAAGCGGCCGAGCAGGCCGTTGACGAAGGCCGGCGAGTCGTCGGTCGAGAACTCCTTGGCGAGCTGCACCGCCTCGTCGATCGCGACCGCGTCCGGAGTGCCGTCCTCCCAGATCAGCTCGTAGGCACCGAGCCGCACGATGTTCCGGTCCGCGACCGGCATCCGGTCCAGGTCCCAGTCGACCGCGTAGGTGGCGATCAGCTCGTCGATACGGGCGACGTGCTCGGCGTACCCCTCGACCAGCTGCATGGTGTACTCATTGACCGGCGGCTGCCGGTCGTCGGACCGCGAGTGCCGGATCCAGTCGGCGAGGACGTTCTGCACGGTGATCCCGCGCTGATCGGCCTCGAAGAGGATCTGGAAGGCGCGCTTACGGGCCTTGCTGCGAGCGGCCACGGTTAGCTGTTCACCCGACCGAGGTAATCACCGGTGCGAGTGTCGACCTTGATCTTCTCACCAGTGGTGATGAAGAGCGGGACCTGGATCTCGAAGCCGGTCTCCAGCTTGGCGGGCTTGGAGCCACCGGTGGAGCGGTCGCCCTGGACACCCGGCTCGGTGTGCTCGATGACGAGCTCGACGGCGGCGGGCAGCTCGACGTAGAGCACCTCGTCACCGTGCTTCGCGACGACGGCCTCGAAGCCCTCGAGCAGGAAGTTGGCGGCGTCGCCGACGGTCTTGCGGTCGACGTGCAGCTGGTCGTACGTGTCCATGTCCATGAACACGAAGTACTCGCCGTCCATGTACGAGAACTGCATGCCGCGCTTGTCGACGGTGGCCGTCTCGACCTTCACGCCCGCGTTGAAGGTCTTGTCGACGACCTTGCCGGAGAGCACGTTCTTCAGCTTCGTACGGACGAAGGCGGGGCCCTTGCCGGGCTTGACGTGCTGGAACTCGACGACGGACCAGAGCTGGCCCCCGTCGAGCTTGAGCACCATGCCGTTCTTGAGGTCGTTCGTGGATGCCACGGTTGCGGTATCTCCTGGGCTGGTGGAACCAGAAAGTGCGGTGCGCCCGTCAGAGCGCGAGCAGCTCTTTGGTCGTAATGGTGAGTAGCTCGGGTCCGCCATCCGCTTCTGAGCGGACGACGAGCGTGTCATCGATCCGGACCCCGCCGCGCCCCGGGAGGTGAACCCCCGGATCTACGGTGACCGGCACGCAAGCGTCCAGTTTACCCATTGCCGAAGGCGTCAGCCGAGGGTCCTCGTCGTTTTCGAGTCCCACGCCGTGTCCGATGCCCGGTCCGAGCCGCTCGCCGTGCCCCGCGGCCTCCAGCACGACCCGCGCCGCGCGGTCCACATCGCGGTACGGGGTGCCCGGCGCGAGGGCCTCCCGGCCGGCCCGCTGGGCCGCGAAGACCTGGTCGTACAGCTCGATCTGCCAGTCCGCCGGGGTGGTGCCGATGACGAAGGTGCGGGCGATCTCGCTGCGGTAACCGCGGTAGTCGGCGCCCAGGCAGACACTGAGGAAATCGCCCTCCTCGACCCGCCGGTCGGTGGGCGTGTGACCGGCGAGGCCGGAGTTCGGCCCGGCCCCCACCGAGGTCGGGAAGGCCGGACCGGCCGCGCCGTGGTCCACCAGCCGGCGCTCCAGCTCCAGCGCCAGATGGCGCTCGGTGCGGCCGACGAGGATGGACTCCAGGAGCTCGCCGAGGGCCTGGTCGGCGATCTCCGCCGCGATCCGCAGCGCGGAGATCTCCTCGGGGTCCTTGACCAGCCGCTGCTGTTCCACGGCCGTGCCCAGGTCGTCCAGGCGCAATCCGGGCGCGACCGAGCCCAGGGCACGGTGCCGGGCGACGGTGAGGTGGTGTTCCTCGACGGCCAGCGAGCCGACGCCCGCCTCCACGGCCCGCTCGGCGGCGGCGACGGCCGGATCCGCCTCGGGCGCGGCCAGCACCAGGACCCGTACGTCCTCCGCGGGGTGGTCGGTCGCCCGGTATCCGAAGGGGTCCGTGACACAGCACAGGAGGTCCTGACCGGCCCCCAGGAGCAGCGTGGCGCCCGGCGGGGCGCCACCGGCCAGATACCGGACGTTGGCGTCGCCGGACACCAGGGCGGCCTCGCTCCCGGCCGCCTCGCAGCGCTCACGCAGCCGCGCGCGGCGAGCCGCGTACACCTCGGACATGCCTCCGAGCGTACGGCGGGGCGGGACGCCCGGCCGTCCCAGCGCGTCCGACCGGGCGCGGGCCGGGCTACCGGCCGGGGCCGGGCGGCGCGGCGAGGGCGCGGGCGACGATGTCGTCGAGGAGGCGGCCGGTGGTGGCGACGTCCTGCTGGGAGTTGTCGATGATGGGCAGCCCGGAACCGTACCAGCCGGCCATCCGGCCGTGGATCCGGGCGACCTCCTCGTCACTGAGGCGGCGGTTGCCGGAGCGCTCGGCGTTGCGCTCCAGGACGACCTCCAGGCCGGGCAGCAGGACGACGGGCAGCAGGCCGGGGCCGACGTGCCGCTTCCAGCCGCCGAGGCCGACGACGGGCCGGTCGGGGAAGACGGCGTCGTCGAGGATGCAGGAGATGCCGTTGGCGAGGAAGTTCCGGGCGGCGAAGCCGCAGGTGCGGCGGGCGAGGCGGTACTGCGCCTCGGAGTGGTCGTTCCAGCCGGACCGCGGGTCGGCGAAGCCGGACCGCACCCATTCGCGGACGTCGTCGAGGCTGATGTGGGCCGTGGGCACCCGGCGGGTGTCGGCCCAGTGCCGGGCCACGGTCGTCTTGCCCGCGCCGGCCGCCCCGATGAGGAGCACGGCCACGGGGGCGTGCGCGGGGTCGGCGACGGGCGGGGGCTGCGGGAGGGCCGGGGCGGCGGGGAGGGGAGGGGGTGCGGGCAGGGTGAAGTGGCCGGTGGGCCCCGCGGGGGGTGCGGGGGGCATCGGGGGGTGACCGAGGAGGCCGGGCGTGTGGGGTGGTGGCGGTCCCACGGGGTGCTGCATCCGGTGGCTCCGTCTCTTGCGGCGGGTGGCAGGGCGCGGGGGTGGTGGCGTACGGGGCTTTCCCCTACCCGCCCCTTCCCGATACCGGGGGGCAAGCCCCCGGGCCCCCCTTTTCCGCGCTGACGCGCGGCGTCCTCAAGCGCCGGACGGGCTGGATTCTCCAGCCCGTCCGGGGGCACCTCCTGGGGGCACCCCCAGCGGTAGCTGGGGGAGGTAGCCGGGGGAGCTTGAGGACCGGGGTCCGGGGCGGAGCCCCGGGACGGGAAGGGGCGGGGCTGGGGAGAACAACCCCCCGGCCAGACGGGAGCGTACCCGAGCCCGTTCCCGCGACCACCGTCGTGGGAACGCCCGTGTCAGCCGCCGAGTTCCTCCGCGAGCGCGCGGAGCGCCAGGCGGTACGAACCGATGCCGAACCCCGCGACCGTCCCGCTCGCGACCGCCGCGATCACGGACGTGTGGCGGAACTCCTCCCGGGCGTACGGGTTGGAGATGTGCACCTCGATCAGCGGTGCCGTGCGCTGCGCGGCCGCGTCCCGCATCCCGTAGGAGTAGTGCGTGAACGCGCCGGGGTTGATGACGACCGGGAGGGAGCCGTCGGCGGCCTCGTGCAGCCAGCGGATCAGCTCGCCCTCGTCGTTGGTCTCCCGGACGTCGACGGCGAAGCCGAGCTCCTCGCCGAGCCGGGCGCACTCCTCGACCAGGCCCGCGTAGGAGGTCGCGCCGTACACATCGGGCTCGCGGGAGCCGAGCCGGCCGAGGTTCGGCCCGTTGAGCACGAGGACCTTGCGTGCCCGCGCCTGCTCGCCCACGGCGCTCACGCCGCGATCTCGGCGTGCGCGGCCAGCAGCATCGCCGGGTCCGGCGACTCCAGGACCGTCGGCTTGGCGAGACCGTCGAGGACGATGAAGCGCAGCCGGTCGCCGCGGGACTTCTTGTCGACCTTCATGTTCTCGACCAGCTTGGGCCACTGGTCGCCACGGTAGGTGACGGGCAGGCCCACGGCCTCCAGGATCGCGCGGTGCCGGTCGGCGGTCGCGTCGTCCAGCCGGCCGGCGATCCGGCCGAGCTCGGCGGCGAAGACCATGCCGACGGAGACGGCCGCGCCGTGCCGCCAGTTGTAGCGCTCGTTCTTCTCGATGGCGTGGGCGAGGGTGTGACCGTAGTTGAGGATCTCCCGCAGGCCCGACTCCTTGAGGTCGGAGGAGACAACCTCGGCCTTGACCCGGATCGCGCGCTCGATCAGCTCGGCGGTGTGCGGGCCCTCGGGCGTACGGGCCGCCTCCGGGTCCGCCTCGATCAGGTCGAGGATGGCCGGGTCGGCGATGAAACCGGCCTTGATGATCTCGGCGAGGCCGCTGACGTAGTCGTGCACCGGGAGCGACTCCAGCGCCGCCAGGTCGCACAGCACCCCGGCCGGCGGGTGGAAGGCGCCGACGAGGTTCTTGCCCTCGGCGGTGTTGATGCCGGTCTTGCCGCCGACGGCCGCGTCGACCATGGCCAGCACGGTGGTGGGCACGGCGATCCAGCGCACCCCGCGCAGCCAGGTCGCGGCGACGAAGCCGGCCACGTCGGTGGTGGCGCCGCCGCCGACGCCGACGATCACGTCGGTGCGGGTGAAGCTGGTCTGGCCGAGCGCCTTCCAGCAGTAGGCCGCGACCTCGACGGTCTTGGCCTCCTCCGCGTTGGGGAGCTGGATCGCGATGGCCTCGTAACCCTGTGCGGCCAGGTCCGCGCGCAGCACCTCCCCGGTCTCGGCGAGCGCCTCGGGGTGCAGCACGGCCACGCGCTTGGCCTGGGTGCCGATCAGTGCGGGCAGCTCGCCCAGCAGCTGGCGCCCGACCAGGACCTCGTACGGCGCGGTGCCCGCGCTGCCGGCGACCTGGATGCGGGTGGGGGCGTCGGTCATGCGTTCCTCACTGCGGGGTGTCGGGGGTACGGTCCCGGGGCAGGGCCAGCGCGTCGAGCACGGCGTCGGCCACCTCGGCCGGGGTCCGGTCGCCGGTGCTGACGGTGGCGCGGGCGACCTCGGTGTACAGCGGGCGGCGCGCCGCCATCAGTTCGCGCCAGCGCTGCCGCGGGTTGACCGCGAGGAGCGGGCGGGGGGCGTCCAGGCCCACCCGGCGCACGGCGTCGGCGAGCTCGACGTCGAGGAAGACCACCGGCAGGCCCTTGAGCAGGGCGCGGGTGCCGTCATCCATGATCGCGCCGCCGCCGAGGGCGAGCACCCCGGGGTGCTCGGCCACGGCGTCGCGGACGGCCTGCCGCTCCAGCTCGCGGAAGTGCGGCTCGCCCTCGTCGACGAAGATCTCCGGGATGGACTTGCCGGCCCGCCGCTCGATGTCGGCGTCCGTGTCGCGGTAACCGGTGCCCAGCCGCTGGGCGAGCAGGGCACCGGTGGTGGACTTGCCGGATCCCGGCGGGCCCACCAGCACGACGAGGGGCGGGGTCACTTGATGGCCAGGTTGTCGAGGTAGCCCTGGACGTTGCGGCGGGTCTCGGTGACGCTGTCGCCGCCGAACTTCTCCGTCACCGCGTCGGCCAGCACCAGCGCGACCATGGCCTCGGCGACGATGCCCGCGGCGGGCACCGCGCAGACGTCGGAGCGCTGGTGGTGGGCCTGGGTGGCCTCACCGGTGGTGACGTCGACGGTGGCGAGCGCGCGGGGCACGGTGGCGATGGGCTTCATGGCCGCCCGGACGCGCAGCAGCTCACCGGTGGTCAGACCGCCCTCGGTGCCGCCGGAGCGGCCGGAGGTGCGGCGCAGGCCCTCGTCGGTGGCCACGATCTCGTCGTGCGCCTTGGAACCGGGCACCCGGGCCAGCTCGAAGCCGTCGCCGACCTCGACGCCCTTGATGGCCTGGATGCCCATCAGGGCGGCGGCCAGCCGCGCGTCGAGACGGCGGTCCCAGTGGACGTGCGAGCCGAGGCCGACGGGCACGCCGTAGGCGAGGACCTCGACGACGCCGCCGAGGGTGTCGCCGTCCTTGTGGGCCTGGTCGATCTCGGCGACCATCGCCTTGCTCGCGGCCTCGTCCAGGCAGCGCACCGGGTCGGCGTCCAGGCGCTCGACGTCGGAGGGCTTCGGGTAGACGCCGTACGGGGCCTTGGCGGCGGCCAGCTCCACGACGTGGGAGACGATCTCGATGCCGGCCGTCTCCTTGAGGAAGGAGCGGGCGACGGCGCCGAGGGCGACGCGGGCGGCGGTCTCGCGGGCGGAGGCGCGCTCCAGGATCGGGCGGGCCTCGTCGAAACCGTACTTCTGCATGCCCGCGAGGTCGGCGTGGCCGGGGCGCGGGCGGGTCAGCGGGGCGTTGCGGGCCATGGTGGCGAGCTCGGCCGGGTCGACCGGGTCGGCCGCCATGACCTTCTCCCACTTGGGCCACTCGGTGTTGCCCACCATGATCGCGATCGGGGAGCCCAGGGAGAGACCGTGGCGCACCCCGCCGAGGAAGGTGACCTCGTCGCGCTCGAACTTCATCCGCGCGCCGCGGCCGTAGCCGAGCCGGCGCCGGGCGAGGGCGTCCGCCACCAAGTCGGTGGTGACGGGCACACCGGCGGGGAGACCCTCCAGCGTCGCCACCAGTGCCGGACCATGCGACTCCCCGGCCGTCAGCCAGCGCAACCTGCTCAACGGGACTCCTCTACTCGCACCACGGATCATGCAGTGGCGCGCCGCGGGGGCGCCGCCCAGCGCAGCTGGGGGCGCGCGGCCCTGGCCCGCCGCCTCTGATCCTCCCATGCCGGGAGGGCGTTCCCCGCCGCAGGTCCGCCCGCCGGGCCTACTGCGTCAGATAGGAGCGGCCGGAAGCGGCTACTCCGTCAGCTCGCGGCCCGCGGCACGGGCCGCCAGCGCCGCCTCGCCCGCGGCGCGCATGGCCGCCAGCGGCGACGTGTCGCGGCCGGTCATCAGGCCGACCTGGAGCACCGCCTGGTGGACGAGCAGGTCGAGGCCGCCGACGACGGCTCCGCCGCGCTCGGACCAGGCCGCGGCCAGCGGGGTCGGCCAGGGCTCGTACAGCACGTCGAAGAGGGTGCCGGGGCGGTCCGGGACGGCGCCGGCGAGGCCGTCGGTGGCGCCCGCCGGGGTGGTCGCGATCACGAGCGGCGCGGCGAGGCCCTCGGCGGCGCGGGACCAGTCGGCGGTGCGCACGGACACGCCGAGGCGCTCGCCCCACCGGCGCATCTCGTCGGCCCGTGCCTCGCTGCGGACGTACGCGGTGACCTCGCCGGAGCAGATCCGGGCGAGGGCGGCGAGGGCGGAGGAGGCGGTGGCCCCGGCGCCGAGGACGGCGGCGGAGGGCACCGACCCGACACCGCGCTCGCGCAGCGCCGCCACGATGCCCGGGATGTCGGTGTTGTCGCCGACGCGGCGGCCGTCCGGCGTGAACACCACGGTGTTGACGGCCTCGACGGACCCGGCGGTCTCCCGCACCTCGTCCAGCAGCGGGATCACCGCCCGCTTGAGCGGCATGGTCAGCGAGAGCCCGGCCCAGCTGCCGTCCAGCCCGTCCAGGAAGGCGGGCAGCGCCGCCTCGTCGACCTCGAAGCGGTCGTACGTCCACTCCCCCAGGCCGAGCTCCGCGTAGGCCGCGCGGTGCAGGACCGGGGAGAGGGAGTGGGCGATCGGCGATCCGAGCACGGCCGCCCGGCGGCGGTGCTCCCTCAGGTCACTCATTCCTGGTTCTTCTGCTTCCTGGCGAACTCGTCGGCGAGCTTCTGGTGCTCCGCGTAGGTCGCGGTGAACGTCGTGGTCTTCCCGTCGAGGGAGACGAAGTAGTACCAGTCACCGGGCTCCGGGTCCATGGCCGCCTTGAGCGCCTCTTCGCCGGGGTTGCCGATGGGGCCCGGGGGCAGGCCCTTGTTCTTGGTGAAGTACGTGTTGTACGGGTGGTCCAGGGAGCGCATCGCCGCCTGGCTCATGTTCAGCTTGCTCTGGTTCGTCGCGTAGTTGTACGTCGAGTCGAACTCCAGCTTGCCGTTCGTCTGGGTGTTGCTGGGCTTGAGGCGGTTGTAGATGACGCGCGACATCTTGCGGAAGTCGTCGTGCGTCTTGCCCTCGGCGTTGACCAGGCTCGCCACGGTGATCAGCTGGAGCGGGGACTTCAGGCCGAGTTCCCTGGCCTTGCCCTCCAGGTCCTGCTTGGCGTAGGTCTCCTTGGCCCGCGCCACCATCTGCTTGAGGACGGCCTCCGGCTTGGTGCCCTTGCCCGCGCTGTACTGCGAGGGGAAGAGGAAGCCCTCCAGCGGATCCTGGATCTTCGGGTCGCTGTTCGCCCAGTCCGGCAGCCCGAGGTTCTTCGCCTCGCGATTCGCGACGCCCTTGGTCGTGCCCTCCGGGAGGCCGAGCTTCTGGTCGATGGCGGCGTAGATCTGGACGGCGCGGCGGCCCTCGGCGATGGTGAGGAAGTTCGCGGCGTTGGTCATCATCTCGACGGCCGCCTTGCCCGACATCTCCTTGTGCAGGGTGTACGTGCCGGGCTGGATGGCCGCGCCCTTGGGGTTCTTGCCGGCGGCCTCGGTGAAGGCGCCGACGCTCTTCACGACGCCCGCCTTCTGGAGGACCTCGCCCATCTGGCCGACGCCGGCCCCCTTGGGGATCTCGACCTGCACCTGGCCGGTGCCCTCGCCGTCGTAGTCCGGCGCGGCGCCGAAGTGCGTCTGCCAGTAGTCGTAGGCGAGATAGCCGCCGCCACCGACCACGCCCACCAGCGCCACGGCGACGACCAGGCAGGCCGTACCGCTGCGGCGCTTGTTCTTCTTCTTGGGCTTCTTGCCGCGCCGGTCCCGCCGGGACCCGTCGCGGGGCTCGTCGGCGGCGTCACCGGAACTACCGGCGGGCGCCGGGGGGGCCGCCGGTTCGTCGTCGAAGAGGGAGATCTTCTCCTCGTCGGGCTCGGATTCCCAGCGCACGGCCGGCTCGGGCTCGGGCGCCCGCTGCTGCTCGTACGCCTGCTGCTGCCCCTGCTGCTGACCCTGGTGCTGCTGCGGCACCTGCGGCTGCGCGTGCGGCGGGTAGGAGGCGTCCTGCTGCGCGTAGTAGTCGGGGCCGCCGCCGGCGTAGGCGCCGGCGGACTGCCCGTACTGCTGCTGGCCGCCCTGCTGGTGGCCGTACTGGCCCCCCGCGGTCTGCGAGGGGTCCCAGTCGTACTGCTGCTGACCGTGCTGCTGGCCGTACGAGGACTGCTGCTGCGACTGCGGGTGCTGCTGCTGTCCGCCGTACCCCTGGTCCCCGTACAGAGGGTCCCCGGGGTGCCACGGGTGGGAGCCGGAGTCCCGGCCGTACTCAGTCATCGATCCCCTAGAGCCGCACAGCGGCAGCCGGCGCGTTCTCGTGAGCGCGAGTCCGAATCGTCCGGTTCTACCGGGACGACGCGCGGACAGCTGCCATGTCGCGCGGAACGTTACCGTATTGCGATCAGATGACCACTTCGACGGCCTCGCCCGGAGGCCGCCCGGAGACCTTCTCGATCTCCAGCGCGTTCTGGAGGATCACCACGGCGGCCGCCTGGTCAACGACCGAGCGCCCCTTCTTCGAGGACACCCCGGAGGCGCGGAGCCCCTGCGTCGCTGTGACGGTCGTCATGCGCTCGTCGACCAGCCGGACCGGCACCGGCGCGATGCGCCGGGCCATCTCCCGGGCGAAGGTCCGCACCTTGGCCGCGGCCGGCCCCTCTCCCCCCTTGAGGGAGCGGGGCAGACCGACGACGACCTCGACCGGCTCGTACTCCGCGACGATCGCCACGAGCCGCTTGTGGGCCTGCGGGATGTCACGGCCCGGGACGGTCTCGACCGGGGTGGCGAGGATCCCGTCGGGGTCGCACGAGGCGACCCCGATCCGGGCGTCCCCGACGTCCACGGCGATACGCCTGCCTCGTCGCACGATCAGGCCGCTTCCGCCACGAGACGCTCGACGGCGGCCATGGCCTCGTCGACGGCCTCGGGGTTCTGCCCGCCGCCCTGGGCGACGTCCGGCTTGCCGCCGCCACCGCCGCCGAGGGTCTTGGCGGCCGTACGGACCAGGTCGCCGGCCTTGAGGCCGCGCTCACGGGCGGCGTCGTTGGTGGCGATGACCGTCAGCGGGCGGCCGCCCGCCACGGTGAACAGCGCGACCACGGCGGGACGGCCGCCGTTGATGCGGCTCCGCACGTCGAGGACGAGCTTGCGCAGGTCGTCGGCGCCGGTGCCGTCCGGCACCCGGCCGACGGCCAGGGCCACGCCCTTGACGTCCTTGGCGCCCTCGGCGAGACCCGCGGCGGCCTGGAGGACCTTCTCCGCGCGGAACCGCTCGATCTCCTTCTCGGCGTCCTTGAGCTTGGCGAGCATGCCCGAGATCTTCTCGGGGAGCTCCTCCGGACGGCCCTTGACCAGCTCCTGGAGCTGGGCGACGACCGTGTGCTCCTTGGCCAGGAAGTTGTAGGCGTCGGCGCCGACGAGGGCCTCGACGCGGCGCACGCCGGAGCCGATCGAGGACTCGCCGAGCAGCTTCACCAGGCCCAGCTGGGCGGTGTTGGCGACGTGCGTGCCACCGCACAGCTCCTTGGAGAAGTCGCCGATGGTCACGACGCGGACGCGCTCGCCGTACTTCTCGCCGAACTCGGCGATGGCGCCGGCCTTCTTGGCCTCGTCGAGGCTCATCACCTCGGCGTGGACCTCCAGCTCGCGGGAGAGGACCTCGTTGATCCGCTGCTCGACGTCGGTGAGGACGCTGCCGGGGACGGCGGCCGGGGAGCCGAAGTCGAAGCGGAAGCGGCCCGGGGAGTTCTCCGAACCGGCCTGGGCGGCCGTCGGGCCCAGGGCGTCGCGCAGCGCTTGGTGGGTGAGGTGGGTGGCGCTGTGGGCGCGGGCGATGGCCCGGCGGCGGGCGACGTCGATGACGGCGTACGCGGTGGCGCCGACGGTGACCTCGCCGACCTGGACGACGCCCTTGTGGACGTTGACTCCCGGGACGGGCTTCTGGACGTCGCGGACCTCGATCACCGCACCGCTGTCGAGCTTGATGCGGCCCTGGTCGGCGAGCTGGCCACCGCCCTCGGCGTAGAAGGGGGTGCGGTCCAGGACGACCTCGACCTCGTCGCCCTCGGTGGCGGCGGGCGAGGGCACGCCGTCCACCAGCAGGCCGACGACGGTGGCCTCGTTCTCCGTGCCGGTGTAGCCGGTGAAGACGGTCTCCCCGACGCTGTCGGCCACCTCGCGGTAGGCGGACAGGTCGGCGTGGCCGGTCTTCTTGGCCTTGGCGTCGGCCTTGGCGCGCTCCCGCTGCTCCTTCATCAGGCGGCGGAAGCCGTCCTCGTCCACGGACAGGCCCTGCTCGGCGGCCATCTCCAGGGTGAGGTCGATCGGGAAGCCCCAGGTGTCGTGGAGCAGGAACGCCTTGTCGCCGCCGAGGACCGTGCCGCCCGCGGCCTTGGTCTCGGTGACGGCGGTGTCGAGGATGTTGGTGCCGCCCTTGAGGGCCTTGAGGAAGGCGGCCTCCTCGGCGAGCGCGACGGTCTCGATGCGCTTGCGGTCGGTCACCAGCTCCGGGTACTGCTCGCCCATCGTGCGGATGACGACGTCGACCAGCTCGGCCACGACCGGGCCGGTGGCGCCGAGCAGGCGCATGTTGCGCACGGCGCGGCGCATGATGCGGCGCAGGACGTAGCCGCGGCCCTCGTTGCCGGGGGTGACGCCGTCGCCGATGAGCATGACGGAGGTGCGCATGTGGTCGGCGACCACGCGCAGCGAGACGTCCGTGCCGTGGGCGGCGCCGTAGCGCACGCCGGTGAGCTCGGTGGCCTTGTCCATGACGACGCGCAGGGTGTCGGTCTCGTACATGTTCTGCACGCCCTGCAGGATCATCGCGAGGCGCTCGAGGCCGAGGCCGGTGTCGATGTTCTTGCTGGGCAGGTCGCCGAGGATCGGGAAGTTCTCCTTGTCCTCGCCGGCGCCGCGCTCGTACTGCATGAAGACCAGGTTCCAGATCTCCACGTACCGCTCGTCGTTGACGGCGGGGCCGCCCTCGGCGCCGAACTCGGGGCCGCGGTCGTAGTTGATCTCGGAGCACGGGCCGCAGGGGCCGGGGACGCCCATGGACCAGAAGTTGTCCTTCTTGCCCAGGCGCTGGATGCGCTCGGCGGGGACGCCGATGACGTCGCGCCAGATCCGCTCGGCCTCGTCGTCGTCGAGGTAGACGGTGATCCAGAGCTTCTCCGGCTCCAGGCCGTAGCCGCCGTCCGCCACGGAGCTGGTGAGCAGCTCCCAGGCGTGCTTGATGGCGCCTTCCTTGAAGTAGTCGCCGAAGGAGAAGTTGCCGCACATCTGGAAGAACGTGCCGTGGCGGGTGGTCTTGCCGACCTCTTCGATGTCCGGGGTGCGGACGCACTTCTGCACGCTGGTGGCGCGCGGGAAGGGCGGCTTGACCTCGCCGAGGAAGTACGGCTTGAAGGGGACCATGCCGGCGGGGACCAGGAGCAGCGTGGGGTCGTCCGCGATGAGCGACGCCGACGGCACGACGGTGTGCCCGCGCTCCTCGAAGAAGCGCAGCCAGCGGCGGCGGATTTCAGCCGACTCCATCAGTGGTCCTCTTTCCGGGTGAAGTGGTAGGTGTGGTTCGGTTCGAGTGCGGCCAGGCGGCGCTGCTCGGGCAGTTCGTGGTGCTCGGGGCCGGGCGCGGTGCCGAGGCCGAGCGCGTCCTTGAGCGCCTCCTCGCGGTGCGCCATGCCGTCGCGTACGTCGAGTGCGAAGAGCTTGACCCGGCGGCCGGCGATGACCGCGCGGTCCGCGGCCTGGAGCGCGAGGCTCTCGGGGGTGAGCTTGGCGAGCTTCCGGTTGACCTTGGTGGTGGCCCAGACACCGGCTGCGACACCGGTGGTGAACCAAAAGGTGCGGCGGAACATTTCTGGGGTCAACCCTTCCCACGGGCGCGGCGGCTGCCGCGCCGGGCGGACGGCAGGGTCCGGTCGACGGTCCGGCCGACGAACGCGGAGCGCTCGGGGGCGGGCTCGGCCTTGCGGCCCATCGCGCGCCGCACGCCGTACCCGAACGCGGCGACCTTGACCAGCGGACCGCCGAAGGCGGAGGAGACGGTCGAGGAGAGCGCGGAGGCGTTCGCCGTGACCTCCTGGACGTCCGCGGCGATCGAGTCGACGCGGGCGAGCTGGGTGTGGGCGGAGCGGACGGTGGCGGAGGCGTCGGCGAGGAGCGGGACGGCCTGCTCGGAGACGTCGGCCACCAGCTTGGTGGCGGCCTTCAGCGTCTGCGCGAGGCGCACGAGCACAAGGGCGAGGAAGGACACGAGGATCGCCCAGAAGACGGCCACGAGGATCCCGGCCACCTCTCCACCGGACACGCTGCACCGCTCCCTGCTGGTCGTCGTCGGTTGCCTGCTGCTTGCTCAATGACGTCTGCGGACGTCCCTGGACGTCCGGTACGACCTTATCGCGCCGGGCCTCGGCACCCGTACCGCATTGACGGCGCCCCGCCGGGGGCGGAACCGGTGCCCACCAGCCGGAGTTTACGGTGCGCATCCTCATCAGTACGCTCTGTGTGCCATGTCACCGCACTCCGGCTCCGCGTTCCCACCGTCCTCACAGTTCCCCCCGCGACCGGGCTCGGCGTCGCACGGCGCGACGCCTGGTTCCGGCCGGTTCGCCCCGCCGGGCAACCTCCCGGCCGAGCCGGGCCGCTTCGTCGGCCGCGCCGAGGAGCTGGCGGCGCTGGCGGACGAGCTGGCGCGGTCCCGGGTGGTGACGGTCACGGGCGTCGGCGGCGTCGGCAAGACGCGGCTGGCCGGCCGGGTGGCGAGAGAGGTGCAGTATCGCTTCTGCGACGGGGCGTGGCTGGCGGAGCTGTCGACGCTCACCGACCCCGCGCTGCTGGACCACGCGATCGCCGGCGCGCTGGGCCTGACCGACCACACCGACCGCCCGCCGCGCGCCTGTCTGCTGAAGCAGCTCGCCGACCGCCGCCTGCTGCTCGTCCTCGACGGCTGCGAGCACCTCGTGGAGGAGTGCGCGCCGCTGGTGCGCGAGCTGCTGCGGCGGGCACCCCGGCTGCGGGTCCTGGTGACGTCCCGGCGGCCGCTGGAGATCGCGGGAGAGCAGGTCTTCCCCCTGCGGCCGATGACGGAGCCGGAGGCCGCCGCGCTGTTCGAGGACCGGGCGGCGGCGGCCTGGCCGTCCTCGCTGCGGCCCCGGTCCGCCCGCGCCGAGCCGGGTGCCGTGGCGGAGCTGTGCCGCAGGCTCGACGGCATCCCGCTGGCCCTGGAGCTGGCCGCGGCGCGGCTGGGCGCACTGTCGGTGACCCAGGTGCTGGAGCGGCTGGACGACCGCTTCCGGCTGCTGACCGGGGGCGCGCGCGGGGAGCTGCCGCGCCACCAGACGCTGCGCACGACCATCGGCTGGAGCCATGAGCTGTGCACGCCCGCCGAGCGGCTGCTGTGGGCCCGGCTGACGGTCTTCGCGGGCCTCTTCGACCTGGAGGCGGCGGAATACGTCTGCTCGGGCCCGGAGCTGCCCGCCGAGGACCTCCCGCTCGTCCTGGCGGAGCTGGTGGCGCAGTCCGTGGTGGTCCGCGAGGACACCCCGCCGGGGCCGCGCTACCGGCTGCTGGACAGCGTGCGGATGTACGGGGCGGGCTGGCTGGACGCGCTGGCGGACTCCGAGCGGATGCGGCGCCGGCACCGCGACTGGTACATGGGCCTCGCGACCTGGTGCGAGCTGGACTGGTTCAGCCCGCGGCAGGCGGAGGTGGCGGCCATGGTCGACGCCGAGCTGCCGAACCTGCGCCTCGCCATGGAGCACAGCCTGCAGGACAGCGCTGAGGCGCACATCGGCCAGTATCTGGCGGGGACGCTGTGGTTCTGCTGGGTGGGCTGCGGCCGGCTCGCGGAGGGCCGGTACTGGCTGGACCGGGCCGTGGCGGTGCCCGCCGACAATCCGGCCACCGAGGAGACCCGGCTGAAGGCGCTGTGGGTGCTCGGCTATGTGGCGGTGCTCCAGGGCGACCCGGCCGGCGCGGTCGCCGCGCTGGACGAGTGCCGCCGGACCGCGGAGCGCACCGGGAACGCCCGCGCCCTGGCCTACGCCGAGCACCGCACCGGCTGTCTGGCGCTGGTCTCGGACGACATGCCGCGGGCGGAGGCGCTGCTGCGCGGCGCGCTGGCCCGCTACGAGGAGATCGGCGAGCTCAACAGCAATGTGCTGATGGGCAAGGTGGAGCTGGCGATGGCGGTGGCGTTCCGGGGCGACCTGGCGGACGCGGTGCGCCTGTGCGAGGAGGTGCGGGACGTCTGCGAGGAGCACGGCGAGCGCTGGACGCTGGCCTACGCGCTGTACGTGCTGGGGTTCGCGGCGTTCGGCGGCGGCGACGGCGTGCGGGCCCGGGCGCTGCTGGAGGAGTGCCTGGCCATCGACCACGCCTTCCACGACCTGGTGGGTTCGGTGCTGGCGCTGGAACTGCTGGCGCTGATCACCCTGGAGGGCGACGGCGGGGCGCACGAGGGCGACGCGGTGGAGGCCGCGGTGCTCCAGGGGGCCGCGGGGCGGCTGTGGCGCTCGGTGGGGCTGCCGCTGTTCGGCTCGCGGTACTTCAACGGTCCGCACGCGCTGTGCGAGCGGCGGCTGCGGGACCGGCTGGGCGCCCGGCGGTACGAGAACCACGTCCGAGAGGGGGCCCGGCTCGATCTTGACGCGGTGACGGCGCGGGCGCTGCGCGGGCCCCGGCCGGACCACGAGAGCCTGCCGGACCGGGGCAGGGTGCCGGGCGCGCGCACCCGCTCACGGTCCCCGGAAACGCACCGGCCCGCCGGCTCTCCGGTCACGGGGACCGGGGAGACGGCGGGCTGAACCGATCTCGCGGGAGCCGCTCCCCCGGCTACGGCCGGGGGGCGCTCCGAGGATCAGCGGGCGTAGTACTCGACGACGAGCTGCTCGTCGCAGATGACCGGGATTTCCTTGCGGTTCGGGTCACGGTCCAGGCGGAAGGCCAGCGCCTGCAGGTTGACCTGCAGGTAGCGCGGGGTCTCGCCCTCACCGGCGTAGCCGCCGGCCATGGCGACCTGGAAGGGGTGCTTGGCGCGGCTGCGCTCGCGGACCATCACGACGTCGTCGGGACGGACGCGGAACGACGGCTTGTCGACCTTGCCACCGTTGACCTCGATGTGGCCGTGGACGACCATCTGACGGGCCTGGTAGATGGTGCGGGCGATGCCCGAACGCAGGACCAGGGCGTCGAGGCGGCGCTCGAGCTCGACGACCAGCGCCTCGCCCGTCTTGCCCTCGGCCTTCTTGGCGCGGTCGTAGGCGCGGGCCATCTGGCGCTCGCTGATGTCGTACTGGGCGCGCAGACGCTGCTTCTCGAGCAGACGGACCTTGTAGTCCGAGTTCTGCTTGCGGCCGCGGCCGTGCTCACCCGGCGGGTAGGGGCGGGCCTCGAAGTACTTGACAGCCTTCGGGGTCAGCGCGATACCGAGCGCACGGGACTTCTTGACCTTGGGACGCGACTGGTTAGGCACGTTCTCCAGACCTCCGTTGTAGGTTAGGTTAGGCTCACCTTACTCAAGGAGATCGCATGTCTCGCCCTGGGAAAACCACGCGCGCCACAGACAACACAGACGAGAATGTCGACGCGGCACAGCGCATCGACTCGACGGAGGTCCGATCAGCTCATGGTCTGCCGCGTCCCAGCGGGCTTGAAATCGCGCGGATGCCGTCAGCAGCCGAGCGCACACGAACTCTCGTACAGAGTACATGCTCCGCCGTGCTCCTCATCCCGGGGCTGGCCGGGGGTGCCGCCACGCGCGTGGACCAGCTGACCCCCGAGGCGCGCAGCGTGGGCCCCGACGGCGAGATCTTCCTGGTCTTCCCGGCCGATTCCCCGGCCGTCCGGGCCGCCACGCACGCGCAGGACGACGAGCTGGCCGCCGTGCTGGAGATCACGGACGTCGCGCCGGTCTCCGTGCCCCACCGGATCCGCGGCCGCGCCTGGATCTCCGGCTGGCTGACCTGTGTCCCCGGGGTCACCGAGCCCGGCCGGATGATGCTGCGGCTGGAGGTCGGCGAGACCAGTGTGGACGACCTGTGGGGCGCGGAGAGCGTCGAGCCGGACGACTTCGCGCGGGCGGAGCCCGATCCGCTGGTGTCGCACGAGGCGGAGCTCCTCCAGCACCTGCACTCGGCCCACGGCGACCAGGTGCGCGGACTGTCCGCGCTGCTCGGCGAGCGCGGCTCGGCGGCCGAGCACCGGGCGGTGCCGCTCTCGCTGGACCGCTTCGGCCTGCGGATCCGCTTCACGGAGGGCACGGGCGGGGGCACGGGCGCGGCCGACCGCACCTTCGACGCGCGGTTCGAGTTCCCGGAGCCGGTGCGGGACATCGCCCAGTTGCGCAGGGCGATGCACACGCTGTTCGAAGCGGCGCTGGGGTAGGCGCGGCCCGTCACACCGGGGCTACGCCCCGGGCCCGGCCCTCGGACGCCGGACGGGCTTGAACACGGATCGCCCGGACCGGGCTCGATCAAGCCCGTCCGGCGTCCGAGGACACCGCGCGAAGCGCGGCGGGAGTCCCGGGGCGCGGCCCTCGGATCACTCGTCGGATCACTCGCCCGGCCCCGGCGGGGGCTCACCGCGCAGGCGGGCCCGGACGCGCTCCGCCACGTCCGCGTACCGCGCCTCCGCGCCGTACCGCGTCGGCTCGTAGTAACGCTTGCCGTGGATCGCGTCCGGCGCGTACTGCTGCGCGGCGATGCCGCCGGGCAGGTCGTGCGGATAGAGATAGCCCTGGGCGTGGCCCAGCTTCTCCGCGCCCTTGTAGTGCCCGTCGCGCAGATGCGGGGGGACCGGGCCCGCGAGACCCGCGCGGACGTCCGCGAGGGCCGCGTCGATCGCGAGGTACGCCGCGTTGGACTTGGGGGCGAGCGCGAGGGCCACGGCCACCTGGCCCAGCACGATCCGGGCCTCCGGGAAGCCGATCAGCGCCACGGCCTGGGCACCGGCGACCGCCGTCTGCAGAGCGGTGGGGTCGGCCATGCCGATGTCCTCGCTCGCCGAGATCATCAGCCGCCGCGCGATGAACCTGGGGTCCTCCCCCGCCTCGATCATCCGGGCGAGGTAGTGCAGCGTGGCGTCCACGTCCGAGCCGCGGATCGACTTGATCAGGGCGCTGGCCACGTCGTAATGCTGATCGCCGTCGCGGTCGTACTTCACCGCGGCCCGGTCGACCGAGTCCTCCAGGGTCTCCAGGGTGATCTCGGGCTCGCCCTTGGCGATGGCCGAACCGGCACCGGCCTCCAGGGCGGTGAGGGCACGGCGCGCGTCGCCGCCGGCGATCCGCAGCAGATGCCCTTCGGCGTCCTCGGACAGCGTGACCGCGCCGCCGAGGCCGCGCTCGTCGGTGAGCGCGCGGCGCAGCAGGCCGCGCAGGTCGTCGTCGGTGAGCCCTTGGAGGGTGAGCAGCAGGGAGCGGGAGAGCAGCGGGGAGATGATCGAGAAGTAGGGGTTCTCCGTCGTGGCCGCGATGAGCGTGACCCAGCGGTTCTCGACGGCGGGCAGCAGGGAGTCCTGCTGGGCCTTGCTGAAGCGGTGGATCTCGTCGAGGAAGAGGACGGTCTCCTTGCCGTAGCCCCCGGAGGCGCGGCGGGCGCCGTCGATGACGGCCCGCACCTCCTTGACCCCGGCGGTGATCGCGGACAGCTCCACGAAGCGCTTGTTGGTGGCCTGGCTGACGACATAGGCGAGCGTCGTCTTGCCGATGCCGGGCGGGCCCCAGAGGATCACCGAGGACGGGCCGGCCGGCCCTCCGCTGCCCTCCCCGACCAGGCGGCGCAGGGGGCTGCCCGGCTTGAGGAGGTGCCCCTGGCCGACGACCTCGTCGAGGGTGCGCGGGCGCATGCGGACGGCCAGAGGACTGCTCGCCGGGTCTTTCTCCTGGCGGTCCTCCGCGGCGGCGGTGAACAGGTCGGGTTCCACGTCGAAAACCCTATGCCACCGCACTGACAACGCCGCCGGACAGGGATGTCCGGCGGCGTCGACGTGTCAGTGGAGTGCGGGGGCGGTCAGGCCGAGCCGCCCGTCCAGAAGTCCCACCACCTGGTGAGGACGAGCATCCCGATGACGCCGATCCACAGCACCGGCACCACCCAGTGGAACTCCAGCAGGCCGTTCTTCACCGCCCCGCGGACGGGGAGGAAGCCGTGCCGGATGTTCTGCACGGTGACGTACCAGAACATCACGATCGTGGCGACCCAGGCCAGGCAGCACCACAGGCAGAGCGAGCCGATGACGTACAGCGACTGGTACTGGAGCCAGGTCACGAAGCCGACGCCGAAGAGACAGCCCGCCTCCATGCCCAGCCAGTACCAGCGGCCGAAGCGGGCGCCGGAGAGCAGCGCCAGCCCGATCGCGATGATCGCGCCGTAGCAGACCAGGCCCAGCATCGGGTTGGGGAACCCGAAGGCGTGCGCCTGCTCGCTCTCCATGATGTTGCCGCAGGAGACGATGGGGTTCAGGCTGCACCCGGGGGTGTAGGTCTTGCCCGCGACCTTGGCCTCAAGGATCTTGTTCTTGTCGATCGTGATGACCCAGGCCGCGAGCAGCCCCATGGCGCCGGTGATCACCAGCAGCAGTGCGAACGCGCGGCTGCCGCCGACGGGCCCCGTGGCCGGGCCGTCCCGTTCCGCTCCGTCGGTCGCCGAGCGGTCAAGTGCCGAAGTGGTCATAGCGCCGTTGATCCCATCAGTCGGTCGTCGCCGCCCATTCTGCCCCAAGCGCCCGGTAATCAGCCCTGCCGGGCGAGGAGTTCGCTCACCACCGCGTCGAACGCGACAGCGGTCTGCTCACCGCTCTCCAGGTCCTTGAGCTGCACCACGCCCTCGGCGAGGTCACGCTCGCCCGCGACGAGCGCGAAGCGGGCACCGGAACGATTGGCCGATTTCATGGCGTTCTTCAGGCCCTTGCCACCGAAGGCGAAGTCCGTGGCGACCCCGGCCCGGCGCAGCTCCGTCACCAGGCCGAAGAGGGTCTTGCGGGCCTCCTCGCCCAGCGGCACCGCGTAGACCTGGGTGGCGGCCGGCAGGTCGAGCTCGATGCCCTCGGCCTTCAGCGCCAGGACCGTGCGGTCGACGCCGAGCGCCCAGCCGACGGACGGCAGCGCGGGGCCGCCGATCATCTCGGAGAGGCCGTCGTAGCGGCCGCCGCCGCCCACCGCGGACTGCGAGCCGAGGCCGCCGTGGACGAACTCGAAGGTGGTGCGGGTGTAGTAGTCCAGGCCGCGGACCAGCTTCTCGTCGTCCACGAAGTCGACGCCGGCGGCGGTCAGCAGCGCGCGGACCTCCTCGTGGTAGGCCTTGCAGGCCTCGCAGAGGTGGTCGCGGAGCATCGGGGCGCCGACGAGCTGCTTCTGGACGGCCTCGCGCTTGTCGTCGAGGACCCGCAGCGGGTTGATCTCGATCCGGCGCCGGGTGTCCTCGTCGAGGTCGAGGCCGCGCAGGAAGCCCTGGAGGGCCTCCCGGTAGGCCGGGCGGCACTCCTTGTCGCCCAGCGAGTTGAGCAGCAGCCGGAAGTCGCTCAGGCCGAGCGACTTGTAGGCGTCGACGGCCAGGATGATCAGCTCGGCGTCCAGCGCCGGGTCCTCGGCGCCGATGGCCTCGGCGCCCACCTGCGAGAAGTGGCGGTAGCGGCCGGCCTGCGGGCGCTCGTAGCGGTAGTACGAGCCGGAGTACCAGAGCTTGACCGGGAGGTTGCCGGCCTTGTGCAGGTTGGCCTCCAGGGCCGCGCGCAGCACGGAGGCGGTGCCCTCGGGGCGCAGCGCGAGCTCGTCGCCGCCGCGCGTGGTGAGGGTGTACATCTCCTTGGACACGATGTCGGTGGACTCGCCGACGCCGCGGGAGAACAGCTCGACCTGCTCGAAGCCGGGCGTCTCGATGTAGCCGTATCCGGAGCGCTTGAGCGGCGCGGCGATGGCCTCGCGCACGGCGAGGTAGATCGCGGAGTCGGGCGGGGTCAGGTCGTAGGTGCCCTTGGGGGCCTTGAACGTACTCACGGAAAAATCGTCACATTCCTCGTCGCGGAGCGGCGGTAGAACCGCTTCCGATGCCGCGCTGCGCGTCGGCGACCTCCCGCAGGAACGGGTTGGTGGCGCGCTCGCGGCCGATGGTCGTCTGGGGGCCGTGGCCGGACAGCACCACGGTCGAGTCGTCCAGCGGCAGGGCCACGCGGGCCAGCGACCGGAGCATCTCGGCGTGATCGCCGCCGGGCAGATCGGTGCGTCCGATGGAGCCGGCGAACAGGAAGTCCCCCGAGAAGAGCACCGACGGGACGTCGGCGGTCTCGGGCATCCTGAAGGTCACCAGCCCCTTGGTATGGCCGGGCGCGTGCGCGACGGTGAACTCCATGCCCGCGAGCTCCAGACGGGTGCCGTCGGACAGCTCCTTGAGGTCATCCGGCTCTCCCACCGTCAGCTCGCCCATCAGACGCTCCCCCAGGGAGCGGCCCAGCGCCTTCTCGGGATCGCTCAGCATGTAGCGGTCCCCGGGGTGGATCCAGGCCGGGATGTCGTGCGCGCCGCACAGCGGGACGACCGACGCGACGTGGTCGATGTGGCCGTGGGTGACGAGGACGGCGACGGGCTTGAGCCGATGCTTCGCGAGTGCGTCCTCGACGCCCTGGGCCGCCTGGTGGCCCGGATCGATGATCACGCACTCCTCGCCGGCGGCAGGGGCGACCAGATAGCAATTGGTCCCCCAGGCCCCGGCGGGGAACCCGGCAATGAGCACGTTCGTCCTTAGAGATCGACCAGCGGAGAATCCAGCAGTGGATCACCGGGCCCCCGGCGGGGAACCCGGCCGCTACAGAGCCTACCGGCGGCACTCCCGCCGCCGCGAACCCGTATACGGTACGGGCACACACGCAACACGGGCTCACCATCTGGACGACACGGCACGAGGAGACACCCGGTGGTCAGTAACGAGCAGCGGCGGCGGCAGCTCGCCCGGGAGAAGTTCGAGCGCCAGCAGGAGCGCCGGGAGGCGGCGCGCCGCAAGGCCCGCCGCCGCAACGCGGTGATCGCCGCCGGTCTCGCCGTGGTGGTGGCCGCGGGCGCTACCGCGTTCGCCACGGGCGCACTGTCGGGCGATTCCGGCAAGGGTGACAAGAAGGACAGCGCGGACGCGGCGGCCCCTTCGGTCACGCCGAGCCGCGGCCCCGACCCGTGCGCGAAGGCCGCCCCGGGCACGCCCGCCGCCAAGACGTGGAAGACGGAGCCGGAGATGACCGTCGACACCTCGGCGTCGTACGCGGCGAAGCTCGACACCACCTGCGGCACGATCGACCTGACGCTGGACGCCGCCAAGGCCCCGCACACGGTCAACTCCTTCAACTTCCTCTCCGGGCAGGGTTACTTCGACCACACCACCTGCCACCGGCTGACCACGGACCCATCCCAGATCTTCGTGCTCCAGTGCGGCGACCCCAAGGGCACCGGCATGGGCGACCCCGGCTACCGGCTCAAGGACGAGAACCTCAAGGACCCCGCCGTCAAGGACGGGGTGTACCCCGCCGGGACGCTCGCGATGGCCAACGCCGGGCCGGACACCGGCGGCAGCCAGTTCTTCCTCGTCTACAAGGACAGCAAGCTGGCGCCGAACTTCACCCCGTTCGGAAAGGTCGGACCGGAGGGCATGAAGGTGCTCCGGAAGATCGCCGCCGCGGGTGAGCGGCAGGGCGGCGGCGACGGCGCCCCGAACGCGACGGTCGTCGTCAACAAGGCGTCGGTGACCAAGTCCTGACGCCGTTCCGGCGGCCGCCGGCCGTCCGCCACGTGCCCGCCCGGCGAAATTTCGGTCGCGCGGGATACGGACAGCCGGGCCGCCGGTCGCCTATGTTGGCGTTGTGTAGGGTGCCTGCTCCGACGGCTGCGAAGCACCCATCGACACCCGAATCGATCAGGCCGTCGGACCGGCCAGGGCGCGGCCCTGCCGGAACAACTGTGGACGATGCCCGAGGGGCCGCGCACCGGCCCCGGCATCATGTGGAGGAGGCGCTGTGAGCAGCGACCCATGGGGCCGCGTCGATGAGACGGGGACTGTGTACGTGCGTACCGCCGACGGGGAGAAGGTCGTCGGTTCGTGGCAGGCGGGCTCCCCCGAGGAGGCCCTCGCTTACTTCGAGCGCAAGTACGAGGGCCTGGTCGTCGAGATCGGCCTCCTCGAACGCCGGGTCAGGACCACCGACCTTTCGGCCAAGGACGCGACGACCGCGATCGACCACCTGCGCACGCAGGTGGACGAGCACCACGCGGTCGGCGATCTGGACGCGCTGCGCAAGCGGCTCGACCAGCTCGTCGCCACGGTCGAGACCCGCCGCGAGGAGCGTAAGGCCGCCAAGGCCAAGCAGTCCGACGAGGCCCGTACGGCGAAGGAGGCGCTGGTCGCCGAGGCCGAGGAGCTGGCGGCGAGCGAGCAGTGGCGGTCGGCGGGTGAGCGGTTGCGCGCCCTGGTCGACACCTGGAAGGGCCTGCCGCGCCTCGACCGCAAGGCGGACGACGAGCTGTGGCACCGCTTCTCGCACGCCCGCTCGGCGTTCTCCAAGCGGCGCAAGGCGCACTTCGCGTCGCTGGACGCGCAGCGCGAGGACGCCCGTAAGGCCAAGGAGAAGCTGGTCGCCGAGGCCGAGTCGCTCTCCGGGTCCACGGACTGGGGACCGACGGCCGCGCGCTACCGCGAGCTGATGGCCGAGTGGAAGGCCGCGGGCCGGGCGCAGCGCGAGTCGGAGGACGACCTGTGGACCCGCTTCCGCGGCGCCCAGGACGTCTTCTTCCAGGCGCGCGGCGAGGTGTTCGCCGAGCGCGACGCCGAGCAGCAGGTCAACCTGACGCGGAAGGAGGAGCTGGTCGTCGAGGCCGAGAAGCTGCTCCCCGTCACGGACCTGAAGGCGGCGCGGGCCGCGTTCCGCTCGGTCAACGAGCGCTGGGAGGCCATCGGCCATGTGCCGCGGGACGCTCGGCCCAAGATCGAGGGCCGGATGCACGCCGTCGAGCGCGCCATCCAGGAGGCCGAGGAGTCCGAGTGGCGGCGGACGAACCCGGAGGCGCGGGCCCGTGCGGCCGGTCTGACCGGGCAGCTCCAGGCGGCCGTGGACAAGCTCCAGGAGCAGGCCGACAAGGCGCGTGCCGCGGGCAACGACGCCAAGGCCGACAAGCTCACCCGTGAGCTGGAGGGCCGCAAGGCCCTGCTGGACCAGGCCCTGAAGGGCCTTGAGGAGTTCGGCGGCTGAAGTCGGCCGTGCGCATGAGTAAGGGGCTCCGGCAACAGCCGGAGCCCCTTACTCATGCGTGGACCGGAGCGATGCTCAGGGCCGGCGTGCCGATGTGACGCGGTAGACGTCGTAGACGCCCTCGACGCCGCGCACCGCCTTCAGGACGTGGCCCAGGTGCTTGGGGTCGCCCATCTCGAACGTGAAGCGCGAGGTGGCCACCCGGTCCCGGGAGGTCTGCACGGCGGCCGACAGGATGTTGACGTGCTGGTCGGACAGGACGCGGGTGACGTCCGACAGGAGCCGCGACCGGTCCAGCGCCTCCACCTGGATGGCGACCAGGAAGACGGACGACTGGGTGGGCGCCCACTCGACGTCGATGATCCGCTCGGGCTGCTGCGAGAGCGAGTCGACGTTGACGCAGTCGGCGCGGTGCACCGAGATGCCGCTGCCGCGGGTGACGAAGCCGATGATCGGGTCGCCCGGCACCGGGGTGCAACAGCGGGCGAGCTTCACCCACACGTCGTCGACGCCCTTGACGACCACGCCGGGGTCGGCGCTGGAGCGGCGCTTGGAGCGCGCCCGGATCGGGGCGTCCTCCTCGATGTCCTCCGTCGCCGCGTCCTCGCCGCCGAGGGCCTGGACGAGCTTCTGGACGACGCCCTGCGCCGCGACGTGCCCCTCGCCGATCGCGGCGTAGAGCGAGGAGATGTCCGGATAGCGCATCTCGTGCGCGAGGGTGACGAGCGAGTCGCCGGTGAGGATCCGCTGGATCGGCAGGTTCTGCTTGCGCATGGCGCGCGCGATGGCGTCCTTGCCCTGCTCGATGGCCTCGTCGCGGCGCTCCTTGGAGAACCAGGCGCGGATCTTGTTGCGGGCGCGGGGCGACTTGACGAAGCCCAGCCAGTCGCGGGACGGGGCGGCGCCGGGCGCCTTGGAGGTGAAGACCTCGACCAGGTCGCCGTTGTCGAGCGTGGACTCCAGCGGGACGAGGCGGCCGTTCACCCGGGCGCCTATGGTGCGGTGGCCGACCTCGGTGTGGACGGCGTAGGCGAAGTCGACCGGGGTGGCCCCGGCCGGCAGCGCTATGACATCGCCCTTGGGCGTGAAGACGAAGACCTCGTTGCGCGAGAGGTCGAAGCGCAGCGACTCCAGGAACTCGCCCGGGTCCTCGGTCTCCTTCTGCCAGTCCAGGAGCTGCCGCAGCCAGGCCATGTCATTGACGGTGTCCTGGTTCTTGCCGGCGTTCTTCGGGACGTCGGTGCGGATCTTGGAGGCGCCGGCGACGGCCTCCTGCTTGTACTTCCAGTGCGCGGCGATGCCGTACTCCGCGCGCCGGTGCATGTCGAAGGTGCGGATCTGGAGCTCTACGGGCTTGCCGCTGGGGCCTATGACCGTCGTGTGCAGCGACTGGTACATGTTGAACTTGGGCATCGCGATGTAGTCCTTGAACCGCCCCGGGACCGGGTTCCACCGGGCGTGGACGGTGCCGAGCGCCGCGTAGCAGTCGCGGACGGTGTCGACGAGGACGCGGATGCCCACCAGGTCGTAGATCTCGGCGAAGTCGCGGCCTCGCACGATCATCTTCTGGTAGACGCTGTAGTAGTGCTTGGGGCGGCCGGTGACGGTGGCCTTGATGCGGGCGGCGCGCAGGTCGGCCTGGACCTCGTCGGTGACGACGGCCAGGTACTCGTCGCGCTTGGGGGCACGCTCGGCGACGAGGCGGACGATCTCGTCGTACATCTTGGGGTAGAGGATCGCGAAGGCGAGGTCCTCCAGCTCCCACTTGATGGTGTTCATGCCCAGCCGGTGCGCCAGCGGGGCGTAGATCTCCAGCGTCTCGCGGGCCTTCTTCTCCTGCTTCTCCCGCTTGAGGTAGCGCATGGTGCGCATGTTGTGCAGGCGGTCGGCGAGCTTGATGACCAGGACCCGGGGGTCCTTGGCCATGGCGACGACCATCTTGCGGACGGTCTCGGCCTGCGCGGCCTCGCCGAACTGCACGCGGTCGAGCTTGGTGACGCCGTCGACCAGCAGGGCGACCTGGTCGCCGAAGTCGCGGCGCAGGGTGTCCAGGCCGTACTCGGTGTCCTCGACCGTGTCGTGCAGCAGCCCGGCCATCAGGGTGGCCGGATCCATGCCGAGCTCGGCGAGGATCGTGGTCACCGCGAGGGGGTGGGTGATGTACGGATCGCCGCTCTTGCGCTTCTGGCCCCGGTGCCAGCGCTCGGCGACCTGGTAGGCCCGCTCGATCTGGCGCAGGGTGCCGGCGTCGGCCTTGGGGTCGTTGCCGCGGACGATCCGCAGCAGGGGCTCCAGCACGGGGTTGTACGGGCTGGAGCGCTGGACGCCCAGGCGGGCGAGTCGGGCCCGGACGCGGCTGGAGGAGCCGGAGCGGGGCAAAGGGCCCGGCGTCGGCGTGGGCCGGACGGGTGAGACGCCCGCCGGGGCGGCGCCGGCCGGCTTCTCCGCGGGGCGGCTGTTCGAGAGGTTCGGGAGAGGGGCCTCGGCGGCCGTCGTGGGGGCCGGGCGCGTCCGGCCGGCCTGGTCCGGGCCGCCTGGGGCGTCCGGGGGCTCAGGGGCGCTCTGCGGGCGGCCCTGGGGCGTGCCCGGGCCCGCCGCGGCCTCGGGAGACGGCTTGTCCTGCTGTGCGGCGGTGAGCGGCTGGGCCTCGTCTGGCAAGAGCACTCCTCAAGCGGGGTCCGGCCCCCGATCAGGTCCGGGACTGCCATGGTATCGAGCCACGGCGGCCGACCGCCGCGCGCCCGGCTGTGCCCCGTACGACGCAGGGGGCGGGCCCGGGGTTCTCCCCCGGGCCCGCCCCCTGTGCCGCGCCGTCGGCTCAGACGGTGATCAGGGCCTCCAGCGGCGCCCCGTCGAGCGCCTCGGCCAGCCGCGCGCGGCCGGGCAGGAAGCCGAGCTCCATCAGCACGACGACGCCCGCGACCTCGGCGCCGGCCCGGCGGATCAGCCGCAGGGACGCCTCGGCGGTGCCGCCGGTGGCCAGGACGTCGTCGATGACCAGGACCCGGTCGCCGGCGCCCACGGCGTCGGCGTGCATCTCGATCTCGGCGGTGCCGTACTCCAGGGAGTACGCCTGGGCGAGGGTGGCACCGGGCAGCTTGCCGGCCTTGCGGACGGGCACGAAGCCGAGCCCGGCACGGACGGCCGCCGGGGCGCCCAGGATGAAGCCCCGGGCCTCCAGGCCGACGACCTTGGTGGCGCCGTACTTCTCGCACAGCCCGGCGAGGGCGTCCGTCAGCGCGGCGAACGCCTTGGCGTCGGCGAGCAGCGGGGTGATGTCCTTGAACATCACGCCCGGCTCCGGGTAGTCCGGCACGTCGTGGATGTGCGCCAGGAGCAGGTCACGCAGCTTCTCGTCGGCGGTGCCGACGCCCACGGCGCTCATCGGCGCTTGCCCGACGGACGGCCGCGGCCACCGCGGCCACGGGTGTCGGACTGCGGGACGACACCGGCCGGGGACGCGTCCTCCGGCTCGTCGCCGAACCCGGCGTCCTGCGGCTCCTGCTCGATCGACTCGCCCTTGGCGGCAGCGGCGGCGCGCTTGGCGCGCACCCGCTTGGCCAGGGCCTTCATCTGCGGGTCGCGCTCCTTGAGGTCGGCGACCAGCGGGGTGGCGATGAAGATCGAGGAGTAGGCGCCGGCCGCGAGGCCGACGAACAGGGCGAGCGAGATGTCGTTGAGCATGCCCGCGCCGAGGAAGCCGCCGCCGATGAAGAGCAGGCCGGCGACCGGCAGCAGCGCCACGACGGTGGTGTTGATGGAGCGCACCAGGGTGCCGTTGAGGCTGCGGTTGGCGATCTCGCTGTAGGTGAAGCGGGTCTGCTTGGTGATGTCCTTCGCGCCCTCCTTCAGACCGTCGAAGACGACGACGGTGTCGTAGAGGGAGTAGCCGAGGATGGTCAGCAGACCGATCACCGTGCCCGGGGTGACCTCGAAGCCGACCAGTGCGTACACACCGACCGTGATGGTGAGGTCGTGGATCAGGGCGATCAGCGCGGCGATGGCCATCCGCCATTCGAAGGCGATCGCCAGATAGATCACCACGAGGATCATGAAGATCGCCAGGCCCGTCCAGGCCTTGTCGGCGATCTGGTCACCCCAGCTGGGACCGACGATGTCGGTGTTGACCTTGTCCGTGGAGACGCCCAGCTTCTTGGCCAGCGCCTCCTGGGTCTCCCGCGACTGCTCGGTGGTGAGCTCACTGACCTGGACGCGCAGCGAGCCGCCGCCGAGCTTCTGGACGATGGCGGTGTGGCCGGATGCCTCCTCCGCCGTGTGCTGGGCCTGGGTGGCCGAGACGGAGGTCTTCGGGGTGGTGAAGACGGCACCGCCGGAGAACTCGATGCCCATGTTGAGGCCGCGCACCGCCAGGCCGACGATGGCCGTGATGGTGATCAGGATCGAGATGCCGTACCAGATCTTCCGCTTGCCGACGAAGTCGTAGCCGACCTCGCCGCGGTAGAGCCGGGCGCCGAGATTGCCGAGCTTGGACATCTCACGCCTCCTTGGGGTCGACGGGGGCGGAGGGGCGACGGCGGGCCCGCAGCGGCGGGCGGGCGCCGAGCCGCTTGGGGTCGAGCCCGGACCACGGGTGGCCGCTGGCGAAGAACTTCCGCCGGGCCAGGAGCGTCATCAGCGGCTTCGTGAAGAAGAAGACCACGACCACGTCGAGGAGGGTGGTCAGACCGAGCGTGAACGCGAAGCCCTGGACCTTGCCGACGGTGACGATGAAGAGCACCGCGGCGGCGAGGAAGGACACGAAGTCGGAGACCAGGATCGTGCGGCGGGCGCGCGGCCAGCCCCGCTCGACGGCCGGACGCAGGGTGCGGCCCTCCCTGATCTCGTCCCGGATGCGTTCGAAGTAGACGATGAAGGAGTCGGCCGTGATGCCGATCGCGACGATCGCACCGCAGACGGCCGGCAGGTTCAGCGCGAACTGGATGGCCTCGCCGAGCAGCACCATGATCGTGTAGGTGAGGATCGCCGAGCACAGGAGGCTGGCGAGGGCGACGAGCGCGAGACCGCGGTAGTACGCCACCAGGTAGATGATCACCAGGATGAGGCCGATGGCGCCGGCCAGCAGACCCGCGCGCAGCTGCTCACCGCCGAGCGCGGCGGTGACCGTCTGCTCGGTGACGACGTCGAAGGACAGCGGCAGGGCGCCGTAGGACAGCACGTTCGCGAGGTCGCGGGCGCTCTCCTGGGTGAAGCCGCCGGAGATCTCCGCCTGGCCGCCCGCGATGGAGGTGGACACCGAGGGGTCGGAGACGACCGAACCGTCGAGGACGATCGCGAACTGGTTCTGCGGCGGGGCCTTGGTGGCCAGCTGGCCGGTGATGTCGGCGAACTTCTTGGAGCCGCTGGAGTCGAACTTCAGCTGGACGATCCAGCCCTTGCCCTGCTGGCTGTCGAAGACGGCGTCGGCGTCGGTGACGCCGGTGCCCTCGACGGCCACCGGGCCGAGGATCTCCTTGGCCGAGCCGTCGCGCTTGCACGCGACGATCGTGTCGGTGGGGAGGGCGCTCGCGGCGGCCTTGCTCGCCGCGGCCATGCCCTCCTTGGTGGTGCAGTCCAGAGCCTCGAGCTTCTTCTGGAGCGCGGCGATGTCGGCCGGGGACGGCGTGGGGTCCTTCTTGGCGTCCTTGTCCTTGGACTTGTCGTCCTTGGCCTTGTCGTCCTTCGCACCGTCCTTGAGGGAGGCGGTCGCGTTCGGGCTCGGCGTGCCGTCGGCCTTCAGGGCGTCGGAGACGGCGCGGCCCTTGGGGGCGGTGCTCGCGGAAGCGGAGGCGGAGGCCGAAGCGGACGGGGAGCCGGACGGCTTGGTCTTGTCGTCCTTGCTCTTGTCGCCGTTCTTGCCGTCCTTGCCGTCCTTGTCCGAGGCGGAGGAGCTGGGGGACGGGTTCGGCGCCGGGGCCGCGGCGTCGGCGATGGTCAGCACCGGGCGGAAGCCCAGCTTGGCGGTGGTACCGACCTGCTCACGGGCCTGCTTCGCGTTCGTCCCCTTGGGGATGTTCACGATGATGTGGTTCTCGCCCTGCGTCTGGACCTCGGCCTCGGAGACACCGAGACCGTTGACACGGCGCTCGATGATGCCCACGGCCGTGTTCATATTGGTCTGATTGATCGCATTGGGCTTGCCGGGCTCGTTCTTGGCCTCCAGCGTGAAGCTGGTGCCACCCGCGAGGTCGATGCCCAGCCGTGGAGTGGTGCGCCCGGAGGCGAACATCCCCGCCGTGAGCGCCACCATGGCGATCAGGATCAGGACCAGGACACGGCCCGGCCTGCCCTGGCCGCCCGGGGACCTGCGGCCCTTCTTCGGTGCTGCCACCTTGTCGTTTCTCCCTGTCCAACCGCCCGGCGTCGGGTGTTCGCCGGACGGCCACGAAGTCTTGTGGGGACGTGCCCCCCGCCGGAGCCTAGACCGTAAAGGAACCGCGGCGCACCGCTCACGCAGTGCTCCGCGGTTCCCTGAAGGGGCTACTTCGCGTCGGCGTCGCCGTCCTGCTTGCCGTCCCGCTTGGCGTCCTCGGTCTTCTCGGCCTTCGCAGCCGCGTCCGTGGCACCGGCCTTGGAGTCGGCGGTCGTGTCCTTGCCGAGGTCGATCTTCTTCTCGGCCGGGGCGTCGCCCTCGGCGGCCTCGGTCAGCGAGGAGGCGTCGTCCGGAACGACCGGGGTGTCGGACTCGTCCGGCTCGATCCCGTGGACGATGCGGTTGTACTCCTCGTCCTCCAGGACGGCGCCGATGGCGTTCTTCGCGTAGATCGCGTGGACGCCCGGGGCGACCTCGAGGAGGACCGAGTCGTCGCTGACCTCCTTGACGGTGGCGTACATACCGCCGATCGTCCGCACGCCGGTGCCCGGCTGCATCTGGTCGCGCATCTGCGCCGCCTGGCGCTGCTTGTTCTTGGCCGACCGGGTCATCAGGAACATGGCCCCGATAAGCACGATGAACGGCAGGAGAGTCATGATATTCACGGGACGGGGTTTCCTTCGCACGACCACGGGAGGGCGCGGCCTGGTCTACGGGGGTGGTATGCCGCGTCTGTACGGACGGGCATCGGCGGAGTCTAAGCGAGTCCGCGCCTATGGAACAACGCCCAGCATGGCACCGTGGTTCCTGACCGGACCAGTACCCGCGCCGTTCAGCCGCCGAAGAGTCCCTGCTGGCCGGGGGCGCCCGCGGCCTGCTGCGGGGGCACCATCCCGAGGTGGTTCCAGGCCGCCGGGGTCGCGATCCGGCCCCTGGGCGTCCGGGCCAGCAGACCCTCCCGGACCAGGAACGGCTCGGCGACCTCCTCGACCGTCTCGCGCTCCTCCCCCACCGCGACGGCCAGTGTGGACAGGCCCACGGGGCCGCCGCCGAAGAGCTTCAGCAGGGCGGTGAGCACGGCCCGGTCCAGCCGGTCGAGGCCGCGGGTGTCGACCTCGTAGACCGCGAGGGCCTGGGCGGCGACCTCCCGGGTGACCAGACCGTCGGCCTTGACCTGGGCGTAGTCGCGCACCCGGCGCAGCAGGCGGTTGGCGATGCGGGGGGTGCCCCGGGAGCGGCCCGCGATCTCGGCCGCGCCGTCCGCGTCTATCTCCACGTCGAGGAGGCGGGCCGAGCGGTGGATGACCCGCTCCAGCTCGGCGGGGGCGTAGAACTCCATGTGCCCGGTGAAGCCGAAGCGGTCGCGCAGCGGGGGCGGCAGCAGGCCGGCCCGGGTGGTGGCGCCGACGAGGGTGAAGGGCGGCAGCTCCAGCGGGATCGCGGTGGCGCCGGGGCCCTTGCCGACGATCACGTCGACGCGGAAGTCCTCCATCGCCATGTACAGCATCTCCTCGGCGGGCCGGGACATGCGGTGGATCTCGTCGAGGAAGAGGACCTCGCCCTCGGTGAGGGAGGAGAGGATCGCGGCCAGGTCGCCGGCGTGCTGGATGGCGGGGCCGGAGGTGATGCGGATGGGCGCGCCCATCTCCGCCGCGATGATCATCGAGAGGGTGGTCTTACCGAGGCCGGGAGCGCCGGAGAGCAGGACGTGGTCGGCGGTGGCGTTGCGCTGCCGGGCGGCCTTGAGCACCAGGTCGAGCTGCTCGCGGACCCTTTCCTGCCCGACGAACTCCTCCAGGTCCTTGGGGCGCAGGGCGGCCTCGACGGCCTGCTCCTCGCGGTCGGCGGCGGCGCCGACGAGGCGGTCGCCGGCGGCGGACGGACCGGTGGTGGTGGGGGCGGAGTCGTCGTCCCAGTTCACGGGGGCCTCTCGGGGGAGCGGGGTCGGGTGCGGGTGGGTCGGTCGGGGGCGGGGCTTTCCCCTACCCGCCCCTTCCCGGAACCGGGGGCGGGCCCCCGGGCCCCCTTTCCGCGCTGACGCGCGGTGTCCTCGAACGCCGGACAGGCTGGATTCGGGCCCGGTCCGGACGACGAGTCGGCCCGTCGGGCGTCCGGGCCACGGGCCGGGAGGGGGTGGGACCGGGTGCGGCCACCGTCAGCGGGCGCGGTTCAGGGTCCGGAGCGCGGCCCGGAGCAGCTGCCCCACCTGCGGTGTGCCGCCGCCCGCGACGACCTCTTCCGCCTGCGGCGTCACCGCCGCCACCGCGTCGTCCGCCTCGCGGGCCGCGTATCCCAGCCCGACGAGCGCCGCGTGCAGCTGGTCGCGCCAGCCGGCGGCGGCAGCCGCGCGCGCGGGGGCCGCGCCGGTCCCTACGGGGGCGCCCAGCCGGTCCTTCAGCTCCAGGAGCAGCTTCTGCGCCCCCTTCTTACCGATGCCCGGCACGGCCGTGAGCGCCTTCTCGTCGCCCGTGGCGACCGCGCGCCGCAGCGCGTCCGGCCGGTGCACGGCCAGCATGGCCTGGGCGAGGCGGGGGCCGACGCCGCTGGCCGTCTGGAGCAGCTCGAAGACCTGGCGTTCGTCGTCGTCGGCGAAGCCGTAGAGGGTGAGGGAGTCCTCGCGCACCACGAGGGACGTGGCGAGCCTGGCGTGCTCGCCGACCCGGAGGGCGGAGAGGGTGTCCGGGGTGCACAGGACGGCCATGCCGACGCCGCCGACCTCGACGACGGCGGTGTCCGGGGCGAGGGCCGCGACCGGGCCGGAGACAAAGGCGATCATGCGCTGCCCTTCAGGGTTCGTGCGGTGGCGTCCTGGGGACGCGCGGTGCGGCGGTGGGCGGCGACGGCCTGCTGGAGGCGGTTGGTCGCCGGGGCCCGCCAGATGTGACAGATGGCCAGGGCGAGGGCGTCGGCCGCGTCGGCCGGCTTCGGCGGCGCGTCGAGCCGGAGCAGGCGGGTGACCATGGAGCCGACCTGTGCCTTGTCGGCCCGGCCGCTGCCGGTGACGGCGGCCTTGACCTCGCTGGGGGTGTGCAGGGCGACGGGCAGCCCGCGGCGGGCGGCGCAGAGCATGGCGACCGCGCTGGCCTGGGCGGTGCCCATGACCGTGCTCACGTTGTGCTGGCTGAAGACGCGCTCCACGGCGACGAACTCGGGGCGGTGTTCGTCGAGCCACCGCTCGATGCCGCGCTCGATCAGGACGAGGCGGTCGGCGACCTCGGCCTCGGCCGGGGTGCGGACCACGCCGACGCCGAGCATCCGCAGCGGCCGCCCGGCGACGCCCTCGACCACGCCGACGCCGCACCTGGTCAGCCCCGGGTCCACGCCCAGCACGCGCATCGCGCCCCTCCTCCGTCGTCCGTCCGCAGACTATCGGCTGCCACCGACAACGCCCGATCATGCCGACGGGCCGACGGGTCGGTGTCCCGTCGGCCCGTTCTCGGCCTGTGTCCCCGGAGAGCCGTGGCGGATCGCCGCTTACGCGTCGACCTTGGCCATCACGTCGTCGGAGACGTCGAAGTTGGCGAAGACGTTCTGCACGTCGTCGCTGTCCTCCAGCGCGTCGATCAGCTTGAAGATCTTGCGCGCGCCGTCCTCGTCCAGCTCGACCTGCATGGTCGGGACGAAGTTGGCCTCGGCGGAGTCGTAGTCGATGCCCGCCTCCTGGAGGGCGGTGCGCACCGCGACCATGTCCGTGGCCTCGCTGAGCACCTCGAAGGTCTCGCCCAGGTCGTTGACCTCCTCGGCGCCCGCGTCCAGGACCGCGCCGAGGACGTCGTCCTCGGTGAGCTCGCCCTTGGGGACGATCACGACGCCCTTGCGGTTGAAGAGGTACGAGACCGAGCCCGGGTCGGCCATCGAGCCGCCGTTGCGGGTCATGGCGACGCGCACGTCGGAGGCGGCGCGGTTGCGGTTGTCGGTGAGGCACTCGATGAGCACCGCGACACCGTTCGGGCCGTAGCCCTCGTACATGATCGTCTCGTAGTCGGCGCCACCGGCCTCGAGGCCGGCGCCGCGCTTGACCGCCGAGTCGATGTTCTTGTTGGGGACCGAGCTCTTCTTCGCCTTCTGGATGGCGTCGAACAGCGTCGGGTTACCCGCCGGGTCGGCACCGCCGGTCCGGGCCGCGACCTCGATGTTCTTGATCATCTTCGCGAAGAGCTTGCCGCGCTTGGCGTCGATCACGGCCTTCTTGTGCTTCGTCGTAGCCCATTTAGAGTGGCCGGACATCCGCCTGTCTCCTTCGCGTAACCAATTCTGAACGAACGACTGAGATCCTACCGGGACCTCGCCGCTACGCCGCGCGCACCATGTCGACGAACAGTCCGTGCACCCGGTGGTCGCCCGTCAGCTCCGGGTGGAAGGACGTCGCCAGCACGTTCCCCTGCCGCACGGCGACGGTGTGGCCGTCGTACGTGGCCAGCACCTGGGCCCGCGCGCCCAGCGACTCCACCCAGGGGGCGCGGATGAAGACCCCCTCGACGGGACCGCCCTCGATCCCCGCGACCTCGATGGCCGCCTCGAAGGACTCGTTCTGCCGCCCGAAGGCGTTACGGCGCACGATCATGTCGATGCCGCCGAGCGTCTCCTGGTCCTCCCGGCCGTCCAGGAGCTTGTCCGCGACCATGATCATGCCGGCGCAGGTGCCGTAGACCGGCAGCCCGGCCCGCACCCGCTCGCGCAGCGGCTCCAGCATCCCGAAGGCGACCGCCAGCTTGGACATCGTGGTGGACTCGCCGCCGGGTATGACCAGGCCGTCGAGGTCGGTGAGCTCCTCGGGGCGGCGGACCGGGCGGGCCACGGCCCCGGCGGCCGCGAGGGCGATCAGGTGCTCGCGGACGTCGCCCTGGAGGGCGAGTACGCCGATGACCGGGCTGTCGACGGGGGTTGTCACGGGGTACCTCTCACGGCGGGATCACGGCGGGGACGCGGTGTACGGACGGTGGGCGGCCCCTGGGAGCGGGCCGCCCACCGGAACATCCGGGGCGGGGACTACCAGCCGCGGTTGGCGTAGCGCTCCGACTCGGGGAGGGTGTCGCAGTTGATGCCGACCATGGCCTCGCCCAGGTTGCGGGAGACGTCCGCGATGACGCTCGGGTCGTCGTAGAACGTGGTGGCCTTCACGATGGCGGCGGCGCGCTTGGCCGGGTCGCCGGACTTGAAGATGCCGGAGCCGACGAAGACGCCCTCGGCGCCCAGCTGGCGCATCAGCGCGGCGTCGGCCGGGGTGGCGACGCCACCGGCGGAGAACAGCACGACCGGCAGCTTGCCGAGCTCGGCGACCTCCTTGACGAGCTCGTACGGGGCGCGCAGCTCCTTGGCGGCGGCGAACAGCTCGTTGTTGTCGTAGCCGCGCAGACGGGCGATCTCGCCCTTGATCTGACGCAGGTGACGCACGGCCTCGACGACGTTGCCGGTACCGGCCTCGCCCTTCGAGCGGATCATGGCCGCGCCCTCGGCGATGCGGCGGAGCGCCTCGCCCAGGTTGGTGGCACCGCAGACGAAGGGGGTGGTGAAGGCCCACTTGTCGCTGTGGTTGACCTCGTCGGCCGGGGTGAGGACCTCGGACTCGTCGATGTAGTCGACACCGAGGGACTGGAGCACCTGGGCCTCGACGAAGTGGCCGATGCGGGACTTGGCCATGACCGGGATGGAGACGGCGTTGATGATGCCGTCGATCATGTCCGGGTCGGACATCCGGGCCACGCCGCCGTCCTTGCGGATGTCGGCGGGCACGCGCTCCAGGGCCATGACCGCGACCGCGCCGGCGTCCTCGGCGATCTTGGCTTCCTCCGGCGTGACGACGTCCATGATCACGCCGCCCTTGAGCTGCTCGGCCATGCCGCGCTTGACGCGTGCGGTGCCGGTCTCGGGGTTCGTGGACGTGCTGGGGACCGTGCTGGACACGTGGTGACCTCACTATCAAGGGCGGTGATGCTGCACGGTCATCCAATCCGCCGCCGGATGGGCGAAAAAAGAGCCAATTCGAGGTCAGTGGCTTGTGCGGTCCCCGAGCGCCACCGGCGGCTCGTCGTCCATCTCGAACGCCAGCGGGAACGGCGCGTGGCCCGCCAGCCGGAACCAGCGCACCACCCGGTGCTTGCGGACCGCCCGCGCGGCCCGCACCGCGTCGTTGTGGAACCGCCGCGCCATCGGCACCCGGCGCACGGCCTCCCCCAGCTCCGTCAGCGACTCCTCGCCGCCCGGCGCCTCCCGGACCGCCTCGACCTGCGGCGGCTCCGCGAACACGGCCCGCAGCGCCTGGCTCAGCTCGCTCTCGGCGACCTCCCGGTGCTCCTCCTCGGTCTGCCGGGCGGCGTGCGCGGCCTGGTAGAGGACGATCGAGGCGGCCGGGTCGAGCACCCCCGCGGTGGCGAGCTCCTGCGCGACCGACGCGCGCCGCAGCAGCTGGGCGTCGAGCGCGGCCCGCGCCGCGTCGATGCGGCTGTGCAGGCGGTCGAGACGGCCGGCGGTCCAGCTCAGGTAGACGCCGATAACGACCAGCGCGACGACGATCCAGATCAATGTGGTCACGCGAGCTCACGTTACCGCTCACCGCGTTGCCGCCGCCGCGACGGTGCCGGGGGCCTACGGGCCGCCGTAAGGGTGCGGCGGACTTCCGGACCGCCGTAAGGGTGCGGCGGGCTTCCGGACCGCCGTAAGGGTGCGGCGGGCTTCCGGACCGCCGTAAGGGTGCGGCGGGCTTCCGGACCGTGGCGGTACGAGCCCCGGCGGCCGGCCTCAGTCCCGGGCCAGGCCGAACCTCGCGCGGAAGCCCGGGCGTTCGTCCGTGGCCACCGACGCCGCGCCCGCCGTCACCGTCTCGTAGACCGCCAGGATGTCCGCGCCGACCCGCGACCAGTCGAAGCGGCGCACGTGCGCCGAGCCGCGCTCGCGCAGTTCCGCGCGGCGGTCCGGGTTGCCCAGCAGGCCCACCGCCGCCGCGGCCAGCGCGTCCGCGTCCTCGTTGGCGAACAGCTCGCCCGCCGCGCCCTTGTCGAGGACCTGCGCGAACGCGTCCAGGTCGCTCGCGAGGACGGGCGCGCCCGCCGACATCGCCTCGACGAGGATGATGCCGAACGACTCGCCCCCGGTGTTGGGCGCCACGTACACGTCCACGCTGCGCAGCAGCCGCGCCTTGTCCTCGTCGCTCACCATGCCGAGGAACTCCACCCGCCCGCGCATCTCCGCGGGCAGGCTCGCGACGGCCTCCTCCTCGTCACCGCGCCCGGCCACCAGCAGCCGGGTGCCGGGGCGCTCCGCGAGGATCTTCGGGAGGGCGCGCATCAGGACCGGGAGCCCCTTGCGCGGCTCGTCGATCCGGCCGATGAAGCCGATCGTGCCGCCCTCGACCCCGCCCTGCCACTCCTTGCGGGGTTCGGCGCGGGCGAAGAAGTCCACGTCGACGCCGTTGGGGATGACGACGGCGTCCCCGCCCAGGTGCTCGACCAGCGTCCGGCGGGCGTACTCGCTCACCGCGATCCGGGCGCTGATCTTCTCCAGCGCCGGCTGGAGGATCGGATAGGCCGCGATCATCGCCCGGGAGCGGGGGTTGGAGGTGTGGAAGGTCGCCACGATCGGGCCCTGCGCCGCCCAGCAGGTCAGCAGGCCCAGCGAGGGCGAGGTCGGCTCGTGGATGTGGATGACGTCGAAGTCGCCGTCGTGCAGCCAGCGCCGCACCCGGGCGGCGGACAGGAAGCCGAAGTTCAGCCGCGCCACCGAGCCGTTGTACGGCACCGGGACGGCCCGTCCCGCCGAGACCACGAAGGGCGGCAGCGGCGTCTCGTCGTCCGCCGGCGCCAGCACCGACACCTCGTGGCCCAGCCGGATGAGGTGCTCGGCCAAGTCGCGGATGTGGAACTGCACCCCGCCGGGCACGTCCCACGAGTACGGACAGACGATCCCGATCCTCACGGCGTCCCCTCCCCGGCCTGCGGGAGGTCCGCGAGCCACAGTCGCTGGAGCATGTGCCAGTCCTGCGGGTGCTCGGCGATGCCCCCCGCGAAGGCGTCGGCCAGTCGCTGGGTCATCGCGGCGGCCTTCTCCTGCCGGGTGCCCGTCTCCGGCACCTCGACGGGCGGGTGGATCCGCCCCCGCATCACCGGCGAACTGTCGTACCAGAGCGTGACGGGCAGCAACGCCGCCCCGGTCTGTACCGCCAGCATCGCGGGACCGGCGGGCATCTTGGCCGCCTCACCGAAGAACTTCACCTCGACGCCCGAGGACGACAGGTCGCGGTCGGCCACCAGGCAGACCAGCCCGCCCGCCCGCAGCCGCCGGGCGAGGGTGCCGAACGCGCTGCCGCCGGCGTGCGGCAGGACCTCCATGCCGAGCCCCTCGCGGTAGGCGACGAACCGGTCGTAGAGCGACTCGGGCTTGAGCCGCTCGGCGACGGTCGTGAAGGGCACCCCCAGCCGGGTGGTGACCCAGGCGCCCGCGAGGTCGTAGTTGCCCATGTGCGGCAGGGCCACGATGACGCCCCGCCCACTGGCCAGGCTCTCCTCCAGAAGGTGCACGCCCTCCGGCGTGAAACCGTCCCGGATCCGCTGCGGGCTCCACGCCGGCAGCCGGAAGGACTCCATCCAGTACCGCATGTACGAGCGCATGCCCGCCCGCGAGAGCCGGGCCAGCCGCCCGGGGTCCGCGTCGGGCAGCACCCGCGCGAGATTGGCCTCCAGACGCAGCACGCCCTTGCCGCGCCGCTTCCACGCGATGTCGGCGATCCGCTGTCCGAGCCTTGCGGCCACCGGCTCGGGCAGCTTCTTCACCGCGCCCCAGCCGAGCCCGTACAGCGCGTCGGTCAGCTTCTCCTTCACCCGGCCCCGCCTCCGCTCGCCGCCGCGTCGGCCTCGGCGGCCTCGCGGCGGACGGTCACCACACGCTGGACCATGGTCACCAGGCTGCCGACCGCCACGATCCACAGGGCGATGGGCAGCAGGATCTGGATGCCCGGCACCCCGAACTTGTGCAGCCCGGAGAAACCACAGGCCACCAGCGAGATCACAAGCCGCTCGGCCCGCTCGACCAGGCCGTTCACATTGACCGGAAGACCGATGGCCTCACCGCGCGCCTTGGTGTACGACACCACCTGGCCACTGGCGAGGCAGAAGATCGTCACCGCGCACAGGGTGAGGCTGTCACCGCGCCCCGCGTACCAGAGGGCGAGCCCGCCGAAGATCGCCGCGTCGGCGACCCGGTCGAGCGTGGAGTCGAGGAACGCGCCCCAGCGGCTGGAGCGGCCGAGCTGGCGGGCCATGTTGCCGTCGACCAGGTCGGAGAAGACGAACAGGGTGATGGTGACCGTGCCCCAGAAGAACTCCCCCTGGGGGTAGAAGACCAGCGCACCCGCCATCACACCGCCGGTACCGATGAGTGTCACCGCGTCGGGGCTGACGCCGAGGCGGATGAGCAGGGCGGCGAACGGCGTGAGAACACGCGTGAAGAACGCACGCGCGTACTTGTTCAGCATGGCCTTCCCGGAGGGTCGAATCGGGCCGGGTGGTCGGAAGGCCACCGGCTGGCCCATCGTAGCCAGGCGGCCGGGGCCGCCCGCGCACGCACCGCTCGCACCCCGCCCACGGCCGCCGCCTCCCCGCGCGCGCACCCGGCCGCGCGCCGCCGACGGTGCGCCGGTGGCACCACCGCGGGTCCGCCTCCGTGTGCGACGTATGGACGCAGCGTGACGACGGTGGAAAGCTCGGAGGACCGCAGGTGTCGACCGGGAGGCGCACATGGGCGAGAAGACGGGCACGTACCCAGGGGCCGCGGGCAGAGCAGTGTCGGCCGACCGGCCGAGCCACGTACGCAACGTGGTGCTGGTCGGCCACAGCGGCTCCGGCAAGACCACGCTGGTGGAGGCACTGGCGCTGGCGACGGGCGCGGTCAACCGCGCCGGCCGGGTGGAGGACGGCTGCGCGGTGTCCGACTACGACGAGATGGAGCACCGCCAGCAACGCTCGGTACAGCTCTCCCTGGTCCCCGTGGAGTGGGCCGGGATCAAGATCAATCTCTTGGACACCCCCGGCTACGCCGACTTCGTCGGGGAGCTCAGGGCCGGTCTGCGCGCCGCGGACGCGGCCCTTTTCGTGGTCTCGGCGGCCGAGGGCGCCGAGAACATCGGCGGCGCGACCCGCATGGTGTGGGAGGAGTGCGCGGCCGTCGGCATGCCCCGCGCGATCGTCATCACCCACCTGGAGGCGGCCCGCGCGGACTTCTCCGAGATGACGGAGAACTGCCGCACCGCCTTCGGCGGCGACTCCCCCGACAGCGTGCTGCCGCTCTACCTGCCGCTGCCCGGACCCGAGGGCCCGGACGGGCACCGCGGCGTGACCGGCCTGATCGGCCTCCTCTCCCAGCGCGTCTTCGACTACTCGTCCGGCGAGCGCGCCGAGCACCCGCCCTCCCCCGACCAGCTGCCGCTGATCGAGGAGGCCCGCAACCGGCTCATCGAGGGGATCATCGCCGAGAGCGAGGACGAGACCCTCATGGACCGCTATCTCGGCGGCGAGGAGATCGACGTCAAGACCCTCGTCGAGGACCTGGAGCGGGCCGTGGCACGCGGCACCTTCCACCCGGTCCTGGCCGCCGCGCCCGCCGCGGAGGGCGCCCGGCACGGGCTGGGCACCGTCGAGCTGCTGGAGCTGGTCACCGGCGGCTTCCCCACCCCGCTCGAACGGACGGTCCCGGCGGTCACCACCCCCGACGGCCGCCCCCGCGCACCCCTGGCCTGCGACCCGGCCGGCCCGCTGGCCGCGGAAGTGATCAAAACCTCCTCCGACCCCTATGTAGGCCGGATCTCCCTCGTCCGGGTCTTCTCCGGCACCCTGCGCCCGGACGAGACCGTGCACGTCTCCGGCCACGGCCTGGAGGACCGCGGCCACGAGGACCACGACGTGGACGAGCGCGTCGGTGCCCTCTCCTCGCCCTTCGGCAAACACCAGCGCCAGCTCAACCAGGCCATCGCCGGCGACATCGCCTGTGTCGCCAAGCTCACCCGCGCCGAGACCGGCGACACCCTCTCCGCCCGCGGCGAGCCCCTGCTGATGGAGCCGTGGCAGATGCCCGACCCCCTGCTGCCCGTCGCCATCCAGGCACACAGCAAGGCGGACGAGGACAAGCTCTCGCAGGGCCTCGCCCGGCTGGTCGCCGAGGACCCCACCATGCGCCTGGAGCAGAACGCCCAGACCCACCAGGTGGTCCTGTGGTGCCTGGGCGAGGCGCACCGCGACGTCGCCCTGGAACGGCTGCGCACCCGCTACGGCGTCCGCGTCGACGCCGTGCCGTACAAGGTGTCGCTGCGCGAGACCTTCGGCGCCAAGGCCGCCGGGCGCGGGCGGCACGTCAAGCAGTCCGGCGGCCACGGCCAGTACGCCATCTGCGAGATCGAGGTCGAGCCGCTGCCCGGCGGCTCCGGCATCGAGTTCGTCGACAAGGTGGTGGGCGGCGCGGTGCCCCGGCAGTTCATCCCCTCCGTGGAGAAGGGCGTCCGGGCCCAGGCGGCGCGCGGCGTCGCCGCCGGCTACCCCCTGGTCGACGTGCGGGTCACGCTCCTCGACGGCAAGGCGCACTCGGTGGACTCCTCCGACGCCGCCTTCCAGACGGCGGGCGCCCTCGCCCTGCGCGAGGCCGCCGCCGAGACCCGGATCCACCTCCTCGAACCCGTCGCGGAGGTCCGGGTCCTGGTTCCCGACGCCTACGTCGGCCCGGTGATGAGCGACCTCTCCGGGCGGCGCGGCCGGGTGGTCGGCACGGAGCAGTCCGGCGCCGGCCGCACCCTCGTACGGGCCGAGGTCCCGGAGATCGAGATCGGCCGGTACGCGGTGGACCTCCGCTCCCTGTCGCACGGCACCGGCCGGTTCTCGCGGGACTACGCCCGTCACGAGCCGATGCCCGCCCAGGTCGCCGACCGCCTCCGTGAACTACCGGAAAACGGAGCATAGTTCACATGCCGCCCGTCCCAACTCGAAGGAGACGGGCGGCTTTCCGATCTCCGGCGACAGCCGGTACCCCGCACGGATACGCTGGGCACGCGGACCAACACGTATGACACGGGCGGCCGTCGTCAGGCAGGCCGCAGGATCGGGCATGCGCGGCATTGGGGGCAGCGGTGGCAGCAGGGGACGCGTTCGACTTCAGCCCGGGCGCACAGATCCCGCTCTCGGGCACCTCGGGACAGACGGCGGCGACCCAGGCACTCGCCTCGGCCGCGTACCGCGACGGCCCGGTGGACGAGCTCCTCAAGGCCAACTCCGACTGGGCCACCTCCGAGGTCAAGCCACCCCGCATATCGCTCTTCGAGCCGAACCTCGGCGAGGCGTTCTCCCGCGCCGTCCAGCTGCGGGTCCTCGGCGGCGGCCGCAAGCCGCTGATCCAGTCCTTCGGCCTCGACCCCCAGCCCGTCGTCGAGCACTGTCTGGCGGCCAGCCGCATCCGCAAACAGCGTGACACCCGGCTCACCGTCATCATGCTCGTCTGCGGCCTCCTCTTCCTCCCCGGCGTGCTCCTCTGGCTGGGCGCCTTCCAGCTCCGCCGCTCCCTCGCCGGCGCACAGAACAAACGGGCCGGCGCCCTCGGCATGGCCCTCCTCGCCGCCCTCGCCGTCTTCGCCGTGATCTTCATGGTCAAACTGCCCTTCCACGGCTTCTGGGGCTTCTACCTCCGGGCCATGCTCATCGCCCCCCTCATCGGCGGCGTCTGGGCCAGGAACGTCTGCGAGAACACCGCCAAGGACCTCCGCGACCGCTGGACCGGCCTCCTCTCCGGCGGCGGCATCGGCGCCAAGATCCCCGAAGCCGTCCCCAAGAACCCCGGCGAGACCGCCGCCGAACGGCTCCGCCAGTCCCTGGAACGGCTCGCCGCCGAACAGCACAGCAACGTCGCCTTCTACGCCGGCCCCAAGGGCATCCTCGGCATGGGCACCCGCTGGGGCAGCTGGCAGCTCGCCGAGGAGCTCGTCCCCGCCGACCCCGACAAGGAGATCAACCCCTTCCGCAGCTGGGACGTCGTCCGCGCCATCCACGACCAGCTGCGCCTCCTGGAGCGCAGCCCCCTGCACACCGGAGGATTCCCCACCCCCTCCGTCGAGCACTGGGTCGTCTCCCCCGTCGGCGAGGGCGCCGGAGCCGTCTCCCGCCCCGAGGGCACCGACGGCTTCCAGATAAGGGGCGCGGAGCTCCAGAAGATCTGCAACGAACAGCAGTTCGGCGCCGGCAGCCGGCACTACCTCGGCGTCCAGTTCGTCCTCTGGGACGGCCAGCTGGTCATCACCCTCCTCATCACCGTCACCGTCCTCCACAAGACCCTGCGCATCGAGGTCACCGGCCACGCCCTCGGCCCCGTCCACGGCCTCTTCATGGGCAAGCCCTCCCCCCGCACCAAGACCGTCACCAAGACCGTCAAGTTCTGGGAGACCAAGACCCGCAAGCTGTCGATCGTCCCCGCCAAGGAGGTCGTCCGGCTCGCCGCCCGCGCCCCCCTCACCTGGTACCCGCCCCTCCTGGAGTACTGGGGCGGCAAGCTCGTCCTGCCCGAGCCCTTCGGCCTCCGCCACGCCTGGGCCGACAAGCCCTGGCGACACCGCTTCATGGCCGACGACGCCCTGCGCGCCACCACCCCCGTCCTCCGCGTCGTCCACGAGGCCGCCCTGCGCGTCCTCGCCGAGAACGGCGTGAACACCGAGCGCTTCGCCGGCCGCGCGATGTCCCTCAGCGGCGCCGTCCAGGACCCCAAGCCCGGCCAGGCAGACGTCTACAACGCCTGACGACCGGCCCGGAACGCCCGACGACCGGCCGGGTCGGACGACCGGACACCGGCTACTGGCCACCGGCCACCGGAAGGGGCCGCCGCCCGCAGGACGGCGGCCCCTTCCGGCCGGTCACTCACCTCACCTGAAGATCCCCGTGTGACCCAGCGAGTACCGGCCCGGCTGCGGATAGACCGCCAGCCCGTGCGGCCCCGACCCCACCGGGATCCGCGCGATCTGATGCCCGTCCCGGGTGTCGATGGCGTACACCTCACCGTCGTACCGCCCCGACAACCACAGCACCTTGCCGTCCGCCGACACCCCGCCCATGTCCGGACTCCCCCCGTCCGGCAGCTCCCACTTCTTCACCAGCTTGCGGCTCGGCAGATCCAGCACCGACACCGAACCCTCACCCCGGTTGGAGATGTACATCGACCGGGAGTCCCGGCTGACGTACAGCCCGTGCGCGCCCTTCCCCGTCCGCATCAGCGACGGCTCGGTGAACTTGTCCCCGTCCAGCACCCAGATCCCGTCCGCCATCATGTCCGCGACGTACCAGGTCTTACCGTCCGAGGAGATCTTCACGTCCTGCGGCATCGCCCCCTCGAACGGCAGCTTCTGCTTGGCGATCACCTTCATCCGCGCCGTGTCGACCTTCAGCAGCTCCCCCGAGAACTCGCACGAGACGATGAAGTACTTCCCGTCCGGCGAGAAGTCCGCGTGGTTCACCCCCTTGCAGTTCACCGGCTCCGTCTTCATCCGCTTCATGGTGTGCGCGTCCCGGAAGACCAGCTCCCGGTCCATCGACGCCATCACCACCGCGTACTTCCCGTCCGGCGTGAAGTAGAGGTTGTACGGATCGTGGACGTCGACCGTCTTCCCCGCCTTGCCCGTCGCCGGATCGATGGGCGTGAGGGTGTGCCCCCGGTCGTTGTTGACCCACAGCGTCTTCAGATCCCAGGACGGCACCACGTGCTGCGGCTGCCTGCCCACCGGGATCGTCTCGATGACCTTGTACGTCTTCGGATCGATCACACTGACCGTGTCCGACTCGGTGTTGGGCACGTACACCCGCGACGGGAAGCCCTTCACCACCGGCGACAGGGCGTTCGGCCGGTCCGCCGCGTACAGGTCGTTCGGATCGAGCAGCGGCGGCATCCCCGGCAGGCCTGCCGGAGCGGCACCTGCCTTACGGGTCCCGGTCTCACGGGCGGTACCGCCGTCCGCGTCGTCACCCGAACCGCCGCAGCCGGACGCCAGCAGGACGCCCGCGGCGGCGAACAACAGGGCGCGGCGGACCCGGCGCAGCCGTGACCGGCCGGAACGCACGGGCAGCCGGTCTCGGGAGGACCGGGAGGACTGGATCGAGGACTGGCTCATCGGGTCAGCAGCTCCGTTGTCGTCACCGCGCGCAGACCGCGCCGGTGCAGGCCGTCGAGGATCGCGGGCAGCGCGGCGACCGTGCCGGCGTGCCCGAAGTGCAGGCTCACCACCGACCCCGGCCGCACCGCGCCCAGCACCGTACGCCGGACCGCCTCCGCGCCCGGGTCGGTGTGGTCGAGGGAGTCCACGTCGTACGAGAGGACGTGCGGATAACCGGCCTGACGCGCGAGCCGGACCACCCGCTCGGTGGCGAGCCGGGCCCGCGACGGCCGGAACCACCGGCCGATCCCGCCCGTCAGCCCGCGCAGCCGCTCCGCACACTGGACGATCTCGGCACGGGCCGCACGCTCACCCATCTTGCAGATGTCCAGATGGCGCATCGTGTGATTGCCCAGCTCGTGCCCCCCGTCGAGAACCCGGCGCGCCATCCGCGGCTCGGCGTCCAGCCAGGAACCGACCGCCAGCACGGTCACCCGCGCCCCGGCCCGCTCGGCCTCGGCCAGCAGCGCGGTGACACCCTTCGGGTCACCCTGCCCATGAAAGGTGAGCGCTACGGCGGATCCCTCGCGGGGCCCGTACTCGATCTGCGGGGGCAGCAGGGGCGGCAGCGGGGGCAGGGCGGACGCACCGGGGGCCACGGGCCCCACGAGCGAGGGGGCCGGCGCCCGGGAGACCCGGGGAAGGGAAGCCGAAGGAGAGGAGACGGGCGAGGACGCGGCCGCCCCGCCGGGCGGCGCGGGCGCCCGCGCGGACGGGTCCGCCGCGCGGACCTCGCCCCCATCGGACCGGCCGCAGCCGACGGCGCCCGCCCCGGCGAGGGCACCGGCCGCGGCCGCGCGCAGCACGGTGCGGCGGTGAAGGAAAGTCACCGCACCATTAGAGCTGCTCTTTATTAAGGCTTGGGGATATTTGCCCTTTTTCGTCTCACGCGTGTCCCGCGTACGCGGGGGCGGAGGGGGCCGCTACGCCCCGGGCCAGACGTCCGCGAGCATCTTGCGGGTGTCGGCGAGCAGTTGGGGCAGCACCTTGGTGTGGCCCACCACCGGCATGAAATTGGTGTCGCCGCCCCAGCGGGGAACGATGTGCTGGTGGAGGTGCGCGGCGATCCCGGCCCCGGCGGCCTGCCCCTGGTTCATCCCGATGTTGAACCCGTGCGCCCCGGACGCCTTGCGGAGCGCGGTCATGGCCCGCTTGGTGAAGTCCGCCAGCTCGGCCGTCTCGGGCCCGTCCAGCTCCGTGTAGTCGGCGACGTGCCGGAACGGGACGACCATGAGGTGGCCGCCGTTGTACGGATAGAGGTTCAGCACCGCGTAGACGTGCTCGCCCCGGGCGACGATCAGCCCGTCCTCGTCACTCTTGGCCGGAATCGAACAGAACGGACAGCCGTCGTCGGCACCCGGGCCACTGGGCTTGTTCTCACCCTGGATGTACGCCATCCGGTGGGGCGTCCACAGGCGCTGGAACGCGTCCGGTGCGCCGACTCCGATCTGCTGCTCCGGCTCAGTCGTCATGGTGAGCAGCATATTCCCCGTGTGGGTGAGGATGCGCCGAGGGGCGGCCCTGATGGGCCGCCCCTCGGGAACCCCGCACAGGCGGGAAACGGATCACACCTGGACGCGACGCTCCACGACATCGACGAGCTTGGCGATCGCCTCGTCACGGGCGATCCCGTTCTCCTGCGACCCGTCCCGGTAGCGGAAGGACACCGTGCCGGCCGCCATGTCGTCGTCACCAACGATGATCATGAACGGAACCTTGGCCTTCTGGTGGTTCCTGATCTTCTTCTGCATACGGTCCGACGAGGAGTCGACCTCGACCCGCAGGCCCTTCTTCTTCGCGTCGGCCGCGAACTCCTGAAGGTAGTCGACGTGGGCGTCGCCGATCGGGATGCCGACCGCCTGGACCGGGGCCAGCCACGCCGGGAACGCGCCCGCGTAGTGCTCCAGCAGGACCGCGAAGAACCGCTCGATCGAACCGAACAGGGCGCGGTGGATCATGACCGGGCGCTGCTTGGTGCCGTCGGCGCCGGTGTACTCCAGGTCGAAGCGCTCGGGCAGGTTGAAGTCGAGCTGAATGGTCGACATCTGCCACGTACGGCCGATCGCGTCCTTGGCCTGGACCGAGATCTTCGGGCCGTAGAAGGCGGCGCCGCCCGGGTCGGCGACCAGTTCGAGGCCCTGCTTCTCGGCCACCTTGCGCAGGGTTTCGGTGGCCTCTTCCCACGCCTCGTCGGAACCGACGAACTTCTCCGGGTCCTTGGTGGACAGCTCCAGGTAGAAGTCGTTCAGACCGTAGTCGCGCAGCAGGTCGAGGACGAAGGTCAGCGTCGTGTCGAGCTCCTCCGCCATCTGCTCGCGAGTGCAGTAGATGTGCGCGTCGTCCTGCGTGAAGCCACGGGCACGGGTCAGGCCGTGCACGACGCCCGACTTCTCGTACCGGTACACGGTGCCGAACTCGAACAGACGCAGCGGCAGCTCACGGTACGAACGCCCGCGCGCGTCGAAGATCAGGTTGTGCATCGGGCAGTTCATGGGCTTCAGGTAATAGTCCGTGCCCTCGTCGAGCTGCATGGGCGGGTACATGCCGTCGGCGTACCAGTCCAGGTGGCCGGACTTCTCGAAAAGCTTGCCCTTGGTCGCGTGCGGCGTGTAGACGAACTCGTAGCCGCTCTCCTCGTGACGCCGGCGCGAGTAGTCCTCCATCACCCGGCGGATAATGCCGCCCTTGGGGTGAAAGACCGCCAGACCCGAACCGATCTCCTCGGGGATGGAGAAGAGGTCCAGCTCGGAGCCCAGGCGGCGGTGGTCGCGCTTCTCCGCCTCGGCCAGGAACTCCAGGTGCGCCTTCAGCTCGTCCTTGGTCGGCCACGCGGTGCCGTAGATGCGCTGGAGCTGCTTGTTCTTCTCGCTGCCGCGCCAGTAGGCCGACGCGTTCCTCATGAGCTTGAACGCCGGGATGAACCGCGTCGTCGGCAGGTGCGGGCCGCGGCACAGGTCCGACCAGCAGGTCTCGCCGGTCTTCGGGTCCAGGTTGTCGTAGATGGTCAGCTCGCCGGCGCCCACCTCGACGTCCGCGCCGTCGGCGTGCGAGGCCGAGCCCTTGAGGCCGATGAGCTCCAGCTTGTAGGGCTCGTCGGCGAGCTCCTCGCGCGCCGCCTCGTCGGTCACCACGCGGCGGGAGAACTTCTGCCCGCGCTTCTGGATCTCCTGCATCCGCTTCTCGATGGCCTTGAGGTCATCGGGGTGGAAGGGCTTCTCGACGTCGAAGTCGTAGTAGAAGCCGTCCTTGACCGGCGGGCCGATGCCCAGCTTGGCCTCGGGGAAGAGCTCCTGCACGGCCTGGGCCATGACGTGGGCCGTCGAGTGGCGCAGGATGTTCAGGCCGTCCTCGGAGGAGATCTCGACCGGCTCGACCTCCTCGCCGTCGAGCACGACGTACGCGAGGTCCTTGAGCTCGCCCGCGATGCGTGCGGCCACGACGGTGCGCTCCCCGGCGAACAGGTCGGCGGCAGTAGTGCCCGTCGTCACCACGCGCTCTTCCCGCTCGGAATCGCGATGGATGATCACACGGACGTCCGACACCGGTCTCTCCTGACTCAGGGGGTCGCGCGGGCGGATGCCGCGCGCCTGAATCGTACCGAGCCCGGCCCCTTGGTCGCGAAACGGTTGCGTCGCGCTCCCGGCGGGCGCCGGACGCGCCGCCGCGCGGGGCCTCGGCAAGGTCCCGGGTCAGCCGTCGGACCCGTCGTCGCCGCCGGTGTCCTGGAAGAGGTCCAGGTTCTCGTGGAGCGACTTCAGCAGGCGGTCCCGCTCGGCCTCGTCCACCTGCACGGGCGTGACGTCGCAGGCCTCCGCCAGCCGCCGGAAGCCGGCCCGGCTCTCCAGCCGGCCGGTGACCCGGACCGGGACGCCGACGAGGTGGGCGTGGCCCGCGATGCGGTAGTCGTCCTCGCCGAGGGCGACCCGTACCTGGGGGACCTCCGCTCCGTCGAGGACCCGGAGCCGCACCACGCCGGGCCCGGCGGGGTCGTCCCGCCGCATGCGCACCACGGCGCCCGTGAGCCGCACGGGCACCGAGGGTTCGTCGCGTATGTAGCGGGCGCCGGCCTCCCGGAGCGCGGGGAGGTCGCCGGGGGTGAACTCCACGGGCTCGGGACGCGCGGCGAAGCCCTCGGGCGGGCCGGCGACCGGGGACCAGTGCAGGGTGACGCGGATGCCCGCCGAGCCGCGGAGGAGGGTGCCGAGGGCCTCGGTGAGCTCCTGGCAGACACCGTCCTCGACCGCCGCCGCGAAGGCGTCCCGGCCTCCTGTCGCGCGCTGGTGGTCCGTGGCGTCGCGGGCGGCGTACAGGGCGCGCAGCAGGGTGGTGGTGACCGTCCGGCCGGAGGGCTCCGGTCCGGGGCCGCCGGGGCCCACGGGCAGGAAGACGGTGAGCTCCCGGCCGCCGGGGGCGGGGCCGGCGAGGAGGCCGTCGAGGACCGCCTCGGCGGGGCGGCGGTGGCGGGCCCCGTGGTAGCCGGCGCGGTCGTGGGCGGCGAGGGCGGCGGCCAGGAGCAGGGCGCGGGCGCCTGCCCGCAGGCGTTCCTGGGCGGCCCAGGCAGCGGCCGGGACGGCGGGTTCGGGTACGTCCCGGGTCCAGTGGATCTCGTCGCCGGGCACGCGCAGCGACAGCAGGATGTCGCGGGCCGACGGGGCGGGGCTGCGCTCCAGTGCGGTGAGGGCTTCGGCGAGCAGGTCGGCGCTGTCGGGGAAGGAGCGGCTCGCGGGGAGGAGGAGGCTGGTGCCGCCGCCTTCGGGCGGGGTCCAGCGGCTGTAGGAGGTGCCGGGGCTCCCGCCGCGCCGCCGCCAGCCGTGGCGGGCGAGCAGGGCGCCCAGGACCAGGGGGTCGGCCTGCTCGGGGGCGGGGGTGCGGCCGGGTCGTACGGGCTCGTGTGGCGGCCGGTGCATCAGGGTCTCCCTCCCGCTCCGACCCGCGTCATGATCTCGCAGAGCGCGCGGTCGTCGAAGACGCGTGCGGTCGGGATCCGCACGGTGGTCCTGCGTCTGCCGGTCACGGGGTGGCCTGCGAGGTTGGTCCAGTAGCAGCAGTGCCTCAGTTCGAGGCGGTCGTGGCCGGCGCGCAGCCAGTCGTCGCGGGCGCGCGGGACGATCATCACGACGAGGATCTTGTGGACCGAGACGGGGGTGCGGGCGAGCTTGGCCAGGTGGTCGTTGTCGAGGGTGAAGGAGAAGGTGGGCCCGGTGGGGCCGGGGGTGAGCTGGTAGGTGCTCTTGAGCTGCACCTTGATGGTGACTTCGTCGTCGATGCCATGGCCGCCGGGGGCGGTGTGGCTGATGTGCCAGTCGATGCCGTAGTCGGGGAACGGCTGGGCCAGTGAGCAGCCCGCCGCGGCGGCGACGGCGTGCAGATAGCCGACCTGGAGCGTCTCCATGCAGGCGGTGGTGGCGAGCGCGCCGCGCGGTGGGGCGGTCCGCCCGGGCAGCAGCCCGCTCGGTTCGGGGCGCGGGAACGCCATGTCCGAATCCCTCCGGGCGTCAGGACCTTCGGTCCGTACACATGTGTTGTCTCCTTTGCAACTCCACTGCAAACAAAGGCGGTTCGCCGGGTGCGCGGGCCGGGTATCACCTGGCCGGGAGGGCGGAATCACGCCAGTTCCCTGGCAAGCGCGAGGAGTTGGGACATGTGCTGGTTCGAGGGGCCGCTCACCGCGTTCGACACCGAGACCACCGGGGTGGACGTCGAGCGTGACCGGATCGTGTCGGCGGCGCTGGTGGTGCAGTCGTCGGCGGGGGCGCAGCCGATCACGACGCGGTGGCTGGTGAACCCGGGGGTGCCGGTGCCACCGGGGGCGACGGCGATACACGGTCTGACGGACGAGCACCTCCAGCGGCAGGGGCGGTGGCCGGCGCCGGTGATGGAGGAGGTGGCGCGGGCGCTGGCGGGGCACGCGGCGCGTGGGATACCCCTGGTGGTGATGAACGCGCCGTTCGATCTGACGCTGCTGGACCGTGAGTTGCGGCGGCACCGGGCGTCGACGCTGGCGGATTATCTGGCGGCCGCTCCGCTGTGCGTGCTGGACCCCTGGGTGCTGGACAAGCATCTGGACCGGTACCGGAAGGGCCGGCGGACGCTTTCGGACCTGAGCGCGCAGTACGGGGTGGAGCTGGCGGGGGCGCACGACGCGGGTGCGGACGCGCTGGCGGCGCTGGAGGTCGTCCGGGCGGTGGGGCGCCGGTTCGCGGAGCGGCTGGAGCGGCTGAGCCCGGCGGAGCTGCACGCGCGGCAGGCGGTGTGGCACGCGGCGCAGGCGCGGGGGCTCCAGGCGTGGTTCGCGCGGAACGGTACGGAGGAGGCGTGCGATCCGGCGTGGCCGCTGCGGCCGGCGATGCCGGCGGCGGCGTGAGCGGGTGAGCGGGGTGAGCGGCGGCCGGTCGTTCTTCCTTTTCGCGTTCTTGGGGTGGAACGCGCAAGGCCGGTCCGTCTGCTGACGGACCGGCCTTGCCGGGGTGGGCGATACTGGGATCGAACCAGTGACCCCTTCGGTGTGAACGAAGTGCTCTCCCGCTGAGCTAATCGCCCGGGTCTGTCCCCGGGGTTTCCCCCGGCAACGCACTGAACAATACAGGCCCTGGCACCGCCGCATCAAATTCCTTCCTCGTGGGGTGCCAGCCGGGCCCGGAGTCCGCGCCGGGCGCCGCGCATCATCCAGGTGTGGTTGGCGCGCAGGAGGGGGCGGGCGGGGAGGGCGAGGAGGCGGAGGAGGGGCCGGTGGACCTCGACGGCCTGTTCGTAGCGGAGGTGGGTGCCGGTGGGGTGGCGGGGCAGGACGGTCCAGCGGGCCCAGCCCTCGACGTCGCCGGTCAGGGTGACCTCCAGGACGCGGGCCTCGGGGTCCCGGCGGCCGGCGCGGACGGTGACGGTGAGCTCGTAGGGAAGGAAGGAGCGGATGCGGGCGGTGCCGGATTCCGGGGCGTCCGGGCCGGTGCCGGTGCGGGTGACCTGGCGTATCTGGGGCCACCATGCCGGGTAGTCGTCGGGGGCCCCGAGGCAGGCGTAGACGGTGGCGGGGGCCACGGCGAGGTCCCACTCGCTGCGGAAGCGGTAGTGGTGGCGGCCGGTCCGGGAGGTGCGGGGTTCGACGGTCACGGCTTCAGGGCACACAAAAAACCGGCGGTCCGCAAGGGGTGTTCCTTACGGACCGCCGGTTTCGACGTGGGCGATACTGGGATCGAACCAGTGACCTCTTCGGTGTGAACGAAGCGCTCTCCCGCTGAGCTAATCGCCCGGGCGCACCGCAAACATTACCGCATGTCAGACGGTGTCCCGAACCATGGCGGGGACCGGTCAGCGGCCGGCGTTCCACGGCATGGTCATGCCGTACTTCCAGAGGTAGACGCCGACGAGGGCCGCGACGATCACCAGGCCGACGGTGGTGAGGATGATGTTGCGGCGCCGGACGGCGGGGTCGAGGGCGCGCTGGGCGGCTTCGGTGACCTTGCGCTTGGTCCAGCGGAGGACGAGCTGGGCCCAGACGAATTCGGTGGCCCAGATCGCCATGCCGCCGAAGATGACCAGCCAGCCGGGGCCGGGCAGGGGCAGCATGATGATGCCGGCGACGACGACGGCGAGGCCGACGACGAAGACCCCGACCTGCCAGCTGACGTGGAGGGTCCGGGAGCGCTTGATGAAGTGGGGCGCGCGCGATCCGAGGGCGGGGTCCGCCGTGCCGCCGCCGTCCCCGTCGGCGGGGGCGCCGCCTCCGTCCGGGCCCGGGGTCCCGGGGGTCCCGGCCTTCGCGTCGGGCCGCCGCTCGTCACTCTCCGCATTCATACGCCCCAACCTACCGGACCGAACCGGAACTCACTGGAATGGCGGTATTAGCGGGCGAGCGGCTGGGCCGTACGAGGTATCCGAAGAGTCTCAAAACGGTCAGAGGGGTTTACAACGGCACCGTAGGTGGCATGTCGATTTCGCCGACGTGCGAATCCCCGAGCGCACACTGAGCGAAAGGCCCTGGCGCTTATGAACACCACGGTCAGCTGCGAGCTGCACTTGCGCCTCGTCGTGTCGAGTGAATCCTCACTGCCTGTCCCCGCAGGCCTGCGGTACGACACGGCCGATCCGTATGCCGTTCACGCCACCTTCCACACCGGAGCCGAGGAGACGGTGGAGTGGGTCTTCGCCAGAGATCTGCTGGCCGAAGGCCTGCATCGGCCCACCGGCACCGGAGACGTCCGTGTCTGGCCGTCCCGCAGTCACGGTCAGGGCGTCGTGTGCATCGCCCTGAGCTCCCCCGAGGGGGAGGCCCTGCTGGAGGCCCCGGCACGGGCCCTGGAGTCGTTCCTGAAGCGGACCGACGCCGCGGTGCCGCCGGGCACCGAACACCGTCACTTCGATCTGGACACCGAGCTCTCGCACATCCTCGCGGAGAGCTGAGTCCGGACGGTGTGACACCGGGCGCGCCCGCCCACTCGGGGGGTCGGGCGCGCCGACCGGCACGAAGGGCGTGGCGCGGCGGCGCCGTCGCCGCGGGTCCACCGCGGGCGACGGCGCCGTCGCGCTGCGGAGCCGCTAGAGTCGTCTCCCTGATCGAACCGATCGAACACTTGCCGCGCCACTCCAGTCGGCCAGGGAGCGAACGAACCGTGCTGATCAACCACGACACCCGGTGCGCGCTCGACGCCGTCGTCGATCTCGTGAACACCGCGGCTCCCGGACCGGACGGCGTGGTCCGGGAGGAGCTGGCGGACCTCGCCGCGCTGCGCGGTTTCGTCGAGCGCAACGACGTCAGCGGTGTCGGTGACCTCCGGGAGCGGGACCTCACGGCCGTACGGGCCGTACGGGGCCGGTTCACCGAGGTGTTCGCCGCGAAGGACACGGCGGCCGCGGCGGAACTGCTGAACGCGATGGTCGCGGCGGCGGGGACGACGCCCCGGCTGACGGACCACGACGGCTACGACTGGCACGTGCACTACTTCGCGCCGGGCGCCTCGGTGGCCGAGCACCTCGCGGCGGACGGCGGGATGGCGCTGGCTTTCCTCGTGGTGGCGGGTGAGCGGGAGCGGCTGCGGCGGTGCGAGGCGCCGGACTGCGGGCGGGCGTTCGTGGACCTCTCACGGAACCGCTCGCGGCGCTACTGCGACGGGCGTACGTGCGGGAACCGGCTGCACGTGGCGGCGTACCGGGCGCGGCGCAAGGGCGCGGCGGCGCCCTGAGGGGCGGGCCGGGCGGCACCGGTGGGGGCCGGTCGGGCGGTACTGGTCGGGGCCGGTCGGGCCCTACCGGTGATTCGCTGCGGCCGGTAATGTACTGCGCCCCGATAAATGTACGGAATTAGGCGCGGGAGAGGGCGCGGAGCGCGCCCCCGGGGCTGACGCCCCGGCAGTGCGCCGGGCGTGTGAGCGGGTTCGTTTTATATTCCGTGCTTTTTCAGAATTGCCTCGATGTCGGAGAAGTCCTCGCCCGCGCCGGATTTCCGTGCGGCGGGGCGGGCGGCGGTGGCCTGGCGGCCGGGGCCCAGTGACGGAGCGGAGGCGGCGGGGGCCACGGCGTCACTGCCCGTGGCCGCGACGGCGCGCCGCTCGGCGACCCTGCTCGCCGTGAACAGCAGGGCGGAGAGCGCCAGGACCCCGAAGCCCGCCCAGACGGTGGGCTTGAGGACCAGGCCGGCTATCCAGTCGAGGATCCCGGTCATGAGGAGCCCGAGGGGCACCAGGGCGTAGGCGGCGGTGCGCGTGGCGGCCCGGTAGCGGCGGCGACGGGCGGTCAGCACCGCGATGCCCAGGCCGGCCGCGGTCACCGCGGCGCAGATGATCGTGGTCAGCATCCGGCTTCTCCTGCTCCCGTACGGAAATGGGGCTCTTCTCCCATCCTGCACCGGCCGGTACCCCGGCAGCCAGGTCCGGGCGGTGGCCTCAGGGAGATCTCCGGGTCGTCCCGGAGGCGGTCCCCTCCGGGGCTGCCGGGCGCCGGGCCTGGGAGACTGGCCCCATGAGCGATTCCGACGCCGCCCGCGCCACCCTCGACGTCTGGTGCGAGCTCCAGTGCACCGACTGCCGCAGCGCCCTCGACGACCTCCGCGCGCTGCGCGCCCGCTACGGGGACCGGCTGGAGATCCGGCTGCGGCACTTCCCGCTGGAGAAGCACAAGCACTCCTACGCCGCCGCGCAGGCCGCCGAGGAGGCCGCGGAGCAGGGCAAGGGCTGGCCGTACGCGGAGGCCGTGCTGGGCCGGGCCGAGGAGCTGGCCGAGCGGGGCGAGGAGCTGCTCGTCGCGGTGGCCGCCGAGCTGGGGCTGGACTCCGAGGAGGTGGACACCGCGCTGGTCGACGGCAGGCACCTGCTGGTCGTCGACGCGGACCAGGCCGAGGGCAAGGCGATCGGGGTGCGGGGCACCCCGACCTACGAGATCGGCGGGGAGCTGCTCGACGGCAGCAAGGACCAGTCGGGGCTGCGGGAGCGGATCGAGGAGATCGCCGACCGTCTGCTGGGCTGACGGCCGCGCGCCGGGCCGCCGGTCAGATCAGCGGCTTGTAGAGGTGGAACTCGGTCGGCCGGTAGCCCAGTGACTCGTAGAGCCGCAGGGCCGGGGTGTTGCCGGCGAAGACGTTGAGGCCGAGCCGGGTCGTCCCCGCCGCCAGCGCCTGGCCCTCGGCCAGCAGCATCAGCGACCGTCCGTGGCCGTGGCCGCGGTGGGCCTGGGCGACCTCGATGTCGTAGACGTACGCGCCCGGGGCCTCGGGGCCGGCGCCCGAGGAGGCGCGCAGGGTGACCCAGAGGGTGCCGACGGGCTCTCCGGCGTGGGTGAGGACGCTCAGGACCGCTCCGGGCGTCTCCAGGCCGTCGGGGAGGGCGCTCCGGTGGTCGGCTTCGGCCTTGGCGTGGGCCTGCCCGGGCGGAACGCCCCGGCCGATCCAGTCCTGGGCGTACGCCTCTTTCGCGTGCCGCTGCCAGGCGGTGAACTCGCCGGCGGTCATCGGCCGCCCATCGGTGCCCTCGGGCAGCCGGGGGGCGGCCGTCAGCGTCTTGGCCATATTGCGGTTGCGCTCGACGTAGCCGAGGGCGCCGGCGAGGCCCAGGGCGACCTCCCGTCCCGCGTCGACGGAGATCTCGACGCGGCCGCATCCCCAGCCGCGCAGCACTTCCTCGGCGGCGAGCGCGGCGACGGTGCCCCGGCCGCGGTGCCGGTCGCGCGGGTCTATCCGGAGGTGGGTGATCCGGCCGACGCGGGAGCCGAAGCGGGCGTCCGTGGCGAGGTCGATCCGGCCGACGGGCCTGCTGTTGACGCAGACCTCGTAGGAGCGGGCCCGGCCTCCGTCGGGTGTGCGCTGTTCGGGTGCGGTGGGGCGCAGCGTGGTGGTCACCTTGGTGTTGTACCTGCCGCGCGGCCGCGCGTCACGCCCTTTACGGATCGAGGTCGGCCGTCGACTGCTCGTCGAAGATCCGCATGGCCTTGGCGGTCACCGGGCCGGGTGCGGTGGGCAGTTCGCGTCCGTCGAGGCGGTGGACGGCCTGGATGTCGCGCAGGGAGGAGGTCAGGAAGATCTCTTCGGCGCGGTCGAGGACGTCCATGGGGAGGGTGGTCTCCGCGGCGCCGGTCCACTCGATCGTGAGGGCGCGGGTGATGCCGGCGAGGCAGCCGGAGGCGAGCGGCGGGGTGTGCAGCTCGCCGTCGAGGACCACGAAGACGTTGGAGGCGGTGCCTTCGCAGAGGGCGCCGGTGGTGTTGGCGAGGAGTGCCTCGGTGGCGCCTCGCTCGCGGGCGCGGGCGAGGGCGATGACGTTCTCGCCGTAGGAGGTGGACTTGAGGCCGGCGAGGGCGCCGCGTTCGTTGCGGGTCCAGGGGACGGTGACGACGGCGGTGCTGTCGGGGGCGGGGTCCGCCGGGGCGAGGGCGACGCAGAGGGTGGGGCCGGCGGTGCCGCGCTCGGAGCCGAGCGGGGAGAGGCCGCCGGTGTAGGTGACGCGCAGCCGGCCGAGCGGCATGGGGTTGGCGTCGAGGACGGCGGCGCAGGCCCGGCGCACCTCGTCGAGGTCGGGCTCGGGCAGGCCGAGCCCCCGGGCGGAGGTGGCGAGCCGGGTGAGGTGGCGGGTGAGCGCGAAGGGCCTGCCGTGCCGCGCCTTGAGGGTCTCGAAGATGCCGTCGCCGACGGTCAGCCCGTGGTCGAAGACCGAGACGCGGGCGCTGTCGGGGTCGCGGAGCGAGCCGTTGAGCCAGATCTTCACCGTTTCGTCCCTTCGAGCGGCTGATGTGTGCCCGACGCTATCGCGAGCAGCCTGGCCGCCTTGAGTTCCGTCTCGGCCCACTCGCGCTCCGGGTCGGAGCCCCAGGTGATCCCGGCTCCGGTGCCGAATCTGAGGACGGGCGCGGGGCCGGCCTCGCGGTCGATCCAGAAGGTGCGGATACCGACCGCGAGTTCCCCGGTGCCGCGGTCGGCGTCGACCCAGCCGACGCCGCCGCAGTACGGGCCGCGGGGCGCGGTCTCCAGGGCGGCGATGATCTCCAGGGCGCTGGTCTTGGGTGCGCCGGTGACGGAGCCGGGCGGGAAGGTGGCGGCGAACAGCTCCGCCCAGCCGGCGCCGGGGGCGAGCTCGCCGCGCACGGTGGAGACGAGGTGGACGAGGCCGGGGTGGGGTTCGACGGCGCAGAGCGCGGGAACGGTCACGGAACCGGTGGCGCAGACACGCCCGAGGTCGTTGCGGACCAGGTCCACGATCATGACGTTCTCGGCGTGGTCCTTCTCCAGCAGGTCCGCCTCGGTGCGGCCGGTGCCCTTGATCGGTCCGGACTCGACGACGCGGCCGGTGCGGCGCAGGTAGAGCTCGGGTGAGGCGGTGGCCACCTCCACGCCGTGCGCGGGGAGACGGACGGTGCCCGCGTAGGGGGCGGGGTTGCCGCGGGCCAGCAGGGCGGTGAGGGCGTCGATGTCGGCGGGGGCGCCGGTGCCGGTGGGGGGCAGGGGCGCGCCGAGGACCCGGCAGAGGTTGGCCTGGTAGACCTCGCCGGCCGCGATGTGCTCGCGTATGCGCCGTACGCCCGCGGTGTAGGCGTCCCGGTCCAGGGAACTGGTCCAGTCCTCGCGGGCGGGGCCGCGCCAGCGGCCGGGCACGGCCGCGGGGGCCGGTGCGGGGCGGACGTCACCGAAGCGCGCGCACACCATCCGTCCCTCGAAGTCCGCGACCACCGCCCACCAGCCCGTGGAGTCCAGGGCTGCCGGATCACGGGTGACATCCCGCAGGTCGGTGGCGAGGAGGCCGCCGAAGCGGGCCATCGGCGGGAGCGTCGGGGAGGACGTCGGGGGGAACGTCGGAGGGGGCTTGCGCACGTCATCGAGTCTATGGCGGGGGCGGGTGATGCGGCCGGGACGGACAATCACGGCAGCACGCTGCGGAAACGGAATTTGAGCTGGCGCTGGAATCCGCTAGAGTTCAACACGTCGCCGGGACGCGGAAGCGAAACGGACAGACACTGCGGACGTAGCTCAGTTGGTAGAGCACCACCTTGCCAAGGTGGATGTCGCGAGTTCGAGTCTCGTCGTCCGCTCGCTGTGGGGGATCTTCCCGAACCCCCTCACTCCTGGTGGAGTGGCCGAGAGGCGAGGCAACGGCCTGCAAAGCCGTCTACACGGGTTCAAATCCCGTCTCCACCTCCAAGGACGATTAGCTCAGCGGGAGAGCGCTTCCCTGACACGGAAGAGGTCACTGGTTCAATCCCAGTATCGTCCACCAAGGTCCTCACGGACCTTCCCGCGCGATTAGCTCAGCGGGAGAGCGCTTCCCTGACACGGAAGAGGTCACTGGTTCAATCCCAGTATCGCGCACGCTGCACCTGCGGAAACGCGGTGCGATCCCGGACGATTAGCTCAGCGGGAGAGCGCTTCCCTGACACGGAAGAGGTCACTGGTTCAATCCCAGTATCGTCCACCGAGATCCTCACGGATCTCCCCGCGCGATTAGCTCAGCGGGAGAGCGCTTCCCTGACACGGAAGAGGTCACTGGTTCAATCCCAGTATCGCGCACATGATCGGCGGAGGGCCGGGGCTATGAGCTCCGGCCCTTCGTCTTTTGCGTTCCGTCTTCCGCCTTCCGCTTCCGCGTGCCGTCTTCCGCGTTCCGTCTGCCACGTGTCGTGCGGCCGTGCCCTCCGGCGTCCAGCTCTCCGGTCCGGGTGCGGACGCGCGTCGGGCCGGGTACCTCCCCAGGTACCCGGCCCGTCGTGCCGTCCGCCGTACCCCCGTCCCCACGGGGTTGATCACCGGGACTGTCCCCGGCCCGGGCCGCTCTCCCGGGCCCGGGGCGCCTCTCAGCGCCCCAGCATTCCGGCTACGGACGACGCTTGGATGACGACGGCGTCCCAGCCGCCGAAGAGCACGGCGAGGAACGCCGCGAGGGGCAGCACCATGGCGGCGGCGACGAGCGGGTGACGGGTGCCGGACGGGCCGGTGCCGAAGGCGTCCGCCGCCTGCCGGCCGCGCGCCCTCACCGTGCGCCCCGCGATGTCCGCCATCGTCCCTCTCCTCGCCTTTCCCGTCCGGTCGCGCCTCCGGGCGCCTGTCGCGCCCCGGGCGCCCGTGACCGCGCCGCGCTTGTGCCCGTGGTGCCCGCGGTGCCTGTGCCGCCCTGTCGTGCCGTGCAAGCGGCGGGCGTCTGACCTCGGGGGACGAGTACTCCACCCGCCGCTCTTCCACCACATTAGGGGCGGGGTACCGAGCCGGTCGTCATGCGTGCGTACCGCTCGCGGGCCTCCCCGAGGATGAGCGGATCCGGGGGCGGCTACTCCTCTGGTTGGAGACGGACGGCCGGGACCCCGGGGTCTTCCCGGAGGGGTCGGCCCGGAAGCCCTCACTCCGCACACTTCCGCCGTCCCGGGTGACTTCGCTCACTTCCGCCGCTCCCCCGCACATCAAGATCATCCCCATCTCCCCGGCCCCCTCCCCCGGCGCTTCACGGGCCTCACACGCCTCTTCCGCCTCCCGCATCCATGGCCGCCGGAGACGCTCCCCACACCCAATCCCCCTGCCTGGAGGGCACCTTGACCCCCTGGCCGGCATCCGCGGCCCGGCAACCGGCGCCGCGCACCCGGCCGTCACCGTTCCGCGCACGCGCCGGCAAACCGGTCGCCGACGCATGCGCGGCCTATCAGCGCGCCCGCCCGTCAATCCGTAAGCTGGGCCACGTCAGACGGACCGGGCAGCGGGGATGAACATGGCGATGATGCGGCTCCGGCGCGAGGACCCGCGAGTCGTCGGCTCGTTCCGGCTCCACCGCCGGCTCGGCGCGGGCGGCATGGGTGTGGTGTACCTCGGCTCCGACCGGCGCGGGCAGCGGGTGGCGCTCAAGGTGATCCGGCCGGACCTGGCCGAGGACCAGGAGTTCCGTTCGCGCTTCGCGCGTGAGGTCTCCGCGGCCCGGCGCATCCGCGGCGGCTGTACGGCGCGGCTGGTGGCCGCCGACCTCGACGCGGACCGCCCCTGGTTCGCGACCCAGTACGTACCGGGTCCCTCGCTGCACGACAAGGTGAACGAGGAGGGGCCGCTGTCGGCGGCTCAGACCGCGTCCATCGGGGCCGCGTTGGCCGAAGGCCTGCTCGCGGTGCACGACGCGGGGGTCGTGCACCGCGACCTCAAGCCGTCGAACATCCTGCTGTCCCCCAAGGGCCCCCGGATCATCGACTTCGGTATCGCCTGGGCCACCGGCGCGAGCACTCTGACCCACGTCGGCACGGCGGTCGGCTCCCCCGGCTTCCTCGCGCCCGAACAGGTGCGCGGTGCGGCCGTGACGCCCGCGACGGACGTCTTCGCGCTGGGCGCGACCCTCGCCTACGCCTCGACGGCCGACTCCCCGTTCGGTCAGGGCAGTTCGGAGGTCATGCTCTACCGCGTCGTGCACGAGGAACCTCAGCTCATGGCCGTACCGGACGCGTTGGCGCCGCTGGTGCACGCCTGCCTCGCCAAGGATCCGGAGGAGCGGCCGAGCACCCTCCAGCTGTCCCTGCGGCTGAAGGAGATCGCGGCGCGCGAGGCGCACGGGCTGCCGGACAGCCGGCCCCCCGTCGCCCGGCAGCCGGACCGCCCGTCGGGGCAGCGTGCCGCGCAGTACGCGGAGCAGCGCACCGAGCGGCGCACCCTCCAGGCCCCCGCCCCGCGTCCGCAGGCCCCGGCCCCCGGGCGCCACCCCGACCAGGCCCGGCCCCCGGCCCAGCGGCCCGCGACGGGCCGGCCGCCCGGCGCCCGGCGCCCGGGCGGGTCCGCGCGTGGCGGTGCGGCGCGTGGCGGTGCCGTCGGTGGCGCGGCCCGCGGCAAGGGACGTCCGGGCGCGCGTACGGGATCGGGCGCGCGGCGGCCGGGGCCGGACCGGCGGCTGCTGCGGCAGCGGCTGACGGTGTTCGTGGTGGTGACGCTGCTGGTGGCGCTGGGGATCGCGGTGGCGCAGGGGTGTCAGGGGCCCGCGCACAGCGCGGGTGAGATTTCCCGGGTGCCGGTGGTCTCCGTGGACGTGTCCGGCACGCGTCCGGTCGTCGGCGAGGACGCTGCGGAGCGTGCCGTTCCGGGCGGGGCCGTCCAGCCTTCTCGGTACGGTCCGGCCCGGTCGGCAGCCCTGTCCGCCGTGGCCCTGGGCCGAGGGCTCTGAGCCCTCAGACCGTCGGCCGTCCCGTCGCCACCGCGTAGAACGCCACGGCCGCCGCCGCGCCCACGTTCAGCGAGTCCACCCCGTGCGCCATCGGGATCCGGACCAGGTCGTCCGCCGCCCGCAGGGCCCGCGCCGACAGCCCGTCGCCCTCCGCGCCGAGCATGAGGGCCACCCGCTCCATCCGGTGCGGCGCGACGTCGTCCAGGGACAGGGCCTCCTCGGCCGGGGTGAGGGCGAGGATCCGGAAGCCCGCCTCCCGGACGGTCTCCAGGTCCCGGGGCCAGGTCTCCAGGCGCGCCCACGGCACCGAGAACACCGCGCCCATCGACACCTTCACCGACCGCCGGTAGAGCGGGTCCGCGCAGTCCGGCGAGAGCAGGACGGCGTCCATGCCCAGGGCGGCGGCGCTGCGGAAGATCGCCCCGATGTTGGTGTGGTCGTTGACCTTCTCCATCACGGCGACGCGCCGGGCGTCACGGAGCAGCTCGGCCGGTTCCGGGAGCGGCTTGCGCTGCATGGAGGCCAGGGCGCCGCGGTGCACGTGATAGCCCGTCACCCGCTCGGCGAGCTCCGGGCTCACCGCGTAGACCGGCGCGGGCACCTCGTCGATGACGTCCCGCATGGTGTCCACCCACTTGGCCGACAGCAGCATGGAGCGCATCTCGTACCCGGCCTGGCGGGCGCGCCGGATGACCTTCTCGCCCTCCGCGATGAAGAGCCCCTCAGCGGGCTCGCGGCGGCGGCGCAGCTCGACGTCGGTCAGGCCGGTGTAGTCGCGCAGGCGCGGGTCGTCGGGGTCTTCGATGGTGATGAGCTCGGCCATGCTGGTTCTCGTCGTCCTCGGTGTGGTGCGGTCGTGCGGTGGCGGGTGGCCGGGGTGGCTGGAGTGGTTCAGTGCGGTCCGGCGCGGGTCAGCGGCCTGCGGTCCCCACCTTGACCACGTCGCCGACCACGATGACGGCCGGCGGGCGTATGCCCTCGGCCGCGATCCGCTCCCCGAGGGTGGCGAGCGTCGCGTCGACGCGGCGCTGGGCGGCGGTGGTGCCTTCCTGGATCACGGCCACAGGGGTGTCGGCGGCGCGGCCGTGGCGGACGAGCTCGGCGGCGATGGCGCCGCTGTTCTCGACCGACATCAGCAGGACGAGCGTGCCGCGCATCCGGGCGACGGCCTCCCAGTCGACGAGCGACCGCGGGTCGTCGGGCGCGACATGGCCGCTGACGACGGTGAACTCGTGGGACACACCGCGGTGGGTGACGGGGATTCCGGCGGCGCCGGGCACGCTGATGGTGCTGGAGATGCCGGGGACGACGGTGCACGGGATGCCGTGCTCTGCGAGGGCCTGGACCTCCTCCATGCCGCGGCCGAAGACGTAGGGGTCGCCGCCCTTGAGCCGGACGACGGCCTTGCCGGCCTTGGCGTGCTCGATCAGGGCCTCGTTGATGGCCTCCTGGGCCATGTAGCGGCCGTACGGGATCTTCGCCGCGTCGATGACCTCGACGTGCGGCGGGAGCTCGTCGAGCAGGTCGCGGGGGCCGAGGCGGTCGGCGATCACGACGTCGGCCTCGGCGAGCAGGCGGCGGCCGCGCACGGTGATGAGGTCGGGGTCGCCGGGGCCGCCGCCCACGAGGGAGACGCCCTTGCCGCGGGCGCGGTGGTGCGGGGCGGTCAGGGAGCCGTCTCGCAGGCCTTCCACGACGGCGTCGCGGAGGGCGGCGGAGCGGCGGGGGTCGGAGCCGGTGAGGACGGCGACGGTGACGCCCTCGACGCGGCCGGTCGCGGGGGTCCAGGCGGAGGCCGCGGCGGCGTCGTCGCTGCGGACGGCCCAGACGCGGCGGGCTTCGGCCTCGGCGGAGGCGGCGCGGTTGGCGTCGGGGTCGTCGGTGGAGATCAGGGCGTACCAGGCGTCCGTGAGGTCGCCGTCGCGGTAGGGGCGGCGCTCCCAGCGGAGCTCGCCGGCCTCGGCCATCGCCTCGACGGAGGGGGTGGCGGACGGGGAGATCAGCAGCACGTCCGCGCCGGCCGCGAGCAGGGCGGGGAGACGGCGCTGGGCGACCTGGCCTGCGCCTAGCACGACGACGCGGCGGCCTGCGAGGCGCAGGCCGACGGGGTAGGCGGCGGATTCGTTGTGCTCGGCCATGGGGGTGCGGGTCTCCTCGTGGGCGAATGCGCTGGTGGGGACACCCTACGGTGCGCGGGCGGGTCGGGGGCGGGTCGGGACGGGCCCTTCCGGGGCTGCATGATTTACGGCGGGTGAGGTCACGCGCCCGGCGAGCCCCCAAGCCGCCGCAAATCATTCCCCCAGCTACCGCTGGGGGTGCCCCCAACGCCCCTCCCAGGGCCCGTCCCGCCCCGCCCCCTCCTGCCGGTGGGTCCCATGCGCTCTCCGGTGCTCGGGGGTCCGAAGCCGAGGTCGGACGGGCGGCCCCTCGCCATGTCGTGACGGCGTGACGGCGTGACGGTGGGCCCGCGGTCGGGTCGGGAGGGGCAGCCGGAGCGAGCTCGCCCGATCCGCGGCCACGCCGCCGCGGGAGTCACTGTGAGCCCGAGCGGCGTCACCGTGAGCCCGAGCAGCGTCACCGTGAGCCCGAGCAGCGTGGTCGGCGCCGCCACGGCCGTGGTGGGTGGCGGCGGGCGGCGGGCGGCGGGCGGCGGGCGGCGGGCGGCGCAGTGTGCTCCCGTACGGCCCGTCTCGCCCCGAGCCGTCGACGTCCTCGGTCATGGTGACCTCGTGTGCTCCCGTGCGACCGGCCCCGCCGCGTGCCGTCGGTGAGCACGCGGCCACGCGTCGGAGCACGTCCGACGTGAGTCGGTCAGCGCCGGCCGTCCGTCGGCGCCGCCAGGGTAGCGGGTGGCTCCCGCGCCGAGGAGGTGGCCGGCACCCGTACGCAACCCGTCCGTAGGCGGGTGGTGCACCGCCGTGGCGCGGCACCACCCCGCCTACGGACCGGGCGTCAGCCCTTCTCCGTGACTCCCGCCGAGTCGAACGTCGCCACCTCGTGCATCGCGCGCGCGGCGCTCTGCACGATCGGCAGGGCCAGCAGCGCGCCCGTGCCCTCGCCCAGCCTCAGGTCGAGGTCGACCAGCGGGCGGAGGCCCAGCTTGGTGAGGGCCGCGACGTGGCCCGGCTCGGCGCTGCGGTGCCCGGCGATGCAGGCCGCCAGCGCCTCGGGGGCGATGGCCCGCGCCACCAGGGCCGCCGCGCCCGCGCTCACGCCGTCGAGGATCACCGGCGTGCGCAGCGACGCGCCGCCGAGGATCAGGCCGACGAGGGCCGCGTGCTCCAGGCCGCCGATCGCGGCGAGGACGCCGATCGGGTCCTTCGGGTCCGGCTGGTGCAGCTCCAGGGCGCGCCGGACGACGTCGATCTTCCGGGCGTGCATCTCGTCGTTGATGCCGGTGCCACGGCCGGTGATCTCGGCCGGGTCGGTCCCGGTGTAGACGGCGACGAGCGCGGCGGACACGGTCGTGTTCGCGATGCCCATCTCGCCCGTGAGCAGGGCCTTGTTGCCCGCCGCGACCAGGTCGCGGGCGGTCTCGATGCCCACCTCGACGGCGCGCAGCGCCTCCTCGCGGGTCATCGCCGGGCCCGCGGTGATGTCGCTCGTACCGGGGCGGATCTTGCGCGGGAGCAGGCCGGGCGTGCTGGGCAGCTCGCCCGCGACGCCGACGTCCACGACGCAGACCTCGGCGCCGACCTGTGCGGCGAAGGCGTTGCACACGGCGCCGCCGCCCAGGAAGTTGGCGACCATCTGCGACGTGACCTCCTGCGGCCACGCGGTGACGCCCTGGGCGTGCACGCCGTGGTCACCCGCGAAGATCGCCACGGCGGCGGGCTCCGGGACGGGCGGCGGGCACTTGCGCGACAGACCGCACAGCTGCGCGGAGATGATCTCCAGCATGCCGAGCGCGCCGGACGGCTTGGTCATCCGCTTCTGGCGCTCCCACGCCTCGCCGAGCGCCTTGGCGTCCAGCGGGCGGATGCCCCGCAGGGTCTCGGAGAGCAGGTCGTGCGGCTCCTCGCCGGGCAGCGCGCGGCGGCCGTACTCCTCCTCGTGCACGACCCACGACAGCGGCCGGCGCTTGGACCAGCCGGCCTGCATCAGCTCGGGCTCGTCCGGGAACTCGTCGACGTAGCCGACGCAGAGGTAGGCCACGACCTCCAGGTGCTCGGGCAGGCCCAGCTCGCGGACCATCTCGCGCTCGTCGAAGAAGCTGACCCAGCCGACGCCGAGGCCCTCGGCGCGGGCGGCGAGCCAGAGATTCTCGACCGCCAGCGCGGAGGAGTACGGGGCCATCTGCGGCTGGGTGTGCCGGCCGAGCGTGTGGCGGCCGCCCCGGGTGGGGTCGGCGGTGACGACGATGTTGACGGGCGTGTCGAGGATCGCCTCGATCTTCATTTCCTTGAACTGCTTCGCCCGCCCCTTGGGCAGCGACTTCGCGTACGCGTCGCGCTGCCGGGCGGCCAGTTCGTGCATCGTCTGCCGGGTCTCGGCGGACCGGATGACGACGAAGTCCCAGGGCTGGGAGTGCCCGACGCTGGGCGCGGTGTGCGCGGCCTCCAGGACGCGCAGCAGCACCTCGTGCGGGATGGGGTCGCGGCGGAAGCCCTTGCGGATGTCCCGGCGCTCGCGCATCACACGGTGCACGGCGTCGCGCTCGGTGTCGCCGTACCCGACCGCCGCCGGGCCCGCCGGCTCCGGCTGCGGCTCCAGCTCCACGGACGTAGCGGGTTCCGTGGACTCGGCGGCCGCGGGTGCGCTGTCCTGGGCGGGCTCGACGGTCGCGGGCTCTTCCGTCTCGGGTGCCTCCACCGACACCGGCTGCTCGGGCAGCGGCGCGGCCTCGGTGACGGTTCCCTCCGACGAACCGGCCTCGGCCGGCCGCTCCTGTGACGGGACGTCGGCCGTCGCGGGCGCGGGCTCCACCGGGGCGTCCCCGGACGTGGGCCGCGGCGCGGATTCCGCCGGAGTGATCACGGGCGTACCGGCCACGGGGGGCTGCTCCTGTGACAGGTCGTCGGAGATCTGCTGGGCTGCGGTATCGGCAAGCGTCCCGGCCGGGGCTACGGGCTCCTCCACGGCCGTCGCTCCGGCGACCTCCGCCGCAGCGGCGTCCGCCGGGACCGTCCCGGGCGCCACGGCCTCGGGGAGCGGCTCCTGCGCCACGGCCTCGACCGCCGGGGCCTCCGCCGCCGGGGCTGCCGGAGCGGGCTGCTCCGGAGCGTCCACCGCCTGGGGCTCGGCTGTCTGGGGCTCAGCTGCCTGAGGATCAGCTGCCTGAGGCTCGGCCGGAGTCGCCACCGGCGCTTCGGCGACGGGCTGCTCCGGAGCCGGGGCCGCCTCAGCCACCTCAGCCACCGGAGCGGCCTCTACGACCGCAGGTTCGGTCACCGCTGCTACGGGCTCGACCGGGGTCTGCTCCCTCGGCGCCGCGTCCACCGGGACCTGGGTGGTGACGGCCGTGACGGCGGCCTGGACCGGCTCCGCGGGCCGCTCCGCAACCGGCGTCGGCGCCACGGCCTCGGGTGCCTCCACGGCTGTCTCCGCCTGCGTCACCGGCTGCTGCGCGGCTTCCGCCACCGGCGTCCCGGCCGGTGCGACGGCCGTCGGCGCCGCCTCGGCCTCGGGTGCCTGCTCGGGCGCCGCGTGCCGCGGTGCCGCGACGGGCTCGGCCGGGGCCGCCTGCTGCCCCGTCATGTCGGCCTGCTGCTCGGCGGGCTGCGCCTGCGGCGCCGCGACGGCGGCGGGAGGCACGGGCGCGCCGGTCACGACGACGGGGTCCGGTACCACCGGGACGTCCACGGCCGGTGCGGGCTGTTCCTCCCCGGCGGGAGACGTCCGCGGGGCGGCGTCGGCGATCGGCGCGGCCACGGCCTGGGGCACCTCGGCGGCCTCGGTGGGCTGTGCCGGGGCGTCGGCCACCGGGGCCGCGACGGTCTGCGGCCGCTCCACCGGGGGCTGCTCCACCGGGGCGGCTTCCGCCACGGGTGCGCCCTGCGGCGTACCGTCCGCCGGCGGCGCGGGCGCCGCCTGCGCGGCCTCGGCCGGCGCGCTCACCACGGCGGGCGCCTGCGGCTGCTCGGCGGCGGGGGCCTCGGAAACGGCCGGAGTCCCGGCGACGGCCGGGGTATCGGCTACGGCCGGGGTATCGGCTACGGCCGGGGTATCGGCGACAGGCTGCGGCTCCGCCACGGGCGGCGCGGCGACCGGAGCCGCCTCGGGGGCCGGCGCCGGAGCGGCGGCCTGGGGCTGCGCGGCCTCGGCGGGCGCCGGCGGCTCGGTGGCGGCGGGCACGGACGCGGGTACGGCCGGGGCCGGGGCCGCCTCGACGGGGGCCGCGACGGCCTCCGCCGTGGCGGCGGCCGGGGCCTGCTCCACCGGCGCGGTCCGCGGAACCTCCGCGGCGGGGACCTCCACCGCGGGGGCCGCCACGGCGACCTGCTCCGGGGCCACCGGCGCGGCGGTCCCCGGCACGGAGTCCTCGGCGACTATCGGCTGCGCCGTGTCCCGGTCGGCCGCCACGGCCTGCGGCGGTACGAACGCCACGGCGGGGTCGGCCGCGTATCCGGCCGTGTGGTCGGCGGGCCCGGCGACCGGCGTCCCGACGGCGGCCTGCGGCGCCATCGGGGCCTGCTGGGGCTGGGCGTCCCAGGTGCCCGGCTGCTGCTGCGGGACCTCGCCCAGGCGCGGCGGCGCGGACGCCTCCGCGGCCTCGGGGGCCCCGGGGACGGTGTCGAGGTACCCGGGGCCCGGGACCGGAGCCACGGGCGGCTGTACGGGCGCGCCGGGGGCCGGGTGCGGGGCCGCGGGGCCGCGGTCGGCCAGGGAGCGGACGACGCCGCCGGTGGGGTCCGGCACGGGCGGGCCCATGTGCAGCGGGCGGCGGGGCGCCACGGGCGGGGCCTGCGGGGGCGTCCGGACGTCGCCGTAGTCGACGGACGCCGTGTCACGGCCGCCCGTCTCGTGCGTACCGCCCTGGACGGGCGGCTGCTCCATCCAGGCGCCCTGGGCGCCCGGCATCAGCAGCAGGTCGTCCTCCTCGGCACCGTCCGCCTCACCGCCGTCCACGTGGTCGTGGAAGGTGTAGGCGGCCGGGGCACCCGGATCGGCAGGGGCTACGGCGTCCGTGGGGAACGGGTGGCCGGGCAGCGCGCCTGCGTTCTCCGGCTGTCCCTCGCCCGGGAACTGGCCGGTGTCGGTCATGCGTACCCCTCGCCCATCGGTAGTGCTCCTTCCAACCGCTCACGCCCATAGTCAAGAACGAGCGTCCATGCCTCGCGGCACGTTGCACGTCGCCCGCCCCTACCTTGCCGTGCTCCCGCCAAGAGGAGGGTGCGTTCGGGACATTGACGACTGTGGTGTCGGACACCGAGGGGCGGTACAACGATCCGCCAGCCTACCCCCCGCTCGGCGGAGCAAGGTCACAGGTGGGTGAGGCGCCCGCTCAGCAGGAAGGCCACGGACCGCTCGCGCTCGGTCCAGGCGGTGGTGTCCAGCTCCACCGCCTGGAGCAGCGCGCACTCGACGGCGTAGCCGCCTTCGGCGAGTGCCCGGCCGATGGCTTCCGCGTCGTCACGAGTGGCCGCGTGGGCGACGATCCGCTCGGGGCGGCGGGCCGCGCAGGCGGCCACCACGGGGGCTCCGCCGCCGCCGACGCGGACGACGTCGGGCTCGGGGAGGTCCTCCAGGACCAGGGGCGCGGTGCCGTGGACGACCTGGAGCTGGACGCCGAAGCGGCGGGCGACGGCGGTGCTGCGCGCGCAGGCGTCGGCGTCGCGGTCGACGGCGATGACGGCGGCGCCGAAGCGGGCCGCCTCCACGGCGGCGGCGCCACCTCCGGAGCCGATGTCCCAGACGAGGTCGCCGACGCGCGGGCCGAGGCGGGCGAGTTGCGCGGCCCTCAGTTCGGCGGACTCGCCCTCGCCGAGGCCGGCGCCGTAGGCGTCGGCGGGCAGGGCCCAGCCGCGGACGGCTGGCGGGTAGTTGGGGTCGCGGCCGGCGATCCAGCCGCCGCCGGTCCGGGTGCGGACGGCGCCCCGGCCCTGGGCGGCGGGCTGTCCGCCGCCCGCCGCGGCGCCGGTGCCCGCGCCGCCGATGACGATGACGACGTTGGGGTCGCGCCAGCTGTGGTCGGCGACCTTGTCGGAGGTGAGGACGGTGACCTGTTCCCGCTCGGTGCCGAGCTCCTCGCAGATGACGAAGGTGCGGTGGACGGGGCCGAGGAGGAGGGCCAGTTCGGCGGGGCCGGCGCCGGGCGCGGTGAGGACGGCGACCTTGGTGTGGGCGCGGCAGACGTTGACGGCGCGGCGCAGGTCGCGGCTGTGGGCGACGACGACCTGGGCGTCGTCCCAGGGCATGCCGGCGCGGGCGAAGGCGGCGGCGACGGCGGAGACGGCGGGCACCACCTCGACCTCGAGGCCGTGTTCGGGGGCGCGCAGGGTGCGTACGACGCCGAAGAAGCCGGGGTCGCCGTCGGCGAGGACCACGGCGCCGCCGCGGTGGCCGGCGATGCGGCGGGCGGCGAGGCCGAGGCTGCCGAGCCTGATCCGCTCGGCGGTGGGCGGGATCTCGGGCAGTGCCAGGTGGTGGGCCGCGCCGGCCACGAGGGTGGCGGCGGCGAGGGCGGAGCGGGCCGCGTCCGTCAGCGGCGAGCCGTCCCACCCGATCACCGTGACCCGGTCGGCCATCGTCGTCATTCTCCTGGGCTTGTCGCGGGTCGGTGCCCTCGGTGGGTACGGGCAGGCTGAGACTACCCCGGCCGGTGCGGACCGGGGGCGAGCGCGGGGTGCGGCGGGTCAGCGCCAGTCGGGGAAGGCGCCGGCGTAGTCGGTTCCGCCGGTGTGCTGTTCGAGCGCCTCGTCGAGGTCCTCGGGCAGCAGGCTCCAGACGATGAGGTCGGTGCGGATCTCGGTCCAGCCGCCGTCCTCGGTGCGGCTGCGCGCTATCCACGCGTTCCGCAGGACGCCCTCGCTGATGCAGCCGATCTTCTGGGCGACCTGCTGGGAGGCGGTGTTGTCGGCGGCGGTGCGCAGTTCGAGGCGTTCGAAGCGCTGGTCGCGGAAGAGCCACTCGGCGACGGCGAGGACGGATTCGCAGGCGTAGCCCTCGCCGCGGGCCCAGGGGGCGACGACGTAGCCGATCTCGGCGGAGAGGGTGCGCCAGTCGGTGTGGTGCAGGTGCACACAGCCGACGAGGCGGTGGGTGAGGAACTCGGTGACCGCAAAGACGATTCCGCGCCCCTGGGTGCGCTCGGCGGGGGCCTCGCGCAGGGCCCAGTCGCGGGCGTGTGCGGTGGTGTAGGGGTGCGGTGCGGAGGTCCAGGCGGTGACCAGCTCGTCGCCCATCATCTCCGCGAGGGCGGGGATGTCCTCGGCCTCGAACGGGCGCAGCACCAGCCGGTCCGTACTGATGGAGATGTCCGGGAAGGTGGATGTCATGTGCTGCTCCAACGCCGGGGCGGGTGGTGCTCGGAACGGTCTGGACGGGATCGGGAGGGCACCCGGGCCCGAGGGACCGGTGCTCCTGAGTGCACCAGCATGCAGCATGGGCGCGTGGGTGCGCCAAGCGCCCGGGCCCCGCGCCCGCATGTCGCGGGGGCGGGGCCCGGGCCCGTACGGGCGGACCGGCCCGGGGGCGGCCCGACGGGGTGTCAGCTCTTGACCGGGCCGAAGGCCGGGATGACGGAGCCGTCCTTGTACTTGTCCTCGATGAACTTCTTGACCTCGTCGGAGTTGAGGAGCTTGGCGAGCTTCTTCACGCGCTCGTCGTCCTCGTTGCCCTGCTTCACGGCGAGGAAGTTGGCGTAGGGGTTGCCGTCGGCCTTCTCCAGGGCGAGGGCGTCCTCGGAGGGCTTGAGCTTGGCGCCGATGGCGAAGTTGCCGTTGATGACCGCGGCGTCGACGTCGGCGAGGCGGGGGGCGATCTGCGGCGCCTCCAGCTCGGTGAGCTTGAGGCCCTTCTTGTCCTCGACGTCGGCGAGCTTGGCGGTGGTGCCGGCGCCGGCCTTGAGGGTGATGGCGCCGTTGTCGGCGAGCAGCTTGAGCGCGCGGCCCTGGTTGGAGGGGTCGTTGGGGACGGCGACGGTGTCGCCCGGCTTCAGGTCGGAGAGCTTGTCGAGCTTCTTGGAGTAGAGGCCGAGGGGCTCGATCGCGACGTTCACGACGGGCACGATGTGGGTGCCGTTCTTCTTGTTGAACTCGTCGAGGAAGGGCTTGTGCTGGAAGAAGTTGGCGCCGACCTCGCCCTTGTCCGTGAGCTGGTTCGGCAGGGTGTAGTCGTTGAGCTCCTTCACCTCCAGCTTGAGGCCCTCCTTCTCCGCCAGCTTGTCCTTGACGAAGTTGAGGATGGCGCCGTGCGGGGTGGGGCTGGCGGCGACGACCAGTGGGGAGCTCGCGTCGTTCTTCTTGTTGCCGGAGGAGGAGGTGTCGGAGGGGGCGCTGCAGGCCGTGGCGCCGAGGGTGAGGGTGGCGGCGGCCACGACGGCGGCGGAGATCTTGATGATGTTGCGCACGAAGAGTGCCTCTTTCTTGATCACACGAGTTCACGCGAGGTGGTGCGCCCGGCAAAGGGTCCGGGCTCGTGAGGTGGGTGTCCCGGGGCGCGGGGCCTCAGGGGGTCTTGGTCAGGGCGGTGGCCGGCTCCTCGGTCGCGGTGACGGGGGCCTGGCCGGCCTGGGGTGCCCCGGCGGTCCGCGGGCGGCGCAGGCCGACGCGTACGGAGGCGGAGGAGCGGCTGCCGCGGCCGGCGAGGCGCTTGACGACCAGGTCGCCGAGCAGCTGGACGAGGGTGACCAGGAGGATCAGCAGGACGACGGTGACGACCATCAGGCGGGTCTCGTACTGCTGGAAGCCGTAGGTGTAGGCGAGGTTGCCGAGGCCGCCGCCGCCGACGGCGCCGGCGATCGCGGAGTAGCCGATCAGGGTGATGACGGTGGTCGTGACGGCCGCGACGAGGGCGGGCAGCGCCTGCGGCAGGAGCACCTTGAACACGACGGTCCAGGTGCCGCCGCCCATCGACTGGACGGCTTCGACGAGGCCGTGGTCGACCTCGCGCACCGCGGCCTCCACCAGCCGCGCGAAGAACGGTATGGCGGCGATGGCGAGCGGGACGACCGCGCCCGAGGGGCCGATGGAGGTGCTGACGAGGAAGCGCGTGAAGGGGATCAGCACGACCATCAGGATGAGGAAGGGGAAGGAGCGGCCGATGTTCACGATCGCGCCGACGACCTTGTTCACCACGACGTTCTGGAGCAGTCCGCCGCGGTCGGTGAGGATCAGCAGGAGGCCCAGCGGTACGCCGGCGACGACCGCGTAGAAGGTGGCCCACCACACCATGAACAGGGTGTCGAGCGAGTTGTTGTACAGCAGTGGCCGCATCGTTTCCCAGCTCACTTGACACCTTCCTTGAGGAGCGCGGCGTCCGCGGGCGCCGGATACGCGACGTCGGCGACGTCGACCTGGAGACCCTGCTCGCGCAGGAAGCCGATGGGCACGACGTTCTCCTCGAAGCGGCCGGGCAGCTCGATGCGCATGCGGCCGATCTGCTTGCCGGCGACGGTGTCCATCGCGGCGCCCAGGATGGAGATGTCGATGTTGTACGTGCGCGACAGCTGCGAGATGACGGGCTGGGTCGCGGCCTCGCCGTGGAAGGTGACGTCCACGACGGTGCGGTCCGCGCCGGAGGGCTCGCCGCCGACGGGGAAGAGCTCGGCGGCGAGCTCGGAGCCCGGGGTGGCGAGCAGTTCGGAGACGGTGCCGGACTCCACGACGCGGCCGCCCTTCATGAGGGCCGCGGAGTCGCAGATGGTCTTGACGACGTCCATCTCGTGGGTGATGAGGAGGACGGTCAGGCCGAGCTGCTGGTTGAGGTCGCGCAGCAGCTGGAGGATGGAGCGGGTGGTCTCCGGGTCGAGCGCGGACGTCGACTCGTCGGAGAGCAGCACCTTGGGGTCGCCGGCCAGGGCGCGGGCGATGCCCACGCGCTGCTTCTGGCCGCCGGAGAGCTGGGCGGGGTAGGCCTTGGCCTTGTCGGCGAGGCCGACGAGGTCGAGGAGTTCGAGTGCCTTGCGCTCGCGCTCCTTGCCGGAGACGCCGAGGATCTCCAGCGGCAGCTCGATGTTGGCCTGCACGGTGCGCGAGGAGAGCAGGTTGAAGTGCTGGAAGACCATGCCGATGCGGCTGCGTGCCTCGCGCAGCGCCGCGTTGGCGCGGGGGCCGCGTCCGGCGAGGGCCGTGAGGTCCCGGCCGTTCACGGTGACCGTGCCGGAGCTGGGGCGCTCCAGGAGGTTGACGCAGCGGATGAGGGTCGATTTGCCGGCGCCGCTCTGGCCGACGACGCCGTACACCTCGCCCTCGCGCACATGGAGGTCGACGCCGTCGAGGGCGGTGACCTCGCGGCCGCGTGAGCGGTAGACCTTTGTCAGGCCCGTAGTGGTGATCACAGGGGTTTCCGTCACTGTCGAGTGCGCGGCGGTGGTGTGCCGGCACGGGAATGCATTGCGGAACGCGGCATCGGTGAGCCCCGGCGGCGCGTGGCGCGGCTTCTCGGGGTCAAGGGTGACGCGGGGGGCGGAGCGTACCCGTCGGGTCCTGTCGGGGACCGGCGGCGGGGGCTCTACGGGTCTCGCTTCGGGGCGCGAGGCACGGAACGGGGGCCCTCAGCAGTCACACATTCGACACATGCAACGAGCAGCACCGGGCGTCGTCATCGCCTCGGTCGCAAGAGTGCGGGTGCTCGTCGTGGTCATGCGGGAAAGTAAAACAGACGGATGTGCGGCCCGGCCAAGGCTGTCCGAATAGCGGACATCCATGATCACCTCGTGGACACCGGGCGCTCGCCCTCGATGATCTTGGGGCACCGCTCCGGCCTGCGGGAACAGGCCCGGAAGCCCGGCCCGGAACCGGTCGCCCGACCGGCTCGCTGTGGCCAAGGCCACGCCCGCGCACGCCGCGCCGGGGCCGCGCGCGGGGCGGGAGCGCCGGGCCATTAAAGTCGTCCCATGCTTGTCAAGCCCCATCCGCACGCCCGCGCCGCGCGGGGGCCACGGTGATCGACGCGCTGACGCTCGCGGTCGGTCTGGCCGCCCTCGCGCTGGCCGCCTGGTGCGGCTTCGCCTTCTCGCGCGACCAGCCGACCAAGGACTGGCACTTCATCGGCATGGCCGTGGTGTCCGTGCTGGCCGTGGTCCAGCTCGCCGTCGGGGTCGTCCGGCTCGGCGGCGGCGACAGGCCCGCCCAGGGCACCGCGATCTTCGTCGCCTATCTGCTGGGCTCGGCCGCGGCCGTCCCGGCCGCCGGCTTCATGTCGCTCGCGGAGCGGACCCGCTGGGGCTCGGCCACCGTGGCGGCGGGCGCCGTCATCCTGGCCGTGCTCGAAGTACGGCTCTACGACATCTGGGGAGGCTGACCGTGTCCGGACCCATGACGGACGAGAAGCCCGGCTTCGACCTCGGCCAGGGGCCGGGAAGGCTGCTGGTCTGGCTCTACGGCGTGTTCACCGTGGCCGCGGCGTCCCGCTCGGTCGTCCAGATGCTCATGGACTTCGGCCGGGCCCCCTTGGCGTACGTCCTGTCGGCGATCGCCGCCGTGGTGTACGCCTTCATCACCTACTCCCTGGTCCGCGGCGGCCCGGCCGCGCGCAAGGCGGCGCTGGTGTGCTGCGCCGCCGAGCTGGCCGGCGTCCTCGTCGTCGGCACCTGGACCCTCGCCGCGCCGTCGGCCTTCCCCGACGCGACGGTCTGGTCCGACTACGGGATGGGATACCTCTTCATCCCGGTGATCCTGCCGGTGACGGCGATGGTGTGGCTGCGGCGGGGCGTCACGGCCCGGCCCGCGTAGTCCGCGCGGCCCGGCCCTGAGCTTCAGGCGTTCACCGGCTCCTTCACCGGCACCGCCACCTTCTCCAGCGTCACCACGGACCGCTTCCCCGTGACCCGCTCCACCGCCACCCGCTCGTAGCCCCAGCCCCGGTACAGCCGCAGCGTCCGCTCGTTCCGGTGCCCGGTCGCCAGCCGGTAGCGGTCCGCCGACCGCTCCGCGGCCAGGCGTTCCTCGATGGCCGCGAGCAGGCGCCCGCCCAGGCCGTGCCGCCGCATCCGCGGGTGCACCATCAGCCCGGAGATCAGGGCCGTGCCGTCCTCGTCGACCGTGCCGCGCGCCGAGCCGACGACCTCTTCGCCGAGCCGGGCGACGAGCACCAGGCCGGCGGCCAGCTCCGCGCGGAGCGCGGCGAGGCTCTGGGTGAGGGGTTCGAGGGAGTAGTCGCCGTAGAGCTCGGCCTCTTCCTGGAAGCAGAGGTACTGGAGTTTGAGGATCCGCTCGGCGTCGTCCTCGGTCGCCGTAGCGAGGGTCACGCTCATGCCCATGTGCGCACGCCTCCCCTTTTCGGTTCGGTCCGCCCTGACAGGAGCCGGCGCGGATGCGCGTCGCCTCCATGGCGCCGGTCGCCTACCGCTCCTTTCCCCAACGTCCAGGAGCCGCAACCTCCGCCGTGAGCATTCTGCGCAAGCAACCAAGGCAACGGGAACGCACCGGCCCCAAAGATCCTTGTGACATTCCCAACTCGCCTGCGATTTCCCGGTAGGTCGGGTCGTGGCGGGAAAGCAGCGCGCCCAGCAGCCGGGGGCACCGGCCGGGCAGCCGGCGCACGGCCGCGCGCAGCACCCGGCCCTCCTCGGCGGCCAGTACCGCGTGCTCGACGCCCGACTCCGGGCCGCCGGACGGCTCGGAACGGGTCGGGTCGTAGAGCACCTCGCGGCGGGCCCGGCGGCGGGCGGAGCGGGCCTCGGCCCGTACCGCCGCGCGTAAGCGGGAGGCGGCCGGGCGGCCGCACTGCGGGCGGCTGTCGCTCAGCACCCGCACCCAGACAGCCTGTTCGAGGTCAGCGGCCTCGACGCCCGCGGCCGGTGCCTCCGCCGCGCACTCGGCGGCCAGCAGGGGCCGGAGCGAGGTCAGAAGATCGTTCGGTGTCATGCGGGTCGGGACGTGCGTCCCGGCGCGGCCGGTTTCGGCGACACCGGGTAACCACCCCTACGGGTGAGGTGACCGGTGGGGGCGGCGCGGCGGTTTCCCGCACCGCCCCGGAGTCGTCAGCGCTTGACGAAGTCGGCGCGGGCCAGCGCCGCCGTGTCGCAGTTGTCGGAGAAGATCCCGTCGATGCCGGTGGCGAAGTACGTCTTGAACGCACCGAAGACGTCACCGTAGGCGTTGGGGTCGGTGCCGCGCCGGAAGTCCGCCGGCAGGAAGCTGTTCTCGTTGCGCATGGTGTACGGGTGCACGATCAGCCCGGCGGCGTGGGAGTCCCGCACCAGCGTGGTGGGCTTGGTGAGCCGGTCGTTCTTGTCCCGGGGGATGACCAGGTTCAGCCACGGGCCGATGCCCTGGGCGAAGCCCGCGACCCACCGCAGGCCCTTGGGGGTGATGAGGTCGGCGACCGTGCGCGGGTCCTTGGCCTCGACGAAGTCCCAGGGCCGGGTGGTGAGGTCGTCGAGCAGGAGCACCTTGGGGCAGTCCACACCGAGCTTGTTCAGCCGCTGGAGGCTGCTGGGCTCGAAGGACTGGAGGAAGGTGTGGGCGTTCCGGCCCGAGCGGCCGTAGCGGCGCAGCAGCTTGGCGAGACGTTCCTCCAGGCCGAGGCCCGCCTTGCGGAAGTACGTGGGGTGCTTGGTCTCGATGTGCAGCCAGACCCGGCGGCCGCGCTTGCGGCCCTGTTCGTCGGCCCACTTCAGGACCTCTTCGAAGGTGGGCACCTGCCAGCGGCCGTCGTAGAGGGTGTTGTGGCCGCGGGTGCCGGGGATGCGCTCCTTGGCACGGAGCGTCCGCAGCTCGGCCAGGGTGAAGTCCTCGGTGAACCAGCCGGTGTGGGCCTCGCCGTCGACGGTCTTGGTGGTCTTGCGGGAGGCGAACTCCGGGTGCGAGGCGACATCGGTGGTGCCGGTGATGTCGTTCTCGTGACGGCAGACGAGGTGGCCGTCCTTGGTGGGCACGAGGTCCTGCTCGATGACGTCCGCGCCGTTGTCGAGGGCGAACTGGTAGGAGCCGAGGGTGTGCTCGGGGCGGTAGCCGCTGCCGCCGCGGTGACCGACGACGGTCGGGACCGGCAGGTCCTTGTACGAGCCCGAGTCACCGTGGCCGCCGTGCCCCTGCCCGCGCGAGGCGGCCGAGGCCTGGCCCGCGCCGCCGCCGAGGACGACCGCCCCCGCGCCGAGGGCCGCCGCGGCCCCCAGAAGGCTGCGCCTGCCCGGCCGCTGTCCCTGCTCCATAAAAACTCCTCGTTCTGCGTGTGCGGTGCCCGTACGGCACCTTTCCGCCGCGCCGATCGTAGACACGTGCGACTTTCGGATGGGGAGACGAAGGTCAAACGGGGTGCAAACTCACGTCAACACTCCGTATCGCTGCATAAACCTGGTGTGCGCGCCATGGGTACCGGCGAGTATGGTCTCCCCCTGCGCAGGCATGCGCCGCACGACCACCACGACCGGAGGGCCCGTTGTCCCGCATCTTGCTCAAGGCGTTCCTCGGATTGCTCATGCGCGTCCTGTACCGCCCGAAGGTCGAGGGCGCGGAGCGCATCCCGGGCACGGGGCCGGTGATCCTGGCCGGCAGCCATGTGACGTTCGTCGACTCGCTGTTCCTCGCGCTGGTCGTCAAGCGTCAGGTGTTCTTCATCGGCAAGGACGAGTACGTCACGGGCAAGGGCCTCAAGGGCCGGCTGATGGCCTGGTTCTTCACCAGCTCCGGCATGATCCCGGTGGACCGTGACGGCGGCCGCGGCGGTGTCGCGGCGCTGATGACCGGCCGCCGGGTGCTGGACGAGGGCAATGTCTTCGGGATCTACCCCGAGGGCACCCGCTCCCCCGACGGCCGTCTCTACCGCGGCCGGACCGGCATCGCCCGGCTGACGCTGATGACCGGCGCCCCGGTGGTCCCGTTCGCGATGCTCGGCATGGACAAGGTCCAGCCGGGCGGCAAGGGCCGGCTGCGGCTCGCCCCGGTGACGGTGCGCTTCGGCGAGCCGCTGGACTTCGCCCGCTACGAGGGCATGGACCGCGACCGCTATGTGCTGCGCGCCGTCACCGACGAGGTGATGAGCGAGGTCATGAGCCTGTCGGGTCAGGAGTACGTGGACATGTACGCCACCAAGGCGCGGGAGGAGAAGGCCGCCTGACGGCCGGCGCCTCCCTCACCTCCGCACTCCCCCGGGTTCTCAGGCCCGGCCGACGCACTGGGGCTGGAAGCCCGGGTCGGCCGGGCCTTCGTGCGCCAGGGCGTCGAGCACCCACTGGGCGACGACCGGGTCCTTGGTGGCCTGGTCGTGCATGTAGAGGTCCAGCGGGCACTTGTCCTGGAGCACGATGTTGGTGAGGTGCTCCTTCGGGCCGGTGAGCAGCGCGCTGGTGTACGGGATCACGACCTCGTCGTAGCGGGTGGTGATGACCGTGTAGTCGGGTCCGGCCGGGGTCTCCTCACCGGCGTTGAGCTTGCGCATCAGCGGCGAGTCCCACTGCTGGTCGACGCAGGAGGGGCAGATGGTCCAGCCGGCGGGGATGGCGAGCGGGTTCTTGGTGCCGTGGTTGGACGGGACGATGCCGACGAGGTCGTCCACCTTGTCCGCGCCGCCGAGGAACTTCACGTAGTAGCGCGGCAGCATGCCGCCCTGGCTGTGGCCGACGAGATCGACCTTCGCGGCGCCGGTCGCGCCCCGCACGGCCTCGACGAAGTCGCTGAGCTCGGCCGCGGCCTGCGGTATCGGCGCGGTCTCCATGTTCCCGTAGTTGAAGGCGAAGACGCAGTAGCCCGCCTCCTTGAGCTTGGGCGAGAGCTTCGCCCAGTTCTCGGCCATCAGCTTGAAGGTGCCGTTGACCAGCACGACGGGCTGCGGGTGGGCCGAGTCCGGCTTGCAGGACCAGTCGTTGGCCCCGCGCGGCGGGATGTCGAGGACCGAGGCGGAGGCGGGGGCCGCGAAGCCGGTGAGGCCCAGGGCGGCGGTGGCCGCGGCGGCGAGCAGGAACCTGACGGTCTTGCGCATACGCATGGTGGGGGATTCCTTTGAACGCGGACTTCGTCGTCCGACCCGTGTTCGACAATGTCGACCAGTGGTCGAGATCGTTGCGCGCACATAAGGATCGCGTCAAGGGAATATGTTTCCGGCGTATGTCACACAGGCCGGGGCTTGCCGCCCCGGCCTGTGATGCGGTTTGCTGCTCGTTTGAGCTACAGTCCGCTCAGTGCCCCGTGGGGCCTCCGGCGCCCTCCTCGAGCTCCTGGCCGCGCAGCAGGAACCAAGCCGCCACGGCCGTGCCCAGCAGCACCAGCGCACCGGCGCCGGCGGCGATCCGCAGGCCCTCGACGAACGCGTCCTGGGCGGAGGAGAGCAGGGCCCCGCCCGTACCGCCCGGCAGTTCCGCGGCCGCCTCGACCGCGCCGCCGAGGGAGTCGTGGGCGTCCGCGGCGGCCTTCGCCGGCACCCCGGCGGGAGTGTCGAAGCCGCGGTAGACGCCGGTGACGATCGAGCCCAGGAGCGCGATGCCGAGCGCCGCGCCGAGCTCGTAGGCCGTCTCCGAGACCGCCGATGCGGAGCCCGCCTGCTCCTTGGGCACGCTGGAGAGGATCACGTCCGCGGTGACGGTGAAGGAGAAGCCCGCGCCGACCCCGACGAGCAGCAGGGCCGCGCCGAGGACCGGGTACGCGGTGTCCGCGTGGAGCAGGACGAGCACCGCGAGCGCAACGCCGATCGCGCCGAGCCCGCCGGCCACCACCGACCGCACGGACCAGCGGCGCGCCGCCTTCCCGGCGAGCAGGCCCGCCGTCACGGCGCCCACGGCGGCCGGCAGTTCGGCGAGCCCCGCCTCCAGCGGGTTGCGGCCCTGGACCAGCTGGAGGAACTGGGACAGGAAGAAGACCAGTCCGGACAGTCCGAGCACGGTCAGCAGGTCGGCGAGGACCGCCCCGGAGAAGCCCCGGTGATGGAAGAGCCGCATGTCCAGGAGGGGCTTGGGCAGCTTGAGCTGGCGCCGTACGAACCAGGCCAGGGCCAGCACGCCGAGGACGCCCGCGAGCAGGAAGTGCCAGCGGAAGCCGTACGCGGCCGCTTCCTTGATCGCGTAGACGATCGCCACGATGCCGACCATCGACAGCAGGACGCTGGGCATGTCCCAGGGGCCGGGCGCGGGGTCGCGGGACTCGGGCAGCAGCTTGATGCCGACGAGCACGAGCACGGCCATCACGGGCAGGTTGATCAGGAAGACCGATCCCCACCAGAAGTTCTGGAGCAGGACGCCGCCCACGACCGGGCCGACGGCCGCGCCGGCGGAGGCCATGGCGCCCCAGATGCCGATGGCGAGACTGCGCTCCTTGGGGTCGTGGAAGAGGTTGCGGATGAGCGCGAGGGTGGACGGCATCAGGGTCGCGCCCGCCACGCCGAGCAGGGCCCGGGCGGCGATCATCATCTCGGGGCTGGTGGCGTAGGCGTTGAGCACGGACACCGCGCCGAACGCGACCGCGCCGCAGAGCAGCAGCTTCTTGCGGCCGATCCGGTCGCCGAGGCTGCCCATGGACACCAGGAGGCCGGCGATGACGAAGGAGTAGACGTCGCCGATCCACAGCAGCTGGGTGCCCGAGGGGCGCAGGTCCTCGCTGAGGAAGGGCGTGGCGAGGCCGAGGACGGTCGCGTCGACGGCGACGAGGAGGACGGCCAGGACGAGGACGGCCAGGGCGAGCCAGCGCCCGGGGCGGGGCGTCTCGGCGGCCGGGGCGCCGGCGGGGGTGTCGACCGGGGAAGTCACTGTTTCATCCTCCGCTCGGCGCCGCCGAGCAGCAGCTCGGCGACCATGCGGGTGCGGTCCTTGGCGGCCAGCCGGCCGTCCTGCACGGCCCAGGCTCCGGAGCCGATCAGCCCGTAGAGGGCCTCGGTGAGCCAGGCGGACGTCAGGTCGAGCCGGAAGGCGCCCTCCTCCTGGCCACGCCGGAAGAGGGCGTTGACCCGGGCGTCCAGGCGGTTCCAGCCCTCGTTGAGGCCGGCCTCGTAGAGCTGGTTCTCGGTGAAGAGGAAGGCCATGATCCCGGCCACCGGCTCGGTGGAGGCGATCAGGCGGCGGACGGCGTCGGCCGCGTCGCCCTCCTCGATCCGGGCCTCGTCCAGGGCCTGCTCCAGCTGGCGGATGCCGAGGTCCTCCAGGGCGCGGACGAGCGCGTCCCGGCCGGAGAAGTGGCGGTGGAGGGTGGCCCGGCCGATGCCGGCGGCTCTGGCGATCTCGTCCATGGAAGCGGTCGCCTTGCGGGTGAGCAGGGCGGCGGCTTCCTTCAGTACATGGTCACGATCGACACTCATGAGACGACGATAACCCGAATGAGACGATGATGTCTCATTCGGGTTGTCGCTGTATCGGTGCGGACCCGACGGAGCCGTACGCGCGGAACCGCCGGGGGCCGGGACTCAGCTCCGGCCGGCGTCCGCCCACTTCCGCTGGACCGCTAGGTCGGCCTTGACCTCACCCAGCTGGACCGCGACCGCCGAGGGCGCCGTACCGCCCCGGCCGTTCCGCGAGGCGAGCGCGCCGGGCACGTCGAGGACACCGCGGACCTCGGGCGTCAGATGCGGCGAGATGGCCGCGAACTGCTCGTCCGTGAGCTGGTCCAGCTCGATACCGCGCGCCTCGCACTCCTTGACGCACTCCCCCGCGACCTCGTGCGCCACACGGAACGGCACACCCTGCCGGACCAGCCACTCCGCGATGTCCGTGGCGAGCGAGAAACCGGCGGGGGCCAGCTCCTCCATCCGGGCGCGGTTGACCGTGAGGGTCGCCATCATCCCGGTGAAGGCGGGCAGCAGGACCTCCAGCTGGTCGCAGGAGTCGAAGACGGGCTCCTTGTCCTCCTGGAGGTCGCGGTTGTAGGCGAGCGGCAGGGCCTTCAGGGTGGCGAGCAGCCCCGTCAGATTGCCGATGAGCCGCCCGGACTTGCCCCGCGCCAGCTCGGCGATGTCCGGGTTCTTCTTCTGCGGCATGATCGAGGAGCCGGTGGAGAAGGCGTCGTGGAGGGTGACGAAGGAGAACTCCTTCGTGTTCCAGATGATGATCTCCTCGGCGATCCGGGAGAGGTCGATGCCGATCATCGCCGTGATGAAGGCGAACTCGGCGACGAAGTCCCGGGAGGCCGTCCCGTCGATGGAATTGCCCACCGAGCCGCGCTCGAAGCCGAGGTCGGCGGCGACCGCCTCCGGGTCCAGCCCGAGGGAGGAGCCCGCGAGCGCCCCGGAGCCGTAGGGCGAGACGGCCGTGCGGTCGTCCCACTGCCGCAGCCGCTCCGCGTCCCGGCCGAGCGCCTGGACATGGGCGAGGACGTGGTGGGCGAAGAGCACCGGCTGGGCGTGCTGGAGGTGCGTACGGCCCGGCATGGCGACGTCCGCGTGCGCCTCGGCCAGCCCGACCAGGGCCTCCTGGAGGTCGGTGAGCAGCCCGCCGATGATCCGGGCGTGGTCCCGCAGGTACATCCGGAAGAGCGTGGCGACCTGGTCGTTGCGGGACCGGCCGGCGCGCAGCTTGCCACCGAGGTCGGGGCCGAGCCGCTCCAGCAGCCCGCGCTCCAGCGCGGTGTGGACGTCCTCGTCGGCGATGGTGCCGGTGAAGGTGCCCGCCGCGACGTCGGCCTCCAGCAGTCCGAGGCCGTCCATCATGCGCTGGAGCTCGTCGTCCGTCAGCAGCCCGGCCTTGTGCAGGACGCGGGCGTGGGCGCGGGAGCCCGCGATGTCGTACGGCGCGAGCCGCCAGTCGAAGTGGACGGAGGCGGAGAGCTTGGCCAGCGCCTCGGCCGGTCCGTCCGCGAAACGGCCGCCCCAGAGCCGGACGTCGTCGGTGGTGCCGTTGCTCACTTGCGTGCTCCTCGTGGGTGGTGGGGGACGGCCGGCTGCCGTGGACGGGTGCCGCCGTGCCCACCCACGCCGCCCTTCGCGGCGCGGATGGGCACGGCGGCCGGCGATCAGGCCAGGTCGCGCTTGGCGGCGATCTTCGAGGACAGGCCGAAGATCTCGATGAAGCCCTTCGACATGGACTGGTCGAAGGTGTCGCCGGTGTCGTAGGTGGCGAGGTTGAAGTCGTAGAGCGACTTCTCGGACTTCCGGCCCGTGACGACGGCCCGGCCGCCGTGCAGCGTCATCCGGATGTCGCCGGTGACGTGCTCGTTGGCCTCGGCGATGAAGCCGTCGAGCGCCCGCTTGAGCGGGGAGAACCACAGGCCGTCGTAGACCAGCTCGGTCCACCGCTGCTCGACCTGCCGCTTGTACCGGGCGAGCTCGCGCTCGACGGTGACGGCCTCCAGCTCCTGGTGGGCGGTGATCAGCGCGATCGCGCCGGGCGCCTCGTAGATCTCCCGGGACTTGATGCCGACCAGCCGGTCCTCGACCATGTCGAGCCGGCCGACGCCCTGGGCACCGGCCCGGTCGTTGAGCTGCTGGATGGCCTGGAGCACCGTGACGGACTCGCCGTCGATGGCGACGGGGACGCCCTGCTCGAAGGTGATGACGACCTCGTCGGCCTCCCGGGGGGTGGCCGGGTTGGCGGTGTAGTCGTAGACGTCCTCGATCGGGGCGTTCCAGATGTCCTCCAGGAAGCCCGTCTCCACGGCCCGCCCGAAGACGTTCTGGTCGATGGAGTACGGGGACTTCTTGGTGGTCGCGATCGGCAGGCTCTTGGCCTCGCAGAAGGCGATGGCCTTGTCCCGGGTCATGGCGTAGTCACGGACCGGGGCGATGCAGGTGAGCTCCGGGGCGAGGGAGGAGATGCCCGCCTCGAACCGGACCTGGTCGTTGCCCTTGCCGGTGCAGCCGTGGGCGACGGTGGTCGCGCCGTGCTTCTTGGCGGCGGCGACCAGGTGCTTGACGATCGTCGGCCGCGAGAGGGCGGAGACCAGCGGGTACCGGTCCATGTAGAGGGCATTGGCCTTGATCGCCGGGAGGCAGTACTCCTCGGCGAACTCGTCCTTGGCGTCGGCGACCTCCGCCTCCACCGCACCGCAGGCGAGCGCGCGCTTGCGGATGACGTCCAGGTCCTCGCCGCCCTGGCCGACATCCACGGCGACGGCGATGACCTCGGCGCCCGTCTCCTCGGCGATCCAGCCGATGGCGACGGAGGTGTCCAGGCCGCCTGAGTAGGCGAGTACGACGCGCTCGGTCACGGGTTTCTCCTTACGGTGCATACGCTGATGGGCATAAGTATGCACTCCACCGTATGTTTCGTCAATGAGGTGACGGAGGGGTTCCGTGACGCGTGCGGGAGCGGCGGCGGCCCGGACGGAGGGCGGTCCGGGGCCCGGATTTGGATCACGCCGCCAAACAGGTTATTTTCTTCTTGCACGCCCGACCGGGGAAGACCCGGGAGGAAGCGGGCGCCGGGACGTGGCGCAGCTTGGTAGCGCACTTGACTGGGGGTCAAGGGGTCGTGGGTTCAAATCCCGCCGTCCCGACCAGCGTTTTCGCAGGTCGGAGGCCGTTTTCGCAGAGATGCGGGGACGGCCTTCCGTGTTTTTCCGTACGCTCCGTGTTGTCCGTGCGTTCCGTGCGTACGTTCCGCGCATGCCGTGCCGCGCGACGCCCTTCCGCGTCTTTCCTTGGCGTGGGGCGCCCTTCCGCGCCCTTCCGTGGCGTGCGCGCCGGGCGGGCGCGCTTCCTCAGCCCGCGACGTCCAGGTCCTCGTCGAGCCAGCCGGCCTTCGCCGCGTTGACCCCGGCCTGGAAGCGGCTCGCCGCGTGCAGGCTGGCCGCCAGCTCGGCGACCTTGCGGCGCACCGTCCGCTCGTGCATCCCGAGGTGCCGGGAGATCGTCTGATCCGTGAGCCCGCTGGCGAGCATCCGCAGCAGGGCGAGCTGCCGCTTGTCGCGCGGCCTGCCGGCCGGGCTGACGGCGGGGGCGGCCGCGCCGGCCGGCGGTCCGCTCTCCTGCGGCTCCGGCTCACCGCTCCCCCGCCGGCCGGCCGCCTTCTGCCCCTGGAAGACCACGGAGGCCGAGTGGTTCCAGTAGTGGTCGAAGACGGGGCGGAGGACCTCGTTGACGAGGGGGCTGTGGGCCACGACCATCCGCGGGCCGGCGGCGTCGTCCTCCGTGAGCCGGCTCGGGGGCGCGTAGAACATCGCCGTGGAGTCGTCGACGAGCGCGAAGCTGATGGGCAGCGTCGGGGAGATGCGGATCTCCGCGCCGGCCGCCGTGAGGTCGCGGAGCTTCGCCGCCGGCTGGGGCAGCGTGGCCGTGGACGAGCGGACGACGATGCGGACCGCGATGCCGCGCCGCAGCAGGGAGAGGCAGACCGGCGCCAGGGCCTCGGTGTAGATGTGCCCCGACCCCTGGAGGACCACCTCGGAGTGGGCGCCGAGCAGTTCCCTTTCGAGGGTCGCCAGAATCTCCGGCTGCTTGTCGAGGACCTTCAGCCGGTGGTCCTCCAGCTGCCGCATGTAGATCGTCTTGAACTGGGTGAGCACATCGGTCATGACCACGCCGGTCCGTGTCATGTCCTCGTAGAAATCGAGCATTCGGCTTCGCGCGGTGTCCAGGAGATTGTCCGCGGCGGCCTGCGGGGGTAATGCGATCCAGCCGCTCGGCGTCTCGGAACTCCGCGAGAAGAGACCTATCCCTTCAAGGTCCGATGCCGTTTTCCATAGGGCTGCCTTCGTCCATTTGAACCTCTTGAGGGCGGTCTCCGGATGCCAGGAAATATCCTCGAGGGCGAGTTCGTAGAGGGCGCGGGCGCGTTGCCGGTCTCCGCATTGATCCCCGGCCGAACTGTTTTTTTCAGACATGAAGAGAGGTCCCCAATCCAATCTCCAGGGATCGATTGATCAACAAGTTAGATGATCGCCACCTGGAAGGCAAGGGATAATTGTGGGCCAAAGCCGACCCACCGATTGCTCTGCTTTTCTCGATAAAAGAGCAGAGAGCCGCCATATCCGATGTCGGATAAATGTATCGGTTTGATCTGTCTGCGGCGTTTGCCCAATACACACAGCGACCGTCACCGACTGTGCACTTCGCCGATGAATAACCCGGCATTCCTGCGGGAGCGGCCCACGGGTGCGGCCGGGCAATATTCCCCGGCCTCCGGAAGTACCGGCCGGGATCCCGGTCCGGTGTTCAATGCGCACCCGCAACCTATCACCACTCCACCGCTTTCCTTTCACCCGGCCCCGGGCCTCCGCTACCGGACATAGCCGGATCAGGCCACCGCGCGGAGATCTCCGCGAGCCGTGGCTGGTCCATGATGAGGGCCATGCTGCAACCGAAATAAATGAGGCATCTGATTCATCGGCGGAACCGAGGGGACGTAATTCATGGAACGAGTTCTCGTCATCGGACATGGAATGGCCGGCGCCCGCCTCGCCAGCGAGCTCTCCCGGCGGGATCCGGAACTCTCCGTCACGATCCTCGGGGAGGAGCCGCAGGAGCCTTACAACCGCATTCTGCTGACGGACGTGCTGGCCGGCACGACGGACGAGAGCGAACTGGGCCTCACCGACGAGCGGAGCGCCGCGGAGATCCACCGTGGTGTGCGCGCCCTGCGTATCGACCGGAAAAGCGCGACCGTGTCCGCCGGCGACGGCCGGACCTATGGTTACGACGTCCTGGTGCTGGCGACCGGGAGCACCCCCCGGCTGCCCCCGGTGAAGGGACTGATTTCGGACGACGGAGGCCTGGCCCCGGGAATCGCCGTGTTCCACACGCTCGACGACTGCCGGCGCATTCTGCGGCTCGCCCGGGACTGTTCCCGCGCGGTGGTGCTGGGCGGTGGGCTGCTCGGCCTGGAGACCGCCCGTGCCCTCGCCCTGCGGGGCGTGGAGGTCGAGGTGCTGCACGCCGTGGACACGGTGATGGAACGCCACCTGGACGCCGAGGCGTCGTCGATGCTGATCGAACGGCTGGCCCGGCTGGGTGTGGCCGTCCGGACGGGTTGCGCCGTGACGAGGACGGTGGGCGCCGGACGGCTCACCGGGGTGCAGCTCGACGACGGTGAGGTCGTCCCGTGCGACCTCCTGGTCGTGTCGTGCGGTGCCAAGCCCGAGACCGCGGTGGCCGAGGCCGCGGGGCTGCCGGTCGGCAGGGGCGTACTCGTGGACGGGCGGATGCGGACGGCGGACCCGGCCGTCTACGCCATCGGCGACTGCGCCGAGCGGGACGGCGTGCTGCACGGGCTGGTCGCGGAGGCGTGGGAGCACGCCCGCGTGGCGGCGGACGCCATAGCGGGCCCGCTCGACGAGCCGCCGGCGGTGGCCCCCGCCGCGACCACCCGGCTCAAGGCCGACGGGATCGAGCTGACGGTGGTGGGCGAGTCCAACGTGCCCGCCGGCCCGGCGGGCGAGGGGCCGGAGGTCCTCACGTCCGTGGACCGCGACGGCGGCGTGTACCGGCGGGTCGCGCTGCGGGACGGCCGGATCGTGGGCGCGGTGCTGCTGGGCGGCGCGGAGGCGGAGGCCGACCGGATCATCGGGCTGTTCGCGGCCGGGGCCGTCGTCCCGGAGGCCGAGCGGCCCGCCCTGGTCCGGCCCGGCACGGCCGCGGAACCCGGCCGGACGGCCGGACCCGACCCCGACGCCACGGTCTGCTACTGCAACAACGTGCCGCGGAAGAAGATCCTCGAAGCGGTGTCGCGGGGGGCGGTGACGGTGGGCGCGGTGGCCCGGCGGACGAAGGCGTCCACGGGCTGCGGGATCTGCCGGAGCAAGGTGAAGGCGCTGATCGAGTCGGCGTCGGCGGAGGCGTAGCCCCCGACTGCCGGACGGGCTGATGTCAGCCCGTCCGGCGTTTGAGGACACCGCGCGTCAGCGCGGAAAAGGGGGCCCGGGGGCGAAGCCCCCGGTTACGGGAAGGGGCGGGTAGGGGAAGAAGCCCCGCGCAGCGGCACCCGTACCCGCACGCATACCCGCACCCGCACCCACGGCGAAATTCCGCTCACCGCACCCCCGTTCTCCGCTAGCCTCGCGCACTCGTCAGCGCCCCGCCCGTCACACCCCGTGGGAGCACACCCGTAATGACCACGCACAGCGCCAACCGTCTGATCAGCGTCGTCACCGACGACACGCGCGAACGCCGGCCCACCCCCCTGCGCCGCCTCGGCCAGTCCGCCAAGCTGGCCGACGTCTGCTACGACATCCGCGGCCCGGTGCTCCAGGAGGCGATGCGGCTGGAGCGGACGGGCCGGCGGATCCTGAAGCTGAACACCGGGAACCCCGCCGCGTTCGGCTTCGAGGCGCCCCCCGAGATCGTGCGGGACATCCAGGAGGCCCTGGCCTCCGCGCACGGCTACGGTGACGCCCAGGGACTTCCCGCCGCCCGGCGCGCCGTGGTGCAGCACTACGAGACGCGGGGCGTCGGCGGGATGGACATCGAGGACGTCTACCTGGGCAACGGCGTCTCCGAGCTCATCCAGATGTCCATGCAGGCGCTGCTGGACGACGGCGACGAGGTGCTCGTCCCGGCACCCGACTACCCCTTGTGGACCGCCTCCGTCAGCCTGTCGGGCGGACGTCCGGTGCACTACCGCTGCGACGAGGGCGCCGACTGGTTCCCGGACCTCGCGGACATCGAGGCCAAGGTGAGCGACCGCACCAAGGCCATCGTGCTGATCAACCCGAACAACCCCACCGGCGCGGTCTACGACGAGGAGCTGCTGCGCGGGATCGTCGACATCGCCGCCCGGCACCAACTGGTGCTCTGCGCCGACGAGATCTACGACAAGATCCTCTACGACGGCGCCGGCCACACCCCGCTCGCGAGCCTCGCGCCCGATCTGCTGTGCCTGACGTTCAACGGGCTGTCGAAGGCCTACCGGGTGTGCGGCTACCGGGCCGGCTGGATGGCGGTCAGCGGCCCAAAGGCCCATGCCCGGGAGTACCTGGAGGGCCTGACCATCCTGGCCAACATGCGGCTGTGTCCCAACATGCCCTCGCAGCACGCCATCGCCACGGCCCTGGGCGGCCGGCAGTCCGTCGAGGACCTGGTGCTGCCCGGCGGTCGGCTGCTCGCGCAGCGCGACGCGGCCTGGCGGGCCCTGTCCGACATCCCGGGCGTCAGCTGCGTCAAACCGAAGGGAGCGCTCTACGCGTTCCCGAAACTGGACCGGTCGGTGCACCGGATCGAGGACGACCGGCAGTTCGTCCTCGACCTGCTGCGGCAGGAGCAGATCCTGGTGGTCCAGGGGACCGGCTTCAACCTCCCGACACCGGACCACTTCCGCCTGGTGACGCTGCCCGGTGCCGAGGAGCTGACGGACGCGGTCACGCGCATCGGCTCGTTCCTGGCCACCTACCGGCAGAACTGACGGCGCGCGGCCCGTACCGGCCGGAACCCGCCGCCGAAACCAGACCACCTCCCCCGCATTGGCTAGGGTTCCGGCCGGTCCGACCTGCCTACCGTGGTTCCCGGGAGCCCCTCCGGCATACACCCCCGGTGCCGGCGGGGCCCCGCCGTGGGAGGGGCGCTCCGCGCGGGGAGGTGGCCCGTCGCGGAGCGCCGACCACGGATCTGGCCGACACCGGGCACGCCCTGATCATGGCCCCGGCCGGGCCCCCGCCCGTGCGGACTTCCCTCCCATGATGGGTGCGCGGGGCGATCACCTGGGCTGAGGGCAGTCCTGCGAGAGCGATAGGAAAACGCATGCAACCCGTCACCACTTCCAAGTCCAGTAACGGCGTAGGACTCGTGCTCGCGGGGATCGGGGTGCTGGCCTTCTCGCTGACGTTCCCGGCGACCCAGAAGGCCCTGCCCTCGTTCAACGCGTGGACGATCGGCATCGGACGGGCCGTCATCGCCGCGGCCGTCGCGGGCGCCTGTCTGATGATCAAGGGCGTCAAGCTGCCCGAGCGCCGGCACATGACGTCGCTGGTCCTCGTCGGCGTGGGCGTCGTGGCGGGCTACCCCATCTTCACCGCGCTGGCCCTGGAGCACGTGACCTCGGCGCACGCCGCGGTCGTGACCGGGCTCCTGCCGCTGGCCACCGCCGCGTGCGGCCGGCTGCTCGGCAACGAGCGGCCGAGCGCGCTGTTCTGGTGGGCCTCGGCCGCCGGCGCGGCCGTCATCGTGGCCTACTCGCTGCGGCACGGGGTCGGCGGCTTCGGCCTCGCGGACCTCTTCCTGATCGGCTCGCTCGTCACCGGTGGCCTCGGCTACGCGGAGGGCGGGAAGCTGTCGAAGTCCATGCCGGGCTGGCAGGTGATCTCCTGGGGCCTGGTGCTGTCACTGCCGCTCACGCTGCCGATCACCGTGGTGTCCGTCGTGGTGTCGCCGCCGCACGACATCGGCGCGCAGTCGCTGCTGGGGCTCGGCTATGTGTCGCTGTTCTCGATGTTCCTGGGGTTCTGCGCCTGGTACCCGGGCCTGGCCCGGGTCGGTGTCACCCGGGGCAGCCAGATGCAGCTGCTCCAGCCGCTGCTGACGGTGGGCTGGGCCGCGTGGCTGCTGGGCGAGTCGATCGACTCGTGGACCCTCGGCGCCGCGGTGCTCGTGCTCGTGTGCGTGGGGCTCGCGCAGTGGGCACGGCTCTCCACGCCCGCCGTCGCCCTCCCGGCGCCGCCCGAGCGGACACCGGTGCGCGCCGAGCGCACCTGACCCGCTCCTCCGGGCGGGCCCGGCCGCGGTCCCCGCCGCCGGGCCCGCCCGGTCCGTTCCCCATCGCCTCAGCCCGCCGCAGCCCCGCCGCGAACCGCCGTGCCACCGACGCCTTCGACAGTGCGCCTTCGACAGTAGGGGGATGATCCATGCCTGCGATCTTCGATGACCTGGACAGTCTGCTTCCGGACCTGGAGTACGTGTACAAGGACCTGCACGCGCATCCCGAACTCGCCTTCCAGGAGAAGCGCACGGCCTCCGTCGTCGCCGGCCGGCTGACGGGGCAGGGCTGGGAGGTGACCACCGGTGTCGGCGGCACCGGGGTCGTGGGCGTGCTGCGCAACGGCGACGGGCCCGTGGTGATGCTCCGCGCGGACATGGACGCCCTCCCGGTGCGGGAGGAGACCGGCCTGCCGTACGCCAGTCAGGTCACGGCCCTGGACGACCAGGGCGTACGGGTCCCGGTGATGCACGCCTGCGGGCACGATGTGCACGTCACCTGTCTGCTGGGCGCGTGCGCCCTGTTCGCGGCGCGGCGCGAGGAGTGGCGGGGGACGGTGGTCGCCGTCTTCCAGCCCGCCGAGGAGAGCGGTCTGGGGGCCCGGGCCATGGTGGCCGACGGGCTCTTCGAGCGGTTCCCGAAGCCCGAGGTCGTACTGGGCCAGCACGTCGGGCCGGGCCCGGCGGGACTGCTGGCCAAGGTGCCCGGGCTCGCCATGGGGGCCACCGACAACCTCAGCGTGCGGCTGTTCGGGCGCGGCGGGCACGGTTCCAAGCCCGAGTCGGCGGTGGACCCGGTCCTGATGGCCGCCCATCTGGTGACGCGGCTCCAGAGCGTCGTCTCCCGGGAGACCGCGGCACAGGATTCCGTGGTGGTGACCGTGGGGTCGCTGCACGCGGGTACCGCCGCCGCGGTCATCCCCGCCGAGGCGGAGCTGGGCATCAACGTGCGGACGTTCTCGCCCGCGGCCCGGGAGCGGGTCATGGCGGCGATCGAGCGGTTCGCGAAGGCGGAGTCGCTCGCGGCGGGGGCCCCGCGCGAGCCCGAGATCGTCTCGCGCTGCGAGCTGCCCGCCACGGTGAACGAGCCGGCCGCCACGGAGCGGGTGGCCGCCGCGCACGGCGCGCTGTTCGGCCCGGGAACCGTCGTCGAGCTGGGCCCGAACACCGCGAGCGAGGACTTCGGGGTGCTCGGCACGGAGGCCGGGGTGCCGTCGGTGCTGTGGTTCTTCGGCGGGAACGACCCCAAGGAGTTCGAGGCCGCGTTCCTCGCCGACCGCCTGGCCGAGGACATCCCGCAGAACCACTCCCCGAAGTACGCCCCGGTCGTCCAGCCGACCCTCTCCGTGGGGGTACGGGCCATGACCGCCGCGGCGCTGGCCTACCTCGCGCCCCGGGAGCCCGGTGTCCGCGCCTGACCGGGCGGTGGCGGGGCCGGCGCCGGAAGCGTCTCCCGGGCCCGGGCCCGCCGCGGCCGCCCCGGCGGGCGGCGGGCCGTCGGCCCTCCGCTACGCCGTGGGGGCCTTCGCCACCGGCACCTTCGGCACCGTGCCGGGTCTGCTGCTGCTCTACTACCTGACGGACACCCTGGCCGTGCCGGCCGCGGTGGCCTCGGTCGTGGTCTTCCTGCCCAAGGCGTGGGACGTCTTCCTCAACCCGTGGGTCGGCCGCCGCTCCGACCGTACGCGCGGGCGCTTCGGCCCCCGGCTGCCGTGGATGGCGGGCGGTGGCGTCGCCCTGTCGGCCGGCTTCGTGCTGCTGTTCGCGGCGCCGACGCCCAAGGGGCTGCCGTCGGCGGTCTGGGTGGGGGTGGCCTTCTTCTGCTGCGCCTCCGCCTACGCGGCGTTCCAGGTGCCGTACACGGCGGTGCTCGCCGAGCTCGCGGACGACCCGGCGATCCGGACCCGGCTCGCGACGTGGCGCACCGTCTTCTACGGCACGGCGATCCTGCTGGCCGGCGGGGCGGCCCCGCTGCTGGTGCACGCGGCGGACGGCGAGCGCGTCGGCTACGCGCTGATGGGCGGGGTCCTGGGGCTGGTGCTGCTGGCGGGGACCCTCGCGGCGGCGTCGAACGCGCCGCGCACGGCGGGCGCCCGGCCCCGGCCGGTGCCCATGACGTTCCGTCAGCAGGTGACCGTGGCGGGGGCGTCCCGGCCGTTCCGCCGGCTGCTCGGCGTCCATCTCGCGCAGACGCTGGCGACCGGGATCATGCTCGGGTCCGCGCAGTACTTCGCGACGTACCGGCTGCACGACTCGCGGGCGACGACCGCGCTGTTCGGCTGTCTGATCCTCCCGCTGCTGCTGGCGGCGCCGGTCTGGCACACGGCGGGGCGGCGGCTGGGCCCGGCGCGCGGTCTGCTGGCCGCCGTCTGCCTGTTCATCGCGGGCGCGGCGCTGCTCCTGGCCACCCCGGTGGTGCCGAGGCTCCTCGTGTACGGGTTCGTCGCCGTGTGCGGCGTCGGGTACGCGGGGATGCAGACCTTCGCCGTGGCCATGCTGAGCGACGTCATCGCCGACGACGCGCGGGAGCGGGGCGCGGGCCACAGCCGCGGGGGCGCGTTCACCGGGCTGTGGACGGCGGCGGAGGTGATCGGGGCCGGTGCGGGGCCCGCGCTGTTCTCCGGGCTGCTGGCGGTCACCGGCTTCGTGTCGTCGGACGCGGAGCACCGGGCGGCGCAGCCGGGGGCGGCCCTGACGGCCGTACTGCTGGGGGTGTCGCTGCTGCCGGCGCTGGTCCTGGTGCCCGCGGTCGTGTGCGCCGGGCGGCTGGCGCGCGACCGCGGGGACCGGCCCGGCCGCTGAGCCGGCCCCGGTGGGCCCCGGGTCACGCCCCGGGGCCCACCGGGGCGAGGAGCGACGACAGCTTGGCCCGCGCGTCCCCGGGCGGGCGGGGCGCGAGCGGGCGCCGGGCGTCGGGGGTCCCGACGTACAGCCAGCCGAGCGACTGCTCGGTGCCGGCGAGGCCGAGCACGCGTCGCACCGGTGGGGCGTCGGCGAGGGCTCCGGTCCGCCAGATGGAGCCCCAGCCGCGCTCCTGGAGCAGCAGGACCAGGGTGTGGACCGCGCACACGGTGGCCGCGAGCTGCTCCCAGCGGGGGACCTTGGGGTGGTCCCGGGGGCAGAGCACCACGGAGATCAGCAGGGGTGCCCGCAGGGCCTTGGCGGCGGTCCGCTCGCGGTCGGCGGGGGCGCCGCCGGCCGCCTCCGCCATCGCCTCGCCCAGCAGGCGCCGTTCGTCGCCCCGGAGGACGACCAGCCGCCAGGGCGAGAGCCGCCCGTGGTCGGGCGCCGTCATCGCCAGCTCGACGAGCTCCGCCAGCTCCCGGTCGTCCGGGCCGGGGCCGGTCAGGCGGGTGGCGCTGCGCCGGGCGAGCACGGTCTGTTCGACGTTCATCTTCCCCTGCACCTTCTCCACCCGGTTTTCACCAGGGCGCTCGATAATTCCTGCGCCCATGGTGAAGGGAGAAAATGCCGCCGGGACAGGGACGCGCGGCGCCCCTTAGCGGTCATGACCGGATCCGACCACACGGGAGGGCCGGGCGGGCACCGGGGTGCGGGGGCGCCGGAAAGGTGTCACAAGAAGTAGCGCTGTGCCGCGCGTACGCCTTCGGCGAGGGCCTTCACGTCGTCCGCGGAATTGTAGAGATAGAAGCTGGCGCGGGCCGTCGCGGGAATGCCGTAGCGGTCGCAGATGGGCCGTGCGCAGTGATGGCCGACGCGGACGGCGACGCCCCGGTCGTCCAGGACCTGGCCGACGTCGTGCGGGTGGATCCCGTCGACGGTGAAGGCGATCGTGGCGCCCCGGTCCCGGGTCGTCCGGGGGCCGATGACGGTCACGCCGTCGATGTCCCCGAGCGCTTCGAGGGCGAGCCGGGTGAGGGTGTTCTCGTGTGCCTCGACGTGCTTCATGCCGAGTGCCTCGAGGTAGCGGACGGCGGCGGCGAGGCCGACCGCCTGGGGGGCCATGGGCACGCCGGCCTCGAACCGCTGCGGGGGCGCGAGGAAGGTGGTGCGGTCCATGCGCACCTCTTCGATCATGGAGCCGCCGGTGAGGAAGGGGGGCATCCGCTCAAGGAGGTCCCGGCGTCCCCAGAGCACGCCGATGCCGTTGGGGCCGAGCATCTTGTGGGCGGAGAAGGCGAAGAAGTCGGCGCCCAGTTCCATGACGTCGATGGGCTGGTGTGCCACCGACTGCGCGCCGTCGACCAGCAGCATCGCGCCGACGGCGTGGGCGCGGTCGGCGAGGGCGCGGACGGGGTTGACGGTCCCGAGCACGTTGGACTGGTGGGTCACGGCGACGAGCCGGGTGCGCTCGCCGACGAGCTCGTCGAAGGTGGTGGCGTCGAGGCGGCCGTCGTCGGTGAGGGGCACCCAGCGCAGGGTGGCGCCGGTCCGTCCGGCCAGCTGCTGCCAGGGCACGAGGTTGGCGTGGTGCTCCATCTCGGTCACCAGGATCTCGTCGCCGGGGCCGAGGCGGAAGCCGGCGTACTCCTCCCCCGCCTGGCTCGCGTTGTTCATCGCGTAGGCGACGAGGTTGACGGACTCCGTCGCGCTGCGGGTGAAGACGATCTCGTCGGCCCGGGCCCCGATGAATCCGGCGACGGTCTCGCGGGCCGATTCGTAACCCTCCGTCGCCTCCTCGGCCAGCTGGTGCGCGCCGCGGTGCGCGGCGGCGTTGTGGTGGAGGTAGAAGTCCCGCTCCGCGTCGAGCACCTGGAGGGGCTTCTGGGAGGTGGCGGCGGAATCCAGATAGACGAGGCGCTGGTCGTCCCGGATGCGCCTGCCCAGGATGGGGAAGTCCTTCTTGATGACGTCGGGGTCGAATGCCGCATTGTCCAGGCTGGCTGTCACCGAGAATCGTCTCCCTTGGCGCTTCATACTGCTGACATATCGCTGACATATTTCAGTCGGTGTCTTTTCCTCAACCATCGTAGGGGGCACCGGCATTCACCCGTCCGGGGGCCGTTCCCCGGACCGCCCTGAACCGGCCACGCCCGGTTCAGGGCGGGCGCGGTGGTCATGTCCCGCATGGGGCGAGGGAGTTCAGACCACCCAGTGCGGGCGCTCGACCGCGGACTCCAGGGGCATCCCCTCGTCGAGCGAGGCGGCGAGGCGGCGGACCGCCTCGTCCAGGGTGTCGGCGGGCAGGGTGTAGGGGATGCGCAGGCGGTGTTCGAACGTCCCGGGGTCGGCGCCGAAGCGGGCGCCGCTCTCGATGCGCACACCGTGGCCGAGCGCCCGGTCGGCCAGCGCCGAGGCCACCGGCCGCCCCAGGTCGACCCAGAGCGAGAGCCCGCCGGCCGGCAGCCGCCAGTCCCACCGCGGCGCGTGCCGCCCCAGCGCCCCGGCGAGCGCGTCCCGCTGCGCGCGCACCTGCTCGATGCGGGTGGTGAGCCAGTCACCGGTGGACTCCATGAGGGCGACGGCGAGGAGCTGGTCCAGCACGGAGCCGGCCATGTCCACGGTCACCCGGAGCCCGGCGAGTTCGTTGATCAGCCGGGGTGCCGCCCGCAGCCAGCCGATGCGCATGCCGCCCCAGAGGGTCTTGCTCAGGGAGCCGATCGTGATCACGTGGTCGCCCTCGCCGGGCGCGGCGTGCGAGGCGTAGGGCGCCGGGACGGGAACGTCGAGGGCGATGTCGGCGAGGGTCTCGTCGATCACCAGCCAGGTGCCCGACTTACGGGTGGCGCGGACGACCTGGGCGCGCTGGGCGACGGGCATGAGGCAGCCGACCGGGTTCTGGAAGTCGGGGATCAGATAGGCCAGCCGGGGCACCACCTGGCGCAGGGTGGACTCCATGATCTCCAGGTCCCAGCCGTTCTCGGTGACGGGCACCGGGGCCATCCGCAGCCGGGCCCGCCGGATCGCCTCCAGGGCGTTGGGATAGGAGGGGTTCTCGACCATGACCCGGTCGCCGGGCCCGCACAGCAGCCCGATCGTCAGCATCAGGGCCTGCTGGGCGCCGGAGGTGATGATGATCTGCTCGGGGCGGGTCGGCAGGCCGCGCCGGGTGTAGCGGTCGGCGACGGCGGCGCGTAATTCGATGAGCCCGAAGGGGTTGTAGCCGGCCGTCCGCGCCCGCTCCGTCAGCCGCGGGGCGACCTTGGCCAGGGCGTGGGTGAGGACCTCCTCGGGCAGCGCGAGGGCCGCGGCCGTGAGGTTGATGAAGGCGTCGGGGGCGGGCTGGAGCCGGCTGACGCCCGCGGTCTCGCCGCCGTCGGGCACGGCCGTCCAGGTGCCCGACCCCCGGCGGCTGAGGGCGTAACCGCTCTCGCGCAGCAGGTCGTAGGCGGCGGTGACGGTGGCCCGGCTCATCCTGAGTGTCGGGGCGAGTTCGCGCTCGGCGGGCAGTTTCACATGGAGCGCGATCCGCCCGTCGAGGATCAGGGCGCGGATGGCCGCGGCGAGGTGGCGGTAGACGGGACGGGCCATCGTCACGTCAGAGAGCAGTGCGCCCAGCCTCCGGGCCCCGATCGACCTGCCTCCGGACTGCGGGGTGTACGTGTCAGGCATACCACTACCTCTGAATTGGTCGTGTTTTCCAGACCAATGAATGTACAGACTCGTTCACGTGGCAAGCCCGGCCACGCGAACCGGCCGCACCGGGACGGCCGTGGCCGGGAGCCGCGCGAGGAGCGCGGGGAGGCCGGGGAAGTGGCCGGAGCGGCAGCCCGAATGACGGACCGTCAGCTCCCTGGGGCGCGAGGAGGAAGGAGAGCCGTGTCCCACGCATCAGGACGCGTCATCGTGGGGGTCAGCGGATCGCTGGGCAGCCTGGCGGCGCTCCGCCGGGCGGTCGAGGAGGCCCGGCGCGACGGCCGGACGCTGGTGGCGGTGATCGCCTGGGCCCCGCCGGAGGGCGAGACCCTGTACCGGAGGGCGCCGTGCCCGCCACTGGCGAAGGCGTGGGCGGGCAAGGCCGCGGACCGGCTGGACACGGCCTTCCACGAGGCGCTCGGCGGGGTGCCGGAGGACGTGGACGTGGAGTTCGAGGTGGTGCGCGCCGCGCCCGGGTTCGCACTCTGCGACATCGCCGACCGGGCGGGCGACCTGCTGGTCGTCGGGGCGGGCGGGCAGGGCCTGGCGGGCCGCCTCCGGTGGGGCCCGGTCCGCCGCTACGTCCTGGCGAAGGCGCGCTGCCCGGTGCTGGCGGTGCCCGCTCCCGCCGTGTCCTGGCGGACGGCCCGCGCCGCCCTGCGCCGGGTCGATCCGATGGACTTCACCCCGCGGCGCGCCGACCCCCACGGGACGACGGCGTGACGTCCCGTGGCCGGCGGACGGGTCCCCGGGGAGGGCGCGCGGGCGCGCCCCGCTCGGGCCGGTCAGCCGACGAGGCCGGCGAGCGGGGTGTGCAGGAGCGGGTCGCACATGAGGATCACGCCGAGGCCGGCCAGCACCCCGCCGGTGGCCATGGCGATCCTCTTGCCGGCCTTGAGGGCGCGCTCGGCCAGGAAGAGCAGGGTGAGGATGCCCATCCAGAGCAGGTTGTGCAGGCCCACGGCGACCTGGACCAGCATCAGGGCCCAGCAGCAGCCGAGGCAGTACAGGCCGTTGAGGACACCGGCCCGCAGGGTGCCGAGCGTCCCGGCCTTGAAGTCATGGGTGAGGACGAACGACAGCGGGCTGCGGCAGACGGTGAGGCAGCGCGTCTTGAGGCCGGTGAACTGGAAGAGACCGGCGGCCGTGATGACGACGCCGGCGCCCGCGACCGACCAGGGGCTGCCCTCGGAGACCGGGAGCAGCCAGCGCTTGCCCGCCAGGAGCAGCAGCGGTACGAGTCCGGAGAGCACCCAGATCAGCAGATAGCCACCGATGAACACCGAGGTCGAGACGGCTCCGGCGCGCCCCTTGGGACGGGTGACGAACCGGTGGGCGGCGACCAGCGGCACGGCCACGGGCAGCATCATGGCGATCACCATGCCCGCCCACATCGCGAGGAACATCTCCGCCTCGGTGGCCGAGAGGGTGCCCGCGGTGGCGCTCCCGTGGCCGCTGTGGCCGCCTCCGGACATCCCCGGCATGTCCGCCGTCCCCGCGGACCCGCCCGAGTGGGAGGACCCGCTCAGGTACATCCACCACCAGGCGAGGGCCGATACGGCGCACACCCACACCGCGGTGGTGAGGGTGAGGCGCCGCATCACGATCTGAGGCGCAGTGGTCACTCCGACCCCATCTTCATGGGTCCGAAGTCCGCGTGCACCAGGGGCCAGTCCCAGCCGAGGTCGGGGTCGACGAACCGGCTCTCGGTCTTGGCCAGCAGCCGCTCGCCGCCGAAGGACATCAGGGCGTTGTGCACCGCGATGGGCGTCTCGCCGTCGCGGCCCAGCAGCGGCTTGACCGGGATGGTGCTGGCCCGGCCGAGCTGGAAGTAGGGCTTGTCCCCCGAGTCGTCGAGCTCGATGGGGACCCTGCGGACGCCCTTGAAGTCCTCGACCAGCGTGAACAGCAGGGCGAGCAGCCCGCCGGCCTTGCCGGTGAGGATCTGCTCCATGGCCTCGCTCTGCGCCTCGGGCGTCTCCTCGCCGATGTACACGGCGACCTTCAGACCGCCGTCCCAGACGTGCTTGACGGTCCGGTAGGCGACACCGAGCTTGCAGCCGGCCAGGTCGACGTCACCGTAGTGGCCTTTGTCGACGATGCCGACGCCGATGGCGTCGCAGGATCCGTGGGTCGGTGCCTCCGCGAACCAGCAGGGGCAGGGCGTGCCGCAGTTGCACGCGCCCGCCAGGCGGCCCTCGATCGACCACTCCATAGCGCGAGTCCTTTCAGGATCGTTGACCGACAGCCGTCCCCGGCTGTCCGGGCGTGGGTGCCCGCCGGTGCCGGGCCGTGCGCCGGCGGGCGAGGCCGGCCGGGGTGCCGCGGGGAGGGCCCGCGGCACCCCGGCCGCGCCGGTCAGGCCGTGGCGGCCGCCAGCTCGGCCTCCTTGGCACGGGTGGCCTCGTACGCCTCGACGAAGTACATCGTGAAGAGCTTGTACAGGTGGGCGAAGTGGCCGAGCAGCCGCTCGACGTCGGCGTCCGTCTTCACCAGCGTCATCAGGGTGTTCCACACGTCGCCGGTGTGGTCCTCCTCGATGTCGTAGTTGACGTGCGTACGGGCGCCCTTGACCTCGTCCTTGCCGAGGGTCTTCTCCAGGTTGTCCAGCCAGTCCGGCTGGGTCTTGCGGGTCGTGTACTCCAGGAAGTAGCTGCTGGCTATGGCGGCCAGCGGGGTGCCCTCGAACTCCAGGCAGTAGAGGAAGTAGCCGTTCAGCAGCTTGGTGGCCAGGAACGGGTCGGTGGAGTAGACCTCCTCCGGCTCGATGCCCACCCGGGCCAGGTCGGCGAGGAAGAGACGGTCGTGCAGCATCTCGTCATCGGTGTACTCGGCCCACTCCTTGGCCGCCACCGGGTCGTGCAGGGTGAAGTAGCGGATGGCGTGGGCGTCGATGGTGCGCTTGCGGCGGATCCGCAGGATCGTCTCGATGGTGTGCCGCTTGTAGTACGGCATGTCGACCTCGGCGTCGCTGAGGAAGTGCGTGGCGTACGGCACCTCCTTGTAGAACTGCCCGATGTAGGCGTCGAGCTTCGCGTTGACCTGCTCGCGCAGCTCCGGGCGGATGATCTCGGTGTCGGACATATGTGTCTCTCCTGGATCCTGTTGGATTTTCACTTGCCGATCGGCCGGCCGCCGGCCGCGAGGGCTACTGGCCGACCGACCCCGAACCTGACGGCACCCGGGTCTCTCCGATGAGGTCCTCCATCGAGAAATCCATCTTTCCCGCCGCCGTGGCTTCGAGCAGGGGCCCGAATCCATAACCGGACAGCCGCTGCACTACCTCCGCCACATCGGCGACGATGGTGTAGTAATCGTCGCCGCGCTCCGGAATCGCATACGGTCCGGCCACCACCTTCGCTCCCGACGCCTCGAAGCCGGAGAGTTTTCCGCCCCGGCAGTAGGAGACGACCTTCTTGATGGGCAGATTCGCCAGCGCCCATTGCGAGGCCCAGCCGAACAACAGCCGGGAATAGGGCAGATCCCGTCCATGGCTGGGCGCGGAGACCAGTCGCCCGAGTTCCCAGACCGTCGAGTCGCCCTTCAACTCGTCCGGCAGGAGACCAAGCTCCTCGATCTCGGTGGTGCAGGCCGTGACCGGCACGATGCGAAGGGTCGCCCGGACACGGTCGCCCTTGCGGAGCAGGAATACTTTGCCTTGAAGGTCACGGTCCTTGTCAAGCCACCAGAACTCGCTCTCCGGGAAGCGGGGTTCATAACGGAGCAGACGCAGGGCGTGGGCCTCCGAGAGGTCTTCTATGTGCTGCGCGAGTGAGAATCGGTAGAGGTCTTCCATGAATCCTCCCGAGTCGAACGGCGAAAGAGCAGCCCTCCCATTAAGTTCCTCATCATGGCCCCGCCAATAGCCGCTGGCCAGAAAAAGCCATGGCCCTGAATGGGGCATGCCCGGATGCAGACGTCCGGCCCGGGGCGGCCACCAGCCCTGATGCGGCCACGGAGGGTGTCCGCATCAGGTCATGCCCGGTTGATGCGCACACCCGCGAACGCGGCGGATCGGTGGCATGATCCAGGATGGGGGAGGCCACCGGGCCGGGCCGACGGGCCCATCGGCGACCGGGCCGGATCCGCGGTCCCACGGCCGCGCCCTGGGGCGCCGACCGCCGGCACCCGGGCCCCCGACCGCGGGTCAGGGCCGCCCCGCCGGGGGTCCTCCGGACACAGAAAGTCACTGAATACTGTGGAAGCGCACATCGGAAAAGTCTCCGATCCCTCTCCGGGCGATGCCGTCGACCCCATGGTGAAGACCGGCCCGGACAGCTCGCCGCAGGTCGCGGAGGGCGAATCCGCGGAGGGTTACCACCGGGGGCTCGGTGCCCGTCAGATACAGATGATGGCCATCGGCGGAACCATCGGCACCGGCCTTTTCCTGGGTGCCGGATCGGCCATCGCGCAGGCCGGCCCGAGTCTTATCCTCTGGTATGCGGTCGCCGGCGCGGTCCTCTTCGTCGTGATGCGCGCGCTCGGTGAACTCCTCGTCTACCGTCCCGTTTCCGGGAGTTTCGCCGAGTACGCCCGCGAGTTCCTCGGACCGTTCTGGGGCTATGCCACGGCCTGGACCTACTGGATCATGTGGGTCACCACCGGAATGGCCGAGATCACCGCCGCCGGACAGTATGTTCATTACTGGGCACCCGGTTTCGCCCAGTGGAAGACCGCTCTTATCTCACTGCTGGTCCTCTTTGCCCTGAACCTGATTTCCGTAAAGGTTTTCGGCGAGCTGGAGTTCTGGTTCGCCCTCATCAAGATCGTCGCCATTGTCGGGATGATCCTGGTCGGCGTCGGAGTGCTCACCATCGGCTTCAGTGCCGCCGGCGACACCGCCTCCGTCACCCATCTCTGGGCCGACGGCGGAATCGCCCCGCACGGTGTGTGGGATTCGACGATGACCCTTCAGATCGTCCTCTTCGCCTATCTGGGCGTCGAGCTCGTCGGAGTGACCGCCGGTGAGTCGAAGGACCCCGAGAAGAACATCCCCCGGGCCATCAAGAGCCTGCCCTGGAGATTCGGCATCTTCTATCTGGGCGCCCTGATCGTCATCCTTTCCGTGGTCAGCTGGAAGGAATTCCAGCCCGGTATCAGCCCGTTCGTGGCCGCGTTCTCGAAGATCGGCATCCCGGCCGCGGCGGGCATCGTGAACTTCGTGGTGCTCACCTCCGCCCTGTCCTCGTGCAACGCCGGCGGTCTCTACGCCACGGCCCGCATGCTGCGCACGGCGGGGCGGAACGGCCACGGCCCCAAGGTCCTGGGGCGGCTGACCAACCGGAACATCCCGGCCGTCGCGCTGACCGTCTCCGCCGTGACGATGGCGATCGGCGTGGGCATCAACGCCGTCGACCCGGAGCACGCGTTCGTGTACATCACCTCGGTGTCCACCGGCGGCGCGATCCTCGTCTGGAGCGTCATCCTGGTCACCCACCTGCGCTACCGGCGGGCCGTCCGGGCCGGCCGCGTCGCGGCCTCCGGCTACCGGGCCCCCGGCGCGCCGTACACCAATTACCTGGCGCTGGCCTTCTTCGCCTTCGTGACGGTGCTCATCGCGTCCTCGTCCGACAGCCGGGTGGCGCTGTACGTCATCGCGGGCTGGCTCGTCCTGCTGGGCCTCGGGTACGGGCTGCTGAGGCGTCAGGCCAGGGCCCGCCGCACCGCGGAGCCCCACGGGAGGCGGTGAGCGGAGGCCGTGCGGCGGGCGGCCCGGGCGAGGCCCCGGGCCGCCCGGCCCGCTCAGACGACGCGCGCGCCGCCGCGGAAGACGGCCGCCACGGCGTGGACGGCCTCGATGTCGGTGAGCGGGTCGCCGGTGACGGCCACCACGTCCGCGTCGTAGCCCGGCGCGAGGCAGCCCTTGTGCGCGGCGATCCCGCACAGCCGGGCCGCCGTCGACGTCGCGGCGCGCAGCGCCTCCACGGGCGTGTACCCCCGCTCGACCATCGCCGCGACGCTGTACGGATAGCTGCCGTGCGGCTTGACCGGGAAGACCCCGGAGTCGCTGCCGCACACGGTCGTCACCCCCGCCTGCCGCATGGCCGCGAGCCCGGCCACCATGCCCGGGATCCGCTGGGCGATGCGCGGCGGTGGCGGCGGGCCGCCCGGCAGCGCGCCGAGGGTCAGCGAGGCGACGACGCCGGCGCGGACCATCTCGTCGAGCACCCGGCGGTCGAAGTCGACGCCGTCGTCGGTGAGGAAGAAGCAGTGCTCGATCGAGTCGAAGCCGGCGGCGACGGCGTCGGCGATGCCGCTCGCCGCGTGGGCGTGCGCGGTGATGGGCAGTTCGTGCCGGTGCGCCTCGCGCACGGCGGCGCGCAGCTCGGCGGGCCCGTACTGCGGGCGGTAGGGATCGGAACCGGGGGTCAGGTCGCCGCCGGTCACCATCACCTTGACGACGTCCACGCCGCGCTCGGCCCGTTCCCGGACGGCCGCGCGCACCCCCTCGACGCCCTCGGCCTGGCCGCCGAGGAACCAGCAGTGCCCGCCGGGCGTGGTGACCGGGGGCCCCGCCGCCAGGACGCGCGGCCCCGCCGTGGGATCCGCGGCGGTCTCCTCGCGCAGCCGCAGGGAGAGATAGCCCCGGTCGCCGAGATCGCGGACGGTCGTGACGCCCGCGGCCAGCGCCGCCCGGCCCGCGGCCCGCATCCGGTCGAGGAGCTCCGCGTCACCGGCCCGCCGGACCCGGCCGACGACGTCGTCGCTGGCGTCGAAGGCCAGGTGGACATGGGTGTCCACGAAGCCGGGCAGCAGTGTCGTGTCCCCCAGGTCGACGACCGTGGCACCGGGCGGTGCCGCCCCGTGCGGTTCGACGGAGACGATCCGCCCGCCCTCGACGGTCACCAACGGCCGCTCGACGGGCTCCGGACAGGCCCCGTCGAACAGCGATCGCGCGCGTAATGCCAGCATCGGCCCTCCCTGCCACCGGGCAACCCTGCCCCGTGGTGGCACGGTGCCAAACCGGGGCGGGCCCGGCCGCCGGGCTCAGCGCTCCTTCTGCGCCAGCCTGAGCAGGTGGTCGGCCAGGGCCTGGCCGCCCTTGGGGTCGCGGCTGATGAGCATGACGGTGTCGTCGCCCGCGATGGTGCCGATGATCTCGTGAACGCCGGCCTGGTCGATGGCCGAGGCGAAGAACTGGGCGGCGCCCGGCGGGGTGCGCAGCACCACGAGGTTCGCGGACGCCTCCGCCGAGATCAGCAGCTCGCCCGCCAGCCTGCCCATCCGGGCCTCGGTCGCCGACTCCCCCAGCGGGGCCCGGGGGGTGCGGTCGCCGCCCTCGGAGGGCACCGCGTAGATCAGCTCGCCGTTGGTGTTGCGGATCTTGACCGCGCCCAGCTCGTCGAGGTCCCGGGAGAGCGTGGCCTGGGTGACGGAGAGCCCGTCGTCGGCGAGCAGCTTGGCGAGCTGGCTCTGCGACCGCACCGGTTGCCGGCCGAGGATGTCCACGATCCTGCGGTGGCGGGCGGTGCGGGTCTGCGGTACGGCCTGTCCGCCGTGGAACGGCTCGGACTCCTGCGCCTCGGTCATCGTCTCGTCTGTCTCCGCATCGTCGTTCCCCGTGGCCTCTTCGGCCGCTACGCCCCCTCGCCGGCGGTCGCGGCGTCCAGGACGCCGGGCAGCGCCCGGAGGAACGTTTCCACCTCATCTTCGGTGATGATCAGCGGCGGGGCCAGCCGCACCACGTCGGGTGCGACCGCGTTCACCAGGAATCCCGCCTCCTGTGCCGCGTGCTGCGCTTTCGGTGCGAGGGGCTCGGAAAGGACAATACCCAGCAGCAGGCCCGCGCCACGGACGTGGTCGACCGCGGGGTGGCCGAGCGCCTCGATCCCGTCACGCAGCAGCGTGCCCACGCGCCCGACGTGGCCGAGGATCCCCTCGCCCTCCAGGGTGTCGAGGACGGCCAGGGCGGCCGCGCAGGCGACGGGGTTGCCGCCGAACGTCGAGCCGTGCTGACCGGGTGTCAGCAGGTCGGCGGCGGGCCCGAAGGCCAGCGTCGCGCCGATCGGCAGGCCGCCGCCGAGGCCCTTGGCGAGGGTGACGACATCGGCCTCGACGCCCTGCGCCCGGTGCGCGAACCAGTGCCCGGTGCGGCCGATACCTGTCTGGATCTCGTCCAGGACCAGGAGGGTGCCGGTGGCCCGGGTGATCTCCCGGGCGGCGGCGAGATAGCCGTCCGGCGGGACGACGACGCCGCTCTCGCCCTGCACGGGTTCCAGGACGACGAGCGCGGTGTCGGTGGTGACGGCGGCGCGGAGGGCGTCGGCGTCACCGTAGGGGACGTGGCTGACATCGCCGGGCAGGGGCAGGAAGGGGGCCTGCTTGGCGGGCTGGCCGGTGAGGGCGAGGGCGCCCATGGTGCGGCCGTGGAAACCGCCGGCCGTGGCGACCATGTGCGTGCGCCCCGTCCGCCGCCCGATCTTGAGGGCCGCCTCGATCGCCTCCGCCCCGGAGTTGCCGAAGTAGACCCGGCCGGGGCGGCCGTCGAGGGCGAGGAGGCGCTCGGCGAGGGCGACCGTCGGCTCGGCGGTGAAGAGGTTGGAGACGTGGCCGAGCGTGGCGATCTGCTCCGAGACCGCCCGGACGACCGCGGGGTGGGCGTGGCCGAGGGCGTTGACGGCGATGCCGCCGACGAGGTCGAGGTAGGGGCGGCCGTCGGCGTCCCAGACGGTGCTGCCGGCGCCCCGGACGAGCGGCACCCGGGGGGTGCCGTAGTTGTCCATGAGGCTTTCCTGCCACCGCCGGGTGAGTGCGGCGTTGCTCGCGGGGCTCACTGGGCGCCCTTCCCCTCGTGTGCGTCGTGTGCGTCGTGCCCGTCCGGGACGACCATGGTGCCGATGCCCTCGTCGGTGAAGATCTCCAGCAGGATCGAGTGCTGGACGCGGCCGTCTATGACGCGGGCGGTGGTGACGCCGTTGCGCACCGCGTGCAGACAGCCCTCCATCTTGGGGACCATGCCGCTGGCGAGCTCGGGCAGCAGCCGCTCCAGCTCGCTCGCGGTGAGCCTGCTGATGACCTCGTCGCTGTGCGGCCAGTCCTCGTAGAGACCCTCGACGTCGGTGAGGACCATCAGGGTCTCGGCGCCGAGGGCCGCGGCGAGGGCGGCGGCGGCCGTGTCGGCGTTGACGTTGTAGACGTGGCCGTCGTCGGCGCTGCGGGCGATGGAGGAGACCACCGGGATCCGGCCGTCGTCGAGCAGGGCCTGGAGGGCGCCGGTGTCGATCGCGGAGATCTCGCCGACCCGGCCGATGTCCACGCGCTCGCCGTCGATCTCGGGCAGGTGCTTGGTGGCGGTGAGGGTGTGGGCGTCCTCGCCGGTCATGCCGACGGCGAGCGGGCCGTGGGCGTTGAGCAGGCCGACGAGCTCCCGCTGGACCTGTCCGGCGAGGACCATCCGGACGACGTCCATGGCCTCGGGGGTGGTGACCCGCAGCCCCGCCTTGAACTCGCTGACCAGGCCGTGCCGCTCCAGCTGCGCGCTGATCTGGGGGCCGCCGCCGTGCACGACGACGGGCTTGAGGCCGGCGTGCCGCAGGAAGACGACGTCCTGGGCGAAGGCGGCCTTGAGCTCCTCGTCGACCATGGCGTTGCCGCCGAACTTGATGACGACGGTCTTGCCGTGGTGGCGCGTCAGCCAGGGCAGCGCCTCGACGAGGATGCGGGCCTTGGGGAGGGCGGTGTGCTTACGGGTGGCACCGGCGGCGGCACGCGAGGAGGCGGCGTCCGCGGGGGCTTCGGTGGAGGCGTCGGTGGTGGCGTCGGGGATCGTCATGAGGAGTACGCGCTGTTCTCGTGGACGTAGTCGGCGGTCAGGTCGTTGGCCCAGATGACGGCGGTCTCGGCGCCGGCGGCCAGGTCGGCGGTGATGCGCACCTCGCGGTAGCGCATGTCGACGAGGTCGCGGTCGTCGCCGACGGAGCCGTCGCGGCAGACCCAGACGTCGTTGATGGCGACGTTGAGCCTGTCGGGGTCGAAGACGGCGGAGGTCGTGCCGATCGCGGACAGCACCCGCCCCCAGTTCGGGTCCTCACCATGGATCGCGCACTTCAGCAGGTTGTTCCGCGCGAGGGAGCGCCCCACCTCCACCGCGTCGTCCTCGCTCGCGGCGTTGATCACCTCGATGCGGATGTCCTTGGAGGCGCCCTCGGCGTCCCCGATCAGCTGGCGGGCGAGGTCGTCGCAGACGCTGCGCACCGCCTCGGCGAAGGCGTCCGCCGCGGGCTCCACGCCGGAGGCCCCGGAGGCCAGCAGCAGGACCGTGTCGTTGGTGGACATGCAGCCGTCGGAGTCGACGCGGTCGAAGGTCGTGCGGGTGGCCGAGCGCAGGGCCCGGTCGAGGGCGGGGGCGTCGACGTCGGCGTCGGTGGTGAGCACGACGAGCATGGTGGCGAGGCCGGGGGCGAGCATGCCGGCGCCCTTGGCCATGCCGCCCACGACCCAGCCGTCCCCTTCCGCCACGGCGGTCTTGTGGACGGTGTCGGTGGTCTTGATGGCGATGGCGGCCTTCTCGCCGCCGTGCGGGGAGAGTCCGGCGGCGGCCTTCTCGATGCCGGGCAGCAGCTTCTCCATCGGCAGGTACACGCCGATCAGCCCGGTGGAGGCCACCGCGATCTCCCCCGCGCTGTGTCCGAGGGCCTCGGCGGCCTTCTCGGCGGTGGCATGGGTGTCCTGGAAGCCCCGCGGTCCGGTGCAGGCGTTGGCCCCGCCGGAGTTGAGGACGACGGCGGAGATCGCGCCGCCCTTGACGACCTGCTCGGACCACAGGACGGGGGCCGCCTTGACGCGGTTGGCGGTGAAGACCCCCGCGGCCGCCAGCCGCGGCCCCTCGTTCACCACCAGGGCGAGATCGGGGTTGCCGCTCTCCTTGATCCCCGCGGCGATGCCGGCCGCCGTGAATCCCTTTGCTGCGGTCACGCTCACTGCGACTCCTCGTTGGCTTCCCTGCCCGCGTGGGGCGGCTGTGCGGGACTGTTCGGTGGATCCTGGGGACCGGCGGCGGGGCCGCACGGCACGAGGCGTGCCAGTGCGGTGGCGACGGCGCGGCGGACGCTCACGGCGCCACCCCGCAGGTGGGCAGCCCCAGCTCCTCGGGGAGGCCGAGGGCGATGTTCATGCTCTGCACCGCGCCGCCGGCGGTGCCCTTCGTGAGGTTGTCGATCGCGCCGACGACGACGATCCGGCCGGCGGCCGCGTCGAGCGCCACCTGGACCAGGGCGGCGTTGGAGCCGGTGACGGCGCCGGTGGACGGCCACTGCCCCTCGGGGAGGAGGTGGACGAACGGCTCGTCCGCGAAGGCCTTGTCGTAGGCCGACCGGAGGCTCTCGGCGGTGACGCCCGGGCGGGCCTTGGCGCTGCAGGTGGCGAGGATGCCCCGGGGCATCGGCGCGAGGGTGGGGGTGAAGGAGACGGTGACGCGCTCACCGGCGGCGGCCGAGAGGTTCTGGACCATCTCGGGGGTGTGGCGGTGGCCGCCGCCGACGCCGTACGGGCTCATGGAGCCCATGACCTCGCTGCCGAGCAGGTGCGGCTTGGCGGCCTTGCCGGCGCCGGAGGTGCCGGAGGCGGCGACGACCACGGCCTCGGGCTCGGCGAGGCCGGCGGCGTAGGCGGGCAGGAGGGCGAGGGAGACAGCCGTGGGGTAGCACCCCGGCACGGCTATCCGCTTGGTGCCGCGCAGGGCCTCGCGGGCGCCGGGCAGCTCGGGCAGGCCGTACGGCCAGGTGCCGGCGTGCGGCACCCCGTAGAACCGCTCCCACTCCGCCGCGTCCTCCAGCCGGAAGTCGGCGCCGCAGTCCACGACCAGGACGTCCTCGCCGAGCCGCTCGGCGACGGCGGCGGACTGACCGTGGGGCAGGGCGAGGAAGACGACGTCGTGCCCGGCGAGGGTCTCGGCGGAGGTCTCCGCCAGCACCCTCCCCGCCAGCCGCGGCAGGTGCGGCTGCGCCTGGCCGAGCCGCTGCCCGGCACTGGAGTGCGCGGTCAGCGCGCCGATACGGACCTCGGGGTGACCGAGCAGCAGGCGCAGCACTTCACCGCCCGCGTATCCGCTCGCTCCTGCCACTGCCGCATGGATTGCCATCGGGCCCCTCCTCGTCGATGGCATGACTATACGAAGCTTTGAAGATTTATGCAATGGTGAGATTTATGCGACGGTCACCCCTGTCGAGAGAAGGAGGACCACGAGATATCTTGATGTCGAGCAATGTTGCAGAGACGTGGAGCGGAGCACCTGGTGACTGACTCGACCATCATCTATACGCACACCGACGAGGCTCCGGCCCTGGCGACGCATTCCTTCCTGCCCGTGATCCAGGCGTACGCCTCGACGGCCGGCGTCACCGTGGAGACCCGTGACATCTCTCTGGCCGGGCGCATCATCGCCGGCTTCCCCGAGTTCCTCGAGGAGAGCCAGCGCATCGAGGACGCCCTCGCCGAGCTGGGCGAGCTCGCCAAGACGCCGGGCGCGAACATCATCAAGCTGCCGAACATCTCGGCCTCGATCCCGCAGCTGAAGGCCGCGATCGCCGAGCTCCAGGCACAGGGCTACGCCCTGCCGGACTACCCGGACGACCCGAAGACCGAGCAGGACAAGGACGTCCGCGCGCGCTACGACAAGGTCAAGGGCAGCGCCGTCAACCCGGTCCTGCGCGAGGGCAACTCCGACCGCCGCGCCCCCGCGTCGGTCAAGAACTACGCCAAGACCCACCCGCACCGCATGGGCGCCTGGAGCTCCGACTCCAAGACCAACGTCGCGACCATGGGCGCCGACGACTTCCGTTCCACCGAGAAGTCCGCCGTCGTCGCCGAGGCCGGCACCCTCCGCATCGAGCTGGCGGCCGAGGACGGCACCACCACGGTGCTGCGCGAGTCCGTGCCCGTCCTCGCCGGTGAGGTCGTCGACGCCTCCGTGATGCGCGTCGCCGCGCTGCGCGAGTTCCTGACGGCGCAGATCGCCCGCGCCAAGGCCGAGGGCGTGCTGTTCTCGGTGCACCTGAAGGCCACGATGATGAAGGTCTCCGACCCGATCGTCTTCGGCCACGTGGTGCGCGCCTTCTTCCCGAAGACCTTCGAGAAGTACGGCCAGGCCCTCGTCGCGGCCGGCCTGTCCCCGAACGACGGCCTCGGCACCATCCTCAAGGGCCTGGAGTCCGTGCCGCACCTGGGCACGGAGATCTCGGCGTCCTTCGAGGCCGAGCTCGCCGAGGGCCCGGCCCTGGCGATGGTCGACTCCGACAAGGGCATCACCAACCTGCACGTCCCGAGCGACGTCATCGTCGACGCCTCCATGCCGGCCATGATCCGCACCTCCGGCCACATGTGGGGCCCGGACGGCCAGGAGGCGGACACCCTCGCGGTGCTCCCCGACAGCAGCTACGCCGGTGTCTACCAGGCCGTGATCGAGGACTGCCGCGCCCACGGCGCCTTCGACCCGTCGACGATGGGCTCGGTCCCGAACGTCGGCCTGATGGCGCAGAAGGCCGAGGAGTACGGCAGCCACGACAAGACCTTCGAGATCGCCGCCGCGGGCACCGTCCGCGTCGTCGACGCCAAGGGCGACGTCGTGCTGGAGCAGGCCGTGAACGCCGGCGACATCTTCCGCATGTGCCAGGCCAAGGACGCGCCGATCCGCGACTGGGTCAAGCTGGCCGTCACCCGCGCCCGCGCGACCAGCGCCCCGGCCGTGTTCTGGCTCGACGAGAACCGCGCGCACGACGCGCGGCTCATCGAGAAGGTCAAGGCGTACCTGCCGGAGCACGACACCGAGGGCCTGCAGATCGAGATCATGTCGCCCGTCGAGGCGACCAAGTTCTCGCTGGAGCGCATCCGCCGCGGCGAGGACACCATCTCGGTCACCGGCAACGTCCTGCGTGACTACCTGACCGACCTGTTCCCGATCCTGGAGCTCGGCACGAGCGCCAAGATGCTGTCGGTCGTCCCGCTGATGAACGGCGGCGGTCTGTTCGAGACCGGTGCCGGCGGCTCCGCGCCGAAGCACGTCCAGCAGCTGGTCAAGGAGAACTACCTGCGCTGGGACAGCCTGGGCGAGTTCTTCGCGCTCGCGGCGAGCTTCGAGCACCTCGCGCAGACCACGGGCAACGCGGGCGCCCAGGTGCTCGCCGACACCCTCGACCGCGCCACGGCCACGTTCCTCAACGAGGACAAGTCGCCGAGCCGCCGCCTCGGTGGCATCGACAACCGCGGCAGCCACTTCTACCTGGCGCTCTACTGGGCCCAGGAGCTGGCGGCGCAGACCGAGGACACCCAGCTCGCGGGGGCGTTCACCGCGCTCGCCAAGACGCTGGCCGAGCAGGAGCGGACGATCGTCGACGAGCTGATCGCCGTCCAGGGCTCGCCGGCCGACATCGGCGGCTACTACCAGCCGTCCGTCGAGAAGGCCGCGGCCGTCATGCGCCCGTCCGCGACCTTCAACGAGGCCCTCGCGACCCTCGCCTGACCGCGCCGGCGGGAAGAGTCTCCCGCCGCCCGCACCCGCTGAACGACCGCCCCCGACCGGCATCGCGCCGGCCGGGGGCGGCCTGTTTTCCGGGGGTTCCGCCGGCCGGTCAGGCCGGCTTCCCGCCGAGGGACCCCAGCAGCTTCCGGAGCGAGTCCGCGAGGGCGTCCCGCTCGTCGCGGCTGAGGCCGGCCAGCAGCCGCTCCTCGGTGGCGATGTGGTCGGGCAGCACCGCGTCGATGAGGGCGAGGCCCTCGCCGGTGAGGGAGACGACCATGCTGCGGCCGTCCGAGGCACTGGGCGTACGGGTCACCAGGCCGCGGGCCTCCAGGCGGTCGAGGCGCTGGGTGATGGCCCCCGAGGTGACCATCGACGACCGCATCAGCTCGGCGGGGGTCAGGCGGTGCTCGGCGTTGCTGCGGCGCAGGGTGGCGAGGACGTCGAAGGAGGCCGCGTCCAGCCCGTGCGCGGTGAAGGTACGGCGCAGCTCGGCGTCGACCAGGCGGGAGAGCCGCGAGAGGCGGCCGATGACCGCCATCGGCGAGGCGTCGAGGTCGGGGCGCCGCTCGGCCCACTGCTCCAGGACGCGGTCCACGTGATCCGTCATGTCTCCGCCCGTCATGGCTCCGTCTGTCATGGCTCCACCCTAAGCAGTTCCTTAGCGGTGAGGTAAACCCTGGACGGTTACCTTAGCGGTGAGATACATTGCTTTAGTGCTAAGCAATCGATTCGGAACCGTCGCGCTGACCGCCCTCGCCCCCGCCATCTGGGGCACGACCTATCTCGCCACCACCGAGCTGCTGCCGCCCGGCCGGCCGCTGCTGGCCGCCGTGGTGCGGGCCCTGCCCGCCGGGCTGGTCCTCGTCGCCGTGACCCGACGACTGCCGAGCGGGATCTGGTGGTGGCGGGCGCTGGTGCTGGGCGCGCTCAACATCGGGGCGTTCTTCGCCCTGCTCTTCGTCGCCGCCTACCGGCTGCCGGGCGGGGTCGCCGCCACCATCGGCGCCCTCCAGCCCCTCTTCGTGGCCCTCCTCGCCGCCGGGCTGCTCGGCGAGCGCCTGACCCGGCGCACCCTGCTCACCGCCGTCGCGGGGGTGGCGGGCGTCAGCCTCCTCGTCCTCCGGGCCGACGCGCGGCTGGACGCCCTCGGGGTGGCCGCCGCGGCGGCCGGCGCGGTCGTCATGGCCACGGGCGTCGTGCTCAGCAAGCGGTGGGTGTCGCCCGCGCCGCTGCTCGCGACGACCGGCTGGCAGCTCGTCGCGGGCGGGATCCTGCTGCTGCCCGTGGCACTCCTGGTCGAGGGCCCGCCGCCGACCGCGCTGAGCACCGCCAACCTGGCCGGCTACGGCTATCTGACGGCCGTCGGCTCGGCCCTCGCGTACGCGCTGTGGTTCCGGGGCATACGCGAGCTGTCCCCCACCCAGGTCACCTTCCTGGGGCTGCTCAGCCCGCTGGTGGCCACGGCCCTGGGCCTGATCGCCCTCGGCCAGGGGCTCACCTGGGCCCAGGCGGCGGGCGGGCTCGTCATCCTCGCCTCGCTCGTCGTGGCGCAGCGGCGGCCCGCACGGCGGGCCGAGCCCCCGGCCCGGTCCGCCGCTCCGGCGGGCCCGGCCCAGAGGCCGCCCGCCGCGGCCCCCGCGCGCTGAACCGCCCGCCGGACGTCTCACCGCACCACCCGCGGGATCCCCCGCGGCCTTCCACCGGACCCGCACCACCCACCCAAGGAGCAGAAGAAATGCGCATCACCGTCTTCGGAGCGGCGGGCAACGTCGGCAGCCGCGTGGTCACCGAGGCCCTCACCCGGCGCCACGAGGTCACCGCCGTGGTCCGTGACAAGGCCCGCTTCCCCGAGCTGCCCGAGGCCGCCCACGCCCGTACCGGCGACGCTTCCGACCCGCGGGACGTGGCCCGGCTCGCCGTCGGCCAGGACCTGGTCATCACGGCGACCCGCCCGGCGCCCGGCAGCGAGTACGGCCTCGTCAAGGCCACCGAGGGCCTGCTGGCCGGGCTGGCCGGGACCGGTGTCCGGCTCCTGGTCGTCGGCGGCGCGGGCAGTCTGATCCTGCCCGGCACCGGCGGCACGACCGTGGCCGACGGCCCGGACTTCCCGCCCTCGTGGCTGCCCATAGCCCTGGCCTGCAACGACCAGCTGGCCGCCTGCCGCGCCGCCGACGACGTGGACTGGACGTACCTGAGCCCGGCCGCCCTCCTGGAGCCCGGCACCCGTACGGGCCGCTACCGCCTGGGCACGGACGAGCTGGTCGTCGACGCGAAGGGCGAATCGGCCGTCTCCATGGAGGACCTGGCGGTCGCCCTCCTGGACGAGGCCGAGAACCCCCGGCACCGCCGGACGCGGTTCACCGTCGGGTACTGACCCGGCGGGCCGGCCGCGGGGCCGGTGCCTCAGCGGCCCTGGAGCCGCTCCAGCTCGCGCCGGTCCCGCTTGGTCGGGCGTCCCGCGCCACGGTCGCGGACGGCCGCCACCGCGACCTGCTCGCGCGGCGGGGGCGGCGGGCTGTTGTCGACGTAGCATTCGGCGGCCACCGGCGCGCCGACCCGCTTGCGGACGAGCCGGGACACCACGACGATCCGCTCGTGCCCGGCCGCGCGCAGCCGCACCTCGTCACCGGGGCGTACGGTCTGCGCGGGCTTGGCCCGCTCGCCGTTGACGCGCACGTGGCCGGCGCGGCAGGCCGTCGCGGCCAGCGAGCGCGTCTTCGTGAGCCGCACGGACCAGATCCAGCTGTCGACCCGCACGGGCCCCTCGTCTTCAGCCATGCTCCGACTCTAGTCCCCCCGCCGCCGGGAACCGGGCCGCCGGGCGGGCGGGTCCCGGGCGTCCTCAGGGTTTCCTCGCGGCCGCGGTCCCGGTCCACTCCTCCCACGCGGTCCGCAACCCGCGGACGCCCCGGGAACCGGGCCGCCGGGCGGGCGGGTCCCGGGGCGTCCTCAGGGTTTCCTCGCGGCCGCGGTCCCGGTCCACTCCTCCCACGCGGTCCGCAACCCGCGGACGCCGTCCTCCAGTTCGGCCGTGCCCGCGGTGGTCGCGAAGCCGATCCGCAGGAAGGGCGCGGGAGCCTCGGCGGCGAAGTAGGGGCGGCCCGGGGAGACGACGACACCGGCGCGCAGGGCCGCGGCCGCGAGGGCCGCCTCGTCCGTGCCGTCCGGGAGCCGGGCCCAGACGTAGAAGCCGCCCGGCGGCGCGAAGTCCACCCGCAGGTCCGGCAGTTCCCGCTCCAGCGCGGCGAGCAGGACCTCGCGCCGGGTGCGCAGCTCCGCGGCGACCGTGCGCCGGTGACGGGACCAGGCGGGCGAGCCGACGAGCTCCAGGGCGGCCTCCTGGAGCGGGCGCGGCACGAAGAAGCTGTCGACGACCTGAATGGCCCGCAGGCGTTCGAGCACGGGGCCGCGGGCGGCGAGGGCGCCCACCCGCAGGCTGGGTGAGGTGATCTTGGTGAGCGAGCAGACGTGGACGACGATCCCGTCGGGGTCCTCCGCGGCGAGCGTGGGGGCCGGCGCCGGGGCGTCCTCGTGGGAGAGGAAGCGCGCGAAGTCGTCCTCGACGACGAACGCGCCCGCCTCGCGGGCGATCCGCACGACCTCCCGCCGCCGCTCGCCCGCCAGGACCGCGCCCGTGGGGTTCTGGTAGAGCGGCTGGCAGACGAGGACGCGGGCGCCGCTCGCCCGGAACGCCTCGGCCAGCAGATCGGTGCGGACGCCACCGGCGTCGACGGGCACGGGCACCAGCCGCTGCCCGGAGGCGCGCGCGGCGGCGAGGATCCCGGGGTAGGCCGGCGACTCCACGAGGACGGGTGCGCCGGGCGGGGCGAGGGCCCGCAGCGCGGCCGTGAGCGCGCTCTGGCCGCCGGCGGTGACGAGGACGTCCGAGGGGGCCACGGTGCCGGCGGGACCGCCGATCTCGCGGGCGAACCAGGCGCGGAGCTCGCCCACGCCGTCGATCGGCGGCCGTCCCCAGGCGCCGGGCCTGCGGCCGGCCCGGCCGAGCGCGGCGGCGAGGGCCCGCTCCGGCTGGAGCGTGGGGTGCAGGTAGCCGCCGCTGAGCTCGATGACGCCGGGCGGCGGCTCGGCGAGCGTGCTGAGGACGCCCGAGGCGTCCACGGCGCGGGGGACGGCCTCGCCCGGCGTCTCGACGCTGAGGGCGACCTGCTGCCAGGACGTGTCGCCGGGGCGGGCCGGGGCGCTGTGCGGCGCGGCCCGGAAGGCGCCCGCGCCGGGGCGGGTGACCACCAGGCCCTCGGCGGCCAGGGTTCCGAGCGCCCGCGACACGGTGACCGGGCTGACCCGGAAGCGGTCGACGAGGGCCCGGCTGGACGGCAGCTTCTCACCTACGGAGTAGCGGCTGAGCTCCCCTCTGAGGATTCCTGCCAGGTCGGAGACGCTGTTACGCTCGTGCATGAGAGTGAAAGATAGCGCTACCGACCCGAACGCGATAGCAGTGGACAGCCCTGCGGGCGCCGCTCCCCCGCGGGTCGCGTCGCCGCGCACGGGTGGTGGCACCCTCCTCGCCGCGCTCGGGGTGGCGGCGTTCTCCCTGACCTTCCCCGCGACCGCGTGGGCCCTGGAGGGGCTCGGGCCGTGGTCGGTGACCACCTGCCGGATGGTGCTGGCCGGACTGCTCGCCGGGGCCTGCCTGCTGGCCGGACGGGTGCCGCCGCCCCCGCGCCGGCATCTGCTGCCGCTGCTCGCCGTGGCCGGTGGCACCGTGGTCGGCTTCCCGCTGCTGACCACGCTCGCGCTGCGGACGTCCTCGACCTCGCACGCCGCCGTGGTCGTGGGCCTGCTGCCGCTGACCACGGCCGCGTACTCGGCGGTCCGCACCCGGACCAGGCACTCGCGGACGTTCTGGGCGGCCGCGCTGACCGGTGCCGCCGTGGTGATCGCCTTCGCGGTGCGGGAGAGCGGCGGCCGGCCCACGACCGGGGACCTCTTCCTGTTCGGTGCCCTGCTGGTGTGCGCGGCGGGCTATTCCGAGGGCGGCAGGCTGGCGCGGGAGCTGCCGGGTTGGCAGGTGATCTCCTGGGCGCTGGTGCTCTGCCTGCCGGTGGCCGCCGCCGGGGCGGCCCTCTCCCTCCTCACCGAACCCGTCCATCTCACCGGCCACGCGGTCGCGGGGCTGCTGTGGCTGGCGGCCGGCTCCCAGTTCGTGGGGCTGTGGGTCTGGTACCGCGGCATGGCGGCGATCGGGGTCGCCCGGGCCAGCCAGCTCCAGCTGGCCCAGCCACTGCTCACCCTGGTCTGGTCGGTGCTGCTGCTCGGCGAGCGGCTGGGCCCGGCCGCGCCCGCCGCGGCCGTCGCCGTGCTCGTCTGCATCGGGGTGACCCAGCGGACCCGCTCCTGAACAGGCCTTCCACCGCACGGCGGCGGTTCTCGCCGGGGACCCGCCGAAGGCGCGCCGGGTCTCGCCCGGATGCGCACGGGGACGGGCCTTCCGGGCGGGCCGACCGTAGACTTGGCACCGTCCCAGCACACGTGTCGGACCTCGAGACGGAGGGCACGTCTATGCATGCGAGCAAGGGCGACCGGTTGGTGGTGCACGGCCGCGTGGTCGGGAAGCAGGACCACGTCGTGGAGATCGTGGAGGTCCTGGGGCCGAACGGGACCCCGCCGTTCCGTGTCCGCTCCGAGAACGGACACGAGACGATCATGTCCCCGGGCCCCGACTCCGTGGTGGACCACCGCAAATCCACCGACCAGGTGTAGCGCTCCCCGCGAGGCTCAGCGGGGCGGGCGCGCGCGGCCCGGGTAGTGGTCCTGGACCACGCGCGCCATCGCCCCGATCGGGTCGCTGACCACGAATTTCGCCGAGAACCAGACGTGGCCGAGCACCTCGGGGCAGCCCCGGGCGAAGGAGAGGTGCCGGGAGAGCTCGGCCGGGTCCTGCCAGGGGGCGGGCTGCCCCGGGTCGCCCGCCCGGTAGAGCGCCTCGCCGATGTAGAGCTGCACATCCGTGCCGCGCACGGCCTCCGCCCACCACGGCACGAGCTTGGCGTAGTCGGCGGCGGCGAAGCCCAGGTGCCAGTAGACCTGCGGGACGATGTAGTCGATCCACTCCTCGCGCACCCATCTACGGGTGTCCGCGCCCAGGTCGTCGTAGGTCTGCACACCGGCCTTGGTGTCCGAGCCCCTGGGGTCGGTGGATCTGTTGCGCCAGACGGCGAAGGGGCTGATCCCGAAACGCACGTGCGGCTTGCGCGCCTTGATCCGCCGGCCCATCTCCCGTACGAGGCGGTCGATGTTGTCGCGCCGCCAGGCGGCCCGGTCGGGGAAGCCCGTGCCGTGCCGGGCGTACGCGGCGTCGTCGTCGAACCGCTGCCCGGCGACGGGGTAGGGGTAGAAGTAGTCGTCGAAGTGCACGCCGTCCAGGTCGTAGCGGGTGACGGCGTCGAGCATCGCGTCCTGGACGAAGCGGCGGACCTCGGGCAGGCCGGGGTTGTAGTAGAGCTTGCCGCCGTAGCGCACCACCCAGTCCGGGTGGAGCCGCGCGGGGTGGGTGGCGGTCAGCCTGCGGGGGTCGGTGTGGTTGGCGACGCGGTAGGGATTGAACCAACCGTGCAGTTCCAGACGGCGCTTGTGGGCCTCGCGCACGGCGAAGGCCAGCGGGTCCCAGCCGGGGTGACGGCCCTGGACCCCGGTCAGGTACTCCGACCACGGCTCGTGGGGCGAGGGCCAGAAGGCGTCGGCGGTCGGCCGCAGCTGGAGGACCACGGCGTTGAGCCGGCGGGCCACGGCGGCGTCGAGGAGGGCGATCAGCTCCGCGCGCTGCCGGTCGGGGGTCAGCCCCGGCTTGGAGGGCCAGTCGACATTGACGACGGTCGCGATCCACATTCCCCGGAATTCACGTTTCCGATGGAGCTCACCCGGCTTACGGACGTCGACGGCGCCCGCCAGGCCGTCGCGGGCACTCGCCTCCTCGCTCGCCAGCATCGCGGACATCACTCCCGCGGCGGCCACGGTGAACCCTCTTCGACTCATACGCCCCATATGCGGCCCACTCCTTGTCGGATCGGTCACACCATACGGCGGGAGCATGCCCGCCCCGGCCAGCCGGGCACCGCCTGTCGCGGAGTAACGTCTGGAACGAGGCGGGCACGCGCCGGGGGTCCTCCCCACCGCTACCAGCGGTAAGAGGTACGGCCACCCGCCGGACGACCAAGATCAGCGAAAGGCACGATGTGACGGACACTGTGGCAGACGTGGCACGCGTCGGGGTGGTGGGCTGCGGCCAGATGGGCGCGGGCATCGCGGAGGTCTGCGCCCGTTCCGGCCTGGACGTCAAGGTCGCGGAGACCACCGGCGAGGCCCTGGAGCTGGGCCGCACCCGCCTGACGAACTCGCTCGGCAAGGCCGCCGAACGCGGCAAGATCACCGAGGAGGAGCGGGACGCGACGCTGGCGCGGCTGAGCTTCACCACGGACCTGGGCGAGTTCGCGGACCGCGACCTCGTCATCGAGGCGGTCGTCGAGAACGAGCAGGTGAAGACGGAGATCTTCCGGGTGCTCGACCAGGTGATCACCCGCCCCGACGCCATCCTGGCCTCCAACACCTCCTCCATCCCGCTGGTGAAGCTGGCCGTGGCGACCTCCCGCCCCGACCAGGTCATCGGCATCCACTTCTTCAACCCGGCGCCGGTGCAGAAGCTCGTCGAGCTCATCCCCGCGCTGACCACCGGCGAGGAGACCATCAAGCGCGCCGAGGCGCTGGTCTCCCAGGTCCTGGGCAAGCACGCCATCCGGGCGCAGGACCGCTCCGGCTTCGTCGTCAACGCCCTCCTCATCCCCTACCTGCTCTCGGCGATCCGGATGTTCGAGTCGGGCATCGCGAGCCGTGAGGACATCGACAACGGCATGGAGCTCGGCTGCGCCCACCCCATGGGCCCGCTGAAGCTCTCCGACCTGATCGGCCTGGACACGGTCGCCTCGGTCGCCGACAGCATGTACCAGGAGTACAAGGAGCCGCTGTACGCCGCTCCCCCGCTGCTCCAGCGCATGGTCGACGCGGGCCGCCTCGGCCGCAAGACCGGTTCGGGCTTCTACACCTACTGAGCCGGGCGTCGCGACCGGCGCCCCACCGGGCCTGCGGGCACCCGGATGTGGCGCTGCGTCACCGCCGCACACCCGTGTTCGCACGGGGTGTGCGGCGGTGACCCGCACTCACCCTCCGCACACGCTCCCGCCCCGTGCGTCCGCGCGGTTGACTCGCCACGTGAACACACACACGGAGAGTCTTCCGGAAGGGGTACGTACCGTGACCAGCCATCCCGAGCACGCCGTCAAGTCGTCGGCCGAGCTCGCGGAGCTCCGTCGTAGCCTCGATGTCGGCGTCGTCCGCATCGACGGCCACCTCGCCCTCCTCACCCAGCGCAGCGATCAGTCGGAGCGCGACATCAGCGAGCTGGCGGGGCGGCTACGGGCCCTCGAACACGGCAGGTGGCCGTTGCCGTCGCTCGCCGCGCTCACCGGGCTCGCCGCCCTGGGACTGACCGTCTGGCAGGCGGCGGGCCGGTGAGCACGGTACGCGCCTGATCCTCACCCCGGCCCCCGTCCACGGGAGAAGAGACTCAGCCGAGCCGCGTGTGGTGCAGGAGCAGCAGCGCCGCCGCCATGTTGGCGGCCGGCACCTCGCCGCGGCCGATCATGTCGGGCACCAGCTTGAGCGGCACCCATTCCCGGCGGTCCGACTCGAAGGCGTCCTCCGGCTCGCCCACGCACTCGGCCTCGTCCGACCAGTAGATGTGGTGCCGGGCGTCGGTCAGGCCGTTGGACGGCTCGACGGACATCAGGTGCCGCAGGGGGCCGGGCCGCCAGCCGGTCTCCTCCTCCATCTCCCGGGCCGCCGCGAAGGCCGGGTCCTCGCCGTCCTCGACGACACCGGCGGCCAGTTCCCAGCCCCAGGTGTCCGTGATGAAGCGGTGCCGCCACAACAGCAGTACCTCATTGGCCTCGTTGACCACCGTGGCCACGGCGACGGGCCGCAGCCTGATGACGAAGTGATCGAGGTGGCGGCCGTCGGGGAGTGCGACATCCGCGAGATTGACCCGGAACCAGCGGTTCGAGTAGACCGTCCGCTCCTTGAGATTCTTCCAACGCACGTATTGCCACCTTCCGCCAAGGTGGCCACCTCCCCGGGCGTTGTCCTCACAAGGGCACGCGCAGCGCCCCGTCGATCATCTCGGCGGCCTCGGCGGTAGCCGCACACCCACTCTCGATCAGGTGCTCGCGCACCGCCCGGAGCCGGTCCCGTAAGCGCTGCGATTCCATGCCTCTCGCCTGCTCGGTCATCTCCCGGGCGGTGGCCACCGCCTTGTCCGCGTCTCCTTGACGCAGCTCGATGTGCGTGAGCATGGCGAGCCGGTGGACACGGCCCCGGTCGTGGGCGGGGGTGTCGACGGCGCGGTCCGCGTGCTCACGGGCGGGTCCGAGGTCGCCGAGGCTGAGCAGCGCCTCCGCCACCTGGACGTTGACCAGGCCCGGCTGGACGTAGCCGGTCTCGGCGGGCTCCGCGCCGCGGTGGATGCGCTCGGCGGCGGTCTCGGCGCGGCGGATGCAGGCGAGCGCCCCCGCGCCGTCGCCCAGTCGCGCGTACGCCTTGGCCTGCATCGCGTAGAGGTCGGCGGCGAGCGCCGGGGTGAGCTCCGGACCCGCGGACCGCAGCGCGGACTCGGCGAACGCGACGGCCTGCCGGTACTCCCTCATAAACAGCGACTGGTTGACCAGCAGGGCGATCACATACGCGCCGAGGCCCCGGTCCCCGCTGGCCTTCGCCAGCCGCAGCGCCTGGTGGAAGTAGCGCTGGGCCAGACCGTGGGCGTCGGAGTCGTAGGCGCAGATCCCGGCGACGGCGACCAGGCCGCCGGTGGCCCGGTGGAGCTGACGGCCCGTCTCGTCGGTGTAGCTGCCGCGCAGCAGGGGGGCGGCCTCGGCGTTGAGGAAGCCGACCACCCGGGCGCGCGTGGCGATGCCGCCGGCCTTGCGGTACATCTGCTCGTAGTGGGCGCGGGCGGCGCGCAGCATCTCGATGTCGTCCATGGAGACCCTGGTCAGGCCGCGCCGGGAGACATCGGCGTCCTCGGGAGGGTTCTCCCATTCCCAGACCGGGATGACGGCGGGTGTCCCGGTGACGGCGGGCGCGCTGACGATGTGCTCGCGCTGCTGTTCGTCCGAGCGCCACAGGGCGGTGGCGCGCTCGACGAAGCCGGAGAGCGGTGTGTTGGGCAGCCGGGGGCTGCCCGGGGTGCCCAGTCCTATGTCGTCGAGGGTCAGCGCGCGGCGCAGCCGCTCGCCGAGGACCTCGCAGATCAGGTCGGGCACCTGGCCCCGGGGACGCTGGCCGCGCAGCCAGCGGGCGACGGCGGTGTGTTCGTAACGCAGCGCCAGACCCCGCGCCCGGCCCGCCGCGTTGACATGGGCGGCCAGTCCGGCGTGGGAGATGCCCGCCTCGTCGAGGATGGCGTCAAGCAGTGTGTTGGGCTCCATCCTGCCCTCCGGTGCAGCTCGGTGAGGTCAGCGTAATGGAGATCCCTTCGCACGGGGTGTGAACCGGCCGTCGCCGAGCGTCAGAGCGGAGCGGTGTCTTCCAGCCGTCGCGGGGGCGACTCCAGGGGCCCGTCCCAGCGGTGGCCGGGGGTGAGCGCGCCGGGGCGCGGGGCGGGGCCGGGGAGCCGGCAGCGGTCCCTGCGGAGCACCATCAGGGCCATGTCGTCGGACAGCCGGCCGCCGGTGTGGCGCAGCAGGGCCGTCCGCACCCGCTCGACGACCGCCGCCGGGACGACGGGGGCGACCGGGGCCGCGTCGGCGAGGACCCTCGCCAGCGGGAAGAACTCCCCTCGCGCGTCCCGGGCGTCCTCCGCGCCGTCGGTGTGCAGCACCAGGGCGTCGCCCGGCGCCAGCCGGGTCAGGCGGACGACCGGCAGCCTGCCCGGCAGCGGGAACAGGCCGAGCGGGGGCAGCGGGTCACCGCGCCCCACGGCCGTGGCGCGCATCCGGCGCCCGGGGGTGCGGGAGAGGCGGTAGGGCCATGGGTGACCGCAGTTGAGGGCCTTGACGAGGCCGTCGGGGCCCACCTCCAGGAGCAGGACGGTGACGAACTCCTCGCCGAGCGCCCGCTCGCCGAGCTGCCGCTGGAGCGCGCGCTCCAGGCGGCGCAGCACCCCGGGGAGCTCCGGCTCGTCGTGCGCGGCCTCGCGGAAGCTGCCCAGGACGGCGGCGACGGTGCCGATCGCGCCGAGGCCGTGGCCGCGGACGTCGCCCATGACCACGCGGACGCCGTGCGGGGTGGCCAGGGCCTCGTAGAGATCGCCGCCGACGAGCGCGCCCTCGCTGACGGAGAGATGGCCGCCGGCGAGGGTCATCCCGCCGAGCCGGGGCGGCAGGGGGCGCAGCAGCGTCCGCTGCGCGGCGGCGGCGATCTCGCGGGCGCGCTCCAGCTCCCGCAGGAGCCGGCGGCGGCCCCCCGTGAGGAGGTGGGCGAGCCCGACGACCGCGACGACCGCGCAGCAGGTGCCCAGCCGGGCCGTGGTGTCGAGGCGGCCGGCCGAGCCCAGCGGGACGAGCGCGAGGAGCGCGCAGACCCCGGCGAGCAGCACGCACTGGCGGCGGCCGGTGCCGGCGCAGGCGAGGGCGGGCGCGGCGGCGAGCAGCTGGACGAGCTGGGTGCCGCGGGGGCTCAGCAGCTCCGCGGCCACGACGGCCAGCACCCAGAGTCCGGGAAGCGCGAACACCATCCCCCTCCGCCAGCGCACCGCCCTTGTCCGGATCATGCCGTCGGCCCCCTAGCAGCAATGACGCACTCGATTCTCGCGAGCACTCACCACCGAGTAACGACTTGACCCCTCGATTCCACCCTATTGAGTGATATTCGGACACTCAGGGACGATGGCACGCGCGAGGGGCGCACCCGGTGAACCGGATGCGCCCCTCGGTGGGCCCCGGAGGGCCGGGAGACTTACGCCCCGCGCAGTACCGCGCCCGTGCGGGCGACCGCGGAGGCGACGGCGGCGTCACGGGCGGCCGATGCCTCGTCGGCCGTCAGCGTGCGGTCCGCGGCGCGGAACCGCAGCGCGTACGCCAGCGACTTCTTGCCCTCGCCCAGCTGCTCGCCGACGAAGACGTCGAACAGGCGCAGCGACTCCAGGAGCTCGCCGGCGCCGGACCGCAGCGCGGCCTCGACGTCGGCGGCCGGCACCGAGGCGTCCACGACGAGCGCGACGTCCTGGGTGGCCACCGGGAAGGCGGAGACGCGGGGTGCCTGGACGGGGCCGGTGCCCGCGCGCTCCAGGAGGTCGAGCTCGATCTCCATGGCGCAGGTGCGCTCCGGCAGGCCGAACGCCTTGGTGACGCGCGGGTGGAGCTCACCGGCGCTGCCGACGAACACCTCCTGGCCGTCGACGACGGCGAGCAGCGCGGCGCAGCGGCCCGGGTGGAACGGCGCGTGCTGGTCCTGGCGGACGATCAGCTCCACGCCGGCCTCACGGGCGACCGTGCGGCCGGCCTCGATCGCGTCCGCCCAGGTGGCCTGGCGGCCCTTGCCCCACCAGCCGGCCAGCTCGCGGGAGCCGGCGAGGACGACGGCGGCCCGGCGCGGCTGCCGGGGCAGCGCGGCGTTCAGACCGGCGATCTCCTCGTCGGTCGGACGGCGGTCGACGGGCAGCCGGACGGCGGCCGGCTCCTCGCCGGTCGGCCGGAAGACCAGACCGGTCTCGAACAGCGCGAGGTCGTGCCCACCGCGGCCGTCGTTGCGCCGCAGGGCGGCGAACAGGCCGGGCAGCAGCGTGGTGCGCAGCGCCGGCTCGGTGTCGGCGAGCGGGTTGACCAGGCGCACCACGGTGCGGCGCGGGTCGTCGGCGGCCAGGCCGAGCTGGTCGAGGGCGGCGTCCCCGAGGAAGGGGTAGTTGAGCGCCTCGACGTAGCCGGCGCCGGCGAGGGCGCGGCCGACGCGGCGGTGCAGGCGCTGCCGCTCGGTCAGGCCCCGGCCGGCCGGCGGCCGCGGCAGGGTGGAGGGCAGGTTCTCGTAGCCCTCCAGGCGGATGACCTCTTCGGCGAGGTCGTTGGGGTCGGTGAGGTCCGGGCGCCAGCTGGGCACGGTGACGATGAGCTCGTCCTGCCCGTAGACGTCGCAGCCGACCTGCTGGAGGCGGCGGACGACGGTCTCCCGGCCGTACTGGACACCGGCGACGCGGTCCGGGTGGTCGGCGCTGAGGGAGATCGTGCGCGGCCCGCTGGGGGCGACGATCTCGGTGACGCCGGCCTCGGCGGTGCCGCCCGCCAGCAGCACCATCAGGTCGACGGTGCGCTGGGCCGCCGCGGAGGCGGCGTTCGGGTCGACGCCGCGCTCGAAGCGCTTGGACGCCTCGGAGGACAGCTTGTGGCGCCGGGCCGTACGGGCGATGGAGACGGCGTCGAAGTGCGCGGCCTCGATGACGATCTCGGTGGAGCCCTGGCCGGCGGCGTGGTCGCCGATCTCGGTCTCCGCGCCGCCCATCACGCCCGCGAGCCCGATCGGGCCGCGGTTGTCGGTGATCACCAGGTCCTCGGGGTGCAGCGCGCGCTGGGTGCCGTCGAGGGTGGTGAGCTTCTCGCCGCGCTCGGCACGGCGCACACCGATGGTCCCGTCGATCCGGGACCGGTCGTAGGCGTGCAGCGGCTGGCCCAGCTCGAGCATCACGTAGTTGGTGACGTCGACGGCGAGCGAGATCGGGCGCATGCCCGCCTTCTGGAGGCGGCGCTGGAGCCAGATCGGGGAGCGCGCCTCCGCGTCGACACCGGTGACGGTGCGGGCGGTGAAGCGGGAGCAGCCGGCCGGGTCGGCGACCTTGACCGGGTAGCCGTAGCTGTTGGGCGCCGGGACGTCCAGCAGGGCCGGGTCGCGCAGCGGCAGGCCGTAGGCGGTGGCGGCCTCGCGGGCCACGCCGCGCATCGACAGGCAGTAGCCGCGGTCCGGGGTGACGGCGATGTCGAGGACCTCGTCGACGAGCTCCAGGAGCTCGATCGCGTCGGTGCCCGGCTCGTACTCCCGCGGGAGCACGATGATGCCGTGCGTGCCGTCGTCGCCCATGCCCAGCTCGTCGCCGGAGCAGATCATGCCGTGCGAGGTGCGGCCGTAGGTCTTGCGGGCGGCGATCGCGAAGTCGCCGGGCAGGACGGCGCCGGGGAGCACCACGACGACCTTGTCGCCGACGGAGAAGTTGCGGGCGCCGCAGACGATCTCCTGGGGCTCGCCGGTGCCGTTGGCGGTACCGACGTCGACCGTGCAGAAGCGGATGGGCTTCTTGAAGCCCTCCAGCTCCTCGATCGTGAGGACCTGGCCGACGACCAGGGGGCCCTTCAGGCCCGTGCCGAGCTGCTCGACGCGCTCGACCTCCAGGCCGGCGGCAACGAGCTTGGCCTGCACGTCGCGGCCGGTCTCACCGGCCGGCAGGTCGACGTATTCCCGCAGCCAAGAAAGCGGGACCCGCATCAGATCTCCATCCCGAACGGCCGGGTGAAGCGCACGTCACCCTCGACCATGTCTCGCATGTCTTCGACGTTGTGGCGGAACATCAGCATTCGCTCGATGCCGAACCCGAAGGCGAATCCGCTGTACTTCTCCGGGTCGATGCCCGCGGCGATCAGCACCCGGGGGTTGACCATGCCGCAGCCGCCCAGCTCGATCCAGCCCTCGCTGGAGCACGTGCGGCAGGGGCGGTCGGGGTTGCCGACCGACTCACCGCGGCACACGTAGCACTGCATGTCCATCTCGGCGGACGGCTCGGTGAACGGGAAGTAGTTCGGGCGCAGCCGGGTGGACATGCCGGTACCGAAGAGCGCCTGGACCATGTGGTCCAGGGTGCCCTTGAGGTCCGCCATGGTGAGGCCCTCGTCGATGGCGAGGAGCTCGACCTGGGTGAACACCGGAGTGTGGGTGGCGTCCAGCTCGTCCGTCCGGTAGACGCGGCCGGGGCAGATCACATAGACCGGCGGCTCGCGGTCGATCATCGTGCGGACCTGCACCGGGGAGGTGTGGGTGCGCAGCACGACGCCGGAGTCGGCCTTGCCCTGCTTGTCCTGGACGAAGAAGGTGTCCTGCATCGCACGGGCCGGGTGGTCCGGCTCGAAGTTCAGCGCGTCGAAGTTGAACCACTCGGCCTCGACCTCGGGGCCCTCGGCCACCTCGTAGCCCATCGCGACGAAGACGTCCTCGATGCGCTCGGAGAGCGTGGTCAGCGGGTGCCGGGCGCCGGCCGGGGCGCGGTCGTACGCGAGCGTGACGTCCACGGCCTCCTCGACGAGCACACGGGCGTCGCGCTCCGCCTCCAGCTCGGCCTGGCGGGCCGCGAGGGCCTTGCTGACCGCACCGCGGGCCATGCCCACGCGCTTGCCCGCCTCGGCCTTGGCCTGCGGCGGCAGAGCGCCGATCTCGCGGTTCGCCAGCGACAGCGGCGACGTGGGACCGGTGTGGGCGATCTTCGCCTCGTGGAGGGCGGCGAGGTCGGCGGCAGCGGCGAAGGCGGCGAACGCCTCGTCCCGCAGGCGCTCGAGCTCTTCCGGTTTCAGTGCCTCGACCTCGACAGGGTCGTACGACTTATTGGGTGCGGACATCTCTTCCCGTGCTTCCGATTGTCCCCCAGCTACCGCTGGGAGGTGCCCCAGGCTTCGCTCAGCTGCGCGGCGCCTGCCCGAAGCATTGGCCAAAGGTCGTGCCAAAGGTGCCAAAGGTCGAGTCTAAGGGGCGTGCGTGGTGGGCTGGGCCCGTGGGCCGCGCCGGGGGGTGGCTCTCCCCCTCGGCTCCCGCCCCTTCTCAGCCCTGGGTGAGAAAGGCGGGGGCGCCCACGGGCAGGGTAAACCGGAACTGGGCGCCGCCGCGGACCGCCCGTTCCACAGTGATCGTCCCGCCGTGGGCCTCGACGATGCCCTTGACGATGTACAGGCCCAGGCCGGTGCCGCCGCGCTTGCTGCCCCGCCAGAAGCGGGTGAAGACACGGCTCATGGACTCCTCCGGGATGCCGGGCCCCTCATCGCTCACGGTGACCGCCGTGCCCTCGGTCCGGGCCTTGGTCAGCGCCGGGGACACCGCTATGGTGACCGTTCCCGCGCCGTGGCGCACGGCGTTTTCCAGGAGGTTGCCCAGCACCTGGTCGATCTTGTCGGGATCGGCCCAGAGATCCGGCAGCGGATCCTCCACCTCCACCCGGAAGCGCTCCTCGGGCTGCCCGGCGGCGGTGTACGCCTGGATGTGCCGGCGGACGGCGGCGACGACGTCGACGGGCTGGCGGCGGACCTCCAGCCGGCCGGAGTCGATCCGGGAGATGTCGAGCAGCTCGGCGATCAGCCGGGTGACGCGGTCGGCGTCGGCGTCGACGGTCTCCAGCATCAGGCGCTTCTGGTCGTCGGTGAACCGCTCCCACTTCGCGAGCAGTGTCGCCGTGAAGCCCTTGACGGACGTCAGGGGCGATCGGAGCTCATGGGCGACGGTCGCGATCAGCTCGGCGTGGCTGCGCTCGGTGCGGCGGCGGGCCTCGGTGCCGCGCAGCTGGACGACCAGCCGGCGCACCGGCCCGTTGGGGCACTCGCGGACGTAGCGGGCGGAGACGAGGACCTCACGGCCGCCGGGGAGCAGGAGATTGCGCTCCGGCTGGCCGATCCGGGTGGTCAGGCCGCCGTACGGGTCGGTCAGCGGCCACCAGCGGCGGCCCTCCAGGTCCTCGAAGGGCAGGGCGCTCTCCAGGGACCGGCCGAGCGCCTCGCGCGGCGCCACGGCGGTGATCCGGGCTGCGGCGGCGTTGAAGCAGGTCACGCGGCCGTTCTCATCGGCCACGACCAGGCCGTCCGGCAGGTCGTCGGGGTCGAGTCCGAGGCCGCCGAACCCCGGCAGGGGCACCTCACGGGCCCCCCGGGCCTCCCTGACACCGTGGGTGTCAGGGGAAACGGCCGGACAGGCGTCCGCCACGCTTCCGGAAGTCCTGACGTTCATCATCCGCACCCCCTCCCGAGCCCCCGGGGGGCAACCCTACTAGCTGAAGGTCACGGAGCGGCACCCTCCGGGTGCACGCTGCGCACGGGCGGAGGCGTAGAGGCACACGGCGGCGGCGGTCGCGAGGTTCAGGCTCTCGGCCTTTCCGTGGATCGGCACCCGGACGACCTCGTCGGCCAGCGCCCGGGTCTCGGCGGGCAGGCCCCAGGCCTCGTTGCCGAAGATCCAGGCGGTGGGGCCGCCCATGGTGCCCTGGTCCAGCTCGGCGTCCAGGTCGCGCTCGCCCGCGCCGTCGGCGGCCAGGATCCGCGCCCCGGCGCCCTGGAGGCCGCGCACGGCCTGCTCCACGGGCACGCCCACGGCGACGGGCAGGTGGAAGAGGGAGCCGACGGAGGCCCGGACGGACTTGGGGTTGTAGAGGTCCACCGAGGCGTCCGTCAGCACCACGGCGTCCGCGCCGGCGGCGTCCGCGCAGCGCAGCACCGTACCGGCGTTCCCGGGGTCCCGGACGTGCGCGAGGACCGCGACCAGCCGGGGCCGGCCCGCCAGGATCTCGTCGAAGGGGGTGTCCAGGAAGCGGCAGAGGCCCACGATGCCCTGCGGGGTGACGGTGTCGGACATCTCCGCGATGACCTCGTCCGTCGCGATCAGCACAGGTACCCCGGCGTCGCGGGCGGCGGTCACCACGTCGGCGTGCCGCTCGGCGGCGTCCGGCGTCACGTACACCTCGATCAGGTGCTCGACGGCCTCGCGGACGGACTGCGGCCCCTCGGCCAGGAAACGGCGTTCCTTGCTGCGGAAGCTGCGCTTGGTAAGACGGCGGGCCGCGATGACACGGGGCGATCGCAGGGACGTCAGCTCGGGGGCCGCCATGGGCTCACTTTCGGTTGCTGGGCGTGCCGCGCGGTGCCGGGTCGTCCCGGTACCACCGGTACACGCCGTCGTGATGGGTATCCGGCACGGCTGAACCGGCCGCCCGAGGCTACGGGCCGGGCCGGGGGTGCGGGGCCGGACGCGACCGGACCCGCAGGCCAGAAGGCCTGCGGGTCCGGTCGGTGCCTAGGGGCGCCGGGATCAGGCGGCGGCCTTCGGGGCGTTGACGTCGGCCGGCAGCGCCTTCTGGGCGACCTCGACGAGCGCGGCGAACGCGTTCATGTCGTTGACCGCGAGCTCGGCCAGGATCTTGCGGTCCACCTCGATGTTGGCGGCCTTCAGACCCTGGATGAGGCGGTTGTAGGTCATGCCGTTCTGGCGGGCAGCGGCGTTGATGCGCTGGATCCACAGCTGACGGAAGTCGCCCTTGCGCTTCTTGCGGTCGTTGTAGTTGTAGACCAGGGAGTGGGTGACCTGCTCCTTGGCCTTGCGGTACAGGCGCGACCGCTGGCCGCGGTAACCGCTGGCCGCCTCGAGGATCGCCCGACGCTTCTTGTGCGCGTTGACTGCGCGCTTGACGCGTGCCACTTGTTAACTCCTTGTAGCGGGGCCGCGGTGCGTTCTCACGCGGCCCGAATTCGAATGGGTCCCGGTCCGACGCGCACCCCGTGGATACGGGGCGCGGAGCGTCACTTGCCGAGAAGCTTCTTGATCTTCTTGGCGTCGCCCGGGGCCATCTCGGCGTTGCCGGTGAGGCGACGCGTCAGCTTGGACGACTTGTGCTCGAGCAGGTGGCGCTTGCCGGCGCGCTCGCGCATGACCTTGCCGGAGCCAGTGATCTTGAAGCGCTTGCTGGCACCGGAGTGCGTCTTGTTCTTCGGCATGCGCCGTATCTCCTCGTCGGTGGCGCTTCTCCGGCCCGCGGACGGGCACATGGAAGCGTCAGCTGTGTTCGGTTGCTTTCCGGGGCGAACCCCGGGGGCGATCCGCGGGGCCAGGCCCTCGGATCACGCCTCTGCGGGCTCCTCGGCGGACTGCTCCTGCTCGGCGGAGTCGTCCGCGGCAGAAACACCCTGGCGCTCGGCCTTGCGGGCGGCCTGCGCCTCGCGGGCTTCGGCCATCGCCTCGGTCTTCTTCTTGTGCGGACCGAGGACCATGATCATGTTTCGGCCGTCCTGCTTCGGGTTCGACTCGACGAAACCGAGGTCCTGGACGTCCTCCGCCAGACGCTGCAGCAGTCGGTAGCCGAGCTCCGGCCGGGACTGCTCGCGACCACGGAACATGATCGTGATCTTGACCTTGTCGCCCTGCTTGAGGAACCGGACGACGTGACCCTTCTTGGTGTCATAGTCGTGCGGGTCGATCTTCGGCCGGAGCTTCATCTCCTTGATGACCGTGTGCGCCTGGTTCTTGCGCGCCTCACGGGCCTTCATGGCCGACTCGTACTTGAACTTCCCGTAGTCCATGAGCTTGCAGACCGGCGGACGTGCGTTCGCGGCCACCTCGACGAGGTCGAGGTCGTACTCCTGCGCAAGCTCCAGGGCCTTGGCAAGCGGCACAATGCCGACCTGCTCGCCACTGGGACCGACAAGTCGCACCTCGGGGACGCGAATCCGGTCGTTGATGCGGGGCTCGGCGCTGATGGATCCTCCTCGGTAGCACCACGCGGCCGCCTGGCGGACAGCCACGTAACGTCTGTTTCGTCAGACCAACCGCGCCGGTGCACAAAAAATGCCCCGGACGGGACACAGGCGGGGCTCCATAAATACCGGAACGCCGCGGTGTGATCCGCGGGGCATATCGGGCAGCTCCATCGTCCGTACGGAACGATGGGCGCCGCCTGACCGGAGACCTGCCGGCCTGAAGCCGACCAGGTGGGAGAACGGAGCCTCCACTTGTGGGCCGGGCACGTGAGTGTCCAGCCGGTCATGTGTCCTCACCTTAGCAGCGTTGACACGTGGCGTGCCAACCCGTGGCGAACCGATTCGCCGCCGGGCCGTATCGTGGGCGCCATGAGCGACGCGACCCCCACCGGCGAGACGCCGGACTTCGACACCATGACCCGTGACATCGCGGACGTACCCGCGGTCGAGGTGATCACGACGGTCGCGGTGCACCTGATGAGCTCGGCGGCGGTCAACCTCGGACTCGCCGAGGAGGGCGACCAGCACAAGGACCTCGACGAAGCCCGCAAGCTGATCACCGCCCTGGCGGGTCTGGTCACGGCCAGCGCCACCGAGATCAGCAACTTCCACGCGGGACCGCTGCGCGACGGGCTGAAGTCCCTCCAGCTGGCCTTCCGCGAGGCGTCCGTGGTGCCGGACGAGCCGGGCCAGGGCCCCGGCGAGAAGTACACCGGCCCCGTCTTCGGCTGAGCCCCTCACTCTTCGCGCGCGTCCGGACGGGCCGGCTTCACGCCGCCCGGCCGCGACGACGTCGAGAGCTCGTCGGCCAGATTCGCCGGGCCCATCCTCGGATGGGTCAGCTGGTGGGCCAGGGCCGCGAGCGCGCCGCCGATCAGCGGCGCCACGATGAACAGCCACAGCTGGGACAGCGCCGGACCGCCCGCGAAGAGGGCCGGGCCCAGGCTGCGCGCCGGGTTCACCGAGGTGCCGGTCAGCGGCACCCCCACCAGGTGGATCACGGCGAGGGCCAGGCCGATGGGCAGCCCGTCGAAGCCCACGACGGCCACCTTGTGGGTCACCGCGAGCACGACGAAGACCAGCAGGAAGGTCAGGACGACCTCCGCGAGGAACGCCCCGCCGGTGTTGATGTGCACCAGTGAGCGGTCACCGTAGCCGTTGCTGCCGAAGGCACCGTGCGTCTTGAGCCCCGGCACCTGCTTGGCCAGCAGGAACAGCACCGCCGCGCCGACGATGCCGCCGAGCAGCTGGGCGACCCAGTACTCGATGGCCGTACGGAGCGAGATGCGGCCCTCCACCAGCAGCCCGAGCGTCACCGCCGGGTTCACATGGCATCCGGAGATCGGTCCCAGCGCGTACGCCAGGGCCAGCAGGGTGAAGCCGAAGGCCAGGGCGATGCCGAGCACACCGATGTAGTCGGCCGCGAGCACCGCGGAGCCGACGGCGAAGAAGACCAGCAGCGCGGTGCCGAAGAACTCGGCCGCGACGGTTCTCGTCTGCACGGGGTCGAGCCGCAAAGACCCCAGGTTCACGGCGTCCATCGCGTCCTCCCGGATCTCGTGGACTGTCTTCGCATTGTCGGACGATCCCCGGGTGCCCGCCTGTCGGCCGGTGGGCTCAGCGCGTGAAGAGCGGCTCCCCCGGGAGCGCCGCCCCCGCCGGGAGCAGGGCCATGTCCAGGCCCCTGACCAGCCGCGCCCGCAGCACGTCGTCCGCCGCCAGCGCCGTCGCGACCCGCCGCACCGTCTCCTGCCGCGCGTCCTCCACGAGCGCCAGCGCCAGCGTCCCGTCGGAGTCCCGCGCGGGGCCGAGATACGCCCGCAGCACGCCCGGCTCCGCGGCCAGCACCGCGCGCAGCGCGTCCGCGACCGCCGGGTCGGCGAGAGGGTCGGCGCTCCCCCGCCCCTCGGCCAGCGCCAGCAGCGCCGGGCCGGTCAGCTGGAACGGCACCGGACCCGCCATGTCCAGGACGATCGTGTCCGCCTTCTCGTGCGCGGCCGCCTGGAGCGCCTGGTGCAGCGGCACGGCCACGGGGCGCGCGTCCGCGCGCCAGCGCGCCAGCGTCTCGATCGACGTGAACGCCGGCAGCGCCTTGCGCCCGTCGGGCGCCTGGAGCGTCGGCACGGCCATGTCGCTGGTCTTCTCGCGCTTCAGCCCGTCGGGCCCGGTCTCCACCTCGCCGAGCACGGCCACCACGGGCACGAGCAGCCGCGCACCGGGCAGCGCGGCGAGCACGCGCCCCTCGGCGGCCGGGTCCGCGGCCCAGGAGGCGAGGGCTTGGGCGAGGGCGGGGTCGGCCGAGCCGTTGTCGTCGGAGAAACCGGGATCCGGAATGTTCTTCAGCACGGTTTGAGCCTACCGGCCGGGGATGCGGGGTTCTTTGGGCGGTTGTCCCTCGTCGGGTGAGCCGCCTTTTCCCCTGCCGGGGGGCTGTTCGATGCCGGGTGCGGCGCCGTTTCCCGCTGCGCGGGCGTTCCCGCTGCGCGGGGCGTTCACCGGTGCGCGGGGCGTTCACCGGTGCGGCGGTGGGCCTCCGCGGGTCCTTTCGGGACTGCTTCGCTTTACGTCCCGAAAGGACCCGCTGCGGCCCCCCACCTCCCGTGAGTGGGTGGTGAAAAACAGCCGTGGTCACCGTCAGCCGACAAGTGCGGCTCAACCCCTACGCCTTTCCCCCACCCACCCGCAGGAGGGGACGGGCCGGAGGGGTGGTTGCCGGGCGTAAAGCGAAGCAGCCCGGCAACCACCCCTCCGGCCCGGCACCGACCTGAAAGCCCCGCGCAGCGGACCCGCCCCGCGCAGCGGGAGATGGCGCCGCACCCGGCGAAGAAGAACCGCCCGGCACGGGCCCCGCACCCGGCACAAGGCCGTCACCGAAGCGACGGTCTCCGCCAAAGAACCACCGCGGCCACGAGCAGCAAGACTCCCCCCGCCAGGGCGACCGTCGGCACACCGCCGTCCTCCGACCGCCGTCGGTCATGGGGCCCCGCCCCGAAGTACCGGGCCGTGTACGGGCGCGGCTCCCGCACGGGATCCGGGCCGCGGGCGATCGCCGCGGCCGGGTCGACGACCCCGGAGCCGAGCGCGTCGCTCCGTCCGCCCGGTGGCGTGTCCCGGGCCGTGGTCACGAGCAGCTCGCGGACCTGGGCGGGGGTCAGCCCGGGGTGGGCCGCGCGGACCAGCGCCACCGCCCCGGAGACGAAGGCCGAAGCGGCGCTCGTGCCCCAGCCCTCGTAGTAGCGGCGGTCCGGGTCCGCGATGACGACGTCGACGCCGGGGGCGCTGACCGCCGCGTACCAGCGGCGGGTGGAGAACGGGGCGCGGTTGCCGTAGCGGTCGACGGCGGTGACCGCGATCACGCCGGGGTAGGCCGCCGGGTAGGAGACGTGGTCGCCCTGCTCGCCGCCGTTGCCGGCGGAGGCGACGACGACGGCGCCCTTGTCGAGGGCGTACTGGACGGCGGCGTCCTCGCGGGGCTCGGGATGCGCGGTGGCGCTGTCGTCGCCGAGGGACAGGTTGATGACGTCGGCGCCGTGGTCGGCGGCCCAGCGGATGCCGTCGGCGAGGGCGGAACCGCGCGCGCCGCGGGCCTTGGGGCGGGCCGGGTCGCCGTCCTCCAGGATCACCCGGACCGGGAGGATCTTCGCCTCGGGGGCGACGCCGAGTACCCCGTCGGCACGGCCCTCGCCGTGGCCGCGGCCGGCGATGATGCCCGCCATCGCGGTGCCGTGCCGGGCCCAGGCCCGGTCGCCCGGTCCGGCGCCGAAGCCGATGAGGTCCTTGCCGGGCAGCACCTGCCCCCGCAGGTCGGGGTGTCCGTCGTCGACCCCGGTGTCGAGGACGGCGACGGTCACGCCCGCGCCCTTGGTGGTCCGCCAGGCCTCCTCGGTGTGCAGGGCGTCGAGGGCCCACTCCTGTACCCGTATGCCGTCGGCCGCCGAGGTCCCGGCGGGCAGGACGGTGAGGACGAAACCGGCGGCGAGCGCGGCGGCGGTGCGCGGGAGCCGCCGCGCCGCGCCGCGCGCGGGGGCGCCCCGCGGGGCGGGGCGTGGCGGCCGCCTCATCGCTCGTCCTCGCGGGCCGCCGCGCGCAGCGCCCGGCGCAGGGCCGTTTCCATCCGTTCGGCCAGCGCGGACGCGTCGTGGCCGAGGCCGGCCTGGGCCGGGGCGGTGGTCGCGCCGTGGGCGACGGCCTGCGCGGCGGGCTGCGGGGGCATGTCCGCGCGGCCGTCGGCGAAGCCCGTGACGGCGTAGACGACGGCGGGGGCGTCGACGAGGACGCCGATGTGCCAGCTGACGCGCTGTGCGTCGCCGAAGCGTTCGGCGACGGTGCCGGGCGGCGCGTACGGGCGGGGCATCAGATCGGTGCGCTCGGCGAGCCGTTCGGTGGTGAAGCGGGTGCGCAGGGCGCGCATGCCGGCCTCGTCGGCGGCCGTGACGAGCAGGCCGACCGTGGTGACGGTGGTGGACGTGGCGTCGGTGTACGTGGCCCGCAGCAGGCGGGCGCAGCCCGCCGGAGCGAGGGCGCGGGCCAGCGGCGCGTCGAAGGCTCCGGCGCAGTCGCCGTCGGGGGCGACGCCGACGCGTGTCCAGCGGCGGTCCGCGCCGCCGGGGCCCGCGCCGGCGCCGCGCACGGAGCGGGGGAAGAGCTCGTCGACGGGGACGGTGCGCCACAGGGTGCGGCCCTCCGCGAAGTTCCGTTCGGCGGCGGTGCTCCGGCCGGGTGCCTCCGCGAGCCGGCCGCCCGCCACGGCGCCGCCGATCAGGCCGACGCCGAGGACGAGGCACACGGCCGCGGCGACGGTGCGGACGGGGCCGCGGGCGCGGGCGGCCGTCGGCGCGGGGTCGGGTTCGGGGGTGGTGGGGCCGCCCGGTCCGGGGAAGAGGGTGGGGGGCAGCGGTGCCGTGCGCGGCGGGTGCACGGGAAGCGCCTGCGCGGGTACGGACGGCCGCCGCGCGGCCAGCGTGGGAGCCGACGGCGGCCTGGGGTCCGCTTCGGTGCTCAACCTGCGCTCTCCCTCGCGAGCTGGCGCGCCGGGCCCGATCGCCCTTTCGGGACAGGCCGGTTCGTATCCGGACATCACGCCGTGGCGCACGGCCCACGGCGTGCCCGTCACTTTACGGGGCGGGCGGTGTCGAAGACCATCCGGTCCGGCCGGACGGCCGCGTTCTCCGCGTCCGGCCCCTACCGGGCGGCAAGGTGGTCTGGCAGGCTGCGGCCATGCCGGCTCCTCCCGCTCGTACCGCTGACCGGGCCCGCTACGACCGGGCCACCGCCTCCCTCGACGCGCCGCTGGCCGTGGTGGACGTCGGGGCGTTCGACGCCAACGCCGGTGACCTGGTGCGGCGGGCGCGGGGCAAGCCCGTCCGGGTGGCCAGCAAGTCGGTGCGCTGCCGGGCGCTGTTGGAGCGGGTGCTGGAGCGGGACGGGTTCTCGGGGGTGATGAGCCATTCGCTCGCGGAGTCGGTGTGGCTGGCGCGCGCGGGGTTCGAGGACGTCCTGCTGGCGTACCCGTCGGCCGACCGGGCGGCGTTCGCCGAGCTGACGTCGGATCCGAAGGTGGCGGCGGCGGTCACGGTCATGGTGGACGACCCGGCCCAGCTGACGCTGATCGACGCGGCGCGCGCGGGCCGGGAAGAGGTCCGGGTCTGCCTGGAGTTGGACACCTCGCTGCGGCTGCTGGGCGGGCGGGTGCGGATAGGGGCGCTGCGCTCGCCGGTGCACTCCCCGGCGGGGCTGGCGGAGCTGGCGCGGCTGGTGGAGCGGCGGCCCGGCTTCCGGGTGGTGGGGCTGATGGCGTACGAGGCGCATGTGGCGGGTGTGGCGGACGCGGTCGCGGGCCGGCCGGTGCGTTCCGGTGCCGTGCGGCTGCTCCAGACGGCGGCCCGCCGGGAGCTGGCGGTGCGCCGGGCCGAGGCGGTGCGGGCCGTACGGGCCGTGGCGGAGCTGGAGTTCGTCAACGGTGGCGGCACGGGCAGTGTGCAGCACACCGCGGCGGAGGCGGCGGTGACGGAGGTCGCCGCCGGGTCGGGGCTGTTCGCGCCCCGGCTGTTCGACCACTACACGTCGTTCCGGGCCCGTCCGGCGGCGCTGTTCGCGCTGCCGGTGGTGCGCCGCCCCGGCACGGGCGTGGTGACGGTGGCGGGCGGCGGCTATCCGGCGTCGGGGGCGGCGGGCCGGGACCGGCTGCCGCGGCCCTGGCTGCCGGCCGGGCTGCGGCTCGACGGGCGGGAGGGCGCGGGCGAGGTGCAGACCCCGCTGGTCGGGCCGCCCGCCGACGATCTGCTGGTGGGCGACAAGGTGTGGTTCCGGCACGCGAAGGCCGGCGAGCTGTGCGAGCGCTTCGCGGCGCTGCACCTCGTCGACGGCGACCGGGTGGTGGGGACGGTCCCCACCTACCGGGGTGAGGGACAGGCGTTCGGCTGACCCTCACCCCGGGAGCCGGCGGCACCGATGCCCGCCGGCTCCCGTCGCCGGGTCAGACCCGGTCGAGCTGGTCCGGGATGACCGAGCCGTCGGCACGGCGGACCGGCGTCTTCGAGCCGTCCTCGGCCGTAGCGCCCGTCGTCGCGCACGGGTACGCGCCGGACTTGCGCGGCATCGGCTCGATGAACATCGGGTTGGCGACCCAGCGGCCGTCCGCGTCGTCGAAGGCGCGGCACATCAGCTCGGACTTGTTGCGGTTGATGGCCACGTGCGCGCCGGTGGCGTCGTTGACGAACGTGACGTCGGTGTCCGCGTCACCCGCGCCGAGGGCGATGCGGTGCGCGAAGTCCTGCTTCTGCCAGGCCTTGGCACCCTTGATCTTGAAGATCTCCTGGTTGATCATGCAGCGCTTGCCGTCCATGTAGGGCAGCGCGTCGCCCCGGCCGGTCTCGACGCCGCCGCAGCCCTTGATCTGGGTGGTGAGGCGCCCGTGCTTGGTGACGCTGCGGATGCCGATGGTGTGCTCGCGGTCGAGGCCCACGCCGCTGGACCACGCCTCGGCGATGGGCTCGGAGGAGGCGGAGACGATGTAGACGTCGAAGCCGGCCGCCTTGAGGGTGCGGATCAGGTCCTTCTGCTGGTCGTAGTAGCGGACGTAGCCGGCCAGGGTGTGGGTGCCGACGGTCTGCTTGGTGCCGACCGGCGCGGCGAGCTGCTCGGCGCGCGCCTTCTTCGCGAAGGAGGTGAGCTGGTCCGGGGTGCGGCCGGCGAAGAGCTGGGGGATCCAGGCGTACGCGGGCACCGTGCGGCGGTGGTTCCAGTCACCGGCGAAGGCCGCCTCGCCGGCCATGGTCTGCGACTTCTCGCGGATCTCGAAGATCTCGTCGGCGCAGGCGGCGTTCTTCGAGGTGGGCAGCGGGCGGCCGACGCGCACCTCGGTGCCGCAGGCCTTGGTGAGGGCCTTGTCGGCGGCCGGGGTGAGCCAGGCGCTGGTGTCCCGCCAGCTCTTGGGCCGGAGGATCTTGTCGTGCTTGAGGGCCCAGGCGAGCGTGGCGTCCGTGATGTCGTTCTTGACGACGGTGTTGTCCCAGTCGAAGGCGGCGACGGGGCGGGGGCCGCCCTTGCCGGAGCAGGTGCCCCGCTCGTCGATCATCTTCTGGAGCTTGGCGCGGTTGTCACCGGACCAGGTGAGGCTCTTGTCGAGCTGGGGGCACTTCGCGCGGGACGCGTCGTGGGCCGGGGCGGCGGTGGCGGGGACCGTGGTGGCGAGGGCCGCGGCGGCCAGGAGGCCGACGACGATGGCGGGCTTCTTGCGCATGCGTTCTCTTACGTGCGAGGGAGGGCAGGACGCGCCGGGGCCGGCGGGTGGCCCGCCCCGGCGCTTGATCATGGACCTTACACAGGGGTCACATAGGCGCCCGCGATGCCACCGTCGACGAGGAACTCGGCGGCGTTGACGAAGGAGGAGTCGTCGCTGGCGAGGAAGGCGACCGCGGCGGCCATCTCCTCGGGCTCGGCGAACCGGCCGACGGGCACGTGCACCAGGCGGCGGGCGGCGCGCTCCGGGTCCTTGGCGAAGAGCTCCTTGAGCAGGGGCGTGTTCACCGGCCCGGGGCAGAGGGCGTTGACGCGGATGCCTTCGCGGGCGAACTGCACGCCGAGCTCGCGGGACATGGCGAGGACGCCGCCCTTGGAGGCGGTGTAGCTGATCTGCGAGGTGGCGGCGCCCATCACGGCGACGAAGGAGGCGGTGTTGATGATGGAGCCCTTGCCCTGGCGCCGCATGTAGGGCAGCGCCGCCTTGCAGCAGAGGAAGACGGAGGTGAGGTTGACCTCCTGGACGCGCTTCCAGGCGTCGAGGCCGGTGGTGAGGATGGAGTCGTCGTCCGGCGGGGAGATGCCCGCGTTGTTGAAGGCGACGTCGACGGAGCCGTAGGTGTCGAAGGCGGTCTTGAAGAGCGCCTCGACCTGCTCGGGGTCGGTGACGTCGACCTTGACGAAGAGCCCGCCGACCTCTTCGGCGGCGGCCTTGCCGGCCGTGTCGTCGATGTCGGCGCAGACGACGTTCGCGCCCTCGGAGGCGAGGCGGCGGGCCGTGGCCAGGCCGATGCCGCTGCCGGCGCCCGTGATGACGGCGGTACGGCCGACGAGTCGGCGGCACACGGGGGTCTGGTCGGTCACTTGCGCTCCTCTGTGCTGATGAACACGTTCTTGGTGTCGGTGAAGGCGGTCAGCGCGTCGGGGCCCAGTTCGCGGCCGAGGCCGGACTGCTTGAAGCCGCCGAACGGGGTCCAGTAGCGGACGCTGCTGTGGGAGTTGACGGAGAGGTTGCCCGCGGAGACGGCGCGGGAGACCCGCAGGGCGCGGCCCACGTCGCGGGTCCAGATCGAGCCGGACAGGCCGTAGTCGGTGGCGTCGGCGATCCGCACGGCGTCCGCCTCGTCCTCGAAGGGGATGACCACGGCGACGGGGCCGAAGATCTCCTCGGTGGCGACACGGTCCTCCGGGGTGCCCTCCAGGACGGTCGCCGGGTACCAGAAGCCCTTGCCGGCCGGTACCTCGCCGCGGATGGCGGCGGGGGCGGACTCGGGGACGTAGGACCGTACGCGCTCACGGTGCGCGGCGGAGATCAGCGGGCCCATCCGGGTGGCCGGGTCGGTGGGATCGCCGACCGTGAAGTCCTTGACGGCCGGTTCCAGGAGCTCCATGAAGCGGTCGTAGACGTCCCGCTGGACGAGGATCCGGCTGCGGGCGCAGCAGTCCTGGCCGGTGTTGTCGAGGAAGGAGCCGGGGGCGGCGGCCGCGGCGGCCTCGACGTCGGCGTCGGCGAAGACGATGTTGGGGCTCTTGCCGCCGAGTTCGAGGGTCACCCGCTTCACCCGCTCGGCGCAGCTCGCCATGATCTGCTTGCCGACGGCGGTGGAGCCGGTGAAGACGACCTTGGCGACGCCGGGGTGCTCGACGAGCGCGCCGCCCACGACGGGGCCGGCGCCGGGCAGGACCTGGAAGAGGCCCTCGGGCAGCCCGGCGGCGAGGGCGAGTTCGGCCAGCCGGAGGGCGGTGAGCGGGGTGGTCTCGGCGGGCTTGAGCAGGACGGCGTTGCCCGCGGCGAGGGCGGGGGCGAGGCCCCAGCCGGCGATGGGCAGCGGGAAGTTCCACGGGGCGATGACGGCGACGACGCCGAGGGGTTCGTGGAAGGTGACGTTCAGCCCGCCGGCGACGGGGATCTGGGCGCCGTTGAGCCGCTCCGCTCCCCCGGCGGCGTAGTCCAGGAGGTCGCGGACGTTGCCGGCCTCCCAGCGGGCGTTGCCGAGGGGGTGACCTGCCTCGGCGACCTCCAGCAGGGCCAGCTCCTCCAGGTGCGCGTCGACGGCGGCGGCGAAGCGGCGCAGCTGCCGGGCGCGGTCGCCGGGGGCGAGGGCCGCCCAGCTCCGCTGCGCCGCGGTGGCGCGCGCGACGGCGGCGTCGACGTCCCGCGGGGTGGCGTCCGGGACGGTGGCGAGGTGCTCCTCGGTCGCCGGGTTGAGGATGTGGTGCTCGTACAAGACGTTCCCTTACATGCGCTCGAAGGAGCGGAAGCGCTCCCAGTCCGTGACGGCGGTGTCGTACGCCTCCTGCTCGACGCGCGCCATGTGGAGGTAGTGCTCCACGACCTCGTCGCCGAAGGCGGCGCGGGCCACGGGGCTGGCCTCCCACAGGTCGGCGGCCTCGCGCAGGGTCGCCGGCACGTGCGCGGCGTCGCCGGCGTAGGCGTTGCCGGTGCAGGCGTCGGGCAGTTCCAGCTCGTGCTCGACGCCGTGGAGGCCCGCGGCGACCATGCCGGCGACGGCGAGGTAGGGGTTCACATCGCCGCCGGGCAGCCGGTTCTCGAAGCGGTGGGCGTGGCCGCGGCCGACGACGCGCAGGGCGCAGGTGCGGTTGTCGGGCCCCCAGGCGACGGCGGTGGGGGCGAAGGAGCCGGGGCGGAACCGCTTGTAGGAGTTGATGTTCGGGGCGTAGAGGAGGGTGAAGTCGCGCAGGGCGGCGAGCTGTCCGGCGAGGAAGTGCCGCATGGTCTTCGACATGCCGTACGGGCCCTCGTCGTCGGCGAGGACGGGCCGGCCGGCCTCGTCGCGCAGCGAGAGGTGGATGTGGCAGGAGTTGCCCTCGCGCTCGTCGTACTTGGCCATGAAGGTGAGCGCCGAGCCCTCCTGGGCGGCGATCTCCTTGGCTCCCGTCTTGTAGACGGAGTGCTGGTCGCAGGTGGTCAGCGCCTCGTCGTAGCGGAAGGCGATCTCGTGCTGGCCGAGGTTGCACTCGCCCTTCGCGGACTCGACGGTCATCCCGGCGGCGCCCATCTCGTTGCGGATGCGGCGCAGCAGGGGTTCGACGCGGCCGGTGCCGAGGACGGAGTAGTCCACGTTGTACTGGTTGGCCGGGGTCATGCCGCGGTAGCCGCGGTTCCAGGCGTCCTCATAGGTGTCCTTGAAGACCATGAACTCCAGCTCGGTGCCGGCGTAGGCGCGCCAGCCGCGCTCGGCGAGGCGGTCGAGCTGGCGCCTGAGTATCTGCCGGGGCGAGGCGAGGACGGGGCCGCCGTCGTGCCAGGCGAGGTCGGCGGTGACGAGGGCGGTGCCGGGGTTCCAGGGGGTGCGGCGCAGCGTGCCGAGGTCGGGGCGCATGGCGAAGTCGCCGTAGCCGCGCTCCCAGGACGACATGGCGTAGCCGTCGACGGTGTTCATGTCGGTGTCCACGGCGAGGAGGTAGTTGCAGCCCTCCGTGCCGTGTTCGAGCGCGTCGTCGAGGAAGAACCTGGCGGCGAACCGCTTTCCCTGGAGCCTGCCCTGCATGTCGGTGAAGGCGAGGACGACAGTGTCGATCTCCCCGCTGTCGACCAGAGCGCGGAGCTCGTCGACGCTGAGCGGGGGCGTGCGGTCTGCCACAGTGAAGCCTCCTGTCGGTGTGACCGGAGGTCTTAAGGTAGGCCCGTAGACCATTGATTGGGAAGGGGTCACGATGGACGGGAGTTCGACGGACCGGCTGGCGCCGGTGCTGCGACCGGTCCGCGTGGGCAGCGGCTTCGAGGAGGCGCTGGAGCAGATACTCCAGATCGTCCGCCTCGGCCTGGTGCCGGCGGGGGAACGGCTGCCCGCCGAGCGGGAATTGGCCGGGCGGCTGCGAATAAGCCGGGTGACGCTGCGCGAGGTGCTCAAGGTGCTCCAGGACCAGGGGCTGGTGGAGAGCAGGCGGGGCCGTTACGGCGGGACGTTCGTGTGCGCCCGCACGACGGCGGCCGCGGCGGGCACGGACGAACTGCGGCGCAGGGTCGCGGAGGTGGACGTGGAGGACACCCTCCGCTTCCGTGAGGTGCTGGAGGTCGGCGCGGCCGGTCTGTGCGCGGCGCACGGCCTGGACGAGGAGGGCGCGGCGCGGCTGCGAGCGGCCCTGGACGCCACGCACGACGCCCCGTTGGCCGAATACCGGCGGGTGGACACCCGGTTCCACCTGACGCTGATGGAGCTCTCCGGCTCCCCCACGCTCACCACGCAGTACGCCGCCGTCCGGGCGACCGTGAACGATCTACTGGACTGCATCCCCCTGCTCGTGCGTAACTTGGAGCATTCACAGGCGCAGCACACCTCGCTGGTGGGGGCGGTGCTGGCCGGGGACGCGAGCGCCGCGCGCGAGGTCATGCGCGAGCACTGCTCGGGTACGGCGGCGCTGCTGCGGGGCTTCCTCTCGTAGCCGGGCGCGGCGGGGTGCGAGGGGCGGACGGACGGCGCGCGGGCGGAGATCACAAGTAACAAGTCTTTTACGCAAGAGGGTTGCTTCGGCCATATCCGCCTGGCAAAGGTATGCCGCACAACCTTTACCCCTCGCGAGGCAGGAGCGGCCCCATGCCCGACCGTACGGAGATCCCCGACGCACCGCCCACGCCCCGCTCCCCCGAGGACGCCTATCTGGAGAAGCGGACGCTGCGACGGGGCAGTGCGGGACCGCTGCTGCTCACCGGTCTCGGCGTGGCGTATGTCGTCTCCGGCGACTTCTCCGGCTGGAACTTCGGCCTGGCGCACGGGGGTTTCGGCGGTCTCGCCGTCGCCGCGGTGCTGATGGGGCTGATGTACACCTGTATGGTCTTCGCGCTCGCCGAGATGGCCTCCGTGCTGCCCACGGCGGGCGGCGGCTACGGCTTCGCGCGCCGGGCCCTCGGCACCTGGGGCGGTTTCCTCACCGGCACCGCGATCCTCATCGAGTACGTCCTGGCCCCCGCGGCGATCTCGCTCTTCATCGGCGACTACGTGGAGTCCCTGGGCCTGTTCGGGCTCACCTCCTCCTGGCCGGTGTACCTCGCCTGCTTCGTCCTCTTCATCGGCATCCACCTGTGGGGCGTGGGCGAGGCGCTGCGGTTCAGCTTCGTGGTGACCGGGGTCGCGGTCGCCGCGCTGCTGATCTTCGCGGCGGGTGCCCTCACCGACTTCGACGCGGGCCGGCTGCAGGACATCCCGGTCGACCGGGACGCCTTCGGCTCCTCGTCGTGGCTACCGTTCGGGCTGCTGGGCATCTGGGCGTCGTTCCCGTTCGGCATGTGGTTCTTCCTCGGCGTCGAGGGCGTCCCGCTGGCGGCCGAGGAGACCAGGGATCCGGCGCGGACCCTGCCGAAGGCCATGGCCACCTCCATGGGCATCCTGCTCGTCCTCGCCCTGCTGACCTTCCTCGCGGCCACCGGCGCGGGCGGCGCGGACGCCATGAAGGACGCGGGCAACCCCCTCGTCGCCGCGCTCCAGAGCGACGGACGGCCCACCACGCTCGGCCGGATCGTCAACTACGCGGGCCTGGCGGGCCTCGTGGCCTCCTTCTTCTCCCTCATCTACGCCGGCTCCCGGCAGCTGTTCGCACTCTCCCGGGCCGGCTACCTCCCCCGCTTCCTCTCCCTCACCAGCCGCCGCAAGGCGCCCTACCTCGGACTGCTGGTGCCCGGCGCGCTCGGCTTCGGGCTGGCCGCGGCGACCGGCGACGGCGCGCGGATGCTGAACGTCGCGGTGTTCGGCGCCACCATCTCGTACGCGCTGATGTCGCTGTCCCACATCGTGCTGCGGCGGCGCGAACCGCACCTGTCCCGCCCGTACCGCACCCCGGGCGGCGTGCTGACCTCGGCCGTGGCGCTCGCGCTGGCCTGCGCGGCGCTCGTGGCGACGTTCCTGGTGGACGTCACCGCCGCGTTCATCGCCCTGGGCGTGTACGCCCTCGCCGCCTGCTACTTCGGCTTCTACAGCCGGCACCGGCTGGTGGCGAGCGCGCCGGAGGAGGAGTTCGCCGCGCTCGCCGCCGCGGAGGCGGAACTGACCCGCGAATGACCGGGCTCGCCCCGGCCAGCCCCCAGGAAAGCACCAGGAAGCCCCAGGAAGTTCCAAGAAGTTCCAGGAAGGACATCGCGCACATGAGCACGCAGCCGCTGATCGGCATCACCACCTACCTCGCCCGGGCCCGCTGGGGAGTCGCGTGGGACGCGCCGGCGGCCCTGGTACACGCCACCTACCCCCGGTACGCGCAGCGGGCGGGCGGTCTGGCCGTCCTGCTGCCGCCGGACGACCCGGCCGCCGCCGACACGGTGCTCCGGCGGCTGGACGGCCTGGTCCTCGCGGGCGGCGAGGACCTGGACCCGGCGCTCTACGGCCAGGACCCGCACCCCCGCACGGGAAGGCCGATCCCCGAGCGCGACCGCTGGGAGCGGGCGCTGCTGGACGCCGCCCTGCGGCGGGGCACACCGGTGCTCGGCATCTGCCGCGGCATGCAGCTGATGAACATCCACGCGGGCGGCACCCTCTGCCAGCACCTGCCGGACGAGGTGGGCCACGACGGCCACAACCCCCGGGTGGGCACCTTCACCGACCACCTGGTCAAGCCGGTCCCGGACACCCTCACCGGCAGCCTGCTCCCCGAGGCGGTCCAGGTGGCCACCCACCACCACCAGTCGGTGGACCGCCTGGGCGAGGGCCTGATCCCGACGGCGTACGCGGAGGACGGCACGGTGGAGGCCCTGGAGTACGTGGGAGAACGGTTCGCGGTGGGGGTGCAGTGGCACCCGGAGGCACGGGACGACGCGCGGCTGATGGAGGGACTGGTGCGGGCGGCGAGCGGCGTCTGAAGGTCCGGACCTCGGGCCCGGTCCGTTCGGCAAAGGCCGGCCGGGGCGATCCCAGCCCGTCCGGCGTTTGAGGACACCGCGCGGTAGCGCGGAGGGGGCCCGGGGCACAGCCCCGGTTTCGGGAAGGGGCGGGGCCGGGGAAAAGCCCGCGGCGCTCAGCCCGACGGCCCCCGCGTCAGACCCAGCAGATCCCTCGCGGGACCCGCGGGCCGCTGCCCCACCGGCCACACCGCCCGCAGCTCCCGCCGCAGCGGGAACTCCAGCGGTACGGACACCAGCCGCCGCACCCCCAGCTCCTCCCCCACCGCCAGCTCACTCAGCACCGACGGCCCCGCCCCGCTCACCGCCGCCCCCTTCGCCGCCGTCGTCGACGCGAGTTCCAGCAGCGACGGCGCCGCGCCGCCGTGCGCGGCGAGGGCCGCGTCCAGGACCTGCCGGGTGCCCGAACCCCGCTCGCGCAGGATGAGCGGGGTGGCCGCCAGCTCGGACGCGGACAGCGGGGCCCGGCGGCGGGCCCACGGGTGCCCAGGGGCGACCACGACCACCAGCCGGTCCTGGCCGATGACCGCGCCGTCCAGACCGGCCGGCACCTCCAGGCCCTCCACGAAGCCCAGATCGGCCTCCCCCTCGCGCAGCCGGCCGGCGACGGCCGCGGAGTTCCCGGCGCTCAGCGAAACGGCCGTGTCCGGCCGCAGCGCGCGCAGCGCGATCAGCCACCCGGGCAGCAGGTACTCCGCGATGGTCATGCTGGCCGCGACCCGCAGCCGGGAGTCCCGCCGGGTCCGCAGCGCCTGTGCCCCGGCGTCGAAGGCCTCGGCGGCCTCCACGATCCGGCGGGCCCAGTCCGTGACGAGCACCCCGGCGTCGGTCAGCCGCGAGCCGCGCGGGGACCGCTCGACGAGCGCGACGCCGAGCAGCGTCTCCATGCCCCTGAGCCGCCCGCTGGCCGCGGGCTGGGTGATGCCGAGCTCCCGCGCCGCCCGCCCCAGGCTCCCCAGCCGTGCCACGGCGAGCAGCAGCTCCAGCGCGCCGAGGTCGGGCACCCGGTGCGCGAGCGGGGCCCGCCAGGCATCAGTCATAAATCCAGCTTATGCCCTCATAGGCATATGGCCTCTGCCGCCCGGGCCTCCGGGCGGCGACCGTGGAGACATGAGCACGATCCACTCCACCCGCCCCCGCCCGGGCGTACGCCACCTCGGGCCCAACTGGTACGCGACCGTCATGGGCACCGCGATCGTCGCGAGCGCCGGAGCCGCGCTGCCCGCGCGCTCGCCGCTGCTCCGCGACGCCTACGAGGCGGTGTGGGCGCTGGCCGCGCTCGCCCTGCTCGCCCTGCTGGTGGCACGCGCCACGCACTGGGCGCGCCACCCGGACCAGGCCCGGCGGCACCTGGCCGACCCGGCCGTGGCGCCGTTCTACGGCTGTCTGGCGATGGCGCTGATGGCGGTCGGCGGGGCCACCCTCTCCGTGGGGTCGGGCGTGATCGGCGAGCGGGCGGCCGTGGCGGCCGACGTCGTGCTGTGGACGGGCGGCACCGTGATCGGCCTGGGCGCCGCGGCGGCGATCCCGTACCTGATGGTGACCCGGCACAAGGTCGCGGCCGACGGCGCCTCCCCCGTGTGGCTGCTGCCCGTGGTCGCGCCCATGGTCTCCGCCGCGCTGGGCCCGGCGCTGGTGCCGCACCTGCCGGCCGGTCAGTGGCGGTCGGCGATGGTGCTCGGCTGCTACGCGCTGTTCGGGATGAGCCTGCTGGCCACCCTGGTGATCCTGCCGGCCGTCTTCTCCCGGCTCGTGCACCACGGCCCCCTGCCGCTGGCGCTGACCCCGACCCTCTTCCTCGTCCTCGGCCCGCTGGGCCAGTCCACCACCGCCGTGAACAACCTCGCCGACGCCGCGCAGGGTGCCGTGGCGGCCCCGTACGCGCCCGCGATGGCGGCCTTCGCGGTGCTGTACGGCGTCCCGGTGATGGGCTTCGCGCTGCTGTGGCTGGCGCTGGCGGGCGCCATGGTCGTCCGCGCCTTCCGGCAGGGCATGGGTTTCGCGATGACCTGGTGGGCGTTCACCTTCCCCCTGGGCACCTGTGTCACCGGCGCCGCGGGCCTGGCCCGGCACACGGGGCTGCCGGCCTTCACCGGCCTGGCCACCGGGCTGTACGCGCTGCTGGTGGTGGCCTGGGCGGTGGCCGCCGCCCGTACGCTGCGCGGGCTGGTCAGCGGCCGGCTGCTCGAAGCGCCGCGCCCAGCACCGTCGGTGCTTCCGCGAGCGACGGTCCGTACCACGTGAGGTGACGGCCGCTGACGAGCGCGCACGGCAGCCCGGGGAACGCCTCCGGGCCGTCGTCGCGCGTGAAGCGGTAGGGCTCGTCGGGCAGTACGGCCAGACGGGCCCCGCACGCGTTCAGCTCGTCGATCGACACGCGGGGATAGCGCTCGGCGTGCCCGGCGTGTGCGGTGACGACGCCGAGCCGGGCGAGCACGTCGCCCGCGAAGGTGTCCCGGCCGAGGACCATCCAGGGCCGCCGCCAGACCGGCACCACGGCCCGCACCGGCGGCCCCTCGGCGCGCACGTCCCGCCAGGCGTCCTCGGCGTCCGCGAGCCAGTCGGGCCGGGCCAGCCCGCAGCCGGCCACCAGGACCCGCTCCAGCTCGGTGAACGCCTGCCCGAGCGTGCGCACCTCGGTCACCAGCACCTCCAGCCCGGCGGCGCGCAGCGCGGCCAGGTCGGGCGCCCGGTTCTCCTCCTCGTTGGCGAGGACGAGGTCGGGCGCGAGGGCCGCGATCCGCGCCGGGTCGGGGTTCTTGGTGCCGCCGACGCGGGTGACGTCGAGCCCGGCGGGGTGGTCGCACCAGTCGGTGGCGCCCACCAGGAGGCCGGGTTCCGTGGCGGCGACGGCCTCGGTGAGGGAGGGGACGAGCGAGACGACGCGCCGTACGCTGCGGAGGGCCATGCGGCCACCGTACGCAATCGGGGCCCCGCCCGGACCCCGGCCGGCCGGTCTCCCGGCCGGCCGCGGTCCGGGGCGGAGCCCCTGGAGCGGGAGGGGTTACGCCCCGGCCGGCGCGAACCGGTCGGCGAACCCCTCGTGCTTGTCGAGCCAGCGCCGGGCCGACTCCTTCTCCTTGCCCTTGCCGCCGGCCTGGATCTCGGCCTCCAGCGAGGCCAGCTCCTTCTCGCTCATCCTGAAGTTCTTCAGCCAGCCGGTGACCTTCGGGAAGTCCTGGGCAAAGTCCTTCTTCGCCACCGTGTGGATCTTCTCGCCGGTGCCCCAGGCGCCCTTGGGGTCCTTCAGCTTCTTCAGGTCGTACTTCGCGTAGGCCCAGTGCGGGGTCCACAGCGGGACCACGATCGGCTCCTTCTTCTTGTACGCGCGGTCCAGCTCGGCCAGCATCGTGGAGGTGGTGGACGAGACGACCTTGTACTCGCCGTCGAGGCCGTACTCCTTGAGCACCTTGCCGTTGAGCGTGCCCATGTTGCCGGCGCTGGACTCGATGCCGACGATCTTCCCGCCGAACTGCCCGGCCTTGCCCTTGAGGTCCTCGATCGAGTCGACGTCCTTGACGTAGGACGGCACGGTCAGCTCCAGCGACGTCGGCCCGTACCAGGCGCCGAGGTCGGTGAGCCGGTCGCGGTAGACGTCCATGTACCGCTTATGCGTCGTGGGCAGCCAGGAGTCGAACTGCACGTCCATCTGGCCCTGGGCGAGCGCGGTGTAGAGCGGTCCGGGGTCGAGCTGCTTGACCTCCGGGGCGAAGCCGCGGTCCTCCAGGATGTTCTGCCACAGGTAGGTGGTGGCCACGGCCTCGTCCCAGGGGAAGTAGCCGAGCTTGATCTTCTTGCCGTTGCCTACGTTCATGCCCGCCGCGACGGTCTGCTTGTCGCCGGTCCCGGCGAGGTTCATCCCGCCGGCGACGAGGGCGAGGACGACGACGCCGACGGCGGCGACGGCCGCGCCGGGGCGGTAGCGCAGGAAGGTGGCGGAGACGGAGCCGCGCGCGGCGGCGGCCGCCTTGGCCAGGGAGCGCCGGCCGAGCGGCGAGACCTGCTGGTTGAGGGCGCCGGTCATCCGGTCCAGGTAGATGGCGAGGATGACGACGGCCAGACCGCTCTCCACGCCGCCGCCGATGTCGACCTGGGTGACGGCCGCGTAGACGGCCTCGCCGAGGCCGCCGGCGCCGGCCATGCCCGCGATGACGACCATCGACAGGGCCAGCATGATGACCTGGTTGACGCCCGCCATGATGGTCGGCAGGGCCAGCGGCAGCTGGACGCGGGTGAGGGTGTCGCGCGGGGTGGTGCCGAAGGCGCGTGCGGCCTCGACGAGTTCGCCGTCGACCTGACGGATGCCGAGCTCGGTCATCCGGACGCCCGGCGGCATCGAGAAGACGACGGTGGCGATCAGACCCGGCAGCGGGCCGATCGAGAAGAACATCACGCCGGGGATGAGGTAGACGAAGGCGGGCATCGTCTGCATGACGTCCAGGACGGGCCGCAGCACCCCGCTGACAGTGCGGTTGCGCGCCGCCCAGACGCCCAGCGGCACCGCCATCAGCAGGGTGAGCAGGCTCGCGACGAGGACGAGCGACAGCGTCGCCATCGCCTCGTCCCACAGGCCGAAGGAGTCCACCAGCGCGAGCCCGGCGTAGGTGAGGACGGCGGGCAGCAGCCCGCGCAGCCACCAGGCGACGACGGCGAGGATGCCGGCCATCAGCAGCGGGTGGGGGGCGCCGAGCACGGCGACGACACCGTCGTACGCCCCGCTCAGCACGGTGTTGATGATGTCGAAGAGCCAGTCGAGGTGGGTCTGGAGCCAGCTGACGGCGGACTCGGCCCACTGGCCGAGGTGGATCCTAGGCACGGGCGGTCACCTCCGCCTCGCGGGCGTCGGCGGGCGTGGGCATCGCGGGCTCCTCGCCGAGGGCCGCGAGCAGCCGATCGCGGGTGATGACGCCGGCCAGCCCGCCGCGCTCGTCGGTGACGGCGACGGGGGCGCCGCCGCCGCGGGCGAAGGGGCCGAACAGCTCGGCGACGGGGGTCTCGGCGCCGACGGTGGCGGGCGCCGCGGCCAGTACCTCGGCCGCGCCGCGGTCACCGCCCGGCGCGTCCATGATCGCTCCGGCGGTGAGCACCCGGGAGCGGTCCACGTCCTGGATGAAGGAGGCGACGTAGTCGTTGGCGGGCCGCATGAGGATGTCCTCGGCGGTGCCGTTCTGCACGATCCGGCCGTCGCGCATCACGGCGATCCGGTCGCCGAGGCGCATGGCCTCGTTGAGGTCGTGGGTGATGAAGACGATGGTCTTCTTCAGCCGTGTCTGGAGGTCCAGGAGCTGGTCCTGCATGTCACGGCGGATCAGCGGGTCGAGGGCGCTGAAGGACTCGTCCATCAGCAGCAGGTCGGCGTCGGTGGCCAGGGCGCGGGCGAGGCCGACGCGCTGCTGCATGCCGCCGGACAGCTCGTCGGGCCAGGAGGTCTCCCAGCCCTTCAGACCGGCCAGCTCCAGGGCCTCGGCGGCCCGCCGCTCGCGCTCCGGGCGCTCCACGCCCTGGACCTCCAGGCCGTAGGCGGCGTTCTCCAGCACGCTGCGGTGCGGGAAGAGCGCGAAGTGCTGGAAGACCATGCTGATGCGGTGCGAGCGCACGGCGCGCAGCTCGCGGGGGGTGAGGGCGGTGAGGTCCTGCCCGTCGTAGAGGACGCGTCCGGCGGTCGGCTCCAGCAGTCCGTTCAGCATGCGCAGCAGGGTGGACTTGCCGGATCCGGAGAGACCCATCACCACGAAGATCTGGCCGGCCTCGACCTCGAAGGAGGCGTCGATGACCGCCGCGGTGGTGCCGTCGGCGCGCAGCTCGTCGCGGCCGGCACCGTCCTCGAGTCGCCTGACGCCGTCTTGTGGTCGTGTGCCGAACACCTTGTACAGGTGCTCGGCCTGAAGCCTGGACACATAAACCTCTCGGGTCGAACTCAGCGATGTCCCGGACGCCCTCCTACCGGAGGCCCCCGCGACCGGGACATGGAGCGGCGCGGTATCGGTCCGCGGATCCGCCGTCGCTCCTCCGAGTGGGGACGGCGTCCGCTCCGGTGCCGCGCCTGCCCCGGTTCAATCCGGGCAAACGGAACAGTGATGTGGTTCACATGTCCGGTCGGGCGGTGTCGGTGGCATGCGGCATGATCGGTCCGTGACGCGACGCCTGATGCTCCTCGACACCGCTTCCCTGTACTTCCGCGCCTATTTCGGGGTGCCGGACACCGTGCGGGCCCCCGACGGCACCCCCGTGAACGCGGTGCGCGGCCTGCTCGACTTCATCGCCCGGCTGGTCCAGGACCACCACCCGGACGACCTGGTGGCCTGCATGGACTTCGACTGGAGGCCGCAGTGGCGGGTCGACCTGATCCCGACGTACAAGGCGCACCGGGTCGCCGAGGAGGAGCCGCCGGGCGAGGCCACGGGCTTCGTGGAGGAGGTGCCCGACACGCTGTCCCCGCAGGTGCCGGTGATCGAGGACGTCCTCGACGCGCTCGGCATCGCCCGCGTCGGCGCGGTCGGCTACGAGGCGGACGACGTGATCGGCACACTGGCCGGGCGGGCGGCGGGCCCGGTGGACATCGTCACCGGCGACCGCGACCTCTATCAGCTGGTGGACGACGCCCGTGGGGTGCGGGTGCTGTATCCGCTGAAGGGCGTGGGCACCCTCCAGGTCGTCGACGAGGCGCTGCTGCGGGAGAAGTACGGGGTGGACGGCGCGGGCTACGCCGATCTGGCACTGCTGCGCGGCGACCCCAGCGACGGGCTGCCGGGCGTGCCGGGCATCGGCGAGAAGACGGCGGCGAAGCTGCTGGCCGCCCACGGCGACCTGGCGGGGATCGTCGCGGCGGCGGCCGACCCGGCGGTGAGGATGACGCCGGCGCAGCGCAAGCGGCTGGTGGAGGCGGGCCCGTATCTGGCGGTGGCGCCCAAGGTGGTGCGGGTGGCCTCGGACGTCCCGCTGGCGCCCTTCGACGCGGCGCTGCCGGCCGAGCCGCGCGACCCCATGACGCTGGAGGAGCTGGCGGAGCGCTGGGGGCTGGGTGGCTCGTTGCAGCGGCTGCTCACCGTCCTCGCCGACTGAACCATGTTAAGTTAGGGCTGCCTAAGTTAGGCAGCACTTTCTTTTCAGTTGTCGTCGGAGCGTCAAGGGGAGACAGCCATGGCAGACCGTCCCGTACGGAAGGGCCCGCGGCAGAACCGCGCCCGGGTGGTGCGCACCGAGCGGCTGACGCCGCACATGGTGCGGGTCGTCCTGGGCGGCGAGGGTCTCGCCGACTTCGGGGCGGGGGCGCACACCGACCACTATGTGAAGCTGCTCTTCCCGGTGCCCGGTGTCGCTTACCCGGAGCCCTTCGACATGGAGACCGTCCGCCGGGACCTGCCCCGCGACCAGTGGCCCAGCACCCGGACGTACACCGTGCGCTCCTTCGACCGCGAGGCGCGCGAGCTGGCGATCGACTTCGTCGTCCACGGCGACGAGGGCCTGGCCGGGCCCTGGGCCGCCTCCGTCGAGCCGGGCGCGGAGCTGTACTTCCTGGGCCCCGGCGGCGGCTACGCCCCCGACCCGGAGGCGGACTGGCATCTGCTGGCGGGTGACGAGAGCGCGCTGCCGGCGATCGCCGCCGCCCTGGAGGCGATGCCCTCGGGCGTGCCCGTGCACGCGTTCGTCGAGGTCGAGGACGCCGCCGAGGAGCAGCCGCTGACCGTGCCCGAGGGCGTGCGGGTCGTCTGGCTGCACCGCGCGGGCGCGCCCGTCGGCGAAGCCCTGGTGAAGGCCGTGTGCGCGCTGGAGTTCCCGCCCGGTGACGTCCAGGCGTTCGTGCACGGGGAGGCGGGCTTCGTGAAGGAGCTGCGCCGCCATCTGCGGGTGGAGCGCGAGGTGCCGCGCGAGCGCCTGTCGATCTCGGGCTACTGGCGCCGGGGGCACGACGAGGACGGCTGGCAGGCGTCGAAGCGCGAGTGGAACCAGCAGGTGGAACAGGAGCAGGAGGGGGCGGCGGCCCCGTCCGCGGCCTGAACCACACGTTCCGGGCGGGCGTGGATATCCTCGCCCCCATGACGACCCGCGCCCGGATATCCCTGGCGAGCGTGGCGGCGGCCGCGCTCGTCCTCACGGCGGCCGCCGACGCCTCGGCGGATCCCACCTGGGAGGTGTCCGGGGCCGCGCCCACGCAGCGCGGCCGCGAGGCCGCCTTCACCGTCACGATCACACCGGGCACGCTCGACGAGAACAACGGCTATGTGACGCTGGAGTCGCCCGCCTTCGCCAAGAAAGTCACGCTCAAGGCGAAGCGGTTCCGGGAGGGCAAGGACGGTGTCCTGTACGCCCACGGCGCGGGCATGGTGCTCTGCGACGTGACACCGGGCACCTACCCGGTGGCGCTGAAGGACCAGGGCGAGGGCGAGGCGGTGGACACGGTCGACCTGACCGTGGTGCCGGAGATGGACCCCGGCAACCGCGACTTCTGCGCGGGCCCGAAGAGCTACGAGGACGCGGTCGACAAGACCAGCGAGGCCGCCTTGGAGGACGAGGAGGAAGAGGGCGACGGCATGAGCACCGGGGCGGTCGTCGGGGTGGCCGCCGGGTCCGCCGTCGTGGCCGCCGTGCTCACCGCCCTGGGCACGTACGCCCTGGTCCGCCGCGCCAAGAAGGGCGCAGACCGGTCCTGGTGACGCCCTTTCCAACGGCCTCCCACGGCGTCGGTGCCGTCCCGTGACATCCCACGACGAAGAGCCCGTCCCGCGCGTGCGGGACGGGCTCTCGGTGTGTCCCGGGCCGTCAGCCCACCGAGGAGTACGCGACGACACCGCGCAGGAGGCCGTCGACGGCCTTACGGGCGTTCCGGGCGACCGGGCTGCCGGGCGGGGCCGCCGCCGCGATCTGGCCGAGGACGTCGATGAGCTGCTTGCACCAGCGGACGAAGTCGCCGGCGGGCATCTCGATCTCGCGGAGCACCTCGTCCAGGCCGTGGCCGGACGCCCAGCGGAAGGCGGGCCAGGCGAAGCCGAGGTCCGGCTCGCGCTGGCCGACGCCCTCCGCCTGGTTGATCTTGTGCTCTTCCTCCAAGGCGTCGAGCCGGCCCCAGATGCGGACCATCTCGCCGAGCGCGTCCTTCGCCGGGCCCGTGGGCAGCTTCGGCGGTGCCGCGTCGTCCGCCGCCCGCGCCTCGTAGACCAGCGCGGAGGCGCAGGCCGCGAGCTCGGCCGGCTTGAGGCCGTCCCAGACGCCCTCGCGCAGGCACTCGGAGGCCAGCAGGTCCAGCTCGCCGTAGAGCCGCGCGAGCCGCTTGCCGTCCTCCGTCACCTCGCCGTCCCGGAGGTAGTCCAGGTCGGTGAGGAGCGCGCAGATCCGGTCGAAGGTACGGGCGATGGTGTTCGTACGCCCCTCGATGCGCCGCTCCAGCTGGCGGGTGTCGCGCAGCAGCCGCTGGTAGCGCTCGGCCCAGCGGGCGTGGTCCTCGCGCTCGTCGCAGCCGTGGCAGGGGTGCGCGCGGATGGCGGTGCGCAGCCGGGCGATCTCGGTGTCGTCGGCCGCGGCGGCGCGGGACCGGCGGTGCCGCTCGGGCTCGATGTGCCCGGCCTTGGTGCGCAGCGCGGAGGCGAGGTCGCGACGGGACTGCGGGGAGCGGGGGTTGAACGACTTGGGGATCCGCATCCGCTCCAGGGCCTCGACCGGGACCGGGAAGTCGATCGCGGCGAGCCGCTTGACCTGCCGCTCGGCGGTGAGGACCAGCGGGCGCGGCCCGTCCTGCGGGTCGTGGCCGCGGTGCCGGTCGGTGCGGCCCGCGGGCAGGCCCGGGTCCAGGACCAGGGCCAGGCCGGCGAACTTGCCGGTGGGCACGTGGATGACGTCGCCGGGCTTGAGCCGCTCCAGCGCGGCCGCCGCGGCGGCCCGGCGCTGCGTCGCGCCCTGCCGGGCCAGCTCCGTCTCGCGGTCCTTGAGCTCGCGGCGGAGCCGGGCGTACTCCTCGAAGTCGCCGAGGTGGCAGGTGACGGCCTCGCGGTAGCCCGCCAGGCCCTCCTCGTTCTTCTGGACCTGCCGGGAGATCCCGACGACCGACTTGTCGGCCTGGAACTGCGCGAAGGAGGTCTCCAAGAGCTCCCGGGAGCGGTGCCGGCCGAACTGCGAGACCAGGTTGACCGCCATGTTGTACGACGGCTTGAAGCTGGAGCGCAGCGGGTACGTGCGCGTGCCGGCCAGGCCCGCGAGGGCGCCCGGGTCCATGGCGCGCTGCCACAGCACCACCGCGTGGCCCTCGACGTCGATGCCGCGGCGGCCGGCGCGGCCCGTCAGCTGGGTGTACTCGCCGGGGGTGATGTCGGCGTGCTGCTCGCCGTTCCACTTGACGAGCTTCTCCAGGACCACCGAGCGGGCGGGCATGTTGATGCCGAGGGCCAGCGTCTCGGTGGCGAAGACGGCCTTGACCAGGCCCTTGACGAAGAGCTCCTCCACGACCTCCTTGAAGGTCGGCAGCATGCCGGCGTGGTGGGCGGCGATACCGCGCTCCAGGCCCTCCAGCCACTCGAAGTAGCCGAGGACGTGCAGGTCCTCGTCGGGGATCGAGGCGGTGCGCTCCTCGACGATCTCCCGGACCCGCGCACGGGCCTCCGTGTCGTTGAGCCGCAGGCCGGCGTACATGCACTGCTGGACGGCGGCCTCGCAGCCGGCGCGGCTGAAGATGAAGGTGATCGCGGGCAGCAGGCCCTCGGCGTCGAGCCGCTCGATGACCTCCACACGGCTCGGCGTCCAGATCCTGCTGCGCTGGCGTCGCTCGCGCTCGCGGTCGGCCTCGCGGAGGTTCCCGCGCCGTTTGTCCCGGCCGCCGAAGGGCCGGCTGTTCTCCATCCGGGCCAGCCGCACCAGGTCGGGGTTGACCTCGCGGCGGCCGGTGCCGGGGGTGCCCTGCGCGCCGTTCTTCTCCTCGAAGAGGTCGTACATCCGGCGGCCGGCCAGGACGTGCTGCCACAGCGGCACGGGCCGGTGCTCGGAGACGATCACCTCGGTGTCGCCGCGCACGGTGTCCAGCCAGTCGCCGAACTCCTCGGCGTTGGAGACGGTGGCGGAGAGGGAGACCAGCGTGACCGACTCGGGGAGGTGGATGATCACCTCTTCCCAGACGGCGCCGCGGAAGCGGTCGGAGAGGTAGTGCACCTCGTCCATGACCACGTGGCCGAGGCCGATCAGCGCCTGGGAGCCCGCGTAGAGCATGTTGCGCAGGACCTCGGTGGTCATCACGAGCACCGGGGCGTCGGCGTTGACGCTGTTGTCGCCGGTCAGCAGACCGACCTTGTCGGCGCCGTAGCGCTTGACGAGATCGCTGTACTTCTGGTTCGACAGCGCCTTGATGGGCGTGGTGTAGAAGCACTTGCGGCCCTGGGTGAGGGCCAGGTGGACGGCGAACTCGCCCACGATGGTCTTGCCTGATCCGGTCGGCGCCGCGACCAGCACGCCCTTCCCGGCCTCCAGGGCCTTGCAGGCCTCTATCTGGAAGGGGTCGAGCTCGAATTCGTACATCTCGCGGAAGGGAGCGAGCGCGGTGGCCTGCTCGGCGGCGCGCACCCTCGAAAGGGCGTAGCGCTCAGCGGGGGACATGTCGTCGGTCATCTTGTGTACGAGCCTACCGGGGACCTCCGACAGCCACCCGATCTTTATGCGGCTCCCAGCAGGCGCACGGCGCCCGGGACGGTGCGGGCCGTGAGGGGCAGCGGGCCGAGCGGCTCGCCGTCGGCGTAGCCGGTGACGCTGTCCGCGGCGAGGGCCACCTTCGCCGCGCGGTGGACCGTGACGGCGGGGTGGGTGAGGTGGGTGCCCCGGTAGACCTTGGGGAAGACCCTGAGGAGGGTGGCGCGGCTGCAGGCGCCGACGACGGTGACGTCGAAGAGGCCGTCGTCCATGCGGGCGCCCGCGCAGATGCGCATGCCACCGCCGTAGGAGGTGCCGTTGCCGACGGCGACGAGCGTCGCCTCGACGGCCAGCTCGGGCCCGTCGTCGAGGGTGATCCGGTAGGGGACGGGCCGCAGCGCGGCCAGCTCCGCGACCAGCGCGGCGTCGTAGCGCAGCCGTCCGGTGGGGAAGCGCATGCGGTTGCCGCGGTCGTTGACGCGGGAGTCGAAGCCGGAGGCGAGGACCGTGCCGAAGTAGGTGCCGCCGACCCGGCCGAGGTCGACGGGGCGGCCGCCGTCGCCCTTGAGCGATCCGGCGATCAGCCGCCCGGCGGCCGCCGGGTCGCGTACGGGCAGCCCCGCGGCGCGGGCGAAGTCGTTGCCGGTGCCGACGGCCACCACGCCGAGCGGGGTGGGGGTTCCCGCGACGGCCTGGAGGGCGAGCGAGGTCATTCCGTCGCCGCCGACGGCTATCAGCGCGCCGGTGCCGCCGGCGACCGCCTCCCGGGCCCGGCGCAGGGCGTCTGCGGCGTTCTCCCCCAGGACCGTACGGACGGAGAACCCGGCGTCGCGCAGCACCCGGGCCGCCGGCCGGACGGCGCCCGCGCCCCGGCCCCGGCCTGCCGTCGGGTTGACGAAGAGGGTGATGTCGCTGGTCACCAGCCGGACCCTATCGGGTCCGGCCGGACGTCAGACGGGCTCAGGTGACGTCGTCGTAGCCGTTGCGACGGGCGCCCGGGTCGGCCCGGTCGGTGAGGGCGGGCATCGGCTCGGAGTCGCCGACCGGCTGCGGGGCGAGGTCCAGCGGGGCGGCCTCGTCGTCGTCGAGCAGGGCGTCGGGGTTGTTCCTGGCGCGCCGCTTGTCGTTGAGGAGGGAGAACCCGACGGCGCCGAAGTACAGGATGATGATCGGGACGGCCAGGATGCACATGCCGAACGGGTCGGTGCTGGGCGTGGCGATCGCGCCGAAGACGAAGATGCCCATCACGACGCCGCGCCACCAGGTGGCCATGGTCTTTCCCGTGACCATGCCGACCATGTTCATCATGACGAGTATCAGCGGCAGCTCGAAGGCCAGGCCGAAGACCAGGATCATCCGGACCGTGAAGTCGAGGATGTCGTTCAGGCTGAGGGTGTTGGCCGCGGTCTCCGGGGTGATGCTGAGCAGCACCCGCATGCTGGTCGGCATGATCAGGTAGGCGAGGTAGGCGCCCGCGACGAAGAGGGGGGCGGCCGTCGCCACGAAGGCGACCGTGTACTTCTTCTCGTTCTTGTGCAGACCGGGCGCGAGGAACGCCCACAGCTGGTAGAGCCAGACCGGGGAGGAGATCGTGACGCCCGCGAGCAGGCACACCTTCACGACCGTCCCGAACGGCGCTCCCAAGGAGTTGAACGTCAGGACCGCGCAGTTGCCGCCGTGGCTCTGGGCCAGGTCGCGGTCGGGGCACTTGGGAACGGGGCTGGACAGGAAGTCCATGAGCTGCGTGTTGTAGAACGCGGCGAGGAGCGCCACGACCACGATGGCCAGCACCGCCTTCGCCAGGCGGTTCCGCAGTTCCCGCAGGTGCTCCGCGAGCGGCATCCGCCCCTCGGGGTCCTTCTCCTTCTTGCGGGCAGACTTGAGCAACCCACGTCCCTATCTCGTGCGGCAGGCGGACGCCAAGGGCGGCCGGCCCGATCCCTCGGTCAGTGCTGGGTCTGTACTGCTGCTCAGTGCTGCGTGGTGCGGTCGCTCGGCTCGGTCACCGGGCGGGCACCGGTGACATCACCGGGAGCGGCCTTGATCGTACGGGGCGTGGCGGAGGCCGGCGGGTCGGCCGGGGCGGAGGCGTTGTCCTGGCCCTCGGACTTCATGGCCTTGGCCTCGCTCTTGAGGATGCGGGCGGACTTGCCGAGGGAGCGCGCCATGTCCGGAAGCTTCTTCGCACCGAACAGCAGGACGATGACGACGAGAATAAGAATGATCTCGGGGGCGCCGAGCCTTCCGAACATATGCGTAACCTTCTCACCGAAGCGGCATGGGTGTGGGTGCTGCCCGACCGATCGGACATTTGTCCATCAGTCGTACGGCAGCGATCGTAACGCGCAGGGGTAAACGCGGGGCAATCCCTGTGCGTACTCCCGATGCGACCCTCCGCTTCGTCAGCAGGGTCACCCGAAACAGCGTACCGCCCGCCCCTCGGGCCCAGGAAAGACTGTGCCCGACCTTGTCGGGTTTCGTGACGCCCTCTGATCGGCCGCCGCCCGGCCCTTGATCAGTCCTGTCGCAGGGTGTGCGCGGCCTGTGCGGCGAGCGGTGTCGCGGCCCGTTCGAGGTCCTCGGCGGCCCGGGTGATCCGCCGCGAGCTCTCGGACACCTGAGCGGCCAGTCTCCGCACCTCCACCAGGACCCGGACGGCGAGGACGCCGAGCACGGCGATACCGCTGAAGGCGAGGGCGACGGCGAGCATGGGCCAGAACATGGGGGCGAGCCTATCGGGGCGGGAAGGACCGGGAGGGGCCAGGAGGGGCCAGGAGGGGTGGGAAGAGGGCACCGGGGAGGTGCACGGGGACGTCGGCGGCGTGGGAGACAGCCGGAAAAGGCGGAAAGAGACCGAAGAACGCGGCGAATTTGGCCGAAACAAGCGCTCGGAATGGAACATTCCAGGGTGGATCACCCGGCTGACACCAGTCGGTGCCCCCCGGGTAACGGTCCGTGGGGGACTCCGGCCGGTCCCGGGGCACCCGGCGAGCACCTCCGGACGGCCCCGCCCGGCGCGTCAGACCGACGAGTGCAGCCGGAGCGTGCTCACTCCGCCACCGGTGAGGAGCTCCACGATCCGCTCCCCCGCCGGCTTGCGGACCGGGACCCCGCAGTCGGGGCAGGTGAACGAGTAGAAGGTGGTGCGGTGGCTCGCCCCGATGGCGAGCCTCAGCGCGCCCGCGGCCAACTCGAAGCATCCCCGGCAGTCGGGGCAGGCCGCCTTGAAGACGGCGGCGACCGTGGTCCGCGCTTCCACCGCTCCCCCGCTCACTCGCCGTAGGCCGCGAGGGCCTCGCGGGCCGCGTCCCGGGCGCTCTCCGCCAGCTCCGGCGGGGTGACGATCCGGCCGTCCCGGCCCAGGCGCAGCGCCAGCCGGCGCAGGGACGCCGGGTCGGGGGTGCGCAGGGTGATCCGCAGGCCGCCGTCGGGCAGTTCCTCGGCACTGTCGTGCGGGTAGTACTCGGCGACCCAGCGTCCGCCCGGCCCGACCTCGACCACGACCTCCGGATCCTCGGCGGCCGGCTGCACCAGCCCCTCCGACAGGTCGCGCGGCTCGACGGGCGGCGGGTCGGAGCGCTCGTCCAGGAGCCGGATCTCGGCCACCCGGTCGAGGCGGAAGGTGCGCCGCGCCTCCGACAGACGGCACCACGCCTCCACATAGGTGTGGCCGACGGCGAACAGCCGGATCGGGTCCACCTCGCGCTCGGTGAGCTCGTCCCGTGCCGGGGAGTAGTAGCGCAGCCACACCCTACGGCGCTCGGCGATGGCCCGGTCGACGTCGGCGAAGACGCCGCCCTCGGACTCGAAGGTGACCGAGAGCCGGGAGCTGGCGGCGGCCGTGTCCCCGGCCGCGGTCTCGATCTTGGCAGTGGCGCGCACCAGCGCCTGCCGGTCGCTCTCGCGGAGGCCGGGCAGGGTGGCGACGGCACGGGCGGCCACCAGCAGGGCGGTCGCCTCGTCCGCGGCGAGCCGCAGCGGCTCGCCGGTGCTGGTGCCCGAGGCGTCGGGGTTGTGCCACCAGATGCGGTCGCCGTCGGTGTCGATGTCCAGCAGGTCACCGCCGCGGAAGCTGGTGCCGCACATCGGCAGCACGTCGAGGTCGCCGATCAGCTCGTCCTCGGTGATCCCGAAGGCGCGGGCCACATCGGCGACCCGGGCGCCGGGGCGCTCCCGCAGATAGGTGACCAGCGACAGCATCCGCCGGGTCTGGTCAATGGCGTTTCCGGCCATGAGAAGTCGGTACCGTTCCCTTCTGCTTCGGTCAGCCCTTGGCCACGGCGCGCAGCCGGTCGATGACATCGGCCCGCAGCTCGGCGGGTCCGAGGACGATCACATCGGGCCCGAACTCGACCAGCCAGGCGTCCAGGCCGTGCCCGGACGGGATCTCCAGCTCGTCCCAGCCGTCACCGAGGTCACGGGTGGCGATCGCGCGGGCGCGCAGCGGATAGCCGTGCCCGGCCCGCACCTTGATCAGGGCGGTGCCGGTGGCGTTCTCGCCCGCCCAGGTCTCGACCGTCTCGCGGACGGTGACGTGGTCGGGCACGGGGGCCGTGAAGGGGACGCCCCGGGAGCGCACCCGGCCGGTGATCCGGGAGAGCCGGAAGACCCGCTCGGCGCCGCGGTCGCGGTCCCAGCCCGCCAGGTACCAGTGGCCCCGCCAGCACTCCAGGGTCCAGGGCTCCACCTGACGCTGCTCGGCGCGGGCGCTGTTGGCCTTGCGGTAGTCGAAGGTGACCGGGCGGCGGTCGCGGGCGGCCAGCATCAGCGGCTCGAAGGCGGCCTCATGGGCGGGGATCCGCGGTTCGAGGGCGCTGTGGCCCTCGTACGCGTCCTCCGCGAGCGGCATCCCGGCGGCGCGCAGCTTCTGGAGCGCGCCGCTGGCGGCGCCGGCCAGCCGGGCCTGCTGCCACACCTTGGCCGCGACGCCCAGGGCGGCGGCCTCCTCGACGTCGAGGGTGATCGGGGGGAGGCGGTTGCTGTCGCGGCGGGCGAGATAGCCGATGTCGCCCTCGACGCTCTCGACCGTCTCGATGATCAGTCCGAGCTCGCGCAGGTCGTCCTTGTCGCGCTCGAACATCCGGTTGAAGGCGTCCTCGCTGCCCGTCGCGGTGTCCGAGGGCGCGGAGGTCCCTCCGTGCCCCGGGCCGAAGGCCTCCAGATAGGCCTCGATCGAGGTCCGCAACTCCCGCTTGCTGAGCGGTCGGCGGGTGCCCAGCAGGCACAGCGCCAGGTTCATCAGCCGCTCGGCCTTGGCGATCGCCATCGACGCCCTCTCTACTTGTGCTCTCAACCGTTGACCGTACCGCTCAAGGCTTCCCCGGCAAAAGCCGAGGGCCCATGCCCGCAGGCATGGGCCCTCGGCCGCGGTGGCGAAGGCCTCAGCCGGCCACGGCGACCAGGTCGCAGACGAAGATCAGCGTCTCGCCCGGGGCGATCGCCTGACCGGCGCCACGGTCGCCGTAGGCGAGGTGGGCGGGGATGACCAGCTTGCGGCGGCCACCGACCTTCATGCCCTGGACACCCTTGTCCCAGCCCTCGATGACCTGGCCGACGCCCAGCTTGAACTGGAGCGGCGTGCCACGGTTCCAGCTCGCGTCGAACTCCTCGCCGCTGGAGAAGGCCACGCCCACGTAGTGGACCTTGACCATCTGGCCGGCCTGGGCGACGGCGCCGTCACCCTCCCAGATGTCCTTGATCTCAAGGTCGGCCGGAGGCGGGCCGTCCGGGAAGTCGATCTCCGGCTTGTCGATGCTCACGAAAGTGCTCCTACGAACGAATCTTGTAGACAACCGTGCAAGTCTGGCAGATGTCCGGCCGTGCGAACGGCCGATGCCGACCGTTCCCGCTCCGTTCCGGACCGGGGACGGAACGTGCCCGGGTCAGTTGACGCCCAGGATGTCGACGACGAAGACCACGGCCGAGTCGAACTGCTTCTGCTGCGCCTCGGTCAGCGCGCTCTTCGGCACGACCAGCAGCACCCGGCTGCCGACCTTCTTGCCGGCCAGGCCCTCCTGCCAGCCCGGCAGGCTCTTCAGCGCCACCGCCTGCATACCGCTCTGCTGCCAGGTGTTGTCCAGCGGCTTGCTGTCCTTCCAGAGCACGGCCTCGAAGTGCGTCTGGATGGTGTCGTCCTTGCCGACGGGCTTACCGGTGCCCTCGATGATCGTCTCGGACTGCACCTTGGAGGGCGCGTCCTTGTCCTTGGGGACCGTCACCGACGGGGCCTTGCCGTCGGTGTTGGTGCCCACCTTCGGCAGGTCCTCGTTCTTCTGCTCGACGACCTTGCCCGTCGGCTTGTTCGGCGTGACGCTCTTGAGGTCGACGACGAAGACCAGCGTGGACTTGGGCGGGATCTGCTCGCCCTGGCCCTGCTCGCCGTAGCCCTTGTCCGGCGGGATGACCAGCTCGACACGGCTGCCGAGCTTCTGGCCCACCAGGCCCTCGTCCCAGCCCTTGACGACCTTGCCGGTGCCGATCTCGAAGGTGGCCGGCTGGCCGCGGTCCCAGCTGTTGTCGAAGACCTTGCCGTCCCAGAGCTGGCCCAGGTAGTTGGCCGTCAGGGCGTCGCCCTTCTGGAGCTTCGCCCCGTCGCCCTCCTTCAGCACCTTGATCTTCAGGTCCTTGGGCGGGTCGCCCTCACCCTTGTCGATCTTGGGCTTCTTGTCGGCCTCCCCGCTGACGGCGGGCGGCTCACCGGCCTTGCCGGAATCGTCGCTGCCGCACGCCGTAGCGGTGACGAGCAGCAAGGGGGCGATCAACAGGGCTGCGATTCGGCGCACAGAAATCCCTCAAGACGGGCAGCGGTCGGACACATTCGGACGGGCCAACTCTAACCATGGCACGCAACGGCGGTGGAGCCCCTGCACACCGGCCCCACCGCCGTCCGCCCGTACGGGCGGCACACCGCCCGTGGCACGCCCGGACTACATCCCGGCGATCAGCTTTTCCACCCGGTCGTCCACCGACCGGAAGGGGTCCTTGCACAACACCGTCCGCTGCGCCTGGTCGTTCAGCTTCAGATGCACCCAGTCGACCGTGAAGTCACGGCGCTGCTCCTGCGCCCGGCGGATGAAGTCGCCGCGCAGCCGTGCCCGGGTGGTCTGCGGAGGCACCGACTTGCCCTCGAAGATCTTGAGGTCGTTGCACACCCGGGCCGCCCGGCCGCGCTTCTCCAGCAGGTAGTACAGCCCCCGGCGGCGGTGGATGTCGTGGTACGCCAGATCTATCTGGGCGACCCTCGGATGGGACATGCTGATGTTGTTCTTCGCCCGGTACTGCTCGATGAGCTGGTACTTCATCACCCAGTCGATCTCCGTGGAGATCCGGTCCAGGTCTTCGTCGCGCACCGCCTCCAGAGTGCGGCCCCACAGCTCCAGGACCCGCTCCACCGTGCCCGTGCGGATGCCGCGCCGCTCGCAGAAGTCCACGGCCTTCTCGTAGTACTCCTGCTGGATCTCCAGGGCCGAGGCCTCCCGGCCGCTGGCGAGGCGCACCTTTCGTCTTCCCGTGATGTCGTGGCTGACCTCGCGGATGGCCCGGATCGGGTTCTCCAGGGTCAGGTCCCGCATCACCGTGCCCGCCTCGATCATGCGCAGCACCAGATCGGTGGCGCCGACCTTGAGCAGCATCGTGGTCTCGGACATGTTCGAGTCGCCGACGATCACGTGCAGCCGGCGGTACCGCTCGGCGTCGGCGTGCGGCTCGTCCCGGGTGTTGATGATCGGGCGCGAGCGGGTCGTGGCCGAGCTGACGCCCTCCCAGATGTGCTCGGCGCGCTGACTGACGCAGTAGACCGCCCCGCGCGGGGTCTGGAGGACCTTCCCGGCGCCGCACAGCAGCTGCCGCGTCACCAGGAAGGGGATGAGGATGTCCGCGAGCCGGGAGAACTCCCCGTGGCGGGCCACCAGGTAGTTCTCGTGGCAGCCGTAGGAGTTCCCCGCGGAGTCGGTGTTGTTCTTGAAGAGATAGACGTCGCCCGCGATCCCCTCCTCGTGCAGGCGCCGTTCGGCGTCGACGAGCAGGCCCTCGAGAATGCGCTCGCCCGCCTTGTCATGGGTGACCAGCTCGACAACGCTGTCGCACTCGGGAGTTGCGTATTCCGGGTGCGAACCCACGTCGAGGTAGAGCCGGGCACCGTTGCGCAGGAAGACGTTGCTGCTGCGCCCCCAGGAAACGACACGGCGGAAGAGGTAGCGCGCCACTTCGTCAGGCGACAGCCGGCGCTGTCCCCTGAAGGTGCACGTGACGCCGTACTCGTTCTCCAGCCCGAAAATGCGGCGGTCCATGCCTGAACATTACGCCTGAACCCCTGCGCTGAAACCGGGTTCGACAGCACCGTTCCGATCATTTTCCGACCGCGCCACGACCGTCCCCGAGGTTTCGGGAGCGCGCAGCGAGCGGTGGGCCGCCAGAAGGACCAGCAGGGCGGTGGCACCGCTGCCGACGGCGACCACGAATCCCGCCGTCGCGCCGCCGTATTCGACCGCGGGGCCGACGAAGGCGGTGCCGATGGCGGCGCCGACGCCGAAGGACGTCACCAGCCAGGAGAACGCCTCCGTGACGGTGCCGCGCGGGGCGTGCCGGTCCACGACGACGAACGCGCAGGCCAGCGCGGGAGCCAGGAAGAGGCCGGCCACACCGGCCAGGATCGTCATGGCGACGACGCCCGGGACCAGCAGCAGCGGAACATAGCCGACGGCCAGGCCCGCCACGAGCACCCGCAGCCGCTGCTCCGGCGTGCCCGCCCACTGCCGGGCACCGTAGATCGAACCGCCGATGAGGGCACCGACGCCGAGGGCCGAGAGGAGGTAGCTGGCGACGCCGCCGCCACCGTGGTCGTCGCCGTAGGCCACCGCGGCCACGGCGATCGAGCCCAGGGCCGAGCCGATGAAGAAGAACGCGCCGAGGAGCACCAGCAGCCCGCGGGAGCGCAGCGCGCCCAGCCAGTGCGCCTCACGGGCCTCGCTGCGCCACTTCCGCGAAGGCGGGGAGGTGACGACCGCGAGCGCGCCGAGGAGACCCAGGATGTTGAGGACGAACAGCGCGCCGGCCTCGGACCAGAACGCCACGATCCGCATGACGATCAGCGGACCGACCACGTAGATCAGTTCCTGGGCGATCGCGTCGAGGGAGTACGCGGCGTGGATGTCGTCCTCGCTCTTGAGGACGGAGGGCCACAGGGCGCGCAGCCCGCCCTCCAGCGGCGGCGTGAAGAAGCCGGCCACGACCATGGCGACGTAGGACAGGGGCAGCGGGTCCAGTCCGACCACGGTGAACAGCGTCATGCCGAGGGCGGCCAGGACGGCCGAGGGCAGGATCACGCGCGGCTGGCCGTACATGTCGACGGCCCGGCCGAGCAGCGGCTGGCCGAAGGCGTTGGCCACGCCGTAGACGGCGGAGAGCGCTCCGGCGAGGGTGTAGCTGCCGCCCTCGGCGCGGACGAAGAGCACGATCGCCAGCGCGGCGGTCGCGTTGGGCAGGCGGCCCACGAGGGTGCCGGTCAGCAACCGTGCCGCATGCTTCGTTCTGAGCATCTCGACATAACCGCCACCCGCCGACGCCATGGTCCGCCTTTCGTTCGACCGGGTCGTTTTCGACCGAGCCAGTCCGGTTTTACGTATAACTAGAGACGTTATACGTACCATGGCCGCAGCCCACGGGTCCAACCCTGTGGGCGGGCGATCGGGGAGACAGCCAGTGACCAGGCCAGTGACCAGCACGGACGGCAACGACGAGGCCCAGGGGGAGCACGGGGGCCAGGCGGAGGGGACCGCCGTCCCGGCGGGGACCGGTCCGCGGGAGCGGCCCGAGGCCGCTCCCGGAAGCCGCTGGCCCAGCATCCGCGGACCCCGCACCGGGGCCCGCGCCACCAGCCGGGACGTCGCCCGGGTCGCGGGCGTCTCGCAGGCCACCGTCTCCCTCGTCATGGGCGAGAAGTGGCGCGGCCGCGTCTCGGAGCGCACCGCCGACTCGGTACGCTCCGCCGCGCGCAGCCTGGGCTACCGGCCCAATCTCGCGGCCCGGAACCTGCGCCTCGGCCGCACCCGCACCGCGCTGCTGGTCGTGCCCGCGCTCACCAACGAATTCTTCGCCCGCGTCTACACCGGGGCCGCCCGGGTGGCCGCCGAGCAGGGCATCGGGGTGGTCCTCTACCCCTCCCCCGAGGGCGTCGGCCCGGCCCGTGACCCCTTCGCCTCCGCCCGCGCCACGCTGGACGGGGTGATCGCCTCCTCCATGGCGGCGGAGGCACTGGCCGCGCTGCGCGAGGGCGGGCTGCCGCTGGTCATGCTCGACAGCGACCCGGAGCGCGCGGAGGCCGCCACGACCGTCAACCTCGACCTCGCGGACGGCATGCGCCAGGTCGCCGGGCACCTGCTCGCCCTGGGCCACCGCCGCTTCGTCCACCTCGCGGCGGACATCGACTCCTGGACCTTCCGGGTGCGGGCCGCGGCCCTCGCCGAGGCGCTGCGAGGGACGCCCGGCACGGAGCTGAGCGTGGTGCGCGCCCCGCTGACCGTCGCCGACGGCCTCCGCGCCGCCGAGCACGCCCTCACCCGGCCGGGGCCCCGGCCGACCGCGCTGATCTGCGACGACGACGTCCTCGCCGCGGGCACCTGCAAAGCCGCCCGACGGCTGGGCCTCAGGGTGCCGGACGACCTGTCGGTGACCGGCTTCGACGACCTGTCCCTGGCCACGGCGGTCGAACCGGAGCTCACGACCGTCCGGCTGCCGGCCGAGGAGGTGGGCGAGGCGGGCATGCGGGCGCTGATGGGGGTGCTGGACGGCGGACCGGTCGCGCCCCGGCTGCTCCCGGTGGAACTCGTCGTCCGGGGTACGACGACGGTGGCCGGGGGCTGACGGCCCCCGGGCCGCTTCCGTGCCGCGCGCGATGCCCTTGAGCGCCGGGCGGGCCGGGAATTCCGGCCCGCCCGGCGCTCAAGGGCGGCCGTGATCCGGGGCGAGGGCCCCGGAGACCCGGGGCTCAGTCCTCCGAGGTCTCCGAACCCCCGGCCGACTCGTCCTGCTCCTCCGGCTCGTCCGCCGCGGAGGCTCCGCCGGCGCCTTCCAGCAGGCGCGACAGCTGCCGTCCGAGCAACCGCTTGAACTTCCGCTGCTGCGGCCGCGTACGGTCCAGGACCGCGACCTCCAGCTGCTCCGCCGTCAGCGTGCGCTCCCCGCCGTTGTTGTCCCGGGTGAGGGACTCGACGGCGAGCCTGAGCGCCTCGGAGAGGGTCATCCCGTCCCGGTGGCGCTGGTCGAGATAGCTGCTGATCTGGTCGGCGTTGCCACCGACCGCGACGGAGCCGTGCTCGTCGACGATGGAGCCGTCGTGCGGCAGGCGGTAGATCTGGTCGTTCTCGGGGCCGGCCCCGACCTCGGCGACGATCAGCTCGACCTCGTACGGCTTCTCACCGGCGCTGGAGAAGATGTTGCCCAGGGTCTGGGCGTAGACGTTGGCAAGGCCGCGGGCCGTGACGTCGTCCCGGTCGTAGGTGTAGCCCCGCAGGTCGGCGTAGCGGACGCCGCCGATGCGGAGGTTCTCGAATTCGTTGTACTTCCCGACCGCGGCGAAGGCGATCCGGTCGTAGATCTCGCTGACCTTGTGGAGCGCGCGGGACGGGTTCTCGGCGACGAAGACAACGCCGTCGGTGTACTGGAGCACGACGACGCTCCGGCCGCGCGCGATGCCCTTGCGGGCGTACTCGGCGCGGTCGGCCATGGCCTGCTGGGGGGAGACGTAGAACGGCGTCGACACCGGCTATCCGTCCCTTTCTGTCAGTGGCGGGTGCATTCAGAGGAGCGCGGCTCGGGGACCGTCCGGCTCCTCCAGCCGGCGGTCGTGGATCGCGCGGACGACCTCCGAGCACTCGGCCTCGGTCAGCTTCCGGAAGCCCTCGTCGGTGATGACGGTGACGATCGGATAGATCCTGCGGGCGAGGTCCGGTCCGCCGGTCGCGGAGTCGTCGTCGGCGGCGTCGTAGAGCGCCTGGACGACGAGCGTGGTGGTCTGACTCTCCGTCAAGTCCGGGCGGAAGAGCTTCTTGAACGAGCCCCGGGCGAAGACCGACCCGGAGCCGGTGGCCGCGAAGCCGTGCTCCTCCGAGCGGCCGCCGGTCACGTCGTAGGAGAAGATGCGGCCCTTCTGCCGGTCGACGTCCCAGCCCGCGAAGAGCGGCACCACGGCGAGGCCCTGCATGGCCATGCCGAGGTTGCTGCGGATCATCGTGGACAGCCGGTTCGCCTTGCCCTCCAGGGACAGCTGCACCCCTTCGACCTTCTCGAAGTGCTCCAGTTCCAGCTGGAAGAGCTTGACCATCTCGACGGCCAGCCCGGCCGTGCCGGCGATGCCGACCGCGGAGTACTCGTCGGCCGGGAAGACCTTCTCGATGTCGCGCTGCGCGATGACATTGCCCATCGTCGCCCGCCGGTCACCGGCGAGCACCACGCCGCCGGGGAACGAGGCCGCGACGATCGTCGTACCGTGCGGGATCTCGACGGCGCCCTGCACCGGGGGCAGCGCGCGGTTGCCCGGCAGCAGCTCCGGCGCGTGGGAGCCGAGGAAATCCATGAACGACGAGGAGCCGGGTGTCAGGAAGGCAGCTGGTAGACGCCCGGTGCTACGAGTGTTGGCTTCCACACGTTTCCTTCCAGATATGCGGCGGCCCGCCCTTCGCGTCCGCCCGATCCATGAACTGCCCCCGGCGCCGCGTCGCGGCCGGGGCACCGTACGCGAGGGACCTTACCCGTCCCATGATCGTGATAGATATCCCCGGACGGAGCAGCGGGACGGATCACGCGTGCCCTGCCCACGCGCCCCGCCGGGCCGTACGGCCCGGCCCCGTCCGGCGGCCCCGCCCGCGGTGCCGGCGGCGGGCTACTCGCCGCCCTTCTGGACGAAGGAGCGCACGAAATCCTCGGCGTTCTCCTCGAGGACGTCGTCGATCTCGTCCAGCACGGAGTCGACGTCGTCGGAGAGCTTCTCCTGCCGTTCCTTGAGGTCTTCCGAAACCTGCGCGTCCTGCGCCTGCTCCTCCACGTCCTCCGTGGATCGCGTGGCCTTCTGCTGCCCGCCGCCGGTGTCCTTGGTCGCCATATCCCTCACCCCGCTCGGTTCGACGTACAAGATCAGAGGTACTTCGACGTACTCGGCCGTACAAGATCCGACCCTACAAGCAGGGTCCGACATCGGCCCCGTACTTGCTACAACGTCCCGGAACCACCGTGATGATTCCCTGAACGCAGCCCTCTCAGACCCCACCGGCGGCCCCGGCCGGAAGGGACGTCGCTCAGCCTCCCGACAGCACCCGGACCAGGTCCTCGGCGGTGCGACAGCGATCGAGGAGCTCCTTGACGTGGTTGCGGGTACCGCGTAGCGGCTCCAGGGTGGGCACCCGTTGCAGGGAGTCACGGCCCGGCAGGTCGAAGATCACGGAGTCCCAGGAGGCCGCGGCCACGTCGTCCGCGTACTGCTCCAGGCAGCGGCCGCGGAAGTACGCGCGGGTGTCCTCCGGCGGCGCCGTGCGGGCCCGCTCCACCTCGGGCTCCTCCAGGAGCCGCTTCATCCTGCCGCGGGCCACGAGGCGGTTGTAGAGGCCCTTGTCCGGGCGTACGTCCGCGTACTGGAGGTCGACGAGGTGCAGCCGGGCCGCGTCCCAGTCCAGGCCGTCGCGGCGGCGGTAGCCCTCCAGGAGCTCGCGCTTGGCCACCCAGTCCAGCTCCCCCGCGAGGCTCATCGGGTCGTGCTCCAGCCGCCCCAGGACGTCCTCCCAGCGGGCCAGGACGTCCTTGGTCTGCTCGTCCGCGTCGGCGCCGAAGCGGTCCTCCACGTACTTGCGGGCCAGCTCGAAGTACTCCATCTGAAGCTGCACGGCCGTGAGCGTCCGTCCGCTACGGAGCGTGATGAGGCGCTTGAGCGTGGGGTCGTGGCTGACCTGGTGGAGCGTGCGGACCGGCTGCTCCACGGCGAGGTCGGAGGCGATGAAGCCGTCCTCGATCATGGAGAGCACCAGGGCCGTGGTGCCCAGCTTCAGATAGGTGGAGATCTCCGAGAGGTTCGCGTCCCCGATGATCACATGGAGCCGGCGGTACTTCTCGGCGTCCGCGTGGGGCTCGTCCCGGGTGTTGATGATCGGCCGCTTGAGGGTGGTCTCCAGGCCGACCTCGACCTCGAAGTAGTCGGCGCGCTGGCTGAGCTGGAAGCCGTGCTCGTGGCCGTCCTGGCCGACGCCCACCCGGCCGGCGCCGGTGACCACCTGCCGGCAGACGAAGAAGGGCGTGAGGTGGCGCACGATGTCCGAGAAGGGGGTCTCCCGCTTCATCAGGTAGTTCTCGTGGGTGCCGTAGGACGCGCCCTTGTTGTCGGTGTTGTTCTTGTAGAGGTGGATCGGCTGGGCTCCGGGCAGCTGGGCGGCGCGCTCGGCGGCCTCCGCCATGATCCGCTCCCCCGCCTTGTCCCAGAGGACAGCGTCGCGGGGGTTGGTGATCTCGGGGGAGCTGTACTCGGGGTGCGCGTGGTCGACGTACAGCCGCGCGCCGTTGGTGAGGATGACATTGGCCAGGCCGATGTCCTCGTCCGTGAGCTGGCTGGAGTCGGCGGCCTCACGGGCGAGGTCGAAGCCACGGGCGTCCCGCAGCGGGTTCTCCTCCTCGAAGTCCCAGCGGGCTCGCCGCGCCCGGTGCATCGCCGCCGCGTAGGCGTTGACGATCTGGGACGAGGTGAGCATGGCATTGGCGTTCGGGTGACCGGGGACGGAGATCCCGTACTCCGTCTCAATGCCCATTACTCGCCGTACGGTCATGCGGCCCTCCTTGCCCGGCGCCGCCCCCTGGTGGGGTCGGCGCTCAAGTACCGCCGCGCGTCCGCTCGCTGTGCGGCCCCCGATCCCGCGCTGCGCGTCGCGGCGGTATCGAAGAGCCTAGAACGGCTTTGCGGCGGTGGGGAGATCATTACAGTCATTGCTCCGGTTCGTGCCGTACCAGGGCGATCGATGTCCCCGTGGCGAAATCCTGGCGGAAACATGGCCGGGATCCCGGGAAAAACACGTCCGGCCGCGGACGCCCCGGGCGTCCCCCCGCCGGGGCGGGAAGGACAGGGCATCCGCGGCCGGACGAGGCGCTTACAGATACTGACCGGTATTCGCCACCGTGTCGATCGAGCGACCGGTGTCGGCACCCTGCTTTCCGGTGACCAGGGTGCGGATGAAGACGATCCGCTCGCCCTTCTTTCCGGAGATCCGGGCCCAGTCGTCCGGGTTGGTGGTGTTGGGCAGGTCCTCGTTCTCCTTGAACTCGTCCACACAGGCGGCGAGCAGGTGGGAGACGCGCAGACCCTTCTGGTTGTGGTCGAGGAAGGCCTTGATCGCCATCTTCTTGGCCCGGTCCACGATGTTCTGGATCATCGCGCCCGAGTTGAAGTCCTTGAAGTAGAGGACTTCCTTGTCACCGTTGGCGTAGGTGACCTCCAGGAAGCGGTTCTCCTCGGACTCCGCGTACATCTGCTCGACGACCGACTGGATCATGCCCGCCACGGCGGCCTTGCCGTCGCCGCCGTGCTCGGCGAGGTCGTCCGCGTGGATGGGCAGGGTGGCCGTGAGGTACTTCGAGAAGATGTCCTTGGCGGCCTCCGCGTCCGGACGCTCGATCTTGATCTTCACATCGAGGCGGCCGGGGCGCAGGATCGCGGGGTCGATCATGTCCTCGCGGTTGGAGGCGCCGATGACGATGACGTTCTCCAGGCCCTCCACACCGTCGATCTCGGAGAGCAGCTGGGGGACGATGGTGTTCTCCACGTCCGAGCTGACGCCGGAGCCACGGGTGCGGAAGAGGGAGTCCATCTCGTCGAAGAAGACGATGACGGGGGTGCCCTCGCTCGCCTTCTCCCGGGCGCGCTGGAAGATCAGCCGGATGTGCCGCTCGGTCTCGCCCACGTACTTGTTGAGCAGCTCGGGGCCCTTGATGTTGAGGAAGAAGCTCTTCCCGGCGGGCTGGCCGGTGACCTCGGCGACCTTCTTGGCAAGGGAGTTGGCGACGGCCTTGGCGATGAGCGTCTTGCCGCAGCCGGGCGGGCCGTACAGCAGCACGCCCTTGGGCGGCCGCAGTTCGTGCTCCTTGAAGAGGTCGGGGTAGAGGTAGGGGAGCTCGACCGCGTCGCGGATCAGCTCGATCTGGTTCCCCAGACCGCCGATCTTCGTGTAGTCGATGTCCGGGACCTCTTCGAGGACGAGCTCCTCGACCTCGCTCTTCGGGATGACCTCGTACACATAGCCGGAGCGGGGTTCGAGCAGGAGGGCGTCGCCGGGGCGGATGGTGGTGTCCAGCAGCGGCTCGGCGAGCCTCACCACCCGCTCCTCGTCGGTGTGCCCGATGACCAGGGCCCGCTCGCCGTCCTCGAGGATCTCCTTGAGGGTGACGATGTCCCCGGCCCGCTCGTACTCCATGGCCTCGACCACGTTGAGCGCTTCGTTGAGCATGACCTCCTGGCCGCGCCGGAGGTCCTCCGGATCGATGCTCGGACTGACGTTGACCCGGAGCTTGCGGCCGCCGGTGAAGATGTCGGCCGTGCCGTCGTCGTTCGCCTTCAGGAAGACCCCGAAGCCGGCCGGCGGCTGCGCGAGCCGGTCGACCTCCTCCTTGAGCGCGACGATCTGGTCGCGGGCCTCGCGGAGGGTATTGGCGAGCCGCTCGTTCTGGGCGGACACGCCGGCCAGGTTCGTCTGGAGCTCGACGATCCGCTCTTCGAGAATCCTCGTGTGACGCGGAGAGTCGGCGAGCTTGCGCCGCAGGACGGCGATCTCCTGCTCGAAATAGGCAACCTGGCTCGCGAGGTCGTCAGACCCTCGTCCCGGCCGGATGCCGCGGTTCATGTCGTCGTCGTGGGCTGCCACGGTCCTCACCTCCTCCAAGGGGAGCTGGACGCTTCCTGACCCTACCTGGGCCGGTGCAGGTTGAAACCCCTAGATCACAAACCCGGTCGGAGTGTGTCCGATCTTCACCCTTGCGCACGTCCTCACAGCAGGGGAATACCCACCCATCAACATCGGAAAGCGGGCGGTTGTATCGTCGAGTCGGTCAACACCCGTCAGGGCTGGCTCCAATTGGTTCACGTACGCAGGAAACGGCAGGCGAGATGACCGTGCAGGAAGAAGGACTCGGCGACCTGGAAGTCTGGATCGACCAGGACCTGTGCACCGGCGACGGCATCTGTGCCCAGTACGCCCCCGAGGTCTTCGAGCTGGACATCGACGGGCTGGCCTATGTGAAGAGCCCGGACGACGAGCTCCTCCAGGAGCAGGGCGCCACCACCCCGGTGCCGTTGCCGCTGCTCAACGACGTCCGGGAGTCCGCGAAGGACTGCCCGGGCGACTGCATCCACGTCCGCAGGGTTTCGGACAAGGTCGAGGTCTACGGCCCCGACGCCGAGTGACGGCTCACACACTCCCCGCGACGGGCAGGGCGGTCAGGACGAACTTGCCGCCCTGCCACCGCCATTCGACGGCCCGGCTGAGGTCGGGGCAGCAACGCGGCACCCGTGGGGTGGAGTAGCCGAGGAGAGTGGCCGAAACGGTGCCGCCGGTCACCGCGAAGCGGGTGACGCTCATCTTCTGGGCCGGGTCGACGAGGGTCGCCGCGATCCGGGGCGGCTCGCCGGGTTCCGCGGCCGGGGCGAGGACGTAGACGCCGCTGGGGGCCGTGCCGGCGCCGGAGCGGCAGCGGACGACGGCCGCGGTCTCGGGCCGCCCGTCGCCGTCGAGGTCGGCGGTGGCCCGCCGGACGACCTCGGGAAGCGCGCCGCCGCCGCAGTCCAGGGGGTAGCGCGCGGCTCCGGGGTCGGGTGCGGCAGCGGCCCCGGTGGCGCGTGACGGGGCCGGAGGGGTGTCCTCCGTGGGGCCGGCCAGGCCGGCCGCGGCGATCACGACGGCCAGCGCGGCGGCGGTGACCGCCCAGTGCGCGGGGCGCGGGCGGGCGTGCGGGAGCGGACCCGCGGCGGTGGACGGTGTGGGTCCTGCCGGTGACTGCACGCGCGCTGACTCCTGTGGGCGGTGACTGCGGGGGATGATCCGCATCGTGCCATACGGCGCCGCGCCGGGGAACAGGGGGTTTCGCCATGTGCGGGGACCGCCGCCCGGGTCGGGGCGGGGTCCGCGCGGGGTCAACGAACGGGCGCCGCCGCCGAGTTCCGCGATGCGGTTCCCGGCGGCGGCGCCGCGGGTGGTGTCGCGGCCGGAGCGCTCCGGCCGGAGGTTGTCGGACCGGCTAGCGGTCGGAGGAGCCGCTCTGGCTGCCGGGGCCGTCGTAGTCCTCGCCGTAGGCGCCCTTCGCGGGGCGGCGGCGGCGCAGCGGCGGCTCGACGCCGTCCGCGAGGCGGCGGGCGGTGAGCAGGAAGCCGGTGTGCCCGATCATGCGGTGGTCCGGGCGGACGGCCAGGCCCTCCACGTGCCAGGTGCGGACCATGGTCTCCCAGGCCGACGGCTCGGCGAAGCAGCCGATCTCGCGGATGGACTCGACGGTCCGGGCGAGCTGGGTGGTGGTCGCCACGTAGCAGCAGAGGATGCCGCCGGGGACGAGCGCCTTACGGACGACCTCGAGGCACTCCCAGGGGGCGAGCATGTCGAGGATGACGCGGTCGACGTCCGTGTCGGACAGGTTGTCCTGGAGGTCGCCGACGGTGAGCTGCCAGGCGGGGTGCGGGCCGCCGAAGTAGCGCTCCACGTTCTGCGTGGCGATCTCGGCGAAGTCGGCACGGCGCTCGTAGGAGTGCAGCATGCCCTGGTCGCCGATGGCGCGCAGCAGGAAGCTGCTCAGGGAGCCTGAGCCGACGCCGGCTTCCACGACGCGGGCGCCGGGGAAGATGTCGGCCATGGCCAGGATCTGCCCCGCGTCCTTGGGGTAGACCACCGCGGCACCGCGCGGCATGGACAGGACATAGTCGGGGAGCAGGGGGCGCAGCGCGAGGTAGGCGACGTTTCCCGTGGTACGGACAACACTGCCCTCGGGGGCACCGATCAGCTCGTCGTGCGGGAAGGCACCCTTGTGGGTGTGGAACTGCTTCCCGGCTTCGAGCGTGAAGGTGTAGTGGCGTCCCTTGGGGTCGGTGAGCTGGACCTGGTCCCCGACCTGGAAGGGGCCGCGACGACGGGCGGCACCGGTCGGTTCGGACATGTGACCAGCGTACCCGCCATCCGGCGGGGGTATGGACACGACGCCGGGCCGGCGGCCGCGCGGGGACGGGCCGGGGTACGGGCCGGGGGCGCGTACGGGCTCAGGACGGCGGCCGGGCCGGGGACGGGGTCCGGCCCATGGCGGCCACGAACGCCTGCTCGACGTCGGAGGTCGACAGCACACCGTAGACCTCGCCGCCGGGCTCGACCACCAGGTACTCCGTGGCGGGGGTGGCGCGCAGGGTGTCGAGGAGCTCCTCGCCGGTGAGCTCGGCGGAGACGCGCATGCCGTCCTTGATGTCCTGGGCGAGGGCGCTGACGGCGACCCAGGGACGGCGGTGCTCGGGGACACCGGTGATGGCGGACTCGCGGACGAGCGCGGTGGGGGTGCCGTGGGGGTCCACGACGACGAGGGCGCGGGCGCCGGCCTCGGCGGCGCGGCGCAGGGCCTCGGAGAGCGGCGTGGCGGGCTCCACGGGCACGGCGCGGCGGGTGAGGGTGCGGGCCCGGAGGCCGGGGAGGCGCTCGCGCAGCCGGGCCATGCGGAGGCCGTTGCCGGCGCCGGTCCAGATGATGGCGGCGAGGATCGCGGCGAGCAGGGCGTCGGTGAGGGAGTCCACGCCGCCGATGTCCTCGGAGCCGCCCGCGGCGCGGGTGAGGAGGGGCAGGCCGATGAGGACGGCGACGGCGAGCGCGCGGCCGATCCAGGCGGCGGCGACGGTGCCGGTCATGGGGTTGCCGCTGATCTTCCAGACGACGGCCCGGAGCATGCGGCCGCCGTCCAGCGGGAGGCCGGGGAGCAGATTGAAGATCGCGACCAGGAGGTTGGAGACCATCAGGCCGGCGAGCAGGACGCCGGGGACGGTGCCGGGCTCGACGACCCGCATCCCGAGGTAGAAGAGGCCGGCGAGGACCAGGGAGAGCAGGGGGCCGACGAAGGCGAGGACGAACTCGCGGCCGGGGGTCTCGCTCTCCTTCTCGATCTCGGAGACGCCGCCGAAGAACTGGAGCTGGATGCGGCGCACGGGGAGCTTGAAGCGCAGGGCCGCGACCGTGTGCGCCAGCTCGTGGACGAGCACGGAGGCGTAGAAGGCGACGGCGAAGAAGAGGGAGACCAGATAGCGGACGCCGCCGAGCTCGGGCAGGACGCGGTCGAGCTGGCCGCCGAAGACCCAGGTGATGAGGGCGGCGACGAGGAACCAGCTGGGTGCCACGTAGACGGGCACGCCGAAGGGGCGGCCCATGAGGATGCCGCCGCCCTCGCGCGGGCGCTTCGGCCTGCGGTCCCCGGGCTCGTCCTGGGTGCCGGCGCCCCCGCCGCCGGACCGGCCCTGCCCGCTGTTCTCCACGGTGTCCCCTCGTCGGATGCGGCCCTCGCACCGGCGGTGCGCTGTCTCGATCATGCAGTGCGAGGTGGTCTGTCGTCGATGGTATGCGTCCGACTGTCAGTGACGGGCCGTAGGGTTCCTGTCATGGGTATCGCCACTGAGGAAAGCGCCGGGCAGCCGGCCGAGCCGTCCGTGCCGGGCGTTTCCGAGGGCTCCGAAGGTGCTTCCGGGACTGCCGGGGCCACCGGGGCTCCGGGAACGGGGGAGGCCGTCGCGTCCGGTGCGGTCGGGGAGCGGGTGCGGGTTCCCGCGCGCCCGGCCGCGCTGTCGCCCTCCCGTGCGGCGGATTTCATGCGCTGCCCGCTGCTCTACCGCTTCCGGGTGATCGACAAGCTGCCGGAGAAGCCGAGCTCCGCCGCGACCCGGGGCACCGTGGTGCACGCCGTGCTGGAGCGGCTCTTCGACGCCCCGGCGGCGGAGCGGACCGCTCCCCGGGCGAAGGGTCTGGTGCCCGGCGAGTGGGAGAAGCTGCTGGCGGCCCGGCCGGAGCTGGCCGAGCTCTTCACCGGCGAGGACGGCGCGCACGACGCGGACCGGCTGGCGACCTGGCTGGCGGACGCGGAGCGGCTGGTCGAGCGCTGGTTCACCCTGGAGGACCCCACGCGCCTGGAGCCCGCCGACCGCGAGCTGTACGTGGAGACGGTGATCGAGGGCGCGGGTTCCTCGGGGCTGACGCTGCGGGGCTTCATCGACCGGGTGGACGTGGCGCCCTCCGGCGACCTGCGCATCGTGGACTACAAGACGGGCAAGGCCCCGGCCCCGCAGTTCCGGTCGGAGCCGCTGTTCCAGATGACGTTCTACGCCCTGGTGCTGTGGCGGCTGCGCGGCCGGGTGCCGCGCCGCCTCCAGCTGGTCTATCTGGGCAGCGGTGACGTGCTGACGTACGACCCGGTCGAGGCGGAGCTGCTGGCCGTGGAGCGCAAGCTGCGGGCGCTCTGGGAGGCGATCGAGCTGGCCACCGACACGGGCGAGTGGCGCCCCAGGCCGACGAAGCTGTGCGGCTGGTGCGACCACCAGGCCGTCTGTCCGGAATTCGGGGGCACTCCCCCGCCGTATCCGCTGCCGGTCGTGGCCCCGCGCGCGGGCGGCTGACCGTCGCGGGACGGGTCAGGGCAGAATGGACGCGGTCTAACGAAGGAGTTTCCGTGGCGATCCGCGTCCTACTGGTCGATGACCAGCCGCTGCTGCGCACCGGCTTCCGGATGATTCTCGAGGCGGAACAGGACCTGGCGGTCGTCGGTGAGGCCGGGGACGGTCTTCAGGCGCTCGACCAGGTGCGGGCGCTGCAGCCCGATGTGGTGCTGATGGACATCCGGATGCCGCGGATGGACGGCGTCGAGGCGACCCGGCAGATCACCGGCCCGGAGCGGAACGGCCCGGCGAAGGTGCTGGTGCTCACCACGTTCGATCTCGACGAGTACGTGGTGGAGGCGCTGCGGGCGGGTGCCAGCGGCTTCCTGCTGAAGGACGCGCCCGCCCATGAGCTCGTCCAGGCGATCCGGGTGGTGGCGGGCGGCGAGGCCATGCTGGCGCCGAGCATCACCCGCCGGCTGCTGGACAAGTACGCGGGCCATCTGCCGTCGGGCGAGGAGCCGCTGCCGGACACGCTGCACACGCTGACCGACCGCGAGGTCGAGGTGCTGAAGCTGGTGGCGCGCGGGCTGTCGAACGCCGAGATCGCGGCGGATCTCTTCGTGAGCGAGACGACGGTCAAGACGCATGTGGGTCATGTGCTGACGAAGCTGGGCCTGCGCGACCGGGTGCAGGCCGCGGTGTACGCCTACGAGAGCGGGCTGGTGCGCCCGGGCGCGCAGTAGGTCCCTCCCCCTCGCCCGCCGCCGGGCGGGAAGGGCGAGCGGAAGAGGATCAGCCCCGTACCCGGTGCCCGGGTACGGGGCTGATCCTCTGGGTGCCGCGGGGCCGGGCGGGGTGCCCACCCGGCCCGGCCGGCGGCCCGCTACTCCTTGGCGGCCTTGCCGATCTCCCAGAACCGGAAGACGGTCGAGGCGTCGAGGGTCCACTGGAGACCGGAGATCCGGTCGCTCGCCACCGCGTACTGCTTGCCCTGCCACAGCGGGAGGATGGGCAGTTCCTGGGCGACGGTGGTCTGCACCTTGGTGAAGTCGCCGACGGTCGCCGGGCGGCTGCCCTCGGCGGCGGTGGCCAGGATGCGGTTGGTGATGTCCTTGGACTCGTAGTTGTTGAGGAGGACGTTGCCCTCGCCGAAGAACGGCGCGGTGAAGTTGTCCGGGTCCGGGTAGTCGGGCACCCAGCCCTTCACATAGACGCCGTACTTGCCGGCTGCCACGCCCGCCTCGTACTCCTCCAGCGGGACGGACTTCACGTCCGCCTCGAAGAGGCCGCTCTTGTTGAGCTGCTTGGCTATCTCCTGGAACTCCGGCACGGTGCCCGGGCCGTAACGGACGGGGGTGGCCCACAGGGTGAGCTTGACCTTGTCCTTGATGCCGGCGGAGTTCAGCGCGGCGGCGGCCTTGTCGGGCTGCGGGCGGTCGCCGTAGGCCTCGAAGAACGGGGTCTTGTGACCGGTGACGCCGCTCGGGACGATCGAGTACAGCGGCTCGGCGGTGCGCTTGTAGACGTCGCGCACGAGCGCGCTGCGGTCCACCAGGTAGGCGATGGCCTTGCGGACACCGAGCTTGCCGACCACCGGGTCCTTGGTGTTGAAGACCAGGTGCTGGACCTCGGCGCTGGTGCCCTCGATGACCTTGAGGTGCTGCTTGCCGCCGGCGGCCTCCAGGTCGGCGATGTCCTTCATCGGCAGACCTCGGTAGGCGAGGTCGATGGAGCCCTTCTGGACGGCGGACTTCAGCTCGGCCTGGTCGCCGTGGAAGAACTTCATCGTGACACCGCGGTTGTTCACCGCGGCGGCCGCGCCCTTGTAGGACGTGTTGACCGAGAACTTGGCCTCCTTCTTGTCGAAGGAGTCGAGCTTGTAGACACCCGAGCCGACGGCCTTGCCGTCGGTGCGGAGCTTGTCCGCCGGGTACTCCTCGTGGTCCACGATGGAGCCGGCGCCCGAGGCGATCTTCTGCGGGAAGGTGGCGTCGGAGCGGTTGAGGTGGAAGACGACCGTCAGCTTGTCCGGGGTCTTGATGTCCTTGATGGAGGACAGCAGGGAGGACGCCGGACCCTTCTTGTCGTTGATCTTGATCGTGCGACGGAAGGAGTGGGCGACGTCCTCGGAGGTGAGGTCGTGGCCGTTGCTGAACTTCAGCCCGTCCTTCAGCTTGCACTGATAGGTCTGGCTGACCTCGTCCTGGAACTTGCAGTTCTCGGCCGCGTCCGGCTGGGGGGTGATGCCCCCCTTGGGGAAGCTCATCAGCGACTGGAAGACATTGTTGAACAGAAGCCACGAGCCGGGGTCGTAGCCGGAGGCCGGGTCGGTGGCCACGACCTCGTCGGACATCCCCATGACCACGGACTCACCGGTGCCGCCCGCGTTGCCGTCTTCCGAACCGCACCCGGTGAGCAGGGCGGCGGCGAGCCCAGCGCCGAGCGGGGCGGCAAGCCACTGGTCACGTTTCCTCACGTGCACGTTCCTCACAGTTTCCTTGATCGTCCGATGAGATCGTCGGCAGAACCGGTCTGACGAAACCTATTGCCTCACTTGCCGCGGCCCAGCTCCCACGGCTGCATCTCGGAGGCGGAGTTGAGGGCCCACTCGGCGCCGGTGACATTGCTGCGGACGGCCACGTACTGCTTGCCCTGCCACAGCGGCAGCACGGGCACGTCGTCGGCCACGATGTCCTGGGCCTGCTGGAAGTACTTGGCCGCGGTGTCGCGCTGGGCCGCCTCGCGGGAGTCCGGGATCAGCTGCGAGCTGATCCTGGTGTTCTGGTACGGCGAGCGGAGGAAGTTGTCCTTGCCGAAGAACGGGGCGACGAAGTTGTCCGGGTCCGGGAAGTCGGGGAACCAGCCCATGCCGTAGACGGCGTACTTGCCCTTGGCGGCCTCGGGGCGGAAGTCCGCCCACTTCACGCCCTGGATCTTGGCCTGGAACAGCCCGCTGCCGTTGAGCTGCTTCTGGAGCGCCTGGAAGGCCTTGGCCGTGGCCTCACCGTAGTGGTCGTCGGTGTACGTGAGGGTCAGCGGGACCGGGGAGGTGATGTTAGCCGCCCGCAGGATGGAGCGGGCCTTGTCGGCGCTGGGCTCCCCGTACTTGTTGGAGAAGGAGTTCTGGTGGCCGGTGATGCCGCTGGGCACCAGCGAGTACAGCGGGTCGTTCGTCCGGTCGTAGCCGTCGCGGGCCAGCGCCTGGCGGTCGACCAGCTGCGCCACGGCCTGGCGCACGGCCTTGTTCTTCACCGACGGGTCGTCGGTGTTGAAGGCGAGGAAGCTGATCTCCTGGCCCGGCGCCTCCAGCAGACGGACGCCCTGGTCCGTGGCGCCCCGCATCCGGCTGAGCTGGTCGGGCGCCAGGGTGCGGTTCATGATGTCGATGTCGCCGTCCTTCAGCGCCTTCTCCATCGACTTCGCGTCGTCGTAGAACCGCATCTCGACCTTGTCGTTCTGCAGCTGCACCGACCCCTGGTAGTCGGAGTTCTTCGAGAAGACGGCCTTGACGACGCGGCCGTCCTTCTCCTCCGTCTGCAGGGTGTACGGGCCGGAGCCGACGACCTTGAAGCCCTTGCCGAGCTCCTTCTTCCCGTAGGTCTCGCTGTCCACGATGGCCGCGGCCGGCGTGGCTATCTTCTGCGGGAAGGTGGCGTCGGGGGACTTCAGGTGGAAGACGACCTCGAGCTCGCTCGGGGTCTCGACCGAGTCGATGTTGCTGAGCAGCGACACCGGGCCGTTCTCGAAGTTGATGGCCCGGGCGCGGTCGATGGAGAACTTCACGTCCTCCGAGGTGAGCGCGTGACCGTTGCTGAACTTCAGACCGCTGCGCAGGGTGCAGCGGTACTGCTCGTTCTTCCGGTCCCCGAAGGTGCAGGTGGACGCCGCGTCGGCGACCGGGGAGGTGCCGGAGCGGGGCAGCCGCAGCAGGGTCTGGAAGGTGCTGTGCAGCACGTTCCAGGCGCCGATGTCGTACGCGGCGGCCGGGTCGAACGGCGCCGGGGCGTCGGTCGTCTCCTCGAACCGGTCGGTGGTGCCGATGACGATGGCGCCGCCGCCCTTCCCCGCCTCGTCACTCCCGCCACAGGCGGCGAGTACGGGGGCCAGGAGGACTGCCAGGGTCGGCAGCACCAACGTCTTGCGGTTCATTGTGTGGGGTTCTCCCTGTGATGCGATCGGTTCCCGGGACGATACCGACGTCTGACGCGTCGGCCCACGGGCAGCCGTGAAGTTCTCGCGAAAAGATTAGTGCGCGGCACCACTGCCCCCGGGACACGGTGAAGTTGACGCGATATCACGCGCCGATAACGGCCGCCGATTCACCGATATCCGGACGCCGGAACGATTCACGCAGGAGATCATCAAACAGGACACAAGGGTGCGCTTCCGCCCCGGAAAGGGTGCTTCAGCGTGATCGATTCCCCACCCGCCGCCTCTTGACCCGGTGACGAAGCTCACTCACGCACTTCGACGGCGGCTCCGGAATTAAACCGGGCCATTCGTCACGGAAAACAATCGGACCGACGCCCAGAGTTCCTTGAACATTCTCCGGCGCACGCTCAGTGTCCGTGTCGGTGCATTCCGGTCATCGGCCGGCCGGCGGCGGAGTCATCAGACCGTGGAGAAATCCGAGATCGACTTCCTCCAGCGACCGGACGACCGTACGCCCGTCGGCGGCCGGGATCGGCGCCACCGAGGGCACCGCGACGACCCGGCAGCCGGCCGCCTCCGCGGCGGTCACCCCGGTCATGGTGTCCTCCACCACGGCGCACCGGCCGGGCTCCACCCCCAGCCGGGCCGCGGCCAGCAGATAGGGGTCGGGGTGCGGCTTGGTCCGCTCGATCTCGTCGCCCGCGACGGTCAGCGTGAAGTTCTCCGGGCCCAGGGTGGCGAGCACCCGGTCGATGATCTCCCGGTGCGAGGCGGACACCAGGGCGGTCGGCACCGAGTGCGCGGCCAGCTCGGCGAGCAGCCGCCGGGCGCCGGGCATCAGCGGCACCCCACGGCCGATCATCTGGGAGAAGCGGGTGTTGAGCAGCACCGTCAGCTCGGTGAGGGCGATCTTCGCGCCGGTGGCCTGGATCAGGAAGGCGGCGCTGCGCGCCATGGGCCCGCCGACGACCACCTCGCGGTACTCCTCCAGCAGCTGGTGGCCCAGCTCGGCGAAGACGGCGACCTCCACCTCCCACCAGAAGCCCTCGGTGTCGACCAAGGTGCCGTCCATGTCGAGCAGGACCGCCTGCAGGGCCGAGCCTGCCGCGCTACGCGTGTCGACGACGGGGATGCTGCTGGTCATCCGGGCACACCTCCATGGGGGACGCGAAGGCCGGCCCGCCGCTCCCCTCTCCGGGGTGCGGCGGACCGGCCTCCACCGGACCGACCAGTGTACGGCGGACGGGCTCCGGCGTCGCTCCGATATCCGGGGGACCCGGTCACGACAGGCCGTGAGGGGCCCGCTCCGTCAGGTGGCGGATCGCCGCGTCAGGCGGGCACGGCCCAGGGACGGTGCGTCCGCGACGCGCCCGGGACCGCGGTCAGGAACGGCTGTCCTGCTCGGCGTTCTTCTCCTTGATGCGCACCGCTTCCTTGCGGACCTCGGCCTGGGTGGCGCGCTCCTTCCGGAGCCACTCGGGGTTCTCCGCCTTCAGCTCGGCGATCTGCTCCGTGGTGAGGGCCTCCGTGACCCCGCCGCGGGCGAGGCCGGAGATGGAGACGCCCAGCTTGGCGGCGACCACCGGACGGGGGTGCGGGCCGTTGCGCCGCAGCTCCTGGAGCCACTCCGGCGGATCGGCCTGAAGTGCGTTCAGCTCGCCGCGCGAGACGACGCCCTCCTGGAACTCTGCGGGGGTGGCCTCGAGGTACACACCCAGCTTCTTCGCCGCGGTCGCGGGCTTCATCGTCTGGGTGTTCTGGTGCGACGTCATGGTGTCAAGAGTAGCGAGCGTGTGCGATACCTCCGACCACGACCGGTAATCTGGGCGGGTGACAGGCTCGGAAGCATCCCCCTCGTTCCGGCTCGCGTACGTCCCGGGCGTGACACCCAGCAAATGGGTGCGGATCTGGAACGAGCGGTTGCCCGACGTCCCCCTGGCCCTCCTCCAGGTCTCCGCCGCCGACGCGGCCGGTGTGCTGCGGGACGGCGGCGCCGACGCGGCTTTCCTGCGGCTCCCGGTCGACCGTACGGACCTCAGCGCGATCCCCCTCTACACCGAGACGACCGTGGTCGTGATCCCCAAGGACCACGTCATGGCGGCCGTCGAGGAGGTGTCCGCCGCGGAGCTGGCCGACGAGATCGTGCTGCACCCCCTGGACGACACCCTGGACTGGGAGCGCCCGCCGGGGCGTCCGGCGTTCGAGCGGCCCGCCACGACCGCGGACGCCGTCGAGCTGGTGGCCGCGGGGATCGGGGTGCTCGTCGTCCCGCAGTCCCTCGCCCGGCTGCACCACCGCAAGGACCTGACGTACCGGACGCTGTCGGACGTGCCCGAGTCGCGGGTCGCGCTGTCGTGGCCGGAGGAGAAGACCACCGACCTGGTGGAGGACTTCATCGGGATCGTCCGGGGGCGGACGGTCAACAGCTCGCGGGGCCGCGCGCAGGACCGGCCGGAGCGTAAGGACAAGCGGCCCGAGGCGGGCGGCGCGCGGCGCAAGCCCGCGGCGGGCGGGACGGCGGGCAAGGCCACGGGCAGGACGGCGGCCAAGGGCTCGCGGGGCGGTGCCGGAGGCTCCGGCAAGAGCGCCCGGGGCGCCTCCTCCGGAGGGGCCAAGGGCGCCAAGCGCGGCAAGCCCCGCCGCCGGTCGTAGCCGCGGCACCGGTACCGCGCGGACGAAGGGAACGGGCCCGGTGGCTGTCGCCACCGGGCCCGTTCGCCGTTCTCAGCTCTCCCCGTCCCGGGGGTCCTCCGGTTCCCGGCCGGGCCCGGTGCCGTCTTCGGGGCCCTTCCCGGTGTCCCCGGCGCTCTTCTCCGGCTTCTTCGGATCGCCCTCCGGCTCGTTCCCCGTGGCGTCCTTCCGGGCGTCCCCCGGGGAGCCCGTCGCGTCCTCGTCCTTCGCGGCCGGGCGCGCGGGCCGGGTGCGGCCGCTGGCCGTGTCGCGGAGGTAGGAGGGGTCGCGGCCCTCGGTGAGGCCCGGCTCGGCCGCCAGGCCGCCCGGCTGGCCGGGGGCGGGGGGCTGGCCGTCGCGGCGGCGCAGATAGCGCTCGAACTCACGGGCGATGGCCTCGCCGGACGCCTCCGGGAGGTCGGCGGTGTCGCGCGCCTCCTCCAGGGACTGGACGTACTCGGCGACCTCGCTGTCCTCGGCCGCCAGCTGGTCCACGCCCAGCTGCCAGGCCCGCGCGTCCTCGGGGAGTTCGCCCAGCGGGATGCGCAGGTCGATCAGGTCCTCGAGGCGGTTGAGCAGCGCCAGGGTGGCCTTCGGGTTCGGCGGCTGGGAGACGTAGTGCGGGACGGCCGCCCACAGGCTCACCGCCGGGACGCCGGCGTGGGTGCAGGCCTCCTGGAGAATGCCGACGATTCCGGTCGGGCCTTCGTAGCGCGACTCCTCCAGATCCATGGTGCGGGCCAGGTCCGGGTCGGAGGTGATGCCGCTGACCGGCACGGGCCGGGTGTGCGGGGTGTCGCCGAGCAGCGAGCCCAGGACGATCACCATCTCCACGCCGAGCTCGTGGGCGAAGCCCAGGATCTCGTTGCAGAACGACCGCCAGCGCATGCTCGGTTCGATGCCGCGCACGAGGACCAGGTCGCGCTGCGGGGTGCCTTCCGCGCCACCGCCCGTGCGCACCACGGACAGCCGGGTGGTGGGCCAGGTGACCTTGCGGACACCGCCGTCCAGCCAGACCGTGGGCCGGTTGACCTGGAAGTCGTAGTAGTCCTCGGCGTCGAGTGCGCCGAAGACCTCGCCCTTCCATTCCCGGTCCAGGTGCGCGACGGCGCTGGAGGCGGCGTCCCCGGCGTCGTTCCATCCCTCGAAGGCACAGATCATGACCGGGTCGATCAGCTCGGGAACCCCCTCAAGCTCGATCACCCAGCGCCTCCTTCCGACCGGGGCGGACGTGTCCGGGCCACCGGTTGCCGTTCTGTGCAGTGTTGTTCCTGGCAGCGTTCTTTCTGCCGTGCGACCCCAAGACTACGACTTCCGTGCCCCCTGTTCGCAGCCCCTGTACGGGCTCTTCCTCAGCTGTTGGTCACCCTCTGGCGCCCCAGCCGTTGCGATAGGCCCGCCAGTCGGCGTCGGTGGCCGCGAAGTCGACGTAGAGCGCCAGTCCGAAGCGCTCCCGGTCGCGGTCCTCCCTGCTCAGACCGAGCCGGGCGCCGCGCACCGCGGCCGCGGCCGTCTCGGCCCGGGCGTGATGTCCCCAGGAGTCGGTGTGGTAGAAGGGCAGGCCCATCAGCAGGTCCGTGTCCCGCGGCGTCACCTGGAGGGCGAGGGCCGTCTGGCGGGCCACATAGCCGCCGTAGAGGCTCTCCAGCGGGAGCCCGGTGTCGTAGGACATGACGGCGATCTGGTCCACCCTGCGGGCGACCTGGCCGAAGTACTTCTGCGTCCACCACTTGGGGCTGCCCGCCGCCCGTGCCGCCCGGTGCATGCTCGGCACCGGGTCGATCTGCTGGGCGGCGACGGAGAACACCCCGCCGGCGGACCGGACGGCCGGCCTGAGGCCGTCCAGGAGGGTGAGGAAGGACGCGTCACCGGTGCGTACGGGCTCTACGTCGAGGTGGACGCCCTCGAACCCGGCACCCATCACCTGGCGGGCACTGGCCACCACGGCGGCGCGCGCCGGAGCCGAGTCCAGCCGCAGGCCGGCGTCGCCCTCGCCCTTACGGACGACCTTGTCACCGAGCCAGGCGTGGACGCGGACGCCCGGCAGCTCGCGGTGGACGGCGTCGATCAGCCAGGAGGCGCTTGGGTAGACCTTCGCGGGGAGCGTGCCGTCGTGCTCCAGGGGGCCCGTGTGCACATAGAGGTCGCGCAGCCCGGTGCCGGCCATCTTCCGCTTCAGCCCGGCCAGTTCGGCGTCGCCCTTACGGCCGTCGACCCAGGCGTGCCCCAGCCAGATCGCGTCCTTGCCCCGGGTGACGGCCTCCTCGGAGGGGGACCCGGCGTAGGCGGCGCGCAGCGCGCTGCCCGCCACCGCGAGCGGCAGGACGAGCACCGCGGTCAGGACGAGCGCGAGACGCGTCACCAGTCGCTTGCTCGGCCGCCGAACGCGTATTTTGGAAAGCTTTTTAAGCAAATCCGGTCGTTTCATGGAAAGAATCGCCCCTTCTTCTTCCCAAAGGTGACGCGATCGCGGATCGGTCAGTTCCTGTCAGCAGCGAGGGGAGAGACGCGCGGTGCGTCTCTCCCCTCGGGAGCGATCAAGCGATCACACGGTCACACGGACCGGCCCGGCGGGCGTCAGCCCTTGTCGCCGAGCATGTCCTTGACGCGCGTGCGGACGTCCTCCGTGTCCAGACCGCGGATCGTCAGCGTCGTACGGCGGCGCAGGACGTCGTCCACCGTCTCCGCCCACTCGTGGTCGCGGGCGTAGGCGACCTGGGCCCAGATCTCCGGGCCGTCCGGGTGGATGCGCTCGCCGAGCTCCGGGTTCTCGTTGACCAGGCGCGCGATGTCGAAGGACAGCGAGCCGTAGTGCGTCGCCAGGTGGCGGGCGGTCAGCGGGTCCATGCGGCTGCCGGGCTCGCGGTCCACGAGCAGGCGGTGGGCGACCGCGTTCGGGTTGGCGACACCGGGCAGCGGGGTCCGGCGGACCAGGCTGGAGATGGGCTCCATCTCCTCGGTCAGCGGGCTGCCGGGCAGCTTCGCGAGCTTGGCCATGACCGTACGGCCGATGTGGCGGTACGTGGTCCACTTGCCGCCGGCGACCGACAGCATGCCGCCCTTGCCCTCGGAGACCACGGTCTCGCGCTTGGCCTGGGCGACGTCGCCGGGGCCGCCCGGCAGCACGCGCAGACCGGCGAAGGCGTACGTCATCAGGGAGCGGTCGAGGTCGGCGTCCTGGATGGAGAACGCGGCCTCGTCGAGGATCTGCTGGATGTCCTCCTCCGTGGCGCGCACGTCCGCCGGGTCACCCTCGTACTGGGTGTCGGTGGTGCCGAGGAGGAGCTGGTCCTCCCACGGGAGGGCGAAGGTGATGCGGTACTTGTCGATCGGGGTGGCCATGGCGGCCTTCCACGGCGACTTGCGCTTCATCACGATGTGCGCGCCCTTGGACAGGCGGATGCTCGGGTTGGCGCCCTTGTCTTCCAGCTTGCGCAGGTGGTCCACCCACGGGCCGGTGGCGTTGAGGACGACCCGAGCGTCGATGCCGAACTCGGCACCGTCCACCCTGTCCTTGAGCTCCGCGCCGGTGACCTTGCCGTGCGTAAAGCGCAGCCCGGTGACCTCGGCGTGGTTCAGCACGACCGCGCCGGACTCGACGGCCGCGCGGACCGTCATGACCGCCACGCGCGAGTCGTTCATCTGGTGGTCGTAGTAGACCGCGACGGCCTTGAGGTTGTCCGTGCGCAGACCCGGGTTGTCGGCCTGGGCCTTGGCCGGGGAGATCACCTTGCCGACGCCGTCGCCGAAGGCGGACAGCGCCGAGTAGGCGAACACACCGGCGCCGAGCTTGGCCGCGCCCACCGGGCCGCCCTTGTAGACGGGCAGGTAGAAGGTGAGCGGGTTGACCAGGTGCGGGGCCACGTCCTTGGCCAGCACCCGGCGCTCGTGGTGGTTCTCCGCGACCAGCTTGACCGCGCCGGTCTGCAGGTAGCGCAGACCGCCGTGGACGAGCTTGGAGGACGCGGAGGAGGTGGCGCCGGCGAAGTCACCGGCGTCCACCATCGCGACCCGCAGACCGGACTGCGCGGCGTGCCAGGCCACCGAGGTGCCCAGGATGCCGCCACCGATCACCAGGAGGTCGTATGTCGCGTTCGACAGTCGGTCCCGGGTCTCGGCGCGGCTCGGGTTGGAACCGGCAGCCGGGTGCGTTCCCAGCGTCGGAACGCTCTGCGGGGTTGTCATGATTACTCCTCGTCCTCGATCCAGCCCATGGTCCGCTCGACGGCCTTGAGCCAGCTCTTGTACTCGCGGTCACGCGTGTCCGCGTCCATGCGGGGGGTCCACTCGGCGGCCCGGCGCCAGTTGGCGCGCAGGGCGTCGGTGTCCGGCCAGAAGCCGACGGCAAGACCGGCGGCGTAGGCGGCGCCGAGGCAGGTCGTCTCGGCGACCATCGGGCGCACGACCGGTGCGTCCAGGAAGTCCGAGAGGGTCTGCATCAGCAAGTTGTTGGAGGTCATGCCGCCGTCGACCTTGAGCGCGGTCAGCTCGACGCCGGAGTCCTTCGTCATGGCGTCGGTGATCTCGCGGGTCTGCCAGGCGGTGGCCTCGAGCACGGCACGGGCGATGTGCGCCTTGGTGACGTAGCGGGTCAGGCCCGCGATCACACCGCGCGCGTCGGAGCGCCAGTAGGGGGCGAACAGGCCGGAGAAGGCCGGCACGAAGTACGCGCCGCCGTTGTCCTCGACGGAGCTGGCGAGCGTCTCGATCTCGGCCGCGCTCTTGATCAGGCCCATCTGGTCGCGCATCCACTGCACGAGGGAGCCGGTGACGGCGATGGAGCCCTCGAGGGCGTAGACCGGGTCCTGGTCGCCGATGCGGTAGCCGACGGTGGTGAGCAGGCCGTTGTAGGAGTTGACGGGCTCGCTGCCGGTGTTCATCAGCATGAACGTGCCGGTGCCGTACGTCGACTTCGCCTCGCCCTCGGAGAAGCAGGTCTGGCCGAAGAGGGCCGCCTGCTGGTCACCGAGCGCGGAGGCGACGGGCACGCCAGCCAGGGCGCCGCCCTGGGCGGTGCCGTAGACCTCGGCGGAGGAGCGGATCGCCGGCAGGATCGCGGCCGGGATCTCCATCGACTCCAGGATGCGCTCGTCCCAGTCGAGGCTGCGCAGGTTCATCAGCATCGTGCGGGAGGCGTTGGTGACGTCGGTGACGTGCACGCCGCCGTTGACACCACCGGTGAGGTTCCAGATGACCCAGGAGTCCATGGTGCCGAAGAGGATGTCGCCGGCCTCGGCGCGCTCGCGCAGGCCCTCGACGTTGTCCAGCAGCCAGCGGACCTTCGGGCCGGAGAAGTAGGAGGCCAGCGGCAGGCCGGTCTCCCGGCGGAAGCGGTCCTGGCCGACGTTGCGGCCGAGCTCCTTGCAGAGCCCGTCGGTGCGGGTGTCCTGCCAGACGATGGCGTTGTGGACCGGCTCACCGGTGTTCTTGTCCCACAGCAGCGTGGTCTCGCGCTGGTTGGTAATGCCGATCGCCTTGACGTCGGCGGCGGTGATGCCCGCCTTCTCGACCGCGCTGGCGACGACCTGCTGGACGTTCGCCCAGATCTCGGCGGCGTCGTGCTCGACCCAGCCCGGCTTCGGGAAGATCTGCTCGTGCTCCTTCTGGTCGACGGAGACGATGCGCCCGTCGCGGTCGAAGACGATGCAGCGGGAAGAGGTGGTGCCCTGGTCGATCGCCGCGATGAACGGGCCCTGGCCGTGGGTGCCGGTGGTGGTCATGTGTCGTGTGCTCCTGGGAATCTGAAGGTCTCGGCGGGGGATCAGAACGCGATCTTGTGGATGCCTGCGGCCAGGGCGGCGCCGATGAGCGGGCCGACCACGGGGACCCAGGCGTAGCCCCAGTCCGAGCCGCCCTTGTTGGGCAGCGGCAGCAGCGCGTGCACGATACGCGGACCGAGGTCACGGGCGGGGTTGATGGCGTAACCGGTCGGGCCGCCGAGCGAGAGGCCGATGCCGACGACGACGAAGGCGACCATCAGGGTGCCCGTGCCGCTCGTGGCCAGGCCCTTGGTCAGACCCATGGTGAGGATGAAGAGCACCAGCGCCGCGGTCCCGATGATCTCGGTGGCGAGGTTCTGCACCGCGTTGCGGATCTCGGGGCCAGTGGAGAAGATGCCGAGCACCGGGCCGGCCTTGGGCGCCGAGGTCTGGTCGACCATGCCCTCGGCGGGGTTGAGGCTCGCCACGAGCTCCGGGTCCGTCAGGTGGGCCTTGAACTGGCCGTAGTAGGCGAACCAGACCAGCGTCGCACCGATCATCGCGCCGAGCAGCTGCGAGCCGATGTAGAGCGGAACGTCCTTCCACTCGGTCGCGCCGTCGATGGCGAGGCCGAGCGTGACGGCCGGGTTGAGGTGCGCGCCGGACTTGGCGCCGATGTACGCACCGGTCAGCACGGCGAAGCCCCAGCCGAACGTGATGGCGAGCCAACCCGCGTTCTGTGCCTTCGAACGCTTCAGGGTGACGGCGGCGCACACGCCACCGCCGAGCAGGATCAACACTGCGGTACCGATGAGCTCACCGGTGAAGATGTCGGAGCTGGACACCCGCGACTCCTTTGTCCTTCGTCCAGGGGAAGGCGAACCCCGGGTCCCTCCGGTGGTCCGCGCCCTCCGAGAGGGCTTTGATCGGCCCGCGGCAGAGTCCACCATAGCGAATATTGTCGTTAGGTGTTCGACAATGCCGACCGATGAACGGCAGTTTTCTGCAACGTCAAGAGCTCGTCAAGGGTTCCGAGACCGAAAAGTCCCGGCCAGAAGGCCGAAAGTAGACGATCGATACCCGGCAGTAACCGAACCGCGACCTGGGATCTTGTCCAGAGGTGTGACGGACGGGACAGAGCGGCGGCCGGCACCATGTGCCGGCTCGCGCTCAGAAGCGACCGGCGCCGAGGTCCCGGGAGACGGCGCGCGCGCAGTCCCGTACGGCCGCGACCAGCTGCGCCCGCAGCTCGCCGGCCTCGCAGACGCGCTCCACGGCGCCGGTGACGCCCACCGCGCCGACCGGCATCCGCCGCCGGTCGTAGATGGGGGAGGCGACGGAGGCGACGCCCTCCCAGGTCTCCTCGACGTCGGACGCCCAGCCGCGGGCCCGGGTCAGGTCCAGGATCCCCTCGAAGTCGGCCAGGCCGGTGACGGTGCGGGGCGTGAACGCCTCGCGCTCGGCCTCGGCGGCCTCGCTGTGCGCCACGGGGTCGTAGGCGGAGAGGACCTTGCCGAGCGCGGTGCTGTGCAGCGGCTGCATCGCGCCGACCTCCAGCACCTGCCGGCTGTCGTCCGGCCGGAAGACGTGGTGGATGATCAGCACGCCCTGCTGGTGGAGCACGCCCAGATAGACGCTCTCGCCGCTCGACCGGGCGAGGTCGTCCGCCCAGACCAGGGCGCGGGCGCGGAGCTCGTGCACGTCCAGGTAGCTGTTGCCCAGGCGCAGCAGCTCGGCGCCGAGCTGGTAGCGCCCGGACGCGGGGTCCTGCTCGACGAAGCCCTCCTGCTGGAGTGTCCGCAGGATGCCGTGTGCGGTGCCCTTCGCCAGCCCCAGCGCGGAGGCCACGTCGGACAGACCCAGCCGTCGCTCTCCCCCTGCGAGCAGCCGCAGCATCGCCGCCGCTCGTTCGAGCGACTGGATGGTCCGTGCCATCGTGCAACCTCCTCCAATGCCGTTCGGCAATGCTGAACACTATCGGCCGATGCCGACCGAGAGATAGCTGAGCGCGGGCCTTTTCATGATCGCCGAGTGATCGCCGGGGCGGGCACTTGCCCTGGTCACACCCCTGACGGAGGCCCCACGGGCCCCGCGCGGAGGCCGCCCGGCCCCCTCGCGAGCCCCGAACGGGCCCTGGGCCGAAGGGAGGTGGACCCTCCACCCGACGGAGTAACGGCCGACCTGACCAAGTGCGTGATCAAGTCCTGGGCGGGCCGTATCAAGCGGTGGGACACCCGTCCATTTCCCTGACCCGGGGGCTAGGCTTGCGGCGTGCGTCCTCCACCGGAGGGCGCAAAGCCGACAGCCGTCGCAACCCCGGGAGCACTTCCATGGCCTCGTTCACGCCATCGACCGCCAGCACCGCCCGAGCCTCCGAACTGCGGGAGGCGCTCGCCTCCCGGGTCGTCGTGGCCGACGGGGCCATGGGCACGATGCTCCAGGCGCAGGACCCCAGCATGGAGGACTTCCAGCAGCTGGAGGGCTGCAACGAGATCCTCAACGCCACCCGCCCCGACATCGTGCGCTCGGTCCACGAGGAGTACTTCGCGGTCGGTGTGGACTGTGTGGAGACCAACACCTTCGGCGCGAACCTCGCCGCGCTGGGCGAGTACGAGGTGGCCGACCGGATCTTCGAGCTGTCCGAGGCGGGCGCGCGGATCGCCCGCGAGGTGGCGGACGAGTTCGCCGCCGGCGACGGCCGGACGCGCTGGGTCCTCGGCTCGGTCGGCCCGGGCACCAAGCTGCCCACGCTGGGGCACACCTCGTACGACCTGCTGCGCGACGCCTACCAGCAGAACGTCGAGGGCCTGGTCGCGGGCGGCGCGGACGCGATCCTGGTGGAGACCACCCAGGACCTGCTCCAGACCAAGGCCTCCGTGATCGGCGCCCGGCGGGCGCTCCGGGCGGCCGGCGCCGACCTGCCGCTGCTGGTGCAGGTCACCGTCGAGACCACCGGCACCATGCTCCTCGGCTCGGAGATCGGCGCCGCGCTCACCGCGCTGGAGCCGCTGGGCATCGACATGATCGGCCTCAACTGCGCCACCGGCCCGGCCGAGATGAGCGAGCACCTGCGCTACCTCTCCCGGCACGCCCGTACGCGCGTCTCCGCGATGCCCAACGCGGGCCTGCCGGTGCTCGGCAAGAACGGCGCCCACTACCCGCTCACCCCGGGTGAACTGGCGGACGCCCATGAGACGTTCGTCCGGGAGTACGGGCTGTCGCTGGTCGGCGGCTGCTGCGGCACGACCCCGGAGCACCTGCGGCAGGTCGTCGAGCGGGTCCGCGGGATGAGCCCGACGGAGCGCAGCCCGCGCCCCGAGCCCGGCGCCGCCTCGCTCTACCAGACCGTGCCGTTCCGGCAGGACACCTCCTACCTGGCGATCGGTGAGCGCACCAACGCCAACGGCTCGAAGAAGTTCCGCGAGGCCATGCTGGAGGCCCGCTGGGACGACTGCGTGGAGATGGCCCGCGACCAGATCCGCGAGGGCGCGCACATGCTGGACCTGTGCGTGGACTACGTCGGCCGGGACGGCGTCGCGGACATGAAGGAGCTGGCCGGCCGGTTCGCCACCGCCTCGACGCTGCCCATCGTGCTGGACTCCACCGAGCTGGAGGTGATCCGGGCCGGGCTGGAGAAGCTGGGCGGCCGGGCCGTGATCAACTCCGTGAACTACGAGGACGGGGACGGCCCCGAGTCGCGGTTCGCGAAGGTGACGGCGCTGGCGGCCGAGCACGGCGCGGCGCTGATCGCGCTGACCATCGACGAGGAGGGGCAGGCCCGTACCCCCGAGCACAAGGTGGCCATCGCCGAGCGGCTCATCGCCGATCTGACGGGAAACTGGGGCATCCGTGAGTGCGACATCCTCATCGACGCCCTGACCTTCACGATCTGCACCGGCCAGGAGGAGTCCCGCAAGGACGGCATCGCCACCATCGAGGCGATCCGCGAGCTCAAGCGCCGCCACCCGGACGTGCAGACCACGCTGGGTCTGTCCAACATCTCCTTCGGCCTCAACCCGGCCGCGCGCGTGGTGCTCAACTCCGTCTTCCTGGACGAGTGCGTCAAGGCGGGCCTGGACTCGGCGATCGTGCACGCCAGCAAGATCCTGCCGATCGCCCGTCTGGAGGAGGAGCAGGTAAAGGTCGCCCTCGACCTGATCTACGACCGGCGCGCCGAGGGCTACGACCCCCTCCAGCGGCTCATGGAGCTCTTCGAGGGCGTCAACATGAAGTCGATGAAGGCGGGGAAGGCCGAGGAGCTCCTGGCCCTGCCGCTGGACGAGCGGCTCCAGCGCCGCATCATCGACGGCGAGAAGAACGGCCTGGAGGCCGATCTCGACGAGGCGCTCCGGGAGCGTCCCGCGCTGGACATCGTCAACGACACCCTGCTGGAGGGCATGAAGGTCGTCGGCGAGCTGTTCGGCTCGGGCCAGATGCAGCTGCCGTTCGTGCTCCAGTCGGCCGAGGTGATGAAGTCGGCGGTGGCCCATCTGGAGCCGCACATGGAGAAGAGCGACGCGGAGGGCAAGGGCACGATCGTGCTCGCGACCGTCCGGGGCGACGTCCACGACATCGGCAAGAACCTCGTCGACATCATCCTCTCCAACAACGGCTACAACGTCGTCAACCTCGGCATCAAGCAGCCGGTCTCGGCGATCGTGGAGGCCGCGGAGGAGCACCGCGCCGATGTGATCGGCATGTCCGGGCTCCTGGTGAAGTCCACCGTGATCATGAAGGAGAACCTGGAGGAGCTCAACCAGCGCAAGCTGGCGGCCGACTACCCGGTGATCCTCGGCGGTGCCGCGCTGACGAGGGCGTACGTCGAGCAGGACCTGCACGAGATCTACGAGGGCGAGGTCCGCTACGCCCGGGACGCGTTCGAGGGCCTGCGCCTGATGGACGCGCTGATCGCCGTCAAGCGCGGGGTGCCCGGCGCGGCCCTGCCGGAGCTCAAGCAGCGGCGGGTCCCCAAGCGGGCGGTGGCCGCGGTGGTGGAGGAGGAAGAGCCGAAGGGCTCGGTCCGCTCGGACGTCTCGGTCGACAACCCGGTGCCGGCCCCGCCGTTCTGGGGCACCCGGGTGGTCAAGGGCATCCAGCTCAAGGAGTACGCCTCCTGGCTGGACGAGGGCGCGCTCTTCAAGGGCCAGTGGGGGCTGAAGCAGGCCCGCGCGGGCGGCCCGACGTACGAGGAGCTGGTGGAGACCGAGGGCCGTCCCCACCTGCGCGGCTGGCTGGAGAAGCTGCACACGGGGAACCTCCTGGAGGCCGCCGTCGTCTACGGCTACTTCCCGTGCGTCTCCAAGGGCGACGACCTGATCCTGCTCCACGAGGACGGCACCGAGCGCACCCGCTTCACCTTCCCCCGCCAGCGGCGCGGCCGCCGGCTGTGCCTCGCGGACTTCTTCCGCCCGGAGGAGTCCGGCGAGACGGACGTCGTCGGCCTCCAGGTCGTCACGGTCGGCTCCCGCATCGGCGAGGCCACGGCCGAGCTCTTCGCGGCCGACGCCTACCGCGACTACCTGGAGCTGCACGGGCTCTCGGTCCAGCTGGCCGAGGCCCTCGCCGAGTACTGGCACGCCCGGGTCCGCGCCGAGCTCGGCTTCGGCGGCGAGGACCCGTCGGACGTCGAGGACATGTTCGCCCTCAAGTACCGCGGCGCCCGCTTCTCACTCGGCTACGGCGCCTGCCCCGATCTGGAGGACCGCGCGAAGATCGCGGCCCTGCTGGAGCCGGAGCGGATCGGCGTCCACCTGTCGGAGGAGTTCCAGCTGCACCCGGAGCAGTCGACGGACGCGATCGTCATCCACCACCCGGAGGCGAAGTACTTCAACGCGCGGTGACGTCGCCCGCCCGGCCGCCCGGGGGGTGGCCGGGCCGGTCGTAGCCGACGCCGACGAAGAGCCGGTTCAGCTGGTGGTCGACCAGGGCGACCGCCTCCTCCGGTGTGCGCTGCCCCAGAAGGACGCTGGTCTGCAGGCCGTCCGTCGCCGCCAGCAGGAGCTCCGCCTCCGGGCGCGGGTCGAGGTCGGCGGGGACCTCGCCGCGCTCCTGGCCCCAGGCGATCAGGCCCGCGACCAGTCGCTCCAGCTCGGGCGGTGCGTCGCGGGCGACCGCGCCCAGCTTCTCGTCGTTCAGGAAGCGGACGAAGTAGGCCACGTACACCAGCTGGCGGGTGCGCCGCTCCTCGTCCAGGGGGAGCAGTTCCAGCAGGACGCCGCGCACGGTGCCGCGTGAGGTGGGCGCCTCCTCCGCGGCCTCCACGCGCTCCTTGGCGCGCCGTTCGGCGTCGGCGTTGAGGATCTCCAGCGAGGTGAGCAGCAGGCCGTCGCGGTTGCCGAAGTAGTACTGGACCAGCCGTACGGAGACGCCGGCCTCGGCGGCGACCTGGCGCAGGGTCACGTCCTCCAGGCCGCTCCGGGAGGCCAGCCGCCAGACGGCTTCGGCGATCTGGCGGCGCCGCTGGTCGTGATCGGCCTGTCGGGGCATGCATTCCTCACTCACCGCGCCGCCGCTCCCCCGTGCAGCGCGGCGACGAATATCGCTCAGTGTTATGGTTCGATCGTATCAACGGGCTCGGGGGCGGGCGGCCCCCGCAACACGAACGGGGTGTGTGTCATGAAGTACACCATCGTGCAGATCGCCGGCGCGGTCCTGCTGGTACTGGGCGCCCAGGGCGTCATCCGGCTGCTGATCGACCACGACAACGGCGGGCTGCTCGGCTGGGTCCCGGGCGGCTTCGCGGTCCGGCTCGCCTGTTACGTGGTGGCCGGCGCGGCGGGCGCGCTGCTCGCCGGATGGGCGGAGGGCCGCGCGAAGAAGGAGCGCGGCGAGCGCGCGTGACCCGGCGCCGCGGCCGGCCCGGCGGCCGGTGACGGTTTCCCCGGCCCCGCCCGTTCCGCCCCGGCCGGGGGCCCGGACCCGCCCCGGCCGGGGGCCCGGACCCGCCCCGGCCGGGGGCCCGGACCCGCCCCGGCCGGGGGCCCGGACCGGCACCGGCCGGCGACGGCGGCTACTTCACCCGCGGCACCGCCACGGCGTCGTACTCCGTGTCCGGCTTCGGCTCCTCGGTGAAGCGGGAGTTGGGGAGGTAGAGCCGGTCGCGGAAGGCGGCCACGGTGGTCGGGATCCGGAAGCGCGGGTCGGTGATCCTGGCCACGGCGCGGCCGCGCAGGCCGGTGGAGTCCAGGTGGAAGACGTCGACGGCGTTCTGGATCTGCTGGACGACGTAGAGCGTGCGCCCGATGAGCAGGGCGCCGTCCCCGTCGGGGAGCTTCTTGCCGCCGAGGTCGACACGGCGGGCGTCCCCGGTGCGCGGGTCCACGCGGAAGAGCGTGCCGCCGTCCGCGAAGACGTTGATGACGAGCAGCGCGGAGCCGTCCGGGGTGCGCTCGATGCCGTTGGTGGTGAAGCCGTTGTCCGGGGCTTCCTTCCACTCGCCCTTCAGCGGCAGGGTGACGATGTCGCGGGCGTGCGGCAGCTCGCCGCGCGGGCCGAACGGCAGCCCGTAGAGCTGGGACCGGGTGGAGTCGCTGAACCAGGCGGCGCCGGGGGTGAGCACCACGTCGTTGATAACCGTGGGCGCCGCGCCCACCTCGTACGTGGCGAGGGTGCGGCCGGCGCGGCCGTCGACCACGCGCAGCCGCCGGGTGGGGCCGCCGGCCAGGAAGAGCCGGCCGCGCCGGTCCGACTTGAGGCCGATGGTGGGGGTGTCACCGCCTGTGGTGACGACCCTGCCGCGCCCCGTGGCCAGGCTCGCGCGGTAGAGCGAGCCACCGCCGAGCGAGCCGAACCAGGCGTACGGCCCGGGGCCGATCGTGATTCCCTCGGGCCGGAAGCCGTCGGGCAGCGGGAAGCGGGTGGGCCAGGGGGCCTGGGCGCGGGCCGGCGACGCCAGAGGTCCTGCGACTGCCGTCGCGCCGAGCGCCGCGCCGGCCCCGAGCAGTCTTCGGCGTGCGAGGGAACCTGCCATGGTGTGCGTCCTTCCGAGGCGTGGAGGTGACCGGGATCACGGAAGCACAGCCCTACCCGCCGAGCCCGCCCCACACGCGGATCCGGACGGACGAAAGGGGGCGCTCCCCGGTGGAGAGCGCCCCCTGAAGGAGCGGTGCGCGACCGCCCGTGACCGGGCTCCGCCGGTCCGCGGCCGGATCACGGCCCCGGCCGGTGGACGACCGGTATCGCTACAGCGCGACGCCGAGCAGCGCGTCCGCGGTGCGGGAGACGAGGCCGGGCGCGCCCTCGTCCGTACCGCCGTCGGCGGTCTGGGCGGCGGCCCAGCGGTCGATGGCGGCCAGCGCCCGCGGTGCGTCGAGGTCGTCCGCGAGGGCCTCGCGGACCTCCTCGACCAGGGCCTCGGCGGACGGGCCGTCGGGACGGGAGACGGCGGCGCGCCAGCGGGCGAGGCGCTCGACGGCCTCGCTCAGGACCGCGTCCGTCCACTCCCAGTCGGCGCGGTAGTGGTGCGCCAGCAGGGCCAGCCGGATCGCGGCGGGGTCGACGCCGTCACGGCGCAGCTTGGAGATGAAGACGAGGTTGCCGCGCGACTTGGACATCTTCTCGCCGTCGAGGGCGACCATGCCGGCGTGGACGTACGTCTTGGCGAACGGGTGCTCGCCGGTGAGCGCCTGGGCGTGCGAGGCGCCCATCTCGTGGTGCGGGAAGACGAGGTCGCTGCCGCCGCCCTGGACGTCGAAGCCCATGCCGAGGTGGTCGAGGGCGATGGCGACGCACTCGATGTGCCAGCCGGGGCGGCCGGGGCCGAGCGAGGCGCCGTCCCAGCTGGGCTCGCCCGGGCGGGCGGACATCCACAGCATGGGGTCGAGGGGGTTCTTCTTGCCGGGGCGGTCGGGGTCGCCGCCGCGCTCGGCGGAGAGCAGCCGCATCGCCTCGGCGTCGAGGCCGGAGACCTCGCCGAAGGAGGGGTCGGCGGCGACGGAGAAGTAGACGTCGCCCTCGAGCTCGTAGGCGGCTCCGGCGGAGAGCAGGCGCTCCACCAGGGGGACGATCTTCGGTATCGACTCCACGGCGCCCACGTAGTGCCGGGGCGGGAGCATCCGCAGGGCGGTCATGTCCTCGCGGAAGAGGGTGGTCTCGCGCTCCGCGAGCGCGGTCCAGTCCTCGCCGTCACGCACGGCCCGCTCCAGCAGCGGGTCGTCGATGTCCGTGACGTTCTGGACGTAGTGAACCTGCCGCTTGGTGTCGAGCCACACGCGCTGCACGAGGTCGAACGCGTTGTAGGTCGCCGCGTGTCCCATGTGGGTGGCGTCGTACGGCGTGATGCCGCAGACGTAGATACGGGCGACGGGGCCGGGGACGAGGGTCACCCGTCCACCGGTCGCGGTGTCGTGGATCCGGAGGTCGCGGCCACTGCCAGGCAGGGCGGGTACCTCAGAAGCGGGCCAGGCATGCATGTTCAGAAGCGTAACCGGACGGGTGTTCCGGATACGAACCGGACCGGGGTGTTGGCCGAACAGGCCCTCTTGCGCACGCCCGGCCGGTGTGCAACAACTCTTTTCCGGTGCGGCCCGGCGCGGATCAGACCGGTGGCCAGGGAATAGCCGGCCACTGACCGCTGGGCTCACGGTGCCGTCCGGTCCGCAGCAGGTCCGCGACACGCGCACGGAGCGCGTGGATTTCGGCCGGTGTGATGAGCTCCGCCAACCGGGCGGCGAGGGGGCGGCCGTCGGCCAGGTCGGCCGAAAGTCGCCGAAGGGCGTCGAGGGCCTCCTCCGTCAGCGGCTCGCCCGCCCAGCCCCACAGCAGGGTGCGCAGCTTGTCGTCCGCGTTGAAGGTCACACCGTGGTCGATGGCATAGATCCGGCCGTCGGCGGCGGGCAGCAGATGGCCGCCCTTGCGGTCACCGTTGTTGATCACCGCGTCGAGCACGGCGAGCCGCCGCAGGCGGACGTCGTCCGCGTGGACGAGCAGCGCGGTGCGCTCCTCCCCCGGGCCGCCCACCTCGGCGAAGCCCACGGCCTTCCAACCCTCGCCGGGCTCGTCACCGTCGACCAGGGCGAGCAGCGGGCCTTCCCCGGAGGGCTCCGCCGGTCCCTCCGGCCCCGCGCCCATGCCGTCCGCCGCGCCGGTCGTGCCCTCGGTGCCCTCGGCACCCTCCGAGGCCTCGATCCACAGCTGGCACATGCCCTCCCCGTACGGGCCGTCCCGCAGCACCGTGGGCGGGACCAGGCCCCAGCCCATGGCCTCGGACAGCTCGTACGCCGCGACCTCGCGCCGGGCGAGCGTCCCGTCGGGGAAGTCCCACAGGGGGCGCTCCCCGGCCACCGGCTTATAGACGCAGGCGGCGCTCACCCCGTCGTACTCGACCGTGCAGTACAGGACGGCGTTGGACGCCCCGCGGACCTGCCCGCGTACCGTCAGCTCACCCTTGGCGAGCAGCTCCTGCGGGCTCACGCTCCGCGTCGGTATCCGTTCTGGCGCGGACATACGTGTCCTTCCGGGTCGAGCGGCAGGCTGCACAGGGGGCACGGCGGGCGGCCGGCGTTGACGACCTCCAGGGCGCGCTTGGCGAAGGCCCGCGCCATGGTGCCGGTGAGCCGCACGCGCAGCATCGGCGGACCGTTCGTCTCGTCCTGGAGCAGCCGCTCCTCGGCCTCGACCAGGTCCTCGTCGGTGTCCGCCGCCAGCTCGACGAGGGCCTGCGCCTCCACGATCATGCGCTGCCCGTCGCCGTCCCAGGCCAGGGCCATGGTGCCGACCCTGAACTCCTCCTCGACGGGGGTCTCCAGGGGGCCGGTGTCGGCGAGCTCGGCGGGGGCCACGGCGGGCACCGCCGCATTGCCGCCGGTGCGCCGGACCACCTCGTCGAGCAGCTCGTCGATCCGCTCGGCGAGCGCTTCTACCTGGGCCTTCTCCAGGGCGACGCTGGTGGTACGGGCACCCGCGGAGGCCTGGAGGAAGAAAGTACGGCGACCCGGCAGCCCGACCGTACCGGCGACGAAACGGTCCGGCGGGTCATAGAGGAACACCTGACGGGACAACGTCCTGCTCCATTTGCTTCGGTGGTGGAGTGGTGCGGAAGTGACTGTTCCGGATGCTGCTCACGCGCGGGGAGGCGGACGGAGCCGCGTCACCACCCTACTGCGCGGGGCGATCACGGTGCTCCCGCCCCGCCTCCCACGACGCCGTCCGCCTCGGACCCCTCGGCGGGGGCCGCCGGTTCCGTGTGCGGGGCGAGGCCGCGCAGCTCTCCGGTGTCGCCGAGGCGCAGCAGGAAGGGCCGCAGCCGGGTGTAGCGGATGGCGGTGACCGAACAGGGGTCGACGGCGATCCGCTGGAACAGGTCGAGGTGCAGGCCGAGGGCGTCGGCGACGAGCGACTTCACGATGTCGCCGTGCGAGCACATGACGTAGACGGCGTCGGCGCCGTGCTCCTCCTCGATCCGGGCGTTCCACTCGCGCACGGCGTCCACGGCGCGCGCCTGCATGGCGCGTACGGACTCGCCGCCGGGGAAGGCGGCCGCGGCGGGGTGCCGCTGGACGACCTCCCACAGCGGCTCGTCGACCAGCTCGGCGATCTTGCGGCCGGACCAGTCGCCGTAGTGGCACTCCCCGATGCGCTCGTCCGTGTGCAGGGGCAGGTCCGGGCGGGCGGCGAGGAGGGGCGCCAGGGTCTCCCGGCAGCGTTGCAGGGGGCTGGTGACGGCGGCGGCCAGGGGGAGCCCCGCCAGCCGGTCGGGGAGGGCGGCCGCCTGGGCGGTGCCGCGCTCGTCCAGGGCGACGCCGGGGGTCCAGCCGGCGAGCACGCCCCCGGTGTTGGCGGTGGACCGGCCGTGCCTGACAAGGATCAGCGTGGGCATGGCCGCCAGCCTACGTCGGGGCCGCCCGGCCCGTCCCGGCCGGTGCCGGACCGGGCTCCGGGGACGGGTGCCGGAGCCCGCTCCGCGCCGTTCCGTACCCTTCCGGTGGCCACCGCGCGGTGTACTCGGGGCCGATCGGCGGCAGAATGCCCTGCGTGATCGTGGACTGCGCTATCTACCGGGACGGACGCCGCACCGAGGGCCCCGCCGACTTCTCCGACGCGCTGGACGAGGCACGGGCCGACGGCCACTCGTTCCTGTGGATCGGGCTGCACGAGCCCACGGAGAAGGAATTCGAGCTGGTCACCAGCGAGTTCGGGCTGCACCCGCTGGCCGTGGAGGACGCGCTGAAGGCCCACCAGCGGCCGAAGCTGGAGGTGTACGACGACTCGCTGTTCGTCGTCCTGAAGCCGGTCGTCTACGACGACGCCGCGGACACGGTCACCACCGGTGAGCTCATGCTCTTCCTCGGCGACTCCTTCGTGGTGACCGTCCGGCACGGCGAGGGCGCCCCGCTCGCCGAGGTGCGCCGACGGCTGGAGGAGGACCCGGAGGTCCTGCGGCACGGGCCGTCGGCAGTGGTGTACGCGGTGAGCGACGCGGTCGTGGACCACTACATCGAGGTGGCCGCCGAGCTCCAGGTCGACCTGGAGGAGTTGGAGGCGGAGGTGTTCGCGCCGGTGGGCGGCGACACCCGGAACACCGCCTCGCGGATCTACTCCTTCAAGCGGCAGGTGATGGAGTTCCGGCGGGCCTCGTGGCCGCTGACCGACCCGATGGCACGGCTTTCGGGGGCGGGTGTGCCGTTCGTACCGGAACCCGCGCGGCCGTTCTTCCGGGACGTGGGCGACCACCTGACGCGGGCGAACGAGTCCGTGGACGGCCTGGACCGGCTGCTGACGGACATACTGTCGGCCCACCTCGCGCAGATGGGCGTCCAGCAGAACGACGACATGCGCAAGATCTCCGCGTGGGCGGCGATGGCCGCGGTGCCGACGATGATCGCCGGCGTCTACGGGATGAACTTCGACCACATGCCGGAGCTGCGCCAGCCGTGGGGCTATCCGGCGGCCGTGCTGCTGATGGCGGGCCTGGTGTTCTGGCTGCACCGCTACTTCAAGGGGCGCGGCTGGTTGTGAGGCGGGGACGGGCGGGGGAACGGGCGGGGCGGGCGCCCGGGACCGGGGGCGCCCCTGTCTTTCGTACTCCCGGCTTCCGGCTTCCGGCTTCCGGCTTCCGGCTTCCGGCTTCCGGCTTCCGGCTCAGGCGAACTCGGCCGCCGAGGTGGCGGGTCCGCCCAGCGGGTCGCGGCGCGCCGGCGGGCTCAGGGTGACCATCCGGCGCCAGCCGAAGAGCCGCTCGCGGAGGTAGACCGTCCGGATGCCCAGGGACAGCGCGAGGGTCTTCGGCCCGGACCAGCCGAGGAGGGCGCCCATACGGGCCGTCACGGCCAGGCTGACGTCCCGGTGGACGCGGATCTCGGCGCGGGCGCTCTCCCGCAGGACGGCCCGGATGGTCCGGCCGTGTCCGGCGCGGGCGAGCCGGAGCAGTTCCTCGTGGCAGTACGCGAGGTGGTTGTCCTCGTCGTGCGAGATCATCCTGATCGCCTTGCCGACCTCGGGGTGCTCGCCGAAGTGAGTGGTGAGCATCCGCATCTGGTCCGCGGCGCGCTGCTCGGTGACGCGGCTGTGCGCGAGGTAGACCACGATGTCCCGCTCGGTCAGCGGGTCGTCGCCGCGCAGCAGGGCATGGGCGAGGCCGATGCCACCGCGCTCCAGGAGCATCGTGTAGTCGGTCTCGGGCGGCACCGGTACGGGGTCGAGGCCGCGCCTGCGCAGCAGGGCGTTGAAGATCCGCCCGTGCTTGTCCTCGTCCGCGCCGTGCCGGGCGATCTTCGGAGCGAGCGCGTGCTGGGTGCCGGGGACGAGCGCGGCGATCCTGCCGTTCTCCCAGCCGCCCTGCGCCTCGCCGCTGGCGGCGATGGAGCAGAAGAGCCGGTACGACTCGTCGTTGTCGAGGATCTCCTGGAACAGGCTCCTGGCCGAGAGCACGGGCGTCACCTCCCTGCGTCCGCGGCACGGGTCGCACGTGTCCGACGTGCGTCGACGTGTGTCCGCGTGTATCCGCGTGCCCCGCGAGGTGAAAGTCAAGTGGCCCGGGGGCGGGTCGGCAACAGGAGGTGACGGCCGCTGGGCCGAACGGGTGGGACCCGGCTGGTGCGGTTCGCACGGGATTCCGGTGCGGCGGCGCGTAACCCCGTGCGCGTACGGGCGTTGTGCTCTGTACCGGCCGTGGCGGGGAAGACACCCCGAGCCCCCACCACGGCCGCAGGTTTCCCTCCGCTACGCCAGGCCGGCGCGCTCCATCGCCTCGACGCCGGCCCGCAGGGCCGCGATCCGCTCGTCCAGGGTGAAGCCGGCGGGCAGCAGCGACAGCGTGGTGACGCCCGCGTCCGCGTAGGCCTGCATCCGGTCGGCGATGCGCTCCACGGGGCCGAGCAGTGTGGTGGAGTCGATCAGCTCGCGCGGTACGGCCGCGGCGGCGCCGACCTTGTCGCCGGCCAGGTACTTCTCCTGGATCTCGGCGGCGGCCTTCTCGTAGCCCATGCGCTGGGCGAGCTTGTTGTAGAAGTTCTGCTTGGCGCTGCCCATGCCGCCGACGTAGAGGGCGGTGTGCGGGCGGAAGATGTCGGCGAGCGCGCCGACGTCGTCGCCGACCGCGATGGAGACGCTCGGCACGAGGTCGAAGCCGTCGAGGTCCTTGCCGATCTTCTCGCGGCCCGCGCGGATCGCGCCGAGCGTGGTCTCCTCGGCGTGCTCCGGGGCGAAGAAGACGACGAGGGCGCCGTCGGCGATCTCGCCGGTCTGCTCCAGGTTCTTCGGGCCGATGGCGGCGATGTAGAGCGGGATGCGCTCGCGCACGGGGTGGACGGTCAGCTTGATGGGCTTGCCGGGACCGCCGGGGAGCGGCAGGGTCCAGTGGTCACCGGCGTGGGTGACGCGCTCGCGGGACATCGCCTTGCGGACGATCTCCACGTACTCACGGGTGCGGGCGAGCGGCTTGTCGAACTTCACGCCGTACCAGCCCTCGGAGACCTGCGGGCCGGAGACGCCGAGGCCGAGCCGGAAGCGGCCGCCGGAGAGGGAGTCCAGGGTGGCCGCGGTCATCGCCGTCATCGTGGGCGTACGGGCGGGGATCTGGAAGATGGCCGAGCCGATGTCGATCCGCTCGGTCTGCGCCGCGACCCAGGACAGCACGGTGGGGGCGTCCGAGCCGTACGCCTCGGCGGCCCAGCAGACCGAGTAGCCCAGCCGGTCGGCCTCGCGGGCGACCGCGAGGTTGTCGGCGTCCATCCCGGCGCCCCAGTAGCCGAGGTTGATTCCGAGCCTCATTCGCCCCATGCCGACTCCCCTTACTGATCAGTAACGTCGTTGTCCCGGGGACTGTAGCGCGCCGGACCGGAGTACGTCATCGGTGTGACGGCGCCGGGTCGGCCGCCGGCCGGGCGGCGGCCCGGGCGACCGGGCGGTCAACGCCTGGTGGACGGGTGGTCCGCGGCGTTATCCACAGGGCGCCACGGGATGTGCCGCGGCCAGTAGGGTCAGCGCTCATGGAGCTAAGGCATCTCGGCCGCACGGGGCTGCGGGTATCCCGGATCGGGCTCGGCACGCTCACCTGGGGCCGGGACACGAGTGAGCACGACGCCGCCGAGCAGCTCAAGACGTTCTGGGAAGCGGGCGGCACCCTCGTCGATACGGCGGATGTCTACGCGGACGGCGGCGCCGAGTATCTCCTGGGCCAGCTGATGGAGGAGCTCGTCCCGCGCCGCGATCTGGTCATCGCGACCAAGTCCGGCAGCGTCCCCGACCCCGACCGCCGCTTCGACGGCTCGCGGGGGCATCTGCTCTCGGCGCTCGACGCCTCCCTGGAGCGGCTCGGCACGGACCATGTGGACCTGTGGCAGATCCACGCCTTCGACCCCTGGACGCCGGTCGAGGAGACCCTCCAAGCGGTCGACATCGCCGTCAGCAGCGGGCGGGCCCGCTATGCGGGCGTCTCCAACTTCAGCGGCTGGCAGCTCGCCAAGGCGGCCACCTGGCAGCTGGCCGCGCCGGGCATACGGACCCGGCTGGCCGGCACGCAGATGGAGTATTCCCTGCTCCAGCGCGGCATCGAGCGCGAGGTGCTGCCCGCCGCGCTCGACCTGGGCATCGGGGTGCTGCCGTCCTCGCCGCTCGGCCGCGGCGTCCTCACCGGCAAGTACCGCCACGCGACACCCGCCGACTCGCGGGGTGCCTCGGAGAGCCTCGCGCCCTTCGTCGCCCCGTATCTGGACGAGACGGCGGGCCGGGTCGTGGACGCCGTCGCCACGGCGGCGGACGGCCTCGCGACGACGTCCCTGAAGGTGGCCCTGGCGTGGGTGCGCGACCGCCCCGGGGTGACCGCCCCGATCGTCGGCGCGCGGACCGCGCAGCAGCTGCGGGCGGCGTTGTCAGTGGAGGCGCTTACGCTTCCGGACGAGATCTGCCAGGCGCTCGACGATGTGTCGGCCCCTGTGCACCGCTATCCCGATCAGGACTGGAGCACCCTGTGACTACCGATCGCCCCGCCGGCGAAGCCACCCCGGCGGAGCCGGAGAAGGCCACCCCGGCACCGCCGCCCGCCGAGCGAGAGGCGCCGGGGGGCGCGGGGGCGGGAGCCGCGGGCACGGGTGCGGGTGCGGGTGCGGGTGCGGGTGCGATGGAGACCGCGGCTGCCACGACGGGCGAGGTAGGCGCGGCCGGCACGACGCCGGGGGCCGCGAGTCCGGGGACCGAGCGTCCGGAGGACGCGGCTTCGGGAGACGCGGGCTCGGAGAGCGCGGGCCCGGAGGAGGCGGGCTCGGGGGACGCCACCTCGACGGGCACCGACTCGGGGGCCACGACCCCCGAGAACACGGGCCCGGAGGGCACGGATTCGGAGACCGCCGCCCCGAAGGACACGGGCTCGGGGGACGCGGCCCCGGAAGGCACGGACCTGGAAGGCACGGACGCGGAGGCCGGCGCCCCGGAGGGCACGGGCCCTGATGGCGGGAACTGCCGGGGGGCGGGTCCGGTGGATGCCGACGCCGGCGCCGCGCGCTCGGAGGACGCGAGCCTGGGGACCGCGGACGCGGAGGGCGCCGTCCCGAAGGGCGGGAACTCCCCGGGGGCAAACCCGGAGACCGCCGGGTCCGGTGCCGCGCGTTCGGAAGGCGCGGACGCGCAGGGCGGCGGGGGCGGTGCCTCCGCCAAGCGGTCCGCCGTCGCGGAGGCGCTGGCCGCCGCCGTGCGGGCCGTCGAGAGCGGGGAGAAGCCCGCGACGGCGTTCTTCAACGAGCCGCGCAGGCAGGCGGCCCCGGCCCGGCCGGCACCGCAGCGCGCGGGCGCGCCCGTGGCCGCCGCCCCGGCGGCACCCGTGGCGGAGCGGCCCGCGCGCCCCGTCGTCAGCGCCGAGGGACTCGGGAGCGTGCGTGAGGTGCTGGCCGCGGGCGGCGCTCCGGAGCAGCTCACCGGCCCGGTGACCGAGGCGCTCGGCGAGCACGCCGCCGAGGCGCTGCGCGCCGACCCCTGGCGGCTGCTGGCCGTCCCGGGCGTACGGCCCGAGCAGGCGGACGGCTTCGCCCGGACCCTGCTCGGCGCAGAGTGCGGCCCGGACGACGAGCGCCGGGCCCAGGCCCTGACGGTCTGGCTGCTGGAGCGCGCGGCGGACGCGGGGCACACGGTGCTGGAGGCGTCGGTCCTGCGCTCCGCCCTCGCGCGGCACGCGGTGCCGGACCCGGACGAGGCCCTTCAGGGATCCCTCGCGGAGGGCGCGGTGCTGGTCTTCGAGGAGGCGCTGGAGAACCCGGGCGCCGCCCGCGCCGCGCGCGAGGCCGACCCGGACGCGGAGGTCCCGGTCCGGCTGCTGCTGGGCCTGGACCGCTACGCCATGGCCGAGGAGAGCCTCGCGGACGGCCTGGGCCGCCTGATCAACAACTTCGAGCCGGAGCGGGCCGCCGCACCGGGAGCCCCCGGCGCGGCGGGTGACGAGGCGGCGGAGACCGGCTCCCGCACGCCGGAAGCCACCGCTGCGGGGGCCCCGGACGACTCGGCGGGCTCGCCGGGCACCGGCACGACGGACGGGGACACCACGCGCCCGGCGGACACCGAGGCGGCAGCGCCCGCAGAGGCCACGACCGACCGGCCCGAGCCGAATGTGACCGACAGGGACGTCCCCCACACGGCGGACGCCGAGACGGTGGCAACCGCTGAGGCCACGGCCGCCGATGCCGAGCCGACCACGCCCGCCGAGGACACCACCGCCTCGACGGACGCCGAGACGGCAGCGCCCGAAGGGGCCGCCGCGGACCACCCCGGACCGGATGCGGCTGACGGGGACGTCCCCCGCTCGGCGGGCGCCGGCCACGCGGACCGTTCCGCCGCCGACGCGGCCGGGCCGACGGAAGCCGCTCCCGGGAGCGCCGACGCCGTCGGCACCACCCCCTCCCCCGACTGGGAGGCCCTCGCGGTCGGTGCCGTCTCGCCGTCCGGCGCCGAGCTGATCCGCGCGGTCGCGGGCGCCGGCGTCGTGGCGCACAGCGGCGGTGAGGCCTCGCGGGCCGAGGTCGTGGGGATGGTCCTCGCGGCGCGGGCGGCGGGCCTGCGGGCGTGTGTCGCCGTGCACACCGAGGACGGCAAGCGGCGGGCCGCCGAGCTCGGTGACGGCGCGGCCGTCACCGTCGCGGGGCTGCTGGCCGGCCGGGAGGGCCCGGGGCGGGACGCCGACGGCGCGCTCGCGCTCGACCTGCTCGCCGTGCCGGACGCCCCGCAGCTCGACGTCGAGGCCGCCGCGATGCTCGTGGAGTCGCTGGCGGACGGCACCCGGCTGGTGCTGAGCGGCGATCCCGGCGTGCTGTGGTCCGCGGGCCCCGGCAGGGTCTTCGCGGACGTGCTCGCGGCCCAGTCCTGCCCGGTGGTCGTCTCGCGCACCCCGGACCCCGGCCCGATCGGCGAGCTCGTGTCGGGGGTCGGCGTCGGGGAGCTGGGCCAGGTCGAGGCCCCCGGCAAGGAGGTCGTGATCGTGCCCGTGCGGGAGCCCGCCGAGGCCGTGCACCGCACGGTCCAGCTGGTCGCGGACTCCATCCCGCGCGCGATCGGCGTGCCGGCCGACCGGACCCAGGTCATCACACCGGGCCACGGCGGCCCCGCCGGCACCCGCGCGCTCAACGCGGCGCTCAAGGAGCGGCTCAACCCCGGCCCCGGCCGGTTCGGCGGCTTCGACCCCGGCGACCGGATCGCCTACGTCCCGGCACCCGGCCGGACGGTGACGGGCACCGTGGTCTCCGCGGACGCGGAAGGGCTGCGCCTGGACTGCGGCGGCACGCCCGTGGTCGTCCCGAGGGAGCGGGTGGGCGAGGAGGTCCGGCACGGCTGGGCGGTGACCGCGCACCAGGCCGCCGGAGCGCGCTGGCCGGCCGCCGTGGTGGTGCTCCCGGGCGACGCCGCCCGTACGCTCACCCGGTCGTGGGTCTACACCGCGTTCGGCAGGGCGGAGCGGCACCTGTCGGTCGTGCACGGCGTCGAGCAGGCGCTGCCCCGCGCCGTCGCCGAGGTCCCCGCCAAGGAGCGGACGACGCGGCTCCGTTCCCTGCTACGGGCCCAGGGGCGCCCGGCGGAGTAACGACACCGAAGGCTTGTGAGGCGCCGGGGGAGACGCGGACGGGCCCCGTCCCGTCTCTCCCCCGGGGTGCCCCGGGCGCCGCACGGGCCCTCCCGCCGAGCGGAGAGGGGCGTACGGGCCCGCCCGGGCCGAGGCGCCCCGGACTCCCCGCAGGGCAGGCCGGGGCGTACCGGATCCGCGCCGGGCAGCCAAGGGCCTACACCCCGGCCCCCACAGGACCGGCCGACCCGCACAGCCCCCGAAGCAGACCGGAGCGACGGGCTCCCCCGCCCCCGGGTGAGCCCGTACGCGCGAGTTCAGCGCCCCGAAGACCCGGAGCCCCGCCCGCCCGCCGCCTCACGACCGCCGCCGTCGTCGGCATCGTCACCGTCGTCGTCGAGGTCCAGGTCCTCGTCGAAGACGGCGCTGACGTCGAAGCGGCAGATGACCCGCTGCGGGTCGGCCTGGTCGAAGGGCGCGCCGAGCCACTCCCCCGGCTCGGCCTGGTCCTCGGCGGCGGCGACCCACAGCGTGGAGTCGCCCTCCTCCAGACCGAACTCCTTGTGCCGGGAGGCGATCTCGTCGGGCTCGTACTCGCCGAAGAGCACGCCGAGCGCGGCGTGCACACTGCTGCCGACGATGCCCGCCGCACCGCCGGGCACCCCCGCGTCCGCGGCGATGTCCGGATCGAGGTCGGCGACCCGCTGGGCCTGGGAGAGGAGCCGCTGGGGCTCGACCACCGCGTAGTCCCGGCGGATCAGGACGCTCAGGGCGCTGGGCTCCTCCGGTCCCGCGTAGGCGGGCAGCGTGTCGTCGCCCGGGATCTCGAAGGGGGTCACCTCGTCATAGACGTCGTACAGCAGTTCGTCGTACGCCTCCGCTGTCGCGGCCAGCTCGTTGAACGCGGCGTAGACGGCCGGGTCGTCCTCCCCCGACCGGCGTTCGACGGCGGCGAGGTGACGGTCCAGCGCGGCTTTGACCGCCTCGGCGGCGGCGCGTACCTCGGCAGCGGTTGGCTGCGCAGCATCAGACATAGTGCAGACGCTATCCGCACCGGGGCCGTTCCCGCACAATAGATGCGAGATCGGGACCGGCAACGGTTCGGCAAAGTCCGCAGGCTGATCCCACAAACACAGTCGGGGCGCCTCCTCGGAAGGGGGCGCCCCGTACATATTCCGTACACCTACGCGGCGAGCGCCGGGGTGGCCTCTTCCCCCGTGGCAGAGGCGGCCAGTGCTGCGGCCCTGGCCGCGTCCAGACGGCCCGCCACCTGGTGCAGCCCCTCGGGCCACAGGTGGCCGTACACGTCCAGCGTCATGGCCGCCGACTTGTGCCCGAGCATCGTCTGTACGTCCTTCACGTTGGCACCCGATGCGATAGCCAGGGAGGCCGCCGTGTGCCGCAGCTTGTGAGGCGTGAGCCCCCGGCCGTCCAGACCGGCCGCCTTCACCGCCTTGGCCCACACGCCGCGCCATTCCCCGTACGTGATCGCCTCGGTTCCCTCCCCGGTGAACAGGAACTCCCCGCGCTTCTTTCCGGCGGCAACCGCCTTCAGTTCGGCGCACAGAAACACGGGAACGGGAAGCGTCCGCCGTTCGTGGTTCTTCGTGTCCTTCAGGATGCGCGTTCCGCCCTTGACCTTGCTCCACGCCTCCACGATCCGGATTTCCCGCTTTTGCAGCGTGAGCCGGTCAGTCTTGATTGCGGAGATCTCGCCCCAGCGCGGACCGCAGTACGCCTTCAGCCGGACCAGGGTCCCGAACTCCGGGCGCACAGCACCGGCCGCAGCGGCGAGCCGTTCCACCTCCTCATGAGTGAGGTAAACGTGTTCGCCCCCGTCACCAGTCACGGGAAGTTCGTGATCCTTGAACGGGTTTTCCGCGATCATCTTCTGACGTATCGCGCGCTTGGCCACCATGCCGCCGACGCGGAAAATCTTGATGACGCGTGCCGCCGACATAGTGGTTTCAGCCTTGCGGCCGGGGAGCTTGTCCAGGTGGGTGATCCACTCGTCCACGCTCTCCCAGTCGATTGCCGACACCTTCCAGTCCCCCCAGTAGGGCAGGACGTAGAGATCCAGGATCTCCCGGTAATCCTCCCTGGTACGGACCCCCGGCCTGCGCAGGTTGGAAAACCAGTCTTCGCAGATCACGGAAAACAGGGTGTCGCTACGGGAAGGGTCCCGGTACGTTCCGCCGTTTAGCTGTGTTTCGATCCTGCCCCGTTCCCGCTCCGCGTCGGGTTTCGTCGGGCACGTCTTTGACTTCGGACTGCCGTCCGGTGCATACCAGCGGACACGCCACCGGCCGGGCGCCCGCCTCTTCTTTCCGGAGGCACGCCACTTTTCCATGGCCGCCACGTACTCGGAATGCTCTGACCGGTCCTCGATCCATACGCGCGCCATTACTCGGTCCCGCCCTCGAACCTGCGCCGGAACTCCTCGGGGTGCGGCCATTCCCGCCGGAACACCGGGAGCCCTTCCGTCTGGAAACGCCACAGGGCCGCCTCCGTCGTGTATCCGGTGCGTGCCGCCTCCAGGGGCACTTCTCCGGCCGCCCACCGCCACAGGGCGCCCGCCGGTACAGCCCCCATGCCGGTCACCTCCACCTCCTCCTCCGTGTCGGCCGCCATGGGCAGCAGCAGCGCGAGCGGTGAGACGTCGAACACAGCAGCAAATGCCGCCAGGTCACTGACGCTGGCCTGCCGGGTGCCGTTCTCTGTGCGCGTCACGGCGGAGTGACTGAACGTCCGGCCCGCCTGCGTGAGTCGGTCGGCCAGTTCACGAACTGACCAACTCCGGCCGGTGCGAAGTCTTTTCAGGTTGGCGGCAACCGTGGCCGCCGTGGGGTCCTCATTCCGTTCCATGTGGTTCAGGGTAGGGCCATTTGGTGCGGAATCCGATACGACCTAGGCCACTTTGCTACGCGTAAAGGCACGCCTAGCCGCTTGACGCACCATTTGGAGCGCGTACTATCGGCACTGGTGCTGATTCAGCACCAAACGGTTCACCGCCCGGAAGACACCGGCCACCGGCCAGGACCAAGGAAGCGGCCGTTCCTTGAGAACTCCACAGAGCGCAGCGGAGTACGACGACCCGAGTCGTCGCCTTCCGGGCCGTCCCGTACGGACCGGTTGGGGCCAACTCGGGCCAATGGAAGGGGAATTCAATGAGCGAGAACGAAACGCGCCTGTCGATGGTGCTGACCGGCCTGCGGAAGGTCACCGGGCCGACGACCGACGAGGACCGCCACCGGGTGGCCCTTTACCTCGACTCCATCGAGGTGGAGATGGACCGCATCCGGGCGGACCGTGACCTGACGGGGGAGCGCGCGTGAACGTCAAGCACACCATGCGCAAGGCGGCCCCGTGGGTCCTGCCGGGCGTCCTGACGGCCATCGGGACCGTGTGGACGGTTCAGGCCGTCGGCGGCCTCCTGGTGGATCAGGCGCCCGGAGTGTTCGCCTACTCGGCGGCCGTCCTCTATGACGCCGTCTGGCTGTACGCCCTGGCTCAGGAGGTCGCCCACAAGCGGCAGGGCTCCAGTGCCCGGCTCCCGCAGGCCCTCGGCTGGCTCTTCCTGGCCGTCTCGTCGGCGGCCATCCTGGCTCACGGCCTGATCGTCTCCACGGCGGCCGTGGCCGCCATCGGGGCCGGTATCCCGGTCCTGGCCAAGGCGACATGGATCATGGCCGCCCACCGGGACGCAACGCGTGTCGGCACCGACGCACAGCGGCGCATCGACGCCGTCCGGTCGGCCACCCGCGACCGCATCGCCGTGGAGCGTGCCGCCCTGGCCGCCAAGGCGGACGGGTACCGCGCTGCGGCCGACCTGGAGGCCCGAGAGCTGAAGGCCCTGGGGAAGGCGCAGAGGACGCGCCACAAGGCCGCCGAGATGTACGCGGAGACGGCCACGGCGCACCCCGTGCCGGACCGTGCCGCCACCGTGCCGGAAGGCTTCGGGCTCATCACGGATGAGGACCTGGCGGCCCTCCTGGAGGGCGCCGTGCCGGACACGGAAACCGCAGGTGGCACGCCCTCCGGCACGGTCCGGCACACCGCGCCCGGCACGGTCGACGAAAAGGCCCTCGGCCTCCTGGCCGCAGAGGTCTACGCGACCGACCCGCCGCCCTCCCTCCGGCAGTTCCGGGAGCGCATGCGGGACGGCATGAAGGACCGGAACCTGAAGGGCTCCAACGCTCTTATCGATCAGCTCTACCGGCACGAAGAGGCCCTGCGCGCCGACGCCGACTCCCACGACTGACACCCGGAAGAAGCCACCCAAGGAGGCCGCCATGGCAGACCCGAACAACCCGCCGCCCGGAGAGTGCCCGCAGTGCTGGAGGCACGCTCACGACAAGAGCATCCACGCCCGGCAGGACCGGCGCACTGACTGCGCCGAGTGTGTGGACCACATGCTGAACGGACACCCGACCCTGGTACCCGGCCGCCGCCGCTGGTGGTAATCGCAGGCCGCACAGCACGCAGAGAACGGCCCGCCCTCATTCGAGTTGAGGGCGGGCCGTTCGTGTGCCGACAGGCGACACAGGGACACCCTAGGACCTCCGGCCCGGTGGATCACAGTCCGTGACCAAAGATCATGACGTCTCGGACGTCTCACGCGTCTCGGGCAATCCGGGGCACATCAGGTCATCTCACCCCGGTATCCCGGGCCTATAGGGGCCCCGGCCGTCTCACCGTCTCACCGGGACGGCCGTCACTCCCCGTAGCACCCCGCACAGAACGACAGAGGGCCGGAGCCCCTGGCAGGACTCCGGCCCGATCCACGCAACCCTGAGAGGCAACACGTGGACATCACGCATGCTCCCACGGTCGGCAAGACCGAGGAGGACACCGGAACGTCAAAGTTCGGCGCGTTCGCGTCGGCCGTGACCAACACCCTGGACACCCTCTCCCCCACGTTCGCCCCGTTCGCCCAGCGATGGGACGCGGAGGCGGACCGCAGGAACGCACTGCGCACACCGGCCAACCTGAAGGCCCTGATCAAGGCGCAGCGCGAGAACACGGCGGCCCGGTCGACGGCCGCCACCGCGAAGGTTCAGCGGCAGGCGGCCCGCAAGGCGACCGCCAACCCCCTGTCGGCCGAACGCAGGGCGGCCCGCACCGCCGACAAGGGCGCACGCCGTCACAGGCGTGAGGCCCGGACCGAACTGAAGGCGGCCAAGGCGAACTATCCGGCGACGCTCCGGGCCCGCGCCCTCCAGGTGCACGCCGCTCACGTCGTCCCGGCCTCGGTCGCCACGTGGGCTCTCACCTCCCCGTGGCCCGCCACGCTCTCCGCGTCCGTGGCGGCCCTGAACGCTGGGGCCCTCTGGCTCGGCCGCCGGTCGGTCGTTCTCAGAGTTGACGATGGACTGTCCTCCGAGGAGCGGCAGTTGATCAGCCGGCTCGATCCCTCCTGGTGGGTTCAGCATGCGCCGGAACGGGGCCTGGAGGGCACCGTGACCACTCCCCCGGACGTCACGCCCGGCGGCATCAGGTGCGCGATCCGGCTCGATGGCACGTGGACCGTGAAGGGCCTTGCCGACAAGGCCGACAACATCCGGAACCTGTTGGGGGCCCGCACGTCCCTGCGGATCCGGATCACGTCCGGCACGCGTGGCGGGTGGGCCATGATCTCGCTCGCCACACGCAAGGCGACCGACGGCACGTCCTCCGTGTGGACGCCCGACCTGATCCCGTCGGATCCGGGCCTGATGTCCCTGGGGGTCGACACCGAGACCGGCGAACAGGTGCTGGTCCCGTTCGACGAGCGCCTGTTGGTCTCGGGCGCGAGCGGCACCGGCAAGTCGTGGTCGACGCGTCCGCTCATGGCGACCGCGCACCTGCGCGGGGATCTCGTCCTGATCGATGGCAAGGGCGAAGAGGCGAATATCTGGGAGAAAGTCTGCCGCGTAGCGATCGAAACGGACGAGATAGACGCTGCGATCGATGAAACTCACGCCGAAATGAACCGCCGCAAGCGCGATATGAAGGCGCGAGGCATCAGCGTGTGGGACGGCCGACAGATCACGGTCGTGATCGATGAGGGTCAGGTGGTGCTCTCTCAGATCGCCAAGGACAAGGAACGGCTACAGCGTCTCGTCGAACTTTCCTCCCTCGGCCGGTCCCGGGGTGTCGTTCTGTGGTGGGCGACGCAATATCCGGTGACCGACGGACGGGCGCCCGGCGTTCACAACCTGATCGCCCCCAACCTCCTGACGCGCTTCTCTCTCCGCGTCGCCGGTACGACTCAGGCTCAGGTGGCTTTGGACGATTGCGCGCACTACGCGCCGCACCAAATCCCCCAGGGCAAGGAATGGCGCGGCCACGGATACCTGAAGGGTTACGGCCCTCGGATGATCCGGACATGGACGCTCGACGATGCGGGAGTCCTGGCACTTCCGCCGAACGTATGGAATTCCGGAAACGGCAAAGGCCCCGAGGACCCCACACCGTCCCGAACCCTGACCCTGGTCAAGGAAGAGCCGAGTAAAGCACCGGCCGACAGGGAAACGCGCATTCGACTGATCCAGGGTGCGCAGCAGAGCGGAGCGCGAACGGTCGACGAAATCGCAGAGAGCACCGGAATCCCCCGGGCCTCGGTCGGCCGGATCCTTCAGGCACTCAAGGCAGAAACCGCGTAAGGCCGCAGTACGGGGCCCCTGCCCGTCACAGCACCGGGGCCCCGTTCTCTCCCACTCACGAGGAGGACACCCAATGTCCCACAACCCCATGACCGAAGAGGAAGAGCGCGAGTCGGCGCGGCTGATCGCGCAGGCGTACGCGCCGGAGTCCCGTCCCGCCGTCCGGCCGGACGTGGCGGCCCTCCTGGAGCGGCACCGCGAGGAGGCCCGGCACTTCGCCTCCACGCCGTACGTCCCGCAGCCGGATCCCGTCCGGCCGCCGGAGCCCATGCCCGCGTGGGCCAAGGGAGTTGCCCTGGCGGCCCCCACGACTGGCGCAGGCGTGTGGCTGGCCCTGGAGGGCGTCCGGGGCGTCCTCCAGGCCGTCTCCCTGGAGCTGGCTGCCGCCCTCGGTGTAGGCGGCCTCTTCCTGTGGCTGGTGCTGCGGTCGGCCGCGCAGCGCGGGCCCCGGAAGGTGGTCAACGACTACCGGGGCTCCACGATCACCAACCGGAAGTCGTCCGGCCTCACGTACAAGTCCAACAACGGCTGACCGCCTGCCCGATTCGGGCCGATTCGGAAGATCTGGAAGATCTGGAATCCGACTCGGAATGAAGGCCACGGCCTCCACGGGAAACGGCACTTCAGGCACCTGGAATCCACCTGGAAGCACACCCGGAATCGGGCCACCGCTGACACACGAGAGCCCCTCAGGATCACCCTGGGGGGCTCTCTGCGTTTCAGGGGCGCCTCACTCGGCCCGGATGAGACGGCCGCTCTCCTGGAGGACCACCGACTTCAGGGCCGACTCCTCCAGGAGGACCGGAACATCCGTCAGGAGATCCCGGATCTCCGCCAGGGCCGCCGTGCTGGCCGTCGGCCGCTGGCCGCCGCTCTCCGGCCCCAGGAGGTCCCGGACCTCCTCCAGGCTGGCCGTCCGGCCCGCACCGTCGGCCGCGCGCCCCTTGAAGTCGTCCCACGTGGGGCCGCTCTCCCGGAGCCGGTCCAGCCGCTTCAGAATGTCGTCCGTGTCGCTGTACCCGGTCACTCCGATGCCACCGGGAATGTCGTACGCCATGCCAGCCTCCCGCATATGGGTCGCCCTGCGCCTGTCGGCGCACGGCTCCGGAAAGAAGCCACCCCGTCTCTTCATCACGCCTCCGGCCAAGTCGGTTGATTCGAGGCCGGGGAATGCCTCTTTCCGCCGCCCATTCTCCCCCGTATGGTCCACCCCATGGCAACAGGTTCCGCATTCCGACCGTGGGTCCACATGAACGACGGCCGCAAAGGGCCGGGCCTCAACTCCGGGTGGACCATCAAAACCGCTGCCGTGTGCCCGAATTGCTCGCACACTTCCCGGCGGCACGGCCCGGACGGCTGCACGGGTCTGACGGAACTCGGCGGCCCGGAATGCCACTGCCGACAGATGCCCGGCAAGAGGGAACGCCAGAAGGCATTCGTGAACAACGCCGTGGACACGGCGGAGGCGTAGGCCGTGCAGTTCAGCAGCGAGAGGGAACGCACCCTGGCCCGCGCACTCGGACTGTGCACCCGGTGCGGAGACCCCCTGCCCGAGGCGTGCGCCTTCCGATGGTGCGAGAAGTGCCGCGCCGTTCAGCGGCCCGCAAGCCATGCGTTCGTGACCAGACGCAGAAAGAACCGCCGTCAGGCCGGTCTGTGCATCCGATGCGGGGAGCCCTCAGACGGCCGGATCCGGTGCCGCCCCTGCGCCGACGAATTCAACGCCTACCAGAACGAACGCAACCGGCGCATACGCGAGGGAACGTGGCGGGACTAGGCTGTACCTGTCGGCTGGCCAGCCTCCCGACGCGGTCAACACCCAGAGAGCCCCCGGACCTGACGAGCCCCGGGGGCTCTCGCACGCCTACGGGTGTCAGCAACGACAGGGCCACTGACCAGGGTTGATGGCCTAGGCCGGCTGGCTCCGCGTCAACAAGCGGCGCCGGATTTTCTCGCCCTCCGGATTCGGCCGACCGGCTGTCCTCTGGGGTTTTCTGGCCGCCGCAACCGGCTGTGCAACCCCCGTGCAACACTCCTCGACACCCTCTGACCTGCCCGGACACTCCCCCGGGGGAGGTCTGCCGCAAGGCCGGGCGCAAGGGCCCGCACGCCGACCCGCGCCAGCCTGCCGCATAGGAACCCGAAGTGGCCTGCCGCAAGGTCGGGCGCAAAGGGCCGCGCAACCCTTCCGGACACCCTCCGGCCTTGCCGATCATGCCCGGTGGCCGCCGTCGCGCATGGCCTACCGCAAGGTTCCGCGCAAACCGTGCCCGTTTCGCGCCTTTATGTACCGCTATGCGTCACGACAAGGGCTCGCCCGGCTCGATCCGCAGCGCTCTGACCTGGGGGTTTACGGCCTTCAGGACAGGCCCTCTGTACGGCCGCCAGAGAGCCCCGCAGGGCGGGCCGGAGGGAATCACACCGGGGCAACGCTGGCAGGCCGCCAGAGGCCCCATTCTGCGGGCCGTTTTTGATCACTCGCCCACGTGAGCCACGCGTGAACGGACAGACGACCTAAACCGGGGACCCAATCTCGCATTCGTGAGAGAAATTGGTTTTCTCCCGGGAGTTCTTTTTCTCGATCCGCCCGGCTTCCGGCCCGCCCGGATTTTCTCTGGCACCCCCGGCAAGCCTCCCCATGCCTCCCCCGTCTCCTGTCAGCCACGCACGGCGCAACATGGCGCCCCCTGGCACCCCTGGGCACGCACGCACGCATTCGCCCGGCATTCCCATGCCCCGACTATCCGCCGGGCCCGTCGGCCCGCGCCGTGCGTCGCGCAGGCGCACGCGAGTCGTGAAGTGCCAGCCGACCAAATCGACTGGTCTAAACCTTCAGACCTCAAAAGCCGACGGGCACGCCTGCCGCTTTTATTTGTCGATCCTCGGGGCCTCGCGCGCCCGCGCCCGCGCGCACGCACGCGCACACGCGCAGGCTCACGCGTGTGATCACGGGGTATGCAGAGCCTGGAGACCTGTTCATCAAACGGTCGTTAGGTGAACCTGCGCCAACTCCCCCTGTTCACCCGCCGACCAACCTCTGATCTGTTCATCAACCCGTTCATCTATGTGCTACTGTTCATCTTGTCGGCAAGCACGTTTGATGAACGGAGAGGTCATGGCACTGATCGGTCTGGTGCGAGTGAGCACCGACAAGCAGGAGACGGCACGCCAGCACGACGCCCTGAAGGAGGCAGGGTGCATCCGGATCTTCGAAGAGAAGATCAGCGGCAAGACGAACGTGGCGGAGCGTCCGGCGCTGCAAGCGGCCCTCGGGTTCATGCGAGACGGAGACATGCTCTGCGTGCAGGAAGTTGACCGCCTCGGTCGCAACCTCCTCGAAGGTTTGATCATGCTGACCGACCTGTTCGAGCGCGGCTACTCCGTGAAGGTTCTCGACGGCATCGCCCGGGGCGAGCACACGGAGCGGAGTCTGATCCTTGACCTGGCGTTCGCCCTGGCGGAGGACCGGCGCCGGGACATCGTGAAGAAGACAAAGAACGGCCTGGAGGCGGCCCGGAAGAGGGGGCGCATCGGCGGCCGTCGGCCGGTCATGTCCGAGGCAATGACCGCGCAGGCCGTGGCGCTGCGGGAGAAGGGATTCACGATCCGGCAGATTCAGCCGCACCTGACGTACAGGACGGCCGACGGGAAGACGCGGAACCCGTCCGTGGGAGCTATCTCCCAGGCCCTGAAGGAACACGACAAGACGTCCGTGGAGTACGGGAGCAAGACGGACGTGAAGGACGGGAGCACGACCGGGGCGGAGCCGGTGACCGTGGAGGAGGGCACCGGGCAGACAGCCGTGGAGGTGACCGAAGAGGAGTACGTGCGGGTACCCATGGCCGACAGCTACCGGGCCGTCGTGTTCAGCCAGGGCACGGAGGACATGAAACGCGCAGTGGCGCAGGCGGAGCCGCGCGGCAAGCTGTGGGTCGTCCTGGCCCCGGTCCGGACGCATGAGGCCATGGCCCGCATGACCGTGACCGGCGCCCCCAAGGCGGCACTGGCGGCCCGCCAGAAGTACGCCGACAAGGTGACCGCCCTGTCCGCCTGAAGCACCCGACCGCGATCAACCCGAGGAGTATCTGAGATGTTCGAGATCATCCACGCCGTGGCCACGGTGCTGGCCGTCCTGTCGGCCAAGAGGGCGGAACGGAACCGCCGACGGGTGGCCAGCCGGTAAGGCCGCATACGGCCCGCTGACACCCCCTGAGAGCCCCGCCATTCGAGTTGGCGGGGCTCTCGTCATGTCCGCCCCGGCAGGCGCCGTGACGGACGGCCGGAGGACCGGGAGCCCCCGAGGGCACAGACGGCCGCCTGAGAACCCCTGACGGTCCTCTTCTCCCTGGGGCCGACTGGTAAAAACTGGTAACCACAGACGGCCGCCTGAGACGTCGAGAGCCCCCGACCGAGGGAAGCGGCCGGGGGCTCTCTGCTGCACCCTCCTCGGCGCACACGGCCAGCCTGTCACGCCCTTGCCGTGGGAGTCGCACCCGCTGCGCGGGGTGCTCCAAGAGCAAGAGGCCACCCGCTCCCGCGCTCCCGGACGTCAGGGACCAAGAGGAGGAAGAGGTGGCCTCTTCTGCGAGCACCGGCCGTAGGCCGGTGGGAGACCCGTTCTCAGGGACGCACCCCGAACCCCTCGGCGTAGGCGAGCTTGGAGCGCTCCCGTGCCGCGTCGGCGCACACCTGCCGGTGAGCCCTGGCGACGGCCGCCCCGATGGTCGACTTCCCCGGGTACCGCTGCGCCCCGAGGCGGAGGGCCTGGCGCCGGAGAGCGTCCCGCCCGCCGGGACGGGTCACGCCGTTGTCGTAGAGCCACTGTGCCCACTCCTGCGGGCCCGCTCCGGCCGACGGTTCCTCGGATACCTCCACGGGCGCGGGAGTGCCCCTGACGGCCTCCTGTGACGTCCTGGGAAGCCGTACCGGCATTGGGCCACCCAGGAGGAGGCGCCGCAACAGTTCCTCGTACGTCTCGCCGTAGTCGTTGACGCCCGTGCCGCCGGGCCTGAAGTCCCTGTACTGCGGGAAGCGACCGCCCCCCGAGTAGTCGTAGAAAGCGCTCATGCGGCCAGTCTGCCGCCTGTTCTGTTCCTCCGACCTGTTCCCGCCGTCCCAACTGTTCCCCCCTATAGGGGGGGGAACAGGGAACAGTGGACGCCCAGGAACAATTGTTCCCGAGGGTGGGAACAGGTCTGACCTGCACCTTTACAAGATCAGGGAACAGTGGGAACAGTCCGGGGAACTGTTCCCCGATCATGGTCGGAACAGGCCCCTGGGAACAGGTCTGGGGAACAAGCAAAACCCCCCATACCGGACACGGTTGGGGGGCTGTGCTCAGGAGGCCCGGGAACGGGGAACAGGGGAACAGTCGCCCGGGAGCCCTCCGCCTACTCGTCGAACGCGCCCTGTCCCTCGGCCGCCTTCCGGGCGATCAGTTCCTTGTGCGCCTTGGCCACCTTCGCCGCCTCGGCCGCCTTCCGGGGGAAGCCCTCCAGGCCCTTCACGTTCGCCTCCTGGATCAGCCGGTCACGGCCCATGGCCTCCCGCACACCGGCCGCGTAGAGCATGGCGGCCCACTCCTCCGGGGTGCTCGCGTCGTCCCCCTTGGGCGGGTCGATGTCGACCAGCACCAGGGACGTAACCGGCCTCCCGTAGTAGTCGGTCGCCCCGTTGATCTCCACGACGTGCGGGGACAGGGTGACGACCGGGCCCGTCGGCATGTCCTTCTGCTTGCTGGCCTCCAGGGAGATGTACCGGATGGACTCCTGGCCCCGGTCGTCGATGGTCTGTTCCTTCGGGACCACCTTCAGCTCCGTGTCCGCCGCCGCGTAGATCGAGGAGGCGCCTCGGGCCCGGATGTCCCGGCCTTCCTTGCCGTGGCCGGAGTGGTGGACCGTGAGGACGGCCGCGCCGGTCCGGTTGGCCATAGCCGCCAGCCGCTTGACGATGCGCGCCATCTCGGAGTTGCTGTTCTCGTCGGCCGCCGTGGCGCACTGCGCCTGCGTGTCGACGACGACGAGAGCGGGCCGCACGTGCTCCAGGAGGGCGGCCAGGGCCTCCCACTCCTCGCTCCCGATCTCGATGGGAGCCGGGCGCAGGTAGAACGGGTGCCGGTCGCCGGAGATCCCGTGCACCTGCGCGTAGGCCGCCATGCGCTTGCCCCACGCCTTGGAGCCCTCGGAGCAGATGTAGACGACCGGCCCGGCGTACGTCTCGCGGTCGTACCAGGGGCGGCCGGTGGCCACGCAGATGGCCATGGACAGGGCGATGAACGACTTGTACGAGCCGGACGGCCCGACGAGCCACGCGGCCGACTGGCGCTCCAGGACGTCCCGGATCAGGTGCGGCTCCGCTCCGATGGACGCCACGTCGTACTGCCAGCCGTCCGTCAGGTTCAGGCTGTTCATGCCGGACATGGCCCCGGTGGCGGCCCGGGGGCCGGGGAGCGGCACGGCCGCCTGCGCCGCGCTCATGGCCGCCTTGCGTGCGGCCAGGATGTTGGCCGCCGACGTGGTGTCGGGGTCGATGCCGTTCGCCATGGCCCACGAACGGAGTTCCCCGATGGACCGTTCGGCCTCCTCGGGCGGGATGGCTCCGGGGATGTCGCTCCAGTCGTTCTGTTCGGGCATCACTGTGTCTCCTGAAGGTGATGCCGTCGACCTGTGGTTGGCCCGCCGACTCTTGTACCGTGGGTACTGGAAAGGAGAGGTTGCGGGCCGCCCCCAGGGGACGGACTTCTGACTTCTTCTGGAGGGCCCGGGGCTGCAACCCTGGGCCCTTCCGCTTGCCTGCACACCGATCGGCCTAGGCCAGCCGGCTGACCGTTCACGCTGCGGCGATTCCCTGCCTGACCTGCCGCACCGCGTACTCCTCGGGGACGCCGACCGACACGGCCGCGTCCTTCAGTGCCTGCCAGACGCCCGTCAGGGGGCAGGGCCCGGGGCAGTCCCGGTGAGCGCTGGCTATCGCCCTGGCGCGGCCGTACGTGGCCGTCCCGGCGCCGTTCGTCCGGTGGGCCGTGATGTGCTGCCGGGCCAGCTCCACGCCCCGGCTCACGTACCCCTCCGTGTGACGGCACCCGGTGGTCACCTCCCGCTCCCACGACGTCCGTACCGAGGAGGCCGCCGCCGGTCGCGGAGCGGACAGAACGATGCGGCCCGAGGAGGAGGAGGAGGAGGTGGCCTCTTCCCGTGAGCCCAGGACGCGGACGGCCTCCGGGAGCCGGACCATCTGTCCCGTCCCCCGGCCGCGCCAGACGGCGTACGCCATGCGGGACTTCAGGTCGACCCCGGGGCGTACGGCGTTCGAGGAGGTCATGCCGCCCAGGTACAGCCAGTGCTCGCCCCGGGAGGTCTGCACGGTCCGGGTGGCCGGGAGCGTTGCCCTGGCCCACGTCACGGCCGCCGCGTCGTCCAGGTCGACGACCGTCACGCCCTGCGTGAAGGCGCCGCCGGGGTGCCAGCCCACGCCGTCCGCCTGCCGCCACGCCGGAGCCCACGCCGGGGATGTGATGACGCCTCGGTCGGTCGTGGCCGCCGCCCACCCGTGGCAGGGCCTCGGGCACCGGCACAGTCCCTTGGAGCGCATGTGCGGCCGTCCGCCGCACCGGTTGCCCTCACAGGCCGGGCAGAGCGCCAGGGGTCGCTTACCGCGCAGCGGGAAGACCGGGACGCCCAGGGCGGCCAGCTCCAGGGCCGTGGCCACCTGCCCGGCGCTCATCGCTGCGCCTCGGGGTCGATGACCTGCCCGTTCAGCCACTCCTCGATGTCCGCGCGCCGGTAGCGGGTGTGTCCGCTGCGGCCGGGAGCCTTCAGGTACTTGGGTCCCGTCTTGCGGTACCGGTGGGCCCGCAGGGTGTGAACGCTGATGCTGTACTCCTCTTCGACCTGCCGGGGCGTGAGCACCGCCTTACGGGTCTCGGTCGCCTGCGCCGTTGCCATATCCGCCTCCTCTGGTGCTGTATCAGCACCATCCGTTGCTATGAGTGATCTACCTCCGAGCATAGACCGGCGAAACGGTGCGTCAAGCGGCTGACTGCGTCTCACGCTGCACCAGGAGCGAGGGCAGGGCTCAACCTCGGAACAGGTTCATCAGGTTGGGCAGGAGGACCCGTCAGAAACTTTTCCCGGAGGGGTCGTTGCCGCCTACGCGGCCGGGAACTCCTCCAGGAGGCTGGCCACCTCGGGGACGTCCCGGAAGTCCTCCAGCCGCTTCAGCACGACGGCCGCCCGCCCGTCGGTCCGGTCGCTCGCCACGTCGGCGGACATCCGGATCATGCGGTCCGCCGTGGCCGCCGCCTCCTCCGGTTCGTTCGCGTCGGCCAGGGCCACGGCGAGCCAGGACAGGTACAGGGCCAGTTCCCGGGCGTGCGTCGCGTCGTACTGTCCGAGGACGTCACGCAGGCGCGGGACGGCCCGCAGCGGCCGGTGCAGCTCCGTGTACACCCGGGCCTCCATCACCTTCAGTTCGTCCGGCGACACCCAGTAGAGGTACCCCGGCTCTTCCGTGCCGTCCGTGTGCTCCGTGATCGCCTCCCCGGCCTCCCCGAGTGCCCGCATGGCCGGTTGCGCCTGCCCGGCCTGCGTGTGAGCCCACGCCACGCGATCGAGGTACAGGGCCCGCGCCCGGGGCGGAGCCTCCCCCGCGCCGTCGGCCGCCGCCTGCGCCATGGCCACGGCCTCCAGGGGATCCCCCATATTGGCCGTCTGGTAGGCGAGCGATCCCAGGAGGTTGCCCGCCAGGGTGGCATCCCCGGCCTGATGTGCCGCCGACAGACCGAGTCGATAGATGCGCTCCGCGTCCTCATGCTGGCCCGCGTCCGAGGCGATCCAACCGGCGATCTGCGCCAACTCCCCTATGCCCTGCAAGAGTTGGCGGCCGGTCTCGTCCGTGAACGTCGACTCCCGGTAGAGGGTCACAGCCGCCCGCAGCTCCCGCAGGGCCCGGCCGATCAGGTCCCGGCCGTACACGACGTCATCGGCCAGCCGGAGGCCGTGCACCCGCCCGTTCAGGTCGGCCACGGTGCTGGCCCCGATCCGGCGGCCCTCACGCGTCGCCAGGGGGGCGAACGGGTCACCCTCGGGCAGGAAGTCGGCCACGGTCGGCACGGGAGGCGTGGCGGCCGTCCTGCCTGCCGCAGTGGCCCGCTCCAGCGTCTCCACGTCCACCCGGAACACGGCGGCCAGGAACGGGAGCCAGTCCCGGGGGGTGCGGCGGCCGGTCTCCCACCGGTAGACGTGCTGCCTGTCGAGTGTCGGCGACCCTCCGGCAGCATCGTTCAGCTTCCGGGCAAGGTCGGATTGAGACCAGCCACGTTCCTGGCGCAGTCTCCGGATCATCGGACCGATGTTTTCCACGCCTGCCATGTCGCCAATTCTGGATTACGGGCAGGACTACAGACAGGCACTCTCTGCGAGATCCACCCGGCCGGTTTTCTGGCAGGTACGCCCTGCACGCGACCGGACGGAATCAGCGATGACGCATCTCTGGATCAAGGTGTACGACTACAACGGGCAGACCAAGCAGATGCGGGAGGTCAAGTCGTGGTCGGCCAGGATCGAGGAACTGCCCAACGCGCCGTTGATCGATGACCGGTGGCCGCTGTGCCAGTGCTACCGGTGTAAGGGGGAGGGGACGCCGCTGCGGCGCCCGGGGACGGTTTTCAGAGGCCGCCCGCAGTGACCGTCTCGGCGTACACATGCCGTACAGGTCACCTCTGGCCACCCCTAGCCACTCGGTTACACCCGTAGCCGCTTCCTGCGCAGGTCAGATGGGGTTCCGGGGCATGGCCCCTGGTCAGGGAGGCGTGGAGGCCACACAATAGATGCGATGCCGGAATACGAATTCTGTGATGTGTATGTGCCTCGCGGGGTCTCCCGAGGGGCGACCACACGCCTGCTGACCGACCATGCCGAGTACAGACACTGGGAGTTGGACCGACTGCGACTCTATCCCGACGGCAGCCGCCGGGTGCGGCTGCGACGCCGGATCATCCGCCAGCTGCGTGCGACGTGGTGAACGCATACGGAGCGGGGCCCGCGGCCGCGGGCCCCGCTCCGTGCTGTGTGCCTGGTGCCGCTCCGTCCGGGGTGAGCCGGATCAGTTCTGCGCGGCGCGGGCGCGGCGGTAGATGACCGCCCCGCCCAGGAGCAGTCCGGCGCTGGCGGCGCCGGCCATGCCGAGCTGACCCGCGCCGGTGTGCGCGAGCTCGACGGCCTTGGCCGCCGGGGCCGCGAGGACGCCACCGTCACGGTGGGCGTCCTTCACCTCGGCCGGGGTGCGGTGCGCAGCGGGGGTGATGTGCGCGGGGTGCTCCCCGGTGGGCTTGTGACCCGTGGGGTGTCCGCCCGGCTTGTGGCCGGTCGGGTGCTCGGCGGGCTTGTGGTCCGCCGGCTTGTGGGGGTGGGCAGGCGGCTTGTGGCCGGGCTGCTCGTGACCCGGGGTGTGGTGCGTGGGGGGCTTGTGCTCCCCGGGGTGCCCCGGCTTGCCCGGAGGCTGGTGGGGCGGGTTGTTGTGCCCGGGGTGACCCGGCCACTGGTGGTCGTGACCACCGACGTGGCCACCGGCGTTGGCGCAGCCGTTTCCGGTGGTGGAGTTCCCGATGCCGACGACGTTGACGCTGTTGCCGCAGGCGTTCACCGGGACGTGCACCGGGACCTGGACGGTGTTACCGGAGGCGACACCCGGCGAGTGGGAGGCCGCGCCGTGCGCGCCCCCGGAGCCGTGGTTGCCGCCGCCCTTGCCGTGGCCGCCCTTGCCGTGGCCGCCGCCGTTGGCACAGCGGTTGCCCGAGGCCGGGTTGAGCGCACCGATCACATTCACGGTGTTGCCGCAGGCGTTCACCGGGATGTGTACGGGGACCTGGACGGTGTTACCGGACGCCACACCCGGCGAGTGGGAGGCCGCGCCGTGGGCCCCCGAGTCCGCGTAGGAGTACGCGCCGGTCATGGCGATCACGCCACTTGCCGCCGCCGCGGTGATCAAGCTCTTCTTGGCCACCTGTCGCATGACGTTACTGCCTCTCTTGCCTTACCGTGCGGAACACGCGTGGGCGCACGAGGCCCACGCGCAGGAAGACCGGACGGCTCCGGAGGCACGCGCGCAGCGCGCCCCGGAGCCGCCCTTCACACCCTTTACGGGATGAGGCACAACGTCAGTTGTTGACGCACTTGTTGCCGAAGGTGGGGTTCAGCAGCCCGACGATGTTGATCGAGTTGCCGCAGACGTTCACCGGGACGTGCACCGGGGCCTGGATGACGTTCCCCGACACGACGCCGGGGGAGTTCACCGCGGCGCCCTGCGCACCCGAGCTGGCCATGGCGACGCCCGAGCCCGCGAGCACGACACCACCGGTGACCGCCGCAGCAGCGACAACCTTCTTGAGCATTGATTCCTCCTAGTTGGCAAGCGGTCCCAGCCGCGGACCGCACACCTGTAACGACGAGGAGGTAATCGGGCTACGCAACCCTCAATTCATTCACTCTTTCCGGTGGCGAAGAAACGAATTTACGATGTTTCAGCACTGATCGATGAACCGGTCGAGCACCCGTGCGCCGAACTTCAGGCCCTCCAGGGGCACCCGCTCGTCGACGCCGTGGAACATCCCCGCGAAGTCGAGCTCCGGCGGCAGCTGGAGCGGCGCGAAACCGAAGCAGCGGATCCCGAGGTCGTCGAAGGACTTGGCGTCGGTGCCGCCGGAGAGCATGTACGGCACGGCCCGCGCGATCGGGTCCTCGGCCTTGAGCGCCGACTGCATCGCGTCGACGAGGGCACCGTCGAAGCTCGTCTCCAGCGCCTTGTCCGCGTGGACGTCCTCGCGCCTGACCCGCGGCCCGAGGATCCGGTCGAGGTCGGCGAGGAACTCCTCCTCGTACCCCGGCAGGAAGCGGCCGTCGACATGCGCGACGGCCTGGCCCGGGATGACGTTCACCTTGTACCCGGCGCCGAGCATGGTCGGGGCCGCGGTGTTGCGCAGGGTGGTGCCGATCATCTTGGCGATGCCGCCCAGCTTGGTGAGCGTCGTCTCCATGTCCTCGGGATCGAGCGGGGTGCCGAGCGCGTCGGAGAGCTCGTCGAGGAAGGACCGCACGGTCTTGGTCACCCGGACCGGGAACTCGTGCCGCCCGAGCCGGCCGACCGCCTCGCAGAGCTCCGTGATCGCGTTGTCCTTGTTGGTCATCGAGCCGTGGCCGGCGGTGCCGTCCACGGTGAGCCGCATCCAGTGCATGCCCTTCTGCGCGGTCTCGATCAGATAGAGCCGCAGGTTCTCGTTGACGGTGAAGGAGAAGCCGCCGACCTCGCCGATCGCCTCGGTGACCCCCTCGAAGAGCCCGGGGTGCTTGTCCACCAGGTGGCGGGCGCCGTAGACGCCGCCGGCCTCCTCGTCCGCGAGGAAGGCGAGCACGATGTCGCGCGGGGGCTTGCGCCCGGAGCGCATCCGGTCGCGGACGACCGCGAGGGTCATCGCGTCCATGTCCTTCATGTCGACCGCGCCGCGCCCCCACAGGCAGCCGTCGGCGATCTCACCCGCGAAGGGGTGGTGGGTCCAGTCCTCGGCGTTGGCCGGGACGACATCGGTGTGGCCGTGGATGAGCAGGGCCGGGCGGGACGGGTCCTCGCCCTCGATCCTCGCCACCGTCGAGGCGCGGCCCTTGTGGGACTCGAAGATCCGCGGCTCCAGCCCGACCTCGGCGAGCTTCTCGGCCACGTACTCGGCGGCGGCGCGCTCGCCCGGCCCGGAGTGGTCGCCGTAGTTACTGGTGTCGATCCGGATCAGATCGCGGCAGAGGTCGACGACCTCCCTCTCGGCGTCCCCGGCGCTCCTGCCCGTCCCGGCGCCGGCCGGCTTCGACTCGCTCACGCTGCCTCCTCTGGTTCGCTGCCGCGCGCCCGCCCGGAGAAGGCCGGGCCCGCGGCGTGGTCCATCGCCATCCTCTCTCTCCGTCCGCCTCAGCCCAAGGCCGCAATACCGCCGACATCCGCCCGTCACGAAGGCCGCCCGGGGCCGCTACCGGAGCCCGTCGCCACGCCCGCCGCAGCCCCCGTCGCGGAACCCGCCACCGGAGCCTCGGGCCGGTCCGCCGGGGTCCGGCTGAGCGGGTGATCGAGCACCCCCAGATCTTTGGTATTGTTTTCCTCGTCGGAAGGGAACAGCCCGGAAGACGAAACACCCGGTCCGGGTGGCGGAATGGCAGACGCGCTAGCTTGAGGTGCTAGTGCCCTTTATCGGGCGTGGGGGTTCAAGTCCCCCCTCGGACACCGAAGGAAAGCCCCAGCATTTGCTGGGGCTTTTCTGTGTTTGGGAGCCCACTCGCCCATCCGCGCGAGCGGTTACCCATAGAAATGACCCTTTTGACCGGAGTCGGTATCTTTGATCACTCCGGTAGCAGCCGCTTCGCTGCGCTCGCAGAGATCCACGAGGCATGAACCCTTCCCGCACTGACCGCACCCCCGGCGACCGGCCCACCGGCGCGACCAGCAGTCGCCCCACCCGAGTGGCGGTGCTGGTCACCGCACTGCTCACGGCCTGCGTCGCCTTCCAGCTCAACGCCAGCATGCTCAGCCCGGCGCTCAAGAGCATCGAGGACAGCCTCGGTGCCAGCTCCGCCGAGATCGGGCTCACCCAGACCGCGTTCTTCACCTCGGCCGCCCTGTTCTCGCTCTTCCTGCCGCGCCTCGGCGACGTCATCGGGCGCCGGAAGGTCCTGGCCGGGATGCTGGCCCTGATGGCCGTCGGCTGCGTGGTCGCCGCGCTGGCGCAGAGCGTGCCCATGCTCTTCGTCGGCCGGGTGATCCAGGGCGTGTCCGGCCCGACGGTCCCGCTCTGCCTGATCATGCTGCGGGTGGAGGTCACCGAGCCCAAGCGGTACGGCACCCTGCTGGGCGTGATCACCGCGGTGAACGGCGGCATCGCCGGCGTCGACTCCCTCGCGGGCGGCTTCCTCGCCGACAACCACGGCTTCCAGGCCGTCTTCTGGGCGATGGCCGTCGTGGCCGTCGTCGCCACCGTCCTCGTCGCGACCCTGACCCCCGAGTCCAAGGTGCCCGCCGCGAGCCGGATGGACTGGCCCGGTGTCGGCCTGCTGGTCGTCTCGGTCGGCTCGCTGCTCGTCGCGCTCAACGAGGCCGGCAAGCTGGGCGCCGCGAACTGGACGCTCGTCGGCGTCCTGACGGCCGTCGCCGCCGTCTCCTTCGCCCTGTTCTGGCGGACCGAGGACCGCAGCGCCCACCCGCTGGTCGCCACCCACCACCTGCGCCGGCGCGCGACCTGGGCGATCCTGCTGACCACCGTGCTCACCATGACGGGCGTCTTCGCCGTCATGAACGGGCTGATCCCGTCGTTCGCGCAGGACGCCGAGGCCGGTCTCGGCATGAGCGCCGAACAGTCCGCGTGGTGGACGCTGACGCCGTACGCCCTCGCCGGGCTGGCCACGGGCCCGATCGCCGGGCGGCTCGCCGCCACCTACGGGTACGGGCGCGTCCTGCGCATCGGGCTCGTCGGCGCCGCGGCCTCCGTCGTCCTGATGATCGTCACCCTCCCGTCCCACTCGCGCGTCATGCTGCTGGTGGCCTCGCTGCTGGTGGGCATCACCTACGCGGGCGTGGCCAACATCGTGCTCAACGGTCTCGGGGTCGTCCTCTCCCCCGAGGACAACCCGGGCTTCCTGCCCGGCCTCAACGCGGGCGCGTTCAACCTGGGCGCGGGCCTGAGCTTCGCCCTGCTGTACGCCGTGAAGACCGCGACCGACCCCTCGGACGCGTCCTCGTCCACCGGCTACACCTCGGGCATGATCGCCGGAGTCGTCATCCTGGCGGCCGCGCTCGCGACGTCCTTCCTGATCCCGAAGCCGGTGACGGCGGAGGCGCACGACTGACGGACGGCCGGGGCCCTCTTCCCCTCTTCCCCTCTTCCCTTCGCTCCCGCTCCGCGGGACATGACGCGTCCCCCACGGGCTTCCCGTGGGGGACGCGTCATGTCCCGGGCGCGTTCACGCTGCGTATCATCGCCCGATGATCACCAACCGCTCCCGCCGTGCCGTGCCCGCCCCCGCCTCCGCGCCCTGCCGGATCACGGTGTGCCGGGGCTGCTGCTGCGGCGACCCGCGGAAGGTGCCCGGCGTCGACCACGCCGGACAGATCGCCCGTCTGCGCGCGGCCGTGGGGGACGCGGCGCGGGTACGGGCGTCGGAGTGCCTGGACGTCTGCGAGCAGGCGAACGTCGTGGTCGTCCAGCCCTCGGCGGCCGGCCGCGCGGCGGGAGGCAGGCCGGTGTGGCTGGGTCTGGTCAATGACGACGACGCGCTGGCGGACATCGCGGAGTGGGTACGCGGCGGCGGTCCCGGGATCGTGGAGGCGCCGGGGGTGCTCGATCTGTACGCGTTCACGGCTTCGCGGCGGGTGGGGAAGGGACTGGAGGAGTGACCCCGCCCGCGGCGTCCGGGCACACCGGCCGGCACGCGGGAACCGGGCACGGGCAGGGCGCGTACGCGGTCACGGCGCCCTCAGGCGGCGCCGAACGTGGCGCGGCACGCGGCCTGGAACGCCTTTCGGGGGTCCCGGTCGGGGTACGACCAGGGGGCGGGCGTGGCGTGCGGGCCGATGCGGGTGAGCAGGGCGGCCGTCTCGGCCGGGCGGCCCTCGTGGAGCTTGGCGTGCGCGAGGTAGTTGAGGTCGATCTTCCGCCGGGGGTGGGCGGTGCCGTCGTCGACGTCCCACTCCAGCCACCAGTCGAAGGCGGCCTTCATGACCTGGCGCGCGCGACGGCCGGTCCAGTGGCCGGAGCGCGCGGGGTCACGGGGTTCGAGACCGGCGCGGGCGAGGACGCGGTAGCGCTCGGCGTGGGCGACGACGGGGAGCACGGCCAGGGGTGAATCGGCGGGTGCCTGCTCGGCGGCCCAGGAGGCGAAGTCGTAGACCTCGTGGAGGGGGTCGTCCCGGTCGCCCCGCTGCCGCTCGGCCAGGCAGGCGGCCATCAGGTGGTGCGCGTGGTGGTGGTCGCGGTGCCGGGCGCGCACCTGGTCGAAGGCGCGGGCCCGTTCGTCGTCGGTGCCGGTGCGGTGGGCGAGGACGAGGACGGCGAGCCAGGGCGAGGGGTCGGCGGGCGCCAGCCGGGCGGCGGCGAGGCAGGCCGCGCGGGCCGTGTCGGGGCTCTCCCCGCCGGCGACGGCGCGACGGACGGCGGCACAGGCGAGGAGGGCGGAGGCGTCGGGGCTGCCGGGCTCGGCGAGCTGCCATTCGCGGGCCCGGGCGGCGCTGCCGGCGCCTTCGGCGAGGACGACGAGGCGGTGGCCCCGGCGGTCCCAGTCGTCGCCCGTCCCGGCGAGGAGGTCGCGGGCGGCGGCCCAGCGGCCGCGGGCCAGGGCGTCACGGGCGGTGGCGAGCGCGGCGTCGTCGAGGGCGGGGTCGAAGGCCGGGCCGCCCTTGCGGCGTGGGCGGCCCAGGGGTGGCGGGGGCGTCATCTACGGGCTTCCTCCACGGAGTGCGTCCCCTCCGGCCGCCGGGGCGGAGCCCGCGGGACGACCATGCCGGTCACGCACAGCAAAGCGGTAGTCACAGCTCCGAGTCAAGGCCGATCTTCCACGGGGATGGACGGCGTGAAGAGGGGTACCCAGCCGTCGCACCGCCCCCGCGGCGGCTATCGTTTCTCTGTCAAGTCCCCTACGACCACCCGGTCTTGAGGTGCGCGACGTGATGGTCTTCGCCTTCGCCCTGGGTGCCGCCTGTTGCCTGGGCATCGGCTTCGTCTTCCAGCAGAACGCCGCCCAGCGGGCCCCGATGAGCGACTTCCTCTCCCCGCGGCTGCTGCTCGACCTCATGCGCATGCCCCGCTGGCTGGTCGGCATCGGGCTGATGATCGTCGGCATGGTGCTCGGCGCGATCGCGCTCGGCCACGGCGAGGTGTCGCTGGTGGAGCCCCTGATGGCGACGAACCTGCTGTTCGCGATGGCCCTGTCGCGCTGGCAGACCCGTGAGCGGCTGGGCCGTACGGGCTGGTGCGGGCTGTGGCTGCTGGCGGGCGGCGTGGCGGCCTTCGTCGTCGCGGGCCGCCCGCGCGGCGGTGAGTCCGTGACCGATCCCCTGCGGCACTGGCTGATCGTGGGGCTCATGGTGGGCGGGGCGATCCTGCTGGCGGCGCTCGCGAAGCGGCTGCGGATGAGCGTGGAGGCGGCCCTGCTGGCGGTCGCGGGCGGGATGCTCTACGGCGTGCAGGACGCGCTGACCCGGGTCAGCGGCGAGCGGCTGAAGGACGGCGGCTGGACGACTCTCGTCACCAGCTGGCAGCCCTACGGGGTGCTGGTCCTCGGGGTCACCGCGCTGGTGCTGGTGCAGAGCGCCTTCGAGACGGCGCCGCTGCGGATGTCGCTGCCCGCGCTGACGGCGGCGCAGCCGATCTCGGGCATCGTCTGCGGGGTCGGCTTCCTGGGCGACCGGCTGCGGACGACGCCGGGGGCGCTGGCGTGGGAGGCGGCGGGGCTGGCCGCGATCGTCCTCGGCATCGTGCTGATCGGCCGCCATCCGGCGATGCCGTCGGGTTCGGCGGAGCCGGGCCGGGTGCGCGACCTCCAGCCGCGCTGAGGGTGCGCGACCTCCCGCCGCACCGAGGCGGCCCGTCCGCCGTACGACCCCCACCGCGCGGGTCCGCTCGCCGGGGCCCGCTGGTTGGATGGGCCCATGAGCGAGCAGCGGCAGCCGGCGGCCCCTTCGCCGGCGGACGAGGTACTGGACATCGTGGACGCGGCGGACCGGGTGGTGGGCCGGGCGCCACGCGGCGAGGCGTACGCGCGGGGGCTGCGGCACCGGTGCGTGTTCGTGCTGGCCCGGGACGGGCAGGGGCGGATCTTCGTCCACCGCCGCACCCCGGGCAAGCTCGTCTTCCCGTCGCGCTACGACATGTTCGTGGGGGGTGTCGTGGCGGCGGGCGAGTCCTACGACGAGGCGGCGCTGCGGGAGGCGCAGGAGGAGCTGGGCGTCTCGGGCCTGCCGTCCCCGACGCCGCTCTTCCGGTTCCTCTACGAGGGGCCGGAGGGACAGTCGTGGTGGTCGGCGGTCTACGAGGTGCGGTGGGACGGGCCGGTCGAGCCTCAGGCGGAGGAGGTGGCCTGGCACGCGTTCCTCGCCGAGGAGGAGGTGGAGGCCAGGCTCGCGGAGTGGGACTGGGTACCGGACGGATTCGAGGCGTACCGCTTGCTGCGGGAGCGCCGGGCGGGGCGGGGATAGGTCACCGTACGGGCGCTCGGGGCGAGCACCGTACGAGAGCCTCGGCACCCGGGCGGCTCGGAGCCCCGGCCCGTACGGGTGCCCGGAGGACCGGAGGCCGAACGTCGCGCCCGGGAAAGTCCCGTTCGCCAGGCCGTGAAGCCGCCGGCCTCGCGGCGGGGGCGGGCCCGGACGCCGGACGGACCTCGTTCCGCGCTCCCCACCGGGCGGACCGTGCCCTCGTACGCCGCCCGTCGGACCTCCGCCCCGCCGGCGCCCCGGAACCGCACGGACGCCCGTGGGAGTCACCGGCGGGCGGGGTCGCGGTGCGGTGGCCGCGTCGCGTCGTTCGGAGACGGCCGTGCACCCGCGCGCGGCGCGGCGGCCCGTCCCGTCTAGTCGACGGTCACCACGATCTTGCCCCTGGTGTGGCCCTCGGCGTTCAGGCGCTGGGCCTCCGCCGTCTTCTCCAGGGGGAAGGTCCGTGCCACCTCCACCGTGAGCGCGCCGCGCTCCGCCAGCTCGGTCAGGGCCGTGAGGTCGGCCGCGTCGGGGCGGACGAAGACGTAGCGGCCGCCGAGGCCGAGGGCGGACGGGTCGGCGACGGACGCGAGGCGGCCGCCGTCCTTGAGGACGGCCGGGGAGGCCGTGAGGGCGTCGCCGCCGGCCAGGTCGAGCGCGGCGTCGACGCCCTCCGGAGCCAGGGCCCGCACCCGTTCGGCGAGCCCGTCACCGTAGACGACCGGCTCGGCGCCCAGGCCGCGCAGGTAGTCGTGGTTGCGCTCGCTCGCGGTGCCGATCACGCGGGCGCCGAGGTGGACCGCGATCTGGACGGCCATCGTGCCGACGCCGCCGGCCGCCGCGTGGACCAGGACGGTGTCGCCCTGCCGCACCTCCAGCGCCTTGACCAGCGCCTGGTAGGCGGTGAGGCCCGCGAGGGGCAGTCCGGCGGCCTGCTCGAAGCTCAGGTTGGCGGGCTTGCGGGCGAGGGTGCGCACCGGGGCGGCGACGTACTCGGCGAAGGTGCCCCGGGAGAGGAAGTCCTCGCGGACGTAGCCGATGACTTCGTCGCCGGCCCGGAACTCGGAGACGTCCGCCCCGGGCTGGACCACGACGCCGGAGACGTCCCAGCCGGGGACGACGGGGAAGACGGGGGTCAGGACGGAGTCGAGGTAGCCGGCCTGGGCCTTCCAGTCGACGGGGTTGACCGCGGCGGCCTTGACCTTGATCAGGACGGAGTCGGGACCGACCTTGGGGTCGGGCAGCTCGCCGAGCTCCAGGACCTCGGGTCCGCCGTAGGCGCGGTAGCTGATGGCCTTCATGGTGTTTGCGCTCCTCGTGGGGGGTGGGTCGGGGTCAGGCGCGGGCCGGTGCGGTCCCGGCGTCCTTCGCGGTGGCACCGGCCGCCACCGCGGCGGGGCGCGGGCCGTGGATCTTCCGCAGGCCCGTCCAGGCGACGAAGGCGACGAGCAGGAACGCCGTGCCCGCGATGACGAAGGTGAGCGAGAACTGGCTCTCGGCGGGCAGCTTCGGCACGCCCGGCGGGAGGTGCTCGACGCTCTTGGAGGCCAGCACCGTGGTGATCATGGCGCTGCCGATGGCGCTGCCGGTGGAGCGGGAGATGGAGTTGATGCCGTTGGCTATGCCGGTCTGGTGGTGCGGCACGCTGGCGACGATCACGGCGGGCATGGCGGCGTAGCCGAAGCTGATGGCCGCGCCGACGAACATGCCGGCGGCGATCACGGAGAAGGCGTGCTCGTGGTCCAGGGCGATCCAGACGAAGCCCGCGGTGCCGATGAGCGAGGCCAGCAGCAGGACCAGGCGCGGGCCCTTGTGGCGGACGAGCTGGCCGCCGACGGGGGCGGCGAGCAGCGAGACGATCGTGCTGGGCAGCAGGAACTCGACGGAGGCGCGCAGGACACTGGCGTCGAAGCCGTAGCCCGCGACCTTCGAGGGCATCTGGACGAGGTACGAGACGCCGATGAAGAGGGCGAAGGAGCCGAAGCCGACGAGCAGGCCCGCGACGTTGGCGAAGAGCACCGGGCGGTGGGCGAACATCTTCATGTCGACCAGCGGCTCACGGACCTTGCGCTCCACGAACGTCCACAGGGCGGCCATGACCACGGCGCCTGCGAAGCAGCCGATCGTGCGGGCGGAGGACCAGCCCCACTCGTGGCCCTGCGTGATGGGCAGCAGGAGCAGGACGAGGGTGCCGGCGAGGGTGAGCGCGCCGAGGACGTCCGTGCGCCCGCCGGTGGTCTCCTTGGTGGCGGGCACCAGGGTGGCGACGGCGATGAGCGCGAGGGCGGCGAGGCCGGTGGCCAGCCAGAAGGCGCTGCGGTAGTCGGGGTCGTCGCCCGAGGTGAGCAGGCCGGTGGCGACGAGCGCGAGGCCGCTGCCGAAGGCGAGGGTGCCGCTGACCATGGCCATGGCGCCGGGCAGCTTGGCGGGGCGCACCTCCTCGCGGAGTACGGACAGGGCGAGCGGGAAGATCGCGGTCGCGGCGCCCTGGAGGACGCGGCCGACGATCAGCCAGAGGAGGGAGTGGGTGACGGCCGCGAGGACGGAGCCCGCGACCATCACCATCAGCACGCCGACGAGGGTCTTCTTCTTTCCGTGCTGGTCGCCGAAGCGGCCGAGCAGCGGGGTGAAGACGGCGGCGGAGAGCAGGGTGGCGGTCGTGACCCAGCTCACGTTGGAGGAGGTCGTCTCCAGGTCGTTCTGGATGAGGCCGAGGATCGGCACGACCAGCGTCTGCATCATCGAGACGACCATGGCGGCGAGGCTCAGGGCGAAGACGATGACCGTCTCGTTGCCCTGCCCGCCGGCGGACCGGCTCGGGGTGGCGGTGGCTGGGGAGCTCATGGGTGGCGGGGTCCTTCTCGTTGCTTCATGACCGGGTTGTTTCACGACCGGTTGTTTCACGACCGAATTAATTCAGCACATGGATGCTTGATGTGGTCAAGCAACTCGCCAGAGGTTAGGCCGGAATACTTCAGGTAGTCAAGTTAATGTTTTAAGACCTCAACCTCTTGAGTACACTTCACGTCATGACCGCCACCACTCCCCAGCCCCCGACCAAGGCCCAGCTCCTGGAGCTGGTGGCGGCGCTCGGCACCGCCCAGTGGCAGGACTTCGCCGCCGCCGCGGGCCGACACGGCCTGACCTCCGTCCAGGCCAAGCTGCTCGCCCAGCTCAAGGGCCCGGTCCCGATGCGCGGCCTCGCCACCCTCCTGGTCTGCGACGCCTCCAACGTCACCGGCATCGTCGACCGCCTCGAGGCGCGCGGCCTGGTCCGCCGCGAGCCCGACCCGGCCGACCGGCGGGTGAAGAACGTCGTGGCCACCGACGAGGGCCGCGAGACCATCCACCGCGTCCGGGCCGAGATGCAGGCCACCCACACGGCCCTCGACGCCCTGGACGAGGACGAGCGCACCACCCTCTACGGGCTGCTGGAACGACTCCGGCCGGGCATGGAGCACCGCGCCTGAGACGGGCCGTCACCCCGAACGCCGCCCGGCGCCGCCTCCCCGGCACCTGCACAAGCGGACGGACAGCGCCCGTATTCTGACGGGCAGTCCGATCCGCGCACCCCGCGCGGACGGCGAGGGGAGGCCACGATGACCATCACGCCCACCACCGACGCCCTCGCGGAGGGGACGGAGCCCTACACCGTCCCCCTCGCCCCCGGCGTCCGCGCCTTCGTCCAGCCCGACGGCGGCTGGTGCCTGAACAACGCGGGGATCCTCACGGGCGGCGGCCGCACAGCGCTGATCGACACCGCCGCGACCGAGCGCCGGGCCCGGCTGCTGCGGGACGCCGCGCTCGCGGAGGGCGCGGCACCGCCCACCACGGTCGTCAACACCCATCACCACGGCGACCACACCTACGGCAACTTCGTCTTCCCCGAGGCCACGGTCGTCGGGCACGCCGCCTGCCGCTCCGAAACGCTCGCCGCGGGGCTCCAGCTGCACGCCATCTGGCCGGGCGTCGAGTACGGCGACGTGACGGTGGCGCCGCCCACCGTCACGTACACCGAGGAGATGACCCTGCACCTCGGCGACACCGAGGTGCGGCTGATCCACCCGGGCCCCGCCCACACCGTCGGGGACACCATCGCCTGGCTGCCCGGGCAGGGCGTCGTCTTCACCGGCGACCTCGTCTTCAACGGCGGTACGCCCTTCCTCCTCATGGGCTCCCTCAGCGGCTCGCTGCGCTCGCTGGAGATCCTGCGCGGACTCGACGCCGGGACCGTCGTGCCCGGCCACGGCCGGGTCACCGACCCCGGGGTGTACGACACTCTGGAGCGCTACTTCCGCTGGGTCGAGGAGCTCGCGCGCGACGGGCGCGCGGCCGGCCGCACCCCGCTGGAGGTCGCCCGGGCGACGGACCTCGGCGAGTTCGCGGCGCTGCGCGAGGGCGAGCGGCTGGTCGCCAACATCCACCGCGCGTACGCCGAGCTGGACGGTCTGCCGCTGGGCTCCCCGCTCGACCTGCCCACCGTCCTCGGCGACATGCAGATCATGAACGGCGGGCGGCCGATGGCCTGCCACGCCTGAACCCGGCGCTCCGGGGCCGGTCGGGGGACATGGGGAAGCGATGCCCTCTGGACGGCATACCGACTGGTCGGCATGATGATCCCGAACGGTACCGCCCGCGGGCTCGATCCCCCTGGAGGAGCAGTCGATGAGCCATCCGCCGAGCCGCCCGACCAGCCCCGCGACATCCCCTCCGGCCGGCCCGCCGAGCGGCGAGGACGGCCCGCCGGGGCTCGATCCGGAGGCGCTGCGCGCGCATCTGGAGCGGGAGGCGCCGGGGTTGGTGCGGGGGCCGCTCACCGCCGAGCTCATCGAAGGCGGCCGCTCCAACCTGACCTACGCGGTCACGGACGGGGTGGGCCGCTGGGTGGTGCGGCGCCCGCCCCTGGGACATGTGCTGGCCACCGCGCACGACATGAGGCGCGAGCACCGGGTGATCAGCGCGCTGCACCCGACGGCCGTCCCCGTGCCGGAGCCCCTGCTGCTGTGCGAGGACGAGTCCGTGATCGGATCGCCGTTCTACGTCATGGAGTTCGTCGAGGGCACCCCGTTCCGCACGGCCGAGCAGCTCACGGCGCTCGGCCCGGAGCGCACCCGCCGGGTGGTGCTGGGCCTCGCCGACACGCTCGTACAGCTGCACGCGGTGGACCCGGCGGCGGCCGGCCTCGCGGACTTCGGGCGGCCCGAGGGGTTCCTGGAGCGGCAGCTGCGGCGCTGGGGCAAGCAGCTGGAAGCCTCGCGCGATCGGGAGCTGCCCGGCATCGACGCGCTCCACGCGGCGCTCGGCGAGGCGCTTCCGCACTCCCCCGCGGCCACCGTCGTGCACGGCGACTTCCGCCTCGACAACGTCCTGACCGGCGCCGATGACTCGGTGCGCGCGGTCCTGGACTGGGAGATGTCCACCCTCGGCGACCCGCTCACCGACCTCGGCCTGCTGGTGATGTACAGCGAGCAGGAGGCCGTGCCCGGCTCCCCGATCAGCACCACCCGGGGCGCCCCGGGCCACCCCGACCCCGCGGAGATCGTCGAGCGCTACGCGGCCGGCTCGGGCCGCGACGTGTCGGCGCTGCCCTGGTACACCGCCTTCGCCTACTTCAAGCTCGCCGTGATCCTCGAAGGCATCCACTACCGCTACACCCTCGGGCAGACCGTCGGCGCGGGCTTCGACCGGATAGGCGCCCTCGTCCCGCTCTTCATCGACAACGGCCTCACCACCCTTCAGGAGGGCTGAGCGACCATGGACTTCGCATTCGACGCGCGTACCGAGGAGCTCCGCGGCGAGCTGCTGGCCTTCATGGACGAGCACGTGTATCCGGCGGAGGCGGTCGCGGAGGAGCAGCGGGCCGCCCTGGCCTCCCCCTGGGACACCCCACCGGTCGTCGAGGAGCTCAAGGCGGAGGCGCGGCGCCGGGGGCTGTGGAACCTCTTCCTCACCAACCAGCACGGCCTCCCCGGCGAGGAGTACGGCGCCGGGCTGACCAACCTCCGGTACGCGCCGCTCGCCGAGATCACCGGCCGCAGCCCCCAGCTCGCGCCCACGGCCCTGAACTGCGCGGCCCCGGACACCGGGAACATGGAGCTGCTCGCGCAGTTCGGCACCGAGGAGCAGCGGAAGCGGTGGCTGGAGCCGCTGCTGGCCGGTGACATCCGCTCGGCGTTCGCGATGACCGAGCCGGAGGTCGCCTCCTCGGACGCCACCAACATCGGGACGCGGATCGAGCGCGACGGCGCGGACTACGTCATCACCGGCCGGAAGTGGTACATCTCCGGCGCCATGAGCCCCGCGTGCGAGATCTTCATCGTCATGGGGAAGACGGATCCGGAGGGCGCGGACCCGCGCCGTCAGCAGTCGATGATCCTGGTCCCCCGGGACACCCCGGGGCTCACCGTCCGCCGGGCCATGCGGGTGTACGGCTACGAGGACCACTACCACGGCGGTCACGCCGAGGTCGTCCTCGACGGCGTCCGCGTCCCGGCCACGCATCTCATCGGCGAGGAGGGCGGCGGCTTCGCCATCGCCCAGGCCCGGCTCGGGCCCGGCCGGATCCACCACTGCATGCGGCTGATCGGCATGGCCGAGCGGGCGATCGAGCTGATGTGCCGACGGGCGGTGTCCCGTACCGCGTTCGGCAAGCCGCTGGGGCAGCAGGGCGTCGTCCAGGAGTGGATCGCCGACTCCCGGGTCGCGGTGGAGCAGCTGCGGCTGCTGGTGCTCAAGACCGCGTGGCTGATGGACACGGTCGGCAACCGCGGGGCGCACACCGAGATCCAGGCCATCAAGATCGCGACCCCGCGGACGGTGGCCGGGATCCTGGACAAGGCGGTGCAGCTGCACGGGGCGGGCGGGGTGAGCCAGGACTTCCCGCTGGCGGAGCTGTGGGCGGCGGCGCGGACGCTGCGGCTGGCGGACGGGCCGGACGAGGTGCACCAGCGGTCCCTGGCGCGGCGGGAGTTGCGGCGGTACGCGTAGGGGCGGAACCCCGCACGGACAGGGCCGGAGGGCGGAGCCCGCACGCGTGGGGGCGGAACTCCCCCACGCGCGAGGACGCGGGAGGGCGCCCCTCGGCTCCGTGCGGGTGAGGCTCCCGCGCCGGGGGCTACGGCCGCAGCACCCTCAGCAGCATGTCCGCCAGGTGGTCCGCGACCTCGTGCGGGCCCAGCGCGCCTCCCGCGTGGTACCAGCTCCCCAGGTGGTGGACGGAGCCGAAGTGGTAGTCCACCACCAGGTCGGCCGGGGTGGCGGCGGTGAAGACGCCGGCGCGCTGGCCCTCCTCGACCAGCGCGCGGAAGCGCTCGTGGTAGCGGCGCCGCTCCGCCCGGACCTGGGCGAGCTTCTCGGGGCCGAGGTGGTGCATCGACCGGAAGAAGATCTTCGTGTCGTCGAGGTTCTCCAGGGTGGTGACGACGACGTCCGCGGCGGCGGCGCGCAGCCGCCGCTCCACGGGCGCGTCCGCCTCCGCGAAGGCGTCGAGCCGCTCCTGCTGGAGGCGCAGGACGCGCCCGTACACCTCGTGCAGCAGGTCGTCCTTGGAGCCGAAGTAGTGGTACAGGGCGCCCTTGGTGACGCCCGCCGCCTCGACGATCTCCTGGACGGACGTGCGGTCGTAGCCCCGGTCGGCGAAGAGCCGGGTGGCGGCGGCCAGCAGCCGCTGCGGCACCGGTCTCGCGTCGTCACCGGCCGCGCCCCCGGTCAGGGGGGCGGTGTCCGCCGAGGTCATCTGCCCACCCCCTGGCCCGGCACTTCCTCGAGGCGGCGCTGGAGGTGGTTCATGCCGCGCAGCCAGCGGTCGGGGTCGGTGGCGCGCGCCGCGTAGTAGTCGGCGACCTCGGGGTGCGGCAGGATCAGGAAGCGGCCCGCCGCCATGCCCTCGAAGAGGGCGTCCGCGACCTGCGCGGGCTCGATCGCGGTGGGGACGAGCACCAGCTCGCCGGCGGCGCCGGTGCCGCGCAGCATGTCCGTGCGCACGCCCTGCGGGCAGATGGCGTGGACGTCGACGCCGCAGTGGCGGTAGGTGAGCGAGAGCCACTCCGCGAAGGCGAGCGCGGCGTGCTTGGAGACGCTGTACGGGGCCGAGCCGAGCATGGTGAGGAGCCCGGCGGCGGAGACGGTGGCGACGAAGCGGCCGCTGCCTCGGTCCAGCCACTCGGGGAGCAGCTCGCGGGCCGCCCGGACGTGCGCCATGACATTGACGTCCCAGGCGGCCTCCCACACGTCCTCGTCGGCCTCGGGGCCGCCGGCGGGGGCCACGCCCGCGTTGGCGCAGTAGATGTCGACCCGGCCGCCGAGTGCCTTACGGGCGGCGGGGACGACGCCGGAGGCGTCGCCGGGGACGGCGATCGCGCCGATCTCCTCGGCCACCGCCTCGGCCTTGGCGACGTCCAGGTCGTTGACCACGACGCGGGCGCCCTCGGCGGCGAATCTGCGGGCGAGGGCGGCACCTATGCCGCCTCCGGCTCCGGTGACCACGACTCCGGCGTCCCGCACTGTGCCCACGCTCGCTCCCTCGGCTCGGATCCGCTCCACCGGCAGACTAACCAGTCGGTATGTACGAGCGGAAGGGTGCGGCGGCCCGCCGGGACGGGCCTGGAGGCGCGCCCTCCGCAATGGTGCCGGTCAGGGGTACCGACGGGCTAGCGTTCCTGTCCATGCCGCACTCTTCCGGGGGACGGCCCCCGTGCGCACGCCCGCTGACACGGCGACAGGTCCTGGCCACCGCGGCCGGCGGAGCGGTCGCGCTCCCGCCGGAGCCGGCCCGGGCGCTCCCCCGCCGGCCCCGGGTGCGGACGGGCTTCGACAGGCTGGCCGGGGAGGGGTTCGCCCGGCTCGCGGGGCGGCGCGTGGGCGTGGTCACCAACCCCACCGGGGTCACGGCGGACCTCCGTCACCTCGTGGACGTGCTGCACGAGGACGACCGGGTCGACCTCCGGGCCGTGTTCGGGCCGGAGCACGGCTTCCGGGGCACGGCGCAGGCGGGGGGCTCGGAGGGTTCGTACCGCGACCCGGCGACGGGGCTGCCGGTGCACGACACCTACGGGCGGAGCCCCCGGCAGCTCGCGGAGGTCTTCGCGCGCGCCGGGGTGGACACGGTCGTCTTTGACATCCAGGACGTGGGGACCCGCTGCTACACCTACATCTGGACGCTCTACGACTGCATGGCCGCCGCCGCCCTCGCGCGCGTCCGCCTGATGGTCCTGGACCGCCCCAACCCCTTGACGGGGCGCGGGGCGTACGGGCCGGTGCTCGACCGGGCCCTGGCCTCGGGCGTGGGCCGTGAGCCCCTCGCGCTGATGCACGGCATGACCGTCGCCGAGCTCGCGCTGCTGTTCGACGGGGAGTACCTGGGCGGGGCCGTGGGTCCGGAGACGGTGCGGATGGCGGGCTGGCGGCGCGACGACTTCTTCGACGCGACCGGACTGCCCTGGGTGCCGCCGAGCCCCAACATGCCCACCCCCGACACGGCGCTCGCCTACGCGGGCACCTGCCTGTTCGAGGGCACCAACCTCTCCGAGGGGCGCGGCACGACCCGCCCCTTCGAACTGCTCGGCGCGGAGGGCATCGACCACCGGTGGGCGGAGGCGGCGAACGCCCTGGGGCTGCCGGGGGTGCGGTTCCGGGAGGCGTACGCGGTGCCGGTGTTCTCGAAGTTCCAGGGGCGGACGATCGGGGGCGTCCAGCTCCATGTGTACGACCGGCGGGTGTACGACCCCGTGCGGACGGGGGTGGCGCTGCTGGTGACGGCGCGGCGGGTGTGGGGCGGGTTCGGGTGGCGGGCGGACGGGTGGGTGGACCGGGTGGCGGGGACAGGGGTGGTGCGGAGGGTGGTGTCGGAGGGGGGTTCCGTGGACGAGGTGGTGGGGGCGTGGAGTGCGGGGTTGGCGGCGTTCCGGGAGGTTCGGGAGCGGTACTTGTTGTACTGACGCCGGTTGGTGCGGGCCGCCGCGCGGGGCCTTGTCCCCTACCCGCCCCTTCCCGAACCGGGGCTCCGCCCCGGGCCCCGGTCCTCAATCGCCGGACGGGCCGAGCAGTTGCCCGGAACCGGGCGGGAAGGCCGCCCCTGGCGCAGCGGAAAGCCGGCCTGCGGAGAGCCGGCTTCGGACAAGGGCGAAATCCAGCCCGGCCGGCGTTCGAGGCCACCGCGCGGCAGCGCGGAACCGGGGCCCGGGGACCTCCCTGGATTCGGGAAGGGGCGGGGCCGGGGAAAGGCCCCGCGCGGCGGCCGTCACAAGGTAGGGCAAACCCCACTCGCGTCCGGGGGCCGATCGGATGGCCCCGACCCCGCCCCCACCGGCACCGTGGAACGGCAGTCACCCGTCCATCCACCCTCCGAGGAGGGAACCCATGGCATTCCCACGCCGCCCGGCGCTGCTGCTCACTGTCCTGCTCACCCTGGGCTCACTGACCGCCGCCAACACCGCCACCGCCGCCACCACCGGCCCCGACCCGATCCCCTCCCTCACCAGCGCCGCCCACCCCTTGCGTACCACCGAGCCCACGGGCCCGACGGCCGATCTCCGGCCGCTCGGGCGCATGATCGGCGGTGCGAAGGTCGTCGGGCTCGGCGAGGCCACGCACAGCTCGCACGAGTTCTTCGCCAACAAGCACCGCGTCCTGCGTTACCTGGTGGAGGAGAAGGGCTTCACCGCCTTCGCGCTGGAGGCGAACTGGAGCTCCGGGCTGCGGATCGACGACTACGTCGTCCACGGCAAGGGCGACATACGGAAGATCATGCGGGAGGAGTTCCAGGACGCGTACCGCCTGTGGAACACCCGTGAGTACCTGGACCTGATCGAGTGGATGCGGACGTACAACGCACAGCACGCGCGGAAGATCCACTTCGTCGGCAACGACGCGGCCTACGCGGGCCCGGAGCCCTTCGACCGGGTGGCGGACTACGTCCGCGCGCACCACCCGGCGCTGCTGCCCCGCCTCACCGAGCTGTACCGCGCCCAGCGGCCCGTTCCCGGGGTCGGCGTGGGCGACGCCATGCAAGGCCTGCTCAAGCGCCCGCTCGCCGAGCGGCGCGCCATGGCCGCCGACGCGCGTACCGCCCTCGACCTGCTGGCCGGGCAGCGGGCGGACGGCGACCGGCGGGAGTTCGAGCTCGCCCTGCAGCACGCGCGGGCGATCTCGCAGGTGGCCGGGATGTACGCCTTCGACTTCGGGGACCCGAAGGGCGTCGCCGACGGCATGCGCTACCGGGACGAGGTGATGGCCGCCAACACCGCCTGGTGGCACGAGCGCACGGGCGCCAAGGTCCTCCTGTCGGCGCACAACGCCCATGTCTCCTACGTGTCCGACGACCCGGGGAGCTACCCCCGGATGCAGGGCGCGTTCCTGCGCGACCGGCTGGGCCGCGGCTACGTCAACGTACGGCTGACGTTCGACCGCGGCGCGTTCAACGCGCTGGACGACAAGGGGCGCACGCGGGTGGTGACGCTGGACCCGGCGCGCCCCGGCAGCAACGAGCACACCCTCGACCGGGTGCCCCACCGCGACTACGCGCTGGACATGCGGACCGCGCCCGCCCCCGCGCGGAAGTGGCTGGAAGAGGCCCGGCTCACACGCAACATCGGCACGTCCTACCCCGAGCCGGAGCGTATGACGGCGCTGGCGTCCTCGTACGACATCCTCATCCACCTGCACCGCGTCCGGGAGGCCGGACTGCTGGCCCCGTAGCGGCGCCCCGCTCCCACACGGAAGCGTGAACAGGGCGGGAGAAGGCTGGACAGGCCCCCTTGACAGCGGGACGATGCGCGCACAGCGGACCGCCTCAAGGGGGACTTGCCATGGCGGGCATGTGTGTGGAGCCGTACTGGGAGCTGACGTTCGACGCCGCCGGGGACATCCGGCCGGGCGACCGTGACGCGCTGATACGCGGGGCCGCCGGCGCGGGGCTGACCGATCTGGTGGTGTTCGCGCACGGCTGGAACAACGAGCGGTCGACGGCCACCCGGCTGTACGACCGCTTCTTCGCGCCGTTCCCGGGGGTGCTCGGCGGGGGCGGCGTGGCCGACGGGGCGCGGGTGGGCTACGCCGGGGTGTTCTGGCCGTCGATGCACTTCGCGGACGAACCGATTCCGGACTTCCCGGAGCACCGGGTGGCGGCGGTGTGCCCGCCGGCGCTCGACCCGGCCACCCGGCGGGCGCTGGTCGAGATCCTGCCCTGCGAGGAGGCGGTGGCCGACCGGCTGGCGGAGCTGCTGGCGCGCAGGCCGGAGGACCGGGCGTCCCTGGACGAGTTCGCGGCGCTCGCCCGCGGGCTCGCGGCGCCGGGGCCGCCCGGCGCCGTGGACGGGCGGTACGGCGGGGACGGGCGGTACGGCGGGGACGGGCGGTACGGCGGGGACGAAGACGGCGACATCGGGGACGCCCCGCCCGCCATGCTCACCGATGACGCCCGGCGGGTGTGCGAGAGCTTCACGGCGGCCCTGGCGAGCGTGGGCGCCGTGCCGCCCGAGCTGTTCGGCGGCGGGCTGAAGAAGCTCTGGCACGGCGCCTACGAACTGCTCCGCCAGACCTCGTACTTCACGATGAAGCGGCGCGCGGGAACGGTCGGGCGGGTGGGGCTGGGCCCGCTGCTCGGGGAGCTCGCCCGGTCCGCCCCCGGGCTGCGGGTGCATCTGGCGGGGCACAGCTTCGGGGCGCGCCTGGTGTCGTTCGCGCTGCGCGGGCTGCCGGCGGAGGCGGCGTGCGTCGCCTCGCTCACCCTGCTCCAGGGCGCCTTCTCGCACTACGCCTTCGCGCCCCGGCTGCCGTTCGCCTCGGACCGGGGCGGCGCGCTGGGCGGGCTGCACCGCAGGGTGCGGGGCCCGGTGGTGTGCTGTCACTCGCGCCACGACACGGCGCTGGGCGTGCTCTATCCGCTCGCGTCCCGGGTGTCCGGGGACGACGGCTCGCTGCTGGGTCTGGACGGCTCGCGGTGGGGCGCGCTCGGGCACGGCGGCATCCAGGCGGTCGGCGGCTGCGCGCGGCTCTCGCTGCGGGAGGCGCTGGCCGGCGGGCTGCCGGCGGACGGCTGCGCGAACGTCGACGCGTCGGCGGTGGTCTCCCGCGGCGGGCCGCCGTCGGGCGCGCACAGCGACATCTGCCACGCGGAACTGGCGCGGGTCGTCCTGCTCGCGGGGCGGATCGTCCGCTGACCGAAGCCCGCCGGTGTGTGCGACCTCTCCACATCTGTGCGCGACTTCGGGGTAGCAGAGCGGAGGCGGCGCGTAGCGCGCCGACGGGATCCGGCCATGAGGGATCCGAATCGCGACGCGTTACGTCCCTTCCATGTCGATCCGAGTCCGCGCAGTCGGAGGTGGGATGCAGTGGCAGGTTTCAGAGCACTCGCACGAGAGGTGCGCAATCCACGGAACACCATCGCCTTGCGGCGGACCTCCCTGCGCAAGTGCCTCGAACGCTTCGCGCCGTACGGGCACCGGGCGACCTGGCACCACCTGTGCGCCCTGGCGGGGCTCGCCCCCGACGACCGGGCCCCCGACCCGGCCCTGCTGATCGCCGCGCTGACGGAGCTGGAGGAGGCCCGCGCGGTCTGGCTGGCGTACGAGGCGTCCTTCGCGGACCGCCGCAAGCGCGAGAAGCACGACGGCATCCGGCAGCCCAGCGCCCTGGACGACTGGCACCGCAACACCTGGGGCGGCTGTGACATCGTGCCCTGTGTGAGCCCCACGGTCTTCCCGAGCCCACGGCTGGCGGACGTCCTGCGCCGGGTGATCGCCGCGATGGAGGCGGGTCCCGTCGACGCCTGCCCGGTGTGCGCGCAGGAACGGCTGGAATGGCGCTGCGACCTGGAGCGGTATCCGATGGAGGGCCCCGTCTGCGCGGACTGCGGCATCGTGGTGCCGGTGCCCGTGCTCTCCTCAGGGGCGCTGGTCGCGGCCCGCCGCCGCGCGTTCGCCGACCGGTACGCGGCCGTGTGAACCGGCCGCCGGCGAGGGGGTGACCGCCGCCGGGGAGGGGTGGCCGCCGCCCGGTCGCGGTGCGAGGATGCCCGCGCACGGCGACATCGGGCGACGAGAAGGCGGACGGCATGACGCAGCTGCACGATCTGACCGCGCTGGAGCAGGGGGAGGCGGTACGGGCGGGGAAGATCTCCCCCGTCGAGCTGACCGAGCACTACCTGGACCGGGTGGCGCGGCTGGACGCCTCCGTGGGGGCGTTCGTCACCGTCACTCCGGAGATCGCCCGCAAGCAGGCGGCCGACGCCGAGAGCGAGGCGGCGGCCGCCCGCCGGGAGGGCCGCCCGCTGCCCCCGCTGCACGGGGTGCCGGTGCCGGTGAAGGACCTCAGCTACGTGGCCGGGGTGCGGTGCACGATGGGCTCGGCGGCGCTGGCCGACCACATGCCGGCCGTGGACGACCACGTGGTGCGGCGCCTCCGGGAAGCAGGAACGATTCTCCTCGGCAAGACCAACACCCCGGAGTTCGGGCTGCCCCCGCACACGGAGAACGACATCGCTCCGCCGGCCCGTACGCCCTGGGACCTCGGCCGGTCGGCGGGCGGTTCGAGCGGCGGGGCGGCGGCCGCGGTGGCGGCGGGGCTCGCGCCGCTGGCGCACGGCAGCGACGGCGGCGGCTCCATCCGCATCCCCGCGTCGACGTGCGGCCTCTTCGGCATCAAGCCCAGCCGCGGCAGGGTGAGTTCCGGCCCGGTCCTGCACGACGTCACCGGGCTCGCCACCTCCGGTCCGCTGGCCCGTACGGTCGCGGACGCGGCCGCGCTCCTGGACGTCCTCGCGGGGACGGAGGCGGGCGATCCGTACACCGCGCCCTCGCTGCCGCCGGGCGAGACGTTCGCCGCGGCGGCGCGGCGCGCGCCCGGGAGACTGCGGGTGGCGCTGTTCACCCGGCCGCCGGTGCCGGGGGTCGAGGCGCACCCCGAGTGCGTCCGGGCGGCGGAGGAGACGGCCGGACTGCTGCGGGAGCTCGGCCACACGGTCGAGGAGGTGGCGCTGCCGGACGACCCGACGCTGGGCGAGGCGTTCACCCGCGTCTGGGAGATCGTGGCCGCGATACGGCCGGTGCCGGAGGGGCGCGAGGAGCTGCTGACGCCCTTCACCCGGATGCTGCGGGAGCGGGGCGCCCGGGTCGGCGGGGCGGAGTTCGCCACCGCCATGTACCGGCTGCGGGCCGTGGGCCAGCTGATCGCCGACGGGCTCCAGGCGCCCGGCACCGGTTACGACGTGCTGCTGTCCCCGACGCTGGCGACCCCGCCGCTGCCGGTGGGAGGGCTGCGCGACGACCGGGACCCGGCGGCGGAGTTCGCCGCCCTGCTGCCGTTCACTCCGTTCACACCGGTCTACAACGCGACCGGGCAGCCCGCGGTGAGCGTGCCGGTGCACTGGACCGGGGAGGGGCTGCCGATCGGGGTCATGCTGGGCGGCCGGTACGGCGCGGAGACGACGCTGATCTCGCTGGCGGCCCAGCTGGAGGAGGCCCGGCCCTGGGCGGGCCGGCACCCCGCGATGTGGTGACGCGGAGGGCGGCCCCGGCCCCGCCGGGCCGCCCGGGCACACCGCCCGGGCACACCGCCCGGGCACACCGCCCGGGCACACCGCCCGGGCACACCGCCCGGGCACACCGCTCAGGCACCCCGTTCAAACGCGCCGCTCAGACGCGCCGTTCGACCAGGAGCCGCGAGCCGCTGCCGAACTGGCCGATGCGGTCGTCCGGGTTGGACAGCACACAGCTCTCCAGCGACAGGCACCCGCAGCCGATACAGCCGTCCAGGTGGTCCCGCAGCCGGCCCAGCTGCTGGATCCGGGCGTCCAGTTCGCCCCGCCACGCCTCGGAGAGCCGCGCCCAGTCCTCGTGGTTGGGCGTGCGCTCGTCGGGCAGCTCGGCGAGCGCCTCCCGGATGGTCGCGAGCGGGATGCCGACCCGCTGCGCGGCGCGGATGAAGGCGACCCGGCGCAGGGTGTCGCGGTCGAAGCGGCGCTGGTTGCCGGCCGTGCGACGGCTGCTGATCAGGCCCTTCGACTCGTAGAAGTGCAGTGCGGAGACCGCCGCGCCGCTGCGCGCGGACAGCTGGCCGACGGTGAGTTCCTGGACATCGATCGAAATCTGCGGCACGTCACGACCTTACGTCAGGGCGCGCGGTGGCCGACCATGCGCAGGACGAGGCCGGCGTAGAGCTCGCCCACCTCGTCCGGGGTGCGCTTGCCCTCCGCGTTGAACCAGCGGGCGACGTCGATGCACAGGGAGAGGACGGCGACGGTGGTGCCGGGCACGTCCGGCACGGCGAAGTCGCCGGAGGCGACGCCGTCCTCGATGACGGCCCGGATCTCCGCGTCCGTCTCGCGCCGCAGCCCGACGATCTCGGCGTAGTGCTCCTCGCCGAGCGCCCCGAGCTCGTACTGCACGACACGGGCGGTGGTGTGGTGCTCCGCGTGCCAGCGGACGAAGGCCCGTACGGCGTCGGCGAGGCGGGTGGCGGGGTCGGTGCCGGGGCGCCGCGCGCGCCGGAGCAGGTCGAGGGCGGCCCGGTGGCCGACGATGCTGATCCGGTAGAGCAGGTCCTCTTTGGTCCGGTAGTGGATGTAGAGCGCGGCGGGGCTCATGCCGGCCCGGCCGGCGATGTCCCGGGTGGTGGTGGCGTGGTAGCCGCGCTCGGCGAAGGCCGCGACGGCGGCGGTGACCAGCCGGCGGGCGGCGTCCGGTGTGACGTCGGCCCACTCCTCGGTACGCTTCGGCTCCGCGCCCATCCCACGCCCCGCTCTCCCGGCCCGCCACGGGCCCTCCGCCCGCGGGACGAACACCATACCGCGACCTGAGCAAGCGCTTAGGCGCCGGACCCGGGCCGGACCGGCCGGGCCGCGCGCGTACGCCCCCGTCGGCGCGGGCATGCATACGGGACGGGACCGCCGCGGCGCGACGGGGCGGGCCGGGGAAGCGGAAGGGGGAGGCGTGATGTCCGACGGCGGCCGGCACCCCGCTTCCCGCGCGCTGCCGCTCGCGGCCGCCGCGCTCACCGCCACCGTGGCGCTGTACATGACGCTGGTTGTGTTCGGCAACGTCACGGACTTCGGCACGAACCAGGAGTTCGTCCGGCACGTCCTGGCGATGGACACGACGTTCCGGGACGACGACCTGATGTGGCGGGCGATCACGGACCGCGGCCTCCAGGACGCCGCCTATGTCGCCGTCATCGCCTGGGAGACGCTCACCGCCCTGGCGCTGCTCGCGGGGACGGCCCTGTGGGCGCGCGGGCTGGTCGCGCGCGGGGACCGGGGCCGCGGGTTCGCGAAGGCGCGGCGGGTCAGCACACTGGGGCTGGTGATGTTCCTGCTGCTGTTCGGGATGGGGTTCCTCGCGATAGGCGGCGAGTGGTTCGCGATGTGGCAGTCCGCGAAGTGGAACGGCCTCGCGGCCGCCGCGCGCAATGTCACGCTGGGCGGCGTGGCCCTCGTGGTGATCCATCTGCCTCTCCCGGGGGCCCGGGCCGCCCCGGACCGCTGAGCGGCGCCCCGGCGGCCGGGCGCCCGGCCGGAGCCGTCAGGGCCGCGGGAAGACCACCAGCGAGCGCCCGCCGCGCCCCGCGAGCATCGCGTCGAACGCGGCCGGGACCCCGTCGAGCCCGATGCGGTCCGTCACCAGCGCGGACAGGTCGAAGCGCCCGGCGCGGACATGCCCGGCGATCACGGGGAGGTCCCTCGCCGGATCGCTGTTGCCGTAGACGCAGCCCGCGAGCGTACGCCCGAAGTGGAACAGCTCCAGGGCGGAGAAGACGACCCGCTGGTCCTGGCCGCCGATGCCGACGACCGTGGTGCGCCCGCCGCGGCGCGTGGACGACCACGCCGCGCGGATCGTCTCCGCGCGGCCCACGCACTCGACGGCCACGTCGGCGCCGTGGCCGCCGGTGAGCTTGCGGACGGCCTTCGCGGTGTCGCCGCCGGGGTCCGCGACGAGGAAGTCGGTGGCCCCGGCGGCGCGGGCCAGCTCCTCCTTCTCCGGCGAGACGTCGACGGCCACGACCGCCCCGGCGCCCGCGATGCGCGCCGACTGGAGGGTGGCGAGCCCGACGCCGCCGACGCCGTACACGGCGACGGTCTCACCGGGGCGGACCCGGGCGCTGTGGTGCACGGCGCCGTAGCCCGTGAGGACGGCGCACCCGAGCAGCGCGGCCTCGGCGAGCGGCACCCCGTCCGGCAGGGGCAGGACGGCGTTGGCCCGTACGACGGTCTCCTCGGCGAAGACCGCGGTGCCCAGGGCGGGGTGGAGCGGGGTGCCGTCGGCGGCGAGCGTGGCGTACGGGGTCGTGGTGGCCCCGGCCGCGTCGGCGCACAGCCAGGGCTCCCCGAGCCCGCAGAAGTGACAGGCGCCGCAGGAGGGCGCCCAGTTGAGGATCACCCGGTCGCCGGGCGCGACGTGGCCGACGCCCTCGCCGACGGCGGTGACGGTGCCCGCGCCCTCGTGGCCGAGGACGGCCGGTACGGGCTGCCGCAGCGTGCCGTTCGACAGCGAGAGGTCGGAGTGGCACACCCCGGCGGCGGCGAGGGCGATCCGCACCTGGCCGGGGCCGGGCGCGGGCAGGTCGATCTCGGCCGTCCGCGGGGGTTCGCCCACGGCGGTCAGTACGACGGCGCGGACCATGTCGGTCCCTTTCTCCTACGGGGTCGGGGGCACCCTCGGCGTGGGACGTCGGGGAGCCGTCAGAACTGGAGCGACTTGGTGTGCAGGTACTCCGCCAGGCCGTGCGGGCCCAGCTCGCGGCCGACGCCCGACCGCTTGTGGCCGCCGAAGGGCGCGAGGAGGTTGAACCCGCCGCCGTTGATGTCGACCTGTCCGGTGTCCATGCGGCGGGCGAAGGCGGCGGCCGTGGCCTCGTCGGCGGCCCAGACGGCGCCGCCCAGACCGTAGTCCGAGTCGTTGGCGATGCGGGCGGCCTCGTCCTCGTCGGTGTACTTGATGAAGGTGAGGACCGGGCCGAAGATCTCCTCCCGGGCGATCGTCATCTCCGGGGTGACATCGGCGAAGACGGTGGGGCGGACGAAGTAGCCCTTGTCTCGGCCCTCGGGGGCCTCGGAGCCGCCGGCGGCGAGCCGGGCGCCCTCCGCGACGCCCTTGTCGATGTAGTCGCGGACGCGGGCGTGCTGCCGGGCGTTGACCACCGGGCCGAGGCGGACCTCGGGGTCGGACGGGTCGCCGGGGACGTAGGCCGCGACGGCGGCGACCGCGAGGGCGACCGCCTCCTCGTACCGGTCGGCGTGGACGAGCGTGCGCGTCAGGGCGTTGCAGGACTGCCCGGTGTTGCGGCAGACGTCGGCGACGTTGGCGGTGACGGCCTTCTCCAGGTCCGCGCCGGGAAGGATGACGTTCGCGGACTTGCCGCCCAGTTCGAGCGCGACGCGCTTGACGGCGCCGCCGGCGATCGCGCCGATCCGCTTGCCCACGGCGGTCGAGCCGGTGAAGGAGACCAGGTCGACGCCGGGGTGCTCGGCGAGCGCCTGGCCGGCGACCGGGCCGAGGCCGGTGACGAGGTTGAAGACGCCCGCCGGGAGGCCCGCGGCGTGCACGCACTCCGCGAACAGCCGCGCGGTGAGCGGGGTGTCCTCGGCGGGCTTGAGGACGAGGGTGCAGCCGGCGGCGAGCGCCGGGGCGACCTTGGCGACGATCTGGTGGAGCGGGTAGTTCCAGGGGGTGATGGCACCGACGACCCCGACCGGCACGTGCAGCACCGTCGAATTGCCGATCCGCTCCTCGAAGGGGTACGTGGCGGCGAGCTCGGCGAACGAGCCGGTGACGGCGATCGGCAGGCCGGTGTGGACGCGGCGGGCGAAACCGGCGGGCGAGCCGAGTTCGGCGGTGACGGTGGCCGCGATCTCGTCCGCGCGGGCCGCGAGGGCCTCGCGCAGCGCGGTCAGGTGCTCGGCGCGGCGCGCGGGCGGGGTGGCGGACCAGCCGGGCAGCGCGGCGCGGGCGGCGCGCACGGCGGCGTCGACGTCCTCCGCGGTGCCGGCCGGGACGGTGCCGATGACCTGCTCGTCGGCCGGGTTCACGACCTCGATCGTGTCGGTGCCGGCGGCGGGTCGCCAGTCTCCGTCGATGTACATGCCGTCGTGCGCGATCACTGGCCATCTCCTTGCGGTGTCGGTCTCCCGGAGCCCCGTGACGGACCCCGAACCCCCGTGCCGTCTCAACCTAATGGGGATGACCGGGGCACACCAGAGGCACCGGTTCCGGTACGGCCGGTAACAGGTCGGCGCCGGCGCGCGGCCCGCCGCGGCTGATCCATTGACGTGCCCGGCACGGAATCCTACGGTCTCCCATAGGAATCCATCGGCGCTGGGAGCACGCGATGAGCGACACGGGCAACGGACACGCGCGGACACCGGCCGACGAGCCGGCGTACCTGTCCGGGTTCGGCAACGAGCACAGCAGCGAGGCGGTACCCGGCGCGCTTCCGGAAGGCCGGAACTCGCCGCAGCGCGCCCCCCTCGGGCTCTACGCGGAGCAGCTGAGCGGCACCGCCTTCACCGAGCCCCGGCGCAGCAACCGGCGGTCGTGGCTCTACCGGATCCGGCCCTCCGCCGCCCATCCGCCCTTCACCCGGACCGGCAACGGCGCCCTCGCCGCCGCGCCCTTCGCCGACGCCGTGCCCGACCCCAACCGGCTGCGCTGGGACCCGCTGCCCGAGCCCGCCGAGGGCACCGACTTCGTCACCGGCCTGTGGACCCTGGGCGGCAACGGCGACGTCACCCAGCGCACGGGCATGGCCGTGCACCTCTACACCGCCAACGCCTCGATGACGGACCGGGTCTTCAGCGACTCCGACGGCGAGCTGCTGATCGTCCCCGAACACGGCGCGCTGCTGCTGCGCACGGAGTTCGGGCTGCTGCGCGCCGCGCCGGGCGAGGTCGCGCTGATCCCGCGCGGGGTGCGGTTCCGGGTGGAGCTCCCGGACGGCACCGCGCGCGGCTACGTCTGCGAGAACTACGGACAGCCCTTCGTCCTCCCCGACCTCGGGCCGATCGGCGCCAACGGCCTGGCCAACGCACGGGACTTCCGCGCGCCCGTCGCGGCCTACGAGGACGTGGAGCGCCCGGTCGAGGTGGTCAACAAGTTCTGCGGGAACCTCTGGGCGGCCACCTACGACCACTCGCCGCTGGACGTCGTCGCCTGGCACGGCAACCTCGTGCCGTACGTCTACGACCTGCGCCGCTTCAATGTGATCGGCTCGATCAGCTATGACCACCCGGACCCGTCGATCTTCACGGTACTCACCTCCCCCTCGGACACCCCGGGCCTGGCGGGCGTCGACTTCGTCGTCTTCGCGCCGCGCTGGCTGGTGGGCGAGGACACCTTCCGGCCGCCGTACTTCCACCGGAACGTGATGAGCGAGTACATGGGCCTGATCGAGGGGGCGTACGACGCCAAGGCCGCCGGCAAGGGGGGCTTCGTCCCCGGCGGCGGATCGCTGCACAACATGATGTCCGCGCACGGACCCGACCGGGAGACCTTCGACAAGGCGAGCGCCGCGGAGCTGAAGCCGCACAAGGTGGACGACGGCCTCGCCTTCATGTTCGAGACGCGCTGGCCGATCACCGTGGCGGAGCAGGCCCGGACCGCCCGCCACCTCCAGGCGCGTTACGACGCGGTGTGGCAGGGTCTGGAGCGCCATTTCCGCCAGTGAGGGAGTTTCCGTGACCACCTTCGCCCCCGACTCCCTCGCCCTCAACCGCAAGCTGCCGCTGTGGTATCAGGTGTCACAGTCGCTGCGCGCCTCCATACTCGGGCGCCGTGCCGGCGATCCCCTGCGGCTGCCCACCGAGGACGCCCTCGCCGCCCACTACGGCGTCAGCGTCCTGACCATGCGGCAGGCGCTCAAGGAGCTGGAGGCGGAGGGGCTGATCACCCGGCACCGGCGGCGCGGCACGTTCATCGAGCCGAGCGCCCGGCGGGGCTCGCCCGTGCGGCTGCTCGGCTCGGTGGACACCATCGTGGCCCAGCAGTCCGGCGAGCGCACGGAGATCCTGGACCACGGCCCGGAGAAGATCCCGGCGGAACTGGCCGAGCACTTCCCGGACCTGGAGGAGGCGGTGTCCTACCGGCGGCTGCGCTGCGACGGCGCGACGGGCGAACCGACGAACTGGGCGGAGAACCTCGTGCGCCCCGAGCTCGCCGGGCGCATCGACCTCGCGGACCTCACCCGCTGGCCGATGACCAAGGTGCTGCGTGACGCCGTGGGCGTGACGATCAGCCGCATCACGGACACCGTGGAGGCCAGGCTCGCGGACCCGGAGACGGCCAAGCTGCTCCAGGTGCCGCTGCTCAGCCCGATCCTGCACTACACCGGCGTCACCTACGACGACCGCGGCCGGGCCGTGGACATCGCCCGGATCCGCTACCGGGGCGACCGCTTCTCGTTCACGGTCACGCTCGACGCGCACTGAGACGGCGGCGTTCCGCCCGGGCACGGCGGGCGCGGGTCGCGGTGCCGCCGCCCGGTCGCCTTCCGGCAGCGGGCGGGGCCCCGCCCGGATCCGGCTACGCGCCGCTCCGGCCCTCCGCCTCGAAGCCGTCCAGGATCCGGTCGATCGCCCGCGCGAAGACCTCGTCCAGATCGATCGCCCCGGGCCCCTCCGTCAGCGTGCGTGCCATCCGGGGATACCGCCCCTCCGACAGCACCCGCATCAGATACGCCGCCCGCACCGCCTCCTCCTCCCCCGGCGGGTACGGGGAGGCACGAGCCCGCTCCGCCGTCGCCAGCTCGTTGGAGACGTAGGCGGTGATCACACCGTTGAGCATGGCGAGCAGTTCCACCTTCGTACCGCTCTCGACGTCCAGCGTTTCCATGGCCCACAGCGCGTACTCGAAGTAGCGCAGGGCGTTCGGGCTGAAGCCGTAGACGGGCGACATCAGGCGGGGCACCCAGGGATGGCGGTGCATCAGGGCGCGCGTCTGCCCGGCGAGCGCCTTCAGGTCGGCGCGCCAGTCGCCCGAGGGCTCCCGCGAGAGGTCGTAGCCGGCGACGACCGCGTCGACCATCAGCTCGTAGAGCTCCTCCTTGCGCGGCACGTAGTTGTAGAGCGACATCGTGCCGCAGCCGATCTCGGCCGCCACCCGTCGCATGGAGACGGCGTCGAGCCCCTCGGCGTCGGCGACCCGCACGGCCGCCGCCGCGATCTCGGCGCGGGTGTGCGCGGGGCGCGGGCCGCGGCCGGCCCTTTCCGGGCGCGCCCAGATCACCTCGGGGCGGGCCGTTCGGCCGCTGGCTGCCATGAATCATCACCTCGTCCACCATCGTAGTTACGTACGGCGTACGTAGTGGAGTATGGTTCGCCCCATGACTACGTACGCTGTACTTAGTGAAGGTCTGGAGAAGCGTTTCGCCGGTGTCCACGCGCTGCGTGGCCTCGATCTGGCCGTGCCGGAGGGCACGGTGTGCGGCCTGCTCGGGCCGAACGGCCCGGGAGAAGTCGCCGAGCGCGGGCCGCCTCCTGACGACACTCCTCACCCCCGACGCGGGCTCCGCCCGCGTCGCCGGGCACGACGTCGTGCGGGCGCCGGGCGAGGTCCGCCGCGCGATCGGCGTCACCGGCCAGGCCACCTCGGTGGACACCGATCTGACGGGCCGCGAGAACCTGCGGCTGTTCGCCCGGCTGCACCGGCTGCGGGGCGACACCGCGCACGCCCGCGCCGAGGTGCTGCTGGACCGGTTCGGCCTCGGCGCGGCGGCCGACCGCCCGGCCCGCACCTACTCCGGCGGCATGCGCCGCCGCCTCGACCTGGCCGCGAGCCTGCTCACCCGGCCCCGGGTGCTCTTCCTCGACGAGCCGACCACGGGCCTCGACCCCGCCAGCCGGAACGCCATCTGGGAGGTGGTCCGCGAGCTGACCCTCTCCGGCACCACCGTGCTGCTGACCACGCAGTACCTGGAGGAGGCGGACCAGCTGGCCGACGACGTCGCGCTGATCGACCAGGGCCGGGTCACCGTGCGCGGCACTCCGGACGCGCTGAAGGCGGAGATCGGCTCCTACGCGGAGGTGGTCGTCGCCGAGGAGGCCGCGCTGCCCGGGGCCGCGGTGGTCCTGGACCGGCTCACCGGCAACCGCCCGGCCCTGGACGCCGGGCGCCGCACCGCCGGCGCGGCGACCACGGACGCCTCGCTCACCCTGCCGCGCCTGGTGCGCGAGCTCGACGCGGCGGGCGTGCCCATCGTGGACGCCGCGCTGCGCCGGCCCACCCTGGACGAGGTCTTCCTACGCCTCACCGCTCCCGCCGACGCCACGACCGGCACCGACACCGACACCGACACCGAGGGGATCGCCGCATGACCGCCTTCGTCCTGTCCGACAGCCGGGCCATGCTCGGCCGCAACCTCCGGCGGATGCGGCACGCGCCCGGACTGTTCGTCATCACCATGACCATGCCGGTGACCATGCTGCTCTTCTTCGGCTACGTCTTCGGCAGCGCGATGGTGGTGGCGGACGGCGGCTACCGCGCCTATCTGGTGCCGGGCCTGCTCGTGGCGACCGCCGTCAACGGCGTCATGACCGCGATGCTGGCCTCCGCCCAGGACTGCCAGCGGGGCGTCATGGACCGCTTCCGCACGCTGCCGATGAGCCGCTTCGCGATCCCGGCCGGGCAGACCGCCTCGGACGTGCTGCTCGCGGCGCTCGGCCTGGTGCCGCTGGTGCTGTGCGGGCTGGCGGTCGGCTGGCGGATCGAGGGCGGACCGGCCGGCGCGGCGGGGGCCTTCGCGCTGCTGCTGCTCTTCCGGCTGGCCACGGCCTGGACCGGGCACTACATCGGACTGCTGGTCGGCACGGAGGAGGCCGCCGGTCAGCTGGGCGCGGCCACCTTCATGCTGCCGCTGCTGTCAAACGCTTACGTGCCGACCGACGGGATGCCGGGCTGGCTGCGGACGGTGGCCGAGTGGAACCCGATCAGCGCGGTCGTCACCGCCTGCCGGGACCTCTTCGGCAACGGCGGTCCGGCAGCGGACGTCTCCTGGCCGGTCGCCCATCCCGTCCTGGCGTCGGTCGGGTGGTGCGTCCTGCTGCTGGCGGTGTTCGTGCCGCTCACCGTCCGGCGGTACGGGCGCGACTCGGCCTGACGGCGCGTCGGCGGGAGGCCGGACGGCGAGCGGCGGGAAGGTCTCGGGGCGGGCGGGCGGCAGCGCCGTGCGACCGCCCCCGGGGAGAGGGTGCGCGGCCGACTGCGCCTGTCCGGGCCGGCGCGGCGGGCTCCGCTGTCCGGGCCGGGTGCGGGGTCAGCCGTGGTTGCCGAACAGGGAGCGGCGCAGCCGCTTCAGGGGCGCCAGGAGCGAGACCTTGGCGGTCCGGCCCTGCTTGGCCCGCGTCTGGTCACGCGAGGTCAGCTCACGCATGAGCAGGGTCGCGCCCTCGACCTCCCGCTGAGGGACGGCGGGGCCGCCCAGCACCGCGAGATGGCGGTCGAGCCGCGCGCTGGAGGCGCTGCTTTTGCAGTTGATGGCGGGCACTCGAGCCCGCCCGCGCATTGCTATCTGATCCATCGAAGTCTCCCCACCCGTACGAGGCACCCGGCCCAGGCAGGGTAACCCTACCGCCCCTTTCCGTCACCCACGCATCGGCGGTGCCGATTCACCGTTACGTCAAGGGCGTTGACGAACCTGGCGTGAACCTGCCGTCACTGTGGGCGAGTTGATCGGGACCGGAATGTGCGTAACCGGGGGCAATCACGCTCCGTTGCGGTACATTCACCCGGAATCACTCTCTCGCGGGAGGGGACCCGGCGATGAGCGGGGATTTCGGGGCTTCCGGGGACGGCCGGGCGGCCCGGCTGGTGGCGGGCCGTTACCGGCTCGTGGACCGGCTGGGACACGGCGGCATGGGCGTGGTGTGGCGGGCCCGTGACGAGCTGCTGGACCGCGAGGTGGCCGTGAAGGAGGTCCGCGCGCCGGCCGGCCTCCTCGAGCACGAGGTGACCCTGCTCCACGCGCGGCTCGAGCGCGAGGGGCGCGCGGCGGCGCGGATCGCGCACCCCAATGTCGTCACCGTCCATGACGTGGCGACCGAGGACGGCCGCCCCTGGATCGTGATGGAGCTGGTCCGCGGCCTGTCGCTGGCCGACGTCCTGGAGGCGGAGGGGCGGCTCGCACCGGCGCGCGCGGCGCACATCGGCGCGGAGGTGCTGGCCGCGCTCCGAGCCGCCCACGGGGTCGGCGTGTTGCACCGCGACGTGAAGCCCGGCAACGTCCTCGTCGCCGCCGACGGCCGGGTGGTCCTCACCGACTTCGGCATCGCGACGGTCCAGGGGAACACGGCGCTGACCCGGACCGGCGAGCTGGTGGGCTCCCCCGAGTACCTCGCGCCGGAGCGCGCGCTGGGACGTCCGCCCGGCACCGCCTCGGACCTCTGGTCGCTCGGGGTGATGCTGTACGCCGCGGTGGAGGGCTTCTCGCCGTTCCGCCAGGACACCCCGCTGAGCACGATGCGGGCCGTGGTGGACCAGGTGTTCCCGCCGCCGCGCCGGGCGGGAGCCCTCACGCCCGTACTGGAAGGGCTGTTGCGCAAGGACCCGGCGGAGCGGCTCGGCGCGGCGGAGGCGGAGCGGATGCTGCGCGCCGCGGCGGCGGGCGCCGCCCCCGTCGGGCGCGCGCCCGACGTCCCGTACGCCCCGACCGTCGTCGCGCACTCCGCGCCCCCGGCGCCGGACAGGGCGCGCGCCGGCGGGGACGCGCCGCGCGGCCCCGATGCCGACGGTCCGGTCGCCCCCGCCGGACCGGACGGCGGGCGGCGGAAGCGGACGGGACCCGTGGTGGCCGCGGCGGTGCTGGTCACCGCCGCGCTGGCGGGCGGGCTGGCCTGGGCGCTGGCGGGCGGTGACGACGAGCCGGGCGGCGATGCCTCGGCACGCGAGGGCAAGGACGCCGTGGCCGGCTCGTCCCGGGCCACCGGAGCGGCCTCCGCCGACGGCCCGGCGCGGGTCGCGCTCGACGCCGTGCGCGACCGCTACACCGGCCCCTGCCCGCCGCCGGCGGCGGCCGCGCCGGCCTTTTCCGCGACCGTCACCGTCGGGCGTGTGCCGGTGGAGGTCACCTACCGCTGGGTGACGGGCAGCGGTAAAGTCACGGACGGCGGCTGGCGTACCGAACGCTTCACCGAGCGGCGCACGACCGTACGGCACACGGAGTCCGGGCGCCGGGCGACGGACCCGGGCAAGGACTGGATCGCGATGGAGATCAGGAGCCCGCAGCGACTGACCTCCTCCCATGTCTCGTTCACGGTGGACTGCCGGAAGGAGCCGAAGGACGGCACCTCGTCACCCGCCCCGCCCTCACGTCCCGGCTCACCGAGCGGCCGGGGAAAGCCGTCGGCGTCGGCGGGCGCGCCGTCGGGCACGGAGGGCACGGACGGCGGTACGACCTACGGCGGCGCCGTGGGGCCGGGCCGTTCAGGCGGCTGAGGCGAAGACCGGCAGATAGCCGCCCGACTGCCCGGCGGCGTTGGGGTGGTAGGACTCGTCCACGGGCAGCGCCACGCTGTTGAGCCAGGGCTTGCCGGAGCAGATCTCGTGTCCGGCGAACGTGGTGTTGATGTCGGCGTAGGCGAAGCCGTGATCAGCCGCGCGCTTGGCGATGACGGTGTCGATGTGGTCGGCCGCGGCGTTGATGGCGGAGCGCTTCTTCTCGCTCAGCCCGCCGATACAGCCGCCGCCGAGGTGGTAGAAGCGCGGGTAGCCGATGACGACGACCCGGGCGGCGGGGGCCTTGGCCGAGATGGCGGAGTAGACCTTGTCCAGCTGTCCGGGCAGGGTGCCGCTGATGTACGCGCGCGCCCGGTCGATCCGGCTCAGGCAGGCGCTGTCGCCGTTGAACACGCAGGTCGTCATGGTGTCGGCGAATCCCGCGTCGTTGCCGCCGACGCTGATGCTGACGAGCCCGGTGGAGGCGCTCAGCGGGCCGAGCTGGCCGCTCAGCACATCACCCGTACGGGCGCCCGAGCAGGCCGTGAAGGCGAAGCTCGACGGCTTGTGGGCCGCCGCCCAGAGGGCGGGGTAGGCCTTGGTGCTGCGCTTGCAGGAGCCGCTGTTCGCGTCGTAGCCGCCGGCGCCGACGCCCGAGGAGTAGGAGTCGCCGAGGGCCACGTAGCCGGTGGCCGCGGCTCTCTCCGCGGGTCTCCGCTCCGCTTTCCCGTCGGCGTGCGCGACCCCGCCCACACCGAGGGTGAGGGCGGCGGTCAGGGCGAACGCCGATACGGAACTCACGAACCAGGACAGTTTCATGGACTCTCCTTTACCAGGGTTTCCGGTGTGTCCTGGATAGCAGCCACGGAGGGTTGCCGGAAGTGTCCATGTCAAAACTGCGGGGAAAGGGAAGCGGTCGGCTTCGCGACGGGAAAGATTTCTGACGAGCTGCCAGTTTTTCGCCGAAGTTCATTCGACGGAAAGACTCCGGTTTCCACCCCGACGGCGTAACCGGAGGCCGTTTGCACGGCCTTCACATCTTGACGGGCCTCCGCCGATTGCGCGACATTGAAGGCTTCGGCATCCGGCGCTTCGGGGGGCAAAGTCGCCAATGCAGAGCTTCACAGATCCCACCGGTCTCACCGATCCCAATAGTCCGTCCGAACCTTCGATCGACGAATGCGGCGACACCGGGAGGAGACCGCCGGCCGGGGATTCCCTCCCCATGGCGGCGGGGGCCGCCGCGGCCATCGCGGGAACGGGCGCCGTGCTCGCGCTCGCCGACATCGGCTCACCGCTGCGGGCACCGCTCACCCTGTTCTTCCTGATCGTCGCGCCCGCGTGCGCCGTGGGGGCCGCGCTGCGGGGGCTCGATCCGCTCAGCCGGTCGGTGGTGGCGGCCGGCGGGGCCGTGGCCGTCGATCTGCTGATCGCGCAGACCATGCTCGCGCTGCACGTCTGGACGGTGCGGGGCGGTGTGGCCGCGGTCGCGGCCGTCAGCCTCCTTCTGTTCCTGCTGGCACACGCGCGGCGCCACCGGGGTCGCACGGAGAGAAGTCGGACGTCCTGAGGTGAACATCAGCGTGTACCGCCCGGGCGAGCTCACAGCGGCCGACCGGGCGGCGTGGACAGCTCTCCAGTCACGGGCGGTGGCGGACGGCTCGCCGCAGCTCGCGAATCCTTTCCTCGCACCGGAGTTCGCCCTGGCCGTCGGCCGCTGCCGGGGCTCCGCCCGGATAGCGGTGGTCCGCGAGGACGGCGAGCCGGTGGGTTTCTTCCCTTATCAGCGGACCCCGCTGGGCGTCGGCCGGGCGATAGGTCTCGGGGTCTCGGACGCCCAGGGGCTGGTGCACGGCCCCGGGTTCCAGTGGGACGCCCGCGAGCTGCTGCTCGCCTGCGGGCTGTCCGTCTGGGAGTTCGACCACCTGGTGGAGGGCCAGAAGCCGTTCGAGACCGGCGCCTCCGGTTCGTACGCCTCCCCGGTCGTCGACGTGGAGCAGGGCTTCGGCGCCTACCTCGCGACGCTGCGCAAGCAGTCGCCCAAGTTCACCCGCACCACGCTCGCCAAGGAGCGCCGGATGTCCCGGGACCTCGGCGACGTGCGCTACGTCCACGACGAGCGCGATCCGGACGTCCTGCGCACCCTGGTCGGCTGGAAGTCGGCCCAGTACCGAAGAACGGGCCGCAGCGACCGCTTCGCGCGGCCCTGGATATCCCTCCTGGTCGAGCAGCTGTTCCACACCCGCACCGAGTCCTTCGCGGGGCTGCTCTCGGTCCTCTACGCCGGCGACCGCCCGCTCGCGGCCCACTTCGGGCTGCGCTCGCGGTCGGTGCTCGCCTGCTGGTTCCCGGCGTACGACCCGTCGTTCGCCAAGTACTCCCCGGGCCTGGTGCTGCATCTGCGGATGGCGGAGGGGGCCGCCACCGGGGGCCTGGCCTACCTGGACCTCGGGCGCGGCGAGAAGGCGTACAAGGACTCGCTGAAGACCAGGGAGCTCAGCGTCTCGGAGGGCTGGGTGACACGCCGTCATCCCGTCGCGCTGGGGCACCGGATACGGCGCGCGCCGGTGCGGGCGCTGCGCAACACCGTGCTGGCCCGGCCGGAACTCTTCGAACCCGCGGACCGATTGCTGAAACGCATGGGGCGCATTCGCGAAGGCGGGTGAGGCGCATTGCGCCGTTAATGCGCCCCTAATGCGCCGTCAACGGCGCACAACGTCAACTGGACGTGTGAATCGGGCGCAAAAAACACCCAAAGGAGGAGTCACCGCACCACCTCTTGCCATACAGTCTCAAGCATCAATACCGTCGTACATCCACCCGCATCGGCCCATCGGTAAGCGGCTCAAGGGGAGGGCTCAAGCGTTGCGATGGTGCCCGGGGCGGGAGCGCGGTGGGGGGTGCCGCGTTCGGTAGGACCACAGTCGCCGAGTCGCGTACCGCGCGGTCGGCAGCCGTTGCATCTCACCTTGCCCATGCGGTGATTCACGCCGCCCGGGCCTGGGTGAGTACCCCCTTTTCGAACCGGATACGTCACCGGACCGCTCGGGGAGAGCGGTCCACCGGACGAGAGGGAAATCTTCCATCATGAGTTCCTTCCTGCGGCCCGCGGCCGATCAGGAGCCGGCGACGGCCGGCCCATATCGCCCGGTGAGCTCGCATTTCGCGATAGCGCCACCGGTGAGCGTCGTGATCCCCGCCATGAACGAGGCCGAGAACCTCCCGTACGTCTTCAAGACGCTGCCGGAGTGGATCCACGAGGTCGTCCTCGTCGACGGCAACTCCACGGACGACACCATCGGGGTGGCCCGCGCCCTGTGGCCGGGGGTCAAGGTCGTCCAGCAGCTCGGCAAGGGCAAGGGCGACGCCCTGATCACCGGGTTCGCGGCCTGCTCGGGCGAGATCATCGTGATGGTCGACGCCGACGGCTCCGCCGACGGCAACGAGATCGTCAGCTATGTCTCCGCGCTGGTCGGCGGCGCGGACTTCGCCAAGGGCTCCCGCTTCGCCAACGGCGGCGGCACGGACGACATGACGCCCATCCGCAAGCTCGGCAACCGCGTCCTGTGCTCCCTCGTCAACCACAAGTTCGGCGCCCGCTACACCGACCTGTGCTACGGCTACAACGCCTTCTGGAAGCGCTGCCTGGACGAGATCGCCCTGGACTGCGCCGGCTTCGAGGTGGAGACCCTGATGAACATCAGAGTCGTCAAGGCCGGACTGCGCGTCCAGGAGATCCCGAGCCACGAGTTCGTCCGCATCCACGGCGCGAGCAATCTGCGGGCCGTGCGCGACGGACTGCGGGTCCTGAAGGTCATCCTGCGGGAGCACGGCGCCCGGCGCGGGCGCCGCCCGCAGCGGCTCGCCATCGCGCCCGCAGCGAACCGCGGGGAAGTGTCTTGAGCACCACTCCCCCGCCGGGCGTGTCGGTGGTCATCTGTGTCTACACCGAGGACCGCTGGGGCGACATCCTCGCCGCGGTGGCCTCGGTGGCAGGCCAGTCCCTGCCCGCCCTGGAGATCCTGGTGGTCGTCGACCACAACCCCGCCCTGCTGCGACGGCTCGCCAAGCGGTACGGGGACGACGGCGCCGGCGCGCCGGCCGACCGGGTCCGGGTGCTCGCCAACGCGGGCCCCCGCGGCCTGTCGGCCGGCCGCAACACCGGCATCGCCGCCTCCTCCGGCGAGGTGATCGCCTTCCTCGACGACGACGCGGTCGCCGAGCGGGACTGGCTGCGGCACTTCGCCGAGGCGTACGCCGACCCCCGGGTCATGGCGGTGGGCGGGCGCACCAGGCCCGTCTGGGAGTCCCGGCGGCGGCCCGCCTGGTTCCCGGAGGAGTTCGACTGGGTGGTGGGCTGCACCTATCGCGGCCTGCCCCCCGGGCGGGTCCGGGTGCGCAACGTCCTCGGCGGCAACGCCTCCTTCCGCCGGTCCGCGTTCACCGTGGCCGGCGGCTTCGCCAGCGGCATCGGGCGGGACGGCGACCGGCTGCCGCTGGGCTGCGAGGAGACGGAGCTGTGCATCCGGCTCACCCGGGCGATGCCGGAGGCGGTGGTGCTGATCGACGACCGCGCGGTCATCCACCACCGGGTGCCGGCCGCCCGCGAGCGGTTCCGCTACTTCCGCACCCGCGCGTACGCCGAGGGCCTCTCCAAGGCCCTGGTGTCCCGGAGCGTGGGGGCGCGGGACGGGCTGGCGACGGAGCGCCGCTACGCCACGCGCGTGCTGCCCGCGGGCGTGGCGCGCGGGGTGCGGGACGCCCTGCTCGGCCGGGCCGGGGGCGCGGGACGGGCGGGGGCGATCGTGGCGGGTGTCGCGGCGGCGGCGGGTGGCTACGCCCTCGGCCGGGTCCGTGCGTACCGGGGCGGAGGCCGGTACGCCGTCGCGGGGGTCACGGACGTGGCGGACGTCCCGGCGCCGGCGGTGCCTCCCGACCCGCCCCGACCGGAGGCCGGCCCATGAGCGTGGACCGTGTCCCGATACTGATGTACCACTCCGTGGCACACTCGCCGGCCCGTGCCACCTACGGGCTGTCGGTGTCCCCGGAGGCGTTCGCGGCCCAGATGCGGCTGCTGGCCGAGCGGCGGTTCACCCCGCTGACGGCCCAGCGGCTGGCGAAGGCGTGGCGCACCGGCTCCGGGCTGCCGGAGAAACCGGTGCTGATCACCTTCGACGACGGCTACGAGGGCGTGCACCGGCACGCCCTCCCGACGCTCGTCGAGCACGGTTTCGCGGCGACGCTGTTCGCGTCCACGGGGTGGGTGCGCGGCGCGCACGAGTCCGGTGGCGCGCTCGATCTCATGCTGAGCTGGGACCAGGTGCGGGAGCTGGCCGCGGCAGGGGTGGAGATCGGCGGGCACAGCCACTCCCACCCCCAGCTCGACCAGCTCACGGACGCGCAGCTGTGGTTCGAGGTCGCCCGGTGCCGGGAGATCCTGGCGGAGGAACTGGGCGAGCCGCCCGTGTCCTTCGCCTATCCCTACGGTTACTCCGACCGGCGGGTGCGGGACACCGTGCGCGCGGCCGGTTTCACGATATCCCTGGCCGTGGGCAACGCCCTCGCCGAGCGCCCCCAGGGCCCGTACGCCCTGGAGCGGGTGACCGTGCGCCGGTCCACCGGCATCGGGGAGTTCGAGCGGCTCGTCGAGGGCCGGGGCCTCGGCCGGCTTTTCGTCAGGGACCGGGTCCTGACGAAGGGGTACGCCGTCGTCCGCAGAACCCGACAGGTCGTCAGGAAGGCAAGCGAAGCCCGTGTCTGACACGTCCACCCGCGCCCAGGAACGGGAGACGGCGGGACCGGCCGGCCGCAGGCTGCGGCTGCCGGGCCGGGGCGGCGGAAGTCCGCTGTTCCGCAACGCCTTCGCGCTGATGCTCAACACCGGCATCAGCGCCGTCCTCGGTGTGGGGTACTGGCTGATCGCCGCCCGTTACTACGCGGCGGAGGCGGTCGGCCAGGGCTCCGCGGCCATCGCCGCGATGAAACTCCTGGCGGGCCTCGCCGCGGTCACCCTGACCGGGGCGCTGGCCCGCTTCATCCCCATCGCGGGGCGGACGACGGGCCGCCTCGTGTTCCGGACGTACGCGGGGAGCTCGCTGCTCGTCGCGCTCGCGGCGGGCGTCTTCCTGCTGACGCTCGACCTGTGGGGCCCGTCGTACGGCTTCCTGCACGGCGGGCTGCGCGGTTCCGTGTTCGTCCTCGCCGTCGTGGCCTGGTCCGTGCTCACCCTCCAGGACGGTGTGCTGACCGGGCTGCGCAGCGCGTTCTGGGTGCCCGTCGGGAACACGGTCTTCTCCGCGGCGAAGCTGGCGCTGCTGGTGGCCGTGGCGTCGGCGCTGCCGATGTCCGGGGTCTTCGTCTCCTGGGTCGTCTCCATCGCCGTGTCGGTGCTGCCGCTGGGCTGGCTGGTGTTCCGCAAGCTGGTGCGGCGCCATGTGGCGGCGACGGAGGCGACGGCCCGGCCGGCGTCCTCCCGGGAGATAGGGCGCTTCCTCGCCGGGGACTACACCGGCTCGCTGTTCTCGCTGGCCGTGGTCTATCTGGTGCCGGTGATCATCGCCTCACAGGTCAGCTCCACCGACAACGCCTACTTCTACATCACCTCCACCATCAGCGGCACGGTGAATCTGCTGGCCATCAACATGGGCGCGTCGCTGACCGTCGAGGGTGCGCACGACCCGGAGCGGCTGGCGGAGAACTGCCGGGCGGCGCTGGGCCGGATGGCCCGGATCATGGTGCCGGTGTGCGTGCTGCTCTTCGTCCTCGCGCCGTACATCCTGGGCGTCTTCGGGCAGGGCTACGCCCACGCGGCGACCCCGCTCCTGCGCTGGTTCGCGGTGGGGGCGGCGCTGCGGGTGGTGATGGAGGTCTATTTCGCGGTGCTGCGGGCGCAGAGCCGGACGGCGGGCCTCGCCTACCTCCAGGGGCTGCTGTGCGTGCTGGTGCTGGGGCTGACGCTGGTGCTCCTGCCTCGGATGGGGCTGACGGGCGCGGGGGTGGCGGAGATCATCAGCCTTACGGTGATCGTCACCATCGCGGCGGTCAAGCTCCGCAAGGTCCTCCGGCCCACGCCCGGGGCGAAGTTCACGGGCCCCGTGGCGTACGCGCCGCATGTGGCGCCGGACGGCGATCTGGCGGATCTGGCGGTCCGGGGCGACCGGCGGGACGCCCCGTCGGACGAGAGGCGGGAGGTCCGGCGCGGTATCGCGCGGGGGTTAGGGAGGGAGGCCGGTCCTCCCTCCGCCGGGCAGCGCGAGGGCCCCGGCTACGGCACCCGCTGGGCACTGCGGGCGGCGCTGGACGCCGACACGATGCCGCTGGGCGTGCGGCTGGACTTCGACCACCTGGAGAGGCGCCCCGATCTCCGGCACACCCCGGAGGCGGTCAATCTGTCCCCCGCCGCGAAGCCGCCCGTCTCCAAGGCGGCCCCTTCTTCTCAGACTTCTTCTCAGACTTCTTCTTCTCAGACTTCCCAGCCTTCTCAGGCTTCTCAGGCTTCTCAGCCGCCCCAGGCTTCTCAGGCCGCGCAGCCCTCCCAGCCCGTCCGGCCGCCCTCGCCCGAGCCGGCCACGCGGCCGGGCGCGGCGCGGCCCACGCCCGTCCAGGCCCCCGCCGTGGCCCAGCCCCGGGGTGACGGGCCCCCGGGCGGGGAGTCCGCGGCCGGGGCGTCCGGAGGCGAGGCACCCGCCGCGGCGCGGAATCCGGTGCCCTGGTGGCGGCGTCCCGGTGCCGGGGTCTGGCTGCTGCTGGCCGCGGCGCTGGCGCTGTACTGGGTGCCGCTGGCCTTCGTCGGCCGCGCGGATCTGGACGGCATGGGCGGGCTCGGGCTGGTGTCCGCCCTGCCCGTGGCGACGCTGCTGGGCGCGGCGCTGCTGGTGCTCGCCTTCGTGGGCGCGCTGCGGCTGGGCGAGCAGCGCCGGGCGCTGCTGGCGGCGGTGCTGCTGCTGACGGTCGTCTCCCTGCACGCCGTGCCGGCGGTGCTGGAGGAGCAGCCCCGGTTCGCCACGGCCTGGCAGCACCTGGGCTTCCTCGACTTCATCGACCGTACGGGCGTGGCGGCGCCGGATCTCGACGCCCGCTGGAGCTGGCCCGGCTTCTTCGCCGTCGCCGCCTTCGCGGCCCGGGCCTGCGGCGTCGGTGATCTGTCCGAGGTGCTCCGCTGGTGGCCGACGGTCCTCCAGCTGCTCTGCCTGGCGCCGCTGGCGCTGCTGCTGCGGGCCGTCCGGGCCGGCTGGCGGGCGAAGTGGACGGCGGCCTGGCTGTTCGTCCTGTGCGGCTGGGTGGGGCAGGACTACTTCTCACCGCAGGCGCTGAACTACTTCTTCTACCTGCTGTTCGTCGCCGTGGTGCTGGTCTGGTTCCGCTGGCCAAGGCAGCTGCGCGGGAAGCTGCTGCCGGGCGAGGCGGAGGTCGCGCCGGCCGGCCGCCGGGAGCGCGGGGCGCTGCTGGCGCTGCTGGTGGCGCTGTTCGCCGCCTCGGTCGTCAGCCATCAGCTCACGCCGTTCGTGATGCTGGGCGTGCTGACCGCGCTGGTCCTGGTCCGCCGCTCCACCCTGCGCGGGCTGCCACTGCTGTGCGGCGTGATGCTGGCGGTGTGGGTGGGGTTCCTGGCCGAGCCGTACTGGTCGGGCCACTTCGACGAGCTGTTCGGCGGGCTGGGCTCCCTGGGCGGGAATGTCTCCTCGTCGGTCTCGGGCCGGATCGAGGGCGGCAGCGCCACCCACAAGCTGGTGCTCTACATCCGGGTGGCGCTGGCGGGCGGGGTGCTGGCCTGCGCCGCGCTCGGCTGGTGGCGCCGCCGCAGGGCGGGCATCGGCGACACGGCGCTGCTGGTGCTCACGGCGGTGCCGTTCCTCGCCTTCGGGATGCAGTCCTACGGCGGCGAGGTGGCGCTGCGCGTCTTCCTGTTCGCGCTGCCCGGGGCCTGTGTCCTCGCCGCGCTCGCGCTCTTCCCGCGCACCGGCCGACCGGCCGCCCGGGCCGTGACGGGCCCCGTGGTCGCACTGGTGGCGGGCCTGGTGCTCGTCCTCGGCTTCCTGGTGGCCCGCTGGGGCAACGAGCCCTTCGAACGCGTCCGCCCCGGCGAGGTCGCCGCCATGGACTATGTGTACGCCCACGACCGGCCGACCGTGCGGGTGCTGTGGATGAGCAGCGACCCCGTCAAGAGCGTCACTCCGGCCGTACCGTGGGGCGGCCGTGACATGGAGCGGGTGAACTACCGCCCGACGCTCGCCCCGCGCGACCCGGCGCGGGTGGACGACCTGGTCGGCGCGCTGCGGACCGCCGGGCCGGGCTCGTACCTCATGGTCAACCGCGGCCAGTCGGTGTATCTGGAGTTCGACGCGGGCTACGCCCCGGGCTGGGACGGCCGGCTGCGGAGCTCCCTCGACGGCCGGCCGGAGCTCCGCCGGGTGCTGTCGAACGAGGACGCGGTGCTGTACGAGCTGACGGAGCGGCCCACGGGCGAGGTGCCGGAGCCCCGGCCGGGCCCGGCGGGGCCACGGGTGACGTGGACGCCGGTGTCGGTGGCCGGGGCGCTCGCGGCGGCGGCGCTGCTGGTGCTGCTGACGGCGCGGGAGCTGGTGCGGGTCGTGGCGGGCCCCGGGGTCCGGCAGCTGCGGTGGCTCCAGAGCTCGTTCTGGTTCGCGCTGCCGCTGCTGGTGGTGCTGCTGGCCGCGCTGGTGCAGCGGTTCGCGACGATGTCGTAGCGGCGCGGCCGGGCGGTGCCGTCGGCCGGCGGTGCCGCGGCGTTCCCCGGGCCCGGGGTGCGTCAGTCCAGCCAGCGGATCTCGTACGGCCCCAGGTCGACGCCCCGGCCGTCCACCGTGACGGTGACGGGGCGGTCCTGGGTGTTGACGACCAGCGCGGTCGCCTCGGAGGCCAGGGCCCGCACCTCGGAGCGGCCGGGTCCGGCGAGCTCGGGGGTGCGGAGGTCCGTCGTGGGCGGGAACGCCTTCGCGAAGCGGGAGAGCAGCTCCAGCATCGGGAGGCCCGTGCCGCCGTCCTTCAGTTCGGTGCTGCGCCACAGGCAGCCGGGGCAGTCGGCGGTGGTCTCCTGGGGGTTCCAGTAGAAGGCCGTGGCGACGCCCGCGCCCGCCAGCTGCATCATGGCCGTGGCCTGGACGGCGGTGCGGCGCTCCTCCGTCCAGCCCTTGCGGTCGTCGTTCGCGTCGCCCGGCTCGACGTACCACTCGGACCACCAGACGGGCAGGCCGGTGGCCTTGCGCAGCCAGGCGGTGGTGTCGGCGAACTTCTGGGTGGCGCCGAACTCGTCGGGCAGCAGGCGGTTGCCGTCGCGGGTGTAGCTGGAGCCGTCGACGGCGACGAAGTCGGCGCCCTCCTTGTGGTCGTTCCAGTAGGTGAGGGCGTCGACGGCCCGCTGGTCGACGGAGCCCCAGGGGCCCCGCACGGAGGAGGCGTTGGCGCCCTCGCCGGGAGAATTGCTGTCCAGGCTCATATAGGGGCCGCCGACGGCGTTGGCGCCGTTCCGCTTCTTCAGTTCGCGGTAGACGAGGTTGTAGAGCTCGGTGTACCCCTCGTAGTCCCAGCGGTTCCTGGACTCGTCGAAGAAGCCCTTGAACTCGTTCCAGACGATGAAGTGGCGGACGTCCGGGTAGCGCTTGGCGATCACTCCGGCGAGCTTGGCGAAGTCCTTGTAGTGCGCGCGGTCGGGTGCCGTCTCCAGGGACTTCTGGGACCAGTCGGTTCGGGGACCGCCGCCCTTCATCCAGTCGGGGGCGCAGCAGAGGGTGAGCACCGGGGTCCCGCCGGTGCGGCGCATCAGGGCGACGCGGCGGTCGAGGTCGCGGAAGTTGTAGACGCCCGGCCGGGGTTCGGGGTTGTCCGCGCCCCAGCCCATGATGTGCTGGTTCTGCGGCATGGGGCTGCCGGAGAGCAGCTCGGCGACGGTGCGGCGGGCGGCGTCCCCGCCGTGGTCGGCGCTGTACTGGGTGTGGGTGAAGCCCCAGCCGAGGGTGGCGGGGACTCTGCTGCCGCCGCGCCCGTCCGTACCACCGGGGCCGAGGCCCGGGAAGCCGCCGGCGAGCATCGTGACCAGCAGTGCCAGGGCGACCAGGCCGGCGCCGGACAGGGCGATGACGCGCCACCGCCCCGCCCTGGCGATCACCCGTCCCACGCGATGACGTCCCATTGCGGCAAGCGTATCGGCGGCCGAAACCGTATGGGCGCCTTCCGGACGAACTCCGGCGGATCCGGCGAAAATGCGGGTGCGCGGGGGCGGCGCGTGCCGGATCATGGGCGCCATGTGTGCCGAGCGCCGACCCGAAGCCAGGAGGCAGACCCTGCCCACCGAAGCGGACCCCACGCCCGCGGAGCGTTCCCTGCCGATCCGGTTGAACGTGGACGACAGCGACTCGCCGTCCGATGTCATCGACGCGCTCTTCCTGGGCCGCTTCGCCACCGGCGAGCAGCCCTACGCGCACAGCCACTCCGTGGACCGGGTGAGATCCGGGGCGACGCTGCTGCCGCCGGCCGCCACCGTGGTGCGCTCCGCGCGGGACGACGACCGCAGCGCGACCCTCGCCGAGGGCGAGGGCTGGACCCTGCTGGTGTCCCGCTGGAACCGCGGCGCGGACGTCTCCGTGACCGCGACCTGCGACGACCTGGCGAAATCGGTGCTGGCCCAGGCGGTCGAGGGTGCGGAGGACGAGCCCGAACCCCAGCCCGACAACGTGACGATGGGCTTCTGGTACGTCTCGCCGCGGCGCGGCCCGCACCGGACGACGCGTCAGATCTCGGCCGGCACCTGGGAGGAGGTCCGGGCCAACTACACGGCGCCGGTGGCGGACGCGCTGGACGGGCTGATGAAGATCACTCCGGCGGATGTCGCGGGCCGGCTGCTGCTTCTGCACGGGCCGCCGGGCACGGGAAAGACGTCGGCGCTGCGGACGCTGGCCCGCTCGTGGCGGGAGTGGTGCCAGGTGGACTGCGTGCTGGACCCGGAGCGGCTGTTCAACGACGTCGGCTATCTGATGGACATCGCGATCGGCGAGGACGAGGGCACCGAGCGGGGCCGCTGGCGGCTGTTGCTGCTGGAGGACTGCGACGAGCTGATCCGCGGCGAGGCCCGGCACACGGCCGGCCAGGCGCTGTCCCGGCTGCTGAACCTCACGGACGGTCTGCTGGGCCAGGGCCGCAACGTCCTCGTCGGCGTCACCACCAACGAGGACCTGGAGCGGTTGCATCCGGCGGTGGTGCGGCCGGGGCGGTGCCTGGCCCGGATCGAGGTGGGGCCGCTGACGCGCAAGGAGTCGGCGGAGTGGCTGGCGCGGGAGGCGCCGGGCAAGGAGACGGGCCTGGGGCGGGAGGGGGCGACGCTCGCCGAGCTCTTCGCGCTGCGGCGGGGGACGGGGCCGGCGTCGGTGCCGGCGCAGACGGACGGGGTGGACGCGGGCCTGTATCTGTGAGGTGGGGCGGGGCCGCGCCTGTCACCGGGCGGGGCCGGCGCCGGTGGGCCCTCCGGGCGGGATCCTGTCCCGCCCGCCCTTCCCGGACCGGGGCTCCGTCCCGGGCCCCGGTCCTCGAAGCGCCGGGCGGGCCGGGCTACTTCCCGTACGCCGCGCGCAGTGCCTCCTCCGCCGCCGCCAGGGCCGCGGCGCGGTCCAGGCCCAGGCGGTGGGCGCGCTGCGCGTACGCCGCCGCCGCGGTGGCCGCCTCGCGGGCGGCCGTGTCGCCGGGGGCCGCGATGAACGTGCCGTTGCGGCCCCGGGTCTCGATGACGCCGTCGGCCTCCAGGGCGCGGTAGGCCTTGGCGACGGTGTTGGCGGCGAGGCCCAGTTCCTCGGCGAAGCCGCGTACGGTCGGGAGCTTGTAGCCCACGGGGAGGGCGCCGGTGCGCGCGCGTTCGGCGATCCGGGCGCGGATCTGCTCGTAGGGGGGTTCGGCCGCGTCGGGGTCGACGGTCATCTGCAAGGCCACGGCGGTACTCCTGGCTGGGCGCGGGTCGTGCACCCATTGTGCGCCAGGGGGTCCGTCACAGCTCCAGTGCGACGCCGTAGCGGCGCAGCCAGGCGTCGAGACCGAGGGCGAGCTCGGTGGCGGTGCGGTAGCGGGCCCCGCCGCCCTCGGCGAGCGAGGCGGTGGCGGTCGCGGCGTCGAGGAGGGGGCGTACGGGCGCGTCGCGGTCGGCGAGGATCCGGCCGAGCTCGGTGCGCAGGGCGGCGTTGTAGCGCGGGTCCTGGGTGCTGGGGTAGGGGCTCTTGAGCCGGTCGGCGATCTCGGGCGGGAGGAGGTCGCGGGTGGCGGCGCGCAGCAGGGACTTCTCCCGGCCGTCGAAGGTCTTCATCGCCCAGGGGGTGTTGAACACGTACTCGACCAGGCGGTGGTCGCAGAACGGCACCCGGACCTCCAGACCGACGGCCATGCTCGCCCGGTCCTTGCGGTCGAGGAGGTACTGCACAAAGCGGGTGAGGTGCAGGTGACTGATCTCGCGCATGCGCCGTTCCAGGCCGTTCTCGCCGGGCAGGCGGGGCACCTCGGCGAGGGCCTCGCGGTAGCGGGCCTCCTGGTAGCCGGTCACGTCGAGCTTGGTGAGGAGGCCGCCGTCGAGGAGGGCGGCGCGGCCCTCGCCCGTGCCCGAGAAGTGGTCGATGCCGCCGGGGGCGAGCCAGGGGAAGGTGGCCGCGTGGACGCTCTCGGGGGTGTGGAACCAGCGGTAGCCGCCGAAGATCTCATCGGCGGATTCCCCGGAGAGGGCGACGGTGGACTGTTCTCGGACGGCCTTGAAGAGGAGGTAGAGGGAGGTGTCGCCGTCGCCGAGGCCGAGGGGCACGTCGCGGGCGGTCAGGACGGCGGCGCGGTGGGCGGGGTCCATCAGGGCGGCGGTGTCGAGGACGATGTCGGAGTGGTCGGCCCGGACGTGCGCGGCGAGGGCGTGGGCGTAGGGGCCGTCGGGCGTGGCGCGCAGGGTGTCGGGGGTGAAGTGCTCGGTGTAGCCGGTGAAGTCGACCGAGAAGGAGCGGACGGGGCCGTGGCCGGCGTCGGCGAGGCCCCGGGCGGCGAGCGCGGTGATGGCGGAGGAGTCGAGGCCGCCGGAGAGCAGGGTGCAGAGGGGGACGTCGGCGATGAGCTGGCGGGTGACGATGTCGTCGAGCAGCTCGCGTACGTGGTGGACGGTGGTGCGCAGGTCGTCGGTGTGTTCCCGGGCCTCCAGGGCCCAGTAGCGGCGAAGGACGAGGCCCTGGCGGCGCACCCGGAGGGTGTGGCCGGGCGGGAGTTCGTACATGCCCTTGTAGACGGCGTGGCCGGGGGTCTTGGTGAAGGAGACGAGTTCGGCGAGGCCCTCGGCGTCGACGACGGGGCGGACGGCGGGGTGGGCGAGGACAGCCTTGGGCTCGGAGCCGAAGAGGACGCCGTCGGGGGTCGGGTGGTAGAAGAGCGGCTTGATGCCCATGCGGTCGCGGACGAGGAGGAGTTCCTCGGTGCGCGGGTCCCATAACGCGAAGGCGTACATGCCGTTGAGGCGCTCGGTGGCGGCCTCGCCCCAGGCGAGGTGGGCGTGGAGGACGACCTCGGTGTCGCTGCTGGTGCGGAAGGTGTGGCCGAGGGCCTCCAGTTCGGCCCGCAGTTCGCGGTAGTTGTAGACCTCGCCGCTGTAGGTGGTGGCGAGGAGGGTGCGTCCGTCGTGCTCGACGCGCATGGGCTGGGCGCCACCCTCGATGTCGATGACGGCGAGCCTGCGGTGGCCGAGGGCGGCGTGGGTGTCGAGCCAGGTGCCGGAGGCGTCCGGGCCCCGGCAGGCCATGGTCCGGGTCATGGCGTCGAGGGTGTCCCGGGCCTCCAGGGGGCCGGCCTTGAGGTCCTGGTCGTAGGCGATCCATCCGGTGATCCCGCACATGGTCGCGGTCTCCCCTCTCGGTAGGCCGCCCGGGTGGGGTTCCCGGGCGTGGCTCTGCCCCCGTACAGCGCGTTCCGTCGTCGGCCGGCGGCCGGCCGGTGATCACCGTCCGCCATATAGATGCATTCACCATCTAAGAGCGCGCGAAACCTGAACGTCCTATTCCGGGAGCCTGGGGGGTGCCAACCGGCCGGAGCCGCGCGCCACTTGTCCGGAACGGGTGTCCGCACGGCAGCCGCCCCCTTGGCCGGCGCCCCGGAACCGACGCGCGGAGACCGGCGCTCGGGGAACGGCCTTCAGGGAACGGCGCTCAGGAAAGGAAATGGAAGGTCGGGTTCGGGTGCATGAGGAAGTCGTGGTGGGAGATGTTCCAGGCGTACGCCCCGGCCATCGCGAAGGCGACCCGGTCCCCCGCCCGCAGCCGCTCGACCGGGACCCGGCGCGCGAGGGTGTCCTTGGGCGTGCACAGCTGGCCGGTCAGGGTCACCGGCTCGGCCAGGGCCTCCGGGCGCGGCCAGGGGCGGGCCCACTCCTCGACGGGCAGCACGGTGAACGGCTGGTCGTGCCCCTTGGCGGCGGGGGTGCGCAGGTGGTGGGTACCGCCGCGCAGGACCGCGAACGCCTCGCCGTGGCTGTGCTTGAGGTCGAGGACCTCCGTGACGTACCAGCCGCTGTGGGCGGTCAGCGACCGGCCGGGCTCGACGCGCAGCGTGAGGCCCGGGTGGGCGGCCGCGAGGGCGGCGAGGCCCGCGCCGTAGGCCGCCCAGTCGAAGCGGGCGCCGGGGCGGGCGTAGTCGACGGCCATGCCGCCGCCGACGTTCACCTCGTCCAGGGGCAGGCCGTGCCGGCGGGCGAAGGCGCGGGCCCAGCGGACGACCCGGCCGGCGACGGCGAGCTGGGCCGGGGCGCCGAGGCCGCTGGCCAGGTGGGCGTGGACGCCGCGCAGCCGCAGCGGGCCGCCGCGCAGCAGGGCCGGGCACGCCTCGGCGTCGCGCGGGTCGAGGCCGAAGGGGCCGGGCCGGCCGCCCATGGCCAGCGCGGCGCCGCTCAGTTCGCCGTCACCGGCCGGGAGGTTGACGCGCAGCAGGACGTCCACGGGCGCGCCGCCCGGCCGTTCCCCGGCGAGGGCGGCGAGGAGCCGCAGCTCGCCCACGCTCTCCACGTGGAGGCGCTCGGTGCCGAGGGAGAGGGCGAGGCGCAGCTCCTCCTCGGTCTTGCCGGGGCCGCCGAAGGCGAGCGGCGCCCCCGGCACGGCCGCCCGCACATGGGCGAGTTCGCCGCCGGAGGAGACCTCGTAGCCGGTGACGTGGGGGGCGAGGGCGGTGAGGACGCCCGGGGCGGGGTTGGCCTTGGCCGCGTAGTACAGCTCGACGCGCTCCGGGAGGGCGGCGCGGATCCCGCGCGCGTGCGCGTCCAGGGCGGCGAGGTCGTGGACGTAGGCGGGCAGCTCGCCCTGGGGCAGCCGCGCGGCGTGGCCGGCGGCGCGAGGGGTGATCACGTTGCGGCGCTCCAGGGCTCGGCACGGTCGGCGGTGGTGAGCGTGGCCAGCAGGTCCGACATCAGCGGGGAGGCGATGCGGACGTAGCCGGCGTCGCGGTCGGACTTGCGCTCCCAGCGGGTGAGCAGGTTGGCCTTGGCGGGCAGGGGCGCCCCGGCGACCAGGGCGCGCAGCTGCGCGGGGTTGCCGTGCGCGGCGGCGCGCGCGGCGAGGACGCGGCGGACGGCGCACCAGAGTTCGGGTTCGAGGTGGGGGTGGCGGTCGGCGAGGGCGGCGAGCATCTCGGCGACGTGGTTGACGAGCAGGCAGTACACGACACGGTCCCAGCCGCGCTCGCGCCCGTAGGTCAGGGGCCGGGCGACGTCGGGGGGAAGGGCCGCGAGGGCGGCCGCGTGGTGGCGGGCGAGCAGCTTGGTGCCCTCCAGGTCACGGAAGAGGACCTGCCGGGGGGTGCCGTCGGCGGCGACGCCGACGATCACGTTCTGGAGGTGGGGTTCGAGGACGACGCCGTGGTCGAAGTAGGCGGCGAGGACCGGGGGGACGAGCAGTCTCAGATACGCGTCCCACCAGGCGAGGGCCTGCTCGGGGCCGGTTCCGCGCAGGAGGTGGCCGAGGTGGGCGCCGCCGGTGGGGTACTCGTCGGCGACGGCGGCGGCGAGGAGCCCCGTGAGGCCGGGGGCGAGGCGGGCGGCGAGCCCTTCGCGGACGATGACGCCGAAGCCCTCGGCGAGGTCCCGGCTGCCGAGGTCGAGGGTGCGGTAGGCGGGTTCGCGCAGCAGGTCCGCGCCGGGAAAGCGGGCGGCGAGGCCGGTGGCCACGGGTTCCAGGAGGCGGGTGAGGGCGACGGCTCCGGCCAGCTCGTACTCGGCGTTCTTGCGCAGGCAGTTGGTGATGCGGATGTTGAGGCTGAACTTCAGGAAGTCCCGGCCGTCGTAGAGGGTCCGTACGGAGGCGGTGGGCTCGAACCGCTCCCCGCCGGGGCCCAGGTCGAGGACGTCGCCGCGGTCGAGGGCGGCGCGCAGGGCGGGATGGCCCGCGAGCATGGCGTACTGCCAGGGGTGCACGGGCAGCAGGACGTGGCCCTCGGGCACGGGGCGCTGCCGGTCGAGGGGGTCGAGGGCGCCTTCGGCCGCGGTCTCCTCGCGGACGAGGTGGCGGCGTACGGCCAGGTGGCGCAGGCGGAACCGGGCGCGGGCCTCGGGGGCGTAGCGGCTCCAGTCGGCCGGGGTTCCGGTGCGGGCCTTGGGGGTGGGGTGGAAGCGGTGGCCGAAGAGCAGGGACTGCTCGGAGTCCATGTAGGCGTCACCGGTGCCGGACGGGCGGGCGGCGCCGAGGGCGGCCCGTACGCCGGCGTGGCTGGCGGCCACCTGGCCCAGGAACTCGTCGTTGCGGACGCCGGTGCGCAGCTCCAGCTCGCGGTGGATGTGGGTGGCGAGAGCCCGCCAGCTCAGCTCGGTCCAGGTGTCGCCGCGCCGTTCGGCGACGGGGCCGGTGAAGCGGTGGGCGCCGACGAGGGAGACGCGCCGCAGTCCGGCCCGGAGCAGTACGCCGCGGTGGGGCAGGCGCAGCAGCAGATGCCCGTCGGTGACGGCGGTCTGGTGCTCGGGGCCGGAGACCTCGCGGAGCAGGCAGTTGAGGAGCGTGTGGGCGACCACGTGGTCGGCGGAGGCCACCCCGGCGAGGGCGGTGCGTGCGGAGGACATTCGGCGGCTCCAGCGGGTGCGGAGGAGTGTGGGGGTGCGAGGGGGCCGAGGGCGGAGAGGGGAGGGGCGGGGGAAGGCGGAGCGTCCCGGACGGGCCGGCCGTCATCTGGGCGTGTCCCGGAGGTAGTTGGGGCCGTCGACGTAGTGCTTGTTGATGTCGGTGGCGCCGGAGCGCTCCTTGGTGAGCAGGGTGCCGGCCGTGATCATGGCCTTGACCGGCAGCCGGTCGGCGTCCAGGACGCGCAGCCGCAGGACGGCGGCGGCGCCCGGCGCGGTGTCCGCGAGGCGGGCGACGGCCTCGGCCAGCCGGGCGCGGAGCAGGGCGAGGAGGTCCGGCAGCGGGACGAGGCCGAGGCGGCCGAGCTCGAAGGCGAGGGCTCCGGCGCACAGGTGGACGGCGATGGTCGCGAAGACGTCGGCCACGGGGGCGTCCCCGCTGACGAGGATCCGCCGGTCGTCGAAGCCGAGGAGCTGCCCGGCGGCGGCGCCGAGCCGGCCGGCGAGCCGGGCGGTGTGCACGCGGGGCCCGTCGTTGTCCTTGAACAGCAGCCGCAGCCGGGTGTCTCCGGCGCTCCGGTCGAGGACGAGGGAGGTGTTCTGCTGGTGGGACTCCAGGGCGATGCCGTAGCCGAAGAGGGTGGTGTGCCAGTCGAGGAGGAGGGTGAGGTAGGCGTCCAGGAGAGCGGTGAGGGAGCCGCCGTAGTAGAGGTCGGCGAGCTCCTCGGCGACGAGGGCGCCGTCCGGCGCGCGGGCGAGCAGCGCGGCGACGGGCACGACGTGGGCGCCCCGGAGGCCGGGCGGGTAGCGGCGGACGAGGGCGGCGAGGAGTTCGTGACCGGCCTGGAGGTGGGTGCTCTCGTCGGCGAGGAGCACGGCGCCCGCGAAGCGCGGCTCGCGGATGACGACCTCTTCGAGGAGGCGCTGGCCGGCCTCGCCGTCGGGGAGGGTGCCGGGCTTGATGGTGCGGCGGTTGCGCAGCCCGAGGGTGGCGGTGGCGAGCGGCAGTTTGAGGTGGGTGGCCGGGTCGGCGGTCACGGCGACGGTGCGGGTGGAGAGGGTGGGCACCACGTCCAGCCAGGGCCGCTCGGCCAGGTGCGCGCGGTACGGCGGGCCGCCCGCGCGGAGGGCGGCGGCGAGGGGGCCCGCCGCCGTGAGGGGGTGGACGGGCAGCGCGAGGTGGGTGGCGTCGAGGCCGGGCAGGCCGAGGAAGGCGGGCGTGGGCCACCAGGGGGGCAGCCGGCCCGCGTCGCCCTGGACGGCGGCGCGCGGGAGGGCGAGCCAGCGCAGGGCGAAGGTGGGGTGGAACTCCGGTGCGTAGGCCCGCAATTCGGGCTCGGTGAGGCCTGAGCGGGACCGGCCGGTGGGGTAGACGGGGTGGTCGCGGAAGGCGGCCAGGGTGTCGTAGGCGACGGAATGACGCAGTCCGGTCCAGTGCGCGGTGCGGGGGCCGTGGGCTCCGGCGAGCCGGGCGAGGACGTCCTCGCGGACCCGGCCCTGCAACCGGATGGTGGCGAGGGCCTCGTCGCACTCGGCGAGGAAGGCGTCGTAGCCCGCCCGGTCCTCGTCCGGCGCCGCGGCGCGCAGCCGGGCGAGGACGGGCCGCAGCCCGGTGAGGGTGCCGTCGGCGGTCTCGACCACCGGGCTGCGGGCGGCGATCTCGCACTGGAAGCCCTCGGGGCCGACGGGCAGCAGCAGGGTCTCCTCGCCGGCCCTGATCCGCAGCCAGTCGCCGTCGGGGCGCGCCTCGGGGCGGGCGCCGCCGCGCAGCCCGTAGACGTCCTCGCGGAGCAGGGTGCTGAGGACGCGCTGGAGCAGCTCGCCTTCCACCACGTCCGTACCGGTCAGGCTCATGACACGATCTCCCAGCGCCGAGCGGCCAGGAATTCCTCGACGGCGCGGTCGATCCGGCCCTGGTCGGTGCCGGTCGCCCGCAGTACCCCGAGATAGTCGCGGTTGGTGCGGTAGAGCGGGTGCGCCTCGCCGGTCCGCCTCAGCGGCCGGTAGACCAGCCGCACGCCGTCGCGCTCGCTGTCGCTCGCCGGGGGTGCCTTCTCGAGCGTACCCCCGCGACCGGCGCATACATACTCCACGCGCGCCCGGCCGTCCGCCCGCGCGCCGAGGTCGGCGGGGAGCCGTTCGCCGAGATGGGTGCGCAGGATGTGCGCGAACAGGGGGATGTCCAGCACATCGGCGAGGAGGAGGTCGCACTGGTCGCCTATGGCGCGGTAGTTGACCTCGACGAGGCGGGCACGGTCGCCCTGGGCGACGTATTCGGTGTGGCAGGCGCCGAAGCCGACGCCGAGGGCGCGGAGCTGATCGAGGACCCGGTCGCTGTGCGGCCGCGGCGGGGCGGGGAGCAGTTCGAGCCGTTCCTCGACGAAGTGGGGCGGCGGGGACAGGTGGGTACGGAAGGCGCCCAGGGTGTGCAGCACGTGGCCGTCGCCCAGCGTCTCCAGGGTGTGCAGCGGCCCGTCCAGATACTCCTCGGCCACGAGTGCGGCGCCGGGGCGGCGGGCCCGGATCTCCCGGCAGCGGGCGGCGAGTTCGTCCCCGTCCGCCGCGAGGACGACGTCCTCGCTGGCCACGCCCTCGCGGGGCTTGACCACACAGGGGAAGGGAAGCCCCCCGGGCGGGTCCGTCCGGGCCCGGGCGGTGAACGCGTCCACGTCCTCGCCGGGTCCGAGCTCCACGGACCGCACGGTGTCGGCACCGGCCCCGGCGAGGGCGCGGCGCAGCTCGGCCTTGTTCTTGGTGCGCAGCGCGGCCTTCCAGTCCTTGCCCGGCAGCCCGAAGTAGCCGGCGGCCAGGGCGGCCTGGGTCTGGAGGTGGTCGCTGTTGGTGAAGACGGCGTCGGGCCGGGCCCGCGGGCCGCACCGTGAGATCCGGCCGATGACCTCGCGGAAGTCCCGTACGTCGCAGCCCACGACGTCGAGCGCGGGGAGGGGTCCCGCCGCGCCCCCGCCGGCCTCCTCGTACGCGCGCCGGTGCGCTTCGGGCCGGTCGGTCAGGAGCGTGACGTCCAGTCCGAGCCGGGCGGCGGCGGGCAGGAAGCCGTCGGTGACGGAGTCGGTGGGGTTGAGCGCGAGGAGGTGGAGCCGCATGGGGATACGCCTTTCGGCAGGCCGCGGGGAATGGCGTGGGGCTCGGGAAGGAGCTCCGCCGGGGCCTGCCCACCGGTGGCGGACGGCGCGGCGCGGCGCGTGGGCACCGGCCGCCCGCCCGCGGTCCGAGGGGCGGCGGGAGCGGTCTCCTTCACAAGGAAGACCCTAGGTTAGGCAAGCCTTACCTTGTCAATTCCCGTTGTACGTATACCCGCAATGCCCCGTTCATCCCCGCCGGGCCGTCACCCGTTCAGGCCGATGCGTCGATAACGCGCCCGGCGTGCGGCAAGGCGTTCGTCCCGGTCGCGCGCCGAGAGGGCGGCGAGCTCGGTGCCGAGCAGGGCGCCGAGGCGCGGCAGGAAAGCACCGGCCGCTTCCCCGTCCGCCTCCTCCTCGACGATCAGGTCCACGATGTCGTGCGCCAGCAGGTCCGCGGACCGTACGCCCTGGCGCGCGGCGACCTCGAACGCCCGCTCCGTGGTGCGGTACAGGATCGCCGAGGCGCCCTCCGGCGGCAGCGGTGACAGCCACGCGTGCCGGGCGGCCACCACCCGGTCCGCGGGGAGCAGGGCGAGCGCGGCGCCGCCGGCGCCCTGGCCCAGCAGCAGGCACAGGGTCGGGGCGGACAGCGTCACCAGGTCGGCGAGGCAGCGTGCGATCTCCCCGGCCAGGCCGCCCTCCTCGGCGTCCCGCGAGAGCGCGGCGCCCGCCGTGTCCACCACGGTGAGCAGCGGCAGGTCCAGCTCGGCGGCGACCCGCATGCCGCGCCGGGCCGCGCGCAGCCCGGCCGGCCCGAGCGCCTGGCCCGCGGCCGGGACGCCCGAGGCGGGGGTGGAGTGGCTGCCCCGGTCGTGGCCGAGCACGACGCACGGGGTGCCGCCGACCCGGGCCAGCGCGAGCAGCAGCCCCGGGTCGTGCTCGCCCGCGCCCGTACCGCTGAGCGGGGTCACCTCGGTCGCGGCGGCCGCCAGCAGCTCCGCGACGCCGGGGCGGTCGGGCCTGCGCGAGCGGCGAATCGATTCGGCGGCGGGGACGTCGGGGGCGCCGGAGGTGCCGCCGGACGGGCGTACGAGCGCGGGCCCCGCGTCCATATCGGCGTCGGCACCGCCGTCGGCGTCCCGGCACAGCACGGCGAGGGCCCGCGCCGCGACCTCCGCGAGGCGCTCGGCGGGCAGCACCCCGTCCACCAGGCCGTGCGCCAGGAGGTTTTCGGCCAGCTGGACCCCCTGGGGGAACTCCTCGCCGTAGAGGGCCTCGTGGACGCGCGGGCCCAGGAAGCCGATGAGGGCGCCCGGCTCGGCGGAGGTGAGGTGGCCGAGCGAACCCCAGGAGGCGAGGACGCCGCCCGTGGTGGGGTGGCGGAGGTGGACGAGGTAGGGCAGCCCGGCCGCCTTGTGGTCGGTGATCGCGGCGGCGACCTTGACCATCTGGAGGAAGGCGATGGTGCCCTCCTGCATCCGGGTGCCGCCCGAGGCGGGCGCCGCGAGCAGCGGCAGCCGCTCGGCGGTGGCCCGCTCCACGGCCCGTACCAGCCGCTCCCCCGCGTCCACCCCGATCGACCCGGCCAGGAAGCGGAACTCGCAGGCGACCAGCGCCACCCGGCGCCCGCGGATCCGGCCCTCGCCGGTGACGACGGACTCGTCCAGCCCGGTGCGCTCGCGGGCGGCGAGGAGGTCGGCGCGGTAGGCGGGGTCGTCCGTGGTCACCTCGACGGGCTCGTCCCAGCACTGCCAGCTGCCGGGGTCGACCACCGCCTCGATGAGCTCGCGGGCGGACGTACGGGGGCGGTTCTCAGTCATGTCGATCACCCTGCCACGGCGGCGCGCCCGGTGGGGTGTCAGGGGGCCAACGGTTCGACCACATCCTTGGTGACGTGCTGTTGAAGCTCTCTCCCCCGTGAACGGGGGAGATTCCTGCCTACCTTGCGGTGGCGGGTTTGACGCCGTGTGAAGCACGCCTGACGACTGCCCTCCCGGCAGCCGGGACGAGCGCGTGGCCCGTCCGGTATCGGCGCGGCACCGTGCGGGCGGCATTGTGGTCGGCGTTACCTTCCCAGCCGCACGCGGGGTCGTTGCACACGAACCCGGCCTGGGTGCGTCGGCTGCCCGCGGTCACCGTGTGGCACTGCGCGCACTCCTGCGAGGTGCCCGGGGCGGGCACCTCGGCCAAGCGGCCGCCCCGGCGGGCGACCTTGTAGGCCAGGAGTTGCACGGTCCGGCCCCACGCCTCGCCGAGGATGGAGCGGTTCAGGCCCGCCTTCTGTGCGACGTTCTCGCCTGGCTGCTCGGCGGTGCCCTTGGCGGACTTGACCATGTTCGTGATGGAGAGCGCTTCGACCACGACCGTGCCGTACGTCTCGGCGATGGACGTGGTGGTTTTGTGCTGCCAGTCGTCGCGTCGGCGCTTGACTGTCGCGCGGATGCGGGCGATCTGGTCGTACGTCTTGTGCGGGCGGCGGCCGGTGCGCCGGCCCTTCTTGCGGTGCCCCTTACGGCGGGCGGCGCGCTGCTCGTAGTGCAGCAGACGGGCCTCTTCCTTCTTGGTCGGCCACGGGCCGTGCTCGACGACCTCGCCGTCGGACAGTGCGAGGGGGATGGTGATCCCGGCGTCGACGCCGACCTCGGGGCCCGGACGCGGTCCCGGGACCTGGGCCAGGGTCGTCACACGGAAGGCGATGTGCCGGCCCAGGGCGTCCTTGGCCAGCCGCGCCCCGGTGATCCTGTGGTGCTTGTCGGCGTGTTTGCCGACCGGGAGGTCCTTGGTCCAGCGGAGGCGAGCCCTGGGCGCGGCGGACCTGGACCGCCTGATGCGCGCCACGTCCACCTGCCGCGCCTCGGTCACCCTCGCCGGTCTCCTGTCGGCCCTGGCTCTCCTCCCCCGCCGCACCCTCCCGTGGTGGGCGGCGGCCGCGAGCGCGCTGTTCACGACGGCGGTGCCGGCGTTCGCGGGGATGCTGCTGCCGATACCGGCGGCACTGGCGGTGGCGGCCCGGGGGTTCGTGGCGTACGCGGGGAGGCGGCGGGCGGGGTGAGCGGGGGGGGCTCCGCGGGTGCGTGCCCACGAAGGCGCCCGGCAGCGGCTCAGCCGAGCAGCCCCTCCAGCCCGCCCGCGCGGGCGAGCGTCTCCAGCTCGTCCAGGGCCTCCCGGGCCTTGGCGGCCGCCGCCGGGTCGCGGGACTCCAGGCCGCTGTCCGCGAACTCGTCCTCGTCCAGGCGCAGCACGGACGTGCCGTCCGCGGAGACCCACAGGTCGAGGTCGAGGTCCTCGACGACGAGGCCGTTCGGGGCGATGCCGGCGGGGCGGGTCACGTCGCAGTACCAGCCCTTGAGGACGCCGTCGGCGGTGCGGACCTCCTTGACGGCGTACCAGCGGTCGCGCCAGTAGTGCTCGGTGAAGACGTCGCCGGTCTCGAAGCGGACGAAGCCGAAGTCACGGGCCGCGTCACCCGCCCAGGGGGCGCGGACGACGGCGTGCGTGCCGTCGTCGGCCAGTACGAGCGCGGGGTAGGTCACCTTCGTGCGCCCGGCCTTCACCAGCCTGACGGCCACCTCGCCGCCCGCTGTCAGCGTTCCGCTCATCCCCGTGCCTCGCTCTTCTCGTCCGTACCGGTCGGTTCCGGAGGCAGCCTCTCCCGGGGACGGGGGCCCTGGCCAGCGATTTACGCCGGTCGGCCCCGGCGCCGTGTGCGCCGGGCCCGCCGTGGGCGAGAGGGGTCAGCTGACCATCGAGGCGCAGGAGGACGGTGTGGCGTTGGCCGGGTCGAGGGCGTTGGCCGTCTCGTGGAAGGCGACGCGGTCGATGGTGCCGAGCGTCAGGTGCATGGAGATGTCGACGGCGCAGCGGTCCTGGATGAGGATGTTCTTGACGTTCGGACCGGTGAGGAACTGCGAGGTGTGGGGTGTGACGACCTCGTCGTACCGGGTGGCGATCACGGTGTAGTTGACGCCGGGGACGGTGTCGCCGCCCTCGTTGAGCTTGCGCATGAAGGGCGAGTCGACGACCTGGTCGGTCAGGCCGGGGGCGACGCCGGTGATCGCGTCACGCGCGCCGGGCACGATGTCGAGAAGCTTGGTCAGGCCGGACATGGTGGTGCCGTGATTGTTGGGCGCGAGGCCGACCAGGGTGCCGACCTTGGGGGCGCCGCCCAGGAACTTCAGGTAGTAGCGGGGCATCATGCCGCCCTGGGAGTGGCCGACGAGGTCGACCTTGGACGCGCCGGTGTCGGCGAGCACCTTGTCGACGAAGGTGGAGAGCTGCTCGGCGCCCTTGTCGACCGGGCCGAGTCCGTAGAAGACGGGGACGCCCGGCAGCTGACCGTAGTCGAAGGAGAAGACGCAGTAGCCGCGGTCGACCAGGTAGGGCGCGAGCGACCACCAGTTGTTGGTCTTGTTCTCCATCGTGCCGTGCACGAGGACGACGGGGCGCGGGTGCGCGGCCGAGGGCTTGCAGGAGGTGTCGTTCCAGCCGCTGGTCACTCCGGCGGCGTGGGCCGGGGTGGCCGTCGCGACGGTGGGCGCCACGGCGGCCGCCACGGTCAGCGCCACGGCGGAAACAAGGGTGCGGAGGGATCTCCGGCGCAGGTGCATCTGAACTCCTCGCGGGTGGGGGGTAGTCACGCCTGCGGGCAGGGCGAAGCGCACGGCGAGCCGTGTTTCGGGTGCGTTACGAGGGCGTGAACTTACTTGCGAGTAGACTGCGGGGAATTTCTTGCTTTCGTCAAGCAAATCCGCAGGAATCGCACCAAGTGAATCAGGCCACTTCCAGACGGGCCGCGGGCCCCACCGCCGCCGCGCCGAAGCGCGCCCGCGCCTTGTCGACGGCGGCCTCGACGCGGCGCGCCTTGTCGTCGGCGGGGTCGAACGTCAGCTGGTGCGCGGCGAGTCGGGCGTCCTTGAGCCCCTCGGCGCGCAGTGCCACCGCGCGTACCCGTGCCCGTTGCAGTCCCAGCGCGCCGTGCAGGGCGTACGCGGCGGCCGTCAGCGCCGGTGTGTGCGCGGTCGGTTCGGCGAGGGTCCGGGTGCGGGTGGTCGAAGAGCCGTCCGCGTAGCGGACGGTGAGGGTCAGTCCGTGGGCGACCTGGCCGGTTCCCCGCAGCCGCGCGCCCAGCCCGTCGGCGAGCGTGAGCAGCGCGCGCCGCCGGTGGTCCGGGTCCAGCTCGTCCCCGGTGAAGCGGTGCTCCGCCCCCGTCGAGCGGGCCCGCGCGCCCGGGGTGACGGGTGTCGGGTCGATGCCGCGCGCCCGCTCGTGGACCCGGCGGCCCGCGGCCGCGCCGAGGATCCGCTGGAGCGCGGGGAGCGGTGCGGCGGCGATCCGGCCGGCGCTGTCGAGCCCGTACGCGCACAGGGTGCGGGCGGTGGCGGGGCCGACGCCGTCCAGCGCGGCGGCCGGCCTGCGGGCGAGGAAGGCGGTCACCGCGTCCGGGTCCGCGGGGAGCGTGCGGACCGAGCCGGGCGCCCCGTCCCGCGCGGCCATCCGCGCGAGCATCGGGTTGCCCGCGATGCCGACCGCGCAGTCGGCCCCGTAGCGGAACAGCGACCGCAGCCGTACGAGGCGGGCGAGCCCCTCCGGGTCGTGACCGAAGTACCGCACGGCGCCCCGTACGTCCATGAGCGCGGCGTCGGGCGGCAGCGCCTGCACCACGGGGGTCACCTCGGCGAGCAGTCCGAGCAGCCCGTCGTAGGCGTCCTCGCCGAGGGCCGGCCGGCCGACGGGGTGGAAGCGCACGTACAGGACGGCTCCGGGCGCGAGGGGGGTGGCGAGGCCGGTCATCCCGCGCTCCCGGGGCTCGCGTGCCACAACTTGCGCCCGGTCGGCGCGCCTTCGCCCGCGGGCCGGAGGTCGGACCAGGGGTGCATGGTGTAGCCGGTGGACAGCCGGATGCGGCGGTCCGCACCTCCCGGAACCGGTTCTTCCGCAGGGGCCGCCAGCAGCTCCGCCACCGCGTCCAGGCCGCCTTCGGCACGCAGCGCGGTGAGTTCCGCGAGGTCCCAGGCCGCCGCGCCGACGACGCTGAGGCTGCGCGGGCCGCGGCGCTGGACGACACCGCGGACGAGCAGCAGCCAGGAGTGGAAGACGGTGTGCGCGCACACGGCGTGGCCGGGGGGAGCATCGAAGAAGGCGCAGTCGACCAGGCCGGTGCCGTCGTCGAGGGTCGTGAAGATGACCCGCCTGCCGGAGCGGACCGGCGGGGTCTGGATGGCGGCCTTGGCGCCCGCGACCAGGACGGTCTCGCCGTGCCGGGCGTCGCGCAGCCGCCGGGCGGGGAGCGCGCCCAGCTCCGTCAGGAAAGCCCGGTGGTCGGACATCAGGTGGCGGGAGACGTCCATGCCGAGGACGCCGAGCTCCGCGTCGAGGCGCTCGCGCGCGTCGAGGTCGGGGAGACCGGCCGGCTCGGGGCGGGCGCTGTCGATCAGGGGCAGCTGGGCGGCGGATCCGGTGGACTCCCGGCGCCGCCGGTGGAGTTCGGCGATGTGCAGCAGCAGGTCTCGGCGGTTGGCGCCGAAGGCGTCCAGCGCGCCGACCCGCGCGAGCCGCTCGGCGACGGCCCGGCCGGGGCGGGCGCGCAGCCACAGGTCCTGGAGCGAGGTGTACGGGCGGCCGGCCGCGATGCGGTCCGTCTCCGCCTCGGTGATGCCGTGCACCTCGGAGAGGGCGAGCCGGACGCCGTAGGTCCGCGCGCCGGGGGTGCGGGAGGGCCGGGAGACCCCGGAGGTACCGGAAACACCGGCGGTCCCGGGAGCCCGGGCGGTCCGGAAGGTCTCAGCAGCCCCGGGAGCCTCTTCCCCGACGCCACCATCGGACACCAGTTCGATCCGATAGGCCGCCGCCGACCGGTTCACGTCCAGCGGCAGGATCGGCACCCCGCGCCGCCGCGCGTCCGCGAGCAGCAGCCGCTTCGGGTACATCCCCGGGTCGTGGGTGAGCAGCCCGGCGTAGAAGGCCGCCGGGTGATGGGCCTTCAGCCAGGCGGACTGGTAGGTCGGCACGGCGAACGCGACGGCGTGCGCCTTGCAGAAGCCGTAGCTGCCGAACGCCTCGACGATCTCCCAGGTGCGGCGGACGACCTCGGCGGAGTAGCCGCGCCCGCGTGCCCGCTCCGCGAACCAGGCGCGCACCCGGCCCAGCAGCGACGGGTCGGACAGCGCGCGGCGCGTCTCGTCCGCGAAGTGCCGGTCGCAGCCGGTCATGACGTGCAGGATCTCGATGATCTGCTCGTGGAAGACGACCACCCCGCAGGTCTCCCGCAGCGCGTCCGCCAGGTCCTCGTGCGGGTAGCGGACGGGCACCCGGCCGTGCCGGGCCTCGACGAAGGGCCGGACCATGTCGGCGGCGACCGGGCCGGGCCGGAAGAGCGAGATGTCGACCACGAGGTCGTGGAAGGTCGAGGGCTGGAGCCGGCCGATCAGGTCGCGCTGGCCGGGCGACTCGATCTGGAAGCAGCCGAGCGTCTCGGTGGAGCGGATCAGCTCGTACGTCCGCCGGTCGCCGGGCGGCACCTGGGCGGGGTCGTCGAGGTCCGGGCGGTGTCCGGTGGCCCGTTCGATCTCCCCCACCGCGTACGCCATCGCGGACTGCATCCGCACGCCCAGCACGTCGAGTTTGAGCAGCCCGAGGTCCTCGACGTCGTCCTTGTCGAACTGCGCCATCGGGAAGCCCTCGCCGCTGGTGGGCACGACGGGGGTACGGGCGCGCAGCGTCGCGTCCGACAGCAGCACCCCGCACGGGTGCATGGCCGTGCCGCGCGGCAGCCCGTCCAGCGCCTCGGTCAGCTCCCACAGCCGGCCGTGCTCCTCCTGGGCCACCCCGCGCAGTTCGGGCAGTTCCCGCAGCGCGGCGCGGGCGTCGCGGGCCCGGATGTGCGGGAACGCCTTGGCGAGCCGGTCCACCTCGGCGGGGTCCATGCCGAGGGCGGTGCCCACGTCCCGGACGGCGTGCCGCACCCGGTAGGTCTCGGGCATGGCGACGGTCGCGACCCGGTCCGCGCCGAAGCGGTCGAAGATCGCGCGGTAGACCTCGAGGCGGCGCGCGGACTCCACGTCGATGTCGATGTCGGGCAGCGCGGTCCGGCGCGCCGACAGGAAGCGCTCCATCAGCAGGCCGTGCTCGACGGGGTCGGCGTGGGCGATGCCGAGCAGGTGGTTGACGAGGGAGCCGGCGCCGGAGCCGCGGGCGGTGACGCGGATGCCGAGCGCGCGGGTGTCGTCGACGACGCGGGCGACGGTGAGGAAGTACGAGGCGAGGCCGCGCCCGGCGATGACGTCCAGCTCGTCCTCCAGCCGGTTCCAGTAGCGGCGGTCGCGGTCGTGGCGGCGCAGCACCATGCCCGCCGCGCAGCGGGAGGCGAGGACGCGGTCGGCGGTGCGGCGCCCGGCGCCGACCAGGTGCGGTTCGGGGAAGTGGACGGTGCCCAGGCCCAGGTGGTCCTCGGGGTCGACGCGGCAGGCGGCGGTCTCCTCGGTCGTGGCGAGCAGCCGGTGCGCGGTGTCGCGGCGGAAGCCGGCGGCTTCCACGATCCGCGCGGCGAGCGCGGCCATGTCGCGGGGGCCCTTGAGCCAGCGCTCCCCGCCGTCGAGGGCGTCCGGCCTGCGGGGGTCGAGGGGGACGAGCCTGCGGGCGGAGTCGAGCACGTCGGCGACGGGCCCCTGGCCGGGGTCGGCGTAGCGCACGGCGTTGCTCAGGACGGCCCGTACGCCCAGGTCGGCGGCGAGGCCGACGGTGCGGGCGGCGAGCCGCAGCGAGCCGGGGCCGGTGCCGGCGCGGCCGTGGCAGACGGCCTCCAGACGCAGCTCGTCACCGAACATTTCGCGCCATGGCACGAGCAGTCGCGCGGCCCGGTCGGGGCGCCCGGCGGCGAGCGCGCGGCCGACGTCGGAGTCCGGGCCCAGGAGGGCGGTCAGCGGGGCCCGGATGCCGGGCGCGGCCGCCGCGAGGTCCTCCCGCGTCAGCCCGGGCCGGGCGGCGGGGGCGCCGGGCACGGGGTCGGCGGGGAGCGCGTGGGCGGCGGAGACCAGGCCGCACAGGGCGGCCCAGCCGGCCGCGCCGTCGCGGGCGAGGAAGGTCACCCGGGGCGCGGACTCGTCGAGGAAGGCGCCGCCGCGCACGGGGGTGCGGCGGCGTACGGCCCGGTCGGCGCCGGGGGCGGGCTCCCGTACGGCCAGGTCGGCGCCGAACAGCGGACGCACCCCGGCCCGGGCGCTCGCCTTGGCGAACCGGACGGCTCCGGCGAGGCTGTCGCGGTCGGTGAGGGCGAGGGCGTCCATGCCGCGCTCGGCGGCGCGCTCGGCGAGCCGCTCCGGGTGGCTGGCCCCGTAACGGGCCGAGAACCCCGAGACGGTGCGCAGATGCGTGAATGCCGTCATCGCGCGCCTCCTGCCGTTCCCACGTGGTCCTCGCTGTTCCCTCACCCCCCTGGCACCCTCCGGGCGCCCTGGCTGATTTCCGCCCTTCCTTCTCCACCATAGACCACGACTCGAACATTCGTACGAACGCCGAGGTGGGGGCGTCCCTTGCCGGTCCGCGGTCGCCCGAACGGCCCGCACCGCCTGCGGCGGCCCGGCGGACCCCGCAGGCTCGGGACATGGACCGCACCCCCGGCGACACCGCCCGCCCCACCTTCGCCGAGGAAGCGCGGGAGGCGGTGACCGGCCGTGCCGCGCTGCTGGTGATCGGCGCGCTGGTGCTCCAGCTGGCGTTCATCACCTCCTATGTGGGCGCCTTCCACGCCCCGAAGCCGAAGGACGTCGCGGTCGGCGTGGTCGCGCCTCAGGCGCTCAGCGGGCAGCTGGTCGAGCGGCTGGGCAGGCTGCCGGGCCGCGCCCTGGAGGTCCGCGCGGTGCCCGACCGGGCGGCGGCCGTCCGGCAGATCCGGGAGCGCGACCTGGACGCCGCGCTGGTCGTCGACCCGCGCGGCGCCACCGACACCCTGCTCGTCGCCGGTGGCGCGGGTTCCTCGCTCGCCCAGGCCACCGAGGCGGTCGTCACCCGGGCCGAGGCCGCCGAACAGCGCTCCCTCAAGGTCACCGACGTCGCCCCCGTCGCGGCCGGCGACTCCCGCGGCCTGAGCTCCTTCTACCTGGTGGTGGGCTGGTGCGTGGGCGGCTACCTGTGCGCGGCGATCCTCGCGATCAGCGCGGGAGCCCGGCCCGCCAACGCCCGCCGGGCGGGCTTCCGGCTCGCCGCGCTCGCGCTCTACGCGGCGGTCGCGGGGCTGCTCGGCGCCGTCATCACCGGACCGGTCCTGGGAGCGCTGCCCGGCAGCGTCCTCGGCCTGTGGGGGCTGGGCACACTGGTGGTCTTCGCCGTCGGGGCCACCACGCTGGCCCTCCAGGGACTGGCCGGGATCGTCGGCATCGGTCTGGCGATCGCGCTCGTCGTGGTGCTGGGCAACCCGAGCGCGGGCGGCGCCTACCCCTACCCGCTGCTGCCCCCCTTCTGGCGCGCCATCGGCCCGGCGCTGCCACCGGGCGCGGGCACCTGGTCCGCCCGTTCGATCGCCTATTTCCAGGGCAACGCGCTGACCTGCCCGCTGCTGGTGCTCTCCGCCTGGGCGGTGGCCGGCACGGCGGTGACGATGGCGTGCGCGGTGTTCCGGCGGAGGGAGGAGGAGCCGGCGGCCCCGTGACGCGGCCGTGCGCCCCCGCGTCGTACACCCATGCCGCACGCCTCCGTACGCCCCCTCCGCGCCCCCGCGCGCACGCCCCCCACGCACGCCCCTCGATGCGCTGATGAGCCGTGGCCCCGGCCCCGCACCGGGTAGAACTTGAGGACCCCCCAGGTCCCCGAGAGCGCACTCCCCGGTGAGGAACCCCATGCCCAGTGAGCGGCCGCCGAGCACCGATCTCCGGGTGAACCGCCATGCCGCGGAGGCCGCCGAGTTCATCGAACGGTGGGTGCGGCGGACCGGGCTCATCCAGTCCTTCACCGCTCAGCGGCGCTTCCGCAGGGCGGACTGCGCCGCGTTCGCGGCACGGGTGATGCCCGACGCGGAGTGCGAGCGATTAAAGCGCGGCACGGCCTGGCTCGTCTGGTTCTTCATCTTCCTGGACCAGTCCGAGGAGCGGGAGCGGGCGCTGCCGTCCGCCGAGGCACCGCCCGAGTTCCTGCCGTTCCTCCCCCCTGACGCGGGCCTCGCTCCCCCGCCGCGCACCGCGCTCCAGCGCGGCCTGGCCGACGCCTGGCGGATGGTGGCCCCGGCGATGTCGCCGGAGTGGCGCCTGCGGTTCCTGGCCCGCTTCCGCGAGTTCCTCGGGTCCGGGGCGGCGGCGAAGCCGGCCCGGCCGCTGTTCGCCCTCGTCGAGTACACCAGCGGGTACGAGGTCCCGGCCGGGGTCCGGGCGCTGCCGGCCTTCCGGGCGATGGACGACGCGGCGGCCCTCTTCTGCCCCGGGCCCCCTTCCGCCGTCTCCCCGGCCCGGCAGCGGTCCGGGCAGCGGGAGTCCGAGCTCCTCACCGCCCGGCGGGAGACGTTCCGGCTCGCGCTCGCGGCCCTGCACCGGGACATGGCGCGGCGCCGGCTGCCCGCGGCGGCGGTGTCGGCCGCCTCCGCCTACACCGAGGCGCTCACCCTCTGGATCGGCGGGCCCGCCCCGCCCGGTGACCGGGTCCGCCCCCTGGAGGGCGGCCGGCTCAGCCTCACCGACGACATCACCGGGGCCCCGGTCGACCTGCTGCGCGCCCGGCGCCCCGCGCCACCGCCCGTCCCCTCCACGGGCGGCGGCGCGGGGACGTCACATGCCGGCCGCGAGTAGCTCCCGCGTGTACGCGGCCTTCGGGTCGTCGAAGACCTCGTCGCGCGGCCCGCTCTCCACCACGGTCCCGGCCCGCATCACCGCGACGCGGTCGCAGAAGTGCCGGACGACGGCGAGGTCGTGCGAGACGAACAGGAGGGACAGCCCCAGTTCGTCACGGAGGTCCATGAGCAGGTTGAGCACCTGTGCCTGCACGGACACGTCGAGCGCCGACACCGGCTCGTCCGCGATGATCAGGCGGGGGCGGAGGGCGAGGGCGCGGGCGATCCCCACGCGCTGGCGCTGACCGCCGGAGAACTCGTGCGGATAGCGGTCCAGATGGTCCGCGGACATCCCCACCTGCTCCAGGAGTCCGGCGGCCCGGTCCCGGCGGGCCGCCGCGTCGAGGTCCGTGTGCACCCGCAAGGGCAGGGTGACGCTCTCCTCGACCGTGCGGCGCGGGTTGAGCGAGGCGTAGGGGTCCTGGAAGACCAGCTGCACCTCACGGCTGAGCTCACGGCGGAGCCGGGTGTCGACGGCCGCCCGCGCGATGTCGCGCCCGTCGAAACGGACGCTCCCGGACGTCGGCTTCCGGAGCCCCGCGAGCACCCGGGCCGTCGTGGACTTCCCGGAACCGGACTCCCCCACGAGCCCGAGTGTCTCCCCCTCCCCCACCCGCAGGCTCACCCCGCGTACGGCGTGCACGGGCTCGGACCGCCGGCCCAGGAGCGGGCGGCGACCGCCGAAGGACACGTGGAGATCGACGACTTCGGCGAGCGGGCCGCCGGCCGGAGGCTTCACCGGCGCGGCCGGCGCGGCCGGCGCGGCCGGCGCGGCCGGCGCGGCCGATTCCCGCCCGGCCGAGTCCCGCGCGGCGCCGCCGGACACGGCCCCCGCGAGGCCCGGCGCCCCGGAGCCCGTGGCGCCGCCCTCGGCCGTCGCGGCGAAGGGAGCCATGGCCCGGACCGCGCCCGCCGTGCCGACGAGCGTCCCCGGCGCGCCCGCCCGGACGCGCCCGGCGGGCGCCGGGCCGGCCGGTGCGCCGCCCGGATCCGCGGCGCCCGGATCCACTGCGGACGCCTCCGCCGACTCCACCGTGGGCAGCCGTGTCCCCGGCACCGTCTCCCGTGTCGGCGCGGCGCCGATCAGGGCGCGCGTGTACGGGTGTTCCGCTTGCGTCAGCAGCTTGCCGGTGGGCCCCGACTCCACGAGGTGGCCCGCTCTCATCACCAGCATGCGGTCGCACGTCGCGGCGACGACGCCCACGTCGTGGGTGATCAGCAGTACCGCCGTGCCGCTCTCCTCCCGCAGCTCCGCCAGGAGCGAGAGCACCTGGCGCTGCACCCGCGCGTCGAGCGCCGTCGTCGGCTCGTCCGCGATCAGCACGTCGGGGGCGTTGACCAGGGCGATGGCGATCATCACCCGCTGCCGCATCCCGCCGGAGAACTGGTGCGGGTAGTCGCGGGCGCGGGCCGCCGGGATGCCGACCCGGTCGAGCATCGCCCGCGCCCGCTCCCGGGCCTCGGCGCGGCCCGCCGCGCGGTGGTGGAGGCGGTACGCCTCGGCCAGTTGGTCCAGCACGGAGTGGAAGGGCGAGAGCGCGGCCAGCGCGTCCTGGAAGACCATGGCGATCCGCGCGCCCCGCAGGGCGCGTACGGCGGAGTCGGGCGCGCCGACGACCTCGGCACCGCCGACCGTGACGCTGCCGCCGACGGTCGTACGAGCGGCGTCGTGCAGCCCCATCGCGGCGAGGCCGACGGTCGACTTCCCGGAGCCGGACTCCCCCACGAGGCCGAGGACCTCGCCGCGGGCGAGGTCGAAGGAGAGGCCGTGGACGGCGGTCACCGACCGGCCCCGGCCGGTGAAGGAGACGGTCAGGTCGCGCACCCGGAGCACCGGGTCCCCGCTCCCCGCGGGCGCGGACACCGGTGCCGGGACAGGTGCCGGGACAGGTGCCGGGACAGGTGCCGGGACAGGTGCCGGATCCGGTACCGGATCCGTGCGCGGCACGTGTGTCATGCGAGCCTCACCCTCGGGTCGAGCCAGGCCACCACCAGGTCGGCGAGGGCGACGAAGAGCACCACGAAGAACGCGGCGAGCAGGACGGTGCCGACGACCGTCGGCAGGTCGTTCTGGACGACGGCGTCGACGGCGAGCTTGCCGACACCGCCGAGCCCGAAGACGGTCTCGGTGATGAACGCCCCGCCGAACAGGGCGCCCGCCTCCAGCCCGAGCAGCTGTGCCAGCGGCGCCGCGGCGCCGCGGCCCGTGTACTTCAGATGGGCGCGCAGGGCGCTCATCCCCTTGCCGCGCGCGGTGCGGACGTACCCCTCGTGCATCGTCTCCAGCATCTGGGAGCGCGCGAGGCGGGCGAAGACGGCGGCGTTGACGAAGCCGAGGACGAGCCAGGGCAGCAGCAGCCCGGCCGCCCAGGCGCCGGGGCCGTCGCCGAAGGGGGTGTAGCCGGGTACGGGGAAGAGGTCGGTGGTGTAGACGAGCAGGTACTGGAGGGCGTAGCCGAGGAAGTAGATCTGTACGCTCGCGCCGACCAGGGTGAAGCCGGAGAGCAGCCGGTCGGTGGCCGTGCCGCGGCGGAGCGCGGCGGCGAAGCCCACGCCGACGCCGAGGACGACGATCACGGCGAGCGCGCCGCCGGCGAGCGAGAGGGTGACGGGGAAGCGGTCGCCGATGGCGTCGAGGACCGGCTGGTGGAGGGTGTAGGAGTAGCCGAGGCAGGGCGCGGCGCAGTCGATGGGGGTGCCGTCGACGTCGTCGATGACGCGCCCGGCGACGAGGCCGCGCAGGTAGTCGGCGTACTGCCCGGCCAGCGGCTGGTCCAGGCCCATGCTGTGGCGGACGGCCTCGACCTGGCCGGTGTCGCACTTGGGGCCGCAGGCGATGAGGGCGGGGTCGGAGGGTGCGGCGTAGAAGAGCCCGAAGGCGGCGGCGGTGATCGCGAGGAGCACCGCCGCGGCCTGGAGGGCACGCCGCAGGACGTAACCGGTCATGTCGGATCAGGACTTCTTGAGGTAGAGACCGGCCGCCGCGATGGAGCCGTAGATCGGGTGGATGGCGGCGCCGCCGATGTTCTCGCCGCGGAACTGGGTGACGCCGGTGTAGAGGAAGGGCACGACCGGGACGTCCTTCATGACGACCTGCTCCAGGTCGATGAGCGCGTCCGCCTTCTGCCGCGCGTCGCCGATGTCCGCGATGCGCTCCAGCTCCTTGTCGACGGCGGGGTTGGCGTAGCGGATGCCGTTGGCCAGGGCGTCGAGCTTGCTGTGGTAGCTGTCGGGGAGCAGGGTGGACGGGGTGGGCCAGTCCACGGAGTTGGTGGAGATCCACAGGTCGTAGGGGGCGTCGCCGCGGAAGACCTCGCTGGTGAAGGCGGCGGGCTCCAGGGGCTTGGTGACGAGCTTGATGCCGGCCTTGGCGAAGGCGTCCACCAGCACCTGGGCGAGCCGGTCGTCCTGGGGGCTCTCGGTCTCGTAGGCGTAGGTCAGCGACTCGGGCTTGTTCTTGGCCCGGGCCAGGTGCTCCTTGGCCTTCTCGATGTCGCCGGTGGGCTTGACGGGGTAGAGGTCGTACTTCTTCCAGCCCACGACGGCGGGCGAGGAGAGCGTGGTGGCGAAGTCGCCGACGCGCGGGCCGCCGAGGACCTGGCGGGCCTGTTCGCGCGGGAAGAGGTAGTGGATGGCCTTGCGGACCTCGGGGTCGGTGACCCGGCTGTTCTTGATGTAGAGGTCGTTGGTGTAGGCGCCCTGGCTGCCGGCGACGAGGAGGTCCTTCTTCTTCGCGTCGCGCTGGGCCTCGGCGTAGAGCTCCGGCGGCACCTCGCTCTTGGTGGTGACGGTGTCGGCGCCGTCGCCCCGGCCGTTGAGGACCTCCTGGGCGGTGTTGAGGATCTTCTTGCCGAAGGTGAACTCGAAGCGCTCGGCGTACTGGTGGCGGATGGGGTCGGTCTCCGCCTTCCAGTGCGGGTTGCGCTCCAGGGTGAGGCTCTGGTTCTGCTTGTGTTCGACGATCTTGTACGGGCCGGTGGCGAACGGCCTGGTGTCGTAGCCGGTGCCGGTGTCCTTGTCCTCGCGGACCGGGGACGAGGAGGACTGCGCGGCCATGTAGGGGACGTCGGACTGGGGCTTGGGGAAGCGGAAGACGAGGGTCTTCGCGTCCGGGGTCTCGATGGCGTCGAGGTGGCCGTCCTTGGGACCGCCGTACTTCTTGACGGCGGCGGTGCGGTCCTCGGAGCCGGTGAGCCACTCGGGCCAGTAGGTGGGGCCGAGTTCGAAGCCGGGCGCGAAGGTGCGCTCGATGCCGTACTTGACGTGCTCGGAGGTGATCGGCTGCCCGTCCTCCCAGGCCACGCCGTCCTTCAGGGTGTACGTCCAGGTGCGGCCGCCGTCGGAGGAGCGCCCGGTGTCGGTGGCGAGGTCGCCGACGAGCTTCGGCTTGCCGTCCACGACCTGGTACTGGGTCAGCTGGCGGCCCCACAGCAGCGAGGTGCTGTAGCCCTCGCCCGCGTAGATCTTCTGCGGGTCGAGGTGGCTGTAGTCCTTGAGGTTGGCGATCTTGATCGTGCCGCCCTCGCGGGCCCCGCGGACCTCGGGCGCCGGGCCCTTGCTGTCCTCGGCGGTGCCGAGGGTGACGGTCAGCCGCTGGCCGCTCTTCGGCGCGCCGCCGGCGCCCTTCCCCTTCGCCGCGTCCCCCTCGCCCGCGCCGGCCGAGCAGGAGCAGAGCAGCATGACGGCGGCGGTGGCGAGGGCCGGTAGGGCTGCGGTGCGCGTGCGGAAGCGGGGCATGGTGAACTCCGTGGTTCGGAAGGGCTGGAAAGTGTTGCCGTGACGGAAAGCGGAAGAGGTCGTGGTGGGGGTCAGCGCGCGGTACGGGGGTCGAGCGCGTCCCGTACGGCGTCGCCGAGGAGGTTGAAGGCGAGGACGAAGACGAGGATCGCCACACCGGGGAAGACCATGTAGGTCGGGTCGTCGTAGAAGACCTCGGAGCCGCGGGAGATCATGCGGCCCCAGTCGGGGACGGGTTCGTTGATGCCCACCCCGAGGAAGGAGAGGGCGGCCTCGGCGGTGACGATGCCGGGGACGGCGAGGGTGACGTGGACGAGCACGGGGGCCCAGACGTTGGGCAGCAGCTCGCGCAGGACGATGTGCCGGCGGCTCGCGCCGAGGGCCCGCGCCGCCTCGACGAACTCCCGTTCGCGCAGCGACCGTACGGCGGTGCGCAGCACCATCGCGAGCGGCACCCAGCCGAAGGCGGCGAACACCAGGATGAGCGAGGTGAACTGCATCCAGGCGGGCTCGTTCTCCCCGGGGTCGACGAAGCGGGTCTGGATGACCGGGCTGAGGGCGAGGAGCAGCAGGAGTGTCGGAAAGGCGAGCAGCACATTGCATACGAAGGTGAAGGCCCGGTCGGCGAGGCCGCTGAGGTAGCCGACGGTCACCCCGAGGACGACGCCGACGACGGCGATCACCGCGACGGAGGCGAGGGCGACCAGCAGCGAGGTGCGCATCCCGTAGAGGAGCTGGGTGAGCACGTCGCGGCCGAGGCCGGGTTCGATGCCGAACCAGTGCTCGCCGGAGATCCCGCCGTTGGGCAGGACCGGCAGGCCCTCGGCGCTGAGCAGGCCGGGTTCGTCCTGCCCGTAGTGCGTCGTGGGGTTCTTGCCGTAGGCCGCGGCGAGCAGGGGGGCGGCGAGCGCGAGGAGGCCGCAGAGGAGGACGGCCACGAGGGCGGCCATGCCGGTCCGGTCGCGCCGGAAGGCCCGCGCGGCGGTGGCGAAAGGGCCCCGGGAAGGCCGTCCTCTTGAGTGCACTTCGGCCATTTGCTGCCCCGCTCCTGAATCACTCCGGCCGCCGGTGGGTCATCTGGCGGGCCACTTTTCGGCCGGGTTGCGGGGGTCTCCCACCCCGGGGTGCGGCTCATTAGATCCGATGGCTCAAGCGACTGCAAATCATAATTTCGAAGGCAACTTGGATAATTCATCATTGATTACAAGGAATCTTTGCTGGTCAACATCCCCGTAACATTAATTCGCCCACTTCCCGTCAAATCGGTCATGAGTGCGAACTCGAACGGCCGCCGGACGACTGCGAGGAGAGGTGCCTCACTCCCGATCCGGCCACTACTCAGGGTTTTCAACCAGCGACCGAAAGTATCCGTCGGACGTGCGTTCATGCCCAACTTGGGCAAGACTCCGGTCCGTTATCTGAACCGACAACCAAGGGAGTGTTCGTAATGCGGTACATCACTGGGGGCATCGCGATGGGCGCCGCGCTGATTCTGGGCGGCGGACTGGCGGCCGCCGGCACGACGACCGCGAGCGCCGCACCCAAGCCCGTCCCGGCCGCGCAAGCCCAGACCCAGAGCCTGTACGCGCCCTCCGCGCTGGTACTGACCGTCGGCCAGGGCGCCACCGCGGCCGAGTCCGGCGTACAGCGCGCGGTCACGCTGACCTGTACGCCGAAGGCCGCCGGCAGCCACCCGGACGCCAAGGGTGCCTGCTCCCAGCTGCGCGCCGCCGGCGGCGACTTCGACAAGGTCACCCGGATCAAGTCGGACACGGTCTGCACCAAGGAGTGGAACCCGACCGTCGTGACCGCCGAGGGCGTCTGGGACGGACGCCGGGTCAGCTACGAGCACACGTTCGCCAACCCCTGCACGGCCAAGGCCGGCAAGGGCCTGGTCTTCGAATTCTGAGGCGGATTCGAGGAACGGGCTCCGGGCCCCAGGGCCCGGACGTGAAGCGGCCCCCGGACACCGTGGAGGTGTGTCCGGGGGCCGCCCCGTGCGTACGGGCGGTGCGTCCGGGTCAGGAGCCGCCGAGGGCCGCGCCGTACGCGGCGAGGGCCGCCACCACGGGCTGGAAGTAGGTCGTCCCGCCCGCGGCGCAGTCGCCGCTGCCGCCGGAGAGAAGCCCCAGCGCGTCGCCGTGGGAGAAGAACGGACCGCCGCTGTCGCCGGGTTCGGCGCAGGCCGTGGTCTCGGTCAGGCCCGTGACCCGGCCCTCCGGGTAGGTGACGGTCACCCCGGTGCGCTTGACGACGCCGCTCCGCACCCCCGTGGTGGAGCCGCTGCGCCGGACCGTTTCGCCGACGACCGCCTCGCGGGCCGTGGCGACGGGCTGGGTCGTACCGTCGTGGAGGTCCACCACGCCCGGGTGGGCGACGGCGGGGTCGGTGTACGCGGCGAGGGCGTAGTCGTGGCCGGGGAACACCGGTCCGCTCTCGGTCCTCGCGATCCGCGGACCGCCGTCCGCGGCGGACCACGTCGTCACGGCGTTGCCGCAGTGCCCGGCCGTGAGGAAGCCGTCCGGCTTGCCGGGCCGTGTGACGTTGAAGCCGAGCGAGCAACGGACGCGGGCGCCCTCGACGGCGTCGCCGCCCGCGAGGAACCGGGTGAGCTTCGCGGCGCTTCTCCTCAGCACCACCTTGCCGCCGTGGCTCGCGGCGGCCCGCTTGAGACGCGCCAGCCCCGCGCCCCTGACGGTGGGGTCGGCGGTGACGACGACCCGGCCCACTCTGGGGTCCACCCCCCAGGTGGTGCCGGGAATGAGCTCACCGGCGTCCAGCGCCGCCTGGGCGGAGGCCAGTTCGGACCTCGAGAACGTCATCGCCCCGGGCTCCCCGGCCGTCGACGCGTCGGCGTCCTGCGGACTGAGGGTCACGGCCGCGAACGCGGCGACCGCCACGGCGGCCAGCAGGGCGCGCACGGGCATCCAGGATCGCTTCAACTCGACACCTCCAGTGGGGGGAGCGGGCCCGGCAGTGGGGTGCCCGGGGCCCGGAGACGGCAGCGGCGCACCCCCGGCTTTACGGAAGGCGCGTCCATGCCAAGTCGCGCGTCGATTGTCCCGGGGGCCGGAGGGCGCGTACAAGGCGGACTCCCGGTTGCGCGAACCCACCGACGCGCGCCGGGGCGTGGGTCGATACCGGAGAATCCAGCCCGTCCGGCGTTTGAGGACCGGGGTCCGGGGCGGAGCCCCGGGATCGGGAAGGGGCGGGTAGGGGAAAAGCCCCGCTCAGGGCACCGCCTACGCCGCGCCCCCCGCAGACCGCTCCGCGTCAGGAGCCGCCCCACCGGCAGCGTCCGCCCCACCCGCCGAAGCAGGCTCACCCGCCGCGGCCGGCGCACCGGACACCTGCCCCGCCCGCTCCAGGAACCGCAGCAACTCCACCGGGAACGGCAGCACCAACGTCGAGTTCTTCTCCGCCGCCACCGCCACGATCGTCTGGAGCAACCGCAGTTGCAGGGCCGAGGGCTGCTCGGACATCGTCGCCGCCGCCTCCGCGAGCTTCTTCGAGGCCAGCAGCTCCGCGTCCGCGTTGATCACGCGGGCCCGCCGCTCCCGCTCTGCCTCCGCCTGCCGGGACATCGAGCGCTTCATCGTCTCCGGCAGCGAGACGTCCTTGATCTCGACCCGGTCGATCTGCACGCCCCAGCCGATGGCGGGGCTGTCGAGCATCAGCTCCAGGCCCTGGTTGAGCTTCTCGCGGTTGGAGAGGAGGTCGTCGAGGTCGCTCTTGCCGATGATCGAGCGCAGGGAGGTCTGGGCCATCTGCGAGACCGCGAAGCGGTAGTCCTCGACCGCGATCACGGCCTCGGCCGGGTTCACGACCTTGAAGTAGACGACCGCGTCGACCCTTACGGTCACATTGTCGCGGGTGATGCCCTCCTGCGCGGGGACGGGCATCGTGACGATCTGCATATTGACCTTGCGCAGCCGGTCCACTCCCGGGATGACCATGGTGAACCCCGGCGGGCGGATCTCGTCACGGAGCCGACCGAGCCGGAGGACGACGCCGCGCTCGTACTGTTTGACCACTCGGGCGCCCGCCACCACGTACGCCGCGCCCGCGGACGCGGCGCCCACCGCCGCCATCACCAGTTCCTCGACCATGGCACGGCCCCCTGCCCTGCACGTCAGGTGTCATATCCCACGGTATGCCCGTCCTGGGCACGGGTCGAGCCCCCGGCCCTGGCCGGACCGGGGGCTCCTGTGCTGCTGGCCGCAAGGCTTGGGGAAGGGATCGTGCTCGCTCGCGGTCAGGGGTTTCGGGCGGGCCGGGCACGGAGTGGTCAGAAGATGCTCACCCCGTAGGCCCGTAGCGCGGGGCCGACCGGCTGGAAGAAGGTCGTCCCGCCGGAGGTGCAGTTGCCACTGCCGCCGGAGGTCAGGCCGAGGGCGGTGGAGCCGGCGAAGAGGGCGCCGCCGCTGTCGCCGGGTTCCGCGCACACCGTGGTCTTGATCAGGCCGCGGACCACCTGCCCGCTGCCGTAGTTGACGGTGGCGTTCAGGCCGGTGACCTTGCCGTCGCGCACCCGGGTCGTGGAGCCGCTGCGCCGCACCGACTGCCCGACGGTCGCCTCGCCCGCGGCGGTGATGCGCTGCGCGCTGCCGTTGTAGAGGTTGACCTCGCTGGGGTGCGGGAGGGAGGTGTTGCTGTACTGCACGATGCCGTAGTCGTTGCCCGGGAAGCTGGTCCCGGTCGTGGGGCCGATGCTCGTGGTGTGGCCGGAGTTGGCGTAGTAGGCGGGCTTGCCCTCGGTGCAATGGCCCGCGGTCAGGAAGTAGTAGGTGTTGCCCTTGCGCACGTTGAACCCGGCGGAGCAGCGCCAGCTGGGCGCGTAGACCGCGTCGCCGCCGGAGATGAGCTTCCGGAACGTGCCGGGGGTGCGCTCGACGCGTATCGCGTCCGCGTTCGGCCCGGCGGCCCGTCTGATCTTCGCTATCGCGGCGGCGGAGACCGTCGAGTCGGCGGTGACGACCAGGTCGCCGGAGGCCTTGTCGACGACCCAGGCGGTGCCCGCGACGTCCGCCGACAGCACGGCGGCGCTCGCGGCGGAGAGCTGGGCGGCGGAGTGCGCGGAGCCGGTGGATCCGGGCTGGGCGTGGGCGTTGGTCGCGACGAGGGCGGACGCGGCGACGAGACCGGTGGCCACGGCGGCGATTCCGGTTCGTCTCGCGGATCGACGGTGGGGGGTGGTGCGCTTCGTCCTCACGTAGTGCCTCCCGAGTGGGGTCGGGGGTCCGCGGGTGGGGTTGTGGGCGCGGGCCCATGAGGCGCGGCCGCATGGGCACACCGGGTTCCGCTTCGCCGTGCCCCTGACAAGCGCGCTGTTCGGGAGTATTCGGGCCCGGCGCACCACGGCGCAAGAGCATCTTTCGGACGCGGGCCCGGAACCGCCGGTGCCGGGCAGGGCGCGCGCCGGGCCCGGGCAGGAGCGCGCCGGGCCGCCCCCGCCGCCCCGGATGGCGCGCCCCGGCCCCGGCCTCCGACCGCTACGGAACCGCCCGCTCCCCCGCCGGTACCTCGACCGCGAGCGTGTTGCCGGGCGGTGGGAACGGGCAGATGAACGCGTCGGAGAAGGCACACGGCGGCAGCACCGCGCGGTTGAAGTCGACGGTCACCCGCCCGTCCGGCGCGGGCGGCGGGGTGTGGAGGAAGCGGAAGCGGTAGCTGGTCCGCCCGCTGGTGGCGTCGGCGAACACCGCCCACAGCCCGCCGTCCGCCTCGGCCGCGACGCGCAGCACGCGCTCCTCGCCGTCGAGGTCGAAGGCCAGCTCGCCGGAGAGGCCGAGGCCGCGCTCGCGCCCGTCGGCGTTCTCGACCGTGATCCGGCGGTCCCGCCCGTACGGGCGGTAGCGCCCCGGCAGTGACCAGCGCGGGTCGTGCTCGAAGACGCCGATGCCGGCGAACTCCCGGCGGGCGGCGGACTCCGGGTCGTAGACGCGGACGGCCCAGGAGTCCTCGCGGCGCATGACGAGCAGCTTGCGCGTGCCGTGCGCGACCCGGGCCGTGGCCGCCCCGCCGTCGGCGGTGAGGCGGTACTCCCCCTCGGCGGGGCGGCCGTCGACGGTCAGCCCGTCACCGGCGGCGGCGGTGAGGAGCACGGCCTCGCCCGCGTCGGCCCAGCGCCCCGGGACCGGCACCCCGCGGTCGCCGGAGAAGGCCGGAATTCGACCGTCGGCGAGATCGGAGAGCCAGAAGGTGCCGGCGAGCGAGAGCGGACCGTACGGCGCGGTGACCGTCCCGGTGCGCTCCTCGTGCCACGCCTTCCACTGCTGTTGTGCGTCGGTGGTCATACGGGTCAACCTTTCACATGGTCAGGCTGCCGGGCGGCGGGGAGGCCGAGGTGTTCGCGGAGGGTCGTGCCCGCGTACTCCGTACGGAACACGCCACGCTCCTGGAGGAGGGGTACGACCCGGTCGACGAATTCGTCGAGCCCGCCGGGGGTGGGGGGCGGGACGAGGACGAATCCGTCGGCGGCGCCCCCGGCGACGTACTCCGCCATCCGCGCGGCGACGGCCCGGGGCGTGCCGACGAAGGACTGCCCGCCGGACGTCCCGGCGACGGTCCGCCGGACGAGGAGGCCCCCGGCCACGGCGGACGGGGCGGCGGCCACGGCCCGGCCGCGCGCCGCTTCCCCGGCCGGGTCGGGGTCGACGCCGGGCGGCGGCCCGCCCGGGTGGTGGGACGGGAGGTCGCGGCCCCGGACCCGCTCCAGGGTGAGCGGGGTGGTCCGCGACGGCGCCTGCCGCCGGCGGATCTCCGCGGCCTTCTCCCGGGCCTCGGCGGCGGTGTCGCCGAGCACGACGGTGACCTCGGACATGGTCTTCAGCTCCCCGGGGCGGCGGCCGTACGCGCCGAGCCGGCGTGTGACGTCGGCGCGGAAGGCGCGGCCGGCGGCGAGGGTGCCGTGCCGGCGGAGGACGACATCGGCGGCGGCCGCGAACTCCCGGTCCTCCCCGGTGTCACCGGCCTGGATGACGACGGGGTGGCCCTGCGGGGACCTCGCCACGTCGAAGGTGCCGGAGACGTCGAAGTGCCGCCCGTGGTGGGCGAAGGGGCGCGGGACGGTGCTCCGGCCCGGGGTCCCCGCCGGCCAGGAGTCCCACAGTTCGCGGGCGATGGTGACGAACTCGGCGGCCCGGTCCCGGCGGCGGGCCCGGTCGAGGGGGCCGCCGTGCCGGAAGTTCCCGCCGGTGAGGGCGTCGGAGGAGGTGACGACGCCCCAGGCCGCGCGACCGCCGCTGAGGTGGTCCAGGGAGGCGAGCCGGCGGGCGAGTTCGTAGGGCTCGTGGGAGGTGGTGTCGGCGGTGGCGGCGAGGCCGAGCCGGTCGGTGACGGCGGCGAGGGCGCCGAGCAGGGTGAGGAATTCGGGGCGGCCGACGGCGTCGAGGCCGTGGTCGCCGTGCTCGCGCGGCCCCGGTTCCCCGGCGAGGAGGAGGAAGTCGAACAGGCCGCGTTCGGCGGTGCGGGCGAGGTGGGCGAAGGAGGAGAAGTCGAACGGGCCGCCGGAGCGGTGGCCGGGCCGGACGGGGGTGTCGTCCACGCCCGGGAAGCGGACGGCCAGGTGGATCTGCTCCGGGTCCCGGTGGGGGCCGTGGTCGCGGGTCATGCGGCCCCGTCGGTCCGCGCGCGTGCGTAGCGGTTGGCGGGGCGGGACAGGCACAGGTGCTCGCGGAGCGTGCCGCCCGGGTAGAAGGAGCGCAGCAGGCCGCGGTGCTGGAGCACGGGCACGGTCCCGTCGACGAGGAGGGCGAGGTCCCGGTCGGGGTCCCGGGGCCGGAGGTGGAGGCCGTCGACGAGGCCGTCCGCGTACCAGGCGCCGGCCAGGTCGGCGAGGGCGACGGCGTCGGCGACCGCGTGGAGCGCGACGGGTAAGGAGGCGACGACGAGGGGGAGCCCCTCGCCACGGCCCGCGTCCCGGGCGCGGCGGCGCAGGTCGTCGCGGGCGGCGCGGAGTACGCGGGTGCCGTCGCCGCGGCGGGGGACGCGCAGGAAGGCGAGGTCCGCGTGGGCGGCGGCGACCGCGCGGGGCAGCGGGTGGGTGGCGTCGACGACGGTGACCGGGTGGCCCTGGGGCGGGCGGGGCACGAGGGAGGGGCCGCGGACGGAGAAGCCGGTGCCCTCGAAGTCGACGCGGTGGAGCTTGTCGCGGTCGGCGAGGCACCCGGTGGCGGTGTCGCGGAGCTCGGCGCCGTCCTCCCGGCTGTCCCAGAGCCGGGTGACGACGTCGGCGACCTCGCCGGCCTCGCGCCAGAGTTCGGCGGCGGGGGCGGCGGCTCGGCGGCCGAAGTGCCGGGCCGTGGCCTCGTCCGCCGAGACGTCCACGGTCCAGCCGGCCCGGCCGCGGCTCACCCAGTCCAGGGTCGAGACGGCGGAGGAGACATGGAAGGGCTCGGTGTGGGTGGTGGTGACGGTGGGCACCAGGCCGATGCGCTCGGTGGCGGGGGCGATCCGGGCGAGGACGGCGAGGGCGTCCAGGCGGCTCGCGCCCCGGCGGGGCGGACCGAGGCTGTCGCCGAGGGTGACGAAGTCCAGCCGGCCGCGCTCGGCGAGACGGGCGGCGCGCAGATAGGGCCCGGCACCCTCACCGGCGGGCCGGTCGAGGGCGACGGACAGGTGCAGGGGCCGGGTCGGCCGGATCGGTGCGGGCATGCGAAGGCTCCGTGGATGCGGTGGTCGAACACGGGAGTTGACGCTGCCTTCACACCCGGACCGCGCCCCTCAGCACGGCCGGACCCCGAGGCTAAGCCGGAGCCACGGCCCGCTGTCAAGCGCCTTCGGACGGGTGTCCATGTCGCGGTCCACATGCCGGACAAGCGGACCGGATCCGGTTGACGCGGAATCGGAAGGCTGTTCCACTTGGCCCATGCGCTCAGGGCAACGTCCGGTCACCCGGGACCACATCGACTTCGGCCATCTCCGGTCGGCGGCGTGTCCGGGCTCCTGTCCGGGCTCCTGTCCCGCTTCGCGCCCGGCCTCCCGTCAGGGCTGACGCCTCCCGCACGCCTTCACACCCGCACCGCGCCCGTGCGGCCCGCGGGCCGCGCTTCCCCTCGTACGTCGTCCACGTGACGCGGTGCCTCGACGGCCGGCCCGACCCTTCAGCAGCCGCAGTCACAACCGCAGTCGCAGTTTTCGCAACAATTGCAACAGTCGCAGCAGTCACAGCAATTGCCGCAGTCTCCGCAATCACCGCAGTCGCACTTGTGGCAACACCCCTGACGCGGCTCCCCGGTCCACGGATCGTGGAACGGGTCGGCGCAGCACAGCTGACAGGTGCGCAGGAGGCCGCTCCACACCGCACAGCCGGCGATCAGCCCGCGCTCCCTGCCCCGGCGCGGCGGCTCCGGCGGCGCGCCGGGCGGCATGACCGGCGGCGGTCCGAAGGCGCCCACGGCCTGCCCGCCGGGGGCCTCGGGGGCGCCCGTAGTCGCCTCCGCGTGTCCCTGGTGGCCGCAGCCCGAGGTGCCGAACGCCCGGTCCACGGCCCGGTCCAGCTCGTGCGCGAGGAGCAGGTGCGCCAGCCTGCCCTGGGCCTTGCTCCCGAAGTCGGCCTCGCGCAGGGCGAGGCGCACGCCGTGCACGGCGTCGTCGCACAGCCGGCGGACCTCCGCGAGGTCCGTCGCGGTGGCGGCGACGGGGTTCCACGCCCCGGTCCTCCGGTCCTCCTCCAGGTCCTCGACGGCGTCGAGGAGATGCGCGAGCCGGCCGAACAGCCGGCCGGCCTCCTCCAGCGGCTCCTTGTTGCCCGGCCGGCCGGCGAGCACCGCCGTGTGCCCGAAGGCCGCGGCGGTCGCCGTCTCGGTCGGCTCGGTGATGTCCAGCAGAGGGGTGCCGACGCCCGCGAGGGCCTCGATGCCCGCCTGCCGGTCGACCGCGTCGACGAGGACGGCGGTGTCGAAACCGAGGTCCGATCCGGTACGGGCTCCGGCGCGGTCCCACTTCGCGGCGACGCGCCGGGCCGCGGCGGCGACCGGGCGCCGGGCCAACAGTCCGTCACCGTCGGCCACATGGTCGCGCATCTTCGCCGACGCCAGGACGAGCGAGACGGACGCGGCGAGCCGCGCGCCCTCGCCGCGCGCGACCGGGGCGGTGCGCATGCCGCGCAGCGGGCAGGGACCGGCCGTGCGCCGCCAGGAGCCGGCGTCGTCCGCACGCGCCGACTGGGCCTCGACGAGCACCGATATGACGAGTCCGTCGTAGTTGGTGGCGGCGCGCGCGAACTGTCCGTGGTCACCGCGCAGGGCGAGGCAGAGCCCGCACAGATGGGCCACCCACTCGGTGCGCATCGCCTCCGAGAGCCGGTGCCGGCATGGTCTGATGATCCCGAACAATTCAAGCCCCCGTGTGTGGTGTGGATGGACCCGGGCATCCTAATCACCGGACAACCACACCGGTCCGCAGCCCGCGGACCGTTCCCCGTACCGCATATGCCCAGGTCCAGAGCGTGTGGCGAAGCTCTCGGGCTTTCTGACGCACCGCCAAGCGCTTTGCACCAGATGCGTCACGAAATCCTCGCTTGGCGGCCATCCACTTGGCACATCATCCGCATCATGGACGACGATAGAGAAGCGGTCGGACCACACCGCGTGTGAGAGGAGGCGTCCATGGGATCGGTGCGCAAGGCGAGTGCCTGGCTCGGCCTCGTCGACGACGGCGATGACGAGCGCTACTACGACGACGACTACGCCGAGGGGCCCGAGCCCGGCGACTCCTGGGTGACCAACCCGAAGGTGCGGGTGGCGGACGAGACCGCGCAGGAACAGGGCACGCGGATCGCGACCGTCACCCCGGACGGCTTCCGGGACGCCCGGGGCATCGGCGAGCTCTTCCGCGAGGGGGTGCCGGTGATCGTCAACCTCACCGGCATGGAGCCCAACGACGCCAAGCGCGTCGTGGACTTCGCGGCGGGGCTGACCTTCGGCCTGCGCGGCTCCATCGAGCGGGTCGCCAACCGGGTCTTCCTGCTCACCCCCGCCGACTACCAGGTGCTCAACGGCGAACCCACGGGGCGGACGAACGGAGGCTTCTTCAACCAGAGCTGACGCCCCTCACGGGCGGGTGCTCAGCGGAACGCGTCGAGACCGGTGAGCGCCTTGCCCAGCACCAGCTGGTGCATCTCCACGGTGCCCTCGTAGGTGAGCACCGACTCCAGGTTCGTGGCGTGCCGCATGACCGGGTACTCCAGCGAGATCCCGTTGGCGCCGAGGACGGTCCTGGCCGTGCGGCAGATGTCGATCGCCTCGCGCACGTTGTTGAGCTTCCCGAAGCTGACCTGCTCCGGGCGGAGCGTCCCCGCGTCCATGCGCGACCCCAGGTGATGGGCGAGCAGGATGCCCTTGTGCAGTTCCAGCGCCATGTCGGCGAGCTTGGCCTGGGTGAGCTGGAAGCCGCCGATGGGCCGGCCGAACTGCTCGCGGGTACGGGCGTAGTCCAGCGCCGACTCGAAGCTGCTGCGCGCCGCGCCCATGGCGCCCCACACGATCCCGTAGCGGGCGTGGTTCAGACAGCCGAGCGGACCGCGCAGTCCGGTGACCTCCGGGAGCACCGCGTCGGCCGGCAGCCGCACCTCGTCGAGGACCAGTTCACTCGTGACGGACGCACGCAGTGACCACTTATGGGTGATTTCGGGCGCGGAGAAGCCGGGGCTGTCCGTGGGCACGAGGAAACCCCGTATCCCGTCGTCGGTACGCGCCCAGACGACGGCCACGTCGGCCACCGAGCCATTGGTGATCCACATCTTGCGGCCGGTGAGCAGCCAGTCGCTCCCGTCGCGCTTGGCGCGGGTGCGCATGCCGGCCGGGTCGGAGCCGTGGTCGGGCTCGGTGAGCCCGAAGCAGCCGATGAGCTCACCGGCGGCCATGCCCGGCAGCCAGCGCTGCCGCTGCTCCTCGGAGCCGAAGCGGTGGATCGCGTACATCGCGAGGGAGCCCTGCACCGAGACGAGGGAGCGGATGCCGGAATCGGCGGCCTCCAGCTCCAGGCAGGTCAGCCCGTACTGCACGGCGCTCGCGCCCGCGCAGCCGTAGCCGGTGAGCGGCATGCCGAGGGCGCCCATGGCGCCGAGTTCGCGCGTGAGTTCCCGGATGACGGGGAGTTCGCCGCGCTCGTACCACTCGGCGATGTGCGGCAGGACGCGGTCGGCGGCCCAGCGGCGGATGGTGTCACGGACGGCGAGATCCTCGGGCGTCAGCAGATCGTCGATGCCGAGGGGGTCGTGCGGATCGAACGTGGTCGCGCTGCGGGGGGACGAGGGTACGGACATGCCAGCCTCCGACACTACGGCGCCGGCCGCGGCGGCCGGCCTGATCACGGCCCGACGCTAACTCCCGTTCACGGAGCCGTCCAGATGCCTCTTGGGGCTCCGCCGGACCGTCCGCCCCGAGCAGCAGCCCCGAGCAGCATTCCCGACCGGCAACCCGGTCTCCGGCTCCCGGCTCCCGGCTCCCGGCTCCCGGCTCCCGGCTCCCGGCTCCCGGCTCCCGGCTCCCGGCTCCCGGCTCCCGGCTCCCGGCTCCCGGCTCCCGGCTCCCGGCTCCCGGCTCCCGGCGAACAGCCGACCGGCGCCGCGCCGTCGTGGCAAGGGGCCCGTGGCCGCTCGGTCCCGATACGGGAGGGGCCGGGCGGGGAGTGCCCCCGCGCTCAGTCCGAACGCTCGGCCGGCACCGGCCGCTCGGCCGGCACGGAAACCTCCGACGCCACCGGTGAAACCACCGCCATCGGTGAGGCCGCCGGCACCGCCGGCACCGTGTCCGCCGCGCGATCGGCACCGCCTTGGAGTTCGCCCCCGCCGCAGTCCATCGTCTTCGGCAGCCGTGTCGCCGCCACCGCCCCCAGCAGCAACAGCCCCGCGCTGATCATCAGCGTCACGTGCAGACCGTGGACGAACGCGTCCCGCGCCGCCACCCGCAGCGCCTCCCCCGCCGGCCCGCCGAGCCGGGAGGCGACCTCGTAAGCCTCGCCGAGGGAGTGGCTCGCGGCGGCCGATTCGGCGCTCGGCACCCCGGGCGCCCCTGCGACACCGGGCGCGTACGTGGCGTTCATGACGCTGCCCAGCAGCGCGATGCCGATGCCCGCGCCGAGCTGGTACGAGGTCTCGCCGATCGCCGCCGCCCCGCCGGCGGACTCCGCGGGGGCCTCGCTGAGCATGGACTCGTACGCCCCGAAGAGCGTGGTCTCCAGGCCGAAGCCGAGGAGGACGAAGCCGCCCACGAGCACCGTCGGGCGGTCCTGTGTGCCCATCACGGTCAGCGAGGCGACCGCCGCCGCGGTCAGCACGAAGCCGAGGGCGACCATCGCGCGCGGGCCGAGCCGCTGGAGCAGCCGGGAGCCGACCAGGCCCGCGGCCATCGCGGCGAGCGTGAGCGGCAGCAGCCGCAGACCGGTCTCCAGCGGGGTGAGGCCGAGCACGAGCTGGAGGTACTGCGCGGCTATCAGCTCCAGGCCGACCAGCGCCAGCATGGCCAGCACTATGCAGCCCACCGACGTCCCGAAGGCCGGCCGGGCGAACATCCGGAGGTCGACGAGCGGGTGCGCGCGCCGCCGCTGCCGGCCGACGAAGAGGACGAGGAGCGCGGCGCCGACCGCGCCGGGCACGACCGTCGCCAGGGTCAGCGGCGGTTCCCCGCCGCCCAGCCGCTTCACCGCGAGGACGACGCCGAAGAGACCGAAGGCGGCCATCAGCGCGCCGAGCACGTCCCAGGGACCGTCGCCGTCACCCGTGGACTCGGGCAGCAGCCAGCGTCCGACGGGCAGGCTGACCGCCATCAGCGGGATGTTGATGAGGAAGACCGAGCCCCACCAGAAGTGTTCGAGGAGGAAGCCGCCGACCAGCGGCCCGCAGGCGGCGCCCACGGCGGCGACCGCGCTCCACACACCGACGGCCAGCGCCCGCTCCCGCCGGTCGGGGAAGACCTGCCGGAGGATCGACAGCGTCGCGGGCATGATCATCGCCCCGCCGACGCCGAGCAGCGCGCGGGCCCCGATGAGCACCTCGGGCGTGGGCGCGACCGCGGCGAGCGCGGAGGCCACGCCGAAGAGCCCGTAGCCCAGGAGCAGCACCCGGCGGCGGCCGACGCGGTCGCCGAGGGTGCCGAAGAGGATCAGGAGCGAGGCGCAGACGAGGGGGTAGACGTCGACGATCCACAGCAGCTGGATGGCCCCGGGCCGCAGGTCCTCGGTGACTGCCGGGACGGCGACGTGCAGGACGGTGGCGTCGACGGCGACGAGGAGCAGGCTGACGCAGAGGACGACGAGCACGGTCCAGCGGTTGGCCCCGGCGCCGCGGCCGGACGACGGGCGCGGCTGACGCCACTGCCCGTACCGGGACCGCTGCCGGGGGACGCCCGCCGCCCGTCGGGGGCCGGCCGTGGTCGTCCCGGACATACACACCTCCGTGTCATGCGCTCGCCGCCGACCGCGGGCCTTGGGGGACTGTGGACCCGGGGGTATCGAGGGGAGTGAGTCGACAGAGTACGCGAGTCCCGGCCACGGATACGTGCCACGCGTCACGTCGTCGTCCCTGGCCGGGGGCGTGACGCGCATGCTGGACAATTGATCGGTGACTGATCTCGTTTCTCCCGCCGGTACGGGCGCCGGGGCGGGCGGTGTGCCCGGGGCCGCCGGAGCCCGCGGGGCGCTGCGCCGCGCGGTGCCCGCGCTGCTGGTGTTCGCGGGAGTGCGGGCGCTGGGGCTGGTGGTGCTCGCGGTGTGGGCCTGGGCGGCGGACCGCGACGCGCACCAGTTGCTGTCGGCGCGCTGGGACTCCCTCTGGTACTCCCGGATCGCCGAGCGGGGCTACGGCTACACCCTGGAGTTGCCCGGCGGGAAGGTCCACTCCGATCTGGCGTTCTTCCCGCTGCTGCCGTGGCTGGAGCGGGGGCTGTCGGCGGTCCTGCCGCTCTCGGCCGCCGACGCCGGGCTCCTGGTGAGCGCGGTCGCCTCGCTCGCCGCGGCCTGGGCGATCTTCCTGACCGGCGACCGGCTGCACGGCCGGCGCGCGGGCGTGGCGCTGGTGGCGCTGTGGGCGGCGCTGCCGGTCGGTGTCGTGCAGTCGATGGCGTACTCGGAGTCGCTGTTCACGGCGCTGGCCGCGTGGAGCGTCTACTGCGTGCTCACCGGCCGGTGGGTGTGGGCGGGGTCACTGGCCGCGCTGGCCGGGCTGACCCGGCCGGTGGGGGCGGCCGTCGTCGCGGCCGTGTGGATCACGGCGGCGGTGGTGTGGTGGCGCGGCGGCGGGCGGTCGGCGGGCCGGATGCTGCTGGGCGTGGCCCTCGCCCCGCTCGGCTGGCTGGCGTACTTCGCCTGGGTCGGCGCGCGGACCGGCTCGGTGACGGGCTACCTCGACGTCCAGGGCGGCTGGGGCAACGGCTTCGACGGCGGGGTGGCCTTCGCCTCCTTCATCGGTGAGCGGCTGGCGGGCCCCGCCTGGCCCGCCGGCCTCGGGCTGCTGATCGGCGTGGGCCTGGTGGTGTGGCTGTATGCGACCGGGGTGCGCCGCGGTGAACCGCTGCCGCTGCTGGTGTACGGGGGCGTGGTGCTGCTGCTGGCCCTGACGGCCAAGGGGTACTTCGGTTCCAAGCCCCGGCTGATGATGCCGGCGTTCCCCCTGCTGCTGCCGCTCGCGACGGCCGTGGCCCGGCTGCGGACGGTACGGGCGGTGCTGACGGTGTCTCTGCTGGCGCTGGCGTCGGCGGTCTACGGAGCGTTCTGGCTGCACGGCTCCGGCCCGCCGTGATCCCGGACGTGTTCCCGCCCGTGATCCCGGGCGTGAAGGCACGGGCGACGGCACGCCGGTGAAGGATGGCCGTCGGCCCGGCCCGATGGGTCGGAATTCCCCGCGGAGAACTCCGGGCGAAGCCCCGGCCAATCGCCGATAAACGGTGACGGGGAATACGAAAGGAACGCGCGGAATCAACCGTTCCCACGGTTCGTCACAATGCGACGGCGTTTTTCATTCCGCCCCCGGCACAAGGACGTTGGTCCTCTCCGAACGTGCTGTAAGTCATGTTTGAGACGCATTCCACATCACATCGTCATCACAAACAGGCCCGATCGGCCGAAGCCTCCTGTCACGCAATGTAACGTCGATTGAGTGCGTACCAAAGACGAGCTCGTCCCACCGGAGGAGCGCCCGACCGAGCCCGTGCGGCCGCGGATGACCCGTACCCGCCTCGGGATCTTCGTGGCGACCTCCGTGGTCTATCTGGCGATCGTGGTCGGCGTGCTCACCACGTCCTGGCCGGTGCGGTTCGACTGGCAGGTCATGCTCTTCCGGCCGTACAAGCAGTGGCCGGAGATCCACACCTTCCTCGACTACTTCGTGGTCCTCGGCCAGCGCGGCCCCACCGCCGTCGCCGTGGCCGCGTGGCTGGGCTGGTGCACCTACAAGCAGAAGACGCTGCGCCCGCTGCTGGTGCTGGGCACGTCGCTGCTGCTGCTCAACGCCACCGTCGGCGCCGCCAAGATCGGCATGGGCCGGCTCGGTCCGCACTACGCCACCTCCGTCGGCTCCAACGAGATGTTCGCGGGCGGCGACATATTCCCCTCCGGTCACACCGCCAACGCGGTGGTGACCTGGGGCGTCCTCGCCTATCTGGCCACCACGCCGAGAACCCGCCGGGTGGCCTCGGTGATCGCCGCGCTGCTGGCCCTGGGCGTCGGCATGACCACGGTCTACCTGGGCACGCACTGGATGAGCGATGTGACCCTCGGCTGGAGCGCCGGACTGCTGGTCCTGCTCGCCCTGCCGTGGTTCGAGGCACCGATGGCCGTCGCCGAGACGTGGCTGCTGGCCGGCTGGCACCGCCTCCGGGAGCGCTCCACGCTGGTGCCCGCCGCGGTCGCCCCGCTCGCCGCCATCGGCGCGCCGCGCGGCCCGGCCGACGACCAGCGGCCCGCCGCCCGCGAGCCCGTGGGCGTCGGCGGCCGTTCGGCGAGCGGCCCGAGGGTGCCCGAGGGGCGGCCGCACCTGCCGGCCCGGCCGCACACGGCGCGCTCCGAGCGCACCCCGGTCACCCCGACCGGCAGCCGCCGGCCGCCGCACTCCGACCGCACGCCGCGCAGCTCGCCGCTCGGCCCCGCCACGGGCCGCGGCCGGACCGTCGGCGGCTGAGGCCGGCCAGGGACCTCACGGCCCGCGCGGGTGGTACGCACTCCCCCGCGCGGGCGCACGGCGGCCCCGGGACCCCTTCGAGGAGGGGTTCCGGGGCCGCCGCTCCCGTTCTTACGGCCGGTCACCCCTTCCAGCAGCGCCGCACGGTGCCGTTCTCGACCTCGAAGTTCAGCCGGCCCACCTGGTACTCCATGGTGACGACCGTGCCGGGGGCGAGGGCGCGCACGGTCGCCCAGCCGCGCTCGCGCGCCCGCCGGGACGCCTCGGCGGCGTCGAGGCCGGTGTATCCCTCGGGGGCGTCGTCGGGTTCGGCGGGGATGTTCGGTAGAGGTGCCATGGGACTCACCGTAGGCCGCCTCCCGCGTCGGTGGAAGCGCCGACAGGCCCATGGTTCCGTCCGCTTCCGGTCCGCCACTGGTCACGCTTCTGTCACAGAAAACCCGTGCCGGTTTACCGCCGGTCGGCTCACCCGTACGGGCCTTCCGCTATCCCGTGCGCAAGCCGCGTGAATCATCACCGCCGAAAATTCCGGGCTTCGGGAAATCGGCTTCCATAAAGTCCCGTGGCGTCCCAGGAATTTCTTCGCGTCCCGGAAGCCTCGGAAAGACCGCCTGCCCTTACGGGCCACGCTTCCCCTTCCCTCGCGGCGGAGGAATTCGGAATGCAGTATTCCGATATCTGCCACCCGGATCCACGGGGTTTGACGGGCCGTCGCCGAGGTACCCGGGGCACCGAGGATCCCATGACAGACACATCAGATACATCGGGAACATCGGGAAAAAGCCATAAAAACGACAGTGGTGGGCGGGAGCCGACGCCCGTGGAACTTCTGCGCGCGGCCCGCGAACAGCTCACCGAGCTGACCGGCATGTGCCCCGAGGGCGTCTCCCGCTTCGAGCGGACCGACGCCGGCTGGGTGCTGGAGGCCGAGGTCACGGAGGTCACCAGGGTGCCCGAGACCATGAGCATCGTGGCGCTCTACGAGGTGACCCTCGACCCGGACGGCCTGCTCACCGGCTACCGCCGCGTGCGCCGCTACGAGCGCGGGAGGGCCGGGCGCTGAGGCGCGCCCCCTGCCCGGAGCGGACCACCGCCACGACCGTCCCCACGAGAGGAACAGGTCCGACATGAGCGTTGTCCCGGAGCGGCAGTCCGGGGGTGCGGGCGGCACCAGCGGCCTGTACGACGTCCTGGAGCTCGTCCTCGACCGCGGCCTGGTGATCGACGCGTTCGTCCGCGTCTCCTTGGTCGGGATCGAGATCCTGAAGATCGACATACGGGTCGTGGTGGCCAGCGTGGACACCTATCTGCGCTTCGCCGAGGCGTGCAATCGCCTGGACCTGGAGGCCGGCCCGCACCGCAGCCCCGGCCTGCCCGACCTCGTCGGCGAGGTCACCGAGAGCGGCGCCCGGGGCAAGGCCAAGGGCGCGCTGTCCGGTGCCGCGCAGACCGTCACCGACGCCCTGGGCCAGGCCCGCGAGAAGGGTGAGAGCCGTGTCCGGCGCGCCACCGGCTCCCGCAAGGACAAGGAGGAGAGCGAGTGACCACCTACGTCTACGGCATCGCCCGCGACGAGCGGGCGGACCCGGCCGGCCCGCCGGAACCGCACGAGCTGCCCGAGGGGCTCACCGGGGTCGGCGACCCGCCCCGCCCGGTGCGCGTCGTCGGCGGTGGCGGGCTGGCCGCCGTGGTCAGCGACTGCCCCGAGCGGCTGCGGCCCAAGCGCCGCGACCTGCTGGCGCACCAGCGGGTGCTGGCCGAGGTGGGCCGGTGGGCCACCGTGCTGCCCATGCGGTTCGGCAGCGTCTCCGACAGCGACGAGAAGGTGCGCGCGGTGCTCGCGGAGCACGCCGAGCGCTACCGGGAACAGCTGGACCGGCTCACCGGCCGCGTCGAGTACAACGTCAAGGCCGTGCACCGGGAAGAGGTGGTGCTGCACCTCGTCCTCGCCGGGAACGCCGAGCTGCGCGCACTGGCGGCGGCCAACCGGGCCACCGGCGGCGGCTCGTACGAGGAGCGGCTGCGCTTCGGCGAGCTGGTGGCGCACGGGGTGCGCGAGCGCGAGGTGCGGGACGCGGCGCTGGTGGAGGACAGCCTGCGGCCGCTGGCCGAGGAGTGCCGGCCCGGCCCGGAGAGCGCCGGCTGGTTCGTCAACCTCTCCTTCCTGCTCACCCGGCCCGCCGCCGAGCGGCTGCTCACCACGGCCGCCGGGCTGGAGAAGTCCCACCCGCAGCTGGACCTCAAGGTGCACGGCCCGCTGCCCCCGTACAGCTTCGTCACCCCGTGACCTTCGTCGGGTGGGTGCTGCGTCAGGTGCTGGCCGAGGCGGAGCGCCTGTACCACGACCCGGCGGTCGTCCAGGGGGAGCTCCGGCGGCTGGAGGAGCGGCTGGCGGCCGGGCTGATCGACGAGGAGGAGTTCGACAGGTGCGAGGACGCGCTGCTCGACCGCCTGGAGGAGGTACGGCGATGGACGACGCCCTGACGGGCCCGGCGGGGCGGCTGCCCGCGCCGCCGCCACCGCCCGGCGCCTCGGCCAACCTCGCCGACATCCTGGAGCGGGTGCTCGACAAGGGCGTGGTCATCGCGGGCGACATCCGGATCAATCTGCTCGACATCGAACTCCTCACGGTCAAGCTGCGGTTGGTCGTCGTCTCCGTCGACAAGGCGAAGGAGATGGGCATCGACTGGTGGGAGCACGACCCCGCGCTCTCCCCCGGCACCCGCCGGCGGGACCTGGGCGCCGAGAACGAGCGGCTCAAGGCCCGTATCGCCGCACTGGAGTCACAGGAGACTCAGGGCTCGCAGGAGACGCGGGGCTCACAGGAGACGCGGCAGATCCGGGCGGCGCAGGAGACTCAGGAGGAGTGACGATGACCGACCGCGACACGGCCGCCGGGAGCGGCCCCGATGACGCGCTGCTGTACGCGTACGCCGTCGCCCGGGACGCCGACCTGCCCGAGGGTGAGCTGCCCGGGGTCGCGGGCGCGGCCCGCGAACCCGTGCGCGCCGTACGGCAGCAGGGGCTGGTGGTGCTGGTGGGAAGCGTCCCGGCGGCCGAGTTCGACCAGGCGCCGCTGCGGGAGCGGCTGGAGGACCTCGGCTGGCTGGAACGGGTCGCGCGCGGCCATCAGCGGGTGGTCGACGCGGCCGCGGCGCGCGCGTGTGTGCTGCCGCTGCGGCTGGCGACCGTCTACCGCGACGAGCGCGGGCTGCGGCGGATGCTGGCGGCGGGGCGGTCCGAGCTCGACGCGACCCTCGACCGGCTGGACGGCCGCGCCGAGTGGGCCGTCAAGGTCTGGACCGGCCCCGGCCGGCCAGCGGCGGACGGGCCCCGCCCCCGGGGCTCCGGGGGCTCGGGCCGGGACTACCTCGCCCGGCGGGGCGCCGAGCGGCGGGCCCGCGAGGCGGACCGGCTGCGCGCGGAGGAGGCGGTCGCGCACGTCCACGCCGCGCTGCTCACCCTGGCCGAGGAGGCCAGGCTGCACCCGCCGCGGGACGCCCGGCTCTCCGGACGGCCCGGCCGCAACCTCCTCAACGCCGCCTATCTGGTGCGGCGCGAGCGCACCCGGGCGTTCCGGTCCGCCGCCGGGGCGTTCGCGGACCGCCGGGACGGGCTGCGGGTGGAGCTCTCCGGGCCCTGGGCGCCGTACTCCTTCGTCGCGCCCCGGGAGACCCCGTGACATCCGTGCCCGTGACGGGCCCGCCCGCCGGGCGGGGCGAGCTGTCCCTGCTGGACGTCCTCGACCGGCTGCTGGCGGGCGGTGTCGTGATCGCCGGTGACCTCACGCTGCGGATCGCCGACGTCGATCTCGTACGGATCGACCTGCACGCCCTCCTCGGCTCGGTGGGCGGCACCGTGCCCGCGCCGTGGGAGCCGTGCGAGCCGTGCGACGGCCCCGGGCGGGACGGAGGGGCGCCGTGACGCGCCGGGTGGAGCTGGACCGGGACACCGTCGAGCGGGACCTGATGCGGCTGGTGCTCACCCTCGTGGAGCTGCTACGGCAGCTGATGGAGCGCCAGGCGCTGCGTCGCGTGGACCAGGGCGATCTGACAGAGGATCAGGAGGAGCGGATCGGGCTGACGCTGATGCTGCTGGCCGACAGGATGGCGGAGCTGCGCGAGCGTTACGGACTGGAGCCGGCGGACCTCAACGTGGACCTCGGGCCGCTGGGCCCCCTGCTGCCCCGCGAGTGACGGGCCGCCGGCCGCCCGTTCCCGGGGCGGCGCCGGGCGGGATCCGGGCGCGGTCCCCTCCGGGACACGCCCGGGACACACCGGAGGCGCCCTCGCGCGCCGACCCCGTGGCGAGCATCATGGCGTGAGCCCGAAAGCCCGTCGAAGATGACATCGAGGGAGCGCAGATGGGGACGGACACCGCGCAGGCGGCCACTCCGGCGCGGGAGCGGCGGCCCGGCCGGATCCTGGTGGACTGGCTGACGACCACGGACCACAAGAAGATCGGCCATCTCTATCTGATCACCTCGTTCGCGTTCTTCCTGGTGGCCGGGCTGCTGGCGATGGTGATGCGTGCCGAGCTGGCCCGGCCGGGGCTCCAGCTGCTGACCAACGAGCGGTTCAACGAGGCGTTCACGGCACACGGCACGATCATGCTGCTGCTCTTCGCGACCCCGGCGTTCGCGGGCTTCGCCAATGCGATCATGCCGTTGCAGATCGGTTCGCCGGACGTGGCGTTCCCCCGGCTGAACATGTTCTCGTACTGGCTGTATCTCTTCGGCGGTCTGATCGTGGTGAGCGGTCTGCTGCTGCCGCAGGGCGGCGCCACCTTCGGCTGGACCGGCTACGCCCCGCTGAACAGCATGGTCCGCTCGCCGGGGATCGGCACCGATCTATGGATCATGGGGCTGGCGCTGTCCGGGTTCGGCACGATCCTCGGCGCGGTGAACTTCCTGACCACGATCATCGGGATGCGCGCGCCGGGTATGACGATGTTCCGGATGCCGGTCTTCACCTGGAACGTGCTGTTCACCTCGATCCTCATCCTGATGGCGTTCCCGGTCCTGGCGGCGGCGCTGCTCTGCCTGGAGGCGGACCGGCGGTTCGGCTCCCAGGTCTTCGCCTCGGAGAACGGCGGGGCGCTGCTGTGGCAGCACCTGTTCTGGTTCTTCGGCCATCCGGAGGTCTACATCATCGCGCTGCCGTTCTTCGGCATCGTCACGGAGATCATCCCGGTGTTCTCCCGGAAGCCGATCTTCGGCTATGTGATGCTCATCGGCGCGACGATGGCGATCACGGCCCTGTCGGTGGTGGTCTGGGCCCACCACATGTTCGCCACGGGCGCGGTGCTGCTGCCGTTCTTCTCCTTCATGTCCTTCCTGATCGCGGTGCCGACCGGGGTGAAGTTCTTCAACTGGATCGGCACGATGTGGAAGGGCTCGCTGTCCTTCGAGGGGCCGATGCTGTGGGCGGTCGGCTTCCTGGTGAGCTTCCTGTTCGGCGGGCTGACCGGGGTGATCCTGGCCTCGCCGCCGCTGGACTTCCAGGTCACGGACAGCTATTTCGTGGTGGCGCACTTCCACTACGTGGTGTTCGGCACGGTGGTGTTCGCGATGTTCGCGGGCTTCTACTTCTGGTGGCCGAAGTTCACCGGCAAGATGCTGGACGAGCGGCTGGCGAAGGTCCACTTCTGGACCCTGTTCGTCGGCTTCCACGCCACCTTCCTCGTCCAGCACTGGCTGGGCGTGGCGGGCATGCCCCGGCGGTACGCGGACTATCTGGCGGCCGACGGGTTCACGGCGCTGAACACGGTGTCCTCGATGGGGGCGTTCCTGCTGGGCCTGTCGACGCTGCCGTTCCTCTACAACGTCTGGAAGACCGCGAAGTACGGGAAGCCGGTCGGGGTCGACGACCCCTGGGGCTTCGGCCGTTCGCTGGAGTGGGCGACGTCGTGCCCCCCGCCCCGGCACAACTTCGTGACGCTGCCCCGGATCCGCTCCGAGTCCCCGGCCTTCGACCTGCACCACCCGGAGGTCGCGAAGGAGGCGGAGCCCCCGGTCACGGAGCGGCCCGAACCGGCCGCCCCCTGACCGGTGGGGCGTGCCGCGGTCAGCGCGCGGCGGGCGGGCGCTCGTCGACGCGGACCGAGAGGTCGTTGTCCGCCGTGTAGTACGGACCGGCTTGCGCGGGCGCGTAGGCGGCGTCGACGTCCTTCGCCGGGTAGGTGAAGATCTGCTTCTTGTCGGCGATGTCGTCGAGGATGCGGGCGACGCGGGCCGAGGCGGTGCCGTCGGCGGTGCGCAGCCACAGGTCCCAGACGTCCAGGCCGCCGTGCCACTCCTCGGCCAGCTCCGCGTAGCGCAGGGTGAAGGTGAAGTCCTGGCCGTCGGTGCCGTCGGCCGCGCCGGACTCGGCGGCGGTGACCGGGGCGGTGCGGACGACCTCGGGGTCACGGCGCAGCCGGGCCTCGACCACGGCGCCGGAGAGCCAGCCGGCGGGGTCCTGGACGCGGTAGAGACGGCCGTGCCCGGTGAGGCCGGTGGCGCTGAGGAGGAGATCGCCGGCCTCGGCGTGCGGGCCGCGGAGCCAGCTGCGGAGCGAGAGGTTGCCGTGCTTGGTCGCGTAGGGGATCCGCACGGCCAGCGGGGAGGTGCTGGGGCCGGGTCTGCGGTCGACCAGCGAGCGGAGGTCGGCGAGGCCGGGCACCAGCCGCCGGGGCTCGGCGTCGGCGGAGGCGGCGTAGACGTCCCAGCGGCCCTCGGGGAGGGCGACGGTGCTGGGCAGCACGGCGCGCAGCCGGCCGTCCCCGTCGGGCGCGAGCGGCAGCCGCACCTCCTCGGCCTCCTCCTCGCTCCCCCGGCGGCGCAGGACGAGCGCAGCGGACCAGTCACCCGTGGTGTCGGGGAGGCCGGGGGCGTCGAGGTCGAAGGTGAGCCCGCCCGCGGAATCCGCGATGCAGTCGGCGCTGGGGTCCCCCGCGCCGAAGAGGGGAGGGGCAGACACGGTGGTGGGCTCCTCGGGATGGGAAGGATCTGACGGGGTGTGCTCGGGGGGATTCCCGGCGGGACCGGCGGCGGGGCTCATGCGGCGCGTGCCTTCCGCAGGGCGGACCGGCTCCGGTCCGTGGTCCGGAAGGCGCTGCTGAGCAGGGCGCCCCGGGTGCGGTGCAGCGAGCCGCGCAGGCCGCCGCGGGAGGTCAGGTCGGTGAAGAGCGACTCGTAGCGCCCGGCGACGTGGGCCGGGTCGAAGCGCGCGGAGCTCTCCAGGGCCGCCTTGCCCATGCGCCGCCGCAGGTCGTCGTCGTTGATCAGCTTGAGCAGGCCGGCGGCGACGGCGTCGACCTTGCCGGTGGGCACCAGCAGCCCGTCGACACCGTTGTCGATGATCTCGCCGGGGCCGTGCGGGCAGTCGGTGGAGACCACGGGGAGGCCGCAGCGCATCGCCTCGACGATGGTCATGCCGAAGGACTCCAGGCTGGAGGTGACGGCGCCGATGGAGCCCTTGACCCACTCGGGGTCCAGGGGGTTGGCGGGGCCCATGAGGAAGACGTGGTTGTACAGCCCGCGCTTGTCGATCTGGGCGCGCAGCTTGGCGCGCTCGGCGCCGGCGCCGTAGATCCGCAGCCGCCAGTCGGGGCGCTCGGCGACGACCTTCTCGAAGGCGCGGATCAGCAGGTCGTAGCGCTTGGCGGGGGCGAGCCGGCCGGCGGCGATCACCCACTTGCCGGTGGAGTCCGCGGGCGCGAGGGCGGGCGCCGGGATGCTGTTGGGCACGGCCTCCACCCGCACGCCGGGCAGCCGCATCAGCTTGCGGTAGGTCGCGGCGTCCGCCTCGGTGACGGTGGTGACGGCGTCCAGGCGGGGATAGTGCGTGCGCAGCGTCAGCTTCAGCTGCGGGGAGTGCGTGGCCAGCGTGAGGTGCTCCTGGCCGACGCGGGCGACGCCCCGGCGGGCCTGCTGGGCGATGTGCACGTTGAGGCCGGGCCGGGTGCCGACCACGACGTCGCTCTCCAGGCTCCGCAGGTGCTCGGCGATCCGCCGGTCGGTCAGGGCGCTGTACTGCTTGTACCGCCCCTCGGTGCGCGGGAAGACCGTGGCCGGGCGCTCGTACTCCGGGTCGTCGCCCTCGTAGCCGGGGGTGCCCTTGCGCAGGTCCACGAGGTGGCGCAGGCGCACCTTCGCGGCCGGTGCGAAGACCGGCTCCTCGCGGTGCCGGAAGACGGAGACGATCTCCACGTCGTGGTGCTCCGCCAGGGTCCCGGCGAGGTTGTACGTGGTGCGGATCGTCCCGCCGATGCCGTACGCGTTGTGAATCAGGAATGAGATGTGCATTCGTCCCCAGCCGTCCGCCGCGGACATTCCATGCAGCCCGCCTACCGAGAGATTAGACCGTTGCGGGGGCCAGGAGGTTGGCCGTGATCACCAACTCGTTGCCCGGCGGGCGGGGAACCGGTGGCGGACCGGGGAACTTTCCGCGCCCACCGGCTGTTCCCGGCCGCTCCCGCCGCCGGGGCGTGACCCCGGCCGTGGATCACCCGTTGTCTTCCATACGAGCCGGGAGACGCCCGGCGCCACACGCACCGAGTTCTAGGAGCCACCGTGCCGCGCATGCTCGACGTCAGCGACGACGTCCGCGCCGAGATCGGCGACGAAGAGGCCGAGCGACTGCTCGGCGGCGAGAACGCCCCGGGCAGTTACGACTGCACCTCCTGCCGCACCCCCGGGAACACCGAGCGGGAGCGCACCAGCACCGTGCTCTTCGTCGGCGAGGAGACGGCCGTGCTGGCCTTCGCCCACGCCGCCTGCATCCCCTCCCAGGTCGTCCCGGTCTCGGAGGAGCAGCTCCAGGGTGCCGTCCGGTCCATCACCGGTGAGCAGGGCGGCGCGCCCGCCGCCGCGGCGGCCCCGCAGGCGCCGCCCGCCGCGGACGGCCCCGTCCAGGCGGAGCTGGGGGTGACCAGCGGGCTGGTCCTGATCAAGGACGAGCTGATCCCGGCGCTCGTCGTGGAGCCGCTCGGCCCGATCGCCCGCCCGGGCACCACCGGTCCGGTCGACGTCTTCCTGCCGCTCCTGATCGAGCAGGGCTTCGCGCCGGTGGCCTCCGTCGAGGAGGTGCCGGAGCCCAACCCGGGCTGGTCGGTGCTGGTGGCCATGGGGAAGCTGCACGCGATCCTCCAGCCGGCCGTGCCCGGCGCCAAGGCCAGCGCGTGGTGGCAGGCGCACCAGGCGATGCAGGTCGCCGACGACTGGCGGGCGGCCGTGAACAAGACGAAGCGGGTGCTGGTGCTCGCGGCGCCGGTCGGCACCATCGGGCAGCAGCCGCGCGAGGACCTGCTGCGGGAGGCCCTCGACCGCGCCGCGTCCCGGGGTCAGCTGGTCGCCGCCACCATGCCGCTCGCGGGCACGTGACCGGCGCCGGGCAGCCGTTCCCCTACGTGCCGGCGGGCCATTCGCGCCCGTGGCCGCATCCCACGGGGCACGGGCTCGTTGGCTCATATGTGCACTCATACGAGCCTGCCTCCCGGATCCCGTACCCGAATCACATTCCCGGTATGCGCCCATCCCGCGATGCCGCCCCGCAGAGCCACCCCACCTCGGTCACCCCGATCTACGATGCGCTCTACGCCGAGTACCGCCGCTCGTTCCGGGCCCTCCCCTTCGACCGCTCGGGCGAGGAGGATCTGAGGTTCGTGGGCTTCGGCACCCAGCTCGTCGGCGGCTGGTCCCCGTACGGCGGGCAGGGCTATGCCGGGCAGCTCGGCGGCCAGCAGGGTTATCCGGGTCCGCCCGGCCACCCGGGCGGCTGGGACATGTACTACGGGCGGCAGCGCGGCGGGCACATGCCCGCCGCGCTGCCGCCCGCTCCGCGCGACGGCCGTATGCGCGGCTTCTGAACCGCTCTTTCCGGCCCCGGACAGCTCGGGCCGGACGAACCCGGGCCCGGCCGTCGGGGCCCGGGCCCCGTTGTCCCCGGGCCGGGCCCTCGCCTTCCGGCCGGCCGCCGGATTACTTCTTGCGCCCGCGCTTCTCGCGCACCCGCACCGAGATGTGGATGGGCGTGCCCTCGAAGCCGAACTCCTCGCGCAGGCGGCGCTCGACGAAGCGCCGGTAGCCCGCCTCCAGGAAGCCCGAGGCGAACAGCACGAACCGCGGCGGCTTGGTGCCCGCCTGGGTGCCGAAGAGGATGCGCGGCTGCTTGCCGCCGCGGATCGGGTGCGGGTGGGAGGCGACGATCTCACCGAGGAAGGCGTTCAGCCGGCCGGTGGGCACCCGGGTCTCCCAGCCCGCCAGGGCCGTCTCGATCGCCGGGACCAGCTTCTCCATGTGGCGGCCGGTGCGCGCGGAGACGTTGACGCGGGGCGCCCACGCGATCTGACCGAGCTCGGTCTCGATCTCGCGCTCCAGGTAGTAGCGGCGCTCCTCGTCGAGCGTGTCCCACTTGTTCATCGCCAGGACGATGGCGCGGCCGGCGTCGACGGCCATGGTGATGATCCGCTGGTCCTGGACGCTGATCGACTCGCTGGAGTCGATCAGGATGACCGCGACCTCGGCCTTCTCCACGGCGGCGGCGGTGCGCAGCGAGGCGTAGTAGTCCGCGCCCTCCTGGAGGTGGACCCGGCGGCGGATGCCCGCGGTGTCGATGAACTTCCAGGTCACGCCGCCGAGCTCGATCAGCTCGTCGACCGGGTCGCGGGTGGTGCCGGCCAGCTCGTTGACGACGACGCGCTCCTCGTTCGCCACCTTGTTGAGCAGCGAGGACTTGCCGACGTTCGGGCGGCCGATCAGGGCGATGCGGCGGGGGCCGCCGGCGCCGGCGGCGCCGAAGGTCTGGGCGGGGGCGTCGGGCAGCGCCTCGAGCACGGCGTCGAGCATGTCACCGGTGCCACGGCCGTGCAGGGCCGAGATGGGGTGCGGCTCGCCGAGGCCCAGCGACCACAGGGCGGCGGCGTCGGCCTCGCCGGACTGGCCGTCGACCTTGTTGGCGCAGAGCACGACGGGCTTGCCGGACCGGCGCAGCAGCTTGACGACGGCCTCGTCGGTGTCGGTGGCGCCGACGGTGGCGTCCACGACGAAGACGACCGCGTCGGACGCCTCGATGGCGTACTCGGCCTGGGCGGCGACGGAGGCGTCGAGGCCGAGGACGTCCTGCTCCCAGCCGCCGGTGTCGACGACCTTGAAGCGGCGGCCGGCCCACTCGGCCTCGTAGGTGACGCGGTCACGGGTGACGCCCGGCTTGTCCTGGACGACCGCCTCGCGGCGGCCGATGATGCGGTTCACCAGGGTCGACTTGCCGACGTTGGGGCGGCCGACGACGGCGAGGCGGGGCAGCGGGCCGTGCCCGGCCTCGTCGAGCGCGCCGGCGATCTCCTCGGCGTCGAAGCCCTCCTGCGCCGCGAGCTCCATGAACTCCGCGTACTCGGCGTCGCCAAGCTCACCGTGCTCGTCGCCGGAGTGGATCTGGTCGTTCATGAAGTCCGTTCCTCGTTCTTCGTCATCGGCGGGCCGCTCCTACGCGGCCCACTACTCAAGTCTCTGTCAGCGGCCGGTCAGCCGCTTGGCGTCCGTCAGGTGCGCGGCGAGCCGGCCCTGGATCCGCACGGTCGCCTCGTCCAGCGCCGTGCGCGTCCGCCGCCCGCTGCCGTCGCCGGCCGCGAACGCGTCCCCGAAGACCACGTCGACCCTGCTGCGCAGCGGGGGCAGGGCGGATATCGCCCGGCCCCGCCGCTCGGCGCTGCCGAGCACGGCCACCGGCACGATCGGCGCACCCGACCGTACGGCGAAATAGGCGAGCCCCGCGCGCAGCGAGGCGAAGTCGCCCTCGCCCCGGGTGCCCTCGGGGAAGATCCCCAGGACGCCGCCGTCGGCCAGGACGTCCAGCGCGCCGGTGATCGCGGTGCGGTCGGCGCCCGTGCGGTCCACCTTCAGCTGGCCGATCCCGCGCAGGAACGGGTCCAGCGGACCGACGAACGCCTCCTTCTTGATCAGGAAGTGCACCGGCCGGGGCGCGGTGCCCATCAGCATCGGGCCGTCCAGATTGTGGGAGTGGTTGACCGCGAGGATGACGGGCCCGGCGGCGGGCACCCGCCAGGAGCCCAGCACGCGCGGCTTCCACAGCCCGTACATCAGGCCGATGCCGATCCGCCGCCCCACGGCGGCGCCGGACGCGGAGGCGCTCACGCCGACCGCTTCTCCGCGTCCTTGGCCGCACTCCGCCGCTCTTCGATCAAGGTCACGACACACTCGATGACCTGGTCGAGGGTGAGCTCGGTGGTGTCGACCTCGACCGCGTCGCCGGCCTTGGCCAGCGGGGAGGTCTTGCGGCCGGAGTCGGCGGCGTCGCGGCGGACCAGCGCGGCCTGGGTGGCGGCCAGGTCGGTGGCCTCCTTGCCCTTCAGCTCACCGCTGCGGCGGGCCGCGCGGGCCTCGGCCGAAGCGGTCAGGAAGATCTTGAGGTCGGCGTCCGGCAGGACGGTGGTGCCGATGTCACGGCCCTCGACCACGATGCCGTCCGGGGCCTCGGCGGCGATGGCGCGCTGGAGCTCGGTCAGCCGGGTCCGCACCTCCGGCACGGCGCTGACGGCGCTGACCGCGGAGGTGACCTCCTGGGTGCGGATGGGCGCGGCGGCGTCGGCGCCGTCGACCGTGATGGTCGGCGCGGCCGGGTCCGTGCCCGAGACGATCTCCGGCTTGCCGGCGGCGTCGGCCACGGCCTCGGCGTCGTTCACGTCGATGCCGTTGCTCAGCATCCACCAGGTGATCGCCCGGTACTGGGCGCCGGTGTCCAGGTAGCGCAGGCCGAGCTTGACGGCGACGGCCTTGGACGTGCTGGACTTGCCGGTGCCGGAAGGTCCGTCGATGCCGACGATGACCGCTGCCGGAGCGGTCCGGGCGGCGGTTGTGGCATTGGCGGCGTTGGCGGCGTTGCCCACGGTGTCTGACACCTTCCTAGTGCACGTGGCGGGGGAGATTCCGGCGATCCGGGCTCGGTGGGGCCCGCTGGGGCCTTCGGACAAGGTTACTGGCTCGCCACCCGTCCTCTCGCCGGGGACGGGAGAGGACGGCCGCCGTGGGGCCCCACGGGCCCCGGCGGCGACCGCCGGCCGGGCTCACTGCCGGAGCGACCAGCCCCGCTCCTGGAGGGTCTCGATCAGGGCCGGCACCGCCGAGGGCTCGACCATCAGCTGGATGTGACCGGCCTGCTGGCCGGCGGCGTGCTCGATGCGCACGTCCTCGATGTTGACCCCGGCCCGGCCCGCGTCCGCGAAGATCCGGGCGAGCTCGCCCGGCTGGTCGCCGATCAGGACCGTGACCGTCTCGTACACGGTGGGCGCGGAGCCGTGCTTGCCTGGCACCCGGACGCGGCCCGCGTTGCCGCGGCGCAGCACGTCCTCGATGCCGGCGGCGCCGTCCTCGCGCCGGTCCGCGTCGCCGGAGTCCAGGGCGCGCAGGGCGCGTACGGTCCCCTCCAGGTCGGCGGCGACGGCGGCGAGGACGTCGGCGACCGGTCCGGGGTTGGCGGAGAGGATGTCTATCCACATCCGGGGGTCGGAGGCGGCGATCCGGGTGACGTCGCGGATGCCCTGGCCGCACAGCCGTACGGCCGTCTCGTCGGCGTCCCGGAGGCGGGCCGCGACCATGCTGGAGACCAGCTGCGGGGTGTGCGAGACGAGGGCGACGGCCCGGTCGTGGGCGTCCGCGTCCATGACGACGGGGACGGCGCGGCACAGGGCGACGAGCTCGAGGGCCAGGTTGAGGACCTCGGTGTCGGTGTCGCGGGTGGGGGTGAGCACCCAGGGGCGGCCCTCGAAGAGGTCGGCGGTGGCCGCCAGCGGGCCGGAGCGCTCCCGGCCGGCCATCGGGTGCGTGCCCAGGTAGGTGGTGAGGTCGACGCCGAGGGCCTCCAGCTCGCGGCGCGGGCCGCCCTTGACGCTGGCCACGTCGAGGTAGCCGCGGGCGGCGCCGCCGCGTATGGCCTCGGCGAGGGTGGCCGCGACGTGCGCGGGCGGCACGGCGACTATGGCGAGGTCCACCGGGCCCTCCGGGGCCCGGTCGGTGCCGGCGCCGAGGGCCGCGGCCGTCTCCGCCTGGGCCGGGTCGTGGTCCACGAGGTGGACGTGGACGCCACGGCCGGCGAGGGCGAGGGCGGCCGAGGTGCCGATCAGTCCGGTACCGATGACGAGGGCGGTTCTCACGGGCGAAGTCCTTGCGGGAGGCGGCCGGGGGACACGGGGTGCGGTGCCACGGGCGCTCGGTGCGGCCGCGGACCGGACCGGCGTGGCGTGCCCGACCAGCCTAGTCAGCGCGGCGGGCGGATGTGCGGGGCGGCCCGATCGGCGTACGCCCGGGCGTCCGGCCCGGGTCCCGGACCGGGCCGCCCCGGTCGCCCCGGTCGGCTCGGTGCGGCTCGGGAGTCGCCCTCCACGACGGGCGGGCCCGCGTCCGGTACAACCATGTACATGATCTACCACGTGGTGCCCCTGGACGACTGGCTGGCCGTGCCCGACCGCCCGTACTCCCCCGCCTCCCTCTCCGACGAGGGCTTCGTGCACTGCTCCCCGGACGAGGAGACCACGCTCGCGGTCGTCACGGCCTTCTACCGCGCGACGCCCGGCCCGCTGATGGTGCTGCTGATCGACGAGCACAAGCTGGACGTCATGGTCCGCTGGGAGGCGGCCGATCCGGCACCGCCGCCCGGCGTCCCGGAGGGGACGCTCTTCCCGCACGTCTTCGGGCGGATCAACCGGGACGCGGTCGACGGGATGATGGAGGTCCAGCGGGACGAGGAGGGTCGCGCGACGGGCCTGGCCGTCTGGTCCTGAGGCTTTCGGGGCCCTCGCGGCCACCGGGCGGCGGGAAACCCGGGTGACGTGGCCGTCCGGGGGCGGTCACAATCGCCCCATGCGCCCCGGAACACCACTCTCCCCCGATCACGCCCTGGTGACCGGACACTCGGTCTACACCTGTGTGATGGGGTCGCGCGCCTTCGGCCTGGCCACGGAGGCGAGCGACACCGACCGCCGGGGCGTCTACGTGGCGCCCACCCCGCTGTTCTGGGGTTTCACCAAGCCGCCCACGCATGTGGAGGGGCCGGGCGAGGAGCGGTTCTCCTGGGAGCTGGAGCGCTTCTGCGAGCTGGCCCTGCGGGGCAACCCCAACATCCTGGAGTGCTTGCACTCCCCGCTCGTCGAGCACGCCGACGCCACCGGCCTGGAGCTGCTCGGACTGCGCGACGCGTTCCTCTCGCAGCGGGTCCGGCAGTCCTTCGCCGGTTACGCCGTGTCGCAGCGCAAGAAGCTCGACGCGGAGATCCGCGGGCGCGGCGCGCCGCGCTGGAAGCACGCGATGCACCTGCTGCGGCTGCTGACCAGCTGCCGCGATCTGCTGCGCACCGGCCGGCTCGTCATCGAGGTGGGCGAGGAGCGGGAGCGCCTGCTGGCGGTCCGGCGCGGCGAGCTGACCTGGGCGGAGGTGGAGTCGTGGCTCGGGCGGCTGTGGGAGGAGAACGAGACGGCGGGGGCGGGGTCCCCGCTGCCGGTGGAGCCGGACGTGGCGCGGGTGGAGGACTTTCTGGTGCGGGTGCGGCGGGGGTCGGCGGGGGCTTGATCCCCTACCCGCCCCTTCCCGTGACCGGGGGCTTCGCCCCCGGCCCCCTTTCCGCGCTGCCGCGCGGTGGCCTCAAACGCCGGCCGGGCTGGATTCCGCCTCTGTCCGAGCTCGGCTTTCCGCCCGTGCCGGGCGACAAACCAACCCGTCCGGCGCTTGAGGACCGGGGTCCGGGGCGTCGGCGCCGTGCGGGCCGGCCTAGGCCCCGAGCCGGGCCCGCACCACCAGGTCGTGCAGGGCGTCGTGCGTCTCGCGCGAAGGGCTCTCCGGCAGGAGCGACCCGTCCTGGGCCGCCTCCAGCTCCGCGTGCAGCGCCTCGACGTCCGCCTGGGCCCGCACCACGTCGACCAGGCCCCCCAGCGGCCCCTGCTCGGCCTCCGCCTTCGCCGCGATCAGCTCACGGACGTAGCCGGGGGCGGTCACATGGCCGAGCAGCGTGGGGAGGTGGGCCTCGACCTCGCCGCTGCGCATCAGATGGATGCCGGTGAGCAGCACCCGCAGGGTGTAGAGCAGCGGCTTCAGCCCGTGCCGCTTCTCGAAGAGCCGCCACTGTGTGACCGCGAAGCCGCGGTAGTGGTGGGCGTGGTTGCGGGTGAGGACGCCCGGGGCCAGCGCGATCAGCTCGGCGTGCGCGTCCGTGCTGCGGACCACCAGCGGCGAGAGGAGCTGCTCCAGGACATAGCCGTTGCGGCGCAGCATCATCCGGACGAACTTCCGCAGGTCATGGGTGACGAGATCCATCTCGACACCGTCCCGCGGCCCGGTCACGGTCCGGGTCTCCTCGCCCTCACGGAGCCCGATCAGGTCTTCCAGCGGCAGCAGATGGACCCCCCGCAGGTCCACGTCCGAGTCGCGTGACGGGAAGCCGTACAGATGGGCTCCGGAAACGGTCGCGAAGACGAGCGGGTGCCCCTGCTCCGCGAGCACGGGCGACAGGTCCGCGTCCGGCAGTCCGGCGTCCCGCAGCCGGTCCGCTCCTATCTCCATATTTTTCATGGATCAAGCATTCCAGCTGCGGGATCGCCGGTCCCGGGGTTTTAGAGATCCACCTCGCGCATCAGCATGCCGACCTCGGTGTTGGTCAGACGGCGCAGCCAGCCGGACTTCTGGTCACCGAGCGGGATCGGGCCGAAGCCGGTGCGGACCAGCTTCTCGACCGGGAAGCCGGCCTCGGCGAGCATCCGGCGCACGATGTGCTTCCGGCCCTCGTGGAGGGTCACCTCGACCAGGTAGTTCTTGCCGGTCTGCTGGATGACCCGGAAGTTGTCGGCGCGGGCCCAGCCGTCCTCCAGCTGGATGCCGCTCTTGAGCTGCTTGCCGATGTCGCGCGGCAGCGGGCCCGTGATGGCCGCCAGGTAGGTCTTCTGGACGCCGTACTTGGGGTGCGTGAGGCGGTGGGCCAGCTCACCGTGGTTGGTGAGCAGGATGATGCCCTCGGTCTCCGTGTCGAGACGGCCGACGTGGAAGAGCCGGGTCTCGCGGTTGGTGACGTAGTCGCCGAGGCACTGGCGGCCGTCGGGGTCCTCCATGGTGGAGACGACGCCGGCCGGCTTGTTGAGCGCGAAGAAGAGGTAGGACTGGGTGGCGACCGTGAGGCCGTCGACCTTGATCTCGTCCTTCTCCGGGTCCACGCGCAGGCCCTGCTCGGTGACGATCTCGCCGTTGACCTCGACGCGGGACATCTCGATCAGCTCTTCGCAGGCGCGCCGCGAGCCCATGCCCGCCCGGGCCAGCACCTTCTGGAGGCGCTCGCCCTCCTGCTCGGCGCCGGGGAAGGTCTTGGGCGTCTTGATCTGCGGCTTGTTGTGCCGCTCCCGGTTGCGCTCCTCGATCTTGGCGTCGAGCTCGCGCGGACGGCCCGGGAGCGTACGGCCACGGGCGGGGCCGCTGGCCCGGCCGCCGGAGCCCGCCGTGGGGCTCTTGCGCGGGCCGCCCTTGGCGCCACCACGGGCCGCCGCGCCACGGGCGCCGCGGTTCTCCGGGGCGTCGTTGCCCACGTCGTAGCGGCGCTCCTCGGGGCGCGGCCGGCGCGGACGCTGCTCCTGCTGCCTGTCGTCGCGACGGGCGCCGTCACGGCCGCCGTCGAAACGACCGCCGCCGGAGCGGCCGCCCTCGGACCGGCCACCGCCGGAGCGGCCACCGGAACGGCCGCCCTCGGGGCGCCCGCCGCCGGACCGGCCGCCGCCCGCGCGTCCGCCCCCGGAGGCCGGACGGGGAGCTCCCGCTCGCCCGCCCCGGTCGTCCCGGTTGCCGCTTCCGCTGTTCCTGCCGCTGCTTCGCATCAAAGTTCCGTCTTGTCGTCCGCTTCGGTGTCCGGTGCGTCCGGATCGAACGACGGCACACCTTCCTGAGTGTCGCCTTCGATCGCGTCCGCCTCGGGGAGAAAGGGCGCGAGCTCCGGGAGCTCGTCCAGGCCCCGCAGGCCCATTCGCTCCAGAAAGTAGTTCGTCGTCCTGTACAGGATCGCACCTGTTTCGGGTTCCGTCCCCGTCTCCTCCACCAGACCCCGCTGGAGGAGGGTGCGCATGACGCCGTCGCAGTTCACCCCGCGGACCGCGGAGACCCTCGAACGGCTGACCGGCTGACGGTACGCGACGACGGCCAGAGTCTCCAGCGCGGCCTGGGTCAGCCGGGCCTGCCGGCCGTCGAGGACGAACGCCTCCACGGCGTCGGCGTACTCCGGGCGGGTGGAGAACCGCCAGCCGCCGGCGATCTCGCGCAGCTCGAACCCGCGCCCCTGGGCGGTGTACTCCGCGGCCAGGCCGCGGAGCGCCTCGGTGATCTCGCGCCGGGGCCGCTGGAGGACCCGGGCGAGGTACTCCTCGGCCACGGGCTCGTCCACGACCATCAGGACGGCCTCCAGGGCGGGTGCCAGGGCGAGCCCGGCCACGTCCCGCGGCCCGGCGGGCGGCGGCGTCCGGCCCGCGTCCGCCCCGGCATCCGTGTCCACGGCCGTCGCCCCGCTGTCCGTCGCACCGTTCACGCCGGCTCCTCCTTCGTGTCCTCGGACCCGTCGGACCCGTCTTCCCGCGTCTCCCGGTCGAATTCGTCCGTCACCACCGGCAGGGCCTCCTCCGCGCCCGTCCAGCGGACCGTCAGCGCGCCCAGGGCCAGCTCCTGGTCCAGGGCGACCGCCCGCTCGCGGTAGAGCTCCAGGAGGGCGAGGAAGCGCGCCACGACCGTCAGGGTGTCGGGGGCGTCCCGGGTGAGGTCGCCGAAGGTCGCCGTGCCGGCCACCCGCAGCCGGGCCACCACGACCCGGGCCTGCTCCCGGACGCTGACCAGCGGCGCGTGGATGTGCTCGGTGAGGACCTGGGGCTCGGCCCGGGGCCGCATCGCCTTCACGGCCAGCTCGGCGAGGCCGCGCGGGCCGATGCCGAGGACGACCTCGGGCAGCAGCTCCGCGTGGTGCGGCTCCAGGCCGACGGTGCGCGGGTGGCGGTGCTCCTCGGCCGCCAGCCGCTCGCCGAAGATGTCCGCGACCTTCTTGTACGCGCGGTACTGCAGCAGCCGCGCGAACAGCAGGTCCCGGGCCTCCAGCAGGGCGAGGTCGGCCTCGTCCTCGACCTCGGCGGCCGGCAGCAGCCGGGCCGTCTTGAGGTCGAGGAGGGTGGCCGCGACCACCAGGAACTCGGTGGTCTGGTCGAGGTCCCAGTCCGGTCCCATGGCGCGGATGTGTGCCATGAACTCGTCGGTGACCTTCGACAGCGCGACCTCGGTGACGTCCAGCTTGTGCCGGGAGATCAGCTGGAGCAGCAGGTCGAAGGGGCCCTCGAAGTTGTCGAGCCGGACGGTGAACCGGCCGTCGTCGGCGGCCTCCGGCCCCGGAGGGCCTTCGGGCGCGTTCCCCGGGACCTCCCCTGCCGCCCGGGCGCTTCCCGGGCCGTCGCCGGGCGGCGTCGGCGGCTCCCGGTCCGGCGCACCGTGCCCCAGGGGGCGGCGGGCCGGGGAGGAGGCGGCTACGGGCATCGACGTTCCAGGTGCGGGCGGAGAGCGGACCGTACGGCCCGACGGCAGGTTAGCGGCGGAGCCGCTCAGCGGCCGCGCAGGCGGCGCACGAGGATGCTCGCGTCGCCGCGGGACTCCAGGTCGGCGAGGACGACCGCGACGGCCTCCCGCACGATCCGGCCGCGGTCGACCGCGAGGCCGTGCTCGCCGCGCAGCACCAGCCGGGCGTGCTCGAGGTCCATGAGCTCCTCGGCGGAGACATAGACGGTGATCTTCTCGTCGTGGCGCTCGCGGCCGCTGGGCCGGCGGTTGGCACCCCGGCCGCGGCGGCGGCCCTGCGCGGGCGCCGGAGCGGCGGCGTCGCGGCCCGCGGCACCCTGCGCGGCCGTGCGCCGCTCGGCCGCCGGGTCCCGGTCGGTCGCGGCCGGACCCCGGCCGCCGGGCCCGGCGGCGCCCTCCTGGCCCGCCCCGCCGGTCTCCGGCCCCGAGCCGGACTCGCCGGCCGGGCCGGGGACCCGCGGACCCGCCTCGGGGTTCGCCTGCCGGCGGGGGGAGGAGGGCTGGAGCCCGGTCCCCCCGGTGGTGCGGAACAGCTCGTCGGCGCCGGGCAGACTCACTCGGCGTGACACCGGGCGAGCACCTCCCTGGCGAGCTGACGGTAGGCGGCGGCGCCGACGGAGTTGGACGCGTACGTGGTGATGGGCTCGCCCGCGACCGTGGTCTCGGGGAAGCGGACCGTACGGCCGATGACCGTGTGGTAGACGTGGTCGTCGAACGCCTCGACCACCCGGGCCAGCACCTCGCGGCTGTGCACGGTCCGCGAGTCGTACATGGTGGCGAGGATGCCGTCCAGCTCCAGTTCGGGGTTGAGCCGCTCCTGGACCTTCTCGATCGTCTCGGTGAGCAGCGCCACACCGCGCAGCGCGAAGAACTCGCACTCCAGGGGGACGATCACCTTGTGAGCGGCCGTCAGGGCGTTGACGGTCAGCAGACCGAGCGACGGCTGGCAGTCGATGACGATGTAGTCGTAGTCCGCCAGCAGCGGCTTGAGGGCGCGCTGGAGGGTGGACTCGCGGGCGACCTCGCTGACGAGCTGCACCTCGGCCGCTGACAAATCGATATTGCTGGGCAGCAGGTCCATGTTGGGCACGGCGGTCTTCAGGAGGACCTCGTCGGCCGACATGCCCCGCTCCATGAGCAGGTTGTAGACCGTCAGGTCGAGCTCCATCGGGTTGACGCCGAGGCCGACGGAGAGCGCGCCCTGCGGGTCGAAGTCGACGAGCAGCACCCGGCGCCCGTACTCCGCGAGCGCGGCGCCCAGGTTGATGGTCGAGGTGGTCTTGCCGACCCCGCCCTTCTGGTTGCACATCGCGATGATCTTCGCGGGGCCGTGGTCGGTCAGCGGACCGGGGATGGGGAAGTACGGCAGGGGACGCCCGGTCGGGCCGATGCGCTCGCGGCGCTGCCGGGCAGCGTCGGGCGCGAGGGTGGCCGCGTACTCGGGGTCGGGCTCGTACTCCGCGTCAGGGTCGTAGAAGTGCCCCTCGGGCACGTCCTCGTAGTCGGCGAGCCGGGCGGGATCCGCTCCGCCGCGGTCGCCGGCCATGGCGTTCACGTGATGGCCGTCCATGCTCTGGTGGGCTGTCGGTGTGCTCTGTGCTCTCTGCGTGCTCTGGATGCTCTGGTGTGCCGCGAAGGTGTGGACAGCGACGGAGCCGACAGCTTGGAGCCCCATGGGACTCTGGCCCTGCGCAGACATTCCTGGGTGACCACCCCCGGGAGCAAATGTCGACTCATTCACAAGTCGTCCTACCTCCTTGGTGACCAGGAAACATCTAGATAGGTCAGCGTTGCACCATGCCGACGGTTGGCGACTCTATGGCGTGTCGGCGGTCCGCAGCAACACAATCCGCCGGAGACGGCACGATGTGTCGGCAATCGAACAGCCTTCTGTCAAGGGTGTACGGCCCACAACCCGGAAGTTTCACGGGGCGTCGAAACACCCGCGAAACGGGCGGTAAACGGCCCGGCCGGACCTTGCTCAGCAAGGCCCGGCCGGGTGCGCGCTCTTGGCGTGTCGTGTTGACGACTCAGCCGAGCAGGTCGCTCAGTTCGACGTGCGGCAGACCGTGCGCCTCGGCGACGGGACCGTAAACGACCTGTCCCTCGTGGGTGTTGAGGCCCTTGGCGAGCGCGGCGTCACGGCGCAGCGCGTCCTGCCAGCCGCGGTTGGCCAGCTCGACGATGTACGGCAGCGTGGCGTTGGTCAGCGCGTAGGTGGACGTGTTCGGCACGGCGCCCGGCATGTTCGCGACGCAGTAGAACACCGAGTCGTGGACCTGGAAGGTCGGCTCGGCGTGGGTGGTCGGCTTGGAGTCCTCGAAGCAGCCGCCCTGGTCGATCGCAATGTCGACAAGTACACTTCCGGGCTTCATCTTGGCGACGAGCTCGTTGGTGACGAGCTTCGGGGCCTTGGCACCCGGGATGAGGACGGCGCCGATGACGAGGTCGGCCTCGACGACGGCCTTCTCCAGCTCGTAGGCGTTGGAGACGATCGTCTGCACCTTGGTGCCGAAGACCTTGTCGGCCTCGCGGAGCTTGTTGATGTCACGGTCGAGCAGGGTGACGTGGAAGCCCATGCCGACGGCGATCTGCGCGGCGTTCCAGCCGGAGACGCCACCGCCGATGACGACGGCCTTGCCGGCCGCGGTGCCCGGGACGCCGCCCGGCAGGACGCCACGGCCGCCGGCCGAGCGCATCAGGTGGTAGGCGCCGACCTGCGGGGCCAGCCGGCCCGCGACCTCGGACATCGGGGCGAGCAGCGGCAGCGCGCGGTTGGCGAGCTCCACGGTCTCGTACGCGATGGCGGTGGTGCCGGACTGGAGCAGCGCGTCGGTGCACTCGCGGGACGCGGCCAGGTGCAGGTAGGTGAAGAGGGTCTGGCCCTTGCGGAGGCGGTGGTACTCCTCCGCGATCGGCTCCTTGACCTTCAGGAGCAGGTCGGCGGTCTCCCAGACCTCGTCGGCCGTCTCCAGGATGTTCGCGCCCGCGGCCGTGTACTCGGCGTCCGTGATGGAGGAGCCGACACCGGCGCCCTGCTGCACGAAGACCTGGTGGCCGTTGCGCACGAGCTCATGCACGCCGGCGGGCGTGATGGCCACGCGGAACTCGTTGTTCTTGACCTCGCTGGGGATGCCGACCTTCACGTCGATCACGGTCCTTGAATCAGAGAATGACAGGCTAATCCGGAAATGCCGGGGCACACCAGAGCAGACCGCGTCGATCGCGGCTCAACCAGTCTAATGAAGGATCCTGCGCTGTCTAGCCTTGCAAAGCGCCAATCTTCTAGCGATCAACTGCTGATTTCGTAGGTAACCCTCTGGGGGTGCGGGCTCACGCCATGCGTCCTCCGGCCCGGGTCCGCGACCGGCCGCGGTACCGCCGGAGACGGGCCGGGTGAGCGGGCCGGGAGGGTCGCGGACAGGCGGGGTGGGGCCCGCGAAGGATCCGGCACCGGTGGCGGAGGTCCCGGGTGCCGCCCCCCGGTGCCGGAGGGCAGGAGCGGCATCCGAGGGCAGGGCGGCCGTGGCGGGACCGGCGGGGACTCCGGGCCCGGCGCGACGGGGCGGGTCGGGACGGTGGCGGACGGGAGGCGGCGACGGCCGGGAAGGGACCACGGACGCCCGAAGGCGCCGGGCGCGGTCAGCCGCCGCGGGGGTCCGGCCCCGGTTCGACCGCTGTGGCGGTCCGGCTCCGATCGGCCGCCGTGGGGCCCGGGTCGGGGCGCGGCACGCCGGGAGCCCGAGCCACGAGGGCCCGGCACCGGTTCGACCGACACCGCAGGGACCCGGCCACCGGCCGACCGCCGTGACGGCCCGACCACCGTCAGCCCCCGTGGGGGCCCGGCTGCGGGCGCGGCACGCCGGGAGCCCGCGCCACGAGGGCCCGGCACCGGTTCGACCGACACCGCAGGGACCCGGCCACCGGCCGGCCGCCGTGACGGCCCGACCGCCGTCAGCCCCCGTGGGGGCCCGGCTGCGGGCGCGGCACGCCGGGGGCCCGCGCCGGGGATATGCCCGGCCCGTCCCCTCCGGCCGCGCCGGGGCCGGCCGCCGACCCCGGCGTCCCCGCGGACCCCGTCGGCTCGCCCGCCGCCAGCAGCCGCTCGGCCTCGCCTCGGTGCAGACCGGCCGCCGGCGGGTCGCCGAGCCGCTCCAGGGTGTCCGCGAGCCTCAGCCGCACCGCGGCCTCCAGCCGGACGTCACCGGCCTGCCGCGCCTGCTCCACGGCCTCCAGACAGGTGCGCAGCGCCTCCTGCGGGCGGCCCGCGTACTCCTGCACCCGGGCGATCTCGCCGAGCGCCCGCGCGTGGCCCGGCAGATCGCGCAGCCGCCGGTACGTGGCCGCCGCCGCGCGCCAGTCGCGCAGGGCCTCGCCCCACTCCCCCGCGTAGGTGTGCACCGCGCCCAGCCGCCCGTACAGCCTCGCCTCGTCCGCCGGCTCACCCCTCGTCAGGCGCAGCTCCAGCGCCCGCCGGTACCAGTCGGCGGCCCGCTGCCAGTCGCCCAGCTCCTGGTGCGAGGCGGCGATGGACTCCAGCGAACGGCTCGTGGCGTACGGGTCGGACGCCTCGCGCGCCGAGTCCAGGGCCTCGCGGTAGCGGCCCAGGGCGGTACGGGTGCGGCCGGCGCGCGCGTCCAGGTCACCGAGGTTCAGCAGCGCCGCCGCCTTCTCCAGCGGCATCTCGCAGCGCTGCGCGACGTCGAGGACGAGCTGGTGCAGCCCGTAGAGCTCCGGCCCCGCCTCCTCGGCGCCCAGATGGGCCGTCAGGGCGCGGGTCAGCGCGGAGACCAGCCGCCGGGCGAGGGTGTCCAGCCTGCCGTCCCGCACCGCCAGCCGGGCCGCCGCCAGCAACGCCGGCAACCGGCCCCGCAACCACTCCTCGGCCGCCTGCGGGGTCGGGAACCGCAGGGGCCTGGGCAGCTCCGCGAGGCGTCTGCGGGTCAGCGGGTCGTCGGTCTCGGTGCTCGCCCGGCAGGAGTGCAGCTGCCGCACGGTCCGCTCCAGCATCCGGGCCCGCGCCAGCTCCACCTCCGCCGGGCGCTCCTGGGTCTCCAGCAGCGCCCGCAGCATCGACGCCAGGCAGCCCGGCACCCGGTACTGCGGACCCAGGTACGGACCCGCGGGCTCGGCCCGCAGCAGGCCGCGGGCGGCGAAGTCCTCCAGCGCGCTCTCGGCGGCCGCCACCGAGCACCCTGCCAGCGCCGACGTGGTGTGCGCGTCCGCCGGGCCGGCCGGGGCCAGCGCCAGCAGGCGCAGTATCCGGGCGGCGGAGGCCGGCAGCGCCTCGTAGGCGAGCCAGAAGGCCCGGGCCAGCGGCCGGCCCGCGCTCTCGTGGCCGTCGGCGGGCGGCAGCTCCCGCAGCCGCTTGGCGGCGTCGACGACGGTCGTCTTGGGGTGCGCCGCGAGCCAGCCGCCCACCAGGACCAGCGCGGCGGGCTGGCCGCCGCACTCCTCCACGACGGCCTTCGCGGCCACCGGGTCGCAGGTGATCCGGGTGGGGCCCGCGTACCTCTCCAGGAGCTCCACGGCCGCCGCCGTGTCGAGCCCGCCCAGCGTGCAGGGGCGGACGTCGGGGACGCCGGTCAGCGGGCCGCGCGAGACGGCCACGACCAGGCAGCCCGACTCGTCCGGAAGCAGCGGGTCGACCTGCTCGGCGCCCGCCGCGTCGTCGAGGAGCAGCAGCGTCCGCCGCCCGAGCAGCGCGGTGCGCAGCGCCTCCGTCAGCTCGTCCTCGCCGGCGCCCGCGGGCACGGGCGCGCCGAGGCCGGCGAGCAGGGCCCGCGCGGTGCGCTCGGTGGGTACGGGCTCGCCGTCGGCGCCCGTCAGACGGGCCCGCAGGACCCCGTCGGGGTAGTCGTCGGCGAGCTGCCCGACCAGCCGCTCGGCCAGCGCGGTACGGCCGGAACCGGGCCGTCCGGCGATGAGCAGCACCCGGCAGCGCGGCGCCTTGCGGCCGGCCAGGGTGTCGAGCCCGGTGCGGTCGATGTCCGCCCGCAGTTCCTCCAGCTCGCGGCGGCGGCCGACGAAGACCCCGGCCGGACCCGGCCGCTGCTGACGGTCACGCTGCCGGTTCTGGTGCTGGTTCTGGTGCCGGTCCTGGTCACCGGTACCGGTCCGGGGTGCCGCGGACCGCCGCTCGGGCGGGGGCTCCGCGATCCTGCTGCCGGTCTCCACCGCCCGCTCCGCCACGGGGCACACTCCCGTCCCAACTGCACGTTCGAGCCCGCCGCGGACGCGGTCGGGAACGCGTCGAGCCTAGTTCACCGCCCGACACCCCCCGCGGAATCCGGACCGGCCCCGCCGAAGATCACCTATTCGGTTCTCCGGACGGTCCGACCGGCGCGGCGGCTACGCCTCGAAGGGGCGGGCGGGCCAGGGGGCGTCCGCCGGGCGCAGCGCGTCCAGGCCGTCGCCGGCCAGCGCCGCCGAGAGCGACAGCACGCCCACGACCAGGCAGTTGTTGTGGAGCTCACCCGCGAGGACGCCGCGCACCAGCTCCTCCAGCGGCACCCGGTCCAGCTCCATGTCGAGCTCCTCGTGCTCGACGGCGAAGCGCTCGCCCTCCACGTCGGAGATCTCCCGGGCCAGGAAGATCCGGACGGCCTCGTCGCAGCCGCCGGGGGTGGTGTAGACGTCGGTCAGCACCCGCCAGTCCTCGGCCTTGATGTGCGCCTCCTCGTAGAGCTCGCGCTGCGCCGCGTGCAGCGGGTTCTCACCGGGCACGTCGAGCAGCCCGGCGGGGATCTCCCAGAGCTTCTGCCGGACCGGGTGCCGGTACTGGCTGAGGACCAGGACGCGTCCCTGGCCGTCGAGGGCGAGGACCGCGACCGAGCCCGGGTGCACCTGGTAGTCACGCGTGACGGTGGAGCCGTCCGGCATCACCACCTCGTCCGTGCGGACGCTGGTCTTGTTGCCGACGAAGGGCGTCGCGGTCGCGTTGACCTGCCACTCCTCGGCGGTGTCCTTGATGCCCATGGGTACCTCCAAAAACGGGAAACCGGGGTGAGGCCCCGCGCCGTCATGGCGCGGGCCCTCACCCCGGCAACCGTATAGGTCAGCCCTGCTTGCGCTTCACGGCCGCCTTGACCAGACCCGCGAACAGCGGGTGCGGGCGGGTCGGGCGGGAGCGCAGCTCCGGGTGCGCCTGGGTGGCGACCAGGTAGGGGTGGGCCTCGCGCGGGTACTCGACGTACTCCACCAGCTTGTTGTCCGGGGAGGTGCCGGAGAAGACCAGACCGGCCTTCTCGAGCTCCGCGCGGTAGGAGTTGTTCACCTCGTAGCGGTGACGGTGGCGCTCCTCGACGTACGGCTGGTCGTCGTAGACCTCACGGACGATGGAGCCCTCGGCGAGCTTGGCCGGGTACATGCCCAGGCGCATGGTGCCGCCCATGTCGCCCTCGCCGGCGACGATGTCCAGCTGCTCGGCCATGGTGGAGATCACCGGGTTGGCGGTGGCCGGGTCGAACTCGGTGGAGTTCGCGCCCTCGATGCCGGCCAGGTTGCGGGCGGCCTCGATGACCACGCACTGGAGGCCCAGGCACAGGCCCAGCAGCGGGATCTTCTTCTCGCGGGCGTAGGTGATGGCGCCGACCTTGCCGTTGACACCGCGGTCGCCGAAGCCGCCGGGGATGCAGATCGCGTCGACGTCGCCGAGCTGCTTCTCGGCACCGGCCGGGGTCTTGCAGTCGTCGGAGGCGACCCACTTGACCTTGACCTTGGCGCGGTTGGCGAAGCCGCCGGCGCGGATGGCCTCGGTCACCGAGAGGTAGGCGTCGGGCAGGTCGATGTACTTGCCGACCAGGGCGACGGTGACCTCGTGGTCGGGGTTGTGGACGCGGTCCAGCAGGTCCTCCCACTGGGTCCAGTTCACGTCGCGGAACGGCAGGTCGAGCTTGCGCACGACATAGGCGTCCAGGCCCTCGGTGTGCAGCACCTTGGGGATGTCGTAGATCGACGGGGCGTCGATGGCGGCGACGACCGCGGCCTCGTCGACGTCGCACATCAGCGAGATCTTGCGCTTGATGGCGGCCGGCACCTCGCGGTCGGCGCGCAGCACGATGGCGTCGGGCTGGATGCCGATGTTGCGCAGGGCGGCGACGGAGTGCTGGGTGGGCTTGGTCTTCAGCTCGCCGGAGGGGCCGATGTAGGGCAGCAGCGAGATGTGCACGACGAAGACGTTGTCGCGGCCGACCTCGTGGCGGACCTGGCGGACGGTCTCCAGGAACGGCAGCGACTCGATGTCGCCGACCGTGCCGCCGACCTCGGTGATCACGACGTCGACGTCGTCGGTCGCCATGCGGCGGATGCGGTGCTTGATCTCGTTGGTGATGTGCGGGATGACCTGCACGGTGTCGCCCAGGTACTCGCCGCGCCGCTCCTTGGCGATCACGGAGGAGTAGACCTGGCCGGTGGTGACGTTGGCCGAGCCGTCGAGGTCGACGTCGAGGAAGCGCTCGTAGTGGCCGATGTCCAGGTCGGTCTCGGCACCGTCGTTGGTGACGAAGACCTCACCGTGCTGGAACGGGTTCATCGTGCCCGGGTCGACGTTCAGGTACGGGTCGAGCTTCTGCATCGTGACCCGCAGACCCCGCGCCTTGAGCAGCGCGCCCAGGCTGGAGGCCGTCAGACCCTTGCCGAGCGAGGAGGCGACACCCCCCGTGACGAAGAGGTGCTTGGTCGTCGTGGGCTTTGCGGCAATGGCCAAAGGGGGGCTCCCGTGGTCGCGAGGTGAGGTGCGTATCGGCGATCACCCGGTCTTCTCCGGGGGTGCCGTCGCTGCGGTTGGGGGGTCTTGCGCCCACCGGTCCACGGGGTACCAGGGTATCAGCGCCCCGGCCCGACCGCGTCCGGCGACGCGGGCCGGGCACATCCGGAGCCCCCGTTCCGCTCCGGCGCCGGGCCGCCGCGGAGGCCGGCGACGGCTCGGCGGCGGCTTCTCGAGGGCTCGTCGGCGGCTTGTCAGGGGCTCGTCGGGGGCTCCGCGGGACCCGGCGGGAAGGGCCGGCCGCCGACCCCCGGGGCGGGTGCCCGGGCCCCCCGACGGTGGCGTCCCAGGCCACCCATTCGGCTCAGATTCGTCCGCCAACTGTCGCGCGTCGCACCAACTCCGCGTCGTATCCTGCACGGACACATGCAGCGAGCCGGCCGGCACGGCGCCCCCTGTACAGCTGTCTCCCTCGGCTACCGCCGAGGAACGCCAGGAGGTGCCCCCATCTTCCGGAACAAGAGCTCGTCAAAGATCGCTTGACCGCAAAAGGACCCTTCGGGGTCACGTGGCCGTTCGACTGGAGATGACGTGGCCGGGCGTATCGAGGATTACGCACTCATCGGCGATATGCAGACCGCCGCCCTTGTCTGCCGGGACGGCACGGCCGACTGGCTGTGCCTCCCCCGCTTTGATTCCCATGCCGCGTTCGCCGGTCTGCTCGGCACGGAGGAACACGGCTTCTGGCGCATCGGCCCGGCCCACCCCTCGGGGGCGGCGCCACCGCACGCCGACCGGCGCAGGTACCGGGGGGACTCCCTGGTCCTCGAATCGGAATGGGACACCCCGCGCGGCACCGTGCGGGTGATCGACTTCATGCCGCCGCGCGACGGCGCCCCGCAGCTGATCCGCATCGTGGAAGGGGTCAGCGGCCGGGTGCCGATGCGCTCCGCCCTGCGGATGCGCTTCTCCTACGGGCGGGTCGTGCCGTGGGTGCACAAGGTCGGCGACCGCACGGTGGCCGTGGCCGGCCCCGACTCGGTGTGGCTGGACACCACCGCGGAGACCTTCGGCAAGGACCTCACCACCTACTCCGACTTCACCGTCTCGCCCGGTGAGCGGATCGCGTTCACCATCAGCTGGCAGCCCTCGCACCGCGAGGCGCCCGCCCTGCCCGACCCCGAGGGCTCGCTGGAGTCCACCGAGGAGTTCTGGCGCGAGTGGGTCGAGCACTGTACGTACCACGGCCCCTACCGGGACGCCGTCGTCCGCTCCCTGATCACGCTCAAGGCGCTCACCTACGCGCCGACCGGCGGGATCGTCGCGGCCCCCACGACCTCCCTGCCCGAGGACATCGGCGGCTCCCGCAACTGGGACTACCGCTTCACCTGGCTCCGCGACGCCGCCATCACCCTCTCCTCGCTGCTGCGCACCGGCTACCGCGAGGAGGCCCGCGCCTGGCGCGAGTGGCTGCTGCGCGCGGTCGCCGGCGACCCCGAGAACCTCCAGATCATGTACGGCATCGCCGGCGAGCGCGAGCTCGGCGAGGCCGAGCTGTCCTGGCTGCCCGGCTACGAGAACTCCGCCCCCGTACGGATCGGCAACGGCGCCGCCGACCAGCTCCAGCTCGACGTCTACGGCGAGGTCACCGAGGCGCTGCACCTCGCGCACATGACCGGGCTCGCCCGCAACGACTACGCCTCCCTCCTCCAGCTGCGGCTCATCGGCTATCTGGAGGACCACTGGAACGAGCCGGACGAGGGCATCTGGGAGGTGCGCGGCCCGCGCCGCCACTTCGTGCACTCCAAGGTCATGGCCTGGGTCGCCGTGGACCGCACGATCAAGCTGATCGAGTCCGGTGACGTGGACGGCCCCCTGGAGCGGTGGCGCGAGCTGCGCGACGACATCCACCGCGACGTCTGCGAGAAGGGGTACGACAAGGAGCGCAACACCTTCACCCAGTCCTACGGCTCCAAGGAGCTGGACGCCTCCCTGCTCCTGATCCCGCAGATGGGCTTCCTGCCGCCCGACGACAAGCGCGTCATCGGCACCATCGAGGCCATCCAGCGCGAGCTCTCCACACCGGACGGCTTCGTCCTGCGCTACCCCACCGCCGGTGACGAGGCCGGCGTGGACGGGCTGGAAGGGGACGAAGGCGCCTTCCTGGCCTGCTCGTTCTGGCTCGCCGACGACCTGGCCATGATCGGCCGCGTCGACGAGGCACGGCAGCTGTTCGAACGGCTGCTGGCCCTCCGCAACGACCTCGGCCTCCTCGCGGAGGAGTGGGACCCCCGCCTCCAGCGGCAGGTCGGCAACTTCCCGCAGGCCTTCAGCCACGTCCCGCTGATCGACACGGCGCTGCGGCTCACCGCGTCGAGCGCCTTCGGCGGCTGACCGCGCCGGAGAGGCGGCCTGGCCGGACCGAGCAGGTACAGCCCGCTGGTGATCCCCACCGGCGGGCTTTCGCCGTGCCCGCGGACAGGGTGGCCACCACATGGCACACCTGACCGAGGAGGATCACGGGTATCCGGCCGAAACGATCCGTCATCCGCCCGACCGGAGGTGACAGCGCGTGCGTACCGGTGATGCGCAGGTTGGCGGCGGGCCCGACCACGCTCGGTGAAGCGCCGTGGTGAGCGAGGTGCGGCGGCGCCGTCGTCCTCACCGCGACCCTCGTGGCGTGCCCGAGGACCGGTGCGGCAGGGCCGGTGGGCGCGGAGGGTGACGAGGCCACGTACCGAAGGGCTCCGCCCGTTCGGGTACGGAAACGGGGCTGTGAACGACGGGTGTCGGGGGTGTCACAGAAGGCCGACGGGAGCGGGTCCGGACCGGGCCGGGTACGGGTGACGGCCCGTCCGGCGAAGACGTGGACGCCCACGGCGTCCGGGAGTCCGGGGCCGGGCGCGACGGCGGCGCCCCCGAGGCCGCTGAGGTGGGGCCGGGAGGAGGGCGCGCGGGCCCGGCCGGCGGGCGGGGCGCGCGCCGATCAGGCTCTCCAGGGGCTCCGGGACGGCGGGCGTGCCGCCCGCGGCGGGGGCGCGTGGCCGGGCGGCACCGGCGCCCTCGGCCGTGGACGAAGCGCACGGTGGTCCGCCGGAGACGCTCCGAGTAGCGTTCCCGACCATGGAACCGCAAGGCCCGCAAGGGACGATCACCGTGGAGCGGGCCCTAGGACTGCCCGCCCTGCGCAGGGGGCTGCCGGAGGTGGTGGCCGGGGGCGATCTGCTGGACCGGCCGGTGCGCTGGGTGCACGCCGGCGAGTCGCCCCACATCGCCACCCTGCTCAAGGGCGGCGAGCTGCTGCTGACCACCGGGCTGGGGCTGGGCAGCCGCCCGGCGGAGCAGCGCGGCTTCGTCCGCGGGCTGGCGGAGCGGGGCATCGCGGCGCTGGTGGTGGAGCTGGGCGCGCGGTTCACGACGCTGCCGGCGGCGGTGGTGGACACGGCGCGGGCGTACGGGCTGCCGCTGGTCCAGCTGCACCGGGAGGTGCCGTTCGTCGCGGTGACCGAGGAGGTCCACACCGAGCTGGTCAACGAGCACTACGCCCTGCTGCGGCGGGTCGACGAGGTGCACCGGCGGTGCACGGAGGTGCTGCTGGGCGGTGGTGGGGCGCCGGAGGTGCTGCGGCTCTTCGCGGAGTTCACGGGTAACCCGGTGTTCCTGGGCACGCCGGAGGGACGGCTGCTGTACGCGGCCGGGCCGGCGGGTCCGCCGGGGGCGGCCGACCCCTTGCAGGTATGGGACGGACTGCGCGGCGCCTCGCTCGCCGGGGCCCTGACCACCGACCTGCCGGGCGGCGGCGGCCCGGGGCCCGGCGCCGTACGGACGCGGCTGACCGTGCTGCCGGTGAACGCCCCGCTGGCGCCGGTGCACCGGATCGCGGCGGAGCGGACCGCCGGGCTGCTGGCGGTGGTGCTGCTCCAGGCCCGCCAGGAGGAGGAGCTGGCGGCGCGCGGCCGGGGCGACTTCCTCTGCGACCTCGCCGAGGGACGCGTCGATCCGGCGGAGGCCCCCGCGCAGGCCCGCGTCCTGGGTTTCCGGCCGGGGTCCGGGCCGCTGCTGCCGATGGTGATGCGGCCGGCCACGGGTGAGGTGCCGGTGGACAGCTGGGCCGCGCTGACGTGCGCGGTGCAGGAGGAGCTGACGGCGGTGGGGGTGCCGGTGCTGCTGGGCGTACGGCTGCCGGAGGGCCGGATACCGCTGCTGGTCGGGCTGCGGGAGGAGGCCGAGCGGTCCCCCGTCGCCGGGCGGGTGGCCGACGCGCTGCGGGCGGGCGCGGAACGGGTGGGGGTGCGGCGGCCGGTGGTGGTGGCCGGGGCGGCGACCGCGTGGGCGGCGGCGGGGGCGGGACTGCGGCACGCCGCGGAGGCGGCGACGGCGGCCCAGGGCCTGCCGGACCGGGCCTGGCACGACGTGCGGCGGCTCGACGTGGACGTCCTGCTGTGGCGGCTGCGCGCGCGGGGCGACCTCGCGGCGTTCGTGGACCGGGTGCTCGGCCCGCTCCTCGCCCACGACGAGGCGTCCCGCCCGGCCCTGCTGCCGACCCTGGAGTCGTACCTGGCCCACGCGGGCCGCAAGGCGGAGACGGCACGCGACCTCCATCTCAACCGGCAGACGCTGTACGACCGGCTGGGCCGGATCCAACGACTGCTGGGGACGGACCTGGACGACCCCCAGGTGGTGCTGTCGGTGGGCCTGGCCCTGCGGGCACGGAGACATGTGGGCTGAGGGGTGGTGTACCGGTCAGGATCCGGCCTCGCCGCCCACCCTTCCACCTGCCACGGCAGGCGGCTCACCGCGCGGGATTCCGCACCGGGCGGGCACGGGCCCCGGGCGGGCACGGCCCCGGACGACCTCCACCCTGAAGGGCCCCAGCCCCGACCGGCATCAGCCCGGGCAGGCACGACCCCAGGCGGGCACGGCCCCGGGCAGGCACGACGCCAGGCAGGCACGACCCCAGGCGACCTCCAGCCCGAAGGGCCCCAGCCCCGGGCGGCATCAGCCCGGGCAGGCACTGGCCCGGGCAGCCTCCAGCCCGAAGGGCCCCAGCCCCGGCGGACCCGACTCGGGAAGAAGCCGGCCCGGGCAGGCGGCAACCCGAGCGGCCAGCAGCCGGGCAAGCTCCGCCCCGGCCGTCACCGGCCCGGACGCGCACTGCCCGAGCGGACACCGGCCCGGGCAAGCTCCGCCTAGGGCAGGCGTCCGCCCGGGCCGCCTCCGGCCCGGGCGGCGGGTGAGGGCGCCGCGCGCGACGCGGCCGTCGGGGGTCCGGGGGCGGAGCCCCCGGTATCGGGAAGGGGCGGGTAGGGGACAAGCACCCCTCACCTCCCCCCGCCCGCCGCCAATTCGTCGTAGACGCTCAGGACATGAGCCACCGTGTCGTCCTCCGAAGGCCACGTCGCCGCCTGCGCGAACCCCGCCGCCACCAGCGCCGCCCGCCGGTCCGGGTCGCCGAGCAGCCGCGTCACCGCGGCGGAGAGCGCGGCGGCGTCGCCGTAGGGGACGAGTTCGGCCGCGTCGCCGACCAGGTCCGGGACGCCGCCGACGGCCGTCGCGACCAGCGGGACGCCCGCGTGCAGGGCCTCCTGGGCGAGGACCGAGCGGGCCTCCCAGCGGCTGGAGAGGATCGCGACGTCGGCCGTGGCCAGCAGTTCGGGCACGTCGTCGCGGCGGCCGACGAGCAGGACGGGCAGCCCCTCCGACTCGATCCGGCGCTGGAGCTCGGGCCTCTCCCGGCCCTCGCCGGCGACGATCAGCAGGGGTTCGGGGTCGAGTTCCCGCCAGTCCCGGGCGGCGTCGAGGAGCGGGCCGTGGCCCCGGTCGGCGTCGAGCCGGCCGACGGTGACCAGCAGCGGCCGGGCGACGGCGCCGAGTTCGGCACGGGCCTTGTGGCGGCGCGGCTCGTCGTCGTCGGGCGTGGGCCGGGGCGGGGGCACGGCCACGGGTGCGAGCCGGGCGTCACGGGCACCCCGCTGCCGGGCCCGGTCGACGAGGTCGGCGGTCACACCGAGGACGACCGCGGCGGCCCGCGCGGCCCGCCGTTCCATGAGCCGCACGAACTGGGCCCGCGCGCCCACCGCGCGGGCCTTGGTGTGCCAGGTGACCACGAGGGGCGTGCGGCGTCCGCGCAGTGCCAGCGCCGCGAGCACCCCGGACCGCAGCCCGTGGGCGTGCACGACGTCGGCTCCGGCGCTCGCGGCCCGGATCCCGGCGACGGCCCGGGCGTCGGTGGAGGTGCCCAGCGGCGAGAACGCGGCCCCGGACCCGGCGAAGCCGTACCCCTCCCCGGTGCCCCGGGGCGCGCACACCGTGACCCGCAGCCCCCGCGCCACCAGCCCGGCGGCCAGCGACCGCACGTGCGCCCCGCTGCCCGCGCCCCCGCCGCCCAGCACTTGCACGGCGTGCAGGGGCGGGCGCCCGTGCGGCGGTACGGCTGTGCTGCTCACGCGGGTGGACGCTCCGTTCCGGCGGTGGGCGGGGAGGGCGGCGGGGGAACCGCGCCCAGGATGCCAGCAGGCACCGACATCCCGGCACCACCGTCTCGCGGGTTGGCCGCCTTACCTCGCCCACGCATCCGCGGATTCACTCACATAGGTGATTCTGAGCGCCGACGTCAGGTGCCCGGCTCCCCTTCCCGAACGCCCTCGATCGCCGGACGGGCTGAATCCAGCGCGTCCGGCGATCGAGGCCCGGGGTCCGGGGCGGAGCCCCGTTCGGGAAGGGGCGGGCAGGGGGAAAAGCCCCGCGCAGCGGCACCCCACCGCACCCCGCCTCGCCGCTCAGCCCCGCGCCAGCGGCCCCCGCGCCGCCTCCAGGAGCTCCTCCGCGTGCGCCCTGGCCAGCTGGGAATCCTCCTGGCCGGCCAGCATGCGGGAGAGCTCGCGGACGCGGTCCTCGCCCTCCATGGCCTTGACGCCGCTGCGGGTCACCGAGCCCTCGTGGGTCTTCTCCACGACCAGGTGGCGGTCGGCGAAGGCGGCGACCTGCGGGAGGTGGGTGACGACCACGACCTGCGCGGTGCGGGCGAGGCGGGCCAGACGGCGGCCGACCTCGACGGCCGCCTTGCCGCCGACACCGGCGTCGACCTCGTCGAAGAGGTACGTCGGCACGGGGTCGGAACCCGCGAAGACGACCTCCACGGCGAGCATGACGCGCGAGAGCTCACCGCCCGACGCGCCCTTGGCGATGGGCCGGGGCTGCGCCCCGGGGTGCGGGGTGAGGTAGAGCTCGACCTCGTCCACGCCGTGCGGCCCGTACGCGACGGCCCGGCCGCCGACCTCGACGCCGTTCGCGCCGCTCTCCGCGTCCGCCACCTCGGTCTGCCGGATGGCGAAGGTGACCCGCGCGTGCGGCATGGCCAGCTCCGCGAGCTCGGCCGTGACCGCCCCGGCGAACCGCTCCGCCGCCTCCGCGCGCGCGTCGCTCAGCGCCTGTGCCAGCCCGCCCAGTTCGGCCCGGAGCGCGTCCCGCTCCGCGGTCAGCTCCTCGATGCGGTCGTCGTCGCCCTCCAGGGCGCCCAGGCGCGCGGCGCTCTCCTCGGCCCAGGCCAGGACGCCCGCGATGTCCGCCCCGTACTTGCGCGTCAGGTGCGTCAGCGCCGCCCGCCGCTCCTCCACGGCCGCGAGCCGCAGCGGGTCCGCGTCGAGGTCGGATGCGTAGCCCGCGAGCTCACCGGCCACGTCGGACACCAGGATGCCGATCTCGCCGATCCGGTCCGCGAGCGCGGCGAGCGCCGGGTCGTGGGAGCGCACGGCCTCCACCGCGCGCTGCGCGCCCGCCACCAGCGTGGCCGCGTCGATGCCCTCCGGGTCCTCGGGGTTCCCGGCGAGGGCCGCGTGCGCGGCGGACGCGGCGGAGGCCAGCGCCTCCGCGTGGCCCAGCCGCGAGGCCTCCGCGGCGAGCTCGGCGTCCTCCCCGGGCAGCGGCTCGACGGCGGCCACCTCGTCCAGCCCGAAGCGCAGCAGGTCCGCCTCCTGCGCCCGCTCGCGGGCGCGCGTGGTCAGCTCCGTCAGCTCGGCGGCGACGGCCCGCAGCCGCCGGTAGGCGCCGGCGTACTTGGCGAGCGGCACGGACACCGCGTCGCCCGCGTACCGGTCCAGCGCCTGGCGCTGCCGGGCCGGGCGCAGCAGCCCCTGCTGGTCCGTCTGCCCGTGCACCGCCACCAGGTCGTCGGCGAGCTCGCCGAGCAGTCCCACGGGCACGCTCCGGCCGCCCAGGTGGGCGCGTGAGCGCCCCTCGGCGGAGAGGGTGCGGCTGATGAGCAGCGTGCCGTCGTCCAGCTCGGCGCCCGCCTCCTCGGCCCGTACGGCCACGGGTGACCGGCGGTCGACGGCGAGCCTGCCCTCGACCACCGCGGACTTGGCGCCGACGCGCACCAGCGCGGGGTCGGCGCGCCCGCCGAGCAGCAGCCCGAGGCTGGTGACGACCATGGTCTTGCCCGCGCCGGTCTCACCCGTGACCGCGGTGAAACCGGGCGACAGCTCGACCACCGCGTCATCGATGACGCCCAAGGACCGGATCCGCATCTCCTCCAACACGGATACGACCATACGAGGTTCCGGGGCCGCCTCGCGACGGCTCCCCCTCCCGGTCGCCCCGAAGAGCGCCTCGCCACCGTTCCGGGTGAGGGCCCCGGGCCTTCCGCAAACCGGGGCAAGGACGGGCACGGCGGGTCCTTCCGCGACCCGTCCCTTCCCGCTCCCGGGGCTCCGCCCCGGACCCCGGTCCTCAAGTGCCGGACGCGCCGAGCCGTCGCCCGGCCCGGGGAAGAAGGCCGACCGGGGCGCGGGGCAGGCCCCGGCCCGGGGACGGCCGGCATCGGACAGCCGGAACATCCGGCCGGTCCTCGCTTGCGGTCACCACGCGACAGCGCGGAAGGGCGAGGGGGCGGAACCCTAGTGCGGCGCGCCCCGCCAGCCCGCGACCGGCAGCGCGAACTTCGCGACCAGCCGGTCCGTGAAGGACGCGTGGTGCAGCCGCGCCAGCCGCACCGGCACCGCACCCCGCCGTACCTCCACCCGCGCGCCCGCCGGCAGCGGAGCGGTGCGGCGGCCGTCGCACCACAGGACGCCGTTGGGCGTCTGCGGCTGCACCTCGACCGCGAGGACCGAGTCCGGGGCCGTCACCAGCGGCTTGGCGAAGAGCGCGTGCGCGCTGATGGGCACCATCAGCAGTGCCTCCACCTCCGGCCAGACCACCGGGCCGCCCGCCGAGAAGGCGTAGGCCGTGGAGCCGGTCGGGGTCGCGCAGACGACGCCGTCGCCGCCGAACCGCGACACCGGCCGCCCGTCGACCTCCGTGACGACCTCCAGCAGCCGCTCCCGCGCCGCCTTCTCCACGGACGCCTCGTTCAGCGCCCAGTCGGTGTGCACGACGTGCCCGTCGGTCCGGACGAGGACGTCGAGCGTCATCCGCTCCTCGACCTCGTAGGCCCGGGTCACGACGCGGTCGACGACCTTGTCCAGGTCGTCCCGCTCGGCCTCGGCCAGGAAGCCGACCCGGCCGAGGTTGACGCCCAGCATCGGCACCCCGGAGCGCCGCGCGAACTCCGCGCCGCGCAGCAGGGTGCCGTCACCGCCGAGCACGATCAGCAGCTCGCAGCCCTCCAGGACGTCCGGCCTGCCCGGTCCGGCCTCGACCAGTTCCGCCGAGGGCGGCAGCGGCAGGTCCGCGGCCTCCTCGGCGAGGACCCGCACCCCGATGCCGCAGCGCAGCAGTCCCTGGACGACGAGTTCGGCGCTGCGGATGGCCGCCGGGCGGCCGGTGTGTGCGAGCAGGAAGACGGTGCGGCCGGCCTCGGTGGCCTCCCCCGCCGCTCCCGCCCGGTTCCGCACCTGTGCTGCTGCTGTCTCGGATGCTGCTTCTGAAGTGGTCAACGGGGCCCCTCCGCCACTGCACGGTCAACGTCCGCCGGGTCCAGTTCAGGCGCTCCGGCGCGCAGCCACAGAAAGTACTCGACGTTGCCCGAGGGGCCGGGCAGCGGGCTGGCCGTCACGCCCAGCACACCGAGGCCGAGGGCGGCCGCCTGGCCGGCGACCGTGCGGACGGCCTCGGCCCGCAGCTGGGTGCTGCGCACCACGCCGCCGGTGCCGAGCCGCTCCTTGCCCACCTCGAACTGCGGCTTGACCATGAGGACCAGGTCCGCGTCGGGCGCGGCGCAGCGCACCAGGGCGGGCAGTACGAGGCCGAGCGGGATGAAGGACAGGTCGCCGACGACGAGGTCGGCCGGCCGGTCGTCGATCTGGTCGAGCGTCAACTCGCGGACGTTCGTACGGTCCTTCACGGTGACCCGGTCGTCACTCTGGAGGGACCAGGCGAGCTGTCCGTAGCCGACGTCCACGGCGACGACGTGGGCGGCGCCCGCGCGCAGCAGGACGTCGGTGAAGCCGCCGGTGGAGGCTCCCGCGTCCAGGGCCCGGCGGCCCTCGACCTTCAGGCCCTTCGGGACGAAGGCGGCGAAGGCGCCCGCGAGCTTGTGGCCGCCGCGGGAGACGTAGTCGGGGTCGTTCTCGTCCTGGGTGACCACGACGGCGGCGCTGATCTCCACCTGGGTGGCGGCCTTGGTCGCGACGGCGCCGCCGACGGTCACCCGGCCCGCGGCGATCAGCTGGCTCGCGTGCTCGCGGGAGCGGGCGAGTTTCCGGCGCACCAGCTCGGCGTCGAGTCGGCTGCGGCGCGGGCGGGTCACTGCCACGGGTGGTTCAGCTCCTGTTGTCGTACGAGGCGGGCGCGCCGGACGGCGCGGGTGGTCCCGGGTGCCTGTCGAGCGCGGTGAGCGCGTCGCGCAGGCCCCGGTGTACATCCTCGTACACCTCCAGGTGGCCGCTCGCGGCGAGGTGGTCGGCGTCGGCCAGCCGGCGCAGCTGGGCGTCCACCGCGGCGTCGCCGGTGGGCGCCCGGTCGACGCCGAGGGGCCGCGGCCCGGCGGCGTCCGGGGCCCCGGCGCGCTCGTCCGCCCCGTCCGCGAGACCGTCCGCCGGGTCCTGTGCCGCCTCGCCCGGCGGCTCGTCCGGCACACCGCTCATCGCTTCGCTCATGACTCCGACGCTACCCCGGAACAGCGCCTGTGCGGCGTACGCGATCACCTGAGGTAGCGTCCCTCCCAATGGCGACCATCGAGGAGTGCAGAGAAGCGCTCGACCGGCTGGCGGAGAACCTCGCGGGGGCGAGCGGCGACCTCCGCGACGCCGCCGCGCCCGACCGCTCGCTCAGCTGTCATCTGTCCGACCTCGACGTGACCTTCGTGGGCCACCTCGCGGGCGGCCACATCCAGGACGTACGGACCGTCCCGGGCACCCCCGAGCGGCGCTCGGAGATCGCCCTGACGATGACGGGCGACGACCTGGTGGCCCTGGTGGACGGCCGGCTGAACTTCGCGAAGGCGTGGGCCGCCGGCCGGGTCAGGGTGCAGGCGAGCCTGCGGGACGTGCTGCGCCTGCGGAAGCTGCTGTAGCGGCCTCGGCGGAGGCGCTCCGGCGCTGCCGGGCGGCCGGGACGACCAGCGGTGTGCCCGTCTCGGGGTCGTCGATGACCTGGCAGCGCAGCCCGAACACCCGCTCGACGAGCTCGGCGGTGACGACCTCGCCCGGCGCGCCCTCGGCCACCACCCGGCCGTCGCGCATCGCGATCAGGTGGGTGGCGTAGCGCGCGGCGTGGTTGAGGTCGTGGAGGACGGCGACGAGGGTGCGGCCCTGGGTCTCGTGCAGGTCGGCGCAGAGGTCGAGGACCTCGATCTGGTGCTGGATGTCGAGGTAGGTGGTCGGCTCGTCCAGGAGCAGCAGCGGGGTCTGCTGGGCGAGGGCCATGGCGATCCAGACCCGCTGGCGCTGGCCGCCGGAGAGCTCGTCGACGTGCCGGTCGCCGAGCGCCCCGACGCCGGTGGCCTCCATCGACTCCTGGACGATCCGCTCGTCCTCGCGCGACCACTGGCGCAGCATCCCCTGGTGCGGGTAGCGGCCCCGGGCGACCAGGTCGGCGACGGTGATGCCGTCCGGCGCGATGGAGGACTGCGGAAGCAGACCGAGGGTGCGGGCGACCTGCTTGGCGGGGTAACTGTCGATGGCGGCGCCGTCGAGGAGGACGGACCCGGTGGCCGGCTTGAGCATCCGGGACAGGGCCCGCAGCAGGGTGGACTTGCCGCAGGCGTTGGGGCCGATGATCACCGTGAAGGAGTTGTCGGGGACGGCGACCGAGAGGTTCTCGGCGATGACGCGCTGGTCGTAGGCGAGGGTGACGGATTCGGCCGTCAGTCGGCTCACGGTGATGTCTCCTTGCTCGGTGTACCTGTACGACGCTCGGTGTTCCCGTACGACTCGCGCTCGGTGTTCATGTGCGACACACGCTCGGTGTTCATGTGCGACACGCGCTGGCTGTTGCCGTACGACGCGCGCTCGGTGTTCGCGTACGACCCGACGCGGGTGGCGTTCCCGTACGACGCGCGCGCGGCGGCCGACGCGCTTCTGTCCCGCCTCCCGGGCGTGCCCGCGCCCGGTGCGCTCATGCCCCGGCCGCTCATATCCGTCCCGCCTTGCGCTCGGTGAACAGCAGCCACAGCAGATAGCAGCCGCCCAGCATCCCGGTCAGCGCCCCGACGGGCAGCTGGTCGGCCCCGAAGAGCCGCTGGGAGCCCCAGTCCGCGCCGACCAGCAGCACCGCGCCGGTGCAGGCGGAGGCGGGCAGGTTGGGCCCGGACGCCCGGGTGAGCCGCCGGGCGATCTGGGGCGCGGCGAGGGCGACGAAGGTGACGGGTCCGGCGGCGGCCGTCGCGGCGGCGGTCAGCAGCACGGCGGCGCCCATCGCCACGAGCCGGGTGCGCTCGGCCCGTACGCCCAGGGCGTACGCGGCGTTGTCGCCCATCTCCAGCATCCGCAGGGCCCGGCCGTGGCCGAGGAGGACGGGGAAGAGCACGGCGGCCACGCACAGCAGGGGCCACACCTGGCTCCAGTCGCGGCCGTCGAGCGAGCCGACCATCCAGACCATGGAGCGTGTGGCGTCGACGAGGTCGGCCTTGGTCATCAGGTAGTCGCGGACACCGGTGAGCACGGCGGCGGCGCCGATGCCGACGAGCACGAGGCGGTAGCCGTGGATGCCCTTGCGCCACGCCAGCAGGTAGACGGCGAGGCCGGTGACGACGCCGCCCGCGACGGCACCCGCCGCGACGGCGAAGGGGTCGCCGTGGAAGAGCACGATGACGACGAGCGCCCCGGCCGCCGACCCCTGGCCGAAGCCGATGACGTCCGGGCTGCCCAGCGGGTTGCGGGAGACGGACTGGAAGACGGCGCCGGCCAGTCCGAGCGAGGCGCCGACGAGCAGGCCGACGAGCACCCGCGGCAGCCGCAGGTCCCGGACGATGAACTCCTGCGCGGGTGTGCCGCCGCCGGTGAGGGTGCGCAGCACGTCGGCGGGCGCCATGGGGAAGTCGCCGGTGCCGATGAGCGCGACGGCCGCGGCGACGGCGACGGCGAGGAGCAGCAGGACGACGACGGCCGCCCGGGGGTCCACCCGCAGGGAGAGCCCACCGCGGGTCCGCAGGGTCTTCCCGGTCGTACCGGGCCGGGAGGTTCGGGGGGTTCGGGAGGCGGCTGTCACTGCTGTGCCATTCTGCGGCGGCGGACGAGGTGGATGAAGACGGGTCCGCCGACGACCGCGGTGACGATGCCGGCCTGGAGCTCCCCGGGCCGGGTGACGACGCGTCCGATCACATCGGCGCCGAGCAGCAGCACCGGTGCCAGCACGGCCGCGTACGGCAGGATCCAGCGCAGGTCCGGGCCGGTGAGGGAGCGGACGAGGTGCGGGACGATCAGGCCGATGAAGACGATCGGCCCGCAGGCCGCGGTCGCGGCGCCGCACAGCAGGGTGACGGCGGTCATGGCGAGGACGCGGGTGCGGACGGGGCTCGTGCCGAGCGCGCGGGCGGTGTCGTCGCCGAGCGCCACCGCGTTCAGCGGGCGGGCGAGCGCCAGGGCCAGCAGCACGCCGGCGGCGATGAACGGGCCGACCTGGCGGATGACGTCCATGGAGGCGGAGGCCAGCGAGCCGACCGTCCAGAAGCGCATCCGGTCGAGGGCGGCCGAGTCCATGAGCTGGACGGAGTTGACGTAGCCGTAGAGGGCGTAGGTCACGGCCGTGCCCGCGAGGGCGAGGCGGACGGGGGTCGCGGCGCGGCTGCCGCCGAGCGCGTGGACGAGCACGGAGACGACGGCGGCGCCGAGGAAGGCGAACCACACGTAGCCGCCGACGGAGGTGACGCCGAGGAAGCTGACGGCGGACACGACGGCCGCCGCGGCACCGGCGTTGACGCCGAGGATGCCGGGTTCGGCGAGCGGGTTGCGGGTGAGGGCCTGCATCACGGCGCCGGCGAGACCGAGCGCGGTGCCGGCCAGCAAGCCCAGAAGCGTACGGGGCACCCGTACCTCACGGACCACCACGTCGGTGTCGGTGCCCGTGAAGTGGAACAGGCCGTGCCAGACCTGGTCGAGGGGGATCTGTCTGGCGCCGACGGCGACGCTCGCGACGGCGACCAGCAGGAGCGCGCCCACGGCGGCGAACAGACCCGCGGCGCGTACCGCGTTCCGGCCGCGTGGCGTGGGTTCCGGCGGGGCCGCCTGGGACCGGGGGTGACTCTCGACCAACACCAGGTTAGGTTAGCCTACCCTGAGATCCCCCCGTTCGAGTGTAGTTCCGAGAGAAGCGCACCCCCATGAGCACCTCCCCCCAGTCCTCCCCGTCCGGCCGCTCCGGCGGCCCGTCCCGCCCGACCCGCCGCGGCCTGCTGGCCGCCGGCGGCGCCCTCGGCCTCGGCGGCCTCCTCGCGGCGTGCGGCGGTTCGTCGGACAAGGCGGACAAGGCGTCAGGGGCGCGCGCGGACTCGGGCTCCTGGACCTTCAAGGACGACCGCGGCGAGACCGCCCGGACGAAGAAGACCCCCAAGAAGGTCGTCGCCTTCACCGGCACCGCCGCCGCCCTGCACGACTTCGGCTTCGAGTGCGCGGGCGTCTTCGGCCCCACCACGCTCAAGGGCGGCAAGCCGGACCCGCAGGCCGGCGACCTCGACGTCGGCAAGGTCACGGTCCTGGGCAACGCCTGGGGCGAGTTCAACGTCGAGAAGTACGCGGCCCTGGGCCCGGACCTGCTGGTCACCAACATGCTCCAGGGCAGCGAGCTCTGGTACGTGCCGGACGGCAGCAGGAAGAAGATCCTGGCCCTGGCCCCGAGCGTCGGCATCAACGTCACGAAGGTGTCCCTGACCCAGGTCATCGGGCGCTACGCGGAGCTGGCCGGCGCCCTCGGCGCCGACCTGAAGGCCAAGAAGGTCACCGACGCGAAGGCCCGCTTCGAGAAGGCCTCCGAGACGCTCCGCAAGGCCGCCCGGGACAAGAAGGGCCTCAAGGTCCTCTGCGCCTCCGGCTCGGCCGACCTGCTCTACGTCTCCGACCCGGCCGTCTACGCCGACCTCTCCTACTTCACGTCGCTCGGCGTCGAGTTCGTCGTCCCCGACAAGGTCACCGGAGGCTTCTTCGAGAGCCTCAGCTGGGAGAACGCCGGCAAGTACGCCGCCGACGTGATCCTCCTCGACAACCGCACCGCCGCACTCCAGCCCAAGGACCTCGAGGCCAAGCCCACCTGGGCCGGCCTGCCCGCCGTCAAGGCCGGCCAGATCACCCCCTGGCTCAGCGAGCCGCGCTACTCGTACGCCGGCTGCGCGCCGCTCGTCGAGAGCCTCGCCGCCGCCATCGAGAAGGCCGAGAAGGTCAGCTGACGTCCGTCCGGCCGGCACACCCGGCCGACGACCGAGAGGAACCCGCCATGTCCGTCCAGACCGACCGGCCCGTCCAGGCCGACAAGCCCGTACTGCCGTACCGATTCTTCGATCTGCGCGTCCTGCGCGCCGAGCGGCTCACCCCCGCGATGATGCGGGTCACCTTCGGCGCCGAGGACCTGCGCGACATCGTCAGCGGCGGCCGCGACCAGCGCTTCAAGCTGTTCCTGCCGCAGGCGGGACAGGACGCCCCGGTGCTCCCCGAGGCGCGCGACGAGAACTGGTGGGCGGAGTGGCGGGCCATGGACCCCGCCGTACGGGCGTACATCCGCACGTACACCGTGCGGGCGCTGCGGCACGGGCCGGACGGACCGGAGGAGATGGACGTCGACTTCGCGGTGCACACCGACGCGAACGGCCACGGCGGCCCGGCCACCAACTGGGCCCAGGCCGCCCGCCCGGGCGACCGCGTCACCGTCCTGTGCCCCGTCGTCGAGAACAACGGCGGCGTCGACTTCCAGCCGCCCGCGGGCACCGACTGGATGCTCCTCACCGCCGACGAGACGGCACTGCCCGCGGTGGCCGCCACCCTGGCCTGGCTGCCGGCCGGCACCCGGGCCAAGGTCTGGATCGAGGTCCCGCACACGGACGACATCCAGGACCTCCCCACCGAGGCCGACGCGGACATCACCTGGCTGGTCCGCGGCCGCTCCTCGGCCACCCCGCTCCTCGACGCGGTCCGCGCCGCGGAGTTCCCCGCCGGAACCCCCTACGCCTGGATCGCCGGGGAGGCCGGCGGCATCCGCGCCCTCCGCCGCCACCTGGTGGGCGAACGCGGCTTCGACCGCCGGGCGGTGACGTTCACGGGTTACTGGCGCCGGGGGGCGTCGGAGGAGGACCTGCTGGCGGAGCTGGCCTGAGAGTGCGGCGCCCCTTCCCGACCCGGCGCTTGAGGACACCGCGCGAAGCGCGGAAAAGGGGGCCCGGGGGCGAAGCCCCCGGTTTCGGGAAGGGGCGGGTAGGGGACAAGGCCCCGCGCAGCGGCACACGCCACCCGCAGCCCGAACTACCACCCCAGCCGAGCCAGCGCCTTCCCCGCATCCAGCCCGCAAGACCCCTCCCCCGCCGACGACCAAGCCGCCGCGCAAAGCGCCCGCAACGCGTCCACCCGCTCCCCCTCACCCTCACCCTCAAGGACGAGCGCGTCCCCACGCACCGCCGCGGTCCACCCCCCGCACACGAACCCCTCGGCGGAGTCGCCGGAGACGGCCGGCTGCGCCACCAGCAACCCCCGCAGGTCCTCCGCCACGTACGTCGGCCGGAACCGCGGCTCCGCCGCGAGCAGCTGCGCCGCCGTCGTGACCCCGGTCAGGACGAGCAGCGAGTCCACGCCGCCCACGTACGCGCCCTCGATGTCCGTGTCGAGCCGGTCGCCCACCACGAGCGGCCGCTCCGCGCCCGTGCGCAGCACGGTCTCACGGTGCATCGGCGGCAGCGGCTTCCCCGCCACCTGCGGCTCCGCGCCCGTGGCTATCCGCACGACCTGCACCGCCGCGCCGTTGCCCGGGGCGATCCCCCGCGCGCTCGGGATCGTCAGGTCCGTGTTGGACGCGAACCACGGCAGGCCCCGCGCCACCGCGTACGACGCCTCCGCCAGCCGCGACCACGGCATGTCCGGCCCGCCGTAGCCCTGCGCCACCGCGGCCGGGTCGTCGTCCGCGGAGTCCACCGGCACCAGCCCGCGCTCCCGCAGGGCCACCCGCAGCCCCTCCGCGCCGATCACCAGCACCCGCGAACCGGCGGGCAGCTGATCGGCGATCAGCCGGGCCACCGCCTGCGCCGAGGTGATCACGTCGGACGGCTCGGCGGGCACCCCGAGCTCCGTCAGGTGCCCGGCGACCGTCTCCGGGGTGCGGGCGGCGTTGTTCGTCACGTAGGCGAGGTGCATGCCGCCGTCCCGTGCCGTGCCCAGCGACTCGACCGCGTGCGCGATGGCCTCGCCACCCGCGTAGACCACGCCGTCGAGGTCGAGCAGCGCCGTGTCGTAGGCCGCGCTCAGCGGACGCTCGCTGCCCTCGGGCCGGGTCCGGGCGGTCTGGTTCATGTTCGGCTCGCTCCTTGTGCTGTACGTCTCTTCCGCGATCATTGCTCATCGGGCCGTGAGACATAACATTTCCCAATGAGCACTCCAGGACAGGCACGGTTCGCAGGGAAAGCAGGGCAAGGACTCCGACTCGCCCCGTTCCGAGGGCTGCGCTACGTCCCGGAGCGGGTCGGCAGCCTCGCCGCCGTCACCTCCCCACCGTACGACGTCGTCGTGCGGCCCGACGGACTGCGCCATCTGGAGACGGCCGATCCGCACAACATCGTCCGGCTGATCCTCCCGCAGGCGGCCACGGCCGCCGACCGCCACCGGCAGGCCGCCGAGACGCTGCGCCGCTGGCAGGAGGAGGACGTCCTCGCGCCCGACCCCGAGCCCGCCCTGTACGTCTACGAGCAGCGCGGCGACGGCATCCTCCAGCGCGGTCTCATCGGCGCCCTGCGGCTCACCCCGCGCGAGGAGGGCGCCGTCCTCCCCCACGAGGACGTCATGCCGCACATCGTCGAGGACCGCGCCGCCCTGATGCGCGACACGGGCGCCAACCTCGAACCGCTGCTGTTCTCGTACCGCGGCACCGGCGGCCCGGAAGGCGCGGCGGGCGTCATCGACCGCGTCGTCGGCCGGGAGCCGCTGCTCTCCACGACCACGGAGGACGGCTACGCCCACCGGCTGTGGTCCGTCACGGACCCCGACGAGCTCCGCCTGATCGACGAGGACCTCTCCCGGCAGCGTGCCCTGATCGCCGACGGGCACCACCGCTGGGCCACCTACCAGCGGCTGCGCGCCGAGCAACCGGCCCCCGGCCCCTGGGACTTCGGCCTGGTCCTCCTCGTGGACACCGCCCGCTACCCGCTGCGCGTACGGGCGATCCACCGCCTGCTGCACCGGCTCCCGGTCGCGGACGCGCTCGCGGCCCTCGGGGACGCGTTCCGCGTCCGGACCCTGGACGGGCCGCTGCCGCAGGCCCTGGACGCGCTGGCGGAGACGGCCGGGGAGCCCGGCAACGCCTTCGTCCTCGCGGGAGACGGCCGCTTCCACCTCGTCGACCGCCCGGATCCGGCCCTCCTCGACCGCGTGGTCCCGGCCGACCGTCCGGAGGCGTGGCGCACGCTGGACGCGACGGTCCTGCACTCCGTCCTGCTGGAGCACCTCTGGCACGTGCCGGACGACCCCGAGCACATCGGGTACATCCACGAGACGGCCGCGGCGGTCCAGCAGGCCGAGCGGCACGGCGGCACGGCGGTCCTCATGCACCCGGTGCGCGAGGACGTCGTCCGGGAGCTCGCGGAGCAGGGCGTGACGATGCCGCGCAAGTCGACGTCCTTCGGCCCGAAGCCGGCCACCGGCCTGGTGCTGCGGAGCCTGGCCCTGGACTGACGGGGGAGCGGCCATGAAAAAGCCCCCCTCACCCACGTCTCCGTGGGTGAGGGGGGCTTTTTCAGATGACTCCCGGGGGTACCGGAGCTCAGCTCTTGTCCTCGGAGGACTTCTCCTCGGAAGCCTTCTCCTCGGTGGACTCGTCGGCGGCCTTCTCGGCGACGACGGGCTCCACGAACTGCGGGACCTCGACGGCGGGGGTCTCCACGGCCTCGACGACGGCCTCGGCGGTCTCGTCGGCCTTCTCCTCCGCGGCCTCCTCGCCGGCGGCGACGGTCTCGGCCTTGGCCTCGACCTCGGCCTCGGTGTCGGCCTCGGTGGTCATGGCGTCCGTGAACTCCACGCCGTCCAGCTCCGCGAGCCGGTCCGAGGCGTTCGTCATGCCGCCCTGGTCGGACTCGAGGGCCTTGGCGAACCACTCACGGGCCTCGTCCTTGCGGCCGACCTCCAGCAGCGCGTCGGCGTAGGCGTACCGCAGGCGCGCGGTCCACGGCTGGACCGAGTTGGAGGCGAGCTCGGGGCTCTGGAGGGTGACGACGGCGGCCTCGGCCTGGCCCATGTCCTTGCGGGCACCGGCGGCGACGAGACGCATCTCGACCTGGCCGGCCTTGTCCAGCTTGTTCACCTCGGGCTCGCCGGCCATGGCCAGGGCGCGCTCCGGGCGGCCCATGCCGCGCTCGCAGTCGGCCATGACGGGCCACAGCTCCACGGAACCCGTCATCCGGCGGGCGGCGCGGAACTCCGCGAGCGCCTCGGTGTAGCGGGCGGTCGCGTACGCGGCGAAGCCGGCGGCCTCGCGCACGGCGGCGACGCGGGAGGCGAGCCGCAGGGCGATGCGCGAGTAGGCGTACGCCTCCTCGGGCTCCTCGTCCAGCAGGTTCGCCACCATGACGAGGTTGCGGGCGACCTCTTCCGCGAGGCCCTTCGGCAGGCTCATGAGCTCCTGCCGGACGTCCGCGTCGATCTCCTCGCCGGTCACGTCGTCGGGGATCGGCAGACGCTTCACCGGCTCGCGGTCGCCGCGGTCACGGTCCCGGTCGTCACGACGGCCGTAGCCGCCGGAACGGTCGTCACGGCCGCCGCGGAAACCGCCGCGGTCGTCGTCACGGCGCGGGCCGCGGTCGTCACGGCGACCGTAGCCGCCGCCGGAGGGACGGCCACCGCGGTCGTCACGGCCGCCGCGGAAGCCACCGCGGTCGTCATCGCGGCGCGGGCCACGGTCGTCGCGGCGGAAGCCGCCACGCTCGTCGTCGCGGCGCGGGGCGCGGTCGTCACGGCGGTCGTCACGACGGAAGGAGGGGCGCTCGTCACGACGGTCGTCGCGACGGAAGCCACCACGGTCGTCATCACGACGGGGCGCGCGGTCGTCACGGCGGAAGCCGCCACGGTCGTCATCGCGGCGCGGGCCGCGGTCGTCGCGACGGAAACCACCTCGGTCGTCGTCACGGCGCGGGGCGCGGTCGTCGCGCGGGAAGGAAGGACGGTCGTCGCGGCGGAAGCCGCCACGCTCGTCGTCGCGGCGCGGGCCACGGTCGTCACGGCGGTCGTCACGACGGAAGGCCGGACGCTCGTCACGACGGTCGTCGCGACGGAAACCACCACGGTCGTCATCACGACGGGGGCCGCCGTAACCGCCACCGGACGGACGGCCACCACGGTCGTCACGACGCTCGAAGCCACCCGGACGGCCACCACGGTCGTCATCACGACGCGGACCACGGTCATCACGGCGGTCGTCACGACGGAAGGCCGGACGCTCGTCACGACGGTCGTCGCGACGGAAGCCGCCACGGTCGTCGTCACGGCGCGGGCCGCCGTAGCCACCACCGGACGGACGGCCACCACGGTCGTCGTCACGGCGGGGTGCGCGGTCGTCGCGGCGGAAGCCACCGCGGTCGTCATCACGGCGCGGGCCGCCGTAACCGCCACCGGACGGACGGCCACCACGGTCGTCACGGCCGCCGCGGAAACCGCCGCGGTCGTCATCGCGGCGCGGGCCGCGGTCGTCGCGACGGAAGCCACCGCGGTCGTCGTCACGACGGGGGCCGCCGTAGCCGCCACCGGACGGACGGCCACCGCGGTCGTCACGACGCTCGAAGCCACCCGGACGGCCGCCACGGTCGTTGTCACGGCGCTGGCCGTAGCCACCGCCGGCGGGACGACCGCCACGGTCGTCGTCGCGGCGCGGGCCACGGGGACGGTCGCCACCACGGTCGTCACGGTCGTCACGACGGAACGCCGGACGGTCGTCGCGACGGAAGCCGCCACGCGAGTCGTCACGACGCGGGCCGCGAGGGCCTCCGCCGCGGCGCTCGCCGCCCGAGCGATCGTCGGGAGAGTTGGTGGACATCGGGGTGACTCCTGTCTTCGGGTACCGCAGTCATTCTCGCGCAACCGGCTGACCGGCGCGCTTCGACAAAAACAAGCAGAAATACAAAAGGACCCCTGGTCCCAGCGTGAACGCTGGGACCAGGGGTCCTTGAAAGATTGTTCGGCGGCGTCCTACTCTCCCACACGGTCCCCCATGCAGTACCATCGGCGCTGAAAGGCTTAGCTTCCGGGTTCGGAATGTAACCGGGCGTTTCCCTAACGCTATGACCACCGAAACCCTATCGGGTTCTAGCGAACAAGCACACTCTTCAATTAAGTAGTGAAACTGGTTCAACCGGTGCGACTGTTCGCAACCCGGGAACCACACAGTGGACGCGAGCAACTGAGGACAAGCCCTCGGCCTATTAGTACCAGTCAGCTCCAACCGTTACCGGTCTTCCACACCTGGCCTATCAACCCAGTCGTCTACTGGGAGCCTTACCCTCTCAAA
>NZ_JAJQQS010000040.1 GCF_021228125.1 Streptomyces albireticuli
GATCACCGAAACAGGGGCGCAGCAGCTGCGCGTGCCCTACGGGTACATCACCCCCGCCGAGTGGAAGCCTGCGGGGTTCCCGCTCGGGACATGGCTGACCGACCAGCGGAAATTCGCCAACCCCGGCCAGAAGGGCGCCGCGGCGACGACGAGATCACCCGTACGCCGGGCAGCCAGCCACACTCCTGGCAGTCGCCGTGGCCTCTCCTATGGGCAGGCCCCTCTACCCCAGCCCCCGCAACGGCGGAACAGACGGAGCCCGCCCGGCGACCAGGCACTTCGCCCTTCTCCAGTTCCAGGAGGGTGGCCCGGCCCCATCACCCCAGGTCAAGGGCCACCTCGTTGTGTCTTCGGCGAGTACCACTGACACCACACACGCCGAACCCTAGGCTTCACGTAGCAGCGCTCCAAGGAGAACCACGCATGCCCACCCCGGAACCGGTGAAACTCCGCAGCGATTTCGGCGAGCCATACGTACTCGCTGTACCCCACACGCCCGTCACCGACCCGCGTCTTTCCGCGACTGACGTCGGTGTATACATGCGCTGCCGCTGGCTGCTGGACGTCTGCTTCCCGTACGGCAGCCTCGATTGGCTGATCTCTGAACTCAGAATGCCAAAGACCGAGACCCACGAATCTGTCCAGCGCCTCGTCGAACTCGGGTACCTCGAAACGGTCGGGGCCGTCGAGGTCGAGTTCCGTTCTGCGCGCGAGATAGGCGACGGTGTCCGCACCGCTATCGAGGCGACAATGGACGATCTCACGCCCACAGAGCGCGCCGCGGTCGCCCGTTTCGCTGATCTTGTGGACCAACGCCAGGAGAGGGCGACCGCAGCATTGCGCGCGGAGCAGATGCGCGGCCTGTCCGGCAGCTAGCAGTCTTCCCGGCCTGCGCCGGGAAGCTACCGGAACCCTCGCCCCGTGTGGCGTATTCCGGTTGGCCTCCTGCGGGAAGCCAACCGGCCGTGTGCTGCTGGGTCAGAAGGCGTCGGCGAGTTCTTCGATCTGGTCGGCGAGACGGAGGTCGGGGTGCAGGACGCGGCCGAAGCCGAACTCTTCGACCACGTCGGCCTTCAGCCGGCCGACGACTTTGCGCAGGGCGGCGATGGGGAAGTGGGGCTGGGGGCCGGTGGTGAGTTCGAAGAGGGGGCCGGGGTAGTGGTCGGTGAGGGCGACGGCCTGGCAGGCCCAGTGGTCGGCGTCGCGCAGGTCGCCGCGGCCGAGGTGGAGCAGGTGTAGGCAGTAGGCGGCGAGGGCGTTGCCAGCGCCGGCGGAGAACTGCCACCAGAACTGGGCGCAGGCGGGTTCGTTGGCGAGGCTGAGCAGGCAGGCGAAGTGCAGGGCGCCGTCGGGGTCGATGCCTTCGTCGCACAGCTCGCTCAGCCGGTGACCGACGTCGTCGTGGTGCAGCAGCTGGGCGGTCAGTGCCTGGAGGTCTTTGTTCGCCTGATCGTGTGTGGTGGGGAAGTGGCCGGTGGGCGCGGGCATGGCGCCGAACATCATGCTGTCGGTGACCTCGCGGACGATTTCCTTCTTGAGGTCGTCCATGTCCTCTTCGCTGAAGAGATCGGGCAAGCCGACGTCGGCCAGGGTTTCGTCGATCCTGCGTGGCACGGTGTTACTCCTTGTCTTCGTCGGCAGCCGGGGTCATGGACAGGCCGAGCTTGGTGGCGATGCGTTCCCGGGCCAGGCGGCGGTGGGAGCGGACGGTGTCGGGCTTGATCCCCATGATGTTGGCGATGCGGGAGCAGGGGTAGCCCAGAACGTAGTGCAGGACGATGACGTCGTACTGCCGGGAGGGGAGGGAGGCTATGGCGGTGAAGAGGCCGAGTGAGGACTCCATGACCTGCAGCTGGGTCCGCATGGCTTCCAGGGTGGCGCGGGCGGCCTGCTGGAAGCTGGCGGTCGCGCCATCTGTGAGGCATTCCCGGTGAGCCGCAGGTGTGTCTCGACGCGCTGCTTGAGCAGGGCGAAGGCGTATGCTTCGGGGCTCTCCTCCTTCAGCACGACGACCCAGTTCAGCGCCAGGTGGGAGTAGACCCGGCGCACGACGGCCGTGGCGGCCTTCTTGTCCCCGAGCATCGCGTGCGCGTAGCGCACGTGCGCCCTGGCGTAGAGGTCGAAGAAGGCTTCCAGGTCCGGTGGCATCTGGTACTGGACACCTTCGAGCGCGTTGAGTTCATCGAGGAAGCTGGGGGGGGCAGGGCGAACTGGGTTTCGCCGGCTTCGTCGGATGACGGGATGTTCATGGTCAGACCTCCTCGTCAGGGGAGATCAGCGGCTGGGGCGACGTGCGTGTGGTGCGGGAGGCGTCCTCCAGCAGGCCGGCGGTGCCGACGCGTACCCCGGCGCTGAGCACACGCCGTACCAGCGCGCGTCCGTCCGGGGCGAAAACTCGCAGCGCGGTGGCCACTACCAGCGCGTCCAGCGCGTCGTTAACAGTCACGAGCCATCCTCAAGTCCTGCGGGCGGCACCCAACTCCCTGCCCCCATAGGGCGCCGGAGGGCGTTTGCCCTCAGCCGCAGGATTTCGGATCGGGGTGCCCGAACGCGTACCGCACCGGGCAGATTTTTCACGGCGTGTGATGACATCATCACTCAAAGGTGTAGACCAATTCACTCTGTAGTCGAATAGCTACCGTTAGGTAACACGCTGACCGGCGGAAACCCGTCTTCCCTATTCGCACGGCATGCGCGCCTGCGATCTCACGCGCAAACCAATGGTGATGCAGATCACGGAATATTTGCTCGGTGGGACCGCCTCAGGTCGGCCATAGGATCGCTCCGCCCTGCGCGCAGAAGCGCAAGGCGACCACGGCCACCTCCTGCCGCTGGTCGATCCCCTCCTTACGCCCCCCGAACCAGAGATGCCCTCAGCACGCGACCAGAATGATGGGGCACCACCAGTGCAGAGATGAGAAGGCCAAAACCGCGGACAAGCGGGCGCCGATCCGCTACGGACGCGCGGCACGGACCGCCGCTAAAGCCACCCACGCCGCCGGCCCACCCGGACGGACCGTTCTGTTGTCCGTGGACACCGGTGTGCGTGACGAACCGCCCAACTCGCCGTTTACTAGCTGATACATGGCAACTTCGACATAGGCGGGCACGATGGGGAAGAGAGTGCAGCAGACGCGGGCTGCCAAGCACGCGAAACAGGCGAAGCAGCGCAAGGCCGCGGCGTCACGGAACGCCGCGACGGTGGCAACGAACCTGCCGATGCTGACGGCGATGGACGACACTCTCTTCGGGCTGCTGGCGGAGCCATGGGGCGACTTCACCGACACCTACCCGACGGTCGAAGAGGCCGTGGCCGCGGCGGAGGAGGCCGGCGGGGGCCTGTCGTGCTTCTCCTTCCACGACTCCGGCGAGTACGAGCGCAGCCTGCACCGGGACACGGACGACTGGCGGTACGAGGTAGCCCTGTACCCGCGGGGACCCCTGCGGGAACTGGTGAAGACGACCTGGCTGGACGCCGACGACCGGGACCAGGCCATGGAGCAACTGCACCGCGTTCTGGCCGCGTACGTGCCCGAGAGCCTGCGCCGCCCCGGACTTGAGACAGTCCAGCGACCGTCGACCACAAGCGTGCCGCGCATCGGCTGGGCCCAGAGCCTGCCCGTGGCCGGGATGCAGACGTGGGAGGACCTGCACCTGGCGGAGAAGAAGCTGCCCTTGCTCGACCTGGCTCCCTTCGCCGTCGGCCCCGGCAGGGCGTACGAGCCGCTGCCCGAGGAGACCTTCGCCCTGTTCCATGAGCACGGCCTGAGCGCCCGCGCGTGCGCCGGCTGCGGCGCGCCGGTGACCGACCGGCACCCGCACTGGCCGGGCGTGCTGGTCAGCGTGGAGTACGAGGGCGGCCCGGTGTGCGACCGGTCCCGCCTCGGGGGCGGGGCCGTGCGGCGGGTCGGTCATGTCCTCGACGCCGACCAGGCCCGTCCGGCCGGGCAGCTGACCGGCAAGGAGCAGAAGGTCCCGTGCCAGAACTGCGACGTGCACGTGACCGAGCAGCACCCCGACTGGCCCGGGGTATGGGCGGAGGCCGGCGGATACAGCCGCCCGGTCTGTGCCGTGGTCGGATCTGTGGGCGACGACGCAAAGGCGTACGACCTGGTCGACTGCGTCTACCCGCACATTCCCGCTGGGGCCGACAGCCCGGCCGCCGCCGCAATCGCCGCCGCCAAGAAGAGTCGCTACTTCTTCCAGCCACGTCTGCCAATCTTCCAGGCCAGCTGGGGCCGGTAATCTCGGGAGATCCCGTGGGCTCCTGGAAGGCCAGCGCCCGTGGCGACGAAGATCCACAGCGGAGGCCGCCCCGTGATCCGGGCGGCCTCCATCTCCTCAACCGGGCTCAACGACGTCCTGCGCTACGGCGCCGTCGGCCACATCTTCCTGGGCTGGATTCCCCTCGCCTGGCAGTAAGAGGCCGTCACACTCACGGCAGGACCCACTGCGCTCAGCCTGCGGGCGCTCCTTCTCAGCCACCCCCGTGGTCAGATAGGCGTACACGAACGGGGCTGAGGGGGTGCGGCAGTGGCTGCTCAACAGGTGAATGTGATCAAGGTGCTCCTGGCCGCCGACGGCCGCGGCTGGGTGGACGGCATCGAGGTGCCGTCCGAGGACAGCACTCTTGCCGGGACCCGCGCCGCGGCGCTGCGTCAGATCGCCCGGGCCGCTGCGGAGCAGCGCCGGTCTCTGCGGGTGGAGGCCACGGACCCGGACGGGGCGGTGTGGCTGCTGGTGGTGCACCCCAGTGGCCGGGTGCAGGACGCCACCGAGGTGCGCGAGCTGGTCGCCGACCCGGATGGTGAGACGACTCCGGCGGAATACCGTGAGCGCGTCGTGGCCGTCGTCAGGGCGGTGGAGGCCGGTACGGAGCACGCGGCGATGCGGCTGGCCCGCTTCCTGGAGACCGGCATCGCCGGCGCCTACGGTGCCGGCCACCCGTACGTGTGGCGCGCGCTCGAGCTGCGCGCCCACACCAACCTCGTGTGCGGGCTGCCCGGGAGCGCGTGCGAGCTCTACCTGGAGGCCGCCCGTGGCTGGGCCGGGATCGGCAGCGCGGCCTACTGGGGTGCGGCGCAGCGGGCTTATGCCTGCTGGCACCGGGTGCGGGAGGCGGAGCGGTCGGTGTGGCTGGGCGGGCAGCTGGCCGAGGTGCTGCGGCTGGGCGGGGACCGGGCCCATCCCGCGCTCCGCGGGGTGATGGGGCGGATGGACGACCTTCAGGGCGGGCTCGTCGCCTGACGGCCGGGCGCCGCTGCGGCGGTGAGAATGGCGGGGCCTGGCGGCCGTCCGGTTGAAGCCGATGCGGCCGCCAGGCCCCGAGCACCTGGTCGTCAGCGTGCTGCCGCGGCGATGGGCGGTGCGCTCATCATGTTTCGGAGCCCCCTGAGGTGGTGGCGGGGGTCTTGCGGGTGACGATGTCGTCCACGCCGAGGCGCTGTACTCCGGTGGTGCCGTCCTGTGCGGTGTACTCGATCTCCACCCATTCCTCCTCGTTGTCCTCGTCTTCTCCGAAGTGGAGGTCGGCGACCTCGACGGGTTCGGTGCCGGTGTCGAGGTCGAGCTCGATGTGGTCGCCGACCTCGAGCTCGTAGACGCCGGCCTCCTCCGTGCCGTCCTCGGCTTCCAGAGCCCCCGCGGGTGTGGTGTCTTCGGGTTCCGGGGCCGGCTGGGCCGGGGCGGGCGGGAGGGCGAAGGCGCCTTCTGTCTCCGTCGCCTCGACCGGGGTGGGGTTGTTGAGTGGTCCGAGGAAGGCGAGCGGGCCGTCGCCGTTGGCGTGTGCCTCGGCGTTGTGTGTCATCCGGTCCACCAGGTGCTTCCACACGGTGGCGTCCTCGGCGTCGAAGGCGTCTTCGTCGGAGGGGGTGAGGAGGCGGAGGACCTGGACGTAGGCGGGTCCGTCGGCGGTGCTGGCGACGGCGCGGCCCTGGATGTTGGGGAGGGTGGTGCCGATGCGGCTGTTTCCCCACATCATCCTGGCGGCCTCGGGGGTCGCCTGGTCGAGGCTGATCCTCATGCGGAAGCTGTCGCGGGCGAGGCCGGTGAGGAACTCGGCGTCGGGCCGCTGGATGCCGACGGTGAGGTGGATCTCGGCGGTGCGGGCCAGGACCGCGAGCCGCTTCCACAGGGACAGGCACGGGTGCTCGCGCCCCTTGAGGTCCTTGTCGCGGGCTTTCATTTCCTGCCAGATAACACCGCTGGCTTCCTTGAAGATGAAGAATTCGTCCAGGATGAACATGATCTTTCCGAAGTCGCCCTTGCGGGCCTGGCGGCGCTTGATGGCCCGGTAGCGGCTCATCATTTCACGGTGTGTCAGGGTGATGGCTTCCGCGATGTCCAGGGTTTCGGTGATGACGGTGACACCGTCGAGTTCCTCGAAGTCGAGGTACTCGGTCATTTTCGGGTCGCACAGCACCACGGGGATGCCGAGGACCCGGGCGGCGACGACGAGGTTGCGGATGAATACCGTCTTTCCGCTTCCGGTCGGCCCGACCACCAGGCAGTGGGGGTTCTTGCTGCCGAGTGCCCAGCTTTCGATGCGCTGGTGCTCGGTGACCGCGTAGGGGAGTTCGTATTTTACGAACTGGTGGGTGATCGGGTAGCGGACGTTCGTCGGGAAGGGCGGCCGCAGTTCGAACCGGATCCGGTTGTTCTCGAAGTCCCAGGTGCTGCGCCAGTTTCCGGGGATTTTGCTGTTGATCTGGAGCAGGACCCGGTCGCGGAATCCCGCGGCGAGGTCGCGGGTGGTGGTCGCGTAGGTGACGTCGATTCCGGTGGGGGTGTCGGTGTATGCGGCGAAGTCGACGCGGTCGACGTGGGCGGAGGCGCCGAGGATGGCCTGGACGACGTCGGTGGTGCGGGTGCGCATGGTGTCGCGGCCGGGGATGGGATCGGTCGTCTCCGGTGCGGCCGGCTGGTCGCTGTCGATGATGTCGCCGCTGCCGGGCGAGGCGTCGACGGTGACAAGGATCTGTCTCCGGGTCGGTTTCCAGGTCGCCTCGGCGGGCCCGCCGAGGCGGGTCGCGATGATCTCGCGGACCTTGGCCCGGGCTTTTTCGTCGCGCTCGTCGAAGGTCGCTCCGTAGCGGATCGTGAGGCGGGTGGGTGTCCCGTTCCGGTGCTTGCGCGCCTTGATCATTGCTTTGGCGGGCTCGGTGCGCAGCAGGGGGGCGAGGGCTGTGGTGAGGTCGCGGACGGGCCGGGTGCGGCGGCGGTGCCAGGTTTCGGCGAGGGCGACGAGGACGGCGAGGGCGGCGGCTGCGCCGAGGCCGGCGGGGAGGAGGCCGGGCCGGTGGAGGAGGTGTGTGGCGGCGTAGGCGATCAGGGCGAGGCCCGCGCCGGAGGTGGCGGCGGTGATGAGGGGGGAGCGGTCGGCCGGGTCGGTGGTGGTGCTGGGTGGTGCCACGGTGGTCCTCCTGCGGCGGGTCTGGGGTGACGGGGTGGGTGGTGCGTGCCCCTTCTCTCCGGGCTTGACAGTGGTGGTACGCTGAGCATCTGAATCGCAGCTTTGCGAGAATCTAAGGGCTCAGCGCCCCTCCACAGCCCCGCCCTCCGTGGCGGGTTTTCCGTGCCCGCGTCCTGTCCTGGTCCGGTGTCCGGCCGGGTGGCCCGGCGGCGGTTGGCGGCCCGGATCTGCGCGCCGCGCGCTGCTCCTGCGGGGCTCGGGCCGGTGCGGAGCCTGTCGACGTCGGGGAAGGGGCGGCCGTGGTGGTGGGCGGCTTTCAGTCGCAGGACTTCTGCCTCGAGGACCGTGCGGACGAGCTCGCTGAGGTTCCCGTGGCCGTCCGGTCGGGTCTGGGTGTGCCACTGCGCCGCCCGGGCGCGGTGGTAGAGGGAGTCTGGCAGGGAGAAGGAGCGCTGCTTCATGACCTCCGGGACAAGCCCGGGCTCGGAGGCGGGGGCCGCACCGGCCGGAAGAGCGGGTTCCGCAATCGCGGGTTGCGGTGCCCGCGTTGTGCCGCCGTTCCGGCCGGACGGCATGCCCCCGGGGGTGGCCTCCGGTGCGGTGGCGCCGGGGGGTGTCGCCGCCCGGCGTTCCGGCGTGCTGCCGCCTTGCCCCCGGCGGCACCCTTCGCAGCCGCTGGCGCCGGCGGGGTTCGCGCCGCCTGGGGGCGGCGGGGGTGCCGGGTGCGGGAGAGTGCCGCTGCTGTCTGGCGTACCGTCCGGGCGGGGCGCCGGCGGTGTCATGCCGCCGAGGGCGACGTCGACCGGGTCGGGCTCGGCGCGTTCACGGATTCGGGCAGGGGATTGCCTGACCCATCTCCCAGCGGGTGTCGCCGCCGCCATTTCTCCCTGGTCGGTCATCGCGGCGTCTTCCCCTGGCCGGGCGCGCTGTTGAGCACGCGGTCGTAGATGTTCTGGTAGATATCGGCGACCTCTTCCAGATCCTTGCCACCGAAGAGGCGGCAGGGTGTGTGATAGCTCTCGACCGCTTCCCGCACGCGCACGCGCCGGGGCACCGGAGGGTCCACCATCCTTTTCCCGAACCGGTTGTGCAGTTCCTCCAGGACCCGCCGGGAGTCACGGGAGCCGTCATATTCGGCGACAATGACGCCTTCTATAACCAGTTCCGGGTTTCCCTTTGCGGCGATCAGCCCGGCGGTGTAGCGCATCTCTTCCGCCCCCTGAGCGCCCCATAAGGTGGCCCGGGCAGCGATGAAGAGGTGCTCGATTCCCAGCAGCCCGGTTGCTGTGAGTTTTCCGAGATGGCGGGGCAGGTCGATGACGACGTCGTCGACGAGATCATCTAATTCGCCGGAGCGCCGCGCGCGGCGCAGGGCGGCTATTCCGTCCGCGGTGATGTCCGCTTCCCGGTTGGCCAGGAACCGGTCTGCCGGGGCGAGGAGGACACCGTCCCAGGCGGTGGGCGTGAGGACCTCGCGCAGGGGCAGCGGGGCGAGGCCGCGCACGGCGTCGTACGGAGCGAGGGCGTCTTTCAGGCCGTGCCGGCGGGAGACCGGTTCGAGAGCGTCCGTGGCGTTGCCCTGGGGGTCGATGTCCAGGACCCCCACCCGGCGGCCGCGCCTGGTTCCCGCGTAGGCGAGCTCCAGTACGGCGGTCGTGCACCCGGCGCCGCCCTTGCCCTTGCCTACGCCGATCCACATGACGGCCGTCCCTCCCCGTGAACTCCCGGTCCCCCGTGGGAGTTGCACGAGACATGCTAGGGCTCGCCTGTGACCTGCGGGGACTGTGGTGAGGAAGGGAAATAAGCCTATTCGAATGGCGGATTGCGGCCTATGCTGAGCCCCCAAGTCCCACAAGTCACATGTAACGTGACGCTGCGTGACCCGACCACGGGAGTCGAAGAGATGAACGCCCACGTCCACGTCTTAGGGCGGCTGATCACGAATCTGAACGACTACGCCCGCCGGATGCGCCTCGCCGGCCGGCTGCACCACGCCCGCCGGACCCTGGCCCCCGCCGCCGGTGCCGCCGGGACGAGCCGCTTCCACGCCGCCGGCGCGGTGGTGCTGGCGGCCTTCACCACCGGCGGCCTGCAGGAGTTCCTCAAACAGGACGCGCTGCAGGTGGGGCTGCTCATCGCCGGCCTCGTCATCGTCTTCGGCTCCCGGCGCAAGGACTGGTCCGGCGCGCTCACCGTCGGGGGCATCGCCCTGGTCGGCCTCGCCGTCATCGGCATGGCGTCCAAGGGCTCGGCCATCGGGGACTTCCTGTCCGGCTGGTTCTGGAAGTAGGCCGCCCCGCATGCGGATGAACACCGACGATGAGGTGTACGCGGCCGACGACCTCTTCCTCGGCCCGCCACGCATGACCCTGCCCTGGCGCGTGCGCTACCGCGCCTACGGCATCGGGACCGTGCTCTACGCCCTGGTCCTCCTCCTGGAGCTGTGGACCGGAGTGCTCGGCCCCTGGCCCGCCGTCTACGGACTGGTCTTCGTCATGTGGGCCACGATGCGCGTCATGGACCGCGTCGACCACGAGCACACCGCCCGGGCGGTGGCCGTGACGTTCTGGCACGAGGTCTCGGCCCCCCGCCCCTCCCAGAAGACCGGCGCCCGCGCCCGCCTCACCCTCTCCGGCGTCCGCCGCCGCGCCCCGCGCACCCGCTGAATCGCACCACCCCGGGCGCTGCTGTCCACAGGCAGCACCGCGAAACCGCGAAGGGGAGTTCGTTCGTGTTCCAGCCCAGCAAGGCCACCTCCAGATCCAAGGACAGCGCCACACCCAAGGGCGGCGCACCGCGGCGGGGCCTGAAGGCCCGCCTGCTCACCACACGGCGCACGGCACCGGACACCAAGTTCGCCACCGGCCTCCAGCTCACCGACATCACCGGCCACCTGGCCCTGTCCAAGACCGGTCACGTCACCGCCTGGTACGTCGCAGCCCCGGCGAGGTGGTCGTTCCTCTCCGATGCCGACCGCAACCAGCTGCTGCGCGCCCACGCGCAGCGCCTGGCCGAGCTCAGCGGCCGGCGCGTGCACCTGCGGATCACCCACCGCCCCTACCCCGTCGCCCGGTGGGCGGAGAGCCTGCACCGGTCGGTGATCGACCCGCTGCCCGGGTGGGACCGCTACCTGGCCGAGGAGCAGCAGAAGGTCGGCTCCATGCCGCTGGACGACAAGGTCGTCTACTACGGCGTCGCCGTCGGGCGGCTGTCCGGCGCGGGCCGGCAGAGCAGCCGCCTGCTCTCCTCCGGCCAGCGCGAGCTGGACGCGCTGAGCCGTGACCTGCAGGAGATCGACACCACCATGGCCGGCCCCGGCATGTCGGCGCGGCCCGTCACCGCCTCCGACATGGACTGGCTGCTCACCCGCTCCATAGGTCTGGGACTGCCCGCCCCGCTGGATCCGCCGGTCCAGCCCGGGAGCCAGTGGAGCACCGCTGACCTGGCCGAGTACACCGACCCCGTCGAGTGGGTCACTCCGGAGGCGTACGCGCCGCATGTTCTGGTCACCGGGCGGCGCGACGGGCGCACCCAGCAGCGCTACGTCTCCGTGATGACCATGGGCCGCATGGCGCTGCCACCGATCCCCGAATCGGGCCACGGGCCGTGGCTGCAGCGCATGGACCGGGTGCCGTTTCCCTACGAGGTCAGCGCCACCTTCGACGTCCGTGACGGCGGCGAAGTCGGCAAGGAGATGCGCAGCCAGCTCGACCGCATTCACTACCAGGTCAAGCACCACGCCGAACACGGGGCGGACATCCCCCAGCAGCTCGGCCGCCAGCGCGACCAGGCACTGGCCACCGAGGACGAGATCAACTCAGAAGGGTTCGCCGGGGTCGCCACCCGCACCGCGGGCTGGTTCCGCATCGCGGTCCCGGGCACCACCCCCGAGCAGGTCCACGACCGCGTCAAACGCGTCCAGGCCCTCTACAAAGGCCACATCCTCATCCACCGCCCCGCCGACCAGTACCGCCTCGCCCGGGAATTCATCCCCGGCGAGCCCCTGGCCAACGACGCCTTCAAACGCCGCCTGCCGGTGACCACGGTCGCCGGTGCCCTGCCCGCCGCGTCCGCCCTGGTCGGCGACCGCAGCGGACTGAACCTCGGCCACACCTCCGGAGCATCCCGGCGCGCCGTGATGTGGCACCCCTGGCGCAGCATGGAGGTCCGCGAGAGCAGCGGCCTCACCCCGATCGTGTCCACCCTGGGCGGCGGGAAATCCACCCTCGCGGGCAAGATCATGTACGACGCGGCGCGCATGGGCGTCGCCTTCACCTGCCTGGACCCCTCAGGCCCCCTCACCCGGCTGTGCGCCCTGCCCGAGCTGCGCCCGTACGCCAAAGAGATCGACCTGATGAGCGCGGAGCCGGGCACGCTCAACCCCTACCGGGTGATCCCGGACCCCGTGGCCGCCCACTTCCGGCCCGAGGACTTCGCCGACAAACCCGACCCCCGGGCCGCGGCCGAGGAGGCGTTCGTCGCCGCCGGCCGGGCCGCCCAGGCGCAGCGCCGCACCCTGGCCGCCGACGTCCTCAAGGGGCTGCTGCCCGAGTCGCTGCGGACGTCGGAGCACACGAACAAGGTGCTGCTGATGGCGGCGCAGCGGGCGGACACCTCGGTGAACTCCAGCCCGTTCGCGGTCATCGAGATGCTCAAGCGGTTCGACGGGTCGCTGGCCGAGCACGCCCAGCACCTGGCGGAGCTCCTGCAGGGAGCCAGCGAGCTCCCGGCCGGGCAGCTGATCTTCCCCGGGACGGACGGCGGTGACGACCGGTACCTGAGCGCGCACCACCGCCTCGTCGTCATGAGCCTCAAGGGCCTGCAGCTGCCGACGGCCGGGGTGCCCGCGAGCGAGTGGTCCCTGGACGAGCAGTACAGCATGCCCCTGCTCTACCTGGCCGGCTGGTACGCGCAGCGCAGCATCTACGACCGCCCCATGCACGAACGCAAAGGGCTCTTCCTGGATGAGGCGTGGGCGCTGATGCAGGTCTCCTCCGGCCGCACCCTGATCAAGAAGACCGCGCGCGACTCCCGCAAACACAACGGCAGAGCCCTGATCGCCTCCCAGGACGCCGAGGACCTGCTGGCCGCCGATCTCGGCAACTGGATCGACTCGGCGTTCATCGGCCGCACCGTCGGCGAGCAGGCCCAGCGCGCGGCGCTCCGGCTGATCGGCATCGAGCCCGGCAACGGCTACGAGGACGTCCTGGCCGGGCTGTCGCGGATCGAGCGCGGCGCGGACCGCAACGAGCGCCCGCGTGAGTTCATCTTCGACGACGGCGACGGCGGCATCGAGCGCATCACCGTCAACCTCGAGCACCGCCCGGCGCTCAAGGCGGCGCTCAACACCACCGCCAGCCCCCTGAGCAAAACGTCCTCCGCCAACCCGTGGACCAGCTCTGCCGTCCTGGGAATGGTCCAGAACGGCGAAGGGGCCCTGCGATGACACCGGCCGCCCCGCGCCGCCGGCCCCCGGCACCATCCGCCCGCCTGTGGTGCCTCGCGCTGCTGCTGGTCATAGCCGGCGGCTTCCTGCTCGGCCCCCAGGCCACCGGCGCCCACGCTGAACCCAATCCTTGCGATTTGATCAAGGGTGAAGCCCGCAAATACTGCAAGTACGAGCCCGGCAAGAACGGGGACACCAAGGCCGACGACCCGGCCGCCCCGCCCACCCACCCCTCCATCACCGACCCCTACGGGCTGTCCCCCAACTGCAAGCACGCCCCCACCCCGGCACTGCCCGGGCGCGGCGACGCCTCCTGGGCCCAGAAACCTCCGGAGAAAGCACCCGCCCCCATCGACCCGAAGGACCCCAAGGCCCCCGCCCACATCTACGAGCAGTACGGCTTCGCGGGCCTGGAATGGCACACCTACGACCTCAGCTGCTCCGGGACCAGCGGGCTCGCCGAGGCCGCCGGCGCGAGCATGGGCACCACCTGGGCCAATCTCCTGTTCAGCGGCAGCAAATGGTGGACCGGCGTCGCGGTCGCCCTGCAGCAGGAAGCCACCGGCGACGGCTACATGTCCGGGATCAACGACGTTTTCGCCAAAGCCACCCGCGCTGTCACCGACGCGGTCTACCGGCCGTGGATCGGCATCTCGCTGCTGCTCCTGGGCGTGGTGATCGTCTACCGGGCAGGCCGCAAGGACTGGCCCGACACCGCCAAATCCGTCGCCTGGGCCCTGCTGGTCATGACCGTGACCGCCATCGCGTTCAACTACCCCGAGAAGGCGGGCAGCCTCGCCGACGAGATGATCACGCAGACCGTCGGCCAGGTCCAGCAAGGCGTCGCCGGTGACACCAGCAAGGGCGCCGACCCGGCCACCAGCCAGGGCAACGTCCTGACCGGGACCATCTTGTACAACAACTGGCTGCGCGGGGAGTTCGGCAGCTCCGACGCGCCCGTGGCCAAGAAGTACGGCATGCAGCTCTACGACGCCCAGGCCCTGACCTGGGCGCAGTCCCGGCTCCCGCAGAAAGAGCGCGACACGCTCATCGTGGACAAGAAGAAGACCTGGGAGAACGTCGCGGAGAAGGTGAAGAAGGAGGACCCGGACGCCTACCGGCACCTGACCGGCGTGGCCGACGGCCGCTTCGGGGCCTCCGCCAGCGGAGCGCTCGGCGCGATCCCCACCAACTTCTTCTCCTTCGCCGCGTCCATCGTGATCATCTGCGCCCGGCTGATCCTCAAACTGGTCATCGTGTTCCTGCCGGCCATCGCGCCCATCGCGCTGCACCGGCAGATGAGCGGCACCCTGCGGACCCTGGCCCGCTCGGGCGGGGCGGCCCTCATCAACGCCCCTTTGTTCGTTCTCGCCGCCTCGCTCGAGGCGTTGTTCATCCAGGTACTCCTCAGCGGCGGCAACCGCATGCCCGAGTGGTTCGCCGTGGTCCTGCTGTGGGTCCTGACCGTCATGCTGTGGGCGATCACAAAACCGTTCCGGAAACTGTCCGCCATGATCTCCCCGAACGCCGAATGGTTCGGCCGCGGCACCGGCGCCATGGGCCGCACCAAGACGGCCCTCGGCGGAGCCATCCTGGGATACGCCCGGGGCAGGATCACCGCACGGCAGATCGGAAAAATGGTCAACGGCGGCAGGGGCGGCCGCGTCGAAGACGCCGACGAAGCAGCCGGAGCCGGCCCGGCGGTCACCACCCGGCACCAGACCCGGCGCAGCGAGGACGAGCCCTGGGCCGACGCCGTCCCCTACGAGCCCGACCCCGGGCAGGACCGGGCACCGGAGCAGCCGCTGCACTGGGGACCAGGCCGTCAGTGGGATGACCTCGACAGCTGGCCGGCCGGCCAGCAGGAACCCGCCATGGCCGCCGCAGCGGCTGTGCCGGACCAGGCCGGTTCTCCGGGATGGCTGGTGCCGGTGGGAAGCACCGCCGCCCCAGCCGCCCGGGCGGCCACCGGCACGCTGGTCCGCACGGCCCCGCAGAACGACAGTCCGGGG
>NZ_JAJQQS010000041.1 GCF_021228125.1 Streptomyces albireticuli
CTCCGCGACTGCCGCCTCAAAGGCGACGGCGTCCACCACGCCATACCCGGCATCGCCCGCCCCCACAACCCCACCCTGACCGGATGACAGAGGAAACGAACCAGCCAACCTGCATCCCCTGAACCAACAACAGGACAGCCCTTAGGGAACTGCCGGCCGGGACCGCTTCAGCTCGGGTAAGAGCAAGGAGAACGCCGTGAAGACCATGGTCCTCACCGATACCGTCGGCAGGCTGCTGTTCTGCGGCGAGACCCGGCCCGGCAGCTGCCCGGACACCAGCCAGGCCGGCGAATCGGGGATCATCGACCTCCTCGGCACCGGACCCTGGGTGGGGGTCCTGGCCGACGTCGGCACCAGGGACTCGGCGCCCAGACCGGGGGCCAGGTCGTCACCCCGCCACATCGCAAGTTCCGAAAGAACCCGCCGCCTTGGTACGAGGAGGCGCACGTAGAGGCCAAGCACGCACACTCTTCCCGCCGGGACCGGCCTCACCCTCACGACACCCACAAACTCAGTAGCGGTCAGGCCGAGCAGCAGCAGACGGTATACCGCAGTGGAGATGACGTCATGTCATCTGCGAAGCCGAGTTCGCCCGCTTCGCACGGGTGTGTGGTCAGGCCGGGTTCGAGAGGGCTGCGTGGTCCGGGGTGTCCACCCAGATGTGTTGTCCGTGGTCGTCGACGGTCAGGCCGAGGCGTCCGAGGCCGGGTCGGTCCTGTTCGTGCCACCAGGCGTGTGCGGTCTCGGTCTCGTCCCACAGCCGGCGGCTGCCGTACTGGTACACCGTGGACGGTTTCCCGTCCTCGCGGAACAGGACGCACGCCCAGGACCGGTCCTCACCGAGGCCGCACAGCCACACCGGCTGCCGGCCCTCCTGCCGTGCGTCGAAGACGACCACGCAGTCGGGGACGAGGAGTCCGAGGACGAACCGGGAGATGTCCCACTCACCCGCGAGCGCCGCGCCCAGGGTGAGCACCGTGGTCCCCTGCTCGGCCTTCTCCCGGGACTCGTCGGTCACGTAGTCCGCGTACGCGGGGAGGTCCTGGCGCTGAGCGCGCAGGCTCATGAACTGCACCAGGGAGGTGAACGGGCCGCTCGCGCTGCGCCCGTCACCGGCGACGGTGAGGGCGACGGTTGCCTCGGTGCGGGTGAAGCGGGTACCCCACGGCACCACGATCCGGCCCCCCGGCCGGCACTGCTCCAGCCAGGCGGCAGGGACGGTACGTACGCCGCAGGTGGCGATCACCCGGTCGTACGGTGCCTTGGCCGCATGCCCTTGGAAGCCGTCGCCGCACACCACCGTGACGGCCCCCAGGCCCTGCCGCTCAAGGGCTGTCCGGGCGGCGTCGGCGAGGGCCTGGTCCACCTCGATCGTGGTCACTGCCCCCGCGCCGAGCCGGCGGGCGAGGAGGCCGGCGTTCCATCCCGTGCCGGTGCCGACTTCCAGGACCCGCTGCCCGGGGTGCACGTCGAGGTCAGTGAGCATCGCGGCGACGACGGACGGCGCGGACGCCGACGACGATGCCACCCGCCCCTGCGCGAGCCCGTGGTGTTCGCCGTCGTCCCACTGCGTTACCAGCGGATCGCCGGAATCGGCCGCGGCCTGCCACCGCCGCGGGTCCCGGGTCCGGTCCACGGCTGTCACGTTCCCGGTGGGCACGTGGTGCTGCCAGATGACATCGGGCAGGAAACCGGCTCGGGGCAGAGCCTCGAACACCGGTCGCCACCCGGCGGTCAGCGTGCCGTCCGGGGCAAGGCGCGCGACCAGCTCCCGCCAGCCGCTCGTGGCGGTCACTTCCCGTGCTTCCCACCGCCGTCGGGGGAGCCGCCGTCCGTAGTGGGCGGCTCCTTCGGCGGCGTCCACGGCTGACCCGGCAACTTGTCACCCTTGCCACTGTCGTCCTGCTTGTCATGCTTGCCCATGTGCCCCTCCCTATCCCCTCGCGCGAGGAATACCACAGTAGGGGCGGACCAGTGTGGTGGGGAAGTCCGCATGCTGCCGGCCGCGGAGCCGGTTGCTGATGCGGATTGCTTCGCTTGCGAGGTCGTCGTCGAAGCCGGCGATCACTTCCAGCTCGGCGACCGCCCTCGCTGTCAGCGCGAGGCCGCGGAGTGTGTGGGGCATGGTGCGGGCGGTGTCCACGATGATCGCCGCAGCGCGGGCGTCTGTCTCGCCCGGGTAGAGGTCGGCGGATCGCCGCATCGTCAGACCGGGCAAGTGGGCGACGCGGCAGCCGGTGCCACGGGCCATGAGACGCCCCGCCAGAAGAACGACCTGAAGACGTCACTGGCCGTCGTTGCGCTCGAGGACACCCTGTACGCAGACCGCGCGGCCCGCATACACGTCCTCTTCGACGATCGGGCCGCAGGCGGTAGCCCTTCCCGCCGGTGCCAGGCGACGTGGCCCCGGCTGCGATGCCGCCCTTGCCGGCCGCCGCTGCGCCGTGCCCGTGTCCGTGGTGCCGGGCTGGGCGCCGGAGGCGAGTGCTTCCTCGGCTCCGGACGCGGATGCTGTGCCCGTTCCGCTGAGGCCCGGCGTCCTCCCGACCTGCCGCCAGCCCCGATGCCGACGTCCCAGCTGGTATATGGGCGGGACTTGTCCAGGGCGATCGGCCACGTGGAGAGCTGCGGCACCGAGGTCCTGCCGTAGCCCGGCACACCCCTACCGCGCTGCGCCGGGATCTTGTTACAGGCCGGGTACACGGGTCTTATGATGGTGTTTCCTTTGATGTGAAGGCAGTTCTGCGGGTTGGCGTCTGTGAATCACAGGAGGAACCGATACCAGGAAGGCAAATGACCATTGTCCTGCTGTCAGTGATCCTCTTTCATTCTGGATAGTCGCAGGTCGGGAGGGTGTGGACGGCCTGCACGATGCGGCTGATGTGGTTGGTGGAGCATCGGGCCTGGCGGAGGGTGTGCCAGGACTTGAGCCGGGCGAAGGCGCGTTCGCCCGGCGCCCGGAGTCGCGCGTGGACGCGGTTGAACCGCTGGTAGTGGTCGGGGAGTTCGCGGTGTCTGTGGTAGGGGGTGCGGACGGTGGCGCCGGCCAGGTCTACCGATGGCCTTGAGGGTCTCGGGGCGTTTGACGGTCTTGCCGACGTCGTGGCAGGGTGCGGGATGGCGGTTCTTGGTCCCGGGCGGTCGTCCGGGACCGGCGCCGCGTGGTTGGGGAACACGGGCCGGGCAGAGCAGGTGGGCTCGGATGTTTCTGAACCCGCGGCGGACCCGGGCCTGGGTGAGGCGTTCGGGCTTGGCCGGTTGCTCCCAGGGGCGGCGGAGGTCGGCGGCCAGGAGCCAGGTCCATCGGTCCGCGGCCTCGGGAGTACGCAGCTTCGGGGTGGTCCAACCGAGCGTCTGCTTTCCGAACCTGAAGGTGTGCTCCAGGTCGAATCTCCTCAAGAATCCCTGCCACCAGCGGTCCACGTCCGCCGGGGCGGCGCCGGTCTTTGAGGACCACAGCCAGACCGGCGGCGCCTCCCGCTCCTTGGCGAGGTGCTCGACCTTCAACCGGATCAGGGTGCCCTCGACGATGGGGAGTTCACCGTCGTGCTCCAGCCAGGCCGAGCGGTGGGTCAGCCGCGGGTGGACCCGGTCCCACGCCTGAGCCTCGGCCTTGCCGTAGTTGGTGGTGTCGGTGGCCGTGGTGATCACCGCCTCGGGCCAGGTCTCGGGTTTGGCGAAGCGGAACTCCTTGCCGTGCTTCGGCGGTCGCCCACCCTGGGGATAGGCCAGGGCATACTCCTTGAGCGAGGGCTTCGGCAGCCGCATCACCCGGTCACTGCGGATCCGGCCGACCAGTTCGACGGGAAGATCCCGCAGGACCCAGGCCAGGCGGGTGACGTCGTAACCCGCGTCCATGACGATCGTGATGTCCGGGTCGCCGGGCGTCCACTGGCCGGCCGCGATGAGCCGCTCGACCATGGCCCTCAGCTGGGCGGCGGTGACCGCGGTCGCATCGTCCTCGGGCCCGAGCCGCACCACGTCCATAATCCCGGTCCATGACGTGGCCCCGGGGCTCCAGGACCGCGACGAAGGAGTAGGGCCAGCCCGGGATGAACTGCGACGCGGACTTGGCCCGCCCATAGACATGGCAGAACAACCGGTCCGCCGAGCACGGCGCGTCCGACCGCAGCCATGGAGACACATCGACCGCCAGCACCAGGCGGCCACCGTCGAACCGGGGCAACGGCAGCCCGGCCAGTAAGGTCCGCAACTTGTCGACGTCGATCCGGCCACGGTTGAGAGCTCCGTACAACGCGCCGTGACCACGTGGGTGCTCGGGCACCAGCGTCAACTCCACCGGCGAGGTGACCGGCCCGTCGACGCACAGCAGCGCGTCGGTCAGCTCGAACAACTCATCCCGCCGGGCGGTCAGACACTCGTAGAACTCGCCCCGGAAGCGTGACGCTTCCGCGAACGCTTCCCGCCGGACATCGCAGCACACCACACTCATAGCAACGGCCTCCGCCTGATCCCGCGCCTCTGTGACGGAGCAAAGGATCAAGCGGAGGCCGCCCTCGCGTCCCGAGAATTCCCAGGGGAGTGATCCTCTTTCATCCTGTCCCGCGAGGGTGGAACGGGCAGGTCAGAGGCGGTGCTGGTGACATGGCAGAGCCCCTTGTCGTTGGGGTGTTGATCTCACTCGACACCGGCGCCAAGGGGCTCTGTTGGTTCCGTATCCTGCCATGCTCGACGTTCTTTACGAGCTGGTCGAGCATGTCTCGTGGCTGATCCATGCCCGTCAGCGTGAGCTGAAGTCGCCGTGGCGAAGGCTGGCGTTGTTTCAGGAAGGCCCTGCTGGTACTCGCACATCTGCGGAAGAACGAGACGTTCGCGCAGGTCGGGGCCGGTTTCGGCGTGTCGAAGTCCACCGCATGGAGGTACGTGGACGAGACCCTTGAGGCCCTGGCCGCGTGGGCCCCGGGCTTGCGCGAGGCTCTGGCGGGCCTGGGTGAGGGGGGCTTCGTCGTCGTTGACGGCACGCTGATCCCGACCGACCGTATCGCGGCGGACGAGCCGTACTACTCGCAGAAAGCACAAGCGGCACGGCATGAACGTGCAGGTCGTCGCCCGCCCAGACGGCACACCGCTGTGGTTCTCCCGCGCGCTGCCCGAGCGCACGCATGATCTGACCGCTGCCCGGGCCCACGGCATCGTCCAGGCCTGCCCCACCAGGGAAACCCTCATTCTGGCCGACCGGGCCTACCACGGTGCCGGCGCCACCGTCCGCACCCCCTACCACAGACACCGCGAACTCCCCGACCACTACCAGCGGTTCAACCGCGTCCACGCGCGACTCCGGGCGCCGGGCGAACGCGCCTTCGCCCGGCTCAAGTCCTGGCACACCCTCCGCCAGGCCCGATGCTCCACCAACCACATCAGCCGCATCGTGCAGGCCGTCCACACCCTCCCGACCTGCGACTATCCAGAATGAAAGAGGATCAATGACCCACGCAGTGCTCACCCTGAAACAGCAACGCTGAAGATCCTTACTGAACAAGGCCCACGCCCGACCGCGCTACCCCGTCGAGCGCGGCATCGCGCAGCTGAACACCTAGCGCATCCTTCGCCACGCCCGCTGCAGCCCCAACTGGCTCACGCCAGCCGCCAAAGCCATCCTCACCCTGGAGCGCTACCGCTGAAAACGCTCAGCCTAGTACTGACCGGACATCGCGTTGGCGAGAACGAGTTACCACTGCGGCACAAGATCAGGGTGTGCGCCTCCTCTCGCCTCCGATACGGCCGATGACCTGGTCAGCGAAAAATAACTCCCTCTCAGCTTGCGGGCGGATCGCTTGCCCAAATTCTGCAACTAGGGTAGAGATATTTTCCAGATAGCAATCACGGCAGAGGTGTCATAACATTCACCTGGAAGGGTTGTTCAATTATACCCTGGAAGCGACTCGAAGCTTGTCCGGTAAATATCCAGTACATCCCAGCATTCGATATTTCATCTGACAGTTTCATTGGGTCGCCTTGCGCCGTAACGCCCATGGACCTTAAGCGATCTCTTTCGCGCTGCCAGAGACTCTTCACCTCCTCTAACACGTTCATCGATTTCTCGATTCGGTGAGAAAGTAGCGTCACATTAGACTGGAGAGTAGTAAATACACCCACCTGTAGTTGCAGTCCCTTTAGGGCGGTGAGCGCACTGCCATATTCACCTATGGCATCCTTGGCCTTTTTTCTTGTCGCTTCAGCTCGCTTAAGCACATCAAGGATGCTTTCTCCGACACCCGGCTGCTCCACAGCCTTTTTTACCTTATCACCAACCTCCTTGATTTCCATGGCTTTGCCATAAAGCTCCTTGGCATCCTTCCACATCGCACTTAGGTCAGCCGCCTTCGCATCTTTAGTGAATCCTAAGACTGCATCTATTACCGCTTTCCCTTCCGGCAGTCCCTCAAAGGCCAAGGCAATCTCGACGCCTGTAACGATTGCGGCAGGAATTGCATCTGTAAGCCCTTTAGAGATCTCTTCATTTAGCCCCTTAAGCGTCTCCTCAAGCCCAGATAACTTAACTCGGATTTTTTCAATTTCTCCTTTGTCGCCGGTGTACTTTTTCGACATTTCTTCGGCGCTAGATTCAAACCTCGTGTTATCATCATCAACTAGATTCTTGAAATCATTTACCCTGTCAATGGAATTTTTTAGTGATTTTTCGCGCGTCTCCACGCCTTTAGAAAGTTCACCAAGCGCTTCATCAAACTTCTTGCGAGCGCTCTTGTCCCCCTTCTTTATATCCGCCGCCAATTGATCCAGCTGCGGCAAGAATGCTGCGACAGAATTAGAGTAGCTCTTGATATCGGTAAGGGGCTGCATCAACTGCTGCTGATATGTGTCGCGCCATTTTCCCGAATGATCGCGTGCTAGGGCCTGATTATCTTTGAGTGTAGGTATCAGGCTGAGATCTAAAGGGGCTTGAGATTGAACGACAGTACTGGCAGCAGAAAGTAAATGCCACACGGAGAAGATTTCTCGAGGCTCTTTAGCGCCAAACCCTTCCTGGTCAAGTAGGGCAAGCGGATGCATTGTCATATTAAAAGTCCAATCACTTTGCTTCACCCATCACAGTGCTGAGCTCACTCAATAATGACTTGCAGTTTGACGAAACGGCATCCAATCGAGCTCCTGTGAATTCTGATGGATTTTTTTCTGCTTCTACTAGAGAATCCATCACCGATTTTACTTCACTGCGGTTAGCAGACATTCCATTGCTAAGAGCGTTCATGGCAGTACCCAAGAAGGAGAATGTATTTGCTAGAATGGAGAGTCGGCCTAACAAAGAAGTCAGAACAACAGCTTCCTGGTGTTCTTTCTCTAAGTTACTCTCTAATTCCGATATTTTCTTCTCCAGGCCTTGAATATTTGCGATGTTATCCCCCCATATTCTGGCTATTCCATATCCCAAAGGTCCGAAGACAAGCCCGATAAGCTCCCACTTTCGAGCTCTGGATATCTCGTCCTTAAAAGATTGAATTGAATCTTTTATGTGCTGCTCTTTAATCTTCTCTGTCGCTATATCCCCCTTAGCCACTTCTAAGTCAGTCGTGAACACAGCGCTATCATTTGATAGGTTATTAAACAGCGTTAGTATGCCATTTGACGCGTCCTTGAGATGCTCTTCGTGAGTTTTAAAGGTTTTCCATAATATTTCCAGATCGCTCTTGTATCTTTTAAATTCCTCCTTGTTTCCAGACTGGAGTTTAGGCAGTCTCTTCTTAAGATCCGGACTAACTACCTCAAGATACGTTTTTGCGTACTCCTGGATTCCTTTTAGGCTCTCGACGGTCATCGGTTTTGTCTTGTCGCGCCACGTCACCATATGCTGTCGCGCCGTGTCCGTATGTTTCTTGAATTCTTTACGTTTCGAGAATTCCGGGACATTTACCAAAAGTGCAGAACTTACTGTTTGGTCAATAGTTGCAATAACAGCTTGTGAAGAATTCATCTTCGTGTCAGCTCTTACCTTTTCTTACGGGGAGATTCGTGAGCTGTTTTTGAATCGCCTTTGCCGTCTTATCCAGATCATCCCAGTCTTTCTTTGCCGCCTCAAGGTGATTGGTAAGAAACATCGAACGCTCCTTCTCTTCCACCTCTTTTATTTCATCTTTAACTGCCTTAAATTGCGTGCCAAGGACTTCCCAGGTTGTCGACATTTTATTCAGAGATCCAAGGGCGTCAGTACATGCTGCTACAAGGTGTTCCCATTGTGTATTAACGCTTTTAAGGGCAGCTATCTCCTTGCTAATTTTGGCATACTCAGCTATCTGATTAGCCAAGTCTTTATTTGCTTTATCCATGTCGACGCCCGCAGCAATCATAGCCGCTGTTCCACCAGTCACCAGAGCTACCCCTGCAACAATCACAGCTGTGGAGGTGCCGCCGGACGGGATCTCTGCTAACACACCGACTGCGATACAAAGGACGCCCACAACATCAACTGTAGCCCCACCCGCCATTATCAAAACATCTTTATGTATTCGGTCACGCAGCGAGCTCTCCAGTTTCTTAATCTCAGCCAGTTTACCTTGTTCCCCTTGATACTTCGCTTCCTCATCATTGATATCCTTAGTAAGTTTTCCCTTGTCGGTTGCAACATTTGAGTATAGCCCATTTATGGACTTAGTGGCTTTTTTTGCACTTTCTCCCCTCTTGGTAACCTCTTCGGACAGTTCCGTAATGCCGCTGTTGAATTTTTCGAGATTTCCCTCGGCATTTATGTCTTTTGCAAGGTCGTACAGGGTCTTATAGAAGCTCTTAAAGAGATTACAGAAGGAGATTAAGTCGGTATTTACTTGTATGATTTCAGGTGCAACTTTTTCGGTCCATGATTTGGCATGCTCTTTTGCATTCTCCAGATGAGTCGGGAGATTTGGCAGTAAATCCAACTTAATGGGGCTCTGTTCTCGCATGGCTGTTGCGTAAGCGTCAACGGCGGCACGGGCTGCAGCGGTATCTTGAGCGTGCTTCTTTAATTCTCCACTGCTGTGAAACGGTGAAGTGTCGAACGCGATATACATGTTTCCTTCTCTCGGTTGTACCAAATCCCCCTTGCGGGCGATTCACGGTGACTTAGTCGAGTTATATTTAATTTCCAGTAAGGAAAATTAATGAATACTATTTCTACGTTAATGATCCCACGTTGTTCGCCGCGTAGTATATCGGCATTAGAGGCTGTGATCGCTGACCGATTACAGCCAAGCCGTCATCTGCCGACACGCAACCGCGTCCCAACTAGCCTCAGCGCCTACCTTCCGCATCACGCTAAAACGTGTACGAAGGCTGTTACCTGGCTGGTCAGGACTGGTTACGGTCATTCTGGCCAGGGGCGAGATTGTGCATGTGAGCAACGACTCGGACCGCGTGGTGGAGGCCATCACCGCGTTGCCGGCAACCGCAGATAATCTTGTAGTTCCTCATTTCTCGAAGGCATGCTCCACGCGGGCGCGGGCCTTGCGGTGTTCGGCACTGTCTGCCTCCTCACCCGGTAGGAGACGCCCCTCTCTGGCGTCTACGGTGCGGGGCGATGAGCCCGGTACCGAGGTAAGGCTCACCAAGCACGGCGCTGAGAGGCTAGGTCTCAGTCCCGCCAGACGTGGGTGTCGGCCTTACTGATCTTTTCGTAAGTTCAGTGGGTGTGACGGGGCTTCTTGGTGGGAGACTGTTGGGGTGTCATATCAGCTTTCGCGTGTGGTCTCTGAGTGCTCTGTTCCTCCTTTGTCGCGGCCGCAGTTGGCGGAGGCGCATCGTGTGAGGGCGGTCGAGCTGTTATTGATCGTTTCAGAATGAGGTTCGGAGTCGTCTCAAACAGATGAGGCTGCAGGCGAGTTGGAGCAGGGCGAGGTGCAGGTCGGCGCGTACCTCGTAGCGGATGCGGAGTCGTTTGAACTGATGCAGCCAGGCAAAGGTGCGTTCGGCGACCCAGCGGGTCTTGCCCAGGCCGGAGCCGTGGGGGTTGCCGCGGCGGGCGATCTTGGGTGTGATCCCGCGAGCCCGGATGAGCCGCCGGTACTTGTCGAAGTCGTAGCCGCGGTCGGCGAACACCCGACAGGGTCGGCCGCAGGGCCGGCCTCGTAACCCACGGACCGGTGGGACGGCGTCCAACAGCGGCATGAGCTGAGTGACGTCGTGACGGTTTCCGCTGGTCAGGGTGACGGCGAGCGGGGTGCCGTGGCGGTCGGTGATGAGGTGGTGCTTGCTGCCGGGCCGGGCACGGTCAACCGGCGAAGGTCCGGCGTGAGCCCCCCCCTTTGAGCGCCCGGACATGCGAGGCGTCGATCGCAGCGTCGTCCATCTCCAGCAGGCCTTCTTTCCGCAGTTCCGCCAGAAGAACCTCGTGCAGACGGGGCCACCACACTCCGGCCTCGGTCCAGTCCCGCAGGCGCCGCCAGGCCGTCACCCCGCTGCAGCCGATCTGTTCGGTGGGAACGTCTCTCCAGCTCACGCCCTTGCGCAGCACGTAAACGATGCCCCGCAGAGCAGCCCGGTCATCTGCCGGCAACCGGCCGGGATACCGATGCCTCCTGGGCGGCCGGGCCGGCAGCAGCGAGGCTATACGTTCCCACAGGTCATCGGGCACAAGATCAGCAGACACCCGACAGATCCCGCCCACACCACACCCAACCGCCAAGCCACCACACCGATCTCATTCTGAAACGATCAGTTAAAGCTCCTAACGCGACGCTGGTAGCCGTGTACTGTGGACGGGTGCATCGGTTGCTTGGGTATGGGCAAGCGGAATCCTCAACCGTGGCTGGTTGAGGATGAGTTGTGGTCGAGAATTGAGCCGCTGCTGCCGTCGCCAGCAGGTGATCGGCAGCGGTCGGGTCGGAAGAGGGTGCTGGAGGACCGCAGGGTGCTGTGCGGCATCCTGTTCCGTCCTCTACACCGGCATCCAGTGGGAATGGCTGCCCCAGGAGCTCGGGTTCGGTTCGGGGATGAGCTGCTGGCGCAGGCTGCGGGACTGGAACAACGCCGGGGTGTGGCAGCGGCTGCACGAGGTGCTGCTGGATGAGCTGCGGGCCGCCGGCCGTCTGGATCTGTCGCGGGCGGTGATCGACAGCTCCCATGTCCGGGCGCTCAAGGGCGGCCCAAAACCGGACGGAGCCCGGTCGACCGGGGTCGGCCGGGCTCCAAGCATCATGTGATCTGCGATGCCACCGGCATCCCCTTGCTGACCGGCGGCAACCGCAACGACGTCATCCAGCTCATGCCGCCGCTGGCGGCGATCCCGCCCATCCGTGGCAAACGCGGTCGGCCCCGCAGGCGGCCGAAGAGAGGTCTACGCCGACCGCGGTTACGACCACGACTGCTATCGCCGCCAGGTCTGGGCGAAGGGCATCAAGCCCGTCATCGCCCGGCGCGGCACCGACCACGGCTCAGGGCTGGGAACCAAGCGATGGGTTGTGGAACAGACGATCGCCCTGCTGCACTGGTTCCGCCGCCTGCGCATCCGATGGGAAGCCCGGGACGAGATCCACGAGGCATTCCTGAAGCTCGCCTGCGCGCTGATCTGCTGGCGACGCCTGCAAACCACGTTGCGTTAGAAGCTCTTAGAGGTCGTTTTCACCTGTACTGTGTTGCTATCTCCTGATTTATTCAATCCGGGGATGTGGTACTGGTGAGGCTGTCAGTGTGGGTGAGGCTTGAGGGTCGGATGGTGTGGCAGACGGGGCGGGTTGGGGCTTGCGCCTGTCTCATCCCAACATGCCCGGCGCGCTGGCGAGAGCCGCGCTCCCACCCCCATGTCCGCGCTCCTGGACGTCGACGTCGGCCGACGGTACGCCCGGGTCATGGCCGAGCGTCGTTCGTATCCGAGTGATCTGTCCGATGCCCGCTGGGAATTGATCGAACCGGTCCTGACGGCCTGGCGGGCCGAGCGCCGACAGCATGCCCTGGACATCGGGCGTCCCCCCGAACACGACCTGCGCGAGATCATAAACGCGATCTTGTACATCGACCGCACCGGAGTGCAGTGGCTCTACCTGCCGCATGACTTCCCGCCCTGGGAGACGGTCTACGGCTACTTCGCGAAGTGGCAGAAGGACGGCGTGTTCGCCCAGCTCAACAGCCTGCTCAGGGAACTGGTACGGCAGAAGGAGGGACGGAATGCCGAGCCGTCATCCTGCGTGATCGACGCCCAGAGCGTCAAGACCGCCATCAGCGTCCCCGCCACGAGCCAGGGCACGGACGCCGGCAAAAAGATCGTAGGCCGCAAACGCAGCATCACCACTGACACGCTCGGCCCCCTCCTCGCCGTGCTGGTCACCGCAGCCAGCGTCCAGGACTCCGTGGCCGGCACCCGAATGCTCGACCAGGTCGCCGCCGACCACCCCACGATCTGCAAGACCTGGGTCGACGGCGGCTACCGCAAACACTTCGTCGAACACGCTGCCACCCTCGGCATCGACATGGAAATCACCTAACGCACGCCCGGGACCAGGGGATTCACTCCGATTCCAAAACGCTGGACGGTGGAGCGAACGTACGGGTGGCTCATGCTCCACCGCCGTCTGGCCCGCGACTACGAGGATCTGCCCGCCCGCTCCGAAGCCATGATCCACCTCGCCATGACCGACCTCATGGCCCGCCGCCTCACCGACGAGAACACCATCTCTTGGCGCGACCCCACAAAGCCGCACCAACCGCAAAATCCGGGATGAAACACTGGGAGAAAACGACCTCTCACCGCGACTCAGCCGGATCAGCGTAGGCACCGCGCACGCCTACATCCGCTCCGTCGTCGCCCTGCTCGCCCGCCGCGCCCAGAGGCTGACTGCGGCCCTGCGCGGAACGCGTCGTACCCTTGCTTATCTCTGGCATCGAACTTCCCCATAGCGGACATCTCCAGACTACGAGGGGAGGCACATTCGCCACATACGTCAGCATTGGCCTGCCCTGGCAGTTCTCGACGTGACCGGTCGGCCCGCAGTGCTGTGGGCGACGCCGGACGCTCTTCGCCCCCCTTACATGACCGCCTCCTGGCGCCTGAAACGATATTACATCGGTTTAATACTTTGCTCGTATCGAAAAAAATTACTCGGGTCATATCGATTTTTAATTTCCCTAAGCCTGTCATAACCTTCACCATAATAAGACTTTTCCCATCCCTTAAGATTCGGGTCAGGGAAATTAACAAATGCACCTTTCCCCAGTCGCAAACTTAGAGAATCGCGAACAGCATCAACCCAAGACTGGCTATAATTCTTCACATCTTCTGTATCCGTAATCGACCAATAAGCAGTTCCTGACAACGTGAAGTACGCGTTTCTGTGTGCAAACGCAGTATCTTCCCCCGGTTCCTGATCCTTGCCGCCCATTGCAAAGAATGAGATTGCTGCAGCTTCACCCGGTGACTTACCCCTTGCCCAATCTGTAATATGGTTTACCACAGCAGCCGATGTGTCAGGTCTCATTGGTTCCGTAGCTACCACTGATGTAGTGCGATATGGAATGGTCAGATTGGGTCCTCCATGCTCACCACCTCCTCCAAACTCTTCTGCCGCAGCAGTTAAAATCTTCTTTTCAATTTTCTTTTTCAAGGGAGGATTTTTTTGGGTTACTCTATTTAGGATCTCTGCCAACTTTACCTCATCACCATCATAACTCCACCCTTCCATGTAAACGACTATATTGGCAGATCGATTCCCATCATCGCCGACCGAAGCCCTGATTCCAAATTGAGCCGAAAGGTTGCGTTTTAAATCTCCCTCAGAATCTGATATAAGCGAGAATATATCCTGAAGGATGGCACTCGCCCCTTCCCCTTTCGGGCTTTTCCATTCCAGCCTGTAAAGCACAACTGGTTCGACTGGATTCACCTTAAAGGTAAACTCAGTGTTCACTCCAAAGTTCCCCCCGCCCCCTCCCCTACAAGCCCAGAACAGGTCGCTATTCTCGCTTTTATTGCAATTCAGGAGCTTCCCATCTGCAGTCACAATTTTAGTTCCTACCAAGGAGTCCACACCCATTCCGAATCGTCGAGTGTGGAAACCGATACCACCCCCTAATACATAGCCACTAATCCCCACTGTTGGGCAACGTCCGGAAGGGATGGCTAAACTCACTTCTGGGCTAGGCCCTTTCCCCTTAAGGGCACTAAGAATCTCTCCATTCAAGCAACCCGCCCCGATAGTTACCTTGCCGTCGGCAACGTTTAGCTGCACCTTCTTAAATCCTCCAAGATGGATCATAAGGCTACCGGCGCCTCTCCCGGCGGAGTACCCTGCATAATTGTGGCCACCACACCTAAGTACGACTGGAATACCTTGCGGCTTCGCCCAGTCAATTATTCTGCTGACGTTCTCTTCATCCTCCGGAAATGCGATCGCCCCCGGAAAAATAAGATCACTAGAATAGGCAGCATTGGAGGGAGGGGCATACTTACTAAACCCTTTATCAGACTGTTGCATAAGCGTAGGAACAATCTTTTTAAGGTCATCCCAGTTGGGCACGTGAGCATCCTTTGGTTAGTCTTTGATTGCAGCCAGGAAGATTGACATTGCCGTAAGTGGATTTTATTTGGCGATACGCCATCTCTGATGCTCGATGTAGAGATCCTGTGGAGAGCCGTATCCGATGACCAATTGGAAACGTTCGCGGTTGTACCAGGAATCGATATAGCGGGTGATGTTCTACCGCACCGCCTCGCGAATCAAGTACTTTACGTGTGATACGTGCTCCTTCTTCAGAACTCCAAAGAAGGGGGCTGTCATCGCGCTAAAGATCTTCTCGTAACCCTGTTGGTCGGCCTGCGTTGGTCTGGTCGTGCAGGTGGTGTCCGCTCAGCGTCGTGAGTTCGTCGAAGTGTTCACCGGGCTGCGCCCGCGGCAGTTCCAGCGGCTGG
>NZ_JAJQQS010000042.1 GCF_021228125.1 Streptomyces albireticuli
CGGCGGATGGACCCACTGGGACCCGGTCTGGAACTTCCAGGCGATCGCGTCGATCACCTCACGGTGATCACACCAACGGCCACCCCGCTTGGGGCCCCGGAACGTCAGCAGCGGCTCCATCCGCGCCCACCGCGCGCCCGCCAACGGCACACGGAACCAACGATCAGACGATCCCAAAGAAACGGCCTAGACGCAGGCGGCCACGGTCGGGGCTGCTGCCCGGGCGCCACCCGGTGCGCGGCTACTGATCTTTTGGGATTGTTGCCGTGGGGCTGGCAGGTGGTATCTGTCGCAGTACGCCCGAACCATGAGATCTCGCAAGGGAGCGGGCTGACTGCCGAGCGGCGAGCGTTTCGCGAGCGCATCCGTATGGAGGCAGCCGGGGTGTTCGCCGCTGGGCAGGGCAATGTGGTGATCGCGACGGGGTGACGGGTCAGTGCCCTTTCGGTCCAGCGCTGGCGTCTGGCCTGGCGGGACGGCGGACAGGTCGCGCTGCGGTCAAAGGGGCCGGGATTGAGTCCGAAGCTGAGCGAGGCCCTGTTCGCGGTACTGGAAGAGGAGTTGGGCAAGGGTCCCGTGGCACACGGCTGGGAGGATCAGACCTGGGCCCTGTCCAGGATCAGGACGCTGATCGGGCGCCGGTTCCACAAGAACCTGGCGCTGTCGACCATCTCGCGGATACCGCACCGGCACGGGTGGAGCTACCAGTTCCCTGCCCGCCGGGCCGTGGAGCGCGACGAAGCGGCTGTGGCCGGATGGGTGAGGGAGGTGTGGCCGCGGGTGGAAACACCGCAGCGGCGCTCGGAGCCTTCATCGTCTTCGAGGACGAAGCAGGGTTCGCGATGACGCCGCCCACCCCACCCGCACGTGGTCCCGGCGCGGGCACACACCCCTCGTGCGCGTCCGCGGCCGGTCCCGGTACCGCATCTCGGTGGCCGCAGTGTGCTGCTACAGACCCGGTGAACGCTCGCGCCTGATCTACCGGTACCCCTCCCACAAATCCAGAGACAGCACGACCAGAGCCTGGCACCGCAGTTTCGCCTGGACGGACTACCTCGACCTGCTCACCGCCGCTCACCATCAGCTCGGTGTCCCGATCGTGCCCATCTGGGACAATTTGAACATTCACCGGGCAGCTGGCATGCGTGACTTCATCGCTGTCCACCACTGGATCACCGCCTTCCACCTGCTGCCTTACACACCCGATCTCAACCCGGTCGAAGGCATCTGTTGCCTGCTGGGGCGCCGCGCCCAGACCAGCACGGCCTTCACCGACCACGACCACCTCATCCGCGCCTGCCAACCCGGACTCCGCACACTCCAGTACCGCAGCCACCTCATCCACGGATGTCTCACAGGCACCGGCCTCATGATCACCAACCAGCCGACAACGACCCCGAAAGATCAGTAGCCTTTGCAGCTCGATCGTAGTTGAACAGGCGCTCCGGCTAGGGAATCCGGCCCCTGCGACCTCTTTTGCGGATTGGCGGCCGAATCGGGCGGCCTCTGCGCCGCCAGCACGCGGACATGCGGACGGACGGCCTGCCCGCAGCCTGTTCCCGTCGGTGGATGATGCGGGCTTGTTCCAACCGTGCCTTGGCCACCCAGATTGCGGATTCCGGGCGCAGCGTCAGCTGCCGAGTCGCCGCAATCGAAGCCGACGGCGGCGACAAACCCGCCGGAGCCGAGGTGATCGCGGTGAGGTACTCGACGGCCTCGTCGACGATGCGGTTCTCCTCCGGGGGTGCGGTCGTGGCTGGCGGTCGCGTTGACGCGGGTGAGCAGTGCACGGGCTTTCTGCGTGAGTCCGTCAGCCACCGCAGTAACCAGGCTGGAGAAGAGACTGTGGCGGACCTCGGTCTGCTGTTCAAGCCAGTGCTGGGCGTCCGCGAAGGCGGCCGTCAGCTGCGCCTGCGTCGTCTCCTTCGCGCCCGTCATGGAGGCGATCTGGCCACACAGCCAGGTCACGACAAGGACGGACTCCACGTTGCGAGCGTCGGTGATCTGCCGCAGCAGTACTTGCGCCCGTACCAGGGAGTCCGGGGCTTTTCGGGTCTTCCTGCTGGCCACGTAGCGGCGGGCCTGGTGGTGCGGAGCAGATGACTTGTTCTACTGCCGGCGTCGACAGACCCCGCCACTCGGTGGGCCGCGCGAAGGCCTCGGTGCCGATCCGGACCCTGCGGGCGGTGCCCTCGCTGTCCAGGCGGATGCGGTGCACGGACCAGCGTCGGCTTAGCGTGTCCTGGTACCGATATTGCCAGTACGGGTTCCATATCGTCGTCCCACACCGGCTCCACTGCCTGGTCCAGCACACGCAGCCCGCGGCGCTGGGAGGCGATCTCTACCACCGAGCCGATCAACGCACTGTTCGGGCGGGCGAAGTCGACGGCTGCCGCTTCGCGCCTGTCCCGGAGCGAAGCGGCAGCCGCGGACTTCACATACAGGTGGTCGGCGCTGGATACGCCATGGGCACGGCGACCACAGATTTGGGAATGCCCGCCCGTGCCTGGGTGGTGGGCGAAGTGGCAGAGCCGGTCGGTGTAGAGCTTCGTGGCCAGCTGGGTGCCGCAGCCACCGAATAGCGGCCCCGCCAGAACGTGTCCTGCTCGTGCCGGCGGCAGAACGCGTCCAGCTCGATCGCCTCCAAAGGCAGAACCAGCGGTTCCTCCGAGGCCGCGCCGGACAGCATCTTCGTCTGGATCCGCTGCCGATCCTGCATGAGCCCCCAGCTCTTCGCCCTTTCCAGGCCTCCACATCGTGCCCTGGAGGCACGCGAGGCGCAGCCACAATGCATAGAAAGATCCATATAACAACCTTTTACCCGAAATCAGGAGTGAGGCGATGTGCTCCAGAGCTGAGAGGTGCGACCAGCTGGTTCGCGCGCTGGTCAGCAAGATGCCGTTGCTCACGCACGCTGGCAGCCACCGCCGCATCAGGACACCGCGCGGCGATGCCCCCGAGCCGGACAGCGCTCAACCCGACTGTCAGACACGGCTACCAACACCGACCAGCCTCAGCCTGTTAGGTGTACGCACCAAGTAGCTCAGCGTGATGTTACGGCGTATGGAAAACGACGCCGACGGCGGTCAGACTGTCGTGCATGACGAGCGATGACGGTGAGCGGGTGGTCCGGCTGATCGGCGGCCGAGGCAGGTCGGTCAACTTCCCTCATGGCCCAGTGAGGAGAAAGAGCGGCACCGCACACCTGGAGATCATTACCTTCGTTGGGACTGAAGAGTCAGTTGTGCTGCACGCTGCCGGTGACTGGATGAAAGAGCATCCGATGACGGTGATCCGGGCGATGAACTGGCGCACGGATGGTTTTGACGCCCCTGTCGGCAGATGGGCACTGGAGATTGTTGTCGATCACGATGCCGCCTACTGGCCGTAGGTGATATTGGCCGTGGACAGACGGCTAACATCGGGGCGGGGCGGCCGGCCAAGGTCCAGTCTCCCGAGCGGATTGTGGGTGAGGCAGCGGGCCAACACGACGAAGCGGGCTGCGATTCGGCGAGCCCCGGACGGTCAGCTGGGTTCGGCCCCTCGCCATGCGGCTCTCGTGGCCACAGCGCCAACCGCGCATGGCCTGCTGGTACCCCAGGTCGTGGTCACCGCAGGGATGTCACCGGACATTACCGACTCCGAGAGTAGCTCCTCTACCTCAGTATGCGTCCTCGCGGTCGCACGGCCGTACGCCCAGCGCTCGAGGGTTCTAGCGTCTCCAGGGGAATCTTTTTCTTCGCCTCTAGGGCCGAGGCCTCGCGCGTCCAGTTCGTTCAGGCGGAGGCGCGGGGCGGAGCCTCGCGCGATCACGCAACAAGATCGAGCGTGAAATCGCAGAAACCATTCACGTCGAACTCTCGAAAGCAGACCTTGCGGCTTCCTGGGTCGCACCTGTTGAGACACCGCTGGAAAGCGGTGGTCGGCACGCGGTAACAGTGACTCCCCGCCCACTCCACTCCGTTGCCCGCGATCGCATAGATGTACCAGTATCGGTTGACCGCCGATGCGCATCCGGAGTAGATAGCTCTACATTCACCTGGATTAAGGTTGTACCAGCCAAATTTGAGCCAGCCTTCGGGGCACGTTGATGTGCTCATGCGCATGATGAACGCAGCGGAGACAAGGTGCATATAGCGGTTGCATAGCCACAGCATCGCCTTCCCCACCTCAGCCTCAGTGCGGTCCGAGCCGACAGCTCGGACCGGAGTAGACGGCCTGCGACTCCGCGGACGGTGCCAGCTGTCCGGGTCGGTGTCGCGCGGCGCCATCGGCATCAGTCTCGACCGCTGTGTCAACGGTCACGTTCGGGAGGTCCACCCTGGGGGCGTCGCGCACCATCGGACTGAGGGCCGCGAGATCCTCCACATTGATGATGCCAGCGCGTTCTCCACTCATCTTCTTCTCCTCTCAATGCGGAGAATTCAGAGGCCAAGGCCGTGCTCACCCGGATCAGATTAAACCCACCCCCGGTTTCCCGATACTGGAGTAATATCTAAACCTAAAAGGCAGATAATCCGCCATTCTGACTACTGAAGCAAATCTCCTTTCCTCTCGCGAAAGAGCTTCCTGAAGAGCGGACAGGACTGTCAGCGCTAAACCCGGCCGACGCCGTTCCCCCAGACAGCAGTGCCTGAACTCCTACCAACCGCTGCTCCAGGCGCAACCCGGTGGGCGAGCAAGAATGCGAGGGTAGTCTTACAGTCTCCCTCCCCCATTATGTTCTTCGCGACCCTGCAAAGGCCGCTGGTCTTCGGGCCCGGTATGACTGTCCCCCCCTGTCAAACCGAAAGCCTGGGGGGTGGCGTCGCCAGGCCCGAGGGGTGCCGGCGGAGACGCTGATGAGAGACCTGGCTGCCGCCCCCTTGAGCGCAATGCCCGGCACCTCGCGGGCGGCAGGCCTGCATAGCGTGGATGCGCACATACGACACCAACGTCCCCTGGTCAGCACTGCACCGGCCTGCTTCGGAAGGATGGGTTATACGACCTCAGCGACGTCGACGTGTTCTTCGCTCTGGACATCACCACGACCACTCACCATGGTCACGGGCTCACTCCGGCCGGCAAGAAAGTCTTCGACAAGCAGCTGCTTGCTGACCCTTCCGTGGGGTTGTCGGGGGTGACGTCGGAAGATCGTCGCGGTATGCCGTTGGTATGCGATACGCGCAAGGGGGGAGGCCTGACGGTTGACCATGTCCGGCGTGATCATAACGCCGACGCCTGCGTTCACAATGCTGCGAGAGAGGCTGTTAACGGTGTTGTCGAAGATGCCAGTGACACTTCCGAGAGTGTCCCCAACGGGGCCCCGACGAAACGATCGCCGCTGTCGCCAGCGGGGTTGCTGTTACTCATGTGAACCTCCAGTGTTCTTGCCGCGCCGTGATCCGGCGTCGGTTTCAGTGCGCTTCCATGCCATCGGACCCTGACCTCCCATGCACGTTCGCCACAGGCCTCCGGGTGCACCCGTGTCAGCCCCGCCCGAGCATCACCGCATTCGCCGAGGTTTGCCCAGGCGCGCCCCGCCGGCACAAGTGAGGCGTTCGCCGAACACGGGTGCCCACACGCCGACGTTGGCCTCGCCGCGATGTGCGAGGTACTTAGTGATCGGTGCCAGACAGGGCACCTCGGTCCCGCTGATGAAGTCAATGGGCACTGAATAGCCTGTTCAGGCTCTGCCCAGGGGGGGGCGGAACTCCGCGTACGGGCTCCTGACGCCCTGCTGGCACCTTGATACCGGCGACCGCGAGTTCGGCCGCGAGAGGGCCCATTCCGGGTGTCGCTTCTATGGCGACCTGGGGGAAATCACCGTTGCCCGATGATGATGCCACCACCTGCGGCTTTGGCGCGCAGCGCTTCGGCAACGATGTTGCCGAAGCGCTCGGCGACGCAGTCGGCTTCGTAACCGGCTTGTTTGGCAAGGCCGGGGAGGTGACGGCGGAGCGCTTCCCACACGGCGAGGAAGCCATCGATCTCTCCGGGCTCCACGTAGAGGTCAACGCCATCGAGCTGCGGAAAGAATCTGGAGCCCAGGATCTGAATCATCGCAGAGCCCCACAGTCGGGCACGGGTGCTCTCCAACCCCTCCAGGTTGGCACTGAATTTAGGGTCCTCCAGGGCATCGTGGACGCCGTCGGCTCATAGACGAAGGCATACAGAGAGAGGCTCATGAGCCCATTCTCCGGATCGAACCACGCTGGGTCGAGGGGTATTTGGCAGCCCGCCAGGCAGACGCACCCACCTCGCTAGGAGCAGTAGCAAGACGAAGGGCCGGAGGGGAAGCCGCATGGCCGGGGGGCTCCCCTGGCGAGCAATCAGCGGCATCCATGAGACAGCTGACTCACTCGCCACGACCGCCGCGAGACCTGCACCCGACGCACGCATGACGTCAATGCCGGGGCAGAGGTGCCCACATGAGCAGCGACCTAGTAATGTTTGGTCACATGAGTATCCCTAGCCCCCGGGGAGATCGAGAGAAGCTAATTACAGCTCTCACTCCCCAGCTGCGCAGACACCTGAAAATCCGCGCCTTTGAGCACGGAATGGATATTCAGGGTGCTGCAGAGCACGCCATCAACGCCTGGTACGCCGCCGACGGGCTCCCTGAGGTCAACACCGACGGAGCAAAGACCTGGGGAACGTTCCTCCCAATCGGTGCACCCGACAGCTTCAAGGCAGCCTGCACAGAACGCGGCGTCACCTACGTACAAGGGCTCGCGCAGGCAGTGACCTTGTGGCTCGAGAACCATCCCTCGCCCACGGCCCCGTTGGTGGCCCAGCCTGTCGTGCGCGTCATAGTGGCCAACCAGAAGGGCGGCGTCGGCAAGACCTTCATCTCCTCCGGTATCGCCCAGGCCCTCGCGGAGGCCGGCTATCGAGTGCTGCTGGTGGACTACGACCCGCAAGGGCACCTCACCGCAGAGCTCGGCTTCGAGGACCTCATGTACGAGGACGACGTCGAGACCCTGATGATGCACATGGACGGCTCTGCCAAGGGCGATATCAACGACCTGCTCGTGGCCCTGGACGGCGAGCGCTTCGGTGAACGGCTGCATCTCCTCCCCGCGTCCGACGACGCATTCCTCCGGGACGTCGCACTGTCTAAGGTCAGCTTCAGCGAAGCGGCTCTTGAGCGCGCCCTGGAGCCTCTGGAAGCTGACTACGACGTCATCGTCATCGATGGTCCGCCCAGCCTCGGCCTGAATATGGACACAGCCCTGTACTACGTCCGGCGCCGCGAAGGCGAACTCGCCGACCGATCCGGCGTCATCACTCCGGTCTGGGCCAATAAGGCCTCGCACCGCGCCTTCCGTCTCCTGAAGTCTCAGATGGACGACCTGTGCCGCAAAGGCCGCATCCAGGTTGACTACCTGGGCTTGGTCGTCAACGCCTACGACAGCCGTCGCGGCAAGCTGGTCAAGGAGAACAAGGACCAGTGGGAGAAGAGCAGCTCCCCCGGAGTCCTCGCTGTCATCGGTGATCTGAAGGAAGGTCGGGAAGCAGCAGATGGCGAAATCCCCCTGCTCGAGTACGCGCCCGACAGTGACCACGCGCAGGTAATGCGCGACCTGGCGAAGGAGCTTGCCGTATGACCCCCCCGGCCCAGCGGATCACCCGCGGCTTCAGCATTGACGAAGAGGGCGGCGAGGCAAAGTCCACACCGCGCCGTGTCCGCACCCGGGATCAGATCAGGAACGGTGAGGGAAAGCGTCCGCCGACAGCAGTTCCTCTGGCCGAGCTGGCACACAACCCGTTCAACCCTCGCGAAGAGCTCACCGATGTTGAGGAGGCTGCTGGGTCCCTGCGAGAGCGTGGGCAGATCCAGCCAGTCGCCGTCGTACGGCGTGCAGCTTTCCTTGCCGTTCACGCCGACCAGGAGTCAGCAATTGGCGGCGCCGAGTACGTCGTGATCGACGGCAACCGACGCCTGGCCGCCGCCCACGTGGCCGGCCTGACCGAACTGCGGATAGACGTCAACGACTCGCTCGCGGCAAGCGCGGCGGACATGCTCGAGTCGGCACTGATCGCGAATGTCCACCGCGTGGATGTTCCTCCGATCGACCAGGCCAAGGCCATTCAGCAACTTGTCAGCGTCCACGGCACCCAGGGAAAGGTCGCCAAACGGCTCGGCAAGACCGAGGGCTGGGTATCCCAGCGTCTCGCCCTCCTCAAGCTGCCCCAGGACCTGCAGGAGAAGGTCGAGACGGGCGAGCTGAAGGTCCGGGACGGGCGGCGCATCGGACGGCTCCCGGTCGAGCAGCAGCACGCTGAGGCCGAGCGAGCTCTGTCCGAGGCAACGGCCACGCCGAAGTCGCGGACCCGGACCAAGAAGTCAGAGATCACGGACGCTGCGCCGGAGTTCCCCCTGCCCGCACAGATCGGAGGGCAGAACGGGACACCCCCGGCCTCGACGCAGCAGGATCTTTACCCGGTAAAGACCGATGAGATCCCCGTAGACGTACAGCTTCCGTGGGATGACCCACAGTGGTTCAACACGCAACTTCGCGATCACATGTCAGCGAAGCACCGGGAAGAGCTCGCTCTCCTGCTGATGGCGGACTCGTAGTCGGAGGGCTCTGGCATCTTTACCGGGTAAAGATGCCAGAGCCCCTTAAACGCAAAAGGCCCGGCCCCCTGCGGATCCTTGAGTTCTAGTGATCGTCGCAACACCCCAGCTCAAGGGATGCGATGGAGTTCAAAGTCCGGGACCGCTCGGTCAATGGGGGGGGACCCGCGCCCTCACGGAAGAGCGGCGGGTCTACCTTCAGCTGGTGGATCAAGGTATGGGGTACGCAGAGGCAGCCCGGATCGTGGGCATCAACGTGCGGACGGGCAAGCGATGGCGCAACGGGCGGGCCGCGTCCGGCGGCACCGCCGCGGCACTGCCGATCGCCCCGTCAGGGGCGTCACCGAGCTTTCGGCGACGCCCCCGGACAGGCCGTCCAGGTATCTACGCGAGGCGGACCGGATCCACATAGCCGACCGGCTGCGGGAGGAGGCCACGGTCCGCGCGATCGCGGCCGAGCTGGGCCGCAGTCCCTCCACCGTCAGCCGGGAGATCCAACGCAACCGGACCGTTCTGCCAGGCGGCAACTGGTATTACCGGCCGCACGCAGCCCAGCGCCGGGCCGACCGGCGCAAGCCCCGCCCCAAGCCCGGCAAGATCGGCCAGAACCCTGAGCTGCGGGACTTCATCCAGCACCACCTCACGATGCGCTGGAGCCCCGAGCAGAACTGCCACGCTCTGCGCAGACGGTTCCCCGACCGGCCGGAGATGCGCGTGACCCACGAGACGATCTACCAGGCCCTCTACGTCCAGGGCCGCGGTGAACTCCACCGGGAACTGACCCGTGCCCTGCGGACGGCACGTCGGCGCCCGCACCGCCACGCTCACAAGCGCCTGCCTCGCGCGATCCGGGACATGGTCATGATCAGCGACCGTCCCGCCGAAGCTGCTGACCGCGCCGTTCCAGGTCACTGGGAGGGCGACTTCTCGTCGAGACCGTTCAGACGCTCCCACCACACCTGCGGCGATCACTCACCTGGGACCAGGGGTCCGAGATGGCGGCCCACCGCGCGTTCACCATCGCCACCGACGTCCCGGTTTACTTCTGCAACCCAGCCAGTCCCTGTCAGCGCGGCTCGAACGAGAACACCAACGGCCTGCTGCGGCAGTACTTCCCAACTTGTATTGGGGATAGCGGTGTCGTGATCGGGTTGGCCGCCCATAACGTGCCGTAGGACGCCGGGCAGGCTGACTCGAGTACTTCCTGCCGCCCGCAAGGGCTGGCTCTCTTTGGGTGTGTCGACCTGCCCGGTGCCCGTTCGCGGCTTGACTCAACAGAGGCATGACCATCAGCCACCCCACGTTTCTCGAAGTCGGGCTGTCAGCTGCGGATCCCATCGCCCCGACGACCGAGAAGAGGGAGCGCCGATGATGCTGATCGGCATCGATCCACACAAGTCCACCCACTGAGTGCCCTCCTGCCGGGCGGCGCACCGCGCGACCTGTCCGCGGCCAAGGCAGAGCAGTTGCCGGAGTCTGTCGTCCCTGCCGGTCCGGCAGAGATCACCCGCCACACCCTCGCCGCCGACCTGGTCGCCGAGGTCCGGACCTGGGATGTGAAGCTGAAGGACAACGCCAAGGCCATGGCCTCACTGGTCACAGAGTCCGGCAGCCGGCTGACCGACACACCGGGCATCGGGGCCGTGACCGCCGCCCGCCTCCTGGGGCGGACTGGGAAGCCCACCCGCTTCCCCACTTCCAGCGCCTTCGCGCAGTACGCCGGCACAGCTCCCATCGAGATCGCCAGCGCGGACCGTGCACGTCACCGCCTGTCCCAGCGCGGGGACTGCCAGCTCAACGCGGCACTCCACACCGTTGCGATCACGCAGATCCGCATGCCCGGCACGCGGGGCCACGCCTACTACCAGGCAAAACTCGCCGAAGGAAAGACGTCCCGTGAAGCGCAACGCTGTCTCAAACGCCGACTCCCCGATCACGTCTGGCGCACCATGATGACCGACGAGCGCCGACGAACCCGGATGACGGGCCCAGGAGGACAGACGGGGACGACTACAGAATCCAGCGCGGCCGGCTCAACCCCGACGGCCGACTCTTCGGACAAGTCACTTCCTGGACCCGCCGGAAACGAGCCTACGCCACCACCCCATGCGGCTTGACAAACACAGAGGCACCCAAGGGCACCGACCTGTCCGGCCACACCCGCGAGGAGCTGGGGACGGTCGCTGCCGAGCTCAACAGCCGGCCAAGCAAGACGCTCGGCTGGGAAACACCAGCCGAGCGCCTGTCTAAACTGCTCGCGGCCTGATCAACCGACCACGTGTTGCAACGACCTCTCGAATTCACCATCGCAGGGGGCCGGGCCAGTTACAGGCCACTGCGGACGCGGGCGTCTCGAGTGCGCGCGGCAGATGGACGTGGAGGTGCTCGACTTCGACCTCGCGGCTGCGGTCCCAGAGTGCTCGGGCCAGGAGTTCCGTAATACCGCTGGCGGTATACCGGCCTCCCGTTCTCTCGCCGATTCCGAGCTGTTGCTGCCGACGGCAATCGATCACAGTTCATACAGGTAAGAACCGTGTCGCCAGCCGCAGACGGCATTGATCTCGCGATGTCATATCCGTAGGCACACAGATCAGCCGCAGTCGGACGTGCTAGCTCCAGCAAATCCGACCATGCCTGATTGCGGATCTGAGCTGCCTTTCAGTACAGAGGCAGGTTCATAACACCATCAGCCCGGGCTGTGCCCGGTTGGCCCGCATCAATCGTGTGCCGCTTCTGTCTCCGGACCCTGGATCGCCTCGACCAGAGCGGCGAATTCTGTTCTCGTAGAGCCGCTCCCGGGCCCGCGAGGGAGAGACGTAGCAGGCGTGGGCGGTCTGGCGGGCCCGGCCCAGGTCGCTGGCGTTGGCCTCCCAGGTGACTCTCTCGGCACGGGCCTTGGCCACGGTCTGGAGCCCATCCCTCCCGTCACTTTCACGGATGCGACGGATCAAGGCCAGACCATCACGGGGCGGTAGCCGGTCAGTTCGCCGAGAACACGCGCGAGCTAACCGGCTACCGGCTGACGCGCACACAGCGGCCCATCGAGTCGGCGAGAGCACCAATCAGGCTGTGGCAAAGGACGCCAACTGTGAGTTGCGGGGCCAGACCGTTCTCCATGACCGAGTCGTAAGTCTCTGGCGTTGCTGGAGTGGGAGTCCCAGCTGGGCGCACCAGGCCAGCATCCACCGTGCGGTACCGAGCGATGTCGTGTCGTTCAGCTCGTCCGGTAACCCTGCACCGGGCCCGCCCAAATATTCAGCAGGCTGAAGTGCCCGAGGGAGAGATCGGAGCGAACACGGCCAGCTTCAGCGATAGCGGCGGGACGACGTACGTGGCATGTGGACTCCTGGTCAGCGGGCAGAGGGAGTGACCAAGCAGCCTGACAAGTCAGCCTGTCCGGTCTCGGCAGCCGCACCACATGCCACGCACTCGAGTCGCGCCCCTGGCGGTTGAACACGCTCCATCATCAGCGAAGTGGCATCGACGACCGTGTTCAAGCCCTGCCCCATGCGGCGCTCCAGCAGCAGGTACAGGACGTCGACCGTATCGCTGATTGCCGCCTGGCAGCCCGGGACAACTTCACCTGTCAGTTTCAGCGTCTTGGGGGCGTGTACGGATCTTTGTGTAAGTCCTCGGGATTCACTGGGTGTTGAGCCGGTTCTCGAAGACGAGTGAGAACTGGTTCAGTGCCTTCTTCTAGTGTAGCCGCGACGTGGTTGACATCGCGCGCTTTGGGGGTGATCTGCTCGCGGACGGCGAGGTAGAGCACCTTCAATGCGGCCTGCTCGGAGGGGAGGTGTCCGCGGTTTCGGGTGGCCTTCCGCAGCCGTGCGTTGATCGACTCGATCAGGTTCGTCGAGAAGACGGCCTTCCTTATCTCGGGCGGGAAGGCCAGGTAGGGGGTGAATTCGCTCCATGCAGCCTGCCAGGTCCGCACAATCGCGGGATACTTCTGGCCCAGCTCGCCTGCGGTGAATTCAGCGAGAGCCTGTTCGGCGGCCTGTTCGGTCGGCGCGGTGTAGATCGCCTTCAGTTCCGTGACCAGCTTCGCGTGGTGGGCTTTGGAGGCAAATCTCAGCGATGCCCGGATCAGGTGGATCACGCAGGTCTGGACCGTGGCTTTGGGCCAGGTCGCGGTGACCGCGTCGGGCAGGCCCTTCAGCCCGTCGCAAGCGACGATGCACACGCCCTCGA
>NZ_JAJQQS010000043.1 GCF_021228125.1 Streptomyces albireticuli
GTACGGCTCGATGAACTCCCACTGGGCATTGGCGAGTTGCCTGCGCGTCACCACCCCACTCCTACCGGATTCCACCCCGCGAAGAGGACAGAAACCAGCAGCTGATCACAACATCACACAGGCCCTAGCGGACGTCCTGCAGACACAGCCGGTCGGAAAGGGTGGGGCCACGGTTCGGAAGGGTGTGGACGAGCCGGAGGCCGACGAAGCGCCTCTGATTCGGGTCCGCCGGCCCCGCGGAGGCCCGCAAGCCTTTGGTTACGGTCGGCACTGCTGGCCCTGGTCGAGCCGGACGAGCGCGGGGATCCGATGCCGCTGTTGCGGTGGACGGCGAAGTCGACCCGCAACCTCGCCGTCGCGCTCACCCGCCAAGGCCATCGAGGGCAAGCAGTACCCGGACCGGGACGCTCAGTTCTGTTACCTCAACGAGTAGGCCAGGCGGCACACCGGGGCCGGGCAGCCGGTGATCAGTGTCCACACCAAGAAGAAGGAACTGGTGGGCGACTATAAGAACAACGGTCGGCCAGTGGCAGCCCGCCGGTGAGCCGGCCAAGGTTAAAACGCATGACTTTCTGGACCACCAAGGGGCCGGCGAGGCGATCCCGTACGGAATCTACGACGTGAGCGCGAACACCAGCTGGGTCAGCGTCGGTGCCGATCACGACACTGCGGCCTTCGCGGTCACTTCCATCAGCCGCTTGTGGCAGGCCTGCGGCCAGCACGAGTGCTCCCGGGCCACCAGGCTGCTCATCACTGCCGACGGCGGGGATCCAACGGATACCGCACCCGAGCCCGGAGGACCGAGCTTGCCGTCCTCGCGGCCAAGGCCGGGCGGAGATTACTAAGGATCTTCAGAGTGGCTACTGATCGGGTGATGGCGGCAGGCTCGTAACAGGCGAGGCCCTCGGGCTGTTGATCGAGATGTCTGACGTCTGAACTCGCTATTCGAGGGGCCTCGTTGGTTACGTATCCTGGCGCACTCGGCCTGCCGTATGCGCTCGTGGAGTGGGTCACGATGCTGATCATCACTCGCGAGGGTGACCGCAGGTGCGAACCGTGGCCCTCCCCGCGCGCGATCGTGGCGCTGGTCTACCTGCGCGAGCACACCCACCCTCGCCAAGCTCGCCGCGGGCTTCCGGATCAGCGAGGGCACCCCCACGCCTACGTACACAGCGTGACCACACTTCTCGCCGGCCGGGCCCCGTCTCTCACTCGTGCTCTGCGGCGGGCCCGCCGCAGAGCACGTGCTCGTGGATGGCACCGTTGCCGAGTGCGACCGCGTAGGAGACCGCGAAGGGGACTACTCCGGCAAGGCCAGGCGGCACGGAGTGAACATCCAGGCCGTCACCGGACCCGCCGGCGGACTCCTCTGGTACTCGCCCGCACTGTCCGGACAAACCGTCGACATCACCGCCGCCCGGACTCACCACATTGTCACCACCTGTGAATGGCTGAAGATCCCGGTCCTGGCGGACAAAGCGTACGAAGGGGCCGGCGGAACCTTCCGCATGCCCTTCAAGCGGCACCGCGGACGCGACCTGACTATCAAACAAGCAGCCGTCAACCAGGCACATGCCCGGCTGCGAGTACCGGTCGAGCGAGCCTTCGCCCGTCTCAAGTGCTGGCGGATCTTCCGCAGAGCCCGCATCAGCCCCAACCGCCTCACGTCGATGACCCACGCAGTGCTCACCCTGAAACAGCAACGCTGAAGATCCTTACTGTATGTCACCTGTCACCTGTCACCGGGCACCGGGCACTGTGAAGTGGAACAAGATCGAGCACCGGCTCTTCTCCCACATCACCATGAACTGGCGCGGAAGACCGCTGAGCCCGCCCGGTCCCGGGGACCTCGATCTCGACCGGTCCGACCTCGGTCACCACGGTCTTGGAGCGGGTGCCGTCGAGGGTGTTGCCGTCGGCGGCCTCGTGTCTCTGGTGCCCGAGGTGGTCGGTGATCTCGCCCTCGAGGGCGGACTCGAGGATCTTCTTCGTCAGCTGCCGCAGCAGCCCACCCTCGCCGGTCAGTTTGATCTCGCCGGCCTCCGCCCGGTCCACCAGCTGCCCGATCAACTGGTCATCCAGCGCCTCCGGGACTCCGACGGGCTTCATTCCTCGACGGCCTCAGCCGAGACGATCACGTCTGTCATCAGGTGTCACTTCCTATTCGAAGATCCACCGTTGACCGTACAGACCCGTAGGCAGCTGTACGTCCTAAGTCTCAAGATAAACGGAAGGGGTCCATGGGGCATGACTGGTCTGAACCGTCGAAAATTTCTTCAGATCGGGGGGCGTCCGCAGCGATGGCTGCCTTGTCGGTGTCTGTCGCCCGTGCCGCGTCCATCCCGGCGGCACGGCGCAACGGTTCCATCGAGGATGTGGAGCACATCATCGTCCTCATGCAGGAGAACCGGTCCTTCGATCATTATTTCGGCACGATGCGGGGCGTGCGCGGCTTCGGTGATCCTCGGCCAGTCACATTGCCCAGTGGGAGACCGGTGTGGGACCAGGTCTGGGACGGCACCGAAATTCTGCCGTTCCATCCTGATGCTGAGCATCTTGGGATGCAGTTCATTGGGGGCAAGCTCTTCTCCGGGATCGCGTGCCGGATGCCGCGTCGTCGCAGGTAGGAGCGTATGACGCCCTTGCTGTAGGCCCGGTCGGCGCTAACGCTGTCCGCCCTCGGGCGCGGCCGGCCGGGCCCCGTGCGGGGTACCCGGACCCTGTCCAGCACCGGCTCGAACTGGGTGCAGTCGGCCCGCTGGCCCGGAGTGACGACCAGGGACAGCGGACGGCACTTGCCGTCAGGGGACCTTGGTGGTCAGCCCGCCCCGGGACCGGCCGAGGGCCTCACCGGCCGGGCCGCCTCCTCCAGGAACGCCAACAGACTCCGGCGAACTACTTCTTGCAAGGCCCCTTTCGACACGGCGGGTGCCGACGACGGGTCCTTGCGGGCCCCGGCGGCATGCTGGTGGGCCCTGACCGCGGTGGAGTCGACGTTGATGTCCCAGTCGATGTCACCTGCCGCATCGGCGGCGGCCTGGACGTGCTGGAGCAGCCGCTCCCAGGTCTCGTCGGCCGACCACAGCAGGTGCCGCTTGTGCACTGTCTGCCACGGACCAAAACGCTCGGGCAGCTCACGCCACTGACAGCTGATACCGAGCCGGTGAATGATCCCGTTGATCACCTGCCGGTGATCCCGCCACCGGCCGCACCGGTTGTTGCTCAACGGCAGCAACGGCTCCAGCACCGCCCACTCGTCATCCGTCAGATCCCCCCTGCTCAACACGCCCAGAGCAACGAATCACATGATCGGAGAGGCACGGCTTAGACGCTGCGGAGCTGGGTGCGTCGGGCCGGCAAACACTGGCCGTGACCACAGCCGTGGCGGCCAGCGGGGACGGGCCGGGATGAGGAACTGGTCCGGCTGCATGCTGAGGTCTGATGGCTACGCAAAGCGGACCAGTCGGCCTCGAACCGTTTCGAAGACGGCCGACTCCTAGCTCGTGCACGCCCTAACCACGCACTGCGGACCTACGCGCACCCGGCCCTGCGAGGCCGCCGCCGGCCTCGTTCCGGACCTCGGCGTCGACCAGCTGGCGTTCGCGGCCCGGCTCACCACAGCCGTCCCCGAGGCCGCAGCTGACCTCACCGCATTCCTCACTAGCGCCACTTGTACCGCAGGGAGCCGGCATGAGTGAGGGACTCATCCGACACGATCCACGGCGATACCCCACACAAAGAGCAGCGCCCAACTGAGTATCCAAGCACGGCACGATCAACAGGCCCTACCCACCTCATCTTGTCAGCCGTTGCAATCGAACTGAAATAGAGCTATCGCTGATTGCAGTGAGAATAGTGATTAAATACTTTTAGCAGACATTTGGCGCGAGATGCGCCTATTAGTGTATTTCCGTGAAATCTTAAGGAGTTGAAGTGAAGTTCATTACGCGCTGGATTTCTGGGATCTTAGGTGGTGTATTGCTATCCCAGGGGTATCTGGGCTCAGTCTCCCTGGCGCAGGGCACGCTGCTAGCGGCACATCGGCCGGATGAGGCAACCAATAGGGCGATCATTGAGTGTCCGGAGGCCCCTACGGTTGACATTATGTTTCTTTACACCCCGACGGTTGGGAGAAAATATAAAGAAGATGGGGTGGGGCAAAAAATACAACAGGCTGCCTTTGAGATGAATTCGGCACTTAAGGATAGCGGGGTATGCGGCCGTGTGGAGTCCGTGCTAATTCGCGAGGCGGATAATTTTTCTGTGCTTGATAATAGAGTTTTTGAGGACTATGTAGAAGTTAGGAACTATTTTAATAGTCAGTATGTGCAGGACCTGAGGAACGGAAGTAGCGCCGATTTGGTGAGCTTGCTGTACGAGGGAAATGGGGGTTGGGCGGATCGACCCGACCCTGACATAGGGAACCCGCAGGCCACTTCGGAGCAGGCTTATAGCGTCTTGGGGATGGAATGGCTAGGGCTTGCCGGTGGTGAGGATGTGCTCAGTCATGAAGTGGGTCATAATCTTGGCGCGAGTCACGATTGGGAAACCGATCCGGTCCGTAATGAAAAATATCCCTACAATAAAGGCTACATTGCCTCTAGTAGAAAATGGAGGGATATTATGGCATACAACACAAATTGCAACCCCGACTGCCCGAAGGTTCGCGGCTATTCAAACCCTAGGTTAAAATACAATGGGGAGTCGATGGGGGAGGAGGGCGGCGAAAAGCCGGCCGATCTCGCTCGGCTTTTCAATGAAACGATCCCCATCGTCGCCCAGTATCGAAACCCTGGGCAGCAAGTGACTTCGTCCGAAAGGCAGGCTTATTGGAATTCTGGCGTTAATCGTAGGGGGGATATTATTGAGGTTGAGTAAGGTCCGAGATCCCGATGGAAAGACGCGTGGTGATTCTCGCGGTATGCCGGAACTGTGAAGTGTCCACAAGGCGGGGCCTGACTGACGAGCGGCGTGAATTTCGCGCGCGTATCCGTATGAAAACGATCGGGATGTTCACCGCAGGGTGAGAAACATGATTATAAGATTGCGTCAAACCGGTCATCGCACGTCGTGACACCCCTCATGGGTTCGGGACCGGAACCGTTCGCTGGGGGGTCGAGCGAAACGAGGGCTTAGATCCCCAGCTTCCAGGAATTTACGGATCTGCTGGATGATCCGAGACGATGTCTACGAAACCTTCTTGAAACTGGCCCGCTATGTGATCACCTACCGCCACATTCAAGAACTCTGTTAGTTCCTTTTACGTCGGGCTCAGTCTCAAATGACAAATCGGGCAGATACTTGCGGAGAGGAACAGCGCCTGTGGAGGGTCGCGTAAATATCTTAAATTAGCCCAGATCGCGAAAAGGATAGGTGTTCATGTGATAGATCTGTGGACATGTTAAGCGAGGTGAAGAATTCGCGCATTGCGAAGGGGGCTGCTTTATTGAGGCATCGGGCGATGCTGTGAGGATGCCGCACGCAGAGGCATTGGATTTTCGATTCGGTATGGGTGGTTTCAATGCCATATTCAAGATTTCGCGTTATTTTGTTATTTTTTTTCATGGTTACTCTAAGTGTAAATCCTAAGCAAGTTTGGGCAGAATCTTCCAGTTTGTATCCTCCTTCCGATCTCGTCTTCACTCTCGCGTTAGGTGAAGGAGCCGACCTGAACGTGCCCGTCATGCGTGCGGCGACACTAACCTGCTTGCCAAAGATTACTGGCTCTCACCCATTTGCTGAGAATGCTTGTAGACTTCTAGAGAAAGCGGAAGGATCGTTTGTTGATTTAATTGGGGAAAAGCGTGATTGCACAAAAGAATATATCCCTGTCACGGTAACCGCTGACGGTGTTTGGCAAGGTCGGCGTGTGAAATATGAAGAATCTTTTGGAAACCGGTGCGTGCTGCTGAGGGAGCGGGGTCTGGTTTTTGACTTCTGAACGCACAGCCTCCGCTGGCACAGTGAGGCCCAGACACACTGGCCAGGCGAGTGCTATGCCAGCTTTACCCGCACTCCTAGCTGCGATGGTTCGGGAGTTCGAGCACCTTCTTGTGGAACAGCCCTCAGGCAACGGTCCGCGAGTAGATCGGGAACTCACGATGCACCCGTCGACTTGGACACCCCGAAGTACTGGCAGCAGCAGAGCCCGCCGGGCACACTTTGGACGAAAGCAGCGCAGACCGCCTCGTCATCGATACTCTCGACCCTTGTGGCCCTACGCACGCTCCTGACGCCCCAATCCTTACTGGACGATCGCGTCCCACTGTCCACTTGCCAAGACAGAGCCGACGATCAGCGATCACGCAGAATATGGTCTTATGTGTCAGAGAGAGAACCTGCCTAGCATGCGCTTGGAAGGGATGTGTGAGGTCCCCGTCCCGGCGCCGCGCAAGCGCGCGGGCGGTCTCGTCGCGGCCGTCCTGGTGGCGGCGCTCGTCGCGGGCGGCGTCGGCGGCGGCGTCGGCTTCTGGGCGGCCAACCGCGGCGACAGCGGCTCCTCCACGACCGTCTCGGCCTCCGGCGACCCCAAGGTCGAGAGCCGCAGCCCGGGCTCCGTGGCGGACATCGCGAACAAGGCGCTGCCGAGCGTCGTCACCATCGAGGCGCAGAGCGGCGGCGGCGAGGGCGGCACGGGCACCGGCTTCGTCTACGACAAGCAGGGCCACATCCTCACCAACAATCACGTCGTCGCCTCCGCCGCCCAGGGCGGCGGCAAGCTCACGGCCACGTTCTCCAACGGCAAGCAGTACGCCGCGGAGGTCGTCGGCCGCGCCCAGGGCTACGACGTCGCCGTCCTGAAGCTGAAGGACGCCTCCGGCGCCACCCTCAGCCCCCTCCCGCTCGGCAACTCCGACAAGACCGCCGTCGGCGACGCCACGATCGCCATCGGCGCGCCCTTCGGCCTCTCCGGCACGGTCACCACGGGCATCGTCAGCGCCAAGAAGCGCCCGGTCGCCTCCAGCGACGGCGGTGGCGGTGGCGGCAACGCCTCGTACATGAGCGCCCTCCAGACGGACGCCTCGATCAACCCCGGCAACTCCGGCGGCCCGCTGCTCAACGCCCAGGGCGCGGTCATCGGCATCAACTCCGCCATCCAGTCCGCCGGCAACGGCGGCGGCTTCGGCGGCGGCCAGCAGCAGGCCGGCAGCATCGGCCTCGGCTTCGCGATCCCGATCAACCAGGCGAAGAACGTCGCCGACCAGCTGATCAAGGACCGGGTGCCGACCTATCCCGTCATCGCCGCCACGGTGAACATGCGGGACTCCGGCAGCGGCGCCAAGATCTCCTCCGCGGGCGAGAACAACGCGGCGGCCGTCACCCCGGGCGGGCCCGCCGACAAGGCCGGCCTGAAGCCGGGCGACGTGATCACCAAGCTGGACGGCACGGCCATCGACAGCGGCCCCACGCTGATCAGCGAGATCTGGACACACCGCCCGGGCGACAAGGTCACCCTCACGTACACCCGCGACGGCAAGCAGGCCACGACCGAGGTCGTCCTCGGCGAACGCAAGGGCGACTAGGGACTGTGTGAGATTGTGATCAATCTTGAGTTCCGCCCTCGTGCGGGATCGGGACCTGGTAAGACGCTGGTGTGACGCGCAGGCAACTCACCGACGAGCAGTGGAATTTCATCGAGCCGTTCCTGCCGATAGGCGAGTACGGCCCGTATCCCGGGCGGCTGCGGGAGCAGTTCGAGGGGGTGATCTGGCGGTTCCGGTCTGCTGCTCAGTGGCGGGAGATGCCCTGTGAGTTCGGTCCCTGGCCGACGGTCTACGGCCGTTTCCGGACCTGGAGGGATGCGGGCGTCTTCACCGCGCTGCTGGAGGGCGTGATCGCCGGGGCGGCCCATCAGAGGAATACGGACCTGTCCCTGGTGAGCGTGGGCTCCACCACTGTCCGCGCTCACCACGATGCCGCCGGGATGTGCATGGACAAGGAGGTCCTGGAGGCCTTGGAGGAAGCCGCCGCCGAGCAGGAGAAGGCCCGGCAAAAAGGGGCGGCCCGCAGGAACAGAATGGGCAGGACGGCGGAATCGACACCGGGCAGGAAGAGCGGCGACGCATCCGGCGACGGCGCAGGCTCCGTCTGAAGGAAGCCCTGCTCGGCAGGTCCCGGGGCGGGCTCACCAGCAAGGTTCATCTCGCTGCGGACTGCAGGTGCCGTCCGTTGTCACTCGTGCTGACTGCGGGACAGGCCGCCGACAGCCCGCAGTTCGTCCCCGTCCTGGAGAAGGTGCGGGTCCGTCTGCCCGTCGGTCGTCCCCGCACCCGGCCCGGCGCGGTCGCCGCTGACAAGGCCTATTCCTCCCGCGCCAACCGCTCCTACCTGCGCAAACGCAACATCAAGGCGGTCATCCCGGAGAAGAAGGACCAGGCCGCCAACCGGAAGAAGAAGAGCAGTCGGGGCGGTCGGCCCGTCAGCCACGACGCCGGTCTCTACAAGGAACGGAACACCGTCGAGCGTCTGATCAATAAGCTGAAGGCCTGGCGCGGCATCGCGACTCGGTACGACAAGACGCCCGAAAGCTACCTCGCAGGCCTTCACCTCCGCGCCTCGATGATCTGGATCAACGACCTCTTGCAAACACCCGGTTGATCACAACCTCACACAGTCCTTAATACTGTGTCCTACATGGGTTAGTTTGAGGAGGAGTTTGTAGCAGCAGAGAGCTGCGGCGAGTTCGAGAAAGTCGAGATAGTTGCGGGGATGACGCCTGTAGCGGGGTGGCAGAACGCCGGTAGCCGGTCAGCCAGGAGACGGTGCGCTCGATCACCCACCTTCGGAGGTCTAGCCGTTCGCGTGAGCTGAGGCTTTTGTGCGCAGTACGGACGCTGATGTGCAGTAATTGCCGCAGGTCGGGTCATTTCATAAGTTTGTCGGCGATAGAGACGCTCAGGCTTGTAGTGCCGCTGTGGAGTTCGTTTTCTATGCGGAAGTAGGACACCATCGGCTTCAGCCCGAGGCTGTCGTGGACATTGGCTGCGGAGACTTTGACACGTAAGGGCAGTGCGTTCGCGTAGGGCAGGGAGTTCAGGTGCAGCCCTTCAATAATCCAGACGAGTATTTAGTCGACAAAATTGCAGATATCGCCCTCTCCGGTAAGGCGACACCCAAATCTGCCGAGACGTCGAAACGATTAGAATGAAGTTCTCGATTGTTTGTTAGATGCCATTTATCGTGGGAACACATCCTGTCCGATGCCGCCGGGCCTCGCGTTGGGCTCTCCGGGGCCAGCACCCACGACAGTCTCACCAAGAAGCCGATGGTGTCCCACTTTCCCATGGAACGCGAAGCCTGTGCCGGTGACTCCAAACGCAAGGGCCCCGCGCTGACAAATCCTACGACATTCCTCACCTTTCGATAGCTGACTCTCTGCTTCTCTGTGCTGAACTACCCTTGCAACGGCTTACAGCGCCTTAGAGCTCGTAACGGGATCTTGTTGAGGTCTCCTGGTCGGGCGTGACCGGTGTGATGATTCGACCGTTCGTGATGTGTGAGTGCTCGGCCGTGGGACGTGGACGACGGCTTGTGGGCCGCTGATCGAGCCGCTGCTGCCGCCCTGGCCGGAGAAGGCGCCAGGGCCGCGGCCAGCATCGGACCGGCTGTGTCTGCAGGGCATCCTGTACGTCCTTCACAACGACATAGCCTGGCAACTCCTGCCT
>NZ_JAJQQS010000044.1 GCF_021228125.1 Streptomyces albireticuli
GGACGTATCACCTCAGTCGGTGGCACCACCCGCCGGAACAGCACCCACAACTCGTCCGGCACCAGTCGCTCCACGAGATCCGCCATGCACGGCTCAACGAACGATCACGCCATAAGAAACGACGTCTAAATGGTGTCTTGTAAGGCCTGGCCAGGCGCGTGATGATCTTGGTGTGGGTGTTGTGGTGACGGCGTCCGAGCCGGGCTGGGTAGGGCTGTTCGCAGGTCCGGGCGAGCGGCGGTTCCGCAGGCTGGTTGGTCTTGTGCGCCGCTGGGGTGGTGGTGGTCGGCCGTGGGGGCTGCCGCTGGAGGACTGGGTACTGCTGTGGCCGCGTGTTGGCAGACGAACCTCACCATGCGGCTGCTCGGCCCGCTGTTGGGGACTTCGAAGTCGGCCGCAGACCGGGTCACCGACCACATCGCTCCGCTCCTCGCGCTGGCACCGGTCCGCCGCCAACACCCGGCGGGCACGGCGCTGATCGTGAACAGAGCCCTGGGCCCCACCCGCGACCGGAGCGTGGCCACGACCTCCAAGAACTACCGTTACTCGACAAACCCACAGGTCATCAACGACGCGAACAGCCGTCTGGATAGTCGCGGTCAGCCGCCCGTTATCCGGCAGCCGGCACGATGCCCAGGCCTATGGCGAGTCCAGCGTGGACCAGATAGTGAGGAACGCGCCACTCCTGGGTTACGGCGGCTACCACGGCACGGCCGCGCCCATTCCGCACGGGCCCCAGTCCAGCCGACCTCTCACCCCCGAACAGCAAGCGGACAACACCGTCCACCGCAGGGCCAGAGCCCGAGTGGAACATGCCTTCTCCCGGATGAAGACCTTCACAATCCCCCGCGACCACCGCCCGCACGGCGACGGCCTCCACCAGGCCCTACTCGACATCGCCCGACTCCACAACCTCACCCTCGCGGGATAGCCCACGAGTACACGAGAGACACCTCAACCTGCCCCAACAACCCATTACGGGACATCAATTAAAGCGTGTTGCAGAAGGCTATGGTCAGGGCATTTCTTTGGTCTGGCCGGTGTGTTGAGGGCTGAGTGGTTGTGGGTGGAGACGTTCACTGGGCTGCGGATCGGGCGGCCGTGATGTCTGCCGCTGGCGGACCGGGTGCTGGTCGTGGCCGTCTACTACCGTACGAACCTCACGATGCGGCAGCTGGCGCCGTTGTTCGGGGTGTCGCCGGCGACCGTCTGTAGGGTGATGCAGCGGCTGCGTCCTCTGCTCGCTCTCGAGCCGGCCTGCCGGTCGGTGGATTCTGCGGACCGGTTGTGGATCGTGGAGGGCACCCTGATCCCGGTGCGGGACCGGCGGATCGGCGCCTCGAGCCGCAACTACCGGTTCTCCGCGAACGTGCGGGTCTCAATCGATGCCGACACTCGTCTGGTCGTAGCCTCGCATGGCCAGCCCCCGGCGACAGGGCTGACTCCCAGGTCTGGCGGAGCTCCGGTCTGGCGGAGCGATGCCAAGGCGTCACCGTGTTCGGCGACGGTGCCTACATCAACACCGGCCTGATCGTCCCGCACCGAAAATGCCCCAGCCGGCCCCTCCTGGCCGGGGGAAAAAAAGACAATGCCAAGCACCGCAGGCTCTCCGTGCTCGCATCGAACACGCCTTCGTTCGCATGAAGAACTACAAATCCTCCGCGACTGCCGACAACTGGCGACGGTCTCCACCATGCCCTCCAAGCGGTCGCCCACATGCACGACCTCACCATGGCTGCATGATCAGAAGTGCTTGGAGCAGCTCTGACCTGTCCATTCACAGCCTTCTGCAACACGCTTTAGACCACCAGCGGCGTTGCTATGTGCACAACCCCGCTTTCCACTCACTGACCTGAACCCAAAAAACCGCAGCACCCTTACCACCACAGACCAGTTACCGGATTAGAAGAAGATTTGCAGGCTACAGTGGGGCCCCCAGAACGCCTTGTACTTGATATCCGATTCTACGACGAAATATCGCCGATTCCTTGATCGCGAATATGCCATCAGAAAGCAGGAAGGCCCCGGCGACGGTACGCTTAGACGACGCCTAGTCAATTCCATAGATAATAGATCCAGGGCAGTTTATCCTAATCAATTAACAGAGAAGGTGTCATAGTAGGTAAGGAAAATGCCCTCGATAGTCTGAGAGATCTTCGTATTTTGTATTTCATAGAATGAATGTGAGTCGAGTGTAATGAACATAAAAGCAATCGCATCCGCTTCGTGTGTGGGCTTACTCCTTTCCATGGCTGGCGGCCAAGCTGTAGCTGGTAGCAATGTACCAAAAATGGCTGATAAGGCAAAATTTAGCGTCATGGCATTCAATATTGAACAACTCCCTAAATCGGTGCCTTGGTGGACACCGGGAACCGAGTATAGGCAGGACCGGGTAAATAATGCAGAGACAGTCATATTAAATAATGACGCCGACGTGGTAGTGCTAGATGAAGCCTTCACTTCCGAAGCCGAAGCTCTCACAAATACGGATAAAATTAAGAATAAGTACCCCTATCAGACTAAGCTTGTCGGGGTGCAGTGCTCTGGAGACGAATGGGACTCGTACTCCGGAGACTGCAGTAGGAGTCTAGTTGTAATCAGCGGCGGAGTGAAGATTTTAAGTAAATTCAAAATCACAGAAAAGCATCAGCTTACATTTGATGATTCGAGTAAGAATAGCTGGGACTATTGGGCCAATAAAGGTGCTGGACTCGTGAAGCTAGATGTCAATGGGACGTCTGCTTGGCTTGCTGGTACGCACCTGCAAGCGGATGAGAAAACGCCGGAAGAAGATCGAAAAATAAGGGTAAAGCAAATAACACAGCTCCGCACATGGGCTACTCAAAAGTCTGGCGGGGCGCCCATCGTGGTAGCAGGGGACTTTAATGTTCCCTACTATGAAATTGATCATAACGATCAGAGCGCACCTAAGAGCGAAGTGAGCGAAGAATTTAAAGAGGCCGAGAAAGAGCTCGGATGTGCGCTCTTCCCACAAGCCAGTTATCCGACTTTTGAGAAAAAGTACACCTACGACATGGTTAAGAATCCACGGGCGAAGCTGAGGCTCGATAAGGAAAACACGCTTGCCAAATACAAGAATGTGCTGGACTATGTCGGGTGCATAAAAGGAGACGCGGCGGCTCCAGCTTTCCCTGATCTAGAAGGAGGCAAGATCCTGGACGACTACAGTGTGCCCTCGGGTGAAAAAGGAGAACTTAAAATACCATCCGATCACTACCCGCTTATCAGCTGGGTGGAACTCTAGAAAGTGCGATCATGAAAATTCGTTACTCCGCTGCCCTGATGCTCTCTGCTGGGTTTGTCGCTCACGGCTTGTTCGTGAATGGCCTAGCCGTTGCAGATCAGCTTGAGCCGTCCGAGAATTGCAAAGTGCTTTATGAAAAATTCTGGAAGTCGAATTCTTTAGAGGAGAGAGAAGCGCTCTCTAAAGAATTCGAGGAAAAATATCCTCAAGAAGTAGAAGAGTGTAGAGAATACTTTTCTCGGTAATCTAACTTATATCCCTGTTGGAAGTGATTGGCATTCGTAACAGGCCGTGATTCATCGATTCAGTAAGGTTTTCTTAGTAAGCGAGTGACCTCTGAACAGCACGTGAAGCCCCTGGTAGGGCGGACTTGCGAAAGTTTCTGCCGGATCCAGGAGGCTTCACGTGGTCTCTCATTGCGGTATGCCCGACGTCCTGCGTCCTGTGCTCGAGTGGCTCGCCCGTCTGCTCGCCGAACACTGGAATTCGATAAGGTACCCGTCGCGACACAAGGGCACTGGGTCCACTGCATGGCCCGGTACGCGGGAATCTCCCAGGTCAGCGATACTCCCCCGGAGGCATCGAAACCCTCGTGGCCGAGGTGCCCGATCTTGCCGGAGTGCTGGCACAGTGCCGGTGCGAGAGCCTGCGGTGCGCGGCCCTGGACGGCAATCTCGTCCGGTGTGACCGTGTGGCCGATGAAACCGAACGCGGCACCGATCTCTGGTACGCGATTCGGATCAAAAACTTCGCAGACAACATGAAGCCCTCGCTATACCCGACGCCACATCTCTGTGAGGTCTCCGATGTCGAGCCCGGCGGTATTCCGGACTGCCACGTTGGCCGACATCGGGTACATCGGCGTCGGCAGTGGCATCCATGTTCTCTTCCACAAGCACCCCGACATTAGCATCGGCGACCAGCCCTAAAACCACTGCCGAGATCTACGCTTCACCGGCGAACGCGCCATGGCCGTACTCAAGCAACGCTGGCGCACCTAGAAAGCTGGGTCGGAGTGCACAATCGCTAAGTTGTGACCATTTTAGGGGCCGCAAAATAAACCGCTCCGGCCGAGTCAGACGACACGGGCCGAACAGCCAGGATGCGATCGAATCAGCCCCAGGTGTTCTCTCGGAGCCGTATGATGAGGCCCCTTTGGTGCCATTTTCCTGCGCGCGTATCCTGGATGCCGGTTTCCGCTCATTTCGATTTGTTTATGTTTTTGAAGGGTGAGCCTTAGTGTAGGCGTCGCGAACATCAGCGGGTACTCGGCCGCGTTCGTTGATGCTGTAGCCATTTTCTTTGGCCCAGGTGCGGATTGCTGCTGTATCCTGGCCGGGGTGGGTGGCTGCGGTGCGCGTAGCTGCTTTCTTGTTTTTCCCGCGCCTGCGGGCGGCATTCACGAAGGGGCCGAATGCTTGGAGCATTTCTTCGTAACTCTCCGGGCTGAGGTCGATTTCGTAACCGATGCCGTCGATGGAGAAGGAGTGCGTGGCGGCGTCTTGAGTCTCCTCTCCTGTCAGGTCGTCGGTGTAGATGGTGATGATCTTCTGGGCCATGAGTGGATTCTAGGCCGGTACGGGGAAGACTGGGGCGTATCTAGCCGAACTCGTGAGGAGTGTTGCCTTCCAAGGACCGGGAGGCAACGGGGTGGGGCTGCCGTCCAGGAATGGGCGCAGGCTGTCTCCGAGCGCGATGAGGTAGGAGGTGCCGGCGCGGACACAGTCTGGGTTGTGGCGCTTGGACGCCTGGCGCAGTCACCGGCGGTACCGGCGGGATAGGTTGGGGCCCATCTGGGGTCTGGGTGAGTGGCTTCTCATCGACGTCGAGGGTGGGCGGCTAGGCTCAGGCGGGTCGAGGTGCCAGGGCCGACGACGTGACGGGACCTTGTTGATGAGGAATGGGTCGGTGGTTGGTTTGAGTGTCTCCGCTCGGTGTGGCTGCGGTCCGAAGGCCTTTCCGGATCCGGGAGGCCGTTGAGTGTGACGGTCTCGTCCTTGTTGCCCTCGACCGCGTTGACCAGTGGGTCGTGTCCTTGGGTTTTGTCTCTAGCGGTAGTTCGTTAATTCCGGTGGCGGGATGGGTTGACAGCAGGTCGTGTTGGTCGTATTCCGGTAGCAGGAGTGAGCTGTCTTGATGGGGGGGGGTGCCCCTATGGGTTTGGTCAAGCTGATGGGGCTGGCTTGGGGTCGTAGAAGGTGCCGTCGCGGAGCATCGCGAAGAGCACGTCGGCTCGGCGTCGGGCGAGGCAGAGGAGGGCTTGGGTGTGGTGCTTTCCCTGGGCGATCTTCTTGTCGTAGTAGATCCGGGAGACCGGGTCGGCCAAGGCAGCGAACGCCGACAGGAAGAAGGCCCGTTTGAGCTGCTTGTTTCCGCGTCTGGAGGGTTGTTCGCCGCGGATCGACGAGCCGGAACTGCGGGTCGCTGGGGCGAGGCCGGCGTAGGCGGCGAGGTGGGAGGCGGACGGGAAGCTGGATCCGTCGCCGACGTCGATGAGGATCCGCGCTCCGGTCCTGACGCCGATCCCCGGCATGGACGTCAGGACCTTCGAAAGAGGGTGGGCCTCCAGCAGTTCCTCGATCCTTGTGGCGAGGAGTTTTCGCTGGTCAAGGACTGCTTGGAGCGAGTTGGCGAGGCTGGGGACGATCAGTGCGGCCGCGTCCGTGCCGGGAACGACGACAGTCTGTTCGTCCAGGGCGGTGAAGATGTCTTCGACCAGCCGCTCGGCCATCCGTGGTGCCTTAGGTCGGAGCAGGGTGACCAGCCGCCGGCGTCCGGCTTTGCGGATCTGGGCGGGGGAGCCGAACTGGTCGAGGAGCTTGAGCACCGCCGGGTGCTGCACTCGCGGGCCCAGGACCCGTTCGAGCGACGGGTGGATTTGTGTCAGCAGTCCGCGCAGGCGGTTGCTGATGCGGGTTGCTTCGCCGGCCAGGTCGTCGTCGAAGCCGACGATCATCTCCAGCTCGGCGCTGGTCTCCTCTTCGAGGTCGACTGAGCGGAGGGTGTGGGGCATGACGCGGGCGGCGTCCGCGATGACGAACGCGTCGCGGGCGTCGGTCTTGGCCTCCCCTGGGTAGAGGTCGGCGATCCGCCGCATCGTCAGGCCGGGCAGATAGGCGACCGGGCAGCCCATGTCCCGGGCCACCGCCAGCGGCAGGGCTCCGATGGAGGCGGGCTGGTCGACCACGACGAGCACGGTTCCGTGCTTGGCCTGCAGTTTCCCGAAGACCTCGCGGAGCTTCGGCTCGCTGTTGGGCAGCCGTTTGTCGAAGGCTTTCTTCCCGGCCGGGGTGACGGCGGTGGCGTGGTGTTCGCCCTTGCCGACGTCCAGGCCGAGGAAGGCGCCGATGTCACTGACGTCGATCACGTGCGTCCTTCGGTCGTCCTCGCCCGGCCGTCCCACGGCACCGATCGCCACATCCACATTACGAAGAGCCTCCCGACCTGCAAAGAAGCCGGTGGTCATGCCCCTAATCAGCGGTCTGTCGATGCCTCCGGAGCCGGTGACACCACCCCCAGGCCATGTGTTCGACAGGGGGAGAAAGTCATGCCAACTCCGGAGGCCGGGCGCCCCATTGCGGGGCCACCAAGAAGGTAATGGGGGGGGGGCGAAGATGACCGCTCGCCATCCGTGTCCGCCCGCGCCGGGACCGTTGGAGGACTACGCGGCCCGGTTCGACGATCTCTTCTTCAGCCTGGCTCAGCGGCGAGGGTTCCGCGAGTACCTCACGGGGCTGCTCGCCCCGCGGGACCGGAACAAGACGCTCACGTGTCTGGCCGGAGCGGTGCCGACGGCCGGTGCCGGCGGTCCGCTGGTGCAGCGGCTGCAGTTCTTCCTTTCCGAGTCCCCCTGGGAGGCCGAACAGGTCAACGACCGGCGACTTGAACTGCTGCGCAAGCAGGAGGCAACGGCACCGCACGACGGCGGAGTCATCGCGATCGACGACTCCGGGGACCGCAAGGACGGCACGGCGACCGCACACGTGGGCCGGCAGTGGCTGGGCCGGTACGGCAAAACCGACAACGGCATCGTCACAGTGACCACCGTGTGGACCGACGGACGGATCTACTACCCGCTGCACACACAGCCATACACCCCCGCCCACCACTTCGACCGCGGCCGGGCCGATCCCGCCTTCCGCACCAAACCGCAGATCTCCGCCACCCTCGCGACCCAGGGCAAGGAAGCGGGCTTCGCCTGCCGGGCCGTGGTGGCCGACTGCGCCTACTCCACGAGCGACGACTGGTAACCTCGCCCTGCGCGATGCCGGGCTGCCCTACGTCGTCGCCCTCAGGCCGCACTGCGGCTCCTGGGCCCGCGCCGACCAGCCGCACACCCCGGTCGACGCCGCCCGCGCCCTGGCCGGCACCAGCCCCGACCACCCGGGCGACTGGACGCCGGTCGAGCGCCACTTCCGCGACGGACACACCGAAACCTGGTGGACCGCCGACGCCCGCCTTGGCGGCTACGGCCCGGACAGCCCGTGCCACCTGGTCGTGGCCACCACCGATCCGGGCAGACTGCCGGAGAACGCCACCTGGTACCTGGCCACCAACCTGCCCCACCCCGACGCCCCGCACGCCACCACCTCCCCGCACCCGCCAGCCAGCCTCGCCGAGATCGTCCGCCTCTACGGACTGCGGCCCTGGACCGAACAGAGCTACAAACAGATCAAGGACGAACTCGGCTGGGCCGACTTCCAGGTCCGTTCCGCCCGCGCCATCAAACGCCACCAGACCCTGGTCAACTGCGCGTTCTCCTTCTGCTGGGACCGGTGGTTCGCACCACCCGGGCCACTGGATACCACTACACCGGATCCCTGTCCCGACGACGGGCCAAAGAGGGGGACCAGCCACACCCCACCAGCCCCAGCCACCCTGCTGGCCCAGGGCCTTACGCGCCGTCCGCGCCTGGCTCACCCCCGCCACCACCCTCCACCGCTGGTGGCAGGCCTGGACGGACAAGGACCCACCCACCGAACTCCAAGCCCTGCTCGACGCAGTCGCCACCGGCAGACCTCTTGACCTCTACCGCCGAAATTAACGAACTACCGGTAGCGTGGCCTCCAGATGGCTGTGACCTGGTCGTCGTTGACCGTGCGACCTTGTCCGGGCAGGGGGTGTTCTCCCTGTCATGCTGGTGCGGTAGGGACCGGGCTCGCCATTTCGAGGGTGTCTGTGCGGGCGATCGCGTTGTCGAACGTGGTTGGCCATCGGCGTCCATTTCCGCTGAGGCCAGCGTGATCCGCGACGGTGGGGCCAGGGCTTGTCCTCCGCGTCGGCTGCCATGACAGCGAGGTAGGCGTGGGCGAGCATGGCCAGGGTGACGTGCCGGTACCAGCCGCTGTATCGACGGACCTTGTACTGGCCCAGGCCGCACTCGTTCTCCGCCGCCTGGAAGCACTCCTCGATTTGCCAGCGAGTTCCCGCGATCCGGACCAGGTCGGCCGCTGTGGAGACCCGCGGTGCGTAGGCGAGGAAGTCTGCGATCTCATCGGGCTTGCTGACGCTGCGGCGGACCAGTGCCCACCGTTGGCGGACGGGGTGTCACCCAGGTAGTCGAACTCGTCCACCTTGCGCAGTTCTAAGACGTCGTTTCTTATGGCGTGATCGTTCGTTGAGCCGTGCATGGCGGATCTCGTGGAGCGACTGGTGCCGGACGAGTTGTGGGTGCTGTTCCGGCGGGTGGTGCCACCGACTGAGGTGATACGTCC
>NZ_JAJQQS010000045.1 GCF_021228125.1 Streptomyces albireticuli
CAACCACCTCAAGCAATAGCGCGGCATCGCCACCCGCTACGAGAAGACCACAACCACCTACCTCCCCGGACTCCACCTCGCGGGCATCTTCCTCTGATCAGCACGCTGATCCGAAAGAAACGGCCTAGGAACCGGTCGCGGCCCCGGCTTCGCACCGCCAGCTCGCCGCTCTCCTGCCATTCATGACGCCATCTCTACACCGAACGCACACTGACCCACGGCAACCGATACCTGTCAGCCCATTCACATCACGCCCGCAAGGTCAGTAACCAACCACCGGCAAGAAACGTGGGGAGGGTTTACTCGGACACAAAGTCAGCACCTGTGGATGCCAGCAGTCAACCAGCCCCCACCCAAGCCCTGTCTCACCCGACTCATGGCGTCGACTCTCCGCCCAAAGCTCAGTCGGCGCTCAAGCTTTGGACCTACCATGGCGCCGCTCCACGGGAGCGCGAGCTATCACGTTTATGCGTGAACACCCAGAAATCACTCACTACCATGGTGTCAAAAGTTCGCCACAGGCAAGGCGGTGGCCCTAGACTCTCAATCGCCCGGACACTAAGGGAGTAGCTCCACCACCTGCAAATATACCGATAGATATGAGCATCCATATCGACATAGATGATGCGAGTAAAGTTCCTTCATCAATAGCTATCAATAAGTTCACAACTCTAACGATCCATATCGGAGTCTGCAAACTTTCATCTGCATTGATCTATGTTTCATGTTCAGTATCTATAAGTAGATTGCTGTTGCTACCTATCTAGCTACCGAGGTGGCTAGCGGTCGAGCTGCCCGATTGGCCACTGGACGAATCACCCGCTTTTGTGACGACAGCGCAGACGTACGTGCTGTCTCATCGACCAGTTATATAGCTGACCCTCGCACGAACACCGATCCCATGAATCAGTCCAGCTGCCCACGCCCGACCACTACGACCCACGGATCTACCCAGCGAACTAGTCATCGGGAGGCTCCGCTAATCAACTATCGCTCTCTCGGACGCGTAAACCCACTGGTCACAGGACTGACGCCCACGTTAACTTCCCATTTAATGAACCACCCACCGGACAGACGTTCTCGCCGCCCTACCCACGTCCGTACGAACCGCTTGTTCCGCACCCCCGCAAGTGAGCTACCAAGCGTTTCCTGTTGGAAGATAGGAACCCGCCGATTCAGTCGGCGTGCCGATGAGCGAGGATGTCACTCTGTCCACTTACTGACTTGCCGGTCAGCCAGCCCATCCTCTGCTCTCCGATCAGACTTCCGCTGGACCCTTTTCACTGGCGTGGCAGGTACCGAGCAAGCAGGCCGCCGCACTTGCCCTGCCCCTCGGTACACGCTCGCGTACTCCCGCGCCTGCTCTCTCAGTCATCGTGCCTTAGCAGTTGGAATCTCATAACGCAAATCGCGAACCGGCACGCAACCGATCACACCCTGCCTGGTGTCATCGGCCAAGCACTGAGCTCCTGCCTGCTTGTTGCCTCCTTCGCCCTTGTGCCCCCACCGGACCGCTTTCACCACTCCTCCCGCCTCAACGCTCCCTGCCGGACCCGAAGCCACGCCCCCTCCGCGCGTCGGGGTACAGCATGGGAGGCTGACCCTGTTATGGTCATGCGCGAAGATCCCGTGTCACTAGACTAAAGTGAGTCACTCTGGAGCTAACGGAAGCGCAAAATACTGTCGAAACCGGCAATTCTTGCACTTTCGTAGGCAGGACTGACTCTCATTTCCCTGGTGACAAGGGGCTCCAGGCGGCAGGCACCACAAACGTTGCAGTAGGAGAGGTGGAAGGACCATGAAGGTCCTCGCAGTCGCGAATCAGAAGGGGGGCGTTGGTAAGACCAGCACGACCGTGAATCTGGGAGCAGGCCTCGCGCTCGCCGGTCACCGCGTGCTCGTGGTCGATCTTGACCCCCAAGCCCAGGCCGGCACGGCTCTCGGTGTGAACCTCTCTGGTGAGGATCAACTGGCTCGTTCGCTGGGCTGGGCTCTTCAGGCACGTATGCAGAACATGCGGATAGATCTACCTACCATCATGTTCAACCGTGGGGAGTTGCTCGAGGACTGGGACGGCGGCGGGACTCTCCATCTGCTGGCGGGGGAGGAATCGACCATGTCCGCAGCCCAGGACCTCATTCACAAGAAGGGGTACCAGGCCACACCAGTTCTCCGCCGCATGCTGATGGAGATCGAGGATGCGTTTGATTTCGTAGTCATCGACACTCCGCCAGCGGTCTCTTCGCTCGCAGCTACCGCCCTGGCCGCCGCAGACCATGTGCTAACGGTCTGCTATCCGGAATACTCCACTCTCAAGGGAGCGGTGGCTATCCGGGGGACGGTGGGGTACGTGAAGGACCGGACGGGTGGGGAGTGTGATCCGCAGTACCTCGGTGCGGTCCTCAATCGTTCGAGCGCTCCGTCGATGATGAAGGCTCAGGAAGTCAATATCCGTAACGGCGTTATTGAAGCCGGCTTGTACCCGTTCGTCACTGACATTCGCAAGGATGACCGCATCTCCGGTTCGTACGCGTACGGGGAACCGGCGGTGCTCCGCTTCGCGAACCACGCGCCAGGCAAGCAGTACGCTCGGCTGATGGGAGAAGTTCTCACACGCATCGACCAGCCGGTCGAGAAGTGGGAAACTCCCGAGCCCATTGCTACGGGGGCCTCCGATGAGTAGTTCGACCGCCAGCGGCAAAGGAAAGAAGAAGTCCGCTTCCGCGTTCCAGTCAGCCGCCAGAGGTAAGGGGCAGCCCGCGGCCCTACTGCAGAACCTCCTCGCTGGTGCGGACGAGGTAGCCGAGCGTTCGTTCCTCGGTGGCGGAGGCGCGCTCGCAGCCGACCCTGCAACACCCCGTGCATCAGTGGCTGCTGGCCCAGCCGTCCCTGTACCGCCTCCGAGCCGAGGCCCGGCCGGTGCGCCAGACTCTCCTTCGTCCTCAGCACACCAGGAAGCCCCCAGCGGCTCCCGACCAGAAGTAGCAAGAGAGGTCACTCCAGACACCACCCAGGGCCGTGACCTTCTCTCGGTCACGGCCAAGACCACCAGCACGACCACAAGCGTCTCTGCATCGGTACAGCCGCAATCCCCTTCCACACCCGACCCCTACCTCTCATCTGCCCTGGTTTCAGAGGGAGTTACCGAGCCCAGCCTTGTCCCTGCGGAGCTTCTGCTTGAGACACCGACCCTTGACGATTCGGCAGTCCCGGTTTCGGCGGCCGAACCTTCCCCCCGGCGCCGGTCCAAGAGTCAACGTGGCTCGTGGGCACATACTGCGGTGCATGAGAGCTTCGCCCAGGCGAAGATCCGTTCAGAGGAGTGGGAACAACACGGTTTCCGTATCGAGCCCGAAATCCTGGCGGCGCTCAAGGCTCGTATCGCCCAGGACCGCCGGTCATCAGGCAACGGTGGGCTGGCCTTCGGTCACTACCTCGATGCGGCACTGCGTCACGCCCCGACGAACGTCGACGAACAGATCGTGTGGGCACAGCAGTTCCTCGACGACCGGATGGCCTATGTCGAGAAGGGCAAGCAATCGACCTACCGTGTGGGTCGGCAGGCTCATGCCCTGATGTCGTCCCTTCATCAGGAGTTGCAGGAGGCGGATTACGGTCGGCGGGGACTGTATGTGGTCTCCGCCGCACTTGAGCGTCTACTGATCGCGCTCAATGCCGAGGGCGAACTACGTCGGCCGGAGCGCCGGAGCCTGACCGGGGGCGCGCCTATGGCCTGAGCTGTGGCATTTTCTGAATATACCGATGGCTATAGGTAACGCTGTTGCGTTACCTATAGCCATTTCCATATCTTGCCATGAATTCTGCTCACTAACGACCCATCTTGCTCCGTGCCGAGTCATGCGCCTATTGATAGCTCCATCCCCCCGCCTCTCTGCACCCGTGTCACTAGATCTGATTCCCCTTGCCTGACGGGAATCAGGAACTCAAGGGCGCTTAAAATCCACACCCATCAGGCCCTTGTAGGACTTCGCGACACCCAGAAGGTCTAGTGACACAAGAAATCTGTGCTGCTTATGCGGTAGCGTGTGCAGCACGATCCACATACATCCACTGCGGAGCAGCTCGATGGTCGAGACCAGCATTCAGCTCAGCACCAGCGCCGTCGCAACAGCGGCCGGACTGAGCGAATCGTGGGCATGGAAAGCCCGCGACCAGGGCGTTCTCCACGCCCCCCACTTCGAGGACGCCGTTGTCGCCCTGCGCGTCTACGCCTTCGTCTCCCAGATCGTGTGGCCCGGCAACCGGCGCCCCCGCAGCGCGCGCCAAGACCTTGAGCTCTGGCAGTCCAGCGCCGTTGAAGCCGCCCGGGACGCGGTCTCCGATCCCAACACCACTTCAGAGACCGCGCTGTGGGTCCTTGAGGACTCCGTCCACCTGGTCACCAGCCCCGGCCAGCGCGCGGCCTTCGACCTCGACCACCTCAACGGACGCGTCGCCTTCAGGATCCCTGTCGGCCTCTGGGTCGCCGAGCTGCCCGAAGCAATAGCAGCCCTGGGTGCACGTCGGCGCCGGACCTCACCAACCCCCAAACCAGCGGCCTGAACCCCCACATTCCACCCCTGCATCCCCAACAGCACTGCGGCTGAGCTCGGGAAGATGCTGCGCCGGCGACCACCCAGCCGTGCAGGCCTCACCTGCCGCACCACAGTCAGAGGTGAAATGCCCCACCACTCCTAACTCAACACCACCTCCAGAACTCGACCGCTGACTCTCCAGAGCTGCCGAGCCGAGTTTTGTTTTGCCCAAGGCACCCCTCGTTCCAGGAGCCGGTCATCGCTGCCACCACGAGGGCTGGTTTTGTGATGCCTCAATCCCGACCTGGCATCCCCACCCAGCTCAGCACCCCCACCACAGCCCCCTCAACCGGCGCCCCGTTCACTGCGGTTACCGCCCAGGATCAAACCATCCAGCACACCGCATCTCGCCGCAGCGGGCCCCGCCGCTGGCTCCGCGCCGTCGAATGGACACTCGCCACCAGCCCGCACCCCCAGGCCACCGCCACCACCCTCATCCTCGCCCAAGACCTTGCGGCACGCATGGACTACGACACCGGCCACGTCCGCTACGCCATCGACCGCACCATCACCCGCACCGGCATGGCCCGCAGCACCATCACCAAACACACCAAAATCCTGCGCGAGATGGGACTCCTCGCATGGGTCTCCCGGGGATCCAAAACAAACATCCGCCGTCTCCTGGGCCTGCCCGGCTACGCCGCCACAGCCACCGTCTACGCCGCAGTCATCCCAGCCGCGTTCGACCGCGCCACCAATCAACAGCGCATCGGCACCGGCTACCACGCCCGCGTAGTTGTTAACCAGCGCCACTACCACACGCCCGCAGCCCGTCCGGAAGACGACCAGATGGCCTGCTCGCCGTGGACCCCTTCCCTGACCGTGGTTCAGGAAGAGGTGACAGTGCAGGATGAGAGTGGTTTGAACAACAGCTCGCCCAAGCGCGCGAGCCGCCACACACCTACCAGCTCCACCAAACAGACTCGTTCCGGTTACGCTCCCCGTCGCTCCGCCACCCAGGTCGCACAGGACATCTGGATCGCCCGCCAAGTCCGGCCCCGCGTCATCTGGACCCAGACCGAATCGCTCCGTCAACTTGCCTATGCCCTGCGCCCCCTCATCGACCAGGGTCTCGACGCCGAACAGATCATCACCGAGCTCCACTCCTGGTACCTCACCTGGCGACCCGCCCGCCCCGCCGCCTACATCCGGGCCTACCTCAGTGAGCAGCGTCCCCGGAGCTCTACCGAACTACTTCCCTCGGACCCTCAGAGTAATCCGCACTGGAAAGCGATGTGCGAGCAACGCCGCTATCACGCCAGCATTCTCCACAGCTTGATTTCCTCTGCTGTACGCACCGATGGTGATCGTCGGGCAGCCCGGGTGAAGGGGTGGTACAACTTTCACGAAATCGCCGACCACTATGCGGAGGACCCTGACGACGCACTTGACCTCTACGGCACCGCCCTCTGCGCCCGGGCCATTCGCCTTACTGCCTCGTCCACTTTCGAGCAGCACTAGCGAATGCTCACGCCGACTGCCGTGGGCACCTCAAAGCCTTGGGCCGACTGGAGCCGCTGTGTGGGGCAACCTGCACGACCGTATTCACCAGAGGCCCTCCGGTCACTCCACTAGTCTCAAATGATCCCGAGGGACCCGGAAGGTCCCCGACGGTGCGCTGACCGACTTCGTTCCCGCGAAGTGGGCCGGCTACCTTGAGCAGGCCGTGCGGGAGAAGGACACCACGGCCTACCGGCATTTCTGGGAGCTGACCGTCCTGCTGGGTCTGCGGGACGGGCCCCGGTCAGGGGATGTCTACGTGCCGTCGTCACGCCGGTACACCGACCCTGCCTCGTACCTGTTCACGCCTGTGCAGTGGGAGAAGTTCTGCCAGCTGTCGGCAAACCCGTCGATGCCCGGTCTGCGCTGGAGGCGTGCCGGGAGGAGCTGGCGGCTGCGATGGGCGGTCTGGAGAAGGTGCTGGGCAACCGGAGGGCGGGCACGGGTGAGGTGCGGTTGTCGCCGGGCGGGGAGCTGGTCATTCCTCCGTTGTCGGCGGAGGACATCCCGGCCAAGGCCGCCGCGCTGAAGGAGGAGCTCGCGGAGCTGCTGCCGCTGGCCCCGATCGCCTCGCTGCTGGTGGAACTGGACCGCCGTACCGGGTTCCTGGGCTGCTTCATGCATGTCAGCGGGAAGCAGGCCCGTTCGCCGGAGCTGAAGCGGAATCTGCTGGCGGTTGTTGATCGCGAACGCGACGAATCTGGGCCTGGTGCGGATGGCGGAGGCGTGCGGGATCTCCTACGACATCCTGGCCCGGACCCAGGAGTGGTAAGTCCGCGAGGAGACCCTGGCGGCGGCGAACGCCGCGGTCGTTAACTACCACCACCGGCTGCCGCTGACGAGCGTGTTCGGCGGGGGCACGCTGTCGTCCTCGGACGGGCAGCGGTTCCCGGTCAAGGGCAAGTCGACGACCGCCCGGGCCATGAAGAAGTACTTCGCCGGGCAGGGTCTGTCCACCTACACCCACGTCAGCGACCAGCACACCACGTTCGGCACGAAGGTCATCATCGTCACCCGCCGCGAGGCGCACTACATGCTGGACTAGATCATGGGCAACAAGACCGACCAGCCCATCACCGAGCACGCGACCGACACACACGGCGATGTTGTTACCTGGACACCTCACGCCCCGTTACTGACTTTTCGGGTGTGGTGTCGTCAGGGTGAGGCCGGTTGCGGTGAGGCATCCGTCGATGAGGTCGCTGCGGTACTGGATCTGGCGGAGGCCGTGTCGCAGGGTTCTCAGCAGGTGGTCGGGGTCGGTGAAGGCGGTGTTGGCCTGGTGGCCGCGCCGCAGCAGGGACCAGACGCTTCGCAGGCGGCCAGGGCCTCGGCGTACTCGGCGCCGACCAGGCGCACCTCGGCCCCGTAGGACTCCAGCCGGGCGGCCTTGACGGGCGGGGCGGTCTCGGGCAGGAACACGGTGGCCTTCACGCCCTCGGCGCGGGCCGCCCACGCGCACGCGAGCCCGGCGTTGCCGCCGGAGGCGATGGTCACCCCGGCCCCGGGCAGCGTGCCCGCTTCCCGGTGCGCGGCGAGGAAGTTGCGTGCGCCGCGGGCCTTGAAGCTGCCGGTGTGCTGCATGTACTCCAGCGCCAGCCACCCGACCGTCTCCGGGGTGCCGATAGCGCCGGGGTCCACGGGGGCGAGGGTCACGGGCCGGATGTGACCGGCGATCCGGTCGCCCAGTACGGGCCCTCGTCCAGGTGCCCGCCTGCGGTGCGGAAGTCGTTGAGGGCCGGGCCGAACCGCACGATCGGGGTGGGCACCCGCTCGGGGTCGTAGCCGGCCGTCGGCAGCCGGTCCAGCGCCGCGAACGCCGCCTCACACGACGGCAGGTCGAGGAACCCGGGGACGCGTACGGCCGCGACGGTCCCGGCGGCGAGGTTCGCCAGGTGCCGGTCGGTGAACACCGGAGCGTCCACGACGGTGAACAGAGGATCGAGCGTGATGGCAGGCATGTGTCCTCCAAATCAAGGGGTGAGTGGCCCGGGTCAGACAGCCCGGGGAATGTCCGGCACCACCACCCGGGGCGGCGCCGGCACCACGTTGCTGAGAAGACCGGCGGACTGATCGTGGAGCGTGACGGCCAGGGCCCGCGAGCCCGAGCACCAGCAGCGCCAAGGCGGCGGTGCTGGTACGAACAGCCCCCGGCCGCCTCCATCGCTTTTCGCGGGTGGAGGCGGCCGGGGGCGTGGTGCGATCAGTTGGCCAGCAAGGGGAGGTCGGGGCCACGGAACTCGGAAACCGCCTCGGCCCGGCGGATCCGGCACACGTTGCTGGCCTCCTCGACGCCCGCGCCGCCCTTCTTACAGGTCGTTTCATTTGGGGGGAGTCTGCGGTAGCAGATGAGTGCCGCAGCGATGCCTGCGAGCGCGAGGGAGTGTTCGGGCTTGCGCTCGTGTCTGCGGTGGAGGCGTCGGCATCCGCCCAGCCAGGCGGGAGCGTTCGACGAC
>NZ_JAJQQS010000046.1 GCF_021228125.1 Streptomyces albireticuli
ACCGGTACAACGCCACCGCGTCCGCCTTGAACTCGGCGGGGTAATGCTTCATCCCCACGGGGACTCCGTTCTCCTGGACCATCAAGATCCAAGTCTCTCCGGTGTCCAAAACCCGGGGTCAAGACCCGTGCCTGCAGGGCATCCTGTTTGTGCTGCGTACCGGTATCCAGTGGGAGTGGTTGCCGCAGGAGCTCGGTTTTGGCTCGGGGATGACGTGCTGGCGCTGGCTGCGGGAGTGGGACGAGGCTGGTGTTTGGGGCCGGCTGCGCCTCTGACCGAGTTGTACCAGGCAGGGAAGCTGGACTGGTCGCGGGCGGTGATCGATGGCTTGCACCGGCAGGCACGTCGGGGCGGCCCAATCCCGGGGCCGAGCCCGGTCGACCGGGGCAGGCCGGGCTCGAAGCACCACGTGATCACCGACGCGCACGGCATCCCACTGGCCATCACGCTCATCGGCGGCAACTGGCACGACGTGACCCAGCTGCTGCCTTTGCTCGACGCGATACCGCATATCAAGGGCCGCACCGGCAGGCCCCACCGGCCACGGCACTTGTCCGCCGACCGTGGATACGACTTCGACAAGTACCGCCGTCTGCTCTGGAAGCGCGGCATCCAACCGGTTATTGCACGACGCGGCATACCTCACGGTTCCGGGCTCGGAACCGTGAGGTATGCCGTCGAGCGCACGAACGCCTGGATCCACGGCTTCCGACGGTTACGGATCCGCCGGGAGATCCGCCACGACGTCCACGAAGCCTTCCTCGAACTGGCCTGCTGCGTAATCACCTACCGACACGTCCAAGCATTCTGTTAGCTCCTCTGAACCGCTTGTAGTGGTCGGGGAGTTCTCGGTGTCCGTAGTACAGGGTGCGGGCGGTGGCGTCGGCGCCCTGGTAGGCACGGTCGGCCAAGACCAGGATTTTCCTGGTCAGACATGCTTGGACGATGCCGTGTACACGGGCTGCCGTCAGGTCGTGGGTGCGGCCGGGCAGTGCGCGGGAGAACTACAGCAGGGTTCCGTCCGGACGGGCGACGGCCCGCACGTTCATGCCGTGCCGCTTGTGCTTTTGACTGTAGTAAGGCTCGTCCGCGGCGATGCGGTCGGTCGGGATCAGCGTCCCGTCAACGATGACGAAGTCGCCCTCACCCAGGCCCACCAGAGACTCGCGGAGACCAGGTGCCCAGGCCACGAGAATCTCGAGAGTCTCGTCGCCGTACCGCCAGGCCGTGGACTCCGACACCCCGAAACCTGCCCCGACCTGCGCGAACGTCTCATTCTTCCGCAGACGCGCCAGCACCAGGAGCGCCTACTTGAAGTACCCCAGCCTCCTCCAGGGAGACTTCAGCTCACACTGGCGGGCGTGGATCAGCCACGAGACGTGCTCGACCAGCTCGTGCGAGACATCGAGCATGGCAGGATACGGAACCAACAGGGCCTCTTGGACGCCGGTGTGATGAGTGGAAGCACCACGCCAACGACAAGGGGCCCTGCCGCGTCACCCCACCTGAACAGCCCTTTCACCCTTCAAGAGCCAGGATGCAAGAGGTTCAGTGACCTGGCTGATACCCGCTGGACACCGATCGAGCCGGCGCTGACCGCCTGACAGATCGAACGCCGCGACCGCAGCCTGAACATCAGCGGCCCGACCGAGCATGATCTGCGCTCCCTGAAGAACGCCGTACTCCACGAGGACCGCGCCGATATTTCCTGGTGCCACCTGACATAGACTTTCCCCGCTAGTGGACCGCTTACGGCGACTTCGCCTCTTGGCAGAAAGACAGTGTCTTCGAGCAGCTCACCCACCATTGCGCGTCTAGTCCGTGAGGCCGATGACCGCCACGATGAGCCGTCTACGTGCATGCTGAACTCCCAGATCGTCAAGACGCCAATGTGCGCTTCGTCGACCAGGAAACCGATACTGGAAAGGGGTCATTGGCTACAAACGCCACCTTGGCATCGATGTCCACCCGGGCCCCTATGACCGAGGATTCAAGGTTACCCCGAGGCGGTGGAAAATCTGGTCCGTGCATCACCGCCGCCTCGCCCGTGACTACGAGATCCATCCGCACCGATCCGAAGCCATGATCTACCTCACCGTGATCGACCTCATGGCCCGCGAGAAAGCACATCGGACTGACGCGGTACCTAAACCCTGGATGCCCAACACAGATCAGCAGACCAAGGGCACAGTAAGAACCCTATGATTTCAGAGGAAACTCAAGCAGCATTGCCAGGGATCAGCGCATTCACATAAGAATTCCAGCATGAAGAATTAAAAGGTTCATTGACTTGAATTATCAGGAGGAAGGTTACCAAGCTTCACTGCCGTAAGATTGCCCAACTCGGCAGGACTCACGAGGACAGCAGTAAGAATCTCCCTGCCATCTTCGCTTATGGTGATCGAGGAGTCCGGCCTAACATGAATATCAAGTGTGCCAGGGCTAACATATGTCCAACGATGTGCAGCATCTTCTTCAAGAGAAGTCCGATCACTGCTGGCTATAAAACAGCCTTCGATGGCCACGGTACCCAATTCACCGATCCGATGATCACCTTCCGCGCGGAGGTAGATAATTCCCTGGTGTCCCACCCCTACCTCAGCTAGGCTGAGAGAAAAGCCGAGGTCAGATCCTGATAGAGTTGATTCGGGTGCTATAGGACAACTAATCCAGATGAAGTCGCTAGATTCATTAACAATAGTGCCAAAGTTAAACATTACAGCCTCTCTTTATCGTAATTCATCTCGTTTTCTATAACATTGGAACCGACGGAGTCGTCCAGAGATACCTTTCCTAGGGTCGGCGTAGCGGTCCACACTCCCAAGTACTTGGCCCTGTTGGCGAACCCTCCGAATAACTCTTTATTGGCTTTATTTTGGAGCTTCTCGTTCCATGTTTTCAAATCATTTAGATCATCCTTCGTGTCGCCAACCCGAGAAGGGAAATGGCTTCGTATGGATGCGGCTGATATTCCTCCATCTTCGCCACTGGTGAGTATGTTAAGAATGGACTCTTGAGATTGATTCCTGGCCGTATCGCTGGCTATCCTTACACCATCACCACTCCTCAGCATAGTGTCATCTCCCCAGATCTGATAAGGCTCTTTTCTCGAGTCGGATGAAACCCATAAGGATTGCGCATTGTAATGGTCATGAAGTGCGGCAGTAGATGACTGAACAACACCATTAGCTAAGAACTTGAGCCAATTCGAATAGGCTTGTTCGGTATCACTTCCCTCAACTCCAGAAGCAGCTTTTCGTTCCTCTTTAGAAATTTTCTCCTGGCCACTTTCCGGATCCATCACGACACCAGTGTACGGCCATTCTGTGTACATAGCATCGGGCGCAAGATTTGCTTGATCTTTGAGGGTCATCTCTTTTATGTATTTCCAGTCACCGGTTGGTATGTACTTATCCTTCGACCATTCTATAAACCACTGCATCACGCGGGTCTTATTAACCAAATGGCCGGCAGCAAATGAATCCTGTAGAAAATGGTCCGCATACCCGTGATAGAGCCACGCCTTATGCGTATTAAGGTCACGCTTTTCCCCTCCTTGGTATGCATCCGTTGCGTATTTGCGTGCAATCGTATAATACTGATACCAGCGGTGCCATGAGAAAGGAGCGAAGTGGCAAGCATTCCTGGCCAAAAGTCCATAATAATGATCCTTGCCCTTCTCTCCAACTTTCATTGTTAGATCATTCATACGTTTCGTTTCGAGCAGTTTTTCAAGAAACCCACCCCATTGCCAGTTAACTATGTTGTTATCGAAATTCTTACTCGATTCATCGAGTAGCCAAGTTCCACCAATCTTATTATAAGTTTCCTGTCGAACTGTCTGCAGTATAGGTAAGAGGATTTCTTTAGGTTGCTCTTCAAGGATCTCGGGCTCAGGAAGGTAGTCCGCAAGTGTATTAAGCTCTCCGTAAGTCACTATCAGGCCGCTGTTCTTTAGGGTTACCGTACGAAGATCTGGAAATATATTCTTGATTTTCCCTTCCGTAACCTTCTCTGGGTCGGTCTCCCATAACAGCAGTAACTGGCGTAGCTTCTTGAGGTAGCTACCTGACTCTCCACTCTTTTTATCCAATGCCTTTGCTACGATATCCAAGGATTCCGTATTGCAATCCCCTAGCATCCTGTGCTCCCACGAGGAATGGCATTTGACAAGCAATGGGGAACTTTCTTCCAACCGTCTCGGCGCCACGGCAGATTCGGGTATCACTTTACCGGACAGGGCGAGAACTGAAAATTCGTCAGCCAAATACTCGTCTGGATCATCAAAGGGCTGAACTCTGTCTCCCTGAGAGGCGCCATGAGGTACGCAGCCGGTTCGCACAGCATGAGACACCTCATGTGCGAGCAGCTTCCTCCCTTCGGAATTGCAAAGATTATACCGTCCGGTTCGAAAGAAAATATCCGAGCCTACCGTGAACGCCTCAGCGTCGAATATTTTGGCTAATTCATCCGCGCGGGGGTCGACATGGACGCGCACTTGGTCTAGATCCACTCTAAAGCTGTTTTCTAGCCACGAACGTGTCGACCCATCCAACGGAATACCATACTCTAATTCCTGACGTATACGTCGTGCAACAGAATTATCAAGCACTACTACCTCCACTCAGGGATTGCCATATGCGAAAGTTTGGCGGGGAAATAAAATCGGTCTGATGATGCTGCCATTATGAATAAACAGGCTAACCTTGGTAAAAAGCTTCTCGTAAGTATGTTGCTTTGTCCGCAATAGTCTGGTCGTTCAGGTGATCTCCACTCGGCGTCGTGAGATCGTCGAGGTGTTCACCGAGCTCGCCGCAGCAGCTCCAGCGGCTGGTCAAGTCTGTTCACCGGCCAGGCCAGCCGTGGTCACTGAACCTCTTTCATCCTGAATTCTTGCAGGTCAGGAGGGTATGGACGGCGACCACGATCTGGCTGATGCGGTTGGTCGAGCAACGGGCTCCGCAGAGTATGCGCCAGGTCTTGAGCCGGGCGAAGCCGCGTTCACCGGGAGCTCGCAGTCTGGCGTGGACGCGGTTGAACCGCTTGTGGCGTCGGCGCCCTGGTAGGCACGGTCGGCCAAGACCAGGATTTTCCTGGTCAGACATGCTTGGACGATGCCGTGTACACGGGCTGCCGTCAGATCGTGGGTGCGGCCGGGCAGTGCGCGGGAGAACTACAGCAGGGTTCCGTCCGGACGGGCGACGGCCCGCACGTTCATGCCGTGCCGCTTGTGCTTTTGACCGAGTTCTTTCAGTGTTGCGGCTCCAGGGTGAGGACGGCAGTGGCGATTGCCGCCATTCGATTGGGGCTGCACCGGGGCTTTGCGGAAGATCCGCCAGGATTTCAGACGGGCCCACGCCCCGCTCGACTGGTGGCCGTGTTGCGGAAAGCGTGCGGTTGATAGTTCGCTGGATAGTCGGGGGCGGCTTCGCGTAGGGCACGCAGCAGCCCGGGCGCGCTGACACCGCAGCAGCCCGACGGCTGCTGCGGTGTCAGCGGGGGCAGTGCCGCCTGCGATGCCGAAACCAGCGGCGAGCTGGGTAAGGGTGTCATGCCGGCGCAGGTACACCAGCCCGACGAGGGCACGCCGAAGCGGCGGAAGTTTGCAGCGGCGGTCACCCTCACGGGTGACGATGAGCAACGTGACCCACTCGACCAGCGCATGAGGCAGGTCGAGTACGGCAGGATAGGGAACCAACGAGGCTCCTGTACTGACGGGTTGAGACTTCGAACATCTCCCCCAACGGCACGGGAGCCTCGTACGTTGCGGACACCACCACCCCCACCTCCCGTCAACGATGACGAAGTCGCCCTCACCCAGGCCCACCAGAGACTCGCGGAGACCAGGTGCCCAGGCCACGAGAATCTCGAGAGTCTCGTCGCCGTACCGCCAGGCCGTGGACTCCGACACCCCGAAACCTGCCCCGACCTGCGCGAACGTCTCATTCTTCCGCAGACGCGCCAGCACCAGGAGCGCCTACTTGAAGTACCCCAGCCTCCTCCAGGGAGACTTCAGCTCACACTGGCGGGCGTGGATCAGCCACGAGACGTGCTCGACCAGCTCGTGCGAGACATCGAGCATGGCAGGATACGGAACCAACAGGGCCTCTTGGACGCCGGTGTGATGAGTGGAAGCACCACGCCAACGACAAGGGGCCCTGCCGCGTCACCCCACCTGAACAGCCCTTTCACCCTTCAAGAGCCAGGATGCAAGAGGTTCAAGGAGTCGGGAGTTCCGATTTGTCTATACCTACAGAGAACGCGGGGATTTCTCGCTCTGGTTGCTTTTCCCACCTAGGGCCATTCTGTGAGTACTTAACAGATATTTCATAATTCCCGTCTCCCGGCATGTCCACCCAGTCACCATGAATTTCGCCAGCGCGCTGCATGTCTCCATCAGAAGCTGCCCCGCTTTGAATTTCTGAACCATTATGTTTGATTACATGAGACTGATTTGGCTTGCAAGGGTTTTGACTTCCAGAAGTGTACAACCATCCAAGGTACCTAAAGCTGCAATTCCGAATGCGGCTAACGGCACGGATTTTCCCTTTTCCATTGGTTTCCAGGCAAGTCTGTACGAATGACTCAACTATGTCTTCCCCGAGTAAACCTTTTTCGCCCAAATAGTCATAGCCACTATCCGGGCAATGAGTGTTGCTTCTCCGTGGGGTTAAGCCGGAATACGGAGAGGCGATAAAGTCCATAACTTTATCAGCCACCCATTCGTCTTTGTGGATTTCATTGTGTCCAAGACAAGGAGTCACTTCATTCCTAGCGCCTGGCACAGCTGAAGTTCTGCCCGCCTTAATTGTCCCTTTCCCTATCCCCCCAACGATTCCATCACAAAAGTATGCGGGCGCCTCATTCGTTACCCCTTCCCCCACGTTTGAGCGGAAGGTAGCGTACAGCGTCGGCCCTGGGACTGACTTAGCCGGGTCGTCCTCTCCTTCATTTAGCTCCTTGATAAAGGGGGAGCCTTCAGACATTTCCCCGGGAAACCAGTTAGGAGCCACTGCGGTTCCGTGGATGGGCGACGCTATTCCCACCCAGTGGGCCACAAGCTTACGCTTAGTTTCATCAGAATTTCTTAAATACCATAGAGTAGGAAGCCCACCTCTGGAATGGGCGACGATATCTACCGCTCCACCTGGTGAAGCCTTTGCTTTTTCTTCGATTATCTTACCGAGGTTTTCGGCGGCTTTCTTGATTTCTAACTTTGAACTGTAATCTACGGCGTAAAGCTCCTCATCCCTATAACCTGCTTTCTTAAAGAATTCTTTCATAGGGGCGAACGTTGCCGATTCGCCGCCGAAGCCGTGAACGAACACGACAGTCCTGTGAGCTTCTTGCTGGGGGGCAGAATATGCAACGGGAGCTTGAGCGAGACATAAACCGGTAGCCATGAGGCCTACAGAAATAGCCGACGCTCGACGAGTGAGAGAGGGCTTTCCCGCCGCCCCTATCTTCTTTAGCAGAGTGAACATATAGCGCTTCCTTTCTTTTGCTAAGCTTCCCATGTAGTGTTGATCGGATCAAAGTAAATAAGATCAGACGGATAGTGATGGAAATCCTGAGTGGTATGGATCAGACGTCCTCAGATCTGCGACAGCTCAACTCGCCCTGTCAGAAAATGAAGTGTTTCAAACAAAACCTACCTGCTTGCGCTAGTCTATCTATGGAAAAATAAAACTTTCCTACAGGTCAGCTCAGTTCCGGGCGCTCAGAGTCCCCCACCTGACGATTTCGACGAAACGCTCGAGGTTCTTATTTTCTAAACACCAGGCTGGCACAAGGATCTGGAAAGTCTGGATGAGGGAGAGTTACTGAGCGTTTGGTCCGTTGATTCGTGTTTGGTCCGGGGGTTAGGTGCCGTGCCGGTTCGGGGTGGATTCGTTGGTGAGCCGGCGGGTCATGAGGTCGATCATGGCTTAGGGCTCGTAACAGGATGATGAACGGGTCTTCTTGAGGTGCCTCGGGCGGTTGGGGCCGCAGGCCAGCGAGAGGAACGTGTTGTGGGGTTCGGTTCGGTGCTCCCTGCGGATGGCGGGGCGTTTGAACTGGTGGAGCAGGGCGAAGGTCTGTTCCACGGCGTAGCGGAGTTTGCCCAGGCGCTGGATGTTCGGGGTGCCTTTGCGGGAGATGACCGGCAGGATCTCCCGCCTTGCGCTGCTCGCGCCGGTTTGGGTTGGAGTCGTAGCCCTTGTCACCCAGGAGTGAGCCGGGGCGGCGGCGGGGGCGGCTGGGCCGTCCGGC
>NZ_JAJQQS010000047.1 GCF_021228125.1 Streptomyces albireticuli
CAACCACCTCAAGCAATAGCGCGGCATCGCCACCCGCTACGAGAAGACCACAACCACCTACCTCCCCGGACTCCACCTCGCGGGCATCTTCCTCTGATCAGCACGCTGATCCGAAAGAAACGGCCTAACAGCTCCTGTCGTTGGAGCTGGGGTTCGGCTCCAGCCATACGTGCTGGCGCCTCTGGGCCGATAGCACGAGGCAGGATCTTCGACCACCCTCGCCCGGTTCTCCTCACGAAGCCGCGCCTTACGAGCGAGATCGACTGGCCCAGGCCTGTGCTAATGCTTCCCACATTCGGGCGGAAAAAGAGGGAGATGGGGACCGGTCCGTCGCCGGTCGTCCGCCGGAATGCGGGCAGTGAACACCATCTGACCTACGACGGAATGGGCATCCCGTTCAAGGTTGTCGCTACCACGGCTAACGTCAACGACGTCACCCGAACCTGAACCTGGTCGGCGGCATCGCCCGTCGCCGGCGGGCCCGGGCACCCTGCTCAGCGACGAGGGCTACAACACCGAACCGGCGTGGACTGCGGAAGCAAGGCATCCTGCCCGTCATTTCCCGCCAGGGATCACATGGCACCTGGGCAAGCTCCACTACGTCGTCGAGCAGACCTTTGTGGCGGTCACGGTAGCGGGCCGGCCATCGGGTTGATCGCGAAGGCCTTCCGCTTACCGGCCGCGCACTGGAGCGGTCGTATGCAGCCGTGAAGTGGGTGATCGTAGGTGCTGTCCCAGTGCCCATCCCGCCTGCGCCATACGGCTTCCCGGCGAGCGGGCTCCTTCCGAGCACAGCGGCAGACCGTGGATACAGACTGTGACATAGCACCGTGCCTTGTCAACAAATACCAGAGAGCTCTGGGTCGTTGATCCGCCGTTGACGGGGCATGGGCGAACAAGGTCGCGGCAAACCAGGGTGGTGCTGTCAGGCCCTGAACGGCAGGCCTTCCAAAGGCCGGTGCGGGCATCATCGACGCCGCAACCTCTGGCACTGCGGCCGTAGATGCGTTGACCTACACGGAACTGGCGTCGATGCCCGGCCACGTTCGGCAAGAGCTGGTCGTTCGTGATCTGGGAATCGGGATGCAGAAGGTCTCGAAATGGCAGGGTCGGTTCCCCGCGCCGGCTCAGCGGTATGGGATGTCTATGCAGTCCCATCTCATGCTTGACTCCACTGTTGCTGGGCTTGCTTGACAGTCGCGGGAGGTTTATGACGGTCCGATGACATCCTTGAGGGGGTACCGGTCGTTGAGCAGGCATGGGTGAGAGAGCCGAGACCGCCGACGAGGATCAGCCAGTAGAGCACCGGTTCAGGGCCGTGATGGAGGTGCTGGGTAGTACCCGGTGGCGGGTCTGTCCAATCAGCAGCTGATCTTGGATGTTGAGGTTCAGTGGCTGGTGGCGGGGGTGAGGTGGCCTTCGAAGGCGAGCTGGAAAGCGTTCAGGGGCGCCTTCCAGCGCATGGTCCAGCGGCGCCGGCCCTTGCCGGTGGGGTCGAAGCTCATCAGGGCCATGTAACGCACTTCAACGCGGCGGCCTCACCCGGGAAGCGCCCGCGGAACCGGATAGCCTTGCGGATGCGGGCGCTCACGCTCTCGATCGCGTTCGTCGAGCAGATCACTTTACGGATCTCGACGTCGGAATGACAGGAAGGACACCATTTCGGCCTAGGCGTCGGACCACGGCCGGATATTTGGTGCCCCGCCTCTCAGAGAACTCCAGGTAGCGCTCGGTGGCTGCGGCCTCGCTCGGCGCGGTGTAGACGGGCTTGAGGTCACGCCCAACCTTGTCCCAGGGGCCAGACGGCTTCGACCGCGTCCGGCAGGTCCTTGAGCCCGCCGCAGACGAGCATGAGGACGACCTCGACGTTGCGGTTACGGAGCTCGGTGAACACCTGCAGCCAGTGCTTGGCATCCTCGCCGCCGTCGCCCGCCCAGATCCCGAGGATGTCGCGGGTGCCCTCGACGGTCACGGCCAGGTCGAGGTCAATGGGGCGGTAGGCGACGCGGCCGTCACGGATCTTCACGTTGATAGCGTGGACGAAGACGACGGGGTAGACGCGGTCGAGCGGACGGAACTATCACTCGGCCATGCCCTCCATCACCTCGTCTGTGATCGTAGTGATGGTCTTCCTGGAGACCTTCGCCCCGTAGACCTCGGCCAGATGCACGGATATCTCCCCGAGGCGAGCCCCTTCGCGGACAACGACAGCACCATCTCATCGACACCGGTCAGGCGACGCTGCCGCTTCTTGACGATCTGCGGCTCGAACATGCCGGCTACATGCCGGGGCACCCTGACCTCGACGGGACCCACCTCGATCAGCACGGTCTTGGCCCGGGTGCCATCACGGCTGTCACCGCTGTTCCGGCCCGACGCCTCGTGCTTCTCATAGCCTACGTGGTCCATGATCTCGCCCTCCAGGGCGGACTCCAGCACGCGCTTCGCGAGCTGCTGGAGCAGCCCGCCTTCCCCGGTCATCCGCAGCCTGTCCGTGCAGGCACGGTCGACCAGCATCGCGATCAGCTACCCGTCCGACACCGCCTCCGTGGCCGACTCGACGACCGGCTCCTCAACGGCCTCGTTCTCCACGATGGTCTCACTCATCAGGCGTCTCCTTGATCATCGAATCCGCCGTATCCCTTTGTCCTCTTATAGGGAAATGCGTTCGACGGCATACGTCGTAGTCGCGCGAATTAGACGAACCTCTGCTTCTGAGCGGGTTTCACAATGCCAGCGTAGAAGATGAAGAGCCTCGTCCCGGTTGTCATACGAGGGGGGCTGTGGACGCCAGCCAGCGACTGGGTGGTGAGTCTCTACTTGCCATGCTTCGGATGCTTCGTGTGCCTGTGCTGGTTCGCCCGCCAACATCCATCGGGTCACGACCGTCTGCACTGGCTGCATCTCCCAGGCCGTCACGGTGCCGAGCCAGCCGTGGTTACTGAAGCCTTGGTACTTGGTGAGGGGACGCTGATATTCAACAGCCCAAATAGCGCCCTCGTAACGGAAGAGACTCGTACGGATCTCAGCCCGATAAGTGTTGGCCTGATGGACATCGGCAACAGCAATATCCCTTGCTAGTTTATTAGGAACACCAATCTCACGTAGTTCATCGGGAGTGAAGATGCGCGTGCGCGGCGGCATACATACCTCCTCAGCAGACTAATTTATTGACATATATGACACGGTAACATCGGCAAGCCCAACAGACTCCATCTACCGTCTGGTGGATTTCTACACCATCACTTGACCTCAACCCATACCAGCCCGCACATTAGTTCGACCTCGCCTAGCGTTTCGGACCTCGGGCCCCCACCGCCCCTACAGGTTAAATAATATCTACTTCTCGGCAAGGTGACGTTCGCTCGAAACACCCAGCTCTCTTTAGCTTTTCATGCGCGACCGCTGTAGCCGATGAAAGCGTGAGAGTATGCAATGAATTCAGGCGCTCAATGGGCAAGCACATGAGCGGGCATATCACATCAGCGATGAATGGAAATATCTTCCACCTCTACGCTACAGGAAAAATATTTTATGGGGGATCAACCATCACTATCTAGCTACGGAGAAACTCAAAGGCTAGCTTTCGGTGCGGCGCCTTGCTTGACGATCCGGCCCCGAGGTGCCATGCCAAAATGTGCCACAAGGCACGGAATATAAACGATTAACATCATCCCTATTCACCCCTTGGGTCTGCTGACAAAAACCAGTTCCTCATCCAGCTGACGCCTTGCGCGAGGACCGTTCGAGAGAAGTTACGTAGGTCGCTTGACAACTGGCAGCTCGCCAGTTTCCAGCCAATCGACGTGATCGTCTGCGGTGTAGTCACCCTTGCTGCCACATGAAATGTCGGCGCCAACAGAACCTTTGGACGCTTGGTCGGTGTAGCGCAGCAGATCCCTGACCGTTTCCTGTTCATTTTTGCACCAACCAAAATCGCCGCCCATAGGTCCTTTATAACCACCCTCCTCACTAAAATTTGCCCCTTCTGAATCAGCGTCCTTGACACCGAAAATAACTAGCATGAAGCCGTCTTCCTTATCCTTAACGTCAGCCTTCATCAAGGAGACACCAATAAAGACGGCGATCCCGATAGACAGGAAGGAGAGAAGGAAGCTTTCGAAGTGCATTCGACCTCGCATGATATAAATTCCCGGTTCAATTTCGAACGAAAAGCAGACTGAAGAGCCCTAAATCGATTCAGCGATAATGCGAGCACTCTGCATTAAGGCGTAAATTGTTCGATTTTGATGGCTCAAACCTGGCCGCCCGGCCCTGGCGCCAGACACAGGTCATCACAGTTATCGGGGCCACTGCAATAGGAGCTCTTCACCACAGAGACATCTGGTTATCAAAGTCACGCTCGCCACGGAGCACGTTTTCCCAGCTCTGCTGGGGAAAGTTGATCCAACGGCATGTGATACAAGGTTTTTGGGTTATCGCCGACAAAGAACCCGTCAGGGTGAACCGATAGATCTGCTACCGGCCACGCTGTAATCACTGAACACCCACCAAGGGTGGCGACGTCCCACTCCTGATCAGTGAGCGTCTTCAGCGTTTCCGCTCCAGGGTGAGGATGGCTTTGACGGCCAGGATGGAGACCTCCTGTCGCTCGCAGATGCGGATGATCCGGTGGGTGCGAGCAGCGGTCAGGTCATGAGTCCGGCCCGGCAGCGCGGGTGAGAGCCACAGCAACCCGCCGTTCGGATCGGTGACCACCTGTACGTTCACCCCGTGTCGGCGGTACTTGTGGGAGTAGTCGGCCCGTCCGTCGCCGACCCGGTCGCACTCGGCGAGCGTGCCGTCCAGCAGGACGAAGTCCGCGTCGGCCTCGCGCAGGACTTTCAACAGACCGGGGGCGCGTTCGGCGAGCAGGTGGACGACTGCGTTGGTGTAGGCGTGGGCGGTGGACTCGCTGATCCCGAATCCGGCAGCGATCTTCGCCAGGGTGGTGTGTTCGCGCAGGTACACCAGTGCCACCATCGCGCGTTGAGACGGGCGGAGCCTGCAGCGCCGGTCGCCCTCACGGGTGACGACGAGCATGGTCACCCACTCCACGAGTGCATGGGGCAGGTCGAGTGCGGCAGGATGGATGACCAACGAGGCCCCCGAGCAGTGTGGTTGAGACGTCAGACATTTCGATCAACAGCTCGGGGCCTCGCTCGTTGCGCTGTGTGGGCCATCACCTGATCGGTGGCCAGCTCGAAGAAGCTCAGTCAGCCTCTTTTTCATCCTCCTTTTTCGCAGGTCAGGAGTGTGTGCACGGCCTGGACGACGCGGGTGATGCGGTTGGTGGAGCCTCGGGCCCTGCGGAAGGTGCACCAGGACTTCGGCTGGCGAAGGTGCGTTCGCCAGGTGCTCAGAGACATAGACACGGTTGTACCGCTGGTAGTGGTTGGGGGGTGTCCGTAGTAGGGGGTACGGACCGTCACGCCACCGGCCAGGGTGAGGATCTGCCTTGGTCAGGCAGGCCTCGACGATGCCGTGCGCGCGGGCCGCCGTCAGGTCGTGGGTCCGGCCCGGCAAGGCACGGGATAACCACAGCGGGGTCCCGTCCGGCGCCGCGATGACCTACACGCTCATCCCGTGCCGCTTGTACTTCGGCGAGTGGTACAACTCGTCCGCGGCGATCCGCTCGGTCAGGATGAGGATCCCGTCAACGATGACGAAGTCGCCCTCACCCAGGCCACCAGCGTCTCGCGCAGGCCCGGGCCCATGCGGCCAGGACCTCGAGGTCTCGCCGAAGTACCTTCAGGCTGTCGCTTCCGACACCCCGAAACCGTCCCCCACGCACACGAATTTCTCGTTCTCTCCCCGTGTGGACGATCACGATTTTCGGCTCTGGCGATGATTTTGTGGCCGCCCGGGGTTATGCCGTGAGGATGATGCGTCTGCGGAGTAGGTCGAGGTTGGCGCGGCCGAAGCCTTCTCTTTTGAGGAGCTTGACGCGGCAGACGTGGCCCTCGACCTGGCCGGAGCTCCATGGGGTGGAGAGGCCGGCGGTCACGGCGTCCTGGTCGCGCCGGAGGCCGTTGACGAAGGAGTGCAGCGCGGGCAGGTCGTCGTTCTTGACGCGGTCCATCCAGGCCGGCAGCTGGTCGCCGCGCAGGTCACGCATGATGGCGGCGAAGTCGCGCACGTGCTGTGTGGCGGCGTCCAGGTGCGGGCAGCCGCCCGGATCTCCTTGAGTTCGGCCGCATTGTCGCTGGTGAGGTGGTCGGGGCTGGTCATGATCCAGCGGGCGGTGCGACGGGGTTTCGGGGCCGGCCGGGGTGCCGGTGGTGCCGTGCCGGGCGGTTTGACCGTGCGGAAGTATCGCTGGAGGGTCTGGATGCTGCCGCGGTAGCCGAGGGCACTGATCTCCCGGTGGAGCTGGGGGATGTCGTGGCAGCCGTCGGTCCATCGCCTGTGCAGGTAGGGCTTGTGCTCGTCCAGGATCGAGGATCGGTTGACGGCTTTGGCCAGGAGTTCGTCGATGCTGCCGGCGCGGACGAAGCGCCGCACCGTGCCGACGTCCAGCCGCAGCTCGCGGCCGATGGCGGCCATCGCTGCCCCCTGGGCGTGCAGTGTCTGGACGGCCGTGTACCGCTCCTGGGTGCGGGCCACCAGGCGGCGTGGGTGACCGCACACGTCCCGGGTCCCGTCTGCGGGGACCAGGGGCGTCGTCCCGGCCGGCGCGGGTACCGGCGCCCTGGCCGGGGTGAACACGGCACGGATGCAGGTGTGATGGGCGCCGACCGTTTCCTCCACGGCCTTGCCGAGGTTCTTCCAGAGGTGGAACGCATCCGCGACCTGGAGTGTCTGCGGGGCGCCGGTGCGGGCGCCGTCGGCGTAGGCGCCAGCCCGGTCCCGGCAGATGATCTCTACTTCCGGGTGCCCCCGCAGCCAGGCGGCCAGCGGTTCAGCCTCCCGCCCCGGCAGGACGTCGATGGGGCGGCGGGCCTCCAAGTCCACCAGGATGGTGGCATAGGACGAGCCCTTGAGCAGGGCAAAGTCGTCAACACCGAGCACCCGTACCGGCCCGATGGGCTTCTCCGGTACCGCGCGCAGCAGATGGAGCAGGGTGTCCTTGGCGACACTAACGCCCAGTGCGGAGGCCAGGCGGGCACCGGGCCGGCCCGCAAGGGTCAGCGCGACCGAGGTGAGGGTCCGGCGCAGGAGCGGGGTGTACCGGGCATGCGGCGTGGTCAGCCCGGGGATCTGCTCGGCGAACGTCACTGCCGGACAGCGGGCGTTGAGGCACCTGAAGCGGCGCACCGTCACTTCGATCACCACCGGGTCACCGCCGATGGGCGCATCGGCAAGCCGACGTATGTACCGGCCGTGCACCCGCCATGACGGCATCCCGCACCCCGGGCACCGCACCGGCAGTGCACGACACTGCACACGGAACATGACCAGTCCCGTGACACGCTCGATCGATTCCACTACCACACTGGCTAAATGCGGCAACAACCGCCTCAAATCCCCTGAACCGCACACCCGGTAGATACCCAGCTCAGCCAGGGCGCATCACAAAATCATCGCCAGAGCCCGATTTTCCCCGGGCCTGGCTTCACGGAATTCCCCAGGTCCTGGCCGTGTCCTTGTCTAAAGCGTGTTGCAGAAGGCTGTGATCTGGGAATTTCCTTGGTATGGCCGGTGTGTTGAGGGCTGATCGGGTGTGGGTGGAGACGTTCACGGGTCTGCGGCTGCGGCAGTTTGAGGGTTTGTTGCGG
>NZ_JAJQQS010000048.1 GCF_021228125.1 Streptomyces albireticuli
CAGGCGGGCGTCCACCCGTGACCAACTCGGTGCTCGTGCACGCCGCCGTCCGGTCCGCATCACCGCACTCGCCCAAGCCGTCCTCGCCCTACACCTGACCAGCTCAGCGTGAAGTTGGAAAGAGCTCCCTGAGCTTCTTCGCACATTCCTTATTCATGCCCTTCAGACTGCGCGCGGGAGCGTGCACACAGGGTCACCTGACCGGCTGGGGCGGGCGGGGGATCACAGTGCCCCCGTTCGGTGGACACTGCGTGCCAGCCACCGAACGCCTTCGGGATCTCCCTGCCACCGGCGGCGGCATCCTGGACCGCGTCACCCAGCGACACCCGTGTTCTGACCAGGCCTATCAAGGCACCCACCCCGCCAGCACACCACTTATCATGGCGGCCTCATAAACAGGCAGTTACGCCATCCGCCCCCTGACTACACGATCAGGCGGTTTTCGCGGTGCTTGTGCCAGCTCCATATCCAGCGTGGCTACACATCCGGTGGGTTCGCCTAGGTGAAGTTGATCGCGTGCCGCTAGAAGGGACAGGGTTGATGGGCACACTAAGTGATGATCTGGCCAAGCAGGCGATGGAACAGACGCGGGTCGTTGCCAATGGTCCTGCGCTCAGTCCCAACGAGGCACTGCATGTGGATGTCATTCCGGGCGGGGGTGGTGGTAGCCAGTTGGCCTCAGATTTTACCTTCGTGCCAACGGCCGTTTCCACGACACCGCTCGACATCCTTCGCATCAAGGTCGAATACACGCTCGAACGTCTAGGGTCGGACGGGAGTTGGAAGCCAGTCGACGCCACGAACTCTGCGGGCAAGCCTCAGTTCCATCAGGTGCCCGTGTCGCCAGCGGCCCCGGCACCACCACCGCCCGTGCTGTCGACTGCCTTCCTTCTAGCGCCGCGCGTGAGACTCAAAGCGGGTACAGCGAGCGGCATCCCACTCCCGACCGTCCCTCCCGTCAAGCTGCCCGAGCTCGATCACAAACTCAAGGTAAAAATCACCATTTCGAGTGCCGCTCTGGGCTCGGATGAGTCAAAGTGGCCAAACAAGACGGTGGAGATCCCATTTTCGATTCCTACCGTAGAGCTCACTGTTCCGATTCCGCCGGCCGTCTGCATCTGCGCTCAGGATTCGGAGCTGACCGGCGAGAAGCACCTCGTCATGTTGCCGCCGGGCTCCCCGGCGTCCGTCGGACAGATCGCCTCTGCCTACAACTCCGTACTTGATGGTCTCAACGCGCTAAAGGGGGCTCTGGAGCTCATCTCGATCGCGCTCAAGCCTCTCAAGATGGTCGCCGAAACCATGGGGAAGATTCCGACTCCATATGTGACTACGACAGCACTCGTCGAGGACTTCAGCGATCAAAACGAATTCGACGAAGAGATGTCTTCGTTTCTGATCGTCGGGCCGACAGGGTGCGGAGTAGATTTCGCCGACACTGCAGACCCAGGGGATTGGGACGATTACATCGGAACCCACGAACATAAGAAGTATTTCACAATCGACATCCTTCAGTTGCCCAATGCGGGCGAAAATGGTGACTACATTCTCAAAAAACTCGGATATAGCCTAGAGGTAGATAAGTCGAAGCTGTCCGAACTCGCCAACAAGGTGGCGGAGCTCTCTGGAGTGAACCCGAGTGAAGCGCGCCTGGGGATCGGAGTGTTCTACGTGCACGATCTCGAAGGTGACGACACGCCAAACGACCTCAAGTACTACGACACTGACTCGGACGACCCGGTGCAAGACGACACCGAGTCCGCCCTTTGGATCTTCAAAGCCTGACAGGAGGCGAAACCATGTGGCCACGCATCAACGCTTGGGTGATGGCGCCTGGAAGTGCCTCCAGGGTTGACGATCGCGACGGCTGGGTCTTCTTCACTGCCGACGCTAACGAAAAATCCTTCTCCTGGAAGGGCATCGCCTACACCAGCGGCATCACAGCAGGTGCAGCTGGACACCACAACTACGAGCTGCCGCCTGGCACATACATCGTCTGGGCTGAGCGCACGGACGATCGAAGGACCATGCGCACCCACAAGGCCGTGGTGGCAGTCCATGACGAACCGATTGTGACGGTACGTCTCCTGCCTGACGTCAAGCCAGAAGGCCCTGTCGAACCACCTGAGCCGCATGAGTGCCGTATCACCGTTGACGCGGTGCAAGGGTTGACTCCGGGGGGATATCCGGACGGTGTCAAAGCGATGGGGACCGCGGAGGGCTGCCAGGAGGTCCATGTGACCGTCCGCACTCCCTCGGGCGGCAAAAACACAGGCGTGGTAACCGTTGAATTTGATGGCAGTTGGACCTTCGCCTTCGACAATGCTTTCGACGACGGCACCCTCCTCATCTGCAGCGAACCAGCCTTCGTTGACGTGCGGTGCATGGCAGATCCCAACTGCCGTAAACAGGAGGAGCTCACCGTTCGCTGCCCACGGGCCTGACCGGTGAGAGCGTGCTTCTGAGGTAGCTGTTTCAGGGAGCCGCCTACCAAGAGATCACCTCAGCCCCTTCGGAAACAGGTACTCACCTTGACGTTTAACGGTTGCGACGGTCCTCGACTATCCAGTCGTCACCAAGTTCCCGGCGCAGGGCGTCCCGTGCGGCGTCCGCCTGCTGCCTGAACAAGGTCCATTGCTCCTTGGTCCACGGCGACGGGTCCGGTGGGTACTCCCAGTCGATGGACGACTGGTACGGCAGTCTTGCCGACTCGGTCCGCGTGGCTGTGCTGATGGGCAGCTGTTCCAGCTCGCAGGGGGAACCATAGGGGCTGTCGACGTCAGGATTGTGTCGGGGGCCAGTCCGCAGAAGGGTGTGTGGAACACCGGCTTCGACGAAGAACCGCGGTGATGGGTCTCGCCTCGCTACGCGGTTGCGGCGTAGTCGCTGCTCTCCGTGTCGCCGGCGGGGGCTTTCTGTTCGTGGGCGTGTTTGAGCGCCATGCGGGCGGCGACCACCTGGCCGCAGTCGAGCGTGGTCCAGAAGGGGTGTGTGGTCACGGTGACCGCCAGGTCCAGCACGAGGGTGCGCAGTCGCGTCACCTCGGTCTTCTGTTCCGGGGTGTAGCCGGGGGAGTCGGGGCGGGAGGCGATGTGGGTGTCGCGGGCGTTGGGTTTGGTCTCCGCCGTCCAGCCCGGCATCGGCTCCACCGACCAGGGCAGCGTCTTGCAGAGTGCGGAGATTCTCCGGGGGAGAGAGCTGTGCGCAACGAAGATTTTGGGATTTCGTGCAGCTCAGCAGCCGTGTGGCTCAGGTTATCCGGCGCAACAGGTATGGTGCCATCGCTGGATCGGGCGATTGTGGCTATTGCGACGGAGGCGTGGTGGTGCGATCAGCGTGATCGCATTGAGGCGATCTTCAGGTAGGTGCAGGGCATAGCTTGTGCCCGACCTGCTGCCAGCTCGTTCGATCTGTCCTTTCGTGACGTCGATCGCACATCACTCGAATTTGGGGCGTTTTGCAGCGTGTTGCTTCGGGACATCCCCCCATGGTCTCCAGTTCTCGCCATGCTGGCATCGCTTCACTCAATTGGGTGAACACCTGTCGAGTGCAGGTCGCGACTGGGGGGCGCGAGGATGATCCGACTATGAGCTAGGTCAGGGCGGGGGCTTGATGGTTGGTGACGGAGATGGCGGAAATCCAGGTCCGGGAATTCCAGGTGGAGGGGATTCGTCGGTGAGGCCCTGGTGGCGAAGGCCGTCTTTTGTTGGCGCGGCGACGGCTGTCGCAGTTGCTGTGATCGGCGGCTGGTTGCAGCAGGGTGGAATCTCACTGATTGAGAATCTCTTCAGTGATGAAGGCGAGGTAATCCCTCCGCGTGTCAGTGTCAAGATGAGTGATGATCCCATGTGCACCACATGGTTGCTTCGTGGAGATCCGCATCAGGTCGCGGACAAGCTGAGCCAGGAGTTCTCACGCGATGCACCCGATGCGACCGTTGACCTCGCGGAGCAGATCGGAATCGCTGACAGGATTCGCCGAGAGGCAGGAGCAAGACTGCCAACTGGGAGGGCTGTCGAGGTTGCAGTCCAGGGGTCAAAAGGGAAGGACGTCGTCCTGACTGGGCTTGATGTGGTAGTGAAGAGCAGGAATCGGCAAGTTCCCGGCAAGCTGATGGGCATCGGAGTCGGCTGTGGTGATGTCCTTACCCCCCGGCAGTACAAGGTTTCCTTCGATGACCTAAAGCCAAGCTTCAAACTGCTGAGGAACTTCCCAGACGGGACGCCGAATCCCAAGGCGGTCGACTTTCCCTATAAGGTCTCACCTGGCGACCCCGAATACTTTGTCTTGCTGGGATCAGCTAAAGGGTTCGCCGAGTGGACTGCGAAGCTGCGATGGATCTCCGACGGCGAACAAGGGGAAACTGAAATCAACGACAAGGGGAGGCCTTTCATGTCATTCCCTTCGGATTCTGTGACTGACGACTTCTATTACAACAATAGGACGTTCACTCTGACGGAGAACTCCCGCAAGCAATAGATGGCGAGAGGATCAGTGATTGGTGAACATCGCTCTCATCACTGTCGACTCAAAGGACTGTGATTCAGCGCCCGTGTCAGCTCGCGGTTGGCGGCCCGGGCGGCGTCGAGCTCATCGGTTCGTTCCTCCAATTGCCCCTGTGTGTCGGCGAGTTCTTGTTCGAGCATGGTGATGCGTCGCTGAAGCTGGTCGATGTCGGCGGGCGCCCCCAAGCCGGACTCGTGCCATGCGGCCTCGCCGAGGATCTGGGAGAGGCGCGCTTCTCCAACTGCCGCACCCGCGCGGCAAGGCGTTTGTTGCGTTCGAGGGCGTTGGCCAGGTCTGCTCGGAGGGATGCCCGGCTGACCGCCGCGATCCGGCCTTCCTCCTGTGGTGCCGAAGCGGCGGCGTGGACGCGTTCGAGGAGGTCGCGATGCCGGTAGAGAAATGTGCGGTCCACCCGCGCTGCGCGGGCGAGGCCGGAGACGGTGATGTCACCGCCGCCTCGCAACATGGTGTCGAGGGTTTTGAGGACGCGTTCGCGGCGGCGGGCCGAGTCTGCCCGCCGCCCGTCGGTCATGGTGCTGGTCATGCGGTCCTGTCGGGACGGAAGTCGGTCAGGGGTGGTCCGACCTCCCGCACCCAGCACGTCATCGAGCAGACCCCCGACGGCACCTGGGGCGTGCGCCTGGCGTTCTCCGCGGTCAAGGGCATCCACACCGACGAAGTCCAGCGCCTCGCCGCCGGCCAGCCCTACGTCTCCCTTCAGGACCTGTGGCACCGGGCCCGCCCCTCCCGCCCCACCGCGCAACACCTCGCCGAGATCGGCGCCCTCGAACCCGTCCGCGGCAACCTCACCCGCCGCGACCTCCTCCTGCAGATCGCCGAGCTCCACCACCAGGCCCATGCCCGCCACGACGAGGGCCAGCTCCCCCTCGACGACCAGCTGCTGGCCGCCGAACCCAGCGGCCTGCCCGAGATGACCGGCCGCGACGTCATGAACGCCGAACTCACCGTCCTCGGCATCGACGTCTCCCAGCACCTCATGGACCACCACCACCGGCTCCTGCGCGAACTCGGCGCCAGCGACGCCGCCCACCTCCACGCTCTGCGCCCCGGCCAGCGCGTCCTGGTCGCGGGCGTGCGCGCCTCCACCCAGACCCCGCCCATCCGCTCCGGACGCCGCATCATCTTCGTCACCCTCGAAGACGGCTCCGGCATGGTCGACCTCGCCTTCTTCGACAACACCCACGAAGCCTGCGCCCACACGACCTTCCACTCCGGGCTGCTGCTGGTCCGCGGCACCGTCCAGCGCCGCGGCCCGTGCAACGCCGTCACCGGCGACATGGCCTGGGACCTCGACGCGATCGCCCGGGCCCGCGGCGACCACGGCCCCGAAGCCGCCCTCCGCCTCCTCGGCGAAACCCGCCCACACCCAACCCCCGCGCAGCCCCAGCGCACCATCCCCATCGGGACCGGCGGCGCCCAGCTCCACCCCTGGGCCGACCTCCAGCTGGCCGGCGACCGCTCCGCAAACCTCAAAACCCTCGGCCACACCAGCCCCGGTTCTCCAGACTTTGAGGTGTCTCATGAGACACCTCAACTGGTCACTTGGAAGGAGGTCGGATGATCACCGGTGGGATGCGTAGTAGATGATGATCGAGAAGATGGCTGTAGTGATCAGTGGGAGGATCCGGCGGGCGACCCTGAAGGCGGCTGGTGGAAGGACCCAGCGGATAAGGGCCATGGCGAAGGAACCGCGCACGGCAAGGTGCATCTCGCCGCAGACTGCGCCCGCGTTGCGAATCCGTGCGATCTGTGCGTGTTGCCAGAGTTGTTGCCAGTGCTTCAAGTTTTTCTCGTCACCGCAGGATATGACGATTGCCTTGATCTGCCCCCAGCTGGGGTATCGGGCCCCGGACAGATCACGAGAGATCGTTGACTCGCTGCTGTAGATGGCCTTGGCGAGTTGCTTGCGTGTGATACCCCGCTGGGTGTGGAGGTTTCGTACTTCCTCGATGAGGGTCCGCAGCTCGGGTGTTTCCGCGCGGATCTCGGCTGGCGGTCGGCCTCCTCTCCTGCTGTTGCAGGCGGGGCAGGTGGTGTCTGCGGTGTGGGTGCACGAGGTCGTCATTCCGGGCCCTTCTGGCTGTCTCCCGGCTGGGGCTGGGGCTGGGGGCGGTTGGGGGGAGCGCCCCAAAGGCCGCCAACGACCAGTCCGAGATTGGTCAGCACGCTGACCACGGCGGCAGCATCCTGGCCGAGCGCGAAGAGCGTTATGGTGAGTGCCGCTAGGACTGCGAGCACGGCCAGCTTGAGCCAATCTGAGCGCGTCGGGTCTTTCAATCGAGTGCCCTTCAAGCGGTCCAGAAACATGTGCGCCAACGAAACCGTGGTGGCCTTCAAGGCTGTCGCGACGCTGTGGACATACTTATGCACTGGACGTGACGCACCTAGCGATTCTCAGATCGCTGCAAGAACCCTGGTCAGCGTGTTGAAGTAGGTCAGTCGCGTGCTAAAGACCCGTGGTTGAGGCCCTGAGGGGGACGATGACGGCCGACCGTCTCGTGACCTGCTCGCGGAGGGCGGTGTTCTCGGCGAGTAGGACGGAGATAACGGTAGCCGCGGCGTCAACCTGGTCCTGGAGCCGGTGTCGCTCGTGGCGGTTGTCCTTCAGCTGGCGGCGAAGGAGAGCGATCTCCTCGGTCTGCTTCTGGTCGCGCTGGCTCGCCGGGCTCTGGCCGACCCGGTCATCCCACTCGGCGAGCACCGCGGTCGCGCGGTTCATGGTGGCCCGGCTGACGCCGGCTTCGCGCCAGAGGTTGTTCTTGGTCAGCTTGCCGTCGGTGCGGGCGGGCTTGCCGGCGAACAGGCGCTCCATCGCCGCGCGCAGGGCCTGGCCCGTCCTGGGGGACACCGTGGGAGGGGTCATCGGCTGGCCCGGCGGATCACCAGGTCGACTTCGCCGAGCTGTTCGGTGAGCAGGGCCCTGCGGCTGGCTGGAATCACGGATCAGTAGTCCCCTCCACCAGCAGCGAAGAGGCGACCTGAACCGTTCCGACTTCTCTGCCGCTCCGTTGTGAGCTAGCAGAGAGGATGGGCGCCATGCCCAAGAAGATTGACTCAACGCTTCGTAGCCAGGCTGTGCGGCTGGTGATGGAGCATCGCGCGGA
>NZ_JAJQQS010000049.1 GCF_021228125.1 Streptomyces albireticuli
AAAGGCGACGGCGTCCACCACGCCATACCCGGCATCGCCCGCCCCCACAACCCCACCCTGACCGGATGACAGAGGAAACGAACCAGCCAACCTGCATCCCCTGAACCAACAACAGGACAGCCCTTAGATTCGCCCACGACCGGGCCCGGGAGGGCACGATCCCGCGAGTAAGAGCGGCGGCAACTCGAGGAACGGGAAACGCTCCAAGACCGTCATCATGGACGTCGGCCCGGTGGAGATCGAGGTGCCGCAGGACCGGGAAGGAGCCTTTGAGCCGCATATCGTGAAGAAGCGGCAGCGCCGGCTGACCGGCATCGACGAGATGGTCCTGTCCCTGCCGGCGAAGGGTCTGACCCACGGCGAGATCTCAGCCCATCTGCCCGGTCGGCCCCGCTGTGAAGAAGAACGCGGACGCGCAAGAAGAGAAGGGCACGCCCCAGCATCCACATCAAAATCATCACATGCTTGACCGGGCATACGGGACATCATTTAGTAGTCAAGTGAATAGTTTCAGGGCGCACTGGATTGACGCAAATCCAATGAACCGCAAAAGAGGAACGAATTATCCCTTCCGGAACATCTTATGTTGCATTATCAATATGCGTTAACAATGGACATGTTGGCCCCTCCTGCTCGATTCGGTGAAACCCGTAGTACAGCCGGAAGACTTTCAACGTGGAAAGCCTTGCTAAGATCGCCCCCTTGCGACTCGAGAACCACGTCGGCAACAGGTAGCAGCCGCTCGGTGAATTCATCGGAGAGATTACCTATTTCGCCAATTATGACAACAAGGACACGACTGCGGTGAATTTTGTCATTTTCGACGCGCTCTATAAATCGCGGAAGTTCTCTCCGGCACAAGCCGCAGGAGGGCGAGAAAAAAGCAACCAACGTTTCATCAGAAAACTGGTGCGTTACTCGCTTACCGTTAATCGTTATCCCATTGAACTCGCCAACAGGGTCCTCTAAAGCGACCGACTCAGCATCGACCAAAATGTTACCAGGGGTGGCGATACCCATATCGCGGTCGCGTGAAGGTGAGCCTCTAACATTCTTAGGGACTTGCCGAATCAAGTAAATACGATCTTGAATTTTATCAAATATCACGAAAAGGACCCCCGCGATAACCCCTAGCATCGCCGACACGAATACGTTGCCCGAGGGTGAAGATCGATGGGTCGCTATAGATAAGGCGGCGGCGAGGATAGCTAAGCCCGCAAGAAGTACATTACGCACAATTTGGCGGACCCCTAGTGGGCGGGTCGAGGAACCGAAGCAGGAGCAGGTAACAGCCGTACCCTCTTCGCGTCCTGTAACGCGAATAATGGCCAAGCTGAAAGAAACAAGCATCATAGAGGCTAGCGCCAGGCCAAGAGTAAAAATCCACTGTATAGGAGCAATTAGCAGAGCAACCACTGCCCATTCCGAAGCAACTACACCACCTGCGGTTAACACTACTGCTCGCTGAGGAATTATCCGCAGGTTGTTCAAGGAACTAGCGAAGGAAGTAAATGAACCTCGCCCAAATGTTTTACTAAGCGAAGAAATGAAGAATATGGTTCCAATGCAACCTCGGATCGCCCACAGGGCATACGACATTAGAATGTGTCTCCTCTCTTAGACCTCATCTCATTTGGCTGGTTCGGTAGGCTATCGGTGTGGTGGGGATCGTTGAGCGGCTGGTGCCGGACGAGTTGTGGGAGTTGTTCCAGCGTGTGGTGCCGGAGGCGCCGTCGCGGCCACAGGGTGGCGGGCGACGCCGGCATGGCGACCGGGAGGTGCTGGCCGCGATCGTGTTCGTGGCCACGTCGGGCTGCACGTGGCAGCAGTTGCCTTCGGCGTCGTTCGGGCCGTCCGGGGCCACGGCCCATCGGCGCTTTGCCGAGTGGACCAAGGTGAGGGTGTGGCCCAAGCTTCATCGCCTGGCCCTCGACGAGCTCGGCTCCCGCGGCGAGTTGGACTGGTCCCGCTGTGCGATCGACTCGGTGAGCGTGCGCGCCCTGAAAAGGGGGACCTGACGGGTCCGATCCTGTGGACCGGGGCACGTACGGCTCGAAGATCCACTTGATCACTGAGCGGACCGGTCTGCCCCTGTTCGTCGGGATCTCAGGGGCGAACCTGCACGTCAGCCAGGCCCTGATCCCTCTCATCAAGGGCATACCGCCGATCCGTTCCCGTCAAGGACCACGGCGACGTGGACCAGGCAAGCTCCACGCGGACAAGGGCTACGACTACTCCCACCTGCGACGATGGTTACGCGGGCGCGGTATCACCCATCGCATCGCCCGCAAGGGCATCGAAACCTCCCAACGACTGGGCCGGCACCGCTAGACCATCGAACGCACGATGTCCTGGATCGCCGGCTGCCGCCGACTCCACCGCCGCTACGAGCGCAAAGCCGAACACTTCCTGGCTTTCACCAGCATCGCCTGCACCCTCACCTGTTATCGGAGACTCGCCAAATGAGATGAGATCTAAATGGTGCCCTGTAAGTCCCGGACTGACGTGCGATAGTCTTCGCGGGATACTGTGGTGGTGACACCGGAGCCGGGCTAAATGGGTTTTCCTCCCGAAGTCCGAGGAGAATTCCGCAACCTCGTGGTCCTTGTGCGTCGTCGAGTCATGGTGCGCCGATCTGCGGGCAAGTCGTGGGGTCGAGAGGCCCTTTGGTAGGTCATACACCACCACCGTCATCATAAAACTTACCCACCCTCCTCCAAAGCCATGATCCATGTTGCGGTGATCGACCCCATGGCTCCACCAAATCGCAGGAGAAACCGGCCTCTGAACTGGAGCGTAGCCCAATCATGGGGGTAGAATCAAAATTAGCGGACCAAACCATTCAGCGAGAGCTTACCAACTTGTCAACCGCCCATAGGAAAGTCGTTAGGCGTCGTGAGTTAGTTTTTGAATGAGTTACAGCGGATCACGCCTTCCATTAAATTGTCGCTATCGCCTGTGTCGTTACCAGCCGGGCGGTTCACATAATCCATGGCAATCACTCCAGTCGTCTTTCCTGGGGTAAAAATCCCCTTATCCCCTAATAGATCTAAGACGTACGGGTTCATATCTTTAGCAAAAGACCATGGCGTCCAAGTGCTGGATCCAGCACCATTTGCGCTAGTATGGTTTACAAATAATTTAATCTTCGGGTCTGCGGCCAGAGCGCGCGCGAGATGTCCTTTTATCTCATCCTTCTTCTTTTTTACGGTCGGATCTTTATAGTCATCTTGAATGTCGACTTGCGTCGAGTCGCTGAATCGAATCCCGCTCCCAAGGTAAGGCCAGCCTGACATCAGAATCACTTTACCGCGCGCCGAGCCGAGCTTGGGAAATGAATTAGATACATAGAACAAGGATCCCCACCCCCGCTTGTCTAGATAATCTCTAAAGATGGCTTGAAAGTCTTCGCCGCTAACTTCCGAGTACTCTTGCTGAATTCGCATTAATATCGTTTCCGATGGGTTCTCTTTCAGGAAGCCATTGCAAATTTCCAAAACATCCCCAAACATCTTTTCTTGATAAAATGGACCATGGTGAATCGCAAAACTTCCTTCTATTGCCCGGCAGCGTATATCTAAGTATCGTATTCCATGATTTAATTGCCATCCTATATCTTTTTCTTGACATTGGGCAAATCCGAGCGATGCGCCTGGGTGCATCGCGCAAGATTCGTGAGAACCAGGTATAGAAATATCGGTTACGCTTGCGCTATCAACGATCCCCGACATCCAGTTCTTTAGATTGGTCATAATATTTCCATCCTTTCAGATTATATCTCATGGGTGGGATACCGTTATCTCTGTGCATGAAACATGGCGATGCGGAGCTAGTGTGATGCGCCCGAAATCGGGGGCTTAAGTCTGTAGCCTGTTTTCATGCCTCGGGGTCCTCGTGCTGTTGAAGTCAGGCTGTCTGGTGCGGAGTTCGCCGAGTTGTCGCGCTGGACGGATGGGGCGGTAGAGCCCCGTCTCGCCGAGCGGGCCCGCATCATTCTGGCGTGCGCGGACGGGGCACCGAATACGCGTGTGGCGGCGGACCTGAAGGTAACCGTGGACACGGTGAGGAAGTGGCGGGCCCGGTTCGTTGCCCATCGGCTCGAGGGACTGATGGACATGCCACGGCCGGGGCGGCGCAAGGCGGAGCTGGTACTCAGCGAGGCGGAGCGGGCTCAGCTGACGCGCTGGGCGAGGCGGGCGAAGACCGCGCAGTTCCTGGCCCTGCGCGCAAGAATTGTGCTGCGGTGCGCGGAGGGCGGGACGAACAAGCAGGTGGCGGCCGAGCTCGGTGTGCACGAGCAGTCGGTGAATCGCTGGCGGGCTCGGTTCGTCAAGCGGCGACTGGACGGGCTGACCGACGAGCCACGGCCGGGCCGGCCACCGTCCATCCTGCTCGACCAGGTCGAGGACGTCGTCATCGCAACGCTGGAATCCACTCCGGGCAGGGACACGCACTGGTCACGAGCCTCGATGGCCGCCCGGACCGGGCTATCGAAGTCCACCATCGGCCGGATCTGGAAGCGGTTCGACCTCAAGCCGCACCTGCAGGATCCCTTCAAGCTCTCCACCGACCCGCAGTTCGTCGCGAAGGTCGTCGACGTCGTCGGCCTCTACCACAACCCGCCCGAGAAGGCGGTGGTGCTCTGCGTCGATGAGAAAGCCCAGATCCAGGCACTGGACCGGTCACAGCCGGTGCTGCCGATGATGCCGGGCATGCCCGAACGCCGCACCCACGACTACCTGCGGCACGGCATCACCAGTCTGTTCGCCGCCTTCAACATCGCCGACGGGACCGTGATCGGTGAACTGCACCGCCGCCACCGGGCCATCGAGTTCAAGAGGTTCCTGGTCACAATCGACAAGGCGGTTCCCGCCTGCCTGGACGTGCACCTGGTGTGTGACAACTACGCCACCCACAACACTCCCGAGATCAAGACGTGGCTGGGCAGACACCCCCGCTTCCACGTCCACTTCACACCCACCGGCTCGTCCTGGATCAACCAGGTCGAGCGGTGGTTCGGCATCCTGACCGACAAGCTCATCCGCCGCGGTGTCCACACCTCCGTGAAGGCGCTGGAGAACGACATCAGGGCCTGGATCGACACGTGGAACGAGAATCCACGGCCCTTCACCTGGACCAAGACCACCGACGAGATCCTTCACTCCCTCGCCGGCTACGGGTCTTGACCCCGGGTTTTGGACACCGGAGAGACTTGGATCTTGATGGTCCAGGAGAACGGAGTCCCCGTGGGGATGAAGCATTACCCCGCCGAGTTCAAGGCGGACGCGGTGGCGTTGTACCG
>NZ_JAJQQS010000005.1 GCF_021228125.1 Streptomyces albireticuli
TCGACTCCGTCACCCTCGGCGACTCCGACGCCATCGCCCGCGCCGTCCTCACCCTCCCACCCGTCGCCCACGTACCCCCCGCCCTGCGCCGCGAGGTCGCCGACGCGGAACTGACGGGCGTGATCGTATGACCGGCCCGGTACCCGGCACAGGAGCGGACACCGGGGCCGGCGGGGGCACCGGGAACACCCCCGAGCCCCTCGCCGCCGGTGCCGCGCCCGTGGCACCCCTGGGGGCGGCGGGCCCCGCGGAGCCCGCCGCCCCGGCGGAACCCGTGGACCCGCTCACCGACAGCGGGCTCCTCTCCCCCGTGCGGGCGGGCACGCCCGCCGAGGACGCGACCGGCGACCGGGCGTGGCTCCAGGCCATGCTCGACGCCGAGGCCGCCCTGGCCCGGGCACAGGCCCGGCTGGGCACCGTGCCCGGCACGGCGGCGGAGTCCGTCACCCGGGCCGCCCGCGCGGACCTCTTCGACCCGCGCGCCCTCGCCCTCGCGGCCCGTGAGACCGCCAACCCGGTCGTCGGCCTCGTCAAGGCGCTCACCCTGCGCGTCGCCGCGCAGGACCCGCAGGCGGCCGAGTACGTCCACCGCGGCTCCACCAGCCAGGACATCCTCGACACCGCCACCATGCTCGTCGCCCACCGCGCCCTGGGCCCGCTGCGCGCCGACCTCACCCGTATCGCCAGGGCCCTCGCGCACCTCGCCGACCGGCACCGCGACACGCTGATGGCCGGGCGGACGCTCGGCCTGCACGCGGTGCCCACCACCTTCGGGCTCAAGGCGGCGGGCTGGCGGCAGCTGGTGCTCGACGCGGGCCGCCGCGTCGAGCACGTACGGCGCCATCTGCCGGTCTCCCTGGGCGGCGCCGCCGGGACCCTCGCCGGGTACCTCGCGTACGCCCGTCTCGAAGGCACCGACGACCCCGGCTACGCCGGCCGGCTCTCCGCCGCGTACGCCGACGAGACCGGTCTCGCCCGCCCCGCGCTCCCCTGGCACACCCTGCGCACCCCGCTCGCCGACCTGGCGGCCGTCCTCTCCTTCACGACCGGCGCCCTCGGCAAGATCGCCACGGATGTGCTGACGCTCACCCGCACCGAGATCGCCGAACTCGCCGAGCCCGCCACCGCCGGCCGGGGCGCCTCGTCCGCCATGCCGCAGAAGCAGAACCCCGTCCTCGCCACGCTGGTCCGCAGCGCGGCCCTCCAGGTCCCGCACCTGGCCGCCGGGCTCACCCAGAGCCTGCTGAGCGAGGACGAGCGCGCGGCGGGCGTCTGGCAGGCCGAGTGGCAGTTCCTCCGCGAGGCGCTGCGCCTGACCGGGGGCGCCGCCCACACCGCCGTCGAGCTGGCCGAGGGCCTGACCGTCCACGCCGGCCGGATGCGCGAGAACCTCGCGCTCACCGGCGCCCGGATCGTCTCCGAGCGGCTGGCGGCCGAGCTCGCCCCGCACCTCGGCAAGGTCACCGCGAAGGCGCTGCTGACGGCCGCCTCCACGGAGGCCGACCGGTCCGGCAGACCGCTCCACACGGTGCTCGCCGACACCCCGGAGCTCAAGGGCCGTTACACCGAGGACGAGCTGGCGGCCCTGTGCGACCCCGCCGACCACACCGGCGCCGCGGCCGCCCTGACCGACCGGGCACTGCGGCCATGACCACGCGCACCTCGAAGTGGATCAGCCACTGGGAGCCCGAGGACGCGGAGTTCTGGGAGCGCGAGGGCAAGCGCGTCGCCCGCCGCAACCTCGTCCTGTCCGTCGTCTCCGAGCACATCGGCTTCTCCGTGTGGAGCATGTGGTCGGTCCTGGTGCTCTTCATGTCACCGGCCATCGGCCTCGGTTTCGGCCCCGGCGAGAAGTTCCTGCTGGTGGTCATCCCGACCCTGGTCGGCGCGCTGCTGCGACTGCCCTACAGCTACGCGGTCACCCGCTTCGGCGGCCGCAACTGGACGGTGTTCGCCACGGCGGTGCTGCTCGTTCCGGCCTCCCTCGCCGCGTACTTCGTCCACAGGCCGGGCACACCCCTGTGGGTCTTCCTCCTCGTCGCGGCGACGGCGGGCGTGGGCGGCGGGAACTTCGCCTCCTCGATGACCAACATCACGAGCTTCTACCCCCAGCGCCGACAGGGCTGGGCGCTCGGCCTCAACGCGGGCGGCGGCAACCTCGGCGTCGCGGCCGTCCAGCTCCTCGGCCTGCTCGTCATCGCCACGGCCGGTGACACGCATCCCGCGTACGTCGCCTCGCTCTACCTGCCGCTGATCGTGCTGGTGTCACTGCTGGCCGCCCTCCGGATGGACAACCTGGAGGCGGTGCGCACCGAGCCGGGCGCCCAGCGGGAGGCCCTGCGGCACGCCCACACCTGGTGGATCTCGCTGCTCTACATCGGCACGTTCGGGTCGTTCATCGGCTACGGGTTCGCCTTCGGCCTGGTGCTCCAGAACCAGTTCGCCTCCACCCCGCTGGAGGCCGCCTCGTACACCTTCCTCGGACCGCTGCTCGGCTCGGTGGCCCGGCCCTCGGGCGGCCGGCTGGCCGACCGCTGGGGCGGGGCGCGGGTGACGCTGTGGAGCTTCGCCGGGATGGGCGCGGGCACGGCCGTGCTGCTGCTCGCCTCCGACGCCGGCTCGTTCGGGCTGTTCGTGGCGGGGTTCACCGGCCTGTTCGTGCTCAGCGGGATCGGCAACGGCTCCACGTACAAGATGATCCCGGCCGTCTTCGCCCAGCGGGCGCTGAGCTCCGGCACGGGCCTCGCGGGGGCGCGGCGGCTCTCGGGCGCGGTGATCGGGATCGCGGGCGCGGTGGGCGCGCTCGGCGGCGTCGCGATCAACCTCGCCTTCCGCGCGGCCTACGGCGGCGCGTCCGGCGGCGGTTCGGGCGTACCGGCGTTCTGGGCCTTCCTCGTCTTCTACGCGGGCTGCGCGGTGGTCACCTGGACGGTGTACCTCCGCCGGGAACGCGCGGAGGCGTCCTCGGCCCTGGAGGCGTCCCGTGCGTAGGGCTTCCGCGGGGCCCGGGGCGGGGGCCCCGGGCGAGGGCGGCGGACCGACGGCCGGGGCGGGGCCGCCGGCAGCCTCCGGGTTCCGCGCGGACGCCGGGGCCGGTGCCTCAAGCGACCCCGGGACCGGGGCCGCGCCCCGGCCCGGAGCCGGGACCCGTCCGGGGTACGGGCACGGCCCCGGAGCCGCCGGCGGCTCCGGGGCCCCGCGCTCCGACGCCGGCACCGCGCCCGCGCCCGTACCCCCCGCCGCGTCCGTCGCGCCCGCCGCGCCCGAAGTCCCCACCCACTGCCCCTACTGCGCGCTCCAGTGCGGCACCCGGCTCACGGCCCGCGACGCGGGGGCGGGCGCGGTGGTGCGGCCCTCGCCCGACTTCCCCGTCAACCAGGGCGGGTTGTGCCAGAAGGGCTGGACCGCGCCCGCGGTGCTCACCGCGTCCGACCGGCTGACGACGCCGCTGGTGCGGGACGCCGCCGGGGCGCTCGTACCGGCGGACTGGGACACCGCGCTCGACCTGATCGCGAACCGGCTCCGCGCGCTGCGGGACGCCCACGGGCCCGACGCCGTGGGCGTGTTCGGCGGCGGCGGGCTGACCAACGAGAAGGCGTACCTGCTGGGGAAGTTCGCCCGCGTCGCGCTCGGCACCAGCCAGATCGACTACAACGGCCGCTTCTGCATGTCCTCCGCCGCCACGGCCGGGAACGCCGCGTTCGGCGTCGACCGGGGGCTGCCGTTCCCCGTCACGGACCTCGGCGACGCCGATGTGATCCTGCTGGCGGGCGCCAACCCCGCCGACACCATGCCGCCCCTGATGCGGCACCTCGGCCGGGCCGCCCTCGTGGTCGTCGACCCGCGCCGCACCGCCACCGCCGAGCGCGCCGCCCTGCACCTGCAGAACGCCCCCGGCACCGACCTCGCGCTGGCCCTGGGCCTGCTGCACCTGGCCGTCGCCGAGGGGCTGGTGGACACCGCGTACGTGGCCGGGCGCACGGCGGGCTTCGAGGCGGCCCGGCAGCGGGCGATGGCCTGGTGGCCGGAGCGCGTCGAGCGGGTCACCGGGGTGCCGGTCACCGCGCTGCGGGAGGCCGTCACGCTGCTGGCCGGCGCCGAGCGGGCGTACGTCCTGACCGGGCGCGGCGCCGAGCAGCACAGCAAGGGCACCGACACGGCCGCCGCGTTCGTCAACCTCGCGCTGGCGCTGGGGCTGCCCGGCCGGGCGGGTTCCGGTTACGGCTGTCTGACCGGGCAGGGCAACGGCCAGGGCGGCCGCGAGCACGGCCAGAAGGCCGACCAGCTGCCCGGCTACCGGATGATCGCCGACCCGGCGGCGCGCGCGCACGTCGCGGGCGTCTGGGGCGTACCGGCGGACTCCCTGCCGGGCCCCGGGCGCGGCGCGTACGAGCTGCTGGACGCGCTCGGCACCGCGGACGGGCCGAAGGCGCTGCTGGTCTTCGGGTCGAACCCGGCCGTCTCGGCCCCGCGCGCGGGGCATGTGAGCGAGCGGCTGGCCGCCCTGGACCTCCTGGTGGTCGCGGACTTCGTGCCGTCCGAGACGGCGCGCATGGCCGACGTCGTCCTGCCGGTCACCCAGTGGGCCGAGGAGGAAGGGACGATGACGAACCTGGAGGGGCGGGTGCTGCGGCGGCGCCGGGCGCTCCGCCCGCCGGCCGGGGTGCGCACCGACCTGGAGGTGCTCCAGGGGCTCGCGGTACGGCTGGGACAGCCGGAGGATCGATTCCCCACCGCGCCCCGGGCCGCCTTCGAGGAGCTGCGGCGCGCCTCGCGCGGCGGCCGCGCCGACTACGCGGGGATCAGCTACGAGCGGCTGGACGCCGGGGAGGCGCTGCACTGGCCGTGCCCCGACGAGGAACACCCGGGCACACCGCGGCTGTTCCTCGACCGCTTCGCGCACCCCGACGGGCGGGCCCGCTTCGCCGCCGTCGAGCACCGCGACCCGGCCGAGAACCCCGGCGGGCGCTTCCCGCTGTACGCCACGACCGGGCGGTCGCCCGCCCACTACCAGTCGGGGGCGCAGACGCGCCGGGTGCCCGAACTGACCGCGGCGGCCCCGGAGGCGTATGTGGAGATCCATCCCGACACCGCGCGCCGGGCGGGTCTGGACGAGGGCGCGACGGCCCGGATCAGCTCGGCGCGGGGCAGCACGCTCGCGCGCGTACGGCTGGTGGGGACGCTGCGCACGGACACGGTGTTCCTGCCGTTCCACTTCCCGGCCGAGGGCCGGGCCAACCTGCTGACGAACGACGCGCTGGACCCGCGCAGCGGGATGCCGGAATTCAAGGTGTGCGCGGTCCGCGTAGAGCCGATCGGCACGCCGTGACGTCACGGGCGGCCCCGGCCGCCGTCGCCGCCCGTGACGGCGGCGCGACGACAGGTACGAGGGAGGCGCCGCCGTGCGGGACGGCATGAGGGACACGACGCGGCCGACGGACTCCGGCGAGGCCGGAGCGGCGGTGGGGACCACGGGACCGGGCGGCGCCCGGGAGACCGCGGCGACGACGGGACCGGGCGGCGCCCGGGACGCTCCGGGGACCACAGGCCCCGAAAGCCCCGGGCAGGCCGCAGATGCTCCGGGGCCGAGCGGCAGCCGGGCGACCGCGGAATCCGCAGGCCCGGAAGGCCCCCGGCGGGACCCGACGCCCCCTGTGCCGGGCGGCGCCCGAACGGCCGTGGAAGCCACGTGCCCGGGAAGCCACGCGGCCACGCCTGTCACAGGCCGGGCCCGCGTCCAGCAGGCCGAGGCCGCGGGACCGGTCGGCACCGGGGAGGCCGCGGGACGGGCCGGCGTCCCAGCGGCCGCCCGGGCCCCGGGCCCCGGTGCCCTTCGGGACGCCGGGGCGGTCACCGGCCCCCGCAACGGCCCGCGGGCCGCGGGCCCCACCGGGCCCGGCACTGCCCGGAACCCCGCGGCGACCGCGACCACACCCGCCCGGGAACACCCCGGCGCGCCCGGGCCCCGGGCCCGTCACGGCACCTGTCCCGGCGCCCGCACCGGCATCCTCGTCATCGGCGGCGGGACCGCCGCCCACCGCCTCGTACAGCGGCTCCACGAGCTCGGTCACCCCGGGCCCGTGACCCTGCTGGGCGCCGAACCCGGGCCCGCCTACCACCGGCCGCTCCTCACCTCCGTGCTCGGCGGCGGGCTCTGCCCCGCCGACCTGGTCCTGCCGCCGCTCCCCGAGGGCACGGTGGTGCGTACGGGCACGACGGCCGTCGCCGTCGACCGGTGGCGGCGGGTGGTGCGGACGGACGACGGCGGGGAGTACGCGTACGCGACGCTCGTCCTCGCGACGGGGGCGCGGCCGCGGGAGCCGCTGGAGGGGGCGGGCGTGCTGCGGACGCTCGACGACTGCGCGCGGCTCGGGCCCGGGCATGTGACGGTGGTGGGCGGCGGCGTGCTCGGCGTGGAGACGGCGGCGGCGCTGCGGCGCGCGGGGCGCCGGGTCACGCTGGCGCACCCGGGCCCGTACCCGATGGCGGACCGGCTGCCCGCGGCGGCCGGGCGGCTGCTGGCGGCCCGGCTCGCCCGGCTCGGCGTGGAGGCGGAGCCGGACGCCGAGATCACCGGGCGCGAGCACGGCAAGCTGCGGCTGCGGGACGGCCGGCTGCTGGACGCGGACACGGTTCTGCAGTGCGCCGGGGTGACACCGGACACCGCACTGGCCCGCGCGGCCGGGCTCACGGTGCGCACGGGCGTGGTCGTCGACGACGCGCTGCGCACCAGCGACCCGTACGTGCGCGCCCTCGGCGACTGCGCCGAGCACCCCGGGGCCGCGCCGGGCACCCACGCCAACGCCTGGGACCAGGCCGAGGCGCTGGCCGGGCTCCTGGCCACCGGCCGGGGCCGCTACCGGGGGACGCGGTACGTGGTCCGGCCGCGGGTGCCGGGCCTGGACCTCGTCACCATGGGCCGGGCGCACGAGGACGACCAGCGGGTGGCGTTCTCGGACCCCGCGCGCGGCCGCTTCGCGGAACTCTCGCTCCGTAACGGAATGTTGACTTCCGCGACACTGGTCGGCCTGCCGCGCGCCATCGCGGCCGTCACCCAGCTCCACGACCACGGCCTGCCCGTCCCCGCGGACCGGCTCGCGCTGCTGCTCGGCACCGCGCCCGCCGAAGCGGGCCCTGTCGAACTCCCGGACGAAGCCGTAGTCTGCCGGTGCAACAACGTCACAAAAGCCGCGCTGACCGCCGCGATACGCGCCGGCGCCCGAGACCTGCCCGCCCTCGCCACCGCCACCCGCGCCACCACCGGTTGCGGATCCTGCACCCCGACCGTAAGAGCGCTCTGCACCGAGGTACGCACTCCATGACCCGCACCCTTGTCATCGTCGGCCACGGCATGATCGGCCACCGCGTGGCCACCGACGTCCTCGCCCGCGACACCGCCGGCGAATGGCGCGTGACCGTCCTCGCGGAGGAGAGCCGGCCCGCGTACAACCGCGTGGCCCTCTCCACCTACCTGGGCGGCCGGGCCGCCGCCGCGCTGACCCTGGCCCGCCCCGACTTCCTCGACGACCCGCGCCTCGACCTGCGCCTCTCCACACCCGTCGCCGCGATCGACCGGGACTCCCGCACGGTGAAGACCGCCGACGGCACGGCCGTCCCCTACGACGCGCTGGTCCTGGCCACCGGCTCCCGGCCGTTCGTCCCGCCCGTCCCGGGCCACGACCTGCCCGGCTGCTTCGTCTACCGCACCCTCGACGACCTGGACGCGATACGCGCGGCCGCCGAGGGCTCCGAGGGCCGGCCCGGCGTCGTCATCGGCGGCGGCCTGCTCGGCCTGGAGGCGGCCGGCGCGCTGCGCAAGCTGGGGATGAAGGCGCACGTGGTCGAGATGGCCCCGCGCCTGATGGCCGTTCAGCTGGACCAGGGCGGCGGCGACATCCTGGCGCGCATGATCAGGGAACTCGGCGTGGAGGTCCACTGCTCGGCCGTCACGGAGGCCGTGGAAGCGGGCCCGGACGGCTCGGTGTCCGGCGTCCGGCTGGCCGACGGCACCCTTCTGGAGACGGACCTGGTGGTCTTCTCCGCCGGCATCCGCCCCCGCGACGACCTCGCCGAGCAGGCCGGCCTCCGCCGCGCCGAGCGCGGCGGCTTCCTCGTCGACAACCGTCTGCGCACCGAGGACGACCGCGTCTGGGCCGTCGGCGAGTGCGCCGCGGTCGAGGGCCGCTGCTACGGCCTCGCGACCCCCGGCTATCAGATGGCCAAGGTCGTCGTGGAGCAGCTCCTCGACGGCGACGACGCGGCCGGCTCCGTCTTCGACGGCGCCGACATGTCCACCAAGCTCAAGCTGCTCGGCGTCGACGTCGCGAGCATCGGTGACGCCCACGCCACGACGCCCGGCGCCATCGAGTACGTCCAGGCCGACCCGGCCGCGGGCACCTACGCGAAGCTGGTCCTGGCGGAGGACGGGCGGACCCTGCTGGGCGGGGTGCTGGCGGGTGACGCGAAGCCGTACCCGCTGCTGCGATCGCTGCTGAACCGCGAACTCCCGGCCCCGGTGGACCAGATGCTGGCCTGGAAGCCCTGAGCGGCGTCGGCCGCTCCGCCGGACGCGGACCACGGGGCCCCTGGGCTCAGTGGTCCGCGAACCACCGGCGCGTCCGCTCCGGGATCCCCGGGGAGCTCCGCAGCACCGTCTTCTGTACGTCCGCGAGCGTCTTCGCCGCGAGCTGGCGGCGCCAGGCGAGCTCCGCCTCGCGCATGGCCCACGACACGTGGCACGGATGGTCGAAGGCTCCCTGGGAGACCTCGCGCTGCGGGCCCCGGCGGCGGATCTCGGAGCAGCGGAACGCCTTCTCCGGGCCCTCGATGGCGGTCACGATGTCCATGAGCGTGATCGTCTCCGGCTCGCGGGCGAGCCGGAAACCGCCCCGGGGCCCCGGGCTGGAGGACGCGATGTCGGCCTGGACGAGGGCCTGGAGCTGTTTTCCCAAATAGGCCGGCGGAAGGTCGTAGAACGCGGCGAGCCTGGCCGCGGGGACCGCTCTCTCCGGCCCGACCCAGGCCAGGTTCAGGCAGGTGTGCATGGCCCATTCCACACCCTCGCTCATTCGCATGAAAGCGATGCTATAGGGAGAATCGGCCCTGCAAAATGACTGCGTGGCACGCGAATTCACCTGAATAGGAGGGCGCCCCGGCACCCGGAGACCATGGCGCGAAGTGAGCGCCGGAGGTGCCGCGGGCGGCCCGTCAGCCCGCAGCGGGCCGCAGCAGCACCGTGTCCAGTTCGGCCTCCAGGCGGTCGAGGTCGTCCTGGTGGCCGTGGGCCGCGATATGACCGTCGGGGCGGATCAGGTGATATCCCGGACGGCCGCAGAACGCGTCCCCCGCCGCCACGCCGCGCGGTATCCACCGCACCCGCAACTGCGGCCGGAGCGCGGCGATGTGGCCGATCTCGGCCCGCCATTCGGCGGACCGGCCCCTTCCGGGTTCGCGGACCGCGAGGACCCAGCGGCCCGGGTCCGCCCCGGGGCCCGAGATCCCGGCCGAGAGCGCGGCCCGGCGCGGGAACGTCCCGCCGACCTTCGCCCCGCCGGGCAGCCGGCCCCGCAGCCGGCAGGCGGTGAGGCCGCCCGGCCGCTGGGTGTCGCGCTCCGGCTCGTAGGCGAGGCGGCGGCCCGCCATCACCGGCGTGTAGAACCGCGACACCGTGTGCGTACGGTCCAGGAAGCGGAACGCCGCGTCCCGGGCGCGTACTTGGAGCGGCCCGTTGAACATCCACGCCCGTGTCTGTATGTCGGTGTCCCGCACGATCCGCCGCGTCGACTCCGAGCGCTCCTGCCCGTAGGTGCCGAGCAGCGAGGACGGGGACTCGCCGCGGATCACGGCGGCGAGCTTCCAGGCGAGGTTGTGCGCGTCCTGGAGGCCGTTGTTCATGCCCTGGCCGCCCGCGGGGCTGTGGACGTGCGCCGCGTCGCCCATCAGGAAGACCCGGCCGCGCTGGAAGTCCACGGCCCGCCGCGCATGCACCCTGAACACCGTCTGCCACACCGGCTCCGTGATCCGCACCCCGCGCGGGCCGCGCTCGTCGAGGATCCCCTGCATCATCGGCACGCTGACCTCGCCACCCCCGTCCGGCATGACCGACAGGAAGCGGTGCACGCCCTCCGGCTGCGGAACGATCACCAGGGTGCCGCCGGCCGCCTGGTAGTAGAGGATCTCGTCCTTCGGCAGATACCCGTCGATACGGGCGTCGACCAGCGCGAACGCCATCTCGTAGGTGGTGCCCTGGAAGCCGATGCCGAGCTGCCCGCGCACCGAGCTGCCCGCGCCGTCGGCGCCGATCACGAACGGCGCCCGCACCCGCTCGACGGGCCCCTGCCCGTCGCCGTGCTCCAGGATCGCCGTGACCCCGTCGGTCGCCTCGATCCGGCCGGAGAAGTCCACGTCGTCCAGGGCCAGCAGCCGCACCCCGCGCTCGATCTTCCCGCCCAGCGAGCGCAGCCGCTCGGTGAGGATCCGCTCCGTCTCCGGCTGCGGCAGCTGCCGGGCGGCGAGGTCGTCCGCGAACGTGAACGACGCCAGGGGGCGGCGCTCGGAGAAGTAGCTGAACGCGCGGATGGGCACGGAGGCGGCACGGACCTCGTCGGCGACGCCGAGGTCCTCGAGGATGTCGAGGACGCGCGGCCAGAGGGAGAGGGCCTTGGGGACGGTCATGGGGGCCTGGGCGCGGTCGATGATGCGGGTGGGGACGCCGCGGCGGAGCAGCTCGCAGGCGGCGAGCAGGCCTGTGGGGCCTGCTCCTACGACGAGGACTTGGGTGTCGGTGGGGTCGGGGGTGTCCATGGGGTCTCCTGTGCGGGTTCTGAGGGCGGGGTGCGGGTGCGGGTGGGGGTCCGGGTGGGGGCGCCGCCGCGCGGGGCCTTGCCCCCGCCCCGCCCCTTCCCGAACCGGGAGCTTCGCCCCCGGGCCCCCGTTCCGCGCTCAGCGCGGTGTCCTCAGACGCCGGACGGGCCGGATTTCAGGGGCGGGGCCGGGGAAAGCTCCTACGCGCCCCCGCCCAGGCCCTCCCGCAGGCGCCGCGTCAGCTCCAGCCGCTGCACCTTCATCGTCGCCGTCCGCGGCAGTTCCTCCAGCCGCATCTGAACCGGCGGCGCCAGCGTCGGGAAGTCCGTCACCGCCTCCCGCCACCGCTCCGGGTCCAGCGGTACGTCACCGCGGGTGCAGACGACCGGGAGCGGTTCGTCCGACGGGCCGCGCAGGAGGACGAGTTCGGCGAGCTCGGGCAGGCGTCCGAGGACCGCGTCCTCGACCTCCAGGGTGCTGTGGATCGTGGGGACGACGTCGACCTCGCGGTCGAGGAGGTGCAGACAGCCCTCCTCCGTGCGGTAGCCGACGTCCATGCCGCGCCACCACCCGTCGCCGTCGACCTGCTTGGCGTACCGCTCGCCCTCGCCGAAGTACGTCAGCACCCGGCCCGCGGCCTGCACCTCGATATAGCCGGGGTGCTCCTTCGACGGGGCCTTGCCGTCCCGGCCGACGAGCCGGAACTTGGTGTCACCGGGGAACGCGTACCCCTGGCAGCGGCCGTCCGCGCCGAGGGCCGTCTGCCGGGTGAAGGAGCGGCCGACGAGCGGGCCCGTCTCGCTCTGCCCGTAGATCTGGTAGAAGACCGGGTGGTGCCGGTCGGAGGCGTGCAGCAGCCGGTGCATCGTGCCGGGGTGGATCGCGTCGAAGGTGCTGCTGAAGTACTTCACGTTCGCGAAGGGCCGGCGGGGGTCGTCCGCGAGCTCCTCCCACTCCATGAAGGAGTTGGGCGCCGACTCCACGAACGCGGGCCGGGTGCGGGCGAAGAGCTCCGCGACCTTCTCCGGGTCCGCGTCGTCCATGACGAGGAACGGGACGCCGCGCGGCAGCAGCACGGCGAGCGCGAGCGGCATCCGGGAGTGCACGTACGACACGTGCAGGGCCACCGTCTCGTGCTCGCGGACGAGGTCGAAGAGCTTCGCCTGCGGGCGGTAGCGGCCGTGCAGCGTGCGCGGCGTGTGTACGAGGAGCTTCGGCAGGCCGGTGGTGCCGGAGGTGTGGGTGATGAGGGCGGGCTCGTCGAGGCCCAGCTCGACGGGCTCCCGGCGGGGCGCGCCGGCGAGGTCGGCCAGCGAGACCGTGCCCTCCCGCGCACCGGCCACGACGAAGATCTCCTTGGCCAGGTTCGGCAGCGTCGGGTCGGACAGCTCGGCGTCGAGCTTCGCCAGGTCCGTCACCAGGTACGGCTGGCCGAGCCGGTCCAGCAGTGCCAGCACGCTCGCGCCGTCGAGCCCCGGGGACAGCTGGACCGGCACGGCGCCGATCCGCGAGACGGCGCACGACAGGATGTTGATGTCGAAGCCGGCCGTCTTGTAGAGCGCGACGTGCTCGCCGGTGCGCACGCCCGCGGCCCACAGCCGGGCGGCCACGTCGTCGATGTGGTCCGCGAAGGCGGCGAAGGTCAGCTCGGGCCCGGCGCCGGGGAGCAGCGGCATCTCGTGGTCGAGGGTGATCGGTGTGTCGGGGTACTTCGCGGCGGCGCGCTCGGCCACCAGCCCCATGTGGATGCCGGTGTCGCTGGCGGTGATCGGCAGCATGCGTTGCTCCTGGGAATTCTGGAAGGTTCGGGTCCGTGGGGGCGTGGCGCGGGGTGTCCCGCTCCGGATCAGCCGACGGGGGCGCCGGTGAGCAGCCCGGCCAGCAGCGCGCCGGTGATCCGTGGCCCGTCCTGGGTGAGGACGGACTCGGCGTGGAACTGCATGGAGGCGAAGTGCGCGCCGCGCAGGGCGTGGATCTCGCCGGTGGCGGGGTCGCGGCTGATCTCCACCTCGCCGGCCGCGGTGGCCGCCCGGTCCTCCCGGCTCAGCGCGGCGAAGGTGTTGTAGAAGCCGACCCGCTCCGGGCTGCCGAAGAGCTCGATCCCGCGCTGGACGCCCTGGTTGGGCACGTCACGGCGGTGCAGGGGGAAGCCGAGCCGGAGGCTGAGCAGCTGGTGGCTGAGGCAGACGGCGAGGAAGGGGCGGCCCTCGTCGAGGAGGGTGGCGATCGCCGCGTCCAGGTGGGCGATCTTGGGGTGGGCGGCGGCGCGGGGGTCGCCGGGGCCGGGGCCCATGACGATCAGGTCGTGCCCGTCGAAGGAGTACGGCTCGTCGAAGCGCCGTACGGTCACCTCCAGTCCCAGTGACCGCAGTTGGTGGTCGATCATCGAGGTGAAGGTGTCCTCGGCGTCGACGACCAGGACGCGCCGGCCTTCGAGCACGGGCACGGTGCGGGCCCGCTCGGTGTCGGGTGCCAGCCAGAACCCGGCGATGCCGGTGTTCCGCTCGGCGAGTGCCGCGCGGACGCGGGGGTGGCGGCCGAAGCGGCCGCCGCCGTCGTCCTTGAGCGCGGAGATCAGCCCGGCGGCCTTGGCGCGGGTCTCCAGGACCTCGGAGTCCGGGTCGGAGTGGCGTACGAGCGTGGCGCCGACCCCGATCCGCACCCGGCCGTCCCGGTCGATGTCGGCGGTGCGGATGAGGATCGAGGAGTCCAGGACCCGCTTCCCGGCCGTGTCCCGGCCGATGAGGGCGAGGACCCCGCTGTAGTAGCCGCGGCCGGTCCCCTCGTAGCGGTCGATGACCCGGCAGGCGCTCTCCAGCGGACTGCCGGTGACGGTCGGCGCGAACATCGTCTCGCGGAGGATCTCGCGGGGGTCGCGGTCGGTGCGGCCCTCGATGAGGTACTCGGTGTGCGCGAGGCGGGCCATCTCCTTGAGGTAGGGGCCGACGACCCGGCCGCCGCCGGTGCAGATCCGGGCCATCATCTTCAGTTCCTCGTCGACGACCATGTACAGCTCGTCGGTCTCCTTGCGGTCGGCGAGGAAGTCCATGACCTCGGGCAGGCTGGGGCCCGCGGCGGGGTAGCGGTAGGTGCCGCTGATCGGGTTCATGACCGCCCGGCCGTCCGCGACGCTGATGTGCCGCTCGGGGGTCGCGCCGACGAGGGTGCGGTCGCCGGTGTGGACGAGGAACGTCCAGTACGCGCCCGACTCGCGCTCCAGCAGCCGACGGAAGAACGTCAGGGCGTGGGCCGGGGAGTAGCCGCTGATGTCGGCGGTGAAGGACCGCTTGATGACGAAGTTGGCGCCCGTGCCCTCGCCGATCTCCTCGGCGACGACCCGCCGCACGGTCCGGGCGTACGCGTCGTCGTCGACGTCGAAGTGCTCTCCCGTGAGGGTGAGGGGCACGTCGGGGATCCGGGCGAGGACCTCGGCCACGCCGGCGAGGGCCTGGTCGGTGACGGTCATCGCGAGCAGCGGGGTCCCGTCGTCGGCGCAGGCGAAGCCCCGTTCGGCGATCTGCCGGTAGGGGACGACGGCGAGGACCTCGTGGCCGGGGCCCGCGCCGGGCCCGTCGGGCAGTGGGATCCCGGCCAGCGTCCCCGGCGCGGAGACGTCCCCGAGCAGGACGTCGAGGCTGCCCGGCCCGGTCGCGTCCGGCCGGTGGATCAGGGCGAACGCGGGTGCGTCGCCCGCGAGTACGCGGTCCAGCGGGCCGGCCTGTGCCCGCCCGGCGGCGGCGCTCATGCCCCGGCCCCGGTCGGCGCGGTCCCGGCGGACGCGGCCCGGCCCGGCCCGGCCTCCGCGAGGTCGGTGACGAGGTCCTTCGCGGTGGCGACGACGGCGCAGCGCTCGGCCGCGTAGGTCACCGCGAGCCGGTGGTGGGCGGCGGAGAAGTCGGCCACGGCGTCGGCCGCGAGGAAGGTCCGTATGTCGTGGGTGAACGCCTCGACGGCGGTCGTCAGGACGCCCACGTGCGCGTACACACCGCAGACGATCAGCTGGTCGCGGCCGGCGGCCCGCATCCGCTCCAGCAGGTCGGAGCGGAAGAAGGCGCTGTACCGCCACTTGGTGAACACCCAGTCGCCGGGCGCGGGCGTCAGCTCGTCGACGACCAGCCGGTCCTCCGGGTCCACCCGCATCCCCGGGCCCCAGAAGTCCTTCAGCAGGCCGCGGTCGGCGTCGCTCATGCCGCCGGGCTGCGCGGTGTAGGCCACGGGTACGCCCAGGCCCGCGCAGGTCTCGCGGAGCAGCGCGGCGTTGGCGACGAGTTCCTCGCGCGGCGCGTCCGGCAGGGGCGCGAGGAAGTAGCGCTGCATGTCGTGGAGGAGCAGGACCGCGCGGGCCGGGTCGGCGGTCCACCGGGCGGTGTTCTCGGGCAGTTCGCCCGCTGTCGGCATCGGGTACGGCTCTATCGGGGGGATGCCCGCCATGACACGTCCTCGTGTTGGGTCGCTGGGATTCGCTGCGGAAGTAGGGGGAGCGGAGGGGCGCCGTCAGACGCCGAGGGTGGCGCCGCCGTCGACGGTGAGGTCGTGCATGGTGATGTGCGCGGCCTGGTCGGAGAGGAGGAAGGCGACGGCGTTGGCGATGTCGGCGGGGCTGGCCAGCTTGCCCAGCGGGATGCCGACCTTGAAGGTGTCGGTGCGGCCCTCGATGGTCGTCCGCGGGGTGGTCGTCTCGTTCCACATGCTGCTGAGCATCGGGGTGTCCGTGGAGCCGGGTGCCACGACGTTGCAGCGGATGCCGTGCCGGGCGACCTCCAGGCCCAGCGACTTGGTGAACATCGAGGCGGCGGCCTTGGAGGCGGCGTAGGCGGCCATCGCCTGGCGGGGGGTGCCCGCCGCGTTGGAGGCCACCGTCACTACGGCGCCCCGGCCGCGCGGGATCATGCGCCGGACGGCCGCGCGGGACAGGTGGAAGACCCCGTCGACGTTGACGGCGAAGACCGCCGCCCAGTCCTCGGAGGCGAAGTGCCGGACCTCGCCGAGCCGGAGCACCCCGGCGGCGTTGACGAGGAACTCCAGGGGGCCGAGCCGGTGTTCGACCTCGGCGACGGTGGCCTCGACCTGCCGCTCGTCGGTGACGTCGCAGTGGAAGGCCTCGGCCGTGAGGCCGTCGGCGGTCAGTTTCCCGACGGTCTCGTGGAGCGTCTCGGCGTCGCGGTCGACGGCGGCGACGCGTACGCCCTTCTCGCCCAGTGTGCGGGCGACGGCCGCGCCGATGCCGCTGGCGGCGCCGGTGACCAGGGCGGTCCTGTTCTCCATCGGTGTCTCCTCTCCCTAGATGCGGGGTCCGGGGCCCGGGTGGTCCCCGGGTACGTGCCGTGGCGTGCGGCGGCCGGTCAGCCCTGCCAGGCCGAGACGACCTGGAGGGCCTGGGCCGGGTTGAGCCGGGGGTCGCAGAAGCTCGTGTACTTGTCGCCGACGTGCGCGAGCCCGGACTCGTCCCGTACGCACTCGGTGACGTCCTCGGGGGTGGTCTCCAGGTGCAGGCCACCGGCGACGCCGCCGGCCCCGCGGACGGCTTCCTGGAACTCGCGGACCTCGCGGACGACGGTGTCGACCAGGCGGGTCTTGAGCCCGTCGGGCGCGGTGACGGTGTTGCCGTGCATGGGGTCGGACAGCCAGCTCACCGGGTGCCCGGCGGCGCGTACCGCCTCGACGAGCGGCGGCAGCCGGTCGGCGACGGCCGTCGCGCCCATGCGGGCGATCAGGGTGAGCCGGCCGTGCTCCCGGCCCGGGTCGAGGCGCTCGCACAGGGCGAGGAGCTCACCGGCGTCCATGGTGGGGCCGACCTTGCAGGCGACGGGGTTGCCGACGGCGGCGAGGAGGGCGACGTGGGCGCCGTCGACCTGCCGGGTGCGCTCGCCGATCCAGGGCCAGTGGGTGGACGTCAGCCAGGCCCGGCCCTCCTCGTCCCGGCGGACCATGGGCTCCTCGTAGTCGAGGAGCAGGGCCTCGTGGCTCGTCCACACGGGCGGGCAGATGCCCGAGCGGCGGGCGGGGTGGAGCCAGCCGAGGTGGGTCATGGCCTCGCCCGCGGCGAGGTAGCCGGAGAGGAGGCGCTGCGGGTCGGGACGGCGGCGCTCGGGGTGCGGCTCGGGGCTGTTCACCATGTGGCCGCGGTAGACGGGCAGTTCGGCGCCGCCGACGACCTCGGTGGGGCGGGAGCGGGGCTTGGCGAACTGCCCGGCCATCCGGCCCGCCCGCACCACCGGCTTGTGCGTGATCATCTTCATGGCGCCCGCGAGGACGTCCAGGAGTCCGGCCTTCCGGGCCACGTAGCCCGAGGTGCACTCCGCCGGGTCCTCCGCGCAGTCGCCCGCCTGCACCACCTGCGACTCGCCGTGCGCCACGTGGGCGAGGTGGGCGCGCAGGGTGCGGATGTCGGCGGCCCGGACGAGCGCGGGGCGGGAGGCGAGCTCCTGCCGGACGCGCTCGACCTGGGCGGCCGCGTCGCCCCAGTCGGGCTGCTGGAGCGCGGTCTCGGGCCGGGCGTCGAGCACAGCGTTGTTCACGGGGTTCTCTCCTGGACGGTCGCTCGTGCGGGCGGTGGGTGCGCGGCCGGGACGCCGGGGACGGCCCGGGTCCGGGGCGGGCCGGTCAGGGGCGGGGGACGACGCCGGCGGTGTCCCAGAACCGCAGCTGCCGCCGCTTGACGGTCGCGCCGACCCTCAGGACGCCTTCGCCGCCGTCGCCGCCGCCGAGGATCAAGGTGCTGTCCCGGCCGGTGGTGTACGCGGGCCGGTCCGGCGTGTGCGCGCCGCCGGGGACGCCGGTGCGGGCGAAGGAGGCGACGAGGTCCATGAAGGCGTCGGAGACCGCCGCCTCGGCGGGGCCGTCGCCGAACTCCGCCACGTTCTCCGGCAGGCCGTAGGTGCCGAAGAGGAACTTGGAGGTGGCCTCGTGCGGGGTGCCGAGGTAGGGCGGGCGTACGGGGTGCGCGAACTCCATGACGTACTGCGGGGCGGTCTCCGTGCGGGCGTGCCGTTCGGCGAGCCGCAGGATCTGGAACCGGAAGAGGAGGTCTCCCCAGATCTCCGTCCACAGGGACAGCGGGTCCTGGGGAAGGCCCTCGGCCGCGGCGGCCTCGCGGTAGGCGGTGAGGCAGGCGTCCACGAGCGCGTCGCCGGCCCGTACGGCGCCCTTGAGGAGGACACCCCGGACGGCTTCCCGCAGCTCGGCGCCGGTGGCCGGGGCCGGGGGCGCGGTGGGCCGTTCGGGGCAGGTGTAGAAGGAGCCCTCGGTGCGGGTGTGGACGACCAGCGAGGGCCGCGACGGCGACGGGAGCTTGTAATCGTGGTCGGGCAGCCAGCGGCCGTCGACGACGGGGCCGCGGTACTCCCGTCCGCTGTCCACGGCGCGGGTCTCCGGCGGGCCGGAGAAGATCCGTTCCCAGGCGTCCCGCAGCGCCGCCGCGGGCACGTCGCGCAGGCCCCGCACGGTCGTGCCGAAACCTTTCGCCAGCTGTGCGTAGACGGTCCGGGAGTCCTCGGGCGTGAGGGAGTTCGCCGGGGCCCATATGTGGCAGGCGCTGATGGGGACGAGCGCGTGGACGAGGCCGCCCAGCTCGGGCAGCAGCGCGAGCTGGCGGACGCTCGCGCCGCCGGCCGAGGTGCCGCACAGCACGATCCGGTCCGGGTCGCCGCCGAAGGCCGCGGCGTTGTCGTGGGCCCAGCGGACGAGCGCGGCCTGGTCCTGGAGCCCCCAGTTGGCGCAGGACCCGGTGAGCGGGTCGGCGAGCTCCTCGTGGAGGCCGAAGCCGAAGGCGCCCAGCCGGTAGTTGAAGGTCACGACGACGAGGTCGCCCCGGGCGGCGAGCCGCGCGCCGTCGTAGTTCGGCAGACTGCCCGCGCCGCGCTCCCAGCCGCCGCCGTGGACGTAGACGAGGACGGGCCGGGCGCCGGTGGTGCCCGGCGTCCAGACGTTGGCGTACAGCGAGTCCTCGCTGTGGCCGGGGACGATCGACTGGAAGGACGCCGGGGCGAAGGCGGTGGCGTCCCGCACGCCGTCCCAGGCCGCCGGCGGCCGGGGCGAGGCGAAGCGGAGCGCGCCCACCGGCGGTGCCGCGTACGGCACGCCGCGGAAGACGGCGACGTCTCCCCCGGGTCCGCCGTGCCCGGTCCGTGAGCCCGCGACCGTACCGGCGGTGGTGTGGGCCACCACGGCGTCCGGCGCGGGTGCCCGTCGATCGGATGCGCTCATGTCAGGCGGCCTCGCCCTGACCCCGGCGGAGCGCGGTGGTGATCTCCACCATGCGGCGCGCCTGATAGGCGATGGCGGCGAGGTTGTCGTCGTCGACGTTGCCCGGCTCGTTGCGCGAGACGCTGCTGACGCCGTACGGGTTGCCGTTGGTGGGCGCGAGCTGGATCGGGTCGGCCACGCCGGGCGGGACGACGATGGCGCCCCAGTGGTAGAAGGCGTTGTTCAGCGCCAGGAGGGTGCTCTCCTGGCCGCCGTGCAGGGTCGCGGTGGAGGTGAAGGACGACATCACCTTGTTGAGCAGGCCGCGCTTGCTGTGCAGCGGGAGCGTGGTGTCGATGAACTGCTTCAGCGGGCCGGACGGGAGGCCGTAGCGGCCCGGGGTGCCCCACAGGACCGCGTCGGCCCAGTCGAGGTCGTCCAGGGACGCCTCGGCGATGTGGCCGGTGGCCGCGGTGTGCTCGTTCCAGGCCGCGGTCCAGGCGTCGTTGCCGGGGACGATCGTCTCCGCGGTGAGGTCCGCGACCCTGCGGAGCCGGACCTCGGCGCCGGCCTTCTCCGCGGCGGCGGCCGCGGCCTCGGCGAGCCGGTGGACGTTCCCGGTGGACGACGAATAGATGACGGCAAACTTGATCATGAAAGAAGTGCCCCTCGGCGCTCGGGCGGCTGCGGCCCGTGCTCACGGCGTCCCGGGATCCGGGGAAGGCGCCGGTCCGGGCCGACCGGACGTACCAGATGCTGCTTCGGGCCCCGGGAAACTGCCAAGAGACGCAGGCGGAGTTCGGCGGACTCCGTCAAAAGGACGTTGATCCATCAAGTCCGCCCGCGGGTGAACGGCGGGCAACGGGAGCGGGGTTCCGCACGTCTACTCAGGAGGCGGACATCCTCTGGTTCGGATCCTGGACGTTCCTTATCCTGAATCCCAACCCCCCGACCTCACCCCGCACAGGAGTCGTGACAATTCCATGAAAGAACGGGAGTTGACGGCCGTGAGCTGCGACCTGCGCCGGCTGGCCGCCGAGGGTGTGTCCCCCTGGCTGGACGGATTCTGCCGGCCCCTGCTCACCTCGGGCGGGCTCACCGACCTCGTCTCACGGGCGGGCATCCGCGGGGCGACCTCCAATCTGGCCACGCTGACCGCGGCCGTGGAGTCCGGCGACACGGACTACCTGGACCAGCTGCTCTTCCTGTCCTACCGCGACGTCCCGACCGACGACGCGATCCGCGCCCTGACCGCGTACGACGCCCGTCTGTCCTGCGACGAACTGCTGCCCGTCTTCGAGGAGACCGGCGGCCGCGAGGGCTATGTCTCGGTGGACGTGAACCCCTGGCTGGCGCACGACGCCGCGCTGGTCGCCTCGGAGGCGGACAAGCTGGTCCGGGCGGTCAACCGCCCCAACGTCCTGGCCAAGATCCCCGCCACCCCCGAGGGGCTGGAGGCGATCAGCGAGTGCATCGGCCGGAAGATCGGCGTCCATGCGACGGCGATCTTCTCGGTGCGCCGCTACGGCGAGGTCGTCGACGCCTATTTCGACGGCCTGGAACGCGCCCGCGCCGCCGGCCACGACCTCTCTGACATCGTTTCCTTCGCCTCGCTGCCCATCACCTGGTTCGACGCCGAGGTCGACGCCCGCCTGGACGCGCTGGGCACGGAGGAGGCCCGGGCCATGCGCGGCGAGGCGGCCCTGGCCAGCGCCCGCCTGGTCTACCGCCGCTACGAGGACCGGCTCTCCGGCGACCGCTGGCGCGACCTCGCCCGCTCCGGCGCCCGCCCGCAGACGGTCATGTGGGCGAGCACGGCACCCCGCCGCCCGGGCGTGACGAACAAGCGCTACGCCGAACGCCTCGTCGCCTGGGGCACCGCCAGCGCCCTGTCCCTCACCGCCCTGGGCGAGGGCGCCGACCGGATGTGCCCCCTGACCGGCGACACCCTCTCCGACGCCTACGGCGCGGCCCGCTCGGTGTGGGAACGCCTCGACGCCATGGGCATCTCCTACCGCTCGGTCGCCGACAAGCTGGAGACGGAGGGCGTGGAGTGGCTCCAGACGTCGTGGAGCCTGCTGTACGCGGCGGTGGAACGGCGGCTGCGGGGGGCGCAGCTGTCGGGGGCGTGAGGCCGGGGCCTGCCGACAGGGGTGGTACGCCGGGGCGCCCCGCTCCAGGAGGGGCCGTTCCGGGCCCCACCGCCGCGCCCCTGACCTGACCAAGCTACGCAAACATGCCACTAGATTAACCTTGTGGCATCATGTAGGCATGACCGAAGTTACGATCAGCAAGGCCAGATCCGAATTGGGCGACCTCGTACGGCGCGCCGCGCACGGCCGCGAGACGATCGCCCTCACCGACCACGGACACGTCGCGGCGCTTCTCGTATCACCCCAGGTGATAGAGGATCTCGAAGACTCCCTGGCGATCGCCGAACGCGAGCGGCGCCAGGCGCAAGGCATGCTCGGCGAGGGTGTCAGCCACGAAGAGGTCGGCCGCATGCTGGGGCTGCGCACGTGACCTACAGCATCATCTGGGAGCCCGAGGCGACCAGCGCCGCAGTGCGGTTCCTCAAAGAGGACCCGCAGGGGCTGGCCGCCCTGTACCAAGCCGTCGACGCCCTCGCCGAGGACCCTCGGCCCGCGAACTCCGCGCCCTACGGCAGTGCGTACCGGCGTCTGAGGGCCGGCTCCTACCGGGCGCTGTACACCATCGACGAGCAGGTCATTCGCATCCTCGTCACCCACATCGGGCGCACGTCCAGGTAACCCACCCCGCCTACCCCACCCGCACCCCCCGCCCCCGCGCGGCCACCCCCGCCCCCTCAGGCGGCGGCAGCGCCTCGCACAGCGCCTCCAGCGCTCCCGCGAACGCGTGCTCCGGTGGGGTCCCGTAGCCCACCACCAGGCCGTCCGACGGCGCCCCCGCCCCCTCCGCGTGGCGGTAGAGCGAGAGTCCCTCCAGCGCGAGCCCCTGCCAGGCGGCGGCCTTCACCACCGACGCCTCCGTGCCCGGCGGCAGTTCGAGGACGGCGTGCAGGCCGGCCGCGATGCCCGTGACCCGTACGTGCGGCGCCCGTTCGGCGAGGACCTCGATGAGCTGGTCGCGGCGGCGCCGGTAGTGCCGGCGCATCCTCCGCACATGGCGGTCGTACGAGCCGGAGTCGAGGAAGTCCGCCAGGGTCAGCTGCTCCAGGGCGCTCGCCCAGGGCTCCCGCTCGCCCTTGGCCTCCACCACCTCGTCCACCAGCCCGCCCGGCAGCACCATCCAGCCCAGCCGCAGCGCGGGCGACAGGCTCTTGCTGACCGAGCCGATGTAGACGACCCGGTCCGGGTCGAGGCCCTGCACGGCGCCGATCGGCTGGCGGTCGTAGCGGAACTCGCCGTCGTAGTCGTCCTCCAGCACCAGACCGCCTTCGGCACGCGCCCAGTCGATGACGGCGGAACGCCGCTCGTGGTGCAAGGGACCACCCGTCGGGAACTGATGAGCGGGCGTCAGAAGAACCGTTTCCGCGCCGCTGTCCGCCAGATCCTCCACCCGCGCTCCGTACGAGTCCACCGGCAGGTCCACCGTCCGCAGCCCGGCGGCGGAGAGCAGGTGGCGGTAGTAGCCCAGGCCGTAGGACTCCACGGCGACGGTCCCGGTCCGCACCTCGCCCAGCAACCGCAGCGCCCCGGCGAACCCCGAGCAGATGACGATGCGGTCGGGGTCCGCGCGCACCCCGCGGGCGCGGGCCAGGTACTCGGCCACCGAACGGCGCAGCTCCACGCGGCCGCGCGGATCCCCGGGCCCGAAGGCGTCGTTGGGGGCCGCCGTGAGCGCGCGGCGGGCCGAGGCCAGCCACGCGGAGCGGGGGAAGGCGGACGCGTCCGGGGTGCCCTGCACCAGATTGTGGCGGGCGCGCGGCACCCGGTCGGGCGTGGTGGGCCGGCGCGGCCGCGGATCGGCGAGCCGGGCCCGGCGGGCCACATACGTGCCGGAGCCCTGCCGGGCGTTCAGCCAGCCCTCGGCGACCAGCTCCGCGTACGCCTCGGCGACGGTGTTGCGGGCCAGCCCCAGATCGGTGGCCAGCGAACGGTAGGGGGGCAATTTGGTACCGGGGGCCAGCCTGCCGGTGCGGATGGCGTCGCGCAGGGCGCTCATCAGCGCGCCGCGGCGGCCTCCCGCCGGTGAATCGGGGAGCTCCAGATGGAGATCGCTGCCCAGGCTTCCCGCGGGATCGACGCGCGCATTGACCTTCGATTTCACCCGGGAATTGCACCACACCCCCGACCGGTGGTCTGCCTAGAGTCGTTGACATGACCGCTACTGAGCTCGACCAGCGCATGAACTTCACCAAGGCGGCGCCCAAGGTCTTCAAGGCCATGATCGCCCTGGACACGGCCGCTCGGGCGGGCCTCGACCCGGTGCTGATCGACCTCGTGCAGATCCGCGCCTCGCAGATCAACCACTGCGCCTACTGCATCGACATGCACACCAAGGAGGCGCGCAAGGCGGGCGAGAGCGAGGAGCGCGTCTACCAGCTCAACGCCTGGCGCGAGGCGGGCCTGTTCACCCCGCGCGAGAAGGCCGCGCTCGGCCTCACCGAGGCGGTCACCGAGCTCGGCGAGGGCGGGGTGTCCGACGAGGTGTACGCGACGGCCGCCCGGCACTTCGCGGAGGAGGAACTCGCCCAGCTCATCGCGCTGATCTTCACCATCAACGCCTGGAACCGCATCGCGGTCCCCACCCGCAAGACGCCCGGCACCGAGTGAGCGCCGGGTGACCCCGCCGGTGCCCCCACCGGCCTACGCGTAGACCCTCTTCATCCGGCTCGGGCCGGCTTCATCGGTTCGGGACGCCGGGCCGCGGCACACCCGTATCCCCCGCTCCTGGTGCGCGCCCCCGCGCGCTCTTGATGAAGGCTGTGAGGAATTGACCACTGTCGCATCCCCGTCCCCCGCCACGGGCACCGGAAGATCCCCGGTCAAGGGCTGGTTCGCCGTCGCGGCGGTCACCCTCGGCATCTTCTGCCTGATGACCTCCGAACTGCTGCCGGTCGGCCTGCTCACCCCGGTCGGCGACGCCCTGCACGTCTCCGAGGGCACGGCCGGCCTGATGGTCACCGTCCCCGGTGTCGTCGCCGCGCTCTCCGCGCCGATCGTCACCGTCGCCACCGGCCGTATCGACCGCCGGCTCGTCCTCGGCGTCCTGGTCGGCCTGGTGGGCGCGGCCAACCTCGCCTCCGCGTTCGCCGACCACTTCGCGATCGTGCTGGGCGCGCGCTTCCTCGTCGGCATCGCGGTCGGCGGCTTCTGGGCCATCGCGGGCGGCATCGCCCTCCGGCTGGTGCCCGAGGAGCACGTCGGCCGGGCCATGGCCGTCATCTTCGGCGGCGTCGAGACGGCCTCCGTGCTCGGCGTGCCGACCGGCACCCTGCTGGGCGACCTCAGCGGCTGGCGCACCGCGTTCGCGGCCGTCGGCGGGCTGGGCCTGACCGCCCTCGTCCTGATGGTCTTCCTGCTGCCGCCGCTGCCGGCCGACGAGTCGCTGACCTTCGCCGAACTCCCCAGGATCTTCAAGTCCAACCGCGGTGTGCGGGTGGGCATCGCCATCACGTTCCTGCTGATCACCGGGCACTTCGTGGCCTACACGTTCGTCCGTCCCATCCTCCAGGACGCGGGGATCTCCGGGAACCGGATCAGCATGATGCTGCTGATCTTCGGAGTCGCCGGCATCATCGGCAACTTCCTCGCGGGCGCCAAGGTCGGACAGCACGTCCGGACGATCGTCCTCGCGATCTCCGTGATCCTGACGGCCGCGATGGTCCTCTTCGCCGTCACCGGCGGCGGCCTGGCCGTGGGCATCGCCCTGCTGGTCCTGTGGGGCCTGGGCTACGGCGCCGTACCGGTCAGCCTCCAGACCTGGATCCTCAAGGCCGCCCCGGACGCCACCGAGGCCGCGTCCTCGCTGTACGTCTCGATGTTCAACTTCTCCATCGCGCTCGGCGCCCTGATCGGCGGGCTCGCCTTCGACAGCCTCGCCATGACCAGCGTGCTGTGGATCGGCGCCGCCCTCGCCGTCCTCACCCTGGCCGTGGCCGGCGGCCGGACGAAGGGCCTGCTGGCCACCGAGACCGCCGCGGGGCACTGACCCCCGGCCCCGGACCCGCCCCCGCACTCGATCCCCCGGAGTGCGGGGGCGACCCCCCTTGCCTCGCCCCGCTTCCCCCCCTCCCGACCCCGCTTCCCCCTCGCTCCCGACCGTTCCACCGAAAGGCCGCACATGTCCGACGCAACCCGCCCGCCGTCCGCCGTGGCCGCCGCCGACCCGCGCTACGAGGCCCTGGCCACGCGGGGCAACAACAAGCGGTTCACCGCCCGCCCGGAGGAGTTCCGGGTCGTCACCACGACCGCCGAGGTGATCGAGGCCGTGAACGACGCCGTACGCGCCGGGCGGCACGTCGCCGTCCGCAGCGGCGGCCACGGCTATGAGAACGCCGTCGGCGAGCCCGGTGTCCAACTCGTCCTGGACCTCGGCGAGATGCGCGCCGTCGCCTTCGACGCCGAGCGCGGCGCGTTCATGGTGGAGCCCGGCGCGCGCCTCCTGAAGGACGTCTACGGGCCGATGTACGAGCGCTGGGGCGTCGCGATACCCGCGGGCAACAGCAACACCGTCGGCGTCGGCGGCCATGTGCAGGGCGGCGGCTACGGCTCGCTGTGCCGGGCGCACGGCCTGGTCGTCGACCACCTGGAGGCCGTGGAGGTCGTCACCGTCGACGCCGCGGGCGAGGCCCGCGCGGTCGTCGCGACCCGCGCGCCGGACGACCCGCACCACGACCTGTGGTGGGCGCTCACCGGTGGTGGCGGCGGCAACTTCGGTGTCGTCACCCGCTTCTGGTTCCGCACCCCCGGCGCCCAGGGATCCGACCCGGCGGACCTGCTGCCCAACCCGCCCGCCGAGGTGATCACCAGCACCGTCCTGTTCCCCCGCGCGGGCCTGGACAAGCCGGCCACGCGCGCGCTGGTCGGCGGCTTCGGCCGCTGGCACGAGCGCAACAGCGCGCCGGACTCCCCGTACGCCCACCTCTTCGCCAGCCTGGTGCTGCTCGGCCGGAACCCGGACCCCGAGAAGGACATGGGCGCCGTCCTCGTCACCCACATGGACGCCACCCGGCCGGACGCGGAGCGGCTGCTCGCGGACTTCCTCCACGAGGTGGCCGGGCAGCCCGGCCTCGCGCCGGTGGTCCTGCCGTCCGAGACCGTGCCGTGGCTCGACTCGAAGAAGGCGCTCGGTGACGCGCAGGACGCCGAGACCGGCCGCCAGAAGGTGAAGTCCGCCAACCTGCGGCGCGCGTTCACCGACGACCAGGCCGACGCCCTGCACGCCTTCCTGAACGGCGACGACCACGCCAACGGCAGCAGCCTGGTCGCCCTCGACTCGTACGGCGGCCGGGTGGGCGCCGTCGCGTCCGACGCCACCGCCGTCGCGCAGCGCGACTCGGTGCTGAAGGTGCTCTTCATGAACACCTGGCAGGACGCGGCCGACGACGAGGTCAACCTCGGCTGGATGCGCCGCTTCCACGGCGCCGTGTTCGCGAAGACCGGCGGGGTGCCCGCTCCCGACGAGGCCCAGGACGGGGCGTTCGTCAACTTCGCCGACACCGACCTGGCCGACCCCGAGTGGAACACCTCCGACAGCCCCTGGCACGAGCTCTACTACAAGGACAACTACCCGCGGCTCCAGAGCGTCCGGGCGGCGTACGACCCGCGCGGCGTCTTCGGCCACGCCCTGTCGGTCCGTACGCCCTGACCGTACGCCCCGACCGTCCGTCCGAGCGTACGGCCCGACCGTACGCAAGGGCCCCCAGGCCCTCTTGATCGTTCACAGTCGCGCGAGGACAATTCCGGTACACACCACCGCGACTGTGCGCGACGTCCTTCGTCGCCGGAATCGACCGCGCCCGCAGGAAAACTCCTTTCCCACGGGTGCGGTCGTCCGCTGCGCACATGGCAATGCTTTGTTCATGTCCCTGGATATACCCGGACGTTGACTCGGGCATTACTCGATGCGTAGTTTCCGACATGTACGCCGCGAACGATCTCTGCGTTGCACCTGGGGGGGCAAAATGGGAAACGTTGCGTCACAAGGGAGGGCTACGGAGGCGAGCGCGTTCGCCGTCCTGGAGTTACTGGCCGACGAAGCGCCGATAGACCAATTCGAATCGCTCGTGGAAGAGGCCCGCTGGCGCGGGACCACGGGCGCCGAACTGGCATTCCTGGAAAAGGCCAAGCGGCTCGGCATGGCCATCTACGCCCAGGCCGAGCGGCGGCAGCGCAAGGAGGCCCGGCTCTCCGCGTTCATCGAGACGGCGCGCACGCTCGCCAATACCCAGGTCCTTCCGGAACTGCTCACCACGCTCGCCCAGGAGGCCCGCCGGCTCTTCGACGTCGACCTGGCGTACGTCACCACCTTCGACCGGACGCCCGGTCTCGTGTCCGTCAGCGCCTTCGACGGTCACACGACGGTCCTGGCCCCCGGCCTCACGGTCCCCGACGACGTGGCGCTGAGCGGCGGCCCGACCCCGTTCTGGACGCCCGACTACGCGGCGGACGAGCGGGTCGGCCACAGCCGGGCCGTCGACGGGCTGATGAAGTCCGAGCGCGTGCGCGCCCTCATGTCCGTCCCCCTGGAGGACGGCGCCCGGCCGGTCGGCACCCTGTACGTGGCCAGCCGGTGCATGCGCTACTTCACGGCGGGCGAGGTGTCCCTCATGGCCTCGCTCGGCGAGCTCGCCGGGGTGGCCATCGGCAAGGCCCGCTTCCTGGAGCACGCGACCGACGTGATCGCCGAGCTGGAGCGGCACAAGGCCGGGGCGCGCGGCGTCCGGGAGACCACGGCCCTGCACGGCCGGCTGATGGAGGTCGTCCTCCGCGGCGGCGAGCTGTCCGCGCTGGCGCGGGAGGCCGCCACGGGGCTGGGCGGCGCCCTGCGGATCCACGACGCGGCCGGCGCGGTGCTGGCGACGGCCGGCGAGATGCCTGCGGAGGCCGGGGCGGACGCGGTGCGCGCCCTGGTCGAGGCGGCCGGGGAGCGGTCGCCGCGCGAGGCCACGATGCTCGACGGCGGCCTGTGGGCCGCGCCGGTCCTGGCGGGCCCGGAGGACCTCGGGACCCTGCTGTTCAGCCCCCGCCACCCGCTCGGCGACGAGGACGTGCCGCTGCTCGTCCTGGTCGCCCAGACCGTCGCGGCCCAGCTGCTGCTGCGCGCAGGCCGGCAGGACGCGGCGGCGGGCCACGACCGCGACTGGCTGCTGGAGGACCTGCTGGCCGGTCCGGCCCGGCCGGCCGGCCGGTTCCGCGAGCGCGCGGCCCGGCTCGGCGTCGACCTCGGGCAGCCGCACGTGGTGGTCGTCGCCCGCCCCGAGGGCGATTCCCAGGACAAGCTGGACCTGTGGGCCTCCTCGTACGCCCGCCGCCGCAACGGCCTCAAGGGCATGCACGCGGGCAGCGCCGTCCTGCTGCTGCCGGGCACGGACGCGACGGCCGTGGCCGAGCGGGTCTCCCGGGCGCTCGCGCCGGTGCTGGACCACCCGGTGACCGTCTGCGCGTCCGGCCCGGTCGACGCCGGCCGGGACTGCGCGGACATCACCCGCGCCCACGAGGAGGCCCTGCGCTGCCTGGAGGCGATGATCGCGCTCGGTGCCGCCGGTGGCTTCGCCTCCGCCCGGGAGCACGGCTTCCTGGGCGTACTGCTGTCGGACACCCATGACGTGGAGGGCTTCGTCCGCTCCATGATCGGCCCGCTGGCCGACTGCGACGCCCAGCGCTTCACCGAGTTCACCCCGACGCTGGCCGCCTACTTCGACGCGCGGGGCAGCATCACGCAGACGGCCGAGAAGCTGCACGTGCACCCGAACACGGTGGCGCGGCGGCTGGAGCGGATCAGTGAGCTGTTAGGCGCGGGGTGGCAGCAGTCGGAGCGGGCCTTCGAGATCCAGCTCGCGCTGCGGCTGTCCCGGATACAGCACGTGCTCCGGAAGCGGCGCGTCACGACGGCGGGGGCGTAGCCCCTGCGGGGGGCTTTTTCCCCACCCCGCCCCTTCCCGAATGTCCTCAAGCGCCGGACGGGCTGGATTTCAGCCCGTCCGGCGTTTGAGGACCGGGGTCCGGGGCGGAGCCCCGGTTCGGGAAGGGGCGGGGCTGGGGAAAGGCCCCGCGCAGCGGCCCGGCACCCGCACCCGCACCCACACCCCCCACCTCACACCGCGTACCCCAACCCCGCCCGCCCCACACGCCCCGCCCGCCCCAACGCAGTAACCGCATGCGCCGCCGACGCCAACGTCACATGCCGGTGCCACCCCTTGAACGACCGCCCCGTGTAATCCCGCATGCCCACCTGATCGGAGATCTCCGCGAAGTCCCGGTCCACCCGGCGCGTCATCTTGCTCAGCTGCATCAGGGCCACCGGGTGCAGCGAGGTCATGTCCGTGAGCCAGAGGGCCGTCGGCGAGGACTGCCCGTTCTCCCACTCCCCCATGAGCCTCAGGTCCCCCACGCCCGCCTGGCCGAGGGCCCGTACCGGCCGGGGCCCGCGGGCCGGCATCCGCACCCGGACGCTCGTGGACATGCTGGTGCGCAGCGTCTCCGCGGCGTCGTGGTCCGACCACATCACCGGGCGGCGCATCCCGGCCGCCGCGCCCATGATCTGGTGGGCGGGCACGCCCTCGGCCCGGCAGCCGGGCAGCGCGGGGTCCGCCGCCGTCAGCCGGAAGGTGCTGCTGACGCGCACCAGCAGCGGGACGCCCGCCTCCCGCAGCCGCCGGACGATCGCCCCGGTGTCGGTCTCCGGCGCGTCCAGGACCAGCGGCCGCACCGGGACGTCCCAGGTCGTGAGCATGTCCAGATAGGCACCGACCGCGCAGTCGCCGAGGGTCTCCGGGACCGTGCCGTCGGGGATGGACGCGCGGGTCCGCCGCTCGTCGTCCTCCAGCCAGTCCTCCGACAGGTGCAGCCGCCAGTTGACGGGCGTCGCCATCTCGTCCGACGCCGCCCAGACGCCGACGGCCTGCTGCGCGTTCAGCACCTGGCCGAGCGCCGGGAAGAAGCGCCGGTCGACGCCGACGGAGTGCCGGCCGCCCTTGGGGATCACCATCGGCCGGACGACCCACGCCTGCGGCGGCGCGATCCGGACGAGGTGGCGGACGAGCGCCTGCCGCACCGGCTCCCAGTCCCAGATGGAGCTGGAGATGAAATGGTGCATGCTCTGTTCCGTCGCCGATCCGCCGATGAGCGCGGCGATGTTCCGAATGGTTTTACGGCCCTGTCCGCCGAGCAGTCCGCGAAGGTATTCCAGGCCCTTTCGGCGCTGGTCGCTCCGGGGCAGCGTCGCGAAAAGCTCCGAACAGAGTTCGGTGAGCATCGCGTCATAGGCCCCGGCGTACTTCGGTGCGTGCGGCTGCCTTCTGACGTCGTCGGGGTACAGGGCAAGAGTGCTCATTGCGTTCCCTATCTCGGATCCGATGGCACGAGCGGCGCGAAGTGATGTCTCCACAGTGCCGTTTCCGCCGTCCGCCGCATAGGTGCGCAAGTCACCTGGCGCACCGCACGGATGGTGGATGTTCCACCACCACTCACCCAGCGTGAACGGAACGGGCGGGCCCTGACTCTGCGCTCCGAAAGCTCTCGGAATTCCATGTTCCAGAAACCGACTTGACTGACTGCGTCCGGCCACCGGAATACATCTGGAGTTACCCCGGGCGGCTGCATACCGTCCCTCCGGACACGCGATACCGGCCATGTCCGGAAGGGGCGCGGCCAGTTCCGCTCCGCGCTTCCGCGGGGCCCACGGGGGAGGAACTTCCAGTGATCAGCAGAAGGTCGCTCATCGGAGCCGGTGCCGGGATCGGCGCCGCGGGAGCACTCATGGCGGGCGGGGCCGCGCTGCCGGGCCGGGCTCCGGCCTTCGCGGCGGGCGCCCCCTGGGCCCGTCTGCGCGAGCGCCTGACCGGCGAACTCGTCCTGCCCGCCGACCCGTCGTACACCGTGGCCAAGCAGCTCCAGCTGGCCCAGTACGACACGGTCGAGCCGCAGGCCGTCGCGTACTGCGCGAGCGCCTCCGACGTCACGGCGTGCGTGCGCTTCGCGCAGGAGCACCGGATCGCCGTCGCCGCGCGCAGCGGGGGCCACAGCTTCGCGGGTTACTCGACGACCCCGGGGCTGGTCGTCGACGTGTCCCGGCTGAACTCGGTCCGCCCGGGCCGCTCCACCGTCCGGCTCGGCCCGGGCGGCCAGGGCGTGGACGTGGTGCACGCCCTGGACCGGTACGGCGTCCAGGTGGCCGGGGGTACCTGCCCGACCGTCGCCGCGGGCGGCTGGCTGCTCGGCGGGGGACTCGGCCCGCACGCCCGGCGGTTCGGCATGGGCTGCGACCGGCTGGTGTCAGCGCAGGTGGTGCTCGCCGACGGCACGCTCACCCGCTGCTCGGAGCGGGAGGAACCCGATCTGTTCTGGGCGCTGCGCGGCGGGGGCGGCGGGAACTTCGGCGTCGTCACCGAGTACGAGGTGCGGCCCACCCGGCTGCCGTCGATGGTGGTCTTCACCCTGACGTTCGCGTGGGCGGCCGCCGCCGAGGTGGCGCTCGCGTGGCAGCAGTGGATCGCGACCGGCCCGCTGGAGCTCGCCGCCGAGCTGTCGGTCACGCTCACCACCGACGGCCCGGCCGGCACCGAGCCGGAGGTGCGGGTCAGCGGCACCTTCGCGGGCGCCGCGGCGGTGTGCGACCGGCTCCTCGACCAGCTCGTCGCGGCCGCCGGGGCGCGACCGGCCGTCCGGGAGGCCACCGAACTCCCCTACCGGGCCGGGATGATGAAGATCTTCGGCTGTGCCGACCGCAGCGTCCCCGAGTGCCACCGGACGGGCTACTCCCCGCAGGCGCGGCTGCCGCGCGACAACTACGTCACCGGCCGGAACCTCTACTTCACCCGGCCCTGGACCGCACCGGCGGCCAAGGAGGCCCTCCGGGCCTTCGAGGCGGCGCTCCGGCCGGGGCAGTTCCGCTTCCTCGGCCTGTTCGCCTACGGCGGGAGGATCAACGACGTGGACCCGAAGGCCACCGCCTTCGTCCACCGGGACGCCCTCTTCGAGGCCGACTACCAGGTCGGCCTCACCACGCCGCTGCCGGAGAAGGAGCAGCGGGAGGCCGCGCGGTCGTGGGCCGACGGCGGCTACGCGGCGGTCCTGCCCTGGTCCAACCGGCGTTCGTACCAGAACTACATGGACCCGGCGCTGCGCGACTGGCGCGAGGCGTACTACGGGCAGAACTACGAGCGGCTCCGCGCGGTCAAGCGGGCCTATGACCCGTACGGCTTCTTCCGCTTCGCGCAGGGCATCGACTGACGCGACGGACGGCGCATAGGGTGACCTGTGTGACCACTGAGTTAGTAGCGACGCACACGCTTGTCCATGGGGCGAACGGCAAGGCCGTCGACGTGTACGGGCCCGGCGACGTGTCCGGTGCCGGGGCCGGGGGCGCGCCCGTCGTACTGCTGTGGCACGGCACGGGACCGGACGAGCGGGCCATGATGGCGCCCGTCGCGCGCGCCGCCGCCGCGCGCGGCCTGGTGGTCTTCGTGCCGGACTGGCGCTCCGACGCGCCGGACCGCGGCCGGGCGCACCTGCTGGACTCCCTGGCCCACGCCCACGACCACGCGGCGGAACACGGCGGTGACGCCGGGCGGCTCGTGGTCGCGGGCTGGTCGGCGGGGGCCGGTGCCGCGGCGGGTCTCGTCACGCACCCGGAGCCGTCGGGCCTTCCGCGTCCGTCGGCGGTCGTCGGCATCGCCGGGCGGTACGACGTCCCGGCGCGCACCACGGGGCGCGCGCCCCTCGACGACCTGGCCGAGTGGGCGGGCTCCGACGGCCCCGGTGGTCCGGGTGCCGTCGCGCCCGTGCCCGTACGGCTCGTGCACGGCACCCGGGACGACACCCTGGACAGCGTCTCCTCACGGCGGTTCGCGGCGGCCCTCGGGCGGCACGGCTGGCCGGTGGGGCTGGAGGAGGTCCCGACCGACCACGCCGGGGTCGTCATGACCCGCTTCGACCCGGCGGCCGGCCGCTGTGTGCCCGACACCGCGCCGCACGCGGTCGAGGGCGGCCGGACCACGGTCCGGGCGCTGCTGGAGGCGTCAAGGGGACTTGTGCGGCCGGGAATTCTACCGCTGGTGTAGGGGATTCCGGAGAATGTCCTCGGTTTTACTTGGAGCCCACGGCGAATGTGGTGGAATTCTCTCGGATCGGGAAGCGGCCCGGGTAGCGGGCGGTATTGAAGATCCGCCCGCGGATTTCACCAGGTCGCAGGAAGCACCCTGAAGAGGACCTCATGCAGGTGCCCACCCACACCATGCCGGCCCACGTCATGTCGGCCCACTGCGTGGTCGCCTTTCCCGATGTGGTCGACATCGGGAACGCCCCGGACGTCCGCGGCGCCCTGCGCACGATCATCCACGACCACGGCGGCCGCTGCCGTGCCCTGGTCGCCGATCTCTCCGCGTCCCGCTTCGCGACGGCGACGGCGCTGTCCGTGCTGGTGGAGGCACGGAAGTTGGCGCGGGGGGAGGGGATGGCGCTGTACGTGGTGGCGCCCGCGCCGCTGACCAGGAAGGTGTTCGCGCTGACGGGCCTGCGCGAGGTGATGCCGGTGTTCCGCACCCTGGACGAGGTCCCCCGGTAGCGGGGCCCGCCGGGGCGGAACCCCGGCCGGCCCCGGGGTCCCGGGCCCTCGGAGCGGGGCGTCCGCCTCCTACGCCGGCACGCTCCCGCCCTCCCCCACGCGTCCGTACGGGAACGCGTCCACAACCGTGAACGCACCCTCGACCCCGGTCACCCGCAGCACCCGGAAGACCCGCGGAACGCCGCGCACCAGGCGCAGCCGCCCGCCCCGCTCGAGCACCCGCTCCCGGGCCCTCAGCAGCAGCCGCAGGCCGCTCGCGTCCAGGAAGGCCACCTCGCGGAGATCGATGACGACATCCGCCCGGAACCTTTCCGTCAGCGCGTCCACCCGCGGTCCGAGCTCCTGTTCCGCCAAAATATCTATTTCACCGTGCAGTTCAATGATGATCGCCCCGCTCGCCACACGCTCACTCATGGCGAAGGCGGGCCACTCCGCGCCCATGTCGCCTCTCACCGACCTCCCTCGGCCGCATATGCCGTCCACCTTTTGGTGCCCCGGCAGTACATGAATCTCACCTACGTCGCAAAGCTGTGATCGCCGCTCATGGCATTCGGCGGTACGCGACGGGAGGGCCGGGGGAGCCGCGAGGGGGCGGACGGAACCGGGGGACGTCCGGACGGGACGGGTCCGGCCGCGTGGGAGCACTCAGGGGCTCAGGCGCGCCACGGGGCGAACGGGTGCGCGCGGGGGTGGCGCGGAAGGCGCGCGCCGAGGTGGCCGGGGCGCCGCGCGAGGGCCGGGAAGAGACCGGAAGAGGGGGAAAGAGGAGTGCAGGTCGGGGGAAGCGGCATCGGGGGGAAAGCCGCTTCCCCCGGCGAGGACACGCCCTCAAAGTCACGGGCCGCAGTCGGGGGGAGTCGCGGCCCGGACCCCGCAGTGAGGTCATGTCCCTGGCCCGGCGGATTCCTGCCAGATCCGGGGGCCGTACCCCCCATCTTCCGCCCCCCGCCGGAGCGCGACGTGCTGCCGAAGGGCCCTCCTTGCCGGGCCTTTGGTCCTTAAAGGTGCTGTGAGGACACGGACCGGCCCGCGCATTTCGTCCATACGTACGGTTGGCCGGTTAGACTCTCGCGATCACAGCGCCGGCGGGCGTCGGGAGCGACCGCAGAGGCACCGGGGACAACAGGGGAGACAGTGCGTCGTGGCCAAAGCGAAGAAGATCGCGCTCTACGCCGTCGGCATTTTCGTGGCCTACACGATCATCCACTCCCCCGCCCGGTCGGCCGAGCTCGTCCAGATAGGGTTCGAGGGCATCTCGGACGCCGCCAAGAGCGTCGGTGAGTTCATGACCCAGCTGATCAACTGAGGGCAGACCCGTGATCCGTCACCTCGTCCTGTTCAAGCTCAACGAGGGCGTCGAGCGCGACGACCCGCGTGTCGTCGCCGGCGTGCAGGCGTTCGAGAAGCTCGGCGGCCTCGTACCCGAGGTGGAGTTCTGGGAGTGCGCCTGGAACATCTCGGACCGGCCGATCGCCTACGACTTCGCCATCAACTCCGCCGTCGCGGACACCGAGGCCCTCCAGCGCTACCTGGACCACCCGGCCCATCAGGCGGGCGTCGCGCAGTGGCGCGAATTCGCCACATGGGTGATCGCCGACTACCCGTTCTGAGCGGTTCGCGGACCTTCTCCGGCGCCGCGCGGGCGACCCCGGCGGCACCGCTCCGACACCTGGTCGGCGCCGCGCGGGCGGCCCCGGCGGACCCCTGCGGCACCCCTTCACGACACCTTTCCCAGCGGACCCTTCGCCACCCCGGCGAGGGGTCCGTTTTGCGCCAACACGGCGCCATGCGGTGCTTGCACACAGTGCACATGTCTTGTGATGCTATGACCGCTTTTGCCGGATGAGTTGACCGTGAAGGGTGGCGTGACCGTGTCGGCCCGTACCGTCCCCGAAGCCACGCCAGAGACCCCGCCGCGCACCACCCCGCGCCCCGCCCCGCAGGCGGAGGACCAGGAGCCCGACCCGGGCCCCCGCAGCCGGGGCGCGGACGCCCGCGCGCTCACCCAGGTGCTCTTCAAGGAGTTCGTCACCCTCACGCCCGGCACCCCCGAGCACACCCGCGTACGGGCCGCCCTGATCGAGGCCAACCTCCCCCTGGTGCGCTACGCCGCGGCCCGCTTCCGCAGCCGCAACGAGCCCATGGAGGACGTGGTGCAGGTCGGCACCATCGGCCTCATCAACGCCATCGACCGCTTCGACCCCGACCGCGGGGTGCAGTTCCCGACCTTCGCGATGCCGACCGTGGTCGGCGAGATCAAGCGCTACTTCCGCGACAACGTCCGCACCGTCCACGTCCCCCGCCGGCTGCACGAGCTCTGGGTGCAGGTCAACGGCGCGAGCGAGGACCTGACGGTGCTGCACGGGCGCACGCCCACCACCGCGGAGATCGCCGAGCGGCTGCGGATCCCGGAGGAGGAGGTGCTGGCCTGCATCGAGGCCGGCCGCTCCTATCACGCCACCTCGCTGGAGGCCGCCCAGGAGGGCGACGGGCTGCCCGGCCTGCTGGACCGGCTCGGCTACGAGGACCCCGCTCTCGCCGGGGTCGAACACCGGGACCTCGTGCGCCATCTGCTCGTCCAACTGCCGGAGCGCGAGCAGCGCATTCTGCTGCTGCGCTATTACAGCAATCTGACGCAGTCGCAGATCAGCGCCGAGCTGGGCGTCTCCCAGATGCATGTCTCCCGGCTGCTCTCCCGGTCCTTCGCCAGACTGCGGTCCGCAAATCGAATCGATGCCTAACCCTCACGGGTGACACCCCTCCGATGTCAGTGGGCAGATATGTCGACTTGACGCTACAGCGTGTTGCCGACATGTGACATTCTGCTGGAACTGCGTTTGCCACAGCCCGGCCTCCGGTATTCAGGTGGAGGCTGAACCCCTCGCACGAGGGAGTTGCTGTGACCCGTCCGCGACCTCAAGGGGGTGGCATGTCCGTAGACCTGGGCAGCGCGAAGGTGCTCGCCAACGACGCACCGCACGCCGTGCTCGACGACTGCGAAGCCATCGACACCCGCACCCTCTCCCGCTCGCTCTTCCTGCGGCTCGCCGCGCTCGACAGGGACAGCGCGGAGCGTACGTACGTCCGCGACACCCTCATCGAGCTCAATCTCCCCCTGGTGCGCTACGCCGCGGCCCGCTTCCGCAGCCGCAACGAACCGATGGAGGACATCGTCCAGGTCGGCACCATCGGCCTGATCAAGGCGATCGACCGTTTCGACTGCGAACGGGGTGTGGAGTTCCCGACCTTCGCGATGCCGACGGTCGTCGGGGAGATCAAGCGTTTCTTCCGTGACACCAGTTGGTCCGTGCGGGTGCCGCGCCGGCTCCAGGAGCTCCGGCTCGCCCTGACCAAGGCGAGCGACGAGCTGGCGCAGAAGCTCGACCGGTCCCCGACCGTCCCCGAACTGGCCCTGTGCCTGGGCGTCTCGGAGGACGACGTGGTCGACGGCCTGGCCGTGGGCAACGCCTATACCGCCAGCTCGCTGGACTCCCCCTCCCCCGAGGACGACGGCGGCGAGGGCTCCCTCGCGGACCGCCTGGGTTACGAGGACAGCGCCCTGGAGGGTGTGGAGTACCGCGAGTCGCTCAAGCCGCTGCTGGCCAAGCTGCCGCCCCGCGAGCGGCAGATCATCATGCTCCGTTTCTTCGCCAATATGACCCAGTCGCAGATCGGCGAGGAGGTCGGCATCTCCCAGATGCACGTCTCCCGGCTGCTCACGCGGACGCTCTCCCAGCTCCGGGAAGGACTCATCGCCGACTGACCACTTCCACGCGCCACTCCCCGTACGTACCGGCCTCCGGCCGGTGTATGTACACCTGACGGGTCGTCAGCCACACTGGGCCGATGCGACGGAAGACGATAGTCTCCGCCTCCGCTTCCGCCGGTGCCGCCGCGCTCGTCCTGGGGACACTGCTGGCGGGATGCGGCGGTAGTGACCGCGACGGCTATGTCGCGACGGGGGCCGCCGGACCCGGCTCGTCCCGCTCGGTGGACGGGGCCGTACCGCCCAGGGGCGGTGTGGAGATGGTTCCGCTGGACAGCGGATCCGGACCGTCCGTGACACCCACCGGAAAACCTTCGAACGACGCCTCGGCAGCTCCTTCGGACGACCCCGCGAAGGACTCCACGGCAGCAGCGCCGCACGCCCCGTCGAGCGCCCCAGGGCCGCCGAAGACCTCGGCAGGACCCTCCGGTCAGGCCTCGCCCCACCCCGGGAGACCACCCGGTGGCGGCACGGGCGGCGGGCACTCCCCTTCGGGACCGCGCCCCGGACCGGGCGGCGGCCGACCGCCGGAACCCCCGGCCCCCTCCTCCTCGGCACCCGGCGACGGCCCCTCGCCCACCCGCCCCGCGGAACTCACCGTCGGCACACCGCGACGGGAGCCCGACGAGGGCCGGCGCTGGTGCGAGCGGGTCACCGTCCCCCTCCACAACACCGGCGGCCGCCCGGTCACCGCCGGCATCCTCACCTTCGGCACCCATGTCATCGGCCCGCTCGGGATGGACTGGGTGACCGTACGGTCCACGGCGCCGCTCCCGGCGCCGATCGCCGCGGGCGGAAAGGCGGAGCCGGCCTGGACGGTCTGCGTCGACGCCTGGCGGGTGCCGCTGGGCTGGCACGTCGAGACGCGGGACGTGACGGCGGAGTGGTCCGACGCGGCGAAGCGCCCCTGACGGAACGGCGCGGCCGGACGCGGCCCCGGCCGCCCCGGAAACGTTCCCGCTAGCCGAGCGCGAGCCAGGCCACCGCCGCGATCACGGCGATCGCGACGACCACACCGACGATCACGCCGACCCGCGGCCCGGACGAAGCGGTGGCGGCCGGAGCCGCCGGGGCCGCCGCGCGGCGGCCGGGCGTGCCCTCGTCGACGAAGGCACGGAACATCTGGGTGCTGCCCGCCGGGTCGTAGGAGCCCTCGGGGTTCTGCTGATGGGGGTTGGCCATAGGCCAGGACCCTAGCGAAGAGGCAACACGAAGCGCGCGCCGGGCCACCACTTCGGTGACGGCGCGACACCCGCGCCCGGACCCTCACCCCCGAGGCAGGCCCCCGGGCCCCTGACCGCGCTGACGCGCGGTGGCCTCAATCGCCGGCCGGGCTGGATTTCGCCCTGGCCGAGGTCGGCTCTCCGCTGCGCCAGGGGCTGCCGCTCCAGCCCGGCTCCGGGCGTTGAGAACCGGGGTCCGGGGCGGAGCCCCGGTTCGGGAAGGGGCGGGTAGGGGACAGAGCCCGGCGCAGCCGCCCCGCACCCGCACCCGCACCCGCACCCGGCCGTACACCCGCACCCCATCGGCCCCCAAACCCCTCCCACCTGCCCCTTTACACCTCACCGGCGAGCTCTTGAGCGTTCCTTTACCCGGAAAGAGACGATTTCGTTTGCCTTCAGCAACCAATAACTGCTTCCATGGTTGCCTCAAGCAACCGAAAGAGGTGACGCGTGGCAGCGCAGGAGCAGTACGAGGAGCTCGCCCGGCAGCTGAGCGCCGTCGCGGCCGTCCGGCGCGATCTGGGCCGGCTGCTCCCTCCCGACTGCTCGCCCGCGTCGGCCGTCGTGCTCGCGCTGGTCCAGAAGCACGGTGAGCTGCGGATGAGCCGGCTAGCCGAACTGATGGCCGTCGATATGTCGGTGACCAGTCGTCATGTCACCTACGCGACCGAGCACGGCTGGCTCGTACGGCTCCCCGACCCCGCCGACCGGCGCTCACGGCTGCTCAGCCTGAGCCCGGACGGCGAGGCGCTGCTACGGGAGGTGTCCACGCGCTACACACAGGCGCTGGCCACCTGCCTCCAGGACTGGTCGGACGACGACATCGGCGCCCTCACCGGCCTCCTTGCGCGGCTGCGCACGAGCTTCGGCGACTGCCGGGCCCGGCCCCAGCACCTGGCGCACGCGGCGGACGCCGCGGCGGCGGGCTGACCCCCGTGCCCCGCCCGTCGCCCTCACCCCTCTTCACCCCCCGTTCCCGAGCCCACCTCCCCTACCAGGAGATCAGGAGTAAGAAACTCAATGGCTAAGACCACACCCGCCGGTGTGGGGGCCGTCCACGACAAGCACGGAGGCCCCGCCGGCTCCGACGCCCCCATGACGCATCGGCAGATCATGGAGGCGCTGTCCGGCCTGCTGCTCGGCATGTTCGTGGCGATCCTGTCCTCGACGATCGTCTCCAACGCCCTGCCGGAGATCATCTCCGACCTCCACGGCAGCCAGTCCTCCTACACCTGGGTCGTCACGGCCTCGCTGCTGGCGATGACCGCGTCCACCCCGCTCTGGGGCAAGCTCTCCGACCTGTTCAGCAAGAAGCTGCTGGTCCAGATAGCCCTGATCGTCTACGTCGCCGGTTCCGTGGTGGCCGGTCTCTCGCAGAACACCGGCACGCTGATCGCCTGCCGGGTGGTCCAGGGCATCGGCGTCGGCGGTCTGTCGGCGCTGGCCCAGATCATCATGGCGGCGATGATCTCCCCCCGGGAGCGCGGGCGTTACAGCGGCTATCTCGGCGCGACCTTCGCGGTCGCGACCGTCGGCGGCCCGCTGCTCGGCGGCGTCATCACGGACACCGACTGGCTCGGCTGGCGCTGGTGCTTCTACGTGGGTGTGCCGTTCGCGGTGATCGCGCTCATCGTGCTCCAGAAGACGCTGAAGCTCCCGGTCGTGAAGCGGGACGTCAAGGTCGACTGGCTGGGCGCCTTCTTCATCACCGCCTCGGTGACGCTCCTGCTGATCTGGGTGACGCTGGCCGGCAAGAACTACGACTGGCTGTCCTGGCAGACCTACGTCATGGTGGCCGGCTCGGTCGTGCTGGGCGCGGTCTTCGTCTACGTCGAGTCCAAGGCGTCCGAACCGATCATCCCGCTGCGGCTGTTCCGCAACACGACGATCACCCTGGCCTCGGCCGCGAGCCTCTTCGTCGGCATCGCGATGTTCAGCGGCACGGTCTTCTTCTCGCAGTACTTCCAGCTCGCCCGCGACAAGTCGCCGACGATGTCCGGCGTGATGACGATCCCGATGATCGGCGGCCTGTTCCTGTCGTCGACGGTCTCCGGCCTGATCATCACCAAGACCGGTCGCTGGAAGTCCTGGCTGGTCTCGGGCGGTGTGCTGCTCACCGCGGGCCTCGGTCTGCTCGGCACGATGCGCTACGACACCCCGTACTGGCACCTGGCGATCTATATGGCGCTGGTGGGTCTCGGCATGGGCATGATGATGCAGAACCTGGTGCTCGCCACGCAGAACCAGGTGTCCCCCAAGGACCTGGGCGCGGCCAGCTCCGTCGTCGTCTTCTTCCGCTCCCTCGGCGGCGCGGTGGGCGTCTCGGCGCTCGGCGCGGTCCTCGGCCACCGGGTGACGGACTACGTCAAGGACGGCATCACCGCCCTCGGCCCGGAGGCCGCGGCGGCCGCCGCCAAGGGCGGCTCCGGCGGCGGGATCCCGAAGCTGGACGCGATGCCGGCCCCGATCCGCACCGTCTTCGAGAGCGCCTGGGGCCACGGCGTCGGTGACGTCTTCCTCTACGCGTCCCCGTGCGCGCTGCTGGCCTTCGTCATCACGCTCTTCATCAAGGAGGTCAAGCTGTCGGCGCAGGCCGGTGGCACGACGACCGCCACCACCCAGGCCCCGGCACCGACCGAGGCGACGCCGGCCCGGCAGGGCGGCTGACAGACCCCGTCGTCCGGTCGCGCGCCTCGAGCGGAGCGCGCGAACGGGCGGCGGCCCCGGGAACCGAACGGCAAAGGCGTTCCCGGGAACCGGCCCCGGTGAGGGTGCGCAGACGCAGGCAGGGGACGGCCGGCGCGCACCGCACCGGGGCCTCACACGTTTCCGGCCTCCGGGGGCTCCGCCCGGTCCCGGAGGGCCTCCATCCCGGCGATCACGGTCTCCAGGGCGATGTCGAAGGTCTCCCGCCGCAGGGTGCTGACGGCCTCGTCGCCGCCGTCCCGGAGCAGCTCGCCCGCGTTCCCGTAGTTCTCGGTGAACTCCGGCCGGGCCGCGACCAGCTCCGTGACCTGCCGGAAGTACTCGTCCATGGAGACTCCTGAGGCTCGGGAGCGCTCCTGGTGCAGCGCCTCGATGGTGCAGAAGCCGTAGATGAACTGGAAGAGGGCGGCGAGCGAGCCCGTTCGCTTCTCCGGGGCGACCCCGCTGCGCGCCATCACGGCGAGCGTGGACTCCGCGAACGTCATCGAGCGCGGTCCGATGTTGAGGTACCGGCCCAGGAGCTGACTCGCCCACGGGTGCGCCATGAGGAGGTCCCGGTACTCCGTGGCGAGGCCGCGGAGCTGGTCACGCCAGTCGGCGTCCTCGTCCGAGAGGTCGGGGGTGGAGAGCTCCGCGCAGATCTCGTCGAGCGCGAGCTCCATCAGGTCGTCCTTGGTGTCGACGTACCAGTAGACCGACATGGCGGTCACGCCGAGATCGGCGGCCAGCCGCCGCATCGAGAACTTCGCGAGCCCGTCGGCGTCGAGCAGCCGCACCGTGGCCGCGACGATGCGCTGCCGGTCGAGCGCGGCGCCGTCGCCGCCCTCCGCCTTGCGCTTGGGAGCCGCGGTCCCGGCCCCGGCCAGCCACACACTGGGACGCGGCCGCCCCGCCCGACTCCCACCCGGCATGCGCGTTCTCCCTCTCACTGCCGACACCTGCCTGAATGCTAGGCCGTGCGCCCCGTTTGCCCTTAATCACCGTTCCGGGACCCCGCCCTTCGTGGCCACGCGCACCCTGCCCGGTTCCGGGCGACAACTCAGCCGTCCGGCGCTTGAGGACCGGGGTCCGGGGCGGAGCCCCGGTTCGGGAAGGGGCGGGTAGGGGACAAGGCCCCGCGCAGCGGCACCCCACCCGCACCCACCCCGCACAGACCCCGCACTCACCCCCGCACAACCTTCCGCTCCGCCCGCCACAGCAGCACCGCCGCAAGCACACCGCCAACCAGCACCGCCCCCGCACCCACCAGCTGACTCGCCTGCACCCCGGAGGCGAACGCGTCCGCGATCGCCGACCGGTCCGCGTCCGTCCGCGCCCGCGAGAGCGCCTCCGGCAGGGAACCCGCGCCGACCGCCGCCGCGGGCACCAGCGCCGCGAAGCGGGAGTTGAGGACGGCGCCGAGCACCGCGACGCCCAGGCCGTTGCCGGACTCCTGGAGCGTGCCGTTCACGCCCGCGCCCACGCCCGCCTTCTCCGGCGGGATGGCCGACATGATCGCGGTGGCCATGGCGGGCATGGAGAGCGCGATGCCGGAGCCCATGAGCACCAGGCCCAGCAGCATCCCGCCGTAGCCGTCCGCGCCCAGCACCGCGACCGCCGCGAGCCCGGCCGCCAGCAGCGTCATCCCGCCGGCGATCGAGGCGGGCGTGCCCACCTTCGGCAGCAGCCGGGCGCCCACACCGGTGAGGTTGAGCAGGACGATCATCAGCGCCAGCGGCGACATCCGCAGACCGGTCTCCAGCGGGTCGTAGCCGAGGACGAGCTGGAGGTGCTGCGCGAGCAGGAAGAGCGAGCCGCCCATGCCGAAGGCCACCAGGACGGAGCCGGAGACCGCGCCCACGAAGCGGCTGTCGCGGAAGAAGTGCATGTCGAGCATCGGGTGCGGGATCCGCTGCTCCCACAGCGCGAAGGCCGCCAGGACGACCAGGCCCACCCCGGCGGAGGCGAGCACCCGGGCGGACGTCCAGCCGTGCTCCGGCCCGGAGATGATCGCGAAGGTCACGCCCGCCATGCCGACGGTGGACAGCAGGGCGCCGAGCAGGTCCGGGCGGTCGCCGCTGGGGTTCTTCGACTCGGGTACGAGCCTGGCCACGGCGAGCAGGCCGAGCGCCGCCACCGGCAGGTTGACCAGGAAGATCGCGCCCCACCAGAAGTGGTTGAGCAGCGTGCCGCCGACGAGCGGGCCGGCGGCGAAGCCCAGCGAGCTCACCGCGCCCCACAGACCGATGGCCTTGGCGCGCTCGTCCGCGTCGAACACCTGCATGATCACGGCGAGCGTGGTGGTCATCAGCAGCGCGCCGCCGACGCCCATCCCCGCGCGGGCGGCGATCAGCTGCCCGGTGCTCTCCGAGAGCCCCGCCGCGAACGAGCCGACGCCGAACAGCGCGAGGCCGGCCATCAGCATCTTCTTGCGCCCGTAGCGGTCCGCGGCGTTGCCGGCCGTGAGCAGCAGCCCCGCCTGGACCAGCGAATAGGCGTTGAGCATCCACTGCACGTCCGAGGTGGACGCCCCCAGGTCGGCCGTGAGGGAGGGGATCGCGACGTTCAGCACCGTGTTGTCGAGCAGCACGGTGAGCTGGGCGAGGCAGATCACTCCGAGGATCACCCAGCGGGTGGGATTGCGTCGCGGCGGGATCTCCGCCGTGGCGCCGGATGTGTCCGCGGTCGTCGCGGTCATGAAGGAACCCCCTTGTACGGTGTACGAGCCGAAGCGTTGTACACCGTACAGGGCCAGCTCTACGCCGTACAAGAGTTTTTATCCGGCGGGCCTGATGAGGTAGCCGGCGCCGCGCCGGGTGTGGATCATCGGCTCCCGCCCGGCGTCGATCTTCCGCCGCAGATAGGAGATGTAGAGCTCGACGACGTTGGCCCGGCCGCCGAAGTCGTAGGACCAGACGCGGTCGAGGATCTGGGACTTGCTCAGCACCCGGCGCGGGTTGCGCATCAGGAAGCGCAGCAGCTCGAACTCGGTGGCGGTCAGCCGGATCTCCGCGCCGCCGCGGGAGACCTCGCGGCCGTCCTCGTCCAGCACCAGGTCGCCGACGGTCAGGACGGAGCCCTCGCGCGGGGCGGCGGCGTGCGAGCGGCGCAGCAGCCCCCGCACCCGGGCGACGACCTCCTCCAGGCCGAACGGCTTGGCGACGTGGTCGTCGCCGCCCGCGGTGAGCCCGGCGACGCGGCCGGGGGCGGCGTCCCCGGCCGTGAGGAAGAGGACCGGCACGCCGGGGTGGTCGCGGCGCAGCCGGCCGAGGACGGTGAGCCCGTCCATGTCGGGCGGCGCCACATCCAGGACGACGGCGTCCGGCCGGAAGTCCCGGGCGGCCCGGACCGCGCCCGCGCCGTCGGCCGCCGTCCGCACGTCCCAGCCCTCGTAGCGCAGGGCCAGGCACAGCAGCTCGGCGAGCGGCGCCTCGTCGTCGACGACCAGGACGCGTACGGCGCCCCCGCCGTCACGCGACGGCTCCCGGTGCGGCAGGTCGCCGTGCGTCGGATGGTCGCGCGACACACGGTCGCGCGGCGGTGCGGTGCGGGCGGTGGCGGTCATGCTGACGAGGGTGGGGGCGGCGGGTGAGAGCCGCCTTTCGCGTACCTGTGATTCGCCTGAGAAATCACAGGGCCCCACTCCCGGGCACCCGGGCACCTGGGGACCCGGACACCCGACACCCGACACCCGACACCCGGACACCCGGACAGCCGGACAGCCGGACAGCCGGGAACAGCGGAAGGCACGGCCCCGGGAATCCACGGACCAAGATCGGAATAAGCGGATGAAACCTCCGGTTGACCTTCGCATGGCACACACCACAGACCTCGGCACGATCGGCCTCTGGAGCACCGCGTTCCGGGCGGACACCCCGGACGCGCTCGGCGAAATCCGCGAGGCGGCGGCCGAATTGGAGGAGCTCGGCTACGGCACGCTCTGGATCGGCGGCAGCCCCCGGCTCGACGACACGGCCCCGCTGCTGGAGGCGACCGAGCGGGTCACGGTCGGCACCAGCATCGCCAGCATCTGGGACCAGGAGGCGGCCGAGGTCGCCGCCGGGTACGCGGCGCTCACCCCGGAGCGGCGGGAGCGGCTGGTCCTCGGGCTCGGGGCCAGCCACGGCCACCTGGCCAAGGACTACGCGCGCCCGTTCTCCGCGATGAAGGACTACCTGACGGCGCTGGACACCGCCCCCGTGCCGCTGCCGGCCGAACGGCGCATGCTGGCCGCGCTCGGCCCGAAGATGACCACCCTCGCGGGCGAGCGGGCGGCCGGGGCGCTGCCGTACCTGGTCAACGCCGAGCACACCGCGCGGGCCCGCGAGCTCCTCGGCGAGGGGCCCGTGCTGGCACCGGAACTGAAGGTCGTCCTCGACGCCGACCTGTCCCGCGCCCGCGAGACCGCGCGCGAGTTCCTCTCCTTCTACCTGCCGATGCCCAACTACACCAACAACCTCCTGCGGCTCGGCTTCACGGAAGAGGACTTCGCGGGCAACGGCAGCGACCGGCTGCTCGACGGGGTCTTCGCCCTCGGTGACGCGGAGGCGGCGAGCGCCCGGGTGCAGGAGTTCATCGCGGCCGGCGCCGACCACATCGCCGTCCAGGTCGTGCTGCCCGGCGGGATCAAGCACCACCGCGCCACCCTCGCCCGCGCCGAATGGCGGGCCCTCGCGGAGGCGCTGCCCCTCGGCGGGTGACCGGGGAACGCCGAAGGCCCGGTACGTGAGTACCGGGCCTTCGGTCTTAGTAGCGGGGACAGGATTTGAACCTGCGACCTCTGGGTTATGAGCCCAGCGAGCTACCGAGCTGCTCCACCCCGCGACGGTCGAGTAACCATACCCCAGAATCTGGAATCCGGTTCCTCGGCTGTGCGCTCGGCAGGATTCGAACCTGCAACCTCTTGATCCGTAGTCAAGTGCTCTATCCGTTAAGCTACGAGCGCTCGGCTTCCCGGCGGATTTTCTTGCCGGTCGGCGTTGCGTGGACAACATTACATGAACTCCGCCGTGACGCGAAATCCATTCCCCCCACCCGCTCCGACCTGCGAAAACAGGCCCTGGAGGCCTTCCGGAGAAGATCGCTGGGGACGCGCCGGGGACGGGCTTCGGGGCGGGCCGCGCACAAGGCTCGTACGGCGGCCCGGCGAGGGCGGACCACGTTCGGCCGGCCCGCACCCGTACCGCTCGCGCCGTCCGGCCGCCCATGCCGGCCGTTCATGCGACTGCCCATGCGGCCGTTCATGCGAAAAGCCCCGGCCGTCACAAGGACGGCCGGGGCTTTCCGGCACCTGCGGAGGCGGAGGGATTTGAACCCTCGATGGGATTTAAGTCCCAAACCGCATTAGCAGTGCGGCGCCATAGACCGGACTAGGCGACGCCTCCAGCTTCACTCGCGCATGCGCGAGTGGTGCGTGCAGATGATGACACAGCCTTGCGGCCCGCCACCAATCGATCCCTACGGTACCGGGCTTTCACCCGTGGGGGCAAAGACGTTTGCCGACGCGCAACGCGTTGCCGCCCACCGCGTTAGACGGGTGAAGGGTCCGCTCCGGCCCCTTCGGTCCCGCCACAGCTCTGGAGCCCCTCATATGTCCGTGTCCCGCCTCCCCCGCCGCACCCGCCTCTCCCGTTCCGCGCGGCTCGGCCTCGCCGCCTCCGCCGCCCTCGCCCTGGCCCCCGCGCTGCTCGCCGCCCCCGCCACCGCGAGCGCCCTGCCGCTCCCGCTGCCCGGCACCGAGCCCGGCGACCACCTCACCGTCACGGTCACCGACAGCGGCTCCTGGAGCGGCACGCACCACCTCTACTGCCACCCCGACGGCGGCACGTACCGCAACGCCAAGGAGGCGTGCGCGCAGCTCGACCGCCAGACGCACTGGGGCAAGGACCTTTTCGCACCCGTTCCCAAGGACAGCGTCTGCACGATGATCTACGGCGGACCGCAGCGGGCACGGGTCACCGGAACCTGGGCCGGCAGGCGGGTGAACGCCGAGTTCAACCGGAAGAACGGGTGTGAGACGGCCCGCTGGGACCGCTTCTCCAGCCTCCTCGAAGGCCCGAAGAGCACCACCAAGAGCTGACACGAGAGGCATGTCCGGCCTGCGGCAGGACGCCCCGGAGCGGCCCCTCGACGCGCCTCGCCGCACGCGTCGTCCGCCGTCGCCCCCGCCTCCACAGCCTTTAGACTTCCCTCCAGTGACACGCCACACGGCGGTGGGGAAGAGTGACGCCACCGCCGGGCGCGGTCGGCAAGGTGCGGTAACCAGGGAGGAAGCGTCGTCGTGAGCAGCAGGCCATCCCGAGGCGCTGCTCGCCTCGCAGCCATACTCGACGCCCTCCCCGACGCGCTGTTGCTCGTCAACTGCAACGGCACCGTCGTCAACGCCAACCACATAGCGCTGGAGACCTTCGAGGTGCCCGGCACCGGGCTCGTCGGCCGTGGACTGCTCTCGCTGCTCCCGGACTTCGACTCGCGGCGCATCCCCGGCTCGATGCGCCTCCCGGACAACGCGGACAATCGCACCAAGCCGACCAGGATGGTCGCCCGGCGCACCGACGGCTCGGAGTTCCCCGTCGAGGTGACCAGCGCCAATCTGGAGGACGGCCGCACCCCTTACGCCGACCATCAGCCGTACACGGGCGACGAACTGCTGATGCTGGTCGTCCGCGACCTCACCGGCACGCTCGACACCGAGGCCGAACTCGCCCGTCAGCAGCGCCAGACGGAGATGATCCTGCGCGCTGCGGCGGAGGGCGTCGTCGGTGTCGACACCGACGGCAAGGTCGTCCTCGTCAACCCCTCCGCCGCGCAGATCCTCGGCTACCGCGCGAGCGACCTGGGCGGCAAGGAGCTGCATCCGCTCGTCCATCACTCGCGCCCGGACGGCACGCCGTTCCCGTACGACGAATCGCCCATCGCGGACACGCTGCGCTCGGGGCGCAAGCACCGGGTGCGCGGCCAGGTCCTGTGGGCGAAGGACGGGCGCGCGGTGCCCGTCGACCTGACGACCGCTCCCGTGCGCGACGGTGACCAGCTGGTCGGCGCGGTGATGACGTTCACCGACCGCCGGGCGCACGACGCGCTGGCGGCCCGCCACGCGCAGTTGCTGGCCGTCCTGGAGAGCTCGTTGCGCGGGCCGCTCGAACAACTGCGTGCCGAGCTCGGCACGCTGGCCGCGGACCCGGCGGGACAGCTGTGGCCCGAGGCTAACCAGATCCTGCATCACCTCTCCGCCGGATACGCGCGGATGACCACGCTTGTCGACAATGTCCTGGCATATCAGCAGCTGGACGCGGGCGAGGAGAAGCTCGCGAGGGAGAGCGTCTCCCTCGACGAGGTCGTGGCGGCGGGCGTCGAGGGCGCGGTCGAGCTGATCGGCCCCGGCCGGGCGCAGTTCGCGGTGCACGCGCCGCCGATCGAGGCGGAGGTCGACCCGGAGCGGTTCGCGCAGGCGCTGGCGCACCTGATCGCGGACGTCGCGGGCGTCGACGCGACGGGCAGCGCCCCGGCGGGCGCGGCGGCGGCCTCCGGCGACCGGACGATCGTGGTGGCGGCGGCGCAGCGCGGCGAGGTCGTGCGCGTCGAGGTCCGGGGCCCGTACGCGGGCGGTGACCCGGTGCACGCGCCGATCGTGCGGGGCATCGTGCGCGGTCACGGCGGGGTGCTCCAGACCCATGACGTGCCGGGGGCGGCGGGCGGGCACGCCTACGTCCTGGAGGTGCCGGTGTCGGCGAAGGCCGGCCCGGTGTCCGCGTCCGCGACGGCGGAGCGGTCGGCGACGGACACGATGAACGCGACGACGGTCATGCCGGTGCCGTCGCAGCGGGCGCGCGGCACGGATGCCGCCGGGGGCGGCGGCGGGCCGGCCGGTGGTGGCGGGCCGGTAGGCGGCGGTGCGGGCGACGGCGGTGCGAGCGGTGGCGGGCGGGCCGGGCGCGGCGCGCCGGACGAGGCCGCGCCGCCCGTGAAGCCCGCCCCGGCGGCCCCCGCGGAGGCGGCCGAGCGGCCGGAGCCGTCGCCCCAGCCCCAGCAGCCCGAGGCCCCGCCCCAGCCCCAGCCGACGGGGCGTCGGCGGGCGCGGCCGCGTGCGGACGAGGAGCAGCCCGCGGACGCGAGCGGCCTCGTACCGCCGCAGGGCACGGCCGCGCCGACGGGCCGCCGGGCCCGCCGTGACCAGCCCCGCGACCCGGCCCGCGACCAGGCCCGTGACCAGGCCGCGGAGGCACCGCGCGCCGCCTTCGCGCTGCCTCCGGCGGAGGCGGACCGCACGCCCGGGCCCGTTCCGCCCGGGGAGTCCGTCCCGGCGGCGGCGCCTTCCGGGCGGCGCGCCCGCCGCTCCCTGGCGGAAGCGGAGCGTCCGATTCCGGGCCAGGCGAACGCGGAACCGGCCGTCCCCCGGGCCGTCTTCGCCCTCCCCCCGGCCGACGCCGACCGCACCCCCGGCTCCGACGCCCCGAGCGCGACGGCCCTCCCGTCGGCCGACCGTCCCGGGGCGCCCGGCCCGGACACCCCGGCCCCGAAGCCCGGCCCCGGGGCGCGGGCGGGCGACGAACTGGCGGCCCGGGTGAGCCAGGGCGCGTCGGCGCCCTACGCCGTGGTGCCCCCGCAGAACCGGCCGGAACGGCCGGGCGCCGAAGCGGGGCGCCCGGAGGGCGCACCGGGCCAGGACGCGTACGGCCCGAACGGCCCGGCACCGCGGGCGGGCCAGGGCCCGTACGCCGCCGGTCCCGCGAACCACCCGGGGGGCACCCCCGCCCGCCCCGGCCAGGGACCGCAGGCCCCGTACGCCCCGGGAGCCCCGGGAGCCCCGGGCGAAGGCCCGAACGAACCCGGACCGCGGATGGGCCGGGGCGGGTACGGCGCCGACCCCGCGAACCGCCCGGGGGGCACCGCCGCCCGCCCCGGCCAGGGACCGCAGGACCCGAACGGGCCGGCACCGCGGACCGGCCAGGGCCCGTACGCCGTCGGCCCCGCCCGCCCGGCCGAGGGACCGCAAGACCCGCACGCCCCGAACGGTCCCGCGCCGCAGGCGGGCCCGGGCGCGTACGGCGCCGACCCCGCGAACCACCCCGGCGGCGGCACCGTTCCCCGCCCGGGCCAGGGACCGCAGGACCCGAACGGGCCGGCACCGCAGGCGGGCCGGAGCGCGTATGCCGCCGACCCCGCGAACCACCCGGGGGGCACCGCCGCCCGCCCCGGCCAGGGACCGCAGGACCCGAACGGCCCGGCACCGCGGCCCGGCCAGGGCCCGTACGGCGCTGATCCCGCGAACCGCCTCGGTGGCGCCGCCCCTGCCCGCCCCGGCCAGGGACTCCAGGGGCCCTACGGCCCGGACGCCCCTGGTGAAGGCCCGAACGGCCCCGTGTCGCAGGCGGGCCCCGGCGCATACGCCCCTGGCGCCTCGGACCGCCCCGGCCAGGGACCGCAGGGCCCCGACGGCCCCGCGCCGCAGGCGGGCCCGGGTCCGTACGCCGCCGACACCACCGTCCGCCCCGGCCAGGGCCCGTACGGCGCGGACGCGCCCAACGGCCCCCTGCCCGGTCCCTTCGGCGCCGAGGCCATGGGCGCGGGTCCGGACGATCCCGTACCGCCGACCGGCCGGGTCCCCGGCCCGTACGGTGCCGACGGCCCGGCGGGTGGCCTTCCCGCGCCGCCGCGCCCGGGCCTCGGCGGACCCGGCCCGCGTCCCGTCGGCCCCGACGGTCCCGGCAACCCCGCGTCCGCGCCGAACCCGCCCGGGCGTCCGGGCACCGCGCCCGGCACGGGAACCGGGCCGGTCCCGGTCGTACCGGCGGACGCGGCCGCGCGGCCCGAGGGCGGCGACGGCCCGTACGCCGCCGGCCCCCCGCGTGGGACCGGCGCACAGGACCCGGCGCCCCGGCCCGCATCGGGCGCGCCCTTCGCGCCCCCGCACCCGCGGCAGGCACCCGACGGCCCCGGGCCGCACCCCCAGGGCGCCGACGCGTCAGGGGAGGCGTCCGGTCGTACCGGCGCGCTCCCGGGTCAGGGGGCCCCGGCCCCCTTCGGCACCCCGCATCCGCAGGAGGCCGACGGCCCCGGCCGGAGCGAGCGGCACGAGGCCGCGCCCACCGCGGACGCGCCCCCGCAGGCCGACGCGCCGACCGGCCGCCGCCGGGCCCGTCGCGCGCTCGCCGAGGAGCCCGGCGCGGCGGCGCAGGCCGACAAGGCCCGGCAGATCAGCGTCCGTACGCTCGGGCAGGGCCCCGGCGCCGGGGACACCCCGCCCGGCGGGACCCCCGTGGGCTCGGGGCGCCGCCGCAAGCTGGGCAACCCCGCCGAGGGCGAGCGCGAGGCGCGCACCACGCCGCCGAGCGCGGCCCGCCCGCAGCCGCTCGGCGGCCCGGAGGGGCGCGCGTTCGCCATAGGCGCGCCGGACGAGGGCTCCGAGGGCCCCGAACCGCTCGACGGGCCCAACGGCGCGGTGGAGGTCGTGAGCGCCCCCCGCCCGCCGATGGACGACGAGCTGCCGCCGGAGCCGCTGGACAACCCGCGCCGGCTGCTGGTCTGGCCGGCGCCGGACGACTCGACGCGGCAGGCGCTCACCGAGCGCGGCTACCGCCCGGTCATCGTGCACTCGCGCGAAGAGGTCGACGCGCAGATAGCGGCGTACCCGGCCGCGCTGTTCGTCGACCCGCTGACCGGTCCGATCACCCGCACGGCGCTCCAGTCACTGCGTCAGGCGGCGGTCGCGGCGGAGGTCCCCGTGCTGGTGACGGCCGGTCTGGGCCAGGCCGCGCGCGAGGCGGCGTACGGGGCCGACCCGGCCGTCCTCCTCAAGGCGCTGGCGCCGCGCGACAGCGAGATGCACCCGCCCCGGGTGCTGCTGATCGAGGAGCACGAGCCGATCGCGCTCGCGCTGACGGCGACGCTGGAGCGGCGCGGTATGCAGGTGGCGCGCGCGGCGACGGACGCCGAGGCGGTCACGCTCGCGGCACAGCTGCGGCCGAACCTCGTGGTCATGGACCTGATGCAGGTGCGGCGCCGCCGCGCGGGCATCGTCGACTGGCTGCGCGGCAACGGCCTGCTGGCCCGTACGCCCTTGGTCGTCTACACGTCCCCGGAGGCGGACCCGGCGCAGTTGGGGCTGCTGGCCACGGGCGAGACGGTGCTGTTCCTGGCGGAGCGGTCGACCAGTGCGGAGGTGCAGGGGCGGATCGTGGATCTGTTGTCGAAGATCGGTACGGACTGATCGACGGCCGGGGGTGGGGGTGGGTGCCGCTGCGCGGGGCCTTGTCCCCTACCCGCCCCTTCCCGTAACCGGGGGCAAGCCCCCGGCCCCCGGCCGCGCTGACGCGCGGTGTCCTCAAGCGCCGGACGGGCTGAATTCCGCCCGGTTCCGGGCAACGAATCAGCCCGTCCGGCGCTTGAGGACCGGGGTCCGGGGCGGAGCCCCGGTTCGGGAAGGGGCGGGGCTGGGGAAAAGGCCCCGCGCAGCGGCGAACCGTCAGGCCCCGTCCCCCTCGTCCCGCCTCGTCAGCCGCCGAGCCGCCGTCCGCACGGACTCCCGCAGGCGAGCCGCGTCCGCCTCCGTCTCCCCCACCAGCAGGCGGCGGAACTGCGGGACGGCGGACGGCCAGCCCGCCAGGGCGCTGATCATGAAGACCAGGTCCTGCGGCGGGAGGATCCGCTCCACCGTGCCCTTCTCCTGGGCGTCGGCGAAGGCCCCCGCCTTCGCCTCGTAGCTCGCCCGGCGTTCGGCCTCGTGGGGGATCTCGGCCGTGCCGTACTCCAGGCCCTCCCAGAGGAGCAGGCGCAGGAGTTCCGGGTGAACGCGGTGGTACTCCATGAGGCGGTCGACGTAGCCGTCCGGGTCCTCCGCGTCGACCGGGTTCGCGCGCGCGAGGTCGAGGAGGGCCCGCTGGAGCACCTGGGAGAACAGTTCGGCCTTGTCGCCGAAGTAGGCGTAGATGAGCTGCTTGTTGGCCTTGGCCTCGCGCGCGATGCGGTCGATGCGCGCGCCGGCGATGCCGTGGGCGGCGAACTCGGCGGTGGCCGCCGCGAAGATGCGCGCCTTGGTGGCCTCGGGGTCCCTGACTACTGCCATGCACACAGGGTAACCAACTATTTGGTTGACAGTCCGGGCACGCGAACCACAGACTTACAACCAACCAGTTGGTTGTAAGTCTGTGTCCGAGTCGAAGCCGAGCCGAAGCCGAGCCGAAGCCGTCCTCCCGGGAGCGTCCACCACCCATGCCGACACCGCCGACACCCACCCGCACCAGCCCAGGACCCACCGTCGCGGCCACCGGCACCGCCGCGCGCGGACGCCCCGCGGGATCCCCGGCCGGCGAGGGCTCGCGGACCGGCCCGCGCAACGGCGTCCTGCTGTCCGTCATCGCCCTGTGCACCGCCGTCACCGCCGCGAACATCTACCTCGCGGCCCCGCTCCTCGGCCTGATCGCCGAGGACTTCGGCGTCGCGCCCTCCGCGGTCGGCTGGGTGGCGTCGGTGGCCCAGCTCGGGTACGCCCTCGGCCTGCTGGCCTTCGCCCCGCTGGGCGACACCGCGAACCGCCGCCGCCTCGTCGGCGTCCTGTCCGGCCTCGCGGGCCTGGCGCTCGTCGCCGCCGCGCTCGCGCCCGGACTGCCCGCGCTGGCCACCGCCGTCCTGGTGGCCTGCGCCGCCACCGTCGTACCGCAGCTGCTGGTCCCGCTCGTCGCCGAGCGCGCCCCGGCGGAGCGCCGCGCCCGGCATGTGGCGGCGGTGGTGGCCGGCCTGTTCACCGGCATCGTCGCCGCGCGCGTGCTCGGCGGGATCGCCGGTCAGGCGTACGGCTGGCGCGCCGTCTTCTACGGCGCGGCGGCCCTGACGGTCGCCATCGGCCTGCTGACCGCCGCGCTGCTGCCGGCGGAGACCCGGCCGCCCCGCCGCGCCCGGCCGCTCAGGACCATCGCGGCACTGCCGGGCCTGATGAGGTCGTCGGCGGAGCTGCGGGCCGCGTGCCTGCGCCAGGCGGGCCTGTTCGGCGCCTGGAGCGCCCTGTGGACGACGCTGGCGCTGCTGCTGACGGCGGACGAACCGTTCCATCTGTCCACCGCGACCGCCGGCCTCTTCGGCCTGTTCGGCCTGGTCTCCAGCGCCGTCGCCCCCGTCTCGGGCACGCTCATCGACCGCTTCGGCCCGCGCCGCGTCGTGACGTCCGGGTACGCGCTCGCGGCGCTGTCCCTGCCGCTGTTCTGGCTCGGCGGCCACCGCCTGTGGGCGCTCTACGCGGCCGCCGTGCTGATCCACGCCGGATTGATGGCCGGTCAGGTCGCCAACCAGACGCGCGCCCTGGGCGCGACCGCGAAGCCGGCGTCGGCGAACACGGCGTACGTGGTGACGGGGTTCCTGGGCGGGGCGTCGGCTTCGGCGCTCGCGGGGCCAGCGTTCGCGTGGTGGGGCTGGAACGGGGTGTGTGCCATCGCTTGTGTGTGGATGGCGGCGGGGTGGGTCGGCGGGGCGGCGTCCCGCGCGTCTGCCGCTTCCGCGTAGCGGGGGCGGGGCGTAGGGGGTGCCGCTGCGCGGGGCCTTTCCCCGGCCCCGCCCCTTCCCGGCCCGGGGCTCCGCCCCTTTCCGACCCGGGGCCCCCGCTCCGGGCCCCGGCCCTCAGTCGCCGGACGGGCTGAATCTCAGCCCGTCCGGCGACTGAGGACATTCGGGAAGGGGCGGGTAGGGGACAGGGCCCGCGCGGCGGCGACCCGCCGTCACCCCACCCTCACCCCGCCACCCCGTCCCGCGGCGCCACGAACCCCACCGGCAGCCGCCGCGGATCGAACCGCGGCTCCCGCCCCGGCGGCGGCGCGTACACCGCGTCCAGCACCAGCGTGCCCAGCACCGCCGTCCGGGCCGGTTCCTGAGACCACAGGCGGGTCGGGTCGTGGAGCGCGGGCGTGTCGTCCGGGCAGGGCAGCTGGGCGGTGAGGCGGAAGCGCGCCGGGAGGCGGTCCGGGAGGCCCGCCGTGAGGTAGTCCGCCGGGCGGGCGAGCGCCGTGTCCGGCGTGAGCGCGGGCAGCGGGCGCTCCGGCTGCCAGCTCAGCCGGGCCCACCGGGTCCGGTCGGCGGCGTCGACGAGGCCGAAGGTGTGGACGGCGTGGTAGGCCACCCCGGTGAAGCTCTCGGCCGGCCGGGACGCCTCCGCCAGGGCCGTCGCCGTGGCGGCCTCCGGGTGGCGCTCCAGGAACGCGGGGACGGCCGCCGGGTCGGGCGAGCGGACCGCCCGCAGGTATTCGCGCATGTCGGCGCCGGTACGGGCGAAGAACACCGGCAGGGTGCCGGCCACCAGGTCCATCTCCCGCCCCTCGCCCGCGTGGAAGCGGACCGCGAGGCGCTGCTCGCCGGGCGCGCCGTCGTGGCCGTTCCGCCCGCGGGGCGCGCTGGAGAAGTGCGCGACGACCGGGACCTCGGGCCCGGTCAGCAGCGCGGCCGAGCCGAGGGCCGCGGCCTCGGGGGACGGGTCGAAGCGGCCGGTGACCCAGATGCCGCGGGCGGGCGGGACGCCGTCGTGGGGAGCGTCGGCGCCGACAGTGACCGAAGGCAGTGCGATGGCGGAGGGCTGCATGGTGTCGACGTTACGAGCCCGGCGCCGCGAGTGAATCGGTCACCGTATCGGTGGCGCCGCGATTGGCCGGAACGGGCCGTACCGCCTCTTTCGGGGAACCTCCCGCGCACCGCGCGCGACGGCGTCGCCCGCACCGGCCCGTACCGGCCCCTTACCGCCCTGCCCTGCCCCGACCCACCCCGCCCCGCCCCGCCCCGCCATAAACGGAACTTTCCATTCCATCAAGGGATTTGGTGACACACACCATGGCTTTCCCTGACGGAGATCTGAAATGCCCCCTTATAGGATCTCCAACAAATGACGCTGTACGGACGGCACCACGAAAAAGCGGAGCTCGACCGCGTTCTGGACGGGGCGCGCGAGGGCTCGGGGGCGGGACTGGTGCTCTGGGGCGATCCCGGTATCGGCAAGACCGCGCTGCTGGAGGACACCGCCCTCACCGCCGCGGACTTCACCGTGCTCTGCTGCCGGGGCACGCGCATGGAGTCCGGGCTCGCCTTCGCCGCGCTGCACGAGCTGCTGTGGCCGGTCGTGGACCGCATCGGCACGCTGCCCGCCGCGCAGGCCGCCGCGCTGCGCGGCGCGCTCGGGCACCACCGCGACCCCGCCGACCGCTTCCTGATCGGCGCCGCCACCCTCACCCTGCTGTCCGAACTCGCGGGCGAACAGCCCGTATTGCTGGCCGTCGACGACGCCCAGTGGCTGGACGAGCCGACCGTCGACTGCCTCTGCTTCGTCGCCCGCCGGCTGCGCACCGAGCCGGTCGCCCTGCTGCTGGCCACCCACGCCGACCCCGCCCGCGGCCCCTGGGGCCGGCTGCCGTCGCTGGAGGTCACGGGCCTCGCCGACGCCGACGCGCGGCTGCTCGCCAGGGCCGCCCGGCCCGGCGCCGACGAGCTCACCCTGGACCGTACGGTCCGGGTGGCGGCCGGTAATCCGCTCGCGCTCCAGGAACTGCCGGGCACGCTGGATCCCGTGGGACCGGAGCACCCCGGCGCGCCGCCCGGTGCCCTGCCCGGCGCCCTGCCCGGCGCACGGCACACCGCCGAGTCCGCCGCCCCCGCCGCCCCCGGACTTCCCGAAGCCCCCACCGCCACCCCGCCGTTCCCGGTCGGCCCCCGGCTCCGCCGCGCCTTCCACTCCCGTATCGACGCGCTCACCCCCGCCGCCCGCACCCTCCTCCTGCTCATCGCCACCGAGGAACGGGGCGAACAGTGGGTGCTGCGCGAGGCCGCCGCGGAGCTCGGCGCCGGCGACGACGTCTGGGACGAGGTGCGGTGGTCCGGGCTGCTGACCGCGCGCGACGGCCGGGTGCGGGTCCGCCATCCGCTCGTCCGGGCCGTGGTCTACGAGGACGCGCCGTTCGCCGCGCGGCGCGCCGCGCACCGGGCCCTCGCCCGGGCGCTGGCCGGCGAGGACGCCGACGAACTGCGCGCCTGGCATCTGGCCGCCGCCTGCGACGGGCCCGACGAGGAGGTCGCCGCGCTGCTGACCGACGCGGCCTCCCGGGCGTGGGCGCGCGGGGGCTGCGCGTCCGCCGAGCGAATCCTGCGGCGCGCGGCGGAGCTCTCCCCCGGGCCCGCCGGGGCGGCCGTACGCCTGGCGCGCGGGGCGCGGGCGGCGTGGGAGGCGGGGCGGGTGGACGCGGCGCGGGAGCTGCTCGACCGGGCCGCGCGGCTGTCGTCGGACGAGGAGGTCGCCGAAGTGAGCGGCGGCCTGCGGGGGCTGATCGAGTTCGCCCACGGCGACCAGGAGACCGCCCACCGCCACCTGCTGCGCGACGTCCCGGCCCTCTCCCGGCCGGAGAAGGCGGTGGAGCTGGCCGGAGTGGCCGTACGGGCCGGCTGGTCGGCCGGTTCGCCCGCGCTCCAGGACACGGCGCTGCGGGTGCTCACCGCGCTGCCGGACGTACCGCCGGCGCTGCCGGGCTGGTGGCGCGAGGAGGGCACCGCGCCCGCGCTGACCGACGAGGCCGTCGCCCATCTCGGGGCGGGTTCGTGGCGGCTGATGCCGCCCGCGCCGCTCGCGATCGCGTGGGGCGCCGAGGAGGCGCTGGCGGAGGCCCTGGAACGGAAGGTCGCCGGGCTGCGGCGGACGGACGCGGCGACCGCGCTCGTACTGACCGTGCCGCAGACCGCGACGCTCGACCTCGTGCGCGGGCGGTGGGCCGACGCCACCGCGAACGCCGCGGAGACGCTGCGGCTGGCCGAGGAGATCGGCGCCGACCACGCCGCGTCGCAGTGCCGGAACGTCCTGGCCTGGACGGCCGCGGCGCGCGGTGACGAGGCGGCCGTCGAGGAGCTGAGCGCGCGGGCGCTGGAGCGGTCGGTGCCGCGCGGGATGCGGGCGCTGACCGCCGCCGCGTACTGGAGCCGGGGGCAGCTGGCGCTGCACACCGGGCGCGCCGAGGAGGCGTCCGGCCTGCTGGAGCGGCTGTCCGAGCCGGGGCACGACGCCGCGCACGGCACGTTCGCGCTGCTCTCGGCGGCGGACGCGGCCGAGGCGGCGGTCCGGGCCGGCCGGCCGGAGGCGGCGCTGCCGCACGCGCGGCGGCTGCGGGAGTGGGCGGACCGTACGGGCACGGCGTGGGCGGCGGCGGCCGCGGACCGCTGCGCCGCGCTGCTGGCCGAGGACCCGGCGGAGGCGGAGGCGCTCTTCCGGTCCGCGCTGGCCGGGCCGGGCGCCGCGGCGCGCCCCTTCGACCACGCCCGTACGCGGCTGCTGTACGGCGAGTGGCTGCGGCGCGCCCGGCGCCGTACGGACGCCCGGGCGCAGCTGGCGGAGGCGGCGGAGACGTTCCGCCGCCTCGGCGCGGCCCCTTTGCTGGCCCGTGCCCTGACCGAGCGAGAGCTCACCGGCCGGCAGCCGCGCCGCCCCGGCCCCGGGGACACGGGCGCGAGCCTCACCCCGCAGGAGCGCCGGGTGGCCCGGCTGGCGGCGGAGGGCCTGACCAACCGCGAGATCGCGGCACGGCTGCTGATCAGCCCCAGGACGGTGGGGCACCATCTGTCGAACGTCTTCCCGAAGATCGGCGTCACCTGCCGAACGGAGCTGACGGGGGTCGACTTCGAGGACGGGCCGCGCCTGACGCGGTGACGGCGGGCGCGGGCCGAAGGCCGGGAGGCGCGGGCCGAAGGCCGGGAGCAGGGCTACGCTCCGGCCCGGCCCGGCACCGTGCCGGGCCGGGCCGGGCTGGGGCCGGGGCCAGGGCCGCGGGCGCCACACGGCTCGTCGCCCTCCCGCGGCCGCCGTCCCGACCGGGCCGGGGCCCGTCCCGCACTAGCCCAGGACCGATACCTCCAAGTCACCTTCCGCGTAGAGCTTCCGCAGCGCCCGCTTGTCGAACTTGCCCACCGACGTCTTCGGCACCGCCGGGACGCTCACCCAGCGCTCCGGCAGCTGCCACCGCGCCACGCGCTCGCCGAGGAACGCCCGCAGTCCCGCGTAGTCCACGGTCGAGCCGTCGCGCAGGACGACCGCCGCCAGCGGACGCTCGCCCCACTTCTCGTCGGGTACGGCGATGACCGCCGCCTCCGCGATCTCCGGGTGGTCCATCAGGTGGTTCTCCAGCTCGACCGAGGAGATCCACTCGCCGCCGGACTTGATGACGTCCTTGGCCCGGTCCGTCAGGGTCAGGAAGCCGTTCGGCTTCATCGTGCCGACGTCGCCGGTGCGCAGCCAGCCGTCCTCGGTGAACTTGTCCTCGGGCAGGACGGGTTCCTGGCCGGCACCGCCGTAGTAGGCGCCCGCGATCCACGGGCCGCGGATCTCCAGCTCGCCCGCCGACTCGCCGTCCCAGGGCAGGTGGTCGCCGCCCGGCCCGGCCAGCCGGAGCTCGACGGAGGCGGGGATGCGGCCCTGGCTGAGCCGGTACTCCCACTCCTCCTCGCCGGTCACCCCGATGGGCGGGTACGCGATGGTGCCCAGCGGCGACGTTTCCGTCATGCCCCAGGCGTGGACGATCCGCACACCGTGCCGCTCCTCGAAGCCGCGCATCAGGGCGCGCGGGCAGGCCGAGCCGCCGCTGACGACGGTCTTCAGCGAGGTCATGTCCCGGGGGCGGGCGTCGAGCTCGCTCAGCAGGCCGGACCAGATGGTGGGCACGCCGGCGCTGACCGTCGGCCGCTCGGTCTCGATCATCTCCGCGAGCGGGGCGGGCTGGAGGAAGCGGTCGGGCATCAGCAGCGACGCGCCCGCCATGAACGCCGCGTGCGGCATCCCCCACGCGTTCACGTGGAACATGGGGACGACCGGGAGGGCGAGGTCGGCCGGGGTGAGCGCGAAGGACGCGGCGGCGTTGACCTCCATGGCGTGGAGGTAGATCGAACGGTGGCTGTAGAGCACGCCCTTGGGCTCGCCCGTGGTCCCGGAGGTGTAGCAGAGGGCGGCGGCCTGGCGCTCGTCCAGCTCCGGCCAGTCGAAGCCCTCGGCCGGGCGGCCGGCGAGCAGCTCCTCGTAGTCGTGCACCTGGGGGCGACAGCCCTCCAGCGCGGACCGGTCGCCGGGGCCGGAGACGACGAGGTGCTCGATGGAGCCCAGGTGCGGCAGCAGCGGGGCCACGAGGGGCAGCAGCGAGCCGCTGACGATCACGACGCGGTCGGCGGCGTGACCGACGATCCAGGCGAGCTGCTCGGGAGGCAGCCGCAGGTTGAGCGTGTGCAGGACGGCACCCATGGAGGGGATCGCGAGATACGCCTCCAGATGGTCGCTGTTGTTCCACATCAGCGTGCCGACACGCTCGTCGCCGACGACGCCGAGCTCGTCGCGGAGCGCGTGGGCCAGCTGTACGGACCGGGCCCCGACCTCGCGGAACGTCCGCCGCAGCGGCTCGCCGTCACCGGTCCAGGTGGTCACGACCGCGTCCCCGTGCACGCGCGCGCCGTGCGCGAGAATGCGGGTCACGGTCAGCGGTACGTCCTGCATCGTGCTCAGCACCGAGGGGCCTCCCATATCTGCGCGCCGCGTTGCGCGAGGTAGTTCCCTGAGATTCTGCTTTCGTTCCCCTCGGTAAGTCACTACTCTGCGGCGACGTTCTCCGGCCGCCGAGGCCGCCCATGGTCCGCACAACTCGAACCAGACCCTTTTGGCCCCCTCGTGGTTCCTTCCGCCCCGCGTCCACTCCACGCCGGACGAGTGGGACAGTCTGCGGATCAGGACGAGCCCGCGCTCAGGTTCACTCCGCGTCCGCGTCTCACGGTGGCGCCGCCGCGTGCCGGGCGCTTCCTCCACCTCGACGCCCACACCCCCGGGGCGCACGTACACCTCGACGGTGACCACGCCGTCACGAGCGCGGGGGAGGACGGCCGTCACCGCGTCCGACACGCAGACGCGCGCCGCGTCGATCAGGTCCGAGTGCTCGGTGGCCGTCAATATCGCCCGCACGAACTCCCGGGCCACCCGCACGGTGTCCGCCGCCGCGGGCGCCGTGAGCCGGTAGTTCCGGGCGTAGTTGCCGAGCATGGAGGTACGCATGGGCTGTCTCCCAACGGTCGTAGCTCAGCGCGGCACGCCCGTCCGTGGCTCGGCCGCCTCCCGGGACGCCAAGTGGCGTGCAGGCGGCTGCACTTCGGGTCTTCCCGGGCGTGCTGCGCGATGCGTCAAGGACCATAGGGTGTGGCGGAAATCAATGCAACTACTTCGGTGAAAAAGTGCACCTGCTGGACCCTGCGGAAGATCGCAAGCAAGACTGTGCGCACCAGCACCAGGGAAGGAGCGGCATGCCACCAAGGACGGCACCGACCGGACGGCAGCAGAGGCTCGGCGCCGAGCTACGGAAGATGCGCGAGCAGGCCGGCCTCTCTCCCGTGCACGCCGGCCGCGAACTAGGGGCCGACCGCACACGGATCAGCAACACGGAAGCGGGCCGCCTCGGGCTGAGCCCGGAAAGAATCCGCACCTTTGCGCAGATCTATTCATGCCCGGACAACAAGTACATCAGCGCCCTTGTTGCTATGACGGACGAACGGGGTAAGGGTTGGTGGGAGGAGTACCGGGGATCACTCTCCGCGAGCATGCTCGACCTCGCGGAGCTGGAATATCACGCCACCGGCTTGACGGTTCTCCAACTCGCGTACATCCCGGGCCTTCTCCAGACCGAAGAGTACGCAAGGAGCCTGTTCCAGAACACGGTTCCGCCGCTCGCCCCGATCGATGTCGAGCGCCGCGTATCGTTCCGGATGCAACGGAAGTGCGTCATGCAGAGAACCCCGGCGACGCCCCACACGTTCATGATCCATGAATGCGCCCTGCGGATGCTCCACGCCGGTGTGGACGGACAACGCCGTCAGCTCGACAGGCTCATCGAGGTCAGCGGCCATGAGGGAGTCACCATTCGGGTGATCCCCTTTGCCGCTGGGTCGTTCCCGGGCGCGAATACCTCTGCCACATACGCCGAGGGCGCCGTCCCGAAGCTGGACACCGTCCAGATCGACACCGCCCACGGCTCACTTTTTCTCGACGCCGAAGCCCATCTGGAGAACTACCGAAGCATTCTGAGGTACGCCAAGAAAACCGCCCTCGGCCCCAAGCAGTCGAGGGATTTCATCCGCAGCATCGCAAATCAACTGTGAAGGCATGAAGATGTCGAAGGCCAAGTGGCAGAAGTCGTCCTTTTCCGGCGATAGAGATGAATGCGTGGAAGCAGCCGGGCTCGACGGGAAGATCCTGATCCGGGAGAGCGATGACCCCGAGGCGGTCGTCACCACCACTCCCGCCCGATGGCGCACCTTCATCTGTGACGTCAAGTCCGGCGAGTTCGACCACCTGATCTAGCGATCTTCCGGACCCCCGAGCCTCCCATCCTCGCAGGTGGGGGGCTTTTGGCATATGCCGGTGCAAGTGTTTTCCGGTGCACTCTTGCACCGAAGTTTTTGGCGGCGCTACGTTCTTCCCCTGCACCGCCCCGTCGGGCGAACGACAGGCAGATCCACGTCCGACGGCGGCACAACTCCCCGTTCATCAACGAAGGTTGACTGGGGCCCCACCGCGCAAGGAGTGCATGAGTCAATGGCGCCGAAGGTGACACTGAACGAGTCCTGGACGAACCCCCCGCCCCGCAGGCTGGCAGGGCTGGCACGTATCACCAACAACCAAGGAAAGGTACTCGTGCTGCTGTCCGGCCGAGGCCGGACCTGGCTGCTGCCCGGGGGGGGATGGCCATCGCGGGCGAGACGGCCGCCGACGCGGTCAGGTACCAGATCCGCCGAAAGCTCCGACTGCACGTGGAGGTGGGCCCGGCGATCGCGATCGACCACGTCACGGCGAACCGCGAGGACGGCGCGGCGGAGGGCATCAACATCGTGTTCGAGTGCGGCGAGTTGTCAGCGGCGCAGATCGCGTCGATCAGCCTTCCCCCGGCACGCGAGGGCCGGGAGCCGGAGATCCTGAAGTACACGTTTATGGGCCACGAGGAGCTCATGGAAAACGTTCCGCAATGGCGCAGGGCCATGGCCGCGGAAGCGGCCACGGTGGCCCGGGTGGGCATCCCGTACCTGGAAGACGGAAAGCCGGTGTCCAACCGCGCCGCCTAGCCCCGTTCAAGCACCGCCGCCACCTGTGTGACGGCCACGGCCGGGCGCCCGCGGGGGGATCGTCCGGCCAGTCCCCGTCCGATCGACCACGAGAGGACAACGGTTGTGACCACTGTTGCGCACCCGCGGGATGCCTTCCCGCTCACTCCCGAAGGGGGGCGGCTCGTTCGCAGCGACGAGCCGCCGACCCGGACCCGCCCATGGATCCTGCGCTTCGCGCACATCCCCGACGCCACACAGGCGACAGCGAAGCCCCCCGCCCGCTACGACGACGAGTCACAGATGTCCGTCGCCCTGTTCGACGGGCCGCTGCCGTACATGCAGACGGACACGCCCACCATCCCGGACGGCGACCCCGAAAACCCGCCGCCCCTCGACGAGGGCCCGAAGGACTGAGAGTCCCATGTCCCCCATCCTCGTGATCGCCGCACGTGACGACTGGCCGACCGACCGCGTCGTGCACGTGCTCGCGGACCGAGGGGCGACGGTGTTCCGCATGGACACCGCGGAGTTTCCGCAGGCACTCACCCTCGCCGGGCGCATCGACGCCCGGCGAGGGTGGACCGGCGGACTCGCCACCTCACACCGCGCCGTCGACCTCGCCGACATCACCGCCACCTACTACCGCGCCCCCAACATGTTCCAGCTCGCCGCAAACATGTCAGGGCCCGAATACAGGTTCGCCGCGGCTCAAGCACGAGCAGGGCTCGGCGGAATCCTGTCCGCGCTCGACTGCCGATGGGTCAGCCACCCCGCGGCGATGTCGCGCGCCGAGTACAAGCCGATCCAGCTCGCCGCCGCACGTGAGTGCGGCCTCACCATCCCACCCACCCTGATCACCAACACCCCCGACACCGTCCGCGCGTTCGCCGGTGACACCGGCGGACCGCTGATCTGCAAACCCGTGGCGACCCCCGCCTTCATCGAGGGCGGCCAACTCAAGATCGTCTACACGCGCAAGCTCACCGCGCACGACCTCGACGACCTGACCGGCATCGACACGACCGCCCACCTCTTCCAACGCTGGGTCGACAAGACCCACGAGGTGCGGCTCACCGTCGTCGGCGACCGCACGCTCGCCGCCGAGGTCCACGCCGGCAGTGCCGAAGCACACACGGACTGGCGCAGCGACTACCGCTCACTGACCTACCGGGCCACCGAGACCCCGAACGACGTCGCCACCGGAGTCCGACGCCTGATGCGCCGCCTGGATCTCCGGTTCGGTGCCCTGGACTTCATCGTGTCGCCGGACGGGACATGGACGTTCCTGGAAGTGAACCCGTGCGGGCAGTGGGACTGGATCCAGCACGCCACAGGCCTGCCCATCGCTGAAGCCATCGCGGACGAACTGATGACAGGAGCCGCCGAGTGACCGACCCCACCCTCGACGCCGCCCGCCCCTACATGATCGCGCTCGCCGACGAACTGAAGACCTCCGGCGCTCTCCGGTCGCCCCGGTGGGCCCGGGCATTCACCGACGTCCCCCGACACCTCTTCGTACCGGAGTGGTACGAGCAGGAGACCGACCAGCGCGGCTTCGCCGTCTGGCGCCACCGCCGGATCGACAACGCCACCGACGACCTCGCCGCCGCCTACCGCGACATCACCCTCGTCACCGCCCTCGACCCTGCCACGGCCAAGCAGGTCGACGACCACGCATGGACCGGGGTGGCCACTTCCTCCAGCACCCTGCCCCGGCTCATGGCCGGGATGCTGGAGACCCTCGCCCCCGACGATGAACACCTCGTCCTCGAAATCGGCACGGGCACCGGGTACAACGCGGCCCTGCTGAGCGCCCGTCTCGGCGACAGCCGTGTCTACTCCGTCGACGTCGACCCCGGCCTCGTCGAGACCGCCCGCACCCGCCTCGCCGCCGCCGGCTATACGCCCCACCTCGCTGTCGGCGACGGCCGCGAGGGATACCCGGGCTCCGCTACTTCCTTCGACCGGATCATCGCCACCTGCTCGGTCACCCACCTCCCCGCCGCGTGGATCGAGCGGACCAGGCCCGGCGGGGCGATCCTCACCGATCTCGCACTCGGCATCGAGGGCGGTCTCGTCCACGTCACCGTCGACAACGGGCGACGGGCCACCGGTGGCTTCACCGCCACCGCGGGGCGCTTCATGGCGGCACGCGCGGACGCCCGCGCCTACTCCACCCCCGACCGGTCCCCCCGTGCCCCCGAAGCGGACACCCGCCCCACCGTCGTCACGGCCGCGGACATCCGAGCGAACTATCCCTTCCGCCTCGTGCTCTCCTTCTTCCTGCCCGATGCCCGCCTCGTCTACAACACCGATGACACCGGCACGGCACTTCAGCTCCAGTGCCCCGACGGCTCGTGGGCCCGCGTGCCACTCAGCGGCGATCACACCGACCACGTCACCCACGGCGGATCACCGGACCTGTGGCACCAGGTCGAGGGCGCGTGGCACTGGTGGGACCGCCACGACCGCCCCGCACAAGAACAGTTCGGGTACGTCCGTGACCCCGATGGCCGTGCCGCCGCCTGGTACCGCCCCGACGGCCACCGGTGGGAACTCACCGCCGGCGGCCGGCCCCAGGCCTGAGGGCGGCCCCGGTCCGCAGGTCGCGGTCCGGGGCCGCCGAGTGTCCTCGGAACAGCGGAGGCGGTCCGGCGTCGAAGGAGGTGCGGGCGCGCGCTGTTCGACGGGTCCCGCGAAACTTCTTCCGGCCCGCTGTCACATTCCCCCGGCGCGCTCCGTCAGTGCGGTGAAAGCCACGCACGACACGGAGGGAACACCACAATGACCGCACGTCCCATCACCGCAGAGATCCCGGCGCGCCCCCGGATGGCCCGGGACCCGCTGGAGCTCGTGCCCGAGGTGGCGGAGGTTTCGGCGGCCCTGTTCAAGGCCACCGGCAACCGTTCCGTGCCCCGGGCCACGATCAGTCTGGTCCAGCTGCGCGCCGGGCAGATCGTCGGCAGCACCTACCTGACCGTTCTGCACACGGGTTTCCTGCGCAAGGCCGGGGAGTCCGAGGAGCGGATCACCTCGGTGGCGTCCTGGCAGGACTCGCCGTACTTCACCGGCGCCGAGCGGGCCGCGCTGGCGCTCGTCGAAGCGGTGCTCCAGCCGTCCGCGCACGGCGAGCGGGTGTCCGACGAGCTGTACGCCGAGGTGTCCGGGCACTACGACGACAAGGCGCTGGCCACCCTGACCGTCGCCATCGGGCAGGTGAACTTCTTCGTGCCCATCGCCCTGATCGCCAAGCCGGTCCCCGGGCGGTCGTTCACCGACCCCTGGGCCTGAGGCCCGACCGCGGGCCGGACGGGCTTACGCCGCCCGGCTGACGTCGGCCGGGCGGGGCGTGACGCGCGGTGCCGGGCCGCGTTGGCCAGGCGCGGCCGTCCCCGGCCGGCGCCGAACACGCACCCGAACCCCCGGAGCCCGCTGTGACCAGGCATCCCCTCCGCGCTCTCGCCCTCGCCGTGACCTCGCTGACCGCCGTGGCCACGTCCGCCCCGCAGACCGCCGACGCGGCGGCACCCGCCGGGACGCCGGTCACCCTCTGTCCGACCGACGCCGCCGCGGCCGCCTTGCGCGACGCGCGGATCCGGCTGACGGCCGTCGCGCCGTCCACCCTGGTCACCGAGGGGGGACGGGCGTGCGTGCGGACGAGCGTGGAGACCGCCGGGCGGATCAACCCGGACCTCTCCGGGCGGGGCGCGGCCGGCGGGGGCGGCTTCGCCTTCCACCGCGGTCAGCGGCGGGTGGCGTTCGAGGACCTGGCGGCCTCGGTCACCCCGGACCGGAACATGATCACCTCGGCCGTCCACCACGGCAGGCGGATCGACGTCCTCACCTCGCCGACGGCCCGGCTGAAGCTGTACCTGACCAAGGTGAGCGCCGAGGACATCCCCATGAACCTCACCCCGGCCGGCGCGGACGCCCTCGCCGCCGGATTCACCACCAGCCCCCTGCCCGCGGGCACCCGGGTCTTCACGGGGAGCACGGGCGTCGACGTCCTGGAGCAGGTCACCGGCCTGCTCGGACCGCGATAGCGGTCAGGCCGCCCGCGAGAGCTCCGGGTCCTCCCGGAGCTTCCCGAGCGCCCGCGAAACCGCGCTCTTCACCGTCCCCACCGAGACCCCCAGCAGCTCCGCCGTCTGCACCTCGGTGAGGTCCTCGTAATACCTGAGGACGACCATCGCCCGCTGCCGCACCGGCAGCCGCAGCACGGCGCGCCACATCGCGTCGCGCAGCGCCTGCGCCTCCGCCGGGTCCGGCGCGGCCGCGGACTCGCGCTCGGGGAGCTCGTCGTAGGGGAACTCCTCGACCTTGCGCTTGCGCCACTGCGAGGTACGCGTATTCACCAGGGCCCGGCGGACGTAGCCGTCCAGGGCCCGGTGGTCCTCTATGCGCTCCCACGCGAGATACGTCTTGGTCAGCGCCGTCTGGAGCAGGTCCTCCGCGTCGCACGGGTTCGCTGTCAGAGAGCGGGCGGTGCGCTGGAGCACCGGTCCGCGTGCCCGTACGTAGGAGGAGAACGACGGGTACACGGCGGTGGATGCGCTGGTGCACACAGACGTCGTGGTAGCTGTCATGCCTTAACGCTAGAAGCGCACCTGTACCCGGCGGATCGCCCGCAGGTGCCGAAGGACGGTCCGCCTCAGGTCGTACTGCTGGTGCTGCCCCCACCTCCTGGAGGGGGAGGGTGCTCAGGGGCCGCCTCGGGGGTCGGGGGCGGAGCGGCGCCCGCCGGCCCCGACCGGTGGCGCCCGCTCCGCCCCCGCCCCCGTCCCCGACGGCGGCGGGAACCGCCGTCAGTCGATGATCGCCACCGGGGCGTCCACGAGGTTGCGGTCGATGGTGATCCGCCGGCCTCCGTGGGTCTCGGTGACATTGCCCCGGTACTGGTGGATCCGGCGGTGGGGCGTCCACGCCGAGCGGGAGAGCACCGGCTCGCCCGAGGTCGAGGCGGGGACCTGCCAGCGGGCGAACCACATCAGGTCGGGCAGCCCGCCCGTCCCGTTCCGGCGGGCCCGCTCCATGTGCCGGACGCCGGAGTCGGCGCTGCTGTAGAAGCCGGCCAGATAGCCGCGGCTGCGCACGGTCGAGCTCCAGCCGCGGACGAAGGACAGCGTCGTCCGGGCACAGGAGGAGTTGTAGTGGTCGTACGCCTCCATGTCGAGGTAGAGCGGGCTTCGGCGGGCGATGCCGAGCGCGCCGGCCCGGTCGGCGGCCTCGTGGCCCTCCTCCTGGCCCTGGCCGTAGGGGTCGTAGCTGCTGATGGAGAAGCCCCGCTTGTGCCCGGCCTTGACGCACGGCGACTGCGAGCCGACGAAGATCGGCAGCATCCGCCAGCCGAGGTCGTCGGCGTCGGCCAGCCAGTTGGCGTTGAGATACGTCTGCCGCGGGCAGGCGCGGGCCCGGCCGGCGAAGTAGACGCCGACGGCACGGTAGTCGGAGGCCCGCCACGCCCGCATCGCGGACAGCGACGGGGCCTGGCAGGTGTCGAAGCCCCAGCCCCTGAAGACTTCCGCCCCCTCGGACCTGGGATCGCCCCTGTCGTCCGCCGTGGCGGGCTGGGCGCCGCTGACCAGCTGCGCCATGGCGACCGTCAGAGCGACAAAAAATCCGATGATCTTCCTTAGGCGGTCCAGTCGGTCCATACGCCGAGTGATAGGCGCCCCGGACCGGCCTCCCCCGCTGACACGCCCTCGGTTCATCCGTCTGCCCCGAGAAGCAGCCCGGACGTGGGAACACCGCTCCCGGCGGTGACGAGGACCCGCGCGGCGCCGGGGACCTGGTTGACGGCGGTGCCGCGCAGCTGGCGCACCGCCTCGGCGATGCCGTTCATGCCGTGCAGGTACGCCTCGCCGAGCTGGCCGCCATGGGTGTTGAGCGGCAGCGCGCCGGCCGCGACGAAGTCCGCGGCCTCACCGGGCCCGCAGAACCCGTACTCCTCCAGCTGCATCAGCACGAACGGTGTGAAGTGGTCGTACAGAATGCCCACGTCGATGTCTCCCGGGGTCAGGCCGCTGGAACGCCACAGTTGCCGGGCGACCGCGCCCGCCTCGGGCAGGCAGGTCAGGTCGTCCCGGTAGAAGCTGGTCATCTGCTCCTGCGCCCGGCCCGCGCCCTGAGCGGCGGCGACGATCACGGCCGGCGGGTGCGGGAGCGTACGGGCCCGGTCGACGGAGGTCACGACGACCGCCTGTCCGCCGTCCGTCTCCTGGCAGCAGTCGAGCAGCCGCAGCGGCTCGGCGATCCAGCGGGAGGCGGCGTGGTCGGCCAGGGTGATCGGCCTGCCGTGGAAGTACGCGGCCGGGTTGGCCGCCGCGTGGCGGCGGCCGGTGACGGCGACGTGCCCGAACGCCTCGGGTGTCAGACCGTATGTGTGGAGGTAGCGGCGGGCGGCCATGGCGACCCAGGACGCCGGCGTGAGCAGCCCGAAGGGCAGCGCCCAGCCGAGCGCCACGCCCTCCGCCGTCGGCTCGCGCCGCTGCGTCCCGGCGCCGAAGCGGCGGCCGGAGCGCTCGTTGAAGGCGCGGTAGCAGACGACGACCTCCGCCGCGCCCGCCGCGACGGCGAGCGCGGCCTGGTGCACGGTGGCGCAGGCGGCCCCGCCGCCGTAGTGGACGCGGGAGAAGAAGGTCAGCTCCCCGATGCCGACGGCCTGGGCGACGGTGATCTCGGGGCTGGTGTCCATGGTGAAGGTGACCAGGCCGTCGACGTCGCCGGGCCCGAGACCGGCGTCGGCGAGGGCGGCCCGCACGGCCTCGGCCGCGAGGGCGAGCTCGCTGCGGCCGGAGTCCTTGGAGAACTCCGTGGCGCCGACGCCCACGACGGCGGCGGCACCGGAGAGGCCGGCCCCGCGCCGGGCGCTCATGATCCGCCCCCGGTCACCCCGGACGCCCCGGCCGCCCCGGCCGCCCCGGTCACCCCGGACGCCCCGGCCGCCCCGGTCACCCCGTTCACCCCGGCCGCGGGCAGGGTCACCCCGACGGTCCCGGTCACATGGCGTCCGAGCCGGTTCGTCCCGGCGACGGCGACCTCGACGGCGCACCGGCCGGCCTCACGGGCAGGACTCACGGAAACGACCCTTCCGCTCAACACCAGGACATCGCCTGGATAGTTGGGCACACCGAGCCGGATCGAAACCCTCACCAGTGTCGCGTCGGCACCGAAATGGTCGGTGATGTACCGGCCCACCAGACCATTGGTGGTGAGGATGTTCATGAAGATGTCAGGAGAGCCCTTGGCGCGGGCCGCTTCTGCGTCGTGGTGCACGTCCTGGAAGTCACGGGAGGCGAGGGCGCCCGCGACGACCAGCGTACGGGTGACGGGTACGGACAGCGGAGGCAGTTCGTCGCCGGGTCTCATGCGTCCGCCCCGTCCGGGAGCGCCCGGAATACGGGTAACCGAAGCCCCGTGTCCACCTGGAGGAACTCCAGCTCGACGCGGGTCCCGATACGCACATGGTCCGGCTCCGCACCTATGAGATTACCGATCATCCTTACGCCTTCGGCCAGTTCGATCAGCCCGACGGCGTACGGGGGGTCGAAGGCGGGGAAGGGCGGGTGATGCATGATCACGTACGAGAAGACCCGGCCCGCGCCGGACGCCCGGACGGTCGTCCAGTCCGGTGAGCCGCACCGCCCGCACCCGGGCAGCCAGGGGAAACGGAGCTCGGCGCAGGCCGCGCAGCGCTGGATGAGCAGCTCGCCGGCGGCGACGCCCTCCCAGAAGCCGGCGTTGTCGCGGTTGATCACGGGGCGGGGGCGCTGGGGGCGGGGCTCCCCCGGGGAGGGTCCGGACTTCTCGGGGACGGGCCCGAACTCCTCGGGGACGGCTCCGGACGCGGCCCTCCCGGGCTCCGGGCCGCTGCCCGCGGGCGCGTACTTGAAGATCCGGAAGCGGTGCGTTCCCACGAGGACGCCCGCCGTACGGATCTCCGTGCGCGTCGTGACGAAGTGGCCGTCGCCGAGCCGTGTGCTCTTGAGGGGCGAAACGGTCTCGATCACGGAGTCGAAGGTGAGCTCGTCGCCGGGCCGCAGCGGTCGCGGGTATTCCTGTTCGCAGTCGGTGGCGACGACGGCGGTGTACCCGGCGCGGTCGAGCAGGCCCAGCAGCCGGCCGTAGGCGTCGGCGCGGCCGCCCCGCGGGCCGTGCCCGGAGAGGCCGCCCATGATCCACGCCTGGAGCATGGTGGGCGGGGCGACGGGGTCGGGGCCGGCGTAGGCGGGGTGACGGTCGCCCATCGCCTCGCACCAGTGCCTGATCATGGGCGCGTTGACGGGGTCCTTGGCCCGGCCGGAGACGGCGGCGGGCCGCCCTTCGAAGCCCGCGAGGTCCTCCGCCCGCAAGCGCCGCGGGGGCCGCGGGGGCCGTGGGGGCCGTGGGGTTCGTGAGGGGGGTGCGGTGGGGTCGCTCATGGGTCCCTCCAAGTTTTTCTGACTGTCCGTCAGAAAAACTGGGGATGTCAAGAACGACGCACCTCCGCCACCGGGGAGCCGCCCGCACAACGGAAGCGGGGCCGCCGGCGGCTCGGCGGCCCCGTACCCGCCGCGCGGATCCGTATGCCAGGCGGATCCGCGCATGGCCGCGCGACGGCACCGGAGTGCCGTCGCGCGCCATCACCAGACCCTGTCCACATTCACCCCGTCACCTCGTGGACTCCCACGAGGCGCTGCCTACCACCAGTTGGTGAAGGTGACCGAGACGTTCTCCTGGCGGATGGCGGTGTCGTCGCCACCGACGACGCTCGCGGTGTTGTTCTGGTTCGAGGCACCGGTGCCGGTGGCCTGCTGCTGCCCCGTGGTGGAGTTGCCGTGGTTGGTACCCCCGACGCCGCTCCCCACGATCGCGGCGGCAGCGGCGTTGGAACCACGGTTCGCCAGCTGGTTGCCGTCGTCGGCCGAGGCGACGCCGGAGAAGAGCACGACGGCCATGGGCAGGGCGGCCACAGCCGCGAGGACGCGAGCAGTGCGGGTGCTTGCCATATCAATTCCTCCAGAACAGGAACGGAACTACTGCCTACTGCCGAGCGGTTGGCCGACCACCCGACGAACTTTCCGACGTCGCAACCTCAGAATTGCCCACCGAATCCCCGGCGAACCACCCGCCGCTCGCTATTCCCTCGCAAGCATGACCACTCAGGAATAAACCCCCACCACGCCCTCAAGCCCCTGCCCCGCGCCCCTCAGGGCACGCTCACACAGCCAGGGATCCCAAGCGCCCCAAGGGGAGAACCGTTCCGGCCCAAATTCGGCCAATTCCGTAAACCCGTTCAACGGAGCAGGCACCCGGACGGCGAAAACGTTCAGGCAGCGGGGCCGGAACGTCCCGCCGCCCCTCCGGAAACCCCTACGAACGACTCACCGAGCGCCGACCGGAATCCCGACGGCGGGCCGCACCACGGCCCCGCCGGACCCGCCGGCCGCCGGTCCGGGGGCCGGCAGGGTGCCGACGACCACGGTCGCGTCGAGGTCCTCACAGCTCACCACGCGCGGGACGAGACCGCCGCGGGCGAACGCCGCCACGGTCCTGGGCGCCTGCCGCTCGCTCGTCTCCACCAGGAGGTGCCCGCCGGGCGCCAGCCACTCCGCCGCACCGGCGGTGACCCGCCGCTGGATCTCCAGCCCGTCCGACCCGCCGTCGAGCGCGACCCTCGGCTCGTGGATCCGGGCCTCCGGCGGCAGGAACTCGATGGCCTCGGTGGGCACATAGGGCGCGTTGGCCACCAGGACGTCCACACGGCCGCGCAGCGAGGCGGGCAGCGGGTCGTAGAGGTCCCCCTCGTAGACGAGGCCGCGGTCACCGATGTTGCGCCGCGCGCACCGCACGGCGGCGGGCTCGATGTCGGCCGCGTAGAGCTCGATCCCCTCCAAGGACCCCGCCAGCACGGCGCCGACCGCGCCCGAGCCGCAGCACAGGTCGACCACGACGGCACGCGAGGGCACGGCGGCCGGGCCCGCGGACCGGGCCGGACGGCCGGGACGGGGCGCCCCGACGGCGAGCCGCGCCAGCGCGAGGGCCTCCCGGGCCAGGACCTCGGTCCGGCGGCGCGGCACGAACACCCCGGCGTCGACGGCTATCCGCAGCCCGGCGAACTCCGCCCAGCCCAGGACGTGTTCCAGGGGAAGCCCGGCGACGCGCCGCTCCACCATCGCAGCGAGCTCGGCGGGCGTACGGGCGGTGGAGACGAGCAGCTCCGCCTCGTCCTCGGCGAAGACACAGCCGACGGCCCGCAGCCGGACGACGACGGCGGGAAGGGAGAGCGAGGAAGGAACGGAAGAAACGGAAGAAGAGGAAGGCGAAGAGGAAGGCAGAGAAAGCGACATGAGAGCCTTTCGGGATACCGAAGGGCGCTCTCGCGGTCGTACTAGAGAGAGACGACCGTACAGCTGAGGGAGGAGAGCACCCGGCCTGCGACTGCGGTAATGGGTCCCACCTCCTAGGTCGAAAAGTTCGATCACTGCTGGGCGGCCACATTACCCGAGCCGGCGCCCGGTGCAAACAGAAGAGCTCAGAAGGGCCGCCGCTTCAGTCATTACGGCATACTTTCCGATCAATTACCGGAAGAACGGCACGTAATGGCGAATACCCCTGAAGACACGGCCCCGGTGGCGGACCCGGGGCCGGACCCGGCGCTCCCCGCGCATCCGCAGACCGGATGGCCGCCGTCCGGCCTCCCCCGGCGGAGCCGGGCGAGGAAGTGGGTGACGCGTGGCATCGTCACGGCGGTGGTCCTCGCCCCGCTCTGCTTCGTCGGCCTCGTCGCGTACGAGGTCCTGAGCGGCAAGGCCTTCGAGCCGCACAAGACCGGTTGCGCGGAGGCCACGGGCTTCGCGGGCGGCCGGATGCCCGAGGAGGCGACGGACAAGAAGTGCGTGGACGACGGGGGCTGGTTGGACCAGGGCTACACGGTCGAGTCCCGGATGCCGCGCGAGGACGTCGCGGCGAAGCTGCTGAAGGCGTTCCCGCGGACGCGTCAGCTGCCCGACTCCTACGAGTGGGACCTCGAGTTCACCAACTCCCAGGAGACCGACCGGCCGGCCGGCGGGGCCTCGCACATCGAACTGGGCGTCGACTACGAGGAGGACGGCACCGCCTCGGTCACGCTGCGGGCGTTCAACGTCTGACCGGGGCGGTGCCGGGGTTCACCCGATGGTCGCGCCGTACGCCGACAGCGCCTCCAGCACCGGCTGGAAGAACGTGGTGCCGCCGGTGGTGCAGTTGCCGCTGCCGCCCGAGGTGAGGCCCACGGCCTGGTCACCGATGAAGAAGGAGCCGCCGCTGTCGCCGGGCTCGGCGCACACATCGGTCCGGGTGAGGCCGCTGACCCGGCCCTCCGGGTACGTCACGGTCCAGTTGAGGCCCGTGACCGTGCCCGAGCGCACCCCGAAGCCCGGGCCGGTGGTGGCCCCGCTGCGCCGCACGGTCTCGCCGAGGGCCGCGTCACGGGCGCCGGTGATGTTCTGCACGCTGCCGTTGTAGAGGTTGACCTGGCTCGGGTGGTCGACGGCGGCGGTGTACTCGGCGATGGCGAAGTCGTCGCCGGGGAAGCTCGACCCGCCGGCGGGGACACGGGCGATCTCCGGGCCGCCCTCGCGGTCGGACCAGCTCTTGATCGGGTCGCCGCAGTGCCCGGCCGTGAGGAAGGCGTCCGGCTTGCCGGCCCGTTTCACGTTGAACCCGAGCGAGCAGTACCCCCTGCTGCCGGTGAGGGCCGAGGCGTGGATCGCGTCGCCGCCCGCGAGGAACGCCCTGAGTTCCGTGGTGGTTCTCTTCAGCTCCACGGACTGGCCGAGCGGCTTGAGCACCCCGTTCAGCCGCTCCAGCCTGGCCCCCGTGACCGTGGGGTCGGCGGTGACGACGACCCGCCCGGTGGCCGGGTCCGCGCCCCATGCCGTCCCCGGGATCAGGTCGCTGGAGTTCAGGGCCGCCATGGTGGCGTCCAGCCGGGCGTCACCGGGGCGGACGGCCGCGGACCGGGCCGTGGCGGCGCCGGCCGGGGTGAGGGCCACGGCGGCCAGCGCGGCCATGGCCGCGGCGGCGAGCGCGGCGGCGCGTCGTCGGAGTCGAGCGGATCGTTGCATGGCATCTCCCGAGTGAATGCCGGAACCACGAGTCCGGAAGTGCGTGCCCCGCGCCTTGGGGCGCGGAAAGTGCATCAATCATCACAAGGAGTGAAAGTCCTCTGTGCGAACAGTAGAACTGACAGCACCCAAACCACCCGCATAAGCGACAAAACCCGCCACATGCGTTCGTCCCACGTGTGTGTTTTCCCCTCGGCCCCTCACGGACAGCCACCCCCGCCGCAGAGAAGTCCCGGGCGGGCGCGGGCGCGTCACACCGGGCGGAGGACCCCCTTGGTGCGCATGAGGAACTCCGCGAGGAACCCGTCGTGCGGCATGTCCGGCCCGCTGTCACAGGTCGGCGACGCGCCGAGGTGGAGCGAGCCGATGGTGGGCTCGGCCAGCAGCGCGTCGATCAGCTTCTCGTCCTCCGTGACGGCGGTGACCACCAGGGATCCCCGCAGGGGCGCGATCCCGGCCTCCCGGTGCCACGGGGCCACCCACACGCAGGGGAAGGGCATCTCCACGCCGAGCTGCGGGGCGTCCGGCCCGCCGGCCTGGTGCACGGCGGGGCGCAGCACCGCGCTGCCGTCGCCGAGCTCCTCGACGACGCCGTCCGCGCCCAGCCAGGCGGTGGTGCCGGACGCCTGCTCCCGCAGGTGGCGTTCGAGGGCGCGGGCGGTGTCCACCGGCTGTACGGGCAGCGTGGCCCGGTCGTCCTGCGGGGGGAGGCCGGGGATCGCGGCGAGCCGTTCCGCGACGGCCTCCGCCAGCGGCGCGGGGTCGCCCTCGACCAGCACCGCCGTGGCGTTGACACAGCCCGTGCCGCCCTCGCGCACGACGGAGTCGACGACGAGGCCGGCGCGGCGGGCAGGGTCCGCGTCCGGGTCCGCGTCCGCGGTGAGCAGGATCTTCGAACGGCCGGGCCCCTGCGCCAGCACCCGTGAACTCCCGGCGTACCTCCGCGTCACGTCGTCGCCGCCGTAGACCACGCCGAGGTCGGCGCCGTCCAGGACGGCGTCCGCGACCTCGTGGGCGGTGGGCAGCAGGACCAGGTGGTCGGCGGGGAACCCGGCGTCGCGCAGGGCGGTGACCAGCCGGTGGGGGGTCAGCGGCTCGCGGGTGGAGGGGCGTACCGCGATCCGGTAGCCCAGGGCGAGGGCCTGGAGCCACAGGGTGTGGACGCCGGGGTGGTTGCCGGCGGCGTGCACCGCGAGGACGTCGCCGCGGCGGGTCCACACCGCCCGGCCGGTGCGGGTCAGCGGGTCCCGCCAGTCGTCCACCGCGGCGGCCGGGCGGGCGAGCCGCACGGCGCGGTGGACGTCGGCGGCGGCGCGCGCGGTGTGCGCGGCGGCCGCCCGTACGACCGCGACCGGCAGCCCGGAGACCCTGCTGACCAGGCGCTGGTGTTCCTCCGCGGGCAGTCCGGCGACGGTGCCCGAGGCGAACGCCTCGCCCGCCCGGGCGATCGCGGCCACCCGCTCGTCCTCCGGCATCTCCGTCGCCCGGCGCAGCGCGGAGACGGCGCGGTCGACGAACAGCCTCGGTACGAGGCCGAGTTCCGCGACGGGGCGGCCGGTGACGTCGGTGACGGTCGTACGGGTGCGGGGCCGGTAGGCGCCGGCCGGTCCGAGGGCGTCGAGCGGGAGCGGTCCGCCCACGGTCAGTACACCCCCTCGATGACCTGGGTGTCGTCGAACGTCGCGACCGGCGCGACGTCCGCCACCGCGTCGCCGCCGGAGCCGTTCCGGGGCTCCGTCCGGGTGGCCTCGTCCCGCTCCAGGTTGTTGGGGAACAGCGCGGACCTGCTGACGTGGTGCATGACGACCCGGCCCCGCTCCCCGTAGGGCACCCGGCGGCCGGTCTCCGGGTCGACCACCGTGTAGGTGATGAACGGCGACAGGGTGTCGAAGACGCACGGGTCGTCGTCGCCGAGCCCGGGGCGTTCGTTGGCCGATCCCAGGGCCATCGTGCTGCCGTAGTTGCCGATCAGCCGGGTGCCGGGGAAGACCTCGGTGCGCAGCAGGTACCGGGTGTCGGCGTCCATGCTGGCGCCGCCCCAGATGATCGTGTCCACCTTCCGGTTCACCAGCTCGACGAGCTCCTCGCGCCGGGCCAGCCGTTGCAGCAGCGGCGGCGTGGTCATCAGGAACCTGACGTCCTGGGTCCGCAGGATGTGCCCGGCCTGCTCGATCACGTGCTCCGCGTAGGCCCGGGCGTCCTCGGCCCTGCCCTCGGCGATGAGCCGTTTCACCCAGCGGGGGTCCATGTCGAGGGTGAAGACGACGCTGGAGCTGCGCTGGGCCATCCGGGTGGTGAACGGCCCGGCCAGGTGGGGGCCGCTGGGCATGATGTTCAGCCAGTTGCCCTCCGGGACGACGCCGTGTTCCTTGAGGCTGTCGGCCCACAGACCGAGGTTGCGGGTGAGCCAGTCCTCCAGGAGGACCACCTTCTTCGGTGCCCCGGTGGTGCCGCCGCTCTCGTACACGCCGACCGGGCGCGCGTCCCCGTCGTACCCGCGGGGGACGAGGTCCTCGACCCGGACGTCCCGCAGCTCGTTCACGATGTTGGGGAAGAGCGACAGGTCGTCGAAGGTCCTGACGTCGGTGCGCGGGTCGAATTCCAGGGACCTCGCCCTGTCCAGCCAATAGGGGGATCCGGTGTCGGGGCCGAAATGCCACTGCATGGCCGCCCGTACGAACTCGTCGGGGTCCCGCAGCTGCTCGAAGTCGTGCGACATCACGGTTCCGCCTTTCCACGGTCAGGCAGTGCCTGACGACGAGGCTGGATCACCGATGCTAGGCGGGGAGTGCGCGGGGCGCCGCTCGGAGCGGCGGCGTCCGGCTGCCTCGTAGTAACGCCCGGACGTATGCGTCGTAACACCCGGACGTATGCGTCCCGCCCTCGCCCGAGGGCCCTGAACACCCGGAACACCGCCGAGCGAGCCCGGGGCACGGCGGTTCCCGCACCGCCGACAAATCTCCGTCAGCGCACGTCACCCCTTTGTCAACTTTCTTGCCGCGTCGTATGCCCCCCGGCGAAGCTATTCGCTGTTTCCCGGAATTGCGGATCCGGCAATTGCGGCACGCGACGCCGCTGGAATTCGCGATTCCGGGAAAACGACCCGCCACGCCTGGTCGGGTGCCGCGGTGGCGCTGGGTTTCCGTGCGGCACCGCTGTCCGGAACCGCTCCCGACGTTCTTGAGGGTGTCATGACTGCAACGCCGACCGGTGCTCCTTCCTATGCGCGCCGTTGCGCGCACGCGCTCAATTCGCTGCATGCGATTCCGTACTTCACCGACGACCTGGCGAAGGAACTCGCGCCGTCCGGGGTGACCGATCCGACGGGCGTCTACCTCGCGAGCCGGGTGTCCCCGCTCGGTGTCGTGGACGCGCCGGTCGTGACCGCCGTCTGCAACGCGTTCGCGCCCCGGTTCGTCGCGGAGCGGATCCCCGCGCTGTGGGAGAAGGTCTCGCCCGAGCGGGCGATCGAGGCGCGGCTGAAGACCGCCGGCGCGGCCCTGGAGCGGCTGCTCGGCGCGGACGTCGTGCGGTCGGAGGCGATGGCGGAGGCCGCCGCGCTCGCCGGTGCCGCGGCCTCGGCCGGCCGGTTCCCCGGGCGGCCGCTGTTCGCCGCGAACGCGGCCCTGGACGTGCCCGGGGAGCCGCACCTCGCGCTGTGGCACGCGGCGACCCTGCTGCGCGAGTACCGGGGTGAGGGGCACATCACCGCGCTCGCCCACGCCGAGCTGACCGGTGTCCACGCGCTCGTCATCGACTGCGCCAGCGACCTCGGCATGTCGAAGCAGATCGTGATGCCCCAGCGCGGCTGGACCGAGGAGGAGTGGGCGGCCGCCGAGGAGGAGCTCCGCGAGCGCGGCCTCGTGGACCGCGACGGCGCGCTGACCGCCCGCGGTACCGCGGTCCGCGAGGAGGTCGAGCGCGAGACGAACCGCCTGGACCGGGCGCCGTACGCGCTCCTGGGCGACGCGGACACCGAGCGGCTGGCCCTGTACGTCCACGGGCTCGTCAGCGCCGCGGGCCGCGCCGGGGCGTTCATCCCTCAGCTGCTGCCCTTCTTCGCCCCCGACACCGACGCCTGGAACAAGCTCTGACGCACGCTCCGTCACGTCGCCACCCCAGCCCCAGAACTCCCAGAGAACGCCAGAGAAGAGGACCCACCATGACGTCGGCGGCAATATCGGGACCCCCGACCGCACTGTTCTCCCCCGCGTACTACCAGGACCCGTACCCCACCCTGACCTGGCTCCAGGAGAACTCCCCGGTCCACGAGTTCCGCTTCCCGGTCGGCGACGTGCCCACCTGGATCGTCACCCGGTACGAGGACGTCAAGGCCGTGCTGGCCGACCCCCGCTACAGCGCGGAGGCCGCCACCTACGCCACCCCCGAGTTCAAGGCCGCCGGCCTGGTCGCCGCCGAGGGGACGATCCTGGAGCGCGGCATCGCCGTCGTCGACCCGCCCCACCACACCCGGCTGCGCCGCCTGGCGATGAAGCCGTTCACCACGCGCCGGGTCCAGGAGTGGCGGGAGACCGTGCGCGCCATCGTCGGGCGCACCCTGGAGGACTGCGCGCGCCGCGAGCGGTTCGACGTCATGGACGACTACGCGGGCGAGGTCGCCGCCAAGACCCTCGGCGAGATCCTCGGTTTCCGCATCGAGCGCCACCGGGAGCTGGTCGAGGCCCTCAACCAGGCCTTCCCGTCCGACCCGGCGCTGATCCACGAGGCCGGCCCCGCCTTCGGCCGGATCTGCGAGTACTCCGCCGAGCTCGTCGCGGAGAAGCGCCTGCACCCCGGCGAGGACCTCACCTCCGCGCTGATCCAGACCAGCGACGACGACGGCGACCGCCTCGACGAGGACGAGCTCGTCGGCATGGTCGCCGCCATGATCATGGGTGGCAGCGACACGGTCCGCGGGTTCATCGGCAACGCCGTGCTGGCCCTGCTCGACCACCCGGACCAGGCCGACCTGCTCCGCACCTCCCCCGACCTGGCCGGCAACGCCGTCGAGGAGCTGCTGCGCTACGACGGCGCGCTCAGCACCGCGCTGTTCCGCGTCACCACCGAGGAGATCGAGCTGGCGGGTACGAAGCTGCCCGCCGGGGCGCCCGTGATCGCCGGGCTGCTGGCCGCCAACCGCGATCCCCGGCACTTCCCCGAGCCCGAGCGGCTCGACATCGCCCGTACCGGGAAGCGGCACGTCGGCTTCGGCCACGGCCTGCACAACTGCATGGGCGCGGCCCTGGCCCGCCTGGAGGGCGAGATCGCCATCCACGCCCTGGTCGAGCGCTTCCCGAAGCTTGCCCTGGACGTCCCGCGCGAGGAGCTGCGCTACATCGACAGCTGGGCGATCCGCCGGCTGACCGCGCTGCCGGTCACCGCCTCGGGCGCGTCCCGGGCCTGAGCGCAGCACCGGTCCGCCGAGGCGCGGCGGAACCACCGCCCGCGCCCCGGCGGACCGCCCACCAGCCGATCGCCGGAGCCGCCGTAACCACCGGCCGGGGTCCCGGCCCGAAGGAGAGCCACCATGCGAGCCACCGCCCACGTCGACCGGAACCTCTGCCTCGGTGCGGGGCTGTGCGAGGTGATGGCCTCGGAGCTGTTCCGGCTGGACGCCGAGGGCATCGCCGTCGCCACCGCGGACGCCTCCGGGGAGACCGGCCCGGACCGTCTCGAACTCCTGCGGGACATCGCCGACTGCTGCCCGACCGGCGCCATCACCGTCACCACGACCGACGACTGACCGACGACCGACCGGCCACGACCACCCGGCCGGTCCGAGAAATCCATCACGGGGGAGAGAGATGCCAGCAGAAGCCATGGACACGGACGTCGTCGTCGTAGGCGCGGGCCCCGCCGGGCTCATGCTCGCCGCGGAACTGCGCCTCGCCGGCGCGGACGTCGTCGTCCTGGAGCGCGAGAGCGATTCCCACGTCGAGTCCCGCGGCATGGGGTTCACGGCGCGCACCCTGGAGGTGTTCGACCAGCGCGGCCTGCTGCCCCGCTTCGGCGACCTGAACCGCTCGCCCGGCGGCCACTTCGGCAGCGTGCCCATCGACTTCGCGGTCGGCGGCGGTACGCACGCGAGCGTCACCGGCGTCTCGCAGGCGCGCACCGTCGAGGTGCTCGGCGCGTGGGCCCGGGAGCTCGGCGTCGACATCCGCCGCGACCACGAGGTCACGGGCCTCGCGGACACCGGCGCGCACGTCGAGGTGGAGGTCCGGACCCCGGCCGGCGAGGTGCGGCTCACCGCCCCGTACCTGGTCGGCTGCGACGGCGGCCGCAGCGTCGTCCGCAAGCTCGGCGGCTTCGCCTTCCCCGGCACCGACGCCACCGCCGAGATGCTCCTCGCCGACGTCAAGGACTTCGAGCTGCCCAAGCTGTGGTCGGGCTCGCGGCGCCCGGGCGGCATGCTGCTGGCCGCGCCGCTGGGCGAGGACACGATGCGCGTGGTGGTCTACGAGCACGGCATGACGCCCGTGCCGCGCACCGGCCCGCCCGCGTTCTCCGAGGTCGCCGAGGCCTGGCGGCGGGTCAGCGGGGACGACATCTCCGACGCCACCCCGCTGTGGGTGAGCTCCTTCACGGACGCGTCGCGCCAGGCGAGCGAGTACCGGCGTGGCCGGGTGCTGCTGGCCGGCGACGCCGCGCACATCCACCTGCCCGCGAGCGGCCAGGGCATGAACGTCAGCATCCAGGACGCCGTGAACCTCGGCTGGAAGCTCGGCGCCGTGGTCACCGGCGGCGCCGCCGAGGACCTCCTCGACACGTACCACGCGGAGCGCCACCCGGTCGGCGCGGAGCTGCTGAAGAACACCCGCGCGCAGGCCACGCTGTTCCTCGGCGGCGACGAGACGCAGCCGCTGCGCGACGTCCTCACCCAGGTGTTCCGCCGCGAGGACGCGGCCCGCTACCTCGCGGGCCTGGTCAGCGGCCTGGACATCCGCTACGACGTCGGCCCCGGCGGGCACCCGCTGCTCGGCGCGCGGATGCCGGAGACCCAGCTCGTCCTGGCGGACGGCGAGAAGGCCACCAGCACCGAGCTGCTGCACACGGCGCGCGGCGTGCTGCTGGTCCTCGGCGACGCCGAGGGCGCCGCGGTGACCGCGGGCGCCTGGGCGGACCGCCTGGACGTGGTGACCGCGCGGGCCGCCTACGCCCCGGAGCCCGGCGAGCCCGCCGAGCCCGACGCCCTGCTGATCCGGCCGGACGGATACGTGGCCTGGGTGAGCGGTGACGGCGACCTGGAGGCGGCCCTGCGCCGCTGGTTCGGCGAACCCGCCGTCTGAGCGCCGGCCGCCTTCCGCAAAGCCCGTACGCGGCGGGCCCGTACACGGCACGGACCGTACGCGGCGGGCCCGTACATGGCACGGCCCGTACGGCACGCGGCCCGTACACGGCGCGGCCCCGTACGACACGCGGCCCGCTCCGGCCGTACCCCGCCCGCCCCACCACTCAACGACCGAAACGACCGAGGTGACCATGACCGTCCCCGCCGTCCGGCTGTCCACCGCGCCGGAGATCAACCGCCCCGACGTGCACACGGTGTACATGAGCCACTGGTTCGTCGACGGCGCCGCGCAGGGTCGCGCCGTCCTCGACGAGATCGTGGACGCGTGGGAGCGGTCCCCCTGGTTCGAGGGGGTCCTCTCACTCTCGTGCTACCTGAGCACCGAGCACGACACCGTGCTGACGTACGCCCAGTGCGCGAACGACGACGTCTACCGCCCGTTCCTGCGCAGCCTGCCCGCCGGGCCCGCGCGTACCGAGCCGATCGCCTACCGCCCGCACCGCAGCGTGGTGCGGGACCCGGCGGCCGGCACGCCCGGCACCGTGGCCCTCGCCAGCTTCGACGTGGACGGCGCGGAGTGCCAGCGGCGCATCGTGGGCACCGTCGTGAACCACCTGGAGTCCGCTCCGGCGGAGGACCAGGAGGGCCTGATCGCCGCGCACTTCCACCTCAGCGTGGACGGCACACGGGTCATGAACTTCGCGGAGTGGACGAGCGACGAGGCGCACGCCGCGTTCCTCGACGGGGCCACCCGCCGCCGGTCGCTGCGGCTGTCCCTGGACACCCCGGGGGTCCGGCCCATCGGCTTCAAGCGCTACCACCTGCACCGGAGCCTCGGGGCCTGACCCCCGGCCGCCGGCCGCGGTGCCCCGGCGGGGAACTCCGCGGGCACCGGCGGGAAATGCCGGCGGGGAGAGGGCGCCGATTCCGTCGTCGGTGCCCGGCGCCCCCTCCCCGTCACCCTTCACCGGGCCGACCACCCAGACCCCCGGGGCCGCGCTCCAGCGGAACGCGGCCCCCGCGGCGCCCTCCACCGAGGGCGGACCGCACCGCACGAGAGAAAGGTTGTCCATGGTGGTTGCTCCGGCCAAGGCAGGCAGGAGGGAATGGATCGGGCTGGCCATGCTGGCCCTGCCCACCCTGCTGGTCTCGATGGACCTGACGGTGCTGCACCTCGCCGTCCCCGCCCTCACCGAGGATCTGCGCCCCAGCGGTACCGAACTGCTGTGGATCGTCGACGTCTACGGCTTCCTGATCGCGGGCAGCCTGGTCACGGCGGGCACCCTCGGCGACCGCATCGGCCGCCGGAAGCTGCTGCTCTTCGGCGCCGCCGCGTTCGGCGCGATGTCGGTCCTCGCGGCGTTCGCCAACAGCCCGGCCACGCTCATCGTGGCGCGCGGCCTGCTGGGCGTCGCGGGCGCGACGCTGATGCCGTCGACGATGGCCCTGATCCGCAACATGTTCCACGACGAGGTGCAGCGCTCGCGCGCCATCGGCATCTGGATGACCAGCTTCATGGCCGGCGCGACGCTCGGCCCGCTGGTCGGCGGCGCGCTGCTCAACGCCTTCTGGTGGGGCTCGGTGTTCCTCATGGGCGTACCGGTCATGGCGCTGCTGCTCCTCTTCGGGCCGAAGCTGCTGCCCGAGTACCGGGCCGAGGAGGCCGGCCGGGTCGACCTCGTCAGCGCGCTGATGTCGCTGGTGGCCGTCCTGGCCGTGGTCTTCGGGGTCAAGCGGGCCGCCGAGCACGGCGTGACGGTCCTCTCCGCGGCCGTCTTCGTCGCGGGCCTGCTGGTCGGCTGGGCGTTCGTCCGCCGGCAGCGCGGTACCGCCGAACCGCTCCTCGACCTGAGCCTGTTCAAGAACGCCCGGTTCAACCTCGCGGTCCTCGCGCTGGTCCTGAACACCGGCGTCATGATGGGCATCAACTTCTTCGCCGCCCAGTACCTCCAGCTCGTCCACGGCCTCTCGCCGCTGGACGCGGGCCTGTGGACGCTGCCGATGACGCTCGCGGGCATCCCCGTGGCGCTGCTGACCCCCAACCTGGCGCGGCGCGTCCGCCCCGCGTACATCATGGCCCTGGGCCTGCTGGTCGCGGCCGCCGGCTTCCTGATCATCACCCAGGTCGACGAGTCGGGCCTGCCCGTGCTGGTCTGCGGCACCGTGGTGATGTTCATGGGCCTGTCCGCGATGGGCGTCCTCGGCACCACCATGGCCGTGAGCGCCACCCGGCCCGAGGAGGCGGGCGCGGCGTCGGCCATCACCTCGACCGGCAACGAGCTCGGCGGCGCGCTGGGCCTCGCCGTCCTCGGCAGCATCGGCAGCGCCGTCTACCGGGCCGGCACGGAGGACAGCGCCGGGATCCCGACCGATCTGGCCGGGTCCGCCAAGGAGTCGCTCGGCGGGGCCGTGCAGGCGGTCACCTATCTGCCGCGGCAGGTGGGCGACAGGGTCCTGGAGGCGGCCCGGTCCGCGTTCCTGGACAGCCTGCACGTCGTCGCCCTGGTCTGCGCCGTCGTCGTGGTCCTGCTGGCCGCCGCCGTGGCGGTGCTGCTCCGCGACACCGGCCGGCAGGACGGATCGCAGGACGGGACGGACGGCGGGACGGGCAGCGGGACGGACGCCGGGGCTGAGGCCGCGGCGGCCGGAACCGGCGAGGACACCGCCGGTTCCGGCACCGGCGCGGACACCCCCGGTACGGCCGCCGGTACGGCCCCCGGTACGGCCGCCAAGGCGGGCGCCGAGGCCGTCACCTCGTGAGCGGGCCGGCGGCGCCCATGTAAGGCGCCCTTCCCCGGGCCGCCCGGCGGGACGCGCTCCCGCCGGGCGGCCCGGGACGGCACCCCGGTCACGCCCGTCACACCCGCCCGTACGAGCCCGCCCCGCAACCAGGCCACACAAGGAGCACGCACATGCGCATCATGTTCACCGTCCTGCCGGTCACCTCCCATGTGATGATCATGGCCCCGCTGGCCGCGGCGCTGCAGAGCGCGGGCCACGAGGTACGGGTGGTGACGCACGACCACCCGGGCACGGTCGCCGCGATCACCGGGGCGGGCCTGGCCGCGGTGCCCCTCGGCGCGCCCATCGACCTGGCCGGCGCCGTCCGGGACACCTTCGCGAACGAGACGCTGGAGGGCATCGCCCGGACCACCGGCGTGGACCCCTCCGACACCAACCTCTGGCCGATGATCCGCCACTACCTGGTGGCCTCGTACGCCATGTACTACCCGGCCGAGCCGACGGGCCCGGCCGACGCGACCGGCCCGGAGGCCCCCGGCGCGGCCGGTATCGCCGACGAGATGGTGGAGTTCGCCCGCGAGTGGCGGCCGGACCTCGTGCTCTGGGACCCGCTGTTCTTCCCCTCCCCGATCGCGGCACGCGCCTGCGGCGCCGCCCACGCCCGCCTGCTCTGGGGTCTGGACCGCTTCGGCTGGCTCCGCGCCGAGTACCTCAAGGGCCGCACCGCCGCGGGCGGCACGGAACCGGACCTCATGGCCGGCATGATGCGCCCGCTGCTGGACCGTTTCGGCGTCGCCTTCGACGAGGACCTGCTCGTCGGCCGGTGGAGCGTCAACCCCTGGCCCGAGCCGATGCGCCTGCCGCTGGACCTGGACTACCTCTCGGTGCGCCCCGTCCCGTTCAACGGCGTCGTCGCCCTCCCCGAGTGGCTGCGCCGCACCCCGGAGAAGCCGCGCGTCTGCTTCACCCTGGGCACCAGCGGGCGCGACCTCTTCGCGGAGAACGGCGTCTCCGTGCCGGACGTGTTCGCCGCCGTCGCCGACCTCGACATCGAGCTCGTCGCCACCCTCAACGAGGCCCAGCTCGCCGGCGTCGACAGCGTCCCGGACAACGTCCGCGTCACCCCGTACGTGCCGATGAGCCTGCTCCTGCCGACCTGCTCCGCGATCATCCACATCGGCGGGGCGGGCAGCTGGTCGGCCGCCGGGGCGCACGCGGTGCCGCAGCTGCTGGTGCCCAAGTCCGGTTCGGAATACCTGGACTTCGCCCGCTACGCGGCCGGCAAGGGCGCCGGCATCGTCATCGAGGACGCGCGGCCCACCGTCGCCACCCTGCGCGAGGCGCTGCTGCGCCTCCTCCACGAGCCGTCGTTCCAGGAGGGCACCGCGGCCCTCCGCGAGGACCTGGGCCGGCTGCCGAGCCCCGTGGAGATCGTCCCGGAACTGGAGGCACGCACCCTCCGCCACCGGAGCCGCTGACCCCACGCCCGGGACCCCCCCCACGCCCCCCGCGCCCACGCGCGGGAACCGGAAAGACAAGGAAAGAACCATGACCGCACCCGTCTTCCCCGACGTCGACCGCGCCGACTCCGCACTGGCGCTCGTCACCCCGCTCTACGTGGGCACCCCCGCGATCCAGCGCGCGGTGGCCGACGCCGTCCTCGCCGAGTGGACGGCCGCGCCCCGCCCCGAGGGCCTGCTCTCGCAGAGCTGTTACGTCAGCACCTGCGGCGAGAACGTGTGGACGTACGAGCAGTGGACGGGCCTGGACGCCTACCGGGCGTCCGGCCGCATGTACGAGCAGCCGGCGACGCTGCGCGGCCTCGGCGCGGACGGCGCGGACATCGAGCGCTCCGCCCCCATCGCCTTCCACCGCTACCGGAGCAACCTCTACGACACCACGGGCGTCCCGACCCGCATCGTGGCCCCCACCTTCGACGTCGACGGCCGCGCCGCCCAGCGCGGGATCATCGACGCGCTGCTCGACGGCCCGCTGGTCGAGGCGACCCCGGGGCTGCTCTCCGCGCACTTCCACTACAGCCTCGACGGCAGCCGGGTGCTGAACTACGCGGAGTTCACCGACGACGAGGCGCACCTGGTCTTCCTCGCCGACCCGACGGCCATGGGCTCGACCCAGCTGACCAACGACATGCCCGGCGTCCGCGGCATCGGCGGCAAGCGCTACGTCCTGCACGGCACCGTCGGAGCGGCACCGCTCGCCGGCTGACCCCCGCCCGGCCGCCCGGCCCCTGCCCGTCCCCGCCCGTCCCCGGCGTTCGTTCCCGGCGTTTCCGACCGTCATCGCAAGGAGGATTCATGAAGGCCCTGGTGCTATCGGGCGGATCGGGCACGCGTCTGCGCCCGTTCAGCCACTCCATGCCCAAGCAGCTCATCCCGATCGCCAACAAGCCGGTGCTCGAACACGTCCTGGAGAACATCAGGGACCTCGGCGTCACCGAGGTCGGGATCATCGTCGGCGACTGGGCACCGGAGATCGCGGACGTCGTCGGCGACGGGTCACGGCTGGGCCTGCGCGTCACCTACATACCCCAGGAGGCGCCCCTGGGCCTGGCCCACTGCGTCACGCTGGCCAGGCCCTTCCTGGGCGACGACGACTTCGTGATGTACCTCGGGGACAACATGCTCCCCGAGGGCGTCCGCGAGGTCGCCGAGTCCTTCCGGACGAGACACCCCGCCGCCGAGGTCGTCGTCCACCGGGTGCCGGACCCCCGGGCGTTCGGCGTCGCGGAGCTCGGGCCGGACGGCACCGTCGCGCGGCTGGTCGAGAAGCCGCGCGAGCCGCGCAGCGACCTCGCGCTGATCGGCGTCTACTTCTTCACCCCGGCCATCCACGAGGCCGTCGCCTCCATCGAGCCGAGCGCCCGCGGCGAGCTGGAGATCACCGACGCGATCCAGTGGCTGGTCACCCGGGGCGCCGAGGTCCGGGCCACCGAGTACCGCGGCTACTGGAAGGACACCGGCCAGGCCGCGGACGTCCTGGAGTGCAACCAGACGCTGCTCGCCGCCCTGACCCCCGGGATCCTGGGCGGCGTCGACGACGCCAGCCTGCTCGACGGCCGGGTGCGCGTCGAGCCCGGCGCCCGGGTGACGCGCTCACGGATCGACGGCCCGGCCGTCATCGGGGCGGGCACCGTGATCGAGGACTGCCACATCGGCCCCGACACCTCCATCGGCGCCGGCTGCGTCCTGCGGAACACCCGGGTCCGCGACTCGATCGTCATGGACGGCGCCGAGATCTCCGGCGTCCCCGGCCTGCGCTACTCCCTCATCGGCCGGAACGCCGTCGTCGGCACCGGCCCCACCGGCGACGCCTGCCACAGCCTGGTCGTCGGCGACCACACCCGTATCGAGGTGGCGGCGTGAAACTGCTGGTCACCGGCGGTGCCGGCTTCATCGGCTCGCACTTCGCCCGCACCCTCCTCGACGGCGGTCACCCCGGCCACGAGGACACCCGGGTCACCGTGCTCGACAAGCTCACCTACGCGGGCAACCGCGACAACCTCCCCACCGCACACCCCCGGCTCGACTTCGTCCGGGGCGACGTCTGCGACGCGGACCTCCTCCGCGAGCTGCTGCCGGGCCACGACGCGGTCGTCCACTTCGCCGCCGAGTCGCACGTCGACCGGTCCGTGGCCTCCGCCGCCGAGTTCGTCCGCACCAACGTGGGCGGCACCCAGACCCTCCTCGACGCCTGCCTCGCCACCGGCACGAGCCGGGTCGTGCACGTCTCCACGGACGAGGTGTACGGATCGATCGCCGAGGGCGCGTGGACCGAGGAGTGGCCGCTGCTGCCGAACTCCCCCTACGCCGCCTCCAAGGCGTCCTCCGACCTGATCGCCCGCTCCTACTGGCGGACCCACGGCCTCGACGTGTCGATCACGCGCTGCTCCAACAACTACGGCCCGTACCAGCACCCCGAGAAGCTGATACCCCTCTTCGTCACCAACCTCCTGGAGGGCCTGCCGGTCCCGCTCTACGGCGACGGCCGCAACGTCCGCGAGTGGCTGCACGTCGACGACCACTGCCGGGCGATCGAGCTCGTCCTCACCAAGGGCCGCGCGGGCCAGATCTACAACGTGGGCGGCGGCAACGAGCAGAGCAACCTGGACATCACCGAACGGCTGCTCGACCTGTGCGGGGCCGACGCGTCCATGGTCCGCAGGGTCGCCGACCGCAAGGGCCACGACCTGCGCTACGCCCTCGACGAGACCAAGATCCGCGAACAGCTCGGGTACGCACCGCGGATCCCCTTCGAGCGGGGCCTCGCCGACACCGTCGACTGGTACCGGACCAACCCGGGCTGGTGGAAAGCCGTGAAGCACGGCGGCGGGCACCCCGCCGACAGCGCCCGTGACCGTACCGCCCGACAGAGCCGAGAGGGGATCGCGTCATGAACGTCCACAAGGGACTGATTCTCGACGAGACCAAGAAGTTCCATCTGGACGTCCAGGACGACAGGCCCTTCGTCCCCGGCACCACCGAGATCTGGCCCGCCGGCGCGGTCCTCGACGAGGCCGACCGCACGGCGATCGTCGAGGCCGCCCTGGAGATGCGGATCGCCGCCGGGCCCAGCTCCCGGAAGTTCGAATCCCGCTTCGCCCGCAAGCTGGGCCACCGCAAGGCCCACCTCACCAACTCCGGTTCCTCCGCGAACCTCCTGGCGATGACCGCCTTCACCTCGCACACGCTGGAGGACCGCCGGCTGCGCCCCGGCGACGAGGTGATCACCGTCGCGGCGGGCTTCCCGACCACGGTCAACCCGATCATCCAGAACGGGCTCGTCCCCGTCTTCGTCGACGTCGAGCTCGGCACGTACAACACCACCGCCGCCCGCGTCGCCGCCGCGATCGGACCCCGCACCCGGGCCATCATGATCGCCCACGCCCTGGGCAACCCCTTCGAGGTCGCCGAGATCGCCCAGCTCGCCGAGGACCACGACCTGTTCCTCGTCGAGGACAACTGCGACGCCGTCGGCTCCACCTACGACGGCAAGCTCACCGGCACCTTCGGCGACATCGCGACCGTCAGCTTCTACCCCGCGCACCACCTGACCATGGGCGAGGGCGGCTGCGTGCTGACCTCGAACCTGGCACTCGCGCGGATCATGGAGTCGCTGCGGGACTGGGGCCGCGACTGCTGGTGCGAGCCGGGCGAGACCAACAAGTGCCTCAAGCGCTTCAAGTACAAGATGGGCACGCTGCCCGAGGGCTACGACCACAAGTACATTTTCTCGCACGTCGGTTACAACCTTAAGGCGACCGACATCCAGGCCGCGCTCGGCCTCACCCAGCTCGACAAGCTGGACGCCTTCTGCGACGCCCGCCGCCGCAACTGGCGCCGGCTGCGCGACGGCCTGGAAGGCGTACCGCACCTGCTGCTCCCCGAGGCGACCCCGCGCAGCGACCCCAGCTGGTTCGGCTTCGCACTCACCGTCGACCCCGGCGCGCCGTTCAAGCGCGCCGAGCTGGTGGACTTCCTGGAGGACCGGAAGATCGGCACGCGGCGGCTGTTCGCGGGCAACCTGACCCGGCACCCCGCCTACGCCGATGTCCCGCACCGGGTCGTCGGCGACCTCACCAACAGCGACATCGTCACCGAGCACACCTTCTGGGTCGGGGTGTACCCGGCGCTGGACGACGAGAAGCTCGACTACGTCGTCTCCAGCGTGAAGGAGTTCGTGGGGGCCCGTACGTGATCACCTACGCCGAGCCCGCTCCCCGGCGCACGGAGCCGGTGCTCAAGCCCCCCGTCGACCCCGACCTGCCGCACCGCGTCGCCCGCTCGGCCGCCGCCACCGAGGGCGCGGTCACACGCACCGCCGACGTCGCGGACTGGCTGGACGAACGGCGCCGTGCCCACCGCTTCGAGGTGGAGCGGATCCCCCTCGCCGACCTGGACGGCTGGTCCTTCGACGAGGCGACGGGGAACCTCGGACACCGCACCGGCCGGTTCTTCACCGTCGAGGGCCTGCGGGTGACCACCGGCGAGGGCCCGTCCCGGCACCGGTGGCACCAGCCCATCATCGAGCAGCCCGAGGTCGGCATCCTCGGCATCCTCGTCAAGGACTTCGGCGGCGTCCCCCACTTCCTGATGCAGGCCAAGATGGAGCCGGGCAACCGCGACCTGCTCCAGCTCTCGCCGACCGTCCAGGCCACCCGCAGCAACTACACCAAGGCCCACAAGGGCGCGGACGTGAAGTACATCGAGTATTTCACCGAGCCGGGCCGCGGCCGGGTGCTCGCCGACTCGCTCCAGTCCGAGCACGGCTCCTGGTTCCTGCGGAAGAGCAACCGCAACATCCTGGTCGAGGCCACCGGGGACGTTCCCGTCCACGACGACTTCGTCTGGCTCACCCTCGGCCAGATCGGCACCCTACTGCGGCGGGACAACGTCGTGAACATGGACGCGCGCACCGTCCTGTCCTGCGCCCCGCTCCCCGACGGCGACGGCCTCGCCCTGCACTCCGACACCGAGCTGCTGTCCTGGTTCACCGCCGAGCGCTCCCGCCACGACGTACGCGCCGAGCGGGTCCCCCTCGGCGGACTCCCCGGCTGGACGCGCGGCGAGTGGGCCGTCGAGCGCGAGGACGGACGCTACTTCGGCGTCGTCGGCGTCGCCGTACGGGCGGGCAGCCGCGAGGTCGCCCGCTGGACACAACCGCTGTTCGAGCCAAAGGGCCTCGGCGTCACGGCCTTCCTCACCCGCCGGATCGGCGGGGTGCCGCACCTGCTGGCGCACGCCCGGGTCGAGGGGGGCTTCGCGGACACCGTGGAACTCGGCCCGACCGTCCAGTACACGCCCGCGAACTACGCCCACCTGGCCGGCCCGGACCGCCCGCCCTTCCTCGACCTCGTGCTGGGCGCCGACCCCCGGCGGATCCGCTACGACACGGTCCACTCGGAGGAGGGCGGCCGCTTCCTGAACGCGGAGAGCCGCTATCTGTTCGTCGAGGCCGACGAGGTCCCCCTCGACCCGCCGCCCGGCTACCTCTGGGCCACCCCCCGGCAGCTCACCCGGCTGCTGCGGCACAACCACTACCTGAACGTGCAGGCGCGCACCCTGCTGTCCTGCCTGACCTCCGGGGCGGTACGACTCCGATGACCCCCGCGACCCCCGTGGCCCCCGCGACACCCGCGACACCCGCGACCACCGCGACCACCGCGACCACCGCGACCACCGCGACCACCATGGCACCCGCGCCTCCCGGCCGTACCCGGACGGCGCCCGTGCGCGTCGGCGTCCTCGGCTGCGCCGACATCGCGCGCCGCCGCATGCTGCCCGCCATGACGGCGAGCCCCGACGTGGAGCTCGTCGCGGTCGCCAGTCGTGACGCGGCCAAGGCCCGCGTCACCGCCGCCGAGTTCGGCTGCCGGGCGACACACGGCTACGACGCGCTGCTGGCCGACCCGGACCTCGACGCCGTGTACGTACCGCTCCCGGCGGCCCTGCACGCCGGATGGGTGGAGGAGGCCCTGCGCGCGGGCAAGCACGTCCTCGCGGAGAAACCGCTCACCACGGACCTGGCCCGCACGCGGCACCTCGTCGGCCTGGCCAGGGAGTCGGGCCGGGTGCTCATGGAGAACGTCATGTTCGTCCACCACCCCCAGCACGCCGCCGTGCGCCGGCTGATCGCGGAGGGCGCCATCGGCGAACCCCGCGTCTTCCAGGCCGCCTTCGCCGTCCCCCGGCTCCCCGAGCACGACATCCGGTACCGCCCCGAGCTCGGCGGCGGGGCCCTGTGGGACACCGGTGTGTACCCGGTCCGCGCGGCCCTGCACTTCCTGGGCGCCGGCCTGGAGGTCGAGGGCGCCGTGCTCGTCCACGGCCCCGGCCGGTCCGTGGACACCTCCGGCACCGCGCTGCTGCGCTCGCCGGACGGCGTCGCCGCGCATCTGACCTTCGGCCTCGACCACGCCTACCGCTCCTCGTACGAGATCTGGGGCAGCGAGGGCCGCATCTCGGTCGACCGGGCGTTCACCCCGCCCGCCGGCCACGTGCCGCGTGTCCGGGTCGAGCGCCGCTCCGGCACCGAGGAGCTCCGGCTCCCACCCGCCGACCAGGTGCTGCGCACCGTGGCCGCGTTCGCGGAGGCCGTCCGCACCGGAGGCGCCCCGGACCTCGTGTCCGTGCACCAGGCGGCCCTGCTGGACGACGTGCGCGGGAGGGCCTCGGCCTCCCTGGCGTGGAGCGGCGGCGACCGGCTGCGCGCCGGCTGACGCGCGCGGCGCCGCGCCCCGTGAACTCCCCGCAGCTGTGACGATCTTGGAGAGGTTTCCCTATGACTGTTGAAGAAGACGGCCGCGCCGCCGGCCCCGGCGGTACGGCGAAGGAGGTCCGCCGGCTGGACCGCGTGGTCATCCGGTTCGCGGGGGACTCGGGTGACGGCATGCAGCTCACGGGCGACCGTTTCACCTCGGAGACCGCGTCGTTCGGCAACGACCTGTCGACCCTGCCGAACTTCCCCGCCGAGATCCGCGCCCCCGCGGGCACCCTGCCCGGCGTCTCGTCCTTCCAGCTCCACTTCGCCGACCACGACATCCTCACCCCCGGCGACGCCCCCGACGTCCTCGTCGCCATGAACCCCGCCGCCCTCAAGGCCAACATCGCCGACGTCCCCCGCGGCGCCGAGATCATCTTCAATACGGATGAGTTCACGAAGCGGGCGATGGCGAAGGTCGGTTACGACGTCTCGCCGCTGGAGGACGGCTCGCTGGAGGCGTACCGCGTCCACCCGGTCCCGCTGACGACGCTCACCGTCGAGGCGCTCAAGGGCTTCGACCTCTCCCGGAAGGACGCGGGCCGCTCGAAGAACATGTTCGCTCTGGGGCTGCTGTCGTGGATGTACCACCGGCCGACGGAGAGCACCGAGTCCTTCCTGCGGAAGAAGTTCGCCAAGAAGCCCGAGATCGCGGAGGCGAACGTCACCGCCTTCCGCGCCGGCTGGAACTTCGGCGAGACGACGGAGGACTTCGCGATCTCGTACGAGGTTGCGCCCGCGACGTCGGCGTTCCCGGCGGGGAGGTACCGCAACATCTCCGGGAACCTGGCGCTGTCGTACGGCCTGGTCGCGGCGGCGGAGCGGGCGGAGCTCCCGCTGTACCTGGGCTCGTACCCGATCACCCCGGCCTCGGACATCCTGCACGAGCTGTCGAAGCACAAGAACTTCGGCGTCCGCACCTTCCAGGCCGAGGACGAGATCGCCGGCATCGGCGCCGCACTCGGCGCGGCCTTCGGCGGCGCGCTCGCGGTGACGACCACGTCCGGCCCGGGTGTGGCGCTCAAGAGCGAGACGATCGGCCTGGCGGTGTCGCTGGAGCTGCCCCTGCTGATCGTCGACATCCAGCGCGGCGGCCCCTCCACCGGCCTGCCGACCAAGACCGAGCAGGCCGACCTGCTCCAGGCCATGTACGGACGCAATGGCGAGGCCCCCGTACCGGTGGTGGCCCCGCGGACCCCGGCGGACTGCTTCGACGCGGCGGTCGAGGCCGCGCGGATCGCGATCACGTACCGGACGCCTGTCTTCCTGCTCTCGGACGGCTATCTGGCCAACGGCTCGGAGCCGTGGCGGGTCCCCGAGGTGGACGAACTGCCGGATCTGCGGACGCGGTTCGCGACCGGCCCGAACCACACACTGGCCGACGGCACCGAGGTGTTCTGGCCGTACAAGCGCGCCCCCGAGACCCTCGCCAGGCCGTGGGCCGTCCCCGGCACACCGGGCCTCGAACACCGCATCGGCGGCATCGAGAAGCAGAACGGCACGGGCAACATCAGCTACGACCCGGCCAACCACGACTTCATGGTCCGCATACGCCAGGCCAGGATCGACGGCATCGCCGTCCCCGACCTGGACGTGGACGACCCCGCCGGTGACGCGCGCGTGCTGGTGCTGGGGTGGGGCTCGACGTACGGCCCGGTCACGGCGGCGGTACGCCGGCTGCGCGCGGCCGGGCGGAGCGTCGCGCAGGCCCATCTGCGCCATCTGAACCCCTTCCCGAAGAACCTGGGAGAGGTGCTGAAGCGGTACGACAAGGTGATCGTCCCGGAGATGAACCTCGGCCAGCTGGCCACGCTCCTCCGCGCGAAGTACCTGGTCGACGCCCACTCGTACAACCAGGTCAACGGCATGCCCTTCAAGGCCGAGCAGCTGGCCGACACGATCCGGGAGATCCTCGATGCCCAGTGAAGACCTGTCCCCGGCCCCGCGCGGCACCCTCCCGCTGACGGCGAAGGACTTCAAGTCGGACCAGGAGGTGCGCTGGTGCCCCGGCTGCGGTGACTACGCCATCCTCGCCGCCGTCCAGGGCTTCATGCCCGAACTCGGCCTCGCCAAAGAGAACATCGTCTTCGTCTCCGGCATCGGCTGCTCCTCCCGCTTCCCCTACTACATGAACACCTACGGGATGCACTCCATCCACGGACGCGCACCCGCCATCGCCACCGGCCTCGCCACCAGCCGACAAGACCTCTCCGTCTGGGTCGTCACCGGCGACGGCGACGCCCTCTCCATCGGCGGCAACCACCTCATCCACGCCCTCCGCCGCAACGTCAACCTCAAAATCCTCCTCTTCAACAACCGCATCTACGGCCTCACCAAAGGCCAGTACTCCCCCACCTCCGAAGTCGGGAAAATCACCAAGTCCACCCCCATGGGCTCCCTCGACGCACCCTTCAACCCCGTCTCCCTCGCCATCGGCGCCGAAGCGTCCTTCGTCGCCCGCACCGTCGACTCCGACCGCAAACACCTCACCGACGTCCTGCGCCAGGCCGCCGAACACCCCGGCACCGCCCTCGTCGAGATCTACCAGAACTGCAACATCTTCAACGACGGCGCCTTCGAAGCCCTCAAGGACAAGGAACAAGCCCAGGAAGCCGTCATCCGCCTCGAACACGGACACCCCATCCGCTTCGGCGCCGACGGGGAGAAGGGCGTGGTCCGGAACCCCGTGACCGGCGACCTGGAAGTCGTCGCGGTCACGGAGGAGAACCTGTCGCGGGTGCTGGTCCACGACGCCCACACCGCGTCCCCGACCACCGCCTTCGCCCTCTCCCGCCTCGCCGACCCCGACACCCTCCACCACACCCCCATCGGCGTCTTCCGCAGCACCGAACGCCCCGTCTACGACACCCTCATGGCCGACCAGCTCGAAACCGCCGTCGAGAAGCAGGGCGAGGGCGACCTCGCCGCGCTCCTGACCGGCAACGACACCTGGACGGTGGAGCGACGGGAGGGGCGGGAGCGCCGTGCGGATCGCTGAGCTGGAGATCCCGGGGGTCTTCGTCGTCACCCCCGACCTGATCAGGGACGAGCGGGGTTCCTTCCACGAGGCCCTGCGGACCGAGGAGTTCACGCGGGAGACCGGCCGGTCGTTCACTCCGGCGCAGATCAACTACTCCGTCTCGCGGCGCAACACCCTGCGCGGCGTCCACAGCGTCACCTCGCCGCCCGGCCAGGCGAAGTTCGTGACCTGTGTGCGCGGGGCGCTGCGCGACTTCGTGGTCGATCTGCGCGTCGGTTCGCCGACGTTCGGGCTGAGCGTGAGCAATCTGCTGGACACGGAGACCTGCCGTTCGGTGTACGTCCCCGAGGGCGTGGGCCACGGCTTCCTGTCCCTGACGGACGACTCCTGCGTCTCGTACGTCCTGTCCACCGCGCACGTGCCCGGGACGCAGATCGACATCGATCCGCTGGACCCCGATCTCGCGATCCCGTGGGGGTTCGCGGAACCGCCTCTGATGTCGGAGAAGGACGCGGGAGCGCCGTCGCTGGCGGCCACGGAGGCCGCCGGGCTCCTGACTCCCTTCCGGGAGTTCGAGAAGGCGGGGCGGCCGTGAGAAGGGTCCTGGTCCTCGGCGGTACGGGCTTCCTGGGCGCGCACCTGGTCGACGCCTTCACCGCGACGGGCGCCGAGGTGCTCTCCGCGTCGCGCGGCGGCCCGCTGTCCGTCGACCTCACCGCCGCCGGCCCGGACGAGCTGACGTCCGTACTGCGCGGCATCGCCCCGGACGTGGTGGTGAACGCGGCCGGCCGCGCGTGGCAGGCGAGCGAGGAGGAGATGCTACGGGCCAACGCCGAGGCCGTGGAGACGCTCGTCGCGGCACTGACCCGGCTGCCCTCGCGGCCCCGCCTGGTCCAGTTGGGCAGCGTGCACGAGTACGGGCCCGGGACGGTCGGGACCGGTACGTCCGAGCACGAGGTCCCGGCGCCGGTGACCGCGTACGGGCGGTCCAAGCTGCGGGGTTCGCGGGCCGTGCTGGACGGCGTACGGGCGGGCGGGCTGAACGGCGTCGTGCTCCGGCTGGCCAATGTGTGCGGCCCGGGGGCTCCGCGCGGAAGCCTGCTGGGGGCGGTGGCCGCCCGGCTGGCGGACCACTCGGCCTCCGGGCCGGTGGAGCTGCGACTGTCCCCGCTGCGGGCGCGACGGGACTTCGTGGACGTGCGCGACGTCGCGGCGGCCGTCGTGGCCGCGGCCGATCTCCCGTACCCGGACGGGGCGAAGCCGGTGGTGAACGTGGGGCGCGGGGTGGCGGTCCCGGCGAGGGACCTCGTCGACCGGCTGATCGCGCTCAGCGGGGTGGCCGTGAGGATCGTCGAAACCCCTGAGGCGGGCGCGCGGCGCGACGACGTGCAGTGGCAGCAACTGGACATCTCCCGGGCCCGTTTGCTGCTCGGGTGGCGGCCTCTGCGGGGGCTGGACGAGTCGCTGCGGGACATGCTCGCGTCAGGGAGGACGGCGGTGGCGGCGTGAGGCAGGGGCGGGGCGGGAGGCTCCCCTGTGACCTCCCGCCCCGCCCTTCGCGCCGCTCGGCCCACGTCTCCTCGACGGTGGTGCCGAAGCGGCGTGCACGTCGCCCTTCTCCCCTCTTCGTCGCTTTTCGCGACCGGTTATCGTCCGTCACTGCACTGACGGATGAAGTCGCGAGGATGTGACACGTGAGCGAGAAAGATGTTCTGGCGCGGAGGTTCGAGGAGCACCGGCCCCATCTGAGGGCGGTCGCCTACCGGATGCTCGGCTCGCTCGGCGAGGCCGAGGACGCGGTGCAGGAGGCGTGGTTCAAGCTGAACCGCTCCGACACCTCCGGGGTGGAGAACCTGGCCGGGTGGCTGACCACGGTGGTCGGCCGGGTGTGCCTGGACATGCTGCGCTCGCGCGCCACGCGGCGCGAGGAGCCGCTGGAGGACGAGGCGGGGCGGGTCAGGCTGCCCGATCCGGTCCTCAGCGGGCCGAGCGGCCCGGATCCGGAGCGGGAGATCCTGCTGGCCGACTCGGTGGGCCTCGCGCTGATGATCGTCCTCCAGGAGCTCGGCCCGGCCGAACGCCTCGCCTTCGTCCTGCACGACATGTTCGCCGTGCCCTTCGACGAGATCGCTCCGGTCCTGGGCCGCACCCCGGCGTCGACCAGGCAGCTCGCCAGCCGCGCCCGGCGCCGCGTCCAGGGCGCGGCACCCGCCCCGGACACGGACCCGGCCGCCGCCCTGGCCGAGCGGCGCACGGTCGTCGACGCCTTCCTGACCGCCGCGCGCGGCGGAAACTTCGAGGCGCTCGTGGCCGTGCTCGACCCGGAGATCGTGGCGCGGTCCGACGGCGGCGCGCTGCTGCCGAGCGCGCTCCGCCGGGGCGCGGCGGAGGTCGCCTCCCAGGCGATCACCTTCGCCCGGTTCGCCGAGGCGGCGCGCCCGGCGCTGGTCAACGGCACGCCCGGGGTGGTGGCGATCGCCCAGGGCCGGGTCATGTCGGTCATGTCCTTCACCGTGCGGGACGGGAAGGTCACGGCCCTCGACATCCTCACGGACCCGGAGCGGCTGGCGAGGATCGACGTGGAGGCACTGGGGATCTGAGGCGCGCGGAAAAGAAAAATCCTCAGCGCGGTCACATCCGGACGGCCCGGCGGGTCAGAGCGATGAAGGACGCAAGACACAAGTCACAGGAAGAACCCGCCGGGGCACCCCGCCCCGGCACCGGCCGCTGAGGAGCGATTCCGATGTCCACCACCTCCCTCGTCGTGACCGTCCTGGCCGCCGTGATGTCGGGCTTCTCGGCCGGTTCGGTCTTCGCCGGCGCCCCCTGGGTCGTGGAGCCGATGGCCGACTACGGCGTGCCCCGTTCGTGGTGGACCTGGCTGGGCGCCGCGAAGGCGGCGGGCGCGGCCGGCCTGCTGGCGGGCCTGTTCGTGCCCGTCGTCGGGGTCCTCGCGGGCGTCGGCCTGGTCCTGTACTTCACCGGAGCGGTCATCACCGTCCTCCGGGCCCGCCGCTACGCGCACGTCCCGTTCCCGCTGCTGTACGCGGCGCCGGTGGTCGCCGCGCTGACCCTGGCCTGACGGCGGCGACGGTCCCGTACCGGCCACGGAGCGGCGACCGGCGGAACCCGATCACGGCCGCGCCCTACAGTGGCCGCATGGCGACCGAGGAGCGCGACCGGGAGCGGCGGCAGGTCTTCGGCGACGACGCCGAGCAGTACGACGCGGGCCGGCCGGGGTATCCGGAACGGATGGTCGACGACGCCCTGGAGTTCGCCGCCCTGCCGGCGGGCGCCGCCGCGGTCGAGGTCGGCGCCGGCACCGGAAAGGCGACGCTCGCCTTCGCGGCCCGCGGCACCCCGGTGACCTGCGTCGAACCGGACGCGCGGATGGCGCGGGTGCTCCGGCGCAACTGCGCGGCGCTGCCCCATGTCGCCGTCGAGGTCGCCGACTTCGAGTCCTGGCGCCCGGACCGCCCCTACGGTCTGCTGTACTGCGCCCAGGCGTGGCATTGGGTCGATCCGGCGGTGCGCTGGGCGCGCGCGAGGACGGCCCTCGGGCCGGGCGGGACGCTGGCCCTCTTCTGGAACCACTGGCGCCTGGCGGATCGTGACCTGGCCGACCGGCTGACCGCCGTCCACACCCGGCACGGCGTGGACGTACCGTCGTACACGCTCCTCGACCCGCGCCCCCGCCCGGCGCACCACGGCCCGGAGGCCCGCCAGTGGCGGGAGATGGAGGCCGACGGCGGCTTCACCGACCTGACGCACCGCCTGTACGAGTCCGCGCACGACCGCTCACCCGCCGGCCTCGTCGAACTGCTGGCGTCCTGCTCCGGCTACCGCGTGCTCCCCGCACCGGTGCGCGCCCGGCTCTACGAGGAAACGGCCCGCACCGTGGCCCGCGAGGGCGGCGTCGCCCGGGTCCGGATCACCACCAGCCTCTTCCTGGCCCGCAGCCTCGGCTGAGCCCGGCCCCACGGCAAGACGCGCGAAAGGGGTGCCCGGAAGCTCCCGGCACCCCTCTGACCAGCGTATTCGCCGACCTGGCGGAGACTGTGGGATTTGAACCCACGGTGACATCGCTGCCACGACGGTTTTCAAGACCGTTCCCTTAGGCCGCTCGGGCAAGTCTCCCCGCGCCGGAGAGATCCTCACCGGCGCGGAGACAGCCTACCGGCTGCGTGACTCCGGCGCGGAGGCGTGGTCGGAGGGTGGACACGGGCTCCGGTTCCGGGGCAGCCGGTGCGGGGCGTACGCCCTCGGAGCCGACCGGGCGTCAGAAGCGGCCCAGGCGGGAGACCAGGAGGGCCGCGTCGTCGGGGGAGTCGGCCGGGCGGACGGACATGAGGGCGTCGCAGATCTCGTCGAGGGGGGCGCGGGGGTCGCGGACGGCCTTGCCGAGGATCGCGATGCCCTGTTCCAGGTCGAGGACGCCCTTGCGGTCCTCGACCATGCCGTCCGTGTAGAGGACCAGCAGGCTGCCGGGCTCGACGGAGATCTCCGTGTCCGCGTACATGTGGTGGAGGCCCATGCCCATCGGCGGGCCCGGGTCGCAGGGCACGGGGCCGGTCGAGCCGTCGGGGCGGACCAGGAGGGGCGGGGGGTGGCCCGCCAGGGCGATGCGGCAGCGGCCGGTCCCGGCGTCGTAGACCGCGCAGACGCAGGTCGCGGCGAGCTCGTCGTCGCCCGCCAGGATCCCGTCCAGGCGGGTGAGCAGCTGGCCCGGCCGCAGGCCGACGGCGAGCAGGGCGTGGACGGAGGCGCGGTAGCGGCCCATCGCGGCGGCGGCGCCCACGCCGTGGCCCATCACGTCGCCGACGCCGAGTCCGACCCGGCCGGCGGGCAGGGCCACCGCGTCGTACCAGTCGCCGCCCGCCAGGGTGCCGTCCTCGGCCGGGCGGTAGCGGTACGCCGCGCGGAACCAGCTCTCCGACGGCAGCCGGGTGGGGAGCAGGTGGCGCTGGAGGGCGAGGGTGGCCAGGCGTTCGCGGCGGTAGAGGAGGGCGTTGTCGATCGCCGTCGCGGCGCGGGCCGCCAGCTCGACGGCGAGCATCCGGCCGTCCCCGGCGTAGCCCGCGGCGCCGTGCCGGAGGAAGGTGACGGCGCCGAGCACCCGGCCGACGGCGGTCAGCGGCACCACGAGCCCGTGCCGGACGACCCCGTCCGCCACCTCCGTCCCGAAGGTCACGGGCCGCGCGGAGGCGACGCACTCGGCGACCGCCGCGGACGCCGGGCGGGCCGGCGGGAGGTCGTCCTCGGGGCGCGGGCGCCGGGCGTCCGGCGGCAGGACCAGGGGGTGGACGAGCGGGATCGCCGTACAGGGGCTGTCCGGCGTCGCGTACCAGCCGCGGATCTCGCAGGCGCCGACGTCCGGCTCGGCCGCGGCCTTCAGCAGGTCGACCTCGACGGCGTCCGCGAACTCCGGTACGCAGCCCTCCGCCAGCTGCCCCGCGACCGTCCGCGGGTCGAGCCCCTGGCCGAGCCGGGCCCCCACCCTGCCGAGCAGGACGAGCCGGCGCCGGTCCCGGGCCGCCTCCAGGAGCTCCCGTTCGGCGTCGGCCCGTTCGTGGACGAGGCCGCCGACGCCCACCACCGTGCCGTCCGCGTCGCGCAGCGGGAACATGCTGCCGGTGGCGACCCGGGAGCCGCCGTCCGGGCGGACGCCCGCGACCTGGAGGTTGTCGACGGTCTCGCCGTTCTCGACGACGCGGCGCAGCACCTTCTCGTACGCCTCGGGGTACGGCAGCTCCAGCACCTCGAGGACGGAGCGGCCCAGGTGCTCCCCGGCCGTCAGGCCGTTCAGCCGGGCGAGGACGTCGTTGACGTACCGGAAGCGCAGATCGGTGTCGAGGACCGCCAGACCCACGGGAGAGGAGTGCAACAGGCGGTCGAGAGTGGCGATGTCGCCCTGCCGTTGCTCCTGGGGCAGAGCCACGGCCAGCACCCCCGTGCCGTCCGCCAGCGGCACGGCCACGGGGTACCAGACGACGCTGCGGCAGGTGCCGTCGCGGCGGCGGACCCAGTCGCCGCGCGCCTCGCCTGCGGTCCGCAGCAACTCCTTGACCAGGTCACCGCCTTGGACGTGGCCGCCGTCGGCCAGGAGCGCGGCGTCCCGGCCGACGATCTCCCGCTCGGGGTAGCCGGTCAGGTCGCGCGCCCCGTCGCTCCACTGCTGGACGCGGCCGTCGGCGTCGATGAGCGCCGTGGCGGGGGCGGGCCCGTCGGCCGGACGCGGCGTCTGCGGCGTACACGATGTGTGCGGCGTGCGAGGTGTACGAGGCGTGCGCGGCGCGTGAGGCCCGTCTTCCGGGCCGCCCGGCGGATGAGGAGAGAGGACCACCTTGCGCACCGCCCTCACCGGACCGGACCGACCCGCGGACACCGGCCGAACGCGCCTCCGCCCGGCCCCTTTCGTCTCACGGATGATAGGGGGCCGGGCGGCGGGCCGGGGCGTGTTCGGCGTGTTCCCGGCGGGTCGGGCGACGGGCCCGCCGCGCCGGGGTGAGGGCCGTGAACCCCCGGGCCGTTCCTACGAGCGGTTGTCGCCCTTGCGTTCGCCCAGGACGACCTCGGTCGTGGCCTGCTTGCCGTCGCGGGTGTACGTGAGGGTGACCTTGTCGCCCGGGCGGTGCGTCCAGATCTCGCTGATCAGCGTGGGGCCGCTGTCGATGGCCGTGCCGTCCAGCTTGGTGATCACGTCGCCCGGCTTCAGGCCGGCCTTGTCGGCGGGCCCGCCCGGGGTGACGGCCGCCGCGTTGTTCTCGCCCGCGGAGGAGATCTTGGCGCCGCTGCCGGAGTCCCGCATGTTCACCGTGGCGGCGATGACGGGATAGGTCGGCACCCGGTCCTTGATCAGCTGGTCGGCGACGTTCTTCGCCTGGTTGATCGGGATCGCGAAGCCGAGGCCGATGCTGCCGGCCTGCTGCTGGCCGCCGCCGAAGCCGCCGCCGTTGCCGGCGGACTGGATGGCGGAGTTGATGCCGATGACCGCGCCCTGGGCGTTGAGCAGCGGGCCGCCGGAGTTGCCGGGGTTGATCGAGGCGTCCGTCTGGAGGGCGCTCATGTACGAGGCGTTGGCGTTGCCGCCACCGCCGTCGCTGGAGGCGACCGGGCGCTTCTTGGCGCTGACGATGCCCGTGGTGACCGTGCCGGAGAGGCCGAAGGGCGCGCCGATGGCGATCGTGGCGTCGCCGACGGCGGTCTTGTCGGAGTTGCCGAGCGGGAGGGGGCTGAGGGTGGCGCCGGAGGCGTCCTTCAGCTTCAGGACGGCGACGTCGTAGCCCTGGGCGCGGCCGACGACCTCCGCGGCGTACTGCTTGCCGTTGGAGAACGTGGCCGTGAGCTTGCCGCCGCCCTGGGCGGCGGAGGCGACGACGTGGTTGTTGGTGAGGATGTGGCCCTGTTTGTCGTAGACGAAGCCGGTGCCCGTGCCGCCCTCGCCGCCGCCGCTCTGCGCCTCGATGGTGACGACGCTCGGCAGCGCCTTGTTCGCGATGTCCGCCACGGAGCCCGGGCTGCGGCTCTCGACCTTGGGGTCGCCGGAGGCCGAGACGGTCGTGGAGGAGCCGCTGTCGCTACGGTTGGCCGCCCAGAAGCCGACGCCTCCGCCGACGCCGCCCGCGACGAGCGCCGCCACCAGGACCGCCGCGACGAGACCGCCCGCGCGCTTGCGCGGCGGCGGGACGGGAACCGCGCCCCAGACGCCGTCGTGCGCGCCGGGGCCGCCGGGAGCGCCGCCGTACGCCTGCGGCTGCATCTGGACCTGCGGCTCACCGCCCGGCTGCCCGTACCAGGGGCCGGGGGCGCCGTGACCGCCGTGCGCGCCCGGCGCGCCGAGGGGCTGCCCGGCCGCGCCCACCGCGCCGGCCTGCGCGTAGGCCGCCTGCTGCGGGGTGGTGGGGGCCTCGGCGGCGGCCGGGATGTGCGGGGTCTGCGGGGTCTGCGGGGTCTGCGGGGCAGACGTCGGGGCCGGGGCCTGGGTGCCGGGGGCCTCACCCGCTCCGGCGCCCTCCGCGCCGACCGCCGGAAGCTGCGCCGTACGGTCGGCGGGCTCCGCGGCCGGCTCCCCGGTCTTCTCCATGGACACCTCGGAGGCCACGGGCGCCGCGGGCGGCGCGCTGGGCACGGGAGGGACCGACGGAACGGGGCGCTCCGGCTCGGGGGACGGCGTCGTGGACCCCGCACCCGGACCGGGCGCGGACGGAACGGCTGCGCCCTCGTTCTCGGTGCTCACAGTTCTCTCCTCATTCACGTGCACCACCGGGTGCACATCGGTTCTCGTTCGCGACGTCGGCCACGTCCCGACGGATGTCGTGCCCCACTGTCTGCCCACTGTCATGCCCACGCGGAAGCCTGAGGTCCACGGTCAGCTCTTCCATGGTTTCCCATGTCGCGTCAGACCACCGTAAGCGGATCCTGTGGCCCACGGCTCCGGCCGCCGCTTCGCGGGCCCGCCCGCGGGTGGGTCCGGGCCCGCGCTCCAGGACAGACCACAGGAAAAGGGACCGCATGCGCGAGCGCGCCGGGCGGTGGCACCATAACGCGGTGACCTATGCGCACCAGGCCCGGGACCTCCGTCCCGACGGCCACCCGCTCACCGTCGTCGCCCACCGGGGAGCGTCCGAGGACGCCCCGGAACACACCCTGGCCGCCTACCGCAAAGCCATCGAGGACGGCGCCGACGCGCTGGAGTGCGACGTGCGGCTCACCGCCGACGGGCACCTCGTCTGCGTCCACGACCGCCGGGTCAACCGCACGTCCAACGGCCGGGGCGCCGTCTCCACCCTGGAACTGGCCGATCTCGCCGCCCTCGACTTCGGCTCGTGGAAGGGCGCGGCCACCGACCGCGAGGCGCCCGACCTCGACGCGACCTCCGTGCTCACCCTGGAGCGGCTGCTGGAGCTCGTCGCGGACGCGGGCCGCCGCGTCGAGCTGGCCGTCGAGACCAAGCACCCGACCCGCTGGGCGGGCCAGGTCGAGGAGAGGCTGCTCGCCCTGCTCGGCCGCTTCGGGCTGGCCGCGCCGCCCCCGGACGAGCCCTCGCGCGTGCGCGTGATGAGCTTCTCGGCCCGCTCCCTGCACCGCGTGCGGGCGGCGGCGCCCGCCCTGCCGACCGTCTATCTGATGCAGTTCGTCTCCCCGCGCCACCGGGACGGCCGGCTGCCGACGGGCATCCGCATCGCCGGGCCGAGCATCCGGATCATCCGTAAGGATCCCGATTACGTGGCCCGGCTGCACCGCGCCGGGAACCAGGTGCACGTCTGGACGGTGAACGATCCGGCCGACGTCGAGCTCTGCGCGCGGGTGGGAGTGGACGCGGTGATCACAAACCGGCCCAAGCAGGTCCTTTCCCAACTCGGGCGCCCGTAGGTCCATTACAAGGAGTGCACCGGCGCGTTCGGTACGTGTTCGACCTTCCTGAGTGCCCCCACCGGGTCCGGGATGGCCGGTTTCCGGTCCAGTCCATTGGGGCATCCATCCCCTGACGTGGGGCAAAGGAGGTCTCGGGGGTGGCGTTGGTGGTGGCACAGGAGGTGCCCACGTCGTCGATCATGGCCGTACCCCATGGTCCAGCCGCTGTGGGCCAGGCAAGACACCGGATGCGCGAGGACCTGCGCATCAGTGGGGTACCGGATTCGGTCATCGACGACGCCGTATTGATCCTTTCGGAGCTGCTCAGCAACGCGTACCGGCACGGTCGCCCGCTGAGCCCGGAGAACGGCGACAGAGACGGGGAGAAGGACGGGGGGATACGTGCCGCCTGGCGAGTGGACAAACACGGCCGGCTCACGGTCGAGGTCACGGACGGAGGCGGTCCGACCCGCCCACTTCCGGCCACTCCGTCGGTCACCGCGCGCGGCGGCCGCGGATTGAACATCATCAGTGCCCTCTCCCAGGACTGGGGCGTACGGGACGCCTCCGGCGAGGTGACCGTCTGGGCCGCCCTGTCGGCGCGCGGCGGATTCACCTCACGGCTCGACCTGGCCCCGGGGATGGCGTTCACCGATATCGACGAGCTGGCGTGACATCGGCGCGACGCGCGTAGACCCGTGGCACATCGCAGAGCTCCCGGGCAGCGCGCGGTACGGCACCGAAACAGGGCACGGCAGCGGCGCGGGCCTCCCACCAGGGCGGCGAGACGGCGCGCGCCCGTACGGCCGGTGTGCCCCGCGACCGGAGCGCGCAGCGCGCGACCGGGGAGCGGCACCCCGACACCACCGGCCGACGCGAGACCGCACCCGGACAACCGCCCTCCCCCGGACGTCCCGGTCACCCCGGACGTCCCGAACACCCGGCACCCGGCACCCCGGGCCCCGGGACCGGCGCCACCGGCGCCACCGGCGCGAGACCGCGCCCGACCATCCGGCCCGCACACCCGGGCCCACACCCTGGCCCCGGCACCCCGGGCAGCACCGGCCCGTGCAGAGCCGCAGCCGAGCACACCACCCGGGCACCCCCGGCTCCCGGCATCCCAGCCCGCACCCGGACACCACGGCCAGCACGAGGCCGTGACCGACCGCACCGCCCGCACTTCCGGGTACTCCCGGCTCCCGGCTCCCGCACCACACCACGAGCAGCACCGGCCGGTGCGAGGCTCCAACCGACCGCACCGCCCGCACGCCCGGGGGCGCCCGGCTCCCACTTCCCTGTCCCCAAGGCGGTACCGGCTCCCGCACCGCGGGCACCACCCGCCGGTGCTTAACCGCGGCCGACGACACCGCCCGCGTATCCCGGGCACCCTGGTCACCGGCACCCCGGGCGGCACCAGCCCCCGCACCGCGGGCACCACCCGCCCGTGCTTAACCGCGGCCGACGACACCGCCCGCACACCCGGGCACCCCGCCTCGCGGAACCGGCACCCGGGCCGCCTTCGCGCACCGCGCCCGGGACCCGGGCGGGCGGTCCGGCGTTCCGGTGCTCACGCCGCGCGTTCTCGCCGCGCCCGCGCGGCGCGCGCGGCCCCCGGGGCGCGTTCCCCGCCGGTCCACGCCGGCTCCGCCGTCGAGTCCCGGCCAAGTCCTCGTCAAGTCCCGCCGTCCGCCCGCGCCTCCCGCGCGTGCCCGGCCGGGGGTCCCGTCGTGGGCGCTAGGCTCGCGCCGTCAGGCCCACCAGCCCGGACGGCTCACCAGCCGCACGCACCGCCGCACGATCGGGAGACACGCACGCCATGGCCAAGAAGCGCCGCCCCCAGACCAAGGCCGCCACGCCGGGGGCCGTCGACGGTCCTATCCCCGTCGTCGGAGCCCGTGAGCCCTGCCCCTGCGGCTCGGGGCGCCGTTACAAGGCCTGCCACGGCCGCGAGGCCTCGCACGCCGCCGCCGAGCTCGTGCAGCGCCCCTTCGAGGGCCTGCCCGGCGAGGCCGACTGGGTCGCGCTGCGCGAGCTGGTGCCCGCCGCGACCGTCGAGCTCACCCTCAAGGACGGGCTGCCCGAGGGCGTGCCCTCGGTGACCCTGGCCACCGTGCTGCCCATGGCCTGGCCCGCGCTCCGCCGTGACAACGGCGCCGTCCTCCTCGGCCTCCAGAACGACACCGCGTCCGGCGACCTCAGCCGCGACCTCGCCGACACCCTCCGGCGCGCGCTCACGGCTCAGCCGGGCACCCCGGTGGCGGCCGAGCGCGCCGGCGCCGACGGCCCGCGCCTCCAGGACCTGCTGGACCTCTCGGCCCCCTTCGAGCCGGCCGTCCACACCGGCTTCGAGTTCTGGGTCGAGGACGCCGAGAACGCCACCGGCGAGGTCGCCGCCTCGCTGGATCGAGCCAACGCCGCCGCGATCCCGACCGTCCGGCTGTCCGGCGTCGACGCCGCGTACTGGTGCGAGACCCCGGACAAGAACCACCTGCGCTGGGTGATGCCCCACCCGGAGGAGAAGCTCCTCGACGCCCTCGCCCGCCTCCACGCCGCGGGGACGTCCTCGCTCGGCGAGGGCACCCGCCTGGTGGGATCCTTCCGGGCGCACGGCCTGACCGTGCCGGTCTGGGACCTGCCCACCGGGATGCGCGCGGAGGACGTGGAGAAGCCGGCCGCGGCCCTCGCGGAGCGGCTGGCCGGCGCGCTCGCCGACGGGACGCCGCTGACCGCCGAGGAGCGCCGGGCGCGCGGCGGCCTCACCAGCCGTCAGGTCACCCTGAACTGACACCCGTCGGCGCGGGACCGTCCGAAGTCGCGCGCGGGGAGCCTCCGAGGCGCCCGCGGCGACCCGGCCGGAGCGGCGTCCATCACATGGAGCGGGAGATTCCGGGGCCCGGAGGGCGCCATTCACGTGACTCCTGTCACAACTCCCGCTGTCAGACCGGAAATACGCGTCCGGAAATCCACGATCGAATTTGCGAACGGCCGATCTCTTGTTACCGTTCTAGGAGCCCGGTCGCTGGTGCATCCCCCGTCGCCAGCGACCGGGCGTTTCCATGCCCGGACACGCCCGCGGCCCGCAGCGGCCCGCAGTCGGCCCACCGGAGCCCTCCCGAAGGCGTTCAGCGCGGCGCCACCACGCCGTCAGCGATCCGTCACCGGCCCGGCAGCGGCCACCGGCGGACCGCCCCCGCTAATCCACCCGGTCGCCCGGCGAGTTGCTCCCGGACCGGAGCAGAAGATTCCCCTCCGCCGAGGCGAACTCCGCCACCGCCGCGTACCCGCCACCGCCGTCGCGCTCCCCGCTCGCGCCCCGGACCGTCGGCCGGTGCGGCGTCTCGCAGCCGTCCGGGTCGTCGGAGGCCCCCGTACGGCAGTGCACCTGTACGGTCCGGCCGTCGGGGCCCATGAGGGTCAGTACGGCCGTCAGCGGGCCGCCTGTGGCGTTCCTGAAGTACGTACGGCCCCAGGTCTCCCCGCCCCGCTCCAGGACGCAGGTCTGCGCCTCCACGCCCGCCGGCGAGGAGAGTTCGGGACCGCAGCGCGTGATCGCCCTGCCGGGGGCGCCGGGGAGGCCCTCCGAGGCGTCGCCGACGACGTCCTCGTCACCGCCCTCTTCCGCGCCCTCTCCGCCTTCCCCATCGGAACCCGAGGCTCCGTCCTGTTCCCGCGACTCCCGCCCCTCCGCCGGGCCGACGGCGCCGGAGGCGTTGTCCGCGGCCTCGTCGTCCTCGGTGTCCGCGGTGTCGTCCGCGGTCTCGTCGGAGGTGCCCTCGCCGTCACCGTCACCAGGGGCGTCCATGGCCCCGGCCGCCCGGCCGCCGCCCCCGTGGCCGCTGCCGTGCGCCCGCTTCCCCGTCTTCTCCGGGCTCATCAGACCCGCCGGTCCGGCCGTCGCCGCCGCCAGCGGCAGCACGATCGCCAGCGCCACCACACTCGCGAGGGCGATCATCCGTAGATTCGCCGCTCGCTGCCGGGCCGCGCCGGACTGCGACGCACCGGTCGCACCGGGCACACCGGACGCACGCTCCATGGGACCACCCGCAACTCGCCGCGAACGCTGATTCGTGGGGCCGCCTTCGACATCGCCCCGCACGGCCGCCGGTGTCCGGCGGTACGCGGCGGCGCCCGGCAACGATCCGGTGCGAGCCCTCACCCGAACATAGCGGTCGGAGCACGCCCCGCCGGGCGGCCGCGCGGTGGTTTCCCACGGATCCCGGAGCGGCTTACACCCGTACGAGTGAGAGCGCGTGCGTCTCCCGTCCGTACGCGCTCTCATGTGCTCATACGGTCACCCCCTCAGGGGCGCGCCGCTCGGCGGTCCGCCGGGGCGGTGGCCGCGTCCGGCTTCCGGCCGCCGGGGCCGTCAACACGCCGTCCCCGTCGGCCGTGGCCGCGCGCGTTCACCGTGTTCACCGTGCCTGTCGCGTTCACTGTGGCCACTGTTGCGACCACTTGTGACCCCTGCTGTGACCCCTGCTGTGACCCCTGCTGCGACCACTGTCGCGACCGCTGCCGTGACCATGGTTGCGATCGCAGTTGCGATCACTGTTGTGGATGTTGCTGTTGTCGTAACCGCTGCGGCTGTTGCTCTTGTTGCCGCCGCTGTTCCTGTAGCTGCCGCGACCGTTGAGACCACCGCCGCGTCTGGGGCTTCAACCGGCTCGTCGGACCCCCGCGTCCGTGACCCGCGTCAGTAGGCGAGCCGGCTGCCGCCGCCCTGTGTCCCCGTGCCCGCGCTCTCCTCCACGAGGACGTCGACGACGGTGGAGATGTCCGGCAGCCACGGACCCTTCCCGCCGTTCGACCCGCCGCCCTCGCCCAGCGCGCCCGCCCGGTCGGCGAGCAGCGCCCGGTCCGCCCGCCGGGTCTTCGCCGTCCCCGGCGCCCCGAACGGCCCGGCGGCCGCCCCGCCCGGCTGCGGCGCCCGCTCCCAGCGCACCCGGCCCGCGCCCGTGGGCGACGGCGGGAGCGCCACATAGCCGCCCTCCCCGTGGAAGCGCAGCGAGCCGGGCACCCAGTCCTGGCGGTGGAGCAGCTCGCCGAGGACCTCCAGGGAGTACGGGGCCACCAGCAGGGCCCAGCGGTCGGGGGTGGCCACCACCGGGCCGACCCGTACGCCCGCGCGGTCGAGGGACGCCAGGGCGCGGGCGCCGGCCACCGCGGGCAGACTCACCGCGCAGGGTCCGCGCCCGCCCGTCGCGAGCACGACGGGGGCGTCCGGGCGGTTGGTCCACCACCAGCGGACCATCCGGGCGTCCGTGGTCGCCGCCAGGAGACCGGGGTCGAAGGGGTGGGCGCCGGGGGCGGCGCAGTCGGGGTGCGGGCAGGCGCACACCGTCCCGCGGCCGCCGGCGGGCCGCAGGCCCGCACCCGGGAGTACGGGCCACTGCCATTCCGTGGCGTAGGCCAGGGCCGCGGTGAGGACCGCGGGCCGGCCGCCTCGCCTGAGCGAGAGCTTGCGTCGCCTTCCGAGGATCTCGCGCATGAGCGCTCGTTCCTTTCCGTGAACGCCGAAATCGGGCCCTTGCCGTGGGACAAGGGTCGTATCGCACTACATGACACCGCACAGCCTCCGCGGCGGCCGGGACGGCTCCCTCGGGCCGCGGGCGACCGCGTGGGCCGCCTGGGCCACGAGGGCCGCCCGGACCAAGGGAACCGCCCGGACCGCGTGAACTGCACGAGCTGACCGAACTGCGCTAACTGCGTGAGCTGCTTGCCTGAACTGCGTGAACCGCGTGAACTGCCGCGGCGCCGCGTGGATCCGCCCGGCGAGTCGCCGGGCACCGCGCCGGGCCGCGTACGGACTGCTCGGACTCCATGGCACTACGGGTCCGACTTCGCGCGCTGCTCAACACGCCGTGGCCCTTTCGAGGCCGGCACACCACGTGGTTCCCAAGTCACTGCATGTACAACGCAGCGCATCACGCCACGGGCCGAGCGTGAAACATGGCGGGGGGTGGCGCGCGTATGGCGCTTCGTGCTGAGCCTGTACGCCCCTCGCCTGTGGCGCGGGTCGCCCCGCGCCCTGGGGGACGGGCGCGGCCGTTGCCGGATAAGACGCTCGGGTCCGCCGCCGGGTTCCGGGGCGGCCCCAACTGCCCCTGCCCTTCACCGTGTACGTACCCACCGGGGTGGATATGACGCGCTGTCGAACAACGTCAGTCGATCGCGAATCCTGGATCGCGGGACCATTTTCCGGCCAAGTTTGAAACCCCATAGACACCACCAATCCCACCGGCCCAATGCTGGACATCCGCTTACCCGGGCGTGTACATGTGGAGCACGGATAGCGCGCAACACGACAGGGGGCTTGCGATGCTATTGACGCGAAAGTACAGGCTGATCAGCTGGTCAACACGGCTCGACGAGACGCCGCGAGCGCTCGTCCGCACGGCTGCCCCCCGCGCTGCCACGCGGCTCCTCCGGGGCAGTCGGCCATGACCACGCCCCACCTGCCGAAAGTGGCCGGAATCAACCCTCCGCTGCCCGCGCCCTCGCACACTCCGTCCTCCTCCGCCGCCGCCTCCCCCACGGACCCCGAGGACTCCGCCGAATCCTCGGAAACCACCGGACACACCGGCCCGGGCGGCCCCACGGACCAGCCCGGCACCACCGGCCCCACGGATCCCGCGAGTGAGGCCGGAGGCGACGGATCCGGTTCCTCCGCCGTTCCGTCCCCCGCGCCCAACGCCCTCGTCCAGGACCGGCTGGCGGGCTGGATCTCGGACCTCACCACCCTCCAGGAGCTGACCGAGCGGCTCACCCGCACCGACACCCTGGACGCCGCGCTGCACGAGCTGCTGCTGGCCGGTGCCACCCTCGTCGGCGCCCGCCGCGGCCTGGTCACCCTCCACCCCGCGCGGGGGCCCGGCCACGAGCACCCGGTCACCGTCGGGCTCGGGCTCGGCCGCGCCGACCTCGGACACATCGAGACCATCCCGGCCGGCCCGCACGGCCCGGCCGGCCCGCACGGCCTGCTCTTCGGCGACCTCCCCCCGCTCGGCTCCCGCGCCGGCACCGCCCACCCCGACATCGCCGCCGACGAGACGCTGGACCCCCGCCACCGCGAGGTCGCGGCCCGGCTCGGCTACGGCGCCGGCTACGCCGTACCGCTGGAGTCCGACCCGCGGACCGGGAGCGCCGGCCGGCTGGGCGCGGCCGTCTGGCTCTACGACGAGCCGGCCGAGCCCACGGACCGGCAGCGGCACCTGCTCGGCCTCTACCGCGACCACGCCACCGAGCACCTCGCCCGGCTGCTGGAGCTCACCGAGGCCCGCGAGACCGTGGCCACCCTCCGCGAGGAGCTGCTGCCCAGCAGGCTGCCCCGGATCCCCGGGGTCCGCCTCGCGGTCCGCCACCGCACCGGACCGCGCGGCGGCGGCGACTGGTACGACGCGCTCCCGCTGCCCGAGGGCGCGCTCGGCCTGGCCGTGGGCGCGGTGACGGGCTCCGGGCCCAGCGCGGTCGCCGCGATGGGCCGGCTGCGGGCCTCCCTGCGCGCGTACGCCGTCATGGAGGGCGAGGACCCGGTAGCGGTCCTCTCCGACCTGGAGCTCCTGCTGCGGCTCACCGAGCCCGCCCGCTCGGCCACCGCCCTCTTCGCGTACTGCGAGCCCACCGAGCGCCGGGTGGTCCTGGCGGGGGCCGGGCACTGCCCGCCGCTGATCATCGGCGAGCACCGCGCCGAGTTCGTGGAGACCTCGCTGTCCGCGCCGCTGGGCATGCTCGCCTGCTGGGAGGCGCCCAGCGTGGAGGTCGAGGCGGCCCCCGGCGAGACACTGATCTTCTACAGCGACGGGCTGCTGCACCGCACCGGCGACGCCATGGACCGCGGCTTCGCCCGGCTGCACCGTGCGGCGGCGAGCGTCCCCAGGGCCGCGCTGCGCGACCCGGACGCCGTCGTGGACCACATCCTGCGGGCCGTGCTGCCGGACGGTGAGGACGGCGGGGGCGACTCCGGGGCCCGCCCCGAGGACACGGAAACCACCGGGAGCGAGGACGTCATCCTGCTGGCCGCCCGCTTCGACTGAGCCCCGGGCCCGGGTCGGGGCCCGGCCCGCTTGTGATCCGCCTTCTCCTCCGCCCCGGCCCCGGGCCGGACGGACCCGGTCGTCCACAGCCTTCTCCGTCGCATTTCCTCGCACATACGATGGAAAGCGGCCCCGTCCGAGGAGGAAACGCAGTGACCGAGCAGCCCGCGCCCGAGAACCCCGAAGGTGACGAGCCGATCAAGCAGCGGAAGAACGGCCTCTACCCGGCCGTCTCCGACGAGCTTGCCGCCAGTATGAAGTCGGGCTGGGCCGACACCGAGCTGCGCGATCTGCAGCCCATCGCCCAGGCCGCCGAGACCGCCCGCCGCCGCGCCGACCTCTCCGCCCGCTTCCCCGGCGAGCGTCTGGTGATCCCCGCGGGCAATCTGAAGACCCGCTCCAACGACACGGAGTACAGCTTCCGCGCGTCCACGGAGTACGTCTACCTCACCGGCGACCAGACCCAGGACGGCGTGCTCGTCCTGGAGCCGGCCGGTGCCCAGGGCCACGAGGCCACGCTGTACCTGCTGCCGCGCTCGAACCGCGAGAACGGCGAGTTCTGGCTCGACGGCATGGGCGAGCTGTGGGTCGGCCGCCGGCACAGCCTCACCGAGGCCGAGCGGCTCTACGGCATGCCCTGCGCCGACGTCCGCGAGCTCACCGGCGCCCTGCGCGAGGCCACCGGCCCCGTCCGCGCCGTCCGCGGCCACGACGCCGGCGTCGAGGAGGCCCTGACCGACAAGGTCACCGCCGAGCGCGACGAGGAGCTGCGCGTCTTCGTCAGCGAGCAGCGGCTCGTGAAGGACGCCTTCGAGATCGCCGAGCTCCAGAAGGCCGTCGACTCCACGGTCCGCGGCTTCGAGGACGTCGTGAAGGTCCTCGACAAGGCCGAGGCCACCTCGGAGCGCTACATCGAGGGCACCTTCTTCCTGCGCGCCCGCGTCGAGGGCAACGACATCGGCTACGGCTCCATCTGCGCCGCCGGCCCGCACGCCACCACCCTGCACTGGGTGCGCAACGACGGCGCGGTCCGCTCCGGCGAGCTGCTCCTGCTGGACGCCGGTGTGGAGACGCACACCCTCTACACCGCCGACGTCACCCGCACGCTGCCGATCAACGGCACGTACACCGACCTCCAGCGCAAGATCTACGACGCCGTGTACGAGGCCCAGGAGGCCGGCATCGCGGCCGTGAGGCCGGGCGCCAAGTACCGCGACTTCCACGACGCCGCCCAGCGCGTCCTCGCCGAGAAGCTCGTCGAGTGGGGCCTGGTCGAGGGCCCGGTCGAGCGCGTCCTGGAGCTCGGCCTCCAGCGCCGCTGGACGCTGCACGGCACCGGCCACATGCTCGGTCTGGACGTCCACGACTGCGCCGTGGCCCGTACGGAGACGTACGTGGACGGCGTCCTGGAGCCGGGGATGGTGCTGACCGTCGAGCCCGGTCTGTACTTCCAGGCCGACGACACCACCGTGCCGGAGGAGTACCGCGGCATCGGCGTCCGGATCGAGGACGACATCCTCGTCACCGACGACGGCAACCGGAACCTCTCCGCCGGGCTGCCGCGCACGTCCGCGGCCGTCGAGGCGTGGATGGCCGGCCTCAAGGGCTGACCCCCGCGCCCCCGCCCGTGCCCGTGAGCAGCGGCCCGTCGTACGGACGACGGGCCGCTGCTCCGTTCAGCGGGTGGTGTAGCCGCCGTTGATGAAGAGCGTCTGGCCGTTGAGCCACCAGCCGTCCGTGAGCAGGAACTTCACATACGGCGCGATGTCCTCGATCTTCGTCAGGTCGCCGTTCATGGCCGACGACTTGTGGTACGCGATCGAGTCGTCCGTCTCGGCCGGGTAAAAGAACCCGGTGTCCATCGGGCCCGGGGCGATGTTGTTGACGGAGATGTTCCGGCCGAACAGCTCCTTGGACAGTGCCCGGGTGAAGTGCTCGACGGGTGCCTTGCTGCCGGCGTAGACGGAGTACAGGCCGGTGTAGGCGGCGAGCAGCGAGGTCACGATGGTGACGATCTTGCCGCCGTCCTCCAGGCGCTTCGCGGCCTCCCGCATCATGAAGTACGCCGCCTTGCAGTTGACGGCGAACATCTTGTCGAACTCCTCCTCGGACGTCTCGGTCATCGGTTTCTTGATGACCATGCCCGCGGTGTTCACCATGCAGTCGACCTTGCCGAACGCCCCGACGGCGGCGTCGAACAGCCCCTCGACCCCGGCCACCTTGGTCAGGTCCGCGCCGTGGACGACCGCCTTGCCGCCGGCGGCCTCGACCTCGGCGGCGGTCTTCTCCGCGCCGTCCTTGGAGGACGGGCTGTTGTAGTGGACGACGACCTTGGCGCCCTCGGGGGCGATCTCCTTGGCGATGAGGCTGCCGAGGTTGCGCGAGGCGCCGCCGATGACGACGACCTTGTCCTTGAGGCTGTGGGTGGGGGTGGGCACGGGCGTCTCCCGGGGCGTGGGGTGCGGGTGGTGCCCACGCTATGAGCGGGGGTGCGGTGACGCCTGTGGGCGGCGGCCACATGGGTGGAGGCCGGGGCGGAATCGCCCTCTGCTGCCCACGCCCCTGCCCCTGCCGCCCCTGCTGTCCCTGCCGCCCTGCCGCCCTGCCGCCCTGCTCGAACGTCCTCTGTCGCAGGACGGACAGGATGCCGCTCGGCATCGGGGGCCGGGTCCGGGTTCAGGTCCGGGTTCAGGTCCGGGTTCAGGTCGAGGTTCAGGTCGAGGTTCAGGTCCAGGTCCGGGGGGCCTGACCCCGGCGCGCTACCCGCCCAGGCCCGCGTCCCGCGCCAGCAGCGCGGCCTGCACGCGGTTCTCGCACTCCAGCTTCGCCAGGATCCGGCTCACGTACGTCTTCACCGTGGCCTCGCTCATATGGATCCGCCGCCCCGCGTCCGCGTTGGACAGCCCCTCGCCGAGCAGGGCCAGCACCTCGCGCTCCCGCTCGCTGAGGGCGGCCACGCGGGCGCGGGCCCGGGCGGCCCGGCCGGTGTCGGGGGCGTGCACCAGGGAGTCCGCGACGTGCCGGGTCGCGGCGGGCGACAGATAGGCGTCGCCCGCGGCCGCCGCGCGGACGGCGCCGATCAGCTCGCCCGGCGCCGAGTCCTTCAGCAGGAATCCGGCCCCGCCCTGGCGGAGGGCCCGCAGGACGTTCTCGCGCTCGCCGAAGGTCGTCAGGATCAGCGCCCGGACGCCGGGGGCCGTCCGCCGGAGTTCGGCGAGGGCGTCGAGCCCGTCCATCACCGGCATCCGGATGTCGAGCAGCGCCACGTCGACCAGGTGGCGGCGGGCCAGCTCGACGGCCTCCCGCCCGTCCGGCGCCTCCGCCACGACCTCGATGTCTTCGGCCGACGTGAGGATCATCCGGATGCCCGCCCGGATGAGGGGTTCGTCATCGGCGATGAGGACGCGGATCACCTGGTCTCCCGGTCACTTAATTCTTGACGTGGAACTCACGCTTGTCGGCCAGTTTCCCGTCCTTGAAGCAGAAGCGGTAAACCGTGTCCGTGCTCAGGCCCTGCGAGGTGTCGGTGGACAGCAGGACCAGGCACTTCATCCCCTGCGGGTCGTCCGGCAGCCCCTTCGTCACCTCGGAGGTGAGGAAGGACTTGCCCGACGGCAGCCGGTCGCGCACCTGCGCCTCGTCCTCGCCGACCCGCACCGAGTTGTAGACGCGCGGCTCGACCATCGTCTTGTCGGCCTCCTCGAAGACCATGCCCACGCCGATGACGGCCGCCACCACGAGCCCGACCAGGACGACCAGGGCGACGCCGCAGCCGATCAGGCAACCGTTTCTCTTCTTGTCCCTCACGATGTTCCCGAACTCCTCGCGCGGTTCCGACCAGTCGATGACCGGTCCACCGTCGCCCGGCGGGACGCCCGGAAGCTGCTGCCGGAAGTCGTCGTCCGCGTCGACGAAGGTCGCCTCGCGGGCCTCCTTCGTCTCGTACGGGATCACCCCGGCGAGCCGGAAGCCGTCCTCGACCGGTCCCGCGTGGACCATGCCGCCGACGAGCCGGGCCCGCTCCCGCAGCCCGGTGAGCCCCTGGCCGCCGCTGACGGGCGCCGCCCGCTCCCCGGCGCCGTCCGGCACGGTGCCGTTGGCGACCTCCACGACCAGGGCGTCCGGCTCGTAGCGCAGGCTCACGGAGATCCGGGCGCCGGGCGCGTGCTTGTAGGCGTTCGTCAGCCCTTCCTGGGCGATGCGGTACGCGGCGTGGTCGGCGGTCGGGGCCAGCCGGCGCGGCTCGCCCGTCCGGGTGAAGGTGACCTTGGCGCCGGCGGCCACCGCCGACTCGACGAGGCCCTCGATGCCGGCCACCGCGCGGGACACGGGCTCGCTCTCCTCGGCGACGCCGGGGTCCTTGAGGATGCCGACGACCTCGCGCAGCTCGTGCATCGCGGCCACCGACGCCTCGCGCAGCACCCCGACGGCCTCCCTCTGCCGCCCGGTCAGCTCCGGGTCGACCTCCAGGGCGCCGGTGTGCACGCTGATGAGGGCGAGCTGATGGCCGAGGCTGTCGTGCATGTCGTGGGCGATGCGCTGTCGCTCGCGCATCCGCGCCTGCCCGGCGATCATCCGGCGCTCGCGGAGCAGCTGGGCGTTGCGCTCCCGCAGGGTCTGGAGCAGAGTCCGGCGCTGGGTCCAGTACCGGCTGGTGAGGCCGGGGACCACCGAGGTCACCAGGAAGAGCAGGGTGCCGAGGGTGAGGACCAGGACGAAGGACTGGCGGAGCTGGAGCAGGCCGAGGGCCAGGTCCACGACGAAGGCCGCGCAGAACGTCAGCAGGGCCCGTACGGCCCCGTCGATCCTGCGTCCGGCGGACCAGCTGGCCAGGATGAGGACCAGCATCCCGCCGCCGCTCAGCGAGGACAGGGCGGCCGCGGCGATCAGCACGGTGCCGGGCAGGGCCCTGCGCACCAGGGAGAGCAGCACGACGGCGACGGTCACCGCCGCGATGCGTACGGGACCGTTGCCCTCAAGCCATTCGGTGCCCGCGGCGAGCGCCGCGAGCGTGAGGGCCAAGGCGCACTCCCAGGCCAGCCGCCGCCGCGTCCACTGGCCGGGGTCCACCAGCCGCCGCCACAGGCCATGGGCCCACGTTCTCGCCTCAGCCCAGGTTGTCGCCTTCATGGTCGGCAGCCTAGGCAGAGTTCCCGGACCGGGTCGTCTACCGAAGGTCTACGACCGTCGCGACCAAAGTAGGGACCGAAGCGGGGATCTACGTAGCGATCTGCATAGCGATCTACGTAGCGACCCGCGTAGGGACCGAAGCCGGCCCGGCCCGTGGGACCGGCCCGTGGGGGGCGGGAGGGGGGTGCCGGGCAGGCCCCACCCTGCCCGCTGCCCGTCCGCCGGTTACTTGTCGGCGGTGAGGACGCCCGCCTGGCCCCAGCTGTCGGCGGGGGTCTCGTGGATCCAGACCTGCACGGCGTCGGCCGGGATCTGGTAGGCGTCGACGAACGCGTCGGTGATGCGCTGGACGAGGTCCCGCTTGAGCTCGACGGTGCGGGGGCCCTGCTGGACGGTGACGATGGGCATGGGGGTGCCTCCTCGATCGGCGGTGCGGCCCGGCCGTTCCGGGTCGTTCACCGGTGTGACACCAGTCCATCGCGCCGGCGCCCCGGGACCTAGAAGCACTCGGACCACACAGCGATCACGAATCGTGATCGGCGCAGGCGGCCAGCAGGGTGCCGAGCGCGGCGGGCGGGGAGACGGGGTGCACGGCCAGCGCGGTCGGCAGGGAGAGCCCCTCGCCGCGTACGGGCAGGAAGGCCACGCGGCTCGTGCGCAGCTGCCGGGCGTGCGAGGCGTAGACCACGGTCCACATGGGTGAGGCGGCGCCGATCGCGGCCAGGGTGTCCTGGAGGCTGCTCGACCGGGGGCCGGGCACGGGCGCGAAGCCCGCGTCCCGGCAGGCCGAGACGACCAGGTCGACCAGGGGCGGGTTGTTGCGGCGGTCGGTGAGCCGCAGCGGCAGCTCGGCCAGGTCCGCGAGGGCGACGTCGGGGGCCGCGGCCAGGGGGTGCCGGGCGGGCAGGGCCACCACCAGCTGGTCCTGCCAGACGGGTATCAGCCGCACCCCGGGGTGCTCCTCGGGGGCGCGGACGAACGCGGCGTCCAGGCGGCCCGCGGCGACCTGCTCCAGCCGTGACCGCACGGGGGCCGCGAGGAGCTCGACGCCCAGCTCCGGGGCGTGCCGGGCGAGCGATTCCAGCACCCGGTCCAGGTGGTCGCCGAGCCCGGTGCTGGTGCCCAGGCGGAGGGTGGCGGCGCGGCCCGCCGTCAGTTCGGCGGCGACGGCGCGCGCCCGTTCCTCGGCCGCGAGCACGGACCGGGCCTCGGGCAGGAAGCGCTCTCCGGCGGGAGTGAGGCGGACATGGCGTGGCGAGCGGTCGAAGAACTCGACCCCGAGCTCCCGTTCCAGCCGGCGGACCTGCTGGCTCACGGCGGACTGCACGATGTGCAGCCGCTCGGCCGCCCGGCCGAAGTGGAGTTCCTCGGCGACGGTGACGAAATACCGGAGCTGACGCAGTTCCACGGGTCCGACCAGCCTCTTCTCGGTGTCCAGGGACCACCGAGTATGCGCGTTCCGGCCCGTCCGGCGATCGAGGGCACCGCTCGGCGGCGCGGGAGGGGGCCGGGGGCGGCGCCCCTCGGTCACGGCGAGGGGCGGGGCGGGGAACAAGCCCGCAACAGCACCGAAGTCCGTACGTACGGACCCACCGTGCCGATCCGTCCGGTCGCGGTCGTACCGCGCGGCAGCAGGCCGCCGACGGTGTCGAAGGCCAGCCGGCCGTCCTCCAGGAAGGCCACCTCCACCTCGTGGAAGGTCGGCTCCCGCCCCGCGTCCAGGGCCGAGAACGCCTTGTAGAAGGCCTCCTTGGCCGAGAACACGGCGGTCAGGCGCGCGCCGCCGGCCGGCCCGGGACGGAGCCGGGCGCGTTCGCGTTCGGTGCACACCAGGCGGGCGGCCGGGGCGCCGAGCCTGCCGAGCCGCTCGATGTCCACGCCGATGCCGAGGACGTCCTCGCGGACGGTCGCCAGGCACACCGCGACGTTGCCCTCGCAGTGGCTGATCGAGCCGCGTACCCCGGCGGGGAAGCGCGGCCGGCGGCCGTCGCGCAGCACCGGGCCCGGCCGCCCCAGCAGCCGCAGCGCCTCGGCGGCGGCGTGCCGGCCGGCCGTGAAGTCCCGGCGCCCGCCCGGCGAGCGGCCGGACAGCAGGTCGCGCTCCGCCGGGTGCAGCGCCTCCTCGGCGCCCTCGGCGCCCGCCCAGCGCAGCACGCCGACCGTGCCCTGGCCGGACGGGGCCGTGGGACGGCCCGTAGGGCGGCCCGGCGGACGCGGGCGGGCCGGCCGGGGCGCCCGCCTCACGACGCGAAGTGCGGCAGCACCTCGGAGGCGATGAGATCGAGGTGGTCCAGGTCGTCCAGGTCCAGCAGCCGCAGGTAGGCGCGCTCCGCGCCCGCCTCGGCGAAGCGCGCGATCTGCTCGGCAACCTGTGCCGGGGTGCCGCGGAAGGCGGTGTCGGGGAGCTCCTCGCCCGCCGCCTCGGCCCTGCGGGCGATCTCCGCGTCGTTCCGGCCCACGCACACGGACTGGATGACGGAGAAGCGCATGGCGTCCTCGCCGCGCCCGTTCTCGGCCAGCGCCTCGCGGATCCGCCCGTACTGCACGGCCGCCTGCTCGGGGGTGACGAACGCGGCGTTGTACTCGTCGGCGTACGCGGCGGCCAGCGCCGGGGTGCGGACCGCGCCCGTACCGCCGACGATCACCGGCGGGTGGGGGCGCTGGACCGGCGGCAGGGTGGGCTGGGCACCGGTCAGCGTGAAGTGCTCACCGGTGAAGTCGAAGCGCTGGTCGCCGGGGGTGGTCCAGAGACCGCGGATGATGCGCAGCTGCTCCTCCAGCCGGTCGAAGCGCTTGCCGGGGAACGGCATCGCGTAGGCCTGGTGCTCGCCCTCGAACCATCCGGCGCCGAGGCCGAGTTCGACGCGTCCGCCGGACATCCCGTCCACCTGCGCGACCTGGATGGCCAGCTGACCGGGGGAGCGGAAGGTCGCCGGGCTCACGAGGGTGCCGAGGCGGATGCGCCGGGTGTCCCGGGCCAGGCCCGCCAGCGTCACCCACGCGTCCGACGGGCCGGGCGTACGGCCGTGCCCGCCGAACTGGAGGTAGTGGTCGGAGCGGAAGAGCGCGTCGAAGCCCAGGTCCTCGGTGGCCCGCGCGACGCGCAGCAGGGTGTCGTAGGAAGCCCCGCGCTCGGACGGCTCGGTGTGGATACGGAGCAGCATGGCTGGACCCTTCGGTTGATCAGGCGTGGCGGTGGGTGGGGCGTGCCGGTTCGTGAGGCGTGCCGGTTCGTCGGAGCGTGCCCGTTCATGGCGCGTACCGGTTCATGGCGCGTACCGATTCGTGGCGCGTACCGATTCGTGGCGCGTACCGGGCTTCCGGACGCACGGCTTTGCGATCGGCAACGTAGCCGCGCGGCCGTGTCGGTGCCCATGCCCCCAGAGATCCGCCCACTGCCTCTTTGGAGGCATCGCCTGTTCCCTGCGCGGTAATCGCGCCCGGCGGACGCGGCGCCGGCGGCTAGCGTCCGGGCTCGTCTACCTTGGAGGTTGCCACCATGCCCGTCCCCGATGCCCCGAGGCGGCAGGGCGGACGCCGATCCCCCTCGCTCACGCTGCTGGCGGTCTGCCTGGCCTCGGTGCTGTTCCCCTTGTCGATCACCGGTACGTCCGTGGCGCTGCCGAGCATCGCCACCGATCTGAACAGCGGTCTGGCCGCCCTCCAATGGGCGGTCAACGGCTACAACCTGACCTTCGCCGGCTTCATCCTGGCCGCCGGTTCACTGGCGGACCTTGTCGGACGCAAACGGGTGTTCCTCATCGGCACTGCCCTGTTCGGCGTGGGCGCGCTGGTCGCCGCGGTGTCGAGCGACGTCATGCTCCTGGACGTGGCCCGCGCGGTGTCCGGGGCGGGCGCCGCGGCGGCGCTGCCCAGCGGCAGCGCGCTGCTCGCCCAGGTCTTCGAAGGCCGGGCGCGGGCCCGGGCGTTCAGCCTGTTCGGCACGACGGTGGGGCTGGGCCTGGCGCTCGGGCCGAGCATCGCGGGCGTGCTGGTGAGCAACCTCAGCTGGCGTTCGGTGTTCCTGGTACCGGCGGTCGTGGCGTTCGCGGTGCTGCTGCTCGCCCCCTTCGTGCCGGAGTCCCGCGGCCCGGCCGGCGGCCGGGTCGACAAGGCCGGCACGGTGACCTTCACCGGAGCGCTCGTACTCCTGGTGTTCGGCCTGGTGGAAGGCCCGCAGCTGGGCTGGGCGCATGTGGCGGTGCTGGGCCCGCTGGTGGGCTTCGTGGTCCTGCTGGCCGCGTTCGCCGTCGTCGAACGGCGGCAGGCGCAGCCCATGTTCGACCTGACGCTGCTGCGCCGCCCGCGCTTCCTCGGGCTGTGCGTGTCCGTCATGGTCATCGTCTTCGGCTTCAGCCCGCTGGTGGTCTACCTGCCCTCGTACTTCTCGGCGGTGGACGGTCTCAGCCCGCAGCAGGCCGGCCTGACGATCATGATGCTCACAGCCCCCACGCTGATCTTCCCCGTGGTGGCGGGGGCGTTGACCCGGTGGATACCTGCCGGAACGCAGATCGTGGTGTCCGTGCTGCTGGTCGGCGTGGGCTGCGCGTGGCTGACGGTCATCGAGCCGGGCGGCGGCGACCTGCCGGTGCTCGGCCCCATGCTGCTGATCGGCGTGGGCGTCGGCATCTCGTTCGGCCTGCTGGACGGGGCCGCGGCCGACAGTGTGGAGCCGGAGCGCACCGGCATGGCCTCGGGCATGTTCAACACCATGCGCCTGGCGGGCGAGGCCACCGCGATCGCCGTGGTCGGTTCGCTCATGGTCACGTTCACGCGGGGCGGCCTCGACGGCAAGCTCGGTTCGTACGACACCCCGTACGCGGACGAGCCGGACCGCGTCGCCGACCTGCTCAACCAGGGTGACCTGGCCACCGCCGCCGACACCGTGCGCGGCGGCGCCGGCGCCCGCGACGCGTTCGTGGACACCGCCGCGCACGCGTACACGGGTGCGCTGCACACCGTGCTGTGGGTGCTGGCCGCGCTGTGCGTCGTGGCCGTGCCGCTGATCGCCTTCCTGATGCGGGGGCGTTCGGAGGCGGCGGCACGGGGTGCGGGCGTGGAGGCGTCCTCGCCGGACGCGGCGGTGTCCTCGGCGGCGGGGCGGGTGGAGGTCTGAGCGGTTCGGCGGTCTACGGGTCCGTGGACCGCGGGTCCATGGACTGCCGGTCCGTGGACTGCCGGTCCGTGCACTGCCGGACCGTGGACTGCCGGACCGTGGACTGCCGGACCGTGGACTGCCGGCCTCGGCCGGCGTAGTCCGTCGGCTGCGGGCCGCGTCGCGATTCTCCCCTCCCCGCCCCTTCCCTGAACCGGGGCTCCGCCCCGGGCCCCTACCGCGCTTCGCGCGGTGTCCTCAAACGCCGGACGGGCTGAAATGCCCTGCCCTGCCCTCCCCTAACACCGGACGGGCTGTATACCCCGTCCTCCCCCCCGTAAGGAGTCACCCTCATGCCGGAAGCAGCAGCTCCCGTGCTCGTCGTGGGTGCCGGACCCGTCGGTCTGGTCGTCGCCTGCGAACTGCTCCAGCAGGGCGTCCCGGTCCGTGTCGTCGACGCGAACCGCAACCACTCCCTGCACTCCCGTGCCATCAGCGTCTGGCCCCGCGTCCTGGAGGTCCTGCGCAGGATCGACGTCGCGGACACCCTCGTGGAGCGCGGCCACCGCGTCAGCGGCGTCGGCTACTACTCGTCCGGGCGGCTCCTCGGCACCGCCCGGCTGGACCGGCTCCCCGACACCCCGTACCCCTTCGGCCTGATGCTGGCCCAGAGCCGCACCGAGGAGGTGCTGGAGAAGCGGCTGGCCGAGCTCGGCGGCACGGTCGAGCGCGGGGTCCGGCTGACCGGGCTCGCACAGCGCCCGGACCACTGCGCGGTGACGCTGGAGCACGAGGACGGCGCCACCGAGGAGACCGAAGTCCCGTGGCTGGTCGGCGCGGACGGCGCGCACAGCACCACGCGCAAGCTGCTCGGCATCCCCTTCGAAGGCGACCAGCCGGACGTGAGCTTCGCGATCGCCGACGCGCACGTGGACGGTGACCTGTCGGACCGGCTGCTCGGCTACTGCTACTCGCCGGGCGGCAGCCTCGCCCTCGGCCCGCTCGGGGACGGCGTGTTCCGGCTCGCCGTGAGCGTGCCGCACCCGGAGGACGACACCCCGCCGCCGCTCGCGCTCTTCCAGGAGGTACTCGACGCGCGCGCGCCCGGCCACGGCGTGGTCCGCGGGCTGAAGTGGAGCACCACTTTCCGGGTGCGGGTACGGACCGCCGCGCGGTTCTCCGCCGGCCGGTGCTTCCTGGCCGGGGACGCGGCGCACGTGATGAGCCCCGCCGGTGGCCAGGGCATGAACACCGGGCTCCAGGACGCGGTCAACCTCGGCTGGAAGCTGGCCGGAGTGGCCCGGGGCCGGCTCGACCCGGCGGCCCTGGACAGCTACGACGCCGAGCGCCGGGAGGCCGCCCACCGGGTGACCGCCACGACCGGCCGGCAGACGCGGTGGGGCTTCGCCTCCCGGCGCGCGCAGATCGCCGCGCGTGACCTCACGCTGCGCGGCGCCGACCGCGCGGGACTGGTGCAGCGGGCGCTCGCGCCCATCGTGGCGCAGACCGACACGCACTACGGGCCCGCGCCCACGCCCACCGAGCTCGCCTCGGAGCTGGCCCGGGGGACCGGGGCCCGGCCGGGCGTCAGGGTGCCGGTGCTCCTGGGGGCTGTGGGGGTCGCCGGGTCCGCCACCGAGGCCGGAGCGGGGGACGGCGAAGGGGCCTCCCTTGACCGGGACTTCACGAGTGAGGTGCTTCCGGACAGCCGGTTCACGGACGGCGGCTGGGTGGCGGCCGAGCGCGACGCGTTCACCGTGCTGCTGCGCTGGGACCCGGCCGACAGCGCCGAGCGCCGGTCCGAGGCGTACGCGCGGATGCGCGCCGGGGCTCCGCCGGAGACCCGGTGGACGGACCTGAGCGCGGCGCCCGACGGGGTCCTGACCCGGCTCCTGGGACCCGGCCCGGTGGCCGCCGTGGTCCGCCCGGACGGGCACCTCTTCCGCCGGGTCCGCCCCGAGGAGGTACCCGCGGCGCTGCGTGCCGCCCGTGCGCTTCGGCATTTCTAGAGACTTCGGCACTTGTAGCGACAAAGCGCCCGGCATTAATACCTGAGGTAACGCGGGAGACAGCCCGGACAGAAGGCCACAAAAGAGCGCCGAAAGGCAGCTGAGCAATTGCGGGGGCGGTCGGGGCGGGAGATTTCTCCAATAGCACGGAGACCCGCCCTCCGCACCTTCGAGAATTGGTCAAAAATTGGCAAATGAACGATCTTGTTTGTAGACCCCATGTTACGGTCCGGTGGTGCAGAACGCTGTGCGGATTGACAGCGCGAAGGCGTACGGGGAGGGGTCACATGCAAGGTCACTGTTCATCGAGACATTCCCTGGGCGGGCAACTGGAGGAAGAGATTCCTGCCTTGGTGGCCCGATACCGTGACGCATTAGAAAAGGCCGACAACCCACTCGGGAAGCTGCCGGAACTCTGGGAGGACACCCGCAGCCACGCCGATCTCATCCTCACCCGCTGGGCGCGCGCCCTCGACATACCCGACGAGGACGAATCCACCGGCATCGCCGCCGCGCTCGACCTCTCGGGCTCCTCCTCCCTGGGCACCCGCAGGGCCATCAGCGGGGTCCGGCTCGTCGATTCCCTCCGGGCCCTCGAAACCCTGACGCACACCGCCCTCGCCACCGCCGAACGCTTCACCGCCGACGCCCCCACCGAGGAGCGCCACCACGTGATGGGCCGCGCCGCCCAGGTGCTCAACAGAATCGGCTCGCAGCACACCCAGGCGGCCGTGTTCGGCTACGACGCCCACCTGCTCCGCCAGATCGACCGGGTCAACACCGACGAGCGCGACCGGCTGGCCCGCGACATCCACGACCTCCTGGGCAACAGCCTCGCCCTCGCCTTCCGCCACCTGGAGCTCTACCGCCTGACCGCCGCGGGTCCCGGAGACCCGCGGCGCGCCCATCTCTCCGCACTCGACGACGCCCTCCAGGAAGCCGTGGGCTTCACCCGCGGCCTCATCTCCGGACTGCGCCACGGCGCGCCGCTCATCAGCCTGGAGGCGGAGCTCCGGGACTGCGCCGGCGCCCTGAACTTCCGCGGCCTGCCGGTGCGCGTCACGGTCAGCGGGGACGAGACCTGGCTGCCCGTAGCGCACCGCACCGAATTATTCCTCATTCTCCGCGAATTTCTTCGCAATTCCTTTACGCACGCCGCACCGAAATCCATATCCATCGATGTCTGCATCAAACCCAACCGAGTCGAGGCGGCGGCCTATGACGACGGCCGTGGATTCGACCACGACGACACCCGGATCGGTAACGCCCGGCACCCCGAGGACCGCGTCGGCCATCAGGGCGGACTGGTCATGATGCGGGAACGGGCCAGGGAGCTCAACGGCTCCTGCCAATTGCAGAGCCGGCCGGGCGCGGGCACCCGGCTGACGCTGTGGCTGCCGCTCCCGGAATGGCACGCCGCCCAGGGCTCCGGGGATTCCGTGGTCGCCGGCGAGCCGGCCGGGGCACCACGGTCGTGACTCCCCGGGGGCTCCCGGGTCCGCCGCCCGCCCCGCGAGAGGGCCCGGGCGACGAGCAAGTGAACCGCCGAGGGGGAACCATGGACACCATTCGCATTCTCATCGCCGACGACCACACCCTGCTGCGCAACGCGCTGGCGGAGATCCTTCAGACCACCGACGAGTTCGAGGTCGTCGCGACCGCCGGCAGCGCCCCCGAGGCCATCCGGCTGGCGGCCGAGCACCAGCCGGACATCACCCTCCTCGACATCGGCATGCCCGGCAACGCCCATCCGCCGACCACCGTGCGCAAGCTCCAGCAGGCCGCCCCCTCGGGCGGCGTTCTCGTGCTGACCATGCACGACGACCCCCAGCTCGTCCAGGCCCTGCTGCCGCTGGGCATCCGCGGCTTCCTCCACAAGACCGTGAGCCACCAGGCGCTCTTCGCCGCGGTCCGCGAGGCCACCACCCCCGGCAGCAGGATCACCCTCTCCCTCTCCGCCGAGTCGCTGGCCGCGCCCCCGCCGCCCGCGCCCGGACCACTCTCCCCGCGCGAGGCGCAGGTCGTCGAGCTGGCCGCGCACGGCCTGAGCAACTATCAGATCGCCCGCCGGCTCGACATCACCGAGGGCACCGTCAAGCGCCACATGCGCAACATCTTCGACAAGCTCGGCGTGGGATCCCGCGTCGAGGCCGCCAACAAATCCGTGGAACTGGGCCTGATCGAGCCGCCCGTCGCCGCCCCCAAGCGGATGAGCCGCCGCTACCGGGAGTACCCCGAGTCGGCCTGATGCCTCCTTGGTGACATCCGCTGCCCCCTGTGGCGCAGCCGCACCCTTCCCCGGGGCGTGACCGCCCTACGGTTCAGGGACCTTCGCCGCCCGGCCCCGGCCGGTGGACGGCGCGGCGCGCGGGCACACCGCCCGCGGCCCGCCGGGCGGCGCCCCACCCCGCGGAAGGCAGTACGGCAATGCACCCGACCCACCCCGCCCATCCCACGGAGCGCGCCCGACGGTCCAGACTTCCCTCCCTCACCGGACTGCGGTTCTTCGCCGCGCTGTTCGTCTTCCTGTTCCACATGACGCAGATGAACTCCCCGCTGGACCCGGCGTCCCCGATGAACCCCTTCGCGGACCAGGGCCTCGCCCACGCGACGGAGAAGCTGTTCAGCCGGGCCGGATACCTCGGCGTCTCCTTCTTCTTCGTCCTCAGCGGCTTCGTCCTCACCTGGGTGGCGCGCCCCGGGGAGCGCCTGCGGGACTTCTACCGCCGGCGGCTGCTGAAGATCTTCCCCAACCACCTGGTGACCTGGGTGGTGGCGATGGTCCTGTTCGCCGGTGCCACCGTCGGCCCGGCCGTCTGGGCCTCCAACCTGGCACTCGTCAACTCCTGGTACCCGCGCCTCGACATCAACCTCGGGGCCAACCCGCCGAGCTGGTCGCTCTGCAGCGAACTCCTCTTCTACCTGCTGTTCCCCTTCGCGCTGCGCCCGGTCCTGCGGATCGCCGAGCGCCGGCTGTGGATGTGGGCCTGGCTCATGGTGGCGGGCACGGTGGCGGTCGCGCTCGTCGGCGCGTACCTGGTCACCGACACCCCGAGGCCCGCCCTGCTGCCCGTCTCCCCCACGCAGTTCTGGTTCGGCTACTTCTTCCCGCCGCTGCGCATGTTCGAGTTCGTCCTCGGCATGCTGCTGGCGCGCATCGTCGTCGCCGGCCGGTGGCCGCGGATCGGCATCGTCCCGGCGGTCCTCCTGGTGGCCGCCTCCTACGCGGCCACGATGGTCCTGCCGTTCCAGTTCGGCTTCGTCGCGGCCACCGTCCTGCCGGTCGGCGCCCTGATCTCCGCCGTGGCCACCGCCGACGTCCGGGGCACCCGCACCCTGATGCGCGGGCGGACCATGCAGTGGCTGGGCGAGGTCTCCTTCGGCTTCTACCTCTGCCAGGCGATCGTCCTCTTCTACGGGCGGACGCTCCTGGACGAGGACCAGTGGGGCTTCGGGCCGGTGGGCGGCGCGCTCGCGCTGCTGGGTGCCTGCCTGCTCAGCCTGCTAGCGGGCTGGCTGCTCATGGTCTGCGTGGAGCGGCCCGCCATGCGCCGCTGGAGCGGTACGCGCCGGTCCGGCGGTTCGCTCACGGTGCGGAGGTCCGTACCGGCCGAGCGGGCCCGGGTCGACGCCTGACGGCCGCCGTACGGGCCCGTACGAACCCGGCCCGTACAGACCCGACCGCACGGGCCCGCCCACGGACCCGACCGCCGGTACGTTCATCGGCCCGGCGGCCTCCCGTCGCCCTTACGGTCGAATGGTTCACGCCCGTAAGGCACGGGCGTCAGCCGGGGTCGTCCGGGGTCGTCCCGGAACGGCACGGTGTCCCGGTCCGCCGGGGCGCTCCGCCCCGACCGCGCGTACACGGCGTCCCGCAGCGCGGCCACCATGTCCCACAGCTCGGCGAACCCCACTCCGGCCGTGCCCGGTTCCCACCGGACCGCCCCGAGCGGCACCGGCTCCCAGCGGGCGCACCGCGCCAGGGCCCGGGCCGCCTCGCGCAGCGGCCACGGCCGGTGGTGCCGCAGCAGCACGCGGGGCGCGCCGGTCCCTCCGGCCGCCTCCGGCCATTCGGCGGTGTAACCCAGGGGCTCCAGCCACGCGTCGTACAGGGCCCGGGCGACCGCGCCCCTGCGGTCCGCCCGGCCGGCGGGGTCCGTCCGGGGGCCCTCCCACAGGTCGAGCACCACCATGTCCGCGCGGCACAGCGGGGGGTGCCCGCTCTCCGGGAGCGGGGCTCCGTCGACCCGCCCGTCTCGCGACTCCACTGTCCTGGACCGCGGGCTCAGATGCCCATGCCGATGCCGCCCCCGACGGGAAGGACGGCCCCGGTGACGTACGAGGCCGACTCCCCCGCCAGGAAGCGGACGGCGGCCGCGACCTCCTCGGCGGTGCCCGTCCGGCCGAGTGGCGTCATCCGCATGACGTCCTTCATCCGGCGGTCGGTGAGCTGCTTGGTCATGTCGGTCTCGATGATGCCGGGGGCGACGACGTTGACGGTCACCCCCCGCGAGCCGAGCTCCCAGGCCAGGGAGCGCGCGAAACCCACCAGGGCCGTCTTGGTGGCCGCGTAGTTGGCCTGGCCCGGCGAGCCGAGGAAGCCCAGCGCGGAGGACATCAGGACGATACGGCCGCCGCGCGCCGCGAGCATGCCGCCCGCGGCGGCCCGGACGGTGCGGAACACCCCTTGGAGGTTGGTGCCGAGCACCTCGTCGAAGGCCGCGTCGTCCATGCGGAGCAGCAGCGTGTCGCGGGTGATGCCCGCGTTGGCCACCAGGACGTCCACGGGCCCCTGTTCGGCCGTGACGGCCGCGAAGGCGGCGTCCACCGACTCCGGGTCGGTGACCTCGCAGCGCACCCCGAAGAAGCCCTCCGGCGGCTCGCCGGAGCGGTAGCCGACGGCCACCCGGTCCCCGTCGGCGGCCATGGCACGGGCGACGGCCAGGCCGATCCCCCGGTTCCCCCCGGTGATGAATACGGAACGTGACATGTTCTTCCCCTTACTCGGGCCGGCCGGTGCCTTCTGCGCACCGGGCGGCCGGCTCCGTCGCTCGTCGGTGAACGGCGGTCGGTCAGTCCGCCGGTGGCTCGGCCGGGCGCTCCACCACCAGGCACGACCAGGTGAACCCGGCGCCCGCGCTGAAGACCAGCGCCCGCTCGCCGGGTGCCAGCGTGCCCGCGCGCACCAGCCCGGCCAGGCCCGCGGCCGAGTCGCCGGCGCCCAGGTGCCCGGTGTCGCGCCCGGGGTCCAGCAGGGCGGCGGCGATCGTCCCGGACAGCACCGGGATCCACGACTCGTTCAGGGACTTGAGGCCGAACCGCGGCAGGACCGCGTACCGCAGGCGCGGGTCGTCGGGCGCGGTGCCGGCGTCGCGCAAGGCGGCCGTCACGACCTCGCGGATCGCCGCCTCGTTCGTCGCGTTGAAGCCGTCGCTGCCCCACTCGGTGAGGTACGCGCGTTTGGTGGCGCGCATGTCCACCCGCTCGCGGACGGTGCGGGCGGCGGGGGCGAAGGGGTCCGTGCCCCGGTGCATGGCCTCCAGCTCCGGGGCGGCGACCGTGGCGACGGACAGCAGGACCAGCGGGTCCCGCGGCGTGGCGGGCACGGTCAGCAGCACGGCCGTACCGGCGTCGCCGTAGACGACCCCGTAGTCCCCGGCCCACCGGTCGAAGCCCGGTCCCGCGAAGCGGTCGCCCGTGGTCAGCAGCCCCCTGCGCGGGGTCCCGGGCCGGCTCGCGCGCGCCGCGGCCAGCCAGGCGGCGGTGAGTTCCACGGCCGCCGAACCGCCGTTGCACACCTGCTGGACGCCGACCGGCAGGGCGTCGTGCGCGCCGAGCCGCGCGGCGATGTAATGGGCGGGCGACCACAGGTCGTGCCCCTGGTAGTACATCCACGCGTGGCACACCATGTCGAGGTCCCCGGCCGCGACACCGGCCGTGGCCAGCGCCGTGCGCGCCGCCTCCACCGCCATGTCGGGGGCGGGGACGTCCTCGGACGCCGGGACCGTGTCATGGCCCAGCTCACGGGCCGCGCGGGCGCGCAGCCTCCCGTCCCCGACGGCGTCGGACGCCCGCTCCCGCCCGTCGGGCAGCCAGAGCTCAGCGGCCGTGATCCCCACGGCCTCCACCGGTCTCATCTCGTAAGCCCCCTCAGACCTGCCGGCCGTCGTCCCTGTCGGCGGGACGTCCGCCGTGACAGGGCGATCGTGGTGAAAGGGTGCCGGTGAATCCACCCGTGATCACGCGATTGCCCCTTAGGGAAGGCCGGTTGCGGCTCGTCGGACACATGCCGATGCCACTTTGGGGGTGCTTGCCGATGCCGCCGCGTTGGAGCTTCGATTCAGGTCGACCGGTCGGAACCGGTCCGATGCCCGGCTCGGTCCGCGGCACACATCGGCTGCCGTTCGGGCACCGAAGGCACCTGCCGACGCCCGTCGGCGGCCACCGGCATCAGCCGGGCATCGGCGCGAACTCACTGTGCGAAGGGGGAAAAATGAGCGACGCCATCATTTCCGAGGAGCTCCGGGCCAAGGTCCGGGCGATCGTCGGCGATGTCCTCGAGGTGGAGGACGACGGCGCCCTCACGGACGAGAGCAGCTTCGCCGACGACTTCGACGCGGACTCGCTGCTGGTCATCGAGATCTTCTCGCGCTTCGAGCGGGACCTCGGCATCAAGATCCCGCAGGAGGACCTCACCGAGCTGGACGACCTCCCGTCGGCCTACGCGGTGGTGGCGAAGCACAGCGCCGGCCAGGTCGCCGGTGTCTGAGCGGAGCGACCGGCGGATCCGCCGGGTGGCCGTCACCGGGCTCGGGGCGGTGAGCGGACTGGGCCTGGGCGCCCGGGAGTTCACCGCCGCGATCCGCGAGGGGCGCGGCGGCATCGGTCCGGCCGGGCAGTTCGACACCACCGGTTTCGACCACACCCTGGCCGGCGAGGTCACTGACTTCGACCCCGCCGCCCTCCTGGAGCGGCTGGACCACCGGAAGTGGGGCCGCAGCGGGCAGTTCGCCGCCGCGGCCGCCCGGATGGCGGTCGAGGACGCCGGGCTCACCCCCGGCGCCCTCGCCGCCGGCCGCACGGCCAGCTGCTTCGGCACCACCAACGGCGAGTCGCAGGTCCTGGAGCGGCTCGCCACCCAGCGGGTGCGGCAGGGCGTCGCCCATCTCGACGCCGCTCTGGCGGGCCAGGCCGACGCCGGGCGGATCGCCACCGCCGTCAACCACGAACTCGGCCTGACCGGTGAGGCGCTGACCCTGGGCACCGCCTGCGCGGCGGGCAACTACGCCGTCGGCTACGGCTTCGACCTGGTCAGCACCGGTGAGGCGGACGCGGTGCTGTGCGGCGGCGCCGACGCCTCCAACCGGGCCACGCACGCGGGCTTCCACCGGCTCGGCGCGCTCGCCGCCGACGTGCCCCGCCCCTTCGACGAGCACCGGGACGGCATCGTCACCGCCGAGGGCGGCGCGGCGCTGCTCCTGGAGCCCCTGGAGTCCGCGCTCGCCCGTGGCGCCCGCGTCTACGCGGAGGTGCTGGGGTACGGCATGACCTGCGACGCGCGGCACATGACCAATCCGCACGGCCCCTCCATCGCCGAGTGCGTCCGGCGCGCCCACCGCGCGGCGGGCGTCAAGCCGGAGGAGGTCGACTACATCTGCGCCCACGGCACGGGTACCCCGGCCAACGAGGCCGCCGAGGTCGCGGCCGTACGCGAGGCGTTCGGGGACACCACGCCGCTCCCGCCCATCAGTTCGGTGAAGTCGATGATCGGCCACACGATGGGCGCGGCGGCCGCCTTCGGCGCGCTGGTGTGCTGCGCGGCCCTGCACGAGGGCTTCCTGCCGCCGAGCGCGACCGTGCGCGACGTCGACCCGGCGCTCGGGCCCGGCCTGGACTGCGTGCCCGGGCGGGCGCGGGAGGCACGGCTGTCCATCGCCCAGAACCATGGCTTCGCCTTCGGCGGGAACAACGCCGTGGCGATCTTCGGGAGGTTCGACGCATGACCCTGACGACGGCCCCGCGCGGCACGGGCGGGACGACGGACCCGTGGGCCCGAGAGCGGTCGGAGGTCCGGTCGGAGGCGCTGTTCCCGGTGCCCGCCGTGGACCTGCTCGGCTGCGCGGTCCACAGCGCGGCGGGCCCCGGCCTGGCCGCGCTCGGCGCGGCGCTGGAGGCGCCGTCGGACGGGCGGGCCCCGGGCGCCACGGACCCGGCGGACCTGCCGGCCGCCCCCGGTGACGTGCCGTACCCCCCGCTGGACGTACGCCCGGCCGCCGGTTTCGACCCGGCCGCCGTCCTGGGCCGCAAGGGCCTGAGCCGGCTGACCCGTACGGACCTCCTGGGCCTGGCCACCTGCACGGAGGCGCTGGAGGCCGTGGGAGGGCTCGGCGGACCGGACAGCCTTACGGATCTTGATGGTTCGCCCGCGGCCGGTGAGACGGGTGTGGTGCTGGGCAGCGCGCTGGGCAGCGCGAGCGCCGTCGCGGAGTTCACCCGGGACACGCTCGTCCAGGAGCGCCCGTACCTGGTGAACCCGTCCGCCTTCCCCAGCACCCTGATGAACTCGGCGGCGAGCCGGGCGGCCATCCGGCACGGCCTCACCGGGCTCAACGCGACGGTGTCGGGCGGCCCCCTGGCCTCCCTGCACGCGCTGCGCTACGCCCGGAACGCGCTGGTGCGCGGCCACGCGCGGCAGTTGCTCGTGGGCGGCGTCGAGGAGCTCTCGCCGCACGGCGCCTGGGCCTGGCAGCGGGCCGGCGCGCTCGCCCCGGGCACCGCGCTCGGCGAGGGCTGCGCCGTCTTCGTCACCCGTCTGTCGCCGGGCCCCGCCCCTGATCTCGCCCCCGGCTCCGCCCCGGAGGCCGGTGCGGCGCCGCTCGCCCGGCTGCTCGCCTGCGACATCGGGTCCGCCGACCCGGAGGCGGGCCCCCTCGGCGTGGCCCGCAGGCTCGCCGACTGCGTGCGGGGCGCCCTCGCCCGCAGCGGGGTCACCCCCGAGGACGTCGCCGTGGCGGCCGTCGGCGCCGCCGGGCGGCGCGGCTGGGCCGCCGTCGAGGAGCGCGGGCTGCGCCAGGCGTTCGGGCCCGGCCCGGAGCCCTTCCGGCTGCGCGTGCAGCCGGTGCTGGGCGAGACCCACAGCGCGGGCGGCGCCCTTCAGCTCGCCGCGGTCCTGGCCCGCTGGCAGGGCCCGTCCACGGGGGCCGAACGCGCCGCCGTGATCACTTCGGTGGGCCACGACGGCTCCGTCGGCTGTGCCGTCGTCGTACGCCCCGAGTCCGCCTGACCCCCGTCTGGAGAACCCATGCACACCGCGACCGTTCACCCCGCCGACGAGGAGCTGTCCCGGCCGGCGCCCGCCTTCGAGCGGACCGTCCCGCGCGGGATGGTCCACCGCTGGGCCCTCTCCGAGGTGTTCCTGACCGACTCCGTCGGCGGGGACGACGCGCGCTTCACGGCCGCCGCCCAGCTGCCCCTGTCCCACGGCTACTTCCGCGACCACCCCGGCGCCGGCCGTGACTTCCACGACGCGCTGCTCGTCCTGGAGAGCTGCCGCCAGGCGGTGACCTACGCGGCCCACGTGCACGAGGACGTACCGCTCTCGACCACGTTCATGGTCACCTCCTGGTCCCTGGACGTGACCGACCCGGCCGCACTGGCCTGCGGAGAGCGCCCCGGCGAGCTGGTCGCCGAGGGCCGGGTCACCGACCGGCAGCGGCGCGGCGGCCGGCTGCGCCGCCTGGTCTTCGCCATGGACCTGCGGCTCGACGGGCGCCCCCTGGGCCGTCTGACCATGGACGTCAGCTGCACCCCGACCGACCAGTACCACGCGCTGCGCCGGATGCAGCGCGGCTCGGACGCCCCGACCGCCTTCACCCTGCCCGCCGACCCGGCGGGCGAGCCGGCCGCGCCCGCGGCCGTGGGCCGCCTCGACCCGGGCAACGTGGTGCTCGACGCGGTCCGCGGCACGGCCGACGGTGCCCTGGAAGCCGCCCTCAGCCCGCGCACCTTCCGCAACCGGAGCATGTACGACCACCCCTACGACCACGTCCCGGCGATGGTCTTCAGCGAGGCGGCGCGGCAGTGCGCGGCGCTCCTCGGGGGCGGCGCCGGGCAGGACCCCGGTCACGGCCCCGGCCGGGTGCTGCGGCTGGACGGCGAGTTCGCGAAGTTCGCCGAGCTGGACGAGCCGGTGCGCCTGGCCGCCGCGCGCGACCCGGAGGCGGGCGGTTCCGCTTCGTACCGGCTGACCGCGACGCAGCGGGAGGACACCGTGGCGCGGCTGACCATCACCCTCGGCTGACCGTCACGCTCGGCCGGCCCTCACACACCCGGCTGACCGCCCCCCTTTCCCACCCTCTTGGAGACCCGTATGTCCACGGCCGCCCCCGGCATCGCCTTCTTCGACGTCGACGAAACGCTCATCACCCTCAAGAGCATGTTCGACTTCTACGACTTCTTCCTCGACTCGCTGGGCCACAGCGACGAGGAGAAGGAGCGGCTGAGCCGCGACGCGAGGGACCTGCTCACCCCCGGGCTCCCCCGCGAGCAGGGGAACCGTCTCTTCTACCGCCGCTTCGCCGGCTACGCCGTGGACCAGGTCGCGGAGACCGGCCGCCGCTGGTTCGACCACCACCAGGCGCGCGGCGGCCTCTTCCACGACGACGTGCTGGCCGCGCTGCGCGCCCACCGCGCGGACGGCGTGGAGACCGTGCTCGTCTCCGGCTCGTTCCCGGCCTGTCTGGACCCGGTGGCCGAACACGCGGGGGCCGACCGCCTCTACTCGACCGTGCTGGAGGCGCGGGACGGCCGCTACACCGGCGAGGTGCTACGGACGATGATCGGCGACGCCAAGGCGGAGACCGCGCGCACCGTCATCGAGGAGCGGAGGGTCGCGGCCGGGGACTGCTTCGCGTACGGGGACCACGTCTCGGACCTGGACCTGCTGCGGCTGGTCGGCCACCCCGTGGCCGTGGGCGCGCACCCGGCCGTCGTCGAGGAGGCGGAGCGCCTCGGCTGGCGGCGCCTGGCGGGCACGGCCGGCGCCGTCACGACGCCTTGAGCAGCGCGCCCTCCCGCCACTTGAGGATCTTGTCGAAGCTGACCACCGCGCCCTGCCGCCCCGGGCGGTTCCGCACCCGGACGTGATCGGTGAGCGACTCGATCAGGAAGAGGCCCCTGCCGTGTTCGTCCTGGGCGGGGGCCGGGGTCCTGGTGCGGGTGGCGCGGGCGGGGCGCTGGGTGCGGCGGCGGTCGCGGGGGCGGGGCTGCTCGGGGAAGCCCGGCCCGGAGTCCGTGACCTCGATCCGGCAGGTGTCACCGTCGATGAACGCGGTGACCAGATAGCCCGTCGAGGAATCGCCGCCGTGTTCGACGGCGTTGGCGCAGGCCTCGCTGAGGGCGACCGACAGATCGTAGGAGATCTCGGGGTCGACACCCGCCGTCTCCATGGTGCCGACCAGCAGCCTACGGGCGAGCGGCACGCTCGCGGCCTCGCGTCGCAGATGGAGTGACCACCACATGCTCATGCTCAGCCTCCTGGCCGCGGCTCGACATACCGATACGTATAGCCAGCAGCGGCGGCCCGTAAGCCTGCGGCGCGTGTGAGACCGCTCATTCGGACGATGCGGCGCGCGGGTGCGTCGGTGTATGGGGTGATACGCCGGGGTGCGCCGGAGCGCTCGCGGCCCCCTTCCGGCCGGGTGGCGGACGTGCGCCCCCTGCCGTAGGGAAGGAGTAAGGCCGGTGGGATGATGGCGCAGCCATGCCTCACCCCGTCGCGCGCGCCGGCGCCGATCTGCGACTGATACGGGCCGCGGTGTTCACCGCGGTCTGTGTTCTGCTGTCCGCGGGCGGGCACGTGCTGGCCTCCTGCGCGAGCGTTCCGCTGTGGACGCTGGGCGCGGGCTGCGCGCTGGTGCTGGCGCTCGTCCTGCCGCTGGCCGGCCGGGAGCGTTCGCTGCCGGGGATCGCGGCCGGACTGGCCGTCGGCCAGCTCGCGCTGCACACCCTCTTCGGACTGGGCCAGCGGAGCGCCGGGGTGACCCCGGGCCAGGCGGCCTCCGAGGGGCGGCTGATCACCTTCGCCGCCAAGCTGATCTGCAACCAGCCGCACGCGATGTCCGCCGCCGACGCCCGCCGTGTGATCACGGACGCCGGGCTCGACCCCGCCGTGCACCCGATGCGGATGGGCGCCGTACCCCCGCCCGTCACCCCCGGAACGGGCGGCTCCACGCCCCTGGACCGGCTGCTGGACTCCCTGCTCGGCGCGCTGCCGCTCTCGCTGCCCATGCTGCTCGGCCATCTGCTCGCGGCGCTGGCCGCGGGCTGGCTGCTGCGGCGCGGGGAGATGGCGCTGTGGCGGGCGGTGTCGCTGTCGGGCCGCCCGGCGCGCGAGGTCGCGGAGGCGGCGCTCGTACGGTCGCTGCGCGCTGCCCTGACGCTCGTACGCGCCCTGTGGGACCGCTCGGCCGGTGAGCCGCCGCGGGTCGCCCGGGGCCGGTCCGGGGACGAGGACCGCCCGGTGGTGGAGCCCGCGCTCCAGCGCTTCGTGACCCGGCGGGGACCGCCGCGCCTCACCCTCGCGGCCTGACACGCGACGCACTCCGACGACCCGGCGGCACAGAGCACGGGACGGGAGGGCGGGCGCGCTGTCGCCGCACGCGCGCGCGTATCCCTTCCGTTCCCTCCTGCCTGTGGAGTGTCCCCATGAACACCTCTCTCGGCCGTCTCCGCCGTCTCCCGGTCATCGGCGGCATCACCGCCGGTGCCGTCCTGCTCCTCGCCGGTCCCGCCTTCGCGCACGTCAGCGTGCAGCCGGGCACCGCCGAGAAGGGCGGCTACAGCACCATCGCCTTCAAGGTGCCGAACGAGAAGAACGACGCCTCGACGGTGAAGCTCGAGGTCACGCTCGACCAGAAGCACCCGCTCTCCTCGGTGACCGTGCAGCCCGTCCCCGGCTGGGACGTCAAGGTCGAGAAGACCAAGCTCGACAAGCCGCTCCAGACGCACGGCAAGACCATCGACGAGGCCGTCAGCAAGATCACCTGGACCGGCGGCAAGATCGAGCCGGGTCAGTTCCAGCAGTTCCCGCTCTCCGTCGGCCAGCTGCCCACGGACGTCGACGAGCTGGTCTTCAAGGCCCTCCAGACCTACTCCGACGACGACGTGGTGCGCTGGATCGACCCGTCCAAGCCGGGCGGCGAGGAGGCCGAGCACCCCGCGCCGACGCTGAAGCTCGTCGCCAAGGCCGACAAGGCCGCCGCGGACAAGGGCGGCAAGGCCGCGGACGGCAAGGACGCCCAGGCGGCCCCGGCCGCCGCGTCCTCGGACAAGAGCGAGGACTCCTCCGACACGACCGCCCGGGTGCTCGGCGTCGTCGGCATCGTCGTCGGCATCGCGGGCGTGGCCTTCGGCGTGCTCGCCGGCCGCCGCCGCTCCGCCTGACCCGCGGCCCGCACGGACCGGGGCGGCACCCGCCACGGCGCGGCGCCGCCCCCGCACACCGACCCATCCCTGGAGAAGAGCTCCATGCGCACCAAGATCCTGGGCGTGGCACTGGCCACCGCCGCCGCGCTCGCCCTCACCGCCTGCGGCGGCGGGGACGGCGACGGCGACAAGCCGGCGGCCGATGTCTCCACCGCGCCCAAGAAGGCCGCGATCACCCTGGACAGCCCGAAGGCCAAGCCCGACCTGGTCCTCACGGACACGGGCGAGAAGAAGTACGAGCTGGTCAAGGAGACGAAGGGCCACCCCGTCCTCCTCTACTTCGGCTACACCTACTGCCCCGACGTCTGCTCGACCGTCGTCTCCGACATGGCCGACGCCGCGAAGAAGCTGCCGGAGGCCGACCGCAAGAACCTGAAGATCGTCTTCGTCACCACCGACCCCGCCCGGGACACCCCCAAGCGGATGCGGGAGTGGCTCGACGCCCAGGGCGGTCAGGACATCGTGGGCCTGACCGGCGACTTCGACACGATCCAGGCGGCCGCCAAGCCGCTCGGCATCTTCGTGGAGAAGCCCAAGAAGGAGAAGGACGGCTCCATCACCGTCAGCCATGGCGCCGAGGTCGTCGGGTTCTCGCCCAAGGACGACGGCGGCCATTGGATCTACACCGCGGAAACCACCGCAGCCCAGTACGCCAAAGATCTCCCGAAGATCGTCAAGGGGGAGAACCCGTGATGCGCAAGACCACCACCGCCACCGCCGTCACCCTGCCGCTCCTGCTCGCCGGGGGCATGCTCCTGGTGACCGGGTGCCAGTCGGAGAAGAACGCCCTGGCGTCCGACAAGCCCGAGCTCTCGGTCAGCGGCGCCTATCTGCCGCAGCCCGCGATGCCCGACATGGCCGCCGCCTATCTGACGGTCAAGAACACCGGTGGCAAGGCCGACCAGCTGATGTCCGTCACCAGCCCGCTCTCGGGTGACATCACCATGCACACCACCGAGGGCTCGCAGATGAAGCACGCGGCCGAGCTGGACGTGCCCGCGAAGGGCGAGCTGAAGCTCACCCGTGGTGGCACCCACCTGATGCTCGGCAAGCTCGGACACAAGCCCAAGGTCGGCGAGAAGATCGAGTTCACGCTCCACTTCGCCGCCTCCGGGGCAGTGAAGGTCCGGGTGCCGGTCGAGTCCACCACGTTCCGCCCCCAGGGCTGACAGGACTGACGAGGATGCGATGAGGACCCTGACCGCCGGACGGCTGCTGCCCCTCCTCGGGACGCTGCTCGCCGCGCTGCTGTGCGCGCTCGGACCCGGCGCGGGCACCGCGTCGGCACACGCCGCGCTGACCGCGACCGACCCCGCCACCGGCTCGGTGGTGCCGACCGCCCCCCAGCGGGTCACGCTGACCTTCTCCGAGGGGGTGCTGCTGACCGCCGACTCGGTGCGGGTCCTCGACCCGCGCGGCGAGCGCGTCGACGAGGGCCGGCCCACGCACGTGGACGGCAGGTCGGGCACGGCGTCCGTCGGACTGCGCGGCGGGCTCGTGGACGGTACGTACACGGTGGCCTGGCAGGCCGTCTCCGCGGACAGCCACCCGGTGGCCGGGGCCTTCACCTTCTCCGTCGGCGCGCCGTCGAAGACGGCCGCCAAGGTGACGACCGCCGAGGTCGACCCGACGGTCGACCGGCTGTACGGCACGGCGCGGTACGCGGCGTACGCCGGCTTCGCGCTGCTCGTCGGCGGCTGCGTCTTCGCAGGCGTGTGCCGCTCCTCGCGGCCCGTCCAGCGGGTCGCGGTGGGCGGCTGGATCGCCCTCTTCGTCTCGACGGCCGCGCTCTTGCTGCTGCGCGGCGCGTACACCAGCGGCAAGGGTCCGGGGTCCGTCCTGGACCTGTCGCTGCTCGGCGACGTGCTGAACACCAAACCGGGCGCGGCGCTGCTGTCGCGGCTGCTGCTGCTCAGCGCGGCGGCGGTCTTCCTGGCCGTCCTCTTCGGCTCGTTCGCCCGTGGGGACGACGGCCGCACGGGGCAGGAGCGCCGGGACGTCGCGTTCGGGCTCGGCGTCGGCGGCACGGTCGTCGCCACCGGGCTGGCCGCGACCTGGGCGATGGCCGAGCACGCGTCGGCCGGGCTGCAGACCTGGCTGGCGATGCCGGTCGACGTGCTGCACCTGCTGGCCGTCGGGGTGTGGCTGGGCGGGCTGGCGGCCCTGCTGTCCACCCTGTGGGCGGGCGACCCGGTCCCCGTCGCGGCCGTGCGGCGCTTCTCCCGGCTCGCGTTCGCGTCGGTGTGCGTGCTGGTGGCGACGGGGCTCTACCAGTCCTGGCGGCAGGTCGGCTCGTGGGGCGCGCTCACCGGCACCGCGTACGGACGGCTGCTGCTGATCAAGGCCGGCCTGGTGGTCGCCCTGGTCGGGGTCGCCTTCTTCTCCCGGCGCTGGACGGGCCGGCTGACGGATCGCGCGGAGCCGCGGAAGGCCAGGCCGGCGGCGAAGAACCCGGGGGCGGCCAAGGTCCCGGGCTCCACGGGTGCCCCGGGCGGCGCGAAGAGCCCGGGCTCCGCGAAGAACCCGGCCGGTGGCAAGGCGGCGGGCGGCAGGACGGCGGCCGGCGGCAAAGGCGGCACCTCGCCGGAGCGGGCCGCCCAGCTCGCCCGGCAGCAGGCCGCCCTCACCAAGGCCGCCGGGAAGCGGCGGCGCGACGCGGACGAGGGCCGCAGCGGACTGCGCCGCTCCGTCCTCGCCGAGACCGCTGTCGCCGTGGTCCTCCTCGCCGTCACCACCCTGCTCACCGGCACCCAGCCGGGCCGCTCGGAGACCGAGCAGAAGCAGGCCGGCGCCGCCCGGGCCACGGCACCCGCCGCCGGGCCCGCCGAGGCGCGGATCCCGTACGACACCGGCGGCCCGAACGGCCGCGGCACGGCCACCGTGCGGATCGACCCGGCGCGCTCGGGCGACAACACACTGGACGTCCGCGTGGCCGGCCCGGACGGCCAGGCCGTCGACGTACCGCAGCTGGAGGTCTCCCTCACCGAGACCCGGAAGAAGATCGGCCCGCTGCGCACCCCCCTCAAGCGCCTCTCCGCCGGGCACTGGCAGGCCACCGGCCTCCAGCTCCCCATGGCCGGCGAGTGGCAGCTCACCCTGACCGTACGGACCTCCGACATCGACCAGATCACGGAGCTCAGGAACGTGAAGATCAACTGATGGCTGAACGAGCTGGACAGGCAGAGAAGACGACACCGGCGGAGAGCCGGGCGCCCGAGCGGGAACGGGGGATGAGCCGGCGGCGGCTGCTCGGCACCGCCGGGGCCGTCGGCGCGGCCGGACTCGTCGTGGGCGGCGCCGGCGGCGCGCTCGCGGCCGAAGCCGCGCGGGAGACCCCGGCGGAGCTCGCGGGCGTCGGCGCCGGGACCGTGCCGTTTCACGGGAAACATCAGGCCGGGATCGCCGATCCCGCGCAGGCGCACGGCCATCTGCTCGCCTTCGACCTCGCGCCCGGCGCCGACCGCAGGGCCGCGGCGGCCCTGCTGCGGCGCTGGTCGGCGACGGCCGCGGAGCTGATGGCGGGCGAGGCTCCCAAGGGCGACGACACCGGCATCGCCCTCGACGCGGGTCCCTCGTCCCTGACCGTCACCTTCGGTTTCGGCCGCACCTTCTTCGACCGGACCGGCCTGGTCTCCAAGCGGCCCGTCGCCCTGGAGCCGCTGCCCGTCTTCACCGCCGACGCGCTCGACGCCAAGCGCGGCGAGGGCGACCTGTGGGTGCAGGTCGGCGCCGACGATCCGCTCGTCTCCTTCCACGCGCTGCGGGTGCTCCAGAAGCAGGCCGGGGACGCGGCGCGGCCGCGCTGGCAGATGAACGGCTTCAACCGGACGCCGGGCGCCACCGCGAAGCCGATGACCGGCCGCAATCTGATGGGCCAGATCGACGGCACCAACAACCCGAAGCCGGCGGATCCCGACTTCGCCGCCCGGGTCTTCGTCCCGGACGACTCCGGCGACTGGATGGCCGGCGGCTCGTACGCGGTGGTCCGGCGCATCCGGATGCTGCTCGACAGCTGGGACCACCTGTCGCTGGAGCGCCAGGAGAAGGTCATCGGCCGCCGGAAGTCCGACGGCGCGCCCCTCTCGGGCGGTACGGAGACGACCCCGGTGGACCTGGAGAAGTTCGGCGCGGACGGCTCGCTGGCGATCGCGGGCGACGCCCACGTCCGCGTCGCGGCCCCGGAGTCCAACCGGGGAGCCGCGATGCTGCGGCGCGCGTTCAACTTCCACGACGGCTACCGCGACGACGGCGCCCCGGACGCGGGCCTGCTCTTCGTCGCCTGGCAGGCGGACCCCCGCAGGGGCTTCGTCCCGGTCCAGCGCAAGCTGGACCGCGGGGACGGGCTCTCCCGCTTCCTCAGCCACGAGTCGAGCGGGCTGTACGCGGTCCCGGGCGGCTGCGCGCCGGGCGAGTACGTGGGGCAGCGGCTGCTGGAGGGGTGACGGCCCGGTTCCCGCTCTCCCCCCGGGGAGGGCGGGAACGCGGAAGGCCCGGCGACCGGGCGGGGGCGGGCCGTCCCGGGCCCGGCCCCGTTCGGGAACCGCCGGCCGCGGGTCACTCGGTATCGTGACGAAGCCCAAGGCAACCCCCCGGAGGAAATCGCGTGATGTCGGCCAGCCGCTACACCTACCTCGGCCCGGAGGGCACCTTCACCGAGGCCGCCCTGCGCACGCTCCCCGAGGCCGCCCCGCGGGAACTCGTGCCCATGGTCTCCGTGCCGGCCGCCCTGGACGCCGTGCGCAACGGCGAGGCCGCCGCCGCGCTCGTACCGATCGAGAACTCCGTCGAGGGCGGGGTCACCGCGACCCTCGACGAACTGGCCACCGGCGCCCCGCTGATGATCTACCGCGAGGTCGTGCTCCAGATCGCGTTCGCGCTGCTCGTGCGGCCGGGGACGAAGCTGTCCGACATCAAGACGGTGACCGGCCACCCGGTCGCGCAGCCGCAGGTGCGCAACTGGCTGGCGGCGAACCTGCCGGACGCGCTGTGGGAGTCCTCGGCGTCGAACGCGGACGGTGCCCGGCTGGTGCGGGAGGGGCGTTACGACGCCGCCTTCGCCGGTGAGTTCGCGGCGGCGACGTACGGGCTGGAGGCGCTGGTCACCGACATCCACGACGCGGAGAACGCGCAGACCCGCTTCGTGCTGGCGGGCCGCCCCGCCCGCCCGGCGGTCCGCACGGGCGCGGACCGGACCTCCGTCGTGGTGTGGCTGCGCGCCGACCACCCGGGCGCGCTGCTGGAGTTGCTCCACGAGTTCTCGTCGCGCGGGGTGAACCTCATGCTCATCCAGTCGCGGCCGACGGGCGAGGGCATCGGCAACTACTGCTTCGCGATCGACGCGGAGGGCCACATCACCGACCGCCGGGTGGCCGAGGCGCTGATGGGTCTCAAGCGGATCTGCCCGAAGGTGCGGTTCCTCGGCTCGTATCCGCGCGCCGGGGTCGACCCGGCCGAGGTGGGGCCGACGGCGCGGGGCATGTCGGACGAGGACTTCACGGCGGCGACGGACTGGATCGCGCGCTGCCAGGACGGCCGGGGCTGACGGAGACCGGTGGGGGCCGGGTGGGGGCACGGTGTGGGCCGATGGCGGCCGGCGGCGGGCACGGTGTGGATGACCCACAGGGTTATCCACAGGCCGTTCTCGACCTGGGGATAAGTCGACAGATCGAGGCCCCCGGAAGTCTCCCCGAATCGGTCAAGGTCGACAAATCTCTCTAACTACAGGCCCGTCATCCACAGCACCTAGGTCACCCCTTAGAGGGTCCAGGCCACGGGAACGTCAGGTGAATGTCACCAAACAACCCTTTAGGGCGAGCCAATACCACCCGAATGAGCGGGCCGGAGAGGTTTGACCTACAAATCTTGGGCACGGGACGGAACTGATCGGAACGTTCGATTCCGGCGTCCACAGATTTCACGCACAGCCTGTGGACAAAGAAACGGAAGTATCGACTCCTGTGGACAACAGCCCTCCCAACTCCCGCCACCCGCAAGGGTGATCACCGGGCCGCCTTCCTCACGCCCGCCCCTATGCCCCTTTTCATCAAATGCGCACGCATTTTCCGACAGCCCCGCCGACAGCGTTATTCACAGCCTTTTCCACCCACCCTAAACTAGGGCAAAATGGGACGTAGAGGAATATCGCGTCGAGTGATCGTCCCCGCAACGGTAGCCTTGTGGGGTGATTGACCTTCGCCTGCTTCGTGAGGACCCCGACCGTGTGCGCGCCTCCCAGCGCGCCCGTGGAGAGGACGTCGACGTCGTCGACGCGCTGCTCTCCGCCGACGAGCGGCGCAGGTCGTCCAGCGTCCGCTTCGACGAACTCCGCTCCGAGCAGAAGTCGCTCGGCAAGCTCATCCCCAAGGCCGCCGGTGACGAGAAGGCCGCCCTGCTGAAGAAGGCGGGCGAGCTCTCCGCCGCCGTCAAGGCCGCCGACGCCGAGCAGGACGAGGCCGCCGCCGAGGCTCAGCGGCTCCTGCTCCGGATCGGCAACCTCGTCCACCCGGACGTCCCGCGCGGCGGCGAGGACGACTTCGTCGTCCTCGAGACCGTCGGCACCCCGCGCGACTTCGCCGCCGAGGGCTTCGAGCCCAAGGACCACCTGGAGCTCGGCCAGTCGCTCGGCGCGATCGACGTCGAGCGCGGCGCCAAGGTCTCCGGTTCGCGCTTCTACTACCTGACGGGCGTCGGCGCGCTGCTGGAGCTCGCGCTGGTGAACGCCGCCATCGCGCAGGCCACCGCCGCCGGCTTCACCCCGATGCTCACCCCCGCGCTGGTCAAGCCGCGGGCCATGGAGGGCACCGGCTTCCTCGGCCAGGCCGCCCAGGACGTCTACCACCTGGAGAAGGACGACTTCTACCTGGTCGGCACGTCCGAGGTGCCGCTCGCGGCGTACCACATGGACGAGATCCTGGAGGCCTCGCAGCTCCCGCTGCGCTACGCCGGCTTCTCCCCGTGCTTCCGCCGCGAGGCCGGTACGTACGGCAAGGACACCCGGGGCATCTTCCGCGTCCACCAGTTCGACAAGGTCGAGATGTTCTCGTACATCGCGCCGGAGGACTCGGAGGCGGAGCACGCCCGTCTGCTGGAGTGGGAGAAGCAGTGGCTGACCAGCCTGGAGCTGCCGTTCCAGGTGATCGACGTGGCCACGGGTGACCTCGGCTCCTCCGCCTCGCGCAAGTTCGACTGCGAGGCGTGGATCCCCACCCAGGGCAAGTACCGCGAGCTGACCTCGACCTCCAACTGCGACGAGTTCCAGGCCCGCCGCCTGTCCGTGCGGATGCGCGACGGCAAGAACGTCCGCCCGCTGGCGACGCTCAACGGCACGCTGTGCGCCGTCCCGCGCACGATCGTGGCGATCCTGGAGAACCACCAGCAGGCCGACGGCACGGTCCGCGTCCCCGAGGTGCTCCGCCCCTACCTGGGCGGCCGCGAGATCCTGGAGCCCGTCGCCAAGTGACCTCCTCCGGCTCACCCGCGGGTCCGCCGCCGTTCCGGCTGATCGCGACCGACCTCGACGGCACGCTGCTGCGCCCCGACGACACCGTCTCGGAGCGCACCCGCGCCGCGCTCGCCCGGGCGACGGCGGCGGGCGCCGCGCACATCGTCGTCACCGGCCGCTCGGTGCCCTGGACCAAGCACATCCTGGAGGCGCTGGACTACCAGGGCCTCGCGGTGTGCGGGCAGGGCGCGCAGGTGTACCACGCGGGTGAGCACCGGCTCCTGACGTCGGTGACGCTGGACCGGCAGCTCGCCGGTCTCGCCGTCGCCAAGATCGAGGCCGAGGTCGGCCCGCTGTTCCTGGCCGCCAGCCGGGACGGCATGGACGGCGAGGTGCTGGTCGGCCCCGGCTATCGCGTCCAGGAGGGCCCCCTTCCGGTCATCTCGGTCACGGACACCGCCGAGCTGTGGGCCGCCCCGCTGAACAAGCTCTACCTCCAGCACCCGGGCCTCGACGACGACGGCCTGGCCGAGGTCGCGCGAGGCGTCGCCGGTGACCTGGTGGGCGTGACGATGGCGGGCCCCGGCATCGTCGAACTGCTGCCGCTCGGGCTGAGCAAGGCCACGGGCCTGTCGCTGGCCGCGCGCCGGCTGGGTCTGAAGGCCGCCGACACGATCGCCTTCGGCGACATGCCCAACGACGTCCCGATGTTCGGCTGGGCGGCCCACGGCGTGGCCATGGCCAACGCCCATGCCGAGCTGAAGGCCGTGGCCGACGAGATCACCGAGTCGAACGCGGACGACGGGATCGCGGTCGTCCTTGAGCGTCTGTTCGCCTGACGGACCCGGGTGACTCCGCTTCACCGAAGGCCGCGTCCGGCTCACCGGGGGACCCCGGTGGCCCGGGAGCGGCCTTCGCCCGTCCCCGTCTCCTCCGCCTCCTCCGCAGGGCTTCCTCGGCGCGGGTGAGGTCCCACGTCGGCAGCCCGTACGAGAGCGGGCGGCCGCAGGCCAGGCCGATGGTCACGGAAACCGCGTGGCCGATGTCGGTGTACGTGCCGCCGGTGCACAGCGGGACGGCGAAGAAGGCCACCAGGCTCGCGGAGTAGCCCCACCGCCAGGGGCGCGGCACCCGGTAGGTGAGGACGCCGGCCGCCGCGGCGAGCCCGTAGGAGACGCCTATGTCGACCACGTGTTTCATCGAGCGCGGTAGCGAGTGGTCCTGGATGGCCAGCATGACGATGTCCTGGCTGATGAGCGTGGCCGCGACGTGCGCGACGGCGACGACGAACAGCCAGCGCAGGGTGCCGATCCAGCGTTCGACATTGGCGTGGACGAGCTCGAAGAGCCCGGCGTAGAGCAGGAACGAGGACGGGTTCTCGATCCAGAAGCCGCTGATCAGCAGGGACTCGATCGGCTGCTTGTTCAGCTGGTGGATGTTGCTGCTGGTGCGGTGCAGGAGGAAGGTCTCCAGGTCCTGGCTGGCCGCGGCGACGACCAGGCTGGTCACCCCGATGATCAGCAGCCAGATGTGGGTGCCGGGAGAGGTCCGGACCCAGGAGCTCACGGCGGAGCGCAGGCGTGCGACGTCTGCCTTCACCCTTACGACGGTAGCCTCGGCCGGATCCGGACGCAGTTGTAGGATGACTGGGCAACCGGGAGAATCGGGCTTCGGAGGAACACGGAATGGCACTGCGGGCGGCGGGGCGGCAGTCCCTCGTGGACACCGTCGTGGATCAGCTGCGCGCCCAGGTCGGCGCCGGTGAGTGGCGGGTCGGCGAGCGCATCCCGACCGAGCACGCGCTCGCGGAGCAGCTCCAGGTCGGGCGGAACACGGTCCGCGAGGCCGTAAGGGTGCTCGTCCACGCCGGAATGCTCCGTTCGAGGCAGGGCGAGGGCACCTTCGTCGTCTCCATGGCCGACCCGGCCGAGATCATGCGCGGAGTGCAGCGCGCCGGTGTGCGGGACGTCCTGGAGCTGCGCATCGCCCTGGAGGTCGAGGCCGCGCGGCTCGCGGCGGTGCGCCACGAGCCCGCCGACCTGGAGCGGATGCGGGCGGCCCTGGACGCCCAGACGGCCTTCGAGGACCCCGAGGGCCAGCCGGACTCCGGCAGCCTGGAGCTCTACGCGGACCACGACGTCGCCTTCCACCGGGCGGTCGTGGAGGCCGCCCACAACAGCGCGCTGACCGCGACGTACGGCTGGTTCAGCAGCTCGGTGCGCGAGGCGCTCGTCACCGCGCTCGGCGACCGCGAGATGCCGCGCATCGTCCACGGCGACCACCACGACCTGATGACCGCCATCGCCTCCGGCGACCCCGAGGCGGCCGCGCGGGCCGCCCGGCTGCTGCTCGAACGGCCCAAGCGGGCCGTGGAGTCCCTGCTCCCGGAAAGCTGACCCGCCGCCCCTCCCATCGTTCCCGCACCCCTTTGGAGAGATCACCCATGTCGGAGCCGAGGCCCCAAGCACCACTGATCGACGCGGAGGAGGACCTGGCGCCCGCGCCCGCCGTGGCGGCCGCGCGGCGGCGGCTGCGCGCCCACCCCGCGCTGGTGCTCCTCGGCATCGTGCTGGCCTCGCTCAACATGCGGGCGGCGCTGGCCGGGGTGTCGCCGCTGGTCGGCGAGATCGGCGACCACTTCCACCTGGCCGCCACCGCGAGCAGCCTGGTGACGACCATCCCCCTCGTCTTCATGGGGCTCGGCTCGATCGTCGCGCCCAAGCTGGCCCGCCGCTGGGGCACCGAGGCCGTGCTGTGCGGCGCGCTCGTCCTGCTGTGCGGCGGCATCCTGCTGCGCGTGGCGCCGCCCGTCGTCGCGCTGTTCGCCGGCTGCGCGCTCGTCGGCACGGCGATAGCCCTGCTGAACGTCCTGATGCCGGGCCTGATCAAGCGGGACTTCCCCGAGCGGGCCGCGAGCATGACCGCCCTGTACTCCACCGCGATGATCCTCGGCGCCACCGTCTCGGCGGCCTCCGCCGTGCCGCTGGAGGAGGCCCTGGGCGGCTGGCAGGGGTCCCTGGTCTCCTGGGCACTGCTCGCGGCCGTCGCCGCCGCCGTCTGGCTGCCCCAGGCGCTCCTGGCGCGCCGGGGCACCCACCACGGCGAGGCCGCGGCCACGGAGCGCCGTACCGGAGCGCCGGAGCGCGGGCTGCTGCGCACCCCGCTCGCCTGGCAGGTCACGCTGTTCATGGGCGTGCAGTCGCTGATCGCGTACGTGTGCATCGCCTGGATGCCGACGATCTTCACCGACGGCGGCATGAGCAAGAGCGAGGCGGGCCTCGTCTACTCCTTCTACACGCTGGTGCAGATGGCCGGCTCGTTCGTCGTGCCGCTCCTGGCCGGGCGGCTGCGCGACCAGCGGCTGCTGGCGGTCGGCGTCGTGGCGCTGATGGCGGCGGGCGTCACCGGCCTGCTCGTCGCGCCCGTGGCCGGCGCCTGGCTCTGGGCGACCCTGATGGGCGTCGCGCAGGGCGGCACGCTGGGGCTCGCGCTGACGATGATGGTGCTGCGCACACGGGACTCCCACACGGCGGCCCGGCTCTCGGGCATGGCGCAGACCTGGGGCTATCTGGTGGCGTCCGTCGGCCCGTTCGCGCTCGGCGCGGTGCACCAGGCCACGGACGGCTGGACGCTGCCGGTGGCGCTGCTCCTCGTCGCCTGCGCGAGCCTGGTACTGCTGGGTCTGGGCGCCGGGCGCGATCGGCGGATCTGAGACGTTGAGGTGACGGGAGGCTCCTTCCGGGGCCTCCCGAGCCGGCCCCGGCCCCGCCGGTCCCGTACGCCGCTCCCGTCGCGGGGGCCCGGCGCCCGGAGCCGCCCGGCGGTCCCGGCCGGTCGCTGGGGAACCGTCGTGGTTCCCCAGCGGAACCACCGTGGAACCGTCGTGAGGAGTCCGTCCGCCATGCACGTGCCTTCCCGCATCACCGTCCCCACCACACTCGCCGCGTACCACGACGAGTTCGACGGGGAGGCGGGCCGCGCCTGGATCGCCGCCCTGCCGGACCTGGCCGCGGAGTTCCTCGACCGCTGGCGGCTCCGGCTCGACGGCCCCTCCTCGCACGGCTTCGTCGCGCTCGTCCTGCCCGTCCTGCGCGAGGACGGCACCCGGGCCGCGCTCAAGCTCCAGCCCGTCACCGACGAGAGCGTGGGCGAGCCCGTCGCCCTGCGCGCGTGGGGCGGCGACGGCGCGGTGGCCATGCTCGACCACGACACGGCCTCGGGCACGATGCTCCTGGAGCGGCTGGACGCGAACCGCTCGCTGCTGGCCGTGGAGGACCACGAAGCGTCCCTGCGCCTCCTTACGGAGCTCCTCGCGCGGCTCCTGACGACCCCGGCCCCCGCGGGCCTGCGCTCGCTCGCGGACATCGCGGGCGCGATGCTCGCCGACACCCCCGACGCCCTCCCGTACGTCACCGACACCGCCGACCGGCGCGTCGTCGCGCGCTGCGCCGAGGCCGTAAGGGAAGTGATCGCCGAACCGGGCGACCGTCTGCTGCACTGGGACCTGCACTACGAGAACGTCCTGGCCCCCCTGCCCGGCGCGGCGCGCGAGCCCTGGCTGGCCATCGACCCCAAACCCCTGGTCGGCGACCCCGGCTTCGAACTCCTCCCCGCCCTCCGCGACCGCTGGGACGACGTCACGGCCACGGGCGACGTGGAACGAGCGGTCCTCCGCCGCTTCGACCTGATGACCGACGTCCTCTCCCTCGACCGCGCCCGCGCCGCCCGCTGGACACTGGGCCGGGTCCTCCAGAACTCCCTGTGGGAGGTGGAGGACACGGAGGACGGCGAGAAGGTCACGCTGGAACCGGAACAGACGGCCATAGCGCGAATTCTGGAGGCCCGGCTGTAGGCCGTGGTCGGGTAAGGGGCGGGCTCCATGGAGCCCGCCCCTTACCCGACACCCGCCGCGCGGGAGGAACCGTCCGTCACTCCTCCCCGGCCAAGGTCAGCGTGCGGAGTTTCTGACCCGCGTACCAGGTCGCCAGGGTGGTGACGCCGATGAGGAGGACGAGGGCCAGGGGGAGGCCGACGTCCGAGGTGATGGCGCCTTCGGCGCCGATCTTCTGGGCGAGGGCCAGGGACCACTGCTGGACGCTCAGGGTGCGGGCGCCGGAGATGAGGCTGCCGAAGAGGGTCTCCCAGACCAGGGCGTAGACGAGGCCGGCGACGACGGCGTGCCGGGTGACGGTGCCCAGGAGGAGGAAGATCGCGCTGTAGGCGACGGAGGCCACGGCGGCGGCCACGGCGTAGGCGACGGCGATCTGCTGGCTGTTGCCGTTGAGGATGAAGCCCGCGATCAGGGTGGGGACCGCGGAGAAGGCCGCGGTGACGCCGACGGCGACGACCAGCTTGGTGAAGATGATCGTGGGGCGCTTGACGGGCTTGGAGAGGAGATAGACCACCGAGCCGTCGTCGATCTCCGGCCCGATCGCGCCCGTACCGGCGACGACCCCGATGAGCGGCACCATCGTGGCGAGCGCGAAGCCGCCCAGGACGTTCGCGGCGGTGTCGTCGTCGGCGCCGGTCAGGACGCGGATGACGACCGAGATGACGAGCAGGAGGGCGGGCAGCGCGAAGAGGATGAAGGCGCGGCGGCGGCCGAGGAGTCCCCGGTAGGTCAGCCGGGCGACGGTGCGGTTGTACATGGCGCTCCAGGCTCCTTTCAGGCCGTGACGAGGTAGGAGAAGACCGATTCCAGGGACTCGTCGGAGGGCGAGACCGTCAGGAGCCGGATGCCGTGCGCGCGGGCGACGCGCGGCAGCAGGGTGGTGAAGCGGCCGAAGTCGACGGCCTGGACGCGCAGGGCGCCCTCCTTGAGGTCGACCTCGATACCGGCCGTGGAGGGGTCGGCGATGAGGGCGGCGGCGAGGGCCCGGTCGTCGCTGGAGCGCACGAGGTAGCGGTGCGGGCGGTCCGTCATCAGGCGGCGGATCTTGCGGAAGTCGCCGGAGGCGGCGTGCCGGCCCGCGACCACGACCTCGATGTGGGCGGCGAGCTGCTCGACCTCTTCGAGGATGTGCGAGGAGAACAGCACCGTACGGCCCTCCGCGCCCATGCGCCGCAGCAGTTCCATCAGCTGCATCCGCTGGCGCGGGTCCATGCCGTTGAAGGGCTCGTCGAGGAGGAGCACGGACGGCTGGTGGACCAGGGCGGAGGCCATCTTCACGCGCTGGCGCATGCCCTTGCTGTACGTCGCGATCTTGCGGTCCTGCGCGTACTCCATCTCGACCGTGGCGAGGGCGTGCTGCGCCTCCTTCGCGCCCAGGCCGTGGAGTTCGGCGTTGGCGCGGACGAACTCCTGGCCGGTGAGGAAGTCGTACATCGCCTCGCGCTCGGGGACGATCCCGATGTGGCGGTAGACGCCCTCGTTGCGCCAGATCGTCGCGCCGTCGAGGGTGACCGTGCCGGTGGAGGGGGCGAGGAAGCCGCCCATCATGTTGATGAGGGTGGACTTCCCGGCGCCGTTGGGACCGAGGAGGCCGGTGACACCGGGGCCGACGGTCATGGAGACGTCGTTGACGGCGACGACGTTGCCGAACCAGCGGGAGACGTTGTCGATGCGGACAGTACTCATGGGCGCAGCCCATTCCTTGAGGGGTGGCGTGCGGGCGACGGGAGGGCGCTCATGGGCGCGGCCCATTTCCCTGAGGGGTGACGGTCGGGCGACGGGAAGGCGGTCACAGCCCGGCCTTTCGGTAGCGGCGCATCAGCAGCCCGAACGATCCGGCGATCACGGCGAGCAGCACGAGGACGTAGACGACCCCGGTGCCGGTGCCCGGGCCGTGGCCGCCGGGGAAGGCGGACGTGGCGGAGAGGAACGCCGTCTGGACGCCGTCGATCAAGGTGATCGGCGAGAACAGGCCGAGCCAGCTGATCGCGTCCGTGTTGTCGCGGGCGAGGGCGATGCCCTGGACGGTCGACACCGCGCCGTAGGAGATCGTCAGCACCGCGATGACCGCGGCGACGCCGAAGCCGCGGCGCGGGGTGAGCGCGGCGACCACCAGGCCGAGACCGGCGAAGAGGAGGGAGAGCAGGGCCACGGAGACCAGTCCTTGCGCGAAGCCCTTCGTCTGGTCGGCGAAGTCCAGCTTGGCGAGCAGGGCGCCCACGTACAGGATCAGCAGGGGCACGGCGGTGAGCAGGAAGAGCGCCGAGGCCATCGCCGCGAACTTGGCCGCCACGTAGTCGACGCGCTCGATCGGGCGGGAGAAGTACAGCGGGACGGTCTTGAAGCGCAGGTCGCGGGAGACCGACTGCGGGGCCTGGGAGGCGAGGTAGAGGCCGATGACGGCCTGGAGGAGGATCGCGTAGCGCGTGTAGGCCACCGGCAGGTCGTTCATCTTCGTCGTCACGGCGACCGCCACCATGATGGCGGCGGGGACGCACATGACGCCGAGCAGGATCATCGGCAGGACCTTGGACTTCGCCGACCGGCCGAGTCCGTACGCGCCGCGCAGGCTCTGCGAGAACAGCGAGCGGCGGGCGTAGGCGCGGCCGAGGCGGGCGCCGGAGTAGTTCCGGTAGCCGATGTTGTGGATGACGTCCTGGGCGGGCGCCGTGGTCTCAGGCGGCATCGGGCGCGCCTCCGTTCTGCTCGTCGCGCTGGGCCGCGGCCGCCCACTGATGACCGGCGCCCCAGCCTCCGCCGGCCGGGTCCGCCGGGCCGGCCGGGGCGGTGGCGGCGGGGTCCTCGTCCCGGAAGACCTCCGCGATGCGGTGGCGGCGCTGCTCCATGCGGACCAGGCCGAGTCCGAGGTCCGTGACGGCGTCGCGGACCGTGTCGTAGGTGCTCTCGTCGAGGACGTCGACGAGGAGGACGCGGCCGGAGACGGGCGCGCCGTCGGCGGTCCGGCCGGCCGGCCGGACCGTGAGGCCGGCCCCGGCGAGGGCCGCGAGGAGCGCGGCGGTGCCGTCGGGGCGGGCGTCCGAGTCGGTGACCTCCACGGCGAGGGAGCCCGTGGACTGGGTGAAGTCGTCCGTGGACGAGGACCGCAGCAGCTTGCCGCCGTCGATGACCACGACGTGATCGCAGGTGCGCTCCAGCTCGCCCAGCAGGTGCGAGGTGACCAGCACCGAGATGCCGAAGTCCGTGTGGACCCGCCGGATCAGGCCGAGCATCTCGTCGCGGCCGACCGGGTCGAGGCCGTTGGTGGGCTCGTCGAGCAGGACCAGCCGCGGGTCGTGGACGAGCGCCTGGGCCAGCTTGACCCGCTGCTTCATGCCGGTGGAGTAGCCGCCCATGGGGCGGTAGCGCTCCTCGTACAGACCCACGTGGCGCAGCGTGTCGGCGGTGCGCTCGCGCGCGGCCGTGGCCGGCAGGCCGGACATGCGGGCCATGTGGACGACGAACTCGGTCGCGGAGACGTCGGGCGGCAGGCAGTCGTGCTCGGGCATGTAGCCGACCCGCTCCCGGATGGCGGCGCCCTCGGTGGCGACGTCGAGGCCGAGCACGCTGGCGCGGCCCTCGGTGGCCGGGGAGAGCCCGAGCAGGATCTTGATCAGCGTGGACTTGCCGGCTCCGTTGGCACCCACCAGGCCGGTCACGCCCGGCGTGATGTCGACGGACAGCCGGTCGAGCGCGGTCACCCGGGGGAACCGCTTGCTGAGGCTTTCGGTAGCGATCACAGTCACGCCTTCGACGGTAGTGGCGCCTGCCACAGAGGGCGTCAGACCGGATGGCTGGATGTGCGTAGTCCTCAGGTCTGACGTCCCCGTAGGGGAGGAGGCCGGTGAGCGGGGGCGCCGGCGTGATCAACGGGGGCGGGGGCGCGGGGCGGGGGCGGCTCCGGTCCCCTCCCCGGGTTACCGAAAGTTATCCACAGGGCGTGCACAAGTCTTGACGTAGCCGCGGAGCATTGTCACATTCATCAGTGTCAAGTTGTGGAACGTGTACCGGCGTGCGGCCCCTAGGGAACGGCGGACGGCGATGGCCTCAGCAGTGGCTCGGGAACTGACCGCGGATCTGCGGGGGTTCAAGGAAACGCAGCGCCTCGCGTACGACTGCGCGGAGGAGGTCGCCGCCCAGCTCCGGCCGGGGGTGACCGAGCGCGAGGCGGCCCGGATGCAGCGCGCGTGGCTGCGGGAGCGCGGCGTGCGCGACTGGTTCCACCTCCCCTTCGCGTGGTTCGGGGACCGCACGGCGTTCGTGGGGTTCCGGGTGCCGCTCCAGTTCTTCCCCACGGACCGGCGGCTGGAGCCGGGGATGCCCTTCATCCTCGACATGGCCCCGGTGCACCGGGGCTTCACGGCCGACATCGGCTACGCGGGCTGCCTCGGGCCCCATCCCCTGCACGAGCTGCTGATGGCCGATCTGCGGGAGCACCGGGAGCTGATCCTGCGCGAGGTGCGCGAGCGCCGCCCGCTCCGGGAGATCTACGAGGACGTGGAGCGCCTCATGGTGCGCCAGGGCCATGCCAACCGCCATCGGGCCTATCCCTTCGGGGTGATCGCGCACAAGGTCGGCCGGATACGGGAGCGTCGCTGGTCACCCCAGGTCTTCGGGTTCGGCACCCAGGCGCTGCGGGGGCTGGCCTCGGACGCCCTGCGCGGCCACCGGGAGGGCTGGTCGCCGTTGTGGAGCCCGCACCGCTTCTCCGACCACCCGCCGGCCCCCGGGCTGTGGGCCGTGGAGCCCCATCTCGGCTTCCGTGGGGTCGGCGCGAAGTTCGAGGAGCTCTTGGTGGTCACCGACTCGCGGGACCCCGAGGAGAGCGCGTTCTGGCTGGACGACGATCTGCCGCATGTGCGGCGCCGGCAGGAGGAGAGGGCCGCATGAGGGCAGGGACCGAAGGCGCGCGCGAGCGGTGGGTCCGCACGGGCGGGATCGAGCTGTGCGTCCAGGAGCTGGGCGACGCCTCGCGGCCCACCGTGCTGCTGCTGCACGGCTATCCGGACAGCAAGGAGGTCTGGTCCGAGGTCGCGGAGCGGCTGCGGGACCGCTTCCATGTCGTGCTCTACGACATCCGGGGCTGCGGCCGTTCCACGGCGCCGCTGCCGCTGCGGGGCGGCTTCACCCTGGAGAAGCTCACCGACGACTTCCTGGCCGTGGCGGAGGCGGTGAGCCCCGACGCGCCGGTGCACCTGGTGGGGCACGACTGGGGTTCGGTGCAGGGCTGGGAGTTCGCCACGGCGCGCCGCACCGAGGGGCGGGTCGCGTCCTTCACCTCGATCTCCGGCCCCTCCCTCGACCACCTCGCGCTGTGGCTGCGCAGGCGCGCCACCCGGCCCACCCCGCGCCGGGTGGCCCAGCTCCTGAGCCAGAGCGCCCGGTCCTGGTACGTGTACGCGCTGCACACCCCGGTGCTGCCGGAGGCCCTCATGCGCGGCCCGCTCCTGAAGCGGTGGCCGAAGATCCTCGCGCGGCTGGAGAAGCTCCCCTCCGACGGGTATCCGACGGAGTCACTGGCGACGGACGCGGCGCACGGCGCCTGGCTGTACCGCGACAACATCCGCGCCCGTATGCGCCGCCCGCGCACCGACGCCTACGCCCACGCGCCCGTCCAGCTGATCACCCCGACCGGGGACGTCTTCCTCTCCGACCGGCTCTACGACGGCCTGGAGGAGTGGGCGCCCGGTCTGGTGCGGCACACCCTGGCCGCGAAGCACTGGGTGCCGCGCTCCCGGCCGGACCAGGTCTCGGCCTGGATCGCGGAGTTCGTGGCGGAGCGGGAGCGCGGCGCCGGGGGCCCGGCCGGCCGCGCCTCGGCGCCCGCGGGGCCGTACGCCCAGGCGTTCGGCGGCCGGCTGGTGCTGGTGACGGGCGCGGCGAGCGGCATCGGCCGGGCGACGGCCTTCGCCTTCGCGGAGGCCGGCGCGCGCGTGATCGCCGTCGACCGCGACCCCGAGGGGGCGGTGCGCACGGCGGAGATGGCCCGGCTGCTGGGCGCGCCCGAGGCGGCGGCCGAGACCGTCGACGTCTCGGACGAGGCGGCCATGGAGAAGCTGGCCGCCAAGGTCGCCGCCGAGCACGGCGTGGTGGACATCCTGGTCAACAACGCCGGCATCGGCCTGGCCGGCGCCTTCCTGGACACCTCGGCCGAGGAGTGGCGGAAGATCCTCGACGTCAATCTGTGGGGGGTCGTCCACGGCTGCCGGGTCTTCGGCAGGCAGATGGCGGAGCGCGGGCAGGGCGGCCATATCGTCAACACCGCCTCGGCGGCGGCCTTCCAGCCGTCGAGGTTCCTCACCGCGTACAGCACGTCCAAGGCCGCCGTGCTGATGCTCAGCGAGTGCCTGCGCGCCGAGCTGGCGGGCAAGGGCATCGGAGTCACCGCGATCTGCCCCGGCATCGTCAACACCGGCATCACGGCCACCGCGCGCTTCACGGGCGTCTCCGAGGACGAGCAGCGACAGCTCCGGAAGAAGGCGGTCCGGCTGTACGGCCGGCGCAACTACCCACCGGAGAAGGTCGCCGAGGCGGTCCTGCGGGCCGTCCATCGCGACCAGGCGGTCGTCCCGGTGACGCCCGAGGCCCACGGCCTGCGTCTCATGTCCCGTTTCACACCGCGGCTGCTGCGCGCCCTCGCGCGGATCGACCTCCCGCTGTAGCGGGACCGCGGCCCCCCGCAGAGGAGCAGAAGATGACCGACGGCCCCCGCACCGGCCACACCGTGGCACACCCCATCGCCCCGCGACGCGTCTCCTTCGACTGGGACGACACGCCGCTGCACTGGATTCCGGACGAGCCCACCGCCACCCATGTGATCAACGTCCTGCATCTGCTGCTGCCGGCCGGGGAGCGGTGGTTCGTCAAGGTCTTCAAGGAGGCCCTCCCGCTCGTGCGGGACGCGGCCCTGCTGAAGGACGTCAAGGGGTTCATGGGCCAGGAGGCCACGCACAGCGTGCAACACGCGTACGTGCTCGAACACCTCGCCCGGCAGGGCCTGGACACCGGCCCGTACACCCGGCACGTGGACTTCCTCTTCGACGTCCTGCTCGGCGAGCGCCCGCCGTTCGGCCTGCCGCTCTCCGACCGGGAGTGGCTGCGCTTCCGGCTCAGCGTGATCGCCGCGACCGAGCAGTTCACGGCCGTCCTGGGGAACTGGGTGCTCGACGCGGACGGCCTGGACCGGGCCGGCCCGGATCCCGTGATGCTGGACCTGCTGCGCTGGCACGGCGCCGAGGAGGTCGAACACCGTTCGGTCGCCTTCGACATGTACGAGCACTGCGGCGGCGAGGACCCGGGGCGCTACGCACGGCGGGTCCTGGGCATGGCGGTCACCGCGCCGATCCTCTTCTATCTGTGGGGGTGGGGCACGCGCTATCTGATCGGGAACGACCCCCGGCTCGTGGGGCGGATGCGCTATACGCTGCGCGAGCACAACAGAGCCGTGGAGAAAGGGCTGTTGCCCACCTGGCGGGAGCTCGGCGCGGCGGTGCCGCGCTATCTGCGGCGGTCGTACCATCCCTCGCGGGAGGGCTCGCTGCGCAAGGCCGTCGCCTACCTGGCGGCGTCGCCCGGGGCCCGGGCCGCGGCGGGCGCGATAGGCCGCGCGGCCGCCTCGTAGACCGGTGAGGAGCGCTCTGTGAACCAGGAGCGGCGGGCAACGGCAGGGCGGGACTCCGGTGAGTACCGGATCGAGGATCTGGCCCACCGCAGTGGGGCCACGGTCCGTACGATCCGGGCCTACCAGGATCGCGGGCTGCTCCCGAAGCCGGAGCGGCGCGGCCGGGCCAATGTCTACCGCGACACCCATCTGGCGCGACTGCGCCAGATCTCGGGTCTGCTCGACCGCGGATACACCCTGGCCAGCATCAAGGAGCTCCTGGAGGCGTGGGACGCGGGGCGGGGGCTCGGCGGTGTGCTCGGGCTGGTCGCCGAGGTGGACGGCCCGTGGAGCGACGAGACGGCCGAGCGGATCACCCGGGCGGAGCTGGACGGGCGCTTCGGCGGCGAGCAGGACGAGGCGGCCGTCGACGACGCCGTGGAGCTGGGGGTGCTCGTGCGCGTGCCGGGCACGGAGGACGCGTTCCTCGTGCCGAGCCCACGTGAGCTGGGCGTCGCGGTGGAACTGCACAAGGCCGGGGTGCCGTTGCTCGCCATCTCCGGCCATCTGCGCGAACTGCGCACCCAGGTGGAGTACATCGCGGGCCGCTTCCTCGACTTCACCACCGAGCACGTCTTCCACCAGTATTTCGATCACCCCCCGAGCGACGAGGCGGCGGCGGAGGCCGCCTCGCTGGTCCGTCGCCTGCGGCCGCTGGCCCAGCAGACCGTCGACGCGGAACTCGCCCGCGCCATGCGGGCTTTGGCCACACGGTATCTGCGACACCAGTTGGGCGCGGCGGTCGCGGCCGCCGCCCCGGAGGCGGCGGGATCCCCGGCCGCACCGGCCAGGGGCGCGGTGGCGGACGCCGAGGCCCCTTGGGGAGCCGAGGGCCTTTGGAGCGGCGAGGCGCCTTGGGACGCCGGGCCCGCCCCGGCCGGGACGCCCGCCCCGCGCCGGACATCCGCCGACACACCCGCCGACGCACGCGCCGCCAGGCCCACCGGCACCGCCCGCGAGCCCGTCCGGCTGCCCGCCGGGACCGTCCGGGCGGTCCGTGAGCTGGTGGGCGCGGAGCACACCGAGGCGTTCATCGCGGCCGCCGCCGAGCGGGAGCTCCTGGCCCGGACGATGGACGGCCTGCTCCCCGGGGCCGACGGCCCTTGAGCGCACGGCGCGGACGAAGACGGACGAGGGCGGGCGCGGACGGACGAGGGCGGACGAGGGCGCGCGCGGAGGGGCGCGGACGGGCGCGGGCGGTCAGGTCGGCCCGGAAGGCCGGTGGAGCAAGGCCGGCGGCGGTCACAGGCCCGGCGCGCCCCACACCGGGAACCACCGCCCCAGGTCCTCCTCGATCCGCAGGTCGTCCCGCAGCAGCGCCCGCGCCTGGAGTTCCAGCCCGTTGTCCCGCTTCTCCCCCGCCCCCGGTTCCCCCACCGGCGCGAAGGGGTAGAAGGTGCCCCGCTTGTAGAGGTAGACGAGGGCGAGCGAGCGCCGCTCCGCGTCGCGGAAGCCGAGCAGGGAGCAGAGCAGCTGGGGGCCGAAGCCCCCTTCCTGGAGCAGTGTGTTGACGGCGTGCAGATCGTTGACGAGTGCCGCCGTTCCTTCCGCGTCCGCCGGCCGCCGCGCCAGCAGCCATGTGTAGCCGTACGCGTCCCGGCCGAACTCCACGGGCACGCCGCCGCGCCCGGTGCCGGTGTCGAGCAGCGCCCGTACGTCCTGCTGGAGGCGGGTGAAGGCGCCGCCCTCCACGCTCGCGAAGCACACCGACCCCCGGCCCGTCGGGGTGAAGCCGGCCCCCGCCTGGAGGGTGACGGCGGCCGAGGGCAGGGCGAAGAGCCGGTCCAGATCCGGCCGCACCGGCTTGCTGCGGCCGAGGAGGGCGTCGAGGAATCCCACGGCGCTCGGGCTCCTTCCGTCACGCCCGGCCCAGCTGGGCCGAGATCCGGCCGAGCTGGTCGAGCCGCTGTTCCAGGGTCGGGTGCGAGGAGAGCAGCCGGCCCAGGCTGTCCTTGGAGAAGGCGGGCGCGAAGTAGAAGGCGTTGAACGGCTCGGCCTGCCGCAGGTCGCGCGTGGGGATCCGGGCCATCTGCCCGGTGACCTTCGTGAGCGCCGAGGCCAGCGCCGAGGGCCGGCCCGTGAGGAGGGCGGCGGCGCGGTCGGCGGACAGCTCGCGGTAGCGGGAGAGCAGCCGGGTGAGCAGGAAGCTGATGGCGTAGACGACCGCGCTGATCAGCGGGATCAGCACCACGAGGACGGCGGTGCTGTTGTCCCGGCCGCCGACCCGGCGCAGGCCGCCCCACAGCCCGATGCGGGTGATCATCCCGGCCAGCACGCCCAGGAAGGACGCGATCGTCATGACGGCGACGTCACGGTGGGCGACATGGGACAGCTCATGGGCGAGGACGCCCTCCAGCTCCTCCGGCTCCAGTCGCCGCAGCAGCCCGGTCGTGGCGCACACCAGGGCGTTCTTCCGACTGCGGCCGGTGGCGAAGGCGTTCGGTACGTCGCTGTCGGCGACGGCCACGCGGGGCTTGGGCATGTCCGCGAGGGCGCAGAGGCGGTCGACGGCCCCGTGCAGCTCGGGCGCCTGCTCCGGGGTCACCTCGCGGGCGCCCATGCCGAAGGCGGCGATCCGGTCGCTGAACCAGAACTGCGCGACGAACAGTCCGCCCGCGAGGAGCAGCACGATCGGCCAGGCCCCGCGCAGCAGGGCCACCAGCACACCCACGAAGACCACGTAGAGCAGTCCGATGAAGAACATCGTGCCCACCATGCGGGTGGTCAGTCCCCGGTCGGGCGCGAATCGGGTGTCTGACATGGGGTACCTCCGGGCTCCGCGGAGCGCTCCCCCTGACAGGAGGGAACTCCGGCAGGAGAGAGCCCCCGATGAATGCCTCTGCCCCGATTCTCCCTCGCCGCCGGCTGTGGGCGGAGTGAAGCCCGCCCACAGCCGAGGGGCGGCGGGCAGCCGGCCGGCTGCCGAGGGGCGGGCTCCCGGCGGGCTCCGGGCGGAGGCCCGCCGGGAGCCCGGCCCAGGAAGGCGCCCGTACGCGCCCCAGGGGCGCCCCGGCCCGCCCGGAGCCCGTGAACCCCGGGGCCCGCCCCCGAGGCGGTCAGAGGCGGCCCTGGGCCCTCAGGAGGAGGTGAGCTGGGCGAGGCCGTCCGTGGCGATCTTCTCGAAGACCGCCGGATCGGCCTCGAAGAACGAATCGGCGATCGGCCAGTGCACGACGATCTCGTCGAACCCGAGCTCGGCGTGCGAGCCCGCGAAGTCGACGAAGGCGTCGAAGGAGTCCAGCGGCCGGTCCGGCGTGAAGCCCGTGAGCAGGATCTTGTCCAGTGAGGCGGGGTCCCGGTCGATCTCCGCGCAGGCCGCGCCGAGCCGCTCGATCTGCCCGGCGATGGCCGCCCTGGACTGCTCCGGTGTGCCCGTCTCGAACAGCTTCGGGTCGCCCGTGGTCACCCACGCCTGGCCGTGGCGGGCGGCGAGCCGCAGCCCGCGCGGGCCGGTGGCGGCCACCGCGAACGGCAGCCGGGGGCGCTGGACGCAGCCGGGGATGTTGCGCACCTCGAACGCCGAGTAGTGCGCGCCCTCGTGCGAGACGACCTCCTCGGTGAGCAGCCGGTCCAGCAGCGGTACGAACTCGGCGAAGCGGTCGGCCCGCTCCCGCGGGGTCCACGGCTCCTCGCCGCCCTTGAGCAGCGCGGTGGCGTCGAAGCCGGAGCCGCCGGCGCCGATGCCCAGCGTGATCCGGCCGTCCGCGATGTCGTCCAGGGAGATCAGCTCCTTGGCGAGCGTCACGGGGTGGCGGAAGTTCGGCGACGTGACGAGCGTGCCCAGCCGCATCCGGGAGGTGACGGTCGCCGCGGCGGTCAGGGTCGGCACGGCGCCGAACCACGGGCCGTCCCGGAAGGTGCGCCAGGACAGGTGGTCGTAGGTATACGCCGCGTGGAAGCCCAGCTCCTCGGCGCGCTGCCAGGTCTCGCGGCCGCCCTCGGACCAGCGGCGGTCGGGAAGGATCACGGTGCTCAGTCGCATGTCTCCGAGCCTACGGGCCGGGTATGACAAGAGCCTATGCACGGGGTATGACACAGGCGCGGGCGAAGGAGCCGGTCGCGTCACCGGCTCGGCCGCGCGCTCGGGCGCACACCTGTGCGAACCGACCGGTCCGTGGACGAGAATGGGAACCGTGACTTCAGCTATCGAGCAGCCCGACACCCCGGCGGCCAGCCGCCCAGCCGCGACCCCGAGGCTGATCGCCACCGATCTCGACGGCACCCTGCTGCACGACGACAAGACGGTCTCCGACCGCACCGTCGCCGCCTTGGCCGCCGCGGAGGCCGCCGGCCTCGAGGTCTTCTTCGTCACCGGCCGCCCGGCCCGCTGGATGGACGTGGTCAGTGATCACGTCCACGGCCACGGCCTGGCCATATGCGCCAACGGCGCCGCGGTAGTCGATCTCCACGACGGCGGGCGGTTCGTCGAGGTCCGCCCGCTGTCGCGGGAGTCCGCCCTCGCCGTCGTGCACGCCGTGCGCGCCGTCGCCCCGGGCTCCTCGTTCGCCGTCGAGCACACGACGGGCATCCACTACGAGCCGGAGTACCCGCCCTTCTTCCTCGACCCGGGCGCCGTCGTCGCCCCCGCCGAGGAACTGCTGGCCGAGGACTCCGGGCACACCGCGCCCATCCTCAAGCTGCTGGCCCACCACCCCGGGCTCGGGCCCGACGAATTCCTCACCCTGGCCCGTAAGGCGGGAGGCGCGCACGGGGAGTTCACCCGCTCCAGCCCCACCGCCCTCCTGGAGATCAGCGCCGTCGGCGTCAGCAAGGCCAGCACCCTGGCGCGCTGCTGCGACACGCGCGGCATAACCCCCGAAGAGGTCGTGGCCTTCGGCGACATGCCCAACGACCTGGAGATGCTCGGCTGGGCCGGCACCGCCTACGCGATGGCCAACGCCCACCCCGAGGTGCTGGCCGCCACCACGCACCACACCGCCGCCAACACCGAGGACGGCGTCGCCCTGGTCATAGAACAGCTCCTGCACGCGCGCGGGGCCGCCTGACCCCCGACCGCGCACCGTAAGAGCAACGCCTAAAGCCGCACGCCGCGTTCGCCCAGCCACTCCACCGGATCGACCGCCGAGCCGAACTCCGGCGTGCTGCGGATCTCGAAGTGCAGGTGCGGGCCGGTGGAGTTGCCGGTGGTCCCGGACAGCCCGATCCACTGCCCGGCGCGCACCCGCCTCCCCGGCTCGGCCAGCGGCACCGCCAGGTGCGCGTACTGCGAATACCAGCCGTTCTCGTGCTCGACCACCAGGCTGATGCCGAACGGGCCCCCGCAGCCCGCCGCCACCACCGTCCCGGCCCCGACCGCGCGGACCGGGGTGCCGGCGGGGACGGCGAAGTCCTGCCCCGTGTGCCCGCCGGCCCAGTTCGCGCCCACCCCGCCGAAGCCGGCCGAGAGCTCGTACGAGACCACCGGCCGGGTCCATTCCCGCGCCGGCCGCGCCGAGCGCGCCGCCGCGCGTTCCACGGCCGGCCCGGCCCGGTCGCCCGCCAGGTCCACCGGCGCGCACCGCCCGCTGTCGAGAGCGGCCTGCGCCACGGCGTTGAGATCGTCCCGGGAGTCCGCCAGCCGGGCCTCCACGGTGCGTATGGCCTCACCCAGCCGGGCGCCGTCCCGGTCGAGGCCGCTCCGGGACACCGCCAGGGACCGGGCCTCGGCCTCCAGCCGCCTGCTCGTGCGCTCCTCCTCGACGAGCATCCGGCCCAGCCGGGCCCGGCGGCGCACGGCGGGCACCTGCCGGGCCACCAGCTCCACCGGGTCGTCCAGTTCCTCCTCGGCGCCCCCGGCGCCGTCGCCGCCGTCGAGACCCACGGTGAAGCCGCCGGTGCGGTACTGCGCGCGGGCCGCGGCGCCCGCGTCGTCGCGCAGGGCCGAGCGCACGGCCCCGCGCACGCGCAGCGTCCGGCCGAGCTCCTCGGCCCGCGCCCGCTGCCCCTTGGCGGCCCGCCGCACCCGCTCGTATCGCTGCCGGGCCTGCGCCGCCTCCTCCGCCAGCCGGAGCACCTCGGAGGTCACCCGGGTGGACCGGTCCGGCGGACGGCCGGCGTCCGGCGGCCCGGGAGCGGCCAGGGGCGCCGCGGCGACGGCGCAGAGGGTGCACAGGACGACGCCGCCGGTACGGCCGAAGCGGCGCGGCCCGGTGCGGTGGTTCGCGCGGACGGTGTGTCGCATGAACGCGATCGTGTCCCGGGGCGGTGCCGGGCGCGCCCGCTGAGGCCCGTTCGGAGGAATTCGGAGGCCATGAGGACATAAGGCCCCCGGGGTCCGGGCCCCGGACGGCCCGGGAGTCACAGGGGCGCCTCCCACACCACCCGTGTCCCGCCGCCGTCCTCCCCCAGCCCGGGCCCGTACGAGCTCGACCCGCCCAGCGACTCCGCCCGCTTGGCCAGGTTCCGCAGGCCGCTGCGCCGCCCGCCCTCCGGGATGCCCACCCCGTCGTCGGCCACGGTCAGCCGCACCGCGTCCCGCCCGTCCGGCAGCGTGGCCGTGGCGTCGACGACCACCTCCATCCGGGACGCCCGCGCGTGCCGGAAGGCGTTCGAAAGGGCCTCGCGCAGCGCGGCGATGAGGTTCTTGCCGGTGAGTTCGCCGACCTTCGCGTCGACCGGGCCGAGAAAGCTCGCCGAGGGCTGGAAACCGAGCGGCACGGCCGCCGTGCCGAGCTCCCGCAGGACCCGTGTGCGCAGCCCGGCGGGCGCCTCCGCGGGCCCCTGCTGGAGCGCGAAGATGGCCGTACGGATCTCCTGGATGGTCACGTCCAGCTCGTCGACGGCCTGCCCGACCTTCACCTTCACCTCGGGCACGACGGCCTGCCGCTGCGCGCTCTCCAGCATCAGGCCGGTGGCGAACAGCCGCTGGATGACCAGGTCGTGGAGGTCCCGGGCGATCCGGTCGCGGTCCTCGAAGACGGCGAGCCGCTCTCGGTCGCGCTGCGCCTCGGCCAGCACGAGGGCGAGCGCCGCCTGCGCGGCGAACTGCGCCGCCAGGGTGCGCTCGGCGGGCGTGTACGGGCGTGCTCCGCGCGCCCGGGGCATCGCGAGCGTCCCGAGCACCCGGCCGCCGCTCCTGAGCGGCAGGAGCATGCTCGGGCCGAAGCGCGGCGCCACCCCCGTGATCATGCGGGGGTCGGTGGCCGAGTCGTCGACGAACACCGGTTCCCCGGCGAGGAGCTGGGAGACGACCGGGCTGTGCGGCGGTATCACCGTCCCCAGCAGGCCCGTGGGGTCCTCGGCGGAGACCGCGACCATCTCCAGGCCGCCGCCGTCGTCCGGCAGCAGCACGATCCCGGCCGCCGAGTCGGCGAGCCTGCGCGCCTGTTCGGCGACGACCGCCAGCGCGTCCTCGGCGTCGCTGCCCGACAGCAGGGCGGTCGTGACGGCCACCGAGCCGTCGATCCAGCGCATGCGCTGGCGGCCCTCCTCGTGCACGCGCGCGTTGCCGATCGCGATGCCCGCCTCGGTGGCCAGGATCTTGACCATATGGAGGTCCGCGATGCTGAACTCGCTGCCTCCGCGCTTGTCCGTGAGGTAGAGGTTCCCGAAGATCTCGCCCTCGACCCTGATGGGCACGCCCAGGAAGTTCCGCATGGGCGGATGGCCTTCGGGGAAACCCGAGAAGCGCGGATCGGACGTGAGATCGGCGAGCATCACCGGCGCGGGGTGGTGGATGAGCGCGCCGAGCAGCCCGTGACGGCCGTCCGGCAGGGCGCCGATGCGCTCGCGCTGCTCCTCCGTGACGCCGTGGGTGATGAAATCGGCCAGACCGCCGCCGGAGGAGTCGATGACGCCGATGGCCGCGTAACGGGCGTCGGCCAGTTCGGCGGCGGTCCGCGCGATCCGGTCGAGGGTGGTGTGGAGCTCCAGGCCGGTGCCGACCGACCGCATGGCCTCCAGGAGCTGCGGCACGCGCGCGGTCAGCTCCGTGGACATGCCCTGGAGGCTCCGGGTGGCCTCCGTGGCGATGGCGAGCGGGTCCATCAGGCGTGGCGCGTCCGGCGTGGGTCGCGCGCCCGGCGCGTCGGAGGGTCCTGCCGTGGCTGACATGTCCCAGAGCCTAATAAGCACCATTTGTCAGGGAAAGGGGGCTCTCCAAGAAGTCTTCCCCGGTCCGCGCGACGGGAGTCTTCGTCCTCCTGGCCGCACCGGCCCCGACGGCTCCGCCGCCCTCCACCGCCCCCAGGGCGTCCGTGGCCACCTCCCGCTCCAGCATGCGCCGGAACGGCCCGTCCGCCGCGGCCAGCGCGTCGTACGACCCCCGCTGCACCACCCGTCCACGGTCCAGCACGATCACCTCGTCGACGGCCTCCAGGCCGGCCAGCCGGTGGGTGATCAGTACGGTCGTGCGGCCCTCGGTCGCCGCCAGGAGATCGGCGGTGAGCGCGTCGGCCGTCGGCAGGTCGAGGTGCTCGGCGGGCTCGTCCAGGACGAGGACGGGGAAGTCCGCGAGCAGCGCGCGGGCCAGCGCGACCCGCTGCCGCTGCCCGCCCGACAGCCGGGCCCCGTGCTCGCCGACCAGCGTGTCCAGCCCCTCCGGCAGGCCGTCCACCCACTCCAGGAGCCGCGCGGCCCGCAGCGCGGCGCGCAGTTCACCGTCCGTCGCGTCCGTGCGGGCGAGCCGCAGGTTCTCCCGTACGGAGCTGTCGAAGAGGTGCGCGTCCTGGGCGCACAGGCCCACCAGCCGCCGCACCCCGTCGCCCGCCATGGCGGCGGTGTCCTCGCCCGCCAGCGTGTACGTACCGGCCCCGGCGTCCAGGAAGCGCAGCAGCACCTGCGCAAGCGTCGTCTTGCCCGCCCCGGACTGCCCGACGACGGCCACCCGGCGGCCGGCCGTCAGCTCCAGCGAGAAGTCCTCCAGCGCGGGCTCCGCCTGCCCCGGATGGCGCGCCGTAAGGTTCACCAGCCGCAGCGGGAACGGGGACGACGGCGCCGCGGCCGTCCCCTCCGTCACGGGTACGGGCGCGTCCAGCACCTCGTACACGCGCTCGGCGGCGCGCCGTACGCGCTGCCGGTACTGGACCGCGAGGGGCAGCCCGGCCACGGCCTCGAAGGCGGCCAGCGGTGTGAGCACGACGACCGCGAGCCACAGGCCGTCGAGGCGGCCGTCGCGCACGGCGAGCGTGCCCACCCAGGCCGCGGCGGCGACGGTGAGGCCACAGGCGAGGGCGCTCAGACCGGAGCCGAGCGCGGTGGCGGCCGAGCCGCGGCGCGCGATGGCGGTGAGCGCGCCGTCGGCGCGGCGCACGCGCTCCAGCCGGGACGGCAGGGCGCCCGCGACCGTCAGCTCGGCCGTGCCTCCGAGCAGGTCGACGACCTGTGTCGACAACTCGCCCCGCGCGGGGGCGAGCTGCCGCTCGGCGCGCCGGGCGACCGCGCCGGACAGCGCCGGTACGGCCACCCCGGCGGCCAGCAGCCCGAGCGCCAGGACCAGGCCCGCCTCCGGCAGCAGCCACGCCGTGAAGCCCACCGACGCGGCTCCGACGACGACGGCCGAGCCGAGCGGCAGCAGCCACCGCAGGAAGTAGTCCTGGAGGGCGTCCACGTCCGCGACCAGCCGGGAGAGGAGGTCGCCGCGCCGGGTGTCCCGGAGCCCGGCCGGGGCCAGACGTTCGAGCCGCCTGTACACCGCGACCCGCAGACCCGCCAGGGCGCGCAGCACCGCGTCGTGGGAGACCAGGCGCTCGGCGTAACGGAAAACGGCGCGTCCGATGCCGAACGCGCGGGTCGCGGTGACGGCGACCATCAGATAGAGCACCGGCGGCTGCTGCGAGGCGCGGGAGATGAGCCAGCCCGACACGGCCATGAGGCCCACGGCGCTGCCCAGCGCCAGGCTGCCCAGCAGCAGCGCCAGCCCGAACCGCCCCCACCAGGGCCGCCCGGAGGCGCGCACCCGGGCCAACACGCTCCCCTTACGGGCGTTGCCACGGGCGGGGACAGAGGTATCGGCGGTCGGTCCGCCGGAGACCGTATCCCGAGCGCCGGCCGGGGTGGAGCCGGAAGCGGTGCCGGGATCCGAAGCGGTGCCGGAGCCGGAAGCGGTGCCGAGGTCGCCGTCAGTCGTACCGGAGCCTGACGCCGGCCCCGAGCCCGGCCCCGAGCCCCGCGTCGGGCCCGGAACGAGAGTCCCCGCCGCGTCTTCCTCCGGAACCGACCCACCGGGTCCCTCCGGTTCCCCTCGCCCGCCCGGCCGGCCGGGCAGCCGCACCACCCGGTCCGCGACCGCGAGCAGCGCCGGCCGGTGGACGACGAGCAGCACCGTACGGCCCACGGCGAGGCGCCGCACGGCGTCGACGACCGCGGCCTCGGTCTCCCCGTCCAGGTTCGCGGTCGGCTCGTCGAGCAGCAGTACGGGCCGGTCGGCGAGGAACGCCCGGGCGAGGGCGACGCGTTGGCGCTGCCCGGCGGAGAGCCCGGCGCCGTCCTCGCCGAGGCGGGTGTCAGTGCCGTGGTGCAGCATGGAGACGAAGTCGAGCGCACCGGCCGCCCGCAGTGCTTCGCGCACCTGGTCGTCCGTGGCGTCCGGCCGGGCCAGTCGTACGTTCTCGGCGACCGTCCCGGCGAAGAGACGGGGTCGTTGCGGGACCCAGGCCACCTGGTCCCGCCAGCTTTCGGGGGAGAGCGATGACAGATCCGTACCGCCGACGAGCACCCGGCCGGCCGTCGGGCGGGCGAAGCCGAGCAGCACGTCCAGCAGGGTCGACTTCCCGGCCCCGCTCGGTCCGACGAGCGCGACGGTCTCCCCGGGCCGCACCTCGAACGAGGTTTCGGGGAGAGAGGGTTCGGCCCGGCCCGGGTGCCGTACGACGAGCCGTTCGACGGTCAGTCCCGCGCTCCGCGCGTCGGGTGCCGGCGTCCCGCCGGCGGGCGCGGGCTCGGTCTCCAGGACGGCGAAGACCTCGTCGGCGGCGGCCAGTCCCTCGGCGGCCGCGTGGTATTGCGCGCCGACCTGGCGCAGCGGCAGATACGCCTCGGGCGCGAGGACGAGCACCATCAGACCGGTGTGGAGGTCGAGTTCGCCGTGGACGAGCCGCATGCCGATGCCCACGGCGACCAGCGCCACGGAGAGGGTGGCCAGGAGCTCCAGCGCGAAGGAGGAGAGGAAGGCGAGGCGCAGCGTCCGCAGCGTGGCCCGCCGGTAGTCGGCGGTGATCGCGCGGATCGACTCGGCCTGCGCCTTGGCCCGCCCGAAGACCTTGAGGGTGGGCAGTCCCGCGACGACGTCGAGGAAGTGCCCGGAGAGCCGGGACAGCAGCCGCCACTGCCGGTCCATCCGGGAGCGGGTGGCCCAGCCGATCAGGACCATGAAGAGGGGGATGAGCGGCAGCGTGAGGACGATGACGAGCGCGGAGACCCAGTCCGCGGTGACGATACGGGCGAGCACGGCCACCGGGACCACGACGGCGAGGCCCAGCTGGGGCAGGTAGCGCGCGAAGTAGTCGTCCAGCGCGTCGACGCCGCGCGTGGCGAGGGTGGTGAGTTCGCCGGTCCTGCGCGAGTCGAGCCAGGCGGGCCCGAGCCGGCCGGCGTGGGCCAGCAGCCGGGTGCGCAGCTGGGACTTGACGGCCGCGCTCGCACGGTGGGCGGCCAGTTCGGTCAGCCAGGAGACGGCCGCCCGGCCCAGGGCGACGGCGGCCAGCGGGGCGAGCCGCCCGGCCAGGTCGTCCGCGCCGAGGCCGTGCCGGAAGGCGCCCGTCACCACGTCGGCGATGAGCATCGCCTGGGCGATGACGAGCCCGGCCCCCACGAGCCCGAGCACGACGGAGGCGACCAGGAAGAGGCGGGTCGCGGAGGCGTACCGGAGCAGGCGGGGGTCGACGGGCTTCATACGCGTTTCCGTCCTCAGTGTGCGGCGGGGGCCGCGGGTGCGGGGATGTGCTGGGTGCCGATCCGCTTGCGGAAGACCCAGTAGGTCCACCCCTGGTAGGCGATGATCAGCGGGGTCATCGGGACGGCGACCCACGTCATGATCTTCAGCGTGTAGTGGCTGGAGGCGGAGTCGGCGACGGTCAGGCTCCAGGCCGGGTTCACCGAGGACGGCATGACGTCGGGGAAGAGGGCGAGGAAGACCAGCGCGAACGCGGCCACGATCGCGACGCCGGAGAGCCCGAAGGCCCAGCCCTCGCGCCCGAAGTGGTTCATGGCCAGGGCGGCGGCCAGGGCCACCACGGCGACGATCAGCGCCGGGAGGCTGCGTCCGTTGCCGGACTCGACCTGCGTCCAGCCGAGGAAGGCCACGGCGAGGACGCCGGAGGTCATGCCGAGGACCGTGGCGTACGAGCGCGCCCGGTGCCGGATGTCCCCGACGGTCTTGAGCGCGGTGAAGACGGCGCCGTGGAAGGTGAAGAGCACCAGCGTGAGGAGGCCGCCGAGCAGCGCGTACGGGCTCAGCAGGTCCGTCAGGTCACCGCTGAAGTTCTTGTCCGGCCCGATCGGCACGCCGCGCACGATGTTGGCGAAGGCGAGGCCCCAGAGGAAGGCGGGCAGCAGCGAGCACCAGAAGATCGCGTGCTCCCAGTTGCGCTGCCAGCGCTCCTCGGGCCGCTTGTGGCGGTACTCGAAGGCGACGCCGCGCACGATCAGGCAGACCAGGATGAGCAGGAACGGCAGGTAGAAGCCGCTGAACAGGGTGGCGTACCAGTCGGGGAAGGCGGCGAAGGTCGCTCCGGCGGCGGTGATCAGCCAGACCTCGTTGCCGTCCCAGACGGGCCCGATCGTATTGATCAGCACCCGTCGTTCGGTGCGGTCCCGGGCGAGGCCCTTGGTCAGGACGCCGACGCCGAAGTCGAAGCCCTCGAGGAAGAAGTAGCCGGTCCACAGGACGGCGATCAGCAGGAACCAGAAGTCGTGGAGTGCCATGGTTCGTCTCTCCGTTCGGCCGCGTCAGTACGCGAAGGTCAGCGGCTTGTCGGCGTCCTCGGGGCGGTCGCCCGCACCGCCCGAGGGGAGCCGCAGCCGGGGGTCCTTCGCGGGCGGCTTCTCGTCCGTGTCCGGTCCGGCCTTGGCGTACTTCACCAGCAGCTTGACCTCGACCACCGCGAGCACGCCGTAGAGCAGGGTGAAGACGCCCATGGAGGTGAGGACCTCCGCCTGGCTCACACCGGGCGACACGGCGCTGCCGGTCTTCATCAGCCCGTAGACGGCCCAGGGCTGGCGGCCCATCTCGGTGAAGATCCAGCCGAAGGAGTTGGCGATCAGCGGGAAGCCCATGGTGAGGATGCCGATCCGCCAGGACCAGGTGGTGAAGAAGGGGTTCATCTCACGGGTGCGCGTCAGCATCAGCCGCGGGACCTCGTTCTCGCCCGTCCGGAAGCGGGGGTCGAGCCAGAACTTCCGCCGGGTGGTCCACAGTCCGATCAGCGCGGCGACGAAGGACGTCATACCGAAGCCGATCATGAGCCGGAAGCCCCAGAAGGTCATGAAGATGCTGGGGATGTAGTCCTCCGGCTCGCCCCCGTAGAGCTGGGCCTCCCGTGCCGCGACGTCGTTGATGCCCGGGACGGCCTCGGTGAAGTTGTTGTGCGCGAGGAAGGAGAGGACGCCGGGGATCTCTATCTCGACGCTGTTGTGGCCCTTGGAGACATCGCCGACGGCGAAGACCGAGAACGGCGCGGGCGCCTTGGTCTCCCACAGGGCCTCGGCCGCGGCCATCTTCATGGGCTGCTGCTCGAACATCACCTTGCCGAGCTCGTCACCGCTGATCGCGGTGCCGAGGCCGGCGATCACGGCCACCGTCAGGCCGACGCGCAGCGAGGTCCGCATCGCGCCGATCTGGTTCCGTCGCTTCTCGCCGAGCTCCTCGCCACGCAGCCGCGCGCGCTTGGCCCGCCACAGGTGGAAGGAGGCGATGCCGACGATGAAGGCGCCACCGGTGAGGAAGGCCGCGGTGAGGGTGTGGAAGACGACGACGAGGGTGGTGTTCTGGGTCAGGACGGCCCAGATGTCGGTGAGCTCGGCCTTCCCGGTCGCCTTGTCGACGGCGTAGCCGACCGGGTGCTGCATCCAGGAGTTCGCGGCCAGGATGAAGTACGAGGAGAGCACCGTGCCGACGGCGACGATCCAGATGCACGCGCAGTGGATCTTCTTGGGCAGCTTGTCCCAGCCGAAGATCCACAGACCGATGAAGGTGGACTCGAAGAAGAAGGCCAGCAGGGCCTCCATCGCGAGCGGCGCCCCGAAGACATCACCGACGAACCTGGAGTAGTCCGACCAGTTCATACCGAACTGGAACTCCTGCACGATGCCGGTGACCACACCCATCGCGATGTTGATCAGGAAGAGCTTTCCCCAGAACTTCGTGGCATGGAAGTACTTGTCCTTGCCGGTCCGGACCCACGCCGTCTGCAGTCCGGCCGTGATCGCGGCAAGACTGATCGTGAGCGGGACGAAGAGAAAGTGGTAGACGGTCGTGATGCCGAACTGCCAGCGGGCCAGCGTCTCAGGAGCCAAAGCCAGATTCACTCGGTCTCTCCTTGCCTCTCGCGTCACCGGCAACACAGGTCGCCGACGTTATGCACCTGTATGCCCCAGGTAAAGCAGGACATAAAGGCAGAGCTTGTGAACGCGTTCACATTCACAAGCATTATGGCGCACCCACTTTCCGGACAACTCACGGGGGTACCCCTTCGGCCCTAGCGGCGGCGGCCCCCGGCGGAGAACGCCTCGCCGGGGGCGGGAACGCCGAACGCCGCACACCCCCGGCGGGGTGTGCGGCGTTCGCTGCGCGCGGCCGACGGGCCGAAGGCTCAGAGCTCCTTGCGGAAGGCCTCCGCCGCCTGGAGGAAGAGGTCGTTGCCGGCCGTCTCGCCGATGGTCGCGCGGATGCCCTCGCCCGGGAACGGCCGTACGACCACGCCCGCGCGCTCGCACGCCGCCGCGAAGTCCACCGCCCGCTCCCCCAGCCGCAGCCAGACGAAGTTGGCCTGCGTCTCCGGCACCGTCCAGCCCTGCGCGGTCAGCGCCTCGACCACCCGCGCCCGCTCCTCGACCAGACCGCTCACCCGCACCCGCAGCGCGTCCTCGCTGCGCAGCGAGGCGATCGCCGCCTCCTGGGCGATGTGGCTCACGCCGAACGGGACGGCCGTCTTGCGCAGCGCCGCCGCCACCGGCTCATGGGCGACCGCGAAGCCGATCCGCAGCCCCGCCAGGCCGTACGCCTTGGAGAAGGTCCGCAGCACACAGACGTTCGGCCGGTCACGGTAGAGGTCGAGCCCGTCCGGGAAATCGGCGTCGCGCACGAACTCGATGTACGCCTCGTCCAGCACCACGAGGATGTCGGACGGCACCCGGTCCAGGAAGGACTCCAGCTCCGCCCGGCGCACCACGGTGCCCGTGGGGTTGTTGGGGTTGCAGACGAAGATCAGCCGGGTCCGGTCGGTGATCGCGGCCAGCATCGCCTCCAGGTCGTGGACCTCGTCCTCGGTCAGCGGGACCTGGACGGGGGTGGCCCCCGAGACCTGGGTGATGATCGGGTACGCCTCGAAGGACCGCCAGGCGTAGATCACCTCGTCGCCCGGGCCCGCCGTCGCCTGGACCAGCTGCTGGGCCACGCCCACCGAACCCGTGCCGGTGGCGAGGTGCGTGACCGGCACGGAGAAGCGCTCCGCCAGCTCGGCCATCAGCCCCGTGCAGGCCATGTCGGGGTAGCGGTTGAGGGTGCCGGCCGCCGCGACCGCCTTCTCCAGCACGCCGGGCAGCGGCGGGTAGGGGTTCTCGTTGGAGGACAGCTTGTACGCCACCGGGCCCTCGGCGGCGGCAGGCTTGCCGGGCTTGTAGGTCGGCACGCCCTCCAGGGCGGCGCGCAGCTTCGGGGTCTTCTCGGTCACCGCGGGTCCTCCTCGACATCCCGTGCGCACGACGGCCAGGGACGCACCGCACACGAATAGCGGACTTCAATACTGCACACCTTAAGAGGATTCACCGGGGCGGCGTCCAGAGCAGGGGGAGCGCTGGTCGAGATGGCGCGCGCCGGTGGCGAGCGCCGTGGCGCGCATCACCCATGAAGGTGAGTTGAGACCACTTCGAGACCTGGACCATCCGCGAGACCCGGATATGCCAGAGGCCAACGGTTCACCGTCGATACCCATAACCCTCTGCGTTTCCATGGTCATTGGGTGGAATTGCGCTTGCAGAAACGTGCCTGTCAACAGCCAAATACGTCGCCCTGCCAATGGACCACCCGAGCCCTACTATCGGCTCGCCATGACAGCAGCAGGGAAGCATCAGGTGAGCCGGTCGACCGGCCGCCGGCTGGGGCGGGCGGGCATCCGGGACGTGGCCGCCGCCGCCGGGGTTTCGATCACGACCGTCTCCGACGCGCTCAACGGCAAGGGCCGGCTACCGGACGCGACCCGCCGCCATGTCCGCGAGGTCGCCGACCGGCTGGGCTATCGCCCGTCCGCCGCGGCCCGCACGCTCCGCACGGGCAAATCGGGCCTCATCGGCCTCACCGTGACCACGTACGGGGATGAACCTTTCACCTTCACCGAGTTCGCCTACTTCGCCGAGATGGCCAGAGCCGCCACCTCGGCCGCCCTGGCCCGTGGCTACGCCCTGGTCATCCTGCCCGCCACCTCACGCCACGACGTGTGGTCCAACGTCGCCCTCGACGGCACCGTCGTGGTCGACCCCTCCGATCATGACCCGGTCGTCTCCGACCTGGTCCGCCAGGGCATCCCGGTCGTCTCCGACGGCCGGCCCGCCGGCACCCTGCCGGTGACCGCCTGGGTGGACAACGACCACGAGGCCGCCGTCCTCGGCATCCTCGACCACCTCGCCGCGGCCGGCGCACGCCGCATCGGCCTGCTCACGGGCACCACCACCGACACGTACACCCGGCTCTCCACCCACGCCTACCTGCACTGGTGCGAGCGGGTGGGCCAGGACCCGGTCTACGAGAAGTACCCGGCCCACGACCCCTGCGCCGGTGCCGTGGCCGCCGACCGCCTCCTCGCCCGGCCCGACCGGCCCGACGCGGTGTACGGCCTGTTCGACCCCAACGGCACGGACCTGCTCGCCGCGGCCCGCCGCTACGGCCTGCGCGTCCCCGACGACCTGCTGCTGGTGTGCTGCAGCGAGTCCACGGTCTACGCCACCACCGAGCCGCCCATCACCACCCTCTCCCTGAAGCCGCGGCGCATCGGCACCGCGGTCGTCCAGCTCCTCATCGACGCCATCGAGGGACTCGACACCGGGCGTCCGGTCGAACAGGTGATACCGACCGAACTGATCGTCCGGACTTCCTCGCAGCGCCGCCCGCCACGCGTCACGGTGAGCCCGCCGAGGGGCCCCGCGATCTGAGACCCACCCGGTGCGCCGCGGTCCGGGCCGTCCCGGACCGGCCCGGGTCAACGCGCCGTTCCGCGCCGCCGTGTCTTTAGCGCGTCCTTCACCAGGTCGCGCGAAGGGCGCACGGGGCGCGGAGACCAGGGGGCGAACGAGTCAATTGGGGAGAAATAACCGCCGTACGCGCCCTCCCGCACCGATTCGCGGCCCCTGGTGCGTCACAAGGCGCGACGGTCATTCCTATGATGGGCGCACGACACCACGGACCGCCGTCGACCAGGCAAGGTCCACAAGGTGCACGGCGGCGCGATGGTGGAGGGGTCGATGACTCAGGGGGCCGGTCAAGGACCCGCGGCACGGCACACGGCGGCGATCCCGCCCTTCCCCGGGTACGCCGCGCCTCCCCCCATGCCTCCGTACGGTCAGGCCGCCCCCCCGGTGCAGCCGCCGATGGAGGCCCCGGAGGGCTACACCCCGACCGAGCGCGACCTCCCGGTGATCGGCCGGCCGGCCGTCCCGGAGGACATGCCGACGGTCGAGCTGACGCCGATCGCCGAGCACCACGCCCATGTCCCGGCGCCACCGCCCGGCCCCGGACCGCTCTTCGTCGTGGGCGACGTACACGGCTATCTGGACGAGCTGCGGGCCGCGCTCGCCGCCCAGGGGCTCATCGACGCGAACGGCAGCTGGTGCGCGGGCAACACCCGCCTGTGGTTCCTCGGCGACTTCACCGACCGCGGCCCGGACGGCGTGGGCGTGATCGATCTGGTCATGCGGCTGTCCGCCGAGGCCGCCGCCGCCGGGGGCTACTGCAAGGCCCTCATGGGCAACCACGAGCTGCTGCTCATCGGCGCCAAGCGGTTCGCCGACACGCCGGTCAACTCCGGCGCCGGCACCGCCTCCTTCCAGGCGGCCTGGCTGCTCAACGGCGGCCAGCGCACCGACATGGAGCGCCTGGAGGACCACCACCTCCAGTGGATGTCCCGGCTCGACGCCATGGCGCACGAGGACGGGCACCTGCTGGTCCACTCCGACACCACGGCCTACCTCGACTTCGGCGATTCCATCGAGGACGTGAACGACGCCGTCACCGAGGCCCTCCAGCGCAACGACCCCGACGAGGTCTGGGACCTCTTCCGGAAGTTCACCAAGCGCTTCGCCTTCCGCGACGAGGCGGGCGCGATGGCCGCCCGCGAGCTCCTGGACACCTATGGCGGCGGCCGCCTCGTCCACGGACACAGCCCGATTCCGTATCTGCTCGGCGAGGTCGGCACCGAGGAGGCGGACGACGAGGAGCGCGGCACGCCCGTCATCGACGGTCCTCATCTGTACGCGGACGGGCTCGCCCTGGCCATGGACGGTGGCGTCACGATGGCCGGAAAACTGCTGGTGGTGCAACTTCCGCTGACTGCCTGAGGGTTCAGCGGGCAGACGTCCGGGCAGGTAGGGAGTCCACCGGCGCAGGGGCAATTCGGGAAACACACTGTCACCGTGCGCCGGAACGGCTCTACCATCGGGCTTATCCGTAGCAGGCTCTCCTCCGTTTCCGCCCACTGCCCGGTGCAAGCCGGCAACAAGGCCCTACGGAGCATCGGGGGATGCACATGAACAGCGCTCCGCACCTGCTGGACGAGGACCGCCCGGAATTCGAGCGGGTACTCGACCAGGCGTTGCGTACCGCCGACCATGACCCGGAACTGGCCGCCGCGATAGGACAGCGGCTCAACGCGGAACAGCTGCGCGCCATGGCGAGGAGTGCCGTGACCGCCATCTCGGCATGCGCGGCCGTCGAATACCAGACCTACGTAAAGGCGCGCGGTGCCCTGCGCGCTCTCTCCGCCAACGCCCGCCCCCAGCCGGTGAGCGCCGGGGGCGCGCACGGCGACGAAGGCGCCCTCGATGAGGGTCCGGATTCGGCCACCACAGACCGTGAGCCCATAGGATCCGCGGGCGCGGGTGCGGGCGCGGTCCTCGCCGTGCTCGCCCCGGTGCTCGCCGGGATCGCCGCCCTGCTCTTCCTCGTGATCGGCTATGTGCTGCGCACGCTCGACACGGAGCCGGCCGTCGCCGATCCGATGGTGACCATCGGCTGGTGGTTCGCCGGCCTCACCGCCGCCGGGGCGTTCGTCGCCATGGTCGGCATGGTCGTCACCGCTCTGCGCAACGGCGTCGGCGAGGGCAGTGACGCGCGAGGGGTCGGTCTGACCGAAGAGAGCGAGCGGGCCCATGAGGCCTGGCGCCAGGCCCTGCTCCACCGCGGCATATTGCCCTTTCTACGGGAGGCGCTCGCCGACGCCCCGCCGGCCCCACCCGCGTCGTCCGCCTCGCCCGCTCCGCCTTCCTCGTTCGTCCCGAGACGACCCGAGAGCCACAGCCGCACTCCGCAGCTGGGCTACTCCCGTCCCGGTTTCTCCAGCACCGACAGCGAGTCCACCCCCAGCACCCGCCCCAGCTACACCAGTCCCGACTTCACCAGTCCGGACTACGGCGCGGCGCGGGAGCGGCCCGAGTGAGCGGGACCGCCCGAGCGATCGGGCTGAGTGAACGGGACTGACAGGTGAGAGGCCCCGCGTCCACAGGGGCCTCTCACCTTGCCGTTCGTCCGGCCGCCCCGGTGGGACGGGCGACCTGGTGGACGGGCGACCTGGTGGACGGGCGGCCCGGTGGACGGGCGGCCCGATAGACGGTCGGCCCGGTGGGCGTGCCGGTAGGTGGCGGTGCCGGTGGGCGGTCGCCGGTCAGATGACGCCCGCACGCCGGGCCGCCACCATCCAGTCCGGGAACTCCGAGAGCAGCCGGTCGTACAGCTCCGCGTCCGAGACGGAGCCGATGTCGTCGACGGCGAAGAACCCCACATTGTCGACACGGCGGCCCGGCATGGTGTCGAAGCGCTCCAGCACCCCGTAGTCGGCCCGCCCCAGCCCCACGAACTGCCAGAAGACGGGCTCCTCGGCCGCGGCCCGCAGCTCGCGCTCGATCTCGGCGTTGCGGTGGACGCCCCCGTCGGAGAAGAACAGGACCAGCGTGGGATCCGCCGCCGGGTTCTCCCGGACGTACGTACGAACCTCGGAGATCACCTTCTGCTCCTCGTTCTGGATGCCGACCAGCCGCATGTCGACCTGGCCCTCCAGCAGCCCCTTCCTGGGCTTCTTGGGCCGCCCGAAGAAGCTCAGCTCGCCGACGCGCACATACAGCCGCAGCCAGTCGGGCAGCTCGCCAAGCCGCAGGTCGGGCAGCCGGGCCGGGTGCGAGGCGAACGCCCACGCCTGCATCTCGCCGTCGTCGTCGAGCTGGGCGGCGACGGCGGCCATGCGCTCCACCACATCGGCGACGACGCCCTTCGAGTACAGCAGGGCCATCGACCCGGACGCGTCGAGGACGAGGATGACGCGCGCCCGGGCGCCGGACGCACCGCGCTTGGCGAGGCTGACGGCCACCTGCTCCTTACGGAGGGACAGCCGCTTGCGCATGTCGACGGGGAGCCGCTCCTCGCCCTTGGTGAGCCGCGGGGCGGAGCCGGGGGTCGGGGGCGGTACGGGCACGGGCGGTACGGGCGTGGGAGCCGCGGGCATGGGCGGTACGGGCGTAGGCGCCGCGGGAGGTGCCGGCGGGGCGGCCGGCGCCGGCGGCTCGTCGTCGACCGTGATGCCGAAGTCGGTGGCCAGCCCGGCGAGCCCGGCGGCGTACCCCTGCCCCACCGCGCGGAACTTCCACTGCCCGGCCCGCCGGTACAGCTCGCCGCTGACGAACGCCGTCTCGGCCGTCGCCGTCATCTCGAAGCGCGCGAGCTCGGTGCGCGTCCCGGCGTCGAGCAGCAGCAGCGTCAGCCCGGCCAGCCCGCCGAACGTCCCGCCGTCGGCGGACGCGCACAGCACGACCCGCTCGACCCCGGGCTCCAGGCCGCCCAGGTCGACCTCGACGGTGTCGGTGACGGAACCCGCGGCCCGCCGCTTGCCGAGGTGGCGTACGGCGCCGGAGGCGTGCGCGGGCTGGTTGTAGAAGACGAAGTCGCCGTCGTCGCGCACCCGTCCGGCCCCGGTCAGCAGCAGCGCCGAGGCATCGGCGTCCGGTGCCCCGGGCGCTTCCGTCCAGGTGAGCACGGCGTGCACCGCGGAAGCGGCGACCGGCAGGTTGGCGCCCTTACTCATGGATATCGTCACGCGGCCAGTGTGCCGAGTGGGGACGGAGTCGCGTAATCCCGCCGCTGTCGCCGTCGTCCGTCATCCGTCGCCGACCGTCGCCCGCGGCCGTCACCGCCCGCGTGGCACCGCCCCGGTGGGTCCGGGGCGGTGCCGTCCGGCCGGCTCAGTCGGCCAGCGGCAGATAGACGCGGTTGCCCGCGGCCGCGAACTCCTTGGACTTCTCCGCCATGCCCGCGACCGGGTCGACGGCGAGGTCGCCGCCGTGCTCGCGGCGGATGTCCTGGGAGATCTTCATGCTGCAGAACTTCGGGCCGCACATCGAGCAGAAGTGCGCCGTCTTGGCCGGCTCGGCGGGCAGCGTCTCGTCGTGGAAGGCGCGGGCCGTCTCCGGGTCGAGGGCCAGGTTGAACTGGTCCTCCCAGCGGAACTCGAAGCGGGCGTCGGACAGCGCGTCGTCCCAGTCCTGGGCGCCCGGGTGGCCCTTGGCGAGGTCCGCCGCGTGCGCCGCGATCTTGTAGGTGATCACACCGGTCTTGACGTCGTCGCGGTCCGGCAGGCCCAGGTGCTCCTTGGGCGTGACGTAGCAGAGCATGGCCGTGCCCCACCAGGCGATCATGGCGGCGCCGATGCCCGAGGTGATGTGGTCGTACGCGGGCGCGACATCGGTGGTCAGCGGGCCGAGGGTGTAGAACGGCGCCTCCTCGCAGATCTCCTGCTGAAGGTCGATGTTCTCCTTGATCTTGTGCATCGGGACATGGCCCGGGCCCTCGATCATCGTCTGGACGTTGTGCCGCTTGGCGATGGTGTTGAGCTCGCCGAGGGTCTTCAGCTCGGCGAACTGCGCCTCGTCGTTGGCGTCCGCGATGGAGCCGGGGCGCAGGCCGTCGCCCAGCGAGTAGGTGACGTCGTACGAGGCGAGGATCTCGCAGAGCTCCTCGAAGTTCTCGTAGAGGAACGACTCCTTGTGGTGCGCGAGGCACCAGGCGGCCATGATCGAACCGCCGCGCGAGACGATGCCGGTCTTGCGGCGGGCGGTCAGCGGGACGTAGCGCAGCAGCACGCCCGCGTGGACGGTCATATAGTCGACGCCCTGCTCGGCCTGCTCGATGACCGTGTCCTTGTAGATCTCCCAGGTGAGCTCCTCGGCCTTGCCGTCCACCTTCTCCAGGGCCTGGTAGAGCGGCACGGTGCCGATCGGCACGGGGGAGTTGCGCAGCACCCACTCACGGGTGGTGTGGATGTTGCGGCCGGTGGAGAGGTCCATCACCGTGTCGGCGCCCCAGCGGGTCGCCCACGTCATCTTCTCGACCTCCTCCTCGATGGAGGAGGTGACGGCGGAGTTGCCGATGTTGGCGTTCACCTTGACCAGGAACTTCTTGCCGATGATCATCGGCTCGATCTCCGGGTGGTTCACATTCGCCGGGAGCACCGCCCGGCCGGCCGCGATCTCCTCCCGGACGGTCTCGGGAGAGACGTTCTCCCGGAGGGCCACGTACTCCATCTCCTCGGTGATCTCACCGCGGCGGGCGTACGCGAGCTGGGTCACGGCGGCGCCGCCCCGGCCCTTGCGGGGCAGGCGCGGGCGGCCCGGGAAGACCGCGTCGAGGTTCTTCAGACCCCCGCGCGGAGAGGTGTGCTTGAGGCCGTCGTCCTCCGGGCGCATGGGGCGCCCGGCGTACTCCTCGGTGTCGCCCCGGCCGATGATCCAGTTCTCCCGGAGCGGCTGGAGGCCGCGACGGACGTCCGTCTCCACGGCCGGGTCGGTGTACGGGCCCGAGGTGTCGTACAGCTGGACGTCCCGCCCGTTGGTGAGATGCACCCGCCGCACCGGAACCCTGAGGTCCGGCCGCGAGCCGGTCACGTAGTCCTTGTGCCAGCCGATCTGCCGACCGGTTTCGGACATGCGTGCATCCTGCGAGGTCATGAGACCAGAACTCCCTACGCCGGCATTACCCGGTAACAGGTTCGGCGGTCGACGCAGCGGCTTCCGTAGATCCCTACGGAGGTCAGCGCCCTCTCAGCCCGGTGCTCCGAGCTCCCGCGATTGCAAAGGTGACACAACGCTAGCGCTTCCCCCGACCGGAGTGCCAGAGGGGCTTGCGATGATCGGGGCGTGACCCCCACGGACCCTCAGCCCCACGCACACGACCACTCGCACGACGACACACCCGGCCACACAAACGGCCGCGCACGTGGCCACGCCGGAAACGGCCACAGCCACGGCCACGGCCATTCCCACAGCCATGGACCGCCCTCCCCCGTCTCCGGCCACCTGCGCAAGGTGATCGCGGCTGTCCTGATCCCCTTCGCCGTCGCGGTGCTCGCCGGACTCGTACTGCTGTGGCCGGGCGGCGCTCCCCCGCACACGCACAGCGGCCTCGGCGTCGACCAGCACACGGAGTCCGGCCGGGTGGTGAAGATCGAGGAGCAGGACTGTGTGAAGGCGGGCGGGCAGCCGCAGGGCGGCGGCCCCCAGCAGGGCGGCGGGGGACCGGGCGGTTCCGGCGGCCCGCCGAAACCGCAGGGCCCTTGCGAGAAGTCGGACATCGAGGTCACCTCGGGCCCCGACAAGGGCCGTCAGTTCACCGAGCTCGTACAGCCGAACGCCTCGCGACGCTACGAGGTCGGCCAGAAGGTCGTGCTCTCCTACGCCCCGAAGGCGCCGAAGAACCTCCAGTACGCGGTCGCGGACGTGGACCGGACGCTGCCGATGGCCCTGCTCGCCGGGGTGTTCGCGCTCGCGGTGGTCGTGGTCGGCCGGCTGCGCGGGCTCTTCGCGCTGGCCGCGCTGGTGATCAGCTTCGGGGTGCTGACGCTGTTCATCCTGCCCGCCATCCTCCAGGGCTCGGACCCCCTGCTGGTGGCCGTGATCGGCGGCAGCGCGATCATGCTGATCGCGCTCTACATGTGCCACGGCCTGAACGCCCGTACGTCCGTGGCGGTCGTCGGCACCCTCACCTCGCTGGTGCTGATCGGCCTGCTCGGGTCCCTGTTCACCGACTGGGCGCACCTCACCGGCGACACCGACGACCAGACCGGCCTGGTGCACGGCCTCTACCCGGAGATCGGGATCCAGGGCCTGCTGCTCGCGGGCATCATCATCGGCTCGCTGGGTGTGCTGGACGACGTCACCGTGACGCAGACGTCGGCGGTCTGGGAGCTGAAGGAGGCCGATCCGACGGCGAGTTGGCGCAAGCTCTACGGAGCGGCGATGCGCATCGGCCGGGACCACATCGCGTCGGTGGTCAATACGCTCGTGCTCGCCTACGCGGGCGCCTCGCTGCCGCTGCTGCTCCTCTTCTCCATCGCGGACAGCGGGATCGGCACGGTCGCGACCAGCGAGATCGTCGCGGAGGAGATCGTCCGGACGCTCGTCGGCAGCATCGGTCTGGTGGCGTCGGTCCCGGTGACGACCGCGCTGGCGGCGCTCGTCGTAAGCGCCGACCGGCAGCACGCGGGTACGGCGAAGGCCAGGTCGCGGGGCGGCAGGCGCCGCCGGGCGAAGTGACCGCGACGGGAACGCGTCCGTAGCCCCGGGGGGGGGGACGGGACCGGAGGTCGCCGCCACCGTGGCGGCGACCGGGACCGCGGGGTGAGGCCCGAGGCCGCGGCCACCGAGGCGAAGGGCCGGCGGCCGGGGCGGCGGAGGCGCGGGGTCGGGAGTGCGGGAGGGGCGGGGCCGTCAGGGGGCGGGCGGCGGGCCCGGCGGAGAACCGGGAGGCCGTGGCCGCGCGACAACTGGCCGAAAAGCGGCCGGGCCTGGCGCGGTGGCCGCGCGCGGGTGCGAGCGCGGCGGGGTCGGGAACGGCCGGGCGAGGTTCACCCGGGCGGGATCGGTCCGGGCAGGGCCGGTCCGGGTGGGGTAGCACCGGCCGGGATCGGTCCGGGCGGGGTAGCACCGGGCCGGATCGGTCCGGGCGGCATCGGTCCGGGGCAGCGGCTCGGCCCCGTGTGCCGGGCGGGCGCCCGTCGGGGACGCGTACGAAGGCGAGGACGGCGGCGGCATACGGACGGCCCGCTAACCGGCGTTCTGCCCCTCCGTGTTGCCCGCGAGGATGTTGTCGAGCGCGGCCGCGAGGTCGTACTCGAAGTCCGCGACCGAGCGCTCCTCGCCGAGGGGCGCGATCCGGTCCGTCCGGTCGAGGAAGGCCACCAGAGGGGCCGCGCCCGCCCGGAACAGTGCCCCTTCGCAGCCCACTTGCAGCCGGATGAAGACGTCCGAGAGGTGCTCGCCCGAGGCCGGGGAGATGTGCACATCCCCTTCGCCGGACGGCTGGCTGAGCCCGTCGAGCAGCAGCTCCCGGGCGAACGCCCAGGTCACCGGCGCGTCACCAGGCAGGTGGAAGGTGAACTTCACCGCGTACGGGTCGCTGCTGTCGTAGTCCAGCCCCACCGGAATCCGGAAGGACAGCTCCTCGGAGACGAGGAAGGTCATGATCACTTCTGCCTGAACCGTTTCACGCATCGCCCAATGCCCCGATTCGTCGTTGTAGCCGGGATTGGCTCTCTATGCCCATATACACCGCCGTACGGCCGCATCCATGGATCACAGGGAGTGATTTTTTGGAGACCAATAGAGATCGAGAGTGAGCTTACGAGCTCTATGACTCTGGAGCGTAGCGACTCGACTACGGGGCGGAGTCGTTCCACGGGATTCAAGACAGAGAAATCGCCATAAGACGTCAACACCGGCCCTGGGCGTGGGCCGGAATGACGGTGGTGAGGGTGTACGGGCGATGGGGCGGGATGACGTACTCCTGTCTTCCGCACACCGGTTGGAGCCATCGGGGAGGCTATTCCGGCTTCGCGGAGGGCGTTCCCGGCGCCGCGGAAGGGCGTTCCCGGCGTCGAGGGAGCGCGTTCCCGGCCTCGCGGGGCGGCGTTACCAGTCGCCCTTGGACGAGGACGACGAGGTGAACTTCTTCACGACGAAGATCAGGCCACCGATGAGCGCCACCAGGAGGAGCGCCTTGAAGACGAGAGCGATCACGAAGCCGAGCACGCTCATGATCAGCCCGCCGAAGACGGCGAGGACGAGGAGCGGCACGGCGATCCACTTCACCCACCACGGGAGACCTTCGAGAAACCCCTTCTCAGCCATGTCGTCCGTCCCTGCCTTCCGCTTCGTGGGCCCGGAGCGCGGATGCTCCGTCCCTGCATTCGATGCTAGAGCGGACAGGTGGGCCGACGGGGGCCTCCCGGCCCCCGCCCGTCCCTGAACGGTCCCCTACGGGTCGGGAGGGGGAAGGGTCAGCTCTCAGGCGGAGAGAAGACGACGAGGACCCTCAGATCCTCGCTGATGTGGTGGAAGCGGTGGGGGACGCCGGCCGGCACGTAGACGACGCTGCCGCGCGCGACCTCCGTGGTCTCCGCCCCGACCGTGATCGACGCCCGGCCGCTCACCACCATGTAGACCTCGTCCTGCGCGTGCGGAGTCTGCGGGTCCATGTCACCCGCGTCCAGGGCGTACAGCCCGACGGACATGTTCCGCTCATGGAGGAACCGGAGGTACGCGCCCTCGTTCGCGGCCCGCTCCGCCTCCAGCTCGTCCAGCCGGAATGCCTTCATCTCCCGCTCACCCTCATCCCCCGTCTCCCGTGCCGATCCGCGTCCGCCGATCTCGTCTGCAACGATCTCACCATGAAGAATTTCGTAGTCAAGACGATCGCGAACGCGGCGGCCCTGGCGGTCGCCGTCTGGCTGCTCAAGGGCATCACGCTGTCCGGCGAGACCACCGTCGGCAAGGTCGTCACGCTCTTCGTCGTCGCCCTCGTCTTCGGCGCGGTCAACTTCGTCGTCAAGCCGATCGTGAAGCTGCTCTCGTTCCCGCTGTTCATCCTCACCCTCGGACTGATCACGTTGGTGATCAACGCACTGATGCTGCTGCTGACGTCGTGGATCGCGGACGAGCTGGATCTGGCGTTCCACGTGGGGGGCTTCTGGCCCGCCCTGGTGGGCGGCGTGATCATCTCGATCGTGGCGTGGGCGATGCACGTGATCCTGCCGGACGAGCAGGACTGACGATCTCGTCAACGGACTGTTGACGAACACGAAAGAGGCGGGACGCCGGGGGAGTTGACGCTCTCCGGCCCCGCCTCTTTCCGTATCGATTCCCGCACCTCTTGCCGTGCCTCTTGCCGTGCCTCTTGCCGTGTCTCTTGCCGCGCTTCTTCCCGCGCCTCTTCCCGCGACCCTTCCCGCCGCGACGAGGCGGGCCCCGGGCACGGGCATCGCACGCGAGGACGGCTCAAAGCCTCCCCCCTCATGGCTTTGAGCCGTCGCGGTTCCCGTCCCGCCCCGGACGCGGGGAACCGCGCGACCAAGGCTAGTTGACTGTGCGTCAGTGTCCAATCACGCCGGCGACGCAGCCCTATCGACTTATTTATAGTTCGCGTACGACCGGGCGGCGTCGAGCCAGGGGAGACAGCATGGATCTGGCCCTCTTACGCACATTCGTCACGGTGCACCGGGCCGGGTCGTTCACCCGGGCCGCCGCCCTGCTCGGGCTGTCGCAGCCGGCCGTCACCGGCCAGATCCGGACGCTGGAGAAACAGCTGGGGCGGCCGCTGTTCGTCCGGCAGGCGCGCGGCGTCAGTCCGACCTCGGTGGGCGACGAACTCGCGCGGAAGATCGCCCCGCATGTCGACGCGCTGCTGGAGATCACGGAATCGGGGTTCGACGAGCGGAGCGCCGGGCGGACGCTGCACCTCGCGGGGCCGCCGGAGTTCACGGCGCTGCGCGCGCTGCCCGCGCTGGCCCCGCTGATCAACCAGGGGCTGACGGTACGCGCGGCGCACGGCGTGGCGGAGGAGCTGTTCGAGGGGCTCGCGGTGGGCCACCACGATCTGGCGATCACCACTTCGCGCCCGCGCGGCCGGCTGCTGACCGCGACGCCGCTGTGCGACGAGGAGCACGTCCTGGTCGCGGCCCCGCGCTGGGCGGCACGGCTCGGCGGGGCGGCGGTCCTGCGGGACAAGGGCGTGCGCGCCCTGGAAAACCTGCCGGTGGTCGAGGTGCACGAGAGCCTGCCGCTCGTCACGCGCTACTGGGCGGCCGTCTTCGACACCAAACCGCTCGCGTCCGGCAGCGTGATCGCGCCGGATCTGCGCGCCGTCCTGACCTGCGTGGCCGCGGGGGCCGGGCTGGGCGTACTGCCCCGCTATCTGTGCGGGGACGCCCTGGACACCGGTGAGATCGTCGCCCTCCTCGACCCCGCGGTGCCGCCCCTGCGCACATACTTCCTGGTCGTGAGGACGGGAACGCTCGCCCACCCGCACCTCGCCCGAGCGCACGAGTGGCTGCTGCGAGCCGCCGTCTCCTGGTGAGGGCCGGGTGGGGGCGGGCGGGGCGGGGTGGTGTGGGTGGGCCCCGGGTGGGGAAGCCGGTGGGAAAGGGGACCATCGGCGGGTTTCGCGAGGTGTTCTACGCGGCAGATGTCCCCTATGACCGAACGTCCAGTGGTCAAGCGCACCGCACGTGCCATCCTGCTCGACAGCGCCCCCGGCGCCGATCCCGGATCCTCCGCGTCCGCGCTCGAGATGATCGTGATCAAGCGGACGAAGCCCGGTGAGGCCCCGTACTGGATCACCCCCGGCGGCGGGATGGAGCCCGAGGACACCACCGTCGTCGCCGCGCTCCACCGCGAGGTCGACGAGGAGCTCGGAGCCAAGGTCGTCGATGTCGTGCCCGCCTTCGTCGACACCGTCTCCCACTCCACGCACCACGCCGCCCACGGCGTGAAGATCCAGCACTTCTTCGTCTGCCGCCTGGCCTCCATGGACCTCGACCGGCGCCACGGCCCCGAGGTGGACGAGCCGTGCGGGACGTACGACGTGGTGCGCATCCCCTTCACCAGGGCGGGCATCGCCTCGGTCGAGCTCGTCCCGCCGTCGCTGCGGGCGTATCTCGACGCGAACATCGAGGGCGTACGGGCCCTGCTCGCCGACGACCTGGGCTGATCTCGGTCGTCGTCGGTCCGTCGCCGGTCCGTCCTCAGCCGTCGTCGGTCCGTCCTCAGCCGCCCTCGGCCGTCCTCGGCCCCTCTCAGCTCGCCATCAGTTCGTCGATCGAGTCGTGGCGTATTCGGTCGGGCGGTATGCCGATGCGCGTCAGCGCGTCGATGCTGCTGCGGATCATCCCGGGCGGGCCGGAGAGATAGGCGTCGTAGGCGTTCCAGGGTCCGTACTGCCGGACGACCTGCGGGAGTTGCCCGCTCAGCCGCCGGGTCGGGCCGTCGGAGACGACCGGGCGCACGGACAGCCACAGGTGCGACCGCTGGAGCCGCAGCAGCGTGTCGATGTCATAGAGGTCGTCGTCACGGCGGGCGCCGTAGAAGACCTCCACGGGCCGACGGCTGCCGTGCTCGGCGACGTCCTCGACCAGGGCCTTGATGGGCGCGATACCGGTGCCGCCGCCCAGGCACAGAAGGCCGTTGTCAGTGCTGTGGTCCACAATCATGGAACCCGTGGGGGGACCGAGGCGCAGCACGTCGCCGGGGCGGGCGCGATGGACCAGCGCGTTGGACACCCACCCCGCGGGCACGGCTTTGACGTGGAAGGAGAGCAGCCCGTCCGGGCGGGGCGCGGCGGAGAAGGAATAGTGCCGCCAGGTCCGCGGCCACCAGGGGGTTTCCAGGCTGGTGTACTGCCCGGCGAGGAAGGGATAGGGCTGGTCGGGCCGTACGGTCACGACGGCGATGTCCCGTGTGCGGCGCTCATGGGAGACGATCTCCGCCTGCCACCAGGCGGGGGACTTCGCTTCGTCCTCGGCCGCCGCGTCGATCATGATTTGGGAGATCGCGGTGTAGACGCGCACCCACGCGGCCTCGGCCGCCTCGTCCCAGCAGGCCGCCGCGTAGCGGGTGAGCGCGGCGATCAGGCATTCGCCGACGGCCGGGTAATGCGTGGGGAGCGTCCCGTATTTGCGATGGCCACGGCCGAGCCGGGAGAGGTATTCGGTGAGTGCGGCCGCGTCGTCCGCGTGCTCGGCGGCGGTGAGCAGGGCCTTGAAGAGGCGGTCACGCTGGGCGTCCATGGCGGCCGGGAAAAGGGCCCGCAGGTCGGGATGCCGTATGAACAGCAGTGCGTAGAAGTACGAGGTCGCTTTATCGGCGACGGGGGCGATCTCGGCCAGGGTGCGGCGGATCTGGAGGGTGTCGGGGGAAGGGGACGGCGAGGAGGGGGGAGAGCTACGGTGCCGTGCCGGGCGGGCCGGGTGGACGGGGGGTAACTCGTCGTCCGGGCGTTGGTGCTCCGGAGGCTGCCGAAACCCTTGGGCTTGTCGATGTTCCGGGGATTCCCGTAATTCTTCAGGCTGTTGATGCTTCTGCGGCTGTTGATACTGCTGTGGCATCTGAGATGTCCATGGCCCGGGGGCCACAGGATGGCCACGGCTTCCGTCCTCGTGCCCCGGATCGGCCCGGCGCCGCTCCTCCTCGCGGCTGCGGGCCGAGCCGACGGCCCGTACGGCCACCCACTTGCCGGCCCGGGCGGGCGAGGCGGGGCCGGGGGGTGGGCCGGAGGAGGGAGCAGCCGGTTCCGGGGCCGTCGCCGGGGTGGGTGCGGGAGCCGTCCGGGGCCGCTCACCGGGCCCGGGCGGATACTCGGCCCACGCCCTCTCCCCTGCCCTGCCGTCCGGCCGGCCGCCTGGCCCGTCGGCGGACACGGCGTCGGACCTGCTGTCCGACCTGATGTCCGACCTGCCGTCCGGGCTCTCCCGGGGGCTGAACCAGTCCCGTTCGCCCCCGCCGCCGCCCCCGCCGTCGGGTGGCGTCGTGGTCGGAGCGTCCTTCATCGTCTCGCCTCGAACATCTCTCGGTCCGTCCTCGCACGTCCGGGCGCGCACGCCGGATGTGCCGACAATTCCCCGCGCTGCTCATGGGTCGCCGTTCCAGTCCGCGAAGCATGCCATCAACCGCGTGGCTGTTGTGCGGTTCATGGGAAGTACCCTTGCCGGGCCCCCGGTTGGGGCTAGGCTGAGGCGCTTCCGCATGTGCCGGACGCAAAGGCCGCAATGGGTGTCGGCAAAGCCCTTGCGGAACAGTCGAGTTGACCATACCGGCACGAGTCAGGGAGTACGGACCGTCCCGCCGGGCCACCGGCCCATTCGGTCTCGAACGCCCTCGGGAGACGGTTCGGTTCCGCCAATCACCCGGCCGTGCCCACCAGTTCGTAAGCCTCCCGGAGATCCCTTCCGGCATAAGCGTACGCGGCGATATCGCGCACATGGTGATCCGCGTTCACGGCCACCGAAACGGGCACGACGGAGAACAGCCGCGCGTCCGACATCGAATCGCCGTACGCGACGCAGTCGGCGCGGGTCAGCCCGTATTCCGCGCACAGTTCGTCGGCGATCCGGACCTTCGCGTCCGCGTCGAGGATTCCCGCCGGATCCACCGGGTCCCGGAACGGGACCGACGGCCAGAGCGAGCCGTGGGCGGCGTCCGCGCCCCAGGTCAGCAGGCGCTCCACAAAGAAGCCGGGCGACAGGGAGATCACCGCGCAGCGCTCTCCCCGGGCGCGGATCGCGGCCCACACATCCCGTATGCCGTCCATCCAGGGGGCGCCCTCGAACGCCGCGGTGACCTGTTCCTCGGTGAGTTCCCGCCACAGCTCGACGGCGAGGGCCGCGAATCGCGCCGGGGTCAGTTCGCGGGCCGCGAATGCCCGCTCCAGTTCAGCGATCTCACGTTCGAGCCCGAGCTGCCGGGATATCTCTATCGCCGCCGCGGAACCGTGCATCAGGGTTCCGTCCATATCGAACACATGCAGTCTGGTCACAGGACCCGAGGGTAGGCGTACTCGGCCGTGAGTACGGAGGAATACTCCCGCCGTGGGACATCCCGCCGCTCCCGCCGCGTCACCCTTGAGGCATGCGGCAGCGGCCCCGGCGCGCCGGGGCCGTCGGCTTCGGCCGCCGGATCGGCTCGTAGGGCCTCGGACCGGGAGCGGGGCGCCCGCACCGGGGTGGGCGCGGGCACGGCCCGGGCGCGTAGGGGTACGTCCGCGCCCGGGCCGTGCGTCCGCGCCCGGCCGGCACCCGCACGCGCGCCCGGTGCGGGCGGGGGAAGTCCCCGTCCGCACCGGGCGTGGCGCGTGGTGTGCCGGGCCTGTCTCAGCCGCCCAGGACCTCCTGGATCGCCGCGTTCGCGATGCCGTGGTCCTGCTCCGGGGCGCCGCCTCCGATGCCGATCGCGCCGATCAGCCGGCCGTCGCGGTGCAGCGGGACGCCTCCGGCGATGAAGAGGAGCGGCCGGTCGAGGGCGGTCGGCAGGGTGTGGAAGAGGCCGCCGGGCTGGACTGCGTCGACGACGTCGGCGGTCGGCGCGTCCAGCTGGAGCGCGGTGAACGCCTTCCGGGTGCTGGTCTCCCCCGCGATCAGGACGGCCCGGTCGTCGCGGCGGAAGGCCAGCGGGTGACCGCCCGCGTCGAGGACGCTGACGGCGATCCGTACGCCCTGCTCCTCGGCGGCGCGGCGGGCGGCGGAGACGAGGGCGTCCGCGTCGTCGGTGGTGAGGGGGGAGACGAGGGTGCGGGTCGAGGACATGGGTGGTGCTCCTGTGATCGAAGTGGGGTGAGGTGGAGTGGGGGTGGGGTGGGGGTGGGGTGAGGTATGCGGTTCCGGGGGCCTCAGCGGCCCGCGGGCACCGCCGTGGGTGCGGTGGCGGCTCCGGCCGCGCCTACGGGCGTGGCCGCGGTCGTCACGCCTTCGGCCGCGCCTTCGGTCGTGGCTCCGGGCGTGACTCCGGGCGTGACTCCGGCCTCGGCCGACCCCGTGACGGCCCGGCCGCCCCGGGGCGCCCGCCGCTCCAGCGACGCGGACAGCACGGCCAGCAGAAGCGCGGCGGCGGCCATCAGCGCGCCGACCCAGTTGGGCGCCGTGTAGCCGAACCCGGCCGAGATGACCACGCCGCCGAGCCAGGCCGCGATGGCGTTGCCGAGGTTGAAGGCGCCGATGTTCACGGCGGAGGCGAGTGTGGGGGCGTCGGCGGTCTGGTCCAGAACGCGCTTCTGCAGCGGCGGCACGGAAGCGAAGCCGAACGCTCCGATCAGGGGGATGGCCACGGCCGCCGTGACCTTGTTGTGGGCGGCGAGCGGCAGCAGGGCGAGCACCAGGGCGAGCGCGCTCAGCGAGACGTAGAGCAGGGGCATGAGCGCGCGGTCCGCGTACCGGCCGCCGACGAGGTTGCCGACGACCATGCCCGCGCCGAAGAGGACGAGCAGCCAGGTGACGGAGCCCGGGGCGTAGCCCGTGACCTCGGTCATCATCGGCGTGATGTAGGTGCTCATGGTGAAGACGCCGCCGAAGCCGAGGACGGTCATCGCCATGGCGAGGATCACCTGCGGGTTGCGCAGAGTGGCCAGCTCACCGCTGATCCGGGTCCGCTCGGGGCGCGGCTGCTCGGGGACGAGCGCGGCGATGCCGAGGATCGCGAGGACGCCGAGCCCGGCGATGATGAAGAAGGTGACGCGCCAGCCGAGGTTCTGGCCGACCAGGGTGCCCATCGGCACACCCACCACATTGGCCACGGTGAGGCCGGTGAACATCATCGCGATGGCGCCCGCCTTCTTCTGCGGGGCGACGAGTCCGGCCGCGACGATCGCGCCGATGCCGAAGAACGCGCCATGGGCGAGCGAGGCGACGATCCGCCCGGCGAGCATCACGCCGAAGGCGGGGGCCAGGGCGGAGAGCGCGTTGCCCGCGACGAAGAGGCCCATCAGGGCCATCAGCATGCGCTTGCGCGGGACGCGGCTGCCGACGATCGCCAGGATCGGCGCGCCGACGACGACGCCGAGGGCGTATCCGGTGGTCAGCAGGCCGGCGGTGGGGATGGAGACGCCGAACTCGTCCGCCACCTCGGGCAGCAGTCCGGACGTCACGAATTCGGTGGTTCCGATTCCGAAGGCGCCGATGGCGAGCGCCAGCAGTGCGAGGGGCATGACGGGATCCTTCGAGCGGGTCGGGAGGGGCTTGGGGACGGGTTGTGCCGCTTCACCCATGTTTCTTGCAGGCGGGCCCTACGGGCGTCCACAATAATTGCAGGCGCGGGTTACTTGCAAGCGCGGGCTATTGCGCGAGAGGGCTATCCTGTCCGTACGTCCCCATATCCGAAGGACTCCGCATCCGAAGGAGCCGCTCATGTCCCGGAACCCGGACCCCGCACTGCTCGGCCTGGCGCAGGGCTGGTGCGCGCTGTCGGCGCTGCACGGCCGGATCGAGGCCCATATCGAGCGCGCCCTCCAGGCGGGGCACGGTCTGAGCGTGCGCGAGTTCTCCGTGCTGGACGTGCTCAGCCGGCAGCACAGCGGCGAGGGCGGCCACCTGCGCATGAACGAGGTCGCCGATTCGGTCGTCCTCAGCCAGAGCGCGACGACACGCCTGGTCAACCGCCTGGAGGACCGCGGCCTGCTGACCCGCTACCTGTGCCTCACGGACCGCCGCGGCATCTACACGGATGTGACGGAGGCGGGGCTGGCGCTCCTGGAGGAGGCCCGGCCGACGAACGACAGGGCGCTGCGGGAGGCGCTGGGGGAGGCGGCGAAGCGGGCGGAGCTGGCGCCGTTGGTGGCGGCGGTGGAGTCGTTGGCGCCGGTGGGGTGAGCGGGTTTCTTTGAGCTCGGCGCGGCTCTCCGCGACAGGGCCCGCGCCGGCCTCGTGGCGCCCTCTTCGCGGGGCGGCATCGCGCTCGGCGCGCGGGCGTCCGCTCCGGCCTCGGTGTCCGTCGGGCCCGCGGGGCGGAGGCCGACGGGGAACCGGGGGCCGGGGGTGCCTCCGGCGGTTTTCCCCAGCCCCGCCCCTTCCCGAAGCATCCGATGTGCGGCTCCGCCGCGTGGCGGGGCTCCGCCCCGGACCCCGGTCCTCAAGCGCCGGACGGGCTGAGTGGTCGCCCGGAACCGGGCGGAATTCAGCCCGTCCGGGGGCACCTCCCAGCGGTAGCTGGGGGAGCTTGAGGACACCGCGCGTCAGCGCGGAAAGGGGGCCCGGGGGCTTGCCCCCGGTTGCGGGAAGGGGCGGGTAGGGGACTAGGCCCCGCGCAGCGGCACCCGCCGCCCCCGAACCCGCTCCCGATGCGCCTTCTGCCGGCACGCCCCGCCGCAATACCGCGCCGGCCTCCCCGTCCGCGCCACCCCCACCGCCTCCCCACACACCGCACACCCCGTTTCGTTACGCGTAACCCTCTTCCCACCGGGAAGTTTCGTTACGTTTCGCCGCCGCCCCGCCCGCAGGCTGTCGCACATCAGCGCCGTCATCCGCCCCGCCGGCGCCCCCGCGCCCCGGTGGCGTTCCATCGCCAGGCAGCCGAAGAGCAGCGTCACCACGTCCTCCGTGTCCACGTCCTTACGGACGTCGCCACTTTCCTGAGCCCGCGTCAGAAGCGTGTGCAGGGCGGCTCGGAAGTCCTGTTCGACGTCCGCCGACGGACGGAATCGGCCCTCGACGCTCGCCTCAAGAGCGTCCTGGAGCGCCTTGTTCCGGGCGGACAGCCGTACCACCGCCGCCAGATAGCGGAAGAAGACCCCACCGGGGTCCTCCGCGTCCGCCAACTCCCTCGCCGTATCGGTGAAAAGCCGGATCCGGTCCACCACAGTCGCCCTGAACAGGGCTTCCTTGGAAGGGAAATGGCGATAGACCGTACCGGGACCGACCCCGGCACGGCGTGCGATCTCCCCGAGCGGAACCGCCAACCCCCGTTCCTCGAAAGCGGATCGGGCCGCTTCGAGCACGAGCGCCCTGTTGCGCCGCGCGTCCGAGCGCAAGGACACCGAGGGCGAGGAGGAGGCGGTTCCCGCCGTCGTCACGGAGGACCCGGCGGACGCGGAGGCGGGCCGGCGAAGCGCCGTTTTCTTACGTGACGGCATGCGCGGGGGCCTCCGAAGGCGCGGGAACGAAACGGGCCAGGCGTTCCGATTCTATCCGGGCGGTTGAGCGAGGCACCGCAGGCGACATATGCATATAAAACGCCTGGATCAGCGGAAAGCTGGAGCAACACACTGAAGAAACGAAAAGGCCGCCGCCGGTGCGCGAAGCACCGACGGCGGCCCGGAGGGCGTCCGAGTGACGGATCAGCCCACGAGCGCGGCCTCCCACGCCGCCCCCGCGGCCTTCAGGTACGTCTCGTCGTCCGCCACCTGCGCGCCCAGCGCGCGCAGCCCCGCCGCGAGCGCCTTCAGCGAGGCCAGGACCGTGTCGAGGTCGGCGGCCAGACCGTAGTGGTTGACGCGGATCATCTCCTCGGCCAGCGCACCGCCCGCGGCCTGTACGGGCACCGTGGCGTCGGCCGCGAGGGCCGCCGCGACGACGTCACGCGCGTCGACCCCGCCGGGGGCGCGCAGGGTCGTCGCGGCGGGGGCGGCGTCCTCGTCGCGCACGACGTAGGGGGTGAGGGTGCCCAGGGCCCGTACGCCCGCGCGCGTGGCCGCGGCGGCACCGCGATGACGTGCGATGACGGCATCGAGGCCGGTGGCCTCGATCCTGTCGGCCGCCTGCTCCAGGGCGAGCATCTCCAGCTGCGCGGGGGCGTGCGGCAGGACGGCGCGGCCGCCGTCGATCCAGCGCTCCTTCCAGTCCAGGAGGGAGAGGTACGAGCGGCGCGGCGCCCGCTCATTGGCGGCGATGCGCTCCCAGGCGCGGGCGCTGACCGAGACCGCGGAGACGCCCGCCGGGCCCGCCATCGCCTTCTGCCCGCCGATGACGCACAGGTCGACGCCCCACTCGTCGGTGAGCAGCGGTTCCGCGCCGACGGACGCGACCGCGTCCAGCATCAGCAGCGCGCCGTGCGCGCGGACGACGGCACCGATCTCGGCGACGGGGTTGGTGTTGCCGGTGGCCGCCTCGGCGTGCACCAGGCTCACGAAGTCGATCTCCGGGTGCGCGCGCAGCGCCTCGGCGACCTGCTCGGGGCTGACGGCGCCGCTGAAGGGCGCCGTCACCGTGATCACCTCGGCGCCGCAGGAGCGCAGCCAGCCGCCGAAGGTCTCACCGTAAGGGCCGGTGATGATGTTGAGCGCGGTGCTGCCGGGACGGACTGCGGAGCGGATGCACGCTTCCAGGGGCAGCAGGGCCTCGCCCTGCATGGCGACGACGCTCTCGCGTGTGCGCATCAGCGCGGCGACCTTGTCCTCGATGCGCGCGAAGTGCGCGGCACCGAGCGGCGCGAGGTCGAGCAGGACCGGTGCGGTGTTCGCAGTCACGGTGGCCTTCCAGGGTGGGATCGCGCCGTTCCGCCGGCGCCCGCCAATCTCTCCCCGACCCTACGTCCGACGGGTGGCCCCGGCCGAGGGGCGGCCCTCGGCGGCCGACCGCTCGCTGCGGGCCGTTCGCCGCCTGCGGGCCGGTCGCCGCCTGCGGGGCCGCGGCGGGAACAGCGGCGCGCCGGGGCAGCCCCCTCACGTCACCTCAGCGCCACACCTCTTCGCCTCCCCCTCGCATCACCTCAGCGCCGCCCCTCTTCGCCCGTCCCTCGCGTCACCTCAGCGCCACCCGGCCTCGTCCACCCCGCCCGGCACCGCGCTCCCCTGCTCGTACGGCTCCCGTGTGAAGACGAAGGTGCCCAGGTCCAGATGGCTCACGGCGCCCTCGTCCGTGCGGACGACCTTCAGGGTCTCCCCCGCGTAGTAGCCGTCGAGGCCGGTCCAGGTGCCGTCCTCCTCCGGGCGGAAGCGCGAGGCCCGGCCGCCGCCCGCCAAGGGCGACAGTTCGAGCGCGCGCCCGGTGCCGAGGCGCAGGGCGAACCCGGTCGCACCCCAGTACCAGGGCCCGGTCAGGGCCAGCAGCGCGGGATCGACCTCCGCCAGGGGCTGCCAGGGCGCGGGGAAGCGGGGCTCGCGCTCGGCGACGGTGTTCAGCAGGTCGGTGGCGGTGGGCGCCACCTCGAAGCAGGACGTCCGGTTGGCCAGGACGACGGCGGCCAGACCCTCCTCCGGGCTCACCCAGAGCGTCGCCACGAAGCCCGGCATCGACCCGGTGTGCCCGACGAGCGTCCGGCCGTTCCGGCGCGCGACCTGGAGGCCGAGCCCGTAGCCGGAGGTCCAGCCCGGGTCCTCGGGGCCGGATTCCGGTACGCGCATCTCGGCGACGGACGCCGCGCCGAGCACGCGCTCGTCCCCGTCGAGCAGGAACGCCGCGAAGCGGCAGAGGTCACCGGCCGTGGACCACAGCTGACCGGCCGGGGCCATCCGGCCGGTGTCCACCGCCGGCTCCGGAAGAAGGGCGTCCGCCCAGGGGTGGACGGCCCAGCCCTCCGCGTAGGGCGCCTCTGGCGCCGTCGAGGTGCGGTGCATACCGAGCGGAAGCAGCACCTCACGGCGCAGCGCCTCGCCCCAGGGTTCGCCGCGCAGGCGCTCCACGACGGCGCCCAGGAGCGCGTAACCGGGGTTGGAGTAGTGGTGCCTGCGCCCGGCGCGGTGCAGCTGGGAACGCTCCCCGAACAGATCGGCGAGCTCCGGGCGCAGTTCGCCGTCCGTGCGCTCCCACCAGGGCCCGCGCGCCTCCGCCGCCAGGCCGGCGGTGTGCGAGAGGAGCTGGGCGACGGTCGCGTCACCGCCCTCGGGGACGTCGTCGAGATAGGTGCGCAGCGGGGCGTCTAGGTCGAGCAGCCCCTCGTCGCGCAACCGCATGATCAGGACGGCGACGAAGGTCTTGGTGATCGAGCCGACGCGGTACTGCGTGTCCGCGTCGACCGCCTCCCCGCCCGTCGTGCCCCGGCCGCCGGACCACACCACACGCCCGTCCCGCATCACGGCCCCCGTCATGGAGGGCGTCCGGCCCTCCCGCTGGCCGAGGGCGAGCCGGTGCAGCAGAGCGCGCCGGGTCTCGGGCAGCAGCTCCGTGAACTGCTTCTCCTCCGGGCGCTCTTCGTGGTGTCCGCGATGCGTGATCATTCCCGCACCCTAGCCAACGCCCGCCCGGCGGCGGCGCTGGCGTTGACGTCGACGTCAACGTCTACGGTCGTTGCCATGCGCATCGGGGAACTGGCCGAACAGGCGGGCACCACCACCCGCACCCTGCGGCACTACGAATCGCTCGGGCTCCTGCCCGCGCGCCGGGCCGGCAACGGCTACCGCACGTACGACGAGGCCGATCTGCGGCTCCTCCAGCAGATCCGGACCCTCCAGGACTTCGGCTTCAGCCTGGAGGAGACCCGTCCGTTCGTGGACTGCCTCCGGGCGGGCCACCCGGCCGGGGACGCGTGCCCGGCCTCCCTGGAGGTCTACCGCCGCAAGCTGGCGGAGCTCGACGAGGTGATCGAGCGCCTCCGGCACGTACGGGACGAGGTCGGCCTCCAGCTGACCCGCGCCGAACTGGAGCTCGCGGCGGACCTTCCGGGCGGCCCGCCCCCGCGCTGCGCTTTCAGCCCACCGGACGCCGGACACGTCTTCAGCCCACCGGACACCGACCAGGAGACGAGCACACCATGACCACCGTCACCGCTGCCTCATCTGCTACACCTGCCATATCTGCCACATCGGACTCGCACGCAGCATTGGTCCCTTCCGTCACGGACGCCACCTTCGCCGCGGAGGTACTCGACTCCGCTCTGCCGGTCCTCGTCGACTTCACCGCGGCCTGGTGCCCTCCGTGCCGCATGATCGCGCCCGTACTCGCGGAGATCGCGCGGGAACAGACCGGGCGCCTCAGGATCGTCCAGCTCGACGTGGACACCAACCCCCGCACCCAGGCGGCCTACGGCGTCCTGTCCATGCCGACGCTCCTGCTCTTCCGCGCCGGCGAACCGGTGAAGAGCCTCGTCGGCGCCCACCCCAAGCGCCGCCTCCTCCAGCACCTGGCCACCGAACTGCCCTGGCTGGAGCCTCGCTGAGCCTCCCGGGGAGCTCACCCACCGCACGGTCCGGTCAGGAGGGAACGGGCAGACCGGGCCTCTCCTCCATGTCCCACCCGGCCGTGTCCCGCATTGCCGTGTCCCGCATTGCCGTGTCCCGCATTGCCGTGTCCCGCACGTCCATGTCCCGCACGACCTCGGCCAGCCGGGCCAGGCCCGCGGCTCCCTCGCCGCCCTCCTCGGCGCTGAACACATGCACCACCAAGCCGAGTTCTCCCGGAGCGGCCGGTACGTTCAGCGCCTCGAAGTCCAGGGTCAGCAGCCCCGCCACCGGGTGCCGCAGCCTCTTGCGTCCCGCCCCGCACATCAGCACCTCGCCACTGGCCCAGATCCGCCGGAACTCGTCGCTCCGCGTGGACAGGTCCGTGATGAGCCCCGCCAGTTCCGCGTCGTCGGGGTAGCGCCCCGCCGAGACCCGAAGCTGGCCCACGGCCTCCGTGGCCCGCTCCCGCCAGTCGGGGTGGACGACCCGGGAGCCGGGGTCGAGGAAGAGGTAGCGGGCCTGGTTGCGGTCGCGGCGGTCCGGGTCCGCCACGCCGCCGATCAGCTCGGCGCCCAGGTCGTTCCAGGCGACCACGTCGAGCCTGTGGTCCGTCGCGAAGGCGGGGAGCGGGTCCAAGGCGTCCAGGACCCGGAGCAGCGGACGGCTCACCCGGGCCGTGGGCGCGGGGCCGCGACGGGGCGTGGCCAGAGTGGCGAGGTGCCCGCGCTCCGCCGCGTCGAGACCGAGCGCCCTGGCGAGCGCGTCGAGCACCTCGGGGGACGGCTGGGTAGCCCGGCCCTGTTCGAGGCGTACGTAGTAGTCCACGCTGATCCCGGCGAGCTGGGCCAGCTCCTCGCGGCGCAGCCCGCGCACCCGTCGGCGACCGCCGCCGGTGAGCCCGACGTGCTCCGGCGCGACGCGTGCGCGGCGGGCGCGCAGGAAGCCGCCGAGCGCCCTGCGGGGGTCACCTACCCCCTCGACGGGCTCGACGGGCTCGGGCCCGGTCGCGCCACCGCTTCCGGAGCCCTGCGCGGCGCCGGTCGCGGAGCCGGTCCCAATACGGTTCTCGACCACGTCCATGCGCTCAAGTATGCGTGGCCCTCCCAGTACCAGGACCGCGGTTCCGCTGGTCGGACAGGGTGCTGGCTGCCCGGTCGCGCCCGGGGGAACGTGGCGTCATGACCGAAACCACGCCGCGGCGGCCCAAGAAGATCCTCGTCGTCAGCGCCCATCCGGAACCCCGTTCGTTCAACGCCGCCCTGACCGCCTTCGCGGTGGACCACCTGCGCGCGGCGGGTCACGAGGTGCGGGTGTCCGACCTCTACGCGATGAAGTGGAAGGCGACGGTGGACACCGGCGACTTCCCCGACCACACCGCCGACCGGCCGCTGCACGTGATGGACGAATCCGAACGGGCCACACTGGCCGACCGGCTGGCGCCCGACATCACGGCGGAGCAGGAGAAGGTGCGCTGGTCCGACGCGGTGATCCTCCAGTTCCCGATGTGGTGGTTCTCCGCGCCCGCGATCCTCAAGGGCTGGATCGACCGGGTGTTCACCGCCGGATTCGGCTACGGGCCGGCGCTGCCCCCGCCGTACAGCGAGAGCACCCTGGCGGGACGGCGGGCGCTGGTGTCGGTGACGGCCGGCGCCCGGGAGACGTCGTTCTCCGACCGTGGCATCCACGGGCGGCTGGCGGACGTCCTCCATCCGCTCCAGCACGGCCTGTTCTGGTTCACCGGCATGGCGCCGCTCGAACCGTTCGCGGTGTTCGACTCCAACTCCCTGTCGGAGGAGCGGTTCGAGGCGGCGAAGCGGGCGTACGCGCGGCGGCTGGACGGGCTCTTCACGGACGAGCCGGTTCCCTTCCGGACGCTCACCGGCGGCGACTACGACCACGGAATGCGGCTGCTGCCCGGGGTCGAGGCCGAGGGGACGGCGGGTCTCGACCTCCACGTCCGCCCACGCGGCTGACGGGACTGACAGGGCGGACGGGGGGACAAGGGCGGACGGCGGGGCGGCTCGACGGCCGGGCGCCCGGACTGGACACCCGGACGGGCACCGGACGGCAGAAGGGGCGGCGGCCCGCGGGCCGCCGCCACTTCGAACAAGATGGGATCTTGTCCCGGCGCCCCCGCCGGATCCACGGAGACGCCCTCGCCCGGCCCCCTGTTCTGCCACCCTCTGGTGTCCATGAGCCCCATGGATCCCGCGGACCGGCGCGCCTCCGTACGGCGTCGGCCGCGTACCGCCGCCGTCGTCACAGCCGTCGCGGCCGTCGCGGCCGCCCTGTGCGCCGTGACCGCGTGCGGCGGCGGGCACCCGTACGACAGGGGAGGGCGCCCCCACGCCAGCGGCCCGGCGACCGGACCCGCGGTGCCGCCCGGGTCCTTCCCGGAGACCCCCACCACCACCTTCCAGGGCGCCTGGCCCGCCCTGACCGCCGAGGACGGCCCCTCCGGCGTGCTGACGCTGGGCACGCGCCTCGCCTACGCCTACGACCGCGACGACGTCGGCGTCACCGCCTTCCACCTGGACTCCGGCGAGGTCGCCTGGCACTCGGCCGTGCCGGGCGGTGACGACGTCGCACAGGCGCCCCGCCTCACGGGCGACAAGGTGATCGGCGCCTTCACCACCACGGAAGAGGGCGGCGGGACGTACGCCGACCGGCGCGCCCTGACCGTCGTCGCCCTGGAGGCGGGCACCGGCGCCACCCTGTGGACACGCGAGATCGCCCTGGGGACCGCGGGCGGGGCGGGCGGTGACGGCGAGGACCCGGACCCCACCGCCGTCGCCCGTGTCGTCGGCGCCGACGACCGGCACGTACTCGTCGCCTCCGACGCGCCGGGTTACTCGGAGACCCCGCCCCTGTCCGCCCTGCTCGACACGGCGACCGGCCGGGTCGTCTGGACGGACACCGACTTCGAGGGCGTGGACCTGGAGCGGTCGGTGGCCGTCGGCGTCCGCGACGACGGCGACTTCGTGGGCAGGTCCACCACCGACGGCGCCCAGTTGTGGAAGCGGGACCTCCGGCTCGGCGAGGCCCGGACCGCCGACCCCGGCCCCGGCCTCACCTGGGCCGACGGCGTCGGGCCGGGCGGCAGCCTGCTGCTCGACCCCACGAGCGGCACGACCCGTCTGGACTCGGGGGACACCTCGCTGGACGCGTGCCGCTACGACGGCGGGAGCATCACGGTCTGCGCCGGATCAGACGGTTCCGGCGACGCGTCCGTATGGGCCGTGGACGTCCGCGACGCGCGCGTCCTGTGGCGTCTGCCGGACAGGCCGGCGGGCCGTATCGCGCCCGAGGTCACCGCGGCGTGGCACGGGGTGGTCTACGCCCAGGCGGATCAGGCGATGACGCTCGACGCCCGTACGGGCCGGGATCTCGACCCGGACGTCGGCCTGGTCTCCCCCGCCCTGGTCAACGACGGCTACGGGCTCGTCTACGACGCCACGGCGCGGGCGTTCGACGTCTACCGGAGCGGTGGTGCCCCCGGAAGGAGCACGGGCTGAGCCCCGCCCCGCCGTTCTCCGGTCGCGGGCGGCCTTTTCACGCACGTACGAATTCGCGCACGTATGAAGAGGCTTCTCAGGCCCCGCCCACCTGACCTGCCCCGCCCACCTGACCTGCCCCTCCCACCTCACCGGCCTCGTCCGACGCGTGGGGAAGCAGGGGGAACAGCCGGGTGATGAGAGCCACCGGCCGGGCGCCCTCGGGCCGGGCCAGGGGGCGTTGTTCGCGGTCCTGGTAGGGGGCGAGCGCCCGGCGGACGGCGTCCGCGACCCGGCTCATCTCCTCGGGCGTCAGATAGGCGACGGTGCTGAAGGCCTCGTCGTGGCGCCATTCGGCCGGTGCCCCGTCCCGCCGGGCCAGCCAGCGCTGCCAGCTCTCGTCCTCCAGCCCCCGTGCCAGGTCGCCGAACCCGTCCTCCGCGGGCCCGCCGTCGGTGATGGCCTCCCGCCGCAGCCGCCACGGACGCGCGCGGCCCCCGCTGTGGGGGGCCTCTTCGATGTGTCCGTGGCGGGCGAGCTGCCGCAGGTGGAACGAGCAGAGCCCGGAGCTGTGGCCCAGCCGGGCGGCCGCTTCCGTCGCCGTGACGGTGCCGACTTCGGCGAGCAGGTCCAGCAGGGCCCTGCGGACCTCGTGCTCGCGCAGTGCTTCGCCGGAGCCGGCCGTCCGGCCGACTCCGAGGGTCCGGTCGGCGGGGATCCGGTCGGCGGGCGTGGTGAGGTCTTCTTCAGTCACTTTGCAAAGTCTGCTACTTTGCAAAGATCTTGGCAAGCGGTCAGCTTTGCCGAAGAACCGCCGCGGACGGCATCCGCGGCGCTCCGGCGTGCGCGAAAAGAGGCGTGCGCGAGAGGAGGGGGAGACAGCCATGGAAGAGGGGCAGACAGCCATGTCCGACCGTCACGAGCGGTCCCGTCCCGTCGAGCGGCGGGTCCTTGTGCAAGGCCGCCCCGTCGACGCCCATCCGGCCCGGTCACCGGAGGCGGACCGGGGTGCGGTGCGCAGGATCACCGTGGTGGGCGAGGAGGTGCTGAGCCGCCCGTGCCGGGAGGTGACCGAGTTCGGCACCCCGGAGCTGGCGGCCTTGATCGACGACATGTTCCTGACCATGTACGTGGCCGACGGCGCCGGTCTGGCGGCCAACCAGGTGGGCGTCGACCTGCGGCTGTTCGTCTACGACTGCCCGGACGACCAGGGGATCCGGCACGTCGGCCATATCGTCAACCCTGTCCTGGAACTGCCCGGTCCGGGGAGCCGCCGGCTCGTCGACGACTTCGAGGGCTGCCTGTCCGTGCCCGGCGCCGGTATGCCGGTCCCCCGCACCGACCGTGCCGTCGTCCGTGGCCTCGACAAGGACGGCGATCCCGTCGTCATCGAAGGCACGGGGTACTTCGCGCGGTGCCTCCAGCACGAGACCGACCACCTCTTCGGCCACACGTACCTCGACCGGCTCTCCAAGCGGGACCGCAAGGACGCGCTGCGGCAGATGGCGGACCGCCGTGACGACGTCTTCGCCCGACGAGAGGCCATGGCCGCCCGGCTGTCCCGGTGAGACGGGTGCCGGTGTGACGTGAGGCGCGGGGTGTTTGGCGTGTGGCGTGTGGCGTGAGCCGGGGGCGCGACGCCCGCCGGGTCAGGCCCCCGCCATGTCCACGAAGCGCGAGTAGTGGCCCTGGAAGGCCACCGTGATCGTGGCCGTCGGGCCGTTACGGTGCTTGCCGACGATGATGTCCGCCTCGCCCGCGCGGGGCGACTCCTTCTCGTAGGCGTCCTCGCGGTGGAGAAGGATGACCATGTCGGCGTCCTGCTCGATGGAGCCGGACTCTCGGAGGTCGGAGACCATCGGCTTCTTGTCCGTGCGCTGCTCGGGACCACGGTTCAGCTGGGAGAGCGCGATGACCGGCAGCTCCAGCTCCTTGGCCAGCAGCTTCAGGTTTCGCGACATGTCCGAGACCTCCTGCTGACGGCTCTCGGCGCGCTTGGCGCCACCGGCCTGCATCAGCTGGAGGTAGTCGATGATCACGAGCTTGATGTCGGCACGCTGCTTGAGGCGACGGCACTTGGCGCGGATCTCCATCATCGACAGGTTGGGGGAGTCGTCGATGTAGAGCGGGGCGGCCGAGACGTCCGGCATGCGGCGGGCGAGGCGGGTCCAGTCGTCGTCCGTCATGGAGCCGGAGCGCATGTGGTGGAGGGCGACCCGGGCCTCGGCGGAGAGCAGGCGCATCGCGATCTCGTTGCGGCCCATTTCGAGCGAGAAGATCACGCTCGGCATGTTGTGCTTGATCGAACAGGCGCGGGCGAAGTCCAGCGCGAGGGTCGACTTACCCATGGCGGGGCGTGCCGCGATGACGATCATCTGGCCGGGGTGAAGGCCGTTCGTCAGGGAGTCGAGGTCGGTGAAGCCCGTGGGGACGCCGGACATCTGGCCGCTGCGCGAGCCGATGGCCTCGATCTCGTCGAGCGCGCCTTCCATGATGTCGCCCAGCGGGAGGTAGTCCTCGCTGGTGCGCTGCTCGGTGACGGCGTAGACCTCGGCCTGGGCCTTGTTGACGATGTCGTCGACGTCGCCGTCGGCCGCGTATCCCATCTGCGTGATGCGGGTGCCCGCCTCGACCAGACGGCGCAGCACGGCGCGCTCGTGGACGATCTCGGCGTAGTACTCGGCGTTGGCCGCGGTGGGGACGGTCTGGACGAGGGTGTGCAGATAGGGCGCACCGCCGACCTTGGTGATCTCACCGCGCTTGGTGAGCTCCGCCGCGACCGTGATGGGGTCGGCCGGCTCGCCCTTGGCGTAGAGGTCGAGGACGGCCTGGAAGATCGTCTCGTGGGCCGGGCGGTAGAAGTCGTGGCCCTTGAGGACCTCGACGACATCGGCGATGGCGTCCTTGGAGAGCAGCATGCCGCCGAGGACGGACTGCTCGGCGTCGAGGTCCTGCGGGGGTACGCGCTCGAAGCCGCTCTGCGCGGACCGGTCGCCCCCGCCGCCGCCCTGGGACCAGGAGCCGCCGTCGTCGCCACCGCGGTCGTGCCGCTCGCCGCGGGACTGCCCGTCGCCTCGGCGGGGGCGGGAGACGGGGAGCCGGTCGCCCGGGCCCGCGTCGGCCCACGGGTCGTCCATGGGCGGTTCGGGGATGCTCATCCCGCCACCTCCTCCCGTCCGCCACGCGGACCTCGCCGTGCTGTTCTTTCTTACGGCACGGCTCTGACAATTACGGCGCCCGACTCCGGTTCCGACGGGTCGAGTTCGTGTCGATCTCGTAAGGTTCTTGAGGCCGGAACAGGCGGCAGGCGCCGGTCCACGGTAGGCCCGCGGGCACCTTCAGCCAATCTGGTTATCCACAGGGCATGTGGATGACGGGCCCCATCCTGTGGAGAAGTCCACGGATCCTGTGCACGGGGCGGGGGAAACCGCTGTGGACAAACACACAATCACTCCCTACCCGGACCTCTGACCTGCGGTTTCGCCATCCACCGGCTGTTGAGGAGAAAAACTTTCCCCATCGGCCGAAGATCGCGACAAACGGGGCGGGGAAGATGACGCGCGCCCGCTCGATGTAAGGGGTGCAGATGCATTGCGCCGATTACCTGTGGAAGATTAGGTTGGGAGCATGACGCAGGCCACCGCACACGGACCGAAGAGCGCCCGCCGGCACGACCGCGAGATCGTCTCGCTCGCCGTGCCGGCCTTCGGGGCGCTCGTCGCGGAGCCCCTCTTCGTGATGGCCGACAGCGCCGTCGTCGGCCACCTCGGCACCCCTCAGCTGGCAGGCCTCGGCGTCGCCGCGGCACTGCTCACCACCACCGTGGGCGTCTTCGTCTTCCTCGCCTACGCCACCACCGCGGCCGTCGCCCGCCGGGTCGGCGCGGGCGATCTCCGGGCCGCGATACGCCAGGGCATGGACGGTGTCTGGCTGGCCCTCCTGATAGGCGCCGCCGTCATCGCCGTCGTCCTGCCCCTCGCCCCCGCGCTCGTCGGCCTCTTCGGCGCCTCCCCCACGGCCACGCCGCACGCCGTCACCTATCTGCGCGTCAGCGCCCTCGGCATACCCGCCATGCTCGTCGTCCTCGCCGCCACCGGCGTCCTCCGCGGCCTCCAGGACACCCGTACGCCGCTCTACGTGGCCGTGGGCGGCTTCACCCTCAACACCGTCCTCAACGTCGCCCTGGTCTACGGCGCCGGCCTGGGCATCGCCGGCTCCGCCTGGGGCACGGTCGCCGCGCAGTGCGCCATGGCCGCCGTCTACCTCACGGTCGTCGTCCGTGGCGCCCGGCGCCACGGCGCCTCGCTCCGGCCCGACGCCGCCGGCATCCGCGCCTGCGCCCAGGCGGGGGTGCCACTGCTGGTCCGCACGCTCTGCCTGCGTGCCGTCCTCATGATCGCCACGGCGGTCGCGGCCCGGCTCGGGGACGCCTCCGTCGCCGCGCACCAGATCGTGCTGACCCTATGGAGCCTGCTCGCCTTCGCCCTGGACGCCATCGCCATAGCCGGGCAGGCGATCATCGCCCGCTACCTGGGCGCGGACGACCCGGAGGGGGCGCGTGCCGTCTGCCGCCGGATGGTGCAGTGGGGCATCGCCTCGGGCGTGGTCCTGGGGGTGCTGGTGGTGGCCGCGCGCCCGCTGTTCATCCCGCTGTTCACGTCCGACGCGGCGGTACGGGACGCCCTGCTGCCCGCGCTCCTGGTCGTGGCGCTGAGCCAGCCCGTCTCGGGCGTGGTCTTCGTCCTGGACGGCGTCCTGATGGGCGCCGGGGACGGCCCCTATCTGGCCTGGGCGATGCTGGTGGTGCTCGCCGCCTTCGCCCCCGCGGCGCTGCTCGTGCCCGTCCTCGGCGGCGGGCTGACCGCTCTGTGGTGGGCGATGACGCTGATGATGGCGGTCCGCATGATCACCCTGTGGCTCCGGAGCCGCTCGGGCCGCTGGATAGTCACGGGGGCCGTACGGGCGTGAGGGCCGGGTCTCCCGGAGCCCGCCCCCGAACGGCGGAAGGGCCGCACCCCGAGGGGTGCGGCCCTTCACACGCTACCGATCGCAGGGCGATCAGGCAGCGACGACCTCGATGCCGAGCTTGGCAACGACATCGGCGTGCAGACGCACGGAGATCTGGTGCGAGCCCAGCGTCTTGATGGGCGAGCCCACCTCGACACGACGCTTGTCGACCTTCGGACCACCCGAGGCCTCGATCGCGGCAGCGATGTCGGCGGGGGTCACGGAGCCGAACAGGCGGCCGGCGTCGCCGGCACGGGTCGCCAGGCGCACCTTGGCGCCCTCGAGCTGACCCTTGACCTCGTTGGCCTGCTCGATCGTGGCGATCTCGCGGATCTTGCGGCCGCGGCGGATCTGCGCCACGTCCTGCTCGCCACCCTTGGTCCAGCGGATCGCGAAACCACGCGGGACCAGGTAGTTGCGGGCGTAGCCGTCCTTGACGTCGACGACGTCACCGGCGGTGCCGAGGCCGGAGACCTCGTGGGTGAGGATGATCTTCATTTTTCGGTCACCCTTCCCTTATCGCGCGGAGGACGTGTAGGGCAGCAGCGCCATCTCACGGCTGTTCTTCACGGCCGTGGCGACGTCACGCTGGTGCTGGGTGCAGTTGCCGGTCACGCGACGGGCACGGATCTTGCCGCGGTCGGAAATGAACTTCCGCAGCATGTTCGTGTCCTTGTAGTCCACGTAAGCGGTCTTGTCCTTGCAGAACGCGCAGACCTTCTTCTTAGGCTTGCGCGGAGGCGGCTTCGCCATTGTCTCTCTCCTGTGTGATCAAGAAGTTTTTGGTGCTGTCGCCCTCGGGCCCCGAGGGGCCCGGGCCCTTTCGGGCCTAGAAGGGCGGCTCGTCCGAGTAGCCGCCGCCGGAGTTGCCGGAGCCGCCGCCCCAGCCACCTCCGCCGCCGCCCTGCTGGCCGCCGGACGGAGCGCTGGTCGCCCACGGGTCGTCGGCGGGAGCCCCGCCGCCGCCCTGCTGGCCGCCGGAGGGGCCGTTGCCCCAGCCGCCGCCCTGCTGGCCGCCACCGCCGCCACCAAAGCCACCACCCTGGCCACCGCGACCCGCGGTCTTGGTGACCTTCGCCGTGGCGTTCTTCAGGCTGGCGCCGACCTCTTCGACGTCGAGCTCGTAGACCGTGCGCTTGACGCCCTCGCGGTCCTCGTAGGACCGCTGCTTCAGACGGCCCTGCACGATGACGCGCATGCCTCGCTGAAGCGACTCGGCGACGTTCTCCGCCGCCTGACGCCACACCGAGCACGTGAGGAAGAGGCTCTCGCCGTCCTTCCACTCGTTGGTCTGGCGGTCGAAGGTGCGGGGAGTGGACGCGACGCGGAACTTCGCGACCGCCGCACCGGACGGGGTGAAGCGCAGCTCGGGGTCGTCGACGAGATTGCCGACGACCGTGATGACGGTCTCGCCTGCCATGGATGAACCTCTCGGCGGGTGTGCTGCTGGCTGCTTGCTACTCAGTTGCGATGCAGCCCGATTACCTCTGAACCGCTGGGGTTCAGTGGGTCTCGGGACGGAGGACCTTGGTCCGGAGGACCGACTCGTTCAGGTTCATCTGGCGGTCGAGCTCCTTGACGACCGCAGGCGTGGCCTGCAGGTCGATGACCGAGTAGATGCCCTCGGGCTTCTTCTTGATCTCGTACGACAGACGACGACGGCCCCAGGTGTCGACCTTCTCGACCTTTCCGTTGCCCTCACGGACGACGGAGAGGAAGTTCTCGATCAGCGGGGAGACAGCGCGCTCCTCGAGATCGGGGTCGAGGATGACCATCACCTCGTAGTGACGCATGTGGAACCCACCTCCTTTGGACTCAGCGGCCACGGTCGTTCCGTGGCAGGAGGGTCGTGATGCGTGAACAACGGTATCGGCGGACACTGACAATCAGCGGAAAGTCCCTGGGTTGCCCCCGGGACCGAAGCTGGGTCCGGGCAGACACCGGTGCAGACCGTACAGAGTACCCGCACTCCGGCGTCCGGTTGAAATCGAACCGTCGGGCCCCGCAATCTGTACGCATCGGGTGTGACCGGCGCTACATTGCGCCTGCCTTCAGGAGGTGGCTCCATGACACAGGCGGTTCGGCAGCCCAGGGGACTGCGCGCGACCCTCGCCTCGGTCCTCAACAGCGACGGCAAGCCCCATCCCGTCGAGAACACCCTCGTCGCCGTGACGGTCGTGCTGGGCGCGCTCGCCGCCGTCTCGTCCCTGTGGACGGGGCTGCACCTGCTCAGTTCCTGGAGCGGGCTCGTGGGCATCCTCACGGGGGCGTGGGGACAGTTCATCTCCGCCACGACCGGTGAGCGGTTCCTGCTGATCATCGGCCTCGGGGCCGCCGCCCTGGGCTTCTTCCTGGGCATGGCGCACGGGGGGCTCTTCGGCGGTGTGATCGGATAGCGGGTCGTACGCCCGGACGGGCGGCTCCCCGGTCGCAGTAGGCTTCGGCGCGAGAGCCGGAGCCCCGACCCTGGGGACACACCTGCCGAGGAGCGCCCCGCATGAGCCTGACCCTGAGGACCATCAGCCGAGAGCAGCATCTGGCATACATCCAGAGCCTGCCCGCGGCGAGTCACATGCAGGTTCCGGCATGGGCTGATGTCAAGGGCGAGTGGCGCTCGGAGAACCTGGGCTGGTTCGACAAGAACGGTCAGCTCGTCGGCGCGGGCCTGGTGCTCTACCGCCAGCTGCCCAAGATCAAGCGCTACCTCGCCTACCTGCCCGAGGGCCCGGTCATCAACTGGTTCTCGCCGAACCTCGAGGACTGGCTGCGTCCGATGCTGGCGCACCTCAAGCAGCAGGGCGCCTTCTCGGTGAAGATGGGCCCGCCCGTCGTGATCCGCCGCTGGGACGCCAACGCCATCAAGACCGGCATCGCCGACCCCGATGTGAAGCGCCTGCGCGACGTCGAGGCCACCCACATCGAGCCGCGCGCCTTCGAGGTCGCCGACCAGCTGCGCCGGATGGGCTGGCAGCAGGGCGAGGAGGAGGGCGCCGGCTTCGGCGACGTCCAGCCGCGCTACGTCTTCCAGGTGCCGCTGTCGAACCGCTCCCTGGAAGACGTCCACAAGGGCTTCAACCAGCTGTGGCGCCGCAACATCAAGAAGGCCGAGAAGGCCGGCGTCGAGGTCGTCCAGGGCGGCTACGAGGACCTGCCCACCTGGCAGCACCTCTACGAGATCACCGCCGAGCGCGACAAGTTCCGCCCGCGCCCGCTGAGCTACTTCCAGCGCATGTGGACGGCCCTCAACACCGAGGACCCCAACCGGATGCGGCTGTACTTCGCCGTGCACGAGGGCGAGGCCGTGGCGGCCGCGACGATGCTGATCGTCGGCGGGCACGTCTGGTACTCCTACGGCGCCTCGGCCAACCACAAGCGCGAGGTCCGCCCGTCGAACGCGATGCAGTGGCGGATGCTCCGCGACGCCTACGCGCTGGGCGCGAGCGTCTACGACCTGCGTGGCATCGGCGACTCCCTCGACGAGAGCGACCACCTCTTCGGTCTGATCCAGTTCAAGGTCGGCACGGGCGGGCAGGCGGCGGAGTACCTCGGCGAGTGGGACTTCCCGCTCAACAAGCTCCTCCACAAGGCCCTCGACATGTACATGTCGCGCCGCTGACCCTTCCGCACGGCCGGCCGCGCGCCGGCCCGTACGGCCACGAAGCAATGCCGCGAGGCATACGAACACGTCACCCAGCAGGCACAGGGAAAGGTTCCGGGACCGGCCATGGCGCTCACGCTCTACGTCGACACCGCGCGTTGGCGGGCACACCAGCAGAGCATCCTCCAGCAGTTCCCCGGGATCGTCCCGGTCTGCAAGGGCAACGGCTACGGCTTCGGCCATGAGCGGCTGTCCGACGAGGCCGCCCGCTTCGGCTCGGACATCCTCGCCGTCGGCACCACCTACGAAGCGGCCCGGATCAAGGACTTCTTCAGCGGCGACCTGCTGGTGCTCACCCCGTTCCGGCTGGGCGAGGAGCCGGTGCCGCTGCCCGACCGGGCCATCCGCTCGGTCTCCTCGGTCGAGGGCGTGCGCGGCCTGGTCGGCGCGCGGGTCGTGGTCGAGGTCATGAGCAGCATGAAGCGGCACGGCATCAGCGAGGAGGACCTCCCCAAGCTGCACGCCGCCATCGAGGACGTGCGCCTGGAGGGCTTCGCGATCCACCTGCCGCTGGACCGTACGGACGGCTCCACCGCCGTCCAGGAGGTCACCGACTGGATGGAGCGGCTGCGCAACGCCCGGCTGCCGCTGCACACGATGTTCGTCAGCCACCTGCGCTCCGACGAACTGGCCCAGCTCCAGCAGCAGTTCCCGCAGACCCGCTTCCGGGCCCGGATCGGCACCCGGCTGTGGCTCGGCGACCACGACGCCACCCAGTACCGCGGGGCCGTCCTGGACGTGACCCGCGTCGCCAAGGGCGACCGCTTCGGCTACCGGCAGCAGAAGGCCGCGGGCGACGGCTACCTCGTGGTCGTGGCGGGCGGCACCTCGCACGGCGTGGGCCTGGAGGCGCCGAAGGCGCTGCACGGGATGATGCCGCGCGCCAAGGGCGTCGCCCGCGCCGGCCTCGCGACCATGAACCGCAACCTCTCGCCCTTCGTCTGGGCGGGCAAGCAGCGCTGGTTCGCGGAGCCGCCGCACATGCAGGTCTCGATCCTCTTCGTGCCGGGCGAGGTCGCCCCGCCCCAGGTCGGCGACGAGCTGGTGGCCCACCTGCGGAACACCACCACTCAGTTCGACCGTCTGCTCGACCACTGACCCACCCCCTTCGGGTACGGGGCCGGAGAGCCGCTACGACAGCGTGCTGCTCCCGGTCCCCCGACGGACACCTGTGCCGGCGGAGTGTTCCGCGTGCCGGGCCCGGCGCGCGGAACCGAGGACGACTATGTCCGGGGCCCCGTCCAGGACGCCGCCCGAGGGGTCGTCGGAGCCGTCGCGCCGGATGACGTCGCGCTCCGGCAGGAGGATGTCGCGGACGACGACCGCGCACAGATACAGCGTCCCCAGCAGATGCAGGGCGATGGCCAGTTGATAGCCCTCCACGGGCAGGCCCTGGTGTTTGTCACCGCTTCCGGTGTAGGCCAGGTAGGACCAGATGCCGAGGAAGTACATCACCTCGCACGCCTGCCACACGAGGAAGTCGCGCCACTTGGGCCGGGCCAGCACGGCGAGCGGGATCAGCCACAGCACGTACTGCGGTGAATAGACCTTGTTGGTGAGGATGAACAGCGCCACCACCAGGAAGGCCAGCTGGGCGAAGCGCGGGCGCCTCGGGGCGTAGAGCCCCAGGGCGCCGATGGCCAGACAGCCCAGGATCATCAGCAGCGTCACATAGGTGTTGGCGTTCTCCAGCGGATTACCGGTGCGCTGCGAGATCAGGAGCCAGACCGAGCCGAAGTCGATCGGGCGTTCCTGGCTGAAGGTGTAGAACTTCGCCCAGCCCTCGCGGATGTGGAAGCCCGTCGCGTTATGCGTGATCATGACGGGGAGGTTCACGACCAGCCAGGCGGCGACGGCGCCCAGGGTGGCGTCACGGAAGGCCCTGAGGCGTCCGGCCCGCAGGCAGAGGATGAACAGCGGCCCCAGCAGGAGCACCGGATAGAGCTTCGCCGCGGCCGCCAGCCCGATCAGGACACCCGCCACGACGGGCCGCTCGCGGGACCACATGAGCATCGCGAGGGCGGTGAGGGCGACCGCCAGAAGGTCCCAGTTGACCGTGGCCGTCAGGGCGAGCGCCGGGGCCAGGGCGACCAGCAGGCCGTCCCAGGGGCGGCGCCGGTGCGTACGGGCGGCGCAGACGGCGACGACCGCCGCGCAGGCCATCAGCATCCCGGCGTTGACCAGCCAGTTGAGCTGCTCGCGGTGCTGGAGCGTCCCGCCGCCGAGGGTGAGCCGGGCCGCGACCTCCATGAACAGGCCGGTGAGGACCGGATACTCCAGATACTCCATCCCGCCGGACAGCTCCTGCGGGATCCGGTCGAAGTACGGGATCAGGCCCGCGTCGAAGCCGCGCCCGCTGTAGAGGTGCGGGATGTCGGAGTAGCAGGCGTGGGTGTACTGCGTGGTGGCGCCGAAGAACCAGCCGTACTCGTAGCAGGGGAGCTTCTGCACCATGCCGAGCGCGAACATCCCCAGGGCGACGAGCGCGATCACCCGGACCGGTGTCCACCAGCCCGCGCCGGGCAGGGCGCGCCGGCCCACGGGCCCGCCGATGAGCTCACTGCCGGCGGCGGCCACCTCGTCCTCGACGGTGGGCCGTACAAGCTGGTCGTCCCGGGCGCTCCTCATGCCGACCATCCTGCCGTACCCGCCCAGGGCCCGTCGGAGCCTGTGGATAACTTCGAGGGCCGCCTCACGCGAACGCGGGACGGCCCTCGGGTCGGATGGCTCAGGCGGTGGCCAGGGCCCGGTGTCTCAGCAGGTCAGTCGCGCATCCCGCCGAACAGTCCACCGCCGCCGGGGCGGCCGCGGCTCTGCTCGGGCGACGGCGAGGTGCCCGGATCGCCGCCCGGACCGCCGACGCCGCCCGGATCGCCCGACGTACCGGGTTCACCGGGACCGCCGTTGTCGCCCTGGTGGCATCGCCGGTCGAACGGCAGGCAGACCTTGCTCGGCTTCGGGCTGGGCGAGGCCGGCTTGGACGGCGACGCGGACGGGGACTTCGACGGCGAGGCCGACGGGGCCGTGGACGGCACCGCGCTGGGGGAGGGGCTGGCTCCGTCGCCGAAGACCTTCTCGCCGATGGGTTCGGCCCGCTCGAACTGCTCGATCGGCCGGCCCTTGAGCGCCTTGCCCATGTAGTCGGCCCAGATCTCGGCCGGGAAGGACGCGCCGTGGATGGTCGTCTGGCCGCCCACGCCGCGCATGGAGAGGAACTCCTGCTTCTTGGCGTTGGGGTCGACCCGGTACATGCCGACCGCGGTCGACAGCTGCGGGGTGTAGCCCGCGAACCAGGCGGAGCGGTTGCCGTCGGTCGTACCCGTCTTGCCCGCGGCCGGGCGGTCACCGAGCTTCGCCGAGGTGCCCGTACCGGCCTCCACCACGGTCTTCAGCACATCGGTGACGTTGTTGGCCACCCGCGGCGAGAAGGCGAGCTTGCTCGACGCCTCGTGGACGTAGGCGGGCTTGCCGTCCTTCTCGACCTTCTCGACGGAGTACGGGTCCATCTGCTTGCCGCTGGCCGCGAAGGTCGCGTACGCGCCGGCCAGCCGGATCGCGCTGGGCGCCGATGTGCCGAGCGAGAAGGTGGGGGTCGTCGCGGCGAGCTGGTCCTTGTCCAGGCCGGCCGCGAGCGCGGCCTCCTTGACCTTGTCGGTGCCGACGTCCATGCCGAGCTGGATGAAGGGGGTGTTCACCGAGAACTGCATGGCGGTCCGGAGCGTGACGAGGCCACGGTCCTCGTCACCATCGTTGACCTGGCGCCATTCGCTGCCGCTCGGGTCGTGCCAGACCGAGCCGTTGTAATTGCGGAGCGTCAGCTTGTTGTTGCCGTTGTAGACGCTGTCCGGGGAGACCAGCGTGCGCTGGCTGTCGCTCTGCGTCGCGCCGAGGCCCGGATCCCGCTTGCCGTGCGTCATGGCGGCGGCGAGCACGAACGGCTTGAAGGTCGAGCCCACCTGCACACCGGTGTAGTCGGCGTTGTTGGTGTAGTGCTCCAGGGCGTTCTCACCGCCGTAGATGGCGACGATCTTGCCCGTCTTCGGCTCCACGGAGGCGCCGCCGAACTGCACGAACTTGTCCTTCTCGCGCACGTCGGGCTTGATGTTGGCCTTCCGTACGTCCTCCACGGCCTTCGACAGGGCCTCGACCTTGTCGCGGTCGAAGGTGGTGTGGATCTGGTAGCCGCCCCGGTCCAGCTGGTTCTTGCTGATGGTGGAGTGGGCGACGATGTAGTTGTCGGCGAGGTCGGTGAGATAGCCGATCTGGCCGGCGCGGTTGGTCGCGGGCTTGGGCTTCTGCGGCTGCGGGAAGCCCTTCGCGACCCAGGTGTCGCGCTCCGCGGCCTTCAGGTGGCCGACCTCGACCTCACGGTCCAGGGTCCACTTCCAGCGGTCCATGGAGCGCTTGGTGTTCTTCTCCGGCGTGGCCGCCGGGCCCTGACCGCCGTAGGGGTCGTACAGGTTGGGACCGTTCAGCGTCGCCGCGAGGTAGGCGCTCTCGCTGGCCGTCAGCTGGGTGCAGTCCTTGTCGTAGTACGCCCGCGCCGCGGCCTGGATGCCGTAGGCGCCGCGGCCGTAGTAGGCGGTGTTGAGGTAGCCGGCGAGGATGTCGTCCTTGTCCTTGGTGGCCCCCACCTTTATGGAGATGAGCAGCTCGGTCGCCTTGCGCTTGAGCGTCTGCTCCTGGCTCAGGTAGGTGTTCTTCACGAACTGCTGGGTGATGGTCGAACCGCTCTGCGTCTCACCGCCCTGCGCCATCTTCACGACGGCGCGCGCGATGCCCATCGGGTCCACGCCCCAGTCCTCGTAGAAGCTGGCGTTCTCGGCCGAGATCACCGCGTACTGCATCGACTTGGGAATCTTGGCGATCGGCACGATCTGACGGTTCAGGGCGCCACCGCCGGCGACGACCATTTGCTTGCCGTCGGACCAGTAATAGACGTTCTTCTGGACCGCGGCGGCCTTCTGCTCGCTGGGCACCTGGACCACGGCCAGGGCGACGCCCACCGTGCCGAGGATCAGCCCTATGAAGGTGAAGCACGCGCCGAGCACCAGCTTCCACGACGGCAGCCAGCGCTTCACGCCGTCCTTGCCCGCGCGCGGATAGTCGATGAAGCGCTTCTTACCGGGGCGCCCGCCGTCCCGGCGCCCTCTTCCTCCTCCGGACCCGGCGTCACCAGGGCGTCTGCGCCCGCCGGGCGCGCTCCGCTGGGCGCCCCTGCGGGCTCCGGCCCGGCCTCCGTACTGGTCGCCTCCGCCGGGCGGCGGTGTGGCGGAACTGCTGGGCGGTGCGGCACGGCGGCCGGACGTCGGCTGCTGGGCCGCGCGCCTGGCCGCGGCTCGACCGCCGCCGCCCTGAGGCTGCGGCGGCGGCTTGCGGCGGTGCTCGCTCATCGAACGACTACTCCTAGGGCAGGCGCTATCGCCTGGAAGCGGCAGGTGGCTTGCGTTCCCCCCGATGCGCTGTCCGGTTGCCCCCCTGAGCAACCGGGCGCACTGCATCCAGGACGAGGACGCCGAAAGGCGTCACTCGGTTCCCGGTGGTCTGCATGGCGCACAGACTACGCACGGCCAAATCCCGCCCACTGCGGATGTTCACTCCAATTCAGGCAGGTTGTGTCCCACGAATCGGTGATGTGACCTCGTTCACCGTGCCCCCTCTTGTCGCAACAGGGTGGTCGTTCTATCGTCTGGATGTATCGAGTCGATACATCAGCTCGGCATAGCGCGGCATAGGGGACACTAGGGGCGAAGGAGGGCGACATATGAGCAGACGCTCCGGCATCCTCGAGTTCGCCGTTCTCGGGCTGCTCCGTGAGTCCCCGATGCACGGCTATGAACTGCGGAAACGCCTCAACACCTCGCTCGGGGTGTTCCGAGCGTTCAGCTACGGCAGCCTCTACCCCTGCCTCAAGACGCTCGTCGCCGGCGGTTACCTGATCGAGGAGCCCGGCAGCGCTCCGGAGGACGCCCGCGCGGCGTCCCTCGCCGGACGCCGGGCCAAGATCGTCTACCGGCTGACGGCGGACGGCAAAGAGCACTTCGAGGAGTTGCTCGCCCACACCGGCCCGGACGCGTGGGAGGACGAACACTTCGCCGCCCGCTTCGCGTTCTTCGGGCAGACCTCGCGGGACGTACGGATGCGGGTGCTGGAAGGCCGCCGCAGCCGGCTGGAGGAGCGTCTGGAGAAGATGCGCGCCTCCCTGGCCCGTACCCGCGAGCGGTTGGACGACTACACCCTCGAACTCCAGCGCCATGGCATGGAGTCGGTGGAGCGCGAGGTCCGCTGGTTGAACGAGCTGATCGAGAGCGAGCGGACCGGGCGCGACATGCGCAAGGCCGCCGCACCGCAGGACACGTCAGGAGAAACGGGCGGCACACCCCGGAACCGGGGTGGTTCCCGGACGGATCCGTCCGGCGACACCGCCAACTGAGCTCTGCACTCGCAGAGCTTCGTCGAGTACAAACAGGGAGCAACCGGAATGGGTTCGGTTCGCGTAGCCATCGTCGGCGTGGGCAACTGCGCCGCCTCGCTGGTGCAGGGCGTCGAGTACTACAAGGACGCCGACCCGAACGGCCGCGTGCCGGGTCTGATGCACGTGCAGTTCGGCGACTACCACGTGCGTGATGTGGAGTTCGTGGCAGCGTTCGACGTCGACGCGAAGAAGGTCGGCCTCGACCTCGCCGACGCCATCGGTGCCAGCGAGAACAACACCATCAAGATCTGCGACGTGCCGTCGACCGGCGTCACCGTGCAGCGCGGCCACACCCACGACGGCCTGGGCAAGTACTACCGCCAGACCATCGAGGAGTCCACCGAGGCCCCCGTGGACGTCGTCCAGGTCCTCAAGGACAAGCAGGTCGACGTCCTGGTCTGCTACCTGCCGGTGGGTTCCGAGGACGCCGCCAAGTTCTACGCGCAGTGCGCCATCGACGCCAAGGTCGCGTTCGTCAACGCCCTCCCGGTCTTCATCGCCGGCACCAAGGAGTGGGCGGACAAGTTCACCGAGGCGGGCGTCCCGATCGTCGGCGACGACATCAAGTCGCAGGTCGGCGCCACCATCACGCACCGCGTGATGGCCAAGCTGTTCGAGGACCGGGGCGTCATCCTGGACCGCACGATGCAGCTGAACGTCGGCGGCAACATGGACTTCAAGAACATGCTCGAGCGCGAGCGCCTGGAGTCCAAGAAGATCTCCAAGACGCAGGCCGTCACCTCCCAGATCCGCGACCGCGAGCTGGGCGAGGACAACGTCCACATCGGCCCGTCGGACTACGTGGCGTGGCTCGACGACCGCAAGTGGGCGTACGTGCGCCTCGAGGGCCGCGCGTTCGGCGACGTCCCGCTGAACCTGGAGTACAAGCTCGAGGTCTGGGACTCCCCGAACTCCGCCGGTGTCATCATCGACGCCGTGCGCGCCGCGAAGATCGCCAAGGACCGCGGCATCGGTGGCCCGATCCTCTCCGCGTCCTCGTACTTCATGAAGTCGCCGCCGGTGCAGTACTTCGACGACGAGGCCCGTGAGAACGTCGAGAAGTTCATCAAGGGCGAGGTCGAGCGCTGAGCGGAACCCTTCTAGGGTGATGTACAGAGCTTGATCGTGGGCCCCCGGGTTGTCCGCCCGGGGGCCCTCGCGTTGTGTGAGGCTGGGCGGCATGCCCGTAGTGCGCGACCTGCGTGTCCTGCTCCGACTGCGTGACTTCCGCCGTCTGCTCGCCGTGCGGCTGCTGTCCCAGGCCGCCGACGGCGTCTACCAGGTCGCGCTCGCCACCTATGTCGTCTTCTCCCCCGAGAAGCAGGCGTCCCCCACGGCCATCGCCTCCGCCATGGCCGTGCTGCTGCTGCCGTATTCGCTCCTCGGCCCGTTCGCGGGGGTCCTGCTGGACCGCTGGCGACGCCGTCAGGTGCTCCTCCACGGCAATCTGCTGCGCACGGCGCTGGCCACCGTCACCGCCCTGCTGATCGTCGCCGGCGTACCCGACTGGCTCTTCTACGCCTCGGCGCTGTCCGTCACCGCGGTCAACCGCTTCGTCCTGGCCGCGCTCTCCGCCTCCCTGCCCCGGGTGGTCGACTCCCCCGAGCGCCTGGTGATGGCGAACTCCCTCTCCCCGACCGCCGGCACCCTCGCGGCCACCGCGGGCGGCGGCCTGGCCTTCGCCGTCCGCCTCGTCACCCCCGAGGGCGCCGGTTCCGACGCCGTCGTCGTCCTGCTGGGAGCCGCCCTCTATCTGTGCGCCGGCCTCGGCTCGCTGACCATGGCCGCCGGGCTCCTCGGCCCCGACGCCTCCGTGCCACGGTCCCGGCTGCGGACAACCCTGGCCGACACGGCCGGTGGCCTGGTGGCGGGGCTGCGCCACCTCGGGCAGCGCCGTACGGCCGCCCGCGCGCTGGCCGCGATGACGCTGATGCGCTTCTGCTACGGCGCGCTGCTGGTCACCGTGCTGATGCTGTGCCGGTACGCGTGGACGGACACCGAGTCCGCGGGGCTGGCCCTGCTCGGTGTCGCGGTGGCCGTGTCGGGAGCGGGGTTCTTCGCGGCCGCCGTGCTCACCCCGTGGGCCGTGGCCCGGCTGGGCCGGCGCGGGTGGATGATCGTCTGCGCCGTGGTGGCGGCGGTCCTGGAGCCCGCCCTCGGTCTCCCCTTCGCCCGCGTACCCATGCTGATCGCCGCGTTCGTCCTGGGGCTGTGCACCCAGGGCGCGAAGATCGCCACGGACACGGTGGTCCAGGCGTCGATCGACGACGCCTTCCGGGGAAGGGTCTTCTCCCTCTACGACGTCCTCTTCAACGTCGCCTTCGTTGGCGCGGCGGCGGTGGCCGCGCTGATGCTGCCGCCCGACGGCCGGTCGGCCGCGCTGGTGGTGACCGTCGCCCTGATCTACGCGGCGACCGCGGTCGCCATGGCCCGGCCCCGGCGTCGGTGATCCGGATGTGCCGAGGGGCGGTGTTTCACGTGAAACACCGCCCCTCGGCACATCCACGCGCTGATGTTTCACGTGAAACCACGGAAGCACCGGCGCGGCACATCAGCCCTGTGCCGCCCACCACTCCTTGAGCGCGGCGACGGCCGCCTCGGGCTCCATCGGGCCGTTCTCCAGACGGAGCTCCAGCATGTGCTTGTACGCCTTGCCGATCTGCGGGCCGGGGCCCACCCCGAGGATCTCCATGATCTGGTTACCGTCCAGATCCGGCCGGATCGAGTCCAGCTCCTCCTGCTCCTGGAGCCGGGCGATGCGCTCCTCCAGGCCGTCGTACGCGCGAGACAGGGCGTTCGCCTTGCGCTTGTTCCGCGTCGTGCAGTCCGAACGGGTCAGCTTGTGCAGCCGGTCCAGCAGCGGCCCGGAGTCCCGTACGTACCGGCGCACGGCGGAATCGGTCCACTCGCCCGTCCCGTAGCCGTGGAAGCGGAGGTGGAGCTCCACCAGCTTGGAGACGTCCTTCACCAGCTCGTTGGAGTACTTGAGCTTGGTCATCCGCGACTTGGTCATCTTCGCGCCGACCACCTCGTGGTGGTGGAAGGAGACCCGGCCGTCCTTCTCGAAGCGCCGGGTCTTCGGCTTGCCGATGTCGTGCAGCAGCGCGGCCAGGCGCAGCACGAGGTCGGGGCCGTTCTCCTCCAGGTCGACGGCCTGCTCCAGGACGGTGAGCGTGTGCTCGTACACGTCCTTGTGGCGGTGGTGCTCGTCACGCTCCAGGCGCAGGGCCGGGAGCTCGGGCAGGACGAGGTCGGCGAGCCCGGTGTCGACGAGGAGCCGCAGGCCCTTGCGGGGGTGGTCGGAGAGGATGAGCTTGTTGAGCTCGTCCCGGACCCGCTCGGCGGAAACGATCTCCAGCCGGCCGCTCATCTCCGTCATGGCCTCGACGACCTCGGGCGCGACCTCGAAGTCCAGCTGCGCGGCGAAGCGCGCGGCCCGCATCATGCGCAGCGGGTCGTCGGAGAAGGACTCCTCGGGGGTGCCGGGGGTGCGCAGGATCCGCGCGGCCAGGTCCTCCAGGCCGTTGTGCGGGTCGATGAACTCCTTCTCCGGCAGCGCGACGGCCATCGCGTTGACGGTGAAGTCCCGGCGGACGAGATCTTCCTCGATGGAGTCGCCGTAGGAGACCTCGGGCTTGCGCGAGGTCCGGTCGTACGCTTCCGATCGGTATGTGGTGACCTCAATATCGAAGTCCGACTTGCGGCATCCCACGGTCCCGAAGGCGATACCGACCTCCCAGACGGCATCGGCCCAGGGCCGCACGATCTTCAGCACGTCCTCCGGGCGGGCGTCCGTGGTGAAGTCCAGGTCGTTGCCGAGCCGGCCGAGCAGCGCGTCCCGCACCGATCCGCCGACCAGGGCAAGCGAGAACCCGGCCTCCTTGAACCGGCGGGCGAGGTCGTCGGCCACGGGGGAGACCCGCAGGAGCTCGCTCACGGCGCGGCGCTGCACGTGGCTGAGCTCGTTCGTGGACGGCGTGGTGTGGCTGTCATTGTTGGCGTTCGGCACAACAGAAGAGGGTACGTGGCCGCACGCCCCGGGGCCTCTTCGTTACGGGCCCAAGGCGACAGCCCAGGCAAAGCGGGCGCAGTCCGGACAACCACCCCGCAGTGATCTTGCGGAACGGTCCGCGGCACTTAGCCGCAGCGGGCCTCGTTACCATTCGTGGACGCACAACCGACGACCACTGACGACGACGAGGGACGGGCGAGCGCGTGGCCGAGGCGGCAGAGTTCCAGGGGACGACGGCCGCTCCTGCCTGCCGGTGGGCCAGGCACCTCATGACGGTGCTGCTCGGGGTCCTGCTCCTCGTCGGCCTGGTACAGCTGCCCGCGGCGCCGGCGGCCCGCGCCGAGTCGCCCACCTCCAGACCTGTCGGGGTCGCCATCGACACCGTGACCCCCGTCGCACCGACGCAGAACGACACGATCACCCTCTCCGGGACCGTCACCAACAACAGCGGGTCGACGGTCACCGACGCCCATGTGGGGCTGCGGGTGGGTCCGCAGGTCAGCGGCCGGAGCGACATCGACGACATCGGCTACCGGGCGGGCTTCTCGCCGGGGACCGACGGCGCGGAGCTCGGCAAGCACACCCAGAAGATCGACAAGCTGGCTCCGGGGGTCAGCAGGGAATTCAGCATCTCCCTGCCGGCGAAGGACCTCGACCTCGGCCACGACGGCGTCTACCAGCTGGGCGTCTCCCTCTCCGGGCGGTCGGCCGACCACCCCTACGAGGGGGTGCTGGGCATCCAGCGCACCCTGCTGCCCTGGCAGCCGTCCGGTGTCGAGGGCAAGAAGACGCAGCTCACGTTCCTGTGGCCGCTGGTCTCCGCCACCCACCTCACGGCGCGCACCGAGAAGGACCAGCAGCAGACGCCGATCTTCCCCAATGACGACCTCGCCGCCGAGCTGGCCCCGGGCGGCCGCCTGAACCAGCTCGTGGCGCTGGGCAAGGACCTGAAGATCACCTGGGTGATCGACCCCGACCTGCTCGCCACGGTCGAGGCCATGACCAAGAGCTACCGGGTCGACGGGCCGGACGGGAAGGTCGTCCCGGGCAAGGGGCAGGCGGTCGCGAAGCAGTGGCTCAGCCGGCTCCAGACCGCCGTCGCGGGCCACCAGGTGGTGGCGCTGCCCTTCGGTGACCCGGATCTCGCCTCGCTCGCCCACCGGGGCAAGGACGTCTCCGGGACCCTCAGCCACCTCCAGTCCGCGACGGAGCTCGCCGCCACCACCGTCGACACCATCCTCGGTGTGAAGCCGCGCACGGACTTCGCGTGGCCGGTCGACGGCGCGGTCGACTCCTCGATCATCGACGTGGCCACCTCCGCGGGCGCCCACAACGTGATCGCCCGCAGCGACAGCATCCGCGAGCCCAAGGCCTCGTACACGCCCAGCGCGGCCCGCCAGATCGGCGGTGGCAACACCGCCGTCGTCGCCGACGCGCGGATGTCCACGGTCTTCCAGGGCGATCTGATCCGGGCGGACAACGCCTCCCTCGCCGTGCAGCGCTTCCTGGCGCAGAGCCTCCTGGTGAACCGCCAGGCCCCCGACGACGAGCGCAGCATCGTCGTGGCACCCCAGCGCATGCCCACGACGAGCCAGGCGCAGGCCATGGCCGCCGCGATCAGCGGCCTGTCGGACGGCCGCTGGACCACACCGCTCGACCTGGGGGACGCGGCCAAGGCCAAGCCGGACCCCTCCGCCAACCAGCAGGTGCCCGGCTCCGGCTCCTACCCCGAGTCGCTGCGCGCGCAGGAACTGCCCACCGAGGCGTTCCAGGAGATCCAGAAGACCCAGAGCACCCTGGACAGCTTCAAGGTCATCCTCACCTCCGAGGACCGGGTGGTCACCCCGTTCGGCAGCGCGATCATGCGGGAGATGTCCACGTCGTGGCGCGGCGACCGCAACGGCGCCGCGGACTTCCGCGACGCGGTGCAGTCGTATCTGTACGAGCTGACCCGCCAGGTGCAGCTCATCAAGAAGTCCGACGCCACCCTCTCCGGCCGCGACGCGACGCTTCCGATCACCGTGCAGAACGGCCTGCTCCAGGGCATCGACGGCCTCCGGCTCGTGCTGGAGTCCAGCCAGCCGAACCGCCTCAAGGTCGACGCCTCCCAGCCGGTGAAGATCGAGGGCGGACACCGGCAGACGCTGAAGTTCGAGACGCGGGCCAACGCCAACGGCCCGGTGAAGCTGACGGCCCGGCTGTACACGGACGACGGGCAGCCCTACGGCGAGCCGATGTACTTCTATGTGCATGTCACGTCGATCACCCCTATGGTTCTGCTCGTCATCGCGGGTGGTGTCCTCCTCCTGATCCTCGCGGGGCTCCGTATCTACCTCCAGCGCAAGCGGTCCGCCGCCCGTGGGACGGCGGACGGCGGGGCGCCCGGCGGGGAGGGGAACGGCCCGGGTGACAGCGGCCCGGGTGACGACCGGCCCGAGGTGCCGGGCGACCCGGCACCGGACACCGGATCGGAAAGCACTGACCCATCCGGCACAGGTGAGAAAGTGGACCGTTGACGTGTAGTGGGGCCGGCCGGCCGCGGACGATGAGGTGGGGTAGCGATGAACGCGCCGTACGACGGTGACCGCGGGCAGGGCTCGGGTGGTGAGCAGCGGGGCCACTACCCGCCGCCACCGCCTGCCCCGGACTCGCCCCGTCCGGGCCCGTACGCCCAGGACCCCTACCTCCGGGACGCCTACGCCTCCGAGCCCTACCCCGGGCAGGACCCGTCCGCCCAGGACCCGGTGAGCGACGCGCTGTACGACCGCGCGGCGCACCCGCCGGCCACGCCCGGCACGTACCAGAACACCTTCCCGCTGCACCAGCAGCCGGCCGGCCCGCAGCACGGCCCCGACCCGCAGCTGTGGGCCCCGGCGCCGGCGCAGCAGCCCGGCGCCCGCCCGTACGGCGACGAGCCGACGACGCAGTTCGCCGGCATCGGCGCCCAGGCGTCGGCGGACCAGCCCGAGCGTGACGCCTTCGCGCACCTGTACCGGGACCAGCAGCCGTACGAGCCGCAGCGCCCGTCCGGCCAGCCGATCCCAGCACCGGGGCACTACACGCCCCAGCCGCCGCAGGGCCCCGCCCAGCCCGGCGCGGAGCCCGAGCCCACCCTCGTCCCCGAGGCCCCCCCGGCCCCGGCCGCGGCCAAGGGCGGCAAGGCCGCGAGCCTGCTGAAGTCGAGCGCCGTGATGGCGGCGGGCAGCTTCGTCTCCCGCATCCTCGGCTTCGCCCGCAACCTGGTGATGGCCGCCGCCATCGGCGTCGGCACCCTCAACGACAGCTACCAGGTCGCCAACGTCCTGCCCACGATGATCTACATCCTGGTCGGCGGCGGCGCGCTCAACGCCGTGTTCATCCCGCAGCTGGTCCGCGCGATGAAGAACGACGAAGACGGCGGCGAGGCGTACGCCAACCGGCTCCTCACCCTGGTCGTCGTCCTGCTCGCGGGCGTCACCACCGCCTGTGTCCTGGGAGCCCCGCTCCTCGTCCGGATGATGATGCCGGAGAACGCCAACGACCCGGCCCAGATGGACGTGGCCGTCGCGTTCGCCCGCTACTGCCTGCCGACCATGTTCTTCATGGGCGTGCACGTCGTGCTCGGGCAGATCCTGAACGCCCGCGGCAAGTTCGGCGCGATGATGTGGACCCCGGTCCTCAACAACATCGTCATCATCGCCACCTTCGGCGCCTTCATCTGGGTGTTCGGCATCTACAAGACCGGGGAGATGGGCCCCTCCACCATCACCCCCGAGGGCATCCGGCTGCTGGGCATCGGCACCCTGCTGGGCCTCGCGGTCCAGGCGCTCGCCATGCTCCCGTACCTCCGGGAGACCGGCTTCCGGCTCCGCCTGCGGTTCGACTGGCGCGGCCAGGGCCTCGGCAAGGCCGCGGGCCTGGCCAAGTGGACGCTGTTCTTCGTCCTCGCCAACCAGCTCGGCATGGTCGTCGTCACCCAGCTCGCCACCCGGGCGGGCGCGACCGCGGAGGGCCAGGGCCACTCCGGCACCGGCATCACGGCCTTCAACTACGCGCTCCAGCTCTGGCAGATGCCGCAGGCCATCATCACGGTCTCCGTGATGACCGCGGTCCTCCCCCGGATCTCCCGCGCCGCCCACGACGGCGACGTCTCCGCCGTGCGCGACGACCTCTCCCACGGACTGCGCACCTCGGCCGTCGCGATCGTGCCCTGCGCCTTCGCCTTCCTCGCGCTCGGCATCCCCATGTCCACGCTGATGTTCGGCACCTCCAACATCAGCAGCGCCGTGAACATCGGTGTCATCCTGATGGCCTTCGGCCTCGGCCTGATCCCGTACTCCGCGCAGTACGTCATCCTCCGCGGCTTCTACGCCTACGAGGACACCCGCACCCCCTTCTACAACACGGTGATCGTCGCCGGGGTCAACGCCGCCGGCGCCGTCGCGAGCTTCCTGGTGCTGCCCGCCCGCTACGCCGTCGCCGGCATGGCCGCCTCGTACGGTCTCGCCTACGCCGTCGGTGTAGGCGTCGCGTGGCGCCGCCTGCGCACCCGGCTGGGCGGCGAGCTCGACGGGTCCCACGTCATCCGTACGTACACCCGTCTCATCGGCGCCTGCATCCCCGCCGCGCTCATCGGTGGTGCCGTCGCTTACGGCATCGGTCAGCTGATCGGCCGGGGTCTCGCCGGATCCATCGCCTCTTTGACCGGCGGTGGTCTGATCCTGATCGCTGTCTTCTACATCGCCGCGAAGCGGATGCGGGTCGAGGAACTGACCGCCATGGTCGGTATGGTCCGCGGACGGCTCGGACGCTGATCCGAGCACAACCATCGCCCGCCGCCGCGTGTCGTGCATAGCGCCGGACTGTGGGCACAATTGTCTTGGCTGTGGACAGCGCGCAACGGATGGGGAGGCAGGAACGACGGTGGCGGAACGGAGCACAGCTGCCGTCGACGTGGCAGGCACCAGCGGCGACAAGCCGCTGACCGCCGAGGCGGGCAAGGCCACGGCCGACGGGGCGGAGACCGCGATCAAGCCCGACACTCAGAAGGACAGCGAGCCCGCGGAGCGCCGGGGCACCGCGCGCGACGCCCGATCCCCCGAGCTCCACAGCGGCCACAAGCTCGCCGGGCGGTACCGCCTGGAGGAGTGCGTCACCCGTCTGGAGGGATTCAGCAGCTGGCGCGCGGTCGACGAGAAGCTCCGCCGCGCCGTGGGCGTCCACCTCCTCCCGGCGAGCCACCCGCGCTCCCGCCCGGTGCTCGCCGCCGCCCGCTCCGCCGCCCTGCTCGGCGACCCCCGTTTCGTCCAGGTCCTCGACGCCGTCGAGGAGAACGACCTCGTCTACGTCGTCCACGAGTGGCTGCCCGACGCCACCGAGCTGAGCACCGTCCTCTCCGCCGGCCCCATGGAGCCGCACGACGCCTACCAGCTCGTCAGCCAGGTGTCCCAGGCCATGGCCGCCGCCCACCGCGAGGGCCTGGCCCACCTCCGCCTCAACCCCGGCTCGGTGCTGCGCACCTCGACCGGGCAGTACCGCATCCGCGGCCTCGCCGTCATGGCCGCCCTGCGGGGCATCGCCTCGGAGCACCCGCAGCGCACCGACACCGAGGCCATCGGCGCGCTCCTCTACGCCGCCCTCACCCAGCGCTGGCCGTACGAGAACAACGCCTACGGCCTGCCCGGCCTGCCCAAGGGCGTCGGCCTCATCGCCCCGGACCAGGTCCGGGCCGGCATCCACCGCGGCCTCTCCGAGCTCGCCATGCGCGCGCTCGTCAACGACGGGGCCACCGCCTCCCGGCAGGAGCAGCCCTGCGCCACGCCCGAGGAGCTGGCCAAGGCGGTCGCGGCGATGCCGCGCATCCGGCCACCGGAGACGCCCTTCGCGACTCCTCCCGGCGGCTACCAGCGCACGAACTACCACCAGGGTGCGTACGGTCAGCCGCCGACGCGCAACGGCGTCCCGGTGCAGCCGGCACCCGTCCCGCCGCCCCCACCGCTCCAGAGCCGCACCGGCCGGGCACTGAAGTGGAGCGTCGCGGCACTGCTCATCGCGGCACTGGGCCTGGGCAGCTGGCAGCTGGCGGACACCCTCCTGAAGACCGGCGAGCCGGACACCCCGCGCTCCACGTCGGCCAACGACGGCTCCTCGAAGAAGGCCGAGCGGACGCTGGCCGTGGAAGGCGCGAGGGAGTACGCCCCGGACGGCAAGTACCAGCACGCCTCGGACGTCGGGAACACCTACGACAAGGACGCCCGCACCGGCTGGTACTCCAGCTCCTTCTACAACGGTCCGGATCTCGATCCGTCGTTCAAGCGCGGCGTCGGCATCGTCTACGACCTGGGGTCGAAGCAGAAGTTCAGCGGCGCCGAGGTGAAGCTCCAGTTCGGCGGTCCCCACACCACCATCACGCTCTACGCGACCGACGCGCTGAACCCGTCGACCCCTCTGGACGACATGAAGAAACTGGCGTCGTCCGAGAAGACGGACGGCAAGCGCCTCAAGTTCACCGTCAAGAAGCCTTCGGAGACCCGGTACGTCCTCCTCTGGATCACCGCCATGCCGCACGCACCGGCGCAGAACGGCCCCTACAACTACAGCGATCCCGGCTACAAACAGGGCATCAATGACGTGAAGTTCAAGGGGCTGGCACACTAGCGGAGCCAGGGGAGGGGGACCCACATTGGACGACGTCACCCACGACGACCTGAGCGACGCCGACCTCCTCGCGAAGCATGTGGGTGGCGACCCCGATGCCTTCACGGAGCTCGTGCGGCGCCACCGCGACCGCCTCTGGGCCGTCGCGCTCCGCACCCTGGGCGACCGGGAAGAAGCCGCGGACGCCGTCCAGGACGCCCTGGTCTCCGCCTACCGCGCCGCGCACACCTTCCGGGGACAGTCCGCGGTCACCACCTGGCTGCACCGCATCACCGTCAACGCCTGTCTGGACCGGGCCCGCAAGGCCGCTTCCCGGCGGACCGCGCCGCTCGCCGAGACCGAGCGGCTTGAGCAGCTGCTGGAACCCCATGAGTCCGCGGCCGCGCCCGCCGAGCGCGGAGATCTGCACCGTGAGCTGCTCCAGGCCCTGTCCACCCTGCCGCCGGACCAGCGGGCGGCCCTCGTCCTCGTCGATATGCAGGGCTACCCCGTCGCCGAGGCGGCAAGGGTTCTTGATGTCCCTGTGGGCACGGTGAAAAGCAGATGTGCGCGAGGCCGGGCCCGGCTGCTGCCGATGCTCACCCATCTGCGCGCCGATCGTGGGGGTAGTCCGGCCCCCGGCGGGGGAAGGAACCGGTCGCAGAGCGCGTCCGTCCCACCACCGGCAGGACAGAGTGACGCAGATCCAGTGAAGGGTGGAGGTGGGCGAGCGTGACTTTGACGACCGGCACGGATGAGCACCCGGAGGTCGCGGAGATCTCCGCGCTCACCGAGGGCGTACTCTCCCCGTCCAGGACCTCGGACCTGCGTCGGCACCTGGCCGACTGCGACCTGTGCGAGGACGTACGGAGCTCGCTGGACGAGATCCGCGGACTGCTGGGCACCCTGCCCGGGCCGCCTCGGATGCCTTCGGACGTCGCGGGCCGTATCGAGGCCGCCCTCGCCGCGGAAGCGCTCCTCGACTCGACCTCACCCGAGGCCGACGCCCACGTTTCACGTGAAACCGTCTCCTGTGAAGCCGTCGAGTCCGTGCCCGTGCGGGTGTCCCCCGAGCCTGTTTCACGTGAAACAGCCGACCGTCCCGCCGGACGCCCACGGGCCGCCACCGGCCCCGGCCGGCAGACACCGGGCGCCGGCACGGCGAACGGGGACCGCCGTGCCCGGCGCTGGCCGAGGGTCCTCCTCGGCAGCGCCTGCGCCGCCGCGGTGATCGGAGCCGGCGGCTTCTTCCTTCAGAGTCAGAGCGGGGACAGCGGCACGAGCGGGGCGGACGGTGGCCAGGAGAGTCCGCCGCCGGCGGTCGTCCTCGCCTCCGGCGAGCTGGGGACCCGGGTCCAGGACCTCCTGGGAAGGCCGTTCCAGAAGGCCGAGACACGGGGCATGAGCTCCGGGAACGGCGCCCCCGAGGAGACGGGCCACACCACGCTCAGCGCTCCGGGCGGCGCGCCGACCCCTTCCTGCGTACGCGAGGGGATCGGCAGGCCCGACACCGCGCTGGCCGCGGAGCCGGACTCCTACAACGGTCAGGACGTTCATCTGGTCGTCCTCCCGCACACGGGCGACACCACACTGGTCGATGCCTATGTCGTCAGTTCGAGCTGTGTCACCGCGTCACCGACGGCACCCGGAAAGGTGCTGGTGAAGCGCACTCTGCCGCGCTCCTGAGCCTGTCCTGGCCCCAGCTGTCACATTTCGGGAATGCTCGCCCCTTAGGATCCGTTGGGTGGGGTGAACACCCCGCAAGGTCCCGAGACAGCAGTCGGCAGACAAGGAAGACTCCCGTGAGCGACGTCCGCAACGTGATCATCATCGGCTCCGGGCCCGCCGGCTACACGGCCGCGCTCTACACCGCCCGCGCTTCGCTGAAGCCGCTGGTCTTCGAGGGAGCCGTGACCGCAGGCGGCGCGCTGATGAACACCACCGACGTGGAGAACTTCCCCGGCTTCCGCGACGGCATCATGGGCCCGGACCTCATGGACAACATGCGCGCCCAGGCCGAGCGCTTCGGTGCCGAGCTGATCCCGGACGACGTCATCTCGGTCGACCTCAGCAATGAGATCAAGACCGTCACGGACTCCGCCGGCACCGTCCACCGCGCCAAGGCCGTGATCGTCACCACCGGCTCCCAGCACCGCAAGCTGGGCCTGCCCCGCGAGGACGAGCTGTCCGGCCGCGGTGTCTCCTGGTGCGCCACCTGTGACGGCTTCTTCTTCAAGGACCAGGACATCGCCGTCATCGGCGGCGGCGACACCGCGATGGAGGAGGCCACCTTCCTCTCCCGGTTCGCCAAGTCCGTCACCGTCGTCCACCGCCGCGACACCCTGCGCGCCAGCAAGGCGATGCAGGAGCGTGCCTTCGCCGACCCGAAGATCTCCTTCGTCTGGGACAGCGAGGTCGCCGAGATCCACGGCGAGAACAAGCTCTCCGGTCTCACCCTGCGCAACCTCAAGACCGACGAGACCTCCGAGCTCCCGGTGACCGGCCTCTTCATCGCGATCGGCCACGACCCGCGCACCGAGCTCTTCAAGGGCCAGCTGGACCTGGACGACGAGGGCTACCTCAAGGTCGACGCCCCGTCGACGCGCACCAACCTGACCGGTGTCTTCGCCGCCGGTGACGTGGTGGACCACACCTACCGCCAGGCGATCACCGCCGCCGGCACCGGCTGCTCCGCCGCCCTCGACGCCGAGCGCTTCCTCGCCTCCCTCTCCCACAGCGAGCACGTTCGCGAGCCCGAGAAGACTGCCTGACTCACCCCCCCACCTCCATCACCCCCACGCTGAGAAGACTTAAGGAGACCTCCGTGGCTCTCAAGACCGTGACCGACGCTTCCTTCGACGAGGACGTCCTCAAGAGCGACAAGCCCGTTCTGGTGGACTTCTGGGCCGACTGGTGCGGCCCGTGCCGTCAGATCGCCCCGTCCCTGGAGGCGATCGCCGCCGAGCACGGCGACAAGATCGAGATCGTCAAGCTGAACATCGACCAGAACCCGGCCACGGCCGCGAAGTACGGCGTCATGTCGATCCCGACCCTGAACGTCTACCAGGGCGGCGAGGTCGTGAAGACCATTGTCGGCGCCAAGCCCAAGGCCGCCATCGAGCGCGACCTGGACGTCTTCATCAGCGCCAAGTAAGCCCTTCCGCTGTTTCACGTGAAACAGCGGAACGAACAGGCCCGCCCCCTCCACGAGGGGGCGGGCCTGTTCCGTGTCCGCGACGTACTCAGCTCCTAGAGCGGCCGGAGGGCGGGTTCCTTCTGCACCGCCCCCAGCAGCCGGTCCAGGGCCAGCTCCACGTCTTCCTTCCAGGACAACGCCGTCCGGAGCTCCAGCCGAAGGCGGGGATAGCGGGGGTGCGGCCGTACGGTCTTGAAGCCCACCGCCAGCAGATGATCGGCGGGCAGGACGCACGCGGGCTCCTTCCAGCGGGCGTCGCCGAACGCCTCAATCGCCTTGAAGCCCCGCCGCAGGACGTCCTTGGCGACGGTCTGCACCATCATCCGGCCCAGCCCCTGCCCCTGATAGGCCGGCGACAGCCAGGACGTCATCAACTGGACGGCGTCCGCGGCGACCGGGCTCGTGGAGAAGACCGCCGAGCGGGGAACGTAGGCGGGCGGGGCGTAGAGCACAAAGCCCACCGGGACCTCGTCGACATAGACGACCCGGCCGCAGGAACCCCATTCCAGCAGCACGGCCGAGATCCATGCCTCCTTCTCCAGCTCCGGGCGGCCCGTCCTCAGCGCGGCCTCACCGCTGACCGGGTCCAGCTCCCAGAAGACGCAGGCACGACAGCGCGGAGGGAGATCCGAGAGGTTGTCCAGCGTGAGCGGTACAAGCCGACGCCCCATGGAGCCGATTCCTCACTTCCGTCGTGTGTCACACGCCGGGCGGCGCTCAGTGCGCTCCGTTCCCTGAGGAGGCCGCCGACGAATCCGCCGACCGCCCCCAGGCCGAAGCCCGCTGCCATCAGTCCGGTCCGACTCACCGTTCGCATGGCCCCGCCCCTCCGTGAACCGTGTCCCACGTGGATGCGCCGTGCCCCAACGCATCGTATCCGGACGGGCATTGACCGAAAAGCGGGGAAAGGCAAAGGGCGGGTGGTGTTCCACGTGAAACACCACCCGCCCTCCGCGACTACCGTCGGCAGACCTACTCCGTGTCCCCGTCCTCACCGGAGAGCTTCTGCTCCAGCACCCGGCCCTCGCCGGGGGCGAGCGTGCCGAGAATGCGCTCCAGATCCTCCATCGAGGCGAACTCGACGACGATCTTGCCCTTCTTCTGGCCCAGGTCCACCTTCACCCGCGTCTCGAAACGATCCGAGAGCCGGGTGGCGAGACCGGTGAGTGCCGGCGAGACCCTGGCACCCGCGCGCGGTCCCTTGGCCTTCGTCGAGCTCCGCGTGCCCTTCTTCCACAGGGTCGCGAGCTCCTCCACCGAGCGCACCGACAGGCCCTCGGCCACGATCCGTACGGCCAGCCGGTTCTGCTCCGCGGCATCGTCGATCGACAGCAGTGCCCTGGCGTGACCCGCGGACAGCACACCGGCCGCGACCCGCTTCTGCACATCCGGCGGCAGCTTCAGCAGCCGGAGCGTGTTGGAGACCATCGAACGCGACCGGCCGATGCGGTCCGCCAGCTGGTCATGCGTGCAGTTGAAGTCCTTGAGCAACTGGTCGTAGGCGGCGGCCTCCTCGAGAGGGTTCAGCTGGACGCGGTGCAGATTCTCCAGCAGCGCGTCCAGCAGAAGCTTCTCGTCCTCGGTCGCCCGGACGATGGACGGAATCGTCTTCAGCCCCGCCGCGCGGCAGGCCCGCCAGCGCCGCTCGCCCATGATGAGCTCATAGCGCTCGGGAGCCAGCCGGCGGACGACCACCGGCTGGAGCAGCCCGACCTCGCTGATGGAGGTGACGAGCTCGGCGAGGGCGTCCTCGTTGAACTCCTCCCTGGGCTGCCTCGGGTTCGGGGTAATGGCTTCCAGCGGGAGCTCGGCGAAATACGCCCCCGAGGACGGCATCTCCACGGCCCGCGCATCAGCCGCGGGGCTGACGCTCCCGGTTTCACGTGAAACGGGGACATCGGCCACGGGCGGAGAGGACGCCTCGGCCACATCTCGCTCGGCCGTCAGCACCGGGACCGCCGTCGGCGACGTCGCGCCGGGGCCCACCACCGGCCCGGCGTTGTCCGAGGTCTTGGGTGCGGCCGGAATCAGCGCTCCCAGCCCTCGGCCCAGTCCTCTACGTCGCTCGCTCACTGAAGCCCCTCCGACATGCTGTGCTGGTCTTGCTGTTGCTGGCGACCCACCGTGTGGGCCTTACTACCGTCGTAACGCACGCCGACCCCCCGCAGCGCGATCTCCCGGGCCGCCTCCAGATAGGACAGCGCACCGGTGGAACCCGGGTCATAGGTGAGGACGGTCTGCCCATAGCTGGGCGCCTCCGAGATACGCACGGACCGGGGGATGCTGGTCCGCAGCACCTCGTGCCCGAAGTGGCTCCGGACCTCGTCGGCCACCTGCGAGGCGAGCCGGGTCCGGCCGTCGTACATCGTCAGCAGGATCGTCGACACATGGAGCTCGGGGTTCAGATGTCCCCGCACCAGCTCCACATTGCGGAGCAGCTGCCCCAGGCCCTCCAGCGCGTAGTACTCGCACTGGATCGGGATGAGGACCTCCGCGCCGGCGACGAGGGCGTTGACCGTCAGCAGGCCGAGCGAGGGCGGGCAGTCGATGAGGATGTAGTCCAGCGGCTGCTCATAAGCCTTGATCGCCCGGTCCAGCCGGCTCTCGCGGGCCACGAGGGAGACCAGCTCGATCTCGGCGCCCGCCAGGTCGATGGTGGCGGGCGCGCAGAAGAGCCCCTCCACATCGCGCACCGGCTGCACCACATCGGAGAGCGCCTTGCTGTCCACGAGAACGTCGTAGATCGACGGGACATCGGCGTGATGGTCGATGCCCAGTGCCGTGGAGGCATTGCCCTGGGGGTCCAGGTCGATGACCAGGACGCGGTTGCCGTGCAGGGCCAGCGAAGCCGCCAGGTTCACGGTCGTCGTGGTCTTACCGACCCCGCCCTTCTGGTTGGCGACCACCATCACCCGGGTCTTGTCCGGCCGGGGCATCGGCGGTGGTGGCGTTTCACGTGAAACGACCTCGCCCGTCGGCAGGTGACCGAGGTCGGCTCCCGGCTGGGGGTCGGCGGGACGGGGACCGGGGACCGGATCGGCCATCGGCCCCGCGATATTGGCGTCGGACCGCAAGGATTCACTCTCCTCGACTTCAGGCTCGCAATAGACAGAGCCTGCCATGGTTTCGGGGTCGTGAACCAGCGAGGCCCGTTCTCCTGTGGATGAATCCACCAGACCTGTGGATGAACCCGGGTTCCGAGCCGCCCGGCGATCGCGCGGCTCGGCGTCCGCCCGGCCACGGCCGATGATTCCCTTGAGCAAGGAGCGACGTTTCACGTGAAACACGATGCACCGGACGCTCCGCTACCAGGCCACGACACTCCGCATTGCATAGGTTTGGCAGCTTGTATGGAGCATTGCCCGGTGACGGGCGGCTCGTCCTGTGGAGAGCCGCCCGGCGAGAGGGCCGCCTGCCCGGCGGCCCACCCGTCAGCGCCGGCGGCGCGAGCGACCCGCGGCCTTGGCCCGCTTGGCCGCGAAACGCACTCCGCCGGGGCTCTCCCCGACCTCGACGCGCACGACCGTGGACATCGGGTCCACGATGCCCTCACCGACCTGGAGCACCGAGGTCCGTACGACACCGAGCTTGCTCAGCGCGGCACGGGCCCCCTTGAGCTCCTCCTCGGCCGTGTCGCCCTTGAGGGCCAGCATCTCGCCGTAGGGACGCAGCAGCGGCACGCCCCAGCCGGCCAGCCTGTCCAGCGGGGCCACCGCCCGGGCCGTCACCACATGCACCGGCTGGACCTTGCCGAGCATCTCCTCGGCGCGGCCGCGGACGACCGTGACATGGTCGAGGCCCAGCAGCTCGACGACCTCCTGGAGGAACGTCGTACGGCGCAGCAGCGGCTCCAGGAGCGTGATCTGGAGGTCGGGACGCACCAGGGCCAGCGGGATACCCGGCAGCCCGGCACCCGAGCCCACGTCGCACACCGAGACGCCGTCCGGCACGGCCTCGGAGAGCACCGCGCAGTTCAGCAGGTGCCGCTCCCAGAGCCGCGGAACCTCACGGGGCCCGATCAGGCCGCGCCGTACGCCCGCGTCCGCGAGCAGCTCCGCGTACCGGATGGCCTCTGGCAGGCGGTCGCCGAAGACCTCCTGCGCCTCCGGTGGCGCCGGGGGGAGCTCCGCTGCCTCTTCCACGGGGAACCGTCCTTCCGTACGACGTCTCTCTGAAAGTCAGAGTCGAATATCAGGCTGACAAGGATCGGCCCCGCCTGCGAGCAGACGGGGCCGGACACACCTAGAAGCGGGATCTAGAAGGGCTGGATTCAGGCCGGGAGGACGACCACGCGGCGCTGCGGCTCCTCGCCCTCGGACTCGCTGCTCAGACCGGCGGCGGCCACGGCGTCATGGACGACCTTGCGCTCGAACGGCGTCATCGGGTCGAGCCTGACCGCCTGGCCGGTGCTCTTCGCCTCCTCGGCCGCCTTGGCGCCGACCTGCGCGAGCTCCTCGCGCTTACGAGCGCGGAAGCCGGCGATGTCGAGCATGAGGCGGCTGCGGTCACCGGTCTCCCGGTTCACGGCGAGCCGGGTGAGCTCCTGGAGCGCCTCCAGCACCTCACCGTCGCGGCCGACCAGCTTCTGGAGGTCACGGCTGGTCGAGTCGCTGATGATCGACACCGCGGCACGGTCGGCCTCGACATCCATGTCGATGTCGCCGTCGAGGTCGGCGATGTCCAGCAGCCCCTCGAGGTAGTCGGCCGCGATCTCGCCTTCCTGCTCCAGGCGGGACAGGGTGTCGGTGCCCTCGGCGGCGGCACCGGTCTGAGGCTGCGTGTCCGTCACGGTGGACTCCTTCGTCACTTCTTGGTCGGGTGCTTGGGCCGCTGCGGGCCGCCCTTGCGCTGCCCGGACTTGGCACTGCGGGCGGAGCCGCCGCCGGCCTGCTTGGGCTTGGGCTTGGTGTCCCCGGGCGTCTGCTTCTCCAGCGAGGTCTTCTCGGCCTCGGGCTGGACGGTGCCGGCGAGCTGGCGCTTGGACTTCGTCTGCCGCTTGGGCTGCTGCCGGTTGGCGCGGGCGACCTCGGCCGCCTTCTTCGCCTCGACCTCCACCGGGTCCTCCTTCAGCTTGCCCTTGGCCCGCAGCCGCTCCTGGCGCTGGGTGAAGGCGATGCTGCCCGGGGTGGGGTTACGGCGGATGACGAACATCTGCTGACCCAGGGTCCACACGTTGGTGGTCAGCCAGTAGACGAGGACACCGACCGGGAAGTTGATGCCGAAGACGGCGAACATGATCGGGAAGACGTACATCAGCATCTTCTGCTGCTGCATGAACGGCGTCTTCACCGTGAGGTCGACGTTCTTCGTCATCAGCTGACGCTGGGTGTAGAACTGCGACAGCGACATCAGAACGATCATGATGACCGTGACGACGCGGACGTCGGTCAGCGAGGCGCCGAGCTTCTCGACCTTGGACGCGGAGTCCATGAACTTCACGGAGAGCGGGGCGCCGAAGATGTGCGCCGACCGCGCGCTGTCGAGCAGCGACTTGTCGATGACACCGACCGTCTTGCCCTGCGCGATGTGGTTCAGGACCTGGTACAGCGAGATGAAGAAGGGCGACTGGGCCAGGATGGGGAGACAGCTCGAGAGAGGGTTGGTGCCCGTCTCCTTGTAGAGCTTCATCATCTCTTCGGACTGGCGCTGCTTGTCGCTCTTGTACCGCTCCTGGATCGCCTTCATCTTCGGCTGGAGCGCCTGCATGTTCCGCGTCGCCTTGATCTGCTTCACGAAGAGCGGGATCAGGCAGATACGGATCAGGACCACCAGCGAAACGATGGACAGACCCCACGCCCAGCCGCTGTCCTCGTCGAAGACAAGGCTGTACAGCGAGTGGAACTGGACGATGATCCAGGAAACTGCGGTATAGAGAGGACCGAGGATCGTGTCCACGAATCAGGCTCCTTGGGCGTTGGGCTGGGTCTCGGGCTGCGCGGCGGGCCCCGTGAGGCGGTGCCCACCCAGTCGGCTCCTCAGCCGCTGGTGCCAGACCGGACGCTTCCGGGGAGGGACGTGGTCGACGCCACCGAGCGACCACGGGTTGCAGCGCAGGATGCGCCAGGCCGTCAGCGCCGTTCCTTTGACCGCGCCGTGCACGGAGATGGCCTTATAGCCATAGTGCGAGCACGACGGGTAGTACTTGCAGACCGGGCCCAGGAGTGGGCTGATGGTCCACTGGTAGAGCTTGATCAACCACAGCAGCGGATACTTCACCGTGCGCTCCCTCCCGGGCCTCGGCCAGGGCTCCGGGGGGTGTCCCCCGGGGGACCGGAGTCGCGCGGCGCCCCTCCCAGCAGCCGCTGCAGCGCGGTGTCGAGATCACGGGCCAGCTGATCGTGGTCCGCCTCGCCCGCGCCGGGCAGGGCCCGTACGACCACAAGGCTACCGGCGGGCAGCTGATCCAGCCGGTCACGCATCAGGTGGCGCAGCCTCCGCTTCACCAGATTGCGGACGACGGCGATGCCCACGGCCTTGCTCACGACGAAACCCGCACGCGCCTGGGGAAGAATCTCCCCAGGCGTGTGCGGGTCCGTGGAACCTGCGCGTAGGTGGACGACGAGGAGCGGGCGGCCGGCCCGGCGCCCTCGGCGAACCGCGGTCGCAAAGTCCTCGCGCCGCCTCAGCCGAGACTCGGAAGGCAGCACGTCATGGACCTTGACGTCAGGATGATCAGGCCGACAGGCGGGCGCGACCCTTGCCACGGCGGGACGCGAGGATCGCGCGGCCGGCACGGGTGCGCATGCGCAGGCGGAAACCGTGGGTCTTCGCGCGACGACGGTTGTTCGGCTGGAAGGTGCGCTTGCTCACTCGGGGGCTCCAGAAATGAATCGTGTGATGGCGGGACATCGCCTGGCTGTCACCGTGCGCCCACGAGAAGCTCGCAATACGCCCGAGTGCACCGCTTCATGACCACCTCCCCGAAGGGGAAGCGGCCGTTGCCCATCGGAGGCAGGCGGCAGCAGCCATCGACAACTCGACCTGGTCACGGTACGCGCGGCTACGCCATTCGGTCAAACCGGCAGTGCACCAGGGATACACCGTAGCGTCCCACAGGGCGGTGAGTCGCCACGCCCCACCTCATGGCACATTTGTACACACCCTGTGGACAACGACTTGAACCACGCACCTCGCCCTGACTACCGTGGCTCAACTCCGAATCCTTCCCGACCGTCCCGAGAACCACACATTCGTGGGACTCCAGGGTTCCCCCCAGTGACTGAGAGAGCGTGCCCTGTGGCTGACCTGCCCGCCGATCTTGCCGCAGTGTGGCCGCGCGTGCTCGAACAGCTCCTGGGCGAAGGCCGGGGCCAGGGCGTGGAGAGCAAGGACGAGCACTGGATCAAGCGGTGCCAGCCGCTCGCGCTGGTGGCCGACACGGCCCTGCTCGCCGTGCCCAACGAATTCGCCAAGGGCGTCCTGGAGGGCCGGCTCGCCCCGATCGTCAGCGAGACGCTGAGCCGCGAGTGCGGCCGCCCCATCCGGATCGCGATCACCGTCGACGAATCCGCCGGCGAGCCGCCCGCCGAGCGCCCCCAGGCGCCCCAGCAGCCGCGCTACGACGAGCCGGGCGGCGCCCACCAGGGCCAGGGCCGCGACGCCTACGACCAGCGGGACGCGCGCGACGGCCGCGACGGATACGAGAGCTACGAGAACCACGGCGGCTACGACGGCCGGGAGAGCTACGGGCGCCAGGCCCCGGGCGACGACCTCCCGTCCGTACGCCCCGCCTACCCCGACTACCAGCAGCCCCGGAGCGAGCCGGGCGCCTGGCCCCGCCACTCCGGCCCGCCCGGCCCCGCGGCGGACCGCGGCGAGCGCGTCGAGCGCGGTGACAGGGGCGACAGGGGCGACAGGGGCGACCGCGGGGAACGCGGTGACCGTGGGGAGCGGGGCGACTACGGCTGGCAGCAGCAGCGCCTCGGCGGCTTCCAGGACGGCGAGCGCGACCCGTACGCGACCCAGCACGGCTCCTCCTACGAGCAGCAGTCGTACGAGCAGCCGCAGCCGGACTACCGCTCTCAGCCGGAGCGCCAGCCGTACGAGCCCCAGCAGCGCCGCGAGCTGCCCGACAGCCACTCCCGCGGCGGCGGCCAGGGCGGGCGCCCCAAGCCCGGCGGTGCCCCCGGCCCGCTCGGCGCGCAGCCCGCGCCCGCGGCCGGCCCGGGTGAGCCGACGGCCCGTCTGAACCCGAAATACCTCTTCGACACGTTCGTCATCGGCGCGTCCAACCGCTTCGCGCACGCGGCGGCGGTCGCGGTCGCCGAGGCGCCGGCCAAGGCGTACAACCCCCTCTTCATCTACGGCGAGTCGGGGCTGGGGAAGACCCACCTGCTGCACGCCATCGGGCACTACGCGCGGAGCCTCTACCCGGGCACGCGCGTGCGCTACGTGAGCTCCGAGGAGTTCACCAACGAGTTCATCAACTCCATCCGCGACGGCAAGGCGGACGCGTTCCGCAAGCGCTACCGCGACATGGACATCCTGCTGGTCGACGACATCCAGTTCCTGGCGAGCAAGGAGTCGACGCAGGAGGAGTTCTTCCACACCTTCAACACGCTCCACAACGCCAACAAGCAGATCGTGCTGTCCTCCGACCGGCCGCCCAAGCAGTTGGTGACCCTGGAGGACCGGCTGCGCAACCGCTTCGAGTGGGGCCTGATCACGGACGTCCAGCCGCCGGAGCTGGAGACGCGCATCGCGATCCTGCGCAAGAAGGCGGTCCAGGAGCAGCTGAACGCTCCGCCGGAGGTGCTGGAGTTCATCGCGTCCCGCATCTCGCGCAACATCCGTGAGCTGGAGGGCGCGCTGATCCGGGTGACGGCGTTCGCGAGCCTGAACCGCCAGCCGGTGGACCTCGGCCTCACCGAGATCGTCCTCAAGGACCTCATCCCGGGCGGCGAGGACGCCTCACCGGAGATCACCGCGCCGGCCATCATGGCGGCGACGGCCGACTACTTCGGGCACACCGTCGAGGACCTTTGCGGAGCCTCGCGCAGCCGGGTGCTGGTGACGGCCCGGCAGATCGCCATGTACCTCTGCCGCGAGCTGACGGACCTGTCGCTGCCGAAGATCGGCGCGCAGTTCGGCGGCCGCGACCACACGACCGTGATGCACGCGGACCGCAAGATCCGCGCGCTGATGGCCGAGCGACGCTCGATCTACAACCAGGTGACGGAGCTGACCAACCGCATCAAGAACGGCTGACACAGACCGCGGAAGCACCGCTGAGGGCGCTTCGGGAGGCTTCCCGGAGCGCCTTTTCGCGGTCCTCCGGGCGGTCCGTGGACGATCCGTGGCCGGTCTGTGGCCGGTCCGTGGACGATCCGGAGGGCGCCGCGACCGCGGCCGGGCAGGAGCTCTGTTCGAATACGGAAGCCCGGCCGCCGGTTCTCCACAGATTTCCGGCCGACCGGCTGTCCACACCCTGGGGACGGCGAAGTTGTCCATAGGCTGTCCACAGCCCAGGCTGTTGATAGGCCATCAGGGGAGGTCAGCGGCGTGTGGATTTGTGGCTGACGGGATTCCACAGCCTGTGGACGACGGAATCACCCACAAGGCCCAGCGAAGGTTGTCCACCGGCCACCCACAGGGAAGTGGATGTTGTACACAGCCTGTCCACACCCCTGTCCACTGTTCGGTAACGAAACACCCCCGCTCACCGGCTCGAGTGAAAGGCGTCACACGAAGTTGCCGGGTTGGGCTGTGGGGAACGTGGGTAAAACTGGGGACAGCCCTGGGGAGAAGTACCCCCTGCCTGTGCACGGGGTGTGCAGAACTTTCCCCGGTCCACAGACCACCCCGCTTTTCCACCGCCGCCGCCCACAGGCCCGGTGGACAAAAAAATGGGTCTGACCTGGGCAAAGGCGGTTTTCCACCGTTTCCACAGGCCCTACTACTACGACCACAGAGATCTAGCGGGGAACTGGTTTCGAAGTGGGCCCTGTGCACAACTCGGCCGCGGGCCGCGCCACGCCCTCCGACCCGACTTGACCCCGAGACGCACGAGCTGTCAGCGGTGTGCGTCAGACTGGTCTCCGGCAAGCAGCCGACGAAGAAGCCAGCAGGGCGAGCCAGCAACAAGCAGGAGGCGGTTCCGGTGAAGATCCGGGTGGAGCGCGATGTACTCGCGGAGGCAGTGGCCTGGGCGGCCCGCAGCCTCCCGGCCCGTCCGCCGGTGCCCGTCCTCGCGGGCCTGCTGCTGAAGGCGGAGGACGGCTCCCTGAGCCTCTCCGGCTTCGACTACGAGGTCTCGGCCCGCGTCTCGGTCGACGCGGACGTGGAGGAGGACGGCACCGTCCTCGTCTCCGGCCGGCTCCTCGCCGACATCTGCCGCGCGCTTCCCAACAGGCCTGTGGAGATCTCCACCGACGGCGTGCGCGTCACCGTCGTCTGCGGCTCCTCGCGATTCACACTCCACACCCTGCCTGTGGAGGAATACCCGGCGCTGCCGCAGATGCCGACGGCCACGGGCACCGTCCCGGGCGAGGTCTTCGCCGCCGCCGCCGCGCAGGTCGCCATCGCCGCCGGCCGTGACGACACGCTGCCGGTGCTCACCGGTGTCCGGATCGAGATCGAGGGCGACACCGTCACCCTGGCCTCCACCGACCGCTACCGCTTCGCGGTCCGCGAGTTCATGTGGAAGCCCGAGACGCCGGACATCTCCGCGGTCGCCCTGGTGCCCGCCAAGACGCTCCTGGACACCGCCAAGTCGCTCAGCGGCGGTGACACGGTCTCGATCGCCCTGTCCGGCTCCGGCGCGGGCGAGGGCCTCATCGGCTTCGAGGGCGCCGGCCGCCGCACCACCACGCGGCTGCTCGAGGGCGACCTGCCGAAGTACCGCACGCTCTTCCCGACGGAGTTCAACTCCATCGCCGTGATCGAGACCGCCCCGTTCGTCGAGGCCGTCAAGCGCGTCGCCCTCGTCGCCGAGCGGAACACCCCGGTCCGGCTGAGCTTCGAGCAGGGTGTGCTCATCCTCGAGGCCGGCTCCAGCGACGACGCACAGGCTGTGGAGCGCGTCGACGCCCAGCTCGACGGCGACGACATCTCGATCGCCTTCAACCCCGGCTTCCTGCTGGAGGGCCTCTCCGCGATCGACTCCCCGGTCGCCCAGCTGTCCTTCACGACGTCCACCAAGCCCGCCCTGCTCAGCGGCCGGCCCGCGCTGGACGCCGAGGCGGACGACGCGTACAAGTACCTGATCATGCCGGTGCGGCTGTCGGGCTGATCCGTCCCGGAAGCGGCCGAAGCCGCCGGAAGGAGTGGGTCGGCTGTCCACAGCCGGCCCACTCACCCGTTGAGCGGCTGAGCCCACAGCTGTGCACGGACCCTCGGGCGTAGGCTCGGACCCAGGCACGCACGCAATCAAGGCATAGAGGATCACCCATGGAGCTCGGTCTCGTCGGTCTCGGCAAGATGGGCGGCAACATGCGCGAGCGCATCCGCCGCGCAGGCCACACCGTCATCGGATACGACCGCAATGCGGACCTCGCGGATGTCCACAGCCTCCAGGAGCTTGTGGATTCCCTGAAGGGCCCCCGCGTCGTCTGGGTCATGGTCCCGGCCGGCGCCGCCACCCAGTCCACGATCGACGAGCTCGGTGAGCTGCTCTCCCCCGGCGACGTCGTCGTCGACGGCGGAAACTCCCGCTGGACGGACGACGAGAAGCACGCCGAGGAGCTCGCGGCCAAGGGCATCGGCTTCGTCGACTGCGGCGTCTCCGGCGGCGTCTGGGGCCTGGAGAACGGCTACGCCCTGATGTACGGCGGCGACGCCGACAACGTCGCGAAGGTCCAGCCGATCTTCGACGCGCTCAAGCCCGAGGGCGACTTCGGCTCCGTCCACGCGGGCAAGGTCGGCGCGGGCCACTTCGCCAAGATGGTCCACAACGGCATCGAGTACGCCATGATGCAGGCCTACGCCGAGGGCTGGGAGCTCCTGGAGAAGGTCGACTCGGTCACCGACGTCCGCGAGGTCTTCCGCAGCTGGCAGGAGGGCACGGTCATCCGCTCCTGGCTGCTCGACCTGGCCGTCAACGCCCTGGACGACGACGAGCACCTCGACAAGCTGCGCGGCTACGCCGCCGACTCCGGCGAGGGCCGCTGGACGGTCGAGGCCGCGATCGACAACGCCGTGCCGCTGCCCGCGATCACCGCGTCGCTCTTCGCCCGCTTCGCGTCCCGCCAGGACGACTCGCCCCAGATGAAGATGATCGCCGCGCTGCGGAACCAGTTCGGCGGCCACGCGGTCGAGAACAAGAAGTAAGCACCACTCAGCAGGAAGAGCCGGGAGAGGTCGGCGCGCCCCCATGCATGTATCGCATCTGTCGCTGGCCGACTTCCGCTCGTACGCCCGGGTCGAGGTCCCGCTCGACCCGGGCGTCACGGCCTTCGTGGGGCCGAACGGCCAGGGGAAGACCAACCTCGTCGAGGCCGTCGGCTATCTGGCGACGCTCGGCAGCCACCGGGTCTCCTCCGACGCGCCCCTGGTGCGGATGGGCGCCGACCGCGCGATCGTCCGCGCCGCGGTCGTCCAGGGCGACCGGCAGCAGCTGATAGAGCTGGAGCTGAACCCGGGCCGCGCGAACCGGGCCCGGATCAACCGCTCCTCCCAGGTCAGACCCCGCGACGTCCTCGGCATCGTGCGGACGGTCCTGTTCGCCCCCGAGGACCTGGCCCTGGTCAAGGGCGACCCCGGAGAGCGCCGCCGCTTCCTGGACGAGCTGATCACCGCCCGCTCGCCGCGCATGGCGGGCGTGCGCTCCGACTACGACCGCGTCCTGAAGCAGCGCAACACCCTGCTGAAGAGCGCGGCCATGGCCCGCCGCCACGGTGGCCGCGGCCTGGACCTCTCCACCCTCGACATCTGGGACCAGCACCTGGCCCGGGCCGGCGCGGAGCTGCTGGACCGCCGCCTCGACCTGATCGCCACCCTGCGGCCGCTGGCCGAGAAGGCGTACGAGCAGCTGGCCCCCGGCGGCGGCCCGGTCTCCTTCGAATACCGCGGGCCCGAGGCCCTGGCCGGGGCCCACACCCGCGAGGAGCTCTACGAAGCGCTGCTCACCGCCCTCGCCGAGGTCCGCAAGCAGGAGATCGAACGCGGGGTGACACTGGTCGGACCGCACCGCGACGAGCTGCTCCTCCAGCTCGGCCGGCTCCCCGCCAAGGGCTACGCGAGCCACGGCGAGTCCTGGTCGTACGCCCTGGCGCTGCGGCTGGCCTCGTACGAGCTGCTGCGCGCCGAGGGCAACGAACCGGTCCTCGTGCTCGACGACGTCTTCGCCGAGCTGGACGCCAGACGCCGGGAGCGGCTGGCCGAGCTGGTGGCCCCCGGCGAGCAGGTGCTGGTGACGGCCGCGGTCGACGACGACGTGCCGGACGTCCTGGTGGGCGCGCGGTACGCGGTCTCGGAAGGCGTGGTGGAACGGCTGTGAGCGACGGCGAGAAGAACCCGAAGGCGCCCGCGACCCCGGAACCCTCAGGCGTCGACCTGGCGCGGGTGGCGCTGCGGGCCGCCAAGGAGCAGGCCCGGGCGCGCGGCAACGCCGCCCAGCAGAAGAAGCAGGCGCGCCGCGGCGGTCTGCGCTCGGGCGCGCGGGCGGACGGGCGCGACCCGCTGCCGCTGGGCGCCGCCATCAACCGGCTGATCACCGAGCGCGGCTGGGAGACGCCCGCGGCCGTCGGCGGTGTGATGGGCCGCTGGCCGCAGATGGTGGGGCCGGAGGTCGCCCTGCACTGCGAGCCGCAGAAGTACGACGAGGACGCGCGGGTGCTGACCGTGCAGTGCGACTCGACGGCCTGGGCGACCCAGCTGCGGCTGCTGGCCCCCCAGCTGGTGGCCCGGCTCAACGCCGACCTGGGCCAGGGCACCGTCAAGATGATCAAGGTGCTGGGTCCGGGCGGCCCCGCCCGCCGGTACGGGCCGCTGCGCGCGCCCGGGAGCACGGGCCCCGGCGACACCTACGGATGACCGGTGCCGGCCGGGCGTCGTCCGTCCCCTCTCCCGCCCCCTGGTAGACGGCCCGCGGACCGCCGCGCGCCCGTCCCGCGCCCGGCGCCCGCCGCGGGCTCGCGACACACCGGGGCCGGTCCTCCGCGCACGGTAGCGGGCGGTTGACAGCCCGAAGCGCTGAGTGCCGCTGTGAGCCTCTTGGAGCCCGGGTCCATATATAGGGAGTCGGCTGATGCCGGTTCAGGGCGGCACGTGAGGACTCAGGCACCGCCAAACCCCCATTCATGTCAGTGCTACCGGTAGACTGGTGACAATCCCGCCGGTTCGCGGGACACGTCGACCAACGCAGAACGACGCAGCCGCTCCTGCCTGCTCCGGGTGGGGTCTCCCCGCCGTAGGCAGGGGAGGGCCTGTGCTGTGCCAGAAAGGGCGCTTCGTGGCCGATTCCGGCAACCCCAACGAGAACACCACCCCCTCCACGGCCGAGGACGCCGTCACCGGCGCCGTCGCCGGCGAGACGTCGTACGACGCCAGTGCGATCACCGTGCTGGAGGGACTGGACGCGGTCCGCAAGCGACCCGGTATGTACATCGGCTCGACCGGTGAGCGTGGCCTCCACCACCTCGTCTACGAGGTCGTCGACAACTCCGTCGACGAGGCCCTGGCGGGCCACGCGGACACCATCGATGTGACGATCCTCCCCGACGGCGGTGTGCGCGTCGTGGACAACGGCCGAGGCATCCCGGTCGGCATCGTCCCCTCCGAGGGCAAGCCCGCCGTCGAGGTCGTGCTGACCGTCCTGCACGCGGGCGGCAAGTTCGGCGGCGGCGGCTACGCCGTCTCCGGTGGTCTGCACGGCGTCGGCGTCTCGGTCGTCAACGCCCTGTCGACGCGCGTCGCGGTCGAGGTCAAGACCGACGGCCACCGCTGGACCCAGGACTACAAGCTCGGTGTCCCCACGGCCCCCCTCCAGAAGAACGAGGCGACCGACGAGACGGGCACCTCCGTCACCTTCTGGGCCGACGGCGACATCTTCGAGACCACCGAGTACTCCTTCGAGACGCTCTCGCGGCGCTTCCAGGAGATGGCGTTCCTCAACAAGGGACTGCGGATCTCGCTGACGGACACGCGCGTCGACCACGTCGACGAAGAGGGCAAGCCGCTCATGGTGGACTACCACTACGAGGGCGGCATCGTCGACTTCGTGAAGTACCTCAACTCGCGCAAGGGCGAGCTGATCCACCCGACCGTCATCGACATCGAGGCCGAGGACAAGGAGCGCATGCTCTCGGTCGAGATCGCGATGCAGTGGAACAGCCAGTACAGCGAAGGTGTCTACAGCTTCGCCAACACCATCCACACCCACGAGGGCGGTACGCACGAGGAGGGCTTCCGCGCGGCCCTGACCGGTCTGATCAACCGGTACGCCCGCGACAAGAAGCTGCTCCGCGAGAAGGACGACAACCTCACGGGCGAGGACATCCGCGAGGGTCTGACGGCGATCATCTCCGTCAAGCTCGGCGAGCCGCAGTTCGAGGGCCAGACGAAGACGAAGCTCGGCAACACCGAGGCGAAGACCTTCGTCCAGAAGGTCGCCCACGAGCACCTCACGGACTGGCTGGACCGCAACCCCAACGAGGCCGCGGACATCATCCGCAAGTCCATCCAGGCGGCGACGGCCCGTGTCGCGGCCCGCAAGGCCCGTGACCTCACCCGCCGCAAGGGCCTGCTGGAGTCGGCGTCGCTGCCGGGCAAGCTCAGCGACTGCCAGTCCAACGACCCGACGAAGTGCGAGATCTTCATCGTCGAGGGTGACTCCGCCGGCGGCTCGGCCAAGTCCGGCCGCAACCCGCAGTACCAGGCGATCCTCCCGATCCGAGGCAAGATCCTCAACGTCGAGAAGGCGCGGATCGACAAGATCCTGCAGAACACCGAGGTCCAGGCCCTGATCTCGGCCTTCGGCACCGGTGTGCACGAGGACTTCGATATCGCGAAGCTCCGCTATCACAAGATCATCCTGATGGCGGACGCCGACGTCGACGGTCAGCACATCAACACCCTGCTGCTCACCTTCCTCTTCCGCTTTATGCGGCCGCTGGTCGAGGCCGGGCACGTCTACCTCTCCCGCCCCCCGCTGTACAAGATCAAGTGGGGCCGGGACGACTTCGAGTACGCGTACTCCGACCGCGAGCGCGACGCCCTGATCCAGCTCGGCCGGGAGAACGGCAAGCGGATCAAGGACGACTCGGTCCAGCGCTTCAAGGGTCTCGGCGAGATGAACGCCGAGGAGCTGCGCGTCACCACGATGGACGTCGACCACCGCGTGCTCGGCCAGGTCACCCTGGACGACGCCGCGCAGGCGGACGACCTGTTCTCGGTGCTCATGGGCGAGGACGTCGAAGCGCGGCGCTCCTTCATCCAGCGCAACGCCAAGGACGTCCGCTTCCTCGACATCTGAGCCTGTCGGCCCACGAGAAACAGCCGCAGCGCGAAAGGACTTTGAACAGCAATGGCCGACGAGACCCCTGAGACTCCCACCGCCCCCGTGCCCGAGGTGACGCCCGAGGGCGCGCCCGCCCCGCTGGAGGGCGTCGGGATGCGCGTCGAGCCCGTCGGGCTCGAGACGGAGATGCAGCGCTCGTACCTCGACTACGCGATGAGCGTGATCGTCTCGCGTGCGCTGCCCGATGTGCGGGACGGCCTCAAGCCCGTGCACCGCCGTGTGCTCTACGCGATGTACGACGGCGGCTACCGCCCCGAGAAGGGCTTCTACAAGTGCGCCCGCGTCGTCGGTGACGTCATGGGTACGTACCACCCGCACGGCGACTCCTCGATCTACGACGCCCTGGTGCGCCTCGCCCAGCCCTGGTCGATGCGCATGCCGCTCGTCGACTCCAACGGCAACTTCGGTTCTCCGGGCAACGACCCGGCCGCCGCCATGCGGTACACCGAGTGCAAGATGATCCCGCTGTCGATGGAGATGCTCCGGGACATCGACGAGGAGACCGTCGACTTCCAGGACAACTACGACGGCCGCAACCAGGAGCCGACGGTCCTGCCGGCGCGCTTCCCGAACCTGCTGATCAACGGTTCGGCGGGCATCGCCGTCGGTATGGCCACCAACATCCCGCCGCACAACCTCCGCGAGGTCGCCGAGGGTGCCCAGTGGTACCTGGCCAACCCGGAGGCGACCCCCGAGGAGCTCCTCGAGGCGCTGATCGAGCGGATCAAGGGCCCCGACTTCCCGACCGGCGCCCTCGTGGTCGGCCGCAAGGGCATCGAGGACGCCTACCGCACCGGCCGCGGCTCGATCACCATGCGCGCGGTGGTCGAGGTCGAGGAGATCCAGAACCGTCAGTGCCTGGTGGTCACCGAGCTGCCCTACCAGGTCAACCCGGATAACCTCGCCCAGAAGATTGCCGATCTGGTCAAGGACGGCAAGATCGGTGGCATCGCCGACGTCCGTGACGAGACCTCTTCGCGCACGGGCCAGCGCTTGGTCGTCGTGCTCAAGCGCGACGCCGTCGCCAAGGTCGTGCTGAACAACCTCTACAAGCACACCGACCTCCAGACGAACTTCGGCGCGAACATGCTGGCGCTCGTCGACGGGGTGCCGCGCACCCTCTCGATCGACGCCTTCATCCGCAACTGGGTGACCCACCAGGTCGAGGTCATCGTCCGGCGCACCCGCTTCCGGCTGCGCAAGGCCGAGGAGCGCGCGCACATCCTGCGCGGTCTGCTGAAGGCGCTCGACGCCATCGACGAGGTCATCGCGCTGATCCGGCGCAGCGACACCGTCGAGATCGCCCGCGAGGGCCTCATGGGCCTGCTGACGATCGACGAGATCCAGGCCAACGCCATTCTGGAGATGCAGCTGCGGCGCCTCGCGGCCCTGGAGCACCAGAAGATCACCGCCGAGCACGACGAGCTCCAGGCGAAGATCAACGAGTACAACGCGATCCTGGCCTCGCCCGAGCGGCAGCGCATGATCATCAGCGAGGAACTGACGGCGATCGTCGAGAAGTTCGGCGACGACCGGCGCTCCAAGCTGATCCCCTTCGACGGTGACATGTCCATCGAGGACCTGATCGCCGAGGAGGACATCGTCGTCACCATCACCAACGGTGGCTACGTCAAGCGCACCAAGACCGAGGACTACCGCTCGCAGAAGCGCGGCGGCAAGGGCGTGCGCGGCACGAAGCTGAAGCAGGACGACATCGTCGACCACTTCTTCGTCTCCACCACGCACCACTGGCTGCTCTTCTTCACCAACAAGGGCCGGGTCTACCGGGCCAAGGCGTACGAGCTGCCGGACGCCGGCCGGGACGCCCGTGGCCAGCACGTGGCCAACCTGCTGGCCTTCCAGCCGGACGAGAAGATCGCCCAGATCCTGGCCATCCGGGACTACGAGGCGGCGCCGTACCTGGTGCTCGCCACCAAGTCCGGCCTGGTGAAGAAGACCTCCCTGAAGGACTACGACTCGCCGCGCTCCGGCGGTGTCATCGCGATCAACCTCCGGGAGACGGAGAGCGGCGCGGAGGACGAGCTGATCGGCGCCGAGCTGGTGTCGGCCGAGGACGACCTGCTGCTGGTCAGCAAGAAGGCCCAGTCGATCCGGTTCACCGCAACGGATGAAGCTCTGCGGCCCATGGGCCGGGCGACCTCCGGCGTCAAGGGCATGAGCTTCCGCGAGGGCGACGAGCTGCTCTCGATGAACGTCGTCCGCGCCGGTACGTTCGTCTTCACCGCCACCGACGGTGGATACGCCAAGCGGACGAACGTCGACGAGTACCGCGTCCAGGGCCGCGGCGGCCTCGGTATCAAGGCGGCCAAGATCGTGGAGGATCGTGGCTCGCTGGTCGGCGCGCTGGTGGTCGAGGAGACGGATGAGATCCTCGCCATCACGCTCGGGGGCGGTGTCATCCGCACCCGGGTCAACGAGGTCAGGGAGACGGGCCGTGACACCATGGGCGTCCAGCTGATCAACTTGGGCAAGCGGGATGCCGTCGTGGGCATCGCACGCAATGCCGAGGCCGGTCGCGAGGCGGAAGAGGTCGATGAGTTGGTCGACGCAGCCGAGGGCGACGGGTCTCAGATGGCCGAGGGCGAGGCGCCCTCGGTCGAGGACACCGAGGAGTAAGTCGTGAGTCGAACCACGGGCGCCGCGGCAAGCGGTGCTGGTGCCAAGCGGCGCAGCCCCGCCGGCCCTGTCGCCGACGATCCCGGTGCCCGTGGTTCAGGCGCTGACGGCGTCGACTCCCAAGGGGGGACCGTGACGGACACCCGAGACCCGAAGCCCTACCACCCGCCGCAGGCGTACGCGCCGCCGGCGGAGCGTTCCGCTTCGGGTTCCGGTTCCACAGACTCCAACGGCACGAAGGCCGGCGAGCCGGCCGAGGCCGCCGGAGAGAAGACGTCGGAGAAGACCTCCGGGAAGGCGGCCGGCAAGGCTGCCGGGAAGACCCCCGGGAAGGCTTCTGGGACGGCTTCCGAGAAGACGGCCACGCCGAAGGCCGCCGAGGCCGGGCCGGCGGGGAAGCCGGCCGCCGAGGCCGACACCTCCGGCAAGGTGGGCAAGCCCGGGAAGGTCGACCCGCGTCGGCCCGCCCCGGTGGCCCAGCCGTCCGGCAAGAGCACCAAGCTCGACAAGGGCGCACCGGACGCCGCACCGGACGCCGTGGGCGCCAAGGCCTCCACGGGCGCCCGGAGCGCCCCGGCGGCCGCCCAGCGGGCCGCGGAGCAGCCGAGGGTCCCCGGGCCCCGTCCGGAGCCGCGTACGGCCCAGGAGGCCCAGGCGGCCCCGTCGGCCCCCCGTACGCGCAAGGCGCGGCTGCGGGTGGCCAAGGTGGACCCGTGGTCGGTGATGAAGGTCAGCTTCCTGCTGTCGATCGCCGTGGGCGTGTGCACGATCGTGGCCGCCGCGGTGCTCTGGACGGTCATGGACGCCATGGGCGTCTTCCAGGCCGTCGGCGGCACCGTCAGCGACGCCACCACGGGCAGCGAGGGCGGCGGCTTCGACCTGGAGTCGTTCCTGTCGCTCCCGAACGTCCTGATCTTCACGTCGCTCATCGCGGTGATCGACGTGGTCCTGGCGACCGCTCTGGCGACGCTGGGCGCCTTCGTCTACAACCTCTCCGCCGGCTTCGTGGGCGGCGTGGAGCTGACGCTCGCCGAGGACGAATAGCCGTCCTCGGCGGCCGGGGCCCGGACGATTTTGGGACTGGGCCCCAAGTGCGCTAATCTTTCGGTGCAGCGCGGGGCTATAGCTCAGACGGTTAGAGCGCTTCCCTGATAAGGAAGAGGCCACAGGTTCAAGTCCTGTTAGCCCCACCGGCCAGATCGGCCCGGACGGAGAATTCTCCGCCCGGGCCGATCTGTTTTGCGTGGCGGGGAAGTTGGGCTTCTGTCCGTGGTTCGTCCGCGGCGCGTCCGGGCTCCGTCACGGTGCGGGAAGCGGACCCCGCCAGGTCACCGATCGGTATCGGCCGGTGTGTATCATCGGCCACCAGAGGTCCCCTTACGTCAAGGAAAGACGAGGTCGCGCGGTGAAGAAGCTCCTCCTGGTCGCACTGGCCGCCATCGGCGGGCTCCTCGTGTACCGCCAGATCCAGGCGGATCGCGCCGAGCAGGACCTGTGGACGGAGGCGACCGACTCCGTGCCCGCAGGTTCGGGTGTGTGAGACAACAAGTCCTGAAGCAGAGCCCCGGCCGCCGACGCGGCCGGGGCTCTGTCGTTCCCGGGGTCTTTCCGCGGCGGGCGGTCTTTCCGTAGCCCGGCCGCCGACGCGCCCCCACCCCACTTGATTCGCTCTAGCAAATAAAATGATTGCGAAAGTGAATCAGCTGACGGACAGCGCCCAGATGCCCACCGCCAGGCAGATCAGGGCCACCAGCAGCACCGGGACCGCCACCTTCGCGGGCGGCCCCGGGCGCCTCCCCGGCGCGGGCGCGGAGGCGGGACTCCCGGGCGGCCCGGCGGGGCTGGGGGCCGTGTACGGGCGCGTGGGCGGATAGGCGGGCACGGGAGGCCGGGGCGGGACCGCGGGCGCGGGAGGGGTGTCGCCGGGCACGTACCGGGGCCCGGGAGGCGCCGGGCGCGGGGGTCCGTCCGCAGCCTCCGCTTGTGCTTCCGTCTTCGGCAGGGGACCGTGCGGCCCGAACCCCGGCGGCAGCGGACCCAGCTGGTCGAAGACCTCGATCGGCTCCTCGTCCGCGGCCGGCCCGTCCATCAGCTCCACGGCCGCCGCCAGTGCCTTGCGCGCCCCCGAGGCCGTACGGAAGCGCACACAGGGATCGGGCTGGAGCAGGCCCGCGATCACCTGCCAGAGGGGCCCGGGCACCCCTTCGGGGGCGTGCGGGGTGCCGTTCTCGAGGAACCGGCGCACCAGGGCCTCGGCGTCGGGCTTGGCACCCGTGAGGAGATACAGGGCCATCAGCCCGACGGCGAAGAGATCCGCGGGGAAGTCCGGTTCTTCCCCCAGCATTTGCTCGGGCGCGAAATAACCCGGCGTGCCCATCACATAGTTGGTGTCCGTCAGCCGAGGCTCGCCCTTGCGCATGGCGATGCCGAAATCCGAGAGGCGGACATGGGGGCGGCCCGTACCGGTCGCCTCCAGCAGGACGTTGGCGGGCTTGATGTCCCGGTGCACCACGCCCTCCGTGTGCACCGCGGTGAGCCCCGACAGCAGCTGTTCCAGCAGGACGCACACATAGTGCGGCGGCAAGGGGCCGTAGTCGCCGATGAGATGGGCCAGCGAGCCGCCGCGCACCACATCCATGGTGAACAGCACCTTGTCGTCGTCGGCCGCCCAGCTCATCGGCGCCAGCACATGGGGATGGTCGATGCGCAGCCCCTGCTCGCGGACGAACCTCAGCAGGGTGTGCGCGTCGCTCTGCTGGAGGACCTTCGCCGCCACATAGCGCTTCCGGCGCCGGTCCCACGCCCGCCAGACGGCTCCCACCCCGCCGCGCCCGATCGGGTCCACCAGCTCGTACCGCCCGGCGAAGACCTCACCCATGGCGCTCGTATCACCCCCGCGTCGGCCGTCCCCGGCCCCACCCCGGCACGGTCAGCTCTGGTGCGCCTCGTAGTGCGCGACCGCCTCGGCGGTCCGCCCGGCGCCGTACACCCGCAGGAACTCGGCCAGTTCGGGGTGGGTCGGGGCGAGGGCGCGCGCCGCGTCGATGATGTCGCCGGCGCCCGCCACGGAGCGCAGCAGCGACTGGATCTCGCGGACCACCCGCCGCACGGTCGGCGCGCCGCTGCTGGCCGTCGTCTGGGTGGAGTTGAGGACCGAGCCGCCCGAGCTCTTCTTGACCTCCTCCATCCGGTCGGCGGCCTCGGCGGCGCTCACACTGCCGTCCGCGACCTGGCTGGAGAGCTCCTGGAGCGCCTGCACCCGCTGCACCACCGCGGGGTTGCCGATCTTGGCCCGCTGACCGCTCATCAGCTGGGAGAGCATGGGCGCGGACAGCCCCAGAACGGACGCGAGACGGGCCTGGTTGAGGCCGAGGTCGTCGATGAGACGGCGGAAGAGCGCGCCCAAGGGCTCCCCGTACCAGCTCCGCTGGAGCTCCCGTGCGCGGGCGGTGGCTTCCTGCTGTGCTGCGTCCATCTCGCTCTCCCCTTCGCTTCGCTGCCGCGAATCTTGCGGTGCATCCTACGGAGAGTGGTGTGCCCCGGCGATACCCGGTCGGGAAAGAGCGCCGTCACCGGGTATCCTGATCGGCGAAGGGGCCTTAGCTCAGTTGGTAGAGCGCCGTCTTTGCATGGCGGATGTCAGGAGTTCGACTCTCCTAGGCTCCACAGCCCACAAGCCGCGAGGCGGGAGACCAGCAGGTCTCCCGCCTCGCGGCTTTTTCCACAGCTTGTGGAGTCGCCGCAGGTCAGCGCTGTTCGCCGCGCTCCTCGATCTCGTCCTCCACCCGGTCCTCGCGGTCCTGCTTGGCCTGCACCTCGGGGTCGAGCGAGGCCTCGGCGCTGCCGTCGACGGAGCTCAGCGGGGCACGGTCGGCGATCTCGGTGGGGGCGGGCGGCTCGACGAGCCAGTCGGGGTTGGCCTGCTTGTCCCACCACTTCCAGGCGGCGTACGCCCCGCCGGCCAGCAGTCCGAGGAGGGCGACGCGCTTGGCGACCCGCCCGGAGCGGCACCGGCGGTCACGCCGCTTCACCAGCTTGTCGATCTCTTCGGCGGAGACATGGCCGCGGAGCGCGGCGAGGGCGGCGGCGGACCGGGCGACGGCCTCGTCACGGACCGGCTCGGCGACGGCGCGGGCGCGCGCGGCGGCCTGGTCGACCTTGGGCGGGAGGGAGCCGCGGACGTGCTCCAGGTGCGGTGCCACCCGGGCGTGGTACTGCTCCCCGGCGGTGGTGCGGACCTGGCGCGCCGCCGTGGAGACCTTGGGGGCGAGCTGGACACGGGCTTCGTGCGCGTAGTGCACGGCGGCGTCCCTGGCCGTGCCGGCGTAGGGCGCCACCACGTCCGCGGCGTGTCGCACGCTTTCCTTCGCCTGGTCGGCCGCGGCGCGCACGCTGTCTTTGCGGGTCACGAGAACCTCCTCCTCGGTGGCGTATGTTTTGTCGCCTTTCCACCCAGTGGAAAATCATGCCTGCCGGCGGGCGGTCCGGCACGTGCGAGCGGGCATCCGGGTCATGCGGGAGGGCATCGGATTTCCGGGGAGCTTCGGTCGACAATGCCACGATTCCGCGCCGCGCGCGGGCGTTTGCCCGCTACTCGCCGCGAACCGGCACGTGCGAGGATCGTTAGCCGTCAGTGAAGACTATGGAAGGTAGATCGTGGCTGAGCAGCTCTACGCCACCCTGAAGACCAACCAGGGCGACATCGAGATCCGGCTCCTCCCGGACCACGCGCCCAAGACGGTCAAGAACTTCGTCGAGCTCGCTCGGGGCGAGCGGGAGTGGGTCAACCCGGAGACGGGCCGGAAGACCACGGACAGGCTCTACGACGGCACGGTCTTCCACCGCGTCATCGAGGGTTTCATGATCCAGGGCGGCGACCCCCTGGGCAACGGCACCGGTGGCCCGGGGTACAAGTTCAAGGACGAGTTCCACCCCGACCTCGCCTTCACCAAGTCCTACCTGCTGGCCATGGCCAACGCGGGGCCGGGCACCAACGGTTCGCAGTTCTTCATCACGGTCTCGCCGACCGCCTGGCTGACCGGCAAGCACACGATCTTCGGCGAGGTCGTGGGCGACGCCAGCAAGAAGGTCGTGGACGCCATCGCGACCACCGAGACCAACCCGCGCACCGACCGCCCGGTGAACGACGTCGTCATCGAGTCGGTCGTCGTCGAGACCCGCTGAGCCCGGACCTCCGGGAACCCGGCGCCCCGCCCGTCCGTAAGACGGGCGGGGCCGCGCGGCATGCACAGGCCCGCCCGCGACAGGCGCAAGGGGAACGCATGAACGACCAGGCCGTCGGCTGCTACCGGCATCCGGACCGGGAGACGGGCATCCGCTGCACCCGCTGCGATCGCCCGATCTGTCCGGACTGCATGGTCAGCGCCTCCGTCGGATTCCAGTGCCCGGACTGTGTGAGCGGCCGTACGGACGCCGCCGGAAGCGGTCAGGGGCCCGGGCGGGCCGCCCCCGTGCGGGACACCACGCCCCGTACGATCGCGGGCGCCGCCCATTCGGCCGACCCCCGGCTGGTGACCAAGGTCCTCCTGGGGCTGAACGTCGCCCTGTGGATCGCCGTGATGTCCGTGGGCGACGAGCTCGTCTTTGACCTCGACCTGTTCACCCGGCTGGGTCCTTACGGTGTGGCGGAAGGCGAGTGGTACCGCCTTCTGACCTCGACGTTCCTGCACCAGGCGCCCATGCACCTGGCGTTCAACATGCTCTCGCTCTGGTGGCTCGGCCCCCCGCTGGAGGCGGCGCTCGGCCGGGCCCGCTTCCTCGCGCTCTATCTGCTGTCCGGCCTGGGCGGCAGCGCGCTGACCTACCTGGTCACGGGGCCGTACGAGCCCTCGCTCGGCGCGTCCGGGGCGATCTTCGGTCTGCTGGGCGCGACCGCGGTGCTGATGCGGCGCCTCAATTACGACATGCGCCCGGTGATCGCGCTGCTCGTGCTCAATCTGATCTTCACCTTCACCTGGCACAACATCGCCTGGCAGGCGCACATCGGCGGCCTGGTGATGGGCACGGCGGTGGCGTACGGCCTGGTGCACGCGCCCCGGGAGAAGCGCGTGCTGGTGCAGCGGCTCACCTGTGGGGCGGCGCTGCTGGTGGTGGTCGTCGCCGTGATCGCGCGGACCCTCCAGATCGGTGCCTGAGCGGGCCCGCGGCTCCTGTGAGAGTCGGTGCCCGAGCCGGGCCGGGCCCCCGTGAGAGGGGTGCGCGGGCCCGGCGCGCAAGCCCTCCGGGGAGCTTTCCGAGGAGTTATCCACACCCTCGTCCACAGTGGGGAAAAACTCAGAAGATCTGTGGATAACTTCCTCGCCGTTGACGCCGGTGTGACTGATCACAAGCGCTGCGTATCGACCACCGCAGCGCCGCTTCCAGCGGAAACGTAGCTCTGTGCGAGGGCGGACAGCTGTTCCCCACGGGATGCACAAGATTCTGTACGCGCTGTGGACAACCGGCGTGGACAACCCCCTGAGGACAACCCCTCCGGCGGCCCGGAAAGGCCGCCGCCGCGCTACGGAGGCGCTACTTCCACTGGGTGGAGACCACGAACCCCGCCGCGATGAAGCCGAAGCCGACCACGATGTTCCAGTTGTGCAGGGACTCCACGGGCATGTCGCCACTGGTCACGTAGAAGATGACGATCCAGGCCAGCCCGATGAGGAACATCGCCAGCATCAGCGGCGCCACCCAGCGGCGCCCGCTGTTCAGCTTGATGCTCTGCTGCTGCTTCGCCGGCGGCGGCGTGAAGTCGTCCTTCTTGCGGATCCGTGACTTCGGCACGAGGAACTCTCCTGTCGATGCGCTGCGTGACCGCGCTGGGGATACAAAGGGCTGACCGCCGAGTCGGCGAGCGACGGGACGCCACCTTCCCTCGGGCGTCCGTTAGCGTAGTGCTTCCGCGGCGTCGGAGAGGATAAGGGTACGTTGAGCAATTCTGCGGACTCCACCAGCACGCCTTCCCGGCGATTCCGGCCGGTCCGGCTACTGACCGGCGGGGTCTTCGCACTGGCCGGCCTCATCTTCTGGATGAGTTTCAACACCGCTCACGGCACCAACATCCGCACCGACGACTCCATGCTCCGGCTCTCCGACCTCATCCAGGAACGCAGCCGTAAGAACGCCGCCCTGGACGAGAGCGCCGGCGCCGTCCGCTCCGAGGTCGACGCCCTCGCCCGGCGCGACAGCGGCAGCACCGCCGCCCAGGACCGCGAGCTCGCCGCCCTGGAGAACGGCGCGGGCACCCGCGAGCTCAAGGGCACGGCCCTGACCGTCACCCTCACCGACGCCCCGCCCAACGCCACCCCCCGGATCCCCGGCGTCCCCGACCCCCAGCCGAACGACCTGGTCATCCATCAGCAGGACCTCCAGGCCGTCGTGAACGCCCTGTGGCAGGGCGGCGCCAAGGGCATCCAGGTGATGGACCAGCGGCTGATCTCCACCAGCGCGGTCCGCTGCGTCGGCAACACCCTCATCCTCCAGGGCCGCGTCTACTCCCCGCCCTACAAGGTGACCGCCGTCGGCGACCGCGGCGCCCTCCGCAAGGCCCTGGACACCTCCCCCGCGATCCAGAACTACCTCCAGTACGTCACCGCCTACGGACTCGGCTGGAAAGTCGACCAGCACGACGCGGTGACTCTTCCCGGCTACTCGGGCACAGTGGATCTCCACTACGCGAAGCCCACGGGGTAACCGAGGAGGGGAGCGCCGGTGCGCGCGCGACTCGTCGTCCGGACACTCAGCGAACTCTGCGTCACCGCCGGCACCCTGATCGTCCTCCTGGTGGTCTACGTCCTCTACTGGACCGGCGTCCGGGCGGACCACGCCATGGACGGCGCGATCGACCGCCTCCAGGACCAGTGGTCCGCCGGACCCGTGGCACAGCCCCCGGCCACCGGGGACGGCACCACCGGGAGCACACCCCCGGCACACGGCGGCGGCGACCGGGCCGCCGCCCCGCCCGCGCGCGGCGGCGACCGGCCCCACACCACCGGAGCCGCCCCCGGCGCCTACCGCGACGGACGCGCCTTCGCCGTCATGTACATCCCCCGCTTCGGCTCCGGCTGGACCAAGCCCGTCCTCCAGGGCACCGGGACCGACGTGCTCAAGAAGGGCCTCGGGCACTACGACCGCACCGCCCCCCTGGGCGCCGTGGGGAACTTCGCCGTCGCCGGCCACCGCCGCACCTACGGCGACCCCTTCAAGGACGTCCCCGAGCTGCGCCCCGGCGACGCCGTCGTCCTGACCGACGGGACCACCTGGTACACCTACCGCGTCGACCGCGAGCCCTACCGGACCCGGCCCGAGGACATCGGCGTCATCGACCCCGTACCGGCCGCCTCCGGCTTCCGCGGGCCCGGCCGCTATCTGACCCTGACCACCTGCGAGCCCGAGTGGGGGCACAGCCACCGGCTGATCGTCTGGGCGCGCCTGGAAGCCACCCGTCCGGTCTCCGACGGCAGGCCCGGGGCTTTGTCCGGCTGACCCCCGCGGCCCGCGCCCGCCCCTTACCCTGGTGCTGCAATCCAACGTCATCGGCAAATGGGGACGGCATGTACGGCTGGATCTGGCGGCATCTGCCGGGCAACGCGTGGGTGCGGGCGCTGATCTCGCTGGTGCTCGTACTGGCGATCGTCTACGCCCTTTTCCAGTACGTCTTCCCCTGGGCGGAACCGCTGCTGCCGTTCAACGACGTCACGGTCGACAACGGAATGGCGGTCAGTCGGTGAGCGCGCGCATCCTCGTCGTGGACAACTACGACAGCTTCGTCTTCAACCTCGTCCAATACCTCTACCAGCTGGGCGCCGAGTGCGAGGTGCTGCGCAACGACGAGGTGGAGCTCTCGCACGCCCAGGACGGCTTCGACGGCGTGCTGCTGTCGCCCGGCCCCGGCGCGCCCGAGCAGGCGGGCGTCTGCATCGACATGGTCCGGCACTGCGCCGGTACCGGAGTGCCCGTCTTCGGCGTCTGCCTGGGCATGCAGTCGATGGCCGTCGCGTACGGCGGTGTCGTCGGCCGGGCCCCCGAGCTGCTGCACGGCAAGACCTCCCTGGTGACGCACGAGGGCAAGGGCGTCTTCCACGGCCTGCCCACGCCCTTCACCGCCACCCGCTACCACTCGCTCGCGGTCGAGCGGGAGAGCTGGCCGGACGAGCTGGAGATCACCGCCTGGACCGACTCCGGCATCGCGATGGGCCTGCGCCACCGCGACCTGCCCGTCGAGGGCGTGCAGTTCCACCCGGAGTCGGTGCTCACCGAGTGGGGCCACCGGATGCTCGCCAACTGGCTGGTGACCTGTGGCGACGCCGGCGCCGTGGAGCGATCGGCGGGGCTCGCCCCGGTGGTGGGCAAGGCCGGGGCGTGACCGACGGCCCGCGCGTCGTGTCGCAGCCCCTGCCGCCCGAGGACCGGGCGACGATGGTGCTGCGCAGGGTGCCGGGAGGGGCCTCCGCGGCCGCTCCCGCGCCCGTACGGACGGGTGGGCGGGCCGCACGCCGCAAGGCGGCCCGGCAGGCCCGCAGGGGCAGCCTGGGCGTGCTTCTCTGCCGGCTGGTCGGCGAGCTGTTCATCACCCTGGGCGCGGTGATGCTGCTCTTCGTCGCCTACCAGCTGTGGTGGACCAATGTGATCGCCCATCAGCAGGCGGGCGGCGCCGCGAAGGACCTGCGGAGGACGTGGGAGAAGGGCGCGGGCGAGGACCGGGACGCGGGCGCCTTCTCCCCGGGCGAGGGCTTCGCGATCCTCTACATCCCGTCGCTGGACGTGAAGGCGCCGATCGCCGAGGGCATCGGCAAGCAGAAGGTCCTGGACCGCGGCATGGTCGGCCACTACGCCGAGGGCCCGCTCCGTACGGCCATGCCCTGGGACGCGCGGGGGAACTTCGCGCTGGCCGGTCACCGCAACACCCACGGCGAGCCCTTCCGCTACGTCAACCGGCTGAAGCCCGGTGACAAGATCGTGGTGGAGACCCGCAGCGCCTTCTACACCTATGAGATGACCACCCGTCTGGAACAGACGCCCCCGGCGAATGTCACGGTCATCCGCCCCGTCCCGCCGGGATCCGGCTTCACCCGGCCCGGCCGCTACATCACGCTCACCACCTGCACTCCGGAATTCACCAGTACGTATCGTCTGATCGTCTGGGGCAAGATGGTCGACGAGCGCCCCCGGAGCAAGGGCAAGCCGGACGCTCTCGTCGGATGAACCACTTACCGGACAGCAGAGCGAATCGGGGTACGACGCGGTGGCACGGAACGACGGCGACGAACCCCACCGGCCGGCCCCCGCGCGCGGCCGGCTCGCCGCCACCGTGGGCGTCATCGGCGAACTGCTGATCACCGCGGGCGTGCTGATGGCCCTCTTCGTCGTCTACTCCCTGTGGTGGACGAACGTCCTCGCCGACCGCGAGGCCAAGCGCCAGAGCGGCACCGTCCGCGAGAACTGGGCGAAGAAGGGGCCGGGCGCCCTGGACACCAAGGACGGCATCGGCTTCCTCCATGTCCCGTCCATGCGGAACGGCGAGGTCCTGGTCAAGAGCGGCACCGGCGGCGACGTCCTCAACGAGGGCGTCGCCGGCTTCTACCGCTCCCCGGTGAAGGCCGCGATGCCCTGGGACAAGAGCGGGAATTTCACCCTGGCGGCCCACCGGGACGGCCACGGCGCTAAGTTCCACAACATCGACAAGATCAAGACCGGTGACGCGGTCGTCTTCGAGACCCGGGACGTCTGGTACGTCTACAAGGTCTACGCGGAGCTCAAGGAGACCTCGAAGTACAACGTCGACGTCATCGACCCCGTCCCCAAGGAGTCCGGGAAGACCAGGCCGGGCCGCTATCTGACCCTCACGACCTGCACCCCGGTCTACACCTCCGACTACCGCTACATCGTGTGGGCGGAGCTGGAGCGCACGGAGAAGGTCGACAGCGAGCGCACCAAGCCGAAGGAACTGCGCTAGGCGGTCCGTACGGTACGAGGTCGTACGGCACGAGGTCCGTACAGCACGAGGTCCCGGCACCCAGGGAGGGTGCCGGGACCTCGGCCGTTCCGGAGCGCGCGGGTCAGTGCCTGCGGCCGCCGATCCAGTTGCCGCCGAAGAGGCCGCCGTCGGTGTTGCCACCGGGGGTGCCGGTGTCGCCGCCGCCCGGGCCGCCGACGTCACCGCCGGTGGTGGCCGGGACGCCCGCCTGCGTGAAGATGCTGATCGGGGTGTTCTTGTCGACCTGGGCGCCGGGGCCCGGGTTGGTGTTGATGACCACCGCGTTGTCGTCCTGGGGGCCCTGGACGGGGCCCACCTGGAGGCCGGCGTCGGTCAGGGCCTTCTTGGCGTCCTTCAGCTTGGTGTTCGCCGTGGTCGGCACGGTGACCTTCTGACCGGCCTTGGCCACGGTCAGCGTGACCGTGGAAGCGGGCTTGGCGGCGGTGTTGCCGTCGGGGCTCTGCCGCACGACCGTGCCGGGAGGCGAGGAGGACTCCTCCTCCTGCTTCTCCACCTTGAAGCCGAGGTCCGTCAGCTGCTTCTTGGCCGCCTCGAACGGCTGGTTGACCACCGAGGGCACCTGCTTGGTCTGCGCGGCCTCCGCGACGGTCAGGGTGACATCAGAGCCCTTCGTGGCCTTCGAGAGACCCGCGGGGTCCTGCGAGAGCACCGTACCGGCGGACGCCTCGTCGGTGACCTTCTGCTTCACCTTGACGACGAAACCCTTCTCCTCCAGCACCTTGCGGGCGTTGTCGACCTGCTTCTCGGTGACGTCCGGGACCTCGATCTTCGGCGCCCCCTCGGACACCGTCACCTTGATCTCGGCGCCCCGGTCGACCTTGGAGTCGGGCTGCGGATTCTGCTCGCAGACCTTGCCCTTGTCCTGGTCGCAGGCCTTGGTGCCGCCCTCGACGACCTTCAGATCGACGTTCTCGCCCATCTTCTTGGCGTCGGCCAGCGTCTGCCCGATCAGCCGCGGCACGGTCACGTCGCCGTTGTTGCCGTTCCCGCTGAACAGCGACTTGCCGATGAAGATCGCGCCGACGAGCACCAGGACACCCGCGACGATCAGCAGGATCGTCGACAGATTGCCCTTCTTGCCGCCCCCGCCGCCGCGCCGGTGGCCGCTGCCGTCGTCGTAACCGCCGTAGCCGCCGTCGTCGTGGCGGACCGGCGGGAGCATCGACGTCTGGCCGGCCCCGTGGTCCTGCGAGCGCAGCATGGTGGTCGGCTGGTCCTCGCCGTAGCCGACCGCGCCCATGGACTGGGTGGCCGCCACGGGCTGGCCCTCCAGGGCCGCCTCGATGTCGGCGCGCATCTCGTCCGCCGACTGGTAGCGGTAGTCCGGGTCCTTGGTCAGCGCCTTGAGGACGATCGCGTCCATCTCCGGCGTGATCTCGGGGTCGAACATGCTCGGCGGGTTGGGCTCCTCCCGCACGTGCTGGTACGCGACGGCCACCGGCGAGTCGCCCACGAACGGCGGACGGACCGTCAGCAGCTCGTACAGCAGACAGCCGGTGGAGTAGAGGTCCGACCGCGCGTCGACCTGCTCGCCCTTGGCTTGCTCGGGGGAGAGGTACTGCGCGGTGCCGATGACGGCCGCCGTCTGAGTCATCGTCATGCCGGAATCACCCATCGCGCGGGCGATGCCGAAGTCCATGACCTTGACCTGGCCGGTGCGCGTCAGCATGACGTTGGCCGGCTTGATGTCACGGTGGACGATGCCGGCCCGGTGGGAGTACTCCAGCGCCTGGAGGACGCCCGTGGTCATCTCCAGCGAGCGCTCCGGCAGCAGCTTGCGGCCGGAGTGCAGCAGCTCGCGGAGGGTCGACCCGTCGACGTACTCCATGACGATGTACGGGATCGAGACCCCGTCCACGTAGTCCTCGCCGGTGTCGTACACGGCGACGATGGACGGGTGGTTCAGCGAGGCGGCGGACTGGGCCTCACGGCGGAACCGGGCCTGGAAGGACGGGTCGCGGGCGAGATCCACCCGGAGCGTCTTCACGGCGACGGTGCGACCGAGCCGGGTGTCGTGCGCGAGGTAGACCTCGGCCATGCCACCGCGGCCGAGCACCGAGCCCAGCTCGTACCGGCCGCCGAGGCGACGCGGCTCTTCCATAGCTCCAGCCCTTCCGTTTTCCTGACCGCACCGGCGTGGGTCCGGCGGTGTGCTGTCCGGCATACCGTACCCGGCACGCCCCACGCCTTCCGGCCGCGACGGCCACCTGATACACGACCGGTACCGTCACCCGCGGCGCACCGGAGCGGAGGTGAACGGCGTCACTTCGACGTCTTGAGCACGGCCTCCATGACGCTCTTCGCGATCGGCGCGGCGAGCTTGCCGCCGGCGATGTCACTGCGGTCGGTGTCCGAACCCTCGATCACCACGGCCACGGCCACCGGCGAGCCGTTGTCCGTCTTGGCGTAGGAGATGAACCAGGCGTACGGGTTCGCGGTGTTGTCGACGCCGTGCTGGGCGGTTCCGGTCTTGCCGCCGACCGTGACGTTGGGGATCTGGCCGTTCTTACCGGTGCCGTCCTGGACCACCGTCTCCATGATCGACTGGAGCTGCTGCGCCGTCTGCTTGGAGAACGGCTGCGACATCTCCTTCGGCTGATGCGTCTCGATCACGTTGAGGTTGGGCGCCCGCACCTTGTCGACCATGTACGGCTCCATCAGCTTGCCGTTGTTGGCGACCGCGGAGGCCACCATGGCCATCTGGAGCGGCGTGGCGCGGTTGGACGCCTGACCGATTCCCGCCATCGCGTTCTGCGGGCGGTTGTCCTTGGGGTAGACGCTCTGCTCGACGCGGACCGGAGTGAAGATCTCCTTGTTGTTGAAGCCGAACTTCTCCGCCATGGCCATCATCTTCTTGTTGCCCAGGTCGGCGCTGACCTTGCCGAAGACGGTGTTGCAGGAGATCCGCAGGGCCTCGCGCAGCGAGCCGTCCTTGCAGGTGGGGAGGTTGCCCTCGTTGTCCAGCTTCGTGACCGTGTCCGGCAGCGTCCACGGCAGCGGCGAGTCCGTCTTGGAGTCGACGTCCTTGTACAGGCCGTTCTCCAGCGCCGCGGCGGCCGTGACGACCTTGAAGGTGGAACCCGGCGGGTAGGTCTGCCGCAGGGCCCGGTTGAGCATCGGCTGGTTCTTGTCCTTGTCCAGCGATGTCCAGGCCTCGCCGTCGTTCGCGCCCGCGATCTTCGACGGGTCGTACGACGGGGTGGACGCGAGGGCCAGGATCTTGCCCGTGCGCGGGTCGAGCGCGGCGACGGCGCCCTTCTTGTCCCCGAGGCCCTTGAAGGCGGCCTCCTGGGCCTTGGAGTTCAGGGTGGTGATCACGTCACCGCCCTTCTTCCCCTTGCCCGTGATCATGTCGACGGTGCGGTTGAAGAACAGGCGGTCGTCGTCGCCGATGAGCACCCGGTCGTAGATGTTCTCCAGCTGCGTGGCCCCGAAGACCTGCGAGGAGCGGCCGGTGACCGGCGCCCACATCTCGCCGTTCTTGTACGTCCGCTTGTACGCGAAGTCGACGCCGCCGGTCTCCTGGGAGCCCGTGATCGCCTGGCCGTCCACGATGATGTTGCCGCGCGGCTGGCTGTAGCGGGCGATGTCGACGCGGCGGTTCTTCTTGTGGGTCTTCAGCTCGTCGGCCTGGACGAACTGGAGCCAGTTGTCGCGGATCAGCAGGGCCAGCACGAGCAGCCCGCAGAAGATCGCGATCCGGCGCACGGGCTTGTTCACGGGCGGACCACCTGGGTCATCTCGGCGTCGGTGGACGGTGCGGGTGCCGGTGCGGGACGGCGCGCCGTATCGCTGATCTTGATCAGGATGGCGATCAGGGCCCAGTTGGCGATGACGGACGAGCCGCCCTGCGCGAGGAACGGCATGGTCATACCGGTCAGCGGGATGAGGCCCATGACACCGCCGGCCACGACGAAGACCTGGATGCCGAAACCGGCGGACAGGCCCGTGGCCAGAAGCTTGCCGAAGGGGTCGCGGGCGGCCAGCGCCGTGCGCATGCCGCGCTCGACGATCAGACCGTAGATCAGCAGCAGCCCCATCGCGCCGGCCAGGCCGAGCTCCTCGCCGAAGGAGGCGAAGATGAAGTCGGAGTTGGCGGCGAACTGGATGAGGTCCGAGGCGCCCTGCCCCCAGCCCGTGCCGAAGACGCCGCCGGAGCCGAAGGCGAACAGCGCCTGGGCGATCTGCTCGGTGGTGGCCCACGACGGGCGCGGCGTGTCGTACACCGCGAAGGGGTGCAGCCAGGCCATCACACGGACCTTCACGTGCGGCTCGACCGAGCCGACCACGGCCGCGCCGCCCGCGGACATCAGCAGACCGAAGACGATCCAGCTGGTGCGCTCGGTGGCGACGTACAGCATGACGACGAACATGCCGAAGAACAGCAGCGAGGAGCCCAGGTCGGTCTCGAAGACCAGGATCATCAGGCTGAGCGCCCAGACGACGAGGATCGGTCCGAGGTCACGCCCACGCGGCAGGTACAGCCCCATGAAGCGGCGGCTGGCCAGGGCGAGCGCGTCGCGCTTCACCATCAGGTAGCCGGCGAAGAAGATCGCGATGATGATCTTCGCGAACTCTCCGGGCTGGATGGAGCCGAGGCCCGGGACGGTGATCCAGATCTTGGCGCCGAACTTGCCGGGGAAGAAGACCGGGGCGACCAGCAGGACCAGCGCCACCACCATCGAGATGTAGGTGTAGCGCTGGAGGATGCGGTGGTCCTTGAGGAAGATCACCACACCGACGAACAGGGCGATGCCCATCGCCGAGAACAGCAGCTGGTTGGGGGCCGACGCCTGGAAGGTGAAGCCCTGCGCCTTGGCCAGCCGGGCGAGCCGCTCCGACTGGTCCAGCCGCCAGATCATGACCAGGCCCAGGCCGTTGAGCAGGGTGGCCAGCGGCAGCAGCAGCGGGTCGGCGTACTTGGCGAACTTGCGGACCACCAGGTGGCCGACGCCGGCCAGCAGGCCGAGGCCCAGGCCGTAGCCGAGCATGCCCGAGGGCATCTCGCCGTCGAGGGCGAGGCCGACGTTGGCGTACGCGAAGCACGGCAGGATCACCGCGAAGGCGAGCAGCGCCAGCTCGGTGTTGCGCCGGCTGGGCGGGCCCACGGTGCTGATCGTGGTCGTGGTGGTGGTACTCGGCGTGGATGGCATGGCTGACATGAGTTGATGGCCCCCTACGGCTTCACTGCTGAGCGCTGCACTGCGGGACCAACTTCTGCTCTTCCTCGGTGAGGGTGGGGCCCGGCGCGGGCGTCGGGGTGGCCTGGACGGGGTTCGGCTTGGCGTCGGCCCGGTTGGGGTCGCGGGCGTCGCCCAGGGCGCCGCCGGCCTTGTCGCCGCTCTGCTTCTCCGCCTCCCGCTGCTTCTGCTCGGCCTTGCGCCGCTCGTCTTCCTTCTTGCAGGTGCCGGCGAGCAGACCGAGGTCCTTGGCCTTCTGGACGGCCTTGGCCCGGCTGTCGAGCGGGATCGTCTCCTCGACGCGCGTGCGCTGGTCGACCGGGAGGTACTTGAGTTCGATCTCGGGGTGGTCCTCGTACAGCTTGCTGAGGCCGACCCAGGCGAGGTCCTGGTTGATGCCCTGGTAGACGGCCACGTGGTTGTTGTCCTTGGCGCCCACGTAGTACTGCGTCTGGGTCCAGCTGTAGCCGCCGTAGAGGCCGCCGGCGACGACGCCGAGCACGATCGCGGCGATCACCGACCGCTTGATCCACTTGCCCCGGCGTGCGGGCTTGACGAAATCCTCGTCCATGAACGCGCCGAAGGAGCCGTCCGGAGCGCCGCCCATGCCGGGCTCACCGCTGCCGGGCGGGCCGAAGCCGCCCGCGGGGGCCTGCGGGGGCACCGGACGGTTGGCGCGGGCGTGCTCGGCGGCGCGGCCGGCCGGCGTCTGCATGGCGCCGTCGTCGCCCAGCTGGAGCTGGTTCTCCGCGACCGCGCCGACGATCACGGGCGTGTCGTTGAACTGGGCGGTCAGGGTGTCGTTGCCGTCGACGTCGAGGACGTCGGCGACGATGCAGGTGATGTTGTCGGGTCCGCCGCCGCGCAGGGCGAGCTGGATGAGCTCCTGGATCGTCTCGTGCGGGCCCTGGTAGCTGGCGAGCGTCTCCTCCATCGTCTGATGGCTGACGACGCCGGAGAGGCCGTCCGAGCAGATCAGGTAGCGGTCGCCGGCGCGCACCTCGCGGATGGAGAGGTCCGGCTCCACGTGGTCGCCACTGCCCAGCGCGCGCATCAGCAGGGAGCGCTGCGGGTGGGTGGTGGCCTCCTCCTCGGTGATCCGGCCCTCGTCGACCAGCCGCTGCACCCAGGTGTGGTCCTGGGTGATCTGGGTGAGCACGCCGTCGCGCAGCAGGTACGCGCGCGAGTCGCCGACGTGCACCAGGCCGAGCCGCTGGCCGGTCCAGAGCAGGGCTGTGAGCGTGGTGCCCATGCCCTCCAGCTGGGGGTCCTCCTCGACCATGACCCGGAGCTGCTCGTTGGCGCGCTGCACTGCGGAACCGAGCGAGGTGAGGATGTCGGAGCCCGGGACGTCGTCGTCGAGCGTGACGAGGGTGGAGATCACCTCGGAGGAGGCGACCTCGCCCGCGGCCTGGCCGCCCATGCCGTCGGCGATGGCGAGCAGGCGCGGGCCGGCGTAACCGGAGTCCTCGTTGCCCTCCCGGATCATGCCCTTGTGCGATCCGGCGGCGAAGCGCAGTGACAGACTCATGCGCACCTCGCCCGTCGGCTCCGGGTACATCCGCACGGTGCCCACCCTCCGGTCGTCATGGTCCTACTACTTCCGCAGCTCGATGACGGTCTTGCCGATGCGGATCGGCGCACCGAGCGGGATCGGGGTCGGGGTGGTCAGCCGGGTCCGGTCGAGGTACGTGCCGTTGGTCGAACCGAGGTCCTCGACGATCCACTGGCCGTCGCGGTCCGGATAGATCCTGGCATGCCTGCTGGAGGCGTAGTCGTCGTCCAGCACGATCGTGGAGTCGTGCGCGCGGCCGAGGGAGATGGTCTGTCCCTGGAGGGCCACCGTGGTGCCGGTGAGCGTCCCCTCGGAGACCACCAGCTTCGTGGGCGCGCCACGGCGCCCGCGGTCGGCCCGGCGGCCGCCGCCCTGCTGCTGGCGCTGCTGCGGCGGCGCGGTCTGCTGCGCGCGCTGCGGCTGCCGGTCGGAGCCGCCGCGGCGGGAACCGCGCTGGGTCACGCGCGTGCCGAAGAGGTCGCTGCGGATGACCTGGACGGCCACGATGACGAACAGCCACAAGACGGCGAGGAAACCCAACCGCATGACCGTGAGGGTCAGCTCTGACATTGCCCCCGCTTCACCCTTCGGCTTGCCGATAAACGATGGTGGTGCTGCCCACGACGATGCGCGAGCCGTCGCGGAGCGTAGCGCGCGTGGTGTGCTGTCCGTCCACCACGATGCCGTTCGTCGACCCCAGATCCTGGATCGTCGCGGGGGTGCCGACCCGGATTTCGCAGTGCCGGCGGGATACGCCGGGGTCGTCGATGCGTACGTCCGCCTCGGTGCTGCGGCCCAGGACGAGGGTGGGCCGTGAGATCTGGTGGCGGGTGCCGTTGATCTCGATCCAGCGCCTGGTCTGGCCGCCGGGAGCGGCCCCGGCCGCGGGGCCCGCCGGACGGGGCGCGGGGCGTCCCGGAGGCGTGGCGCCGGGCGGCGGGGACGCGGGCATGGGCGGCAGGCCGGCCGGCGGGGCCGGATAGCCGCCGCCACCCTGGGTGACGGCGCCGCCGGTGCCGGGCCGCGGGGCGGCCGGGCGGGCGCCCGGCTCCTGCGACTCGCTGGCGGCGAGGGTGCGGCTGCGCACCCGGTAGAGCCCGGTGTCGAGGTCGTCCGCCTTCTCCAGGTGGACCTTGATGGTCCCCATGAAGGTGTACCGCTGCTGCTTGGCGTAGTCGCGGACCATCCCGGAGAGCTCGTCGCCGAGCTGCCCGGAATAGGGGCTGAGACGCTCGAAGTCCGGGGCGCTCAGCTCCACGATGAAGTCGTTGGGGACGACGGTGCGGTCGCGGTTCCAGATGGTGGCGTTGTTGTCGCACTCACGCTGGAGCGCGCCGGCGATCTCCACCGGCTGCACCTCGGACTTGAACACCTTGGCGAAGGTGCCGTTCACGAGACCCTCGAGTCGCTGCTCGAAGCGCTTCAGTACTCCCACGGGGCACCTCCTTCCCTCAGTGACGTTCCTGATGCTCAGTGTCGTTCCTGATACTGCTTACTGATCGTATCCACGCGTCGGGAAAACGGCTGGTTCCCCTTCGGCGCCAGGAGTGACGAGTGTCGCCTTGAAGGCGCCTTCGTGTCGCCTTCACTAGGGATCGTAGAGGCGGCCGTGAGTCAGTGTCCCGCAACCGGAGCGGTACCCCGTAGGCCCCGCCGTCACGACCCGGGCCCCGGAGTCTCCGGAGCGGTCGCCGAAGCGGTCGCCGAAGTGGTCTTCGGAGCGGTCTTCGGAGCGGTCTCCGGGAGGGTGCGGCGGGGCGTCGGCGGCTGCGGGGTGCGGGCGGGGTGGGCGCGCGTGCGGGCGGGGTGCCGGAGACGCGGTCGCGCGGGACGCCCGGGGCGTGGTCCGGAGGGGCGCCGGGGCTGGTGGGCGGCGGTGGGGCGGCCCGCGGGGGCGCACGGGGGCCGTGTGGCGGGGGCCACGGCGAACGCGTGTGAAGACCCCCTCCGCAGCGTGCTAATGTTCTCGATGTCGGAAGGCGAACGCACAAGACCCGGACGGACGAGTCCGAAGAAGGTGCGGGGTAACGAAGACAACACCCATGCGCGGGTGGCGGAATAGGCAGACGCGCTGGATTCAGGTTCCAGTGCCCGAAAGGGCGTGGGGGTTCAACTCCCCCCTCGCGCACCATACGAGACGGACCCCTCCGAGTGACTCAGGTCACCTGGAGGGGTCCGTTTCGTTATGCCCGTCTACCGGTTCGTCTGTTTTTTCCTGGGCTTCCGCGTTCTTTCGTGCGGATGTCCGTCGGTCTCCTGTTCGGATTCTTGCCCTGATCTTTGCCCGACGGCCGGTGCGATGGCGCGAATTCGGCTGTGACGGAAGAGCTTGGCCGGATCATTGCCCGCGCGAGTGACAGCAGTGGGAACATCATTCTGTAGTCGCGCTGGGGCGCTGTGTGAAGGGCGTCGGAGTCCGGTGTCGTAGGGGGGCGTCGTCTGCAACCGGAATGGGGGACGCTGTGGCGTGGGACCAGACCTCCGTGCTGACCGAGTGGGTGCTGCCCGCCGCCATCTGCGCGCCGGTGACCTGGGTGTGCCTGGTCTGGCGGTTCCGTGAGGACGGGCGGTTGCTCGGTACGGTCCGCTCGGCGGCGTCGGCGGTCGCCGTGGTGCTGTGGACGGCCGCCATGGCCGCGCTGGCCAGCGGGCTGCTGCTGCCGCACGCGTCGAGCGTGCCGCCCGCGGCGGTCGGCGTCGTGGCGGGGCTGGGGCTGGTGCCCAAGCGGAAGCTGGAGCAGTCGGGCGAGCACCCCTTGATGGCCATCGTCACCCTCGGCGACTCCTTGCTGCTGAACAGCCTCGCGATGCGGCTCCAGACCGACCGCGCCGAGTGGTCGTACCGCATGGTCGGCGGCTTTCAGGACTGCTGGGACCTCGACACCTTCGCGGACCGGGTGAGGCAGCATCTGTTGTCGCGCGTGGACGCCCCGGGGCGTACGGGCAGGAGCCGTACCCACCTCCGTAAGGAGATCGTGGAACGGCACAGGGACGTGCGGACGGCCGCCCAGAAATGGATCACCATCGAGACGCGGATCGAGAAGGCCTGCCAGCAGCAGGGACGCGAGCGCACGCGCGAGGAACTGCGGCAGGCGCGGCGGGCTTTCGGCGAGGCCGAGCAGTACTGCGCGTATCTGCTCGATCTGGCGCACGCCCATGGCAAGCGCAGTGACGACAGAAGGATCCGCGACCTGCGGAACCGTCCCGGGAACGCCTCCGTGGACGGGGCACCGGCCGGCTGAACCGGCCACCCCGTGAGCGTGTGCGGGGCGTGTGGGCCCTGCGGGGTGTGTGGGCGGCCGCGTAGGGCCGGTGAGGTGGCTGCACGGGGCGTGGCGTCAGCGGTGGACGGGAGCTAAGGGGCGACGGTGAGGAGAACGCGCGCTCTCCACGGGCTCACGGTGCTCTGCGGCCGGCCTCTCGCTGAAGGAGATCTCCACGCGTAGGTCGAGGGCTTCGGCGACGGCCGCCAGGGACCGCATGGTCAAATTCTCGTCGCCGGAGAGGATTTGACTGACCCGACCGGGGGATACGCCCATCGTGTCCGCCAAATCCTTGCGGGACATGCCCTGTTCGGCCAGGAGGCCGGCGAGCGAGGCCGTCGCGTGGCGTGCGAGGCGGGCGCCGGCCGCGTCGGCCGTCCTGCCGCCCTCGGTATGTGTTCGCCAGGCCATGCTCTACCCCCAGGACTTGTAGTGCCGCCAGGCGGCTCCCTTAGAGAGGATGCCACCTTTAGGCTTAGCTAAAAGCCTTGATTCGGCTAAAGATTGGGCCTCGGGCGCGGTCGGCCTTTCTCGGGCACCGGGTGACCAGGGACGACGCGGCAAACGGTCGAATTCGGCCAACTCCCGAATCTTCTGGCGGGGTCTCCGGCCTCCGGCCCCCTGCGGGTCCCCCCGGCCCCTCCGGGTCTCTCTCTCCCCCCCGGCCCCTGCGGGTCCCCCCCCCGGGCCCCGTCCCCCGGTGACGCGGGCCCTGTGGGCGGATGACGCTCAGGCGGTGAGGCGTGCGGCGAGGGCCTTGCCCTTGGCGGCGGCGTCCGCGTCGGCCTGGGCGCGGGAGGCGTCGGCCTTGTCGATCAGACCGGCCATGGCGGGTACGGCCCGGGCGAGCGTCAGCTCCGGAACGATGAAGTCGACCTCCATGCCGAGTCCGGCGCCCAGGACCTTCTCCAGGTACGTGGTCACGAATTCGAAGTCCTCGCGCGGGGTGCCGGGCGCGTAGGAACCGCCGCGGCTGGCGACGACGGTGACCGGGGTGCCGGCGTTGGGGAGGTTCTCGACGCCCATCGTGCGGCCCGTGATGAGCACGTGGTCCAGCCACGCCTTGAGCGTGGACGGGATCGTGAAGTTGTACATCGGCGCGCCGATCAGCACCGCGTCCGCGCGCTCCAGCTCGTCGGCCAGCGCGTGCCGGCGGGCGGAACCGGCCCGCTGCTCCTCGGTGCGGTCGGCGGGGTCGGTGAACTCGGCGGTGATCGCCGCGGCGTCCAGGTGCGGCAGCGGGTCGGCGGCCAGGTCGCGGTGGACGACCGTGCCGTCGGGGTGCTGCTCCTCCCACGCCTTGCGGAAGGCGGCGGTGACCTCGCGGGAGGCCGAGCCCTGGGGGAGCGCGGAGGAGTCGAGGTGCAGCAGCGTGGCCATGGGGATCTCCAAAGGACGGGCGGGGCGCCTGACGGGCGTGGAGCACCGGGACGGGCGGAGCGCCGTGGTTACCTGACATACGGAGCTGAAATTCCGTATGGAGCTATTAATAGCACAGCAGCTTACTTTTTCGCAGTACCTAAGGGTGGCGCAGTACCCTGGGCGCATGGCGGACCACGGTGAGCAGGCGTGCAAGAGTGTCGACGTAGGCATGACGCGTGTCTTCGAGCTGTTCGGCAAGCGCTGGACGGGGCTGATCGTGGCCACGCTGATGCCTGGCCGGGTGCACTTCGCCGACCTGCGGCGGGCCATCCCGGGGATCAGTGAGCGCATGCTGTCGGACCGGCTCACGGAGCTGGCCGCGGCCGGTCTGGTCGTACGCGAGGTGTGCGCCGGTCCGCCGCTGCGGGTGGCGTACCGGCTGACGGAGGCGGGGCAGGCGATGGAGCCCGCGCTCAAGGAGCTGGGCGCGTGGGCCGCGAAGTACCTCCAGCGCGACCCCTACTGTCCCGGCGACCTCAGCTGAGTCGTTCCGCCGCCGCGTTGTAGCGCAGCAGATAGGCGGCGAACCGGCTGAGGTCGGCCTCGTCCCAGCCGGTCAGGCGCTCCTCGAAGGCCGATCGGCGGGTGGCGGCGACCTGGGCGAGGGTCGCGACGCCGTGTGCCGTGAGGTGCAGCACCTGGACGCGGTGGTCGTCGGGGTCGACCCGGCGCTCGACCAGGTCCAGCCGCTCCAGGGCGGCGACCTGCCGGCTGACCGTGGACTTGTCGAGCAGGTAGTGCGCGGCGAGGTCGGTGGCCCGGCAGCCCTGGCGGTCCTCCAGGTGGGACAGCAGGGTGAAGGAGACCAGCGAGAGCTCGGGGTGCGTCCGGGCGGCGGACGCCCGCGCGCGGCGCGCGAAGGCTGTCATCTCGCGCTGGATGGTCTCGACGGACTCGTCTCGATGCGGCACGGAGGGCTCCCTTTCCGAATGTAGTTGTACAGTACAACTTAGAGCAAGAGTTGTATAAGCCAACTATCTGTTCCGAGGAGCCGGGGAGACCGGCCGGGGTGCCGGCCCCAAGCGCCGGTCCGAGGAACCGAGGAGACCGTCCATGAGTTCCGCTTCCGCGCACGGGTCCCACGGGGCCCATGCGGCCCGTACAGCGCACGCGGCCGCCCACACACCCGGGCTGCGCCATGTCCTGATCCACCTGCTCACCCCGCTGCTGATGTGCGTCGGAATGGGCCTCGCCTATCTGGGGGCGTTCGCGACCCCGTCCCCGCACGAGATGCCGGTCGCGGTCGTCGGCAGCGGCGCCGCCCCCCAGGCGCTCGCGCACAGCCTTGAGGAGAAGGCGGACGGCGCCCTGGAGGTCCGTACCGTGACCGGCCGGGACGAGGCGGTGCGGCAGCTGCGGAGCCAGGACGTCTTCGGCGCGTACGTGCCCGGCGACCGGGGGCGGACGGCGGAGCTCCTGGTGGCCACGGCCGGCTCCGACACCACCGCGACGGCCGTGGAGAAGGTCTTCAGCCGGGTCGCGGTGGCACAGGGCGCCCCGCTGAAGGTGACCGACGTGGTGCCGGCCTCGAAGGACGACCCGACCGGGCAGGGCATCTTCTTCCTGCTGGTCGCACTGAGCATCGGCTCGTACGCCTCGGTCGCCGTGCTCGGCGGCGCGGGGGCGGCGCTGCCGATGCGGCTGCGCGCGCTGCTGGCGGCCGGGACGTCACTGGTGGTCAGCCTGATCGGGGTGGCCTTCGCCGGGCCCGTCTTCCACCTGGTCGACCATGGTCTGGCGGGCCTGTGGGGGATGGCCTGGATCTACTCGGCGGGCATCCTCTTCGTCGGCGTCGGGCTGCACACCTTCCTCAAGCGGTGGACGACGCTGGGCGTGATGGTCCTGTTCGTGATGCTCAACTTCACCAGCTCCGGCGGCGTCTTCCGTCCCGAACTCCAGAACGGGTTCTTCGCCGGGCTGCACGGCTTCTGGAACGGCGCCGGCTTCGTCGAGGGCACCCGCAGCCTCGTCTACTTCGGCAGCGAGGGACTGGGCGGGCACGTGACGACGCTGGTGCTGTGGCTGGTGGCCGGAGCGGTGGTCGTGGGCGTGGCGTGGGCCGTCGAGGCCGCGCGGGCGCGGCGCGCTTCCGGTTCTGCCGAAGTCGGCCGGGGCGGAGGGGACATGGAGGAGGAGATGGAGGAAGCGGTCGGGGTCTGACCGCTGTCAGTGGCGGGCTGTAGCTTCGGAGGAGTCCGCGTGGAGGTGGAGGGGGAGGGGGCGCGCCATGTCGCGACTGCCGTACGTACCGGGGTTCGCGGGGGCGGTGCTCTCCGGGGTGCCGGGGATACCAGGGACACCGGGGACACCGGGGAGGGTGGCGGCTTCGGACGGGGGGTCCGGGCTTTCGGCCGACGCCGGGGGTGAGGGGACGTCCGGGGGCTTCGGGGGCTTCGGGGGTTTCGGGGGCTTCGGCGGTGAGGGGACGTCCGGGGGCTCGGAGGGCTCCGGGGCGGCTTTGTCGGCCAAGGGGGCGGGCAAGGCCCTGCGGGCCCGGGTGCCGCGCGCCGAACACGCCGAGTGGGAGGCGGACGCGGGCCGGCCCGGGGCGGTCGCCATGGTCGAGGCGTCGAACGCGGGCCGGCTGCCGCGGCTGACGCCGATACGGGTGGGGCGGATGGCCGCGTCGCCCTTCGCGTTCCTGCGCGGCTCGGCCGGGCTGATGGGGTACGACCTGGTGCGTACGGCAGTGACGGGCATCGGCGCCCAGATATGCGGCGACGCCCACGCCGCGAACTTCGGGCTCTACGGCGACGCCCGCGGCGGGATGGTCGTCGACCTCAACGACTTCGACGAGACGCTGCACGGCCCCTGGGAGTGGGATCTGAAGCGTCTCGCGACCTCGCTGGTGCTGGCGGGGCGCGAGGCGGGCGCGGGCGAGGACACCTGCCGGGCGGCCGCCCGGGACGCCGTGGGCTCGTACCGGCGCACGATGCGGCTGCTGGCCCGGATGCCGGTGGCCGACGCGTGGAACGCCATCGCCGACGAACGGCTCGTCACGCACGCGGACGCCCGGGAGCTGGTGGGCACGCTGGAGCGGGTCGAGGAGAAGGCCCGCCGGAACACCAGCGCCCGCTTCGCCGCGAAGGCGACGGAGAAGGTGGAGGGCGGGCGGCGGTTCCTGGACGCGCCGCCGGTGCTCAGCCGGGTGCCGGACGAGGAGGCGACGGCCGTCGCCATGGCCCTCCCCGGCTATCTGCGCACCCTGCCGGAGGAACTGCTGCCGCTCCTCGGGCGCTACGAGGTGCAGGACGTGGCGTTCCGGGTGGTGGGCACGGGGAGCGTGGGCCTGCGCTCGTACGTGGTGCTGCTCCTCGACCACCGTGGCGAGCCGCTGGTCCTCCAGGTGAAGGAGGCCCGGCCGTCGGTCCTGCTGCCGTACGCGGAGAAGGCCGGCTTCGCCCCGCCCGCGGTGGGGCACGAGGGGCGGCGTGTGGTGCTCGGGCAGAAGCGGATGCAGGTGGTCAGCGATGTGCTGCTCGGCTGGGCGACGGTCGAGGACCGGCCGTGCCAGGTGCGGCAGTTCCGCAACCGCAAGGGCAGCGTCGACCCGGCGGCCCTGGCCCCCGACGAGCTCGACGACTACGGGCGGATGACGGGCGCGCTGCTCGCCCGCGCGCACGCGCACAGCGCGGACCCGCGGGTGATAGCGGGGTACTGCGGGAAGTCCGCGGAGCTGGACGAGGCGGTCGCGAGGTTCGCCGGGGCCTACGCGGACCGGACGGAGGAGGACCACGGGGAGCTGGTGGCGGCGGTCCGCGGCGGGCGCCTGGCGGCGGAGCCGGGGGTTTAGCCGGGGGCCGGGGGCCGGGGCGGCGTTCCGGCCCTTCCGGCGATCGAGGACATGAGGGAAGGGGTGGGTGACGGGAGGAGCCGCGTGGTCCCGCGTGGGCGCGCCGCACGGCACCCGGGGGCGGCCGGAACGGGTGGGTCGGCGGTGCGGGTGGGAGCGGGCGTGCCCGTGGGGCGTCCGGGAGCTCGTACGCTGGGCGGGTGATGACACCCGAAGCCGAGCAGAGCCCGCACGCGCGCGAACCGGGTACCGAGCGCCTGGAACAGGCGGTGCGGACGGCCGAGCAGGCGCTGATCGAGTTCGAGATCGCCGTGGAGACCTTCCGGGTGGAGGTGGAGAACTTCTCCCGCCTCCACCACCAGCGCCTCGGCCCGATGTACGCGCACCTGGACGAGCTGGAGGCCCGGATCGCGGAGGCCGTGGCCGCCCGTACGCAGGACCCGGAGGACCTCAGGAAGGCGCGGGAGGCGCGCGCCATGGCGCAGCCGCTGCCCGGCGTGGAGGAGCTGTTCGGCGGCTGGATGGACTCGGACGGGCTGTCGCCCGAGGCCCAGGCGATGCTCACGGAGCAGCCGGTGCGGCCGCCGGAGCGGGTGCGGCCGAGCGACGAGGCCCGCCGGGTCTTCCGCGAGCTGGTCCGCAAGGCCCATCCGGACCTGGCGCGGGACGAGGCGGAGCGGGTGCGCCGCGACGAGTTCATCGTGCGGGTCAACGCCGCGTACGCGGCCGGGAACGAGACACTGCTTCTGGAGCTGGCGGAAGAGTGGGCGGCGGGTCCGGTGCCCGAGGAGCTCCGCCCGAGCCGTGCCGAGGAGCTGTACGCCCGGCTGGAGTGGCTGGCCCGGCGCAAGGAGATGCTGTCGGCGCTGGCCGCGGAGCTGGAGGGCTCGGCGATCGGCTCGATGATCAAGATGGCGCCGGACGACCCGGACGGCCTGCTGGCGGAGATCGCCGACGGTCTGCGCGCACAGGTAGCCGAAAGGGAGGCCCGTCTGGCCTCGCTGGTCGGGTAGCGTCGGGGTCATGCATTTCGGTTCTGGGGTTCCCACGGTCAACGTCGACGCGCTCTCCTCCGACGACTTTCTGCTGGACGTCCGCGAGCAGGACGAGTGGACGGCGGGGCACGCGGAGGGTGCGCTCCACATCCCGATGAGCGACTTCGTCGCCCGCTACGGCGCCCTGACGGAGCAGGCCCCCGACGGCGGCCGGATCAACGTGATCTGCCGCTCGGGCGGCCGCTCCGCGCAGGTGACGGCCTACCTCGTCCAGCAGGGTCTGGACGCCGCGAACGTCGACGGCGGCATGCAGGCGTGGGAGGCCCTGGGCCGCCCGGTCGTGGACGCCGAGGGCGCGCCCGGCACGGTGATCTAGCGGGGATCCGGCCGGGCTTCCTGCCGGGAGACCGGGGTTCCTGGCGGGAGACCGGGCTTCTTGCCGAGAGGTCGCGGTCTCCTGCCGGCAGACCGGGGTTCCTGTCGAGAGGTCGCGGTCTCCTGCCGGCAGACCGGGGTTCCTGTCGAGAGGTCGCGGTTTCCGGCCGAGAGACCGGGGGTTCCGGCCGACGGGCCGGGTCCACAGGCCGAAAGTCCGGGTCTACGGGACGGAGGTCCGGGTCTACGGTCGGAGGGGCAGGGCTTCCTGTCGTCACCGGATTCCTAGCCGAGGGGGTGGGCGGCCAGCAGGTCGCCCAGGGCTTCCTCGTGTGCCGCCGCGGGGCCGAGCGAGAGTTCCAGCTGCTTGGCCCAGGCGTGGTACCGGTGCAGGACGTAGGTGGTGTCCGCGCCGAAGCCGCCGTGCAGGTGCTGGGCGGTCTGGACGACGCGGCGGACCCCTTCCGAGGCCCAGATCTTGGCGACAGCCAGGTCGGCGGCGACCGGGAGCGCGCCGTCGGCCCCGGACTCCAGCCGCCACGCGGCCTGCCAGAGCGTGGCCTCCATCGCCCGCAGGTCGATGTAACGGTCGGCGGCCTGGACGGCCACGGCCTGGAACGTGGCGATCGGGAAGCCGAACTGCTCCCGCTCGGCGGTGTACGCGCCCGTCATCCGCGAGACCGCCGTACCGACGCCGAGGGCCATGGCGCAGGTGCCCACGGTGAGCAGGCCGCGCAGCCGCTCCCATGCCCCCGCGGTGGTGATCACCTCTTCGGGAGTCAGGTGTACGGAGTCCAGGTGGAGCTCGCCGTAGCGCTCGCCGTTGGTGGAGACCTGGTCGGCGAGGGTGACTCCGGGGCGGTCGCGGGAAACGAACGCCAGGAGGGGGCCCTCCCCCCCTCCCCCACCCCTCCCCGCCCCACTTGCCTCGATCGTTTCCTCGCCGGCCGGGTCGGCGGTCCGCTCGGCTCGGCGCGCGGGCAGCAGCACCAGGTCGGCGTCGGCCGCCCACGGGACGGCGGTCTGTACCCCGTCCAGGAGCCAGCCGCCGGGCTCGCCGGGCGCCGGGCGGGCCGTGACGGCCAGTTCGGCCGGGTCGTGACCGGTACGGCCGCTGGAGGCGGCGGTGACGGTCAGCTCGCCACGGCCGATCAGCGGCAGCAGCCGGGCGGCCACCGGCCCGCCCACGGCGGCCAGCGTGAGGGCGGCGGCGCCGGTCTCCAGCAACGGCACCCGGGCGAGGACCTGCCCGGCCTCGCGCAGCACCAGGCACAGAGTGAGCGGGCCGAGACCCGCGCCTCCCTGCTCGGCCGGACCGTAGAGGCTCAGCAGGTCGGCTTCCGCGAGCCGGTCCCACAGGGTCCGGTCGAAGTCCTCGGCGACCGCGCCCCGGGTGAGCGCCGGGCTGGGGACGCCGTCGGGGGAGACCCCGGCGAAGACCGCCCCGGCCGCCTCCTCGGCGGCCCGCTGCTCCTCGGTGAAGGTGAAGTCCACTGCCGTCCTCCTGCGAGCCGCCGCCGACGCCTGAACTGACGGAGCGTCAACTTAGAACAGGTTGCAGGAATTGGGAACAGTCGGCGGCAGGGGAACGGGAGGCGGTCCGTGCGCGGCGGGTGTCTGACCGGGGTACGGGCGGCCCGCGGTCGGTGCCCGTCCTCGCTCAGCGGTCGAAGTCCAGCTCCACCTCTTCCGTCGTCGGGTGCGACTGGCAGGCCAGCACATATCCGGCCGCCAATTCCTCGGGTTCCAGGGCGAAATTCCGCTCCATTCGCACCTCACCCGTGACCAGATAGGCCCGGCAGGTGCCGCAGACGCCGCCCTTGCAGGCGTACGGGGCGTCGGCGCGGTTGCGCAGGACCGCCTCCAGTAGCGACTCCCCCTCCCGGACGGGCCAGCTGCCGCTGCGCCCGTCCAGCTGTGCGGTCACCGTGCTGTGGGCGGGGGCGGGCACCTCCGCCGGTGCCGCGGTCGTGGGCGCCGTGGACTCGACGTGGAAGATCTCCTGGTGCACGCGCTCCCGGGGGACGCCCAGACCGCTCAGCGCCTGCTCGGCCCCCCGCACCAACCCGTGCGGGCCGCACAGATACCAGCCGTCGACGGCCTCCACGGGCAGCAGCGCGGGCAGCAGCCGTATGAGCCGCTCCTCGTCCAGTCGGCCGGACGGCAGGCCCGCCTGCTGCTCCTCCCGGGAGAGGGTGTGGACCAGCTGGAAGCGGTCGGGATAGCGGTCCTTGAGGTCGGCGACCTCCTCCAGGAACATCGCCGAGGCCGTGGTGCGGTCGCCGCGGATCAAGCAGAACCGGGCATCCGGTATCCGCGCGAGCAGGGTCGAGGCGATGGACAGGACGGGGGTGATCCCGCTGCCGCCGACGATCGCCGCGAAGTGCCCGGCACGGGGCTCCAGCACGAACCGGCCGACCGGCGTCATCACCTCCACGGTGTCTCCGGCGGTCAGCTCCTTCAGGGCGTACGTGGAGAACACCCCGCCGTCGACCAGCCGCACCCCCACCCGCAGCTCCGCCGCGCCGGTGTCCTCCGGAGCCGGCGCGGTGCCGCAGAGGGAGTAGGTGCGCCGGATCTCGCCGTCCTCGGTGCGGCGGCGGACAGTGATGTGCTGGCCCGGGGTGTAGCGGTACGCCTCGCGGAGCTCCGGGGGCACGGCGAGGGTCAGGGCGACGGAGTCGTCGGTGAGGGTGTCGACGGCGGTCACCCGCAGGGGGTGGAAGGCGCCATGGCGGGCCGCTGCCATCTACAACTCCTTGAAGTGGTCGAACGGTTCGCGGCATGCCTCGCAGCGGCGCAGGGCCTTGCAGGCGGTGGAGGAGAAACGGCTGAGGAGGGTGGTGTCGGTGGATCCGCAGTGCGGACAGCGGATGCCGAGGGACACCGGCACGGGGCCGCTCCGGTCGCCCCCGCCGCTGACGCGCGGCGGTGCCACCCCGAACTCGGCCAGCTTGCGCCGGCCTTCGGCCGTGATGTCGTCCGTGGACCAGGCCGGGGTGAGGACGGTGCGGACCTCGACCTCGGGGATGCCCTCCTCGTGCAGCACCCGCTCGATGTCCGCCGCCATCGCCTCGACGGCCGGGCAGCCGGTGTAGGTGGGGGTGAGCTCCACCTCGACCCGCCCGGGACCGGACATCTGGAGACCGCGCAGGACGCCCAGCTCCGCGAGGGTCACCACCGGGAGCTCCGGGTCGGGCACGGCACCGGCCAGCTCCCGGAGCCGCTCCTCCAGCGGTGTGGGCGGCGGCGCGGACAGCGGGGCGCGGGTCGTCACCATGACGCCCCCGGGTGGCTGCGGTGCAGGTGCTGCATCTCGGCGAGCATCCGTCCGAACGGCTCGGTGTGCAGCCCCTGGCGCCCCGCCCCGGCCGTCCACGCGCCCGCCTGGGGGCCCGTGGGGAGCTCCAGGGTGGCCTGCCGCACCGTCTTGGTGATCAAGGTCAGCCAGCCGTCGCGCAGGGCCGTGACATCCACCTCCAGGCCCTCGACCGGCTCGAAGAGCTCGCCCGTATAGCGCCACAGGGCGTCGAGCGCGGTCTGTGTCCGGCGGTGGCTCTCCTCGGTGCCGTCACCGAGCCGGAGCGTCCAGTGCTCGGCGTGGTCGCGGTGGTAGGCGACCTCCTTGACGGCCTTGCCGGCCAGCGGCGCGAACGGGCCGTCCCCGGCGGCCAGCTGACCGAAGAGCAGCTCCTGGTAGGTCGAGAAGAAGAGCTGGCGGGCGATGGTGTGGGCGAAGTCGCCGTTGGGCTGCTCGACCAGCTGGACGTTGCGGAAGGCGCGCTCCTCCCGGAGATACGCCAGCTCGTCCTCGTCACCGGCGAGGGAGAGGAGGAAGCGGGCCTGGCCGAGGAGGTCCAGCGCGATATTGGTGAGCGCGACCTCCTCCTCCAGGACGGGGGCGTTCCCGGCCCACTCGGCCAGGCGGTGGGAGAGCACCAGGGCGTCGTCGCCGAGGGCCAGCGCCGCGGCCGTGGGCACCGCGCCGGCGGCGGGCGGGACGGGCGTGGGGGCCTGCTTCACAGGTGCCGCACCCCCTCCGGGATGTCGTAGAAGGTGGGGTGGCGGTAGGGCTTGTCGGCGGCCGGCTCGAAGAAGGGGTCCTTCTCGTCCGGCGACGAGGCGGTGATCGAGGCGGAGGGCACCACCCAGATCGAGACGCCCTCGGAGCGCCGGGTGTAGAGGTCCCGGGCGTTCCGCAGGGCCATCTCGGCGTCCGGTGCGTGCAGGCTTCCCGCGTGGGTGTGCGACAGACCTCGCCTGCTGCGCACGAACACCTCCCACAGCGGCCAATCGGTGCTGGTCATGCCCCTGCCTCCCCCTGGGTGTCGCGGTGCTTCCCGGCATACGCGGCGGCGGCCTCGCGCACCCACGCGCCGTCTTCGTGGGCCTGCCGCCGGCGGGTGATCCGCTGGTCGTTGCACGGGCCGTTGCCGCGCAGGACTTCATGGAACTCGGCCCAGTCGATGGGGCCGAAGTCGTGGTGGCCGCGCTCCTCGTTCCACCGGAGGTCGGGGTCGGGGAGCGTGAGGCCGAGGGACTCCGCCTGCGGTACGCAGATGTCCACGAACCGCTGGCGCAGCTCGTCGTTGGAGTGGCGCTTGATCTTCCAGGCCATGGACTGCGCGGAGTGCGCCGATTCGCCGTCGGGCGGGCCGAACATCATCAGGGACGGCCACCACCAGCGGTCCACGGCGTCCTGTGCCATGGCGTGCTGGGCCTCGGTGCCGCGGCTCAGGGTGAGCAGCAGCTCATAGCCCTGGCGCTGGTGGAAGGACTCCTCCTTGCAGACCCGGACCATCGCACGGGCGTAGGGGCCGTAGGAGCAGCGGCACAGCGGGACCTGGTTGGTGATGGCCGCGCCGTCCACGAGCCAGCCGATGGCGCCGACGTCGGCCCAGGTCAGCGTCGGGTAGTTGAAGATCGAGGAGTATTTCTGGCGGCCCGAGTGGAGCTTGTCGAGGAGCTCGTCGCGGCTGGTGCCCAGGGTCTCGGCGGCGCTGTAGAGGTAGAGGCCGTGGCCCGCCTCGTCCTGCACCTTGGCCATCAGGATGGCCTTGCGCCGCAGCGAGGGGGCCCGGGTGATCCAGTTGGCCTCGGGCTGCATGCCGATGATCTCGCTGTGGGCGTGCTGCGCTATCTGCCGGACGAGTGAGGCGCGGTAGGCGTCGGGCATCCAGTCGCGTGGCTCGATGCGCTCGTCGGCGGCCACGGCGGCGTCGAACACCGCTTCGTACGACCCCGTGTCCGGCGCCATCGTCGTCATGGCATGCCCCCTGCCTCTCGATTGACTCCCGACCGACCGATCGTTCGGTTCAATGGTGGGCCGCGGCCTCCGGGGGTGTCAAGCCTGTGGATAACCCCGGTGCGCTGTGCCGGGCCCGAAGCCATCGGTACGGTTCGGGGTGCACGACGACAGGTGGGACGACAGGTGACACGCAGGAACGGGGCGGGGCATGGGGCCGGATGACGAGCGCGACGAGCCCGGCGGCGGCGCCGGGCTGACCCGACTGTCGCTTCCCGCGCGCGTCGCCGTCGCCGCCGGTGCCGCGGTGGTGACGGTCGCGGCGGCCGTGCACATGGGGATGGTGTTCCTGCATGTGGCGCCGTCGAACACGGTCAGTAAGCAGCACGCCCAGGCCATTGGCGACTACATCTACCCCGAGTTCGAACAGAACTGGAAGTTCTTCGCCCCCAACCCCCTCCAGCAGAACGTCGCCGTCCAGGCGCGTGCCGAGCTGAAGGGCCCGGACGGCCGCACCACCCTCACCCGCTGGACCGATCTCTCCGCGCAGGACGGTGCCGCCATCCACCACAACCTCCTCCCCAGCCACACCCAGCAGAACCAGCTGCGGCGCGCCTGGGACTTCTACGCGGGCACGCACGATGCGCGGGAGCGCCCCAACGGGCTCCGGGGCAGCCTGTCCGAGGAGTACATACGCCGGATCGCCGTGGCCCGGCTGAGCGGCCAGGAGGGCCGCCCGGTCCAGCGCGTCCAGGTGCGGGCCGTGACGACGGTCGTCGCGCCACCGCCCTGGAGCGACGAGAAGGGCGGCGGTGACCCGTCCTACCGGACCCTGGCCTGGTGGCCGGTCGCGACCGCCGACCTCCCGGAGGCGAACCGGTGAGCTTCTCCAAGGCAGCACCCCTCGCCGCGCTCACCCGCGGCGTCGACCGCGTCACCGGCTCCTCCCTCGGCCGCTACCAGACGGCCGTCATCCGGATCGGGCTCTCCTTCACCTGGCTCTGCTTCCTGCTCCGCGAGTGGCCCAACCGCCATGAGCTCTACGGGCCCGACGGGCCCTGGAGCTGGGAGATGGCCCGCAGGCTGATCGCCGACAACCACGCCTTCACCGTCCTGATGTGGTCCGACAGCGCGTTCTGGTTCGAGTGCGTCTACGCCGGGGCCGTGGTCTCCAGCGCGCTGCTGATGCTCGGCTGGCGGACCCGGACCATGTCGGTGCTCTCCATGATCGGAGTGCTGTCCCTCCAGAACCGCAGCGTCTTCCTCGGGGACGGCGGCGACAACGTCATCCACCTGATGGCCCTGTACACCGTCCTCACCCGCTGCGGCCTGGTGTGGTCCCTCGACGCCCGCCGCGCCCGGCGGCGCGGCCAGGACCCGGCCGCGGGCCCGGACCTCACCGGCATCGTGCTGTGGGCGCTCTGCGGACTCGCCCTGATCGCCGCGCAGATCTTCGGCGGCACGGGGCTGTCCTGGACCACCGACGGCCCGCTCCCCGGCCTCGGCTGGGCGACCGCCCTGTGGGGCCTGTGGCTCGCCCACGGCGTCTGGTGGGCCGTGTGCCGCTACGCACCCGGCGAGCCCCGCACCGTCCTCGACGCCTTCGCCCACCTGGCGCACAACGCCGCCCTGCTGGTGATCATGGTGGAGGTCTGCCTGATCTACGCCACCGCCGGCTGGTACAAGATCCAGGGCTCGCGCTGGCAGGACGGCACCGCGCTCTACTACCCGCTGCACCTCGACTACTTCTCACCCTGGCCCGAGCTCTCGCACGCCCTCGCCGGCAACGGCCTCCTGGTGCTGCTGCTCAGCTACGGCACGGTCGCCGTGCAGGTCGCCTTCCCCTTCACCCTGCTCAACCGGCGGGTCAAGAACGTGCTGCTCGCGCTGATGATGGCCGAGCACATGGGCATCGCCGTCACCCTGGGCCTGCCCTTCTTCTCGCTCGCGATGATCGTGGCCGACGCGGTCTTCCTGCCCACCGGCTTCCTGCGCCGCCTGGGCGCCCTCACCGGGCGGGCCCGGGACAGGCTGCTCCCCGCCCGGCGGAAGGCGCTGCCACCGCAGCGGGAGGGCGAGACCGCCTCGCGCACTCTCGTAGGCTGAGGGCATGACCGAGGACGAAGCCGTGGCCGCCGTGCGGCAGTGGGGCGAGGCCGCCCCCGACGCCGTACTGCTCGACGGCTTCCACGCCCTGAAGCACGCCCTGCGCTTCGGCGCGGACGTGCGCCTGGCGGTGGCCGCCGACAAGAAGGCGGTGCTGACCCTCGCCGGACAGCTCGCCGACGACCTCACCGGGACGCTCGACGAGCGGCTGGTCGAGATCCCGGCACGGGCCCTGAAGGAGCTGCTGCCCCGGGTCCACCCCACCGGGGTGGCCGCGCTGGCGGCCAGACCCGCCCGCCGGGCCAACCTCGACACCCTCTCGCGGGCACCCCGGCGCGCCCCGGTCGTCGTCCTGGACAACCCCCGCAACCTCGGCAACGTCGGCGCCGTGATCCGGCTGGCCGCGGGCTTCGGCGCCACGGGCGTGGTCACCACCGGCGACCTCGACCCCTGGCACCCGAACGCCGTACGGGCGGGCGCCGGCCTGCACTACGCCACGGCCGTCGAGCGGCTGCCGCTGCCCGAACTGCCGCCCGGCCCGCTGTACGTGCTCGACCCGGAGGGCGACGACATCCGGTCCGTCACCCTCCCCGACGACGCGCTGATCGCCTTCGGCTCCGAGCGGCACGGGATCTCGCCCGAGCTGCGGGAGAGGGCGACCCGGCTGGTCGCCCTTCCCATGCGGCCCCAGGTGTCGAGCTACAACCTCGCCACGAGCGTCGCCATGGCGCTCTTCCACTGGGGCGGACCGGCCCCGGTCTGACCCCGGTCCGGCCTACGCCTGGCGGCGCACCTCGACCGTGCGGAAGCGGGTGGCGACGAACGCGCCGTCGCACAGCGCGGCGTTGGCCGAGGGGTTGCCGCCCGAGCCGTGGAAGTCCGAGAAGGCGGCCGTCTGGTTGACGTACACCCCGCCGGTGAGGTTCAGGGAGAGCTGGGCGCACTCCTCCAGGCACGCCTCCTCGATCAGCCGCTCGACCTCCGGCGACGTGGTGTACGCGCCGACGGTCATGGCGCCCTGCTCCCGCACCGTGCGGCGCAGCAGCTCCACGGCGTCCGCCGCCGAGTCGACGGCGACGGCGAAGGACACCGGCCCGAAGCACTCGGAGAGATAGGCCGCCTCGGCGTCGGGCTTGGCGCCGTCCAGCTTCACGATCACCGGCGTACGGACCGTGGCACCGGGGAAGTCGGGGTTGGCGACCGCCCGGGAGGCCAGGGCGACCTCGCCGAGCTGGGCCGCGGCGTCGATCCGCTCCTTGACCCGGGGGTTGACGATGGCGCCCAGCAGGGCGTTGGCCCGGGCGTCGTCGCCCAGCAGACCCTCGACCGCGGCCGCCAGATCGGCCACCACCTCGTCGAAGGACTTGGGGCCGGCGTCGGTGGCGATGCCCCCGCGCGGGACGAGGAAGTTCTGCGGGGTGGTGCACATCTGGCCGCTGTAGAGGGACAGCGAGAAGGCGAGGTTGCCCAGCATGCCCTTGTAGTCGTCGGTGGAGTCGATGACGACCGTGTTGACGCCGGCCTTCTCGGTGAAGACCTGCGCCTGACGGGCGTTGGCCTCCAGCCAGTCGCCGAAGGCGGTGGAACCGGTGTAGTCGACGATGCGGATCTCCGGGCGCACGGCCAGCGACTTGGCGATGCCCTCGCCGTCCCGCTCGGCGGCCAGTGCCACCAGGTCGGGGGAGAAGCCCGCCTCGCCGAGCACCTCGCGGGCGATCCGGACCGTGAGCGCGAGCGGCAGCACGGCGCGCGGGTGCGGCTTGACCAGCACGGCGTTTCCGGTGGCGAGGGAGGCGAAAAGGCCGGGGTAGCCGTTCCACGTGGGGAAGGTGTTGCAGCCGATGAGGAGCGAGACGCCGCGCGGCACGGCCGTGAACTCCTTGCGCAGCTCCAGGGGATCGCGCTTGCCCTGCGGCTTGGACCACTCCGCCGCGGCAGGGGTGCGCACCTGCTCGGCGTAGGCGTAGGTGACGGCCTCCAGGCCGCGGTCCTGGGCGTGCGGGCCGCCGGCCTGGAAGGCCATCATGAACGCCTGGCCGCTGGTGTGCATGACGGCGTGGGCGAATTCGTGCGTGCGGGCGTTGATCCTGGTCAGGATCTCCAGACAGACCGCGGCCCGTGCCTCCGGGCCCGCCTCGCGCCACCGCGGCATAGCCGCGCGCAGGGCCGGCAGCAGGGCCTCGGGGTCGGCGTGCGGATACTCGATGCCCAGCTCCGGCCCGTAGGGCGAGACTTCGGAGCCCGCCCAGCCGTCCGCGCCGGGCTGGTCCAGCTCGAAGCGGTGACCGCGCAGCGCCTCGAAGGCGGCCTGTCCCTCGGCCGCGCTCAGGCTGCCGGGCACGGCGCCCTCCGCCCCATAGGCCTTCGGGTGCTCGGGGAAGGGGGACCAGTAGGCGCGCGAACGGATCGCTTCCAGTGCCTGGTCGAGGGTGGGGCGGTGCTTCTCGATCAACTGGGCGGTGGTGAGTCCGGCGGTCACGGCTGACCAACTCCTTGTCGAGCTGGGCTCGGATGAGGCGACAGTCTTCGGGAACAGGGATCGGGCGACACTGCGGGGGCCCACGAGCACCCCCCGGTAGATACAGTAACCGAACGATCGGTCGGGACAAGGGGGCCCGGCGAACCTGTGGACAACTCATCGGGGAGGATCACCGGCATGACCGCTATCGAGCTGGGACGCACCGTCGCCGTCGTCGGAACCGGCACCATGGGCCAGGGAATCGCCCAGGTCGCCCTCGTGGCCGGACACCCCGTACGCCTGTACGACGCCGCGGAGGGCCGCGCCGCCGAGGCCGCCCGGGCCATCGGCGCGCGCCTCGACCGCCTCGTGGAGAAGGGCAGGCTCGACGCCGCCGGCCGCGACGCGGCCCGCGCGCGCCTGCACCCGGCCACCAGTACGGCCGAACTCGCCGACTCCGCACTCGTCATCGAGGCGATTCTGGAGCAACTCGACGCCAAGCAGAAGCTGTTCGTGGAGCTGGAATCGGTCGTCCCGGACGACTGTCTGCTCGCCACCAACACGTCCTCCCTGTCGGTCACCGCCGTCGCGGGAGCCCTGCGCCTGCCCGGCCGCTTCGTCGGCCTGCACTTCTTCAACCCCGCGCCGCTGCTGCCGCTCGTGGAGGTCGTCCAGGGCCACGCGACCGACCCGGCGGCCGCCGACCGCGCCCAGGCCACCGTGGCCGCCTGGGGCAAGACACCGGTGCGCTCGGCGGACACCCCCGGCTTCATCGTCAACCGCGTCGCCCGCCCCTTCTACGCCGAGGCATTCCGCCTCCTGGAGGAGCGCGTCGCCGACCCCGCCACCCTCGACGCCGTACTGCGCGAGAGCGGCGGTTTCGCCATGGGCCCGTTCGAACTGACCGACCTCATCGGCCAGGACGTGAACGAAGCCGTCACCCGTTCGGTCTACGACTCCTTCTTCCAGGACCCGAAGTTCAGGCCCTCGCTCGCCCAGCGGCGCCTGGTGGAGGCGGGGCTGCTCGGCCGCAAGTCGGGCCGCGGCTGGTACGACTACGCGGACGGCGCGGAGCGGCCCGTCCCGCGCACCGAGGAGCCCGCGCCCCCGCCCGGGGAGGTGGCCGTCCACGCGAAGCCGGCGGGTCCGGCCGCCGTCCTCCGCGAGATGATCGAGGAAGCGGGCATCAAGGTCACCCGCGACCGCACCCCGGGCATGTCCGAGGGCTTCATCCGGCTGCCCGGCGGCGCCTGCCTGGCACTGACCGACGGATACCCCGCCACGACCTACCCGGACGAACCGTTCATCCGCTTCGACCTCGCGCTCGACTACCGGGCCGCGACCCGGATCGCCCTCGCGCCCTCGCACCGCATCACCCCCGAGCAGACGCGGGAGGCGGTCGGCCTGTTCCAGGCGCTCGGCAAGCGGGTCAGCGTCGTCGCCGACGTCCCCGGCATGATCGTCGCCCGCACCGTCGCCATGATCGTCGACTTCGCCGTCGACGCCGCCGCCCGCGGGGTCGCGAGCCCCGAGGACATCGACACCGCCATGCGGCTGGGAGTGAACTACCCGGGCGGCCCGTTCGAGTGGACCGAGCGGCTCGGCGCACACTGGCTGTGGGACCTTCTGGACACCATGCACCACCAGAGCCCTGGTGGCCGCTACGCGCCGTCCTGGGCGCTCAGGCGCCGTGCGGACATCGAACGGCAGGTGCTGTAATCATGACCATGGCCAAGCGCGACACCTACACGCCCGAATCGCTGCTCGCGGTCGCCGTCCAGGTGTTCAACGAGCGGGGCTATGACGGCACGTCCATGGAGCACCTCTCCCGGGCGGCCGGAATCTCCAAGTCCTCCATCTATCACCATGTGAAGGGCAAGGAGGAGCTGCTGCGGCTCGCGATAAGCCGCGCGCTGGACGAGCTCTTCGCCGTCCTGGACGAGCCCCGGGCCGTCGAGGGCCGGTCCGTCGACCGCCTGGAGCACGTCACCCGGCGCACCGTGGAGGTGCTGATGGCCGAGCTGCCCTATGTGACGCTGCTGCTGCGCGTCCGGGGCAACACGGACACCGAGCGCTGGGCCATGGAACGCCGCCGCGAGTTCGACCACCGGGTCGCCGAGCTGCTCAAGCAGGCGGCGGCCGACGGCGACCTCCGGGAGGACGTGGACGTCCGGCTGGCCACCCGGCTCCTCTTCGGCATGATCAATTCCGTGGTCGAGTGGTACCGGCCGGGCCGCGGCGGCTCGACGAGCGACGAGGTGGCCGACGCGGTGGTCCGCACGGCCTTCGCGGGGCTGCGTACGTACCACTAGCCGGCGGTCGTCACCTGACGTACTGCCTTGAGGCCCCCGGGACGCCCGTCCCGGGGGCCTCAGCGGTCCCCGGGCGCGACCTGCGGCCCCGCGGAACCGCCCGCCCCACCCTCCTGGAGGTCCGTCTCCTCGAAGACCAGCAGCGTGCGGGTGCTGAGCACCTCCTCCATGGCCTGGATCCGGGTCAGCACCAGCTCGCGCAGGGCGCGGTTGTCCTTGGCGTGCACCAGCAGCAGCACGTCGAAGTCCCCGCTCACCAGGGCGATGTGCGCGGCGCCGGGCAGCGCCCGGAGCTTCTCGCGGACCGACCGCCAGGAGTTCTGCACGATCTTCAAGGTGATGTACGCCGAAGCCGTCTGGCCCGCCCGCTCCTGGTCGATGCGGGTACTGAACCCCCGGATCACCCCGTCGTCGATCAGGCGGTTGATCCGCGCGTAGGCGTTGGCGCGCGAGACGTGCACCCGCTCGGCCACGGACCGTATCGACGCACGGCCGTCGGACCGGAGCATGCGCAGGATCGCGCGGTCGATCTCGTCCAGCGGCCGCGCGGGCGGCCTGTCGCCCGCGAAGGCCATCTGTTCGTCCGGCATGCCGCCCCGCCTCCCCCTCATGGACGCCCTGTCCATATCTCAGGCTGTGGAGAACCGTTTGTCCACAGGCTCGGGCCGCCTGTAGCCAAAAAGTGCCGACGACCGAACAATCGGTAGGGAGGGAGCGCGGCCGCCATGTGCCTCGTGCCCGGTCAAGCCCGTCCCAAAAGGAGGTGCTCGTCATGACGGTTCTGGAGCAGCCCGGCTCGTACCGGCCCACCCCGCCCCCTGCCTGGCGGCCCCGCACGGACCCCGCGCCGCTGCTGCCCGACGCGGAGCCGTACCGCCTGCTGGGCACCGACGCGGCCGCCGGGCTCGACACCGGGCTCCTGAGGCGGATGTACGGGCAGCTCGTCCGCGGGCGCCGGTACAACACCCAGGCCACGGCACTCACCCGGCAGGGCCGCCTCGCCGTCTACCCCTCCTCCACCGGCCAGGAGGCGTGCGAGGTCGCCGCCGCCCTCGCGCTGGAGGACCGCGACTGGCTCTTCCCCAGCTACCGCGACACCCTCGCGGCCGTCGCCCGCGGCCTGGACCCCGTACAGGCCCTGACCCTGCTGCGCGGCGACTGGCACACCGGATACGACCCCCACGAGCACCGCGTCGCACCCCTCTGCACCCCTCTCGCCACCCAACTCCCGCACGCCGTGGGCCTCGCGCACGCCGCACGGCTCAAGGGTGACGATGTGGTGGCGCTCGCCATGGTCGGCGACGGCGGCACCAGTGAGGGCGACTTCCACGAGGCCCTCAACTTCGCCGCGGTCTGGCAGGCCCCGGTCGTCTTCCTCGTGCAGAACAACGGCTTCGCCATCTCCGTACCGCTCGCCAAACAGACCGCCGCCCCTTCCCTCGCCCACAAGGCCGTCGGCTACGGCATGCCGGGCCGGCTGGTCGACGGCAATGACGTGGCCGCCGTCCACCAGGTGCTCACCGAGGCCGTGCGGCGGGCCCGCGCCGGCGCCGGCCCCACCCTCGTCGAGGCCGTCACCTACCGCATCGACGCGCATACGAACGCCGACGACGCCACCCGCTACCGCACCGACGCCGAGGTCGAGACGTGGCGCGCGCACGACCCGGTCGACCTCCTGGAGCGGGAGCTGACCGGGCGGAAGCTGCTGGACGAGGACGGCGTACAGCGGGAGCGGGACGCCGCCGAGGCGATGGCCGCAGACCTCCGCGAGCGGATGAACCAGGACCCCGCGCTCGACCCCATGGACCTCTTCACCCATGTCTACGCCGAGCGGACCGACCAACTGCGCGAGCAGGCCGCCATGTTGCGCGCCGAGCTCGACGCCGCCGGGGACACCACCCCGGGCCCTCAGGAAGGGGCGCAGCGATGACCACCGCGGCTGTCACCACCGGCCGGAAGCCCGCCACGATGGCCCAGGCCCTGGGCCGGGCGCTGCGCGACGCCATGGCGGACGATCCGTCCGTCCACGTCCTCGGTGAGGACGTCGGCGCCCTGGGCGGCGTCTTCCGCGTCACGGACGGTCTGGCCAAGGAGTTCGGCGAGGACCGCTGCACGGACACACCGCTGGCCGAGGCGGGCATCCTCGGCGCGGCCGTCGGCATGGCCATGTACGGGCTGCGGCCCGTGGTCGAGATGCAGTTCGACGCCTTCGCCTACCCCGCTTTCGAGCAGCTCGTCAGCCATGTCGCCCGGATGCGGAACCGCACGCGGGGCGCGATGCCCATGCCGATCACCGTGCGGGTGCCCTACGGCGGTGGCATCGGCGGCGTCGAGCACCACAGCGACTCCTCCGAGATCTACTACATGGCCACCCCCGGCCTCCATGTGGTGGCCCCCGCGACCGTCGCGGACGCCTACGGGCTGCTGCGGGCCGCGATCGCCTCCGACGACCCCGTGGTCTTCCTGGAGCCCAAGCGGCTCTACTGGTCCAAGGCCGACTGGGACCCGGCCCGGCCCGAGGAGGTGCCGGGCATCGGCCGGGCGGCCGTCCGCCGCCGGGGCACGTCCGCCACGCTGATCACCTACGGTCCGTCCGTGCCCGTCTGCATGGAGGCCGCGGAGGCCGCCCGGTCCGAGGGCTGGGATCTGGAAGTGATCGACCTGCGCTCGCTGGTGCCCTTTGACGAGGAGACGGTCTGCGCGTCCGTAAGACGGACCGGCCGGGCCGTCGTCGTCCATGAGGCCACCGGGTTCGGCGGTCCGGGCGGGGAGATAGCGGCCCGGGTCACGGAGCGCTGCTTCCACCACCTGGAGGCCCCGGTGCTGCGCGTCACCGGTTTCGACATCCCCTACCCGCCGCCGATGCTGGAGCAGCACCACCTGCCCGGTGTCGACCGGGTGCTGGACGCCGTCGCCCGCTTGCAGTGGGAATCGGAGTGGACGGCCCCGTCGGGCGGCTCCGGCGGTCCGGCGGGCGTGAATGACGTCAAGGACGTCAAGGACGCCGTCAAGGGCTTCGACGAATTCGAGGGTGGGGTGCGCTGATGGCGGTGGTGCGGGAATTCACGCTGCCGGACCTCGGCGAAGGGCTCACCGAGGCGGAGATCGTCCGCTGGCTCGTGCAGGTCGGTGACGTCGTCGCCGTCGACCAGCCGGTGGTCGAGGTCGAGACGGCCAAGGCCATGGTCGAGGTCCCCTGCCCCTACGGGGGCGTGGTGACGGCCCGCTTCGGCGAGGAGGGCACGGAGCTGCCGGTGGGCGCGCCGCTGCTGACGGTGGCGGTCGGCGAACCGGCCGCCGGGTCCGGCCCGGTAGGTGCCGGTGAAGACTCCGGGGCCCCCGCTTCCCCCGAGGGCGAGGGTTCCGGGAACGTCCTGGTCGGTTACGGCACACAGCCCCCGGCCGCGCGGCGCCGACGGGTCCGGGCGGTGCCCGGGGGGAATGCCCGGCGGGGTGGGGCGGACGCGTCCGGCCAGGGTGAGGTGCGTGGGGTTGCGGGTGCTGGTGACACTGCTCGCGCCGGCGACTCCGGTTCCAGCGGTTCCAGCGGTTCCGTAGGGCCTGTCAGGTCTGTTGGAACTGTCGAGCCTGTCGGGTCCGTCAGGGCCGGGGCGGCCGTCGGGTCCCCCGAGGCAGCCGGTACGGGTACCCGGGCGGTGATATCGCCTCTCGTCCGGCGGCTCGCCAGGGAGCGTGGGCTCGACCTCACGCAGGTGCGCGGCAGCGGACCGGACGGCCTGATCACCCGGGCGGACGTCGAGCGCGCCACGGCCTTGCCTCTCCCGCTCCCCGGGCGGGCGGCGGCCACCGCCGAGGTGGCGGCTCGGCCGGCCTCCGCGCCGCCGGAGAGCGGCGCCCAGCGGGTTCCCCTGCGCGGGGTGCGCGGCGCCGTCGCCGAGAAGCTCAGCAGGAGCCGCCGGGAGATCCCGGACGCGACCTGCTGGGTGGACGCGGACGCCACGGAGCTGCTGGCCGCCCGCCGGGCGATGAACGCCGCCGGAGGGCCCAAGGTCTCGCTGCTCGCCGTGCTGGCCCGGATCACCACGGCGGCACTCGCCCGCCACCCGGAGCTCAACGCCACGGTGGACATGGAGGCCCGGGAGATCGTGCGACTGCCCGAGGTGCACCTCGGGTTCGCCGCGCAGACCGACCGGGGCCTGGTCGTCCCCGTCGTCCGGGACGCCCACACGCTCAACGCCGTCCAGCTCTCCGAGGAGATCGCCCGCCTTACCGAGGCCGCGCGGACGGGGAGCCTCAGCCCGGGCGAGCTGACCGGCGGCACGTTCACCCTGAACAACTACGGGGTGTTCGGCGTCGACGGCTCCACGCCGATCATCAACCACCCCGAGGCGGCGATGCTCGGGGTCGGGCGGATAGCCCCGAAGCCGTGGGTTTGGGAAGGGGAGTTGGCGGTACGGCAGGTCGTGCAGCTGTCCTTCACCTTCGACCACCGCGTCTGCGACGGCGGTACGGCGGGAGGCTTCCTGCGGTACGTGGCCGATTGCGTCGAGCGGCCCGCGGTGCTGCTGCGGTCCATGTGACGGTGACGGTGGCGGTGACGGTGGCGGTGGCGGGGGCGTAGGCGGGGACGCGGGCGGGGAGGTTCCCCTGCTCGCCGCCCCCTCCCGGGTGCAGGCGAGCGCCGTACGGGCGGGGGAGCCGTTCCGCCCGGGCAGGGGCCTGCCGGCCTCCGGGGTTATCCGGGGGCGACGAGTGGGTGTGGCCCGGGGTGGGGCCCTTCGCGCTGCGGGGCGCGTTGCGGTGCGGTGGTCCGCGCTCGGGCGCGCGGGCGGACGGGAAGAGCCCGGCAGGAGAGGTCCTTCGAGACGCTCCTGGTGGGCGTGGTGTCCGCGGCCGGCGCGGCAGCGGACCGAGTCTTCCCGGCGGCCGGTGCGCGGCACAGGGGCGCGGCCATACTCGTCGGGTGACTGACTTCGACGCCGTAGTGCTCGCAGGGGGCGCCGCCCGCAGGCTGGGCGGTGCCGACAAGCCCGGTCTGCGCGTGGGCGGCCGCACGCTGCTCGACAGGGTCCTCGGCGCGTGCGCGGACGCCGCCGACACCGTCGTGGTGGGCCCGCGCCGCCCCACCGCCCGGCCCGTGCGCTGGGCCCGTGAGCAGCCGCCGGGCGGCGGCCCGCTCGCCGCGCTCGCGGCCGGTCTCAAGGGGACGGAGGCCGCCCTGACGCTCGTACTCTCCGCCGACCTGCCGTTCCTGCGGGCCGACACCGTACGGGCGCTCCTCGCCGCCCTCACGGACGCCGGGGCCGGTACGGACGGGGTGCTGCTCGCCGACCCCGACGGGCGGGACCAGCCGCTGGTCGCCGCCTACCGAGGCGAGGCCCTCCGCCGGGAACTCGCCCTGCTCGCCGCCGAGCACGGCTCCCTCACCGGGCTGCCGCTCCGCCTGCTCACGGCCGAGCTGTCGCTCGGCAGGCTCCCGCACCCCACGGCGTCGTTCGACTGCGACACCTGGGAGGACGTCGCCACGGCCCGCGCGCGCATCAGGGACGATGGGGGCGTGCTGGAAGAATGGATCACCGCCGCCAAGGCCGAGCTCGGCATCGAACTCGACGTCGACACCGCCGTCCTCCTCGATCTCGCGCGGGACGCCGCGCACGGGGTGGCCCGTCCCGCGGCGCCCCTGACGACGTTCCTCGTCGGCTACGCGGCCGCGCTGCGGGGCGGCGGAGAGGCGGCCGTCACGGAGGCGACCCGGGAGGCGGTCGCGCTCGCCCTGCGCTGGGCCGACGAGGCCGCGGCCACGGACGGCGGCAAGGCCGCCGGGGCCCCGCACGCGCCCGAAGAGTCGGAATGACCTCCCGGGAGGACGCCTCCGCGCTCGACCGCGCGGCGGACGAGGCACTTGCGCTGCTCGCGGACGACCGCCGCGCGCGTGGCCGCCCGCGCGGCGGGGCGCCGACGGCCGCCGGTGCCGGCCGCCCGGCCGGGACCCCGGCCGACCCGCTGCTCATGGCCGACCCGTTCGCCCCCTGGGCGGAGGATCACCTCGCCGGTACCGCGGAGGAGCACCTCGCCGGTACCGGTGGGACGGCACGCGGCGACGCTGCCCCCGGGCCGTGCGCCGGCCTTCCCCCGCAGCGGGCGGAGGACGAGCGCGGACATGGCGCGGGCGCGGCGGAGGAGGAACCGTCGGCCGTCACCGACGTGCTGTCGCTGCTCGCGGAAGACCGCTCGGCGCGCCCGGCCGGGGGCGGCAGGTCCCGTCGTGAAACGCCGTTCGACCACGGCTGGTTCCCTTTCGACCCCGAGCCCGTCTCCGGGCCTGGGTCCGTCCCCGAGCCCGAGCCGGCTCCCGGCCTCGGATCCGCCTCCGGCCTCGAAGCCGCCCTCGGCTCCAAGCCCGCCCCAGGCCCCGAGCCGGTGCCTGCCTCCGAGTCCGTCCCCGGCTCCAAGCCCCCCACCAGCTTCGGGTCCATCCCCGCCCCCGCCCCGGTCACCGTTCCCACCGCGGCCCCCGCCGACTCGACCCCCGCCCCCACTCCCACTCCCCGCGAGTACGAGTTCCTCTTCGCGGCCGACGACGCGCGTGAGTCCGCCCCCATGACGTCCCTCCCCTGGCCCGACGCCCGTGCCGTCGCCGCCCGTGCCACCGTGCCCCTGCCGCCCGCCGACCAGGAGCTCGGCGAGGCGCTCGGGCAGGTGCTCGCCGTGCCGCTCGTCGCCCTCACCGACCTGCCGTCCTTCGACACCTCCGCCATGGACGGCTGGGCGGTCGCCGGACCCGGCCCGTGGCGGCTGCCCGCCGCCCAGGAAGGCCCGGGCGTCCTCGCCGGCGCCGACCACGGCGGAGCGCCGCCGCTGCGCGACGGACACGCCGTAAGGATCGCGACCGGCGCGCCCGTCCCGCCCGGCACCACCGCGGTCCTGCGCAGCGAGCACGGCGAGGTGACCGGCCCGGACGCCCCGCACCCCGAACTCCACGCCACCCGCCGCCTCTCCCAGGGCCAGGACATCCGCCCCCGCGGCCAGGAGTGCCGCCACGGCGACCAACTCCTGCCCCAGGGCACCGTCGTGACGCCCGCCGTGCTCGGCCTGGCCGCCGCCGCGGGCTACGACAGCCTCCACGTCACGCGCCGCCCCCGCGCCGAGGTGCTCGTCCTCGGTGACGAACTGCTGCGTGAGGGCCTCCCCCACGGAGGCCGGATCCGCGACGCCCTCGGCCCCATGCTGGGACCGTGGCTCACGGCCCTCGGCGCCGAGGTGACCGCGATCCGTCGGCTCGGCGACGACACGGACGCCCTGCGCTCCGCCCTCGCCGGCTCCACCGCCGACGTCGTCGTCACCACCGGCGGCACCGCCGCGGGCCCCGTCGACTACGTCCACGCCATCCTGCGCGGGCTCGACGCCGAGCTCCTGGTCGACGGTGTCGCGGTCCGGCCCGGTCACCCGATGCTGCTCGCCCGGCTCGCCCCCGGCCGGCACCTCGTCGGCCTGCCGGGCAACCCCCTGGCCGCCGTCGCCGGACTGCTGACGCTCGCCGAGCCCCTGCTCCGTACGCTCTCCGCGCGCCCTTCGCCCGCCCTCTACCGGGCCGCCCTTACGGACGCCGTCAAGGGCCACCCCGACGACACCCGGCTCGTCCCCGTCGTCAGCCGGCACAGCGACAGCGCGGAGCCCCTCCGCTTCCACGGGCCCGCCATGCTGCGCGGCCTCGCCGCCGCCGACGCGCTCGCCGTCATCCCGCCGGGCGGCGCGGCCCGGGGCGCCCGGGCCGGCATCCTCGAACTGCCCTGGGCTGCGGCCGGGGCGTGAGCCGACCCGTAGGCAGGTAAGCCCGTACGTCCGTCACCTAAGCCCGTACGCCCGTCACGTAAGCCCGTACGTCCGTAAGGAGAGAGGCGGCGGCCGGCCGCCGCCCCCTCCTCCGTCACTCCGCCGCCGGCGCCGCCGCCTGCTTGATCGTGATCACCCGGTCCGCGAGGTGCAGCGTCGCCGCCTCCGGGTCCGTGAAGTGCAGCAGCCTGTGACCCCGTACGACCGCGACGACGAGGTCCGCGCAGTCGCGCGGCGAGTTGCCCGCCTCCCGCTTGGTCACGGGCCGCTCCACGACGTCCAGGCCGTTGCCGTACGTCAGCAGGTCCTCCAGCACCGTGCCGACGTTCGGGCTCATCATCGACATGCCGAGCAGCCGGCCCGCCGAGCTCGAGCTCGTCACGACCGTGTTCGCGCCGCTCTGCCGCAGCAGCGGCACGTTCTCGTCCTCCCGCACGGCCACGACGATCGTGGCCGCCTTGTTGAGCTGTCGCGCGGTCAGCGTGACCAGGGCGGCCGTGTCGTCCCGCTCCGTGCAGATCACGACCTGGGAGGCCCGCTGGAGCTCGGCGCGGAGCAGCGTCTCGGAGCGGGTGGCGTCGCCCAGGACGCCCACCAGGCCGTCGCTGGAGGCCGCGTCGACGACCTTCTTCTGCGGGTCCACCACGACGATCTTGTCCTTGGGCTTGCCCTGGCCGACCAGCGTCTCGATGGCGTGCCGGCCCTTGGTGCCGTAGCCGACGACGACGGTGTGCTCTCGCATGCGGGACCTCCAGCGGTGGATGCGCACCTGCTGGCGCGTCCGTTCGGTCAGCACTTCCAGGGTGGTGCCGACCAGAATGATCAGGAACAACACGCGCAATGGCGTGATCAAGAAGATATTCGTCAGCCGGGCCCCGTCGCTCACGGGCGTGATGTCGCCGTATCCGGTGGTCGACAGGGTGACGGTCGCGTAGTACGCGGAATCGAGGAAGTCGACGGAGCCGTCGGAGTTGTCGTTGTACCCCTCGCGGTCGAGGTAGACGAGCAGGGTCGTCAGGGCGAGCACGCTCAGCGCCATGACGAGCCGCCGCAGCACCTGCCGCAGCGGTGCCGCCACGTTCTGGACCGGCATGACGATGGCCCGCCCGGCCTCCGCGTCCTCCTCGGCCTCGCTCCTGGTGCGTCGCCACAGCGACCGGAGGAGAGAGATTCTGGTCATCTTGCCCGTAGCCATGCGCTCCATGTTCCGTGATGTGCGGAAGGACCCGGGAGTAGCCTCGCGGGCATGCATGCGATCACCATCAACGAACCCGGCGGCCCGGAGTCCCTGGTCTGGTCCGAGGTGCCCGATCCCGTGCCCGGCGAGGGCGAGGTCCTGGTCGAGGTCGTCGCCGGCGCCGTCAACCGCGCGGACGTGATGCAGCGTCAGGGTTTCTACGACCCGCCGCCCGGCGCGTCCCCCTACCCCGGGCTGGAGTGCTCCGGACGGATCGCCGCGCTCGGGCCCGGGGTGGCCGGCTGGGCCGTCGGCGACGAGGTGTGCGCGCTGCTGGCGGGCGGCGGCTACGCGGAGAAGGTCTGCGTCCCGGCCGGCCAGCTGCTGCCCGTACCGGACGGCATGGACCTCGTCACGGCCGCCGCGCTGCCCGAAGTCACCGCCACCGTGTGGTCCAACGTCTTCATGGTCGCCCACCTGCGCCCCGGCGAGACCCTGCTCGTCCACGGCGGCGGCAGCGGCATCGGCACCATGGCCGTCCAGCTGGCCAAGGCGGTCGGCGCGCGCGTCGCGGTCACCGCGGGCAGCCAGGAGAAGCTGGAGCGCTGCCGCGAGCTCGGTGCCGACATCCTTATCGACTACCGGCGGCAGGACTTCGTCGAGGAGCTCGACAAGGTGACGGGCGGCGTCGGCGCCGACGTCATCCTCGACATCCTGGGCGCGAAGTACCTCGCCCGGAACGTGGCCGCCCTCGCCGTCAACGGCCGGCTGGTCGTCATCGGCCTCCAGGGCGGCCGTAAGGCCGAACTGGACCTCGGCACGCTGCTCACCAAGCGGGCCGCCGTCCTGGCCACCTCGCTGCGGGCCCGGCCGCTCCAGGAGAAGGCGGCGATCGTCGCCGCCGTGCGCGAGCACGTCTGGCCGCTGATCGCCGGCGGGCGGGTACGGGCGGTGGTCGACCGCACGCTGCCGATGCGGGACGCGGCGCAGGCCCACCGGATCCTGGAGGAGAGCTCCCACGTCGGGAAGATCCTGCTGACGACCTGAGGGCGCCGCCGGGCGCACGCGGCCGCCCCCCTCGGCCCCGGCCGTCGTCCCTCCCTCGGTCCCGCCGGTCTCTCCCTGTATCCCCCCCCCCGCGTTCACCCGGTCGGCCGCGCGCGCGTGCCGTGCCGCACCGGCCGGGTGAGGCTGGGGTGCGTGGACCGTGGACCGCGCGCGATATCCCCGGCCCGGCGGGCGCTGTCCCTCGCCGGGCCGGCGCTGGCGGCGGCGGCCGTGCTGGCCGCCCCCGCCTTCCACCACGCGCAACGACCGGACGACGCGTCGCCCGCCCGGGCCGCGTCCGCGCCCACCCCGGCCCTGTCCCAGCCCCCGCCGGGCGACGACGACCGGCTCGCCGGGAGTCACGCGGGGGAGGGCCGCACCCACCCCGGCCGGCCGCTGGAGACCGGGCCCGGGACCCCCTCGCCCTCCGGCGCCCGGCCGTTCCCGCCGTCCTCGCCGGGCGCTCCTCCCGACGACCCCGAGGCCGGACGCGCGCCCGGTCAGGCGTGGCCGCCCGCGGACCCCGGCGGGGCACCGGCGTCGGCCCCCGGTGGCGACACGCCCGGCGAAGGGCCCCCCGGTACCGGTGACGACGGGGCCGAGGGCGGCCCCGCCGCGGCCGCGCCCGGCGAGGACGAGGCCCTGGAGGACGGCGACCGGGTCATGCGCGTCCTGCCGCTGGGCACCGGAATGACCCTCACCGGCCTGGGCCTCGGCTACTTCGCCCTCCGGTTGCGGCGCGCGAGGTGAACAGGGGGCGCGCGGTAAGGCGCGTCGCACGGTGGATCAGGCGTGTGCGGGGGCATCACCAGGGGGAAATCACCTGTGCGAGAGAATGGCGGCATGGATATGCCGAGGAATGAACGGTCGCAGGAGAGCCCGCACGTCCTGGTCGTAGGCCCGGACGGCATGGCTCTCGGCAGCACCAACCCCGGCGACGGGGAAGGTGACGACGAGTCGCGCGAGGTCCCCGTGACGGAGATGGTCGAACAGCCCGCGAAGGTCATGCGCATCGGCAGCATGATCAAGCAGTTGCTGGAGGAAGTCCGCGCCGCGCCTCTGGACGAGGCGAGCCGGGTCCGGCTCAAGGAGATCCACCACAGCTCCGTGCGCGAGCTGGAGGACGGTCTCGCGCCCGAGCTCGTCGAGGAACTGGAGCGCCTCTCCCTGCCCTTCACCGACGAGACGATCCCCACCGAGGCGGAACTGCGCATCGCGCAGGCGCAGTTGGTCGGCTGGCTGGAAGGGCTCTTCCACGGCATCCAGACGACGCTTTTCGCCCAGCAGATGGCGGCACGCGCGCAGCTGGAGCAGATGCGCAGGGCCCTCCCGCCCGGCGTCCTGGGCGAGGACGACGGAGAGGGCCACCAGCACGGCGGGGCCCGCTCCGGCCCTTACCTGTAAGCCTGTGAGCCTGTAAGAGCGCGCGTACATGTGTGCCCGGTACGTCACCTGACGTACCGGGCACACATGCGACCGTCCTTACGGCGCGAGACCTCTTTAAGGCTTTACGGCGCGCTCGTCCTTACGACGCCGGGTCGCCCGTCGACACCGTCAGCACGAACATGTCGCTCGGCGACTTCGGGTCGAACGCGTCGCCCTCCTTGGGCGTCTGGCTGAGCACGGTGCCCTTGCCCCAGGTGTTCTCGTTCTGCTGGTCGATGCGGTACTTCCAGCCCGCGGCCTGGAGGCACGCCTTGACCGAGTCGACGTAGAAGTAGCTGAAGTTGGGCGCCGACTTCTTCGACTTGTCGTTGTAGTACTCGTAGGCCTTCGTGCACTTCTCCTTGTCGATGGCCTTCGACCGGTCGCCCTCGCGGTGCTTGCTCTGGGTGCCGCCGGTGGTGCCGCCCGTGCCGCCGGTGGAGCCGCCCGTCGTCGTGCCCCCGGCGGTGCCGCCGGCCGGGGCGCCCGTCACGGGAGGCGGCGAGTTCTTGCCGTCCGCCTCCTCGCCCTTGCCGGAGTTGCCGTTGAGCGCGATCGCGGCGATCACACCGATGACCGCGAGGACGGCGACGACGCCCGAGCCGATGATGACCGGCTTGTTGCTCTTGCCGCCGCCGGAGCCGCCCTGCGGCGCCGCGGCGGGCGAGGGGTTGATCGAGTACGGCGGGGGCGTGCCGGGACCGTTCGGCCCGCCGGCCTGGAACGGCTGTACGGGCGTGGGGTAGCCCGGAGCGCCCGGCGGCGGGGTGGCGGGCCCGTAGGAGGCGTACGGGCCCGGGGCGGGCTGGTACGGCGTCTGGACGGCCTGCGGGCCGGGCCCGGGGGTCTGCGCGTCGACGGGCGGGAAGACGGCCGAGCTCACGCCCGCGCCGCTGCGCGCCGGCGGGCCGCCCGCCACGATCACCGGCGAGGCCCCGGACTGCGCGGTGCCCGCGACCCGCGCGCACTCGTCGCGCATGGACTCGGCGCTCGGGAAGCGCTCGTTCGGGTTCTTCTTCAGCGCGCGGGCCACCAGGGCGTCCACGGCCGGCGGGATCGAACGATTGATCGAGGAGGGAGCGACGGGCTCCTCCTGGACGTGCGCGTACGCGATCGCCAGCGGGGAGTCCGCGTCGAACGGCAGTCGCCCGGTCAGCAGCTCGAAGAGCATGATGCCGACCGAGTACAGGTCGGAGCGGGCGTCGACGCCACGCCCGAGCGCCTGCTCCGGCGAGAGGTACTGGGGGGTGCCGACGACCATGCCGGTCTGGGTCATCGAGGTGACGCCGGACTGCATGGCGCGGGCGATGCCGAAGTCCATGACCTTGACCACGCCGCGCTTGGTCATCATCACGTTGCCCGGCTTGATGTCGCGGTGGACCAGCCCCATCTCATGGCTGACCTCCAGCGCGGCCAGCACATCGGCGGTGATCTTGAGCGCCTTCTCGGTCGGCATCGCGCCGAACTGCCGGACGTCGGCGTCGAGGACCGAGCGCAGCGGTTGGCCCTCGACGTACTCCATGACGATGTACGGCATGGTCGAGCCGTCGAGGTCGTCCTCGCCGGTGTCGAAGACCGAGACGATGTTCGTGTGTGTGAGCTTGGCGACGGCCTGGGCCTCGCGCCGGAACCGCTCGCGGAAGGACGCCTCGCGGCCCAGCTCCGTGTGCAGTGTCTTGATCGCGACCTGGCGGTCGAGAACGCTGTCGTACGCCAGGTGGACCGAGGCCATCCCGCCTTCGCCCAGCAGGTCGCGCAGCTGGTAGCGGCCGCCGCCGACAGACCGGCCCGTGTAGCGGCCCTGAGCGCCGTCCTGGCTCATCGTTCTACTTCCCCCTCGCGGCGAACTGCCCGGCGTACGGTTCCGGCAGGTGCCGGCTGCGCCGATGGATCTCGGCCAAGTCTGCCCGAGGCGGCGGGCACGTCAAGCCGCGTGCCCGTTCCGTGACGGGATGCGCGACAACACGTCACGAGATTTGCCTTGCTCAGGGGCGTGCGGGTTTGATAGCGCGTCCATCCCGGACCGGCGCGCGCCGTGGAGCCTGTAGCGTGCCTTAGCGGAAGACCGTTTTCCCCGCGCCGCGCCTCCCACGCGCAGCGGACAGACACGACGGCGAGGACTGATGGCACAGACGCAGAGCGCCCAGGGTCCGACAGACCCTGACGCCAACGGGGGCGGCATGCCCGATGTGCCTGAAATGTGGGGCAATGGCGGCCTGGTCGGAGACGGCCGCTACCGCCTCACCCACAGGCTCGGCCGCGGTGGCATGGCGGAGGTGTTCGCCGCCGAGGACGTGCGCCTCGGCCGTACGGTCGCGGTGAAGCTGCTCCGGGCCGACCTCGCGGAGGACCCGGTCTCGAAGGCGCGCTTCACCCGCGAGGCGCAGTCGGTGGCCGGGCTGAACCACCACGCTGTGGTCGCGGTCTACGACTCCGGCGAGGACACCGTCGGCCGCAACGTCGTGCCGTACATCGTCATGGAGCTTGTTGAAGGCCGCACTATTCGCGACCTGTTGCTGGGCGCCGAGACCCCGCCGCCCGACCAGGCCCTGATCATCGTCTCGGGGGTGCTGGAGGCCCTGGCCTACAGCCACCAGCACGGCATCGTGCACCGTGACATCAAGCCCGCCAACGTGATCATCACGAACAACGGCGCGGTCAAGGTCATGGACTTCGGCATCGCCCGCGCCCTGCACGGCGCGGCCTCCACCATGACCCAGACCGGCATGGTCATGGGCACGCCGCAGTACCTCTCGCCCGAGCAGGCGCTCGGCAAGACGGTCGACGCGCGCTCGGATCTCTACGCCACCGGCTGCCTGCTCTACGAACTGCTGGCGCTGCGTCCCCCGTTCACCGGCGAGACCCCGCTGTCGGTCGTCTACCAGCACGTCCAGGACACCCCGGTCGCGCCGTCGCAGGTCCTCGGCAGCGTGCCGCCGGAGCTCGACGGGCTGGTCATGCGCTCCCTCGCCAAGGACCCGGACGACCGGTTCCAGAGCGCCGAGGAGATGCGCGGGCTGGTCCAGTACGCGCTGCAGATGCTGCACGACGCGGGCGCCCACTCGGGCTCCTGGGACACCGGTCCGGTCGCGCACGCCACCGCCGCCACCCAGGCCCTGGGCATGGGCGGCATGGGCGGTGGCATGGCCGGGACCACCGCCATGCCGCACCCGGTGCACGGCAGCACCTCGCAGCAGCCGATCATCCCGTCGCGCGGCGGTGACAACGGCGGCTTCGACGGCTACGGCGGCGGCCGGGGCGGTGGCGGCGGCAAGGGCAAGATGGTGCTGATCGCCGTGGTCGCGCTGATCGCGGTCGTGGCGGGCGTGGCCTTCGCGATGAAGATGGGCGGCAAGTCCGACAACGACAAGGACACGAAGTCGCCCAAGCCGTCGACCAGCTCCTCCTCGTCCGCGAACCCGTCCCCCAGCCCGGAGACCTCCCGGAAGCCCACCCCCGTCGGCCAGCCCGAGGGCGGCACCACGGGCGAGCGGGAGTCCGACACCTCCAGCACCGGCGGTGGCCAGGAGCCGGACGGCGACACCGGTTCGCACCACTCGACCAAGCCGTCCGGGAAGCCCTCGAACGACCCGTCGACCCCGCCGACCCCTTCGGGCGAGCCGTCGACGAAGCCGTCGGGCGACGAGAAGCCCCCGACCGGTGGCAACACCAACGCCGGCCAGGACGGCGGCAGCGCGAGCACGGGCACCTCGGCCGGCCAGGTCGGCGGCCCCGGCACCACGACCGTCGGCCAGGGCACCGGCACCACGCCCTGACGGACGCGCGCACCCGGCCGATGAGCCCGGTGGCGGTTACCTCCCGGTATCCGCCACCGGGCTCGTTCGTTCCCGGCCGGCTTCGGCCGAACCCCGCGCGCCCCGGGCGCCCTCAGTCCGTGAACGCCTCGCGCACCGCGCCGTACGAGCGCGTCCACCACACGGACAGCGCCGCCGACGCGGGGAAGCCGGGGTCGGCGCGGTGGTCGCCGAGCTGGTAGCGCCAGCGCAGCATCCAGAAGTCGTTGAGCCGCTCCCACCACACGCGGTGCACCGCCGCCGCCAGTTCGGCCGTGTCCGCCCCGCAGGCCCGGCGGTAGGCGCGCGCGTACGGCCGTATCTTCGCGAGGTCCAGCGTGCCGTCGGGGCGCAGGAAGAAGATCACGGCGGCGCGTACGGCCTCCTCGGCGCGGGGCTGGACGCCCAGCCGGTCCCAGTCGACGATCGCGGCCGGCTCGCCGCCGCGGTAGAGCAGGTTGAGCGGGTGGAAGTCGCCGTGCACCCAGCCGCGGGCGGGCGCGGCGGCCGGTCGGCGGTGGGCGTGCCGTTCCAGCAGGGCGCGGCGTTCGACGAGCCGGTGTTCGGCCAGCTCGTCGAAGGAGTCGCGGGGCCGGCGCCGGACGAGCCCCAGGAGCTCCTCGATGAGGGCGTACGTGTCCTGGGGGTCCGCGGCGGCGTCCTGGGCCTGCCAGGGGTCCCCGAGGCCGCCAGAGGGTCCCTCAGGGCCTTCCTGGGCCCCGTGCGGGTGCTCGGCGGCCGGGCTCTCCTCGCGGCAGACCTCCTCCAGGCACATGTGCACATGGCCCAGCAGCGCCCCGAGCCGGCGGGACTGCGCGCGGGTCAGCTCGCCGCCGTCGTGGTGGCGGCCCTCGACCCACGGATGCAGGGCGTAGCAGCGGCCGTCGAGGACGGTGACGGTGGAGCCCTGGGCGTCCGCCACGGGCGGGGCGACGGGCAGGCCGAGGGCGGCCAGCCGCAGGGTGACGGCGTGCTGGCGGGCGATGGCGGCCTGGTCGCCGTCGAGGTGGTGCTTGAGGAAGAAGCGGCCCCGGGTGGTGGTGAGGCGGTAGCCGCGGTTGAGGAGGCCCTCGGTCAGCGGTACGCACCCGAGCGGTTCGCCGGCCTGCCCGTAGAGGCGCAGAAGGCTGTGCAGGGTGGTGCCGTCGAGCGCTTCCGTTCCCGCGGGCCCGCCGGGGCCGTTGACGCCCACGGGGCTGGTGATGCCGGTGGTGCCCCCGGTCCCCCCGCGGGTGCCGTCAGGTCTCGCCCGGCCGGGTCGCGGGCGGCCGGCGTCCCTCCGGACTCCGCCGACGGGAGAGACGACGGGGGGCGGGACAAGTGAGCGCGGCACGCTCCAAATGTTAGATCACGCTGAGTGCGCGACCTGTCGTGCGGGTACGCCTTCGAGGTGGTGCAAGGTGATGAACTGCGGTTCGATGCACAGGTATTCGGGATCGAAGGGCGTGTCGTCCGCGGTGCGCGGGGGCCGGCCGAAGCGGTCGAGTTCGGCGGGGCCGGGCGTGAAGAGCCGTGCGGTGCCGACGAATTGCACGGTCCAGACGGACTCGTCGCCCTCGGGGCGCCCGCTGAGGTTGTCCGCGCCGTACGCGACGACGTTGCCGTCGCACGCCTGGGCGTAGCCGAAGCCGCCGTGCAGGCGCAGCAGCACCTGCCGGCCGGAGACGATGTGCCGGGCGACGGTGACGAAGGGCAGTGCGCGCATGCTCACCGAGACCCTGCCGTAAGGGGTGCGGTCGAGCAGTTCGAGCGCGCGGTACTGGTCGCGGTCCTGGTGACCGGTGGAGAGCCCGGTGGGCGCGGAGAGCATGGTCACCACTGTGCACGCCGGGCGCCAGGGCCTATAGGGGCACCCGCCCTTATGCGGCGGGACGTTGGTCCCGAATCACCATTTTCCACTCGATACGGTGAACTGTGGCGGCGGAACGGGTGGTGGCGCGGGCGGTGGTGCGGGGGCGCGTTCCATGCGAGGGCGCGTTCCATGCGAGGGCGCTCCGTAAGGACGCCGCGTCGGGGCGCGGCGTCCTTACGGAGGCCCGCGGGCGTGCGGCGGTCTCCCGCCCGGCTCAGCGCTTCTCGGCCTGGAGGCGGGCCACATAGGCGGCCGCCTGGGAGCGCCGCTCCATGCCGAGCTTGGACAGCAGGCTGGAGACGTAGTTCTTGATGGTCTTCTCGGCGAGGTGCAGCCGCTCGCCGATGGCCCGGTTGGTCAGGCCCTCGCCGATCAGGTCGAGGATCCGCCGCTCCTGGTCGGTCAGGTTGGCGAGCCGGTCGTCGCCCTTGGGGTCCTTGCCGTCGCGCAGCCGCTCCAGCACCCGGGCGGTCGCCACGGGGTCCAGCAGGGACTTGCCGGCCGCGACGTCCCGCACCGCGGACAGGAGCTCATTGCCACGGATCGCTTTCAGAACGTAACCGGACGCGCCCGCCATGATCGCGTCGAACAGCGCCTCGTCATCGGCGAAGGAGGTGAGCATCAAACATTTGATGTTCTCGTCCTGAGTACGAATTTCCCTACAAACTTCGACGCCGCTGCCATCCGGAAGGCGCACATCCAGAACCGCGACGTCGGGGCGGGTCGCCGGAATGCGCACCAGCGCGTCCGCCGCCGTACCGGCCTCTCCGACGACCTCGATGTCCTCCTCCACGGAGAGCATCTCGTGCACGCCACGCCGGACGACCTCGTGGTCGTCGAGCAGAAATACCGTGATTTTTCGCTGTTCGGGCACAGTGCCAGTCTCACACACCAACTCTTCCCCTGCTCTTGTTCTCCGGGATAACGTGCGGTCGTTCCGGCAGCCCGCAGGGGCTGTGCTCACAAGGACGTGACCAGGAGCGTTGCCCAGCTTTCTCGATTTACTTGGAAATCCAAGCAAAATTGCAGGTCAGGCAGGGTTTCGCAGGAATGCGGCCTTCTGGGTAACGTGCTTATTGCAGGCCTTTGGCCGGGGCGCCTGTCACGCCCGGTTTCCGGCCTCGGCACACCCACCCCGTGTGCCGTCGGGGATCGAGCGAGCCTTCTCCTGCCTCACGGCGGGGGAACCCCCTCTGGCCGCCGGCGACCCCGGGGGCCGGACAGACGGAGGAGCACACGTGACTGTGGACAGCACTGCCGCGCGCAAGCCGCGCCGTGGCAGCAGCAAGCGCGCCGGGGCCAAGACCCGCGCCGCCGCGCCGGGCGAGCCCGAGCTCGTACAGCTGCTGACACCGGAGGGCGAGCGGGTCGAGCACCCCGACTACTCCATCGACCTGACCGCCGAAGAACTGCGTGGCCTGTACCGCGACATGGTGCTGACCCGCCGCTTCGACGCGGAGGCGACCACTCTTCAGCGCCAGGGCGAACTGGGCCTGTGGGCCTCGCTGCTCGGCCAGGAGGCCGCGCAGATCGGCTCCGGCCGGGCGACCCGCGCCGACGACTACGTCTTCCCGACCTACCGCGAGCACGGCGTGGCCTGGTGCCGCGGGGTCGACCCCACCAACCTGCTGGGCATGTTCCGCGGCGTCAACCACGGTGGCTGGGACCCGAACGAGAACAACTTCCACCTCTACACGATCGTCATCGGCTCGCAGGCGCTGCACGCCACCGGCTACGCCATGGGCGTGGCCAAGGACGGCGCCGACTCCGCCGTGATCGCCTACTTCGGCGACGGCGCGTCCAGCCAGGGCGACGTGGCGGAGGCGTTCACGTTCTCGGCGGTCTACAACGCCCCGGTCGTGTTCTTCTGCCAGAACAACCAGTGGGCGATCTCCGAGCCCACCGAGCGCCAGACCCGTGTGCCGCTCTACCAGCGCGCGCAGGGCTACGGCTTCCCGGGCGTCCGCGTCGACGGCAACGACGTCCTCGCCGTGCTGGCCGTCACCAAGGCCGCCCTGGAGCGCGCCCGCACCGGCCAGGGCCCCATGCTCATCGAGGCGTTCACGTACCGCATGGGCGCCCACACCACCTCCGACGACCCGACGAAGTACCGCCGGGACGAGGAGCGCGAGCTGTGGGAGGCCAAGGACCCGATCCTGCGGCTGCGCACCTACCTGGACCGCGAGGGCCTCGCCGACGAGGCGTTCTTCGCCGCCCTGGAGACCGAGGCCGACGCGCTCGCCAAGCGGGTGCGCGACGCCGTCCGGACCATGCCGGACCCCGACAACATGGTGATCTTCGAGAACATCTACGCCGACGGCCACGCCCTCGTGGACGAAGAGCGCGCCCAGTTCGCCGCGTACCAGGCGTCCTTCGCAGAGGAGAGCAACTGAGATGGCTGCCGAGAAGCTCTCCGTCGTCAAGGCGATCAACGCCTCGCTGCGGACCGCCCTGGAGAACGACCCCAAGGTCCTGGTGATGGGGGAGGACGTCGGCAAGCTCGGCGGCGTCTTCCGTGTCACCGACGGCCTGCAGAAGGACTTCGGCGAGGACCGGGTGATCGACACCCCGCTCGCCGAGTCCGGCATCGTCGGCACGGCGATCGGGCTGGCCCTGCGCGGCTACCGCCCGGTGGTGGAGATCCAGTTCGACGGTTTCGTCTTCCCCGCGTACGACCAGATCGTCACCCAGCTGGCCAAGATGCACGCCCGCGCGCTGGGCAAGATCAAGCTGCCGGTCGTCATCCGCATCCCCTACGGCGGTGCCATCGGTGCCGTCGAGCACCACAGCGAGTCGCCCGAGGCGCTGTTCGCGCACGTCGCGGGCCTGAAGGTGGTCTCACCGTCGAACGCCTCGGACGCCTACTGGATGCTCCAGCAGGCGATCCAGAGCGACGACCCGGTGATCTACTTCGAGCCGAAGCGCCGCTACCACGACAAGTCCGAGCTCGACCGCTCGGCGATCCCCGCGCCCCTGCACGCCGCCCGCACGGTGCGCCAGGGCACGGACCTCACCCTCGTCGCCTACGGGCCGATGGTGAAGACCTGTCTGGAGGCCGCGGCGGCGGCCGAGGAGGAGGGCAAGTCCCTGGAGGTCCTGGACCTCCGCTCGATGTCGCCCGTCGACTTCGACGCGATCCAGGCGTCCGTGGAGCGCACCGGCCGGCTGGTCGTCGTCCACGAGGCCCCGGTGTTCCTGGGCACGGGCGCGGAGATCGCCGCCCGGATCACCGAGCGCTGCTTCTACCACCTGGAGGCCCCGGTGCTGCGGGTCGGTGGCTATCACGCGCCCTACCCGCCGTCCCGGCTGGAGGACGAGTACCTCCCGGGCCTGGACCGGGTGCTCGACGCCGTCGACCGCGCGCTGGCGTACTAGGGGTACGAGGAGAGTCGTGACAATGACTGCAAGCACCGCCAACGACCAGCGCTTCCGCGAGTTCAAGATGCCCGACGTGGGCGAGGGGCTCACCGAGGCCGAGATCCTCAAGTGGTACGTGGCCGTCGGGGACACCGTCGCCGACGGGCAGGTGGTCTGCGAGGTCGAGACCGCCAAGGCGGCCGTGGAGCTGCCGATCCCGTTCGACGGCGTGGTGCACGAGCTGCGCTTCGACGAGGGCACGACCGTGGACGTGGGCACGGCGATCATCTCCGTGGACACGAACCCGGGCGCGGGGCCGGCCGGTGCCGCCCCGGAGGCGGCCCCCGCCGCCGCGCGGGCGGCCGCCACGGCCGCCGAGCCCGAGCCGGAGACCGGCGGCCGCCAGGCCGTGCTGGTGGGCTACGGCGCCGCCCCGTCGTCGACCAAGCGCCGCGCGCGCAAGCCGCAGCCGGGGGCCGCGTCCTCGGTGGCGGCGGCCGTGCAGGCCGAGCTGAACGGGCACACGGCACCGGTCGCACCAGTGGCACCGGTCGCGCCGGCTGCTCCCATCACTCCCGTCACTCCCGTCGCGCCGGAGCCGGCGCTCGGCGGTCTCGCCCTGGCCTCGGCCTCCGGCGGCCGGCCGCTGGCCAAGCCGCCGGTCCGCAAGCTCGCCAAGGACCTGGGCGTGGACCTCGCCACGGTCACGCCGACGGGCGCGGACGGTGTGGTGACCCGTGAGGACGTCCACGCGGCCCTGGCGGCCGCTTCCGCGCCGACGGCCGCTTCCCCGGCGCCCCTCGCCTCCGGTGCCGTGGCGGAGGCGGCGCCGGGCGCGGAGGCCGCGTCCGGGGCGGGTGCCCTCGTCTCGCGGGAGACCCGGATCCCCGTCAAGGGCGTCCGCAAGGCCACCGCGCAGGCGATGGTCGCCAGTGCCTTCACGGCGCCGCACGTCACGGAGTTCGTCACCGTCGACGTCACCCGCACGATGAAGCTCGTCCAGAAGCTCAAGACCGACCCGGACATGGCCGGGCTCCGGGTGAACCCGCTGCTGCTGGTCGCGAAGGCCCTGCTCGTCGCGATCAAGCGGAACCCGGACGTCAACGCCGCCTGGGACGAGGAGAACCAGGAGATCGTCCGCAAGGACTACGTGAACCTGGGCATCGCCGCGGCGACGCCGCGCGGTCTGATCGTGCCCAACATCAAGGAAGCGCAGGCCAAGACGCTCCCGGAGCTGTCGCGGGCGCTGGGCGACCTGGTCGCGACGGCCCGCGAGGGCAGGACGTCCCCCGCGGACATGTCGGGCGGCACAGTCACCATCACCAACGTCGGTGTGTTCGGCATCGACACCGGTACGCCGATCCTCAACCCCGGTGAGTCCGCGATCCTGGCCTTCGGGGCGGTCAAGCTCCAGCCGTGGGTCCACAAGGGCAAGGTCAAGCCGCGGCAGGTGACCACGCTGGCGCTGTCGTTCGACCACCGCCTGGTCGACGGCGAGCTGGGCTCGAAGGTGCTGGCCGATGTGGCGGCGGTGCTGGAGAACCCGCAGCGGCTGATCACCTGGGGCTGACCGGGGTCGATCACCCGGACCGACGGGAGAAACACATTTACTGACCGGCCGACCGGTCAGTAAATGCCCCCGGTTCCTTTGCGCGGCCCGCCGGGAAGTTGAAAAAGAAAAGACAAAGGGCCCGGACGCGTCCCTCCTCACCCCCCTCCAGTGAGGAGAGAGCCTGCGTCCGGGCCCTTCGTCCTGAAACGGAGCGGCCTCGGGATTCCGCCCCTGGCAGGAGGTGGAATGGCCCGTGCTGCGCAATTTACTTAAGATTGACCAACACTTGCAGTGTCGGAATGGGAGGTCGCGTTGGACGGCGACGGCCGCGTGGACGGCGAATCCATAAGCCGCCTCCTGCGGGCGTGGCGGGCCCGCGTCGACGCCCGTACCGTGCCCGAGCTGCGCGGCACCGTTCCCCGTCCCGGCAGGCGCCTTTCCCAGGCCCAGGTGGCGCGGCTGACCGGGGTCAGCGAGGGCTGGTACCGCACCCTGGAGGCGGGTCGCCGCCAGGACTTCTCCGAGAGCTTTCTGCTCCGCGTGGCCCAGGCGCTCCGGCTGAGCGAGGCGGAAACACTCACCCTCTTCCTCGCGGTCTGCGGCCGCCGCCCGCCCGGTGAACTCTCCCGGGAGCACAAGGACTTGCCGCACGGTGTAAAGGCCCTGCTGGAGCAGCAGGTCTCCTATCCCGCTTATCTCTCCGACGTGGCGTGGAATGTCGTCGCCGCCAATTCCCTGATGGGTGAATGGTTTCCCTGGGTCCTTCGCCCGGGCGCCAATCTCATGCGCTGGGCGCTCCTCGACCCCGAGGCCCGCGAGCAGATGCTCGACTGGGAGGACAACTGCGCCCGCGCCTACCTCGCCATGCTCCGCGTGGCCGCCAACGGCGACCCCGGCGACACCGAACTGCGCACCCTCGTCCGCGACATCCTTGACGCCGACGCGGACTGCCGACGCATCTGGGCCGAGGAGCACGACGTCGTCGAACACCGCGACGGCCACGTCTTCCGGCTGCGCCTGCCGTACCACGGCAACGTCGAGACCCGGGTGACGACGCACGTCCTGCTGCCCATACAGCGCCCCGACCTGCGGTTCGTCTTCATCACACCCCTGGAGGGGTGGTCCGGCCCGCGCTGACGTCCCGGCGCCCGTTCCTCCACCGTCCGCACGTCCGCCCGTACCTCTGCCGCCCTCGCGCCGTCCGCACGCCCGCCCGTACCCGACCGCACCCCGCGGTCCCGGATGGTGGACACCCTCTCCTCACGCATACGTGTTGTATCTAAGCTGTGCGCATGTCATCCGCTCCCCCCGCCGCGCCCGGTCTCCAGACCAAACAGCCCCCCGCCGCCGAACGCGTCTACACGCATGTCAAGGAAGCCGTACTCCAGCGTCATTACGAGGGCGGCACGCTGCTCACCGAAGGAGATCTGGCCGAGGCGGTCGGGGTGTCCCGGACACCGGTGCGGGAGGCGCTCCTGAAGCTGGAGGCGGAGGGGCTGCTCAAGCTCTACCCGAAGAAGGGCGCGCTCGTCCTCGCCGTGTCCGCGCAGGAGATCGCCGATGTGGTCGAGACCCGGCTGCTGGTGGAGAAGTACGCCGCCACCAAGGCCGTCCCCGCCTCCGAGCGGCTCCTCACGCGCCTGGCGGAGCTCCTCGACGACATGCGCCGGCAGGCCGCCGCCGGTGACCTCGCCGCCGTGTCCGTCAGCGACCGGGCCTTCCACGCCGAGATCGTCAGCAGCATCGGCAACCAGATCCTCTCCCGCCTCTACGACCAGCTCCGCGACCGGCAGCTGCGGATGGGCGTGGCCGTCATGCACGCCCACCCCGACCGCATCGCCAAGAACCACGCCGAGCACGCCGGCATCCTGGAGGCCCTGCGCTCCGGGGACGCCGACGCGGCCGTCGAGATCATCGACCAGCACATCGGCTGGGTGCGCAACCTCGCGCAGGGCGACATCCGATGAGCGCCCACGGAACGGCCGCGCTCCCCGGCGACCCGCCCGGCGGCCGCCGCGCCATGGCCGTCTGGGGCATCGGCGTCGCCGTCTACCTCGTCGCCATCATCTTCCGCACCAGCCTCGGCGTCGCGGGCATCGACGCCGCCGAGCGCTTCCAGATCAACGCCTCCGCGCTCTCCACCTTCTCCATACTCCAGCTGCTCGTCTACGCGGGCATGCAGATACCCGTCGGCCTGATGATCGACCGGCTGGGCACCCGGAAGGTCCTCGCGCTCGGCACGGTCCTCTTCACCGCCGGACAGCTCGCCTTCGGCCTCTCGCACTCCTACGGCACCGCCCTCGCCAGCCGCGCCCTCCTCGGCTGCGGCGACGCGATGACGTTCATCAGCGTCCTGCGGCTCGGCGCCCGCTGGTTCCCCGCCCGCCGCGGCCCGATGATCGCCCAGGTCGCGGCCCTCTTCGGGATGGCCGGAAACCTCGTCTCCACCGTGTTTCTCACCCGGATCCTCCACAGCGCGGGCTGGACCCAGACCTTCGTCGGCAGCGCCGCCGCCGGAGCCGTCGTCCTCGTCCTGATGCTCGCCTTCCTCAAGGACCACCCCGAGGGATACGAGCCCGCCCCGGTCGGCCACTCCGGCCGCGGCTTCGTCCGCCGCCAGATCGCCCGCGCCTGGCGGGAGCCCGGCACCCGGCTCGGCATGTGGGTGCACTTCACCACCCAGTTCCCCATGCAGGTCTTCATGCTCCTGTGGGGCATGCCGTTCCTCGTCGAGGCGCAGGGCCTCTCCCGGGACACCGCGGGCCTGCTGCTCACCGTCGCCGTGCTCGCCAACATGGCCATCGGCCTCGTCTACGGGCAGATCATCGGCCGCCACCACGCCGCCCGGATGCCCCTCGCCCTCGGCACCGTCGCCGTCACCGCGCTGATGTGGGCCGTCGCCGTCTTCTGGCCCGGCGCGCACGCGCCGATGTGGGTGCTGGTCCTCCTCTGCGTCGTGCTCGGCACCTGCGGCCCGGCCTCGATGATCGGCTTCGACTTCGCCCGCCCCGCGAACCCGCCCGAGCGCCAGGGCACCGCCTCCGGCATCGTCAACATGGGCGGCTTCGTCGCCGGCATCGTCACGCTGTTCGCCGTGGGCCTGCTGCTCGACGCCACCGGCGACGACTACCGGATCGCCTTCGCCTCGGTGTTCGTCATGGAGGCCCTGGGGCTGTCGCAGATCCTCCGGCTGCGCACCCGCGCGCAACGCCGCGAGGAGGAGCGGATCGTCGCGTCGAGGGTGGAGACCGTGCACGTGCCGGTGTGACCCGCGGGGGGAAGGGCCGGGAGGGGCCCGCATCAGCACCTCAGGACGTCAGCGCCTCAGGACGTCAGCGCCTCAGGACGTCAGCGCCTCACGACGTCAGAACCTCACGACGTCAGAACCTCACGACGTCAGCGCCTCACGACGTCACCGCGAACTCGCGGAGGATCGCCTCCGCGAGCCCCGGCTCCCCCTCCCGCTTGATCCGGTCCCCGGCCCGCTCCGGCCGCACCCGCCCGCACGCCAGCCGCGCGTACGTCTCCCAGTCCAGCGCCAGCGTGACCGTCGGCCCCAGCGACACATGGCTGTCGATCCTCGCCTGCCCCCGCTCGCCGACCCGCACGGTCCGCAGGAACTCCAGCGGGCCGTGCACGTCGAAGACCACCGCCGCACCCGGCGGCGCCCCGGCGTCCCGCGCCACGACCTTCGGCAGCGCGTCCAGCAGGAAGTCACGGCTGATCACCGCGGCCGGCGAGTCCAGGTTCCCGGGCACGCCCAGCGCGCGCCGCAGGTCCTGCTCGTGCGTCCATACGTCGAACACCCGGTACCGCAACGTCCGTTCCAGCGTGGTCTCCGTGCTGGTGCCCAGCGGCCAGCGGATCAGCGTCTGCGGGCTGCGCGTCTCGTTCCGCAGCTGCCGGCCCCGCCTGATGATCATCAGGTCCAGCTCCGACGACATCTCCAGCGCCGTGTGGCAGCGCCGCACGTCGACCTGCACCTCCATATAGCGCGTGAACTCGTCGGTCACGTGGTAGAGATCGCGCGGCAGCGAGTGGATCGGCCGAGGCTCGCCCAGCATCTCGCTCTCCACGCCGATCACGTGCGAGACCACATCGCGCACCGACCAGCCGGGGCACTCCGTGGCCCGGTTCCAGTCGCCCTCGGCGAGTGGTCTCACCAACTCGAGGATCGCTTCGGCGGAATGGGTCCAGGCATCGACGGCGGGTTGCAGACTGGGGTGGACGGTCACGGGATCCCTCGGGCGTTGCGTGCGTGCGCGGATGGGCTGCTCGTAGGTCACTTGTCGCTGCGGGGCATGAGCTGTCGGGGCAGGATCTGTCTGGGTGCTCAGCAGTTAAGTTACGCTGCGCGAGGGCAGCCATGCAGTCGTTTCGGACGCTGAAAGTGGGGGTACTGTGCGCGTTTCCCTGATCCAGCTGGCGGTCGACCCGGCCGAACCGGCCGACGCGCGCCGCGCCCGCGCCGCCCGTCTCGTCCGTGAGCAGCGCACGAGCGACCTCGTCGTCCTGCCCGAGCTGTGGCACATCGGCGCCTTCGCCTACGAGTCCTTCACCCGCGACACCGAGACCGTCGCCGGCCCCACGGCCCGGGCCATGGCCGAGGCCGCGCGCGACGCCGGGGTCTGGCTGCACGCCGGGTCGATCGCCGAGCGCCCGGAGCCCGGCGGCCCGGTCTTCAACACCTCGCTCGTCCTCTCCCCGGCCGGCGAACTCGTCCGCACCTACCGCAAGATCCACCGCTTCGGCTTCGACCAGGGCGAGGCCGTCCTGATGTCCGCCGGCACCGAGATCGTCACCGTCCCGCTGCCGGAGACCACGCTGGGCCTGGCCACCTGCTACGACCTCCGCTTCCCCGAGCTCTTCCGCGCCCTCGTCGACGCCGGGGCCCAGACCCTCGTCGTCCCGGCCGGCTGGCCCGAGCGCCGCCGCGAGCACTGGACCCTGCTCGCCAGGGCGCGCGCCGTCGAGAACCAGTCCTACGTCCTCGCGTGCGGCACCGCCGGCACCCACGCGGGCGTGCCGCAGGCCGGGCACAGCCTCGTCGTCGACCCCTGGGGCGCGGTCCTCGCCGAGGCCGGGCCGGACGAGGAGGTCCTCACCGTGGACCTCGACCCGGCGAAGGTGGCGAAGACCCGCGAGGAGTTCCCGGCCCTGAAGGACCGGGTGCTGGGCCGATAGGTCCACGTCGTGGACACGGGAATGCGTGTGCGGGTACCGGTGTTCCAATGGACCATGACTTCTCGAGCACGTGTCCGCGCCCCCGAACTGATCGGCAAGGGCGGTTGGCTGAACACCGGCGACACCGAGATCACCCTCGCTGATCTGCGAGGACGCATTGTCATCCTGGACTTCTGGACGTTCTGCTGTGTGAACTGCCTGCATGTCCTGGACGAACTCCGGGAACTGGAGGAGAAGCACCGCGACACCGTCGTGATCATCGGTGTGCACTCCCCGAAGTTCGTCCACGAGGCCGAACACCAGGCCGTCGTCGACGCCGTCGAGCGCTACGGCGTCCACCACCCCGTCCTCGACGACCCCGAGCTCGCCACCTGGAAGCAGTACGCCGTACGCGCCTGGCCCACGCTCGTCGTCATCGACCCCGAGGGCTACATCGTCGCCCAGCACGCCGGCGAGGGCCACGCCCACGCCCTGGCCGCGCTCGTCGCGGAGCTGGAGGCCACCCACGAGGCCAAGGGCACCCTCCGCCGCGGCGACGGCCCCTATGTGGCGCCCGAGCCCGAGGCCACCGACCTGCGCTTCCCCGGCAAGGTGCTGCCCCTGCCCGGCGGCGGCTTCCTCGTCTCCGACTCCACCCGCCACCAGCTCGTGGAGCTCGCCGCCGACGGCGAGACCGTCGTCCGCCGCGTCGGCAGCGGCGAGCGCGGCTTCGGCCCCGACGCCTTCAGCGAGCCGCAGGGCCTCGCGGTCCTCCCCGACGGCACGGTCGCCGTCGCCGACACCGTCAATCACGCCCTGCGCGCCTACGACCCGGCCACCGGCGCCGTCACCAGCCTCGCCGGCACCGGCCGCCAGTGGATGCAGGGCCGTCCCACCAGCGGCCCCGCCCTCGACACCGACCTCTCCTCCCCCTGGGACGTGGCCTGGTTCGCCGGCCGCCTCTGGATCGCCATGGCGGGCGTCCACCAGCTGTGGACGTACGACCCGGAGACCGGCACCGTCGAGGTCGCCGCCGGCACCACCAACGAGGGCCTGGTCGACGGCCCGGCCGCCGAGGCGTGGTTCGCCCAGCCCTCCGGGCTGGCCGCGACCGAGGACCGGCTGTGGATCGCCGACTCCGAGACCAGCGCGCTGCGCTACGTCGAGCGCGACGGGGAGGGATTCGCCGTCCGCACCGCCGTCGGCACCGGCCTCTTCGACTTCGGGCACCGCGACGGCGCGGCCGGGCAGGCGCTCTTCCAGCACCCGCTGGGCGTCACGGCCCTCCCCGACGGCTCGGTGGCCGTCTCCGACACCTACAACCACGCCCTGCGCCGCTACGACCCGGCCACCGGCGAGGTGACCACCCTCGCGACGGACCTCCGCGAGCCCTCGGACGCCGTGCTGGACGGCGACGACATCGTCGTCGTCGAGTCCGCCCGGCACCGGCTCACGCGGCTGCGCCTGCCCGAGGAGGCCGTCCGGGTCGAGTCCGTCGCCCACCGCACCCAGCGCGCCGCGACCGACATCGCGCCGGGCCGGCTCCGCCTCGACGTCGTCTTCCAGGCCCCGGCGGGCCAGAAGCTCGACACCCGCTACGGGCCGTCGACGCGCCTCCTGGTCAGCTCCACCCCGCCGGAGCTCCTCGCGGAGGGCGCGGGGTCCGGCACGGACCTCGGCCGCGACCTGGTCCTGGCGGACGGCGTGACCTCGGGCGTGCTGCACGTGTCGGCGATGGCGGCGTCCTGCGACGACGACCCGGCGAACGAGTACCCCGCGTGCCACATGCACCAGCAGGACTGGGGAGTCCCGGTCCAGGTGGTCGCCGGCGGGGCGGAGCGCCTGCCGCTGGTGCTGGCGGGCCTGGACGCGTAGCGCGGAAGGGGCGGGCGGCTCACCCCGCCCCTTCCCGGACGTCCTCGCGCGCCGCACGGGCGGGCGTCACCGGGTGAACCGGTGGTCCTCCTCGACGACCGTCGCCGCCGGGGGCGGCGGCTGGGTGCGGCGGCGTTTGAAGACGCTCACGTACGCCGAGGTGCCGATGACCCCGACGATCATCAGGATCAGGCCCACCAGGTGGACGTTCATTCCCTCCAGCCGCCAGTCCACGGCGAAGGTGAGGATCGCGCCGATCCCGATCAGACCGATGCACCAGCCCATGCCCATGGTGACCGCCTCCGTTCCCGTCGGTGTCCCACTGGTCCGGCGCGGCCGTTCCGGCCGGCCGGCTCCCCGGCGGGTACCCGCGACCGGAACGGTCAATCAGCGGGCGGGTCTCACCACTTGAGCGCGGGCGCCGGTGCGTCCTGCCAGTACGTGACGCGCGCGGAGTCGTCGACGGCGAGCGTGCCCCCGGGCAGGGCGACCGGGATCTGTCCGCCGACGCTGCCGCCGCCGTCGGCGCCCTGGAAGGAGACGGCGAGCTTCCGGGCCTTGCGGGCGTTGCCGCCCGAGCCGTCGGCCGAGGCGGCGAGCACGGCCGCGTAGGCCGGCTTGCCGGGCGCCAGGGTGACGGCGGACCGCGGCCTGCTCTCCTCGACGACGCCCGCCGTGGCCTGGTCGGCGTCGAAGCGGAGGAAGGGGAAGCCGTGGGCGACGCAGGGGGCCTTGGAGGTGTTGGTGGCCACCAGGAGCAGGTGGTTCACGGGTGACGGGACGGCCCTGGCCTCCACCTTGACGGTGTCGGAGGTGCAGGCGGCCTTGCCGTCCTTGCCGACCTTGGCCGCCTCGTTCTGCCCGTACCGGCCGTCCGCGCCGCTCCGCCCGTCCTGAAGTCCGCCCTGGTCCGTCTCCTCCAGGTCGGAGGTCTCGGCCTTGCCGCTGGTCCTGGCCCCCGAACCGTCGTCGCTTCCGCAGGCGGTCAGGGTGAGGGCCGCCGCGGCGGTGAGCGCCGCGGCGGCGAGGCGGAGGCTGCGGGTACGAGTCATGCTGGTTCCCCCGATGGGACGTCACTGGCGGTACCGGGCGGCACCCGTGGCACGGGCGGTACGGAATACGGCAGGGATCATTCCGCACCTTGCCGCCGAACGGCTAACGTTCCGGTGACGTTAGTCCTTCGGTTCGGTCCGCCGGGTCCGGCCCGCCCGAACGGGCCCGCCAGGCCGGAAGAGGCCCGGGCGGGCCGGAAGGGTCCGGGCAGGCCGGAACAGGCCAGGGCGGCCCGGACTCAGCCCTCCAGGAACGCGGTCAGCGCCGCCGCCAGCAGGAACGGGTCGTCCGCGCCGCAGAGCTCACGGGCGGAGTGCATGGACAGGCAGGCGAGGCCGATGTCGATGGTGGCGATGCCGTGCCGCGCGGCGGTGATGGGACCGATGGTGGTGCCGCAGGGCATGGCGTTGTGGGAGACGAAGTGCTGCCACGGCACACCGGCCCGCTCGCACGCGGCGGCGAAGACCGCGCGCCCGCTGCCGTCGGTCGCGTACCGCTGATTGACGTTGACCTTCAGGATGGGACCGCCGTTGGGCAGCGGGTGGTGCCCCGGCTCATGGTGCTCGGCGTAGTTGGGGTGCACCGCGTGGCCCATGTCGGAGGAGAGGCAGATGGTGCCGGCGAGGGCGCGCGCCTTGTCCTCGTACGTACCGCCGCGGGTGAAGACCGACCGTTCCAGCACATTGCCCAGGAGCGGGCCCTCCGCGCCGGTGTCCGACTGGCTGCCGTTCTCCTCGTGGTCGAACGCGGCGAGCACCGGGATGTACGACAGCTCGCCGCCGACGGCGGCCGTCAGCGCGGCCGTACCGGCGTGCACGGACAGCAGGTTGTCCAGGCGCGGGGCGGCGAGGAGCTCCCGGTCGCGGCCGAGGTAGGCGGGCGCCTCGACGCTGTGCACCATGAGGTCCCAGCCCGTGATGTCGTCGGCGGCCACACCCGCCTCCTCCGCCACGAAGCGGATCAGGTCTCCCTCGCGCGGCGTGCCCAGGCCCCAAATGGGGGTCATGTGGCGCTGCTTGTCGAGCTTCAGGCCCTCGTTGACGCCGCGGTCGAGGTGGATGGCGAGCTGCGGCACGCGCAGCAGCGGGCGGTCGGCGTTCACCAGGTGGTCGCTGCCGTCGCGCAGGGTGACGCGGCCGGAGAGGCCCAGGTCGCGGTCGAGCCAGGTGTTGAGCAGCGTGCCGCCGTAGAGCTCCACGGCGACCTGACGCCAGCCGTGGGCACCGGTGTCGGGCAGCGGCTTGACGCGCAGGTTCGGCGAGTCGGTGTGGGCACCGATGATGCGGAACGGCGTGGCGGCGGTGGCGCCCTCGGGGACGTACCAGGCGATGATCGCGCCGCCGCGGGTCAGGTACTTGCCGCCGGCCGACGCGTCCCAGGCGTCGGTCTCGGCGATCCGGCGGAAGCCCGCCTTCTCCAGCCGTGCGGCGGTGTTGGCCACCGCGTGGTACGGCGAGGGGCTGGCGGCGAGGAAGGTCATCAGGTCGTCGGTGTGGCCGCGGTCGAAGCGGTGCGCAGGGCTCATGGCACTCAGGATAAGGACAGAGGGCCTGCTCTTCCGGGTGGAAGAGCAGGCCCTTTGCCTGGTCCGGTGCTTCGGGGACCCCGAGCGGGACCCTGACCGGAACGCCGGTTAGAACACCGACTCGTCAAGCTCCATCAGGGAGTTGTCGACGGCCTCGGCGAGACCGCGCTCGACGGAGACGGCCGGCAGGATGTTCGCGGCGAAGAACTTCGCGGCGGCGATCTTGCCCTCGTAGAAGGACTTGTCCTTGGCGGGGGCGCCGGCCGCGAGCTTCTCGGCGGCGACGGCCGCGCCGCGCAGCAGCAGGTAGCCGACGACGACGTCGCCGGAGACCATCAGCAGGCGGGTGGTGTTCAGGCCGACCTTGTAGATGTTCTTGACGTCCTCGCCGGTGGAGGTGAGGTCCGCGATCATCTTGCCGACGATCGCCTCCAGGTCCACGGCGGCCTTGGCGAGCGAGCCACGCGCGGCGGCCAGGTCCTCGCCGCCGGCCTCGGACGCGAGGAACTTCTTGATCTCCTCGGCCAGGGTGTTCAGGGACGCGCCCTGGTCGCGGACGATCTTCCGGAAGAAGAAGTCCTGGCCCTGGATCGCGGTCGTGCCCTCGTAGAGGGTGTCGATCTTCGCGTCACGGATGTACTGCTCGATCGGGTACTCCTGGAGGTACCCGGAGCCGCCGAAGGTCTGGAGCGACTGGGCGAGCTGCGCGTAGGAGGTCTCGGAGCCGTAGCCCTTGACGATCGGCAGCAGCAGGTCGTTGAGGCCGTGCAGCGCCTTGGTGTCCTCGCCCGCGTGCTCCTTGACCAGGATGTCGTCCTGGACGGCGGCGGTGTGCAGGACGAGGGCGCGCATGCCCTCCGCGTACGCCTTCTGCGTCATCAGCGAGCGGCGGACGTCGGGGTGGTGGGTGATGGTGACCTTGGGCGCGGTCTTGTCCATGAAGTTCGCCAGGTCCGGGCCCTGCACGCGCTCCTTGGCGTACTCCAGCGCGTTGAGGTAGCCGGTGGAGAGGGTGGCGATGGCCTTCGTGCCGACCATCATCCGCGCGAACTCGATGATCATGAACATCTGGCGGATGCCGTCGTGCTTCTCGCCGATGAGCCAGCCCTTGGCGGGGTGGTTGGCGCCGAAGGTCATCTCACAGGTGTTGGACGCCTTGAGGCCCATCTTGTGCTCGACGTTGGTGGCGTAGACGCCGTTGCGGTCGCCCAGCTCGCCGGTCTCGAAGTCGAACTCGAACTTCGGGACGAGGAAGAGGGAGAGGCCCTTGGTGCCCGGGCCGTGGCCCTCGGGGCGGGCGAGGACGTAGTGGAGGATGTTCTCCGCCATGTCGTGCTCACCGGAGGTGATGAAGCGCTTCACGCCCTCGATGTGCCAGGAGCCGTCCTCCTGCTTGACGGCCTTGGCGCGGCCGGCGCCGACGTCCGAACCGGCGTCCGGCTCGGTCAGGACCATGGTGGAGCCCCACTGCTTCTCCACCGCGATCTTGGCGATGTGCTTCTGCTGCTCGGTGCCCTCGGCGTGCAGCACGCCGGCGAACGCCGGGCCGGAGGAGTACATCCAGACGGCCGGGTTGGAGCCCAGGATCGTCTCCGCGAAGCCCCAGAGGAGGGAGCGCGGGGCGGTCGTGCCGCCGATCTCCTCCGGGATGCCGAGGCGCCACCACTCGGCGTCCATGTACGCCTGGTAGCTCTTCTTGAAGGTGTCCGGGATCGGCGCGGTGTTGGTCTCCGGGTCGAAGACCGGGGGGTTGCGGTCGGTGTCCGCGTAGGACTCCGCGAGCTCGTTCTCGGAGAGCCGGGTGATCTCCGAGAGGATGTCCTTGGCGGTCTCGACGTCCATCTCCGCGAACGGGCCGGAGCCGTACAGCTTGTCGCGGCCGAGCACCTCGAAGAGGTTGAACTCGATGTCGCGGAGATTCGACTTGTAGTGGCCCATGACAACGGCTCCGTAAGGCTGGGAGGTAGACCTCAAAATACGTACCGGGCAGTAATTTCCATGATGCTACCCGTCGGTAATAAGACGCAACCCCTGATCACCCAACTGTGACTCAGTACGCTTGGGGCCATGTACGGCTACGACCAGAACGCGGGCGCTCAGGGTTACGCGCCGCCGCAGCAGCCCAACGGCTACGGCGAGCAGCCGCTCTACCCGGAGCCGTCTCCGCCGTCGCTCGCCGACGCGGTACGGGCCTTCACGACGGGCTCGATGTCCGCCGAGGACTTCCAGGTGATCCTCTCGACCTCGAAGGTCTACTGCCCGCGCGGTGACAACCCCGGCTTCCTCGCGCTGCACAACACCCAGCACCCGGTGATCCCGATGTTCACGTCGCTCAAGGAGCTGCGGCGGTACGCGGGCAAGGAGTCCAAGTACTTCGTGATCACCGGCGCCGAGGTCATCGACCTGCTGCCGACGGGCTACGGCTTCGTCCTGGACATGGAGGGCGACCACCGCATGGTGTTCGACGCCAAGGCCGTCGAGCAGATGGTCGACTTCGCCATGCGGCGGATGTACGGCTAGACCCGCCTGTCGCGCGGGCGCCGTCAGGCCCGGGTGCCCGCCGCCCGGGCGTAGAGCTTCGCCACGTGGTCGCCGAAGTACGCGCTGTAGGAGTTCCGCTCGTCGCCGCCCTCGTCGTGGCCGCCCAGCACGCCGGTGAGCGTGCCCAGGCCCGTCGCCGGGTCGACGTCCGTGAGGAACGGGCCGCCGCTCGTGCCGTTGGGCAGGCCCTCGCAGGGGAAGCGGAGCTGGGTGCGGCCGAAGCGCTCCGTGCTGTTCTGGCAGGCCAGCGGGCGCTCGTCGCCCACGGGGTAGCCGATGACCCGCGTCGGCCGGTCCGGGTCGGGTGAGAAGCGGATCCGCTCGGCGCCCGTGACCTTCTCCACGGGGGTGCCGTCGCCGGCCCTGCGTACCCGCAGGAACGCCACGTCGTGGTCCGGGTCCCGGTCCTCCGCCCATTCCGGAGAGATGTCCACGGAGGTGGGCACCCACACCCCGTACGGCGCCTCGCCGTCCCGGTAGCCCGGTACGAAGGCCAGATCCGTGCGGAAGCCGCCCTGGTACACGCAGTGCGCGGCGGTGATCACCAGGTCGCCCCGGGGGCTGTGCACGACGCTCGCGGTGCAGCCGTGGCCCGGCTCGCCCTGCCCGGTGTAGAACAGCGGGCCCACGGCCGGGGACGGCTCGGCGGGGGCCGCCTCCAGCGGGTCCGAGGGCGGCGGCGACGCGGTCCGCGCCGCCCGGTCCGCGGGCGCTCCGGGCGCCCGGGAGCCGCCCTCGCGCACGACCGTCCGCATCGCCTCGGCGGCCTTGTCGCCCAGCTCCCGGGGTGCCGTGTAGTGCCCGGAGGCGGCGCCGCCGGACAGCGGGGCGTCCGTCGCCGCGCCCCGGTCGGCCACCACGAAGGCGACGGCGGCCAGGCCCAGGAGCACCGCCGCGACGAGGGCGGCGAGGGCTGTCGGGCCTGTCGGGAGGCTTCCGCCGGCTTTCACGCGCATTGATCCAGTGTCCATGGTCGGCCCCGGGCCGGGCGCGGCGCCGGGGCGCGCCTGCGACCGGCCGCGTGAGCTGCGGGAATGCGAAGGGCCTTGCAGGTTGTTCACTCTTCAACTAACTTGAGGGCTGTAACGAACCCAGGAGGTTGTCATGCCGGCCGTGACCGTCGAGAACCCGCTGACCCTGCCGCGCGTCACCGCTCCGGCGGACGGCAGGCAGCGCCCCGTACTGCACGTGGGCACCGCCCCGTCGGGCTTCGAGGGCGAGGGATTCCCCGTTCGCAGGGCGTTCGCGGGGATCAACTACAAGTACCTCGACCCGTTCATCATGATGGACCAGATGGGTGAGGTGGAGTACGCACCGGGCGAGCCGAAGGGCACCCCGTGGCACCCGCACCGCGGCTTCGAGACCGTCACGTACATCATCGACGGGATCATGAACCACCGGGACTCGCACGGTGGCGGCGGCACCATCACCGACGGCGACACCCAGTGGATGACCGCCGGCTCCGGCCTCCTGCACATCGAGGCCCCGCCGGAGGAGCTGGTGATGGCCGGCGGCCTCTTCCACGGCCTCCAGCTGTGGGTGAACCTGCCCAAGCGGGACAAGATGATGGCCCCGCGCTACCAGGACATCGGCAGCGGGCAGGTCCGGCTGCTCACCTCCGGCGACGGCGGCGCACTGCTGCGGCTGATCGCGGGCGACCTGGACGGGCACGAGGGCCCGGGCATCACCCACACGCCCATCACGATGCTGCACATCTCGCTGAACCCGGGCGCCGAGCTGACGCTCCCCTGGCGGCCGGAGTTCAACGCCCTCGCCTACGGGCTCGCCGGGCGCGGCTTCGCGGGCGCGGAACAGCGGCCCTTCCGTACGGGGCAGACGGTGGTCTTCGGCAACGGCGACGCGCTCACCCTCCGGGCCGACGGGACGCAGGAGTCCCGGAGTCCGAACTTCGAGGTCGTCCTCCTCGGCGGGCAGCCGATCCGGGAGCCGATGACGCACTACGGGCCGTTCGTGATGAACACCCAGGCGGAGCTCGCGCAGGCCTTTGAGGACTTCCAGGCCGGGCGGCTCGGGACGATCCCGGCGGACGCGGCCTGAGCCCGCGCTCCCCGCGCCACGGCGCCCTCGGCGCCGGGCGGATCTAAGCCGGGCGGATCTAAGCGGTCCGCCCGGTCTCCGGGGGCGCTTCCGCGTCCGGGAAGTCCGGGATATCCGGGAAGTCCGGGACGTCCGGGCCGTCCGGGAGCACGGGCGCGGTGCCGTCCGACTCGTAGATCTCGAACCAGATGTTCTTGCCCTCGCCCCGTGGGTCCACCCCCCAGGCCCCGGCCAGCAGCTCCATCAGCACCAGGCCCCGGCCCGAGGAGGCCATCTCGCCGGGGTGCCGGCGGTGCGGCAGTTCGTCGCTGGCGTCGGCCACGTCGACGCGCACCCGGCGCTCGCCGGGCGCCCCGGATATCTCCGCGACCAGCAGCGCGTCGCCGTCCGTGTGCACGAGGACGTTGGTGACCATCTCGGAGACCATCAGGACCGCCGAGTCGGCCTGGTCCTCGTCCGGCCAGTCGTACATCAGGTGGCGTATCTGCTGCCGTGCCTCCGCGATGCGCTCGGGCTCGGCCTGGGCGATGGTCAGGGCCGTGCGGCGGACCGGGCGGGCCGGGGCCTCCGGGGCGCCCACCGCCGTGGAGGCGGCCACCTGGCGGCAGAGCAGCAGGAGGGCGATGTCGTCCTCGCGGCGGTCGACGAGCGGCCCGGTGGTGTAGTGCGAGGGCGGGCCGTGGACGGCCTGGACGAGGGCGTCGGCCAGCTTCTCCAGGTTCCCGCCGTCGGTGTCCAGGGGGAAGCCCTCGACGACCTTCCGGAGCCGGGTCCAGCCGGTCTCCAGGTCGTGGCCGCCGGTCTCGATCAGACCGTCCGTGCAGACGAGCATCGTCTCGCCGGGTTCCAGGACGAGCCGGGTGGTGGGGTAGTCCGTGTCCGGGTCGATGCCCAGGGGGAGGCCGCCCGCGGTCGCCCGGACGAGCAGGGTGCCGTCGCTCAGCCGGATCGCGGGGTCGGGATGGCCCGCCCGGGCGATCACCAGGACCCCGCTGGACGGGCAGACCTCGATGTAGAGACAGGTCGCGAAGCGCGGGTCCAGGTCCTCCGGCCCGGTGCCGTTGACGCCGGCCAGGAAGCGGGAGGCCCGGGAGAGGACCGCGTCCGGGTGATGGCCCTCGGAGGCGTACGCGCGCAGGGCGATCCGCAGCTGGCCCATCAGCCCGGCGGCCCGTACGTCGTGGCCCTGCACGTCCCCGATGACCAGGGCGATCTTCCCGGAGGGCAGCGGGATCATGTCGTACCAGTCGCCGCCGACCTGGAGGCCGCCGCCGGTCGGCACATAGCGCGCGGCCACCGACATCCCGCTGATGTCCGGCTGCACCGTGGGCATCATCGAGCGCTGGAGCCCCACGGAGAGCTCGCGCTCCGATTCGTGCACGCTCGCCCGGCTCAGCGCCTGGGCCAGCATCCGGGCCACGGTGGTCAGCACCGAGCGCTCGTCGGGGGTGAAGGAGACGGGCAGGCCGAACCCGGCCATCCAGGCGCCGATGGTCTGCCCCGCGTTGATCAGCGGCAGGAAGGCCCAGGAGCGCCGCCCGAAGCGCTCGACCAGCGGCCACAGCTCCGGGAAGCGGCGCTCGTACTCCTCGGGCGAGGGGATGTAGACCGCGCGGCCGGTGCGGATGACCTCGGCGGCGGGATAGGCGGTCTCCAGCGGCATGTCCAGGAAGGGGTCCATGTCACCGGGGCCGTAGCCGTGGTGCCCGATGAGGATCACCCGGTTGGCCTCGGTGCCGAAGACGGCCAGCGCGGAGGGCTCGAAGCCCGGCATGGAGAGGCCGGCGGCCACCCGCAGCACCTCGGAGGTGGAGCGGGCCTCCGCGAGCGCCCGGCCCGCGTCCAGCAGAAACGCTTCTCTGTTGCGGCGCCAGTCGCCCGTGACGGGGGTGCGGACGGCGGAGGTGCCGGGCTGCGCGGCCGGGACCTCCTCTACGGTCCCGACGAGCAGGTAGTCCGCCCCGCCCCGGACCGGCCTGGAGCGGCTGCGCACGGTCCGCAGCACCCGGCCCTCGTCGTCGACGACCCGCAGCCGGGCCTCGGCGAGGGTGTTCTCGGCGACGGCCAGATTGATGATGCCCATGATCTCGACCCAGTCCACGGCGTGGAACCGGGCGCGGGCGGCCGACTCGGTCAGCTCCACGCGCTCCGCCGGGAGGCCCAGGAGCCGTGCGGCCTCGGCGTCGAAGGTGGCGATGCGCGAGGCGTTGTCCCAGTGCCACAGTCCCGTCGCTACGGCGGCAAGTACGTCCTCGGTGCGCATTGCCCCACTTTATGCGGGTATGCCGGGTAGATACCACCGATGCCGTCCGCGGCAGTAGGTAGGCTTGCACACGCGCTGCTGCGACGCTAACCCGGCGCTCCTCCAGCGCGAGACGCCTCGATCAGCGAGTTCGGCCCACGATCTCGAACACCCCTCGACCACGACTTGGATGAACGATGCATCGGTACCGGTCCCACACCTGCGGCGAGCTCCGTGCGGCTGACGTCGACACCGACGTGCGACTGAGTGGCTGGCTGCACAATCGGCGCGACCTGGGCGGCATCCTCTTCATCGATCTCCGCGACCACCACGGCCTGGTCCAGCTGGTCGCCCGCCCCGGCACGCCCGCCAACGAGGCCCTGAGCCACCTCACCAAGGAGACCGTCGTCCGCGTGGACGGCAAGGTCACCGGCCGCGGCGCCGACAACGTCAACCCCGACCTCTCCACCGGCGAGATCGAGGTCGAGGTCACCGAGGTGGAGGTGCTGGGCACCGCCGAGCAGATCCCCTTCACCATCAACGCCGACGACGGCGTCAACGAGGAGCGGCGCCTGGAGTACCGCTTCCTCGACCTGCGCCGCGAGCGCATGCACCGCAACATCATGCTGCGCTCCGCCGTCATCGCGTCGATGCGGCAGAAGATGACGGCGCTCGGCTTCAACGAGATGGCCACCCCGATCCTGTCCGCGACCTCCCCCGAGGGCGCGCGCGACTTCCTGGTGCCGTCCCGTCTGCACGCCGGCAAGTTCTACGCCCTGCCGCAGGCCCCGCAGCAGTTCAAGCAGCTGCTGATGATCGCCGGCTTCGACCGCTACTTCCAGATCGCCCCCTGCTTCCGCGACGAGGACGCCCGCGCGGACCGCTCGCCGGGCGAGTTCTACCAGCTCGACGTCGAGATGTCCTTCGTCGAGCAGGAGGACGTCTTCCAGGTCATCGAGAAGGTCATGACCGACCTCTTCGAGGAGTTCGGCAACGGCCGCCACGTCACCTCGCCGTTCCCGCGGATCCCGTTCCGCGAGGCCATGCTGAAGTACGGCTCCGACAAGCCGGACCTGCGCGCCAAGCTGGAGCTCGTCGACGTCTCCGACGTCTTCGCCGGCTCGGAGTTCAAGGCGTTCGCGGGCAAGCACGTCCGCGCCCTGGCCGTCCCGGCCACCGGTGACCAGCCGCGCAAGTTCTTCGACGGCCTCGGCGACTACGCGGTCGAGCAGGGCGCGAAGGGCCTGGCCTGGGTCCGCGTGGGCGAGGAGCTGGCGCTGACCGGCCCGATCGCCAAGTTCCTCACCGAGGAGAACGTCAAGGCCCTCGCCGACCGCCTCGGCCTGGAGCCCGGCCACGCGATCTTCTTCGGCGCGGGCGAGTTCGACGAGGTCTCCAAGATCATGGGCGCCGTGCGCGTCGAGGCCGCCAAGCGCGCCGGCCAGTTCGAGGAGAACGTCTTCCGCTTCTGCTGGATCGTCGACTTCCCGATGTTCGAGAAGAACGAGGACACCGGCCAGATCGAGTTCTCGCACAACCCGTTCTCCATGCCGCAGGGCGGCCTGGAGGCGCTGAACACGATGGACCCGCTGGACATCCTCGCCTGGCAGTACGACATCGTCTGCAACGGCACCGAGCTCTCCTCCGGCGCCATCCGCAACCACGAGCCCGAGGTGATGTACCGCGCCTTCGAGATCGCCGGTTACAGCAACGAGGAGGTCGAGAAGGAGTTCGGCGGCATGCTGCGCGCCTTCAAGTTCGGCGCCCCGCCGCACGGCGGCATCGCCCCGGGCGTCGACCGCATCGTGATGCTGCTGGCCGACGAGCCGAACATCCGCGAGACCATCGCCTTCCCGCTCAACGGCAACGCCCAGGACCTGCTGATGGGCGCCCCGAGCGAGGTCGACGAGGCCCGTCTGAAGGAGCTCCACCTGTCGCTCCGCAAGGCGCCGCAGGCCAAGCCCGCCCAGTAAGGCCGGCACGCGCGTACGCCCGAGGGCCCGGAACCGCCGATGTGGTTCCGGGCCCTCGCGTATGCGCGGCCGTCGTCGCGCCTGTCCCCGGCCGGCCCGGGCGCCTCCCGTGGCGGCCCCGTGACCGTCACATCAGCGCCGTCACCAGCGGCAGCCGGGGGCAGCAGCCCGCCGCGGCGTGCACGGCGCGCGCCAGCCGCCCCTGGGTGAGCCGGCGGTTCCACAGCACGGATCGCACGCCGTACTCCGCCACCGCCATCAGCTCCGTCTCACCGAGCTCGTCCGCGACCAGCACCACCGGCGCCCCGCCGTCCCGGGCCCGCCGGCGCAGCTCGGCCGCCGCGGCGGCGTCGTCCGCCCCCATCAGCAGGACCTCGACGTCCCCCGGCCCGCGCACCACGCGCAGCTCGGGCAGCTCCCGGAGTCTGCGTACGAAGCGGGCCCGGCTGAGCTCGTCGGTGGCGTGGACGCTCACGGTGATGCGCTTTACGAACACTGCTCTTCCTCGTTCCCCGTCTTCCCCCGTGACTCGAACGTGCTCCAGCCTGCCGGGCGGGCTTCAACGAACGATTGCCGATCGATCAACGCGCATAAACGAGGGCCCGGAACCGAAAGGTCCCGGGCCCTCGTCGAGCTGTGGCGTGCCGTTACGCGGCGGCGTCGCCGCCCCCGAAGCGCTCACGGTAGGACTCCAGGTCCTCCTCGGTGATCTTCGCGAAGAGCACCGGCGGGACCGAGAAGGGCGTACCGGCCGGGACGAAGGTCAGGGAGCGCGCCTCGTCCGCCGTGACCCATGTGCGGGTGTCGTCGGCGAGGTCGAACGCGAGGCGCAGGGCCGACGCCGACTGCGGGATGAAGGGCTCCGAGATCACCGCGTACAGGTGGATCAGGTTCATCGCCGTGCGCAGCGTCAGGGCCGCGGCGTCGGGGTCGGTCTTGATCTCCAGCCAGGGGGCCTTGGACTCCAGGTAGGAGTTGCCCGCGCTCCACAGGGCGCGCAGGGCCTGCGCCGCCTTGCGGAACTGCATGGCCTCCATGTGCTCCTCGTACTCCTGGAGCAGCTGGGCGATCTCCCGGCCCAGGGCGGCCTCGGCCTCACCGGCCTCGGCGCCGGCCGGGACCTCCTCGCCGAAGCGCTTCTTGGAGAAGGACAGGACGCGGTTGACGAAGTTGCCCAGGACGTCGGCGAGGTCCTTGTTCACGGTGGCCGAGAACAGCTCCCAGGTGAACGAGGTGTCGTCCGACTCGGGGGCGTTGGCCATCATGAAGTAGCGCCAGTAGTCGGCGGGCAGCAGCTCCAGGGCGTCGTGCGTGAAGACGCCGCGCTTCTGGGACGTGGAGAACTTGCCGCCGTAGTAGTTCAGCCAGTTGAAGGCCTTGACGTAGTCGACCTTCTTCCACGGCTCGCGGGTGCCGAGCTGGGTGGCGGGGAACATCACCGTGTGGAACGGGACGTTGTCCTTGCCCATGAACTGGGTGTAGCGGACGTCCGTCGCCTCGTACCACCAGGACTTCCAGTCGCGGTTCTCCGGGTCCTGGGCCGCCCACTCCTTCGTCGCGCCGATGTACTCGATCGGGGCGTCGAACCAGACGTAGAAGACCTTGCCCTCGGCCGCCAGCTCGGGCCAGGTGTCGGCCGGGACGGGGACGCCCCAGTCCAGGTCACGGGTGATGGCGCGGTCGTTCAGGCCCTCGGTCAGCCACTTGCGGGCGATCGAGGAGGCCAGCACCGGCCAGTCCTTGCCGTGCTCGTCGATCCACGCCTCGACCTCGCCCTGGAGCTTCGACTGGAGGAGGAAGAGGTGCTTGGTCTCGCGGACCTCCAGCTCGCTGCTGCCGCTGATGGCCGAGCGGGCGTCGATCAGGTCCGTGGGGTCGAGGACGCGGGTGCAGTTCTCGCACTGGTCGCCGCGGGCCTTGTCGTAGCCGCAGTGCGGGCAGGTGCCGACGATGTAGCGGTCGGGCAGGAAGCGGCCGTCGGCCAGGGAGTAGACCTGGCGGATCGAGCGCTCCTCGATGAACCCGTTCTTCTGCAGCTGCCGTGCGAAGTGCTGGGTGATCTCGTGGTTCTCCGGCGAGGAGCTGCGGCCGAAGTAGTCGAAGGACAGCGCGAAGCCGTCGTAGACCGCCTTCTGGGCGTCGTGCTGCTTGGCGCAGAACTCGGCCACGGGCAGGCCGAGCTCCTTGGCGCCCAGCTCGGCCGGGGTGCCGTGCTCGTCGGTGGCACAGATGTACAGCGTCTCGCGGCCGGTCTGGCGGAGGTACCTGGCGTACACGTCCGCCGGGAGCATGGACCCCACCATGTTGCCCAGGTGCTTGATCCCGTTGATGTACGGAAGGGCGCTGGTGATGAGGTGTCGAGCCATTTCCGGCTGCTCCCTGGTCGCGGTGTACAGAGGTCTTTAGCGTATCCGAGCGCCGGCCCTGTGCTGCGCTGTCGGCTGGGCAGCAGAGGGCGCCGGCGCCCGGTGGTCCGCGGCCGGGTGGGGATCCGGCGGTCAGGTGCGGCTCGCGGTGGGGGGAGGTTCGGCCATCCACGCGCGCCAGGGCCTGGTGATCACCTCCCGGTAGGTGTGGTGCGAGGGGTTCCGGCCCGCGTGCCGGAAGGTCCAGCCCTGTGCGTGCGTCAGGTCCTCGACGACGGCCGAACTCTCCTCGCAGACCGCGCACTGCATGGCGTATGTGATCGGCTCCGCGTCGGGCTCCTGGTCGGGCTGGAGGGTCCAGGTGCCGAACAGGAACACCGTGCGCGCGGTCAAAGCCCCCACCTGCTCTCGGCGTTCAGCCGGGCCACGCGGGCGCGTAGCGTCTCCGCCTCGGAGGCGGGGCGGGCGTACTCGGGAGGGCAGTCCCACTCGACGCCGCCTTGGGGAGGGCGGAGCTGGAGCCGTCCGGCGTGCCGGTCCATGACCTGCCCGAGCCGGTCGGTGCGGGTGTCGACGGCGTAGCTGACCGGGCCCGGGGGGCCGGGCGGCGGGGGAGAGGGGGTAGGGAGCGCGGGGGGGTTTTCTTTGCTCACACTCTTACGATGCCCACTGAGACGGGGCCTGATCGGTGACCGTGCGGGTACGCAGGGTGACGTTGTTCAGGGTGTGGCCACGTGGCGCCGCAGGGACCGGTGTGCCCACCCCAGGAGTGCCATGACACCCAGGGTGATCGCGGCGTTGGTGGCGAATTTGGCCGCCACGGAGGGGTGGCCGAGCGGCTCGACCACGAAGGACAGCAGGGCGTTGACCATCAGTGCGGCACCGCTCGCGGCCAGTACGTGCTTTCGCCCCCAGCCCGTGCGTCCGGACCAGCGCAGGAGCAGCGCGCCGAGCACGGTGAGCAGCGCGGCGTCCGCGGCGGCGCCCGGCCATGTCGGCGGCACGTTCTGGTGGACGGCCAGGGCGACGGCGGCGCAGCACGCCACCACCCAGGGGGCCGGGGCGCGGGTGCCGGCGGGGCGTTCGGCCGGGCGGCGGCGGGGGAGGGCGAAGGCGGCCGCGCCGAGGGCGAGCGCGACGGCGGCGGTGCCGGCGGTCTGCGCGGGCGCGGCGGTGAAGTGCTCGGTGCGCAGGTGGTCCTGGTAGATGAGGGCGGCGGCCGCCAGGTAGAGCAGCGGCAGGACGATCAGGCCGGTGCGGCCGAGCCAGGGGCGGTCGGCCAGCCGGGGCACGCAGGCCTCGACGACGGCGACGGGCGCGCAGAAGCTCCAGACCATGTGGCCCACGAGGAAGTTGAGGGCCATGGCCGCGCTGATGCCGAGGCCCGGGACGAAGGTGGGGCGCAGCGTCTCCTGCCAGTCCGGTACGTCGCGGTAGTCGTCGTTGAACAGCGACTGGTCGATGATCCCGGCCTGGATCAGCCCGAACGCGAGACCGAGCAGCAGCATCGAGGGCCAGCCGCGCCCGGTGCGCCGGACGGCCTCCCGGATCAGCACGGCGACCGTGCCGTAGAGCGGGCCGAGGACGAGCAGTCCGGCCAGGAGCTCCTTCGGGCGGCCGATGGTGTCGCCGTAGCCGATCAGGTACTCGGCGGCGACCGGGGACAGGAGCGTCAGGCCGAGGACCGGTATCCAGCGGCGGCGGGCCCGTGCGGGCGTCGGAGGCGTCTGCATCGCATTATTAGAGCACGCACTCTAGAGTGCGTGCTCTAATATTTTTCCCATGCGTACCGTCGATCCCGAACAGCACGCCCGTAAGCGGGCCCTGATCCTCCAGGCCGCGGCGCGGGAGTTCGCCGTCCACGGCGTGGACGGCACCTCCACCGCGAGCGTCTGCCGTCGCGCGGGGATCGGCTCGGGCACCCTCTTCCACTACTTCCCCACCAAGCGCGCCCTGTTCCACGCGCTGTTCAGCGACGACCTGCCGCGCAACGCCGCGGCGCGCGAGCGGGCGCTGGCCGCCGCGCGGCCCGGGGACGGCCTCGACCTGCTGGTGGACCATCTGCTCACCGACCTCGCCGACCCGCTCGTCCCGGGGCTGCTGGCGGCGGCCCTCTTCCAGGCCAACCGGGACGAGGAGTTCGCCGTGATGGTCGCGACGGACGAGGCTCTGACCCGGGACGCGCTCACCACGCTGCTGGAGCGGGCGGCGGCGGACGGGTGCCGGCCGGCGTTCCCGCCCGAGCGCCTCGCCGGGTGGATCCTGCGGCTCTCCGACGCCTGCTACCTGGCCGCCGGCGAGGAGGGTTTCGACCCCGTGGCGCAGACCGCCGAGCTGCGCCGGATCGTCGCCGGGCTGGTGGGCCGTCCGGCGGGCTGAACCGGCCCGTGCCCTGGCCCGGGGCGATTCGGAACGGCTGGATCCGGTCCTGCCGTGGCCGAGTCGGCGTGGTCGACCCGTGCCGGGGCGGCTCCTAGGGTGAGCAGCCGCCGGAACAGTCGGTGTTCCGCCGCAGCCCCGCTCCAGGAGGGTCCATGAGCGTCGACACCCAGGCCGCGTATCTGCTCCGGAACGAGAAGACCGGGCTGTATCTGACCGTGAAGGGCACAGGCGGGGGCGCAGGCGGGGACGCTCCGGCGGAGATCGTCCAGGAGAAGCTCCACGACTGGCCGCTCCGGGCGGGCCAGGCGTGGCGGCTGGAGCCCGGCCAGGGCGGCAAGGACACCTACCGGATCCGGAACCAGCACAGCGGACGGTACTTACAGGCCCGCCGCTACGGCAGGGAGCCCGGGGCGCCCGTCGTCCAGGGCCACCTGGCGGAGAACAGCCCGGCGTACCGGAGCCAGACCTGGCTGCTCACCAACATGGACCTGCACCGCTTCTCGAACCTCCACAGCGGGCTGTGGCTGAACGCCCGGAGCGACGTACCGGCCGAGGGTGTCGTGATCGACCAGTGCCACGAGCGCACGGGCGCGGACAGGGCGGCCCAGCAGTGGCACTTCGAGCCGGTCGGGCCGCGCGGGGCGAAGAGGACCTTCGACGCGCTGGCCGGGCTGCTCGTGGAGCCCGGCCCGGGCGGCCTGCTCTCCACCGTGACCAGCATCTTCAAGACGACCTTGGAGGCCGGGGGCGGGGTGTTCGGCACCGTGTCGAAGTGGGTGCCGGGTGCCGACCGGACGCCGTACGTGCGCTTCGACGGCTTCCGGGGCGACGAGGTCGTCCGGTTCTCGCAGCGCAACCGGATCGAGGGCGGGCCGCGGAAGATCGTGGAGCGGTTCCCGCACCTGCCGAAGGAGTTCCACGACGGCTTCGACTTCGTCACCACCACGCCGAGGGGATCGGCCCACCCCTATCTGGGGGTGAAGGGCGATCTCGCGGTCGAGTTCTCCGAGAAGGGCTCCAGGGACGTGCCGCTCGGGCACTACTTCCCCGAGGAGGAGCTCGGTGGCACCGGCCGCCCGCTGAAGGCGGTGGCCGCGGCGCCGGACGGCTCGCGCTATCTGGTGTTCGGCGAGAAAGGCACGGCGACCGTGGACCTGCCGCGCGGGCGGTACGGGCGTGAGGTGCGCGAGCTCGTCCTGGAGCACGTGCCCGCCGGCTTCCGGACGCCGGACACGATCGCCTCGGCCGCCGTCGGCGACGAGACGCACTTCTTCGCCACGAAGGGCGATCAGTACCTCGTCTTCACCTTCCGTGAGGTGGTCCAGGGCCCGGCGAAGATCCTCGGCGCGTATCCCTTCCTGCTGGGTCTCTGGTCGTAGCGGCGGTGTCTTGGCGGCGGTGGCGCCGCTGTGTGTACCCGGGTGGCGGGAGGTGCCCTCCCGCCACTCCCGCCACCCGGGTTCCCCTCCCCCTCCGTGGTCTCGCGCCCCGGCGCCCGGAAGTCACTCCAGAATCCGAAGCGTGATCCTACGGCTACCTAGCGTAGTCAGTCGGTCGGCCTTCCGTCACGGCCGGGAAGGGGCGCGCTGGGGCGTTCCCGGGCGCGGGCGGCGTGGGGGGCGGGCACGGGCGCCCCGTCCTCCGTGAGTGTCACCGTCGCCCTCCGTGAGCGCCGCCGTCGCGACGGCGGCCGCACGGCTTTCGCGCGGTCTTCGCACGCCCCGCGCATAACCCGCGTATAAGGAGACATTTGCGAAACATCTCCTCCTGTACACCCTCATCCTGGGAAGGGGGTGCGCCGAAGGAGAAGGAGAGGGACGACGTCATGCGGATACTGGTCGCCGAGGACGAGGAGACGCTGGCCGAGATCGTGGCCACCGGCCTGCGCCGGGCCGGCTTCGCCGTGGACACCGTCTACAGCGGGGACGCGGCGATCGCCTATCTCTCCCTGCACGACTACGACGTCGTCGTCCTCGACCGCGACCTGCCCCGGGTGCACGGCGACGACGTCGCCCGGCACCTCGTCGGCACCGGATCCCGCACCCGGATCCTGATGCTCACCGCCGCCGGGAGCATGGAGGACCGCGTCATGGGCCTCGACCTGGGGGCGGACGACTATCTGCCCAAGCCCTTCGAGTTCCCCGAGCTGGTCTCGCGCGTACGGGCGCTCCGGCGGCGCAGCGCGCGGCCCGCGCCGCCGCTCCTGGAGCGGGACGGCGTACGGCTGGACACCGTGCGGCGGACGGCCGAGCGGGACGGCCGGGCGCTGGAGCTCTCGCCCAAGGAGTTCTCGCTGCTCCAGATCCTGCTGGAGGCCGAGGGCGGGGTCGTCAGCGCCGAGGAGCTCCTGGAGCGGGCCTGGGACGCGCACGCCGACCCGTTCACGGGCGCGGTGCGCGTCGCCATGAGCAAGCTGCGCGGCAAGCTCGGCGACCCGCCGCTGATCCGTACCGTGCAGGGTGTCGGGTACGTCCTGTGAGCCCGCTCCGGCTGCTCGCCCCCACGGCCCGGACGCGGATCGCCGTCGCCTTCGGCGCGGTCTTCGTCGTTCTGGGCGGGCTGCTGCTGCTCACCGTCAACCTCCTCTCGCGGGCGGGGACGCGCGAGCGGGCGGGGACCATCGCACGGCTGGCGGTGCCCGTGCGGCGCGCGGAGTCCACGGGGCCGGCGCTGCCGTCGGAGACCCGGGAGCTCACCGTCTCCACTGTCCACCGCGTCTCAGGTGACGTCAGCGCGGCCGCCTCCCGTGAGCTGGTCCTCTGGTCCGGGGTGGCGCTGCTGGTCACCGCGCTGCTCGCGGTGGGCGTCGGCTGGTGGATCGCCGGCCGGGCGCTGCGGCCGGTGCACGCGGCGTTCGACAGCCAGCGCCGTTTCGTCTCCAACGCCTCGCACGAGTTGCGGACCCCGCTGGCCACCCAGCGGGCGGCCGTCCAGGTGGGCCTGGACGGCGACCCCTCACCGGCCGAGCTGGCCCGGACGAAGGAGGTCCTGCTCGCCGCGAACCGCCGTTCCGAGCGGCTCATCGACGGACTGCTGGCACTGGCCCGCAGCGAGCGCGGGCTGGAGCGGCGCGAGCCGCTCGACCTGGCCGAGGTGGTCGCGGAGGAGGTCGCGGCCGTCGCGGGCCGGGCGGAGCGTGGGGAGGTCCGGATCGGCGTCGAGGCGTCCCCGGCGCCGCTGCGCGGCGACCGCGTACTGCTCGCCCAGCTGACCGGCAACCTGCTGCGCAACGCCGTCGAGTACAACCACCGGGGCGGCACCGTCGAGGTCAGGGTCGGACCGGGCCGGCTCTCCGTGCGCAACACCGGGCCGGTCGTCGCGGCGGCGGACGTGGACGGTCTCTTCGAACCGTTCCGCCGGGGGCGCGGCCGGGAGCGGACGGGTGGGGCGGGGGCGGGGCTGGGTCTGTCGATCGTGCGGTCGATCGCGCGGGCGCACGGGGGTGTGGTGCGGGCGGTTCCGGCGGTGGGGGGTGGGTTGCGGGTGACGGTGGAGTTGCCGGGGCCGTGACGGGGCGTTGCCGGGGAGGTGCCGCTGCGCGGGGCCTTTTCCCCTACCCGCCCCTTCCCGGATGTCCTCAATCGCCGGACGGGCTGAAATCAGCCCGTCCGGCGATTGAGGACCGGGGTCCGGGGCCGAGCCCCGCGACCCGGCGGGTCAGTCGCGCACGATCCCCGCCGCCCGGGCCTCCGCCAGCCAGTCCGGGAACTCCACCATCAGCTCCTTGTACAGACGCGCGTCCCCGAGCGCCCGCGGGTCCCGCCCCGCGTGGAAGAAGCCCGCGTTGTCCACGACCCTCTTCTCCGGCACCGGCAGGTCGTCCAGCTTCCGCAGGAAGTCGAAGCCCTTGCCCTCCGGGTCGCCGAAGCCGACGAACTGCCAGAAGATCGGCAGCTCCGCCGCCTGGCACAGCGCGCGTTCGGCCGCGGGCTTGCTGTAAGGCCCGCCGTCGGTCTGGAAGACGACGAACGCGGGGTCGGTGGCACCCGAGTTCCGGTAGTGCTCGATCACCGCCTCCATCGCCCAGTGGTAGTTGGTCCGGCCCATGTGACCCATGCCGGAGTGCAGTTCCTCGATGCGGCCCGCGTAGTCGTCGAGGTTCAGCTCGGCGACACCGTCGACGTCGGTGGAGAAGAAGACGACGGGCACGGTGCCGTCGTCGTCGAGGTTCGCGGACAGCCCCAGGACCTGCTCGGCGAGGTGCTGCACGGTGCCGTTCTTGTAGTACTCGCGCATCGAGCCCGACCGGTCGAGGACGAGGTAGACGGCCGCCCGCTGCCCGACGAGGCCCTGCTTCTCCAGGGAGACCTTGGCCTCCTTGTAGAGGCTGACGAGCCCGGGGGCGGTCTTCTCCAGCTTCTCCAGGCTCACCGCCGGTGCCTGCTCGCGCGGCGGCATCGCGGGCGACGGCTCCGGGGTGGGGCCGGGCTCGGGGCGGGGTCGTGCGGGGCGTGGGGTGGGCTCGGGCTCCGGCAGCGGCTCGGGGTTCGGCGCGGGCACCGGGTCCGGCTCCGGGATGGGCTTGGGGGCCGGCATCGGGGTCGGCGAGGGCTCCGGCTGGGGGAGCGGGTCGGGCTGCGGCACCGGGCCCGGGGTGGGGCCGAGCGGGCCGGGGTCGGGGATCGTGTCCTCGGCGGCCGGCCGGGGCTGCGCGGGCACCGGCGCCCGGAAGGCCCCGGCCGGCTCGGCGGCGGGCTCCGGCACGGAACCCTCGGCGGAGGCGCGCGGCCGGGCGATGGCCGGCGCCCCGGGGGCCTCCGTGGCGGCCTCCCCGGTCGCCTCGTGCTCGTCCCGCCCGCCCGTGGGCGCCGGCTCCGCGGCCGGTGCCGGTACGGCCGCCAGGGTGCCGCCGTCGGTGGCGGCCTCCTTCCCGGGGGCGGCGCCGGCCCCGGCACCCGCCGGTTCCGCGCCGTCGGCGCCGCCCGGGCCCGCGTTCTGCTGGGGCAGGCCGGGTTCGTCGCGCTCGGCTGTCGCTGTCCTGGACCGGCCGAACGCGTTCCGCAGCAGACTCCGAATGCCCATGGGGAGAAGTCCTTCACATGTCTCGGGAGCTATGAAATGTCCGTAGTGCGGGGAATCGTCCCGTGTCCGGACGGCTAGGTAAGGCTAGCTGTCGCACCCGCCCCAGCGTGCTCAGGACCCTCATAAGCCTTCCCCCGCAAACACCGTTGGGGGAAAGCCCCCGCCTCCACTCGCACCCGTGTGCCCCCGCGCGAGAATTTCTCACTCCCCGTCAGGGATCCAGTTGCCGTGGAAGCCCAGCGGCACCCGTACCGGCAGGTGCACCGTCGCGACCGGCCCCGCGGCGAAGTCCTGGGCGGCCAGCACCACCAGGTCCGAGGCCGCGCGCTCCGGGTCGTAGGCGTACGCCAGCACCCAGCCGTCGTCCTCCGCCGCGTCCGGGGCGGCGGGCACGAACGCGCCCTCGCCGATGTCGCCCGCCGGGTGGACCAGGAAGCACTCGCTCGTGCCGCGCTCCAGGTCGTACTTGACCAGCCCCGCCCCCAGCCGGTCCGGGCCGGCGCCGCCCGTCGCGTACGGGGCCGAGGTGTCCACGAGGCCGGACGGCTCCAGCATCGCGTAGCCGAAGCGGTTCCGGCCGGTCAGCCGGCGCGGATCCGCGCGCGGGAACTCCACGGGGCGGTCGTCGACCGGCTGCCGCCGCACCGAGCCCGCCGCCAGATCGACCGTCCACCGCTCCAGCCGGGACGGGGCGGCCGCCGACTTCGCGCGGGAGTCGAAGAGGCGCTCGTAGCGGACGAGATGAACGGTGATCACACCGTCCCGCTCATGGGCGTTCATGGGGTGGAAGACGAAGCACGGATCGATCTCCAGCCAGCGCACGTCCTTCGCGCCCCCGTCGCGCGGGAGCACGCCCAGGCGCGCGGGGCGCGCGTCGTCCCAGTGCGCGCTGAGCTCGGCGCCCGGCCCCGGGGCGGCGTAGACGACCGGCAGGTCGTACAGCAGGACGTGCCGCTCGGTCAGCGAGAAGTCGTGCATGAGCGGGCGCCCCTCCACGGGGATGTCCACCCGGTGCCGCACCCGGCCGTCCGTGCCCGCGACGAGGTACTGCACGTACGGCCGGGCCACGCAGTACGCCACGGTGTGCAGCTCACCGCTCGCCGGGTCGATCACCGTGTGCGCGGCCAGCCCGCCGGGCAGCGTGCCGTGGAAGTCGAACGGGCCGATCGTGTGCAGCTCGTCGTCCAGCTCGTACGGCAGCGAGCCGCCCTCGACCAGCGCGAGGAGGTGCCCGGCGAACCGCTGGACATGGGTGTTGGGCGCGAAGTCCAGGTCCAGGTGGCGCGGTCCGTGCAGCAGCTTCTCGCCGAGGTGCCCGGCCACGGCGTCGGAGCGGACCCAGCGGTTGCGGTACCACTCGGCGTTGCCGTCGCGCAGCCGCACCCCGTGCACCATGCCCTCGCCACCGAACCAGCCGTACGTGGCCGGGTCCGGGTCGCCGAGGGGGTTGGGGCCGTTGCGGAGGTAGCGGCCGCGCAGCGACTCGGGCAGCCGGCCGGTCACCGGCAGGTCGACCGCGGTGATCTCTTCGCGCACCGGCGCGTAGAGACCGCTGAGGTACCGGTTGGTGATGGCGGCCCGGGCCGTGCCGGCGTCCTGGGTCATGAGCGATCCCCTCCCGCTGCCCCACCGCTCCGCGGCCGTGGGGCCGTCCCCCCACCATCCAGCGGAAGAGGGTGTTCGGCCAGAGGGCGAAGGAGCCGGAGGGCGCGAGGGGCCGTAGCGAGCGGGAGGGGCCGCCCGCGAGGGGCCGTAGGGAAGCGGGAGGGGCCGCCGCCCGCTTTCCGGCGGCCCCGGGGCCGGTGCGCCGCGCCGCTCGCCGGCCCGCCGCCGCCCCGGCCGTCACGCCGCTCGCCGCAGGCCCCCGCCCCGGCCGTCATCTGCGCAGCGGTCGCGTGAACACCTCCGGCGCCGGGCCGCCCGGCGTGGCCGGCCGGAGCGTGCCGGCCGCCACCCAGCCCCAGGAGCGGCGGGCCGCGCGGACCGCCTGGCTCCGGGCGTCCATCGGCGCGAGGACCACCGCGGCCAGCGCCGCGCCGCTGCCCGACAGCAGCCGGTCGTGCAGCCGCCTGCCGATGCCCTGGCGGCGGTGCCGGGGCAGCACCATCAGCTCGGCGAGCACGAAGACGCGGCCCGCGGCCGTCAGCTCCTCCAGTTCCTCGGGGACGCGACCGGCGAAGTCGCGCCACAGGCCGCTGTCCCGCGCCGCCGGGTATCCGTACGCGCAGCCCACCGGCCCTCCGCCGTCGGCGAGCACCAGGTCGAAGCCGGGCCGCGCGGAGGCCCCGGCGAGCTGTTCCAGGAAGGGGGCGCGGTCGCGGAGGGCCTCGCCCGGCGGGCTCCCGTACGCCGCTCCGTGCAGATCCGCGAGCTGCTCGCGGTACTGCTCGGCCTGCCATCGGCTCAACCTGCGCAAGAAGACTTCGCCCATGCAGCCCTTCCTGCCCAGCGCGGCTCGTACCCACCCCCGGACGGGGCCGGTAACCGGCCACAGGGCGGTTCGTTGTCGCTTTCGGCGCTCCGGGGGGCCGGTTTCGCGCCCGCTAACAGGGATGGGCGCCCAGGCCACGGGCAGGACAAGAGGAGGGGAAGAAATGGGTCCAGAGCAACCCTGTCCACCCATTACGGCCTCTTCATCGGTGAGCATGGCCGGACCGAACATGAGTGCCCACCATGGGGGCAGGGAGTTGAGGGGCGCATGGGCCTGACCAGCAGGTCGCTTCTGTACACAGTGGTCTTCGTCGCCGTGCTGTGCGTGGGGCTCACCGTCTGGTTGTGGCCCCGGCTCTCCGGGCGCGGCGCGCTGCCGGTGCTGGGCCGGCTCGGCGCGATCCTCACCACCCAGCTGACGATCATGTCCGCGGTGCTGCTCGCGGTGAACTCCGCCCAGAGCTTCTACGGCACCTGGGGCCAGCTGATCGGCAAGTACGACCGCTCGCAGGGCCAGGTCACCGGCGTGACGGACCTCGCCGGCACGGGCGCCCGGGTCGACACCGGCAAGGGCGGGCTGGTGCAGCCCGGTCCGCCGGAGGGCCTGGAGAAGGCCGGACTGCCCAAGGGCCCGCCGGACCAGGTCGGCAGGATGGAATCGGTGAAGATCATCGGCCGCCGGGCCCAGGCGGCCGCCCCGGCCTTCGTCTATCTGCCGCCGCAGTACTTCCAGAAGCAGTACGAGCGCCAGCGCTTCCCGGTGATCGTGACGATCACCGGTTACCCCGGCGGCACCGAGAGCCTCTCCCAGCACCTCCAGGTGCCGAAGACCGCGAGCAAGCTGATCTCCGAGAACAAGATGCAGCCGACCGTCGTCGTGATGCTCTCGCCGAACATCGCGATGCCCCGCGACACCGAGTGCGTCGACGTCCCCGGCGGCCCGCAGGCCGAGACCTTCCTGACGAAGGACCTGCCCGACGCGCTCCGCAGCGGCTACCGGGTCGGCCACAAGGCGAGCGCCTGGGGCGCCCTCGGCTACTCCTCGGGCGGCACCTGCTCGCTGCTGCTCGCCATGCGCCAACCGGACGTCTACCCGGTCGCCGCCGCCCTCTCCGGTGACTACAAGGTCGGTACCGACCTCACCACCGGCGACCTCTTCGGCAAGGGGCCGGACGAGAAGAAGCGGCGCCACGAGCACGACCTGATCTGGCGGCTGAGGAACCTGCCCGCGCCCCCCGCCACGGTGCTGGTCACCAGCAGCCTGCACGGCGAGAAGAACCTGAAGGAGACGAAGCGCTTCCTGGACGCGGTGAAGCCCCCGATGAAGGCGGACAAGATGATCCTCCCCGAGGGCAGCCACAACTTCACCACCTGGCGGCGGGAGATCTCCCCGGCCATGGAGTGGATGGGCAAGCAGCTGGTCTTCCCGCAGGACGTCAATAACTGACCGTCCACAACTGACCGTCCACAACCGGCCTTCCACAACCGGCCTCGATTGACCGTCCGGGCCGGCGTACCCCGGGCGGACAGGCAGGCGGACATGACCGGGCCGGAGCGGCGGGGTGCCGCTCCGGCCCGGTGTCGTCCGGCCGTCCGGGCCGGTCAGCCCTTGCCGACCGCCTTGGCGGTGGCCTCCTCGGCCGCGCGGGCGCCGGCCGAGTCCAGGGTCTCCAGGGCCACGGCGAGGAGCGCCTGCCGCTTCTGCTCGTCCGTGCCGCCCACCTCGTCCAGCGTGAACGCCCCGAAGTGGACGGTCAGCAGGGCGCTGGCGACCCGGACATGGGTGTCGAAGGGGATCCCGCCGGCGTGCATCAGGCGGGCGATGGACTCCACCCGCTCGCGCAGCGTCTGGCCGACGGCGAGGTCCCGCAGCGTCGCCTGGTTCTCCTGGAGGATGTGGTAGATCGGGATGGCCGACTTCAGGGCCGCGCTGTAGCGGATCAGCAGCTCGCGCCGCGTCTCCAGACCCGGTGGCTGCTCCTTGGCCCAGGCGATGAGTTCGTCGACCGGACGGCCCAGCTCCTCGGAGATCGCGCTGAGGATGTCCTCCTTCGTCTTGAAGTGGTAGTACAGCGCCGCCTTGGTGACGCCGAGCTCCTCGGCGATCTCCCGTAGCGACGTTTTCTCGTAACCACGCGAGACGAAGAGGTCCAGGGCCGTTTTCTGGATGCGCTCACGGGTGTCGCTCCTGCGCGCCTGGGGGGTGCTGCTGCCCATGGGTCTCTCCCGATGTCGTTGTGAACCTTCCGTCCCCAGCCGGTACTTGGCTTCCGGCACACGGTCGGCCCGATCCCGGACGGCCTCCCTCGAACCGCCACCGCGCGTGGTGTGGGGAGTGGAGATCATGCCGCAGGAAGCGGGCGCGGCGGAGGGCGCACGGGCGACCGCGACACCACCGGCACGTAATACGTACATTTTCGTGATCGCGACGGTCGCTGGTTCGAACACGGACCGGGACACCGCCCGTGACCTGCCCGGCAGCCCCGGGCCATGGCCCGGGGCTGCCCCGGCGGCCTGCCCGCACGGCCCGGTCCGGCGGTTACCCGGTGAATAGCGCCGATAATAAGAGATCCCTTCATATCAATTTCTTCGGGCGGTGGAACCGATGGCTCGAATGAGTGAAAGCCCGGAACCTCTGCATAACGCCGGAGTTATTCAGAACGCTTTCCCAGTGGGGGCGCTACACGATCGAAAGGCATAGACGTGCTCAAGAAGGTAATCGCCACGGCCGCCCTGACGGCATCCGCGGTCGGCACCCTCGCCGGTCCCGCCCTGGCGATCGGCAACGACGATGACGTCGCCAACGGCAACGCCGCCAAGACCGGTTACGGCAACACCAAGACCGGTGGCAAGGAAAGCCCGCAGATGAGCCTTATCCAGGGCACGCTGAACAAGCCGTGCCTGGGTATCGGCAAGCTCGGTCTCCAGTCCGTCCTGGCGCTGCTCAACATCGGCCTCCAGGACATCCCGATCGCCACGTCGCAGCAGCAGCAGCAGTGCACCGACAACTCCACGATCAAGGACGGGGACGACCAGCTGTCGCACCTCCTCGACGAGATCCCGATCATTTCCGGGAACGGTTCCGGGAACCACTCGAACGGTGGGCACGGCGGTCACGGCGGCTTCGGCGGTCACGACCACAACGGCTTCGGCGGACACGGCGGCTTCGGTGGTCACGGCCACGGCGGCTTCGGGGACCACGGGCACGGCGGATTCGGCGGCCACGGCAAGTAGCCGCTGTTCCGGAATTCCCTCGGCCGCGGGTGTGCGGGCCCCGCGGCCGGGGGGCTTTCCGTGTCCGAGGGTGTGGCCGTGCCCAGGTGGCCGTACTTATTCTGATCGGGTCGCACCGGTGGGCCGACGGGGTGAATGGCGATAACCTTCGCGGTTTTCCCGAGTTAGCCAGAACGCTCCCGTATATCGACCAGAGCGAAGGAATAGCGTGATCAAGAAAGTACTGGCCACAACGGCGCTCGTGGCTTCCGCGGCCGGCGTCTCGACCGCCCCGGCGATGGCGGTGGGCAACAGTGACGACGTCGCCAACGCGAACGGCGCGCACCAGGAGTACGGCAACACCTACACGGGTGGCTATATGAGCCCCCAGATGGGCCTGGTCAACGGCTCCCTCAACAAGCCGTGCATCGGCATCGGCAAGCTCGGCGCCCAGTCGCTCCTGGCGCTGCTCAACATCGGCCTCCAGGACATCCCGATCCTGAGCTCGCAGCAGCAGCAGACCTGCACCGAGAACTCCACGATCCACGACGGCGACGACCCGCTGTCGCACATCCTGGACGAGCTGCCGATCATCTCGGGCAACGGTTCGTTCAACCGCGAGGAGGGTCACGGGCGTGGCCACCACGGCCACGACGGCTACCGCGGTGACGGCCACGACGGTCACTACGGAGGCCACCACGACGGCCACCACGGTGGGCACCACGACGGCCACTGACGCACGGCCGTAAGCGCCCGGAGCCGCTCCCGGTACGCCCGGGGGCGGCTCCTCGGCGTTTCCCGCGCGCGGCGGGTCAGCGCACGCCGGCGTGCAGCCAGTCGACCTTGTCGTAGAGGTCCTCGGTGGTGAGCGAGGACAGCATCTCGTTGCGGGCGCGGGCCGCCTCGCCCGTCGGGTGGTAGAGCTGCCTGCCCATCTCCCGGGCCACCAGCTGGGTGCGGCAGGCGCGTTCCCGGCGGCCGGCGTTGTACTTCTCCAGCCGCCGCCCGAACGCGGGCTCGTCCCCCTCGGCGCCCGCGAGGGACTCGCCGAGCAGCACCGCGTCCTCCAGGGCCATGCACGCGCCCTGCGCCGCGTACTGGAGCATCGGGTGCGCGGCGTCGCCGAGCAGCGCCACCCTGCCGTCCGTCCAGCCGGCGATCGGGTCGCGGTCGCACAGCACCCATGCCCGCCAGTCCTCGCCGAGCGCCAGCAGCCGCCGGGCCGCGTCGCCGAGGTCGGGGAACTCGGCGGCCACCCGCCCCGCGTCGACCAGGACGCCGGTCATCGCCTCCGTGGCCGCGTCGTCCCTGGTGGCGGCCAGGTTCAGGGACTTGCCGCTCGCGATGGGGTAGTGCACGAAGTGCCACTTGGGGCCGGCCCAGAGGGTGACGCTGTTCCAGCGCAGCTCCTCCGGCACCCGCTCCATGGGGATCACCGAGCGGTAGATGGTGTGGCCCGACACGCGGGGGGCGCCGTCGCCGACGAGCTGCCGGCGCACGGCCGAGCGGATGCCGTCGGCGCCGATCAGGGCGTCGCCGTGGAATTCCCGCCCGGTGCAGGTCACGGCCGTCACACCGGTGGCGTCCTGCGCGTACCGCACCACGTAGTTGCCGCCGAGCAGGAGCACGCCCGGGTGGGCGCGGCAGGCGTCGAGCAGCGCCTGGTAGAGGTCGCCGCGGTGGACGACCGCGTACGGGTTCCCGAAGCGTTCGCGGTAGGCGCCGGTCAGGGGCATGGAGGCGACCCGTTCGCCGGTGACGCCGTCCATGAACCGCAACTCGTCGATGAGCACCGCCCGTTCGCGGACGGCGGTGCCGACGCCCAGCCGGTCGAGGGCGAGGAAGGCGTTGGGGCCCAGCTGGATGCCGGCCCCGACCTCCCCGAAGGTCTCGCCGCGCTCCAGGACGGTCACCCTATGGGCCTGCCGGGCGAGGGAGATCGCCGCGGCGAGGCCGCCGATGCCGCCTCCGGCGATGAGGATGTTGGCCACGTCTCTCGCTGTCCTCTCGACTTCGGGCTGCCCGCCGCTTCCGGGCCGGGGCCGGGGAAAGGGAAAAAGGGGGAAGAGGGGAAGAGGGGGGGAAGGGGAAGTAGGGGGAAGGGGGAAAGGCGCGCGGCGGAATTCAGACGGCGGTCTTGCGGTCCAGTACGAGATCGTGGCCGACCACGTAGGACGCCTCGTCCGACGCCAGCCACAGCACCGTCTCCGCGATCTCCTCGACCTTCGCCCCGCGCCCCAGCGGGCAGGGGCTGATCGCATTGATGCGGACGCCCTTGTCGATGTACTCGCGGGCCGCCGTCTGCGTGAGCGTGCTCACCGCCGCCTTGGAGGCGGCGTACGCGCCCAGGCCCGGGAGCATGCCCTGGGAGCCGATATTGCTGGCGGTATTCACGATCACCCCGCCGCCGTTCTTCTCCATGTGCGCGATCTCGTGCTTCATCGACAGCCAGACACCGGTCAGATTGGCCGCCAGGGTCTCTCCCCAGACGTTTTCGCCGATCTCCGCCACCGGCTGCTCCGGGCCGAGTTCGGTGACATTGTTGAAGGCGACGTCGAGCCGGCCGTGCCGGGCCACCACGGCCGCGACGACGGCTTTCGCGTCGTCCTTCTCGGTGTCCGAGACATCGGCTATGCCGCAACTGGCCTTTCCGCCCAGTGCCTTGATCTCCTCGACCGTCTCGTGCAGCATCTCGGGGTGCCGTCCGGCGACCACGACCTCGGCCCCCTCGCGTGCGAAAGCGAAGGCGGCGGCGCGGCCGATGCCTTCTCCGCCCCCCGTGACCAGGACGACCTTGCCATCGAATCGTTTGGACATCGTGTCTCTCCTGTTTCTGCTCTCACCATTCCCGGGGAAGGCGTTTCGCGGTCCGCCGAGGCGTTGTCACGCGATCCATCCTGATCCGCGGGCGCACCGCCCGCGCCGGTCCCGCCGCGCACTACGTCAGGTGCCCGCGCCGACCTGACACGCCCGGGGTCACCTGACGAACTCGCCCGGGACGCCTTGAAGTTGACGTCCGCGAAATCGAAGAATTCTCGCGCCAGCATCGATGAGGAGTTCGACCGGCACCCGATCAGGAGAACGAATGATTACGCTTTCGTGGACCCGTCAGGTCAACACCGCAGGAGAGACCGGCAAGCCGGCCACCACCCGGGGCCAGCTCTGGCGGGTGCTGCTCCACAAGGCGGAGCACCCGGTCGGCTACGTCCCGGCCATCACCTCGTGCCGGATCCTGGAGCGCTACGGCGACGGGTTCCTGCGCGAGGCCACGCGCGGTGACCGGACGCTCGTCCAGCGCGTCACCCCGGACGAGACGTCGGGGCGGATCACCTTCCGGCACACGGACGCGTCCGACCTGCACACCATCACCAACCAGATCGGTGAGGACGCCCACGGAAACCTCACCCTGACGCTCAGCATCACCCTCACCGACGCGCCGTCGGAGGCCGTGCTCGGCCAGAACTCCTATCTGCGGGAACTCGACACCGACTTCGCCGCGACGCTCGACGCGATGACCGCCGTGCTGCGGCGCAACGCGGTCAGCGCGTCCGACGCGCTGCGGCACTGAAGCCCTGAGGTGAGAACGGAATGCGCGACAACTCCCGTGACGCCGGGTACCCCCGGCGTCGCTTTCTCGCCGGTACCGCCGCCGCCGGAGCGACGGCGGCGGTAATCGGCACGGTGGGCACCCTTCCGGGGGCCCCGCCGGCCACGGCCACCGGCGCGGCGGAGGGCGCCGGCGAGGCAGTGGTCCCGGCGTTCGGCCCCGTCACCGTCAAGCCCTCGGACCGGCGCTACCCGGACCTGGTCTGGGGCACCAACCGGCGCTGGGTGGGCACCCCCGACAGCGTGCGGCTCGTCGGCACCGCCGATCACGTGGTCGCCGCCGTCCAGGAGGCCGTCGACAGCGGCAGGCAACTCGCCGTGCGCAGTGGCGGCCACTGCTACGAGGACTTCGTGACCGGTGACGGCGTACGGCTCGTCATCGACATGTCCGCCATGGACGAGGTGGGTTACGACCCGGGCCGGCGGGCATTCTTCATCGAGCCCGGCGCCCGGCTCGGCGACGCCTACCGGGTGCTCTACAAGGGCTGGGGCGTGACCATACCCGGCGGCACCTGCCCCACCGTGGGGGCGGGCGGCCACATCGTGGGCGGCGGCTACGGCGCGCTGGCCCGTCTGCACGGACTGGTGGTCGACCACCTGTACGGCGTGGAGGCCGTGGTCGTCGACCGCGACGGCAAGGCACGTAAGGTCGTCGCCACCCGCGAGGAGACCGACCCCAACCGCGACCTGCTGTGGGCGCACACCGGGGCGGGCGGGGGCACCCTCGCGGTCGTCACCAAGTACTTGATGCGCTCGCCGGGCGCCTCCGGCGCGGACCCCGCGAAACTGCTTCCCCAGCCGCCCTCCGAGCTGCACGTCTCCACCGTCACCTGGTCGTGGGACCGGATGACCGAGGCGGCCTTCACCACGATCCTGCGCAACTTCGGCCAGTGGTGCGAGCGGAACAGCGCCCCCGGCTCGCCCTACGCGAGCCTCTTCAGCCAGCTGAAGCCCGCCCACCGGTCGGCCGGCTCGTTCTCCATGACCACCCAGATCGACGCCGGGGCGCCGAACTCCGCCAAGCTCCTCGACGACTTCCTCGCGGCCGTCAACAAGGACTCCGGCGTGGACTACCGCGTCGACGACCGGCGCACGATCGCCTGGCTGCACGCGACCACGTACTGGCCGGGCTTCACGGCACCCGACCCGACCACCCGCTTCAAGGCCAAGTCGGCCTATATGCGCAAGGGCTTCCCCGAGGCGCAGCTCAAGGCCTTCTACAAGCACCTGTCCCGCACCGACTTCCAGGGCCCCATGTCCGTCGTGATGATCAGCACCTACGGGGGGAGGATCAACACCGTGGCGCCCGCCGCCACCGTCGTGCCGCAGCGCGACTCCGTCCTGAAGCTGCACTACATCACCTTCTGGCAGAACGCGGCCGACGACGCCCGGCACCTCTCCTGGATCCGGGAGTTCTACCAGGACGTCTACGCCGCGACCGGCGGCGTGCCCGCGCCGGGCGACGTCACCGACGGCTGCTTCGTCAACTACGCGGACGTCGACCTGAATTCGCCCCAGTGGAACGGCTCCGGGGTGCCCTGGCACGAGCTGTACTTCAAGGGCAACTACCGCAAGCTCCAGACGGTCAAGGCGCAGTGGGACCCGAAGAACGTCTTCCGGCACGCGCAGGCCATACGGCTTCCCGGCTGAGGCGGGGGCGTGCGCACGGCCGCCGCGGGGGCCGCGCGCACGTACCACCCGCGTCTTCCCGCGTCGCTCTCCCGCACCACCACCCGAGCACCACCACCCGAAACCGGAAAAGAGAGGCCCCCATGTCCTCCGGTACCGCACCGGCTCCGGGCGCCGCACGCGCCGGACGCGGCTTCGCCCTGCTGGGCGCCGTGCAGGTCGTGCTGATCCTGGCCATCACGATGCTGTCCCCGGCGCTGCCGGCCATCCAGCGCGACCTCGGCCTGTCCGGCGCCCAGCTGACGCTCGTCAGCGCCGCGTACGGGCTGTCCTTCAGCGGTCTGCTGATGCTCGGCGGCCGGCTCGCGGACCTGCTGGGCCGCCGCCGGTCGCTGGTCGCCGGCGCGGCCGTCTTCGGGCTCGCCTCGGCCGCCGCGGGGCTCGCGCCCGGCTTCGCCGCGCTGCTCGGCGGCCGCTTCCTCCAGGGCGTCGGCGCGGCGCTCGCCGCCCCGGCGGCGATGTCCCTGGTCCGCTCGCTCTACCCGGAGGAGGGCCGGCACGCGCGGGCGCTCGCCGTGTGGGGCGGGCTGGCCGGCTTCGGCGCCACCTCGGGCATGCTGCTGTCCGGGACGGTCTCGACGTGGGTGTCGTGGCGCTGGTCCTTCGTGGTGCCGGTCGGCGTCTCGCTCGTCGCCGTGCTCGCCGCCCGCCGGCTGCTGCCCACCGGGCCCGCCCCGGCGCGAGTGCGGCTCGACGTCCCCGGCGCCGTCCTGGTGACCGCGGGCCTGACCGTCATGAGCTACGGGCTGGTCGAGGCGGGCGAGCGGCCCTGGGGCGCCACGGTGGTGTGGCTGCCGGTGCTCGCCGGGCTGGTGCTGCTCGCGGCGTTCGTCGCCGTCGAGCTGCGGGTGTCCGACCCGCTGGTGCCGATGGGGTTCCTGCTGCGGCGGCGCCGGGGCACGGCCCTGTGGGCGACGTTCATCGGCGCGGCGGGCATGTCCACGATCTTCTTCCTGCTGTCGCTCTACTTCCAGGAGGTGCGGGACGTCTCGCCCCTGCTGACCTCGGCGGCGTTCCTGCCCTTCAGCGCCGCGCAGCTGGCCACGGGTCTGTTCGCGGGACGGCTCATCGCCCGCTTCGGCGGCCGGGCCGTCACCTCGGGCGGGCTGCTGCTCGCCGCGGCCGGGCTGCTGCTCATCGGCAGGCTCGACGCCGGCAGCGCCTACCTGGGCACGCTGCTGATCGGTCTGATCCTCTTCCCCGTCGGAATCGCCTGTGTCTTCTCCGGCTCGACCGTCGTCGCCCTGGACGGCGTCGAGGACGAGCGGGCCGGCCTGGCCGGCGGCGTCGTCAACACCGCCATGGAGATCGGCCCGACGGTCGGCCTGGCCGTCCTCGTCTCCCTGGCCACCAACCGCACGACGGCCCTGCGGGACGGCGGTACGGGCCTGGCGGAGGCGACGAGCGGGGGCTACGGGTTCGCGCTGACGGTCGCGGCGGCGGCGTTCGCGGTGAGCGCGGTGGTGGCGGCGGTGGTGCTGCGGCGGCGGCCGCCGGAGGGGGCGGTCGGTGCGGACGCTGACGGCCGTACGGGAGCTGACGGCCGTACGACCGGTACGGGCCGTTCGGATCAGCCGGACCGTTCGGATCAGCCGGACCGTTCGGATCAGCCGGGCCGGCCGGATCCGGCGTCGGCCCCGCTCACCTCGGCGGGCACGTAGCCGACGGCCCGTTCACCCACAGGCGCACGCACGGCTCACCTCTGTCCCTTCCTGCTCCTTCCTTCCTTCACGCACACGCTCACTCGTACTAAGGAGAAACCCGACATGACTGCTCGCTTCACCGGGAAGGTCGCCCTGGTCACGGGCGGCGGATCCAACATCGGCCGGCAGACCGCGCTGACCTTCGCCCGTGGCGGGGCCACGGTCGTCGTCGCCGGCCCCGTCCTGGAGGACCTGAACGGGACCGTCAAGCTCATCGAGGAGGAGGGCGGCACCGCCTCCGCCGTCGTCACCGACGTCACCCGCTCCGCCGACGTGGCGCGGATGGTGGAGACGACCGTGGAGCGCCACGGCGGCCTGCACATCGCCTTCAACAACGCCGGCATCGTCGGCCGCCCCGGGCCCAGTTCGGAGCTGGACGACGACGTCTGGGCCGCGGTCTTCGCGGTCAACACCACCGGTGTGTGGCTGTCGATGAAGCACGAGGTCGAGTACATGCGGGCGCACGGCGGCGGCGTCATCGTGAACTCCGCGTCCAACATCGGCTTCCACGGCCGCAAGCCGGGCATGGGCGCCTACGCGGCCTCCAAGGGCGCGGTGTCCATCCTCACGCGCACGGCCGCCCGCGAGTACATCGCCGAGGGCGTCCGCATCAACGCCGTGAGCCCCGGCGGCACCAACACCCCCATGTCTTTCCGGCCGGGCGAGACGGTCGAGGACCGTGACGCGCGGGTGCGGGCGGCCGTGCCGATCGGGCGGGTCGGGGAGACGCGGGAGATCGCGGACGCGGTGTGCTGGCTGGCTTCGGACGAGGCGAGCTTCGTGGTGGGGCACGACCTGGTGGTGGACGGGGGTGCGACCGCCTGAGGCGGCGGGTGGGGCCTTGTCCCCACCCCGCCCCTTCCCGAATGTCCTCAAGCGCCGGACGGGCTGAAAATCAGCCCGTCCGGCGCTTGAGGACCGGGGTCCGGGGCGGAGCCCCGCCACGCGGCGGAGCCGCACATCGGATGCTTCGGGAAGGGGCGGGGCTGGGGAACAAGCCCGCCGCAGGCGCACCCCGCCCCCGCCGTACGACGGACGCCCCGGTCGCCGGGTGGGACGCGCCCACCCGGCGACCGGGGCACTCGCCACTCCCCTCAGACCCCCAGAGCCGCACCCCCGTCCACCGTCAGATCGTGCATCGTGATGTGCGACGCGTGGTCCGACAGCAGGAACACCACGGCCTGCGCGACGTTCTCCGGACGGGCCAGCTTCCGCAGGGGTATCCCCACGCGGTACGAGCTCGCGACGCCCTCGATCGACGCCTTCCGGGCGCTCTCCCCGTCCTGCCACATGTTGCTGAGCATCGGCGTCTCCGTGGAGCCGGGCGCCACCAGGTTGCAGCGGATCCCGTGCTTGGCGACCTCCAGGCCCATGCACTTGGTGAACATCGTCGCCGCCGCCTTCGAGGCCGCGTACGCCGCCATCTCCACGCGGGCGGTGCCGGCCGCGTTCGAGGCGACGGTGACGACCGCGCCCCGGCCGCGCGGGACCATGCGGTTGACGACGGCGCGCGAGACGAAGAAGACGCCGCTGGTGTTCACCGCGAAGGTGAACGACCAGTCGGCGTCCGTCAGCCGCCGGGCCTCCGAGAGCCGGAGCACACCGGCCGCGTTGACCAGGTAGTCCACCGGCCCGAGCCGCCGTTCGACCGCGTCGACGAACGCCTCCACGTCGGGGCTGGACGTGACGTCCCCGGGGAACGCCTCCACCTGGAAGCCGTCCGCCGTGAGCTTGGCGACCGTGGCCCGCAGCCGGGTCTCGTCCTTGTCGACCGCCGCGACGGTGACGCCCCGCTCGCCCAGGGTCCGGACGACCGCTTCTCCTATTCCACCCGCCGCCCCGGTGACGAGAGCGACTTTTCCTTCCATCTCACAAACCTCCATACCCGGCGTGCACGGCCGAATAGCGACGGGACTTCATACACGTCCACAAATCAGTCTCGGGAAAACCGGATGGCGTGTGAAGCGAGGAATTCTCACTCCGTCAGGTGGTGTGTGCCTCGGACGCGGGGAGGCAGGCGCCGACGGCAGGCGGCAGCGGGCGCATGACTGCCGCAGCCAGCCGTTTCACCCCGTTCTGACCCTGTTCAGGACCCCTGCGCATAGATGAAACGCCCTATCGTGCAGCGGAAAAGAGCCATCTCCGGCTGAAATTCCGGGCCACGACCGGACACGATGTGGGGGCGCCGCGCAATTCAATTGTCCCGACCCTTGTCAGGAGGCCGGACCATGTCCGACCGCTCCCCAGGCCGTTCCTCTTCCGCGTCGTCGCGCGGCGCGGCGCGGAAGATTCTCGTCATCGTCGCGATCGTGCAGTTCGTGATCGGCGGCTGGTTCTCGTGGACGGCCTCCCGGGCCGCGCCGCGCGAGCTGCCGGTGGTCGTCGCGGCGGACGTCCGCGACGTCGCCGGTGCGCTGCGGGCCGCGGCCCCCGGCGCGTACCGCGTCGAGGAGGTGCCCGACGCGGCGGCGGCCGACGCGGCGCTGCGGCACCGTAAGGCGTACGGCGCCTTCGTGCCCGGCACCCGGGAGGGCGCGCCGGAGCTGCGCCTCGCGTCCGCCGCCTCGCCCGCCGCGGCCGACGCGCTGGCCCGGCAGGCCCGCGAACTGCCCGGCGTGCGGCTGTCGGGCGTCGTGGACGTCGTCCCCGCGGACGCGGACGACCCGCACGGCGCCGGTGCGGCGATGGGCTTCCTGCCGCTGCTGATCACCGCGGTGATCGCGGGACTGCTGCTGGTACTCAAGGTGCGCGACATGGGCGCGCGGCTGCTCGGCGTCGTGGGATTCGCGGTGCTCTCGGGCCTGCTGAGTTCCTTGATGCTCACTCGGCTGAGCGGTGTGCTGCCGGGCGGCTGGGCGGTCACGGCCGGGGTCGTGGCGCTGCTGGAGCTGGCGATGGTGGCCGTCATCACGGGACTCGGTTCGCTGGTGGGGCCGCCCGGGGTGGCCGTGGGCGCGGTGCTGATGTTCGTGGTGGGGAATCCGCTGTCGGGGATGGGGTCGGCGCCGGAGATGCTGCCGGGGGTGCTGGGGTCGGTGGGCCAGTACTTGCCGCCGGGGGCGGGGGCTTCGCTGCTGCGGTCGGTGGGGGCGTTCGGTGGGGCGGGCGCTTCGGGGCCGGTGCTGGTGCTGGTGGGGTGGGTGGTTGTGGGGCTGGGGGCGTTGGCGCTGGCGGCACGGCGGGGTGCCGGGCGGGGTGCGGGTGCGGGCGCCGGTGGGGGTGCGGGTGCGGGTGCCGCTGCGCGGGGCCTTGTTCCCCACCCCGCCCCTTCCCGAACCGGGGCTCCGCCCCGGACCCCGGTCCTCAAGCGCCGGACGGGCTGAGTGGTTGCCGGAACCGGGCGAAATCCAGCCCGGCCGGCGCTTGAGGCCACCGCGCGGTAGCGCGGAACAGGGGGCCGGGGGCTTGCCCCCGGTTACGGGAAGGGGCGGGTAGGGGACAAAGCCCCGCGCAGCGGCAACCCGCCCGCAACGCACCCGCACCTCACCCCACCCCGCACCTCACCCCACCCCGCACCTCACCTCACCCCGTCCCCCAACATCCCGCTCACCGCGATCAAATACCCCAGCTGCGCCCGGCTCCCGCTCCCCAACTCCGCGGAAAGACGCGCCACCCTCCCCGCCACCGTCCGCCGGCTGATCCCCAGCCGCCGCGCGATCGCCTCGTCCGTGTGCCCGGCCACCAGCAGGCGGGCCGTCGCGCGCCGGAGGTCGTCGGCCACGGCCGGTTCCGGGGCCCGGGAGGTGTCCGGGGCCACCGGGGTCGCCCGTTCCCACGCGTCGTCGAAGACCTGGGCGAGGAAGGCGACCAGATCGGGCTGGCGGATCTCCAGGGCGGAGGTCCGCCCGTCGTCGCCCGCGGCCCCGGGGACGTACGCCACCGTCCGGTCGACGACCACGAGGCGGTCGATGACATGGCCCAGTGTGCGGACCTCGGCGCCCGCCCCGGCCAGTTCCCCGATGTGCCGCAGCGTCGCCGAGTGCGAGCGCGCCGCGTGTTGGAACAGCGCCCGGTGGCGGACGCCTCCCCGGAGGTGGTCGAGGCCGTCGAGGTCGTACGCCAGGCGCCGGCCGCCCGGCTGTACGGTCATCAGCTCGGTCCGGCAGGAGCGGACGGCGTGCGCGAGGGTCGAGCCGATGACCCGCTCCCCGTGGATCTCGGTGGCCCAGCCCTGGTGTTCGCGCTTCGCGACCGTGTAGATCGCGTGGACGGGCGAGAAGCTGTCCGTGAGCGCCCGTACGTCCCCGCGCTGCCGCTCCAGCCGCTCCTCGATGGGCCGGACGAGGCCGGCCAGCGCGACGTCGGGCGCGACGGGGACCAGGACGCCGGAATCGTCCGGCGGTGTCACCAGCAACCCCAGACGCAGCAGGCACTCGGGTACGTCCTCCTTGGACGTACAGCCCTTGACCACGGCCTGCCGATAGCGCGTCAGGCCCTCGGCACAGAGGGCTCCTTCCGCTCCGTGCACCCCGTGCCCGTGCACCCCGTGCACCCCGTCCGCACCGTGACCCTCATGCCCCACGTGATCGTGCATGAGGCCATTATGTGTCTTTGAATGAAAGCCCCCAAGTGGGTGGATAGGGCTGCTTGCCAGGCGTAGACCGTATTGCGCCTTGGAACCGCAAGGCTGTCCGCCTTCGGTGTTACGGTCACCGTCGCGATTCGACACGATCGCCACGAGCGAGCAGCAAGGACGGGGGTCCGCGTGGCACGCGCACGCGAACTGGGGCGCAAGAAGGAGCGGGGTGGTGGGCCGCAAGGCGAGATATTCCTCGTCAAATCGGCCGCCGTCCTCATAGGGCTCTGCGTCAGCTGGCATCTGGCCGTCTGGGCGACCGCGGACGGACTCGCGTTCTCCGACGTCCGCGCGACCGTCACCGCCGTCGCCCTGCACCACCCCCTCGACCGCCTCGGCGACGACGTCGAGGCGGCCTCCACGGGCGTCACCGTCGCGGCCTGGCTCACGATCTTCCTCGCGCCGCTGCTGGCCGCCGTCCTCGGCGTGCGCGCGCGCAGGAAGCGGGCCGAGGGCGCCGGCGGCGAGGGCCTGGCCTCCGCCGTCGAGGCCCGCGCGGCCCTCGGCGAGGACCGCGCCCGCCGCGCCGCCGCCCAGACGCGCGCCACGACCTTCCAGGGCGCCGACGGCCGCTACGACCCCAAGGCCGCCGCCCGCGCCGAACTGAGCGAGGTCGGCTGGCTGCTGGGCCGGCAGCTCGGCAGCGGGCAGCCGCTGGTCGCCACCCCGGAGGACTCGGTGGCGGTCATCGCCCCGTCCGGCGGCGGCAAGTCCCGCAACGTCGTCATCCCCGCCTGCCTGGACGCGCCCGGCCCGCTCGTCGTCACCTCCACCCGGGCCGACGTCCTCGACGTCATCGCCGGGCCCCGCTCACGGATGGGCCGGGTGTGGGTCTTCGATCCGCTGGACACCGTCGGCTGGCCCGAGCGGATGGTCTGGGACCCGGTCGCCGGCTGCCAGGAGGGCGAGACGGCGACGTCCCGGGCGCTGTCCTTCTCCGTCGGCATGGGCGCGGACGACAGCTCGTCCAGTAACGGCAGCTTCTTCCAGCAGACCGCGTCGTCCGCGCTCACCCGGCTGCTGCACGCGGCAGCCCTCGAAGGCAAGACCATCGAGCACGTGATGCGCTGGGCCACCAACCTGGAGAAGGCCAGCGAGCCGCGGGCCATCCTCACCGACCACCCCAACGCCGAGCCCGGCTGGGACGTCCTGCTGCGCTCGGTGTCCACCGGCGCCGACGAGACCGTGGCCTCCACCCGGCAGACCCTCGCCGCGCAGATCGAACCGCTCGCCCTGCGCAAGGTGCTGCGCTGCGTCACCCCGCAGGAGGGTGTGCCCACCTTCGAGCCCGACCGCTTCGTCGCCTCCCGCGACACGCTCGTCCTCATCAGCGACTCCAACGCCTCGACCAATGTGTCGCCGCTGACGACGATGCTCCTGGGCGAGGTGGTGGACGCCGCGAAGCGGCGGGCGCCGAGGCTGCCCTCGGGCCGGCTGGACCCCTTCCTCCGGCTCGTCCTCGACGAGGTCGCGAACGTCGCGCCGCTGCCCAAGCTGCCCTCGCTGGCCTCCGACGCCCGCGGCTACGGCATCCACATCGTCTACGCGCTCCAGTCCCTGGCCCAGGCCGTCCTGCGGTGGGGGCAGCACGAGGCCGACACGCTCCTCGACAACGCGGCGGCCACCCTGGTGATGGGCGGCCTCAAGGACGTCGAGGCGCTGCGCCGCTTCTCGGAGCTGGTCGGCGAGGCCGAGCTCACCGAGCTCTCCACCTCCCGGGACACCGGCCGGCTCTTCGGGCACGGCACCTCCGAGGTCGAGCGCGAGCGCCGGATCCTGCGCCCGGAGGAGATCCGCCAGCTGCCGCACGGCCAGGCCCTGCTGCTCTTCCGCGGGGCGCCCGGCGTCATCGCCGAGCTGCTGCCCTGGGACCGGCGGCGGGACGGGCAGGCGCTACGGGCGGGCGAGCACGCGACACGGGCCGCGCGCATCGGGCCCCCGCCGCTGGAGACGGTGTGAACGGTACGAACGGTGTGAGCAGGGACGACGAAGGGCCTACGGGAATGACGGCGGGCGGCTACGCACCGGACGGCTACGCGCAGAACGGGCACGTACCGGGCGGGCACGTACCGGACGGGCACGCGCAGGACGCTCACGCGCAGAGCGGGCACACACCGGACGGCGAGCTCGCGCGGATGCGCGCGGAGATCGAGGGCCTGCGCTCCTGGCGGGCCGAACTGGAGGACCTCGTCAAGCGCTTCGCCCAGGGCGTCAAGCGCGACCAAGGCGAGGTCGAGGAGATCCTCTCCGAGATCCTGGGCCGGCTGGACGCCGTGGAGGCGGGCCCGGCGGGCCGGGCCGCCCCGGTCGTCCCGGCGGGAAGCGCCGCCGGGCCCGGCGGCCCCGCCCACCTGCCCTGGTCCCTGCGCGCCTCCGAGGCCGAGTGGCGGGAGCTGGCCGACTGGCTGGACTGGCTGGGCCGGCACTACGCGCCCCAGCTGCACCTGCGCATCTGGCCCTGCTGGCCGGCGCACGGCGGTGTCGTCGAGGAACTGGCCGCGCTGCACGCCGCCTGGCGGGCCGCCCAGGAGGCGGACGCCGATCCGGCGCGGGCGGGCAGCGAGCTCGCCTACTGGCACCAGATGTGGCTGTGGCCGACGGTCGAGCGGATCCGTCAGCACTACATGTTCAGCGAGTGCGAGACCGAGCACGCGGCGGACCGCCCGGGCCGCCCCACGGACCCGGCCGCCCTGGAGGCGCGCGTCGCCGAGGCCGCGGCCGAGCGGCGCCGGCAGGAGAACGAGCGCTACGCGTTCTTCGCCGAGGTGCCGGAGGGCTTCACGGCCGAGCGCCCCGACGGGCTGTGGCGCCGGGCCGGCGACGACTGGGAGTACCTCTCCCTGCTGGACTGGGCGTGGCACCCCGCGGACGCGGAACTGCCCCCGCCGCCGGAGGAGACCCTGCGGGAGATCCCCGCCGAGCGCGCCGACGCGCTGGCCGCGGACCGGCAGGGCTGGGTGACGTACTGGGCGCGCCACGCGGACGAGAACGACTGGCGGGCGGGCGAGGGCCCGACCACCGTCGTCCGGCGCCGCCGCAGCCCGGAGCGGCTGTACGACGAGGCGTACGGCGTGCGCGACGGCTGGGCGCCGACCGCGTCCGTCTACGCGTTCCTCGACGCGCGGCCGTCGAACCCGCCGCACCTCGTCGAGATCGATGTCCAGGAGGCCGAGCGGCTGCTGCGGAGCCTGCGCGGAGTGACGGGAGCCACCGAGCTGTGAGTGCCGGAGAGAACACGGGTCCCGTCGCGTGGCGGGACGACACCGAGCCGCGCTTCGCGCTGACCGCCGAGGAGAACGGCGTCGTCACCGCCCGCTGGGAGGCGGCCCGCGCGGCGCGGGAACAGCTGGACGCCCTGGTGCGGTCCCTTCTGGACGCGCTCGCCGGTTCGCACGGCGCCGTCTGGGAGGGAAAGCAGTACCGGCTGAAGGGGCTGCGGGCATTCCGCCGCGAGGCCGCCGCGGAACTCCTTGAGGGCGTTCCACTGGAAAAGGTCGTGGCGAAGGTCAACGACCTCAACCGGTACACCCTGACCTTCGACCCGGCGCACTACACGGAGGGCGTGCGGCAGACGTACGCGCTGCTGCACGCCCGGGGGCAGGTCATCGTCGTCGGTTCCGAGCGCAACAGCTGGGAGGACCCGGTGTACAAGGCCTTCCACGCCTCCTGGCAACAGCCCGACGGCCAGGTGAAGTTCGAGATCCAGTTCCATACGCCGGAGAGTTTCCGGGCCAAGTCGGAGAATCACCTGCTTTACGATCTGTACCGCTCGCGGCACACCCGGCCCTCGCTCGCCGGGGAACGCAATGCGACGAAGGCGCACGAGCTGGCGGCCCAGGCGGTGCAGAGCGGCCGGCACGGCCGTACTCCGGCAAAGGAGAGTTACTGATGAGTGACCCGTACGAGTACTTCGTGAAGGCCGCCCCGCCCTATACCGAAGAGCGCCCCTCCAGCCTTTGGCGGCGTCTCGCCGGGCGGTGGGAGTACCTTTCGCTGCTCGACTGGGAATGGCACGCCCTCTCCGCGGACGGTGTCACGGCCCCGCCCGCCGCCGAGGTCCTGTTCCCGGTGCCGGCCGAGCGCGCGGCGGCCCTGGAGGCCGACCGGCAGATCTGGACGCGCTACTGGGCGTTCTACTTCGACGAGGCCGAGTGGCGGGACGGCGAGGAGCCGACGACCGTGGTCCGCCGCCGCCGCAGCCCCGAGCGCATCTACGACGAAACGTTCATGCGTACCAATGAGTGGCAGCCGGACAGCGCCGTCTACGAGTTCTTCCACCCGCGCGGCTCGAACCCGCCGCACCTGGTCGAGATCGGCGTGGACGAGGCCGAGCGGCTGCTCCAGGAGATCCGCGGTGTGACGGGGGCGACCGAGCTGTGAGCGGGGCGACGGGGGGCTGGCAGGGCGACGCGGCCAAGTCGGAGGACCATCTCCGGCTGACGGCGGACGAGAACCGCCTGGTCACGCAGCGCTGGGAGGCCGCGCGGGAGGCGCGCGGCCGGCTCGACGGCATCATGGCCGGCGTCCAGGAGCGCTCGGCGGTCTCGCACGGCGGCAAGCTGGAAGGGCTCGAACACTCCCTCAAGGGGCTCGACTCCTTCCGCCGTAAGGTCGCGGTCGCCGTCGGCCGAGGCAAGGACGCCGAGAAGGTCTGCGACAAGGTCGACGATCTCAACCGCTACACCCTGACCTTCGAGGCCGAGGGCTACACCGAGGGCGTCCAGCGGACGTACGCCCAGCTCCGCGAGCGCGGTTACGAGCCCACGTCCGAGACCAACACCTGGGAGGACCCGGTCTACAAGGGCGTCAACACGTCCTGGCGGCATCCGGAGACCCGGGAGAAGTTCGAGCTCCAGTTCCACACGCCGGAGAGCTTCAAGGCGAAGTCCGACAATCACGAGCTGTACGAACTCGCCCGTTCCGGGACCTTCGAGAAATTCAATACGGCGCGGAAGCCGACGCAGAGCGAGGCATATCAGGAAGCCTCGGATCTGCTCCAGAACGAGCGGTACGCGGATGTCCGTATCCCGCCGCGCGTGACGGAACTGCGCGAACGCAAGGTCCGTGCCACGCTGAATCCGGCGGTCGACCCCGAAATCGTGCGGGAGGTCCGGCAAATGGAGTCGGATCTCCGGGAACGGCACGCGGCGGCGGCGGCCGGTCCGGCCCCGGTTCCGGCCCCCGCCCCGGCGCCGGACCGAAATCAGGAGCGGGCGCGCGCGAACGGTCTCGGCGGCGATCTGGGGGAATCCCTCCGGAGCGAAGGGCCGGGGCTGCGGGAGCGATTGGCGGCGAAGGCCGCGGAGGCTCCGGCGTACCAGCGGAAATCTCCCGCGACGCCCGCGCCGGATCCGCTGCCGGCCCAATCCCGTGGCCGAGGTCCCTCGCTGAAGTAGGCCCCGAACCGCCCGCATTGTCGTGAATTCATAGGTGATCTTGGTTGCCGCTTCTCGATCGCACCGGAACAGTTCGGCTACAAATCAAGGCGTTTGACGATCAGTATTGATCGAAGTACTGTCACGGCCATTCGGCCTTGTACGGGGGAAGGGTCACCAGGGTTGAGCACGTTCAAGACGGTCATGCGGCGGATTCTCAATCTGCCGGAGCCGCGGAGCGACAAGGGCACGACGACGCCGCTCCCCGACGACGCGCCACCGCCGCAGCCCGTCCCCGCCCCGGCCCCCGCCGCGCCCCCGGCCCCCGCCGCCCTCCAGCAGTGGACGGACGCGGCCGCGCGGCTCCAGGCGCACACCCCGGAACCGGCCCGTCCCACGGCGGAGCCGGCCCCGGCGGCCGGCGCCGCCCCGGGCGCCCCGTCAGGCCGGGCCACGGGCGAGGGGACGCCCCCGTGGCAGATCGAGGACGAGAAGAGCGGCGCCAAGTTCGCGGTCAAGGTGGGCCGCGGCGTGCTCTGGGGCGTCGTGGCGCTCGCCGCCATCACCGGCGTCCGGTCCTGGATCTGGACGCCCGAGCCGGCGAAGACGACGCCCGTCACCGTCGACAGCGCACCCGACTACCCGGTCCAGGAGGCCCAGGCCGTGGCGGCCCGCTTCGCCCGCTCCTACCTCGCCTGGGACGAGGCCGACCCGCAGGCACGCTCCCTGGCCCTGGCCCGGGACCTGCCGAAGGGCGCCGACACGACGCGGGGCTGGAACTCCAAGGGCCGCCAGGAGGTCCTCGCGGCCCAGCCCGGCACCGTGTCCCTGCTCGCGGACAAGCGCGCCCGCGTCCGGGTCGACGTCCTGGTGAAGTCCGACACCCTCACCGGGGACCGGCCGGACGACGCCAAGAAGGACGACCAGAAGAAGGACGACGCCAAGAAGGACGACAAGGCCAAGGACGACAAGGCGAAGAAGGACGACAAGGACAAGAAGGAGACCAGGACGGTCCCCGTGTGGATGGGCCTGGAGGTCCCCGTCGTCCAGACCGCCGGCCACGTCGTCGTCACCGGCCAGCCCGGCATCGTCGGCGTGCCCACCGAGGGCCCGGCCGCGCCGCAGCCTTCCGCCAAGAGCACCGACCTGGAGTTCGCCGACAAGACGCGGGCCACGGCCGAGGAGTTCTTCACCAAGTACGCCGCCGGCGAGCCCGGCTCGGTCGCCGCGCCGGGCGTCTCCATCCCGGCGCTGCCGCACGGCATGACGCTGGGGGCGCTGCGCACCTGGACGGTCGAGGACGGCTCCGGCACGGACCGCACCGGCACGGCCGTGGTCACCTGGCAGGTCGGCGGCGCCGAACTGGAGCAGACCTACCGGGTCAAGCTGACCCGGGTTTCCTCGGCCAAGGCCGAGCGCTGGCAGGTCGCGGAGGTCCACGGGGGACTGGCGCCCTGAGGCGTCGGGCGGTCCCGCCCGAACCCACCGTCCGGAGTCCGCGGGCCCGCCCGCATGTATTTCACAACTAGGGGAAACTGATGGAAATCGCCCTGAGCAGCGGCGCCGAACTCAAGTCATGGGTGTTCCTGATCGCCGGGAACATCTTTCTCATCATCCTGGCGGTCAGGGCCATCGGGCACTACGCGAAGCGTGAATGGGGCGAGCTGCTCGGTCACTTCCTCGCGGGCGTCGTCGTCGCGGGCTTCGTCTTCGCGCCGGACGAGTCCAAGGACATGCTCATAGCCGTGTGGAAAAAAGTGGCGGGGGAATGAGGGTCGGCCACACCTTCACCCGCCACTTCGACCTGGAGACCCGGCAGCACGAGCTGTTCGGCATGGACCTGGGCGAAGGCCCTTCCCGGCGGGTCCTGGTGACCGGCGCGGCGCTCTACACGGTGTGGGTGGGCGGGCTGCTGCTGATCCTCGGCGTGCCGACCCAGCTGCTCTTCACCTTCTACTTCGCGCCGCCCGCGCTGATCACCTACTACGGCGCCCAGCGCTCGCGGCGTAACGAACGGCGCTGGAACCTCACCCGCTGGGCCCTGGTGATCCGCTATCTGACGGTCGGCCACCGCCCGATCGTCAACGGCGGGCGGCGGGCCGCCGACCGCAGCGAGTGGCTGCCCCTGCGGGCCCGACTGGGCGAGCGGTCGGAGACCTTCCTGGACCTGCCCGGCATGGGCGTCTTCGAGGGCGCCCTCGGCGGCGAGGAGCCGAAGCCCACCGCCGGCCGCCCGGCGAAGCTGGACTCCCGCCCCCGGCTCTACGGGCCCGATTACGTCTACCGCGCCCGGATGCGCACCCGGTCCGGCCGCCGGGCCGAGGCACCCCCGGCCGGCGCCGACGCCAAGAAAGGCACCCGATGAAGATCGCCAAGGGCATCGCCAAATTCCTCGGTGTCAGCGGGGACCGCTCCGCGCCGCCGCCGCGCTACGTCGCCCTCGCCGACGGCCTGATCATCACGGAGACCCACGCCGAGGCGTGGTTCGTGCTGGCCGGCTCCAACACCGACCTGATGTCGGAGAGCGCCCGGGACTCCGAGCACGACCAGGCGAGCAGCGCCCTGGCCCGTACCCTGGCCGGCTACGACTGCCACCTCAAGGTGCTGTGGTCGCCGCTGAACGCGGAGGAGTACCGCACCGAGGCGGAGACCCTCTTCTCGGCGGGCGACTACGCGTCCTGGGCGGCCCTGCGCGTGGACCGGCTCGACGAGCTGGAGCTGCCCAGCCGGCTGCTGCTGCTCGGCGTGCGGATCTCGGAGCGCTCCAACCAGGCACAGGCCCGTGGCCGCCGCGGTGTGCAGGAAGCCCTCGGCATCGGTTCGACCTCGGTCTCCCAGAAGGAGCTCGCCCGCCTCGACGCCCTGACCCGCAGGCTCGGCCGGCAGCTGGAGACCACCCCCTGGAAGGCCCAGCCGGCCGCCGTGGAGATGCTGGCCTGGATGATCGCCCGCGAGCAGCGGCGCGGCGCGGCGCTGCCCTCCCCGAACGCCGAGGGCATGATCACCGGCGCCCGGCTGGCCCACCTCACCCGGGGCCGGGTGCTGCCCTACCCCGACCACCTCCGCCTCGTCGACCAGCGCGGTGAGACCACCGGCTGGACCGCCGTCCTCACCATGGACGGCTTCCCCGAGGAGATGGAGTCGCCCGGCGCCGGCGAATGGCTGCGCGCGGTCGCCGAGATCACGTACGTACCCGACTACGTGGACGACGAGAACGACGCGGACATCCAGATCAAGCCGGTCAATCCCGAGCCGTCCGTCCGCTTCAAGGTCCTCCACAAGCGTGACGCGCTCAAGCAGATCGACGAGGTCCGCCGGCTGGCGAAGGAGCAGCGGCAGAGCGCCGCCAAGCACTCCGCCGGGGAGACCGCGCAGGAGATCGAGGAGACCGAGGAGACGATGACGTCCCTCTCGCGCGACATGAAGCGCGAGGACGTCACGCTCATGGAGGACCACCCGCGCCTGGTGGTCAGCAGCGATGTCTCGCTGGACGACCTGCGCAGCCGCTGCGACGCCGTCATCGGCTACTACGGCGGCCTCGGCATCGAGGTCAGCGTGGCCGCCGAGGAGCAGCGCGAGCTGTGGCTGGAGTCCCAGCCCGGTGACATGCTGCGCGTGCCCGACCTGGTGCACACCCGCACGGTCGGCGCGTTCGCCGGCTCCTGGTTCTGGGGCGGCGCGGCCGTCGGCGACGACACGGGCCCGGTCATCGGCTACCTCACCGGCTCCACGCCCGGCGTCGTGCGCAACGACCTGACCGGCGGCTCGGAGCGCGGCGACGCGACGACGACCGCCTTCATCGGGCGCAGCGGCCGCGGCAAGACGACGGCGATGATGCTGTCGCTCCTGGACTCCGCCTTCCGCGGCTCCTTCGTGCTCGCCCTGGACTTCAAGGGCGATATGGGCGGCCTGGTGTCGGCGGGCCGGCGGTACGGGCTCAACGCCCATCTGATCGAGACGGGCGCCCAGTTCGCGGGCGTCGCCGACCTCTTCGCCCTGCTCAGCGGCGAGAGCGCGGAGCGCGCGCAGACGGAGGTGCCGGCCCAGCTGGGCATCGCCCTGCCGCAGCACCTGCGGATGCGCGGCGCGGAGACGCCGATCCAGAGCGCGGTCAACGAGGTCATCGCCGAGGGCGACCCGGCCACCTGGAAGGTCATCGAGCACCTCCGGCGGTCGGAGGACGAGCTCACCCGTGAGGCGGGCGACGCGCTGTACGAGCTGTCGCTGACGGGTCTCGGCGCGCCCTTCATGGGCCGGCCGCGGGGCGGTTCGCTGCTCACGCCGTCCCCGGGCATATGGGTCGTCCAGGTCCCGGGCATCACCCTGCCGTCGCCGGACGACGACCGCGACGACTGGTCGGTGCACCAGCGGCTGTCGGTCGCGCTCGTCCACTCGCTGCTCGCGTACGGCATCAGCATGGCGGGCCGGAAGGACCTGCGGGGCCTGCGGAAGGTCGTCGCGGTGCCCGAGGTGCACGTCCTCACGGCGACCCGCGAGGGCAGCTCGTTCCTCCAGTACATCGCGCGCGTCGGCCGCGCGCTGCACACCGCCCTGGTCGTCGACACCCAGGACCCGGAGTCGCTCGCGAGCCTGACGGGTCTGGTGGAGCAGATGACGACCGTCTTCGGCTTCCAGCTGACGACGGCCGAGCAGCAGGACGCGATGGCGGCCCTGCTGGACCTGCCCCGGGGCCCGCACACCAGGCAGCTGATCCAGGCGATCGGCGTCGATGTGACGCAGGAGATCCGGCACGGTCACTGCATCATGCGCGACCGCCGGTTCAGCAGCGCGACCGTGCAGTTCGACGTGCCCTCGGTGGAGCTGCTGCACCTGCTGAGCACAACGCCGAAGACCGGGGAACCCGCCGCGGGGCCCCCGGCCGCGGCGGCCGGGGCCGAGGTCCCGGCATGAGGCTTCCCCGGTTCCGGAACCTGGCGATCCCGGTCGTCGGCGCGCTCACCACCGTGATGGTGACGGCGTCCGCCGCCGCCGCCGACGACAAGGACGCGTTCAGTCCGGCGGGCATCGGCAACATGCTGCCGGTCCCCGAGTCCACCTACTCCGGGACGGGGACGCTGTACGAGCAGTACGGCGATCCGAACCTCTGGCGGCTGGACAGCGAGCTGGGCTGGAAGGACATCGCCGACAGCATGCTCAACGGCATCGCTGTCATCTTCATGGGCCTGACCGTGGTGCTCGGTCTGGCCGCGATCGTCGTCATCCAGTGGTCCTTCAAGTTCACCAAGATCGACAAGCTGGGCGAGTCCATAGCGAACGCCGTCTCCGGTGCCTCGGAGGCGGTGGTGGCGACCCTGCTGCCCACGGCGCTGGCCGTGGGCGTCCTGGTGGCCTGGATCAATCACCGCAAGGCCAACGGATCGGCCTTGAACCAACTCGGCTGGGTCCTCGCCTCAGGGGTCCTGGCGGCGTCGTTGCTGACCACACCCAAGGCATGGGTCGACGGCATCGAGTCGGCCCGCACCATCGGCAGCACGGTGGCCATGGAGGCGACGAGCGCGGCGCTGGGCGAGGGCGGCAAGGAGCCGATCGACGTCGGGCAGGCGAACTACAAGGGCAACAGCACCCAGGACTCGGTGCTGCGCAAGTCCTCCGACGCGATCTGGCGCTCGTACGTCGCCACCCCCTGGTGCATCGCCGAGTTCGGCAGCCTGGACGCCTGCAAGGAGTTCGGCACGGACCTGCTGAAGCAGGGCACCGACTCCAAGGCGCGCAAGGACTGGCTGAGCAAGAACGTCGACGGCAAGCCCGAGAACGGCGGCGAGGCCACGCTGCGCTGGCGCCAGGGGCACACGCCCGAGGGCCGCATCATGGTCGCGATCCCCGCGTTCATCTGCGTGGCCCTCTTCGCCGCCCTGGCCGTCGCCCTGGCCTTCGCCTCCCTGGCCTCGCTGATCGGCGCGTTCATGCTGCTGATCGCCGGAGTCGTCTTCGCCTGTCTGTGGGTGATCCCCGGCAGGCCCCGGCAGTGGGGCGTGCGCTGGTTCGACACCCTCCTGGGATTCACCCTCCAGTCGCTGGTCAGCACGATGGTGCTGGGCTGTGTGCTGATCATGAACACGGTGAGCGTCCGGCTGCTCGACGACTTCGGGTGGTTCGCGGCCGCCGGCCTGAGCATCACCAGCGCCCTGGTGGCCTTCAAGTTCCGCACCATCATGGAAAGCATCGTCGGCGTGACCGGCGCCGTGGGCGGCGGGGCCGGCGCGGCCGGGCTGTTCGCCGCGCGCGGTGCGGGCCGGGTCGCACGGGCCCTGGGCAAGGGCGCGGGCTCCCTCACCAAGGAGCGTCAGCCGAAGCCCCGTCACTGGGAGCCGAACGGCACCCTCGGCAACGCGGGCAAGGACGGCGGTTCCGGTGTCACGCTGTCGCGGCTGCCGAAGCGCCCGCTGCCCCTGCCCACCCGGCAGGGCGGCGCGGGACCGGTGGGCGAGGTCGTCGCGGCGGCCGCCAAGGCCGAGCTCGGGGCGGGCGGCAAGCGGCCCGACGTGCCGCCGACGGCCACCCTCAGCCGGGTGCGTCCGGAGGGCGTGCCCGGTGCCCTGCCCGCCCGCCGGACGGCCGAGCTGGGCAGTCTGCGGCCACGCCCGGCGCTGTCCGCCGGGAGCGGCGGCGGGACCGCCGGGACCGCCGGGACGGCCGCCGGGCCCAAGGCGGCGGCGGTCAAGGCCAAGGCGGCCGTCAAGGCGAAGGCAGCCGGTAAGGCGGCCGACAAGGCGTCTGACAAGGCGGCCAAGGACGCGGCGAAGCAGGCCGCCAAGCAGCCCGCGGGCCGTCCCTCGGCCGCCCTGCGGCCCGAGAAGGGCTCCGGCGCGAGCTACGCGTTCCGCCAGGGCCCGCGGCCGGGCTCCGCACCGCGCGTCATCCGGGGCGAGGTCGTCAGGAGCAGTACGGAACCGCGGCCCGCTCAGAAGAAACGTTCCGCTGAACGCGGCTCGCCCGTGACCGGGCGCCGGCGCGAGGAGGAGCGGTGACGAAGAAGGCGAACCAGGGGCAGCGGCCGGGCACCCCGGCCGAATGGCGGGAGCTCCTCAAGAACGGCTACGAGTACCCGGAGGAGATCGAGGCGCTCGGCAAGCGCCGGGTGCGCCGTCGCGTCCGCAAGGCGTACCGGCAGGAGCAGCGCGAGGAGGCCCGGCGTCACCTGGCGGAGGAGCGCCGCCGCGAGCCGGTGACGCCCGGCGGCGCGATCGTGGTGATCGTCGGCATCCTGGCGCTCGGCGCGGCGGTCTCCCACTGGTGGCCGGACCGGGGCGGCGCCCCGGCGACCGTGGTCCGCGCGGGCTCCGGCGACCGCACGGAGGAGCCCGGCGCCGCGGGCACCCCGTCCGCGCCCCCCACGCCCTCGGCACCGGCCTCGCCGGCGCCGGTGGCCGACCTCAGCACGCCCGAGCGGACGGCCGAGGGGTGGGCCCGCGCGTACCTCACGCGCAACCCGCCCGTCGACAAGAAGCACTCGGCCTCGGTCGGGCGCGCCGCCCCCTGGATGACGGAGTCACTGACCGAGAACCTGACGCGGTTCGAGGACCAGGCGTGGGGGCGGCTGGTCTCCAACGGCGGCGTCTCCACGGTGAAGCGGGTCTCCGTCGCCGCCTCCGACGACGAGCGGACGCGGCTCCAGGCCGACACCCCGGCGCGGGTGTGGCGCAAGGTCACCGTGGAGGTCGACGTCGCCGGTTACACGAAGTACAGCGAGAACACGGTCCTCCAGGCCGAGATCGTGCGCAGCGGCGGCTCCTGGCGCGTGAGCAAGGTCCTGGGGGTCTGAACCGGTGGATTCACGTCAGGTCATGGCCCTGGCGGCGGGTGCCGCGCGCCGGGGCCTGGCCCTCAAGGTCGGCCTGCCGCTGGTGGCGGCGCTCATGGCCTTCCTCATCCTGGTGGGCATGATGGCCGGCTTCGGCGGCGGGAGCGCCTCCGCGGCCGGCTGCGAGCAGCCCGGCCTGCCCGCGGACGACGGGGAGTACGGCGACGGGCGGTCCGGCGGGGACGAGACGGGCGGTGCGGGCAAGGAACTCCGGGCGAGGCAGGTCGCCCATGCCAAGATCATCGACGAGGTGGCCAAGGAGGGGAAGCTGCCGGGGCGGGCGACGCTGATCGCGCTGATGACCGGTCTCGCGGAGTCGCAGCTGGAGAACCTCAAGGGCGGCGACCGGGACTCGGTCGGCATCTTCCAGCAGCGCCCCTCGACGGGCTGGGGCACCCCGGCGCAGATCAACGACATCAAGTACTCGACCCGTATGTTCCTGTTCGGCGGCGACAGCGGCGACCCTCCCGGCCTGACCGACATCGCCTGGGAGAACCTGTCGCTGAACGACGCCGCCCAGAAGGTGCAGCGGTCCGGCTTCCCCAACGCCTACGGACCGAAGGAGACCCAGGCCCGCAGCATCGCCCGGGAAGCCGGCATCGACCTGGAACGGGCCGGCGAGAACCACCCCGCGCAGCCGGGCAGGAACGGCTCCAACGGCGGTGGCGGCGACCGTAAGGACGACGGCAAGGGGGACAAGGACCCCGACGAGCCGCAGGACTGCGAGCAGCGGGGCTCAGGGGAGCCGGGCAAGCCGGGGGAGCCCTTCCACGACGGCAACGCGGGCTGGCCGAACGGGGTCAAGAACCCGCTCTCGACCGCCGACGCGATCCGTAAGGCGCGCGCGGAGGCCGACAGCCACCGGTCGCAGTGGTACCAGAAGTGCCTGGCCTTCACCTCGATCATGTACGGCTGGAGCTTCTCCGGCACGAACTACGCCATCGACCACTACCAGGTGGAGATGCCGAAGGACATGCGGCACGACGGCGACCGTAACCCGCCCCCCGGCGCCCTGATGTTCTGGGACACCGGACACCGGGCCGGGCACGTCGCGATCTACCTCGGCGACGGCAAGATCGCGTCCAACGACATCGTGACGCCGGGCGAGATCTCGGTCGTCCCGGCCACCGACATCGAGACCAAATGGCGAGCGAAGTACCTGGGCTGGTCACCCCCCTACTACCCCAAGGGGGGCTGATCCGGGTCATCATTGCCGGGGACCGCGGCCCGCGCCGCCGCGGGCCCCGGCCGGCCGGCGGGAAACAGCGGTAAGTGGCGGTAAGTGAAGGATTGACCATGCCTGTGGTGACGGACCCCGACTCGGTGCCCCTGACGCCCGTGTACACCATCGTGATCAGCGCGGCGGGTGAGGCGACCATCGAAGGGGAGCCGGTCGACCCGCTGCCCGGTCAGGACGCCCGGACGTCGGCGCTGGCGGACATCCGGGTGCGGGCGGCGCGGCGCGGTCACCCGATACGCATCAACGCCAAGGAGCCGGACGGCTCGGTGTGGCCGCTGATAGTGGACCACGACGGGGCGGTGACACCGCTGGGGGCGCCGCACCCGGTGCCGGTGCCGCCACCGGCCGAGCCGGTGCGGCGTGTGGTGGAGCCCGAACGGCCGGTGGAGGCTGTGCGGCCGGTGGAGCCCGTACGTGCCGAGGCGCCCGGGTACGCGGAGGCGCCCGTACCGCCGCCGGGTCCGGCACCGGTGGCGGCCTTCGCGCCCGCGCCCGTCGCCGTACCCGCGCCCGTGGCGGAGCCCGCCCCCGCGTCCATACCCCTGGCGGAGCCCGCCCCCGCCCCTCCCGTCTCTTTCGACGCTTACGTACCTCCCGCCCCGCCCGTCACCTCGCCCAAGCCGCCCGTCGACTGGCGGGAGCCCCTCCCCGCCCGCCACGCCCCCGCCTTCGCGCGCATCGTCGCGGCCGAGCTGCGCGGTGACCTGGCCGCCGCGGCCGTCGCGGCGAAGGAGCTGGAGGCGGCCGCCGACCGCGAGTACGGGCCGCTGCACCCGCACACCATCGGCGCGCTCGCCACCCGCGCGTGGCTCGCGCTACTCCTCCAGGAGGACTGGGCCGCGGCCACCCGCCTCCACCTGCGCACGGCCGAGCGCCGCGACACCGCCCGCGCCCCGCTGGCCGAGACCCTCCGGACGCTGCGCAACGCCCGCGCGGCCTGGCAGCGGCTCGCGGCCGTCGACAAGCTGGAGGCGGAGGACATCCGCCCCGAGTTGCTGCGCGTATCCGAGCTGATCGAGGGCGGGCGTCCGCAATAATCGCGATCATGCTGCCCGACCCGCCCCCGCCCGTCCCGGAGGGGCCGACCGCACGGCCGCCCGCCGTCGCCCTGGAGATCCTCGCCGCCGGCGCGCCGTACTCCCTGCTCCTCTCCGGCGGTTACGCGGCACGCGCCCACGGACTGCTGCCGGCCGACGGCCCGGCCCGCGTCCCGGTCCGCGCCCTGGAGTTCGTCACCGGCACGGACGCGCCCATGGCGGAGGTCGCGGACGCCCTCGGCGCCGGGCTGGCCGGGCGCGGTCTGCGGGTCGCCGCGGTGGAGACCGGCCCGCTCGCCGCGCGGCTCGTCGTGACGGACCCGGAGAGCGGCCGGGACCGCGCCGTCGACGTCCGTAAGGAAACGCTGTGGCGTCCGGCCGTGGAGAGCGCGTACGGGCCCGTACCGGCCGAGGAGGACGTCGTCGGACTTGAGGTGCGCGCCCTCGCGGACCTGGGGCTCGCGGGCAGCCTCGTCGACGTACGGGCCGCGTCGGCGCGCTGGTCGCACGTCGAGCTGGAGGAGCTGGGCCGCCGCCACACCGGCGGGGCGCCCTTCGACCTCACCGACCTCCAGGCCCGGCTCGCGAGGTCGGAGTGGCTGGACGACGGGGAGTTCGCCGCGTACGGGCTGGACGAGGCCGAGATCCTGGAACTCCGGCGCTGGGCGCAGGAATGGGTCGACGACATCGCCGAACGGCTCATCGAGGAAGCCCCTTTCGAGGACCCGGAGACGGCGGCGGAGACCGCCGACGGGACGTCCGCCGAAGTGGCCGACGGGGCATCCGGCGAAGTGGCCGACGGGACGTCCGCCGAAGCGGCCGAAGCACCCCGTGAGACACCCCGCGAAGCGCCCGACGAAGCACCTGCCAAGGACGAGTGAGCACCAAGTGAACCCCAAGTCGCCCGCGCACATAGCCCGGCACTCCGTCGGGGAGTCCGGCGTCACCGAGGCCGTCACGGACTTCGCCTCGCGGATCGGCCGTCAGGTCGGCCTGATGCAGCACAGCCCCGGCCGGGACACCTTCGGCTGGGAGATGATCGCCGACGAGTTCCTCGACTACGTCGGCGCGCTCTCCCTGACCGACCCCGGACTGCGCGGCAAGGACGCCGAGGCCGCCCTGCGGTCGGCGGCCGCGGCCGCCCTGGGCGTCGTCACCGTCGGCGTCTACCGGTGGGAGTCGGTCAGCGTCTTCATCGACTACGTCAACTTCGGCCTGACGTACGGGTCCGCCGACGACCCGGAGGTCTCCCTGGACGAGACCGACTGGCTGCGCGCCCTGCACCTCGCGGTGATCTGCGACAGCTACGCCACCGAGGCCGTGACCTTCGGCGAGACCGCGCGGTCCCTGCCCTCCGGCGCCGGGGAGCCGCTGTGGGTGCGCGCGGCCGTGGGCCAGGCGTACGGGCTGCTCACGTACCTCCGCGGGTACGACCTGGAGGACCGGTACGGCGCCGAGCCGAGGACCCGCGCCGAGGCGGCCGGGAGGATCGACGTCCTGTTGTCCGAACTCGTGGCCGACGGGAACCGCAATCTCGGGCGCGTGGCCGGGCTCACGGCCGTACACGCTCTCCTTACGGGCGACGAGAACGCCTTCGGGGACGCCCTGGCCCGGCTGCTCACCGCGCACCGCGCCGTGGTGGGCGCCGGCGCGGCGCCGCGCAACCTGCTGCCCCTGGACGCGATCGCCCTGGCCGCGCTGGCGTTCCGGCGCGAGGGGTGGCCGCCGGCCGTCGAGTCCGGCTATCTGCCGGCGGCGCTCGTCACGGGCGTCCGCACGGAGGGCCCGCGGGTCGGCCCGTACGGGCGGGACAAGCGTGAGGCCGCGGTGGCGGAGCTGGCGGCCGCCGGGGTCTTCACCGTCACCCGCCCGGCCTTCGCGTGGACGGACACGCGGGACGACGGCGTCTACGACCGGCTCACGGAGCGGAAGCTCGCGGAGTTCGGGGACCCGGACGCCGACCTCCGGCTGATCGCCCGGATGCTGCCGAGCGGGATCCGGCAGCAGGTCCTGCGCTTCCAGAGCCGGGCGGCCCACGACCCGGAGGGCACCGACCCCCGCCAGCTGGAGGCCCTCACCCTGGCCGCCGAACTGGCCGTGGCGGCCTGCGCGACGAGCGCGCCCGGGGACGGGGAGAGCGGCGGAGGCGGAGGGGAAGGCGGGGAAGGCGGGGCCGGCGTCGAGGTGACGATCGGAGGCCGCGCCCTGACGCTGCCCCGGGTCGGGCCCCAGCCGGACCGGATGGTCACGGGCTGGACGTCCGCGGTGGGCGCCGCGCTCGTCGTGGGGGCCCGCGAACAGCTGGACCGGCTGCTCGCCGTGGACCCCGCCGTCTTCGGGACCGTCCACACGGCTTCCGTCACGGCGACCTACCGGGCCGCCCTCCACGACCACCTGCGCGGCGCCGACGCCCGCCCGGCCGTGGACCGCGCCCTCGCGGCCCGCGAGCGGGCGCTCGGCCGGGACTCCGACGAGCCCTGCCCGCCCGCCGTGCTGCTCTCGCAGCTCGTCGCCGGGGACGCCGAGGGCTTCGCGCTCGCCCTCGTCGACGCGCTGGAGGAGCACCGCGACCACTACAGCGTCGGTGACCGGAGCGAGGGCGTGGACGCGGCGGCCGGCCTGGACGTCCTCGCGCTGGCCTGCCGGGCCCGCGCGCTGGGCATGCCCGTCCCGGTCGCCTCGGAGTACCTCCCGGAGGCTCTCCTCGCCCTTCACTGAGCTTCACCGGTGACTGTCGCCGCGGTGGCCGGAAAGGGCCGCCCGGCGGGCGGGGCGTCCTTGTGGCGCGCGTCGGTGTCCTTGCACGCTGTGCGGACCGCGAAGATCCGTCCGGATGGGAGCGCACATGCCGCAGGAACCCGCCCAGGAGCTCAAGGTCACCGCCGAGGAAGTCGGGGACTGGTACGACCGGTTCGGCGACATCTACCACCGGACCCTGGGCGAGAGCGTGCACTGCGGGCTGTGGTTCCCGCCGGACGCGCCCCATCCGTCGAGCATGGACCTGGTCGACCTGTCGTCACAGGCCCAGGACCGCTACACCGACTACCTCATCGGGAAGCTGGACCCCCGGCCGGGCGACCACGTCCTCGACATCGGCTGCGGCACGGGCCGTTCGGCCCTCAAGCTGGTCCGGCAGCGTGACGTCAGGGTCACCGGCGTCGCCATCAGCAAGGAGCAGATAGCCCGGGCCAACCGCCTCGCGACCGAACACGGTCTGACCGACCGCCTCACCTTCGAGCACGCGGACGCCATGGCGCTGCCGTACGAGGACGGGACGTTCGACCGCGCCTGGGCGGTGGAGAGCCTCTGTCACATGGACCGTGCCAAGGCCCTCCAGGAGGCGTGGCGCGTGCTGCGCCCGGGCGGGGACCTCCTGGTCCTGGAGTCGGTCGTCACCGGCGAGCTGACCGAGGAGGACGTGGCCGTCTTCCAGGTCATGCTGGCGGCCAACCTCCCTCCGACCCTGCCGGAGTTCTTCGGTCTGGTCGGCGACGCCGGCTTCGAGACGCTGGAGACGAAGGACCTGTCGGCCAACCTCGCGATGACCATGAACGTGATGGCCCTGGTCTGCTACGACCTCCAAGAGGAATTCACGGAGCGGTTCGGCGCGGAATTCACGGAGGGGTTCATCCGGAGGCTGCCGAGGGCGCGCGAGGTGGTGGCGCGCAAGACGCGCTTCTTCCTCGCGATGCTGCGGAAGCCGCTGGTCTGAGGCGGGGGCCCGCCGGCACGGCGGGAGGGGAAGGGACGAAGCGGCGGGCAGGGGAGAAGTGCCCTGCCCGCCACCCCGTCTCACGCCATCAGCCTGAGGATCCGCCGTAGTCGGTACGGCTCGGTGGCGACGTACAGCCGCTCGGAGTCGCCGTCCGCCGGCTCGAACTCGGCCACGTGCCACCGCCGCTGATCCGTCCGCTTGCCGTCGCTGCCGACGGAAGGATGCAGCCGCCGTACTCCGGCCAGCCGGTATTCCTCCAGCGGAACGCGCTTGGCCAGCTTCCCCATGTGCCCGGCGGGGGCGGCGTAGAGGGAGCCGCCCTCCAGACCGAGGATCGTCACCGGGGAGTGCCGGGCGGAGAAGCGGGTGTCACCGGGGAGCGAGCCGGGAAACTCGACCCGGCGCCCCTCGGCGATCCCGGCCTCCTCCGCGGAAGTGTCATGACGCTTCCAGGGGAGCAGGCCACCGCGCTCCCCGAAGAGGCGGTCGAGCCGGGGCGAATGGGCCGCGGGGTCCTCGCCGGGGCGGGCGTCCAACCGGTAGCGGTACACGGCGTTGCCGGCGGCCCGCAGGGTGAAGGCGGCGCCGGCGAGCCAGAGCGCGGCGGTCATGCAGATCGGCAGGCCGAGCAGTTCGACCACGGGCCAGGGCAGGACGACCCAGCAGCCGGCGGTGACGGCGACCGGTCGCAGTACGTCGTTCTTGTTGCCGGGCGTGCAGCCGTCGCGCCGTCCCATAGCGAGTCCGAAGCCGCCGTAGAGCAGACAGATGACGCCGCCGGCCAGCCCGCACATGGCGGCGGTGCCGTAGGCGAGACCGTCGATCCGCACGGTGCCGACCCTCAGGCGTTCGTCGCCGACGGTCAGGGTGACGACGTCGCCGTGCCAGACGGAGACGGTGGCACGGTCGCCGGGCCGCCACTGCTCGGCAGTGGCGTCGTCCTCGCCGCGGAAGGTGACTTTGCCGCTGGGGAGGGCGTAGTCGGAGAACCGGATCCAGCTCGTGTCGTTCTTCCTCTTGCTGGTGTGCACCTCGGCGACGGTGGCGGGGAAGCCCCGCACACAGTCCTCGCCGGGCCGGGGCGCCGTGTCCGCGGCGCACGCGCGGGCGTCCCGGAACCCTTCCGTCCGATCGACGGCCGCGGGCACCCGTGCGAGGAACCACGCGCCGATGCCCAGCAGCACGCACCCGGTGATCAGCAGGAACACGGAGAGAGCACGCTGAAGCCCGCCACCGGCGTGCCAGGCCGTCCGACCCTTGAGCTCCGGGTACACCGCCTCACCAGGACAGGTACTTTTCATGATCGAGAGCGTAGACCTGGACCCCGGCCCGGGGACACGGGTTTCCTGTGCCGGGACCGGCCCGGGCTACGACCGGCCCGGGCTACGACCGCGCGGCACCGCCCGTCGCTAGATCGTCAGCGGTACCGGGTGAACCTCCTCGACAGGGTGCCCCGCCATCGCGTGCACCTTCTTGACCGCCTCCGCCGAGGGCGCCTCGGACAGGCAGTAGACGGTCCCGGACTGCGGATCCGCCCACGCCCGCTCGAAGTGGACCTTCTCCTTGGCCTCGACGGCCAGGTCGGCCCGGTGCGCCGCGGACAACTGCTCGGCGGTGATCCCCTTCATCCCGTGATGGACGTCCATGAACTTGGCCATCGCCCGACACCTCCGGTGGATCGCCACGGAACCCCGTGAAAGGGCCCTACCCCCATACTCGGCCCGCGCCCGCCGCCGCGCGACCCCGTGAGGCCCAGGGCCCGGGCCTCACGGCGCCGGCGTGGGAACGGGCCCCGGAGGCCCCGCCGGACCCCGCCGTCACCACACCAGGGCGTCGGCCGGGTTCGTCTGCCAGTAGGTCACGGCCGCGCTGTCGTCGATCCAGGTGCCCTTCGGGAGCTTGACCGTGTCGGGCCCGCCCTCGGATCCGTCGCCGCTGTCGAGGAAGACGTGCACGGTACGGACGGTGCGCCCGTTCTCCCCGGAGCCGTCGCCGGCCGACAGCAGGATGCCCGCGTAGCCGGACTCGCCGGGCTGGAGCGTCACGACCGCCTGGGGCGCGGACTCCTCGATCGCCCGGGCGCCGACGTACGTGTCGTCGTCGAAGCCCAGGAGCGGGGCCTTGAGGAGGTCGCAGGGCTCGGAGCCGGTGTTGGTGACGGTGAGCAGCTGGTGGTTGATCGGGCGGCTCACGTTCCGCACGGTGAAGTCGGCGGACGAGGTGGAGCAGAGCGCCCGCACCGGGCCCCGGTCCGCCCGCGGGGCGGCCTGGGCGGGGACGGCCGCCGTCGCCAGAACCGCGGCGCCGGAGAGGACTGCGGTGGTGACCAGACGTGCGAAGCGCATGGGTTCTCCTGATGAGACGTCAGTGAGTGGTGACCGCCCCGGTGTTCCCCGGGGCCCCATCAGACTGCGGCGCCGCACGTCCCGGCTTCAAGGGCCGTCCGGCCTTCCGGGACGCCGGAACGGTCCCACAGGGTCTGACCTGCGGAAACGCCAGACCGTGGAACGCTTCGGTGGAACGTGGGAGCTCACTCCTGGGGTGGTTCCGGCCCCCACTTCGTATCCCCCGGCGGCTGCTGGAACGAGGGCCTGCCCGCCGAGCCGCTGGTACGGAAGGGCCTCCCCTGGTCGTCGATCCGGAGGATCCCGCGCCGGCCGCCGCTGGACCACTGGAGCTCCAGGTGCCACCGCACGTCGCTCCGCTTGGCGTCGGCCTTGACGTAGAAGACCTCGGGGTCGTCGCGGCTCACCTTGTACGGGAAGTCGCGCTGACCGGCCACCGGGCGGAGGGCGGGCGAACCGGCGTCGAGGTCGACGCCGAAGGCACGCGTCGCCACGTCGCCGCCGCACCCGACGCCCGTGGCGTACGCGTTCCAGGCGAGCGGCGCGTTCGTGCCGTCCACCCGGACGTGCAGCTGCTCCAGTACGACCGTGTCCTTGCCGGCGCCCTGCAAGGTGATCTTGATGAACTGCTGATCGGCGGTGACGGCGCCGAGCTCGGACACCCAGGCGGGCGCGTCCTGCTCGAAGGGTGGCTTCGGCATCTCGCCGGGGGCCCTGTTGACCAGGAAGCGCTGGGAGCAGGGGCTCTCGTAGGCGTACGGGCGGGTGTGGGCGGTCAGGGGAGGGTCGCCTCCGTCGCCGCCGGCCTTGTCGCCTCCCTTGTCGTCACCCTTGTCCTTGTCCTTGTCCTTGCCGTCGCCGTTCTCCCGCTCTCCGGGCGCGCCCGGTGCCCCGGGTGACGCGGCGTCACCCGGTCCCGTGGACGCGGCCGACTCGCCGCCCTCCCGCTCCTTCCCCTCCTCCGGGGAGGCGGACGGTGTGCCGGCCGGGCCCTCGCCGGGCCGTCCGGGGCGCCCGGGCGCGGCCGTCCCGCCCTTCCCGGTGGACGAGGCTCCGGCGGACGCCCGCTTCCCGTCGTCACCGTCGTGGCCGACGAGGCCGACGGCGAGCGCGGCGGAGCCGGTCACGGCCATGACGCAGGCGACGGCCAGGGCGGCCAGGACGGCCTTACGGGGCCGCCGCCTCGCCCGCTGCGGGCGGTCGACCGGCGGGGCCGCGGTCGCCGGTGGCGGGGTCGTCACGTCCTCGGGAGGGGGCGTCGTGCCCGGCGTGGGGGAGGCCGTAGTCGCCTCCGGTGGTGTCGCGGCTCCCGCTCGGAGGGAAGACGTCGCCTCCTCCGGCGGAGTCACGGGGCTCGGCTGCGGGGCGGCCGTCGTCCCCGCCGCCGGAGTCACGGGGCTCGGCTGCGCGCCGCCCGTCGTCCCCGCCGCCGAAGCCGCGGGTTCCGGATTCGTCGTCCCCGCCGCCGCGGCTCCCGCCCGGGCGCCGCGGTCCGGCGTTCCACCGTCTGACGCCCCGTCGGCCTCCGCCTTACGGCCGCGCGTCGCGTCCGCGACGATCCACGTCCGGTGGAGCCGCATCATCTCTTCCGGCGTGGCCTTGCACAGGCGGGCCAGCCGCTCCAGCGGCGCGAACTCCGCCGGCACGGTGGACCCGTTGCAGTAGCGGTGCAAGGTCGACGTACTGACGTGCAGTCTCTTGGCCAGCACCCCGTAACTCAGGCCTGACCGGTCCTTCAGCGCCCGCAGCAGATCCGCGAGATCGCTTGCCCCCACTTCGCCCCTCCGTCCCATCTCCCGTCCCATGCCCCTGTTCCAGGGAACATCCATTCCCCCAGGTCAGGGCCAGTGCGAGCGTTCCGGCGTCCCTAACCGGCCGGTTGTGCTGGCGCCAGGGACGAGGCGTCGCACAAGCTTTCGTCATCCAAGCACGCCGCTCCCGGATCCGGTCGAGCGGCGCTCCGCCGCCCTCCCCATGAAGAGAGAGATCCGCCATGCGCGCCTCCGTCCGCCGGCCCCTGCTCGCCGCCGCCTCCTTCGCGCTCTCCGCACTCGCCCTGACGGCCTGCGAGAGCGGAGAGGGAACCCGCGAGGAAGGTGCCGCCTCCCAGGGAGCCGCCTCCCGGCCCGCCGAGGCGGCGGCCCGGCCTTCGCCGTCGACGGGTCAGGGCGGCCAGGGCGGCCAGGGCGGGCAGGCCGGGAAGCCCGACCGCCCGGCCGGGTCCGCCGCCTCCGCCGAGAAGGGGACGGGCGGTACGAGCGCCGGCCAGGCCGGGAAGGGCGGCACCGGTGGCACCGGTGGCCAGGGCGGCGCGGGCCACGGCTCGTCCTCCGCCGACAGCGACCCGTACGCCCCCGCGAACCGCGTGCCCTGCACCGCCGACAACACCGAGATCATCGCCACGCCGGTCTCCCGCCCCCTCAACCACATGCTGCTCACGATCACCAACACGGGATCGAAGATGTGCGACCTGAAGGGCTACCCGATCGTCAAGTTCGACGACGCCCAGTCCGTACCGCCGGTCATGGAGGGGACCAAGCCGCAGGCGGTCACCTCGCTCGCCCCGGGCGGCAAGGGCTACGCCGGCGTGATCCTGTCCGCGGGTGACGGCAGCGGGGGCGAGGGCCGCACCGCCCAGAGCCTGCGGATCGGCTTCGAGGGCGGCGGCGGGATGGCGGAGGCCGCCCTCCAGGCCAAGGGGGTGCACATCGACGACTCGCTGCGGGTCACGTACTGGGTGAGCTCGTCCACGGACGCGCTCAACTGAAGGTCCGGCCGACAAAAAAAGCCCCGGGCCGGTGGCCTGGGGCTTCGAGGAAGTGCGTGGAGCGGGTGACGAGAATCGAACTCGCGCTCTGAGCTTGGGAAGCTCATGTTCTACCATTAAACTACACCCGCGAGGACGCCCGTTCCGGGCATCGCATCGTCGCACACTGTACCCCATCGAAGGCCCCCGGCGCACTGGTCGCGGGGGTCTTCTTGGCGTGGCTGGGATCCGTGGGGCGGGTGGGGATGCGGCCGTGGGCGAGGGGAGTTGGGGCGTACCGTGGGGCGGGGCAAGCCTGCGGGGGGCTTCCGGGAGTGCCGCCTTCGAGCCCGTCCCTTACATCCCCTAATGTGGCTTTTGTCTTTCACGTACATGGGGAAAGGGACTCGATGGAGCGCACCGTCGTTCGTTGTGCCGAAGGGCACGTGTTCAGCACCGCTTCGTTCCCGATGCAGCATCTCGGCCCCGGCCGGCTCGGCCCCGGGCGGCTCCTCCGCTGCCCGCGCTGCGCCCGGCTGCGGCATTCCGTTCCGGTGCCGGCCGCCGGTCAGAAGCGATAGCGCGGACGGAGCGCCGGCGCGGGTCGCCCGGACGGGGCCCGAGCGGTGGTCCAGGGGTGACGATCAAGGAGTGATGAACGGCGCGGGCCCGGTCCGATCGGACCGGGCCCGCGTTGTCCGGCTTCTCCGCGTATCCTCGACCCGTGCTTCTCTCAGACAAGGACATCCGGACCGAGATCGACGCCGGCCGGGTGCGTATCGACCCGTTCGACGAATCCATGGTGCAGCCGTCGAGCATCGATGTACGCCTCGACCGCTACTTCCGGGTGTTCGAGAACCACCGGTACCCGCACATCGACCCCGCGGTCGAGCAGGCGGACCTCACGCGTGAGGTGGTGCCGGAGGGCGACGAGGCGTTCATCCTGCACCCGGGTGAGTTCGTGCTCGCCTCGACGTACGAGGTCATCACGCTCCCCGACGACGTGGCCTCCCGTCTGGAGGGCAAGTCCAGCCTCGGCCGGCTCGGCCTGCTGACGCACTCCACGGCCGGCTTCATCGACCCGGGCTTCTCCGGGCACGTGACGCTGGAGCTGTCGAACATGGCCACGCTGCCGATCAAGCTGTGGCCGGGGATGAAGATCGGGCAGCTGTGCATGTTCCGGCTGACCTCACCCGTCGAGCATCCTTACGGGTCCGCGAAGCACGGCTCCCGCTACCAGGGTCAGCGTGGGCCGACGCCCTCGCGGTCCTTCCAGAATTTCCACCGCACGCAGGTCTGAGCGACCAGGGAACAAGGCGAAGAGCAACAGTGAGTGAGATCCGCGAGAACCTGACCTACCCGATCTTCGGGCAGGCCATCCGTGAGCTGGCACAGACCATCGCGGACGACGGCTACGAGCCGGACATCATCCTCTCCATCGCGCGCGGCGGCGTCTTCGTCGCGGGCGGCCTGGCGTACGCGCTGGACTGTAAGAACATCCACCTCGTGAACGTGGAGTTCTACACCGGCGTCGGCACCACGCTGGAGATGCCGGTCATGCTCTCCCCCGTCCCGAACGCGATCGACTTCTCCAACAAGAAGGTCCTGATCGCCGACGACGTCGCCGACACCGGCAAGACGCTCAAGCTCGTGCACGACTTCTGCCTGGAGCACGTCGCCGAGGTCCGCAGCGCCGTGATCTACGAGAAGAGCCACTCGCTCGTGAAGTGCGAGTACGTGTGGAAGAAGACCGACGAGTGGATCAACTTCCCGTGGTCGGTCGAGCCGCCGGTCGTGCGCCGCGAGGGCCAGGTCCTCGACGCGTGAGCGTCCGCTGACGACATGAGGGAGGGCCCCGGCCGCGTTCTCGCGCGGCCGGGGCCCTCTCTTTCGTCCTCTTGTGTTCCGGTGCCTACAGCGTGCCGAGCTTGATGATCGACAGCAGCGCGATCAGCTGGATGGACGAGGCGGCCAGCGCGCGCGGCCACGGCAGGTCGTGCGACTTGCTCACCATCGAGGTGAACAGCACGCCCGCCACCAGCCAGGTCGCCCAGCCCAGCACCTGGACGAAGGGGCTGTCGCCGCCCATGAACATGGCGAACAGCAGGCGCGGCGCGTCCGTGATCGACATGATCAGCATGGACAGGCCGACCGTCGGCTGCCACAGGCCGTCGCCGCCGAGCTGCCGGGCCAGGGTGTGGGTGACGGCGCCCAGGATCAGCCCGGAGACGACCACGACGACGCCGGTGATCAGCACCGACGGCAGGCTGTTGGAGAGCGAGGCGTTCAGCACGTCCTCGCGGGCCTTGTCGAAGCCGAAGACGGCGAGCAGGCCGTAGACGAAGGTGACGACGAGGGCCGGGATCCAGACCGCGTGGTCGCGCATCTGCCAGAAGGTGGCGGACGGGCGCAGCACGATGCCGGTCAGCAGCTCCTTCCACGGCAGGCGCGGGCCGGGCGGCGGCGCGGGCGCGGCGGGGTAGGGGTCCTGACCGCCGTACGGGTCCTGGCCGCCGTAGGCGCCGGGGCCGTCGCCGATGCTGAACTGCCGGGTGTGGCCGGGGTCGTCGCCGGGCCCGGGGGCGTAGTACGGGTCCTGCGGGGCGGGGCCGGGTCCGGGCTGCGGCTGTCCGCCGTACGGCTGCTGCCCGTAGCCCTGCTGTCCGTAATCCTGGTGGCCGTAGCCCTGCCGGCCCTGGCCGTGCTGACCCTGGCCGTGCTGACCCTGGCCGTGCCCCTGCGGCGCACCTCCGCCGAAGTACTCGGGCTCGTCGTACGCCGAGGGCTGCTGCCACTGCTGACCGCCGCCGTGCCCACCGGCGTGTCCGCCGCCGTGCCCGCCGGGGTTGCCCTGGCCGCCTTGGCCGCCGTACGGAGCCTGGTACTGCCCCGGGCGCTGTCCTTGCCGCGCGGGGTCGTGAGAGTCCCGTCCGCGTCCCATCCTGAATCCAGCCACACGTCGAACGTACCCGTTCCACGAGGTCGCGGCGCTTGGGGTCCGGGAACGGGCCCGCCTTTGCGGCCGAGCTGTGACATCCCCTAAGGGAAAGACCAGGGGTTGGGCAACTCTCGCTCCACACTGGGCATCAGCGGCATCGCGCGTCCCCTCTGTGGGCGTACGTCGCAGGGGGGACGAACGGTGGCGCGGAGGGGTTCCCGGGGCGCCGCCGGGGCGCGCTCGCGGCGCCGCGCTCACCGTGGCGCCGCGCCGGCCGCGCTGTCGTCTTCACCGCAGCGTCGTCTTCACCGCCGCGCCTCCGCGCGGGTCCTTCCCGTCGATGCCGCCGACGTTGGCGATCATCCGCTGGAGGACGGTGAGCGTGGCGGCGTACTCCTCGTCCGTGATGCCCTCGTGGATCTCCGAGCGCAGCCGGGTGACGAGGTCCTTCGTCCGGCTCTTGGCCTCCCGGCCGGTCTCCGTGAGCCGCAGGCGGCCGTCGGCGCCCTCGGTGAGCCAGCCGCGCGCGAGCAGGTGGTCGACGGCGTTGTCGATCAGCTCGCGCCCCAGCTCGATGAACGGCCGCAGCCGGTCGCCGACCTCCTCGCGGGTGAGGCCGTCCTCGGCGCCCGCGACGTGGTTGAGGGTCCACCACTGGGGCTGGGTGACGTCCGTACGGGCCATGGCGCTCTGGATGTGCCGGATGACCGCCTTGTTGGCGACCCAGGTCCAGTAGCCGACCGGCTGGGAGGCGAGGGCGGCGGTGTCGGTGAGCTCGCGGTGTGTCGTCGTCATGTGCACGACGCTATGACCTCAAGCATTGTTGAGGTCAAGGGTTCGCGGGGATATTCGGACGAAGAACTTCCGGGGGTGGGCCCGGGTCTCCGGCGGAGGGCTCCCGGGCGCTTCGGAGGCTTCCGCGCGGGGCTACACCCGGGGCGCCCGCAGCGCCTCCGCCGCGCGCCCCGGGAACTCACGGAGCAGCCGCACCTCGCCCTCGGAGAAGGCCCCCGAGAGCGCCGGGCCTCCGCCTCCTTCGCCGCCGCGTCGCACGGCCACGGGCTGCCGTTCGAGAACCCGGAGCTCTTCGTGGACGCGGCGGTGGAGGCGCTGGGTCGGACCCTGTGGTTCAGGCCTTGTAGAGGGGGAACTCGGAGCTGTCGACGGTCCAGGGGCCTACGGAGACCTTGTCGCCGAAGATGTAGTCCGTACGCGTCCGGTAGGAGGGCCGCCCTTCGCTGTCGACTCCCTGCGGGTCGGACAGGACGGCCAGGGTCCCCTTACGCGGGTCGACCAGCAGATACAACGGGATGCCCATCGCGGGGTATTCGTGCATCTTCTCCACGTAGTCGTTCGCGTGATTGGAGGGTGAGACGACCTCAGCTACCAGGGACAGATCGCGTGGGTGGAACGGGTCCATGGCTTCGGCGAAGACCTCGTCCGGCACAACGATGAGATCAGGGCGACGCAGCCTGCCGAGGGAGGCGTCTTCCACCTCGCCGCCCGGGTAGGCCACCAGCCCGTCGGTGAGCTGGCTGTTCAACTGCCGGCTCAGGCGATGGGCGATGTAGTCGTGGCGCCTGGAGGGCGTCATCATCATGTAGAGACCGCTGCCTGTGATCTCGACGCCAAGGATCGGGTCAGGAGCGTGCTCCATCAGCTCTTCCGCGAGGGCGCGCATACGGGCGTAATCCATGACCTGGCTCCTGCTCAGTGCGGGCTGTGAGCGCGTACGACGTCATCGTCCCACGCCCCCATGACAACGGCCGGGCCCCGCGATTCCTCGCGGGGCCCGGCCGTGTGCGCGTGCGCGGGGGCTACTTCACCGGCTCCGGCTCCGGCGCGTCCGCCTTCTCGCCGTCGCCCTCCGGTTCCACCGGGGTCTTCACCGACTCCAGCAGCAGCTGGGAGACGTCGACGACCTGGATGGACTCCTTGGCCTTGCCGTCGTTCTTCTTGCCGTTGACCGAGTCGGTCAGCATGACGAGGCAGAAGGGGCAGGCGGTGGAGACGATGTCCGGGTTGAGGGACAGCGCCTCGTCCACGCGCTCGTTGTTGATGCGCTTGCCGATGCGCTCCTCCATCCACATGCGCGCGCCGCCCGCGCCGCAGCAGAAGCCGCGCTCCTTGTGGCGGTGCATCTCCTCGTTCCGCAGGCCCGGCACCTTCGCGATGATCTCGCGCGGCGGCGTGTAGACCTTGTTGTGGCGGCCCAGGTAGCAGGGGTCGTGGTACGTGATCAGACCCTCGACCGGCGTGACGGGGATCAGCCTGCCCTCGTCGATGAGGTGCTGGAGCAGCTGCGTGTGGTGGATGACCTCGTACTCGCCGCCGAGCTGCGGGTACTCGTTCGCGATGGTGTTGAAGCAGTGCGGGCAGGTCGCGACGATCTTCTTCTTCGACTTCTCGACCTTGACGGCTTCCTCGCCGTCCTCGCCGTCGCTCTCCCCGAACGCCATGTTCAGCATCTCGACGTTCTGCTGGCCGAGCTGCTGGAAGAGGAACTCGTTGCCCAGGCGGCGCGCGGAGTCACCCGTGCAGTTCTCCTCGCCGCCCATGATCGCGAACTTCACGCCCGCGATGTGCAGCAGCTCCGCGAAGGCCTTCGTGGTCTTCTTGGCGCGGTCCTCCAGGGCGCCGGCGCAGCCGACCCAGTAGAGGTAGTCGACCTCGGTGAGGTCCTCGATGTCCTTGCCGACGACCGGGACCTCGAAGTCGACCTCCTTGGTCCACTGGAGGCGCTGCTTCTTCGCCAGGCCCCAGGGGTTGCCCTTCTTCTCCAGGTTCTTGAGCATCGTGCCCGCCTCGGACGGGAAGGAGCTCTCGATCATCACCTGGTAGCGGCGCATGTCGACGATGTGGTCGACGTGCTCGATGTCGACCGGGCACTGCTCGACGCACGCGCCGCAGGTGGTGCAGGACCACAGCACGTCCGGGTCGATGACGCCGTTCTCCTCCAGCGTCCCGATCAGCGGGCGCTCGGCCTCGGCCAGGGCCGCCGCCGGGACGTCCTTCAGCTGCTCGGCGGTGCCCTTCTCCTCGCCCTCGGCGTCCTTGCCGCCGCCCGCGAGCAGGTACGGCGCCTTGGCGTGCGCGTGGTCGCGGAGCGCCATGATCAGCAGCTTCGGCGACAGCGGCTTGCCGGTGTTCCAGGCGGGGCACTGCGACTGGCAGCGGCCGCACTCGGTGCAGGTGGAGAAGTCGAGGATGCCCTTCCAGGAGAACTCCTCGATCTTCGAGACGCCGAAGACGTCGTCCTCGCCCGGGTCCTCGAAGTCGATCGGCTTGCCGCGGCTCGTCATCGGCTGGAGCGCGCCCAGAGCGACGTCACCGCTGGCCTCGCGCTTGAACCAGATGTTGGGGAAGCCCAGGAAGCGGTGCCAGGCCACACCCATGTCGGTCTTCAGCGAGACCGTGATCATCCAGATGAACGACGTCGCGATCTTGATGCCCGCGACGAGGTAGGTGATGGTCTGGACGGTGTCGAGGCTCAGGCTGTTGAAGGCCGCGACCATCGGGTACGAGGCGAAGTAGCCGATCTCGTAGTGGTCGACGCCGTGCTGGGTGCCCTCCAGGGCGTGCAGCGTCATGATGCAGAGACCGACGATGAGGATGACGGTCTCGACGAAGTACGCCTGGCCGACGTTCGAGCCCGTGAAGCGGGACTTCCGGCCCGCCTTGCCGGGCTTGCTCAGCTGGCGGATGACGATCAGCGTCACGATGCCGACCGTCGTCATCAGGCCGAGGAACTCGACGAAGATCTCGTACGGCAGCCAGTCGCCGATGACCGGGATCAGCCAGTCGGACTGGAAGAGCTGGCCGATGGCGTTGACGATCGTCAGCAGCAGCGAGAAGAAGCCCACCGCGACGAACCAGTGGGCGACACCGACGACGCCCCACTTGTTCATGCGGGTGTGGCCGAGGAATTCCTTGACGACCGTGATCGTGCGCTGCACCGGCTCGTCGGTACGGGTGCCCGCCGGTACGGGCTGCCCGATCCGCATGAGGCGGTAGAGATTCAGGATGGCACGGCCGAACAGCGCGAATCCGACCGCGATGAGTACCAGCGACACGATGATCGCGGCGAGTTGCATGGTGGCTCCTCGGCCTCCGGGAGTGAACTACTACTAACGGGTAACTTATCCAGTCCGTACGAGACTACTCACTCGCGCGCCCCCGATATAGCCGCATCGCCGGTGATCTGTGTCGCTCAGGTAAGCCTCAGGGGATCGTCAGGCGCGCGTCAGGAATCCAGGCTCCCGTGCTGGTCTCCCACCGGTCTCCCGCGAGGTTCCCGCCTGTCCCGGGATGCTTCCCGCATCCCCTCCACATCCCCTCTGACCTGCTGACCTGCGCATAAGGCCCGCATAAGAGTTGAGTGCGCCCGACTCAGGTCCGTTGACAGGCCGGGATCCGTGTTGCACCCTTGAGCCTGTTCCACTCAAGTCAGCTGGAGGAATCGACATGGCACGTGCGGTCGGCATCGACCTGGGTACGACGAACTCCGTCGTCAGTGTTCTCGAGGGCGGTGAGCCCACCGTCATCACCAACGCCGAGGGCGCCAGGACCACGCCGTCCGTCGTCGCCTTCGCGAAGAACGGCGAGGTGCTGGTCGGCGAGGTCGCCAAGCGCCAGGCAGTCACCAACGTCGATCGGACGATCCGTTCCGTCAAGCGCCACATGGGCACTGACTGGAAGATCAACATCGATGGCAAGGACTTCAACCCGCAGCAGATGAGCGCCTTCATCCTGCAGAAGCTGAAGCGTGACGCCGAGGCTTACCTGGGTGAGAAGGTCGTCGACGCGGTCATCACCGTCCCGGCGTACTTCAACGACTCGGAGCGCCAGGCCACCAAGGAGGCCGGTGAGATCGCGGGTCTGAACGTCCTGCGCATCGTCAACGAGCCGACGGCGGCCGCCCTGGCCTACGGCCTGGACAAGGACGACCAGACCATCCTGGTCTTCGACCTCGGTGGCGGCACCTTCGACGTCTCGCTGCTGGAGATCGGCGACGGCGTCGTCGAGGTCAAGGCGACCAACGGCGACAACCACCTCGGTGGTGACGACTGGGACCAGCGCGTCGTCGACTACCTGGTCAAGCAGTTCCAGAACGGCCACGGCGTCGACCTGTCCAAGGACAAGATGGCCCTCCAGCGCCTCCGCGAGGCCGCTGAGAAGGCGAAGATCGAGCTGTCCTCGTCCACCGAGACCTCGATCAACCTGCCCTACATCACGGCGTCCGCCGAGGGCCCGCTGCACCTGGACGAGAAGCTCACCCGCGCTCAGTTCCAGCAGCTGACGGAGGACCTCCTCCAGCGCTGCAAGACCCCCTTCCACAACGTCATCAAGGACGCCGGCATCGCGCTGTCCGAGATCGACCACGTGGTCCTGGTCGGTGGCTCCACCCGTATGCCCGCCGTCGCCGAGCTCGTCAAGGAGCTGACCGGCGGCAAGGAGGCCAACAAGGGTGTGAACCCGGACGAGGTCGTCGCCATCGGCGCCTCGCTCCAGGCCGGTGTCCTCAAGGGTGAGGTCAAGGACGTCCTGCTGCTCGACGTCACCCCGCTGTCCCTCGGTATCGAGACCAAGGGCGGCATCATGACCAAGCTGATCGAGCGCAACACCACGATCCCGACCAAGCGCTCCGAGATCTTCACGACGGCCGAGGACAACCAGCCGTCCGTCCAGATCCAGGTCTACCAGGGCGAGCGCGAGATCGCGGCGTACAACAAGAAGCTCGGCATGTTCGAGCTGACCGGCCTGCCGCCGGCCCCGCGTGGCGTCCCGCAGATCGAGGTCTCCTTCGACATCGACGCCAACGGCATCATGCACGTGACCGCGAAGGACCTGGGCACGGGCAAGGAGCAGAAGATGACCGTCACCGGCGGCTCCTCGCTCGCCAAGGACGAGGTCGACCGCATGCGCCAGGAGGCCGAGCAGTACGCGGAGGAGGACCACCGCCGCCGCGAGGCCGCCGAGACCCGCAACCAGGGCGAGCAGCTCGTCTACCAGACGGAGAAGTTCCTCAAGGACAACGAGGAGAAGGTCCCGGCCGAGGTGAAGACCGAGGTCGAGACCGCCGTCGCCGAGCTGAAGGAGAAGCTCAAGGGCGAGGACACCGCCGAGATCCGCACCGCGACCGAGAAGGTCGCCGCGGTCAGCCAGAAGCTCGGCCAGGCGATGTACGCCGACGCGCAGGCCGCCCAGGGTGCCCCGGGCGCCGAGGGTGCCGCGGGCGCCGGTGCCGGCCAGCCCAAGGCCGAGGACGACGTCGTCGACGCCGAGATCGTGGACGACGAGAAGCCGAAGGGCGGTGCGTCGGCGTGACGGAGGAGACCCCGGGTTTCGACGAGAAGCCTGACGTCCCCTCCGACGCCACGCCCGATGACGCGGCGCAGGGCGCCGGGTCCGCCGACCAGGCGGGTCCGGCCCCGGCCGGGGAAGAGCTGGTCGAGGTAGGGCTGAAGGCACAGCTGGACCAGGCCCAGTCGGCGCTCACCGAGCGCACGGGGGACCTCCAGCGGCTCCAGGCCGAGTACCAGAACTACCGCCGCCGGGTGGAGCGGGACCGGGCCACGGTCAAGGAGATCGCGATCGCGAACCTCCTGTCCGAGCTCCTTCCCACCCTCGACGACGTCGGCCGCGCCCGCGACCACGGTGAGCTCGTCGGCGGCTTCAAGTCCGTCGCCGAGTCGCTGGAGACGGTCGTGGCCAAGATGGGCCTCCAGCAGTTCGGCAAGGAGGGCGAGCCCTTCGACCCGCTGGTCCACGAGGCGCTGATGCACTCCTACGCGCCGGACGTCACCGAGACCACGTGCGTGCAGATTCTGCAGCCGGGGTATCGGATCGGCGAGCGGACGATCCGCCCCGCGCGGGTCGCCGTGGCCGAGCCCCAGCCGGGCGCCCAGAAGGGCGAGGGCGAGGGCGACGAGCCGGACGAGGAGAGCGGTGGCCCGGACAAGGGCTGACGCGATGAACGACCGCAGGGACCGGAAGGAGGGACACCGGGGATGAGTACCAAGGACTTCGTCGAGAAGGACTACTACAAGGTCCTCGGTGTGCCCAAGGACGCCACCGAGGCGGAGATCAAGAAGGCGTACCGGAAGCTCGCCCGCGAGTACCACCCGGACGCCAACAAGGGCGACGCCTCGGCCGAGGAGCGCTTCAAGGAGATCTCCGAGGCGAACGACGTCCTCGCCGACCCCAAGCGGCGCAAGGAGTACGACGAGGCCCGCGCCCTGTTCGGGAACGGCGGATTCCGTCCCGGGCCGGGCGGCGGCGCCGGCGGTTCCTTCAACTTCGACCTGGGCGACCTCTTCGGAGGCGCCCAGGGCGGGGGCGGCGGAGCCGGCGGCTTCGGCGGCGGCCTGGGCGACGTCTTCGGCGGCCTCTTCAACCGCGGCGCGGGTGCCCGCACCCAGCCGCGGCGCGGCCAGGACATCGAGTCCGAGGTCTCGCTGAATTTCTCCGAGGCGGTGGAGGGGGCCACGGTCCCGCTCCGGATGTCCTCCTCGGCGGCGTGCAAGGCGTGCTCCGGCACCGGCGACAAAAACGGTACGCCGCGGGTCTGCCCGACCTGCGTCGGCACCGGACAGGTCTCGCACGGCTCCGGCGGCGGCTTCTCGCTGACGGACCCCTGCCCCGACTGCAAGGGCCGCGGGCTCATCCCCGAGAACCCCTGCGACACCTGCAAGGGCAGCGGCCGGGCCACGTCCTCCCGCACCATGCAGGTCCGCATCCCGCCGGGCGTCTCCGACGGCCAGCGGATCCGGCTGCGCGGCAAGGGCGCCCCGGGCGAGCGCGGCGGCCCCAGCGGCGATCTCTACGTCGTGGTGCACGTCGGCAGCCACCCGGTCTTCGGCCGCAAGGACGACAACCTCACCATCACCGTGCCGGTCTCCTTCGTGGAGGCGGCGCTCGGCGGCGAGGTGCGGGTCCCGACCCTCGGCGGCCCGCCGGTCACCCTCAAACTGCCCGCCGGCACGCCCAACGGCCGCACGATGCGCGCCCGTGGCAAGGGCGCGGTCCGCAAGGACGGCACCCGCGGCGATCTGCTGGTGACGGTGGAGGTGGCCGTTCCCACGGAGCTCGACGACAAGGCGCGGGAGGCCCTGGAGGCCTACCGCGAGGCGACGGCGAGCGCCGACCCGAGGGCCGAACTGTTCCAGGCCGCGAAGGGAGCATGAGATGGACGGCCGACGACGGCGTTTCGAACCCGCCCAGCCTTACCAGCTGACCGACGAGTCGCCGGTCTACGTCATCTCGGTCGCCGCCCAGCTGTCGGGCCTGCACCCGCAGACCCTCCGGCAGTACGACCGTCTCGGTCTGGTCTCCCCGGACCGTACGGCCGGGCGCGGCCGCCGCTACTCGGCGCGGGACATCGAGCTCCTGCGCCAGGTCCAGCAGCTCAGCCAGGACGAGGGCATCAACCTCGCCGGCATCAAGCGCATCATCGAGCTGGAGAACCAGGTGTCCGCGCTGAAGGCGCGGATCGCCGAGCTCCAGGGCGTCGTCGAGGGCGCGGCCACCGCCATGCAGCAGGCGGAGGCCGCCGTCCACGCCTCGTACCGCCGCGACCTGGTCCCGTACCAGGACGTCCAGCAGACGAGCGCGCTGGTGGTCTGGCGGCCCCGGCGCGACCAGGACCGCTAGGTCCTTCGCCGACACGGTTCGACAGGGGCCGGGTGAGCTTTCCGCTCACCCGGCCCCTTCGCGTTTCCCTCCTACGGCCGAGGGAAGTTGACGGGCTGTCACCCGAGTGGGTGGCGTGCCCGGCGCTGACCTCGGGCAGGCCGTACCGTGGGTACCAGGGTCATGATCGTGCGGTTCACTTGCACGGAAGTGGTCCTGATCGCCGTGGGGAAGGTGACGCGGGTGCTCCTGAGCTTCCGAGTGTCGAACCACCGGTCCATCAGAGAGGAACAGCAGCTGCTCCTCTCGCCCGTGCGGGCGGCGGCGCCCGCCGCCGGCGCGTCCACGGATCCCGCCGACGCCGCCTCCGCGGCCCTCTCCGCCGTGCCCGTCGCGGCGCTCTTCGGCGCGAACGCGGCCGGGAAGTCGAACGTCGTGGACGCCCTGCACTTCATGGCGAGCCTGGTCCGCGGCTCCCACCGGGACGCCGAGCCGGGCGGCGGCCTCGTCCGCACCCCCTTCCTCCTGGACCCGCGCAGCGCCGCCGCCCCGTCCTGGTACGTGGTCGACCTCGTCCTCGACGGCGTGCGCCACACCTACGGCTTCGGCGTCGACGACGAGCGCGTCCTCGACGAATGGCTGTACAGCTACCCCGACGGCACCAGGCGCACCGTCTTCCAGCGCTCCGGTGACGCCGTCGACTTCGGAGAGGGCGCGCCGAAGGCCGAGCTGGAGCTCGTCCGCAGCATCACCGAGCCCAACGTCCTGTTCCTGTCGGTCGCCGCCCGGTCCCGGCAGCCGCTCATCCAGCCGGTCTACGCGTGGTTCCGCGCGGTCCGCTTCCGGACGGGCGGCGCGCACGGCTCCCCCGACCCCGGCAGCCTGCGGCGGTTGCAGGACCCGTCCCGCGCGGCCTCCGTCGTCGCCCTGCTGCGCGCCGCCGACCTGGGCATCGAGGACATGGGCGTCGAGGACTTCGACGCGGACGGCGCCGACCGGGTCTCGGCCCACACCTTCCGCGACCGCCTGATGCGCGAGCTCAGGCGCACCGAGCTCTCCACGCTCCTCTTCACCACCACGACCGCCCGCGTGTGGGTGCAGCAGAGGGCGCGCGACGGCAGCAGCGCACGCCTGGGTCTGGAGGATCAGTCACAGGGCACCCGCATGCTCTTCGACTACGCGGGCCCCGTCCTCGACGCCCTGGAACGGGGCAGCATGCTCATCGTCGACGAGGTCGACGCCAGCCTGCACCCCCGGCTGACGGCCCAGGTCATCCGCCTCTTCCAGAGCCCCGCAGGCAACCCCCACGGAGCCCAGCTCCTGCTGACGACCCACGACGTGAGCCTCCTCGGCCGCAGCGCCGGCGAGGAGATCCTCCGGCGGGACCAGATCTGGTTCGCCGAGAAGGACCGCCAGGGCGAGACCACGCTCTTCCCCCTCTCCGACTTCACCCCACGCCAAGCGGAGAACCGCGAGCGGCGGTACCTCGGCGGGAGCTATGGTGCGGTCCCGGTCCTCAGTGACGAGCGGTTCGAGGCGGCGCTGGCCGCCAGGGGGAGAACGGTGGATGGCGAGGACGCCGAAACTTAGCGGCCGTCGCGGTGCGGTTCGTGACGCGGGTCGTGGCACCGGCCGCGAGGCCGGGCGGGCCGCCGACCGCGGTGCCGGGCACGGCCCCCTTCGCGGCCCCGGCCCCGCCTTCGAGTCCGGCGTCCTGCGCGCGCCCGCCACCCGGCCGGGCCGTGACCGCCTGCTGGTCGTCTGCGGCGCCAAGGTCACCGAGAAGCACTACCTCCAGGGTCTCGTCGAACACCTCGCCAATCCGGCCGTCACCGTCCGCATCAGGACCAAGCCCTGCTCCCCGGCCCAGCTCATCGCCTACGCGGCCGGGGAACGCGACCGCGCGGGCGACGACTTCGACCAGGTCTGGTGCGTCTTCGACGTCGACGAGTACGAGGTCGGCTGCGCCGTCACCCGCGCCCGCCGGGAGGGCATCGAGGTCGCCGTCTCCAACCCCTGCTTCGAGCTCTGGCTCGTGCTCCACTTCTGCGACCACAAGGCCCATGTCGGCACGTACCGCGAGCTGTTGCCTTACTTGAAGCGGTACGTCCCCGCCTACGACAAGGCCCGCCTGGACTTCCGCGACTACGAACACGGGTGGCCCTCGGCGGGCAGCCGCGCGGTCCGCCTCGCGGAGGCCGGGCACGAACACGCGACGAACCCGTCGACGGGGGTATGGGCCCTCGTGGACCGCATCGCCGGCCGCTGAGCGGTCTCCTCCGGCCTCACCCCCAGGCGGGCGGCGCCTTCCTGGTGATCTCGCACCACACCGCCTTGGACTCCGTCGTGGTCAGCCCCCTGGGCAGCGAGAAGTAGTTCCACCGGTCCGCGAGCAGTTGCAGCAACGCGAGCCCGCGCCCGCTGTCGCTGTACGGGTGGGTGTTCCGCACCCCGGGCGGCTGCGGGCAGGAATCCCACACGGTCATCCGCAGCACCTCCCATTCCGACCAGCGCACCCGGAGTTCGGCGTCGCCGGTGGTGTGGACGATGGCGTTGGTGAGCATCTCACCGGCCAGGAGTTCGGCCCTGCCGGTCAGTTCGTCCAGCCCGTGCGCCGTGAGGGCGGCCCTGAGGGTCGTACGGGCGACTCGGACGGCTCTGGGGTCGTGCGGGACGTGCAGGATGTATTCGAACGGTTCGATGGCGTTGGTGGTGGCCGGGGGGACGGTATCGATCGCGGGTAGGGGCAGCACGACGCCTCCTGCGGGGTTTTGGTGTGACGGTCCCGGTGTCATGCCGCGCATGCGTGATTGGGCATGGCGGTGCGCTTCCGGTGACCGGTTCTCGCTGCGCGTTGTGCGCTGCGCCACACAACGTAGGGGGTATAAATACTCCCCTGCAACCTCTTGGGGGAGGTTCGCCCGACAGGGTGGGGCGTGGCAGAGTTGCGCGGCAGTTGGACATGCGCGAGGGAGAGGGCCCATGCCGCCAAGACTCAAGCCCACAGCTAGACAAGTGCGGTTGGGTACCGAGCTGAAGAGGCTGCGCGAGCGGGCGGACATCACCGCTAATGAGGCTGCTCGGCTGATCGGCGTGACTCAAAGCAAGATGTCCAACTTCGAGTCGGGCCGGGCGGCCGTGAGTGAGGACCGTCTGCGCAAGCTGGCTGATCACTACGGCGAGTCCGATGCCGCTTTCGTGGACGCTCTGGCGGTGATGGCGACGGAGAAGGTGCGCGGGTGGTGGGACGAATACAAGGGAGTGCTCCCACCAGCTCTGCTGGACTTGGCTGAGTTGGAGCAGCATGCGGAGCGGCTGCGCGCGTTCCAAGTGGTCCATATCCCGGGGCTTTTGCAGACCGCTGAGCACGCACGTGCGCTTTACAGCAACAACATGACCGACATGGCGCCTGAAGCGATTGAGGCCACGGTCGACTTCCGAGTGAAGCGACGGAAGATCCTCGACCGGGAGGCTCCGCAGAGGCTGGATGTTGTCATCCATGAAGCCGCGCTTCGCATTAAGGTGGGTGACAGGAAAGTCGCGCTTGACCAGCTGCGATTCATCCTGGAGATGATGGATCGACCAAGGCTTACGGTACGCGTGGTCCCCTTTGAGCAGGACTGGTTCATGGGTGCTTCGTTCTCGATGCTTTACATGGAAGCGGCCTTGCGACGGCTCGACACCGTTCAGATCGACAAGGTGAACGGCAGCGCCTTCGTGGACGAAGAAGGCCAACTCGACTACCACCGACGGGTCCTCGACGCAGCGTCAGGTATGGCCCTGTCTGGGTCCCGGTCCCGGGACCTCATTCACCGCATCGCACAGCAGTTGTAAAGGGTAGGAATCGTGTCGCACGTCGCTTGGCAGAAGAGCACATATTCGGCTGACACCGCAGGTAACGAGTGTGTCGAGGTCGGCTTTGCCCATGGCACGCTCGCGCTTCGAGAAAGCGACGAGCCCGGCGTGGTCATCACCACCACGCCGGGCTCGCTCCGCACCCTCATACGGTTGCTCAAGGTGCGTGGCGCTGGGGTCGGGTGAGCGGGGTTTTCCCCTACCCGCCCCTTCCCGGAACTGGGGGCTTCGCCCCCAGGCCCCCGTTCCGCGCTACCGCGCCGTGGCCTCAAACGCCGGCCGGGCTGGATTTGCCCTGTTCGACGTCGGCTTTCCCGCCCGGTTCCGGGCAACGACTCAGCCCGTCCGGCGCCTGAGGACCGGGGCCCGGGGCGGAGCCCCGGTTACGGGAAGGGGCGGGGTGGGGAAAGGCCCGCCGCAGGCGCCAACCCCCAACCCCCACCCCCGGCCCCCTACACCCGCGCCGCGTACAGCACCGCCCCCATGGGCGAATGCTCACCCGAGATGTGCGTACGGATCGACGTCAGATACTCGCCGCGCCCGACGAGCCCGTCCCCGTCGACATCAAGCGCGGCGAACGCCGCGACCGCGTTCGAGGAGGGGTTGCCCAGCGCCGTGCGCAGCAGGATGAACTCTTCGCGGTCCACGGCCCCGTCCCCGTCCGAGTCGGCCAGGTCGAAGAGCGCGCCGAGGGCGGGGGAGCAGATGTTGTCGAAGGCGTCGACGCCGACCCACGCCAAGTACTGGTCACGGGTCATCCGCCCGTCGCCGTCCGCGTCCATCTCCGCCCAGGCGCGTTCACCGGCGGCGCGGGCGAGGACGACCATGGGATCGTCCTCGGTGCGCTTCGTCGCAGCGGTCAGCCGGTCGATACGGGTGAAGTAGTCGTCCCGGGAGATAACCCCGTCCCCGTCCGTGTCGAGGACGGCGAAGACGAGTTGCTTGGCGACGATTCCGCTCACTGAAAGGCCCCTTGGGTGAGATCGTGTTCCGCCCGGTGACGGATCACGGCGCTTCCGCGCCCGTGCCGCGTGTCCCTACCCGGCGGGCCACCGGACCAAGGCACGGGGGACGGGTGACACCACCATCGCCTGATGCCCGGCGTTCCGTACCCGCGCGGGGAGTGGGCCGTGCGCGCCCCCGTACGTCCGGACGCCGGGCTGGCGGAAGGGGCCCGGGGGTAGGGACGGGACCGGTGACGGATTCGGAGCGGGTGGAGGACGTATGTTCGGTGGGCGCGCGGTCGCGGTGGCGTTGAGTTCTCTGGCCCTGGTGGGGGGCGTCGGTGGCGTGGGCCCCGGCCGGCCAGGCCGGTGAGAGAGGCGCGGGCGACGGTGCCGTCCTCTGCACGGGCACGAGTGTGAGCACGTTCGACCCGCCGCTGACGCTCGTCCCCCGCAGCACGCACATCCACGTCGACGCCTCGTACACGTGCGGTGTCGCGCCCGGCCGGACCGTAGAGGCCGTCGGCGTCCTGGACGGGCAGGCCCCGCAGGGGTCGTGTCTCGGTCATACCGGCCCCGCCCGCACGGAGATCGTGCGGTACGCCGACGGTGAGCGATCGGTGATCGTCTATCCCGACATGACGACCGTCCGCGCCGGCGGAGCTCTCTACAACAGGCTGACAGGCCGGGTCGTGGAGGGGCGCGGCAAGGGGCGGACGGCGACGCGGACCACGCCCGCGCTGTCCGGCCAGCCGTCTACGGACTGCCTCACTCCCGGCCTGCGGGGCAGCAGCGGGCACACCCAGCTGGAGATCCATCCCTGACCCGGCCCGCGACAGCGGTTCGTACGGGCGCGCGCCGCACTATCCGTACGGCGCACCCCCGCTCCCCCCTCGGGCCTCAGACGCCGAGGTGACCGAGGACGGCCCGAGCCGCCTCCCGCACCCCCTCCCGCGTCTCGTCGTTGACATCGATCGTCTCGAACCCGTGGTGGGCGGAGGGGATGTCGACGACCTCGACACGCGCGCCGGAAGCCGTCGCCGAGGCCAAGAACTCCTCCACCGTGACCGCGATCTCCTTGTGCTCCTGCCCGACCCGGGTCAGCACGACCGGCAGGGCGCCCGCGGAACGTACGGCATCCACCGGCCGGAACGGCGAGTCCGCCGGGAACCCCCAGTTCGGCAGGGGCGCCAGGATCGGGTATGTCGCACCGACGCACCGCAGCCAGGACGGCGGTGCGGCCAGCCAGTTCGCGGACAGCAGCCCGCCGGCCGAGAAGAACCAGAGGGCGACGCGCGACGCGTCGACACGCGGGTCGGCCCGGACGAGTTCCACCGCGGCGGCGATGTCGGACGCGGCGACCGGGTAGTCGGCGAGGTCGTGGAGGCCGTGGTCGACCATGACGCCGACCGCGCCGAGTTCGGCGACATGACGGGCGTAACCCACGTAGGCGGGCCAGTCGCGAGGGGTGGGCTCGACGCCGCGGGGGACCGGCCCGCCGTGGACGAACACGACGGCCGGGCGGGGCCCGTCGGCGTCGGGGAGGTACAGGTCGACGTCGCCGACGCGCTCGCGGGCGCGCTCGGGGACGTCCAGGAGGAACGGGCGGAGGTGACCGGGCAGTTCGGGGGCCTTCAGCCGGTGGCCCTCCCCGGCGGCGGCGCTCAGGAGGACGTCGGCGAGGGCGTCCGGCGTGGAGAGCATCGGCCAGTGGCCCGTGTCGAGGTCGAAGAAGGTGACGCCGGGGGCGGTGAGGGCCAGGAGACGGGGGTCGCCGAGGCCGAGGAGGCCCTCGACCATGGCGATGCTGGAGCCGTTGCCCGTGCAAAGGATGCCGGTGGTGGGGACGGCGGTCAGTGCCTCGCCGAGCCGGAGCGGCCGGGTGAGGGTGCGCGGGGGCTGCGGGACGGCGCGGCGCGCGAGCTCGGCGAGGGCGTCCGCCGGGACGCCGGCCGTGCTGCCGAGGACGTCCCAGCCACCGGCGGCCGGCGCGGGGACCGGCCGGTCGGGCGCCTCGGCGAGGTGCGCGTGGACCGCCGGGGCGGGTACGAGCTTCAGGGCGGGGTCGCCGTCCTGGGGCATGGCGGTGTCGAGGCAGACGACGCGGGCGACGCGGTCGGGGCGCAGGGCCGCCGCGCCGAGGGCGGGGTGGACGCCGTAGCAGTGGCCGACGAGGACGATCTCGGGGTCGTCCAGGCCGTCGATGACCCGGACGACGTCCTGCACGTGGGTGTCGAGACCGGTGTCCGGGCCCGCGCCGGGAGCCGTCGCGGTCGCCACCGCGGCCGGGCCGTCGCCCATGCCCGTGAGCGTGACGGGGTGGGCGTCGGCGCCGGATCCGGTCAGCCGGTCGGCGACTGCCCGCCAGATCCAGCCGCCGGTGTGGAGCCCGGACACCAGGATGAACGCCGTCATGAATGCCTCCTCGTACGCTGCGGTCGCCGGGCGGCCGGCCATGGGGGCCGCCCGCGCTCGTCGTTACGGTAAGAACTCCTGCTGGGGGAGGTTCAAGCCATGTCGTCAGAGTGTGTGTGGAGCATCGGGGAACTGGCGGAGCACGCGGGGGTGACCGTAAAGACCGTCCGCTTCTACTCGGACAGCGGTCTGCTGCCGGAGGGCGCCCGGAGCGCGGGCGGTCACCGGCGGTACGGGCCGGAGGCGCTGGAGCGGCTGCGGCTGATCCGGTCGCTGCGGTCGCTGGACCTGCCCGTTCCGGAGGTGGGGCGGGTGCTGGACCGGGAGGACGCGCTGGAGGCGGCCATCGAGGGGCAACTGCTGGAGGTCGGCTCGCGGCTGGCGGAGCTGCGGTGGCGGGAGGCGGCGCTCCAACTGGTCAGGGACTGCGCGCCGGAGGAACGGGCGGAGCGGCTGAGGCTGGTGGGGGCGGTGGCGACGCCGCCGAGCACGGCGTCGCTGGTGCGGTTCTGGCGGCTGTGGCTGCCGCCGAGGCTGCCGGCGGAGGTGCTGGCGCGGTTCCTGGACCAGGCGGTCCCGGAGCTGCCGGAGGCGCCGACGCCGGAACAGGTGCTGGCGTTCGCCCGGCTGCACGCGATGGTCACGGCCGTGTGCGCGGGGGAGAACTGCCAGCCCGTCGTGCACCGGTCGGGGACGGGTTACCGGCCGGCGGTGCTGTACGACGGGCTGGGCGAGGCGTTCGCGCTGGCGGTGCCGGAGCTGAGGGCGGGGCGGGGGCCGCGCGAGGGGGAGGCGCTGGATTGCTTCGTCGCGGCGTACGCGGGGGCGCGCGGGGTGCGTGACACGACCGGCTTCCGGAGGGCGCTGAGCCGGGAGCTGGCGTCGGACCCCCGGCTGGACCGGTACTGGCAGCTGGTCGCGGAGCTGAACGGGCCGTCGGCGCCGACGCCGGGGGCGGCTCACGACTGGCTGCGGGAGGCGCTGGACGGGCAGCTGACGGGGCGGGCGGCGGCGGCCTGAGCGGGCGTGGAATCCGGGGCGTGGAATCCGGGGCGCGGGGCCCGGGATTCGGGGCCATGGGGTCGGGGCCATGGGGTCCGGGCGTGGGATTCGGGCGTGGGATCGGGGCCCAGGGATTCGGGGCGTGGGACCCGGGGTTCGGGGCCTAGGGATCCGCGGCCTGGTATCCGGCGCGCAGGATCCGGGGCGGCGCGGGCTGGTGCGGCGCGGGCTGGTGCGACGCGGGCTGGTGCGACGCGGGCCAGGGCGGCGAGGCCCGGGCGGCGAGGGCGGGGCGGCGCGGGCCCGGGCGGCCCGTCCCGGAAAAAGGGCGGCCGGTCCGTCCCGGGTGGGACGGACCGGCCGGTGCCGGCGAAGGCGCGCGCCTTACGGTGAGGCGAGGCCCTGCCAGGGGTTCTTACTGCTCGACGACGCCGGACTTGGCGATGACGATCTTGCCGCGGGTGGCGCCGGACTGGGTGCCGAGGCCCTCGATCTTCGTGACCAGGTCCTGGCCCTCGACGACCTCGCCGAAGACGACGTGCTTGCCGTCCAGCCAGCTGGTGACGACGGTGGTGATGAAGAACTGCGAGCCGTTGGTGTTCTTGCCGGCGTTCGCCATCGAGAGCAGGAACGGACGGTCGTGCTTGAGCTTGAAGTTCTCGTCCGCGAACTTCTCGCCGTAGATGCTCTTGCCGCCGGTGCCGTCACCGCGGGTGAAGTCACCACCCTGGAGCATGAACTGGGGGATGACGCGGTGGAAGCCGGAGCCCTCGTAGCCGAAGCCGTGCTGGCCGGTGGCGAGCTCGCGGAAGTTCTGGGCGGTCTTGGGGACGACGTCGTCGTACAGCTTGAAGACGATGCGGCCGGCGGCGTCGCCGTCGATGGTGATGTCGAAGAACACGTTGTTACTCATGGGGCCCATCCTGACATTAGGGAGGGCGTGGTGCGCGCGGGGTGGGGGTGGGGTGTCGGGTGTGATCTTCCCCGGGCGCACCCTTCCCGTGACCGGCGGGCCCGCGGCCGCTACGTCAGCCGCAGCCGGACCTCCAGCTCGTGCTCGCCCGGCACCGTCCCCCGGTCCTCGACCGAGAACGCCGCCGCGAGCTCCTGCCGCACCTTGCGCACGGGGTCCGCCGCGCCGAAGAGGTCGACGGAGACGCCGCCGGACAGCGGGACGGGCGTCGCGGTCGAGGGGGCGTGGCCGGTGCGGGTGTCGACGACCATGCACCAGACCATGGGGTGCTCCGCGCCGGTCGCGGCCTGGACCTCGCTGCGGGTGGGTTCCTCGACCTCGGGGAAGGCCGACTCCAGGGCGCGGAAGACCGCGCCCGCGTCCTGGTGGCCGCAGTCGGTCACATGGATGCTGACGTGGTCCGCACTCTCGGCGCCGCTCATGACGTGGATGCTCCCTCTGCCGTCCGGGACCGTCTGTCATCCCCGACGGTACGAGCCGTGGGCCGCCCCGGCACCAGTACGGGGGCCAACCGGGCTCCTCAGGGGAACAGATCCAGCCCGGCCTCCAGGAGCATGCCGGGGGCGGCGCGCGCGCCGGTGCCGAACGCGGCGGCGAGGGCGTAGCCGAGGGCGGCGTCCACCGGCATGATCTTCGCGCGCCGCCGCCAGTCGGCCGGCTCGACGATCCCGCTGCGCTGCGCGGTGAGCCTGCCGAGGCGGGTGCCGTTCCGGGACAGCCGGCTGGACGCGTCGGACGACGGGACGAGGCGGTACCTGCCGTCGGTCCCCACCTTCGCCGTGACCGCGTACGAGCGGCGGGTGATCCGGCCCCGGCCGAGCGTGAGGGGGGCCTCGGCGCCGTCGACGGTCAGAGTGAGGGCGGTGGCGTCGCGGCTGCCGATGGGGACGTGCTCGCCGGGGTGCCCGCCGGGGGCGCGGCGGAGGAGGACGTGGGGGATCGCGGGGCCCGAGACGTCGAGGAGCCCGGCGCCGGAGTCGAGGGTGACGTCGACGCGGCCGAAGAGGGGATCGTGGGCGAAGGAGGTGACGGGGTCCACGGGGAGGTCACTGCCCCATCCGAGGGTCATGGAACCAGGCCCAGCGCCTTCGTCACGGCGATCTCGACCAGGACGCGGTCGGGGTTGGGCGAGGGCATCCGGCCGTACCGCTCGGCGTAGCGGTTCACGGCGTCCGCGACGGCCTCGGCCTCGGTGCGCACGACGGCGACGCCCTCCAGCGTGGCCCACTTCCGCTCGCCGATCTGGCAGACCGCGACCCGCGCGCCGTCCGGGCCCGCGGCCAGGATGTTGGCGACCTTGCGGCTGGTCTTGTTGGTGATGACGCGGGCGATCCCGGCCTGGGGGTCGAAGGTCACGCCGACGGGCACCAGGTGCGGGCTGCCGTCGGGGCGGGTGGTGGTGAGCGTGCAGATGTGCCGCTCGCGCCAGAAGTCGACGTAGGCGGGGGAGAGGTCGCGCAGGTCGTGGGCCATGTGGGGAAGCGTAGCCGCGCGCCCTCGCCCGAAGTCGGTAGTTCCGGAGTCCGGTCGCCCGGCCCTCCGTCGGGGCGCGCCCCGGGCCCTCGCGCCGGAACATGGAACCCGAGCCCGCTTCCCACCCGTACACCCCGTGGATGATCTTGTAGGCGCCGAAGGGGCATGGTGGCGGAGGCGAGGTTGAGTGGAATAGGCTCAACTTATCGCATGTTGCTCACAGCAGGGGCCTGGGAGACATGGCAGGACGGCCAGGACGCCGACACAGAGGAGGAGCGCACCGTGGTGGATGCCGAGCTGACGAACAAGAGCCGGGAGGCGCTGAGCGGCGCCAGTGAGCGGGCCGTGTCGGCGGGGCACGCCGACATGACGCCCGCGCACCTGCTGCTCGCCCTCCTCGGCGGCCAGGACAACGAGAACATCATGGATCTGCTGGCCGCCGTGGAGGCCGACGCCGCCGTGCTGCGGTCGGGGGCCGAGCGGCTGCTCGCGGGGCTGCCCAGCGTGCAGGGCTCCACTGTCGCGCCGCCGCAGCCCAGCCGTGAGCTGCTGGCCGTCATCGCCGACGCCTCGCAGCGCGCCCGGGAGCTGGGCGACACCTACATTTCCACCGAGCACCTGCTCGTCGGGCTCGCCGCCAAGGGCGGCCGGACCGGTGAGCTGCTGGATCAGCAGGGCGCGTCCGCCAAGAGGCTGCTCGACGCTTTCGAGACCGCGAGGGGCGGACAGCGAGTGACGACTCCGGATCCGGAGGGTACGTACAAGGCCCTGGAGAAGTTCGGTACGGACTTCACGGCGGCGGCCCGTGAGGGCAAGCTCGATCCGGTGATCGGGCGGGACGCGGAGATCCGGCGTGTGGTGCAGGTCCTCTCGCGCCGTACGAAGAACAATCCGGTGCTGATCGGTGAGCCGGGCGTCGGCAAGACGGCCGTCGTGGAGGGGCTCGCGCAGCGGATAGTGAAGGGCGACGTCCCGGAGTCGCTGCGCAACAAGCGGCTGGTCTCGCTGGACCTCGGCGCGATGGTCGCGGGCGCGAAGTACCGCGGCGAGTTCGAGGAGCGGCTCAAGACCGTCCTGGCGGAGATCAAGGCCAGCGAGGGCCAGATCATCACCTTCATCGACGAGCTCCACACCGTCGTCGGCGCCGGGGCGGGCGGTGACTCCGCGATGGACGCGGGCAACATGCTCAAGCCCATGCTGGCCCGCGGCGAGCTGCGGATGGTCGGCGCCACCACGCTGGACGAGTACCGCGAGCGCATCGAGAAGGACCCCGCCCTGGAGCGCCGCTTCCAGCAGGTCCTGGTCGCCGAGCCCTCCGTCGAGGACTCCATCGCGATCCTGCGCGGGCTCAAGGGCCGCTACGAGGCCCACCACAAGGTCCAGATCGCCGACTCCGCCCTGGTCGCCGCCGCCACCCTCTCCGACCGCTACATCACCTCCCGCTTCCTGCCCGACAAGGCCATCGACCTCGTGGACGAGGCCGCCTCCCGCCTCCGCATGGAGATCGACTCCAGCCCCGTGGAGATCGACGAGCTCCAGCGCGCCGTCGACCGCCTGAAGATGGAGGAGCTCGCCCTCTCCAAGGAAGTGGACGAGGCCAGCAAGCAGCGCCTGGAGAAGCTGCGCCGCGACCTCGCCGACAAGGAGGAGGAACTGCGCGGCCTGACCGCCCGCTGGGAGAAGGAGAAGCAGTCCCTCAACCGCGTCGGCGAGCTCAAGGAACGCCTGGACGAGCTGCGCGGCCAGGCCGAGCGCGCCCAGCGCGACGGCGACTTCGACACCGCCTCCAAGCTCCTCTACGGCGAGATCCCCGGCCTGGAACGCGAGCTGGAGGAAGCCGCCAAGGCCGAGGCCGCCCAGGAAGCCGTCGCCGCCAAGGACCTCATGGTCAAGGAAGAGGTCGGCCCCGACGACATCGCCGACGTCGTCGCCGCCTGGACCGGCATCCCCGCCGGCCGCCTCCTGGAAGGCGAGACCCAGAAGCTCCTGCGCATGGAGGACGAGCTCGGCAAGCGCCTGATCGGCCAGGAAGAAGCCGTCCGCGCCGTCTCCGACGCCGTCCGCCGCTCCCGCGCCGGTATCGCCGACCCCGACCGGCCCACAGGCTCCTTCCTCTTCCTCGGCCCCACCGGCGTCGGCAAGACCGAGCTGGCCAAGGCCCTCGCCGACTTCCTCTTCGACGACGAGCGCGCCATGGTCCGCATCGACATGTCGGAATACAGCGAGAAGCACTCCGTCGCCCGCCTCGTCGGCGCGCCCCCCGGCTACGTCGGCTACGAAGAGGGCGGCCAGCTCACCGAGGCCGTCCGCCGCCGCCCCTACACGGTCGTGCTGCTGGACGAGGTGGAGAAGGCCCACCACGAGGTCTTCGACATCCTCCTCCAGGTCCTCGACGACGGCCGCCTCACCGACGGCCAGGGCCGCACCGTCGACTTCCGCAACACCATCCTCATCCTCACCTCCAACCTCGGCTCCGCCTACCTCGTCGACCCCCTCCTCAAGGAGGACGAGAAGAAGACCAAGGTCCTGGAGACGGTCCGCGCCTCCTTCCGGCCCGAATTCCTCAACCGCCTCGACGACGTCGTCGTCTTCCACCCCCTCGGCACCGGCCAGCTCCAGCGCATCGCCCGCATCCAGCTCGACCACCTCCAGCGCCGCCTCGCCGACCGCCGCCTCACCCTCGACGTCACCGACACCGCACTCGACTGGCTCGCCACCCTCGGCCACGACCCCCACACCGACGGCCAGGCACCCGACCTCACCTACGGCGCCCGACCGCTGCGCCGGCTCGTCCAGACCGCGATCGGCGACCAGCTGGCGCGGGCGATCCTGGCGGGCGACGTCCGCGACGGCGACACCGTCCGGGTGGACCGGGCGCCGGAGCGGGGCGAGGGGCTGACGGTGACGTCGGTGGCCTCGGCGGCCTCGTAAGGAGATCTACGGGAGGCCCGTGGGCGGGCCGGTGGCGGGCCCGCCCACGGGCCCGGCCGCCGGGCCGCCCCACGCCTGATGTCCGCGTGATCCCTTTTCCGGAAGTTGATCTGGTTACGCCAGGGGTTGCGGGGCAGGGGCTGGTGTGGGGGAGGATGGCGGCAACCGTACGAAGGGAAATTCACGGTGAGCATCGACCCGTCCTCGATTCCGAACTTCGGGGGCCAGCCCGAACCGCAGGAGACGGGCCCGGCCGGCCCCGTCATCCCCGACCAGGACCTGGTCAAGCAGCTCCTTGAGCAGATGGAGCTGAAGTACGTCGTGGACGACGAGGGAGACCTCGCCGCACCGTGGGAGCAGTTCCGTACGTACTTCATGTTCCGCGGTGAGGAGGAGCAGCAGGTCTTCTCCGTGCGCACGTTCTACGACCGTCCGCACGGCATCGAGGAGAAGCTCCGCCTCCTCGAGGTCATCGACGACTGGAACCGCCGCACCCTGTGGCCGAAGGTCTACACCCACACCAACGACGACGGCACCGTCCGCCTGATCGGCGAGGCGCAGATGCTGATCGGCGTCGGCGTGTCCCTGGAGCACTTCGTCTCCAGCACGGTCAGCTGGGTCCGCGCCTCGATCGAGTTCGACAAGTGGCTGATCGAGCAGCTCGGCCTGGAGGCCGACGCCGAGTCCGGTGACGACGAGAAGCCGGGCGACGACCAGGCCTGAGCCGCGTCCCCGGGACCTCCGGGCCCTTGCCCGGCCGGTCCCCCGCCGGGGCCGGTCTCACGGACGGGGCCGGTCTCACACACGGGACCGGTCTCACATGGGCATGCGGGCGACCGTCAGCAGGTACGTCCCGTAGAAGAACGAGAGCCCGGCCAGCGCGCCGACCGTCACGACGACGGTGCGCGGCCGGGCTCTGGCCATGGCCACGGCGGCCGGGAGCAGCAGCGGGAAGGCCGGCAGCAGGAAGCGCGGCTTGGACGCGAAGTAGCTGGAGCCGCCGACCGCGATCACGGCGAGCACCAGCGCGTAGACGAAGAGGGCCGCGGGCGGCCGGTCGAGCAGCAGCAGGACCAGGCAGACCAGCGCGACCCCGATGACCGCCATGGTCATGTAGTACGCCATGGAGTCCCGGCCGGTGATCAGGTGCCGGATGAAGCCCAGCGCGTTCACGCCGAAGTCGAAGCGCGAGCCCCACAGCCGCTGCACCTCGAAGTAGCCGAAGAGCCCGCCGCCGGAGCGGTACCCGGCCCAGACGATGTATCCGGCCCAGCCCAGCGGGGCGAGCGCCGCGCCCGTCCACACCCGCCAGTCGGCGCGCGAGCGGCGGTCCTGGCACAGGGTGAGGGCGGCCGCGCACATCACGGCGGCGGCCACCGCGACGGCGTTGGGGCGGGAGAGGCCGGCGAGCAGCGCGAGCACCCCGGCCCACATCAGGCGGCCGGTGACCGCCGCGTAGAGGGCCCAGACGGCGAGCGCCGTCATCAGCGGCTCGGTGTACGCCATCGACTGCACGATCGCGTGCGGCAGCAGCCCCCAGAGCACCACGAGCAGCGTGCCCACCCTGCGGCAGTGCAGCAGCTCGCCGACCGCGTAGATGCCCCAGGCCGCCGCTCCGGCCGAGACCCAGGCGACGAGCAGGCCCGCGGAGACGACGGTCAGCGGCAGGACGACCGTGACGGCGTGGACCAGGCCGGGGAAGAGCGGGAAGAACGCCAGGTCGTTGAAGACCACGCCGCGGGTGGTGAGCGACGGCAGGACCAGCCCGTAGCCGTGCCGGGCGATGCCCGCGTACCAGATGCCGTCCCAGGAGTGGCCGAGCAGCGTGCGCGGGTGGCGGCCGATCCACCAGGCCCAGCCGGCCATGATCGCCATGCCGGTCAGCCGGGCGCCCGCGTAGAGCGCGAGCGCCGGCGCGGCCCGGCGCAGCGCGTCGCGCACCCGGTCGAGGCGGCGCTCGCGGGCGCCGCCCGCCGCGGGACGCGGTTCCGGTGCCTCGCGGACGGGCACGGCGGTGTCGGCTGACACGGGGGCACCTCCGGTGCGGACACGGCCCGGCGCCGCGCCGCGGGGCGGCGGGCGGGTCGTGGCCCGGGGACGGGCGGGGGGTCGGGGCGGGTACGGGCCGGGCGCCGGTCCCGTGCGCACCGCGCGCGGACGACGGCGCCGATCTCGGCATACCGACCATGCGGCGCGCTTCGCGCGCGCGCGACCCGGAACGCCCGTGGGCGGTGCGCTTTCCACCCGCTCGGCGGGCATCGCGGAGTGTCGGCGCCACCCGGCGCCCGGTGTGTGCTGCGCGCCGGGGTGTTCTGGTCCGCGCCCCGGGGCCCGCCTATCGTGAGGCCGACTCATGGGCCGGTCGGACGGACATCCGCCGGCCCCACCTACCAAACGGACATCTGCCGAACGAACATCTGCCAGACGGACATCTGCCAGACGGACATCGACTTACCGACTTGATTCACGGACGTGGAAAGCGGGATCGCATGAATTCGGAATGGAGCCCGGCGGCACGGGTGCGGGGCATGGGCGCGTCGGTCTTCACGGAGATGACGGAGCTCGCCCGGGAGACCGGCGCCGTCAACCTCGGCCAGGGCGTGCCGGAACTGGCCGCCCCCGAGGGCCTCCTGAAGGACGTCGCGGCGGCGGTCCTCGCGGGCAGCAACCAGTACCCACCCGCCGTGGGCTTCCCGGCGCTGCGCGAGGCGGTCGCCGCGCACCAGAGCCGGCGGTACGGACTGGAGTACGACCCGCGGGACGAGGTGCTGGTGACCACGGGCGCCACGGAGGCGATCGCGGCGACGCTGCTGGCGCTGTGCGACCCCGGTGACGAGGTGCTCGCCTTCGACCCCTGCTACGACGCCTATCCGGCGGTCGCCCGGTTCGCCGGCGCCACCCTGGTGCCCGTACCGCTGGCGCTGGAGGACGACACGTTCGCCCTCGACCTGGACGCGCTGCGGGCGGCCGTCACCCCGCGCACACGCGTGCTGATCCTCAACACCCCGCACAACCCGACGGGGAAGGTCTTCACGGCCGGGGAACTGGCGGCCGTCGCGGGGGTGTGCGAGGAGTACGGGCTGACGGTGGTGACGGACGAGGTGTACGAACACCTCGTCTACGACGGGGCGCACCGCTCGATGGCCGCGCTGCCGGGGATGCGGGAACGGACGCTGACCATCTCCTCGGCGGGCAAGACGTTCAACGTCACGGGCTGGAAGGTCGGCTGGGTGTGCGGCCCGGCGCCGCTGGTCGCGGCGGTCGGCGCGGCGAAGCAGTTCCTGACCTACGCCTCGGGCACGCCGTACCAGGAGGCGCTCGCGCGGACGCTGGGGGGCGTGGAGGCGTGGGCGGAGGAGCTCAGGCGCACGCTGCGGCGCAACCGCGACCTTCTGAGCGAGGGGCTCACGCGGGCGGGGTTGCGCCCCTATCGCGCGGAGGCGGGATATTTCGTCCAGGCCGACGTCCGCGCGTGGGGTTACCCGGACGGCGTGCGATTCTGCCGTGAACTCCCGCTGCGCGCCGGGGTGGTGGCCATTCCCACGTCCGCCTTCTATCTGCGCCCCGACGCGCCCTCCTCTCTCGTGCGTTTCTCGTTCTGCAAGCGTGAAGAATCCGTGCGCACGGCCGTGGAGAAGCTGATTCAGGCTATTTGATCAGGAGATTTGCAGCTGGCCCATGCTTGATCGCATATGCGCCCGGCGGGTTGTGGGCCGCCCGCCGGTCACATTGATTCTGAACAGTTGAACTGTTCGGCCCTCGCGTGGATGGAAAGCACGATGAGATGGGTAAAAACGCTGTGGGCGCCGCTCAATTCATGATTCCCTCTCATTCAGAGACACGTTTCCGAGACGACTCCTCTCGGAATCCTCGGAATCACTGTCCTCGGATCCCACGGAACCCCCCTCTGTGGGCATGAGCCGGCGCACTCGAAGACTCTGGTCCTCCTCGGCGGGCCGGCCCACCCTCCCCTGCGTGCTTGCGGAGCCGACCCATGCTCACCACCCTCAAGACCACCTACACCGATACCCGCGCCGCCGATCTCGCCTGGTGTCTGGGGAAGGACCCCCTCCCCGCGCTGGCCGTCCTCGATCTGCGGCTCGCCGACTCCCAGGTCCAGCTGCGCCTGCTCGGCGCCTCCCACCAGGTCCTCCTGGAGGAGGGCGACGGCGTCTGCTCGGAGACCGTGGCCTGCCTGCCGGGCAGCGCCACCCCGCTGCCGCTCGGCGTGGCCAAACGCGTCGGGGCCTGGGAGTACGAGTTCGCCGCGCGGATAGAAACGCTCTCGCGCGGCTCCTTCGCGGGCCGGGCACAGGAGTTGCTCGCCCTCGTCGCCGAACACCCGTACGGCCTGGCAGGAACCTTTCCGGGCAGCCCGCACGCCTTCACCGCGCTGCTCGCCCAGCGCTGCGAGGGACAGGTCAGCTGGCGCACCTGGCACGCCTATCCGCAGGAGGGGCGCCTGGTCGCCACCCGTACGCGGGTGGGCGCACGCGCGGCCGCTCCCCTCTAGGCCCGCTCCAGGGCTCGCTCCGCGCTCCCGAACGGTCATGGAACACCTGTAATAAACCCTTGTGGGTGACAAAAGGTTGCCGGATCGTGACGTAGCGTTCCCGGCATGATCTACCGCCCGGTACCGGCGCGGCTGCCCGTACCGGCCGGGCTCGGCCGCCTCGTGGTCCTGACCACCGTCTTCGTCTGCGCCGCCTGCGGGTTGGTGTACGAGCTGGAGCTGGTCGCCCTGGCCTCGTACCTCATCGGCGACTCCGTCACCCAGGCGTCCGTCGTCCTCTCGGTGATGGTCTTCGCGATGGGCATCGGCTCGCTGCTCGCCAAGCGCTTACGGAGCCGCGCCGCCCTGGGATTCGCCGCCGTCGAGGCCGCCCTCGCGCTGGTCGGCGGCCTCTCGGCGATGGCGCTCTACGCCTGCTTCGCCTGGTTCGGCCAGGCGCGCCTGGCCCTGGTGGGCTTCTCGCTGGCCATCGGGGTGCTGATCGGCGCCGAGGTGCCCCTGCTGATGACGCTCATCCAGCGCATCCGGCGGCAGGACGCGGGCGGCGCCGTCGCCGACCTCTTCGCCGCCGACTACGTGGGCGCGCTCGTCGGCGGGCTCGCCTTCCCGTTCCTCCTGCTGCCCGTGCTGGGGCAGTTGACGGGCGCGCTGCTGACCGGCGGGGTCAACGCCGTCGCGGGCGGTGCCCTGGTGCTCTGGCTCTTCCGCGGCGACCTCAGCGCCCGGGCCCGCTGGGCGCTCCTCGCCGCCAACGGCCTGGTGCTGGCCGTCCTGGCCGTGGGCTCGGCCCTCACCGTCCCCTTCGAACGGGCCGCGCGCCACGCCGTCTACGGCGGGGACGTGCGGGTGGCCGTGCAGTCGGGCGTGCAGGAGGTCGTGCTCACGGGCGGCGGCCGGAGCGGCCGCCCCCTCTCCCTCTTCCTGGACGGCAGGCTGAAGGTCTGCGGCGAGGACGAATTCCGGTACCACGAGGCCCTGGTGCACCCCGCGATGACCGGCCCGCACCGCCGGGTGCTGGTCCTCGGCGGCGGCGACGGCCTCGCCGTCCGCGAACTCCTGCGCTACGGCGACGTCGAGCAGGTCACGGTCGTCGAAGTCGACCCCGCCGTCCTGCGGTTGGCGCGCACCGACCCCGACCTCGTCGCCCTCAACCGCGCCGCCTACCGCGACCCCCGCGTGCGCGTCGTCGGCGCCGACGCGTTCGAGTGGCTGCGCGCCCTGCCCGCCGCCGCGCCCCCCTATGACGTGGTGGTCTCCGATCTCCCCGACCCCGGCATCACGTCCAGCACCAAGCTGTACTCCCAGGAGTTCTACGGCCTGGTGGAGCGCCGGCTGGCCCCCGGCGGCCGGCTCGCGATCCACGCCGGCACGGTCGACGTCCGCCCGCAGGTCTTCTGGACGGTCGACGCCACGGTCCGCTCCCTGGGGCTCACCAGCCGGCCGTACCGGGTGAGCGGCAGCGGCTTCACCACCGGCCCCGACCGCACCTCCCGGCGGTCCGGGTCGCACGGCGGGGGCACGGGCTGGAGCTTCCTGCTGGTCTCCCGCGAGTCCCTGTGGCTGCGGCTGCCGCCGGTGCGGCCGTACCTCCAGTCGCTGTCGCCGAAGGGGCTGACCGAGGCGTGGCGGGCCGCCGAGCGCGGCCGGGCGCCGGGCATGCCGCCGTCGACGCTGATGCACCCGCGTTACGCGGACTGAGGCGCGTCCCTGAGGCGCGGCCACGTTACGCGGACCGGGGTGCGTTTCTGAGGCGCGGCCCCGTTACGCGGACCGGGGTGCGTGCCCGTTACTTGGACCGGGGCGCGTCACCCGGCCGTCCTTCACCCGGCCGCTCTTCACCGGGCCCGCCGCCGCGGCGCAGGGCAGTGCGGAAGGCGCCCGGTGAGCAGCCCTCGCGGTGGTGGAAGAACTTGGAGAAGTTCGCCGGGTCGTCGAAGCCCACCCGGCCGGCGATCCGGGCCGCCGGCAGATCGCTGTGCGCGAGCAGCCGCTTGGCCTCCAGCATCACCCGCCGGTCGATGAACTCCTTGGCGCCGACCCCGGCCGCGCACAGCGAGGCGCGCGCGAGGGTGCGGGTGGAGTAGCCGAGGGCACGGGCGTAGTCCGCGACCCGGTGGTGCGTGGCGAAGTCGCGCTCGACGGCCGCCCGGAAGCGCACGAAGGTGTCGCCGGGCGCGGGGACGCTGCTGCCGGCGTGGGCCGAGAGGTGGGCCAGCCGCAGGACCAGCGCGGACAGCAGATGCCGCAGGACGTCGGTGTGCACATCGGCGGGCAGCCCGCCGCCGGTGCGGAAGTCGGACTCCAGATGGCCCACCGCGCAGAAGACGGCCTCGCGGTCGGGGCCGACCGGCTGCCACAGCACCGGCCGGAAGGGGTCGTCCGCGACGGCCGCCACGGCCGTGCCGGACGGCAGGAAGCCGGGCTGTACGAGGACGACGACGCCCTCCGGCTCCGACCCCGGCCGCCCCTCGCCGAACTGCTGCACCTGTCCGGGGCGCACCCACAGCACCGAGCCCGCCTCCAGCCAGTGGCCGGTGAAGTCCACGGTGTGCTCCGCGGCGCCCGACCGGACGGCGATGATCTGGTGGAAGTCCAGCCGCTGCGGTTTGACCAGCAGCCCCTCGGGGGCGCGGCGGCGCAGCTCGGCGAGGGTCATCACCTCGACGCCCGCGGGGGTGCCGGGCGGTGCCTTGTAGGCGAGCTCGACGATCTCTTCATGTCGCTCGTGTCGCTTTTTCACCATGAGAAGACCTGAGCGTACCTGGTTGCGCCCTGAAATCGTGCTTAGCTTGGTCGTAACGCACAACAAAGAGTGTGCGGGGCCCCGCAGCCGGCCCACAGCCTCCGCGAACGGCCCACACCCCCCACAGACGGCACGCGGAAGCGACCACGGACGGAATCCAGGGAAAGACATGGCACAGCACCGGCTCACCTACGCATTCGACGCCTACTGCGGCTGGTGTTACGGCTTCGGACCCACGATCCGGGAGTTCGCCGCCGCGAACGCCGACCGCATCGAACTGACCGTCCTCAACGGCGGGCTCTTCACCGGCCCCCGGGCCCAGCCCGTCAGCGCGTACCCCTACATCCCGCAGGCGGACGCCCGGATCGGCGAGCTGACCGGCGCGGTCTTCGGCGAGGGCTACGCGAGGGCCTTCGCCGACGGCACGGCCGTCCTCGACTCGGCCGACGCCGCGGCGGCCCTCGTCGCCCTGCGGCAGCAGGCCCCCGAGAGGACACTGGAGTTCGCGGGCGCGCTGCAGCGTGCCTGGTACGTCGACGGGCGCCCGCTCTCCGACCCGGCCACGGTGCGCGCGGTCGCCGAGGCGGCGGGCGGTGTGGACGCCGACGCGGTGGTCGCCGCCCATGCCGACCCCGCCACCCGCCGCACGGCGGAGGCGGACTTCCGCGAGGTCCGGCGGCTCGGCGTCGACAGCTTCCCCACCTTGCTGCTGCACACGCCCGGCGGGGTCCGGCGGCTCGGCGGCCCGATGTCCGACGCGCGGACGCTGACCCGTGCCCTCGACCGGCACTGAACCGGCACTGACCTTCCTGACCTTCCCTCCCTCCACACCCCTCTCTCTCCCTAAGGAGCTCCCCATGGCGAAGATCGCTCTCTTCGGTGCCAACGGCACGATCGGCGGCCGCGTGCTGCGCGAGGCGCTGGACCGCGGCCACCAGGTCACGGCCGTCGTCCGCGACCCCGCCAAGGTCACCGAGACCCACGCCAACCTGACCGTCACCAAGGGCGACGTCCTCGACCCGGCGTCGGTGACCGCGGCGGCCCAGGGCCAGGACGTCGTCATCAGCGCCGTCGGCGGCGGTGACGGCCCCGGCCATGTCGCGACCATCGAGCCGGCCGCGAAGTCCCTGGTCGCCGGTGTGCGCGCGGTCGGCGCCGACGCCCCCCGGCTGATCGCGGTCGGTGGCGCGGGCTCGCTCCGCACCCCCGACGGCAAGCAGGTCTGGGACGCCGAGGGCCTCCCCGAGTTCCTCCTCCAGATCATGCACGCGCACGGCGACGCGCTGGACTTCTACCGCACCGTCACCGACGTCCGCTGGACCAACGTCAGCCCCGCCGGGCTGATCGAGCCGGGCGAGCGCACGGGCGCGTACCGCGTCGGCCTGGAGGACCTCGTGACCGACGAGAACGGCAAGAGCCGCGTCTCCACCGAGGACTACGCCGTGGCCCTGATCGACGAGGTCGAGAAGCCGCAGCACATCGGTGAGCGCTTCACCGTGGCGTACTGATCCCGCGGCCGGTTCCGGGACCGCCCCCCGCGGCCGGTTCCGGGACCGCCCCCCCCCGCGGCCGGTTCCGGGGCTGCCCCCGGGACCGGTTCCGCGTACCGCTCGCGCGTACCGATCGCCGTACGCGCCCGGTAGCGCGCCCGGGCCGCACCCCTGCCGGTGCGGCCCGTCGCGGTACCGACCCGCCCGGGCCCCGTACCCCCACCTGCCGAAGTCCGACGGAAAGTTCGACCGGAGAGGCAAGGGTTCGGGGCCTGATGGGTAGGCTCGCTTGTCATGGAGCATGAGGTGTTCGTTCCGTTTCCCGTCGAATCCGTCCGGCGGGTCCTCGCCGACCCCGCGCGCGTCGTGCGCTGCGTCCCCGGCCTCCAGCAGGACGTCGCGGACGCCTCCGGCGCGCTCGTGGCCGGGCGGCTCCGGCTGCGCATAGGCGGCTCGACCATCACCTACCGCGGCTCGCTGCACCTGACGGAGCGCGACGGCGGGTACGACCTGTCCGGTGAGGGCGGTGAGGTGCGCGGTTCCGGCACGGTGACGCTCACGCTGCGCGGGCTGCTGGAGCCGGTCGAGGGCGGGACGCGGCTGGTCTGCGTGGCCACGGTCGGCAGCGGCGGCCGGCTCGCGGAGTTCGACGAGAAGACGACGGAGGCCACGGCCCGCCGGCTGCTGGACCGCTTCGCCGCCGCGCTGGCGGAGGAGCTGCGCGAGGACGCCGAGGAGGAGGCGGGCGACGGTCCGCGCCTGGAAGGCGGCAGCGTCTTCGACACGGAGGTCCCGCCGCCGTCGCTCGACCCGGCCGAAGACGCCCTCGACGAGGACGCCGAGAGCGATGACGACGGCGCCGATGACGAGGACGACGAGGACGACGAGGACGACGACGAGGCGCCCGCGGCGGAGGCCGCCCACGCCCGCCGCACGATGATCGGCCGTAGCGCCGAGGAGGTCGACCACGCCCCGCCGAGGGGCCGTTACGCCCCGGTGCCGGCCCCCGAGGCGGCGTCCGCCACCGCGGCGGCGCTGCGCTGGGCGGCGCCCGCGGCGGCGGTGGCCCTGGCCTCCGCGGTGGTGGTGGGCCGGGTGCTGCGACGCCGTCGCTAGCGGTTCGGGGTCCGGACCGCTTCGGCCCGCCTCAGCCCGTAATGTCGGACCCGTGACCAACGACGTACGCACAGACGACAGCACCGTGCATCTGACCGCCGGCGGTGCCGAGCTGACGCTCGATCCGCGCAACGGCTGCCGGATCACGAGTCTCCGGATCGACGGCACGGAGCTCCTCCGGCAGGGTGCCAAATACGGTGCCTTCCCCATGGTCCCCTGGTGCGGGCGGATCGAGCTGGGGCAGTTCCGGAACGGCGGCGAGCGTCACCAGATGCCCGTCAACTCCGGCCCGCACGCCATCCACGGCACCGGCCGGGACACCGCCTGGCACACCGCCCGGGTGGCGGACTCCTCGGCGGCGTTCTTCTACGACCTGGCCGCCCCCTGGCCGTACCCCGGCCGCGTCACCCAGCTGGCCGAGCTGACGGCGGATTCGCTCACGCTCACCATGGGCGTCGAGACCTACGGCGACTCCTTCCCGGCCCAGGCCGGCTGGCACCCCTGGTTCCTGCGCAACCTCGGCACCGGCAAGGACGTCGAGCTCGGCTTCGAGGCCGGGTGGCAGGAGGAGCGCGGCGACGACCACCTGCCGACGGGCCGCCGCGTCGCCCCCCGCCCCGGCCCTTGGGACGACTGCTTCGGGATGCCCGACGGTGTGGACGTCACGCTCACCTGGCCGGGCGCCCTGGAGCTGAAGGTCACCAGCCGCAGCGAGTGGGTGGTGATCTACGACGAGCAGGCCGAGGCCGTCTGCGTCGAGCCGCAGTCCGGTCCGCCGAACGGGCTCAACACCCTGCCGCGCCTGGTCACGCCCATCGATCCGCTGGAGATCTCCACGACGTGGACCTGGCGGAGCCTGGCCTAAGCTCATGCCCATGAGCGATGCGCGTGACGCCCTGCTGCAGCAGATCAAGGACAAGGCCGTGGTCCACGGCAAGGTGACCCTCTCCTCCGGCAAGGAGGCCGACTACTACATCGACCTCCGCCGGATCACCCTGGACGCCGAGGCGGCGCCGCTGGTCGGCCAGGTGATGCTGGACGCCACGGCCGACCTGGAGTACGACGCCGTCGGCGGCCTCACCCTGGGCGCCGACCCGGTCGCCACGTCGATGCTGCACGCCGCCGCCGCGCGCGGCCGCAAGCTGGACGCCTTCGTCGTGCGCAAGGCGCAGAAGACGCACGGCATGCAGCGCCGTATCGAGGGCCCGGACATCAAGGGCCGCCGCGTCCTCGTGGTCGAGGACACCTCGACCACCGGTGGCTCCCCGCTGACGGCCGTCGAGGCGGCCCGTGAGGCGGGCGCCGAGGTCGTGGCCGTGGCGACGATCGTCGACCGCGGTGCCGCCTCCGCTATCGAAGAGGCCGGTCTGCGTTATGTGACGGGTTATTCCCTGGGCGACCTCGACCTGGGCTGACCTGCGGATTCGGTTTTTGGATCAAGAAAAGCGCGGCCGGAGGGCGTGTGGTTTCACGTGAAACCACACGCCCTCCGCGCATTCGGCGTGAGCACCATGTGGAGCAATTCGGGGAGTCTGGGAAGATGGGGGCGACGATGAACGTCGCCCCCTAGGTCAGGGCCCCCTCGCCCACACCCGCACATCACAAGGAGCGGACAGATGCCCATCGCAACCCCCGAGGTCTACAACGAGATGCTCGACCGGGCGAAGGCAGGCAAGTTCGCCTACCCGGCCATCAATGTGACCTCGACGCAGACTCTGCACGCCGCGCTGCGCGGCTTCGCCGAGGCGGAGAGCGACGGCATCATCCAGATCTCCACCGGTGGCGCGGAGTTCCTCGGTGGCCAGTACAGCAAGGACATGGTCTCCGGCGCCGTCGCGCTGGCCGAGTTCGCGCACGTCGTCGCCAAGAAGTACCCGGTGAACATCGCGCTGCACACCGACCACTGCCCGAAGGACAAGCTCGACGGCTACGTCCGTCCGCTGCTGGCCATCTCGCAGGAGCGCGTCGCCGCCGGTCAGAACCCGCTCTTCCAGTCCCACATGTGGGACGGCTCCGCCGAGAAGCTCGACGAGAACCTCGCCATCGCGAAGGAGCTCCTCGCCGAGGCCGTGAAGGCGAAGATCATCCTTGAGGTCGAGATCACCCCGACCGGTGGCGAGGAGGACGGCGTCACCCACGAGATCAACGACGACCTCTACACCACCGTCGCCGACGTGGAGCGCACCGCCGAGGCCCTGGGCCTGGGCGAGAAGGGCCGCTACCTGCTGGCCGCCTCCTTCGGCAACGTCCACGGCGTCTACAAGCCGGGCAACGTCGTGCTCCGCCCCGAGCTGCTCCGTGACCTCCAGGACGGCATCGCCGCCAAGCACGGCAAGGCCGACCCGTTCGACTTCGTCTTCCACGGCGGCTCGGGCTCCACGGAGGAGGAGATCCGCACCGCGCTGGAGAACGGCGTCGTGAAGATGAACCTCGACACCGACACCCAGTACGCCTTCACGCGTCCGGTCGCGGCCCACATGTTCAAGAACTACGACGGCGTCCTGAAGGTCGACGGCGAGGTCGGCGACAAGAAGACCTACGACCCGCGCACCTGGGGCAAGCTGGCCGAGGGCAGCATGGCCGCGCGCGTCACCAAGGCCTGCGCCGACCTGCGCTCCACGGGCACCAAGCTGAAGTAGTCCTCCCCGGGGCTGCCGGGCAGCCCCACGAGGACCGGGAAGGGCCCGGCCCCCGCTCGTACCGACGAGCGGCGGCCGGGCCCTTTCGCGTGGCCGGGGCTTTCGTGAGGCCGGGGCTTTCGCGTGGCCGGGCCCTTCGTGAGGACGGCCGCTCGACCGGGATCCGCGTACGGCCGGTCGCGTGGCCGGGCTCCCGCGCGGTGGGGCCGCCTCGCCTGGCCCGGTCCGCCCTCGCGGGGGATGATCGCCGCATGAGCGACTCCGCACCGGACCCCGGCCGCGGCCGCGAGCCGGCCCCACCGCCGGGGCTGCCGCCCGGCACGGCGCCGGGCGGACCCGCCGCGGACGACGGCGCGCCCGCGGTGCGGCTGGGCACCGCCGCGGGGCGCTGGGTCCTGCTGACGGCCGTGCTCGGCTCGGGCATGGCGATGCTGGACAGCACCGTCGTCAACGTGGCCCTGCCGCACATCGGCCGGGACCTCGACGCGAACCTGGCCGCCCTCCAGTGGACCGTCAACGCCTACATGCTCACCCTCGCCGGCCTGATCCTGCTGGGCGGCTCCCTGGGCGACCGGTACGGGCGGCGGCGGATCTTCGTCATCGGCGTGGTGTGGTTCGCGCTGGCCTCACTGCTGTGCGGGGTGGCGCCGGACGCCGGGGTGCTGATCGCGGCGCGGGCCCTCCAGGGCGTCGGAGGCGCCCTGCTCACCCCCGGTTCGCTCGCGCTGATCCAGGCGGTCTTCCACCCCGACGACCGGGCGGGCGCCGTCGGCGCCTGGTCGGGGCTGGGCGGCGTGGCGTCGGCCGTCGGCCCGTTCGTGGGCGGCTGGCTGGTGGACGGGCCGGGCTGGCGCTGGGTGTTCCTGATCAACCTGCCGCTGGCCGCCGTGTGCGTGGTGGTCGCGCTCCGGTACGTGCCGGAGACCCGCGACCCGGCGGCGCGCGGCCGGTTCGACGTGCTCGGCGCGGCCCTGGGCGCGCTGGCGCTCGGCGCCGTGACGTACGCGCTGATCGCCGCGCCCGACAAGGGCGCCTCGCCCTGGGTGATCGTCCCGGCGGTCGCCGGTGTGCTGCTGGGCGCCGCCTTCGTCGCCGTGGAGCGGCGGCGGGCGGACCCGATGCTGCCGCCGGAGATCTTCGCCGTCCGGCAGTTCACGGCCATCAACGTCGTCACGGTCTTCGTCTACGCCGCCTTCAGCGGCTTCTTCTTCCTCGCGGTGCTCCAGCTCCAGGTCGTCGTGGGCTGGTCGGCCCTCGCGGCGGGCACGGCCCTGCTGCCGACGACCGTGCTGATGCTGCTGCTCTCGGCCCGCTCCGGGAAGATCGCCCAGCGCATCGGGGCGCGGCTCCCGCTGACCGTCGGACCGCTGCTGTGCGCGGCCGGGCTGCTGCTGATGACCCGGGTCGGGGCCGGGGCGGTGTACTGGCGGGACGTACTGCCCGCGCTGATCGTGCTGGGCATGGGCATGGTGGTGCTGGTCGCGCCGCTCACCGCCACGGTGCTGGCCTCCGTGGACGTCTCCCGGGCGGGCCTGGCCAGCGGCATCAACAACGCGGCGGCCCGCGCGGCCGGCCTGATCGCGGTCGCCGCGCTGCCGCTGCTGGCGGGCATGGGCCCGGACGTCTACCGGGACCCGGCGGCGTTCTCCAGGACCTTCGACCGGGCGATGCTGATGTGCGCGGGGGCGCTGGTGGTGGGGGCGGTGCTGGCGTGGGCGACGGTGCGGGGGCCTGAGCGGGGGGCGGGGGCGTGCCGGGCGGAGTGCGAGTACCACTGCGGGGTGTCGTCGCCGCCGCTGGATCCGGGGGACGGGTAGCGGTGGCGCTGCGCGGGGCCTTTTCCCCTACCCGCCCCTTCCCGAATGTCCTCAATCGCCGGACGGGCTGATTTTCAGCCCGTCCGGCGATCGAGAACCGGGGTCGGGGGCGGAGCCGCACATCGGATACAGCGGGAAGGGGCGGGGCGGGGTAAGGCCCCGCGCGGCGGCAACCCCGCCGCACCCTACGGCCCGTAGCGGACACTGCGGCAGACTGGACCGCATGTCCATTCACGAGAACCTGCTCGGGGGACCGCCCCCGACCCACCTCCCCGACGACCCGGAGCCCCGCGAGCTGCTCGCCTCCGGCGCCGCTCCCGCCGAGGTCGCCGCGAAGTACCCCGCGTCCTCCCTCGCGTGGGCGCAGCTCGCCGACGAGGCGTTCGACGGCGGCCGGGTCGTCGAGTCCTATGCGTACGCCCGCACGGGCTACCACCGCGGCCTCGACGCCCTGCGCCGCAGCGGCTGGAAGGGCCACGGCCCGGTGCCCTTCGAGCACGAGCCGAACCGCGGCTTCCTGCGTGCCCTGCACGCCCTGGCCCGCGCCGCGCAGTCGATCGGCGAGCAGGAGGAGTACGAGCGCTGCTCGACCTTCCTGCGGGAGAGCTCCCCGACGGCCGCCAACACCCTGGGCTGAGCCACGGGCGCCGTCACGGCCCACCCGCCGTGGCGGCGGCCGGTCCCGGCCGCCCGGGGCCCGCCGAAGGCCCTTCACGGGCCTTGCAGCCGACGGTGTCCGGCACCGATGATCCCCGCAGTGACCCGGCGATCCCGGGAGCGACGGCAGGGGAGACACGATGACTTCCGAACCACGTTCCACCGTTCAGGACACCGCGCCGAACGTCCACTTCACCGGCAGCACGCCCTACGAGGACTATGTGCGGGCATCCGTCCTCGGCGACCTCCAGGAACCGCTCTCCGACGACCCCGGCGAGATGTCCTTCCTCGTCACCACCCAGGTGATGGAGCTCTGGTTCACCCTCCTCGTGCACGAGTGGCGGACCGCGGCCCGTGCCCTGCGCGAGGACGACCTCGCGACCGCGATGGCCGCGCTCAGACGCTCCACGTACGAGCTGGAATCGCTCAACGCGTCCTGGAAGCCGCTCGCCCATCTGACGCCCACCCAGTTCAACGCCTTCCGCTCCGCGCTCGGCGAGGCGTCCGGCTTCCAGTCGGCGACCTACCGCCGCCTGGAGTTCCTGCTCGGCGAGAAGTCCCCGGCGATGCTCGTCCCCTACCGCGGCGCGCCCGCCGTCCACGCGGAGCTGGCGGAGGCGCTGCGCGAACCGGGCCTCTACGACGAGGTGCTGCGCCACCTCGCCCGCCGCGGCCACGCGATACCCCGGGCCGTCCTCGACCGCGACGTGTCCCAGGCCTACGCCCCGGACCCCGCCGTCGAGGAGGTCTGGCAGCGCGTCTACGCGGGCGACCAGAACGCCGAGGCGTGCCGGCTGGGCGAGGCCCTGACCGAGGTCGCCGAGCTGGTCTGGCGGTGGCGCAACGACCACCTCGTCGCCACCCGCCGGGCGATGGGCGCCAAGGTGGGCACCGGCGGCTCGGCGGGCGTCGCCTGGCTGGAGAAACGCGCCGCCAAACACGTCTTCCCCGAGCTGTGGACGGCGCGCAGCCGTGTCTGACGGGCCGGACGGACTCGCCGTCGAGGCCGCGGCGCTCGACGACGGCGACGTGCTGGGCGCCGTGCGGAAGGAGTTCGCCCTCGACGACGGCACCGTCTACCTCGACGGGAACTCCCTGGGGGCGCTGCCCCGCAACGTCGCCGGGCGGCTCGCCGAGGTCGTCGGCGAGGAGTGGGGCCGGCTGCGCATCCGCTCCTGGACCGAATCCGGGTGGTGGGAGGCGCCCGAGCGGGTCGGCGACCGCGTCGGCCGGCTCGTCGGGGCCGCGCCCGGCCGGATCGTCGTCGGCGACTCCACGAGCGTCAACGTCTTCAAGGCGGTCGTCGCCGCCGTCCGGCTGGCGGGCCCGGGCCGCGACGAGGTGCTGGTCGACGCGGCGACGTTCCCCACCGACGGCTACATCGCCGCCTCCGCCGCCCGGATGACGGGCTGCCGGATCAGGGCGGTCGACGCCCGGGACGTTCCCGCGGAAGCCGGGCCGCGCACCGCCGTCGCGCTCGTCAACCACGTCGACTACCGCTCCGGCCGCCTCCACGACCTGGCCGGGACGACGGCGGCCGTGCACGCGGCCGGGGCGCTGGTGGTGTGGGACCTGTGCCACAGCGCGGGCGCCCTGCCCGTCGGGCTCGACGCGCACGGCGTGGATCTCGCGGTCGGCTGCACGTACAAGTACCTCAACGGCGGGCCCGGAGCCCCCGCCTACCTCTATGTGCGCGACGAGCTCCAGCCCCGCTTCGACTCCCCGCTCCCGGGCTGGAACTCCCACGCCGACCCCTTCGCGATGGACTTCGCCTACGCGCCCGCCGACGGCGCGGCCAGGGGACGGGTCGGCACACCGGAGATCCTCTCCCTGCTCGCCCTGGACGCCGCGCTCGACGTCTGGGAAGGCGTCGCCCTTACGGACGTGAGAACGAAGAGTCTCGCCCTTACGGACTTCTTCCTGCGCTGCGTGGAGGCGTACGTGCCCGGGGGCCGCGTCGAGAGCGTCACCCCGGCCGCGCACGCCGAGCGGGGCAGCCAGGTGTCCCTGCGGTGCGCCTCCGGCGCGGCAGGCGTCATGGAGGAGCTGATCCGGCGCGGCGTCGTCGGCGACTTCCGCCGCCCGGACGTCCTGCGCTTCGGCTTCGCCCCGCTCTACACGGGCTTCGCCGAGACGCGGAGGGCGGCGCGGGTGCTGGGGGAGGTGCTGGCGGGATGACGGTTCCCGGGTCCGGGGCCGGGTCCGGGGCGGAGGCCGAGGAACGGGCGCTGATGGCCCTGCCGTACGAGGCGCCGTCCGGCACGGTCGCCTACGGGGAGCACCCGAGCCAGGTCGTCGACCTCTACCGGCCGCCCGGTGCGTCCGGGCCCGCCGGGGTCCGGGTGACGCTCCTGCACGGCGGCTTCTGGCGGGAGGCGTACGACCGCCGCCACCTCGCGCCGCTGGCGGCGGCGCTGGCGGGGCCGGGCGTCGAGGTCGCGCTGGCGGAGTACCGCCGGGTGGGCGGGGGCGGCGGGCTGCCGGCCACCTTCGAGGACGTGGCGCGGGTGACCGCGCTGCCCGGTGCCCCGGCCCGGCACGTCCTGGTGGGCCACTCCGCGGGCGGCCACCTCGCGCTGTGGGCGGCGAGCGCCGCCCCCGGCTCGGTGACCGAGGTCGTGGCCGTGGCACCCGTCGCGGACCTGGGCCGGGCCCGCGCCCTGGGCCTGGGCGGCGGCGCCGTCACGGCCTTCCTGGGCCCCGGCGAACACCCGGAGGCCGACCCCTCACGCCTGTCCCCGCCCCGCATGCCGGTCACGGTCCTGCACGGCACGGCGGACCCGGACGTACCGCTGTCGGTGTCCGGGGCGTACGTGTCCGCGATGCGGGCTTGTGGGGGTGGGGTGGTGCTGCGGGCCTTGCGGGGGGTGGGGCACTTCGCGGCGGTGACGCCGGGGGTGGGGGCGTGCGGGGAGCTTGTGGGGGTGCTGGGGTTGTGACGGGTTCGTGGGCGGGTGCGGGCGGGTGGGCGCGGGGTGCGCCCGCGGCGGGCCCTTTCCCCACCCCGCCCCTTCCCGCCGCATCCGATGTGCGGCTCCGCCGCGTGAGGGGCTCTGCCCCGGGCTCCGGTCCTCAAGCGCCGGACGGGCTGTTTTCAGCCCGTCCGGCGCTTGAGGACATTCGGGAAGGGGCGGGTAGGGGAGAAAGCCCCCCACCCCAGCCGCCCCCTACCCCCGGCCGTAGTACTTGAGACGGACCCCGACAGATCCCCACCATTGAGGACGCCGCACCCTCCCCCCGTTGCCTACCTTTGATGACGTGACCCAGACCTACGACAACGGCCCCCGCACCGAACTGCGCATGGCGAAGACCGCCCTCCGCGGCATCCGCGAGGACCTCTTCCACGACGCGTTCGCCTTCCGGCCGCTGCCGCCCCTGCCCGCCGGCCACAAGCTGGTCCGCGGGCTGCCGGGCCGTGCCCGGCACTACGGGCGGTGGTTCCCGCACGCCGTCCTGATCGGGTTCACCGGCATGGTCATGCTCGCGACCGTGGAGCGCGGGGGCGGGCTGTTCGGGATCGTCGCCTCGCTGTTCGTCGGGGTGCCGATGGTCACGACGCTGTTCCGGCCGGTGGGCGCGTGGTGGCTGTCGGTCGGGAGCGTCGCGTTCACGAGCGTCGTCCTCTCCGGTTCCGACATGGGGCTGTGGTCGCCGCCCGGGTTCTTCTCGCACCTCTTCGTGCTGCTGGTCGTGGCGCTGCGGACCCGCCCGCGCGTGGCGGCCGAGATGCTGGCCCTGACCGGTGCCATGGGCCTCTTCCTGGCGTTCTTCATGCGCGGCCTCAGCCCTTACGGCGGCAACTATTTCGTCGGCGACCTCTTCGAGATGCTGATGGTCTACGCGATGGTCCTCTTCGTCGTCCTCGCCGTGCGCGGGCTGCGCGAGAGCAAGCAGCAGGTCGTCGCCCAGGTCGCCGTCACCGAGGTCGAGCGCTCCCGCCGGACCGTGCTGGAGGAGCGCACCACCATCGCCCGCGAGCTGCACGACGTGGTCGCGCACCACATGTCCGTCGTCGCCATCCAGGCGGAGGCCGCGCCCTACCGGGTGCAGGACACCCCGCCGGAGCTCGCCGCCGCGTTCCAGACCATCCGCGAGAACGCCGTCGCCGCCCTGACCGAGCTGCGCCGGGTGCTCGGCGTCGTACGGTCGGAGAACCCCGACGCCTTCGCCGACCCCGAGGCGCCGCAGCCCACCCTCGCCGCCCTGGACACGCTGCTCGACAACGTCCGCTCCGCCGGGCTGTCCGTCGAGCACGTCACCACGGGCGCCGTCAGGCCGCTGCCGCAGGGCGTGGAGCTGTCGGCCTACCGCATCGTCCAGGAGGCGCTCAGCAACGTGCTGCGGCACGCCCCCGGCGCCGAGGCCCGCGTCGAGCTCGGCTACGTGCTCGGCGGCCTCGGCCTGCGGATCGTCAACGGCCCGGCCAACCGCCTGGCCAAGCCCTCGCCCGGGGCCGGGCACGGCGTGCTCGGCATGCGCGAGCGCGTCACCATGCTCGGCGGCGAGATGACCGCCGAGCCCACGGCGGAGGGCGGGTACGAGGTCACGGCCTTCATCCCGGTCCCGGCGGACGAGGCGGCCGCCGCGTGACCATCCGTGTGCTGATCGTGGACGACCAGATGATGGTCCGCGAGGGCTTCTCCGTCCTGCTCAACGCCATGCCGGACATCGAGGTCGTCGGCGAGGCCGTGGACGGCCGGCAGGCCGTCGAGCAGGTGGCGGCGCTGCGGCCCGACGTCGTCCTCATGGACATCCGGATGCCGGTCCTGAACGGCCTGGAAGCGACCCGCGAGATCGTCGCCGCCGACGCCGAGGCGAAGGTCCTCGTCCTGACCACCTTCGACCTGGACGAGTACGTCTACCAAGCCCTGCGCGCCGGTGCCAGCGGCTTCCTGCTCAAGGACGCCTCGGCCCAGCAGCTCGCCGACGGCGTGCGCGTCGTGGCCTCCGGCGAGGCGCTGCTCGCCCCCACGGTCACCAAGCGGCTGATCCTGGAGTTCTCCCGGCTCGGCGCCCCCAAGCCGCCCACGCAGGAGCGGATCGGCGACCTTACGGAGCGCGAGACGGAGGTCCTGGTCCTCGTCGCCCAGGGCCGCTCCAACTCCGAGATCGCGACGCACCTGGTGGTGGCGGAGTCCACGGTCAAGACGCACGTCAGCAGGATCCTGGTGAAGCTGGGCCTGCGGGACCGCACGCAGGCGGCGGTCTTCGCGTACGAGGCGGGCCTGATCACGCCGGGCGGCTGAGCCTCAGGGCTCCGCCGGGCGGGTTGCGTTCTCAGCCCGTCCGGCGTTTGAGGACACCGCGCGTCAGCGCGGAAGGGGTCCGGGGCGGAGCCCCGCCACGCGGCGGAGCCGCACATCGGATGCGGAGGGAAGGGGCGGGGTGGGGAACGGCCCCGCGCAGCGGCACCGCACCCACGCGCCGGGCCGCCGACCGCGCCCGCACCACCCCGCCGTACCCCCACCCGCTCAAACCCGCGGCAGCACCAACCGCCAAGCCCCCTCCACCACCGTCCACGTCCGCGCGCGGAACGGCCCCGCCGCCACGTTGTCCGCCCGGTAGCGGAAGCCCGGCCCCGACACCGTGACGCGGCGCGCCCGCGTCCGCAGCGGGCGTTCCCCCGCATGCGTGTGGATCACGACCTCCGCGAAGCCGTCCACGGTGGAGACCGCGACCCGCGCGACCGGCCGGTCCAGGTCCGCGAGCAGTACGCCGTCGGCCTCCACCCGCAGGCGGGTGCACGACGGCAGCGCTTGGTGGCGGGCGGCCGGGCCGGTGAGCAGGGTCAGCGCCGAGCGGGCCGTACGGGCGGCGGGTGACCACCACGGCCGGTCCGGGTCTGTGACTCCCGTCACCTCGGCGGCCACCTCGGAGGTCATCCCGGCGGGTGCCTCCGCGGTCACCTCCGCGGCCGTGCCGGCCCCGAGCCCGGCGAGGCCGCCGCCCCCGCCCCCGGCGTCGCCCTCGGCCCCGCCGTCGCCGGCCCGGGTCGGCGACGGCACCCCGGCCCCGAGGCCGGACACCGCCCCGTCCGGCCCGCCCGACCCGTTCGGCCTAATCGCCTCGTTCGTCTCGAAGGGCGGCACCGCCCGGTCCAGGCCGCCCGCGCCCGGGATCCACAGGCCGCCCAGCACCACGCCGTCGCCGTCGTCCACCAAGGCGTCCAGACGGCGCTCCGTGCCGTCCAGGACGGCCCGCGCCGCCGCGACCGACCCCAGGGGCACCCCGAGCGTGCGGGCCAGCGAGACGGCCGGGAGGGCGCCGATGGGCACCAGCGACACCGGCACCTCCGGCAGCTCACGGCGGCGGTGCAGCACCCTCACGGCGTGCAGCAGGGCCCGGTCGTCGCCGATGACCACGGGGCGCCGCCGGCCGCGCCGGGCCAGGGCGCGCTCGACGTCCTCGGGGCCTTCCGGTAGGCATATCTTCGCCACCGCGCCGCCGCAGAGGACGTCCTTCGCGATCCGCACGGACTCCCCGTCCACGCGTCGGGCGACCGGGTCGATGACCACGAGCAGAGCCTGCTCGGTGGAGTCTGGAGCCGACACCTCGGTCCTTCCTCAGGTGCTGTTTTTCCCGGGGGACGGCCCCGGGCTCCCCGGCCTCGCCGAGGGGCCCCGGGTCTTTCTGTTCGTCCCCCGAGCGAAATATTCGGTAATCTCTCGGTGCAAGAGCCCCTGTCGCTGTTGCGCCAGGGGCTTCGTCTATCCGGGGCACGGGTTCGACGGCTCTAGCGGTGGTGTACGCCGTGAGCACGCGAGGTGACACCACCACGCACGTTGGACATGCCCCGCCCGGAAGGGGTGTACGCCTGTGCCCGCACTTGTGCTGCTCGGTGCTCAGTGGGGTGACGAGGGCAAGGGAAAGGCCACCGACCTCCTCGGTGGATCCGTGGACTATGTGGTGCGCTACCAAGGTGGCAACAACGCCGGCCACACGGTGGTCGTCGGCGACCAGAAATACGCGCTGCATCTCCTCCCTTCCGGAATCCTCTCGCCGGGGTGCACCCCGGTGATCGGTAACGGAGTCGTCGTCGACCCGGCGGTCCTGCTCTCCGAGCTGAGCGGACTCAACGAGCGCGGCGTCGACACGTCCAAGCTGCTGCTCAGCGGTAACGCGCACCTGATCACGCCGTACCACACGACGGTCGACAAGGTGACGGAACGCTTCCTCGGCAAGCGGAAGATCGGCACCACCGGCCGCGGCATCGGCCCGACCTACGCCGACAAGATCAACCGCGTGGGCATCCGCGTCCAGGACCTCTACGACGAGTCGATCCTGGAGCAGAAGGTCGAGGCCGCTCTCGACTTCAAGAACCAGATCCTGGCGAAGCTCTACAACCGCCGCGCCATCGAGTCCGGCAAGATCGTCGAGGAGCTGCTCACCTACGCGGAGCAGATCAAGCCGTACGTGGCCGACACGACGCTGATCCTCAACAACGCCATCGACGAGGGCAAGGTCGTCCTCTTCGAGGGCGGCCAGGGCACGCTGCTCGACGTCGACCACGGCACGTACCCCTTCGTCACCTCGTCCAACCCGACCGCGGGCGGCGCCTGCACGGGTGCCGGCGTCGGCCCGACGAAGATCAACCGTGTCATCGGCATCCTCAAGGCGTACACGACCCGCGTCGGCGCCGGCCCGTTCCCGACCGAGCTGTTCGACAAGGACGGCGAGGCGCTGCGGACCATCGGTGGCGAGCGCGGTGTGACCACCGGCCGTGACCGCCGCTGCGGCTGGTTCGACGCCGTCATCGCCCGCTACGCGACCCGCGTCAACGGCCTGACGGACTTCTTCCTCACCAAGCTCGACGTGCTCACCGGTTGGGAGCAGATCCCGGTCTGCGTCGCCTACGAGATCGACGGCAAGCGCGTCGAGGAGCTGCCCTACAGCCAGAGCGACTTCCACCACGCGAAGCCGATCTACGAGATGCTGCCGGGCTGGTCCGAGGACATCACCAAGGCCAAGACCTTCGCCGACCTGCCGAAGAACGCGCAGGCGTACGTGAAGGCGCTGGAGGAGATGTCCGGCGCGCCGATCTCCGCGATCGGCGTCGGCCCGGGCCGTACCGAGACGATCGAGATCAACTCCTTCCTCTCGTAGGACCCGTAGGACCGCAGTACCCAGGTTCCGCCGCCCCTCCCGGGGCGCCGCGCACCCGACACGCCCCGGTGGCTCCCGCCACCGGGGCGTCGTGCGTTCCCGTAAGGCTCAGCCGACCTTCCGGTACGTGAGCGGGGCCTCGCCCTTGCCGACCAGTTCGCGGCTCATCCCGCCGTCCGACAGCAGGGTCAGCTCGCTGCGCGGGCCCGGCGAGCAGTCCGTGGCCGGCTGGGCGAGGGTGACCCGGGACGGGCCGAGGTGCAGCGGCGCGCCGCCCTCGCCGCCGCCGGCGAGGTCGGCCGTCCAGGCGCAGCGGTAGGCGACGCCGTCCTTGTCGGTGCCGCTGCCGCTGATGTCGGCGACCGTGCTGCCGAGCGGCCCCTGCCGGAGGGTGACGCTGCGCGTGTGGGCCCCGGACTCGTTGCGGAAGTCCGACTGCCAGGTCCCGAGGAACGCCTGCGGCACGGGCCCGGCGGCCGGGGTGCTCGGAGCGGCCGTACCGGCCGAGGGCGTGGCGGAGCGCGGTGCGGCCGGGTCCGGTCCGGCCGGGTTCCGCGGGGCGGAGGCGGACGGCGAGGCGCTGCTGTCGCGCGCCTCGTCCTTCTTGTCGGCGTCCTGCTTGAGGAGGAAGACGGTCGCGCCGCCCGCGATCAGCCCGCCGGCCACCACGGCGGCCAGCACGACCGGCCCCTGGGAGCGGCCGCGGGGCGCGGGGACGTACGGGCCGACGTGGGTGCCGGTGCCGTAGGGGCTGTTGCCGTACGGGCCCGCCTGCGGGTAGCCGTAGGGCGGCGGCGCGGGCTGCGGCACCGGCTGGGGGCCGACGGGGCGGCCCGCGGTGACGGTGGGCGGGTCCTGGCGGCCGATGAGCGTCGGCTCCGGCAGCGGCTCGGGGGCCGGCGGCGCCACGGGCGGTGCCGTGGGCGCCGCGCCGGCTATCGCGGTCGGCGCGTGCTCGGGCGGCAGCGGGCCGGGGTGGCGGGCGGGCTCCTCGACGTCCAGCAGCTGCACGGCCCGCCGGCCGAGCCGCGCCACCAGGCCGCCGGGCAGCCAGGGCTCGGCGGACCGCGCGTCCGCCGGCGCACCCTCGCCGGCCGCGTCGTCCGCGCGCTCCAGGATCTCCGCCGGGGCCGGGCGCTCCTCGGGGTCCTTGGCCAGGCACGCCTCGATCAGGGGCAGCAGCGGGGCGGGGACCCCGGTGAGGTCGGGCTCCTCCTCCGCGATGCGGTACATCAGCGCGTGGACGCCGCTGTCGGCCGTGCCGAAGGGCATCCGGCCGGTGGCCGCGTACGCCAGCACCGAGCCGAGGCAGAAGACGTCGCTCGCCGGGGTCACCCGGGCGCCGCGCACCTGCTCGGGCGACATGAAGCCGGGCGAGCCGACGGCCGCGCCGGTGCGGGTGAGGCCGCCGTCGGTGACGGTCTCCAGGGCGCGGGCGATGCCGAAGTCGATGACGCGGGGGCCGTCCAGGGTGATCAGGACGTTGGACGGCTTGAGGTCGCGGTGTACGACGCCCGCGGCGTGGATGGCCTGGAGGGCGCGCGCGAGGCCCGCGGCGAGGATGCGCACGGACCGCTCGGGCAGCGGCCCGAAGTCCTGGTCCACGACCTGCCGCAGGGCGGGGCCCGCGATGTAGCCGGTGGCGACCCAGGGGATGTCGGCTTCGGTGTCCGCGTCGAGCACCGGGGCGGTCCACTCGCCGCCCACCTGCCGGGCCGCGCGCACCTCCGCCCGGAAGCGCCGCCGGAACTCCTCCTGGCCGGCCAGCTCCTGGTGGACCAGCTTGACCGCCACCGTGCGGCCCCGGTCCGAGCGCGCCAGGTAGACCCGGCCCATGCCGCCCGCGCCGAGCCGGCCCAGCAGCCGGTACGCGCCCAGTACGCGCGGATCGTCGGACCTTAGGCCCTCGAGATTTTCCATGCCGCCCGTCTCCTCCCCCGTGTCCCCCGTGGTGTTCTCCGCCCGGAGAATAGCGGGGCGGCAAACGGCCGGAGCCCCGCACCTTGAAAGTACGGGGCCCCGGCTCGCTGTTGAACCCTCGGGGAAGGGTCAGGCGGGAACGATGTTCTCCGCCTGGGGGCCCTTCTGGCCCTGGGTCACGTCGAAGGAGACCTTCTGGCCCTCCGAGAGCTCACGGAAGCCCTGCGTCGCGATGTTCGAGTAGTGGGCGAAGACGTCGGCGCCGCCACCGTCCTGCTCGATGAATCCGAATCCCTTTTCGGAGTTGAACCACTTCACGGTGCCGGTAGCCAAGACGATCTCCTATGAGAGCTGTGCACAATCCGCACGGCGCGGAATAATGCAACGGCGCCCGAGGTCACAGACCGTCAGGGCGCCGAGATGAAATAGGTTCAGAACTGCAACGCGAAAATGACCGTAGCACGCGGCCTGTGTCATCGGTGGATTTCACGGCCGGGAAATTCGCGGGCGCGCCGCCCCGTACGGCGGTCCGTTCGCCGCCCCGTACCGTGGTCCGTCCGCCGGCCCTCCGCCGGCCCTTCCGGGGCCCGGCCCCGGGCCGATCCGCCTCCCGGCGCGGCCCGTTGCCCCCGCCCGCCCGGCACTGTGTCCGCGGGCGGGGCGAGCGCCAGACACAGTGCCTGTTCCGGCGTCCGGAGGCGCTCCCTACGCTGGCCGTGTCCGCGCTTCCTCCCGCCACGCGATCCGAGGTCACGCCGTTGAACACGCAGCCAGACCCCCGCACCAAGGCCGCCGTCAAGGCCGCCGACCGGGCGCACGTCTTCCACTCCTGGTCCGCGCAGGGCCTCATCGACCCGCTGGCCGTCGCCGGGGCCGAGGGCTCGTACTTCTGGGACTACGACGGCAATCGCTACCTCGATTTCTCCTCCCAGCTCGTCAACACGAACATCGGCCACCAGCACCCCAAAGTGGTCGCCGCGGTGCGGGAGCAGGCGGCGAAGCTGTGCACGATCGCGCCGGGGTTCGCGGTCGACGTGCGCGCGGAGGCGGCGCGGCTGATCGCCGGGCGCACGCCGGGCGACCTCGACAAGATCTTCTTCACCAACGGCGGCGCCGAGGCGGTCGAGAACGCCGTGCGCATGGCGCGGCTGCACACCGGCCGTCCCAAGGTGCTCAGCACCTACCGCTCGTACCACGGGGCTACGGCCGCGGCGATCAACCTCACCGGTGATCCGCGCCGTTGGCCCTCCGACACCGCCTCGGCGGGCGTCGTGCACTTCTGGGGGCCGTTCCTCTACCGCTCGCCCTTCCACGCGGAGACCGAGGAGCAGGAGTGCGCGCGCGCCCTGCGCCACCTCGAGGACACCCTCGCCTTCGAGGGGCCGGGGACCGTGGCCGCGATCATCCTGGAGACCGTCCCCGGCACCGCCGGGATCATGGTGCCGCCGGCCGGCTACCTGGCCGGTGTCCGGGAGATCTGCGACCGTCACGGCATCGTCTTCGTCCTGGACGAGGTCATGGCCGGTTTCGGGCGTACGGGCCGCTGGTTCGCGGCCGACCACTGGGACGTCACCCCCGACCTGCTGACCTTCGCCAAGGGCGTCAACTCCGGCTATGTGCCGCTCGGCGGCGTCGCGATCTCCGCGGAGATCGCCGCCACCTTCGACGAGCGGCCGTACCCCGGCGGCCTCACCTACTCCGGGCATCCGCTCGCCTGTGCCTCCGCCGTGGCGACGATCGAGGCGATGGCCGAGGAGGGCATCGTGGAGAACGCCGCGCGGATCGGCGAGGACGTCCTCGGCCCCGGGCTGCGCGAGCTCGCCGAGCGCCACCCGAGCGTCGGCGAGGTGCGCGGCCTCGGCGTCTTCTGGGCGGTGGAGCTGGTCAGGGACCGCGCCACCCGGGAGCCGCTGGTCCCGTACAACGCTTCGGGCGAGGCCAACGCCCCGATGGCCGCCTTCACGGCAGCCTGCAAGAAGTCCGGTCTGTGGCCTTTCGTCAATATGAACCGGACGCATGTCGTGCCGCCCTGCACCGTTTCCGAGGACGAGGCGCGGCAGGGCCTGGCCCTGCTGGACGAGGCGCTCACGGCGGCCGACGCGCACACCGTCTGACGCGCTCGGGGTACCGTACGTCCTTCCCGCGCGCACGCCCGTACGCTCCGCGACGGCCCTCGCCTATCTTGTTGCGAGGGCCGTTCGCATGCGGGCGCCCGGTCACGGAAGGGGAGACGGACACGATGCCCGGCAGCGAGGCGGTCAGACGGACGACGCTGCGTTCGCAGATCGCCGACGCCCTGCGGGACGAGGTGATCGCCGGACGGCTCCCCGCGGGGCGCCAGTTCACGGTCAAGGAGATCGCCGAGCAGTACGGCGTCTCCGCGACGCCCGTGCGCGAGGCGCTGCTCGACCTCTGCTCCCAGGGGCTGCTCGACGTGGAGCTGCACAAGAGCTACCGCGTGCGCGCGTTCTCCTACGCCGACTTCCGCGACATGGTCGAGGCCCGCGCCCTGATCGTCGAGGGCATCTTCCGGCTGCCCCGCAGCTTCAAGGGCGCGGCGGGCGCGCCCCTCGCCGAGCACACCCTGAACGCCGTGCCGCCCGCCGCCCTGGCGTCCGTGCGGCGGCGGGCCGAGGAGGCTGCGCGGGCCGCGGTGGCGGGGGACCTGGACATCCTGATCGGCTACGACCTGCGCTTCTGGCGCGAACTGGCGGGCCTGGTCGGAAATCCGTACATATCGGATTTCCTGGATCGGGTCCGGGTGCAGAGCTGGATCTTCACGGTGCCGCTGCTGCGCCGGCTGCCGACGCTGCGCGGGCGGCTGTGGCACGGCCACGGCGAGCTGGTCGAGGCGGTGGCGGCGCGTGACGCGTTCGCCGCCGAACGGATCATTGCTGCATACAACGAACATTCTCTGGCATTGATCGCGAGCGTGACCGAATAGGGTCGAAGCTTCATATGTTCATCGGTTCGTGTGAATAATTCCGGGAAAGCGACGCCGGCACGCAACCAGTAGTTTGATTGAGAGCGTCCACAGCTTGTGACGTCACCTTCCAGCCAATCCTCGCTCCCGTCCGCCCGTCCGCCGGAATCAGGCGATCCGGCGGCGGACGATCTGACGCGGATCGATCTGACGGTCGTCATCCCGGCCTATGACGAGGAGGACCGGCTCGCCCCGACGCTGGCCGCCGTCCGCTCGTACCTCGCCACCCTGAGGGCCCCCACGGGCGCCCCCGCCACCTGGGAGCTGATCGTCGTCGACGACGGCTCCACGGACGCCACCGCCGACATCGCCGAGGCGGCCGCCGAGGCCGATCCGCGCGTCCGGCTGCTGCGCACCCCCGCCAACCGGGGCAAGGGCCACGCCGTGCGCACCGGGGTGCTCGCCTCGCGCGGTGCCCGCGTCCTGGTCACCGACGCCGACCTGGCCACCCCCGTCGAGGAGCTGGACCTCCTCGGCCGCAGGCTCGACGAGGGCGCCGCCGCGGCCGTCGGCTCCCGCGCCCTGCCCGGCTCCCGCATCGCCGTCCGCCAGCACGCCCTGCGCGAGCTCATGGGCAAGCTGGGCGCCCGGCTGATACGCGCCGCCGCGGTGCCCGGCATACGGGACACCCAGTGCGGCTTCAAGCTCTTCGACGGCGACAAGGTCCGTACCGCCTTCGCGCGCTCCCGGCTGGACGGCTGGAGCTTCGACGCCGAGATCCTGCGCTTCTTCCACCAGGAGGGCTGGAAGATCGCCGAGGTGCCCGTCCGCTGGGCCCACCAGCCCGGCTCCAAGGTCCGCCCGCGCGCCTACCTCGGCGCCCTCGCCGACCTCGCCCGCATCCGCTGGGGCTCCGTGGCCCCCGTCCGGCTCGCGATACCCGCGCTCTTCCTGCTCGTCGCCGCCGTGCTCTACGCCGGCCTGTGGGCCTCGCCCGGCGGCCGCTACCTCGCCGACTCCGGCTCCGACCAGACCCAGTGGGAGTGGTTCTTCGCGGTCGCCGCGGACAACGTCGCCCACCTGCGCAACCCGCTCTTCACCGGGCTCCAGAACGCCCCGGACGGTGTGAACCTCATGGCGAACACCTCAATGCTCGGGCTGTCCGTCCCGCTCGCGCCCGTCACCCTGGCCCTCGGCGCCCACGTCACCTGGGCGCTGGTGCTCACCGGCGGTCTGGCGGCGACCGCCTGCGCCTGGTACTGGCTGCTCGCCAAGCGCTTCGTACGCTCCCGGTGGGCCGCCGCGCTCGGCGGCGGATTCTGCGCCTTCGCGCCGCCGATGATCTCGCACGGCAACGCCCACCCCAACTTCGCCGTGCTCTTCATGATCCCGGTGATCGTCGACCGGCTGCTGCGGCTGTGCGAGGGCCGCCGCACCCGGCGCGACGGGGTGCTCCTCGGCCTCTTCCTGACCTACCAGATCTTCCTCGGCGAGGAGGCGCTGCTGCTGGCCGTCACCGGCCTCGCCCTCTACGCCCTCGCCCACGCCGTCGCCGACCCCGATCTGGCGCGGGCCGTCGCCCCCCGGCTGCTGCGCGGCCTGGGCGTCGCCGCGCTCGTCGCCGTGCCCCTGGCGGCCGTCCCGCTCGCCTGGCAGTTCCTCGGCCCGCAGAGCTACGGCAGCGTCCTGCACGGGCAGGTCGGCAACCACCCGATGGCCCTCCTGGAATTCGCCACCCGGTCACTGGCGGGCGACCCGGACGTCGCCGCCTCCCTCTCCCTCAACCGGACCGAGGAGAACGCCTTCTTCGGGTGGCCCCTCGTCGTCCTTACGGTCGCGATCGCCGTCCGCCTGCGCGCCGAACCGAGGGTCCGCGCCCTCGCCTTCACCGCGGCCGCCGCGGCCCTCCTCTCGCTCGGGCAGAACATCCCGCTGCCCGGCACGGACCGGACGCTGCCCGGCCCCTGGCGGCTCGTCGCCGAGCTGCCGGTCTTCGAGTCCGTCATCGAATCGCGCGCCGCCATGATCTGCGTGGCGCCCATCGGCATCCTCCTCGCCCTCGCCTGCGACCGGCTCGCCGCGCGCAGACTGCGCAGCGAGCGCGAGCGCTCGCACCGCCTGCTGGGCTGGGCGGCCCTCGCCGTCGCGCTCCTGCCCGTCCTCCCCACGCCGTACCGGACGGTCGAGCGGGAGCCGGTGCCCGACTTCGTCGCGGACGGCACCTGGCGCGACCACGTGCGCCCCGGCCGCACCCTGGTGCCCGTCCCCCTGCCCAGCCCCTCCGACACCGCCGCCCTCCACTGGCAGGTCCGGGCCGGCCTCGGCTTCGCCTTCCCCGGCGGCTATTTCAACGGCCCCTGGGGACCGGACCGCATCGGCGTCTACGGAGCCGTGCCGCGCCCCACCTCCGACCTCCTCCAAGGAGTCCACGACACCGGCAGGATCCCGGACATCGGACCCCAGCAGCGCCGCGAGTTCCGCACGGACCTCCGGTACTGGCGCGCCGACAGCCTCGTCCTCGACCCCCGGCAGCACGCCGCGCAGCTGCGGGAGACCGTCACCCGGCTCACCGGACGGGAGCCGCGACGCCTCGGCGGGCTGTGGGTCTGGGACGTGGCGGGTGGCTGACGCCCGCCCGGTATGACAACAGGGCCGACAGCACTACTCTGGCCCGACCATCGCACTCAACGCGACCGAGAGTGAGTTCACGTGGCGTGTGACCTCTGGCTGGTGCCCCTCGTCGATGTGCTGTGCCACAGCCCGGACAACCCCTTCGCCGAAGAGATCGCCTCGTACGACAAGGCGCTCGGCGAGGCCGGGCTGCCCCCCGTCCCCGTCTTCGGCTACATGCCGGGGCTCTCCGGGGACGTGGCCCCGGTCGCGGGCTTCGACTACGACGCCCTGCACTTCCTGCGCCGCGCCCACCTGCTGAACCTGTGCGGTCTCGCGGTCACACCCGTCGACGAACTCGGCGGGGACTACGAGCAGTTGCTGGAGATGTTCGAGACCACGGCCCAGCAGTCGCACCTGGTCTGGCACTACGACCACGCGGGCGCGTACGTACCGGTGGACTTCGCGCACCCGCTGTCGAGCGAGGAACTGCTGGAGGGCGGCGGGCCCCTGGGGTCCAGTCAGGGGCTGCTGCGCGAACTTCACCAGGTGGCACCGGTCCTCGGCATCGACCCCGGCAACCCGCCCGCCCCGCCGACCGCGCCGGACCGTCCCACGGGCCTGGAGGAGCCCGCGGTGCCCGGCCCGTACGACGACAGCCCGTTCGCGCGGGAGCGGCACGTATGGCTGGGACTGCACGCCGCCGCGACGCGCAGCCTCGGCCAGGGGTCGATGATCGTCTTCAGCTGACCGGAGAGCGGCCCCGCCCCGGCCGGTGAACGGCCGCGGGCCGCCCCGCCGGGATTCAGCGGGGCGGCTCCGGGGGACGCTGCCGGGGCATGTTGGGCCGGGTCCCCGGGGGCAGCGGGAAGCGCGGCAGCGGGCCGCCGCCCTCGCCGCGCGGCCCCCACGACACCAGCGACTGGGTGACCAGCGGGGTCGGCCCCGCCCGGAACTCGATCATCCAGTCCGCCGTCTCCGCCCGGACGAGCTCCGAGACGTCCTCGGAGAAGCGCCGCAGCACGCTCAGGCACCGCTCCGCGGCCTCGCTCGCCGTGCCCTCGGTCGGGCCCAGCACCTCGCGCACACACTCCGACGCCCAGTCGAACTGGAGCGCCTCCAGCCGCCGCTGCACGGCCTGGGCCGTGGCCACGGCCCGCATCCATCCCGACGTCAGCCCGAAGAAGCGGTCGCACGCGACGCACGCCACCGCCCCGAGCAGCACCAGGAACCCCCACGCCGAACCGGTGCGGACGATGCCCGTCAGCTGCAACAGCGGCAGCGCGGCACCCGCCACGGCGCAGAGCGCGGCGCCGATGCGCAGCGCGCGCGCCCAGCGGCGTTTCCAGGCGCGGTCCGCGAGATACCAGTCGACCAAATACAGCGCGCCGTTCTCCACCCATCGGTACAGCTCATCGAGACGCTCCGCGGGTTCCCCCCAGTCGCCGAGCGGGAAGGTCCGGCCGCGCAGGTCGCCACGGTGCCTCCCACTCTGCTCGCGGGGGAGCCCTTCGGGCTGCATCTCCGGCTGGCTCACCCGTGCACTCCCTCTGCCGCTGCGGATCGCGAGCCACCTTCCTACCGCCGAACGGTCGGTCTTGGGGACAAGATCCATGGTTTTCCGCCCGTAAGCGCTGAGGAATCCGGTATAGGGCCGCCCGGCACTCACCCGAAAGAGTGGGGCACGTGGGTGACGGCGAGGACGGAGAGTGACCGGCCCCGGGAATCGATCAGTCGACGAGGCAATAGGGTGACCGGTGTGAAGGTCCTCGTCATCGGCGGCGGCGCCCGCGAACACGCCCTGTGCCGCTCACTGTCCCTCGATCCCGACGTCACCGCGCTGCACTGCGCCCCCGGAAACGCGGGGATCGCGGAGGTCGCCGAGGTGCATCCGGTGGACGCCCTCGACGGTGCGGCCGTCGTGGCCCTCGCCGAAGCGCTGGGCGCGGAGCTCGTCGTCGTCGGCCCGGAGGCCCCGCTCGTCGCGGGCGTCGCCGACGCCGTCCGCGAGCGCGGCATCCCCGTCTTCGGGCCCTCGGCCGAAGCGGCGCGGCTGGAAGGCTCCAAGGCGTTCGCCAAGGACGTCATGGCCGCCGCGAACGTCCCCACCGCCCGCGCCTACGTGTGCACCACCCCGGAGGAGATCGACGCCGCGCTCGACGCCTTCGGCGCTCCTTACGTCGTGAAGGACGACGGGCTGGCCGCCGGCAAGGGCGTCGTCGTGACCGGCGACGTCGCCGCCGCCCGCGAGCACGCGCTCGCCTGCGGCCGGGTGGTCATCGAGGAGTTCCTCGACGGTCCCGAGGTCTCCCTCTTCGCGGTCACCGACGGTGAGACGGTCGTCCCGCTCCAGCCCGCCCAGGACTTCAAGCGCGCCCTCGACGGCGACGAGGGCCCGAACACCGGCGGCATGGGCGCGTACTCCCCGCTCCCGTGGGCCGACCCCAAGCTGGTCGAGGAGGTCCTCCAGAGCGTCCTCCAGCCCACCGTCGACGAGCTGCGCCGCCGGGGCACGCCCTTCTCCGGCCTGCTCTACGCGGGGCTCGCGATCACCTCGCGCGGCGTCCGGGTGATCGAGTTCAACGCGCGCTTCGGCGACCCCGAGACGCAGGTCGTGCTCGCCCGCCTGAAGACCCCGCTGGCCGGGCTGCTGCACGCCGCCGGGACCGGCACCCTCGCCACGTTCCCGCCGCTGCGCTGGAGCGACGGCGCCGCCGTCACCGTCGTGGTCGCCTCGCACAACTACCCCGGTACCCCGCGTACCGGCGATGTGATCGAGGGCCTGCCGGCGGTGGACGCCCTGGACGATGCCTATGTCCTGCACGCCGGGACCGCCCACGACGCCGAGGGCCGGGTCGTCAGCGCCGGCGGCCGGGTGCTGTCCGTCACGGCCACGGGCCCCGACCTCGCCACGGCCCGCGAGCGCGCCTACGAGGGCGTCGCCCTCGTCCGGCTGGACGGTTCCCACCACCGCACCGACATCGCCGAGCGGGCCGCGGCCTCCGCCGCGCGCCCCTGACCTCGGCACACCTTCAGCCGCACACAACCGGCCCGTACCGCCTCGGTACGGGCCGGTTGTCGGAATCGCTGAGGTGTGTGGAAGGGCGCGGCTGGGAACGGTCCCGGGGAGGCCCACTTGCCAGCCGGCTGACTGGTGGAGCAGTCCGGCCGGCGGTTTCCGGGCGGCTTTACCCAAAGCCATTCCATCGGGTGACCGGTTGCCCAACTGGCTGACGCGCGCCCCACCCCCAACTAGGGTGCGGCGCAAGCCAGGTGCCGCGCGTCCGGCAACTGGCCCACCGGCATTGCGATGTCAGAGGCCGGTGCCACAGTGGGGGAAGGGCAACGCAGCGGGCGTTGCTCCCGCTGTCGCACTCCTCGGCGGAGCACCAACTGGCAAGGGGGTGATCGGTCCCGTGGCAGGTCCGGAGACAGGCGTGCTGGTCGCGCGTGCCCAAGCCCTCGCGGTGCTGCGCATCCGCAGCGCCGCGCTGGCCGTCGCTCTGCTGCCGGCGGCCGTCGCCGTCGTGCTGCTGGCCGGCGTCTCCATGGGGCGCATCCCGGACGGCGGCGGCTGGAGCACGGCCCGCTGGGCCGTCACCGGCGCCGCCCTGCTGGCCCTGGCGCTGGCCGCCGCGGTCACCGCCGTGGTCGTCCGGGCCCGGCCCGCGCAGAGCCCCACGGTCCCGATCCCCGAGGAGACGGCCCCCGACCTCTACCGCCTCGTCCGTGAGCTGGCCGAGCGGCTGGGCGTCCCCGCGCCTTCCGCCATGGCCCTCACGCCCGACTGCGACAGCTGGCTGGAGGACCGTACGCATCCGGCGCACGGCCCGCCGCGCCGGCCGCGGGCCGGGCTGTCCCGGCCGAGGCGCCGCAGCGGCGCCGCCCCGGTGCTGGTGATCGGCTCCCCGTTCCTGTGGTGGATGCGGGTCGCCGAGCTCCGGGCGCTGCTGGCGCCCGTCGTGGCGGGCACGGGCCCCTCCGCCAACCCCGACATAGCGGCGGCCCGCCGCTTCGTCCGGGGCCTGGACGCCGCCGTGGCCGTCGCCGCGGGGCGCCCGGCCCTCGCGTTCGTCGGGGGCGTCGCCCGGCTGCTGCTGCACTCCTGCCGTGACCACGCCGCCCGGATGGAGCGCGGGGTGGCCGCGGCCGCCTCCGAGCGCGCCCAGGGCGTCGACTACGGCCTGCGGATCGTCGCCCAGGAGCAGGTCGGTCTCGCCTACGCCGGCTGGGACCGCCTGCTGAACCGCGTCGCGCTGCCCGCCTGGCGGATGGGCCGCTGGCCCTCCCGCCTGGACGCCGGCGTCGTCTCGGCGCTCACCGAGCTGTCCCGGCGCGACCGCCTCGCCGAGGGCTTCACCTCCCGGCTGGGCGAGCGGCCCGCCTGCGATCTGCTGGAGGAGCCCGGCGCGATCGACGAGGCGGCCTCCCTGCTGGCCGCCAGGCTGTTCCACGGCGGCCCGGCCGAGCCGGGGCCCGGCTGGTCCCCGGTCGCCTGGAGCCAGTACCCCGAGGAGGTCGTCGACCGTAAATGGCGGCTGGAGGCGGCCCGCTTGCACCGCGTCCTGGACGACATCCCGGCGCCCCTCGCCCCCGCCCTCGCGGAAGCCGTCCCCGAGAGCGTCCCGGACGGCGGCGTCCCCCCGGGCCTGACCGGGGGAGCGGCGGGCGGCGCGCCCGTGGCGGCCCTGCCCCCGGCCCTGGGCGCCGCCCCGGGCGCGGCCCCCACCGTGGCCCGCGTCCTGGAGCGCCTCACCGGGCCCGCGGCCCCCGGGGTGGCGGAGGAGCTGGAGGCCCGGCTCACCGCGGAGGTGGCCCGGGAGGCCGCCCGGACACGGCCCGCGGCGGACCGGAGCGCGTTCGGCGCCGCCGGTGACGCCTGGGTCGACGGGCTCGCACCGCTGTTCCCGCTGCAACCCCCGCGCAGCGGCAGGGAGCTGCTCACCGACCATGTGACGGCCATGGTGTGCTGCGCCGCCGTCGACACCGCCGGCGCCGCGCCCGGCCTGGACTGGCTCGACGGCCCCGCGCTGCTGGTCGGCGGCGCCCGCCGCGCCGATCTGGCCCGTACGGTCCTCAGCCTGATCGAGGACGGCGACGGCGAGCCGCTGCGCGCCTGGCTCGGCGAGATCGGGGTCCGCCCCGAGAAGCCGGTCCGTCTGGTGTGAGGCCGGTTCGGCGGCGGCCCACCGGGCCCGCGCCGTTCCCGCGCCGAGCCGCCACCGAGCGGGGGACCGACCCGCCACCGAGCCAGGACCGAGCCAGGACCGAGCGAGTACGAGCACCGAGGCACCACCCGGACCGGCGGCGACGCCGGGGACGACGAGCACCGGCCCGGGCGTCAGGACGCACATCCACGGAGACGAGTACGCGTCGGGGGGCGTAGGGGAGGGAGCGCAATGGGGATGGACCAGATCCGCCGCTGGGAGTCGGGGGCGCTCGCGCACGCCGTCTCGGACCCCTTCGGCCAGGGCCCCCTGCCCTGGCTGCGCGGTACCGAGAGCTACTTCGACGGCACGGGCCAGATCATCCCCTGGTACGTGGACCCCGCCCCGGAGCGGCTCCCCGAGCACGCCGGGGCCCGCGTCCCGGCCCCGCGCGGCCGCCGCCCCCGTACCGCCGACGACGTCCACCGGCAGATCAAGGGCTTCGCGTCCGACAGCGCCGTCGCCCCCGGCGAGGCCATGGACTTCCGGATCACGGTCGACCCGCCGCAGCAGTTCGGCGTGGACGTCTACCGCATCGGGCACTACGCGGGCGACGGCGCCGCGAAGATCACCACCAGCCCGCGGCTGTCCGGCATCGTCCAGCCGCCCCCGCTCACCGTCGACCGCACGGTCTCCTGCCACCACTGGTGGCTCTCCTGGCGCCTCCAGATCCCCAGCTACTGGAGTCTGGGCGCCTACGTGGCCGTCCTGACCACCGCCGACGGCTACCGCAGCCACATCCCCTTCCTGGTCCGCGACACCCATCCGGCCGATCTGCTGCTCGTCCTGCCCGACATCACCTGGCAGGCGTACAACCTCTACCCCGAAGACGGCCGCACGGGCGCGAGCCTCTACCACGCCTGGGACGAGGACGGCCGGCTGCTGGGCGAGGAGGACGCGGCCACCACGGTCTCCTTCGACCGCCCCTTCGCGGGCGCCGGCCTGCCCCTGCACGTCGGGCACGCCTACGACTTCATCCGCTGGGCCGAGCGGTACGGCTACGACCTCGCGTACGCCGACACCCGCGACCTGCACGCCGGCCGCGTCGACCCCTCGCGCTACCGCGGCCTGGTCTTCCCCGGCCACGACGAGTACTGGTCGCCGGCCATGCGCCGCTCCGCCGAGCTGGCCCGGGACTCCGGCACCTCGCTGGTCTTCCTGTCCGCGAACACCATGTACTGGCAGGTCGACCTGTCGCCTTCGCCGGCCGGCCCGGACCACCTGCTGACCTGCCGAAAACATCGCGGCCCCGGCCGCTCCGCGCTGTGGCGCGACACCACACCGGCCGAGCAGCAACTGCTCGGCATCCAGTACGAGGGCCGGGTGCCCGAGCCCGCCCCCATGATCGTCCGCAATGCCGGGCACTGGCTCTGGGACGCCACCGGCGCCGCCGAGGGCGACGAGCTGCCCGGCCTGGTCGCGGGCGAGGCCGACCGCTACTACCCCCGGACGGCCCTGCCCGAGCACACCCGCCGCATCCTGCTGGCCCACTCCCCGTACGAGGACGGCGACGGCGTCAGACGCCACCAGGAGACCTCGCTCTACCGCGCGCCCAGCGGCGCCCTCGTCTTCGCCTCGGGCACCTTCGCCTGGTCACCCGCCCTGGACCGGCCCGGCCACGCGGACGCCCGGATCCAGCGGGCCACGGCCAATCTCCTGGACCGCATCTGCAAGCGCTGCTGACCCCGTCCCACGGGCGCCGCCGACCCTCGTCCGCCGCGTTCACGGACGTACGGCAGAATCGTGGTGCTTGGACAAACCACCAGGAGGACGCGTGTCCGGATTCGTAGAGAAGCCCGAACCGGTCGAGGTGCCCGGCCTTGAGCACCTGCACACGGGCAAGGTCCGCGACCTCTACCGCGACGGGGCGGGCCGGCTGGTGATGGTCGCCTCCGACCGCGTCTCGGCCTACGACTGGGTGCTGCCCACCGAGATCCCCGACAAGGGCCGGGTCCTCACCCAGCTCTCGCTGTGGTGGTTCGAGCGCCTCACCGACCTGGCCCCGAACCACGTGCTCTCCACCGAGCTGCCGCCCGGCGCCCCCGCCGACTGGGAAGGCCGCACGCTGATCTGCCGCTCCCTGGACATGGTCCCGGTCGAGTGCGTGGCCCGCGGCTATCTCACGGGCTCGGGCCTCGCGGAGTACGAGCAGACCCGCACCGTCTGCGGCCTCGCCCTCCCCGAGGGCCTGACCGACGGCTCCGAGCTGCCCTCCCCGATCTTCACCCCGGCCGCCAAGGCCGAGGTCGGCGAGCACGACGAGAACGTCTCCTACGAGGAGGTGGCCCGGCAGGTGGGCGCCGAGACGGCCGCCCAGCTCCGCCAGGCCACCCTCGCCGTCTACGGCCGGGCCCGGGACATCGCCCGCGACCGGGGCATCATCCTCGCCGACACGAAGTTCGAGTTCGGCTTCGCGGACGGGGAGCTGGTCCTGGCCGACGAGGTGCTGACGCCGGACTCCTCCCGCTTCTGGCCGGCCGACAGCTGGCAGCCGGGGCGCGCACAGCCCTCCTTCGACAAGCAGTTCGTCCGCGACTGGCTCACCTCCCCGGCCTCGGGCTGGGACCGCAAGGGCGAGCTGCCCCCGCCGGAGCTCCCGGGCGACGTGGTGGACCGGACGCGCTCGAAGTACGTGGAGGCGTACGAGCGCCTGACGGGCATGAGCTGGCAGTAGGCCGCGAGGGCGGGCCGGACGGGCGCTCCCCGTCCGGGCCCGTCCGTCACACCACGTAGCGGTCGGGCGCGAACAGCCCCAGGTTGTCCCGGACCCACTCCGACGTCCGCGCCAGCCCCTCCTCCAGGTCCACGACCGGCTTCCAGCCTGCCCACTCCCGCGCCCGGGAGTTGTCCGACAGCAGCCGCTCCACCTCGCTCCCCGAGGGCCGCAGCCGCGACGGGTCCACGACGACCCTCGCGTCCCGCCCCGACGCCCGGATCAGCGACTCGGCGAGGTCCCCGACGGAGATCTCCCGGCCCGTGCCGAGGTTCACCGCGTGGCCGACCGCGCGGTCGCAGTCCGCGAGCGCGAGGAACCCCTCGGCCGTGTCCGTCACATACGTGAAGTCGCGGGTCGGCGTCGTCGAGCCGAGCTTGATCTCGGACGCCCCCGAGTGCAGCTGGGCGAGGATCGTGGGGATCACGGCCCGCGCGGACTGGCGCGGACCATAGGTGTTGAAGGGCCGCACGACCGTGACGGGCAGCTCGAAGGAGTGCGCGTAGGACAGCGCCAGCATGTCCGCGCCGATCTTCGAGGCGGAGTAGGGCGACTGCGGCTGGAGCGGGTGGTCCTCCCGGATCGGCACGGTCCGCGCCGTCCCGTACACCTCACTGGTCGAGGTGTGCACCATCCGTCGCACGCCATAACGACGGCAGGCCGCCGCGACATGCTCCGTACCGGCGACATTGGTCTGCACATACGCCTCGGGCGAGGCGTAGCTGTACGGGATGCCGATCAGCGCGGCGAGGTGGAAGACGGTGTCGCAGCCGGCGACGGCGTCCATCACCCGCCCCGCGTCCCGGACGTCACCGGCGAGCGTCTCCACGGGGGAGTCCGGCCCGAGGTAGCGGGCGAGGTGGCCGCGCTCGGCGTAGGGCTTGTAGTGGACGAGCACCCGCACCCGGGCACCGCGCCGGACGAGCAGGTCGACGAGGGTCGACCCGATGAACCCTTCGGCGCCGGTGACCAGGACGGTGCGCCCGGCCCAGCTCTGCGGGGCCGGGGACGGGGCCGGGGAAGGGGTGGTGAGCGTGCTCATGCGGGATCCTTTCGAAGGCGGGAAGCGGGTCCCGCCGTGGCGATGAGAAGTCGTACGTGCCGGACGCCCGGCGGTCCGGACGGTCCGGGGGAGGGGCTCACAGGGACCGGGTGAGGACCGGAGCGTCAGGCGGCGTCGGGCAGCCGCCCGCCGGGCCGCGGCCCGTGGACCGGCGCGGCGCCGCCCCCCGGCCACCCGGCCAGCCGCAGCACCCACGCCGCCATCAGGTCCGCGGCGGCCGCGTGCGTACCGGGATCCGCCGCCGCCCCCATCGCGGCCAGCCGCGCCGGGTCCGTCAGGAGCGGCTCGATCAGCCCGGCCAGCCGGTCGCCGGTGGCCTCGCCGTCGGGGAGCAGCAGCCCCGCACCGGCGTCCGAGAGGACCCGCGCGTTGTGGGTCTGGTGGTCGTGCGGGGCGTGCGGATAGGGCACCAGCACCGCCGGTACGCCGACGGTCGCCAGCTCGGCCACCGTCGCCGAACCCGCCCGGCACACCACCACGTCGGCGGCCGCGTAGGCGAGGTCCATCCGGTCGAGGTAGCCGACCGCCGTGGCGACCCCGTCGCAGCCGTCCGCCGCCAGCCGGGCCCGTACCGCCGCCAGCGCCGCCGGGCCGGTCTTGATCAGCAGGTGCGTGCCGGGGGCGCCGCGCCACCGCCGGGCCAGCTCCACCGCCGCCTCGGTGAGCCGCGCCGCGCCCAGGCTGCCGCCGTTGAACAGCACCAGCCGCGCGTCCACGGGCACCCCGAGGGACTGCCGGGCCGAGGCCCGCAGCGCGGTCCGCGCCGCCCGGTCCAGCCCGGCCACCGCGCCCACCAGCGGCATCCCCACCGTCTCGGCGCGGGCCCCGGCCCGCGCCGACAGGTGCTCACGGCTGCGGTCGAAGGCGAGCGCCACATGCGGGGTCAGGGTGGTGGCGAACCGGTTCGCCCGGCCGGGCACCGCGTTGGACTCGTGGACGAGCGCGGGCCGCCCGGCCAGCCGGGCACCGAGGACCGCGGGCGCGCTGGGATAGCCGCCCATGCCGACCACGACCTGCGCCCGCTGCTCCTCGATCACCCGGCGCGCCTGCATCCCCGAACGCAGCAGATCGGCGGGGAGCAGGAAGCGGCGCGAGCCGAGCGACGGATCGAAGGGGATCATGTCGACCGTGTGCAGCCGGTAGCCGGCCGCGGGGATCAGCCGGGTCTCCAGCCCGCGTTCCGTCCCGATGAAGCTGATGACCGCGTCCGGCACGGCCCGGCGGACCGCGTCGGCGACCGCGAGCCCGGGATAGATGTGACCGCCGGTACCGCCCGCTCCGACGACCACCGAAAGGGTGTCGTGTGCTGTAGCCATGGCCGCAGCGTGGCGAGGCGGTCTAAGAGCCTTCTAAGACACGTTCTGCCAAGGTGGGCGGGGGAACCGGACGGTTCCCCACCGCGTCCGCCCGCCCCCGGACGCGGGCGCCCGCACCCGCGCGAGAGGCCCTCCCCGCATGCCCGCTGCCGAGCCGCCGACCGTCCTCGTCGTCGACGACGACCCCGAGGTGCGGGCCGCCGTCGTCGACGGCCTCTGCGTCGAGGGGTACGTGGTGCGCTCCGCCGCCGACGGCCTGGAGGCGCTGTCCGCCGTCGCCGCCGAGCCGCCCGCCGCGATCGTCCTCGACCTCGCCATGCCCGTGCTCGACGGCCTCGCCGTCTGCCGGCGGCTGCGCGGCCTCGGCGACCGTACGCCCGTGCTCGTACTGACCGCCCGCGACGCCGTCTCCGATCGCGTCGCGGGCCTGGACGCGGGCGCCGACGACTACCTCGTCAAACCCTTCGCCCTGGACGAGCTCTTCGCCCGGCTCCGGGCCCTGCTGCGCCGCGCGGCCCCCGCCGAACCGGCCGAGGAGAGCGAGACGCTGGTCTTCGCCGACCTCACCGTCGACCCGGCCACCCGCACCGGGGTGCGCCGCGGCCTCCCCATCGAGCTCACCCGCACCGAGTTCGCCCTGCTCGACGTGCTGATGCGGCACCCGGGGCAGGTGCTGCCGCGCGAGGTGATCCAGGAGCGGGTCTGGGGCACCGACTTCGGCACGGACTCCAACTCCCTCGCCGTCTACATCGGTTACCTCCGCCGCAAACTGGAGGCGGGCGGCGCGCCCCGGCTCGTCCACACCGTGCACGGCGTCGGCTACCGGCTGGCCGAGCAGTGAGGGCCCTGCGCAGCCGCCTCCTGGGCCGCAGACCGCTGCGGGCCCGGCTGGCGCTCGTCACCTCCGCCGCCGTCGCCGTCGTCGCCCTGGGCGTCCTCGCGGCGGCGTACGTCGTCATCCGCTACGAACTGGTCCGCCAGCTCGACCTCCAGCTCAAGCAGCAGGCCAGCCTGATCGCCGCCCAGCAGAGCCGGGAGAGCCCCACGACCGGGACGCTGTACGGGGAGTGCGCCTGGCTCGCCGCGCCCGCCTGCGCCCAGGTCGTGCGGGCCGACCCGACCGCGCACCCGGCCGGCCTGGTGCTGCCCGTGACCGGCGCCACCCGCCGCGTCGCCGCCGGCACCCTCGGCGAGTACTACAGCGACATCACCCTGGACGGCCGCGCCATGCGGATGTTCACCACCCCGGTCAAGGACGGCCGTGCCCTCCAGGTCGCGGTCCGCTCCGACACCGTCGACAAGGGCGTGCGCCAGGCCGGCCTGCTGCTCGGCGCCGTCGGCGGCGGCGGGGTGCTCCTCGCGGCGGGGCTCGGCTACTTCGCCTCCCGCACCTCCCTGCGGCCCGTCACCCGGCTCACCGCGACGGCCGAGCGCATCGCCGCCACCCGCGATCCGGCCCACCGCATCGAGCTGCCCCCTTACGAGGCGCGCCGCCAGGACGAGATCACCAGCCTCGCCACCAGCTTCAACACCATGCTCGGCGAGCTGGAGGAAGCCGTCGCCGCCCAGCGCCGCCTGGTCGCCGACGCCTCCCACGAACTGCGCACCCCGCTCACCGCGCTGCGTACCAACGCCGAACTCCTGGCCCGCGCCGAACGGCTCACCCCCGCCCAGCGCGAGCGGGCCTCCGGGGCCCTCGGCCGGCAGCTCCGCGAGGTGACGGGGCTGGTCAACGACCTCATCGAGCTCGCCCGGGACGAGGAGCCGCAGCAGCTCGTCGAACGGGTCCGGCTCGACCTGCTCGCCGAGCGCTGCGTCGGCGAGGCCCGCGGCCACTGGCCGAACACCCCCTTCGTCGCCGAGCTCACCGAGGCCACCGTCTCCGGTGTGCCCGCCCGGCTCGCCCGGCTGCTGTCCAACCTGCTCGACAACGCCGCCAAGTTCAGCCCGCCCGGCGCCATGGTCGAGGTCCGCCTGGACCGCACCGCCGACGGGCTCGACCTCACCGTCCGCGACCACGGCCCCGGGATCTCCACCGAGGACCTGCCCTACGTCTTCGACCGCTTCTACCGCTCCCGCCAGGCCCGCGCCCTGCCCGGCTCCGGCCTCGGCCTCGCCATGGGCCGCCAGATCGCCCGCGCCCACGGCGCCGAGCTGACCGCCGAACAAGCCGCGGGCGGCGGCGCGCGCTTCCGCCTCCGCTTCCCCCCGGAGTAGTGCGGCCCGCCAGGGATCGCCGAAGGCGGGAACGCGGACCCCGGAAGCGCGAACCCCGCAAACGAGAACCCCGGAAACGCCGAAGGCCCCGATCATGATGATCGGGGCCTTCGTTCTCTGAGCGGACGACGAGACTCGAACTCGCGACATCCACCTTGGCAAGGTGGTGCTCTACCAACTGAGCTACGTCCGCATCGCACCGCGCTCTCGTGCGGTGCGGGAACCACTATAGCCAACCCTGAGCGCGTGCGATGCGCGCCGCCGCATGACGGTTCTCCGCTCCCAGCTTCGCCACCGCCGCCGAGAGGTAATTCCGGACCGTCCCCGGCGTCAGCGAGGCGCGGTCCGCGATCTCCGCCACGGGCGCTCCGTCCTCGGCCAGCTCCAGCAGCTCCGCCTCCCGCGCCGTCAGCGGGGAGTCCCCGGCGCTTATCGCGTCGGCCGCCAACTCCGGGTCCACATAGCGGCTTCCCCCGTGCACCGAGCGGATGATCTCGGCCAGCCGCTGCGCCGAGACCGTCTTCGGCACGAACCCCCGCACCCCCGCCTCCAGGGCCCGCTTCAGATGCCCCGGACGCCCGTGACCAGTCACGATCATGGTCCGGCAGCCGGGCAGCTCCGCCCGCAGGGTTGTGGCCACCATCACACCGTCGGCCCCCGGCATCTGGAGATCGAGCACCGCGACATCCGGCCGGAACGTCCGCGCCATCGCCACCGCCTCCGGCCCCGACGCGGCCTCCGCGACCACCTGAAGATCGTCCTCCAGTCCCAGTAGCGCGGCCAGCGCTCCCCGGATCAGGTGCTCGTCATCCGCGAGCATGACCCGCACGGGCGGGGGAGCGGACCGACCGGGTGCCGGTGCCCCCTCGTACCGGTCCTCCGTCATGCCGCCCCTCCGCCTTCCCCGGCCGCCTCGCCCGGACCGCCCGCCCCCCGGGCCGCCCCCACGGCCACGGGCTCTCCGCGGCCTCTCCTCTCCGACGCCCCCCGTCCGACGGCCGGTTCCCCGCCGCCGGCCCTCGGCGGACCGGCGTCTCCGCCCGCCGGGTCGGCAGCCGTTCCCGGCCCCGCGTCCGTCGCCGACGCGTCCGCCGCCGGCCCCTTCGGCAGGCCCACCTTCGCCAACGGCACCTTCGCCGTGAGGCGGAACACCGCCGGCGGCCGCCGCTCCGCCGTCACCGTGCCGCCCAGGACCGCCAGCCGCTCCCCCAAGCCCCTCAGCCCCGAACCGCCCCCGGCCGCCGCACTCGACGAGACCCCCGCACTCGTCGAGGCCCCCGCCTCCGCCTCCGTCGAGGCCCCCGCCTCCGGCGCCCCGTCGTTCTCCATGACGAGCACCGCCACCCCCTCCACGATCCGCAGCCGCACCGCGCACCGCCCGGCGTCCGTGTGCCGCAGCACATTGGTCGTGGCCTCACGGACCACCCAGGCCAGCGCCGACTGCACCGGCGCCGGCAGCTGCCCGCCCGCCGTGTCGTCGATCCGGCACTCGATCCCCGCGGCGGAGAGCACCCCCCGCGCACCCACCAGCTCCGTCGGCAGATCCGCCTCGCGGTAGCCGCGCACCACCTCACGGACCTCACGCTGCGAGTCCCGGGCGATGCCCTGGACCTCGGCCATCAGCTCCAGGGCCTGGGGCGCCCCCCGCCGCCCCAGCTGCACCGCCAGCTCGCTCTTGAGCGCGATCACCGCGAGGTTGCGCCCCAGGACGTCGTGCAGATCCCGCCCGAACCGCAGCCGCTCCTCCGCCACCGCGAGCCGCGCCTTGGCGTCCCGCGCCGTCTCCAGCTCCCACATCACCCGCAGCATCCAGCCCGAGGCCCGCCCGGTGGACGCGCACCACAAGGAGATGAAGAGCACCCCCGCGGTCAGGACGCCCGCGGCCGACCAGTCCCCACCGGGCAGCAGGACCAGGAGCCCCAGGGCCAGCGCGACGACGACGCACCCCAGGACGTACCGGCGGAGCCGGACCATCAGGGTGAGCGGACCGAAGGTCGTCAGGGCGCTGTTCATCAGGAAGACCCCGACGGTCGAGGCGCCCCGCTGACCCTCCACCTGGAACGAGACCACCATGCAGACGAGCCCCGCGACGAACAGCACCCCTTGCCCGGCCACCCCCCACCACGGGGCCGGTTTGTCCCACAGATAGCGGTCGAGGGCGCGCCGGAAGACCAGGATGCCCAGGAGCCCCTGGAGGGTGCAGAGGCCGCCCAGCGCCAGCAACCACGGCCGGTCGGTGCCGTGGACCAGCATGGGGCTCAGGGCGAGCGCGGGGAGCAGAACAGGCAGCAGATACAGCGTCCACCGCGTATAGCTGTCGACCTTGGCGACCCTGCTCCGCCCGCGCCAGTCCCTCGCCCGCGTCCATATCGCCATGGGCCGCGCTCCCCCCGTCACCACGTCATCCCTCGTCCCCCAGGCTCATCGCCCTACCGCCGCGGCTCCCACCGGAACCACCGACGTACAGCAAACACGGCCAGATACGTCCAGGCCAGCGCGGTGACCAGGTGCCCCACGGTCTCGTAGGCGCTCAGTCCGCCCAGCCAGCCGCCGCGCACCAGCTCGATCACCGGGGAGAGCGGCAGCAGCTCGCAGGCATCGGCCATGACGTCCGGCATGGCCTCCAGGGGGATGAGCAGCCCCGAGCCCACCAGCGAGATCAGCAGCAGGGGAGTGGTCACCAGCTGGGCGCTCTCCACCGTCTTCGCCCAGGTCGTGGTCAGCGCGGCCAGCGCGATGGACAGCACCACTCCCAGCACCATCCCGATCAGCATCAGATCGGGGCGGGCAGGGGCCCGCAGATCCATCCAGAAGACCCCCGCCACCACCAGCACCACCATCTGGGCCACCGCGACCGCCACGGCCGGAAGCGCCGTGCCGCCCAATATCTCGGCGTCGCCCGCCTCGCCCGTGCGGAGCCGCTTGAGGACCAGCTCCTCGCGGCGGGCCACATAGGCGCTGACCAGGTTCTGATAGATGACGAAGAGCAGGATGAACCCGAAGGCGCCGGTCAGCGACGTCTCGTTGAGTGACATCCCGGTATCGCCGAGGTCCATGTCACCGATCGTGGTGCGCATCGTCCACACCATGAGCACCGGCAGCAGCAGTGCCACATACAGCGCCATCTTGTTCCGCCCGAGCAGGATCAGCTCCGCCCGGCCGAGCGCCAGCATCCGCGGCGCCGCCGTGGATATCGCCATCACTTCCCCCTCCTCGCGCCCGCACCGGCGCCCACGCTCACACCGGAGCCGGTCTCCGCGCCCGGCTCGCCCCCGCCGGCTATGGCCAGGAACGCCTCCTCCAGCGAGGCGGTCCGGGCGTCCAGCCCCTCCAGCTCTATGTCCTTCTCCCGCGCCCAGATCAGCAGCCCGGTGAGGGTCCGCTGGAGCGTGCGCGTCCGGAGCTCTATCCGCCCGTCGGACTCCTCATGGCCCTCCACCCCCAGCTCGGCCAGTGGCGGCAGATCTCCCACGAACCAGCCGACGGGCATCGCGAACCGGATCCGGGCCGGATAGGCCCCGATCACCTCGCCCGGCGCCCCGGAGGCCACGATCTCGCCCCGCCGCATGATCGCCAGGCGGTCGGCGAGGGCCTCGGCCTCTTCCAGATAGTGGGTGGTGAGGAGCACCGTGGTGCCCTCCTCGCGCAGGCGGCGCACCAACTCCCAGGTGCTGTGCCGCGCCTCGGGGTCGAGGCCCGTCGTCGGCTCGTCGAGGAAGAGGACCTCGGGGCGGCCGAGCAGCGCCAGCGCCAGGTCGAGCCGCCGGCGCTCGCCACCGGAGAGCTGCTTGATCCGCACCGACCCGCGGTCCGTGAGCCCCACCATCCCGAGGGCTTCCTCGGTGGGCCGGGCCCCCGTGGTGCAGCCGGCCCACATGCGGACGGTCTCCACGACCGTCAGATCCGAGGGGAAGCCGCCCTCCTGGAGCATCACCCCGATCCGCGGCCGCACGGCGGCGCGCTCCGCGTAAGGATCGTGGCCCAGGATCCGGGCCTCGCCCCCGCTCGGCCGCTCCAGCCCCTCCAGCAGCTCGACCGTGGAGGTCTTGCCCGCGCCGTTCGTCCCCAGCAGCGCGAAGACCTCGCCGCGCCCCACGGTGAAGGACACGCCCCGCACCGCCTCGAACCCCCCGTCGCCTTCCGGGCCGTAGCGTCGCCGCAGCCCGGACACGGCGATCACACTGTCTCCGATGTCCATGGCTCAAGGCTCCCGCCCGCGCCGCCCCGAAGGCAGTGCGGGCTGTCATGACCTCGGATGACGAATGTCATCAGGCCCCGGACGCGTCCGGGCATTCGCGACCCGAGGCACGGTGACGCGAGGCACGGTGACGCGAGGCATCCCGACCCGGGGCATCGCGACCCGAGGCACGGTGACGCCAAGCATCGCGGCCTGGGGACATCCCGAGCATCGCGGCCCGAGGCATCCCGATCCGGAAACGCCGAAGGCCCCGATCATGATGATCGGGGCCTTCGTTCTCTGAGCGGACGACGAGACTCGAACTCGCGACATCCACCTTGGCAAGGTGGTGCTCTACCAACTGAGCTACGTCCGCGTGCTTCCGACCGGCTTTCACCGGGCGGCGCGTGCATCACTCTACCTGATCCACTGACGTGGTCGGTAACGCGATGAGAGCGGGTGACAGGGATCGCACACTGCGCCTCCCCCTTGGAAAGGGGGCGCTCTACTACTGAGCTACACCCGCATGGATCGCCGGGCCCGGTCCACGGCCGTGGACCGGTAAGCGATCAGAGCGGGTGACAGGGATCGCACACTGCGCCTCCCTCTTGGAAAGAGGGCGCTCTACTACTGAGCTACACCCGCATGATCCGTCCCGTCGGGCCACAGACGTGGTCCGGAGGACGTTCAGAGCGGGTGACAGGAATCGCACACTGCGCCTCCCCCTTGGAAAGGGGGCGCTCTACTACTGAGCTACACCCGCGCTACCTGGGGGTTCTTCCGGTTTCCCGGCCTCGCCCCTCGGCGTGATCCAGACTCTAGCTGATCATCCGGGGTGCTTGGCAAGTCGGCTCAGTCCGCGGCGTTGAAGGCCTCGTAGACCCGCTTGGGGATGCGGCCCCGCGGCGGCACGTCCATGCCGTGGGAGCGGGCCCAGGCGCGGACCGCCGAGGGGTCGGGCGCCACGGAGGTGCGGCGGTAGACCTTCCCGGAGCGGGACTGCTTGCGGCCGGCCTCCAGGTACGGCTCGAGGGCGACCCGCAGTTTCTTCGCATTGGCAGTGTTGAGGTCGATCTCGTACGACTTGCCGTCGAGGCCGAAGGAAACCGTCTCCGCGGCTTCCCCGCCGTCGATGTCGTCGGAGAGTGTGACCACTACGCGCTGTGCCACGAATATCGGTCCTTTCGGGGGCGCATCGCCGAGGTGAACTGCGGTGATGCCCTGGTTCCGGTTGTTCCGGTGCAATGGTTATTCATTTGTACAACAAAGGGCAATGCGAAGTGAAGCCCAGTTAATTCTGTCCGCGTGGTGCTTGGCAATCGGGACCGTACGTTTTTCCCGGGATTTTCCCTCCGTTCTTCGGCGTCGATGCGTAAACGTGACAGGAGGCCCACCATATCTATGCGCGTAGATTTTTTGGGACTGTACTCTGGCGCTACCGCTTCAGCTCACGCACCACACCACCGGGAGTGCCAGTGGCACGCGTCGTAGTCGACGTCATGCTCAAGCCGGAGATCCTCGACCCGCAGGGCCAGGCGGTGCAGCGCGCACTGCCACGCCTGGGTTTCGAGGGGATCGCCGACGTCCGTCAGGGCAAGCGCTTTGAACTCGAGGTGGAGGGCCCGGTCGACGAGGCCGCCCTCGCCCGCATCCACGAGATGGCGGAAACGTTTCTCGCCAACACCGTGATCGAGGACTTCACCGTGAAGGTCGACGGAGAAGCCCAGTGACAGCTCGCGTAGGAGTCATCACCTTCCCCGGCACGCTGGACGACCGCGACACCCAGCGCGCCGTCCGTGTCGCCGGGCTCGAACCCGTCCCGCTGTGGCACCGCGACAAGGACCTCAAGCAGGTCGACGCCGTGGTCCTGCCCGGCGGCTTCTCCTACGGCGACTATCTGCGGGCCGGTGCCATCTCCCGCTTCTCGCCGGTGATGGAGACCGTCATCGAGCAGGCCAAGGGCGGCATGCCGGTCCTCGGCATCTGCAACGGCTTCCAGGTGCTCACCGAGTCCCACCTGCTGCCCGGCGCGATGCTGCGCAACAACCACCTGCACTTCATCTGCCGCGAGCAGAAGCTGCGCGTGGAGAACGCCGGCACCGCCTGGACCTCCGACTACGAGGCGGGCCAGGAGATCTCCATCCCGCTGAAGAACATCGACGGCCGCTACGTGGCCGACGAGCGCACCCTGGACGAGCTCGAGGCCGAGGGCCGCGTCGCCTTCCGGTACCTCGACGGCAATCCGAACGGCTCGCTCCGTGACATCGCCGGCATCACCAACGCCGCCGGCAACGTCGTCGGCCTGATGCCGCACCCCGAGCACGCCGTCGAGCCCCTCGTCGGCACCGGCCGCACGGACGGGCTCGGTTTCTTCACCTCGCTCCTGAAGAAGCTGGTCAACGCATGACTCTCGATTCCGTCAAGCACGCCGCGGAGACGCCCGACACCGGCCAGCCCTGGGCCGAACTCGGCCTGAAGCCGGACGAGTACGCGCGGATCCGCGAGATCCTCGGCCGCCGCCCCACCGGCGCCGAGCTCGCGATGTACTCGGTCATGTGGTCCGAGCACTGCTCGTACAAGTCGAGCAAGGTCCACCTCCGCCAGTTCGGTGAGAAGGCCCCCGAGAACGACGCCCTCCTCGTCGGCATCGGCGAGAACGCCGGTGTCGTCGACGTCGGCCAGGGCTACGCGGTCACCTTCAAGGTCGAGTCGCACAACCACCCCTCGTACATCGAGCCCTACCAGGGCGCGGCCACCGGCGTGGGCGGCATCGTCCGCGACATCCTCGCCATGGGCGCCCGCCCCGTCGCCGTCATGGACCCGCTGCGCTTCGGCGCCGCGGACCACCCCGACACCAAGCGCGTCCTGCCGGGCGTCGTCGCGGGCATCGGCGGCTACGGCAACTGCCTGGGCCTGCCCAACATCGGCGGCGAGGTCGTCTTCGACGCCTGCTACCAGGGAAACCCGCTGGTCAACGCCCTGTGCGTGGGCGTGATGAAGCACGAGGACATCCACCTCGCCAAGGCCTCCGGCGCCGGCAACAAGGTCATCCTCTATGGAGCCCGCACCGGCGGCGACGGCATCGGCGGCGTCTCGGTCCTCGCCTCGGAGACCTTCGACGACAGCAAGCCGACGAAGCGCCCCGCCGTCCAGGTCGGCGACCCCTTCCAGGAGAAGCTCCTCATCGAGTGCACCCTGGAGATCTTCCGCGAGGACCTCGTCGACGGCATCCAGGACCTCGGCGGCGCCGGCCTGTCCTGCGCCACCAGCGAGCTGGCCAGCGCCGGTTCCGGCGGCATGCGCGTCGAGCTGGACACCGTGCCGCTGCGCGACTCCTCCCTCTCGCCCGAGGAGATCCTCATGAGCGAGTCGCAGGAACGCATGTGCGCGGTGGTCGAGCCCGGCAAGGTCGACCGCTTTATGGAGATCTGCGAGAAGTGGGACGTCATCGCCACCGTGATCGGCGAGGTCACGGACGGCGAGCGGCTGGAGATCTTCTGGCACGGCGAGCAGATCGTGGACGTGCCCCCGCGCACGGTGGCGCACGAGGGCCCGGTCTACGAGCGCCCGTACGCCCGTCCCGACTGGCAGGACGCCCTCCAGGCCGACGACGCCGGGAAGCTGGCCCGCCCGGAGACCGCCGAGGAGCTGCGCGCGCAGGTCCTGAAGGTGATCTCCTCGCCGAACCAGGCGTCCAAGTCTTGGATCACCGACCAGTACGACCGGTTCGTACAGGGCAACACCGTCCTCGCGCAGCCGGAGGACTCCGGCATGGTCCGGATCGACGAGGACACCGACCTCGGTGTCGCCGTCGCCACGGACGGCAACGGCCGCTACGCCAAGCTCGACCCGTACGCGGGCGCCCAGCTCGCGCTCGCGGAGTCGTACCGCAACGTGGCCGCCTCCGGCGCCCGGCCGCTGGCCATCTCCAACTGCCTGAACTTCGGCTCGCCCGAGGACCCGGCGGTCATGTGGCAGTTCGCCGAGGCCACCCGCGGCCTGGCCGACGGCTGCCTGGAGCTGGGCACCCCGGTGACCGGCGGCAACGTCTCGCTCTACAACCAGACCGGCGAGACCGCCATCCACCCGACGCCCGTGGTCGCGGTGCTCGGCGTCATCGACGACGTCAACCGCCGTACGCCGATCGCCTTCTCCGACGAGGGCCACCTGCTCTACCTGCTGGGTGACACCAAGGAGGAACTGGGCGGTTCGGCCTGGTCCCAGGTGGTCCACGACCACCTGGGCGGTCTGCCGCCGGCCGTGGACCTGGGCCGGGAGAAGCTCCTGGCGGAGATCCTCATCTCGGCCTCGCGCGACGGCATGGTCGACGCGGCGCACGACCTGTCGGACGGCGGTCTGATCCAGGCCCTCGCCGAGTCGTGCCTGCGCGGCGGCAAGGGCGCCCGGATCGTCGTCCCGGACGCCATCGATCCGTTCGTCTTCCTCTTCTCCGAGTCCGCCGGCCGTGCCGTCGTCGCGGTCCCGCGCAGCGAGGAACTCCGCTTCACCGACATGTGCGGAGCGCGCGGCCTGCCCGCGACCCGCGTCGGTGTCGTGGACGGCGAAGAGATCGACGTCCAGGGCCAGTTCAGCATTCCGCTGGCCGAGCTGCGCGAGGCCCACGAGGCCACGATCCCGGCGCTGCTCGCCTGAGCCGACCGGATTCCCCGCGTCCGCCGGAGGCGGTCCACCCCCAGCAGGGGTGGGCCGCCTCCGGCTTTCCCCGCTTCCCCGTCCGGCCGCGAGTGATTGTCGACATACCGGGCCTCGTACGTCCTCGTGTGTCCTCGTACGGCCGTACGCGCGGTGGTCCGCGTCGCGGTTCTCCCGTGGCCCCGGAGTCCCTTGTGACGGAGAGCACTTCGTGGCGTACGGGTCGCCGCCCGCCGCGGCGGAATAGGGTCGGGCCATGTCTGCCGCACCGCGCACACCACGCGCCCGCCGCTACGACTCCGCCAAGACCCGTGCCGCCGTCCGCGCGCAGTTCCAGCACGTGCGCGAGGTGACGGCCGGCCTGTCCGCCGAGCAGCTGGCGCTGCCCACCCGGCTCGGCGACTGGACCGTCCGCGAGCTCGTCTCCCACATCGCCATCATCCTCGACCACGTGAGCGACACCCTGGAGAAGCCGGCGCCGCCGAAGCTGGAAGTCCCGGTCCAGGAATGGCCGTTCGCGACCCGGGCCATCGCCGGGAGGGTCGACGAGCTCGCCCATGAGATGGCGGACCGCGGCGCCGCCCCGACGGAGATCTTCGACCGGGTCGCCGAGCGGTTCGACCGGATCGTCGTGCCCGCCCCGGACGACCGGCTGCTCGCCTCCCGGGTCGGCGCGATGCGCCTGGACGACTTCCTGGTCACCCGGTGCGTCGAGCTCGTCGTGCACTCCGACGACCTGGCCGCCGCGCTGGGCGTCCACGTCCCCTTCGACCGGCAGGCCCTCGCCAACTGCACCCGCATGCTGGCCGACGCCCTCGCCCTCAAGGCGCCCGGCGGTTCGGTCGAGGTGCGCGTCCCGCCGTTCGCGGTCGTCCAGTGCGTCGAAGGCCCCAAACACACCCGGGGCACCCCGCCCAACGTGGTCGAGACCGACCCCGTCACCTGGCTCCGCCTGGCCACCGGCCGTACGGGCTGGGCCGCCGCGCTCGACGAGGCGGCCGTCTCCGCGAGCGGGGAGCGCGCGGACCTCTCCGCGCACCTTCCCGTCATGGGCTGACCGGCCGGCGAGCCCGCCGCCGGGGCCTCCCGGGACCGTCCTCGGGCGCCCCTCGGGGGCGCCCGGCGGCGGAAATGAAGGGGAAATCAGGAAAACGCCCCGGGGGGAGCGGAGCGGGAATCTGCGGAGAAATGCGGAAATGGGAGGAGGGCTCCCTCGGGACTCCCCGGGAAAGGCCCGCCGGACGTGGCGCCGTAGGCTCTCGGGATTGCGGCCGGAGTCGTCCCGGAGGCCCTGTGCGAAGAACCGCGGAGGGCGTTCGGGCAGCGATCCTGAAGGTGATTGCCTGTACCCGTCAAGTGGCTGTCCGTGGTGTGAGCCATTCTTAGTCGTCCCCGGTTCGGATGAACGTCGGACCTGCAATAGACTCATACACGTGCCTCGTGGTGACGGACGACTCAACCACGACCTGCTCCCCGGTGAGAAGGGCCCCCAGGACGCTTGCGGCGTCTTCGGTGTCTGGGCTCCGGGTGAAGAGGTCGCCAAACTCACCTATTTCGGGCTGTATGCGCTGCAGCACCGTGGACAGGAGTCCGCGGGCATCGCGGTGAGCAACGGCTCCCAGATCCTCGTCTTCAAGGACATGGGACTGGTCTCCCAGGTCTTCGACGAAACCTCCCTGGGTTCCCTCCAGGGACATATCGCGGTCGGACACGCCCGCTACTCCACCACCGGAGCCTCGGTGTGGGAGAACGCCCAGCCGACCTTCAGGGCGACGGCCAACGGCTCGATCGCGCTCGGTCACAACGGCAACCTGGTCAATACGGCCCAGCTCGCCGAGATGGTCGCGGCGCTCCCCAGGGAGAACGGCCGTGCCACCCAGGTCGCGGCGACCAATGACACCGACCTGGTCACGGCCCTGCTCGCGGGCCAGACCGACGAGGACGGCAAGCCGCTGACGATCGAGGAAGCGGCCACCAAGGTCCTCCCGGACGTCCAGGGCGCCTTCTCCCTCGTCTTCATGGACGAACACACCTTGTACGCCGCCCGCGACCCGCAGGGCATCCGCCCGCTGGTCCTGGGGCGTCTGGAGCGCGGCTGGGTGGTGGCCTCCGAGACCGCCGCCCTGGACATCTGCGGCGCCTCCTTCGTCCGTGAGGTCGAGCCCGGCGAGCTCGTCGCCATCGACGAGAACGGCCTGCGGACCTCCCGTTTCGCCGAGGCCCGGCCCAAGGGCTGTGTCTTCGAGTACGTCTACCTCGCGCGCCCCGACACCGACATCGCGGGCCGCAACGTCTACCTCTCCCGGGTGGAGATGGGCCGCCGGCTCGCCGCCGAGGCCCCGGTCGAAGCCGACCTGGTGATACCGACCCCGGAGTCCGGCACCCCCGCCGCCGTGGGTTACGCGGAGGCCAGCGGCATCCCGTACGGCACCGGCCTGGTCAAGAACTCCTACGTCGGCCGTACCTTCATCCAGCCGAGCCAGACCATCCGCCAGCTGGGCATCCGCCTCAAGCTCAACCCGCTGCGGGACGTCATCCAGGGCAAGCGCCTGGTCGTCGTCGACGATTCCATCGTCCGCGGCAACACCCAGCGGGCGCTGGTGCGGATGCTGCGCGAGGCCGGCGCGGCCGAGGTGCACGTCCGGATCTCGTCCCCGCCGGTGAAGTGGCCGTGCTTCTTCGGCATCGACTTCGCCACCCGGGCGGAGCTGATCGCCAACGGCATGTCGGTCGAGGAGATCGGCAAGTCGCTGGGCGCGGACTCCCTGGCGTACATCTCCCTCGACGGGATGATCGAGGCGACCACCATCGCCAAGCCGAACCTGTGCCGCGCGTGCTTCGACGGTGAGTACCCCATGCCGCTCCCCGACCCCGAGCTCCTCGGCAAGCAGCTTCTGGAGACCGAGCTGGCCGGTGGCACGGACGCCGCCGACGCCCTCCGTCGCCCGTAACGCCCCCGTAGTACCGAACGACACGAAAGATCTCAAACTGATGTCTGAGACCACTGGTGCCAGCTACGCAAGCGCGGGCGTCGACATCGAGGCGGGCGACCGCGCCGTGGACCTGATGAAGGAGTGGGTGAAGAAGGCCACCCGCCCCGAGGTCGTCGGCGGGCTCGGCGGCTTCGCCGGGCTCTTCGACGCGAGCGCCCTCAAGCGCTACGAGCGTCCGCTGCTGGCCTCCGCCACGGACGGCGTCGGCACGAAGGTGGACATCGCCCGCCGCATGGGTGTCTACGACACCATCGGCCACGACCTCGTCGGCATGGTCGTCGACGACCTGGTCGTCTGCGGTGCCGAGCCGCTCTTCATGACCGACTACATCTGTGTCGGCAAGGTCTACCCGGAGCGGGTCGCCGCGATCGTCAAGGGCATCGCCGAGGGCTGTGTCCTCGCGGGCTGCGCGCTGGTCGGCGGCGAGACCGCCGAGCACCCCGGGCTGCTCGCCGCGGACGACTTCGACGTGGCCGGCGCCGGTACGGGCGTCGTGGAGGCCGACCGGGTGCTGGGCGCGGAGCGCATCCGCGAGGGCGACGCCGTCATCGCGATGGCCTCGTCCGGACTTCACTCGAACGGGTACTCGCTGGTCCGCCATGTGCTCTTCGACCGGGCCGGCTGGGAGCTGGACCGTGAGGTCCCGGAGTTCGGCCGGACCCTCGGCGAGGAGCTGCTGGAGCCCACCAAGATCTACTCGCTGGACTGTCTGGCGCTCACCCGGACGGCCGATGTGCACGCCTTCTCGCACATCACCGGCGGTGGACTGGCCAACAACCTGGCCCGGGTGATGCCGGAGGGTCTGCACGCGACGGTCGACCGCTCGACGTGGACGCCGGGCCCGGTCTTCGACCTGGTCGGCCGGCTGGGCGGGGTCGCGCGCCCGGAGCTGGAGAAGACGCTCAACATGGGCGTCGGCATGATCGCGGTCGTACCGCAGGAGTCCGTGGACGTGGCGCTGGCGACCTTCGCGGACCGGGGCGTGGAGTCCTGGGTCGCGGGCGAGATCACCGAGCGCGGCGACCGCGCCGAGGCCGTGACGCTGACCGGTGACCACCACGCCGGCTGATCGCCTCCGGGCAGCACAGAACCCGGTCCGAGGTGAAGCCTCGGACCGGGCCGGTGAGAGTTACAGCGTCAAGCGCGGCGACGATATGTCGAGGAGTGGTCGGGCGCTTGCTCGTCCTCGTCCTCATCGTTGTAACGATCCGCGTACTGAGCGTACGGATCGTCCTCCAGCTCATCGTCCTTTTCGAGCGGCTCGCTGTTCGGCGGCTGCTTCGTCGGCGATGCGCCCAGCTCATTGGCCAGACGTGAGAGGTCGGTCCCGCCGCTGTTGTACTTCAGCTGGCGGGCGACCTTTGTCTGCTTGGCCTTGGCCCGGCCGCGCCCCATGGCTCGACCCCCTCAGTGACGGGGCTCGACGGCCCCAGAGTCTTGACACGCGTTCACGTTCATGAGTCAGAGCGGACCCTCGGGGAGGATCCGGCCTGTAGGGCTTCAACGGTACCTGCTTCCGCGGCCATACGGTACGTCGCCCGCATGACGTGCCACGCAGCACAACCCGAGGGGAGCCCCGTCCCCGCTGGTCAGCAGCGATTTTAACGTGTCTCGAGCGCCGACCCGCCGATGAGGTGGTGAGGGATCTCTCGCACTTCCGCCATGGCGGCCCGTCTGTAGGGAACGCTGTGCGGGTACCGAGCGTGCGACCGGGCCACCCTTTGTGAACGGGCGCCGGCCGGTCTCGGATGACCGGCGCCCGACAGAGGGAGCGGAACGGTTCAGCCGGTCAGCGCACCGGTACGCGCCTCCGCCATCCGCTGCTCGGCGAGCCGGTCCGCGGCAGCCGCCGGAGGGATACCGTCCGCCTTCGCCCGGTCGAATATGGCCAGAGTCGTGTCGAAAATCTTGGTCGCCTTGGCCTTGGCGCGATCGAAGTCGAAACCGTGCAGCTCATCGGCAACCTGGATCACCCCACCGGCGTTCACCACGTAGTCCGGGGCGTAGAGGATGCCCCGGTCGGCGAGGTCCTTCTCGACGCCCGGGTGGGCCAGCTGGTTGTTGGCCGCGCCGCAGACCACGGTGGCGGTGAGCGCCGCCACGGTGTCGTCGTCCAGCGCGCCGCCGAGGGCGCACGGGGCGTAGACGTCGAGCGGGGTGCGGACGAGCACGTCGGCATCGGTCACGGCGGTCACCCGGGGGTGCCGGGCGATGATCCGCTCGACGGCCTCCGCGCGCACATCGGTGATCACGACCTCCGCGCCGTCCTCGATCAGGTGCTCGACCAGGTGGTGGCCGACCTTCCCGACCCCCGCGACGCCGACCCGGCGCCCGCGCAGCGTCGGCTCGCCCCACTGGGTCCGCGCGGCGGCGCGCATGCCCTGGAACACCCCGAAGGCCGTAAGGACGGAGGAGTCGCCCGCGCCGCCGTTCTCGGGGGAGCGGCCGGTGGTCCAGGGGTTCTCCCGGGCGACGACGTCCATGTCCTGTACGTACGTGCCGACGTCGCACGCGGTGACATAGCGCCCGCCGAGGGAGGCGACGAAACGACCGTAGGCGAGCAGCAGTTGTTCGGTCTTGATCTCATCGGGGTTCCCGATGATCACAGCCTTGCCGCCGCCGTGGTCGAGCCCCGCGAGCGCGTTCTTGTACGACATGCCGCGGGAGAGGTTGAGGGCGTCCAGGACCGCGGCCTCGTCCGAGGCGTAGGGGTAGAAGCGGGTGCCGCCGAGGGCCGGGCCCAGAGCGGTGGAATGGAGGGCGATCACGGCCTTGAGGCCGCTCTCGCGGTCCTGGCAGAGGACGACCTGCTCATGGCCGCCCTGGTCGGACCGGAACAAAGTGTGCAGCACGCCGTCAGCTTCTGGGGGTACCCCCTGCACGGAGTGCTTGGGGGAGGGACGTACGTCAGCCACTGTGGTGACTCCATATGTCGCGGAGGTCGCCCTCCGGGGGTGGTGGAGGGCCGGTTGGCACGAGGGTAAGACCTGCCGGCCCGGGGGACCGGTCCCGTGCCGAGGATCACTCTCCCGAGGTGCCGCGCCATGGGACGATTTGGACAGTACGGGGAGGGCTCGGCAACTCCCTGGAGTGTCCTCCGGTTTGAGGGAGCGAGCGTGGGATCGGCGTCGTCGGTGACTGTCCCGTACGCGGCATATCTGCGGGTCTATGAACCTCTGGGCGCATTCCCGGAACCGGAACGCGGCCACTGGGAGCGCTACGCCCGGCGCGAGAACCTCCCGGGCGCGCAGGACGAGCTCCGCCGCTCGCTCGCGGACCTGCTGCCCACCCCGCCGGTGCCGGTCCCGGTGCACGAGAGCGGTGACGCCTTCGTGGCGCTCCTCGACGGCGTCCTGTGCGTCTGCCCCTGGCGGACCCGGCTGCGGGGCTGGCTCGCGCTGGAGGAGCTCGCCGAGCGGCTGCCCGCGCCGGTGCTGGACGCCGCGCTTCCACCGGTGGTCCGCCGCCAGGCGGAGGCGGACTACGAGCACTGGCTGGAGCGCAACCCCGACGCCCGGCCGTGGATCCGCACGGCGACCTGGCAGGTGCCGCTGCGCTGGTTCGTCCTCTTCGCGGACGAGGAGCGGGAGTACGGCAAGGGGGAGGGCCCCGGCGAGGAGCTGGTGCTGCGCTACCGCACGCCCATGGTCGAGGCCCGGCGCCGGGTGGCCCGCGGGCTGCGCACGCTCAAGGACGCGATCGACGAGGGGCCGCTGATCGACGGCCTGGTGGACGTGGGGCGCTGGCTGGAGGAGTTCCATCCGCGCTCCCTGGTCGAGCTGGACTACGGCGGCCTGGTGCATATGGTGCCGGAGGCGGACCTCGCGGAGGACCATTCCGCGGGCGACACGGCCGAGGGGCTGGCGGCGCTGCGCGCGGGGGACGGCGCGCGGGCGGGCGAGGCGTACGAGCGGCTGACGGAGCGTTGGAGCGCGGTGCGGAACCGCCAGTACGCGAACTGAAGTCCCATAGCGGTGTCCGGAGAGATTCCCGAGGGCTCCTGTGGCGCCGGTGACAGGACCTAGGTCCCGATCCGGGCCAATGAGGCAACCGTGACCTAACGCACTTACGTTAGGTCTTGCGCCCATCGCCCAGCCTCGTGGCAAAATAGGACAAGGAGTCCGGGAAGGGCTCCTTCCGTCCAACTTCGGGTGGATAGATCGGTATTGCACTCCTTGACGGGTCTGGTGACCCCTGATCCCGCTGTGACTGATCGTCACGGTGGCGTGACTGTCCGCTATGGCATGGTCCATCGGCTTCCGTCGAGGTTGAACACCTGAGAGGGCAATTCCATCGGTTTGGCCGACGTGGCTGGACGGATGGTGTAGTTGTAGTGCCGAGGACAAGCCGTTCGTCCTATAACCGACTCGGCCCGCGTCCGCCATTTCGGGCAACGTGGGTCAAGGTGCAGAATTTAGAGGAAAGAACCGACTCCATGTCTGGTTCTCCCGAGGAGGCCGCTCATGACCGCTCGCACCCCTGATGCCGAGCCGCTGCTGACCCCGGCTGAGGTTGCCACGATGTTCCGCGTGGACCCGAAGACGGTCACCCGCTGGGCCAAGGCAGGCAAGCTCACGTCCATCCGCACGCTCGGAGGACACCGCCGTTACCGCGAAGCGGAGGTCCGCGCCCTGCTGGCGGGCATTCCGCAGCAGCGCAGCGAGGCCTGAACAACAGCCTGACGCACTGCCGGGCACTTTCCGGGGCCCCCAACCCGGATCGCCGCCCGAACCAGCTCCACCCGCTTCACCTGCTTCACAGCGACCGGGGGCCTGCCCCAACAGGTTCCTTGCCCACCGACTTGGGCTAGTCGTCGATCGCGCTGGACTCCGCCGGGTCCAGCGCGATCTTTTTTATGCCCGGCCGGCCTCCGCCGGATCCCCGCCGAGCGCTCCCCTGGCGCCCCGCCGGGCCGGCGCCGGAGCCCCGCCGAACCCTTTCGGGTGGAGTGCAATTGCACATATTAAATTGACCCGTTGTAGGGAGGGGGTAAGTTCCATCACTCTGGAAACTCTTTCGGTGACTCCCGTCACAGCGCAACCCGCTTGTCACTCACCGTGTCGGTGCGGTAAAGAAGCGCGCGGGTTACCGGAACATGAGAGTCCGGCCTCCAGACTGCCACCCGACTGCCGCCGCGGCGCCCGCCGTTGGTCACCCGGTGCGGGGACTTTCGTCCCGGGCCGGCCCGGCCGCGGGGGCGGCCCCGGGCCCGGCGTCCGGGGCCTCGTCGGAGGTCTTCGCCTGATGGCTCCCCGCCGCCTCCTGGGCGAGCCGCAGCAGCCGGTGGCACACCGCGCAGTGTCGGGTCAGATGGCGGTAGCCCGAGGCGGCCGAGAGGTGGGCGCGCAGAAGCGCCCTCGTCTCGTGCCGGATGGCCTCGGTCCGCTTCGGCTCGGTCGTGCGGGTGGTCGTCGTCATGGAGCGCAGCACCTCCACTGTCTGGGTACCCCTGGCACGTGTCCCAGTCAAGGTCGGATGCAAGAAGGCCCGGATCCCTCGAAAGGGATCCGGGCCTTCAAACAATGCGGTCCTGACGGGATTTGAACCCGCGGCCTCCACCTTGACAGGGTGGCGAGCACTCCAAACTGCTCCACAGGACCTTGCTTCGCTTTCCCGCTCTCGCGGTGCTGCGAAACAGACTCTACAGCAGGTCAGGGGGTGCAGTCGAACCCGATCCGGACCCGCACCGGAACAGGCCCGGAGCGAACCCGGAACGGGCTCCGGGACTACGGGGCCAGCTGGTCGATCGCCTTCACGATCCGCTTGTCCGACACCGGGTGCGCCGTGCCGAGCGCGTGCGCGAAGTAGCTGACCCGCAGCTCCTCGATCATCCAGCGGATGTCCAGGGCCTCCTGGGGCACCGGGCGACCCTTGGGGAACTGCTCCAGCAGCCAGGCGTGCTCGTCCCGCATCTCCTTGACCTTGGCCATCCGGGCCCGGTCACGGTCCACGTTGGTCGGCAGCTGCGTCAGCCGCCGGTCGACGGCCACCAGATAGCGCAGCACGTCCGGCAGCCTGCGGACGCCGTGCGCGGTGACGAACCCCGGCCCGACGAGCTCGGTCAGCTGCTCCCGCACATCCGCGACGGACGGCACCAGCGGCAGCGACGTGGACAGCGGCGGACTCTTCAGCCGGCGCTCGCACGACTGCCAGGCGGCCAGCACCTCCTGCACCTTGCGGATGGTGTCCAGCGTCGCGTCGACGATGTCGGCCCGCACGGCGTCGAACAGCTTGCGGAAGGACTCCTCGTCCCACGCGGGGCCGCCGCGCGCCGCGATCAGCTTGTCGGCCGCTGCCGAGACGCAGTCGTCGAAGAGCGCCGGGATGGACCCGTGCGGATTCGCCGACAGGGCGAGCTTCTGCTGGTTGCTGAGCTTGTCCTGGGCGAACTTCGCGGGGTTGGAGGGGAGATTGAGCAGGATGAGTCGGCGGGTGCCCCGCCACATCGCCTGCCGCTGCTCCGCCTCGGTGTCGAAGAGCCGCACGGCCACCGAAGCGCCCTCGTCGACCAGCGCCGGGTACGCCTTGACGGGCTGGCCCGCCCGGCGGGTCTCGAAGGTGCGCGGCAGCGTCCCGATGGTCCACCGGGTGAGCCCGGAGCGCTGCTCCGGACCACGGGGACCGCCGCCGCTCTCGGCCGCGGCCTCCGACGCCTGCTCGAACGCCTTGGTGATCGCGGCCTGCGTCTTCGGCTTGAGCCTCAGTCGCAGCGCTTCCAGGTCCTTGTCCTCGGCGATCTTCCGCTTGCGCTCGTCGACGATCCGGAAAGTGATCTTCAGGTGGTCGGGGACCTTGCCGGGGTCGAAGTCCTCCGGCTCCATCCGGACGCCCACCATCCGCTGGAGCTCACGGGTCAGTGTGGTGACGAGCGGCTCCTGGAGCGGCACGGCCCGGTCCAGGAACGCCTTGGCGTAGTTCGGCGCCGGGACGTAGTTCCGGCGGATCGGCTTGGGCAGCGAGCGGATCAGCTCCGTCACCAGGTCCTCGCGCAGCCCCGGGATCTGCCAGTCGAAGCCCTCGGCCGAGACCTGGTTGAGCACCTGGAGCGGGATGTGGACGGTCACGCCGTCCGCGTCCGCGCCCGGCTCGAACTGATACGTCACCCGGAACTTCAGCCGGCCCTGCCGCCAGGAATCCGGATAGTCGTCCTTGGTGACCGCCTCGGCGTTCTCGTTGATGAGCATGGAGTGCTCGAAATTGAGCAGCTCCGGCTCTTCCCGCCGTTTGTGCTTCCACCACGAGTCGAAGTGCGCCCCCGAGACCACATGGTCGGGCAGCCGCTGGTCGTAGAAGTCGAAGAGCGTCTCGTCGTCCACCAGGATGTCGCGGCGGCGGGCCCGGTGCTCCAGCTCCTCCACCTCGCCGAGCAGCTTGCGGTTGTCGTGGAAGAACTGGTGATGCGTCCGCCAGTCGCCCTCGACCAGGGCATTGCGGATGAACAGCTCACGGCTGGTCTCCGGGTCGATCCGCCCGTAATTGACCTTCCGCTGGGCCACGATCGGCACGCCGTAGAGCGTCACCCGCTCGTACGCCATCACGGCCGCCTGCTTCTGCTCCCAGTGCGGCTCGCTGTAATTGCGCTTCACCAGGTGCTGGGCGAGCGGCTCGATCCATTCCGGCTCGACCTTGGCGTTGACCCGCGCCCACAGCCGGGACGTCTCCACCAGCTCCGCCGCCATCACCCAGCGCGGCTGCTTGCGGAACAGCGCCGAACCGGGGAAGACCGCGAATTTCGCGCTGCGGGCACCGAGGTACTCGTTCTTCTCGGTGTCCTTCAGGCCGATGTGCGAGAGCAGGCCGGACAGCAGCGACTGGTGCACCCGGTCCTCCGGGGCGTCCTCCTCCGCCAGATGGACGCCCATCTGCTTGGCGACCGTACGCAGCTGGGAGTAGATGTCCTGCCATTCGCGTATCCGCAGATAGTTCAGGAACTCCGACTTGCACATGCGCCGGAAGGCCGAGGACGACAGCGCCTTCTGCTGCTCGCGCACATAACGCCAGAGATTGAGGAAGGCGAGGAAATCGCTCGTCTCGTCCTTGAACCGGGCGTGGTGCTGATCGGCCTGCGCCTGCTTCTCCGAGGGCCGCTCGCGGGGGTCCTGGATGGAGAGCGCGGAGGCGATCACCATCACCTCGCGGACGCAGCCGTTCCGGTCGGCCTCCAGGACCATACGGGCCAGCCGGGGGTCCACCGGCAGCTGGGCGAGCTTGCGGCCCAGCTGTGTGAGCCGCTTCTTCGGGTCCTTCTGCTGGGGGTCGAGCGCGCCGAGCTCGACGAGCAGATCGACGCCGTCCTTGATGTTGCGGCGGTCCGGCGGGTCGATGAAGGGGAACTTCTCGATGTCGCCGAGACCGGCCGCGGTCATCTGGAGGATGACGGACGCCAGATTCGTCCGGAGGATCTCCGCGTCCGTGAATTCCGGCCGGGCGAGGAAATCGTCCTCGGAGTACAGCCGGATGCAGATGCCGTCGCTCGTACGGCCGCAGCGGCCCTTGCGCTGATTGGCGCTGGCCTGCGAGACCGCCTCGATCGGCAGCCGCTGCACCTTGGTGCGGTGGCTGTAGCGGGAGATCCGGGCGAAGCCGGGGTCGATCACATAGCGGATGCCCGGCACGGTCAGGGATGTCTCCGCGACGTTCGTCGCGAGGACGACACGGCGGCCCGTGTGCCGCTGGAAGACGCGGTGCTGCTCGGCGTGGGACAGCCGGGCGTACAGCGGCAGGATCTCGGTGGTCTGCGCGACGGCGCCCCCGGCGCGGCCGAACTTCTTCTCCAGGGCGTCCGCGGTGTCCCGGATCTCCCGCTCACCCGAGAGGAAGACGAGTATGTCGCCGTCGCCCTCGCGCTGGAGCTCGTCCACCGCGTCGCAGATCGCGGTGATCTGATCGCGGTCGGAGTCCTCGGAGTCCTCCTCCAGCAGCGGCCGGTAGCGCACCTCGACCGGATACGTACGCCCGCTGACCTCGATGATCGGGGCGTCGCCGAAGTGCCGGGAGAAGCGCTCCGGGTCGATCGTCGCCGAGGTGATGACGACCTTGAGATCGGGGCGGCGGGGGAGCAGCTGGGCCAGGTAGCCCAGGATGAAGTCGATGTTGAGGCTGCGCTCGTGGGCCTCGTCGATGATGATCGTGTCGTACTGGCGCAGCTCGCGGTCGGTCTGGAGCTCGGCCAGCAGGATGCCGTCCGTCATCAGCTTGACGAGCGTGTCGCCGCCCACCTGGTCGGTGAAACGGACCTTCCAGCCCACCGCCCCGCCCAGCGGCGTCCGCATCTCCTCGGCGACCCGCTCCGCGACCGTGCGGGCCGCGATCCGGCGCGGCTGGGTGTGGCCGATCAGGCCCCGCACGCCCCGGCCGAGCTCCAGACAGATCTTGGGGATCTGGGTGGTCTTGCCGGAGCCGGTCTCACCCGCGACGATCACGACCTGGTGGTCGCGGATCGCCTCGAGGATCTCGTCCTTCTTCTGGCTGACCGGCAGCTGTTCGGGGTAGGTGATCGGGGGCACGGCGGCCCGGCGCGCCGTGACGCGCAGCTCGGCGGCGTCGATGTCGGCCGAGATCTCTGCCAGTACGGCCGTACGGGCCTCTGGCTTGCGGATGCGGCGCGCACCGTCGAGCCGGCGGCCCAGGCGCTGCGCGTCGTGCGGCGTCAGCTCGGGCAGGCGGGCGGCGAGGCCGGCGAAGGTGGCGGAGGCAGGCTGCGTAGACATACGAGGTCCAGGATCGCACCAGCCGCCGGGAAGCGGCGAACGCATTTCCCGGGGCAAACCACTGAGCCCCCCGTCCGAGGACGAGGGGCTCACGCTGTGGCTGGGGCCGGGGTCGAACCGGCGACCTTCCGCTTTTCAGGCGGACGCTCGTACCAACTGAGCTACCCAGCCACGCAAACACTGACGTGCTTGCAGCGGTCCTGACGGGATTTGAACCCGCGGCCTCCACCTTGACAGGGTGGCGAGCACTCCAAACTGCTCCACAGGACCTTGCTATGTGCGAGCACTAGTCTCGCACACGGTAAAGCGTGCCCCCAACGGGATTCGAACCCGTGCTACCGCCTTGAAAGGGCGGCGTCCTGGGCCACTAGACGATGAGGGCTGATGGCCCACCTGGGCGCTTCGCAGCGCCTCGGGGACGTGAGAAGCATATGGGATGCAGGGAGAAACGCCAAAACGGTTTGCCGGCGGCTTGTCGTGAGCCCGCCGGGGCCGGGTGTGGCGCCGGGCGCGCGGGTGGGGGAAGGCCCGCGCGGGCGGGTGGCCGGGACCGCGCCGACGGCCGTTCCGGGGTACGGCGCGGAGCGCGCCCGTGCCGGACAATGGCGAGCGTGCTGGAGATGACGCGCGAGGAGTTCGAGGAACTGGTCGCCGAGGCCCTGGACCGGATCCCGCCGGAGCTGACGCGGCTGATGGACAACGTCGCGGTGTTCGTGGAGGACGAGCCCCCGGCGGACGATCCCGAGCTGCTTGGCCTCTACGAGGGGACGCCGCTGACCGAGCGCGGCGAGTGGTACGCCGGGGTGCTGCCGGACCGGATCACGATCTACCGGGGTCCGACGCTGCGGATGTGCGAGGACCGGGAAGAGGTCGTCCACGAGACGGAGGTGACGGTCGTTCACGAGGTCGCGCACCACTTCGGCATCGACGACGAGCGGCTGCACGCGCTCGGGTACGGCTGACGGGCCGCGGCCGGTGGCCGGGGCTGTCACCCTGCGGCGCTGTCGCTGTCGCTGTCGGTCGCGATCAAGGTCACGGCCGCAGGGTGGAGCCGGTCCAGCGGTCCGTCGGCGGTCCGGGGCGAGATCCGCGGCCGGTGGCCCGAGCCGGCGATCCGGGCCGCCGGGCGGCCGGCGGGCAGGCCGGGAGCGCGGGGCCGGAGGGGCGTCCGGGTCCCTGGGGGCGGGTGAGGCGCGTGACAGCGCCCCGCGCGTGTCCTGCGCGGGGCGGGGCCAGTTGGGCAGGGGGCCTGTCCCACGCGATCCGAAGGCGGTCCCCTTCATGCGCTCCACCTCAGCTCACACAGCCGTCACCCGGATCGCGGCCGTGGCCGTCGCGGCCCTGGCCCTCGGGGGGTGCATGAGCGTGAGCGATCCGGAGCGGCCCGCCTCGTCGCCGGGCGCGGACAAGCGGCGCGAGGCCGCGCCGGAGCCGGACGGCGGGGTGCGGATCCCGGGCGGCCGGCCCGGCCGCCCGGACGCGCGGGCGGTGAAGGGCGCGAGCGGCAGCCCGGCGGCCAGGGGCGCGACCGCCGCGTCCTCCTCCGCCTCGCCCTCCGACGACCCCGAGGCGTCTCCGGAGGCGGTGAAGCCGGGGAAGCCCGGCGGCAAGCCCAAGCCGCCCGGCTCGGGTCCCGGTACCGTCCCGGTACCGGGCAAGCCGCCCGCGCCCTCCCAGGCCCCGCCGCCCCCGCCGAGCAGTCCCGCACCCCCGCCGCCCGCCACCCAGGCGCCCCCGTCCACCACCCCGCCGGCGCCGCAGCCGGGCCCGCAGGCGGGTCCTGTGGCGTAGGCCATTCGGGCGCGGCTTGCGCCGGGGGGTGGGGGGTGCGTATGGTGGTAGATCGTTTGATCCCATTTGCCCGGCGCCTGACAGAAGCGCGCCGTGTGGCGCGTTCCTTACCTTGCCGTGGCTGACCGCATCGAGGCGGTCATTTGTGAAGCCGACACGGAGCTTGGGCGCGTGCCGAAACTCCGGAAGGTTTCGCATTTCGCATGTCTATTTCCACTGAGAACACCGTCATGCCCGAGGGCGACGAGATCGTCGTCACCGAGGCCGTCGACACCGTCGACGCCGTTGACGCCCCCCAGGCCGCTGAGGCCGCCGAGGTCGTCGCCGAAGAGGCCGCCGAGCCCGCCGAGCCGACGATCACCTTCGGTGACCTCGGTCTGGACGACGCGATCGTCCGCAAGCTCGCGCAGAACGGTGTCACCACCCCCTTCCCGATCCAGGCCGCGACCATCCCGGACGCCCTGGCCGGCAAGGACATCCTCGGCCGTGGCCGCACGGGCTCCGGCAAGACGCTCTCCTTCGGTCTCCCGCTGCTGTCCACGCTGGCCGGCGGCCACACCGAGAAGAAGCGCCCCCGCGGTCTGATCCTCACCCCGACCCGCGAGCTCGCGATGCAGGTCGCCGACGCCCTCCAGCCTTACGGTGACGTCCTCGGCCTGAAGATGAAGGTCGTCTGCGGCGGTACGTCCATGGGCAACCAGATCTACGCCCTGGAGCGCGGTGTCGACATCCTCGTCGCCACCCCGGGCCGTCTGCGCGACATCCTCAACCGCGGTGCCGCCACGCTCGACAAGGTCCAGGTCGCCGTCCTCGACGAGGCCGACCAGATGGCCGACATGGGCTTCCTGCCCGAGGTCACCGAGATCCTCGACCAGGTGCCGGCCGGCGGCCAGCGCCTGCTGTTCTCCGCCACCCTGGAGAACGAGATCGACACCCTGGTCAAGCGCTACCTGGTCAACCCGATCACGCACGAGGTCGACCCCTCCGCCGGTGCCGTCACCACCATGACCCACCACGTCCTGGTCGTGAAGCCGAAGGACAAGGCGCCGGTCACCGCCGCCATCGCCGCCCGTAAGGGCCGCACCATCATCTTCGTCCGCACCCAGCTGGGCGCCGACCGCGTCGCCGAGCAGCTGCTCGACGCCGGCGTGAAGGCCGACGCCCTGCACGGCGGTATGACCCAGGGCGCCCGCAGCCGGGTCCTCGAGGACTTCAAGGCCGGCTACGTGAACTGCCTGGTCGCCACCGACGTCGCCGCCCGCGGCATCCACGTCGACGGCATCGACCTGGTCCTGAACGTCGACCCGGCCGGTGACCACAAGGACTACCTGCACCGCTCCGGCCGTACGGCCCGCGCCGGCCAGTCCGGCACGGTCGTCTCCCTGGCCCTGCCGCACCAGCGCAAGCAGATCTTCCGCCTGATGGAGGACGCGGGCGTCGACGCCTCGCGCCACATCGTCGGCGGCTCCGGCGCCTTCGACGAGGAGGTCGCCAAGATCACCGGCGCCCGCTCCCTCACCGAGGTCCAGGCCGACTCCGCCGCCAACGCCGCCAAGCAGGCCGAGCGCGACCTGCAGGAGCTCACCCGTCAGCTCGAGCGCGCCCAGCGCCGTGCGACCGAGCTCCGCGAGGAGGCCGACCGCCTGACCGCGCGCGCCGCCCGCGAGCGTGGCGAGGACCCGGAGGCCGCCGTGGCCGCCGCGGCCGAGGCCGCCGCCAACGAGGCCCAGGCCGAGCAGGCCGCCGCTGCCGCCGCCGCGGTGCCCGCCCAGGCCGCCCCGGCCTACGAGCGCCGTGACGAGCGTGGCAACTTCGACCGCCGCGACGACCGCTCCGGTGGTTTCCGTCGTGACGACCGTCGTGACGACCGCTCCTCGGGCGGCTTCCGTCGTGACGACCGTCCGTCCGGTGGTTTCCGCCGTGACGAGCGTGGTGGCTTCGACCGTCGTGACGACCGTCCCTCCGGTGGTTTCCGTCGCGATGACCGTCGTGACGACCGCTCCTCGGGCGGCTTCCGTCGTGACGACCGTCCGTCCGGTGGTTTCCGCCGTGACGAGCGTGGTGGCTTCGACCGTCGTGACGACCGTCCCTCCGGTGGTTTCCGCCGCGATGACCGTCGTGACGACCGCTCCTCGGGCGGCTTCCGCCGTGACGACCGTCCGTCCGGTGGCTTCCGTCGCGACGAGCGCCGCGACGACCGTCCGGCCGGTGGCGGCTTCCGCCGTGACGACCGCCCCTCCGGTGGCTTCCGTCGCGACGACCGCCCGTCCGGTGGCTTCCGCTCCGGTGGCAGCGACCGCCCGTTCAACCGCGACCGCCGCGACGACCGCCCCTCCGGCGGCCACCGCTCCGGCGGCGGCGACCGCCCGTACGGCCGTCGTGACGACCACCGTGGCAGCAGCGGCGCCGGCTCCTTCGGCCGCCGTGACGACAAGCCGCGCTGGAAGCGCAACGGCTGATAACCGCAGGTGACTTGGGGCCCGTACGACACATCGGTGTCGTACGGGCCCCTCTGCTTCGCCACCCCCGGCCGTTGCGTGGGCCATAACGACTCGGGATAACGCGGTCGGCCGGGCTATGCTGCGGGGTGCGGGCCGTTAGCTCAATTGGCAGAGCAGTGGACTTTTAATCCATTGGTTGTGGGTTCGAGTCCCACACGGCCTACCGCGGCAGGCGCCGGAAAACCCGGCTGACCTGCGATGGAGCGCCCCGTCCGGGCTTACCGGGCGGGGCGTTCCGCTGTTGTGGGGAGACGCTTCGCGGGCCGCCGCGCGGGAGACCGCCGGCCCGGCGGAGTGTCTATGGCGGAGTACGTATGCGGAGACATCTCTTCCGTATGCACCGTTCTTCTCTTCCGTATGAGCCGTTCCGCGGCTTCCTCGCGTCGATGTCGTACCAAAGGGCTATCGCACGACACGTGCGCCTCTTGTCGCGCGTCGCCCACCTCTCGCCGTTCGTGTGCCGTTTCCGTCCAGCCGGGTCGTCCGGGCCGCCGGGGGGCGCCGGGCGGAGGCGCGCCGGTTTGTGGAGGGGTGCGGCGCCGGGGCGCCTACGCCGGGTGCCCGGGCGCCGGGTGACGCCCCCTCCGGCGGCTCCGGCCGTGAATTCCCCGGCGACCAGCGGGACATGCGCTTCGGGCGCGCCCCGGCGGGGGAGTCGGGAGAAGACCCCTGAACCATCGCTTCCGCTGACTCGGGCCCTCATCCGACGAGTTCGCCGGAATCCCGCCCCCCTGCCGTGTTCGCGCCGCTACGGTAAGTGCGCGGGGTGGGTGTGGCGAAGGTCGGGAGGTCGAGGGCCGTGGAGAACTCGCGAGCGGGTGAGGGCGAAAGCGGGAGCGGGCGCACGGAGCGCGAGCGGTGCCAGGGGCGCACCGAGTCCGCGGCGCGCCCGGCGCACGGCCGGCCCGCCGGGGAGCGCGGCGACGGCACCACCCCCGCCGAGCATGTGCGCGAGCTGCTGGACCGCGCGCAGAACGGCTTCGAGATCGGCGAACCGGTGCTCGCCCGGCTGCGGACCGCCCTGATGCACCAGGCCGAACTCCGCTCGTACCGCCAGCGCAACGACGAGTCGCGCCCCCTGCGCTGCAACACCTACCGCCATGTCTTCCTGCTCGCCGACGGCAGCAGCCTGCTGCTGTACGAGCTGGAGCACGACACCGGCACCGAGGAGGAGTTCCTCTACGAGCTCTACGCCCGGGAGGACGCCCTCGACCGCGCCGAGCGCAGGGTGCACGAGCGGATCGGCGGTGGCATCGGCCCCGGCGGCGAGACCGAGGAGCTGCCCGCGTGGCTGGCCGAGGAGCTGCTGCTCGCCATGGGGCCGACCCGGCCCCGCCGCGAGTACGTCTGCGACGCCTCGCCCGACCACGCCCGCCGCCTGCTGCGCCGCGCGGAGAACGAGGACGGCCCCGGCGAGGTGGTGCGCGAGCTGCTCCAGGGGGCGCTCGGCCACCACATCGCGCTGATCACCAAGCCCAGGCGCCGGGGCGCGGGCCGGGACGCGACCTGGTGCCGCTTCTACGAGCACGCGTTCCTGCTGGAGGGCGGGGGCGAGGTCAGCCTCTGGGAGCTGGAGCACAACATGAACACGGACGGCAGGCTCGTGTGCGAGGTCTATCTCGACGAGGCGGAGGCCGAGGTGGCGGCGGACCGGCACGCCCGCGCCCAGGGCGTGGAGCTGTAGCGGGCGGGCCGCGCGGCCCGGCGGGGGCGTGGGTGCGGGTCCGGGCGTGATCGTCGGCGGAAGGGGGGTTACGGGGGCCGCCGACGTGTGTTATGGTCGTTCGAGTTGCAGTTGTGGTACCCATGAACTCGTGTGCGCCTGACGGTTATGTAGCCGAAGGCGCATTTTTGTTTTTAGCCGGTCTATTCCGGTGTGGGGCCCATCCCATTCACAAGGAGATAGACATGGCTACTGGCACCGTGAAGTGGTTCAACTCGGAAAAGGGCTTCGGCTTCATCGAGCAGGACGGCGGCGGCCCGGACGTCTTCGCCCACTACTCGAACATCGCCTCCTCCGGCTTCCGTGAGCTCCTCGAGGGCCAGAAGGTTTCCTTCGACGTCACGCAGGGCCAGAAGGGCCTGCAGGCCGAGAACATCGTCCCCGCCTGACGATGATCGCCCGCCCGGCAGTCGGCTGACCGGTCCTCCGACCGGTCCGGCCCAGGCCCTTCGGCCCTGCCGGGCACCGCATCACGCTTGACGCAATGGGGCCCGCACCACTGGGTGCGGGCCCCATTGTCGCCCCCGCACCAGCGCGCCCAGGCTTTTCCGCCGCCCGTCCGTCCCGGACGGGCCTCGCGATGCGAAGTCCTCATCTCGGGCGTGCCACCCCATTGAGGGAAGGTCCCCGTATGACTCGCTCCGCCCGCCCCGCCCGCTCTTCCGACGGCGGCGGTTCCCCGCGCTCGCGCGCCGGCCAGCCGTCCCGTGGCGGCCAGTCCGGCCGCGGCGGCCAGTCCGCGCGCCGCCGCCCGGCCCCCGCTCCGCTGCAGGGTGACTTCGAGACGCCCGTCTCCACCACGCCCGCGCTGCCGCCCGTGGCCTCCTTCGCCGACCTGGACATGCCGAACGGCCTGCTCGCCACGCTGACCCGCGAGGGCGTCACCGAGCCGTTCCCGATCCAGGCCGCGACGCTGCCGAACTCCCTCAGCGGCCGTGACGTGCTCGGCCGCGGCCGCACCGGCTCCGGCAAGACCCTCGCCTTCGGCCTGGCGCTGCTGGCCCGTACGGCCGGCCGCCGCGCCGAGTCCGGCCGCCCGCTCGCCCTGGTGCTCGTCCCCACCCGTGAGCTCGCGCAGCAGGTCACCGACTCGCTCAGCGTCTACGCGACCGCGGTCAACCTGCGGATCGCCACCGTCGTCGGCGGCATGTCCATCGGCCGCCAGGCCCAGACGCTGGCGCGCGGCGCCGAGGTGCTGGTCGCCACCCCCGGCCGGCTCGCGGACCTGATCCAGCGCGGCGACTGCAAGCTCGGCGACGTGGCGATCACGGTCCTGGACGAGGCCGACCAGATGGCCGACATGGGCTTCCTGCCGCAGGTCACCAAGCTGCTCGACCAGGTGGACCCGGACGGGCAGCGGATGCTGTTCTCCGCCACCCTGGACCGCAACGTCGACCGGCTCGTCCGCCGCTTCCTGTCCGACCCGGTGACCCACTCCGTCGACGCGTCCGTGGGCGCGGTCTCGACGATGGACCACCACCTGTTCCACCTCACGGACCAGGACAAGAAGGACGCCGTCACGCGCATCGCCGCCCGTGAGGGCCGCGTGATCATGTTCGTGGACACCAAGCGCGGCGCCGACCGGCTGGTGAAGAAGCTGCTCTCCGAGGGCGTACGGGCGGCCGCGCTGCACGGCGGCAAGAGCCAGCCGCAGCGCAACCGCACCCTGGAGCTGTTCCGCACCGACGAGGTCACCGCGCTGGTCGCGACGAACGTCGCCGCGCGCGGCATCCACATCGACGGTCTCGACCTGGTCGTGAACATCGACCCGCCGGTCGACCACAAGGACTACCTGCACCGCGGCGGCCGCACGGCGCGCGCGGGCGAGTCCGGCACGGTCGTCACGCTGGTGCTGCCCGAGCAGCGGCGTGAGATGAGCCGCATGATGGCCACGGCGAAGATCACCCCGAACGTCATCAACACCCACCCGCGTGACCCGGAGCTCGTCCGTATCACCGGTGCCCGTGAGCCCAGCGGTGTCGCGGTGGTCATCACGCCGCCGGCCCCGGCCCAGCCGCAGGGCTCCGGCAAGTCCTCGTCCCGTTCGCGTTCGCGCGGCTCCGGCTCGGGCGCGGCGGGCGGTTCCGCCGCCGGTACCGGTTCGCGCGGCAGCCGGGGCGGGCGCGGTCGTACGCGCACGGAGCCGGGCGCTGCCGGCGGGTCCGGTGGCGGCGGCTTCCGCGGCCTCGCGGCGGGCGGCAACGGCAACGGCTCCCGCCGGTCCGCCGCCGGCCGCCCCGCCAACGGGGCCGGCCGCCCCCGCCGCAGCAGCGGCGGCGCGGGCGGCGGCGCGCGGCGTCCTTCGTAGGACACAGCGGGCCGGGGGCGCCCGCCGTCCCTCCTAGGGCGTGGGGCGGGGCATCCACCGTCTTGCCCGGCCCGCGGCGGGCGGGGGCGCCCGTGGTCTCTCCTGGGCCTCAGCGGGCGGGGGCTTTCCCGGCCTCGCCCCCTCTTTCGCCCCCGGAGCTCGGCTCCGGACCCGTTTCCCAGGCGCCGGGCGGGCTGATCTTCAGCCCGCCCGGCGCCTGAGGACTTTCGGGAAGGTGCGGGAAGGGGAAAACCCCCGCCCGCACCCGCCGTAGCCACCGCGCCGCCCGCGCCCCGCACCCGCTTGGCCCACCACCGTTCGCCCCCGTCACCCCCACCCGGAAGGGTAGGGACGTGACGTGCGGGACGTCCGGTCAGGAGAGAGCGCGGTGGGGAACCGAAACGGGCACCGGAATCCCGTGGCCAGGCGGGTCGCCCGCCGGCTCCCGGCCGCTCTGATCGCCTTCGGCGTCCTCTTCGACCTCGCCACCCCCTCCCACTACACCAGCGCCCCTCTCCTCTCCGCCGCCCCTCTCGTCGCGGCCCCCCTCTCCTCCTGGCGCGCGACCGCCGGTGCCGCGGCGGCGGCCACCGCGGCCGCGATCGGGCTCGCCTTCCACGTCCGCACGGAGGACCTCGGCGCGTCCCTGAGCGAGGTCCTCGCCATCGCGGTGGTCTCCCTCCTCGCTCTCGGCATCAACCGCCTCGCCCGCCGCAGCTCCCAGCAGCTGGCCTCCGCCCGGGGCATCGCCGAGACCGCGCAGCGCGCCGTGCTGCCGGTGCCCCCCGCCCGTATCGACGGCCTCCGGGTCGCGGCCCGCTACGTCGCGGCGCAGGCCGACGCCCGGATCGGCGGTGACCTCTACGCCGTCCAGGACACCCCGCACGGGGTACGCGTCATCGTCGGCGACGTACGGGGCAAGGGCCTGGAGGCGGTCGAGGCCGTCGCCGTGGTGATCGGGGCGTTCCGGGAGGCGGCCGAGCAGGAGCGCACGCTGGAGGGGCTCGCGGCACGTCTGGAGCGCGCGTTGCAGAGGGAGGGCTCCCGGCGCGCGAACCTGGATCAGTTCGAGGGCTTCACCACCGCCGTGCTGGGGGAGATAGTGCCCGGCGAGCCCGTCCTGCGCCTGGTGAACCGCGGTCACCCGCCGCCCCTCCTGTTCTACGCGGACGGCCGCGTCGGGGAGGCGGAGCCGACCGTTCCCGCCCTGCCCCTCGGGATGGGGGAGCTGGGGATGTGGCCGGACAGGGTGGAGGAATGGGAGTTCCCCACCGGGACGATGCTGCTGCTGTTCACGGACGGGGTGACGGAGGCCCGGGACGCGAACGGTGTCTTCTACGACCCGCGGGCCCGGCTGTCCGGACGCCCCTTCAGGAGCCCGGAGTCGCTCCTCGACGTCCTCGTCATGGACGTCACCCACCATTCGGGCGGGCACACGGAGGACGACATGGCGCTGCTGGCCATTCGGCGCGGGGACGGCCGCTTCCAGCGCGCGGTGACCGGGACGGCGGCCGGCGCGACCGCGCTGCCGAAGCCGGTGGACACCGTCCGTAGTCGATCTTGATCGATGCGCATTTCCCCCACGGGGCACCGCCGAAGGGCGGTCGGTTGTGCGAACGGATACCTGCTCAGATAAGTGCCCGGATGTGCGAACTGACGAATGATCATCTGCGGGCGATCGTAAAGTCTGGCCAAGAAGCCTGCGGATTCACGCTTTCGGCTTGGATTCCGGCTGGCAAGTCTATTAACGTTCGATAACGCAGCGCGGTCCTCACAACCGCCGTAAGAGGCGGCGCCGTGCGCCTTCGCCGAATCCCTCGGGCACAGCTCCACCTGATCCACCAGCGGTATCTGGGAACCGGGGAACCACCCACCCTGGGGTGAATCGGGCCGCACCCCGGCCCGTAGGAGACCTTCCTGCTCCGAACCCGTCAGCTAACCCGGTAGGCGAGAAGGAAGGAAAGGAGAACGCCCCCGTGGCGTCCAACGAGCCTGCCCTTGGCGACAGTCCACTGCCGCACGCCCCTTCGCTGCCCGCCGGGTACGACGGCATGCCGTACGCGACGGAGTACGGCGCGGCGCACGCGCCCGAGCCCGGGCACGTAGCGGAATACGCACCCGAATACGCGTCCCGGTGCGTAGGGGAGCACGAAGGCGCGTACGAAGACGCGTACGAAGGTGCGTACGAGACCGGGCCCGAGGCCGGGTACGCGTCCGGCCCGTATCCGTCCGGCCTGTATCCGTCCGGCCCGTACGAGGCCGGTTACGAAACCGCCCATGTGCCCGAGTACACGGCCGATTACGGGTCCGAGCCGATGCCCGGGCCCGTGCCGGGACTCGTTCCCGGATACATGCCGGCGTACGTCGATCCGGAGGACCGGGCCGAGCCGGAACAGGCCCCCGGACCCGTCGCCGCCGGGCCCTCGGCCCCCGCCTCCACGTCCTCCTTCTTCTCGTCCTCCGCCTCCGCCCGGGGCCGGCACCGCGTGGCCAAACAGCGCGGCGGCACGATGGCCCGCAGCGGCGCGGTGCTCGGCGTCGGCGTCATGGCGGCCGTCGGCGCGGGCGGCATGGCGAGCGCGCAGGACCGCCCGCCGGCCCCGATATCCGTGCCGGACCTGTCGGGGATTCCGGGCGTCGGGGCGTTCATGAGCAAGGGCGACGCCGGTGCCGGCACGAAGGGGAAGGCCGCCGCCGATTCCGGAAGAGCCGCGTCCGAAGCGGCCGCCGCCGCGCCCGGTGCCGACCAGCCGCTGACCCGGGCGGGCCTGTCCGCCGAGGACGAGGCCCGTGGCACGGCGACGGCGGGCGAGGCGCTGCGCGCCCGCATCCTCCAGCAGGCCGAGTACCAGCAGAACGCCGCCGACGACGAGGCGCGCGACGCCAAGGCGCGGGAGGCCGCGGAGGCGCAGCGGGAGGCCGCCCGGGAGCGGGCGGAGGAGGCCAGGGCCGCGGAGGCGGAGGCCCGGAAGGCGGCCGAGGCGGAGAAGGCGGCGGAGTCCCAGGCGAAGGAGGAGAAGGAGCACGCGTCCTCGTCCTCGTCCTCCGAGGAGTCCTCCGGATCGTCTTCGAGGGCTTCGTCGGGCTCGTCATCGGGCTCTTCCTCGCGGTCGTCCTCGGGCTCCGGTTCGGGCTCCGGTTCGGGGTCCGGTACGGGCGCGCGCTCGGGCTCGTACAGCCTGCCGGTCGGCTCGTACACCCTGACCGCGGGCTTCGGCCAGGCGGGCGGCATGTGGTCCGCGAACCACACCGGCGAGGACTTCGCCGCGCCGACGGGTACGCCCGTCAAGGCGGTGGGCGGCGGCACGATCACCCAGGCGGGCTGGGCGGGGGCGTACGGCTACCGCATCGTGCTGCGGCTGGACGACGGTACGGAGCTCTGATTCTGCCACCTGTCGTCGATGGTCGTGACGTCGGGGAAGGTCGCGGCCGGGGACGTCATCGGCCGGGTGGGGGCGACGGGCAACGTCACCGGTCCGCATCTGCACCTGGAGGTCAGGCCGGGCGGCGGAGGTCCGGTGGCCCCGCTGTCGTGGCTGCGGGCGCGGGGCCTTCAGCCGTAGCGGGGGTCGTGGCGGTACACCGGGCGCGTGCCTGGGACCGTGCCGCGTGCCCGGGACCGTGCCGGGGGAGGCCCTCAGCCCCTCGCGCGGCCCCGGCAGCCCCTGGCGCGGTCCCGGAGCCCCTGGCGCGGTCCCGGCCCGCATATCCGGCGCGTGAACGGTTACCCGGCGCGCGTGACGGCTCACGCGACGCCAGACGCGACCACCCCCGGCGCGGCGATCACCACCTCCGTGCCCGCCCGGCTCGACCGGCTGCCTTGGTCGAGGTGGCACTGGACGGTGGTGATCGGCCTCGGCACGGTGTGGATCCTCGACGGCCTGGAGGTCACGGTCGTCGGCAACATCGCGGGCCGGTTGTCGGAGTCCGGCAGCGGTCTGCCCGTGACATCCGGGGAGGTCACGGGCCTGGCGGCGGCGCTGTACGTGGCCGGGGCGTGCGGTGGCGCGCTGTTCTTCGGCCGGCTGACCGACAAGTACGGCCGCAAGAAGCTCTTCATCGTGACGCTCGCGGTCTATCTGGCCGCGACCGCGCTCACCGGGCTCTCCTTCTCCTCCTGGTGGTTCTTCGCGTTCCGCTTCCTGACCGGCTTCGGCATCGGGGGTGAGTACGCGGCGATCAACTCCGCCATCGACGAGCTGATACCCGCCGCCTTCCGGGGCCGCGTCGACCTGATCATCAACGGCAGCTTCTGGCTGGGCGCGGTCGGCGGCTCCCTGCTGTCCCTCGTCATGCTGGACACGGACATCTTCCCCATGGACGTGGGCTGGCGGCTGACCTTCGCGCTGGGCGTCGTCCTGGGGCTCGTCATCCTGCTCGTACGCCGCCATGTGCCCGAGAGCCCGCGGTGGCTGTTCATCCACGGGCGGGGAAAGGAGGCCGAGGACCTCGTCACGTCGATCGAACGGCGGGTGGAGGCGGAGAAGGGGCACGGACTGCCGCCACCCGAGGGTGAGATCACCATCCACCAACGGGGCCCCGTCACGTTCCGCGAAATAGCCCGCACGGTCTTCTCGCGATACCGGCGGCGGGCGGTCCTGGGCCTGTCGCTCTTCATCGGGCAGGCTTTTCTCTACAACGCCATCACGTTCGGATTCGGTGCCATCCTCACGACGTTCTTCGGCGTCTCCACCTCGCGCACCGGCTACTTCTTCGCGGTCATCGCGGCGGGCAACTTCATCGGCCCGCTGGTGCTCGGGAAGCTTTTCGACACGGTCGGGCGGCGGGTCATGATCTCGTCGACGTATCTGCTCTCCGGTGTCCTGCTCTTCGGTACGGCGTGGCTCTTCGGCGCCGGCCGGCTGACCGCCACGACCCTCACCGCCTGCTGGGCGGTCGTCCTCTTCTTCGCCTCCGCGGGCGCGAGCAGCGCCTATCTCACCGTTTCCGAGATCTTCCCGATGGAGACGCGAGCCATGGCCATCGCCTTCTTCTACGCCCTGGGCACGGCGGCCGGCGGCATCAGCGGGCCGCTGCTCTTCTCGGACCTGACCAGCAGCGGCGTCGTGGGCGACACGGTCCTGGCCTTCCGGATAGGCGCGTCGCTGATGTGCCTGGCGGGCCTGGTCGCGGCGTTCCTCGCGGTACGGGCGGAGGGGCGCTCCCTGGAATCGATCGCGGAGCCTTTGTCGGCGAAGCGCCCGGATCCCGTACCGGCGACCGCGGAATAACCACCCCCGTAAGGGAGTTAAACCGGAACATGGCTGACATCCACCAGAAGATCGGCAACCTTTCCGTACACCCGCTGGCACTCGGCGGCAATGTCTTCGGCTGGACGGCGGACGAGGCGGAGTCCTTCGCGGTCCTCGACGCGTACGCCGCGGCGGGCGGCAATTTCATCGACACCGCCGACGTCTATTCCGCGTGGGTCCCCGGGAACAGCGGCGGTGAGTCCGAGACGGTGATCGGAAAGTGGTTCGCCTCCCGTGGCAACCGCGCCGACATCGTGCTGGCCACCAAGGTCGGCGCGGGATATCCCGAACCGCGCGGGCTGTCGTCGACCGTGATCAAGGCGGGCGTGGAGGATTCCCTCCGCCGCCTGGGCACCGATTACATCGACCTCTACTACACGCACTACGACGACCCGTCCGTCCCGGTCGAGGAGTTCGTCTCGACGCTCGACGCGCTGGTGAAGGAGGGCAAGGTCCGCGAGATAGCCGCCTCCAACATCACCCCGGAGCGCCTGGCGGAGGCCCTGGCGTTCTCCGACGCCTCCGGCCTGGCGAAGTACGCCGCGATCCAGCCGCACTACAACCTGGTCTCGCGGGAGACGTACGAGGGCGAACTGGCGGCGGTGGCGGCCGGGCACGGCCTGGCGGCGGTGCCGTACTACGCCCTGGCGTCCGGCTTCCTCACGGGCAAGTACCGCCCCGGCACCACGGTCGACAGCCCGCGGGCGGAAGGGGCCGGCAAGTACTTGGCGTCGGAGCGTGGCCCGCGCGTCCTGGCGGCCCTCGACGAGGTGGCCGCGGCGCACGACGCCGAGATCGCGACGGTCGCCCTGGCCTGGCTCGCGGCTCAGCCGACGGTGGCGGCGCCGCTGGCGAGCGCCCGCACGGTGGAGCAGCTGCCGGCCCTGCTGGCGGTGGCGGACCTGAAGCTCACGGAGGCGGAGCTGGCGCGTCTGACGGAGGCGTCGGCGTAAGGCGACGGGGGCGCGAAGCGGGGGCGTAAGGCGAAGGGGTGGGCGCGCGAAGAGCGGCGCCCACCCCGTCCGTATACGTATACGCCTCAGGCCCGGCTCTCCACGACCCAGGAGGCGAGCGCGACCCCACCGGCGACGGCGAAGACGGAAGGCCAGGCTCCGACCTTCTTGGCCAGCGGGTGCGACCCGCCGAACGCGGCCACGTAGAGCCCGGTCAGCGCGGCGGCCTTGGGCGCCCCGACCGTGCCGCTCCACTGCCGGGCGGCCACGGCCCCGGCGGCCGCCAGCGCCACCCCGCCGAGGGGCCGCTTCTTGGTCCACCGGGCGATGCCGTACCCGCCGACGAGCCCACCAGCGGCAACAACAGACGTCGGAATCCGACCCATCCCGCAACCTCCGCATCAAGGAACGAACTGCTCGCTCCAAGCTAACTTCATGGCGCATGGATCTTGGGGTCGGGTCGGGTCGGGGCGGGGGCGGGGCGGCTGGTGCGCTGTGTCGCTACGAGCCGGAGGCCGCAGGGCCGAGATTGCCCTCGATCCGGCCCAGCAGCCTGGAGACGGCGGCTCGTTCGGAGTCGTCGAGACCGTGCAGGGTGAGCTCCTCCAGCTGCTGCCAGGCCTGGACGACCTGCTCCTGAAGCGCCTGCGCGGCGGCGGTGGGCTCGACGAGGACGGCCCGGCGGTCGGTGTCACTGCGCTGCCGCCGGACGAAGCCGGCCTGCTCCAGCCGCTGCACCATGCGCGTCACGGTGGACGCGTCCAGGCCGAGCAGGTCGATCAACTGGGCCTGAGGCTGGGGGCCGTGGTCCCACAGGTGCATCATCAGCAACTCCTGCCCTGGGTGCAGGCCCAGGCGGCGCAGCAGCTGTCCGGCGGCGATGCGGTGGAGGCGGGCGACGCGGGCGAGGGCGTGACTGACGGTGTCGTGGGTGGCGGACATGAAATTGATTGTACAAGCAAGGAGTAGGGGGTGGGGGAGGGAAGATCTCGGCGGCTGCTTGCGAAACAAGCCGGTCAGACATTTAATTGGCCGCACAAGCAATAAGCGTCCCCAGGGGAGGAAGCCATGCGAACCATCACCGCGACCGTGCCCGTCAACGAGCCCGTCGACGAGCCGGGCCGGACGGAGCAGGTGCGCTTGGACCGCGACGAGGTGTGGGCGGGGCTGCTGGACAAGGCGCAGAACGCGGTGCCGTACGTGCCCGGGATGCAGGAGTGCACCGTGGTGGAGCGCGGGCCGGAGGGCCTGGTGCGGGAAGTGGTCATCCACGGCGAACGAGTACGGGAGGAAGTGACCTTCCACCCGAAGCGCCGGGTCACCTTCTCCCGCGACGACGAGCGCGCGACCTGGCTGATCCACAACGACATCGGCGAGGACGAGACCGGCCTCACCCTCACCTTCAGCGCCACGATGGACCTCGCCGAGGGCGAGGAGGGCGACCACCAGGCGGAACGCGTACGCGAGGGCTATCTGGAGGCCCTGCGGACGACGCTTGCCCGCACCCGCGAGAACGTGGCGGCGGGCCGCGCGCTCATCACGCGCTGAGGCTGGCTTGCCTCATTCCGGGCGTTGTCGAGGTGCCCGCAAAGGCGCGCCCCGGCTTCCGAAGGAGGGGTAGGCCTCACGGTGGGCCTGGAGGTCTAGCGGCTCATGACGTTGGCCCGGTTTCGGCCTGGCGCGCGCGGGCGCTTGGCGAGGAGCTAATGAGCCTTCTCTTCAAGCGTCGGCCGATGGAAACCAGTGGCGAGAGTGCCGTCACAGCGCGATACGTTAATCGCATCATCATTGAATCTGTGGGGGTTGCTCCGACTGAGGGCGGAGTGGCGTTGAGCGGCTCGGGGGGTCAGATGACGGCCTGGTTGGTGATCGCGGTAGAGGAGCGCAAGCGTGCCGGAGACGGGTATGACGACGATCCGTTCCGCCACTACAGCTGGGATGAACGGGTTCCGAACGCCGCGACGGTGGCGGTCGGTGATGTGATCGCGCTATGGGACACCAAGACGTTGCTCGGGGTCTCGGTCATCGAGGCGATCGAGAAGGGGCGAGGTGAGAAAATTCTACAGTCTTGCCCGTTTTGTGGGCGGGCTGACGTCGCTCCTCGCAAGACGATGACTCCCGAGTACAAGTGCTGGAAGTGTAAGGAGGAGTTCAGTGAGCCAGCCACTAGGTCGATCACGGTCACGACTTACCGAAGCCGACATGAAGCCGCGTGGATTGATCTACGCGGTCTAGCCTCAGGGGCTGAGCTACGCCAACTGTGCGAGAAGCCGGGGTCACAGCTAAGCCTGCGCCGCCTACGGTGGGATGACTTTCGGGCCAGGATTGAGAGAGGTAAGGCGCCCACCCCGTTGACTATCGTCGACACCCTTCGAGAGATTGTTGCAGGGGGCCATCGCGAGACTACGGTGCGGGCCCGCGTCGGGCAGCCCGCTTTTCGAGAAGACTTGCTTACCACTTTCGGTTCAGTTTGCGCTTTCACCGGCCCTGGACCCGAACAAGCATTGGAAGCGGCCCATCTCTACAGCTATGCGGCCAACGGGAGGCATTACAAGGGCGGGGGCCTACTCCTTCGTCGCGACCTGCATCGACTCTTCGACCTTGGCCTCATCGCCGTCAACCCCGAGACACAGACAGTAGATGTTTCCGGCGACCTGGCCTGCTATCCGACCTACGCCCAGTTGCAGGGGCGGCCGCTATCTGTCGCGATTACCATTGATCACCGCAAGTGGCTTGGTAAGCACTGGAACATGCACCGCTGTGCCCGCGATCGTCTTGAGTCGAGGAAGTCGCGACAAGTCCATTCTGCCTGACCTGCCGAGGAGTTCGTATGACGGTGTCTCGCCTGGGCGGGTGGTGGAGTCGTTTAGGAGTCCTTTCGTATCTAGCCGCTGATGACGCCGACTCCGAGGCTCATACTCCACTTTGAACCGTTCCGACTTCTCTGCCGCTCCGTTGTGAGCTAGCAGAGAGGATGGGCGCCATGCCCAAGAAGATTGACTCAACGCTTCGTAGCCAGGCTGTGCGGCTGGTGATGGAGCATCGCGCGGAGT
>NZ_JAJQQS010000050.1 GCF_021228125.1 Streptomyces albireticuli
GTCCTCGACCGGCTCGACGGCCAGCATCTCCTTGTCATTCATGTCCGTCCGTCCCCGCTGGCAAAGGCCCAGGTCAAGACCCCGGCCAGCCTGTCACATCACAGACTTACACGATCTTTCAGACACGTTCTCTCCGACTCAGGTCACTAGATGATGCCGTGGGTGCGGGCCGCGGTGAGGTCGTGAGCGCGGCCCGGCAGCGCGCGGGAGAACCACGGCGGGTTCCCGCCCGGACGGGTGGATGACCTGCACGTTCATCCCGTGCCGTTTGTGCTTCTGGCTGTAGTACGGGTCGTCCGCAGCGATCCGGTCGTCGGGCATGAGAATGGCCATCAGCGCATTCGGACGATGAACCTCTTTCATCCTGTCCTGCGGGGGTGAAGCAAGAGGCCAGAGGTGGTGGTTGGTGACGCAGCAGAGCCCTTGTCGTTGGGGTGTTGATCTCACTCGACACCGGCGCCAAAGGGCTCTGTTGGTTCCGTGTCCTGCCATGCTCGACGTTCTTTACGAGCTGGTCGAGCATGTCTCGTGGCTGATCCATGCCCGCCGGCGTGAGCTGAAGTCGCCGTGGCGAAGGCTGGCGTTGTTTCAGGAAGGCCCTGCTGGTGCTGGCCCATATGCGGGAGAACGAGACGTTCGCGCAGGTGGGGGCCGGTTTCGGCGTGTCGAAGTCCACCGCGTGGAGGTACGTGGACGAGACTCTTGAGGCCCTGGCCGCGTGGGCCCCGGGCTTGCGCGAGGCTCTGGCGGGCCTGGGTGAGGGGGGCTTCGTCGTCGTTGACGGCACGCTGATCCCGACCGACCGTATCGCGGCGGACGAGCCGTACTACTCGCAGAAAGCACAAGCGGCACGGCATGAACGTGCAGGTCGTCGCCCGCCCAGACGGCACACCGCTGTGGTTCTCCCGCGCGCTGCCCGAGCGCACGCATGATCTGACCGCTGCCCGGGCCCACGGCATCGTCCAGGCCTGCCCCACCAGGGAAACCCTCATTCTGGCCGACCGGGCCTACCACGGTGCCGGCGCCACCGTCCGCACCCCCTACCACAGACACCGCGAACTCCCCGACCACTACCAGCGATACAACCGCGTCCACGCGCGACTCCGAGCACCGGGCGAACGCGCCTTCGCCCGGCTCAAGTCCTGGCACACCCTCCGCCAGGCCCGATGCTCCACCAACCACATCAGCCGCATCGTGCAGGCCGTCCACACCCTCCCGACCTGCGACTATCCAGAATGAAAGAGGTTCACTTACCACCGAAGACAGGTGTGATAGTTAAATCGCTAGCGGGTTTCTGAAGGTTGAGGTTCGCAATTTGCTTTACGGTCTCTACGTCCGGGCGGAGCCCCCATTTCTTGAAGTATTCAGTCAGGTCAGTTTGGGAGAGCCGGGAAACGGTAACCATGAAATACCTCTTTTTCTCTCCATCGCTAGGCAGCTCCGGAAGTCTGCGGGATTCTTTATGGAGGCGGTGGAACAGGTCATCACCGAATAGTAAGCGGAGCTGTTCGAACATCGCAAGACGAGTAAAATGCCCGGCGTTTTCATCGAAGTTTCGCTCACCGAGAGGTAAGGCTAGGAATTCTTTTGCTTCTTTCCACTCATCGGGGGTCCCGTGTTCGACACTTTCCTCTGGGAACAGGCGTCTCGCCGCCAAAGAATAGATGTTGACGGTGACCTCACTCATCGCATCCCAGCTCCAGTGATGATCATGCTGGCGATGGTGGCCAAATTCATGCCACATCCCCCAGGAGTGACGCAGGCTCGCGGGCTTGTACACTCCTTCCATAGAGTCTCCCGGCATGGCGGCTCGATAGTTTGTCGCATTTGGGTTTTCTGCGTTTGGAGTCTGCACGACCATGGGCCGCAGGGTGCTTGGTTCGTCGGTAGGCTCCTTTCCGTCAAGCCCGCTGATGGAATTTTGTGCATCGATGATCTGCTGGTAGATGGACAGCAGTTCCTCTTGGTCTTCATCTGCGTATTTCTTAGCATACGCAGCAAGACCAGTTATAGAAACGTGTCGGGCGGAGTGCTCAGCGAAAGGAACCTTAGAGTCCTCGAGCATCTGCTTCCACTGAACCCCGGTCGTGACACCCTGCTCGTAAAATGGAAAAGGTTCAGCTTCGGACCCGATTTTCACTGTGATTTCCGGCAACTCATGCTGGCTCTTCTTAGAATAGCGCACATAGATCACCCCACCGTAGAAATCAGAAACAACATTCGCTCCAGATGTCAGCGGTTTACTGCGCAGTTGGGTAGGAACTTCCTCTTTCTCTTCGTCCTCTGGATTTACCAGTGCCGGAGACCCGATCAAGAGTTCAAGTCTAGAGTCGTCCGGGTCGCCACTCAGGCCGGATGCTGTTACTGTGAGGTCGGTACGAGGGTTCAGGTAGAACCCAGTTGACTGAAAGTCTGCCCACAGGGACCACTGCGCCAGCCGTTCGCGTTCCACTTCCGCGTCGGGGAGGGCAAAGAATTTACGCTCACGCGGCTGCGGAAAATCTTTTGGATTGACCTGTCGATAGGTCGGAGCCTGCTTCACGTCCCACGTATAAGTATGCCGCACCTGACTCGTTTTCCGACCTCCGACGAACGAGGTGAGGGTAATAGGAATCGATACCTTACGCCCAACCGCCAGATCGTCCGCCACCTTCAAAGTGACTACCATCCAGCCATCATCACCTTTACCGACATCCTTCCATGCGCAGACAAAGGGGGTCGGTACGGAGTCATGACATGGGCCGCCGTATACATTAGTCACGACAAGCCCATCTGGCAGCGAAGCGCTCCACCTCACCTCATCGATCTTATCTGGACCTTTATTTTTAAACTCGGGCCATATCTTCAAAGCATCCTGACCGGGATAAATTATCCCAGGAACACTTCCTGGATCAAATTGAATTTTTGCTTCCTCCGGCCCCAGCGCCTCACGAGCTGCCGCGAAACCCCCCACCCCGGACACGCCCATTATCAGCACAATGACAAAGATGAGGATCCCTTCCCATCTTCCTTTCCACCCTTTACTCATACTCCGATCCTCCGTTTTTGGATGTATTACTGACGATGTCTGTGTGTTGTCGTGGGGCTGACGTGTTGTGATCGCCGCAGTATCCGTTGGCATGAGGTATCCGCGAAGTGGCGGGCTGACTGCCGAGCGACAGGCTTTCCGTGAACGGATCCATCTCGAGGCGGCCGGGTTGTTCCCCGCGGGGGAGCCGAACGCGGTGATCGCCAAGGCACTTCGGGTGAGCGTGGGCTCGGTCCGCTCGCTGTTGGGAAGCCGCTTGTCGAAGGCCTTCTTCCCGGCCGACGTCAGGGCGGTGGCGTGATGTTCACCCTTGCCGACGTCCAGGCCCACGAAGACGTTCACCTGGTCGAGCTCGCTCACCTGCATTACTCCAGCGAGAACTTCTGCCTACCCGGCCTCACCTGCGGCACCGATCCCCGGCATCCACGTTATGAAGAGCCTGCCGAAACGACGGCGGTCCTGCCCTTATCAGCGGTCTACCGGTGCCTCCGGGACCGGTGACACCCCCCGGATCATGTCGTCAAACAGGGGGGGAGAAGTCATGCCGGGCCCGGAGGCCGGGAGCCCCGTTGCGGGGCCGTGGAGAAGATAACGGGGGCTCCTGTTCGAAGGTGGGGTGGGTACTCGCCGGACGCAGGTAGCGGGCGGCCGCGTTGACGAAGTCGTCGTGGGCGACCTTCGCGGCCTCGCGGGCAGCGGTCAGATCCGGGTTCGTCGCCGTGCTCCAGGGCCTGATCGTCGACCGGGCCTGGGACCTCCCAGCCGCCGGCGGCACCGTGCTGGACCGCTGGCCAGACATCGCCACCGCCGTCGCGCCGCAGCCGCCCGACCACGTCCAGGCCGTCGCCTTCCACCCGGACACCGGCCAGCTCGACCTACGCCCCGACTCGCCCGCCTGCGCCACCCAGCTCCGTCTCATCACCGCGCGGATCGTTACCGCGGCGAACAACGCGGCCGGCACCGACACGGTGCGCACCGTCCGGATCCTGCACCCAGAGTCTTCACCGGCACCCCGCCTAGCGTCGCCCCGCCCGGCAGCCGCGGCCGCGCCCGAGGCGCTGGTGAAGACCCGCGAGATGGCCTCGCCCGGCTTCCACGAGGCACTGGCCGCGCACCGGTCCGTCACAACTCCCCGGCGGGTGGACCCGGCCATCGCGGAGGCGGCGGAGCGGCAGACGAAGGCGCTGCGTGAACTGAGCCGCCGGGCATTCCCCGAAACGCAGGCAGCGGTAGACGATGCGCTGGCCCCGAGCGAGGCGGCCCGGATTCAGCGGCGCCGCCAGGCCGCGGCCACCGAAGCCGCCGCCCTGCGCCAGGCCCGCGCCGACCGGGCGGGCGCGGCGCTTGTGCGCCAGGCGCCGGAAAAGCGGAAGCCAGCACGACCGGCGGCGTAGGGGGGTGCCAGAGTGGTTCCACAAGGACGTCTGCCACGGTCGACCTGGCAGGCTCTGACACGGCAGACTCAGAGCAGAGGGAAGGATGACGTCATAAGCGCACAGACCCACGCCCCGGCCGTAGCTCCGATCCCGCGGACCATAGACGGCATCGCCGACGCGCTGCCTTCGGCCAAGCGTGCCGCCTTCAACTACGAGGCGCGCACGACGGAGGCCGCCGGCCTGGAAGCGTGCCTGTCGCAGCGGTGGGCCGAGGCGGTCCTGGAGGCCGCCGTGCCCGTCCGGAACGTACCGGCGGACCCGGGAGCGGCGGCCGGGCGGTGAACTCGCAGCGCCGTGCCCGTGCCGTGCGGCACGGGCACGGCGGGGTTTCCGGGCAGGTGGCGGGCGGGCCGCGCGATGATCACCACATCCTCGGCGGCCCGCCTTGCTGTGTGAGCCCTACCTGCGGTCAGCACGACGGATGACAGGGGTAGTTGGAGCTCTGGGTTCCAAGAGACTCCTCACGCGTGAGATGTTAATGCATGAGTGACATATATCACAGGAATGCCCATAGATGTCAGCAGACAGAGTCGACAAAACTATTTATGGCGGGGTCTTGACGCATCCAACGCACCAGTCGTCTCGGACAGTGAGCGTTTTCAGAGTGGTCACTGTTCGGGCGATGGGGTGAAACGGGCTAGGCCCCGCGGTGTTGAGACAGATACCTAAGGGTTGTTCCGTGGCTGCTGGTGGTGTGGCACGTTGGTGTGGGTGGTGGTGTGGGTGGTGTGATCATGGCGTCGGGGCGGTCCTGGGTAGTGCCGTTCACGGGGCTGGGCGCGCGGCGGTTCGGTAAGGCTGGTGGCCGTGCTGCGGGGGGAGGGTGCG
>NZ_JAJQQS010000051.1 GCF_021228125.1 Streptomyces albireticuli
GCCGCTGCTCGGGGTGAAGATCACGTAGGTGGTGCGCCCGTCGTCGTCCTCGACCTCGGGGGCGTAGGGAACCGGCTGGTCGAACTCAGAAGCCCGGGGTGCGGACGCTGACGTGGGCGCGGGCTCGCGGCCGGCGCGGGCTCTGCCACTGCCGGGGCCTGCGGGGGGTGCCCCTATGGGTTTCGTCAACCCGTAGGGGCGGGCTTGGGGTCGTAGAAGGTGCCGTCGCGGAGCATGGCGAAGAGCACGTCGGCTCGTCGTCGGGCGAGGCAGAGGAGGGCTTGGGTGTGGTGCTTTCCCTGGGCGATCTTCTTGTCGTAGTAGGCGCGGGAGACCGGGTCGGCCAGTGCGGCGAACGCGGACAGGAAGAAGGCCCGTTTGAGCTGCTTGTTTCCTCTCCGCGACGGTTGTTCGCCGCGGATCGAGGACCCGGAACTGCGGGTGGCCGGGGCGAGGCCCGCGTAGGCGGCGAGGTGGGCGGCGGACGGGAAAGCGGACGCGTCGCCGACGTCGATGAGGATTCTGGCTCCGGTCCTGACGCCGATCCCCGGCATGGACGTCAGGACCTTGGGAAGAGGGTGAGCCTCCAGCAGTTCCTCGATCCGGGCGGCCAGCAGTTTCCGCTGGTCAAGGACGGCAGTCAGAGAAGTGGCCAGGCTCGGGACGATCAGCGCGGCCGCGTCGGTGCCGGGAACGACGACGGTCTGTTCGTCCAGGGCGGTGAAGATGTCGTCGACCAGCCGTTCGGCCATTCTGGGTGCCTTCGGCCGGAGCAGGTTCACCAGCCGGCGGCGGCCGGCTTTGCGGATCTGGGCCGGGGACCCGAAGCGTTCCAGCAGGTCCAGGACCGCCGGGTGCTGGACGCGCGGGCCGAGGACCCGTTCGAGATGCGGGTGGATCTGGGTCAGCAGTCCCCGCAGGCGGTTGGAGACCCTGGTGGCTTCGCCGGCGAGGTCGTCGTCGAAGCCCGCGATCATCTCCAGCTCGGCGACCGTCTCGTCGGCGGGCTCGATCGCCCGCAGGGTGTGCGGCATCGAGCGGGCGGCATCGGCGATGACGAACGCGTCGCGGGCATCGGTCTTGGCCTCGCCTGGATAGAGGTCGGCGATCCGCCGCATCGTCAGGCCTGGCAGATAGGCGACTTCGCAGCCCATGTCGCGGGCCACCGCGAGCGGCAGAGCACCGATCGAGGCGGGCTGGTCGACGACCACGAGCACGGCGCCGTGCTTGGTCTTGAGCTTGGCGAAGACCTCGCGGAGCTTCGGCTCTCTGTTGGGCAGCCGCTTGTCGAAGGCCTTCTTCCCGGCCGGTGTGACGGCGGTGGCGTGGTGTTCGCCCTTGCCGACGTCCAGGCCGAGGAAGGCGCCGATGTCGCTGACGTCGATCACGTGTGTCCTTCGGTCGTTCCTACCCGGCCGTCCCACGGCACCGATCGCCACATCCACATTACGAAGAGCCTCCCGACCTGCGGAGAAGCCGGTGGTCATGCCCCTAATCAGCGGTCTGTCGATGCCTCCGGAGCCGGTGACACCACCCCCCAGGCCATGCGTTCGACAGGGGGAGAAAGTCATGCCAACCCCGGAGGCCGGGCGCCCCATTGCGGGGCCACCAAGAAGGTAATGGGGAGGTAGTAGGGGAGGAATCCGGTGTCGTCGGGTTCGGCAGCGGGGGCCGGGTGCCCCGGACTGTCGTTCTGCGGGGCCGTGCGGACCAGCGTGCCGGTGGCCGCCCGGGCGGCTGGGGCGGCGGTGCTTCCCACCGGCACCAGCCATCCCGGAGAACCGGCCTGGTCCGGCACAGCCGCTACGGCGGCCATGGCGGGTTCCTGCTGGCCGACCGGCCAGCTGTCGAGGTCATCCCACTGACGGCCTGTCCCCAGTGCAGAGGCTGCTCCGGTGCCCGGTCCTCCCCGCTGTCAGGCTCGTAAGGGATGACGTCGGCCCAGGGTTCGTCCTCGCTGCGCCTTGAGAAAGTTCACCAAGCGCTTCATCAAACTTCTTGCGCGCGCTCTTGTCCCCCTAATTCACATCCGCCGCCAATTGATCCAGCTGCGGCAAGAACGCCGCGACAGAATTAGAGTAGCTCTTGATATCGGTGAGGGGCTGCATCAACTGCTGCTGATACGTGTCGCGCCATTTTCCCGAATGATCGCACGCTAGGGCCTGATTATCTTTGAGTGTAGATATCAGGCTGAGACTCCGCATTCGTCAGATCCCCACGGCCCATACAACCAGTCTGACCCCAACACCCCACCCAGGTCAGGAGATCCGAGAAACAGTGCCTAGCGCACTTGGTACCACTGTTTGCGGATTGTTCGACGCACGGCGACCGTCGGTGGTCCGGCCTTCGCCCATCCGGGGGTGTGGGCAGCGAATTCCTACAAGGTCACCGCTCTGAGGCCATTGAGCAGGGTGAACTCGACGATAGGGAAGGGGCGGGGTGGGGAAAAGGCTGCTCCGGCAGAGAAACACATATGAGACAAGCCCACACAGCACCCTAGCTGAGCGACTGGCGCAGGCGGGGATAAACGCGACTCAGCCGACGGTTAGAGAGGGGGTCGTTGCGGTCCCGTGGGCGTCGTAATCTGCAGACTGATAGGAATGGATTCCGAAACTCCAGGAGCCACCCACTGTTTGGCCGCTTCTGACAGGGAACGAGTCGCTACGGATCTCCATAGTCCGGAATTTTTCCGACTGTGTCGACGCGTCACGGAATTTGGCGTCACCGATGCCTTTGCCCTCATATTTGACGTCACAGGTCACGTCCTTGTATCCCGCGTAGTACCAGATCTTTACCCACCCCCAGTAGTAACCACAGCCGCGTACTAGGAGTTCGCTGTAGGCGTTCTTCTGGGCACTCGTTCCGGTCACGGTCATGCAGGATGACGTCTGGGCGCCCACCCATTTGTCCTTTCCCCAGTTTTCCTGCAGATCCGCACAGGCAAACTGGGCAGCCTGTGGAGTGTTAACCCCGTCCGCGTCGGAGATCAGAGCCAGAGTCTTTTCCTTGGTCCAGGAGTTGCTCGGGTAGTCGTTGTGCGCGATGCACCCTGTCACGAAGTTCTGCGCGCCCTCAAGGGCGCTGGTCGCCCCGCCGAAGACGATTCCGTCGCAGTAGCCCACGCCAGAGCTAACAAGCGGAGGTTCATTCCCGAAATTGGCTCTGAACGTGGCATACGCTGTCGGCCCCGGCGTCTCGGATCCGCTGCTCAGGGCCTTCAGGAGATCCGACCGAGTGGTCATCTCTTGGGTCTGAACATCGCACTTGACATGCACGGCACACGCAGCATCGGCAGCTAGAGTACCGTGGTTGGGAGTACCAAGGGTGACCAGGTGTTTCGTGGTCGACGTACCGCCGTCGTGCTTGAGGTAGTAGCGGGCGACGAGACCACCCATCGAGTGGGCGACAATATCGATCGTGCCGTCAGGGGATTTACTTGCGAGTTCGTTATCCCTGATGTACTTCCCGAGACCACCTGCGATGGCCTCGATGGTTGTGTCGCCGGGGGTCTGCTTGCTGTAGTCGAAGGCGAGGAGTTCCTCCGATTTGTACCCGAGTGCCTGGGCGTCGCTGATCAGATTGCCCCAAACACCGGGTCCCGCGCCATGGCCGTGGACGAAAACGACGGGACGGTGGGCAAACTTGTCCGCCGCTTGTGCGATCGACGGAAAGATACCCGTCATGGCAGTCAGGGCCAGTGGCAGGGCGCTCGCCGCCATCAACGCTCGCAAATAGTGACCTAATCGTGATGAATCACCGGGAAACATTTACATCCTCCTTCATAATTGGGTTGTTCATGCGCCAGGCGTCCGCTCGGCAGCCACGCATGATGCAGTTTGTGACGCAGTAGAGAGTCTGTCCTCACCTCGTTACTGACCTTGAAAGGTGGGTTGCCGTAGGGGCTGACGGGTGGTGCTCGTCGCGGTACGCCGAGGGGGGGTGAGGCCTCCGCAGGGTGGTGGGCTGACGGATGAACGGCGGTAGTTCCGTGAGCGGGTCCGCCTGGAAGCGGCTCGATTGTCTGCCGACGGGCAGTCGAACGGGCTGGTTGCCAAGCAGTTACAGGTGAGTGTCCGGTCGGTCCAGCGGTGGCAGCGGGTCTACGAAGCCCCGCCGCAGAGCACGAGTGAGGGACGGGTCCCGGCCGGCGAGGAGTGAGGTCACGCTGTGTACACAGGCGTGGGGGGTGCCCTCGCTGATCCGGAAGCCCGCAGCGAGCTTGGCGAGGGTGGGTGTGCTCGCGCAGGTAGACCAGCGCCACGATCGCGCGCGGGGAGGACCGCGGTGCACACCTGCGGTCACCCTCGCGAGTGATGATCAGCATCGTGACCCACTCCACGAGCGCATGCGGCAGGCCGAGTGCGCCAGGATAGACGACCAACGAGGCCCCCAGGCTGTGGTGTTGAGACGTCAGACATCTCGATCAACAGCCCGAGGGCCTCGCCTGTTACGAGCCTGCCGCCATCACCCGATCAGTGGCCACTCTGAAGATCCTTAATGAGCGGCTCGGCCGTCGCAGGTGGATGATCGAACGAACGATGTCCTGGCTCACCGGCTATCGCCGACTCACCCACCGCTACGAACGCGACCCACGCAACTACCTCGCGTTTCTCGGCCTCGCCGCTGCAATCTGCTGCTACAAACGGCTCGCCCGTCTCACCACATAGGGCTCGTAACAGGATTATGAACGGGTCTTCTTGAGGTGCCTCGGGCGGTTGGGGCCGCAGGCCAGCGAGAGGAACGTGTTGTGGGGTTCGGTTCGGTGCTCCCTGCGGATGGCGGGGCGTTTGAACTGGTGGAGCAGGGCGAA
>NZ_JAJQQS010000052.1:0-1574 GCF_021228125.1 Streptomyces albireticuli
ACACAGTGGACGCGAGCAACTGAGGACAAGCCCTCGGCCTATTAGTACCAGTCAGCTCCAACCGTTACCGGTCTTCCACACCTGGCCTATCAACCCAGTCGTCTACTGGGAGCCTTACCCTCTCAAAGGAGGAGGGAGTCCTCATCTCGAAGCAGGCTTCCCGCTTAGATGCTTTCAGCGGTTATCCTTTCCGAACGTAGCCAACCAGCCATGCCCTTGGCAGGACAACTGGCACACCAGAGGTTCGTCCGTCCCGGTCCTCTCGTACTAGGGACAGCCCTTCTCAAGACTCCTACGCGCACAGCGGATAGGGACCGAACTGTCTCACGACGTTCTAAACCCAGCTCGCGTACCGCTTTAATGGGCGAACAGCCCAACCCTTGGGACCGACTCCAGCCCCAGGATGCGACGAGCCGACATCGAGGTGCCAAACCATCCCGTCGATATGGACTCTTGGGGAAGATCAGCCTGTTATCCCCGGGGTACCTTTTATCCGTTGAGCGACGGCGCTTCCACAAGCCACCGCCGGATCACTAGTCCCGACTTTCGTCCCTGCTCGACCCGTCGGTCTCACAGTCAAGCTCCCTTGTGCACTTACACTCAACACCTGATTGCCAACCAGGCTGAGGGAACCTTTGGGCGCCTCCGTTACTCTTTAGGAGGCAACCGCCCCAGTTAAACTACCCACCAGACACTGTCCCTGATCCGGATCACGGACCCAGGTTAGACATCCAGCACGACCAGAGTGGTATTTCAACGACGACTCCACACACACTGGCGTGCATGCTTCACAGTCTCCCACCTATCCTACACAAGCCGAACCGAACACCAATATCAAGCTATAGTAAAGGTCCCGGGGTCTTTCCGTCCTGCTGCGCGAAACGAGCATCTTTACTCGTAGTGCAATTTCACCGGGCCTATGGTTGAGACAGTCGAGAAGTCGTTACGCCATTCGTGCAGGTCGGAACTTACCCGACAAGGAATTTCGCTACCTTAGGATGGTTATAGTTACCACCGCCGTTTACTGGCGCTTAAGTTCTCAGCTTCGCCTGGACGAATCCAAGCTAACCGGTCCCCTTAACGTTCCAGCACCGGGCAGGCGTCAGTCCGTATACATCGCCTTACGGCTTCGCACGGACCTGTGTTTTTAGTAAACAGTCGCTTCTCGCTGGTCTCTGCGGCCACACCCAGCTCAGAGTGCAAGACTCATCACCGGACATGGCCCCCCTTCTCCCGAAGTTACGGGGGCATTTTGCCGAGTTCCTTAACCATAGTTCACCCGAACGCCTCGGTATTCTCTACCTGACCACCTGAGTCGGTTTAGGGTACGGGCCGCCATGAAACTCGCTAGAGGCTTTTCTCGACAGCATAGGATCATCCACTTCACCACAATCGGCTCGGCATCAGGTCTCAGCCTTAACGTGTGACGGATTTGCCTACCACACGGCCTACACCCTTACCCCGGGACAACCACCGCCCGGGCTGGACTACCTTCCTGCGTCACCCCATCGCTTACCTACTACAAGTCTGGTTCGTCGGCTCCACCACTCCCCTCAACTCCGAAGAGATCAGGA
>NZ_JAJQQS010000052.1:1671-2895 GCF_021228125.1 Streptomyces albireticuli
GACGGCTTCACGGACTTAGCATCGCCTGATTCGATATTGGGCGTTTCAAAGCGGGTACCGGAATATCAACCGGTTGTCCATCGACTACGCCTGTCGGCCTCGCCTTAGGTCCCGACTTACCCTGGGCAGATCAGCTTGACCCAGGAACCCTTAGTCAATCGGCGCACACGTTTCCCACGTGTGTATCGCTACTCATGCCTGCATTCTCACTCGTGAACCGTCCACAACTCGCTTCCGCGGCTGCTTCACCCGGCACACGACGCTCCCCTACCCATCCCAGCCCCCGTTGGGGGTATGTGCTGGAATGACACGACTTCGGCGGTACGCTTGAGCCCCGCTACATTGTCGGCGCGGAATCACTTGACCAGTGAGCTATTACGCACTCTTTCAAGGGTGGCTGCTTCTAAGCCAACCTCCTGGTTGTCTCTGCGACTCCACATCCTTTCCCACTTAGCGTACGCTTAGGGGCCTTAGTCGATGCTCTGGGCTGTTTCCCTCTCGACCATGGAGCTTATCCCCCACAGTCTCACTGCCGCGCTCTCACTTACCGGCATTCGGAGTTTGGCTAAGGTCAGTAACCCGGTAGGGCCCATCGCCTATCCAGTGCTCTACCTCCGGCAAGAAACACACGACGCTGCACCTAAATGCATTTCGGGGAGAACCAGCTATCACGGAGTTTGATTGGCCTTTCACCCCTAACCACAGGTCATCCCCCAGGTTTTCAACCCTGGTGGGTTCGGTCCTCCACGAAGTCTTACCTCCGCTTCAACCTGCCCATGGCTAGATCACTCCGCTTCGGGTCTTGGGCGCGCTACTCAATCGCCCTATTCGGACTCGCTTTCGCTACGGCTTCCCCACACGGGTTAACCTCGCAACACACCGCAAACTCGCAGGCTCATTCTTCAAAAGGCACGCAGTCACGACGCACCGAGCAAGCTCGATGCGCGACGCTCCCACGGCTTGTAGGCACACGGTTTCAGGTACTATTTCACTCCGCTCCCGCGGTACTTTTCACCATTCCCTCACGGTACTATCCGCTATCGGTCACCAGGGAATATTTAGGCTTAACGGGTGGTCCCGCCAGATTCACACGGGATTTCTCGGGCCCCGTGCTACTTGGGTGTCTCTTAAACGAGCCGTTGATGTTTCAGCTACGGGGGTCTTACCCTCTACGCCGGACCTTTCGCATGTCCTTCGCCTACACCAACGGTTTCTGACTCGTCC
>NZ_JAJQQS010000053.1 GCF_021228125.1 Streptomyces albireticuli
AAACGGAAGCATCGCAAGGCCGAAGCCCAGGCGAATCTTCCACAAAGCCCGATGCAGCTCCAACCGCATAACCGCCATCGCCGCAGCCATCCTCACCCTGGAGCGCCCACGCTGAAAATTCTCACTGCCACATGCCAAGACCGACGTGAAGGACCACGGGCGGACTCACATCATTTATCTGTCGAGTCAGTTCCGGCATGTCCCAGCCCTGGCCCTCAATCCTCACGAACCAATCACCGATACAGCGTAGGCGATCAGCCACAGCAGTCCGGTGCCCAGCAGCACGCGATCTTTGAGGACGACGTCTTCGGGAGCTCCCGCTGTGCCGCGGTCCGCGAACAGCGCATAGCGAAGCACGCCGAAGACGAACGGGACGATAGACAGCTGACGCCACAGGTCGGGGCCCTCGCCCTGGTTACCCAGGGCCCACAGACAGTAGGCCAGCACGGTGATGCCCGCCGATGTTTGCCAGACGAACCGGAGGTAGCCAGTCGTGTAGTGGGCAAGCAACTTGCGAGACTCTGCTGCCTGATCACCCATGAGCACGAGTTCGGAGTACCGCTTCGCCCCCACCATGAACAGGGAACCGAAGCCGGTGGTAATCAAGAACCATTGTGACAGCGTGATGTTCGCTGCGATGCCGCCGAACATCGAACGCAGCACGAAGCCAGAGGCGACGATCACCAAGTCGACTACCAGGACATGCTTGAGCCGGGCAGAATACAGCACCTGAACAACCAGATAGATCCCGAGAACGGTGGCAGTGCCGACACTGCAGAGCAGCGCGGTCCCCACTAGTGAGCCGAGGGCCAACAGGATGCCGGCCGCGTAGGCTGCGGGAAGCGGGACGATTCCTGCAGCGACCGGCCGGTGGCGCTTGGCCGGGTGAGCCCGGTCGGCTTCAACGTCCAAGGCATCGTTGATGAGGTAGATACTGGAGGTGGCTGCGCAGAAAAGCAGGAAGACGATGGCACTCTGCCGCAGGATGTCGATGTCGCTTAACTGCCCGGCCGCTGCGGGTGCGGCCAGGACGAGGATGTTCTTGACCCACTGGTGCGGTCGAGCGTTGCGCACCAGGCCGCCGGGGAGCGCGACAAGGGAGAACGTTGCTGTCGTCGGCGGAGTGGCATGTGTCTGCGACGCTTCATCAGTTTTTGCGGTCTTTTTTGGCTGCTCGGTGGTAGGGGCCGGGGCGGCCATGATGTCAGTGGCGTCAGCCATCGCAGCGTCCTCCCAGAGCCACCCAGCGCTGGCCGGCCTGGGCCACTGCGGCGCCCATGGCCGCGCCGACGACGACGTCGCTCGGGAAGTGCACGCCCACGACGAGACGCGAGAAGCACAGTGCCGCTGCCGCCGTCCGCAGGGGCAACACAGGCATCATCGAACCGAAGGAAACTGCGGCTGCGGCCGCCGAGGCGGCGTGCGAACTGGGAAAGCTGTGCTTGCTAGCGGTCTTCATCAGCGGCTCCAGGCCGGGGACTTGTGGCCTTGGGCGCCGGACGACCTGCTTGACGACCATGCTGGCCAGATGGGCACTGGCAACAAGGCCAGTCGCTCGCAGCCACTGCCCGCAGCGCTCGCGGTCGCGGGCAGCACCCGCCAGTCCGATGGCCAGCCACCCTGTGGCGTGTCCGCCGTACCAAGACAGGGCACGGGCCGCCGTGACGGATTGCTCGTCGGCGAAGTATCTGCGTACCGAGAGTAAAATCCGCTGGTCAGCTTTCGCCACGGTTGAATGCAGATCTGACATAGGTGGGCATCCTCTCGGGTTGAATGTGTGCGTGCAACTCAACGAGGTGGGTACGGTGCAACGGTTTGCGTACCCGGAGGTTAATTCAGAACTGTTCCCACAGCTCAGGCCCGGCTGTCGAGATTCAGGCATATCTAGGACCTGAAAATGCTACCTAATCTCGGCCGATTGGCCTCCGAGCGTAGAATTAGACATAATGACAAGCACGCCGGATTGTGTCGGAGAGATTTTTGGATTACCTGATCCGATTAAGGGGCCATCGAGAACTGCAAAGGGACCCAGGCTGCGTACCAGCCCGAGGCCAGGCCCAGAGTGAGCAGCACTGTGATTCGGGTTGGGAGTCTGGACCTGGAGAGTGCGTGGGCGGTTGGGATCATGAGCGGGAAGACTGGCATCAGGTAACGGGGAATCGTTCCGGCCCAGTGGTGCATGCTCACGACCGTAGTCAGCGATGCCATGGCGTAAACAGTCAGGACCAAGGGAAGGCGTTCTTGCAGCATGAAGATGATCAGGGCGGGCAGCGCCAATAGGCACAGGGCGGTGACGATCCTAGGAAGCTCCACGGAGCCCCCGGCGGTAAGCCCCGTGGTCAGCGTCTTCCAGGTGGTCTTACCACCATCGAAGGTCTCACCCCAGTTGTTCTTCTGAATTACAAAGTAGGTGTCAATGCGACCGTAGCGGGCTGCAAGGTAGCCGAAGTATGACAGCAGCCCTAGCGGCGAGAGAATAATTGCGGGAAGTGGTCGCCAGCCGTCAGTGCGCTTGTACAGCACCCATAGTGCGGTGAGGACAACCGCACTAACGACTGCGCCAGCGGTCGGGCGACTCAGGCCGCATGGCACGCACAGCAGTCCGGCCAAAGTCCAGCGATGCCGCATCGTCGCGTGGAGTGTCCAGACCGCCAAGGCAATGAACAGGGATTCGGTGTAAACAAGTTGCTGAACGACGGCGGTCGGCAGCAGGGCCAGCAAACCAGCGAGCATGGTACCGGTGAGGGCACCCCGGAGTTCGGAACCGATCTTGAACAGGCCCCAAGCCGCTACCAAAGACGCGACCGTGGAAATCAACATGCCAGCCAGGGTCAAGTCCACACCTGTGAGCGCAATCCAGCGCATCAACATCGGATAAAGCGGAAAGAATGCCTGCGTCACCTCCGTCCCAGGCCTATCGCCTCTGAAGAAGTGGAGCTCTTTCGGATACCCGTTCAGGGCGATATTCCGGTAGAAAACGGAGTCCCACATGACTCCGATGTTGTGCCACGGGTCCGCACTAGCCTGCCCGGCCAGCCACCAGTAGGCAAGAAGACTCACCAACCGCAGCCCGGCGTACAAACCTAAGGCCGGCGCGACGGTCCGCAGGTGTGCCGCGAGACGACCTTCACGACGGACTGTTGCACCGTCACGTGAACGGACACATGCCTGATCTGCCATTGAAGTCCCAGAGCTGTCCCGAAGTTGATCAGATATGACCGCGCGCCTTTGGTGGCACAGAATTCCGACCTATGAGCGTTTCACCCCATAGTTTTCGTTTGAGCATGTAGGGCCGCCTCAACATTTCGGGGCGGTTTAATCAACGAGGCAATTAGATCGATTATGGCTAGATGAAGAATTAACCCTCCCCGACCTGACTCCGGGACATGTCGTCCTACTGTAAACGGAATGGCGAGAAGCCTTCAACCTGGGCGTTTAGACCACCCAGCCCTATTGGATAATGGGTTCTTGGAGGATCAGGACTTACCTTAGTAAAGAGAAAATACCCAAACGAGCCATGTGCGCGTTGGTCCGAGATGGCGTAAGGCGCATGAGCAGACCGGAGCATAGGCAGAATCTCTATTAAGAATCAACAGACCTGTTCGGGAACAACCGGGAAGTGGTCCGTGACTGGGTGCGCCGAGCCGAGGTCTGCAGGCGCACTCCCACCGGATGGCCGAACCCTTACACCCGGTCACAATCGGGCCCAGCAACATTATAGCGAGAGAGCCCAAGTCCGATAACTTGGACACCAGAACAATTTCGCCGGGGCGATGAATTTTACGAACTAGCTGCCAACATTTGATCTGATGACATGGCACTCGTACGGCACCCTCTCAATCTCCCCCCTCCTACTCCAGGATTACTCCCAAACTTCCCTTACAGGTATCTAGGCTATGCGCGATGTCAGCCAGTAGTGCTGGATTGTCCATACTCGATGTGGCCCGTGAAACGCTCGGACCAGGTGGCGTCGTTGTCCACAGTGATGGTGAAGTCGTACCAGCCGGCGTTGTAGGAGACGGCATTGAAGAACTCCGTCTCCTGCGACGCGACAGCGACGGAGTAGGTCTTGTCCCAGGTACGGTACTGGTTGGATTTGATCCGGAAAACCACATTCTGGGTGCCATGATTCTTCATGTTGAAGATGACAGCCAGCTTGCCGCTCGAGGAGTGAATCTCAAAAGTAAACTTTACGGAGACGTGCTTGCCCTGGGCTACCTTGGACGCATCCCCGGTGAAGCTGCGCAGGAATCGGTTGGGCCCAATGACAGTGAAGTCGTACTTGCCGCTTCCGACGTTGAAGAAGTCCTCTTGCCCAGAGTCCGCGCCGATGGTGTACTGCCAGGGACCGCCACTGCGGTAGGCGTTAGCGTAAATGGCGAAGTGGGCGGCGCTGGTGGCGTACTCGCCCAGATTCAGCATGCGGATCCAGATCGACATCGAGCCATCCGACACTTGGGTGCGATCGAGATAGGCGTTGGTTTGGTAAGGCAGAGCGCACGCCGACTTGGTGCCCGATTCCTGAGCGGGTGTGGTGTCGGTGCTTGGGGGTGGGATTCGTGCCGGTGGTGCCAGGGACCTCTCCGGCCGGTGCCGCAGGGCCGAGCGTAGGAAGAGTGTAGGTGGAGGCGTCCTTACTGAAGTCGAAGACGCTAAGGGCTGTCCTGTTATTGGTTCAGGGGATGCAGGTTGGCTGGTTCGTTTCCTCTGTCATCCGGTCAGGGTGGGGTTGTGGGGGCGGGCGATGCCGGGTATGGCGTGGTGGACGCCGTCGCCTTTGAGGCGGCAGTCGCGGAG
>NZ_JAJQQS010000054.1 GCF_021228125.1 Streptomyces albireticuli
GCCAGCGGTGAGCCGCCGGCCCCTTGGCCAGTTCGGCTTCGAGCACCGCGACCAGTGCCTCGCTCAGCTTCGGTCGTGCCGCCGATCCCCGACTTCACAGGGCCAGCTCGCCGCCCTCGTGGCAGTTCTCGGTGCGATCGGTGGTGCCGGAATACTGCCCGCTGCACCCGGCAGAGGTGGTGCCCTTCTTGACGAAGCCCGTGTCGTCGATGACGAGCACCCATCCGTCTTGTCCAAGGTGCTCGGCGACGTATTTCTGGAGGTCATCGCGGACACATCGGCGTTCCAGTTCGCCGTGTTCAGCAGCCGCTGGAATCCGTTCGGAGTGCGGCGCCCCGGCGAATTAAGCCAGCTGTTACTCGCTTTTACGGCCGAGGGGAGCGTGTAGCCCCGACCTCCACCCCGCGTCTGATCGTTGCCAGGGCCCACGTGATACCTCGAAGAAGGTGACGCCGCTGACCCACTCCGGCAAGCCTACGCGCGTCGACGTCTCCTTAACTCAGCTGTCAGGGCATCTTCCTGGACAGTAGGGGGCTGGATTGACCGAGAAGGATTGAATTCGAAGAGATGTTCCTATCAACTAGTAAGTCCTTCTCCGTAGCCATATGACCGCTCTGGCGCCATGCCTGACTGAGGTTCGACCATGTCACGATAAGAGTATTGCTTATGGCGGGTGCTATGAGAACCAGAAACATAACTGAGAGGCGCAGGACCGCGCCGACTCTACCCTCATTTGGCGTAGAGGTTTCTTCAACTTTCCGAACTGAACATTGACCCTGCGCCCACTGGAATTTGCGCCGCAGTTGGTAACTTCGGCTCGATAATTGTCGAAGTTGACCGATAACTTGCAGAGGGCGACACATTAAGGATCGTTGCACTCTTCCCGATAACTGTGGTTGCCTCTAAAACCGCAGGCCGGCAGAGTCTTGTCGAAGGCGATCTACGAATAGGCCGACAATCGGTCGGCAGTGGCACACAAGTTTAGGATGCACGGCACGAAGCGTTCAATTCATCAAGTATTAATTTTCGGTAGAATTACAGGCAAAATGATTTTTCAAGATAGAGACACATTAGACTCTGCTCCGCCTTTCTGGGATCGTCTTTGGCGACATCGAGCGGCATGTGCCGGGCGAGACACGCGCCCGTTTTTTTCCCCTGATACTTCGCCACTACTTAAAGAGGCGCTTGGCACGTGTTTACGCTGTCCTGTTAGTACAGAGTGCCTTGCTTTTGCGCTCGATGAAAGAATCCCTTATGGTATTTATGGCGGCGCACGGGCAAATTGGCGGAGAGCGTTACTAATCAGGCGGCCGGATGTGAAATCCTGGTCGGATCTACTAGCGAATGCCCGCGCAGAACATTATCGGAAGAACCCGCACCCTCGCTCTGGGCAGCGTTAAGGTTTTCGGAGGCTTTAGCGGAATATTTCTATCACGTGCATCTATTTTACAACAGGGTCATTAAAAATATCCATTGAGCGAGTGGCGCAACAGGCTAGACGCAGCGGACTTAAAATCCGTAGCCCAAGTGGCATGTGGGTTCGAATCCCACCTCGCTCATTTTTCGCAGGAGTCCCATAATGTCAGATTGCCTCGTCTGCCGTGAATATTTTTCGGGGGAAGACACGCGTGTGCAGGTATGTTCAATCTGTAGCTCTCGTGTCCAAAAGGCGCTCGAGGCTCTTCCTAGGCTATATGTGGAATTATATGTAGAGCCTTTATCCGGCCGCCGGTGGGTAACAGAACGCCTTGAAGGCCCGCGAGCCTGGAAATACCGAAGAAATCCTGACCCTCTCTCACTTGATCTGATTGACCACGCCGAGCTCTGCGTTGACGCAGTATTTGAGTGGGCTGCTAGCACCCTACCTGAATGTCTCGTTCAGGCCCCGACTGCGTCGGGTCCTTTGCTGCAGCACTTATGTCATGCTCTTTCTCGGAATCTGCCTCATATAGTGGCTAATGCACAGGAGGGGGCATACGCGAGGCAGGTATGTGTCGTTCATGAGCGTGCTCGCCGTCTGTTGGGACAAGAAGAAATATATAAACGCTTGGAGACTCCATGCCCTATTTGTGGTTTACGGTCGGCATTCTCTAAAGGAGATGGGGAGATCATCTGTAATTCGTGCGGCTCGCGATGGCAAGCCAATTCTCAATAGCTTCTCGGCGTACGGTTACACACTAGAGAGTCGACCTCATTATGTTATGTAGCATATATAAGACTGCAGGAATTTCGGTTTGATTGCTATCAATCTTCTTTACTTAGTGGTGTACTACCGTTAGAGGAGATATTATGGCCAGTCGTTTTGCTCTCCGTAATGAAGAGATTTTCGCCTTCTTCGGCAGGGCGATGAGCTCACCTCAAGACCGATTGCTAACCACAGTGGAAGCAGCAGAGGCGGCAGGAGTAACTCCCGCGTGCATCCGGCAGTGGGCGCGACGAGGATACATTAGGCCAATTGCACGGATCGGCAAGAGGAATCTGTACAGAGAAGATCACGTGCTACGTGCCGAACGAGATCGCCGCGTAGAAGCCACCAGTGCTGTCAAACCTGCAAATGGGTTTAGCGCCTTGAATTTCCTGGACCAGTGATTCCAATAGCAACATGCGCCAGAAAGTGTCCAGATATCCTATTCCCGCCCCGAGCTTGCTATCTTAGGTGAGTGTCATCATTATGTTCGCAATATTCACATTGTCGTTTTTGGTGTCCCTAATGGGGGTAACTCCAGTACTTATTGCCCTATGCAATACCCCTCAACCGTTAGATTGACCCATTTAAAGTTCCACCCTATATAGGCCACTCGACCAGGTGTTTCAATCTCCGTTATCTCGCGAATTTTAAATTTTACTCAATCCAAGCTTCCTAGTACTAGCGGGAGCTATTAGTGAATCCTTGTCGGGTATCTCATGAGCAACTATTTGAACTTGGCTATCAGACAGGCGAGCAAGTCTCAATGCCGCTTTAAGGTCGGTGCTGTTCTGACCAAGGGTGGACGTATCATGGGGCATGCATGCAACCATCGCCGAAATTTACCGAGCACTGATTTTCGACACGCCACCTTCCATGCCGAGGAAGTTCTGATACGCCGCATCCGAATGTCTCGTGGTTCGGTGATTCACGTAGCGCGAGTCAATAGAGCCGGCTCTCCCTTACTGGCTCGCCCTTGCCTACGATGCCAGCAAACTCTCGCTGCTAGTGGCGTAGTCCGAGCGTATTACACAACTGGTTCTGGATCTGGATTATTGCGTTTTGGGCGGGATGCTGCCTCTGCGGGCATCGCATCCCATTCAGTGCTTTTCGACGAATGTTAGCTTCGTGGCAATAGAATAGTGATTCAGATTCCTTGTCTTGGCGATTCGAGGAACGGCAGACGCTCCTCGATCTTCGAGGAATATCAGAAATATTCTGACCCTTAGCGGAAGGTGTATAGAACGTGGCTACCTCGCGCCCTAGCCTGATCGGCACAATGCCTTACCGCCGAAGCGGGAAAAGCGGGCTTCATCTTCCGGTTATTTCGCTCAGTATCGGTCGGGAATTTGCTGCTCAGCGCCCAGAAGTTCGTAACAGACTCCTCGAGTACTCTATCGATGCCGGTATCACTCACTTCGATTTGAATCTGTCTTGCCTCTCGAAAGGAGTTATCGACCAAATCATCGGAAGGCTCCTCTCCAGGAGAGAGGAGCTAGTTCTATCTACCAGGATTGGCTTCGGGTCATCGCCTGGGCCTTTGATCGGATACGGATCGCGCAAATATTTGCTCTCCTCGCTTGACAGGCTATTGCAATCTACCGGCCTGGACTATATTGATGTTTGCTTGGCCCACAGATATGATCCAAATACACCTGTTGAAGAAACTTCCACCGCTTTGGCTGATGCTGTTCGTCAAGGCAAGGCTCTTTATGCAGGACTTTCCTCCTACGCGCCCGCAGTGGCCTATAGGGCTGCAGAGGTATTGCGGGATCTCCGTGCCCCTCTCGCCTTTTGTGAAGCATCGTATTCATTGCTGGATCGGTGGGTGGAAAATGGACTCCTTGATGTTCTTCAGCGTCAGGGAATCGGATTTGTCGCCGGCGCGCCTCTCGCTCACGGGACGCTCGTCGACCATCCAACCTTCCATGGGCATGGCCAGGGATCATTTCTCGGTGATGAGGTATCTGCGTTGAGGGCATTGGCCAGTATGTCTGTAAGCCGTGGTCAATCCCTGTCGCAGCTTGCTATCAGCTGGCTATTGCGTAACTCAAGCGTGACTTCGGTATTGATGTCCACCAGAAACCTTGCCCACTTGGCTGAAAATTATGAATCTCTGAGTAGACTTGACTTCACTCCCGCAGAAGAAGGAAAAGTTAACGAGAGTGTCAATTCTCTGTTGAACGCATGAGGGAGACGGGATAACGATGCTACCAGGCTGTGGTGTTGAGACGTCAGACATCTCGATCAACAGCCCGAGGGCCTCGCCTGTTACGAGCCTGCCGCCATCACCCGATCAGTAGCCACTCTGAAGATCCTTAGGGCTCGTAACAGGATGATGAACGGGTCTTCTTGAGGCGCCTCGGGCGGTTGGGGCCGCAGGCCAGCGAGAGGAACGTGTTGTGGGGTTCGGTTCGGTGCTCCCTGCGGATGGCGGGGCGTTTGAACTGGTGGAGCAGGGCGAAGGTCTGTTCCACGGCGTAGCG
>NZ_JAJQQS010000055.1 GCF_021228125.1 Streptomyces albireticuli
GCCTTTCAGCGCCGATGGTACTGCATGGGGGACCGTGTGGGAGAGTAGGACGCCGCCGAACAATTTTTAGCCTCAGGCCCCGAGTTTTCACTCGGGGCCTGAGGCATTTTTGCGTTCAGAAACTTTTTCTTACGCGTACGTGCCCAGCCGAAGGGCGCTCAGGAATTCCTGAGCGCCCCCGGTAGTGCGTGCTGGTTCAGGGCCCGACCGGTGGTCCCGTCGCCACCGCGCCCCGCGGCGCGGCGTTGCGCTCCGCCCAGGCGGACAGTGCCGACCTGCACGCGTGATCCATATGGCGCAGCCCGCTCAGGTCGAGCTCGACGCCGTGCCCCGGGCGCGGCAGTGCCTCCAGCTCGTCCAGCAGCTTCGGCAGGCGCAGGAAGTTCGCGTTCCCGAGCACCCGGGCGCGGACGACGCCGTCCTTGGCCCCGACCGTCTCCACATGGACGTGCGAGGTCTCCCACGCCGCCTTGGCGATCGCCATGAGGAGACCGACGAGGACGCCCTCGAAGAGGTTCGTCGTGACGATGGCCCCCGTGGTGACCACCAGCACGACCGCCTCGCCCCGGTGCTCGCGCCACAGCCGGGCGAGGTCGCGGCCGGGGACCAGCTTCCAGCCGGCGTGGATCAGCACACCCGCGAGCGCCGCCACCGGGATGACCTCCAGTGCCCAGGGCAGGACGGCGGCGAAGACTAGCAGCCACAGCCCGTGGAGGACGCGCGAGGCCTTCGTGCGCCCGCCCGCGTTCACATTGGCCGCGCTACGGACGATCACCGCCGTCAGCGGCAGCGCGCCGAGCGCCCCGCACACCGTGTTGCCCGCGCCCTGCGCGATCAGCTCCTTGTCGTAATCCGTGCGCGGCCCGTCGTGCAGCCGGTCCACGGCCGCGGCGCTGAAGAGCGACTCCGCCGAAGCGATCAGCGCGAAGGCCAGCACGGTGCCCAGCACGCCCATCTCGGTGAGCCGGGCCAAGTCCCGGGAGCCGGGCGGCTGCACGGCGTCGAGCAGGCCGCTCACCTGGATCCGCGCCACGGGAAGCGACAGGCCGGCCACCGCGGTCGTCGCCAGCGCGACCGCGGCCAGCGGACCGGGGAGGATCCGGGCCCCGCGCCGCCAGCGGGGCCACAGGACCAGGACCGCCATCGTGCCGACCCCGACCGCGACGGCACACATCGCGTCCGCCGAGCCCAGGGTGTCGACGAGCAGCCCGGGAAGGCCGCCCAGGTTTGCCAGACCACCGCCGGGAGGGGCGGCGTCGGCGAGGGCGTAGAGCTGGCCGGCCATGAGGACGAGGCCGATGCCCGCCAGCATCCCCTGGACCACGGCCACGGAGATCGCCCGGAACCATCGCCCCAGGCGCAGCACCCCCATGGCGATCTGGAGCAGGCCGGCTGCGAGCACCAGGGCGCCGAGCGCCCCGAGCCCGTACTCCCGCACGGCTTCGAAGACGAGGACGGTCAGTCCCGCGGCGGGGCCGCTGACCTGGAGGCTGCTGCCCGGCAGGAGACCGGTGAGGAGGCCGCCGACCACGCCGGTGACGAGCCCCAGCTCGACCGGCACCCCGGAGGCGACGGCGATGCCCACGGACAGCGGGACCGCGACCAGGAAGACGACGAGCGAGGCGGTGAAGTCGGCCCGGAGGTCCGCTTTGCGCTCAAGGCTCGTCCGGGGACGGGCATGGGGATGGTTTGACCGGAGCTTGGCCCGGGAGAACACATTCCGGGCATGGCTGAAGGGTATTTTCTCCATGAGCTTGCCTCCAGTGCGCGGCGGCGCGCACAGCGATGCGGTTCGTTGCCTGTCGAAGGGGGAGTACGGGCAGCGGGAAGACGTCGTCGTGGGGAGCGGCGGACGGCAAAGGGTGACGGAGCGTGCCGTGGACACCCGCGGTCATTCTGTCCAAGTGGCGCCGTAGGTTGAGCAGTTGGCGTGTTACTACGGTGTAAACGCGGGGTCGGGCGGCCGGAATCGGACGCTCGGTTCACTCCGGCGTATGCCTGTGTGGTCTTACGTTCGCCTCGCGCCGGAGCATGGCGCACGCGCCGGGTGCGAAAATGGCGTGGCACGCCCCTGGAACCCAGCGCAGCGAAGAGGTGAGCGAGCTCCGTGGCTCAGAAAGTCGCCGTCCTCGGCACAGGAAAGATCGGCGAGGCACTCCTCAGCGGGATGATCCGAGCAGGCTGGTCGACCGACGACCTGCTGGTCACCGCCCGCCGCCCGGAGCGCGCGGAGGACCTGCGCGCCCGCTACGGCGTCGACGCCGTAGGCAACCTGGAGGCGGCGAAGGCCGCCGACACCCTCATCCTCGCCGTGAAGCCGCAGGACATGGCCGCGCTGCTGGACGAGCTCGCCCCGCACCTGTCCGCGGACCGGCTGGTCATCAGCGCTGCGGCCGGCATCCCCACGGCCTTCCTGGAAGAGAAGCTCCCGGCCGGCACCGCGGTCGTAAGGGTCATGCCGAACACTCCCGTGCTGGTGGACGAGGGCATGTCCGTCATCTCCGCGGGGACGCACGCGGCGGAGGAGCACCTGCTCCGCACCGAGGCGATCTTCAAGCCGGTCGGCAAGACGCTGCGCGTACCCGAGTCCCAGCAGGACGCCGCCACCGCCCTCTCCGGCTCCGGGCCCGCGTACTTCTACTTCCTCGTCGAGGCGATGACCGACGCCGGCATCCTGCTCGGTCTGCCGCGCGACAAGGCACACGACCTGATCGTCCAGGCGGCCATCGGCGCGGCCGTCATGCTGCGCGACAGCGGTGAGCACCCGGTGAAGCTCCGCGAGGCGGTGACCTCCCCGGCGGGTACGACCATCAGCGCGATCCGCGAGCTGGAGCGGCACGGCGTACGGGCCGCGCTGATCGCCGCGCTCGAGGCCGCCCGCGACCGCAGCCGCGAACTGGCTTCCGGGCAGGCTTGAGTCTTACGGCGGCTCCGGGACCGGTGGGCCTCAGGCGCCACCGGCCCCGGGACTCCCCCGAGGAGCGCCGGCGGACCTTCAGGCGGGCGGCAGCAGGCCGATCGCCGCGTACGCCGCGTCGACCGTCGGCCGGGCCAGCTCCCGCGCCCGCACGGCACCCTCGCGCAGCACCGCGTCCACATAGCCCGGGTCCGCGCACAGCTCCGCGTGCCGCTCCCGCACCGGCCGCAGCAGCTCCAGCACGGCCTCCGCGGTGTCACGCTTCAGCGCCCCGTAGGACGCGTACGTCCCGGCGAGCTCGGCGGGGGTCCCGCCCGTGCAGGAGGCGAGGATCTCCAGCAGGTTGGCCACGCCGGGCTGGGCCTCACGGTCGTATACGACCTCGCTGCCGCTGTCGGTCACCGCACGCATGATCTTCTTCCGCGCGACGTCCGGCTCGTCGAGGAGGTAGACGATCCCGGCCGTCTCCGCGTGCGACTTCCCCATCTTCGACGTCGGGTCCTGGAGGTCCATGATCCGGGCCGCGACGGAGGGGACGACGGCCTTCGGCACGGTGAAGGTGTGCCCGTACCGCTGGTTGAAGCGGACGGCCAGGTCGCGGGTGAGCTCGACGTGCTGCGCCTGGTCGTCGCCGACCGGGACCTCGTCGGCCGAATAGGCGAGGATGTCCGCCGCCATCAGGACCGGATAGGTCAGCAGGGAGAGCCGCACCCCGCCGCCCGCGGCCCGCTCCCGCGCGGACTTCTCCTTGTACTGGATCATCCGCCGCATCTCGCCGTCGGACGCCGTGCACTCCAGGAGGTAGGAGAGCCGGGTGTGCTCGTCGACATGGCTCTGTACGAACACGGTGCAGCGGGCCGGCTCCAGGCCGGCGGCGAGCAGGAGCGTCGCCGCCTGCCTGCTGAGCCTTCGGACCCGGGCCGGATCGTGGTCCACGGTGAGGGCGTGCAGGTCGACGACGCAGAACAGCGCGTCGGCCTTGTGCTGGTCCACCTCGACCCACTGCCGGACGGCGCCCAGGTAGTTGCCCAAGGTCAGATGGCCGGTGGGCTTGATGCCGCTGAAGATCCGTGTCATCGGTTCCTGCCTCCTTGAAGAGGGCCCACCGCCACAGACAGCAAGACGGCCGCCGAGGCGGCGGCCGTTGGTTGCATGCGCAGAGTCGGGCCGCCGTCAGGCGGCCCACCACTCCTGGGTGCAGCTGCACGCATGCTGAGTCATGATCCGACCGTACGCCCCTGAAACCTGGTTGCGCCACGGGTTTGATGCGTCCTACGGGCTCGTGTAGAGTTCTTCGAGTTGCCACGGAGTCCCCAGGGATGACGAGGCGGCCACTCACGCCACATCCGGTGGCACTCTCTACTGCACGGCCCTTGAACGGGATGGATTTCGGCGTGTCCGGAATTCGGATCGGACTCCGATTAGGAGTCGCGGGGGAAATCCGCTAAAGT
>NZ_JAJQQS010000056.1 GCF_021228125.1 Streptomyces albireticuli
AACACCCGACGCCGGCACTCCCGCCTCGGCCAGCGGTCCCCGATCGCCTACGAGAACGACTTCCAACCAGCAGCAACTACCCTGACTCAAGCCGCATAGACGTGTTCAAACTCCGGGGTCAAGGCCCAACCCTTAGCTGATCGAGCCTCCGGTTGTCTTGTTGTTGCCGTTTCTGGGCCGTTTGTTCGGCCGGTAGCTGGGGCCGTTCATGATGACCTGGTGGCTGGTGTTGATGAGCCGGTCCAGGAGTGACTCGGCGACGACGGGGTTGGGGAAGAGCGGATATCAGTCGCTCGGGGCCCTGTTGCTGGTGATGATCAGGGATCTTCCTTGCCGTTCGCTGACCAGTTCGTAGAGGGCGTCGGCCTGGGGGGCGGTCAGCTGCCGCATGGCGAAGTCGTCGAGGATGAGCACGTCGGGACGTACGAGTTCTCGCAGGCGTCTGTCCCAGGTGCGGTCGGCGTGTCCGCCGGCGAGGTCGGCCAGAATCCGGCTGGTCTTGGCAAACCGCGCGTGGGCGCCCTGGCGGATGGCGAGGTGGTCCAGGGCCTGGGCTATGTGGGTCTTGCCGACGCCGACGGGGCCGAAGAGGATGACCGGCTCGCCGGCCTGCCATCGCAGGGCCGCGAGGTCACGGATTTGGACCGCAGGCGGCTTCGGCGAGGCCGAGAAGTCGAACTCTTCCAGGGTGGCCTGCTGCTCGAACTTTGCCCGGTGCAGGCGCCGTTGGAAGACGACGGTCTCCCGGCGGGTGATCTCGTCCTGGCAGATGATCTGCAGGAACTCCAGGTGGCCGAGCTCGCCGCCATGGGCCTGGGGCAAACGGGCGTCGAGAGTCTCGAGCATGCCGGAGAGCTTGAGCGATTTGAGCGAGTCCCGCAGGGTGTCCATGATGGTCATCAGGCGACTCCTTCGCCTTCGCGGCGGCCCTGGTCGTCGTGGTGGTCCTCCGCCGCGGCAGGGGTCGCGGCGGTCGCGAAGAGCCGCTTGGGCCCGTGCAGGAACGCGGCGATACCCGCGTCAGCGCTGGTCTCCGGCTCGGGGCCGGTCTCGGTGCCGGCGATCAGGATGCCTTTGACTGTGCGGTAGGACGGGTCCCCGACCACGAGGGACTTCGCGCAGGCCGCTTCCAGCCGCGTCTCGCCGTACTTCTTGCGGAGACCGATAATCCCCTGGGCGGCGCGAAGCCGATAGAGCGCGTTGACCTCCAGCAGCTGGCCAATAACCTCGCTGCATGCCCCGCCGACCTCGGCGGTCTGGGTGCGGCACCAGACCGGCGTCCGCATATGGAAGGCGATCTTCTCCGGCCGATAATCGTTTTTGCCGGTCCGCTTTCCCTGTTCCAGGGCAGCGTGGATCTTGACCAGTTCGCCGTCGTAAAAGATGTGCACCATGGCGGTGGTGGAGCGGATATCGACGTCCTTGCCGATCAGTTTCCAGGGCACCGAGGGTGCGGCCCGCCTTGACGTGGATGTCCGGCCCGACGGCTGCGGAGGACAACCTCGCCAGCACGAACGGAGTTCTGGGCAGAGGCAGCAGAGCCTTGGGCCTCGACCGCTTCGAAGACCGACAGCGGGGCGGCCCCGCCCAGCGAACGGCACTGCCGTCGGCCCACCACTTTCATGCACCACCCGATGACCTGGGCCTGCACGTGCTCGACGGAGACAAACTCCCGACCGCACCAGTACGAGTCACACCTCGGGCCGATGCTCGCGCTCCAGCCCCGCAAACGGTTCACCAAAGACACCGTGCTCATCGTGGACGGCACGCTGGTCCCCACCCGCGACCACACCGTGGCCGGGCAGTCCAAGAACTACCAGTACTCCACCGCCCACCAGGTCGTCATCGACGCGGACACCCGCCTCGTGGTGGTGGCCGGCCGGCCGCTGCCGGGCAACCGCCGCGACTCCCGCGGCCGGGAGGAGCCCGGCGCCAAAACCGCCGTCGGCAACACCACCACGATCACCGACGGCGGCTACCAGGGCACCGGACTGGTCATCCCGCACCGAAAAGCGAAGGGCAAGGCGAACTCCCCGACTGGAAGGAGGAACACAACCGGTCCCACAAGCAGGTCCGAGCACGCGTCGAGCACGTCTCCGCCCGCATGAAGACCTGGAAACGTTAGTGCGCATGGGTGGATAACCCTCGGATCTGTTGACCTGTGACGGCATATGACTCAATAATCTTTGCAAGAATTATAGATATAGCACACCTCTTGAGGTAAATCTGACTGACGCACGCCCCGTCGCTGAATTCACCCTCCAGCAAAACAATCTAAACCGCATTAAGTCGACATTTCATTTAGGAGATAAATTAATGAACATTCGAAAGATTTTCTTGACTCTTGGGGTAACCGCTCTATCGGTTATGGCACTCAGCGGTCCAGCCCAAGCTCATCAAAGTGACGGGTGTTGGAACCCGTGTCACAGCTACAGGTGCGAATGGAACTCGACACCAAATATGGAGCTGGATGTGAATGTGAACAGCTCGGTGTACATCCATAAAGGTGGATGGGACCGTGATTGGGCCCCCGACTGTTGGGACTACTGCCAGTAGAGGCGCTATTCTGTTTCCGGTTGTTCAGTTAGCGAAAATTGCAACGAAACCCCGTGCCGGGATTGCAATACGCGACCCCACGCCCCAAGAGTTTATACTTTGACGGTCAATCAGGGTTAACTCGCGCCGCTCGAGAGGGTTAGCTCACGAAGACCGGAAGGTGAATATTAATGTCATTCAATGCATTATCTACCGAAGAGACTAGAATTGATGACCACTCAGGCGCACCTGAACACGATGCGATTGACCCCTTAGGCGCTGCAGAAGACTCACCTAACGATGGAGTTCTGGTTAAGCCAAAAGATAGATCACTGTCAGGCGATACCATACCGTCCGTACTGGCGATTTCATCTTTAGCTCTTTCGTTTATTTCGCTATCCGGTGCATGGGCGGCCGACTTTGTGCTGCAGCGCCAAGAACTTATCGGCAGAATGCAGGGAAATTCTGCGTCGGTGAGTGATCAGATCGAATCAATTTACGCCACGCCATGGCATGCCGCAGCGACACTGAACGGGATCCTCGCACTATTAGGGATTTTGACGGGATTTTCACTAAAATTATTCAAAAATCCACACCCCTGGAAGAAAAACATTGCCGCAGGAGGGGTGGCCTTGGGGTTACTCGCACTTTCGGTGGCCGTCGGTATATTCTTTGATCTATTCACGGAAATCCCGATTCCTGCAGAGTGAGAGTTTTGACTTAGCTCTGGCAAGTAGCTCTTGAATGAGTCTCCTTTAGCCTGTCCCGAGGGAGCGGCAACCACCTCGTGCTCGTGATTGGTACTACGCATTGTCACAGGTCAGCAGCTTGCGGCGGTCCTTCTTCCGTTAAGTCACTGACCTGTGGCAGGCACCGAATCCTTTGGCCTGCGGTTCTCCGTCTCGGCACAGTAGTACCAAGCCGTGGCATTCAACAACTTGACGTGGTGCAGAACTTCAATGCGGCCGTCCTGTTTTCGATGGTCGCCCAGCCCCGGTTCGGCAACAAGGTTCACCGCCCAGCCCGGCGTTGAGGCAGCTGCGATCGCCAATTGCCGCTCAGGCCAAGTAGCCGGCGGTGGTGGTTCTTTCCCCGGTGTCATGTGCAGTCCCATCTCATCCCTGACGCTTTTGTTGCTGGGCTTGCTTTCGTTCGCGGGATATTTTCGATGGTCCGGTCACATCCTTGACGAAGCATGGGTGAGATGGCCGAAGTCGCATGCGACCCGTCTGCGACTGAGCGGCACCCGCGCGGGCCTGCTCCATGACGGCTGCGCGAACCCTGGTCGGCCGGACACCTGCTCGGACCGATGCTCGATGTGTACGCAGCCAAGGCTGCTTCCCTGACCGCTGCCGAGGTGGGGGCCGCCGCGTAAGCAGAACTGTGCGAGAGAGCCAGCTGTACCGTGACTGACGCCCGAACATGAAGGGACGGGACCGCCGGGTGTACGTGCGAGCCATCGAGGACCAGGACCTCGCAGAGTGCCTGATCGAGCACGACCGCTGTGTCCGCGCGCAGCTCGCCCGCATCGCCGCTGAGCGCGAGATCAGCCTCGATGACCTGCTGGGGCGGCTGTACACCGTGTTCGCGGCCGAACAGGTTCTCGCCCTGGCATCTGAGGGCTCGGAGGAGCTGGCTTCGGCGCCTGCCCTGCGGGGGGGTGCCCTTATGGGTTTGGTCAAGCCGGGATGGCTGGGCGTGATTCGTAGAAGGTGCCGTCTCTGAGCATGGCGAAGAGGACGTCGACGCGTCGTCTGGCGAGGCAGAGGATGGCCTGGGTGT
>NZ_JAJQQS010000057.1 GCF_021228125.1 Streptomyces albireticuli
GACTGCACTCAAGTCTGGGCATGACCAGTCCCACCGAGTACGAAGCAGCACACTACGCTGACACAGAACCAGTAGCCGGCTGATCACCGGCCAACAAACCACCGGCAGGAAAGTCGGAACGGTTCACCCTGCCACCCAATCTTCCCGAGCCCGTGACCTACCGGCTCATCTGCGCCGAGCCCGAACGCCAGCGCCGCCTGTCCACGAGGCGCAAGCCCCCGACGCGCTGGGACGCCATGGCCGAGGCGTCGCCCACGGAGATCGACCGCGCTTACGCCGACTTCCCGATGTGGGACATCGACACCACTGATCGCACACCGTCACAGGTGGTAGAAGCCATAGTTGCCCGCACCTCCCAGGGAGAGGGCCATGAAGACCCAGAGTCTGTGGCAACAGACCCTCACGTTCTTCCCACAGTTCATCGCCGCTCTCAACGAGCATGAACCAGGCAGCCCGGTGGCGGTCGTCGGCGCCTCGGACGGCAAGTTCGTGCTGCCGCTCGCCGAGGCCGGCTACCAAGTGACTGCCATAGAGCGGGACCCCGTTGCGTTGTACGGCGGCGAAGTCCGCCTACCCGGCGATCAGGTCGAACAGGCCGCCGGGCTCAGCGCCCGCCTCAAAGCCGAAGGGCTCGGTGACCGCGTGCAGATCGTCGAGGGTGACTTCCTCGATACCGATCTGCCTGCCTCGTCCTACGCCGCGGTGTGGACCAGCTGCTCCTGGCACTACAGTGCCAACCATCACCGGCCCCTGTCCGAGTTCGTTACCCGCATGCAAGACCTCATCCGGCCCGGCGGTCTGTTCGGCGCGGAGTTCATGATGGCCATCGAACCCCGCCACAGGATGACCGAGCACTACACCTCACCGGACCTGCTCCTCCGTATGTTCCCCCTCGGGTGGGACATCCTGCTGACCCTTCGCACCGGGACCTTCCTCGAACGCGCCCACGTCGGGCAGCCCTACGATCACCATCACCGCATGGGCATGCTCCTCGCAGCCCGTGACTCCGCCCCTGAAAAGAGCGTGAGAAGGCTATGAAGAACGAATACGAAGCCAAGTTCCTCAACGTCAACGTCTCGCTCGTCCGAGCCCAACTGCGTGAGCTCGGCGCCGTGCAAGCCATGCCCCGGACCATGCTCTCCCGGTACATCTACGAGAACGATGCCGTCCAGGGCAACCAGTGGCTCCGCCTCCGGGACGAAGGAGGAAAGACCACACTCCCCCTCAAACAGGTCGTCGACTCGAGCAACATCGACGGCACCACGGAGATCGAGACCGAGGTAGGTGATCTCCATGCCACGGCGGAACTCCTGACCGCTCTCGGCCTGCGCCAAGTGCGCTACCAGCAGAACTACCGTGAAGAGTGGCGAATCGGAGCCGTCACATTCGACTTCGACACCTGGCCCGACCTTCCCACCTTCCTCGAAATCGAAGGTCCGGACGAATCCTCGGTGCGCCAGGCCGCGGCTGACCTCGGCCTGGACTACGCCGAGGCCCGTTTCGGTAGCGCCGACGACATCTACAAGAGTGAACTCGGACGCGACATCCTCGCCGAGCCCACGCTGCTCTTCACCGACGCCACCGGACGCTGAACCTCCTGACTCGTAGGTGGCACTGACGATGAACAAGAGCGGGTAGACGCACGGAGAGTACGATCCTGGCGACATGGACCACCAAGCACCGCCGACCGGCCCCAGTCGCCAGGACCTCATCGCCCGCGCCTACCCCGACGGCAGGTACCGCACGGTCATCGGTGTCCACCTTGTCCTCCAGCGTGACGACACCGTCCTTCTCGGACTCTGCTCCGGCACCGGATGGCGCGACGGTCACTACCACGTACCTGCCGGCCACCTCGAATACGGGGAGACCGTCACCGCCTGCGCTGTACGCGAAGCGGCCGAAGACCTCAACGTCACCATTGCAGAGGCTGACTTGCGGCTCGTCCACACGGTCCACCACGCCACACTCGAAGATGACCCGCGCATCCAGCTGTTCTTCCACGCAACCTCGTGGCGCGGAGAACCGGTCAATGCCGAACCCGACCGGTGTGCGGACCTCCGGTGGTGGCCTCTCAACGATCTGCCGCAGCCGATGGTCGACTACACGGCCGTCGCGCTGAACCGCCTGCACGACGGTGAGGCTTTCTCCGTCGTGGGGTGGAGCGGGACTCAGGGGCGCGCCTCCGTTTGAACCCAATGCCGGAACGGCAGACTTCCAGCTGGCCCTTCGGCTGCTCCCCACCGCTGTCCTTGAACAGAACCAGCAGCAAGACCGCCCCACCCTGCCCGAATCACTCGTGAGGTACCTCGGCTTTCACCGGCCCAAGGCGGAAAACGGAGCCCCACCAACGACATAAGCATGAGGGGTGCGCTCATGAGAGGCGAACACACAGCGACCGGTCTGGAAGAGTTCCGCCCCGTGTATCACCCGGCTGGGTTCGACCACGCGTTGCGGGTGGCGGTGGAGGAGGTACGAGCCGGGCGTTGGATTGCGATGCGGGATCTGCTCGCCCGTACAGGTACCAACTGGCCGCTGCGATCGGCACGCACTCAAGTCCTGGGCGTGGTCGCTGCCGGATCGACAACGGTGGAAGCATGGGCGACCGAGGAACGGGACAACCCGGAAGCCCGGGTGATGTGGGCGCGCGTGCTCGTCCAGCGGGCGCAGCGTGCCCACCGGAAGCACTACGCCGGTGTACAAGATCTGGAGCTGGTGGCACGGCAGGCATGCTGGATCGCCGCCGAGGCAATGCCAGCCGATCCGGTGCCGTGGGTGTGCCTGCTTGCCCTGGCCCGGCTCGATGAGTTCCAGCAACGGCCGGAGCACCGAATGCAGCCGTGGGAGTACATGCTGCCGCCGGGACCGTGGGGGCTCTTGCGCCACGTCTGGGACCGGGATCAGTGTTCTCGTGAGGCGTTCCACCGTATGTTCAAGTTCCTCAGCTGCTGCACCGCGGGCGGCACCTCGGTTTTGGCCGTGGATTTCGGTCGGTGGGTTGCCTCGTGGGCCCCCGACGGATCGGCGCTGCTCGCGCTCCCGCTGTACGCCTACGCCGAGTCCCACCATCAGCAGCTGGAGGAGAGCCGACGCAAGGGACGCGTTGATCCGCTCCTGCGTCGGCAGTGGGCTGACGACCCGGCCCGCGGCGACGCTGCCCGGGCGTTTCACCGCTGGTTCGCCGCCGTGGAACATCAGGATCCGGCAACACGGTCGGTACCAGACCTTTCCCACCTGGCCTTTGCGCTGTGGGCCGGCCACCGGTACATCGACGCCGCAATGGTGTTCGACGCCCTGGGGCCTTACGCGGCCTTGCAGCCCTGGGGCTATGTCACCGACGATCCCAATCGTCCGGAGATGGCGGAGGCGGCGTTCGTGCGGGCCCGGCAGCAGTGCCTCGCCGCGAGGAAAGCGCACAGAACCAAGCAATTGTCATGAACGCAACTAATAGGTTTGTCTCGACTGCTCCATCTCTTGACTCGGAGGTCTTTCGTGTCCATCCGCAGCCGACGGCCCCGGCAGGTCGGCCGTCAACCGCACGCTTTACGAGACGACGAACTGCTCCGTTCTCTCGGGTACGAGCCGGTGCTGACCCGGCGCATGGGGCCGTTCGGCAACTTCGCCCTCAGCTTCTCGGTGATCTCCGTGCTGTCGGGCTGCATGACGCTGTACGGCTTCGGGCTGAACACCGGCGGCCCGGCGGTGACGATGTGGGGCTGGGTTGCCGTCGGCGTGATGGTGATGTTCGTCGGCGCCGGCCTCGCCGAGGTCACCAGCGCCTACTCGACCTCCGGCGCCCTCTACTACATGGCCGACCAGCTCGGTTCGAAGAAGTGGGGCTGGTACACAGGCTGGCTGAACCTACTCGGCTTGCTCGGGGCCATTGCGGGCATCGACTACGGGGCAGCCCTATTCACCGGCGCCTTCGCCAATCTGCAATGGGGCTTCGAGCCGACGCCCGGCAAGACCATGCTGATCTACGTGTGCATCCTGCTCCTGCACGGCCTGCTGAATCTCTTCGGCGTCGGGTCTTGACCCCGGGTTTTGGACACCGGAGAGACTTGGATCTTGATGGTCCAGGAGAACGGAGTCCCCGTGGGGATGAAGCATTACCCCGCCGAGTTCAAGGCGGACGCGGTGGCGTTGTACCGG
>NZ_JAJQQS010000058.1 GCF_021228125.1 Streptomyces albireticuli
CGGTCACCATGCCGCCGACGGCCGCCGCCCTGCGGGCGTACCGGCGCAGGCGGCACGACCCGCTGGAACAACTCCCACAAGCCGTCCGGCACCAACCGCTCAACAAGCTTCGTCGTCACCCCACCACGATCCCGCAAGATCACACCAAACGAAATGGCGTGTTAGCCTGCCTCAGCGGGGCAGATTTAAGGCTGGGGACCTACGCGATCACGTTGTGGCCGCTTGACGCCCTAGAGATGTTGTCACAACCTGTACTCAAGTTCCTGTAGCACGCCCAGTGCCTCCCAGCTCTCCATTTTGCGCCGCAATACCGTTGGGGGCTCCCAGACGACTCTGAAAAATTGAGGTAGCACCGCGTGGTAAGAAGGGCCGCTACCCGGCCAGCAGCCTGCGCCGAAGATATTCCGTGGGTTGGGTATGGGTCGTCCTAGACCGAAGACTCTTCCGTTGCCGTGGCTGAGTGTTTTCAGCGGTAGTGCTTGAGGGTGAAGGCGCTGCTGGTGGCGATGTGCTACCGCCCGAATCTCTCCATGCCGCGGTCGGCCCCGTTGTTTGGGATCCCCACAGTGGCGATCAGCACGGACCGCTGGTGACCCTAGCGGCGGCCAACCGCAGGCCTAGAAATCCAGTGAAGATGTTGGGCTGTTTTGGCCCTGGACCTTGCGGTTCGGGGCAGTGTTGTACGCATGCTGGGACGACCGCTCAGCCGTCCGGTCGGGCCTGATGCGTGGGCCACGTGCCGGAAGTTGATTCCTGCTGGGAACGCGTCCGCGTTCTTGGCCGAGCACCGGGGCACGCTATTCCCGGAGGCGATGTTCGTGGACATGTACCCGTCGTCGGATGGCCGCCCGTCAGTGCCGCTAGGTGAGCTGGCCTGTGCAGTGGTGCTGCAGACCCTGCACGGCCTGTCGGATGTCGAGAGTGTCCAGCACCTGCGGTGCGATCTGCGGTGGAAAGCCGCATGCGGGCTGGGCCTGAACGGTGGGGCATTCGATGCCTCTTTGCTGGCGTACTTTCGGCGCCGCCTGGCCCGCTCCCGGCAGCCGGATCGGATCTTCGACGCGGTGCGTGAGGTGGTCGCCGCCACCGGTGTGCTCAAGGGCAGGCGCCGGCGGGCGTTGGACTCTGTGGTGCTGGAGGACACGGTGGCCCAGGACACGGTCACCCAGCTGATCGCCGCGATCCGCCGCGTGATCCGCGATGTCCCCGGCGCCGGTGTGGTGGCCGCCGAGTGCTGCCGGGCCCATGACTACACCGATCCGGGCAAGCCCCGCATCGCCTGGAACGATGAGGAGGCCCGCGCCCAGTTCGTGGACGCATCCGCATTGGTTACCGACGCCCTCAACCTGCTGGGCCGCCTTCCCGAGCAGGACCTCGGTCCCGGGCGGCTGATGCCGTGGGGATCCTGGCTCTGGTGGCCGGGCAGGACGTGGAACCCGCCTGACGGCTCCGACGGCACCGATGGCCGGTGGCGCATCGCCCGCCGCGTCGCCTAAGACCGGACGGTCTCCACCGTCGACCCCGACGCCGGGGCACGTCCACAAGGCCCTCTCTCACTACCAGGACGGGTTCAAGGCCCACCTTGCCGCCGAGCCCGAGACCGGCCTGATCACCGCAATCACCCTGCGGCCCGCCACCGGCGCCGGGCACTACGAAGCCGCCGGTCGCCCTGGACCTGCTCGACGAGGAGACAGCAGTTCTGGACATCCTGGCCGACTCCGTCTACTCCACCGCCGCTCTGCGAGTGGCACTGACCGAAGTCGGACGCCGTCTGCTGATCAAACCGCCCGCGCCGAGGACAGCCGTCGCAGACGGCTTCACCCTCGACGACTTTCGCATCGACACGTCAACCAGCACAGTAACCTGCCCGGCCGGTCACACCACTGCCCTGCTGTCGCCAGGCGGCAAGCACCATCAGCGCAAGGCATGCTTCACCGCGAGACAGTGCGCCTCCTGCCCCGCTCAGGTCAGGGTGCACCACCGCCAAGGCGGCCGTGTCGTCACCTGGCGCCTGCACCACCAGCTGCAGGAAGCCGCCCGGCAGCAAGCCGCTGACCCTACCTGGCAGGCGGACCACCGCCGCTGGCGTCCCGCCGTGAACGGACCATCGCCTGGCTCGTCCACCGAAGCAATCGCCGCTTGCTCTGCTGCGGCGTCATCAAAGGCGAACGCTGGATCCATCACCGGGCCGCTGCCCTCAACCTCCGCTGACTGATCAACCTTGGGTTCGACTACCACAACGGAACCTGGACCCTAGCTCCAAGCCCCTGACCAGGCCGAACGGGCCACCCCGGCGTATTAGCCGAGCGGCTCAACTCTGACATCTGCACTGGATTTCTAGTAGTGCTTCGTTAGGTCAGTGAGCGTCTGGTTCTGGTTCTGAGCTGGTTCTTGGCGCTGGAGAGTGGTCGGCCGCAGGTGGTGCGGCTTCCGGTCCAGCACCGCAGCAGGTCCTGAAGTGCATCGAGGACCTGGTAGAGGGTCAGGCCGGTGTGGGGACTTTTGGGTCGTTCCGGTGGAAGGTGAGGAATGCCTGGACGGCGGTGACGAGGGTGACGTGGTGGTGCCAGCCGCGCCAGGTGCGGCCTTCGAAGTGATCCAGGCCGAGGCCGTGTTTGAGTTCGCGGTAATCGTGCTCGATCCGCCAGCGCATCTTCGCCCACCGCACCAGGCTCCCGAGAGGTGTGCCCGTGGGTAGATTGGTGATCCAGAAGCCGGTCGGGGCTGTCTCGCCGTCGGGCCATTCCACCACGACGGTCTGCACCGGCAGGACACCGTCCCAGCAGTTACGCCCGCCGGCTGCTTCCTGGGCTGCCCGCAGAGCCTGCTTGCCCGCCGGCCGCACCCGCAGCAGAGCGAAGCGTGATGTCATCCGGCCCTTGCTGCCCTCGCGCCAGGTCACCTTGGCAAAGCCGGTCGCCGGAGTATCCATGGCCAGACGGGACACCGCCTGGTGAGGCGTGCGATATCGAGGCAGCGTCGGAGGGCCGAGTCCGCCATAAGCGGGCCAGAATGGTTCCTCGGCCTCACCATGGGCGACTTCCTTGCCGGTCAACGCGACCACATAGCCCAGCCCGCGGTGTTCCAGTGCCAGCCGGAACGGGGTGCTGGTGCCATAGGCGGCATCGGCCACCACCACCGGAACGGTCAGGTCCCAGGTGGCAAGCTCGTCAATGAGGTCTATGGCCAGCCGTCTTTTCTCCCGGTGGCCGATATCGGCGAGGGCTGCGGCCCGCGCGCACCGAGCCGGTTCTGTGGCCCATTCCTCGGGCAGGAACAGCTGCCGGTGCAGCGGGCAGGACGCGGTGTCGGTGGCGGCGTGCACGCTCACCGCGACCTGGCAGTTCGCCCGCTTGCCCACCGCTCCGCAGTACTGCCGGGCCACCCCCGCCGAAGCCGTTCCTCATTTGAGGAACGACACATCGTCGGCCACCCACACCTCAGGCTCAATCACTCCTGCCAGGAGTTCGGCGATCCGATGCCGCACCGGCAGCCAGTCCCACGGCGACTGGTTCACGAACTGCCGCAGAGCCCGCATGTTCTCATCGGGCAACTGCTCGGACATCGGCTGGACCGACTTACGCCGGCCGTCCAGCATCAAGCCCCACAGGTAGCACTCGCCCCACCGGCGTTGATCCCGCCGCGGAAGCGAGGCGAATACACCGGCAACGAACTCCGCCAACTCACCCCGGAGTCGTTCCACCTCCCCGAGCCTCATACCCGACACCATGCCCCTGAACAAGCAAGATCGGCAGACCTAACGAAGCACTACTAGGCCGTTTCTTTGGGATCGTCTGATCGTTGGTTCCGTGTGCCGTTGGCGGGCGCGCGGTGGGCGCGGATGGAGCCGCTGCTGACGTTCCGGGGCCCCAAGCGGGGTGGCCGTTGGTGTGATCAC
>NZ_JAJQQS010000059.1 GCF_021228125.1 Streptomyces albireticuli
GATCGCCACCCGCTACGACAAGACCCCCGAGAGCTACCTCGCCGGAGTCCACCTCCGCGCCTCCATGATCTGGATCAAGGACCTCACCCGAACCACTCAGTGATCACGACTCAATACAGACCCTAGTACTCCAGGTCCAGATCGCTATTTCCACTGCTCAGAGGCGTCTTTCTGAGTGTACTCAGCTGATATGTCGTCATGTGGTGGTTGTTCGTGACCGGCGACGCGTCGCTTGTAGTGGCAGTGTCTGGCGGTGGCCTGATGGCTGCGGCGCCAGCGGGACCATCTCAGCGCTTGTTCGGTGCGATGCCGGTGGGGGTGCCCTGTCCTGGGGCGGCAAGCTGCCATGAGCCGTCTGATTTCTGCCAGGCTGAGTGGGGCGAGGAATGATCCGTTTCTGCGGGCCCCCTTTCCTTCCAGCCTGAGCAGTCATGGAGGCAAGGAAGGCGTGGGCGAGCATGGCCAGGGTGATATGCCGGTACCGGGCCGGGTACCGGCAGACTACGTACTTGTCCAGGCCACACTCGTTTCTTCGCACTCTGAAAACACGACTCGATCGCCCGTCGGCTTCCAGCCACTTGAACCAGCTCATCGACGGTGGTGCCGGTGGGGGCGTGGGCCAGGTAGTAGGCGATCTCGTCGGGGCGGGCGATACTGCGGCGGGCCATCACCCACCGGTGGTGGGAGGGATCGTGGCCGTCGAAGGACGGGACTGCCGGCACTTGCGTGGATGTGTACGTGACTCCGGGCAGTATTTTCGATCAGCGAATCGTGCCCCTGTGAATTTTATAACTAAGGAGCCTACTGCTGTGGAGCGCAACGGCAAACTACAGGTAGGCGACTAACCGTACGTGGAAATTGCAATGAGAAATTGGCCAGTTCTGAGAATTTAACATTTGACTTTGTTTCTGGTGATGGCGGTCTCGGCCATAGAGGAGTTTTCCTTGATTCCGCGTTGCTGCGGTGATCTCACTCAGCACTGCTGGCCAAGGGGATACGTGGACGAGACTCTTGAGGCCCTGGCCGCGTGGGCCCCGGGCTTGCGCGAGGCTCTGGCGGGCCTGGGTGAGGGGGGCTTCGTCGTCGTTGACGGCACGCTGATCCCGACCGACCGTATCGCCGCGGACGAGCCGTACTACTCGCAGAAAGCACAAGAAACACGGCATGAACGTCCAGGTCGTCGCCCGCCCAGACGGCACACCGCTGTGGTTCTCCCGCGCGCTGCCCGGGCGCACGCATGATCTGACCGCTGCCCGGGCCCACGGCATCGTCCAGGCCTGCCCCACCAGGGAAACCCTCATTCTGGCCGACCGGGCCTACCACGGTGCCGGCGCCACCGTCCGCACCCCCTACCACAGACACCGCGAACTCCCCGACCACTACCAGCGGTTCAACCGCGTCCACGCGCGACTCCGGGCGCCGGGCGAACGCGCCTTCGCCCGGCTCAAGTCCTGGCACACCCTCCGCCAGGCCCGATGCTCCACCAACCACATCAGCCGCATCGTGCAGGCCGTCCACACCCTCCCGACCTGCGACTATCCAGAATGAGAGAGGTTCACTGAAGATGGGTGCTTATTCTTTTACATTAGCAAGAAAAAGGAGGAACAGGGGTGCGTATTGGGATTTTCCGGCAAGATTATCTGTGTTTTTTGTTGTTGGCGTGATGGCCTTTTTTGCTCCTGTCGCAGCCTTAGCTGATTCGCCATTCTCGATATGGGAGGGAAGGCGTGATCTCGTGTTTGGTGAAATCGGGGTGGCTGGTCCCAGCGTCAAAGCTGTGGCGCTCCGGCAGGATCATCGACTGGCGCATGCGGATATTGGTTTGGGAACCAATGATACAGCCCAGATAGGGGAAGTGTTTCCTCAGCCACGGACGATTGAACTATCTGCGTTACCGTCAGCCGAAGAGGAACAGGAGCGCCTCCAGGAATGGATGCGCCGGTCAGATCGACAGCCCACTGGATTCTATGCGCCGGCGGGAAAGGAGATTCAGTTAACTGTAGAAGGCCAAGCCGCTGACCTGGAAGCGTGGATAGGGACCGAAGGGCTGCATGATCCTCAAAAGCCGACTAAGCAACAAGAACCTCGCAAAACTTCCCTAACACAGGGAGTGAATCGAATCACTGATGCAGAAGGGGGTATTGTTCATTTACGCTATGTTGCGCCACAAGGAAATGCTTCGCCCGTGAAGGTAACTATTGGAGAGCCAGCGGAGCCAATTGCTTATTTTGTGCACGGAAATACGACGGGCGAGGCGTGGCGCAAGATGCTAACCCAGGCGAAGACTCCAGAGGTCGAGTTGGTTGCTGAACATGTGGTAATCGCCGTACCACGGTCACTGATGCAAAGTTTCGAAGATGCTGATGCTCAGGCTACTCTCGACGCGCACGAAGAAGTGTTGGCGATCGAAGATGAAGTGAGCGGCCTGGACGGATCCACTGCACGCGACCGGCGCTCGCCGTTGAAGATATACGCTGTAGACGGCATTTTTGATGACACCGCGCACGCTACGGATGGCTATATATCTTGGCCCTCTGACGGATTTGAGCCGGAGGAGTTATTAACTGGTAAAGCCCTGCATTCGTGGGGTATTTGGCATGAATATGGGCACCATAAGCAATATCCCACGACGACAGGCCTGACGCAAGAAGTGAGCGTTAACATTTACGGACTCGAGATTGCTCGGCGCGGCTACAGTCATGCATATACTAATGAACTCCCCAAGCGCTGGCCTTCTACTCAGAAGTACTTCTCGAGGCCCACATGGGAGAAGAGGTTTGAATCGGAGGTTGATCATATGGCGATGTATGATCAGCTGCGCAGTGCCTTCGGTTTGGAATTCTATAAAGTGCTATTCCGATTCTATCGCGCCCACCCTGTCAGCCCTGGGCCTGACACGGCAGATGACCGGGCGAAGCTTAGCTTCGAGTTAACGGCTATGTCGGCGATTTCTGGTTACGACCTCTCTGCTTTCTTCGATGATTGGGGTATATTGAGGACGCAAGCCACCCGGCAGAGGATAGCTGCTCTTAATCTACCTAATCCACCTGCAGACCTGAAGAAGATAGAACCGTACGTGGCCAAAGATGCCCTCGTTCAGCCCGCCCTGAATGGTGAAGCCGTTATCCCCCCTCTCCTCGGTGCCCCGCCCGTGCTACGTCATGTTTCCAGTGGGCTCTGCTTGGACATCAAAGATGGAGATAGCAAGGATGGTGGCCTAGTTGAACTGTATGACTGTGGAGGTGGGTGGAATCAGAATTGGGAATTTGAAGGGAAAATGCTTATCAATCCCTTCAGTGTCCGTTGCCTGGCGCCTGAGGGTGGTCGGAAAACTGTCGGTACTCCTGTGCGCCTATACAATTGCAATGGCTCTGATAGGCAGCAATGGGAATTCAAAGGCGCAGTGTTGCGTAATATTTCCAGCGGGTACTGTCTGAGTCTTAAGGGTGGTGACGGAGACCTGGGAACCCCTGTTCAGCTCGACACTTGTACGGGTAATGTAAAGCAGAATTGGAGTGTTGAATTACCTGTTGCTTAGGGCTCGTAACAGGATGATGAACGGGTCTTCTTGAGGTGCCTCGGGCGGTTGGGGCCGCAGGCCAGCGAGAGGAACGTGTTGTGGGGTTCGGTTCGGTGCTCCCAGCGGACGGCGGGGCGTTTGAACTGGTGGAGCAGGGCGAAGGTCTGTTCCACGGCGTAGCGGAGTTTGCCCAGGCGCTGGATGTTCGGGGTGCCTTTGCGGGAGATGACCGGCAGGATCTCCCGCCTTGCGCTG
>NZ_JAJQQS010000006.1 GCF_021228125.1 Streptomyces albireticuli
TTTGAGAGGGTAAGGCTCCCAGTAGACGACTGGGTTGATAGGCCAGGTGTGGAAGACCGGTAACGGTTGGAGCTGACTGGTACTAATAGGCCGAGGGCTTGTCCTCGGTTGCTCGCGTCCACTGTGTAGGTTCTGAAGTAACGACCCGTGACTGTTTCTAATGAGATGCAGTATCCGGTTTCGTTAATTTCATAGAGTTTCGGTGGTCATAGCGTTAGGGAAACGCCCGGTTACATTCCGAACCCGGAAGCTAAGCCTTTCAGCGCCGATGGTACTGCATGGGGGACCGTGTGGGAGAGTAGGACGCCGCCGAACAATTTTTAGCCTCAGGCCCCGAGTTTTCACTCGGGGCCTGAGGCATTTTTGCGTTCAGAAACTTTTCTCAGAAAATTTTCCTTACGCGCTGTGCTCCAGCATTTCTTTCCGGACCAGCCCCAGAAGCGGTTCCCCCCGCACCAGCCGGCCGATCTCTTCCACCGCGTACGCGCCCAGCCGTCGAGCCTCGCTTCCCTGGGCGCCGGCGATGTGCGGGGTCACGAGGACGTGGGGCATGCGGAGCAGCGCGTGGTCCGGCGGCAGGGGTTCCGGGTCGGTGACGTCGAGGACGGCACTCAGCCGGCCCGAGGCGCACTCGCGGGTGAGGGCGTCCGTGTCGACGAGGGAGCCCCGCGCCGTGTTCACGACCGTGGCGCCGTCGGGGAGAAGAGCGAGACGCCTCGCGTCGAGCAGATGACGTGTCTCAGGCGTCTCCGGCGCGTGCACCGTGACGAGCGCGGACCTTCGGCACAGCGCGTCCAGGCCCACCGGCTCGGCCCCCAGGAGTTCCGCCTCCGGCCCGGGCACGTACGGGTCGTGGAGCAGGATCCGATATGCCGCGTCGGAGGCGCGCAGGCCGGCCAGGACCCGGCGGCCGATGCGGGAGGCGCCGACGACGCCGATCGTCCGCCCGTCGGCCCCTCGCCGGTCCCGGAACGCGGGCCAGCCTTCGCAGCGTGCTCCGTACGCCGCCGCGGTGGTCAGCGCGCCCTTGGCCGCCAGAGCGATGACGGCGAGGGTGTAATCGGCGACCGGGCCCGCGTTCGCGTCCGCCGCCGACGAGACGACGATCCCGCGCTCCCATACCGCCTCCGACACCAGCCGCTTCACCGAACCCGCGGCGTGCACCACCGCCCGTAGCCGCGGGGCGCCGCGCAGCACGTCCTCCGTCAGCGGCGGACATCCCCAGCCCGTGAGGAGGATGTCGGCGTGCGCGAGTGCCTCGCGCGCGGCCGGCGTGGTGAGCGCACCGGTCAGAACACCGGGAACCGGAGCCGCCAGTTCGGTGAGGCGGGTGCGCAGCTCCGGCGGGAGGACCGCATCGGCCTCGTCCGCCCCCATGGCCGTCACCACCACGGCCACCGGCCGCCGCTCAGTGCTCACGGGCTGCCCCATGCCCGTACCCCGGCCGTGGAAACCCCCGTTGCCCGGGAGGGGGCCGGAGGTCCGGAGCGTACTGGCCGGTGGTGGCGGGCCGATCTTCGGTCGCTAGCCCACCAGGGCCCGGTGGGGCCACCTCGCGCGGGCCTGTTCCTCGGAGCGCATCAGCGCGTAGGTCGGGATGCCGTGCTCGGCGCCCGTCGTGAGCAACTCGGGGAGGGCGGGGAGCGGGGCGACGGCGGCGACGTCATCCAGCACCAGGGTGAGTGGTGGGTCGAGCCGACCGGAAGATGACCGTGCGGCCATGCCCCGGCCGTGCTCGACCACGCTCGCGGCGAGTGCGGTCAGCAGAGGCATCGCACCCGGGCGTGCCCGGGGATCCTCAATGGCCTCACCCACCACGTAGAGCGTTCCCCCTTCGGCGATGAATGATTCCCACGCAAGCGAATCGGCTCGATTTGGGTTGCAAGCGTCACGAATATGAAGGGATGACAGCGAGTTCAGCGCGCGGGAGGTCAACTCCTGTGCCATGTCCTTACGTTCCGGGTGGCCGGTGAGCGCGGACTCCAGCTCGCCGGCCGCGCCGCCCGCGGCCTTCGGGTGCGTCCGAAGGATCCTTACGGGCTCGTGGGCCGCGTTCCCCTGGGCCCAGCGGTGCACATGGCGGAACGGCCGGCCGCCCACGGCGGCGGCGTGCAGCCAGCAGCGCAGGAGGGTCTCCGCTGTGTCGGCCGTGGCGGAGTCCAGGGCGCTCAGGGGGCGCACGGGGGCGAGGAGGGCGGTGGCGCGCGCCGCCGCCGTCTCGCGGGTGCCGCAGCCGGCGGTGGGGCTCCAGCGGAGCCGGTCGGGGGTGTCGAGGAGATGCCCCGGGTCGAAGACGTGCACGGGGCCGAGCTTCGCCCGCGCGTCCTTCGTCTCGCCCCAGAGCCCCGGATCGGCGGTGGTGACGAGAACCGGCCCGGCCGCTTCCCGGACGAGGCGGGCGGCCACGCCCTGGCGGTCGGCGCCGTAGAGGACACGGGAGACATGGGAAGTGGCGGCGAGGGGCACTCCGGTCGCCCCGGCCGCCGCCGTCACCGAACCGCTCGCCGCCGTCACCGAACCGGCCGTCGTGGGAGCCCCGGGCCGTTCGACGGGCTGAGCGGCCCCTGAGGGCTGCGCGGGCACGACGTTGGGGGTGAGTCCGGTTCGGGCGCCGAGGGAGGCGCTGGGGGCCGCTGGGCCGCCGACGACTGCCGGTCCGGCGCCGCCGGTGGCTCCTGTCCCGGCTCGGACCCCGTCAGGGCCGGTTTCGGCCCCGGCCGCCCCGGCTTCCGTTCCGCCCGCCCTGGCCGCCCCGGCCGCCCCGGCTTCCGTCCCGGTCGCCGCCCCGGTGCCGCTCGGCTCCCCGGCCCGCGGGATCACCGCTTCCCTACCTGCCGGAGTGGCCGGAGCCGACCGCACTGCCGTCGGCGCCTCCGCCTGAGTCTCCGCCCAGGTCTGCGTCGCCGTCCGCGGCGCGCCGGTCTCCCGTCCCCCGGCCCGTAGCTCCTCCCTGCGCCGGGCCCGTACCGCGCGCCAGCGGGCCAGCGTGCCGATCACGAACACCCCGAGCACGATCAGCACCAGCAACTCGCCGATGAGGAGGCCCCAGAAGAGCCCGTACCCCGAAAGGGCGTCGGCCCGGGCGTCGGGCCAGGCGGCGGGCAGGTCGCTCGGTCTCGTCAGCAGGTGGCGCAGGGCCATGGGGGTGTGGGGGAGGCTGACGCCCTCCGGCCAGGAGCCGTGAGCGAAGAAGGCCGCGAGGCCGGTCGTCACCCACACGAGCAGCGTCAGACCCAGCAATAACGCGATGGCCCCGACCAGCAGGCCGTCCGGAACGCCGCCTTCCGGGCGTCGGCCGTGCGTGGCTCCCGGTCCGGCCACGGTCAGGCCACCGTCGACTCGGAGGAACCGTACGCCTCGTCGGCCAGCTGGGCCTCGATCGCCGCCGAGGCCCGCTCGGCCGCCGCGGCCTCCGCCGCGAGCTCGCGGGCCGGGTCGCCGTCCTCGGTCATGGCACGGTCGGTGTAGACCAGCGGCCGCTCGGCCTCGGTGATGAGGTGCTTGACGACCTGGACGTTGCCGTTGACGTCCCAGACGGCGATGCCCGGCGTCAGCGTCGGGATGATCTCCACGGCCCAGCGCGGCAGGCCCAGCACCTGGCCGGTGGCGCGCGCCTCGTCGGCCTTCTGGGCGTAGACGGTGCGGGTCGAGGCCATCTTGAGGATCGCGGCCGCCTCCCGGGCCGCCGCGCCGTCCACGACGTCGGAGAGATGGTGGACGACGGCCACGAACGAGAGGCCGAGCCGGCGCCCGAACTTCAGCAGCCGCTGGAAGAGCTGGGCGACGAACGGCGAGTTGATGATGTGCCATGCCTCCTCGACCAGGAAGATCCGTTTCTTCCGGTCGGGGCGGATCCAGGTGTGCTCCAGCCAGACGCCGACGATCGCCATCAGGATGGGCATGGCGATGGAGTTGCGGTCGATGTGCGAGAGGTCGAAGACGATCAGGGGGGCGTCGAGGTCGATGCCCGCCGTCGTCGGTCCGTCGAACATGCCCCGCAGGTCACCGTCGACGAGCCGGTCGAGGACCAGCGCGACGTCGAGGCCCCAGGCCCGGACGTCGTCTATGTCGACGTTCATCGTCTCCGCGGACTCGGCCTCGGGGTGCCGCAGCTGCTCCACGATGTCGGTGAGGACGGGCTGCCGGTCGCGGATCGAGTCGTTGACGTACGCGTGGGCGACCTTGAGGGCGAAGCCGGCGCGCTCGTCGAGCCCGCGGCCGGTGGCGACCTCGATGATCGTCCGGAGGAGGGCGAGCTGGCCGGTCGTGGTGATCGCCGGGTCGAGCGGGTTGAGCCGGATGCCGCCGTGCAGGGCGGCGGCGGGGTCGAGCCGGATGGGGGTTATCCCCAGCTGCTGCGCGATGAGGTTCCACTCGCCGACGCCGTCCTCGCCCTGGGCGTCGAGGACGACGACCTGCCGGTCGCGGAAGCGCAGCTGGCGCAGGACGTACGTCTTCTCCAGCGCCGACTTGCCGTTGCCGGACTCGCCGAGGACGAGCCAGTGCGGGGCCGGGAGCTGCTGTCCGTACAGCTGGAAGGGGTCGTAGATGTACCCCTTGCCGGAGTACACCTCGCGGCCGATGATCACGCCCGAGTCGCCGAGGCCCGGGGCCGCGGTGGGCAGGTAGACGGCCTGCGCCTGACCGGTGGAGGTGCGCACCGGGAGCCGGGTGGTCTCCACCTTCCCGAACAGGAAGCTGGTGAACGCCTCGGTCACTGTGGCGAGCGGGTCGAGCACGGCGTTTGCCCCTATCGTCGGATGCCGGTCGCGAACGGCAGCGTGTTGACGAAGGCCCGGTGGTGCTCGCGGTCGCACCACTCCAGCTTCAGATAGCTCTTGCCGGCCGAGGCTCTTATCGTCCGCTTGTCGCGCGCGAGCGCCTCCGGCGAACGCGAGGAGACGGTGATGTACCCGACGAGGTTGACGCCCGCCGCACCGCTGGCGAGGTCCTCGCCGCGCTGGTCGACGCGGGAGTGGTGGGCGACGTCGCGGGGGTCGACGACCCGGTTCATCTTGGCGGCGCGGGAGGCGTCCGCGTCGTCGTTGGTCTTTTCTGTGAGCATCCGCTCGATGGCCACGTCGGTCGGTTCGAGGTCCATGCAGACCGCGACCGTCCGGATGACGTCCGGGGTGTGGACGAGCAGGGGCGCGAGGAAGTTGACCCCCACGGGTGTCATCGGCCACTCCTTCACCCATGCGGTGGCGTGACACCAGGGTGCGCGCGTTGACGACTCACGCGTCTTGGCCTGGAGATAGGTCGGCTCCATGGCGTCCAGCTCCGCCGGCCACGCGTTGCGCTGCGTCATCGCCTGGATGTGGTCGATGGGGTGGTCCGGGTCGTACATGGAATGCACCAGCGACGCCAGGCGCCCCTGCCCGAGCGGCTGCCGCACCCGGATGTCGGCCTCGGCGAGCCGGGCGCAGATGTCGGTCAGCTCACGGGCCATGACGACGGCGAGGCCGCCGTCCCGGTCCAGCCGCCGGCTGCCGCGCTCGTGCCGGGAGGCGCGCGCGATGGCCTGTGCCTCGGCGGCCAGTTCCCGGGTGTAGTGCATGCAGGCGACGAGGTAGGCGCGGTGCTGCTCGGAGGAGGTCGAGACCATCGACTGGAGCTGCTCGTAGGAGTCCTGGAGCCACTTGGGGGACTTCGCGTCCCCGCGCCGCTCCACGTCCTTGGCGTGCGCGTCGGGGTCGGCGGGGAGCGTACGGGCCAGTATCTGCAGCCGCGTCACATAGCCGTCGCCGTTGGCCACATGCTTGAGCAGCGTCCCGAAGCGGTCGACCAGGGCCTCCTGGTCCTCCGAGTCGCGCAGGCCGACGCCCGGCCCCTCGATCTCGATCGCGGCGGTGACCGTACGGCGGTCGGCGTGCAGCAGCACCGCGATCTCGTCCGGGCCGAACGGCGCGGCCAGCCAGTTGATCCGGCCGATGCCCGGCGGCGGGCCGACCTCGAACTCCCGCCCGTCGAGGCGGGTGCCGGCCTCGGCGGCGCCCGAGCGGTACGTCGTGCCCCGGCGCAGGGTCCGCTTGTACGTGCGGTTGATCTCAAACCATTTGTAGAAGGTGCGGTGCTTGTACGGCACGTAGACGGCCGCCAGCGCCAGCATCGGGAACCCGGTGAGGGCGAGGATCCGCAGCGGGAGGATCGGCACCAGGAGGCCGCTCATCATGCCGAGGAACGCGCCCGCGATGATCAGCGCGATCTCACCGGTCTCCCGGTTCTTGCCGACGACCGCGTTGGGACGAGCGCGGCCGATCAGATACGTACGGCGGGCCGCGATCGGCTGGGACGGTGCCTGAATCGTCAACTCCGCTCACCTCCTGGCGTATTGCTGCGGTTCTGCGCGCGGGGCGCCGAGGCGCCGGAGGGGGCGCTTCCGCTGCCGTTCCCCTCCGGGCGGGCGGGCGCGCGGGTGCTGTGGGCGGCGACGCCGCCGGAGACGGAATTGGCGGGACGGGCCTGCTGGCCGCCGTTCCCGCCGCCCCCGGAGCCGCGGGCGCTGTGCGTGGTGATGCCCTGCTTGACCAGGGCCGCGGGCGAGGAGATCACGGCGGCGGCCTGGCGGGACGCCGCGTCCTTGCTCGCCCCGCGGGTGCTGACGATCTCGTCGCCGAAGCCGGGCACGAACCGGTAGATCATCGCACTGGCGAAGATGGCGAGAATGATGATGGCGAGCCCGGACACGACCGCGGAGAAGGAGTTCGGCCCCTTCCCGGAGGACAGCGCTCCGGCCAGACCCAGCACCACCACGATGATCGGCTTGACCAGGATCACCGCGATCATGATGCCTGCCCAGCGGCGGACGTGGCCCCACATGTTCTTGTCGACCAGACCCGCGTAGACGGCGGTGCCGAGCAGGGCTCCGACGTAGAGCAGGGCGGCCCGGATGACCAACTCCAGCCACAGGACGCCGGCGGCGAGCACGGAGACGAGGGACACCACGATCAGCATGATGGGGCCGCCGCCGATGCCGTCGCCCTTCTTGAGCGCGTCGGCGAAGCCGCCGAAGAAGGCGTCGTTGTTGGCGTTCGTCCCCGCGGAGATCACTTCGGTGACGGCGTCCGTGGCGGACACCAGGGTGTAGAGGATCAGCGGGGTGAACGCGGACGCGAGCACCGTCAGCCACAGGAACCCCACGGCCTCGGTGAACGCCTCGGTGAACGGCACGCCCCGCACGGCCCGCTTGGCGACGGCGAGCAGCCACAGGACGAGCGTGAGGATGGTGGAGGCGGCGAAGACGACGGCGTACTGGCGGAGGAAGGTGGCGTTGGTGAAGTCGACGTTTCCGGTGGCCTCCACGGCCGACGAGAGCTTCCGGATGATCCAGGAGGCGGCGTCGGCACATCCCTTGCCGAGGGAGACCAGGGGGTCGAGGGGGGTTTGGGCGTCGGGGGCGGTGGGGGTGTCACCAGTGGTCTTCTTGTCGTCGCCCTTGCCCTCGCAATAGCTCTTCGCCAGGCCCACGATGAGGTCGCAGGCGTTGGTGCCCTTGCTCGGCACACCGGCCGCGGGGTTACTGCTGCTCGGTGAGGGTGTCGGAGAAGGGGTGGGGCTCGGGGCGGCGGCGGCCCGCGAGGCCAGTGTGATCACGGCTACTTGGAGCGAGACGAGTGCCGCTGAGAGCGAGAGGCCACGGCGACGGCGGCTACCTGGCATAAGTGAACCCTCCGTATCCGCTGATCGCGTTGTTGATCTCGTCGGCGGTCGATGCCTGCACGTCACCGCCGACGGGTGCCGGGCCCTGCTTCTGGCTCGAGGAGGAGATCTTCCAGTCGTTGTCCACCCAGCGGAGCTTCTGCGTGAGGGTGAACCACGTCTGGGTGACCGGCCTGGTCGACCCCTCACCGGCGAGCCCCACCAGGCCCGTGCACCACACCTCGACGGTGGCCTCGTCGTCCTTGTACGCGGTGGTCTTGGAGCCGACGGGCACGGTGCGCGAGACGAAGGTCTGGCCCTTCGGGGCCGTCCCGTCGGGCTTGAGCCCGAGGTTCTTGAAGAACCCCTCGGTGTAGGCCTTGTCCAGCTCCTTCTCCAGGGCGGGCGCCGTGTCCGGAGTGTGGATGCTGCTCACGATCGCGTGGCGGCTGTCCGCCTTGAACATCCCGTCACCCCCCAGCGCCACCGCGAAGTTCGCCGCCGCCGACTGCGCCCCCTGCTCCGTGTGGGCGAACCCCGAGGCGATTCCGGCGGTCTTGCCGCCCACCGGCCTCGTGCCGGTAGGCACGGTCGGCTGGGCGCTCGCCGTTCTGCCGCCGTCCTTCTCCGAGTCGTCCGAAGCGGAATCCCCGCCACCTCTGTTCGCGAACGCGATCGCCGCGATGAGGAGGACCACGACCCCCACGACCGTCACCAGATTCCGGCTGGACATACCCGCGCGTCCGCCCCCGCGGCCGCCGCGCCCACCGCGCCGGGCCGGCGCGTACGGGTCGCCCTCGCCTTCCGGGAGGCGGGTGCGCGTCAGGTGGCGGTCGCCGTAGTCGCGGTATTCACCACCCGATCGGCCGGAGTCCTGGCCGTTGCCGCTGTAGCCGTCGTCGCCGAGGCTCATCGCCCGCACGTCCCCTCATACGTCGTCGCGTCTGTGGCACCCGCATATGACGGTAGCGGCGGGAAGGGAATCCGGGGGGAGGAGTACGAGGGGGTGTGAGGGGGCATCAGGTGGCAGCCTCGGTGCGGGGGGACTCGGGGACGAGAGGGTCTGCGCGGGGACGATGCGCGGGTGGAGCGGGCGGAAAGGGAGCGAAGGGGCGGTCGGGAGGGGCGCGTGGCCGGCCGGTGCCGGTGGGCGGTCCCCGGGCGGTGCGGGTCAGACGGCCATGCCGTAGACGATCGTGAAGAGCGTGCCGAGCGAGCCGATGATGAAGACCCCGGTCAGGCCGGCCACGATCAGGCCCTTGCCCTGCTCCGCGCTGAACGTGTCACGCAGCGCCGTCGCGCCGATCCGCTGCTTCGCCGCACCCCAGATCGCGATGGCGAGGCAGAGCAGGATGGCCACGGCCATCACGACCTCGACCATGATCCGGGCCTCCTGGCCGAGGTTGCCGAACGGCCCCCAGTTGGGGGCGATTCCACCGATGATGGTGTTGATGTCACCTTTTCCCGCTGCCAGAATCATTTGTAACTCACCGCCCCTTTATGGGTAGTTGTGTCACGCCCTTGCCGCTCGGCAAAGGTCGGGACCTATCTTCGCCGACGATGCCGCCTCAGCATGTCGACTTGGCGTCATTTTTTGGCGGAACCCGTATACATCCGGGTCGCTACCGGTCTGACCTGCGACGCGAGGCGTTGTCAGTGCGGAGTCCTATGGTGACTCTGTGTATCACGCGGGTGGACGCCGAGCAATGAGTGATGTGCGGGGAGGCTCCGGGGATGTTCAAACGACTATGTGTTCGGTCGGTACGCTGGGGCCTGCGCCGCCCGGGTGACCACCGGGCCTCGTGGCTCTGGGGCCGTGTGGGGCGCTTCGGGGGCATCGAGATCAAGGGTGGTACGGGTGCTGGTTGCCGATCGGTACCGGCTGGGGGAGCTTCTCGGCCGCGGCGGCATGGGCGAAGTCTGGCAGGCACAGGACGAGGTGCTGGGCCGTCAGGTGGCGGTGAAGCTCCTCCTGGACGCCGACGGCGACGAGTCCGCGGCGAGCCGGTTCCGGCTGGAGGCCCAGACGGCCGCCCGCCTGAATCACCCTCAGGTGGTCGCGGTCTACGACTTCGGCGCTTGGGACGGGCGCTTCTACCTGGTCATGGAGCTGGTCCGCGGGCCGAGCCTGGCCCAGGAACTGTCCTCGCGCGGCCCGCTCGACCCGGCCCGCGTCGCCGCCATCGCCGCGCAGGCCGCGTCCGGCCTGGCGGCGGCCCACCGGCAGGGTGTGGTCCACCGGGACGTCAAGCCCGGGAATCTGATGCTGGACGCCGACGACACGCTGAAGATCGGTGATTTCGGGATCGCCCGCTTCGTCGACCAGACCTCGGCCAACCTGACCCGGGTGGGCCAGATCGTCGGCACCAGCACCTACCTCGCCCCGGAGCGGGCCCTCGGCCGTACGGCCGGTCCCGCCTCCGACGTCTACGCCCTGGGGTGTGTGCTCTACCAGCTCCTGGCCGGGCGGCCGCCCTTCTGGGCGGACAGCCCCACCGCCCTGCTCTACCTCCACGTCGACGCGGAGCCGGTCCCTCCGCGGACGCACCGGGCGGATCTCCCGCCCGCCTTCGAGACCTATTTGCTGCGGATGCTGGCCAAGCGGCCGGAGGCGCGGCCCTCTGCGCAGGAGGTCGCGGACTGGTTCGCCGGTGCCTCCTGGCGGGAAGCGCCGCGGCCGCCCGTGGCGGGGCCGGCCTCGCCGTCGGTGCCGCCGCCCTCGTCATCGCCTTCGCGGGTGCCCATGCCGCCTTCCGCGGCCCCGCGTGTGCCCGGCTCCGTGACGGCCCCCGGCTTCGCCCCGGCGCCGGGCCCCGGCCCGTCGTCCACCTCTTCGTACCCCGTGGCTTCTCCCCCCTCTCCCCCCTCGCGCCGTAAGGGCGGCGGCGGTCGTATGGGCGCACGGCGTCCGAAGGTGTTGTTGAGCGCGGCCGCCGGTGTGGTGGCGTTCGTCGCGGCGGCGCTCATCGGGGCGTCGGTGTTCGGCGCCGGGGACGGCGGTCCCGGCGGTGGGAGCCCCGAGGCGCAGCCCTCGGAGTCGGCCGTGGACCGTGGCGCGGAACGGCCCGCCGCCGATCCCGGCCCGGAGTCCCCGCGGGTGATCCCGGCGGAGGCTACGGGGGAGTCGGAGTCGCCGCGGGCTTCGCGGTCGCCGAAGGCGAAGCCGAAGCCCAAGCCGAAGGGGGAGAAGTCCAAGGAGGCGTCCAGGGACGCGGAGAAGTCCAAGGAAGGCGACAAGAGGGACGGCGACAAGAAGGACGACAGGAAGGGCGGGGGCAAGGGAGAGAAGGACGACAGGGGCGACCGGGACGACGACTGAGGCGTAGCCCTCGCTCTCCGGTGGGGTGAGGCGCCCCCGGCGGCCTTCCCCCGCCCGTCCCTTCCCGTCCCTTCCCGGCCCTTCCTGTCCCTTCCCGGCCCGGGGCTCCGCCCCTACCCCCCGGCCCCGGTCCTCGGCTGCCGACGGGCCGAGCCGCCGTCCCGACGCTCGCGGGCTCTACTCGATCCCCTCCACGAAGTGGTCGAACTCGCCCGCCTTCACGCCCAGTACGAACGCGTCCCACTTCGTCTCGGTCGTCACCACGACCTTTTCCGGCTTGTGGTTCTCGCGGATGTAGACGTTGCCGTCCCCGCCGAAGGCGATCTCCAGATACTCCGTCTCGTCGCCGTCCTTCGCCGGAATCCATTCGAGCTCGTTCACGTTCATGGTTCCCCCCTCGCGGGTGTGCTCATGGGATCTGCGTCACGGACGTCCGTGCCCGCGCCCACGATAGAGGAGCGTTCCCGGCGGCGGGCGTTGACGGATCGACAGGTGGCCGTGAATCGCGGATATGCGGCGGGCTCGTGGGGGAGTATTGCGGGGTGCGGAAGCTCTGGGTGGGCGTGGGTGTCGGGATCGGGATGTGCCTGTGTTTCATCGGGCTGCTCGTCGTCGGCGTGTACTCGGCCGCGGGGAATCTGTTCGGCGAAAACGGAGGCGGGCGTTCCGTCGGGCTGGCGGAAGGCGCGGTGCCCTCGCAGTTCCAGCAGCTCGTGCGGGACTGGGGGAATCTCTGCCCCGCCCTCAACCCCGCGATCCTCGCCGCGCAGATCTACTCCGAGAGCGCCTGGAACCCCAAGGCCGTGAGCCCGGCGGACGCCCGGGGGATAGCGCAGTTCATCCCCGCCACCTGGGAGTCGCACGCCATCGACGCCAACAAGGACGGCAAGCGGGACATCTGGGACCCCCAGGACGCCATTCCCTCGGCGGCGGTGTACGACTGCGCGCTGGCCAAGGACGTCAAGGGTGTGCCCGGTGACCTCGCCGACAACATGCTCGCGTCGTACAACGCGGGTCCTTACGCCGTCATCCAGCACCGCGGCGTGCCGCCCTACAGCGAGACCCGGAGCTATGTGAAAGCCATCCGCACCCTGGAGAAGAGCTTCGCGCGGCCCGTCGGCCGGGTGGCGCCCTCGCAGCAGGCGGCCGGGGCCATCTACTACGCCCAGGAGAAGCTCAACACCCCCTACCTCTGGGGCGGCGACGGCACGGCCGAGGACGGCGGGCGGTTCGACTGCTCGGGGCTGACCAAGGCCGCGTACGCCTCCGTGGGCATCGAGCTGCCCCGTGTCGCCAACGACCAGTGGAACGCCGGCGCGCACCCCCGGCGGGACGAGCTGCTCCCCGGGGACCTGGTGTTCTTCGCCTACGACCTGAAGGATCCCCGCAGCATCCATCACGTGGGGCTGTACGTGGGCGGCGGGTACATGATCAACGCTCCGTACACGGGGGCCGTCATCCGATTCGACAAGATCGACTCACCGGACTACATCGGGGCGACCCGGGTCACCCAGGACGGCGCGAAAGCGCTGGCCGGCGGCAAGCCGGCCTGAGCGGCACCGCCGACCCTGAGCTGCGACGACGGGTCACCCTTCGATAACGTCCGGGTGATCATTGAGTGGAAAGTGGAACGCCCGGCCGGAGTGGGGCGTTCCATGGAAGTGGGAAAGCGGCGTCGCTACACGGGCGCGAAGACCACGGGGGTCGGCAGCTGGACGTAGCAACAGGCGACAGATAAGGGGCCACGACACATGGCTGGACTCGCGGTGGGTTATCCCATGTCGGAGGCCAGGGGCGGGTCCAACCCCGACACCAGCACGCTGTACGACATCAACGGCATCGCCAAGGCCGCCCCCAACTGGCTCGACCGCCTCGTCGAGTTCATCGGCGAGTACGGGATCGTCCTCGGACTCGGCGTGCTGATGCTCTTCGCGTGGTGGAGCGTGCGCAAGCGCGAGGACGCCCCGGCGGCCGTCGCCGCGCTGTGCTGGGCGCCGCTCGCCGCCGGGATCGCGCTGCTCGTCAACATCCCGATCCGAGGCTTCGTCAAACGCCCCCGGCCGTTCCTCGATCACTCCGGTCTTGAGGTCCTGGTCAAGGGCAAGACCGATTACTCCTTCGTCAGCGACCACGCGACGCTCACCATGGCGCTCGGCGTGGGGCTCTTCGTCGCCCACCGCAAGTACGGCCTGATCGGGATCGCCCTCGCGTTCCTGGAGGGCTTCTGCCGGGTCTACATGGGCGTCCACTACCCCACGGACGTCATCGGCGGCCTCGCCCTCGGCACGGCCGTGGCCCTGCTGCTCGCGCCCCTGGCGATGATGCTCCTCACCCCGCTGGCCCGGCGCGTGGCGGAGACCCGCGCGGGCCGGCTCGTACGGTCGGACAGGGCCGTCGCGCCCCTGGTGGCGGCCGCCGGGCCCGCCGGCCGGGGGCTCCCCGAGCAGCCGCTGCACCGGGACAACGATCTCGCCGCCTGACGGGCGACCGGAGCGGCGGGCTCCATGTCCACGGGGGCCCGCCGCCCGGACCCGCGCGTGAGGGACGGCGCGCGAAGCCCCGCCCGGGCCCGTCAGCGGCTCACAGAGCCTGCGGGAAGTCGAAGAGGCGGTTCGGGTCGTACCGCCCCTTGAGCTTCGTCAGACGGCCCTCCGCGTCCCCGTAATAGGCCTTCCGCCAGTCCTTCAGGCCGGGGTCCGCGTAGTTCTGGTACGCCGCGCCCGAGGCGTAGCGGCGCATCGCCGCGTGCGTGCCGTCCAGCCAGGACGTCTGCCCGGCCCCGGAGCCGCCCGCCGCCCAGGACGTCAGGTACTGCGCGAGGAAGCGGGAGCGACGGTGCACGAAGGCCGTCTCCAGCGGCTTCACGCGGTTGACCGCGCCGCCCAGCGCCGTCAGCTGGATGGCGGCGCCACCGCTGCCGCCCTTCCTGCTGAAACGTTCCATCTGGTCGGTCAGGGCGCGGTTGCCCGCCGCGCCCGCCGAGCGGTCGTAGAAGTCGGAGCGCGCCGCGTAGGTCTCCCGCTTCAGGGCGCCCGCGGCCTCCCGGCCGGGCGTCCGGCCCGGCAGATGGCACTGCGTGGTCGTCTTCTCACCGCATCCCGCGTAGCCGCGGACCATGTCGAGGTGGGTGCGGCGGCGCAGCCGCACCCCGTTCGAGGCGCCGCCCACCTCGGCGACGAGCCGGTCGAGGCTGTTCGCCAGGTCGCCGTAGGTGCCGAGCGAGTACGCCGAGACGGAGACGCGCGGTGTGCCGCCGGCCGCGGTCGACAGATCGCAGGAGGACCAGATCTCGTCCGGGCGGCCCGGCCCCCACTCCTGCCAGACGCGCAGCACGTCGGCGGCCCGGGACCAGGGCCAGGAGACATATCCGGAGACGCCGTCCGCGGCCTTGTGGGTGCGGAAGCGGAGCTCGGTCACGACGCCGAAGTTGCCGTTGCCCGCGCCGCGCAGGGCCCAGAAGAGGTCGGCGTCACGGGTCGCGTCGCAGTCGACGGTCCTGCCGTCCGCCGTGACGACCGTGGCGCCGGTGAGGCTGTCGCAGGTCAGGCCGTACGCCCGGGAGGTGACGCCGTGTCCGCCGCCGAGGGCGAGCCCGGAGACGCCGACGGTGGGGCAGGAGCCCGCCGGTACGGTCACGCCCCGCGCGGCGAGGGCCGTGTACACGTCGATGAGCTTGGCTCCGGCCCCGACGACGGCCGTGCCGGAGGACGGCGTACGGACCGTCCTGAGCCGTGAGACATCGATGACGAGACGGTCGGTACCGCTCGACCAACCGGCATAGCTGTGACCACCGTTACGTATGGATATCCGGGTGGTGTGGCGGCGGGCGAAGGCGAGGCACTCGGCTACGTCGCGGGTGTTCTCCACATAGGCGACCGCGGCCGGGCGGAGCCCGTCGAAGCGGGTGTTGTAGAGCTGGCGGGCCGTGGCGTAGTCCGCGTCGCCGGGGCGGACGAGGCCGCCGGCCAGGCCCTTGCCGAGCGCCGTCCAGTCGGCGGCGCCCGCCTTGGTGCGCGGGGCGGCCTTGGCGCTCGCCACGGGCACGCGGTCCGACGGGCCGGAGGGCGAGGCGTAGCCCCGGCTGTCACCGCAGGAGGCCGCCCAGACACCGGCCGCCGCCAGGCCCGTACCGGCGGCCAGGACGTGCCGGCGGGCCGGGCCGCCGCCCTCGCCCTTCGTCTTGCCGGAGACGTCGCCCGCGGCCCTGCCCGGAGTTCTTTCCGGTGCCCTGTCCGGGGTCCTGCCGGGGGTCCTGTCCGGAATCCGGCGCGGAGTCCTGTCCGGTGGGCCCTCCGCGCCGTCCGTCGCCCGTTCCACGCGCCCGCCCCTGGCCATGCCGCCCCGCCACCCCACCGCTGTCCGTCGTTCGACCGCCTAGACAGATGGTGTACCCACGGAACCGGTTCCCTCACTTCCGGCGCCGGCGTGCGCCGTGGCGTCGTCGCGGGCGAGGGAGCGGGCCCGGCGGGCCGGGCCGCGCCAGCCGCACGTACAGCGGGCGCTGCAGAAGGAGCCCGTCTCGGTGGTGCTCGTGGAGTGGGCCGGGGACAGGCTCGTGAGGGCTGTGTCGGACACGCCATCACCGTACCGGGCCGTGACGGGCGCCCCGGAGTGGTCGTTGACAGTAACGGGTTCCACAGGTGGTGGCAGCGGTGGCAGGGGGCTGACGGGCATGGTGGTGCTGCGGCACGGACACAGGGGCGCGGTCGTCGCCAACGCGGTGGCGGGCGGCCTCGCCCTCGGGCTGCTGCTCTCCGGCTGCGCGGCCCAGGACCCCGTCGTGCCTGATGGCAGCGGGCTGCGGGAGGACCTGAAGAGCCTGAGCAGCCAGGCCCGCCCGGCGGGCGACGAGAGCGACCCCCGCCGGGCGCGCGAGGCCCTGGCCCGCGCCGCCCGTGTGCTCGCGGGCGCCGGGGGCGCGAAGGTGCGTACGTCCATGGAGACGGTCAGCGGCGGCACCCGGCTCACCATCCAGGGCAGGGGGCTCTACGACTTCTCCCGGCCGGCCGGGCAGTTGACGGTGCTCATGCCCGAGGACGCCGCGGGCACCGCCGAACACCGCCCGATCACCGAGGTCTTCACCCCCGGCCGGCTCTTCATGAAGAACCGCGGCGCCGGGGTCCCCGGCGACAGCTGGGTGCGGTTGGCCACGGCCTCGCTCGCCGACGGCAACCTCCTCACGAACGGTGCCACCGACCCGCTCGCCGCGGCCGAACTGCTCGGTGGTGCCAGGGAGGTGACATACATGCGGGACGAGCGGGTAGGCGGCGTCCGGGTGCGGCACTATTGGGGGACGATCGACCTCGGCAGGGCCGCCCGCGCGGCGCCCGAGCGGGACCGCGAACCGTTGACCGTAGCGGCGAAAGGGTTCTCCAACGGCACAGTGGCGTTCGACGCCTACCTCGACGACCAGGGCCGACCGCGGAGGGTGAGCCACCGCTTCAGTGTCGACGGCCGTGGGCGCGCCTCTTCCGCCTCACCGGTGGCCTCGGCGCCGCCGATGACCGTGGTCTCGACCGTCGAGCTCTACGACTTCGGCACCCCGGTGCGGGTGCTCCTGCCCGCTCCCGCCGATATCTATGCGGGGACGGTGGGTTCGCCGCGGAAATAACGCGGCAGGGCGTAGTTGGCCATGGAAATGGTCCTTCTGTGCCATGCGCGCCATGTGTACCGATCACTACGCTGGTGAATCGGAGAGCGGGCCCCCGTAAGGGGGCGGACAAGGGCCTGGAGGGCCTGAACAGGCGAGAGCCGAGGACCTGAGCAGACCCGAGGAGGTGAATCACGTGGTTTCGCGACGCGGTTCGTCGGGCGGGCCGGATCCCGTGGCCCTCATCGAGATCGATCTCTACGGTGATCTGATGATCGCGGCGTCGAGCGCGGATGAGGATCGGTTGAGTCCGGATCGGATCGACGAGGTGCTCAGGGTCGTCCGGCGGGGGGAGTCCGGGGACGGGGGCGGGGACGCGGGGTGAGCGTGCTCGGCGCGGTGCGTGGCCGTCGCCGTGGTGGTGACCCTGCGGGGGCTTTCCCCTGCCCGCCCCTTCCCTCAACCGGGGCTCCGCCCCGGACCCCGGTCCTCAAACGCCGGACGGGCTGGTTCGCGCACCCGGCGTCACGTCCGCAGCAGCCTCGCGATCGCCGCCGTCGCCTCCGCGACCTTCGCGTCGATCTCGGCGCCGCCCTTGAGGGCCGCGTCCGCCACGCAGTGCCGTAGGTGCTGCTCCAGGAGCTGGAGGGCGAAGGACTGGAGGGCCTTCGTGCTCGCCGAGACCTGGGTGAGTATGTCGATGCAGTAGACGTCTTCCTCGACCATGCGCTGGAGTCCGCGGATCTGGCCCTCGATCCGGCGCAGGCGCTTGAGGTGCTGGTCCTTCTGGGCGCTGTAGCCGTGCGGGCCGTGTGCCGGGCCGCCGGTGGCCGGCGGGTCCTGGGGCGCGCCGGCCGGGGCCGGTGCGGCGCCGTGGCAGGACGGCGCGGCCGGCTCGGTGATGCCGCCGCTCACGTCGGCTTCCGTCGTCATGCCGTCCGTCATGGCGTCCTCCGTCGTTCCGCCGCGGAGCCGTCGGCGGTCCGCGGGCCGAGGGGTTTGTTCCCCTGTCATGGCGTATACCCCACTCGTATACCCCCGCTGGGTATATGGTACAGAAATTCGCCGCCGGAGGCGGTACCTGGCTTGGTGAGCACTCTGCCCGATGGGCGACACTGAGGGAATGCCAGTTAGCTGTGGCCCGATGATGCGCCTAGCATCAACGAGACCGAATCCGCTGCACCCCGAGGATCCCACGTGCGTTTTCGTCTGACCCCCAGGGAGACGAGCTTCTACGACATGTTCGCCGCCTCCGCGGACAACATCGTCACGGGCTCCAAGCTCCTGATGGAACTGCTCGGAGCGGACACGTCCGCCCGAGCCGAGATCGCCGAGCGGATGCGGGCAGCGGAGCACGCGGGGGACGACGCGACGCACGCGATCTTCCACCAGCTGAACTCCTCCTTCATCACGCCGTTCGACCGCGAGGACATCTACACCCTCGCCGGCTCGCTCGACGACATCATGGACTTCATGGAGGAGGCCGTCGACCTGGTCGTGCTGTACCAGATCGAGGAGCTTCCGAAGGGCGTCGAGCAGCAGATCGAGGTCCTCGCCCGGGCCGCCGAGCTGACCGCCGAGGCCATGCCGAACCTCCGGACCATGACCAACCTCACGGAGTACTGGATCGAGGTGAACCGTCTGGAGAACCAGGCGGACCAGATCCACCGCAAGCTCCTCGCCCAGCTCTTCAACGGCAAGTACGACGCCATCGAGGTGCTGAAGCTCAAGCAGATCGTCGACGTGCTGGAGGAGGCCGCCGACGCGTTCGAGCATGTCGCGAACACGGTCGAGACCATCGCGGTCAAGGAGTCCTGACCCCCGGTGGACACGTTTGCGCTTGTCGTGACCATCGCGGTCGCGCTCGGATTCACATATACGAACGGTTTCCACGATTCCGCGAACGCCATCGCGACCTCGGTCTCCACGCGGGCGCTGACCCCGCGCGCGGCCCTCGCGATGGCGGCGGTGATGAACCTCGCGGGTGCCTTCCTCGGCAGCGGGGTCGCCAAGACCGTCAGCAAGGGCCTGATCGAGACGCCGGTGGGCGACAAGGGGATGGGCATCCTCTTCGCCGCGCTGATCGGCGCGATCGCCTGGAACATGATCACCTGGTACTTCGGCCTTCCGTCGTCCTCCTCGCACGCCCTGTTCGGCGGCATGGTGGGCGCGGCGCTCGCGGGCGGTACGACCGTCATCTGGTCGGGCGTCGTCGAGAAGGTCGTCATCCCGATGTTCCTCTCGCCGTTCGTCGGCCTGATCATCGGCTATCTGGTGATGGTCGTGATCATGTGGATGTTCCGGAAGGCCAACCCGCACAAGGCGAAGCGCGGCTTCCGGATCGCCCAGACCGTCTCCGCGGCGGGCATGGCGCTCGGCCACGGTCTCCAGGACGCGCAGAAGACCATGGGCATCGTGGTGATGGCCCTGGTCATCGGTGATGTCCAGTCCATGGACGACGCGATCCCGCTGTGGGTCAAGCTCTCCTGCGCGATCACTCTGTCGCTCGGTACGTACGCGGGTGGCTGGCGGATCATGCGGACGCTCGGCCGCCGGATCATCGAGCTGGACCCGCCGCAGGGCTTCGCGGCCGAGACGACCGCCGCCTCGGTGATGTACACGGCGTCGTTCATGTTCCACGCGCCGATCTCCACCACGCATGTCATCACGTCCGCGATCATGGGCGTGGGCTCGACCAAGGGGTCGCGCGCGGTCCGCTGGGGCGTCGCCAAGAACATCGTGATGGGCTGGTTCATCACCATGCCGGCCGCGGCCGTCGTCGCCGCGTTCAGCTATTGGATCGTGAACCTCGCGTTCGGATAGCCGGCACGGCGGTACGGAAACACGACGGTACGGAAAAGCGGACGGGCCCGCCCCCTGGTAGTCACCGGGGGCGGGCCCTTCGCCTTGCGGCGGCACCGCCATGCAGCGCCGCAAGGCGGCTCTCGGCGGGCTCAGCCGAAGCGGCCCGAGATGTAGTCCTCCGTGGCCTGCACCGAGGGGTTGGAGAAGATCCGCTCCGTGTCGTCGATCTCGATCAGCTTGCCCGGCCGGCCGACGCCCGCGAGGTTGAAGAAGGCCGTGCGGTCCGACACGCGCGCGGCCTGCTGCATGTTGTGCGTGACGATCACGATGGTGAAGCGCTCCTTGAGCTCGCCGATCAGGTCCTCGATGGCGAGGGTGGAGATCGGGTCGAGCGCCGAGCAGGGCTCGTCCATCAGCAGGACCTGGGGCTCCACGGCGATCGCCCGCGCGATGCACAGGCGCTGCTGCTGACCGCCGGAGAGGCCCGCTCCCGGCTTGTTCAGCCGGTCCTTGACCTCCTTCCAGAGGTTGGCACCCTGGAGGGAGCGCTCCACGATCGCGTCCATGTCGGACTTGCGGACGCGGTCGCCGTTGAGCCGGATGCCTGCGGCCACGTTCTCGTAGATGGACATGGTCGGGAAGGGGTTCGGGCGCTGGAAGACCATGCCGACCGTGCGGCGCACGGAGACCGGGTCGACGCCGGGACCGTAGAGGTTCTCGTCGTCCAGCATCACCTTGCCCTCGACGCGGCCACCGGGGGTGACCTCGTGCATCCGGTTCAGGGTGCGCAGGAAGGTGGACTTTCCGCAGCCGGACGGGCCGATGAAGGCGGTCACGGAGCGGGGCTCGACGGTCATCGAGATGTCGTCGATGGCCTTGTGGGCGCCGTAGAACGCGGAGAGGCCGCTGACGTCGATTCGCTTGGCCATGGGGATCACTTCTGCTTTCTGCTATCGCTGTCAGCGATGGGTCTGCGTCGAATGGTCGGACTTGGATTCGCTTCCGCTACGGCCGGGGGTCGCCCCCTCGTTCCTCGGGGGCGACCCCCGGCCTCCGCTGCAGCTCACCTACGTCCTCCCTTCGGGGCCTTCCAGCGGGCGATGCCGCGGGCCACCAGGTTGAGGATCATGACGAAGGCGATCAGGACGAGGGCCGCCGCCCAGGCGCGGTCGTAGCTCGCCTCGTTGCCGGCCGCCCACTGCTCGTAGATGTAGTACGGCAGCGAGGACTGGGCTCCGTCGAAGGGGTTGTTGTTGATCAGCTGGGAGCCGAAGACCAGCAGCACGATCGGGGCGGACTCACCGGCGATGCGGGCGACCGCGAGCATCACACCGGTGGCGATGCCGCCGATGGCGGTGGGCAGGACGACCTTGAGGATCGTGCGCCACTTGGGGACGCCCAGGGCCAGCGAGGCCTCGCGCAGCTCGTTCGGTACGAGCTTGAGCATCTCCTCGGTGGAGCGGACGACGACGGGCATCATCAGGATCGCGAGGGCCATCGACCCGGCGAAGCCGGAGTAGCCGAAGTCCAGCATCAGGATCCAGAAGCTGAGGATGAACAGACCGGCGACGATCGACGGGATGCCCGTCATGACGTCGACGAAGAAGGTGACCGCCTTGGCGAGCCGGCCGCGGCCGTACTCCACCAGGTAGACGGCGGTGAGCAGGCCGATCGGGGCCGCGATGGCGGTGGCGATGCCGACCTGCTCCAGGGTGCCGATGATCGCGTGGTAGACACCGCCGCCGGGCTGGATGGTCAGCACGCCGGCCATGGAGTGCGTAAGGAAGTTCCCGTCGAGCACCTTGCTGCCGCGCGAGATCGTCTCCCAGCCGAGGGAGACCAGCGGGATCACGGCGAGCACGAAGCAGACCCAGACCAGGCTGGTGGCCAGCCGGTCCTTGGCCTGGCGGCGGCCCTCGACACGGGCCGCGAGGGCGTACATCCCGGCGACGAAGAGGAGGACGGCGATCAGGCCCCACTGGATGCGGCTGTTCAGCCCGGCGCCCAGGCCGATGCCCGTGCCCAGGGCCACCGAGGCGGCGGCGAGGGCGGCCGGGGTCCAGCGGGGGAGGCGCGGCTGGCGCAGGGGGCGCGAGGCGCGCGGGACGTCGTCGGCGACCAGCGGCTCGTTCATGGTCACTCCGCTCATGCCGTGTACTCCTTGCGGCGCGCGATGATCAGGCGGGCGGCGCCGTTGACCAGCAGGGTGAGGACGAAGAGCACCAGACCGGAGGCGATCAGGGCGTCCTTGCCGATCTCACCGGACTCCTTGAAGCTGCTCGCGATGTTCTGAGCAAACGTTCCGCCGCCGGGGTCCAGCAGGCTCTTGCCGATCTCGAAGCCCGGGGAGAGGACGGTCGCGACGGCCATGGTCTCGCCGAGCGCGCGGCCGAGGCCCAGCATCGAGGCGCTGATGACACCGGAACGGCCGAACGGCAGGACGGCCATCCGGATGACTTCCCAGCGGGTCGCGCCGAGGGCGAGCGCGGCCTCCTCGTTCATCTTCGGGGTCTGGAGGAAGACCTCGCGGCTGACGCTGGTGACGATCGGCAGGATCATGATCGCCAGCAGGATGCCGATGGTGAAGAGGGAGCGGGCGGCGCCGTCGTGGTACGCGAGGATCCCGGTCCAGCCGAGGTAGTCGTCGAACCAGCTGTAGAGGCCGCCGAGGTGCGGCACCAGGAAAAGGGCGCCCCAGAGGCCGTAGACGATGGACGGCACGGCGGCGAGCAGGTCGATCACGTAGGACAGCGGGGCGGCCAGCCGGCGCGGCGCGTAGTGCGAGATGAAGAGCGCGATGCCGATGGCGACCGGCACCGCGATGAGCATCGCGATGACCGAGCTGACCACGGTGCCGAAGGCCAGGACGGCGATGCCGAAGACCGGCGGGGTGCCGTTGGCGGTCCACTCGAAGGTGGTGAAGAAGTTTCCTTCGTTCTTCGAGAGGGCGCTGGTGGCCCGGACGGTGAGGAAGACCGCGATCGCGGCCATGATCACCAGGAGCAGGATGCCGGAGCCCCGGGAGAAGGCGAGGAAGACGCGGTCACCCGGGCGGGTGGCCGACTTCGTCCGGGCCTCGGTGGCGGGCCCGCCGGCCGGTGGCGGTGGTGAGTCTGCGGTGGCTGAGGATATTTCCATGGGTTTCTCCGGTCTGCGGGGCCGGCTCGCGGGTGAGCGCGGCCCCTGGCGCGGCGGTGCACCGGACGGTGCGGCCGGGACCCGGTCCGGGGCCCGGCCGCACACGGGTCAGGCGAGGCTCGCGACGGCCTCGCGGACCTTCGTCGCGATCTCGGCGGGCAGCGGGGCGTAGCCGAGGTCCTTGAGGACGGACTGGCCGTCCTCGCTCGCGATGTAGGTCAGGAAGGACTTGGTGGCGGGCAGGGTCTCGGCCTTGTTGCCCTTGTCGCCGACGACCTCGTACGTCACCAGGGTGATCGGGTAGGCGCCCTCGGCCTTGGTGGCGTAGTTGAGCTTGAGCGCGAGGTCCTTGCCGGTGCCGGTGATCTTGGCCTCGGCGATCGCCTTGGAGGCGTTGTCCGAGGTGGCCTCGACCGGGGCGCTGGCGCCAGTGTTCAGCTTGACCGTGTCGATCTTGTTGGCGGTGGCGTAGGAGAGCTCGAAGTAGGAGATGGCCCCGTCGGTCTGCTTGACCTGCGAGGACACACCGGCCGAGCCGTCGGCGGACTGGCCGCCCTTGGGCTTCCAGGCCTTGGCGGGCTCATAGGGCCAGGACTTGTCGGCGGTGGCCTTGAGGTACTTGGTGAAGTTGTCCGTGGTGCCCGACTCGTCGGAGCGGTGGAACGCCTGGATCTTGAGGTCCGGGAGCTTGGCGTCCTTGTTGAGCTTGGCGATCGCCGGGTCGTTCCACTTCTCGATCTTGTTGTCGAAGATCTTGGCGAGCGTGTCCGCGTCCAGGACCAGGTCCTTCACGCCGGGGATCTTGTAACCCACGGCGATGGGGCCGCCGACCAGCGGGAGGTTGATGCCCTGGCCGCCCTTGACGACCTCCTTGGACTTGGTGACCTCCTCCGGCTTGAGCGCGGAGTCGGAGCCGGCGAAGGCGGTCTTGCCCTGGAGGAACTCCTGGATGCCCGCGCCCGAACCGGTGGGCTTGTAGTTGATCTGGATGTCCTTGCAGGCCGCCATGAAGTTCTTGACCCACAGGTCCATGGCGTTCTTCTGCGCGGACGAGCCCGAGGCCAGCAGCTGGCCCTTGCCCTCGCACTTGATGTTGCCGGCGGCCTTGGTGGAGCCACCGCCGGTGGAGCCGCCGCCGCTGTTGTCGTCCGAGCCGCACGCCGTGAGGACCAGGGCGCCGGAGACGGCGATGGCGCCGAAGGCGACGGCGCGGAGCCGGTTCTTGCGCTGAAGCTTCACTTTCGGGTGTTCCTTCCGGGAGCCGCCGCTGGGGCGGCGTGCGAGAGGTGGGTGGTGCTCATGTTGCTCTGGTCGTGCCACGAGGGTGAGGGCCGTTCGGACGGTGGGGCTCACACCCTCTACGGCTGAAATTAGGCAGAACAGGTGAAGCGGTCGAAGGGTGAGAGTGAACGGAGGGTGAACCTCACCCGTCAGGGTGGTAGCCCGGCAGAAAGGCCGATTTCCCCGTCGAGTGTGACGCAGATCTCTGTCGGTTTGCGGGTGGTCATGGCAGCATCCGAGTCTCGCGTGACGGTATGTCAGACGTGGGGGCGGACGCCGCGGAGGTGGCCTGTGAGGCGGAACGGCAGGGGTACGGGCGGATACGCGATAGCGCTGACCGCGTTGGTCTGGGCGGTCGCCGTGCCGGGCGTGGCGTTCGCGGACCCGAAGCCGCCGTCGCGAAGTCTGGAGGACGTGCACAAGGAGGTGGAGGGTCTCTACCGGCAGGCGGAGGCGGCCACCGACGCGTACAACGCGGCGGACGAGGCGACCCGCCGCCAGGAGAAGTCGATCGTGGAGATCGCGAAGAACGCCGCCGCCGCGCAGGAGCGGATGAACCGGCTCCGTAACCAGGCCGGCTCGCTGGCCCGCGCGCAGTACCGCGACGGCTCCATGCCGCCCCAGGTGCGGCTCTTCCTCTCGGCTTCCCCGCAGACCTTCCTGGAGGGCCTCGCGCTCACCCATAAAGGGGAGGCCGCCACACGCGGTCTGATCGCCGAGGCCGCCGCCACCCAGAAGGACCTCGACGGCTACGCGAAGGCCGCGAGCAAGCGCTGGCGCACGCTCGACGACGAGCGGAAGCGCAAGGAGAGCGCCAAGCGGGAGATCGAGTCCAAGCTGTCGGCCGCCAGGGCGCTGGAGTCGCGGCTGGAGGAGAAGGAGAAGGAGAGGCTGCGGCAGCTGGAGGAGGACCGGGCCCGGCAGCAGCAGAAGCAGTGGCTCTCCTCCGACGCGGTGAAGGGCGTCACCCTCAAGGACGCCGGCTCGGCGACGGGTGACGGCAAGCGGGCCGTCGCCTTCGCGACCGCCCAGATAGGCAAGAACTACGTGTGGGGCGCCGAGGGCCCGGACACCTTCGACTGCTCGGGCCTGACCCTGAAGGCCTGGGCCGCGGCCGGCCGGCCCATACCGCGCACCTCGCAGGAGCAGTGGCGGCAGCTGCCCAAGGTTGACGTGAAGGACATGCGCCCGGGCGATCTGATCATCTACTTCGCGGACGCGAGCCATGTGGGGATGTACGTGGGGGACGGCACGATGGTGCACGCGCCGCGGCCCGGCCGGCAGGTGACGACGGCGGGGGCGGGGTCGATGCCGGTGCTCGGGGTGGTGCGGCCGGGGTAGTGCCCTGCGGGCGGCTCCCTCCCCACACCTTCCCGTACGCCCCCGGGCCCCCGTTCCGCGCTGACGCGCGGGGGCCTCAATCGCCGGGCGGGCTGAGGATCAGCCCGTCGGCAGCGCCGCCTCGAAGGCGTCGTACGCCGCCGCGTCGAAGAGGACGAAGCGCACCTCCGTGACGCCCGAGCCCGTCTCCTCCGCCGCCTCCGTGACCGCCCGGATCGCGATCCGCGCCGCGTCCGCCATCGGCCAGCGGTAGACGCCCGTGGAGATCGCCGGGAACGCGACCGTGCGCGCGCCCAGCTCGTCCGCGACCCGCAGCGACTCCCGGTAGCAGGACGCGAGGGTCGCGGAGCGGTCCTCGTCGGGCGAGAAGACCGGGCCCACCGTGTGGATCACCCAGTCGGCGGGCAGCCGGCCCGCGGTCGTGGCGACGGCCCGGCCGGCCGCCAGACCGCGCCCGTAGTGGCCGGCCCGCAGGTCGCGGCAGGCGGCCAGGATCTCGGGGCCGCCCCGCCGGTGGATCGCCCCGTCGACACCGCCGCCGCCCAGCAGGGAGCTGTTCGCCGCGTTCACTACGGCGTCGACGGCCTGCTCTGTGATGTCGCCCCGGACGAGCGTGATGTATGTCATCGAGTGATTCTCCCCGACCACCACAAATGCATTTCCCGCTAGGGCATATGACAGCGGCGAGTGGCTTCGTTCCATTCCGTTCGACCGTGCCTGCCGCTATGGTCGCGTTCGGTACCCGCCGGTCGGCGGGTCCGCACTCCCGGGGGGAACGGAAGGAAACCACCACCATGCCCGTACCCGCGCCGAGGCCCGCGGAGCCCTCCGCGACCCCGCCCGACGCCGGGCTGACCCTCCTGGTGATCGAGAGTGATCCCGCCGGACCGCTGTCGGTCCCGGAGATCACCGACATGTCCGGGGCCGGGGGCGGCGTCGTGGGCAAGCCCTTCCGCGTCCGTACGGCCCGTAACCTCACCGAGGCGGAGCGGCTGCTCACCGACGACGTCGACTGCATCCTCCTCGACCTCACCGCGCCGCCCGCCGACGGCACGGAAGAGCTGGCCGCCCTGCACGAGGTGCTGCGGCTCGCCCCGCGCCACGCCGTGCTCGCCCTGACGGCGGAGGCCGACGCCGAGCGCGCGGCCGAGGCGGTGCGCGCCGGCGCGCAGGACTACCTCTTCCGCGAGGAGCTCGACGGCCGCGTGCTCGGCCGTGCCATCCGCTACGCCATCGCGCGCAAGCGCGCCGACCTCACCCAGCGGCAGCTCACCGAGTCCCGGCTGCGCGCCCAGGAGAACGCCCGGCTGGAGCGCGGCCTGCTGCCGACCCCGCTGCTGGCGGGCTCCGGCCTGCGCTTCGCCGCCCGTTACCGGCCGGGCCGCAGCCGCGCCCTGCTCGGCGGCGATTTCTACGACGCCGTGCGCACGCCCGACGGCACCGTGCACGCGATGATCGGCGACGTCAGCGGGCACGGCCCCGACGAGGCGGCGCTCGGTGTCGAACTGCGCATAGCGTGGCGGGCCTTGACCTTCGCCGGGCTCTGCGGTGACGAGCTGCTCGCCACCTTGCAGCAGGTCCTGGAGCACGAGCGGGCCGACGAGGAGACCTTCGCGACGCTGTGCGCCGTCGACATCTCACCGGACGGGCGGCGGGCCGGCCTGAGCCTGGCCGGGCATCCCGCCCCGCTGCTCGCCCTTCCTGGGCAGGCGCCGAGGCTGCTGCCGCAGGAGGACGGCGGCCCGGCGCTCGGACTGCTCCGGCGCGCCCGCTGGCCGCGCACCCAGGTCGAACTCGGGGGCCGCTGGAGTCTGATGATGTACACGGACGGCCTGATCGAGGGCAGGATCGGGGCCGGTTCGGAGCGCCTCGGCCAGGACGGCATGGTCGAATTGATTAGCCGTCAGGTAAAGGACGGGCTCCGGGGCGAGGCGCTGCTGGAGGCGGCGGTGGCGCGGGTCCAGGAGCTCAACGGCGGGGAGCTCACGGACGATCTCGCGGTGCTGCTGCTCGACCGGGGCGTCCGGGGCGAGGGGGGTGCGGTGCGGATGATTCCGGCGCAGGGGCAGGCGCCGGAGCCGGAGCTGTCGCACCTTCAGGTGTGAGCGGTGGGGGTGCCGCGGCGCGGGGCTTTTTCCCCGGCCCGCCCCTTCCCGTATCCGGGGGCTCTGCCCCCGGGCCCCCGTTCCGCGCTGACGCGCGGTGTCCTCAAGCGCCGGACGGGCTGATTTTCATCCCGTCCGGCCCTTGAGTGCGGCTCACCGGCGGCCGTTGTACGGGCCGTACGGGCCGTCCGAGCTGGAGCCGCCGCGGCGCGGGCCGCGGCCGCCCGAGGCGTGCTTGAGGGCGGGCCGGACGTCCACCACGTAGACGATCGTGGCGATCAGTCCGAGGATCGGCAGGAAGCCGAAGACGCCCATGAAGAGGTTCACCGCGGCCGCGACACCGAGGATGATCAGCCAGAAGGCCTTGGACTGTTTGTCCGCCGCCCGGTAGGCGTCCTCGCGGTGGACCGCGGCGTTGACGAACGCGCACAGGGCGAAGGCGAGCAGGCCGACGGACACCCAGGACATGACCTCGTTGAAGCCTTCTACCAGCACGTCGCTCACCTCTTGCTCTTGCTCTGGCCGGTTCTCCGCCGGGGCGCCGGGTGGCGGTCCGTCCGCCACCGTACCGGGAGAACGATCCGGGCAGAGGATATGTGCCCGGATGTTCCCGGTCCGGTAACGCGCCCGGGGGCCTACTGCTGCTCGTCGCCCGCCTTGTCGTCGGCCTTCTTGGCGGTGGTCCTGCGCGCCGTGGTCTTCCGCGCGGCGGGCTTGGAGTCCTCGGCGGCGGCCTCGGCCGTGCCCTCCTGCGTCGCCGCGGCGTCGCCGTCGGCCCGGGCGCCGGTGCCGGCCTGCTCGTCGGCGGGCTTGGCGCTGTCCGGCTCGATGGCCACGGCGATGTCCGTGACCTCCTCGGCGACCTCGCCGCGCCAGGTCTGCACGGCCACGCGGCCGCGCTCGGCCAGCTTCTCGTAGGTCTCGCCGGCCTTGGCCGCGACCCCGACCGCCTGTCCGACGCCCTGGAGCGCCAGGTCCTGCGCGGTCTGGCCGAGCTTCTTGAAGTCGGTGTCGAGGGTGCCGACGATCTCCGCGAACTTCGCGGACGCGGCGGCCTGGGCCTCCTTGGCCCGCTGGGTCACCTTCTCCTGCACGGCCTTGGGGTCGGTGTTCTTGAGCTGCTGGAAGCGCTCGGGGGCCTCGGCGACAAGCTGGCCGATCTTCTCGGCGGTGAGGTCGGCGGCGCCGGCCGCGGCGTACGCGGTCTCGGTGGCGACCTTGCGGATGTCTTCGGTGGTGGCCATGGCGATGGTCTCCCGGATCAGCTCGGAGGGTTGCTGTCGTCGTCCGTCGCGAGCCCGTTCTCCTTGCGGAAGGACTCGTAGATCTGGAGCAGCGCCTGCTTCTGCTGCTCGTTGATCGAGGGGTCGGCGAGGATCACGCTGCGGACCTCCGCCTCGTCCCGGTCCCGCTCGTCGAGGATCCCGGCCTGCACGTACAAGGTCTCGGCGGAGATCCGCAGCGCCTTGGCGATCTGCTGGAGGATCTCGGCGCTCGGCTTGCGCAGGCCGCGCTCGATCTGGCTGAGATACGGGTTGGACACTCCGGCGGCGTCGGCGAGCTGCCGCAGGGTGAGCTGGGCGTTGCGCCGCTGCTCCCGCAGGTACTCACCGAGATTGCCGACGTTGAGTGATGCCATGCGGACGATGCTGCCCCAGGTTGCTAACTTTTGCAAGCGACTGCTTGCAAAAGTTTCCCGAGCCGCGATGGTCCCCCTACCCACCGGAAGCCGGCGGGCCCCTGGTGGGTAGTGGCGGTCACTCCGGGCCGCCCTGCCAGGTCACGCGCATCGCCTCCGGCCCCCGGATGTGCGGCCGCTCCCTCCACGTGATGTCGCGGACGGTCAGCTCCGGGGCCATGGTGAGCAGCGCCCGCAGTCCTTCCTGGAGGTCGATGCGCCCGAGCTGGGCGCCGACGCAGTAGTGCGCGCCGTAACCGAAGGTGAGGTGTCCGCCGGCCTGCCGGGTGAAGTCGATCGCGTCGGGGTCCTCGAACCGGGCCGGGTCGTGGTTGGCCGACTCGATGGCGACGGTGAGGGCTTCGCCCGCGCGCACCAGCGTGCCGCCGACGTTGACGTCCTCCCGCGCGTAGCGGACGAACAGGCCGGCACCGGCGGAGGCGTTGTTGCGCAGCAGCTCCTCGACCGCCGCCGGCAGCTCGGCCGGGTTCGCGCGCAGCCGGTTCCAGAGCGCGCGGTCGCCCCGCGTGAGGACGTAGACGCAGTTCGGGATCTGGGTGATGATCGCCTCGAACCTGGCCAGCAGCATGCTGACGACCAGGTCGATCAGCTCGGTGTCGGAGAGCCGGTCCTCCTCGTCCCGGGCCTGGACCATCGCCGACATCAGGTCGTCGCGGGGGGCGGCCCGACGCTCGGCGATGAGCCGCTCGGTGCAGGTGCGCAGGGCACCGAACCGCCGCATCATGTCCTCGGCGCCGACGGCGCTGCCGGGCATCAGCGCCGCGCTGGTCGACTCGAACACCTCCCGGTCCGAGACCGGCACGCCGAGCAGGTCGCAGATGGTCAGCACGCTCATCTTCTGCGCGTAGTCCACCACGATGTCCATGCCCGGCCCGGCGTTCATCGCCGACGACAGCAGATCGCCGGCCGTCGCGCGCACCGTCGGGCGCTGCGCTTCGATGCGGGATTTGCTGAGGGCCTTGAGCAACAGCGAGCGCAGCCGGGTGTGTTCGGGGGCGTCCATGGTGATCAGCCCGGCCAGTTCCGTCGCCTCTTCCTGACGCGGGAAGTCCCGGCCGACCGACATCGCGCGGCTGAACCGCGCGTCGCCCAGCACCAGCCGGGCATCCGCGTAGCGGCTGACCAGCCAGGTGGGTTCACCGTAGGCGAGCCGCACCCGGAGCAGCCCCTCGCGCTGCCGCAGCTCCCGGAACCGCTCGTTGACCTCGATGCCGCGGCCGTCGTCGAAGGGGAAGTGCTCCAGCGCCTCTGTGGCGTCGGGAAGATCGGGAACGGTCGTCATGTGAGCTGTACCTCCGTCAGCCGGTCGTGCGGGTTCGCTGAGATCGGGTCGGCGTGCTGGGACAGGACGGTGAAGTGATCGCCGGGCGGCCCGCGCACGCGGTGCGCCGGTGCGGCCGGGGAGCGGGTGGTCCTCCGAGCCGGTGGGCACACCCGCGACGACCTCGCCGGCGAGCGGGTGCGGGCTCGGCGCCTCCGGCGGACCACCTCGACTCTTTCGGAGACCAAGGATGACCGTATGACTGGGGATGCCCGATTTTCCCTAGAATTCCGTGGAGGCCGGAACCCGGCCGTCGCACGACGGGTGCCGGGGCCGCGGTGCTCTTCGGCACCACCCGGCCCGCTCGCCGCGGGCGCCGTGCGAAGTCGCGGTGGGGGGTGTTGTGAACTGAATCACAGCCCAGGGATGTCACGGTCCGCCGTTCCCGGGTGTCTCGATGTTGCGTCCGGGGAGAGGAGCCGGGTGCGGGACCGCGCACCGGCCGACGCGCCGGGGAGGGGAAGGGTGGGATCCGGGTGACCGAGGACGTCTTCAGCGAGCACCGTCCGCTGCTGTTCACCATCGCCTACGAAATGCTGGGCAGCGCCTCCGACGCCGAGGACGTGCTCCAGGAGAGCTATCTGCGGTGGAGCGCGGTCGATCCGGCCGAGGTCGAGCACCCGCGCGCCTATCTGGTCCGCGTCGTGACCCGGCAGGCCCTCAACCACCTGCGCGCGGCCAAGGCCCGGCGCGAGGAGTACGTCGGTACGTGGCTGCCCGAGCCGATCCGCACCGCGCCCGGGGTGAGCGAGGACGTCGTCCTGGCCGAGTCGGTGTCGATGGCGATGATGCTCGTCCTGGAGACGCTGAACCCGACCGAGCGCGCGGTGTTCGTGCTGCACGACGTGTTCGGCTACACCCACGGCGAGATCGCCGCCTCGGTCGGCAAGGCCGAGCCCACGGTCCGTCAGATCGCCCACCGGGCACGGCGGCACGTCCACGCGCGCCGCCGCCGCTTCGAGCCCGACACCGCCGGCACCCGGGAGGTCGTCCGCCGGTTCCTGCGCGCGGCGGCGACCGGTGAGGTCCAGGCGCTGATGGACCTGCTGGCACCCGATGTCGTGGTGTTCGCCGACGGCGGCGGGAAGGTGTCCACCGTCCGCCGCCCGGTCGGCGGGCGCGACGACGTCGCCCGGTTCGTCCTCGGCGTGACCCGCGCCGGCACCTCCACGGACCGTTTCGAGCACGTCACCTGCAACGGCATGCCCGCGGTCCGGTTCCCCGCCGCCGGGGAGCCCGGCTGGCTGCTCGCGTTCGAGATCCAGGACGGACGCGTCACCGGCCTGTACGGCATGCGCAACCCGGACAAGCTGCACCGCGCCGACGCGGTGCGCCCACTCGACAGAGGAGGACGAACGCCGTGGAAACCATGACCGTCGAACGTGTCATCGACGCCCCGATCGACGAGGTCTTCGACTGGCTGACCACGACCACCAACTACACGCGCTCGCCCATGGTGCTGCGCTGCCGGCTGACCCGGCGCGGCGCGACCGCGCCCTACGGCGTCGGCGCGGTGCGCGTCCACCTCTGGACGATCGGCTGGTTCCGGGAGCGCATCACCGGCTACGACCGGCCGTACTCCACCGAGTACGTCGTCGAGCGCAGCGTGCCGCCGGCCCGGCACGAGCTCGGCCGTATGACGTTCACCGAGGTCGACGGCGGCACCCGGGTCGTGTGGACCACCCGCGCCGGGATCCCCGTACCGCTGGTCGGCTCGTTCCTCACCCGGCGTGTCGCGCGGCCGATCATCACCGGCACCTTCCGTAACATCCTCGACGCCGCTGACGCCGCGCTGTCCCGGCACCCGGACGGGAAGCGGGTCTGAGGGCCCACGATTTGCGGCTTGCGGTTGCCGCGACGTCAACTTCTACGGTCTTCCTTGTGGCCGGAAAGACCGGCCCGGCGATGTGAGGGGCAAAACGATGGCCTGGTCGATCGCGGACGTGGCCCGGATGTCCGGGGTGACGTCCCGGACCCTGCGGCACTACGACGAGATCGGTCTGCTGCCGCCGGCGTGGATCGGGAGCAACGGGCACCGCTACTACGAGGAGGCCGATCTGCTGCGGTTGCAGCAGATCCTGCTGATGCGGGAGCTGGACCTGGGGCTGCGCGAGATCCAGGCGGTCCTGGACAGCCAGGTCGACCGGGTGGCCGTGCTCCGCGAGCACCACCAGCGGCTGCTGGCGGAGCGGAACCGGCTGGACACGCTGACCCGCACGGTCGGCCGCACCATCGCCGAACTGGAGGAAGGCAAGGGCGACGACGCCATGACGAAGATCAACAGGCCGGAGAACCTCTTCGAGGGCTTCGAGTCCGCCGAGGCGGACGACGCGGAGGTGCGCGAGCGCTGGCCGGAGGCGTGGGAGGAATCCCGGAAGGCCGTCGGGTCGATGACCGCGGAGGACTCGGAGCGGTGGCAGCGGGAGACGACGGCGCAGATGGTCCGCTTCGCGGAGTTCATGGTGGCCGGCACGCCGGTCGCCGACCCGGCGGTGCAGGCCGAAGTGGACGCCCACTACCAGGGGGTTCGCCGGTTCTGGACGCCGAACGCGGCCGGGTACAAGGGGCTGGGGCAGACCTATGTCGACGACCCGCGGATGCGGGCGAATTTCGACAAGATCGCGGATGGGCTGGCCGTTTACCAGCGTGACGCGATGGTCGTCTACGCCGACGCGCGGCTGAGCTGAGCCGATGTGAGAAGCCGCTGGGGGGCTGCAGACCTCCGGCGGGCGGTGACTCGTCCGGGGTGTCCGGGCATCGGGGGGCGCCCGGCTCGTTCGGTGCATCCGGTACACACGGTGCACACGGTGTGCCCGCCTCGCCTGAACGGCGGTCGGCGGTCGGCGGTCCCAGCCACGCGGGGGTATGGCTGGGCACGGCGGCCGTCCGGCGGCGCAATGATCGACCGGTCATCATTCATCGCAGGGTCATACAAGCGGCCTGGGGGTGGGTGCGGCCGGTTGCCGGTTCGGCGGGCCCGTACGACCCGTCCGATCCGTTGCCTTCGGTCGGCTTCGGCACCGTGACGCGGCGCGCGGGCCGTGCTCCCGGTGAACCGTGTATCCGGGTGGGAACGTGGGGTACGCGCGCCCGGTGGGAGGGTGAAATCGCCGTCGGGCGCGCGGACTTCGGCGCGTATGCCGGGTGGGGTGGAGCTCGTCGGGGGCGATGCGCTGCCGGGGGCGGCGTGCGCCTTGGGCGGGCGCCGTCGCATCGGGTGGGGGCCGGGGGGAGTGACGGCCGGTTGTGACGTGGGCCCTCTCCCGGCGACCTGCCGGCCGGTCTCCTTACGCAGCCGGCGCGTTCGTCCCGCCCTCCGCCTTGAGCATGGCGATGCGTTCTTTGCCCCATGCGCCCAGCGGGGCGAGTGCCGCGTTGAGGTCGTGGCCGTGCTCGGTCAGGGAGTACTCCACCTTCGGCGGAACCACGTCGTAGACCTCGCGGTGGACGATGCCGTCCGCTTCCAGCTCGCGGAGCTGCTGGGCGAGGACCTTCTCGCTGACGCCGGGGAGGAGGCGGCGGGTCTCGCCGAAGCGGCGGGGGGATTCGCCGAGGGCCCAGAGGATGAGGACTTTCCACTTGCCGTCTATGACGTCTATGGCGGCGTCGAGGCCGCAGGTGTAGTGCTTCACGGGTTCCCCTGGGTGGTCCGGTGTGTCCGGTGGTTCAGGGTAGGGGGTGGGGGTGAGTGCGGGTGGGGTTGCCGCTGCGCGGGGCCTTGTCCCCTACCCGCCCCTTCCCGAACCGGGGGCAAGCCCCCGGGCCCCCTTTCCGCGCTGACGCGCGGTGTCCTCAAACGCCGGACGGGCTGAATCGCCCCGGAACGCGTTCCTGCCACCGGCCCGAGCGGGGGTATGGCCGATGGCAGGAAGTTCATGGGGCGTTCACGGCCCGCGGGGTGCGGTGGGCCCGCGAAGGGCTCAGGCGCCGTACGGCCGCGCCGCCCGCGCCTCGCGCAGCGACAGGGCCCACCAGGCCAGCTGGTCGAGCATGACCTTCGCCGCGCCCGCCGCGGCCGTCGCGCCTTCCTCGTCCGTGATCGTGCCCTCGTCGTCGAACTTGCCCCAGGGCAGGTGGAAGCTGACGGCGTCGCGGATCGTGACCGCGTGCAGCTCGGCGAAGACCGGGCGCAGGTGCTCGACGGAGCGGAGGCCGCTGGCCAGGCCGCCGTAGGAGACGAAGGCGACGGGCTTGGCGCGCCACTGGGTGTAGTGCCAGTCGATGAGGTTCTTCAGCGAGGCCGGGTAGCTGTGGTTGTACTCCGGCGTCACGACGATGTAGGCGTCGGCCGCCTCCAGTCGCGGGCTCACCTTGGCGAGCAGGGCGGCGGCCTCCGGGCCGGGCTCGTTGCTGAGGGCCAGCGGCAGCGGGTGGTCGGCCAGGTCGATCACGTCGACCTCGACGTCCTCGCGCAGTTCGAGCTGCTTGTCGAGCCACTTCTTCACCGTGGGGGCGAAGCGACCGTCGCGGGTGGATCCGATGATGACGGCGAGGCGGTACGTGTTCTCGGACATGGTGTCCCTCTCTCGGAGTTCCGGCGGTCGGGTCCGCGCTCCGCCTCGTCGGCGGGCCGTTGAACCGTTGATGAAATCGTGCGACCTCAAGTCAGGTCGAGGTCAAGACGAGACAATTAATCAGTCGTAATTGCCCGTCAAAGTCCGGTAATTACCGGATGGATCAAGCCGTGCCACACGCGCGAAGGCCCCGACTCCCAAAGCGGAATGCGTAATTCAGTGTCAGAAGACGTCCGGGCACCACGGCCGCCGCGCCGTCCGCAGCAGCCCGTCCGCGACCGCGAGGGCGCCCGCCCGCTCCTCGGACACCCGGCCCAGTACGGCCAGCCGCGAGGCCGCCTCGTCGCCGAGGGCCAGTGTGCCCAGCTCGGCCACGTCCAGGGAGAGTTCCGCGCCGCGCGCCGTCGGCACGCACGTGGCGCCGTCCGGCCCGGCCTCCAGCAGGAACCGCCCGTTCGCGAGCCCGGCGCGGTCGGCGACCTCGAGGACCAGCGAACCCGGCGTCGTGTACGTACGGGCCGTCAGCAGCGCGGGCACGTCCAGCGGGCGCACCCACAGGTAGTCGGCGTGGGTGACCGTCCGGGCCGCGCGCGGGTCGGGCAGCAGCAGCGGCAGGACGTCGTCCGGGGCGCGGAGCCCCGTACGGACCCTGGCCACCAGGTCCGTCGACAGCAGGAAGTGCCACAGGGCCCGTTCGGCCGCCGGGGAGACCGCGGTGAGTTCCAGGACCTGGACGACGCCCTGCGGGACCTTGGCCTCCCAGCGGTCGTCCGCGGTGTAGGCCAGCAGGCCGTCCACCGTGCCCCCCGGCGACCGGTACAGCGCGTAGAACGGCTCCTGCCACGGCCGGTCGTCCACCGCCAGGGCGCCCGTGTTCCGCAGCCACCAGCGCTCCGTGCGGTCGATCACCCCGTGCCGGGCCGCCCGCAGCCGCTCGTGCAGCCCGGGGCCGTGTTCGCGGACCTCGGCGGGGCCGGCGAGGTCCACCCGCCCGCCGTCCGAGGGGCCGGCGTAGCGCGGGTCGAGCCCGGCGCGGGCGGTGTCCACCTCCCACTCGGTGGCCCAGGTGGCCGGGCCGAAGCCGTAGCGCCCGTAGATCGGGTACTCGGCGGCTATGAGCGTCGACACCACGTCCCCGCGCTCCTTGGCGGCCCGCGCGTCGGTGTCCATCATGCGGCTGAGCAGACCGCGCCTGCGGTGCGTCGGCGAGACGGTGACGTTGCTGATCGCGTTCGCGGCGACGGCGGTGCCCCCGGGAACCGTGAGCCGCTGGACGAAGCTGCGGAACGTGGCCACGCAGCGCCCGGCGTCGAACGCCCCTTGGGTCCGATCGGAGTCGAAGGCGCCTTCGGCGGCCGACATCAGGGTGCGGCGGGACTCGACCTCCTCCTTGCTCACGGCGGGGGAGCGGAGGAACCCGGTGTGCAGGGCGCGGATCCAGTCGGGGAGGTCGAGTTCGGTGAGGGTACGCACTTCGAGGCTCATGCGAGCACGCTAGGGGGCGACGTGCGGAGATCCCACAGGATTTTTCGGGGGGGGCGGAGGGGCGGAGGAGGGGGCACCGGAGAAGGCGCCGGAAAGGCTCCGGAGGGCCGGACGGAGGGTGACGGGGCCGCAGGGGGTGTCCCGGAATGCCGCCGGATATTTGCGGGCGGCGACGGTTCGGGGCACCTGTGACGGGAGCGGCTCCCGCCCGTAAATATCCGATTCCGGGACACCCCCGGAGGCCCCGGCACCCGGCCCACGGCAAGGCACCGGCCACCCCCGGGCGCCGGCCCTCAGAACGCTCAGGAAGCTCAGAAAGCTCAGAAAGCCGCCCTGATCTCCCCCACCCGCTCCCCACCGCCCAGCAGCGGCGTCTCTGCGATCCGCGCGACGACCGGCGACTCGACGCCCAGCAGCTCCAGACCGCGCGCCAGCACCGGCCCCGTGGCCCGCATCGCACCGTCGTCGATCTTGAAGGCCAGTGCCCGGCCGTCCGGCAGGGCCACGGCCTGCACGGCCTCGGCGCCCATCTTCGACAGGACGCCCGGCACCTCGCGCATCAGCCAGGTGTCGGGGCGGCGCGTGCCCGCCACGTACTCCGGGTGGGCCCGCATGGCGTCCGCGACCCGGCGCTCCGGCGTGCCCGGCTCCGCCAGGACGAAGCCGCGGAAGGCGCGCGCCAGACCCGTCAGGGAGATCGCCATCAGGGGCGCGCCGCAGCCGTCCGTACCGACGTGGCCGACGCGCTCGCCGCTCGCCTCCTCCACGACCCGGAGCGTCAGCTGCTGGAGCGGGTGCTCGGGGGCGAGGTAGCTCTCCACCGGCCAGCCGTTGCGGGCGCAGGCCGCGATCATTGCCGCGTGCTTGCCGGAGCAGTTCATCGTGACCCGGTCGCGGACGTGGCCCGCCGCCAGGTAGTGCTCCGCCTCCTGCGGGTCGTACGGCAGGTCCGGCGGCGTCCGGAGGTCGGCCTCGGCGACGCCGAGCTCGGCGAGCATCTTCCGCACCAGGTCCAGGTGGAACGTTTCTCCGGAGTGACTGGCGGCCGCCAGGGCGAGCCGTTCCCCGGACAGCTCCAGACCGGCCCGCAGCACGGCCGCCGCCTGCATCGGCTTGTTCGCCGAGCGGGGGTAGACCGGGCCGGCCACGTCACCCAGGGCGAGCTCCACGGAGCCGTCCGCCGCCAGCACCACCAGCGAGCCGCGGTGGTGGCCCTCGACGAAGCCGGAGCGCACGACCTCGGCGAGGACCGGGGGTATGGGGGTGTCCGTGGCCGCGGGGGCGGCAGGGGTCGAGGAGGTCATCGTCGGCCTTCCGGGGGAGGTGGTGCGGACCGCCCCCGGCGGATCACCGGTGGATCACGCGAGGAGGTCGTCTACTTGTGCTTCCCCTTCACGGTACCTGCGGGCGATCTCCGCGCTGCAATCGTCCGCCGTCCGCTGGAGGGTCTGGCGGCGCACCGAGACCTGCCGTTCGTACGCGCCGAGGCGCCGCATCCCGTCGTGCAGCTCGTGGTCCGTACGGGCGCCGAGGTCCGACAGCTCCACCTCGGAGAGCGTGTCCTCGGCCAGCCGCCGGTACTCCTCGCTGTGCGGCGTCCCCAGCGTCACATGGCGGGCGGAGGAGCGCTGGGGGGACGGATCGTCGGCGAGGATCTCCGACAGCCGCTCGACCACCAGCCGGGCCATCACCGGCGCGTCCGGCGAGGCCCGCCGCGCCAGCTCCGCCCGCAGGATGTCGATCCGGCCCTGGAGCAGCCGCCGCACATAGCTCAGGTCCGCCTCGTCCCGCTGGGCCTCCTTGCGCAGCGCGCGGAGCTCCGTGAGGCGCAGCTCGCCCAGCCCGCGCCCGGGAACGTCCGCCAGCCGGCCGGAGCGCTGACTCGGCGGCCGGGGGTGCAGGCCGTCGGCTGCCTTGAGCATGGGGCCGTCCTCAATGGGTGTGGTCATGCGTTTCCGATCCCCTCGGGCGGTGGGGTCCCGGGTCACGTTGCCCGCATAAAGCACCGCCTGCACGCATCGTGCCACTCTGTGAGGCGCGGGCGCAGGGTCTCGGCACCCGAACGGCCCTGGATGGACGCAGGGCATCATGGTCCGTATGCGTGCAGTGGTGCAGAGGGTGGACGGGGCGGCCGTCGTCGTCGACGGCGAGACGGTAGGCGAGATCATCGGACAAGGGCTCTGCGTCCTTGTCGGAGTGACGCATGAGGACACCGCGGAGAAGGCCGCGCAGCTCGCCCGGAAGCTGTGGTCCGTACGGATTCTTGAGGACGAGAAGTCCTGTTCGGATGTGGGGGCGCCGCTGCTGGTGATCTCCCAGTTCACTCTCTACGGTGACGCCCGTAAGGGGCGCCGGCCCACGTGGAACGCGGCGGCGCCCGGCGCCGTGGCGGAGCCGTTGGTCGACGCGGTCGTCGCGGAGCTGCGGGCGCTCGGCGCGCTGGTCGAGACGGGCCGGTTCGGGGCGGACATGAAGGTGTCGCTGACGAACAACGGCCCGTTCACGGTGCTGATCGAGGTCTGAGCCGCCGTCTGAGCCGCCGGTCCGGGCCGCCGCGGTTCAGGGCGCGGTGGGGGGACCACCCCACCCGCACCCCACCCGCACCCGGTCCGGGCCCCGGACCCACCGGCTACGGCTCGACCACGACCTCCTGCGACGCCGCGGTCGCCTCGCCCACCAGCAGGGCCGCGTCCACCGGGACGTTCCGCTTCACCAGGGCCAGGGCCACCGGTCCCAGCTCGTGGTGGCGGGCCGACGTCGTCACGAAGCCCAGCTGGCGGCCCTCCGGGCCGTCCGAGGCCAGGCGGACCGGGGCGCCGTGGCCCGGCAGGGTCACCTCGCTGCCGTCCAGGTGCAGGAAGACCAGGCGGCGCGGCGGCTTCCCCAGGTTGTGGACGCGGGCGACGGTCTCCTGGCCGCGGTAGCAGCCCTTCTGGAGGTGGACGGCCGTGCCGAGCCAGCCCAGCTCGTGCGGGATCGTGCGGTGGTCGGTCTCCCGGCCCACCCGCGGCCGGTGCGCCTCGACGCGCAGCGCCTCGTAGGCCAGGACGCCCGCCGCCGGGCCGTGCGCGGCGGCGAAGTCCGCCAGCTCCGCGCGCGGCAGGAACAGGTCGCGGCCGTGCGGCGTCTCGCGCACGGTCACCCCGTCCGGCACCTCGGCGATCGAGCCCGCCGGCAGGTGCACCACGGCGAGGTCGGCCGTCCGGTCGGCGACCTCCACCTGGTAGAAGAACTTCATGCTCTCCAGGTAGGCGATCAGCTCGCCCTCGGTGCCGGGCTCGACGTGCGCCCAGGTCGTGGTCCCGTCGTCCACCAGGTACAGCGCGTGCTCGATGTGGCCGTTGGCCGAGAGGATCAGCGCCTCCGTGGCCTGCCCGGGCGGCAGCGCGCTCACGTGCTGGGTGATGAGGAGGTGCAGCCAGCTCAGCCGGTCGGGGCCGGTGACGGTGACCACCCCGCGGTGCGAGAGGTCGACGAAACCGGACCCGCCGGCGAGGGCGCGCTGCTCGCGGAAGAGATCGCCGTAGTGCGCGGCGACACCTTCGTCCGGGGCCTCGGCGGCGACGGCGCCGGGCAGCGACAGCAGCGGGCTGGCTTTCGATTGACGCAGCATACGGACAAGCCTACGACTCGTCCGCGGCCGCCTTCGCGGAGCAGTCCGCGCACCGGCCGAAGATCGCGAAGTGCTTCATGTCCGTGTCGAAGCCGAAGGTCTCGCGCAGCCGCTCGGTGAACGGACCGGCCACCGCCAGGTCCGCCTCGATCACGCCCGTGCAGTCCCGGCAGACGAGGTGTATGTGGTGGTGCCGGTCGGCGAGGTGATAGGTCGGGGCGCCGTGCCCGAGGTGGGCGTGGCTGACCAGGCCCAGCTCCTCCAGGAGCTCCAGGGTCCGGTAGACGGTGGAGATGTTGACCCCGCCCGCGGTCCTGCGGACCTCGGTGAGGATGTCGTCCGGCGTCGCGTGCTCCAGCCGGTCCACCGCCTCCAGGACCAGCTGGCGCTGCGGGGTTAGCCGGTATCCGCGCTTACGGAGATTGCTCTGCCAGTCGCTGTCGACCACGCCCCCAGTCTAGGCAGCGTCACTGCTCGCGTACTCCCTTCAGATACGCGGCGAGTGCGGCGATCGCGGCCGGATTGCGGGGGCTCTCGACGAGGTCGACGTAGTCGAGCACGAAGATCCGGTCGTTCTTGACCGCGGAGACCCCGGCCAGCGGCGCGTAGGACTTCAGGAAGTCCTTCTTCTGCCGCGCGGTGACGTCCCCGTAGTTGTTGATGACGATGACGTCGGGGTCGCGCTCGACGACGGTCTCCCAGCTGATGGAGGTCCAGGAGTCCTTGAGGTCCTTCATCACGTGGTCGCCGCCGGCCTTGGTGATGATGTCGTGCGGTCCGGCGAAGGCGCCGGAGGTCAGCGGCTTGTCGCGGCCGTCGTCGTAGAGGAAGACGGTGGGCTTCCTGCCTTCCGGGATGCGCGCCTGGGCGTCGGCGACCTGCTTCTTGAAGCCGTCGACGAGCTTCTTCGCCCGGTCCTCGACGTCGAAGACCTTCCCCAGCGTCTCCAGGTCGGTGTAGAGCGCCTCCAGCGGCGGCATCACCCCGCGGGAGGTGGCGTTGCCGTTGTTGCGGCAGGACTCGGTGAGGACGTACGAGCCGATGCCGAGCTTCTTCAGGCCGGCGGGGGTGAAGTTGTTGCCCTCGCCGAAGCCGTAGTTCCAGCCGGCGAAGACCAGGTCGGCCTTGGCGTCGAGGACGATCTCCTTGGTGATCTCCTTCTTGGACAGCCACTTCACCTTCTTGTAGCCGTCCTTCCACGCCACGGACTCGCGGTCGCCCTTGTAGTCGGGCGCCACGTAGCCCGCCATGTGGTCCTCCAGGCCCAGCGCGAACATGATCTCGGCGATGCCGACGTCGTTGGTCACCACCCGCCGCGGCGCCTTGTCGAACGTCGTCTTCACGCCGCAGTTCTCGATGGTCACGGGGTAGTGCCCCGAGGACTTCGCGCCCTCGGCCGCGTCCTTGGCGGTGTCCTTCGTGTCGGTCTCCGCGACCTCGGCCCCGCACCCGGCGAGGGCCAGGGCGGTGAGGAGGGTGAGGGCGGTACGGGCGGCGCGGGCGGCGGCCATGGCGGGGTCCTTAGGAGGCGGGGAGGCGGTCGAAGAGCAGGTGCGGGGCACCGGTCTCGGGGTGCGGCACACGGAGCGCCCGTACGCCGAAGACGTCGGCGAGCAGCTCGGTGGTCAGCACGGCGTCCGGCGGGCCGGACGCCACGATGCGGCCGCCCGCGATGACGTACAGGGCGTCGCAGTGGGTGGCGGCCAGGTTGAGGTCGTGCAGCGCGGCGAGGACGGTCAGCCCGGCGTCGCGCACCAGCGAGAGGACCTCCAGCTGCTGGGCGATGTCCAGGTGGTTGGTGGGTTCGTCGAGGACGAGCACCTTCGGCTGCTGGGCCAGCGCGCGGGCGATCAGCACGCGCTGCTTCTCGCCGCCCGACAGGGTCGGGAAGCTCCGGTCGGCGAGGTGGGCGCCGCCGACCCGGCCCAGGGCCGCCGCGCAGATCTCCCTGTCCTGGTCCGTGACCCGGCCGGCGGCGCTCTGGTGCGGCAGCCGGCCCATGGCGACGACCTCGGCGGCGGTGAAGTCGAACTCGCTCGTCGACTCCTGGGGGAGCGCGGCCAGCCTGCGCGCGCCCTCCCGGGCGCCGAGCGCGTGCAGGTCGTCGCCGTCCAGCCGGACGCTGCCCGCGGCCGGCCGCAGGGCGCGGTAGACGCAGCGCAGCAGCGTCGACTTGCCGCTGCCGTTGGGCCCGACCAGGCCGACGAACCGCCCGCTCTCCGCCCGCAGCGCGATGTCCTCCACCAGCCGGGCGCCCGCGATCTCGACCGCGAGGCCCTCGATGTCCACCCGCACGCTCACGCACCCCCGAAGACATAGCCGCGGCGGCGCATCAGCAGCACGAAGCACGGCACGCCGATGAGGGCCGTGATGACCCCGACGGGCAGTTCGACGGGGGCCAGCAGCAGCCGGGAGACGATGTCGACCCACACCAGCAGCACGGCGCCCAGCAGCGGCGCCACGGTCAGCACCCTGCGGTGGTCGGCGCCGACGAGCATGCGGGTGACGTGCGGGACCATCAGGCCGACGAAGCCGATCGCCCCGCTGACGGCGACGACGGCGCCGGTGACGGCCGCCGCGACCACGAACAGCTTCCGGCGCAGCCGGTCGGCGTCCACACCGAGCGCGGCGGCCGTCTCGTCGCCCATGGCCAGCGCGTTGAGGCCGCGCGCCGTCCACAGCAGATAGCCGGTCCCGGCCAGCACGGCGCCGGCCGCGATCGGCACGGACGACCAGGTGGCGCCGCCGAGGCTGCCGAGCAGCCACATCATGGCCGAGCGGGCGGACTCGCCGCGCTCGGCGCTGAAGACCATCAGGGTGGTGATCGCGGAGAAGCCGTAGTACATGGCGGACCCGGTCAGCACCAGCCGCAGCGGGGTCAGCCCGTGCGGGGTGCGGGCCGCCAGATAGACGAGCAGCATGGCGGCGAGCGCCGAGGCGAAGGCGGCGCCGGACAGCGCCCAGACGCCCAGCGAGCCCAGCGCGCCGAACAGCAGCACGGCGTTGGCGCCGACGGCGGCGCCGGAGGAGATGCCGAGGACGAAGGGGTCGGCGAGCGCGTTGCGGACCATGGCCTGCACGGCCACGCCGATCGCGGAGAGACCGGCGCCGACGACGGCGGCCAGCAGGGCGCGCGGGAAGCGCAGCTCCCAGACGATGGTGTAGGCGGCGACCTCGTCCGGCGCGATGCTCCCGCCGGTCAGCCCCGCCCGCAGATAGCGCAGGGTCTCGCCCCAGGTCACCCCGGCGGCGCCGAGGCCCACCCCGCAGACGAGGGAGACGAGGAGCGCCGCGGCCAGCGCGCCGGCCAGCGGCGGCACGGGCAGCCGTCTGGGCGGCGGGGGCCCGCCGGTGGTCCGGGGGACGGTGGCCTGCTCGGGGATCGCCACGGGCGGTACGCCTTCGCCTCGGGCCGTGGCTCCGCTGCGTACGTACGGGCGTACGTACCGAGGAACGGCCCGGGGCGGTGGGCGCCCGGGTGATCCCCTCGCAGTCCACGGCGAGTTGTGCGGGGAGCGCACGCCGCCGTGGGTGATCGGGCTCGCGGCACGGGTGTGCCGCCTACCGTTGCGGGTCAGCGCCGGACTTCGACCGGACTTCCCCCACGGGGCGCGGTGAGAGCGGTGCTCTCGGGTGGTGCTGTCGTGCCGGAGGGGCGCGACGTCAGGCGTTGGGGTTGTACGGCGTGCCGTCCTGGTTGAAGAAGGCCACGCCGTCGGGCATGTCCTCCGGCAGGTTCTTCGCCCACTCCTCCAGGGAGGCCTGGTCGGCGACCTTCTTCAGGTGCGCGGACATGTAGGGGCGCAGCGGCACCTCGGGGGTGGCCTTCTCGCCGACCCACATCAGGTCGCCCTTGACGTAGCCGTACAGGCGCTTGCCGCCGGTGTACGGGCCGGAGGCCTCGGTCCGGGCGACGGCGTCCGTCGCCAGGTCGATCTGCGGCTTCTGGTCGGCCAGCTCGCCGTACCAGACCTCGGCGACGCCCTGGTCGCGGACCATGACGATCTCGACCTTGCGGTCCTTGTCGATGCGCCAGTAACCGCTCTCGCTCTCCAGCGGGCGGCCCATCTTGCCGTCGGCGTCGAGCACCCAGCTGTGCGACGTGTACTCCAGGAAGTCACGGCCGTCGTGGCTGAAGACGACCTCCTGGCCGAAGTTGCACTTCTCGGCACCCGGGAAGTCGGCGACGCCCGCGCCCTCCCACTTGCCGAGGAGGAAGACCAGGGGCACGAGGTCCGGGTGGAGGTCGGACGGAATCTCGATCATTGGGTGCTCAGACGATCTGTGGGAGGACGGACAACGACGGGGGTCAGCGCTGGCCCTGGTACAGCTTCTTCCAGGTCAGCCCGGCGAACGCGAGAACGCCGACGACGACCAGGACCAGCAGGGAGGTGAAGACTGCCTCAAGCACGAGCGCGCTCCTCGGTCGGAGTGAGGGTGTACGGACCGCTGCCGAGTCTAGTCGGACGTGTCCGGAGTGGCGCTGTGAGGTCGATCGTCCCGGGCCGCGCCTCCGGCCGGGCCCTACAGTGAGCGCATGGCGTACAAGAAGCTCGTGATCAAGGTGACGGCCGGGGCGGACGCGCCCGAGCGGTGCTCGCAGGCGTTCACGGTGGCCGCGGTCGCCGTGGCGAGCGGCGTCGAGGTGTCGCTGTGGCTGACCGGTGAGTCGTCCTGGTTCGCGCTGCCGGGGAGGGCCGCGGAGTTCGCGCTGCCGCACGCGGCGCCGCTGCCCGAGCTGATCGAGGGGATCCGGGTCGGCGGCGGGATGATCACGGTGTGCACGCAGTGCGCCGCGCGCCGGGACATCGAGGAGAAGGACCTGATCGAGGGCGCGCGGATCGCCGGCGCTCAGGTGTTCGTCAGCGAGATCATGGCGGACGGCGTGCAGGCGCTCGTCTACTGATCGCCCCGCTCGTCCACGGGCCTGATCGCCCCACTGGTTCACGGGCCTGATCCGCCCGCCCGTTCACGGGCCGCGCCGGCTACGGGTCGCGGGACTCGGGCCGGCGCTTGCCGTCCAGCTCGTCCCACCACTCGTCCGACTTGGGGTCGCCGGAGGGGTCGTCCCACCAGCGGTCGTCCGGGCCCCTGCGGTTGGCCATGATCGCCGCCACGGGCGGGATCACCATGGCGACCAGGCACATCGCCACCGCGGCGGGCACCGACCACAGCCGCACGACGGCCCACGCCAGGACGAAGAGGCCGATGCAGCCGCCCATCATGGCGAAGTAGAGGTGGCGCCGCCGGGCGTACATGCCTCCACGGTACGACCGGGGGGAGGGCGGCGCGAAGGGCCGCGCCCCCGTTCAAGGCGTCCAACCCCGGGGTGCGGCCCTCCGGCCCGTCATGACCGTCCCACCGCCTCGGGGACGGCGGGACGGCGGTCCTCACGGTGCGCCGGAGGGGAGTCCGGCGGCCGTGTCAGACGGCGATGGCCACCTCGGCCAGGCCGCCCTTCTCCGCGACGACCGTACGGTCGGCGGTGCCGCCGGGCACGAGCGCCCGCAGCGTCCACCGGCCCTCGGCGGCGTAGAAGCGGAACTGCCCGGTCGCGGAGGTGGGCACCTCGGCGGTGAACTCGCCCTGCGAGTCCAGCAGGCGTACGTAACCGGTGACGGGCTCGCCGTCGCGGGTCACGGAACCCTGGATGGTGGTCTCACCGGGCTTGGCGGCCTGGGCGTCGGGGCCGCCGGCCTTTGCTCCACACATAGTGATCCTTAGGGAAGTCGGGCGGGGAGGGGAGGAGGGGGTCAGCCGTCGGCGCCGAGCTCGATCGGCACGCCGACCAGCGAGCCGTACTCGGTCCACGAGCCGTCGTAGTTGCGGACGTTCCGCTGGCCGAGCAGCTCGTGCAGGACGAACCAGGTGTGCGCGGAGCGCTCGCCGATGCGGCAGTAGGCGATGGTGTCCTTGGCCAGGTCCACGCCGGCCGCCTCGTAGAGCGACTTCAGCTCGTCGTCCGACTTGAAGGTGCCGTCGTCGTTGGCCGACTTGGACCAGGGGATGTTGCGGGCGCTCGGCACGTGGCCGGGGCGCTGCGACTGCTCCTGGGGGAGGTGCGCCGGGGCGAGCAGCTTGCCGCTGAACTCGTCGGGGGAGCGGACGTCGACGAGGTTGAGCGAGCCGATGGCGGCGATGACGTCGTCGCGGAACGCGCGGATCGAGCCGTCCTGGGGCTTCGCCTTGTACGCGGTGGCCTCGCGGCGCGGGACCTCGGCGACGAGGTCGCGGGAGTCCAGCTCCCACTTCTTGCGGCCGCCGTCGAGGAGCTTGACGTCCTGGTGCCCGTAGAGCTTGAAGTACCAGTAGGCGTACGCCGCGAACCAGTTGTTGTTGCCGCCGTAGAGGACGACCGTGTCGTCGTTGGCGATGCCCTTCGCGGAGAGGAGCTTCTCGAAGCCCTCCTGGTCGACGAAGTCACGGCGCACCGGGTCCTGGAGGTCGGTCTTCCAGTCGATCCGGACGGCGGTCCTGATGTGGTTCTTGTCGTAGGCCGAGGTGTCCTCGTCGACCTCGACGATGACGGTCTTCGGGTCGGCGGCGTCGATGCGGGCCTGGACCCAGTCGGCGTCCACCAGGACGTCACTACGGCTCATGCTGTTCTCCTCCGGGGCAGTTGCGGGGTGTGCGCGGGCGCGTACGAGCGCGCGGCGCCGCGCAGCGAGTGGTGTGGGAGGGCCTCGGCGGGGCCGAGGGGAAGGAGCGTGGGGCCGGCGCCTGCGGGAACCGGCGGGCCTGAGGTGGCCGACGGGACCGGCGTGGTCCGGCGGGCCGACGGGAAGGCGGCGGTCCGCCGGGGGCGTGCGCCCCGGTCAGACACGGCGACAGAGCATGGCGGCGACGCGGCACAGGTCGACTGCCCGCCGCTTCGTGAGGTCCGCCTGTCGCTTCATGCGTCCGATCGTAGGGACGGACGGACGCGCGTGTCACCGGTATGTCGAATACTGAGACAGGATCTTCCGGATCGTGGGACCCGTGTGACGTGAAGGGGGCGCTGGGGAGCGGATTCCGGCCGCCCGGAGACGGCCGGACGACAAGCGGTCTGTCGTACGGACATACCCGTCTCGCCGAATGGACGAGCCCGGTTCCGCCGGCGTTTCGGTCGGCGTTTCCGCCGGGGCTCCGCCGGGCCCGCCGCGGCCTCAGCCGGCCAGGTTGACCTTGCTGCCGGCCAGGGTGATCTCGATGCCGTCCGGGGTGGGGACGACCTTGTCCAGCGTGATGCCCTTGGGCAGGCCGTTCAGCTGCCGGTCGATGTCGATCTTCTGGCGGACGGCCTGCTCCAGGCCCGGGACGCCCTCGGCCGGGACCTCGTCGGCCCGCACCCGGACGGTGTTGCCGCCCTGCACGCTCACCGTGGAGTTCACGCTGCGCTCGACGGTCTGGCCCATGACCAGGACCTTGCCGGTCACCTTCACCTGGCTCTTGCCCGCCGCGTCGGTGCCGCCGTAGCCGATGGTCACGCCGGGGTCGGCGGCGGCCTTGGTGAGGTCGGCGTAGGAGATGCGGGCGGTGCCCGAGGCCCGGTCGGCGACGGCGGAGCTGAAGCTGCTGTCGATCCGCACGCCGTGCAGCGTGGCGTCGAAGCCCGAGACCTTTATCGACTCACGGCCGGCGCTCGCCGTGACGGCGTCGTCCAGCTTCACCTCGACCTCGTCGAGGCTGGAGCTCGCTATCTGGGTCAGGAAGGGGAAGCCCTTGATGGAGACCTTCGGTGTGCCCGAGAGCCCCTGACTGCTGCGGATCTTCTCGGCCGCCTGGTCCTCCGCGAAGTACACGGCGATCCGGTCGGCGGCGACGAAGAGCGCCCCCAGAACCACCAGGACGATCAGGGTTGTCCGTATCGCGCGCATCGAATTCTCTCGCTCCCCCGGGTCTGGGTCAGGCCCCTGCTAGTGCAGTGAGCCTAACCGGACCCGGGGGAAGAACGACGAGAGCATGATCGGACGACCCCGCCCTACCCCGCCCTTACGGGGCTTACGTGAGCGCGCGGCCGATCACATAGACCGCCGGAGCCGCCGCGGCCAGCGGGAGCGCGACGCCCGCCGTCATGTGCACGAAGCGGGACGGGTAGTCGTAGCTCGCCACCCGCAGGCCGACCAGCGCGCAGACGCCCGCCGCCAGGGCGAGCAGCGCCGCGGAGGCGCCCACGCCCGTCAGCTGGCCCGTGGCCACGCCGGAACCCGCCGCCGCGATCAGCGCGACGACCGGGGAGGCCATCGACGGCAGCGGCAGCGCGCGCGCCAGCGCCGCCACCGCGACACCCGCCGCGCCCACCACGACCGCGTCCGACGCGGAGGCCAGGTGCCCGGCCGCGACGACCGTGACGGCCGTCGAGGCGGCCGCCGCCGTGAGCCCGTAGAGGCGCTCGTCGGCCCCCGCGTGGCTGCGCAGCTGGAGCACGATCACCAGCAGCAGCCACACCCCGAGGGTGCCGATGAGCACCGTCGGCGCCTGGTCGGCGTCGGTGGCCAGCAGACCGATGTCCGCCGCCACGCCGCTCAGGAACGCCAGGGCGATGCCCTGCCGGGCCGGCCACATGCCGTTGAGCCGGAACCAGCCCGCCGCGGTGACCGCCTGGAGCAGCACCACCGGCACCGCCAGCGCGAACTCCCCCAGCGGCGCGGCCACCGCGAGCAGCGCCGCGAGCGCCGACGTCAGCAGCGCGGGCTTGAGGCCCGGCGACAGGATCTGCGGACGGCCCTCGGCCTTCGCCTTCTCGGCGGCGGTCAGCGGCCGCTCCGGGGCGGCCGCCGGCCCGTCGGCCTCCGGGCCGCCGGCGGCCTCGGGGGACTGGGCGGGCAGCCGGTGCCCGCCCGTCCCGGCCGGCCAGCCGGAGCCGTCCGGGCCGTCCTGGCCCGCGTGTCCGCCCTGCCCGGTCTGTGCGCCCTGTCCGGCCTGTGCGCCCTGTCCGGTGACGCCGTTCCGGCCGCCGTCGGTCCCCTGCCGGCCCGCGGCGTGGGCGTAGGAGCTGTCGAAGGAGTCTCCGTGCGAGGCGCCGTGCGCGCCGTGGAGCCCGCCGTGCGACGCGCCGTGCGCGCCGCCGCCGTTCGGGCCGCCGGGGTTCGGGCCACCGACGGGCGCGCCGCCGAAGGCGCCGTCGTAGGCCGCCGCCGGGTAGCCGTGGCCGCCGTCGGCCGCGTACGGGCCCGTGGCGCCCGCGCCGCCCGTGTCACCGGTGCGGTGGCCGGTGTGGTGACCGCCGCGCCCGCCCGGCGCGGACCGGTCGTCCGGGACCTCCTCCGGCAGCGCGCCGCCGTGCCACGGCGGGGTGCCGTAGCCGGTCCCGGTCCCGGCCGCCGGGGCGGGTGCGGGCGCCGGGGCGGTCGTCTCGGCGGGCCGCTGCCAGGTCTGGGTGTCCCAGGTCTGTGTCTGCCAGGTCTGCGTCACGGGGTCCTGCTGCGACGCGTAGTCCTGTCCGGCGCCGCCCTGGGTCGTCGGCCACGAGGCCGGGCCCTGGGGCTGCTGGGCGTGCGGCTGGTGCCGCGCGTGCGGCTGGTCGTGCTGCTGACCGAGCCCCTGCCCGTTTCCGTTGCCGTACGGGTCGTACGCCTGCTGCTGCGGCGCCTGGGGCTGCCGGCCGTACGGGTCGTACGCGTCGTAGCCGGCCGGGGCGCGCGGCGGCTCGTACTGCCGGTGCTGCTGCTGTCCGTGCTGTCCGTGCTGGTCCTGCTGGTCGTAGCCCTCGCCGCCCTGACGGCGGTAGGGGTCGTACGGCTCACGCGGCTCGTACGTGTTGTGCGGCTGCTCACTCATGGTGCCGGGGTCACCCTCCTGCGAAGGGCGGGAGCACCTCGACGGTGCCGCCCTCGGCCAGTTGGACCGTCGTGTGGTCGCGCGTGCCGACCGGGTCGCCGTCCACGAGGAAGGAGCAGCGCAGCAGCACCCGGGCGAACTCGGGCCGCTCCGCGTGCCGCCGCCGGGCCGCGTCGAGCGCCTCGGCGAGCGTGTGCGCCGCGTAGCCCTCCTCGGCCGTGCCCGCGGCGGCCTTCGCCGCGGCCCAGTACCGGATCGTGCCCGCCGGTCCGGGCTGCCTCGGCAGCTCTCCCGGCAGGGCCGGTTTCACCGGATGTGCCGGTTGTGTCGTCGCCACGGCGACCCCTTTCCTTCATCTGCGCCTCCCATGATGACGGGTGCCGGGCGGCCCTCGGCCGTCACGGGCGAAAACCTGAGGCCGCGTGGCGGGCCGCTCTCTTAGGCTTCGGGGTGTGTTGGTACGACTAATGCGGGCGTATCTGAGGCCCCACTCCAAACCGATTGCGATGGTCGTGCTGCTCCAGCTCGTCCAGACGCTGGCCACCCTCTACCTCCCGACCCTCAACGCGGACATCATCGACAACGGTGTCGTGAAGGGGGACACGGGCTACATCCTCGGCCTCGGCGGCTGGATGCTCGGCGTCACCGTCGTTCAGATCGTGTGCGCGACCGGGGCGGTGTACTACAGCGCCCGCACGGCCATGGCGCTCGGCCGCGACCTGCGGGCCGCCGTCTTCGACCGCGTGCAGTCCTTCTCCGCGCGCGAGGTGGGGCACTTCGGCGCGCCCTCGCTGATCACCCGTACCACCAATGACGTGCAGCAGGTCCAGATGCTGGTCCTGATGGCGTTCACCCTGATGGTCTCCGCCCCGATCATGTGCGTCGGCGGCATCGTGATGGCCCTCAACCAGGACGTGCCGCTCTCCGCGCTGCTGCTGGCCATCGTCCCCGTCCTCGGCGCCATCGTCTCGCTGATCATCTGGCGGATGCGACCCCTTTTCCGCGGCGTCCAGGAGCGCATCGACACCGTGAACCGGGTGCTGCGCGAGCAGATCACCGGTATCCGGGTGATCCGCGCCTTCGTCCGCGACGCCCATGAGCGCAAGCGCTTCCACGGCGCCAACACCGAGCTCATGGACGTGTCCCTGCGGGCCGGCCGGCTGATGTCGATGATGTTCCCGGCCGTGATGCTGGTCGTGAACCTCTCCTCGATCGCCGTGCTCTGGTTCGGCGGCCACCGCATCGAGAGCGGTGACATGGAGATCGGCGCGCTCACGGCCTTCCTCAACTACCTGATGCAGATCCTGATGGCCGTGATGATGGCCACCTTCATGTTCATGATGGTGCCGCGCGCCGAGGTCTGCGCCGAGCGCGTCCAGGAGGTCCTGGCCACCGACTCCAGCGTCGTACCGCCCGCCGAGCCGGTCACCCGGCTGCGCCGCGCGGGCCACCTGGAGCTGGCCGGTGTGGAGTTCCGCTACCCCGGCGCCGAGGAGCCCGTCCTGAAGGACGTCTCGCTGGTCGCCCGCCCCGGTGAGATCACCGCCGTCATCGGCTCGACCGGCAGCGGCAAGTCGACGCTGCTCGGCCTGGTGCCCCGGCTGTTCGACGCCACCGCCGGCGCGGTCCTCGTCGACGGCGTGGACGTACGCGACCTCGACCCGGCGCTGATGTCCGAGACGGTCGGTTTCGTCCCGCAGAAGCCTTTCCTCTTCTCCGGCACCGTCGCCTCAAACCTCCGCTACGGCAAGCCCGACGCGACCGACGAGGAGCTGTGGCACGCGCTGGAGACCGCGCAGGCCCGCGAGTTCGTCGAGAGCATGGAGCTGGGCCTGGAGGCACCGATCGCCCAGGGCGGCTCCAACGTCTCGGGCGGCCAGCGGCAGCGGCTGGCCATCGCCCGCACGCTGGTGCGGCGCCCGGAGATCTACCTCTTCGACGACTCCTTCTCCGCGCTCGACTACGCCACGGACGCGCGGCTGCGCGCCGCCCTGGCCCGCGAGACCGGGGACGCGACGGTCGTCATCGTCGCCCAGCGGGTGTCCACCATCCGCGACGCCCACCGGATCGTCGTCCTCGACGAGGGCCATGTCGTGGGCACCGGCACCCACGGCGAACTGATGGCGTCGAACGAGACCTACCGGGAGATCGTGCTCTCCCAGCTCACCGAGGAGGAGGCGGCGTGACGACCCCGCAGAAACCCGCGGGCGCGGGCTCCGGCTCCGGATCCGGCGAGGGTCCGGGCGCCGAGGAGACCCCCGCCGCCGGGAAGACCCCCGCCGCCCCCGGCGGCCCGGCCCGAAGAGGCCCCGCCCCCGCGACGGGCATCGCCCGCTTCATGGGCGGCCAGCCCACCGAGCGGTCCATGGACTTCGCCGGGTCCGGCAAGCGGCTCCTCGGCACGCTCCGCCCCGAGCGCGCCCTGCTCGTCGTCGCCCTGCTCCTGACCCTGGCGAGCGTCGCGCTCTCCGTCATCGGCCCCAAGATCCTCGGCCATGCCACCGACCTGATCTTCTCGGGCGTCGTCGGCAAGCGGTTCGACGAGGGCGGCACCAAGGCCGAGACCATCGAGCGGATACGCGCGAGCGGCGACGGCAAGGTCGCCGACCTGCTCTCCTCGGTGGACTTCACCCCCGGCCGGGGCATCGACTTCGACGCCGTCGGTCAGGTGCTGCTGTGGGTCCTGCTGATCTACGTCGGCGCGTCCCTCTTCGGCTTCCTCCAGGCCCGTATCGCCACCGTCGTCGTGCAGCGCGCCGTCTTCCGGCTGCGCGAGCAGGTCGAGGAGAAGCTGGGCCGGCTGCCGCTGAGCTACTTCGACAGGCAGCAGCGCGGCGAGGTCCTCTCCCGCGCCACGAACGACATCGACAACATCGCCCAGACCTTCCAGCAGACCCTGGGCCAGATCGTCACCTCGCTGCTGACGATCGTGGGCGTGCTGGCCGTGATGTTCTGGATCTCCTGGCTGCTGGCCCTGGTCGCGCTCGTGACCGTGCCGGTGTCCGTGATCGTCGCCACGAAGATCGGCAAGCGGGCGCAGCCGCAGTTCGTCGCCCAGTGGAAGACCACGGGCACGCTGAACGCCCACATCGAGGAGATGTACACGGGCCACGCCCTGGTGAAGGTCTTCGGCCGCCAGAAGGAGTCCGCGGAGATCTTCCGCAAGGAGAACGACGACCTCTACGAGGCCGGGTTCAAGGCGCAGTTCATCTCCGGCGTCATCCAGCCCGCGATGATGTTCATCGGCAACCTCAACTATGTGCTGGTCGCGGTCGTCGGCGGGCTGCGCGTGGCGAGCGGCGCGCTGTCCATCGGCGACGTCCAGGCGTTCGTGCAGTACTCGCGCCAGTTCAGCCAGCCGCTCACGCAGGTGGCCTCCATGGCCAACATGGTGCAGTCCGGCGTCGCCTCCGCCGAGCGGGTCTTCGAGCTCCTCGACGCGGAGGAGCAGTCGCCCGACGCGAAGGCCGCCCCGGTGCCGGAGCGGGTGCGCGGCGAGGTCGCCTTCGAGGAGGTCTCCTTCCGCTACGAGGCGGACAAGCCGCTCATCGAGGACCTGTCGCTCACGGTCCGGCCGGGCCAGACGGTCGCCATCGTCGGCCCCACGGGCGCCGGCAAGACCACCCTGGTGAACCTGCTGATGCGGTTCTACGAGGTGAACGGCGGCCGCATCACGCTGGACGGCGTCGACGTCGCCGAGATGTCCCGCGAGGAACTGCGCTCGCACATCGGCATGGTCCTCCAGGACACCTGGCTGTTCGGCGGGACGATCGCCGAGAACATCGCCTACGGCGCCGAGGGCGCCCCCATGGAGAAGATCGTCGAGGCGGCGAAGGCCACGCACGTGGACCGCTTCGTACGGACCCTGCCGGACGGCTACGACACCGTCATCGACGAGGAGGGCTCCAACGTCAGCGTCGGCGAGAAGCAGCTGATCACCATCGCGCGGGCGTTCCTCGCCGAGCCGGAGATCCTCGTCCTGGACGAGGCCACCAGCTCGGTCGACACCCGTACCGAGGTGCTCATCCAGCACGCCATGGCCAAGCTCCGCACGGGCCGCACGAGCTTCGTGATCGCCCACCGCCTGTCCACGATCCGCGACGCGGACGTGATCCTGGTGATGGAGTCGGGCCACATCGTGGAGCAGGGCACGCACGACTCCCTGCTGGCGGCGGAGGGCGCGTACGCCCGGCTTTACGCGGCGCAGTTCGCGGAGGCGGTGGTGGAAAACTAGCCTGTCCGGCGTTTGAGGACACCGCGCGGTAGCGCGGAAAGGGGGCCCGGGGGCGGAGCCCCCGGTTACGGGGAGGGGCGGGCAGGGGAAAAACTCCCCACCGCCCACTCCCCGATCCGCCCCAGCAACCCCGCCCCGGCCGCGGACTCCGCATGCCCGAACCCCGCCTCGATCCACAGCTCCGCATCCCCCGCCGCCGCCAGAGCCCGCGGATGGTCCAGCGGAAAATACGTATCGCGATCCCCGTGCACGATCAGCAACCGCCGCGGCGCGATCAACGGCACCGCCTCCGTGGGCGACAACGGCACCGGATCCCAGTCCTCCGCCCGCACCCGCGTCCGGAGGACGCACCGCGCCAGGAGCCGGCCCGACGGTCGTGAGATCGCCCAGTGCAGCCGCCGCATCGGCGCGGTGCCCCGGTAGTACCAGCGGGCGGGCGCGCTGACGGAGACGACCGTGTCGGCGTGTGCGTCGATGCGCCCCCCGTGCTCCTTGTCCCGTCCCTCCGTCGGCGTGTCCGCGCCCGCCGGAGCCGGCGGGTGGAGCGCGCCGTGCCGCAGCACCACCGACCCGCCCATCGAGAAGCCGACCGTGGCCACCCGCCGGTGCCCCAGGGAGCGCGCCCACCCCACCGCGGCGGCGAGGTCGAGCACTTCCAGATCGCCCAGCGTGGACCGCCCGCCCGATCCCCCGTGGCCCCGGAAGGAGAACGTGATCACGCCCGCGTACTGGGCGAACGCCCGCGCGGCGCGCCGTACGGCCGGACGGTCCAGCGAGCCGGTGAAGCCGTGCGCGACCACGATCGCGGGCGGCTCGGCGGCCCCCGTGCCCGGCCCGCGGTACGGCTCGTATTCCGCCTCGATCCGGACACCGTCCGCTGTCAAGAGGACGAGCCGATGACCACTCGAAGTGATCGACGAAACACAAGGTCGTGCAAAATCGTCCGTACCTCCGAAAGTCATGTGGGCTATTCTGCTGGGCAGAGAGGATCCGGGCAGAGTAGCCCCCGGATCCTTTTGTGCATTCAGACGCGCACGCGCGCGTATGAGCGCACGCGTGCTCCTAGGGCGCGCAGCCCTAACCGTACGAAGCAGAGCCGCATACTCCCCCGGGCCGGGGCCCGGGTGGTGCCCCCTTCGCAGGGACCGAGGAGGAACCGACGTCATGGGCGAGCGACGCGCGCAGATCCGCCGGAACGGAACGACGACCGAGGCGGGTGGCGGCCGATGAGCTCCCTGCTGCTCCTGACCAACGCCCTCCAGCCGTCCACCGAGGTGATCCCCGCCCTCGGCCTGCTGCTGCACAGCGTGCGGGTGGCCCCCGCCGAGGGCCCGGCCCTCGTGGACACCCCCGGGGCCGACGTCATACTGATCGACGGCCGCCGCGACCTGCCGCACGTCCGCAGCCTCTGCCAGCTGCTGCGCTCCACCGGGCCCGGCTGCCCGCTGATCCTGGTGGTCACCGAGGGCGGCCTGGCCGCCGTCACCGCCGACTGGGGCGTGGACGACGTCCTGCTGGACACGGCGGGCCCCGCCGAGGTCGAGGCGCGGCTCCGGCTGGCCATGGGCCGTCAGCAGATCTCCGTGGACGACAGCCCGATGGAGATCCGCACGGGCGACCTGTCCGTCGACGAGGCGACCTACAGCGCCAAGCTCAAGGGCCGGATACTGGATCTGACGTTCAAGGAGTTCGAGCTCCTGAAGTATCTGGCGCAGCACCCCGGCCGGGTCTTCACCCGCGCCCAGCTGCTCCAGGAGGTCTGGGGCTACGACTACTTCGGCGGCACCCGTACGGTCGACGTCCACGTCCGCCGGCTGCGCGCGAAGCTCGGCCCGGAACACGAGTCGCTGATCGGCACCGTCCGGAATGTCGGCTACCGCTTCGTGGTGCCGGAGAAGCCGGAGAAGGCCGAGCGCGTCGAGGACGCCAAGGCTTCCGGCGGCGCCGCCAAGGAGTCCGCGCCCGCCACCCGGTCGGAGGAGCCGGAGGCGTCGGAATCCGGGGCCGCTCGACCGGCCAAACGCTAGGTGGACCCGCGTAGACTGCCCGGCGTGGCCAAGGTGACGCGGGACGATGTGGCGAGACTTGCGGGGACGTCGACCGCGGTCGTCAGCTATGTCATCAACAACGGTCCGAGGCCGGTGGCCCCGGCCACGCGCGAGCGTGTGCTGGCCGCGATCAAGGAGCTGGGCTACCGCCCCGACCGCGTGGCCCAGGCGATGGCGTCCCGGCGGACGGATCTCATAGGCCTGATCGTCCCGGACGCGCGCCAGCCGTTCTTCGCCGAGATGGCGCACGCCGTCGAGCAGGCGGCCGCCGAGCGCGGGAAGATGGTCCTCGTCGGGAACTCCGACTACCTCGACGAGCGCGAAGTGCACTATTTGCGCGCTTTCCTGGGAATGCGCGTCTCCGGTCTGATCCTCATCAGCCAGGGTCCCAGTGAGCACGCCGCGACGGAGATCGACGCCTGGGACGCCCGGGTCGTCCTGATGCACCGCCGCCCGGACGCCATCGACGACGTCGCCGTCGTCACGGACGACGTGGGCGGCGCCCAGCTCGCCACCCGCCACCTCCTGGAGCACGGTCACCCGTACGTCGCCTGCCTCGGCGGCACCGAGGAGACCCCCACCGTCGGCGACCCCGTCACCGACCATGTCGAGGGCTGGCGCCGGGCCATGCGCGAGGCCGGGAAGTCCCTGGAGGGCCGGCTCTTCCAGGCCCCGTACAACCGCTACGACGCCTATCAGGTCGCCCTCAAGATCCTCTCCGGCCCCGACCGCCCCCCGGCCCTGCTCTGTGCCACGGACGACCAGGCCATCGGCGTCCTGCGCGCCGCCCGCGAGCTGCGCATCGACGTGCCGGGCGAGCTGGCCGTGGCCGGTTTCGACGACGTCAAGGAAGCGGCGCTGACCGACCCGCCGCTGACGACGGTCGCCTCCGACCGCATCGCGATGGCCCGCTCGGCGGTCGATCTCGTCCTGGACGACGCCCTGAGGTTCGCCGGCTCGCGCCGCGAGCGGCTGAAGCAGTTCCCGTCGGCGCTGGTCGTCCGCCGCTCCTGCGGCTGCGGCGGCTGAGGGACTCACCCGGCACGGCCCGCTCACACGTCACGGCGCCGCACGAGGACCAGCGCCAGGGCGACCGCTGCCGTCGGCCACAGCGCGTACGCCACCCAGGACTGGGTGAGCGTGGCGGTGTGCAGGGGGATCAGGGAATCGGCCTGCGAGGGCACCCAGTCCATGGTGAGCCGCTGCCAGGCGCTGTCCACCATCATGTTCCGGACCTCCGCCGACCAGCGCTTCTCCGTCGAGAAGAACATCGGCAGCATCAGCAGCGTGAACGTGGTGGTCACCATGGCCGTGGCGCTGTGCCGGATCAGGAAGCCGAGGCCCAGCCCCAGCAGCGCGCAGACCGGGGCCAGCAGCGCTGACGCCACCAGGGCCCGGACCGCCCCCGGATGACCGAGGGTGATCCCGGCGTCCCGTCCGCTGAGGATGGTTTGCGAGACCGCGAACGAGCAGGCGGCGACGGACAGGCCGACCACGGTCCACAGCGCGGCGGTGACGACCGCCTTCGCGGCCACCACGGCGCCCCGGGCGGGGACGGCCACCGTGGTCGTACGGATCAGCCCGCTGCCGTACTCGCCGGTGGCGGTGACAGCGCCGACGCACCCGGCCGCGAGCATCAGCGACATGTAACCGGCCGCCGGGAAGGCATCGTGCAAGGAGAACGGATGTTCTCGCTGGGTCTCGGGGCTGTAGCCGGGGAAGTTGTTGTAGTCCGCCATGGCCGCGGCCACGGCCGCGCCGATGACGACGAGCGTGACGAGGGCGAGCGTCCAGGAGGTGGAGCGCAGCGACCGGATCTTGATCCATTCGGCGGCGACGAGATCGGCGAAGCGGACGGGCGGTGGGGTGACGGCCGGTCGGCCGACGGGCACGGCCATCGGTGTCTTCGGTGTCATCGGTGTCATCGGGTTCCTCCGGCCAGGTATTCGACGCTGTCGGCCGTGAGTGCCATGAACGCCTCCTCCAAGGTGGCGGCGCGGGTGGTCAGTTCGTGGAGCAGGACGCCGTTCTCGAACGCGAGGGCGGCGATGCGGTCCGCGGGCAGCCCGGTCACGACGAGCTTCCCGGCCCCCGCCGCCCCCTCGCGCCCGCCCTCGCCCTCGCCCTCGACGGAGGCGCCGGCGGCCGTCAGCACGGCGGTCAGCTCGGCGGGCCGCGGAGTGGCCACCGTGACGCTCAGCCGGGTGCCGCGGGCGGCGAAGTCCCGTACGGACTCGGCGGTGATGAGCCGGCCCTGGCCGATGACGACGAGGTCGTCGGCGGTCTGTTCCATCTCCGACATCAGATGGCTGGAGAGGAAGACCGTGCGGCCCTCGGCGGCCAGCCTGCGGAAGAGACGGCGCACCCAGAGCACGCCTTCCGGGTCCATGCCGTTGACGGGTTCGTCGAAGATCAGTACGGGCGGGTCGCCGAGCAGGGCGGTCGCGATGCCGAGCCGCTGCCGCATGCCGAGCGAGAACCCGCCGACCCGGCGCCGCGCCGCGTCGGCGAGGCCCACCTCCTCCAGAACCTCGGTCACCCGCCGCGCGCCGATGCCGTTGCCGCGGGCGAGGGCGGACAGATGGGCCCGGGCGGTGCGCCCGCCGTGCACATGGCCCGCGTCGAGGAGGGCGCCGGCGTGGTGCAGCCCGCGGCGGTGGGCGCGGAAGGGGACGCCGCCGACGGTGGCGGTCCCGGAGGTGGGCGCGTCCAGGCCGAGGACCATCCGCAGCGTGGTGGACTTGCCGGAGCCGTTGGGACCGAGGAAGCCGGTGACCCGGCCGGGCCGGACGGTGAAGGACAGGCGGTCGACGGCGGTCTTGCCGCCGTAGCGCTTGGTGAGTTCGTTGACTTCGATCACGGGCTCCACTCTGCTCGGGCGGCCGCGGCCGGGCATGGGCCCGTGGGAGGCAATCCGGGAAGGTGGCACTGGCCCACGGGTGTAAGCCCGGGGGCCGATGTCGTGCGCGGTGCCACGCGGTTAATGTCCCGTCATGAACACCACAGCACCCGCCCCGACGCCGTCCGCCGTGCCGCGCCGGGGTGCGGCCTGGGCCGGCGCCGGCCTGTACTTCGCCGTGCTGGTCCTGCTGGTCGGAGGCGCGCCGCTGGCCTCGGGCGGTTTCCACGCGCTCGGTTCGCTGCTCGCCGTGAGCCTGCTCACCGGCCTGTTCCGGCGGGCACCGGCGGCGGCGTGGGCGCTGACGCTCGTAGGGTCGCTGGCGGTCCTCCTGACCGGTACCGACCCCGGCCCGGACCGGTTCCTGACGCTCGCGGCGGTGGACGTGGCCCTGGGCGTCGTCGTCGCGACGAGGCGGGGCCGGATCCCGGTCGCGGCCGGGGCGGTGACGTTGACCGCGCAGTTCCTGTCCGTCGGCCTCTTCTGGCACCGGCCGGGCACTCTGGTGGGCACGGCGGTGATCGCCCTCATGGCCATGGTCACCTCGTGCGCGGTCGGCATGCTGGCCCGCGAGCGCCGCGAGCACACGGTGGCGCTGCGCTCCCAGGAGGTGGCGGAGGCCGTGACCGCCGAACGGCTGCGGATCGCCCGCGAGCTGCACGACATGGTCGCGCACAGCATCGGCATCATCGCGATCCAGGCCGGGGTGGGCAGCCGGGTCATCGAGACCCAGCCGGCGGAGGCGCGGGAGGCGCTGCGGAACATCGAGTCCACGAGCCGGGAGACGCTGTCCGGGCTGCGGCGCACACTGGTGGCGCTGCGGCAGGCGGGGCCGGTGGGGGAACCGGCCGCTGCGCCGGGGTCGTCCGGGCGGGCGCCGCGGGAGCCCGCGCCGGGGCTCGCGGACCTCGACCGGCTGGCGGCGGCGACCGCGGACGCGGGCGTCCGCGTCGACGTGCGGCGACGCGGCGAACCGCGCCCGCTGCCCGCGGACATCGAGCTGTCCGCGTACCGCATCGTGCAGGAGGCGCTGACCAACGTGGTCCGCCACGCGGGCACCGGGAGCTGCCGGGTGACCGTCGACTACGGCGAGGAGGAACTGTCGGTGGAGGTCGTCGACGACGGGCGGGGGACGGCCGGGGGAGCGGCCCCGGACGGCCAGGGCTTCGGCCTCGTGGGCATGCGGGAGCGGGCGGGACTGCTGCACGGGACGTTCAGCGCGGGCCCGCGGCCGGAGGGGGGCTTCAGAGTGGCGGCGGGGTTGCCGGTGCCGGAGCGTGTGCTGGTGCCGGAGGCACGTACGGGCGCGGATGTGACGTCGGGGGAGGCCCGGTGAGCGGCTTCCCGAGCCCTGAGGTGGGTGGTCCCGGACGTGGTGGCGTTTCGGCCGGCGGGTCCGGGCTTTCGGGGTCCGGGGCGGAGGGCTCCGGTCCCACCGGGTCTGCCGGCCCCGGGGCCGCGATGTCCCCGGACCCGGTGGCGGGGGATCCGCCGCCCGGCCGCCCCGTGCGGGTCCTGCTCGCCGACGACCAGCCGCTCGTACGGTCCGGCCTCCGCGTCCTCATGGCCGACGCGCCCGACCTGGACGTCGTCGGCGAGGCCGCGACCGGTGCCGAGGCCGTCCGGCTCGCCCGTGACCTACGTCCCGACGTGGTGGTCATGGACATCCGCATGCCCGGCATGGACGGCATCGAGGCCACCCGCCTGATCACCTCCGACCCGGCGTCGGCGACCGCCGTCCTGATGCTCACCACCTTCGACGAGGACGAACACGTCTACGGCGCCCTCCGCGCCGGGGCCGGCGGCTTCGCGGTCAAGGACATGGCGCTGGACGACATCCTGGCGGCGGTCCGCGTGGTCGCCGCGGGCGACGCGCTGATCGCGCCGGGGGTGACGCGGCGCCTGATCGCGGACTTCGTGCGCCGCCCGGAGCCGGTGGCGGAGCCGCCCGCGGTGAGGGTGGTGGACGGCATCACCGAGCGGGAGCGGGAGGTGCTGACGCTGGTCGGGCGGGGGCGGTCGAACGGTGAGATCGCGGAAGAGCTGTTCATCAGCGTGGCGACGGCGAAGTCGCATGTGGCGCGGCTGTTCGTGAAGCTGGGCGCGCGGGATCGGGTGCGGCTGGTGATCGCGGCGTATGAGATGGGGTTGGTGGGGGCGTCGGGGGCGTCGGGGTGAGGGCCGGGTGCGGGTCGGTGCGGGGCGGGGTGCCGCTGCGCGGGGCTTTTTCCCCTACCCGCCCCTTCCCGTAACCGGGGGCTTCGCCCCCGGACCCCCGGCCGCGCTGACGCGCGGTGTCCTCAAGCGCCGGACGGGCTGGTGGAGCGTCTCCGGGAACACGCGGGCGCGTCGGGCCTGGAAGCGGTGGGGCGGGACGCCCGGGCCTGAGGGGCAGGTCACCTCTCGGTGGCGGCCCCCGCCTCGGCTTCCTTTTCCTCGGCGCGCCTGCGCCGGTACGCCGACAGCGTCGCGAGGTCCCAGCGGTACCAGGTCTCCTCGTCGACGGGACCGAGGCCGGCGATGACCCCGTCACCGCGCGGGTCGTCGCGCAGCGCCAGCCGCACCGCCGCCATCACCCGTACGTCCAGGTCCTCGTCCGTAAGGCGCTCGGCGAGCGCGTCCGCGATGACGGACGACCTCTCGGCGGGACCCCACATGAAGGCGGCGACGGCCGCCTGGCGGACCCGGGGATCCTCGTCGCCGAGGCGTTCCACGACGGCGGCGACGGCCTCGGGACAGTTCGCCGCGGCGGGGTAGCTCAGCCCGGAGAGCGCCCAGGTGCGGGTGTCCGCGTCGTCGCTCCGGCTGAGCGCGAGCAGCGGCTCGTCGGCGCGCGGGTCCCTGGCATTGCTCAGACCCGCCGTGAGCGCGCGGATCACGCGCCGGTCGGTCTCCCGTTCCAGCCAGGGCAGGAAGAGGTCCACGAGCGGGGTGTTGTACGGCGACTCGTCGTCCTCGTCGACCTCGTTGAGGCGATCGGCGATGACGATGAACCGGAGCACCTCCGCGCCGAAGTACCGCTCCAGCGGGTCCGGCCGGCCGTGCAGGGCCACGGCCATGTCCCAGGCGGCGAGCCCGTGGTGAGCGTGCACCGCGTATGTCGTCGCGTCCCATACGGCCCGGTCGACGTCCGGCTCGGCCAGGGCGCGGGCCAGCAGTTCGCCGAAGGTCCGGGCGATCCCGTAGTCGGGCTCCAGGTACGTGGCGATCGCGGCGTGCCCGTCGCGAACCGTCACGCCGCCGAACGTGAGCTCCTCGGACGCCCCGCCGAACCTGTCCTCGACCCTCTCGCGCTCGACGGGTCCCGTCGCCCCCGTCCTGCGGCGCAGCTCCGCCTCGGCGCCCGTCTCGTGCCAGTGCCACGCCAGGGCCAGGGCGTCACGCCCGTCCGCGCCCCGGAACGTGAGGTCCCCGCCACGGTCCACGACCCGCTCCACGAGCGCGTACGAGCCGAGGTCGACGGCCCGCAGCAGCGGGGTCCGGCCGTCGGGCCCGACCTCGTTGACCTCGGCGGGCGTCATCTCCAGCATCAGCTCGTCGGCGAACCTCGCGTCGTACGCGTCCAGCGCCGCGAGCAGCAGGCGCGCCTTGTCGTCCTGCTCAGCCACGGCGCGTCGCCAGCAGGCCGTGGATCGACGCCGCCATGTTCACGGCGAAGGACTCCCGCGCCTCCGGAGCCAGCAGCTCCAGCGACAGGTACGGGTTCAGGTCCTCCAGCTCCACGAGCAGCAGCTCCCCGCCGGGCGCGCGGCACGCGTCCACCCTGCTGATGCCGTGCGCGATGTCGTTCCAGTCGACGAACCGCTGCGCGAACGCGATGTCCTCCGCCGTCGCCTCGTACGGCTCCAGCTTCCAGCGCGCCTCCGGGCTCGGGGCGTAGAGCGCGTACTGGAAGTCGCGGTCGACGAAGTAGAACGACACCTCGTAGGTGAAATCGATGCGCGGCTGCACGAGGACGTTCCCGTAGGCGAGCCCCGGCAGCGCCTCGCCGGGCACGAATTCCAGGCCTATGGAGTCCGCGCCCATCTTCGGCTTCACGACGTATTCGGCGGCTTCCGGGAGCCGGGATACGTCCTCGGCCCGGTCGATCGTCGGGATCACGGGGTATCCGGCGGCGGTCAGATCGAGCAGGTATTGCTTGCCGATCATGTCGGCCTTGCCGCGTAGTTCGTTGTATACGAGTACCCCGCGCGCCTCCGCCTCCTGGCGGAAGCGGTCGTATTCCGCCTGGTAGTGCAGGACGGGTCCGCTGTTGCGGATCACGACCGCGTCGAAGTCGTCCATGAGGGCCGTCGCGTCGAGCGGGTGGCAGAGAGCGATGTCGAATTCCTGCCGCAGGCGGGAGGTCAGGAAAATGTCCTCGTCGCAGTAGCGGCGCCCCTTCGCCGGATATGCGAGGTCTGTGACGAACAGTACGCGGCGCTTGTGCGCGGGCCTGCGGGTGGGACTGGGCATGACTCTCCTGCCGAGGGTAGGTCGACTGAGAGTAAACCTACCTATCGCCCCAGGTCAGTCCCTTTTCAGGGTGCGTATGAGGGCACGGAGTGCCTTGGGGGAGACGTTCAGGATCACGGTGGGGTCGTCGCTCTCCCGGAGGAAGATCCTGTCGGGGGCGCTGGCCAGGTTGAGGCAGTTGGCGCCTTCGTAGCTGTACGACGATGTCTGCCATTCGGCAGCGATGTTAAGGCAGTTCGAACCAGCCCCTGAGAAGGTGGACTTCTGCCAGATGTAACTGGACACGTGGATACCCTTCAGATCTCCTGGCTGATGCGATGGATTAGGTCCCGTGATTCCGTGGGCTTGAGAGCGGACTGCTCCATGCGATCCAACACGGTTCGATGTCTCGCCAACTGCGCCTCAGCGTCAAGAAACTCGCAGCCGTAGTCCGTGTCGAGCTGCACAGTATCGAGCTGCGGGACAGGCCCGGAGGCATAGACGACGGGCTGGCCTGATCCGGTGAATGTTCCCCCGCCGAAGGGGACCACGAGAACGGTGACATTATCGTGTTCGCTCATTTCGGCGAGATAGGCCAGTTGTGCTCGGGCGGTGGCTGACCCTCCGACGCCCATACGCAGCGCTGCTTCGTGCAAGATGGCGACCAATGGGGTCGGCTGGCTGCCGTGGAGGATCTCCTGCCGCCTGATGCGTAGCGATACCCGACGTTCGACCTCGTACTGCTCCAGTGGGGGAACGGACGAGCTGAAGAGGGCGCGAGCGTGATCCGTGGTTTGCAGAAGTCCGGGGATGTGAACGACCACCCCGATCCGCATGCCGTGGGCGTGGTGCTCCATCTCGACCAGATCCATCAACCCTGCGCTGAGGAATTCGCGGTACTCCTCCCACCAGCCGCGCGTCCGCCCACCTGTCATGCCCGCGAGTGCCTCTACGAGATCCCGGTCCGGGCAGGCGTAGTTACGAGCCATGGTGCGGACACGATCCGCGCCCACCGCGTACCGGCCCGCCTCGATGTTGCTGATCCTCGACTGGTTGACGCCGAGGAGCGCAGCCGCCGCCGATGTCGACAAGCCGGCCCGCTCGCGGAGCTTCCTCAGCTCCACCCCTAGGCGCTGCTGCCTCAGCGTTGGACTGCCTGACGACCCCACTGGCTTCCTCCCGCCCCAAACGTCACCCACACGGGGCTAGTTGGCCTGAATTTCGTCGACTGAGTGGAATATAGGCCATCGCCGAGCCTACGGTGTGACTTAAGCCACTCGCCTGGCCCGCCGTGACACGGAAGCGCACCGCCGACGCATCGGCGACAGGCCACCGCAAGTGCGGCAAGTCAGCCAATCACCTCCTCATAAGGAGCCCCGCATGGCAACCGTATCCCCGGAGAACACCTGGTCGTACACGCTCAACCTGCCCCACGACCCGCACTCCGCGCGAATCGCCCGCACCACCTTGCGCAGCGTGCTCGTCAGTCACGACCGGGACGAACTCGTGGACGACGCACTGCTGTTGACCAGTGAGCTCGTGACCAACGCCTACCGCTACTCCGACGGCCCCGTGGAACTCCGCGTGCGGCACGCGTGGGAGGCCGGGATCAGGATCACCGTGTGGGACACGAACCCCCTCGTGCCTGCGCCGTTCGACACCCCGCCGGGGTCCGGTGGGATCGACGTGCCGGCGGACGGGACGTACGGGCGCGGGCTCCTGATCGTGCGGCTGTGCGCGGACAACTGGGGCAGTCAGACGTTCGGGGGACCCGCGTCCGGGGCGGAGTTCAGGGGGAAGCTCCTGTGGTGCGAAATCGGCGCGAAATCGCCCGTGGCGCAGCTCGCCGCGTAGGGAGCGCGGAGGGCGCCGAGAGGGCCGTACCCCCTTGGGGCGGTCGGCGATCCGTGGGGAAGGAGGGGGCGGAGGGGTGGCGGAAGGGTGATGCGGCCTGGTGCTTTACCGCGCCGCCGTCACCCGTTCGGCTTGGCGTCGTTGTCAGCCGAAGAGCCGTTTTTCCTCCGTCTCGGGAGAGAGTCAGCATGCGTCAGTTCCCTTTGGAAGGCCTGGAGATCGCTCCCGGGCGCGTGGTGGAGTGGCGCCTGAGGTCGACGAGACGGAGCGAGGAGGGCGGCGGCCCGGAGGGAGCCCGTAAGAGCGCGTCGTTCAACCAGGACAAGCACTTCTCGGTGGTCGAGGAGGCCCGTAAGGCCAACGATTCGCTGGCGTCGTGGCTGGCGGTGACGTTCGAGGTGGAGGGGCCGCTCGACCGGGACGCGCTGGAGGCCGCGCTGCTGTTCCTGGCGCGGCGGCATGAGGTGCTGCGGTGCGAATTCCAGCGGCTGGCGGGGGACCTGTCGTGCGGGGCGATCGACGCGGACGAGATCGCTCTGGACGTCGTGGAGATGGGTGAGTTCGACACCACGACCGAGCTCCGGGCGTTCATGTCGGACAGCTTCCAGAAGCAGATCGACACGCTGGCCTGGCCGCTGTTCATGATGGGCGCGGTGGCGAGGGAAACCGGTTCTTCGACGGTGTACATGGCCTTCGACCACATCGTGTCGGACGGTGTGTCGATGCCGAATGTGGTCAACGACATCCAGACCGCCTACGCGGCCTACAAGCAGGGCCGCGAGCCCGTACTCCCCGTCGCGGGCAGCTATCTGGACTTCGCGCACGAGCAGCGGAGCCGTTATCTGTCACTGGAGGCCGACGACGAGCGCCTCGACTACTGGAAGTCCTTCATGGCGGGCAACGGGGAGTTCTTCCCGCGATTCCCGCTGGAGCTCGGGATCGAGCCGGGTGCGATGTACCCGACGATGAACGAGGCGGACATGCTGCTGGACGCGCGGGAGACCGAGGCGCTGGAGACCCGGTGCAGGGAGGCCGGCGGGAAGTTCTTCATGGGCCTTCTCGCGAGCGTCGGCACGGCTCTCCACACCTTGGGCGGCCCGGCCTCGTACCGGGGATTCATGCCCGTCAGCGAGCGCGGCCGGGGGCCCTGGACGCATTCCGTGGGGTGGTTCGTGAATACGCTGCCCATCGAGTTCGCCGTCGGGAAGGAGCAGGAATTCGACGAGCTCATCGCCGGGGTGCGGGCAGGTTTCGGCGCGATGATGGGCAGCCTGGAGGTCCCCTTCATCCGGGCGTGGGAACTGCTCGCTCCCGAGCACTTCGCGCTGCGCACGTGGCCGTACCCGGTGAACTTCTTCTCGTATATGGACATGCGGAGGACGCCGGGCGCCGAACACCACCCGCAGTGGCAGCCGACGGCCCATGTGTGGGCCTCGGCGGCGAACGGGACGTGCTCGTGGTTCCAGCGGGACGTCTCGGGCCTGCATATGAACTCGATCTACGTGGATACGCCGGAGGCGCGGCGGACGATGGGATCTGTGAGGTCTGTGCTGACGGAGACGTTGCGGGCTACGGCGCGGGCGGGTGTGCTGCGGCGGGAGCCGGCTGCGGTGAGTTGAGGCGGGCCGGGGTGCGGGTGGGGGTGCCCGCTGCGCGGGGCTTTGTCCCCTGCCCGCCCCTTCCCGTAACCGGGGGCTTCGCCCCCGGGCCCCCTTTCCGCGCTACCGCGCGGTGTCCTCAAACGCCGGACGGGCTGATTTTCACCGCCTGAGCTAGGGGAAAACGCCCCGCGCGGCGGCCCACCCCGCCGCCGCCCGACTCAGCGGAAATCCTCCACGTGGTCCCTCGCCCACTGGTCGAACGTCCGCGCCGGGTGGCCCGTCACCCGCTCCACCGAGTCCGTGACCAGCGCCTCCGTCCCCACCGTCGCCTCGAAGTTGCGCAGGATGTCCTCCGCGACGTCCTTCGGCGCGCCGAAGTGCTCCATCAGGGTGACGCCCTCCTCGAAGGAGACCTGCTCGAAGCGGACCTCCGGGCGGCCGAGGGCGCGGCCGATCGCCGCCGTCTGGTCCTCGAAGGTGAGGCCGGCCGGGCCCGTGGTCACGTAGACCTGGCCGACGTGGGTGCCGTCCTCGTCGAGGAAGGCGCGGAGCGCGATCTCCGCGAGGTCGGCCTCGTGGACGGGGGCCGCGGTCGTGCCGGGGAACGGGCCGCGCACCAGGCCGTCCGCGCGGATGCCGTCCGCCCACATCAGGGCGTTCGTGGCGTACATGCCACCGCGGACGAAGCACCACTCCAGGCCCGACTCGCGGATCAGGCGCTCGGCCTCGGCGTGCCACACGGCGATGGGGGCCGTGTCGTCCTCCGGGACGCCGGTGACGGCCATGGAGGAGTTCAGGACGATCCGGCGCACGCCCGCGGCGACCGCCGCCGCGACGATGTCGGCCATGTCCGTGCCGCGCGTCGCGGCCAGGTTCAGGAACAGGGCGTTCGCGCCCTTGAGGAGGGGGCCCAGGGGCTGTCCGGCCGAGAAGTCCGCGCGGACGACCTCCGCCTCCGCCGGGAGGCCCGCCCGCGCGGGGTCACGGCTCAGCGCCCTTACGGGCACTCCCTGGGCGACGAGCTGTTCCACCAGGCTGCGGCCGATGTTGCCGGTCGCTCCGGTCACGACTATCACGGGTGGCTTCCTTCTGTCGGAGCTGCATGGGTGAAAACAGGTGCCGTATGCACCGTAGTTGCCGCATATGCTCCGTGCAACGGCCGGAAATGGTGGCGGAATTGCGGATACCGCGGGTAGGTCTTGCGTTCGGGGGCCGCCTCCGTGGTGGGATGTGGTGATGCGAACCCCCACACGCATACCCGACCTTCCGCCCAATCCCTATGACGAACTCGCCTCGCTGGCCGACCCGGTGGCCCCCGAGGAGGAGAAACCGGAGGACGAACCGGAGGAACGCGGGGGAGGCGTGCCTCCCGATTCCGCCCATTTCGTTCACGCCAGGGTGCCCGCCAATCCGGCCGATTCCGCCGGTTCCGCTGGTTCCGCCGATTCGGTCGATTCCACCGGGGCTCCCGGCGGCGCCGAATCCGCCGGCTCCTCCGACTCCTCCGATTTCGCCGAATTCCTCGACATCCGGCTGGTCCCCGACAGCCCCGAGAGCCTCGACGGCGCCGCTCTCGCCCGCCTCACGTCGCCGCCCGGCCACCGCCGCTCCAAGCGCGGCCGTTCCGGACGCGGCCACCGTGCCCGCCGGGCCTCCCGTCGCGTCCGGCACCGCCGCCGGTTCGCGGCCGTACCCCGCGCCCTCAAGCTGCTGATCGGCGTCGCCGTCCTCGGGGCCTTTCTGGTGCTGGGCGACCGCTGCGCCGTCCTGTACGCGGAGAAGAAGGCCGCGGAGAAGATCCGGGACGACCTCCATTTGGCCGCGGGGCCGCAGGTCGACATCCACGGTTTCCCCTTCCTCACCCAGGTGCTGGGGAAGCGGCTGGAGCGCGTCGACATCACCGTGCCGCACATCGACGCCGGCCGGGTGTCCCTCGCGGAGGTCCGGGCGAGCGGCCGGGACATCAAGCTCACCGGCGACCTCCCCACCGCCGTGCGCGGCGCGGTCATCGGCGAGCTGGACGGGGACGTACGCCTCTCCTTCGCCGACCTCAACCGCGAACTCGGCGCCTCGCAGGTGCGGTTCAGCGACGCCGGGGGCGACACGATCGCGGCGGACGGGCGGATCGACGTCGGCGGCCAGGAGCTGCGCGTACGGGCGCGGGCCCAGCTGCGGCGCACCGACGACCGGGGCCTGGCCACCGACATCGACGGGATGAGCGTCGACGTCCCGCACATCGCCACCTACCGGCCCGGCCGCGACAAGGGCCTCACCCTGCACCGCGAGGCGGCCGAGCGCGTCAGCCGCGACGCGGCCCGCGTCAAGGCGCTGCTGTCCGTGCCGTCGCTGGCCGCGCGGCTGGGCGTGGGCCCGGACGAGGTGGCGGCCGCGCTCAGCGGTGAGGACCGGCTGCGCGAGCTCACGGGCGCGCCCCGCTTCGTCGAGCGCCTGATGCGGGTCAACCTCGTCGACGCCGTGGCCGACCACCCGGGGGTGCTGCGGAAGATCGGCGTCGACCCCGATCTGATCGGCGCGCTGATGCGGCTGCGGCCGCCGGAGCTGACCGACCGGCTGTCCTTCTCCTTCCGGCTCCCCGAGCAGGCGAAGGATGTGAGGCTGCGGGCCGTCACCGTCGATCACGAGGGGATCCGGGCGGAGCTGAGCGGGGTGGCGTTGCCGGTCGGGCGGGCGGGGTAGTGCGGTGGGCAGCGCGGTGGGCGCCATGGTTCCTTCATCGGGAATTCATGGCGGTGCCCATAAAATGAAGGGTGTGACGCCTTCTAGCCTTGCATTTATCGAATGGAGGGCTAGATCACACCCTCATTAATTGAACCGACCATACGGTTTGTGTTTGGGTCTGGGTGTGCGGACGACAGCCGGCCCCGTGGCCCGGCTGCCGGTCGCGCATGGCTGCCGTGCCGGGGGAGGGGGGCACGGCAGCCCGTAAGCAACCTTGAGGACCACGCGTCATCATGAGCAGTGCGACGGAGTCCGGACCGGGCTCCACGGGGCACCCGGGTCGGGGCCGGCACCAGGACCGGGGCCGGCCGTCCGTGGCCGTCGATCACATCGTCATCGTCGAAGCGCTCACCGGCGGCACCGGCCTCCGGCTCGTCGAGGCCGCCACCCGGCGGGCGGCCCGCGTCACGTTCCTCACCCGCGACAAGACCCGTTACCTCCACGATCCGCTCCGCGACCTGCTGGAACCGGGCGGGGTCGAGACGCGCGTCGGCGACACCCGGTCCGTGCGGGAGCTCGCCGCCCTCTTCGAGGCGCTTCGCGCGGAGGGCGAGTTCGCTCTGATCGCGCCCGACGAGGAGTGCCTGCTGCCCGCCGCCACCGCGGCCGAGGAGCTGGGCATCCCCTTCCTGCCGGCCGCCTCCGTCCGGCTGATCCAGGACAAGCACGCCTTCCGCCTGGCCTGCGAGGCCGGGGGCGTCCCCACGCCGCGCGGTACCGCCGCCGCGGACGTCGAGGCCGCGGTCGCCGCCGCCGAGGCCATCGGTTACCCCGTCGTCCTCAAGCCGTCCCTCGGCACCGGCAGTCACGGCGTCGTGTCCGCCGCGGACGAGGAGGAGGTGCGCTGGCACTTCACGGAGGTGCTGGCCGAGGCTGACGGGCTGGGGGGTGTCCCGCTCGTCGAGGAGTTCCTGACGGGTGCCGTCGTCAGCGCCGAGGTCCTTTACGCGGGTGGTGTTCCGCGTGTCCTCGGGATCGATGAGCGTGTCGTGGGGGAGCTTCCGTACTTCATGGAGCTGGCTGTTCGCTCGCCTGGAGGGCTCTCGGCCGGTGCTGATGCCGATGAGGGTGCCGGTGCTCGTGAGCGGGTCGAGCGGGTCTGCGGCGATCTTGTGCGTGTGACGGGGTACGGGGATGGGCCCGCGCGTGTGGAGTTCGTGCTGACGGCTTATGGGCCGAAGGTCGTCGGGTTCACGCCTGGGTTCGCGGGGTGTGACCGGGACGGGTTCGACTGCGTCGTCGCGTCTTACTTGGGCGAGGCTGTGCATGTGCCGGAGCCGGTGTTGGTGCCGGTGGGTGCGGGCGGGGTGCCGCTGCGCGGGGCTTTGTCCCCTACCCGCCCCTTCCCGACCCGGGGCTCCGCCCCGGACCCCGGTCCTCAAACGCCGGACGGGCTGATTGGTTGCCCGGGCCTCGGTGTTCAGGTGCCGGGCCCCGGCTCTCAGGTGTCGGACGGGCTGAGTTGTTGCCCGGGCCCCGGTGTTCAGGCGCTGGAGGGGCTGGGTTGTTGCCCGGGCCTCGGTTCTCAGGCGCTGGACGGGCTGATTGGTTGCCTGAGCCCCGGTTCTCAGGTGCCGGCGGGGCTGATTGGTTGCCCGGACCCCGGTTCTCAAGCGCCGGACGGGCGGCTTTCCCGCCCGGTCCCGGGTGGGAAAGCCGCCCTTGGCGCAGCCGAAAGCCGGCCTTGGGCAGGGCGCATCCAGCCCGGCCGGCGTTTGAGGCCACCGCGCGGTAGCGCGGCCGGGGGGTCCGGGGATCTCCCCGGTTTCGGGAAGGGGCGGGGCTGGGGAAAGGCCCCGCGCAGCGGCCCCGGCCCCGGCCCCGGCTACAGCGGCGGCGGCCCCGGTTCCGGCTCCGGCCCCGGCTACAGCGGCGGCGGCCCCGGCCCCCGCTACAGCGGCGGCGGCGCCGCCCCCGCGCCCGGCAGCCGTACCGACGCCACCGTCCCGCCCCCCTCCGCCCCGGACAGCCGGACGACGCCGCCCGCCCGTTCCACCGTCCGCGCCACGATCGACAGCCCCAGCCCGCTCCCCGGCAGGCTCCGCGCCGACGGCGAGCGCCAGAAGCGGTCGAAGACGTGGGGGAGTTCCGACGCGGGGATGCCCGGACCGTGGTCCCTTACGGTCAGCTCGCCGGAGGACGACAGGGCGACCGACACCGTTCCCCCCGGCGGGCTGAACTTCACCGCGTTGTCCAGCAGGTTGACCAGGGCCCGTTCGAGCGCGGCCGGTTCGGCGCGTACGTACCAGTCCGCCAGGTTCACCTCGAAGGTCAGGCCCGAACCGCGCAGCCGGGCGCGTTCCACGGCCCGGGCGGCGGTCTCGTGGAGGGCGATGACCTGGACCGGGCCGGTACCGGGCGCGGCCTCCGGGCGGGAGAGCTCCTGGAGGTCGCCGATGAGCGCGGCGAGCTCCGTCATCTGGGCCTTGACGCTGGCCAGGAGCTCGCGGCGGTCGTCCGGGGGGATCGCGCGGCCGGTCTCCTCGCTGCGGACCAGCAGATCGATGTTGGTGCGCAGCGAGGTGAGCGGGGTGCGCAGCTCGTGACCGGCGTCCGCGATGAGCTGCTGCTGGCGGTCGCGGGAGGAGGCGAGGGCCGCGGTCATGGAGTTGAACGAGCGCGACAGGCGGGCGATCTCGTCCTCGCCGTCGACGGGGATGCGCACGGCCAGGTCCTCGGTGCGGGCGATGTGCTCGACCGCGTCGGTGAGCCGGTCCACGGGCCGCAGGCCCGCGCGGGCGATGCCGAGGCCCGCCGTGGCGGCGCCGAGCACGCCGAAACCGGCCGTGAGGACCAGCACGAGGGCGAGCTTGTTCAGCGGCTTGTCGATGTCGCTCGCGGGCTGGGCGATGGAGACCGCGTAGACGCCCCGCACCTCGCTCCGCGTGGTCGCGACGCGCATCTCCTTGCCGTCCTTCGCCCGCGCGTCGTGCAGCACCGGGTCCTGGCCCGGCTGGACGGCCAGATCGCGGGCGTCCACCGTGACCGGCGACTTCCCGGCCGTCGTGCAGACCGCGCCCCGCGACGTGATGATCTGCACGGTGTACGGGCTGGGGTAGGGGCGGGTGCCGTTGCCGCAGGTGTCGAGCAGGTCGACGACGGTCTCGTCCGCCGGGCGCACATTGGTCAGCGTGGTGTCCCGCTGCTGTTCGAGCTGCTGCTTGAGGACGACCCAGGAAACGGCCGCGACGACGGCGACCGCGACGGCCACGGCCACGGCCGTCAGCAGCGCCAGCCGCGACCGCAGCGGCAGCCGGCGGAACCGTCCGATCACTCGGCGCCGCCGCCTTCCGCGCGCAGGACGTAGCCGACGCCGCGCACGGTGTGGACGAGGCGCGGCTCGCCGCCCGCCTCGGTCTTGCGGCGCAGGTACATGACGTAGACGTCCAGGGAGTTGGAGGAGGGCTCGAACTCGAAGCCCCACACGGACTTGAGGATCTGCTCGCGGGTGAGGACCTGCCGGGGGTGGGCGAGGAAGAGCTCCAGGAGGGTGAACTCCGTGCGGGTGAGCTCCACGGCGCGGCCGCCGCGGGTGACCTCGCGGGTGTCGGGGTCCATCCGCAGGTCCGCGAAGGCCAGGGCCCGGTCCTCGGCGGGCGCCGCCACCGCGTAGGAGCTGCGGCGCAGCAGGGCGCGGATGCGGGCGAACAGCTCGTCCAGCTCGAACGGCTTGACCAGGTAGTCGTCGGCGCCGGCGTCGAGGCCGGTGACGCGGTCGCCGACCGTGTCGCGGGCGGTCAGCATCAGGATGGGCACCGTGACGCCGGAGGCGCGCAGCCGGCGGGCGGCGGTGAGGCCGTCCATGCGCGGCATGAGCACGTCGAGGACGATCAGCTCGGGGGCGTAGGCGTCCACCTTGCCGAGCGCGTCGAGCCCGTCGACGGCCAGTTCGGTGCCGTATCCCTCGAAGGCGAGGCTGCGGCGCAGCGCCTCGCGGACGGCGGGCTCGTCGTCCACGATCAGGATGCGGGCGGGCTGGTCGCCGTGGTCGGCGGGGCTCATCGGCTTTACCTCGCGGTTCGGGTGTCAGGGGCGTCCTCAGCCTCGCACGCGCCGGGGGCGCGCGGGCGGTCGGCGCCGTCCCCGGGTCCGGGGCCGGGTCCGGGGCGGAGGGAACCGGCACGCATGCTCCGGGCGGGCGGGGCGGTCAGGAGCTGATCGAGACGGACACCCGCACCCTGTACGGCACGGCACCCTGCACGGCACGGCTCGGCTCGCTCCGGGCGCGCGGGTGGTCAGCCGCCGGTGCCGCCCGCGCGCAGCTTGGCCAGGTCGGCCTTGACGGTGTCGATCGGGATGGCGAAGCCGAGGCCGACGCTGCCGGCGTCCCCGGACCCGGCGCCGGAGCCCGCGTACATGGCGGAGTTGATGCCGACGATCTCGCCGTTCATGTTGATCAGCGCGCCGCCGGAGTTGCCGGGGTTGAGGGAGGCGTCGGTCTGGATCGCCTTGTAGGTGGTCTTGGACGAGCCGGTGTCGCCGTTGTACTGGTTGCCGCCGAACTCGAACGGCCACTGCGGGAGCCCGCCGCCCTGGCGCTGCTGCTGCCGGCCGTCCTGGCCCTGTTCCTTGGAGACGGTGACGTCGCGGTTCAGGGCGGAGACGATTCCGCTGGTCACGGTGCCGGTCAGGCCCTCGGGCGAGCCGATGGCCACGACCTCTTCGCCGACCTTGAGCTTGCCGGAGTCGCCGAGGGTCGCGGTCTTGAGGCCGCTCGCGCCCTGCACCTTGATCAGGGCGAGGTCCTTGTCGGGGTCGGTGCCGACGACCTTCGCGGTCCTGGTGCTGCCGTCGCTGAAGGACACCTTCACGGTGTCGGCGCCGGCGACGACGTGGTTGTTGGTGACGATCTCGCCGTCGGCGGTGATCACCACGCCGGAGCCGGTGGACTCGCCGGACGTGGTGGTGGCCTTGATCTCCACGATGCTGGGCATGACGGCCTTGGCGACGGCCGAGACGCCGCCGCTCTTGGAGGAGACGTTCTGCACGGGCGTGGAGTGGCTGCTGCCGCCGGAGCCGCCGGTGAGCTGTCCGACGAGGGCGGCCGAGCCTCCGCCGACCACCGCGGCGAGGATCGCGCAGGCGGCGAGCAGGGCGACGGGGCGGCGGGCACGGGGCGCGGCGTGCCCGGCGGGGACGCCGCCGGTCGCGGCGGGCTCGGGCGCGGGGGCGCCGAAGCCCGCGTAGCCGGTGGGGGTGCCGCCGCCACCGCCGTGGCCGCCGCTGCCGTCACCGGGCCAGACGGTGACGCCGCTCGCCGTGGTCACCGGCTGCTGCGGCGCGTACGGCGGCGGGGCCGGGTAGGCGTGCTGCTGCTGGGGCTGGTGGGGGTCCTGGACGCCGTCGCGGCGGTGGTTGTCCGTCATGGCTACGACTGTGCTCCGGCTGGATGAGAACAGTCTGAGTGTGTGCTGAGAAGCCCGGCAGAAGTAGGTATGTCGGGTATAAGGAAGATCAAGCCCGTCCGGCGGACGGGGGTGCCGCGCCCGGCGCGGTACCCGGCGCCGAGGATCAGCGGAGGAGACACCCATGCAGGTAGCCGGCTGGCACGTGGAAGTCGAGTTCGACGAGAACGACACGCACACCCGCGCGGCCGCGCTGCTGCGGCTGCGCGACGGCAACGAGCTGCGCGGCCGGGGCCAGGCCACCCGCGATCCCCGGGATCCGGACGAGAAGCGGATCGGGGAGGAGCTGGCGGGCGGCCGGGCGCTGCTGGACATCGGGCAGCAGCTGCTGACCAAGGCGGGCGCGGAGGTGGAGCGGCTCTGACGGCGCGGCGCGGCGCGGCTGCGACCGGGCCATCGGAACCGGCCGGGTCAGAGGAGCGGGTTGAGGACGTTCGGGACGCTGAGGATCGTCGCCCCTCCGGCACCCACGTCGATCGTGCCGTTCGTGTCCACGATGGCGATGCCTCCCAGGATGTTGACGTGGACGTCCGCCTGCGCGGGCGCCGCCAGGGCCGCCGCGCCGACGGTCAGCAGGGCGGTGGCGGCGAGCGCGGTCAGGACGCGCCGGGTGGTCGTCATGGAACTCCCCCTGGGGATCGGGTGTGGCGGGTGTGCCAGTCCTTTCCCTCCGGTTGTCCGACAAACGGCGGGCGCCGGGGGCGTGGTGGCGCGGGCTCACGCCCGTATACGCGTGAGCGCCGGTGCGTGTTGCCACGCACCGGCGCTCATACATCCTTCGCGCGCCGCTTCCTTCACGCGCTAGGACGCGACCGCGCTTGCGTCACGGCCGTGCTCGCGTCGCGGCCGTGCGCTCACTTCATGACCGCGCTTACTTCACCACGGTGATGCGGTCCGCCTTCGGCGGGGCCAGCGGGGAGCTCGCCGAGGAGTGCGCCGTCAGGTAGGCGTTGAAGACGTCCAGGTCGGAGGCGCCGACCCGCTTGTTCGTGCCGTCCTTGAAGGCCACGAAGCCGTCACCGCCGCCCGCGAGGAACTCGTTCGCCGCGACGCGGTAGGTCTTCGCCGGGTCGATCGCGGTGCCGTTCAGCTTCACCGAGGCGACGTCGACGCGCGCCGCGCCCTTCTTGGTGAGGTCGAGCGTGTAGGTGAAGCCCTTACTGACCTGGAGGATCTTCGGCTCGGCCTCGTTGGGGCCGCTGACCTGCTGCTGGAGCAGGGCGATGACCTGGGCGCCGGTGAGGTCCTTCGTCTGCATCATGTTGGTGAACGGCTGGACGGTGAACGCCTCGCCGTACGTCACGACGCCGTCGCCCTCGCCGCCCGACGCCTTGTGGGCCAGGTCGGAGCGGATGCCGCCGGGGTTCATGAAGGCGATCTGCGCGCCGCCCTTGTCCGCCGGGGCGAGCGCCTCCAGCTGCGCGTCGGTGATGACGTCGCCGAGCGGCTTCTCGTAGGCCTCCGAGCCACGGCCGTTGATGTCACCGGAGATGTAGCCGACCGGCTTGTTGGCCACCGGGGCGGCCAGCTTCTTCCAGCGGTCGATGAGGGCGGTCATGTCGGCCGCCTTCGGCTGCTCGCGGTCCACGATGTGGTTCGCGGCCTTGGGGCTCTTCACGGGCGTCCGGACGATGTCCTTCGTCCGCCGGTCGTACGTCAGGGTCGTGTCGGTGTAGAGCCGGCCGAAGGAGGCCGCCGACGTGACCGTGCGGGGCGCGCCCGACGGGTCCGGGATGGTGCAGGCGTACGCCTGGTGGGTGTGGCCGGTGACGAAGGCGTCGACCTTCGGCGTGACCTTCTTCGCGATGTCCACGATCGGGCCGGAGATGCCGGCGCCCGCGCCCGGGGTGTCGCAGTCGAAGTTGTACGAGCCGGAGGCGGGCATGCCGCCCTCGTGGATGAGGGTGACGATGGACTTCACGCCCTGGCGGTCGAGCTCCTTGGCGTACTTGTCGATCGTCGCGACCTCGTCCGCGAACTTGAGGCCCTTGACGCCCTCGGCCGTGACGACGTCCGGCGTGCCCTTCAGGGTGAGGCCGATGATGCCGATCTTCACGCCCTTGTGCTTCCACACCGTGTACGGCTTGAAGAGCGGCTTGCCGGTCTTCTCGTCCGTGACGTTCGCGGCGAGGTAGGGGAAGTCCGCGCCGCGGAACTTCTTGCCCTTCTCGAAGCAGCCTTCCTTGGGGTGGCAGCCGCCGTTCTGCATGCGCAGCAGCTCGGCGCGGCCCTCGTCGAACTCGTGGTTGCCCACGGAGGTGACGTCGAGGTCGAGCTTGTTGAGCGCCTCGATGGTGGGCTCGTCGTGGAAGAGGCCCGTCATCAGGGGGCTGGCGCCGATCATGTCGCCGGCCGCGGCGGTGATCGAGTACTCGTGGCCCTTACGGGCGGTGCGCAGCGAGTTGGCGAGGTACTCCACGCCGCCGGCGGGTATCGCCTTCTTCGTCCCGTCCGCCTGCGTCTCGGTCACGGTGCCGGAGGAGCCCTGCGGGGGCTCCAGGTTGCCGTGCAGGTCGTTGAACGACAGCAGCTGGACGTCCACGGTCCGCTTCTGGTGCCACAGGCCGCCCCACGAGGTGTCGGCGCTCGCCGGGGAGGCGGAGGCGAGGACACCGGCGGTGGCGGTGAGGGCGACGGCGGTCGCGGTCAGCCGTCTGGCGAGGCGCTTCCGGGGCGGCGGCGCGTGCATTTGTTCCCCTTTGTGCAATTGGCAGGTACTGCGGGTACAGCGGTCGGCGGCAGCCTATGTCAACGCGCGTAGCGTGGCAGGAGGGTTGAGGTGACGAATCGGTAGCGCTTGTCCTTACGGAGGTGGATGCGGGGGCCCTCGCGGACGTCCTTACGGAGCCGTCGCCCGGCCCGGCCGCCTGAACAGCCGACACTGACCTCGGGCCGCGCCGCCCCCTGCCCGTAGGCTCGGACCCATGACTGACGTGGTGAATGGCGTGGGCGGGCAGCGGTCGATCGCGGTACTGGAGGAGCTGGCGCCGGAGCAGGCGCGGGACGTGCTGGCCCTGGTGTCGGAGGCCGCGGCCGTGGACGGGCAGCCGGCCGTCTCGGAGCAGGGCCGGCTCCAGCTCAAGGGGCGGCGGGCCGGGGTGCGGCACGTGCTGGTGCGGAACGCGGAGGGAGAGCTCGTCGGCTACGCGCAGCTGGAGGACAGCGACCCCGTGGAGGCGCCGGCCGGTGAGCTGGTCGTGCACCCGGGCCACCGCGGGCGCGGGCACGGGCGGGCGCTGGGCAGCGCCCTGCTGGCGGAGTCGGGCAAGCGGCTGCGGGTCTGGGCGCACGGCGGGCACCCGGCCGCCCGGCACCTCGCGCAGGTGCTCGGCCTGAGCCTCTTCCGCGAGCTGCGCCAGATGCGCCGGCCGCTGGCCGGCCTGGACCTCTCCGAGCCCGCGCTGCCCGAGGGCGTCACCGTCCGTGCCTTCCGGCCCGGCGAGGACGACGCCGCCTGGCTCGCGCTCAACGCCGCCGCCTTCGCGCACCACCCGGAGCAGGGCTCGCTCACCCAGCGCGACCTGGACGACCGTAAGGCCGCCGAGTGGTTCGACCCGGAGGGCTTCTTCCTGGCCGAGAAGGACGGCGGGATCGTCGGCTTCCACTGGACCAAGGTGCACGCCGCGGAGGGCCTCGGCGAGGTGTACGTCCTCGGGGTGCGCCCCGGCTTCCAGGGCGGCGGGCTCGGCAAGGCCCTCACCACCCTCGGGCTGCGCCACCTGGCGGCCCAGGGGCTGCCCACGGCGATGCTGTACGTGGACGCGGACAACCTTCCCGCCGTCGCCGTCTACGAGCGGCTGGGCTTCGCCGTGCACGAGACGGACCTGATGTACCGCACGGAGAGCTGACCGGCGGCGGGCCGTTTGCGGGGCGTGACCCTTACGGTCATCGTTTGACAGGTGTCGGGCGCTTCCATCACCCTTTCACTAGTCAAGTAGTGAAAGGGTGATGCGCGTGGTCGAGTTCCGCATCGACCGGCGCAGCGGCGTCGCCACCTATCTCCAGATCGTCCAGCAGGTCAAACAGGCCCTGCGGCTGGGTCTGCTGACCCCCGGCGACAAGCTGCCCACGGCCAAAGAGGTCGTCGCGGCCACGGCCATCAACCCCAATACCGTCCTCAAGGCCTACCGCGAGCTCGACCGCGAGGGCCTCGTCGAGGCGCGCCCCGGGCTCGGCACCTTCGTCCGGCGCTCGCTCGCCCGCCCGCAGGCCGCCGCCGACTCGCCGCTGCGCGCCGAGATCGCCGACTGGATGAACCGCGCCCGCGCGGCCGGGCTCGACAGGGAGGACGTGGCCGCGCTGGTCGCGTCCGTACTGGAGGAGGGGTTCTCGGGACCGGGCCAGGCGCCCGGGACCCGTCCGGACCCGCGAGGTCCGGACGCCCCGCCAGGGGCCGCGGGCCCGCCTGGCGCTCAGGATTCGCAGACCCGTCAGGACCCACAGGTTCGTCAGGATCCGCAGGTTCGTCAGGATCCGCAGGCCCGCTCGGTCCGTTCGGACCCGGAGGGCGCTCCGGACCCCGAGGGCGCCCCGGACCGATGGGACTCGGGTTCCCGCTCCCCGGACTCCCAGGCCCTGGACTCCCTCCAGGGCCCGGACGCCCCACAGAATCCGCACGCTCCGCGTGCCCCGCAGCACGTGGACAAGGGGACGACGCCCGGATGACCGACCTCACCTTCCACCCCGACCGCACCGCCCTGGAGGCCGTCGGCCTCGGGGTGACGTACCGCCGCGCCCCGGCGCTGCGCGACTGCTCCTTCCGGGTGCCCGCCGGCCGCGTCTGCGCGCTCGTCGGGCCCAACGGCGCCGGCAAGTCCACCCTGCTCGCCCTCGCCGCCGGGCTCCGCAGGCCCACCGCCGGCTCGCTGACCGTCTTCGGGCGCCCGCCCGGCGGCCCCGAGGTCCGCCCGCACGTCGCCTTCCTCTCCCAGGAGAAGCCGCTCTACCCCAGCTTCACCATCGCCGACACCCTGCGCATGGGCCGCGAGCTCAACCCCGGCAGCTGGGACCGGGCCACCGCCGAGCGGATCGTCGGCGACGGCGGCCTCTCCCTCCAGGCCCGCGTCGGCGACCTCTCCGGCGGCCAGCGCACCCGCGTGGCCCTCGCCCTCGCCCTCGGCAAGCGGCCCGCGCTGCTGCTCCTGGACGAGCCCATGGCCGACCTCGACCCGCTCGCGCGCCACGACATGACGGCCGCCCTCATGGCCGAGGCCGCCGAGCACGCCACGACCGTCGTCATGGCCTCGCACGTCCTCGCCGAGCTCGAAGGGGTCTGCGACTACCTGCTGCTGATAGCCGACGGGCGGGTGCGCCTCGCGGGCGAGGTCGAGGACCTGCTCGCCGCGCACACCGTCCTCGTCGGCAGGCACGAGGCCGCCGGGCCGCCTCGGGAGTTCGCCGCCCACACGGTCGTCGAGTCGCGTGTCACGGGACGTCAGCTCACCGCGCTCGTACGCCCCGAGGGGCCCGTAGCCGGGGAGTGGCGCGCCTCCGAGCCGTCCCTGGAGGAGGTCCTCCTCGCCCACCTCCGGGCCCCCGGTGCCCCGGCGCTCCTGACCCCCAGCGCCGAACCGCGTTCCTCCTGGAAGAAGGCCGCATGACCACGGGCCTCACCTCCCGGCCCCGGGCGGCCGCCTCCGCCGGCCGCCTGGCGGGACTGCGCGGCCTCGCCTGGGTCGTCTGGCGCCAGCACCGCCTCACCTCCTGGATCGCGCTCGCCGCGTTCCTCGCGTTCTGCGCCGAACTGGTCTGGCTGCGCTCCGCGATGATGTCCTTCGTCGACCGGAACGGGCTGCGGTCGGAGTGCCACGGGCGGGCGGCGTGCGAGCGGGCCGACGCGGCCGTCGGCTCGTTCCACGCCGAGTACTTCGACCTCCTGCGCTACAACGGCCTCCTGCTCACCTGGCTGCCGCTGCTCTTCGGGATGTTCGTCGCCGGTCCCGTCGTCGCGCGCGAGCTGGAGACGGGCGCGTACAAGATGGCCTGGACGCAGTCCGTGTCGCCTGCGCGCTGGTTCGCGGTGAAGCTCGCGCTGCCGGTGGCGGCCGCGCTCGCCGGTGTCCCGGTGCTGTCGGCGCTGCACATGTGGGCCTGGCGGTCGGTGAGTTCGGTGGGCTCCGTGAGTTCGGCGAGCTCCGGGGGTTCGGAGGGCTCCGGGTCCCTGCTCGTCGACTGGCGCTGGTTCGACGCCTTCGACGCGCTGGGGGCCGTCCCCGTCGCGAACTCGCTGGCCGCGATCGGGCTCGGCGCGCTCGCCGGCCTGCTGGCCAAGCGCGTGCTGCCGGCCATGGCCTGCACGGTGGTGGCCGCCGTCGCGCTGTACTGGCCGCTGACCGCCGTGCGCCCGCACCTGATCGCCTCGGAGACGCTCCTCGACCGCGACATCCCCGCGCTCGCGGGCGGCGATTCCTGGCGCTTCGAACGGGGCCTCGTCTCCGCCACCGGGCGGCGGCTGCCGGAGCCCGACTGCGTCCTCCTGGAGAAGCTCGAAGGCACCTGCCTTACCCGGCACAACGCCACCGGCTGGTACGTCGACTACCACCCGGCTTCTCACTTCTGGCCGCTCCAGGGGGTCCACGCGGGCATCGCGCTGGCCGCGGCGGCGGCTCTGGGAGCGGGCGCGTTCTGGTGGATGCGGCGCGTGTCCCGCTGAGGGGGGGTGGGGCGGGCCCGGAGGAGGGGCCGGGGTGCCCTGCGGGCGGCTTTTTCCCCTACCCGCCCCTTCCCGTAACCGGGGGCTTCGCCCCCAGACCCCCGGCCGCGCTTCGCGCGGTGTCCTCAAGCGCCGGACGGGCTGAATTCGCCCGGTTCCGGGCGACAACTCAGCCCGTCCGGCGTTTGAGGACCGGGGTCCGGGGCGGAGCCCCGGTTTCGGGAAGGGGCGGGGCTGGGGAAAGGCCCCGCGCAGCGGCACCCGCCCCGCACCCGCCCCGCACCCGCCCCCGCCGTCGTCGACCGGTGACGCTCCGGAGTGGGCCGCCGCTTCCCTGCGCGTCATGTGAGCGTTACCCGTGATTCAACCGCGGTTGCGAGTCTTGCCGAATGCAGCCCGCCGTGCCCGTCGTGCCCGACGCACCCGAACGAAGGTCCCCCACCGCGCCGCGCCCGCGCGGAGAGCGCTCCGGCGCGCCCGTCGCCGCCCCCGCGCGGAACAATGAGGATATGACCCAGTCCTCCAGCGTCCCGGCACACGGCCCGTCCCCCCGGTCGCACGGAGACCTGTCGTACGGGAAGCCGTCGCACGGCGACCTGCCGTCGGCGGACCGGCCGCACGGGGCCGGTTTCGGCAGCCCGCAGCCTTCCGTCGGGTCCATCGCCGCGCACCGCCCGTACGCGGTCGCGCCGCCCTCCGTGCCGGCCCTCGAGCCCGACCTCGACGCCTCCGACCTGGGTACCTACGGCGACGCGGCGTACGCGGACGAGGGCGCCGGCCCGTACGACGACGAGCCGCTGCCGCAGGGCCGGTTCCTGGACCGGGAGCGCAGCTGGCTGGCGTTCAACGAACGGGTGCTGGAGCTGGCCGAGGACCCCGCCACGCCCCTCCTCGAACGGGCGAACTTCCTCGCCATCTTCGCCAGTAACCTGGACGAGTTCTTCATGGTGCGGGTGGCGGGCCTCAAGCGCCGCATCGCCACCGGAGTGGCCACCCGCTCGGCGTCCGGCCTCCAGCCGCGCGAGGTCCTGGAGCTGATCTGGACCCGCTCCCGCGAGCTCATGGCCCGGCACGCCGCCTGCTACCAGCAGGACGTCGCGCCCGAGCTCGCCGAACACGGCATCCACCTGATCCGCTGGGGCGAGCTGACCGAGAAGGAGCAGGAGCGGCTCCGCACGCTCTTCCGGCAGCAGATCTTCCCCGTGCTGACCCCGCTCGCGGTCGACCCCGCGCACCCCTTCCCGTACATCTCCGGGCTGTCCCTGAACCTCGCCGTGGTCGTCCGCAACCCGGTCAGCGGCCACGACCACTTCGCCCGGGTCAAGGTGCCGCCGATCCTCTCGCGGTTCCTGGAGGCGTCCGCGCGGCGTTACGTCCCGCTGGAGGACGTCATTGCCGCCCATCTCGGGGAGCTCTTCCCGGGGATGGAGGTCCTCGCGCACCACATGTTCCGGGTCACGCGCAACGAGGACCTGGAGGTCGAGGAGGACGACGCGGAGAACCTCCTGCAGGCGCTGGAGAAGGAGCTCATGCGGCGCCGCTTCGGCCCGCCCGTACGGCTGGAGGTCGAGGAGACCATCGACCCGTACGTCCTCGACCTGCTCGTGCGCGAGCTGAAGATCTCCGACGCCGAGGTCTATCCGCTGCCCGGCCCGCTCGACCTCACCGCTCTCTTCCGCATCGCCTCCCTCGACCGCCCCGAGCTCAAGTACCCCAAGTACGTGGCCGGGACCCACCGGGACCTCGCCGAGGTCGAGTCGGCGTCCGCGCCCGACATCTTCGCCGCGCTGCGCGAGCGCGACGTCCTGCTGCACCACCCGTACGACTCCTTCTCCACCTCCGTGCAGGCGTTCCTGGAGCAGGCCGCGTCCGACCCGGACGTCCTCGCCATCAAGCAGACCCTGTACCGGACTTCCGGCGACTCGCCGATCGTGGACGCGCTCATAGACGCGGCCGAGTCCGGCAAGCAGGTGCTCGTCCTCGTCGAGATCAAGGCCCGGTTCGACGAGCAGGCCAACATCAAGTGGGCGCGGAAGCTGGAGGAGGCCGGCTGCCACGTCGTCTACGGCCTCGTCGGCCTCAAGACGCACTGCAAGCTCTCGCTGGTCGTGCGGCAGGAGGGCGAGACGCTCCGCCGCTATTCCCATGTGGGAACGGGCAATTACCACCCCAAGACGGCCCGGCTGTACGAGGACCTGGGCCTGCTCACCGCCGACCCTCAGGTCGGCGCCGACCTCTCCGACCTCTTCAACCGGCTGTCCGGCTACTCCCGTCGCGAGACCTACCGGCGGCTGCTCGTCGCCCCCCGGTCGCTGCGCGACGGGCTGATAGCCCGCATCGCCAACGAGGTCGCCCACCGCCGCGCGGGGCGGCCCGCCTCCATCCGCATCAAGGTCAATTCGATGGTGGACGAGGCGATCGTCGACGCCCTCTACCGGGCGGCGCGGGCCGGGGTGCCGGTGGACGTGTGGGTGCGCGGCATCTGCGCGCTGCGGCCGGGAGTCGAGGGCCTCTCGGAGAACATCCGGGTGCGGAGCGTGCTCGGCCGGTTCCTGGAGCACTCCCGTGTCTTCGCGTTCGGGAACGGCGGTGAGCCGGAGGTCTGGCTCGGTAGCGCCGACATGATGCACCGCAATCTCGACCGGCGGATCGAGGTGCTCGTACGGGTCACCGACCCCGCGCACCGTGCCGCGCTCAGCAGACTGCTGGAGAGCGGGATGTCGGACTCCACCGCTTCCTGGCACCTGGGCCCGGACGGCGACTGGAACCGGCACGCGACGGACGCGGACGGGCAGCCGCTGCGGAACGTACAGGAGATGCTCATCGACGCGCGGAGGCGCCGGCGTGGCTCAGCGACCCCATGACCCGCCGAGCGCGGTCACCGAGGAACACTCCGCCGGGGGGCGGGACGTGATGACGACGGCCAGTGCGACGGCCAGTGCGACGGCCAGTGCGACGGCCAGTGCGACGGCCAGTGCGACGGCCACTGCGGCGGCCGGCATGAAGACCGGCGCGAAGACCGGGGCGACGGGCGGATCGGTGAGCGGTTCGGCCGGCGGATCGGCGGCCGGTGCGGCGCGGGGGGCCGACCGGGGGGCGCCTTCCGCGGCCGCGGAGGCGACCGCCGGGGCCGTTCTGGCGGGCTATCTGCACGCGCAGGCCGCGGAGTTCCTGCGCAGCCTGCGGCTGCACCGGGAGAGCGGCGCCGACGCCGAGGACGCGAGCGAGGCGGCCCGGATGCTGCGCCGCTCCGCCCGCAGGATCGCCGGGACGCTGCACGTGTACCGCCCGCTCACCGACGTGACCTGGACGGATCCGCTCCGCTCCGAGCTGCTGTGGCTGTCGGAGACGCTCGGCCGTGAGTACGCCCACGCGGCCCGGCTGGCACGGCTGCGGGGGGCGCTGCACCGGCTGTCGGGGGCGGAGGGGCCGGTGGGGCAGGCAGGGCAGGGAGGTCAGGCAGGGCCGACGGGGCTCGCGGGCGTTTCCGGTGCGCGGGGGAGCGCGGCGGGCGGGGGGAGTCTCACGGTCGGCGCGGCGCGCGCCGGGGCACTGCTGGAGCGGCAGCTGACCCTGGCCCGTACGCGGGCGCACTCGGCCGCGCTCCAGGCGCTGGGTTCCTCGCGCTTCCACGCCGTAGCGGACGCCGCGGCCGTCCTGGCCTCCGAACTGCCGCTGGACCCGGCCGCGCACGACCTGCTCGCCCGGGAGGCGCTGCCGTGCCTCGCCGAGCAGGCCCACCGGCGGCTGACGGACGCGGCGGAGGCGCTGCCGCTGGCCGTCGCGGGGCACCCGTACAACGCCGAGGCGCTCACCCACGGCCTCGCCGCCGTCCCGGGCCCCGACGCGCCGCCCGCCGAGGGGCGGCAGGACGCGCCGTGGCACCAGGTGCGCCGCCTGGTGCGGCTGCGGCGGTACGCGCAGGAGGTGCTGGACGAGCATGTGGCGTCCGAGGCCGAGCCCACGCTGTCCGTGCGGCTGCTGGGCGCGGGCCAGGCCCTGGACCGGCACCGCGACGCGGCCGAGGCGGCCGCCGCCGCTGCCGCCGCGGCCCGTACGCCCCGGATCGCCCCGGCCACGGCCTACGCGCTGGGTGTCCTCCACGCCGACCAGCGCCACGAGGTCGAGGCCGCCCGCTACGCCTTCGGCCGGATCTGGCAGCGGCTGGCGCTGCCCTCGCCATGACCACCACGGGCCTCGTCCGGGCCGCCGGCTGCGTCCTCTGGCGGCCCGGCCGCGGCCTGGACGGCGCTCCCTTGGAGATCGCTCTCGTCCACCGGCCGAAATATAACGATTGGTCCCATCCGAAAGGCAAGCTCAAACGGGGCGAGGACGCCCGCTCGGGCGCCGTCCGCGAGGTGCGGGAGGAGACGGGTATGGAGTGCGAACTCGGCCCCGCCCTGCCGACGGCCCGCTACGTCGTGGACGGCCGCCCGAAGGAGGTCCGGTACTGGGCGGCGCGGGCGCTGGGCGGGGTGTTCGAGGTGAGCCGGGAGGTGGACCGGGTGGTGTGGCTGGGGCCGGGGGCCGCGCGGGAGTGGGTTACCGAGGGGCGGGATCGGGTGCTGGTGGATGCGTTGCTGGAGGTTCTGGGGGTGGGGGCGTGACGGTGGGGGTGTGGTGACGTCGGGGTGGACGGCGAGGCGAGTGTCTGCGGCGGGTTGCCGCTGCGCGGGGCCTTTTCCCCGCCCCGCCCCTTCCCGAACCGAGGCTCCGCCCCGGACCCCGGTTCCGCGCTGACGCGCGGTGTCCTCAAACGCCGGACGGGCTGATTCGGTGCCCGGAACGGGCCGGAAGCCCGCCCCTGGCGCAGGGGGTAAGCCGATCTCCGGCAGGGGTGAAGTCCAGCCCGGCCGGCGATTGAGGCCACCGCGCGTCAGCGCGGAAGGGGGCCCGGGGGCTTGCCCCGGTTCCGGGAAGGGGCGGGTAGGGGAAGAGCCCGCCGCAGGCGCCCGCCCCACAGGCGAGGCGCCCGCCCCGCAGGCGCCCGCCCCGCCGCGCGCCCGCCCCGCCGTCCCACCCCGACGTCACTACCCCCGCGGCGCCAACGCCCCCCACCGCACCGTCACCTCACCCTGACGCCACCGCCGCACCCCGCCCACCAGCGGCCAGTCCCCCGACAGCGCCCCCACCGCCCGGATCCACCGCTGCCGCGCGCTCAGTGACGCGTACGGCGCCGCCGCCGCCCACGCCCGGTCGAAGTCGCGCAGGAAGGCGTGCACGGGCTCGCCCGGGACATTGCGGTGGATGAGTGCCTTCGGGAGGCGTTCGGCCAGGTCGGAAGGGGTGACCAGAGAGCCGAGGCGGGTCGCGAAGGTGACCGTGCGCGGGCCCTCCGGGCCCAGCGCTACCCAGACGTGGCGGCGCCCGATCTCGTCGCACGTGCCCTCGACGAGCAGCCCGCCCGGCGCCAGCCGCGCGCACAGCCGGGCCCACACCGCGGCGACCTCGTCCTCGTCGTACTGGCGCAGGACGTTCGCGGCGCGGATCAGCGCCGGCCGCCGGCCCGCCGGCAGCGGCACCTCGAAGCCGCCGTGGGTGAAGGACAGCCCGTCCCGCTCGTACGGCTTCGCCGCCGCGACCCGCGCCGGTTCGATCTCCACGCCGACGACCTCCGCCGCCGGGCACACCGTGCGCAGCCGCCCCAGCAGCTCCACGGCCGTCCACGGCGCCGCCCCGTAGCCGAGGTCGACGGCGACGGGGTCCGCGCTGGCCCGCAGCGCCGCGCCGTGCGCGTCCGCGATCCAGCGGTCCATGCGGCGCAGCCGGTTGGGGTTGGTCGTCCCGCGCGTCACCGAACCGACGGGACGGCCGGGCGGAGGGGTGCGGGGGGCCATGGCAGAACCCTAAGTGGTGCGGACTCCGGGCCCGGCGGCGAGCACGCCGACCGTGAGGGCTCCGGTGCGCTACGTCACTTTTTGGCAAAGCGGGAAGGGGATCCGACACCGTCGGTGTTGGGAGGGTTGACAGGTGGTGCACGCCCCCAGGGGCCCCCAAGGCGGACGGAGGACTCGCACGGTGAGCCAGTACGCATCCAGGCTCGGCGCCCGCGGGGGCCGCGCGCTCGGTACGCTCGCCAACACCCCGCTCCGGCGCCTCGGCGCCGGCCGCAGGCCGCGCCGCGTGGCGATGCTCAGCGTCCACACCTCGCCCCTGCACCAGCCGGGCACGGGCGACGCGGGCGGCATGAACGTCTACATCGTCGAGCTGGCCAAGCGCCTGGCCACCATCGGCATCGAGGTCGAGGTCTTCACCCGGGCCACCGCCGGCGGGCTCCCGCCGTCCGTGGAGCTGGCACCCGGCGTGCTCGTCCGCCACATCGACGCCGGACCCTACGAGGGCCTGGCCAAGGAGGAGCTGCCCGCCCAGCTCTGCGCCTTCACCCACGGTGTGATGCAGGCGTGGGCCGGCCACCGGCCCGGCCACTACGACCTCGTCCACTCCCACTACTGGCTCTCCGGCCACGTCGGCTGGCTCGCCGCCGAGCGCTGGGGCGTCCCGCTCGTCCACGCCATGCACACCATGGCCAAGGTGAAGAACGCCGCGCTCGCCGCGGGCGACACCCCCGAGCCGGCCGCCCGCGTCATCGGCGAGACCCAGATCGTCCGGGCCGCCGACCGGCTGATCGCCAACACCGACGGCGAGGCCGAGGAGCTCGTGCGCCACTACGAGGCCGACCCCGGCAAGGTCGCCGTCGTGCACCCGGGCGTCAACCTCGACCGCTTCACGCCCGCCGACGGCCGGGCCGCCGCCCGGCAGCGGCTCGGTCTGCCCGCCGACGCCCTGATACCGCTCTTCGCCGGGCGGATACAGCCCCTCAAGGCCCCGGACATCCTGCTGCGCGCCGTCGCCGACCTGCTGGACAGGCGGCCGGAGCTGCGCCCGCGCATCGTCGTCCCCGTCGTCGGCGGGCCCAGCGGCAGCGGCCTCGCCAAGCCCGAGGGCCTCCAGAAGCTGGCCGCCAGGCTGGGCATCGCCGACGTCGTCCGCTTCCGCCCGCCGGTCGGCCAGGAGCAGCTCGCCGACTGGTACCGCGCCGCGTCCGTGCTCGTCATGCCCTCGTACAGCGAGTCCTTCGGCCTGGTCGCCGCCGAGGCCCAGGCCTGCGGCACACCCGTGGTCGCGGCCGCCGTCGGCGGGCTGCCGGTGGCCGTGCGCGACGGCGTCAGCGGCTTCCTGGTCTCCGGCCACGACCCCGCCGACTACGGCCGGGCGCTGGGCCGCTTCGCCGACGACCCCGCCCTCGCCGGCCGGATGGGCGAGGCCGCGGCCCGGCACGCGCGCTCCTTCGGCTGGGACACCGCGGCGGCCGCCACGGCCGAGGTGTACACCGCGGCGATCAACGAGCGGCGTCGTCGCCTACGCTCGAACCATGTCTGACGCCAAATCCGTCATCGAGCAGACGTTCCACGAGGCCGGGCTCGAATGGGAGAGCCCGGCCGACGGCACGTACGTGGTGAAGCTCCCCGGCACGCGCAAGCTGTCGACGACCGTCTCGCTGATCGTCGGCAAGCACTCCCTGTCGGTCAACGCCTTCGTCGTCCGCTGCCCCGACGAGAACCACGCGGCGGTGCACCGCTGGCTCCTGGAGCGCAACACCCGCCTCTACGGGGTGGCGTACGCGACCGACCGGCTCGGCGACATCTACCTCGTCGGCCGGCTCCCGCTCGCGGCGGTGACCCCGGACGAGATCGACCGGATCCTGGGCACGGTGCTGGAGCACGCGGACGGCAGCTTCAACACGCTGCTGGAGATGGGCTTCGCCACGGCCATCCGCAAGGAGTACGCGTGGCGTACGGAGCGGGGGGAGTCGACGCGGAACCTGGACGCGTTCGCGCGCCTGACGAAGCCGAGCGCGTCCGACGGCGGGGTCTAGGACGCGACCTGGGGCGCGTGCGGCGCGGCTGTCCGCGTGTCATGGCGGGGCCCGGCCCCGGCCGCCAGTCCTTCGGCCGCCGGCCCCGGCAAAGCGTGTGCCCGGGCCCGGGGTCGGCCGCCTGGGGCCGACCGCCCGGGGTCGGCCGCCCGGGCCCGGCCCCTCAGGGGCCGGGCCACAAGACTCGGATCCTGGTTCTCCGGACCTCCGGCCTTCCCCGGCAGCCTCCGGGCGGCGCCCCGGACGGGCCGGGTCCGCCCGCCCCGGCTACGGCGGGGCGGCGCGTCACCCCGCCGTAGCCGGGTGCTCCGTCGTAGCCGGGCGCTCCGCCGCCGGAGAGGCCGGCTCGGCCGCCCCGCCTGTCGCATCCACCCCGCCCGTCGCACCCGCTTCGCCCGCGCCGCTCGCCGCGTCGTCCACCGGCTCCAGCCCCCGCATCAGCGCCCAGTACCCGAGCGCCGCCACCGTCCCCACGACCGCGCACCCCGCCCACAGCGTCTCCGCCCCGAAGCGGTCGATGACCGTGCCGCCCGCGAGCGGGGCGACCAGGGCCGCCACGGCCCACGCGAGGGTGGCCATGCCCTGGTAGCGGCCGCGGCCCCGGACCGGGGAGAGGCGGACGACCAGGCCCATCTGCGTGGGCGAGCTGATGATCTCCGCCATGGTCCAGACGCAGACGGTCAGCGCGTAGAGCGCCAGCGAGTCCGCGAAGGCCGTGAGCCCGAAGCCGTAGCCGCCGAGGAGCGAGGCGACGACCAGCAGCCGCCGCGGGCTCCGGTGCTCGATGAGGCGGGTCACGGGGAGCTGGAGGGCGATGATCAGGACGCCGTTGACCGCGATGGCGGTGCCGTAGTCGGTCGTGGAGAAACCGCCCTCGGCCATCGTCACGGGCAGCGCCACCTGCGACTGCATGAAGAGCAGGGCGAGGAGGAAGGACAGGCCGACGACGGCCATGAAACGCCCGTCCCGCAGGACGGTCCCCATGCCGACGGCCGGCTCGCCGCCCCCGCTCCCCTTGGACCCGCTCCCCTCGGACCCGCCGCCCTTGGCCCGCTCGGCCTCCGCGGCCACGGCCGGGCGGGACTCGGGGACCTTCACGAAGACGAGGACCGCGCAGGCCAGCGTCATCACGGCCTCGCCGAGGAAGCCCGCCAGATAGCTGTAGCGGGCGATGAAGCCCGCCGCGATCGAGGAGACCGCGAAGCCGAGGTTGATCGCCCAGAAGTTCAGGGCGAAGGCCCGCACCCGGTCCGCCGGGGGCACGATGTCCGCGATCATCGCCTGCACCGCGGGCCGCGAGGCGTTGCTCGCCATGCCCACCACGAACGCGACGACCGCGATGGCCACGGGGTCGGTCATAAAGCCGAGCACGGCCACCGCCACGGCGGTGGACGCCTGCGCGACGAGCAGGGTGGGCCGGCGGCCGAGCCGGTCGGTCATCACGCCCCCGCCGATCGACGACACGACGCTGCCGAGACCCAGCAGCGAGGCGACGAGCCCCGCGTACGAGGCGGAACGCCCCTGGTCGACGGTGATGAACAGGGCCAGGAAGATACTGACGAAGGCTCCCAGCCGGTTGATCAGCGTCGAGGTCCAGAGCCACCAGAACTCCCTGGGCAGCCCCGAGACGCTCTCCCGCACCGCCCGTCCGACGCTCGCCACCGACATCCCGCAACCCCCCGCTGTGTAAGTGTCACCCTTCGAAGCCGCAACTTACTCATGCGGGTGGCCGGGGTGCCAGACATTTGCGGGTCTGCGTCAATCGGCGGTAGCCCGCCGCTATCACGGACAGCGCGCGCGGCGCCACCCCTACCGTCGATTACGCTCATGGGCATGGCCGACGCACCGTACAAGCTGATCCTCCTCCGCCACGGCGAGAGCGAGTGGAACGCCAAGAACCTGTTCACCGGTTGGGTGGACGTCAACCTCAACGAGAAGGGTGAGAAGGAGGCAGTCCGTGGCGGTGAGCTGCTCAAGGACGCCGGCCTGCTCCCCGACGTGGTCCACACCTCCCTCCAGAAGCGCGCCATCCGCACCGCGCAGCTCGCGCTGGAGTCCGCGGACCGCCACTGGATCCCCGTCCACCGCTCCTGGCGGCTGAACGAGCGCCACTACGGCGCCCTCCAGGGCAAGGACAAGGCCCAGACCCTGGCCGAGTTCGGCGAGGAGCAGTTCATGCTCTGGCGCCGCTCCTACGACACCCCGCCGCCCGCCCTCGAGGACGGCACGGAGTTCTCGCAGAGCGACGACCCGCGCTACGCCTCCATCCCGCCGGAGCTGCGCCCGAAGACCGAGTGCCTCAAGGACGTCGTCGTCCGCATGCTGCCGTACTGGTACGACGGCATCGTCCCCGACCTCCTCGCCGGCCGCACGGTCCTGGTCGCCGCCCACGGCAACAGCCTGCGCGCGCTGGTCAAGCACCTCGACGGGGTCTCCGACGCCGACATCGCGGGCCTGAACATCCCGACCGGCATCCCGCTCGCGTACGAGCTGGACGCCGACTTCAAGCCGGTCAAGCCGGGCGGCACCTACCTCGACCCGGAGGCCGCCAAGGCCGCCATCGAGGCCGTGAAGAACCAGGGCAAGAAGAAGTAGCCCGAAGCAGCGGCTGAAGTCCCCCCCCCGAGGGGACGTCGAGCCCCCTGTCCGCGACGCGCGCGGGCAGGGGGCTCCGTCGTGCGCGGGCGCGTGCGGGTGCGCGGGCCCGGCGCGGGTCTACTTGCCGCCCCTGCCCTCCGTCCCGGCCATCACGAAGGCGGGCGCGACGAACAGCGCCGCCTCGGACGCGGTCGTCGTCCTCGTGATGATCAGTGACGCGCCGACCGCGAGGGCCGCCACGGCCAGCGCGGCCCGGAACGGCCAGCCCGGGGAGCCGGGCTTCCAGGGGTCGGAGCCGGGGGGCTCTTGAGTAGGCTCCTGCATGGACTCTCTCTCCTTCACCTCGGGAACGGGTCCCGCGGTCCAGGGCCTGGCCGGGCGTCAGCTTGCCGGCGCCGCCCGGCTCCCTGGGCCGCTCGCCACGAGTTTCGCGCCAGGCCCCTTCGCCAGGCCAACGCCACCCTTACGCCACACTTTTCTGCTCGTGTCGACTCCCCTTTTGATCGATCCGCGACTGTTGGCTATTGGTACGGGGGGCCGCATTTGGCCGAGGGGGCACGGCCGTCGCGGTGGCGGGCGGAACGGGTGGATCGGTCACCGAATGGAGCAAGTCGGCTACGCAGCGGATGCGCGGGCCGGGAGCCCGGGTGAGCCTCGTGAATTGAAGGAGGTACCACCATGGTTTCCATCCGCTCCGCCATATGCGGTGCTGCGACGGTCGTCGCTGTCTGTGCGGCCCCCGTCGTCCCTGCCTACGCCTTCGGCACCTCGGCCCCCGCGGCCGGTGAGGTCGGAGTCGTCCCCGAGACCGACGGCCCCGGCCATCACGACGGTCGCCACGACCACGACGGCCGTCACGACCACGACGGCCGCCACGACCACGACGGTCACAAGGACCACCACGACGGTCGTCACCACGATGACGACGACTGCGACGAGCACGACGGCCACAAGGGTCACCACGACGGGCGTCACGACCACGACGGCCGCCACGACCACGACGGACGTCACGACGACCACGACGGTCACAAGGGTCACCACGACGGGCGTCACGACCACGACGACGACTGGGACGACCACGACGGCCGTGACGACCACGACGGTCACAAGGGCCACCACGACGGGCGTCACGACGACCACGACGACGGTCGCCACGACCACGACGGGCGTCACGACCACGACGGCCGCCACGACCACGACGGTCGCCACGACGACCACGACGACGGGCGTCACGACCACGACGGCCGCCACGACCACGACGGACGTCACGACGGTCACCGCCCGCACCACCCCTCGCACGCGGGTGGCGGTGCTGCCGCGCTCGCGGCCACGACCGGCTCGTCGGTCCCCGACGCTCCTGTCCTGATCCTCGGCGCCACCGCGGCGGCGGGCCTCGTCGGCGGCATGGTCTGGTACCGCCGCCGCGTCAACACCGCCAAGCAGTGACGGGAAGAGAACGGGCGACATGTCAGAACCGCGCACAGGTGGCCGTCGCCGCCTGCTGACAGGAGTGGCCTGGGCGGCGTTGCTGCTCGCCCTGTGCCTGTGTGGCAGCGGTACCGCGGGGGAGCTCTCCAAGGCTCCCGGCGGTGTCGCGGCCAAGGGCCGCTCTCCCGCGCACGGCCTGCCCCCGGCACACGACCCGCTGCCGGGGGCGGGCCCCCAGACCGATCCCAAGGCCCTGGCCATCAAGGCCATCGGCCTGAAGGCCCCCATCGAGGGCCACGGCCTCGACCCGCTGGGCGGCGTCGAACCACCGCCTTACGAGCGGGCCAACTCCGTCGCCTGGTACAAGGACGGGCCGCAGCCCGGCAGCGCCGGCGCCGCCGTCCTCGTGGGCCACGTGGACACCGACCGGGCCCTCGCCGTCTTCGCCGGCCTCAGCGTCGTCAAGGTCGGCCAGCACATCTCGGTGGCCCGCCAGGACGGCTCCGTCGCCGAGTTCGTCATCGAGGACATCGCGGTCGTCGCCAACGACCAGTTCGACGCGGAGAAGGTCTACGGGGCGCGCGAGCCGGACCGCGCCGAGCTCCGGCTGATCACCTGCGGCGGCAGCTACGACAAGGCACGCCGCGCGTACAGCGCCAATGTGGTCGTCTCCGCCTACCTCACCGGGGCGACACCGGCCAAGCAGCCCCCGAGCCCCGTCGCGGGCGAGGAGGACGACGACGAGGACGAGGCGGAGGCCGAGGACGACAGCGGCCAGGCGTAGCGGGGCGCCCGTACCGCGTGAGGACCACCGCGAGGGCTCCCGCGAGGACTACCGCGAGAGGGGCCCCGGCCGGACCGACCGGCCGGGGCCCCTCCCCGTGAGTGACATGCGCGCCGGCTGCCTAACCGCAGCCGCCGCACTGGCACGGCCCGCCGGACTGGCAGCCGCAGGAGCAGCCTGGGCCGCATGTGCACGCGGCCTTGACGGGCTGCGCCGCAGGAGGGGTCTGGGTCATATGCGGTACCTCCTCGAAGGGTGGTCTGCTGTCACCCAGTCAAGGACTGCCCGCGTCGGCCGTCAATGCCTCTCACGCACGCTTGTACGGGCGCATATGGGGCGCATGGAAGCACGCAGGGCGATTACGCGCTCTCCACCGCGCTCGTGCGCCCCTCGGACTGGGTGAGCTCGTCCGCGTGCTCCCCGGTGACCAGGTACACCACCCGCTTGGCCACCGAGACCGCGTGGTCGGCGAAGCGCTCGTAGTAGCGGCCCAGCAGCGTCACGTCCACGGCCGTCTCGATGCCGTGCTTCCACCGGTCGTCCATCAGGTGCTGGAACAGGGCGCGGTGCAGCAGGTCCATCGCGTCGTCGTCCTGCTCCAGCTGGAGCGCCAGGTCGACGTCCTTGGTGATGATCACCTCGCCGGCCTTGGCCATCAGCCGCTGGGCCAGCTGGCCCATCTCCAGGATGGTGGCGTGCAGGTCACGCGGGACCGCCGTCTCCGGGAAGCGCAGCCTGGCCAGCTTCGCCACGTGCTGGGCGAGGTCGCCCGAGCGCTCCAGGTCCGCGCTCATGCGCAGCGACGTCACCACGATCCGGAGGTCCGTGGCGACCGGCTGCTGGCGCGCCAGCAGTGCGATGGCCCGCGCCTCCAGGTCCCGCTGAAGGTCGTCGACCTTCGCGTCCGCGGCGATCACGGACTCCGCAAGCTTGAGGTCCGCGTCCAGGATCGCCGTGGTGGCGCGCCCGATCGCGGAGCCCACGAGCCGTGCCATCTCGACCAGGCTCTCGCTGATCGAGTCGAGCTCCTCGTGGTACGCGTCCCGCATGGCCTGAACCTCTTTCTCCGGGAATTCACTGGGGCGAGGGATCCGACGTCCTGCCCACGGTCCCACGTTCCGTCCGAAACGCGACGGCCGCCGACATCAGGAGTGAACCGGCGCCGACCTCAAGGTGAACTCTCGGCAACGTATGTTCGAGGCGCCCCCCGTTCGGCTGTGGATGTGCCGTCGCCCCCGCATAACCTGGACTCATGAACGTGGACGCGGCCGTCGCCGCAGCGGCAGCGATCGCCGGTCTCTGCACCGGAGTGATCGCCATGCTGGCGTTCCGCTGGAGTGAGCGCGATCAGGCCAGGCCCACCCGCAGCTCCCTGCACACCGACGCCGTGCTGCCGCCCGGCGTCGACACCGTCCTCTCCGTGCTGCGCTCCTCCGCGGTCGTCCTCGACGAGGCCGACGCGGTGGTCAAGGCCAGCTCCGCCGCGTACGCGCTCGGACTCGTCCGCGGCGGCAAGCTGGCCGTCGAGCCCATGCTCCAGATGGCCCGCGACACCCGCCGCGACGGTGAGATACGCCAGGTCGAGCTCGACCTGCCGCGCCGGGGCACCGGCCGGGGCGAGGCCCTCGCGGTCTCCGCCCGGGTCGCGCCGCTCGGCTCCCGGCTGGTCCTGCTGCTGGTGGAGGATCTCACCGAGGCCCGCCGCATCGAGGCCGTCCGCCGGGACTTCGTCGCCAACGTCAGCCACGAGCTCAAGACGCCGGTCGGCGCGCTCTCCCTGCTCTCCGAGGCCGTCATGGACGCCGCCGAGGACCCCGAGGCCGTCCACCGCTTCGCCGGCCGGATGCAGATCGAGGCCACCCGGCTGACCAACCTCGTCCAGGAGCTCATCGACCTCTCCCGGGTGCAGAACGACGACCCCCTGGAGGACTCCGAGCCGGTCCGGGTCGACGAGCTCGTCGCCGAGGCCATCGACCGCTGCCGCCACCAGGCCGGCGCCAAGCAGATCACCATGGCCGCCGGAGGCACCGCCGACCTGCACGTCTGGGGCAGCCGCGGTCAGCTCGCCGCCGCCCTCGGCAATCTCGTGGAGAACGCCGTCAACTACAGCCCCGCGCGCACGCGCGTGGGGATCGCCGCCCGCCACATCACCGCCCCCGGCGGCGACCTCATCGAGATCGCCGTCACCGACCAGGGCATCGGCATCTCCGAGAAGGACCGCGAGCGGATCTTCGAGCGGTTCTACCGCGTCGACCCGGCCCGCTCCCGCGCCACCGGCGGCACCGGCCTCGGCCTCGCCATCGTCAAGCACGTCGCCGCCTCGCACGGCGGCGAGGTCACGGTCTGGAGCGCCGAGGGCCAGGGCTCCACCTTCACCCTGCGGCTCCCCGAGGCCGGCGCGGTGCGCGACCGCGACCCCTACAGCGACCACACGCTGCTGGAGCCGCACGAAAGCATCTCTTCCTTCCCCGACGACTCCCTCCCCGCCCGGGAGGTCCGTCCGTGAACCGCGGCCGGGAAGCGACCCCCCGTACCCGCACAGAAACCCGACCGGAGGTCCATCCGTGACGCGTGTGCTCGTCGTAGAGGACGAGGAATCCTTCAGCGACGCCCTGTCCTACATGCTCCGCAAGGAAGGGTTCGAGGTCGCCGTCGCGGCCACCGGGCCCGACGGGCTGGACGAATTCGAGCGCAACGGCGCCGACCTCGTCCTGCTCGACCTGATGCTGCCGGGCCTCCCCGGTACGGAGGTCTGCCGGCAGCTCCGCGGGCGCTCCAACGTGCCCGTCATCATGGTCACGGCCAAGGACAGCGAGATCGACAAGGTCGTCGGGCTGGAAATAGGAGCCGACGACTATGTGACCAAGCCCTTCTCCTCCCGGGAGCTGGTGGCCCGCATCCGGGCCGTCCTGCGCCGCAGAGGCGAGCCCGAGGAGGTCTCGCCCGCCGCCCTGGAGGCCGGTCCGGTCCGGATGGACGTCGACCGGCACGTCGTCACCGTCTCCGGCGGCAAGGTCGACCTGCCGCTGAAGGAGTTCGACCTGCTGGAGATGCTGCTGCGCAACGCGGGCCGGGTGCTCACCCGGATGCAGCTCATCGACCGCGTGTGGGGCGCCGACTACGTGGGGGACACCAAGACCCTCGACGTCCATGTGAAGCGGCTGCGCGCCAAGATCGAGCCCGACCCGGGCGCGCCGCGCTACCTGGTCACGGTCCGGGGCCTGGGCTACAAGTTCGAGCCGTAGGAAGAACCGGCCGTACGGGGCGGGGGAGACCCGGCCCGGCCGTTACGGGGCCGTGGGAGACCCGGCCCGGCCGTACGGGGGCGGGCCCGCCCGCCGGTGCCGCGGGAGGATCCGCCCGTACGAGGGACGCGCCGCCCTCGTGCCGGAACGTACGGGACGCACGGGACGTACACGGCGTACGGGACATGCCGAGGGGCCCGGAAGCATTCCGCTTCCGGGCCCCTCGGCGTCGGCCTGGTGTCCCCGTCAGTGGCCGGCGTGCTGCTGGCCGCCCTGGGCCTGCTGCTGGCCACCCTGCGTGGCGCCCTCCTGGCGCTCACCGCCCTGCTGGCCCTGCTCGCCCTGCTGGGCGCCCGCGGCGCCCGACGGGGCCCCGGGGGTGCCCGAGGGCTTGCCGGAAGGCGTGCCGGACGGCTTGCCGGGCTTGTCGCCGGCCTTGCCGGACTGGGCCGGGGCGGGCGCCTCGGGGCCCCACTCCTTGAAGTAGCTGGTCGCCGGGACGACGAACGCGCCGATGTTCACGTCGCCCGTCTCGCTGAAGTCGAAGGTCAGCTTCTGCTGCTCGCCGTCCTTGATCGCCTCACGGCCGTTCGGCAGCACCGCGGAGGCGTTGCCCTTGCCGCCGAGGACGATCGAGCGGCCCGCGGGCACGACGAGCTTGCCGGAGCCGCCCGCCGGGGTGAGCTTCACGGTCGCGCCGGACTTGCCGGCGAGGGTGATCTTCTCCAGCGTCTGGTCCTCGCGGCCGTTGTTGAACAGCGTGCCGGTGATCACGGCGGGGCCGGTGGCCTTGAGGTCCGGCTGGGTGATCACGTTGATGTTCTGGAGCTTGATGTCGCCGACCGACGTGGCGGCGTTGTCCGGCTTGACCTCCAGCGTCTGGGCGCTGTTGCCCGCCGCACAGGCGGTGAGCGAGGCGATCGAGAGCACGAGGGCGGAAGCGGCGAGAGTGCCGCGTCGAAGGCTGCTGCTCACGGCGGCGGCATCTCCTTGGACGAAGTAAGAGGTGTGTCAGCGCGCTCAGGTTACCGACCCGTCTCCGGGGCTCCGCACCCGACCCGCCCTCATGGTCAACAAGCCCTCGCCCGGGCGCACGGCCGAATATCGCCCATCAACGCCGAGAGGAACGTCCCGCACACCGCGCGGCGGATTATCCGTGAGGAATGCGCGGGGGTCCGGGAAGGTGTTCGGGAATTGATCAAGTTCAGCGTGATCAATTCCCGAATCCGGGTGGCGAAGGGCGTCCCGCCCCGAACGGAGTAGCGGAAGTCCGCCGACCGGACCCCGGCAAAACGGGACGTTCGGTCGCTCGCGAGGGACTCCGGGCGGGTGTAACGTGCCCGTTTCGCCCCGCCCGAAGAACCGCTCCGACCTGCGAATACCCGCTTCCGGAACCCTCCCGCAGCACGTTCCGGTTGCTGTTGTCAAGCCCCGAGATATGCCCTGACCTGCGAAAACGCCATTCAGAACGGGCAGTTCCCGTGTTAGACTGGATAGCCACGGAAGGGGTACCTGTCACATGACGTTCAAGGTTGGCGACACCGTGGTCTATCCCCATCACGGGGCCGCGCTGATCGAGGCCATCGAAACTCGCCAGATCAAAGGCGTGGACAAGACCTACTTGGTGCTGAAGGTCGCCCAGGGTGACCTGACGGTTCGGGTGCCGGCGGACAATGCGGAGTTCGTCGGTGTGCGCGATGTGGTCGGCCAGGACGGGCTGGACCGGGTCTTCGAGGTGCTGCGCGCACCGTATGCCGAAGAGCCGACGAACTGGTCCCGTCGCTACAAGGCAAATCTCGAGAAGCTCGCGTCCGGTGACGTGATCAAGGTCGCCGAGGTCGTGCGCGACCTGTGGCGTCGTGAGCGCGAGCGTGGCCTCTCCGCCGGTGAGAAGCGCATGCTCGCCAAGGCGCGCCAGATCCTGGTGAGCGAGCTGGCCCTCGCGGAGAACACCAACGAGGACAAGGCCGAGGCCCTGCTCGACGAGGTCCTCGCGTCCTGACGTCGTCATGCCCCGACGCGGTGACGCCACGAAGCGCCGTCCAGGACGTTCTCCAGGACGCGCCGAGGTGACGCGGCGGGACATGAGGTGCCGGACATAAGGCCAGGTGCCGGACGTAAAGAAGTGCCGCGGTGCCCGCGCGATGACGACAGTCATCCGCCGGGCGCTGCGGCATCTCTGCTCGGTGGCGCCGAGGCGCCGACCGTTCACGACGTGCTTGGTGTGCCGGGCTCGGGCAGCCGACCCGACCAGCTTGTCACGGAAGGGGCTGGTCGGAGCGGAGTGCCCGGCACGCTGAGGCCATACCCAATTCGGCCGAGGAAGCAAACCTGAACGCCATCGCAATGTCTGATCGAGCACCCGCCGCCACCCTTTCGCGCACCGCCGCGGTCATCCCCGCGGCGGGCCGCGGGGTCCGGCTGGGCCCCGGCGCGCCCAAGGCGCTGCGCACCCTCAACGGCACCCCGATGCTCGTCCACGCCGTCCGGTCGATGGCCGCCTCGCGCGCCGTCTCCCTCGTCGTCGTGGTCGCCCCGCCGGACGGCGCCGCCGAGGTCCGCTCCCTCCTCGACGCGTATCCCCTGACCGGCCACGATCGCGCCGAGCTGCTGGTCGTCCCCGGCGGCGAGAGCCGTCAGGAGTCCGTGCGACGCGGCCTGGCCGCCCTTCCCGACGACGTCACCACCGTCCTCGTCCACGACGCCGCGCGCCCCCTGGTGCCCGTCGAGACCGTCGACTCCGTGATCTCCGCCGTGCGCGCGGGCGCGCCGGCCGTCGTACCGGCGCTGCCGCTGGCCGACACCGTCAAGGAGGTCGAGCCGCGCACCGGCGCCGCCGCGGGCGAGCCCGAGCCGGTCGTGGGCACCCCCGAGCGCGCGCTGCTGCGCGCCGTGCAGACCCCCCAGGGCTTCGATCGGCGCACGCTCGACGCGGCGCACGAGAAGTTCGCCGCCTTCGCCACCGAGGGCGAGGGCGCCACGGACGACGCGGGCCTCGTCGAGCGGCTCGGCGCCCCGGTCGTCGTGGTGCCCGGCCACGAGGAGGCGTTCAAGGTGACCCGCCCGCTGGACCTCGTCCTGGCCGAGGCCGTACTCGCCCGCAGGAGGGCCAACGATGGCTTCTGACACCCCCGGCACCCCGGTGCTGCCCCTGGTGGGCATCGGCACGGACGTGCACGCCTTCGAGGAGGGCCGCGAGCTGTGGTGCGCGGGTCTGCTCTGGGAGGGCGCCTCGCACGGCCTGGCGGGCCACTCCGACGGCGACGTCGCCGCGCACGCCGCGTGCGACGCGCTGTTCTCCGCCGCCGGCGTCGGCGACCTCGGCGCGCACTTCGGCACGGACCGCCCCGAGTGGTCGGGCGCGGCCGGCGTCACCCTGCTGGCCGAGGCCGCCCGGATCGTCCGGGCCGAGGGCTTCGAGATCGGCAACGTCGCGATCCAGGTGATCGGCGTCCGCCCCAAGATCGGCACCCGGCGCGAGGAGGCCCGTAAGGCCCTCTCGGAGGCGATCCAGGCGCCCGTGTCGGTCTCCGGCACCACGACGGACGGGCTGGGCCTCACGGGCCGAGGCGAGGGCCTGGCGGCCGTCGCCACGGCGCTGGTGTACCGCGCGGCGGGCTGACCGCCGCCGGCGGCCCCACGGGCGCCGTCCGCGCCCTTACGGCGTGTCGCCGCGCGAAGAAGTACCCGAGAGGGCTGTTCGGGGGCTGTCGGCCCCCTTACGGCCCTTTTCGCGTGCCCGGCGCCTTACGGTGAGGCCACGCCGCCCCCGCGCGGCCGTCAGCCGAGGGAAGGACCCGCGCCGTGTCAGCCGCACTCTCCGACGACCTGAAGAAGCTCATCGACGACAGCCCGGTCTTCGCGACCCTGGCGACCGTCCAGCCCGACGGCAGCCCCCAGCTGTCGGTCACCTGGGTCACGCGCGACGGCGACGACCTGCTGATCTCCACCACGGTGGGCCGCCGCAAGGAGAAGAACCTCCGGCGGGACCCGCGCGTGAGCGTGATGATCAACCCGCACAACGCGCCGTACACGTACGCGGAGGTCCGCGGCACGGCCACGATGACCACGGAGGGCGGGCCGGAGCTGATCGACACTCTGTCGCGGAAGTACACGGGGAAGGATTACGCGGACTTCAATCCGGCGGCGAAGGACGACGCGCGGCGGGTGGTGGTGCGGGTCTCTCCGCGGCGGGTGGTGGGCTCGATCTAGGGGCCCTGCGGGCGGCTCTTTCCCCACCCCGCCCCTTCCCGAATGTCCTCAAACGCCGGACGGGCTGATTTTCAGCCCGTCCGGCGATTGAGGACCGGGGTCCGGGGCGGAGCCCCGGGAGGCTCAGCTTCCGTCCGGGCGCCCCGCGCCCACGCGGTCCGGTTCCGCCGGGCCGTAGGCGCGCAGGCGCTGCGGAGCCACTGCCGTGTCCGGCGCCGGGACGACCTTGTCGGCGCTCCGCGCCGCTCCCGCGGGGGAATGCCGCCGCATCTCGTCCATGCTCGATCGCATGACCTTGCGCAGCCAGGAGCCCATCGGGCGTTCCACGAGGCGGTGCAGCAGCCAGGCCGCGCCCATCATCGCCACGATCAGGCCGAAGACCAGCACGTACGGCGGCAGCTTCTCCCGCAGCGCGTAGATGACCGTCATCCCGATGTACTGGTGGAGCAGATACAGCGGGTAGGTGAGCGCGCCCGCCGTGGACAGCCAGCGCCACTGGATCCTGTTGCAGGCGCCGACGGCGATCAGCGCCATGATCACGAACGCGGCGAGAACGATCAGCCGGGCCGGCCAGACCGCGATGTCGTGCGTGGAGTTGTCCGCGACCCGCTTGGTCAGGTGGTGCTGGGCGAGCAGCAGGGAGAGGCCGGCGATTCCCCAGAGCAGCGCCGTGGGGCGGTAGCGGTACATGAGGTAGAAAGCGATGCCCGCGACGAAATAGGGCGCGTACAGCGGCATGGCCCACATGGTGAGCAGCTTGCTGTCCACCTGGGTGGCGGTCATGGCGACTACGGTCCAGAGCGCGCAGAACAGCACGCATTTGCGGTACGTCACGCCCGTGGCCACCACGGCGGCGAACAATACGTAGAACTTCAGCTCGACGAAGAGCGTCCAGTAGACGCCGTCCACGTCCCAGACACCGAAGCCCGTCTGGAGCATTGTCAGGTTGGTGAGGACGTCGTCGTAGCTGTGTACCTGGCGGACCTGCGGCCAGAGGGAAACGATCAAGGTGGTGAGCCCGATCGCGACCCAGTAGGCGGGATAGACCCGGGACACCCGGGACATCACGAAATCGCCCAGGGTGCGGCCCCAGGTACTCATGCAGATCACGAAGCCGCTGATGAGGAAGAAGACCTCCACACCCAGCCACCCGTACCGGGCGAACGGCTTCAGCTCGGGGAAGATGTCGCTGGTGTCCTGCCCCCAGCCGCCCCGCAGGGAGACGTAGTGGAACATCACGACCATCAGGGCCGCGATGATCCGGAGCCCGTCCAGGACGTAGAGCCGTGGGGCGGACCGCTGGACGGCTGCTGCACGGCCGCCCTCGAGTTCACCTCGTCCGGCGAAACGCATGTCGTCCTCTTCCAGTGAATTTGGTCGGCTCATCCTACGCAGGGGCAGGTCGCACGCATGCTGACACAGAAAGTCCGCGCACCGCCGTGACAGTTATCTCCCGTCGCTCCAGTAATTCCAAGCCCCTGCTGTAACTGATCTTGTGCAGGGGTTGTGCAGGAGCGGTACAGGGACGGCGCGCGGGCCGCTCCTGCGAGGGTGTCACCCGGAGCGGATGTCCGTCACGGCCCGTCTCAGGCCGCTTCCGAGCGCCCGGGCCAGCGGGCGCTCCACCAGGCGGTGGACGAGCCAGGCCGCCAGGAGCATGGCCAGCACGAGCGCGGGCAGCAGCACATGGCGGGGCAGCCGGCCGGCGTGGTGCTCGATGACCATCCAGCCGAGGCGCTCGTGGATCAGATAGAGGGGATAGGTCAGCGCTCCGGCCGCGGTCAGCCCGCGCCATTCCAGGCGCCGCGTCCAGCCGAGCGCGACGGCCATGACGGCGAGGAAGAAGAACGCCATCAGCGCCACCGTGGGCCACTGCGGCACCCGGTGGCCCATATGGCCTTCCGCCCGGCCCTGCGCGATCAGCAGATAGTGCTGCGCGATCACGAAGCTGCCGGCCACGAGCAGCCAGAGCACCAGGTTCGGGCGGAAGCGGTGCATCAGGTAGAAGGCGATGCCGGCGATGAAGAACCAGCAGTCCTCCGGCATCAGCACCTGGTCCAGCACCGGGTTGTCCACCGCCCGCGCGACGGCCGCCGCGACGGCCCAGACCACGCAGAAGGCGACCGCGCGCCCGTACGTGAGCCCCTTACGGACGACGAGGGCGAAGAGCAGGTAGAAGCGGAGCTCGATCCAGAGCGTCCAGTACACCCCGTCGACCGGGTCCACCCCCAGGGGTGACTGGAGCATGGTCAGGTTGACGGCGACGTCGCTCGGCTCGGGGGTTTCGCCGTCCGGCGGCCACAGATGGACGGCCAGGGCCACGGCGAGTACGGCGAACCAGTACGCGGGGAAGAGCCGGGTGACGCGCGAGGCGGCGAACTGTCCCACGCCCTTGCCCCAGCAGCTCATGCAGATCACGAAGCCGCTGATCAGGAAGAACAGCTGGACGCCCAGCCAGCCGTACGACGCCGGCAGGTGCGCCAGGGGGAACGCCTCCGCCGACGGGCGCCCCCAGACGCCGCTGCCGAAGGCCATGTAGTGGTACGCCACCACCATCAGCGCCGCGCACAGCCGCAGACCGTCCAGGGCGCCGAGGCGGCCGTGCCGGGACGCGCCGCCCGCCGGCTCCGGCTCCCGGTCCGCCCCCGGGGCCGCTTCCGCGGCCGGCTCCGTCCGGGCACCCGGCTGCTCGTGCTGGACCGGCAGCGTGGAGTGCAACGTCCCTCCAGGGTTCCGCGGCGCCCGCCGGGAAGCGGAAGGCGTGCCGGGAAGTTACCACGACGAATTGTATTTTTGGTGCAAAAAGCAAATAAGGGGCAAAGTGTGCCGTCTGACGAATGAACCGGCCGATTGCCCGGGGCACTGCTCAGGGGCCACTACCCTGGTTGCGTGACCATTCGCCTGTACGACACCAGCGCCCGGCAGATCCGTGACTTCACCCCGATCGTCCCGGGCTGCGTCTCGATCTACCTGTGTGGCGCGACCGTGCAGGCCGCCCCGCATATCGGACACATCCGGTCGGGGCTCAACTTCGACATCATGCGCCGCTGGTTCGCCTACCGCGGCTACGACGTGACCTTCGTCCGCAACGTCACGGACATCGACGACAAGATCATCAAGAAGTCCGGCGAGCAGGGCCGCCCCTGGTGGTCCATCGGCTACGAGAACGAGCGCGCCTTCAACACCGGCTACGACGCCCTCGGCTGCCTGCCGCCCACCTACGAGCCCCGCGCCACCGGCCACGTCACCGAGATGGTCGAGATGATGCGCGGCCTCATCGAGCGTGGCCACGCCTACGAGGCCGACGGCAACGTCTACTTCGACGTGCGCTCGTTCCCCGGCTATCTGGAGCTCTCCAACCAGGAGCTGGACAACCTGCTCCAGCCCTCCGGCGAGGGCGAGACCGGCAAGCGCGACCCCCGCGACTTCGCCATGTGGAAGGCCGTCAAGCCCGGCGAGCCCTCCTGGGAGACCCCGTGGGGCCGCGGCCGTCCCGGCTGGCACCTGGAGTGCTCCGCGATGGCCCACAAGTACTTGGGCGAGGCGTTCGACATCCACGGCGGCGGCCTGGACCTGATCTTCCCGCACCACGAGAACGAGATCGCCCAGGCCAAGGCCTTCGGCGACGCCTTCGCCGCCTACTGGGTGCACAACGCCTGGGTCACCATGAGCGGCGAGAAGATGTCGAAGTCGCTCGGCAATTCCGTGCTCGTCTCCGAGATGGTCAAGCACTGGCGCCCCATCGTGCTGCGCTACTACCTCGGCACCCCGCACTACCGCTCGATGATCGAGTACAGCGAGGAGGCGCTGCGCGAGGCCGAGTCCGCGTTCGCGCGCATCGAGGGCTTCATCCAGCGCGTCGTGGAGAAGGCCGGCCCGGTCGAGCCGGCCGCCGAGGTCCCGCCCGCCTTCGCCGAGGCCATGGACGACGACCTGGGCGTCCCGCAGGCCCTCGCGATCGTCCACACCACCGTCCGCCAGGGCAACTCCGCGCTGACCGCCGACGACAAGGAAGGCGCCGTCGCCCGCCTGGCGGAGGTCCGCGCCATGCTGGGCGTCCTCGGCCTCGACCCGCTGGACGAGCAGTGGGCCGGTGCCGACGGCGGCCGCGGCGACGATCTGCACGGCGTCGTCGACTCGCTGGTCCGCCTGGTGCTGGAGCAGCGCCAGGCCGCCCGCGGGCGCAAGGACTACGCCACCGCCGACGCCATCCGCGACCAGCTCCAGCAGTCCGGCCTCGCCATCGAGGACACCCCGTCCGGCCCCCGCTGGTCCCTGTCCTAGCCCGGGATCCGAGCGTCGCCGACCGTCCTGAGGGACACTTTTCGTACGTACGTTTACAGAAGTCGCGGCCAGCGGCTCTGAGCAGTGAAGAAACAGGTGCACCCATGGCCGGCAACAGCCAGCGCAGGAACCGCCGCACGTCCAACAAGAAGGGCGCGCAGGTCGGCAGCGGCGGTCAGCGACGCCGGGGCCTGGAGGGCAAGGGCCCGACCCCGCCCGCCTCCATGCGGAAGGGCCACAAGAAGAACCGCATCGCCGGTGCCAAGGCCAGGCACGAGTCCAAGCGCCCGGCCCCGCGCCGCGGTGGCCCCAAGGGCACCAACGAGCTCGTCGTCGGCCGTAACTCCGTCGTCGAGGCGCTGCGCGAGGGCGTGCCCGCCAACACCCTGTACGTCCAGCAGTACATCGAGAACGACGAGCGCGTACGCGAGGCGCTCCAGCTCGCCGCGGACAAGGGCCTCAACCTCATGGAGGCCCCCCGTCCGGAGCTGGACCGGATGACCAACGGCCTGAACCACCAGGGCCTCGTCCTCTCCGTGCCGCCGTACGAGTACGCCCACCCCGAGGACCTCACCGCCGCCGCGTTCGACGACGGCGAGGACCCGCTGATCGTCGCCCTCGACGGCATCACCGACCCGCGCAACCTCGGCGCCGTCGTCCGCTCGGTCTCCGCCTTCGGCGGCCACGGCGTCGTCGTCCCCGAGCGCCGCGCGGCCGGCATGACCGCCAGCGCCTGGAAGACCTCCGCCGGCACCGCCGCCCGCACCCCGGTGGCCCGCTGCACCAATGTGACGCGGATGCTGGAGGGCTACCAGAAGGCCGGCCTCACGGTCGTCGGCCTCGCGGCCGACGGCGACGTCGAGCTGCACGAGCTCGACGCCCTGGAGGGCCCGGTCGTGATCGTCGTCGGCAGCGAGGGCAAGGGCCTCTCCCGCCTCGTCGGCGAGACCTGCGACTTCCGCGTCCGCATCCCGATGCCGGGCGGCGCCGAGTCGCTCAACGCCGGTGTCGCGGCCGGTGTCGTGCTGTACGAGGCGTCGCGCCGCCGGGCCTGACGCCGGCGCGAGGACCGCTCCGCTCCGGCGGTAGTGGTCGAAGTACACCGAAAAGCGCCGTTAAACGCCGGACGGGGGTTTTTCCTCCCGTCCGGCGTTTGTCGTCCGGAGCCTTGACGCGTCTCGGACAGTTCGAACCGGTCAAGGCAGTGTCCTAATCAGAAGTCACTCGGTTAGATGAGTGTGGACACCAGAACACCCCGCACACCCACGGGGGGAAGCTCTTCCGGGTACGACGACCAGCCCGCGCTGAGTACGGTGAAAGTGCCGTCCGACCCGGCGCAGATCGTCGTCAACCACCTGAGTTTCCGCGTGCAGCTCGCCCGGCCGCCGCGCGTCGCCCGCCAGTTCGCCGGGGTCGCCGACACCGCGCAGCTGCCCACGGTCAAGAGCACGGCCAAGCGCCGAGCCCCCGTCGTGTGGAGCGGCCGTGCCGCGCCCGGCGACTCGGCGCCCACCGAACTCCTCCAGGCCGTAAGGGACTCGGCGGTCCCCGGCGACGCGGGGTCCACCCAGGTGCTGCCCAGGATCCGCGTCGACGACCCGCCCACCACGGTCGTCGGCCCGCGCGGTCCCGCGGATCACACCGGCCCCGGTGAGCTCGTGGACCCCGTGGGTCCCGGCAGCCCCGGCGCTCCGCGGACCCAACTGCTGCGCGGCGTACGCCCCACCGGCAGCGCGTACGACGAAGATCAGTACGGCTACGACGAGTTCGACGCCCGCGAGTACGGCGAGGACGGCGACGGCCCCCGCCGCCAGGGCGGCGACGCCGTCCGGCACGCCTACTACCCGGGCCGCCGGATGAACCTCGGCGTCGTCCTGCTCCCGCTGCGCGTCTTCCTCGGCTTCATCTCGATCTACGCCGGCATGGGCAAGCTCTGCGACCCCGTCTACTTCGACGGCGGACGCCGCGGTTCCATGGTCACCTGGCTCACCCAGCTGCACCCCTGGGCGGTCGCCTCACCGCTGCGCGACCTCGCCCTGAGCCACCCCGTGGGCGCCGGCCTCACCGTCGCCTTCCTCCAGGTCCTCGTCGGTGTCCTCACCATCTTCGGACTCTGGCAGCGCCTCGCGGCCGTCATCGGCGTCCTGCTCTCGGCCGCCCTCCTGGTCACCGTCAGCTGGCGCACCGTCCCCGCCTACGACGCCCCCGACATCATCTACCTGGCCGCCTGGAGCCCCCTGGTCATCGCGGGCGCCCCGTTCTACTCCCTGGACGGGCGCCTGGCCGGTGAGGCGTGGCGGCGCCTCGGCCCGCGCGCCGAGCTGTGGGACCTCCGCCGCCGGGTGCTGCGCCGCGGCACGATCATGGCGACGGTCCTGATCGGCCTCTCCCTCCTGGTCGGCTCCACCCTCGGCGGCGCCGTGCGCTCCTCCGAGGTCGCCCAGGTGCCCGGCCCGGCCGACCCGCCGGCCAACAACCTCCCCGGCTCCCCGCTCCCGCAGCGCCCCGGCACCGGCTCGCCCTCGCGCGGCCACCTGGGCCCGTCCGTCCCCGGCACGCCCAAGCCCACGCTGCCGGGCCGGAAGACCGCCACCCCGAGCGCGACGGCCCCGGCCGCCCCGGGCGGCGCGCGGACCCCGGCGAGCTCGGCCGGCACCGCCGGGCGCCCCGGCGCCAGCCAGGGGGTTCGCCCCGCGCCGCAGACCCCGCAGCGGCCCGCCGCTCCGGCCGCGCCGCGCACGCCCACCGGCTCCTCGACGTCGACGGGCACGGGCAGCGGCAGCACGGGCGGCAGCACCGGTTCCTCGACGGGCGGTTCCTCCACCGGCGGCTCCCGCGGCGGAGGCGCCCTCGGCGGTCTCCTCGGCTGAGCCCGGGGGCCCCGGGCCCCGTGGACGTACGGACGCCCCCGCACCGACCCGGTGCGGGGGCGTCCGTACGTCCGGCGGGCGGCGCGCTATCCGGCGAGTTCCCGGGCCGCCTCGGTCAGGTCCTTGGCGGTGTCGATCGCCCGCCAGTAGGCGCCCTGAGGCAGCGGGAAGCCGGCCAGCCGCCGCTCGCGGGCGAGGCGCGGGAAGGTGGTGCGCTCGTGGTCGCCGTGGTCGGGCAGCATGTCCCGGAAGGCGGCGGAGAAGACGTACACCCCGGCGTTGATCAGGTAGGGCGACGGCGGCGACTCGATGAAGTCCAGGACCTGCCCGAACTCGTTGGTCTCCACGGCGCCCCAGGGGATCCGGGGGCGGGCCAGGGCCAGGGTGGCCACCGCGTCGCGCTCGTGGTGGAAGGCGGCCATCTCGCGGAGCGAGAAGCGGGTCCAGATGTCGCCGTTGGTGGCGTACCAGGGCCGGTCCGGGTGCGGCAGCGAGGCTGCGGCGAACTTCAGCCCGCCGCCGCGGCCCAGCGGCTCCGGCTCGACGACCGTGGTGACCCGGAGCGGCAGATCGGCCGACGCGAGCCAGTCCTGGAGAACCTTGGCCAGATGACCGCAGGAGACGACGGCGTCGGTGACCCCCTCGGCGGCGAGCCAGGCCAGCTGGTGGCCGATGATCGGGGTTCCGGTGCCGGGGATCTCGACCATCGGCTTGGGGCGGTCGTCGGTGTAGGGGCGCAGCCTCGAACCCTGGCCGCCGGCCAGGACGACGGCTTGGGTGGGGTGCGGGTGCGTGCCGGTCATGCTCCGCACGATATGCGGCTGCCCGGGCGGGGGTGCGGGCGGCATGACGGGCGGTCCGTACGGAAGTGCTGCGCGGGGCGCTCCGAGGAGCGCCCGGTGGTGCGGGGTGCTACGGGGTGCGGCGGCCGGGCCCGAGCGGAACGGTCAGGGGGTCTGGGCGACGCCGGCGGCGTACGAGGTGTCGCAGACCGGCCGGGCGAAGGACTGGGCGCCCTTGAGGCCGTACTTGGCGACGGCGGCGCGGCCGAGCGCGCGGGCCAGCTCGGCGCAGTGCCGGGCCAGGGAAGGGCGGCCGTTCACGGCCGTCTGGAGGTCGGTGAGCGCCTCGCCCGGGTTCTTCTCCTGGAGCTCGGTCAGCAGCCGGTCCCGCAGCACCTCATGGGCCTGGCGGGGGGCCTTGGCCTGGGTGGAGGCGGTCTCGGACGAGGCGGTGAGCACCTGCGACTCGGCCGTCGGCGCCGCCCACGGGACGCGGGTGACCGCGAGAGTCCCGGAAAGGACGAGAACGACGGGGAGGACGAGGGCGAGGGTTCTGCCGATGCGGCGGGCGGCCTGGTTCATGTCGCAGATGGTAGCGAGGGGTAACGATAGGGCGACATTTAGTCACCCGGTCGAGTGAGGAATTTGCGCGAGTGGGCGGGCGTGAAGTTGACGAACGATGATCGAAACGCGCGGTGCGTGTAGATATTTATCGACACATGATGATCTGTTGCGTCAAGGGGGAAAATACGCATCGCCCCGCGCCGGGAGCGGCGCGGGGCGATCAAGGCCCGGGGTGGTCCGTAAGGTCAGTCGCTCAGTCGCTCGCCCGAGGACGTCGAGAAGACGTGCAGCTCACCGGCGCGCGGGACGACGTGCAGCTGGGAGCCCTTCTCCGGGACCCGGCGGCCGTTGACGCGAACCACGAGGTCCTTACGGTCGTCGCCGACCTCGGCCGTGCCGTACACATATCCGTCGGCGCCCAGCTCCTCCACCACGTTGACGGTGACGGCGAGACCGGCGGGCGCGCCCGCGCTCTCCTTGCTGAGCGACTGCGCCGCGGCGCCGTTCTGCTCGACCACGTCGAAGTGCTCCGGGCGGACACCGACGGTGACCGTGCGGTCGCCCCGGTCGGCGGCGGCGGACAGCGCCTCGCGCGACACGGGCACCACGCTGTTGCCGAACTTCACACCGCCGTCGGTGATCGGCACCTCGACCAGGTTCATGGCCGGCGAGCCGATGAAGCCCGCCACGAAGAGGTTGGCCGGGCGGTCGTACATGTTGCGCGGCGAGTCGACCTGCTGGAGCAGACCGTCCTTGAGGACCGCGACCCGGTCGCCCATGGTCATGGCCTCGACCTGGTCGTGCGTGACGTAGACCGTGGTGATGCCGAGGCGGCGCTGGAGCCCCGCGATCTGGGTGCGGGTCTGCACGCGCAGCTTGGCGTCGAGGTTCGACAGCGGCTCGTCCATCAGGAAGACCTGGGGCTCCCGGACGATGGCCCGGCCCATCGCGACACGCTGCCGCTGGCCGCCGGAGAGCGCCTTGGGCTTGCGGCCCAGGTACTCCGTGAGGTCCAGGATCCGCGCGGCGTCCTCGACCTTCTGCCGGATCTCCGTCTTGTTGACGCCCGCGATCTTCAGGGCGAAACCCATGTTCTCGGCGACGGTCATGTGCGGGTAGAGCGCGTAGTTCTGGAACACCATCGCGATGTCCCGGTCCTTCGGGGGCAGGTGCGTCACATCGCGGTCGCCGATGCGGATGGCGCCGCCGTTGACGTCCTCCAGCCCGGCGAGCATCCGCAGGGAGGTGGACTTGCCGCATCCGGAGGGCCCGACGAGGACCAGGAACTCGCCGTCCTCGATGGCGATGTCGAGCTGGTCGACTGCGGGCTTGTCGGCGCCCGGGTAGAGGCGGGTCGCCTTGTCGTACGTGACCGTGGCCATGGTGGTGTGTCCCTTCACCGGCAGGAACGTGCCGGACGATCCGAGTAGAGGGAGTGGTCCAGTCCATTTGGACGGGGTTGCGGGTGACGGTACCCGGGGCGGGGGCGGTTGTCAGCAGTGGACGGCCAGGGACGGCCATGGACGGGCGAAAAATTCATGGCTGGGCCACGGGCCGAGTCTGGGTAGACTGCATCGCACACGCCGACTTAGCTCAGCTGGTAGAGCACCGCTCTTGTAAAGCGAAGGTCGTCGGTTCGAACCCGACAGTCGGCTCACGCACAGAACCGCAGGTCCCGGACGGGACCTGCGGTTCTCGCGTTTCCGGGGGCCGCTCTAGCGGCGGGCCTCCTCGGCTTCGGCCCAGGTCGGGCTGCCCGGCCGGGCCGGCGGCGTCACCCGCGGCGCGTCCTGGTGGCCCGGCCACCATGCCTTGTGGCCCAGCAGGGACGTGATCGTCGGCACGAGCAGCATGGCCATGACGAAGGCCGTGAGCAGGATGCCGAAGGCGACCGCGAAGCCCATCTGCTGGAGCATGGAGTTGTCGGCCAGCATCAGGACGCCGAACGTGCCGGCGAGGATGACCGCCGCCGAGGCGATCGTCGGCGTCGAGCGGGCGACGGCCGTGCGGATGGCCTCGCGGGCCGGGACGCCGCGGCGGACCTCCTCGCGGAGCCGGGCGACCATGAGGATGTTGTAGTCGGTGCCGATGGCGACGACGAAGAGATAGACGATGACCGGCAGCATGAACAGCAGGCCGTTCTTGTGCTGGAGGTCCTGGAAGAGCCAGACCGTCGCGCCGAGGGTCGCCGTGAAGCCCAGGGCGACGGAGATCATCAGGTAGACGGGCGCGACGAGGCTGCGAAGCAGCAGGCCCAGGATGATCATGATGGCGAGGCCGGCGACGGGGAACACCAGCTTGTAGTCGTGGTTGACGGCCTTCTCCACGTCGGCGAGGACGGCCGAGGTGCCGCCGACCAGCGCCTTGGACCCCTCGGGGGCCGCCGCGTGCGCGGCGTCCCGCAGCGGGCCGCCGGCCAGCTCGATGGCCTTGTCTTCGGTGGGGCGGTACTTGAGGACGACGCTGTACTGCGCGACGGTGCCCTCGGGGTTCGTCGTGGTCAAGGTGGCGGAGCCGACGCCCTCGATGCCCTCCAGCTTGGTCTTGTACGTGTCCAGGGCGCCCTTGTCGAGCGGCGTGCCGGCCTTGGACTGGACGTACACCATCGCCGGGTCGGACTGTCCGGCGGAGAACCCGCGCTGGAGGTCCTTCATGGCCTGGACGGACTCCAGCTTCGAGGAGAGCGAGCTGTCGGTGTCGAACTCGGCCTTGAAGCTGAAGGTGCCCACGGCCAGGACGGCGAGGACGGCCGCGGACAGGGCGGCGATGACGCCGGGCCGGCGGGCGACCATGGAGCCGAGGCCGTCGGCGACACGGGTGCGGGGCCGCTTCTTCCACGCCTTGGAGGGCCAGAACGCCTTGGTGCCGAGGAGCGAGAAGACGGCGGGCACGAGCGTCAGCGCGGCGACCAGGGTCACGGCGACCGAGATGGCGAGCGAGGGGCCCATCGCCCGCATCATGCCCATGGTGGACAGCAGCAGGGCGAGGAAGGCGACGATGACGGCGCCGGCGGCGGAGGCGATGGTCTCGCCCACCCGGGCGACGGAGTTGACCAGCGCCTCCTTGGGCTGGGCCCCGGCGCGCAGCTCCTCGCGGTAGCGGAAGAGGAGGAAGAGGATGTAGTCCGTCCCGACGCCGAAGAGGACGACGATCAGGATCGCGGAGATGGAGCTGTCGGCCTTGAGGCCGCCGAGGTCGGCCGCGGTGCCGATCAGGCCGAGGGCGACCATGAAGACGACGCCGATGATGAGCACCGGCATCAGGGCGATGAGCGGGCTGCGGAAGATGACGAGCAGCAGGACGACGATGAGGACCAGCGTCGCCATCATGATCATGGCGTCGGTGTCGCCGGACGACTCCCTGGAGTCGAGCGCGGTCGCCGCCTGACCCGTGATGCCCATCTTCAACTGGGTGTCCTTGAGGAGCGGTTTGGCGTCCTCGCGGAGGTCCTTGACGGCGTTGGGCACGGTCTCGTCGGCGGGGTTCTTGCCCTTGTCGCTGTCGGCGACGATGTTGGCCAGGGCGATCTCACCGTTGGGGGACACGGCCTGGGGGCTGGTCGCCACCTTGGCTATGCCCTTGCGGTGCTTGTCCTGGAGGCCGGCCGCGATCTTGGCGACGTCGGTCTTGTCGGCGGGGGTGAGCTTGCCCCCGTCCGCGCGCTGGAAGACGGCGATGGCCGAGGGCTGTTCGGTCTTGGGGAAGGCGTTTTCCTGAAGTTTTCCTGCCTGTACGGACTCGTAATGCGAAGGGAGGAATTCCGTTTCATCCGTGGTCGACTTCAGGCCCGGGGCGAGCATGGCCAGGGCCACGGCGGCGATGAGCCACCCCGCAATGGTCAGCCAAGGTCGGTGGACGGCGAACCGACCGATCGCTCGGAACATGGTGCTCCTTCAACGTGTGATTCAGCGCCCGGCGGAAGAACGACTGGATAAGAGTTCGGTACGGGCGACAACACGCTAGGGCCGGAAGTTCCGTGGTCACAACGGAATCAGGGGGAAATCGGTCCTGGGTCGGGGGGCGTCTCATCCGGCCGGATGAGGGGCTCTCCACCGTGGGGTAGAGAAATGCTCCGCCGACCGCCTCCCTCCGGATTACTCTGCCTCCATGAGTGAGACAACTGCCGCCTCCGGCAAGCCGTCCGGCGGGTCCGCGGACCCCGCCGGCCCCGCTGTCTACGCCGCCCGGATGGAGCGCGCCGCCGTGTCGGCCGCCGACGCGGGCCTGGCCGGTGTGATCGTCACTCCGGGTCCCGACCTCGCCTGGATGACGGGCTACCGGCCGCACACCTCCGAGCGGTTGACGGCGCTTCTGCTCACCCGGGGCAAGCGGCCGCAGCTGATCGTGCCGGCGCTGGAGCGGCCCGACGCGGAACGCGCGCCGGGCGCCGGGGCGTTGACGGTCACCGGCTGGACGGACGGCCAGGATCCGTACGCCGCGCTGGCCCCGCTGCTCGACGAGCGCGGGCGCTACGGCGTCTCGGACAACGCCTGGGCGCTGCACCTGCTGGCGTTGCAGCGGAAGCGTCCGGAGGTGGTGTACGGCGCGTTCACCGAGGTGCTGCCGATGCTGCGGGCGGTCAAGGACGCGTACGAGGTGGACCGGCTGGCGGCGGCGGGCGCCGCGGCGGACGCCACGTACGAGGAGATCGTGAAGCTCCGGTTCGCCGGGCGGCGGGAGCGAGAGGTGGCCGCCGACCTCGCGCGGCTGCTGCGCGAGAACGGCCACGGCCAGGTCGACTTCACGGTGGTGGGCTCCGGCCCCAACGGCGCCAACCCGCACCATGACGCGGGCGACCGGGTCATCGAGACCGGCGACATGGTCGTGATGGACTTCGGCGGCCTGCTGGACGGCTACGGCTCGGACACCACGCGCACGGTCCATGTGGGTGAGCCGTCCGCCGAGGAGCGCAAGGTCCACGACGTGGTGCGCGAGGCGCAGCAGGCGGCGTTCGAAGCCGTGCGCCCCGGCGTGGCCTGCCAGGACATCGACCGGGTGGCACGGCGGGTGATCCGCTCGGCCGGTTACGGCGAATACTTCATCCACCGCACCGGGCACGGCATCGGGGTGACGACGCACGAGCCGCCGTATCTGGTGGAGGGCGAGCATTTGCCGCTCGTTCCCGGGATGTGTTTCTCGATCGAGCCGGGGATTTACCTGCCGGGGCGATTCGGTGTACGGATCGAGGACATTGTCACGTGCACGGATTCGGCGGGGCGGCGGCTCAACAATACGGATCGGGGGATGCGGGTCGTGGCTTGAGGCGGGGTGGGGATTACGGCCGGGTGCGGGTGGGCGCCTGCGGCGGGCCTTTCCCCAGCCCCGCCCCTTCCCGTAACCGGGGCTCCGCCCCGGACCCCGGTCCTCAAGCGCCGGACGGGCTGATTTTCAGCCCGTCCGGCGCTTGAGGACATTCGGGAAGGGGCGGGGTGGGGAAAGAGCCCCGCGCAGCGGCCCCCGCCCCCGCCCCATCCACCGTCACGGAATAAGCACAACCTTCCCCACCGTCCCGCGCGATTCCAACGCGCGATGCGCCTCCGCCGCCTCCGCCAAAGGAAAGCGCGTGATCAGCGGAGTGAACGAACCCGCCGCCGCCCGCCGCAACGCCTCCGCCCGGAGCCGCCGCATCCCCTCCGGGCCGCCGACCCGCTTCATCATCGGGTCGCCGAGGACGTCGTGCGAGGTGAGGGAGCGGGCCGCGAGTTCGGCCGGGGTGAGGACCGGATCGGGGGTCTCGCCGGTGGTGACGGCCGAGGCCCAGCCGTAGGCGACGTGCGTGCCGCCCGTGCCGAGGAGGCCGACGGCGGCGCGCGCGGCCGGGCCGCCCACGCCGTCGAAGACGACGGTGGCGCCGGCGTCGCCGAGGGCGGAGCGGGCCGCGTCGGCCCAGTCCGGCCGGGTGTAGTCGAGAGCCACGTCCGCGCCCAGGCCGCGCACCCGCTCCACCTTGGCGGGGCCGCCCGCGAGGCCCAGGACGCGGGCGCCCGCGCCCTTGGCGAGCTGGACGAGGAGGGCGCCGACGCCCCCGGCTGCGGCCAGCACCACGACGACGTCGTCGGCGGCCGGCTCCCGGAAGGAGAGGATGTCGAGGGCCATCCGGCCGGTGCCGACCATGGCGATGGCGTGGTCCTCGCGCAGCCCCTCGGGGATCTCGTGCAGGTTGCCGGCGTCGGTCACGGCCAGCTCGGCGTAGCCGCCGGGGACCATGCCGAGGTGGGCGACGACGCGGCGGCCCAGCCACGAGGGGTCGGTGCCCTCGCCGAGCGCGTCCACCGTGCCGGCCACCTCGCGGCCGGGGACGGTGGGCAGCTCGGGCGGCCCGTACGGCCCCTTCGTGGTGCCCTTGCGGAGCGCGGTGTCGATCAGGTGTACGCCCGCCGCCGTCACCGCCACCCGGACCTGTCCGGGGCCCGGCTCGGGGTCGGCGGTCCGCTCGTAGGTGAGGTTCTCGGCGGGGCCGAAGGCGTGGAGTCGGACGGCGTGCATGCGGTGCTCCCTCGGGGTGGGCCGGTGCGTACCTGAGGCACGCACACGAGTCTTCGACCTCGATCGCGCTTGAGGTCAAGGCCGTTGTCAGTGCCCTGTGCCACGGTGGATCCATGGCGATCGACGGCGAGGCGGGCACGGCGGGCGGGACACACGGCACGGCACGAGGCGCGGGGCGAGGCGGGGCGCGGGGCGCCGCCCCACACCGGAAGACGGCGCGCAAGGCGGCCCCGACGGCCAGGCTGCCAGATGTGAGGCTGCCTCCGCTACGCCCGTACGGGGGATCCGACCTGGAGCCCGAGGGGGATTACGACGGCCTGGAGTTCACCGAGGCGGATTTCGTGGGCCAGCGGGCCCGGGGCGCCCGTTTCATGGACTGCCGGATCCAGCGCTGCGCCCTGGACGAGGCGCGCCTCTCCCGGGTCCGCTTCGTGGACTGCGTCCTGGACGGCATCCGCGGGGTGGGCACGGACCTGGCGGAGGCGACCCTGCGGGACGTGGAGCTGACGGACGCCCGGCTCGGCGGGGTCCAGCTGCACGGCGGTGTCCTTGAGCGGGTCGTCGTGCGCGGCGGCAAGATCGACTATTTGAATCTGCGCAAGGCGAGCCTGAGGGACGTGACGTTCGAGGGCTGTGTGCTCTCGGAGGCGGATTTCGGAGGGGCGAGCCTGGAGCGGGTGGTCTTCCGCGACTGCGCGCTGCGCCGCGTGGACTTCACGGCCGCCCGGATGAAGGACGTCGATCTGCGGGAGGCCGCCGAGCTGGACGTCGAGCGGGGGATCGAACGGCTGTCGGGGGCGGTCATCAGCCCCGCGCAGCTGCTGGACCTGGCACCCGCGTTCGCCGCGCAGCTGGGGGTGCGGGTGGAGGCGGTGGCCGTGGGCTGAGGGGGCGGTGGGTCAGGGCTGGGGCCGGTCATAGGCGCCGGGGTGCCCGGGGGGGGGCTTTCCCCTGCCCGCCCCTTCCCGCCGCATCCGATGTGCGGCTCCGCCGCGTTGCGGGGGCGAGCCCCCGGACCCCCGTCCCGCGCTGCCGCGCGGTGTCACACCCGCGGGAAGCGGCTCTGGAGGTCCCAGACGACGGGGTTGTCGGCGAGGCCCTCGTGCATATCCGAGAGGTCGGCGATCAGGTCGTGCAGGAAGTCGCGGGCCTCGCGGCGCAGCGCCTTGTGGTTGAAGGTGAGCGCGGGCTCGTCCGCCGGCATCCAGTCGGCGGAGACCTCCACCCAGCCGAAGCGCCGTTCGAAGAGCATGCAGTCGGTGGACTCGGTGAAGTCCAGCTCGGCGAACTGCGGGGTGGACGCCCGGTTGCCCCGGGGATCGCGGTCGACCTGCTCGATCACGTCGCACAGCGCCCACGCGAAGTCCAGCACGGGCACCCATCCCCAGGCTGTGGACAGCTCGCGGTCGGTCTTCACGTCGGCGATGTAGACGTCGCCGCAGAAGAGGTCGTGGCGCAGCGTCCGTACGTCCGCGGTGCGGTAATCCGTCTGCGGGGGGTCGGGGAAGCGGCGCGAGAGCGAGTAGCCGAGGTCGATCACGACTCGATGGTGTCACGCCCGCCGGGTCCGCGCGTAAACGTGTACGAACGGGTCCGCGCCCCCCACCTGTGGAGGCGGTGGGGGGCGCGGGGTGCGGTGATCATGGGAGGGGGGTGTCACCGCACGGTGACCGGGTCGGGCGGGCGGGGTGTCACCGGGTGCCGACCACCCGGTGCCGGCCGTCCGGCGTCGGTCGTCCGGCACCGGTCACCCGGTGTCGAGCCGTCGCCGGCGGTGGGACGGGCCGTCCGGCGCCGGTCGCCCGGCGTCGGGGCCGTCCTTCGGTCAGGCGGTCACTTGACGTTGATCGCGGTCCAGGCCGCAGCGACCGTCTTGTACTCCGTGCTGGTGGCGCCGTAGAGGTCCGCGGTGGCCTTCAGGGTGCCGGCGCGGGCCGCCTTGTAGTTGGTGGTGGAGGTGAAGTACGTGGTCAGGGCCTTGTACCAGATCTTGGTGGCCTTGTCCCGACCGATGCCGGTGATCTTGGAGTTGTTGTAGGTGGGGCTGTTGTAGCTCACACCGTTGATCGTCTTCGCGCCGCTGCCCTCGGCCAGCAGGTAGAAGAAGTGGTTGGCCGGGCCCGACGAGTAGTGGACGTCGGTGTTGCCGAGGCCGGAGGACCAGTAGTCCTTCGACGCGCCGTCCTTGCTCGGCTTGTCCATGTAGCGCAGCGGGGTGCCGTCGCCGTTGATGTTGATCTCTTCGCCGATGAGGTAGTCACCGGTGTCGGAGGAGTTGTTGGCGAAGAACTCGGTGGCGGTGCCGAAGATGTCGGAGGTGGCCTCGTTCAGGCCGCCCGACTCGCCGCTGTAGTTCAGGTTGGCGGTCGCCGAGGTGACGCCGTGCGTCATCTCGTGGGCCGCGACGTCGAGGGCGGTCAGCGGGTTGGCGTTGTTCTCACCGTCGCCGTACGTCATGCAGAAGCACTCGTCGTCCCAGAAGGCGTTGACGTAGCCGTTGCCGTAGTGGACGCGCGAGTAGGCACCCTTGCCGTCGTTCTTGATGCCGCTGCGGCCGAGGACGTTCTTGTAGAAGTCCCAGGTCGTGGCCGCGCCGTAGTGGGCGTCCACGCCGGCGGTCTGACGGCCGCCGCCCCAGACGTCGTCGGCGTCGGTGAAGATCGTGCCGGTGCCGGACGAGCCCTGGTTGAGGTCGTACGTCTTGTGGCCGCCGCGGGCGCTGTCGTTGAGCTGGAAGGTCGTCCCGCTCTTCGTCGTGGTCAGGTTGACCTTGCCGCTGTAGGTGCTGGTGCCCGTGCCGGTGTGGACGCCCTCGCGCTGGAAGAGCTTCTTGCCGGTGGCCGCGTCGGTGATGACGTGCAGCTTGCTCGGGGTGCCGTCCTTCTGGACGCCGGTGACGACGGTCTCGTAGGCGAGGACGGGCTTGCCGCTCGCGGCCCAGACGACCTTGCGCGGGGACTGGGTGTCGGCCTTGGCCGTCTTCTCCTCGGCGGCGGCGCTCAGGGCGCTCTTCTTCGCCGCGGCGGGGGCGAGGGACGGCGTCGTGGTGGGCACGGCTATGTCGGCCTCGGTCGCCTTGTCGACGCTGCGCTTGCCGCTCTTGGCCTCGTGGACGACGAGGTCGCCGCCGAGGACGGGCAGGCCGTCGAAGGTGCGCTCGTAGCGCGTGTGCACGGTGCCGTCGGCGTCCTTGATGACGTCACGGACGACGAGCTTCTCCTTGCCGCTGAGACCGATCTTGGCGGCGGTGGAGGCCGCGTCGGTCTGCGCACCCTTGATCGCGGCGACCCGCTGGTCGGCCGAGAGCGTCAGCTGCTGGGCGCCGGTGGCGCGGTCGGCGGAGGCGCTCGCCGCGCCGCTCTGCACGCCGACGACGACCATCGCGGCGGAGGCGACCAGGGCGGCGGCACGCAGGGTGTTCTTGCGGGAGGTGGAGGTGATGCTTCTCAACTCTGACTCCTAAACAGGCGGGCCATGAATCCATGGCCCTGTATGGGGGGTTGGGGCAGCCGAGGTCATCGGCCGCCCGATGAAGCAAAGGTGAAGCCTGGGTGGTGCAGGAGTGGTGCAGGAGCGAATTGAGGAGAGAGTGCCACCGATTGGAAGACATTGACAGGGGCGCAACAAGGATTTGACCTGCCCTTCTCCGTTGAGCGGTGGATTGATTCCGCTATGCGGTGAACTGCACCCCGTTGGTCCGGACTTGGATTGTCACGTATGGGCGTTCCGCGATCAGGATTGGATGCGATTGCATACGGAGCAGCGAAATTGCATGCAAGCCGAAAGCGGGGAGCGAAGGGGCGTACCGGAACGAAGGGGGCGTCAGGAACCGCGCTGCCGAAGCTGTCAAGGGTGCGGCGCCGGTGTCGGGTCGGCGCAGTGCCGGTGTCGAGCCGGTGCCGAGCCGGTGTCGAGTCGGCGCGGCGCCGGTGGTGTCGTACCGGCTCAGGGCAGCAGGCGCTGCTCCTTCGCCACGGCGACCGCGCCCGAGCGGGTGTCGACCCCCAACTTGTCGTAGATACGGCCCAAATGGGTTTTCACAGTGGCCTCGCTGATGAACAACGCACGGGCGATCTCACGGTTCCCGAGGCCACGGGCGAGCTGCCCGAGGATGTCACGCTCGCGCTCCGTCAGGGAGGGCCGAACGGCCCCCCGCATCCGGGCCATCACCCTCCCCGCCACCGGCGGCGACAACGCCGTCCGCCCCTCGGCGGCGGCCTGGATGGCGGAGAAGAGCTCCTCGGGCCGCTCCGCCTTCAGCAGATAGCCCGTCGCGCCCGCCTCGATCGCGCGCGTGATGTCGGCGTCCGTGTCGTACGTCGTCAGCACCAGGACGTAAGGGCCCGCGGAACCGCCGCGTCCGGCCGCGTCGGCGACGATCCGCCGGGTCGCCTCGATACCGTCCATCCCGGCCCCGAGCTGGAGGTCCATCAGCACGACGGCGGGCCGCAGCCGCGCCGCCAGCGTCACGGCCTCCGCGCCGTCGCCCGCCTCCCCGACCACCTCGACACCGGGGGCGCTGGCCAGCAGCGCGCGCAGTCCGGCCCGTACGACGGCGTGGTCGTCGCAGAGCAGGACGCGTACCGGAGCGGAGGGTCCGGGCGCGGGGGGTTCCGGCACGGTGGATTCCGGCGGCGTGTTCATGACGTCTCCAAGGGCGAGGCGATCGGCACGGCCGCGGACAGGACGGTGCCCTCACCGGGCGCGGACTCCACCGTGAGCGTCCCGCCGAGCTGGCGCACCCGGGCCCGCATCGCGGGCAGCCCGTGCCCGCGCTCCCCGGCGGCCGGCGCGGGCGCGGCGGGATCGAACCCCCGCCCGTCGTCGGCGATGTCCAGGACCACCTGATCACCCAGATAGCTGAGGGTGACCGCCGCCGTGGTCGCGCCGGCGTGCTCCCGTACGTTCGCCAACGCGCCCTGCGCGATCCGCAGCAGCGCCGACCGCACCCGCTCCGGCAGCGGTACGGGCGTGCCGTCGACATGGAACCGCACCTCGGGGGCGGCACCGGTCTCCTCGCCACGCTCGCCGGCGAGCTCCCGGAGCGCGTCCTCCAGGCCCAGCCCGCCGTCGAACTGCGGCGGCGCCAGGTCGTGCACGAACCGCCGGGCCTCGGCCAGCCCGCGCGCCGCGACCTCCGCCGCCGTACGGACGTGGCGGCGCGCCGCGCCGGGGTCGGAGTCCCAGGTCCGCTCCGCCGCCTGCAACAGCATCCGCTGACTGGACAGCCCCTGCGCGAGCGTGTCGTGGATCTCCATCGACAGCCGCTGCCGCTCGGCGAGCGCGCCCTCGCGCCGCTCGGTCGCGGCCAGTTCGCGGCGGGTCCGCAGCAGGTCCTCGATCAGCGACCGCTGCCGCGCCGACTGCCGCTGGGTGCGGACGAGGACGGCCGTGGCGATCGCCGCGACGGCGGGCGGCGCGAGCACCAGATTGGGGTCGAAGCCGTCGGCGAGCCGCAGCTGGGCCACGACGACGAGCGTGGTGAGGAAGACGACCAGGGCCAGGGCGGCCCGGGTGGGCAGGGTGCGCAGGCCCGTGAAGAACAGCGGCACCGCGCACCAGGCGAAGCTCGGCGCGAGCACCACCAGCACCGCCCACACCGCGACGACCGCCCCCAGCCACAGCCGCTGCCGTGCCCGGCCGAGGGGACGCACGGCGCCCATGAGGTGCAGGAGAGCCAGTGTGACGCTGAGGGCGACGATCCAGGGGGTGCGGGGCTCGCCGGGGTGACGGATGAGGAAGCGGGCGAACGAGGCGCCCAGGAGGAGGAAGAAGGCGGCGTGCATCACCGCGCCGAAGCGACGTCCGTCGGGGTCGGCGGCGACGTCTGGATCGGGGTGGCGCACGGTGCTCCTCGCCGGAGGGATGGGGTCCAGACCGTTCTAACCCGCGCGGGCCGCGCCCGCATCATCCGATCGGTCGACCCCCGGGTCCGACGAGGGGCCACGCGGGAGCAGCCGGGACGCCGATGCCCGGGGGGCGGGCCGCGCCAAGGATGGAAGGGCGGGCCGGAGCCGCCCCGGGACGACCCGGGGCGGCCCGGCACGATCCGGTGGCCACGGCCACGGCCACGGCCACGGCACGTCGCTACGGCGACCGCCGGACCGCAGCCTCAGCGACAGCCCCGGAGCCGGCCACGGCCGGAACCACAGCCACAGCCATAGCCGGCGACAGCCGCAGTGACAGGGAGTCCGCCATGACGAACACGCCCACCGCCCACGACGTGACCACCGCCCAGCCCGCGAAGAAGCGGAAGCTGTCCACCCGCGCCCGGCTGATCACCGGCGGTGCCGCCGTGGCCGTGGCCGCCGCCGGTACGTTCGGGGCGGTGGCCGTCGCCGCCCCGGCCGCCCCGGCCGTAGCCAAGGCCGGCGCCCCCGCGCAGGGCAAGCACCTCACGCAGTCGACCCACCTGACGCTGGACGCGGCCACGAAGGCGGCACAGGGCGCCCTGGCCGCCGCGAAGAAGGAGGGCCAGAAGGTCTCCGTCGCCGTGGTGGACCGCAACGGCAACACCCTGGTGACCCTGCGCGGCGACGGCGCGGGCCCGCAGTCGTACGAGTCGGCCGTCCGGAAGGGCTTCACGGCCGTCTCCTGGAACGCCCCCACCTCCGAGCTGGTCAAGCGCCTCCAGAACGCCCCGAACCTCAAGGACATCCCGGGCACCCTGTTCCTCCCGGGTGGCGCGCCGGTGCAGGCGCAGGGCGGTCCCGTCGCGGGCATCGGCGTCGCGGGCGCGCCCAGCGGCGACCTGGACGAGAAGTTCGCCCAGGCGGGTGTCGCGGCGCTCGGTTAGTCTGCGCGGGACGCGGCGGGGGCCGAGCCCCCGTCCGGGCGCGGGCGCAAAGGGGAACAGTGCAGATCTTGACCTTCGCCGAGGAGGACGTACCGACGGAGCTGCGCGCCCGCGCCGACGCCCTGCGTGAGCAGGCGTGGCCGGGCGGTGGGCCGCACGACCCCGCGCTGCGGCCCGTCACCATGCTGCTGGTCTCCCCGGAGGGTGACGTACCGGCCGCGCTGGACATCCTCTCCAAGCGGATCACCCATGGCGGTCGGCCGTACCGCGCCGCCGGTCTGAGCGCCGTCGTCACGGACGTGGCGCACCAGGGCAAGGGGTACGGCCGGCGGCTCGTGGCCGCCGCTCGTGAGGCGATCGGGGAGAGCGGCGCGGACCTGGGCCTCTTCACCTGCGACCGCCCGCTGCGGCGCTTCTACGAGCGGGCCGGCTGGGACGTCCTGGAGGGCGCCGTCCTCGTCGGCGGCACCCCGGGCGATCCGTTCCCCAGCGACGGGCCCGGCTTCGACAAGGTCACGCTGGCCGGGTTCTTCACGGAGCGGGCGAAGCGCGACGCGGGTGCCTTCCGGCACAGCCGCGTCGAGCTGTATCCGGGCGAGACCGACCGGCTCTGGTGAAGCCGCCTCGCGCCGGGGCGCGCGGGCCCGGGTTGTTGCCGCGCGGGGGGCAGGGCTGCCGCGTGGGGCCAGGGCTACCACGCGGGGCCACGGCTGCCCTGCGGGCTAGGGCTGCGGAGGGCGCTGCTCGCCTCCGGGCTTCTCCTGCGTACCGAGCTGTTCGTTGATCTTCTGCTGGGCCGTGTCGACCTGGCTCTGGTACTTGTTCTGCGTCTTGGCGTCGAAGGCGTCACCGGCCTTCTCGACGCCTTGGCGGGCCTGATCCTCGTGTCCCTTGAGCAGACCCTTGAGCTTGTCGAGCATGGACATAACAGTCCTCCTCACGGAACGCTGACGCACCCAGCATCTCCGCATTCCGGCGGGACCGCACCTCCGGCGAACGGCGCGCGGGAGCCCCCGGACGGCGCGCGGGGCCCGGAGGGCGTGAGGGGTGTGTCAGCCGGTGCTCGTGTATCCGCAGTTCCAGCACTTGTACACACCGTTGCCCATCGACTGCATCATGTTCTGGCAGTTCGGGCAGGCCATCGCGAGCGGCGGTATCGCGAGCGGGCGTATCAGCCGCCCGTGCTCAGCCCTCTGGGGCAGTTCGGGCAGACTCCGCGGACGACCACCGGCGAGGTGGCGTCCCCGGGGCTCTCCGCCGCGACGACGACATGGAGCGCATGACCGCACTCCGGGCATCGCTCGTGCTCGTGGTCCCTGTCGCCGATCGCCGCGGCGAGGATCCGTTCGAGCGAGTCGCCGTTGCCGTCGTCCATGGTGCGCGTGTCCTGTCTCCACGGGTTCCCCTCCTTGGGTAACTGTGTACCCGCCCCGTCCCTGCCCAACTCCGCTGCTGAGCCCGTGGTTACGCGCCCGTACGGTCCCCCGTGCCGGGCGCGCGCCGCCTTTCTTGTCACGCGCGGTGGACGCTGCGCCAGTGGCTTCGGAGGAGGACGGTGTAGTCCGTGGCCTTGGTGTGCTCTCCCGCGAGCCAGGCGGTGTGCCGGGACACGCGGAGGTGGGTGCAGTCGGGGCAGGGGAGGTTGATGGGGCGGCGGTCTTCTTCCGTTGCGGCGGTGTTTGTGCCTGTCTCCGTGCCCGGGTTGGCCTGATCGATCACTTGTGGTTCCCCTCGCGGATTCCTTGCTGACTGTGTCCGTAGCGTTGCGGCGTGGGGATAGCCTCGGAAGGGGTGGTCTCATTACAACGGGCCTGCAAGGCAGGGGAGTTAGGCTGTGGCCAATGGTCGCGGAGCGGGCAAGTTCGGCCAAGGTAGGGCCGGGTGGCGCTTTTTCGGATCCGAGCTGAAGCGCTGGCGCGAGGCCGCTGGGTTGACTCAGCAGGAGCTGGCCTTACGGGTGTTCTGTTCAGGCTCATACATCGGGCAGTTCGAGACGGGCATTCGCAGACCTCAGCCCGAGGTGGCGCAGCGGATTGACGAGGAGCTCAAGTCCGACGGCTTTTTCGGGCGAATGTGCGATGAGTTGATCAACGGCTCGCTGAATGTCCACTACTTCACGGAATCGGCGTACAAGAAGGGCTTGTCCGAGTACTTTGCGGAAGCGGCATACCTGGAAGGCTTGGCCCACGCGATCCGAGAGTACGCGCCAGTGTTCGTGCCGGGGCTGCTCCAGACGGAGGCGTATGCGAGGGCTGTGTTCCTCGCGGGGTACCCGGGCCTGTCGGATGCGGAGATTGAGTCCCGGGTAGCCGCGCGGCTCGAGAGGCAAGGCATCCTGGAGGACCCAACAAAGCCTTTGTTGTGGGCGGTCATCGATGAGAACACCATCAGGCGCAAGGTAGGCGGAGCCTCCGTGATGAGTGAACAGCTCATGCATGTGGCTCGTCTGGCGCGCGCCCGACGGATCACCCTGCAGGTGCTGCCCTTCGAGGTGGCAGTCCCGGCATTGTCCGGATCGCTCAAACTCATGGCCTTCGCGGATGCCCCGGTGGTCGCATATTCCGAGGCTGCCCACTCCGGGGGACTGATGGATGATCCTGCCCGCGTGGCAGCCCTTGAACGGGCTTACGACCTGACCATGGCCACCGCGCTGCCGCCGGCGGCCTCCTTGGAGCTTGTCCAATCGGTAGCCGCGGGGTACGCGAGTGAGTGTGGGTGGACTTCCTGACGGCCCTGAAGCGCGTCTGAGTTCTTACGGCCCCGGCGGTTCCGGACATTGTGGCCCCACCCGACGCGGGCGGCAGGAGCCACGCGCGATGCCGTGAAGCCCTCCGGAGAGGTCCTGGGGCGCGCGGGCGGCGCACGTGGGGCGGCCGTGGTCGCTGAGGAAAACCCGGCGGGCGCCCCGCGTGGCAGAGAACAGCTTTAGGTGCATACGCCCTCTTTTATGGGAACCCGACCCCAGGCATTCTCCCTGGGGTGCCGCCACCGGCATGTGTGCCGGGCGCCCCGGCCCTGCCTCGCGTGGCGGTGCGCGGACGTTCGTCCGATCCGCGATCCGTGATCCGAGGAAAGGTCAGGAGGGTCCCCGTGCCCCAGCAGCCCGATCCCGTTCTCGATGCCGTCCCCGAACCCGCGCCCGCCCCGGAGGCCCCCGCGCCGGAGGCGCCCACGCTGCGCGTGCTGGCGAACGTCGCGGCGGCCCCGGTGGCGAGCACGCCCATCCCTCCGTACACCGACTGCTTACGGTTGAACGCCACGGGCGCGGTCCAGAGCTTCGTCGTTCCCGATGGCGTCACCGTGATCAACGCCCGTGTGTGGGGTGCGGGCGGCCAGAGCTGGCCCGACTACCGCCACTACGGCGGCGGTGGGGGGTTCGCGTCGGGTGACATCAGTGTGGTCCCGGGAGAGACGCTGAACGTGGTGGTCGGTCAGCCGGGAGGCTTCGGAGGGGGCGGCACCGGCCTGGGCGCCGGTGGCGGGCTGAGCGGGCTGTACAGCCCCCGGTCGCAGCGGCCGCTGCTCGTCGCGGGCGGTGGTGGTGGTTCCACCTCCTTCACGGACGGGAGCGGCGGGAACGGAGGGGCCGGTGGCGGCCACAGCGGAGCCGCGGGTGCGGGGTTCGTCCCCGGCAAGGGCGCTGTAGGGGCGACGGGCGGGGCCGGCGGTGCCGACAACCACGGCAACCGCGGGGGACGGGGAGGCGACCTCGGTTCTCCGGGCGGTGCCAACGCCCGCGGGGTGCCCGGCGGTGTCGTACCCATCACCGGCCTGGGCGGCGGCGGTGGCGCCGGCATCCAGGTCCCGAACGGTCAGTGGCGCGGCTCGGGAGGCGGGGCCGGCTACGCGGGGGGCGGCGGTGCCGCCTGTGACGCGGGCGCGGCTTCCGTGGGCGGCGGCGGGGGCGGAGGCAGCGGCTTCGCGGCCGGTCCGGGTGTGTCGGGCGGGGTGACGATCGCGGGTTCCGGCCGCTACGCGGCCAATAAGTCGGACCCGCTCTACCAAGCGGGGATCGGCGACGACTACCAGCCCGGTCAAGTGGTGCTGCAATGGCGGGTCCCGGCGATCACGGTGGTGCCGGGCGGGCCGCCGGACGTGACGCTGAGGCCCGGGGGCGAGACCGGGTATCCGGGCGTGAGGGTGCGCGCGGAGGAGGAAGCCACGGGTCTCCGCCGCACGGTTCGTGTGACCCTGCCCCCGGGGGAGGGACTTCAGTTCGTCGAGGAAGGCGCCCCGGGGTACACACTCACCGTGTGGGATGCCTCCGGCGGCCTGTCCTACTCGCTCGGGACCCTGTCCGCGGACGGGCAGACCCTCACCTTCACGGATGTCCTCCTGGGGCTGGCGGGCGCGGGTTCGATCTCCACCATGTGGGTGGCCGTGAAGTCCACCGGCAGCCCCCGCCACGCGGATACGCAGCTGGCCTTCCAGGTGGGGGACCGGTCCTCGAACTCCACGCCCATCCACATCGTGGACCGGTAGCCGACCGGCCCCGGCGCGGCGTGGACACGGTCCGCCCTGCGGCGGTGACGGGTGTCAGGAGGGCGCTCCGAAGTTCGGGGGCAGGTTCTCGCCATCGGAAGGGGGCGGGATCGGCAGAGTCGCCTGTGGTGATACCGCGTCACCTGATTCAGCGATTTCCCCGCATACGCCCTGAGTTGGAGTACGACGGCGTGCGGGAGCGGATCGCTGCGGTGATCCGGGAACTGTGGAGGTGGATGCGACGGCGCTGACCGGAGGCTACGCAAATTAGCCTCCGGCCCAAGCATCCTCCGAGGCCCTCGTTGCGGACAGGCGGGTCCGTGGCGGGGGCCACCCTTGTGCGGGCTACCGGTAACAACTGGCCGGGCCGGGAGCCCGTACACCCGGCCGACTGCGTGGCTAGGCGGACATGAGTTTAGCGCCCGTACCGTGCGGACGCACTGCTTTGGCGGCCGCAGTACGCCCGAACGAGTCGGGGCCCCGGTAGCCGCGGTGGGCGGGGAGGGGCACCTTGCCCGCTCCCCGGGCCTGCGCCTCGCGTCAGGAGGACGCGCCGAAGTTCTGCGTCCACCAAGGGCCGTTCGCGCTGAAGTTGATGCCTACGCCGATCTCCTTGAACGAGCAGTTGAGGATGTTGTCGCGGTGGCCCTGGCTCTTCATCCAGCCGTCCATCGCCGTGCGGGCGTCCTTGGGGCTCTTGAAGATGTTCTCGCCGTACGTGCTCCAGCGGTATCCGGCGGCCGTGATGCGGTCGCCGGGGCCCTTGCCCTCGGGGCTGGTGTGGGAGTAGTAGTCGCGGGCGGCCATGTCGTCGGAGTGGCCCTGCGCGGCCGCCGTGAGCTTCGCGTTGACGGTCACGGCCGAGCAGCCGTGCTTGGCGCGCTCGGCGTTGACCATGTCCACCACCTGCTGGACGTGCGAGCCGTTCTTGCCGCCGCCGGCGGCGGGAGCGGCCGCGGCCGGGGCCTTACGGGCGGGCTTGGCGCCGGTGGGGGTGTCGGCCTTGGAGGCCGAGCCGGTCGTGGTGGTCTCGGAGCTGGTGCCGGGCTGGGACTTCGAGTCGGTGCCCGCGTCGCTCCCGGCCTTGTTGTCGGACTTTCCGTCCGGCTTTCCCGGCTTGTCGGACGCCTTGTCGCCGGGCTTCTTGTCCGCTGCCTTGCTCGCGCTGGGAGCCGCGCTGCTCGGGGCGGCCGACGCGGGGGCCGACCCGTCGGGCGTCGGTATTCCGGGCTGTCCCGGGGCCCGGTCCGCGGCCTGGACGGAGGTGGACTCGGTGGCCCGGTCGGACTTGCCGCCTCCGCCGCCCAGCGACTGGGCCACGCCGTAGCCGCCGCCCGCGACGGCTATGAGGGCGACCGCTCCGGTCACCACGACCGCCCGGCGGGGCCGCTTGCCGCGGCGGCGGCGCGAGCGGTCGGGCGTCGAGGTCGTGGGCTCATGGTTCACGAGGATCACTTCCGGTTCCGGTTCGAATCTGCCGAGCATTGGGCCTGTCACTCAGGAGACGCGGGGGCCGGACGTGGATAACAGAAATCCCGGAAAGATTTTCGGGTGCCGGATGTACGGGGCTACGGGTGCGCTCGCCCTTGGGCTGCAACTTCGCACATAGATACGGGGATTGGTGTGCGTCCGGGACGCGTCCGCCCGCGATACGGTGGCCTGGATTCGCCGTCGGTTTCGTTGCGGAACGACGGCGGCCCCCGACGGTGTGCAACCACCGGCCGGGGGCCTTCACCGCGAGGGCCCAAGGAGTCCCCCGAGATGCTTCGGCATGTTATCGCCCCCGAGCGATTCTTTTCCCAAGTTCCGAACGACATCATTCGCCACCCACGCCTCTCGGCCGCCGCCGTCCGTCTGCTCACCTGGCAGTTGTCCCTTCCGGGTGACGCCGACACCCCCCTGTCGGAAACCGCGGCCCAGGCAGGCATCAAGAAGACCGCGTTCATCCGCGCCAAGCGGGAGCTGATGGCGGAGGGCTACGTCCACGAGTGGCGCCGTCAGAGCGCGCGCGGCCGGTGGACGACGACGCAGTTGGTGTCGAACGTTCCGCTGTCCGCCGAGGAGGCGCTGTCCTTACGGGACGGGTTCCGTCCGACCGGCGCCGTACCGGCCGTCGGTGAGCCGACACCCCCGTCCGTCGGCCGTCACCCACACAACACCGGGGAGAACACGGACAACCCTCCCTCCCAGCCCTCCCCGGAACCGGCTGCGGCGGACGGCGTTCCGCAACCTCTGGTCGAACGCGGGGGACTGGTGATCGCCTCCGTGTCCCACCGGGACCGCAGGCTGCGTCTCACCGGTAGTGACGTGCGGCAACTCGCCGCCCTCGCCGGGGAATGGCTCCTGCGCGGCGCCACGGTCAAGGACCTGCGTGAGGCCCTGACGGACGGGCTTCCCGATCGTGTGCACTCACCCGTGGCCCTGATCAGGAACCGTCTGATCCGCAAGATGCCGGACGCCCCGCCCCTCGGCGCCCGGCCCCTCGCCCCGCTGCCGCTACGGGACTGCGCCGGCGGCTGCGCGCGGGTGTTCCGGCCGGTGGCGGACGAGACCCGGTGCCGGGACTGCCGTCGGGAGGCGGCCGAGGAGCGGCAGGGCGCGGGCTCTCGTCCAGCGCTGCTTCAGCCTTGGGGCGCGGTCCCCGCGGTCTCCGTGGGCCCGTCCACCTCCGGCGCCTTCCCCGGCAACGGATCCGGCGCCTTCCCCGGCAACGGATCCGGCGCCTTCCCCGGCAACGGACTCCGCGACGAAACCGGCAACTGCCCTGTCACCGGCTCCGTCTGACGGGCCCGCAGCCCGTTCAGGACCACGCTGAGGTTCCGCTCCCACTGGCCGTCGCTCGCGCGGATGTCCAGCGTGCGGGCGCTCGTCGACGCCGCCGCGAGGAGGAACGGGACGTCCTGCCACGGCACGTCCGCCCGTACGGCCCCGGCCTCCTGCGCGCGTTCGACCAGGCGCCGGACGAGGTCCCGCAGGCCGGCCAGGCGCGGGGCTAGGGCGTCGCCGCACGCACCCCCCATGGCTTCGCTGATGCCGCAGCTCTCCGTCCGCAGGCCCACGTACGCGGTGGCGAACGTGGACAGGCCGTTCCACGGATCCGGGTCCTCCAGGGCCCGTTCGCCCACGGTCAGGATCTCGTCGAGCACCTCGTCCAGCACCGTGCGGAGCAGCGCCTCCAGGGATGGAACCCGCCGGTAGAACGTGCCGACCCCGACCCCCGCGCGGCGGGCGATCTCATGCGCCGTGACGCTCACGCCGACCTCCGCGACGGCCACCCGGGCCGCCGAGACGAGCCGTTCGGCGTTGCGGCGGGCGTCGGCGCGGGGGACGCGCCCGGAGGCGTCGACCAGCAGGGGCTCGGGCAGTCGGCCGGGCGTCCGCTCGGGCAAGGGGTCGAGCAAGTGGTCGGCGGTGTCGCCGGGTCGGGTCATGGAACGACCCTACCCAACATCTGGACCGATCTTGTCCGCTTAGCTAGGGTGACCCGGTACCCAAACGGACAAGACCTGTCCGCTTGTTGGGGGAGGGGGAAGAGGGGCATGGAAGCCAAGAAGATACGCGTGGGCATCATCGGTGCCAACGCGGAACGGGGCTGGGCGCTACGAGCGCACCTGCCCGCCCTGCGGTCGTTAGCGGACTTCGAGATCAGCGCCGTCGGCACCAGGAGCGCGGAGAGCGCCCGCGCGGCCGCCCACGTGTTCGGCGCCGCCCACGCGTTCGGGGACGCGCGGCAGCTCGCCGAACACCCCGACGTGGACGTGGTCGTCCTCACCGTCAAGGTGCCCGCCCACGCCGAACTGGTCCGGACGGCGCTCGCCGCCGGCAAGCACGTCTACTGCGAGTGGCCACTGGCCCGTACGACCGAGGAGGCCGAGGAGCTCGCGGAGGCGGCTCGCGGGGCGGGCGTCCACCACACGATCGGGCTCCAGGCGCGGTACGCCCCCGCGATCGGCCGTGCGCGTGAACTGATCGCCGACGGCTATGTGGGGCGGGTGACCTCCGCGACCGTCTACTCCGCCCTCGGCATGGGCGCGGCGGGACAGGTCCCGGCCTGGGCGGCCTACATCCTCGACCGGCGCAACGGCGCCGGGATCCTGGAGGTCGCGGGCGGGCACACCCTCGACGCCCTCCAGTACGTACTCGGCGACTTCGCCGAGCTGTCCGCCGGCCTGTCGGTGCGGACACCCGTCCGTACCGTCGCCGAGACCGGCGCCGCGGTGGAGGTGACCAGCCCCGACCACCTGCTCCTCAACGGGACGCTCGCCGACGGCGCGGTCGTGTCGGCCCATATCCACGGGGCGAAGGTCTCGGAGGCCCGCACCCGGGTGGAGATCTCCGGCACGCGCGGGGACCTGGCCCTCGTCTCCGCCGGGCCGAACGGCGCGGCGGGCATCCAGATAGGGGAACTGAGGCTGCTCGGCAGCCATGTCGTCGACAGCGCGCAGCGGGAGATGCCCGTACCTCGGCGGCACCGGTGGGCGGCGGGGATGCCGCTCGGGGCCGAGGGGTTCAACGTGGCGCAGATGTACGGCCGGATCGCGTCCGATCTACGGACGGGGGCGCGGACGACTCCGGGGTTCGAGGAGGGGGTGCGGGTGCATCGTCTGCTCGACGCGATCCGGGTGTCGGCGGGGACGGGGGTGCGGCGGGGGGTGGGGTGACGGTGCGGTGCGGGTGGGTGCCGCTGCGCGGGGCTTTTCCCCAGCCCCGCCCCTTCCCGAAACCGGGGGCTCCGCCCCCGGACCCCCGGTCCTCAAACTCCCCCAGCTACCGCTGGGAGGTGCCCCCAGACGGGCTGACAATCAGCCCGTCCGGCACGCTTCAGCCGCGAACTCAGACGTTGACGCCGAAGTCCGGAGCCTATCTGACCAGGGCGCATAGCACCGCTGGCGCGGTAGGGCCAAATGCCCTGGTCAGAGGGTGGCACCGTGCTGACTTCGTGCTGACCTGTAGGACTCCTCAATGTCCCACTCCGGTTGGCCGGCAGCGGGTCATCCTGCCGGAGATCGGTTGTACTCCGCCATGGTGGCCTTCGAAGTGGAGGCATCCTTGAACGTGAGCTCCCACGGGCCCGTGTTCACGTCGAAGTCCTTGCCGAAGCCGACCCACTTCCCGGTCATCTTCCGGCCGGTGGGTTCGACCAGCAGCTGAATCGCTCCGTGGTAGATCGCTCCGGCGTAGTAGCCGTCCTGGGCAGTCTCCTCTCGCCACGTCCCCGTGACGACGTTCCCTTCGACTGTCAGGTCGAGGGTGAGCGGTGAGTCAGGGTTGGAGGAGCCTTCCGGCAGGGATCGCGCGGTGAGTTTGTTGCCGTGCTGGATGATCACCACGTAGTGCTCGCCGCTGAAGTCGGATGCTCGGCCTGATGAGTGGAATTCGTACCGGGACAGCCAGATCCCCGACAGGGTGCCGTGATCGCTGTGCTTGGTCATAGGAAAAGCACCTCCCGGGGCTGCGATGGCTCCCACCTTTACCGCCTCTCCTTGCACCGGCCGTCCGTGCCCGTTGGTCGTGCCCGTGTCCGTCGCCCGAGCGTTCGGGACCGGTATGGCGAACCCTAGGGCCTCGATCGGCAGCCCTGTGACCCGCTCTAAGGACCGGACGTAGACCGGCCTGGGCATGCCGACCTTCCCGGCCTCCCATCGCTGCACGTTGCGCTTGGCGCAGTCGTTCGGCTCACCGCGTTCCTTCCCGTCTTCACGTATGGCGAGAGCCAGATCGTCTTGGGACATACGCAGGCTGATTCTGACGGCGCGAAGGATCGTGTTGGGTTCGGCCACGTCTTCGACAGTAGGACGCCGGGCGACAGTTGGTCACGGGTTTTGACCGATCAATGACGCCGGAATGACACCTTGACGGTCGCCGCGCGGACGTGAGCCGCGCCGGTACACCTATGGCACTGACGGGGGCAGCGGCCGAAGGGACGAGCTGATGAGCACACGACAAGCACCACCGCAACGTGCACAGTCTCGCCGTCCTTCGGCGCATGCGATGAGCCGGTTTGAGGGCTGGAAGGTCACCCACGACGAGGGTCATGGAGAAGGGAGGACTGCGTGGCGTACGCACGGGGCGGAGGGCAGGCCCCCAAGCTCCCGGTGCCTGGGAGACCCCAGTCGGCCGGGCCGGCAAGTGCAGTGCACCACCACTCCAACAGGAGAAGGAGACGCACGATGACAACAGCAGTCGAAACCCGGGACCCCCGGTCCCGGGTGGCTCCCGACGTCTGGGAGCGCGAAGTACGGCTGATCATGCGCGACCACGGGACGGATCGAGGACTCGCCGAGCGCACCTTCGGTCAGACGATCGCGTACCTCGTGACCTCCGTCGAGCGCCCCGACGTCCGCATGGGCCCGGCTCCGAGCGTCGATCTCGGCCTTCACTCGTTCGTGCTGGACACGATCAATTACACGGCCTTCTGCAACGCGGTCGCCGGACACTACATCCACCACGTCCCGCACCTCCCCCAGGAGAACGTGAGCCAGGCACCTTCGCTGAGGGAAACCGTCGAGACGATCAAGGCAGCCGGGTTCACCATCGACCACGAGCTCTGGAACGCCAGTGAAACTGACTGCTCGCAGTGCCACGCCGGGTGCACTGACAGCCCGGTCGGCGGGAAGTAACAGCGAGGTTTGTTAGACGGATGGCTCCCCCGGCTTGGGGGAGCCATCACGCGTGAAAGGAACGGCATGGAAGCAGTCACCACAGCGTGGGAACGCTACGCGGCCGGCCGAACGCCACGCAGGACCCACAACGCCGCTGGAGCCACCACGTGGTTGAACTGGACTCAGTACGCCGACCACGGCCCCGACGAGTCGGTGATAGGCAAGGTCCAGGGGCGTCGCGTACTGGAACTCGGGTGCGGTACCGGCTGCAACCTTGCTCACCTCTCGACGCTCGGCGCCGTGTGCGTCGGCATCGACATTGCTCCCACTCAATGCGAAAAGGCGGAAGCCCGGTGGGGCCACCTTCCCGGGCTCTCCTTCTGGACGGCAGAAGCAACGGAGTTCCTGGCCGCCCATCCCGACAGTTTCGACGTCGTTCTGTCCATCTTCGGGCCTGTCTGGTTCACCAACCCGATGACGCTCCTTCCGCTGGTGCGGCAGAGCCTCACCGCTGGCGGAGCGTTCGTGTTCTCGCACAAGCCACCGCAGCCTGACCCGCAGCCGGGGGAACCTCTCCGAGAAGCACGTGCAGTGTCGCGTTGGGACTATTCCCCCGGCGAGTGGACGGCCTTGTTGGCATCGGCCCGCTTCAAGAAGATCACGGCAGAGACCATCGATCCGCCGGATGGCAAGCACGAAGGGACGTTGGTCGTGCGGGCCGAGGCATAAGAGGAACGGGCCCACCCACCCGTCCGAGCAAACGAAGCAGCCCCGGCCTGACTGGCCGGGGCTGCTTCGATGGGTTAGAGCAAAGCGAGGAACGGATTTTCCTCCAGCCGTGCCGACCGCTTCACCGGCCTGGGCTCCAGGGCCTGTTGGGGAGTGGGGCGGTAGGCGTCCAAACGGACCACGGTCGCCGACTGCTGACTGTCGCTCTGGGTGGTGGCCGGCTGTCGGTCCGGGTGACGGGAATCGTCACCGCGGAGCGTGAAAACGGTGGCCGGTCGGCCGGTCTTCCCCGACCGATCGGCGGTGACGACGATTCCCGGCAGCGCCTTCACCTCGGCTGCCGTCGCCCCTACGAAGGGGAGGATCTGAGAGGACGTTGCCCGGCCGCCGTGCATCTCGATCCGGGCCCGGACCTTGTCGGCAAGGCTGAGCGGCTGACGCTTGCGACTGAGGGACACCATGTCCCTCACTCCCGTGATCCGGACCGCGTCCTGCACCGAGCGGCGGACGAGGGTGAACGCGGCGAACAGCATGCCGTCCGTGATGGTCTCGGAGCACTCGGAGGCTGCCAGGCAGGCCGCGACCCTGAGGGTCTGCTCTGCGGTCCGCTCGATGAACACAGCCTGTTCCCCGGGCAGGGTCTCGCCCAGGATCCGGGCGTACCGGCGGACGATCCGCCACAGCGGCCGGGCGTCCTCGGCGAGGGTGATCACCCGGGGGCGGGCCGTGGCCCAGGCGTAGGCGTTGGAGAGTTCCCCGCCGTCGATCTTCGGCAGGGTGATCCGGTCGTCGTCGAGCATGGGCACCGAGCCGAGGAGGAAGGGCAGGATGAACCATGCTGGCTGCTCACTGCTGGAGGTGAGCCGCTGGCTCGGACACAAGTCCATCCGCATTACCGCCGACACGTACGGGCACCTCGTACCGGAGTCCTGGGAACGCGCCCGGAAGGCCATGGAAGCCGCCATGCGGCCTCAGCTCACGGCCATCAAGGGCGGAAGCCCCGAGCGGGCCAGAAGAGATGGCACAGGCCGCCTGACGAGCCACTGACCCGCACATGAAGAAGACCCCCCAAGGGTTAGTTGGGGGGTCTTCGTGCTGACCAGGGTCATACGGTGCTGGTTCCGTGCTGACTCAGCACCGGTCAGCGCCGTGTTTCCGCAGGTCAGGTCACCAGTCTTAGACGTTGACGCCGAAGTCCTGCGCGATGCCGACCAGGCCCGAGGCGTAGCCCTGGCCCACGGCGCGGAACTTCCAGTCCGCGCCGTTGCGGTACAGCTCGCCGAAGACCATGGCGGTCTCGGTGGCGGCGTCCTCGCTGAGGTCGTAGCGGGCGATCTCGGCGCCGCCGGCCTGGTTGAGGATGCGGATGTAGGCGTTGCGGACCTGGCCGAAGTTCTGGCTGCGGGTCACGGCGTCGTAGATGGAGACCGGGAAGACGATCTTCTCGACGTCGGCCGGGAGAGCCGCCAGGTTGACGTTGATCTGCTCGTCGTCGCCCTCGCCGGCGCCCGTGACGTTGTCACCGGTGTGGACGATGGACTGGTCCGGCGTCGACTTGTTGTTGAAGAAGACGAAGTGGGCGTCGGAGTAGACCTTGCCCGTGGGGTTCACGGCGATCGCGCTCGCGTCGAGGTCGAAGTCCGTGCCCGTGGTGGTGCGGACGTCCCAGCCGAGGCCGACCGTGACGGCCGTCAGGCCCGGGGCCTCCTTGGTGAGGGAGACGTTGCCGCCCTTGGACAGGCTTACAGCCATGGGGATGGTCCCTTTCTGAGTGCGTCGCGGCCATGAGGCCACCGTCACCCTGACTAACGCCACAAGGGGGACCCAGGGTTCCACACTGCTTTACTTTCTTTGCCAATCCCTGATGTGCCGCGCCCGCGCACGGGGCGCAAAACGAGGTGACGCACCGCGTTCCGACGCGGGATCATGGGGACCATGTCCGGTCCCTACGTCATCCGCGGCTCGGTCTCCCTGCCGGAGGCCGAGCTCCAGTGGCGTTTCTCGCGCTCCTCCGGCCCCGGCGGCCAGCACGTCAACACCAGCGACAGCCAGGTCGAGCTCCGCTTCGACCTCGCGGCTACGAACGCCCTTCCCGACGTGTGGAAGGAGCGCGCGCTGGAGCGGCTCGCGAACCGGCTCGTCGGCGGGGTCGTGACCGTACGCGCGTCGGAGCACCGGTCCCAGTGGCGCAACCGCGAGACCGCGGCCGTCCGGCTGGCCTCGCTGCTCGCGGAGGCCACGGCGCCGCCGCCGCGGCCCCGCCGGGCGACGAAGATCCCCCGCGGGATCAACGAACGCCGGCTGCGGGAGAAGAAGCAGCGGGCCGATACGAAGCGGGGCAGGTCGGGGCGGGACTGGGGGTAGGGCGCGGGGTCCGCAGGGTTCGCGGGGTCTGCGGGTCCTGACTTCCGTCGGCTCCGTCTCGCGTCGGCTCCGTCTCGCGCCGGCTCCGTCTCGCGTCGGGCGCAGGCCGTTTCGAGCCGTTCCCGGACCCGTGCGGGCCCCTGCGGGCCCGAAGCCGACCCGGCTCGTCCGCGCCGAACCGTCAGCCCAGGCGGCGGTACTTCCCCCTGAAATACGTCAGCGGCCCGCCCTCCGTGCTCGGCGCCGTCGCCGTCAGCACCCGGCCGATCACCAGCGTGTGGTCCCCGGCGAGCACCCGCTGCTCCGTGCGGCACTCCAGCACCGCCAGCGCGCCCCGCACCAGCGGCGCGCCGACCGCCGCGCCCCGCTCGTACGGGATGTCCTCGAACAGCAGCCGGTCGCTGATGCGGCCCTTCATGGCGAAACGTCCGGCGATGTGCCGCTGGCTCTCGGAGAGCACCGAGACCGCCCACAGGGGCTGCCGTTCCAGGAGGTCGTCCATCCGGGAGTCGTTGCGAACGCTCACCATCACGAGCGGCGGCTCCAGCGACACGGACAGGAACGCGGTGGCCGTCATGCCGACGTCCTCGCCGCGGGGGCCGTGCTCCGGGTCGTGGGCGGTCACCAGCACCACACCCGCTGCGAGGCGGCCCAGGGCGGCACGGAAGTCATCGGCGCTCACCCCCTCAGCATGGGGTATGGCGGTCTCGTGGGGCGAAGTCGTCTGCAACACGCTGTGCACGCTAGCCGTCCGGCCAGGTCTGTCGCATCGGGCTTCAGGACCAGGCCGGTCCTAGGTCAAAGGGTGTCTAAAGGGTGCCGTAAGGGTGCTCGAAGAGTGACCGAAGCATGTCGTACGGCGTCCGAATCCGATCCGTCTCCCCGCTCGTTCGGCGCCCGTCGTGTGACCGCGCGCCCCCCGATGGCTCCGGAACGTCACGGGAGTCGTGGTCGGCAGGCATCCGAAAGGGCCCCGGACGGCGTCTGTACGGATGGTCGTTCAGGGAGGTTCTCGCGGATGGTCGCTCCGCTGACGGATTTGCGTTCACGAAGCATAAGAGCGCGCTCGAACGCCAGTAGTAGTACTTCATCACGCACTGTGACATGAGTCACAGAGGGCGGTAATTGTTGACCCTGTGTACCGAGTGGTCAGCTCGCTGTGATTCAGTGGCCGTGGTAAACGGACGACAAGAAGCTTTTGGAGTTGCTGTCGAGGTCTCGGGGGAGAGCGAAGATGGAGACCGAGTCGGAGCCGTATGTCCGCCTGGCCACCTTGCGGGGCCTGCATCAAGTGGTCGCCGATCTGAACACGGCGCGCAGCCTCGCGGACACCTTGCAGACCGTCGCGGACGGCATCATCACCGGGCTCGGCTACGAGCTCTCGGCCGTCAACCTCGTACGCCCGGACGGTGATCTGGTCGTGGCCGCCGTCGCCGGGAGCGCGGGCGCGGAGGCCCTGATGGCGGGCCGGGTCGGCTCGCGGGTGTCGTGGGAGCGGCGCCTGGCCATGGCCGACCAGTGGGGTTCGCTGCGCTTCATCCCGTACACCGAGGGCTGGGTCCTCGACAACGACGACGTGCCCCAGTGGCACACCGCCGGGCCCGCGCCGCGGTTCCCCGACGAATGGCACCCCATGGACCGCCTCTTCGCCCCGATGTACACGGCGGGCGCGGCCGGCGGCGAGCTCCTGGGCGTCATCTCGGTCGACCAGCCGCGCAACGGACGCCGCCCCGGCGCCTGGGGCCGGGAGGCGCTCCAGATGTACGCCTTCCAAGCGGCGATTGCGATCAGTAACGCTCGACTTCGCGCAAACATGCAGCGGGCACTGGTCCGTCTGGAGCGTGAGCAGCAGGCGCTGCGCGCAAGTGAGGAAAGCTTCCGCCAGGCCTTCGAGTACGCGCCGAGCGGCATGGCCATCGCCGAGATGGGCGGTGACCAGCACGGCAGGCTGCACCGCACCAACGACGCGCTGTGCCGGCTGCTGGGCCGGCCCGCGTCCCAGATGCGCCGCTACTCCTTCTCCGACCTCGTCCACCCGGAGGACGTCGGCACCCTGCTGCGCACCTCGGCCGAGGGCGGCCGGGCCGAGCTGCGGCTCGCGCGCCGGGACGGCACGTACGTCTGGGTGTCGCTGCGCAACTCGGTGGTCGCCGACGCCGCCGACGGGCCGCGCTACCTCCTGACCCACGTCGAGGACATCGAGGAGCGCAAGCGGCACGAGCTCCAGCTCGCCCACCGGGCCAGCCACGACTCGCTGACCGGCCTGCCCAACAGCGCGGAGCTGCGGGCCCGGCTCAGCAGCCGGCTGTGCGGCACGCCGCCCGGCGGCGAGCCCCCGGTGGCGGCGGTCGCGCCCTACGGCGGCCTGGACGGCCTCACCGAGGCCGAGGGCGGGCCCTTCGGGCAGTACGGGCAGCACGGCTTCGGCTCCGAGCCGGGGGCGGACTACCCGCCGGAGTACGCCAACGACTGCGCGCCGGACTGCGCGACCGGCGAGTTCGGCGCGGAGCACAGCGGGACGGCCTGCGGCGTGGGCACCTATCCCGGCCACGTCCACGCCGTCGCGCCGGACGAGGACGGCGAGGACGACGGGACGAAGGGGCTCGCGGTCCTCTTCTGCGACCTGGACGGCTTCAAGTCGATCAACGACCGGTTCGGGCACCACACGGGGGACGCGGTCCTCATCGAGGTCGCCCGGCGGCTCAGCAACGGCGTGCGCGACGGCGACACGGTCGCCCGGCTCGGCGGCGACGAGTTCGTGGTGCTGGCGGACGGCCTGGGCCAGGCCGACGCGGAGGACCTCGCGGTGCGGCTGCGCAACGCGATCGTCCCGCCGATAAGGGTCGACGGGCGGGCCGTGCGGGTCGGCGCGAGTTTCGGGATCGGCTGGGCAGGCTGTGGAATGTCCGCGGACGAGGTGCTGCACTCCGCCGACCAGCGGATGTACGTCGAAAAGCGGTCACGGGCCAAGGCGGGGCGGCGGGCGGGCTGAGGTCCGTACCAGGGCGTGGTATCGCCGTATCGGGGTAGGCTGCGCCGATGCGGCACCGCCGCCTACCGTGAATCGATCGTGAATTTTTGGCCATCCGGACCGTTTGAGCCTCCCGGGCCGCCCCGGCTCGGCAGCAGTGGTCCGTGACGCGTACGCACGTGGGCGTCGATGGGCATACCAGGTTGGGAGTGACAGGGGATGACGGCCGGTAATAACGGCGCGGGAACGCCGGAGAACGACGACCCGTTCGCGCACCTGTACCGCTCGGAAGGCGGCGACGGGAACAACGCCGACAGCGGCCCGGAAGAGCGCCGCCCCGGCGTCCCCCGCACCTCGTACCACCAGGTCCGCCCGGTCGGCTCCCGCCAGTACGGCCCGCAGCCCCCGCGCCAGCAGTCCCCGTCGCCGCACTACGCGGCCCCGGAGACGCTCCCGGGCGGCGCCCCCCGCCAGCCGATGCCCCCGGCCGCCCCGGGCGGCCACGTCGCGCGCCCGAAGCGGCGCGGGCTGCTGATCGCGGCGATCGCCGTCGTGGCGGTGGTCGCGGGCGGGATCGGCGTCGCGATGATGACCAACGGCAACAACGACAAGGGCAGCACGCAGGCGGGGGCCACGGGCGGCGGGGACGACAAGCCGGGCGAGGACGACGGCAAGAAGAACGACAAGCCGAAGGAGCCGGAGAAGAAGCAGACTCCGAGCAATCCTTCGGCGGTGGGCCTCCAGAAGCGGGACGCGGCCAGCCTGCGGCTGCTCGGCGGCGCCACCACCGCCACGGAGGTGGCGGGTGCCAAGTCCGAGGGCGGCGCCTACATCAAGGGCCTGGAAGCGTCCGGGGCGGGCGTCGAGTGGGAGGTCGCGGTCAAGAGCACCGGGGCGTACCGCCTGAACGTCACCTACGGCGTCCCCGGCAAGGACGGGGAGCTCTCGGTCGCCGTCAACGGCGAGACCAACAAGCTGCCCATACGCCTGGGCAACCACGGCGGGTCGAAGCCCGGCGAGTGGTCCACCAACTGGATGGGCAGCTGGACCCAGGTGGACCTCAAGGAAGGCAAGAACACCATCAAGGTCTTCTGCCAGACCGGCAACAAGTGCGAGGTGCACCTCGACCAGGTGTCGCTGACCCCCGGCGGAGCCTGACGGTCACCCGCCCGCCACCCGCAGGAACCCCTCCACCGCCCCCACCATCGCCTCCCGCGCAGGGACCAGATACCTGCGCGGGTCCGTCGTCGACGGGTGGGCCTCCAGGAAGGCGCGGACCGTGCCCGTGAAGGCCGTGTTCAGGGCCGTGCCTACGTTGATCTTGGTCATGCCCGCCGTCACCGCGCGGCGGAGCTCCTCGTCCGGGACGCCCGACGAGCCGTGCAGGACCAGGGGGACCGGGACGGCCTCGCGGAGGGCCGTGATCAGGGTGTGGTCGAGGGCGGCCGTGCGGGTGGTCATGGCGTGGGCGCTGCCGACCGCGACGGCCAGGGCGTCGACGCCCGTGTCGGCCACGTAGGCCGCCGCCTCCGCCGGGTCCGTGCGGACGCCCGGCGCGTGGGCGTCCAGCGGGGGCTCGCCCGCCTTGCCGCCGACGCGGCCCAGCTCCGCCTCCACCCAGATGCCGCGCGCGTGGCCCCAACGGACCGCCTCGGCCGTGGCCTTGACGTTCTCCCCGTAGCCGCGCTTCGACGCGTCGAACATGACCGAGCCGAAGCCGTGCGCGTGCGCCGCCCGCAGCAGGTCCGCCGACTCGACGTGGTCGAGGTGGAGCGCCAGCCGGGCCCGGGACGCGGCGGCCACGGCCGCCGTCGCGGCCGCGACGGGGCCCACGTCCCCGCCGTGGAACTTCACGGCGTTCTCCGAGATCTGAAGGATCGCCGGCGCGCCCGCGCGCTCCGCGCCGGCCGCGATCGCCTCCGCGTGCTCCAGGGTGATGACGTTGAAGGCGACGACCGCGCGCCCGGCCTCGCGGGCGGCGGTGACGAGCTCGGCGGTGCGTACCAGGGGCATGAGCGGCCTTCCGTGACGGGGACGGACCAAGGGCGGTTCATGGCTGCGGGCTGCGGGCTGCGGGCTGCGGGCTGCGGGCTGCGGGCTGCGGGCTGCGGGCTGCGGGCTGCGGGCTGCGGGCTGCGGGCTGCGGGCTGCGGGCTGCGGGCTGCGGTCGCGGGTCGCGTACCGCGTGACACCTCGTGCCGTCCCGGGACGTCTCGCCGCGTGTCCGGGGCGCGGCACGCCGTCACCTCACGCCGGGGCTACCTTCACCTGCGGCAGCAGCGCCTCGTACGCCGCCGCGTCGAACTCGCCGGCCGCCGGCGTACGTACCGTCGCCGCCGACAGGGCCACCGCGCGCGCGATCCGGTCCGGCCAGGGGAGGTTCTCCACCCAGCCCGACAGGAGGGCCGCGGAGGCGGAGTCGCCCGCGCCCGTCGGGTTGCCGGATATCCGGCGGGGCGGCGCCGCGCGCCACGCCCCGTCGGGGGTCACGGCCAGCATGCCCGCCGGGCCCAGCGTCGCCGCGACCGCGTGGGCGCCGCGCCGCCGGGTGTCCAGGGCCGCCCGCAGCGGCTCCGTGGAGCCCGTGAGCGCGGCCAGTTCCTCGGTGTTCGGCTTGACGACGTCCGGGCGCGCGGCCACCGCGCGGCGCAGCGGCTCGCCGCTCGTGTCCAGGAGCACGGGCACGCCCAGCGCCCGCGCCTTCCGCACCAGCAGGGCGTACGCGCCGACCGGCACCCCCGGCGGCAGGCTGCCGCACAGCGCCACGGCGCGGGCCTCCGGAAGAAGGCGGGCGTAGGTGTCGGCGAAGCCCGCCCACTCCTTGGGGGTGACGTCCGGGCCCGGCTCGTTCAGCTGGGTCGTGTCGCCCGTGGAGGCGTCCACGACGCCGACCGTACGGCGCGTACGCCCGCCGATAGGGACGAGCGCGTCGGTCAGCCGCCCCGCCGTACCCGCGACCCCGCCGATCGCCAGGCCCTCGCGCGGGGCGCTCTCGGCCAGCAGGCGGCGCACGGTGGTCCCCGTCGCGCCCCCGACGAACCCGGTGACGACCGTGTCGTGCCCCAGCGCCGCCAGCACCCGCGCCACGTTGAGCCCCTTGCCGCCCGCCCGCTCGGTGACCTCGGTGACGCGGTGCGAGCCGTGCGGCTCCAGACGTGGGACGTGATACGTCAGGTCGAGCGCGGTGTTGAGCGTGACCGTAAGGATCATCGGCGGCTCTCCCATGACCAGGCCGGCGTGACGGCGGTGTCGACGGCGGTGTTTCTCGGTGCCCTTGCGGGTGTGTCCGTGCGGGTGTGTCCGTACGGTGTCTGCGGTGTGCCGACTGCGTGTCGCCGTACGACGACCGCGCGAGCGATCATGCCAAAACAGCGGCGGCAGGCCCAGACCGTGGGCACCGCCGCCGCTGTTCGATGCCCCGTCAGAAGCGGGAGAAACTACCGCGCTTCGGGAGAGACCACCCATTCGCCCTTGCGCATCACACCCACCAGGTCGTACGACGCGTCGAGCACGACGAGGTCCGCGTCCTTGCCCGCTTCCAGCGAGCCGACCCGGTCGCCGACGCCCAGCAGCCGCGCCGGGGTCGCCGACAGGGCCCGTACCGCGTCCTCGACCGGCAGCCGGTCGACCGTCACCGCGCGCTTGAACGCCGTGTCGAGCGTCAGCGTCGAACCCGCGATCGAACCCGCCGTCGGGCCGTCGGCGATCCGCGCCACCCCGTCCTTGACCTCCACGCTCATGGGGCCGAGCGGATACATCCCGTCGCTCATCCCGGCCGCGCCCATCGCGTCCGTGATGAAGGCGACCCGGTCCGCGCCCGCGCGGGCGAACGCCAGCTCCAGGACCGCCGGGTGCAGATGCGTACCGTCGTTGATCAGCTCGACCGTCACCCGGTCGTCCTCCAGCAGCGCCGCGATCGGGCCCGGCGCGCGGTGCATCAGGGACGGCATCGCGTTGAAGAGGTGCGTCGCGACGGTCGCGCCCGCCTCGACCGCGTCGAGCGTGGCCTCGTACGTCGAGTCCGTGTGGCCGACGGCCGCGACGACGCCGAGGTCGGCGAGGAGGCGGACCGAGTCCAGGCCGCCGGGGAGCTCCGGCGCCAGCGTCATCATCCGGGCCGCGCCGCGTGCCGCCTCGACGAGCTTGCGCACGTCCGCCGGGTCCGGGTCCCGCAGGAGCTCCGGCTGGTGCGCGCCGCAGCGGTGCGGGGAGATGAACGGGCCCTCGAAGTGGATGCCCGCCAGGTCGCCCTGCTCGGTCAGCTCCGAGAGGACCGCCGCCTGCCGCGCCAGGTCGTCCAGGTCGCCGGTGACCGTCGACGCGACCATGGTCGTGGTGCCGTGCGCGCGGTGCGTGCGGATCGCGGTCAGGGCCTCCTCGGGGTCGCCCGCCGAGAAGGACGCGCCGCCGCCGCCGTGGACGTGCATGTCGACGAAGCCGGGGACGATCCAGTGGCCGGCGAGGTCGAGCGTGCGCTGTCCGTCGCGTGCGCCTTCCTGGGCCCCGCGCGCGCTTTCCCGCACCCCGCGTGCGCCTTCCTGGACCCCGCACCCGGCGACGCGGCCGCCCTCCACCGTGACGTGGCCCCCTTCCACGACACCGGTCGGCAGCACCACGCGGGCACCGGCGAGAACCGTTCGTTCGACCATCAGGCGGATACCTCCGTGGGAGTGGTGGGGTGGTGCGCGGCCAGCAGGTCCCAGGCGAGCAGACCCGCGCCCAGGCAGCCGGCGGTGTCCCCCAGCGCGGCGGGGACGATCAGGGGGAGTTTCTGGAATGTGACCCGCCGCTCGACGGCGGCGCGCAGGGGAGCGAACAACGTTTCCCCCGCTTCGGCCAGCCCACCACCGATGATCAGGGTCCTCGGATCGAGCAGGGTCAGCGCGGTGACCAGGCCGTCGGCGAGCGCGTCGACCGCCTCCTGCCAGACGGCCCGCGCCTTCGGGTCGCCCGACTCCACGGCCTTGGCGCAGTCCGCCGCGTCCGCCTCCGGGTCGCCGCTCGCCTCCGCCCAGGCGCGGGAGACCGCCGACGCGGACGCCAGCGTCTCCAGGCAGCCCCGGCCGCCGCAGCCGCACTCCGGGCCGCCCGGGCGTACGGAGATGTGGCCGATCTCGCCGGCGTACCCGTGGGCGCCCTTCTCGATGCGGCCGTCGATGCCTATCGCCCCGGCGATGCCCGTGCCCAGCGGTACGAACAGGAAGCGGTCGGCGCCCCGGCCCGCGCCCACCCGGCCCTCGGCGAGGCCGCCGGTGCGGACGTCGTGGCCGAGGGCGACGGGCGTCCCGTCGAGCCGCGCGCTCAGCAGGTCGCGCAGGGGGACGTCACGCCAGCCGAGGTTCGCCGCGTAGACCGCCGTGCCCGCCACGTCGTCGACGATGCCCGGCACGGCCACGCCGGCCGCCTCGGCGGGCCGGCCGTACCGCTCCCGGCCCAGCTCCCGCAGCTCGGCGGCGAAGTCCAGGATGCCGCCGACGACCGCCTCCGGGCCTCGCTCGCGGCGGGTGGGGCGGCGGGCTTCGTGGAGGATGCGGTGGTCGGGAGCGATGAGGGCGGCCTTGATGGCGGTGCCGCCTACGTCGAGGGCGAGGACGTGGTTCACGGGGACAGTGTCGCGTGCGGCGCCATGAAAGGTCTAGTCCACCTGGTGCTGTGCGTTGTCGGTGCCGCCGCGCGGGGCCTTGTCCCCTACCCGCCCCTTCCCGTAACCGGGGGCTCCGCCCCCGGGCCCCCTTTCCGCGCTCCGCGCGGTGGCCTCAAACGCCGGCCGGGCTGAATTCAAGATCACGCTCCGCGTCAGGTTCCTCGGCCGGTCCGGGTCCAGACCCCGCCCCTCCGCCACCGCGACAGCGAGCCGCTGCGCCCGGATCAGGTCCGCCATCGGATCCCGGCCCTCCGATGTGATCAGCGTGCCGCCCGTCGCCGTCACCTCCTCCGCCAGGCCCGCCGGGACCTCGCCGAAGATCCAGGTCACCCTGCCGGGGCCCGTGACCGACACCGGGCCGTGCCGGTACTCCATCGCCGGGTACGCCTCCGTCCAGGCGCCCGCCGCCTCGCGCATCTTCAGGGCCGCCTCCTGGGCCAGGCCGTACGTCCAGCCCGTGCCCAGGAACGTCCACTGCTCGGCCGCCAGGGCGGCGGGCGGGAGGGGGGAGACGGTCGTCGACTCGGCGTCCTTCGCCGCCTCCGCCACCGGCCGGGTGGCGGTCCAGCGGCCGTGGCGCTCCAGGCCCGCCCGCAGGAACGCCAGGGCGCTCGTCGCGAAGCGCGTCTGCACCACGGACTCCTCGTCCGCGAAGTCGAGGACCACGGCCTCGTCCGCGGCCGGTACGACCGGCGCCCCGGGAGTGGCGGTCACGGCGAGGACCTCCCACCGCTCGCGCACCTCGCCGATCAGGTCGAGCACCTCGGTCGTCGTCCCGGACCGGGTGATCGCCACGACCCTGTCGTACGTCCGCGACACCGGGAACTCCGACGCCGCGAACGCGTCCGTCTCGCCCTGACCCGCCGCCTCGCGCAGCGCCGCGTACGCCTGCGCCATGAACCACGACGTGCCGCACCCGGTCACGGCCACCCGCTCCCCGGGCCGTGGCAGACCCGGCGCGGCGGCGGCCGCCGCCGCGGCCCGGAGCCAGTGGGAGGGCTGGGTGAGGATCTCGGCCGAGGTGCGGCCGGAGGACGTGGCGGAAGCGGGAATGTCGGACATGTGCCGGTGCTCCTTACCAGGTGCGGAACGCGTCAGACCGTGGATAGCAGCCCGCCGCCACAGGGGGGAAGAGCGATACCGAAGCGAAACCGGAGTCGGCTAGACCGTAAGGTGGCGCGCGGGAGAGACTCACGCTCTCCAGCGACGGACGAACCACGAAGGCGGGAAGCGGTAGTGCAGCGGCGGCGGTTCTTGGGTCTGACGGCGGCGGGCGCCGCCACGGCGGCGTTGGCGCCCGCTCTGACGGCGTGCGGCAGCGAAGCGTCGGGCGCCACGACGCTGAAGCTGGTCGCGGCCGACTACGGCGACAAGCCGGGCAACAGCTCGAAGAAGTACTGGGACGCCCTCGCGCGCGAGTTCCACGAGAAGAACAGCAAGATCAAGGTCGACGTCGAGGTCTACAGCTGGAACGAGGTCGACAAGAAGGTCGCCGAGATGGTCGCGGCCGGCAAGGCCCCCGACCTCGCGCAGATCGGCGCCTACGCCGACTTCGCCGCCGCCGGCAAGCTCTACTCCGCCGAGCAGCTCCTCACCGTACCCACCCAGGCCGACCTCATCGCCTCGATCGCCAAGGCCGGCGAGGTGAACCGGGTGCAGTACGGTCTGCCCTTCGTCGGCTCCACCCGTCTGCTCTTCTGCAACAAGACCCTCTTCGCCCAGGCCGGCATAGCCAAGCCGCCGGAGAGCTGGGACGAGCTCAAGGCGGCGGCCACGAAGCTCCAGAGCGTCAAGGGCGTCAAGATGCCCTTCGGTCTGCCGCTCGGCCCCGAGGAGGCGCCCGCCGAGACGATGCTGTGGATGCTCAGCGGTGGCGGCGGTTACACCGACCACAACGGTTCGTACACCATCGATTCATCGGATAACGTCCGCACCTTCGAATGGCTGCGCGACGAGTTCGTCGGCAAGGGCCTCACCGGCTCCGGCGACCCCGCCCGCACCAACCGCCAGGACGTCTTCGACGCGTTCTGCCGGGGCGAGGTCGGCATGCTCCACGGCCACCCCACGCTGATGCAGCAGGCCACCGCCAAGGGCGTCAAGTACATGACGGCGCCGCTGCCGGGCGTCAAGGGCAAGGCGAAGTCCACCATGGGCGTCGCCGACTGGATGATGGCCTTCAAGCAGAACGGCAACCGCGAACAGATCGGCCTGTTCCTCGACTTCGTCTACAGCACCAAGAACGTCCTGGACTTCACCGGCCAGTACGATCTGCTGCCCGTGACGTCGAGCGCCTCCGCCCAGATGCTCGGCGACGCCAAGCACAAGGACCTGCGCCAGTTCCTGGAGCAGCTGGAGAACGCCACGTTCTACCCCGCGGACAAGACCTCCTGGGCCAAGGTCAGCAAGGACCTCAAGGAGAAGATCGGTTCCGTGGTCAAGAAGGGCGGCGACCCGGCCAGCGTGCTCAGCGAGATCAAGCGCGACGCCGACTCCCAGGAGATCGCGGCCCGCTAGGCTGACGAACGTGAGCGCGTACGAAGAGTCCGGCCTCTCCGAGCGGGACCGCGCCGTCCTCGCCCTGGAGCGCCGGACATGGCCCGGACCCGGGGCGAAGGAACGGGCCGTCCGCGAGCGGCTCGGCATCACCCCGACCCGCTACTACCAGCTTCTCAACGCTCTGCTCGACGACCCACGCGCCCTCGCTCACGATCCTGTCACCGTCAACCGGCTGCGGCGGGTGCGCGACGCCCGCCGCGAGCGAAGGTGAATTTCAGCCTGTCCGGCGTTTGAGGACACCGCGCGGCAGCTCGGAAAGGGGGCCCGGGGACCTCCCCGGTCGCGTGGAAGGGCGGGGCGGGGAAGGCTCCGCGCAGCGGCACCCACCGCATCCCCGTCCCCGCCGACACCCGGGCCCGGGGATCCGGGCGTCCGCCCCCGCCCCCGCGCCCCCGCCCGGTACTGTCACCCCCATGGGCAGTCACCCGCTCCCCACCCCCGTCACCCCCGCAGGCCGTGACGGGCTCGCCGCCCTGCTGGCGTGCCCGGACCGCGCGGTCGTCGCCCTCGACTTCGACGGCACCCTCGCCGAGATCGTGCCCGACCCCGAGCGGGCCCGCGCCCACCCCGGTGCCGTGCCCGCGCTCGCCCGGCTCGCGCCACGCCTCCGCTCCGTCGCCGTGATCACCGGCCGGCCCGCCGGGGTCGCCGTGCGGTACGGCGGCCTCGCCGGAGTGCCGGAGCTCGCGCACCTCGTCGTCCTCGGGCACTACGGCGCCGAGCGCTGGGACGCCGCGACCGGCACCGTCAGCGCGCCCGCCCCGCACCCCGGCGTCGCGGCCGTCCAGGCGGAGCTCCCCGGTGTCCTGGACGCTTCCGGGGCCTGGCGGGGCACCTGGGTCGAGGACAAGGGCCGCGCCATCGCCGTCCACACCCGCCGCGCCGCCGACCCGCAGGCCGCCTTCGACGCCCTGCGCGGCCCCCTTTCCGAGCTCGCCGCCCGGCACGGCCTGATCGTCGAGCCCGGGCGGCTCGTCCTGGAGCTGCGCCCGCCCGGTGTCGACAAGGGCGCCGCACTCGCCTCCTACGTCCGCGAGACCGGCGCCGCCGCCGTCCTCTACGCCGGGGACGACCTCGGCGACCTCGCCGCCTTCGCCGCCGTCGAGAAGCTGCGCTCCGAGGGGCTGCCCGGCGTGCTGGTGTGCAGTGGCAGCGCGGAGGTCGCCGAGCTGGCCGAGCGCGCCGATCTCGTCGTCGACGGGCCGGGCGGGGTGGTGGCGCTGCTGGACGCCCTCGCGGAGCGGGCCGGCGGCCCGCCGGGCTGAGGACCGGCCGATCAGCCGGACCAGGCGGATCAGCCGGATCAGGCGGATCAGGCGGATCAGGCGGATCAGGCGGATCAGGCGGATCAGGCGGATCAGGCGGATCAGCCGGATCAGGCGGACCAGGCGGACCAGGCGGACCAGGCGGACCAGGCGGAGAGGGTCAGTCGGATCAGGTCCCGGGGGTCCTCGGCGGCGATCAGTCGGAGTCGTCCTCCGGGGCGTCCCCCCGGTCGGCCTCCGCGCCGGCCCGGGGCTCCCGCTCCGGCCGCCTCCGCCAGTGCTCCAGCGTCGGGTCCAGCTCGGAGTCGTAGACCCCGCTGCCCCGGCAGTGTCTGCACTGGCCCGCCCGCACCGCCGACTCCCCGCCCCCGCCGAACGGATCGGGACCGGGGACGTGGAGCAGCGAACGCTGCACGAAGCCGGAGCCCGTGCACCACTGGCACGTCATGCACAGTTCGTCGGTGGGCTCGGGACCGGGATTGTCCTTGGGCTGCACCCGCCCAGCCTAGCCCCGGGGCCTAGCCGCCGAGGGCCCGTAGCTGATCGACGAACCAGCGCGCCGGCGGCAGCGCCGTCGCCGCCGCGGCCAGCCGCTTCGTGCGCTCCGCGCGCTCGGCCGGATCCATGAGCAGCGCCTCGTGCAGCGCGCGGGCGGTGGCCTCCACGTCGTACGGGTTGACCACGAGGGCGTCCTCGGCCAGCTCCGCCGCCGCGCCCGCCTCCCGGGAGAGGACCAGCGCGCAGCCGTGGTCGGAGACCACCGGGACCTCCTTGGCGACGAGGTTCATCCCGTCGCGGACGGGGTTCACCAGTGCCACGTCGGCCAGCCGGTACGCCGCCAGGGAGCGCGCGAAGTCGTCCTTCACATGCAGGACCACCGGCTCCCACCCCTCCGTGCCGAACGCGGAGTTGATCTCCCGGGCGACGCGCTCCACCGTGGCCGTGTAGTCGCGGTAGACCGCCAGGTCCTGCCGCGAGGGGTACGCGAAGGCGACGTGCACCACCTTGCCGCGCCACCGCGGGCGGTCCTCCAGCAGGCGGCGGTAGGCGAGCAGACCGCGCACGATGTTCTTGGACAGCTCGGTGCGGTCCACCCGCACGATCGCTCTGCGGCCCGGCCCGATCTGGGCCCGCAGCGCCGCCATCCGCTCCGCGACGTCCGGCTCGTGCGCGCGACGCCGCAGGAAGTCCGCGTCCGCGCCGAGCCCGTGCACCCCCAGCAGGGTCGTGCGCTCCTCGAAGCGGACCGCCGTGGCCCGCCCGTCCCCGTCGCGGAGCACCTCGGCGCCCAGCTCCTCCGCGCAGCACGCGGCGAACGCCTCGGCCCAGCGGTGGGTGAGGAAGGCCGCGCGGTCACCGCCCAGGATGCCGCGCAGCACCTGCCCGGCCACGTCGTCCGGCAGCATCCGGAAGTAGTCCGGCGGGGCCCACGGGGTGTGCGAGAAATGGCCGATGCGCAGGTCGGGGCGGCGCTCGCGGAGCAGGCCCGGCACCAGGGTCAGGTGGTAGTCCTGGACGAGCACGGCCGCGCCGGGCGCCGCCTCCTCGGCCAGGGCGTCGGCGAACGCCGTGTTGTACGCCTCGTACGCCGCCCACTGCGTGCGGAAGTCCGCGTCGAAAGTGGGCTCCAGGGGTGTCTGGTAGAGCAGGTGGTGCACGAACCACAGCACGGAGTTGGCGATGCCGTTGTAGGCGGCGGCGAAGGTGTCGGCCGGGATGTCCAGCATCCGCACCCGGTGGCCGCCGGTGTCCGCCGGGTCGAGCCGCCGGCCGGCCGCCCGGGCCGCCTCGCGGTCGCCCTCGCCCAGGGCCGCGCACACCCAGACCGCGCCCGCGTCCGTCCCTATGGCGCCGAGCCCGGAGACCAGGCCGCCGCCGCCGCGTCCGGCGACCAGGGTGCCGTCGTCCTGGCGGCGGTACGAGACCGGGCCGCGGTTGGAGGCGACGACGATCGGTGCGGGATGCACGGGCTGAGCGACCATGACGCGAGCTTTGCCGCGATGCGGAGCGTTCAAACGTTTGTCCCCGGCCACCGGGGCGGTAGCCGGGGCTCCGTCCCGGGCCGCGGGTGGCGTGTGCCGCTGCGCGGGGCCTTGTCCCCTACCCGCCCCTTCCCGTATCCGGGGGCTTCGCCCCCGGGCCCCCTTTTCCGCGCTTCGCGCGGTGTCCTCAAACGCCGGACGGGCTGAAATTCAGCCCCCGCCTACGCCACCCGCCGCCTCCGATACTCCGGTATCGACTCCATCGGCGGTCGCTCCTCCGTGTCCACCGCGTACGTCCGCGGCACGAACCCCTCCGCCGTCCGTTCGAACTGCGTCAGCGACGGCCGCACCAGATGGCCCCGCGCCAGCCGCAGCTGTGCCGTGCGGTAGATCGCCGCCGCCATCCGGCCCAGCGCCCGGCCGTCCTGGTGGCGGTGCTTGCGCACGCCCACGTCGACCTGGGCCAGGGCGTCCAGACCCACCGTGTGCAGCGCGTCCACCAGCAGCCCCAGCTCCACGCCGTAACCCACCGGGAACGGCAGCCGCTCCAGCAGGGAGCGGCGGGCCGCGTACTCGCCGCCCAGCGGCTGGACGAAGCCCGCCAGCTGCGGCCAGTGCAGGTTCAGCAGCGGGCGGGCCACCAGCTCGGTGACCCGGCCGCCCTGGCCCACGGCCTCGCCGAGCGGGCGGTCGTACATCGCCTTGACGAACTGCACCCCGGGGTCGGTCAGCAGCGGGCCGACGATGCCCGAGACGAAGTCCGCCGAGAAGTCCCGCAGGTCCGCGTCGACGAAGCAGACCACGTCACCGGTCGTCGCCAGCAGCGACCGCCACAGCACCTCGCCCTTGCCGGGCAGCGCGGGCAGGCCCGGCAGCACCGCGTCCCGGTGCACCACCCGGGCACCCGCCGCCGCGGCGACCTCGGCCGTCCGGTCCGTGGACCCCGAGTCCATCACCACCAGCTCGTCCACCAGCGGCATCGCGTCCGACATCAGCTCGGCGCGGATCGTGGTCACGATGGTGCCCACCGTGGCCTCTTCGTTCAGCGCCGGCAGCACCACGCTCACCGTGGTGCCCGCGCCGCGTTTCGCCGCGAGGAGCTGGTCGAGCGGGCGGTCGTCGGCGGACCAGGACCGCCGGGCCAGCCAGCGCTCCACCTCATCCAGCACGTGTTCGACTCCTCTTGTGTGACGCGGCGTTCGAGCTGCGTGTGATCCATCTCGCGGTACGGACGACTGTCTCAGGCGCCCATGCCTTCGGTTACAGTCTGAACAACGCGGAACGCCGTCGTATGTCGGGGTCGCCGCTCATAAACGCCTGGGCCTTGCCCGGTGCCATACCGCTCATCCAGAGGGGCAGAGGGATACGGCCCGTTGAAGCCCCGGCAACCCTCCAGCCGTTCTCGCCACCCGTCGCCCGACCACCACGCCTAGTGGTGCCCTTCGGGCGCAGGTTTTCACGCGAGGCTCCCGGCTCGGGAAGGTGCCAATTCCGTCTCGTGGCGACGTCCGCCGCGGGGAAGATGAGGAGAAAGGGCCTCGCCTCCATGGCTGTGCAGTCTGTTGAAAGCTCGACCACACCCGTAGCTCTCGGTCCCGCCGCCGCCCTCTCGTGCCGTGAGTGCGGAGAGCGCTTCGGCCTCGGTCCCATTTTCGCCTGTGCCGTCTGCTTCGGCCCGCTCGAGGTGGCCTACGAGCTGCCCGCCGGTGACCCCGAGGCGCTGCGCCGCCGCATCGAGGCCGGGCCGCGGAACATCTGGCGCTACGCCCCCCTGCTGCCCGTCCCCGCCGACGTCGCGGACAAGCCCGGCCTGAACCCCGGCTTCACCCAGCTGGTCAAGGCCGACAACCTCGCCCGCGAGCTCGGTTTCACCGGCGGTCTGTACGTCAAGGACGACTCCGGCAACCCCACGCACTCCTTCAAGGACCGTGTCGTCGCCATCGCCGTCGAGGCCGCCCGCGCCTTCGGCTTCACCACGCTCTCGTGCTCGTCGACCGGCAACCTCGCCGGAGCGGTCGGCGCCGCGGCCGCCCGCGCCGGCTTCAGGTCCTGCGTCTTCATCCCGCACGACCTGGAGGCCGGCAAGGTCGTCATGGCGGCGGTCTACGGCGGCGACCTCGTCGGCATCGAGGGCACGTACGACGACGTCAACCGCTTCTGCAGCGAGCTCATCGGCGACCCGCTGGGCGAGGGCTGGGGCTTCGTCAACGTCAACCTCCGGCCGTACTACGGCGAGGGGTCGAAGACGCTCGCCTACGAGATCTGCGAGCAGCTCGGCTGGCGGCTGCCGGACCAGATCGTCGTACCGGTCGCGTCGGGCTCCCAGCTGACGAAGATCGACAAGGGGCTCAAGGAGCTCGTCGCGCTCGGGCTGGTCGAGGACCGCCCGTACAAGATCTTCGGTGCGCAGGCGGAGGGCTGCTCGCCGGTTTCCAGGGCCTTCAAGGACGGGCAGGACGTGGTCCGGCCCGTGAAGCCGGACACGATCGCGAAGTCCCTCGCGATCGGCAACCCCGCCGACGGGCCGTACGTCCTGGACATCGCCCGGCGGACGGGCGGCGCCGTCGAGGACGTCACGGACCCGGAGATCGTGGACGCGATCCGGCTGCTGGCCCGTACGGAGGGGATCTTCGCGGAGACCGCGGGCGGGGTGACGGTGGGCGTCACGCGCAAGCTCGTGGAGCGCGGGCTGCTGGATCCGTCGCTGACGACGGTGGTGCTGAACACGGGGGACGGGCTGAAGACGCTCGACGCGGTGGCGGCGGGGCCCATGGTGACGATCCGGCCTTCGCTGGACGCGTTCCGGGACGCCGGGCTGTAGGGCCTTTCCCTCACCCCGCCCGTTCCCCCACCCCGCCCCTTCCCGCCGCGTCCGACCCTTCCCACCGCATCCGATGTGCGGCTCCGCCCGCGTGGCGGGGGCTTCGCCCCGGGCTCCCTTCCGGGCCGACAGGGGCTTCCCCGAACCTCTTCCCGTCGAAAGGCCGACCCATGAGCGTCAGCGTCCGTATCCCCACCATCCTGCGCACCTACACCGGTGGCCTCAGCGAGGTCTCCGCCGAGGGTGCCGTCCTCTCCGAGGTGATCGCCGACCTGGAGCGGAACCACGCCGGCATCGCGGCCCGTGTGCTCGACGACAGCGGCAAGCTGCGCCGCTTCGTGAACGTCTACGTCAACGACGACGACGTCCGCTTCGAGCAGGGCCTGGCGACGCCCACGCCCGACGGCGCCGGCGTCTCGATCATTCCGGCCGTCGCCGGCGGCTGACCCCGTCCGCGGGTCCGCCCGCTTTTTCGAAGGCTTCCTTCCGAATCGCCCCGTACCGCCAAGCGGACGGGGCGATTCCGCGTGTTGACCGCGATACAGTTGGGGCGTTCCCCCTCCGGCGTCAGTGCCGAACGCATATGAGAACCCGTCAAGTTGTGCGCGAACTGTGTGCACGAAATGCCGGGTTGCTTGTGCTATGCCCGGCCCGACTTGCCCTGGATTTCCCCTAGTTCGCCGCTTATCGACTCTCAGCCGCGCCGGGAATTCTCGTCCGAGTGACCTGTTGCAGAGGGCATCCGTGCAGATACATTCGGCCGCGGTCGACGCGTTCCGGCGCACACCAACTGGGTTCACCCTGCCGCTGGTGGGGGAGAGATCCGGAGGGTGAGGTCTGACCCGGGTCCGCGAAGTGCGGTCCTGCGCAAGGGCCAGTAATAGGGGAGTTAGGCATGGCTCAGGGCACCGTCAAGTGGTTCAACGCGGAGAAGGGGTACGGCTTCATCGCGGTCGACGGTGGTGCGGATGTTTTCGTCCACTACAGCGCGATCCAGATGGACGGATACCGCACCCTCGAGGAGGGTCAGCGAGTCGAGTTCGAGATCTCGCAGGGCCAGAAGGGGCCGCAGGCGGACATGGTCAAGCTCGCCGTCGGCTGATCTCGGCGCATCGACCACACCAGGCTCACGAAGCTCGCGCGTGGGGCCCGCACCCGTCACCGGGTGCGGGCCCCTCGTGTGTTCCATTGCTGGTGTGACCCCTCGGTCCCTTGGGTATCTCTCGCGAGTCCGCCCGGCGCGAGCCCCTCGTGTGTGTGGTCATCGACTACACACGCTTGCACTCGCAGGGGTCGAGTGCTAATCATTGGCGTTAGCACTCTCCGCGTGAGAGTGACAGATTTGGACCGTCGGTGAGGTCCGCAGGCCAGGTGGGGCAAGGAACCACCCGGCATGCAGGCCGTCCGTCGCGGGCGCCAGCGCGGTCCGGAGCAATCCACCCCGTCCTGGGAGGACCACTTCACATGGCCAAGATCATCGCGTTCGACGAGGAGGCACGGCGCGGTCTCGAGCGCGGGATGAACCAGCTCGCCGACGCCGTCAAGGTCACCCTCGGCCCCAAGGGCCGTAACGTCGTCCTCGAGAAGAAGTGGGGCGCCCCCACGATCACCAACGATGGTGTGTCCATCGCCAAGGAGATCGAGCTCGAGGACCCGTACGAGAAGATCGGCGCCGAGCTGGTCAAGGAGGTCGCGAAGAAGACGGACGACGTCGCCGGTGACGGCACGACGACCGCGACCGTCCTCGCCCAGGCGCTGGTCCGCGAGGGTCTGCGCAACGTGGCCGCCGGTGCCAACCCGATGGCCCTGAAGCGTGGCATCGAGAAGGCCGTCGAGGCCGTCTCCGCCGCCCTGCTCGAGCAGGCCAAGGACGTGGAGACCAAGGAGCAGATCGCCTCCACCGCCTCCATCTCCGCCGCCGACACCCAGATCGGCGAGCTCATCGCCGAGGCGATGGACAAGGTCGGCAAGGAAGGCGTCATCACCGTCGAGGAGTCCCAGACCTTCGGTCTGGAGCTGGAGCTCACCGAGGGTATGCGCTTCGACAAGGGCTACATCTCGGCGTACTTCGCCACCGACATGGAGCGTATGGAGGCGTCGCTCGACGACCCGTACATCCTGATCGTCAACTCGAAGATCGGCTCGGTCAAGGACCTGCTGCCGCTCCTCGAGAAGGTCATGCAGTCCGGCAAGCCGCTGCTGATCATCGCCGAGGACGTCGAGGGCGAGGCCCTGTCGACCCTGGTCGTCAACAAGATCCGTGGCACCTTCAAGTCCGTCGCCGTCAAGGCCCCGGGCTTCGGTGACCGCCGCAAGGCCATGCTCGGCGACATCGCCATCCTCACCGGTGGCACCGTCATCTCCGAGGAGGTCGGCCTCAAGCTGGAGAACGCCGGTCTCGACCTGCTCGGCCGCGCCCGCAAGGTCGTCATCACCAAGGACGAGACGACCATCGTCGACGGTGCCGGTGACAGCGACCAGGTCCAGGGCCGCGTCAACCAGATCCGCGCCGAGATCGAGAACAGCGACTCGGACTACGACCGCGAGAAGCTCCAGGAGCGCCTCGCGAAGCTGGCCGGCGGCGTGGCCGTCATCAAGGCCGGTGCCGCGACCGAGGTCGAGCTCAAGGAGCGCAAGCACCGCATCGAGGACGCCGTTCGCAACGCGAAGGCGGCCGTCGAGGAGGGCATCGTCGCCGGTGGTGGCGTGGCCCTGCTCCAGGCCTCCGCGGTCTTCGAGAAGCTCGAGCTCGAGGGTGACGAGGCGACCGGCGCCAAGGCCGTGAAGCTGGCCCTGGAGGCCCCGCTCAAGCAGATCGCCGTCAACGGTGGTCTCGAGGGTGGCGTCATCGTCGAGAAGGTGCGCAACCTCCCCGTCGGCCACGGCCTGAACGCCGCGACCGGTGAGTACGTCGACATGATCGCCGAGGGCATCATCGACCCGGCGAAGGTCACGCGCTCCGCGCTGCAGAACGCCGCGTCGATCGCCGCGCTGTTCCTCACCACCGAGGCCGTCATCGCCGACAAGCCGGAGAAGGCCGCCGCGGCCGCTCCGGGCGGCATGCCGGGCGGTGACATGGACTTCTGATCCGCGAGGATCAGTTTTCCTGAACGCTGTACGCCGAAGGCGGCACTCCCTGCGAAGGGGGTGCCGCCTTCGGCGCGTTCAGCTCCGCGACCCGCCCCTTCCCGAAGCCGAAGAAGTACGTCACCGCGAAGCCCGCCGCGTAGCCGACCAGCAGCCCCGTCCCGTAGACCGCCGCCGCCGGGCCCAGGCCGTGGCTGCCCTTGAGCAGCGGGAAGAGGGCCCAGCCGGAGGGGCCGATGGCGGTCGAGCCGACCACGTGGCCCCACTGGTTGAGCAGGCCCACGAAGCCCCCGCCGAACGCGCCGCCCACGCAGGCGGTGACGAACGGGCGGCCCAGCGGCAGCGAGACACCGTAGATCAACGGCTCCCCGATGCCCAGCAGGCCGGCCGGCAGCGCGGAGCGGATCGTCCCGCGCACCGAGCCGTTGCGCGGCAGCCGGGCGTAGACCGCGAGGGCCGCGCCGACCTGGCCCGCGCCCGCCATCGCCAGGATCGGCAGCAGGACGGTGTGGCTCTGCTGCTGGATCAGGGTCGTGTGGATGGGGATCAGCGCCTGGTGCAGGCCCAGCATCACCAGCGGCAGGAACAGCCCGCCCAGCACGAAGCCCGCCGCCGCGCCGCCCTCGCCCAGCAGCCGGTCGGCGAGGTGGCCGATGGCAGTGGAGACCTCTCCCGCGACGAACATCAGCCCGTAGAGGGTGACGAAGCCGGCCAGCAGCACCGTCAGCGTCGGGGTGACGAGGACGTCCAGGGCCTCCGGCACCCGGCTCCGGCACCACCGCTCGACGTACGCGGCGAGCACGGCCGCCGCCAGCGCGCCCAGCACCCCGCCCTGGCCGGGCGAGAGCCGCTCGCCGAGGACGTGCACCCGGTCGACGCCCGGGTAGACGACGATCGCCGCGACCGCGCCGCCCAGCACCGGGGTGCCGCCGAACTCCTTCGCCGCGTTGTAGCCGACGAACACCGCGATCAGCGACATGAAGCCGGACGCTACCGCGGCCAGGCCCGGGGCGAGGGCGGGCAGCCACCCGAGGTTGGCCAGCAGCCCGGCCAGGCCCGCGACGATGCCGCAGCCGATCAGGGCCGGGATCAGCGGGACGAAGACCGCGGCGATCCGGCGCAGCAGGAGCTTCACCGGGGTGGCGTTGCGGGCCTTGCGCGCGGTCCGGAGCGCGGCCCCCCGCTCGGCGAGCGCCGCGGCGGTGACGGGAGCGGTGGTGCCGGGCGTGGGCTCCTCGCCGGGGCCGGGCACGGTCGCGGCCAGCCGCGCGAGCTCGGGGGCCACCCGGGCGACCGTGCCCGGACCCAGGACGACCTGGTACGAGGAGCCGTCCTCGACCACGCCCAGCACCCCGGGCAGCGCCCGCAGCTCCGCGTCCCGGACCAGGGCGCGGTCCCGCAGCTCCAGACGCAGCCGGGTCATGCAGTTCGTGACGGACAGGACGTTCCCGGCGCCGCCGAGGAGTGGGAGCAGGGCTGCGGCGGTGGCGCGGTGCCGGTCCGCCGGTTCGTCTGGTGCCATGGTGCCTTGCCTGCGTGGGGCGCGGGGCTCAGCCCCGCGCGAGGTGGAGCGCCGCCCGCAGATGCCCGCCCGCCTCCTCCAGGAGCCGGGCGGCGGTGCGGCCGTCGACGCCGCCGAGGACGACGAGGACGGCGTTCTTCACCTCTCCTCCCGTCTCCTCCAGGGCGGCTTCGGTCTCGGCGTCGGAGGCGCCGGTCGCGAGCGCGACGATGCGCCGGGAGCGGGCGCGCAGCTTCTCGTTGGAGGCGCGGACGTCGACCATCAGATTTCCGTACGTCTTGCCGAGGCGGATCATCGTGATGGTCGAGAGCATGTTGAGGACGAGCTTCTGTGCGGTGCCCGCCTTCAGCCGGGTCGAGCCGGTGATCAGCTCGGGGCCGACCACGACCTCGACGGCGTGGTCGGCCGCCGCGCCCAGCGCGGAGCCCGCGTTGCAGGACAGCCCGATCGTCAGCGCGCCGGCCGCGCGGGCGTACTCGACGGCTCCGACGGCGTAGGGCGTGCGGCCGGACGCGGAGACGCCGACGACCGTGTCGGCCGGTCCGACGCCGAGCGCGGCCAGGTCGCCGGCGGCCAGCTCCCTGCTGTCCTCGGCGCCCTCCACGGCCGTGACCAGGGCGGGCGCGCCGCCCGCGATCAGCCCGACGACCTGGGCCGGATCGGTGTTGAACGTCGGCGGGCACTCGCTGGCGTCGAGGACGCCGAGCCGGCCGGCCGTGCCCGCGCCCGCGTAGACCAGGCGGCCGCCGCGGGCCATCCGGGCGGCGGTCGCGTCGATGGCGGCGGCTATCTCGGGGAGCCGGGCGGCGACGGCGGCGGAGACGGCCGCGTCCTCGGCGTTCATGAGCCGCGCGAGGTCCAGGGTCGGCAGCCGGTCGATGTCCGCGAGGTCCGGCCGGAACGCCTCGGTGGTGAGCGTGGCGAGCTCGGCGCGGAGGGCGGCGTGGGCCGCGGACGAAGCAGAGGGGGCCATGGGCGTTCGGCGCCTTTCCGTTGTTCGTCGGAGGGGGGTGTCCGTCGAATGCGTGTCCGCAGGTGGGGGTCAGGGGGCGTGCCGGTGGGCCAGCGCCTCGTAGGAGTCGGACAGGGCGGGCGCGGCGGTCTCGTACGTCCGCTGGGCGACCCCGATGAAAAGGCAGTCCACCACGAGGAGCTGGCTGGTGCGGCTCGACATGGCCGCCGGGCGCAGTTCGCTCTCCCGTGCGGAGGAGGTGGTGAGGACGTGGTCCGCGTACTGGGCGATCTCGCCCTGGGGGCGGCCGGTGATCGCGACGGTGGTCGCGCCGTGCTCGAAGGCGACCCGCAGCGGCTCGATGACGTCGGTGGTGCGGCCCGAGTGGGTGATGGCCACGGCCACGTCGCCGGCCCGCAGCTGGACGGCGTTGGTCACGGCCAGGTGGGGGTCGGCGGGGGCGTGCGCGAGCAGCCCGATGCGCAGGAGCTTCTGCACGAGGTCCTGGCCGACGAGGTTGGAGGCGCCGATGCCGTAGACGTCGACGCGGCGGGCGGTGGCGAGCGCGCCGACCGCGGCCTCCAGCTGGGCGGTGTCGAGCCCGGCGGCGGTGTCCGCCAGGCACTGGGCCTCCTCCTGGGCGAGCTTGGCGACGACCTCGGCGAGCGGGTCGTCCACGGCGATGTCGGCGGTGACGGCCGGGGCACGGCCCGCCGCCTGCTCGGCCGCGAGGGCGGCGAGGGCGAGGCGGAGGTCGCGGTAGCCGGGATAGCCGAGGATCCGGGCGGTGCGGACGACGGTGGCCTCACTCGTTCCGGTGCGTTCGGCCAGGCCGGTGACGGTGAGCGCGGCGGAGCCGGCCGGGTCGCCGGCGACGGCCTCGGCGACGCGCTGCATCGAGCGCGTCATGGAGGGGGCGAGCGTACGGACCTTTGCGGCGAGGGCGCCGGGCGGGGGCGGGGCGGAGGGCTGCGGCCCCGGGGGGACGGCTCCGAAAGTTTCTTTCAATTTGCTGCTCACCTTTTGAAAGGTATTTTCGGCCTGGTGAGCCGTCAACCCTCGCCGTCTTGGACAATGGACCGTATGGAGCTCGAACAGGCACTGCACACGGCGCGCGCCCTCGTCCTTGCCGATCTCGTCGCGGGTGAGGTGGCGGAGGCCGATGTGGTCTCCCTCGTGGAGGACGCGATCACCCACCGCCGGTGGTGGGTCGAGCAGTGGCCGGAGGGTGCCGCTTTCCTGGTGGGCCTCGTCGCCCAGGACGTGCAGGACGCCCTCCTGGAGCGGCACGGCCGCTGGCCGCTCTGCCCGGTCTGCACGGACTCCGGCGACCCGCATGCCCTGGAGGTCGAGCCCGAGCTGGGCGCCGACCCGCACTGGGCCTGCGCCAAGCAGGTCGTCCTGGTGGCGCCGGTGGGTTCGCTGGGCAAGGCGCTGCGGTGAGGCGGGCGCGCCGGTGACGCTGTACATCGACCCGCCCACCTGGCCCGGTCACGGCCGGATGTGGTCCCACCTGATCAGCGATGTGTCGTACGCGGAGCTGCATGCCTTCGCGGCGCGGCTGGGCGCGCCGCCGCGCGCCTTCGACCGCGATCACTACGACGTGCCGTCGACGTCCTACGGGCAGGCCGTGCGGATGGGCGCGCGGGAGGTGGGCAGCAAGGAGCTGGTGCGGCTGCTGGTGTCGGCGGGGCTGCGACGGCCGAAGTACGAGCGTCCCTGAGGGGGCGCCTCAGAGGTCCCTGGCCCTTTTCGTTTCCCGCGTCTCAGCCCTCGCCGAGCAACTCCAGCTCCGTGCTGAGGTTCCGGCGCGCGACCGGCTCCCACCTCGACCGCCCCAGCGGGGTGCGGAAGAGCGCCGGCAGGCCCAGGAGCTGCCGCAGCACGGCGGCCCGGCCCTCGCGGAAGGCCGCGTCGGGCACGAAGCCGTACTCCTCGCGGACGGCCGCCGCGTAGGCCGCGTACTCCTGCGGGGAGCCCGCCAGGACGGCGAGGTCCGCGTCGCAGAGCACCTCGCCGTCGCGGTCGCCCGGCGCCGGGTCGTGGCCGACGGTGAGCCGCACGAGCCGGGCGACCTCGGCGGTGCGCCGCGCGTCCAGGCCGAGCTCGGGCAGGGCGCGCTCGGCGAGGTGGGCGCTGCGCTCCTCGTTCTCGGAGCGGTCCGGGCGGTAGACGGCGTCGTGGAACCAGGCCGCGAAGCGGACGGTGTCGGCGTCGTCGGCGTGCGCCGAGAGCTCGTCGACGCGGTCCAGGACGGCCGTGAGGTGATCCACCGTGTGGTACCGGCGCTGCGGCTCGGACCAGCGGCGCAGCAGGTCCTCGGCGTACGGGTCCGGGTCGGGTCCGCCGGTCCCCGGCCGGGTCCGCGCGACGGTCTCCCGCCAACGGGCGCGCAGGGCCGGTGCGGACGGGTGCTCGTACACAGATCCCATGGGCCAATTGTGGGGTACGGGGCGGCGGCCGGGGCCGGGGTGTCCGGTCCCGGCCGCACGGGGTGTCAGGGACGTTCGAAGCCCGGCCGCCCGGCCGGTGAGACCAGGCTCGCGGCGGTGGAGACGGGGGCGCCGGGGCGGGTGACGTAGGGCAGGATCCGGAAGTCGGCCCGGGCCTGGGTGGGTGTGAGGGTGACCACGACATAGCCGCGGCGCTTGGCGTAGTACGCCATGTGGGGGTTGAGGGCGAGGAGTTCGGCCCAGTCGTCGGGCCGTTCGACCCCGTCGGCCCCGCTGGAGACGGACGTGCCGAGGATCTCGACGCCGCGCGTGGGCGAGGAGGGGTCGTCGAAGTCGTCCTTGATGTCCATGGCGAGATGGATGTGGGAGTCGCCGGAGAGGACCACGAGGTTGGTGAGGCCGGCGCCGCGGGCGGCGTCGAGGAGCCGCCGGCGGGTCGCCGGGTAGCCGTCCCAGGCGTCCATGGACAGGGGGGAGTTCTGGGCGCGCAGCCGTCGCCGGGAGAAGGCGACCTGCTGGGGGATGACGTTCCAGGTGGCCGTCGAGCCGCGGAAGCCGCTGTGCAGCCACTGTTCCTGCGCGGCGCCCAGGAGCGTGCGGGAGGGGTCCTCGGACGCGGGGCCGGGCAGCTTCCAGCCGTCGCCGTACGCCTGGTCCGAGCGGTACTGGCGGGTGTCCAGGATGTCGAACTGGGCGAGCCGCCCGTAGTGGAGCCGCCGGTAGAGCCGCATGTCCGGCCCGGCGGGGCGCTGGGCGAGGCGCAGGGGCATGTGTTCCCAGTACGCGCGGTAGGCCGCGGCGCGGCGCTGGAGGAACCCGGCCGCCGGGTCGTTGTCCTGGGAGACGTCCGCCGCGTAGTTGTTCTCGACCTCGTGGTCGTCCCAGGTGACGCACCAGGGGTGGGCGGCGTGGGCGGCCTGGAGGTCGGGGTCGGTCTTGCCCAGGGCGTAGCGCAGGCGGTAGTCCGACAGGGTGACGGTCTCGTGGGCGAAGACGGCCGGGAGCAGGGCGCCGTCGGGGAGCCGCCGGTCGCCCGCGCGGGCGTCGATGGCGTTCTCGTAGATGTAGTCGCCGAGGAAGAAGACGGCGTCGAGGTCCTCGCGGGCCAGGTGGCCGAGGGCGGTGTAGTAGCCCTCGTCGTACTGCTGGCACGAGGCCACGCCCAGGCGCAGCCGCTCGGGGGAGCTCCCGGCGGCGGGCGCGGTGCGGGTCCGGCCGACGGGGCTCAGGCGGGCGCCGGCGCGGAAGCGGTACCAGTACGTCCGGCCGGGGGCGAGCCCGCGGACGTCGGCGTGGACGCTGTACGCGTATCCGGCCTCGGCGACGGCCTGGCCCCGGCGGACGCCGGCGGAGAACCGCTCGTCCTCCGCGATCTCCCACGTCACCGGGACGGCCCCGGCGGGCGGCAGCCCGCCGCCCGGCTCCCAGGGGCGGGGCGCCAGCCGGGTCCACAGGACGACGCCGTCCGGCAGGGGGTCGCCCGAGGCGACGCCGAGGGTGAAGGGGCTGTCGCCGAGGTCCTTGTCGCGGATTCCGGCGGCGTGGGCGGGCCGGGCGGAGAAGGCCAGCACGGCGGCCGCGGCCGACATGGAGAGGAACCGGCGTCTGAGGTGCGGTGGCGGCGTGGCCGCCGCGGGTGGTACGGCGGCTACGGGTGATGCGGCGGGTGCGGGTGGTACGGCGGGTCCGTCCTCCGGACCGCCCTTGCCGCCTGATCTCTTCGTTCCGTCCGTCATGGCGTGCACTTCCCCCCAGGGATCGTCTGCCACATGCGGGTGAAGAGATACCCAGGAAACGCCCCTTCCCCTCCAGCAACCGGCGTATCGGCCGGTGTATGACTCATCGACGGTGCGGCCGTGATGCCACGGGGGCCTCCCAGGTCTTACGCTGTGCTATTGGACTAGACCTGTTGTCCTCGGAGGAAGGGTGTCACGTGAGGAACCGCGCAATCCTGGAGGTGATCGCGCTCGACGCCGAGGACGCGAGGGCGGCGGAGGCCGGTGGGGCCGACCGGCTCGAACTGGTCACCGACATGGCCGCGGACGGGCTTACGCCCTCCGTCGCGACCTTCGCGGCGGTGCGTGCCGCCGTCGACATCCCCGTACGGGTGATGCTGCGCGACACGGACGGCTTCTCGGCGGGGGGCGCGGCCGCGCTGGAACGGCTCTGCGGGTCCGCGCGGGCGCTGGCGGCGGAGGGCGCTGACGAGTTCGTCCTCGGCTTCCTCACGGACGACGGCCGCGCCGACCTCACGGCGGTGACCGCCCTCGCCGAGGCGATCGGGCCGCGGGCGCGCTGGACGTTCCACCGCGCGATCGACCGCGCGGCGGACCGCGACGCCCTGCGCAAGCAGCTCGCGGACCTGCCGGGCCTGGACACGTACCTGACGGCGGGCGCGCCGACGGGCGTCGAGGACGGCCTCCCCACGCTCCTCGCGGAGGCCGCCCGCGGCGACGAACCGGGCTACGAACCCCGCATCCTGGTCGGCGGCGGCCTCCAGCTGCGGCATGTGCCGGCGCTGCGTGACGCCGGGATCTCGGCGTTCCACGTCGGGGGTGCGGTGCGGCCGGACGGGTGGGGGTTCGGGGTGTCGGCGGCGGCGGTGGGGGTTTGGCGGGCGGCGCTGGGGCAGTAACGGGTGTTTCCCGCTGCGGGGCCCGTGCCGGGCGGTTCTTCTTGCCGGGTGCGGCGCCGTTTCCCCTGCCGGGGGGCTGTTCGTTGCCGGGTGCGGCGTCGTTGCCGCTGCGGGGCCCGGTACCGGGCGGTTCTTCTTCGCCGGGTGCAGCGTCGTTGCCGCTGCGCGGGGCGGGTCCGCTGCGCGGGGCTTTCAGGTCGGTGCCGGGCCGGAGGGGTGGTTGCCGGGCTGCTTCGCTTTACGCCCGGCAACCACCCCTCCGGCCCGTCCCCTCCTGCGGGTGGGTGGGGGAAAGACGCGGGGGCTGAGCCGCACTTGTCGGCTGACGGTGACCACGGCTGTTTTTCACCACCCACTCACGGGAGGTGGGGGGCCGCAGCGGGTCCTTTCGGGACGTAAAGCGAAGCAGTCCCGAAAGGACCCGCGGAGGCCCACCGCCGCACCGGTGAACGCCCCGCGCAGCGGGAACGCCCGCGCAGCGGGAAACGGCGCCGCACCCGGCAAGGGGCCCGGCAGGGGAACCGCGCCGCACCCGGCAACGGGCGCCGCAGCGGGAACGAACAGCCCCGCCGCGTAAGCGGAACCGCTACCCCAACTGCCCCGGCAACCCCTCCGCATGGATCACCGTCAGCCCCGACACCGCCCGCGTCAGCGCCACGTACAGACGGCGCAAGCCCGTGCGTTCGTCGGGTTCGCCCGCGACGACCTCCGACGGTTCGTCCAGGACCACGTAGTCGTACTCCAGGCCCTTGGCCAGGGTCGCCGGGACCAGGGTCAGACGGGCGTCCGCCGAGGTCTCCTCGCCGGGGGCGAGGAACGGCAGGCCGGCGGTGCGCAGGGCCTCCGCGAGCGGCGCGACGCGGGCGTCCGCGGCGATCAGGCCGGTCGAGCCCTCGCGCGTCAGCGCCTCGCGGCAGGCGGCGACGACCGCTTCGTCCCGCGCCGGAGCGGCCACCTCCCGCACCGAGAAGTCGCCGGCGGCCTCACGCACGGACGTGGCCTCCGTGAGGCCGGGCGCGATGGCCGGGAGCAGCCGGGACGCGTAGGCGATCACTTCGCGGGGCACGCGGAAGCCCTGGGTCAGCTCCTCGACGGAGGCGTCCGGCTTGCCCAAGTGGGTGAGGGCCTCGGCCCAGGTCGGCGTCGCCCACGGCGTCGTGCCCTGCGCGAGGTCGCCGAGGATCGTCGCGGAGCCCGTCGTGCAGCGGCGGCCGACCGCGCGGTACTGCATGGGGGAGAGGTCCTGGGCCTCGTCCAGGACGACGTGGCCGAGGGACGGCGTCCGGGCGACGAGGTCGGACGCCTCGTCGATCAGCACCGCGTCCGCCGCCGACCACTTGGCGGACCGCACGCCGCGGGCGGGCTTCGCCCAGAGGATCTCCGCCTGCTCGCCGGCCGTCAGGACGCCGTCGGCGTGCTCCGCGAGGAACTCCGCGTCGGACAGGAGGCGCAGCACCAGCTTCGCCGGATCGACCGCGGGCCAGAGGGACTTGACGGCCGCCTTCACGGCCGCGTTCCGCGCGACCGCGTCCTGCACCCGGTCGTCGGGCGCCTCGCCGGCCTCCTCCATCCGTACGAGCACGGCGTGCGCGATCCGCTGCGGCAGGGCCTCGCGGGCGGCGCCGTAACGGAAGTCGCGCCCGTCGCGGTAGCGACTAGTGTTACTGAGTAGCTCCCGGACCATCTCCTCGATCTCGTACGCGGGCACCCGCCAGCGCCGCGAGCCGCGGACGACGACGACCGCCTCGTCGGGCATCGTCACCCCGGAGCGCACGGCGCGCCGCAGCACCTCCGCCATGCGGGCGTCGCCCTTGAGACGGGCGGCGGCGGGGGCGTCCTCGCCGCGCACCTCCACATGGGCGACGAGGTCGTCGACCGTGGCCTGTGCCACGTTCAACTCTCCCAGCGCGGGGAGGACTTGCTCGATGTAGTGGAGGAAGGAGCGGTTCGGGCCGATGACGAGCGTGCCCGTGCGGGCGAGGCGCTCCCGGTGCGCGTAGAGCAGGTAGGCCACGCGGTGCAGGCCGACGGCGGTCTTCCCGGTGCCCGGGGCGCCCTGGACGCACACCGTGCCGCCGATGCCGGCGCGGACGATCTCGTCCTGTTCCGGCTGGATCGTCGCGACGATGTCCCGCATCGGGCCGACGCGCGGCCGCTCGATCTCCGTCTGCAGCAGCTTGCTGGCCTGCTCCTCGCCGGCCGCGTCGGTGAGGTCCTCGTCCTCGTAGGCGGTCAACTCGCCGCCGGTGTAGCCGAAACGGCGGCGCGTCCGTACGTCCATGGGCTCCTTCTTGGACGCCCGGTAGAACGGCTGCGAGACGGGCGCGCGCCAGTCGATGACCATGGGGTCGCCGTCCGCGTCGTGGACGTGGCGGCGGCCGATGTAAAAGCGCTCGCCCTCACCCCCCTCCGCCCGATCCGCCCCCGGCGCGTGCAGGTAGTCCAAGCGGCCGAAGAACAACGGGGTGTGCGCGAGATCAGCGAGCGCGGTGATGCGGTCCTCGATCTGCCGCTCCAGGACGGCGGCGTTCACCCAGTTCGCGGTGACGTCCTTGATGTCCAGGGCCTCGACGTCGGCGCGCATGGCGCGCAGCGCGGAACGGGAGGAGGAGAGGTGGGCGCGCTCACGCGCGAGGGGGTCGTTCGGGACTTGCTGGGCGGGCACGGCGGGGCCTCCGGGCGAACGGGCGGTTGCGGAAGGTGGTGCGGACCGCCGGTTTCCGTCCGGCCGGTGCCGTCCCGGCGCGAGGACGCGCAGGGGCGGCGGGAAGGGGGGAGTCTAGTCAGCCGCCAAGGGGCGTGCGAATGATTTTCCGCACGCCCCTCGGGATCCGCCCGCGCCCCGGGTCAGTCCTCGGCCAGGAGGATGTCCGCGTCGTCGAAGATCCTCAGGAGCACGAGGAGCAGGCGTCCTCGCGACACCATGTACTCGGCCACGATCTGCGAGGTGAGACGGATCTCCCTGTCCTGCTCGCCCACCCCCACGGTCCGTGAGAGTTCGGTGTACGGGTCGCGTGCGAGGATCTCGATCGCCTTGTCGAACGACGCCCTGCGCGCGGGGTCCAGCCGGTCGCGGTCACGTGCGGCCGGCTCGGTGTACAACACCTCGTAGATGTCCTGATGAGGCATGCTGCTCTCTCCTTGCCATGGCGCGACTCTCCGCCCAGCGTACCGACCGGGAATCGCGGGCGGGGGCCGGATCACCCCGCCCGGCCCGGTGGTTCAGGCCGCGTCCTCGCCGGTCAGCAGCGAGTCCGCGTCCACGATCCGGTACGCGTACCCCTGCTCCGCCAGGAAGCGCTGGCGGTGCGCCGCGAAGTCCTGGTCGACCGTGTCGCGGGCGACCACCGAGTAGAAGCGGGCCTCGTGGCCGTCCGCCTTCGGGCGGAGCACCCGGCCGAGCCGCTGCGCCTCCTCCTGGCGGGAGCCGAACGTGCCGGACACCTGGATGGCGACCGTCGCCTCCGGCAGGTCGATCGAGAAGTTCGCGACCTTCGAGACGACGAGGACCGAGATCTCTCCCTGCCGGAAGGCGTCGAAGAGCTTCTCCCGCTGCGCGTTGGTCGTCTCGCCCTTGATGACGGGCGCGCCGAGGTGCTCGCCGAGCTCGTCCAGCTGGTCGATGTACTGGCCGATGACGAGCGTCTGCTCGCCCCGGTGCTTGCGCACCAGCGCCTCCGTGACCTTCCGCTTGGTGGCGGTCGTCGCGCAGTAGCGGTACTTCTCCTCGGTCTCCGCCGTCGCGTAGGCGAGCCGCTCGTGGTCCGTGAGGTTGACGCGGACCTCGACGCAGTCGGCGGGCGCGATGTAGCCCTGCGCCTCGATCTCCTTCCACGGGGCGTCGAACCGCTTCGGGCCGATGAGCGAGAAGACGTCCGACTCACGGCCGTCCTCGCGCACCAGGGTGGCCGTCAGGCCGAGGCGGCGGCGCGCCTGGAGGTCGGCCGTGAACTTGAAGACCGGCGCCGGCAGCAGGTGCACCTCGTCGTAGACGACCAGGCCCCAGTCGCGGGAGTCGAACAGCTCCAGGTGCGGGTAGATGCCCTTCCGCTTGGTCGTGAGGACCTGGTACGTGGCGATGGTGACCGGGCGGATCTCCTTCTTCGTCCCGGAGTACTCGCCGATCTCGTCCTCGGTCAGGGACGTCCGCTTCACCAGCTCGTGCTTCCACTGCCGCGCCGAGACGGTGTTGGTGACGAGGATCAGCGTGGTCGCCTTGGCCTGCGCCATCGCGCCCGCGCCGACCAGCGTCTTGCCGGCGCCGCAGGGCAGCACGACGACGCCCGAGCCGCCGTGCCAGAAGCCCTCCACGGCCTGCCGCTGGTACGGGCGCAGCGTCCAGCCGTCCTCCTCCAGCTCGATCGGGTGCGCCTCGCCGTCGACGTAGCCCGCGAGGTCCTCGGCGGGCCAGCCGAGCTTGAGCAGCGTCTGCTTGATCTGCCCGCGCTCGGAGGGGTGCACGGCGACGGTGTCGGGGTCGATCCGGGCGCCGACCAGCGGCTGGATCTTCTTCGACCGGAGGATCTCCTCCAGCACCGGCCGGTCCGTGCTCTCCAGGACCAGCCCGTGCACGGGGTGCTTCAGCAGCTTGAGACGGCCGTAGCGGTCCATCGTCTCGGCGATGTCGACCAGCAGCGCGTGCGGCACGGGGTAACGGGAGTGGGTGACCAGCGCGTCGATGACCTGCTCGGCGTCGTGCCCGGCGGCGCGGGCGTTCCACAGGCCGAGCGGGGTCAGGCGGTACGTGTGGATGTGCTCCGGCGCCCGCTCCAGCTCCGCGAAGGGGGCGATGGCGCGGCGGCACGCGTCCGCCTGCTCGTGGTCCACCTCCAGAAGCAGCGTCTTGTCGCTCTGGACGATGAGAGGTCCGTTCACGCGCTGGGCCCTTTCCGCTAGCGGTCGGCCGGTACGGACGCCGGGGCGGCGCCGTAAGGCCAAACGTCCAGTGTGCCGCATGCGGGGGAAAGGCGGAGCGGGGGACGGCGGGGGCCCGCCGCGACGGCCGGTCCGGCCGGTCGCCGGGCGGGCCGGCCACGACGGGTCAGACCGTGTCGTCCACCAGCTCCGCCACGCCCGTGATCCGGTGCAGCGGGTACGTGCGGATCTCGTCCGCCGTGTGGTCGTACGCCGTGACGAAGCCGCCCTCCACCCGCACCGGGGCGATCACCCGCTGGCTCGCCGCGCCCTCCGCGTTCACGTAGCCGATCCAGACGGCCGCGCCCGTCAGTACCGCGGCCTGGACCGTCGCCAGGGTGTCGGCGGACGTGGTGCGGGGCAGGCCGCCGGAGGCGGGGGCCGGGGCGGTGGTGGGCTTGCGTTCGGCGGTCGAGGCCATGTCGCCCGCGCGGATCGCGCGGACCGCCGCGCCGAGCAGCGTCGTATCCGGGACGGGCGGGCCCTCCGGTACGGGGGCGGGCGCCGTGCGCGGCGGGGTGCGGTGGGCGTCCGCGCGGGTGACCACGACGTCGCCCTCCGCGGACTCCGCCGCCGGGGCGTAGCCCATGGCCCGCAGGCCGTCGAGGAGGGCGTCGGGCGTGACCTGCGCCGCCAGCACCGTCGGCGCCAGGCGGCGCGGCCGCAGCGGGGCGGAGCGCCGGTCGGCGAGGATCTCCGCCAGTACGGCCTCGTCGTCGCAGCGCACGTAGGAGGAGGCCGCGCCCACCCGGAGGTGGCCGTGGCGGCGGGCCACGTCGTCGATGAGGTACGAGAGAGGCTGCGGCACGGGCGTGCGCGAGTGCTCCGTGAGGAACGTCTTCAGGTCCGTCGCCGTCCGCCCCGCGTCCAGCGCGCGCCGTACGGAGCCGGGCGTGAAGCGGTAGACCGTCGCCCCGCCCTTGGACTCGACGTCGGCCAGCACCCCCAGCACCTGCGCGAGGGGGCGCCGCAGCGGGCCCGGGGCCACCGCCGTGAGGTCCGCCTGGAGCAGCACGTGGTCGAGCGGCTCGGGGAGCAGCGGCGCGAGGCGCGCGGCGGCCCGTACGGCCGCGGCCCCGAGCTCGGCCTCGCCGGCCGGGCGCCACGGCGCGGGCGCGGTCTCCGCCCCGCCGCCGGCCTCGGCCCCCAGCAGGGCCCGGCCGTGGTCCGTCAGCGCGCCGCGGTTGGTGACGCCCAGCATCTCGGCCTCGGTCAGGGTCCAGAGGGCCAGACGCGAGCGGAGGTCGTCGTGGGGCGCGTGCGGCGGTGTGCCGGGAGCGGCCGCGGTGGGCGGCCGGGTGGCCGGCGCGGCGGCCTGCGCGGCGCCCGCCTGACCGCCCGCGACCGTGCCGCGCGGCGGGCGCTCCCAGTGCAGCCGCCTCAGCAGCGTCTCCGGCGTGACCGACCCGCCCGGCGGCAGCGTCGCCAGCAGCGCCAGCACCCGGTGGCGCACCTCCGGTGCCGGGGCGCGGTCCAGGTCCGGGCCCAGCGCCGCGAGCGTACGGGCCTTGGCGTCCCGGCCGCCGACCGGGCCCGCCGTACGGGTCGCCGCCAGCCACGCCGTCGCCAGCCGCGTCCAGCGCTGCTCCGCCGGCAGCTGCAGCCAGTCGTCGTAGGCCGGTGTCGGGGCGTACCGCTCGTCGACGTCGCCGTCGGACGCCAGGAGCCCCGCCGCGTACGCCAGCTCGGCCCAGAACGCGGCCGCCTGCTCCGTCGTGTCCAGCGCGGCCGCCGTCCGCTTCAGGTCGCGCACGCTCAGCCCGCCCGCCCGCAGCACCAGGGGGCCGCCCGTCTCCCAGCCCTTCAGCAGGTCCTCGACGGTCGTCAGCGCCGTGAACGCCTGCCCGGCCGCCGTCGCGTCCACCACCCGCGGCGAGTGCTCGGTGACCGGCGCCAGCTCCGGGGCCACCGGCTCCGGGGACCGGTGCGCCCGTCCGGCGCGCAGGTGCAGCGCCACCTCACGGGGCAGCAGCACGCTCCCCGGCCCGGCCGGCAGCAGCAGCCCCCGGTCCAGCAGCCAGCGCAGGTGCGCCGCCGGCTCGGCCGTCACCGTGCCGTACGGCGGGCCCCACACCAGGCGGCCCAGCACCGCCGTCGCGTCCGCCGGCGCGGTGTCCAGCAGCGCCGACATCCGCGCGCGGTCCTCGAACAGCTCCGTCAGCGCCGCGACCGCCGTCACCGGGTCGTGCGTCGCGGGCAGCCCCGCCGCCGCGATGATCTGCTGCACCCGGCCCGGCGACATGCCCGCCGTGGCCTCGGCCGCGGACGGGCCCAGGCCCGTCGGGGACGGGTGCGCCGGGCTCGGCGCCAGCAGCTCCCGCACCGTGCGCACCAGGCGCAGCCGGTCCTCGCCGCCCCACACCAGCGCCTGCCCGCGCAGGACCGCCACGGCGCGGGGCAGCTCGGCCGCGATCGCCGGGTCCCCGGGCGCGTCACCGCCCATCAGGGCGTCCAGCGTGGCGTACGGGCACGGGTCTGGCGCGACGGCCAGCGCCTCCGCGACCTGGAGCGTGAACCGGTCCAGGCGGTCCAGCGCCCGGACGACGGAGGCGCGGGTGCCGGCCCGGGTCGCGAGCTGGGTGAGGTCGCCCGGGACGGGGTTGAGCAGGTCGGGGCGGGCGCGCAGGAGGGTGGCGAGGGAGTCGTCGGGGCGGCCGCGGAGCTCTTCGGCGAGTGTCCGGGCGGGGGCGGCGGAAGGGGCGTGGGCGGGTGCTCTTTCCGTGCGGGGTCCGCTCGTGTGCTTCTCCGGCCGCGACGTGGTCATTCTGCTTACGGTACCGGGTCGCTGCGCTGTGCTGGGCTGTTGTCCGTGCGGGTCCGCTGCGCGGGGCCTTCCCCTACCCGCCCCTTCCCGCAACCGGGGGCTTCGCCCCCGGCCCCCTTCCGCGCTGACGCGCGGTGTCCTCAAGCTCCCCCAGCTACCGCTGGGAGGTGCCCCCAGACGGGCTGAAAATCAGCCCGTCCGGCGGGATGCCCGCCTCGCGGTGAAGGTCTCCTGAATCCCTCCTTGGGGCCCGTGATGAGGCGGTACCTTCGGGGCAGGAACGCGGCTGGTGGTCTGAGGGGTTTCGGTGGGGATCGAGAGCGATCAGCTTGTTTACGACTATCTGAGCCGGGTCGGCGACATCGCCCAGCGGCAGTCGCTCACCTCCGGCGACCGGATGCGGCTCGTCTCGCGGCTGCGTACGGAGATCGAGCGGAGACGTTCCTCCGAGGGCGCCGACACGCCGAACGCCGTGCAGCGCATTCTCGCCGACCTCGGCAGCCCCGACGAGGCCGTGGCCGGGGCCGGGGCCGCCGGGAGCGACAGCGGCAAGGTGCCCGCGCCGCGCCGGGAGGGCGAGGCCGCCCGCGCCGCGGCCCCCGCGCCGCAATACTTTCCCGCGGCGGACGGGACGGGGCCGGCCGCCGAGGCGCCGGACTGGTGGCGGGTCGAGCCCGGACCCTTCCCGGGCGGCGCGTCCGCACCGATGCACGGGTTCACCGGCGGCATCGAGGTCCCCGAGATACTGAAGCCGCCACCGCACGCCGCCCCGCCGGGCGACCCGGGCGGGCGGGGTGAGGAGGACGAGGTGGCCGAGGAAGCCGAGGAGGACGGGCCACGCCGGCTCAGTCTGCTGCGCCGCCCCGACGGAGCGCCCGTCCCGCCGCTGCTCCTGATCGTCGCCCTGCTGCTGCTCGTCGGCGCCGCGCTGGGCAACTGGATCGTGCTCGCCGTCGGCTGGGGCCTGGCCTACCTCACCCGCAAGCTCTCCCACACCGAGTCGCAGTGGGCGGTCGTGGTCCTGCCGGGGCTCACCGTCGCGGCCGGTGTCGTCTGGCTGTGGGGGCGCACGGAAGGCCGCTGGGGCGAGCCCGTCCCGTCGGGCGGGCTCGGCCCGGCCCTGGCCGACACCTGGCCCTGGGTCATCCGCGTCGCCGCCGTGGCCTCCGCGCTCTATGTGACGTGGCGGGCCCGGCGCCCTGGTTGAACGGGCGATCCGGGTGGCCCGGTGTCCCTGCCGATCGGGTTTCCCCGGTGGCCGGTGGTCCGGTGTCCTCGTTGCTCGGGTGCTCCCGGTGATCGGTGGCCTGGTGTCCTCGTTGCTCGGGTGCTCCCGGTGATCGGTGGCCTGGTGTCTTCGTTGCTCGGGTGCTCCCGGTGGCCGGTGGCCTGGTGTCTTCGTTGCTCGGGTGCTCCCGGTGGCCGGTGGTCTGGTGTCTTCGTTGCTCGGGTGCTCCCGGTGGCCGGTGGCCTGGTGTCTTCGTTGCTCGGGTGCTCCCGGTGGCCGGTGGCCTGGTGTCTTCGTTGCTCGGGTGCTCCCGGTGGCCGGTGGCCTGGTGTCTTCGTTGCTCGGGTGCTCCCGGTGATCGGTGGCCTGGTGTCCTCGTTGCTCGGGTGCTCCCGGTGGCCGGTGACCCGGTGTCCCCGCCGCTCGGGCGTCCCCGGTGATCGGCGACCCGGCACCCCCGCCGATCCGGCATACCCGCCGATCGGGCGCCCCACGTGACCGGCCATCTCGGCCCGGCCGGACACGGCGCGTGACCCGGCGGGTCGGTATCCCGGACGCTCGCGGTCCGCACGGGACGTGGCGAGCGCCGCCCGCCCGCCCGTCCGTCCGGCCGGCCCGTCGTCGTGCGACCCGGCGCGCGGCGGTTCCGTGGCGGTCTCAGCCCGTGGCGCTCTCCGACTCCACCCGCTCCGCTCCCGCTTCCCGCTCCGCTCCCGCTTCCCGCCCCGCCCACGGCATCCCCGGCACCACCAGCGGCCCACCCGTTACCGGGTCCGGTACGACCACCGACTCCAGGCCGAAGACCTCCCGCACCAGCTCCGCCGTCACCACCTCCGACGGGGCGCCCTGGGCCACGATGCGGCCGGCCTTCATCGCCACCAGGTGGTCGGCGTAGCGCGCCGCCTGGTTGAGGTCGTGCAGGACGGCCACGACCGTGCGGTTCCGCTCGTGGTTGAGGCGGCGGCACAGGTCCAGGACCTCCACCTGGTGGGAGATGTCCAGGTACGTCGTCGGCTCGTCCAGGAGCAGCAGGTCCGTCTCCTGCGCCAGCGCCATCGCGATCCACACGCGCTGCCGCTGGCCGCCCGAGAGCTCGTCCACGGCGCGCTCGGCGAGCGCCGCCGTGTCCGTGCGCTCCATCGCGTCCGTGACGGCGCGCTCGTCCTCGTCCGACCACTGCTGCCACCAGCGCTGGTGCGGCTGGCGGCCGCGGGCGACCAGGTCCGCGACGGTGATGGCCTCGGGCGCTACGGGCGTCTGCGGCAGCAGCCCCAGCGAACGGGCGATGTCGCGGGTGGGGATGCGGGCCAGCTCGGTGCCGTCCAGGAGCACGGCGCCGCGCTGCGGCTTCAGCAGCCGGCCGAGGGCCCGCAGCAGCGTCGACTTGCCGCACGCGTTGGGGCCGACGACGACGGTGACCTCGCCGTCGGGGATGTCCACGTCGAGGCCGTCCACGACCACGCGCTCCTCGTAGGCGAGCGTCAGGTCGCGGGCGGTGAGCCGGGGGGTCGTCCGCTCGGTCACGCTCTTCCTCCGGTACGGCCCCTGATGATGAGCCAGATGAGATACGGGGCGCCGACGGCGGCGGTGAGCACGCCGACGGGGAGTTCGGTGGGTTCGAACAGCTTGCGGCCCAGCAGGTCCGCGAGGACGACGACGAGCGCGCCCGTCAGGGCCGAGCACAGCAGCGGGATCTGCGCGGTGCGCGTCACCCGGCGGGCCAGCTGGGGCGCGAGGAGCGCCACGAAGTCGACCGGGCCGGCCGCGCCCGTGGCGACGGAGGCCAGCAGCACGCCGAGGAAGGCGAGCCCCAGCCGGGTCCGGTTCAGCCTTACGCCGAGGGCCGTCGCGGTGTCGTCGTCCATCGACACCGTGCGCTGCGCCCGTGCCGCCCAGCCGACGAAGGGCACCAGCGCGAGCAGCGTCCAGGCCAGCGGGGCCGCCTCGGCCCAGCCGCGGCCGTTGAGCGAGCCGGTCATCCACACCTGTGCCTGCTGGGCGACCAGGTAGTCGCCCTTGGTCATGAACAGGTGGGACACGGAGCGCAGCGCGACCGCGAAGCCGATGCCGATGAGGACGAAACGGGTCGCGTGCAGACCGCCGCGCCAGGCGAAGGCGTAGACGAGGACGGCCGCGAGGAGCCCGCCGAGGACGGACACGTAGGGGAGGACGGCGTACGAGGTGACGCCGTAGGTCAGCGCGCCGACCGTCAGGGCGCTCGCGCCCTGGCTCACACCGATGACGTCGGGGCTGGCCAGCGGGTTGCGGGCGACGGTCTGGATCAGCGCGCCGGCCACCCCGAACGCGGCGCCCACCAGCAGTCCCACCGTCATCCGCGGCAGCCGCAGGGTGCCGACGACCAGCTCGGCGTCGGAGGGCAGCCCGAACACGGCCTTCAGGGCCTCGCCGGGCGCGACGAACGACTTGCCGACGCACAGGTACGCCAGGCAGGCGGCCGCGAGCAGGACGGTCAGCACGAGCGCGGTGGCGGTCGCCCGCCGGTGCACGAGGAAGGAGCCGCGCCCGGCGCGGACGAGGGCGTAGCCGGCGGGGCGGACGCCCGGCCGGGAGGTCAGGGCGCTCACGCGGCCACCGCCTTGCGGCGGCGGACCAGGGCGATGAGGAAGGGGACGCCGATCAGGGCCGTCATCACACCGGACGGCACCTCGCTCGGCGGGAAGATCACCCGGCCCGCGGTGTCGGCGAGCAGCAGGACGACCGGGCCGAGGAGCGCCGTCATCGGCAGCAGCCAGCGGTGGTCGCCGCCGATCAGGGCGCGGGCGATGTGCGGCACGGCGAGGCCGATGAAGGCGATCGGGCCCGCGGCGGCGACGCCGATGCCGGTGAGGACGGTGGCGCCGAGGCCGCCCACGATCCGTACGGCCGCGACGTTCTGCCCGAGGCCCTTGGCGACGTCCTCGCCGAGCGCCAGCGCGTCCAGACCACGCGCCACGGAGATCACCATCACGGCGCCGACCAGCAGGAACGGCCAGATCTGGGCGGCCAGGACGTGCTCGCCGCCGGCCAGCGAGCCGACCTGCCAGAAGCGGAACCGGTCCAGGACCGCGGCGTGGGTGGCGAGGACGGCGTGCACGACGGCGACGATCAGCGCGTTGATCGCGGCGCCCGCCAGGGCCAGCTTCACCGGCGAGGCGCCGCCCCGGCCGCGCGAGGCGACCGCGTAGACGGCGACGGACGCCAGCGCGGCGCCCGCGAACGCCCACCACACGAAGCCCGTCAGGGTCTCCACCCCGGCCAGGGTGATCGCCGTGACGACGCCCAGCGAGGCGCCCTGGCTGATGCCGAGGACGCCCGGGTCGCCGATGGGGTTGCGGGTAAGGCCCTGAAGAACCGTTCCTGCCAGGCCGAGCGCCGCGCCGACCATCAGGCCGATGAGGGTGCGCGGCAGCCGCATCTCGCGGACGACCAGGGCGTCCCGGCCCTGTCCGTCGTGCAGGAGGGCGTCGAGGACCTGGCCCGGGGCGACCGGCCGGGCGCCGATCGCGAGGCTGAGGACCACCGCGACCAGCAGGGCGACGGCCGCGGCCACCGTCCAGCCGATGCGGCGCCGGACCAGGGGCGATCCGGGTGTGCTGATCGGGACGGCGGCTGACATCGCTTCCACTTCGGGCTGTGCTGGTGTGCGGTGATAGGGCTGGGTTAGGTGAGGCTCAGTGTACGGGCGGGGCCTGACGGCAGAATGTGGGCATGACCTCGCACGCGCGCGCACCCAGGTTCACGGTCGGCTTCGATCTCGATCTGACCTTGATCGATTCCGTCCCCGGCATCAGGGCGTCGTACGAGTCGCTCGTCGCCGCCACCGGCACGTACATCGACGTCGACCTGGTGTGCGCCCGGCTGGGCCCGCCGCTGGAACAGGAACTGGCCAACTGGTTCCCCGCGGACGGCGTCGCCGGGGCCATGGAGCTCTACCGCTCGGTCTATCCCACGCTCGGCATCCACACCTCGCCCGCCATGCCGGGCGCGCGGGAGGCCCTCGCGGCGGTGCGGGAGCTCGGCGGCCGGTCGGTCGTCGTCACCGCGAAGTACGAGCGCAACGCCCGGCTCCACCTGGACCACCTCGGGCTCGACGCCGACGCGCTCGTGGGCGACCTGTGGGCGGAGGGCAAGGCGGTGGCGCTGCGCGAGCACGACGCGGCCGTCTACGTCGGGGACCACACCGGTGACGTGCGCGGCGCGCGTAAGGCGGGTGCGCTGTCGGTGGCGGTGGCGACCGGGCCGTGCGACGCGGACGAACTGCGCGCGGCCGGCGCGGACGTGGTCCTCGACGACCTCACGGCCTTCCCCGGCTGGCTGCGCGGCTACCGCGCGGAGACGGTCGGCGCGGCCACCGACTCCCGCGCCTGACGGCGCTGCGCGGCGATCGACCGCAGCACCCCGGCACCCGCGATCAGGAAACCCGCCCCCATCAGCATGCAGACGAAGTACGCTGCGGACGGCAGCGGATCGGCGCCCAGGAACAGCGGGGCGACCGTCGCCAGGGTGGCCACCGCGCCGACGAGGAAGACGATGGCGCCGATGCGTACCAGGAGATCCCCGTCGTGGGGAGTTTCGCTACTCACCTGACCAGGGTAGATCCCAAGGCGTCGGCGTGAAGGCCCCATCGCCGCACGGACGAGGACGTCTTGTCAGCGGGCCCGGGACCATTAGCCTTGGGGGGAGCGGGTCTTGCGACCCGCTGTAGTGCTATCAAGAGCTGTTTTTCCGTTGATTGCAGACGTTTTCCGTATTTCCGACGAGACACGAGGACGAGGACAGACGTGCCTACCGGCAAGGTCAAGTGGTTCAACAGTGAGAAGGGCTTCGGCTTTCTCTCCCGCGACGACGGCGGAGACGTCTTCGTGCACTCCTCGGTGCTCCCGGACGGGGTCGACGCCCTCAAGCCCGGCCAGCGCGTCGAGTTCGGCGTCGTGGCCGGCCAGCGCGGCGACCAGGCACTGACGGTGACGCTGCTCGAACCCGCCCCGTCGGTCGCCGCCGCCCAGCGCCGCAAGCCCGACGAGCTGGCGTCGATCGTCCAGGACCTCACCACGCTCCTGGAGAACGTCACCCAGCAGCTGGAGCGCGGCCGCTACCCCGACAAGGCACACGGCTCCAAGATCGCCGGCATGCTGCGCGCGGTCGCCGACCAGCTCGACGTCTGACCCTCCCCTCCCCGCCCGTCCCTCCGGGGAGCGGGGTCAGGGAAAGGCGAGCGCGTCCGGGCCGAGGGGCGGTACGAGCCCTTCGGCCGCGGCGCGGGTGAGCAGCCCGCGCACCGCCGCGTAGCCGGCCTCGCCCAGCCCGGCCGTGAATTCGTTGACGTACAGCCCGATGTGCTGGTCCGCCACCGCCGGGTCCATCTCCTGCGCGTGCTCCAGCACATACGGCCGCGACGCCCGCGGATCGTCCCAGGCCATCCGCACGGACGTACGCGCCGCCTCCGCCAGCTCCCGCAGCCGCTCCGCGCCCAGCGAGCGCTTCGCGATGATCGCGCCCAGCGGGATCGGCAGCCCGGTCGTGGACTCCCAGTGCTGCCCCATGTCGGCCAGGCAGTGCAGGCCGTAGTTCTGATACGTGAAGCGGGCCTCGTGGATCACCAGGCCGGCGTCCACCTTGCCGTCCCGGACCGCCGGCATGATCTCGTGGAACGGCAGCACGACCACCTCGCCGACCCCGCCCGGCACCTCCGCCGCCGCCCACAGCCGGAAGAGGAGGTACGCCGTCGAGCGCTCGCTCGGCACGGCCACCGTCTTCCCCGCCAGCCCCGCCGCGTCACCGGGCTCCCGGGTCAGCACCAGCGGGCCGCAGCCCCGGCCCAGCGCGCCGCCGCACGGCAGCAGCGCGTACTCCTCCAGCACCCACGGCAGCACCGCGTACGACACCTTGAGCACGTCGAACTCGCCGCGCTCGGCCATCCCGTTGGTGATGTCGATGTCGGCGAAGGTCACGTCGAGGGCGGGCGCGCCGGGGACCCGGCCGTGCGCCCACGCGTCGAAGACGAAGGTGTCGTTCGGGCACGGCGAATACGCGATGCGCAGCGGCTCGCTCATGTTCCGGCCTCGGCTTTCTCCGCGGCGTACGCGGCGAGTGCGGGGGAGACGGCGCGGAAGGCGCCGGTGAGCGCGGTGAGCGCGTCGCCGATCCGCCAGGCGGCGCGGTCGCGCGGGCCGACGGGGTTGGAGACGGCGCGCAGCTCCAGGGCGGGCACCCCGTGCGCCGCGGCGGCCTCGGCCACCCCGAAGCCCTCCATGGCCTCGGCCAGCGCGGCCGGGTGCCGGGTGGCGAGCTCCGCCGCGCGGGCGGCGGAACCGGTCACGGTCGACACGGTCAGCACCGTGCCCCGCCGCGCGCCGGTGGCCTCGGCCACGGCCCGCACCAGCGGCTCCGGCGGCCGGTGCGCCACCGTTCCGAAGCCCAGGTCGGTGACCGGGAGGAAGCCCTCGGGCGTCTCGGCGCCCAGATCCGCCACGACGATCGCGTCGGACACCACCAGGGAGCCCACCGGGGCGCCCTCGACGCCACGGCCGGCGCCCACGAAGCCGCCGCCGATGCCCGCCGAGACCACCAGGCCGTACGGGCTGCCGGCGAGCTCGGCCGCCACCAGCGCGGTCGCCGCGCCCGCGGCCGCCGCGGCGGGCCCGACACCGGCCGCCAGCACGTCCACGACCGGCGGGAACGCGCCCGGCGCGATGGGGACGGCGCGGAGCAGCGCGAAGCCCGGCAGGGGGATCTCCAGCGGCTCCGCGGCGGTGTCCCCGCGGGCGTCACCGGCCGCGCCGCGCACGACGGCGTCGCGCTCGGCGGCCACGGCGGTCACGACGAGTACGCGCATCAGCGGGGCGTCCTTACGGCAGGTGTGACGGTCAGCCCTTGTCCAGCTCGAGCTTGAAGTTCCACACGCCGTCCTTGGTGAGGACGGTGAGGATGGTGGAGTCCTCGACGCGGCGCAGCTGCTGGTTCACGAAGAGCTCGTCGCCGTTGAGGGTGGTGTAGGTCTGCTTGAGCTGGTTGCTCCGCTGGACCGGTCCCATGGGGCCGCTGGTCAGCGCGACCCAGCCCTTGTCGGCGATGTCGGGCTCGACGCCCACGCGGACCTTGTCACCGTGCTTGACCTTGATGGTCTTCGGCGTCTTGTCCTTGGTGCACTCCTCGAGTGCCTTCTCGCCGAGCTCCTTGCCTTCCTCGTAGCAAGCGGCCTCGGTCGTCACCGTGGTGGAGCCCACGGTGACCGTCGCCAGCGGCGTCGGCTTGTCGCAGGCGGAGAGAGCCAGGAGCCCGAAAGTCACGGCCCCGGCGGCGGCAGCGGCACGGCGGCGCTTGCCCCGAAAAAACGCAGCGGTCATGCGGGCAGGCTATCGGGCCCCTCCGCTCAGGCCACGCGCGGGTGCGGCGAGCCGCGCCGGGCCGCCGTCAGCAGCCCCCGTACGGCAGTGGCCGCGCCCAGCGCGAGCACCCCGGCGGCGACCGCCATGCCTAGCACCCCGTGGAGCGGGAGCAGGATCCCGATGGCCCCGCCGACCACCCAGGACATCTGGAGCAATGTCTCCGAACGGGCGAACGCGGACGTCCGGACCTCCTCCGGCACGTCCCGCTGGATCAGCGAGTCCAGCGACTGCTTGCTCAGGGCCTGCGCGATCCCGGCCGTGGCCGCGACGACGACCAGCATGAACGCGCTGAACAGCACCGCGCTGAGCACCGCGACCCCCAGCGTCACCGTCAGCACCAGCGCGATCGTCTTCTCCGGGCCGCGCGAGCGCAGCAGCGCCCCGATCGCCGTGCCCAGGGCGTTGCCGCCGCCCGCCGCCACCGCGACCACGCCCAGCGAGAAGGCCGGGCCCATCCCGCCGAGCGGGTGCACCCGCAGCAGGAACGCCAGGAAGAAGGTGAGGAAGCCCGACAGGACACGGATCGCGCTGTTCGCCTGGAGCGCGTGCAGCACCGAGCTGCCCACGGTGCGCAGACCGGGCCGGGGCTGCCGCTCCTTACGGATCCTGCGTTCCTTGCGGTCCCTCCGGCCCTCCCGGTCCCTCCTGGCCTCCCTGTCCCTCCTGGCCTCCTTGTCCCGGCGGGGCAGCCACCTTCCCTCCGGGGCGCGGAGGTGGTGGTGCCGGGGCTCGCCCGAGACCAGCCGGGCCCGTGCCTCGCCCTTCGCCGAGTCCACCTTGTGCGGGAGCGAGAAGGAGAGGAACGTTCCGAGGGCGAAGACGACGCAAGCCCCGTAAAGCGGATATTCCGGGCCGAAGTGGTGCAGTCCCGCGCCCAGCGGGGCCGCCAGCCCCGTGGCCGCCAGGCCGCCGAGGGTCACCCGGCTGTTCGCCTTCACCAAGGAGATCCGGGGCGGCAGCAGCCGTGGCACCACCGCCGACCGCACCACGCCGTACGCCTTCGACGCGACCAGCACGCCGAGCGCCGCCGGATACAGCTCCAGACCGCCCGTCGCCACCGCGCCCGACATCGTCAGCGCCAGCACCGCCCGGGTGAGCATCGAGCCCGCCATCGCCGCCCGCCGGCCGTGCGGGAGCCGGTCCAGGAGCGGCCCGATCACCGGCGCCAGCAGCGCGAAGGGCGCCATCGTCACCGCCAGGTACAGCGCCACCCGGCCGCGCGCCTGGTCCGTCGGCACGGAGAAGAACACGGTGGACGCCAGTGCGACCGTGATCATCATGTCGCCCGCGGAATTCACCGCGTGCAGCTCGATGAGCTTGCCCAGCCCGGACTCGCCCGCGCCGTGCGCGTGCGTCGCCCTGCGGACGCCCCGCGCCACCCACGCGAAGGGGCTGCGCAGGACGCGGCCGGCGCCCCGGGCCGTACGGCGGAGCGGACCGCCTTCGGCTGACCGGATGGCTCCCACCACGCCATACTGCCCCAACTGGCATCGCGGAGGGCACTTTCGGCGCATCCCCGGGAGCCACGGGTCACCCGCCGGGCCGTCCGCCGCGCGAGATGGCCGGGGGCTCGCCGAAGCCCGGGTATCCCCCGGGTGTCCTCGCGGGGTAGCGTGCGTAGCGCGCCACCGGTGGTCGTTCTTGGCCGCGCTCCGAGTCTCGATCCCGCAGAATGGGAGTGACTAGGTGCGCCCGAGGCCGTTCGGGCGCGGACGTCGACGCGGTCCTCCGGTCCGCTCCGTCCGCCGACCCGGCCGTTCGGCTGGCGCACTCGTGAGACGGCGTGGAAGAGAGAATCGATTCTTGTGAGTGCTGCGATGCGAAGCCGTACCCCGGACCGCCTGTGCGCCGAGGCGGTAGAACTCGCCCGGGCGGCGGCCGAGGACGCCGCGCTGCCGGGCATGGTCGGCGACCACGTGGAGGTCGCCGCCGACGGGGACCGCGTCGTCACCCACTACTTCGCCTGCCTCGACCCCGGCTACCGCGGCTGGCGCTGGGCCGTCACCGTCACCCGCGCCTCCCGCGCCAAGAACGTCACCCTCGACGAGACGGTCCTGCTGCCCGGCGCCGACGCCCTCCTGGCCCCCGAGTGGGTGCCCTGGAGCGAGCGGCTGCGCCCCGGCGACATGGGCCCCGGCGACCTGCTGCCCACCGAGGCCGACGACCTGCGCCTGGAGCCCGGCTGGACGGGTGAGGACGCCCCGCCGCCGAACTCCGCCCTCGCCGAGGAGATGGACCGGCTGGGCGAGGCCGAGGACGCCGACGTCACCGTCGGCTCGCCGGCCGCCCAGGCCGCCCCGCCCGCCCGCGGCTCGATCGCGGCCGTCGCGGAGGAGCTCGGCATGCGCCGCGCCCGGGTCCTCTCGCGCTACGGCCTCTACACCTCCGCCGACCGCTGGGACGAGTCCCACGGCGCGAAGACCCCGATGGCCCAGGCCGCCCCCGCGTCCTGCGTCAGCTGCGGCTTCCTCGTCCGCATCGGCGGCTCCCTCGGCCAGGCCTTCGGCGTCTGCGCCAATGAATTCGGCCCCGCGGACGGGCACGTCGTCTCCCTGTCGTACGGCTGCGGCGGCCACTCCGAGGCCGCGGTCATGCCGAAGCCGCCGCGGCCGTCGGAGCCGGTCATCGACGAGACGCGGGTGGATCCGCTGCCGTTGCGGCCGTCGTCGGCGGGGTCCGTGCCGGTGGAGGCGGACGGGGCGGGGGCTGAGCTCGGGCATTCCTGAGGGGGTGGCTCCGGCGGGGCGGGTGCGTGGGGTGGCCTGCGGGTGCGGTCTGCCGCTGCGCGGGGCCTTTCCCCACCCCGCCCCTTCCCGAATGTCCTCAAGCGCCGGACGGGCTGATTTCAGCCCGTCCGGCGCTTGAGGACACCGCGCGAAGCGCGGAAGGGGGCCCGGGGGCGGAGCCCCCGGTTACGGGAAGGGGCGGGTAGGGGACAAAGCCCCGCGCAGCGGCACCCCTCACCCGCGCGCCGCCACCCGCGCCCCCGCTGTCACCCCCGCCGTGGACAATCGGACCGTGATCCCACAGGCGACAGGAGACAACCACGTGAGCGCCGCCGACCCCTTCCGCACGGAACCCCTGCGGCACGCCGTACTCCAGGCCTGGGCGGCCGCCCCCACCCGCTTCCGGGAGGACGCCAACGCCGAGGAGGACCTCGTCCTCGGCGGCTACCGCGACCGCCTCGTCGTCGAGCTCGCCCAGAACGCCGCGGACGCGGCGTCCCGCGCGGGCGTCCCCGGCCGGCTCCGCCTGACGCTCCGCCACGCCACGCCGGACGGCCCGCCCGTACTGGCCGCCGCCAACACCGGCGCCCCCCTCGACGCCGCCGGCGTCGAGTCCCTGGCCACCCTGCGGGCCTCCGCGAAGCGGGAGGACGACGGCGAAGGCGCTGACGGCGGGAGCGTCGGCCGCTTCGGCGTCGGCTTCTCCGCCGTCCTCGCGGTCAGCGACGAACCAGCCGTGCTGAGCCGCACGGGCGGCGTCCGCTGGTCCCTGACGGAGGCCCGGGAGCTCACGGTCGCCGCGGCCGCCGCCTCGCCGGGGCTCGGCGAGGAGCTCCGCCGCCGCGCCGGACACGTCCCGCTGCTGCGCCTCCCGCTGCCCGCCGAGGGCACGGCTCCGGAGGGCTACGACACCGTGGTCGTCCTCCCGCTGCGCGACGTCGCCGCCGAGGACCTGACCGCCCGTCTGCTCGCCGGGATCGACGACGCGCTGCTGCTGGCCCTGCCGGGCCTCGCCGAGGTCGTCGTCGAAACCCCGGACGGCACCGTAAGAACGCTGACACGCCGCCAGGAGGGCCCGTACGTCCTCATCGACGACACGGCGCGCGCGACCGAGGGGGTGGACGCCGGGATGGGCGCCACGGCCCGCGGCGGCGCCGCGGACACCACCGGCTTCGGGGCGGAAGGGGCGACGCGCGCCGACGTCTCCGGCTTCGGGGCCTACGATGCCCCGCGCGCCGACGCCTCCGGCACCACCGGCCCGGGGGGCTACGGCACCACACACGCTTACGGCACCCCGCGCGCCGACGCGCCCGGTACCACCGGCCTCGGGGCTTACGGCACCGCACGCCCCGACGCCTCCGACCTCGGGGCCCACGACACCCCGCGCGCCGACGCCTCCGGCACCACCGTCCCGGACACCCGCGGCACCACGCCCCCGGCCCCCGCCGCCCCCGGCACCGCCCGATGGCGCGTCATCCGCGCCGGCGGCCCCCTGGACGCCGCGCTGCTCGCCGACCGTCCCGTCGAGGAGCGGCTGCGCCCGGTCTGGTCCCTGACGTGGGCCGTGCCGGTCGGTGAGGACGGCGCGCCCGTACGGCCGGTGACCGCGCCCGTGCTGCACGCCCCGACGCCCACGGACGAGCCGCTGGGCCTCCCCGCCCTCCTCATCGCCACGTTCCCGCTCGAACCCACCCGCCGTCACACCGCCCCCGGCCCGCTCACGGACTTCCTCACCGAGCGCGCCGCCGAGTCGTACGCCACGCTGCTGCGCGACTGGCACCCGGTCTCCACCGGAGTCCTCGACCTCGTACCGCAGCCGCTGGCGCGCGGCGTCGTGGACGCCGAGCTGCGCCGCCGGATCCTGGACCGGCTGCCGCGCGTCGCCTTCCTGCCGAGCGCGGCGACGGCGGACGGCGGCGAGGGCGAACCGCGTCCCGCACGCCCCGCGGCGGGCGGCGCCCGGCGCGGCCTCGGCCACGGCGGCGCGGCGGCCGCTCACGGGAGCGTCCCGAGCTCCCCGGGCGCCGCCCGCCCCTCCGCGGCCCCGCTCGACGCCGACGCCGACTGGGACGACCCCTTCGCCCCCGCCGCCCCCGCCGGCGAGCCCTACGCCCTGCGCCCCCTGGAGGCCGAGCTCGTCGAGGGCGCCGGTGCCGACACCGTCGCCGTCCTCGCCGAACTGTTCCCCGGCCTCCTGCCCGCCGGGCTCGAACGCCGCCCCGAACTCCGCGCGCTCGGCGTCGCCCGCGTCCCGCTCGGCGAGGTCGTCGACCGCCTCGCCGGCGTCACCCGCGACGCGGCCTGGTGGTGGCGGCTCTACGACAGCCTGGCCGGCGTCGACCCCGACCGGCTCACCGGACTGCCCGTCCCGCTCGCCGACGGCCGCACCGCCGTCGGCCCCCGGCAGGTCCTGCTCCCGCTGCCCGACGCCGGTGACTCCGAGCGCCTGACCCGCCTCGGGCTGAAGGTCGCGCACCCCGACGCCGCCCACCCGCTCCTGGAGAGGCTCGGCGCCACCCCCGCCGCGCCCCGCGCCGTCCTGACGACACCTCAGGTGCGGGCCGCCGTCGCCGCGTCCCTCGACGCGGACGAGATCTGGGACGAGGACGCGCTCGACGCCGACGCCCTCGCCGACGTCGTCCTCACCCTCGTCCGCGACGCGAACCTCGTCCCCGGCGACGAGCCGTGGCTCGGCGAGCTCGCCCTCCCCGACGAGGACGGCGAGCTCGCCCCGGCCGGTGAACTCGTCCTGCCCGGCAGCCCGTTCGCCCGCGTCATCCGTCCCGGCGAGCTCGCCGCCTGCGACGCCGCGCTCGCCGAACGCTGGGGCGAGCAGCCGCTGACCGCCGTCGGCGTACTGGCCACCTTCGCCCTCGTCCGCGCCACGGACGTCGTCCTCGACCCGGACGAGCTGGAGCCCCGCGACGGCGACTACGCCGAGCCCGACGACGCCGGCCTCCTCGACGCCGTCGACGTGTGGTGCGAGGACGTCCTCGACGGGCTGCCCGAGACCCCCGTGCCGCCCGTCGCCACCGAGCTCGTGGCCGTACGCGACCTCGACCTGGTCGACGACGACGCGTGGCCCGAGGCCCTCGCCATGCTGGCCCGCCCGCCGCTGCGCGACGCGCTGACCGCGCCCGTCCGCGTCCTGCTCCCGGACGGCACGACGGAGTCCGTGCGTCCGTACACCGCGTGGTGGCTGCGCGGTCACCCCGTCCTCGACGGCCGCCGCCCCGCCGGACTGCGGACCACGGGCGGCGACCCGCTGCTGGCCGGGCTGTACGAGGCGGTGGACGCGGCCGGGCTCGCCGACGACCAGGTGCTGCGTGCGCTGGGCGTACGCACCTCCGCCGCGGCCCTGCTCGACGAGCCCGGCGGCGCGGCGGAGCTCCTCTCCCGGCTCGCCGACCCGCACCGCCCGGTGGGCGAGGCCCAGCTGCACGCCCTGTACGGGGCGCTGGCCGCCCTCGACCCGGACGAGGTGACCCTCCCGGACGAACTGCGCGCCGTCGTCGACGGCGAGGTGCGCGTCGTGGACGCGGCCGACGCGCTGGTCGCCGACGCCCCCGACCTGCTGCCGCTGGCCGCCGGGCACCCCCTGCTCCCGGTGGCCCCGGCCCGGGCCGCGGATCTCGCGGAGCTGCTCCAGGTGCGGCGGGCCGGCGACGTCCTCGCCGTGCGGGTGCCGACCGGTGACGGCGAGGTCCGCGAGGTCCCGGAGGCGGTACGCGTCCTCCTGCCGGGCGCCCCCGCGACATATGTCGAGCACGAGGAACTGGTCGTCGGCGGCGTCGAGCTCTCCTGGCGTCACGACTCCGACGGCGTCCTCCACGCGACGACCCTGGAGGGCGTCGCGGCGGGGCTGGCGTGGGCGGCGGGGGCCTGGGCGCGGCGGTTCGAGGCGGCGGCGCTGCTGGAGGATCCGTCGCGGGCGGAGGAGCTGGCTCGGGCGCGGTGGTTCGACTAGGGGCCGGGTCGGGCCGGGCGGGGTGGGGTGCGGGTGCGGGTGCCGCTGCGCGGGGCCTTGTTCCCCACCCCGCCCCTTCCCGAACCGGGGCTCCGCCCCGGACCCCGGTCCTCAATCGCCGGACGGGCTGAAATGTTGCCCGGAACCGGGCAAATTCAGCCCGGTCGGCGTTTGAGGCCACCGCGCGGAGCGCGGAACCGGGGGCCCGGGGGCGGAGCCCCCGGTTTCGGGAAGGGGCGGGTAGGGGAAAAGCCCCGCGCAGCGGCAACCCGCACCCCACCGCACCCGCACCCGCACCCACCCCACCCACCCCCGGACCTACCCTGGAAACGCACCCCCAGGAGGCCCCCATGACCAGAAAAGTCGCCGACTGCCGCCGATTCCCCAGCGAAACCAACTGCACCCTCACCATCACCGGTGAGGAAGACGAAGTCCTCCAGGCCGCCACCGAGCACGCCGTCTCCGTCCACAAGCACCAGGACAGCCCCGAGCTCCGCGAGCAGATCCGCGAGTTCCTGGAGGACGAGAAGGCCCTGGCCTGAGGGAGACCAGGGACCGGGCCCGAGGGGCGGAACCCCGCGTACGCCAGGAACCCCGCCTACGCCGGAAACCTCCGCCCCACCCACCGCCACGTCCCCTCCAGCACCACCCCCGCCACCGCCGCGATCCCCACCGCCGCCCACGGCATCGTCGTCCCCACCAGCTTCAGCGCGAAGAACCGCTGGAGCCACGGCGTGCCCAGTACCACCAGGAACCCCAGGCCCATCGCCCCGACCAGGACGACGCGCCACCATGTGTACGGGCGGGCGATGATCGCGAGGACCCACATCGAGATCAGGAACAGGGTCAGCGTGGCCGCGCTGGTCTCCGCGTCCAGGGCGCCGGGCCCGGCGTAGTGGTGCCGGGCCAGCAGGTACGCCGCGAAGGTGGCCAGGCCGGCGATCACCCCGGCGGGCATGGAGTAGCGCATCACGCGCCGTACGAAGTGCGGTTTGGCGCGTTCCTTGTTCGGGGCGAGGGCGAGGAAGAAGGCCGGGACGCCGATGGTGAGCGTCGACAGCAGCGTCAGGTGGCGGGGCAGGAACGGATACGGCACCCGGGTGCAGACGACGAGGATCGCCAGCAGCACCGAGTAGACCGTCTTGGTGAGGAAGAGCGTGGCGACACGCGTGATGTTGCCGATGACCCGGCGTCCCTCGGCGACCACCGAGGGCAGCGTGGCGAAGCTGTTGTTCAGCAGGACGATCTGGGCGACGGCCCGGGTCGCCTCGGAGCCCGAGCCCATGGAGACGCCGATGTCCGCGTCCTTGAGGGCGAGGACGTCGTTGACGCCGTCGCCGGTCATCGCGACGGTGTGGCCGCGCGACTGGAGGGCCGCGACCATGTCGCGCTTCTGCTGCGGGGTGACGCGCCCGAACACCGCGCCGCGGTCCAGCACGTCGGCCATGCCGTCCCGCTCGGCGGGCAGCCGGCGCGCGTCCACGGGGGCGTCCGCGCCGGGCAGGCCCAGCTTGGCGGCGACGGCGCCGACGGAGACGGCGTTGTCACCGGAGATCACCTTCGCGGAGACGTTCTGCTCCGCGAAGTAGCGCAGCGTGTCCGCGGCGTCGGAGCGCAGCCGCTGCTCCAGGACGACCAGCGCGGTGGGCCGTACGGCCTCGGTGACGCGCGGGTCGTCGAGCTCGCGCTCGGCGCGGGCGAGGAGCAGGACGCGCATGCCCTGGGCGTTGAGCTCCTCGACGGCGGCCAGGGCGCCGTCGCCGGCCGGCAGCAGCACGTCGGGGGCGCCGAGCAGCCAGTTGCTGCTCTCCGCGTCGGGGCTGTTGAGGGCGGCGCCGCTGTACTTGCGGGCGGAGGAGAACGGCAGGGACTCGGTGCAGCGCCAGCCGGAGCCGTCGGGGTAGGCGTCGATGATGGCCTGGAGGCTGGCGTTGGGGCGCGGGTCGGAGTCGCCCAGGGCGCCGAGGACCTGGCGTACGTACGTCTCGTCCGCGCCGGTGTCCGGCAGGAGCCGCAGCTCGGTGACGTCCATGCCGCCCTCGGTGAGGGTGCCGGTCTTGTCGAGGCAGACGGTGTCGACGCGGGCCAGGCCCTCGATCGCGGGCAGCTCCTGCACCAGGCACTGCTTGCGGCCGAGGCGGATGACGCCGATGGCGAAGGCCACGGACGTCAGCAGCACCAGGCCCTCGGGGACCATCGGCACGATCCCGGCGACCATCCGCCGGACGGCCTCCCTCCAGTCGTCCCGCTCCACGACCAGCTGGCTGATGATCAGACCGATGGCGGTGGGGACCATCATCCACGTCACGTACTTGAGGATCTGGCTGATGCCGGTGCGCAGCTCGGAGTGGACGAGGGTGAAGCGGGACGCCTCCTCGGCGAGCTGGGCGGCGTACGCCTCGCGGCCGACCTTGGTGGCGGTGAAGGCGCCGCCGCCGGCGACGACGAAGGAGCCGGACATCACCTTGTCGCCGGGCCGCTTGAGCACCGGGTCGGCCTCGCCGGTGAGCAGCGACTCGTCGATCTCCAGGCCGTCGGCCTCCAGGACCTCGCCGTCGACGACGCACTTGTCGCCCGGCCCGAGCTCGATGAGGTCGCCGAGGACGATCCCGGCGGTGGGGACGGCGACGGGGGTGCCGTCGCGGCGCACGGTGGGCTTCGCCTCGCCGATGACGGCGAGGGAGTCGAGGGTCTTCTTGGCCCGCAGTTCCTGGACGATGCCGATCGCGGTGTTGGCGACGATCACGAAGCCGAAGAGGCCGTCCTGGAGCGGGCCGACGACCAGGATGATCAGGAAGAGGACGCCGATGATGGCGTTGAAGCGGGTGAAGACGTTCGCCCGGACGATCTCCGTGGTGGAGCGCGAGGAGCGTACGGGAACGTCGTTGACCTCGCCCCGCGCCACCCGCTCGGCGACCTCGGGCGCGGTCAGGCCGGGGTGCGGGGCCGGCGGTACGGATTCATCGGTCGCGGTCTGCGCCGGATCGCTCATGAGTCCGACGGTACGGGCGGTTCGGCAGATCTTCCCGCCGAACCGACCTTTCGGGCCTGGACCGGCCGGCGCCCCCACCACCGGGCGGGGCTACGGCGCGGACGGGCGGACCGGCGACCGGGGCACCGGTCAGTGCGCGGCGGCTTCCGGGGTCTCCCGCTGCGCGGCCGCGTGCCGGCGGATGGCGGCGTCGCGCTTACGGACGTACCAGACGCCGATCAGGCCGAGGCCGGCGCCGGCCAGGCAGGTCCACAGCCACCACAGGCGGTCGTGGTCCTCGAACCAGCCGTAGAAGGGCAGCTGCACCAGGAAGAGGACGAACCAGATGACGGTGCCGCCGGTGATGGTGGCGACGACATTGCCCTCCAGGGGCTCCGGCGCCTCGTGCCTGGGTGTCCACTTCGTCATGCCGCAAGCGTAGTCCGTGGCTTTCGCGAAGCCCCGGCGGGGCGGGGCGGATCCCTTGCCTCCGATCCCTTGCCCCATAGGGGTCTACGCGCGGAGATAGCAATTCACGCCTTGTTTATTCATACTGAATCGAACCGGATCTGACTGGTTGGTTTTGTTTGATCATCCAATCAAGATCCTTTTATTTCGTCTCGCCTTTCCCAGGCCCGTACGACTGAGGTCACGTATGCCCTCCTCGGCCACCTCTCCGGTCGACGCCCAGCAGCCGGCCCCCGTGCCGCCGCCCGGCAACCCCCTCGACCGGTACTTCCGGATCACCGAGCGGGGCTCCAGCGTCGCCCGCGAGCTGCGCGGTGGCCTGGCCACGTTCTTTGCGATGGCGTACATCATCGTGCTGAACCCGATCATCCTCGGGGCCGGTCAGGACAAGTTCGGGCACCAGCTCGACAACGCCCAGCTGGTGACGGCCACCGCCCTGATGGCCGGTCTCACCACCGTCCTGATGGGCGCGATCGGCAATGTGCCGATCGCCTGCGCCGCCGGCCTCGGCATCAACGCCGTCGTCTCCCTCCAGCTCGCGCCCAAGATGAGCTGGCCGGACGCGATGGGCATGGTGGTGCTGGCCGGTCTGGTGCTGATGCTGCTGGTCGCCTCCGGTCTGCGGCAGCGCGTCATGGACGCCATCCCCGGCGGCCTGCGGCGCGCCATCGCGATCGGCATCGGCCTGTTCATCTCGCTGATCGGCCTGGTGGACTCCGGCTTCGTCACCCGTAACCCCGACGCCGCGCACACCACCGTGCCGCTCGGCCTCGGCCAGGGCGGGCAGCTGCACGGCTGGCCGGTGCTGATCTTCGCGATCGGCCTCGCGCTGACCTTCATCCTGGTGGTGCGGAAGACCTCCGGCGCCATCCTCATCGGCATCGTCGTGATGACCTTCGTCGCGATCGTCATCAACACCCTGATCGAGATCCCCGACGGCAATTGGGGCCTGAGCGTCCCGCGGATGCCGGACAGCGTCGTCGGCGCGCCCGACTTCGGCCTCGTCGGTGACATCAGCCTCTTCGGCGGCTTCCACGAGGTGGGCCTGCTGACCGGCTGCCTCTTCGTCTTCACCGTGCTGCTCTCCGGCTTCTTCGACGCGATGGGCACGATCATCGGCGTCGGCGAGGAGGCCGGGCTGACCGACGAGAACGGCCAGCTGCCCAACATGGGCAAGATCCTGATGGTCGACGGCGTCGCCGTCGCGGCCGGCGGCCTCGGCTCCGCCTCCGCGAACACCTGCTTCGTCGAGTCCACGGCCGGTGTCGGCGAGGGCGCCCGTACGGGTCTCGCCAACCTGATGACCGGCGGCCTCTTCCTGCTGGCACTGGTCTTCACCCCGCTGGCCACCGTCGTCCCCTCGCAGGCGGCCACCCCCGCGCTGCTGGTCGTCGGCTTCCTGATCATGGCGGCCAACGTCAAGGAGATCGACTGGAGCGACTTCACGATCGCGGTGCCCGCGTTCCTGACGATCATCTCCATGCCGTTCACCTACTCGATCACCAACGGCATCGGCATCGGCGTCCTCGCCTTCATCCTGCTGCGGATCGCGGACAAGCGGGCGCGGGAGATCCCCTGGCTGCTCAACGTGGTCGGGCTCTGCTTCCTCGTCTACTTCCTGCTGGACCCGATCGAGCAGCTGCTCGGCGTGAAGTAGCGCCGCCGGGGGTGAGGCCGGGGTGCGCGTCGGTATGACGCGGCGATGCGGAAGCCACGCGTCCGCGTACAGTAGATGATCTTCTGGACGCCTCGGGAGGCGGCCGGGCACGGGGCCCGGCCGCCTTCTTTTGTCTCGCTTTATTTAGATCAGGTAATGAGTTAACCTAATGAACATGTCGGACCCGGACACCCAAGACAACACCGCCGCAGTGGACTCCCTGCGCTCCGGTGTCATGCGTCTGTCGCGTCGGCTCAAGCACCAGCGGGTCGACGAGTCGCTCAGCCCGACGGAGATGTCGGTGCTGGGCACCCTTGCCCGCTGCGGCACCGCCACCCCCGGCGAGCTGGCCCGCAAGGAGCACGTGCAGCCCCCGTCGATGACCCGCATCGTCGCCCTGCTCGAGGCCAAGGGCCTGGTCCGGCTGGAGCCGCACCCGGAGGACCGCCGCCAGAAGGTGGTCACCCAGACCGAGCGGGCCGAGGCCATGCTCGAGGAGAGCCGGCGCAAGCGAAACGTCTGGCTCACCGAACTGGTCGGACAGCTCGACGAGGACGAGTGGGCGACGCTCCGCGCCGCCGCGCCCGTGCTGGAGAAGCTCGCTCACCTGTAACACCCACACAAGGAGGAGGCGAACCCACTTTGAGTACGGGACCCGGAGCAGACTCCGCACCCGCACCGAACACCCCCGACGACGACACCCGCACCACCGCCCTCACCAAGAGCCTCACCAAGAGTCTCCCCACGAGCAAGGGCGGCACCTTCAGCTCGCTCCGGATCCGTAACTACCGGCTCTTCGCCACCGGCCAGGTGGTGTCCAACACCGGTACGTGGATGCAGCGCATCGCCCAGGACTGGCTGGTCCTCGGGCTCACCGGCTCCTCCGCGGCCGTGGGCATCACCACGGCCCTCCAGTTCCTGCCCCTGCTGCTGCTCGGGCTCTACGGCGGCGTCATCGCCGACCGCTACCCCAAGCGCCTGCTGCTGCTCGTCACCCAGGTCGCCATGGGGTTCACCGGCCTGGCGCTCGCGGTGCTCACCCTCTCCGGCCATGTCGAGGTCTGGCACGTCTATGTGACCGCCCTCGTCCTCGGCCTCGTCACCGTCGTCGACAACCCCGCCCGCCAGGCGTTCGTCGTCGAGATGGTCGGCCCGGACGACCTGCGCAACGCCGTCAGCCTGAACTCCGCCAACTTCCAGTCCGCCCGGCTCGTCGGCCCCGCCGTCGCCGGTGTCCTCATCACCGCCGTGGGCAGCGGCTGGGCCTTCCTGCTCAACGGCCTGTCCTTCGTCGCGCCCGTCGTCAGCCTGCTGCTGATGCGGGCCTCCGAGCTCCACAAGGTGGACCGGGCGCCCCGCGGCAAGGGACAGCTCCGCGAGGGCCTCCGCTATGTCGCGGGGCGCCCGGACCTCTTCTGGCCCGTCGTCCTCGTAGGCTTCATCGGCACCTTCGGGTTCAACTTCCCGATCTGGCTCACGGCCTACGTCAACGACGTCTTCCACGCCGGCGCCGGTACGTACGGCCTGCTCAACACCCTGATGGCGGCCGGCTCGCTGGTCGGCGCCCTGCTCGCCGCCCGGCGCGGCAACTCCCGGCTGCGGCTGCTGGTCGGGGCCGCGGTGCTGTTCGGCGTCCTGGAGATCACCGCCGCCCTGGCGCCCAGCTTCTGGGTCTTCGCGCTGCTGCTGGCACCGATCGGGATGTGCGGCCTGACGATCAACGTGACCGCCAACTCCAGCCTCCAGATGGCCACGGATCCCGCGATGCGGGGGCGGGTCATGAGCCTGTTCACGATGGTCTTCATGGGCGGCACGCCCATCGGGGCCCCGCTCGTCGGCTATGTCACCGACGCCTACGGCGCGCGCGTCGGCTTCCTCGCCGGCGGCGTCGTCTCCCTGCTGGCCGCGGCGGGCGTCGGGATGGCCCTGGCGCGGGTGGGCGGCCTGCGCCTGAAGATAGACCTGAGGCGCGGCCATACGCATGTGGCGTTCGTCCCCCGGCAGGAGGTGCGGGAGCCGGTGACGGCGGTGACGTCGGCGGCGTGAGCGTCCCGTGACGCGGCTCAAGCGCCGGGCGGGCTGGTGGCAGCCCGTCCGGCGCTTGAGGACATTCGGGAAGGGGCGGGGCGGGGTGGGGAAAACCTCCGCACCCGCCGACCCGCCGACCCGCCGACCCGTGCTCGCCGACCCGCCGACCCGTGCTCGCCGACCCGCCGACCCGTGCTCGCCGACCCGCCCACCCGCCCGTACCCGCGGGGCCCGCCAAACTGAACCCATGCGACTCTTCGCCGCCGTCATCCCGCCCCCGGACGCCGTCGCCGAGCTGGAAGCCGCCCTGGCGCCCCTCCACGGCCTCCCCGGCGCGGCCCACCTCCGCTGGACCGAGTCCACGAGCTGGCACTTCACCCTCGCCTTCCTCGGGGAGGTCGACGAGGCCCTGCTGCCCGGGCTCGAGGAGCGCCTGGCGCGCGCCGCGCACCGGCACCCGCCGCACACGCTGCGGTTCGCCTCGGCGGGCCGGTTCGGCGACAAGATCCTCTGGGTCGGTGCCGAGGGCGAGCTGACCACCCTGCGCGACCTCGCCCGCTCCACCGCCGCCGGCGCCCGCCGGGCCGGTGTCGAGGTGGACGGGAAGCACCCCTTCCGCGCCCACCTCACCCTGGCCCGCGCGGCGGGCCCGGTGCACCTGGGCCCGTACGCGGAGCACCTCGCGGACTTCACCGGCGCGCCCTGGACCGCCGACCGGCTCGCGCTCGTCCGCAGCGCCCTCCCGGCCTCCGGCGTGCCCGGCGAGCGCCCCCGCTATACGACGGTGGCCTCCTGGGGACTGGGTCGCTGAGCCCGGAGGCCGGGCGGTTACGCTCAAGGGGTGGACCCCAAGACCAGGAACCGGATCATGACCGGTGTGCTCGCCGTGATGCTCGTCGTCGTCGCCGTGGTGTCGGCCGTGAAGTGACGCGAGGGGCGGTCCGGCCGCGCGGCGGCGAGCACGCGGCCGCACCGCGACCGGGCGGCCCGGCGGCCGGCGGGCCCCGGGGACGGCCCGGCCCCGGCCGGCGCGTGAGACCCGCCCAAGCGACCCGGACGCGATCCCGCCACCGGGCGGATCCGGCCCGGCCACCGGGCGAGGCGGTCCCGGGCGTCGCGTGAGGCGCGCCCCGGGTGGAGGGCGTAGTTCCCGCCACCCGGACGGACCACCCGGTCCTTGCCACGGGACTCCCCGGCGGCTACGGGACTCCCCGGTGGCTACGGGACTCCCCGGCCCGGCTACGGGACTCCCCGGTGGCTACGGGACTCCCCGGCCCGGCTACGGGACTCCCCGGTGGCTACGGGACTCCCCGGCCCGGCCACGGGATTCCCCGGCCCGGCCACCGGACACCCTGGCCCAGCCACCGGACACCCCGCCGCCGGGCGAACCGGCGCCCGGCGCGAGCCCGCCCGCTACCAGGCGAACGCCTCCGGCGACGGCCCCGGCCCCGGGAAGATGCCGTCCAGTTCGGTCAGCAGTTCCTCCGTCAGCTTCAGCTCGACGGCGCGCAGCGCCGAGGACAGCTGCTCCCCGGTGCGCGGCCCGACGATCGGGCCGGTGACGCCCGGCCGGGTCAGCAGCCAGGCCAGCGCCACCTCGCCGGGCTCCAGCCCGTGCTTGTCGAGCAGGTCCTCGTACGCCTGGACCTGCTCCCGCACCTTGGTGTTCGCGAGCGCCTCGGCCGACCGGCCGGACGCGCCGCCGCCCTCCCGCTCCTTGCGGATGACTCCGCCGAGCAGCCCGCCGTGCAGCGGCGACCAGGGGATGACCCCCAGCCCGTACGCCTCGGCGGCCGGGACGACCTCCATCTCGGCCCGCCGCTCGGCGAGGTTGTACAGGCACTGCTCGCTGACCAGCCCGAGCGAGCCGCGCCGCCGGGCGGCCTCGTTGGCCTGCGCGATGTGCCAGCCGGCGTGGTTGGAGGAGCCCGCGTAGAGGATCTTGCCCTGCTGGACGAGGACGTCGATCGCCTGCCAGATCTCCTCCCACGGCGTGGTCCGGTCGACGTGGTGGAACTGGTAGAGGTCGATATGGTCGGTGCGCAGCCGCTGGAGGCTGGCGTCGACAGCGCGCCGGATGTTCGCGGCGGACAGGCGGTCGTGGTTCGGCCAGTCCGCGCCGTCCGGGCCCATGTTCCCGAACACCTTGGTGGCGAGGACGACCTTCTCGCGCCGCCCGCCGCCGCGCGCGAGCCAGCTGCCGATGATCTCCTCGGTGCGGCCCTTGTTCTCGCCCCAGCCGTAGACGTTCGCGGTGTCGAAGAAGTTGACGCCCGCGTCGAGCGCGGTGTCCATGATGGCGTGGCTGTCGGCCTCGTCCGTCTGAGGCCCGAAGTTCATCGTGCCGAGCACGATCCGGCTGACCTTGAGACCTGTGCGTCCGAGCTGCGTGTACTCCATAGCCGCTTAGCCAACGCCTTGGAGTGCGCTTGAGGCAAGGGTGGCCGCCCGCGACGGCGCGTCGGGGGGCGCGAGGGGCGCGCGCCGGGGCTCGGAGGGGCTCGGAGGCTGTGGGAGGGCCCGTGGGTGGGCCCGCGGTCAGCCGCGTACGACGGGTCCGTACGGACCGGCGACGTCCCACGCCTGGTGCATCGCGTCGGCGAAGGCGGCGGCCAGGCGGTGCTCGCCCTCGGCGTTGGGGTGGGTGCCGTCGTATGTGTCGCGGTCGATGTCCCAGCCCTCGGGCGGGGAGGCGAGCAGCAGCGGCGAGGACGCGGAGCCGAGCTCGGCGACGGCCTTGGCCAGCAGTTCGTTGAAGCGCTCGCACTGGGCGGCGAAGGGCGGGTCGTTGAGCGCCCGTACGTTGTGGATCACGGGCAGCAGCACGGCCCGGACGCGGGGGTTGGCCTCGCGGGCGGCGGCGAGGAAGCGGTGGACGTTCTCGGCGGTCTGCTCGGCGTCGGTGTAGAAGCCGAGGTCGATCAGGCCGAGGGAGATCAGCAGGGTGTCGGCCTTGCCCGCCCGCACCGCGTCCCCGATCAGCGGTGCCATGTGCAGCCAGCCCTCGCCCCAGCCGGCCAGGTGCGCCTGGGCGCGGGCCGGGAAGCCGGGATCCCCGTAGGCGAGCGAACCGGGCGCGTCGGCCGAGGGGTCGTACAGCTCGGTGCGCGGCCCGACGATCTTGTAGGGGCCGCCGTAGGAGGCGTTGAGGTGCTGCCACATGCGGTAACGCCATGTGTAGTCACCGGCGCTACCGATGGTCATCGAGTCGCCGACGAACATGATCCGCATACGGTCAGGCTATCGGCCTTACGGAGCGTTGTGCGGCCCGGCCGCCTGGAGGACGGACAGGACGTTCCCGGCGGGGTCCGTGAACCAGGCGATGGGCGGCCCCGCCTCCCGGAAGATCCCCTTTTCGTCCTGCTCGAACTGCTCGTACCGTTCGAAGCGGACCCCGCGCGAGGTGAGCTCGTCGACCGCGCGCTCGACGTCCTCCACGGGGAAGTTGAGGACGGTGAAGCCCGCGGGGGTGTGGTCGGGCTTGGAGTAGACGAGGATCTCGGTGCCGCCGGCGATGTGGAGGGTCAGGAGCCCGAACTCCTCGGTGACGCGGAGGCCGAGCGTCCGGTGGTAGAAGTCCTTGGCGCGCTCGATGTCGTCCACGGCGAAGCCGCTGAACGCCTTGGTGTTCGTGAACATGGTGTGGCTTCCTTCCTCGTGCTCCGCGGTGGTACGAGCGTCACCTGGCCGGGCACGAGAGGCAGCGTGTGTTCCGTGTGCCGGGTGCGTCAGGTGTGCTCGATGGGGCGAAAGTTGCTGGTCGGAGGCCCGGTTCGGCCGGGGGAACCGGGTTTGGGCCTCTTGGATGCGCTCACCCGTACGAGTGACCCCGTCCGGGTTTCGACGGGGAGCCGACGGGAGCACGTTCCTGAGCGGACGGTGTGTTCCGTCCCGCCCGCCGGGAACCCTCCGGACTCCGGAAGCCGAAGGAGAAGGACTGACCCATGATCTCGAAGTTATCGACGACGACCACCGCCGCGCGCCGCGCCACCGCCCGCCGTGCCACCGCCGCGCGCCGTGCCACCACCCGCCGGGTACTCACCGGTGCGGCCGCGGCCGGTGTCCTCGCGCTCACGCTCACCCCGGCGGGCCCGGGCGCGGCCGCGGTGGGAGGGCCGGGCGGGCCGGGAGGGGCTGAAAGGGAGGTGACGGGCGCGGGCGGCGGCAAGGCCGCCGTCGTCCTGCGCTGCCACGGCTCCCTCCGCATGGACGTCAGGCCCGACGGCGGTGCCTCGGGGGTGGGCCGGCTGACCTGCGACGCGCCCAGCCGCTCGCGGATCGAATCCGCGACCCTCACGATGAAGGGCCGGGCGACGGGCGGCAGTGGGCCGGACGTGGTGACCACGACGGACGATCACGTCGTCTACAACACGAACGAGGTCTCCGACCTCAAGGCGGACAGGACCTTCACCCGCGTCGACCCCGGCCGCACCGAGGCACGGCAGGCGGGCACGGGCACGGTCGTCCGCAACCTGTTCTCCCCGGCCCGGCAGGAGGGGAGCGGCAGCGGCCGGGTCTTCGTGGGCATCGCCGCGACGTCGTGGTTCATCGACGACGTGTCGTTCACGCTGGACCGGTGAGGGGCGTGAGGGGCGTGAGGGGCGCGATGCGCCGGACGGGTGACGCGCGGCGTGAGACGTGTCCGGCGTGCGGCGTGTGAGGTTTCCGGTGCGTCCGGCTGTCCGGCTGTCCGGCTGTCCGGCTGTCCGGCTGCCCGGCTGTCCGGCTGTCCGGCTGTCCGGCTGTCCGGCGCGCTGGACGGGTGAGGTCTTCGCCCTCCCTGAGGCGCTGGACCGCTGACGTGCGCGGCGCCCCGCCCCGCCCTGTCACGGCACGTCTCGCCTCGCGCCGCACGGTCAGGGCCGCTCCCGGCTCCCGCCCGCCCGGTCTCCGCTCGGGACGACCATGAGCCGGTGGTAGTAGCCGGGTGAGTGCGACTCGCCGATCGGCAGACCCGCCACCTCCACCCACGCGTGGGCGCGGAACGGTCCCGTACGCACCCCCGTGCACCAGTCGGGCCAGACCCCGCGCATCCGGCACAGGAGTGCCGTCGCTATGGAGCGCTGGAGGCAGCCCTCGCCCGCGCACCGGGTGCTCAGGGCGACGACCGCGCGCCGGGCGGCCAGGGCCTCCTCCGCGGTGGCGGGGGAGGCGCCGCGCCGGGCCAGCGTCAGGGCGCGGCGGATGCGGCGGGGCGGCAGCAGGACGAGCAGCCGGGCGGCGCCGACGGCCAGCAGGGCCGCCGGGCGGCGGCGGAGCGGCAGGGTCTCCCGGGCTTCCGGGACCGTCGGCCGGCTCACGCCGTCACCACCAGGCGGGCCTCGGACAGGGAGTTGATGAGCGCGGCCACGTCGCCGTTCGTCCGCTCCGTCGTCAGGCCCGGGTAGCGCTCGGCGAGGGAGTGCGCGACCTCCCGCGGGGTGGCGCCGTCGAGCAGGGCGCGCAGTACGGTCGCTCCCGTGCCGTTCAGCTGCCAGTAGCGGCCGGCGACTTCGTCGAGCAGCACCATTCCGTCCTCGGTGTCCGCGGCGGACACGTCGGGGTGCAGGCTGAGCACACTCATGGGACCCCTCTCAGGCGTTCTCCGCCGCGTCGGCCGTCGGCCGGCCTCGGGTGAGCTCCGAGAACTCGCCGAGCTCTTCGAGTGCGGGGGGCTCGTAGGTCTCCTGAGGGTCCATGGCGGTTCCCTTCGCGGGTGCGGCTTCGGCTGCGCGTTGCGTCGAGGCTGTCCGTGGTGGGGGCGGGTTACGCGGGGTGGGGGATCCGGCCACCCGAAGGAGTGGCGGGTTTTGTTCCCCAGCCCCGCCCCTTCCCGAAACCGGGGGCTCCGCCCCCGGGCCCCCGACCCCCCGGGCCCTTGGGCGCCCGGGGCCTTGGGCGCCCGGGGCCCCGGACCTCTGGACCTCTGGGCCCCCGGACCCTTGGCCGCGCTGACGCGCGGTGGCCTCAATCGCCGGCCGGGCTGATTCCGCCCCTGTCCGAGGCTGCCTTTCCCGCCCGGTTCCGGGCAACGATTCAGCCCGTCCGGCGTTTGAGGACCGGGGTCCGGGGCGGAGCCCCGGTTCGGGAAGGGGCGGGGCTGGGGAAAGGCCCCGCGCAGCGGCACCACCCCGCAACGGCCCCCCGCAACGGCACCACCCCGCAGCGGCACCCGCCCCCACCGTCACCTCACCCCGCCAAACACCCCCGCACAGCACCCACCAGCAACGGCCCCCGAGCATCCTCCCCACCCATCATCCGGTTCGTCACATACGCGAACCCGACCCCCAACTCGTCGTCCCCCAGCGCGAAATGCCCACCCGCCCCCTCGTTGCTGAAGCTACGCGCCCCCAGCAGCGGAACGCTCTCCGTCGCGACGTTGAAGCCGCTGCCCCAGTGGACGCCCATGTCGGGGAAGCCCGACCACGAGGGCCCCTCGGTTCGTACGCGCAGGGCGTCGGTGAGGGTCTCCCGGGTGAGCAGGCGCGGCGCGCCGTCGACGCCGGTCGCGGCCGCCGCGTAGAGCGTGGCCAGGCCGCGGGCGGACGAGACGGCGCCCGTGGCGGGGATCTCGGCGGCGAGGAGCGCGGGCGAGTTGCGGCCGCGCGGGTCGTCGAGGCCGGGGAACGCCAGCGCCCCGTCCATCGTGAGGATCCGTGCGAAGAGGGAGTCGGCCGGGAGGTCCGGGTACGTCCCGGGGGCCTCGGCGAGGCGGGCCAGGCCGGGGAGTTCGGCTTCGGGGACGCCGATCCAGGTGGTCAGCTTCAGCTCGTCGGCGACGGCCGCGCGGAAGTAGGCGCCGGGCGTGAGGCCCGTGATCCGGCGGATCAGCTCGCCGATCAGCCAGCCCATGGTGTGCCCGTGGTACTCGTGCGCGGTGCCGGGCTCCCAGTACGGTGCCTGCTCCTCCAGGGCGCGTACCACCGGCGTCCAGGCGAGGACCTCCTCGAAGGTCAGCGGCCGGTCGATGACGGGCAGGCCGGCGCGGTGGGCGAGGACCATGCGCGGGGTGATCCGCTCCTTGCCGTGGCGCGCGAACTCCGGCCAGTGGTCGGCGATCGGGGCGTCGAGGTCCAGGCGCCCCTCCTGCGCGAGGAGGTGGGCGCAGACGGCGACGATGCCCTTGGCGGCGGACATGACGGGGACGGCGGTGTCCCGTTCCCAGGGCCGGCCGGTGCGTTCGTCGGCGGTGCCGCCCCACAGGTCGACGACCTTGCGGCCGTCCACGAACACGGTGACGGCCGCGCCGAGGTCCCCGTGGTCGGTGAAGTTCCTGCCGAACGCGTCCGCGACGGCGCCGAACCCCTCGTCGGCCCACCCGTTGTACTCCACCGATCCCAGCCTTCCGTCCGTGCGTCGCGTCCTGTGTGACGCGCGCGGTCACGATACGTGTGAGGGGCAGCTTGTTCGAGCGATATTTCCCGGAGTTCCGGGTCCGGTCGGCCGGGGGGCCGGGTGATGGCAGTCTTGAGGCCATGCGCCAGCCCTTCCCCGCCACCGCACTCGGAACCGGCAGTGGAACCGCCCGCCGAACCACTCGCCGGGCCACCGGCCGAACCACCGGCCGAGCAGCCCGCCGGGCCGTCCTCGGACTCGCCGCGCTGAGCGCGTTCGGCGCGTTCGCCGCGGTCACCGTCCTGCCGGTGTCCGCCGTCGCGCGGGCGGCGGCGGACGGCGCGGGCGCCGTCGCCGAGGCGCCCAAGTCGTTCACGATCACGGACCCCCGGATAAGGGAGTCCAGCGGCCTGGCCGCCAGCCGCGCGCACCCGGGCGTGTACTGGACGCACAACGACAGCGACGACGGCCCGTACGTCTATGCCGTGGACGGCCGCACCGGCCGTACGGTCGCGACCGTCACCCTCGCCGGCATCGAGCCCCGGGACGTGGAGGGCATCTCGATCGGGCCGGACGGGAACGTCTACGTCGGTGACATCGGGGACAACTACGGCGGCCGCTGGCAGCAGGTGTGGATCTACCGCTTCCGCGAGCCGGAGAAGCTGGCCGACACCACCGTCACCCCCGTACGCCATACCGTGCGCTACGACGACGGCCCGCGCGACGCCGAGTCGCTGATGGTGCACCCCAAGACCGGCCGGGTGTACATCGTCAGCAAGAAGCAGTCCGGGAAGGGCGCGCTCTACGCCGGGCCGGAGAGGCTGTCCGCGTCCGGTGTGAACACCTTCCGGCGCGTCGCGGACATCGACGTGTGGGCCACGGACGGCGCGTTCTCGCCGGACGGCACACGCCTCGTCGTGCGGAGCTACTTCGACGCGCGCGAGTACCGCTGGCGCGACGGGCGGCCCGAGGAGGTCGGCCGCCCGGGCGTGCCGTTCCAGCGGCAGGGGGAGTCGGTCACCTTCGCGCTCGACGGGCGGACGCTGATGTACGGCTCGGAGGGCAGGCGGAGCTCGGTGCAGCCGGTCGGGCTGGACGGCGACCTGCTGCCGGACTCGGTGGCCAAGGCGGCGGACGACGCCAAGAACGGCGGCGGGGCGTCGTCGGACGGGAAGTCCGGTGACGGTGCGGACGACGGTGACCGCAACCGCAATCTCGCCGTGGGGGCGGGAACGTTCGCGGTGGCGACGCTGCTGGTGGTGGCGTTGCGGAGGCTGTTCCGGAAGAGGTAGCCGCCATCCGGCGCGCCCGTGCCCGGTTTTCCGGGTGCGAACGCTTTTGCGAGGTGGAGACAAGAAGGGGGTGTGGGCCACGGAGGGCGTGGCCCGTGGAAGGGGAGGTCCGTGGCGACGGACGAGGAACTGCTGGCGCGCTCGGGGACCGACGCGTCGGCCTTCGAACCGCTCGTGGAGCGGCATTCGAGGGCACTGCACGGCTACTTCGCGCGCCGGGCGCCCGGCGCGGCGGACGATCTGCTGGCCGAGGCGTGGCTGCGGGCCTACGCGGGGCGCGGCACCTACGACGCGGCCCGCGGGCCGGTCCGGGCGTGGCTCTTCGGCTTGGCCCGCAACGTACTGGCCGCGCACTGGCGCGGGCAGGAACGGCCCGCGGCCGCGGCCGCGCTCGCCGGCGAGGCGAGCAGCGACCCGTGGCACGCCGTCGACCGGAGGCTGGACGCGGCGGCGGTCGCGCCGCTGATGCGCCGGACCCTGGCCGAGCTGCCGGACGTGGAGCGGGAGCTGCTGCTCCTGGTCGCGTGGGAGCAGCTCAGCCCCACCGAGGCCGCGGCCGTCGTCGGCGTCCCCGCGGGCACGGCCAGGTCCCGGCTGCACCGGGCGCGCACCCGGCTGCGCGCGGTGCTCGTCCCCTCCGCCCCGATCCCCCTGACAGGAGACCTCGCATGACCGGGCAGCAGGACATGAACGACAGGGACCTCCTCGACTTCCCCGGCGCCCGGCGGCTGAAGGCCGCGGGCAAGGTCGCGCCGCCCTCGGCGGCCGCCGTCGCCGCGGCGCTGGCCGCGGTGCGGTCGGCGGCGGCCGGACAGACGGCCGGACAGACGGCCGGGCAGACGGCCGGGCAGACGGCCGGGCAGACGGCCGGGCAGACGGCCGGACAGGCGGAGGGGGACGGGTCGGTCGTCGCGCTGGAGCTCGAACGGGAGCCGGTGGCCGCGGCCTTCCCGGCCGCACCGGTCGTCCCCGTACGGACGTGGCGGCGGCGCCTGCCCGTGCTCGTCTCGGTGGCGGCGGTCGTCGCGATCGCGCTGGGCGTCGCGTTCCAGCCCTGGTCGGGCTCCGGGGGCGGCGTGCAGGTATCCCCGGCGGCGGAAGGTACGACGGAGCAGGCGGGGGCGGTGCCGTACTGGAAGGTGCGGATCCACCACTGGGGCCGGACCGTCGAGCGGTGGGAGGAGTCGTACGAGACCGTCTGGCTGAGCCGGGGCGACACCCGCGGGCAGTTCGGCGACGGTCCGGTGCGTGAGTACACCCCGGGGGCGACGTCGGGGACGGTCTATTCGGTCGGCCGCAATCTGATCATGTGGCGCGAGATCGGGACGCTGCCCACCGACCCGGCGGCGCTGCGGGCGCGGCTCGTAGGGAAGGCCACCGGGGAGGAGACCGAGGAGGGACTCTTCGACGGCGTCGAGGAACTGCTCGCCCGGTCACCCGCCGAACCGGAGCTGCGGGCCGCGCTGTTCAAGGTCCTCACCGGAATCCCCGGGGTGCGGGTGACGGAGCGGGTCAAGGACAGCACCGGGCGCGTCGGCACGGCCGTCGACATGGACGCCGACACCTGGCACAAGCGGCTGATCATCGACGCCGGGGCGTTCCACACGCTGGAGGCCGTGACCACGGCGCGGAACGACGGCCTGAAGTGGGGCACGCAGAAGCTCCGGGCCGGGGACGTTCTCCAGCGGACCACGTATCTCTCGATGGGGCCCGCGCGGGAGGCTCCGGAGCTGTCCCCGAAGGAGTAGCGGCCCCCTTCCCGTATTCGGCGGGGCCTCGCGACGCCCCTGCGCGGCCCGCCTCCGCCTCGGCCGTCCGCGGGCCGGTCCCGCACACGCTCGGCCTGTCCGGCGTTGGAGGACCGGGGCCCGAGGGGGGCGGAGCCCCCGGTTCCGGGAAGGGGCGGTGACAGGAGGAAAGCCCCCGCGCAGTGGCACCCCTCCCACCCCGCACCCCATCGAGTCCATAGCGGAACCCAACAATCTCCCCGCCCCCGACTCCGTTGATCAACTAGCGCCTGTTCCCGCCCTCCCCTTGGCACAGTGGACCCGAAGGCGGAAGCCCGCACTACCCGCCACCGCGGGTGAACTGTGTCATCACCACAAGGGGGACCCTCATGCCCGTCACCAACGAAACGGTCGTCGTCACCGGCCTCGGCGCCACCACCCCCCTCGGCGGCGACGTCGCCACCACCTGGCAGGCGATGCTCCGCGGCGAGAGCGGAATCCGCGCCGTCGAGGACGACTGGGCGGCGGAACTGCCCGTACGCATCGCGGGCCGCCTGCGCCAGGAGCCGGCCGGGCTCCTGGACCGCGTGCAGGCCCGGCGCATGGACCGGTGCGAACAGATCGCGCTGGTCGCCGCCCGCGAGGCGTGGGCCGACGCCGGGCGCCCCGGGGTGGAGCCGGAGCGGCTCGCCGTGGTCATCGGCACGGGCACCGGCGGCGTCCTGACGCTGCTGGGCCAGGACGACGTCCTGGAGGCGTCGGGCGTGCGGAAGGTGTCCCCGCACACCGTGCCGATGCTGATGGCCAACGGCCCGGCCGCCTGGGTCAGTATGGAACTCGGGGCCAGGGGCGGCGCCCACACCCCGGTGAGCGCCTGCGCGTCCGGCGCCGAGGCGATCGCCATGGGCCTGGACCTGATACGGCTCGGCCGCGCCGACGTCGTGGTCGCCGGCGGCACGGAGGCGTGCGTCCACCCGCTGCCCCTCGCCGGATTCGCCCAGGCCAAGGCCCACTCCACCCGCAACGACGACCCGGCGGGCGCCTCCCGCCCCTTCGACACCGGCCGCGACGGCCTCGTCATCGGCGAGGGCGCGGGCGTGGTCGTCCTCGAACGCGCCGGTTTCGCCGCCGCGCGCGGCGCCCGCCCGCACGCGGTCCTCGCGGGCGCGGGCGTCACCTCGGACGCGCACCACATCACGGCCGCCCACCCCGAGGGCCAGGTACGGGCGATGCGCCTCGCCCTGTCGACGGCCGGACTGACCCCGGCGGACATCGCCCACGTCCACGCCCACGCCACGTCCACCCAGCTCGGCGACCTGGTCGAGGCCCGCTCGGTGGCCGAGGCCATCGGCACCCACCCGTCGGTGACGGCCACCAAGTCGATGACCGGTCACCTCTTCGGCGCGGCGGGCGCGATCGGCGCGATCGCGGCGATCCTCGCCGTACGCGACGGCGCCGTCCCGGCCGTACGCAACCTCGTCGACCTCGACCCCCAGGTCGACCTGGACGTGGTCACCGGCACTCCGCGCCACGCCCCCGTACCAGCAGCCCTGGCCAACGCCTTCGGCTTCGGCGGGCACAACGCGTCGCTGGTGTTCACGGCGGCGGGCTGAGCCAATTCGGCCCGACGGCACCGGTCGGCCGGTGGCCGGGTGCGATCCGGGCCTGCCCGCCCGGTACGCACGGGCGCTGGACAGCCGGCCCCCGGAGCCGGGTCGGGGCCCGCCGCGCGGCGGAGTCGCGCAAGAGAGCGGCGGGAAGTGGCCGGGGTGGGGAAAGATCTGCCGGACACGCCCTGGAAGCCGGACGGTTCGCGGGAGGATAACGGTGTACTCGCCCCCACGGGACGCGGCCGAGGAACGTCGGATGCGTACCCGTCACGACCAGGCCGCCCGCGCCCTCGCCGTCACGCTCGGCCGTCAGGAGTACATTCGCCGCGCCCTGCCGGAGTTCCTCGGCGTCCCCGCCCCCGACGCCATCACCTGGACCACCGCCCACGGCGACCTGCACTGGGCCAACCTCACCGCCCCCGGCCTGCGGATCCTCGACTGGGAAGCGTGGGGCCGGGCGCCCCACGGCTACGACCAGGCCACCCTCTACGCCTACAGCCTGCTCCAACCGGCCACGGCCGCCCGCGTCCGTGCCGCGTTTCCCGAGCTGGACGCCCCTCACACCTGGACCGGGCAGGCCGTCATCGCCGCCGAGCTCCTCCAGACCCTCACCCGCGGCGACAACCACGACCTCGCCGGTCCTCTGCGCGCATGGGCCTGCCGGCTGCGCGCGCGGGCACCCCGCTGAGGTGTCGTAGGCGGACCCGCCTCAGTCCTGGGCGCCCTTGACGATCGCGGCGGCCTGTTCGGTGACGAACGACCCCATGCCCGGAGTCGTCACGATCAGCCCCTCGGTGCGGAGGGCCGCGGTGACCTTGCGCACCGTGATGCGGGCGACGCCGAACTCCTCCTCCAGGCGGATCTCGGAGATCCGGTGGTTCGGCGGGTACTCGCCGGTCGCGATGCGGCGACGGAGAACGTCCGCGATCTGTGTCCACTTGGGGAGGGTCGGATTGAATTCCACGTACGGGACTGTATGTATAGGCACTCAATCAAACATAGAAGCTAATGGTAATCACCGGTAGTGACTAGCTATAGACAGGTCAATACAGGAAACCTACTGTGGGAGGCCCCCGCGAACCCCTGTGGCCGTGCCGCCGACCCGGGGGCGGGGCCACCCGCTGACCTCTCAGGAGCTGTTGACGTGCGAAATCTCATCTCCGGCCTCCTCGTGCGCGTGAGGGCGCGTTTCGCTCGGCGCACACCCGCAATGAACTCCCGCACCACCCCCACCCCACCCCCCACCCCCCTCTACGTCGCCGCAGGCGCCCACGGCTTCAACCTCGCCCCCTGCGCCCCCGCCCTCTCCGATCCCTGCGACTGCCCCGAGTCCGTCCAAGTCCCGCTCACCCGCGCCCCGATCGGCGCTCTCGTCGTCGACACCGTCGCGGGCGGTTCCGGGCGGGTCGTCGAGGTGGAGGCCAGTGGGATGGTGCTCGTGCGGCATCCCAACGGGCTGATGTGGCGCAGTTGTACGCTCCGGCCGGCCGGGCCGGTCGAGAGGCTGAACCTGCTGGCGGCGGACGCCGTTCACGCGGACCGGGGGTAAGGGGCGCCGCGCGTCACGCGTCGAAAGACTAAGGGGAGTCCGGCTCCTCTTGTGGTTCAACTCACCCCGCCCGCCTGCGGATAAAAGTTGACCGTACACATACATCCGTGGGTACGGTCATACCGGCAGACGATCACGGGGGGGAGTGAGCCGGAGCCGGCCGCAGCGTGCTGCGCCGTGCCCAACTGTGCCCAAAACACGCTTTGTCGACGCGCAGGACCGATTCCGCGCGGCCGAAGCCCCACCGCCACGCACAGCCCACCGCACGGCTCACCCGTCTCGCATCCCCCCGCAGTGCACTGGCGTCTCCACCCCCCACCTCAGCGATGGCCCACCGAAGGGTTACGACATGTCTCAACGCGCCGGTTTACAGGCATATTTCACGTCACTCGACGGCATACCCCGGCCCGCGCCCGGGCGCCACGTCCTCGGTACGGTCGCGTTCGGCGAACGCACCGGCCTCTCCCTCACCGGGCAGGGGCACCCGGAGCTCGCCATTCCCATGTCCTCGCCGGGTTTCGACTCCTTCCGCGAGGTGTGGACCACCGGCACCGAGCCGGTCTCCGGCACCCGCGGCAACCTGGCCTTCGCCCACGACGGCGAATACCTCTTCATCTCCGGCGCCCTCCCGCCGCTCCCCGTGTACCGGAAGACGGTGCGCGAGGTGTACGAGGCGGCCTTCGCGCTGGTCAATGAGCTCGGATACCCGCACATCTTCCGGATGTGGAACTTCGTCGGCGACATCATCGGCCCCAACGCCGAAGGCATGGAGATCTACCAGGACTTCGTCGCCGGCCGCGCCGAGGCCTTCGCGTCGTACGGCGACGGCACCGGCCACATGCCGGCCGCCACCGGCATCGGCACCCGGGGCGAGGGCATCTCCTTCACCCTGCTCGCCTGCCGCGAGGGCCGCCCCCGGCACGTGGAGAACCAGCGGCAGACCCCCGCGTACCACTATCCCGAGCAGTACGGCCCGAAGCCGCCGAGCTTCGCCCGCGCCACCCGGCTCCACCCGGCCGGGGCCGGGCAGGGCGACGGCGCGCTGTTCGTCTCCGGCACGGCCAGCATCCTCGGCCACGAGACCGTCCACCGCGGCGACGTCGCCGCGCAGACCGACGTCGTGCTGGAGAACATCGCCGAGCTGATCGGCGGCCCCAACCTGGCCGCGGCCGGCCTCGACGGCGGCCACGAGCTCAAGGACCTCCGCCTGGTCAAGGCGTACGTACGCCACGAGGCCGACCTCCCGGTCGTACGCGAGCGCTGCCGGTCCGCCTTCGGCCCCGACACCGAGGTCATGTACATGAACGTGGCCGTGTGCCGCGACGACCTGCTGGTGGAGATCGAAGGACTCGTCCCCGGCCCGGAGTGGACCCGGTGAACGACTCGCTCGCCGTCGCGGGGGCCCCGGCCCCCGCGGTCTGGGACCTGTTACCCGCCGAGCAGCAGCCGCGGTGGAGCGCCCACCCCGACCTCCCCGGCGTACGCCGCGCCCTCCAGGACGCCCCCGCGCTCACCACCGCCGCCGACGTCCGCACCCTGCGCCGGCAGCTGGCCGAGGTGGCACTCGGCCGGGCCCGCCTGCTCCAGAGCGGCGACTGCGCCGAGGACATCCGCGAACGCGGCCCCGCCCACACCGCCGCCAAGGCCGAGCTGCTGGCCGGGCTCGCCGACCGGATGGCCCTGCGCACCGGCCGGCCCGTCGTACGCGTCGGCCGGATGGGCGGCCAGTTCGCCAAGCCGCGCAGCAGCCCCACCGAGACCCACGACGGCGTGGACCTCCCCGTCTTCCGCGGCCACCTCGTCAACTCCCCGGAACCCCACCCCGCGGCGCGCCGCCACGACCCCAACCGGATGCTCCAGGCCTACGAGGCGAGCGCGGCCGTGCTGCGCGCGCTCGACGACCGGCGCACCGACGCCTACGGGCCGTGGGCGTCCCACGAGGCCCTGGTGATGGACTACGAGAGCCCGCAGGTGCGCCGCGACCCGGAGACCGGCGCCCCCTACCTGGCCTCCACCCACTTCCCGTGGATCGGGGAACGCACCCGCCAGCTCGGCCTCGCCCACGTCGAGTTCCTCGCCTCCCTCGCCAACCCGGTCGCCTGCAAGATCGGCCCGTCCGCCTCCGCCGAACAGGTCGTACGCCTCTGCCGCGTCCTCGACCCGGACCGGCTCCCCGGCCGTCTCACGCTGATCCTGCGCACGGGCGTACGGACGCCCGCGTCGGCCGTCACCCCCGTCGTCGAGGCCGTACAGCGCGCGGGCCACCCCGTCGTCTGGCTCAGCGACCCCCTGCACGGCAACACCGTGCAGACCTCCACCGGCCTCAAGACCCGCCGCCTGGCCGACGCCGTCGGCGAGGCCGTCGCCTTCCGGCGCGTCCTCGAACAGCAGGGCCTGCACCCCGGCGGCCTCCACCTGGAGACCGCGGCGGCCGACGTCACCGAGTGCCTCGGCGGCCCCGTCGCCGACGAGCACGCGCTGTCCGGGCGCTACGAGTCGCTCTGCGACCCGCGTCTCAACCCGGCGCAGGCCCGTGAGCTGATCGACGCCGTCTTCTCCTGACCCCCGGCCGGATCCCGGACCGTACCGGGCCGGATCCCGGACCGTACCCCCTCTCAGATAGGAACACCGTGCCCCAGACGCCGACCGACCTCCGCATCGGTGTCGTCCTCCCCGGACGCGAATCCGTCGTCGAACGCAACGACTATCCCCGCCACCTCGGCGAACTGAGCCGGAAGATCGAACAGCTGGGGTACGACTCCATATGGGCCGGCGAGTCCCCGCTGGCCCGCTCCCGGATGAACCCGGTGCTCGCCCTGACGGCTGCGGCCACCACCACGGAGCGGGTCCAGCTGGGCACGGCGGTGCTGCTGCCGCTGCGCCCGCCCGTCCACCTGGCCCACGAACTCGCCTGCCTGGACCGGATCTCCGGCGGCCGCCTGATCGCCGGCCTCGGCTCCGGGTTCTCCTCGCCCGCCACCCAGGCCGAGTTCGCGGCGTACGGCATCCCGTTCGGCGAACGGGTCGGCCGTATGCGCGAGACCCTGGAGATCTGCCGCGCCCTCTGGCGCGCCGAGGGCGAGCCCGTCTCCTTCGACGGGAAGTACTACCGGCTGGAGGACGTGGCACTGCTGCCCGTACCCGACCAGCCGGCCGGGCCCCCGCTGTGGATGGCGCACTCCGGCGAGAAGATGCTGGAGCGCACCGGACGGATCTACGACGGGTGGATGCCCACCAGCACCACCGCCGCCGGCTACGCGAAGGGCTGGCAGCGGGTGCGGGAGGCCCGCGAGGCCGCCGGGCGGCCCGAGTCCGACGTCACCGGCGCCGTCTACCTCTCGGTCGCCGTGGACCGGACCCCGGAGAAGGCCGAGGAGACGCTGAAGGCGTACTTCGGCGCCTACTACCGCCTCGACCTGCCCACCATGCGCACCACCCAGGGCATCTTCGGCGGCACCCCCGAGCAGGTCGCCGAGTGGGTCGGCGGCTACATCGCGGCGGGCGCCCGCCACATCGTGCTGCGCCTGCCCACCCCCGACCTCCACGAGCCGAGCTACAGAGCCGCGCTGGACCGGACCGCGGAGGAGCTGCTGCCACTGCTGCGCGGCCTCGCATGAGCGCCGTCCAGCAGACCGGTACGGCCCGGCACTCCCGGGCCGGGCGGGGGCCCGGCGTCTGGCTCGCCGCCTGGCCCCTGACCGCCGTCTTCATGCTCTCCAACGCGCCGACCCCGATGTTCGTCCTGTGGCAGCAGCGCATCGGCTTCGGCACCGGTACCCTGACCGTCGTCTTCGCCTCGTACATCGGCGGGCTCCTGGTCGCCCTGCCGGTCGCGGGCGTCCTGTCGGACCGCTACGGCCGACGGACCGTCCTCGTCCCCGCCGTGCTGTCCGCCCTCCTCGCCTGCCTGCTGTACGCGACGGCCGGCAGCGTCGCCGCCCTGATCGCCGCGCGCCTGCTGACCGGCCTCGCGGTGGGCGGCGCGGTCGCGGCGGGCATGGCCGCGGTGTCCGACGTCGGCGGCCCCGACCGGCGCCGGCAGGCGTCCCTCGCCGGATCGGTGGCCATGGGCACCGGCCTGGCGTCGGGCCCGCTCCTGGCCGGCTGCGCCGCCCAGCTGCTCCCGGCCCCGACTGTGACGGTGTTCGTCGCCGAGGCCGCCCTGCTGCTGTCGGCCCTGCTGGTCATCCGCGGGCTGCCGCAGGTCCGCCGCGACGGCGCCGGCGGCTCGTGGCTCCGGCTGCCGTCCGTGCCCCGCCCCAACCGGCGGGACCTGCTGGCCGGCCTGGCCGCGTACATGCCCGGCATGACCGGGACGTCCTTCCTGCTCGCGCTCGGCCCGTCCATGCTGGCCGACCTCCTCGGCACGACCAACCGGATCGTGGCGGGCGGCTCGGCCTTCGTCATGTTCGGCGCGTCGACCGCCGTGCAGTTCTTCGTGAGCCGGTGGCGCCCCCACCGCCTCCTCGCCACGGCGACGGGCGCGACCGCGGCCGGCATGCTGCTGGTGATCCTCGCCGTGCGCGCCTCGTCCATTGGGCTGCTGCTCGCCGCGGCGGTACTGGCCGGTATCGGCCAGGGCATGGGCCAGCTGGGCGGGTTCTCCCTGCTGAACGCGCGGGTGCCGGGGCTTCGGCTGGCGGAGGCGAACGCGGCGTTGAGCGCGTGGGGTTATCTCTTCGCGGGGATCTTGCCGGTGGGTACGGGCTATTTGAGCGATGCGCGGGGGATCGGGTTCAGTGCGTCGCTGCTGGGGGCTGTGGTGGCGGGGGCGGCGCTTGTGGGGACGGGGTTTGTGGTGCGGCTGGGACGGCGGGGGTAGGGGGGCGGGGCGGGGGTGCCGCTGCGCGGGGCTTTTTCCCCTACCCGCCCCTTCCCGAATGTCCTCAAGCGCCGGACGGGCTGATTTTCAGCCCGTCCGGCGCTTGAGGACCGGGGTCCGGGGCGGAGCCCCGGTTCCGGGAAGGGGCGGGGTGGGGAAGAGGCCCGCCGCAGGCGCACCCCCGCCCCCACCCACCCGCACCGACTACAGCCGCTCGATCACGTAATCCACGCACACCGTCAGCGCCTCGACATCCGCCGGATCGATCGCCGGGAACATCGCCACCCGCAACTGATTCCGCCCCAGCTTCCGGTACGGCTCCGTGTCCACGATCCCGTTCGCCCGGAGCGCCGCCGCGACCGCCGCCGCGTCCACGTCCTCCGAGAAGTCGATCGTGCCGATGACCGCCGACCGCTTCGCCGGGTCGGTGACGAACGGCGTCGCGTACTTGGACGCCTCGGCCCACCCGTACAGCGTCCGCGCGGACGTCGCCGTGCGGCGGACCGCCCAGTCCAGGCCGCCCTGGCCGTTCATCCACTCCAGCTGCTCGTTGAGCAGGAAGAGGGTGGAGAGGGCGGGGGTGTTGTAGGTCTGGTTCTTCAGGGAGTTGTCGATCGCGGTCGGCAGCGAGAAGAACTCGGGGACGTGCCGCCCGGACGCGTGCACCCGGGCCGCGCGCTCCAGCGCCGCCGGGGAGAACGCCGCCAGCCACAGGCCGCCGTCGGCGGCGAAGGACTTCTGCGGGGCGAAGTAGTAGACGTCGGACTCGGTGATGTCCACCGGCAGCCCGCCCGCGCCCGACGTGGCGTCGACCAGGACCAGCGCCCCGGCGTCCGCGCCCTCGACGCGCCGCACCGGCGCGGCGACGCCGGTCGACGTCTCGTTGTGCGTAAGGGCGTAGACGTCCACGCCCGCCTCGGCACGCGGCTCCGGGTGGGTGCCCGGCTCCGAGGAGACGATGCTCGGCTCGGCCAGCCACGGGGCGAGCTTCGCGGCCTTGGCGAACTTGGAGGAGAACTCACCGAACGACAGGTGCTGCGACTTGTTCTCGATCAGACCGTGGGTCGCGATGTCCCAGAACGCGGTGGACCCGCCGTTCCCGAGGATCACCTCATAGCCCTCGGGCAGTGAGAAGAGGTCCCGGACGCCGTCGCGCACCTTGCCGACCAGGTTCTTCACCGGGGCCTGGCGGTGTGACGTGCCGAGCAGAGAGGTTCCGGTGGCAGCCAGGGCGCCGAGCGCCTCCGTACGCACCTTGGACGGGCCCGCGCCGAAGCGACCGTCGGCGGGCTTGATGTCAGCGGGAATCTGGATATCAGCCACGGGGGCAGCCTAATGCGTGGGGGCGCGTCGTGGATCTGCGTCCATCGGGTGAGATGCGTCGCCCGAGTCCGTACGCTCGATGTACCCGCCGTGTGCCGTTCCCGCTCGCCCTCCGCCGAGTTCCGGCGAGCGCCCGCGGCCCGCCGCGGACAGGCCGGACGAGGGGGAAGTGATCGCCGTGCGAGGTGTGTTGCTGGATGGCCGGTACCGACTGGGCGAGCGGATCGGCAGCGGGGGCATGGGGCAGGTGTGGTCCGCCGTCGACGAGCGCATGGACCGGCCCGTCGCGGTCAAGCTGCTCTCCACGGCGGTCGACGCCGGGGACCCGGTCCTCGTGGCCCGGTTCGAACGGGAGGCGCGTGCCGCGGGCCGGATCTCCAGCCCGTACGTCGTCACCGTCCACGACTACGGGGAGGCCGAGCTCGACGGCAGGCCCACGCTCTACCTCGTCATGGAACGGCTCCAGGGGCGGACGCTGGGCGCCGTCCTCGCCGGCGGGCGGCCACGGCCCGCGCAGGCGGTGACCTGGGGCATGCAGATCTGCGAGGCGATGGCCGCCGCGCACCGGGCCGGGCTCGTCCACCGCGACATCAAACCGGCGAACGTCATGGTGACCCCCGAAGGCACCGTCAAGGTCCTGGACTTCGGCATCGCCCGGTTCGTCGAGGAGACCGCCGCCCTCACGACGCTCACCGAGACCGGCCACGCCGTGGGCACCCCGGCGTACATGTCGCCGGAGCAGGCGCGGGGCTCCCGGGCCATCGGGGCGGCGTCCGACCTCTATTCGTTCGGCTGCCTGCTGTACGCCCTCCTGTGCGGCGAACCCCCGTTCTCCGGCGTCCCCCTCGTCCTGATGCGCCAGCACCTCGAAACGGTCCCCGACCCGCCGTCCCGGCGCCGCCCCGGCCTCTCCCGCCACCTCGACAGGCTCGTCCTGGACCTGCTGCGCAAGGACCCTGGGCAGCGGCCGGGCAGCGCGGGCGAGGTGACGCGGAGACTGCGGCTCGCCTCCGGCGGGGGTGGTGAGGGAGACAAGGGGAGTGGCAGCGACTCGGGAGGCGGCGGGGACGGGCCGGTGCCGAAGGCCCCCCGGCCGGCCGAGTCCTCGCGGGCGCCTGGCGGGGGAGGGCCTGCGTATGGGGCGCCTGGCGGGGGAGTGCCCGCGCACGGTGCCCCCGACGCGGGACGGCCCGCACGCGGGGCGCCCGCCCTTCCGCCCCGCCGCTGGACGCCTGCTCCGCCGCCCGGCAGCCGGGCGCCGTTCCTCCGCGGGGCGTCCTCTTCACCGCCTGAACGCCGGGCGCCGCTCCACCGGCGGTCATCCGCTTCGCCGCCTGCGGGCGGGTCACCCACGCCTCCGCCTGCCGGCGGGTCACCTGCCCCGGCGCCTGACGGCCGGTCGGCGGCTTCACCGCCTGCCGGCGGATCGCCGGTCCCGCCGCCGGGCCGTCGGTCGCCTGCTCCTTCGCCGGGCGGCCGGTCGTCCGCGTCTGCGCCGGGCGGCCGGTCGTCCGCGTCTGCGCCGGGCGGCCGGTCGTCCGCGTCTCCGCCGGACCGTCGGTCGTCCGCGTCTCCGCCCGCCCGCCGGTCGCCCGGTCCCTACGGGTCGTCCGACCCTCCTCCCGTCCGCCGGTCCTCGGATCCCCCCTTCTCGCCCGTTCCGCCTTCGCCCTCCTCCGCCTCCCCGCCGCCGTGGTTCCCTCCTCCGTCCTACGGCGGGGTGCGTCCGGCCGCCCCGTACTTCCCTTGGCGGCCGCCCGAGCCCGTTCCCCTTCCCGATCCCGTTTTCGTGGGCCCCAGCAGGGCGGCACCCTCCACGCGCCGCAAGGACTCGCGCCCCGTCGCCCTGGCCGGTCTCCTGACCGGGATGGTCACCGGATGGCTGCTCGACGCGATGACCACGTGGTCCCTCACCGCCGTGGTGGTGATCGCCTGCCTCGTCCCGGCCGTGGTGATGCCCCTCGCCGTGCTCGTGGGCCAGGGCTACGACGGGCTGGGACCCAAGAAGACGGCGGGCGCCGCGGCGATGCTGTGCGCGACGGCGTTCGTGTCGGGATTCGCCCTGCTCACCCCGCTGGTCTGGTGGCGCGGCACGCTCGTCGGGCTCGGCGTGGCCCTGGGGTGCGCCCTCCTCGTGGCGCTGAGCTCGGAGTACTTCAACGACAACGTCTCGCGCCTCGCGTCGTACGCCGTGCCCGCCGCGGGCCTGACGACCGGCTCCGTCTGCTTCGCCACGGTCTTCACGGCGGGCGGACGCGGAGGGGCGGCCTGGTGGTGGGGCACGCTCTGGGGGCTGGTCGTGTTCACCGCCGTCCAGGTGGTCCTCGCGGTCCTCATCCGGGCCACGGACGACTAGACGGGCGATCGGACGGACGACCGGAGGGCGACCGGACGAGCCGCGAATTCCGGCCCGTCCGGCGTTCGGGTGCGTGCATCCGAACGCCGGACGCATGCGGAACGGGGCGACGAGGGGAAAGGTTGACCCATGCCCCTCAGCGAAGGACCGGCCCCCTCCCTGGCCCCCGCCCTGCGGAAAGCCGTACGCGGCGACGTCGACTTCGGCGCCGCCGCCCGCGCCCTCGTCACCATGGACGCCTCCAACTACCGCCGCGTCCCCCTCGGCGTCGTCGCCCCGCGCGACGCCGACGACGTCGCGGCCGCGCTCGCCGTCTGCCGGGAGCACGGCGTCCCGGTCGTGCCCCGGGGCGGCGGGACGTCGATCGCCGGACAGGCCACGGGCACCGGCGTCGTGCTCGACCTCACCCGGCACATGGACGCGATCACGGCCCTCGACCCGGACGCCCGCACCGCCGTCGTCCAGCCCGGCGTCGTCCTCGACACGCTGCGGGCCGCCGCGGGCGCGTACGGGCTGACGTTCGGGCCCGATCCGTCCACGCACGGGCGGTGCACCCTCGGCGGGATGATCGGGAACAACGCGTGCGGGTCGCACTCCGTGGCCTGGGGGACCACCGCCGACAACGTCCACGCGCTCGACGTCCTCACATACGGCGGCGAACGCGCCCGCCTCGGGCAGGGCCTCGACGGTCTGCCCGCGCGGCTCGCCGACGGGCTCCGCGCCCTTGTCCAGGGCGACTTGGCGCTGCTGCGCACCGGGTTCCCGGACCTGCCCCGGCGCATCTCCGGCTACGCCCTCGACGCCCTCCTCCCCGAGCGGCGCACCGACGTGGCGCGGGCCTTCACCGGCAGCGAAGGGACGCTCGGCGTGGTCACGGAGGCCACCGTCCGCCTCGTCGAGGCGCCGCGCGCCCGGGCCCTGGCCGTGCTGGGTTACGCGGACGAGAGCGCCGCGGCCGACGCCGCCCCGCTCCTGCTCCCCTTCGGCCCGCTGACCGTCGAGGGCATGGCCGCCGATCTGGTGGGCGACCCGGTGGGCGACGCCGCCGGGCTGCCGGAGGGCGCGGCCTGGCTGTTCGTCGAGACCGGCGGCGCCTCCCCGGCGGAGGCCCGCGCCCGCGCCGAGGAGATCGCCCGGGCGGCGGCCCCCGAGACGGCCGGCCGCACAGTCGTCACCGACCCGGCCGGGCAGCGCGCCCTGTGGCGCGTACGCGACGACGCCGCCGGTACCGCCACCCGGCTCCCCGACGGCACCGAGGCGTGGCCCGGCTGGGAGGACTGCGCGGTCCCGCCGCGCCACCTCGGCGCGTACCTGCGGGAGTTCAGGGCGCTGCTGCGCCGCTACGGGCTGCGCGGCGCGCCCTACGGTCACTTCGGCGAAGGCTGCGTCCACGTACGGATCGACTTCGATCTGCTGGGCCGGGACGGCGTGTGCCGCTTCCGGGAGTTCTCGGCCGACGCCGCCGGACTCGTCGTCGCCCACGGTGGCTCGCTCTCCGGCGAGCACGGCGACGGGCAGGCGCGCGCCGAACTGCTGCCGGTGATGTACGGGCCGGAGGTCGTCGGCCTCTTCGCGCGCTTCAAGGACCTCTGGGACCCGGCGGGCGGCCTCAACCCCGGCGTCCTCGCCCGCCCGCGCCGCCTCGACGAGAACCTCCGCTTCGAGGTCCTGCCGAAGCGGCCGGTCCCGGTCGAGTTCGCCTATCCGGATGATGGAGGGGATTTCACAGGGGCGGTACGCCGCTGCGTGGGCGTCGCAAAGTGCCGGGAGACCACCGCGGAGGGTACGGGCGTGATGTGCCCCTCGTACCGCGTGACGCGCGAGGAGCGGCACTCCACGCGCGGCCGGGCCCGGCTGCTGCACGAGATGCTGGCCGGCGGGCGGGGCGGTGTGATCACGGACGGCTGGCGGTCGGAGGAGGTCCGGGAGGCGCTCGACCTGTGCCTTTCCTGCAAGGGGTGCCGGAGCGACTGCCCGGTGGGCGTGGACATGGCCACGTACAAGGCGGAGTTCCTCCACCACCACTACGCGGGGCGGGTGCGGCCCGCCGCGCACTACTCGATGGGCCGGCTGCCGGTGTGGCTCCGGGTGGCGTCCCCGGCGGCCCGGCTCCTCAACCGGCTGGCGCGGGTGGGGCCGCTCGCGGCGCTGGTGAAGCGGCTCGGGGGGATCGCCCCCGAACGGGAACTCCCCGAGCTGGCGGGGGAGACGTTCACGCGGTGGTGGGCGCGGCGGGGTGCCGTGCGGCGGGCTTCTCCCCGGCCCCGCCCCTTCCCGGAACCGGGGGCTTCGCCCCCGGGCCCCCTTTCCGCGCTCCGCGCGGTGTCCTCAAACGCCGGACGGGCTGTTTTTCAGCCCGTCCGGCAATTGAGGACCGGGGTCCGGGGCGGAGCTCCGGTTCGGGAAGGGGCGGGTAGGGGACAAAGCCCCGCGCAGCGGCACCCCGCCCCCACCCCCGCCCTCGCACCCGCATCCGCACCCCGCCCAGCCGCCCGCCCCACCGTCCTCCTCTGGCCCGACACCTTCACCACCTACCTCACCCCCGGCGTCGGCCGCGCCGCCGTCGCCGTCCTGGAAGACGCCGGCCTGCGCGTCCTCGTACCGCCGCGACGGCCCTGCTGCGGTCTCACCTGGATCTCCACCGGTCAGCTCGGCCGCGCCCGCGCCGTCCTGCGCCGCGCCCTCGACGTCATGGCCCCGGCCCTCGCCGCCGGGCTGCCTGTCGTCGTCCTGGAGCCCAGCTGCGCCGCCGCCCTTCGCACCGACCTCCCGGAGCTGCTGCCCGGCGACCCGAGGGCACGGCAACTCGCCTCGGCGGTACGGACCTTCGCCCAGGCGGTCGAGGAGTACGCCCCGGACTGGGAGCCGCCCCGGATCGGCCGTCCCGTCGTCGGGCAGACACACTGCCACCAGCACGCCGTCCTGGGTGACGCCGCCGAACGGCGGCTCCGTGCGCGCGCCGGGCTCGACGGCGCGCTGAGCGGCGGCTGCTGCGGGCTGGCGGGCAACTTCGGCTTCGAGCGCGGGCATTACGACGTGTCCGTGGCGTGCGCGGAGGAGCGGCTGCTGCCGTCCCTGCGGGCGGCTCCGCCGGGGGCGGAGGTGCTGGCCGACGGGTTCTCCTGCCGTACGCAGATGGCGCAGCTGGCCGCCGGTGACGGCGGGCCGCGCGCCCGGCATCTCGCGGAGGTGCTCGCGGAGGCGCTCGTCCGGAAGCCGCCGGTTCCGTAGAGCCCTGGCGAAAATAGATGCAAGCACGCTTGATTGTTTCTCCCGTGGGTGCCACGCTCTCCGTGCGGCGGGTCCGGCGACCGGGCCCGTACGTACCTGATGCTCCGTCAAGTTACCTTTCCCGAGGGGAGCGCGGCGTGGCCGACCCGGTGGAAGTGCTCGCCGATCTGCGTGCGGAGGGCGAAGACCTGGACCGCCTCGTGTCCGGCCTCCCGGACGGTCCGGCCGCCGTCGGGGCGCCGGGCGGGGCGCCGGGCGGGGCGCCGGGCGGCGGCGACGCCCGTACGGTCGCCCCGGCCGCCGGGGGCTGGGCCGCGCCGACCCCCGCGCCCGGGTGGACCGTCGCCCACCAGATCGCCCATCTGACCTGGACCGACGAGCGCGCCGTACAGTCCGCGACCGACCCCGAGGGCTTCGCCGAGGAGGTCCGGCGGGCCGCCGCCTCACCCGGCACGTTCGTCGACGAGGGCGCGGCGGGTCCGGCCGCGCTCGCCCCCGGCGTCCTGCTCGCCCGCTGGCGGGAGGGCCGAGCCACCCTGCTGCGGGTGCTCGCGGCCGTACCGCCGGGGGCGAGGCTGCCCTGGTACGGGACGTCGATGAGCGCCGCCTCGATGGCCACCGGGCGGCTCATGGAGACCTGGGCGCACGGCGAGGACATCGCGGACGCCCTCGGCGTACGCCGCCTGCCCACGGTCCGGCTGCGGCACGTGGCCCGCATCGGCGTACGGGCCCGCGACTACGCGTACGCGGCCCACGGGCTCACCCCGCCCGCCGAGGAGTTCCGCGTCGAGCTCCTCGCCCCCGACGGACGGACCCTGTGGACGTACGGGCCGAAGGACGCCGCCCAGCGCGTCACCGGCCCGGCGCTCGACTTCTGCCTCCTCGCGACCCGGCGCGCCCACCGCCACGACCTGGCCCTGCGCGCCCACGGCCCGGACGCGGACCGCTGGCTGGACATCGCCCAGGCCTTCGCGGGCCCCCCGGGAGCGGGCCGGAACCCCCGGCGCGCGGGGCGCCCGGAGAAGGCCGGCGACGGGTCGGACGGCTTCCCGCCCGGCGCGGGCCGGGGGCCGGGTGCCGGTGGTGGTCATGGCGACGGTGGTCCTGGTCCCGGCCCCGGCTCCGGCGGCGCGCCTGCCGGCACCCCGCCCGGCGCCGGCCGGGACCGTGCCGGCCCGCCGTCGGAGCGGCCGGCCTCCGCCGGGGGCCCGGCGCCGGGGGGCGGACGTCCGCCCGGCGCCGCTCCGGCCGACAGCGCCCCCGCCGACGGCGGCTGTCCCGGTCCCACCCCCGGAACCCCCTCATGACCGCCCCCTTACCCGCCCCCCGCCCCCGCGGCCCCCTCCGCGTAGGCAACTCCTCCGGCTTCTACGGCGACCGCTTCGGCGCCGTCCGCGAGATGCTCACCGGTGGCCCCCTCGACGTCCTCACCGGGGACTACCTCGCCGAGCTCACCATGCTCATCCTCGGCCGCGACCGCCTCGCCGACCCCCGCCGCGGCTACGCCCGGACCTACCTCGCCCAGCTGGAGGAGAGCCTCGGCCTCGCCGTCGAGCGCGGCGTCAAGCTCGTCACCAACGCGGGCGGCCTCGACCCCGCCGGGCTCGCCCGGGAGATCCGGGCCCTCGCCCGGCGGCTCGGCGTCGGCGTGCGGGTCGCGCACGTCGAGGGCGACGACCTCCTGGGCACGCGCGACTGGGGCGAGGGCGTGCTCACCGCCAACGCCTATCTGGGCGGTGCCGGGATCACGGCCTGTCTCCGGGCCGGCGCCGACGTCGTCGTCACCGGCCGTGTCACCGACGCCGCGCTCGTCACCGGCCCCGCCGCCGCGCACTTCGGCTGGCTCGCCGACGACCTCGACCCGCTCGCCGGGGCCGTCGTCGCCGGACACGTCCTGGAGTGCGGCACCCAGGCCACCGGCGGCAACTACTCCTTCTTCCGGGAGCTGCCGGACACCCGCGGCCCCGACGGCCGCCTCCTCCTCCCCGGCTTCCCCCTGGCCGAGATCCACGCCGACGGCTCCGCCGTCGTCACCAAACACCCCGGCACGGGCGGCGCCGTCACCACCGGCACCGTCACCGCCCAGCTCCTCTACGAGACCGCGGGCGCCCGCTACCCGGGCCCCGACGTCACCGCCCGCCTCGACACCGTCCGGCTCACCGACGCGGGCCCCGACCGGGTGCGGATCGACGGGGTGCGCGGCGAGGCCGCCCCCGCCACGCTCAAGGCCGGCCTCACCCGGGTGGGCGGCTGGCGCAACGAGGTCGTCTTCGTCCTCACCGGCCTCGACATCGACGCCAAGGCCCGCATGGTGCGCGAACAGCTCGGCGCCGCCCTCGCCCGGCGGCGCCCCGCCGAGGTCCGGTGGACCCTGGCCCGTACGGACCACGCCGACGCGCCCGTACAGGAGGAGGCGAGCGCCCTGCTGCGGCTCGTCGTCCGCGACCCCGACCCCGAGGCCGTCGGCCGCGCCCTCAGCGGCGCCGCGGTCGAACTCGCCCTGGCCGGCTACCCCGGCTTCCACGTCACCGCGCCGCCCGGCAAGGGCACCCCCTACGGCGTCTTCGAGGCCGCCTACGTCGACGCGTACAGCGTGCGCCAGGTCGCCGTGCTGCCCGACGGCACCCGGCTGCGCGTACCGCCCGGACCCGTCGCCGACCCCGGCGACCGGGAGCCGGACGCGGAGCCGCCGCTGCCCCCGCCGCTGCCGCCCGGCCCCACCCGCCGCGCCCCCCTCGGCCTCGTCGCCGGTGCCCGCAGCGGCGACAAGGGCGGATCCGCGAACATCGGCCTCTGGGCGCGCGGCGACGACGCCTGGCGGTGGCTCGCCCACGAGCTCACCGCCGACCGGGTCCGCGAACTCCTCCCGGAGACCGCCCGGTTCCCCGTCCGGCGGCACGTCCTGCCCAACCTGCGGGCGCTGAACTTCACCGTCGACGGCATCCTCGGCGAGGGCGTGGCCTCCGGGGCCCGCTTCGACCCGCAGGCCAAGGCCCTCGGCGAATGGCTGCGCTCGCGCCACCTGGAGATACCGGAGGCGCTGCTGTGACGGTGCTGTCGTCCCTGCTCGACCCCTCGGGCCCCGAGTACGCCGCCGCCCGCGACGCGATGCTCGCCCGGCTCGCCGAGATCGGCGCCGAGCACGCCAAGGCCCTCGCGGGCGGCGGCGAGAAGTACGTCGCCCGCCACCGCGCCCGCGGCAAGCTCCTCGCCCGCGAGCGCGTCGAGCTCCTCCTCGACCCCGACACGCCCTTCCTGGAGCTGTCCCCGCTCGCCGGCTGGGGCGGCGACCACACCGTCGGCGCCTCCCTCGTCACCGGCATCGGCGTCGTCGAAGGCGTGGAATGCCTCGTCAGCGCCAACGACCCGACCGTACGCGGCGGCGCCAGCAACCCCTGGACGCTGAAGAAGGCCCTCCGCGCCCACGAGATCGCCCGCGCCAACCGCCTCCCGGTCATCTCCCTCGTCGAATCCGGCGGCGCCGACCTCCCCAGCCAGAAGGAGATCTTCATCCCCGGCGGCGCGCTCTTCCGCGACCTCACCCGCCTCTCCGCCGCCGGCGTCCCCACGATCGCCGTCGTCTTCGGCAACTCCACCGCCGGCGGCGCGTACATACCCGGCATGTCCGACCACGTGATCATGGTCAAGGAGCGGGCGAAGGTCTTCCTGGGCGGGCCGCCGCTGGTCAAGATGGCCACCGGCGAGGACGCCGACGACGAATCGCTCGGCGGCGCCGAGATGCACGCCCGCGTCTCCGGGCTCGCCGATCACTTCGCCGTCGACGAGGCCGACGCCCTCCGGCAGGCCCGGCGGGTCGTCGCCCGGCTCAACGACCGTAAGGCGTACGGCCCTTCCGCTTCCGCCGCCGAACCTCCCCTTCACGACGAGGACGAGCTTCTCGGCATCGTCCCCGGTGATCTCAAAGTGCCCTTCGATCCCCGCGAAGTCATCGCCCGCATCGTCGACTCCTCCGATTTCGACGAGTTCAAGCCGCTCTACGGGCCCAGCCTCGTCACCGGGTGGGCCCGCCTGCACGGGTATCCCGTGGGCATCCTGGCCAATGCCCAGGGCGTCCTCTTCAGCGCCGAGTCCCAGAAGGCCGCCCAGTTCATCCAGCTGGCCAACCAGCGCGACATCCCGCTCCTCTTCCTCCACAACACCACCGGCTACATGGTGGGCCGCGAGTACGAACAGGGCGGCATCATCAAACACGGCTCCATGATGATCAACGCCGTGTCGAACTCCCGGGTGCCCCACCTGTCCGTGCTGATGGGCGCCTCCTACGGGGCCGGCCACTACGGCATGTGCGGCCGGGCCTACGACCCCCGGTTCCTCTTCTCCTGGCCCAGCGCCAAGTCCGCCGTCATGGGCCCGCAGCAGCTCGCCGGCGTCCTCTCCCTCGTCGCCCGGGCCTCCGCCGCCGCCAAGGGGCAGCCCTACGACGAGGACGCCGACGCCGGGCTGCGCGCCATGGTCGAGCGGCAGATCGAGGCCGAGTCGCTGCCCCTGTTCCTCTCCGGGCGGCTCTACGACGACGGTGTCATCGATCCGCGCGACACCCGGACGGTGCTGGGGATGTGCCTGTCCGTCGTCCACGGCGCGCCCTTCGAAGGTGCCCGAGGCGGGTTCGGCGTCTTCCGTATGTGACCTGCGAGCTGTGAGGTTGTGCCCTCGTGATCGGTTCTGTTCTTGTCGCCAACCGTGGCGAGATCGCCTGCCGCGTCTTCCGCACCTGCCGTGAGCTCGGCATCTCCACGGTCGCCGTGCACTCCGACCCCGACGCCTCCGCCCGCCATGTGCGCGAGGCCGACGCGGCGGTGCGGCTGCCGGGCGCCGCGCCCGCCGGCACGTACCTGCGCGGCGACCTCGTCGTGGCGGCCGCGCTCGCCGCCGGGGCCGACGCCGTCCACCCCGGGTACGGCTTCCTGTCCGAGAACGCGGACTTCGCCCGGGCCGTCCTCGACGCCGGGCTCGTGTGGATCGGGCCGCCGCCGTCCGTCATCGCGTCGATGGCCTCCAAGACGCGGGCCAAGTCGCTGATGGCCGGGGCCGGGGTGCCCGTGCTCGACGCCCTGGACCCCGGTGGCGTCGGCGCCGGCGATCTGCCCGTGCTCGTCAAGGCCGCCGCGGGCGGGGGTGGGCGGGGGATGCGTGTCGTGCGGTCCCTCGACGCGCTGGACGGCGCCCTCCTCTCCGCCCGTACCGAGGCGGCCGCGGCGTTCGGGGACGGCTCCGTGTTCGTCGAGCCGTACGTCGAGGGCGGGCGGCACGTCGAGGTGCAGGTCCTCGCCGACGGGCACGGCGCCGTGTGGGCGCTCGGCACCCGGGACTGCTCCCTGCAACGGCGGCACCAGAAGGTGATCGAGGAGGCGCCGGCTCCCGGGCTGTCCGAGGACGCGCTGTCGGAGCTGCACGGGTTCGCCGTGGCCGGTGCGCGGGCCGTGGGGTACGTGGGCGCCGGGACCGTCGAGTTCCTGGTGGGGAAGGACGGGCGGGCCTGGTTCCTGGAGATGAACACCCGGCTCCAGGTGGAGCATCCGGTGACGGAGCTCGTCCACGGCGTCGATCTGGTGGCGGCGCAGATCCGGGTCGCGGAGGGGGCGGCGCTGGGTCCGGTGCCTGTCGCGTCGGGGCACGCGGTGGAGGCGCGGCTCTGTGCCGAGGATCCGGCGCGGGGGTGGCGGCCCTCCTCCGGGCGGGTGTTCGAGCTGTCCGTGGGCGCGGAGCCGGACGGGGTGCGGCGCCGCGGCCTCCGGGGCAGGGGTCCGGGGCCGTATATTTACGGGCCCGGAACCCCGCACCGCGACGGAACCCCCTCAGCGGGCCCGCAAATACACGTCAGCGCCCCGGACCCCTGCCCCTGCGGCCCCGTCGCCTCCCGTCGTCCCCCGGCCGCCCCTTTTCTACGCGTCGACTCCGGCTTCTCCGCCGGTGATCTCGTCGGGGTGCACTACGACTCATTGCTCGCCAAGGTCGTTGTCTGGGCCCCCACACGCGGTGAAGCCGTTCGGCTGCTGGCCCGTTCGCTGGAGGCCGCTCGGGTTCATGGGCCCGTCACCAACCGGGAGTTGCTCGTCCGGTCGCTCCGGCATCCCGATTTCGTCGGCGGGTGCTACGACACCGGGTTCTACGAGCGGTATCTGGGCGACCTGACCGTTTCCCCGGATACCGCCTCCGTGCGGCTCGCCGCCCTCGCCGCCGCGCTCTCCGGTGCCGCCCGTAGTCCCTCGCCCTTCGGCGGGTGGCGGAACCTTCCCTCCCAGCCGCAGGTCAAGCGCTACCGCGTCGAGCCCGGGGGAGAGGAGATCGAGATCCGCTATCTGCTGGGGCGGGGTGGGCTGGAGGCCGAAGGGTTTCCCGGGGTGCGGCTGGTACGGGCCGGGGGTGAGGATGTCGTCCTCGAAGTGGGTGGGGTGCGGCGTGTTTTCGATGTGAGCGGATATGGAGCCGTCGTCTTCGTCGGGTCCTTCTCCCTGACCCTTCTGCCCCGCTTCCCCGAGCCCCGGCCCCTTATCGCCCCCGGCTCCCTCCTCGCCCCCATGCCCGGCACCGTCGTCCGGGTCGCCCCCGGGGTCGCCGTCGGCGCGTCCGTCAAGGCCGGGGAGCCGCTGCTGTGGCTGGAGGCCATGAAGATGGAACACCGCGTCGTCGCCCCCGCCTCCGGCACCCTCACCGCCCTGCACGCCGTCCCCGGCCGCCAGGTCGAGGTCGGCACCCTGCTCGCCGTCGTCGAATCCGAGGAGCACACGCCATGAGCAACGCCCTCATCGAGAGCCAGGAACACCGCGACCTCCGCGCCGCCGTCGCCGCCCTCGGCGCGCGCTACGGCCGTGAGTACACCACCGCCGTCGTCCGCGACGGCAAACAGCCCGACGAGCTCTGGGCCGAGGCCGGGAAGCTCGGCTACCTGGGCGTCAACCTGCCCGTCGAGTTCGGTGGCGGGGGAGCCGGGATCGCCGAACTCGCCCTCGTCCTGGAGGAGCTCGGCGCCGCCGGGTGCCCCCTGCTCATGATGGTCGTCTCGCCCGCCATCTGCGGCACCGTGATCTCCCGCTTCGGCACCCCCGCCCAGAAGGAGCGATGGCTCCCCGGACTCGCCTCCGGCACCCTCCGGATGGCCTTCGGGATCACCGAACCCGACGCCGGGTCCAACTCCCACCGGATCACCACCACCGGCCGGAGGGAGGGCGACGAGTGGGTGCTCAGCGGGCGGAAGGTGTTCGTCTCGGGTGTCGACATCGCCGATGCCACCTTGGTCGTGGGGCGTGCCGAAGACGCCCGGACCGGTGCCCTGAAGCCCTGCCTGTTCATCGTCGAGCGCCACGCCTCCGGGTTCCGGTGGAATCGCATCCCCATGGAACTCGCCGCCCCCGAGAAGCAGTTCGAGTTGGTTATGGATGATGTGCGGCTTCCCCCCGACGCTCTCGTCGGGTCCGAGGACGCCGGGCTGCTCCAGCTCTTCGCCGGGCTCAACCCCGAGCGGATCATGACCGCCGCCTTCGCCCTCGGCATGGGCCGCTACGCCCTCGGCCGCGCCGTCGACTACGCCCGTACCCGCCAGGTGTGGCGCGAGCCCATCGGTGCCCACCAGGCCCTCGCCCATCCCCTGGCCCAGTCGCACATCGAGATCGAGCTGGCCCGGCTCATGACCGCCAAGGCCGCCGCGCTCTACGACGCGGGCGACGACGCGGGCGCGGGCGAAGCCGCCAACATGGCCAAGTACGCCGCCGCCGAGGCCGCCGTGCGCGCCGTCGACCGGGCCGTCCACACCCTGGGCGGCAACGGCCTCACCACCGAGTACGGACTCGCCTCGCTCGTCACCGCGGCGAGGGTGGCGCGGATCGCCCCGGTCAGCCGCGAGATGATCCTCAATTATGTGTCGCACCGGACGCTGGGGCTTCCCAAGTCCTACTGATGTGGAGGGTTCTCGATGGTGGTCCGCCGCGTGCGCGAGCACGGCATCACCCGCTTGACGCTCGATTCGCCGCACAACCGCAACGCCCTCTCGGCCCGGCTCGTCGGGGAGCTGCGGGAGGCGCTCGCGACGGCGGCCGACGACCCGGGCACCCGCGCCGTCCTCCTCACCCACACCGGCAACACCTTCTGTGCCGGGGCCGATCTCGGTGAGGCCGGGTCGGACGAGACGGCGCCGCTCGGGCTCGTACGGCTGATGCGTGCCCTCGTCGAGCTGCCCAAGCCCGTGGTGGCCGCCGTCACCGGGCACGTACGGGCCGGCGGTCTGGGGCTGCTCGGGGCCTGTGACATCGCCGTGGCGGGGGAGGGCTCCTCGTTCGCCTTCACCGAGGCGCGGCTCGGGCTGGCCCCCGCCGTGATCTCCATGCCGCTGCTGCCCCGCGTCCAGCCGCGGGCCGCCGCCCGCTACTACCTGACCGGGGAGCGCTTCGACGCCGCCGAGGCCGCCCGGATCGGGCTGATCACCGTGGCCGGCGAGCCCGACGAGGTGCTGCCCGGGGTGCTGGACGGGCTGCGGGCCGCCTCCCCGCAGGGGCTCGCCGAGTCCAAGCGGCTGGTCACCGCGGAGGTGCTGCGCGCCTTCGACCGCGACACGGACGCCCTGGCCGGGCTGTCGGCGCGGCTGTTCGCCTCGGACGAGGCGCGCGAGGGCGTGACCGCCTTCCTGGAGCGGCGGGACCCCGTATGGGCACGGTGACCAAGGGGCCCCAGCAGGACCGCAGCCGCGCCACGCGGCTGCGCCTGCTGGAGGCGGCGATCGCCTGCCTGGCCGAGCACGGCTGGTCGGGGTCCACGGTGTCCCTGGTCGCCACCCGGGCGGGGGTGTCGCGGGGCGCCGCCCAGCACCACTTCCCCACCCGCGAGGACCTCTTCACGGCGGCCGTCGAATACGTCGCCGAGCAGCGCTCCGCCGCGTTGCGCGAGGCGCTCGACCCCGTCCGCGGTGTCGTCGGGCCGGCGCGGACCTATCTGGTGGTCAGGGAGCTGGTCGGGGTCTACACCGGCCCGCTGTTCCGGGCCGCCCTCCATCTGTGGGTGGCCGCGGCCGACGAGGAGCGGCTGCGGGCCGGGGTGACGGACCTGGAGGCGCGCGTCGGCCGGGAGACCCACCGGATGGCCGTGGAGCTGCTCGGCGCCGACGAGACGCGGCCGGGCGTCCGCGAGACCGTGCAGGGCCTGCTCGACATGGCGCGCGGGCTCGGGCTCGCGAACCTGCTGACGGACGACTCCGCCCGGCGGGAGCGGGTGGTCGACCACTGGGCAGGTCTCCTCGACGACGTGCTGCGGGGCTGACCCCTTCGTTCGTCCCGCGTGCGTCGTCTCGTCATCCTCCGTCCATTCCGTCGCACGCGGTACGCGGCTACCGTGCGGGGCGCCCGCCCCAGCCCCCGCATCCGGAGGAGCCGTATCGTGCCCAAATTGACACGTCGTCAGTTCGTGGGGTCCACCGCCGCCGTGGCGGCCGCCGGAGTGCTCGGGCCGGAGGCGGCCGGTCCCGCCGCCGCCTCCGGCCAGGGCCTCGACCAGGTCCGGCACATCGTCGTGCTCATGCAGGAGAACCGCAGCTTCGACCACTACCTCGGCACCCTGAGCGGAGTGCGGGGCTTCGACGACCGGCAGGGGCTCGTCTTCCCCGACGGCACCGGAGTGCTGCGCCAGCCCGACCCCGCCCGTAAGGACGGCGGCCGCATGCTGCCCTACCGGATGGACACCACCCGCTACAACGCCCAGAACGCCGACGGCCTCCCGCACGGCTGGAAGGACGGGCACGAGGCCATCAACCGCGGCGCCATGAACAAGTGGATATCCGCCAAGGGCGAGCGCTGCATGGGCTACTTCACCCGCGAGGACATCCCCTACCAGTACGCCCTCGCCGACGCCTTCACCGTCGCCGACCACTACTTCTGCTCCATGGCCGGGCCCACCGACCCCAACCGGCTCTACCTGTGGTCAGGCACCGCCGGGCCCGGCACCGACGGCACCACCGGGCCCTTCACCGACAACAGCGTCGTCACCGACAACCCCGTCGCCGACTGGACCACGTACGCGGAGCGCCTGGAGCGGGCCGGGGTGAGCTGGCGGGTCTACCACAATCCCGGCAAGGACCCCCGGTACGGCGACTACGACGACAACGGGCTCTCGTACTTCCGGCAGTTCCACGCCTTCCCGCACGACGACCCGCGCTACGTGAACGCCATGACGAAGTTCGACCTCACCGCCTTCGACCGGCACTGTAAGGACGGCACCCTGCCGGCCGTGTCCTGGCTGGTGGCGCCCTATCTGTTCTCCGAGCACCCGGCGGCCAGCCCCGACTACGGCGCGGACTGGGTGAACACCGCGCTCCAGTCGCTGTTCGCCAACCCCGAGGTGTGGAAGCACACCGTGTTCCTGGTGATGTACGACGAGAACGACGGGTACTTCGACCACGTCGTCCCGCCCTTCCCGGCGGCCGGCACCCCCGGCGAGTTCGTCGGCGGGCAGCCCATCGGGCTCGGCAACCGGGTGCCGCTATGGGTGATCTCGCCCTGGTCGCGCGGCGGATGGGTGAACTCGCAGGTCTTCGACCACACCTCGGTGCTGCGGTTCATGGAGCGGGTGACGGGCGTCCGCGAGCCGAACATCAGCGACTGGCGGCGGGCCGTCTGCGGCGACCTGACCAGCTGTTTCGACTTCGCCCGCCCGGACTTCTCGGTGCCCTCCCTGCCCGACACCAAGGAGCTCGTCCGCAAGGCCGACGCCGGTGCCAAGCTGCCGCCCGTCAAGCTCCCCGGGCAGGGGCAGCAGACCCTCCCCGTGCAGGAGCCGGGCGCGCGGCCGTACCGGATGCTGCCCTACGCGCCCGACGCCTCCGTCACCGTGGACCGGACGCGCGGCCGCGTGGTGTGCGCGATGACCAACACCGGTGGCGTGGCCTTCCACTTCACCGTCTTCCCCAACATCCGGCTGCCGTTCGCCGGGACCCCGTTCACGGTCGCGCCGGGCGCCCGCGCGGAGTACGTCTGGGAGACCGCCGGGACGGACGGGGCGTACGACTTCACCGTCTACGGCGCCGACGGCTTCCTGCGCCGCTTCAAGGGCACCGTGAAGGGGGCCGCCGTCGCCGAGCGGACCGCCCGCGAGCTGGCGGCTTCGACGACGGCCGGGCGCTACGACGTGACCGTCACCGGCGCGGACGGCTTCCTGCGGCGGGTGGCCGGCACCTGGTACGGGCCGGCGGCGGGCTGAGGGACCGTTTCTCCGTGCCCCGCTCGCGTCGGGAGCGGGGCACCACCGCGGGGGCTCAGCTCCCCGCGAGCTCGCCGAAGCCCGTGACCTCGCGCGGGTCGCGCGGGCCGGGGCCCACGTACCGCGCCGAGGGACGCACCAGACGACCGGTGCGCTTCTGCTCCAGGATGTGCGCGCTCCAGCCCGCCGTACGGGCGCACGTGAACATCGAGGTGAACATGTGCGCCGGGACCTCGGCGAAGTCCAGCACGATCGCCGCCCAGAACTCCACGTTGGTGGCCAGCACCCGGTCGGGGCGGCGGTTGTGGAGCTCCTCCAGGGCCGCCTTCTCCAGCGCCTCCGCGACCTCGAAGCGCGGCGCCGCCAGCTCCTTGGCCGTACGGCGCAGCACACGGGCGCGCGGGTCCTCGGCGCGGTAGACGCGGTGACCGAAGCCCATGAGGCGCTCGCCGCGGTCCAGGGCCCCCTTCACATAGGCCTTGGCGTCGCCCGTGCGCTCGATCTCCTCGATCATGCCGAGGACGCGGGACGGCGCGCCGCCGTGCAGCGGGCCGGACATCGCGCCGACGGCGCCGGAGAGCGCGGCGGCCACGTCGGCGCCCGTGGAGGCGATGACGCGGGCGGTGAACGTGGAGGCGTTCATGCCGTGCTCGGCGGCCGACGTCCAGTAGGCGTCGACGGCCTTGACGTGCTTGGGGTCGGGCTCGCCGCGCCAGCGCTTCATAAACCGCTCGACGACGGTCTCCGCCTTGTCGATCTCCCGCTGCGGGACCATCGGCAGGCCCTGGCCGCGCGCCGACTGGGCCACGTAGGACAGCGCCATGACGGCGGCGCGGGCCAGGTTGTCGCGGGCCGTGGCCTCGTCGATGTCGAGGAGGGGCTTCAGGCCCCACACCGGGGCGAGCATCGCGAGCGCGGACTGGACGTCGACGCGGATGTCACCCGAATGGACGGGGATCGGGAACGGCTCGGCGGGCGGCAGCCCGGGGTTGAACGAGCCGTCGACCAGCAGACCCCAGACGTTCCCGAAGGACACCTGGCCCACCAGGTCCTCGATGTCCACACCGCGGTAGCGGAGCGAGCCGCCTTCCTTGTCGGGTTCGGCGATCTCCGTCTCGAACGCGACGACTCCTTCGAGTCCGGGTACGAAGTCGGACATCAGGCGGCTCCTCGTGAGGTGTACGACAAGGTGGGCGCCGATCCGGTTACGCGGCCGCGGTGGCGGCTCGCGGTCCGTTTTCGGTCAACCCGGTAATGCCCCGTGCGGCTGTCCTTCACCCGGCGCCGGGCCCGGTCCTTCGCGGGCCGAGGCTTTTACGGGCCGCCGATCGGCTTCCGGACAGCGAGGCCGGACACGATAGTCGGTGAGGTGCGGGCGCCACAGCCACCCGCCCTGCGATTTTGGGGGGTCCCGCACACGCGGGGAAGGGTGATGTCCGGCACACCAGGGGTTTCGGCCGCCGGAGGATTACGGACGGCCGGTACCGGGCAAGCTGATCGGCCGCGTCCGTCCGGGGGGTCCGCGGAGATCCCTTGCCGTTCTGTCCGGACCTGACAGGATGGCCGCGTGACCCAAGCCGACGCGTTCGACGAGTTCTCCGCCGCCGGGTCCCCCGGCGATGTCCTCGACCCCGCCGTCATGCGCGAGCAGTACCGCACCGGCGGCCTCCTGGAGGAGGGCCTCGCCCCGGGCCCGTACGAGCAGTTCGCGCTGTGGTTCGCGCAGGCGTTCAGGAGCGGCCTGCCCGAGCCCAACGCGATGATCGTGTCGACCGCCGACACCACCGGCCGGCCCAGCTCGCGGACGGTCCTGCTCAAGGGGTACGACGAGCGCGGCTTCGTCTTCTACACCAACTACTCCTCGCGCAAGGGCACCGAACTCGCCGGGAACCCGCGGGTGTCGCTGCTCTTCCCGTGGTACCCGCTGGCCCGTCAGGTCGTCGTCGGCGGCACGGCCGAGCGGGTCACCCCGGCCGAGACGGCCGCCTACTTCCGGTCCCGGCCCCGGGGCTCGCAGCTCGGCGCGTGGGCGAGCGCCCAGTCGACGGTGGTCTCCTCGCGCGCCGACATCGACGCGGCGTACGACGCGGTGGCCGCCCGCTTCCCCGAGGGCGAGCCGGTGCCCGTGCCCGAGGGCTGGGGAGGCTTCCGGGTGACGGCGGAGACCGTGGAGTTCTGGCAGGGCCGGGAGAACCGGCTGCACGACCGGCTCCGCTACGTGCGGTCCGGTGACGGCTGGCGCGTGGAACGGCTCTGCCCGTAGCCGCCGCGGTGGTGCGCGAGCGCCGTGGGGCAACGGCCCGGCCGGAGGGCGTCCGAATTCGCCGTTGCGGCACTTCCGGTGTTTTCCGGCGCTTTTTCATGATTCCGGCGGCAATGCGGCGCCGATGAATTCCGGCGGCCCGGAACGCCCGGGAACGCAGACGGTCCGCGGGCCTGCTACCGCCGCGCCGCGGGAGCGGCGCAGCGGTGCCGAGCGGACGACTCGGCGGCCCACGGACCGGGTGACTGCTTGGGATTGGCCGGCATCCCCAGGACCGGAACGGCCCGGGTCCCCGGCGTTGCGCTTGGCGCGACGACGGGCGCTAGCCCGCAGTCACCTCACGCGTCCGGAAAGAAATCATGTCCCGAACCACCTCCCTTCTCGTGTGCACACCACGGTAGGCAGCCGTCCCGGCCGCGACAACCGAATTTCCTGTGGCATCGATTTCCGCGAAGTCCGTGTGGTGCCCATCACGGTCGAGTTGAATGCGGTCGTGCAGGACAAGCAGACGCGGCCGGCAGGGGGTTCCTCGTGACCGCACCACACCACTCCGGCCCGGCCCGCCCCGACGCGGCGGCCGGGCGGGGGCCCGGAGCGGGGGCGGCCGTCGACAGCGACGACTCGGACCTCCTCGCGGCCCTCCTGGACGGCATGGACGCCGCGCTGTGCGCCTTCGACGCCGACGGGACCGTCACCCACTGGAACCGCGAGGCCGAGCGGATACTCGGCTGGACGGCCGCGGAGGCCGTCGGGCGGCCGGGCCTGGCCGGCTGGGCGGTGCGCGCGGCGGACGCCGAGGAGGTCACCGCGCGGCTCTCCGCCGCGATGCGGGCCCAGGGCCGCCAGGTGCACGAGTTCGCCCTGCTCACCAAGGGCGGCGGCCGGGTCCTGGTGCGCACCCAGCTGTCGGCGGTGCCGGGCGCGGGCGGCGGTGCCGCCGGTGTCTACTGCGCCTTCAGCGAGGTGCACACCCAGATCGACCTGGAGCGCTCGATCGCCCTGAGCGAGGCCCTGTTCGGCGACGCCTCGTGGGGCGTGGTCCTCGTCGACGCGGATCTGCGCCCCGCCCTCGCCAACGCCCACGCGGCGCGCGCCCTGCGCACCGGGCGCACGGCGCTGCTGGGCCGCCCCCTGGGCGAGCTCCTGGAGCACGGCGTCGAGGAGGTCGAGGGCGCGCTCCAGCACGTCCTGGCCGCCGGCGCGCCGCCCGCCCCCACCGACCTGTGGGTGACGCTCCGGGACCAGGGCGGCGCCCCGCCGGAGCGCCGCTGCTGGCGCAGCGGCTTCCTGCGGCTGGCCTCGCCCCTCGCCGAGGAGCCCGTACCGCTCGGCGTGGCCTGGCTGTTCATGGACGTCACGGCGGCCCGGCTGGTCGAGCAGGAGAGCGCGCGGCTGCGCTTCCGGGGCAGTCAGCTGCACCGGGCGGGCCGGGCGGTCGCCGAGTGCGAGGACCCCGTCGAGGCCGCGTCCCTGTACCTGGACTTCGCCCTGGCCGGCTTCGCCGACCACGCCCTCGTCGACCTGCTGCCCGAGCCCGGTCCGGCCCCGGAGCCGCCGATCCGGCTGGTCCGCGCCGTGGCCACGCCCACCGGCACCCCGGGCCCGTCCCCGACGACGGTCCCCGGCGGCCTGCCCGTCCCCTACCCGGAGGGCCACCCGGCCCCGCAGGCGGTCGAGCGCTGTGGCTCGGTCCGCGCCGCCTCGGACTGCACGGAGAACTGGGCGACGTCCCGCAAATGGCCCGAAGGCACGGTCCACGCCCTCTCCACGCCCCTCCGCAGCCGTGGCCGCACCCTGGGCGCCGTCACGTTCCTGCGGGGGCCGTCCCGCCGCCCGTTCGACCGGGGGGACGCGACGTACGCGGAGGACGTGTCGACGCGGGTGGCGGCGGCGCTGGACCTGGCGGGGAAGTTCAGCCCGGCCGGCGATTGAGGCCACCGCGCGGAGCGCGGAAGGGGTCCGGGGGCGAAGCCCCCGGTTACGGGAAGGGGCGGGGTGGGGGAAAGGCCCGCCGGCAGGCGTCCCGCCGCTACTGCCGGAAGAAGATCCGGTCCCCGTAGTCGCTCATCACCCGCCCGTTCCACTCGTGCCCACCGTCCACGTTCCCCGACCGCAGCATCGGCGGATCGATCCCCCGCTCCGCCAGCGCCCCCACCGCCTCCGCCACCACCGCCTGCATCAGCGCGCTCGTCACCACCGTCGACGCCGGCCCGAAAGGCGCCCCGACCCCCTCCGCCCTGATCTCCGCGTCCCCGATGTCGATCTTGCTGTCGACGACCAGGTCGCAGTGGTCCTTCAGGAAGGTCCCCGACACGTGCCGGGACTTCGTGTGCTCGGCGTAGGCGAGCGAAGTGACGCCGACGACCTTCAGGCCCAGCGCGCGGGCGTTCATCGCCATCTCCACCGGGAGGGAGTTCCGCCCGGACAGCGAGATGACGATCAGCAGGTCGCCCGGCTGCGCCGGACTCGTGTCCAGGACCGCGCCGGCGAGCCCGTTCACCCGCTCCAGCGCGCTGCCGAGCGTGGCGGGCACGATGTCGAGGCCCATCACGCCGGGCACGGCGAGGAGGTTGATCAGGGCGAGCCCGCCCGCGCGGTAGACGACGTCCTGCGCGGGGAGCGAGGAGTGCCCGGCGCCGAAGACGAAGAGCCGGCCGCCGTCCGCCACCGTGTCGGCGATCAGCGCACCGGCCTCGGCGATCCGCCCGGCCTCCTCGTCGCGCACCCGCTGGAGCAGCCCGATCGCGGCGTCGAAGAACTGCCCGGCCAGCTTGTTCTCGCTCATCGCCGAGGGGCTCCTAACCTCAAGATCCGGTGGGGCGTACGGCCTGGCGTACGCTCGTGGCGCGGATCACGTTGCGGTCTGGACCTGGGCGCTGTCAATACGACGGCGGCCGTCAGGGGCGTACGCGGCACCGTTGTCGGTGATATGCGTCAGAATTGAGTCCAGGGGCCACGCGCACGACATATCAAGGGGCACGCATGTCCGGACTGATCGACACCACGGAGATGTATCTCCGCACCATTCTCGAGCTCGAGGAAGAAGGTGTGGTCCCCATGCGCGCCCGCATCGCCGAGCGGCTCGACCAGAGCGGCCCGACGGTGAGCCAGACCGTGGCGCGCATGGAGCGCGACGGCCTGGTGTCGGTCGCCGGGGACCGCCACCTGGAACTGACCGAGGAGGGCCGCCGCCTGGCGACCCGGGTGATGCGCAAGCACCGCCTCGCCGAGTGCCTGCTCGTCGATGTGATCGGCCTGGAGTGGGAGCAGGTGCACGCCGAGGCCTGCCGCTGGGAGCACGTGATGAGCGAGGCCGTGGAGCGGCGGGTGCTGGAGCTGCTGCGCCACCCCACCGAGTCGCCCTACGGCAACCCCATCCCGGGCCTGGAGGAGCTGGGCGAGAAGCCCGAGCCCGACCCGTTCCTCAACGACGGCATGGTCAGCCTGATGGACCTGGAGCCGGGCGCGGACGGCAAGACCGTCGTCGTCCGCCGCATCGGGGAGCCCATCCAGACGGATCCTCAGCTGATGTACACGCTGCGCCGGGCCGGTGTGCAGCCGGGCGCGGTGGTGAGCGTCACGGAGTCCGCCGGCGGGGTGCTGGTGGGCAGCAGCGGCGAGGCCGCGGAGCTGGAGGCGGACATCGCGATGCACGTCTTCGTCGCCAAGCGCTGACACCGCGTCGCGGAGCTTGTCACGGGGGTCGCCGGTGGGCGGCCCCCGTTTCGCGTTCCCGGGACCGGTATCCGGACGGGTCCGGAGCGGGTTCCCGGCCGCGCCGGTGCCGGACCGGAGCCGAACCGGAACCGGACCGGATGCGCCCAACTCCCTTGAATCCGGCCGGAGTCGGCGTATTCGGCACGGCGGGCCCCCGGGCGTGTCACCCTGACGCTGACACGGACGCGCGGCGCGCCGCCGCGGCTCGGGGAGGGGGCTGGTCGGTGTGGCGGGTGTGGCCGGTGCGGGTGCGCCCGTACGCCGGAGGCGGCCGCACGGGCGACGGCCGGGACGGGGCCGGCGGCGATGGCGGCGGCTGTGACGGGGGTGGCGGACGGTCATGGTGGGGCGAGCGCCCCGGGGCGGGGCCGGCGGTCATGGCGAGGGCCCCGGCGCCCTTGTGAGCTGCCGGGGCCCTGCCTCCCCATGTACCCCCACGGCGACCCGGAGCCCCGAGCTCCCAGGGTGCGCCCCGCGGACCTTTCTTCCCCGAGCGGTCCGCGCCCAGGTCGATTACTCCCCTGGGTGCCGCCGGTCAACCCTTCAGCAAGGTCACTCGAAAGAGGGGTGTTGCGTGGGGTGTTGCGTGCGACAGACGTGTATTCGAATCTATGTTCTATACGATGTAGCGGCCCGGGGGAGAAGTGGGGGTGCCAGGAATCATGGTGCGGCGTATCGACGTGAGCGGGAGCGGCGGAGTGCGGCTCGCGGCCTGGGAGTTCGCCGATCCGCCGAAGAACCGCTGCGAGGGCGGCCCGGCCGGCGCGGACAGTGGGGCCGGTCCGGGCGGCTTCGACGGCCAGGGCGCGGTGCTGCTGCTCCACGGCCTGCTGGGCCGGGCCGCGCACTGGGCGGACACCGCCCGCTGGCTCTCCACGCGCCACCGGGCGATCGCCCTGGACCAGCGGGGGCACGGCCGCAGCGAGCGCCCCGCCGAGGGCCCGTACACCCGTGAGGCGTATGTGGCGGACGCCCTGGCCGCCGTGGAACTGCTCGGGCTCGCGCCCGTCACCCTGATCGGCCACGCCATGGGCGCCCTCACCGCCTGGCAGCTCGCGGCCCGCCGCCCGGACCTGGTCCGGGCCCTGGTCGTCTGCGAGATGCGGGCCTCCGCGCTGGGCGCGGCCAGCCAGCGCGAGTGGAGCGACTGGTTCAAGTCCTGGCCGGTGCCCTTCGCGACCCTCGCGGACGTCCGCCGCTGGTTCGGCGAGGACGACCCGGCCCTGGAGCGCCCCCGCCCGGCCCGCGGTGACTACTACGCCGAGGTGATGGCCGAGCGCGCGGACGGCTGGCGCCCGGTCTTCTCCCGCCGCCAGATGCTGAACGCCCGGGAGACGTACGCTCACGACGCCCACTGGGAGGACCTCGCCCTCGTCGAATGCCCGACCCTCGTCGTCCGCGGCCTCGACGGCGAGCTGGGGCGGGCGGAGGCGCAGGAGATGGTGCGGGTGCTGCCGCGTGGCACGTATGCGGAGGTGCCGGAGGCGGGGCATCTGGTGCATTACGACGAGCCGGTGGGGTGGAGGCGGGTGGTGGAGCCGTTCCTGGAGTCGACGGGGCGGTTGTGACGGGCGGGGTGTGGCGGGGGCGTGTGGCGGGGTGCGGGTGGGGTTGCCGCTGCGCGGGGCTTGTCCCCTACCCGCCCCTTCCCACTGCATCCGATGTGCGGCTCCGCCGCGTGGCGGGGGCAAGCCCCCGGGCCCCCGTTCCGCGCTGCCGCGCGGTGGCCTCAAACGCCGGCCGGGCTGGATTTCGCTCCTGTCCGAGGTCGGCTCTCCGCTGCGCCAGGGGCGGGCTGCCCTGCTGGATTCCGGGCGGCAACTCAGCCCGTCCGGCGTTTGAGGACACCGCGCGTCAGCGCGGAAGGGGGCCCGGGGAGCTCCCCGGTTTCGGGAAGGGGCGGGGCTGGGGAAAGGCCGCCCGCAGGGCCCGCACCGCCGCGTCCGGCCCCGCGTCCCGTCCCCTCACCGGCCCGGCCTCACGCGCCCGCTGGCGGCGCGCCCGCGCCGCGCCCGCGCACGTTAATTCAACACCCGTTGACATACCCCCGCCCCCGGGTGTGCACTGGCAGTACGGCCACCCCCGCCGTCCGGCCAGAGGAGACGCCATGTCCTCCGTAAGCGCAGAACACGCGACCACCCCGGAAGCCCTCGTCGTCGGCGCCGGCCCCACCGGCCTCCTCCTCGCCGGCGACCTCGCCGCCGCCGGCGTCCACGTGGCCCTCGTGGAGCGGCGGGCCCAGGAGTCGAACCTCACCCGGGCGTTCGCCGTGCACGCCCGCACCCTGGAGGTCCTCGACGCCCGCGGCCGGGCCGAGGAACTGCTCGACACCGGTACGTTCCAGGACACCGTCCGCTTCTTCGGCCGGGCCCGGATCGACCTCTCGCGGCTGCCCACCCGCTTCCCCGGCGTCCTGCTGACCCCGCAGTACGAGATCGAGCGGATCCTGGAGAAGCGCGCCGTCGAGGCGGGCGCCCTGATCCTGCGCGGCACCGAGGTCGTCGGTCTGAGCCAGGACGCCGGCGGCGTCGACGTGGACGTCCGCACCGAGGCGGGGGAGCGGCGGCTCCGCGCCGCCTACGCCGTCGGCGCGGACGGCGTCCACAGCCGCGTCCGCGAGGCGCTGGGCATGCCCTTCCCGGGGAAGTCCGTCCTGCGCTCCGTCATGCTCGCCGACGTCCTCCTCGACACCCCGCCCGCCGCCCTGCCCGCCTTCGACGCGGGCCCCGCGGGCTTCGCGTTCGTCGTGCCCTTCGGCGACGGCTGGTACCGCGTCATCGCCTGGCGGCGCGGCTGCGAACTGCCCTCCGACGCCCCTGTGGACATGGCGGACCTGCGGGACCTCGTGCGCACGGTCCTCGGCACCGACCACGGGATGCGGGACCCCCGCTGGACCTCGCGCTTCCACAGCGACGAGCGCCAGGTGCCGCACTACCGCGACGGCCGGGTCTTCCTCGCCGGTGACGCCGCGCACGTCCACTCGCCCGCCGGCGGCATGGGCATGAACGCCGGCATCCAGGACGCGGCCAACCTGGGCTGGAAGCTCGCCGCCGTCCTCCGGGGCCGGGCGGACGACGCCCTCCTCGACAGCTACCACGACGAGCGGCACCCCGTCGGCAAGCTCGTCCTGCGCCTCAGCGGCGCCATCGTGCGGGCCGCTCTGCTGGGCTCGCCCGTCGCCCGCGGCCTGCGGGAGGCCGCCACCGTGGCCGCCGGGGCCCTGCCCGCCCTCACCCACCGGGGCGGTCTCCTGGTGTCGGGCATCGGCATCGACTACCCCGCGCCGCCCGGCGCCCACCCGTGGACCGGCCGGCGTGTCCCCGACCTGCCGCTGAGGGAGACCGCGGGCGGGCCCTCGCGCCTGTACGAGGCGCTGCGCGCCGGTTCGTACGTGCGCGTCCTTCCGCGCGCGGCGAGCGCACGGGAGGACGCGCGGGAGGAGGCGGGCGTCGTCACGGTGACCCGCGCCGACGCCCGCCGGGCGACCCTGCTCGTACGGCCGGACGGCCATGTGGCGGAAGCCTCGGGCACGACGGCCTGAGAGGGGATCCGGGCCGGGCGGGGGAACGAGAGGGCCCGGGAGACCGGGGACGGGCAGGGCCCCGGGGGCGAGGCGAGACGAGGCGAGGCGAGAGGCCGGAGGCGGGCCGGGGCCAGGGGGACGGGGAGACCCGAGAGGCCGGGGGCGGGCCGGGACCGGGAGGGCGAGGAGCCCCGAGAGGCCGGGGGCGGGCCCCCTCAGGCGTCCCCCGGCCCCGCGCGCGTCACCTGCGCCGCGCGTCCTGGGCGTCGCAGGCGCAGGCGTACGCCAGGGAGCTGACGAGCTCCTCCGCGTCGGGCAGCCAGCGGTTGGCGGCGGTGGGCTGGCGTGCCCACTGCACCGAGCCGCGCGAGCCCATCCGCGTCGGGGGCGCGACCACGTAGTCGCCCTCGCCGCGCGCGACCAGGTCGAGCAGGGAGGGCCGCCAGCCCAGCTTCCGGGCGAGCTCGGGGGCCTTCAGGGCGCCACCGGGCAGTACGAAGAACAGCATCCTGCCGTACGGGGTGGAGGTGACCGGCCCGAGCGCGGTCCCCATGCGCTCCATGCGGGCCAGCGCCAGACACCCGGCGCTCTCCGGCACCTCCAGGGCGTCGAAGGTGCGCCCGGTGGGCAGCAGGACCGAGGCGGCGGGCTGCTTGTCCCACATCCGGCGGGCGGCGACCGCGCTGCCCGTGGCCTGGGTCGCCCAGTCGGGCCGGGACGGATGCGCGCCGGGGGCCGGGCAGTCGAGCTCGCCGCACGAGCAGCGCTCACCGCCCTCCTCGGTCACCAGCCAGGTGCCGGCGAATACGTCCCAGTGCCGCTCCTCCGCATACCGAACAGCGGCGTCGAGCAGCTGCTCGCCGCGTTGTTGGGGGATGTGCGGTGCTCCTACTACTCCGATGGTCTCTTCCACGTCCATCACAACTCCCCATGTCACGAGGGGTTACGGCTCAGGCTCACGCTTGTGGGCGGTGGTCGGATATGCACATGGGGCGCACGGATGCATGTGCGGGGGCGCAGACGCGGGTTCGCCGTCGAGGGTGGGTAGCCACCTGCGAAGCGGCGAGGGCGATGCAGTCATTGTCTGGCCATTGCCGCCTTTACGTCATTACCGTCAAGTCCGCATTCTCCGGACATCCAGGGGGCAAAGATCACAGGGGAAGGCGCTCTCCGCTGTCTCAGCTTCTCCGCTTGGCGCGGCACGGGCCGCGAACGCTTAGCAGTATCAGGGGGTACAGCATGGCCGCACGGCCACTCGTGGCGCGGCAGCCCAACGAACGGTTGCAAGCGCTCATTCAGGAAGCCGCCTGTTCCAACGCCGGTCTGGCACGGCGCGTCAATATGTGCGGTGCCGAGCACGGCCTCGACCTGCGGTACGACAAAACGTCGGTAGCCCGCTGGCTGCGCGGCCAGCAGCCGCGTGGGCGGGCGCCCGCGATCATCGCCGAGGCGCTCGGCCGCAAGCTGGGCCGCACCGTCACCATCGACGAGATCGGCATGGCCAACGGCAAGAACCTCGCCTCCGGCGTCGGGCTCCAGTTCTCCCCGACCGTGCTCGGCGCGATCGAGCAGGTCTGCGAGCTGTGGCGCAGCGACGTCGGCCGCCGGGACTTCCTCAGCGGTACGTCCGTGGCGTCCTCCGCGCTCGTCGAGCCCAGCCGTGACTGGCTGATCACGGGAGCGGACGCGCAGGTCGCGCGGAACGCGGGCGCCCGCGTCGGCGCGTCCGACGTGGACGCCGTGAAGGCCACGACGGACGCCTTGGTGGAGCTCGACCACCGCTACGGCAGCGGGCACGTGCGGCCCGTGGTGGTCCATTACCTCAATAGTGTCGTCTCCGGGCTGCTCGCCGGCTCCTACCGGGAATCCGTCGGCCGCGAACTCTTCGCGGCCGTCGCCCGTTTGACGGAGCTCGCGGGTTACATGGCCGTCGACACGGGGCAGCCCGGGCTCGCCCAGCGCTATTACATCCAGGCGCTGCGGCTCGCCCAGGCGGCGGGCGACCGGGGCTACGGGGGGTACGTCCTCGCCGCGAGCATGAGCCACCTCGCGGCGTCGCTCGGCAACCCACGGGAGATCGCGCAGCTCGCGAAGGCCGCGCAGGAAGGGGCGCGGGGGCAGGTCACGCCGCGCGCCGAGGCGATGTTCTGCGCGGCGGAGGCACGGGGGCACGCGCTGCTCGGTGACGCCCGGTCCTTCCAGATCGTCGCGGGCCGGGCCCTCACCAAGCTCGAACAGGCCGGGAGCACGGCGGAGTCCGGTGACGACCCCACGTGGATCCGTCACTTCGACCACGCCTATCTCGCGGACGAGCTGGCGCACTGCCACCGCGACCTGGGCCAGCCGGAGCAGGCGCGCCGCCACGCGGAGGACGCCATCGCGGGCCACCCCGAAGGCCGCGTCCGCCGCCGCGCGATCGGTCTGCTGCTGCTGGCCACGGCGCAGGTGCAGCAGCGTGACGTGGACGAGGCGTGCTCGACGGGGACGCGGGCGCTGGAGTTGCTGGGGACGTTGAGGTCGAACCGGGGGGCGGAGTATCTGGACGACTTCCAGCAGAGGCTGGCGCCTTATCGGGAGGAGCCGGTGGTGCGGGAGTTCGGGGCGAGGTTGGAGGTGCAGGCGGCGTAGGGGGCAGCTGCTGCCCCTGCGGGCCGTCCGTGGGCGGGGCTGTGGGTCACCGTCGGCCGTCCATGGCTGTGGGTCACCGCCGGCTGCCCGTGGGCCGTGGCTGTGGGTCACCGCGGGGCGTCCGTGGGCCGGGGCCGGGTCGCTCCGGGGTGGTGGCAAGGCTGCTTCGCTTTACGCCTTGCCACCACCCCTGCGCGCCCCGCCCCCTCCGGTCACGAACGCGGCGCCCCGCGGCGTGGCCCCCGGGCAGCCGCCGACGGCGGGTACGCGGGCGGGGGCGCCGAGCTTGACGGTTCGGAGCGCCGGGCGGGCGGGGTGGGAGAGGTCCGCCGAAGGCGGCAACGGCGGGGCGGTCGCCGACGGCGAGCACGCCCTCGGGGCGCCGAGCTGACGGTTCGGGGCGCCGGGCGGGCGGGGTGGGGGAGCCTCCGCCGAAGGCGGCGACGGCGGGGCGGCCGGGTACGGCGGGGGCGGGGCAGGCTCCGCGCCGACGACGTGTCAGTCGCCGACGGCGAGCACGCCCTCGGGGCGCCGAGCTTGGCGGTTCGGGGCATCGGGCGGGCGGGGTGGGGGAGTCCCCGCCGAAGGCGGCAACGGTGCGGCGGCCGGGCACGGTGAGGCCACCGTGGCAACGGTGGTGAGGTCACCGCGGCAACGGTGCGGCGGCCGGGCGCGGCGAGGTCAGCGCGGCAACGGCGCGGCGGCCGGGCGCGGCCGGCACGGGCCGTGCGGCGCCGACGGGCGGGCCCCCGTAGCCTCTTACCGTGCCCGCACCCCACCCGCACCGCGTAGCCGTCCTCGTGCTCGAGGGTGCGAAGCCGCTCGATGTCGGCATTCCCGCGCAGGTCTTCACGACCCGCGCGAGCATGCCGTACGAAGTCCGGGTGTGCGGAGCGACACCCGGCCTCGTGACCGGCGGCGACGGCCTCGCGTACTACGTCGCCCACGGTCTCGACACACTCGCGTGGGCCGACATCGTCTTCGTCCCCGGCTACCGCTTCCCGGACCGCGAGGACCCGCCGCGGGCCGTCGTCGAGGCGCTGATCGCCGCCCACGACCGGGGCGCGCGGCTCGCCGCCATCTCGACGGGCGCCTTCGCGCTCGCCGCCACGGGCCTGCTCGACGGCAGGCGCGCCACGACGCACTGGCACTACACGCGGGCACTCGTGGCCAGGCACCCGCTCGTCCGGGTCGACGAGAACGTGCTGTTCGTCGACGAGGGCAGCGTGCTCACCTCGGCCGGCGCCGCCTCCGGCATCGACCTGTGCCTGCACATCCTGCGCGGCGATCTCGGCGTGGCCGCGTCCAACCATGCGGCCCGGCGTCTGGTCGCCGCCCCCTACCGCAGCGGCGGCCAGGCCCAGTACGTGCCGCGCAGCGTCCCCGAGCCGCTCGGCGAGCGGTTCGCCGCCACCCGCGAGTGGGCGCTGCACCGGCTCGGCGAGCCCCTCACCCTCGACATACTGGCGCGGCACGCCGGGGTCTCGCCGCGCACGGTCTCCCGGCGCTTCGTCGAGGAGACCGGCTGTACGCCGATGCAGTGGGTGATGCGCGCCCGCATCGACCTGGCCCGCGAACTGCTGGAGCGCTCGCAGCGCAGCGTCGAACAGATCGCCGCCGACGTCGGGCTCGGCACCGGAGCCAACCTGCGCCTCCACTTCCAGCGCATCCTCGGCACCACTCCGAGCGAGTACCGGCGCACTTTCACCCAGGGCGAGTGACCCGCCCGGCTCCGCATGGCGGGATCCTTTCGAACCATGGCTGTCCCGCCACTGTCAGCGGCGCGGGCCGGGGGGTGAGCCTGGGGGGCGAAGGGAAGGGATCTCACTCATGACTCGCATCGCCATCAACGGGTTCGGCCGTATCGGACGCAATGTGCTGCGCGCACTGCTGGAGCGCGACAGCGCCCTCGAGATCGTCGCCGTCAACGACCTGACGGAGCCCGCCACTCTCGCCCGGCTGCTCGCCTACGACAGCACGGCCGGGCGGCTCGGGCGCCCGGTGACCGTCGACGGGGACGCCCTCGTCGTCGACGGCCGTCGGATCACGGTGCTGGCCGAGCGCGAACCCGCACAGCTGCCGTGGGCCGAACTCGGCGTCGACATCGTCCTGGAGGCCACCGGCCGCTTCACCTCGGCCAAGGCCGCCCGCGCCCACCTCGACGCGGGCGCGAAGAAGGTACTCGTCAGCGCGCCGGCGGACGGCGCGGACGTCACGCTCGCGTTCGGGGTCAACACCGACGCCTACGACCCGGCCGTGCACACGATCGTCTCGAACGCCTCCTGCACCACCAACGCGCTCGCGCCGCTGGCCCAGGTGCTCGACGAACTCGCGGGCATCGAACACGGATTCATGACGACGGTGCACGCCTACACGCAGGAGCAGAACCTGCAGGACGGTCCGCACCGCGACGCCCGTCGCGCCCGGGCCGCCGGCGTCAACATCGTGCCGACCACGACCGGCGCCGCCAAGGCGATCGGCCTGGTGCTGCCGAACCTCGACGGCAAGCTGTCGGGCGACTCGATCCGCGTCCCCGTGCCGGTGGGCTCGATCGTCGAACTCAACACCACCGTCGCCCGCGACGTGACGCGCGACGATGTGCTGGCCGCGTACCGCGCCGCGGCGGAGGGGCCGCTCGCCGGCGTCCTCGAATACTCCGAGGACGCGCTCGTGTCGTCCGACATCGTCGGCAACCCGGCATCGTCGATCTTCGACTCGGCCCTCACGCGTGTCGACGGCCGCCACGTCAAGGTCGTCGCCTGGTACGACAACGAGTGGGGCTTCTCGAACCGTGTGATCGACACGCTCGAGCTCCTCGCCGCCCGCTGACCGGCACTTCCTTAGCGCGCTCTGGTCGATCGGTCGGGCCGACCAGAGCGCGCCCGGTCTCCGGAGGGCGGGGGAACGCCACGGCCGGATAGGGGTACGGGACCCGGCGGGGAACCCGGTACGGAACTGGTACGGAACCAGGACAGGAGCGCATGGCTCGGCGCCGAAGCGACCCGGTAGCGTGAGCCGACGCTTCTTCCGTAAGTCCCGTACAGCATAGGAGTCCCGGTGACGCAGAGCGGACAGGGAAACATCCCGCAGCCCCCTGCGGTCCCGGCGCCCGGCCCCGGCCAGTCGTGGGGCGGGCCGTGGGGTCCCGACGCGCAGCGCGCGCCCCTGCCGCCCGAGACGCCGCGTCCGGGGGACTCCGGTGACACCTTCGACGCCACGCAGTACTTGCCGCCCATCGGCGCCGGCCCGGTCCCGGGCGCGCCGCGGCCGCAGACCCCGTACGCGCGGGGTGCGGCGCCGGACGCGGGTGCCGCCACGCAGTACCTCCCGCCGGTGCCCGCGGTACCGCCCGCCCCGGCCGTGCCGCCCGCCCCGGCCGTCCCAGCCGCGCCGTACGCCCAGGACGACCCCGCCACGCAGTACCTGCCGCCCGTGAGCGCGGGGCCGGACGACGGGGGCGGTGCGGAGGGCCCGCAGTACCTGCCGGCGCCGGGCGAGAGCTCCGTGCCGGACGGGGGCGCGGCGACCCAGTACTTGCCGCCCGTACCCGGCGGAAACGGTTCGGCACCGGATGCCGGTGCCGCCACTCAGTACTTGCCGCCGGTCGGTGACGGTCCGGCCCCCGGGTCGGCGGGTGCCGCCACGCAGTATCTGCCGCCGGTGGGCGGCGGAAACGCTCCGTCGGCGGACGCCGGTGCGGCTACCCAGTACTTGCCGCCTGTACCCGGCGGAAACGGTCCGTCAGCGGACGCGGGTGCCGCCACCCAGTACCTTCCGCCGGTCGGCAACGGCAACGGCAACGGCAGCGTCCCCGTGCCGGACGCCGGTGCGGCGACCCAGTACTTGCCGCCCGTGCCCGGCGGGAACGCTCCGGCACCGGACGCCGGTGCGGCCACGCAGTACTTGCCGCCGGTCGGCGACGGCCCGGCCCCCGGGTCGGCGGGTGCCGCCACCCAGTACCTTCCGCCCGTCGGCAACGGCAGCGGCAACGCCCCCGCCCCCGGCGCGCCGACCCCGTTCCCGCCGCCGGCGGGCGGCCCCCGTACCCCGCCCCCCATATCCCCGATGTCCCCGGTCGGCGCCCTCGCCACCTCCGGGGAGCGGCCGCCGCCGGCCGAGTTCGACGGGCTGTTCCGGGCCTCCGCCGAGGCGGCGGCCCCCCGTACGCAGCAGCTGCCGCCCGTCCGCGAGCCGGTCCGGGAGCCCCGCCGGGCGCCCGCGCCGCCGCCTCCGCCCCCCGGCCACCACGGCGGCGGCCGGTCCGACGGGCCGGCGCCGCGCCGCAAGCTGCCCACCGCCGCGATCGTCGGCATGGTCGTGGCGGGCTGCGCCGTCTGCGGGCTCGCCGCCGGTGCCCTGCTCAGCGGTGGCGACGGCAAGGAGGACAAGGGCGGCAAGCAGAACGCCGCCGTGGAGTCCGCCACCCCCGCCGCGCCGGACGACGCGGAGAAGGACGGCAAGCGGAAGAAGCCCGAGCCGAGCGCGTCGGCCGCCGACCCGGCCGCCGCCCAGGCCAAGGCGCTGGACGCGCTGCTCAAGGACAGCAACAACAGCCGGGACGCCGTCATCAAGGCCGTCGACTCGATCAAGAGCTGCAAGGACCTCGGCAAGTCCGCCGCCGACCTCCGGGACGCGGCGAAGCAGCGCGACGGCCTGGTCACCCGGCTCCAGCAGACGCCCATCGACAAGCTGCCCGACAGCACCGAGCTGGCCGCGCAGCTGACGAAGGCGTGGCAGTCGTCGTCCTCGGCCGACACCTCGTACGCGAAGTGGGCCGACCAGGCGGGCGACAAGCGTGGCTGTGTGAAGGGCCACGCCCGCCCCACGGGTGACAGCGCCGCGGGCGACCGGGCGAGCGGTGACGCGACGGCCGCGAAGAAGAAGGCGGCCGACCTCTGGAACCCGACCGCGAAGAAGTACAAGCTGTCGCAGCACAAGTGGACCCAGTTGTGAGTCCCGGCCCGGTTACGGTCGGTGATCCCCAAGGGGGGTCATGACCCCCGCCGGGCGGGAACGTACGATCGATTGCTGTGCAGGGTTCAGAGAAGTCTTCCCGTCGCGGCCGCCGCTCGACCACCATGGACGGTATGCCGCTCAATGACATGCCGTGGTGGCGCTGGCGTACGAACGTACGCTCCGCGCTGCACATGCTCTCGGACCCGGTCTTCCAGCAGGAGTGCTGGCTGGCGGGCCGTGAGGGCTTCGGGGACGTGACCGACGCCGTGTACCGGCTGGTCGAGGACACCTGGCTGGACAACTGGTCGGCCGAGAAGTACATCGGCACGATCTTCCGGGACTCCGGCGAGGCCGCGCTGGTCGACGTCGCCGTGCTCCGGGTCCTGCGGATCATGCACCAGGTCGGGGCCGACGCCCCGGTCTCGGCGTATCTGGAGCACCACGGCTGGCCGGAGGCGGTGCGTGCCGCCCGCGAGGCACACGTTCGGCTGGCGGCGGGCGACGGCGACGACCCGGACGTCCCCCCGCGCTCGCTGGGGATACTGGCCGGGCTGACGGCCGTGCGCTGAGGCGGCCGGGGCCGTGCGGTCCCGAGGGGTCCCGCGGGTGTGCGACGCTATTGGGCTATGAACGCCTCGCAGCCCCCCGCCGCCGAACAGTACGTCCTCACCCTCTCCTGCCCGGACAAGCAGGGCATCGTGCACGCGGTGTCCAGCTACCTCTTCATGACCGGGTGCAACATCGAGGACAGCCAGCAGTTCGGCGATCACGACACCGGGCTCTTCTTCATGCGCGTGCACTTCGGCGCCGAGGCGCCGGTCACGCTGGAGAAGCTGCGGGCCAGCTTCGCGGCGATCGGCGACTCCTTCCAGATGGACTGGCAGATCCACCGCGCCGACGAGAAGATGCGCGTCATCCTGATGGTGTCCAAGTTCGGGCACTGCCTCAACGACCTCCTCTTCCGCTCCCGGATCGGCGCGCTGCCGGTCGAGATCGCGGCGGTCGTCTCCAACCACACCGACTTCGCCGAGCTCGTCGGCTCGTACGGGGTGCCCTTCCACCACATCCCGGTGACGAAGGAGACCAAGGCGGAGGCGGAGGCGAAGCTCCTGGAGCTCGTCCAGGCCGAGGACGTCGAGCTGGTCGTCCTCGCCCGCTATATGCAGGTGCTCTCCGACGACCTGTGCAAGGTGCTGTCCGGGCGGATCATCAACATCCACCACTCCTTCCTCCCGAGCTTCAAGGGCGCGCGCCCGTACCACCAGGCGCACGCCCGCGGTGTGAAGCTGATCGGTGCCACCGCGCACTATGTGACCGCCGACCTCGACGAGGGCCCGATCATCGAGCAGGAGGTCGAGCGCGTCGGCCACGAGGTCACGCCCGACCAGCTCGTCGCCGTGGGCCGCGACGTGGAGTGCCAGGCGCTCGCCCGCGCCGTGAAGTGGCACAGCGAGCACCGGGTGCTCCTCAACGGCCGCCGGACGGTCGTCTTCGCCTGACGGGCCTGACGGGCCTGACGGGCCTGACGGGTCCGCGGGGCTCGGGGACGTGCGGGGCGTGCGGGGCGTAGGGGCCGGGGCCCTTACGCCCGCGCCTCAGAGCCTCGACAGGGACGCCGTCGCGTAGAGCGCGTCGCGGATCGCCTGACGGTCGCCCGTCTGACCGGCGGCCGCCTCCTCCGGCGGTATGTGCCCGGCCGCCAGCCGGCAGAACTCGACGGCGTCGAGCGCGACGTGGGCAACCGTTTCCGCCGCCGAGGTGGTGGCCCCGGGGGAGTCCAGCGGGATGTACCAGTGGCCGCCGCCGCTGCCCTCTACCTCCAGATGGAGCGTGCGGCCCGGGGCGCCCGCCGGGACCAGGGCGTGCGGCGGCGGGGCGAGACCGGCCCGGCGGCGGCCCGCGATCGCGGCCGGCAGCAGCCGGGCCCCGAGGTCGACCATCCGGTGCAGATGGCCCGCGGACGGCGAGGCGTACGGATAGTCGATGGCGTCGGCGATGTCCACGGCGTGAACCCAGCACTCGAAGGCGCGATCGACGAAGGAATCGGCGAGCGGCAGGCTGACCGGGCCGTACGGAACGGGCCGGTCGGCCGCCTCGGCGCCGGCGAAGGACGCGGTCCTCGTCAGCGCGTGGCTCTGCTCGCGCCAGCCGCCGCGCACCGCGCCCGGTGCCTGCCCGGCGGGATCGCCGGCGGCCGTGGTCCAGAACGCCTCGGTGCGCTCGGTGGGCGTGGCGCCCTCCGCCACGAGCGGACCCAGCGGGTCCGGCAGGCCGAGGACGGCGGCGACCAGGCCGTCCACCGCGAGGAGATGGCCGATCACGGCGGCCGCGGTGGTGTCCCGCGCGACGGGCCGCTCGCCGTCGAACCATTTCAGCCGCACCGGCGCCCGCCACTCCGCTTCGCCGATGTCATGGAGCAGGGCGTCGAGCCGGGCGGTCTCGGCGTCGTACGGCGCGACCCAGTCGGGCACCGGGACCCGGGCCGGGCGGCGGCCCAGACAGGCGGAGAGCACCCGGGAGCGCAGCCTCGGGTCGAGATCCAGATTGTCCTCCGGGTGCAGCAGGGCTACCGCGTCCCGCAGCCGGACGGCCTCGTCGGCGCAGGTGGCGCAGTCGGTGAGGTGCTCCTCGACGGCGGCCGTCTCCTCGGCGGAGCAGGCGGCCAGCGCCCAGGCGCCGAGCAGGGACTTCAGCACCTTGTGGGTCGGGGCGGGCAGGGTCGGGGCGGGCGGGGCCGGGGCCGGCGGATCCGGGTGTTCCGCGCGCGGCGGGGCCGTGGGGCCGTCCGGGCCGTCCGGCGATTCCTGGGCCCGGGTGGCTTCCGGGCCGGCCGGGCCGCTCATCGCACACCTCCATGGGCGGGCGGCGAGACCACCCGGGGCGCGTGGTGCGCGGTGGACAGGAGCTGCAGACCGAGGCGGAGCCGGCGGCGGGCCTCGTCCTCGGTGACACCGAGGTCCGCGGCGGCCTGCCGGTAGTCCAGGCGGCGTAAGTAGGCGAGGTCCAGGGCCGCGCGCAGTGGCGCGGGCATGGACGTGACGATGTAGTCGGCGCGGGCGGCGGCGGACGCCTCGCGCACCCGCTCCTCGATCTCCTCGGGGGTGCTCTCGCCGTCGCTCTGCGACTGCCGCAGCCGCTCGACCGCCTGACGGTGGGTGAGGGTGGCGATCCAGGAGCGCAGGGAGCCCTGCCTCGGGTCGAAGGCGCCGGGGTTCTCCCAGACGTAGCCGAACACCTCGCGCGTGACGCGGTCGGCGGCCGTCTCGTCGCTCAGCACGCGGTGGGCGAGGGTGTGCACCAGGGAGGCGAAGCGGTCGTAGAGCTCGCCGAGTGCCGCGGCCTCACCGTGTGCGAGCCGCTGTTGCATCTTGCGGTCCCAGCGCGGTGGTGCCTCGGTCGCCATGGATGGTGCCCCCTCCTGCGTACTCGCTGCGCGTACTTCGTCCTGCGTACCACTTCTGGCGCCGGGGCGGCACGTCCTGTCGCGGAACGTGCTTGTGCCCAGCGTCACATACTCCCCGAATGTAGTCGCAGGGTCCGACAGCGCAGACATCTTTACGGCAAAGCCGACCCCACGACCGGCTGCGGATGGTATTGCCGCCGTCACTTACCGCACCACTGAGCGATCGTTATAGATCGTACGTGCGCGAATGTGCCGATGTGTTATGCGTGTGTGACCGTATCCAGGAGGATTCGGGGTTGGAGCTGGGCATAGGCTCGATGAGGGCCGGCTGACGCCGCGGCGTTTCACGGCAGAGCGGTCGGGCAGCCGCAACCCCAGGAAGGGTCCGTTCCGGGGAACGAGAACCGAGCGAAGGGGCTTCGAGCGCGTGACGTTGAAGGTGAAGGACGCCGCACACGGGGACTGGGCAGTCCTCCGTGTCTCCGGCGAGATGGACCTGGTGACGTCGCCGGTCGTCCGGCAACGCGTGCACGACGCGGTCGCCGAAGGCCGCCGCAGTCTGGTGCTCGACCTGGCCGAGGTGCAGTTCTGCGACTCCAGCGGGGTGGGGGTGCTCATCGCCGCCCGCCGGCTGATGCGCTCCTGTCAGGGGCGGCTGAGGCTGATCCTGCCCGCACAGGGCGCGGTGGACGGCTCGCACGTCAACAGGGTGCTCGGGGCGCTCGGGGTGCGCCGGCTCTTCGAGATCTACCCCGACCTGGACACGGCCACCCACGAGTCGCACGAGGGCACCAAGCCGCTGTCCGCCTGACCGCCGGGCCCCGATCCCTCCCCGTCCCCTCCCTGTCCCCCTCCCGCGTCACCCCGCGAGGGGAAACCCGGCCCGTACGACGAAACCGCCGTCCCGCGTCCCGTGCGCCTCCAGCGTCCCGCCCAGGCTCTGGGCCCGCTCGCGCAGCCCCACCAGGCCGTGGCCGCCGCCCGGCAGCCCGGGAACGGGCGTCGCCGCGTCCGCCGGCCCGTTGCGGATCTCCACCAGCAAGGTGCCGGCGCCTCCCCCGCCCTCCGCCCCGTCCTTCTCCGCCCCGTCCCCCTCCGGCCCGTCCCCCTCCGCCACCGTGACCCGCACCCACGCGCCCGGCGCGTGCTTGCGCGCGTTGGTCAGCGCCTCCTGCACCGTGCGGAACGCCGCCCGCTCCACGGCCTCCGGGCGCTCCACCGCCGGGTCGTAGCTGTTCTCGTACGTCACGTCGAGCGCGCTCACCTCGATCATCTTCGGCAGGTCCGCCAGCCGCGGCTGGGGCGAGAGCTCCTCGGTGTCGGCACCGGCCTTGCGCAGGATGCCGACCATGTGGCGCAGCTCCTCCAGGGTGCGCACCGACAGCTCCCGGATCTTCCGGGCACCCTCGCGCGCCCGCTCGTCCGGCGTGGCGATCTGGAGGGCGCCGGCCTGGAGGCTGATCAGGCTCACCTGATGGGCGACGACGTCGTGCATCTCGCGTGCGAGCCGGGCCCGCTCGGTGGCCAGCACCTGCTCGGAGAGCAGCCGGTCCTCACGGGCGCGGCTGCGGGTCAGCTCGTCGAGCCGGGCGGCCAGTTCACGGCGGGTGCGGGTCAGCAGGCCGACGGCGACGGGCGTGGCGGCCGTGACACAGGCGTCGACCAGCTGGAGCGCGACCTCCCGGCGGTCCGAGAGGGACAGGTCGGAGAGCGGGTACGGCACGAAGTGCGCGGCCGCGAGCAGCAGGGCAAGACCGATCAGCAGCCGCCGGTCGGTGCGCCGGGTGGCCACGGTGTAGAGGGCGATCATCGGCGCGAACCAGATGTAGCCGATGTAGATGCCGGGCAGCGTCACCAGGAAGACGGCGACGGGGAACCGCCTGCGCAGCAGCAGGGCCGCCGCGGCGAGCAGCGACACCCCCAGGTCCACCCCGATGCCCGGCCCGTTGACCAGCAGCGCGTCGACGACCGCGAGCAGGACGGGCACCAGCAGCGGCAGCGCGGCGGTCATGGGGTGCGCTCCCCGGGCGCGTCCGTGACCAGCCCGGCCCGGTCGGCGATGATCGCGGCCTGGACCCGGTTCAGACCGCCCAGCTTGCCGAGGACGGCCCGCACATGGTCCTTGACGGTGCTGGGCGCGAGCCCCATCCGCTCGGCGATCTGCGGATTGGCCAGCCCCGCGCCGAGGTGGGTGAGCACCTCGCGCTCGCGCGGGGTCAGCCCGGCCACCGCCGCGGCCGCCGTGGACTCGGCCTCGGCGGCGAGATAGCCCCCGATGACGGCCCGCGTCACCCCCGGGTCCAGGACGCTGCCGCCGACCGCGAGGGTCCGTACGGCCTGGACGAGCTGCTCCGGATCGGTGTCCTTCAGCAGGAAGCCGGTGGCGCCGGAGCGCAGCGCCGCGGCCAGGTACTCATTGGCGTCGAAGGTCGTCAGCATGGCCACGGCCGGCGGGTGCGGGAGCTCCCGCAGCGCGCGCAGCACGGTCAGGCCGTCGACGTCCGGCATCCGGATGTCCAGCAGCACCACGTCCGGCGCGCCGTCCCGCACGGTGGCCACGGCCTCGCCCCCGCCGCAGTCCGCGACGACCTCGATGTCCGGGGCCGTGCCCAGGATCATCCGCAGCCCGGACCGGACGAGCTGCTCGTCGTCCACCACCGCAACACGGATCACCGACCGCTCCCTACTTCCTGTACCGCCGGGGCCGCCTCTACCGGTTCCCTGGCAACCTTCCAGCTTGCCGTACCGACCGATGAAAGCAGCAGCACGGAACCCGGCGCTCCACCCGGCGGCCTGTCCACGGCCCGCCGACCCCCGCCGATCGGCGGGGGTGACCTTGGACCCACGACGGATTCCGCTCCGGCGCGCCACCCGGCAGAGTGCTGTCCATGCTGCATCATGCCGGGGCCCGTCCCCGCACGCCCGGCCGCGGGCGGCGCGCCAGCGTCGTCCTGGTGGCCGGGGCGTGTGTCGCCCTGGCGACGGCATGCGGCGGCACGCGGTCGCAGGCCGCCGCGTCCCCCACAAGCGGCGGCCTGTCCGTGTCCTACGAGGCCCCGGCCCGGGGCGGCGGCGCCGAGCGCGACTTCCTGCGCGAACACCGGCCCGCCGAGAAGGTCGCCGAGGACGTCGGCGGGGCGCTGCGCCTGCGGAAGGCGATCGCCATCGTCGGCCGGTCCTGCGAGAAGGGCGACGTCCCCGAGTACGACCCGGAGACCCGGCGCATCGTCCTCTGCTACTCCTACGTCGCCGAGGTCCGCTCCATGTTCGAGCGCGCCCACGACCCCGACCCGGCCGGCCGCACGGCCGGAGTGCTCACCGAGACGCTGTACCACGAGGTCGCCCACGCGCTCGTGGACACGCTGGGCCTGGCCCCCACGGGCCGCGAGGAGGACGTCGCCGACCAGTTCGCCGCGTACCGGCTGATCCCCCGGGGCCCGGAGGGCCGCGCGGCGGTCCTGGCCGCCGCAGACAACTACGCCCAGTACGCCCGCGAGTCCCGCCCCGAGGACGTCGACCTGGGCGCCGAACACCCGCCGGACGCGGCCCGGGCGGCGAACTACCGCTGCTATCTGTACGGGGCGTCGGAGGCGGAGGGCTCGGACGGGGACGCTTCGTCGGACGACGACCTCGTCGACGGGACGGTGCTGACGGAGGAGCGGGCGTCGCTGTGCGAGGGGGAGTACGGGGCGTTGCGGCGGGGGTGGGACGGGTTGCTGGGGCCTTATCGGAGGGGGTAGGGGGCGGGGGTTGCCGCTGCGCGGGGCCTTTCCCCTACCCGCCCCTTCCCGAATGTCCTCAAGCGCCGGACGGGCTGATTTCAGCCCGTCCGGCGCTTGAGGACACCGCGCGGAGCGCGGAAAGGGGGCCCGGGGGCGAAGCCTCCGGTTTCGGGAAGGGGCGGGTAGGGGACATAGCCCCGCGCAGCGGCACCCACCCGCTCAGTACGGAGGCGGAGGCGGCGCCGGCCCCAGCGTCGTCGTCCCCGGAGCCGCCCGGTGCCCCAGCCCCGTGCGGTACGCGTCCAACGCCGCCTCCACCCGCCCCGTACGCCGCAGCAGATCCCCCAGCAGGCGGCAGAGGTCCGCGAGGTCGCCCGCCGCGCCCGTGCGCTCCAGGAGGGACAGGGCCGAGCAGTAGTGCTCCTCCGCGGACTCGTGCTCGCCGCGCTCCTCCGCGATGAGGCCCAGCAGGCGGTGCGCGCCGCCCGCGTGGACGGCGCCGCGCTCGGCGCCCAGCGCCGAGGGCGCGAGCAGCGGGCTCAGCAGCTCGGCGGCCGCCGCGGCCTTGCCGCGCCGCCGCAGCACGTCCGCCAGTTCCACTTCCACCTGCGTGGTGAACAGCACCGCGCGCTTGGCGGCCAGCATGTCGCGGGCCGTGCGCAGCTCGCTCTCGGCGCCCTCCAGATCGCCGGCCTGGGAGCGCACGTAGCCGCGCATCCAGTGGCAGTGGGCCAGGTCGGTGCGGACGCCCAGCTTGCGGTACAGCTCCTGGGCGCGGGCGAGGGAGGCGTCGGCCTCCGCGATGCGGCCCTCGGCGATGAGGGTCCGGGCGACGCCGCGGTGCATTCCGGCCACCAGCGCCGGATCCCTCACCTGCGGTGCGAGCGACTGCGCGAGCTGCGCGGCGTGGACGGCGCGGGCGTGCGCTCCCATGTCCATGTACGGGGCGATGGAGGCCGTGTGGAGGTGCATCAGCGCCTCCGCGTCGTGCGTACCCGAGGCGGTCAGCGCCTCGACGGTGGTCTCCAGGAGATAGCAGGCGTAGCGCAGTTCGCCCGCCAGCAGATGGGCGGTGGCCCGGCCGCGCAGCGCCGGTACGCGCCGGGGCAGCGGCTCCTCGGCGAGCAGCCCTTCGGCGGTGGCGAAGTGGTCGCGGGCCTCGGCGAGTTCACCCGTCTCCAGGCCGCACTCGCCGAGCCCGAGGAGCGCCGTGAACTGCTCCTCCACCAGGCCCAGCCGGGCCGCGTCCTCCCGGGCCGCGCGGAACAGCCCGGCCGCGTCCTCCGCGGCGCCCGTGGACAGCGTGCGCCGGGCGGCGGCCAGCCGTTTCCGTACACCGGTCGCCGAGTGCGGGGGCCTGCCGGTGCCGGCGGGCCCGTCCGCCCGTATGCCGTGGGTGCTGTTCTCCGCCACTGCCGCCCCTCGGTAGGTTGCGCCGTGCGCATCGTCAAGCGATCGGTGTCCCGCAGGTGAAGAATCTGTTCGTACGTGAGGATGGAACCATGCCCCAGCCCGTCGGCGAAGCGGCCGTCGTAGCACCGCCGTACGCCCCGGCCACCGTCCGTCAGCCGGGGCTCGTCCTCACCGATCACCACTTCGACGTACCGCTCGACCACGCGGACCCCGACGGTGAGCGCATCCGGCTCTACGCACGCGAGGTCGTCGCGACCCGGCGCGCCGGGGAAGAACTCCCCTGGCTCGTCTACCTCCAGGGCGGCCCCGGCTTCCCCGCGGGCCGCCCCCTGGGCCGGGAGAACTGGCTCGACCGAGCCCTGGACGACTACCGCGTCCTCCTCCTCGACCAGCGGGGCACCGGCCGCTCCACGCCCGCCAACCGCCAGACGCTGCCGCTCCGCGGCACCCCGGCCCGGCAGGCCGACTATCTGGCCCACTTCCGGGCCGACTCCATCGTCCGCGACTGCGAGCACGTCCGGGCGCGGCTGACCGGCGGCCGGCCCTGGACCGTGCTCGGGCAGAGCTTCGGCGGCTTCTGCGCCGTCACCTACCTGTCGCTGGCACCGGAGGGGCTGGCGGAGGTGCTGATCACGGGCGGTCTGCCGTCCCTGGACGCCGACGCGGACACCGTCTACCGCGCGGCCTACCCGCGCATGGAGCGGAAGTCCCTCGCCCACTACGCCCGCTACCCCGGCGACGAGGACGCCGCCCGGCGCATAGCCGCCCATCTCGCCGACCACGAGGAGACCCTGCCGGACGGCACCCTGCTGACCGTGGGCGCCTTCCAGCAACTCGGCATCCTCCTCGGCACGGGGGACGGCTCGCACCGGCTGCACTACCTCCTGGAGGACGCCTTCGTGCCCACGGCCGCCGGGCCGCGGCTCTCCGACGCCTTCACCGAACAGGCCGCGGCGGTGCTCTCCCGCGCGCAGTGCCCGCTCTACGCAATCCTCCATGAGGCCATTTATGCCCAGGACGGGCGCGCGACGCACTGGTCCGCGGATCGCGTCCGCGCGGAATTCCCGCAGTTCGACCGGCATACGGACGAGGGGGCGCGTTTTCTCTTCACGGGCGAGACCGTGCACCCCTGGATGCTTCGCACGCACCCTTCCCTGCGCCCCCTGCGCCCTGTCGCGCAACTCCTCGCGGAGCGTGAGGGGTGGGGACCGCTGTACGACGCGGCCCGGCTGGCCCGGAACACGGTGCCGGTGGCGGCGGCGGTCTACCAGGACGATCTGTTCGTGGACACGGGGCATTCGCTGCGGACGGCCGAGGGGATCGGGGGGTTGCGGACGTGGGTGACGTCCGAGTTCGAGCATGACGGGGTTCGGGTGGGTGGGCGGGTGGTGCTGGATCGGTTGCTGGGGTTGGTGCGGGGGGAGTTGTGACGGGGGGTTGGCCGGGGTGAGGGGCGGGTGCGGCGTGGGGGTGCGGGCGGGTTGCCGCTGCGCGGGGCTCTGTCCCCTACCCGCCCCTTCCCGAACCGGGGCTCCGCCCCGGACCCCGGTCCTCAAACGCCGGACGGGCTGATTCGTTGCCCGGAACCGGGCGAATTCAGCCCGTCCGGCGCTTGAGGACACCGCGCGTCAGCGCGGAAGGGGGCCCGGGGGCTTGCCCCCGGTTTCGGGAAGGGGCGGGTAGGGGACAAGGCCCGCCGCAGGCGCACCACCCCGCCCGCACCCCCACGCCGCACCAACCCCACACCCCAACCCCGCCCCACCCATTGCCCCCCACCCCCCGACTCCCTACCTTGGGCCGCACCCACCGCCGCCCCCGGGAGTCCCCGTGCGCAGACGAATACCCCTCACCCTCGCCCTCACCGTCGCCGCAACCCTCATCACCGCGGCAACAGCCACAGCAACCCCCGCACCAACCCCCGCCCCCACCCAACGCCCCCAACCCGTCGAATACTTCACCGGCCCCGACGGCCACCCCCGACACACCACCGTCCCCGCGTCCCCCACCCCTCCCCACCCCCTCCGGCCGTCCGCCCCCGGTGACGGCGACGTGACGCCCGTCGTCGAGAACGGGCCCGTCGCCACCAAGCTCGACGTCGTCTTCGTCGGGGACGGGTACACCGGTGCCGAGCAAACCGACTTCCACGCGGACGTCCGCGCCAAGTGGGAGAAGATCGCGGCCGTCGAGCCGTACGCCTCCTACCGGCGGCTCTTCAACGTGTGGGCCGTCAGCGCCGTGTCGCGTCAGTCCGGTGTCTCCGGCGACCCCGTGCAGGGCGTCGTGAAGGACACCGCCCTGAAGTCCACGTTCTTCTGCGACGGCATCGAACGGCTGCTGTGCGTCGACACCGGCCGCGTCGAGTCGTACGCGGCGAGGGCACCCGCCGCCGATCTCGTCGTGGTGCTGTCCAACTCCGCCAAGTACGGCGGCGCGGGCTACAACGACGTCGTCTCGCAGGTGGGTTACGACGGCATCGCCACCGCCTCCTCCGACCACTCCAAGTCCGACCAGGTCGCCGTCCACGAGACCGGGCACTCGCTCGGCAAGCTCGCGGACGAGTACCAGTACGACGAGTACGGGACGTACACCGGCGCCGAGCCCTGGGAGGTCAACATCAGCAAGCTGCGCGCCGACGAGCAGGCCGCACAGCGGATGAAGTGGTACCGCTGGCTGGGCGAGACCTCGCCGGACGGTGGGGCGGTCGGTGCGTACGAAGGCGGCGGCTACTACCCCAAGGGCCTCTACCGCCCCACCGAGAACTCCGAGATGCGCACGCTCGGCCGTGAGTTCAACCTGCCGGGCCGCGAGGCGATGATCGCGGGCTTCCACCGGCACGCGAGCGTCCTGACCAGCGAGGTCGCGCCGGGCGCCGAGGTCGGCCGCGGCGACCGGATCGAGGTCCGGACGCCGGCCGCCACGACGGTCGTCCGGTGGTACGCCGACGGGCGCGAGGTCTTCCGCGCCCGCGGCCGGACGGCGGTCACCCCGCGCTTCCTCGGCATCCGCCCGGACGGCCGCGCGCACGTGGTGACGGCGACGGCCGTGGACACGACGGACGCGGTGCGCGACCCGGAACTGCGGCGGCGTCTGACGGGCTCGCTGAGCTGGCACGTGACGCGCTGAGCGGGTTCGTGACGCGCCGAGCCGGTACGTACGGCGCCGACGGGGGCGGGGCTGCTCGCTTCCGGCAGCACGTACGGCGCCGGCGCCGGCGGGGCTTCCGCTGACCCGGCGTCCGGCAGCGCGTGCCGCGTCGTGGGCGGGGCTTCCGCTGACCCCGCGTCTGACAGCGCGTGCCGCGCCGTGGGCGGGGCTTCCGCTGACCCGGCGTCCGACAGCGCGTACCGCGCCGTGGGCCGGGCTCACGCTACCCCGCGTCCAGCACCCCCGCCTCGCCCCCGTAGGCCCGCACCACCCGCCCGTACCCCCTGGCCAGTGCCGCCCCCGCCGCCTCCCGCACGCGGTCCGTCGGGTCGCCCGCCGCCAGCGACTCGTGCAGCGCCTCGAAGCCCAGCTCCCGCGCCGTGTTCGCCAGGGCCGCGAACGCCGCCAGCTCGGCCCGTACGGCCGGGTCGGCGGCGCGCGGGCCCGCCCGTTCGACGAGGAGTCCCTCCAGGAGCAGCCGGCGGTGGTGGGCGAGGGGGTGGTAGCTGCGGCGCAGGGCCGCGCTGTCGAGGAGGACCCGGGAGAAGACCCGGGCCTGGTCCATGGAGTCCTCCTCCAGGGCGATCTCGAAGGCTTCGACGTAGGCGCGGCCCAGCCGTTCGAGGAGCTGGGCGCCCGTGGCGGCGCCGGTCACGGCGGCCGTCACCTTCGGCTCGAAGTCGTCGCGGCGGCCGAAGAAGATGTCCTCCTTCGACGCGTAGTGCGTGAAGACGGTGGCCGGGGCCACCTCCGCCGCCGCTGCGATCCGGGTGAGCGTCACGGCGTCGAAACCGTCCTCGGCGAAGAGCCGGAAGGCCGCCTGGGCGATCGCGCGGCGGGTGCGCTCCCGCTTGCGCTCGCGCAGACCGGTCGTCGCGGGGGGTGAGGTCCGCGCGCGGGGCGCCGGTGCGGTGTCGGTGCGGGCGGCGGAAGTCATACCTCCAGAATAGCCGCCCGGCCAGCAGAATTAGAGGTGCTACATTTTTATAGCGCCTCTAATTCCGAGTACCGGAGGGTGCCGCCTCGCCGCGTCACCTTCCGCCGTCCCCGCAAGACGTCCCCCCAAGACGTCCCCCGGTAAGCCGTCCCCGTAAGCCGTCCCGTCCCCTCAAGCCGTGTCCGCAAGTCGTGCCCTCAGCGTGAGGACGTTCCGCCATGCGCACAGCCGACTCGTCGCAGCCGCCGGCCCGGAACCACCGCGAACCCGCAGCCGCCCCCGCCTCCGAAGCCGCTCCCGAAGCCGTACCCTCCTCCGCCCCCGGCCGGCCCCGGTCCGCCACCGCCGTCCTCGTCCTCGCCTGCGCCGCCCAGTTCATGGTCATCCTCGATGTGACGATCGTGAACGTGGCGCTCCCCGCCATGCGTGCCGAGTTACGCCTCGACGCCGCGGGCCAGCAGTGGATCGTCAACGCCTACACCCTCGGTTTCGCCGGCCTGCTGCTCCTCGGCGGCCGGACGGCCGATCTCGTCGGCACCCGCCGCGCCTTCCTGGCCGGCGTCGTCGGCTTCACCCTCGCCTCCCTGGCGGGCGGCCTCGCCACCGGGGGCGGTCCGCTCGTCGCGGCCCGCGCCGTCCAGGGCGCCGGCGCCGCGTTCCTCGCGCCCGCCACCCTCGCGCTGATCATGCGGACCTTCACCGAACCCGCCCCGAGGGCCCGCGCGATGGGCGCCTGGAGCGTCGTCACGGCGGCCGGCGGCGCGGTCGGGGCGGTGGTCGGCGGGGCGCTCACCGAGTACGCCGGATGGCGCTGGGTGCTCTTCGTCAACGTCCCCATAGGCGCCGCGCTGCTGACCGCGGCGCTCCTGTACGTACCGGCGGCGGGCGGCGGCCGGGGCGGGGCGCGCCGGCTCGACCTGCCCGGCGCCCTCACGGTCACGGCGGGCCTGACCGCCCTCGTCCACGGGACGATCGGCAGCGAGACGCACGGCTGGGGCTCCCCGCACGTCTGGGGCCCGGCCGGCGCGGGGGCGCTGCTGCTGGCCGGATTCGTCGTCATCGAGTCGCGGGTCGCCCAGCCGCTCGTACCCCTGGCGATCCTGCGCCACCGCGGCCTCGCCGTCGCCAACCCGCTGGTGATGGCGATGAGCGGGGCCGGGTTCTCGATGTGGTTCCTGCTCTCCCTGCACCTCCAGCAGAATCTGGGGCTCGGCGCGGTCGAGGCGGGTCTGTGCTTCGTGCCCGGGTCGCTCGCCATCATCGTGGGCGCGCGGACCGCGACCCGTCTCGTCGCCCGTACGGGGTCCCGCCCGCTGGTCGTCGCCGGGATGGCGCTGAGCACCGCCGGCTTCGTGTGGCTGTCGCGGATCGGCGGCGCGGGCGGCGGTTACGCCGACGAGGTGGCCGGGCCGTTCGTCCTCGCGTCCCTCGGCTTCGGGCTGTCCCTCATGCCCGCCATGGTCGCCGCCACCAGCGGCACGGACCCGGCCGAGGCCGGGCTTGCCGCCGGCCTCGTCAACACCTCCCGCCAGGTCGGCGGCGCGCTGGGCCTCGCCGTGCTCGCCACCGTCGCCTCGCACACCACGGCCGCCCGCCTGGCCCGGCGGCCCCACGAACTTCAGCAGGCGCTGACCGCCGGATACGGCCGGGCCCTGCTGACCGCCGCCGCGTTCACCGCGTGTGCGGCGCTGGGCGCCTTCGCCCTGCCCGGCGGGCGGGGGAGGACGCCGTGACACCACTCGCGCGCGACGAAGCGGTCGACGCGGCAGCCGAAGTATCAGCCGACGTATCAGTCGACATAGCATTCGAGGAAAGGGCCACCGTGCCCAACGAGTTGAACCACATCATCGTGCACGTCAAGGACCGCCGGGAGACAGGGGCGTTCCTGGCCTGGCTGGCGGGATCGTCCGAGGCGCCCCTCGACTGGGGTCCCTTCACACAGGTGACCTCCTCCAACGGGGTGGGCGTCGACTTCGCCGACGACCTCGTTCCGGCCGAGAACATCAACTTCAGCCACCTCGCCTTCCTCGTCACGGACGGGGAGTTCGACGCGGTCCTCGCCCGGATCGCGGAGCGTGAGCTGCCCTTCTGGGCCGACCCGCTGCTGGCGGAGGAAGGCAAGATCAACCACGACTACGGCGGGCGCGGCGTCTACGTCCGCGACCCGGGCGGCACCTGTGTCATCGAGTTCATCACGACGCCGTACGGGGAGCAGCCGTCGGAGCGGTCCCAGCGGGCGACACCGGAGGCGACGGCCGCGGCGCACGGCGGCGGAACGGGGGGCTGACGGCTCCGGGGGCTTGACGGTTTCCGGGGGCGACGGGTCTCGTCCCGCCCCGGACGCGGCCGCAGGTCCCTGCCGACCGCACGGGCCGACGGCGCCGTCGTCGGCGCCGGGAGCCCAGCCCGCCCTGGGAGCCCAGCCGGCCCCTGGGAGCCCCGCCCGCCCCGGGTGCGACCGGACGTCCCGCTCACCAAACGGACCGACGGCGTGCGGTGAGCGGGCCCGGCGGATCCCGCCCCGCTCACCGCACCAGTTCGCGCTCCAGCGGCGTCCGGAAGCGGGGCGTGACCCGGGCCTCGCCCATCCAGTCCGTCAGCCCGGCGGCCTCCGCGTTGATCGCGGAGGCCGCTTCGCGGCCCACGTCCGTCAGCGGCCGCCAGACGATCTGCCCGTTCGCGCGCTGGGCCCAGCCGCCCACGACCCGGCCGTCCCACCACACCGTCGGCCCGACGTTCCCGGCCCGGTCGAAGAGGGCGGGTACGAGGTCGGGCGACAGGTACCAGTCCCGGCCGCGCCAGCCCATCGGCGTGGGGTCCAGGCCGGGGAGCAGCGCGGCCCACGGTTCGGCGGGCGGCACGTCGTCCAGGTCGTCCGGCAGGGCGTACCCGGTGACGCCGCCCGTCAACTCCACCTCGGCCGCGCCCGCATCGGCCAGTGCCTTACGGGTGTCGCCGAGCGTCCAGCCCGTCCACCACTTCAGATCCGCCTCCGTCGCGGGCCCGAAGGAGCCGAGCCAGCGCCGGGCGATCTCCGCCTTCGCCTCCCGCACGTCCATCTCCGGGATCCGCGGCACGGGCGCCCACGGGTACAGGCTGCTGGTCCACGAGCCGCGCGGGCGGGCACGGCGCACGTGCCCGTCGGAGGCCAGCAGCCGCAGCAGCCGGCTGCCGACGCTCTGCCGCGACTCGTACGGCTTGCCCACCGAGACCGCGATCGTCTCCCGCAGGGCGGGCACGTCCTTGGCGAGCTCGGCCGTCGTCGCCTCACCGCGCGCGGCGAGCGCGTCCAGCACCTCCCGCTCCGTCCGCGCGAGCCGCCGCTCGTCCCACCCGCCTTCGGTGCCCTGCTGGAGGAACTTCACGAACTGGGCGCGCTCGCGCACCGCGATCGCGCGGGCGGTGGAGGATTCGACGTACGGGGCGAGGGCGGTGCTCACGGCGAAGATCGTGCGCCGCATGGACAGCAGCTTCACCAGCGTCACGTCCTCGTAGAGCGCCCGTTCCACCTCGGCGGGCGAGGGCTCCGCCAGCCGCGCGCACGCCGACAGGTACACGGTCGCGGCGTCCGTGGCGTGCAGCCCCACGAGCGCGTCGGCGACCTCCTCGACGGACGTGGCGCGGTGCGCGGGGGACAGGAGGTGCCGCCGCGCGAGGCGGGCACGGCGCTGGTCGTCGGAGACGCGGGGGCGGGCGGTCATGGGGTGAGCGTAGAAGGGATATAGGGCGGAATCTGTCCTCATGGGGGCGGCGTCCGGGCGATCCCGGCGGCCGGGGCCGGTGGTTCCCCGGCCGGTAGCGCCCCCAGTCGGTAATGAGGTGCGCGGGCGGAGGGGTGTCTGAGACGGTGCGCGCCATGGACGACACCACGAACACCACGGACACCACCGACGAGACGCGTACGATCGCCGCCCCCGCCCCTGCCCCTGCCCTCCGCCGCGCCGCCGCCCCGGACGCGGAGGCCGCGGCCGAGGTCTGGCTGCGCTCGTACGACGCGGCCCTGCCGACGGTCCGCCGTGCTCACTCGGACGACGAGGTGCGCGCCTTCTTCCGGCATGTGGTGATCCCGGAGCGGGAGACCTGGGTAGCGGAGGCGGAGAGCAGGGAGGGCGACGGCGGCATCGTAGGCGTGATGGTCCTGACCGAGGCTGAGTCCGAGTCCGAGTCCGAGTCCGAGGCTGAGTCCGAGGCCCGGACCGAGGGCGCCGCCGGCGCCGGTCACGTCGACCAGCTCTACCTCGCCCCGGCCTGGCGCGGCCGCGGCCTGGGCGACCGCTTCCTGTCCCTGGCCAAGGAGCGCTTCCCCGCGGGCCTGGAACTGTGGACCTTCCAGATCAACACTCCGGCCCACCGCTTCTACGAACGCCACGGCTTCACGGCGGCCGAGCGCACGGACGGCTCCGGAAACGAGGAACGGGAACCGGACGTCCGCTACGTCTGGCTTCCTCGATCCCGGTGAGGAAACACGACAGAGGCCCTCAGGATTTCTCCTGAGGGCCTCTGCACGCTGTGCACTCGGCAGGATTCGAACCTGCAACCTCTTGATCCGTAGTCAAGTGCTCTATCCGTTGAGCTACGAGTGCTCGGCGTTCCGGCGGACGGGCCACCGGTCGGCGTTGCGGAAGCAATATTACCCGACGTGCGAGGGTGGATTTCCCCGCCGGGAACCGCCGGTCCTCATCGTGTGACGCGCGCCATGAAACGCTCGCCGCCGTTCTCGCCGGGGACCCCGGGAACCCCGGAAGCCCCGGACGCCCGGCGGCGGCCGGCCAGGCTCCGGACCAGGTGGGCGCGCGAGCTGTACTGGAGGGCCATGCGCTCGACGCGTCGCGTCAGCGGGAAGAAGCCGTCGAAGCAGGGCACGACGTATTCGAAGTCGTAGAGGCTCCGCAGGGACGGGCTGTCGGTGATCTTCTTGAACGACACGGCCACCTCCCAGTCGAGCGAATAGCGCCCGAGGGCCTCCTTGCGGACGGCCCGCAGCATGTGTTCCGAGAGGCCGTTCCCCCGGAAGTCCCCGCGCACCCAGAGGCCGCCCGGGAAACCCAGCAATCCGGAGACCCTCGGCATTTCCTCGGGAAGTACGAGGTCCAGGGTGCCCGAGTGCTGGTCGCACGGTCCCTCGCAGAAGACCCGCATCGTCCGGATCAGTTCGCGCACATCGAGGGTGCGGAACGTCCGATAGGCGATGCAGCTCGCGATGCGGCCGTCCCGGTCCTCGGCGGCGATCCAGAAACTCGTGTCGGGGGAGAGGAGGCTGTGACGCGGATCAAAGGCCGGATTCACACCGTCCGCGTCGGCGGCGCTGCCGAGGTGGCCGAGGAATTCCGTGAAATCCGACTTCGGGACGAGGGTCAGGCCCAGGGCCTCCGCCCATTCCCCTTCCCGTTCCGGCGGCCGCTCTTCCGTCCGCTCTTCGGTTCGCGCTACTGCGGTACTCACCGCTCTTCCTCCCCGGGCCGCCGGGCCCTCCGGGCGGCACAGTTCATGATCCACTGCCGGTCGCCCGGACGATTCGCGACGCCCGGGAAAATGGCGCGATCTTGGCGCCGTACAACCTTGCCGGGCGCACGGCGGTCATGGTTCCGGAAACCGAACGGGGACTCAGGGAGAGGGATTTGGCTCGTGTGGTGTTCGGACTGCCGGAAGGAACCGGCGGTGCACAGACCGGGGCGCTGCGACGGCTGCGAGGGCGGCCGGACGGGCATCCCGCCCACCGGGGCGCACCCGGTGGACGACGCGCGGCCGGTGACGGGCGCGCGGCCGCCTGAGGGCACGTACGCGCCGGGTGCCGCCGGTGGCGTACGCGGGGGTGTGACGGACCGGCCGGCCGCGGGGGATCGCGGGGATCCGGCGGCCGGGCGACGGCCGCCGGACGTCAGGACCCCGCGGCCCCCGGCCGCCGCGCGGCGGGCAGGGCGCAGGCCGCCGTGCCGCCCGGCATCCTCTGCCGGTTGTCCGCCACCAGCCGGTAGACGCCGTGGGCGACCCAGCGCACCGGCGGCAGCCTCAGCACCGCGCCCAGGACGGCCCAGCCGCCGCCCGCGCTGAGCAGCAGCTTGGCGACGGCCTGGGCGCCGCCGTACACCGTTCCGGCCGGGGTGATCCACAGCAGCTCGTGCTCGGCCCGTTCCTGGGTGACACCCAGGGCGTCCAGCTCGGCGAACTGCCAGGCGGTGACGGAGCAGCGGGGCCGGACGTGCTTCTCGGCGGCGTTCACCGAGGTCGTGCAGAAGCCGCAGTCACCGTCGTAGACGAGCACAGGTTGGGTGCGCATGAGCCTCATGATGCCGGGCGGGGCGCGGGAGGGGACGGCCGGGGTCGCCCACGCCGATGGCAGGAACGGGCGGGAACGGGAGTTCCGAACTTCACCTATGCGGGTGAGCCCGGACCCCGGCCTCCCCTAAAGCGGTTTATCTGCCTTGTGTCACGCCAGATCTAGGGCGAGCGAGCGCACCACCCGCCCGGGCCGTGGAGGATCCGCCGGGGCGGTCCGAAGCGTCGGAGCAGCATCGGGCGGGCGTCGTCCCGCCGGGGGAGGACGTTCATGTACGCACTCACACGTCTGGGCCGGGTCGCGGTGGCGGCGGGAGCCGCGCTGGTGCTGGTCACCGGTCTCTCCACCAGCGCCCAGGCCGCCACGGGCCCGTTCGACTACGTGTCGGTGACCCACGGGGATCTCACGCTCGATGACCCGGACAACGACGTCTGCTTCCTTCTGCCCGGCGGTGCGCTGCGGGCGACCAACGGCACGAACACGAGGGCCACGCTCTACGCGGAGCCCGGAGACTGCGAGTCGCAGGTCGTCGGGACGCTCCAGCCGGGCATGGCGAGGAACTTCGAAGGCGGGACGCTTCCGCGCGCCGTGCAGTTCGGCTGAGGGGGGCGGCGGCGCGGTGCCGGAAGGGCGTCGTGCCGGGCGTTCTTGAAGGGCGCCCTTGAACGGCCGTAGGGCGGGCGCCGGTGGCTCCCGCCCCTTCGCGGTGTGCGGGACCGGGCGGCCTGAGGCCCGCAACCCGGCCGCGCCGTCCGCACGGGTCAGTCGAGCCGCATGCGGTACCGGAGCGTGCGATCCCTCGCGGTCATGGTCATCACACAGAACTCCATGGGCAGCCCGTCCCCGCCGAGGATCAGCCGCGACAGGACGAGTACGGGCTCGTGCCCGCCGAGCCGCAGCGCCTCGCGCTCCTCCTCCGTGGGCATGCGGGCGGTGACGGTCTCCTCCACCCGGGTGGCCACGTGGCCGAGTTCGGCGAGCAGGGTGACCGCGCCGCCGGGCACCTTCCTCGGCTCGGCGAGGGCCGTTCCGGCGGCGACGCGCGGCGGGTAGTACGAGTCCGCGAGCTCGACCGGCACGTCGTCGAGGAGGATCAGGCGGCGCCGTGAGACCGCCTGCCCGCCCGCTTCGAGCCCGAGGGCCCGGGCGATGGCGTCGGGCGGCACGACCGTCCCGGCGGAGAGGAGCCGCTGCCCGCCGCGGCGCCGGCTCTCACCGGCCTCCTCCGCCCAGGCGTCGGGCTTCCCCCGGCCGCGTGGGGTGAGGTACCTGGCGGAGTCGCTCTCCCAGGTCTGCCGCGGTGTCTGTTCCGGCACGATCGCATTCCTTCCGTCCGTCCGCACCATCATGAGCTTCCCGGACGATCCGGAGTAGGCCGCGTCCGAGGAGGCGCGAACGCGGAGCGGAAAATAACGATTTGTACGGGGTCGGCGCGTCGGGCTAATTTCCTTTCCGTTTACTTGATCGGCAGGGAAAGGTTCATGCGCAGAATCACAGGGGGACTGGTTTCCGCCGCGCTCATGGTCGGTGCGCTCACGGGCTGCGCTTCGGGCGACGGTGATGCCGGTAAGGCCGACAAGGCCGAGGCGTCCGGCAAGGCCGCGGGGAAGACGGAACCGTCGAAGCCCGCGGTGCCGTCCGCGACGGAGACCGCCGAGTCCGGGCGGGGCAGTGGCACCAGGGTCGGCGAGGCCGGCTCGGCGTGTGAACTCCCGGTCTCGTTCGAGACGGCCGAGGGCTGGAAGGCGAACACGATGTCGGAGGCCGAGAGCGACCTCCTCGGGGACATCACCCACCACAAGTCCCTCAAGGGCACCTGTGAGATCGACACCAAGGATCGCGCGATCAACAGGATGCTGGTGTGGACCGGGCCCGCGACGGACTCGTCCGCGCGGCATGTGCTCGACGTCTTCATGACCGAGGAGGGCAAGTACCTCGTCGAGAGCAAGTACCAGGACCTCAAGGTCGGCGGGCAGCCGGCGGTGGAGGTCGTGTACAAGCTGAACAGCCCCAAGCTGGGGGAGGACCGGGAGCAGCGGGCGCTCGCGCTGTCCACCCCGAAGGGCGTGGCCGTGATCCAGCTCCGTGGCTTCGACACGGAGGAGCACCGGCGGATTCTCCCGGTGTACGAGCTGGCGAAGAAGACCATGGCCGGGGCCTCTGCCACGGCGAATTAACGGCCGTCAGAATTTCGCGCGCGAATCCCGGGGGACGGCCTTCGTCGCCCCCCGGGGGAAGGTGTGGATTCAAGTTCTTCCGTAATTCGGCCCTTGCCGGTTCGTTTTCCGGGAGGAGAAACGGTTATGGCACGGGTTCGAGCCATGGCGCCGGGGGCTCGGGTGGGCGGTGGGGCCGGAGCCGCCGTCGCTCTGTGACCTGTGTTTCCTGTGGGCGTCGAGCCCCGGCGGGCGCGTGTCGTGGCGCGGCCGTGGCTCGTTCCGGTGGCCCCGGATCCGCTGGCCGGAAGCCTCCGATGTGCGCAATTCGGCTACGGGCGTACCTTTTTGGTGCGGCAAGGAGTGGAAAGTGCCGGAGGGATATCCGGGTTCTCTGACTTTCCGCTCGGGGTGTCGGGCGCGTAGCGACCCCAGTACCTGATCGCCGCGACATCCGTACCGCATCGTGCATCGAAGATGACAACTCTGGGCACTCGACCGTGAGGAGTTCTCCGATGGCCGTTTCCGACGCCGAACTGTTCCAGCAGTGGCAGCAGTTCCAGCAATGGCAGCAACTGCACCAGCAGCACCAGACGAGCGGACCCGACGCCCCGCACGAGAAGAAGAACGTGCTTCTCACCGCGAAGACCGTTCGGGGCAGCATCATCGGCATGGCGCAGGCGGAGATGAGCGCGAACCTCACCACCGCGGACGGTGGCGGTATCGGGGGCCAGCGGATCAGTTTCGTCGTCACCAGCACGAATCAGGAGTTCGGCACCGCCACGACCGACTCCAACGGTGACGCGAACCTCGACTCCGGTGCGAACATCAGCGACCCGCAGCTGATGGCGACGGCGGCGTTCTCCGGATACACGGCCGTCTATCACGGCAACACGGACTACAACCCGGCGAAGGCCAGGGGGAAGTTCATCGTCGGTCTGTGATCCCTGAAGTTCCGGCGGTGCGGTGCGGTGGGGGAAGCGGATCGGCTGCCGTGGACTCGCCCGCCGTGCCGCCGGTCGTCGTGCCGGCCCGGAGCCGGGGGTTCCCCGGCTCCGGGCCACCATGGGCGTGGCTCCCTACTGCCGGGCCTCCTCGTCCCACAGATCGGTGCGGTGCGCGGCTACGAGCGCGCCGACGGCGGCGAGGAACCCGTCGGCCGGTCGCGGGGCGAGGCGGCGGCCGTCACGCAGGCGTACGGCGAGGTGGCCGTCGGCCGCCTCCTTCGCGCCGATGACGGCCTGGTACGGCACGAGGCGCGCCTCGCGGACGCGCGCGCCCAGGGTGCCGCGTTCGGGGCCGGCGACCTCCGCCCGTAGACCCAGTTCGGCGCACCGGCGGGCGACGGCCTCGGCGTCGGGCACCTGGGCCTCGGAGACGGGCAGGAGGGCGAGCTGGGTGGGGGCCAGCCAGGCGGGGAAGGCGCCGCCGTGCCGCTCGATGAGATGGGCCACGGCCCGCTCCACACTGCCGATGACGCTGCGGTGGACCATGACGGGGCGGTGCTTGGCGCCGTCCGCGCCGATGTAGTGCAGGTCAAAGCGTTCGGGTTGGTGGAAGTCGATCTGGACGGTCGACAGGGTGGACTCCCGGCCCGCGCCGTCGGCGACCTGGACGTCGATCTTCGGCCCGTAGAACGCCGCCTCCCCCTCGGCCGCCTCGTACGGCAGGCCGGAGCGGTCGAGGACGTCGGTGAGGAGCGCCGCCGACCGCTCCCACATCCCGGGGGCGGCGACGTACTTCCCGCCGGGCCCCGGGAGGGAGAGCCGGTAGCGGGCCGGGGTGATCCCGAGCGCCTCGTACGCCCGCCGGATCATCTCCAGCGCGGCGGCCGCCTCGTCGGCGACCTGGTCCAGGGTGCAGAAGATGTGCGCGTCGTTGAGCTGGATGGCCCGTACGCGGGTCAGGCCGCCGAGTACGCCCGAGAGTTCGGACCGGTACATGCCGCCCAGTTCGGCCATGCGGAGCGGCAGTTCGCGGTAGCTGTGGGAGCGGGACCGGTAGATCACGGCGTGGTGCGGGCACAGGCTCGGACGCAGGACCACCTGCTCGGCGCCGAGGTCCATCGGCGGGAACATGTCGTCGCTGTAGTGCGACCAGTGCCCCGAGATCTCGTACAGCTCCCGCTTGCCCAGCACGGGCGAGTACACATGCCGGTAGCCCGCCTTCCGTTCCGCCTCCCGGATGTACTCCTCCAGCGCGTGACGTACGGCCGCGCCGTCCGGCAGCCAGTAGGGAAGCCCGGACCCGATCAGCGGATCGGTGTCGAACAGGCCGAGTTCGCGGCCGAGTTTGCGGTGGTCGTGGGCGGTGTCCCGCATGGCGGTCTCCTCGCGTACGTGGAGCGAGCGCCGCAAGCCGAAGCCCCGGGGCGCTCGCCCCGGGGCTTCGGACTGGACATCTGTCAGCGCGCCGGGACACTCTCCGGCGTCGTCGTCATGGTGTCGGCGCGCTTCATGGCGGGGACGGTAGCAGGGGGCGGGGCGGGGTGCACGGGGTTTTCCGGTGGGCGCGCGTCGGGCGATGCGTCTGGAACAATTACCGGAAAGCGAAAGGCGGTTGATTTATTCAGCTGATCGGATGGGCTGGATATACGCCTTTCAAGTTTGGAGATTAGTCCAGTATCAGGAAACCGGGTGGGGAGTTAATCTCGCCTCGACAGGCCCGGCGCCGAGTCTCCGAATTCTCTCCGCAGGGCACCCTCTTTCGGCCGCGTTCGTCATGCGCGCGCCGACCTCGACGCCGCACTCGTAGAAAGAGAGGAGAGCGAAATGAGCAACGACACTCCCACCGAGGCCCTCAACGTCCCGGCGGAGGACGGCTCGACGGCTGTCGCCGACGCGCCGGCACCGGCGGATGCGGTAAGGGCCGTCGTGCAGGCCAACGGGGTCCTCGTCCCCGCGCAGAGCCTCGGCGCGACGTCATCGACCAGGCTGTCCCTCGGCACCTACCAGGTCTGCTTCAACGTAGTGGTCACCCGCGGGACCTATCTCGCGACCGTCGGGCTTCCCGGCAACATCGGCACTCCGCCCACCGGTGAGATCACCGTCACGGGCCGGGCCGGCACCAACAACTGTCTGTTCCTTCAGACGTTCAACTCGGCGGGCGCGCTGGCGGACCGCAGCTTCCACGTGGTCGTGGTGCGGTAGAGCGACGACGAGGCCCGACAAAGGGGCGTCCGAAGCCATGGAAGGTGGCTTCGGACGCCCCTTCCGACTGTACCGGCACGGTTCATGGCATGGGCCGCACCGGTCACGTGGGTGTTCGCGTCAGGTCGTCGCGTACGAGGCGGTCGCCGAACGCCACGACGATCCCTACCGCGCCGTGAACTCGTACTGCAACTCGTAGAGATGCCCGGCCTTCGCCATGACCGCGACCTCGACCGGCCGTTCGTCGTCGCTGTACAGCGTCCTGAGCGTGCGGAGCACCGGCAGGCTGCTGGGCAGCCGCAAGGCGTTGAACTCCTCCTGGGTGGGGACCCGGGCCGACACCTTGTCCACGCTGAGCCGGGGCGGAAAGCCCAGCTCGGCGAGGAGGGTGGGAGTGCCGCCCTTGATCCTGCGACGTTCCGTGAGGGCCGTGCCCAGGGCGATCTCCAAGGGGTAGTAGCACTTGACGAGTTCGACGGGTTCGTCGTCGATCAGGAGTATCTGGCGTCGCAGCAGCGCGGTGCCGCCCTTGGCGATGTTCAGGGCCGCGGCCACGTCCGCCGCGGGCGTCACCTCGGCGACCTCCAGCAGCTTGCTGCGTGCTTCCCCGCCCAGCTTGGCCGCCTCGGTGAGCCAGCGGTACGGCGCGCCGGTCGCCGACGGGGCCATGTAGGCGGCGGGACGCATGGTGCGCTGACGACGCGGGCGTACGGTGACGGCGCTGCCGGGTCGCCCGATGACCAGGCGCTCCTCCTTGAGGAGTTGCAGCGCCTTCTGGATCGTGGCGTTCGAGGCGTCGAACTTCTCACGGAGCTGCGTGGTGGACGGCAGGTTGTCGCCAGGGGCCAGGTCACCGCTCATGATCTCGTCGCGCACCGCCGCCGCGATTTGCTCATGCGGCTCGCGGGGAGCGGTGAGGACGCCCTCCCTGAGCGCCTGTGTGAAGGCGGCGTACGCGGCGGGGTGGATGCGTAGTGTCGGGCCGGTGGGGCGTTTGGAGTCGCGTATGGAGACGGGGCCGGCGGATATGCCCTTGGGTAGGGCGATTTCCACGCAGGTGTCGACGGAACCGGAGCTATAGCTGCTCTTCTTGAACCTCACTGCGTCTCCTCGGCGATCCTTGCGATGAAGTCGCGGGACGCCTCAGGGTCCAGTGCCTGGGTGCGCAGGCGATCGAACGCGACGTCGTAGCGTGCGACCTGGTCATCCTCTTCAAGGTAGTGGGAGGTCGTGAGTGGCTCCACGGCCACGACAGGAGAGCCGACCTCGAAGTGGAAGACCGTATAGGCGCCGTCCAGCCCCGTGTGCATGCCTGCTTTGAACGGGATGACCTGGAGTTCCACGTTCGGCTGCCTGGAGACGGTGAGCAGGTGTTCAAGTTGCTGCCGGAGGACGGAAGGCCCGCCGAGCTCGCGCCGGAGAGACGCTTCGTCCAGCACGCATCGTAGGGCGAGTGAGGAGGACGTCAGGACCTCCTGTCGCTTCATGCGCAGCTCGGTGGACGCTCGTGCCTCACGCGCTGTTCTCAGTACGCTGATGCCTCCGATGGCGGCAGAGGCGTATTCGACCGTCTGCAGCACACCTGGGATGAGCAGCGCCCCGTAGAGGTCGATGCCTGTGGCGATCTGCTCCATTTCCAGGAAGTCGGCGAATCGGTCGCTGATGACGTCCTTGTACTGGACGTAGAGGCTCTGGTGGCGGCTGCTGTCGGCGAGCTTCGCGATCTCCCGGACCTCTTCGACACGTTCCGCGTCCGTCACCCCGTAGGCGGTGAAGAACCTCTCCGGATCGGTGCGCTGCCTGCCGTTCTCGACCTTGCTCAACGTCGGGCTGGAAACGCCCAGCAGCTTGGCGCCATCTGCGAGGTTGAGGCCGGATCTCACCCTCAAGGTCTTCAGCGCCGCGCCGAGCCTTCGACGCAACAGGGTGGGCGTGATGTCAGCCAAGCGATCACCTCCTTCGGGGCGACTCTAGCGAGAGCAACTGCACTGAGATGTGCGAGCGTTCACTCAATGGGGGCAATTAGAGGTGAAAGTTTCGCCGCTCCTCGTGCCGATCGGGAAGATGTGGCTGCTGTCGACGGAGCCCGGGGAGGCGCGAGGCGATGACATACAGGAACGGCGCGTTCGTGGTGGACACCCGCGAGGGACGGGTCGCGCAAGTGATCGGAAGCGCGGGCGGCCGCGTTCAACTGCGCAAACCCGGGGGCGGGCTGGAGTGGGAGGTCCCCTTCGCCGCGTTGCGGCTGGCCACTCGGGAGGAGCGGGAGGCCGCCGGGCTGCTGCCGCCCGGGAGCCGTCCGGCCTACGGCTGTACGGAGTGCGCCGAGCTCGACGCCGCGCGGCGGGCCGCGGCCGGTGGGGACGATGCCGTCAAGGCCGGGGACGCGCTCGTCGCCCAGCGGAGGCACTGGCGGTCGGCGCACATGGTGACCGGAGGGGTGGGGCGGTGACGGTCGTCAGGGCCGCGTGCACCCACCCCGTGGGGTGGACGCATACGAGAGGCGAGGCGCGGTGCCGCGCCTGCGGCGTCGTGCGGTTCACGGACTACGGGGCCGTACGCCCGCCGGGGTTGCCGGAGGCGGTCACTCCGGCCCCGGCGGGGGCCCGGTGCGCGGACCGGGCCGCCGCGTCGTGGATCTCGGAGGCCGCACGCCGTCGGCGGCGGCCGGGTCCCGCGGTGGCACCCGTCGCGGGGCTCGCGTGGGCGGTTCGCCGTGAGGGCCGTAGCGCTCATGGGGCGTACGTCCTCTAGAGGCTGCGGGCGGCGATGTCGCCGTAGGACGTGGTCGCGTGGATGTCCAGGCCGACGGTGCCGCCGGTGTTCAGGAGCGCGTTCTGGATGCGGCCGTAGGCGGTGCCCGCGTCCAGGGTGGCCGAGACTCCACGGGCTGCGCCGACCGAGATGTCGCCGTGCTCGGTGCGCAGTTCGACCGTACCGCGCACGGCCTCGGCGATGTGGAGGTCGCCCTTCTGGGTGCTGAGCCGCGCGGCGCCGCCCAGGCGGCCGACCGAGATGTCACCGGCGGCGAGGACGAGGTGGGCGCCGTCTGTCTCGTCGAGCTTGACCGAGCCGTGCGCGCTCTCGAAGGTGACGTCGCCGAGCCGGCCGACGCCCCGGAGCTCGGCGGTGGCGGCCTTCGCCTCGACGTGGGAACCGGCGGGCAGCTGGACGGTCACCTCGACGGAACCGGGGTTGCCGAGGGGCTTCGCCGCGGGGGCCGCGATCCGCAGGACGCCGTCGCCGTACTCGACCGTGGTCTGCTCCGCGGCCTTCACGTCGCGGCTCTTCGAGGCGTCCGCCGGCATGACCTCGACCGTGGTGTCGGCCCGGTCGGCGGCGATGAGGCGGATGCGTCCGGCGGGGATGTCGAGGACGGCGGAGACGGGGGCGGCGGTGGCGAACTTCTGCATCGTGCTCTCCTTGAGCTCGTCGTTTCTGATGACGCAAACGCTACGTTGCATTCCAAAGAGCTTCAACATGTTCGTTGCCTAGAATCTGCGTTTATGCAGGTCAATGGCCTTTAATCATTGCAACGAGTCTCAGAGGTAACGCAACGACAGCCGCGCGTGCGTTGCAATGAACGAAGTGTGAACGCTATGCTGGCGACATCGAGCGAGAACGAAGGAGATCGCGATGCCGGGAGGCAGACTCACCCAGCCCGAACGCCAGCAGATCGCGCTGGGGCTGGCCGACGGCCTCGCCTACGCGGAGATCGCCCGGCGTCTCGAACGGCCGACCTCGACGGTCACACGTGAGGTCATGCGCAACGGCGGCCCCACCGCCTACCGCGCAGACCTGGCGCACCGCGCCACCGAGCGCCGCGCCCACCGGCGCAGGCAGGCCGCGCCCCGCGGTGCGGAGGCGCCCCCGCAGGCGCACGGGCGCGACGCCGAGGCCGTGCGCGAGTACGAGGAGACGTTCACGACCGTCCTCATGCAATCGGGCCTGCCCAAGATGATGGCCCGGGTGCTGACCTGCCTCTACACCACGGACGAGGGCAGCCTCACCGCCGCCGAACTCGTCCAGCGACTCCAGGTCAGCCCGGCGTCCATCTCCAAGGCGATCACGTTCCTGGAGGGGCAGGGCCTCGTCCGCCGGGAGCGCAACGAACGCCGCCGCGAGCGCTACGTCGTCGACGACGACGTCTGGTACCAGGCGATGGTGGCCAGCGCCCGGTCCAACGCCCAGGTCATCGAGACCGCCCGGCAGGGCGTCGGCGTCCTCGGCGCCGACACCCCGGCCGCCGCCCGCCTGGAGAACATCGCCCGCTTCCTCGACTTCGTCAGCGAGACCATGACCCGCGCCGCGGAGCAGGCCCGCGACGTCCTCCACACGAAGGCCGCGACGCCTTCGGCCGGCACCGCCGAGCCCGGTCCGGATCGCGGATAACCGAGCCGCGGATAACCGAGCTGCGGATATCCGGATCGCGGATAGACAGCCTCAGGTGGACGGGAACGCGTGACGCCGGGCTTCCGGAGCACCCCCGTCGCCCCGGAAACCCGGCGTCACGCGCGTCCCACCGGGGGCAAGGGCTGCCCCGGCCGCGCACAGGCCCCTGTCAGGACAGGGCGTGCCCCGTCGTCGCGTCCACGTGCCCCGGCACCTCCTCGTGACGGTCCCCGACCGTCAGCGTCCCCGTCGGCTCGAACAGCAGGATCGTCGCGCCCCCGGGCGCGTACGGCTTGTGCTCCGTGCCGCGCGGGACCGTGAAGACCGAGCCCTTGGGGAGGGTGACGGAGCGCTCGTCGGGGTCCCGCACGGCGATGCGCAGCTCGCCTTCGAGGACGTGGAAGAACTCGTCGGTGTGCTCGTGCACATGCCAGATGTGCTCGCCCGCGACCTTGGCGACGCGGACGTCGTAGTCGTTGACGCGGGTCACGATGCGAGGGCTCCACAAGGCGTCGAAGGAGGCCAGAGCCTCTCGCAGGGCGATGGGTTCATTGCTCATGCGCCCATCCTCGGGACTGTCCGGCCGCTTCCGTGAGTGCTAGAAATCGCACATGGCGCAAGAATCCTCGCAGGCGAGCGGAATGAGCGGACCGAGCGAAGCAAAGGACGCGGTCCACGCGTCTCCGCTCCACCGCGTCGTCGTGATCGTCGACGAGAACTCCAACCCCTTCGAGCTCGGCTGTGCGACCGAGGTCTTCGGGCTCCGCAGACCGGAACTCGGCCGCGATCTCTACGACTTCACCCTCTGCGCCGCCGAACCGAACATCCTGATGCGGGACGGGTTCTTCACGCTCACCGGCGTCGCCGGGATCGAGGCGGCCGACACCGCCGACACCCTGATCGTCCCCAACCGGCCAGACACCGACGTACCGCGCCGCCCGGAGGTGCTGGACGCCATCCGTCGGGCGCACGCCCGGGGCGCCCGGCTCGTGGGGTTCTGCAGCGGCGCGTACACGCTGGCCGAGGCGGGCGTCATGGAGGGGCGGCGGGCCACCGCGCACTGGCAGTGGGCGGGCTCGTTCCGCAGCCGCTTCCCGGGCGTGATCCTCGAACCGGACGTGCTGTTCGTGGACGACGGCGACATCCTTACGGCCGCCGGGAGCGCCGCCGCGCTGGACCTCGGGCTGTACATCGTCCGCCGCGACCACGGGGCGGAGGTCGCCAACTCCGTCAGCCGGCGGCTGGTCTTCGCCGCGCACCGGGACGGCGGGCAGCGCCAGTTCGTGGAGCGGCCCGTACCCGACGTGCCGGACGAGTCGCTCGCCCCGCTGCTGGCCTGGGCCCAGGAGCGGCTCGGCGAGCCGCTGACCGTCGCCGGCCTCGCGGCGCGGGCCGCCGTCAGCCCCGCGACCCTGCACCGCCGCTTCCGCGCCGAACTCGGCACGACGCCGCTCGCCTGGCTCACGGGGGAGCGCGTCACCCTCGCCCGCCGCCTCATCGAACGCGGCGAGGAACGCCTCGACGTCGTCGCCCGGACCAGCGGCCTCGGCACGACGGCCAACCTACGGGCGCGCCTGCGGCGGGACACCGGCCTCAGCCCGTCGGCGTACCGGCGGCGCTTCGGCCCGGCGGCCGTGTGATCCGGAGGGCCGAAGGACGTGGCCGGACAGCCCGGGCCGGGACGACCCGAGGACCCCGGCCCGGAACCGCCCGACGGCCCCGCCCCATCGGTCGACTTAATCGGTCGACGCCCGGCGCCCCGGGCATGGATCATGCGCCGGTGACCCGAACCGACACACCCCCCGCCTGGGACGAACGCACCTCCCTGGCCACCTTCCTCGACTACGCCCGCGCCACCGCCCGCGCCAAGTGCGAGGGCGTGACCGCCGAGGACGCCCGCAAGGCCCCGCTGCCCGGCTCCCCGCTGATGACGTTGTGCGGGCTCGTCAACCACCTGCGGTGGGTCGAGTACTACTGGATCCAGGTCGTCTTTCTCGGCGAGGAGGACATCGCCCCGTGGGACGAGGACGACCCCGATTGGGAGATGCGCACGGCCGTCGACATCCCGCTGCCGGAGATCCTCGCCGCGTACGAGGCCCAGAGCTCCCGGTACCGCGAGCTCGTGGCCACCACGGACCTGGAGGCCAGGGCGGCACGGACCGTGCGGGACGGGCTGCACGTGACGCTGCGGTGGATCCTGACGCACCTGATCGAGGAGACGTCCCGGCACAACGGGCACCTGGACATCGTGCGGGAACTGGTGGACGGGCGGACCGGCTCGTAGGGCCACGAGGGCACCGGCTCGTAGCGCCGACGGCCCCATCGGCTCGTAGGCGTACGCCCGCCCCCGTGCCGTACGCGTCAGCCGCCGCGCACCGCGTGGCGCGGCTCGATCAGGTCCCAGCGGTTGCCGTACAGGTCCTGGAAGACGGCCACCGTGCCGTACGGCTCCCGCCGGGGCTCGCCCTCGAAGACGACGCCGGCCGCCCGCATCCGCGCGTGGTCGCGCGCGAAGTCGTCGGTGTTGAGGAACAGGCCGACGCGACCGCCCGTCTGGTTGCCAATCCGGGCCTCCTGGGCGGGGTTGGCCGCCCGGGCGAGGAGGAGGCCCGCCTCGCGGGCGCCGGGCGGGGAGACGACCACCCAGCGCTTGCGCTCGTCGATGCGGGTGTCCTCGACGAGCGTGAAGCCGAGGACGTTGACGTAGAAGTCGACGGCCTCGTCGTAATCGCGTACGACGATGGCCACGAGTCCGAGGTGATTCATCCGGTGATGATGCCTCACCGGCCCGAACGTGTGACCGGTCCGGCGAGGTCGTACGCGCCGGAATGTCATGTCACCCCCGGATGTCCCCGGATGTCCCCCGGATGCCCCCGGATGTCGCTCCGGCCGGCACCCGGCCGGCACGCCCGGCCCGGTCCCTGGAGACGGCCGTTCCGGAACGCGGCGGGGGCCACCGACGGAATTCCTTCTTCCGGCCCAGACCCGACCGGTACAGGCGGATAGGCCCAAGTGGCCCCGGGGCAAGATGTGCTCATGGGGACCTTCGCCGCGCACGATGGTCTGATCGCCGGCCGCTACCGCCTCCGTACGAGGATCGCCCGGGGCGGCATGGGCACCGTCTGGCGGGCCACCGACGAGCTCCTGGCCCGTGAGGTCGCCGTCAAGGAACTGCACCTCGACGGCGGGACGCAGGCCGGGACGGCCACGCGCGCGCAACTCGACCGCACCCTGCGCGAGGCCAGGGCCGCCGCCCTGATCAGCCATCCGAACGTCGTCGTCCTGCACGACGTCGTCGTGCAGGACGGACGCCCCTGGATCGTCATGGAGCTTGTCGAAGGCCGCACCCTGTCCGACGCGCTGGTGACGGACGGGCCGGTCGGCCTGCCCGAGGCGGCCCGGATCGGGCTCGCGCTGCTCGGCGCCGTCCGCGCCGCCCACGCGCGCGGTGTCCTGCACCGGGACATCAAGCCCGCCAACGTCCTGCTGGAGACCGGCACCGGACGCGTCGTCCTTACGGACTTCGGCGTCGCCCATGTGTCCGGTGCCACGACCCTTACGGAGTCGGGCGCGTTCGTCGGCTCCCCGGAGTTCACCGCGCCCGAGCGGATCGCGGGCGGCGAGACCGGCACCGCCTCCGACCTGTGGTCCGTGGGCGTGCTGTTGTGCGTGGCGCTCAGCGGGGAGTCGCCCTTCCGCCGGGACTCCCTCGGCGGCATCCTCCAGGCCGTCGTCCACGACGAGATCCGGCCACCCGCCGGGGCCGGCCCGCTGCTGCCGGTCGTACGCGGCCTCCTGGAGCGCGACCCCCGGCGCAGGATGGGCGCCGACGAGGCACAGCGGCTCCTCCGCGCGTACCTCGACCCGGTCTGCGAGCCCGGCGCGGGGCAGCGGGACTCGCCGTCGCCCTACGCCCTGTACGGGGTGGGCAGCCGTGCCCGCGTCGCCCTTACGGCGGCCGTCGCCGTCGTGGCCCTGGCCGGTGTGGGCGCCGGGCTGGCCGCCCTGCTGGCCGGCCGGGACGTCGGGGGCGCCCTCGCGCCGTCGGGGGCCGCGAGCGGCCCCCTGAGCCGCTCCCGGCCGACGCCCTCCGTGCTCCCGTCCCCGCCCCAGCCGCCCGTCTCCGCCCCCGTCAGGGCCCCCCTCGGCTATCGCGCGGTCCAGGACCCGGCCGGATTCGCCCTCGCGGTCCCCGACGGCTTCACCCGCTCCTTCGAACCCCCGCGGATCTTCTATTACTCGCCCGGCAAGGAGTTCCGCCTCGGCGTCCTCATCCAGGACCCGCAGCCGGGCGGCCCCGCCGGCGCCCTGCGCGCCGCCGCCGCCCAGGCGCCCGGCCGCTACCCCGGCTACCGCGAGGCGACCGTGACGGAGACCCGGCGGCGCGGAGTGCCCGCCGCGTCCTGGGAGTTCGTCTGGGACGGGCCGGACGGTAACCGCTCCCTGCGGACGTACGACATCTGCTGGGACGAAGCGGGCAAGACGTACGACGTGTGGGCCTCCGGGCCCGCCCGGCGGTCCGCCGAGGTGCGGCGGCACCTGGAGACGGCACTCGACACGTTCGTCCGCATCAGGCCGGTTTCGAGCCCGTGACGGCGCGCCGGAGCCCTTCCGCCGTGCCCTTGCCGGGCGGACGGGAGCCGCCCCGCCATCGGTGATGATGGGTGCATGACGAACGACGGGGGACGGGCCAGCGAGCCCACCAGCTACGATCTCCAGCCGCCGATACCGGTACCCGCCGCCCCCGGCGCCGCAGTGCCGGGCGCCCCGGCGGGCGTTCCGGCGGGCGTACCGATAGGCGTTCCGGCGGGCACACCGCCGTACGGCACACCGCCGCAGGGCGCGTACCCGCGGCACCCGGCACCCGCACCCGCACCGGCACCCGCACAGGCTCACGCCCACGCCCCGGCCCCGGGCATGCCCTCCCAGGCCATGCCGCCGCACATGTCACCCCAGCCGGCGCGGCCCCACGCCACGCCCCCTCAGGGCGCCCCGCCCCACGGCACCCCGCCGCCCGGCCCCTACGTCCCCACCGCGCTGCACAACCCCGCCACCGCCGCTCCCGCCGCCACCCCCGACCCCGGCACCGGCCGCCTCCTCGGCGGCCGTTACCGCCTCGTCTCCCGGCTCGGCCACGGCGGCATGGGCACCGTCTGGAAGGCCCGCGACGAGGTGGTCGACCGCGACGTGGCCGTCAAGGAACCGCGCGTCCCCGACCACCTGAGCGAGCAGCACCGCCAGAACGTCCACCTGCGCATGCAGCGCGAGGCCCGCGCCGCCGCGCGCATCGACCACCCCTCCGTCGTCACCGTGCACGACGTGGTCGTCGAGGACGGCCGCCCGTGGATCGTCATGGAGCTGGTGCGCGGGCGCTCGCTCGGCGACCAGCTCACCGAGGGCACCCTCGACCCGCGCGAGGCCGCCCGGATCGGCCTGGACGTCCTGAACGCGCTCACCGCCGCGCACGAGGCCGGGGTGCTGCACCGCGACGTGAAGCCCGACAACGTGCTCCTGGGGCGCAACGAACGCGTCGTCCTTACCGACTTCGGCATCGCGCAGATCGAGGGCGAGCAGGGTCTGACCGAGACGGGCGGCTTCGTCGGCTCGCCCGAGTACGTCGCGCCCGAGCGCGTCCTCGGCCGGCGGCCGGGCCCGGAGTCGGACCTCTGGTCGCTCGGCGTCGTGCTCTACGCGGCCGTGGAGGGCGTCTCCCCCTTCCGGCGCTCCAACACGCCCGCCACCCTCCAGACCATCCTGTCCGCCGAACCCCAGGTGCCCGCGCGCGGCGCGGGCGCGCTGGGCACCCTGATCATGCAGCTGCTGCGCAAGGACCCGGCGGCCCGCCCGACGGCCCCCGAGGTCCGGCAGGCACTGGAGTCCGTGGCCCGGCCGACGACCCCGCAGCCACTGGCCTACGCACCGGCCGCCGCGCCCGTCACCGGCAGCCGCTGGGTGCCGCCGGTGCTCCACGGCAACCGTAAGGCGCAATGGGGGCTCGGGGGAGGCGTGGTGGCCGTGGCCGCCGCCGCCACGCTCCTGATCGTCAACCCGTTCGCCGTCGGCCCGGCCGTACCGCTGCACTGGAAGGTCCGGGACGAGCCCGAGGCCGTCAAGGCGTCCCTCGCGGTCCCGGAGGACTACACCAAGAACGTCAACGCCGCCGAGGGCTGGGTCCAGTTCAGCGACCCCAGCGGCGTCTTCGTGATCACCTTCAGCCGGGAGACCCCGGAGATCCGGACCAAGAACGCCGGCCTGAGGGACCCCAAGGACATCGCCTCCGCCACCGACGAGGCCAAGCGGATCGCCGAGCGGTACCGCAGCGACGGCGGCCACCGGGACGCGCTCAACGACTCCAAGTCGACCACGTCGAAGGCGCCCTCCCACCAGGGCCTCCAGTCCGCCGGCGTCACCACCGTCTACCGCAAGTCCGGTGACAACGAGGACGCCCCCAAGCGCCTCCGCCGCGACCAGGTCTTCGTCAACGACGACAAGACCGCCGTGTGGACGCTGGAAGTGGGCATGCCCGAGAAGGGCGAAGGCCGTAAGGACGGCGACAAGCTCTTCGAGAACGTCGTCAAGTACCTGAAGATCCAGGAATAGTGAAGGGCGGGTAACCGTCGAAAACCAGTTACTACCGGGTACCCAAAGCGTGCCGGCCGACATACGCTCAGCCGCATGACCGACTCGCGGCACAGCGCAACAGCAACGACGGTGGCGGCGGAGACCGGCGGCAATCCCGTCGCCCCGGCGGGGGCGAGGACCGCCGCCGATGTCGTCACGCCCACCCTCGTCGCCCGTCTCACCCGGGGCGTCGTCGGCTCCGGCCGCACCCGCAACCACACGCCGTTCACCGGCGAGAAGCTCGCCGACCTCCCGGAGTCCACCCCGGCGGACGTCGCCCTCGCCTTCGAGCGCGCCCGGGAGGCACAGCGCGCCTGGGCCGAGGTGCCCGCGCGCGAGCGCGCCGCCGTGCTGCTGCGCTTCCACGACCTGGTCCTCGCCCGCCACACCGAGGTCGTCGACCTGATCCAGCTGGAGACCGGAAAGGCACGGCTGCACGCCCACGAGGAGGTGCAGTCCGTAGCCGTCGCCGCCCGCCACTACGGGCGCAAGGGCCCCGCGTATCTGCGCCCCAAGAGCCACACCGGTGTCATACCGACGCTCACCAAGGTGACCGAACTGCGCCAGCCGCGCGGCGTCGTCGGCCAGATAGCACCCTGGAACTACCCGTTCGAGCTGTCGGTCGGCGACGCGCTGCCCGCCTTCGTCGCGGGCAACGCCGTCGTGATGAAGCCCGACACCGAGACCGCGCTGACCGCCCTCTGGGCGCGCGAGCAGATGATCGAGGCCGGGCTGCCGAAGGAGGTCTGGCAGGTCGTCCTCGGCGAGGGCCCGGTCGTCGGCCCCGCCGTCGTCGCCCACGCCGACTACGTCTCCTTCACCGGCTCCACCCGCACCGGCCGCGAGGTCGCCCAGGGCGCCGCCGCCCGCCTGGTCGGCTGCTCCCTGGAGCTCGGCGGCAAGAACGCCATGCTCGTCCTGCACGACGCCGACGTCGAGAAGGCCGCCGCCGGGGCGATCCGCGGCGCCTATTCCTCCGCCGGCCAGCTGTGCATCTCCATCGAGCGGCTGTACGTCCACGAGTCGATCGCCGACGAGTTCACCGAGCGCTTCGTCGCCCGCACCCGCGCCATGCGGCTCGGCACCGGCCTCGCCTACGGCGCCGACATGGGCTCCCTCGTCTCCGAACGGCAGCTGGAGACCGTGACCCGGCACGTCGAGGAGGCCGTCGCCAAGGGCGCCACCGTGCTCGCGGGCGGCCGGCCCCGCCCCGACATCGGCCCGCTCTTCTACGAGCCGACCGTCCTCGAAGGCGTCGAGGCGCCCATGGCGGTGTGCACCGAGGAGACCTTCGGCCCGGTCGTGTCCGTCTACCGGTTCCGGGACGAGGACGAGGCCGTCGAGCGCGCCAACGCCACCCCGTACGGCCTGAACTCCAGCGTCTGGACCACGAACGCCCGCCGGGGCGCCGCGGTCGCCGCCCGGCTGCGCACCGGCACCGTGAACATCAACGAGGGCTACGCGGCCGCCTACGGCAGCGCCCAGTCCCCCATGGGCGGCATGGGCGACTCCGGCCTCGGCCGCCGGCACGGCTCCGAGGGCATCCTCAAGTACACCGAGGCCCAGACCGTCGCCCACCAGCGGATCCTCCCGATGGGCCCGGCCTTCGGGATGACGGACGAGAAGTACGCGGAGTTCATGACCCGCAGCCTGCGGGTCATGAAGGCACTGCGCCTGCGCTGAGCGCCGTGCCGCGAACGCTCCGGCGGGATCGCTCCGAGCGTGTTCCGGCGGGCTGTCCTGGCGGGAGGTGAAGATGTCAGCGTTTGACTACGACGTGATCGTCGTCGGCTCGGGCTTCGGTGGGGCGGTGTCCGCCCTGCGCCTGACCGAGAAGGGGTACGACGTCGGGGTGCTGGAGGCGGGCCGGCGCTTCACCAGGGACACGCTGCCCAGGAACTCCTGGGACCTGCGCAACTACCTGTGGGCGCCCGCCCTCGGCCTCTACGGCATCCAGCGCGTCCACCTGCTCGGCAAGGTGATGGTCCTGGCGGGCGCCGGCGTCGGCGGCGGCTCGCTCAACTACGCCAACACCCTCTACGTGCCGCCGAAGGCGTTCTTCGACGACCCGCAGTGGGCCGGCATCACCGACTGGCGGGAGGAGCTGCGGCCCTACTACGACCAGGCCCGCCGCATGCTGGGCGCCCGCCTCAACCCGACGATGACGCCCTCGGACGTCCATCTCAAGGCGGCGGCCGAGAAGATGGGCGTCGGCGACACCTTCCACATGGCACCGGTGGCGGTGTTCTTCGGCGACGGACAGGACGCCGACGGCACCGAGAGGGCCCGGCCCGGGGAGGACGCCCCCGACCCGTACTTCGGCGGCGCGGGACCCACGCGCAGGGCCTGCACCGAATGCGGCGAGTGCATGACCGGCTGCCGCCACGGCGCCAAGAACACCCTCAACGAGAACTACCTGCACCTCGCCGAACAGGCAGGCGCCGTCATCCACCCCATGACCACCGTCGTCGCCGTCACCGAGCACCGCGACGGCGGCTACCGCGTCGTCACCGTCCCCACCGACAAGCGGTACACCGCCGCCCGCGCCCGGCCGAGGATCCTGCGCGCCCGGTACGTGGTCGTCGCCGCCGGCACCTACGGCACACAGACGCTGCTGCACACCATGAAGGACAAGGGCCTGCTGCCCCGTATCCCGGACGTCCTGGGCCGGCTGACCCGCACCAACTCCGAGGCCCTGGTGGGCGCCCAGACCGACGACCGCCGCTACCGCAAGGCCCACGGCGAGCCCCGGGCCGACTTCACCCGCGGCGTCGCCATCACGTCCTCCATCCACCCCGACGCCGACACCCACATCGAACCCGTGCGGTACGGCAAGGGCTCCAACGCGATGGGCCTGCTGTCCGTGCTCCAGGTGCCCGTGGGCACCCGGGCGCCCCGGGTGCTCGCCTTCGCGGCCCGCTGCGCCCGCCACCCCGTGCAACTGCTGCGGTCGCTGTCCAACCGCCGCTGGTCCGAGCGGACCATCATCGGACTGGTCATGCAGTCGCTGGACAACTCCCTGACGACCTACCGTAAGGACAAAGGCATCGGCAAAGGGCTGCTCACCGCCCGGCAGGGGCACGGCGCGCCCAACCCGACGCAGATCCCGGAGGCGGCCGAGGCGGCCACCCTGCTGGCGAAGGAGATCAACGGCTTCGCGGGCAGCAACGTCGGCGAGCTGATGGGCACCCCGCTCACCGCGCACTTCATCGGCGGCTGCCCCATCGGCGCCGACCCCTCGCGGGGCGTCATCGACCCGTACCACCGGCTGTACGGGCACCCGGGGATCTCGGTCGTCGACGGTGCCGCCGTCTCCGCCAACCTCGGCGTCAACCCGTCCCTGACCATCACCGCCCAGGCGGAGCGCGCCATGTCGCTCTGGCCGAACAAGGGCGACGCCGACCCGCGGCCGGAGCAGGGCAGCCCGTACGCCCGCGTGGCGACGGTCGAGCCGCGGTACCCGACGGTCCCCAAGGAGGCCTTCGCGGCGCTGCGGCTGCCGTTCCTGCTGGTGCCGCCGGTGCCGCCCGCGCGGCGGCCTGACGCGTAGCGAGTAGGTAAGGCCCGCACTCCAGGAGCGCGGGCCTTACCTGCTCGACCTACTCGCCGAGGGGATCCTCAGGCGTTGTTCTTACGGCGCCGCGCGACGGCCACGGCCGCACCGCCCGCCACGACGGCGGCACCGGCGAGCCCGGCGATCACCGGGGTCGAGGACGACGAGCCGGTCTTGGCGAGCTGACCATCGACCGACGTGTTCGACAGACTGCCCTGCGCGGACGTGGAGCCGCCGCTGCCGCTCGTGGTGGTGCCGCCGCCCGTGGTGGTGGTACCGGTGGTGCCGGTGCTCGCAGAGGCGCTGGCGCTCGCGCTAGCGCTGGGGCTGGCACTGGAACTGGCCTTGACGGAGGAGCTGGGGCTGGGGCTGGCGGAGGACTTGGCCCCGTTGCTCTGACTCGCCGAGGGCGAGGGGCTGTTGGAGTGGTTGGTTTCGTCCAGCTTGGTGCCGACGGGCAGGATCTCGAAGGTCTTCGGGTTCTTGGCCGAGTTCTTGGTCTCCGTCTTCCCACACACGCCGTCCTGGCCCACGAAGATGCCGCCGTGGTACGTACTGGCGTTGCCGGCCTTCGCCTTGTCGTCGACCTTCAGCCGGAGCTTGACATCGAAGTGCTCACCAGGCGCGAGGTTGGCTACCCGGGCGAAGTAGGTGGAGTCGTCACGGCTGTTGGCGACCTTCTGCCACCCCTTCCCCTCCGCGGGATCGAACCACTCCAGCGTCACGAACTCGGTCGAGTCGGTGCTGGCCGGGTCGGAGACCGAGCTTCTCGCAATGTCTACGTGGAGGCAGGTCGACTCCAGCCGTTCCTTCTGGTCGGGCTTGGCGGCGGCCCGGAGGGTGAACGACCGCCAGCCGGACCCGGCGACGACCTTGCCGGGGTAATCCCTCAGTTCGGTGGTGGCCCGCGACGTTGCGTTCTTGTCGGCCTGCTTCTTGCAGTAGTCCGCCGAGGGCGGGTTCGTGTCGCCGGCCGCAGGGACCGGCAGCACGGCCACCTTCCCGGCCGCCGGGCCGGCGGAGGGGTCCTTAGCCTTCCCGGCCGAAGAGTCCTCGGACGTGGCAGGCGCCGTATCGCCGGACGAACCGGCGTTCACGGATCCCGCGGGCGCGGCCGGCGCCTCCTGCGCGGCGTGCGCGGCAGGGGCCGCGAGCAGCGTGGCGGGAGCGATCGCAGCCGTGACAGCGGCAGTCGCCAGAGCGCGGCGAAGCTTCATGGAGACCTCTGGGTTCCGAAGTAAAGGCCGTCGCGGTGGGGGGAGAGCGCGGTATGGCCGTGCTGGTTGGCACGTTCACCCGTCATCGTAGGACGCCCGTTGTGACACGAGATCACCCGGCGCGCACACGTGAGCGATTTCACAAGTGGGGCGGGGTGCGGCACGGCAGGAGCACGGCGAAGGGCCCCGGGCCGCCTCCGCGGGGGCGTGCGGGCGGCCACGGGGCCCTTGACTGCCGGCACCGAGTGTCAGGGCAGGGTCGGTGCCGCGGAGCGGCGCCGGGGGGAGCGCCGCGGGCTTGCGCGTGCTGGTCGTGCGGGGTGGTGCGGGGGCCGGTCCGGGGCGCTGTCCGTAGTGCGGTCCGGGTACGTACCGGCGCACGGCTCGAAGGAATGGTCGAACCAATGGCGGTGCGGGCCGGGGGCTCCGGGGCTCCCTTTGCATCGTGCGGGACGCACCGTGCCCGGCGCAACCGTTTCGACCGGATACGGTCGGTTCCAGGCGTCCCCGGAACCGACCGTCCTTCTGTGGCGGCCGGACTGCTGTCCCCTGCTGACCGGTCGCCGTGCCGCCGGAGTGAGGTCCCACGACGTACGTACGCGCACGTCTCACACTCCGGCGGATCCGCCCTGTCGTAGCCGGGCGCCCGGATGAACAGGGACGGAAACCACGCGTGGATCTCGGTGGGCCGCTCCTGGCTGGCGCGACACAGGGTCCAACGAAGCGGCCCGCGAGCCGGTCACGCGCCGTACGGGTGACGGGGCGGTACGGCGCGCGACGCCGGGCGCGGGCGGCCGGGGGCCCGGCCGCGACGGGGCGCGGGCTCTCAGATCCGGCCCCGGCACAGCTCCAGCAGCGTCATCGCGAGGGCCGTGCCCGGCTTGCCCAGCTGCTCGCTGTAGTGGTTGAGGATCTCCATCTCGCGGGACAGGTTCACCCGCGGGCCGCCGGACCCGATGCGCTCGCGCTGGATCACCGCCGAGACGGCCATCCGCTCCTGCACGAGGCCGATGATCCGGCCGTCGAGGTCGTCGATCCGCTGCCGCGCGCCGGTGATGACGTCCGCCGCCGCGTCGGTGCGGGCGCCGGTGTCGGCCTTCAGGGCGGTGCTCTGCGCGCTCATGTCTGATCCTCCAAAGGGGTGTGGCCCTCCGGAGCGGCAAGGTCCGGGAAAAACGACAGGCGCCCCGGGCCTTGTCGGCCCGGGGCGCCTGGGAAGTCGCTTGTCAGTTGCTCAAGCAGCACGACCATGGCAGCCGGACGGGCCGGTCGCCATAGGTAAAGACGTAGGTCAGGTGCTTGCGCATGGGGGACAGTATGGCCCCGGAGCGGCCCCGCGGCCAAGGCCGGGCGGGTCCGGGTTCGGATGGTGAGACAAAAGCAAGGCCCCGAGCCCCGGTAGAATCGACAAATAGAGACCCCCTCCTCACCACCGCCGGAAGGCCGCACCCGTGTCAGCAGCACCCCCCGCCGCCCACGACAACACCGCGGAGCCGGTGCTCGTTGTCGACTTCGGCGCGCAGTACGCCCAGCTCATCGCCCGCCGCGTCCGTGAGGCACGGGTCTACAGCGAGGTCGTCCCGTCCACCATGCCGGTGGCCGAGATGCTCGCGAAGAACCCCAAGGCGATCATCCTCTCCGGCGGCCCCTCGTCCGTCTACGAAGAGGGCGCCCCCACCGTGGACCGCTCCCTGTTCGAGGCCGGCGTCCCCGTCTTCGGCATGTGCTACGGCTTCCAGCTGATGGCCACCTCCCTCGGCGGCACCGTCGACAACTCCGGTGCCCGCGAGTACGGCCGTACGCCCCTGACCGTGTCCCGCCCGGGCTCGACCCTCTTCGAGGGCACGCCCGCCGAGCAGCCGGTGTGGATGTCGCACGGCGACGCCTGCTCCGCCGCCCCCGAGGGCTTCACGGTCACCGCGTCCACGGACGTCGTCCCCGTCGCCGCCTTCGAGAACGACGAGAAGAAGCTCTACGGCGTCCAGTACCACCCCGAGGTCATGCACTCCACGCACGGCCAGCAGGTCCTGGAGCACTTCCTCTACCGCGGCGCGGGCATCCAGCCCACCTGGACCACCGGCAACGTCATCGAGGAGCAGGTCGCCGCGATCCGCGCGCAGGTCGGCACCAAGCGCGCCATCTGCGGCCTGTCCGGCGGCGTCGACTCCGCCGTCGCCGCGGCCCTCGTCCAGAAGGCCATCGGCGACCAGCTCACCTGCGTCTATGTCGACCACGGCCTGATGCGCAAGGGCGAGACCGAGCAGGTCGAGAAGGACTTCGTCGCGGCCACCGGCGTCCAGCTGAAGGTCGTCGACGCCCAGGAGCGCTTCCTCTCCGCCCTCGCGGGCGTCTCCGACCCGGAGACCAAGCGCAAGATCATCGGCCGTGAGTTCATCCGCGTCTTCGAGCAGGCACAGGCCGAGATCGTGGCCGAGGCCGGCGCCGAGGGCGAGGACGTCGCGTTCCTCGTCCAGGGCACGCTCTACCCCGACGTGGTCGAGTCCGGTGGCGGCACCGGCACCGCCAACATCAAGTCCCACCACAACGTGGGCGGCCTCCCCGAGGACCTGGAGTTCGAGCTCGTCGAGCCGCTGCGCCAGCTCTTCAAGGACGAGGTCCGCATGGTCGGCGCCGAGCTGGGCCTGCCGGACGAGATCGTCCAGCGCCAGCCCTTCCCGGGCCCCGGCCTCGGCATCCGCATCGTCGGCGAGGTCAGCAAGGAGCGTCTGGACCTGCTCCGCGAGGCCGACGCCATCGCCCGCGAGGAGCTGTCCGCCGCCGGTCTCGACCGCGAGATCTGGCAGTGCCCGGTCGTCCTGCTCGCGGACGTCCGCAGCGTCGGCGTCCAGGGCGACGGTCGCACCTACGGCCACCCGATCGTCCTGCGCCCGGTCTCCTCCGAGGACGCCATGACGGCCGACTGGTCGCGCCTGCCCTACGACGTGCTGGGCAAGATCTCGACCCGCATCACCAACGAGGTCGACGACGTCAACCGCGTCGTCCTCGACATCACGAGCAAGCCCCCGGGCACCATCGAGTGGGAGTAGTCCCCACCCGCCCGACGGCACCCGCGCCGCCTTCCCGTCCGTGACGGGGAGGCGGCGCGGTCGTTTCCCCGGAGGACGGCCCCGGGAACCGGAACGGGGCCTGCGACACGTGGACATGGGACACGTGGACATGGGGGAGGGCGGGCCGTGCGGCGAACCGTCGACATCGCACCAGGCGTGCGGCTGTGGTCCGAGGCGCGGGGGCCCGCCGACGCGCCCCCGCTCCTGCTGATCATGGGTGCCGCGACGTCCGCCCTGGGCTGGCCCGAGGAGTTCGTCGACGCCCTGGCGGCCCGCCACCGGGTGATCCGCTACGACCACCGCGACACCGGCCGCTCCACCAGGGCGTACGAGTCGCGGCCGTACCGCGTCGCCGACCTCGCCGAGGACGCGCTCGGCGTCCTGGACGCCCACGGCGCCGCACGCGCGCACGTCGTCGGCCTGTCCCTGGGCGGGCTGCTGACCCAGCTGCTGCTCGCCGACCACCCCGAGCGGCTGCTGAGCGCCACCCTGCTCGGCACCTGCGCGCTCAGCGAGCACCCGCTGACCGGCCCCGACGGCACCGAGACCGCCGCCGCCGACCTGCCCGGCATCGACCCGCGCGTCCTGGAGATGTGGGCGTGCCCGGCCCCGGACCACGGCCCGGAGGCCGAGCTCGACCGGCGGGTGGCGCACTGGCGGCTGCTCAGCGGTGACGAGCTCCCCTTCCACGCCGAGGAGCTGCGCGAGCGGGAGCGGCGCGACATCGAGCACGCCGGCCGCCACGACGTCACCACCGCCCACGGCCGCGCCGACGCCTCGGGGCTGCTGCGCACGGCCGAACTGGCCCGGAACACCGTCCCCACGCTCGTCGTCGAGGCCACCGCCGAGCCCGTCTTCCCGCCGCCGCACGCCCGTCACCTCGCGCAGGTGATCGCGGGGGCCCGCCTCGTGGTGATGCCGGGGATAGGGCATGCGTTGCCGCGCGAGTGCATGCCGCCGCTGGCCGACGCGATCCTGGAACACACGGGCGCGTGCTTTTTCCCCAGCCCCGCCCCGAACCCCGGTCCTCAAGCGCCGGACGGGCTGAAAATCAGCCCGTCCGGCGCTTGAGGACACCGCGCGTCAGCGCGGAAAGGGGGCCCGGGGGCTTGCCCCCGGTTACGGGAAGGGGCGGGGCTGGGGAAAAGGCCCGCCGCAGGCGCACACACGGCCGTCGCACCCCTGTCGCCCACCCGTACCCGGAGGTAGCTTCCGTTGCGTACCGGAGCCGAGGACCCGTACCCCGGACGCGCAGCGAAGGAGCCGCCTCATGTCGCAGACGCCCGAGCCCGTTCCCACCGAACGACTGCTGTTCGCCATGCCGCCGAAGCACGAAAGCGTCGAGGACGAGCGGCGCCACCGCAAGGAGCGGCTCGCCGCCGCGCTGCGGCTCTTCGGCCGGTTCGGCTTCGAGGAGGGTGTCGCGGGGCACATCACCGCGCGGGACCCGGAGTTCACGGACTGCTTCTGGGTCAACCCCTTCGGGATGTCCTTCAAGCACATCACCGTGAGCGACCTGATCATGGTGAATCACCTGGGTCAGGTCGTCGAGGGCCGCCACCACGTCAACCAGGCGGCGTTCGCCATCCACGCGCAGGTCCACAAGGCCCGGCCGGACGTCGTGGCCGCCGCCCACAGCCACTCCGTCCACGGGCGGGCGCTGTCCTCGCTGGGGGAGCTCCTGGAGCCGATCACCCAGGACGTCTGCGCCTTCTACCAGGACCACGCGCTCTTCGACGACTACACCGGCGTCGTCGTGGACGAGGAGGAGGGGCGGCGCATCGCGACCGCGCTCGGCCCGCACAAGGCCGTGATCCTGCGCAACCACGGGCTGCTCACCGTGGGCGACTCGGTCGACGCGGCGGCGTGGTGGTTCATCACCATGGAACGTTCCTGCCAGGTCCAGCTCCTGGCGAAGGCCGCCGGGAAGCCGGTGCTCATCGACCCCGCGAGCGCGGAGCACACGCGCGAGCAGCTGGGAAACGACCTGGTCGCGTGGATCAACTACCAGCCGCTGTACCAGCAGATCACCCGGAGCGAGCCGGAGCTGCTGAACTGACGCCGGGAGCCCCGTCGGGGAGGTGGGCCGGCACTCCGGAAGTCCGGTGGGGAGGCGGATCGGCTACCCCGGGAGCCCGGCGGGCCGGTGGGGCGGCGCCCCCTCCTGTCGGCGGGGGTGGCTCGTCCTTTCGGGCCTCCTATATGGCCACATGCGCCGCCTAGGATGGATCGATGCCGAGGCATACCCGCCTCGGCATCGTCATGTCCCGGCCTTACGGTGCCCGGGCGTCACGGGCCGTCCCGCGTCGCCGGGCGCGCACCCGGCGACGCCCGCCCGGCACCGCCGCGGCCGGAAGAGACACCGAAGAAACACCGGTAGGAGAACCATGCGCCGCCTTTCCCGTTGCGTCGGGCTGTCCGCCGCCGTGGCCCTCACGGGCCTGGCCGTCACCGCGTGCGGGGGTGGTGCCGAGGCCGAGGAGCGGCCCGCCGCCAAGTCCTCCTCGTCCCCGTCCTCCGCCGCGCCGTCCCCCTCCGCCACGCCCGTGGTCGAGAAGCAGGCCCCGCCCGCGAAGACGCTGACCGGCGCCGCCCGGGTCGTACGGCCCGAGATAGCCCCGGCGAACGGCGAGAAGGTCGGCGTCGGCCAGCCCCTCGCCCTCGTCTTCAAGCAGCAGAAGGTCTCGCCCGAGCTGCGGGCCGGCATCGAGGGGCGGCTGAAGGTCTCCACCTCCCCGCAGGTGCCGGGCGCCTGGCACTGGAACGAGACGAAGGGCGACACCCGCGTCCACTTCCGGCCCGAGAAGTTCTGGCCCGCCGGCACGAAGGTGACCCTCGACGCGCGCCTGGCCGGGGTGCAGCTCGCCGACGGCACGGCCGCCGCCGGCGACCGCAAGGTCTCCTTCACCATCGGCGACTCCATGGTCAACACCGTGGACCTCAAGACGCGCAAGATGACGGTCGTGCGCAACGGCAAGACCCTGCGCACCATCGAGATCAGCGGCGGCGACGAGTCGAAGGGCTTCGGCACCCGCGAGGGCGTCAAGACGATCCTCGCCAAGGAGGGCCGGGTCGTCATGGACTCGCTCTCCATCGGCATCCCGCGCAACCACCCCGACGGGTTCTTCGGCTCGTACGACTACAGCATGCGCGAGACGATCAGCGGCGAGTACGTGCACGCGGCCCCGGACAACGCCGAGTCGTTCGGCAAGGAGAACGTCAGCCACGGCTGCATCGGCATGTCCACGGACAACGCCAAGTGGCTGTACGGGATGAGCCTCAAGGGCGACGTCGTGCGGGTGGTGGGCAGCACCAAGCCCAAGCCGATGGACCGCTTCGGCAACGGCTACGGCGACTGGAACATCGACTGGCAGGAGTGGCTGGCCGGCAGCGCTCTGGGCGTCCGCACGGGCGCCTGAGCCCCCGGCTCCGCACCGGCCCCTCGTCCGTACCGGCCCCCCGGCTCTCCGGCCGGGGGGCCCGCTCAGTCGAGGGGCCGGCGTCCGCCGGGTCCGTCCGGGTCGGCGCCCCGGGCGCGGGAACGGCGGATCACGAACGCCAGGAAGGACACCAGGCCCGCCAGGCAGAAGCCGGCGGCCAGGACCGGCAGCAGGGCGTAGGCCGGGAAGTGCCAGGAGCCGTGGGCCGCGGCGAGGTAGGCGGCGCAGCCGCCCAGCAGCACCAGCCCGACCACGAGCTTTCCCGGTTCGAAGTCATGCCGCCTCACGGGTCACCTCCACCTGTCCGATGCCGGCCTTGAGACGGAGCTCCAGGGTGCCCCGGGAGGGCTTACCGGGGGCGGCGTCCAGCGTCACGCTCCGCTTCTGCCCGGGCTGCACGTCGATGTTGTCGGTCGCCTCGCCGGGCAGCTGGATGTCTCCGACGCCGACGTCGATGGTGAGCTTCGCGGTGACGTCCGCCGGGAGCACCACCCTGAGCTGCCCGGCCCCGACCTCGGCGCCCGTACGGACCGGGGCGTCCTCCGGCCAGGCCAGACCCGTCAGGTCGAGCACGCCGACACCGCTGCCCACCCGGTACTCCCCGCGCACCGCCGCGGCGTCCGCCGGGCGCCACGTCGACCGCGTCCAGTCGGTGCTCACCGACTTCGGCAGGCCGGCGGCGCCCGTCAGCAGCGCCGCCGTCAGCACGGCCGCGACGACGGTGCCGCCGCCCGTACGCCCGTAGAGCGAGCTGACCGCGATGCCGAGCCCGAAGACGCCCAGGGCCGACGCCAGGCCGATCTCCAGGCAGGTGCCCAGCGGCTGGTGGTCCCAGGCCAGGCCGGTGCCCAGCGCGAACGCGAGGACGGCCAGCAGGAACGTCCAGCCGCCCAGCGGCCTGCCCGCCGCCTTCGCCGGGCGGCGGACCGCCGGGCGGCCCCTGTCGGGCCGGCTGTCCCACGGGCCGTCGTCCGGGCCCCACAGATAGCCGGTCTCCGCGCCCATCGGGCCCGTCGTGCCGTCCTTGACGATCGGGTCCCGCCACCACGACGGGCCGCCCGGGGCGGGCGGCGCCTGGGTCTCGGGCGGCGCCGGCGCCGACTTCGGCTTCTGCGGGTGCTTCTGCGCGGCGGGGACGTCCTCCTCCACCTCGGTCCGGTGCCGCGACCAGTACGCGGCGCCCGCCGTGGCGAGCGTCAGCAGCAGCCCGAAGGACATCACCGCGCTGTTGTTGAGCATCGACAGGAACAGGCCGCAGCCCACCAGCGCGCACAGCACCGCCGTCAGCGCCGGGCCCTCCACCCGGCCGGACAGCAGCCGCCGGCCCTCGTTCTCCTCCTCGCCCTCCAGCGGGATCAGCAGCCAGGCGAAGCCGTAGAAGATCAGGCCCAGCCCGCCGGTGACCGAGAGGACGCCCAGCACCACCCGGAAGACGACGGGGTCGAGGTCGAAGCAGCGGCCCGCGCCGCCGCACACGCCCGCGACCGCCTTGTGGTCACGGCTGCGCCGCAAGGGCGGCCGGACAACGGATGAGATGCCGTGAACCGCGCCCGCCGGTTGCGCGTCCTCGCTGGTGGGTGTGTCGGTCATACAGGACATGGTGTCAACCGGAACGCGCTTGCGGCACACCTGACGACCCTGGCCGTTCCCTGAGATATCCCCCGAGAAGGTGCCCGCTATCGTGGCGCATCGATCACTTACGGGGGAACCGGAGGGGTGCACGGTGACGGACTCGGTGTCCGGGTCAGCGGCGGCGGAGCCGTGGCCGGACCAGGGGCGGCTGATAGCCGGGCGCTATCGGCTCCTGGACCGGATAGGCCGCGGCGGGATGGGCACGGTCTGGCGCACCCAGGACGAGCTGCTCGACCGTCAGGTGGCGCTCAAGCAGCTGCACGTCTCGCCCTACCTGGACGAGGACGAGCTGGCCACGCTCCACGAGCGCACCCGCCGCGAGGCCCGCGCCGCCGCCCGGATCAACCACCCCAACGTGGTCGTCGTCCACGACGTCGTCGACGACCGGGGACTGCCCTGCATCGTCATGGAGTACGTGCCCTCCCGGACGCTCGGCGACGTCCTCCAGGACGGCACGATCACCCCCGAGGAGGCCGCCCGCATCGGGCGCGGGATGATCGCGGCCCTGCGCGCGGCGCACGCCGCCGGGGTGCTGCACCGCGACGTGAAGCCGGGCAACGTCCTCCTCGGCGCCGACGGCCGGGTCGTCCTCACCGACTTCGGCATCGCCCAGTCCAGCGGCACCTCGACCCTCACCAAGACCGGCGAGATGGTCGGCTCGATCGACTACATCGCGCCCGAGCGGGTCAAGGGCGGCAAGCCCGGCCCCGCCTCCGACCTCTGGGCGCTCGGCGCGACCCTCTACCAGGCCCTGGAGGGCCGCCCGCCGTTCCGCAAGGACACGGCCGTCGAGACGGCCTACGCGATCGCCATGGACCCCCTGGAGCCGCCGCGCCGGGCGGGCGCGCTCACCAGGCTCGTCGAGACCCTCCTCGCCAAGGAGCCCGACCTGCGGCCCCCGGCCGAGCTGGCCGAGCAGATCCTGCGCGAGCCGGCGGCGGAGGCGGAGACGGCGCTGATGCCGGTGGGGACGGCGGGAGCGGGTCCCGGGAGCGGGGGGAGCCGCGCGGAGACGGCGGTCACGGAGCCGCCGGTCGCGGAGCCCGCGGTGGAGCCCGTCACCGTGCCGGAGCCGGTGCCGGTCGCCGGTGCGGACGACCGTAAGGACGACGGGGACCATAAGGGCCACAGCGGTAGCCTCCGCGGTGGTGACCGTAAGGACGGCGGCGACCGTAAGGGCGACAGCGGCCGGGGCGAACGCCGCCCCAAGCGCGCGGCCCTGTGGGGCGTGGCCGTGGTCGCCGTCGTCGCGGTCGCCGGTCTGGCCGTCGGCACGGCCCTCTACCTCCGCGACGGCGGCCCCGAGGACACCACCGCCCGCGACGCGCCCGCGAAGGACGCTTCGAAGGACGCCGCGAAGCCGGACGCCTCCGCCGCACCGGCGGGCCCCTCGGCCTCCGCCGAGCCGCCCCCGCCCGTGCCCAAGGGCTACCACCTCGTCAAGGAGGAGAAGCTCGGCGTCTCCTTCCCGGTCCCGGACGGCTGGACCCGCCGCGCCAAGTCGGCCGTCGAGGTCGACTACATCGACCGGACCGGCCTGGTGAACCTCAAGGTCAACGTCCTGGACTTCGCGAGCCCCGACCACCTCCAGCACTGGAAGGAAGTCGAGTCCCAGATGCGGACCAAGGTCGACGGCTACCAGCGGGGGCGGATGCAGGAGACCACGTACCGGGGGGAGCCTGCGGCGGTCTGGGAGTTCGAGTTCAAGGGGCGCGCGCGGGATTTCCGGGCGATCGACCTGGGGTTCGGACGTGAGGGGGGCAACGAGTACGCGATCTATCTGTCGGGGCCGAAGGCGGACTGGGAGCGGCACCGGCCGGTGTTCGACGCGGTGCGGGACGGCTTTCGCCGTGAGCGGTAGGGGGTGACGGGGGGCTTTGTCCCCAGCCCCGCCCCTTCCCGCTGCGTCCGATGTGCGGCTCCGCCGCGTGGGCGGGGGCAAGCCCCCGGGCCCCCTTCCGCGCTCCGCGTGGTGGCCTCAAGCGCCGGCCGGGCTGGATGCGTCCCTGCCCGAAGTCTGCTCTCCGCAGGCCTGCCTGCCGCTGCGCCAGGGGCGGCTTTCTCGCCCGGTTCCGGGCGACAACTCAGCCCGTCCGGCGTTTGAGGACCGGGGTCCGGGGCGGAGCCCCGGTTCGGGAAGGGGCGGGGCTGGGGAAAGGCCGCCCGCAGGGCGCACCCGCCGCACGCCACGTCCCCCGCCGCACCAGACCCCGTACCAAGGCCGGCCCCGTACCAAGGCCGACCCCGTACCAAGGCCGGCCCCGAACCAGGGCCCCGAGCCAGGGCCCCGGACCCGGGTCCCCTCAGGGTCGACCCTGATGCCCCCACCGACGGCCGCATGTGACGATCGGACCATGACCACCGCCCCGCCGTCGCCACCCCGCGCCGACACCCCCCCACTGCGCAAGCTCTACCGCAGCGCCGAGGGCCGGATGCTCGGCGGCGTGGCCCGGGGCCTCGCCGGGCACCTGGGGGCGCCCGTCTCCTGGGTGCGGATCGTCTTCCTGGCGCTGCTGCTGGCCCAGGGCATGGGCGCGGTCCTCTACGCGGTGTTCTGGTTCGTCGTGCCGCTCGGCGTCGGCGGCGTCGAGGCGCCGCGCCCGGCGCCCGCCGAGACCCTGCCCGACGGGCGGCGGCGCCTGTTCGCCCGTAAGCCCGACCGGGGGCAGGTCGTCGCGCTCCTCGCGCTCGTCATCGGCGCCGCGATCTTCGTCGACAACCTCCACCTCGGCCAGGCCAACGCCTACATCTGGCCGCTGCTGCTCGTCGGCGCGGGCGTCGCCCTCGTGTGGCGCCAGGCGGACAACGCCCGCCGCGCCCACTGGATGGAGGTCAGCCGCCGCAAGCGCGTCCTGCCGCTCGCGCGCGGCGCCGCGGGCGTCGCCCTGGCCGGCGTCGGCGTCACCGGCATCGTCGTCCTCCAGGGCTCGGCGGAGCACCTCGGCACCGTCCTCCAGGCTTCGCTGGCCGTCCTCGTCGGCATCGCGCTGCTGGCGGGCCCCTCGCTCGTACGGATGACCCAGGACCTCTCCGCCGAACGCACCATGCGCATCCGCGCCCAGGAGCGGGCCGAGGTCGCCGCGCACGTCCACGACTCCGTCCTGCACACCCTCACCCTGATCCAGCGCAACGCCGAGGACCCCCGCGAGGTCGCCCGGCTCGCCCGCGCCCAGGAGCGCGAGCTGCGCGCCTGGCTCTACCGGCCGGAGGGCCGCGGCAAGGACGAGGCGGAGGAGCCCGCGACCCTCGCCGAGGCCGTCAAGGCCACGGCCGCCGAGGTCGAGGACCACCACGGGGTGCCGATCGAGGTCGTGGTCGTCGGCGACTGCCCCCTGGACGAGAAGCTGGCCGCACAGATGCAGGCCGCCCGTGAAGCCATGGTCAACGCCGCCAAGTACGGTGGCGAGGGCGGCGCCGTCCAGGTCTACGCCGAGGTCGAGGGGCGCACGGTGTTCCTCTCCGTGCGCGACCGCGGGCCCGGCTTCGACCTGGACGCCGTGCCGGACGACCGGATGGGCGTCCGCGAATCCATCATCGGCAGGATGCAGCGCAACGGCGGCACGGCGAGACTGCGCTCCGTGCCCGGTGGGGGAACCGAAGTGGAGCTGGAAATGGAGAGGGCGGCGGCATGACGACCGAAGAGACGACGGAGCGCCACGTACGGGTCGTGCTGGTGGACGACCACCGGATGTTCCGGACGGGTGTGCAGGCGGAGATCGGGGCCACCGACCGTACGGGCGTCGAGGTCGTCGGCGAGGCCGCCGACGTCGACCAGGCCGTCACCGTCATCACCGCGACCCGCCCCGAGGTCGTCCTGCTGGACGTCCACCTCCCCGGCGGCGGCGGCGTGGAGGTGCTGCGCCGCTGCGCCCCGCTGTCGGCCGACCCGGAGCGCCCGGTCCGCTTCCTCGCGCTGTCGGTGTCCGACGCCGCCGAGGACGTCATCGGGGTCATCCGCGGTGGCGCCCGCGGCTACGTCACCAAGACCATCACCGGCACCGACCTGGTCGACGCCGTCTTCCGGGTCAAGGACGGCGACGCCGTCTTCTCGCCCCGGCTGGCCGGCTTCGTCCTCGACGCCTTCGCCTCGACCGACGCCCCGCCGGTCGACGAGGACCTCGACCGCCTCACCCAGCGCGAGCGCGAGGTGCTGCGCCTGATCGCCCGCGGCTACGCCTACAAGGAGATCGCCAAGCAGCTGTTCATCTCCGTGAAGACGGTGGAGTCCCACGTCTCGGCGGTGCTCCGCAAGCTCCAGCTGTCCAACCGGCACGAGCTGACCCGCTGGGCGACGGCCCGCAGGCTGGTCTGACGCCCGGCCGCGCCCGAGCCCGTACCGACCGGGAACCGAGGAGGCCGTCAGGCCATCTAAAACGGACGAGAGGCTCTCACCTGCGCAGGGCCCAGGGCCCGTGCCGGGTCCGACACCCGAAACGAGAGCCTGATGAGCCTGACGGGGACACCCTTCTTCCTCACCACGATCGCCCTGGTCGTGGTGGCGCTCGTCCTGCCGCTGGCCCTGTGGAGCAGGGTCGGCGGGCCCAAGCCCGTACGGTTCGTGGCACGGCTGTGCATGCTGCTCTTCGCGCAGGTGACGGCCATCACGACGGTCTTCGTGATGGTCAACAACTCCAACGGCCTCTTCGACACCTGGGACGACCTGCTCGGCACCGGCGACCACGTCCGGACCGCGGTCGACCTCGGGCCGGACGGCACCGGCGGCAAGAACGCGGACGCCGAGCCCAAGGTGATCCAGAAGTTCACGCCCGCGTCGGACAAGCGGATGGGCCCCGGCGTCCAGGAGACCAAGCTCAAGGGCCGGATATCCGGTGTGGAGGGCGAGGTCTACGTCTGGCTGCCGCCGCAGTACGACGACCCCGCGTACAAGGACCGGAAGTTCCCCGTCGTCGAGGTGCTGCCGGGCTTCCCCGGCTCGGCGAAGGCGTGGTTCGGCACGCTGGAGGTCAACACCCAGCTGAAGCCGCTGATGGAGAAGGGCGAGGTCGCGCCGTTCATCGTGGTGGCGCCCCGCACCACGCTCCTCGGTGACGTCGACACCGGCTGCGCCAACATCCCGGGCAAGGTCAACGCGGACACCTGGCTGAGCGTCGACGTCCGCAAGATGGTCACGGACACCTTCCGGGCCGAGGAGAAGGCCGACGGCTGGGCCGTCGCCGGCTACTCGGCGGGCGCGCACTGCGCCGCGAAGCTCGCCGTCTCGCACCCCGACCGCTACCACGCGGGCGTCAGCCTCTCCGGCTACAACGACCCCGTCGGCGAGCCCGCCTCCCTGACGGCGAAGACGCCCGAGCTGCGCGAGGAGCACAACCCGCTGAAGATCCTCCAGCGCGCGAAGACGCCGCCGGCCGTGTCGCTGTTCGTCTCCGGCGCGGAGGGCGACGGCTACCAGGGGGGCCTGGCCCTCCAGCGGGCGGCGAAGCCGCCGACGACGGTGAAGGTGCACATGGTCCCGGCGGGGGCGGGAGGCCATGGGACGGCGGTGTGGAAGCGGCAGGTGCCGGATGTGTTCCGGTGGCTGACGCAGCAGGTGCGGCGCTGACTCGCTGACGGGGGCTCGCCGGGGGAGCTTTCCCCTGCCCGCCCCTTCCCGGAACCGGGGGAGAGGCCCGGGCCCCCGTCGCGCGCTGACGCGCGGTGCCCTCGATCGCCGGGCGGGCTGAGGCCGGCCCGCCGGGGGAGGCAGCCGGGGGCGCTCGAGGCCCGGGGGCCGGGGCGGAGCCCCGTGCGGACGGCCGCGTCTCACGCCGGTCGCGACGCCCCCACGAACGGCATCTCGCCGATCGAGGCGACCCGCACCGGCGCCCCCGGATGCGGCGCGTGGATCATGCGCCCGCTCCCGACGTAGATCCCCACATGGCTCACCCCGGAGTAGAAGAACACCAGGTCACCCGGGGCGAGAGCACCTCGCGAGATCCGCCGTCCGGCGTTGATCTGGGTGTACGTGGTGCGCGGCAGCGACACCCCCGCCGCCCGCCAGGCCGCCTGCGCCAGCCCGGAGCAGTCGAAGGCGGACGGTCCCGTCGCCCCCCAGACGTACGGCTTGCCGAGCGCGGAGTACGCGTAGGCCACGGCTTGCGCGGCCCGCCCGGTCGCGGCCTGCGCCGTACCGCCGGACGCGCCGCCGCCCGCCCCGAGCGCGGCGGGCACGGCGGCCGTGACACCGCCCACCTCGTTGACCGGGGCGGCCCCCGTCGCCGCGTCGCCGCGGGCCACCGCCGCGCGGTGCTCCTCCGGCAGCCGCTCCAGGATCTTCCGGGCCTCGGTCAGCTTCGACTCGACCGCCCGCTTGTGCCGGGCGAGCGTGGCCTTCTCCTTCCGGAGCTCCGCGAGGCGGCCCCCGGCGGTCGTCCGCACCTGCTCCACGTCCCGCAGCTCGTGCCGGTAGCGGGTGACGGCGATGCTCCGCCGGACGCCCGCGCGGTCGGTCATGGACGCCCGCTCCAGATATTGCTCGGGGGAGGAGGCCGTCAGCAGCCGCACGCTCGTCGGCAGGGAGCCCTCGCGGTACTGGGCGGTGGCGACGGACCCCAGGGCGTTGCGGGCGGTGTTGAGCCGCGCGGTCCGGCGGGCCGCCTCGTCCTGGAGGCCCTCCAGCGTGGACTCCGCCCGGTCGGCCTTCTCCTTGGCGCCGTTGTAGCGCTCGGTGGCGGCCTCGGCCTCCTGGTAGTACCGGTCGATCTGCGTCCGCAGCTGGGACGGCGTCGGGTGCGGCGCGGCCTGGGCGGAGCCGTCCAGGACGGTGGCGGTGGCCGCGCCCGCGAGGGCGAGACCGGCGGCGGTCCGCGCGGTGGCTCCGGTGAGCGGATGCTGCCTGGGCTTTCGGTGCGATGCCACGTCGGCCGTCACTTCCTTCCACACCTGCTGGTCGTGCGCATGTGCTGTCGTGCCGGCCCGTCCCGCACGGGGCGGACGGGCTTGAGGGACGGGTGCGGCGGCGGCCCGCCACGAGGGGGGAGAGCGCGGGCCACCGCCGTCTGGAGAGGGACGCTATTCCGGCCGGTCACGCCCCAGAACGCACATGACCGGTAATGCCTGGAATCGGCCGCACTACGACAGAGGGTGACCGTGCGCCCCCCGGGTGGTTGGATTCATATACGTCCTGCCTGACCGATGCGGCGATAGAGCCCCACCTCGCCTCCGGCGGCTGGTATGGGCCGGGCTAGGGTCGGTGCTCATGGACGTACTGATTCACGCCGTCGTCGGCCTCCACATCATCGGCATCGCGGCCCTGCTGGGCGGCTTCATGACCCAGATGAAGGCCATGGGCAAGGGCGAGGCGCGCATGGTCCCCGCGATGCTGCACGGCGCGCTGACCATGCTGGTCACCGGCGTGGCCCTGGTCGGCCTCAACCAGGTCGAGGGCAACACCCTCAACACCGTGAAGATCGGTGTGAAGCTGGCCCTGCTCGTCGTGATCCTCGGGCTCGTCTACGTGAAGCGGGACGACGAGAAGGTCGAGGCCGCGGCCTTCGGCACGGTGGGCGCGCTCACGGCGGTCAACGTGTTCGTCGCCGTTCTCTGGACGTAGCCCCGCGGGCCCGCGGCGGGCGTGACGCCGGGGCCCGGCGTCCCGGGCGTGACGTGGGCGTCAGCGGGTCCCCGACCGGGTGTGGACGCGGGCGTCAGCGGGTCCTGGACGGGCGTGACGCGGGCGTCAGCGGGGTCCCCGGCCGGGGTGTGGACGCGGGCGTCCGCGGGGCCCGGGCAGGCGTGACGTGGGCCTCATTCGAAGGGCGTTCGGGGAACGGGGACCGGCTGTCAGTGCGGCGGCCTAGACTCGGGAGGCGATGAGCAGCCTCTTTGACGACAGCTTCCTGGCGGACCTCGGCCCTGCGGACGAGGAGCACCCGCCTCCCCCGGAGGACGCGGCCCCCGAGCGGGTGCCGGACGACCTCTTCGGCGGCGCCTTCGACGCCCCCGTGCCCCGGGAGGCGTATTACCGCGACGGCGCGGCCCGCCCCGTCGTGGACCCCGCCGCCCTGCTGGAGGGGATGAACGACCAGCAGCGCGCCGCCGTCGTGCACACGGGCTCCCCGCTGCTGATCGTCGCCGGCGCCGGCTCCGGCAAGACCCGGGTGCTCACCCACCGCATCGCCCACCTGCTCGGCGCGCGCCACGTCCACCCCGGCCAGATCCTCGCGATCACGTTCACCAACAAGGCCGCGGGCGAGATGAAGGAGCGCGTCGAGGAGCTCGTCGGCCCGCGCGCCAACGCCATGTGGGTGATGACGTTCCACAGCGCGTGCGTACGGATCCTGCGCCGCGAGAGCAAGAAGCTGGGCTTCACCTCCTCCTTCTCGATCTACGACGCCGCCGACTCCAAGCGCCTCATGGCGCTCGTCTGCCGCGACCTGGACCTCGACCCCAAGAAGTTCCCGCCGAAGTCCTTCAGCGCCAAGATCTCCAACCTGAAGAACGAGCTGATCGACGAGGAGGACTTCTCGGCACGGGCGGCCGACGGTTTCGAGAAGACGCTCGCCCAGGCGTATGTGATGTACCAGTCGAGGCTCCGCGAGGCCAACGCCCTCGACTTCGACGACATCATCATGACCACGGTCCACCTCCTCCAGGCCTTCCCGGAGGTGGCCGAGCACTACCGCCGTCGCTTCCGCCACGTCCTGGTCGACGAGTACCAGGACACCAACCACGCGCAGTACACCCTGGTCCGCGAGCTGGTCGGCACGGCGGGCAGCGTCCCGGACCTCGACCCGGCCGAGCTGTGCGTCGTGGGCGACGCCGACCAGTCGATCTACGCCTTCCGCGGCGCCACCATCCGGAACATCCTCCAGTTCGAGGAGGACTATCCGGACGCCACCACCATCCTGCTGGAGCAGAACTACCGCTCCACGCAGACGATCCTCAGCGCCGCCAACGCCGTGATCGAGCGGAACCAGAACCGCCGCCCGAAGAACCTGTGGACCGAGGCCGGCGAGGGCGCGGGCATCACCGGCTACGTCGCGGACACCGAGCACGACGAAGCCCAGTTCGTCGCCGACGAGATCGACCGCCTCACGGACGCGGGCGACGCCAAGGCGGGCGACGTCGCCGTCTTCTACCGGACCAACGCCCAGTCGCGTGTCTTCGAAGAGATCTTCATCCGCGTCGGCCTGCCCTACAAGGTCGTCGGCGGCGTGCGCTTCTACGAGCGCAAGGAGGTCCGCGACGTCCTGGCCTATCTGCGCGTCCTCGCCAACCCCGAGGACACCGTGCCCCTGCGGCGCATCCTCAACGTCCCCAAGCGCGGCATCGGCGAGCGCGCCGAGGCCATGATCGACGCCCTGTCGCAGCGGGAGCGGATCAGCTTCCCGCAGGCGCTGCGCCGCGTCGACGAGGCGTACGGCATGGCGGCCCGCTCGACCAACGCCGTCAAGCGCTTCAACGTCCTCATGGAGGAGCTGCGCACGGTCGTGGAGTCGGGCGCCGGCCCGGCCACGGTCCTGGAGGCCGTCCTGGAACGCACGGGCTATCTCGCCGAGCTCCAGGCCTCCACCGACCCGCAGGACGAGACCCGCATCGAGAACCTCCAGGAGCTCGCCGCGGTGGCCCTGGAGTTCGAGCAGGAGCGCGAGGAGGAGAACCCCGGCACGCTCGCGGAATTCCTGGAGAAGGTCGCGCTGGTCGCCGACTCCGACCAGATCCCGGACGAGGACACCGAGGGCACCGGCGTCATCACGCTGATGACCCTGCACACCGCGAAGGGCCTGGAGTTCCCGGTCGTCTTCCTCACCGGCATGGAGGACGGCGTCTTCCCGCACATGCGCGCCCTCGGCCAGACCAAGGAGCTGGAGGAGGAGCGGCGGCTCGCCTACGTGGGCATCACCCGCGCCCGCGAGCGGCTCTATCTGACCCGGGCGAGCATGCGCAGCGCCTGGGGCCAGCCCTCGTACAACCCTCCGTCGCGGTTCCTGGAGGAGATCCCCGAGAAGTATGTGCAGTGGCGGCGCACCGGGCCCGCCACGCCCTCCGCGACCATGGGCACCGTCTCCTCGTCGTTCTCCTCCTCCCGCTCGGGCGGCGGCACCTCCACGGGCTTCGGCGGCGGCAAGGCGGGCCCTGGGGGCACCTCCCGGACGGAGTTCGGGGGAGGATTTGCCACGCGGCGCACGAAGGACCGCCCGGTGGTGGCGCTGGCCGTCGGCGACCGCGTCACGCACGACTCGTTCGGCCTGGGCACGGTCGTCGGGGTCAAGGGCAGCGGTGACAACGCCGAGGCGACGGTCGACTTCGGCGAGGAGAAGCCGAAGCGGCTGCTGCTGCGGTACGCCCCGGTGGAGAAGCTCTGACGGGCGGGCGGCGGGGCGGGCCCCGACCGTAAGGCCGGGGCTCGTGTCGGCCGGGACCCCGTTCGGGACCGTTGCCGTTCGGCGCCCGGTCCGTTCTTGCCGCCGGTTCCGGTTCTATACGGGGTCGAAGCCCTTGCCGCGCAGCCAGGGCAGCGGGTCGACGGCCGAGCCGCCGGGCCGGACCTCGAAGTGCAGGTGCGGGCCGGTGGAGTTGCCGGAGTTGCCCGAATAGGCGATGACGTCCCCGGCCTTGACCTGGCCGGAGCGGAGCTTGGTGCTGCTCAGGTGGCAGTACCAGGTCTCGACGCCCTCGGGCGACGTCACTATCGCCATGTTGCCGTAGGCGACGTTGTACTGCGTACGGACCGTGCCGTCGGTGGCCGCCATGACGGGCGTGCCGTAGCCGACGGGGAAGTCGATGCCGGTGTGCACCGACATCCAGTTGACGCCCGCCTGCCCGTAGTAGGCGCTCAGCCCGTGCTGGGCGACCGGCAGGGAGAACTTGGGGCGCTCGGCCTCCTTGCGGGCGGCCTCCTCGGCCTTCCGCTTCTTCTCCGCCTCCTGGCGCGCCTTGAGGTCGATGCGCTCCTGGGTGCGGTTGGCGCGGCTGGCGAAGTCGTCGGCGCCGTGGCTGAGGCCGGCGAGCTGGGTGTCCAGCTTGCTGTTGGCGAGCTTCGGGACGCCCGAGGTGTCCGGGGCGGCCGCCGCCTGCGGCTTCTTCGCGTCGTCACCGCCACCGGAGACGGACGCGGCGGCGATCCCGGCGACACCCATCACGGCGACCGAGGGCACGGCCACGGTGAGCAACGCCTTACGGCGCGGCCGGTAGCCGGTGCGGGCGGGCGCGCCCTTGCGGCGGCTGCGGGCCGGGCCCGGGACGTCCGCGCCGGGCGGGCAGGAACCGCCGGTGGCCGTCCCGTCCTCCGGAGCGCTCTGCTCCAGGAGGTCCATGGGCTCGATCACCGACATCGTGCGGGTCTCGGCGTCGGCGACGGACCGGGCGCCGGGCGGGGCCGGGGCCGCCCGGTCCAGGTCGACGCCGGAGAGGTCGACCATCAGGGTCGGGGTGTGCTGCGCCTCGGGCCGCTGCTCTTCCATGGCGTCCATGGCGGCGTAGGCGCTGGTGTCCCAGGTCTGGGTCTGCTGGGTGCTGACGTCGCCCCAGCCCGTGCCCGTGCCCTGGTCCCAGGCGGGGTACTGCCCGCCGGTGTCCCAGCTCTGGGCGTGGACGGCACCGGTGTCCCACTGCCCCGAGGTGTCGTACGCGCCGGTGGAACCGGAGGTGTCCCAGGAACCGGAGTCCCAGGAGCCGCTCTGCCACTGGCCCTGGTTCTGGCCGCCCTGGTTCTGGCCCGGGATCGCGGAGGTGCCCGGGTGGCCGGCCGAGGTGTCCCACTGGCCGGTGTGCTGCCCGGTGTGCTGGCCCGTGTCGTAGCCGCTGAAGTCCCAGATCTGGGTCTGGCCGGTGGCGGCGCCCCACTGGCCGGTGGTGTCCCATTGGCCCGACGCCCACTGGCCGGTGTCGTAGCCGTCGTACCCGGCATAGCCGGGCGGTGCGCTCTGCTGCTCGTACGACGCGTAGTGCCCGTAGGAAACATCCTGAGCGGGACCGGTCGGGCTGGAGCCCGCCGACGGGTGACGGTCGTTCACCACCACTTCTCTTTCGCCTCGGGAGCCGGAGAATTAGCGGCGACTGTACCCGGCGGTATGGGATGGCGACAATCTTCGTCACGTTTCGGGCGGGCGCGGCACGGGCATTTGGCCGCCTTTCGGTGGACTGAACCCCGAGAAACCGATTTGACGTTCGAAGCTTGTTCGGTTTTCGGCCGGTCGAAAGTCGAACGGCGTCCTGGGTAACCGACCGGCCGGTTCGCCGTACGGGGTTCCGGCCATGGTCCGGGTCGTACTTCGGGTCGGGGTTCGGTCGGGGTTCGGTCGGGGTTCGCCGCAGGTCAGGCGACGGAAGCGGCGCCCGAGGCGTCGGCGGCCGGTTCCTCCGCGGTCAGGGCCTGCCGGATTCCGGCCGCCACCGCCCAGTGGACGGGCAGGGCGAGATGACCTACGCCCGTCACCCGCACATTGCGCGCGAGGAGATCGGGATGGTCGATCCGGGCCGTCTCGACGGGCACCATCAATTGGTCCAAGTCGCTCCAGAAACTGATGAAACGGGTGGCGCAATCCGGGGCGGGACCGGCCAGTTCCCTGATCACGTCGGAGCCCGGCCGCATCTGGCGCACCAGCGGATGGACGGACATCGGCGGCGCCACCCGGGTGCCCCCGTGCGGGGTGCCCAGCGTGACCAATGTGCGCACCCGGGCGTCGCCGCCGAGCCGCTGGATGTAATAGCGCGCGATCAGGCCACCGAGGCTGTGCCCGACCACGTCGACGCCGGAACTCCCGGCGCGCGCGCAGAGATCCTCCACATGGCGGCCGAGCAACTGGGCCGCCGTCCTGACGTCGCAGGTCAGAGGTGAGTAGTTGAGGGATTCGACGTGCCGCCAGCCGTTCCGGCGCAGCGATCGGCGCAGCAGGACGAAAACCGAACGGTTGTCGATGAAGCCGTGAAGGAGGAGAACGGGCGTGTGACCGAGGTCTTTTGTCGGTTCCTCTGCGAGCTCGGGCGTGTCGGTTGGGCCGGACGGGGGAGCCGGGGTGGCGGGAAGCGCATGGGGCGGGCGTGCGCGGCGCTCCTGAGTGAGGCCCGTGGGGTAGAGCAGCACGTGGCCGGTGAGGATCACCAGCTCCAGCACGGTGGACCGGGCGCGCGCCGCCGAAGGGCGCAGCAGTGCGGAGAGGAGAGTGAGAAAGCGCAGTGCCCCCATGGCCGACCGACCTCCCGAACGGCACACAGAAGGCGGCTCCGTCCCCCCGCGCGCATTCATGGGAAGTCGCGGCGGTGCCTGCCGCACCCGCCGCCCCGTGCGGCTGCCGGCACGGCGTTGCGGCGACCTCGCCGCGGCTCCCTCGCGACCGCCTCCGGCCCGCCGCCCCGGTGACACGGGGGCCTCACGGCCCGTGACACGGCCCGTGGGACGCGGCAGTACGAGGACGGCGCGTAGCGAAAGTGTTGTCCCACGTGTGATTTCCCCCTCGCTCTCCTCCGCGAAACGGCGGGTTGCGGGATGCTGGAGATAACGTTCGTTCACGTCTCCGGCCCCTGGGCCGGGGAACCTCGCGGCCGGTTGCCGGCAGTCGTACATGGAGGCAGTGATGGGAGTGACCGGTCCGATCCGCGTGGTGGTGGCCAAGCCGGGGCTCGACGGCCATGACCGCGGCGCCAAGGTGATCGCCCGCGCGCTGCGCGACGCCGGCATGGAGGTCATCTACACCGGCCTGCACCAGACCCCGGAGCAGATCGTGGACACCGCGATCCAGGAGGACGCCGACGCGATCGGCCTGTCCATCCTCTCCGGGGCGCACAACACCCTCTTCGCCAAGGTCCTCGAACTGCTGCGGGAGCGGGACGCGGAGGACATCAAGGTCTTCGGCGGCGGGATCATCCCGGAGGCGGACATCGCCCCGCTCAAGGAGCAGGGCGTCGCGGCGATCTTCACCCCCGGCGCGACGACGGCGTCCATCGTGGAGTGGGTCAACGCGAACGTCCGCCAGCCCACGGACGCGTAGCGGCCGTTCCGGCTGGTCTTCCCCACCCTGCCCCTTCCCGCCGCATCCGATGTGCGGCTCCGCCGCGTGCGGGACTCCGCCCCGGGCCCCGGTCCTCAATCGTCGGGCGGGCCGGATTTCCAGCCTGTCCGGCGATTGAGGACACCGCGCCCCTTCCCGTAACCGGGGGCCCGGGGGCTCGCCCCCGGTCACGGGAAGGGGCGGGCAGGGGAAAGCTCCGCCGCGGCACCCTCCCCCGCGAGCTCCGCCCGCATCGTGGCGCGCAACCGCAACGTCCCCACCAGCCGCTGAAACGCCTCCGACCAGTACGCCGCCGCCCCAGGCGCCCCCGCCGGCTCCGGGGAGTTCTCCGGAAGCGCCGTGAGCACCTCCAGGCGGTCGGCCTGCGCCGGGTCCAGGCAGCGCTCGGCGAGGCCCATCACCCCGCTGAAGCTCCAGGGGTAGCTGCCCGCGTCCCGGGCGATGTCGAGGGCGTCGACGACCGCGGTGCCCAGCGGCTCCGCCCAGGGCACCGCGCACACGGCCAGCAGCCGGAAGGCGTCCGAGAGGCCCTGCGCGGAGACGAACTCCGCCACCCACTCCGCCCGCTCCCGGGGCTCCAGCGCGGAGAGCAGCTTCGCCGGATCCCGTCCCCAGCTCCCGGTGGGGGCATCCCCACCGGAAGCCGGGGGCGGCGCCGTGGCGGGCCCGAGCAGGGCCCGGGACCAGGCCGCGTCCCGCTGCCGGACGGCGGCCCGGCACCAGGCCGCGTGCAGATCCGGCCGCCAGCCGTCCGCGACGGGCAGCGCCACGATCTCCGCCGGGCTCAGACCGCCGAACCGCTCGCCCCACACGGCCGTCGGGGTCGCCCCCACGACCTGGGTCAGCCACCACGACCGCTCGCCGCGGCCGTTCGGCGGCCTGGGGGTGACGCCGTCGCGCTGCATCCCCTTGTCGCACTCGTGCGGAGCCTCGACGACGATCCGTACGGCGCCGTCCGTCCGCTCCAGGGCCACGCAGCTCCGCGCCCGCCCGGCCATCCGCGCGGCGAGCGCGGACCCGGGCAGCGCCGACAGCAGTTCGGCCGCCGTGGCCCGGACGTTGCGGCTGCGGTCGGACAGGGCGCGCTCCAGGAACGGCTCGTCGTCCGGGGAGAGTTCCGGGCGCAGCCCGTCGAGGAACATCAGCCGGTCCTCGGCACGCTCGGCCGCCCAGGTGCCCGCGAGCAGCTCCCGGCCGGCCGCCGGGTCCCGCCGTCGCAGGGCGGCGAGCGCGGCGACACGCTCGGCGAAGAGGCCCTCCTCCCAAAGGCGCTGCGTCGCGTCGCTGTCGCCGGTGCCGGTGCCGGTGCCGGTGCCTGCGCCCGTGCCTGCGCCCGCGTGGGCGGATCGGCGAAGAGGCGCTGAGCCGTCGGCGGGGCCCGCGCGCAGCGCGTATCTCCACTGGGGGTTCAGCCCGGCCAGCCACCGGGCCCGGGGCCCGCCGAAGGCGAGGGCCGCGGCCCGCAGGTCGCTACGGGCCCGCCCGGCTTCGAGCAGCGCGGGCAGCAACGGGGCCGGGGCGCGGTACCCGTGCCGCATCGCCGCGGCCAGCCACTGGGGCAGCAGCTCCGTGAGATCGGGCGCGGCCCCGCGCCGCCCGGCCCCGCCGCCCGGCGCGGCCCGGTCGGCCAGCAGCAGCGCCAGCCGCCGCCGCGCCGCGGCCGGTGGCTCCGGCCGCGGATCCTCCGGCGCGACCCCGGGCCGCTCCCGCACCACGGCGGGCCGCAACCCGGCCCGCCGCCGCACGGTGTGCAGGGCGGCGGCGTCCAGAAGGGCGGCGGCGCCGTCCTGACCGGGGCGAGGGGTGACGGGCGGTGTGCGGCGGCCGGTGCCCAGCAGGGCGGCGGAGAGGAGGTCGTCCCAGGTGACGGTCATAGGTTCGCCTTTCTGTCCACGTGAGGGTGGGGCGGGGGCGGGAACGCCGAGTGGGGGTGGCGGCTCGGCCGGGGCGCCGGAACCTCTGGCCGGGGGCGTGCCTTGGTGGGTTGAGGAGCGGGTCGGGTGCGGGTGGGGTGCGGGTGGGGTGCCGCTGCGCGGGGCCTTGTCCCCTACCCGCCCCTTCCCGACCCGGGGCTCCGCCCCGGACCCCGGTCCTCAAACGCCGGACGGGCTGAATCGGCGCCCGGGCCCCGGTTCCCAGGTGCCGGAACGGGCTGAGTTGTCGCCCGGAACCGGGAGCGAGGCCCGCCCTCGGCGTAGGGACAGTCGACGGCGAGCCGGGGCGATTTGAGCCTCGGTGTAGGGAAAGCCGGCGGCGAGTCGTGGCAATTTGATCCTCGGCATGGGGAAAGTTGGCGGCGAGCCGGGGCAATTTCAGCCCGTCCGGCGATTGAGGACACCGCGCGTCAGCGCGGCCGGGGGCCTGGGGGCGGAGCCCCCAGTTACGGGAAGGGGCGGGGAGGGGGAGAAGCCCGCCGCAGGCGAAGACCCGCAACCGACGGCCCCGAGGCGAGGTCCCGGAAGCGACACCCCCGCCCACACCCTCCGTCGCAGGCGAGGGCTCGCAGGCGAGGGCCCGCACGTCAAGGCCCGCACGTCAAGGCCCCGGACGACGGCCGCCCGCACGCAACGGCCCCCAAGCCAAGGCCCCGCAGACGACACCCCTCACAACGACACCCCTCAACCCCCCTCACAACGGCACCGCCTCCACCCCCACCCCCACCCCCCACACCCCCAACGGCGCCACCCCCCGGAACCCGCACTCCCCGAACACCGTCACCGCCTCGCCCCCCGACACCGCCGCCAACTGCCACACCCGCATCCGGTCACCACCGTGCCGCGCGTCCACCGGCACCCCCGACTCCCCCTCCTCGTCCACCAATTGCCAGTCGCCCGACGGCATCCGCACCGGTATGACCGGGCCGAGTACGACCGGCCAGCTTTCCAGCCACGGATCGTCCCGCAGCGCCTCCCCGTACGCGGCGAGGGCCGTTGCGACGTCACGGGCGGGAGGGGGGCCGGGGCTCGGGGTGGGGGTCGAATGGCGGGTGCCCAGCGCGGCCCGCAGTGGGCGCGCGGAAGGGTAGTAGGCCAGCTCGGCGTCGAGCGAGAAACCCACCGGGAAGGAGAGCTCCGGCGGCCGCCCCACCGGCCCGTACGACAGGAGCAGTGCCATGCGGCCCGTCCGCCCGCCGCGCAGCCAGACGCGGCGCGTGACCAGCCGGCCGTCGTCGGCGTCCTGCTGTGCCAGGACCAGCCAGTCGTCGCGGACCGGCGCCGAGGTCGCGAGCACCGTCGCCGTGTCCGCCGCGATGCCGACGCGCGCCCGGACCGTCGCGGCCAGCGCCTCCGGCAGCTCGCCGATCCGCAGACAGCCCTGATTGAGGGTGTGCAGCAGGGCGCACTCCTCCAGCAGCCGCGAGGCACGGTCCACCCCCGTGCCCGCCCCCGCCACCGCCGCCAACTCCCTTACGCGCGAGGCCAGGCCCGGCGCCTGGGCGTCGATCATGCGGGCCGCCGTCTCGTCCCACTGGTCGTACGCCGACGCCTCGGCGGACGCCAGGCCGCCGTGCAGCAGATCGGCCAGCCGGCGCTCCAACTCGGTGGCACCTGAGGCGATCCGGGCCGCGCGGCGCTCGGCGCGCCGCCGTGCCGCTTCCCCGCCGGCCGCCGCCGCGCCCCCGGCCGGACGGGCCGCCCCCGGCCGCGGTCCGGGCCTCGTCTGCCCCGCGTCCGCCTTGCGTGATGCGGCGTCAGGTGCCGTCGCGAGCACCGTCTCCGCCGTCCTGCGTTCCCCCTGCGGATTCATGTCGTCAAAGCTACGGGCCACCACTGACAATCGCCCTGACCTGCGGTTACCGCTCCCCGGGGCCGATTGTCAGTGGGGTGGTGCAGTGTGGAACGCGTACCCGGAAGCGCACGACGAGGGGGACTTGTGACCGTGCCCGGAATCGCCACCGAAGCCCTGCGGCCGCACGCGGAGGACACGTTCGCCGAGGAGCTGGCGGCCCTCGCCGCGGCCGACGACCGTGTCAGGCCAGCGCGTTGGAAGCTGTCCCCGTGGGCGGTCGCCACGTATCTGCTCGGCGGCACGCTTCCCGACGGCACGGTGATCACGCCGAAGTACGTGGGCCCGCGCCGCGTCGTCGAGGTCGCCGTCACCACGCTCGCCACCGACCGGGCGCTGCTGCTGCTCGGCGTGCCCGGCACCGCCAAGACATGGGTCTCCGAGCACCTGGCCGCCGCGGTCAGCGGTGACTCGACCCTGCTCGTCCAGGGCACGGCCGGCACCCCCGAGGAGGCGATCCGCTACGGGTGGAACTACGCCCGGCTGCTCGCCGACGGGCCCAGCCGCGAGGCGCTCGTGCCCAGCCCCGTCATGCGGGCGATGGCCGGCGGGATGACGGCCCGGGTCGAGGAGCTCACCCGCATCCCCGCCGACGTGCAGGACACCCTCATCACCGTCCTGTCCGAGAAGACGCTGCCCATACCCGAGTTGGGGCAGGAGGTGCAGGCCGTGCGCGGGTTCAATCTGATCGCCACGGCCAACGACCGGGACCGCGGGGTCAATGAACTGTCCAGCGCCCTGCGCCGCCGCTTCAACACCGTCGTGCTGCCCCTGCCCGCCACCTCCGAGGCCGAGGTCGACATCGTCTCCCGGCGCGTCGACCAGATAGGCCGCTCGCTCGACCTGCCCGCCCTTCCCGACGGCGCCGACGAGATCCGCCGCGTCGTCACCGTCTTCCGCGAGCTCCGCGACGGCGTCACCACCGACGGCCGCACCAAGCTCAAGTCGCCCTCGGGCACGCTCTCGACCGCCGAGGCGATCTCTGTCGTCACGGGCGGCCTGGCCCTGGCCGCGCACTTCGGCGACGGCGTGCTGCGCGCCGGGGACGTGGCCGCCGGAATCCTGGGCGCCGTCGTCCGCGACCCGGCCGCCGACCAGCTCGTCTGGCAGGAGTACTTGGAGGCGGTCGTCCGCGAGCGCGAAGGGTGGAAGGACTTCTACCGCGCCTGCCGAGAGGTGTCCGTATGACCTGGCCGAATGGGCGGACGGGGATGGCCAGGGGGATCGCCGGGATGGCTGGGACGGCTGGGGGCAACGGGGTGGTGGGGGTGGCTGTGGTGGCAGGGGCAGCCGGTGCGACTGGGGCAGTCAGGGCGGTCGGGGCGGTCGGGTCGGTCGGGGCGGCCAGGGCGGTCGGGGCGGCGGGGACGGCCCGGCCCGTCGTCCCGGCGCTGCTGGGGGTGCGTCACCACGGCCCCGGATCCGCGCGGGCCGTCCTGGCTGCGCTCGATCAATACCGGCCGGCCGCCGTGCTGATCGAGGGCCCGTCCGAGGCGGACCCGCTCGTCCACTTGGCGGCCGATCCGGGCATGCGGCCCCCGGTGGCCCTGCTCGCCCATGTGGCGGACGCCCCCGGGCGCGCTGTGTTCTGGCCGTTCGCCGGGTTCTCCCCTGAGTGGATCGCCCTGCGGTGGGCCCTGGACCACGGCGTGCCGGTGCGTTTCATCGACCTGCCCGCGGCGCACACGCTCGCGCTGCGTGACCCCGATAGGGAGCCGGGTCCGGGGTCGGGGCCGGAGTCAAGGCCGGGTCCGGAGGGATCCGGCACACGGTTCGCCCCGGCTGCCGACCCGCTGGCCGCCCTCGCGGCCGCCGCCGGCCACGACGACTCGGAGCTGTGGTGGGAGGACGTCGTCGAGCACCGCCGTGCCGCCGGCGCCCCAGGAGGCGACGCCCTCGCGTCCTTCGAGGCCCTCGCCGAGGCCATGACCGAGCTACGGGCCGGGTACGAAGGGGCGGTTCACGGACCCGGGGGAGAAAGGGACGGCGGCCGTAACGGCGAGGGCGGCCACGGCGAAGGCGGCCACGACGCCCGGGACGCCGTGCGCGAGGCGCACATGCGGCTGAAGTTGAGGGAAGCGCGCGGGGAGTTCGGTGACGGCGTCGCCGTCGTCTGCGGCGCCTGGCACGTACCGGCCCTCGCCGAGAAGCGCACCGTCGCCGCCGACCGCCGAGCGCTCAGAGGGCTGCCCAAGGTCAAGGCCGAGATCGGCTGGGTGCCCTGGACCCACCGGCGCCTCGCCCGCCGCAGCGGCTACGGCGCGGGCATCGACTCGCCCGGCTGGTACGCCCATCTCTTCCACGCCCCCGACCGGCCCGTCGAGCGCTGGCTCACCGAGGTCGCGCGCCTCCTGCGAGAGGAGGACTTCCCCGTCTCCTCCGCGCACGTCATCGAGGCCGTACGGCTCGCCGAGACCCTCGCCGCCCTGCGGGGCCGCCCGCTCGCCGGACTCACCGAGACCACCGACGCGGCCCGGGCCGTGATGTGCGACGGCTCCGACGTCCCCCTGGCGCTCGTAAGGGAACGCCTCGTCATCGGCGACGCCCTGGGCGGGATCCCGGACGAGGCCCCGGCCACACCTCTTCAGCGCGACCTCACCCGGCTCCAGCGCACCCTGCGCCTCAAACCCGAGGCCGCGGCACGGGACTGCGAGCTCGACCTGCGCAAGGACACCGACGCCGCCCGGAGCAGGCTCCTGCACCAGTTGCGCCTTCTCGGCATCGGCTGGGGAGAGCCGGCGCGTTCGCGAGGCGGCCTGGGCACCTTCCGCGAGACCTGGCGGCTCCGCTGGGAGCCCGAGCTGTCCGTACGGGTTGCCGAGGCGTCCGCCTGGGGCACGACGGTGGCGGGCGCCGCGACCGCGAAGGCGGAGTCCCGGGCCGTCGTGGCCCCGGCCCTCGCCGACCTCACGGCCCTCGCCGAGCGCTGCCTGCTCGCCGGACTGCCTGACGCCCTCCCCACCGTGATGCGCGTCCTCGCGGACCGCGCCGCGCTCGACGCGGACGTCGCCCATCTGGCCAAGGCCCTTCCCGCGCTCGTCCGCTCCGTCCGGTACGGCGACGTCCGCTGTACGGACGCCACGGCCCTCGGAGAGGTCGCGGCGGGCCTGGCGGAGCGCGTCTTCGTCGGCCTTCCCGCCGCGTGCGCGGGGCTCGACGCGGACGCGGCGGCCGAGATGCGGGGCCATCTGGACGCCGTCCACCAGGCGGTCGGCCTGCCGGCCGGGACCGGCCTGGCCCGTACGCCGGAGCCCCGGGACACGGCGGTACCGGCCCCGGACGCCCCCGGCCCGTCCCACGCGCCCGGGGAGGACGGCCCGGCCCCCGCCGTCGCCGACGGTGACCGGCGGGAGCGCTGGGCCGGGGTGCTGCGGGTGCTCGCCGAGCGGGACGGGCTGCCCGGCGGGATCCGGGGCAGGGCGGCGCGGCTGCTGCTCGACGACCGCCGGCTGACCGGGGACCGGGCCGCCCGTCTCATGGGCCTCGCCCTCTCGGCCGGCACCGAGCCCGCCGAGGCGGCCGCCTGGATCGAGGGCTTCCTCGGCGGCGGGAGCGCGGGCGGCCTCCTGCTCGTCCACGACGAGAGCCTGCTCGCCCTCGTCGACGGCTGGCTCGTCGGCGTACCGCCCGCCGCCTTCACGGCCGTCCTGCCGCTGCTGCGCCGCACCTTCTCCGCGTACGAGCCGGGGGTACGCCGCACGCTCGGCGAACTCGTCCGCCGGGGCGGCCCGGGCACCCCCGGCGGCCGTCCGCCCGCACCCGGCGCGCAGGACCCGGGCGGCTTCGGTCCCGGCCTCGACGAGGAGCGGGCGGCGACCGTACTGCCGACGCTGCACGCGCTTCTCGGCCTGCGCCTCGGCCCGGACCCGGTCCCCGTCCTGGACGTCGGCCTGGATTCGGACCCCGCCCCCGGTCCGGCCCCCGGCCCAGGCCGGGACGGCGGTTCCCGTGCTCGCCGCCGTCTGCGTGGCCACGGAAGGGACGGGGCGATGAGGACGACCGGCGTGACATCCGAGGTCGGCGGAACGGCCGCCGCCACCCCTCCCATCGGTTCCGCTCGGTCCATTGGTTCCACCGGCCGCACCTGTCCTATTGGTCCTACTGGTCTCACTGACCCCGACGCCGCCACCGAGCGGCTCCGCCGCTGGCGGCTGGCGCTCGGCGGCGAGGCGGACACCGGCGGCGGGGGAGGCGCCGGATCCGCGCTCGGCCGGGCGGACCTCGCCGTGGACCGGGCCCTGGAGGCCCTCTACGACGCCGGGCCGCCCACCGGATCACCCACACCCTCCACCGGAAAAACCCGGCGTGAAGGCGGTCTGGGGGAGTCCGCGCCGCGGCTCGCCCGCTGGCTGGGTGACATCCGGACGTACTTCCCGGCATCCGTCGTCCAGGTGATGCAGCGCGACGCCATCGACCGGCTCGGCCTGTCCACGCTGCTCCTGGAACCCGAGACGCTGGAGGCCGTCGAGGCGGACGTCCATCTCGTCGGCACCCTGCTCTCCCTCGCCAAGGCCATGCCCGAGTCCACCAAGGAGACCGCGCGCGCCGTCGTCCGCAAGGTCGTCGTGGAACTGGAGGAGCGCCTCACCCGGCGCACGCGCGCCACGCTGAACGGTGCTCTCGACCGCTCGGCCCGCGCCCGCCGGCCCCGGCACCACGACATCGACTGGGACCGCACCGTCCGGGCGAACCTCGGGAACTACCTGCCCGAGCACCGCACGGTCGTGCCGGAGCGCCTGATAGGCCACGGCCGCGCGGCCCGGTCGGTGCGCAAGGAGGTCGTCCTCTGCGTCGACCAGTCCGGCTCGATGGCGGCCTCGGTCGTCCACGCCTCCGTCTTCGGGGCCGTCCTCGCCTCCATGCGCTCCCTGGACACCCGGCTCGTCGTCTTCGACACCGCCGTCGCCGACCTCACCGACCGGCTGTCCGACCCGGTCGACGTGCTCTTCGGCACCCGGCTCGGCGGAGGCACCGACATCAACCGCGCCCTCGCCTACTGCCAGTCGCGCATCACCCGGCCGACGGAAACCGTCGTGGTCCTCATCAGTGATCTTTACGAGGGAGGGATCCGGAACGAGATGCTCAAGCGGGTCGCCGCCATGAAGGCGTCCGGCGTGGAGTTCGTGACACTGCTCGCGCTCTCCGACGAGGGCGCCCCCGCCTACGACCGGGACCACGCGGCCGCCCTGGCGGCCCTCGGCGCGCCCGCCTTCGCCTGCACACCCGACCTCTTCCCCGAGGTGATGGCGGCCGCGCTGGAGAGGAGACCCCTGCCGATACCGGCGGCCTGACGGCCCTCGGACGGCCCCTCGGCGCCCGGACGGGCTAGTCGCCCGGCTCCGGACGGGTGACGACCGGTAGCCGATCTGTGAGCGTAATCACGGCCAGAGTGTGACCTGCGATTTAGGGACCTCCCTCCCACGGGGATAACCTGCGAGACGGACATGCCGCGTCAACGGTGAACGTGTGCCGCCCTCGTCAAAGATCGCGTCCTCACGCTGCCCTGCGGCACGCCCGCGCAGACAACGAACCGCGATATCCATGGAAAAGGGACTGACGCGCGTGGACCTGTTCGAGTACCAGGCGAGGGACCTCTTCGCCAAGCACGGTGTACCGGTGCTGGCCGGTGAAGTCATCGACACGCCTGAGGCGGCGCGCGAGGCCACTGAGCGGCTGGGCGGCAAGTCGGTCGTCAAGGCGCAGGTGAAGGTCGGCGGCCGCGGCAAGGCCGGCGGCGTGAAGCTGGCCGCCACGCCGGACGAGGCCGTCGCCCGCGCGACGGACATCCTCGGCATGGACATCAAGGGCCACACGGTCCACAAGGTGATGATCGCCGAGACCGCTCCCGAGATCATCGAGGAGTACTACGTCTCGTACCTCCTCGACCGCACCAACCGCACCTTCCTGGCCATGGCCTCGGTCGCGGGCGGTATGGACATCGAGGAGGTCGCCGCGACGACCCCCGAGAAGCTCGCCAAGGTGCCGGTCGACTCCAACGAGGGCGTCACGATCGAGAAGGCCCGCGAGATCGTCGCCCAGGCGAAGTTCCCGGCCGAGGTCGCCGAGAAGGTCGCCGAGGTCATGGTGACCCTGTGGAAGACCTTCGTCGCCGAGGACGCGCTCCTCGTCGAGGTCAACCCCCTCGCCAAGGTCGCCAACGGCGATGTCATCGCCCTCGACGGCAAGGTCTCGCTCGACGAGAACGCCGACTTCCGCCAGCCGGAGCACGAGGCGCTCGAGGACAAGGCCGCGGCCAACCCCCTCGAGGCCGCCGCCAAGGCCAAGGGCCTCAACTACGTCAAGCTCGACGGTGAGGTCGGCATCATCGGCAACGGCGCGGGTCTCGTCATGAGCACCCTCGACGTCGTCGCCTACGCCGGTGAGAACCACGGCAACGTCAAGCCGGCCAACTTCCTCGACATCGGTGGCGGCGCCTCCGCCGAGGTCATGGCCAACGGTCTTGAGATCATCCTCGGCGACCCGGACGTCAAGTCCGTGTTCGTCAACGTCTTCGGTGGCATCACCGCCTGTGACGAGGTCGCCAACGGCATCGTCCAGGCCCTGGAGCTGCTCAAGAGCAAGGGCGAGGCCGTCACCAAGCCGCTCGTCGTGCGCCTCGACGGCAACAACGCGGAGCTGGGTCGCAAGATCCTGTCCGACGCCAACCACCCGCTCGTGCAGCGCGTGGACACCATGGACGGCGCGGCCGACAAGGCCGCCGAGCTGGCTGCGGCTAAGTAAAGGACGAGGACTCCACAACCATGGCTATCTTCCTCACCAAGGACAGCAAGGTCATCGTCCAGGGGATGACCGGCGCCACGGGCATGAAGCACACCAAGCTCATGCTGGCCGACGGCACCAACATCGTCGGTGGCGTGAACCCGCGCAAGGCCGGCACGTCCGTCGACTTCGACGGCACCGATGTCCCGGTCTTCGGCTCCGTCAAGGAGGCGATGGAGAAGACGGGCGCCGACGTGTCCGTCCTCTTCGTCCCGCCGGCCTTCGCCAAGGCCGCCGTCGTCGAGGCGATCGACGCCGAGATCCCGCTGGCCGTCGTCATCACCGAGGGCATCGCGGTGCACGACTCCGCCGCCTTCTGGGCGTACGCCTCGGCCAAGGGCAACAAGACCCGGATCATCGGCCCGAACTGCCCCGGTCTGATCACCCCGGGCCAGTCCAACGCCGGCATCATCCCGGGCGACATCACCAAGCCCGGCAAGATCGGTCTCGTGTCCAAGTCCGGCACGCTGACCTACCAGATGATGTACGAGCTCCGTGACATCGGCTTCACCTCGGCCGTCGGCATCGGTGGCGACCCGGTCATCGGCACCACGCACATCGACGCCCTGGCGGCCTTCGAGGCCGACCCGGAGACCGAGCTGATCGTCATGATCGGTGAGATCGGTGGCGACGCCGAGGAGCGCGCGGCCGACTTCATCAAGGCCAACGTCACCAAGCCGGTCGTCGGCTACGTGGCCGGCTTCACCGCGCCCGAGGGCAAGACCATGGGTCACGCCGGTGCGATCGTGTCCGGTTCCTCCGGCACCGCGCAGGCGAAGAAGGAGGCCCTCGAGGCCGCGGGCGTGAAGGTCGGCAAGACGCCGTCCGAGACGGCCCGCCTCGCGCGCGCCGCGCTCAGCGCCTGAGTCCTGGCCCGACCGCACGACCCCGGACCGCGGTGGTGACCGCGGCCCGGACCGTACGTTCGCGTGGCCCGTGGGCCCGCACCTCTCCCGAGGTGCGGGCCCACACCCGTTTCCGAACCGGGTCATAAGCGGACCCTGGGCGACACGACGGCCATTTGCCCGTTACCCGTACGAAAGCATTGTTGTTGGCAGCATGGCCCTGTGAGCCCTGTGACTCCGTATGCCGAGCACACCCCCTCGTTCCCCGCGCGCGGCCGCTCCGCCGTGCACGCGCCACCCATGACGGCGGGCACGGTGTTCCTCGGCGGGATGCTCGCCGCGGGGCTGGGGCTGGGCGCGCTCGCCGTGGCCGTACTGCTGCTCTGGATCTCCTCCCCCTACCCCGACAGCGGGCCCGCCGGCGCCCTGCGCATCGCCGCCGACCTGTGGTTGCTGGCGCACGGTGCCGAGCTCGTACGGACCGAGACGCTCTCCGGAGGGACCGCGCCGGTCGGGCTGACACCCCTGCTGACCTCGATCCTTCCGTGCTGGCTGCTCTACCGGGCGGCCCGGCACGCCCTGGAGCGGACCGGCGATCCGAGGGAGGCGGGGGGCGGCCGTGGTGCCGGTGGTGCCGCCGGGATCGATGTGATCGAAGCGCTGGACGGGTTCGGCGGGCGTGACGGGGCGGTCCGAGCTGACGGGACGAGTGAGTCTGACGGGGCTGGCAGGCATTGCGGGGGAGACGGGGGCGCGGGGGGCTCCGGCACGTCGGGGATCGACGATGGACTCGGACTCGGCGGCGGACCCGGACTCGGCGGCGGGCACGGCGACGCGCACGGACCCGGTGACGCGCATGGGCACGGTGGCGCGCACGGGCACGGTGACGCGCACGGGCATGGCGATGCGCACGGGCACGGCGATGCGCACGCCTACGATCCCGACGAACCGCTCCCGCCCCGCACCGTAGCCCTCGCCCTCCTCGGCGGCTACCTCCTCGTGGCCACCGCCGCCGTGCTCTACGCCTCCTCCGGTCCCCTGCGGGCCGCGCCGCTGAGCGCGCTGCTCCACCTGCCGCTGGTCGCCGGAGCGTCCATCGGCCTCGGGGTGTGGACGGCGCTCGGCCGTCCGGGCGGAACCCCGCCCGCGTTCGCCCGGGGCACGCTCCAGGCCCTGCCCAAGCGCGTCCGGGCCGCCTTCACCCGCCCCCGGCTGACCGCCGTTGCCCGCGTCGGCGCCGTCGGCACCGCGGCCCTGCTCGGTGCCGCCGCGCTGCTGCTCGCCGGTTCGCTCGCCGTGCACGCGAGCGACGCGCGGGAGTCGCTGCTCCAGATGACGGTGGCCTGGTCCGGCCGGGTCGCCGTGATCCTGCTGTGCGTGGCGCTGGCACCGAACGCCGTGGTCTGGACGGTGGCCTACGGGCTCGGCCCCGGCTTCACGGTCGGCGCGGGCAGCGTGATCGCCCCGCTGGGCGTGACCGACCATCCGATCCTGCCGCGGTTCCCGCTGTTCTCGGCCCTGCCGGCGGAGGGCGACCCCGGGCCGCTGCTCTACGCGGCCGCGATCGCCGTGCCGGTCGCGGCGGGCGTGGCCATCGCGTACGCCGCCGTGCCGAGCGGCGCGGTGCCGCTGGGCCGCTCGACGTTCCTGGGCACCGCCCTGACCGCGGCCGCCGGCGCCGCGGTCTGCGCCGTGGTGACGACGTTCCTGGCGTACGCGGCGTCCGGCGCCCTCGGCGACGGCGCGCTCGCGGTCTTCGGGCCGCCGTGGCGCCGGGTCGGGATGTCGGCCGTCACCTGGACGGCCGCGATCGGCGTCCCCGGCGCGCTGACGCTGCGCTGGCTGCGCCGCCGGGCGGTCCGCGCGGCGCGGCGGGAGGCCAGGTCGCGGCAGTACGGCGCGGCGGTACCGGCCTGGTCGCGGGGCCCGGTGGCCGCGCTGGGCCTCACGCCTCTGACGGCCCCCTCGGAGGCACCGGCACCGGCACCGGTGCCGACCGCCGAGCCGCGCGCCCCCCGCCGCTGGACCGGTGCCGCGGCCCTGCGCGGCCTGGCCGCGTGGCTGGGCTTCGGCGCTCACCCGGAGCCCGCGGCGGCGCCCGCGCCCGCGCCCGCGTCCGCGTCGGCGACGGAGGTCACCGTGGGCCTGGGCTCGGTCGCCGGCCCCGGGCCGGCCGAGGCGCCCGACTCCCCGGCGAAGGCCGGGGCACCGTTCTGGCGCCGGGCCGGACGGGGGACGCCGACCGGGCACGATGCCCCGGAAGAGACCCCGGACGAGTTGCGGGAGGAGGTACGGGCAGCGGAGGCCGCGGCGCCCGAGGACGCCTTCCCCCGGCGGGCACGGGTGGACGACGAGGCGACAGCGGCCGTCGCAGAGGCAGAGGTTGAGGCCGACGACGCGGAGGCGGCCAGGGAAGCGAGGTGGGCTGAGGCCGGCACGGCCTGGCTCCCCGGCGAGGCTGAGGGCGCGGCGGAGACGGGGGACGGCTTCCGGGAGCGGACGAGGTGGGCTGAGGCCGCGGCGCCCGGGACCCCCGGCGAGGCCGATGACACGGCGGAGGCCCGGGACGGCTTCCGGCAGCGGGCGGAGCGGCGCGAGGAGGAGGCGGCGGCCGGACACCCTGGCGACGCTGACGGCGCGGCGGCGGCCGAGGACGATTTCCGGCAGCAGGAGAGACGAGCGGCTGCCGACGGCACCCCGGACGAGGCCGACCTTTCGGAGGAGATCCGGGATGGTCACCGGGGTCGGGGGCGGTGGGATGCGGCGGATGCTGCGGTCGGGGTGTCCGGCGAGGGTGGCGGTGCGGGGGAGGGCCGGGACGGCTCGCGGCCACGGGCGAGGTGGGCCGCGGATGAGGCTGCGGCGGCCGGGGTCTCCGGTGAGGCCGACCGTGCGGAGGGGCTCAGGGGCGGTTACTGGCGGCGGGATGCGGCCGCCGGGGTGCCCGGTGAGGACGGCGGCGTGGAGGAGGTTCGAGATGGACTGCGGTCACGGGGGAGGTGGGCCGTGGACGAGGCCCTTCCGGAGGAGATCCGGGGTGGTCACCGGGGTCGGGGGTGGTGGGATGCGGCGGATGCTGGGGTCGGGGTGTCCGGCGAGGGTGGCGGTGCGGGGGAGGGCCGGGACGGCTTGCGATCACGGGCGCAGTGGGTCGCGGACGAGGGCGCGGATGAGGGGGCCGGGATTTCCGGTGAGGTCGGCCTTTCGGAGGAGTTCCGGGACGGTTACCGGCGCCGGGAGTGGCGGGATGTGGCGGATGTTGCGGTCGGGGTGTCCGGCGAGGGTGGTGGTGCGGGGGAGGGCCGGGACGGCTCGCGATCACGGGCGCAGTGGGTCGCGGACGAGGGCGCGGACGCGGGGGCCGGGATTTCCCGTGAGGCCGGCCTTTCGGAGGAGATCCGGGACGGTTACCGGGGTCGGGGGCGGTGGGATGCGGCGGATGCTGCGGTCGGGGTGTCCGGCGAGGGTGGCGGTGCGGGGGAGGGCCGGGGCGGCTTGCGATCACGGGCGCAGTGGGTCGCGGACGAGGGCGCGGACGCGGGGGCCGGGATTTCCGGTGAGGTCGGCCTTTCGGAGGAGTTCCGGGACGGTTACCGGCGCCGGGGGTGGTGGGATGTGGCGGATGCTGCGGTCGGGGCGTCCGGCGACGGTGGTGGCGCGGAGGAGGGCCGGGGCGGTGTCCGGCCACAGGCGTGGTGGGCCGAGGGTGAGACCGCGGACGCGGCGGCCGGGACCTCCGGTGAGGTCCACCGCGCGGAAGAGACCGGAGACGGCTTCCGGCCGCGGGGGGAGCGGGACGCAGCGGCCGGAGCCTCCGTCGAGGGCGGAGACCCGGAGTTCCCCGGGGACGCGTTCGACCAGCGAGAACGGCAGCGGGGACGGCGGTGGGGGACGACCGACGGCATGGCGGCCGAGGCTCCCGGCGAAGGCGGGGCTCCTGCGCCGGGTGGGTCTTCCGCGTCGGCCAGGGCTGCTGGTCAGGGTGGGTTCTCGGCCTCCGCATCGGCCAGGGCCGCTGGTCAGGGCAGGGCCTCTGCCTCGGCTGGAACCGCTGCTCAAGCCGGATCTTCTCCTCAAGCCGGATCTCCTCCTCGGGCCGGATCCCCTGCTCAGGCCGGATCCCCAGCAGCGGCCGGGTCCCCTGCTCGTTCCGTGAGCCCCGCTCAGTCCGGGCCCACCGCCCGGTCCCAGGGCCCGGAGCGCGGCGACCGCCCGGAAGCGGCCGGAACGGCCGGAGCGGCCGAAGGGGGCGTGGACGCCGGGAGCCCGGAGAAGTCCGCGGGCGCGCCCCGGTGGCGGAGCCGGTGGGGCGTCGCGGCTCGTAAGGCGGCGCAGGAAAACACGGGGAAGTCGCGGGAGACGGAGGAGGTCGGCGGGGCCCCACCCGCCGCAAGGGCGTTCCGCGGCCGCTGGCCCGGCATCGGCATCGGCGCGCTCCGTGGCGGCGCGGCGGGTGACGGCACGTCCCAGAGCGGACCGGCCGGCGCGGCGGCCCGTAACCGTCCGGCGGTCGACCGGCCCACCCGGCGGCTCCGGCCGCGCGGCGTGCCCCAGGATCCGGCGGCGCCCGTGCCGCCTGTCCCCGTCCTGGCCGAGGAACTGCCCGTACGCCCCTCGCTCGAGGCGTCCCCCCGGTACGGGCCTCCGGACGCCGCGAACCCGGCCACCGGGCCCGCCTCCCCGCCGGTTGCCAAGCGGTCGCGGGCCTGGTGGCGGGGCCGGGCGAAGAAGGGCCGGCACGCGGCCCCGTGCGCGGGCCGGGGTGCGTCACCGGCCGAGGGGAAGGCCGTGGGCGGCGCCGGGGTCTGGCACGACACGGGGGCCCGGCAGGTGCGGTGGGCCGCGCTCAAGGATTCGGGGGGCGGGCTCGTACCGGACTTCGAGCCGCGCGACCCGGCGGCGGGCCCGGCACAGGACTGAACTTCCCCCGGCCCCGCCGCAGCCCCCCCCGGCCCCGCCGCAGCCCCACCGGCCCCGCAGCCCACCGGCCCCGCAGCCCACCGGCCCCGCCGCAGCCCCGGCCCCGGCGCCCCCGGACACCCACGCCCGGCCCCCGGACGCCGCACGGGCCGGAAGCGACCGCCAAGGGCCGCCGGCCGCTGGCTGACGCGGGCCCGGCACCGGGCGCCGTTGACGCCGTCGAGGCGCACGGCACCGGCACCCCCGCCGAACCCCCAGCCCCGCCGCAGCCCCGACGCCCCGGACGCCCACGCCCCGGCCCCCGGACGCCGCACGGGCCGGAAGCGACCGCCAAGGACCGCCGGCCGACGCGGGCCCGGCGCCGGGCGCCGTCGACGCCGTCGAGGCGGCACCGACACCCCGCCGGGCGACCCGGGCGACCCGGTCGACCCGGGCGACCCGGGCGCCACCACCGTGCGGCGCCCGGAAGGGGGCCCGGGGGCTTGCCCCCGGTTACGGGAAGGGGCGGGTAGGGGAAAACCCCGCCGCCCGCCCCAACCCCGCCCCAGCCCGCCTCAGTCCCGCGTCCCCAGCAGCGGCCGCAGCTCCTTCGGCAGATGGTTCTCGCACGCCTGCCGCGACGTCTGCGTCAGCGCGTCGTCCACACACGTGTAGTAGTCGCTGTACACGATCTGGAAGAGGAACGTCGCCGCCACGATCGCCAGCGCCAGTCCGCCCGTCACCAGCCCGCTCACCGCCGCCGTCGTCTGCGGCCGGAAGGCGCCCGGAACACCCGGAACACCCGGAGCGCCCGGAACACCCGGCGTGCCGGACGTACCCGGGACGCCGGACGTACCCGGCGCCACCCCCGCGCCGTCCGGATCCGGCCGCCGCCCCGCGGACTTGGCGCGGAGGGAGCTGATGCCCCAGTAGAGGGAGAGGGCACCGAGCAGCAGGGCCACCTGGGGGATGCTGAAGAGGGCGAAGAAGAAGCCCCACATGCCCGCCAGCAGGGCGTAGCGGGCGCGCCGCTGGGCCGGGTCCGTCGGGTCCCAGCGCAGGCCGCTGCCTCCGCCCGGACTTCCGCCGGGGCCGCCTCCCCGACCGCCACCGCCCGGCGGGCGCGGCCCGCCGGGACCGCCGCCGAAGCCGCCGTCATGGCGCCCCGGCTGCCGGCTGCTCCACTGGCTGCCCCACACCGGGGGCTGCCCGCCGTCCTGCGACCCCGACCCCGGCCCCGCGCCGTCGTCGCCCTGGCCGTGATCCCCTTGGCCCGGCTGTCCCTCGCGCCCCTCGGGGCGCTCGCGCGGCTCCCAGGGGCGGTCCGGCCGCCCCTCCGGCGGGGGCGCGAAGGGGTTGTCGTCCCGCTGTTCGTCCGGGGACTGCGACGACGGGCGTTCGTGCGACATCCGGGCGTTCCTCATCGCCGGCCTCCCGCGGACTCCGTGGACACGGACCCCAAGGACGCGGACGCCATGGACACGGACGCCATGGGCACGGACCGCGTGGACACGGACCCCGTGGACACGGTGGGTCCCGAGGGCCCCGCGGACTCCATGGACGCGGTGGGCAGCGCGAGGTGGTGAGCCGCGTGGCGGCGTCGGTCCGGCATGTGGAGTGTGTCTTCCCCTTGTGTCGTCGTCCTGCACACGTCTCGTGTCGTCGTCCTGCGCACGGCGCGCCGACGTGTCCCGTACGCCAGAACGTGACCGCATGACGTACTGCACACCGAACGTACGGCGTCGCGCTCGGATTCCTCGCGCTTTGCCCGCGCTTTCCGTGCGCTGCTTCCAGACGCTACCTTCCGCGGCCGCCCCCGTCCCGTGGGGGCCGTTCCGCGTGCCGGTATCGTTGCTGGCGGTCGGCGGCTTCGTAGGGTCCCCCGTATTCGGGGAACCCTCGGTCTCGTACGACCATACAAACCGCATCACCCGCGAGAAAGGGCCCCGCTGTGGCCTCCCCGCCCCCCGAGCCTCCCGCGTCCCCGTCACCCGCACGGCTCGTCGTGCTGGTCTCCGGCTCGGGCACCAATCTGCAGGCCCTGCTCGACGCGATCGCCGCGGACCCGGACGGCTTCGGCGCCCGGATCGTCGCCGTGGGCGCCGACCGGGACGGCATCGCCGGGCTGGAGCGCGCCGAGCGCGCCGGGCTGCCCGTCTTCGTGTGCCGGGTGAAGGACCACGCGGACCGGGACGCCTGGGACCGGGCGCTGACCGAGGCGACCGCCGCGTACGCGCCGGACCTGGTCGTCTCGGCCGGTTTTATGAAGATCCTGGGCAAGGCGTTCCTGGACCGCTTCGGCGGCCGGGTGGTCAACACCCACCCCGCCCTGCTGCCCAGCTTCCCCGGCGCCCACGGCGTGCGCGACGCGCTCGCGTACGGCGCGAAGGTGACCGGCTGCACCGTCCACTTCGTCGACGACGGCGTCGACACCGGCCCGATCATCGCGCAGGGCGTGGTGGAGGTCCGGGACGAGGACGACGAATCCGCGCTGCATGAGCGGATCAAGGAAGTCGAGCGAGCGCTGCTCGTCGATGTCGTGGGGCGTCTGGCCCGCGACGGCTATCGCATAGAGGGACGAAAGGTAAGAATCCCGTGACCGTCGAAGCTACGACCTCCGAAGGTACGACCCCCGAGGGCGTGACCGCCGAAGGCACGAAGCGGCCCATCCGGCGCGCGCTGGTCAGCGTCTACGACAAGACGGGGCTGGCGGAGCTGGCCCGCGGTCTGCACGCGGCGGGCGTCCAGCTCGTCTCGACCGGCTCGACGGCCGGGCGGATCGCCGAGGCCGGTGTCCCGGTCACCAAGGTCGAGGAGCTGACCGGCTTCCCCGAGTGCCTGGACGGCCGGGTCAAGACCCTGCACCCGCGCGTGCACGCCGGCATCCTCGCCGACCGGCGCCTCGCCTCGCACCGCGAGCAGCTCACCGAGCTGGGCGTGGAGCCCTTCGACCTCGTGATCGTCAACCTCTACCCCTTCCGCGAGACCGTCGCGTCGGGCGCCTCCCCCGACGAGTGCGTCGAGCAGATCGACATCGGCGGCCCCTCGATGGTCCGCGCCGCCGCCAAGAACCACCCCTCCGTCGCCGTGGTCGTGAACCCCGACCGCTACGCCGACGTGCTGAAGGCCGCCGCCGACGGGGGCTTCGACCTCGGGCAGCGCAAGCGGCTCGCCGCCGAGGCGTTCCAGCACACGGCCGCCTACGACGTGGCCGTCGCCAACTGGTTCGCGGCCGACTACGCCGCCGACGAGAGCCCCTGGCCGGACTTCACCGCCGTCACCCACGCCCGTAAGCAGGTCCTGCGCTACGGCGAGAACCCGCACCAGGCCGCCGCGCTCTACACCGACGGCACGGGCAAGGGCCTCGCCTACGCCGAGCAGCTGCACGGCAAGGAGATGTCGTACAACAACTACGTCGACACCGAGGCCGCGCGCCGGGCGGCGTACGACCACACCGACCCCTGCGTCGCGATCATCAAGCACGCCAACCCGTGCGGCATCGCCATCGGTTCGGACGTCGCCGACGCGCACCGTAAGGCGCACGACTGCGACCCGCTGTCCGCGTTCGGCGGTGTGATCGCCGTCAACAGCCCCGTGTCGGTCGCCATGGCCGAGCAGGTCGCCGAGATCTTCACCGAGGTCATCGTCGCCCCGGCCTACGAGGACGGCGCCGTCGAGGTGCTCGCCCGCAAGAAGAACATCCGCGTGCTGCGCTGTGCCGACGCCCCCGCGGCGCACGGCGAGACCCGTCCCGTCGAGGGTGGTGTCCTGGTCCAGGTCAAGGACCGGCTCCAGGCCGAGGGCGACGACCCGGCCAACTGGACGCTCGCCACGGGCGAGGCGCTGTCCGCCGCCGAGCTCGCCGAGCTGGCCTTCGCCTGGCGCGCCTGCCGCGCGGTGAAGTCCAACGCGATCCTGCTGGCCAAGGGCGGCGCGACCGTCGGCGTCGGCATGGGTCAGGTCAACCGCGTGGACTCCGCGAAGCTGGCCGTCCAGCGCGCGGGCGAGGAGCGCGTCCAGGGTTCGTACGCGGCCTCGGACGCCTTCTTCCCCTTCCCGGACGGGCTGGAGGTGCTGACCGCCGCCGGCGTCAAGGCCGTGGTGCAGCCGGGCGGTTCGGTCCGTGACGAGCAGGTCGTGGAGGCCGCGAAGGCGGCGGGCGTGACGATGTACTTCACGGGGACGCGCCACTTCTTCCACTGAGCTCCGCCCGCCGTACGTACCGCCGTACCTCCCGCCGTACGTACGCGAAAGCCGCGCCCCGAAGGTTCGGGGCGCGGCCTCGGCGTGCGCGCGGCGAGTGCCGCGGCGGGTGCTCAGCGGGTGCGGATGACGACCGTGCCGATCATCTTGTCGGCCCACGTCTGCTTCTTCTCGTCCCACAGCGGCCACAGGTAGCCCAGGTTGAACGGGAGGCTGTCGATGATGTGGGCGAGGTTGCGCACGAAGGCCATGCCGAAGCCGGTCGGCTGGCCGTCGCGCTCGCGCACCACGGCGATGTTCATCATCTTCTTGCCGACCGTCTGGCCGGTCTTGCCCTGGCGGTAGAGCATCCACAGGCTGAGCCCGAAGCCGAGGAGGCCGCCGATGACGATCAGCACCATGCCCGTGCCCGCGGCCCCGGTGGAGGGCTCGCAGGAGCTGGCCACGGCGCCGGTGGTCTCGTCCACGCAGTCGGCGACGGACATCACCATCATGATGATGCCGACGATCAGGAAGGCGAACGGGATCAGGCCGAGCAGCAGGCCGTCGATCAGCGTCGCGGCCACGCGCGACCACCAGCCGGCCAGCGGCGGACGCTGCTGCATGACGGGCGCGCCCTGGGGATAGCCGCCCTGGGGGTAACCGCCCTGCGGATAGCCGTAGCCCGCCGCCTGCTGCGGGAACGGCGCGTAGGGCTGACCGGGCTGCTGGGGCTGCTGCGGGTACTGGGGGTACTGCGGGGGCTGCTGGGGCGGGTAGGTCACCTGGTGATCCTTCGAGCGGTCTCGGAGCGGGACGAGCCGGGACCGCGCGGGGCAGGTGGACGTGCGGGGACAGTGGCCGCCCGGCCCCCGACAGTCGCGGCTACTCCGATCATCGTGACATACGGCACTGACAGCGTCACACGTCGGCGAGCGGCCGTGACCTGACTGGAATGAGTGCCACCCCATCCGCGAGGATGGGGGGCATGACCGCCCAGATTCTCGATGGCAAGGCCACCGCCGCCGCGATCAAGTCCGAACTCACCACCCGCGTGGAGGCGCTGAAGGCCGAGGGCGTCACGCCCGGCCTGGGCACCCTCCTCGTCGGCGACGACCCCGGCAGCAAGTGGTACGTGGCCGGAAAGCACCGTGACTGCGCCCAGGTCGGCATCGCGTCGATCCAGCGCGAACTGCCCGACACCGCCACGCAGGAGGAGATCGAGGCAGTCGTCCGGGAGCTCAACGACAACCCTGACTGCACCGGATACATCGTCCAACTCCCGCTCCCCAAGGGCATCGACACCAACCGCGTGCTGGAGCTGATGGACCCGGCCAAGGACGCGGACGGCCTCCACCCGACCAACCTCGGCCGCCTCGTCCTCAACGAGACCGGCCCGCTGCCCTGCACCCCGCACGGCATCGTCGAGCTGCTGCGCCGCCACGACGTGGAGATCAACGGCGCGCACGTCGTGGTCGTCGGCCGCGGTATCACCGTCGGCCGTTCGATCGGCCTCCTGCTGACCCGCAAGTCCGAGAACGCCACGGTCACCCTCTGCCACACCGGCACCCGTGACCTCTCCGCGCAGCTGCGCCAGGCGGACATCATCGTCGCCGCGGCCGGCGTGCCGCACCTGATCAAGCCCGAGGATGTCAAGCCGGGCGCGGCCATCCTCGACGTCGGCGTCAGCCGCGACGAGAACGGCAAGATCGTCGGCGATGTCCACCCGGGCGCGGCCGAGGTGGCCGGCTGGGTCGCCCCCAACCCGGGTGGCGTGGGCCCGATGACCCGGGCGCTGCTGCTGGTCAACGTGGTGGAGGCCGCCGAGCGCGCCGCCGGAATCGGCAATGCGGGCTGAGTCCGGATCCGGCGGGCGGCAGCCCGGCAAGTCGCGCCGCTTCCAGCTCACGCGCGACACCGCCCGCCCCGAGGGGGGCGGGCGCGCCGCCCCGGGTGACGCGCCCGCCCCGGCCCGGCAGTGGCCGCTGCTGACGGTGCTGGGCGTGACGGGCGTGGGCCTGCTGGTGGTCTCCCTCGACGCGTTCCGGGTCGGGACGCTGCTGATCGGGCTGGCGATGGTCGGCGGCGCGGTGCTGCGGTGGGCACTGCCCTCGGTCGGCATGCTCGCGGTCCGGTCCCGGTTCACGGACATGATCACGTACGGCGGGCTGGGGGCGGCGATCCTGCTGCTCTCGCTGATGGCGCAGCCGCACCCGTGGCTGAAGATCCCGTTCCTGGAGGACGTGCTGCACTTCACGGTGTAGCGGTCGCGGCGTCGCGGCGGACGCGGGCGGGACGGCCGTGACGGTCCTTCCCCGGGGGCTTCGGCCCCCGGGGGGCGTCACGCGGCACACGGCCCGGAAGGGGTGCGGAGTCAGAGCCTCCGGTTACGGGAGGCGGCCGGGCGGGGAAAGGACCCCCATGGCCAAGATCAAGGTAGCCGAGCCCGTCGTCGAGCTCGACGGCGACGAGATGACCCGCATCATCTGGTCCTTCGTCAAGGACAGGCTGATCCTCCCGTACCTCGACATCGAGCTGAAGTACTTCGACCTGGGCATCGAGCACCGCGACGCCACCAGCGACCAGGTGACCGTCGAGGCGGCCAGGGCCGTCGGGGAGTACGGCGTCGGAGTGAAGTGCGCCACGATCACCCCGGACGAGGCGCGGGTCGAGGAGTTCGGCCTCAAGGCGATGTACCGCTCGCCCAACGGCACCATTCGCAACATCCTCGGCGGCGTGATCTTCCGCGAGCCGATCGTCATCGGGAACGTGCCCCGCCCGGTCCCCGGGTGGACGAAGCCGATCGTCGTCGGCCGCCACGCCTTCGGCGACCAGTACCGCGCCACCGACCTCAAGATTCCGGGCCCGGGCACCCTCACCATGACCTTCACCCCGAAGGACGGCTCGGAGCCCCTGGAGGTCGAGGTCCACGAGTTCCCGGGGCCCGGCGTCGCGCTGTCGATGTACAACCACGACGCGTCGATCCGCGACTTCGCGAGGGCCTCGTTCCGCTACGGCCTCTCCCGTGGCTATCCGGTGTACCTGTCCACCAAGAACACGATCCTCAAGAAGTACGACGGGCGCTTCAAGGACCTCTTCCAGGAGGTCTTCGACGCCGAGTTCCGGGCGGAGTTCGACGCGAAGGGCCTGACCTACGAGCACCGGCTCATCGACGACATGGTCGCCGCGGCGCTGAAGTGGGCGGGCGGCTACGTCTGGGCCTGCAAGAACTACGACGGGGACGTCCAGTCCGACACCGTCGCGCAGGGCTTCGGCTCGCTCGGCCTGATGACCTCCGTCCTGATGTCGGCGGACGGCAGGACCGCTCTCGCCGAGGCCGCGCACGGCACGGTCACCCGCCACTACCGCCGGCACCAGCAGGGCAAGGCGACCTCGACGAATCCGATCGCGTCGGTCTTCGCCTGGACCCGCGGTCTGGCGCACCGGGGGAGGCTCGACGGCACCCCCGAGGTCACCCGGTTCGCGGAGACCCTGGAGGAGGTGTGCGTCGAGACGGTCGAGGGCGGCCGGATGACCAAGGACCTGGCGCTGCTGATCTCCAAGGACGCCCCCTGGCTGACCACGGAGCAGTTCCTGGACGCGCTGGACGAGAACCTCAGGAGGAGGACGGGGCGCTGAGAGAGGGCGAGGGGACCGGAGCCGGGGATCAGGAGGAGGGTCTGTTTCCGGCCGATCCCGGCCGCGTTCGCGGGCTGCTCCCTTGGCACGGTGACCCGCACCGCCCGTCGGTGCGCGGTGCGGGCCACCGCTCTTGCGGGTGAGCGGCCGCGGTGGCCCGTCCTCCACCCCCGTGGGGGGACGGGCCACCGCCCACTCCAGAGGATCTTGACCCCGGCGGGCCGTTTCAAGATCCCCAGGCCCCCTGTAGCCCGGAGGTGACTGTTCCGGTACGAGGTCCCTGTCGTGTACCAGTTGTGCGGCGGATGCGACAAGGGCGCACACCGGGAAGGTCATTCGCCCCAAATGCCCCCGTGCGCCCCCCGCTGGGGAACTGTCGCGCCGAGTTGCGGCATCCCCCTGGGTAGCCAGCACCGAAGACTGTGGACGCGCGCCGCGGCGACGGGCCGCGACGCGACACGGCCGGCCCGGCGCACGGCGCGCGTCCGGCGTACGTACCGGGGGAGCAGGGGAGGACAATGCCTCGCTGGAGGGCGTTACCGGAGGAACTCGATCCGCAGGTGCGGGAGTTCACCGAACAGTTGCGCAGACTCGTCGAGCGCAGCGGGCTGAGCATCAGTGCCGTCGCGGACCGCACGGGGTACAGCAAGACGTCGTGGGAGCGCTATCTGAACGGCCGGCTGCTCTCGCCGCGCGGGGCCGCGGAGGCCCTGGCCGAGGTGACCGGCACCGACGTCGGCCATCTGAGCACCATGTGGGAGCTGGCCGAGCGGGCCTGGAGCCGCTCCGAGCTGCGGCACGACGTGACGCTGGAGGCGATGCGGGTCGCCCGGGCGCGGGCCGCGCTGGGCGAGTTCGGCCCGCCCCCGGCGGCGCGGGCGGGCGCGGGCGCCCGGGAGCAGGGAGCCCTGCGCTCGGAGCCGCTGTGCAGGGAGCCGCGGCCGCCGGACCCCCGCCCGCCGGACCGGCCGGACCGGCCGGACCGTCAAGGCCGTCAGGACCGTCAGGAAGGGGTCGCGGAGGGCGTACGGGCCGCCCCGCTCATGCCGCAGGCCCCGGCCGCCCAGGGGCAGGCTCCGCGCCCGCCCGTGCCCCGCGCGCCCGTACCGCCGGACTACCGGGCGAGCGCCATCCCGGCCCCGGCCCAGGGCCCGCCGCGCCGCCGGGTCGGCCTGTTCGTCACCGGTGTCGTCGGCGCCCTGCTCGTCGTCGCGGCGGCCGTCCTGCTGCTGGGCACGGGCGACCGCGGGGCGGACGGGGGCACGGCGGCGGTCACGCCGAGCGCGAGCACGGTGGCGAACCTGCCCGCCGGGGTGAAGTGCGCGGGCGCCGACTGCGCCGGCAAGGACCCGGAGGCCATGGGCTGCGGCGGCGCCCGCGCCACGACGGCCGGATCCGCGACGGTCGGCTCGTCCTACGTCGAGGTGCGCTACAGCGCCGTCTGCGGCGCCGCGTGGGGCCGCATAACGCGGGCGGCCGTCGGTGACGCCGTGCGGATAAGCGCCCGCGCCCAGGGCTCGGCCCCGGCGCGTACGGAGTCCGGGCGCGTCGTGCGCGACGCGGACGGCTACACCCCCATGGTGGCCGTCGCCGCTCCCGGCCAGGCGACGGCCTGCGCCACGCTGGCGGCGGGTACCCAGGGCTGCACGGTCCCGCGCACGGCGTCGCCGGGCACGGCCGGCTGAAACCGGCTGGAGCCCCCGCGTGTCCCCGTGCCCCCGCGTCATGGGCCCGTACGCCCGCCCCGCGGCCCGTACACGCCCGCCGAAGCGCCCTGACGCGTCGGCGGGCGTCCTCGTGTGGTCCCCCTCGCCGCCCGGCCGGCGACGCCACGGTGAGGCGTCCCACACGGGGGCGGCGGTTCAGGCGGTGCGCGGTCGGATAGCCTGACGCCGGATCTCTTGACACCGAGAGAGATCCTCACAAATGGGCAGGGACACCCAACCCCAGTTCGCAGCAGGAGATCGCCATGACCCGCACTCCCGTCAATGTCACCGTTACCGGCGCGGCCGGTCAGATCGGCTACGCGCTGCTCTTCCGCATCGCCTCCGGTCACCTCCTCGGCGCGGACGTGCCGGTCAAGCTGCGGCTGCTGGAGATCCCGCAGGGCCTGAAGGCCGCCGAGGGCACCGCCATGGAGCTCGACGACTGCGCCTTCCCGCTGCTCCGCGGCATCGAGATCACCGACGACCCGAACGTGGCGTTCGACGGTGCGAACGTGGCCCTCCTCGTGGGCGCCCGCCCCCGCACCAAGGGCATGGAGCGCGGTGACCTCCTGGAGGCCAACGGCGGCATCTTCAAGCCCCAGGGCAAGGCCATCAACGACCACGCCGCGGACGACATCAAGGTCCTCGTCGTCGGCAACCCGGCCAACACCAACGCCCTCATCGCCCAGGCCGCCGCCCCGGACGTGCCCGCCGAGCGCTTCACCGCGATGACCCGCCTGGACCACAACCGCGCCGTCTCGCAGCTCGCGAAGAAGGCCGGCGTGTCGGTCTCCGACGTCAAGCGTCTGACGATCTGGGGCAACCACTCCGCCACCCAGTACCCGGACATCTTCCACGCCGAGGTCGCCGGCAAGAACGCCGCCGAGGTCGTGAACGACGAGCAGTGGCTCGCCGACACCTTCATCCCGACCGTCGCCAAGCGCGGCGCCGCGATCATCGAGGCCCGTGGCGCCTCCTCGGCCGCCTCCGCCGCCAACGCCGCCATCGACCACGTCCACACCTGGGTCAACGGCACCGCCGCCGGCGACTGGACCTCCATGGGCATCCCGTCGGACGGCTCCTACGGCGTCCCCGAGGGCATCATCTCGTCCTTCCCCGTCACCACGAAGGACGGCAAGTACGAGATCGTCCAGGGCCTGGAGATCAACGACTTCTCCCGCGCCCGCATCGACGCCTCCGTCAAGGAGCTCGTCGAGGAGCGCGACGCGGTCCGCGGCCTGGGTCTCATCTGATCCACGTCCGATCCGGACCCGATCCACGGATCGTTCCAGGGGTGTGCCCCCGGCGGCTTCGGCCGCCGGGGGCACACCCCTTTTCGCGAGGGCGGTACGGGTCCGTCCCGGGGCGCGTGGCCGCCTTCGCGAGTGCGTGATCAGTAATTCTGACGACGGCGACCCGGACGGTATTCGCGCATCCGTCCGTGAGTACGCCCGTACGGGGTGAGATCCGGCCCGTCATTTGCGCCCCGACAGGGGTTGCGCGCGGGACTTCTGGCCTATTGTGAGTTCTCCGAAAATCCGTCAACTCATGCCTGATCGCAGGCGAGTTCGACGATCGGGGGACGTATGACAGCAACCACCCCACAGGACTCCCGTACAGAGGCCACCCGGCTGCTCTGTGCCGGGACCTATCTGGACATCGAGTTCCGCCGGCAGGTCGTCGAGGAGCTGGTGGAGCACGAGGAGAGGCCCATCGCGCCGTCGCTCGGCGTCGACGTCGTGCCGGTGCTCGCGCACGCGCTTCGCGCCCGCAGACAGGACGCGCTGACGGCGCTGATGCTCCTCGTGCTCTGGGCCGCCTTCATCGGCATCGAGGTGGGCACGGCCGACGAGGTCCCGCTGCCGAAGTGGTCGGGGATCTACGCGCTGGTGAGCTTCGCCCAGTGGTCCGCGGCGGCCTCCGCCGGACGGGGCTCGTCCGTCTACGTGGTCGACAAGCGCACCCTGCGCGAGGCGATGAAGGGGAACGTGCGCAAGCTCGTCCCCGCCGTCCCCGCGGTGCTCGCGATCGGCTACTGGCTGTACGCGCTGTACAGCCTGGCCACCGGCGGGAACAACTGGATCGGCATCGTCTTCCCGCTCCTGCTGGTCCTCCCCGTGTGGGCGCACCGCAGGCGCGTGGCGGACGTGATGGGCAACGAGCTCAGCCGCGAGGCGTTCCTCCTGGCGCCCCGGGCCGAGCCCACCACCGCCTACCACCAGCGGATCGCACGGGCCATCGACCGTGAGCAGTACGCGGGGATGGCCATCTACGACGCGGGCCGTCCCTTCATCGGGATGGGGAAGCCCTACGAGCCGTGGTCGTTCGCCCTGGAGCTCCGGCGGCGCGGGGACGCCGACGCGTCGGACGACGGGGCGCCCTTCACCGGCCGTACGGTCGTGGACCTGGTCCGGCCCCGCCTGGAGGCGCTGCGGCAGGGCGCCGCCGCGACCAGCAGGGACCGGCTGAAGGACCTGGAGATCGAGGAGTTCGTCTATCTGCCGGTCGGTCCGCCGCGCCCACGGCTCGACTACGCGGACACCACCGTGACGCGGCACGTCGCCGAGGCGGTGGACGAGGGCGGCGAGGCCCGCCGGTACTTCCTGCGGGTGCGGGTCGGCGCCTGGGACGAGCAGGTCGTGGTGTCCGTCCTGGTCAGGGTGCACACCCAGGGCGGCATGCTGGTCCTGGAGGTCGTGCCGCACATCCTGACGCCGATCCGGACGGAGTTCCGTTCGGTCGACGTGATCGCGGCGCGCGGCCAGGACGACCCGCTGCGCGACGGGCTGCGGGCGTTGCTCAGCGGCCCCGCGGCGGGGTTCGCGGCCGCCGTCTCCACGGTCCGCGCCGGTGTCTCCGGCTTCCGCACCTGGCTCGCCGAGCCGCAGCGCGCGCTGCCCGACGGCCCGGCGAAGTCCGTGCGGGAGCTGGGCGGCGCGGAGACGGTGTCGCTGTTCCAGGAGATGGACATCAGCCGTTACGTGAAGACGGTCCAGGACCGCATCGCGAGCGGTGTGCGGGACGCCCTGCGCTCGCAGGGTTACGAGACCGACCAGTTCGAGCAGCAGATCGTGCAGATCAGCGAGGGCGGCGTCTTCATCGGTTCGATGAGCGGCGGCGCGGTCGCCGCCGGCGCCGGCGCCAAGGCGAAGAACATGACCAAGGACGGGGGATCGTGATGGGTGACGACACTCAAGGAACACAGGGCGGCGGGAACGGAAGCGGCAAGGGCGGTGGCATCGTCATCGGCCGTATGACCGGCGGCGCCGCCGCCAGCGGTGAGAAGGCCCGCGCCGAGGACCGCTCGGAGCGCGTGGGCACGCCCGCCGCGCGGGACGCGGGCTTAACCCCCGTGCCCGTGCCGGCGGGGGCGCCCGGGGCCGGCGGTATCGCCGTCGGCGAGCAGAGCGGCGGCGCCCTGGCCGCCGGCCGGGAGGCCGAGGCGGTCGACGCCTCACGGGAGTTGCTGTCCCTGTCGCCCGAGCTCCTCACGGCCGTGCGCGAGCTGCGCGGTCAACTGCCGCTGCTCGCGCGGGCCGAGGGCGACGGCCTCGACGATGTCGACGGTGAGCTGGCCGGGCTGGAGGCGACGGCCGTCCGGGACGGCCGCGCCGAGCGCGGCCGGCTGGTGCGGCTCCGGGCGCTGCTGACCGGCGGCGCGACGGCGGCCGGCGGGCTGGCGTCGGCGCTGGCCGTCGTGCAGGCGATCACACAGCTCCTGGCGTGAGGGGGTGGCACGGATGAGCCGCTGGGACGCGGACCTCCAGCAGTGGGTGGAAGACGACCCGCCCCCGACGAACCCCTACGGCCCGGACGAGCCGGAGTTCCTGCTCGGCGAGGGCGGGCCGGACGAGCGGCGCGAGGGGCCCTCGCACGCGACGATCCTGGCCGGCGTGCTGGTCGGGGTGGTGTTCGCGGGCGGCATCGGCATCGGCGCCTGGGCGCTGTTCCGGGACGACGAGGAGGACTCGCCGGGTGGCGGCGTGCGGCCCGGCTGGAGCGCGCCGCCGACGCCCGGAGGCTCCGTCTACGGAGGCTCCTCGTACGGTTCCACTTACGGCTCCACCTCGGGCAGTTCGACCTACGGGGGGACCACGTACGGTTCCACGTCCGGGAGTTCCACCTACGGAAGTTCCACATCCGGTTCCACATCCGGTTCCACGTACGGTTCGACGTACGGGTCCACCTATGGGTCGACGTACGGCTCGACGTACGGCTCCACCTACGGATCGACGAGCTCGGGGAGCGGCACCGGCGGATCGACGTACACGCCCTCGGCCGCGTCGGGCGACTCCGGCGGCCGGGTGCCCTCGGGCTGGACCAAGGTCCAGGACGCGTCCGGCTTCACGCTGGCCGTGCCGCGCGGCTGGACCCGCAGCACCGAGGGCGCCAGCGTCTTCTACAAGAACGCGGGCGGCGACAGCCTGATCCAGGTCTTCGCGCTGAACGGCCCGGAGAAGACGCCGTACGAGGCCGTCGTCGCGACCGACAAGGCCGTCTCCGGCAACAAGGGCTACCGCAAGATCGGCCTGTGGAAGCTCGGCGACGGCGCGGCCGAGCTGGAGTACACGTACACCTCCGGCACGGCCGGGGCCCGGCACGTCGCGCTGCACGCCATGACCGCCGGGGACGGCAAGCAGTACGCGCTGCTGGTCGCCGGGCCGTCGGGGGAGTGGACGCCGCACGTGCGGATCTTCCGGACGGTGCTGGGCTCGTTCTGCCCGACCGGTTACTGCTCCGCCGGGAGGTGACAGGGGCAGGGCCGGGAACAGTCGCTACAGCCATCCATGGGAGCACATCCACCACAGCCATCCATAGGTGCGTACATGTGCCTACGTCAGCACACATCAGCTCACACTCACTGACTCAGAGTGACTCGGGTCACTCTTTGTGAAAACCGAGGCATATGTTTCCGCCTTCTGGTTAGGCGCGTCCCGTTGCCGGCCCGAGTCTCGCTCGACCGGCGACGGGACGTTTCGGATATCGGAAGGCAGAAGAGACATGTCGTCAGTCGAGACCATCCATGTGGACGGGGAGTGGCGCGGCGCCGCGTCCGGCGCGCAGCGCGAGGTCCTCGACCCCGCGGACGCCAAGACCCTCGCGGTGGTGTCCGAGGGCGGTGCCGACGACACGGACGCCGCCGTGACCGCCGCCCGCCGCGCCTTCGACACGGGCAGCTGGCCGCACACCCCGGTCGCCGAGCGCGCCGCGCTGCTGCGCCGGGTCGCCGACCTGCTCGTACGCGACCGTGAGGAGATCGCCCTCACCGAGAGCCGCGACACCGGAAAGACCCTCGCCGAGGGGCGCATCGACGTCGACTGCGTCGCCGACGCCTTCCGCTACTTCGCCGACCTGGTCGTCGCCGAGGGCGCCGGCCGTGTCGTCGACGCCGGATCGGCCACCGTGCACAGCGTCGTCGTCCACGAGCCGGTAGGCGTCTGCGCGCTGATCACCCCCTGGAACTACCCCCTCCTCCAGGCCAGCTGGAAGATCGCCCCGGCCCTCGCAGCGGGCAACACCTTCGTGATCAAGCCCAGCGAGGTCACCCCGCTGTCCACCGTGCTGCTGGTGAAGCTGCTGGCCGAGGCCGGTCTGCCGGCCGGTGTCGCCAACCTCGTCACCGGCGCCGGCGACCCCGTCGGCGCCCGGCTCTCCGAGCACCCCGGCGTGGACCTCGTCTCCTTCACCGGCGGCCTCACCTCCGGCGTCAAGGTCGCCCAGGCCGCCGCGCCGACCGTGAAGAAGGTCGCCCTCGAACTCGGCGGCAAGAACCCCAACGTGGTCTTCGCCGACGCCTGCGCCACCGACGAGGACTTCGACACCGCCGTCGACCAGGCGCTCAACGCCGCGTTCATCCACAGCGGCCAGGTCTGCTCGGCCGGCTCCCGGCTCATCGTCGAGGAGTCCGTCCGCGAGCGCTTCGTCGCCGAACTCGCCCGCCGCGCAGAGAAGATCAAGCTCGGCCGGGGCACCGAGGAAGGCGTCGAGTGCGGCCCGCTCGTCTCCGCCCAGCAGCTCGACAAGACCGAGGCGTATGTCGCCTCCGCGCTCGCCGAGGGCGCCGTGCTGCGCTGCGGCGGCTCCCAGCCCGAGCCGAACGAGGTCCGCCCGGCGGCCGGCTACTTCTACGCGCCGACCGTCCTCGACGGCTGCCACCGCGAGATGAAGGTCGTCCGCGAGGAGACCTTCGGCCCGATCCTCACCGTGGAGACCTTCCGCACCGAGGACGAGGCCGTGGCCCTCGCCAACGACACCGAGTACGGGCTCGCCGGCGCCGTCTGGACCAAGGACGCGGGCCGCGCCCGCCGGGTCGCCGGGCGGCTGCGCCACGGCACCGTCTGGATCAACGACTTCCACCCCTACCTGCCGCAGGCGGAGTGGGGCGGCTTCGGCAAGTCCGGCACCGGCCGTGAGCTCGGCCCCACCGGCCTGGCCGAATACCGCGAGGCCAAGCACGTCTACCAGAACCTCGCGCCCGAGCCGGTGCGCTGGTTCGCGGGCTGAGCCCCGCCCTCCGCGAACCGGGTGCGCGCCCGCCCCGCCGGTGAGCGCGCGCCCGCCCGCCCTTCCCGTACGCGAAGAACCTTCCTGCCCTCCGAGGAGTACCCCCATGCCCCCCGTTGAAGAGACCCGCGCCAAGATCACCGCCGACTACGTCGTCGTCGGCGGCGGCACCGCCGGTTCGGTGATCGCCTCCCGCCTCGCCGAGGACCCCGGCACCAGCGTCGTAGTCATCGAAGGCGGCCCGTCCGACATCGACCGCCCCGACGTGCTCACCCTGCGCCGCTGGCTCGGGCTGCTCGGCGGCGACCTCGACTACGACTACCCGACGACGGAGCAGCCGCGCGGCAACTCCCACATCCGGCACAGCCGGGCGCGCGTGCTCGGCGGCTGCTCCTCGCACAACACCCTGATCTCCTTCAAGCCGCTGCCCGGCGACTGGGACGAGTGGGCGACCGCCGGGGCCGAGGGCTGGGACGCGGAGTCGATGGACCCGTACTTCGCCCGGCTGCGCAACAACATCGTCGCCGTCGACGAGAAGGACCGGAACGCGATCGCCCGCGACTTCGTCGAGGCCGCGCAGGCCGCGATCGACGTGCCGCGCGTGGAGGGCTTCAACAAGGAGCCGTTCCACGAGGGCGTGGGCTTCTTCGACCTCGCCTACCACCCGGAGGACAACAAGCGCTCCTCCGCCTCCGTCGCCTACCTCCACCCCCACATCGAGGCCGGCGACCGCCCCAACCTCCGCATCATGCTGGAGACCTGGGCGTACAAGCTGGAGCTGGACGGCACCCGGGCCACCGGCGTTCGGGTCCGCACCAAGGAGGGCGAGGAGATCCTCGTCGAGGCGGGCCGCGAGGTCCTGCTGTGCGCCGGCGCCGTCGACACCCCCCGGCTGCTGCTGCACTCCGGCATCGGCCCCAAGGGCGACCTGGACGCCCTCGGCATCCCCGTCGTCCACGACCTGCCGGGCGTCGGCGAGAACCTCCTGGACCACCCCGAGTCGGTCATCGTCTGGGAGACCCACGGGCCCATCCCCGAGAACTCCGCGATGGACTCCGACGCGGGCCTGTTCGTCCAGCGCGACCCGGCGGCCAACGGTCCCGACCTGATGTTCCACTTCTACCAGATCCCGTTCACCGACAACCCCGAGCGCATCGGGTACGAGAAGCCCCCGCACGGCGTGTCGATGACCCCCAACATCCCCAAGCCGCACAGCCGCGGCCGGCTCTACCTCACCAGCGCCGACCCGGCCGTCAAGCCCGCCCTCGACTTCCGGTACTTCACCGACGAGGACGACTACGACGGCCGCACCCTCGTAGACGGCATCAAGATCGCCCGTGCGATAGCCAGGACGGAGCCGCTGGCCGGCTGGCTCAAGCGCGAGGTCTGCCCCGGCCCCCAGGTCACCTCGGACGAGGAGCTCAGCGCCTACGCCCGCCAGGTCGCCCACACCGTCTACCACCCCGCCGGCACCTGCCGGATGGGCGCCTTCGACGACGAACAGGCCGTCGTCGACCCGCAGCTGCGGGTCCGCGGCCTCGACGGCGTGCGCATCGCCGACGCGTCCGTCTTCCCGACGATGCCCGCGGTCAACCCGATGATCGGGGTGCTGATGGTGGGGGAGAAGTGCGCCGAGCTGCTTGTCTCGGCCCCGGCCACGGGCGGTGATACCAAGTGAGCGCGGCCGCGGCCTCAGCCGCCGGCGCCGCCCCCGTCTTCTCCGTCCGCAACCTGTGGAAGGTCTTCGGCCCGCACGCCGAACGGGTGCCCGGCGGTGAGCTCGCCGAGCTCGGCCCCGAGGCCCTCAGAGAGGAAGCCGGCTGTACGGTCGCCGTCCGCGACGTGTCCTTCGACGTCCGGCAGGGCGAGGTCTTCGTCGTCATGGGCCTCTCCGGCTCCGGCAAGTCCACGCTCGTCCGCTGTCTGACCCGGCTCATCGAGCCGACCTCCGGCACCATCGCCATCGACGGCGAGGACGTCTGCGGCATGGACAAGGGCGCCCTGCGCGAACTGCGCCGGCACCGCGCCGCCATGGTCTTCCAGCACTTCGGCCTCCTCCCGCACCGCACCGTCCTCGACAACGTCGCGTACGGCCTGGAGATCCAGGGCGTCGGCAAGGCCGAACGCCGCGAGAAGGCCCGCGAGATGGTGGAGAAGGTCGGCCTCGCCGGCCTGGAGGACCGCCGCCCCGGCCAGCTCTCGGGCGGCCAGCAGCAGCGCGTCGGCCTCGCCCGCGCCCTCGCCGCCGACCCCGAAGTACTGCTGTTCGACGAGCCGTTCAGCGCGCTCGACCCGCTGATCCGCCGCGATATGCAGGAGGAGGTCGACCGCCTGCACCGCGAGGAGGGTCGCACCATGGTCTTCATCACCCACGACCTGTCCGAGGCGCTGCGCATCGGCGACCGGATCGCGCTGATGCGCGACGGCCGGGTCGTCCAGTGCGGGACGCCCGAGGAGATCGTGGGCTCCCCGGCCGACGACTACGTCCGCGACTTCGTCCGGGACGTCCCCCGCGAGCAGGTCCTCACCGTCCGCCGCGCGATGCGGCCCGCGGCCGCCGGCGAGGCGGACACGGGCGAGGCCCTGCCCCCGACGACGACCGTCGCCGACGCGATCGGCACCGTGGTCCGTACGGGCACGCCCGCCCGCGTCGTGGACGGCGGCCGCTGCATCGGCGTCGTCGACCACCGCGGCCTGCTGGGCGTGGTGGCGGGACTGGACGGCGACGGGAAGGCGGCGGCATGAACGTACGCACCCCCGAAGGAACGAGGTGGACCGCATGAGCACCGCCACCTCCCCCGCCCGCCCCGCCTCCACCGCCAAGGCGAAGGCCCCCGCGGCCGGTAGCGCCGCGACCGGCCCCGCCGCCCGGCCCGCCGCCGACGCGGCACCCGCGGACATGCCGCCCGCGCCCACCGCGGGCGCGGGCCCGCTCCGGGCCCTGTGGGCCCGCCCCGCCGCCCGGAAGCTCCTCGTGCTCGCCGCCGCCGCGGCCGTCCTCGTCCCCCTGGCCGCCACGGCCTGGGGCAGCGGCACCTGGCCGCACGCGCTGACCGTCGACCTGACCGGCCCGCTCGGCCGCGCCAACGACTGGATCATCGACAACCGCGACCACCACTGGATCTTCCTCTACTTCTTCGGCCACATCAGCGGCGCGATCATCGGCGCCGTGCACGCCGTCTACACCGTGCTCCTCGCCCTCGGCTGGGCCGGTGTGACCGTCGGCGCCGGGCTGCTCGCCTGGCGGGTGGCCGGGGTCAGGGTCGCCGTCACCACGCTCGCGTCGTTCGCCGTGTGCGGACTGCTCGGCATGTGGGTGCCGACGATGCGGACGCTCGCGCTGATGATCGTCGCCGTCGCCGCGTCCGTGGTCGTCGGCGCGCTCCTCGGCCTCGCGGCCGGTCTGTCGGAGCGCACCTTCCGCGCGCTGCGGCCGGTCCTGGACACCATGCAGGCGCTGCCCGCCTTCGCCTACCTCATGCCCGTCGTGCTGGTCTTCGGCATCGGCGTGGCGCCCGCCGTCCTGGCGACCGTCGTCTACGCGGCCCCGCCGATGGCCCGGCTGACCGCGCTGGGCCTGCGGGCCACCGACAAGGGCGTGCTGGAGGCCGTGGAGTCCCTCGGCGCGACCCCCCGGCAGCGGCTGCTCACCGTGCGGCTGCCGCTGGCCCGCCGCGAGCTGCTGCTCGGCGTCAACCAGGCGATCATGATGGCCCTGTCGATGGCCGTCATCGCCTCCGTCATCGGCGCCGACGGCCTGGGCGACCGCGTCTACCAGGCCCTGTCGACCGTGGACGTCGGCAGCGCCCTCGCCGCGGGCATCCCCATCGTGCTGCTCGCGATCGTCCTCGACCGGACGACCGCCGCCGCCGGCGACGGGCGCGCCTCGCACGGCCCGTCCGGCCGCCTCGTCTGGCCGCTCGTCGCGGCGGCCACCGCCGCCGCGGCGGTCGCCGCCCGCCTCCTGGACGCCCGCAACTGGCCCGGCGACTGGACCCTGTCCATCGCCGCGCCCGTCAACGACGCCAAGGACTGGATGGTCGACCACCTCTACTCCGGCGTCCCCGGCGTCGGCGGCACCGCCGAATGGGCCGCCCACTACACCGGCTGGATCCTCGACCCGCTGCGCGACGGCCTCCAGGGCCTGCCCTGGTGGGGCGCCCTGCTGCTGGTCGCCGCCCTCGCCTGGCTCATCGGCACCTGGCGCACCGCCCTGACGGCCGTCCTCGCGCTCGCCGCGATCGGCGTGCTCGGCCGCTGGGAGGTCTCCATGGACACCCTCTCGCAGGTGATCGCCGCCGTCGCCGTCACGCTCGTCCTCGGCTTCGCGATCGCCGTGCCCGCCGCGCGCAGCCCGCGCGTCGACCGGCTGCTGCGCCCGGTCCTGGACGTCTTCCAGACCATGCCGCAGTTCGTCTACCTCATCCCCGTCGTCGCCCTCTTCGGCATCGGCCGGGCGCCGGCCGCCGCGGCCGCCGTCGTCTACGCGCTGCCGGCCGTGGTCCGGATCACCAGCCAGGGCCTGCGCCAGGTCAACCCCGGCGCGATGGAGTCCGCGCGCTCGCTCGGCGCCACCAGCGGCCAGCAGCTGCGCCACGTGCAGTTCCCGCTGGCCCGGCCGGAGCTGCTGCTCGCGGTCAACCAGGCCGTGGTGCTGGTGCTGTCCGTCGTCATCATCGGCGGTCTCGTCGGCGGCGGCGCGCTCGGCTACGAGGTCGTCTTCGGCCTCGCCCAGGGCGACCTCGCCACGGGCCTGGTGGCCGGCGCCGCGATCGTCTGCCTGGGGCTGACGCTCGACCGGGTCACCCAGCCGACGAAGGCGGAGAAGAAGGGAGCGGGCGCGTGAAGGCTCGTCAGTGGATCGTGGCGGCGGGCGCTCTCGCCCTGCTCGCCACCACCGGCTGCGGAGCGGCCGACATGACCAAGCAGGCGTCCCCGTACGCCGACGCGGCGGGTACGAAGACCGTCACCCTGTCCGTGCAGTCGTGGGTGGGCGCCCGCGCCAACGCGGCCGTCGCCAAGTACTTGCTGGAGCACGAGCTCGACTACCGCGTCGACACCGTTCAGGTGGACGAGGTGCCCGCCTGGGACGCCCTCAGCCAGGGCCGTGTCGACGCGATCCTGGAGGACTGGGGCCACCCGGACCAGGAGAAGCGGTACGTCGAGGACAAGAAGACGATCGCCCCCGGCGGCGACCTCGGCGTCACCGGCCACATCGGCTGGTTCGTGCCCAAGTACTTCGCGGACGCCCACCCGGACGTCCTCGACTGGAAGAACCTGAACAAGTACGCCTCGCAGCTGCGGACCGCCGAGAGCGGCGGCAAGGGGCAGCTGCTGGACGGCTCGCCGTCGTACGTCACCCACGACAAGGCGCTCGTGAACAACCTCGGCCTGGACTACAAGGTCGTCTTCGCGGGCTCCGAGGCGGCGCAGATCACCCAGATCCAGCAGTTCGCGAAGAAGAAGCAGCCCTTCCTCACCTACTGGTACGAGCCGCAGTGGCTGTTCAACGAGGTGCCGATGGTGGAGGTGAAGCTGCCGCCGTACACGGACGCCTGCGCGGAGAAGGGCGCGGCCGACCCGTCGACCGTGAACTGCGCCTACCCGACCTCGACGCTGAAGAAGTTCCTCAACGCGGACTTCACCCGCAAGGGCGGCAAGGCCGCGCGGTTCCTGAAGAACTTCCACTGGTCGAAGGACGACCAGAACGAGGTGGCGCAGATGATCGCGGAGGAGAAGCTGTCGGCGGAGGAGGCGGCGGAGCGGTGGGTGGAGCGGCATCCGGACGTGTGGAAGAGGTGGCTGCCGTAGGGGGGTGACCGGGGGTCTTTCCCCACCCCGCCCCTTCCCGTAACCGGGGGCGAGCCCCTGGCCCCCGGACGCGCTCCGCGCGGTGGCCTCAGGCTCCCCCCTGCTACCGCTGGGGGGGGGAGCCCTGGCCGGGCTGAAATCAGCCCGGCCGGCGCATGGGGGCCGGAGGCGGGGGCGGGCCCAGGGCCCGCGCGGCAGGGCCGGGCACTCCGCCCCGGCCCCTGCGCCCGGCCCCTGTGGACCGGCGGCCTGGCCGTGGACCGGCGGCCTGGCCGTGGACCGGCGGCCTGGCCGTGGGCCGGCAGCCTGGCCGTGGGCCGGTCCGGCTCGGGATCCCGGACCCGGTTCCGGCGCGGTCTCCTTCAGACCCGGCTCAGACCTCGCCCCACAGGCCCGCGGCCAGCCGTGCCGCCGTCTCCGCCACACCGGCCATCGCCCTGCCGTGCAGCCCGCCCCCGAACGTCACCCGTGCCGCGCCCAGCCGTCCGAGCTCGTGCGGTGACGGGCCGTCCGGCAGGGCGAGGGCGTTGACCGGGAGGCCCACGGCCTCGGCGAGGGCGGCCAGGAGGGGCGGCGGGGCCAGGATCGGGTAGAGGCAGTCGGCGCCGGCCGCCGCGTAGAGACGGCCGCGAGCGATCGCCGGTTCGGGGTCCGCGTCGCCCTTCAGGAAGGTGTCGACGCGGGCGTTGACGACGAGCGCGTCACCCGCCTCGGCCCGTACCGCCGCCAGGAAGTCGGCCTGCTCGCGCGAGTCCTTGAGCAGCCCGGAGGCACGGTCGCCGTCCTCCAGGTTGCAGCCGGCGGCGCCGGCCTCCAGGAGCCGCCCGACCAGTTCGCGGGGCGCGAGCCCGTACCCGTCCTCGACGTCCGCGGAGACGGGCACGTCCACGGCGCGGGCGATCCGGGCGACGGCCGCGAACATCTCGGCCGCCGGGGTCTCACCGTCCGCGTACCCCAGCGACGCCGCCACGCCCGCGCTCGGCGTCGCCAGGGCGGGGAAGCCGGCGTCCGCGAAGGCACGGGCGCTCGCGGCGTCCCAGGGGCCGGGCAGGACGAGCGGCCCGCCCCCGGGCGCGGGTGCGTGGTGCAGGGCCCGCAGGGCGGCCGCGGAGGTCACGCGTGGGCCTTGTAGGCACCAGGGAACAGGCGTGTGGTCACGCCGATCCGGTTCCAGGCGTTGATCGTGACGATCAGGGAGATCAGCCGGGCCAGCTCCGGCTCCTCGAAGCTGCGGGCGGCGCGCTCGTACACCGCGTCGGGCACGAAGCCGTCGGTGAGGACGGTGACGGCCTCGGTGAGCGCGAGGGCGGCCTGCTCCTTCTCGGTGTAGAGGCCGACGGCCTCCTCCCAGGCGCTGAGCAGGTAGATCCGCTCCTCGCTCTCGCCCATGCGACGGGCGTCCTTGGTGTGCATGTCGAGGCAGAAGGAGCAGTGGTTGAGCTGCGAGGCGCGGATCTTGACCAGTTCGATCAGCGTGGGGTCGAGGTCCTTACGGGCGGCGATCTCCAGCCCGATCATCGCCTTCTGGACGTCGGGGGCGACCTCGTGGAGGAGCATCCGGGGCGCGTGGGTGTGGGTGGGGTGGGAGGCGTTCGTCGTGGTCATGAGAGCAACCCTAGGGTTCGGATAGCCCAGCGGTATGGTCCACTCCCATGGAGAAAACGTGGGCCACTTCGGCGGGCGACGGCGAGGTTCCGCGCCGCGGGACCGGCGCCGACCTGCACCTGGACCTGTCCGGGCCGGGCGGGGTCCGGGCGGGTCTGATCAGGGCCCTGCGCGACGCCGTACGGTCCGGCCGGCTCGCCCCCGGCACCCGGTTGCCGTCCTCCCGCTCCCTCGCCGCCGACCTGGGCCTGGCCCGGAACACCGTCGCGGACGCTTACGGCGAGCTCGTCGCCGAGGGCTGGCTCACCGCCCGCCAGGGCTCGGGCACCCGGGTCGCGCCGCGGGCCGCGCCCCGCGCGCCCGAGCGCGGGTCCACACCTCCGCGCACGGCCCGGCGGCCCGCGTACGACCTGCGGCCCGGCACCGCCGACGTCTCGGCCTTCCCGCGCGCCGCCTGGCTCTCCGCCGCCCGGCGGGCCCTCGCGGCGGCCCCGAACGACGCCTTCGGCCATGTCGACGAGCGCGGCCGCGCCGAACTGCGGACCGCCCTGGCCGACTATCTGGCCCGGGCCCGCGGGGTACGGGCCGACCCGGAGCGGATCGTGGTGTGCGCGGGCTTCACCCAGGGTCTGTCGCTGCTCAGCCGGGTGCTGCGGCGGCGCGGCGTCCGCGAGATCGGCGTCGAGGAGTACGGGCTCTGGTTCCACCACGAGGCGCTGGAACGGGCCGGACTGCGCTGCTCCGAGCTGGCGATCGACCCGTGCGGCGCGGACGTCGCCGCCCTGGGGGAGCGCAGGGGCGTACGGGCGGTCCTGCTCACGCCCGCGCACCAGTTCCCCACGGGCGTGCCGCTCCACCCCGACCGGCGGGCCGCCGTCGTGGACTGGGCCGTGCGCACCGGCGGGACGATCCTGGAGGACGACTACGACGGGGAGTTCCGCTACGACCGCCAGCCCGTCGGCTGCCTCCAGGGCCTCGCGCCCGACCGCGTCGTGTACTTCGGCACGGCCAGCAAGTCGCTCGCCCCGGGGCTGCGGCTGTCGTGGATGGTGCTGCCCGAACACCTGGTGGGCGACGTACTGGCGCTGAAGCGGGCGGGGGAGTGGAGCTCGGGCGTCCTCGACCAGCTGACCCTCGCGGAACTCCTCACCAGCGGCGCGTACGACCGCCACGTCCGCGCGATGCGGCAGCGCTACCGGCGCCGCCGCGACCAACTGGTCGCCGAACTCGCCGCGCACGCCCCGCACATCCGCGTCACCGGCATCGCGGCCGGCCTCCACGCGGTCCTGGCCCTGCCACCGGGCACGGAACGGGCGACGCTCCAGGCGGCGGCGTGGCAGGGGCTGGCGCTACAGGGGCTGTCGCGGTTCCGGTTCGGCGGCGGGACGCAGGCTTCGGGCGCGGCCGGGGCCGGGGACGGCCTGATCGTGGGGTACGGGACGCCACCGGACCACGCCTTCGCGGGGGCGCTGGAGGCGCTGGTGCGGTCGCTGCCGCCGGGGGGTTGACGGGGGTGGGGTGCGGGTGGTGGCGCCTGCGGCGGGCTTTGTCCCCAGCCCCGCCCCTTCCCGAATGTCCTCAATCGCCGGACGGGCTGATTTTCAGCCCGTCCGGCGATTGAGGACCGGGGTCCGGGGCGGAGCCCCGGTTCGGGAAGGGGCGGGGCTGGGGACAAAGCCCCGCGCAGCGGCCCGCACCCACCCCGCCCCGTTCACCCCCACGCCCCGCACCCCACCGGCGCCCCCTATCGTGAACCCCGTTTCCGCGAGTACGCAGTCTCATCTGACGGGGGTCAGAACCACATGGCAGACAAGACAAAACGCCGGCTCCGCTCGTCCACGGTCATACTCGGCGGCATGGGCGCCCTCGCCGCCGCCCTGACCTCCTGCGGCTCGGAGCCCGACAAACGCTGCGTCGATCCCAAGAGCTACGACGCCGCCCGCGGTTACCGCGTCCTCGACTCCAAGGCGTGCAAGAGCAAGGGCGGCGGCGGAAGCGGGAGCAGCGGTGGCGGTTCGTCTTCCGCCCGCTGGTACTACGGCTCCGGGAAGTCCGGCGGCTACGCCGACAGCGGGACCTTCAGCAAGAGCCAGGCCGTCGACCGCGGCGGCTTCGGCTGCTCCTCGTCGAGCGGCGGCTGACCGCGTGGAGCGGCACCGCGTCACCCCGCGCCCCGGCTGGCAGGCCACGGTCGAGGAGCAGGGCGTCATCTATCCCCTCACCCGCCACCCGGACGGCTCCCTGCGCCCGTACTGGGACGAGAGCGCGTATTACTCCTTCCCGCTCGCCGAGGTCGAGGCGCTGGAGGAGACCGTGGCCGAGCTGCACGGGATGTGCCTGGCCGCCGCCGCGCACCTCGTCGAGCACGGTCGCCTCGCCGACCTCGGGATCACCGACCCCCGGCTGGCGGCCCTGATCACCGAGTCCTGGCACCGGCGCGCCGAACTCCCCACCGTCTACGGCCGCTTCGACCTGCGTTACGACGGCGAGGGCCCGGCCACCCTGCTGGAGTACAACGCCGACACCCCGACCTCACTGGTGGAGGCCGCGAGTGCCCAGTGGTTCTGGATGGAGGAACGTTTCCCCGGCCATGACCAGTGGAACTCCCTCCATGAGCGGCTCGTCGACGCCTGGCGGCGACAGGCGCACCTGCTGCCCCCGGGCGCGCCGCTGCACTTCGCGCACTCGGCCGGCGACGAGCTCGGCGAGGACCTGATGACGGTCGCGTACCTGCGCGAGACCGCCGAACAGGCCGGCCTCGCGACCCGGGCCGTCTCCATGGAGGACATCGGCTGGGACCGGATCTCCGGCCGCTTCGTCGACGAGCGCTACGGGTTCGTCCGGGCCTGCTTCAAGCTCTACCCCTGGGAGTGGCTGGCCACCGACCGCTTCGGCCCGCACGTCCTGGACACCCTCGACAACGGCGGCGGTACGGGCTCCACGCTGTGGATCGAGCCCGCCTGGAAGATGCTGCTGTCCAACAAGGCCCTGCTGGCCGTCCTCTGGGAGCTCTACCCCGGCCACCCCAACCTCGTGCCCGCCTACCTCGACGGCCCCCGCGAACTGGCCTCGACCACCGGCTGGGTCGCGAAGCCGCTGCTCGGCCGCGAGGGCGCGGGCGTCACGGTGCACCCCGCGGGCAGCGACCCCACGCCCCGGGACGAGCCCTGCTGCTACCAGGGGCTGGCCCCGCTGCCGGCCTTCGACGGGAACCACGTGGTGCTCGGCGCGTGGGTCGTCGGGGACGAGCCGGCCGGGCTGGGGATCCGGGAGTCGGCGGGGCTGGTCACGGACGGCTACGCGCGCTTCCTTCCGCACGTGATCGTCTGAGCCGCCGCGCGGTGTTCCCGAGCGCCGGACGGGCCGGTCTTCGGCCCGTCCGGCCGCTGGAGGACCGGGCTCCGGCGCTGGAGCCCCGGTCAGCCCGCCCGCATCGCCGACGACACCTCCAGCAGCGCCTCCCGCTTGCGCGCCAGTTCCGCCAGTTGTTCGTCGACGCGGGACAGCTGCTCGTCCACGACCTGGACGGAGTGCTCGCAGGCGAGGAGGCCCGGACCGCCCTGGGCGCAGGGCAGGAGGTCGCGGATGGCCTCGGTCGTGAGGCCGCCGGCGAGGAGTTCGCGGATGCGCGTCACGCGCTCGACCGCGGCCGTCCCGTAGCGCCGGTAGTCGTTGGCGTCCCGCTCCGAGGTGAGCAGGCCCTGTCCCTCGTAGTAGCGCAGGAGCCGGGGGCTCACCCCGGTACGACGTGACAGCTCGCCTATGCGCATATGCGGATTCCCCCCGGGGACTTGACCTTGACACTGATGTCATACGGCAACCTCTTGGCCATGACACAGATTCCCGCGCCCCTCGCCACCACCGTCCACGGCTCCGGCCCCGGCCTCCTCCTCGCGCACGGCGCGGGCGGCAGCATCGAGGGCAACTACCTGCCGATCATCCCGTCCCTGGCCGAGCGCCACACCGTGGTGGCCCCCGACTTCCCCGGTTCCGGCGGTACGCCCCGCTCGGCGGAGCCGCTGATGGTCGACGGCCTGTCCGACGCGCTGATCGCGGCGGCCGACGCGGCCGGCCTGGAGACGTTCACCCTGATCGGCTACTCGATGGGCACCCTGGTGTCCGTACGGACCGCGGCCCGCCACCCGGAGCGGGTGCGCGGCCTGGTGCTCACGGCGGGCCTGGCCAAGGCGGACAACCGCACGCTGGCCTCCCTGGACATCTGGCGCAAGCTCCTGGACGAGGGGGACCTGGAGACCTTCGCCCGCTTCATCGCCCTCTCCGGCTTCGGCGAGGACTTCTTCAACGCCGTGCCCGCCGAGGAGCTGGACACCTTCTACAAGGTGCTGGCCGCGGGCGTCCCCGCCGGCGCCGCGGAGCAGGCGGGCGTCGTGCAGACCTCGGACACCACGGGCGACCTGGCCGGGATCTCCGTGCCGACGCTGGTGATCGCGCCGCTCCAGGACACCCTGGTCGCGCCCGCGAACTCGCGCTTCCTGGCCGCGAACATCCCGGGAGCCGAGTACGCGGAGATCCTGACGGGCCACGTGCCCATGGCGGAGAAGCCCGCCGAGTGGGGCGGCCTGATCACCTCCTTCCTCGACCGGCACGGCCTCTGAGCCGCGGGGGTGTCAGATCCTGCCCAGCTGCCACAGCCGCAGGATCCCGGTGCCGTCCGACAAGTACTGCGTCCCGGAGATGCCGGAGTTGCCGAGGGTGTACTCCTTCTTCTGCCACAGCGGCAGCAGGGGCACGTCCTCGGCGACGATCCGCTGGATCTCACGGACCTCCTCGGCGACGCTGCCCCGCTGGGAGTTCCGCTGGGCGTCGCGGATGAGCTTCTCGACGCGGGCGCTGGAGTAGCCCGTGTGGAGGGCGGAGCCCGCGCCGACCAGCGGGGTGATGAAGGTGTCGGGGTCGGGGAAGTCCGCGACCCAGGTGAGGCAGTACGCGTCGTAGGCCCCGCGGGCGTAGCCCTCGATGAACTCCTTCCACTCCACGTGCCGCGTGGTCACCTCGAACAGCCCGGTGGCCTCCAGCTGCTTCTTCAGCAGGGCCGCCTCCTCGCCCGTGGCGGCGCCCTGGGAGTAGGCCAGCGTGAAGCGGACCGGCTGGGTGACGCCCGCCTGCCGCAGCAGGGTCCGGGCGCGCGCCGGGTCCGGCTCGGGGTAGGCGTCGAAGAAGGACGTGGCGTGGCCCGTGAGGCCCTGCGGGACGAGGGAGTACAGCGGCTCGACCGTACGGCGGTGGATGTCGCGCGCGAGCGCCGTCCGGTCGACGACGGCGGCGACGGCCCGGCGCACCGCGACGTCCTTCACGGGTGAGCCGTCGCGCAGGTTGAAGACCATCGAGCGGGACGTGGGCCCCGAGGTCTCCATCATCTTCACGCCGGCGTCCGACGGGGACTGCTCGGCGATCACGGTGGGCGGCAGCTGGCGTCCCACCACGTCGACGGAGCGCCGCTGCCAGGCCCGGGCCAGCGCCGCCGGATCGCGGAAGTACCGGACGGTCACGGGCTCGCCCTCGCGCCGCACGGCGCCCCGGTAAGCGCCGTTGGGCCGCAGCTCGGCCCGTGCCCCTTGCCGGTACTCCTTGAGGACGTACGGGCCGGAGCCGTCCACCGTGGCGCCCTCGTGGAGCCGGTCGGCGGGGTAGGTCCGGGAGTCGACGACCGCCCCGGCGCCGGTGGCTATCTTGAACGGGAACGTGGCGTCCGGCACCTTCAGCCGGAAGGTGACCGTCCGCCCGGCCGTCCGCACGCCGTCCAGCGTGTCCAGCAGCGGCCCCGGGCCCTGCGGCGACTTGATCCGGCGGATCCGGTCGAAGGAGAACTTCACGTCGTCCACGGTCAGGTCGTGACCGTTGGTGAACTTCAGGCCCTCGCGCAGCGTGCAGGTGAACGTGCGTAAGTCCTCGCCCTGGAAGCCGCAGCGCTCGGCCGCGTCCGGGACCGGGACGGAGGAGCCCGGTGTGAAGGTCAGTAACGACTGGTAGACGTTGCTGTGCAGCGCCCAGGAGCCCACGTCGTAGGTGCCCGCGGGGTCGAGCCCGGTGACGGCGTCCGTCATGCCCACCGTGATGGGCCCCCGGTCCTCGTCACCCGACGACATCAGCCCGCAGCCCGTGGCCGCCGAGACCAGCAGCCCTACGCCCAGTACACCCGCCCGAACCCGGACCCCACGCATCCCCGCGCCCCCTCCGCCCAGTGATGCGCATCACTCAAACATACGAATGCGCATACGTCCCGGGAATAGGCCAAGTGATCGTCACCCGGTCCGGGGAACCGCCGGGGCCGCCTCATCGCGCACGGCGGCCACGGGGTGCCCACAGGGCGGCGGCGCGGCGGCGGTGGGGCCCGCGCCCCCGTCTATGACGTGCGCCGCAACGCCCGTACGCCGCGCAACCCGATCAGCCCGACGGCCGTCCCCAGAAGAAACGAGGTGACCGCGAGCGCGAGGTGGACCCAGAAGTACGCGGTGGGGTCACCCGCGTCGTCGAAGGCGAGCCCGCTGCCGTCCTTCCACAGATTCTTCGCGAAGGTGATCCAGATGAACCAGCTCCACACCCCGAAGGCGAGCAGGAACCAGGACACCGGGCGGGAGAGGACGGCCGCGCGGCCGGACGGGCGAGGGGCCGGCGAGGCGTCCCCGGAAGAACTCAGCATGGGTTTCAGTATGCGTTCGGCCTCCCGCACTGGTCCTATCGGGTCCTCGGCACGGGTCCGTCCCGGTGAGGCAGCGACTAGGGGGTACGGGCGGCGGGGTACGTTCACGGACGTGCCGACGACGACATCACACCGCCCGCGGTCCGCCGCGGCGGGACGCTGCGGAGCCGCCCTCGCGGCGACCGCCTCGCTGCTCCTCCCGTTGATGACCGCCGCGCCCGCCCACGCCGACAATCCGGCCGACGGCAAGGGCGCCCCCAAGGTTCCGCCCGCTCAGATGTCCACGGTGGGCGGCGAGTTGCTGGGCAAACCCGGGCCGCAGGTGCGGCGCGGGCCGGGCGCCCCCCAGCTGCCCAAGGATCTCAGCGGCCGCTCCTGGCTGGTGGCCGACGCCGAGTCGGGGGAGATCCTCGCCGCGAACAACGCCCACTGGCGGCTGCCTCCGGCCTCCACCCTCAAGATGCTCTTCGCCGACACGGTGCTGCCTAAGCTGCCCCGCAACCAGACCCACAAGGTGGTGCCCTCGGACCTGGAGGGCATGGGGGCGGGCAGCAGCGCCGTGGGGGTCAAGGAGGGCTCCTCCTACTCCGTCCACGACCTGTGGCTGGGCGTCTTCCTGCGCTCCGGGAACGACGCGGTGCGGGTTCTGTCGGCCATGAACGGCGGCGTCCCGCGGACCGTCAAGGACATGCAGGCGCACGCGGAGGACCTCCAGGCGAAGGACACCCACGTCGTCACCCCCGACGGGTACGACGCCGACGGACAGGTCTCCAGCGCGTACGACCTGACCCTGTTCGCCCGCTCCGGCCTCCAGAAGGCGGACTTCCGGGAGTACTGCGCCACGGTCTCCGCGAAGTTCCCCGGCGAGGAGAAGCCCGGCAAGAAGCGGGACAGCTTCGCCATCGTGAACACCAACCGGCTGCTGACCGGCGAGGGCATGCCCAAGGGCGAGCCCTACAAGGGCATGGCCGGCGTGAAGAACGGCTCCACGACCAACGCGGGCAACACCTTCACCGGCGTGGCCCAGCACGACGGCCGCAAGCTCCTGGTCACGGTGATGAACCCGGAGACGGCCGAGCCCCACCGCGTCTACACCGAGGCCCGCGCGCTCCTCGACTGGGGCTTCGAGGCGGCCGGCCACGTCCAGCCCGTCGGCGTCCTGGTGCCCCCCAGGGGCGCCGCGGACAAGCCCGGCGACGGCCGCGCCGACCAGGCCACCCAGCACGCCCAGGCGTCCGTGGCGGGTGCCGGCGGCGGCATGTGGACGGCCGTCGGGATCGCGGGGGCGGCCCTGGTCGTCCTGGCGGCGGGCGGGTTCGTGGTGCACCGCAGGCACCCGCTGCCGGACCGGATGCGGCGGCGCGGCTGAGCGCGCGGGGACCCGCGCCGCGACCCGTGCGGTGTCACCGGTCGGCGGAGGAGCCGGATTCCGGCTCCTCCGCGGGCTCCTCGGCCGGCTTCGACGGCGTGGCCGTCCACGCCGCGCAGAACAGCGTCAGCTTCGCCGTGAAGTTGATCCACAGCAGCAGCGCGATCGGGGTGCCGAACGCCCCGTACATGCTCTTCGCGGCGACCCCCTGGAGATAGCCGCTGAGCAGCAGTTTCAGCAGCTCGAAGCCGACCGCGCCGATCAGCGCCCCGACCACGAGCCGGCGGCGCGGCGGCAGGACGCCGGGCAGCCGGGACAGGACGTAGAGCATCAGGAGGAAGTCGGCGAGGACGGCGATGCAGAAGCCCGCCGCCGTCAGCAGCCCGCCGACGCCGTCCAGGCCGGTCCGGTCGACGACCCAGCCGACGGCCGCGGTGGCGAACGCCGAGCAGCCGAAGGAGAGCAGGGCGACCCCGCCGAGGCCCAGCAGCACCGCCCCGTCCTTGAGCTTGAGGAGGACCGGGTTGCCGGGGCTCTCCTCCTTCTCCCAGACGGCGCGCAGACACTCGCGCAGGGAGCCGATCCAGCCGAGGCCGGTGAAGAGCAGCAGGGCGCCGGCGACGACCCCGACGGTGCCGGCGTTGTCGACGAGTCCGCTGAGGTCGAGCTGGCCGGAGATGCCCGGCACCTGCTCGGCGAGCTTCTGCTCCAGCTCGTGCATCTGCTGCTTGCTCAAGACCGCCGCACCGATCGCCGCACCCACCGTGACCAGCGGAAACAGCGAAAGGAAGCTGGTGAAGGTGATCGCGGCGGCCAGCCGGGTCCACTTCACCCGGTCCAGGGTCTCGTACGAGCGCCACAGGTGGGTGCGCATCAGCCGGGCGATCACGGGCCCGATCCCCGGCAGCCGGGTCAGCCATTCCATGGTCAACACCTACCATCCACGGGCCCTCGCGAGCGCCTACGGGCAGGTGTACGCCTACCCGGCGGGGCGCCGGGCACGCGGATGACCAGGGGCTACCGGGAGGCGGCGGGCGGGCGCGTGGCGCCCGGCTGGCGCGGGACGGCGGACGCGGCGTCGCCGTCCTCGCCGTCGGCGAAGGGGTACTCGCGCTCCAGCCGCCACACGCCGTCGGCGCCCTGCTCGTAGAGGGCGAAGCCGTTGATCGTCCAGGCGGCCTCGAACTCCGAGAGCTCCTCGAACGCCCGGTCCATGGCCTCCTCGGCGATGCCGTGGGCGATGGTGACGTGCGGGTGGTACGGGAACTGGAGCTCGCGGGCGACGGGCCCGGAGGCGTCCCGGACGCGCTTCTGGAGCCAGGCGCAGGAGGAGGCGCCCTCGACCACGTTGACGTAGACCACGGGCGAGAGCGGGCGGAAGGTGCCGGTCCCGGACAGGCGCATCCGGAACGGGCGGCCGAGCGCCGCGACCCCGGCGAGGTGCTCCTCGATGGCGGGCAGCGACGAGGCGTCCACCTCGGTGGGCGGCAGGAGGGTGACGTGCGTGGGGATGCCGTGCGCGTGCGGGTCGCCGAAGCCCTCGCGGCGCTTCTGGAGGAAGCTGCCGTAAGGCTCCGGGACCGCGATCGAAACGCCGAGCGTTACGGTCCCCACTGCGTTCTCCCTCCTGTGCGCCTGTAAGTCCCCGTGGCCAGTGTGACGGCTGTGCCACACCTGGTGCCAGGTCCGCTGGTCCCGTGCGCGCGGGGCCGTCGGTCCCGCGCGCCCGCGCCGGTACGTCCTGTCAGTGCTTGGCGGGCAGGAAGCCCACCTTCTCGTACGCCTGTGCGAGGGTCTCGGCGGCGACCGCGCGGGCCTTCTCGGCGCCCTTGGCGAGGACGGCGTCCAGCGTCTCCGGGTCGTCCAGGTACTCCTGCGTACGGGCGCGGAAGGGGGTCACCCAGTCCACCATGACCTCGGCGAGGTCGGTCTTGAGCGCACCGTAGCCCTTGCCCTCGTACTTCTGCTCCAGATCCGCGATTGTCGTGCCGGTCAGCGTGGCGTAGATGGTGAGCAGATTGCTGACGCCCGGCTTCTCCTCGGCGTCGAAGCGGATCACGGTGTCCGTGTCCGTGACGGCGCTCTTGATCTTCTTGGCGGAGACCTTGGGCTCGTCGAGGAGGTTGATCAGGCCCTTCGCGGTCGACGCCGACTTGCTCATCTTCGCCGAGGGGTCCTGGAGGTCGTAGATCTTCGCGGTCTCGCGCACGATGTGCGGCGCGGGGACCGTGAAGGTGTCGCCGAAGCGGGTGTTGAAGCGCTCGGCGAGGTCACGGGTGAGCTCGATGTGCTGACGCTGGTCCTCACCCACCGGAACCGCGTTCGCCTGGTAGAGCAGGATGTCGGCGACCTGGAGGATCGGATAGGTGAACAGGCCCACCGTGGTCTGGTTGGCGCCGTGCTTGGCCGACTTGTCCTTGAACTGCGTCATCCGCGACGCCTCGCCGAAGCCCGTCAGGCAGTTCATCACCCAGCCGAGCTGGGCGTGCTCGGGCACGTGGCTCTGCACGAAGAGGGTGCAGCGGTCCGGGTCCAGGCCCGCGGCCAGCAGCTGGGCCACGGCGGTGCGGGTGTTGGCGCGGAGCTCCGCCGGGTCCTGCGGCACGGTGATCGCGTGCAGGTCGACGACCATGTAGAAGGCGTCGTGGGTCTCCTGGAGCGCGACGTACTGCCGGACGGCACCGAGGTAGTTCCCGAGGTGGAACGAGCCTGCGGTGGGCTGGATACCTGAAAGAGCGCGCGGACGATCAAGGGCCATGCGCACATTCTCTCAGGTGCCGCGACGGACTCGGTCCGGCGGTGCGGGCGAGGTAGTAGAAAGCTCGGTAACAGCATGCCCGTACAGCGAACGGAGCACACGGTGACATCCACGGAACGCAGCATCGCCGCCGCCGAGGCCCACAGCGCCCACAACTACCATCCGTTGCCGGTCGTCGTCGCCTACGCGGAGGGCGCGTGGATGACCGATGTGGAGGGCCGTCGCTATCTCGACATGCTGGCCGGATACTCGGCGCTCAACTTCGGGCACGGCAACCGCCGGCTGATCAACGCCGCCAAGGCGCAGCTCGATCGGGTGACCCTCACCTCGCGCGCTTTCTACCACGACCGCTTCGCGGAGTTCTGCGCGGAGCTCGCCGCGCTGTGCGGCAAGGACATGGTGCTGCCGATGAACACCGGCGCGGAGGCCGTCGAGACGGCCGTCAAGACCGCCCGGAAGTGGGGCTACCGCGTCAAGGGCGTACCGGACGGCCGGGCGAAGATCATCGTGGCCGGAAACAACTTCCACGGCCGCACCACCACGATCATCAGCTTCTCGACGGACGAGGAGGCGCGCGCGGACTACGGCCCGTACACCCCGGGCTTCGAGATCGTCCCGTACGGCGACCTCGCCGCGCTGGAGGCCGCCGTGGACGAGGACACCGTGGCGGTGCTGCTGGAACCCATCCAGGGCGAGGCGGGGGTGCTCGTACCGCCGCCCGGCTATCTGCCGGGCGTACGGCGGCTGACGGCCGAGCGCGGGGTGCTGTTCATCGCCGACGAGATCCAGTCCGGCCTGGGCCGCACCGGCCGGACCTTCGCCTGCGACCACGAGGACGTCGTCCCCGACATGTACGTCCTCGGCAAGGCGCTCGGCGGCGGTGTGGTCCCCGTATCGGCCGTGGTGGCCTCCGCCGACGTCCTCGGGGTGTACCGCCCCGGCGAACACGGCTCGACGTTCGGCGGGAACCCGCTCGCGTGCGCGGTGGCCCTGGAGGTCGTGGCGATGCTGCGGTCCGGCGAGTTCCAGCAGCGGGCGACGGAGCTCGGCGAGCACCTGCACCAGGAGCTGGGCCTGCTGGTGGGCGGCGGCGCGGTGGAGGCGGTGCGCGGGCGCGGCCTGTGGGCCGGGGTCGACATCGCCCCGGCGAAGGGCACCGGGCGGCAGATCTCGGAGCGGCTGATGGACCGGCGGGTGCTGGTCAAGGACACGCACGGCTCGACGATCCGGATCGCGCCGCCGCTGGTGATCAGCAAGGAGGACCTGGACTGGGGGCTGGATCAGCTGCGGGCGGTGCTGGCCTGAGGGGTTCGAGGCCGGGGGTGGTGACGGGTGCGGGGTGATGCCGCCGCGCGGGGCCTTTTCCCCACCCCGCCCCTTCCCGAACCGGGGCTGACGCCCCGGACCCCGGTCCTCAAACGCCGGCCGGGCTGATTTCAGCCCGGCCGGCGTTTGAGGCCACCGCGCGGAGCGCGGAAAAGGGGGCCCGGGGGCTTGCCCCCGGTTTCGGGAAGGGGCGGGTAGGGGAAAAGCCCGCTCACAACGGCGAGGCCCCGCCCCCCCCCGTGAAGGGAGAGGCGGGGCCGCACCGTACAAACCCGACCGGCAGGTCAGAAGCGGCGCGTGATCAGCGCCCGCTTCACCTCCTGGATCGCCTTCGTGACCTCGATGCCACGCGGGCACGCGTCCGTGCAGTTGAACGTCGTGCGGCAGCGCCACACACCGTCCTTGTCGTTCAGGATCTCCAGCCGCTGCTCACCGGCCTCGTCACGCGAGTCGAAGATGAAGCGGTGGGCGTTGACGATGGCCGCCGGGCCGAAGTACTGGCCGTCGTTCCAGAACACCGGGCAGGACGACGTGCACGCGGCGCACAGGATGCACTTGGTGGTGTCGTCGAACCGCTCGCGGTCCTCGGCCGACTGCAGGCGCTCACGCGTCGGCTCGTTCCCCTTGGTGATGAGGAACGGCATGACGTCGCGGTACGCCTGGAAGAACGGCTCCATGTCGACCACGAGGTCCTTCAGGACCGTGAGGCCCTTGATGGGCTCGACCGTGATCGGCTTGGACGGGTTGATGTCCTTGATCAGCGTCTTGCACGCCAGGCGGTTCTTACCGTTGATGCGCATCGCGTCGGAGCCGCAGATGCCGTGCGCGCAGGAGCGCCGGAAGGTCAGCGTCCCGTCGTGGTCCCACTTGATCTTGTGGAGGCCGTCGAGGACCCGCTCCTTGGGGTCGATCTCCAGCTGGAAGTCCTGCCAGGTCGCCTGGTCCGAGATCTCCGGGTTGAACCGGCGGACCCGGAAGGTGACCGTGATCAGGTGCGCGGGGGCCTCGGACTCGGCCGAGGCCGCGCTCTTCTCGAGCGTCGGGGTGCTCATCAGTACTTACGCTCCATCGGCTGGTAGCGGGTCTGGACGACCGGCTTGTAGTCGAGGCGGATCGAGTCCGTGCCGTCCGCGTCGACCTCGCGGTACGCCATGGTGTGCCGCATGAAGTTGACGTCGTCGCGGTTGGGGTAGTCCTCGCGGTAGTGACCGCCGCGGGACTCCTTGCGCGCCAGCGCGGACACGGCCATGACCTCGGCCAGGTCGAGCAGGTTGCCCAGCTCGATGGCCTCCAGCAGGTCGGTGTTGAACCGCTTGCCCTTGTCCTGCACGGAGACGTTCTTGTAGCGCTCGCGCAGCTCGGCGATCTTCTCGACGGCCGTCTTGATCGTCTGCTCGGTGCGGAAGACCATGACGTTGGCGTCCATGGTCTCCTGGAGCTCCTTGCGGAGGTCGGCGACCCGCTCCTTGCCCGTGGAGTTGCGCAGCCGCTCGACCTGGTCGGCGACGAGCTGCGCCGGGTTCTCCGGCAGCTCGACGTAGTCGGCCTTGGCGGAGTACTCGGCGGCCGCGATGCCGGCCCGCTTGCCGAAGACGTTGATGTCCAGCAGCGAGTTGGTGCCGAGGCGGTTGGCGCCGTGCACGGAGACACAGGCGACCTCGCCGGCCGCGTACAGGCCGGGGACGACGGTGTCGTTGTCGGCCAGGACCTCACCCGCGACGTTGGTCGGGATGCCGCCCATGGCGTAGTGCGCGGTGGGCTGGATCGGGATCGGGTCCGTGTAGGGCTCGATGCCCAGGTACGTACGCGCGAACTCGGTGATGTCCGGGAGCTTGGCGTCGAGCTGCTCCGGCGGCAGGTGCGTGAGGTCGAGGTAGACGTGGTCGCCCTCGGGACCGCAGCCGCGGCCCTCGCGGATCTCCGTGTAGATGGAGCGCGAGACGACGTCACGGGACGCGAGGTCCTTCATGACCGGCGCGTACTTCTCCATGAAGCGCTCGCCGTCCTTGTTGCGGAGGATGCCGCCCTCACCACGGGCGCCCTCCGTCAGCAGGATGCCCATGCGCCAGATGCCCGTCGGGTGGAACTGGAAGAACTCCATGTCCTCCAGCGGCAGGCCGCGGCGGTAGCAGGCCGCCTGGCCGTCACCCGTGAGGGTGTGCGCGTTGGAGGTCACCTTGAAGAACTTGCCGGTGCCGCCGGAGGCGTAGATGACGGCCTTCGCCTGGAAGACGTGGATCTCGCCGGTGGCGAGCTCGTAGGCCACCACGCCGGCCGACTTCTTGACGCCGTCGACCTCGGTGATCAGCTGGTCCAGGACGTAGAACTCGTTGAAGAACTCCACGCCCTCCTTGACGCAGTTCTGGTACAGCGTCTGGAGGATCATGTGGCCGGTGCGGTCCGCGGCGTAGCAGGACCGGCGGACCGGGGCCTCGCCGTGGTTACGGCTGTGACCGCCGAAGCGGCGCTGGTCGATGGTGCCGTTCGGGGTGCGGTTGAACGGCAGGCCCATCTTCTCGAGGTCGAGGACCGCGTCGATGGCCTCCTTCGCCAGGATCTCGGCGGCGTCCTGGTCGACCAGGTAGTCGCCGCCCTTGATCGTGTCGAAGGTGTGCCACTCCCAGTTGTCCTCCTCCACGTTGGCCAGCGCGGCGGCCATGCCGCCCTGCGCGGCGCCCGTGTGGGAGCGGGTGGGGTAGAGCTTGGTCAGCACCGCGGTGCGGCTGCGCTTGGTCGACTCGATGGCCGCGCGCATGCCGGCGCCACCGGCGCCGACGATGACGGTGTCGTACTTGTGGATCTGCATGGTCTCGTCAGCCCCGGGCTCTAGCGGATGTTCGGGTCGAAGGTGAAGATCACCAGCGTGCCCAGCAGGACGGTGAACACCGTGGCCGCGTACAGCAGGTTCTTCAGCCAGAAGCGGGTCTTGGGCCGCTCCGCGTAGTCGTTGATGACCGTGCGCAGGCCGTTGGCGCCGTGCAGCATGGCGAGCCACAGCATGACCAGGTCCCAGGCCTGCCAGAACGGCGAGGCCCAGCGGCCCGCCACGAAGGCGAAGCCGATCTTGCTCACGCCGCCGTCGAGGACCAGCTGGATGAGCAGGTGGCCCAGGACCAGGACGACCAGGACGACGCCGGACAGCCGCATGAACAGCCAGCCGTACAGCTCGAAGTTGGTGCGGGTGCTCTTGGGCGTCTTCTTGGTGCGGGCCCGGGGCGGCGCGATGACCGGCGCCGGGTTGTCCACGTCGTACAGCGACACGGTCTCGGTCGCGGGGGTGGTGGTCTCAGCGGACATCTCGCGTCAGCTCCCGAACAGCGTGCGCAGCGTGTGCTGGAGCACGGGGTAGAAGGCGCCGGCCATCAGCACGAGCCAGATGGTGACAACGGACCACAGCATCTGCTTCTGGTAGCGGGCACCCTTGGACCAGAAGTCCACCGCGATGACACGCAGACCATTGAGGGCGTGGAAGAGGATGGCGGCGACGAGGCCGTACTCCATCACGTTGACGAGGGGCGTCTTGTACGTCGCGACGACCTCGTCGTACGCCTCGGGCGAGACGCGGACGAGGGCGGTGTCAAGGACGTGCACGAACAGGAAGAAGAAGATGAGGACGCCGGTGACTCGATGAGCCACCCAGGACCACATGCCTTCCCGGCCGCGGTACAGCGTTCCAGCCGGCACGGAAAACCCTCCGGGAGCGGGGATCAGAGCCTGCCGGCTTCACTGTCAGCGGGCCCGGCCGGGTACGGTCCACCGGCCCTGGCCATCGTAGCGACGCGTTGTCGGTTCGGGTTCACGGGGTCGTCAGGTGTGATCAAACAGGCACGTACGGACCAGTGGCATACCCGGCGATCAGGGCCTTCCGGGGGTGCGGGATGTCCGGTCTACCCCGTCTGTCCTGCGGTTTCGTGTGATGGGACCGTTATGTGACGTGCTGCTGCCAGGTGGCTCGGTGGGTGTCGCGGGGGGTGTCGCGGCTCCGTGCGCACGGGGTGTCGGAGGCCAGCCGGGCGAGCCGTCCCAGGGCCAGCCGGGTGAGCTCGGCGTGGGTGGTGGCGGCCTCCTCGTGCGGCGCGCGGGTGAGGCGGACGCGGAGCGCGGCGAGCAGATGGGTGACGGTCCCGTCGGGGGGCAGGCCGTCCAGGCAGGCCAGGAAAACATGGCCGAATCTGTGCTCATAGGCGGCCTGGGCCTGCCGGAGGACGGCGTGGACCGGCCGGTGGAGGTCTGTCCCCTCGGCGGGCAGGTGGGGACCGCTCTCGTCGGCGAGCGCCTCGGCCAGGCCGGCCGGGGGCAGGGCGTGGAAGGTCCGCTCCGCCGCGCCGAGCAGGGTGCGCAGATCGGGGTACGGGCGGTGGTCCGCGAGGTGGTGGGCCCACTGGCGGCTGCCGCAGCAGGCCAGGAGGGCGGCTTCGGCGGCGCCCGGCGACGCGGAGTTGAGGCGGTCGAGGCCGTGCCGGTCGAGGCTGTGCCGGTCGGGTCCGTGCAGCGTGGTCTCCTCGGGAGAGGGGGCGCGGCGGAGGCTCGGCGACCGGGCCCGGGCGGGGCCCGGATATGACTCGGCTGTGGTGCGGACGGGGTGGACGGCACGGGTGGGACGGCCCGGCCGAGGTGGCCGACGGCACCCGCGCGGCGTTCGCGGGGCACCCGTCCGTCATCCGTTCCGAGATCCGTTCCGTGCATCCGTGTGCCGCCCGCGGAACTGGGTCTTCCGGTCGAGGAGCTGAGCCGCTACGGTGACGACGATTCTCGGCCACGGTCCGATGCGCTGTCCGACGGACGCGCGAATTTCATTCGGACGAGGCCCGTTTCGGGCGCGTGGTGGACACCTAGTCAGGCAAAGGGCAATACCTTCAGCCCATATATGCCCTATATAGGAGGTTCTGCTCCATGGGACTGCCTGCCGGCCTCGCCAGGACCACCCGGTTCAACCGGTTCAACCGGCTCCACCGGATCGCACGGCTCGCCCGGATCGCCCGGGCCGCGGCCCCGCGCGGCGCCGTGGCCGCCGCCGCGCTGCTGGCCACCGTGACCCTCGTGGGCTGCCCGCGCGAATCCGCCACCCGGCCGGCCCAGGACGACTCCCGCTCGCCCGGGGCGTCCCAGCCGGTCACCCCGTCCAGCGCCCCGCCCTCCGCCACCTCCCGCGCGCCCGTCCCGGCGGGCGTCCCCCGTACCGTCCCCGGCCCGCGCTCCGCCACCTCCGTGCCCGGCCCCGGCTGGCGGCCCGCCGCCGGAGCCCGGGTCGTCACCGACCCCGAGGGCCCGCTCGCCGACGAGGCCCGGCTGCTGGCCGTCGAGCTCAAGATGACCGCCGCCGGGACCCCCGCCCGCCCCGGCGACATCGAGCTCGCCCTGCGCCCCGGCCAGAGCGGCGGCGACGAGGCGTACGAACTGACCGCCGACGACCACAAGGTCCTCGTCACCTCGGCGGGTGAGGCCGGAGTGTTCTACGGCACGCGCACCCTCGCACAGGCCGTGCGCTCCGGCGGCGGGCTCCCCGAAGGCGTCGTGCGCGACGCCCCCGACCGCGGCCAGCGCGGCCTCAACCTGGACATCGCCCGCAAGCACTTCACCGCCGAATGGATCGAGGCCCGGATCCGTGAGCTGGCGGACCTCAAGCTCAACCAGCTCGGCCTGCACTTCTCCGACGACCAGGGCTTCCGCATCGAGAGCGAGTCGCACCCCGAGATCGTCTCGCCCCAGCACCTCACCAAGGCCGAGGTCCGCCGCATCGTCGCCCTCGCCGACTCCCTGCACATCACCGTCGTCCCCGAGATCGACTCACCCGGCCACCTCGGCGCCGTCATCAAGGCCCACCCCGGCCTCCAGCTCAAGGACGCCTCCGGCACCGCCGCCCGGGGCGCGGTCGACATCGCGAACCCCGAGGCCGCCCGCATCGTCGACGACCTGCTGCGCGAGTACGCGCCGCTGTTCCCCGGGGCGTACTTCCACCTCGGCGCCGACGAGTACCGCGCGCTGATGGCCAAGGACCCCGAGGCCTCCTACCCGCGCCTGGCCCAGCTCGCCCGGCAGCGCTACGGCGACCGGGGCCGCGTCCAGGACCTCGCCACGGCCTGGCTCAACGACCGGGCGGGGGTGGTGCGCGGCCTCGGCAAGAAGCCCAAGGCGTGGAACGACGGGTTCTTCACCGGCGGCGTCGTGAGCGCCGACAAGGACATCGAGGTCGAATACTGGACGGGCAAGGAGCTCGGCGCCCGCGACCCGCAGGAGTACCTGAACGAGGGACGCCGCGTCGTCAACCTCAACGACGAGTACCTCTATTACGTCCTCGGCGAGCCCAACCAGTTCCGCTACCCCACCGGCGAGCGGATCTACCGGCAGTGGTCACCCGCCGTCCTGCGCGGCACCACGGCCGCCCCGCAGGACCTCACCGGCCCGGACCGCGTCACCGGCGGCAGGCTCGCCGTCTGGTGCGACTTCCCCGACGCCCAGACCCCGCAGCAGGTCGCCGACGGCATCCGGCTGCCGCTCGCCGCCGTCGCCCAGCGGCTGTGGGACCCCCGCCCGCCCACCATGCCCTGGAAGGAATTCTCGGCCCTCGCGGGGCGGGTGGCCCCCTGAGGGGCTTAGCGTTCGGGGTTGAACCATGCGAGCGCCCCCGTCGTCGCATATGCGGAAGGCAACACTCAGGTCATACTCGGGGTCGCTCACGCATCTCTCCACGGCGGGGTGCGCGCAGGCGTACCCCCCGCATCCGTAACGAGGGCCCGATGAAGATCGAATTCCTGCTTCACAACGCGTACGGCATCGGCGGCACCATCCGCTCCACCGTCAACCTCGCAGCCGCCCTCGCGGACCGGCACGAGGTGCGGATCGTCAGCGTCAACCGCCCCGTGGACGAGCCCGAGCTCACCCTCGACCCCCGGGTCCGGCTGACCCCGCTGGTCGACCTCCGCGAGGGTGCCGAGACCGACGAGTACGCCACGCCCCTCAACCAGCGGCCGAGCGAGATCTTCCGCGACGAGCGCATCGACAACGGCCGCATGGCCGCCACGGCCCTCACCGACGAACGCGTGGCCGCCCACCTCGCCGCCACCGACGCCGACGTCGTCATCGCCACCCGCCCCAAGCTCATCGGCTACCTCGCGAAGTACGGCTCCGACCGCTACCTCCGCCTCGGCCAGGAGCACCTCACCCACGAGGCGCACGTCCCCGAGCTGCACGCCGTGATGGACCCCGCGATCGCCGCGCTCGACGCCTTCGCCACCGTCTCCGAAGCGGACGCCGGGCACTACCGGGAGGCCCTCCCCGACGCCCGCGCCCGCATCCTCTCCATCCCCAACGCCGTCCCGGCCCCCGCCGCCGAACCCTCCGACGGCACCTCGAACACGATCGTCTCCGCCGGCCGGCTCGTCGCCGTCAAGCGCTACGACCGCCTGATCGCCGCCTTCGCGAAGATCGCCGGCGAGCGCCCCGACTGGAACCTGCGGATCTACGGCCGCGGCCCCGCCAAGGCCAAGCTCCGCAAGCAGATCGAGGAACTCGGCCTCTACGAGCGGATCACCCTCATGGGAGCCCGCTCGCCCATCGAGACCGAGTGGTCCAAGGGCGCGGTCGCCGCCGTCGCCTCCGACGCCGAGTCCTTCGGCATGACCATCGTCGAGGCCATGCACGCCGGCCTCCCGGTCGTCGCCACCGACTGCCCCTACGGCCCGCGCGAGATCCTCACCGACGGCACCGACGGCGTGCTCGTCCCGCTGGACGACGCGGACGCCGTCGACGCCTACGCCGCCGCGCTCCTGGAGATCACCGGCGACCCCGCCCTGCGCGACCGCCTCGGCAAGGCCGCCCGCGAGACCGCCCTCCGCTACGCCCCGGCCCGGATCGCCGACCGCTACGAGGAACTCTTCGAGGAACTGCGGCCCGGCTCCACGGCCCCCGCCCCCGAGAAGAAGAAGAAGGGCCTCCTGCGCGGCCTCTTCGGCGGCGGCCGCGCCAAGTCCGCCCCCACCGCCGCCGCACCGGGGCCCGAGACCGTCGCCCACCCCGAGGCCCGCTGCACCGTCGCCGCCGACGGCACCCTCACCGTCCGGCTGCGCGCCGACCAGCTCACCGCAGCCGACACCCACGTGCTGCTGCGGCAGCGGGGCGCCAAGGGCAAGGAGCGCGCCTCCGTCCAGGCCCCGCTCGCCGGCGGCCGCGAGCCCGGCGCCTGGGTCGAGGCGCGGTTCGGAACCGAGCCCCTGGCCGAGGGCCGCTGGGACACCTACGCCGAGCGCCCCGGCGACAAGACCCGCCGCCGGCTGACCGCCGCGCTCGTCGAGCAGAAGGCCCTGCTGAACCGCCCCCTCGCGGTGACGCCGGACGGCGCAGCCGCCCGCGTCCCGTACACCACCAGCGACGGCTTCCTCGCGGTGCGCGCCTGGCTGCGCCCCGAGCACGCCGAGGTCACCGAGGTGCGTGTCGGTGAGGAAGGCGTCACGCTCACCCTCACCGCCCACGGCACCGCCTTCGGTGAGGGCGCCGAGATCATCGCCCGGCTGCGCGGCGGCGACGGCTCGGTGGGCGACGTCCGCGCGCCCCTGACGGACGGTTCCGGCCGGCTGCCGTACGAGCCGATGGCACGGCGTGTGAAGCCGGAGGACGAGCAGGACCTGTGGGACCTGTGGGTGCGCCCGGCGGCCGGGGCGGCGCTGGTGCGCGCGGGCCGGATCGCGGGCGACTTCGCCGACCGCAAGGGCGTCGACACCTTCCCGGCGGCGAAGCGCGGGGAGGTGCGGCTGCGCCCGTACTTCACGGTGACCAACGATCTGACGATCACGGTCAAGGACGTGGAGCCGAAGGAGGGGGCGGGGGAGGCATGAGGGCGGGGGAGGCATGAGGGTGGCGGCGGTGTGAGCCTTACGGCCGCGTGAGCTTTACGAGGGCGTGAGTCTTACGGCCGCGTGAACCTTACGGGGTGGGTCCGGTGGCTCGGGCCTTACGGCGACCGTTTCGGCTCACGGCGACCTTCGGGCCCGACGAGCCGAGGTGAGGGCGCACGGCCGGGCGCGGACCGGATGCCGCGCGCCGGACGGAGGACGGCCGGGGCCGCCACCCCCCACAGGAGAGGCCCCGGCCGCCGTCCGGTGCGAACCCTGGTGGGGTCCGCATCTTGTACAGCGCCAAGGGCCGCGAATCCGTCACACTGTCATACCGCCGTGGTCGGGTCTCTTCTGGACGAGGCCGGGCACATGGCCGTAACGTGCGGGGTCCGCGCTCGTCGGAGCGTGTCTCTCTCGTCTGTTCTCGTCTGTCCCAGTGGCCGGGGAACCGGGGAAAACCGGCAATGACGACCACAGCCCCAGGGGGTCCGAAGATGTGTCCGTGCGGTCAGACGTCCCCACGGTGGGTGGCGGCGGCCGGTGTGCCGTCCCGCGCCGCCGGGTATCGGCCAGTCGAACCCGGCCCCGTAGCCGGTGACACCCGGGCGCAGAATCCTTACGGCGTCGGGCCCGCGGGCTGCTGAGTCGCGGATTCTCGGAGTGGGGCAGGATGAGGGCGTGCAGGGGGACGACGCTGAGCTGACGGCCGCGGTGCGCGCGGCGCAGAGCGGGGACGAGACGGCATTCCGTACGGTCTACCGTGCTGTGCACCCCCGCCTGCTCGGCTACGTCCGCACGCTCGTCGGCGACCCGGACGCGGAGGACGTGGCCTCCGAGGCGTGGCTCCAGATCGCGCGCGACCTGGAGCGGTTCACCGGTGACGCGGACCGGTTCCGCGGCTGGGCCGCGCGGATCGCGCGCAACCGCGCGCTCGACCACATACGGATGCGGGGCCGGCGCCCGGCCATCGGCGGCGACGAGAGCGAACTCGCGGCCCGGCCCGCCGACGCGGACACCGCGGGCGAGGCCCTGGAGTCCCTCGGCACGGACCGCACCCTCGCGCTCATAGCCCAGCTCCCTCAGGACCAGGCGGAGGCCGTCGTGCTGCGTGTCGTCGTCGGCCTCGACGCGAAGAGCGCGGCCGGCGTGCTCGGCAAGCGGCCGGGGGCGGTCCGCACCGCCGCCCACCGCGGCCTGCGGCGGCTGGCCGAGCTGGTCACGGCGGCCGACGCGCTCCCCGCGCAGCGGCGGCCCTCTTCGACGCCCCCGACGTCACACACCGGAGCGAATGCTTCTGCCGGTGTGACGCAATTGCGTGCGCGGACGCAGAAGGACATGTGATGGCGGACGACCACCGGTACGACTGGTTGGAAGACTGGCTGGACGACGACGCCGTGGAACGGCTCCTGAGCGCCCCGGCCGGCGCCGAGCGCACGGCGGACGCGCCGACCCCGCCGACTTCGGAGACCCGGCCGAGGCCGGGTACGCCCGCGGCGCCGGGCACGTCCGGGACCAAGGGCATGCGAGCGGACGCGGAAGCCCCGGGGACGCCGGGCGCGCGGTCGGGCTCGGACGTGTCGGACGGCTCGGGCGCGTGGATGGGCGCTGATGCCTCGGCGGGCTCGGGCGCGTGGATGGACGCCGACGCCTCGGCGGTTTCGGACGCGCGGTCGGACTTCGGCGTGCCTGCCGACGTGGGTATGCGTGTCGAGCCGGGCATGCCTGCCGACGTGGGCATGCCTGTCGACCCGGGTATGCCCGCGGGCCCGGGCACGCCCGACGGCCGCGGAGCGCCGGACGGCCCGGGCGCCGGGGTGACCTCGGGCAGGCGCCCGGCGCCGGGCGCGGTGCCGACTCCGGGCATGCCCGCGACCCCGCGTCCCCGGCCGGTTCCGCCGGAGGCGGCGGCCCTGCTCGCGGCTCTGCGTTCCCTGACCCCGCCCCCCGCGGCCCCCGGCCGCCCGCTGCCCGGCGAGGAAGCGGCGGTGGCGGCCTTCCGCGCCGCCCGCGCCGCGGCCGCGCCGAAGCCGGTGACAGGGGTCGGACACACGGCCGGAGCGGCCTCCTTCGGGGCCGCGCCGATGAGTTCGGCGGAGAGACCTACGCGCGTCGACGTGGCGGGGACGGACGCGTCCGGGGCCACGCCGACGCACGGTTCCGGCGCTGCCGGTGCGGTGACGCCTGGTGCTGGGTCGCTCGGGGCCGTGACGCCTGGTGCTGGGTCGCCCGGGTCTGTGACGCCTGGCGCTGGGTCGCCCGGGTCTGTGACGCCCCGGTCCGTGACGCCCGGGTCTGTGACGCCCGGGTCTGTGACGCCCGGGTCTGTGACGCCCGGGTCCGTGACGCCCGGCTCCGGCGCCGCGGGTTTCGAAGCCGTCGGATCCGGCACTGTCCGTTCCGGCGCCGTCCGTTCCGATTCCGTCCGTCCAGGCGCTGTCCGCTCCGACGTCGCGGACTCCGGCGACTCCGGTTCCGGCCCCGACGGTTCTGACGCTTCTGACGCTTCTGACGGTTCCGACATCTCCGGCGGCGACCACGCCCCCGTCGTCGCGATCGGCGTCGGCCGCCGGCGGCGGCTCGGCAGGCGCTGGCGGCCCGTCGAGGTCGGCGTGGCGATGGCGCTCGCCGGCTGCGCCCTCGGAGGCGTCGCGGTGGCCGCCGGTACGGGCGTCCTCCCGGCACCCTTCAAGCGGTCGAGCGGCGAACCGGCGGCGGGCGCGAGCGTGTCCGCCCTGGAGAACGGCGGCGCGGGCACCACGGAGCCCGGTGCCCCGGGATCCACCCCGTCGCGCGGCGAGGACGGCGGCCCGCGTGAGAGCGGCCGCCCGTCGGCCTCCGCCACGCCCGGCGCCGAGACGGGCGCCGGACACGGCGGCGGCAGGAACGCCGGGCCCGGCGCGTCCCCTTCGGAGACACCGCGCCACCACGACGGCGGCACCCGCGAGGACCGCGACGGCGACGGCCGTGACGGCGACCGGAACGACGACCGCGACGACCGTAAGGACGACGGCAAGGAAACCGACGCCGGTAAGAACGCCACCACCCTGGCCGCCCGCCTGTGCCGCGACTACCTGGCGGCCCAGCAGCGCCGCGGTGACGCTGTCGATGAGAACGACATCCGCACGCTGGAGCGTTCGGCGGGCGCCGGCGCGGCGGCGATCCGCAAGTACTGCGAGAAGCTCCTGGACGGCGGGGGCGGCCTGGGCGGGCTGCGGAACCTTCCGGCGAAGGGTGGCGTGACGGGTACGGCGTCCGGGCTCGGGGGTGCGCCGCAGGCGCCGGTGTTGCCGCTGCCGTTGCCGGTTCCGGGTGTGCCGGTGGGTGCGGGCGGTTCGGAGGCGCGGGGCACGTAGGGGTGGTGCCGCTGCGCGGGGCTTTGTCCCCGGCCCCGCCCCTTCCCGCTGCATCCGATGTGCGGCTCCGCCGCGTGGCGGGGGCAAGCCCCCGGGCCCCCTTTTCCGCGCTCCGCGCGGTGGGCCTCAAGTGCCGGCCAGGCTGAACTCGGCCCGGCCGGCACTTGAGGACCGGGGCCCGGGGAGCTCCCCGCCCCCCTCGGGCCTTCGGGCAGGACAGCCCGCCCCTGGTGCAGCGGAAGGTCAACCTCGGACAGGGCGCAATCCAGCCTGCGGAGAGCCGACCTCATGCAGGAGCGAAATCCAGCCCGGCCGGCGTTTGAGGCCACCGCGCGGCAGCGCGGAACCGGGGCCCGGGGCGGAGCCCCGGTTACGGGAAGGGGCGGGTAGGGGACAAAGCCCCGCGCAGCGGCACCCGCACCGCACCCCGCCGCCACACCCCCCGTGACATTTTCACGACGCCCGGCGCTGTAAGAAGTGAGCCGACTGGTCATCGGCCGCGCAAGAGCCGGAGTTCCCCCCATACCGTCGGCTCCTGCGCATCGGCGCGGGCGGGGCTCTTCCCCCGGCCCTGCCCGCGCCCCCCACACCCGCCCCGCATGTCGGGGCTGTCCCCGCCCCACCCCTCGGCGCATGCTGGTGAACACAGCCCCAGCGGAGCGGGAGGCGGTAGCCGATGGGCACCCAGGAGCCGAAGCCGGAACCGGACGCGGAACTGAAGCCGGAGGCGGAACCGAAGGCGAAGGCCGAGCCGAAGCACGCACGGGACACAGCGAGCGGCCGCGCCCCGCACCCCCCACGCCTGACCGAGTCCGGATTCCCCGTCGAGCCGGTCTACGGCCCCGACGCCCTCGCCGACTGGGACCCCGCCGACCGGCTGGGCGCCCCCGGCGCGTACCCCTTCACCCGCGGCGTCTACCCGACGATGTACACGGGCCGCCCCTGGACCATGCGCCAGTACGCCGGATTCGGCACCGCCGCCGAGTCCAACGCCCGTTACCGGCAGCTCATCGCCCACGGCGGTACGGGCCTGTCCGTCGCCTTCGACCTGCCCACGCAGATGGGCCACGACTCGGACACCGCGCTCGCGGGCGGCGAGGTCGGCAAGGTGGGCGTCGCCGTCGACTCGGTCGAGGACATGCGGGTGCTCTTCGGCGGAATCCCGCTCGGCGAGGTCTCCACGTCGATGACCATCAACGCCCCGGCCGCGCTGCTCCTGCTGATGTACCAACTGGTCGGCGAGGAGCAGGGCGTACCGGCGGAGGCGCTCACCGGGACCGTGCAGAACGACGTCCTCAAGGAGTACATCGCCCGCGGTACGTACATCTTCCCGCCCAAGCCGTCGCTGCGGCTGGTCGCGGACACCTTCCGATACTGCGCCGCCGAGCTCCCCCGGTGGAACACGATCTCGATCTCCGGCTACCACATGGCCGAGGCCGGGGCCTCGCCCGCGCAGGAGATCGCCTTCACCCTCGCGAACGGCGTCGAGTACGTCCGTACGGCCGTCGCGGCCGGCATGGACGTCGACGGGCTCGCGCCGCGCCTGTCGTTCTTCTTCGTGGCCCGTACGACGATCCTGGAGGAGGTCGCGAAGTTCCGGGCGGCGCGGCGGATCTGGGCGAGGGTGATGCGCGAGGAGTTCGGCGCCCGCGACCCCAGGTCGCTGATGCTGCGCTTCCACACCCAGACGGCGGGCGTCCAGCTCACCGCCCAGCAGCCCGAGGTCAATCTGGTGCGGGTGGCCGTCCAGGCGATGGCGGCCGTCCTCGGCGGCACCCAGTCCCTGCACACCAACGCCTTCGACGAGGCGATCGCCCTGCCGACGGACAAGGCGGCCCGGCTGGCCCTGCGCACCCAGCAGGTGCTGGCCTACGAGACGGACGTGACGGCGACGGTGGACCCGTTCGCGGGTTCGTACGCGGTGGAGTCGCTGACGGACGCGGTCGAGGAGGCCGCCCTGGACCTCATGAGGAGGGTCGCGGACCGGGGCGGTGCGGTGGCCGCCATCGAGGACGGCTTCCAGAAGTCCGAGATCGAGCGCAACGCGTACCGCATCGCCCAGGAGACCGACGGCGGCGAACGGGTGGTCGTCGGCGTCAACCGCTACCGGCTGGACGAGGAGGAGCCGTACGAACCCTTGCGCGTCGACCCGGCGATCGAGGCCCAGCAGGTGGCCCGGCTGGAGCGGCTGCGCGCGGAGCGCGACGGGCGGGCGGTGCGGGCGGCGCTGGCGGAGCTGCGGAAGGCGGCGGGCGGGACGGCCAACGTGCTGTACCCGATGAAGGACGCGCTGAGGGCGCGGGCGACGGTGGGGGAGGTGTGCGGGGTGCTGCGGGGGGTGTGGGGGACGTACGAGCCGACGGAGCGGTTCTGAGGGCGGGGGGTTGTGCGGGTGGGTTGTGCGGGTGCGGGTGCCGCTGCGCGGGGCTTTGTCCCCTACCCGCCCCTTCCCGAAACCGGGGAGCTCCCCGGGCCCCCGGTTCCGCGCTGCCGCGCGGTGTCCTCAATCGCCGGACGGGCTGAAATCAGCCCGTCCGGCGATTGAGGACCGGGGCCCGGGGCGGAGCCCCGGTTCGGGAAGGGGCGGGGCTGGGGAAAGGCCCCGCGCAGCGGCACCCTGACCCGCACGGATCCCCGCATGCGAGACACTGGTGGGATGTCCTCCCCCCGCCGCACCTGCCCCGTCTGCTCCCGCGAGATCGCCGTCGTCGGTGGCCGCTACGCCCGCCACGACCCGCCGGGCCGCCGCCCCGCGTTCTCGTACGAGCTCATCTCCTGCCCCGGTTCGCGCCGCTCGGCGCCGCTGCTGTCGACGGAGCCGAGGCTGTTCGACCCGGAGCAGCCGCCGATGGACGGGCAGCAGCAGCTCTTCTGAACAGGGGAGTTTTTCCCACCGACTCCGTGCGCCGGGCGCCCACATAATGACGACGCGGCCTGATCCGGGCCGTCGTTCATGGGGGAAGGTGCAGGTCAGATGGGTGGGATCGCGGTCGTGGAGACGACAGGCGGCGGTGTGTTCGCGGACGGGATGCGCGGCCTGGGGCGGTCGCTGAGGCTGTGGGGGCTGGGGATCAGGGCGACGGTGATGTCGCTCCTGGTCTCCCTGGTGTTGTTCTCGCTCCCCGGGGTGGGGCTGCTGCTGGTTCCGGCGGTCGTGGGCGGCGTCCGCCGGGTGGCCAACCGGCAGCGGGAGCTGGCCGGCGCGTGGTCGGGGAGGCCGATACCGGTCCCGTACGCGCCGAAGCCCGCCGACGAGGGGTTCCTGTCGCGCTGCCGGTGGATCGCCCATGACACCCAGACCTGGCGGGACTGGCTGTGGGTGACGCTCGACCCGATCGTGGGCGTGGCGCTGGCGTTCCTGCCGATCGGTCTGATCCTGAGCGGTTTCTGGGGCATGGGCCTGGCCTTCTTCGGGCCGGAGCTGTCGGCCGAGTGGGACGGGCTCTGGTTCGACTTCATCCCGGTCGAGGGACCGACGACGGCGATGCTGGCGGGCGTGCTGGGCCTCCTCCACCTGCCGCTCGCCCTGTGGCTGGCCCCGCGCACGGTCCGCGCCCACGGCGCCTGGACCCGCCGGCTGCTCGCCCCGAGCGAGACGGCGCGGATGGCCGACCGCATCGAGCACCTGTCCGTGACCCGCTCCGACGCGGTGGACACGCAGATGGCCGAGATCCGCCGTATCGAGCGCGACCTCCACGACGGGGCGCAGGCCCGGCTGGTCGCGATGGGCATGACCCTCGACGCGGCGGAGCACCTCCTCGACTCCAACCCGGAGGCCGTGCGTTCGCTGCTGATCGAGGCCCGCAAGTCCTCGTCCAAGGCCCTGGAGGAACTCCGCGACCTCGTCCGGGGCATCCACCCGCCCGTACTGGCCGACCGCGGCCTCGCCGACGCGGTACGCGCCCTGGCCATGGTCAGCCCGCTGACCGCCGAGGTCACCGTCGACCTGCCGGGCCGGCCGGAACTGCCGGTGGAGTCGGCCGTCTACTTCGCGGTGTCCGAGATCCTGGCCAACGCCGCCAAGCACTCCGGCGGTGACCGGGTCTGGCTGGACCTCCGTTACGATCACGGCATGCTGCGGGTCGGCATCACGGACGACGGCCGCGGCGGCGCGGACATCTCGCGCGGCACGGGGTTGCGGGGCATCGAGCGGCGGCTCGCCACGTTCGACGGCGTCCTGGCCGTCAGCAGCCCCCTCAACGGCCCGACCATGGTGACGATGGAGATCCCGTGCGTGTTGTCCTCGCCGAAGACCACTTCCTGCTGAGAGACGGCCTGATACGCCTGCTGGGCGCTTTCGGCCACGAGGTGGTGGCCGCGGTCGACAACGGCCCGGACCTGCTCGCCGCCCTGACCACCCACCGCCCGGACGTCGCCGTCGTCGACGTCCGCCTCCCCCCGACCTTCGCCGACGAGGGCCTCCGCGCGGCCCTCGCGGCCCGCCGCGACCTGCCCGCCCTCCCGGTCCTGCTCCTCTCCCAGTACGTGGAGCCGCTCTACGCCCGCGAACTCCTCGCGGACGGCGCGGGCGCGGTCGGCTACGTCCTCAAGGACCGGGTCTCCAACGGCGCCGAGTTCATGAGCACGATCCGCTGCGTGGCGGACGGCGGCACGGTCATGGACCCCGAGGTCGTCACGAAGCTGCTTTCCAGCAAGGACCGGGACCAGGGCGTGGGCAGCCTGACGCCGCGCGAGCGGGAGGTTCTGGCGGCGCTGGCGGAAGGCCGCTCCAACGCGGGTATCGCGGAGGCGCTGTTCATCACGGAGAAGGCCGTGGCCAAGCACATCGGGAACATCTTCCCGAAGCTGGGGCTGCACGCGTGTGACTCGGACAACCGGCGGGTGCTGGCGGTTCTGGCCTATTTGGAACGGTGACGCAGCCGCTGCCGCGCGGCTCTCAGAGCAGATGGTCCGCCTTCCCCGCCTTGATCTCGCGGATCAGATCGCGGAGGGCTTCCCGGGAGTCGGTGATGTAGTGGTCCTCGGCGCCGCGGACGGCGATGTAGGCGTTGCCGACGCTGTCAGTGCCTATGCGGAAGCAGTTCGCGGCCTCTCCGCAGATCTCATCGTCCCAGGTGATATCGGTCATCGGTGCTCCTGACGTCGTGGAGGCCCGCTTTGACGGTGCGTATGAGGCCCGAAAGGCGGTGGGGGGTGACGGTGAGGGTGACGGCGGGTGTTGCGCTCTCACGGAGTTGGACGAAAGTAGAGGAACAGCCGAGCTCGACACAGTTGTTGTTGTCGCCTCCGCCGGAGTACGAGGACTTCTGCCATGCGATGGATGAAGGCACTGCCAGGCCTTTCACAGGTCCCGCGCGACCTGGCGGATCAGGTCACGCGACCTGCCGGGTGGCAGTGATGCTGACCTGATCTTGTCGAGCACGAGACGGTATTTGGCTAGTTGCGGGTGATTGTTCACGAAGACGCAATCGTGGGCGGCGTCGATCTGCACGGTGTCCAGCTGCGGAACGGGCCCGTTCGCGTAAAGCATGGAGAAGCCGGTACCGCCGAAGCCTTCCACCTTGAACGGTACGACTCTGAGAGTCACGTTGGGACGCTCGGAAGCCGTCAGAATGTGGTGGAGCTGGGCCCGGGCGATCGCTGTTGTCCCCACCTTGGTGCGCAGCGCGGCCTCATGGATGATGACCTCGTACGGTAGCGATGGGTCCCGATCAAGCGCCTTCTGCCGATGCATGCGGAAGGCCAATCGCGACTCGACGTCGGGCGTGGGCAATTCGGGCACGGCATAGGCGAAGATAGCCAGCGCGGATTCCTCGGTCTGAAGCAACCCGGGGATGTGCAGTACCTCGAAGTGGCTTAGCCCGGTGGACCGGTATTCCAGTTCGGCTAGGTCGAGCAGGCGAAGTGACACGACTCCTCGGTACTCCTCCCACCATCCTTGGCCGCGCTGCTCGTAAGTGATCGCCGCCAGCGCGTCGATGAGGTCGCTGTCGACGCAGCTGTAGAACGCGGCGAGGCGCCGGAGGCGCTCCTCGCTGACGCCTAGACGGCCCGACTCGATGTGGCTGACCTTGCCCGGGTCTGTGCCGAGCAGCTTCGCTGTCTCGCGCGCGGTGATCCCGGCGGCCTCCCGCATTCTTCGTAGCTCGATACCTAGACGTTCTTGTCGGGCGGTGGCTGTGCTCCTCAGCGGCATGACTTCCTTCTCCGTCGTTCCTGCTGAGCGAGTGTGGCGCCCGCGCGCGGCCGTGGTCCACCTCCGTCCCCGTTGGAGGGAACTCCGTCAGGCAACGTTGCACCCCTGCATTGTTGCCCCTACCTTGTGTGAGGTACCTCTCACGCAAGGTGGTGGGGCGGCTTGCTGCTGCCCAACTGCCTTGCGGCGTCGCCGAGTCGGAAGCGCACCCCGAGGCCGGGGCCGAGCCACCGACGCGTCATGGCGGCGCGTACCCCACACCCAACTCCCTCACCACGGAGCTGCCGCATGCCCATGCACACCTCCACACCCCTCACCCCCGTCGAACCCCTCACCCTCTGCCCACTGATCACGCAGGACGTCGTACGTCACCCCGCCCCGGACGGGGCCCCCGCCCCCAGGGCCCGTCTCGCGTACAGCTTCACCGTCCCCGGAGAACCCCGCTCCCCGGCCGTCGCCCGCCACACCGTCCGTAACGCCCTCTACGGCCACGACCTGGCCGTATTCGTCGACCCAGCCCTCCAGGTCATCACCGAACTCGTCACCTGCGGAGCCCTGTTCGCCCCCGGACAGGACCTCTACTACTCCCTCCGCTGGCGCGAAGGCATCCTCCGCCTCACCACCTGGGACCCCCACAGCAGCCACACCGACCCCACCCACGCCGCACACTGCACCAGCAGCAGAAAGCGCCTCCTGCTCCTCCTTGCCTGCGTCGTACGCGAATGCCACGGAACCTGGGGCATCACCGACCCCACCCCCACCACCGAAGGCACCAAGGTCTGGGCCACCCTCCCCGAAACCGGGGCCAAGACCTACGGCAAGCGACGCTGCTGAAGCGGACCCAGCCCGTCCGGCGTCTGAGGACTTTCGGGAAGGGGCGGGGTGGGGAAGAACCCCCGCCCCCGACCCCCGCCCCCAACCCCGTCACCGCTCAGCGACAAGCAGCGTCTGCACCACCCGCCCGCAATCCCCCTCCGCGTCGTCCAGCCGACCCACCGCCAGCCCCGACCCCGACGGGCTCGCCGACGTGGCGGCGCTCAGGCAGAGCCATTCGCCGACCGGGTCGCGGTGCAGGGCGAGCGTGACGTCCGTGTTGATGACGAGGCGGCGCGTGTGGTCGAGTTCGAAGGCGACGGCCCAGTTGCTGTCGGCGAGGGTGAGGGCGCGGGTGAGCGGGGTGTCGGGCTCGCCCGCGACGAGGGGGACGCGCTGGCGGGCCCAGGCCACGCCCGGGCCGGGGGTGTCGAAGCCGCCGCCCTGGACGAAGCGCCACTCCATCGCCGAGACGTAGCCGTCGAGGTGGGCGCCGGTGATGCCGTGCGCGGGCTGCGGGCCGGGGAGCGGCGGCGGGGTCGGCTCCGGGCGGAGGGCGGGCGTGTCCTTCGGGCTCTCGGCGACGCGCCACGCCCGCGCGAGCATGACGGTCCGGCCGCCGGAGCTGATCTCGCCCTCGACCAGCTCCGTGCGCCGGCCCCCACGGACCGTGCGCACGTCGACCCGGAGCTCGCCGACCGGCACCGGGTGCGGTATCTCCAGCGTGACGCGCGCGACCCGGAAGCCCTCACGGGCCTCGTGCCGCTCCAGGGCGCGTCCGAGGAGGGCCGACGGGGGTCCGGCGTGCTGGGCGTCCGGGCTCCACGGGCCGGCCGTGGCGCTCGTACTCTCGTAACGACCGTCACCCACGCACCGGTAGAAGGACTCGGGCAGACCCACCGCGCCAGACGTCATCAACGCTCCTCAGCTGTCCCAACGGCCCGTCGGGCCACCGTCATTACGCACAGTCTCAGGCCCGGCGCCCGGCCTCGGCGGCGGGGTCCGGAAACCCCTCCCACACCTCCGCCGACACCCCGCTCGCGAGCGGCATCACCGTGCGGCCGCCCACGGTCCGCCCGGGGGGCCGTCCCGTGCCCGCGAGCGCGGCGACCTTCTCCGCCGACGGCGCCAGCAGGGCGAACGCGACGGGCTCGGCCGGGCCGTCGTGGGCGACCAGCAGCAGGTTCCCCACGAGCACCGGCCCGGGGCGGCCGTCCGGACCGGCCGGCAGCACCTCCGCCCTGGAACCAGCCCCGGCCTCCGTCCCGGCCTCCACCTCCAGCGCCGTCTCGTAGAACCGCACGGCGTCCGCGAACCGTTCCGCCGGGACGGCGCGGCGCGGGAACAGCCGCACCCCCGTGGCCACCGGCTCCGGCACGGCCGTTCCCGGGCGCGGGGCGGGCCGCTCGCCCGGCCGCGGACGGTGCTCGACCAGTTCCGCGAGCAGCCCGTCCGGATAGCGCACCCGGGCCCGTGACCCCGGCAGGATCGTCTCGACGGGTTCCAGCACGCTCGTGCCCGTACGCTCCAGCAGGGCGAGCTGGCCCGCCAGCGACGGCACGATCAGCGAGTACGCCGTCCGCCGCTGGACCGGCGTGAACGGCCGCTCACTGGCGATCAGCAGGAGGTTGCCCACCGCCGCCAGCTCCAGCCCGCCGAAGTCGGGGATCGGCATGCGCAGGTCGGCCGGGACGCCGAGGAGGCGCTCGTAGAACACGATCTGATCGTCCAGGTCGGCGAGGTCGATCAGCGATCTCGCCATCAGCCGCGGCCGGTCCAGGACCGACGAGTCCGGCCATGTCCGGAACCACCGGTCCGAGGCCGTCGGGGGAGACGCGGCCGCGCCTCCCGGCAGGGTGCTTCCCGTCACGGTGCTGTCGGGCATGCTCGTCTCTCCTTCTCGTCGTGACCGTGGCTTTCGTGGCCTCTGTGGCCTCTGTGGCCTCCGTGGCCCCCGTGGCTTCCGTGGCTCAGGCCGTCCACCACGCCTCCGCCCGCAGCCCCCACGCCGCGAACTCCTCCGTGACGGCGTCCCGCAGCGACCGCGCGTCGCCGAAGTGGTCCGGCATCCCCGTCACCGTCACGGTCAGCCGCTCCCCGGTACGCACCAGGCACAGCGACGCGCGCAGCCCGGCCCGCTCCGGCACGACGCCCGGCACGTTCATCGTGCGCAGGGCCGTGCGGTCCGCCCGTTGACCCGCGAACCGGGTGACGTGCTCCGGGAGTTCGCCGAAGTTGGACGCGACCACGTCCGTCGCCTGCGAACCGGGCGCCTTGAGCCGGGCGGCGTACCGGCCCGGCAGCAGGTGCCACAGCCGTTCCGGCACGAGCGTCGTGCTGTGCTCGCCCGACCCCGCCAGCGCGTCCTTGGTCTCCAGCCGGGTCCGCCGCAGGTCCGTGTGCTGCGGCTCGCCCGCCGGGACCTCCAGGGGGACGACGACCAGGGCGTTGGCCCGCTCGTCGCCCGGCCCCCGCCGCAGGTCCATCGGGATCCCGACCCGGAGCGGCGCGCGGCCGGCCCGGGGCACCCGGGCGCGTACGAGGTTGGCGGCGATCTCGACGAACAGGCTGTTCGCCGTGCCGCCGCGCGCCCTCGCCCGCTCCTCCCACGCCGCCGCGTCCAGGTCGAAGAACGCGGTCGTGAAGAAGCGCGGGGCCGAGCCGGCGGCCCGGAGCCCCGGCGCGGTGCGCAGGGCGGACACGAGGCGGCTCCGCTCCTCGCGGTCCGCGAGGGTACGGGCCGCCCAGCCCGCCAACTCCCGCGCCGCCGCTCCCGGGGCACCGCCCGCACGGCATGCCGGTACCGGCCCCTCCGCGCCGAGGGCGGTGAAGATCCCCAGCCCGTCGGAGCGGAAGTGCGGCACGGTGAGCGAGACGAGCGCCCCCGCCCCGTACGGCGCCGCCGCGAGCCGCCACAGCGTCGAGGAGCCCGCCGGGAGCGGCGCGCGTACCTGCTCGTCCAGCCAGTCCGGCACGGTGGCGTCGGTCAGCGCCGCCGCGTGGTGCCGCGGCGGCTCCGTGTTGGGCGCTGGGACCCAGACGCGGCGGCCGCCCGGGAACCCGGCCGGTACGGGCCTGCGGCTGAGCCTGCCGCGGTCCAGCCGGTGCCACTCCTCCCGCAGGGCCTCCGGGGACACCGGGGCCGGGAGCCGCCAGAGCACCTGCACGACGCGGGACGAGCCGAGGGACCGCTCCGCGCCGAGGAGCATCTCATCGGTGGGGTTGAGGCGGGCCGCCCCGGAGCGGGCCCGGATCCGGTCGAGGCGGGTCCGCGCCCCGCCCGGCGTCATGCGAGCACCTCGCGGACGAGCTCCGCCGCGTACCGCCCGGAGGCCGGTGCCTGCTTGAAGCCGCCGCCGTTCCAGCCGGTGGCGGTGACCAGCCCGTACGGGTCCGGCCAGGCCGTCACCGTGCCCACGTCGCCGGGCGCGAGGGCGTCGTGGGCGGTCACCCCGTCGACGAGGGCCGCGTCGGCCAGCCGCGGGTACCGGTGGCGCGCCACCGCCCGTACGCGCTCCTCCTCGGCGGCGGAGACTCCCCGGGTCACCGTCGGGAGGACGTCGAGCACCGGGGACGGCACCCCGGCCAGCACGGCCGTGCCGTCGTCCCACCGGCGCAGCCAGCCCCCGGTCGTGGTGTCGAGCACGGTCGGGAGCGGGCCGGGGACGTCCGGGCCGCCGCCTTCCGGGCCACCGCCTTCCCGGCCGCGCGGCGCGAACACGCAGAAGCTCACCGACCGGGTGCGCAGCGGCAGTTCCACGCCCGCGGTCCGTGCCAGCTCCGTGCTGTGGACCCCCGCGGCGAGCAGTACCGCGGGGGTGGTCAGAAGGCCGGCGGTGGTGCGGACGCCCGTCACGCGCGCACGCGCGGTGACGATCTCCAGTGCCCGTACCCCGCCGAGGAAGGTGACGGACCCGGCGTCGCGCAGCATCGCCTCGGCCGTCTCCCGCGCGGGCAGCCAGCCCGCGCGGGGCTCGTACACCCCGGTGAAGCCCTCGGGCGGGGTCAGACCGGGGAACGCGCGGGCGATCTGCCGGGCGTCGAGGAGCTCGGCCGTGTGGCCCGTGGCCCGGACCCGTTCGACGCCTTCCGCCGCGCGCGCGGAGTCGTCCGCGCCGAAGAGCGTGAGGCCGCCGGTCTCGCGCACGGCGGGCCAGCGGCCGTGGTGCCCGCGCCGCAGGTAGCGGTCCAGCCCCTCCGCCGCCCAGGAGTGGGCGGCGGAGAGGTCGAGCGCCCGGACCAGTCCGCCGGACGCGCCCGTCACGCCGCCCGCCGGCCCGCGCTCGTCGATGACGACGACCGACAGGCCGTGGGCGGAGAGGCGCTCGGCGGTGGCCAGGCCGATGATCCCGCCGCCGATGACGGCGACGTCGGCGACCGTGGCGTCGGCCCTGGCGTCGGCCCTCGCGTCGGCGTGACGACCGTCAGAGGCCCTGACGCCCGCGCCCCGGCCACCGGAGGAGGTGCCGTCAGGGGGCGAGCCGCCGGAGGGCGTGCCACCGGCGGCGGTGCCACCCGCGCCCCGGCCGCCGGCGGCACCGTCGGGCGTCGTCACCGGAGGGCCTCGTCCCGCAGCCGCTCGGTGAGGAGCCCGTCCGCCGCCGGCCGCCCGTCCCGCCCGGGGACGGCGTCCGGTTCGAGCATGAGGGACTCGACGATGTCGGTGGACCGGGCGGAGAGCACCGCCAGGGCCCCCGCGTCCCCCATTCCGTGGCTCGCCTCGCACAGGCCGTTGAGGTACAGGCGGAGCGGGCGCGGCCCGTAGGACTGCTTCACCGGCACCGAGTAGTCGCGCGCCACGGCCGGCAGCCCGTAGTCGTTCAGCGCGAGCCGGTCGGCCACCCCCTCCAGCAGGGGGTGGTAGTGCTCGTCGTCGGGGCCGAGGCCGAAGTCCCGGAAGCCCGTCGCCAGGATCACGACGTCGGCGTCGTAGGCGCTGAGCGTCCCGTGGTGGACGTCGCGCACCGTGAGCCGGTTGACGGCGCCGCCCGCGTGCGGGGTGACCTCGGCGACCTCCGAGAAGGTCATCATGCGCAGCCGGTCCGAGCCCATGAGCTCGTACTCGTGCTGCACGCTCGCCAGCCGGTCGATCACGTCCTGGTCGCACGCCGCGTAGTTGATCGAGCGCAGCTCCGCGCGGATCCGCTGCTTCGCCTCGCTCGGGAGCGGATAGAAGTAGTCGATGAACTCCGGGAGGAAGACCCGCCTGCTGTACGGGCTGGTGTCCTTCAGCCGGAACCCGATGCCGCGCTGGACGGACACGACCTGCCCGACGTCCGGCCGGTTGAGGAGGTCGAGCACGATCTCGATCGCGCTCTGGCTCCCGCCGACCACCGCCACCTTGAGGTCGCGGCCCTTCAGGCGGCGCATCGAGCTGAGGTACCGGGTCGCGTGGAAGACGGAGGACCCCAGGCTGCCCTGGAACACCGCGGGGATCCGCGGCGAGCGCCCGGTGCCGATGACGACCTTCTCGCCCAGGTACTCCCGGCCGCTGCCGGTCTCCAGCCGGAACACCTCTCCGGCGGCCGTGTCCACCACGGAGAGCCGCGTCGCCGACTGCCCGTAGTCCACCGAACCGCGGAACGCGTCGGCCACCCAGCGCAGATAGCCCGCGTACTCCCGGCGCAGCGGGAACTTGGTGTTGAGGTGGAGGTAGTCGGTCAGCCTGCCCTGCGAGGCGAGGTAGTTGACAAAGGTGTAGCGGCTGCCGGTGTCACGCGGCATGGTGAGGTCGCGGAAGGGGTTGTTCTGGATGTCCGCGCCGGCGATCAGCTGTTCGTCCTGCCACTGGAAGTCACCGGCCCGCTCGACGAACCGTGACCGGCCGGTCCAGCCGAGCTCCTCCAGGGTCACCGCGAGGGAGAGGTTCGCCGGGCCGAACCCGACGCCCAGCACGGAGTAGATCTGTTGATCCGTCATTGCTCACGCACCTTCGGCATATCGCGTACGTAAAACGTCGTGCGGAGGCCGTCCGGCCGGTCTTTCGACCGGCCTTCCGGCGGAAGGGCGCGCCGCGGTCACGCCGCCGTGTGGGTCTCGATGATCTTGTTGCTGTCGTCCACGTGGACGACGCGCGGCTTGTGGTTCTTCACCTCGTCCTCGGTCAGCTGGCCGTAGGCGATGATGATGACCTTGTCGGCGGGCTGGACGAGGCGCGCGGCGGCACCGTTGACGATGACCTCGTTGGCGCCCGGCGCGCCGAGGATCGTGTAGGTCTCGAACCGGGCGCCGTTGTTGACGTTGACGACGTGGACCAGCTCGTGGACGCCGATGTCGGCGGCGTCGAGCAGCTCGGGGGAGATCGTGATCGAGCCGACGTAGTTCAGGTTGCTGTCGGTGATCGAGGCGCGGTGGATCTTCGAACGCATGAAGGTGCGCAGCATTTCGGAAACCTTTTCTGTGGTGGCGTGTATGTGCGTACGGTGAAGTGGGTGAAGTGGCTGAAGTGAGAGATGGGGCGCGTGGGTTGTCGCCCCCCTGCTCAGACGACGAGCGCGCCGAACGCCCCGGCCGGCGGGACCGTGGCGTCCCGCAGCAGCGGTACGCCCACGGGTCCGGCGCCGAACGCCTCGCCCACGGCGGCGGCCAGGTCCGGGGTGACCGGCCAGGCCAGGGTGCGCAGCGTCCAGAGGAACAGCAGGGCGCCGGACACGTCGCTCGCGTCGTCGGTCCGCACCTGCCCGGCCCGCAGGGCGAGCGCCTCCAGGTGCAGCGCGAGCGCCTCGGCCGCCTTGCGGATGCTGAAGCCCTCCAGGTCGTAGGCGGCCTCGAAGCGCCGCACACTGGCCTCGATCGCGGTGGCCCACCACGCCGAGGGCGGGGCGTCGACGCTCCGGCCGGACAGCCGTTCGCCGAGCGTGTCGGCGATCGTGGCGAGCGGGGTGTCGAAGCGGTCCCGGAGGGTGTTGACGGCCACCTGCTCGCTGAACTCGGACTGCTGGAGCTCCGGGCTGCCCAGCGACAGGACGAACCGCGCCCGGTCCCGGCCGGCCTTCTCCAGGTATTCGCGCGCCCAGACCACGTCGCCCTTGCTGGTGGAGAACTTGCGGCCCTCCAGCAGGAAGTACTGGTTGGTGAGCGTGCGCGTGACCGGGAGCTCGACGGGGAGGCCGTGCCGGACGGCCAGCAGCTTGAGCGCGAGGTAGACGAACGCGTTGTAGAAGCCGTTGTCGATGCCGATGAACTGGACGAACTCGTCGCAGCCCGCCCGCCCCCGCGCCCGGACCCGCTGCGGCCAGTAGAGGTGGCCGACGTAGATCTCCGGCCAGGCGTTGACGGTCTGCGGCGGCGCGTCCGGACCGTCCCAGTCCACCGGGATGCCCCACGTGCCCGGGTAGGTGATCGGGATGTACGGCAGCCGGCCTTCGAGCGTCCGGGTGACGACCTTGTGGAGGTCGGGGCGGAGCTCGACGTCGGAGGAGCGGTACCAGTTGGTGAGCATCGACCGGTAGCGCTCCAGGTCGAGGACCCAGATGGAGACGGGCCGGGTCGGCAGCGCCGTGGCGGTGTCGCTCGGCAGCAGCGCGCCGGGGAGGTTGTAGAGGCCGCACGCCTCGCAGACGCCCGCCCGGGCGTGGGCGAGACAGGTCGGGCACCGGCCGGTCACGAACGCCTCGGCCCGGTACTCCCCGGTCCCGGCGTCGTACGGGAGGTCCACCTCGCGCCGGTCGAACGCGCCGTGCTTCCACAGGTGGGTGAAGAAGTCCCGGACGAACTCCGTGTAGTGCGCGTCGGGCCGTTCGAAGAGGTCGACCTCGACCCCCGCGAGGTCCAGGGACGTCCGGACGCTGTCGAGGGCCTCCTGGATGAGGGCCTCGGGGGTCACGCCCAGCCGCTGCGCCGTGGTGACCACGTACGTCTGGTTGTCGTCGGTGCTGCACGCGTACACGACGTCGTTGCCCAGGATCTTCTGGGAACGGGCGCACACGTCGCTGGCCAGCACCGGCCCGGACAGGTGGCCCAGGTGCAGGTCGCCGTTGGGGGTGGGCGGGGAGAAGCTGACGTTGACGCGGCGCGGGGCGGGGGAGCGGGTCGCTTCAGCCACGGGCCGGCTCTTCGCTCGCGGTGGGCTGGAGCCAGTAGACGCTGACGAAGGTCAGCGGCGCGTCGTCACTGGTGTTGGTGACGACGTGGGCGTTGCCGTGCGGGATGTAGATGACGTCGCCCTGGGTCACGGGTCGCAGTTCGTCACCGACCCGCACCGTGCCCGAACCGGCCGTGAAGATGAACGTCTCGTCCGTGGCGTGCGCGTGCTCCGTGCTCGACTCGTGCGGCCGGACGGTGCAGAAAGTGCTGTTCCAGGGCGGTGTGACGACGCCGTCCCAGGGATAGAGCTGGCGGACGTCGATGCCGTTCTTGCGTACGTGGCCGTCCTCGGCCTCGGTGCGTACGTACATGGCGAATCCCCTTTCCTCGAGCGGGTGACAGCGGAGGCTTTTCCTTCGGATTCCGCCGCTCATGAGTTCCTGTATGAGGGCATGGGGAAATCCGGTGGGGCCGCCGTGAGGTGAATCAGTGAAATGGCGGCGTGAATGGTCGGCGCGGCGCCCGGAATTCGGGCAGGGCTGCGCCGGGTGAGAGAAATCGGTCGCGGCGAACGGGAATCACGAGAAGTGATGTGCCGGCTCGATGCGTCGATTCAATGTTGGGTGAGGGTGAGGGTGAAGATGAGGGTGAGGCAAGGGCAGCGCCGGTTGGTCGCCGTGTCTTTCCGCCATGCCCAGCGCTCTACCGGGAGGGTCCGGCGGACAGAGCCGGACAGGGAGCGCTTCGTCGGGCGGTAAGAGAGGGAAGGGCGTTCCGGGAATCCGGTGCTCCGGGCCGAGAAGGGCCCATTTCACCGGCGCTGTACGGTGCTGCGGCGGAGACCGCGCCGCCGGCCGAGGTCACATCAGGTTGGGCCGCATGGTGAATACCCCCGTAGCTCGGGCGCCGGCGTGCGTCACCGACCGAAGTCGGTTCGTCACCGCCGTGCCCGTCCGTGTGTGAATCTCTTCTCCAAGGACGTCACCAATCCTCCATGAAGCAGTGGGATAGGTCAACCCTGGATATTCAAGAGGGCAATCCCTGAATAAATGCTGCGGTGACCTGCGGAAAGGTGTTGCGGAATGAAATGTTCCGCGATTCGGGTGCAGTGGGAAACTAGATAAATGTGGGCCGCGCCACATGTTCGCGCCATTGAAAGGTGGGTGGTGGGGGTGGGCTCTCGGTGGATGAATGCCGATCGGTAACTCCAGGGTTACTGATTGGTAGGTGCATGGATGTGGCGGGGTGAGGTGCGGCGAGATGCCTTGTGGGGCAAGGGAATTCGCGGGGCCCGGGGGCGGGGGAGCCATGAACGCGGGGTGGCGTGAGCGCGGGGTGGCGTGAGCGCGGGGTGGCGTGAACGCGGGGCGGCGTGAACGCGGGGCGGCGTGAACGCGGGGTCCCATGGGCTCGGGGCGCCATGGGACCCCGCGGGTCCGGTCGGTCCTGCTGGTCCTCTCGGTCGTCTCGCTCCTCTCGATCGTCTCGCTCCTCCTAGCCCTCCCGGACGGCGGTCGCGGCGGCGGTAGGGGTGGAGGTAGGGGCGCCGACGGTCGTGCCGGCCGCGCCGGTCGTCGTGCCGGGCAGGCCGGCCACCGGGCCGGTGGAGCCCGTGCCGCCCTCCGCGCCCTGGACCCGTACGGCCCGCAGGCTCGTCCAGATCAGGGTGAGGGTGGCGAGGCCCGCCGCGATGACCAGCAGCACGCTCGCCGGAATCGCGTCCTGGAACGCGGCCAGCAGGAACGGCGCCGCGAAACCGATGTACGAGAGCGCCTGGTAGACGGCCGTCAGCCCGGCCAGGTCCTTCGGGTGGGCCAGCCGCTGCACCTCCAGCAGCCCGCACACCTGGCAGCACCCGTAACCCGCGCCGAGCACCAGCGTCCCGGCCACGACCAGCACCGGCTGCGACCACTGGGCGGCCGCCGCGGCGACGAGCAGACCGGCCACCACGATCGCCATCGACATCGCGATCAGACGGGGCTTGCGCGGGTCGTCCACCCTGCGGGCCAGCGGCTGCACGAGGATGCCCGCGAAACCGGTGAGCGCGGTGACGCACGCGCTGAACACAAGGGCGCTGTCGCCGAGCTGGTCCTTGACCAGGCCGGGCAGATAGGCGAGCGCGACGGACGCGGAGCCGAACACCCAGGGCGCCAGAGGCATCACGACGCTACGGAACCGGGGCTCGCGGACCGCGGACACCTTCAGCTGCCGCAGCAGGCTGTCCTGCCGCTTGGTCACACAGGTCTCGGGCGTGCGCATGACCAGCGGGATCGAGACGAGCGTCAGGGCCAGGTGCGGCAGATAGGCCACCACCGTCGGCGACGGCGCCCACTGGGCGAGGGCGCCGGCCACCAGGGGGCCCATGGCGAAGCCCATGGTCATGGTGATCGTCGCCCGCCGGGGGCCGGGGTTCGCCTCGCGCGCGGACCCGGCGAGGGAGAGCTCCTTGATCCAGGCGGCGCCGGCGCTGAAGGCCGCGCCGCTGGCGATGCCGGAGACCACGCGGCCCGCGAAGAGCAGCCCCAGGGACTCCCCGCCCGCGATCAGCAGCACGCTGCCGAGGAGGGAGATGAACAGCGCCGGGAGGATCAGCCGGCGGCGGCCGTACCGGTCCGAGACCGGGCCGCCGAGCAGCAGCCCGGGGACCAGCCCGATGGCGTACAGACCGAACGTGGCCTGCACCGTCGCGGCGGACAGGCCGAGTTCGGAGCGGTAGAGCAGCAGCAGCGGCGCGAACTGGTTGGCGCCCCAGCCCACCGCCGCCACGGCGACCCCGGCGCGCAGCCAGGCCCACTTGTCTATGGCCGGCGGCGGCCCGGAACTCCCCGCGGGGGTGTCGCGGTAGGTCAACGCGTGCTTGGTCATGCCCACATGCTGGCGATTTCCCGCCCCTCGCCACGAGCGTCCGGAACGACAAGATGCGTACAGTTACGGACATGGCTTCTGTTGCGTTAGCCGTCACCGACGGCATGCCCTTGCTGGAACTTGCGGCCGCCTGCGCGATATTCGGCACGGAGCGGCCGGATCTCGTCGACACCTGGTACGACTTCACCGTCTGCGCCCCGGCCGGCGCGCAGGTCGGGGGGTGGTTCCACGCGGACACCCCGCACGGCCTCGACGCGCTCGCGGCCGCGGACACCGTCATCGTCCCGCCCTGCGACGACGTCGAGGTGCCCCCGCCCGCCGACCTGGTCGACGCGGTGCGAGCCGCGCACGACGGCGGCGCGCGGGTGGCGTCCATCTGCACCGGCGCGTTCACCCTGGCCGCCGCCGGCCTGCTCGACGGACGGCGCGCCACCACCCACTGGCTGCACGCGGACCTGCTGGCCGCGCGCTATCCCGGCGTCGAGGTCGACCCCCGGGTGCTGTACATCGACGAGGGCTCCGTCCTCACCTCGGCGGGCCGGGCCGCCGGGATCGACCTGTGCCTGCACCTGGTCCGTACGGATCACGGCACGGCCGTCGCCAACGCCGTGGCCCGCAGGCTCGTCGTCGCGCCGCACCGCTCCGGCGGCCAGGCGCAGTTCATCGCCGCCCCGGTGCAACCCGACAACGGGCCGGGCCTCGCCGAGGTGCTGGCCTGGGCGCTCGAACGGCTGGACCAGCCCCTGACCGTCACCGACCTGGCCCGCCGCGCCCACATGAGCTCCCGGAACCTGGGCCGGCACTTCACGGCGGTCACGGGCACCACACCGCTGCAGTGGCTCCTGACGCAGCGGCTGCACCGCGCGCAGGAGCTCCTGGAGAGCACCGACGACAGCGTGGACCACATCGCGGCCCGCGTCGGGATGGGCAGCGCGGCGACGCTGCGCCGCCACTTCAACCGCGCTTTCGGGGTGCCTCCGGACACGTACCGGCGCACGTTCCGCGCCGACCCGCGGCGGGAGGAGGTGGCGTACGCGGGCTGAGGGTCAGACCGGCAGCTCGATCTGGTACCGGAGGAAGCCCTTGTTGACGGCCACCTTCTCGTACAGGCTCCGCGCCGTCGCGTTCGTCTCGTGGGTCATCCAGTACACCCGGGAACAGCCGCGCTGCTTTGCCCAGTCGACCACGGCGGCGATCAGCGCCTCACCGACACCCTTACGGCGTGCCTCCGGCCCGGTGAACAGGTCCTGCAGATAGCAGACGTCCGGCCCGGAGGTGTTGGCGTGCACGAAGAAGTGCGTGATGCCGACGAGCTTCCCGTTCACCTTCGCGCCGAACGCGTGCATCCGCGTATCGGCCTGGAACTCGCCCCACGACTTGTCGTACATCGCCTGCGGCTCGTCGCGCTCGTAGAAGTCGATGTACGCGCGGAACAGGCCCTCCCAGGCGTCTCTGTCGTCCGGCGTGAGCTTGCTGATCTCAACCATGCTGCACCTCCAAGGTACTTGCGGCTACGGGGCGGTCGTCACCGATGGTCACGTACGACCGGAAGATCACCATCTAACGACGGGGCCTCGGGGCGGTAGGGGGTATGACGGGCATCACAGCGCCCCGCTTCTGGCGGGCAAGACCGGACGAGGGCCCTGTTTTCGGGACGGTACCCCAGATGACGTGCGCAAACGCCCTTCTACGGGGACCGGTCCGCGCTACGCGGGCTCGGCCTCGCACGTTTTGTCCTGGGTGGGGCGGGTGCCCTTGGTGAGGAAGGTGGTTACCGCCTCGTCGCCGCAGGCGTTGCCGTTGCGCAGATAGGAGCCGTGGCCGCCCGCGTCGACCGTGACGAGGCGGGCGCGGTCGCCGAATGCCTCGCGCATCTTCAGGGCGCCGCGGTGCGGCGTGGACGGGTCGCGCAGGTTCTGGATCATCAGGATGTTCGACGGGCCCTTCGGGGTGACGCGGGTGGGCTTCTCCGTCGCGCCGCCCTTCCAGAAGGCGCACGGGAAGATGCCGGCGGGCAGACCCGCGGTGAGCGGGTGGCGGACCCGGTCCACGGCGACGTTACGGGCGTAGGAGCCCACCGAGCGCGGCCAGTCCACGTCGTTGCAGATAGTTCCGATCATGACCGCCGCCTGGTCCTGCGGGACCGGGCCCGCGGGCAGCGGGTCGCGCACCGTCAGCGGGCCGGTCGTGTCCCTGGCCGCGACGATCAGCGCGGACACCGTCGCGAACGTGCCGTCCTCGCCCGTCCCCTCGCTGTCGAAGGCCTGAACGAGTGCCTGGCGGAGACGGTTCCCCGTCAAGGGGAAGTGGCCCGCGTCCTGGAACTCCCGGGGGCGCGCGTCCAGTTCCGCCGCCACCGCGAGGAACTCCCGCCGTACGTCCGCCGCGCTCCCGGCCACCCGGTGCGCCTTGTCCCGGGTGGGGTCCGCCGCCCACCGCGCGAAGTCCGGGAAGCGGTCTTCCGCGCCGAACGCCATGTTCGCCGCCCAGCCCCTCGCCACCCGCGACGGGTCCGGGTCACCGCTGCTGTCCAGAACCCAGCGATCCGTGTGCTCCGGGTACTTCTGGGCGTAGACGGCGGCCACGTACGTACCGTACGAGACCCCCCACGCCGACAGTTTCTCCTCGCCGAGCGCCTGCCGGAAGCGGTCGATGTCGCGGACCTCGTTGGCGGTCGAGAAGCTGCGCAGGAGGGCGCCGCCGTCGCGCGCGCACGCGTCCGCGACACGGCGGGCGCGTGCGACGTTCCCGGTGATGTCGCCGCCGGGGCCCGGCCAGGGGCGCAGGTGGGTCAGCTCGCGGTCGTCGGCCGTGAGCCGGCAGTCAGCCTTGGAGCTGCCGCCTACCCCGCGCGGGTCGAGGCTCACGATGTCGTACGCACCGCCGGTGCGTTCGCGCAGCTCGGCGCCCTTCTGTGCGAGCCGGTCGCGGCCGGAGCCGCCCGGTCCGCCCGGGATGACGAGGAGGGTGCCGCGGCGGGCCTCGGGGCGGTCGCTGCGCAGGCGGGCCACGGCGATGTCGACCTGGGGGCCGCCGGGGACGGTGTAGTCCAGCGGTACGGAGAGGGTGGCGCACTCGCGGGTGGGGGCGGGAGGTGTGCCTGTGCCGGCGTCGGTGTTCGCCCGCGGCTGGTCGCACGGCTTCCAGCCGAGGGTCGCCGGCTTCGGTTCCGGCGTCTGCGGCCGTGCTTGCGCGGGAGCCGTCAGGGCCGCGGCGCAGGCCGTCGTGGAGAGGGTGAGCAGGAGGGCCTTGCGGAAGAAAGATCGCATGGGGCAAGGGTGTTGGGTGTGGGCGTTGTTGCCCATCCGGGCAGCCGTTCCCTTAAAGGTGGGGGTAGCCCCAGGTCGTGGGGCGCGTCCCCGGGTCCGGAATCGGGGCCGGGGCCTGGTCTGGGGCCTGGTTCGGGGCCTGGTTCGGGTCCGGCTTCGGGCTCGTTTCGGTCGCCGTTTCGCCGTTTCGCCGTTTCGCCGTTTCGCCGTTTCCGGGATCCGGGTACGGAGCCCTGCGCCCTGCCCCCGGGGCCTCCCGGCTCAGATCAGCCCGAGCTGCGTGATCAGCATCGCGATCACCACGACCAGGGTCCAGCCCGCCACCTGCTCGACGAGCCGGTCCTTCTCGGACGGGTCGGAGGGGCCGCCCGTGCGGGCGCGGACGGCGGCCGTGGTGTCGCTCATGGTGCGTGTCCTCGGTTCGTTGATCAGGTGGTGCGCGTCGTGCGAGACCGGATCCGCCGTGTACGGGCCGCGCTCGCCCGTTGTGCGGGGCCTGTGCGCTCCGTGTGGCTTGTGCGGCCTCCCGGGCCGCCCGGTACTCCGTTCCACCGTGCGCGCGCCACCCCCGCCCGGTAAAGGGGGAGTGGCTCACGTCACGGCCGTATCCGTCAGCCTGTGCGAACAACTCCCGTTCCCCTACCGTGGATTGTCCACGGGGGAGGGGGATCAGGTGACGGGGTTCATAGCCGGAGGGCTCGGTGACCAGGCGAGGGCGCTGGCGGCCGGCGAGGTCTCCTCGCGGGAACTGGTCGCGCGGGCGCTCCGGCGGATCGTGGAGACACAGCCGACGCTCAACGCCTTCCGCCGGGTACGGGCCTCCTCGGCCGCCGAGGAGGCCGAGGCCGCCGACCTGCGGCTGGCGGCCGGGGAGCGGCTGCCGCTGCTGGGCGTACCGGTGGCGGTGAAGGACGACATGGACCTCGCGGGCGAGCCCACGGCCTTCGGCTGCGCCGGGGACTTCTCGCCGAAGACGGCCGACAGCGAGGCCGTGCGGCGGTTACGGGCCGCCGGCGCGGTGATCGTCGGCAAGACGAACACCCCGGAGATCGGCCAGTTCCCCTTCACGGAGGGTCTCGCCTTCGGGGTGACGCGCAACCCCTGGAGCCCCGGGCACACACCGGGCGGCTCCTCCGGCGGGTCGGCGGCGGCCGTCGCCGCGGGGGTGGTGGCCGCCGCGCTGGGTTCGGACGGCGCCGGCTCGCTCCGTATACCCGCGGCCTGGACGCACCTCGTGGGGATCAAGCCGCAGCGCGGGCGGGTCTCGACCTGGCCGGAGCCCGAGGCGTTCCAGGGCATCACCTGCCACGGCCCGCTGGCCCGTACGGTCGCCGACGCGGCCCTGCTGCTGCATGTGGCGAGCGGCTCGCACGCCGGTGACCTGCACCGGCCCGCCCCCGTCGACATGCTCGGGGCGGTCGGCCGGGAGCCCGGACGGCTGCGGATAGCCCTCTCGCTGCGGCCCGCCTTCGCCGCCACGCGCCACTGGCTGGACCCCGCCGCCCGGGCGGCGACGCTACGGATCGCGGAACGGCTGGAAGCCCTGGGGCACGAGGTGATCGAGGAGGAGCCCCGCTACGGCCTGATCGGGCTGACGTTCGTACCCCGCTCGATGGCCGGTATCCGGGAGTGGGCCGACCAGGCCCCCGACCAGGACCTTCTCGACGCCCGGACCAAGGTGAACGCCCGGCTCGGGCTGCTCCTGGGCGGGGGTGCGCTACGGGCGGCGCGCGCGGCGGAGCCGCTTCTGCGGCACCGCATCGGGGAGATCTTCGACCGCTTCGACGTGGTGCTGACGCCCAGCACGGCCGTACCGCCGCTGCGTACGGGCGAGATGGCGCACCTCTCCACGCGGCGGACGGACAGCGCGATGATCGCGGCGTGTCCGTATTCCTGGCCGTGGAACATCCTGGGCTGGCCGGGGGTGAGCGTGCCGGCCGGCTTCACGGACGGGGGGCTTCCACTCGGGGCGCAGTTGTTGGGGCCCGGGGGTGGGGAGCCGTTGCTGATCTCGCTGGCGGGGCAGTTGGAGGACGATCTGCGGTGGTTCGAGCGGTGGCCGCCGGGGTTCGGTCCGGGGGAGGGGGCGGCGGGTTCGGGTGCCGGTGCCGGTGCGGGTGCCGGTGCCGGTGCCGGTGCGCGGGGCTCTTCCCCAGTCCCGCCCCTTCCCGAAACCGGGGCTCCGCCCCGGACCCCGGTCCTCAAACGCCGGACGGGCTGAGTTGTCGCCCGGATCCGGGCGAGAAGCCGCCCCGGCGCGGCGGAAAGCCGGTCTGCGGAGAGCCGGCCTCGGGCAGGAGCGAAATCCAGCCCTGCTGGGGGCACCTCCCAGCGGTAGCTGGGGGAGATCGAGGCCACCGCGTCACTACTACCGCGGCGCCCCGTACGACAGAAGCAGCAGCACCCCCACCGTCACCACCGGCGCGATCATGATGAGCGCGAGCCCCGCCGGGTTGCGGTGGTTGTAGACCCAACGGCTCCCGTACCGGCGGCGGGTGAAGAGTGGGCGTTCTTCCTCGTCCTCATGGCGCATGTGGCCAGGCTACGTATGCGCGTTCGACGAAGCGATGATTTTGTCGCTTATCTGATGTGCCGTGTCGCACCCGTGTCGCAGCCGGTACGGTCCGCTGACGATTCCGCGACATCGGCCGAGACGGGAATCCGGCCCTCCGGGCGTGAGCCGGAACGGAGGGCGGGGGCGGGCGCCGACTACGGGGCCAGGATGTCCAGTTCCGCCATCGCCCCCGCCGTGATCTCGCGCGTCAGCGCCTCCGCCCGGGCCGCGTCCCGCTCGCGCACGGCCTCGGCGACGCGTACGTGCAGGGTGACCGCCGCCGGGTCCGGGTCGGTGAACATCACCTGGTGCTCGGTGCGGCCGGTCAGCACCTCGGCGACGACCTCGCCGAGGCGGGCGAACATCTCGTTGCCGGAGGCGCGCAGGATCACCCGGTGGAACGCGACGTCGTGCACCAGGTAACCGGCCAGCTGCTGGCCGCGTGAGGTGGCGACCATGCCGAGGGCGTGTTCCGTGAGCTCCGCGCACTGCTCGGGGGTGGCCAGGCGGGCGGCGAGGCCCGCCGCCACGGGTTCCACGGCCGAGCGCAGCACGGTCAGCGAACGCAGCTGGCGCGGCCGGTCGGCGCCGGCCAGCCGCCAGCGGATCACCTGCGGGTCGTAGACGTTCCACTCCTCGGTGGGGAGTACGGTCACGCCGACCCGGCGCCGGGACGAGACCAGCCGCATGGACTCCAGGACGCGGACCGCCTCACGGATGACGGTGCGCGAGACGTCGAACCGTTCCTCCAGCTCGTCCGTGCGCAGGACCGTGCCCGGTCCGTACTCGCCTGCCGTGATCGCGGGCCCGAGGGACTCCAGCACGCGCGCGTGCAGCCCCTGCCCCTGGTTCTCCATGGGGTCAGCCTACGTTTCCCCAGCTCCCTCAATTAAGTATGACTTTTAGGTCACGAAGTCTTGAATACGTCGTACCAATGAGCTTGAGTGAGCCGCATCGCCAATGGCGTCGAGGTCGACGAGGACAACGAGGTAGCGATGCAGGCCCCCCACGCCCCGAACACCCCCCACCCCCATGAGGCCGGCCCCCGCGTCGTGGCCGTCATGGGAGTTTCCGGCACGGGCAAGACCACCATCGGGCCGCTGGTGGCCCGGGCCCTCGGCGTCCCCTACGCCGAGGGCGACGACTTCCACCCGGCCGCCAACATCGCCAAGATGTCCTCGGGCACCCCGCTCGACGACGCCGACCGCGCCCCCTGGCTGGACGCCATCGGGGCCTGGGCGCACAGCCGCGCCGGGCTCGGCGGGGTCGTGAGCTGCTCCGCCCTCAAGCGCGCCTACCGCGACCGGCTCCGCGCCGCCGCCCCCGGCATCGTCTTCCTGCACCTCACCGGCGACCGCCCGCTGATCGCCGAGCGCATGGCGGCCCGCAAGGGCCACTTCATGACCGGCCGGCTCCTGGACTCGCAGTTCGCGACCCTGGAGCCGCTCGACGCGGACGAGGCGGGCGTCGCCGTGGACGTCACGCCCGGCCCCGAGGCCATCGCCGAACGGGCCACCGCCGCGCTGCGGCGCCTCTAGCAACCTCCCCCCGAATCCCCCCTTAGGAAGCCCCCGTGAGCACTCTCAGCGTCGAGATGCTGGCCGCGGCCCCCGCCGGACCGATCACCTCGGCGGGCCATGCCCAGCTGGGCATCGCGGTCCTCGTCGGCATCGCCGTCATCGTCCTCCTCATCACCCGCCTCAAGCTGCACGCCTTCCTGGCCCTGACCATCGGCTCGCTGGTGCTCGGCGCGGCCGCGGGCGCGCCCCTGGACAAGGGCATCGCCAGCTTCACGACCGGCCTCGGCTCGACCGTCGCGGGCGTCGGCGTCCTCATCGCGCTCGGCGCGATCCTCGGCAAGCTGCTCGCCGACTCCGGGGGCGCCGACCAGATCGTCGACACGATCCTCGCCAAGGCCGGGACGCGTTCCATGCCCTGGGCGATGGTGCTGATCGCGGGCGTCATCGGGCTCCCGCTCTTCTTCGAGGTCGGGATCGTGCTGCTGATCCCGGTGGTGCTGCTGGTCGCCAAGCGCGGCAACCACTCCCTGATGCGCATCGGCATCCCCGCCCTGGCCGGTCTCTCCGTGATGCACGGTCTGGTGCCGCCGCACCCCGGGCCGCTGGCCGCCATCGACGCCATCGGCGCCGATCTCGGCGTGACCCTGGCGCTCGGCGTCCTCGTCGCCGTCCCGACCGCCGTCATCGCCGGGCCGCTGTTCGCCCGTCTCGCCGCGCGCTGGGTCGACATCGCCCCGCCCGAGAAGCTGATCCCCCAGCGGCCCTCCGAGGAGCTGGAGCGCCGCCCGAGCTTCGCGGTCACCGTCGGCACCGTGCTGCTGCCCGTCGTGCTCATGCTCGTCAAGGCGCTCGTCGACGTCGTCGTGGACGACCCCAAGGACCATGTCCAGCGTGTGACCGACGTGATCGGCTCCCCGCTGATAGCACTGCTCTCCGCCGTCCTCGTCGGGCTGTTCACCCTCGGCCGGGCCGCCGGCTTCGGCCGTGACCGGCTCGCCACGACCGTGGAGAAGTCGCTGGTGCCGATCGCCGGCATCCTGCTGATCGTCGGCGCCGGCGGCGGCTTCAAGCAGACCCTCGTCGACATCGGCGTCGGTCGGATGATCATGGACATCTCCGAGGAGTGGTCGGTCTCGGCCCTGCTGCTGGCCTGGCTGATCGCCGTCGGCATCCGGCTCGCGACCGGCTCCGCGACCGTCGCCACGATCTCGGCGGCCGGGCTGGTGGCCCCGCTCGCGGCCGATATGAGCACGACGCATGCGGCGCTGCTGGTGCTGGCGGTGGGTGCGGGTTCGCTGTTCTTCAGCCACGTGAACGATGCGGGGTTCTGGATGGTGAAGGAGTACTTCGGGATGAGCGTGGGGCAGACGATCAAGACGTGGTCGCTGATGGAGACGGTGATCTCTGTGGTGTCGCTGGGGTTTGTGATGCTGCTGTCGCTGGTGCTTTAGCCGTTGGCCCTGGGGGTGGGCGGGTTTCGGGGCGGGTGAGGGGTGGGGTGCCGCTGCGCGGGGCCTTTCCCCTCCCCGCCCCTTCCCGTAACCGGGGGCTCCGCCCCCGGGCCCCCGGGTGGGTGGGCGACGCCCGGGCCTCCGGGTGGGCGACCCCGGGCCCCCGGTGAGCGACGCGCGCTCGGACCCCCGGGTGGGCGACGCTCGGGCCTCCGGGTGGGTGGGCGACGCCCGGGCCCCGGGTGGGCAACGCCCGGGCCCCCTGGGCGGGCGGCCCCGGGTCTCCGGGTGGGCGACCCCCGGGCCCCAGGTGAGCGACGCGCGCTCCGGCCCCCGGGTGGGCGACGCCCGGGCCTCCGGGTGGGCGACGGCCGGACCCCCGGGCGGGCGACCCCCGGACCCCTGGGCCCGGGGCGGTGGCCCTCCGGGCGGGCGACCCCCGGCGGTCGGGCCTCTGGCGATCGGCTCCCGGGCAGCGGTGTGCTCCAGGTGCCTGGGCGGGCCGGTAATCCCGAACCGGAACAGGTCGAGGTTCCTTCTGGGGCGGGCACCGTCCGGCCGGTCGGGAACAAGCCTGTCCGGAGCGGGGGCGCGCCGCGCGGTAGCGCGGAAGGGGGCCCGGGGGCTCGCCCCCGGTTCGGGAAGGGGCGGGTCGGGGAAAGGCCCCGCGGGTAACCCGGTCCCCTCAGCCCGCTACCGCCACCGCCCTCACATACGCCGCCACGTCCCCCACCTCGTCCGTCGCCAGCCCCACGTACCCGTCCGGCCGGATCAGGAAGAGCCCCGAGCCGTACGCCGTCTTCGCGTGGCCGCCCGTGTCGTGCAGGTCCGCGTCCGGGCCGCCCACGCGGTACGTGCGGAGCCACGGGGCGGCCGGGAGCGGCTGCCGGGGCGGCTCGCCCGTGAGGTCCAGCAGGGTGAAGTGCGGGCCCCGGAAGGCGTCGAAGAGCCGGACCTCCGCGCCGGAGGCGTCCACGCACGGCGCGTCCGGCGCCCGGTCGCCCGCCCGCAGGGCCCCCTCCGGGACGTCCCGCCGCGTCTCCCGGGTGAGCGGGCTCTCCCGGTAGTGCAGGCTCAGCTGGAGGGTCTCCGGGCCCCGGCGGTGCAGGCCGTCCTCCGAGTGCGCCCGGTCGTCGGCGTGCACGCTCGTGCTCAGCCCCAGCACATCGGCGGCCACCCGCACCCGCTCCGTGTCATAGCTGTCAAGCAGCGCGTCGGGCGCGCCGTGCCGCAGCACCGCGCCCAGCTTCCAGCCCAGGTTGTACGCGTCCTGGACGCTGGTGTTCAGCCCCTGGCCGCCCGCCGGGGAGTGGATGTGCGCCGCGTCCCCGGCGAGGAACACCCGCCCCGTGCGGAACCGCTCGGCCATCGCCGCCCGCGCCCGGTACACCGAGGCCCATGTCACCTCTCCCACCCGCAGCCCCGGCAGCCCCGTCCGCCGCTCCAGGAGGGCGAGCAGCGCCTCCGGTGTGGCGTCGCGGGTGACCTCCGGCTCGTACGTCACGTCCTCGAACCTGGCGATGACCTGGAACGTCTCCGCCCCCTCCAGCGACCGCACGGCCAGCAGCCCGCCCTCCGCCTTCGGCCACATGTGCCAGTGCCCGCGGTCGACGCCCTCCAGCACCGCGTCCGCGATCAGCACCGGGCGCGGATCGACCGGCTCCCCGGTGAAGGGGACGCCGAGCGCCTTGCGCACCGCGCTGCGCCCGCCGTCCGCCCCGACGAGATAGCCCGCTCGCACGGTCTCCTCCGAGCCGTCCGCACGCCGCAGCGTCGCCGTGACCCCGTCCCCGTCCTGACTGAACCCCGTCATCTCGGTGCTGAAGTCCACCGCGCCGCCCAGGTCTTCCAGCCGGCCGTACAGCACCTCCACCGTGCGCCACTGCGGCAGCATCAGCAGCTCGGGATACGGCGTGGCCGGCCCGGCCGCCGCCCGGTGGACGAGATCCCGCTCGCGGACCCGCTCCGGGCCCTCCCAGATCTGCACCAGCGGGCACGGCCCGCCCACCGCCCGGAGCGCGTCCACCGCGCCCAGATCGTCGAGCACCTCCAGGGTGCGGGGCTGGATGCCCACGCCGCGCGAGCCGGGGAATCCCCGCTCGGAGCGCTCCACGACCCGGTGGCGGATGCCGCGCCGGGCGAGGTCGATGGCAAGGACGAGGCCGGTGGGGCCGGCGCCGGCGATGAGCACCTCGACATCACCGGCGGCGCCCACGGTGCCGACTGTGCTCACGGCGTCCATGGCAGCAGGAACGACAGCGTTCATGAATCCCGCTCCTTAACGTTGTTAAGTTCGCTCTGCCCCCAGCGTGAACTGAACACCGTTAAGCTGTCAAGGTGGCAACTCGAATCGACCGTGCCCTGGTGGCGGACACCGCCCTGCGCCTGCTGAACGAAGTGGGCCTCGAAGGCCTGACCCTGCGCCGGATCGCCAAGGAGCTCGACGTCCAGGCCCCGGCGCTCTACTGGCACTTCAAGAACAAGCAGGAGCTGCTGGACGAGGTGGCGACGGAGATGTTCCGCCGCATGGCCGTCCCCATCGCGGAGGCCGAAGGGGCCACCTGGCAGGAGCACCTGGCCGCCGCCATCCGCGAAGTGCGCCGCTTCCTGCTCGGCTACCGCGACGGCGCCAAGGTCTTCAGCGGCACCCGCTACACCGACTCCGGCCACGCCACCCCGCTGGAGGAGATGCTCCGCTTCTGCGTCGACGCCGGATTCACCCCACGCGCCGCCGCCCGCGCCTGGTTCACCGTGACCACGTACACCGTCGGCTACGTCATAGAGGAGCAGTCCGTCTATCCCGTGCCCGGCGGGGGGCGCGACCCCATCTACGAGCCGGAGGCGCGCGCCCGCAGGCTCGCGGGGCACCCGCTCGCCACCGAGGCCGGCATGGAGTTCTTCGAGGACCTCGACGCGGGCTACGAGGACGGGCTGCGCGCCGTCATCGCCGGCATCGAGGTGACGTTGCTGCCCGGGCCGGAGAGCCGACCCGCCCCGGGGGCCGGGGGGAGCCGATCCGCCTCGGGGGCCGGGGAGAGCCGACCCGCCCCGGGGTCCGAGGAGAGCCGACCCGCCTCGGAGTCCGAAGAGTGCCGATCTGCCCCGGAGCTCGAAAAGGGCTGATCCGCCCGGGCCCGGAAAGGTCGGCCCCGGGCCCGGAAAGGGCTGACCCCAGGCCCGAAAGGCCCGCCCACCCCGGGACCCGCCCCCGCTACCCGCCCCGCGCCTCCGTCGACGCCCCCGCCAACGCCCCTCTCGGCGACCCCGCCGACGAACCCGCCGACGAACCCGTCTTCATCCCCGTCAACGACCGCCTCAGCAGCGGCGTCAGCCGCCGTTCCACCTGCCGGTGCAGCAGCCACGCCAGCCCCAGCATCAGCACGATCGTCAGCGGGAACGTCACGGCCGAGGGGATCCCCAGCCCCCGGTGCAGCCCGCCGATCACCACCCATCCCAGGTGCTCGTGCACCAGGTAGAAGGGGTACGTCAGCGCGCCCGCGACCGTCAGCCAGCGCCAGTTCGCCCAGCGCAGCTTCCCCGTGGCGATCAGCGCCACCGCCGCGTAGCCGACGGCGATCACGGCGACGATGACGTACTGCGAGCGGTACGAGAAGTACTGCGCGCCCGGCGGATGCCACAGCCCGGCCACCGCGTAGTGCTGCCCCACCAGGAAGCTCACCCCCACGATGCCCCAGGACAGGGCGTCGTGGCCGAAGCGGTGGATCAGATAGAGGCCGATGCCGCCGATGAAGTACGAGGAGTACTCCGGCATCACCACCACCCGCAGGAACTCCACGTGCGAGGCGGTGGTCACCACCGTCGCCAGGGTCCACACCGCGCAGAAGAGCACCACCCGGCGGCGGGTCGCGCCCGGCAGCACGACGAACAGCGCGAAGAGCGCGTAGAAACGCAGCTCAGCCCAGAGGGTCCAGCACACGCCCAGCACCCGCTGCGCCCCGACCGGTTGCTGAAGCATCGTCAGGTTCACCAGGGTGTCGCTGAAGGACACCGTCCGGTACGTCACCCAGGGCAGCGCGAAAGCCAGCGTGACGAGCGCGATCGCCGCCCAGTAGGCGGGGTAGAGGCGGGCCACGCGGGAGGCGAAGAAGGAGCGCAGCGGGCGCCCCCAGCCGCTCATGCAGATCACGAAGCCGCTGATGACGAAGAAGATCTCGACCCCGAGGCAGCCGTAGGCGAAGGCCCCGGACAGCGTGGGGAACTCCCTCCGCGGCGAGGCGCCCCACGCCTGGCCGATCTCGCCGCCCCGGCCGCCGTAGTGGTAAAGCGCCACCATCAGGGCGGCGATCAGCCGCAGCCCGTCCAGCGCGCGCAGCCGCCCGCCGGAGCCCTTCCCGTCGGCCCGCCCGCCGCCGCCCCCCTTGCGCGGGGCCCCGGACGGTACGAGCGGTGGGGCGGCCGTGAGGGACGAGGCAGACGGGGCGGCGCCGGGCACGGGAGGTGCGGTCATGTGGTCACCTTCGGTTTCGCCGGTGCCGTCGGCTTCACCGGCTGCTGCCCCTGCTTACTCTGCTTGCTCTGCTTTCCCGCGCTCCCCGCCAGCCGTCGCCGTACGGCGCGGGCCCGGCGGGCCACCTTCCGCACGGCCGGGTTGCGAGGGAGGAAGGCGAGGGGAGCGGGAAGCGCCCCGGGGAGCGCGAGGGCCGTGAGGCGCCGGCGCTTGAAGTAGCGGCGGGTGCGTTCGTCGAGGTGGGCCGCCAGATAGCGTTCGGCGGTCGGCCGCAGGGACGGCAGGACCTGTGGCTGCATCGCGAATCCGACGGCCGCGAGCAGCCCGGCGAGCTCCTCACCGGCCGGACCCCGCGCCTCCGACTCCCCGGCCACGTCCGTCACTTCGCCACCGGCCGCGGATACGCCCCGGTCGCCGTCCGCGTCGGCAGCCTTTCCAGCGGCCGCTCCGGTAGCCCGGTCGTCGGCTTGACCGACGGCCCGGCCGCCCGTTCCGTCGTCCGCGTCACCGTCCACCCCGCCGTCCACCCCGCCGTCCTCAAGACCGGGCAGCAACGCGTCCACGAGCGTCACCGGCACCCGGTTGCTGTTCTGGTACGGGCTGAGCCGCTCCAGCAGCAGGTCGGTCCCGGTCCGCGCGACCCGCAGCCCGTAGAAGGCGCGGGCCGTGAGCAACGCCGTCGAGAAGCAGCCCACGACCAGCGCAGGGCGGATCCGCTGGTAGACCACCTCGGCCAGCATCGGCGTGTCCAGCACCGTCAGGTCCGCGCCGAGCCGGCCGGCCTCCTCCTCCAGCGCCCGCGACCAGCGGGCCGGGGCCGCCGGGTGCGGCTTGAAGACCAGCGCGCGGTGGCCGCGCGCCACCGCGCCGCGCAGCATCCGCACGTGCAGCCGCTCCTCCTCCTCGGGCGTGAGGATGTCGAGCGCCGACAGGTACTGCCCGAGCAGCAGCGCGGCGCCCTCGGGTGCGGTGACCGGCGGCGTGGCGTCGGCGAGTTCGGCCAGCACCTTCGTGAACGCCTCGGTCGGTACGAGCTCCGCCGGCACCCCGAACTCGCTGAGCAGCAGCGGCCGCAGCCCCGGCACCAGGTCCAGGTGGAGCAGCCGCCGCACCCGGGTGCCGACCAGCGGATCGAGCTTGTTGCGCGTCGGTCCGTAGCTCATCAGCCCGTCGGCGTAGACCTCCAGAGGTGCGTCCGGGAAGCACAGGGCGACCGCGTGCGCCGGGCTGACCTGGAGGGACTCCACGATCAGCTCGACCGGCCCGGCGCCGAGCCCCCAGAGCAGCCGCAGGTGGCGCTCCCACAGGGGCGCGTCGTCCGGGCGGGGCGACCAGCCGCTCGGGTGGAAGGGCCGGATCGTCTCGTTCCACGAGAGGACCTCGTCGAAGCGGGTGCGCAGCGGTGCGAAACCGGGCGCCTCGTCGAGGGCGGGCGTGGTCTCCGGGACCGCGGCGGTGTTGGCGACGAGCAGCAGCCGGCGGTCGGCGGGGGAGAAGCACCCGGTGTCCAGGGCGGCGGCGAGCGTCGCGGCGCCGTAGAGCGTCGAGGCGAGGAAGATCTGGGTGCGGGTGCCGTCCCCGGCCATGGGGGTGCCGTCCCCAGTCATGTGGGTGCTGCTCCCGGTCACGCGGGTGCTGTCCACGGTCATCGGACGGCCCCGCTCTCGCGCCCGGCGTCCGGACGCCCGGTGTCCGGGCGCCCGGTGTCCGGGCGCGTGGTGTCCGAACACCCGGCATCCGAACCCCTGACGTTCGAACCCCCGGTGTGCGCGCGGACGGCGCTCCCGTGCCCGAGCGCGGGCCTGCGGCGGAGTCTGCGCAGCCGGGCCGCGCGGTCGTGATCCATGGAATTCAACGCGTCCTTGAGCGGTTCCGCCGGCATCCGCCGCAGCGCGGACGCACTCATCGAACGCAGTGTGCGCGCCACCGCGGGTTCGAATCTTTCGACGGAAGAGAGATGGTGGGAAATGATCGCGCAATAGGTGCGGACGGCCTTCGGAAGAAGAGCGTCCGCGTCCTTGTCCCGAGCGGTCTCCTCGATTACCTGATCGAATGCGCGAATGAAATCGAGTTGGCGTACGTCGCCGATCTGTGTGAGCGAGGTGGCCACTCCGCGCCGGTAGAAGACACCGAGCAGCCCGGCCACCGCGAACGTCCGCGCCTCGCGGTGCAACCGCCAGATCCACGGCCGGTCCTCGGCGGTGCGCAGACCGTCCGTGAAATGCAGCAGCCCCTCTTCGAGCAGCCGCCGGTGGTAGACGCCGGCCCACGCGTAGGGGTAGTCGACGGACGTGGATCGCTCGGCGGGCAGGATCGCGCTCCGCGGGTCGAGCACCACCCCGCGCCGGCCCTCCGGCGCCCGGTGCACGGTCCGTGCGCGGCCCGTGCACTGCACATGGTCGGTGCGGACGAAATCGACCGCCAACTCATCGATCACCGCGAGAAGTCGGCCGTAATGGCCGGGCGCCAGCCAGTCGTCGCCGTCGAGGAAGGTGACGTACTCGCCGCGCGCCGCGTCCAGCCCGGTGTTGCGGGCCGTGGCGAGACCGCCGTTCACGGCGTGCCGGAGGACCACGGCGCCCGGCAGTTCGCGCCCGGCGCGCTCCAGCAGCGCCGGAGTGCCGTCGGTCGAACAGTCGTCGACGAGAATGAATTCGAAATCCTCACGCGCGTTCGCACGCAGGCTTCTCAGCGTGTCGGGCGCGAAAGTCTGCACATTGAAGAACGGCACGATGACGGAGAGCTTGACCACTCCTGCGACCTTAGGCGGCCCGCCGCCATTCCCCCTGACGGAGGGTGGAAGGGCAGGTGAACGAAGCGCGGCGGAACAATGAACCGGGCGCTGCGCCGGGCCGATTCGCCGATCGTCGGTGAGCTGTTTACCGGTTGTTGTACTCATGTTGGGCAACGAAACGGAATGGATTCCTATCGTCGGCGACGTGCCCTCACGTACTGACCGTTCGTCGTCCTCGCCGCCGCGGATCGCCGTGCTCGCCGATTCCGACACCCGGTGGAAATGGGGCGCGCTCACGGCGCACCGCCTCGCCCCGGGCGCCGCTCTCGACGGCAGACTGCTGAGGGGGCGCGCGACCCCGACGGGCCGCCAGCTGGCCGAGGTCGGCGTACGGGCGGAGACCCTCCGCGAGGTCACGGCCGCCGAGTTCGTCGGCGACGCCGACCGGTCGCGGTACGACGTCCTCGTGCTGGCCTGCGTCGGCGGCGCCGTCCAAGCCGTGCTGCACGGCCTCGCCCACGCCTGGGGGGCCGCGCCCGTCCGGCCCGTCGTCGTCACCGGCTACGTCGGAGTCGTCTACGAGAAGCTCGCCGACGGTCTCCTCCTGCGCCACGGCGCGGACGTCGTCCTCGCCAACTCCCCTGAGGACGCGGACCGGTTCCGCGCCGTCTACGAAGGGGTGGGCGCCCCCGCCGGCTCCGTCACGGAATGGGCGCTGCCCTTTCTCGGCGACCCTGCTGAGGCAGGAGGGGGCAGGGAGGGGAGCAGAGCCGGAAGCGGTTCAGATAGCTCAGGTAGCCCAGGTGTCCCAAGTGGCTCAAGTGGCTCAAGTGATCGAACTGCTCCAAGTGGTCCGAGGGGTTCAAAGGACCTGAGCGATCAGAGTCGCCAACCCCACCCGTTCACCGTCGTGTTCGCCGCCCAGCCCTCCGTACCCGAACGCCGCGAGGACCGCGCGTACCTCCTGCGCCGCGCCGCCCAGCACGCCCGGCTGCACCCCGGCCGGGAGGTCCTCGTCAAGCTCCGCAGCAAGCCCGGTGAGCACACCACGCACATCGAGGAACTCCCGTACCAGAAACTCGCCGCCCGTCTTCCGGGTGGGCTACCACCCAACTGCCGTCTGGTGTACGGGCACATGGGCGAGGTCCTCGCCCGTACGGACCTGCTGGTGACGGTCAGCTCCACGGCCGCCCTGGAGTCCCTCCACCGCGGCATCCCCACCGCCGTCCTCACCGACCTCGGCATCCGCGAGGCCCTCGGCAACCACCACTTCCTCGGCTCCGGGTGTCTCGCCTCCTGGGACCAGCTCGACGCCGGGCGGCTCCCGGAGCCCGACCCGGGCTGGAGCGCCCGGCAGGGTGTCGCCGCCGACGGGCCGTACGCCCACGGCACCGCCTTCGCCACCGCGCGCCGGCGCGTGGCCGAACTCGCCGCACGCCCCGTCCTTCCCCCGCTCGCCCCCTACTACACGGTCGCCACCGCGCCCGGCTACCTCCCCGCCGTCCTCGCCCGCCACGGCCTCGACCCCACGGGCCGCCCTCTGCCCGGCCGGAGCCGGGAGACCGGTGAGCCCGGCGCCCTGCGACGGGCGGTCCGCGAGGCCGCGCGCGGCGCCTACCGCCACGGCGTCCAGCGCGTCGCCCCCGTCATCCGCCGCCTGGGGGAGCTGTGAGCAGCACCGCCGAACGCACCGAAGGAGCACCCATGGCCGCCCAGGCCACCTCGCCCGCCCCCACGGCCCCGGCCGTCCGGGCCGCCCGGCCCGGCTCCACGGCCCCGGCCGCCCCGGCTTCCCGGACGGCCCCCGTGGCCTCGGCCCGTCCGGATGCCCGTCCGGGTGCTCGCCCGGGTGCTCGCCCGGCCCCGGCTTCCCCGGCCGTCTCCTCGGAGCGCCCCACGGCCGTCCTGGCCGTCATCCCCGCCCGCGGCGGGTCGAAGGGCGTCCCCGCCAAGAACCTCGCCGCGGTCGGCGGCGTCCCCCTCGTCGCCCGCGCCGTGCGCGAGTGCCGCGCGGCCCGCCTCGTCGGCGACGTCGTCGTCACCACCGACGACCCCGGCATCGCCGCCACCGCACGCGGCGCGGGCGCCCTCGTCGTCCAGCGGCCGCCCGCGATCGCGGGCGACACCGCCACCAGCGAGGCGGCGGTGCTGCACGCGATGGACGCCTACGAGGCGATGTCCGGCGCCCGGGTCACCGCCGTGCTCCTGGTGCAGTGCACCAGCCCCTTCCTCACCAGCGAGGACATCGACGGCGTCGCCGCCGCGGTCGTCGAAGAGGGCGCCGACACGGCCTTGACGGTGGCCCCCTTCCACGGCTTCGTCTGGCGGGCGGAGGAGGACTTCGGGCCGGTGGGGGCGAGCGACGACCTCGCGGATGTCCGGGTGCGCGACCGCCCCGCGGGGGACGCCGTGCTGCCGGCGCAGCTGTCCCCCCGCCGGACCATGCCCTCGGCGGTGACGACGCTGGACCCGACGGCTCCGACGGCTCCGGCGGCTCCGGCGGCTCCGGCGGCTCCGGCGGCTCCGGTACGTCGGCCGACCCCGCCGCCCCCGGCAGCCTCCACGGCCCCAGCGGCTCCCGCGGCCCCGGCCACCCCGCCGACTTCCGGGCCTCGGGAGGCCCAGGTGGCCCCTGCCGCCCCTTCGGTTCCGCCGGCTCAGGCGACCCCGGTGCCCCCGGCGGCGACCTCTGCTGTCCCGGCAACCGCAGTGACCCCTGCCGCCCCGGCAACCGCAGCGGCCCCGGCCTCGGCCGCACAACCGCCCGGCGGTCGCGGACCCACCGATCACCCCGGAAACCCGGGAACCCATGGCTCTCAGGCCGCCCCGTCCCACCCAGGCGCCCACGGCGTCAACCACGACAAGTCCCACCGGCCCCGCCGCCAGGACCGCCCCCAGGACCTGCTGGAGACCGGCGCCGCCTACGCCATGCGGGCCGACGGCTTCCGGGCCGCCCGGCACCGGTTCTTCGGGCGGATCCGGCTCGTACGCACCGACGCCGCCCGCGTCCTGGAGGTCGACGACCCGCACGACCTCGCCCGTGCCCGCGCCCTCGCGCCCCTGTTCGACGGACCGGCCACCGGCGCCGTCCCCACCCGCGCCGACATCGACGCCGTAGTCATGGACTTCGACGGCACCCAGACCGACGACCGGGTCCTCATCGACGCCGACGGCCGCGAGATCGTCGCCGTGCACCGCGGCGACGGGCTCGGCGTCGCCGCCCTGCGCCGGGCCGGCCTCGCCCTGCTGATCCTCTCCACCGAGACCAACCCCGTCGTCGCCGCCCGCGGCCGCAAGCTCCAGGTGCCCGTACTGCACGGCGTCGACCGCAAGGACCTGGCGCTCAAGAGATGGTGCGAGGAACACGGCCTCGCACCCGACCGCGTCCTCTACGTCGGCAACGACGTCAACGACCTGCCCTGCTTCGACCTCGTCGGCTGGCCCGTCGCCGTCGCGAGCGCCCACGACGTCGTACGCGGCGCCGCCCGCTCCGTGACCTCCGCCCCCGGCGGCAACGGCGCCCTACGGGAGATCGCCTCCTGGCTGCTGGGCCCGTCTCTCTGAACCCGTGAGGCTCTTGAGGCTTCAGAGGCCCATAAGGCCCATAAGGCCCATGCGACCCATGAGGCTCATAAGGCCCATGCGACCCATGAGGCCGTGATGTCTCCAAGGCCCACTGAGCCCCTCCGAGACCCTGCCGCCGCCCGCTCCGACCGGACAGCCCCGCCCGCCGCCTTCCCCCCTCCACCCTCGCCCGTTCAGCCCCGCCCACCGCGACCTAAGGAACACCCCATATGAGCCCCGCCCTGCGCACCCGCCCCCTCGGCCGCAAGACCGCCGGACCCGGCCACCCCGTCTACATCACCGGTGAGATCGGCATCAACCACAACGGCGACCTCGACAAGGCCCTCGCACTCATCGACGCCGCCGCCGACGCCGGCTGCGACGCCGTGAAGTTCCAGAAGCGCACCCCCGAGATCTGCACCCCCCGTGACCAGTGGGACATCGAGCGCGACACGCCGTGGGGCCGGATGACCTACATCGACTACCGCCACCGGGTGGAATTCGGCGAGGACGAGTACCGCAGCATCGACGCGTACTGCCGGGAGCGCGGGATCGCCTGGTTCGCCTCGCCCTGGGACACCGAGGCCGTCGCCTTCCTGGAGAAGTTCGACGTCCCGGCCCACAAGGTCGCCTCCGCCTCGCTCACGGACGACGAGCTGCTGCGCACCCTGCGCGCCACCGGCCGCACCGTCATCCTGTCGACCGGCATGTCGACGCCCCAGCAGATCCGCCACGCCGTCGAGGTGCTCGGCAGCGAGAACATCCTGCTCTGTCACGCCACGTCCACGTACCCCGCCAAGGCCGCCGAGCTCAACCTCCGGGTGATCCACACCCTCCAGGCGGAGTACCCCAACGTCCCGATCGGCTACTCCGGCCACGAGACGGGTCTCCAGACCACCCTCGCCGCCGTCGCCCTCGGCGCCACCTTCGTCGAGCGGCACATCACCCTCGACCGCGCCATGTGGGGCTCCGACCAGGCCGCCTCCGTCGAGCCCGGCGGGCTCCAGCGGCTCGTCCGCGACATCCGGGTGGTCGAGGAGTCGCTGGGCGACGGCGTGAAGAAGGTCTACGAGAGCGAGCTCGGCCCGATGCGCAAGCTGCGCCGCGTCCCGGGCGTCGTCGCCCAGGCCGGCCACCGCGAACCCGCAACGGTGTGACGGGCACCCCCGTGGCACCGCCGGAAGGCCCACCACCACAGGACGGACCGTCGTCCGAAGCCCTGTCGCCGGAAACCCTGCCCTCTGAAGCCCCCTCGCCCGAGGCCCCGCCGCCCGAAGCCTCATCCCCTGAAGCCTCATCCCCCGAAGCCTCATCCCCCGAAGGCCCGTCGCCCGGAGCCGCCGCCCACTCCCTGGCGTTCGTCGAGAGCCCCGTCCAGCTCCTGAACGTCCTCGAATGGGCGTATGCCACCGGCCGTTCGGGCTCGCCCCCGCCGCATCAGGCCCCACCGCCACCCCCACCCGCCTACGGCTCCGCCCCGCCACCCCTGCGCGACGGCGTGCCCCGCCAACCGGACGGAGGACCGGACGGAGGACCGGACGGAGGACCGATCGGAGGACAGGACGGAGGTCCCGAAGCGGAACAGGGCAGGGAACCCACCACCCTCGACCCCCTCGACTCCCTCGACCCCCGCGACACCGGCCTCGTCATCGTCGTGCTCGCCCCGCACGACCCGATGACACGCGGTCAGCTCCGCCGGATGGCCGAACTCGCCCGCGACCACGGCCACCGGCTGCGCTGGGAGGAGGCCCGGGGTGGGCCGGGCGCGCCGTTGCGGACCGTCGCCGGGCTCGCGGGCCCGCTGCGCCGGGCGCGCCGCGTCGTGATCGGGGACCCGTTCTCGCGCTATGTGCAGCTGCTGCTGCCGCTCACCCGCGCCCGCGAGCTGGTGGTCGTCGACGACGGCACCGCCACCATGGAGTTCGTCTCCCAACTCGCCCGGGGGGAACGCCTCGTACGGTGGCACCGGCGGGGCAGTCGAGGGGCGCGCGATCTGGCTTTCGCGCCGGTCTCTGCTTCAACGCGCCGTCGGTTGACGCCGAACACCCGCCGGAGCGTGACGGTGTTCACCGCGATGCCGGTCGAGGCCCCGCCGGGAGTGGATGTCGTCCGCAACGACTTCGCCTGGACCCGTGCGGCCTTCGGCCCGCCGAGGCTCACCCGGGGCACCGATCTCGTCGGGACCTCGCTGGTCGAGACGGGTGTGGTGGACCCCGAGCGCTATCTGGCGGCGGTGGCCGGGCTGGCCCGGGCGTACGGCGCCACCCGCTACTTCGCCCACCGCCGTGAGAGCGCCGAGAAACTGCACCGGATCGGGGCAGGGCTGGGCCTGGAGGTCGTACGCCCCGAGCTGCCCCTGGAGCTGATCGCCCGCCGCGGCCCCATAGGGCGCACGGTCCTCAGCTTCCCCTCGACCGTGGTGCACACGCTGCCCCTGGCACTGGCCGGTACGGGTGTGACCGTCGCGGTCTGCGACATCGACCCGGTGTGGCTCACGGAGCGGGCCTCGCCCCGGGCGGAGGGCTTCCTCTCCGAGGTGACGGACACCGCCTCGGATGTGCGGCGGCTTCCGGCCATGCCTCTGAGTGCCCCCTCGGCCGTAAATACTGGTCATACCCCTCGAGCCACCCATCCATGCGGCTGAACTTTTCTTGATCTGGGGGCAGTTGCCGGGTCGGGGGCTTTACCCTTCAGTGCGTGAACCATCTGATGCCTTTGGACGCCGAACCCGACACCGCCGACGGTGAGCTCCCCGGAGAGCTCCCCTCCGTACTGCGCGCCGAACTCATCGCGTTCCGCCGGGACTTGCACATGCACCCCGAGCTCGGAAACCGTGAGTTCCGCACCACCGCGGCGGTCAAAGCGAGGCTGGAGAAGGCGGGGCTCACCCCCCGCACCCTCTCCACCGGCACCGGGCTCTTCTGTGACATCGGCCGGGACACCGCGCGGGAGACGGCCGGCCGGGTCGCCGGGCAGCACGGCATCGCGGCCCGGGGCATCCTCGCCCTCCGCGCGGACCTCGACGCGCTGCCCATCCCGGACACCAAGACGGTTCCGTACCGCTCGACCGTCCCCAGGATGGCCCACGCCTGCGGCCACGACGTGCACACCACCGTCGTCCTCGGCGCTGGCCTCGTTCTCGCCCGGCTGGCCGAGCAGGGCCTGCTGCCCCGCCCGGTCCGGCTGATCTTCCAGCCCGCCGAGGAGGTGCTGCCCGGCGGCGCGCTCGACGCCATCGAGGCGGGCGCGCTGGACGGCGTGGGCCGGATCCTCGCGGTGCACTGCGACCCCAAGGTCGAGGTCGGCCGCCTCGGGCTGAAGCACGGCCCGATCACCTCCGCGTGCGACCGGCTGGAGGTCTCCCTGGACGGCCCCGGCGGCCACACCGCGCGCCCCCACTTCACCACCGACCTGGTGACGGCCGCGGCCCGGGTGGCCACCGACGTGCCGGCGGTGCTGGCCCGCCGGGTCGACGCCCGCTCGGGGATGTCCGTCACCTGGGGCCGGATGGAGACCGGCCACGCCCCCAACGTCATCCCGCAGCACGCCGAGCTGTCCGGCACCGTCCGCTGCCTGGACCTGCACGCCTGGCGGGACGCGCCCGACCTGGTGCACGCCGCGATCGACGAGATCGCCGCGCTGCACGGCGCGAAGTCGGAGATCAACTACGTCCGGGGCGTCCCCCCGGTGGTCAACGACCCGGAGGTGACGGAGCTGCTCCGGAGCGCCATGACGGCACGTCGCGGACCGCACTCGGTCGAGGACACCGAGCAGAGCCTCGGCGGGGAGGACTTCTCCTGGTACCTGGAGCACGTGCCCGGCGCGATGGCCCGGCTCGGGGTGCGGCCGGTCGGCGACAACACCCGGCGTGACCTGCATTCCGGTGATTTCGATGTGGACGAGGGGGCCATCCAGGCCGGGGTGGAGCTCTTCACCGCGGCCGCCCTGCTGGACGCCCGGTCGGTGTAGCTGACACCTACACAGTCGGCGTCGCCAATCCGGACGCATTCGGGTCAAGGATGGTTCGCGACGATCCGATAACGGCTTCGAACTACCCCTTTTCTCTCCATCTACGCGCGTTACGATTCCCGCGAACCAGCGCCGACGGAGGCGCTTCGAGTGAAGGGGCCCCTTCGTGCGCCGGGTATCCACAATCACTGTCGCGGGTGTTGCCACCGCGGCCCTCGCATTCACCCTCACCGCTTGTGGTGAGTCCTCCACCAGCTCCGGTGGTGACAAGGGCGTCGGCCTGGCGTTCGATGTCGGCGGCCGTGACGACCACTCCTTCAACGAGTCCGCGGCCCGTGGTGTCGACAAGGCCAAGGCCGAGCTGGGCATGAAGGCCAAGCTGCTCACCGCCAAGAACGGTGAGACCGAGGCCGAGCGCGAGCAGCGGCTGAGCTCCCTCGCCGACGCGGGCCACAACCCCGTCATCGGCGTCGGCTTCAACTACTCGAAATCGATCGAGAAGGTCGCCAAGGAATACCCGAAGGTCACCTTCGGCGTTGTCGACTCCGTTGCCCCGGGCAAGAATGTCGTCAGCATGACCTTCGGTGAGCACGAGGGTTCCTACCTCGCCGGTGTCGCCGCCGCGCTGAAGTCCAAGACCCACAAGGTCGCCTTCATCGGCGGTGTGAACAACGCGCTGATCCAGAAATTCCAGGCCGGTTTCGAGCAGGGCGCAAAGGCCGCCGACCCGAAGGTCGAGGTCCGTTCGGACTACCTCTCCAACAGCGACAAGGGCTTCAACGACCCGGCCGCCGCCAAGGAGAAGGCCAAGGGCATGCTCGACTCGGACTTCGACGTGATCTACACCGCGGCCGGTCTCTCCGGTAACGGCTCGATCGAGGCCATCGCCGCCAAGAAGGGCGCCTGGGCGATCGGCGTCGACTCCGACCAGTACCAGCAGCCGGGTCTGGCGAAGTACAAGGACTCCATCCTCACCTCGGTCGTGAAGAACGTGGACGTCGCGGTCTTCGACCTCATCAAGAGCGTCAAGGACGGCAAGCCGCTCACCGGCCAGCGTCAGTACCTGCTGAAGGACGGCGGCGTGTCGCTGTCCACCTCGGGTGGCCACATCGACGACATCAAGGCCCAGATCGAGGAAGCCAAGAAGAAGATCGTGGACGGTCAGGTCAAGGTCAAGACCGCCCCGTGATCCCGGGCCGGCTCCGGCCGGCACCGGCCGGTCCCTGACCGGCCTCGCACGACCACGGGCCCGGTACGGGGGAAGCCTCCCCCGCCACCGGGCCCGTAACTGCGAGCCAACGCTACGCGCGTAGCACAGCGTTGACGCGTGTAGCGTCGCCCCCGCCCGATCCGGGCACGCCCCGTCCGGGCGCACAGCCGGTCCCCGCCCGGCTCGCCCCGGTCTTCCTCCCGCTCCCTTCCCCGAGGAGAGTGCGCCATCAAAGCGTCCAGCAGTACCGCCCCCGCAGTAGAACTCGCGGGCATCACCAAGCGGTTCCCGGGCGTCGTGGCCAACCACGACATCCACCTGACCGTCCGCCGCGGTTCCGTCCACGCCCTCTGCGGCGAGAACGGCGCCGGCAAGTCGACCCTGATGAAGATCCTCTACGGCATGCAGAAGCCGGACGAGGGCACCATCACGCTCGACGGTGAGCAGGTCACCCTGCACACCCCCGGCGACGCCATCGCGCGCGGCATCGGCATGGTGCACCAGCACTTCATGCTCGCCGACAACCTGACCGTCCTGGAGAACGTCGTCCTCGGCGCCGAGAAGCTCCACGGCATCGGCGGCAAGGCCCGCGCGAAGATCAAGGAGATCTCCGACGCCTACGGCCTCGGGGTCCGCCCCGACGCCCTGGTCGAGGACCTCGGTGTCGCCGACCGCCAGCGCGTGGAGATCCTCAAGGTCCTCTACCGCGGCGCCCGCACCCTGATCCTCGACGAGCCCACCGCCGTCCTGGTCCCGCAGGAGGTCGACGCGCTCTTCGACAACCTCCGCGAGCTCAAGGCCGAGGGCCTCACGGTCATCTTCATCTCGCACAAGCTCGGGGAGGTGCTCTCGGTCGCCGACGACATCACCGTCATCCGGCGCGGCACCACCGTCGGCACCGCGGTGCCGAGCGAGACCACCCCCAAGCAGCTCGCCGAGCTGATGGTCGGCAGCGAGCTGCCCTCGCCCGAGACCCGTGAGTCGACGGTCACCGACACGCCGATGCTCACGGTGGAAGACCTCAAGCTCTCCGCCACCGACCCGGACGGCGTCGTCCGCGCGGTGCTCGACGGCATCTCGCTCACCATCCACAAGGGCGAGGTCCTCGGCATCGCCGGTGTGGAGGGCAACGGCCAGGCCGAGCTCGTCGAGGCCATCATGGGCATGCGGGACCCCGACGCGGGCACCGTCACCCTCGACGGCACCGACATCAGCCACGCGCCGACCCGCAAGCGGCGTGAGGACGGCATCGGCTACATCCCCGAGGACCGCCACCGGCACGGCCTCCTCCTGGAGGCGCCGCTGTGGGAGAACCGTATCCTCGGCCACGTCACGGAGAAGCCCAACAGCAAGAAGGGCTTCCTCGACCCCAAGGCGGCGCGCGCCGACACCGAGCGCATCGTGCGGGAGTACGACGTCCGCACGCCCGGCATCGAGGTCACCGCGGCCTCCCTGTCCGGCGGCAACCAGCAGAAGCTGATCGTCGGCCGCGAGATGAGCCACCTGCCCAAGCTGCTGATCGCCGCGCACCCCACCCGGGGCGTGGACGTCGGCGCGCAGGCGCAGATCTGGGACCAGATCCGCGAGGCGCGCCATGAGGGCCTGGCGGTGCTGCTGATCTCCGCCGACCTGGACGAGCTGATCGGGCTCTCCGACAACCTGCGGGTGATGTTCCGCGGCCGCCTGGTCGCCGACGCCGACCCCGCCACCATCACCCCCGAGGAGTTGGGCTCGGCCATGACCGGCGCAGCCACCGGCCACCTCGAACACGTCGAGGCCGACGACCAGGAGCAGGACCAGGAGCAGGAAGGGGGCGACAAGGCGTGAACGCCCTGAAGAAGCTGGACAAGAACAAGCTGATCCTGGCCGTCGCCGCGCCCGTCCTGGCGATCGTGGCCGCCCTGGTGGTCACCTCGATCATCATCGTGGCCACCGGCAAGGACCCGATCCACGCCTACCAGGTCATGGTCGACTTCGGCTCGAAGGCCGATTCCCAGGTCTGGATCATCAACAAGGCGACCCCGTACTACCTGTCCGCGCTGGCCGTCGCCATCGGCTTCCGGATGAACCTCTTCAACATCGGCGTCGACGGCCAGTACCGCATCGCGGCCTTCTTCGCCGCGGTGGTCGGTGGCGCCCTGACGCTGCCGGGCATCATCCAGATCCCCGTGATCATCATCGTGGCGATGATCGTGGGCGCCATCTGGGCGGGCATCGCCGGTCTGCTGAAGACCACCCGGGGCGTCAGCGAGGTGATCAGCACGATCATGCTGAACGCCATCGGCGCCGCGGTGATCGCCTACTTCCTCCAGGACGGCCGCCTCGCGGAGAAGGAGGGCAACCTGATCCACACGCCCTACCTGCCCGACTCGGCGCACTTCTTCGAGATCGCGACCGCGACGAAGCCGATCTACGGTTTCGTGTTGATCGCCGCCCTCGCCGGCCTCGTCTACTGGTTCGTCCTGAACCGCTCCCGCTTCGGCTTCGACCTGCGCACCGTCGGTCAGTCCGAGTCGGCCGCCCAGGCCAGCGGCGTGAACGTCAAGCGCATGGTCGTCACGTCGATGCTGCTGTCCGGCGCCATGGCGGGCCTCGTCGGCATGCCGACCCTGCTCGGCGTCTCGTACAACTACGGCACCGACTTCCCCGCGGGCATCGGCTTCACCGGCATCGCCATCGCGCTGCTCGGCCGTAACCACCCCATCGGCATGGCGCTCGGCGCCCTCTTCTGGAGCTTCCTGGACCGCACCGGCACCCAGCTGGAGTTCGAGGGCTACGCCCAGGAGATGGTCGGCGTGATCCAGGGCGTCATCGTCCTCTGCGTGGTCATCGCCTACGAGATCGTCCGCCGTTACGGCCTCAAGGCCCAGCAGCGGAAGGTCGGCGAGGAGCTCGCCGCCCAGGCCCGTAAGAGCGACAAGGCGGAGGTATCCGCGTGAGTACGACCTTCACCGCCGCGGTCTCCGACGCGCTCAGCGGTAAGAACAAGCCCGGACGGCGCAAGCTGTCCTACCCCGTGGTCCTGATGATCATCGCGGGCGGTCTGCTGCTGCTCTCCGCCCTGCGCGAGATCACCAGCACCGGTGACCTGACCTCCTCCGGTCAGTTCGGCGGCGCCCTCGCCGCCGCCGTGCCGATCGGCCTCGCCGGCCTCGGCGGCCTGTGGGCCGAGCGCGCGGGCGTCGTCAACATCGGCCTCGAGGGCATGATGATGCTCGGCACCTTCTGCGCCGGCTGGATCGGCTGGCAGCACGGCCCCTGGGCCGCGGCGCTCGCCGGTGTCATCGGCGGCGCGATCGGCGGCCTGGTGCACGCCTTCGCCACCGTCACCTTCGGTGTCGACCACATCATCTCCGGTGTGGCCATCAACATCCTGGCCCTCGGTATGACGCAGTACCTCGCCAAGCTGTGGTTCGGCGCGGAGGGCAGCGCGGCCCAGCAGGCGGGCGGCAACGACAAGCAGTCGCCCGTCATGTCGGACATGCAGACCTTCTCCATCCCCGGCCTCTCCGACTGGCTCGGTGACATCGAGAAGCACCACTGGTTCTTCGTCTCCGACCTCGCCGGCATCCTCGAGGGCCTGGTCACCGACGTGTCCTGGCTGACGATCGTCGCGGGCCTGCTCTTCGTCGGCACGTTCTTCGTGCTGTGGCGCACCTCCTTCGGCCTCCGCCTGCGCTCCTGCGGCGAGAGCCCGGTGGCCGCCGAGTCCCTCGGCGTGAACGTCTACACGTACAAGTACGCGGCCGTGGTCGTCTCCGGCGCCATGGCGGGCCTCGGTGGCGCGTTCCTCGCCATCGGCACCCACATGTACTCCGACGGCCAGACCGGTGGCCGTGGCTACATCGGTCTCGCCACGATGATCTCCGGCAACTGGCGGCCGGGCGGCGTCGCGATGAGCGCGGGCCTGTTCGGCTTCATGGACAGCCTCCAGCTGCGCGCCGGCGGCCCCGTCGTCCACGCGCTGCTGCTGCTCCTCGCCGTGCTGCTGGTCGGCTTCGCCGCCTGGAAGGCGAAGACCGGCAAGGTGCGCGGCGCGATCGTCGCCGCGGCCTTCGCCGCCGCGCTGGTCGTCTGGTACGTGCTGACCGACACCGTGCCGCTGGAGCTCGTGAACGCCACCCCGTACGTGGTGACGCTCCTGGTCCTGTGCTTCTCCGCGCAGCGCCTGAGGATGCCCAAGGCCAACGGCAAGCCCTACCGGAAGGGTCAAGGAAAGTGACTTCTCCCTTCGACTGGGAGGCACTGCGGACGCAGGCCCGGGACGCGATGTCCCGGGCCTACGCCCCGTACTCCGATTTCCCCGTCGGCGCGGCGGCCCTCGTGGACGACGGTCGCGTCGTCACCGGCTGCAATGTCGAGAACGCGGCGTACGGGGTAGCCCTGTGCGCCGAATGCGGACTCGTTTCCGAGCTCTTCGCCACGGGTGGCGGCAGGCTGACCGCATTCACGTGTTGCGACCGCAACGGCAATGTCCTGATGCCGTGCGGCCGCTGCCGCCAGCTGCTCTGGGAGCACGGCGGCCCGGAACTGGCCGTCGACACGACGACGGGCGTCCGTCCGCTCGCGGAGTTGTTGCCGGATGCGTTTGGGCCTGCCGACCTGAATCGATAAAGATGTCCTCAAGCGCCGGAGGGGTTGTGGAAAACAACCCCTCCGGGTCACTTTCCGGCCCCGGGAAGACTGAGGACGCACGAACTTAAGGAAAATGTGCTGATGGACGCCATTTCCGTAATCCGCGCCAAGCGTGACCGCGCTCGTCTGTCCGACGAGCAGATCGACTGGGTCATCGACGCGTACACCCGCGGCGAGGTCGCCGACGAGCAGATGTCCTCGCTCGCCATGGCCATCCTGCTCAACGGCATGGACCGCGCGGAGATCGCCCGCTGGACCGCCGCCATGATCAAGTCCGGCGAGCGCATGGACTTCTCGTCCCTGCCCATGCCGACCTCGGACAAGCACTCCACCGGCGGCGTCGGCGACAAGATCACCCTCCCGCTGGCCCCGCTCGTCGCCGCCTGCGGCGCGGCCGTCCCGCAGCTCTCCGGCCGGGGTCTCGGCCACACGGGCGGCACGCTGGACAAGCTGGAGTCCATCCCCGGCTGGCGCGCGCTGCTCTCCAACGACGAGATGATGGACGTCCTGCGCAACGTCGGCTCCGTCATCTGCGCGGCGGGCGACGGCCTCGCCCCGGCGGACAAGAAGCTCTACGCGCTCCGCGACGTCACCGGCACGGTCGAGGCGATCCCGCTGATCGCCTCGTCCATCATGTCGAAGAAGATCGCCGAGGGCACGGGCTCCCTGGTCCTGGACGTGAAGGTCGGCTCCGGCGCCTTTATGAAGAACATCGAGGACGCCCGTGAGCTGGCCTCCACGATGGTCGGCCTCGGCACGGACCACGGCGTCAAGACCGTCGCCCTGCTGACCGACATGTCGACCCCGCTGGGCCTCACCGCGGGCAACGCCCTGGAGGTCCGCGAGTCGGTGGAGGTCCTGGCGGGCGGCGGCCCGGCGGACGTCGTCGAGCTGACCCTGGCCCTGGCCCGCGAGATGCTCACGGCGGCCGGCCTGCCCGACGCGGACCCGGAGAAGGCCCTGCGCGACGGCTCCGCCATGGACCACTGGCGCCGCATGATCCAGGCCCAGGGCGGCGACCCGGACGCGGCGCTGCCGGTCGCCCGGGAGCAGCACGTCGTGACGGCCTCGGCCTCCGGTGTCCTCACCAAGCTCGACGCGTACGCCGTCGGCGTCTCCGCCTGGCGCCTGGGCGCCGGCCGCGCGCGCAAGGAGGACCCGGTGCAGTTCGGCGCGGGCATCGAGATGCACGCCAAGCCGGGCGACAAGGTCACCGCGGGCCAGCCGCTGATGACGCTCCACACGGACACCCCGGAGAAGTACGACTACGCGCTGGCGGCGCTGGAGGGCGGCGTGGAGATCGCCCCCGAGGGCACGTCGTTCACCGCGAACCCGATCGTGCTGGACCGCATCGCCTGATTTCTGGCGGTGAAAGGACGGGCCCGGCGGAGTCTTCCGCCGGGCCCGTCCCGTGTTTCCGGGCCCCTACGCCTGGTACTCGGTGAGGTCGATGGCATGGATGGTCATCGGGAAGTCGTGCACGGGGTGGGTCGTCTCGCGCTCCGGCGCCATGCCGAGCTTGCGGGCGACGTTCTCGGACGCCTCGTCGCCGGTCCGGATGACGGCGACGACCCGGTCGAGGCCCCGGTCCTGTAGCGCGAACTCCAGGGTCGCGTGGGCGGCCTCGGACGCGTACCCCTGCCCCCAGAACTGGGCGCCGATCCGCCAGCCGATCGCCACGTCGGGCAGCTCCTCCGGGGAGAACTCCGACCAGGACAGGCCCGTACAGCCGATGAGCTCGCCCGACCCCAGCAGCTCGACGGCGAAGATCCCGAACCCCTCGTCGTCCCACTCCTCCTCCCAGCGCTCGATCGCCTCGGCGGTGGCGTCGGCGTCGATCACCGAGCCGTCGCCGACCCACCGCATGACCCGGGGGTCCGCGTTGATGTCCGCCAGGAAGGGGGCGTCGTCTTCGTGCCAGCGGCGGAGGAGGAGGCGAGGGGTGTGGATCTCGGTCATACGGGCCATCCTGCGTGACGGCGGGGGCCCGGCGGTAATCGGGGACGGCCGGTGGTGTCACTTCATCTTGCAGAGGACGTCGTCGAGGAGCTTGTCGGTGCGGGTGTCGCGGTCCTCCATGGCGAGGTTGGTGGAGCGCATCACGACGACGCCCTTCCTTCCCTTGTCGACGAAGCCGTTGGCGTTGAGGTGGCCGAGGGTGGTCCCGCCGTGGCCCCAGTAGTCGCCGCCGCAGCTCAGCGCGGTCTTGAAGACGCCGAGCCCGGCCTCCTGGACCAGGTTCCCGCGGTCGTCGGGCGCGGGCACGGTCCGCTGCATCTGCCGCAGCTGGGCGGGCTTGAGGAGCTTGCCGCCGAGCAGGGCCTGCCAGAAGCGCGTGAGGTCGTCCGAGGTGGTGACGAGGTCGCCCGCCGAACTGCCCCACGACATGCTCAGCTCGGTGCTGTCGAGCAGCGGGCCCCCGGGCTTGAACTGCTGGTAGGCGCGGGCGGAGGGCCGGGGGAGCCCCGTACGGTCGCCCGCGGAGTAGGTGTGCGTGAGGCCGAGCGGCTCGGTGATCCGGGTGCGGACCTCCTCGCTCCAGTGCCGGCCCGTCGCCTTCTCGACGATCATCCCGGCGAGGATGTAGCCGGTGTTGGAGTAGCTCCAGCCGTCGCCGGGCTCGAAGAGGGGCTTCTTGCGGAGGGCCATGTCGACGAGGTCGCGCGGTTCGTAGACGTCGAAGCGGTGCTTCTTGAACTCCTCCTCGCCGAGGACGGGCAGGCTCTCGTCGTAGTCGGGCAGGCCGCTGGTGTGCTGGAGCAGCTGCCGTACGGTGATCCGCTTGCCGTCGTTGCCGTTGGCGTCGACGACACCGGGCAGCCAGTGGTCGACGGTGTCGTTCAGCCGTACCTTGCCTTCGCCGACCAGTTGCAGCATCACGGTGGCGACGAAGGTCTTGGTGTTGCTGCCCATCCGGAAGTAGCCCTGGGCGGGCATGGGACGGTTCGTGCCGCGCTCTGCGGTGCCGGAGGTGACGTGGATCCGGCCGGTGCCGTTCGCGAGGGTGGCCTGGGCGCCGACGACGCCGTCCTTGCGGACGATGTCGTCGAGGCCGTGCTGGAGGTCGGCGCGGACGTGGGCGGGGGCGGTACGGGCTTCCGGCTGGGCGGCCCAGGCGGTGGAGAGCGGCATGGTCAGGGTGGCGGCGGCGACGGTGGTTGTGAAGACGCCGAGGGCGACTCTGCGGCGGGTGTTTCGTACGGGGGGCATGATGACGGCCTCACGTGGAAGGGGGCGCGCAACACCTCCGCTCGGGAGCGAAGTTGCGGTGCCGGGCGGCCGGGTCCGGGATGTCCGGCCGCTTCGTGATCATTGACCCACGTGGGGGAGGCGGGTGGCCATGACGGTGCCCACCGGGCCGAAGGTGGGGGCAGCGCCGTGGGGTTGGGGGGTTAGCCCCAGGGATGCGCCTGACCTACGGGGAGCTGGGACGCCGGAGCGGGGGCACTGGATGACGGGAACACGAGGCCCCTGTCGCGAACCGCTTGGCGTTGTCGGCACTGTTCATGCCGAGTTGACCTGCACGGTACTGCAGGCAGCGGTGTAGGCCACGGTCTGGATGAGCTTATTGCCGTGCCGCGGGACGTCATCGGCGAGGTTGCCGTTTGTGTTTGTGGCGCGATGGTCACAAGCGGGCGGTCTGCGCCTTTTCGAGGAGTTGGGCGACCCCGGGAACCTCCTTGTGCTTCTTGAAGGCGGGCATCATCCCGCTGATGAGCGCCGTGCAGCGCGGCGCCCCGATGCGCTGGGCCATGGCGAGTGCCGTGTGCGCGGCGTGCGCCGCCCGGTCGATCTCCCCGCCTCGCAGGTAGCCCTCGGCCTCATAGGCGAGGAAGACCGCGCGGGTCTTCTCCCGCGCGACCGGCAGCACCTCGGTCCCGTTCTGGATCAGCGCGTGGGCCTGGCGGGTGTGGCCGAGGTCGAGGAGGCACCGGCCGGTGTCGACGGCCAGGTCGGAACGGGACATCCAGGCGCACCACGCGGGCGCGGCCCCGGCACCGGCCGCGGTCTCGAAGTTCTTCTCCGCCGCTCCGAGCGAGCGGGTGCAGGCGTGTTCCTCGCCGAGGGCGGCGTGGGCGCGGGCCTTGCGCAGGTGGAGCACCGATCGGGCGGCCGGGTGCAGGGGCCGACGCAGGGCGCGGTCGAGGACGGCCACGGAGGTGGCGGGGTCGCGCAGCCATAGCGACTGGTAGGCGAGGTCGGAGAGCACTCCGGCGCCGAGATCGTGATCCTCGCAGGTGTGCGCGGAGTGGACGGCGGCGTGCCAGAACCGCGCGGCGGCGGCGTGCCGGCCGTGGTCGAAGCGGTGCCACCCCACGGTCTGGGCGAGGCCGGCGGCGAGCCGGTGAAGGCGCTTACCTACCTGTTCGCTGTAGCGGCCCTCGTCGACGAGGCTGGTGACGATCTTCAGCTGGTCGTCGAGAAGCGGGGCGGTGTACTGGCGCTGGGCGGTCGGCGCGGTGGTCAGGTTCCGGCTGATGGATTCCAGGGAGCCGACCAGGTCGGCGTCCACCGGCTTGCCCTGCCGCGCGGCGGCGAATGCGGCAGGGGTCGCGGTGGCCCACTCGTGGGCGAAGCCGGTCAGCGACGCGGCGGTGTATGCGACGAAGTTTCGGCGGTCCATGCGGGCTGCGAGGGCCTCTCTGAGCGCGGCAGGGGTGGAATGCGGGGCGAGCGTACGGGTCTCGTCGCCTCCGGGGAGCCAGTCCGGCCAGCCGAGCACACGAACGAGGCCCTGGCCGATGCCGAAGGCGTCGGCCAGGAGCATCTGGGAATCCGTGTCGGGCGTGGCGCGGCTGGTCTCCCATTTCCACACCCGTTGACGATCCACCCCGGAGCGCAGGCCCCGGCGGCGGGCGGCGGCCGCGATCTGTGCGGCCAGCTCGGGCTGTGACCAGCCGCGCATCTGGCGAGCGTAGGCGAGGGGGTGCCGGATCACTTGGTCCACGGCGGTCATCCCATCATCTGGCCATGGTCCGAGCCTACCGCCGGGGCGGGCGGGACTACACCGGGACTACGGCCAACGCATGGGCGATCAAGAGTAGTTGGGCTGTACTCGCAAAAGCCCCACCGACCGGGTGAGGGCAGTCGGTCAGGATTCGGGCAAGGAGTACAGGTGTCTACCTCGACGTTCTCAACCGCTCTCAAGACGGCGCCCGGCTACCTCGATGTCGCGGCCAACGCCCACGGAGAAGAGAAAGCGTTCCTCGCTCTGCGCGCCTTGGGTCGTATGCGGACTTCGAGGCCGCGCCTGGTGGAGATCGGGCCCGGGGGAGGGTCGGCGGTCGCCTTCCTGGCCTCGCGGCTGGCAGCGGGCGAGCACCGGGACAAGGATGTCCATCTCACTGTGATGGAGGTTCCTGGAGTGGTGTCGGAGTCGCTGGCACGCGCGATGGAGGAGTTCGGCCAGGTGGGCACGTGTGAACTTGTCACCGGCTTCGCCCAGGACCTCGCGGACATCGTCGGCGAGCCGGCGGATGTCGTCACCGCCTCGGCGTTGCTGCACGAGGTCTACTCCTACGGCGACGGCTACAGCGGGCTGCACGATGTGATCCGTACGATCCCCACAGTCTTGCGGCCCGGCGGCATGTTCGCCTACCGGGACGTATACGCGGTCAAGGCCCCGTCACTGCACGAGAGGGTTGTGCAGACCTACAGCGCGCTGTCGTGGGTGCGGTTCTTGCGGATGTTCCTCCCGCAGTACCTGCGCGAGGGCACCCACCCGTACCATCGCTCCGCCGACCTGGCGGTCTTCCGGCAGGACTCACGGATCGTCGCGGCCGAGGCGCTGGACGACACCACGAGCACGCTGGTCGAGGCCCCGGTGGGGATCTTCCGGGAGGTCCAGCGGCACTACATCACGCTGCGGGACCACATCTGGCGCTCCGGGGTGCTCGGGTTCGTCCCGCACCTGGAGGGCCCGCCGGCCTCCGACTGGATCGACGCCAAGCGCGGGCACAAGCGGGTCCATTACGCGCTGACGGACACCGACTGGTTGCCCACCTCGCAGAAGACGATGCTGCTCGCCCTGAGCGAGCGGTACACCGACCACTACACGGTGGACGGGGACATCTTCGACGAGTGCACGGACATCGCGCTGTCGGCGTTCCTGGAACTGGCCGAGCGCGGCGACGGGGAGTGCGCGCAGGTCTGGGAACGCTGGGTGACCCGGGAGGGCCGGGAGACGTACGCGTACATGACGCTCGACGCGCTGCTGGCGGCCTTCGCGGTCAGCTCCACCGAGGCCCAGCAGGACGAGCGGACGGTGCTCATGCCGGTAGCGGTGGCGGATGTGATCCAGCAGGACCGGGCCTATTACAACCGCTACCTGCGGCGTAATCTCCCCAATCCGCTGAAGGACGCGAAGCAACTGGTGCTGTTCTCGAACCTGCCGGTGGCCGGCGACTCCCGGTCGTTAGGAGAGGGAATGCACTGCCTTCAGCAGTGGTGCGGCAGGGCGAACCTTGCTCGGGTGTATTCGGCGATCAACTCAGGAAGGTGACCAGGGGTGGACAAGGTGATCGAGGTCGAGCGCAAGCGGCGGCTGCCGGACGGCGGGGAGGCGCTGGCGCGGCTGCTGGCTTCTCTGGGGTGGCGGGCGTCGGAGCCGGTCACGGAGACGGACGTCTACTACAGCCGCCCCGACGTGGACTACATGGTGACGGTGGAGTGCCTACGGGTGCGCTGTCGCGGTGACTTCACGGAGATCACGTACAAGCCGCCGACGACCGCGCGGACCCACGCCGACGGGGTGATCTCCAAGGAGGAGACGAACGTCCTCCTGGCCGCCGGTCAGGAGGAGCTCGCGAACCAGTTGCTGGAGAACATCGGCATGCGCCGCCTGGTGCGGGTGGCGAAGAACCGCACCGTCCATCGCCACGCCGGCCACATCGGTGCGGTGGTCGCGATCGACATCGTGGCCGGGGCGGGTGCCTTCGTGGAGACCGAGGTGACCGGCTCCGATCCGGCCGTAGCCGCCGAGCTCGTCGAGCGGATCGAGAAGCGGCTCGACTTGCTCGGTTACCCGATGGTTGAACTGCCGTACAGGGATCTTGTCCTCGCAGCCGGGGCGGGCGTGGCTTCGCGACGGCCGTGACGGGGCGAGCACCAGGAGACCGGCCCGAACCCGCGGGAGTCGACCACGGCCCGTGAGATGTTGAGGGCCGCCGCCCGGTCCGTAGCGTGGCGGTCCGGGGCGGGTGGGGTGACGGCGTGGGGCAGGCCGGACGGGCGTACCGCGCCGTAGTCCGTGAACCGGCGGACGCCGCAGGCGTTGCAGCGGGACTCGCCTCCGTGGTGTGTCCAGCCCCCACGGTGGGGGCAGTTGGCCATGACGCGTCCGACGGCGTAGGCGGTCACCGGGTCGCCGCCGGCAGGATGTGCGCGCTGCGGAAGTGCTGGCGTACGGCGATGGTGGCGTCGGTGATCTGCTCTTCGTCGCCGTCCGCGACGGCCTTCCGCCGGGCGTCCCGCAACGTGTCGCACTCCGTGCAGCCGAGCGGTGACTTACGGGGCCTGCCCAGCTCGAACCAGGTGGCCTTCCCCGGCCCGGGGCCGTGCGCGCAGACGCCCCACGCGTCGGCGCCGTTCGCGATCAGGTTGAGCCCGCGCCCGGACTCGTCCTCCGGTGACACCTTTTCCCGGCATACGGGCATCCCCGCCGCCCCGTCGTGCACGAGTACGCGCAGCTGACCGGTGTCCGTCCACTCCGCGAACAGCGCGACCGGGATGTCGCAGTCCTTCGCCCCGCACGCGTTGACCGCGTTGGTGACCGCCTCCGAGGTGAGCGCGACGGCGGTGTCCGTGAGGTCGGTCCGTCGTGACGCGAGCAGCAACGTTCGGACGATCTCGCGGGCGGCGCGCACCCATGCGGGATGCGGTGGGAAGACGAGGGAGCAGTCCGGGGTGGGGTGGGTGCGCATGGCGGCTCCTGGGTGGTGGGGTACCCGGTGGCGTCTCGCGGTGGCTTGGCCCGCGCCAACTCGTGTTGGAGCCGGTGCACTTCCGCGCCGCTCGTTCCGGGTGAGGGGTTCGACGGTAGGGAAACCCTTTTCCGTATCGCAAGGGTTGCTGGAGATGTTGGCCCTTGTGGGTGACGCGCGGTTGGATGGGTGGCCTCTTGGGGCCGGGCGTCGGCAGACTGCCGCCAGTGAGAAGGAGGTAGTGATGGCACCCAGGAAACAGCCCAGCGAGCGGCAGCGCCGACTGGGCGCGGAGCTGAGGAAGCTCCGTACGCGTTCGGGGATTTCCGGCGATCAGGCGGCGGCGATGCTGGACGCCGATCGAGCCCGTATCAGCAACATCGAAGCGGGCCGTCTCGATGTGTCACGGAACCGGCTGTACATGGTGCTGCGTGAGTACGATTGCCCGCCGGGCGCTTACTTCGACGGACTCATGGAGCTGGCCCAGGATTCAGGTAAGGGCTGGTGGGACGAGTACAGGGAGACCCAGGGGCGTCGAGCTCTCGATCTGGTGGAGCTGGAGTCCCGAGCCACCAGGGCGCGTGCGCACGAGCCTTCGGTCATTCCCGGGCTGCTGCAGACGGAGGGCTACGCACGCGGTGTCATCTCCAGCGTCGAAGGCGATCAACGGAACCTGGATCGCTGGGTGCGTTTCAGAATGGAGCGGCAGCGTGTGCTGGCCGAGCTGGAGACGTACCACGCCGTCATCCATGAGTCGGCCTTGCGTGTGCGGGTCGGCGACACGGGCACGATGCGGAAGCAACTCCTGAAGCTCATCGAGGTTTGTCGAATGCCTCACGTCACGGTGCAGATTTTTCCTTTTGATATGGGGCCGTACCCGTCCCACGCCCGTTCGTTCGTCCTCTTCAGTGGCACAACCCCCGAGCTGGACACTCTCTACCGGGAGCACCCGACCAGCGCGGACTTCATCGGGGATGGCGATCGCATCACCGAATACGCCAGTATGTTTGAGCGACTGGCCTCCCTGGCCCTTGCACCTATCGACCCGGCGGCTACTCCCGAGGCGCAGGGAGTGGGGGACTCGTTGAGTTTGCTCCAGCACGTCCTGTATGAACTGCGATAGGTAGCCAGATGTCTCAACTTGCTTGGTATAAGTCCTCATTCAGCACGGGATCGGAAAACGACTGCGTCGAGATCGCCCTCGCTCCCGGCGGCCTCATACGCCTCCGGGAGAGCGACGACCCTACTCGCGTCATCACCACCAACCCCGCCGCCCTCGCGCCCCTCCTCAGAACCGTCAAAGCCGACCGGCTCACTCTCCGAGTGGGCCCGCGTACGTAACCAGCGTCCGCTTGTTCACGAACCCCAGACTCTCGTAGATCCCCAGCGCGCCCGTCGGGTTGGCCGTGTCCACCACCAGCTCGGCACGGTCGTAGCCCTGATCGCGCGCGGCCCGCAGGGTGTGCGCCAGAAGGGCCCTTGCCGCGCCCTTCCCCCGGTACGCGCGCCGCGTCCCGAGATGGGCCACGGCGCAGGAACGGACCCCCGTGGCCGCGGTGTCGGCGTCGTACTCGTCGGCGAGGAGGTACGCGGCCACGTGGTCGCCGGCGTCGAGGAGGACGGCCGAGACGTCCGCGCGGAATGACCGGGAGCCCGTGTTCCAGGTGCGCCAGTCGGCCTCGTCGGCCTCGGCGAAGTCCCAGTGGTCGAGGAACGCCTCGTTGTGGGCGAGCCGGACGGCTTCGTCGTACGACCAGGCGAAGGGCGCCAGCCGCAGACCGGCCGGAGCGGCGGCTTCCGGCAGGGACGTGGCGGCGGTGCGCAGGTCGCGTGACATGGTGAACCAGTACCGGGAGGGGGCGAAGCCCGCCCGCTCGGCCAGCGCGGCCAGGCCGGCGTTGGTGGAGATTCCGTCGAGGTGCAGTTCACCGGGCACCTCGGCGGCACGCTCCGCGTGGAGGGCTCGTGCCCGGGCGCGCATCCAGTCGACCATCCGCGTGCCGAGCCCTCGGCGGCGGTACGCGGGGTCGACGGCGCCGGCGGTGTCGAAGCGGAGCACGCCGCGCACGGTTTCCGGTTCGTACACCAGGGCGTACGCCACCAGCCGGGTGCCCTGCCAGGCGCCGAGCGTGTCATGGGCGAGGTCCAGCTTGGGATCGGTGAACTCCTCGCGGATATCGGCCAGGTCGTGATGGATGCCGGTGCGGTCGGTGCGCTCGACTTCTTCCCGGAGGGCGGCCAGGGCGGCTATGTCCGCGGCTTCGAGCGGCCGAAATACGATATCCATGGACCGAAGGGTACATAGCGCACCGGCGGAAGGTCGGGAATTTACGCCTGGGCAGGGCGGAGGCCGGTGACCGGTCCCGCCCGCCGCCGGGCCGGTTCCGCCGAGCGCGGGAAGTCCCGCCGGATCGCTGACCGTGACGCACGGCGGGGGTCCGGCTTGACTTCATGAGCTCTTGAAGTTGTTCCGTATCGGGGTGGCAATACCGACTGACCCCATCGAAACCACTGAGGCCCCTGAGCCCACTGAGATCGCCGACCCCGCGTCCGCGCGGAACGGGCCGGCCGGCAGCTGGCGAGAGCTCTTCGGACCTGATCACCGGGCTACCGCCCTGCTGATCGCGGGTGTGATGCTCCTGGACGGCGCGAGCACCTGGGTGACCACCAGCCTGCTGCCGACGGCGGTCGAGGACATCGGCGGGGAGCGCCTCTACGCCTGGACCACGACCGTCTTCATGATCGCCTCGGTGATCAGCGCACTGCTGGTCGGCCGCGTCCTGGCGGTGCGCGGCGCGAGGGCCGGTTTCCGGATCGGTATCGCGGCGTTCGTGGCCGGTACGGGCATCGCTACGGTGACGCCGACGATGGAAGTCCTGCTGGCCGGACGGGTGTCGCAGGGGTTCGGGGCCGGTCTGCTGGCCGGGCTCAGCTACGTCGCCGTCCAGTCGGTACTGCCCGAGCGCCTGTGGGCGCGGGGCACCGGTCTGGTGTCGGCGACGATGGCGGCCGGGTTCTTCGTCGGGCCCGCGATCGGCGGGCTGTTCGCCCAGTTCGGCGCGTGGCGCCTGGCCTTCGCCACGGTGATGGTGCTGACGCTGCCGCTGTTCCCGCTCGTCTCGCGGGCCGTCCCGGCCGGCGGCCGGGCGCAGAGCGTCAGCCCGCTGCCGGTGGTGTCGTTGGTGCTGCTCACCGCGGCGGCGATACTGATCAGTACGGCCGGTGTCCTGTCCGGGCCCGGGCCTTCCGTCGCCGCCGCGTTCGTCCTGGTCGCGGTCTTCGTCCTGAGTGAGCGGCGCCCCGGTGCGCGGGCCCGCGTGCTGCCCGCGTCGGCCTATACGCGCCGGTCCGCGCTCCGGTGGCTCTACCTCACCCGGGTCCTCATCACGATCGCGGCCTCCGCCGAGGCGTTCATCTCGCTGTTCGGCCAGCGCCTCGGCGATCTGCCGCCGGTGGCGGCCGGGTTCCTCGGCACCACACTGCCCGTCGGCTGGGCCCTGACCCAGGTCTCGGTCTCCGGCGCCCGCCCGGCGGTGCTCGCCCGGCTGAGCCTGGCCGGGCCGTTCGTCCTGGCCGCCGGCCTGACCGCCACCGCTCTGCTCCAGCGCGAGGACGCCTCCCCGCTCACGGTGGCGGCCTGGGCCGCGGCCTACCTGGTGGCCGGCTCCGGGATCGGCATGGCGATGCCGCATCTGTCGACGGCGGTGATGGGCAGCACGACGGATCCGGACGAGGCGGCGAAGGCCTCCGCGGCCATGAACACCATCGGGCTGCTCGCCTTCTCCTTCGGCGCGGCCTCGGCCGGTGTCCTGGTCAACCTCGGGGCACCCTCGATGGCCCGCTCGGCGCACTACGTCCTGTTCGCCTTCGCCGCGGTCGCCGCCCTGGCGGGCGTCACCGCCTCCGTGCGGCGGCGGGGAGCCGCAGCCCTCGCCGGGCCGGACGAGCCGTGACCTGAGCGTCCGCGGGCTCCCTGATGACCTGAGCCGGCCTGACCTGAGCCGGCCTGACCTGAGCCGGCCTGACCTGAGCCGGCCTGACCTGAGCCGGCCTGACCTGAGCCGGCCTGGCCTCCCCTGGCATGGCATGGCGTGGCATGGCATGGCATGGCGTGGCCTGGGCCGTGTACATGCACACTTCCGGCCCCCTAAGACCTGAAGCAAACTTTAAGTCCGGATTACGGTTGATATATGGAAATGCCGCTTTACAACGCCAAGGAGCTCACCGTCGGTGAGCTCGCCGAACGCAGCGGTGTCACCACCAGCGCGCTGCGCTTCTACGAGTCGATGGGCCTGATCCACAGCCGCCGTACCCCCGGCAACCAGCGCCGCTACCCGCGGACGACGCTGCGGCAGGTGGCGCTCGTCCGGGTCGCGCAGAGCGTCGGGATCTCCCTGCGGGAGGTCCAGGAGGCACTGGCGCGCCTGCCCGAAGGGCGCGCGCCCACCCAGGACGACTGGGAGGAGCTGTCCCGGAGCTGGCGGGACGACCTCGACGCACGCATCGAGCAGCTCATACGGCTGCGGGACCGGCTCGACGACTGCATCGGCTGCGGTTGCCTGTCGCTGGACCGCTGCATGGTGGCCAACCCCGAGGACCAGCTCGGCCGGGCCGGGCCGGGGCCCCGCCGCCTGTTGGTCGACCGGTTCCTGGACCCGCCGGCCCACCCCCGTTCCCCCCACGACGACCCGCCACCCGGCGCACGGGAATAAGAGCCCCCCCACGACGACCCGCCACCCGGCGCACGGGAATGAGAGCCCCCCGCGACCCCGGCCGCCCGAAGGCTTCCCGCCCACGACGGCTCCGGCCGCGGACGGCGAGTGCGACGCGGGCCGCTGCGACGCGGGCCGCTGCGACGCGGGCCCCCGTGACGCGGCCCGCCTCCAACACTCCGACACCGACAAGGAGCAGCATCCATGCCCACCAGGACAGTTGAGATCTCCACCCCCGACGGCACGGCCGACGCCTTCGCCGCCTTCCCCGACGACGGCGAGCGCCACCCGGGCGTGCTGCTGTACGTGGACGCCATCGGGCTGCGGCCGGTGATCCACGAGATGGCCCGGAAGCTGGCCGACCAGGGCTACTACGTCCTGGCGCCCAACATCTTCTACCGCCGCGGCCCCGCCCCCGTGATCGACGTGCCCGACCTGAGCACCGCCGAGGCCCGCGATACGTTCTTCGCCCGCATCATGCCGCTCCTGGACGAGCTGACGGTCGAGCGCGCGGTCCGCGACGCCGGCGCCTACCTGGACTTCCTCACCACACAGCCCGAGGTCCGCCCCGGACCGGTCGGGACCGTCGGCTACTGCATGGGCGCCGTCCTGGCGCTGCGCGCCGCCGCCGCCCGCCCCGGCCAGGTGGCCGCCGCGGCCTGCTTCCACCCCGGCCCCCTCGTCACCGACACCCCCGACAGCCCGCACCTGCTCGCCCCGCGGCTGAACGCCGAACTCCTCTTCGGCCTGGCCGAGCACGACGACTCCATGCCGCCCGAGGCGGTCGCCCGGCTGAACAAGACGCTGGACGCCGACGGCGTCCGTTACGCCTCCGAGGTCTACCCGGACACCGTCCACGGCTTCACCATGGCCGACACGTCGGCCTTCAGTCCCTCCGGGCTCCAGCGCCACTGGGACCGCCTGCTGCCCTTCTTCGCCGGGGCCCTCAGCGCCGCATGACGTTCCGAACGGCGAAGGGCCCGCCCCACCAGGACAGGTGGTGGGGCGGGCCCTTCGGGTTCGGGGCGGCCTCAGGCCGAGGCCGGGATCCGGCGGCGCGCCACGAGCGCCATCCGCGTCGCGTACAGCGTGATCGACGCCGCGCCGATCATCGCCGCCATGCCCAGCACCACCGCGCCGTCCCACCCGGCGTAGTGGTACGCCACCGCGCCGAGCGTGCCACCGACGGAGCTGCCCAGGTAGTACGCCGTCTGGTACAGGGCCGACGCCTGGGCGCGGCCCGTCTTCGCGGCGCGGCTGACGGAGGACGAGGCGACCGCGTGGCCCGCGAAGAAGCCGGCGGTGATGAGGACGAGGCCCGCGAGGACCGCGGTCAGCGAGGTCGTCAGGGTCAGCAGCAGGCCCGCCGTGGTCGTGCTCACCGCCAGGTACAGCGCGCCCCGCCGGCCGAGGCGGCCGACGAGCTTTCCGGCCGCCGCGGAGGAGGCCGTACCGACCAGGTAGATCAGGAAGATCGAGCCGACGACACCCTGGGGGAGGGAGAACGGGGCCTCGGCCAGCCGGTAGCCGATCACCGTGTAGACCGCGCCGAAGACGGTCATGAACAGCGCGCCGATCATGTAGAGGCGGCGCAGCAGCGGGTCGGAGAGGTGGCCGGCGACCGTACGGGCGAGGTCGCGCGGGGAGACGGCCGTGGCGGTGAAGTGCCGGGCCTTGGGGATCAGGGCGCGGAAGGTCACCGCGCAGATCACGGCCAGGACGCCCACCGCGGCGAGCCCGGCCCGCCAGCCCCATGCCTGGGCGACCCAGCCGGCCAGGATGCGTCCGATCATGCCGCCGAGGCTGTTGCCCGCGACGAACAGGCCGATCGCGCCGACCAGCGCCTTCGCCCGGACCTCCTCCGAGAGGTACGCCATCGCCGAGGCGGGCAGGCCCGCGAGTGCGGCGCCCTGCACGGCGCGGAGCGCCACCAGCCAGCCCAGGCCGGGGGCCAGGGGCACGAGCAGGGACACGAAGGCGGCGACACACAGGGACGCGGTCATCATCGTCCGGCGGCCGAAGCGCTCGGACAGGGCGCTCAGGGGGACGACGGCGAGGGCGAGGGCGCCCGTGGCGGCGGAGACCGTCCAACTCGCCTGATCCGGCGTCACTCCGAGGTCGTCGGAGATCGCGGGAAGCAGGGCCTGCGTGGAGTAGAGCAGGGCGAAGGTGGCGACACCCGCCGCGAAGAGCGCGAAGCTCGTACGGCGGTAGCCGGGCCCGCCGGGCACCAGCTTGTTGTCATCGGCCGAGGAGGAAGGAGAGGTGAGGGACGACAGGGCAGAGGCACCCGAACGCATGGTGACGACGGATGCCCTGGTATCGGCAGGAGGCATGTCATGACCGTATGCACGTACCGCTCATGCGTCCAATGCACAAAAACGCGATAATCGATCCCATGCAGCATGACCGCAGGCCAGGGGCGTCTCTGTCACCAAGTGGCAACGAAAGCGTGACGCGGAATTTTGACAAGTCGGTAACACCTGACACTCCCGACATCAAGGCGGATTCGTGGGCGGCCACGCTCACCCCGCGCCTGGCGCAGTTCGTCGCCGTGGCCCGGCACGAGCACGTCACGCGTGCCGCGCAGCAGTTGCAGATGCCGCAGTCGACGCTGAGCCGGTCGATGGTCCGGATCGAGAAGGACCTGGGGGTGACGCTGTTCGCCCGGCACGGGCGCACGGTCTCGCTCACGGCGGCGGGGCGGGCGTTCCTGGCGTCCGTCGAGAAGGCGCTGTCGGACGTGGAGCGCGCCGCCGAGTCCGTACAGGCGGACGCCGACCCGACCAGCGGCAAGGTCGCCTTCGGCTTTCTGCACACCCTCGGCTCCGAGACCGTACCCGGTCTGATCCGCGCCTTCCGCGCCGACCACCCGCGCGTGCGGTTCCAACTGGTGCAGGGGTACGGCGAGGCGATGCTGGAGCGGCTGCGGTACGGCGACCTCGACCTGTGCCTGACGTCGCCGCTGCCCGACGCGCCGGACCTCGCGGCACGGCGGCTGGACGAGCAGAAGCTCCGTCTCGTCGTCCCCGAGGATCACCCGCTGGCGAGCCGCAAGCGCGTCCGGCTCGCGGAGGCCGCGACGGAGCTCTTCGTGACCCTGGAGCCGGGCTACGGCCTGCGCCGCATCACGGACGCGCTCTGCGCGGAGGCGGGCTTCACGCCGAAGGTGGCCTTCGAGGGCGAGGACCCGGAGACGCTGCGCGGCCTCGTCGCGGCCGGGCTGGGCGTAGGGCTGCTGCCGCCGCCGGCGGTGCCGCGGCCGGGGGTGGTGGAGCTTACGGTCACGGCGCCGCGGGCGTTCCGTGAGATCGGGGTGGCGTGGTTGGAGGGGCATCCTGACACGGCTCCGGTGGCGGCGTTCAAGAAGTTCTTGCTTTCGCGGCGGGGGCAGTTGCTGCCGCGGTAGCCGTGACGGCGGGTGTTTCCCCACCCTGCCCCTTCCCGGAACGGGGGCCCGGTGCCCCCGGGCTCCGGGCCGGGCCGGCCGCTGCGGGCCGGGGGGGGGGGGAGGGCCTTTTCCCCTACCCGCCCCTTCCCGTAACTGGGGGCTCCGCCCCCAGACCCCCTTTCCGCGCTGACGCGCGGTGGCCTCAAACTCCCCCAGCTACCGCTGGGAGGTGCCCCGGCCGGGCTGCATCAGTACCCCAACGACGTCCCGAACCCCGAAGCCAGCGGCATCCGCAGCCCCAGCGGCGGTGGCGCCGCCAGCGCGTCCGTCACCGGACGCGCGTAAGGGTGGCCGAAGAGCGAGCCGCGTACGAAGTCGACGGCCAGGGCCAGGACTTCGGAGCGGTGCTGGTGCAAGGTGTGGCCGTCCGAGTGGACTTCGAAGCGGCAGACATCGCGGTTGACCTTCTTCGCGCGCTCGGCGAGGCGGAAGGAGAGGTCCGGGTCAGTGCGCTCGTCGTTCGTGCCGTGGACCAGGAGCACCCGGCGGCCCGCGAGTTGACGTACGGGCTCGGTGTCGGCGGAAGGGGTGCTCGCGGGCAGCCAGGGGGCCAGGGCCAGGACGGACGTGACCGCCGGGTGGCCGGCCGCGTGGAGGGCGGCGCGGCCGCCCATGTCCGTGCCGACCAGGCAGACGGGCACGTCACCGTAGCGGCGCACGACCTCGTCTGCGGCCCACTCCGCGTCCCGCACCGGGTCCGCCGCGGCGCCGTTCCAGCCGCGGCGGCGGTAGCGCACGACATGGGTGACCAGGCCCTCCGGGCCGGCCACGCGGGCCAGCCGGCGGGCCAACGGCCGCTGGCCCAGGGCCGCGAGGGCCGACGGCCGGCGGGTGCCGGCCGGGTGGCCGCCCGGCAGCAGGAGGACCACGCCGTGCACCGAGCGGTCGGCCCCGAACGCCTTTCCCAGGCTCGCCCGCCCGCGATCGGCCGCACTCGCCCGGCCACCTCCCGGAGTGCCCGCCGGGCCACCGACCGGAGTGCTCGCCGGGCCTCCCGGAGCGTTCGCCGGGCCACCGACCGGAGTGCTCGCCGGGCCTCCCGGAGTGCCCACCGGGCCGCCTCCCGGAGTGCTCGCCGGGTCCCCCGGAGTGCTCGCCGGGTCCCCCGGAGCGCCCGCCGGGCCTCCCGGAGTGCTCGCCGGGCCTCCCGGAGTGCTCGCCGGGCCCCTTTCCGGAGCGCCCGCCGGGCCCCTTCCCGGAGTGCCCGCCGAGCCTCCCGACGTGCCCTCCGTGCCACTCCCCGGGCCGTTGCCCGGCCCGCTTCCCGGCCCGCCGGGGTCCCGCTGCGGCATCGCTGCTTGAGACATGGCAGAAACGATGGCAGAACGCCGCGTGGTGTCCACCCCGCCGATGGGTCACCTTTCCGTATCGTTCGCCGATATCTACGCGCGTAGGCGCTAGAGTGCCGAAATGACGAGCGAGACCACCTCTCAACCCACCCCCGAGCAGATCCGTCGCGCGCCCAAGGTGCTGCTGCACGACCACCTCGACGGCGGACTGCGCCCGGGCACGATCGTCGAACTGGCCCGCGAGACGGGCTACGGCAATCTGCCCGAGACCGACCCCGACAAGCTGGGCGTCTGGTTCCGTGAGGCCGCCGACTCCGGTTCGCTGGAGCGCTATCTGGAGACCTTCGCCCACACCTGCGCCGTGATGCAGACCCGTGAGGCGCTCTTCCGGGTCGCCGCCGAGTGCGCCGAGGACCTGGCCGAGGACGGCGTCGTCTACGCCGAGGTGCGTTACGCCCCCGAGCAGCACCTGGAGGGCGGGCTCACCCTCGAAGAGGTCGTCGAGGCCGTGAACGCCGGCTTCCGCGAGGGCGAACGCCGGGCCAGGGAGAACGGTCACCGCATCCGCGTCGGCGCGCTGCTCACCGCCATGCGGCACGCCGCCCGCGCGCTGGAGATCGCCGAACTCGCCAACCGTTACCGCGACTCCGGCGTGGCCGGCTTCGACATCGCGGGCGCCGAGGCGGGCTTCCCTCCCACCCGTCACCTCGACGCCTTCGAATATCTCAAGCGCGAGAACAACCACTTCACCATCCACGCGGGTGAGGCGTTCGGTCTGCCGTCCATCTGGCAGGCGCTCCAGTGGTGCGGCGCCGACCGGCTCGGCCACGGTGTGCGGATCACCGACGACATCGAGATCACCGAGGACGGCACCGTCAAGCTCGGCCGGCTCGCCTCGTACGTCCGGGACAAGCGCATCCCGCTGGAGATGTGCCCGACGTCCAACCTCCAGACCGGTGCCGCTTCCTCCTACGCGGAGCACCCGATCCACCTGCTGCGCAAGCTGCATTTCCGGGCGACGGTAAATACCGATAATCGTCTGATGAGCGGCACCAGCATGAGTGTGGAATTCGAGCACCTGGTGAAGACCTTCGGATACACGCTGGACGACATGCAGTGGTTTACCGTCAACGCGATGAAGTCCGCGTTCATCCCATTCGATGAACGTCTCGCGATGATCAATGACGTGGTGAAGCCGGGCTATGCCGAGCTCAAGTCGGAATGGCTGTTCCGGCAGACCGTGACGGAAACGGCCTGACCAGCAATTCTCTTTGCCGTCGCAACGGACGGTGAATCCACGGGGAATACCGTGACAACGGCCGGGACTTCGCGTCCCGGCCGTGTCATTGATTGCGGCTCCCCGGAACTCGTGACTAGGTTGCAGTGCCGCTCCACACATCCCCGTCGCGAGGACGAATTCAGATGAAGCAGGGAACCATCAAGACCCTCGGTGTCGCCGCGCTCGGTGTCGCCTTCTCCGCCGTGGCGGCGGGCAGCGCGTCGGCGGCGGCCCCCGTGGGCCCGGTCGAGTCGGTCACCACCACCACCGCGACCACGATGGGCGGGCTGCCCATCCAGCAGGCGGCGAAGATGTCCCCGGCGGGCGGCCCCGTGATCGCCGCCGCGGACCGGGCGGTCCAGTCCGGCATCCTGAAGTCCCCGTCCCAGGCCGTCGACAAGGCCGTGGCCCCCAGCCTGCCGCCGATGGACGCCAAGGGGAACGGCGGCCTGCTCGGCGGCCTGCCCCTCGGCATGCTGCCCTCGAACCTCACCCTGCCGGGCTCGAACTGACGCTCCTCCCGCACGCGACGACGGGCCGCGCACCCCGCTTACGGGGGTGCGCGGCCCGTCGCGTTCCGTACGGGAACGGGCAACGCGGGTGGTCAGCGGCGCGTCACCAGGACTGCGCCGACGTGGCGGCGGCCTTCTCGTTCGGCAGCAGCAGCCACAGGGCCAGGTACAGCAGGAACTGCGGACCGGGCAGCAGACACGAGACCAGGAAGATCACTCGCATCGTCCTGCGGGACGTCCCGTAACGCTGGGCGAGACCCGCGCAGACTCCGGCGATCATCCTGTGGTTGCGAGGCCGGACCAGCGGAGCGGACATGGGGACGACCCTTCGTTCGTGGGGCCGGCACCACCCTCGGCGGCGCCGTACGGGAGCGTTTCCCGATGACTCCACGCTACGTTCGCGAACCGGGGCCGAGCATCGCTCTAGGGTGCGATCCGGACCCTGGGGATCGTAGGGGTCAGACCCTGAGGGGCCTCCTCCGGAAGGCGGGCCGCCGGCCGTTCCCCGTCAGCCTTGCGGCGGAGCCGGGCCCGTACGGCGGGGACCACCGCCAGGTGCGTGAGCGCGACGCCCGTGACGTCCAGGAGCAGCGCGTCCACGTCCAGGACCTGGCCGAGCACCCCGCTCTGCACGACCTGGAGCCCCAGCGAGATCATCGCGGCCGTGAACACGGTCCGGGTCAGCGAGCCCAGCGACGAGGCCGCGACCCGTCCTCTCGCCCACGGCAGCAGCACCCCCAGCGGGGCCAGCGGCAGCACCCCGGAACCGATCGCCCGCACCGCCTCCCAGGGGCCGAGCGCCAGATCGGCGCGGAGGCTCGCGAACGGTTCCAGGTGCGCGGCGGTCACCCAGGGCGCCGTCAGCGGGCGCAGGGCCAGCCAGCCGACGGCCAGGAGATGGGCGACGAGCAGCACACACCCCGCGACGCGGTAGCGGTATCGGAGGGCGGGCGTACCGCCGTAACCATGACCCTGCACGTCCCCCAGGACGCGGGGTGCCCGTCGCGCGGTTCCGCCCGCCGGGGACGGAGAGCGGCGACGGCGCGTACGACGGAGCGTGACGGCGGTCAGGAAGGCGGACGGGCGCCGGGAGGACGCCCGTAACGAGGCCGGAGGGGTGAGGGTGAGGGACACCGGGCGGGCGCGGGTGACGGCGCGGGGTGGGGCGTACGGCCGGACAGCGATCCCACGCCGTCACAGTGGCTTTCGTCGCCGCTCGCCGCCCGCTGTCCGCCGCCCGCTGTTCGCCGCTCGCCGTCCGCCGTCCGCCGCCCGCCGTCCACCGCCCGCCGTCCTCGGCCGCCCCGCCCGGTCAGGTGACCGCGCTGCCCGGGATCTCCGCCGTGTCCGGGTGCGTGCGCATCCCCTCCGTGCAGGCGTAGCTCTTCGGCCGGGCCTCGCCCGGGCCGCCCAGGACGACCGTCCCCCTGCCGTCGGCCGCGGCCGTGCTCTCGTACGTGCACACCAGCTGGGCCAGGGCGACCTGCGGCAGCTCGTCCGGCTCCCGGCCCAGGCGCAGCGTGCCCGACGGGTCGCCGGACCGGGGCCCGCTCACCGTCAGACGCTGCGGCACGGCCGTCGTCAGCCCGGCCTCGGTCTCGCGCGCGGACGGCGTCCGGCGCAGCTCGTCGAGGAGCGCGCGGGCCACCACCACGGTGTCGCCCGGCTTGTCCGGCAGCGACACCTGGCGGGTGACGGGCACCAGCTGCGAGGCGCACGTCAGCTGTACGGTCACGGTGGCCAGACCGGCCGGCAGGCTGCGGTCGGGGTGCGCCACGCACGACGCCCGGGAGGGGGCGCCGCCGGCGTCCACGGGCACGGCGGTGCCGCGGATGCCGCAGCCGGACAGCGCGGGGAAGGCGCCGAGCAGCGCGAGGGCCACGGCGGCGGTCCTGATCCGCGACGCCGCCTTCGACGTCGCCTTGGACGCGGTCCCCGTCGTCCCGGCCGACGCCTTTACGGCGCCGGCGCCCGCGGTTCGTACCGTCCTCACTCCCCGCTCCCTTCCGCCCGGTCGCGCTCCCGCTCGCCGTCGGTCAGCTCCGACACGTCCCTGGGCAGGGTCAGCGTGAAGACCGCGCCGCCGTCCGGGGAGTTCGCGGCCGTGATCTCGCCGCCGTGGATGTGGGCGTTCTCCAGGGCGATGGACAGGCCCAGGCCGCTGCCCTCGGAGCGCGGCCGGGAGGCGCTCGCCTTGTAGAAGCGGTCGAAGACGTGCGGCAGGACGTCCTCGGGAATGCCCGGGCCGTGGTCGCGCACGTCGATCCGCAGCGAGCCGTCCACCGGCCGCACCGAGACCCGCACGGGCGAGCCGCCGTGCTTGAGGGCGTTGCCGATGAGGTTCGCGAGGATGACGTCCAGGCGGCGGGGGTCGAGCCGGGCCACGATGCCCCGCTCGGCGTCCAGCTCCACCGCGTCCAGCCAGGCGCGCGCGTCGATGCAGGCGGTGACCTGGTCGGCGACGTCCACGTCGTCGAGGACCAGCCGGGCCGTGCCCGCGTCGAAGCGGGTGACCTCCATCAGGTTCTCCACCAGGTCGTTGAGCCTGCGGGTCTCGCTGACGACCAGCTGCACCGCGGGCGCGATCATCGGGTCGAGGTTGTCCGCCTCGTCCTCCAGCACCTCGGTCACCGCGGTGATCGCCGTGAGCGGGGTGCGCAGCTCGTGCGACATGTCGGCGACGAACCGCCGGCTCGCCGCCTCCCGGGCGCTGAGCTCCTCGACCCGCTTCTCCAGCGACTCGGCCGTCCTGTTGAACGTCCGCGAGAGGTCGGCCAGCTCGTCGGTGCCCGACACCTGGAGCCGGGTGTCCAGCTTGCCCTCGCCGAGCCGCCGCGCCGCCTCGCCGAGCCGCTGCACGGGCCGCAGCACCGTGGACGCGGCCGCCTGCGCCAGCAGCGCGGAGCCGATCAGCGCGAGGGCGGTGGCGATGCCCAGTGACCAGGCCAGCGAGTTGAGGTCGGCCCGCTCGTTCTCCAGGGACTTCAGCAGATAGCCGGTCGGCCCGCCGCCGATCACCTTCGCGCCGCCCACCAGGTACGGCTTGCCGCCGAGCGTGATGCGCTGCCAGTACAGGTGGTAGGCGTAGCGGTTGGAGTCGTCGACCCGGCGCTCGCGGTTCACCGCGGCCTGGAGCGACTCCGGCACGACCTTGAGCGTGAACAGGTCGCGGTCGGACGGTGCCGCGCAGGCCGTCCGCCCGGACGTGCTGATCAGCAGCACCTCGTACTTCTGCGAGGTGGCCGCCATCCGGTCGGCGGCGGCCTGGAGCTCCTGGCAGGTCGGGTTCTGCGGCAGCGAACCGGTGTTGTCCTGGAGCGATTTGTGGAAGTCGTCGAGCGCCGCGTCCTGGGTACGGGTGAGCACCGCGTCCCGGTTGAGCCAGTACGCGATGGCGGACGCGGAGACCGCGGCGGCGAGCGCGACCAGCGCGAAGACGAGCATCAGCCGCAGCCGCAGGCTGATCCACCGCATGCTGAGCTTCAGCACGTTCCTGGCCGGAGGCCGTTCACCGGCCGGGGGCCGCTCGCGTTCACGGGCGGTGCCGGGCGTGGTGCCGGGCTCTTCTGTCACTGTGCGCTCTCTGTGCTGTTGTGGCGGGCGGGGGCGGTCACTGCGGGGCGTCCAGGCGGTAGCCGACGCCGCGGACGGTACGGATCAGGGTCGGGGACGACGGGACGTCCTCGACCTTGGCGCGCAGCCGCTGCACACAGGCGTCCACCAGGCGCGAGTCGCCCAGGTAGTCGTGCTCCCAGACCAGCCGCAGCAACTGCTGCCGGGACAGCGCCTGTCCCGGCCGCCGGCTGAGCTCCAGCAGCAGCCGCAGCTCGGTCGGCGTCAGCTGGAGGTCCTCACCGTTCTTGGTGACCGTCATCGCGGACCGGTCGATGACCAGCGAACCGAAGGACGCCGAATCGCTGGACTCCCGCTCGCCGCGGCGCAGCACCGCGCGGATCCGCGCGTCCAGCACGCGGCCCTGCACGGGCTTGACCACATAGTCGTCCGCGCCGGACTCCAGGCCCACCACGACGTCGATGTCGTCGTTGCGGGCGGTGAGCAGGATGATCGGCAGCTGGTCGGTGCGACGGATCCGCCGGCACACCTCGAAACCGTCGATACCGGGCAGCATGACATCCAGCACGATCAGGTCCGGCCGCTGCTCGCGCAGCATCTTCAGACCGTCCTCACCCGTCGCCGCGGTCACCACGCGGTGACCCTGGCGGGACAGGGAGAACTCGAGGGCCGTGCGGATGGCGTCGTCGTCCTCGATCAGCAACAGGAAAGGCACGCTGGCCATTCTGGACCAAGACCGGCGGGTGGTTCGACCGAAGAGGCCCGCCGCGGGGGTCCGGGGGCTGTTGCAGGGCTGTGACAGTCGGCGGACAACGCGATGAAACTGGCCCGGCAGGCTTTGGTTCACCGGGCAAGCACCAGGCCCGGGAACGCAAACGGACCGAGCTGGCTCCACCGACGGGGGGCGCGAGATGAACACACTGCACAGCACCACGACCAGCGCAGTCATTCGCACGCGCCTGCACGACGCCGGTCGGGGCCCGGAGAAGTCCGGTGCCGTGGGCGGGCGGGGGTGCGCCCGCGGCACCGGACGTGTACGGCCGCCGTACATGGTGGCGATCGACGCGATCACGTACGGGCAGCCCGCAGGGGTTCCGGGGGCCCCGGGCGCCTCGGACGCCTCGGGGGAGAACAAGGGCGCGTCCCGTACCGGCGGTGCCGCCGGGGCCGGGAAGACGGACCGGTCGGACGCCGAAGCGGCGTTCACCGCCTACGTCCAGGAGCGCCGGGCCTCCCTGTACGCGACCGCGTACCACCTGACGGGCGACCGGCACGAGGCTGAGGACCTGCTCCAGAGCGCGCTGTTCTCCACGTACCGCGCCTGGGACCGCATCAGCGACAAGGCCGCGGTCGGCGGGTACCTGCGCCGCACGATGACCAATCTGCACATCAGCGCCTGGCGCCGGCGCAAGCTCAACGAGTACCCGACCGAGGAGCTGCCGGAGACGGTCGGCGAGACGGACGCGATGCGCGGCACCGAGCTGCGCGCCGTGCTCTGGCAGGCGCTCGCCCGGCTGCCCGAGCTCCAGCGCACGATGCTCGTCCTGCGCTACTACGAGGGCCGGACGGACCCGGAGATCGCGGAGATCCTGGACATCAGCGTCGGCACGGTCAAGAGCAGCATCTGGCGCTCGCTGCGCCGGCTGCGGGACGACGAGGTCATCGGCTCCGGCCGGGGGGTCTCGGAGTCGTTCGGCGAGCTGGTGGCCTGAGCGGTCGGGGGACCGCGTCGGCCACGGAGGCCAAAGGGGGGCCTGGGGCGCTCGGGGGGAGCGTATGGGGGCCCAGGGGGGAGCGGGAGCGGGTCGGTAGCGGGCTGGGGGGCCCGGAACCGGCCCGCTCTCGCGTGTCCGGGATCACCCTCGGCGCTTGCGCGCGGGCGGACGCCTCGGACGGGGCCGGACCGTACGCCGGGATCACCCGGCCGCTTCCGTGCGGCAGGCCCGTGCGCCGGGGTTGCCCGGCCGCTTCCGTACGGCCGGGCGTCCTGGGCACGGGCAGGCCCGTACGCCGGGGTCCCGGCCGCGTTCGCGTGGCCGGGCCTCCCGGACGTGGTCAGACCCGTACGCCCTCGCGGCGGCCCGCGGCCGCGGCGGCTATCCGGCCCATGGCTGCCTCCTTGCCGCAGGCGTGGGCGCCGAGGGCCGTCTGACGGGCCACGATGCCGCGCTCGGCGCGCATCAGCCGCAGGCCGCGGCGGATCAGGGTCGGGACGGGCTTGCGGGCCTCGCGCAGGTCGCGCGCCAGGCGGCGGCGGAAGGTGGTGGCCGGCCGGCCGCGCAGGCACAGGGCGTCGGCGAGCACGCCCAGGTCGCGGCAGCGGTCGATGATGTCCGCGGCGAAGATCCCCTCGGCGATGAACAGCGGTGTGCGGCCGATGTCCAGGGCGGTCACGCCCGTCCGCGAGCTGGTCGAGATGTCGTACACCGGCACGTCCGTACGGGCGGTGCGGCACAGGTCGTCGATCGCGCGGAGGGCCGCCTCCGCGTCCCACGACAGGGGCGAGTCCCAGTCGGTGCCCGAGCCGTCCGCGAGGAGCGGGAGCGTGGGGTCCGTGCCCTCCTTGTAGAAGTCGTCGAGGTTGAGGACGGGCAGCCCGGTGCGGGCCGCGAGGGACGACTTTCCGGAACCGGACGGGCCGGTCAGCAGGATGACGCGCGCGGGGGTCAAGTGGGGAGTCACGGGAAACCAGTGTGAGGCATTGGGCCGCATGGGGGATCCCCCCGGGTCGCGGGGTGTGCGTGGAGTCACGGTTCGGCTACGGTGCGTTGTCGTTCGCTCCGGTCACTCACTACCCGGCAGGTGCCCATGGCCTCGCACGCACGACACGCTCGCCGCTCCGCTCCCGGCCGTCCCTCCGTTCTCTCGCGCGGCCTGGTGCGCGCCGGGCTGACCGTCTCCGCCGGGGCGGCGTTCGTCACGGGCGGGGCGGGGGCCGCGAGCGCCGCCATGCCCATCCAGCCGCCTCGGGCCGTCCTCGGGGACCTTGACGTGGGGGCGGGGCTGCGCGGGGCCGACATCGGGCTCCAGAAGGGGTCGGAGGGCGTCTTCAACACGATGCGCCACCTTCAGGCCAACCCGTTCGCCGAGACGAGCGCCGATCCGCTGGACAACTCGGTGAACACGCAGGTCGCGGACTTCAAACCGGTCAGTACGGCGCCGCTGGTGGAGCCGCTGACCAAGCGGGGCGGTCTGATCCAGAACCTGGCCTCCGTGGGGCCGCTGGCGCAGCTGTCGAAGGACGTGGTGCAGCCGCCGGCGCCGGGGGGTACGCCTCCGCCGCCGCTGGGGCCGGCGAAGCCGGCGTCTGTGGCGAAGCCGGGGTCTGTGGCCAAGCCGGCGTCTGTGGCCAAGCCCGCTCCGGCGAAGTCCGCTCCCGCGAAGTCCGCTTCCGCGAAGGGGGAGGCGGCGAAGGCTGGGCCGTTGGGGCTGCCGCTCGGGGAGTTGCCGGGGCCGCTGTCGAGCCTGGCGGCTCCGCCGCAGGCGGGGCGGTAGGGGGCTTTTTCCCCTACCCGCCCCTTCCCGGAACCGGGGCTCCGCCCCGGACCCCCGGCCGCGCTGTCGCGCGGTGTCCTCAAACGCCGGACGGGCTGGATATCGCTCCTGCCCGAGGCCGGCTTTCCGCCGTGACGGAGGCCGCTCGCCTTGGTCCCAGGAGGGCGGCTGTCCTGCCCGGTTCCGGACGGCGACTCAGCCTGTCCGGGGGCGGCTCCTGGGGGCACCCCCAGCGGTGGCCGGGGAAGCGTGAAGACCGGGGTCCGGGGCGGGGCGGCGTATCGGACGTGGCGGGGAGGGCGGGGCGGCGCATCGGACGCAGGGGGAGGGCGGGGCGGCGCATCGGACGTGGCGGGAAGGGTGGGGCCGCGTATCGGACGCGGCGGGAAGAAGCGGGGCCGGGGAAGGGCCCGCAGGACGCGCAGGACGCGCAGGACCCGCAGGACGTGCAGGACCCGCAGGACCCGCAGGACGTGCAGGACGCGCGAACGCCGGGCGAGCCGTCAGGGCCCGCCCGGCGTTCACGCGTCCGGGGTCCGGGGCGGAGCCCCGGGGGAAACGGTCAGTACGACGAACCGCCCGCGCCCAGCGACCCCGTCGGGTGCCAGACCGTCCGGGTCTCCAGGAACGCCGTCATGCGGTCCGTGCCCGGGTCCGCCGACCAGTCCGTGGCGCGCGGGCGCAGGACGCGCTTCAGGTTGTCCGCCGCCGCGATCTCCAGCTCCTTGGCGAAGCCGGCGTCCGCCCCCGCGAGGTCGATCGCGTTGACGTCCTGGTGCGCGGCCAGCGACGGCGCGATCTCGGCCGTACGGCCCGACAGGACGTTCACGACGCCGCCCGGGACGTCGGACGTGGCCAGCACCTCGCCCAGCGACAGGGCGGGCAGCGGGGCCTTCTCGGAGGCCACCACGACCACGGTGTTGCCGGTGGCGATCGCCGGGGCGATCACCGAGACCAGGCCGAGGAACGTCGACTCCTGCGGCGCGAGCACGGCGACGACGCCGGTCGGCTCGGTGGCGGAGACGTTGAAGAACGGGCCCGCGACCGGGTTCGTCGAGCCGGTGATCTGGCCGATCTTGTCGGTCCAGCCCGCGTACCAGACCCAGCGGTCGATCGCGGCGTCCACCTGCGCGGCGGCCTTGACCTTCGACAGGCCCTCCGCGTCCGCGACCTCCGCGACGAACTGGTCGCGGCGGCCCTCCAGCATCTCGGCGACGCGGTAGAGCACCTGGCCGCGGTTGTACGCGGTCGCGCCCGACCAGCCGCCGACGGCCTTGCGGGCCGCGACGACCGCGTCACGGGCGTCCTTGCGGGAGGACAGCGGGGCGTTGGCCAGCCAGTTGCCCTTGGAGTCGGTCACCTCGTACACCCGCCCGCTCTCGGACCGGGGGAACTTGCCCCCGACGAACAGCTTGTAGGTCTTGAAGACAGTCAAGCGCTCAGACATCGAGGTACGCCTCCAGGCCGTGGCGACCGCCCTCGCGGCCGAAACCCGACTCCTTGAAGCCGCCGAACGGCGAGGTCGGGTCGAACTTGTTGAACGTGTTGGCCCAGACGACGCCCGCGCGCAGCTTGCTCGCGACGGCCAGCATGCGCGAGCCCTTCTCCGTCCAGATGCCGGCGGAGAGGCCGTACTGAGAGTTGTTCGCCTTGGCGACCGCCTCGCCCGGGGTGCGGAACGACAGCACCGACAGGACCGGCCCGAAGATCTCCTCGCGGGCGATCCGGTGGGCCTGGGTGACGTTCGTGAACAGCGTCGGCGCGAACCAGTAGCCGTTCTCCGGCAGCTCGCACGCCGGGGCCCAGCGCTCGGCGCCCTCGGCCTCGCCGCTGTCGGCCAGCTCGGTGATCCGGGCCAGCTGCTCGGCGGAGTTGATCGCGCCGATGTCGGTGTTCTTGTCCAGCGGGTCGCCCAGGCGCAGCGTCGACAGACGGCGCTTGAGGGAGTCCAGCAGCTCGTCCTGGATCGACTCCTGGACCAGCAGGCGGGAGCCCGCGCAGCAGACCTGGCCCTGGTTGAAGAAGATGCCCTGGACGATGCCCTCGACGGCCTGGTCGATGGGCGCGTCGTCGAAGACGATGTTGGCGCCCTTGCCGCCCAGCTCCAGCGTGAGCTTCTTGTCGGAGCCCGCGACCGTACGGGCGATGGCCTTGCCGACCGCCGTGGAGCCGGTGAAGGCGACCTTGTTCACGCCCTCGTGCGCGACGAGCGCGGCGCCCGTGGTGCCGTCACCCGTGACGATGTTGACGACGCCCTTGGGCAGGCCCGCCTGGCGGCAGATGTCCGCGAAGAACAGCGCCGAGAGCGGGGTGGTCTCGGCCGGCTTCAGCACGACCGTGTTGCCCGTGGCCAGCGCCGGGGCGATCTTCCACGCCAGCATCAGGAGCGGGAAGTTCCAGGGGATGACCTGGCCCGCGACGCCCAGCGGGCGGGGGTTCGCGCCGTAGCCCGCGTGGTCGAGCTTGTCGGCCCAGCCCGCGTAGTAGAAGAAGTGCGCGGCGACCAGCGGGAGGTCCGCGTCGCGGGTCTCCTTGATCGGCTTGCCGTTGTCCAGCGTCTCCAGGACGGCCAGCTCGCGCGAGCGCTCCTGGATGATCCGCGCGATGCGGAAGAGGTACTTGGCGCGCTCGGCGCCCGGCAGCGCGGACCACTTCTCGAACGCCTTGCGGGCCGCCTTCACGGCGCGGTCCACGTCTTCGGCGGAGCCGTGCGCGACCTCGGAGAGAACCTCCTCGGAGGAGGGGCTTACGGTCTTGAAGACCTTGCCGCCGGTGGCCTCGGTGAACTCGCCGTCGATGAACAGGCCGTAGGACGACGCGATGTCGACGACCGAACGCGACTCGAGCGCGGGTGCGTAAGTGAAAGACATGATCAGTCCACCGTGACGTAGTCGGGACCGGAGTAGCGGCCGGTGCTCAGCTTCTGCCGCTGCATCAGCAGGTCGTTCAGGAGGCTGGAGGCGCCGAACCGGAACCAGTGGTTGTCCAGCCAGTCCTCGCCCACCGTCTCGTTGACCAGGACCAGGAACTTGATCGCGTCCTTGGTGGTGCGGATGCCGCCGGCCGGCTTCACACCGATCTGCACGCCGGTGAGCGCGCGGAAGTCCCGCACGGCCTCCAGCATCAGCAGGGTGTTCGACGGCGTGGCGTTGACCGCCACCTTGCCCGTCGAGGTCTTGATGAAGTCGGCGCCCGCGAGCATCCCGATCCAGGAGGCGCGGCGGATGTTGTCGTACGTCGACAGCTCGCCCGTCTCGAAGATCACCTTGAGGCGGGCCTTGTCGCCGCACTCCGTCTTGACGGCGCGGATCTCCTCGAACACGTCCATGTACCGGCCGGCCAGGAAGGCGCCGCGGTCGATGACCATGTCGATCTCGTCGGCCCCGGCCGCGATGGCGTCCCGGGTGTCCGCGAGCTTCACCGGCAGCGCGGCGCGGCCGGCGGGGAACGCGGTGGCGACGGACGCGACCTTCACGTCCGTGCCGGTCAGGGCCGCCTTCGCGGTGGCCACCATGTCGGGGTAGACGCAGACGGCGGCGGTGCGCGGCGTCGTCCGGTCGGTCGGGTCGGGGTTGACGGCCTTCGCGGCGAGCGCCCGGACCTTGCCGGGGGTGTCCGCGCCCTCCAGCGTCGTCAGGTCGATCATCGAGATCGCCAGGTCGATGGCGTACGCCTTCGCCGTGGTCTTGATCGAGCGGGTGCCGAGGGACGCGGCGCGGGCTTCCAGCCCGACCGCGTCGACGCCCGGGAGGCCGTGCAGGAAGCGGCGCAGCGCACTGTCGGAGGCGGTCACGTCCGCCAGCTCCGTCAGTCGCCCCGCGGCGTCATTGCCGTGTGCGGGAACTGTGGTGGGCATGGTCACCAGATGAGCATATCTACGCGCGTAGCGCGTGCCAACCCCTGAGCGGGGGGCTTTGCGGATGAGCGAGCCGGAGGGGCGGGGGTGGGTGGGGTTGGGGCCGGGGCGTGCGGTGGGTGTGCCGCTGCGCGGGGCCTTTCCCCAGCCCCGCCCCTTCCCGCTGCGTCCGATGTGCGGCTCCGCCGCGGGGCGGGGGCAAGCCCCCGGGCCCCCTTTTCCGCGCTCCGCGCGGTGGCCTCAAACGCCGGCCGGGCTGGATTGCCCCGGCCGGGCTGGATTGCCCCCCGGCCGGGCTGGGTTGCCCCGGCCGGGCTGAATCGTCGACGGACGGCGGGAGGGGGCGGGGTGGGGGTGGGCCCGGCAAGGGGCGTAAAGCGTGATTTGCGGGCCGTACGGCGGGCAACTTGGCCCGTAAATCATGCAGCCCCGTAGGGCCCACCCCCACCCCGCCCCCGACCCACCACCCGCCCGCACACACCGTGCGGCACAATCGGCGCATGACGAGCCCGGACGACTCCTCCGCCCCACGGTCCCCGCAGGAACCGGACGCCTACGCCGAGCGGTGCTACCGCTCGCCCTCCGGCATCGCCACCGGCGTACTGCTCCTCGGCCTCGCCGCCTGGCTGGGCGGCGACGCGATCGTGCGCGGCGCAGGCCGTACGCCCTGGCTCGCGCTGGCCGGACTCCTCTGCGCCGTCCCGCTGGTCATCGCCTTCACCATCCGGCCCGCCGTATGGGCGGGCGAGGACCGGCTCCTCGTCCGCAACCCCTTCCGCACCATCACCCTCCCCTGGAGCCGCGTGGACGGCGTACGCGCCGGCTACTCCAGCGAGGTGCTGGCCGGCGGCGCCAAGTACCAGCTCTGGTCGATCCCCGTCTCGCTGCGCAAGCGCAAGGCCGCCGCGCGGCGGCAGAACCAGGCGGTGGCCGAGGGCATCTCCGGGTCCGCCCTCACCGCCGCCGGTACCAACCCGGGCGGCAAAGCGCCTTCCGACCAAGTGATCGACGACCTCCGCGAACTCGCCGAGCGGAACGCCGGGCGGCCCGGTGCCCAGGGGGACGTGGCCGTGCGCTGGGCCTACGAGGTGATGGCGCCGGCCGCGGTGGGGTTCGTACTGCTGGTGGTGCTGTTCGTGACCGGCTGAGCCGTCTCCGGCGCCGCGTCGGCGCGCGGTGCCCCCGGAAGACGGAACGCCGGACGGGCCGGATCCTCTCCGGCCCGTCCGGCGTTTTCGCAGGGGCCTCGGCCCCCGCGAATCAGATCCCCGCCGCCCGCGACAGGTCCGACTTGATCGCCGCCAGGACCTCCGTCGCCCGCGCCCGGGCGTCCGTCAGCGCGATCGCCGACGCGACCGGGACCACGACCTCCAGGTAGCACTTGATCTTCGGCTCGGTACCGCTCGGGCGGACGATCACGCGCGCGCCCGACACCTCGCCCGCCGCGTCGCCGGCCAGGTGATACCGCAGGCCGTCCGTCGCCGGCAGCGCCTCGGAGCCCTTCGCCAGGTCCTCGGCCGAGGCGACCTGGAGCCCGGCCAGCACCGTCGGCGGCTGCTCGCGCAGGCGCCGCATCGCGTCCGAGATCAGCGACAGGTCCTGGACCCGCACCGAGAGCTGGTCCGTGGCGTGCAGGCCGTGCTCGACGGCCAGGTCGTCCAGGAGGTCCGTCAGCGTGCGGCCGGACTCCTTGAGCTCGGCGGCCAGCTCGGCCACCAGCAGGGCGGCCGTGATGCCGTCCTTGTCGCGCACGCCCTCGGGGTCGACGCAGTAGCCCAGCGCCTCCTCGTAGGCGTAGCGCAGGCCGTCCACGCGGGCCAGCCACTTGAAGCCCGTCAGGGTCTCCTCGTAGTCCGCGCCGGGCGCGGCCGCCGCGATGCGGGAGAGGAGCGACGAGGACACGATCGTCGTCGTGAAGGTGCCCTGGGCCTTCTTGTGGACCAGGTGCGTCGCCAGCAGCGCGCCCACCTCGTCGCCGCGCAGCATGCGCCAGCCCTCGACCGACTCCGGGTCGGGGACCGCGACGGCGCAGCGGTCCGCGTCCGGGTCGTTGGCGATGATGATGTCCGGCTGGGCCTCGCGGGCCGTGGCGAACGCCAGGTCCATCGCGCCCGGCTCCTCCGGGTTCGGGAAGGCGACCGTCGGGAAGTCCGGGTCCGGCTCGGCCTGCTCGGCGACCACGGTCGGCGCGGGGAAGCCGGCCCGCTCGAAGGCGGCGGTCAGGACGGTGCGGCCGACGCCGTGCATGGGCGTGTAGACGACGCGGACGTCCCGGGCGGAGCCGTTGGTCAGGACCGCGTCCGTGCGCTCCAGGTACGCCTCCACGATCGTCTCGCGGAGGGTCTCCCAGCCGGCGCTCGGGCGGGGCACGTCGGCCAGGCTCGCGATCGCCGCGATCTCGGCGGCGATCTCCGCGTCGGCCGGGGGCACGATCTGGGAGCCGTCGCCGAGGTAGACCTTGTAGCCGTTGTCGCGCGGCGGGTTGTGGCTGGCGGTGACCTCGATGCCCGCGACCGCGCCGAGGTGGCGGATCGCGAAGGCGAGGACCGGGGTGGGCAGCGGCTTGGGCAGCAGGGCCGCCTTCAGGCCGGCGCCGACCATGACGGCCGCGGTGTCGAGGGCGAAGTCGGCGCTCTTGTGGCGGGCGTCGTAGCCGATGACGACGGTGCCGCCGGTGTGGCCCTGCTTCTTCAGGTACGCGGCGAGGCCGGCGGCCGCGCGGATGACGACGGCGCGGTTCATGCGCATGGGGCCGGCGCCGAGCTCGCCGCGGAGGCCGGCGGTGCCGAACTGGAGGGTGCCGCCGAAGCGGACGCTCAGCTCGGTGGTGTCCCCGGCGTCGATGAGCCGGGAGAGCTCTTCGCGGGTCTCGGGGTCGGGGTCCTCGGCGAGCCACGTCTTGGCCTGGGCGATGAGGTCTCGCTCCACGGGTTCTCCTCCGGAGGGCTGGTGCTTGGTTTCGGGGGTGCTGTGCGGGTGCGTCGTGGGTCGGGGGCGGGGTGTGGATCGATTTACAGGCGGTCGAGGACCGACGCAAGGAGCTCGCCCATCGCCGTCGCGGAGTCGCGGCCGGCCTGGAGGACCTCTTCGTGGTTGAGCGGCTCGCCCGTCATGCCGGCGGCCAGGTTCGTGACCAGGGAGATGCCCAGGACCTCGGCGCCCGCCTCGCGGGCGGCGATGGCCTCCAGGGTGGTGGACATGCCGACCAGGTCCGCGCCGAGGGTGCGGATCATCTTGATCTCGGCCGGGGTCTCGTAGTGCGGGCCGGGGAACTGGACGTACACGCCCTCTTCGAGGGTCGGGTCCACCTCCTGGCAGAGCGCGCGCAGGCGGGGGGAGTACAGGTCGGTGAGGTCGACGAAGTTGGCGCCGACGATCGGCGAGGTCGCCGTGAGGTTGATGTGGTCGCTGATCAGCACCGGCTGACCGGGGCGCATGCCCTCGCGGAGGCCGCCGCAGCCGTTGGTCAGGACGACGGTCTTGCAGCCGGCGGCGACGGCGGTGCGGATGCCGTGGACGACGGCGGCGACGCCGCGGCCCTCGTAGTAGTGCGTGCGGCCGAGGAAGACCAGCGCGCGCTTGTCATTGACCTTGTAGGAGCGAACCGTGCCCGCGTGGCCCGCGACGGCGGCGGCGGTGAAGCCGGGGAGCTCGGTGACCGGGAATTCGACCTCGGGGGTGCCGAGCGCTTCGGTCGCCGGGAGCCAGCCGCTGCCCATGACCAGGGCGACGTCGTGGGTCTCGGCGCCCGTGAGCTCGCGCAGACGGGTGGCGGCGGCGTCGGCCGCGGCGTACGGGTCGACCTGGGGGGTAACAGATGCGTTCACGCGGACGAGGGTATCCGCTCTTCGCCTACGCGCGTAGATGTCGCCCGGCACGGTGTTCCGATTGTTGCTTTGTGTGTTGCGACGAGACGACGCCGTCACTCTCAGCAAGGACGCTTGCGGAGCTCCATCACATAGTCGTGCGGGGCGCCCGCGGACTCGGCCGCGTCGGCGATCTCGCCCAGGTAGCGGGCGGAGGGCAGGCCGCCCTCGTAGCCGTTCAGGACGTAGATCCACGCGGGCTCCTCGCCGTCCAGGGTGTGCACGCGCACCCGCATCCGGCGGTAGATGTCGAGTCCGACGCCCTCCCAACGGTCCATCGAGTCCTCGTCCATCGGAGCGATGTCGTAGAGGGCGACGAAGACCTGGGAGCGCGGGGCCTCGACGACGGTCGCCAGCGCGCCCTCCCAGCCCAGTTGCTCGCCGCCGAACGTCAGTCGCCAGTCGGAGAGCCAGCCCGTGCCGCGCAGGGGCGAGTGGGGTGCGCGGCGGGACATCAGCCGCGCGTCGAGGTTGCCGGCGTACGCGGCGTAGAGCGACATGGTTCCGAGGGTACGGGAGTGAGGCGGAACGGCATTTGGGATGGCAGGCTCGAAGGGAGGTTCGTCCGGAACCTCCTGCCGGTCCTCGCACGGATGGACGTACGCATTCAGGTACGTATTCACCGGGGGAGGCCCCGGGAGAAGTCGCTTTGATGGGTGCGGGACAATGGAGTACGTGACTCGGATCGTGATCATCGGTGGCGGACCCGGCGGCTATGAGGCGGCGCTCGTCGCCGCGCAGCTCGGCGCGGAGGTGACCGTCGTCGACTGCGACGGTCTGGGCGGGGCGTCGGTGCTCACCGACTGCGTGCCCTCTAAGACACTCATTGCGACGGCTGAGGTGATGACGACCTTCGACTCCTCGTACGAGGAGCTGGGGATCATCGTCGCCGACGACACGCCGCACGTGGAGCAGGCGGCGCGCGTCGTCGGCGTGGACCTGGGCAAGGTCAACAGGCGGGTGAAGCGGCTCGCCCTGGCGCAGTCGCACGACATCGCCGCCTCGGTCACCCGCGCGGGTGCCCGGGTGCTGCGCGGCCGGGGCCGGCTGGAGCCGAACCAGGCGCCGGACGGGTCGCGCAAGGTCGTGGTGCGCGCCGCGGACGGCACCGAGGAGACCCTCGTCGCCGACGCCGTGCTGATCGCCACGGGCGCGCACCCCCGGGAGATCCCGGACGCCCTGCCGGACGGCGAGCGCATCCTCAACTGGACGCAGGTCTACGACCTGGACGAGCTCCCCGAGGAGCTCATCGTGGTCGGCTCCGGTGTGACCGGTGCCGAGTTCGCCGGCGCGTACCAGGCGCTGGGGTCGAAGGTGACGCTGGTGTCGTCGCGGGACCGGGTGCTGCCGGGTGAGGACCCGGACGCCGCGGCCGTGCTGGAGGACGTCTTCCGGCGGCGCGGCATGAACGTCATGGCGCGGTCCCGGGCGCAGTCCGCGAAGCGGGTGGGCGACCGGGTGGAGGTCACCCTGGCCGACGGGCGCGTCATCAGCGGTACGCACTGCCTGATGGCGGTCGGCTCCATCCCCAACACGGCCGGGATCGGGCTGGAGGAGTCCGGGGTGCGGCTCAAGGAGTCCGGGCACGTCTGGACGGACCGGGTCTCGCGGACGAGCGCGCCGGGCGTCTACGCGGCCGGTGACTGCACGGGCGTGCTGGCGCTGGCGTCGGTCGCGGCCATGCAGGGCCGCATCGCGATGTACCACTTCCTGGGCGACGCGGTGGCCCCGCTGAATCTCAAGGCTGTATCCGCGAACGTATTTACGGATCCGGAGATTGCGACAGTCGGGTATACCCAGGCCGATGTCGACAGCGGCAAGATTGACGCCCGGATGGTGAAGCTTCCGCTGCTGCGGAATCCGCGCGCCAAGATGCAGGGCATTCGCGACGGCTTCGTGAAGATGTTCTGCCGGCCCGGCACGGGCATCGTGGTCGGTGGTGTGGTGGTCGCGCCGCGCGCCAGCGAGCTCATTCACCCCATCGCGATCGCGGTCGACAACAACCTGACCGTGGAGCAGATCGCCAACGCGTTCACCGTCTATCCCTCGCTGTCCGGTTCGCTCGCCGAGGTGGCGCGGCAGCTGCACACGAGGAAGACACAGCAGACGCAGCGTGAGGCTTAGGGCTCAGGAGTACGCCCATACCACTTCTTGCGTTCGGGAGCGGACAACTTCCGTTAATTGCTGCAACCTGCTGAAAACGGATGGTCGTTGGCGTTACTGTCGGTTTCGTGTTCGCTGCAGAACGTCGTCAATTGATCCTCGAAATGGTGCGCGCCAACGGAGCGGTTTCGCTCCGTGAGCTCGCCCGTGTCGTCCAGACCTCCGAAGTGACCGTACGGCGGGACGTGCGGGCATTGGAGGCAGAAGGACTGCTCGACCGCCGGCACGGCGGTGCGGTGCTGCCGGGCGGTTTCACCAGGGAGTCCGGCTTCCCGCAGAAATCCCATCTAGCGACCGCGGAAAAGACGGCCATCGCCGATCTGGCGGCGAGCTTCGTCGAAGAGGGCGAAGCCGTCGTCGTCGGCGCCGGCACCACCACGCAGGAGCTGGCCCGCCGGCTCGCGCGCGTGCCGGGTCTCACCGTGGTCACCAACTCCCTGCTCGTCGCGCAGGCGCTGGCGCACGCCAACCGGGTCGAGGTCGTCATGACCGGCGGCACGCTGCGCGGCTCCAACTACGCCCTGGTGGGCAGCGGTGCGGAGCAGTCCCTGCACGGTCTGCGCGTGACCAGAGCCTTCTTGTCCGGGAGCGGGCTGACCGCCGAGCGCGGGCTGTCCACGTCCAACATGCTCTCCGCGAGCGTGGACCGGGCGCTGGTGCAGGCCGCCGCGGAGGTGGTGGTGCTGGCGGACCATACGAAGCTGGGCACCGACACCATGTTCCAGACGGTGCCCACGGATGTGATCACGCGCCTGGTGACGGACGAGCCGCCGGCGCACGACGACCGCGCCGCCACGGAGCTCCAGGCCCTCGCGGACCAAGGCGTGCACATCTCGGTCGCCGGGCCCGGCGCGGGGTCGGGCTCGGCGCCGACGGGCGTCGCGGGCGGCGGGGAGGTGGGACCGCCGGCACGCCGCCGGGACGTTCCGCCGCTCCCGGGTCAGCGGCGTACGCATCCGCTGGGCGGGCAGCCGCCCGGCCCGGGGCAGGGCGGGCCGACGGGGCCGCAGCTGCGCAGCGCGGTGTCGCTGGGCGACCAGTCGACGGCGAGAGTGGCGGACCTGGCGCCGCGGCGCCGGTAGGCCCCGGAGCGGTGTCCTCAGTCGCCTGCGGGCACCGCCTTGAGGCCGCTCAGGGTCAGCATCAGCAGGCGGTCCGCCAGCTCCGGGTCGTCCGGGGACTGCTCGACCGCCAGGGAGATCGCGTTCGTCAGCTGCATCAGGTCCGTGATGCCCACGTCCGCGCGGACCGCCCCGGCCTGCTGGGCGCGGCCGAGCAGCCTGCTGCCCGCGTCGCGCATCGGCAGGCTGCACCGCGACAGCGCCGACGCCTCGTCGGTCTGCGCGGCCATCAGGGCCCGGGAGAGCCCGCGGTAGGTGCTGGCGTGCGCCACGATTGCGCGCAGCCAGTCCACCAGCGCCCGGCACGGCTCGGGGGACGCCAGGAGCTCGCGGGAGCGGGCGAGCAGTCCGTCGACCTCGCCCTGGAAGACGGCGCTCATCAGCGCCGTGCGGTTGGGGAAGTGGCGGTAGAGGGTCCCGATGCCGACGCCCGCCCGGCGGGCGATGTCCTCGAGGGAGGCGTCCGTGCCGTGCGCGGTGAAGGCGGTACGGGCCTCCGCGAGCAGTCGCTCGTAGTTGCGCCGCGCGTCCGCGCGCATGGGGCGTGGTGACGCCTGTGTGATCTCCGTGGCCATTGCCGTCGATCCTCCCTCTCGCTCCCCGCGAGTCAAGAATGCCACTGGCCCGGCCGCCCGCCGTCCGCCCGGCCAAGACCGCGGGCCCCGGCCGGTGCTCCGGCCGGGGCCCGCGGGCCGTGCTGAGGGGCGCGTCAGTCCTTGATCTCGCAGATGACGGCGCCGGAGGAGACGGAGGCACCGACCTCGGCGGTGATGCCCTTGACCGTGCCCGCGCGGTGCGCGTTCAGCGGCTGCTCCATCTTCATCGCTTCCAGGAC
>NZ_JAJQQS010000060.1 GCF_021228125.1 Streptomyces albireticuli
CCCGGTCCCCGCCGGCCAGCAGGCTCACCGCAAGCGACGCGGCAGCCACGACGGCCAGCCACCCGCCTTCGACCGCGAGGCCGACAAACAACACAACACCGCCGAGCGCCGCATCAACCACCTCAAGAAACGGCCTAGCCGCCCACCCTCGACGTCGATGAGAAGCCACTGACCCAGACCCCGGATGGGCCCCAACCCATCCCGCCGGCGACTGCGCCAGGCGCCCAAGCACCACAACCCAGACTGTGTCCGCGCCGACACCACCACCCTCTTCGCCGAACCCGACGCCACAACCGGCAAGGTCATCGGTTCAATCCACCACCGCCACCCAGGCCGCCGAGTTCAAGAAGTCCCTGGCCATGCTGGGTCAGCAGGTCTCGCCAGGTCTAGAGGGCTGCGTCGCGCTGGGCAACTACGCGACGCACAAGACACCGGTCATCCAGTGATGGCTGTCGGCTCATCCGCAGTTCCATCTACAGGAGCGTCCTGGCACTGAACTTGATGGAGATGCACTTCCTCGCGGAATTGACCACCAAGAGCCCCGGTGGAGCCCCCGCTCCGACCAGACACTCGAACGCGACATCTGCAGCTGACCCGAGGGCTGGAACGCACACCCCCAGTCCTCGCCTAGTGCTGTGACCACATTGGTTCGCCGGGTGTGCTGGTCAGGACGCTGCATGTAGCGGCCTGCCGCCCCAGCGGACGCCTTTCTCGCTGCGGATCCGGGCGCGTTCGCGACGTTGTGCGGCAAGGACGTCGGGGTGGCGGGCGTTCTGGTTGCGCCAGCGGAGGTAGGCGTGCAGGGCTCGGGTCTGGGCGGTGTGGTTGGGTGGTGCGAGTTGGCGAGGGTGAACTGTCGCAGCGGTCCGAAGTGGGCCTCGATGGGGTTGGCCCAGGACGCGTAGGTCGGGGTGAAGCACAACTCGACCTTGTTCCGTGCCGCCCACGTGCGGATCCTCCAGTTCCGGTGGGCTGAGAGATTGTCCAGGATCACGCAGATCGGGGCGCCGTCCGGGCGGGCAGCGCGGATCGATCGTAGGGCCGCCCAGGTGTGGTCGATGCCTTTGCGCCGATTATTGATGCCCCAGACCTGGTCGTCGCCGACCGAGAAGTAGGTGATGCCGTGGGTGCGGCGGTAGGTCGCCGGCAACCGGTCGGGCTTGCCTTGTCCGGCCCAGCAGGAGCCGGCGGTCGGGCGGATGCCCAGCGGACCGAACTCGTCGAAGGCGAAGGTGCGGTCCGGGCGCTCGTTGACCGCGTATTCGATCCGGTCCAGCTTGGCCTCGAAGTCGGGGTCCGGGGAGTCCTTCCAAGGCTTCGTGTGCTGGAAGGTGGATCCCTTTACGGGCGAGCAAGCGCCGCAGGGCCTCCCGGCCGATCCGCACGGGCCGGGCGATGTTGCGGTGCAGGTGATCAGCGAGCTTGCGGACCGACCAGCGGGTGAAGGGCTTGCCCAGCTGGGTGGGCCGGGCGGTGGCCGTCTGGATGACGAAGTCCTCGTCGTCAGGGGTGAGCAGGCGGGGACGGCCTCCCGCCCACCGAGGGTCCAGGCATGCGAGCCCGATCTCGTTGAACTGGTGGATCACGTCACGGACGGTGTCCTCGTCGGCCTGGACCAGACGGGCGATGACCGGGACCGTGCTCCCGCCGGCCGAGGCCAGCAGCATCATCGCCCGCCGGAACCGCACCGCACTCGTGCTGCCCCGCCGCACGATCCGTTGCAACCTCTGACCCTCCTGCTCGGTCAGCCTGCGAACCCTGACCGGTAGCGCCATACCCGCCCCCGTGCTGATCGAAGATGCTGTCCCACCGGCACAACGAGCAACCCGGTCAACCAATGCGGTCACAGCACTAGGAATCTGCGAGACGCCAGAGAACGTCATGCTCTCGTCGAGTCTGTTCTGGATATCGGAGTGCAGACTCGGCCGCGTGTGAGCGCGGACGTCGACTGGACTGCCGCAGTGCATGAGCGAGGTCACGATCAGAGCCTGCTGGAGAATCGGTGCTTGCATCCGCTTCACTCTTCCTGGGGTACAGGCAGCATTACGACTCCCTCGCGAACGCATGCGATGGGCCCAGAGCGGAAAACCAGAAGAAATGGGGGTTCCCGTACGCCGAGAGCGAGTCGAATACCTTAATTTCTATCATTCATCACCACTCTGCCGAAGGGTATCTAAATAACCATTGCATGCAGTATTTTTAGTTCAGAATCAAAGCCGAAGGTCAATATTTCCACGCTAAGCTAACTAACTGTTGGGATTCCCGCACCCATGCCTCTTTATTACTTTCTCCGTCAATGCGTTTTGGCATTTTTTGCCAGCGTGAAATCCGTCTTTAAAAAATGTGTCGGTTCTTCTAATGTCACGACGCGAAACCGTACTGGAACTGTCGCGGTTTCAGGTCTCGGAGAAGCGTCTTCCTTGCCTGACATGTGTATTCTATCTGCCGAAGTGGAGGTGGTCAGAGCCACTGCGAAGAGCGCTGTCGCCACTCACAACACTTCGGTTAACTCACTACTTAGTATGGCGCGGAGTTGGGGAATTCCTCAAAACGATATTCACACTCAAGGCCTGATGCTCTCGCCCGTATACCAAGACGCCAAGGGGAAATCAAGAATTTCCGGCTACCGCGCGAGTCAAAGTATTTCACTGAAGATTCGCGATATCTCGAGAGCTGGGGCATTTATTCAAAGTGTCGTGGACGTTGTTGGTAATAACGGAAGGATTGAGGGGCTTGAATTTAGCGTCAAGAATCAGCAGCCGCTTCGTAGAAAAGCTCGAATTGCAGCACATCGGGACGCCTTCTCGAAAGCCGACCAGTATGCACGTCTAGGCGGACGTAAGATAGGTAAAATTATCTCCATTAATGAAATAGGTATCACCTATACGGAACCTTGGTCGACAAATGTTGAAGCACCCGGGAAAATAGTGTCAATGCCAATTAGCCCAAGAGAATTTCGAGCCGAAATTGTGACGCATGCTGTGTACGAACTTATAGGCCGAAGCAATTAGCGGGAGCTAGGGCAAGGACACCGCAAACAAAATGGAGATTTTACGCTGGGTGGCGATGTCTTTGAGACTGTCACCACAGCACCCACACCAAGATCATAACACCTCTGGCCAGACTTTACGGGGCATCAATTAGTGTCCTGAGTCTGTGAGTTCTTTCAGTGTTGCGGCTCCAGGGTGAGGACGGCAGTGGCGATTGCCGCCATTCGAATGGGGCTGCACCGGGGCTTTGCGGAAGATCCGCCAGGAGTTCAGACGGGCCCACGCCCCGCTCGACTGGTGGCCGTGTTGCGGAAAGCGTGCGGTTGATAGCCGACTGGATAGTCGGGGGCGGCTTCGCGTAGGGCACGCAGCAGCCCGGGCGCGCGGTCGGCGAGCAGCCCGACGGCTGCTGCGGTGTCAGCGGGGGGCAGTGCCGCCTGCGATGCCGAAACCAGCGGCGAGCTGGGTAAGGGTGTCATGCCGGCGCAGGTACACCAGCCCGACGAGGGCACGCCGAAGCGGCGGAAGTTTGCAGCGGCGGTCACCCTCA
>NZ_JAJQQS010000061.1 GCF_021228125.1 Streptomyces albireticuli
AAGGCGGTGATCCCGGTCCCCGCCGGCCAGCAGGCTCACCGCAAGCGACGCGGCAGCCACGACGGCCAGCCACCCGCCTTCGACCGCGAGGCCGACAAACAACACAACACCGCCGAGCGCCGCATCACCTCCTACACCGGCCTCGCCCCCACCACCAGATCCTTCGGGGAGCTCGATCCACGGCGAACATGCACCTACGGCGGACAGCAGCGAGATCGCGGTAAAACCCACGCCCAGACCTCCTCCGCCTCGCCCACCAACGCATCAACGTCCTCTTCACCATGCTCTGCGACGGCACCTTCTACGAGTCCAGAACCCCCACCGTCACCCGCCGCATGGCCGCCCCAACCAGGCACCACATCGTTGACGTTATACATAGAGCCCACCACGAGCCGGAAAACGCTCAACCCGACTGTCAGACACGGATGCCAACACCGGCCAGCCTAACCCTGTTCGACGCTGTAAAACTGTGCCCTATGCAGCTCGTAGCAGAGACGGTGGTGCCAGACTGAGGAACGCCAGATAATCGTGAGGGTCGCTTTCATAACGGGATAGCAAGCGCAAATAACAGTCATCCATGAGACGGTGCACTCGATCACCTAGTACCGTCGACCGAGTCAGTCAATTTAATCGATGCTCTCGTAGGCTATGCAGGTGCCACTATGTGCACATTGTAACCGTTTCCGTAGGTCAGACTGATCGCATGCCTCGCGAAACCACTTCCCCAGCAGCGTTAACAAATACCTGCCAGCACTTCTATGTGCACACCGCCACAACTACCCTCACGATCTTATCGGTTAAATAAACCAAGTGGCTGACATCTGCCAGATAACCCCTACTTCACGGTCTGCCGCACGCTGCCTTGCCCTGCCTTAGATGCGGGCAGTCAGTTCGATAACCATATGCACAAAATCAGCATCGAAATCATTGCAAAATTCATAATTGCTGTGCTGCCCTTTAGGTCACTCGTCAACCTCCCTGGGATGCTCCGAATCATGAAACGTACCCAAAGCAGACGACACAGATACAAGGGAAGACGCCGCCTTCGACTGGAATTTCACCATAAAAGGCTTACCTCCGCCCTTGAGCGACTCGTGCGCGCTATTTATGGCATTAACTAATATAACGCTTTGCGCGATGAGGTGGACGCGTAATAAGGTGCGTGAAGGGTTACTCTAAGTCGCAACTAAGAATCACCTATATACGGTTACGATATGTTGCCGCGCAACCAGGTGAAAAGGCCAAAGGGCGCCATTACCGACGGCAACAAGAAATGCCTTCATGGCAATCAGCCCCTCTGGCAGGTCGGTTGAATGATCCGCCCATTCGGTGGCTGAGTGCTTTTTGTAACTTCAGAGATATCGGATATGAAGTGCAGTGTACCTCATGCACAAACGAATAGGGCACGAACTGTACCGGGACCTGCCACATTGACATTCAGCTGATTTTCTGAATGAGGATAGAAGTGACCATCTACCTCCCATCCAGCGACGCGGCAGCCTGGGTCAGGGTAAGCCTTGATACCCACCAGCGTGCCAGGCCGATACGGGCCAAAGAAATCGGGGCGGATAAACCCTCCTTGTGATTCAGAAAGAACAAGCTGGTAACGAAGAATTGCCTTTGTGAGGTTCCGATAACCCGCCACAATGGGTGTGGTGTGGCGAGCCAGTTCGGCGTTGTTACTATCCCTGTCACCGAGGGGCTGACCGTTGATGGTGTTCTCGGTGTTGGAGTATTGATTAACGGGCGCGCAGGGTTGCCCGCATGAGCTACTGTAAGCCATCAAAGTATGCCATCGACGGTTTGGGGTGATATATCCGTGCCCGTAAGGAGCGTTGACATTCGCTTTGATGTACTCCTCGGATACCTGACCTTTAAGGGTTATTCGATCGTGCCATAAGCCCAGATTATGTCCCACCTCATGGCCAAAGTTGTACCAATCAACCACTGACTGCACGTCAGTTACCGAAAATGCCTCACGATCCCACCTCTGCGTATTCGGCCCGGGAAGGCTTCCCTGTCCGGAGCTCTGCCCCGGGGGGACATCAAAGAACAGACCGATGAGGTCGACACCATATTCTTCACGCAACTGGTGAGCCTGTCGACCGAGCTGAGGATCGTTTGCATTAGAGAGCTTGCCAAACAGTACGGAGGCGATTTCATCACGATTGTAAGGGTAGTTTGAGGCACGATAGAAGCCGATAATGTGGACGCTGGCAGGCACGTTGCTGCTGGCGAATGCCTGATTAATAAATGCCTCAGCTTGCTGAATACGCGCTTCAACTGCTTGCTGCCCACCGACTCTACGTTCCGCAGCTGGGGTATACCCAACGATCATGTCGATTGCCACTGGCTCCCGAGCGATAGGTTCCTTCATTAGAATGTTACGGAACCTTTCAGAGGCAGCGATTCCGTTCCCTAAATCCCCGTTGTCAGGAAGACCTTCTTTCCGCAAGGCCGGATTCTCCTCAGTGATCAGAAGGTGGTTTGGTAGAGCGGGATCTCTGGAAATCTGGTAGACCCGCTCTCCAAGATCAAAGAAGGCATCTATACTCACCTGATCAGCCCTAGCTTTCAAGTTACATGCTCCGGCTGCAGACAATGTCACCCTGGCCCGAGGCTTGTCTGTTAGGTGCCCGCTCCAATTCACCCCTTCTTCCCCATGGGCCATGCTGTCCTCTACTACCTGCACAGACACATCATCAAATAGCCGGAAGATGTGTTCCTTCGGCTTCCCTGTAACGCGTGCGCCACACAACCACCAGTAGTCCGCCACATCTAACGGCACCGTGCGCCATCTCGTAATTTCACGACTGTCTGAATTCGAAACAGAAGATCGAGTTATTCTTGTGATCGTTCTATTGAAAGGCATGGATGGCGCGCCCGAAATTCCGGTAGTGGAAAAACTACCTGAAAGTTCGGTATCGCCTTGTTGTGCCGCACCTAATGGTCTTTTCTCGCCTATTAGGTGATTGCGAGGAGCAATGTTCCGACATTGCTTGGCCTCATACGGGCTACACGCAGCACTCGTTCCATTTCCGCGCGGAAATGCAGTGTGGCGATATTTAACTGCCGCCCGATGCTTTGATGTACCCTTTTCTGCCGACCGCCCCTCAATCGATTTCACTGAAAACGAGGCTGCCGAGGTCGTTGTTATCGGATCAAGAGAGGAAGATCTGACCGCGCCAAATTTTGCACAGCCGCAGAGGGAAATCCCTAAAGCGCACATCGCCACCCAAACAGGAAGTCGCCGCTCAAACCATGTTATCAACAGTCGACTCTCCATTTAAATGCATGTATCATAATTTTAGCTGTCATAGTATAGGTTCCAGTGTCCTGAGTCAGTGATCCCTTAGAGCTCGTAACGGGATCTTGTTGAGGCCTCCTGGTCGGGCGTGACCGGTGTGATGATTCGACCGTTCGTGATGTGTGAGTGCTCGGCCGTGGGACGTGGACGACGGCTTGTGGGCCGCTGATCGAGCCGCTGCTGCCGCCCTGGCCGGAGAAGG
>NZ_JAJQQS010000062.1 GCF_021228125.1 Streptomyces albireticuli
CTCCCCAGAGCACTGATCCGGGCGTTACGTCACAGACTCCGCGAGATCCAATACCACAGCGACATCATCGAGAGCTGTCTCGCCGGAACAGGGCTAAACCTCACGACATCACGCCGCCCAGTCAGTAGTTGGGTGAAATGCTGCGTAGAGATAGATCGCTCCTGTCATCAGCAACTCCCTGATTGTCAACCTTGCGATACTGCCCGGAATTTATTGGATTTGCATTGGCCCAGAAGACGGGTAGGGGCAGCACTCGACGATCAATGTATGTATAATTCAAATGAATGGAGTTCGAAATGCCTCATGCGCCTGTTGAGACGAAAGTAAAAGCGGCAACTGCCGCATCCTTTCTGGTTTCGCTAACTATCGCCCTTCTCGGTCAGCTATCTGGCGATGTTCGGTTTATTACATTCCTTCCTGTGTGGTCTCATCCTCTTGTCATTGCTGCGATTTCGGGGACTGTGACATTTCTGTCTGGATGGCAGGCCAAGCATAGCCCGCGCTACAGTGTAGAAACAGTGAGGCAGGGGGAGGCGGAGCCCCCTGATGGCTGATGAACTGAGTTCTGGTGACACTGTAAGGATAGTTAAAGACCTGCGTGAAGAGCTTCGCGAATCCATTTCGGGAATTCACGACCGGCTTGACCGCGTGGTGAGTATGGATGTTTATACGGTTCAATCTTCGTTTCATGATCAACAGATCGCTGCTTTATCGCAGAGTCTTCAAAAGGAACGTGATGAGAGAGAGGCGTTTGAACGAAATTCTGAAAGGCATAGACTTGAAGAGGTCAACCGCCGGGACCGTGACAGGCAGGCCCGTCTCTATAATGCTGTGATCCCAATTGTCGTATGCCTTATTTCCTCGGCTGTCGCGCTCTGGGCAGCCATAAAGTGACGCGATTGGAGAGGTCAAAGGTGCTTGATTTTCCGTGTGGGCAAGGGAGGGCTGTGTGAGTGGTTCTATCTGGGCGATCTGGGGTTTGCTATTTGCAGCGCTTGAAATAGTTGCCATTGGGTCGAAGAGGCGAATTGATACTCTGAGTGAATCTGTGCGAAAACTTTTCTATACTCGTACGTCGAGAATCGGGCGTGTTCTATTTGCGGCTGGATGGGCATCTTTCTCGGTCTGGTTCCTTTGGCACATCCTTGAATGATTTCTAGCGCAGCCAAAACATCAGATCGTGCGAGATATTTGCGCCCCCTCCTTGTGATCCCACCGCCTAGTGATGTGGATGCCATCTAGGGTGCCCCCTCCTTCGGGAAAGGCATCCTAGATGCCGATTGCGCGTTGATATTCCCTTGCGGGAATTATTGATTAGTGTTATCTGTGGGTTTAGCGACTTCTTTTGGTGACCTCTTCGGCGATGGCTAGCTATTCGGCGGCAGTGTTTTCATGTATTCTGACCCTTTTCCTCTGAAGGGCTTTCCAGCTCACTAAGGATCTTCAGAGTGGCTACTGATCGGGTGATGGCGGCAGGCTCGTAACAGGCGAGGCCCTCGGGCTGTTGATCGAGATGTCTGACGTCTGAACTCGCTATTCGAGGGGCCTCGTTGGTTACGTATCCTGGCGCACTCGGCCTGCCGTATGCGCTCGTGGAGTGGGTCACGATGCTGATCATCACTCGCGAGGGTGACCGCAGGTGCGAACCGTGGCCCTCCCCGCGCGCGATCGTGGCGCTGGTCTACCTGCGCGAGCCGCAGGTCAGGCATGTCGTAGGCTTTGTCGGCGTGCAGCCACTGGGGCTTGGAATGGTCGCTGCGGGATTCGTGTCCTACGGGGAAGTGGGCGACCATCGGCTTCATCTCGAGGCTGTCGTGGGTGTTGGCTGCGGAGGGGCGGATGCGTAGGGCAAGCCGTTCGCGTCGGAGCAGGACGTGCACCTTGGAACCCGGCTTGCCTCGGTCCACGGGCGACGGACCTGCAAGTTCGCCCCCCCCTTGGCTCGCACATGGGCAGAGTCGAGCACCGCTCTGGACAGATCAACCACACTTTGGTCGGCGAGTATCTCGAGGGCCTTTTGGTGCAGCCGACCCCAGACACCTGCCCGCGACCAGATCAGGAACCGGCGGTGCACCGTCGACTTCGACGCCCCGAAACACGGCGGCAGAGCCCGCCAGGCGGAGCCGCTGACCAGGACGTAGATGATCGCCGCGAACACTGCCTCGTCATCGGTATTGGCCACCCCGCCGCCCTGCGGCCGCACCCGTGCCGACGGCAGCCAGGGCCTGACGATTTCCCACAGCCCCTTCGGCACGATCCATCCCTACCGTCCACTCCGCATGCTCCGGCCAACGACCAACTGACCATGCAGGACACGGTGTAAGACCCTCAGGTGCGGCAGCTCAGGTCATGAGTCTACTCAGTTTGCGATAGCCGATGAGGACTGAGGCTATGTCGACAAAGGCGAGGAAGTGCTTGGCCCTGCGCTCGTAGCGTCGGTGCGGGCGTCGGCAGCTGGCCTGCCAAGACACAGTCCTCTCGACGACCCAGCGGTGACGGCCCAGGCGCTGGGAAAGCTCGATGCCCTTGCGGGCGATGCGGTGGCGGATGCCTCGTTCGCGGAGCCGTTGCCACAGGCGGTTGTAGCTATTCCTTGTCGGCATGCGGCTTGCTGGGCCGTCGCCGCCTACGGGGCCCGCGGTGCGAGCGGATGGGTGGGATACCCTGCATGAGCGCCCTTAGAGAGCGTCTGATCAACGTTCATGCTGTTGTGGTGGGCATGTCTGTTTAGATTCGCCAGGGTGGTGCGGATTCTCCTGTCAGTTCGCGGGACATTTTGTTAGTCATCGCCCAGTGGACCATCGTCTGGGATCTCTGCGGGGGGCTTTGTAGTGCCGTGCCAGGCGATGGTGCTGCATCAGGCAGCCGAAGGTTTGCTCGATTACCCACTGTTTCGGCAGTGGCTCGAGCCCCTTCGTCCGTGGTCGCTGCACCACCTCGACGTCGATGCCCAGCCGGCCGCCGTGGTTGAGGATGCTGCTTTGGTAGGCGCCGTTGGCCCAGATCTTTGACATGCTGGGGTGGGCGGCTAGGCCGTTTCTTTCGGATCAGCGTGCTGATCAGAGGAAGATGCCCGCGAGGTGGAGTCCGGGGAGGTAGGTGGTTGTGGTCTTCTCGTAGCGGGTGGCGATGCCGCGCTATTGCTTGAGGTGGTT
>NZ_JAJQQS010000063.1 GCF_021228125.1 Streptomyces albireticuli
GGCGTCCACTGGGCCACCAGCGGCGTCGCCCACATGCACAACCTCGCCCTCGCTGGATGAATTGAGCAGAACGCTGCAACACCCGCATCGCCGCAGCACAATTACGGAGTTACGAGAAGATCTTTAGGACTCTGCGGGCGTGACAGAAGATTCGCCGGGTCTGGATGGGGGCGGCGCCCCGTTCCACAGCATGGCACAGGGTTGCGGGGCCTTGTTCAGCAGATGCTGCCTGGCACTCCGACACCTTTCACCCTTTCGGGTGATTACGCTCCCGCACCATGCGGCAGATACTCACAATAGACCGGACACAGTCCCCATACCGTTCTAGGAAACAGAGGAGAACTCGATGACGACATCCGGAGTAGATAGTTCCACGGTTCCGCAAGTCGCGAACACTGGGAGAGTATCGGCTCGGGCCGATGCTGGCGTTCCGATCGGCGGAAACGTCATCGCCGCATGGCGAAGCTGGTGGACATGGACCCCAGGAAACGGTACCCATAACCTTCAAATTTCCTGGAATGTGATTGGGAAGAACTCGACCGTCTTCATCATCGCTTCCGAGATCGATTCTCACGGAACCCGGTTCGTCGCAGCCGCACCCATCCGGGTATCGAGCGTTGCTCCGGGAAATGGCGTTGTGAACTTCAAGATTCATATCGAGTGGAATAAACCCATTCCCATGCGCACCGATGTGATGGTATTCAACTGAGGACTGGTGTCATAAGCATGGCCAGTAACTCGCCAGACAATATCGCGGAGAGCGGGTCGCGATGCGGCTAGGAGGCAGGGGGCTCTAGAGGGTGCCTGCCTCCTAGCCATATGCTCACAATTCGGCCCTCTACCGAAGGCTGTCACACTCACAAAACTCAACTGCGCCAGATATCTGAGTCATCGGCTACCTCCGCGCGACTAAGCAGATCGAGATCAGCAACGTATAGAGATCTGGGGCTACAGGTTTGCCGCGACAGTCGCTTCACATTACTGATTATCGGAGATTATTCACTGCTAAAGGAGCCTAGATCTCTGCAAAGATTCCAGCGTTTTAATTCAAGAACCCCAGAGGTAATAGGCTCATGCGCGCACGTCCGGCCTTCGTATTCCGAATCACATGAAGGCCGGACGCTAAAACCAGGATAATTCTACCAAGGAACCGCAGACTGCTAATCATGCAGATTGCGCCAGGATCTGAATTTTCCATGGCTCACGCTTCAGAATCAATCCCCTTCGGTTTCAATGCTAGCACACGACGTTCCGTGCGTGGCGTTGAACAAAGCTACGACGTCGCCACTAATTCCACAGAAGCTGAGCGGCACGTGCACGGGTACTTGGATGATGCTGCCAGCAGCCTCTCCGACTGCTTCACTGCTCGCCGTAGCAACGCCAACGGAACCGAACAGAGAAGCGCCTGCCAGCACGGCGACGCCAGCTTCTCTGATGAAACGCAGCATGATAATTCCCTCGATCAAGGATTCGTTCGCACTCATCTTGAGCGCAGGTGAATTTAACAACGCATCACCACTGCGTAGGTCACTCGAATCCTTCCGATCGAGGCGAGATCGGCGGAACTGATCCTCAGGTTCACGATGGTTTCGTTATCACTCAACGAAGTTTATTCGATAACTATAGAAGTTAACCTTTCCCGCCAGTCCGCCTGGACAGGGAAAGGATTTCTCCCATCCCGTTGAGATACAAGTGAACATCTGGGCAAGAAATTCAATTACCGCTTGATCTGCAATTAGTTATCTACGTCCCTGTTAGCCAGTAAGTAAGTTCACAGCGCTAGCCCATAAGCCTGACATCAGCTACTCCCCGGCGTGGTCCCCTTCGCTGGAGGTCCGAATACTGACCCCTCACTGCACTCCCCCGTTTGCTGCTGAAAGGCTTCCTAAGGCGTCGCCACCGGAGGTCCTGACGGCGATCATCTTCGTGGCCACGTCGGGCTGCACGTGGTGGCCGCTCTCGCTGGTCTTCGGACCATGCTGACAAACGGTCTACTGGTGGAGCCAGAACCGGCTCTGGGCCCAAATCCACCGAGTCGTCCTGGACGAACCCGGTGCCCGGGGCAAGCTGGACTGGTCGCGCTGCGCAATCGACCCCTTCAGCGTCCGGGCGGCAGAAGAGGCCCGTTGACGGGGGCCGAATCCGACCGGCCGGGGCAAGGCGGGATCGAAAATCCACTTGATCACGGATGGGGACGAGCTGCCACTCTCACTGGGCATCTCCGAACGCCAACCTGCACGACAAGCCAAGCCTTAGAGGGTGGCTGATCTACGTAGTTGGTAGTTCAGAATGTTTTTGTGACTGCTGGGGTTGGTGGTCGGTGGGTGAGGAGTAAGTGATCGTCGCCCCTACCGCGGTGATGTATCCGACGCCCTCTGGGCCTTGAACGAACCCGTCTTCACCGCCTGGCGAGCCAGGCGAACCGGCCCCGGGACAGCAGCCCGGGTGCACGATCTGCGGGAGACCGTCAACGCGGTCCTCTACGTCAACCGCACCGGTACCCCTTGGGAACACCTGCCACACGACTTCCCTCCGTACAAGACCGTCTACGACTACTACGCCAAGTGGGAAGCCGACGAAACCACCCAGCGGGTCCACGACTTCGGGACAAGGCCCGCCGATCCCACGGCCGCAGCCCCGAACCGACCGCGGCCGTGGTCGACGCACAGAGCGTGAAGACCTCCGCAAACATGCCCGAGACCAGCCAGGGCATCGACGCCGACAAGAAGACCAAAGGGCGCAAACGGCACCTGATCACGGACACCCTCGGCCTGGTGCTGGCCGTCCTCTTCACCGCCGCGAACGTACACGACACCACCGGAGGCAAGCTCCTCCTCGACGACCTAGGCCGTTTCTTTGGGGATCGTCTGATCGTTGGTTCCGTGTGCCGTTGACCGACGCGCGGTGGGCGCGGATCGAGCCCTTGCTTCCGGACCGGAGCCCCAAGCGAGGTGGCCGGTGGCGTGATCACCGTGAGGTGATCGACGGCACCTGGGAACGCGTCTTCACCGCTCCGCTCGCCCGGGCCGACGCGGACGAGGACCTGAACTGGGTGGTCGCGGTCGACTCGGCCCTCGTACGCGCGCATCAGCACGCGGCCGGGGCCCGCCCCAAGGGGCCCCGCCCAGCGAGC
>NZ_JAJQQS010000064.1 GCF_021228125.1 Streptomyces albireticuli
CGTCGATCACCTCACGGTGATCACACCAACGGCCACCCCGCTTGGGGCCCCGGAACGTCAGCAGCGGCTCCATCCGCGCCCACCGCGCGCCCGCCAACGGCACACGGAACCAACGATCAGACGATCCGAAGGAAACGGCCTAGCGGCATCACGCCCACAAATTCAGTAGCCGGTGATCAGCGGGCTCCTGGTCCTGTGTCAGCCTAGGGGGCTGTCTCGAACTCGGTGGAGCTGATCACCCAGAGTTGAGTGCAGGCGGTGGTTGTCCACTCGAGTCACGAAGTGGTGGCGTACTCGATATCGGAGAAGGTTCTCTAGGGACCGTCGTGGAACGCCTTGGTGTGGATGCACTCGGCCTTGTAGAGGGCGTTGAGCGCGTCTCCATCAGCGCGTTGCCTAGGCGTTCCCGACGTTGCCGATCGCTGGGCGGCTACCCTCGATGCGCAAGTGCTCGGCGAAGCGCACGCTGGTGTATTGCGACCCGGCACCGGAGTGGCGAATGAGCTGGTCGCGTTCGACGGGGTTGCCCTCGTGGGTGCGGGGTCACAACGCCATCCGCAGTGCGATGTTGACCACTTCCACGTCCCGCTTGGCCGAGACATGCCGCCTCACGATCTTCTGGGGAAAGCAAGTGACGATGAACGCGACATAGGCGAACGGCTGATACGTGCGGACGTAGGTGAAGTCGGTGATCCACTTCCGGTCCGGGGCCGAGGCCGTGAAGCCGCGGTGCAGCGGGTCCGCCGCCCGCGCGTCAGCCGTGTGGGGCTCGTCGTTCTCGGCCTTCGCCCGCGCCGTTGAGACCGAGTGCGTAATCCGCAGGAACGGCCGCGATGTGGGTGCGGGAATGTCTGGACGAACTATTTACGGACGCCGACTTCGCCGACTGGTATCCGAGGGATGGGCGGCGATGGCTGTCACCGGCTCGGCTCGGCTGGCGCTGGCGTCGGTGCTGCAGCATGCCGAGAACCTCTCGGACAGACAGGCCGCCGAGGCCGTTCGCTGCTGCATGGACTGGAAGCACTGCCTCGGGCTCAAGCTGGACGACCCCGGCTTCGCCTACTCGGTGCTCAGCGAGTTCCGGGTCCGGACGGCTGAGGGCGACCGGGCGGACCGGCTGCTGGCGGTGATGATCGATCATCTCGTGGCAGCGGGACTGGTCAGTTGCCGGGCCCGGGTGCGTACCGACCCACGTGCTGGGTGCGATCCGGCGGCTGAACTGGGGAGAGCTGGTCGGCGAGACTCTGCGATTGGCTCTGGAGGAACTCGCCCGGCACGGCGAGCAGTGGCTGGCCGGGGAGGTCACCGCAGACTGGACGGAACGTTACGGGCGCCCAGTCCGCTACGACCGGCTGCCCCGGGGCGGGGACGCCCTGATCAGGTACGTGCTGCGGGTCGGCGAGGACTGCATGCGCAGTCTGCGGGGCATCCACCGTGACGACGCTCCGCCACAGCCCCGGGACTTGCCGCAACTGCAGATCCTGCGGCAGATATAGGTCCAGCAGTACTGGTACGACGGCACGAGGCGGCTGAGGTGGCGTGGCCCGAAGTGCGCCAAGGACCGGCAGAGTCGGTGGAAGACCGAACAGCGCAACAGAGGAAAACCCTCGGCCGGCGGCCGGCCGGACTCCGCCACGGCATGGGTTCCGTGGTCCGGAACCGAGATCGTCACACCGCACGACGCCGAGGCCCGCTACAGTCAGAAGATCAGCGCGTCCGGGCAGCGGGATTGGATCGGATACCGCGACCACCAGACCGAGATATGCGACGGCACCGGGCCCAACGTCATCCTGCAGGTGGCGACCAGGCTGGCCCCCGAGCAGGACATCGACGCGCTCGACTATATCCATCACGGCCTGGCTGACAAGGCATTCCATCGAGCCGAGCACGTGGTCGACGTCGGCTACGTCACCCCCGGACTCCATCCACCACACCTCCAGTGATGAGGCGTCACCTTGATCAGCCCGGTCCGTCAGGACCCGAAAGTCGAGGAACGACCAGGGGTTTCCAAGAGGACTTCCAGGCCGACTGGGAAGCCCGCACGTTCACCTGCCCCAGACGGTGTTACCAGCCTGCTCTGGAAACCCACCCTCGGCGACAGACACCCCCGACTGTCCGTGCTCTTCCCATGCAAAGCTGCTGTGAATGCACCGGCAACGTCGACGGCAAAGGCCGACACATCTTTCTCCTGCCCCGGCCTCAGCAGGAGATCCAGAACCGGGCCCGCACTGAACAACGAACCCCTGAGTGGCAACCCCGCTATGCGATGCGAGTCGGCTGCGAAGCCATCGTCTCCGAGACAGCCCGGGCCCACGGCCTCCGTACTGCCGCTACTGCGGCATGGCGAAGACCCACGTCCAACATGGCCTCACCGCCATCGGCACGAACATCATCCGCCTGAGCGAATCATTCCCGCCCGATACCACACCACTATGTACTCCCAGGCCAGCCAGCAGATTCCACCAGCTCTGCCAGACCCTGCCACCCACTCTCTGATCAGCAGAGTCACCAACAGTATCCGGAATGTGAGCGGAATGTGAGACAGAGCCAGTATCGGCCGCCAGCGGGGGACTCGTGACCTCAAAGACTAGATAGATGGCCGCCTGCGGGCGGCTGTCATGGTGTCCCCAGCCAAGTTTGTCTCCAAGACGGAGCGTGTCTGAAAGATCGTGTAAGTCTGTGATGTGACAGGCTGGCCGGGGTCTTGACCTGGGCCTTTGCCAGCGGGGACGGACGGACATGAATGACAAGGAGATGCTGGCCGTCGAGCCGGTCGAGGAC
>NZ_JAJQQS010000065.1 GCF_021228125.1 Streptomyces albireticuli
ATACGGCTCGACAAACCCCCACCCCTCGTCCGTCAGTTGCGCACGCGTCATGTGCACTGGACTACCGGTTCCGCCCTCAGAGCGAGGGCGGAACCGACAAACTGATCACGACTCGATACACGCCCTAAGGCCGTGTCCTACATGGTGGGTTGGTGACTGGTCTGGCCATGGGGAGTGGGCGGTGGGGCTGGGAGGTCCGCCTGAGGGCGAGAGGCTCAGCCAGGTGATCTCCATGTCCTGAAGCAACAGGCCGCGGAAATGGAGAACACCAGCGACGACAGCGCGGGCCCGTACACGTTCAATCCTGTTTACCTCCGGGCGACCGCCCAAATCAGATCCGTCACCAGCGCACAGGTGCACAGCGAAAAGAACCAATTGGAGATCTCTAGTACGGGTGAATTGAGTAAGGAAGCTTGATCCAGTTAGTTTCAGGTCGAATGCTAGGCCCAGGCCAGGTAACCGCAAGCACGCTTCGCTCATCTTCATTTTTCACAAGTGACCCAAATCGCACAGCTATCGCAGGATTGTTCGGAGAACATGCCTTATTAGGGTCACTTTCTCCCGTTCTGCACGTCATATCGCTCGTCATGTAGGCAAACGTCACGTACACAGGTTCGGTCCGGGTGATGGTTGTAGGGCGTAAAAGAACACAACGGAAGGCGTAAGGGGAATCCCCGCTGAGTTTCTCAAACCGAAAAGGAATCGGATAGTGATTCTGGCGAATGCGAATCCACTCAGGGCTAGGATCTAACTTACCATCCGCTCGAACGCCAGCAACTTCAATAAGAGGGGCTGTATATTCTGGCTTAGACGAATCAATCGATACACTAAAGATGTGCTGCCGCATTCCTGGCCTCGGCCTGTGAGCTATAATCCGTTCACTCCCAACCCATGCCGCTGTAACACCCTTATGCGTCTTAGGGGAACTGACCGGAAGCGGCGTTCTAGCAGGTTGCCCTATTTCTAAATACTCCAAAACAGTCGCTACACCTTGCGCGGCAGCCAGTCCCGCATCCAAGGCGACGCCGATCGGCGCAAGCACCGGAACCGCTGCGGACGCCATCAAAGCAGCCATAGAGATTGTATTGATGATCAATCCCTCGGGGTCTCTTTTATCAATGGCGTTAGCGATTCCTACACACTCGCCAAGGCCAGGCACAATAGCCGTGACGGCAGCGGCCTTGTCAAAGCTACTCACGTTCTCGCTCGTAAAGGCGTCAGCTACTCCTATAGCCCATGAGATAGCGCCAGCAGCACCCACCGCAGAGGACACACCAGCCTTGAGAGGCCTGAGGGTCTCGACTTTAGGCTTTAACCTTTCGTAATAACCTTTGAGAGTGTCTTTATCTTTTTGGGGGCCGCCGGTGCGATTCTTAAGGTCACTAAAATTGGGATCCTCATACACATCTTTAATTAATTTTTCAATATCCGCTTTATATGCCGCTACGTTGATTCCGCACAGTGACGCCACACCGAAAGTTGCGGAAGCCCCGCCTTTGCAGCTATACGCATCCCATTTTTTGAGAATTCTCCGCACCGCCGCTTGGTCTTTCGGCTGTTTTGTTGTGCTATCTAAATCGTCCGGGGTGAAGAATTTCGCAGCGGGGTCCGAGGTACTGTCTATTTTATTTTGCGCTACCGTTTCCGCCATCTTCCATGGAATGATAAATTCATGGCTGCTAACATCGTCTTCCCCGATAGGTTTCTTAAGGATTATTTTCTTTTTGCCGAGCTCATCGAGTAGGAGATAATCATCAATATTGCTAGCTGTTACGTCTGGTAGATCCACCTGGTTGCTGGCTGCCCATTTCTTTACAGCTCTCCACACGGGCCACGCTTCACCCATATCGTTGTGCCACTTCTGGCTGGGAGTAGTGCTAGTAATCTCCAGCACTTTCCAGTCTGACGGGTACTCAATCTTTACCACGCCTCCTGGGTTATCGGTGATATTCCTGGAGGAAACATTTGCATCACTGCCCGTATAAAGCGCCTTCCATTGCGGATCATCGTTACCCTGAGTAGGACTTTGGGCGCGAGAAAATTTATTGCCTTCAAGGTATATAAATTCTGCTGGCGAGACTCCCCGGTAGACGATCCGAGTCGACGGGGTAATCTCTGCTACCTGAATATTCTCGACTGCTGTTGTCATAGCTATCACTTTCTTTGAGCTTGCACACGTGCTTGGATAGTCAGTTGATCGTTGCTCTTTGTGTGAGGGCGTCGCCGTGGATCTACGGGATCTCTGGGAGTCGCTGCTGCCATAGCGCAAGTGGCGCCTTCGCTTCCAGGCCGTGCCTTGCCTGCCCGGAAGCTCTGCGGGATCCTGCACGTGCCGCACAGCGGCTCCGGTGGGAGTACCTGCCGAAGGGGCCGCGTCTGGCAGCGGCTGCACGCGGGCTCTGCTCGCCGAGCTCAACGCCGCGTCACGGCTGGATTGATCGCGCAGCGTGGTCGATCCCTCCCACATCAGCGCCCTTACAAGTCATTTCGTTTGGTGTGATCTGCGGGATGGTGGTGGGGTGAGGTGGTGGGGTGACGACGAAGCTTGTTGAGCGGTTGGTGCCGGACGGCTTGTGGGAGTTGTTCCAGCGGGTCGTGCCGC
>NZ_JAJQQS010000066.1 GCF_021228125.1 Streptomyces albireticuli
CGAAGGCAGAGACAGACTGGTCGGCCACTCCAGCAGACCGAGCACGACGCTACGCCGGTACAACAGCAGCGATCCAAGCCTGGATGCAAACTCCGACCCACAACCGAACCTTGCCCAACCGGAGGGTTATCGTCCAGGTATTTCTGCAACGCTAAAGAGCGCTCATCACTCAGTTCGAGCGAGAGGATGCCCTCCGAGCGCAAATTGTCATCACCCTCCTCTTTCCAGGTCCCACATACTGCAGCCCGCACCCGCAGAATCTTCACCACCCGTGAAATACTGCGGATCCCCATCTTCTCGGGCGCAACCAATAAACCACCTGGTGAAGTATTCACTCACACTCAAACAAAAAATGTCTCTCGCGTCCATACATGACACCGCCCCGCTGCAAACGTGCTCGTTCCGCCATTACGACACTGCAGGGTCTCTATATTGATTCTCCTTCATTCGGGCCGCCTTTCAGGAATTCTCGGGGAAAGGTATGTCAAGATCGACCGTTCTCACGGGGCCGAGGAGTCACAGACGAGGAATAATTAGGTAGATCAATCATTCCCTTCTGCCCTATCACTCGGCCCTACCTGATGCAGGTACCTGATGCTCTCTACGGAGTTAAGAGCCCAGCAGTGAGTTAGGTCCGATAAACTTCCCCCAGGAACATCACCCACACCGTCCCCTTACGCTGCGTTGCGTCCCATAGGCCGATGGAAAATGCAGGGTAACCACCAGCCTTGATGCGGCTGGCGATTCTTCCAGCGAGCGTGGCTGGGAAGTATCCAAACGGAATATATGCGCCTGGATTCTTGCGGGCTTCACGCGCTGCTTCCCTAGCTCTCATATGCATGACAGGAGAGTTAATTCGAGGGACTGGTGGCTCGGGGTTAGCAGGCAAGGGAGTTTCCTCCGTCAAGGTTGTTTGGAACGCACGACTCTCCACTGGGCTGACTCCTTATCGCTGAGTTCGCATTGGGCGATCGGGTTGCACTATTTCCGATCACCGAATCCGGCAGGCACTTGGTGAACAATTCATCGGTCAGAACACCAAGCGCTGATGCAATCCTCCATGCGGTCTCGGGCCGCACGCCGCGCCGCCCATGCGCAACCAGAGAGATAAACGCTTGCGTGACATGAGCTCGGTCAGCAAGGGTCCGCTGAGACATTCCCTTGAGCCGAACCAGCTCTTCGAATCGATCCTGACTTCGCAGATACATGCCGCCCTCCCATTCAAGAAGCGTGGGCCTGGTGATCCACCGCAAGCTGAACACAGTTATGCACATGCTCGCAATGACCAGCCCTCTCGGCTCTCATGACAGTTATGGGATGAACCCTGCCCTGCACATGGCCCTCAGGTGGCACTTTGCATGGCTTACGTACTCTCCAGAGTGATGCAGAGTAATCGCTTGACTTACCTCCTTCTGGTGAAGGAAGAAGCTACTCATGCGCAGCGGCGGTAATGAGCTAACCCATCGAGATGTGGCACCAACTCATGACTCCATCTCCACGATCTTGGATCATGGAGATTAAATATTGATTCAATCCATGGAGATGGAGCTACCGATAGTGACCATCACTCTTCGGCGCAGAAACGATTAGGCTCTATATTTTCCGCCCAGCACTTACTCGCAATGTTGCGACCAAGAGAACATCTACGAGAGTCAGGGCCCTAGGTGCGACCGGCGACTGGGGCCGCCATACTCAAAAGAAGGGGGCGTAGGTGGACTTGTTCTAATTGAGAGACTCGCCCCCATTGAGGCGCGATAATGATATATTATGCCTCTAGCGACCTCTCTTAACCCTAACCCTCCGTAGTCGACTTTGTTACAGGTTGAATGAAAGAGAGCGGAAATAGCATTCACTTACGTAAGCGATCTTCATCGCTTGTATCAATCCCTTGAGGGTGATCATGACTGCGGCACGTAACTAGACGCCTGGGGTGCAACTAGGATGTTAAGCAGGGCAGGTTATCGGGTTCATTCGATCTAAATGCACCCTCTTGAATAATTGAGACTTGGCAAGTAGGAGGCGCATACCACGCATGCATTAGTATTGTATACCTCGCGAGTGAGGCGTGTGGGACTTGAACCCACGACCGGAGGATTATGAGTCCCCTGCTCTGACCAGCTGAGCTAACGCCTCGGACGGGGATGCCCCTTCGTCAAGCAAGGTGCGGCTCTCCGGAATTGCTTTACCGTCGCATTAAAGAGGGATCAGTTATGTACTGATTCAGGGGGCGTTAAAGGCTGCCCTGTCGGTAATTTCCGAAACATTTGGGAATTCCTGTTTTCGCTCCATTCAAGGTTAAATGTCGGAGTGTAGACTCCATGGCGAGCATTCGATATTTCCGATACTGGATGAT
>NZ_JAJQQS010000067.1 GCF_021228125.1 Streptomyces albireticuli
CGACTGCACTCAAGTCTGGGCATGACCAGTCCCACCGAGTACGAAGCAGCACACTACGCTGACACAGAACCAGTAGCCGGCTGATCACCGGCCAACAAACCACCGGCAGGAAAGTCGGAACGGTTCAACCTCCCCCTCGCCTCGAAGGAACCTTCAAGCCCCTCTGCCACCTATGGCGACCACCAACCCGCGAACGTGCAACACCCCACACAAGATCTTTTCCACCCCGGCCGGGGCTCGGGCGTCCGGGGACATCCGAAGGGGCAGGGCCGTATCCGCCCATCCCGCCGGTTCCCGCGAGAGGATCACGCTCATGACAGAACTTCAGCACCTCGTCGGCGCACTCCCGGCCGACTACCTGCACGGGCGGTGGACGCTCGCCCCCACGGAGGAGCACCGGGCACGGACCCTGTCACTGTCCGCCAGCGCCGACCGCGGCCTGGACGGACTCGCCACCGGAGGCCTGCTCACCGGCACCTCGATCGCGGAGATGCTGCGCCCGCACCCGGACCTGCACGCTTGGAGGCTGGCCGAGGTCCTGCGCGCCTACCCCACCGGCGACCCCGGGGCGCAGGCCCTGGTCCGTGATCTCCTGGACGCCGTGGCCGGCCTCCGGGCACACCAGCCGGGCGCGGACCGGACCTACGTCGAGGCCCCGCACCCCTACACCGGGCAAGCCCCCGCGCTCTTCCTCGCCGGCGGCATCACCGGCTGCCCCGACTGGCAGACCCGCGCCGCCCTCCAGCTCCGCGCCGCAGGCACACCGGCCACCATCCTCAACCCCCGCCGCGCCCTATTCCCCGAGGGCGACGACCTGGTGGCCGCGCGGGAGCAGATCGCCTGGGAGCACACGCACCTGGCCCGGGCCGACGTGATCATGTTCTGGTTCTGTGCCGATAGGCTTCGGCACGCACGTCCTAAAAACCACGCCTCAGCTTGTCGATTATCCAGTTCGCCGGGGCTTCGTGCCTTTCTGGTGGTGAGCGGGGCGTGTGTATGCCTCGCTGGTCGCGAGGACTCTACCCACGTCATGACGGGTGGCCGGGCGGCGGTTCTTCGAGCCTGGCGGGCGGCCGGGGCCGAGCCGGGAGGTCTTCGGTGCCTCTGGGAGAACCGGACTTTGTGTACAGGTTTCTGAATCCCCTGCGGACGCGGGCAGGTGTGAGTCTGTTCGGCGGAGACAGCTTCTCCCATGGACGCCGGAGGCCGGTAGCCAGCGGACGGGCGAGCTGGAGCTGAGCGAATGCGGCGATCACCAGCCAGGAGTCGCCTCCGAACTGCGAAGCCGGGGCGTGGCCCACCCGAGGGTGGCGATGACCGTGACAGCCCGCTGTCGGCGAGGGCGTCGCGGGTGCAGGCGACGGCGAACTGGGCGGCCGGGTCCATTCTGCGGATCCGTCGAAGTCGACCTCGCCGGCGACCCGCGAACGAAAGGGCGCGGCGTCGAAGAAGGCGACCCTGCGGTTCGCCGTCCGCCCGTTGGCCAGCAGCTCCCAGAACTCCTTGGTGCCGCTACCCCCTGGGGCGCGAATCCCGATACCGGTGATCACTATGCGCCGTTCCTCCACGGCTGTCTTCCCTACGCCTGCGCCCACCAGGGGCGTCCGGAGCCCTGGCGGGATGTGCTGCCGGGGCTGCGAGCAGCGCCGGGGTACGGCCTCGACCCCCTCTGGAGGGGCATTCGGGAGCGGCTCGTCGTGGCTTCGTCGGCTCTGGCGGGCGTGCTTCGGCCGAGGCGAAGCCGACGCGGCCAGCCCGCTGCCGCTGCCGGTGGCCGATGGTGCGTGCCAGTGCCCTCGCAGGCTCCGACTGAACGGCCACCGTGTCCTACACAGTCGGTCGAACCGAGGGGAGATAGCGGCGTTGGGTCCAGCAGGGGCTTTTCTGACCAGCTCCTCATCTCGCGGCAAAACGTGGGGTAGGGCGCGTCAGACTACCGGGCCGGCGTAGCCAAGCCCCGGGCCCTGCCGTATGGATGACGAGGTGGGGCAACTTCCCTGGCCCGAACACTGAACCGTTCCGACTTTCCTGCCGGTGGTTTGTTGGCCGGTGATCAGCCGGCTACTGGTTCTGTGTCAGCGTAGTGTGCTGCTTCGTACTCGGTGGGACTGGTCATGCCCAGACTTGAGTGCAGTC
>NZ_JAJQQS010000068.1 GCF_021228125.1 Streptomyces albireticuli
GCTCGATCAGCGGCCCACAAGCCGTCGTCCACGTCCCACGGCCGAGCACTCACACATCACGAACGGTCGAATCATCACACCGGTCACGCCCGACCAGGAGGCCTCAACAAGATCCCGTTACGAGCTCATAGCATAAATGAAGCACATACAATTGTACCATTCTGGATCTACTCACTGCAGAAAGGAATCCGCATGCATATTATCAATGCGCGCGTCAACCTATCGCTTTGGATTACCGATTGCGCCCGACTGGTAATCATCAGCCACACCGGCAAATCCTGCACGCCAATCAGAAACCGATGGAACTGCCAGCTCTGATTCGGCACTATACCCTCGAACCCGCGCAGTATTGATCTTCCCAGAGTTATCGAGTTAGGCACCACGATACGATAACCAAACCCGTGATCAGTCAGCTTCGAGGCCGCTATTTTCGACCCGTTCGGCGGGATACGAGTGACTCCTCCCGAAGCGGGGCGTTGGTATAGGTACCTGCGCTCAAGATGAGCGCTAACAAATGTTTCGGAAAGAGGAATAGCCTATGCTGCGCGTCATCAGAAACGCGGTCATCGCCGCACTGACAGGCGCTTCGCTGCTCGGTTCCGTAGGCGTTGCCACAGCCAGCAGTAGGGCAGAAGGAGAAGCCACTCAGTCGTCAGGGACTCTCTCCGGCAACGTAATCCAGGTACCAGTACACGTACCGCTCAACTTCTGCGGCAACAGCGTGAACGTCCTGAGCCTGCTCAACCCCACTTTCGGCAACGGTTGTGCCAACGTTGAGGGGGGAGTGACTGGGACTGAGTGATGAACCGTAGATAGCTCAAAAGTCGAGCTCACATTTCGGGCGGTAGTGGCATGGCGTGTCACGCTCGTACGAAAAAAGAAGCAGCCGCCTCGACTTGAGCAAGCGTTCGGCCTTCATGCATCATGGGGCGTGAAGGCCGAAACGCATATACAGAAACCTATACAGTTCAAGGCTTCCAAATATTGATAATTCTACATCAATGACTTCGATTGCGGTGTGATTAAATAGAGCCGTGCTCAGGTTGTGCAGCCACTCGACACTGTGCGAATCGCCAGCGATATCGACCTATTTCGAGACAGGCAATCATGCGCGCCGCTACTGACTTTTTCGTTTAATTGTCGGGTTCATTTCTATTTTTAAGATGGGTGAGAGTCCGGTGCCGGTAATGCAGTTGCCGGTAGGGCGTGGTGTGCACTGGTTTCTTCGCGTGCCACTGCGGACGGTCTGGGCAAATTACTCCTGTCGGCGAACGCTGTGTTCGCGCTCACGGCTCGCCTCAGCAGGGACCAGCTGCCTTCCACGGGTTGAGCCCGTGAGAGTGGGGTGGGCATCCCCGTCCTGCGATGGACGTTCAGATTGTCCCAGATCACTACGATCGGGGCGCCAAGCTGAATGCGCGCCCGAACGAGAAGGCGCCGGTAGTCCTGCCTGGTGAAACCCCAGTGGTCACCTCCTGTGACGGCCCTGGACTCGAGGCCGTAGATAAGCCGGTTGAACCGCACCACCGGGGTACTGCCCCGCAACCCCCACGTGTGGCCGCAGTGCCCAGCATCTCAGAAATCAGGGTCAGTCCTTACCCGGGACAGAGCGCATCGTTCGTTCAGTCACCCCTGGAGCACCGTCCCACATAGCGGTTCCCCTTCCTACACAGCGAACCGACCTTCGACCTCTTGGCCGGCCCCGAACAGCGCAGGCCATCGATCCCGTTCTTCCACCCGGACCGCTTCCAGCGCCTCCCTGCGTGGACGTTAACCTGCAGCTCTTTCGCGATCACCCTGTTCGTCCGCCGTTGTTCAAGCCCGTCAGCCGCGCGCATTCGCACTCGTTCCCGCGCGGCTTGTTCATGAGATCTCGGGCCTCGCTCTTGTGCGTATCGCGCACCAACGGCATACCGCGCCGACCTTCCCGCGTCACTCCCGACAACCCAACGAGAGGATCAGTAGCTCCTGCGACCGGGCGCTCCACGAACAAATACTAAAGGCTGTCTCGTGATGTCGTGGTCAGGCTCGGCCGAGGGCGAGGTTGTGCATGTGGGCGACGCCGCTGGTGGCCCAGTAGACGCCGTCGCCCTTGGGGAGGGCAGTCGCGGAGGATCTTCCAG
>NZ_JAJQQS010000069.1 GCF_021228125.1 Streptomyces albireticuli
AAACGGAAGCATCGCAAGGCCGAAGCCCAGGCGAATCTTCCACAAAGCCCGATGCAGCTCCAACCGCATAACCGCCATCGCCGCAGCCATCCTCACCCTGGAGCGCCCACGCTGAAAATTCTCACTGATCAACAAGCTGAAAGCCTGGCGAGGCATCGCCACCCGCTACGACAAAACCCCGGACAACTACCTCGTCGGCCTCCACCTCCGCGCCGCAATGATCTGGATCGACGACCTCCTCAAACCCACCGAATGATCACGACATCACACAGGCCCTAACCGGCACACATTCAACCACCAAACCAACCTCACCCTCGAGTGCTACCGCCAAAAACACTCAGCCACAGCCGCCAGAGACGACTGGGCCAGAATCAGAGTCAGATGCCCGACGATCTAGTATCCAGCCTTCACCGGGCTGTGGAACTGTGATGGGTGAGGTACAGCGAAGCACTCGGAGAAGGGAACGAGCGCATACCACTCGTGCGACTGGATTACCATGCTCCCTGAGGAAGGCTAAGAAAAGCACTCTATCCCCCTTGGGCTTATTTATCTTATTTCTTAATAGATACCTACCGAATTGCCCTGCACTTGTGCGTGGAGGGTCTTTTATGTCTGGAGACTTATCATGTCATTCCCTATGCTCCCTGACCGCCTACTCGCGGCCTTGCGCGCCGAGGGCGTCAATATTGTTCCCTATGGTGACTGGCGTACCCATGGTCGCAGCACCCACGGTATCGGCTGGGGTCCGATCAATGGCGTGATCATCCACCACACAGCCAGCTCGGGCACCCATTCTTCGGTCGAGCTGTGCGTGGAGGGTTACGTCGGCCTTCCTGGCCCGTTGTGCCATGGTGTGATCGCTAAGGACGGCACCGTCTATTTGATTTCGATCGGACGGGCTAATCATGCTGGGAGTGGCGACGGTGAGGTGCTTGCCGCTGTCATCGACGAGCGGCCGACCCCGCCCCCATCTGGCACCGACTGCGATGGAAATGCCCGCTTCTATGGATTCGAATGTGTGAATCTTGGCAGTGGTAGTGATCCGTGGCCTGAAGTGCAACTCGATGCGATTGAGCGAGTGTCAGCTGCTATCTGCCGCGCGTATGGCTGGTCAGCGGCGTCTGTCATTGGACATAAGGAGTGGACTGATCAGAAGATCGATCCGCACGGCTTTTCCATGCAGGGGATGCGTGAACGTATCGACCGTCGTCTCGCCACTGACGCTGATAAGCCCGTCCGGCAACCCAAGTACGAGCCGTTCCCGGGAGATAGATTCTTTCGTGGCTACCCGCGCAGCCCCATTGTGACGGCGATGGGTAGGCGCCTGGTTGCGGAAGGCTGCTCGGCTTACGTGTCCGGTCCTGGGCCGCAGTTCACTGCAGCCGATATCAAGTCTTACGCGAAGTGGCAACGCAAGCAGGGGTTTACCGGCCGCGACGCAGACGGGTGGCCAGGCCGCGTAACTTGGGATGCGCTCCGTGTTCCTCGAGTCTGCTCCGATTAATGAGCTGTCTCCGAGATGGATCAGGTCACAGAGAAGAACTCCACGCCAACTTGAACCTCGCGGAGGCTCAGAATGCAGGCATAGGCCCTGGGGTTTGAGGTGACTGCTGCAGTGAGGCTCGCGTCTCTTTTGGTGCCGGCCCGATGACGAAGGGCAGTCTCTGACTTGCCCCGGTCCACGGGCGACGGGACTGTGAGTCTCGCCCCCTCGCCCGCATATGGGCGGAGTCCAGGATGATGCGGGTCACGTCGATCAAGCCCGCGTCGTCGAGCTGGTGCACGACCGCCTCGTGCAGTCGACCACACACGTCGGCGCGTGACCAGAACAGGAATCCGGTTTTGGCTCGGGGATGACGTGCTGGCGCTGGCTGCGGGAGTGGGACGAGGCTGGTGTTTGGGGCCGGCTGCGCCTCTGACCGAGTTGTACCAGGCAGGGAAGCTGGACTGGTCGCGGGCGGTGGGGCCTTGACCCCGGAGTTTGAACACGTCTATGCGGCTTGAGTCAGGGTAGTTGCTGCTGGTTGGAAGTCGTTCTCGTAGGCGATCGGGGACCGCTGGCCGAGGCGGGAGTGCCGGCGTCGGGTGT
>NZ_JAJQQS010000007.1:0-198647 GCF_021228125.1 Streptomyces albireticuli
CGACTGCACTCAAGTCTGGGCATGACCAGTCCCACCGAGTACGAAGCAGCACACTACGCTGACACAGAACCAGTAGCCGGCTGATCACCGGCCAACAAACCACCGGCAGGAAAGTCGGAACGGTTCAGAGTCCGCCGGGGGTTGTGGTCCAGCAGCGCGGCAGCGACTCTGTCGAGCTCGGGACGGCGCTCGCCGTCGGGCGGCGTCAGCAGTGTCCGCAGCTGGCGCTCGCCGGCGCATCGGCGGCAGAGGCCGAAGTGGAACAGCCGCTCGACCACCCCGCACTGCTGGCACGGCTTATGGGCCTCCGGCGCCTTCTCCCAGCAGTTCTCGCAGATCGGCCCCCGTGCCGTCCTGGCGGTGACGCGCGAGGGGCGCCCGCAGTCGGCGCAGGGCTCCAGCTTGCGTGAGCACGCCCGGCAGCGAGGCGAGTCGGTCTTGGCGAAGAGGCAGCCGCGGAGCTTGCCGCAGGAGCCGCAAAGGACAGTCGGCGGTTTGCTGCAGACAGCGCAGAGCGGCCCGTCGGCGGTGCGGGCGCAAACGGCGTCGAACCGACCGCAGACACCGCATTTCTCCTGGTAGGCGGGCTCCTCCCGGCGGCAGGTGACGCAGATCGGGGCGCCCGCATCGTCGCGGCCAGCGACCGGGCGGTGGCGTCCGCACCACTTGCAGGGCTCGGCCTTCGCGCGGTCGTAGCAGGTCCCGCAGACGCGCATCCGCTTGATCGAGTGCGTCAACCGGACCACGCGGTCGCAGTGCGGGCACTTCGGCGCCGGGACGCCCTCGGCTCCGGCCCGGTGCAGCCGGTCGACCAGCACCACGGTCCGCGGAGCGTGGTGGGGAGCCTGCCCTGTCAGAAGACCCGGCTCGTTCTGCAAGTCCCAGAGCAGCCGGCGGGCGACCGAGGTCTTCCCCCCGGTGACCTCGGTGATCACCGGCTGGAGCACGGTCTGGTCGAGCCCGAGGCCGGACAGGTGCCTCAGCAGGTCGGCGGCCGGGTCCTCGGTGCAGTCGGCCCTGAAGCAGGAGCGGCAGACCTCACGGCCGAAACGGTCCAGGCCGTAGCGCGGGGTCTGGCCGTTGCCGCAGGCCGTGCAGGCCCAGCCCTTCGCCCGCGTGCGGTAGTTGCTGCACCCATTGCAGATCCGCAGCCCGGAGTCGTGGGTATTCCCCAGCGGTGCGAGCTTGCCGCAGAGCGCGCAAGGCGGGCGGACGACGCGGACGGCGCCGCCCTCCTCCAGGTGGCGGATCAAGCGTTCGACCGAGGCCGGGCCTTCCGCCCGGCCCGAGGTCAGCAGCCCGGGATCGCCTTCGAGGACCTGGGCCAGGCGGACGGCGGCCGCCTTGGACCGGACCGCCTGGGCTATCGCGACCTGGACGGTCTCGGACGGCAGATCCGGTTCGACCACGGCGACCAGTTCGCGAATCACCGCGTGCGGGCCGACAGCAGTCCGGGCAGACGCGGTCACGACCGGGAAATCCGGGCTCGCTTGGGCCGGAAATCGCCGACACCCGTGGTCTCGGTACCGTCCGCGGCCTTCTTCGCCCGCAGCCTGCCCGCGGCGACCGGCTCGACCAGGTCCTCCATCGAGCAGTCAAGGATGTCCAGCAGGGCCATCAGGACCTTGATGTTGAGCCGTTCCGGGACCTCCACCACCAGCCGGTAGATCTGGCTGGCGGACAGGTCGATACCCCGCTCGGCCAGCAGAGGCCGCAGGTCGGTGGTGGAGAACATGCCCCTCGTGGCCATGACCTCGCGCAGGTGCCACTTGTAGTCGAGCTTCGCCGTCATCGTCGTCCACTCCGTTCCAGGGCCCGGCGCCCGGGGTCGTTGTCGAAGGCCAGGTCGATGGCCTTGAGCATCATCGCGTTGGCGAAGTCGTCGCTGACCGCGGTGTAGAGGGCGGTCGTGGACGCGTAGAGGTGGCCGACCTGCTCCTGAATGAACTTCGGATCGACGCCGTCCTCTCCACGTCGCCGGAGGTGGTCTCCGCGAGGCCCCCGGACCCGCTGTACGCCCCCACGCGGATGTCGCCGGAGACCGACCGGGCAGACATGCCCTCGGTCAGGTGCCCGGTGAGGATGTCGCCGGACGTGGTCACCGCGCTCAGGCTGCGGGCGCCATCAAGGTCCAGGTCGGCGGAGATGGAGCGGAACTCCGCTCGCTCCAGCGTGCCGGAGACGGTCGTGTGGGCAGAGGTGGTGACCACAGCGAGGGAAGAGCCGACCGGGAGCACCACGCGGGCCTGGACCGGGCTGACGGTCTCCAGCGTGCCAGTCCCGCCACCCTGGATGATCCGGCCGTTGACGATCGTCATGCCGGTGACCGACCCGTACACGGTGCCCATGCTCTGGACGACCCGGCCGCCCCGGGTGCTCTGCATCATCACGTTGCCGGGGATCTCGGGAACCTCCACCGAGAGGGCCTGCCCGTTCTGGTTCATGCGGGCCCGGTTGACCGCGTCGGCGGCCGGGCCGGAGGAGTCCTCCGTCCGCACGACCACGTACGCGCTCTGGACGCTGCCCAGGACCTGGACGTGGATGCTGCCCATCGGCAGGTCCAGCCCCAGGACGACCGGGCCGGCGGACTGCGAGACGAAAGTGCGCTCAGTCATGACGGATCTCCTTGATCCATGAAAGGGACGCGCAGGACGACGGCGGCAGACTGCCGGTATCCGGGAGTGCCGCCGCATCGGCGCTGACAGCCATGCCGCACAGCGGCAGGCGAGCGCCCCGGCCGGGAGTCGAACCCGGCCTGCGACCATCGGGGCGGTGGCGCCTTCCCGATCTCAGCTCGCGCGCTTGCTCTGGCGACCCCGGCAGTGGACGGCGTCCAGCTCCGCCTCGACGTCCTTGCACTTACCGGCCACGATCCGGTCGTAGACCTTCTGACCCCGGGCAACCGCCTCAGGCGTGGTCAGGTCCTCGGTCTCACACTGCGACTTCTTGCCGAACATGCGAACTCCAGACGTAGGCATGGAAGGTACGGAACCCGGCCGAACGGCCCCGGCTCCCCTCAACCCCGCCCGTACAGCGCCAAGAACGCCGGACGGACGGAGGAGGCAACCGGCGCAGCGCTAGCGGCTGCGTGGCGGTGGGGTTCGACCGGTGGTCCGCTGCCAGGCTTCGTTCAGCTCACGGACGGGGTGGTGAGCGGCGCTCGCTGTGCCGGTCGGCCACAGCGGCGCCCGCGTACATCGGTGACCCATGGCGGGCCCCTTTCAGTGGTTTGGACCTCGGGTGATCCGTAACCGTCAGCGCGGCGGCATCAAGGCCGGCGCGGTGACGACCCCCGCCTACTCCCGAAAGATCAGTAGACGGCGCTCCTTTTTCACCCCGGGGAGGAGAGTCGCCCCGGACCGCCCTATGCAGGGGGCGGCATCCTGCGGCCCGGATCACTCCGGGCGGCCTCCCGAACCTTGTGAGGGCTGGAGGCGCCCTCCAAGCCCGGTATCGCAGGGCCGGAGGCGGACCCCATCGATCACCCATGTGCAGGTGACTGGGGCCGCACACTGTTCAGTTCTCAATGAACGAACGCTGCCTTTGGACCCGTTTCACGGAGCCCTCCGGGCGCTTCCTGGTGCAGGTCAAGCAGGCTTTCCAGGGGTGTTCACCTGCTCTGGCGAGAGGTGAACACCTCGGGCTAGCTCTGCCTCAGAGTGCACTCTGAGGCAGAGTACGTCAACCCTCTTCGCGGAACATGCAGGTCGGCGCGCTGGTTCTCCCTCAGCCGCTTAGGCACTATGAGGCAGAGACCGAGACGGAGCTTGGGGTGCAGATGGTCGAGTGGACCGGCAAACCCGCCTACCAGCAGGTGGCGGAAGACCTTCGACGGCGAATCGCCGCCGAGGAGTTCAAGGAGTCTGGGCGGCTACCGTCACTCGCAGAGCTCCAGGAGAGCTACAAGGTCACCATCACCGTGGCGCGCGACGCGATCAGGGCGCTCAAGTCCGACGGGCTCGCGGTGAGCCACCAGGGGAAGGGCGCCTTCCTGACCTCAGACTCGGCCACCCTTGCGCGGCAGAACGACCCGCAGGCCGCGGTCGAGGAGCTCCGGCAGGAGATCAAACAGCTCAAGCACGAAGTCGGAAGACTGCGGGAGCGACTGGAAGAGCTGGAGACGTGACGAGCAGCCGGCGAACCGGGCGACGAGCAGCGCCACGCGGCACTTGCGGTGACACCTGACCACCTCCTTGATCGGGACGTGCAATCAGTTCACCTCCTAGGGCGCAGAGTCGGTATCACGCTCCCTTACCTGACAGATTTTCCCCGTTTTTACACGTTCGCTTACACATCCTCTATCACTACTTTTCATGAGGTCCGCACGTCGCTACACTCACGGTTTGGATTAGCTATCTAGGAGGGGAAGATGGCTCGGCATCGACCTGATTGGAATGCAACTCTCCTGCGCGAGCAGCGAGAAAAGCACAGCCTCACCTTAGAAGAGACCGGGGAAAAGCTGCGAGAAATCGCCGAGCGCCACAAGTTCAACATCGCGGCAAATTTCCAAACGGTCTGGGGCCACGAGAACAATATCTATCCCGGCCCTCACTATCGTCGGGCGTACTGCATTCTCTACGGCCTCAATGAAGCTGAACTCGGCTTCCGTCGAGCCCTCCCCGGAGAGGAAGCTCAGGTGGCACCTAGCCCCACCATGTCGGAGACGCGCCCCTCAGATCAGTTGGAAGCGGTCCGCGCCGCCCTAGGCAGCATCCGCGAGGGAACTGACGATGTCGACGGGGAAGACCTGCGCAACCGGCTCCTCGGCGCATGGCGCGCCCACAGCGAGTGGACCACCGGCCAAAGTCCCTCGGTTGTACTGGTCGGCGGGTTCGCAGGCTCCGGCAAGTCGGAGTTTGCTAAATTCCTTGGTCGTCTCACTGGGTGGCCAATCCTCGACAAGGACTCCCTGACTCGCCCTCTGGTGGATCAGCTTCTCGTCGCCCTCGGCGGAGAAGCCAACGACAGGAGTTCGGAGCTCTATCGAGAGAAAATCCGCCCTCTCGAATATCGCTGCCTCATGGAGGCGGCATGGGACAACGTCGACTGCGGCGTCTCCACGATCCTCGATGCACCGTTTGTCTCGGAGTTTTCGCAAGCCTCATGGATGCAGCGCTTCCACAACCGATGCAAATCAAAAAGGGTCTCAGTCGCCACCATCTGGGTGGAGTGCGACCCCGATTCCATGCGGGAATATATCGAATTCCGGGGAGCGGCCCGTGATAGCTGGAAAATGGAGGCTTGGGAAGAGTACCTGGCCACTATAGACCTGGAGATGCGACCTCAAGGCCCGCATTTTGTCGTGAATAACCGTCTGGGTGCGGCAATCGCCATGGCCGATCAGGCCCGCGACGTCCTCAGTGGAGGTGGCCTGTGACAGCCGTCGGCGTCATCCTGTACGGCCCGCCAGGGGTAGGTAAGGACACCATCACTGCCGAGCTGAATCGCAGCGGCTCCTATTCCCTCTTCGAGCGACTCAAGGCAGGAGCCGGCCGGACGACCGGGTACCGCATGACGTCGGTGGAGCACATCGAGGACCTCGACCAGGCCGGAGAAGTGCTCTACCGCAACTCCCGGTACCAAGCCGAATACGCCATTGATCGGGGCGGCCTCACGGCCTTGGTTGAAGGCGGCCGCACGCCCGTGCTGCACATGGGGCAGGTAGAAGGAGCGACCGCTGTTGAGGTCTTCCCGCTCCACTGGGTACAGGTGCTGCTGTGGTGCCCCCTCAACGTCACGGCAGCACGCTGCGCCGAGCGCGGAGACAATGACGTGGAGGCGCGGCTCCAGGTGTGGCACGAAACGCAGCAGGACCTGTTGAGCCATGCCGACAACTCGTGGTCGTTGGTGCTGAGAACCGATCAGCTCAGCCCGTCCGAGGCGGCTCACACTATTGACCAAGCCGTCACCGGTGCGGTGGAGGCCACAGCCCGCGATATCAGGCGGTTGGTCGCATGACGGTTCTGGGCATCCTGCACCCCGGCAGCATGGGCACGGCGGTGGCAGCGCAGGCCAGGGGGCGGGGCGTAGAAGTTCTCTGGTGTCCGGAGGGGCGGAGCAACGCCAGTCGAGACAGGGCTGAAAGGGCCGGGTTCAGCGCGGTCTCGGGTATCGGAGAGATGGCCGAGCGCGCTGAAATCATCCTGAGTCTCTGCCCGCCGGCCAACGCCGAAGAGGTCGCCGGGTCGGTCGCCGCGCACTCCTTCTCAGGCATTTACGTGGACGCCAATGCTGTCTCGCCCGCCAGCATGGCGATGATCAGTGCCGTGATGATGCGAGCTGATGCCGAGGTGGTCGACGGCTCTGTCATCGGCTCACCGCCATCCGCCGCGAAGACGACGCGGCTTTACCTGTCCGGGCCCGGGCCCTCAGTGGTCAAGGTGGCCGAACTCTTCGGCGAAACGGCTGTGGACGCCCGCCCTTTGCCCGGTGGCATCGGGCGCGCGTCGGCGCTCAAGCTGTCGTACAGCACCTTCCAGAAGACGAGCCGTGTACTCGCGGCGGTTTCCTACGCACTAGCTCGGGACTACGGCGTCGAGAACGAGCTGCTCGATGTAGCGAAGGGCCGCACAGCCAGCTACCTCGCAGAAATCGAGTACATCCCCAAGGTGGCTTCGCGGTCATGGCGCTGGGCGCCGGAGATGCGGGAGGCGGTGAGCGCGCTTTCAGAGACGTGCCTACCGACAGAGCTGGCGGAAGCGGCGGCAACTGTCATGGACCGCTGGGCGGATTCGAAGGATCTGCCCTTGGAGATTTCAGAGGCGCTGGGGTGGCTTCACAAGATCCCAGAAGACTGAGGCTGACGCCCGTAGCCCCACTCCAGGAGGTACGTGATCGCGGCTGATGCGTCCTCGGCGATGCTGTCCGGGTTGCGAGCGCCCGCCGGCCACTCCCGGCCGCCGGATATCCAGAGCGTTCGCAGCCCGACGGCCTGCCCTCCACCCACGTCAGTGGCGGGGTTGTCGCCAACCATCCAGCCGTCGAGCGGCAGGGCGCATCGGCGTGCTGCCGCCTCGAATATCTCGGGAGACGGCTTTCGAACCCCCACCTCACCAGATATGCACACCATGTCGAAGGCGCCGAGCAAGCCCGTCTGCTTCAGCTTCGCTTGCTGAATGTCCACCGCACCGTTGGTGATTACACCCAGGGACCATCCTGCGGCTCGCAGCTCTCCGAGCCTCTGAGCTGTGCCGGGCCGACACGTCACGCGGGCCGCAATACCGCGGACGTAGGACTTCCACAGCTCATCCGCTGACTCGGCGAGCTGCAACTCTCGCCGTAGCCGGACAAAGTCTGCCGGGTAGGCACGGACGCTAAGTTCCTCACACATCTTGATACATGCAGAGTCGCTCAGGTCACGTGAGATGCAGAACTCATTCACCCAGCCTGATAGAGCGTTCTGCCGGTCAATGAGGGTGTTGTCGAGGTCGAAGAACGCCAGTCTCTGCACGCCCAGTTATCCTAGCTGCTGAGCAGCGAGATCCTTCCATATTCTTCCAACACTGCCCCGATGAACCGCGCAGATGTCAGCCGCCATGCGGCTTCCCTCGATATCTGGCTTTCGCAGGTCACTCGTCCTCTTCCTCTGCTCGCCACCACCAGCCTGGCGTCTTGCGCCGCGCCTCCCAAATCGCGGGAGCATGGGCCAATTCCTCATCAAAGTCCTCGTTCAACCGGGCAATCATCGATTCGAGGCGTTCCAGTCGTTCGTAGAAATCACTGGAGTGCAGCCCGGCGTACCGCTGAGCCGCCTCAGCTTCGCGGTCGCTCCGCGCAGAGAGGCGGCGGTGAAGTGATTGCCGAGTGACCTCACGCCGACCAGCCATTGCGTCCCAGGACATCCCCCCATGCCGAAGGACCGCAGACGCCAACGCTTCGACGCGGAGCGCCCTCCTCGCCATGCCTGATCCGTAGGCCAGGACGTAGGCAGGACCGTCGCAAGGGTCTGCTGCTGCGACACCGTCCGTCGCAAGCTCCAATGCCGCGTCAGCTAAGGCCATCAAGAGGTTGTGCAGTCGTTCGCCGGGAGCCGAGTTCATACCAGCATCATGCCGATCGAGTGTCAGCACGATGCTGACAATCACCAAAGAGACCGTCCCTCATCCTGGTTACACGAAGGGCGGCCCCTGTTGGCCCAGGAAGCCGCCCCTGTCATCGTGTTCAAGGAGACCAGATGACCCACCCTCAGGCTATCGAACCGCCGCCCGCCCAGCACGAGCCCAGGGGACGTTACAGCCCAATCATCGGGGCTGTCGGACCCCATGCCACCCCTTGGGGGGTCGTAGTGGTCATCGTCGTGGTGCTGTTCAAAGTGCCCGCAGACCTGCTCCCGGTCGTTCTTCCCACGCTCGCCGGCCTCACGCCTTTGATCGGAAGGGCCACGAACGCACGCCCCCGCGCTCCGCAACCCGCCTGAGCCGACCCACGGACGTTCGGAGGCTGGCACACCAGTCTCCGAGTGAGCGGCGAGTGAGATGCAAATCTGCGTGATCTAGAAGGCTCATCTACGCAGCTCAGAGGCGTCCCCCAAGCATAAGTGACCACCCCCTCCGGAGCCGTGTGCGCAGGTTCGAATCCTGCCGGGGGCACTTCGCTTCAGTCGGCGCCGTCAGGGCGCCGGTTCACCGAAGTGCCGGACATCGAGAGCCGGACCCATTGGGTCCGGCTCTTTGCCGTTTCCGGGGTTTCCTTCCCTGGTCGGGTTCCAGGGTGTTGCCGGGGGCGCCTCGTGGGGTGCTTCCGGGCGCGGGGGCTCTCGGGTTTCTCTGTCGAAAATTCAATCTCATCGGCCCCGGTCGTTCGACGCCATCCCTCCGCTCCCGCGGGGTAGGGTGCCGCCCCGGGGGGCATCACGTGACGGCCGGTTACGGCAAGTCGCCTGTCGCCCTGCCTTCTTGATGGCTCATCAGGAGGAAGTCCGCATGAGATTGCGGCGAGGCGACGGACAGCGGCCGGCGGTGGACCGGCATCCCGCGCGGGACGATCTGCCGTTGCGAGGGGTGCTGGAGGACGCGGCCATGGGGCGCTGGGAGGGGCCCCGGGATCTGCTGGCCGCGAGCGGGCGGGACTGGGACCGGCGGATCTTCCGGCTCCAGGTGCTGGCGCGGGCCGGGGCGCGCTTCCGGTTCGCCGACACCTGGGCGCGGGCCGAGCCCCGGTCCGCGGACGCGCTGGCGCTGCTGGCGCACGTTCGGGCCCTGCGGTCGATCATCAGCGGGGTGGCCGAGGGGCGGGCGGAGATGGAGGGGGCCTGGGCCACCTGCCTCGCCGCCGCCGAGGCCGGGCCCGCCGACCCCTCGCCCTGGGTGGTGATGCTCGCCCTCATCCGGGTGCACGCGCCCGGCCGTGACATGCTGCGGCAGGTCTGGACCGAGGTCGAGGCGCGGGACCCGTACAACCGCGAGGCCCACCACGAGGTGCTCACCTACTTCTTCAGCCGCAACCACGGCTCGGGCGCCGAGATGTTCCACTGGGCGCAGGAACGAGCCGACACCGCGCCCCGGGGCCTGCCCCTCGCCACGCTGCCGCTGGTGGCGCTCGCCGAGTCGCACCGGCACCGGATGGAGACCGAGGCCGGCAGTTACGGTCTGAGCATCCACCCCTGGGTCGACTGCCCGCATATCGACCATGTGCTGGACCACTGGTGGCGGCACCGGCCCCCGCTCCCCCACGCCCAGTTCATGGACGACGCCAACTACCTCGCGCACGCCCTGGCGTTCGCGGGCCGGCACGCCGAGGCGTACGAGGTGTTCCGCGCCATCGGCCCGTACGCCTCGGACGTCCCCTGGTCCTACTGCGGCGACGCCGAGGAGCTCTTCCTGCGCCACCGGGAGTGGGCCCTGCGCGCCGTCCGGCCGCCCCGTTCCCCATAGGCACCGCCCCGTTCCCCCTAGGCACCGCCACGTTCCCCCTGAGTACCGCCCCGTTCTCCCTGAGTACCGCCACGTTCCGCTGAGCACCGCGCACCGCACATTCCTTGACCGTGTCCACGAGAGAGAGAATCGCGTGCCACTCGACGTCCCCAGCGCCTCCGACGAAGAGCGCCTCCAGCAGCTCGGCTACACCCAGGTCCTCGCCCGCCGGATGTCCGGCTTCGCCAACTTCGCCGTCTCGTTCACCATCATCTCCGTCCTCTCCGGCTGCCTGACCATGTACGGCTTCGGGATGCGCACCGGCGGCCCCGCCATGCTCACCTGGGGCTGGGTCGTCGTCGGCGCGATGACCCTGGTCGTCGGGCTGGCGATGGCCGAGGTGTGCTCCTCGTACCCGACCTCCGCCGGGCTCTACTTCTGGGCCCACCGGATGGCGCCCGAGCGGTCGCGGGCCGCGTGGGCGTGGTTCACGGGGTGGTTCAACGTCCTGGGGCAGGTCGCGGTGACCGCCGGGATCGACTTCGGCGCCGCGTCCTTCCTCAACGCCTATCTGGACCTCCAGTTCGGCTTCGCCGCCACCCCCGGCCACACCATCGCGCTCTTCGGCGCCGTGCTCCTGCTGCACGCCGTGCTCAACACCTTCGGTGTGCGGCTGGTGGCGTTCCTCAACTCCGTGAGCGTGTGGTGGCACCTGATCGGCGTGGTGGTGATCGTGGGGGCGCTGGCCCTCGTGCCCGACCACCACCGGTCGACGTCGTTCGTCTTCACCCACTTCGTCAACGAGACGGGCTGGAGCTCCGGCCTGTACGTGGGGCTGATCTCGCTGCTGGTCGCGCAGTACACCTTCACCGGCTACGACGCGTCCGCGCACATGACCGAGGAGACGAACGACGCCGCCGTGGCCGGTCCGCGCGGGATCGTACGGTCGATCTGGGTGTCGTGGATCGCCGGTTTCGTGCTGCTGGCCGGGCTGACCTACGCCATCCAGGACTGGCGCGGCACGGTCGGCACCGCGACGGGCGTACCGCCGGCCCAGATCTTCCTGGACGCGCTCGGCGCCTCGGCCGGGAAGCTGCTGCTGCTCGTGGTGATCGTGGCGCAGCTGTTCTGCGGGATGGCCTCCGTGACGGCCAACTCCCGGATGATCTACGCCTTCTCCCGGGACGGCGCCCTGCCGTTCTCCCGGGTCTGGCACCGGATCAACCCGCAGACGCGTACGCCCACGAACGCCGTGTGGCTGGCGGCGGGCGGCGCCTTCGTCCTCGGGCTGCCGTATCTGGTCAACTCCACGGCGTACGCGGCCGTGACCTCCATCGCCACCATCGGCCTCTACCTCGCCTACGCCGTGCCGACGCTGCTGCGGCTGCGCCAGGGCGACGCGTTCGAGCGCGGGCCCTGGCACCTGGGCCGCTGGTCGCGGCCGGTCGGCATCGTGGCGATCTCCTGGGTCGCGTTGATCACGGTGCTGTTCATGCTGCCGCAGTCCGGGCCGGTCACGGTCGACACGTTCAACTACGCGCCGATCGCGGTGGCGGCCGTGCTGGGATTCTCCGGGATCTGGTGGCTGGTCTCGGCCCACCGGTGGTTCCTCGACCCGGGGCATCCCCGCAACGCCGCGCCGCTGCGGGGTCCGGCCTCCGCCCCGCCGGCCGGGATCTCGGACGCGTTCCGCTGGTAGCCGGAGACCTTTCGCCGGGGAGCCGCCCGGCGAAAGGTTTCCCGGACTAGCGGATCCTCGGGTAGCCGAACGCGTACCCCTGCTCCCTCAGCCACGGCAGCAGCTGTTCGAGGGCCGCCACGGTCTGCCCGCGGTTCCCGCCGCCGTCGTGGAAGAGGATCGTGGGGCCCTCGCGCAGATCGCGCTTCACGGTGGCGACGATCTTGTCGGTGCCGGGGTTCTTCCAGTCGTGGGTGTCGACGTTCCAGCCGAGGGGCCGCATGCCGTGGGAGGCGGCGACCTCTCGGCTGTACGGGGTGAAGGCGCCGCCGGGGGCGCGGTAGTAGAGGACCCTGGCGCCGCCGCCCGCGGCGTCCTCGATCATCTTCCGGGCGTCGAGGACCTGCTGCCGCTGGTACGCCTCGGAGCGCTTGTCCATGGCCACGTTGTGGTCGACGGAGTGGTCGCAGAGCCGGTGTCCGGCCGCGACGACCTTCTTGACGAGGGCGGGGTACTCCTTCGCGCGGGAGCCGACGATGCAGAAGGTGGCCGTGGCGCCGTTCTTCTTCAGCACGTCGAGCACCTTCACCGTCCAGCCCGGCTCGGGGCCGTCGTCGATGGTGAGGTTGACCGCCTTCCCCGGGCTCTCGCTGCCGCGCGTGAGCTCGGCGGAGACCCGCTCCGGCGGTGACGGCGTGGCGGACGCCACGGGCTTCCCGTCCGCCCCGGTGCTCCCGGCCGTCCCGCTGCCGGACGGGCTCTTCCCTTGGGTCTGTTCAGGTTTTCCCGAGTCCTCCGTGGCCATGGCCACGCAGCCCGGTATCGTCGCGGCGAGCACCAGGACCGATACCGCCGCCATCGTGAGGTGACGCCTCCGAGCGGTCAGTCGTGCCATGCACTTCCCCTCCCTCGGTGTGTGCTCCGGATCCCCGCGTGGCTATGCGCGCGTGCTCATGCGCACACGCTCGTAGCCGTTGGTGCACCCGAAGACGTCGCCACCGAAAAGAAGGTTCCAAGAAGGCACGAGTCGTTCGGCGATGTGTTAACGGACTGGTCACGACCGGGGTTTCGGGGAATTGATCACTTCATCCCCGCCCCTTCGGACCCTCTTTCACCTCCGGTTCGGAGGCTCCCGCACCCGCCGCGATCACGGCCGCCACCTCCTCGCGGCGCGCCTCCTCCTCGGCCGCGAAGCGCTCCGCGTCGAAGCGCTCGGCCAGCTCCTCGTCCTGGGCCATGAGCAGGTCCAGGCTGGAGTCGCCCATCTCCAGGACGCCCATGTCGACATAGGCGCGCTGGAGCCGTTCGCCCCACAGGCCGATGTCCTTCACACAGGGCACGATGCGGCTGAAGAGCAGCTTCCGGAAGAGCCTCAGGTACGAGGAGCGCTCGCTCAGCTCGGCGGCGTCGGCGGCGGGCAGCCCGAAGTCGGTGAGGACCACCTCGCCGCGCAGCCGGTCCCGCATCAGGTAGCAGCCCTCGATGACGAACTCCTCCCGCTCGCGCAGCTCCTTCTCGGTGAGCTGCGCGTAGTGGTCGCGCAGGGCCATCCGGCCGAAGGCCACGTGGCGGGCCTCGTCCTGCATGACGTAGGCGAGGATCTGCCGGGGCAGCGGCTTGTCGGTGGTGTCGCGGAGCATGCCGAAGGCGGCGAGGGCGAGGCCCTCGATCAGGACCTGCATCCCGAGGTAGGGCATGTCCCAGCGGGAGTCGCGCAGGGTGTCGCCCAGCAGGGCCTGGAGGTTGTCGTCGACCGGATAGACCAGGCCGACCTTCTCGTGGAGGAAGCGGCCGAAGATCTCGGCGTGGCGTGCCTCGTCCATGGTCTGGGTGGCGGAGTAGAACTTCGCGTCCAGGTCCGGCACGGACTCCACGATGCGGGCCGCGCACACCATGGCGCCCTGCTCACCGTGGAGGAACTGGCTGAACTGCCAGGAGGCGAAGAGCCGCCGCAGCTCGTCCTTGTTCCTGTCCGTCATCCGGTCCCAGTACGGGGTGTCGTGGACCGGCAGGTTCTCGTCGGGGATGCCCAGCGGGTCGTACGGATCCACCGGCAGGTCCCAGTCGATGCGGGTGGTGGCGTCCCACTGCTTGTCCTTGCCCTTCTGGTACAGGGACAGCAGTCGTTCGCGGCCGTCCTGGTAGTCCCAGCTGAAGCGGGCGGACCCGGAGGCGGGCACCTCCCACACGGATTCGGCCGGCTCGTGTGCGTAGAACTCTCGCGTCGTCATCGACGCCTCCTGTCCCTCGCTGTCCAGGGTGTCCCTCGCGCGCCTGACTCATGGGCAGGCTCACACGCCGGTTACCGCCGGGTCAATGACCGGAAGCCGGGTGTCCCCGGGGGATTGACGTCCTTGCTGACAAGCAGTCTCATAAAGCGTGACCCCGGGTAACTCACATGGGTAACTCACAGACGAGGTGTCCTCAGCCATGACAGCCGTGACCCCCCGGACCGCATCCCGAACCGCGTCCCGGGCCGATTCCCGGACCGATTCCCGGACCGCGGCCCCGACCGCGCGCACCCGGCCGCTCCGGGACGCGCTCGGCCCGCTCAAGGACCGCGAGAAGGTCGCCGAGCGGCTGCTCGAGTCCTCCGCCCGGCACTCCTTCGACCCGGACACCGAACTGGACTGGGACGCGCCGCTCGTCGAGGGCAAGTGGTTCTGGCCACCGGAGTTACTGTCCCTCTACGGCACCCCGCTGTGGCGGAGGATGTCCGAGGAACAGCGCGTCGAACTGTCCCGGCACGAGGCCGCGGCGCTCGCCTCCCTCGGCATCTGGTTCGAGGTGATCCTGATGCAGCTGCTGGTGCGCCACCTCTACGACAAGCCGCTCACCAGCGCGCACGTCCGCTACGCGCTGACCGAGATCGCCGACGAGTGCCGGCACTCGAAGATGTTCGCCCGCATGATCGAGAAGTCCGGCGCCCCGGAGTACCCGGTGTCCCGGCTGCACCACGGCCTCGCCCGCGTCCTCAAGACGGTGTCCACCACGCCCGGTTCGTTCGCCTGCACCCTCCTCGGCGAGGAGATTCTCGACTACATGCAGCGGCTGACCTTCCCCGACGAGCGCGTCCAGCCGCTCGTCCGGGGCGTCACCCGCATCCATGTGGTGGAGGAGGCGCGCCATGTGCGGTACGCGCGGGAGGAGTTGCGCCGGCAGATGGCGCGCTGCCCGCGCTGGGAGGCCGGGCTGACCCGGCTGAGCGCCGGCGAGGCCGCCCGGGTCTTCTCCCTCGCGTTCGTCAACCCCGCCGTCTACACCCATGTGGGCCTGGACAGCCACGAGGCCGTGGCCCAGGTGCGGGCGAGCGGTCACCGGCGCGAGGTGATGCAGGCGGGCGCGAAGCGGCTCACGGACTTCCTGGACGACATGGGGCTGATGCGCGGGACGGGCCGCCGGCTGTGGCGCAGCTCGGGGCTGCTCGTCTGAACGGACGGGCCGGATCCACGGTTTCGCGTTCCCGCGCGGCGGTTACGCTGCGGTGCATGAACGGCAGCGGAACCGCCCCGGCAGCCCCGACTCCCGCCCCGCGCGCCGCCTACCGCAGGCTCAGCGTCGAGGAGCGCCGCACCCAGCTGATCGCCGCCGCGCTCACGCTCTTCGCGCACCGCGCTCCCGAGGACGTGTCCCTGGACGACGTGGCGGCCGCGGCCAGGGTGTCGAGGCCCCTCGTGTACCGCTACTTCCCCGGCGGCAAGCCGCAGCTCTACGAGGCCGCGCTGCGCAGCGCGGCCGACGATCTCCAGCTGTGCTTCGCCGAGCCGCCGACCGGCCCGCTGAGCGAGCGGCTCGCCGCCGCGCTCGACCGCTACCTGGGCTTCGTCGACGAGCACGACGCCGGGTTCAGCGCCCTGCTCCAGGGCGGCAGCGTCGCCGAGACGTCCCGTACGGGCGCGATCGTCGACGGGGTGCGGCGGGCGGCGGCCGGGCACATCCTCGCCCACCTGGCCGTGGGGTCGCCGGGCCCCCGGCTGCGGATGATGGTCCGCACCTGGATCGCCGCCGTGGAGGCGGCGTCGCTGATCTGGCTGGACGAGGACAAGCTGCTACCGGCCGCGGAGATGCGCGACCGGCTGGTCGACCACTTCGTGGCGCTGCTCGTCGCGACGGCGGCGAGCGACGGCCAGGCGGCGGCCGTCACCCGGGCGGCGCTGGAGCTGGAGGCGGCGGACGGGCCGGTGGGACGGCTGGCCCGGGGGGTGGCCGGGGTCGTGGCGGACTCGGGGCACCTGCTGGAGCCGGCGACGGCCGCGGAGGAGGACGGGCCCCGCGGGGACGACCAGGCCGGCGGAAAGGACGAGGCCGCCGCCGGGGACGAAGGGGCCGGCGAGGACACCGGCAGGAGCGTCTCCGGTCCGGAAACCCTTCCCTCTCCCCCGCCCCCCGTGTGCGGTCCGTAGCGGGCGCCCGCCGACCCCCGGGTGATCCGGAAGCGTATGCCCGCCTCCCCGTGCCGCGCGGGAAGCGCGGCTGACCCGTACGGCCCCGCTACGACCGGAGGCCCGTCCCCCGTCTGACGGAGACTGGTGGCGTGAAAAGCGAAAATACGCCCTTCGAGGGCGGGCCCCTGGACGGGCGCGTACTGCCGGTACTCCTGGGCGTCACCGGGCATCCGCCGAAGATCTATGAGGTACCGGTGCCGGCCGGGGACGGCGGGGCCCCGGCCGTGCACGTGTACCGCAGGGAGACGGCGGGCACGACGCGACGGCTCGGGCTGCCGAAGGGGTGGAAGTACGTGTACGACCCCGAGGGCGTACCGGCGGGCGGCCTCAAGTGGCCATGGACGCGTCCGGGGAAGTGACGGGCCCGGAGGTGGCGCGCGCCGGGAATCGCGCGCCCCTCCGTGTGGGTGATGTGGGGGCACCTCAGGAGTGAGCGGGTTAGGCGGATTCGCCCATGCCCACTGCCGTAAGTACGACCGGCCGTGCCACGATCCTCCGTGGGCAAACGATCACGCCCAGTAATGGAGGTGAGCCCGTGTCAGGACGGTTCGTGCGCTCTGTGTGCACGGCGGCGCTGATGGCCGGCGCCGCGTCGCTCGCACTGCAGGCGCCCCCGGCGACCGCCGCGCCGGCCGACCCGCCCGACCAGTCCGTCAGTGCCCTGCTCGCCCGGCTCCAGGCCCTCTACCGCAAGGCGGAGGAGGCCACGGAGACGTACAACGCCACCGAGGAGAAGCTCAAGGAGCAGCGCGAGGAGGCCGCCCGGCTGGGCACCGACCTCACCCGCGCCCGGAGTGCCCTCACCGACAGCCGGGACGACGCCGGCCGCATCGCCCGGGAGCAGTACCGCGCCGCCGGCGGCGCCTTCTCCCCCTTCCTCGGCTTCCTGCTCAGCCCCGACGCCCGGCACGCCTTCGACCGCAGCCACCAGATCACCCGCGCCGCGAGCAACCGCGCCGCGACCGTGCACCGGCTCACCCGCGACGAGAGACGGGCGGAGGAGCTCGCGGTCAGGGCCCGCAAGGCCCTCGACGCGCGGCAGAAGCTGGCCGCCCGGCAGAAGAAGCAGCGCGACACCATAAACGACAGCCTGGCCCAGGTGGAGAAGCTGCTGGCCTCCCTCACCGCCGAGCAGCTCGCGGAGCTCCGCGGCCTGGAGCGGCGCACGGTGGGAAAGGCCCAGCGGACCCTCCTCTCCTCCGGCCGGCTGAGCGGCGCGCGGGCGCCGTCCCGGGCCGGCGGCAGGGCGCTGGCGTACGCGTACGCGCAGCTCGGCAAGCCATATGTGTGGGGCTCCGCGGGCCCCGACTCCTTCGACTGCTCCGGCCTCACCTCGCAGGCGTGGGCACACGCGGGCGACCTCATTCCCCGGACGAGCCAGGAGCAGTGGCGGACGCTGCCGAGGGTCTCCCTGGACCGTCTGCGCCCCGGCGACCTGGTGATCTATTTCGAGGACGCCACGCATGTCGCGCTCTACATCGGCGACGGCCTCGTCATACAGGCCCCGCGGCCGGGCACGGCCGTGAAGATCTCACCGATCGCCTCGAACCCGCTGCTGGGGGCCGTCCGCCCGGACGCCGGAGAGGCCCCGCTGCGCGACTACGCGCCACCGGCGGCACGGCCGCCCGGGGGCTCGGCGCTCCCCGCGGCGGTGGCACCGGCGCCGGATTCCGCCACGACCCCTGCCACGTAGGCCGCCGTCCGCTCGGGGTCGTAGAAGTAGTCCTCGAAGTCGGACGGATCATCGAACCCGCGTACGAAGCGGTCCGCGACGGGCGGGTGCCCGGCCGCCGCCCCCATCAGCTCCATGACGTGCGCGCCCGCCGGCGCGAGCATGGCGTTGGTCCACCGGGTGGCGTGCCGGGCCCGCTCCCAGTGGCGGGCGAAGGCGCCGGTCATCCACTCCTCGTCGAAGGGCAGCGCACCGCGCTCGGTGATCGACTCCAGATAGGAGGCCGCGCACTTGGCCGCGGCGTTGGCACCCTGGCCCGCCACGGGGTCGTCGGCGACGACGGCGTCGGCCACCCCGAGGACCAGCCCGCCCGACGGCAGCCGCCCGACGGGGTGCCGGACGGTGGGGACGTAGCGCCCGGCCAGCGTGGCGCCCGCGTCCGTCAACTCGACGGCGGTGGCCCGCGCGTACTCCCACGGGGTGAAGCGCTCCAGCAGCTCCAGGGTCAGCGCCAGGTGCTCGCCGGGGCTCCTGAGGTCCTGGAAGACGTCGAGCGGGCCGCCGGGCACCCCCGCCCAGAAGAGGACGTCGGCGCGCCCGGACAGGGTCAGTGTGGGGACGACCAGGAGCTCGCCGACGCCGGGCACGAGATTGCGGCGGACCGCCTCGAACCCCGGGTGCTCCGGGCGCGGGCCGAGCCCGTGCACACAGGCGACGGCGAACGCCCGCTGCGGGACGGTGTACGGGGAGCGGCCTGCGTCCCGGCCGAACAGCTCCGCGAGCTCGCCCTTGCCCGCGGCGACGAGGACGAGGTCGTAGCGGCGCACCAGGAAGTCCAGGTCGGAGACGGTCGCGCCGTGGATGACGAGGCGGCCGCCGCGGTCGGCGAAGGTGTCCAGCCAGCCGGCCATCTTCAGCCGGGGGTCGACGGACTGGGCGCAGCCGTCGAACCGGCCGACCCAGTCGAGCAGGCGGCGGTGCCCGCCGCCCGGGAGGTCGGCGGGGCCGGCCACGGAGACGCCCAGGCCCTCGATGCGGGGGGCGCGGTCGGCCCAGAAGTCCAGGCCCAGCTCGCGCTCATGGCGCAGCGCCGTGGGGAAGAGGCACTGGGTGGACTGCACCCGGCCGGAGCGCATCTCCTCGGGCGTGCGGTTCGACATCAGCGTGATGTCGTACCCCCGGGCCTGGAGCGCGAGTGCCAGCTGGAGTCCGGACTGGCCGGCTCCGACGATGAGGATGCTCCGCACGGGTCCGCTCCCCCTGCCGTGGGGCCCGTAGGTCCCGTAGATCCCATGGACCCCGCGGACCCCTCGGGGCCCGTGGGTCTCTCATCCGGGTGTGGCGTCGAGGGCCCTGCCGACGAGGATCAGCAGGGTGTCGACGACGGCGATCCGCTGCCGGGCGTCCATGGTCACGAGGGGCACCTGGCGCGGGAGGGCGAGGGCTTCGCGCACCGCCTCGGGCTCGTGGCGGGCCGAGCCCTCGAAGTGGTTCAGGGCGACGATGTAGGGCAGCCCGGAGGTCTCGAAGTAGTCGAGCGCGGGGAAGCACTCGGCGAGCCGCCGGGTGTCGGCCATCACGACGGCGCCGATCGCGCCCCGGACCAGGTCGTCCCACATGAACCAGAATCGTTTCTGGCCCGGCGTGCCGAAGAGGTACAGCACCAGGTCGGCGTCGAGGGTGATGCGGCCGAAGTCCATGGCGACCGTGGTGGTGGTCTTCCGGGGCGTGGCGGTGAGGTCGTCGAGGGTCTCGGCGGCGGCCGTCATGGCGGCCTCGGTGCGCAGCGGGGTGATCTCGGAGACGGAGCCGACGAAGGTCGTCTTGCCGACGCCGAAACCGCCCGCCACGACGATCTTGGTGGCGTGGGGGGCGCGGGTGCGGTCCGTCTGCCAGCCACGCTCCACGGGGTGCGGCGCGGGGGCCTCCCGGACGGCGAGTGCGGCACCGATGGCGCCGGGGGCCCGGGACCGGACGGCCTCGCCTACAGGGCCGTCCCCGGCGTCGCCCTCGCGGGGACCGCCCCCGGCCTTCCGCGGGGCCTCGACGCCCCAGGCGTCCCAGGTGTCCACGCCCCGCGCACTCCCGGCGGACCGGGCGTCTCCGCTCTCACCGGCGGCCTCGGGCCCTCGGGCCCCGGGGGCGCCCGCCGCGCGCCCCGTCCCGCTCCTGACGTCCCCGGGGTCAGAGTCGGTGAAGTCCACCCCGCACCCTTTCCAGCAGTGCCCGGTCGGGCCGGCCGGTGCCGTGGTCGCTGTCGAAGACGCGGATCCTGCCCTCGTCGGCCAGTTCGAGCAGCAGGACCCGCACCACGCCGAGCGGCATCCTCAGCAGCGCGGCGATCTCCGCGACCGTGCGCAGCCTGCGGCACAGCTCGACCACCGCGCGCGCCTCGGGCACCCCGCGCGGGCAGGGGCCGCCGCCGGGCGGGCCGGAAGGGGCGCCGGCCCGGTAGTCGGCCGGGGCGTCGGGGTCGTCGCTGGCCGCGACGAAGGTCTCGACGAGCAGCGGGCGGCAGCGGTGCGGCGGGCTCCCGGTGAGTGAGTACGGGCGGACCCGGGCCGGGCTGCGGCGGAGCGCGGCGGCCCGGCTCATTCGACCGCCTCCACCGACTGGCGCAGCTCCCTGCGCAGGGCGGGGGTGAGGACGTGGCCGGCCCGGCCGACGAAGAGCGCCATGTGGTAGGCGACGGCGCTCATGTCGCAGTCGGGCGAGGTGTGCACGCCCAGCAGGGAGCCGTCGCTGATGGTCATGACGAAGAGGCTGCCCTCGTCCATCGCGACCATGGTCTGTTTGACGGCGCCGCCGTCCATCAGGCTGGCGGCGCCCGTGGTGAGGCTGCCCAGGCCGGCGACGATCGTGGCGAGGTCGCCGGTGGAGCCGCGCGGCCCCTCCGGCCGGCCGGTGCCGGGGTAGGCCGGCCGGTCCGGGTCGGAGGAGAGCAGCAGCAGGCCGTCGGAGGAGACCACGGCGACCGACCGGACGCCGGGCACCTCCTCGACCAGGCCGGCCAGCAGCCACTGCAGATTGCGGGCCTCGTGGCTCAGCCCGAAGGCGACGGGGCCGACTGGGGTGACGGGGGTCGCCCCCCGGGAAATTGCGGTCAACCGCGTGCCTCCTCGACAGTGCCGCCCTGGGCGGGCGACCCCGCTGCGTTCCGATCGGTGGTGCGCCCGGCCCACTCCGCCTCGGCGTCCCGCCGTCCGGCGGTCGCGCCCCGCTGGAAGCCGGACAGCTTGCGGCGCAGCGCCTCCGCATCGACGCTGCCGCGGGCCGGTGGCGGTGCGGGCTGCTGGGGGACGGCCTTGGGCGTGCGCTTGGGCAGGCCGTTGCCGACGGACGGGTCGGCGGGGGCCGGCAGGCGGGCGTGCCGGCCGGTGGCGACGGCCGGTGCGACGGGCAGCCCGGTGACCCGTATCGGGCTGCCCGGGGGCAGGGCCGGCGGGTCGGCGGGGTGGACGGGCGCGGGCAGCGGTACGGGCGCGGGGTGTCCGGCGATCAGTCCGGCGGCCGGACCGGTGAGCCGGCCGGCGCCCTGGCCGGAGCCCTGTCCGGGGACGGCCCGCTGCGGGCGGCCGGGCAGGGCGTGGGAGTTGGCATCGGCGAGGCTGCCGGGGAGGTGGACCCTCGGGGACGCCGCGGTGCCCGGCGCGGGCGGGGCGTCGGCGAGGCCGGTGACGGTCGGCGAGCTCTCGGCCAGGACCGGCAGCGGGAGGACGACGACCGCCGCGGTGCCGCCGGTCATCTGCTCCCGCAGCTGGACGTGGACGCCGTGCCGGCCCGCGAGCCGGGCGACGACGTGCAGCCCGAGGCCCTGGCCCTGCTCCCCGTCGCCCCGCTCGCCGCGCGGCTCCGGGTGGCCCGCCCGGCCGGCCGCGGCGGGGGCCGGGGGCTCCGGATCGGGGTCGGCGAGGAGGGCGTTGAGGCCGGCGAGCCGGCCGGGGGTGATGCCGATGCCCTCGTCCTGGACGGAGAGGACGACCTCGCCGGTCTCCAGGAGCCAGCCGGAGAGCTGCACATGGGCCTCGGAGGGGGAGAACTCCGTGGCGTTCTCCAGGAGTTCCGCCATGAGGTGGCTGATGTCCTCGGAGGCGTAGCCGGCGAGGCGGGCGTGCGGGGGAAGGGACTGGATCCGCACCCGCTGGTACCGCTCGATCTCACCGGCGGCGGCCCGCAGCACGTCGAGCAGGGGGACGGGCGCGGTGCGGCCGGTGCCGGTCTCGGCGCCGGCGAGGGCGAGGACGTTCTCGCTGTTGCGGCGCATCCGGGTGGCGAGGTGGTCGAGCGTGAAGAGGGTCTCCAGGCGCTCGGGGTCGGTCTCGTGGGCCTCCATGCCCTCGATGACGGCCAGCTGCCGCTCGACCAGGCGGAGGGTGCGCAGCGACAGGCCGACGTGCAGGCCGTGCGCGCGCTCGCGCGCGGGGTCCGCCGGCCGTTCGGCGGGCTGTTCCGAGAGCTGGTCGGTGAGCTCCTGGTGCTGGGCGCGCAGGGCCTCGCGCTCCTCGGCGAGCGTCCTGCGGGAGGCGACGAGCCGGGTGCGCTCGCCCTCCAGGACGGCGATGCGTTCCTGCATCCGGTGGGCGGTCTCGCGGAGGACGTTCACCGAGCGCACGGTCTCGGCGAATTCGTCGTCGCGGCCCTTGAAGGCGATGGGCCGTTCGGCGGCGGGGTCGGCGCAGACGCGGCGGGCGCCGAGGCGCAGGACGTCGAGGGGCCGGGTGACGGAGCGGCCGGCGCGGACGCCCGCGACGAGGGCGGTCAGCAGGCAGAGGGCCGCGGCGGCGGCGCGCAGCTCCAGGTCGGTGAGGGCGCCGGCCCGCAGCCGCTGGAGGCGCCCGAGCTCACCGGCGACGAGGACGGATTCGACGCCGCGCATCCGGTCGAGGCGGACGGTGAGGGCGGTACGGACGGGGTCGGCGGGGCCTTCCGGTGCCGAGTCCCGCAGGAGGCGGGTGAGGTGGCCTTCGGCGACGGTGACCTCGGCGCCGCCGACCGTCCGGTCGTAGGTGTCGCGGGCGTCCGCCCCGGCGAGCCGGCGGAAGTCGGCGACGGCGTCCTGCTCGCGCTGGGCGGTGCGCCGGGCGGCCGCGGCGAAGGTCTGGCGGCCGGCCCGGGCGGTCTGCGCGTCGCCCGTCTGCGCGGGTTTCGCCGTGAGGGCGGCGAGGAGCAGGGCGCGGGTGGCCGAGGCCTCCTCGACGGCGCGGCCGAGCGGCAGCAGGGCCGCGGGCCCGCCGGTGCCGGCCGCGTCGCCGGCGCGGTGCAGGGCCTGCACGGTGGTGGTGTAGGCGGTGTGGACGGTGAGGGCGTCGCCGCCGGAGAGCGCCTGCTCACGGGTGGCGGGGAGGCCGTCGAGCAGTCTGCGCACGGAGGCGGGCGCGGAGGGGACGTACTCCTCGATCTGCCGGTCCACGAGGGCCCGTTGGTCCTTGGAGACGCCTGCCGCCGCGGCGCCGTCGCGGCCGGCCGCGGCGAACTGGGTCATGGCGTCGCGTTCGTCCGCGAGGGAGTGGGCGAGGGCGAGGGCCGGGCCGGTGTCCTCGGCCCGGGCGACGAGCTTGCGGTCCTGGCCGAGTTCACGGGCGGCGTCGACGACGCCGAGGGCGCTTCCGCCGAGGACGGCGAGGGCGGTGACCGCGACGGAGGCGGTCAGCCGGTTACGCACCCGGGCGGTGCGCTCCCGCACCGCCGTGGACCGCTGCTCACGCTCGCCGCCCCGAAGCCGCTTCTTCCGCACCGGTGCTCTCAATCTTCTCTCGTCCCACCCCTGGTACTGATTTGACCCTTTCAGCACCTCTGAGGGGCAGGCGCCCTTCGACCGCCCGGCCACTCGAAGGAGTGAATATCAATTTGAAATTGACCATCGACATATGTCAGGGGGCCGCTCGGCGCGCACCGACACCCCCCTGCGGTACGTCACTTCAAGAACGCTTCGGCGGCCGACAGGATGCGCGCACGCAGTCGTAGATTTCCGACATCCGGCACACTGACCTCATGCGCATCGAACTCGCCACCCACCCGGGGGAACCGCACCACCCGAACGAGGACTTCGCGTCCGTGGCCCTGCCGGCCTCGGGTGACGGCGGGGCGCTGGTCCTGCTGGACGGCGTGACCCCACCGCCCGACGGCGACACCGGCTGCGCGCACGACGTGCCCTGGTTCACGGCCCGGCTGGGCGGCGCGCTGCTCGAACTGGCGGGGTCCCGGCGGGACATGACGCTCGCCTCGTGTCTCGCCGAGGCCGTCTCCCGCACGGCGGACGCCCATCGCGCCACCTGCGACCTCACCCACCGGCGCACCCCGCAGGCCACGGTCGTCGTGGCGCGCTGGGACGCCGGGCGGGTGGAGCACCTGGTGCTCTCCGACTCCGCCCTGCTGCTGGCGGCCCCGGACGGCACGGTCACGCCCGTCCTGGACGACCGGATCGACCGGCTGAGCGCGCTGGGCCCGGTGACGGACGCGCAGCGCAACGCCGAGGGCGGCTTCTTCACGGCGGCCGCGGACCCGTCCGTCGCCGACCGCGCCGTGACGGGCGTGACGCCCCGCGCGGAGGTCACGGCGCTGGCGGCGCTCACCGACGGGGCGGGCCGCTGGGTGGAGGTCTTCCGCGCGGGGGACTGGACGGCCTGCTTCGGCGTGCTGGCGAAGGAGGGCCCGCAGGCCCTGATCGACCGGGTCCGCGAGGCGGAGCGCGCGACGCCGGGGCGGCGCGGCAAGCCGCACGACGACGCGACGGCGCTCTACGCGGAGCTGTGACGGGCGGGAGCGCGGCGCGGGCGGTCCCGGGCGGCGCCCCGCCCCCGGTCAGCCCTCGGCGCTCGTGTTCAGCTGGCGCAGGAGGCGGGCGAGCTCGGCGACCTCGCCGCGGTCCCAGTCGGCGAGCTTGCGCACATACTGCGCCCGGCGGGCGTCACGGACGCGGGTGAAGCGGGCGCGGCCCTCCTCGGTGATCCGCACCAGGGAGGCGCGGCCGTCGGCCGGGTCGGGTTCGCGGGTGACGAGGCCGAGGTCGCACAGGGCGCGCAGCTGACGGCTCATCGTGGCCTTGCCGACGCCGAAGTACCCGGCGAGGTCGGTGGCGCGCTGCCGCCCGGCGTCCTCCAGGCGGACCAGCAGCCCGTAGGCCGCGGGCTCCAGGTCGGGGTGGACGGCGCGCGCCATCTCGCCGGAGGAGGCGCGGGCGCGGCGCAGGAACACGGCGAGTTCCCGTTCGAGGGAGAGGTATGCCTGGTCCATACCACTGCCGTCCTCGGCGCGCGCTCCGCCCTCCTCGGCGGGCGGCTGTGTCGTCTGGTGCACGTCGGGCCCTCTCCGGCTTTTCCGGCTGGTGAAAGTTTCATCCAGCCGCGGCTCGTCACCGCAGCTACGTCAGTATTTCGCAGGAATAGACCAACGGCGGCACCGCGTCCCTCTATGCCTGGCGCGTCCGCACTCATAATTTTGGGTATGACATGGTCACACCAATGACGTCATTTCCGATTCGGCGTCCTTCCTCTGTCGTACGAGCTGCCCGGAGGCACCCATGCCCGAGCTCAGACAAGGCCCGGCGCGTCGCGCGCACGCGACGGCCCGCGGCGTCCGGCCACCGTTAACCGTCAGGCCCGTCCGCCCCTTTCTCGCACTCCTCACCTTCCTCGCCTCGCTGGCCCTCCTCCTCACCCTCCCCGGGCCCGCCGCCGCGGACGGCGCGCGGGGCAAGCCGCCCGCCCATCCCGAGCGGCACTGGCTGGGCTCCACCATCCGGTCCCACGAGAAGCCCGGCACCCCGGACGACAACCCCGGGCCGATCCCGCCCCTCGCCACCGTCGAGGGCGTGGACGTCAGCAGCCACAACGGCAACGTCGCCTGGTCCACCCTCTGGGACAGCGGGGTCCGGTTCGCCTACTCCAAGGCCACCGAGGGCACCAGCTACACCAACCCGTACTTCGCCCAGCAGTACAACGGTTCGTACAACGCCGGCATGATCCGCGGCGCGTACCACTTCGCGCAGCCCGCGAGCTCCAGCGGTGCCGCGCAGGCCGACTTCTTCGTCTCGCACGGCGGGGGCTGGTCGCGCGACGGCAAGACGCTGCCGGGCGTGCTCGACCTGGAGTGGAACCCCGAGGGGGCGGCCTGCTACGGCATGAGCGCGAGCCAGCTCGTCAACTGGGCCAAGGACTTCTTCGCCACCTACCGGGCCCGCACCGGCCGGGACGCGGTGATCTACACCTCGACGACCTGGTGGAAGCAGTGCACCGGCAACTACGCGGGCTTCGGTGCCGTGAACCCGCTCTGGATCCCCCGGTACGGGGCCTCCGCGGGGGAGCTCCCGGCCGGCTGGGGCTTCCACACCTTCTGGCAGTACACGGACACCGGCCCGGTGGTCGGTGACCACAACCGCTTCAACGGCACGTACACCAGGCTCCAGGCACTCGCCAACGGCTGACGCGGGGCCTCCCACGAGCCGCGGCCGTCCACGGCCGTCCCCATCCGCCCGGCAGGACGCCGGGCCCCCGGCCTATCGGCGCCGGGGGCCCGGTCCTTCCCCACGGGGACCGGTGGTGCCTAGCCGCAGGCGCCCGCCGGACGGGTGCGGGTCACCAGGTCGGTGTAGCCGGTGGTGCCGTCGATCCACACCACCTGCTTGCCGCCGGCCGCGGCGGCCGAGGACTGCTCACCGCGGTTGCAGGAGACCCGGCCCTTGCCCGAGCCGTCCGCGGCGAACTGCCACAGCTTGGGCATCGACTCGTTGCGGTACCGCGTGTCCGGCAGCGCGGAGGTGACGGTCACCGCGCTGTCGGAGGCCGTGAGGTCGAAGGGGAAGAGGGCGTCCGCGCCCTTCTCGGCGCTGAGGTCCTTGACCCCGGTGCCGTCGAGGTTCGCCCGGCGCACGGCCAGCTGACCCTCGTCCTGGACCTCGTCCGCGAGCCAGAAGACGTGGGTGCCGTTGAGGCCCGTCTGGCCGATGGACTCCGGGTTGCCGCTCTGCCCCGTCAGGGTCTTCCTGCCCGTCTTGAGGTCCAGCACCTCGGTGCCGATCCGGTAGGCGTCACCCTGCGGGTAGAGCTTCGCGTAGGCGATCCGGCCGCCGTTCAGGGACGGCAGGGCCGTGCCCAGCTCGTAGCGCCCCTCGTCGACCCAGGTCGGCTCCTTGTCGCCGGTACGGAGGTAACCGACGTGCCGGCCGCCGAAGTTGTCCATCGACTCCAGGACGACGACGTCGCCCTCGACCCGAAGGCCGCTGAAGCCGTTGGGGGTGCTGTAGAGCTTCTTGGCCAGACCGCCCGAGAGCGGGCGCGCCAGGACGTCGACGCCGGTCTGGCCGTACGCCGCCCAGACCACCGTCCTGCCGTCGGTCGCCGGGTAGACGTGGAAGCGTCCGTCGTTGGGGCTGATCAGCTTGGGCGCGCCCTTGCCGTCCACCCGGCCGGCCCACACCGAGTACGCCTCGGAGCCGTCGTCGTTGGACTTCGACGTCGCGTACCAGCCGCCGCCGGCGCCGAGGCCCGCGCCCGCGGTGTTGAGGCGGGGCAGCAGCAGGTCGGTGTCGACGCCGAGCGCCTGCTCCCAGTTGGGCACGATGCCGTGGGCGTTGAAGGAGCGCTTGACGACGTTCAGGTCCTTCGCGGAGACCTTGAGCGCCTTGGCGGCCGCGAGGACGGCGTTGCGGCCCTCGGTGAAGCCGTCGAGCGGCGTCATGTACTCCGTCAGCGCCTTGTAGGCGATCTTGTCGGCGAGGGTGCGGCCGAGGTCCTCGCGGATGTCCCACAGGGCGCCCGAGAAGATGGTGGAGTTGAGGTGCACCCCGCCGTTGTCCGAGCCGAAGCTCACCCCCAGGAAGTTCTTGGAGGTGGTCGCGCCGTCGTTGAGGTCGCGGAAGGCGCACTCGCGCGGGGACTTGGTGCGGCACAGGCTCTCGCCGAGGAGGCCCGCGTTCGGGTCGTCCATGGCGAGGCCGGCGGCGTCCACGTCGATGGCGTTGCCGAAGTAGTCGGCGATCGCCTCGTTCAGGGCACCGGACTGGCCGGCGTAGACGAGGTTGGCGGAGTTCTCCACGACGCCGTGGGTCATCTCGTGGCCGACGACGTCGAGGTCGGCGGAGAGCGTCTTGTACTCGCTGTCGCCGCCGCCGTACACCATCTTGGTGCCGTCCCAGAAGGCGTTGACGTACGCGTCGCCGAACTCGGTCACGCCGACCAGGGAGTTGATGGTCATGCCCCGGCCGTCGAGGCTGTCCCGGCCGTGGGTCTTCTTGTAGTAGTCGTAGACCTTGCCGGCGGCCCAGTGCGCGTCGACCGCGCCGGCCTCGGTGGCCTCCTTGCCGAACTGCGGGCCGGGCGAGCCGAACTCCTTGATGCCGCCGGGCCAGCGGCCGGAGACCTCGCCGACGTCCGTGCCCCGCGCGTCCCAGGTGGTCAGCAGGTTTTTGCTGGTGTCCCACATCCGGGCGTGGTCGGTCATGACGTACTCGTTGCGGGCGGTGTCCTTGTACAGGCCCAGCTCGACGGTGGTGCCGTCGTACTTGACGCCGGAGCCGAGGATGCCGGGGCTCACCCCGCCGCCGTCGGCGACGCCGGACCGGTTCGCCGCCTTCGCGGCGGCCCGGGAGGCGGCCTTCTCGCGGGTGCCGTCGGTGGCGGCGCCCTTGGCGGAATCCTTGGCGGCATCCTTGCCGAAGGTCTTGATCCCGCTGTACTGGAGCACCGGGAAGCCGGCCTTGGCGTCGATGTAGACCTCGCGCAGCACGGGCCGGCCGGTGGCCGGGTCGGTGCCGCGGACGGTGACGTGCTGGGTGAGGACGCCGGCGCCCTTGGGCAGCACGACCAGGCCGCGCGCGGTGCCGGTCAGCGACTCGGCGGCTTTGGACCGCGCCCCCTTCGAGGCGGTGACGTCCGTACGGTCGAGCCGGTGGCCGCCGAGGTCGCGGAGGGTGGCGCCGACGGCCCGCTGGACCGCGAGCTCCTCGCCGATCTCCGCGGTGGTGCCCACCTTGAGGCCGGTGAAGTACTTGCCGGAGGTGCCGGTGACGACGCGCTTGCCGTCCTTGTTCTCCATCCGGACGACGTACTGGCCGCCGAGGACCTCCACGCCCCGGTGCTTCTGCTGGAGCCGCACGGTCTCCGCCGCGCCGGCCGCCTGGGTCCGTACGGGCACGAGGTCACGCGCCGGCCGGTCGATGCGGTAGCGGCTCTGCTTCTCGGCGAGGTGCCCGCGCGCGGCGTCGGCCGCGCTGCCGCCCGCCTTCACCGCTTCGCGGATCCCGTCCACCAGGGCGGGGGTCGCGGTGCCCGTCCCGGGGATCACCTCCGCCTTGTCCGGGGCGGGCGCGGCGGCCTGTGCGGGCATCGCGGAGACGACGAGGGCGGCAGCGCCCAACAGCGCTGCCGCCCCCGCTATCCCGCTTTTCGCGGCCGGTCTTCCTGAACGTACTCTGGACTTACGCAAGGTTTTTCCCCCTCCGTAGTGCCGGAACGCCGGAACATCTTGGTCGGGGGACATGCAACCCACGGGACGCGGGGAGATCAACGGGGCGTAAGGGCCCAAGGGCGGCTTTCGGCCTCCGGCGCCGGGGCGCGCCGCCGCCGGGCCTGTCCGGCCGGGGCCGGCCGGAGCCGACCGGGGTCAGCCCATCTTCTCCGCCGCGCTGCGGATCGCCTCGCGGATGCGGAAGTAGGTGCCGCAGCGGCAGACGTTGGCGATCGCGTCGAGTTCGGCGTCGGTGGGGTTCCTGGTGCGCTTCAGGAGGGCGACGGCGGCCATGATCTGGCCGGGCTGGCAGTAGCCGCACTGGGCGACGTCCTGTTCGAGCCAGGCTTCCTGTACGGGGTGCAGCCGGTCGCCGTCGGCGAGGCCCTCGATGGTGGTGACCTCGCGGCCGGCGGCGGCCGCGACCGGGACGACGCACGGGCGGACGGCCTCACCGTCGAGGTGGCTGGTGCACGCCTTGCAGACGTCGATGCCGCACCCGTACTTCGGGCCGCGGATGCCGAGCAGGTCGCGCAGCGCCCAGAGCAGGGGCAGGTCGTCGGGGGCGTCGACGGTGACGGGGCGGCCGTTGACGGTGAAGGAGTGGGAGGGCACGGGCGGGGCTCCTGGAGCTAGCGGGGGAAGGGGGTGAAGTCGACGTCGAAGTTGACCGGAAAGCGGCGGGGGCGGGTTCCGGTTGCCCGGGCGTAGGCGTTGCCGACGGCGCCGACCGCGGCCGGGACGCCGAGCTCCCCGGCGCCGCCCGGCTCTCCCGTGGCCGGCATGACGAAGATCCGCACGTCGGGGGGCGTGTCCTTCTGCCGCGCGTAGTGGAACTGCGAGTAACTGCCCTCCAGCGGCAGCCCCTTGTCGATGTGGAGTCCGGCCGTGAGGGTGGTGGAGATCGCGTCGGTCAGCCCGCCGAGCAGCTGGGCCTCCAGGCCCCGGGGGTTGACGGCCCGGCCGACGTCGGCGGCGATCACTGCCTTGGTGACGCGCGGGTGCCGGGGGTCGGTCGCGTCGATCTCGACGAGGCAGGCCGTGCGGGACTTGTACTCCTCGTGGAAGCCGATGCCCTGCGCGTGCCCGGCGGGCATCGGTCGGCCCCAGGCGCCCTCGCCCGCGACCTTGTCGAGGACGGCCCGCTGGCCGCTGTTCTTGAGGAAGTCCCGCCGGAACTCCACGGGGTCCTTGCCCATCCTGGCGGCGAGTTCGTCGATCAGCATCTCCTCGGCGCCCCGGGTGTTGGCCGAGTACACCGACCGCCAGGAGGCGGTGGGCATCCGCAGCGGCACCTCGGTGAGGTGCTGTCCGGTGACGCCGAAGTGGTACGGCGACTTCACGGTGAGGTGGAAGAGGCCCTGGGCGAAGGCCGCGTTCCCCAGGCCGCCGGGGAGCTTGGTGCCGGTCGCGGTGAGGATCTCGCCGAGGCCGTGCCGGACGTCGGTCTCGACGGCCGCCACCCGGTGGTCGAGGGCCACGACCCGCCCGGAGGCGTAGGAGACACGGATCTTGTGGTGAGTGGCGGGCCGCATCCGGCCGTGCCGCATGTCGTCGACGCGCGACCACATCAGCCGCACGGGCCGCCCGCACCCCTTGGACACCTGGGCGGCTTCCAGCGCGGCGTCGAAGAAGAGCCGCCGGCCGAAGGAGCCGCCCGCCTGCACCACATGGACGGTGACCTTCCCGACGGGCAGCCCCAGTTCCTTGGCGATGGTCTGCTGGGCGACGATCGGCGCCTTCAGCCCCGACCAGACCGTCGCCCGGTCGGCCCGGACGTCGGCGACCGCGGCGTTGGTCTCCAGGGGCGCGTGGCTGACGGGCGCGAAGTCGAACTCGGCGTCGAGGTGCCGCGTGAGCGGCGGCGGGAGCGGCGGGAAGGAGACGGCCGACCGGAGCCGGGCGCGGATGCCGTCGTCGGAGTAGCCGTCGATCGTGCCGGGTCCCCAGGTCACGTCAAGGGCGTTCTTGGCGTCGAGCGCCTGGCCGAAGGTCTCCGCGACGACGGCGACACCGGTGGGGATCACGACCGTGGCCAGGACGCCGGGCATGGCGCGGACGGCCGCCTCGTTGTTCACCGCGCGCACCGTGCCGTAGACCGTGGGCGGTCTGCGCACCATGCACGGCTTGGCGCCGGGGACGTCGAGGTCCAGGGTGTACGACTGGCGGCCGGTGACCATGGCCCGCGCGTCGACGCGGGGAGTGGGCGTGCCGACGAGGGTGTGCGCGGACTCCGGTTTGGGCCGGGCCGTGAGCGTCACGAGGTGCCGGGAGGCGGCAGCGGCGGTGAGGGTGCCGTACGGCGCGGTGCGGCCGTCCGGTGCGACGACCGCGCCGTCGCGGGTGGTGAGCTTCCCCGGCTTGAGGCCCCACCGGTCGGCGGCGGCGGCCACCAGCCGGGCGCGGGCCGCGGCGGCGGTGTGCCGGACGGGGTCGTAGAGCGAGCGGATGGAGTTGGAGCTCGCGGTGAACTGGTTGAACAGCAGCTCGGGCCGGGCGTCGTCGAGCTGTACCCGGACCCGTGCCAGCGGTACGTCCAGCTCCTCGGCGACGAGCATCGCGACGGCCGTCGTGAGGCCCTGTCCGACCTCCTCCCTGGGCAGCCGGAAGGTGACGGTGCCGTCCTCGCCGACGGTCAGCACCAGCAGGTGCGCGGTGGGGGCACCGGCGAGGATCAGGACGTCGCCGAGGTCGAGGAGGTCGGCCGGGCCGGGGAGGGTGGGTACGACGCCGTCCGCCCCGGCCGCCGCGGCCGGGGCGGCTCCCTCCGGGCCGAGGCCGGCGGCGACGGCGAGGGTGGGGGCGGCGAGGAGGTAGGTGAGGAAGCGGCGCCTGGAGCGGTGCGGAGGGGGTGCGGGATCCGCCTGATCCTGCCGCGTTCCCGGTGGCGGTGGCGCCTGCTGTTCCGTCCGTGCTTCCAGGTTCTGCTGTTCCGCCACTGGCGCTCCGATCCGGCCCGGCCCGCCGCGGGCCGCCGGACACTCAGCAGATCATCACCATGGGGCCGCCGGCGGGCAAGGGGCAGTCCTGGTCACGGGGTGACGGGGCGCCAGGCGGGGCCGTCGCGCGGCGGCCGGGCGTACGGCGGGGGCTCGCGACGGCCGCCGCGTACCCGGATGCGCGCGGGCGGAGCGCCCCCGTACCCGCGAGCGGGCCGGGGGCGCTCCGTCTCACCGCCGGAAGCGGGGCGTCACGCCGCCGCCTTCACCTCCGCCCGCGTCTTCGCCGGCTCCAGCGCCAGGTCCAGGACCTGGCGTACGTCGGAGACCGGGTGCACCGACAGCTTCGCCAGCACCTCCGCCGGTACGTCGTCCAGGTCCGCCTCGTTCCGCTTGGGGATGACGACGGTCGTGACGCCGGCCCGGTGGGCGGCCAGGAGCTTCTGCTTGACGCCGCCGACCGGGAGGACGCGGCCGGTCAGGGAGACCTCGCCCGTCATCGCCACGTCCGGGCGGACCCGGCGGCCCGACAGCAGCGACGCCAGGGCCGTCGTCATCGTGACGCCCGCGCTCGGGCCGTCCTTCGGGACCGCGCCCGCCGGGACGTGCAGGTGGACGCCGCGCTCCTTGAAGTCGCCGACCGGCAGCTCCAGTTCCGCGCCGTGGGAGCGGAGGAAGGACAGGGCGATGCGCGCCGACTCCTTCATCACGTCGCCCAGCTGGCCCGTCAGGGTCAGGCCCGCGCCGCCCGTCTCCGGGTCGGCCAGGGACGCCTCGACGAACAGGACGTCACCGCCCGCGCCCGTGACCGCGAGACCCGTCGCCACGCCGGGCACCGACGTACGGCGCTCGGCCGGGTCCTGGGCGGACTCCGGGGTGTGGTGCGGCCGCCCGATCAGCGGCCGCAGCTGCTCCGCGCCCACCGTGAACGGCAGCTCCCGCTCGCCCAGTTCGTGCTCGGCCGCGATCTTGCGCAGCAGCCGGGCCACCGCGCGCTCCAGGGTGCGGACGCCCGCCTCCCGGGTGTACTCGCCGGCGAGCTTGCGCAGGGCCTCGTCCTCCAGGACCACCTCGTCGCTCGCCAGGCCCGCGCGCTCCAGCTGCCTGGGCAGCAGGTGGTCACGGGCGATGACGACCTTCTCGTCCTCGGTGTAGCCGTCGAGGCGGACCAGCTCCATGCGGTCCAGGAGCGCCTCCGGGATGGAGTCCAGAACGTTCGCCGTGGCCAGGAAGACCACGTCGGACAGGTCCAGTTCGACCTCCAGGTAGTGGTCCCGGAAGGTGTGGTTCTGGGCCGGGTCCAGGACCTCCAGGAGGGCCGCCGCGGGGTCGCCGCGGAAGTCCGAGCCGACCTTGTCGATCTCGTCGAGCAGGACGACCGGGTTCATCGAACCGGCCTCCTTCACCGCCCGCACGATCCGGCCGGGCAGCGCCCCCACGTACGTACGCCGGTGGCCGCGGATCTCGGCCTCGTCGCGGACGCCGCCCAGCGCGACCCGGACGAACTTCCGTCCCATCGCGCGGGCCACGGACTCGCCCAGCGAGGTCTTGCCCACACCGGGCGGCCCGACCAGCGCGAGCACCGCGCCGCCGCGCCGGCCGCCGACGACGCCCAGGCCGCGGTCGGCACGGCGCTTGCGCACCGCCAGGTATTCGGTGATGCGCTCCTTGACGTCCGCGAGGCCCGCGTGGTCCTCGTCGAGGACGGCCTTGGCGCCGGGGATGTCGTACGCGTCCTCGGTGCGCTCGTTCCAGGGGAGCTCCAGGACGGTGTCGAGCCAGGTGCGGATCCAGCCGCCCTCGGGGCTCTGGTCGGAGGCGCGCTCCAGCTTGTCGACCTCCTTGAGGGCCGCCTCGCGGACCTTCTCGGGAAGCCCGGCGGCCTCGACGCGGGCCCGGTAGTCGTCCGGCTCGCTCGAAGGGTCGCCGTCGAGCTCGGCGAGCTCCTTGCGGACGGCCTCCAGCTGGCGGCGGAGCAGGAACTCGCGCTGCTGCTTGTCGACGCCCTCCTGGACGTCCTTGGCGATGGACTCGGCGACGTCCTGCTCGGCCAGGTGCTCACCGAGCCGGCGGACGGCGAGCTTCAGCCGGGCCACGGGGTCGGCGGTCTCCAGCAGCTCTACGCGCTGGGCCAGGCCCAGGAACGGGGAGTAGCCGGAGTTGTCGGCGAGCAGGCCGACGTCGTCGATCTGCTGGACGCGGTCCACGACCTGCCAGGCGCCGCGCTTGCGCAGCCAGCTGGTGGCCAGGGCCTTGTACTCCTTCACCAGGTCGGCCACCGCGCCGGGCAGCGGGTCCGGGACGGTCTCCTCGATCCGGGTGCCCTCGACCCACAGGGCCGCGCCCGGCCCGGTCGTCCCGGCCCCGATGCGGACGCGGGCGAGCCCCCGGATGAGCGCGCCGGGGTCGCCGTCGGAGAGCCGGCCGACCTGCTCGACGCGGCCGAGCGTGCCGGTGCCCGCGTAGGAGCCCTCGATCCGGGGAACAAGCAGCACCCGCGGCTTGTCATCCCCGGTGGCGGCGGCCTGTGCGGCCTCCACGGCGGCCCGCACCTCGGCGTCGGACAGGTCGAGGGGGACGACCATGCCGGGCAGGACGACCTCGTCGTCGAGGGGCAGGACGGGCAGGGTGAGCGGTGCGGACGTGAAAGCCATGATCTCCCCTTCGGCAGGCAAGTTGAGCTATGTCGACTCAATGTCCTTGCCCCGCCGGATGTTCCCCTCGGGGTGTTCGCTCTGAGCGATCGGATCCGGAGGCGGGGAGACCGGAAGACCGGAAGGGCCCCCTACGCGGCGTTCGGGAACGCCCGCCGGTAGTCCGTCGGCGACACCCCCAGGTGCTGGGCGAAGTGCCGCCGCAGGTTGGTGCCCGTGCCCAGGCCGCTCCGCTCCCCGATCCGCTCGCCCGTCGCGGCGTGCAGCCGGCGGAAGAACGTGCGGGGGCTCATGCCGGCGCGGCGGGCCAGGTCGTCGACGGTCAGCGGGCGGTCGAGGTGCTCGGTGGCCCACTGGAGCACGGGCGCGAGGCCGTCGTCCCCGGCGGCGGGGACGGACAGGTCGACGTACTGCGCCTGGCCGCCGGGCCGGTGCGCGGGGACGACCAGACGGCGGGCCAGCTGGTTGGCGACGTGCGCGCCCAGGTCGTGGCGGACCAGGTGCAGGCACAGGTCGAGCCCGGCGGTGACCCCGGCGCTGGTGAGGACGTCGCCGTCGTCCATGTAGAGCACCGAGTCGTCGACCTCCACCGCCGGGTACCGGCGGGCGAGCTCCTCGGTGTGCATCCAGTGGCAGGTGGCCCGGCGGCCGTCCAGGACGCCCGCCTCGGCGAGCGCGAAGGCCCCGGCGCACAGCGACACCATCCGGGCGCCTCCGGCGGCGGCCTCGCGCAGGGCGGCGATCAGCTCCGGGGGCAGCTCCCGGCCGCCCTCGACGCACGCCTCCGGCACCGAGGGGACGATCACGGTGTCGGCGCCGAGCAGTCCCTCCGGCCCGTACGGGGTGCGCAGCCCGAAGCCGTGGGCCGACGCCGCCTCGCCCCGGTCCGCGCCCACCGCGCACAGCCGCATGTCGTACCAGGGGTCGGCCAGGTCCCGGTGCGGGATGCCGAAGACCGTGGTGACGACCCCCAGCTCGTACAGGTCCCAGAACGGGACGTCGTCGTCGATCACGGCCACTGCCACGGTTCCGGCGCTCATGCCGCCAGCCTATTGGCAGGAATGGTTCGACAGTAGTCAGTTCTGCCACTGTCCGGCCGTTCCGGCCGCTGCGAGGGTGGTTCTCACTTGATCCACTTCCGCGGATCCGCCGATCCGGCGATCCGGCGATCCACCGCACCGCACGGGGAGAAACCACCCATGAGCGTCACCGTTCTCGGCCTGGGACAGATGGGCACCGCCCTCGCCGACGCCTTCCTGGCCGCCGGCCACCCGACCACGGTCTGGAACCGCTCGGCCGGCAAGGCCGACGGCCCGGTCGCGCGCGGCGCCGCGCTCGCCGGCGGCGCCGCCGAGGCCGTCGCAGCGAGTCCGCTGGTCGTCGTCTGCCTCTCGACCTACGACGTCGTCCGCGAGGTCCTGGCCGACAGCGCCGGGACCCTGCGCGGCCGTACGCTCGTGAACCTCACCTCCGGTTCGCCCGAGCAGGCCCGCGAGACCGCCGACTGGGCCGCCGGGCACGGGATCGACTACGTCGACGGCGCGATCATGTCGACCCCGCCGGGCATCGGGAACTCCGCGATCATGCTCCTGTACAGCGGCTCACCGGCCGCCTTCGCGGCGCACGAGGGCACCCTGCGGAGCCTGGGCGACGCCGTACACCTCGGTGACGACGCGGGGACCGCCTCCCTCTACGACACCGCGCTGCTCGGCATGATGTGGGCGACGCTCGGCGGCTGGCTCCAGGGCGTGGCGCTGACCGGCGCGGACGGGATCGCGGCGACCGCGTTCACCCCGGTCGCCGTCCGCTGGCTGACGGCCGTCAGCGGCTTCATGAGCACCTACGCGCCGCAGATCGACGCCGGCGCGTACCCGGGCGACGACGCCACCCTCGACGTGCACCTCGCGTCCGTCGAGCACCTCGTCCACGCCAGCGCGGCGCGCGGTCTCGACGTGGAGCTGCCGGGGCTGTTCAAGGCGTTCATGGAGCAGGGGATCGCGGCCGGCTACGGCGGCGACAGCTACGCGCGCCTGATCGACGTCGTCCGGAACGGGGGCCGGGCGTGAGCGTCACCCACCCGGCGGCCCTGACGAGCGCCCCGGCACCCACCGCGGCCGAGTGGGCCGCGATGCTGACGGAGACCGCCGGCCTGTGCACCGCCGTCCTCGCGGAGGCGTCGCGCGAGGAGGACTGGACGCGGCCCGCCCACGGGCTCGACTGGTCCTGCCGCGCCACCCTGGACCACCTGGCGCTGGGCCTCGTCGGCTACGCCGGGCTGCTCACCGCCCGGCCCACCGACCGCTACATCGCGCTGTTCGCCTCGCTCGACCCGGAAGCGCCGCTACCGGCCCGTCTGGAGGGCATCCGCATCGCCGCGGCGCTGCTGGCGGCCACCGTCCGGGGCGCGGACCCCCGGGACCGCGCCTGGCACCCCTGGGGCCACTCCGACGCGACCGGCTTCGCCGCCATGGGGCTGGTCGAGACCCTGGTGCACACCGACGACCTCGCGCGCGGCCTCGGGATCGGGTGGCGGCTGCCCGACGAGCTCTGCGCGCCCGTCCTCGCCCGGCTGTTCCCGGAGCTCCCGGACGACGCGCTGCCCGGGCACTCCCCCGCGGAGACCCTTCGGTGGGCCACCGGCCGGGGCACGCTGCCCGGGCACGGCCGGCGCGTGGAGTGGGCCTGGGACGGCACCGTCCGCTGAGCGGCCGGCCGGCTCCGGCACCTCCTGCCCCTCCCGCCCGGTCTCCCGCCCGTCGCGGAGGAGCGGGCGGCAGGCCATGCCGGTGAGCAGGGCGATGGGGTGGCCCCAGCTGGCGAGGGGGTCGGCGAGCTCGACGAGGTCCTGGGCGCACGCCAGGGCGGCCGGGCCGACGACGGCCCAGGCCGCCCTGCGGGACAGCAGCACGCCCAGCGCGCCTATGCAGGCCATCACACCGAAGCTGATGCCGTAGTCGAGGCGGTGCAGCGAGGCCTCCGGCAGCCGGCCCGCGGCCACCGCCCCGGCCACGGGCAGCTCGGTGGCGAGGGTGGCCAGCACATGGCCGAGGAGGAAGACACCGGCGGTGCGCGCGGCGCCGACCCGGCGCTCCAGGGCGCTGACGACGAAGGCGAAGAGGACGCCGTAAGCGGAGTAGAAGCCGCCCGCGACCCACAGGGCGCTCGCGACGAGGACGACGAGCGGCCGGTCGGCGAGGTTGGCGGCGTCGGTGCTGGAGTCGCGGAGCAGCTGGTCGACCGTGGCCTCGTCGCCGAACTCGGTGTAGAGCGCGGTGGCGAGGAGGATCAGGCCGTAGACGAAGCTGAAGGGCGTGCCGGTGGGCGTCGGGAGCAGCCGCCACGGCCGAGAACACCGACCCGCACGCCGGGGCGCCCACCGCAGGCGGCGCGCCCTGCCGGGCTCCCGGGCGCCGGGGGCGGGGGCACGGGGAGGGTCCACCACACTCACTCGGCCAGACCCCTTTCCCACGGTGCCCCACGGGTTTCCGGCGGGCGGCCCGCTCGTCTCCCGAGCGACTCGCGCCGCACCGGGACAAACACGGGTGCGCCGCCCGCACCCGCAACATTAAAGTCCACGGAGGTCCGTCGAATCACCTCCCCCTGGTGACTCCCGTCACCTCTCTCAACCCCGGCTCCACCCCTTGCGTCCGTCGAGCGATCCGATCACCCGGAGGCCCGCCCATGACCACCCAGGAAGCCCGGAACACCCGTCCGGCCCCGGAGCCCCCGGTGACCCTGGACCGCCGCGACGGCCCGTACGGCGAGGTGGCGCTGCGCCGTCGGGGTGACGTCCACGAGATCATCGCCAACGGCTGCTTCCTGATGGACACCTCCGACGGCCGCTCCGAGCGGCTCCTCGTCGACGCCGCGCTCGCCGCCCTGCCGCCGGGCCGGGAGCGCCCGTCGGTGCTGATCGGCGGGCTCGGGGTCGGCTTCTCGCTGGCGCGGGCGGCGGCCGGGCCGCGCTGGGGGCGGATCACGGTCGTGGAGCGGGAGCCCGCGGTCGTCGACTGGCATCTGACCGGACCGCTGGGCGCGGTCTCGGCGGCGGCGTTCGCCGACCCGCGCACCGAGATCCTCCTCACCGACCTGGTCGGGCACGTGCGAACGGGCACGGCGGTGTACGACGCGCTCTGTCTGGACATCGACAACGGGCCGGGCTGGACGGTCACCGAGGACAACGGCGGCCTCTATTCCCCCGCCGGGCTCGCGGCGTGCCGGGAGCGGCTGACGCCCGGCGGAGTGCTGGCCGTATGGTCCGCGCGACCGTCGGAGGAGTTCGAGGAAGCCCTCCGGAATGCCGGGTTCGAAGGGGTAAGAACCGAAGAGATCACCGTTGCCCGGGGCGTCCCGGACGTCGTCCACCTCGCGCTCCGTGCCGCGTAGCCGTCCCCCGCCACCTGCCCGTACTCTGCTTGCCACAGTGGCAAGGGACTGGCCGGGAAGCGACACGGGAAGACGCTAGGGGCGGGGCGCATGGAGCAGACACACATCAGCCCGAGCGGCGCCGCGGGCTCCGCGGGGGCCCAGCGCCGGGTCCTGGTCGTCGAGGACGACCGGACGATCGTCGACGCCATCGCGGCCCGGCTGCGGGCCGAGGGGTTCCAGGTGCGGACGGCCGGTGACGGGCCCGCGGCGGTGGACACCGCCGAGGCGTGGCAGCCGGACCTGCTGGTCCTGGACGTGATGCTGCCGGGCTTCGACGGCCTGGAGGTCTGCCGGCGCGTGCAGGCCAGGAGACCGGTGCCCGTGCTGATGCTCACGGCCCGCGACGACGAGACGGACATGCTCGTCGGGCTGGGCGTGGGCGCCGACGACTACATGACCAAGCCGTTCTCCATGCGGGAGCTGGCCGCGCGGGTGCATGTGCTGCTGCGGCGGGTGGAGCGGGCGGCGCTCGCCGCGCACACCCCGCGCAGCGGCATCCTGCGGCTGGGCGAGCTGGAGATCGACCACGCGCAGCGGCGGGTGCGGGTGCGCGGCGAGGACGTGCACCTGACGCCGACCGAGTTCGACCTGCTGGTCTGTCTGGCGAACACGCCGCGGGCCGTGCTCTCCCGCGAGCAGCTGCTCGCGGAGGTGTGGGACTGGGCGGACGCCTCCGGCACCCGCACCGTGGACAGCCACATCAAGGCGCTCCGGCGGAAGATCGGCGCGGAGCGGATCCGTACGGTCCACGGCGTCGGGTACGCGCTGGAGACCCCGGCGGCATGACCGGCTGCGGCGCCGAGCGCGGGGGCGACCGGCGGGGCGGGCAGGGTCCGTGCCCCGGCCGGGCCGGCGAGGGCCGGGCGCGGGCCGGTGAGCGGCCGGTGGCCCCGGCGGGGCTGGGCGGCCGGGTCTGGGAGGCGCTGCGGCCCCTGGATCCCTACCGGTCGGTGAAGGCGGCGCTGGGCGCGCTGGTCATCGGCTCGGTGGTGATAACGACGTTCCTGGTGTTCGTGGCGATCCACTCGGCCACCGAGCTCCGGGTGATCACGGTCTTCTCGATCATCGCCTCGCTGCTGATAACGCAGTTCGTGGCGCACGGGCTGACCGCGCCGCTGGACGAGATGACCGAGGTCACCCGGTCGATGGCGCAGGGTGACTACACCCGCCGGGTGGGGGCCGGACGGCGGGACGAGTTCGGCGACCTGGCCAACGCCTTCAACCGGATGGCGGCCGACCTGGAGGCCGTGGACACCCACCGCAAGGAACTCGTGGCCAATGTCTCGCACGAGCTGCGCACCCCGATCGCGGGGCTGCGGGCGGTGCTGGAGAACGTGGTGGACGGTGTGTCGGCGGCCGATCCGGAGACCATGCGCACGGCGCTGCGGCAGACCGAGCGGCTGGGGCGGCTGGTGGAGCAGCTCCTGGACCTGTCCCGGCTGGACAACGGGGTGGTGCCGCTGCACGCCCGGCGCTTCGAGGTGTGGCCGTACCTGGCCGGGGTGCTCAAGGAGACGAGCATGGCCAACGGCTCGGGCTCCTCCCCCAACGCGCGCAAGGACGTCCATCTGCACCTGGACGTGTCGCCGCCGGAGCTGACCGCGCACGCGGACGCGGAGCGGCTGCACCAGGTCGTGGCGAACCTCGTGGACAACGCCGTCAAGCACAGCCCTCCGCACGGGCGGGTGACGGTGCGGGCGCGCCGGGGCGAGGGGGCGCAGTCGCTGGCGCTGGAGGTGCTGGACGAGGGGCCGGGCATTCCGGAGGCGGAGCGGCACCGGGTCTTCGAGCGGTTCAACCGGGGCGGCTCGGGCCAGCAGGGGCCGGGCACGGACGGCGGTACGGGCCTGGGCCTGGCGATCGCCCGGTGGGCGGTGGATCTGCACGGCGGCAGCATCGGGGTGGCCGAATCCCCCCAGGGCTGTCGCATACAGGTCACTCTTCCGGGAAAGCCCCGTGATCAAAGTTGACGTAGGGTCGATGGCGGAAGCACACATTCGAGGGAGTGTGGGGCCCGCTCCGGCGAACCCTGATGTCCTCGGTCCCACCCCGGACCAAGCGGAACCCGGTGTGTTTCCCGCCAAGTCATGCCTCGAAACCCGTCGAGGAATGTGACTTGCGCGACTGCTGGCCCGGGTGGCCTGCATCAACCGGCCGGACAGGCGTAGCCTTTATTTCCGCTGTCCATCACCTTGTGAAGCGGAAGAGGGCGGTTGCCGCCGTGTCGCCACAGTCCCCCAACACCTCGAGCGTCTCGACCGGCCAGGACGGGCAGGGCAAGAGCCCTGCCGATGTCTTCGGCTCCAATGAGTGGCTCGTCGACGAGATCTACCAGCAGTACCTCCAGGACCCGAACTCGGTCGACCGAGCCTGGTGGGACTTCTTCGCCGACTACAAGCCCGGCCAGGCCGCGGCCGCGCCGCCGACGGCGCTGACGGGGGCCACGCCCCCGCAGCCCGCCCGGCCCGCCGCCGCGCCCGCCCCGGCACAGGCGGCTCCGGCCGCCGCCCCGGCCGCCCCCGCGCAGGCGGCTCCGGCCCAGGCCGCTCCGGCCGCCCAGGCCCCGGCCGCCCCGCGGCAGGCTCCCGCCAAGCCGGCCGCGGCCGCGCCGGCGAAGCCCGCCGCGAAGGCCCCGGAGAAGGCCGCCCCGGCCACCGAGGCGCCCGCCGGCCCCGAGTACGTGACGCTGCGCGGCCCCTCGGCCGCCGTCGCCAAGAACATGAACGCCTCCCTGGAGCTGCCGACGGCCACGTCCGTCCGCGCGGTCCCGGTGAAGCTGCTGTTCGACAACCGCATCGTCATCAACAACCACCTCAAGCGCGCGCGCGGTGGCAAGGTCTCCTTCACGCACCTCATCGGCTTCGCCATGGTGCAGGCGCTGAAGCTGATGCCGTCGATGAACCACTCCTTCACGGAGAAGGACGGCAAGCCGACGCTCGTCAAGCCCGAGCACGTCAACCTCGGCCTGGCGATCGACCTCGTCAAGCCGAACGGTGACCGCCAGCTCGTGGTCGCGGCCATCAAGAAGGCCGAGACCATGAACTTCTTCGAGTTCTGGCAGGCCTACGAGGACATCGTCCGCCGCGCCCGCGTCGGCAAGCTGACGATGGACGACTTCACCGGGGTCACCGCCTCGCTGACGAACCCCGGCGGCATCGGCACCGTGCACTCCGTGCCGCGCCTGATGCCCGGCCAGGGCCTCATCGTCGGCGTCGGCGCCATGGACTACCCCGCCGAGTTCCAGGGCACCTCGCAGGACGCCCTGAACAAGCTGGGCATCTCCAAGGTCATGACCCTGACCTCGACGTACGACCACCGCGTGATCCAGGGCGCCGCCTCCGGCGAGTTCCTGCGGGTCATGAACCAGCTGCTGCTGGGCGAGAACGGCTTCTACGACGAGATCTTCAAGGCCCTGCGGATCCCGTACGAGCCGATCCGCTGGCTGCGCGACATCGACGTCTCCCACGACGACGACGTCACCAAGGCCGCCCGGGTCTTCGAGCTGATCCACTCCTACCGGGTCCGCGGCCACGTCATGGCCGACACCGACCCGCTGGAGTACCGCCAGCGCAAGCACCCCGACCTGGACATCACCGAGCACGGCCTCACCCTGTGGGACCTGGAGCGCGAGTTCGCGGTCGGCGGCTTCGCCGGCAAGGCGATGATGAAGCTGCGCGACATCCTGGGCGTGCTGCGCGACTCGTACTGCCGCACCACCGGCATCGAGTTCATGCACATCCAGGACCCGAAGCAGCGCAAGTGGATCCAGGACCGGGTCGAGCGCGGCCACTCCAAGCCGGAGCGCGAGGAGCAGCTGCGCATCCTGCGCCGGCTGAACGCCGCCGAGGCCTTCGAGACCTTCCTGCAGACGAAGTACGTCGGCCAGAAGCGCTTCTCGCTGGAGGGCGGCGAGTCCGTCATCCCGCTGCTCGACGCGGTGCTGGACGCGGCCGCCGAGTCGCGCCTGGACGAGGTCGTCATCGGCATGGCCCACCGTGGCCGCCTCAACGTCCTCGCCAACATCGTCGGCAAGTCCTACGCGCAGATCTTCCGCGAGTTCGAGGGCAACCTCGACCCGAAGTCGATGCACGGCTCCGGCGACGTGAAGTACCACCTGGGCGCCGAGGGCACCTTCACGGGCCTGGACGGCGAGCAGATCAAGGTCTCGCTGGCCGCCAACCCCTCGCACCTGGAGACCGTCGACCCGGTCGTCGAGGGCATCGCCCGCGCCAAGCAGGACATCATCGGCAAGGCCGGCACGGACTTCACGGTCCTCCCCGTCCAGCTGCACGGCGACGCGGCCTTCGCGGGCCAGGGCGTGGTCGCGGAGACGCTGAACATGTCGCAGCTGCGCGGCTACCGCACCGGCGGCACCGTGCACATCGTCATCAACAACCAGGTCGGCTTCACCGCGCCGCCGGAGTCCTCGCGCTCGTCGATGTACTGCACCGACGTCGCCCGGATGATCGAGGCGCCGATCTTCCATGTGAACGGTGACGACCCGGAGGCCGTGGTCCGCGTCGCGCGGCTCGCCTTCGAGTTCCGCCAGGCGTTCAACAAGGACGTCGTCATCGACCTGATCTGCTACCGCCGCCGCGGCCACAACGAGTCCGACAACCCGGGCTTCACCCAGCCGCTGATGTACGACCTGATCGACAAGAAGCGCTCGGTGCGCAAGCTGTACACCGAGTCCCTCATCGGTCGTGGCGACATCACGCTGGAAGAGGCCGAGCAGGCGCTGCAGGACTACCAGGGCCAGCTGGAGAAGGTCTTCATCGAGGTCCGGCAGGCCGACACGGCCCCGGCCCCGCTGGAGGTCCCGGCCCCGCAGACCGGCTTCCCGGTCCACGTGGACACCGCGATCTCCCAGGAGGTCGTCAAGCGGATCGCCGAGTCCCAGGTCACCCTGCCCGAGGGCGTCACGGTGCACCCGCGCCTGCTGCCGCAGCTCCAGCGCCGCGCCGCCAGCGTCGAGGACGGCACGATCGACTGGGGCATGGGCGAGACCCTGGCCTTCGGTTCGCTGCTGATGGAGGGCACCCCGGTCCGGCTCGCCGGCCAGGACTCCCGCCGCGGCACCTTCGGCCAGCGGCACGCGGTGCTCGTCGACCGGGAGACCGGCGACGACTACACCCCGCTGCTGTACCTGTCCGAGGACCAGGCGCGCTACAACGTCTACGACTCGCTCCTCAGCGAGTACGCGGCGATGGGCTTCGAGTACGGCTACTCCCTGGCCCGCCCGGACGCGCTGGTGCTGTGGGAGGCCCAGTTCGGTGACTTCGTCAACGGCGCCCAGTCGATCATCGACGAGTTCATCTCCTCCTCCGAGCAGAAGTGGAACCAGACCTCTGGTGTCACCCTGCTGCTGCCGCACGGCTACGAGGGCCAGGGCCCGGACCACTCCTCGGCCCGTGTCGAGCGCTTCCTCCAGCTCTGCGCGCAGGACAACATGACGGTCGCCATGCCGACGTCGCCGTCGAACTACTTCCACCTGCTGCGCTGGCAGGTCCACAACCCGCACCACAAGCCGCTGATCGTCTTCACCCCGAAGTCGATGCTGCGTCTGAAGGCCGCGGCGTCGAAGGCGGAGGAGTTCACCACCGGCGCGTTCCGTCCGGTGATCGGTGACGACACCGTCGCCACGGCGGACGTCCGCAAGGTCGTCTTCTGCTCCGGCAAGGTCTACTACGACCTGATCGCCGAGCGGGAGAAGCGCGGCGCGAACGACACGGCCATCGTCCGCATCGAGCGTCTGTACCCGCTGCCGGGTGCCGAGCTCCAGGCGGAGATCGCCAAGTACTCCGGCGCCGAGAAGTACATCTGGGCGCAGGAGGAGCCGGCGAACCAGGGTGCCTGGCCGTTCATCGCGCTCAACCTGATCGACCACCTGGACCTGGCCGTCGGTGCCGACATCCCGGCCCGGGAGCGACTGCGCCGGATCTCCCGGCCGCACTCCTCCTCCCCGGCGGTCGGCTCGGCCAAGCGCCACCAGGTGGAGCAGCAGGCACTGGTCGCCGAGGTCTTCGACGCCTGATCTCGTACGAGGTGACCAAGGGGTCGGCCCCCGTCGCGGAAGCGACGGGGGCCGACCCCTTTTCCCACCGTTCCCCACCACGTGGGCGCGGGACGGCCCCGGGCCGCACGGCCGCGAGAGGCCGTGGCCGAGGCCCGCCTATCCTGGGCGGGTATGTCCCGCGCCCTGCGAAACTGTCCCCGCACACCCTGACTACCCCTGACGGAGAGCACGTTGTACTTCACCGACCGCGGCATCGAGGAGCTGGAGAACCGGCGAGGCGAGGAGGAGGTCACGCTGGGCTGGGTGGCCGAGCAGCTGCGCACCTTCGTCGACCTGAACCCGGACTTCGAGGTGCCGGTGGAGCGGCTGGCGACGTGGCTGGCACGGCTGGACGACGAGGACGACGACGACCTCTGAGACGCCGGGGGGCGGCCGGGCCCTGCGGACGGCCTTTCCCCGGCCCCGCCCCTTCCCGTAACCGGGGACAAGCCCCCGGACCCCCTTCCGCGCTCCGCGCGGTGGCCTCGGACTCTCAGGTGCGCTCGCGCCACCAGTCGTAGGCCAGGGTCAGCGCGCCGTCCGCGGCGAGCACGGCGCCGACGGCCGCCCAGCCCCGGCGCCCGGCTCGGCGGGCGCCGAAGGCCAGGGCGAGACCGCCCGCGAGCTCGGCGGCGCCCAGGGCGCGGGCCCGGGGGCCTCGGGTCCACGCGCCGAGCGTGCCGCGTTCGGCGGCGTCGAGCCCGGCCCGTACGGCCTGGCGCCAGCCCGGCCAGTCGACGGCCTCGGCGGCGGGGAGCACCCCGGCGGCGGCCCGGAGCCGGGCGGCGCTCGCGCCGGGCGCGAGGCCCGGCGGCAGCGTCAGGCCCGTGCGGGAGAGGACGGCGATCAGGCCGAGCACCCGGGCGGCGGCCCCGGCGTCGGAGTCCGGGCGGGTCAGCCCGTCGAGGGCGGCGCCGTCGAGCACCGGGTCGAGGCCGAGCCGCGAGCGCAGGGCGCCCATGACGGACTCCTCGCCGGCCGGGGTGCCGTCGGTGAGCCAGTGGTAGCCGACCGTACGGCGGAACCCCGCCGCCACCACGAACCCGGCGCCGTTCGCGTCCCACCACAGCCCGACGACGGGCCAGGACTCGGCCACGGCCAGGGCGTGCGCCCAGCCCGCGGTCGCCTCGGCCAGGGAGGTGCCCTCGGAGCGCCAGGAGTCCTCGCCGGGGATCAGCGCGCTCCATCCTTCACCGGCCGGTACCAGAAGCAGGGGTTCGTTCAGGAGCTGCGCGGAGGGGCGTACGCGGTCGGGCTCGGCCCGGCAGAGCAGCAGGACCCCGGCCGCTCGGCTGTGGTCATTAGCGGAGGACATGCGTCCACGCTATGCCAAACGGGCGGCCCTTGACTTCACCCATCCGCGATATATCGTGTTTTCCGTAAGACGCGATAGGTTGCGTCGGGGGCGGACGCCTGACGCGGGCGCCCCCGGGGCGTCCCCCGGACGCTTCCGGTCACGTCCCGACGAGCAAGGAGGCCCGGCATGCAGGTCCGGTCGGAGTGGTCACTGTCCGCACCGCAGCAGCTCACCTTCGAGGAGCCGGTCACGGCCCTCGCCGTGCGGATCCTCGGTGGCACGGTCAACGTCGTGGGCACGGACTCCGGCCCCGCGGCCCTCCGGCTCTCCGAGCTCGACGGCCCGCCGCTCTCCGTCGAGCTGCGGGACGGCACCCTCACCGTCGGCTACGAGGACCTGTCCTGGAAGAACCTCCTGGACCGGGACCCGGGCAGGCTCGCGAGGAAGCGCACGGCCACCGTGACGCTCACCGTCCCGGCCGCCACCCGCGTCGAGGTCGGCACCGTCACCGCGGAGGCCGTCGTCTCCGGCATCGCGGGCCGCACGGAGATCCGGAGCGCCACCGGTGACGCCACGCTCGTCGGGCTGACCGGCGAGGTGCGCGCCGAGACCGTGGCCGGGCGGCTGGAGGCCCAGGGCCTCCGCGGCGACCTGCGCCTCGACTCCGTCTCCGGGGACATCACGCTGGTCGAGAGCGCGAGCGGCACCGTCAAGGCCGACACGGTCACCGGCGCCGTCGTCGTCGACCACTCCCCCGCGGCCGCCGCGGAGCGGCTGGACGTCGCCCTGGGCAGCGTCGCCGGCGAGGTCGCCGTCCGGCTGCCGGCCGGCGCCGGCGTGGAGGTACGGGCGAGCACCATGGGCGGCGCGGTCTCCTGCGCCTTCGACGAGCTGGCCGTCGGCGGCCGGTTCGGCGCGCGGAAGGTCACCGGCACGCTCGGCTCCGGTAGTGGGAAGCTCAGGGTCGCCACCGTCACGGGCGCGATCGCGCTGCTCCGCCGCCCGGACACCGCGGACGGGCCGTACGACGGCCCGGCCGGCGCCCCGGCCGGTGCGCCCACCGGCTGCCCCGCCGACGCCCCCACCGGCTCCGCCGACGTCCCCGCCCAGGGAAAGGTCCTCTGATGCCCCCCGTCTTCGCCCACGGCCGGCTGCGGCTGTACCTGCTCAAGCTCCTCGACGAGGCCCCGCGCCACGGCTACGAGATCATCAGGCTGCTGGAGGAGCGCTTCCAGGGGCTCTACGCCCCGTCGGCCGGGACGGTCTACCCGCGGCTGGCCAAGCTGGAGGCCGAGGGCCTCGTCACGCACGCCACCGAGGGCGGCCGCAAGGTCTACTCCGTCACCGACGCCGGCCGGGCCGAACTCGCCGACCGGCAGGGCGAGCTGGCCGAGCTCGAACTGGACATCCGCGAGTCCGTCTCCGCGCTCGCCTCCGACATCCGCGAGGACGTCCGGGGAGCCGCGGACGGCCTCCGCCGCGACATGCGCGAGGACGCCCGGCGGGCGCGCGCCGAGCCGCCGGGGGGCGACCCCTTCCAGGGCGCGAAGGAGGAGTTCAGACGCGCCAAGGAGCAGTGGAAGGAGCAGGCCCGGCGGGCGAAGGAGGAGAGCCGCCGCGCCCGCCAGGACGCCCAGCAGGCCCGCCGCCAGGCCAAGCAGGCGCACGAGGAGGCCTACGAGGAGGTCCTGCGGATCGCCGAGCGCGTCCAGCGGGAGGTCGGCGAGCACGTCCGCCAGGAGGGCTGGCCGTCCGGCATCGCGGAGGGCTTCGGCGTCCTGACCCGGGAGCTGGGCGACCTCGGCAGCCGTCTCGCGGAGGGCAAGGACGCCCCGGGCCACGGGACGCGCGAGCCGCGCGGCAAGAACGGGGAGCACGGGGAGAACAACGGGGAGAGCGGGGAGAACACGGCCGGCGCCGGGCGCCCGCGTCCGGGCGGGCACGCCCCGGACTGGGCCACGGCCCCGGCCGCCCCCTCCGAGGACCCGGCCCGCGACCTGGACCGCCTGCTGGACCGCTTCCGCGACGGCATCCGCGACACGGCCCGCGACCATGGAGTGACCCCGGCCCAGCTCGCCGAGTCCCGCCGCCACCTGGCGGAGGCGGCGGCCCGCATCGACGCGGCACTGCGCGCCCCGCGCGACTGACGCCGGGGCGTACGGGCGGTGCGGACCTCGGCCGGGGGCCGCACCGTCCGACGCCGGGCCCGGGAGGGCTCCCGGGCGGGGCACCGGCGACGCGCCGCACCCGCCCGGGTCACCGAGGCCCGTCCGGCCGCCGGGGCGTCAGCTCCACCGGCACAGGCGGCCGACTTCCACCACGGCATGCGGGCGAGGGCCGTGGTGGCCACGGGCGGACCCGGCGACGCGCCGCACCCGCCCAGGTCACCAAGGCCCGTCCGCCTCCCCGCACCCCACTGACAGCTCCGCCGGCGCGGGCGGCCGCCTTCCACTGCGGCGTGCTGGCGAGGACGCGGTGACCACGAGACGAGCCGGGGGGAGCCCCACCCGGCCGGCGCCCGCGACGCCGCGCCCGCCGGACCCCGACCGCTCGGTCCCTGGCCCGTGAAGGCCTCGGGCAGGTGCCGGGGCGGCCCCGGCACCCGCACCACCCTCACACCGGGGACCCGGCCGCTCAGCCCCGCCCCGGCACCGCCGTCACCCTGACCTCGCCACGCCCCGGCACCGCCGTCACCCGTACCGCACCGCGCTCCCCCGGTCGTACCGCCGTCGTGTCGGCGCGGGCCGGGCCCTCGGTCGTCAGGCGCCAGCCGCGGGGGGCCGGGGGCAGGGTCAGTTCCGTCGGGCCGCGCCGTGCCGGGGTGTACCTCAGGCGGTAGACGCCCGTCCGCGCGTCGTACGAGGCGTCCCGTACCGCGCCCGCCACGGCGGGGGCGTACGGCTCCGCCGTGCGGGCCTTGTTGGGCTGGTAGCGGCCCCGCGCGTCGAGGGCGCAGTAGCCGCCGCCGTAGCACCACTGCCAGCTCGCCCAGCCGCTCGCGTAGCGGGACATGGAGGTGAGGGCGTCCTCGTAGAAGCGGCCCATGTTCGGCAGGGAGCTGTTCATCGGCCCCCACTCCCCGACGACGAGGGGGATCCGCATCGCGCGCGGGTAGTGGACGACGGCCGCCTCGTAGGCGCGCAGCCAGCCCGCCGCCGGGTCGTAGTCGCGCCCGGCCTCCATGGCCGCGTTGTAGAAGTGCGGGGCGTAGACGACCTTGGGGTCGTGGATACGGCCGAGGCCGGTGGGGACGCCCTCGCCGGCGGCCGGGGTGGGTTCGACGAACAGCCGGTGGCGGCGGTCGACGCGGCGGATCGCGTCGGCGAGGCGGTTGTACATCGGGGTGATCCGCGTGGACTCGATGCGGCGGGCGGCGTCCGGGATGCTCTCGCCCTCCCGCATCCGCCCCATCGGCTCGTTGATCAGGTCGTAGCCGAACACGGCGGGATGGTCCGCGAACCGCCCCGCGAGGACCTGCCACATCCGGGCCTGGGCGCGCCGCAGGTCCTCGTCCTGGTAGAGGTGTTCGAACGCGGCCTGGACGGCGGGCTCGAAGTACTCGGCGAACCAGTCGTCGGGGTGCGGCCGGTAGGGCAGGCCGTCGGTGCGGGTGGCCCAGGCGGGGATGCCGCGGTGGGTGCCGAACGCGGGCCCGTAGACGTCCTGGTGGGCGTCGATCACGACGCGCACGCGGTACTCGTGCGCCCAGTCCAGCACGCGTTCGATCTTGCGGAGGTAGCGCTCGCTGTACTGTCCCGGCCGCGGTTCCAGGTCGTCCCAGAAGACCGCGAGCCGGGCGAGGTCGAAGCCCCGCCCGGCCATGTCGCGCAGCGAGCGCTCGGTGATGTCCGCGAGGGCGTCGGCGCCGCGGTGCTCCTTGTCCGCGAGGTTCCAGCCGCGGACGGTGAGGACGCGGCCCCGGTCGTCGGTGAGGGGCGGGATGCCCGGGTCCGTACGGGCCGTGTGATCAGCACGAGCCGTGTGGTCCGTACGGGCCGCCGCCGGTACCCCCGGTGCCAGGAGTGCCAGGACCGCGGCTACGGCGAGCAGCGCCGCCTTGCGCAAGCGTCTTGGAGGCATCCGCCGTTCATACCGTCAGCACGACCTTGCCGAACAGGTCGCCACCGGCCATCTTCTCAAGGCCCTCGCGCGCCCGGTCGAGCGGCAGGACGGAGTCGATCACGGGTCGTACGCCGGTGGCGGCGCAGAAGGAGAGCAGGTCCGCGAGCTCGTCCTTGGTGCCCATGGTCGAGCCGACGACCTTCAGCTCCAGGAAGAAGATGCGGTTGAGCTCCGCGGCGGGCGGGTTGGAGCCGCTGGTGGCCCCGGAGATCACCAGGGTGCCGCCGGGCTTGAGGGACTTGACCGAGTGCGACCAGGTGGCGGCGCCCACGGTCTCGATCACGGCGTCGACGCGGTGCGGCAGCCGCGCCCCCGGCTCGTAGGCCCCCTCGGCGCCGAGTTCGACCGCGCGCCGGCGCTTGACCTCGTCCCGGCTGGTGGCGAAGACCCGCAGCCCGGCCGCGGCGCCCAGGGCGATCGCTGCGGTGGCGACCCCGCCGCCGGCGCCCTGGACGAGGACGCTCCGCCCGGGGCGGACGCCCGCGTTGGTGAACAGCATCCGGTACGCCGTCAGCCAGGCGGTCGGCAGACAGGCCGCCTCCTCGAAGGACAGCTCCTTCGGCTTGGGCAGCACGTTCCACGCGGGGACGGCGACGCGCTCGGCGAAGGTGCCCTGATAGCGCTCGGTGAGGATGGAGCGCTGCTCGCGCGGGCCCACGCCGTGGCCGCTCTGGCCGATGACGGAGTGGACGACGACCTCGTTGCCGTCCTCGTCGAGGCCCGCCGCGTCACAGCCGAGGATCATCGGGAGCGCCTCGTCGGAGAGGCCGACGCCGCGCAGCGACCACAGGTCGTGGTGGTTGAGGGACGCCGCCTTGACGTTGACGACCGTCCACCCGGGCGGCGCCTCGGGCTCGGGGCGCTGGCCCAACTCGAGTCCTTCGAGCGGCTGGTCACGGTCGGTGCGTACGGCATAGGCGGCGAACATGATCCGAACCTAGACCCGGGACGCGCGGGGCGGAACCAGGCACCGGTGTGACACGCGCCGCGTCGGTCACCGGGGTGTCCACGGGCCCCTCCGGCAACGGCCGTATCCGCGGCGGAGAGTGCGCTTCCGCGTTGACCGGGCGCCCGGTGGGCGGGTTGGCTTTCCGGGCCCGCACACGTGTCGCACCGGTGTCGTACGGGCTCGTTCCCGAGGGGGGAGATCCATGCGTCGCTCCGGACGCGTCACCGCCGTGGTGGCGATCTTAGGAAGCTGTGTCGCGGCGGCCTTGCCCGCTACGGCGGCCGCGGCCGCCGGTACGTCCGCCGGTACGTCCGCCGCCGGTACGGCGCGCCCGGGGCGTACGAGCGTGGTGAGCGCGGCCACCGACGGGACGTGGGCGGACGGCGAGTCGCTCGTCGGGAGCGTCAGCGCCGACGGCCGGTTCGCCGTGTTCGAGTCCCGGGCCACCAATCTGGTGCCCGGGAAGCCCGACCTCCGCAACGTCTACGTGAAGGACCTGCGTTCGGGCGCGCTGGAGCAGGTGAGCGTCGCCACCGACGGGACCCGGGCCGACGGGCCCTCGTACAACGCCTCGATCAGCGGGGACGGCCGGTATGTCGTCTTCACCTCGGAGGCCGGGAACCTCGCGCCGGGCCAGAACCCGGCGGGCGGTCTCGACGTCTTCGTCCGCGACCGCCGGACCGGCCGGACGGATGCCCTGCTCACCAACGCGGCGGGGACGCGGGCCGGCAACCGCGACCCGTCCATCAGCGCCGACGGGCGGTTCGTCGCCTTCGCGTCGACGCGGAGCGACCTGGTGCCGGGCGACACCAACGAGGTGGCGGACGTCTTCGTCCAGGACCGGGTACGGGGCACCGTCCGGCGGGTGAGCGTCGCCGCCGACGGCTCCCAGGCGGACGGCTTCTCCGCCTCCCCGGTGATCAGCGCGGACGGCGGCACGGTCGGCTTCAAGAGCGCGGCCCGGCTGGTCCCCGAGCCGGACGAGGGGGGCCGGCTCCTGGCGCCGCATCCGAGAGCCCGCGCGTTCTACGTCCACGAGCTGCGCACCGGCCGCACCCAGCGGGGCGCCCAGGCCCTCGACGGCGGGGCCGTGGCGGCCACGGGGAGCATCGCGCTCAGCCCCGACGGGCGGTACGCGCTCTACTCCTCGGTCTCGGCCTCGATCGTGCCGGGCGACACCAACGGGAAGACGGACGTCTTCGCTAAGGACCTGCGCACCGGCCGCACCCTCCGCCTCAGCGTCGCCCCCGACGGCTCCCAGGCGGACGAGGGCTCCTACGACGGCGCGGTCATGAGCGCCGACGGCCGGACGGCGTACTTCACGTCCACGGCGACGAACCTGGTCCCGGGCGACACCAACGGCCACCAGGACCTCTTCGCACGCGACCTGCGCACGGGGGCCGTGGAGCGGCTGAACCTGGCTCCGGACGGGGCGCAGGACGACGGGGATGCGAGTGGGGGGTCGGTGGATCTGGCGGGGCGGGTGGTGGTGTTCGGGAGCTCCGGGGGCAATTTGGTGCCGGGGGATGTGAACGGGGTGCATGACGTGTTCTGGCGGCGGGTGGGGTAGGGGCCGCTGCGCGGGGCTTTTTCCCCTACCCGCCCCTTCCCGAGTGTCCTCAAGCGCCGGACGGGCTGGAAAATCCAGCCCGTCCGGCGCTTGAGGACCGGGGTCCGGGGCGGAGCCCCGGTTTCGGGAAGGGGCGGGGCTGGGGAAAGGCCTCACGCAGCGGCACCCCACCCCCACCCGCACCCGCACCCGCACCCGCACCCAAGAACGGCGCGGGGCCCGCCAGGACGGCAACCGCCCCGGCGGACCCCACGGATCCGCACGCCGCTACAGACCTAGCGCCGCGCGACCCCCTCCGCCCGAGCCGCCGCCGCCACAGCCGCCGTCACCGCCGGAGCGACCCGCTCGTCGAACGGCGACGGAATCACGCACTCCGCGCTCAGCTCGTCCGCGACGACCGCCGCCAGCGCCTCCGCCGCGGCGAGCTTCATGCCCTCGGTGATCCGCGACGCCCGCACCTGGAGGGCGCCCGCGAAGATGCCCGGGAAGGCGAGGACGTTGTTGATCTGGTTCGGGAAGTCGCTGCGGCCCGTGGCGACGACGGCCGCGTACTTGTGGGCGACGTCCGGGTGGATCTCCGGCGTCGGGTTGGCCATCGCGAAGATCAGCGCGTCCTTCGCCATGGTGGCCACGGCCTCCTCCGGGACGGTGCCGCCGGAGACGCCGATGAACACGTCCGCGCCGTCGAGCGCCTTCTCCAACGGGCCGCTGAGTCCGGCCTTGTTGGTGAAGCCGGCGAGCTCGCGCTTGACCGGGTTGAGGTCCTCGCGGCCCTCGGACACGATGCCCTTGCGGTCGCAGACCGCCACGTCGCCGATGCCGGCCTCCACCAGGATCTTGGCGATGGCCACACCGGCCGCGCCCGCGCCGGAGATCACGGCGCGCAGCCGGCCCAGCGAGCGGCCGGTGAGCTTCGCGGCGTTGCGAAGCGCGGCCAGGGTGACCACGGCCGTGCCGTGCTGGTCGTCGTGGAAGACCGGGATGTCCAGCCGCTCCTGGAGCCGGCGCTCGACCTCGAAGCAGCGCGGCGCGGAGATGTCCTCCAGGTTGACGCCGCCGAAGGACGGCGCGAGGCGGGCGACGGTGTCGACGATGTCGTCGACCTCCCGGCAGTCGAGCGCGATCGGCACCGCGTCCACGCCGCCGAACTGCTTGAAGAGGATGGCCTTGCCCTCCATCACGGGCAGGGACGCCTCGGGACCGATGTCCCCGAGGCCGAGCACCGCGCTGCCGTCCGTCACGACCGCCACGACCTGGGACTTCCAGGTGTAGTCGTGCACCAGATCCGGCTGCTCCGCGATGGCGCTGCACACCTTCGCGACACCTGGCGTGTAGGCGAGGGACAGGTCGTCCCGGTCGCGCACGGGCACCGTCGCCTCGATCGCCATCTTGCCGCCACGGTGCAACGCGAAGGCCGGATCGAAGAGCTCGTCCTGAGCTTCGTCCGCACCACGTTCGCCGCGAGGATTCACAATCTCCGCTGCCACTTCATTGACCCCTTTGTCGATTTCCGTCGAGGGTAGCCGCCCGAGGTAGCGGGCCGCCGGGCACAAGCGCACAAGTGCCCTGATCCCCGGGTGCGGGGTGTGACTGGTCTTTCTACCGGATGAGCGCTACGGCCGACGAGTGAGTTACGCCGCCGCGGGTCACGGCACCCACACATGCACGTCAAAAGCGTGTCAACTGGTGCCGGAAGTCCATGGAGTGAGACAAGAGGTGCGTGACTTGCGTCTCGTACCGGAGAGGCGCGCCGAAGTCCGGTAGTACGAAGCGGGCCGGTACGGCACGGGGATCACCCGTTATCCGATTTTGACATAGACAGCCCCCCGAACGGTGCAGTCCAGATGGCAAGATGCCCCAATCACACGAGGTCGCGGCGCCCGCCGATGTGTGCTCGTGACCTCGTGTGACCTGTGTGAATTGCAGTCCGATCCCGTCGGCCACCCCCTCGATCGCAGGAGGAACCAGCAATGACCGCAAGCACCACCCGTCGCACGGCTGCCGCCAGGAGTCGTTTGGCCGCCGCCGGCGCGATCGCGGTCGCCGGCGCCCTGCTGCTGTCCGGCTGTGGCGATATGCGCGACAAGCCCGGCACCGGTGACGAGTCCGCCGGCGCCCCGCAGGGCGCCAACGCCCCGCTCTTCGACAAGCTCCCCAAGCGGATCCAGGCCTCGAAGGTCATCAAGGTCGGGTCCGACATCGCGTACCCGCCCATCGAATTCAAGAAGAACGGCAAGAACGTCGGCGTCGATCTCGACCTGGGTGCCGCGCTCAGCAAGGAACTCGGCGTGAAGCTGGAGTTCAACAACAGCGTCTTCGACGCCCTGCTGACCGGAATGCGATCGAAGCGTTACGACATCGCGATGTCCGCGATGACGGACACCAAGGAGCGGCAGGAGGGCATCGACCCGAAGACGGGCAAGAAGGCGAGCGAGGGCGTCGATTTCATCGACTACTTCTCGGCCGGCGCGTCGCTCTACACCAAGAAGGGCGACACCAAGGGGATCAAGGGCTGGGAAGACCTCTGCGGGAAGAAGATCGGCGTCCAGCGCGGCACCGTCTCGGACAACTTCGCCAAGGGCGAGAGCAAGAAGTGCGAGGAGTCCGACAAGGACCCGATCTCCATCGAGGCCTACGACAACGACCTGGAGGCCCAGACCCGGCTGAAGGCCGGTGGTGTGGACGCCGTCTCCAGCGACTTCCCGTCCGCGGTCTACGCGGCCGCCACCTCCGGCGGCGGCAAGGACTTCGAGATCATCGGTGACCAGGTGGCGGCGAATCCCTACGGCATCGCCGTAAGCAAGGACGACACCCAGCTGAGGGACGCCCTCAAGGCCGCCCTTGAGGCGATCATCAAGAACGGTGCGTACGAAAAGGTCCTCAAGACCTGGGGCGTCGAGGCCGGCGCCGTCAAGGAAGTCAAGATCAACGGCGGTCAGTGATCCCGCCTCCGGCTCACTACTCCCTTTCCTCGTAGGCAACGGTCAACTTGGCCCGGCTTGAAGGACCGGGCTTGGAGGTAGTGCCCAACTGGCTGCTGGGTGGAACCCCTCCGTCCAGGCACCCCTACGGGGTGGCAGGGACGCGTGACTCACGCCCCGCGATCCACGCAACCTCACCCTTGCGGCCGATGTTGTGGGACGCATTATCGTCCGCGTGCATGAGGGCCCCGCAAGCCCGGCAGGCGAACGTTGCTTGATCGACGCGGTTCTTCCGGTCGATGTGACCGCACTCGGAGCATTGCCGACTGGTGTACGCGGGATCGACGTACACCAGCGGCACCCCGGCCCGCTTCGCCTTGTACTCGGTGAAGGCGGCGAGCTGGTGGAAGCTCCACGAGTGCAGCTTGGTCCGCTGGTCCTTCCGGAGCCGTACCCGGTCACGAATCCCACTCAAGTCTTCGAGTGCGATACCGCGACCGGTGCGTTCAGCGGTGGTAACGATCTTCTTGGAGATGATGTGGTTCTGGTTCGCGGCGTGGCGCCGCTCCCGCCGGTTGCGCCGCTTGAGCAAGCGTCTGGCGGACTTGGTGCCCTTGGCCTGGAGCTTACGGCGCAGTTCGAGCTGCCGCTTGCGGTAACGGTTCAGACCGCGCCCGGCGGCCCGGTACCCGGTGGACGTGGTGGCAATGTTGGTGATACCGAGATCCACGCCAACGAAACCGTCCGGCTCGTACGGGGCGACCTCGGGAACATCGCACACCGCAACCAGGTAGAACACACCGTCGCGCTCGATCAGGTCGGACTCGCCTTGCCGGCACTCCCGCAGCATCTTGAGCGCGTCGGCAGAGCACGCGAAGCGGACATTCTTCATGCGCCCGGCGGTCGTCCAGATGGACACCGTCTGCGCGTCGTACTGCCACGACAAACACCGGTCGTCATAGGGGTGAGCAGCATTCGGCCGGAAGGTGACCGGCTTGGACTCCGCTTTGATCCGGCGCTTGGAACCCCTCTTGCCAAGGTTCCCCGCCCTGGTGTCGGCCTTCAAGGTGGTGTAGGCGTCGCGGACCTTCTTGATGGTGTGCTGGGCTGCCTGCGCTCCCAGCCCCCGCACCTTCAATTCCGCGTAAGTGTGCTCGCGCAACTCGTACTCACGTGGCACACCGTGCTCATACGCCACGGCGGATACCCAATTCGCCGCCTCGTTGACCGCATGCAGGGTCGCCCCAAGTGCGGTTGCCTGTACGGCATCCGGCATCAGTTTGACCTGCACAACGAGCTTCATACCAGCAAGCTAACAGGAGGTACTGACAACAGGGTCAGATCCATGCTTCTCTGCACGTCAGAGCAATCCGGAGAAGCGACTCCTCCCAGGCGCAAACGCCCAAGGCTCCTCGCTAGATCGCGCTGAAAGGCACTACCCGTGACTGCTTCACTCAAAAAGTCGGGGCCCGCCGACACCCCTCCGCCCGGCCCCGAGCCGGAGGCGATCAAGGCTATCCCCGTCCGGCACTACGGCCGCTGGGTCGCCGCCGTCGTCGTGCTCGCCCTGCTGGGACTGCTGGTCAACGCGTTCGCCACCGCGAAGATCAATTACCACGCCATCCCGGACTTCATGTTCGACTCCAACGTCCTCACCGGCCTCGGCAAGACCGTGCTGATCTCGGTGCTCGCGATGGCGCTCGGCCTGGTGCTCGGCGTGGTCCTGGCCGTGATGCGGCTGTCGAAGAACCCCGTGACCTCCGCGGTCTCCTGGGTCTACATCTGGTTCTTCCGCGGCACCCCGGTCTACGTCCAGCTGCTGCTCTGGTTCAACCTCGCGCTGATCTTCCCGTACATCAACCTCGGCCCGATCTACCGGGACGAGATGAGCGACTTCATGACGCCGTTCATGGCGGCGCTGCTGGGCCTCGGGCTCAACGAGGCGGCGTACATGTCGGAGATCGTCCGCTCGGGCATCCAGTCCGTCGACGAGGGCCAGACCGAGGCCGCGCACGCGCTGGGCATGAGCCAGGGCCGGACGCTGCGGCGAATCGTTCTGCCGCAGGCGATGCGGGTGATCGTGCCGCCCACCGGCAACGAGTTCATCAACATGCTGAAGACCTCGTCGCTGGCGGCCGCCGCCTGTCAGTACCTGGAGCTGCTGCGCTCCACCTCGGACATCGGTCAGTCCACCGGTGCCACGGTCGAGATGCTCTTCCTCGCCGCCACCTGGTACCTGATCCTCACCAGCATCTTCAGCATCGGTCAGTTCTACCTGGAGCGGCACTACGCCCGTGGCTCGCTGCGCTCCCTGCCGCTCACCCCGTGGCAGAAGATCAAGGCGAACCTGACCTCCTTCAGCAACCGCCAGTCCGGAGGTGTCCGCGCATGAACGCGATGGTGAAGGCCGAGGGCGTCCACAAGTCCTACGGCGCCGTCCAGGTCCTCAAGGGCATCGACCTGGAGGTCGCCCCGCGCGAGGTGTTCTGTCTCATCGGCCCCTCCGGGTCCGGTAAGTCCACCTTCCTGCGGTGCATCAACCACCTGGAGAAGGTCAACGCCGGCCGGCTGTACGTCGACGGCGAGCTGGTCGGCTACCGCCAGAAGGGCGACCGGCTGTACGAGCTCAAGGACAGCGAAGTGGCCCGGAACCGCCGGGACATCGGCATGGTGTTCCAGCGCTTCAACCTCTTCCCGCACATGACGGCGCTGGCCAACGTCATGGAGGCGCCGATCCAGGTCAAGGGCGAGACCAAGGCTGTCGCCCGGGAGCGGGCCATGAAGCTGCTGGACCGGGTGGGCCTCGCCGACAAGGCGGGCAACTACCCCTCCCAGCTCTCCGGCGGCCAGCAGCAGCGCGTCGCGATCGCCCGCGCGCTCGCCATGGAGCCGAAGCTGATGCTCTTCGACGAGCCGACGTCGGCGCTCGACCCCGAGCTGGTGGGCGATGTCCTCGACGTCATGCGGGGCCTGGCCGAGGACGGTATGACGATGATCGTCGTCACCCATGAGATGGGCTTCGCGCGGGAGGTCGGCGACTCCGTGGTCTTCATGGACCAGGGCGTCGTGGTCGAGTCCGGGAACCCGCGCGACGTGCTGACCAACCCGCAGCACGACCGGACGAAGGCGTTCCTGTCGAAGGTGCTGTAGGGGGCGGGGATTGGACGACACGGCGGGGCGGCGGTACGGGTGGGTCCGTACCGCCGCCCCGCCGCGCGCCCTCCGCCGCGCGCGAACGCGAGCGCGATACGTACGGGCGCGATACGTACGGGCGCGATACGCGAAGGTTCGATGCACGAAGGCCCGGTACGCAAAGGCCCGGCACACGCAGGCCCGGTACGCAAAGGTCCGGCACACAAAGGCACGATATGTAATACCCTCGATGCCTCATCGGCCATTACCCTGGCCGTCACGGCACGCCACCCGCCCCTGACCGCTGCGTAAGGATCCCAAGTGGAACTGGCCTACTACTCGGACTTCGCCGTGCGCCTGGTCAACAGCGAGGAGCCGCTGCGCGGCGCCGACACGCTCACGTCCGTGGAGGCCGTCCGCGAGCTCTTCGGCGCGGGGGCGCAGGCCGCCCGGCGCGCCGCGGACGCGGACGTCACCCGTCTGCGGTCCGTACGGGCCCGGCTGCGCGGGGTGTTCGAGGCGGCGGCGGAGCAGGACGAGGTCCGCGCGGTGGACCTGCTGAACGCGCTGCTGATGGAGTTCCCCGTCAGCCCGCAGATCTCCGGGCACGAGTTCCGCGACGACGACGGCCGCCCCAAGTGGCACATGCACATCGCCGACCACGCCGCGAGCGCCAGCGCCTCGTACACCGCGACGGCGTGCATGGGTCTGGCCGTCCACCTGACGGAGTACGGCGTCGACCGCCTGGGCATCTGCCAGGCCGCCCCCTGTCGCAACGCCTATCTGGACACCTCGACCAACCGCTCCCGCCGCTACTGCTCCGACCGCTGCGCCACCCGGGCGAACGTGGCCGCCTACCGCGCCCGCAAGCGCCTGGAGAACCGGGCCGCCGAGGCGGCCGGCACGACCCGCACCGGCCTGAGCGCCGAGCCCAGCCAGGACAGCAGCGCGCCCGCCGAGCGCTGACCCGCGCCGGGCGGCCGGCGCACCCGCAGCCAGGCGCGGGCCACCACCAGCTCGTCGGGCACCGTGCCGAACTCCCGGCTGTCGTTCTCCACCAGGGGGTTGTCCCCCATCACCCACCAGCCCCCCTCACGCCGCTCGACGGCCCGCTTGACGATGAGCAGGTCCTGCCGGAACGGGTGGCGCACCACCACGACGTCACCCGGACGGACCACGGCCCCGTACTGGACGACCAGTTGGTCGCCGGGGTCGAGCGTCGGCACCATCGACGGGTTGTGGACTTCGGCGAGCCCGATCCGCAGCAGTCCGCGACGCTCGCGGTCCAGCTCCTGCCCGCGCTCGTCCACTTGCTCCTGCACCACGGCACCTCCCGGTCCGTCTTCCTCCGCCTGTCCCCACCGATGCCGGAACGGCACCGGACCCGTACCGGACTTTTGCCCCGGGCCCCTTCCCGCACCCGGGAAAAGCCTTCCCACACCGAGTAATCTCGCACCTGAGAAGACGATCACGAGGAAGGACAGCTCTATGCTTTCCCGCCTGTTCGCCGCCAAAGTCCAGGTCAGCGCCCACTGCGACCTGCCCTGCGGTGTATACGACCCGGCCCAGGCCCGTATCGAGGCCGAGTCGGTCAAGGCAGTCCAGGAGAAGTACCAGGCCAACCAGGACCCGGACTTCCGCACCCGCGCCCTTGTCATCAAGGAACAGCGGGCGGAGCTGGCCAAGCATCATGTCTCGGTGCTGTGGAGCGATTACTTCAAGCCCCCGCACTTCGAGAAGTACCCCGAACTGCACCAGCTGGTCAACGACACGCTCAAGGCCCTGAGTACGGCCAAGGCGTCGACCGACCCGAAGACGGGAGAGAAGGCGCTGGAGCTCATCGCCCAGATCGACAAGATCTTCTGGGAGACCAAGAAGGCCTGACACGCACGGCGAAGTCGCCGAAGAGGCCCGGCCGGTTCTCCGGCCGGGCCTCTTTGCGACATCCGTTCGGGTCAAAGTCTCCCTCGGAGGGCTCAATTCGAAGATTCGTTCAAAAGGGGCGGGCGGCTCCGCGACGGTGATCGAGGGGGACTCCGTCGTCGTCCGCTACCCGGCGGGGCGTCCGGAGCGGGCCACCGCGCTGCCGCCGGGGGACGTCCGGACGCGGGTGGGCATGACCCTGCTGCTGCCGGACCGGGCACGGCGGCCATGGCGACCGGTCATGTGACGGTCGCGGCCACGACCCGGGCGAAGGCCCGTACCCGCTCCGTCCCGCCGTCCCGGAGCCGGATCAGGCCGAGGGCGGACTCGGGCAGCCCCGTGACGGGGACGAAGGTGATGTCACGGCGGCCGTGGTACTCGGCGGTCGGGCCGCAGAGCAGCATCCCGGCGCGGTTGGCCGCGGTCAGGGTGAGGCCCTCCTGGAGGGTGGTCACGGCAGGGCCGGGCGGGACCGGCAGGCCGCCCGGCGTGACCGTCGGCGCCTGCGCCGCACGCCAGTAGGCGGGCGCGGGGCCGGCCGGGGTGACGAGCGGGCAGCCGGCGAGGTCCTCCGCGGAGAGCTCGGCCCGGGCGGCCAGGGGGTGGCGCACGGAGAGGGCGAGCGCCTGCCGCTGCCGGGAGAAGACCGGTCCCACGGCCAGCGCGGGCTCGGCCACCGGCAGCAGGACGACGGCCGTGTCGACCTCACCGCGGCGCACGGCGCCGAACGGGTCCGAGAACGGGATCTCCACGAGCTCCACCGCACAGGCCGGGTAGCGGTCCTGGAAGGCGGCGACGGCCTCCATGACCCCGCCGTCCGCCATGCCCTGGAACCCCACCCGGAGGACCCCTTCGACGCCCCGGGCGGCGGCGCGGGCGTCATCGACCGTGGCGCGGAGCCCGTCGTAGGCCGGACGCAGGGCGGCCCGGAGGCTCTCGCCCAGCGGAGTGAGGGCGACCCGGCGGCTGGTGCGTTCGACGAGGCGGGCCCCGATGCGTCCCTCCAGGGAGCGCAGCAGCTGGCTGACGCGGCTCTGCGACACGTACAGCCGCTCGCCCGCGCGGCCGAAGTGCAGCTCCTCGGCGAGGACGAGGAAGCATTCCAGCTCCCGTAGGTCCATGCCGCTCAAGGGCACCCCTCCCCCTGTCCGTTCCCGGTGGTCGTTCCCGATCGATGAATCTCCCTCATAGAAGGGTGAGGGTTCGGCCGTTGTTCCCGGGGGCGCGGCTCCGGAGGCTGGGGCGCATGGTGAACGTGCGACAGAAGACAAGGGTGGCGGGGGGCCGGCCCGCCGTGGTGGCGGTGGCGGCCGGAACGTTCTCGGTGGTGACGACCGAGATGCTGCCGGTGGGACTGCTCACGCCGATCGGGGAGGACCTGGGGGTCTCCGCCGGGACGGCGGGGCTGACGATGACGGTGCCCGGGCTGGTGGCGGCGGTGGCGGCCCCGGTGGTGACGCGCCTCGCGGGACGGCTGGACCGGCGCTGGGTGCTGGTGGGGCTGATGGGGCTGCTGACGGCGGCGAACCTGCTGTCGGCCGCCGCCACGGGCATCGGGGTGCTGGTGGCGCTGCGGGTCCTGGTGGGGGTGTGCATCGGTGGGGTCTGGGCGATCGCGGCCGGGCTGGCCGTCCGGCTCGTCCCCGAGCGGCAGGTGGGCCCGGCCACCTCCCTGATCTTCAGCGGGATAGCCGTGGCCTCGGTGCTCGGGGTACCCGCGGGCACGATGGCGGGCGCGGCGGGCGGCTGGCGGACGGCCTTCCTGTCGATGGGCGCGGTGGCGCTGGCGGTGACGGCGGCCCTCGCGGCGCTGCTGCCGCCGCTGCCGCCGCCGTCCCCGGAAGCGGCCGACCGCTCGGGGAGCGTCCTGGGCCCGCTGCGCGCCGCACCGGTACGGGTGGGGCTGCTGGTGGTCCTGCTGCTGGTGACGGGCCACTTCGCGGGCTACACGTTCGTACGCCCGCTCCTGGAACGGGTACCGGGGACGGACGCCGGGCTGATCGGCGGTCTCCTGGTCGCGTACGGCGTCGCGGGCGTGGCCGGAAACTTCCTCGCGGGCTACACGGTGGCGCGCCGACCGCGCACCACCCTCCTGCTGATCGCCGCCGCCCTGGCGGCCGTGATGCCCGCGCTGGCGGTCGCGGGCGGCGGGGCCGTAGGCGCCACGGTGCTCGTGATGCTGTGGGGACTGGCCTACGGCGGTGTGTCGGTGGCCACCCAGAACCGCCTGATGGCGGCGGCCCCGCCGGGGACGGGGGAAGGCGTCTCGGCGCTGTTCGTGTCGGTCTTCAACGTGGCGATCGCGCTGGGGGCGCTGGTGGGGGGACGAGTGGTGGACGCGAGCTCCCCGGCGGGGGCCGCGTGGACCGGCGGGGCGCTGGCACTGCTGGCGGTGTGCGCCGTCGGGGCGGGGCCGGGGGCCGCCGGTAGGGGGCGGTAGTGACGGGGGTGCGGTGGGGGTGCCGCTGCGCGGGGCTTTTTCCCCTACCCGCCCCTTCCCGGAACCGGGGGCTCCGCCCCCGGGCCCCCTTTCCGCGCTCCGCGCGGTGGCCTCAAACGCCGGCCGGGCTGGACATGGGACGGCGATCCTTGGGTATGCGGCCGGTGGAGAACGAGAAGGAGCCGCACGATGGTCGTCATCGAATCCCCTGACGGGGACGCTGCCGGTGCCCGCCACGCGACGGCGGAGTTCCTGGCCCGCCACTGCCCCTGGGCCGATCCCGATGCCGTGGTCCTGGTCGTGTCGGAGCTGGTCGCCAACGCCATCCGGCACACCGGTGGCTGGTGGCGGCTGTGCGTACGGGCCGTCCAGGGCCGTCTGGTGGTGGAGATCGCCGACGCCAGCCCGGAGCCGCCGACGCCGCGCGTCCCGGACCTGACCGGGGGCGGCGGACTGGGCTGGCACATGGTCGAGAAGCTGGCCACACAGCTGGAAGTGGTGCGGCAGGGCGACGGCCAGGGCAAGACGGTCCGGGCGACGTGGCTACGGCCGGCGCTGCCGCTCGCGGTTTGAGCAGCCTCAGCGACCCGCTCGCCCACGCCCCACTTCACTTTCACTTCGCCCGACCCGCTTCGGGGGCTCCGCAGCTGCCCCGGGACGGGCAGCGACCCCTCGCTCAGCGCTCCCCGACTCCGCTCGGCCTCAGCGTCCCGCGCCGGCAGCATTCAGCCCGGCCGGCGTTTGAGGCCACCGCGCGGAGCGCGGAAAAGGGGGTCCGGGGGCTTGCCCCCGGTTCCGGGAAGGGGCGGGGTTGGGGAAAAGCCCCGCGCAGCGGCACCCTCACCGCCGCCGCCCGCCCGGCCCCACCCCCACAAGCCCAGCGCCAGCGCTACCGCATCCCCAGCAACCCCACCCGCAGCCGCCCCAGAATCCGCGTCAGCAGCCGCGACACGTGCATCTGTGAGATGCCCAGCTCCGCGCCGATCTCCGACTGCGTCATCTCCCCGCCGAACCGCATCCGCAGGATCTGCCGGTCCCGGTCGTCGAGCTCGGCGACCAGGGGTTTGAGGGCGTGCAGGTTCTCCACGCCCTCCAGGGCGGGGTCGACGTCGCCGAGCCGGTCGGCGAAGCTGTTGCCGGCCTGGTCGGAGCCCTCGTCCACGGGCACGTCGATCGAGCCGGCGGTGTAGCCGTTGCTGGCCACGATGCCCTCGACGACCTCCTCGCGGCTCAGCCCGAGGTGCGCGGCGAGCTCGTCCGGGGTCGGCGAGTGGTCCAGTTCCTGGGAGAGCTCTCCGGTGGCCTTGGCCAGCTCGACGCGGAGCTCCTGGAGGCGCCGGGGCACGTGCACGGACCAGCTCGTGTCACGGAAGTGCCGCTTGATCTCACCGACGATGTACGGCACGGCGAAGGTGGTGAACTCCACCTCCCGCGAGAGGTCGAAGCGGTCGATCGCCTTGATCAGGCCGATCGTGCCGACCTGGATGATGTCCTCCATCTGGTCGCCCCGGCTGCGGAAGCGGGAGGCGGCGAAGCGCACCAGCGAGAGGTTGATCTCGATCAGGGTGTTGCGGGCGTACTGGTAGGCGTGGGTCCCCTCCTCCAGCTCGGTGAGCCGGTCGAAGAAGAGCCGCGACAGTTCGCGGGCGTCCCGTGGCGCCACCGTGGTCGCGTCCTCGATGTACGGCAGCCCCCCGACCGATGCCTCGAACCGCTGCGAGGCAGCCGTCTGACGCTCCGTCGCAACCGTGGATGCCGTGATGGTCACGTCGTCCTCCCCAGATCCGTTGGTGACGTCCGGCCGCCTACCCGGTGACCTGGCGGGCATGCCTGCGGTTTTCGCCGCGCACGGGGAAGGCACGCGGAAACGGAAGCGCGTGACAGCCGTCGCCGACCGGTCACCAGGACTTTCCGAGCCGGTCATCGACGGGCGTGAGCATGCCATTCATGACCGCGACGATCTCCCGAACCACCGCCCGCCGCACCGCTGCGGCCCTGGCCACGACCGCTCTGGCGATGGGTGCGACCACCCTCGGCGCGAGCACCGCGAACGCGGTCGGCACCCCGGCGCCCGCATCGGCCGAGAGCGCCGCACGGACATCCGGAACCGCCGGGCTGAAGGGTGTCGACTACGCGGCCTGGCAGCGTGAGGTGAAGTCCGTCATCGACGGGGCACGGCCGTACGTCACGGAGCGCACCGCGAACGCGCGGCGGGAGAAGCAAGCCGTCGTCCTCGACATCGACAACAGCTCCCTGGAGACGGATTTCCACTGGTCGTACCCGACCCCGGCGATCGAACCGGTCCTGGAGCTGACGCGGTACGCGCACGCCCGGGGCGCCGCCGTCTTCTTCGTCACCGCGCGGCCGGGCCTGCTCGAGGCGCCGACCGAGTACAACCTCCGGCGGGTCGGCTATCCGGTCAGCGGCCTGTACGTACGTCACCTCCCCGACCTCTTCCGGGACGTGAGCACGTACAAGACCGCCAAGCGGGCGGAGATCGAGGCCCAGGGCTACAAGATCATCGCCAATATCGGCAACAACACCACGGATCTGGCCGGCGGGCACGCCGAGCGGACCTTCAAGCTGCCGGACTACGACGGCAAGCTCTCCTGATCGAGGCCTGGCCGAGGCCTAGCCGAGGCCTGACCGAGGCCTGACCCCGGTCTGCCTTGGGTCTGCCTTCGGCCCGACTTCGGTCCGACTTCGGTCTGCCTTCGGTCCGGCCACGACCCGGGCCGCGCCCCGCCTCTCTCAGCGGCCCCGCCTCGACTTCGCGCGATCGAGCCAGGCCACACCCAGGGCCGCCAGACCGATCTGGATCAGCCACTTGATCCAGTCGATCCCCTTGGTGTCGCCCACGCCCAGCGCGTGGGCGAGGAGCGCGCCCACGAGGGCGGCGACGATGCCCACCCCGATCGTCAGCAGCACACCGATGTGCTGGCGCCCCGGCACCACCAGGCGCCCCAGCACGCCGATGATCAGGCCGATGACTATCGCACTGAAAATTCCCGAGATTTCCACGACGCCCCCTATCGAGCCCTTTCCGGCCCATCCGGCCCGTTTCCTCTGGTGACATCTGCCCAGCCGACGGGCGGCGCATGTCTGGCTTCCGGCGCTCGCGGCCGTCGCCCCGCGCCGTGCCTAGACTGGTCGTGCCGGGCACAGGACGCCCGACAGGGACGGGAGAGCGACAGTGGCCGCAGGTGTCGGGAGCGTCGAGGGCTTCCCAGGGGGCGTGGGCGGGGAATGCGACGATCCCTCGGCCGAGGTGCTCTCCGAGGCCGCCGCCGCGTTCGGACTGCTCGCCTCCTCGGCCCGGCTGCACCTGGTCTGGGCGCTGGCCCAGGGCGAGAGCGATGTCAGCGGGCTGGCCGAGCGGGTGGGCGGTGCCCTGCCCGCGATCAGCCAGCACCTGGCGAAGCTGAAGCTGGCCGGGCTGGTGCGGTCGCGGCGCGAGGGGCGCCGCGTGGTCTATCTCGTCGACGACCCCGACGTCGTCACGATCGTCCGGCTGATGGTCGGCCAGCTCGCCGACCGCAAGGCCGGTGCCGGTGCCGTCGCCGGCACCCACGCCGGGCGCCTCCGTGGGCTGGGCGCCTGACGGCGCGGGCGCGGCCGGCACCACCCTGGAGGCCCTGCGCGCGCTGGGCAGCGGACCGCGCGGGCTCGTCGAACAGCAGGCCGAGGAGCGGCTCGCCGCGCACGGCGAGAACGTCTTCCCCGGCCGCCGCCCCGCGTCCTGGCCGCGCCGGCTCGCCCGTAGCCTCCGCGACCCCTTCACCGCCGTCCTGCTCGGCCTGGGCCTGGTCTCGGCGGCGGTGGCGTCGTGGGGCACGGCCTGTGTGATCGCGGTGCTCGTCGCGGTCAGCTGCGTCCTGCGCGCCACCGGCGAACACCGCGCCGACCACGCCGCGGCCACGCTGCGCGACCTGATCGCCGCCACGGCCACGGTCCGCAGGCGCGCGACCGCGGCCTCGCCGCCGCGCGCCCGCGAACTGCCGGTGGACCAGCTCGTACCGGGTGACGTGGTCCTCCTCGCCCCCGGCGACGTCGTCCCGGCGGACCTGCGACTGCTCCGCGCGACGGGCCTGACCCTGCACGAAGCCGCTCTGACGGGCGAATCGGCACCGGTGGAGAAGCGGGTGCCCGCGGCGGGCGGAGCGGTCGCGCACGCGCCGGGCCGCCCCGCCGTGGTCGCGGCCCCGCCGCGTCTTCCGGCCGACCAGGAACGGTCACCCGGCGCGGCGCACCACCCCGGCCCGCGGCCGGCGGCCACCCCCGACCGGCCCGGCGCTCCCGCCGCCCGCACCCCCCTCACCCGCCCCGACCTCTGCCTCCAAGGCAGCAGCGTCGTCTCCGGCAGCGGCGTCGGGGTCGTGATCGCCACCGGCGCGGACACCGTGCTCTCCGGGGCGCTGCCGCGCGGCCCGGAACGGCGGCCGCGCCCGATCCGTCCGTTCGACCGGTCGGTGAACGGCATCGCCTGGACGCTCGTACGGTTCATGCTGCTCACCGCCCCGGTCGTGCTGATCGCGGGTGCGCTGCTGCGCGGGCGCGGGATGGAGACCCTGCCGTTCGCCGTCGCGGTGGCGGTCGGGCTGACGCCCGAGATGCTGCCGGTCGTGGTCACCACCGCGCTGGCGCGCGGCGCCGCGCTGCTCGCGCGCGGCGGCGAGGTCGTCGTCCGGCGCCTCCCCGCGCTGCACGACCTCGGCGCCGTCGACGTACTGTGCGTGGACAAGACGGGCACGCTCACCCAGGACCGCCCCGTCGTGGCCCGCTCCGTCGACACCGACGGCCGGGACGACCCTGCCGTACTGCGCTGGGCCGCCGTGAACGCCCTGTGGACGCTCCACCTCGCGGAGCTGCCCGCGCCGGACGCCCTGGACGAGGCGATCCTCGACGCCGACGAGGCGGCTGCGGCCTCGGGGGCGTACGGGACGGAACTGGACGAAGAGACCGGACCGGACGGCGGGACGGAGCCGGGCTCCGGGACGATGCCGGACGGCGGGACGGAGGCGTACGAGCGGAACGGCGCCCGCCCCGCCGGCCTCCCGGGGCTCACCGCGTCCCCGACCAGCGGAACCACCGACGGGACCGCCGACGGGACCGCCCCCGCCGGAGGCGCCACCGCGTGGAACCGCGCCCGCGCCGCCGACGCCCCGGGGCACGCCACGTCCCCGACCGCCGGAACCACCGACGGGACCGCCGACGAGACCACCTACGAGTCCACCCGCGCCGGTGGCGCCACCGCGCCGCCCGACCCGTCGGACACCCCCGCCCGGCACCTCCGCGCCGTCCCCTCCTCCCCGGCCTCCCCGGCCTCCCCTTTCGACGAACTCGAAGGCGTCGCCGCCCTCCCCTACGGCCCCGGCCGCCGCGTCGCCACCGCGGTCGTGGCCGGAGGGCGCGTCCACACCCTCGTCGTCAAGGGCGCCCCCGAGGACGTACTGGAGCGTTGCGCCCTCGACGACGAGGATCGCGCCCGGCTCGCCCGCCGCGCGGACGGGCTGGCGGCGGACGGGCTGCGGGTGCTGGCCGTGGCCGTCGCCGAGCGGCCCGCTCGGGCCCGCCCGTACACCCCGGCCGACGAGCGCGGCCTGACGCTCCTCGGCTTCGTCGGGCTGCGCGACGCCCTCGCGCCCACCGCCGCCGACGCGCTCACGGCGCTCTCCCGGCGCGGCGTCACCGTCAAGGTCCTCACCGGCGACCACCCGGGCACGGCCGCCCGCGCCTGCCGGGAGCTGGGGCTGAAGCCCGGCGAAGTCGTCACCGGCGACCGGATCGACGCCCTGACCGGGCCGGAGCTGGCCGGCCTGGCCTCCCGGAGCACGGTCTTCGCGCGCTGCGCGCCCGAGCACAAGGCGCGGATCGTCGAGGCCCTGCGGGCGGCGGGGCACACCACGGGGTTCCTCGGCGACGGGGTCAACGACCTGGCCGCGCTGCGCTCCGCCGATGTCGGGATCTGTCCCCGCGACGGCGTGGACGTGGCGCGGGAGGCCGCCGACGTGGTGCTCGCGTCGAAGGACCTGACCGCTCTGGACCGGGCGATCGTCACCGGCCGGCGCAGCACCGGCAACATCGCCGCCTACCTGCGGATCACGCTCTCGTCCAACCTCGGCAACGTCATCGCGATGCTGGCGGCCGGGCTGATGCTGCCGTTCCTGCCGATGCTGCCCGCACAGGTGCTCGTGCAGAACCTGTGCTTCGACGCCGCCCAGCTCGCCCTCGCCTTCGACCGCCCGGGGCCGGACGCCCACCGGCGGCCGGCGGTGCTGCGGCCCCGCGCCCTGCTGCGCTTCATGACCGGCTTCGGGCTGCTCAACGCCGTCGCGGACCTCGCCACGTTCGGGGTGCTGGCGCTGGCCCTGCGGTCGATGGGCGAGGAGGAGGGGCAGGCGGCGTTCCACGCCGGGTGGTTCACGGAGAACCTGCTGACGCAGGCGCTGGTGATGCTGCTGCTGCGGTCGGGGCGGCGCGCCGCGGAGGGCCGGGTGCCCGGCCCGATCCGGATCGCGACGTCGGCGCTGGCGGTGGTGGGCCTGCTGCTGCCGCTGTCCCCGCTGGGCCCGGTCCTGGGCATGTCGGCGCTGCCGCCGCTGTACTACGGGCTGATGGCGGTCGTGCTCGCGCTGTACGGGGTGGGGCTCGCGGCGGCGCGGAAGCGCTTCGCGGCGCCGCCCGCCGAGCTCTGACCCAGCACCGACCGCCGGCCTCTGGCCCCGGCACCGCCCCCGTCTGTGCCCCGGCCCCAGACTCGAGCTCGGGCTCGGGCTCACTCCTGTCTCCGGTCCCTGGTTCGGCCCGGCCCTGGGCTTGGGCCCAGACTCGAGCTCGGGCCCAGACTCGGGCTCAGGCTCGGGCTCAGGCTCGGGCTCGGGCTCGGGCTCGGACTCGGGCTCGGACTCGGGCTCGGACTCGGACTCAGGCTCGGACTCAGGCTCGGACTCAGGCTCGGGCCCAGACTCGGGCTCAGGCTCGGACTCAGGCTCGGGCTCGCTCCTGTCTCCGGTCCCTGGGTCGGCCCGGCCCTCGGGCTCCGGGCTCGGCCTCCGGCTCGGACCCGCTCCTGTCTCCGGTTCCGAATTCGGCCCTGCCCCGGCCCCGGGCTCGGCCCCGGCTCGGGCTCGGGGCTCGGCCCCGGCCCCGCGCCCCCCGGACCCGCGTTCGCCCCCTGCCCCGACCCCGGGCCGGCCCCGGCCACCCTGCCCCTGCCCCTGCCCCTGCCCCGGACCGCGAACACGAACGCCGACCAGGCTGAAGATCAGCCCGGCCGGCGTCGCGGTCGTCATCAGGATCGGGATCGGGATCGGGATCGGGATCGGAAATCCGAAGGGAGGAAGCCCCCCCCCGCCCTCACCAGTCGCCGCCTCCGAACCCTCCGCCCCCGCCGTCGCCGAACCCTCCGCCGTCTCCCCAGCCGCCCCCGCCGAAGTCGTCCGTGTTGAAGTCCGACCCCGTGTAGTCCCCGCCCTCCGGGCCGCCCGCCTCGGGCGAGGCCGCGTAGGCCGGGCCGGTGAGCATGCCGCCCAGCATCGTGCCCACGAGCAGGCCGGGCAGCAGCCCGCCGCCGAAGTAGCCGCCGGCCCAGGGGGCGTAGGCGGGCCCGGCGTTCCAGTACGGCTGCGGGCCGTCCGGGGTCGTCACCGTGCGGGACGCCGGCTCCTCGCCGGCGGCCACCTTGGCGGCGTCGGCCGCGCACGCCGGTACGGTCCGGACCGCCGCGCCCGGGGGCGCCCATTCCACGTCCCGGACGGACGGGCCGTGCCGCGGGTCGAAGAAGCACGGCACGCGGCGCTCGGGCAGCGGGGCCCCGGTGCGGCGGGCGGCGAGGGTGGCCAGGGCGAAACGGCCCTTGTCGAGCGTTTCGGTCACGGCCGTCACATCGGCCGGCACCTTCGCCGCGGCCATCTTGGCCTTGGCCTCCTCATAGGCGTCGAGCGCCGTCTCGTAGTCCTTCCGCATGACGTCGTCGGCGCCGGCCTCGGAGGGGGAGAAGTCGAGCCGGTCGAGCTCCTCGCCGAAGGCGGTGATGTCCTCGTCGACGACGACGCGGAGGGCGTCGAGCTCGGCGCGCTCGCGCTCCTCCCGGCGCTTGCGGTTGCGCCGGTAGAGGGCGTACGCGCCCGCGCCGCCCGCGACGACGATCGCGCCACCGGTGATCAGGCCGGTCGCCGAGACCCCGGAGTCCGAGTCGCCCCAGGAGCTGGGCTCACGGCCCTTGGCCTGCCGGTCGGCCTGCTCGACGAAGCTGTTGAGCTGCGTCTTCGCGTCGCCGCCGGACCGCTGCACGGAGCCGGTGAGGTTCCGCACGGCGGCCACCGGCATCACCTTGCGGTCGGCGTGGGCGTTGAACTCGGTGCCGCGGTGGATGACGTAAACACCGGCGATCCCGACCTTGGTACGCAGGTCCTGGAAGACCGTCGCCTTGGGGTAGTCGTCGGTGGCGGGCAGGACGGCCACGAAGACCGGCTTCCCGGCGTCCCTGATCTTCTTCGCCAACGCCTCGGCGTCGGCGGCCGGAAGCTGGGCGGCGGCCCGGGGGTCGACGTAGACGGGTCCCTTCTTGAGCACTTCGGCCGCGGCGTCGAGGCCGGTGGCGGTGGTGCTGGGGTCGGCGTGTGCGGCGGGGGCGGTGAACGCCGCGCCGGCCAACGCGATCAGGGCGGCGATCAGGACCAGCAGCGGCCTGGGCAGCGCCCGGTGGGTGGCGGACATGGCGTCGCTCCTCGGAAAGGGACTGCGCGGCACGGGGCCGCGCGGCAGACGGCTGCTCGACGAACGGATCAACGGACTCTCACTCTGCGCTTACCACGAAAACGGATCAATCAGGCACGGTGTTCCCCTGCCCGGCCGGGGCGTGCCCATGTCCCCCGGCCGTACGGCGGCACGCGCTCAGCCGTACGAGAGGTCGGCGCAGGGGTCGTCGTCCGCCGACCGGGCCTGTTCCTTCGGCTCCGGGGAGGAGGCGCCGGACGGGGCGGCGGAGGACTCCGCGCCCGGAGCGGACCCTGGAGCGGCCCCCGGGCCGGCACCCGGGCCGGCATCAGGGCCGGACGACGAGGAGGAGGACGCGGCGGCGTAGTCCCGCCCGAGGGTGACGGAGATGCCGTCCGCCGCGTCGCCCCGGACGTACGCGCCCGGGAACATCCGGGTGAGGGCCCGGGCGCGGCCCGCCTGGCCGGGGCCGAAGGTGATCACGGTGGTCGCCTGGTCGCGATCGGTCGCCGTGCTGGTGCCCGTCACGGTGAAGCCGCGCTCCTGGAGGGCCGCGGCGGCGCGGGCGGCGAGGCCGGTGACGGTGGTGCCGTTGGCGACGGAGATCCGCGTCCCGTCGCCCTTGACCGGCGCGGCGGCGTCCGCCTGGGCGGCCCCGCCACCGGTGCCGCCACCGGCCCCGCCCGTACCACCACCGGAGCCGCTCCCCTTCCCTGTCGCGTCCTGGCCGTCGATGGTGCGGTCGGCCTTGAGGGAGGCCCACAGCGCGTCGGCGTCGGGCTGGACGATGTCGACGCGGTCCCCGGCGTAACGCCAGGGGACGGTGATGAACTTGATGTCGTGCAGATCGATGTGTTTGAGGGACATCGCGAAGGAGAGCAGCTTGTCGGCCGTGCCGAGGCCGGGGTCGACCGTCATCGACTTGGTGGCCGCGTCGGCCAGCGGCAGCAGGGTCGTCGGGTTGAAGCCCTGCGACCGCACCTTCTTGATCATGCTGGCGACGAACGCCTGCTGCCGCCGGATGCGGCCGATGTCGGAGCCGTCGCCGATGCCGTGGCGCACACGCACATAGTCCAGCGCCTTCTGGCCCGAGACGTTCTGCTGCCCCTTGCGGAAGAGGAGGTCGCCACGGGCGCCGAGGTGGGGGTTGAGGTCGCCCGCGTAGACGTCCTTGGGCACGCACACCTGGACGCCGCCGACGGCGGAGGTCATCGCGGAGAAGCCCTCGAAGTCGACGACGACCGTGTGGTCCACCCGCAGCCCGGTGAGCTTCTCGACGGTGTTCTGGGTGCAGGCCGGGTTGCCCTTGGCCGACTCCCCGACGGAGAAGGCGGAATTGAACATCGCCCGGGTGCGCGGGGCCGTCCAGGTGCCGTCGGGCAGCCGGCAGGGCGGGATGTCCACGAGGGTGTCGCGGGGGATGGAGACGCCGACGGCGTGCTTGCGGTCGCCGTAGACGTGCAGCAGGAGCGCGGTGTCCGAGCGGCCCACGTCCCCCTCGCCGCCGCCCAGCCCGCTGTTCCCGCCGGAGCGCGAGTCCGAGCCGATGACCAGGACGTTCTGCCCGGCGGCACCGGCGCCGGGGCGGTCGTCGGAAAGGCCGTCCGCGTCAAAGGTGCTGATGTTGCCGTTGAGCTTGAGGTAGACCCAGCCGGCCCCGGTGGTCAGCAGCACCAGCAACGCCAGCACGACGACGGCCGGGATCCGCATCCGCCCGGATCCGCGCTTCCCTCGGGTGCCAGTCATCTACGAGCCCTCATCCACTCCCCCGGTGCTACCCGGCGCTCCCCCGGCACGTGCCCTGTCGTCCGGATAGACGGCCGGGAGGCCACTTTGGTTGTCCAGTTGCGCAATCTGGCAAGTATGGTGAACGGGTACCCCGCCACCGTCCGGCGTCACCACCCGGCACCGCTGAACCGAAGAGAGGTGCGGCCCCCATGCTGCGCAACGCCCTGGAGCCCTGGCACATCCTCGTGGTCGTACTCGTCCTGGTCGTCCTGTTCGGGTCCAAGAAACTGCCGGACACCGCCCGGTCGCTGGGCAAGTCGATGCGCATCCTCAAGAGCGAGGCCAAGGCGCTGAAGACGGACGACGCCACGGCGACGGTCACCACCCCGGCGACCGCGGCCCCCGCCACGACCCCCGCCGCGCCCTCTCCCGCGCCCTCTCCCGCGCCCCCCGCCGACAGCCCGCGGTGACCTCAGCGTCACCTGGACGTCCCCCGCGGTACACCCTCCCCTGGTGAGCTTCGTGCGGCCGGGCATCCCGCCCGGGCTCTGAGGAGGAAACACCATGGGTTCTCGTCCGTACCGGCGCCGTCTCGCCTGGGGTGCCGCCGCGCTGCTCGCCGCCGGGGTCGCGGTACCGGCCGCGTACGCCGCGTCGGACTCGGGCGACGCGTCCGGCCAGGGGGCGCCCGCCGCGCTGAGCGCGGGCCACGGCGCCAAGAAGGCCAAGAACGTCATCCTGCTCATCGGTGACGGCATGGGCGACTCGGAGATCACCCTGGCCCGTGACTACACCGTGGGCGCGGCGGGCCGCCTGAACATGGACAAGTTCCCGCTCACCGGCTCGTACACCACGTACTCCGTCGACAAGAACGGCAAGCCGGACTACGTGACCGACTCCGCCGCCAGCGGCACCGGCTGGGCGACCGGGCAGAAGACCGTCAACGGCCGGATATCCAAGACGCCGGGCACCGACAAGCCGATGACGACGATCCTGGAGCTGGCCCAGCGCAACGGCCTGGCGACCGGCAGCGTCACCACCGCCGAGCTCACCGACGCCACCCCGGCCGTGCTCGCCTCGCACGCCACCGACCGCAGCTGCGCGGGCCCGGCCGACATGAAGGCGTGCCCGTCCGACACGGTCGCCAAGGGCGGCCCGGGCTCGATCGCCGAGCAGAGCGTGAACCACAAGGTCGACGTCCTGCTGGGCGGCGGCAAGGCGCGCTTCGACCAGAAGATCACCGAGGGCCGGTTCAAGGGCGGCACCGTCACCCAGCAGGCCGAGAAGCTCGGCTACCAGGTGGTGACCGATGACAAGGGCCTGAAGAACGCCCGGCCCGGCAAGCCCGTCCTCGGCCTCTTCGCCGACGGCAACGTCCCCGTCGAGTGGACGGGCAAGGCCGCCGCGCAGGGCGGCACCGAACCGCAGCGCTGTGTGACGAGCAACCCGGAGCGCAAGGCGGGCACGCCGAGCCTGGACGACCAGACCCGCAAGGCCCTCCAGCTGCTGGAGGCCAAGCAGAAGGGGTCCGGAAAGGGATTCTTCCTCCAGGTCGAGGGCGCCTCGATCGACAAGCGCGACCACGCCGCCGACCCCTGCGGTCAGATCGGCGAGACCGCGGCCCTGGACCGGGCGGTGAAGGTGGCCCGCGCGTACGCCGCCGCCCACCCCGACACGCTCGTGATCACCACCGCCGACCACGCCCACACCAGCCAGATCGTCCCGCTGGAGGCGACCCCGCCCGGTCTGTCCTCGACCCTTGTGACGAACGAGGGCGGGCGGCTGAAGGTGAACTACTCCACCAACACCCCGGGCAAGGCGCAGGAGCACACCGGCACCCAGGTGCGCATCGCGGCGCAGGGCCCGCAGGCGGAGCGGGTCCTCGGCGTCACCGACCAGACGCAGCTCTTCACCACCATCCGCTCGGCGCTCACCCTGCGCTGAGTCCGGGCCGGGAGCGTCCCGGACCACGGCCCGAGGGGGGGCCGCGGGAGGAGCTGAGAAGGAGGGGCCCGGCCGCGCAGGACGGCCGGGCCCTGAGGTTTGTGCCAGTTATCGGGCCTGAACATTGGCGGATCACATACCCCGTACGAACCGAGTACCGTCGAGACTGTTGGTTCCCGTACCAGCTTGCCCGCCCGCGCAGGAGGAACCGCCGATGACCGGGTCCCGCGTACTCGCCCTCGGCCATTACCAGCCCGCCAGAGTGCTGACCAACGACGAGCTGGCCGCCATGGTGGACACCAGCGACGAGTGGATCCGCTCCCGCGTCGGCATCCGCACGCGCCGTATCGCCGAGCCGGACGAGACGGTCGCCTCGATGGCCGCCGAGGCCGCCGGCAAGGCCCTCGCCAACAGCGGCCTCGCGGCGGACGCCATCGACCTCGTCCTCGTCGCCACCTGCACGGCCGACGACCGCAGCCCGAACACGGCCGCGCGGGTCGCCGCCGCGCTGGGGCTGGGCGCGCCCGCCACGATGGACGTCAACGTCGTCTGCTCCGGCTTCACCCACGCGCTGGCCTCCGCCGACCACGCCATCCGGGCCGGTGCCGCGAGGAACGCGCTGGTCATCGGCGTGGAGAAGTTCACCTCGGTCGCCGACTGGACCGACCGCACCACCTGTGTCCTGGTGGGCGACGGCGCGGGCGCCGCCGTGGTCACGGCCTCGGACGAGCCGGGCATCGGCCCGGTCGTGTGGGGCTCGGTGCCCGGTATGGGCCACGCCGTCCGGATCGAGGGCAGCCCGTCCCGCTTCGCCCAGGAGGGCCAGTCCGTCTACCGCTGGGCCACGACCCAGCTCCCGCCGATCGCCCGCCAGGTCTGCGAGCGGGCCGGGGTCGAGCCGGAGGAGCTGGCGGCGGTCGTCCTGCACCAGGCGAACCTGCGGATCATCGAGCCGGTGGCGCGCAAGCTGGGGGCGGTCAACGCGATCGTCGCGACGGACGTGACGGAGTCGGGCAACACGTCGGCGGCGAGCATCCCGCTGGCGCTGTCGAAGCTGGTCGCCCGCGGGGAGGTCCCGCACGGCGCGCCGGTGCTGCTGTTCGGCTTCGGTGGCAACCTGTCGTACGCGGGCCAGGTCATCCGCTGCCCGTAGGGGGCCGACGGGTGCCCGGAGGTACGAGGGGGGCCAGCCCCGCCACGCGGCGGAGCCGCACATCGGATACAGCGGGAAGGGGCGGGGCCGGGGAAACCCGCCTACGGCGACTCCCGCAGGTACAACGCCCCGCACGAGTGACAGATCGGCACCCCGCCCTTCCCCCAGTCGTCCGCGGAGCGCGTCGCCGCCGCGGGCGAAAGCTCCCGCCCGCACATCCCGGTCGTCCCGGCCTCTCGGACGACGTGCCACGTCTTGACGACCGCGTCCGCGTCCTCCGGCGAGAACCCGTCCGCGTACTCCGCGCGAAGCTCGTGCTCCATGAGGCACCTCCTCGTCCACGATGGGGGACGGCGCGGTACCGCGCCACCGCACGGGGAGCGGTCAGAACACCGACCAGCCCGTCAGCGTCGTGAAGTGGTCCAGGGCGGCCACGCCCGCCACCGAGTTCCCCCGGGTGTCCAGGCCGGGGCTCCACACGCACAGCGTGCAGCGGCCCGGTATGACGGCGACGATGCCGCCGCCCACACCGCTCTTGCCCGGCAGGCCGACCCGGTAGGCGAAGTCGCCGGCGGCGTCGTACGTACCGCAGGTGAGCATGACCGCGTTGATCTGCTTGGCCTCGCGGCGCGGGAGCAGGCGGGTGCCGTCGGCGCGCAGGCCGTGGCGGGCCAGGAAGCCGCCGGCCAGGGCCAGGTCGCGGCAGCTCATCTCGATGGAGCACTGCCAGAAGTAGTGCTCCAGGACCGTGGGGACGGGGTTGTCGAGATTGCCGTAGCTGGCCATGAAGTGGGCCAGGGCGGCGTTGCGGTCGCCGTGCTCGGTCTCGGAGGCCGCGACGGCCGGGTCGAAGGAGACGTCCGGGTTGCCGCTCTCCGCGCGCAGGAACTCCAGCATGGTGGTGCTGGCGTCGCCGGTCAGGGTCTGGAGCCGGTCGGTGACGACGAGGGCGCCCGCGTTGATGAAGGGGTTGCGGGGGATGCCGTTCTCGTATTCGAGTTGCACCAGGGAGTTGAAGGGATTTCCGGACGGTTCTGTCCCGACCCGCTCCCAGATCCTCCCGCCCCCTTCCGCGAGGACGAGCGCGAGGCTGAACGCCTTGGAGATCGACTGCACGGAGAACGGGTGTTCCCAGTCGCCCACGCCGTACACCCCGCCGTCGATGTCGACGACGGCCATCCCGAAGCGGCCCGTGTCCACCCCGGCCAGGGCGGGGATGTAATCGGCCACCTGGCCACGGCCCACCAGCGGGCGCGCGAACGCGGCGACCTCTTCGAGAACGGCCTGGTAGTCCACTGTCCGAGTCTCGCGCTTCCGTGTCGACGATGGGATTTTCGGCCGGAGGCCGGATCGGCTCGCACGATATCCGAACGCCCGGCCCACCTGCGAACTTTTGGGTAGAAGGGGGTCATTCGGCTTACGCGTCCGGCGTACGTCATACGCATTGCAAGGAGGGCGGCATGGCCCCACCCATGTCCGCGAACGAGTTCCTCGCCGCGCTCAGACGCGAGGGCGCCACCGTCGTCGAGGTCGACGGATGGCGTCGCCACAACCGGGCGGGCCACGGCGCCTGGGGCCCGGTGAACGGCGTCATGATCCACCACACGGCCTCCTCGGGCACCGACAGCAGCGTCCGCCTCTGCTGGAACGGCTACGACCGGCTGCCCGGCCCGCTCTGCCACGGGGTGATCGCCAAGGACGGCAGGATCCACCTCGTGGGCTGCGGGCGGACCAACCACGCGGGCGCGGGCGACGGCGACGTCCTCCGGGCGGTGATCGCCGAGAAGCGGCTGCCACCGGTCCGCTGGGCGGACACCGACGGCAACGTCCACTTCTACGGCTTCGAGTGCGTCAACCTCGGCAACGGCGAGGACCCGTGGCCGGCCGAACAGCTGCTGGCCGCCGAGCAGGTCGCGGCCGCGATCTGCCGCTTCCACGGCTGGACCGAACGGTCCGTGATCGGCCATCTCGAATGGCGGCCGGGGAAGAGCGACCCGGTCGGCTTCTCCATGGAACGGCTGCGTGAGCGGATCCGCGAGCGTCTCAAGTGACATCTCAAGTGACAATGGGCGGATGACCAGCGACCTCCCCGCCGAGCGCGAGCCCGGCGCCGCCGGGCTCGCCGCGCTGCGGCCGCGGCTGCCGTCCCCGCTCGTGGAGCTGCCGGACGAGCGCTTCGCACGGCGCGGCGTACGGCTGCTGCTCAAGCGGGACGACCTGATACACCCGGACCTGCCGGGCAACAAATGGCGCAAGCTGGCGCCGAACCTGCGGGCCGCCGCCGCGTCCGGCCACAGCACGCTGCTGACCTTCGGCGGCGCGTACTCCAACCACCTGCGGGCCACCGCCGCCGCGGGCCGGCTGCTCGGCTTCGCGACGGTCGGCGTCGTCCGTGGCGACGAGCTGGCGGACCGGCCGCTCAACCCCTCGCTGGCGCGCTGCGCGGCGGACGGCATGCGGCTGCTCTTCGTCAGCCGCGCGGCCTACCGGCGCAAGACGGAGCCGGAGGTGCTGGCCGCCCTGCTCGCGGAGGCCGGCGGGCCCTGCTACGTCGTGCCCGAGGGCGGGTCCAACGCCGCCGCCGCGCGGGGCTGCGCGGAGCTCGGCCTCGAACTGCGCGGGATGGCGGACGTGGTGGGGGTGGCCTGCGGCACCGGCGGCACGCTCGCCGGACTCGCGGCCGGCCTCGGCGAGGGCCAGCGGGCGATCGGCTTCCCCGTCCTCAAGGGCGGCTTCCTGGGCCGGGAGATCGAACGCCTCCAGACCGAGGCGTTCGGCGGCCGGCGCGGCGACTGGCGGCTGGACGAGCGCTTCCACGCCGGCGGCTACGCCCGGACCACCCCCGAGCTGGACGCCTTCGCGGACGACTTCACGGCCCGGCACGGGTTGCCGCTGGAACGGCTGTACGTGGCGAAGGCGCTGCACGGCCTGACGACGCTGGCGGAGGCGGGGGAGTTCGCGCGGGGGACGACCGTGGCGGCGGTGGTGACGGGGGCGGCGGATCCGGCGGAGACGGCGGAGACGGCGGAGACGGCATAGACCGCGCGGCGGCATAGACAGCGGGGCGGCATAGACAGCGGGGCGGACGCCTGCGGCAGGCTCTGCCCCCACCCCTCCCCTTCCCGCTGCGTCCGATGTGCGGCTCCGCCGCGTGGCGGGGGCAAGCCCCCGGGCCCCCTTCCGCGCTGACGCGCGGTGTCCTCAAACGCCGGACGGGCTGGATTTCGCTCCTGCCCGAGGGCGGCTTTCCCGTGTGCCAGAGGCTGCTCACCCGGATCAGAGGTGGTCTTCCTGCCCGGTTCCGGGCAACCATTCAGCCCGTCCGGGGGCACCTCCCAGCGGTAGCTGGGGGAGTTTGAGGACCGGGGTCCGGGGCGGAGCCCCGGTTCGGGAAGGGGCGGGTAGGGGACAAAGCCCCGCGCAGCGGCACCCGCACCCGCATCCCACCCGCACAGGCACAGGCACCCGCACCGGCACCCGCCCCCTCACTCCTCCTCCCGATACGCCGCCGCCTCCTCCAGATCCAGCCGCCGCAACAACGTCCGCAACATCTCGTCATCGATCCGCCGGGCATCCCGCAGCGACACGAACACCTCCCGCTCCGCCCCGATCATCTCCCTCGCCAGCCGCCGGTACGTGTCGTCCGCGGACTCCCCCGTCGTCTCGTCGACCGCTCCGAGCCGCTCCCACACCGCGTTGCGGCGCCGTTCCATGACCGCGCGGAGGCGGTCGGCGAGGGGCTCCGGGAGGGAGGCGCTCCCGTCGGCGAGGAGTTCGTCGAGGCGGCGCTCGGCCGCGACGGACGCCTCGCTCTGGGCCTGCGCCTCGGCGAGGGTCTCGGCACCCCGGTCACGGGCGGGCAGCCGCAGCCGGCGGATCAGCGGCGGCAGAGTGAGCCCCTGGACGACCAGCGTGCCGATCACGGTGCTGAAGGTGAGGAAGAGGACCAGGTTGCGCGAGGGGAACGGCTCGCCGCTGTGCGTGGTGACGGGGATGGAGAAGGCGATGGCGAGCGAGACGACACCGCGCATGCCGGCCCAGCCGACGACGAACACGCCCTGCCACGTCGTGTCGGTCTCCCGCTCCCGGATTCGCGGCGAGAGGGCGCGCGGCAGGAAAGTCGCGGGATAGACCCAGACGAAGCGGGCGGCCACGACGGCGGCGAAGATCGCGGTGGCGTACCAGAGGGCGGTCTCCCCCAGCCCGTACTGGCCCAGGCCCCGCAGCACCACGGGCAGTTGCAGGCCGATGAGCGCGAAGACTGCGGATTCCAGGACGAAGGCCACCATCCGCCACACGGCCGCCTCCTGGAGCCGGGTGGCGAAGTCGACCTGCCAGGCGTGGTGCCCGAGGAAGAGGCCGACGACCACGACGGCGAGCACGCCGGACGCCTCGACCTCCTCGGCGGCGGCGTAGGCGAGGAAGGGGATGAGGAGCGAGAGGGTGTTCTGGAGGAGCGGCTCGCGCAGCCGCTTGCGCAGCCAGTGGATGGGCACCATGAGGATCAGTCCGACGGCGATCCCGCCGACCGAGGCGACCGCGAACTCCCGCAGGCCCTCGCCCCAGGTCGCGCCCTCGCCCACGGCCGCGGCGAGCGCGACCTTGAAGGCGGTGATGGCGGTCGCGTCGTTCACCAGCGACTCGCCCTGGAGGATCGTGGTGATCCGGGAGGGCAGCCCGAGGCGGCGCGCGATGGCCGTGGCGGCGACCGCGTCCGGCGGGGCGACGACGGCGCCGAGCACGAGCGCGGCGGTCAGCGGCAGGCCGGGCACCACCAGATAGGCGACATAGCCGACGGCGAGCGTCGCGAAGAGGACGTAGCCGACGGAGAGCAGGGCGACGGGCCGGAGGTTGGCCCGGAGGTCGAGGTACGAGCTGTCGAGCGCGGCGGTGTGCAGCAGGGGCGGCAGCAGCAGCGGGAGCACGATGCCCGGGTCGAGGGTGTAGTCCGGCACGCCCGGCACATAGGAGGCGACGAGCCCGGCGGCGACCAGCATCAGGGGCGCGGGCACGGGGGTGCGCCGCGCCGCGCCGGCGATCGCCGCACTGGCCGCGACCAGCATCAGCAGTGGCATTACGTCCATGGGTCCCCGCCGGTCTCGGTTCAGTTCTAATCTGGCAATCATGAGCGAATGCCCCCACGTTCCCGAGCTGCCGCGCCCCGAGCCGGTGGCGCTGCACGCCACCTGCCCCGAGTGCGAGGCGGCGGGCAGCCACCCGGTCCAGCTGCGGCTGTGCCTGGAGTGCGGGCACGTCGGGTGCTGCGACTCCTCGCCCTTCCGGCACGCCACGGGGCACTTCGAGGAGTCGGGGCACGCGGTGATGCGCAGCTACGAGCCGGGGCAGAGCTGGCGCTGGTGCTACGTGGACCGGCGCATCGTCTGACCGGCCGCCCGGCGGCGGGGGTGGCCCCTCGGCCGCCGGGGTACTGTCACCGGTGACCGCTAGCATGCAGACATGATCCGACCCGCCACGCCCGACGACGTCCCCGAGATCCATACGATGATCCGCGAACTGGCGGACTACGAACGGGCGCTGGAAGACGTGCGGACGACCGAGGAGCAGCTGCGCGAAGCACTGTTCGGCGAGCACCCGGCGATCTTCGCCCTGATAGCGGAGAGTGACGGATCCGCCGGTGACGGCGGTGCGGCGGCGGGCGAACCGCTCGGCTTCGCGCTCTGGTTCCGCAACTTCTCCACCTGGACGGGTACGCACGGTATCTATCTGGAAGACCTCTACGTCCGGCCGCGGGCCCGCGGCACGGGGCTCGGCAAGGCGCTCCTCGCCGAGCTCGCCAAGATCTGCGTCGACCGGGGCTACCGGCGTTTCGAATGGTCAGTGCTGGACTGGAACGCCCCCTCGATCGCGTTCTACAAGTCGCTCGGCGCCGAGCCGATGAACGAATGGACGGTGCAACGGATGTCCGGAGAACCGCTCCGCACTCTTGCGGCGCTCGCGCAGAGTGACGAAAATCCCAACAGGGCGACCGCTCTTTCGAATTGAGACCGCAAGCCCCTAGGCACTGTCCGTGCTCATGGGTTTACCATGAGTGACAGTGGCGGTGCTGCTCCACGGAACCTCGGATCGCGATAGCGTCGCAGCCGAACCATGTGCCGCACCGGACCGCGCCGCCCTCCGCCGGAGGGCACCCAGAAGCACGGTGCCGGTGCTCGTAACAGCTCAAGAAGCTTGTGCCACCTTGGAGGTGAGGGTGTCCCCAATCGCAGGCGAGCCCGGGACCCAGGACTTCGTGGAAGTCCGGCTGCCCGCTGCGGGTGCCTACCTGTCGGTGCTGCGGACGGCGACTGCCGGCCTCGCGGCCCGCTTGGACTTCACCCTCGACGAGATCGAGGACTTGCGCATCGCCGTGGACGAGGCGTGCGCGATCCTTCTGCAACAGGCCGTGCCCGGCTCCGTACTCAGCTGCGTCTTCCGCCTGGTGGGCGACGCGCTCCGGGTGACCGTCTCGGCACCCACCACGGACGGCCGCGCACCCGAGCGCGACACCTTCGCCTGGACGGTGCTCTCCGCCCTGGCCGGTGAGGTCGACTCGACCGTCGCGGACGACCGCACGGTCAGCATCAGCCTGCACAAGAAGCGCGGCGCCGGCCCCGGACAGCCGTGACGGAAGAGGGGGCTCCGTGAGTACTGCATCGTCGCGGGGAGTGCGTACCCCGGCCATCCCGCAGCAGCCTGCCCGGCCGCGCCCGGAGGATCCGGGTGATCCGGTGAACCCGGAGCCGGGCGAGGCGAGCGACCCACCAGAGCGGGCGGACCACATGGATCAGCACCAACAACAGTGGCACCAGCACCCCCATGCGAACGACCGCAGTGGTGCCCGGGCCCTGTTCATCGAGCTGCGGACGCTTCCGGACGGCTCGCCCGAGCGCGCCGAGCTGCGCAACCACCTGGTGCGGATGCACCTGCCCCTGGTGGAGCACCTCGCGCGCCGCTTCCGCAACCGCGGCGAGCCGCTGGACGACCTCACCCAGGTCGCCACCATCGGCCTGATCAAATCGGTGGACCGGTTCGACCCGGACCGCGGCGTGGAATTCTCCACCTACGCCACGCCGACGGTGGTCGGCGAGATCAAGCGGCACTTCCGCGACAAGGGCTGGGCGGTGCGGGTGCCGCGCCGCCTCCAGGAGCTGCGGCTGGCGCTCACCACCGCCACCGCCGAGCTCTCCCAGCGGCACGGCCGGGCGCCCACCGTCCACGAGCTGGCCGAACAGCTGGGGATCTCGGAGGAGGAGGTCCTGGAGGGCCTGGAGTCCGCCAACGCCTACAGCACCCTGTCCCTGGACGTCCCGGACACGGACGACGAGTCCCCCGCCGTCGCCGACACCCTCGGCGCCGAGGACGAGGCGCTGGAGGGCGTGGAGTACCGCGAGTCCCTCAAGCCCCTGCTGGAGGACCTCCCGCCGCGCGAGAAGAAGATCCTGCTGCTCCGCTTCTTCGGCAATATGACCCAGTCGCAGATCGCCCAGGAGGTCGGCATCTCCCAGATGCACGTCTCCCGGCTGCTCGCCCGCACCCTCGCCCAGCTGCGGGACCGGCTGCTCATCGAGGAGTGACCGCGGGGGTGCCTCCCGCGGGCCGCGTCCCCGGCCTCTCGGCGCCGGAGCGTCCCGCGACGCCACGCGTCGCGGGTCGGCTCCGCGCACGGCCCCGGCTCGCACGGCGTGTGCCGCGGGGGCTCGCACGACATGTGCCGCGGACCGGCCCGTCATGGACGCGTGCTCACGGGCGCGCCTACGCCGGGGCGGGTTTCCCCTGAGCCCGCCCGTCACCGGGCTCGGGTCGCACGGACCCGCCCCCGGCGGGTGTCCCGCGGGTCAGACGTCGCGCGCGGTGATGCCGAGCGCCTCCGTGGCCGTCGGGTTCACCACCAGCGCCAGGGTGCCCATGGCCACCAGCGCGAGCGCCACGCCCGCCGTGATCATCAGCGCGCCGCCGGCGTTGGCCAGCGTCCAGGCGACCGGCAGCGCCATGATCTGGGTGACCATCGCGGGTCCGCGGCTCCAGCGCCGCCGCAGCCACAGCCCGCGCGCCGCCACCAGCGGCAGCACGGCCAGGGCCAGCACGGTCAGGCCGCCCATCTCGGCCTGCTGCGGGCTGTCCGGCTTCCCCAGCAGCCCCATCACCAGCAGATAGATGCCGGATGCGACCAGCGCCACACCTTCCAGGCCGGAAAGCGCCGCCGCGGCCGTGAGCCGGGTGGGGCGCGGGCCTTCCGGCCCGGCCTGCGGGGCACGCGCGCCCTGGCCCGCGGGGCGGCCGGTGCCTGCGCCGGCACCCTTCCGGGCGGCGCTCTTACGGGGGGTCTTCGACGCGGACTGCTTGCTGCTCACCCCAGCAGGGTAGCCGCAGGGGGAACGCCGGGGACCGGGCGCGCGGGGCCCGGAGGGCATCGGCGGGGCCCGGGGACGGCGGCGGGAAGGCGGGCCTGGGATGGGTCGTGTACCGACAGGTAGGTAGGCTGGCGCGCATGCGTGCGCTTCTCGTGGTCAATCCTTCGGCCACCACCACCAGTGCCCGTACCCGTGATGTCCTGGCGCACGCCCTCGCCAGCGACCTGAAGCTGGAGGTCGCCACCACCGAGTACCGGGGCCATGCCCGGGACATCGCCCGGCGGGCGGCGGAGGACGGCAACACCGAGCTCGTGGTCGCGCTCGGCGGGGACGGCACCGTCAACGAGGTCGTCAACGGCCTGCTGCACGCCGGCCCCGATCCGGAGGGCCTGCCCCGGCTGGCCGTGGTTCCCGGCGGTTCCACCAATGTCTTCGCCCGCGCCCTGGGGCTGCCCAACGATGTGGTGGAGGCCACGGGCGCGCTGCTCGACGCGCTGCGCGACGGCACCGAGCGCACGGTCGGCCTCGGGCTCGCCGCCGGTACGCCCGGCACGGAGGACGAGGGCGTTCCGTCCCGCTGGTTCACGTTCTGCGCGGGCTTCGGATTCGACGCGAGCGTGATCGGCCGGGTGGAGCAGCAGCGGGAGCGCGGCAAGCGTTCGACGCACGCTCTGTATGTGCGACAGGTGATGCGCCAATTCTTCAAGGAATCGCACCGCCGTAACGGCCCGATCACGCTCGAACGACCGGGCGACGAGCCACTCGAGAATCTCGTCATGTCGATAATCTGCAACACCGCGCCGTGGACGTACCTGGGCAACCGCCCGGTCTACGCCTCGCCGCAGGCGTCCTTCGACACCGCCCTTGACGTGCTGGGATTCACCAAGCTGTCCACGGCGACGGCGAGCCGGCACGTCACCCAGCTGTTGACGTCGACCCCCGAGCGCGGACCCCGTGGAAAGCATGTGGTGTCGCTCCACGACCAGACTGCCTTCACCTTGCATTCGCAGGTTCCTTTGCCCTTCCAGATGGACGGCGACCACCTCGGACTGCGTACGAGCGTGACGTTCACAGGCGTACGCCGTGCACTGCGTGTGATTGTGTGAGTGGTAGGGCCTAAAGTCCTTCCACTCGAACGTTTAGACTGGGTTGCACCCCCTGGAAGTACGGCTGTGACCTAGCCGACACCGAGGAATCAAAAAAAACTTTCCAGAAGGGGTTGTATCCGCAGCCGAGGTTTGCGAGTCTCTTCATGGCGATCGGGACGGCCGCCTATCCGGCCCACCGACTCAGCCCGAACCCCCTCCCTTTTTCTTGGACCACACCAGTTTTCTGACTGGGCGTCGGCCCTTCCCTTGCGGGGGGATTCGTGAAAGCGTTCACATTCACAAGCAACGTAGCCGCAATAACGAGGAGATGGAGCAGCCATGGACTGGCGTCACAACGCCGTTTGCCGCGAGGAAGACCCCGAGCTCTTCTTCCCCATCGGCAACACCGGTCCTGCGCTGCTGCAGATCGAGGAAGCCAAGGCCGTCTGCCGTCGCTGCCCCGTGATGGAGCAGTGCCTGCAGTGGGCGCTCGAGTCCGGCCAGGACTCCGGCGTCTGGGGTGGCCTCAGCGAGGACGAGCGCCGCGCCATGAAGCGCCGCGCCGCTCGCAACCGGGCGCGCAACGCCAGCGCCTGATCGACGCCCCTCGGCCCCCGAGCCGCAGCGCGCAGTACCCCGGACGCGCTCCCAGGTCACACTGGGTTGTGCCCCATACATGCTTTGAGCCCCGGATCCGCATGGGTCCGGGGCTCAGTGCGTTCGGGTGCGCCTGCGGCGGGCTTGTTCCCCAGCCCCGCCCCTTCCCGAACCGGGGGGGCAAGCCCCCGGGCCCCCTTTCCGCGCTACCGCGCGGTGCCCTCAAGCGCCGGGCGGGCTGAATGGTTGCCCGGCGCTTGAGGACCGGGGTCCGGGGCGGAGCCCCGGTTCGGGAAGGGGCGGGGTGGGGAAAAGCCCCGCGCAGCGGCACCCCGCCCCCGCCCGAACCTCACCCCTTCTCCGCCCGCACCGGGATGTCCAGCACCACCCGGGTCCCCCGGCCGACCGCCGGCACCATGTCGAACGACCCGCCCATCTCCCCCTCCACCAGCGTCCGGACGATCTGAAGCCCCAGATTGCCCGCCCGCTGCGGATCGAACCCCTCCGGCAGACCGCGCCCGTCGTCCTGCACGGAGATCAGCAGCCGGGAGTCGGCCCGGGTGCCGCTGCGCATGGCGGTGACCTCGACCGTGCCCTGCTCCCCCGGGCCGAAGCCGTGCTCCATGGCGTTCTGGAGCAGCTCGGTCAGGACCATCGACAGCGGCGTCGCCACCTCGGCGTCCAGAATGCCGAAGCGGCCCGTGCGCCGGCCGACCACCCGGCCGGGTGAGATCTCGGCGACCATGGCGAGCACCCGGTCGGCGATCTCGTCGAATTCGACCCTCTCGTCCAGATTCTGCGAGAGCGTCTCATGGACGATCGCGATCGAGCCCACCCGGCGGACCGCCTCCTCCAGTGCCTCCCGGCCCTCGGCCGAACCGATCCTGCGGGCCTGGAGGCGCAGCAGGGCGGCTACTGTCTGGAGGTTGTTCTTCACCCTGTGGTGAATCTCCCTGATCGTGGCGTCCTTGGTGATCAACTCTCGCTCTCGACGGCGCAGTTCGGTGACGTCGCGCAGCAGTACGAGCGAACCGATGTGGTTTCCCTTGGGTTTGAGGGGAATCGCCCGGAGCTGGATCACCCCGTCACTGGCCTCGACCTCGAACTCCCGGGGCGCCCAGCCGCTGGCGAGCTTGGCCAGCGACTCGTCCACGGGGCCGCGCGAGGGCGCCAACTGAGCGGTGGTCTCGCCCAGATGATGCCCGACGAGGTCGGCGGCGAGCCCGAGGCGGTGATAGGCGGAGAGGGCGTTGGGGCTGGCGTACTGGACGATGCCGTCCGCGTCGAGCCTGATCAGACCGTCGCCGGCGCGCGGCGACGCGTCCATGTCGACTTGTTGACCGGGGAACGGGAAGGCGCCGTTGGCGATCATCTGGGCGAGGTCGGAGGCGCTCTGCAGGTAGGTGAGCTCCAGCCGGCTCGGTGTCCGGACGGTCAGCAGATTGGTGTTGCGGGCGATCACGCCGAGCACCCGGCCCTCGCGGCGCACGGGGATCGACTCCACCCTGACCGGGACCTCCTCCCGCCACTCGGGGTCGCCCTCCCGGACGATCCGGCCCTCGTCGAGGGCGGCGTCGAGCATCGGCCGGCGGCCGCGCGGCACGAGGTGGCCGACCATGTCGTCCTGGTAGGACGTCGGGCCCGTGTTCGGACGCATCTGGGCGACCGAGACATAGCGGGTGCCGTCGAGGGTGGGCACCCACAGGACGAGGTCGGCGAAGGACAGGTCGGAGAGCAGCTGCCACTCCGAGACCAGCAGGTGCAGCCACTCCAGGTCGGAGTCGCCCAGGGCGGTGTGCTGGCGTACGAGGTCGTTCATGGAGGGCACGCTGTGAGCCTACCCGTGGCCGACACACGGGCGGCGGCGGCGTTTCGTCCACCTGCCGGCCGCACGGGCATGGACAGAGCCAAATGGTCTAGTCCACAATGAAAGAGCAAAGCGCCCGCCTTCCCCGCACAGGAGGGCGGAGCGGGGCCCGGCGCTCTCTGCCCTGATCGCGCCCGGCCCCAGGTCGGCCTCTCCGGCCGCGGGGTCCGCACACCCCACGGTCCCGGCAGGCCGACGACGGCTCCGGGCTGCGGTGCCGAACCGGGTCGAGGGTCCCGGATCAGGCGCCGCGGCCCGAAGTGGCCGCGCACTTCGGGCCGGCTTCGAGGCGCCCCCGCTCCCCGAACGGGGCTCCGCCCCGGGCTGCCGCGGCGAGGTGCCGCAGGACGGGCTGAGTTACTGCCCGGAACCGGGCAGGACAGCCCGCCCCTAGTGCAGCGAAAGCCGACCTCGGGCAGGTGCGAAATCAAGCCCGGCCGGCGTTTGAGGCCACCGCGCGGAGCGCGGAAAAGGGGGCCCGGGAGCTTGCCCCCGCCACGCGGCGGAGCCGCACATCGGATGCGGCGGGAAGGGGCGGGTAGGGGAAAAGCCCCCGGCACCGTCACCGCGTCTCCGTCACCTTCGCCAGCGCCCGCGGCGCATCCGGATCCTGCCCCCGCGCGATGGCCACCTCGTACGCCAGCATCTGCAGCGGCAGGATCTCCAGCACCGGCTGGAGATCCTCCGGCACCCCCGCCGCCGGCAGCGCGAACCCCGCCGACGCCGACGCCACCTCCCCCTCGCTCCCCACCACGAAGAGGTCCGCGCCCCGGCCGCGCAGACGTTCCAGCACCGGCTGGAGCGCCTCCCCGCCACGCCCCTCGGGGACGATCGCGATCACGGGCGAGATGTTGTCGACCATGGCGAGCGGCCCGTGCAGCAGGTCCGCGCCGGAGTAGGACAGGGCGGGGATGTAGCTCGTCTCCATCAGCTTCAGCGCCGCCTCCTTGGCCGTCGGGTAGCCGTAGCCCCGGGAGGTGATGACCATGCGCTCGGCGAAGCGGTAGCGCGCGGCGAGCCGCCCGACCTCGGCGCCCCGGGCCAGGATCCGCTCGGCGAGACCGGGCAGTTCCCGCGCCTCGGTGCCGTCTCCCCCGGCCAGTCCGGCGACGAAGAGGTACAGGGTCAGCAGCGAGGCGGTGTACGTCTTGGTCGCCGGGAGCGCCTGCTCCGGGCCGGCCAGCATGTCGACGTGGTACTCGGCGACCGCCGCGAGCGGCGAGTCCGCGTTGTTGGTGACCGCGACGGTGATCGCCCCGGCCTCCCGGGCGGCCCGGGTGGAGGCGACCAGGTCGGGCGAGCCGCCGGACTGGCTGACGGTGACGGCCAGCACGTCGGTGAGGTCGGGCCGGGCCCCGTAGGCGGTGATGGTGGACATGGAGACCATGCCGCAGGGCTTGCCGAGCCGCACTTCCAGGAGGTATTTGGCATAGAGGGCGGCGTTGTCCGAGGTGCCCCGGGCGGTCAGCAGGACGAAGCGGGGGTGCCGCGCGGCGATCCGCTCGGCGGTACGGCGGACCGCCGGGGCCCCTTCGTCGAGGATCCGGCGCAGCACGGCGGGCTGCTCGGCCATCTCGCCGGACATCATCCGGCCCGGCTTCTCGCGAGTCATACCGCATGCCTCCCGCCGGCGCGGTCGCGCGGAACGGGCCGGGTGGCGCCCGTCCCCGGCCGCGTGGAGCCCTTTCAGTCGACCACGGGTCACGGCGGACCCGCCAGCCGGCGGCCGACCGTGCCCGGGGCGCCCCCTCTGCTAGATTGGTCTATACCACCCATAAGAGTTTCCTCCACTCTCCAGATCGGCAGGCCCGTCGTGGAAGTTGTCATCGTCCCGGACGCCAAGGCAGGCGGCGAGCTCATCGCGGAGGCCATGGCCGCCTTGCTGCGCCGTAAGCCCGACGCCCTGCTGGGCGTGGCCACCGGCTCCACCCCGCTGCCCATCTACGAGGCGCTGACCGCCAAGGTCCGCGCGGGTGCCGTGGACGCCTCGCGCGCCCGGATCTGCCAGCTCGACGAGTACGTCGGCCTGCCCGCCGACCACCCGGAGTCCTACCGTTCGGTGGTGCTGCGCGAGGTCGTCGAGCCGCTCGGTCTGACCGAGTCCTCCTTCATGGGCCCGGACGGCACCGCCGAGGACGTCCAGGCCGCGTGCGAGGCGTACGACCGCGCGCTGCCGGAGGCCGGCGGCGTGGACCTCCAGCTGCTGGGCATCGGCACCGACGGGCACATCGGCTTCAACGAGCCGTGCTCCTCGCTCGCCTCCCGCACCCGGATCAAGACGCTGACCGAGCAGACCCGCGTCGACAACGCCCGCTTCTTCGAGGGCGACATCGACCAGGTGCCGCACCACGTCATCACCCAGGGCATCGGCACCATCCTGGAGGCCCGCCACCTGGTGCTGCTGGCCACCGGCGAGGGCAAGGCCGACGCCGTGGCGCAGACGGTCGAGGGCCCGGTCTCCGCGCTGGTGCCCGCGTCGGCGCTCCAGCTCCACCCGCACGCGACGGTCGTGGTGGACGAGGCGGCGGCGTCCAAGCTGAAGCTGGCGGACTACTTCCGCCACACCTACGCGAACAAGCCGGCCTGGCAGGGGCTGTAGGCGCCCCGGCCAGGAACGGCGGGAGCGCCCTCCGGGCGCGTCCTCAAACGCCGGACGGGCTGGATTTGCGGACCGTAGTCAGCAAATCCAGCCCGTCCGGCGTTCGCGTTCGTACCCGAGGGGGAGCTACGCCCCCGCGATGACCTCCGCCGCCGCCACGCCGCACACCCGCGCCGCCCCGTGCGTCGCCACGTGCAGCGCCCCCACCGGTGCCGCCTCGTTCAGGCCCATCTCGACCACCACCGTGTCCGGCCGGACGGCCAGCAGCGCGTCGAGCGTCTTGGCCATCCACGGGTGGCGGTGCGCGTCGCGGACGACCGCGACGACGCGGCGGTCCGCCGCGTCCCGGAGCACCCGTTCGGCGCCGGCCTCGTCGCTGCCGTACGTACCGGTCGTGGTGCCCGGCAGCAGCCGGGCCAGCTCGGCCCCGACGCCCCACGGCGTCTCGTCGCCGACGGCGATGTTGGCGACGGGCGTGAAGGCGGCCACGTGCACGGGGTGGGCCTGCGGCTCGTAGGGCACGGCGGCCGTGATCCGCAGGGCGCGGCGGGCCGCGATCAGGCCCACCTCGGGGGCGGGCGCGGTCCCCTCCTGCGCCGCGCCCGCCTCCGAGGTCCAGCGCGCCAGGGCGCGCACCCGCTCGGCCGCGTCGGCGAGCCGCTCCTCGGCGAGCTCGCCCGCGCGGACGGCGGAGATCAGTGCGTCCCGCAGCCGCAGCACGGTCTCCGCGTCGGCCAGGCCGCCGCCGACGCAGATCGCGTCGGCGCCCGCGGCCAGGGCCATGACGCTGCCGCGCTCGATCCCGTACGTACCCGCGATGGCCCGCATCTCCATGCCGTCGGTGACGATGAGGCCGTCGAAGCCGAGGCCGCCCTCGGTGACGGGGGCGCGCAGCAGACCGTGCAGGGCGGTCGGGCTGAGGGTCGCGGGCAGCGCGGGGTCCAGGGCGGGCAGCAGGATGTGCGCGCTCATCACGGCCCGGGTGCCGGCCGTGACGGCCGCGCGGAAGGGCACCAGCTCGCGGGCGTGGAGCGTGGCGAGGTCCGCGTCGATGCGCGGCATGTCGTGGTGGGAGTCGACGGCGGTGTCGCCGTGCCCGGGGAAGTGCTTGGTGCAGGCGGCGACGCCGGCGGACTGGAGGCCCTCGACGTAGGCGGCGGTGTGCCGGGCGACCAGGCGCGGGTCGGCGCCGAAGGACCGTACGCCGATGACCGGGTTGTCCGGGTCGGAGTTGACGTCCGCGGAGGGCGCCCAGTTGAGGTTGACGCCGCAGGCGGCGAGGCGGCGGCCGAGCTCCCGGGCGAGGGCGCGGGTCAGCTCGGTGTCGTCGACCGTGCCGAGGGCGAGGTTGCCGGGGAAGGAGGAGCCGGTGCGGACCTCCAGGCGGGTGACGTCACCGCCCTCCTCGTCGATCGCCACGAGGACGTCCGGCCGCTCGGCGCGCAGCCGCGCCGTGAGCGCGGCGAGCTGCTCGGGCGAGGCGATGTTCCGGCCGAAGAGGCCGACGGAGGCGAGCCCTTCGCCGACCCTGCGCAGCAGCCAGTCGGGGGCGTCGGTGCCCTCGAAGCCGGGCTGGAGGACCGTCAGGGCGTCCCGGGTGAGCGTGTCCATGGAGTATTAGCCCTTCACCGCGCCGGACGTGAGACCGCCGACCGCCTTGCGCTGGAGGATGACGAAGAGGATCAGGATGGGCACGGCGAAGAGCGAGGAGGCGGCCATCGTGGCGCCCCAGTCGTCGCCGAAGGTGGTGCGGAAGCTGGTGAGCCAGAGCGGGAGCGTCTGCGAGGCGGGGTCCTTGTTGAGGATCAGGACCATCGGGAACTCGTTCCAGACGGTGATGAAGCCGAAGAGCGAGGTGGCCATCAGGCCGGGCGCCAGCAGCGGGAAGATCACCTTGATGAACGCCTGGGTGCGGGTGCACCCGTCGACCATCGCGGACTCCTCCAGTTCCTTCGGCACGGCGGCGACGTAGCCGCGCAGCGTCAGGACGGTGAAGGGCAGCACCATCACGGTGTAGATGGCGATGAGCGGCGGGAGGCTGTTCAGCATCTCGGCGTCGCGCACGATCATGTAGTACGCGATGACCATGACCTCCCAGGGCGCCATCTGGGCCATCATCATCACGAGGATGAAGCTCTTGCGGCCCTTGAAGCGCATGCGGGCGACGGCGAACGACGCGAGCAGCGCGATGACGAGCGACAGGGCGACCGCGACCAGGGTGACGGTCAGGGAGTTGCCCACCAGGGTCCAGAAGCCGTCGGCGTCCACGGCCTTGGAGAAGTGCTCAAGGGTGGGGCTCGTGGGGAACCAGGTGGGGGTGTCGCTGACGATGTCCTTGTTGGCCTTGAAGGCCGTGGCGAACATCCAGTAGACGGGGAAGGCGAAGACGACGAAGAGAACGACCGCGGCGGCTCCGGGCCAGGCGCGGCCGAGGAAGGAGCGCTTCACAGCTCGTCCTCCTCTTGCTTGAGGACAAGGCGCAGGTAGTACGCCGTCAGGGCCAGCAGGATGACGATGGTGAGGATGGAGATCGCGGCGCCCATGCCGAAGTGCTGGTTGCCCATGCCCTCGACGAACGCGTAGACCGGCAGGGTCTCGGTGAGCCGGTCGGGCCCGCCCTCGTTGATCGCGAAGACCTGGGTGAACGACTTGAAGACCCAGATGACTTCGAGGAACGTCGTGGCGAGGAAGAACGGCTTGAGGAAGGGGAAGGTCACCGAGGTGAACTGCTTCCAGGGGCCGGCGCCGTCCAGCGAGGCGGCCTCGTAGAGCTCCTTGGGGATCGTGGTCGTGGCCGCGTAGAGGTTGATCGCCACGAAGGGGACCGACTGCCACACGATCAGCACGGTGATCACGAAGAAGGTGGAGAACTGCCCGCTGGTCCAGTTGTAGTCGGCCATCGAGTGCCAGCCGAGCGTGTCCAGCAGGTAGTTGACGACGCCGAACCGCTGGGCGAAGAGCCACTGGAAGACGGTGGTCGCCGCGACGACGGGCATGGCCCAGGCGAGCACGATGCCCAGCAGGAGCAGCAGCCGCATCTTGTTGCCGAGGCGGGCGAGCAGCAGGCCGATCAGACAGCCGACCACCATGATCAGGACGACGTTGGCGGCGGTGAAGACGACCGACCGGCCGGTGACGCTCCAGAAGTCGGAACTGCCGAGCGCCTCGGTGTAGTTGTCGACGCCGTTCCACTCGGTGACGTGCTGGATCAGCTGGCGCGGGTTGAGGTTCTGGAACGACAGCATGCCGTTCTTCACCAGCGTCCAGCCGAGCAGCAGCACCGTGGCCGCGGCGGCGGGGAGGATCAGGAGGTACGGGACGCCCTGGGAGACCCGCCCCTTGCCGCCGCGGGGCGGCGGGGCCCCGCCTTTGCCGATCCCGGGGGCGGCGTCCGCCGCCGCCTCTTCGATCTGCGCTGACATCGTCGTCCGCCTTCTCCCCTGTCGAACGGTATTGCTGTGGTACGCGTGGTACGCGGTGGCGCGCGCGGTGAGCGACGGGGCCGGGTGGCACCGGCCCCGTCGGTCACCGGTGGGTCACCGGCGGGCTGTCACCCGTGGGTCACTGCTTCTGGCTGAGGCGCTTGTTCATGTCGCCCTCGACCTGCTTGGCGGCTTCCTCCGGGGACTTCCCGTTGAGGACGGCCGTCATGTACGCCTTGATCGGGTTCGGCGCGTTCTCGACCGGGGCCCACTCGGGGATCAGCGGCGTGGTGCCGCCGCCCTTGGCGGCCGGGGCCGCGGCCTCGGCGGCCGGGTTGCCCTTGACGCTGCCCAGCAGGGAGTCCTTGTTGGGCAGCGAGCCGACCTCCTTGGCCAGCGCGCTCTCGTTCTTGTCGGACAGCGCGATCTTCAGGAACTCCTTGGCGAGTTCCTGCTTCTTGCTGCCCGTCGCGACGGCGAGGTTGGAGCCGCCGAGGAAGACGCCCTCGGGCTTGTCGGCGGTCTCACCGGGGATGGTGAAGTAGCCGATCTCCTTCTCGATGGCCGGGTTGGCCTTGATCGCGGTGGCGGCTTCCCAGCCCATGCCGATGAAGGCGCCGGTCTTGCCCTTGGCGAAGACGTCGGCCTGCTGCGGGGTGGCCTCGTCCTTGTCCTTGGGCGCCTTGCTGAACGCCTGGTACTGCTTGTAGATGTCCATCGCCTTGGCGACCTTGGGGTCGGCGAGGTTGGAGACGTACTTCTTGCCGTCCTTCTTCACCAGGTCGGCGCCGGTGCCGATGGTGAGGCCGTCGAAGAAGTACCAGTTCTGGCCGGGCAGGTAGAGCGGCTCGGCTTCGCCCTTCTTCTGAATGGCCTCAAGGGCCTTGAAGAATTCGGCGCGGGTCTTGGGCGTCTCCTTGACGCCCGCGTCCGCCCAGACCTTCTTGTTGTAGATGACGACGCGGCTGGCGGCGTACCAGGGTGCGGCGTACTGCTTGCCCTCGAAGACGGCCGGCTTGTTGAGGGATTCGGTCCAGTCCCCGCCGATCTCCTTCTTCAGGTCGCCGAGGTCGGCGAGGCCACCGGTCTGGGCGTACGAGGGGGTCTGGGTGTTGCCGACCTCGACGACGTCGGGCGGGCTGGACTCGGAAAGCGCGGTGGTGAGCTTCTGCTGAATTCCGTCCCATTTCTGGACCTGGATATTCAGCTTCGCGCCGGTCTTCTGTTCGAACTCGGCCTGGACCGATTTCGTCCAGCCGGCGGGGTTCGAGCCGTCCATGAACCAGACGGTGAGGCTCTTGGCCTTGTCGCCGGAGTCGCCCGATCCCTTGTCACCGTCGCTGGACCCACAGGCAGCAACACTCACCAACATGGCCGCGACACCAGTCGCCGCTATGAGCCCTCGCTTCACAGCACTCTCCTCAAGGACCGAATGTGGTCTTTAATGGTTTAGACCAGTGCCCGCAGCTTGGCCTAGACCTTTTGGGGTGTCAAGGGTGTATAAGAGTCGCTGTCGGCTCCGTTACCGGACCGACACCTCAAGCTCGACCTGGGCATCTCCGGGCCCCTCGGGCTCTGCCCGTGCCACCATGTGACCGCGACAGACGGAGGAGCCGGTGACAGCAGCAGGATCGGAGTCGGGAAGGCACACCATGGTGACCGAGGGCGGTACGGCGGAGAGCGGCAGCGCGTCGGGCGGCGCGCGGACCGCGCGCGTTCCCAAGTACTACCGCCTCAAACGTCACTTGCTGGACATGACCGAAACCATGCCCCCCGGCACCCCCGTGCCACCGGAGCGGACCCTCGCCGCGGAGTTCGACACCTCTCGCACGACCGTTCGCCAGGCCCTCCAGGAGCTGGTGGTCGAGGGACGCCTGGAACGTATCCAGGGCAAGGGGACATTCGTCGCGAAACCCAAGGTCTCGCAGGCGCTGCAACTGACCTCCTACACGGAGGACATGCGGGCCCAGGGCCTCGAACCGACCTCCCAGCTCCTCGACATCGGCTACGTCACCGCCGACGACCGGCTCTCCTCGCTCCTCGACATCGCGGCGGGCGGCCGGGTCCTGCGCATCGAACGCCTCCGGCTGGCCAGCGGCGAGCCGATGGCGATCGAGACGACCCACCTGTCGGCGAAGCGCTTCCCGGCCCTGCGCCGGAGCCTGGTCAAGTACACCTCGCTCTACACCGCCCTGGCCGAGGTCTACGACGTCCGCCTGGCGGAGGCCGAGGAGACCATCGAGACGTCCCTGGCCACCCCCCGCGAAGCCGGCCTCCTGGGCACGGACGTGGGCCTGCCGATGCTGATGCTCTCGCGGCACTCCCTGGACGCGCAGGGGGAGCCGGTGGAATGGGTGCGGTCGGTGTACCGGGGTGACCGGTACAAGTTCGTGGCACGGCTGAGGCGGCCGGCGGAGTGACGCCGGCGGGCGGCGGCCGAGCGCGGCGGGAAGCGCCGGTCCGGGCGGACGCGGGGCGCGGCCGGTCGCCCCTGACCTCGAAGGGCGTGCTTCCATCCTCGGGTGACCGATGAGAGTGCCGGTGCCCGGGCCGAAGAGAACGCCCGCGTCCTGACCGATGAGAACGCCCGCGTGCGTATCCGCCCCCGCGGCGCCTCCGATCTCGGCGGCTGCGTGGACGCGCTCGCCCGGGTCCACGCGCGGGACGCCTACCCCCTGGACTGGCCGGCCGACCCGGCCGCCTGGCTGTCCCCTCCGTCGCTGCTCGCGGCCTGGGTGGCGGAGCTGGACGGGCGGGTCGCCGGGCACATCGGCCTGTGCCGCGCCGGGGCCGGGGACACCGCCGCCGCGGTGTGGAGCGCGCGCCGGGGCGTGGGCCTCGGCGCGACGGCGGTCGTCGGCCGCCTGTTCGTGGCCCCGGCGGCCCGGGGCCACGGCGCGGGCGCCCTCCTCCTGGCCGCGGCCACGGCGGAGGCCCGGCGGCGGGTCCTGCACCCGGTCCTCGACGTCGTCGCGTCCGACACGGCGGCGACGGCGCTGTACGAACGCGAGGGCTGGACCCGTCTCACCACTGCCGAGCAGCGCTGGAGCCCGGACCGGACGGTGACGGTCCACTGCTACGCGGCGGGGGCGGCGTGACGCGGGCCGGTCACCGGGCTCACTGGACGACGACGGTCACCTTCCAGGGAATGATGACGGCGGGGCAGAACCAGTCCGGTGCCGGGTAGCACTCCTGGGTGGAGTTGATCTCGGCGGTCCCCCTGTCCTGGGCACGGAAGGTGCCCGAGGCGTTGCCGTTCCCGTCCATGCCGCGGCCGATGTGTCTGAGGACCTGGAAGTCGGAGGACGTCGGGTAGTCCCACGCCCAGACGCCCCCGGCCGACCGGGAACCCTTCAGCTCGACCTGGATCACGTCCCCGCTCCGCACGACGACCGTGCGGTTCTTGTCCTCGTTACCCAGTACGACCTCGGCGGCGACGGCGCTCCGCTGGTGCGTACGGGGTGCGCCGGCCGCCGAGGCGGGGGCGACGGCGGCGGCCGTCAGCGCCAGTCCGGCGGCGAGGGGGACGACGAGCGATGCCGTGGTCTTCATCTTCACCTCGGTACGGGTGGAATGGATGCGTCGGGCTTCCGTCTACACCCGCGCGCACCGCCGCGTCCCCCTCGATTCACGCCACGTGGTGTGTGGTGAGGACCGGACCGAGCGCCGGGTCACCCCGGCGGAACCGCCTAGCGGCCCTCGCACAGGGCCGTCGTCACGACCTTGTCCATCTGCGCGAGGGGGACGTTGGTCGTCAGATGGGCGTTGGTCACCACGGACACGTGGCGGCCGTCCGCGGTGACCATCGTCTGGGTGTAGTAGCCGGGCACCATGCCGTTGTGGCCCCAGGCCGAGCCGCCGCAGGGCAGGTCGCGCCTGATCAGCCCGAGCCCGTAGCCACCTTCCTCGAAGTCGGCACCCGTGGCGTTCTGCATCTCGGCCAGGGCGGCCTGAGAGACGACCTTGCCACCGATCAGCGCCTGATAGAACTTCGTGAGGTCCTGTTCCGTCGAGATCAACGCTCCGGCGCTGCTGAAGGCGGACGGGTCGTAGTCGAGGACCGGCGTCCAGAAGTAGAGCCCGGCGAACCGCGCGCCGTGGTACCCGCGCACGGCCGGCGTGGGCAGCGAGTGGTCGCCGGGGGCCGGGAAGACGGTCCGGGACAGGCCGAGCGGCGTGATGATCCGGTTTGTGACGGCCTGGTGCACCGGCATCCCGGTGGTCTTCTCCACCAGCATGCCGAGGATCATGTAGTTGGTGTTGGAGTAGAGGTAGGCGGTGCCGGGCGCGGAGGCCGGGGCGCGCTTCAGCCCTTCCCGGACCAGCGCGTCGAGGGAGTACGAACCGTCCGGGTTGGCGGCGGGCCGCGAGAGGAGCGGCTCGTAGGCCGCGACGCCGCTGGTGTGGTGGAGCAGTTGCCGCACCGTGACGGCGTTGCCGTCGTAGCCGTTGCCCTTGACGACGCCGGGCAGGTACTTCTCGATCGGGGTGTCCAGCGAGACCTTGCCCTCGTCGACGAGCTGCATGACCGTGGCCGCGGTGAAGGTCTTGGTCTGGCTGCCGGCCCGGAAGTGCTCGTCCGGCTGGATCGGGGCGTTGGTGTTGATGGTGCCGGTACCGGCGGAGAGGCTCCAGGAGTTCGCCGCGTCACCCGCGTGGACACCGGCGCCCGGGCCCGCGGCCGACTGGAACGCCTTCAAGGCGGCCAGCGTGCCGGCGTGAGGGTCGGCGGCCGCGGGCGCGGCCTGCGCCGCCGAAGGGAGCACGGCCAGTGCCGCGCACGCCGCGCCGAGTGCGGCCACCAGTCTTACCCGGCCTATCCGGCCGAACTTCCGTGCCATGACTACCCCCAAGACGATCAAGCAAGTCAAATGACCCGCATGGTAGGCATGGGGACGCGGACCCAGGTACCCCGAACGCCAGGGATTGACGTGGAGTTGACGTCGAGTTGACGGCGGACCGATCCCGACGGCGCGGGGGCGCGGTCGCGCGGTCACCCGGGGGGGCCGCTTCACCGCGGCCGCCCCGGGTGACATCCCACGAGTCCCGGCGCACTGCCGCAAAGCGACCGAAACGTAGGATATGTACGTGCAAATGATCGAATTCCGTGCAGCGCCCCGTTGGTGGCAGTGGTCGGCCGTCGCCGTGTTTCTCCTCACCGGCGTGCTCTTCCCGTGCGTCATCACCTTCGGCATGGGCTGGGACGAGTTCGGCCGCCGCTACCAGGAATCACCGCGCGGCAGGGGAATGGGCTTCTGGGCCACCGGCGACTTCGTGATCGCGGCCCTCTCCCTCGCCGGGTGCCACCACTTCTCCGGGCGTACGTTCGTCGGGGCCGACGGCATACGCACCAGGACCCCGCTGAGGCGGCGGTTCATCCCCTGGGGCGACGTCAAGTACGTCGACATGGACAGGGGGATCGACGAGTTCCTCGGCCGCAAGACGGGCCCCATGTACCGGATCCGGCTGGACCTGGTGAACGGCAAGAGCCTCTGCCTGCCCGCGCCGATGGCCCAGGAGTTCGACTCCGCCATGGAGGCGGCCAAGTCCGCGATCATGCGCCGCCGGAAGGCCTGGGCCGATCGGTCCGAGTCCGCGAGCTGACGCGACGGAGCGGGGCGGCCGCCCGGCCAAGGGTGTGCGCGGCCGACGGCGCCGGGCCGAGGGCGACCCCCAAGGCCCCCCGGCCCGACGTCACGGGAAGTGCACTGCTCTCAGAGCAGGCGGGCCACCTGGTTGAGCACGGCCAGGGTCCAGCCCAGGGCCGGAGTGATCATGGGCAAGAGCATCGCGGCTGCACTCCTGTCATATGGGCCGCTCATCATTGCGGCCTGGTGACCGGATCAACGACGCCCCGTCCGGCCGGAAACGCCTTAGGCGTCCAGGGGGTTGGCGGCGACGCGCGCGGCGATCCCGTTCCGCACGGCGGCCGCGGCGGAGCTGTCCGGCTTCCGCTCGGCCTGGCTCTCGAAGCACGCGACGAACTCGTCCTTGAGGCCGAGGCGCGGATAGCGGTCGAGCACCTCGGCCCGGAGGCCGGCGGGGAAGGCGTCGACGCCCCGCCCGGAGATGTCCACCGACGTGGCGAACTCCAGCAGGTGCCCCTCCGGGTCCTCCTCGACGTCCACCCGGCTCCACATGTGCCGGACGATCACCTCGCCCACCCGCACCCGCCGCGCAACCGGCCACCCGGCCCCCGCCGCGAACACCCAGGCCACATGCCCGCCCGCCTCGTCGAACGACACGGTGTGGCTGTCGAACTCCTTCGTCAGACCTATGTCGTGCAACAGGGCGGCGACGTAGAGGAGTTCCGCGTCGAAGGCGATGCCGGCCTCTTTCGCGTGCGCGGCGGCCCACAGGTAGGACCGGACCGAATGGTTCAGCAGCGCGGGCGAGCAGTAGGCGGTGGCCACTTCGCGCGCGGCGACGCAGGCGGCGGTCTCGGGGATCACAAGGTCGTCGATCTTCATGCGGGTGATTCTCACCCACGCCCCCAGAAGCTCCGGAGCGGGGCCCGGTGGACGGAACCCCGGTTTCGTCAGGTGCCCCTGCCCCGGCGGGGAGAAGTCCCGCCGCGGAAGACCAGCGGCCTCGATTCACGCCTTGAGCATGGCGATTTTGGTAATGCGTGTAGACATTCCTCGTACAGCCTGGGAATTCCTGAATGGCTTCAGGCGGAGCCGCATCACGTCAAAGTGCTCGTCTCCCCTGGCAGAAGAAACGTGTTCATAGTCCTCCAGGAAGCGCGTCCACGATTCGCAGGCTGCTTCGAGGTGACCGTACTCGAGCTGGCGTTGCGCGAGCACGCCGTAGAAGTGAACCCGCCCTTGCCGCTCGTTTGGGGGCTGTACCTTCAGAGCCTGTTGCAGCGCTTTGATCGAGCCGGGCAGGTCCCTGCTCTCGTATAGCACATGGGAGACGTGAAAGGCATAAGAGGACTGGTCGTAGCCGCCGATTGACTCGCGCCGATTGTCGGCCTTCATCAGGGCGGCTTCTGTGGCAGCCAGCAGGCGTCGCGCGCGGCGATGGTCGCCTACCATCGCAGTGGCATGCGCCTGCTGCCCTGTGAGGAACGCCTGAAGCCGCGGGCCGGTTTTCGGGGCGGCTTCAGCTGCTGAATCAGCAAACTTTAGGGCCAGAGACCCGTAACCAAGGTTGGATGCCTGAAGGCTCATACCACGTAGGGTGCGGCAATACGTCACGTGATCCTCTGCCCTGCTGGCCAGCTTCAGTGCCTTGACGTAGTAGCTCTGAGCAGTGCCGTGATCCCGCTCGTACATGGCCATCCAGCCAGTCAGATAGACCAGGTCCGAGGCTGCTGCCCAGATATCCTTCCGCACTGCATCGGTGGCGTCCGCTCGAAGCCAAGGAACCACCGTGTTGACGAGGAACGCCGCCGCCATTGGCCTTGCGTGCGCCCCACCGAGCTCATCCAAAATATCCGCGATCTTGTCAGTCATCTTCCGAACAGCCGCGACCTGCCCAGCGCCAATCCTCACAGTCCGTTTCCCAGGGGTCACAGGGTGGGCATCCGCAGCACGTGCAGGATCCGCGAACGAAGGCACCGCTAAAGTCGCGGAGAACAAGCCGGCTGCAACGACGAGGCCCCGGCGGGATGGATCCATGTCGGCCCTCCCGAGGTCAACGATTTCTTCCACAGTGCCAAGATCCGCCGGGATATTGTCCTCAGCGGCGCGCGGTAGCCCAGCCTCCGCGTGAGTCACAGTACGACGCAGCTTGCGGGAGAGCGCTTCAACGATCAGGCGCCTGACCGAGGGCTTGGGGACAGTTCCTCCAACCCAGTGCGAAACGGCCGATTGATCGTAGTGCAGCGTCAACCCCACCTCAGTGCCCATGCGGTTGATGACGAGTGCGAACTGCGAGCGGGACCATTCAGCCTGCGCCAGCAGCCGCTCCAGCCCCTCATTGGGGGTACGCGCGTGGTTCGCCATGCCTCCAACTCCCCGCAGAGTGCCTTGCGTTCATGGCTTTCATGCTCTGACCTCCTCCTCACAGTACCGCCGTACGTAGCTGTGCGGTTGCGTAGTACGCAGGTCAAACACCCCACGGAAGCAGCCCGCCGGGAACGGTGCGGATGGCTGACGCACCGGGACGGGTGAGGCGGTACGCGACCGTCCGGCGCGGGATACACGGAGGCTCGAACAGATGACGAACGCAGCACAGGAACCCCCCATGCGGGTGGTGGACACCCGTGACGGCGGCATGGGGCGGCGCACGAACAAGGTGGGCGCGACGGGGCACCCGACGCACGGGGCTGGAACGGGATATCGCTCCGGCGTGCTGGTGGTGGAACGAGCCACCGGCCTCATGGGCGTCACCCAGCCCAGGACGACGGACGGCATCCGCGTCATGCCGCTGGACGGCGGGGAGCCCTGGACGGTCCAGGGAACAGCCGGCCTGCGGCTCGCCACCGAGCAGGAACGCGCGAAGCTCGGCCTGGGCCCCAGGAGGGTGGACTGATACCGGGCGTGATCTCGCTGCCCCACTCGTCCCGGCCCGGCGCCGCCATGGTCGGCAAGGTCGTAAGCAAGTGTGAGGGCTGCCAGTACTGGACGGCTGTGCGCTACGCGGCGTACCCGACGGAGTCGCAGGACGCCCCTCTTGGCCCAACACGAGAGGGAGGCGCATCCCGATGGGTGAGAAGCGCCCCGCCGATCGGGTGATCAAATCCCGGAGCCGCGCGGTCGACGAGGAGTCGGTTGAGCCGCCCGTTCGGGCCTGCGGCTAGCCCCCAGACCCCGCCCGATCGCCTGCACGACGGTCGGCGGCCGGGTGGGTCAGCAAGTGCACGACGGCGCGGGGACGGCCCCCGTGTCGGCACGGCTCACGAAGGGATCAGGCAATGGACCCGGAAAAGCTGGCACTGACGGCGTTCGCCGACGGTAACGAGGAGAACAGCCAGGGCGAGACCGGCGACGGCTCGGACGGCGCGGAAGGCAACGACTCGCAGGGCTGCGGCGACAACAGCCAGGGCTAACCGCCGCCGGCTGAGCACAATGAGCAACCGAACGGCCCCGCTCTGCCAGACTGGAGCGGGGCCGTTCTGCGTAATGAGGGAGAAGCAATGGCCAAAGCCATGACCGGAGTTGGGCGCGTCACCGTGTTCCCCCTGCTGCACCTGTGGCCCGACACGTACGGAGTAGTGGCATACGCGACAACAGGAAACTTCGGCGACACAGCTATCGTCGGATACATCCCCATTCCCGAAGTTCCGGACGTTTACCTTATGGATGCTGCGGCTAGGCATGCCGTAGGAAGCTCGGCCACCGCAAGCGTCGATTGGGTCCTGTGCACGGGGTGGAGTGCCCGCTCCGTACCAAAACCGGGGACGCTTGACCTGCCCGAGGCGGCATGGGCACTGGAAGTCGACGGGCGAGGGGCCCCCAAAGACACCTTGTACGGCCACAACCAGCTCTTTACGGGTCGTTTCTCGCTGGATTCCCCGGACCTCATGGACCAAGCCCGAAAAGTCCTGGACAGTCGGATGCCGACTCTTCAGACGGTCCCGGTGGGGTAGTCGGCCACGGGCCGCTCAAGGCAGGAGCACAACGATGCGGCGACCTGGAGCGGCACCGGAACGCGGCCCTTCTTACGGTCGAGGAGGGCCGCGAGTACCCGGGGGGCGCGGTTCCTCGCGGAGTGTCTCGACCGGTAGGTGATGAGGGAGGCTTCAACTCCGCTGATTCGAGGCGCGATTCGCCCATGAGGGTGACAGCTCGTACGGGCGGTTCGCGGTACCGTGGCCGGGATTCCGCTGCTTCGGCACGCCTCGCGCGCCCCAACGCGGCGACCCCCCACGCCGGACGGCAACCGGCGAAGGGGGTCTACACCCACCAGGAGAAGAGACCTCCCTAGGATGCTCCGGCATGTTATCGCTCCTGCGCGCTTCTTCTCGCAGGTTCCCAACGACCTCGTCCGCCACCCCCGGTTGTCCGCCAACGCCGTCCGGCTCCTCATCTGGCAGCTCTCGCTGCCCGACGGCGCGGCCTCGCAGCCGCTCTCCGTCACCGGCGAACGGGCCGGTATCAGGAACGCCGCCTTCACCCGCGCCAAGCGGGAGCTCGCCGCCGAGGGTTATCTGCACAAGTGGCGGTCGCAGGGCGAGGGCGGCCGCTGGGCCACCCGGCAGCTCGTCTCGAACGTGCCGCTGACCGCCGAGGACGCGTTACGCGTGCGGGACGGCGGACAGCCGGTGGACCCGGCCCCCGAGCGCCCGGGCCCACGCCCCGGCCCCGCCCGCCCCTCACCGACTCCCCGGAAACCGGCCGCCGGTGAGCCGGCCCCCCGGCCCGTCGGTCGTCCCCATAAGAAGACGGAGGAGAACACCTCCCACCCTCCCCACCCGCTCGCCGAGCGCGGTGCCCGAGCCCTCGCCGCCGTGTCGCACGCCGAGCGGCGGCTGCGGCTCTCCGGGCGGGACGTCGCGCGGCTCGCGCCGCTGGCGGCGGAGTGGTTGCTGCGCGGCGCCACGTCGGCCGATCTCCGGGAGGCGCTCACCCATGGGCTGCCCGAGCGGGTCCACTCCCCCGCCGGGATCACCCGCGACCGGCTGCTGCGGAAGATGCCCGACCCCGTGCCCACCGCCGTACCCGCGCCCAGGCCCCAGCCCCTGCGGCTCTGCACCGGCGGGTGCGGCCGGATGATGCGGCCCGTCTCCGACGAGACCCGCTGCCGGGACTGCCGCCTGAACGCGGCCGGCGCGTCCGACGCGGGCCACGCCACGACCGACGGCGCCGTCGCCGCCACCCTGCGCGGCGTCGCGGCCGTACGGGAATCCTTGCGGGGCGGCCGCCACCCCCTCCCGTCCCGGCCACCATCCGGAACGGTAACCGCCGGTTACTGAAAACCCCCACCCTCGAACTCACCGTCCGTACACGGCACTTCCCGGCCGGATGACATTGCCATACCGATATACGGACAGGGGGTGACTCCCACCGGGACGTCGCCTAGATTTCCTGCGCATCACGCAGTGATCACAAAGGGGGGAGTCACCAGCATGACGGAACCACCGACAGGGACACCGGAGGACGCCGGCCGGACGGCCACGAAGGCCACCGGCACCGGCACCGGCACCGTGACCGTCCCGATGATCGTGGCGGGCATATGCCTGGCCATACCCTTCGTCGCGATGCTGTGGGTCGACTCCTACTCCCGGCTCACGCCCGCCTTCATCGGCATCCCGTTCTTCTACTGGTACCAGATGCTGTGGGTGCTGATCTCCACCCTGCTCACGGTCGTCGCGTACACGATCGTCCGGCGCCACGAGCGCCTCCAGCGGTCGGCGCGGGCGCGCGAGGCGGGTGAGCGGGCATGAAGGACGGCGTGAACGGCGTGGCACTCGCCGTCTTCATCTTCTTCTTCCTCGTCGTCACCGTCATGGGCTTCGTCGCCTCGAAGTGGCGGCGCGCCGAGAACGCGGACAGCCTCGACGAGTGGGGCCTCGGCGGCCGGTCCTTCGGGACGTGGGTGACGTGGTTCCTGCTGGGCGGGGACCTCTACACCGCGTATACGTTCGTGGCCGTCCCGGCGGCCATCTACGCGGGCGGCGCCGCCGGCTTCTTCGCGGTGCCGTACACGATCCTCTGTTACCCGCTCGTCTTCACCTTCCTGCCCCGGCTCTGGTCGGTCTCGCACAAGCACGGCTACGTGACCTCCTCGGACTTCGTCCGCGGCCGGTTCGGGTCCAAGGGCCTGTCGCTGGCGCTCGCGCTCACCGGCATCCTCGCGACGATGCCCTACATAGCCCTCCAGCTCGTCGGCATCCAGGCGGTGCTGGACGTCCTCGGCGTGGGCGGCGGCTCGAACTGGTTTATGAAGGACCTGCCGCTGCTGATCGCGTTCGGTGTGCTCGCGGCGTACACCTACTCCTCCGGGCTGCGGGCCCCGGCGCTGATCGCGTTCGTCAAGGACGCCCTGATCTACATCGTGATCATCGTCGCGATCATCTACATCCCGATCCGGCTGGGCGGCTTCGACCACATCTTCAGCGCGGCGGGCGACGCCTTCGCCGTGCAGAACCCGGAGACGGGCAAGCCGCGCGGCTCCCTGGTGAGCGGACCGGACGCGCAGTGGGCGTACGCGACGCTCGCGCTGGGTTCCGCGATGGCGCTCTTCCTCTACCCCCACTCGGTGACGGCGGTTCTCTCCAGCAAAGGCCGCAACGTCATCCGCCGGAACACCACCATCCTGCCGCTGTACTCGCTGATGCTCGGGCTGCTGGCGATGCTCGGCTTCATGGCGATCGCCGCCGGGATCAAGGTCAGGAACGGGCAGCTCGCCATCCCTCAGCTGTTCGAGAACATGTTCCCGGACTGGTTCACGGGCGTGGCCTTCGCCGCCATCGGCATCGGCGCCCTGGTGCCGGCCGCGATCATGTCCATCGCCGCCGCGAACCTTTTCACCCGCAACATCTACAAGGACTTCATCAAGCCGGACGCCTCGCCCGAGCACGAGGCGAAGGTCTCCAAGCTCGCCTCGCTCCTGGTGAAGGTCGGCGCGCTGGTGTTCGTCCTGACCATGGACAAGACGGTCGCGATCAATTTCCAGCTGCTGGGTGGCATCTGGATCCTCCAGACCGTGCCCGCCCTCGTGGGCGGCCTCTTCACCCGCTGGTTCCACCGCTGGGCACTGCTCGGCGGCTGGGTGGCCGGCATGGCGTACGGCACCTGGCGGGCGTACGACACGCCGAGCGCCACCCAGGATCATTTCGGGAATACCAATCTGATCCCCCTTATCGGCGAAAAGGGCTATATCGGGCTGACCGCCTTCGCGCTCAATGTGATCGTGGTCATCGTCCTGACCTTCGCCCTCAAGGCCCTCCGCGCCCCCGACGGCGTGGACGAGACCAGCGCCGCGGACTACACCGCGGACGCCGGCGACCCGGGGGTCCGGCAGGAGCTCCCGCCGGCCACCGCAGGCGCCCCGGGCGGCCACTAGGAGCCCCCGGAGGACCCCGCCGGACCCGGCCGGTCCGGCGGGCCCCGACAGGGCCCCACAGGGCCGTCGCACCCCCTCGCAGGGGCGCGGCGGCCCTCTCTCGCGCCCGGCGCCAAGGCCCGGAATCCCGGGCCCTGTTAGCACATTCCGACCCGCGCGATTACCGCGTGACACAACATGTGGTGGTGCGTGCGGGAGCCAGCACTAGATGTATGCTCGTCCTCGCTGTCGTCGCAGGGGAATCCGGTGGAAATCCGGAACTGTCCCGCAACGGTGCATGTATGCCGTAATGACGCATGCAGGAGTCCGAGTACCTGCCGACAGCACGCCCACCGCCGAGCCCCCGCTCGTCACCGGGCGTTTTGCATTCGTCCGGGCCTCGCGGGTTGGGTCGATGGACGCTACGAGCATGCCCTGGTGCTGTCAGGCATGCCCGTACGCGCCCGTCGCGCGCCACCCGCCCGGCCCCCTGCCGAGCGAGGGAGAGCCTCAGTGACCATCGCGCCCGCCGATCCGGTCTCAGCGTCCGCGGAAGCGACCGGCGGCCCCGGGACCGCGCTGCTGCGCACCCTGACCGACCTCACCGCCGATCTGCCCGCCACCGACCCCGGAAAGGTCGCCGCCGCCGCGCTGCGCGGCCGCCACCCGGGTTCGGACGAGGCCGAGCTGCGGTCCCTGGCCACCGAGGCCGCGGCCGGCCTGATCTCCGAGGAGCCCCAGTACTCCCGGCTCGCCGCCCGGCTGCTGACCCGCGCGATCGCCGACGAGGCGGCCGGGCAGGGCGCGACCTCCTTCTCCGCCTCCGTCGAGGTGGGCCACCGCGAGGGCCTGATCGCCGACGAGACGGCCGCCTTCGTGCGCGCCCACGCCGCGCGCCTGGACGCCCTCGTCGAGCGGGCGCTGACCGACGGCGCGGACGACCGCTTCGGCTACTTCGGCCTGCGCACCCTGCACAGCCGCTACCTGCTGCGCCACCCGATCACCCGGCAGGTCGTCGAGACCCCGCAGCACTTCCTGCTGCGCGTGGCCTGCGGCCTGGCCGAGGACCACTCGGAGCGCGCCCTGGACGACGTGGCCGAGCTGTACGGGCTGACCAGCACCCTCTCGTACCTCCCCTCCTCGCCCACGCTCTTCAACTCCGGCACCCGCCACCCGCAGATGTCGTCCTGCTACCTGCTGGACTCCCCGCTGGACGAGCTGGACTCGATCTACGACCGCTACCACCAGGTGGCCCGGCTGTCGAAGCACGCCGGCGGCATCGGCCTGTCGTACTCGCGCATCCGCTCCCGCGGCTCGCTGATCCGCGGCACCAACGGCCACTCCAACGGCATCGTGCCGTTCCTGCGCACGCTCGACGCCTCCGTCGCCGCCGTCAACCAGGGCGGCCGGCGCAAGGGCGCGGCCTGCGTCTATCTGGAGACCTGGCACGCGGACATCGAGGAGTTCCTGGAGCTCCGCGACAACACCGGTGAGGAGGCCCGCCGCACGCACAACCTCAACACCGCGCACTGGATCCCGGACGAGTTCATGCGCCGCGTCGAGGCCGACGCCGACTGGTCGCTGTTCTCCCCGGCCGACACGCCCGAGCTGGTCGACCTGTGGGGCGACGAGTTCGACGCCGCCTACCGCAAGGCCGAGGCCGACGGCAAGGCCGTCAAGACCATCCCGGCCCGCGTGCTGTACTCCCGGATGATGCGCACCCTCGCGCAGACCGGCAACGGCTGGATGACCTTCAAGGACGCGTCCAACCGCACCGCGAACCAGACCGCCGAGCCCGGCAAGGTCGTCCACTCCTCGAACCTCTGCACCGAGATCCTCGAGGTCACCGACGACGGCGAGACGGCCGTCTGCAACCTCGGCTCGGTCAACCTCGCCGCCCACCTGGGCACCGACGGCGAGATGGACTGGGAGAAGCTCGACCGTACGGTCCGTACGGCCGTGACGTTCCTCGACCGCGTCGTGGACATCAACTTCTACCCGACCGAGCAGGCCGGCAACTCCAACAGCCGCTGGCGCCCGGTGGGCCTGGGCCTCATGGGTCTCCAGGACGTCTTCTTCCGGCTGCGGATGCCCTTCGACTCGCCGCAGGCGAAGGAGCTGTCCACCCGGATCTCCGAGCGCATCATGCTCGCGGCGTACGAGGCGTCCGCCGACCTCGCCGAGCGGCACGGCCCGCACCCGGCCTGGTCCGCGACCCGCACCGCGCGCGGCGTGCTGCACCCGGACCACTACCCGAACGCCGAGCAGCGCTGGGCCGACCGCTGGGACGCCCTGCGCGCCCGCATCGCCCAGGTCGGCATGCGCAACTCGCTGCTGCTGGCCATCGCGCCGACGGCCACCATCGCCTCGATCGCGGGCGTGTACGAGTGCATCGAGCCGCAGGTCTCCAACCTCTTCAAGCGCGAGACCCTCAGCGGTGAGTTCCTCCAGGTCAACACCTACCTGGTGGAGGACCTGAAGAAGCTCGGCGTCTGGGACCGCACCACGCGGGACGCGATGACCGACGCCAACGGCTCGATCCAGGACATGAACTGGATCCCGCAGGAGGTGCGCGACCTCTACCGCACCGCCTGGGAGATCCCGCAGCGCGCCCTGATCGACATGGCCGCGGCCCGTACGCCGTACCTGGACCAGAGCCAGTCGCTGAACCTCTTCATGGCCTCGCCCACCATCGGCAAGCTCAGCTCGATGTACGCGTACGCCTGGAAGCAGGGCATCAAGACGACGTACTACCTGCGCTCGCGCCCGGCGACCCGGATCGCCCGCTCGGCCTCCGCCGCCGCCACCATCCCCGTCCAGCAGGCCACCCCGGACGCCGACGCCGTCGCCTGCTCCCTTGAGAACCCCGAGTCCTGCGAGGCGTGCCAGTAAATGTCCACCGAACGCCAGAAGAATCTGCTCGACCCCGGCTTCGAGCTGACGCTGCGCCCCATGCGGTACCCGGACTTCTACGACCGCTACCGCGACGCGATCAAGAACACCTGGACCGTCGAGGAGGTCGACCTCCACTCGGACGTCGCCGACCTCGCCAAGCTGTCCCCGGGTGAGCAGCACATGATCGGCCGCCTCGTCGCGTTCTTCGCGACCGGCGACTCGATCGTGTCGAACAACCTCGTGCTGACGCTGTACAAGCACATCAACTCCCCCGAGGCGCGGCTGTACCTGTCGCGGCAGCTGTTCGAGGAGGCCGTGCACGTCCAGTTCTATCTGACGCTGCTCGACACCTACCTCCCCGACCCGGAGGACCGCGCCGCCGCGTTCGACGCGGTGGAGAACATCCCCTCGATCCGCGAGAAGGCGCAGTTCTGCTTCAAGTGGATCAACGAGGTCGAGAAGCTGGAGCGCCTGGAGACGAAGGCCGACCGCCGTCGCTTCCTGCTCAACCTGATCTGCTTCGCGGCCTGCATCGAGGGCCTGTTCTTCTACGGCGCCTTCGCCTACGTGTACTGGTTCCGCAGCCGCGGCCTGCTGCACGGCCTGGCGACCGGCACCAACTGGGTCTTCCGTGACGAGTCCATGCACATGGACTTCGCGTTCTCCGTCGTGGACACCGTCCGCGAGGAGGAGCCGGACCTGTTCGACGACGAGCTCCGGCAGCAGGTCACCGACATGCTCAAGGAGGCCGTCGAGTGCGAGCTGCAGTTCGCCCGCGACCTGTGCGGTGACGGCCTGCCGGGCATGAACACCGAGTCCATGCGCGAGTACCTCCAGTGCGTCGCCGACCAGCGTCTGCAGCGCCTGGGCATCGCCCCGGTGTTCGGCTCGGAGAACCCTTTCTCCTTCATGGAGCTCCAGAACGTCCAGGAGCTGACCAACTTCTTCGAGCGCCGCTCGTCCGCGTACCAGGTGGCGGTCGAGGGTTCGGTGGGCTTCGACGAGGAGTTCTAGGACCTCGCGGCATCCGCCGTCCAGGCCCGTCCCCCGCCCGGGGGCGGGCCTGGTCCCGTTTTCCGCGTCAGCGGCCGAGCTTGGTCACCGCCGTGGCCGTCGTCCTCTTGAAGGCGGGCACCGGGGCGTCGGCCCAGCCGCCCATCCGCCCCCACTGGACGACGGTGACCTTCGCGCCCGACCGGCCCACGGCGAACAGGTTGACGTCCCGGGACGACTGCGGATGCGCGGACCGCACCCCGTAGACGTGCGCGCCGTTCCCGGCGTTCACCGCGCCGAGGTCGCGCGACTCCGCCTCGGCCCCCGGGTCCTCCGCCACGATCCGCTCGGCGCAGTGCCGGACCGACCGCTCCACCGCCCGCGCCAGGGCGGCGGCCCGGGCGGCGTCGGCGGCGGTGAGCGTCACCTGGGAGGCGCCCGTGTCCAGGTCGGTGTGGAAGCGCCGGTGGGCGGCCCGGCCCTCCATACCGGCGAGCACCCCGTCCTCGACACAGGGGACGCCTCCCTCGGGCAGGCCCGGCTCGACCGCCCCGGCCCGCCAGCCTCCCGGGTGCGGCGGCAGCTCCGACGGCTCCAGGAAGGCGGGCCCGGCGGCCCGTACGCCCTCGGCCCGGGCGATACCGGTGGTCGTCACGGCCAGGGTGACGGCGACGGCGGCGGCCAGGACACCGGCGGCGGGTCTGCCGGAACGGGCGCGGGCGGTACGAGCGGACATGGGTCCTCCCCCTGTCGTACGAGCACTGCGGGCACGGTACGGACGGCGCGGAAGCCGCCGTCCCCCACTGTTCCACCGCCCCTTCCCCGGCGTCCCGGAAAGCCGTTCACCCGCTCTGCCCATCCTGCGGCGCCCTTTTCGACGCATAGATGAAGGGTGAGGGTCCGGCCACGGGCCCGTGCGGAACGAACGGAAGGTGTGCCATGGCGCGGTTCATGATGATCGTGAAGGCGAGCGAGGAGTCCGAGGCCGGTGTGATGCCGACCAAGGAGGAGATCTCCGAGATGGGCCGGTTCAACGAGCGGATGGCGGCCGCCGGGGTGATGCTCGCGGGCGAGGGCCTGCGGGAGTCCGCGGCGGGGGCCAGGGTGACGTTCTCGGCCGGCCGGCCGGTCGTGACCGAGGGCCCGTTCGCCGGGGCGGACCAGCTGGTCGCCGGCTTCTGGGTGATCCGGGCCGCGGATCTGGACGAGGCCCTGGAGTGGGCCCGGCAGGTGCCGTTCAAGGAGGGGGAGGTCGAGGTCCGCCGGATCTTCGAGCTGGAGGACTTCCCCGCCGACGTCCTCCCGCCGGAGGAGGCCGCCCGCGAGGAGGCCCTGCGCGAGGAGCTCCGGAGACGGGCGGAGGGCTGACCCCCGGCCGGATACGCGTGAGCGCGCGCTCCAGCGGGGAGCGCGCGCTCGTACGGGCCAGGGCGGGGCCGTCAGTCGTTGGCGACGACGGGGTAGCGGGGCGTGCCCTCGGCCATCTGCTTCAGGGCGTCCTTGCGGTCGCGCTTGGAGAGGCGGTCGATGTAGAGCCGGCCGTAGAGGTGGTCGGTCTCGTGCTGGAGGCAGCGGGCGAAGTAGCCGGTGCCCTCGACGCGGATGGGGTTGCCCTCGGCGTCCTGGCCGCGCACGACGGCGTAGTCGGGGCGGGCCAGCGAGGCGTAGGCGGTCGGGACCGACAGGCAGCCCTCGTTGGAGTCGTCGAGCAGGCGGTACTCGGCCGGCAGCTCCTCCAGGACGGGGTTGCAGACCGTGCCGACGTGGCGGACGCCCTCGTCGTCCATGCAGTCGTAGACGAAGACCTTCAGATCGACACCGATCTGGTTGGCCGCGAGGCCGACGCCCTCCGCCGTGCGCTGGCTGGCGAACATGTCGTCGACGAGCTGGGCGAGCTCGGCGTCGAAGGACGTGACGTCCTTGCACTCCCGGTGCAGCACCGGGTTGCCCACGACCGTGATCGGGCGGGACGTGCCGCGCTCGCGGTGCGCGAGCTCGCGCTCCTCGCAGTCCTCGGTGTCCACGATGAACTCGTCGTTCACCGGCTGGTCGGTCTCGTGCTGCGCCATGTCCGCCGTTATGCCTCTCTCAGAATCCAAAAGGATGCCTGTACAGGGTAAGGGCGGCCGCCTCCGAGGGTCAGCAGACCTCTTCGAGATCGCGCCACTCGCGCGTATCGGGGCTGTCCGCGACCCAGCCGTCCAGCAGGCCCCGGACCAGCCCGGCGGGCGCCGCGATGCCGCACTCGCGCTCGGGCACCCACAGCGAGCCGGAGCCGGCCGTGCGGTGGCCCAGCGGGCCGGGGTGGCCGGGCTCGCTGTGGTCGTGCGGGTCGAGGTGCTCGCCGTCGCCCTCGTCGCTGGGCATCCGGCTCTCGGAGCACGTGCGGCACAGCAGCCGCACGGACGAGGACCAGTCCTCGGCGGCGAAGCCGGCGTCGGCCGCGAGCCGCTCCAGGGCGTCCCGGTCGGCCTCGGTCGCCGCCTCCAGCAGGACGACCCAGGTGGGGACGGGTGACGGGGCCCACAGCTCGATCTCGTCGAAGACGGGGTAGGACGGGCCGGCGGCCGTGACGCGCTCGCCGTGCGGGACGCCGTCGTGCAGCACGACCTCGCCCCAGCGGCGCCCGGAGGACGGCAGCGGGATGGAGAGCACCTCCATGCGCGCCGGGTCCAGCCTGCGGCCCCACACGACCTCCGCCTCGCCCTCCGGGGAGAGCCTGACGGCCGCGCTGCCCAGCTCCATGCCCACCGGCTCACCGGCCGGGCCGCCCTCGCCGGGCACCCGCAGGCCGTACGCCTGCCAGGCGCGGCGGGCCAGCGGCCAGTCCTGGAGCGCGGTGGCGGCGATGCCGACGTTCCACCAGTCCGGGGCGCCGGCCTCGCGGTCCAGCAGGGCCACGGCGCGCAGCCCGGCGGCGCGGGCCTGCTCCCAGTCGTGCCGGAACTTGTGCAGCAGAGCGAGGTTGAACCACGACTCCGACAGCCATGGCTCCATGTCGGCCGCCCTGGTCAGCAGCGCGCCCGCGTCCTCGTACCGGCCGTCGCCGATCAAAGTGAAAGCGCGGTCGGTGGCCTGCCGCCACGAGGCGGAAGGCCGATGCCGTACCTTGCCGAAGATCCTCACGATTCCCGCCTGCCGGTTTCTGCGTGCGACCACGCCGGATGTCCCAGGTGACGGCCGCCGTCCTCCCTGACGGACAACCTGCCACATCTCACTCGCTCCGGGAAGCTGCGCCTACCGTTCCTCCTTGCCGACGGTCGCGCGCCCGACACCCCCCGAAGACCGCGTTCTGCGTTCTGCATGCCGTTTTCTTCGTGCTCTTCGCATCCAACCATGCCCCTTTGGACGCCCGCTCATTACCCGTGGGTTCAGCCCCCTACTCCGGTTTTGCCCGGACTCTTACGGGCGGGCCCGCGGGCCGGGCCCCAGGAGTCGGGGCCACGGGCGAGGACCCGGCCGAGGGCCTCCACCACCTGCGGATCGTGCTCGTGGGCGGTGGCCAGGCGCAGCCGTTCCAGCGCGAGCAGCGGGCCGACCGCCCGGTCACCGGTCAGGTCCTCGAAGGCGTTGACGGTGCGCACGATACGGGCGGCGAGCGGCTGCTCACGGTACGGATCGGCCTGGCGCTCCACGACGACCGCGACCTCGGCGGGCACCCCGGTCTGGCGGACCACGGCGCCGCCCAGCAGGGCGATCCGGCGGCGCTCCGCGGGCGGCAGCGGCTCGGTGGCCCCGGCGGGCACGGGGTCGACGAGCGAGAGCTGGCCGATGTCGTGCATGAGCGCCGCGTACTCCAGAACGGTGAGGTCGGGCGCGCGCAGGCCCAGCTCGCGCCCGGTGGCCCGGCTCAGGGCGGCGACCCGGCGGGCGTGGCCGGGCCGGGTGTGCCCGGCGATCTCGGTGGAGCGGGCCAGGGAGGCGATCGTCTGGTGGCAGGTGGCGCGGACGGCCGACCAGCGGCGGAAGGACAGCTGGGCGAGCAGCAGCGGCAGGCAGAAGACGGGCAGGGCCCAGAGGCCGGCGACGGCCACGGCGAGGGCCATCACGGTGCCGGTGGCGCAGACGGCGCCGCCGATGCCGGGCAGGGCGCGCAGCTCGTCGCGGAGGGCCGGGCCGTAGGGGCCGCCGGTGCGGGCCCGGCCGAGGGCGGCGGCGAGCACGGCGTCGCAGAGGGCGGTGAGGGCGAGCAGGAGCAGCAGGAACGGGGCGTAGTACGGGCCGTGGCCGATCCACCGGTCGAGGGCGCCGGAGTGGTGCAGGGGCTGGAAGCAGGTGGCGGCGAAGCCGGTGGTCAGCAGGCGGCGGGCGAGGTGGTCGCGGGCGGGCGGGCGGCCGAGGGCGCCGGTGAGGGTGGCGGCGAGGACGACGGCGACGACCTGGGCGGGGCCGGGTGCGGCGGGTGCCCCGGCGACCTCGCCCAGCAGGGCGTAGGCGAGGCCGCCCGCGGCCCCGACGGGCGCGGTGTCGCGGGCCTCGACGGTGGCGGGGTGGCGGCGCCGGGCCGCCTCGCCGAGGGCGATCAGCACGCCGAAGGCGAGGGCGACGCGGGGCTGGGCGAGGCCGTGCCAGGCGGTCCAGCCGAGGCCGGTCAGGGCGAGCGCCGCGGCGGCGGCGCGCAGCCGGCGGGCGGTGCGGGCGCCGGGACGGGCGCCCGGCCGGCGCTCCGCGTGGCCGCGTGGGCCGGGCGGTGCCCCCGGGTACGGGGCGGCGGTCATCCGTCACCGCCCTTGCGGGTCGCTCCGGTGACCGGGTCCCGGGTAGAAGGGACGTTTCCGCTGGGCAGAATTATGCATTCCGTGAGCGTCGCGCCCGTGCCGCTCCCGGCGGTGACGGAGGGGTGCCAGCCGTGCCGGTCGAGCGCCTCCACGAGCGCCCCGACCATGCGGGGGTCGAACTGGGTGCCGGCGCAGCGGTCGAGCTCGGCGAGGGCGGCCGGGACCGGGCGGGCCCGGCTGTAACTACGGGTGGAGGTCATGGCGTCGAACGCGTCGGCGACGGCCACGATCCGGGCGAACAACGGGATCTGACGCCCTCTCAGACCGTAGGGGTAGCCGCTGCCGTCCAGCCGTTCGTGGTGGTGCAGGATGGCCGCGCGCGCCTCGTCCAGGAAGCCGATGCCGCGCACCATCTCGTGCCCGTACTCGGGATGGAGCTGGATCACGCGCCGCTCCTCCGGGGTGAGCGGGCCCTCCTTGCGCAACAGCCGGGTGGGGACGCCGAGTTTGCCGACGTCGTGCAGGATGCCCGCGAAGCGCAGCGCCTCCAGCCGCTCCCCGGCCATGCCGAGCTCGCGGGCGATCAGCACGGAGGCGCGGCCCACGCGCTCGCTGTGGCCGCGGGTGTAGCGGTCCTTGAGGTCGACGGCCTGCACCAGGGCGCGGATGGTGGCCTGGTGGGAGGCGCGCTCGCGTTCGTAGCGGTCCAGGAACCAGGAGGAGACGGAGACCGGCAGCAGGACGAGGAGCGCGGCGGGCGGCCCGTAGACGCTGCGCCAGAGGACGGCCGTCATCAGTCCCGTCGGCCCGGAGACCAGCACCGGCAGCAGCGGGCCGGGCAGCAGGCCGCGCCACGCGGCGCGCGGGGTCCGGCGCTCGGCGGTGACGTGGATCGCGCCGTCGAGGGCCGCGGAGACGAGCGAGAAGGCGAGCGCGGCGGCGAGGGCGGGCGGCAGGGCGGCGGGGAAGCCGCCGGGGCGGCCGGGGCCGGGCGCGGCGAGGCCGAAGACGTAGGAGGCGGCGCAGGCGGCGAGGGAGAGCTGGGCGGCGTGCCACAGCCGGCGCACGCCCGCCGGGCGCTGCTCGACCCGCCCGGCGAGCGCGCCGGGCACGGCGACCAGGCCCGCGGCCGCGGGCGGCAGCAGAAAGGCCCCGGCGAGCAGCACGGGGAGCGTCAGGGTGCGGCGCGGCAGCCGCTCGCAGGCCGCGCAGACGGCGGCGAGCAGGGCGACCGCGGACCAGGGGACGTCCGCCGCGGCCGGTGCCGCGGGGGCGACGCAGAGGGCGGCGGCCAGGACGGCGCAGGCGATGCACGCGCGCGCCGTCGCCGGAAGTGCCCTCATCGCGCGACCTCCCCGTCCCGTCGGGTGCCGACAAGCTTGCCGTCAGGATGGGGAGAATAGGCTCAGGAAAGGCCCGGGAACGGCGCATTCGGGTATTACCCCGCCCGAGACGTGCGGATGCACACCTTCGGGTGATGTTCCTCGGGGAGGGCGTTTGGCGGGACTCCCACGAGGTGGCCCGGGACTCCCGCGAGGTGGCCCGGGCGGCCCGCGCCGGGGCGCGGGCTCAGTCCTGGGCGACCGGGGAGCCGGCGGCCTTCTCCGCCGCCCGCGCCTCGGCCACGACGTCCTGCTCGGGCACCGACTGGCCGGACCGGATCAGCTCGATCCGGCCCATGACCTTGGAGCGGAGGTCGGCGGGGACGTCGTCATGGCCGCAGCAGCGCTTGACGAGCTTCTTCACCGCCTGCTCCAGCCCGTACTTCTCCAGGCACGGGGAGCACTCGTCGATGTGCACCTCGAACTTGGCGCAGTCGCCGTCGGGCATCTCGTGGTCGAGGAACTCGTAAAGATGATCGAGGACTTCAGAGCAGTCCGTGTCGTGCGGCTCTCCGCAGCTCATGAGTCCGAGCCTTTCCGATTGTGCGACCCGTCGGAACCATGCGGCACGGGTGCCGTACCGGCCGGGACCAGACCGCGCTCGCGGGCGTAGTCCTCCAGCATGCCGCGCAGCTGGCGGCGGCCACGGTGCAGCCGGGACATGACCGTGCCGATGGGGGTACCCATGATGTCCGCGATCTCCTTGTAGGCAAAGCCCTCCACGTCCGCGAGATAGACCGCTATGCGGAATTCCTCGGGGATGGCCTGAAGGGCCTCCTTGACATCGGAGTCGGGCAGGTGGTCCAGAGCCTGGGACTCGGCGGAGCGCAGACCGGTCGACATATGCGACTCGGCGCGCGCCAGCTGCCAGTCCTCGATCTCCTCCGACGCGCTGCGCAGCGGCTCGCGCTGCTTCTTGCGGTAGGAGTTGATGAAGGTGTTGGTCAGGATGCGGTACAGCCACGCCTTGAGGTTGGTGCCGTCGCGGAACTGGTGGAAGGACGCGTACGCCTTTGCGTAGGTCTCCTGGACCAGGTCCTCGGCGTCGGCGGGATTGCGCGTCATCCGCAGGGCGGCCGAGTACATCTGGTCGAGGAAGGTGAGCGCGTCCCGCTCGAAACGGGCGTTGCGCTCGGCGGCGCTCTCGGCACCGGCGGCGCTGTCCTTGGTCCCCTCGTCGGTCCCGGTGACCGGACCCACCTCCTCCAACACCCTGGCGGAACCGGAAACGGATCCGCTCGAATCGGAGAATAGACGACGATCCCGCCCGTCCGCCGCTCCAGCAGGGGCGGGCTGCGCCACATGCAGCGCGGACCATCCCAGGTCAGCCTGCTGCGGGCGGGACAGGCATGCGATCGAACCCATGCGGCGAGCTCCCATTCCTCTGTCGTGCCGTTGCGCTCCGGCGGGACGCCGGTATCCAGCGGGTCTGTCGTGACGATGTACACAACAGCCAAGGGTCACGACGCATTCCCGGACGCGCGCATCCGGCCGAACGGGTGCCCGGGGAAATACCGGAGGGATTACTTCCGGATTTCGCCGAGCCAGTCGGCGACGGCCCGTGTGATCACTTCCAGCGCCTCCTTCCCGCCGGTGGCGGCCTTCTTGGGCACCGCGAAGCCGTGGTCCGCGTCGGGTACGGGCACGAGCGCGGTGCCCGGCGGGAACTCCCCGGGCCGGCCGAAGGGGTCCTTGGCGCCCTGCACGACGAGTGTGGGCAGCCCGGTGCCGGTCAGCTCGTCCGCCCTCGACTTCTCCGGCTTGCCCGGCGGGTGCAGCGGAAAGCTCAGCGCGAGGACGGCGGCGGCGCCGAGCTCCGCCGAGGTCCGGCAGGCGACCCGGGCGCCGGCGCTGCGGCCGCCCGCGACGACGGGCAGGCCGGGCGCGGCCAGCGCGGGCCACAGGGCGGTCCAGGCGGTGTCCAGCGTCTTCGGCGCGGGGGCGACCTTGCGGCCGGCGACGCGCCAGGGCTGTTCGACGAGGGCGACGGTGACGTGGTGGGCGGGCAGCGCGGCGGCGAGGGCCTGGAGGTCGCGGGCCTCGACGCCGCCGCCGGCGCCGTGGCCGAGGGCGAGGGTCAGGCGGGGCCTGGGGGCGCGGTACCAGTGGATACGGGCGTCACCGGCGGGGGTGGGAACGATGTCGATCACGGGCGCCAGCTTTCCCCACCCCGCCCCTTCCCGATACCGGGGGCACGCCCCCGGGCCCCTTTCCGCGCTACCGCGCGGTGGCCTCAAAGGCCGGGCGGGCTGGGCTTCCCCTGTCCGAGGCCGGCTTTCCCTCGCGCCCGGGGCAGCTTTCCCGCCCCGTTCCGGGCAAGCGTTTCAGCCCGTCCGGCGCTTGAGGACACCGCGCGGTAGCGCGGGAAGGGGGCCCGGGGGGGGGCTTGCCCTCCGGTTACGGGAAGGGGCGGGGTGGGGTGGGGCGGGGTGGGGCGGGACGGGGAAAAGTCAGAACAGCGTCCCCTCCTCCGGCGCCTCCAGTTCCGTCAGGAGTTCCGGCCCGTTCCTGCGGACGTCGCTGACCGCCGTGGCGACCGGGTACGCCCGGACCGACCGAGCGGGCGGCGCCGTCATAAGAGACCGCACGACATCCCCCGGCGTCGACGGATCCAGCCACTCCCCCCACCGTTCCCCCGGCAGCACCAGCGGCATCCGCGGATGGATCTCCGCCAGGGACCGCGGCGCCCCCTCCAGGGCCCCGCCGGAGGCGAACGGCTCCCGTTCCGCCTCCGTGGTGATCACCGAGCAGGTCACCCACCACGCCCGGGGGTCGTCGCCCGGCAGCGCCGGGTCCCGCCAGAACTCGTACAGCCCCGCCATCGCCATGACCGAACCGTCCACCGGAGTGACGAAGTAGGGCTGCTTACGAGCGCGCTTGCGCCGGCCCTGTTCCTCCAGTTCGCGCTCCGCCGCGCCGGTGACCCACTCGTAGTAGCCGTCGGCGGGTATCAGGCAGCGGCGTGACGCGAAGGCGTCCCGGAAGGACGGCTTCTCGTGCACGGTCTCGGCCCGTGCGTTGATCATCTTCGCCGCGCCCTCCGGCGATTTCGCCCACGAGGGAACCAATCCCCACCTCAGTGAGCGCAGCTGGCGAACCGGACCCCGGTCCCTGGCGTCTTTCAGAGGACGCTCGAGAACAACGTGGACACTCTTCGTGGGTGCCACGTTCCAGTCGGGAGCGAGCGTCTCCGTCGGTTCCCACTTCTCGACCCCGAAGAACCCCACGAGATCCTCGGGACTCCGGCCCGCCGCATATCGACCACACATGATCGCCACCCTGCCACGGACCCACCAGGAGCCGCGCACAAATGGACAGCACCCACTCCACCGACCTCTGGGACCGTGTCTTCGCGACCCAGCCCGACCCCGACCTGTGGCTGGTGGTCGTCACGGGGGTCGTGGCCCTGGCGGCGGTCGTCCCGCGCGGTGTCTGGCTGGTCACCCGTAACGCCATCACCATCGCCCACGAGGGCGGCCACGGCCTGACGGCCCTGCTGAGCGGGCGCAGGCTGGACGGCATCCGGTTGCACTCCGACACCTCGGGACTCACCGTCTCCCGGGGCAAACCGACCGGTATCGGGATGATCCTCACCGCCGCGGCCGGCTATCCCGCCGCGTCGCTGCTCGGTCTCGCCGGTGCCTGGCTGCTCGCGGCCGGCCACATCACGGCGCTGCTGTGGGGTGCGACGGCGCTGCTCGCCGCGCTCCTGGTGATGGTCCGCAACGCCTTCGGCCTGCTGACGGTCGTGGTCACCGGGGCCGCGTTCGTGCTGGTCTCCTGGCTGACCGGCCCGGCCGTGCAGGCCCTGTTCGCCTACGGGGTCGTCTGGTTCCTGCTGTTCGGCGGGGTCCGGCCGGCCTTCGAGCTCCAGCGCAGGCGGCGCCTCGGCGGCGCGGCGGACTCCGACGCCGACCAGCTCGCGCGGCTCACCCATCTGCCCGCCGTGGTCTGGCTGGGCTTCTTCCACCTCGTCTCGCTGTGCGCGCTGACCGGAGGCGGGCGCTGGCTGCTCGGACTGTGACCCGGTACGAGCCACTAAGGTGAAGGCATGACCGAGAGCAGCACGCATACCGATCTCTGGCCCGCCCCCCTCGCCACGGGGGCGGTCGACGCGACCGTCACCGTGCCCGGTTCGAAATCGGTCACCAACCGCGCCCTCGTCCTGGCCGCGCTCGCCGCCGAGCCGGGCTGGGTGCGCCGGCCGCTGCGCTCCCGCGACACGCTGCTGATGGCCGAGGCCCTGCGCGCCATGGGCGTCGGCATCGAGGAGACGGTGTCCTCCAGCAGCGCCGCGGGCGCCGGCGAGGGCGAGGCGTGGCGGGTCATCCCGGCCCGGCTGCGCGGCCCGGCCACCGTGGACGTCGGCAACGCCGGCACGGTCATGCGCTTCCTGCCGCCCGTCGCCGCGCTGGCCGACGGCCCCATCCGCTTCGACGGCGACCCGCGCAGCTACGAGCGCCCGCTGCACGGCGTGATCGACGCGCTGCGCGCCCTGGGCGCCCGTATCGACGACAACGACCGCGGCGCCCTGCCGCTGACCGTGCACGGCGCCGGGGCGCTGGACGGCGGCCCGGTGGAGATCGACGCCTCCTCGTCCTCCCAGTTCGTCAGCGCGCTGCTGCTCTCCGGCCCGCGCTTCAACCAGGGCGTCGAGGTCCGGCACGTCGGTGCCGTCCTGCCGTCCATGCCGCACATCCGGATGACCGTGGACATGCTGCGGATGGCCGGCGCGCAGGTCGACACCCCGGAGTCCGGCGGCGAGCCGAACGTCTGGCGGGTCTCCCCCAGCGCCCTGCTCGGCCGGGACATCGTCGTGGAGCCCGACCTGTCCAACGCCGCGCCGTTCCTGGCCGCGGCCCTGGTCACCGGCGGCCGGGTCACCATCCCGGACTGGCCCGAGCACACCACGCAGCCCGGCGACGCGCTGCGCGACATCTTCACCGCCATGGGCGGCAGCTGTGAGCTGTCCGAGGCGGGCCTGACCTTCACCGGCACCGGCCGGATCACCGGCATCGACGCCGATCTGCACGAGGTCGGCGAGCTCACCCCGGTGATCGCCGCGGTCGCCGCGCTCGCCGACTCCGAGTCCGTCCTGCGCGGCATCGCCCACCTGCGACTGCACGAGACGGACCGGCTGGCCGCGCTGGCCAAGGAGATCAACGAGCTGGGCGGCGACGTCGTCGAGACGGCGGACGGGCTGCGCATCCGCCCGCGCGCCCTGCACGGCGGGGTCTTCCACACCTACGAGGACCACCGGCTGGCCACCGCCGCCGCGGTCATCGGCCTGGCTGTCGACGGCGTCCAGGTGGAGAACGTCGCCACCACCGCCAAGACCCTGCCCGACTTCCCGGAGCTGTGGACCGGGATGCTGGGGCCCGTCGCGGGGGCGACGACGGTGTCGAGAGCCTGAGAGAACGAAGAGCACCATGCGCCGCTACGGCAAGAACCCCGACGAGGACGACGTCCGCGTCCGCCCCAACCGCAAGGGCAACCGCCCCCGCACCAACATCCGCCCCAAGCACGAGGACGCCGCCGAGGGCTTCGTCCTCACCGTGGACCGCGGCCGGCTGCACGTCCTCGTCGAGGACCGCACCATCGTGGCGATGAAGGCGCGCGAGCTGGGCCGCAAGGGCGCCGTCGTCGGTGACCGGGTCGCCGTCGTGGGCGACCTGAGCGGCGCGAAGGACACCCTGGCGCGGATCGTCCGGGTCGAGGGGCGCTCCTCCGTGCTGCGCCGCACGGCCGACGACGACGACCCCTACGAGCGGGTCGTCGTCGCCAACGCCGACCAGCTGGCGATCGTCACCGCGCTGGCCGACCCCGAGCCGCGCCCCCGGCTGATCGACCGCTGTCTGGTCGCGGCCTACGACGCCGGCCTGGAGCCGCTGCTCGTGCTGACCAAGTCCGACCTGGCCTCGGCGGACAAGCTCCTGGAGTCGTACGGGACGCTCGGGGTGCGCCATGTGGTGACCAGCCGGGAGGAGCTGGCGGACGGCGGGGCCGCCGAGCGGGTCCGCGAGCAGCTGACGGGCCGGGTCACCGCCTTCGTCGGCCACTCCGGCGTCGGCAAGACCACCCTCGTCAACGCCCTCGTCGAACGGCAGCGGGCCACCGGGCACGTCAACGCGGTCACCGGCCGCGGCCGGCACACCACGACCTCGGCGCTGGCCCTGCCGCTGCCGGACGGCTCGGGCTGGGTCATCGACACCCCGGGCGTGCGCTCCTTCGGGCTGAACCACATCGATCCCTCGCGCGTCATCCACGCCTTCCCCGACCTGGAGCCGGGCACCGAGGGCTGCCCGCGCGCGTGCAGCCACGACGAGCAGGACTGCGCCCTGGACCAGTGGGTGTCGGACGGCCACGCCGATCCGCAGCGGCTCTACTCCCTGCGACGGCTGCTCGCGACGCGGGAGCGGCGCGAAGGCGACTGATCGCCTACGTTTGCGGGTGACCGTCAGCGGCAAGGGCAACAGCACCGGACGGACGGCGGTCACCGAGCAACGGGAGGCAATCTGATGGCGTGGCTGCTGGTGGTGGTCGCCGGTCTGCTGGAAACCGGCTTCGCCGTCTGTCTCAAGCTCTCGCACGGCTTCACCCGGCTCTGGCCGACCATCGCCTTCGCCTGCTTCGCGCTGGGCAGCTTCGGTCTGCTGACGCTCTCCCTGAAGAAGCTCGACGTCGGCCCGGCCTACGCGGTGTGGACGGGCATCGGCGCGGCCGGCACCGCCCTCTACGGCATGGTCTTCCTCGGTGACCTGGTCTCCACCCTCAAGCTCGTCTCCATCGGTCTGGTGATCCTGGGGGTCATGGGGTTGCAGCTGTCGGGGTCGGCGCACTGACGCGCTCCGCGAAGTGGCAGGCCGCCGTCCGCTCCGGCCCGAACGCCCGATCCTTGGGCCGCTCCCGCTCGCAGCGCGCCCGCTCGTCCGCGGCCAGCCCCGCGTAGACCGGGCACCGGCCGCGGAAGCGGCAGCCGGGCTCCCTCAGCACCGGGCTCGGCGGGTCGCCGGCGAGGAGGATCCGCTCCCGGTGCCGCTCCCGCGCGGGGTCCGGCACGGGCACGGCCGAGAGCAGGGCCCGGGTGTAGGGGTGGCGGGGGCGGGCGAAGACCTCCTCGACCGGGCCCGACTCCACGGTCCGGCCGAGGTACATCACGCTGACGCGGTCGGCGATGTGCCGTACGACGGCGAGGTCGTGGGAGACGAAGAGGTAGGCGAGGCCCAGCTCTTCCTTGAGCCGCCGCAGCAGGTTGAGCACGCCGGCCTGTACGGACACGTCGAGCGCGGACACCGGCTCGTCCAGGACCAGCAGCTCCGGCTCCACGGCGAGGGCCCGGGCGATCCCGACGCGCTGCCGCTGGCCGCCGGAGAACTCGTGCGGGAAGCGGCCGGCGTGGGCGGCCTCCAGGCCGACCAGGCGCAGCAGTTCCGGTGTCCGCCGGGCCACGGTCGCGCGGCTCGCGCCCTGGGCGCGCAGCGGTTCGGCGACGATGTCGCCGACCGGCATCCTGGGGTCGAGGCTGGCCATGGGGTCCTGGAAGACGATCTGCACGGAGCCCCGCAGGGCATGCGCTTGACGCTTCGTCAGTTCGCTGGTGGACCGGCCGAGGAGTTCGACCTCGCCGGCCTCGGGGGCGGCCAGCCGCAGGATCTCCATGAGCGTGGTCGACTTGCCGGAGCCGGACTCCCCGACGAGGCCGAGGGTCTCGCCGCGCCGGATGTCGAGGTCCACGCCGTCGACGGCGTACACGCTGCCGGCGCGGCGGCGGAAGGCGCCGCCCTTGCGGACCGGGAAGGTCCGGGCGAGGCCCCGCACCCGGAGCACGGAGGGCAGTTCGCCGCGGGGCACGACCTCCCTGGCGGGGGTGTGTTCGGGTACGGGGTACAGGGCGGCCGGGTCGGCGGCGGGCGGTTCGAGGCAGGCCGCGAGGTGGTCCCCCGCGCCGGTGAGGGCGGGTTCGGTGGTGGCGCAGGCGTCGGCGGCGAGGGGGCAGCGCGGTGCGAAGGCGCAGCCCTGGGGCAGCAGGTGGAGCTCGGGCGGTGAGCCGGGTATCGGGGTGAGCGGGCGGTCCGCGGCGTCGGGCCGGGGCACGGCCCCGAGGAGGCCGATGGTGTAGGGCATGCGGGGCGCGGCGAACAGCTCGGCGGCGGGGGCGCTCTCGACGACCTTGCCCGCGTACATCACGGCGACCCGGTCGGCCATGCCGGCGATCACCCCGAGGTCGTGGCTGACGAGCAGCAGGGCGGCGCCGGTCTCGCGGCGCGCGGTCCGCAGCACGTCGAGGATCTGGGCCTGCACGGTGACGTCGAGGGCGGTGGTGGGTTCGTCGGCGAGGAGGACGTCGGGGTCGTTGGCGACGGCCATGGCGATCACGGCCCGCTGGCGCATGCCGCCGGAGAACTCGTGGGGGTAGGCGTCGGCGCGGCGGGCGGGCTCGGGGATGCCGACGAGGTCGAGGAGTTCGACGGCGCGGCGGCGTGCCCGGTCGCGGGAGACGTCCTGGTGGGCGCGGACCGCCTCGGCGATCTGGTCGCCGACGCGGTGGACGGGGGTGAGCGCGGAGAGCGGGTCCTGGAAGACCATGGCGATCCGGCGGCCGCGGATGCCGGACAGGGCCCGGTCGCCGAGGCCGAGCAGCTCGGTGCCGGCGACGCGTACGGAGCCGTGCACGCGGGCGGTGCGAGGCAGCAGGCCCATGGTGGCGAGGGCGACGGTGGACTTCCCGGAGCCGGATTCGCCGACCAGGCCGAGGACCTCGCCGCGGCGCAGGGTGAGGTCGACGCCGCGGACGGCGGGCACGGGCCCGTCCGGGCCGTCGAAGCCGACCTTCAGGCCGCGGATGTCGAGGACCGGCGGGCCGTCGGCGAGGGGGGCGCCGGTGAGGGGGACGTCGGTGAGCGGGGCGCTCATGGGCGCGTTCCCTTCCGGCGCGCGCGGCGCCTCTTCTGTGCCGGGGTCCGGTCGGAGGTGGGGTCCAGGGCGTCGCGGAGGCCGTCCCCGAGGAAGTTCACGGCGAGGACGAAGAGCACGAGCAGTCCGGCGGCGAAGAAGAACATCCACGGGTAGGTGAGGGCGGCGTCGGAGCCGTCGGCGATGAGGGTGCCGAGGGAGACGTCGGGCGGCTGCACGCCGAACCCGAAGTACGACAGGCCGGTCTCGCTCATCACGGCGCCGCCGACGGCGATGGTGGCGTCGACGATGAGGAAGGAGGAGACGTTCGGCAGGATGTGCCGGAAGACGATGCGCAGCGGGTGCACGCCCATGAGTTCGGCGGCGCGGACGAAGTCGCGCTCCTTCAGGGAGCGGGTCATCGAGCGGACCACCCGGGCCGTGATCATCCAGCCGAAGACGGCGAGCAGGCCGACGAAGGCGAGCCAGCCGGTGTCGCGCAGCCGGGGCGAGACGATGGCGATGATCAGGAAGGCCGGGAAGACGAGCAGCAGGTCGATGAAGAAGGTGACGAGCCGGTCGGTCCAGCCGCCGAAGTAGCCGGCGCAGGCGCCGACGACGGAGGCGAGGACGGTGGCGAACAGCGCGACGAGCAGCCCGATGAGCAGGGATTTCCGCAGGCCGTGCAGGACTTGGGCGTAGACGTCCTGGCCGATGCGGGTGGTGCCCCACCAGTGGTCGGCGGAGGGGCCCTCGCGCAGGGCGGTGTAGTCGATGTCCGTGTGGTTCCACGGGGTGAGGTAGGGGCCGGCGAAGGCGAGCAGGAAGAGCAGGAGCAGCACGGCGGCGCCGACGACGGCGTTGGGGCTGCCGGCGAAGCGGCGCAGGGCGACGCGAGCCCGGCCGGGCGGGGCGGCCCGCTCGGGGGAGGCGTGCCGTTCCGGGGTGTGCTCCGGTCCGGCCGCGGGCGGGGTGGCGGTGGTGGTCATGGTGAGGGCCTCACTCGGTCAAGGCTCAGCTGGTGCGGACGCGCGGGTCGAGCGCGGCGTGGAGGACGTCGGCCAGGAAGCCCGAGAGCAGCACCATCACGGCGGCGAACACATTGACCGCGACGACGGAGTTGACGTCGCTCTTGCCGATGGAGTCGATGAACCAGGAGCCCATGCCGTGCCAGCCGAAGATCTTCTCGGTGAACGCGGCGCCGGTGAACAGCGCCAGGAAGCCGTAGGCGAAGAAGGTGGACATGGGCACGAGCGCGGTGCGCAGACCGTGGGTGAGGACGGCCCTGCGGTAGGTCAGCCCCTTGGCCCGGGCGGTGCGCAGGAAGTCGGAGCCGAGCACGTCGAGCATGGTGCCGCGCTGGTAGCGGCTGTACGCGGCGGCGGTGCCCAGGGCGATGGACAGGGTGGGCAGCAGCAGGTGGACGGCGCGGTCGCCGAGCAACGTGCCCACGGAACCGGTGAGTCCGGGGGTCTTCTCGCCGGTGAAGGAGATCAGCTCGGTGCCCGCGCTCTGATTCACCTTCATCGCGCCGACCTTGAGGAGCACGGCGAGGAGGAAGGTGGGCGTGGAGAGGAGCAGGAACGCGAAGACGGTGACCGCACGGTCGGAGAAACGATACTGCCGGAGTGCTCCCCAGGCCCCGGCGAGGATTCCGGCGGCCGTGCCGAGCACCGTGCCCGCCAGCAGCAGCCGCAGGCTGACGCCGATCCGGCGGCCGAACTCCTCGCCCACGCTGCCGCTGTCGATGGTGCGGCCGAGGTCGCCGCGCACGGCGTGCGAGAGCCAGGTGGTGAAGCGTTCGAGCAGCGGGGTGTGGTCGTTGATGCCGAGCGCGGTCAGCTGCGCCTCCACCGACTCGGCGGGCGGCGGGGGTTGGCGGCCCTCGAAGTAGCCGCGCGGGGACAGCGCGAGCGACGAGAGCACGTAGGACACGAAGACGGCCACGGCCAGGAGCACGGCGTAGTACCCGAGCCGTTTGGTCAGATAGGCGAGCACGGTGGGTGACGCTATCCGCTGGATGAAGCGGACTGGTTTCTTCATGTTTCAAAGGTGTTTCGGGCGTGATAAATGCTTCGAACGCCTATTCAACTGACCTGTTGGGACAGGAGTTACGTGCATACGGTGACCGGGCCCGTATGTCCGTCAGCCGAGAGGAACTCCGCCCATGATCAGCGCCGTCAGAGCCGCTGCCGTCGTCGCCGCGACCGTGTCCGCCGCGCTGGTGCTCACCGCCTGCGGAGGCGGAGGGAGCGGATCCGCCGATGACGACGCGCAGGGCAAGGCCGCGCCCGCGGCGGGCACGCAGGACCTCAACCCGCATCCGGCGGCCGACATCAAGCAGGGCGGCGTCTACAAGGTGGCGATCCAGCAGTGGATCAACCAGTACAACCCCAACCAGACGGACGGGACGCAGGGCGACGCCTCCGCCATCACCGAGCTGGTGGAACCTGACCTGTTCACCTTCGACGCCAAGGGCGTCCCGCATTCCAACCCGGACTTCCTCGCCTCCGCCAAGGTCGTCTCCACCGACCCTCAGGTCGTGTCGTACGAACTGAACCCGAAGGCCAAGTGGTCGGACGGCAAGCCGCTGGGCGTCGCCGACTTCGAGGCCCAGTGGAAGGCGCTCAGCGGCAAGGACAAGGGCTACCAGGTCGCCACCACCAGCGGCTACGACCAGATAGCCAAGGTCGAGCGGGGCAAGGACGACCACGAGGTCCGGGTCACCTTCGCCACCCCGTTCGCCGACTGGCAGCGGCTCTTCGACCCGCTGCTCCCGGCGTCCCTCAACGCCGACCCGGACAGCTTCAACAAGAGCTGGGCCGGAACCGTGCCCGTCACGTCGAACGCCTGGAAGGTCGGGCAGTACGACAAGACCGCGAAGACGATCACCCTGGTGCCGGACCCCGCCTGGTGGGGCGAGAAGCCGAAGCTGGACAAGTACATCTTCTGGGCCATGGACGGCACGGCCCGGACCGACGCGTATCTCAACAAGGAGATCCACGAGACCCCCGCGGTCACCCCCGAGGCGTACAAGCGGCTGAAGGACGACAAGGACACCGACTTCCGGGTCGGCGCCCGCTGGGACCAGGTGACGCTCAGCCTCAACGGCGGGCGCGGCCCGCTCCAGGACGTCAAGGTCCGTCAGGCGGTGACGCTGGGCGTGGACCGCGAGGCGCTGGTGAAGGTGGCCGGAAAGGACCTCCCCTTCCAGCCCAAGGTGGTGAACAACCACTTCTTCATGCCGAACCAGGAGGGCTACAAGGACAACGCGGGCGCCTTCGCCAAGCGCGACGTCGCACGGGCCAAGAAGCTGCTGGACGAGGCGGGCTGGAAGGACGGGGGCGCGGGCAAGCCGCGCGTCAAGGACGGCAAGCCGCTGACCCTGGAGTACGTGATGCCCTCCGACGCCAACGGGCTCGCGGAGGACCAGGCCAAGCTCACCCAGCAGATGCTCGGCGAGATCGGCGTGAAGACCGAGCTGCGCAAGGTTCCGGGCGACGACTACTTCGACCGGTACGTCCACCGGAGCAACTACGACCTCACACAGTTCCGCCAGGTCGACCGGGTCTACCGCTCCGACTCCTACCAGGACTACCGGCAGCCGGACGGCGACAACTCCTTCGGCAACTACGGCCGCGTCTCCTCGCCCGAGGTCGACAAGCTGATGGTGGAGGCGTCCCGGACCACGGATCCGCAGAAGCAGATCGCGCTCTACAACGAGGCGGACGCGAAGGTCTGGGAGCTCGGCCACTCCCTGCCGCTCTACCAGCGCCCCCAGATCCTGGCCGTCCGCAAGGGCCTCGCCAACACCGGCGCACCGGGGCTCGGCAGCGAGACGAGCGTCCGGATCGGCTGGCTCAAGTGAACCCGCCGCCGCGACCGTCGCCCACAAGAGCGCGGACCAGACGGGCGACATCCGCGGCGGCCTCGTCGTCCGGCCCGACCGGCGCGACCACATAGGAGAGCGTCAGCCGGACGGCCAGCTCACAGGCCCACGGCACCCCGCCCACCGGCCGGCCGGCGTCCCCGGCCGGCTCCGGCGCCCCGCCTCCGGCGCCCCTCGCGGGACCCCGCGCACCCGCGGTCCCGGCCGTGACCGCCTCGACGACACGGTCCCGGACGCCGTCGGCCAGGCCCCCCGGTGTCGGGGTGGCCCGGGCGGCGGCGGAGCCGGGCTGGACCCGGCGCGTGGGGTCGGCGGGGGCCGCCGCCGCGGGGACCCGGTCGCCCCGGCAACCGGTCAGCGCGGCCCGCACGAGGGGGTTGACACGGGCCGTACGCAGGATCCATAAGGCTCCGGCGGCGCAGCGCTCCCCCGCGTCCGCGCCGGGGCCGGGCCCGGCGAGGGCCCTGACGACCCCCGCGAGGAACGCCTCCGTCTCACGCCGCACCAGGGCGCGCGCCAGGCCGTCCTTGCTGCCGAATTCGTTGTAGAGCGTCTGCCGGGAGACCCCGGCGGCGGCCGCGACGTCGACCATCCGGACCCCGCTCCAGGGCCGGCTGCCGAGCGCCGCGAAGGCCGCGTCCAGCAAGAGCTCTCGTGCCGCGGGCATCGTCGCCTCCCCGGCCGTGCGGCCGCACGGCGGTCGTGCGCACAGAATTGACGTACCGCCATACGGTGTCAAGAGTCCTGGCGGGCCTCGGCCGACCGAAGGGCACCCACAGGTACTGTTCAGCCATGTCCGACTACCACGATGATCTGCGCCTGGCCCATGTCCTGGCGGACGCCGCCGACGCGGCGACCATGGACCGGTTCAAGGCTCTCGACCTCAAGGTCGAGACCAAACCGGACATGACTCCGGTGAGCGAGGCGGACAAGGCCGCCGAGGAGCTGATCCGCGGCCATCTGCAGCGGGCCCGTCCGCGCGACGCCGTCCTGGGCGAGGAGTTCGGCAGCGACGGCACCGGGCCGCGCCGCTGGGTCATCGACCCCATCGACGGCACGAAGAACTACGTCCGCGGGGTGCCGGTCTGGGCCACGCTGATCTCGCTGATGGTGCAGGGCGAGGGCGGCTACCAGCCGGTCGTCGGCGTGGTCTCGGCACCGGCCCTGGGCCGCCGCTGGTGGGCCGCCAAGGACTCGGGCGCCTACACCGGCCGCAGCCTGACGTCGGCGACCCGGCTCCAGGTCTCCCGGGTCGGCCGGATCTCGGACGCGTCGTTCGCGTACTCCTCGCTGAGCGGCTGGGAGGAGCGCGGGATGCTGCCGGGCTTCCTGGACCTGACCCGTGACTGCTGGCGGACGCGCGGCTACGGCGACTTCTGGCCGTACATGATGGTCGCCGAGGGATCGGTGGACATCTGCGCCGAGCCGGAGCTGTCCCTGTGGGACATGGCCGCCAACGTCGTCATCGTCGAGGAGGCGGGCGGCCGCTTCACCGGCCTGGACGGGGTGCCCGGCCCGCACAGCGGCAACGCCGTCGCCTCGAACGGCCTGCTCCACGACGAGCTGCTGGGCTACCTCCAGTCGTAGGTCGCGGACGCGGTGGCTCCGGGCGCCGTGGATCCCGGCCGTGGGTCCCGGCGGTCGATCCCGGCTTCGTGGGGCCGGGCGTCGCAGGGCCCGGCGCGCGCCCCGCTCCGGGGTGTCACGCCCCGGAGCGGGCGGCAGGGGCATTCCGGCGCCGCGCGCCCCTTGTTGTCCCCCCGGGACCGTGTGACGATGAGAACTCCATGCTTGTGAACTTGTGAATTCCTTCTCGGAGTTCACGGTCCGCCAAGGAGGTGGCTTCAGCCATGCTCGTCCGCGACGCCATGAGCACGGTGGTCCTCACCATCGGTCCCGCACACACCCTCCGACAGGCAGCACGGCTGATGTCCGCGCGCAGGATAGGCGCCGCGGTCGTCCTGGACCCCGATACGTGCGGGCTCGGCATCCTCACCGAGCGCGACATCCTCAACTCGGTCGGCGCCGGCCAGGACCCCGACCGGGAGACGGCCCAGGCCCACACCACCACCGACGTGGTCTTCGCGGCCCCCGAGTGGACCCTCGACGAGGCCGCGAACGCCATGTCGCGCGGCGGCTTCCGGCACCTCGTCGTCCTGGACGGCCAGGGGCCGGTGGGCGTGGTGTCGGTGCGCGACATCATCCGCTCCTGGGTGTCCCAGCGGGCGCGCGAGGGCGCGCTGTCGGCCTGAGGGGGCCGGACGGCTCCGGACAGGGCCCCCGCGGGCAGCCGGAGAGGCCGGAGCCCATTGGCGTCCGGCCTCTCCGTTCTTACGGCAAGCGGCTGGTGGGACAGCTCCCGCGGCGGTTCACCCGCCGCGGGGCGCTCAGCCGCGCAGGGCCTGGACGGCGGCTTCGAGCCGCTTGCCGTAGTCGGGGTCCGCCTGGCGGAAGTTGTTGATCGCGCGCTCGGCGATGTCGTCGCGCGACACCTTGGCGATGAAGCCGGCGAGGTTGCCGATCAGGCGCTCCTTCTCCTCCTCCGACATCAGCCGGTAGAGGTTGCCCGCCTGGACGAAGTCGTTGTCCTCGGCGTGCGAGGGGGCGGCGGTGTTGCCCGTCGCACCGGTCACGGGGACCGGCTGCCACAGCGGACGGCCGGTCTCGGCCGGGCCGCCGAAGCTGTTGGGCTCGTAGTTCTTGGCGCGGCCGTGGCGGCCGTCGTAGGCGTAGCCGTCGCGGCTGTTCGTCCGGGCCTCGGTGGCGTGCGGACGGTTCACCGGCAGGTGGTCGGCGTTGATGCCGACGCGGTAGCGGTGGGCGTCGCCGTAGGCGAAGAGCCGGCCCTGGAGCATCTTGTCCGGGGAGGGGCCGATGCCCGGCACGAAGTGCGCCGGAGAGAAGATCGACTGCTCGACCTCGGCGAAGACGTTCTCCGGGTTGCGGTTGAGCTCCAGCTTGCCGATCTCGATCGGCGGGTAGTCCTCGTGCGGCCACACCTTGGTGAGGTCGAACGGGTTGAAGCGGTACGTGGCCGCGTCGGCCGCCGGCATGATCTGCACCTGGACGGTCCAGCTCGGGAAGTCGCCGCGCTCGATGGCCTCGCGCAGGTCGCGCTGGTGGGAGTCCGGGTCCTCACCGGCGAGCTTGTTGGCCTCGTCCTGGGTGAGGTTCTCGATGCCCTGGTCGGTCTTGAAGTGGTACTTGACCCAGAAGACCTCGCCGGCCTCGTTGTTCCACTGGTAGGTGTGCGAGCCGTAGCCGTTCATGTGGCGCAGCGTCGCCGGGATGCCGCGGTCACCGAACAGCCAGGTCACCTGGTGGGTGGACTCGGGCGACAGGCCCCAGAAGTCCCAGACGTTGTCCGCCTCCTGCGAGCCGGTGTACGGGTCGCGCTTCTGGGTGTGGATGAAGTCGGGGAACTTGATGGCGTCCTTGATGAAGAACACCGGGGTGTTGTTGCCGACGAGGTCGTAGTTGCCCTCTTCGGTGTAGAACTTCAGCGCGAATCCACGGGGGTCGCGGACCGCGTCGGCCGAGCCGAGGTTGCCGGCGACGGTGGAGAAGCGGAGGAAGGTCTCCGTCTGCTTGCCGACCTCGGAGAGGAAGGCGGCGCGGGTCCACCGGCTGACGTCCGCGGTCACGGTGAAGGTGCCGTAGGCGCCGGCGCCACGGGCGTGCACCACGCGCTCCGGGATGCGCTCGCGGTTGAAGTGCGCGAGCTTCTCCATCAGGAGCTGGTCCTGGACCAGGACGGGGCCACCGATGCCCGCGGTCTCGCTGTTCTGGTTGTCCGCGACCGGAGCTCCGGACTCCGTGGTCAGCGGACCCGTCTGCGTCACGGCCTCGCTCTGAACCGACACGTCTGCCTCCGTCGTCATCTCGCCCTGCCACCTTGGCCTGAACCGAGCTCGATCCTACATTGGACTTTGTCTAAGTCAAGAAGAGGGAGAGATAAATATCAGGTCCAGTGATGGACGGGGCCCGCTGCTACGCTGGTCCCATCTGACTGATAGGTGAATGGCATGAGTGACCTGCTGGAACGGCTCCGGGGACGCGGCTGGCGGCTGACCGCGCAGCGACGCGTCGTCGCCGAGGTCCTCGATGGGGACCATGTGCACTACACCGCGGACGAGGTGCACGCCCGGGCGGCGGATCTGCTGCCGGAGATCTCGCGCGCCACGGTGTACAACACCCTCGGGGAGCTGGTCTCCCTGGGCGAGATCATGGAGGTGAGCACGGACGGACGCGCCAAGCGCTACGACCCGAACGCGCACCACGCCCATCAGCACCTGGTGTGTTCCCAGTGCGGCACGATCCGTGACGTCCACCCGTCGGGGGACCTCCTGGCGGAGCTGCCGCCGGAGGAGCGCTTCGGCTTCCAGGTCGCGGCCGTCGAGGTGACCTACCGGGGCCTGTGCCCCAACTGCGCGGCGGGCTGACGGCGGGCGGCCTCGCGCCGCCCGCGCTTCACCGTCCGCACACACATCCGCACATGCACGCGCTTCGTCATTCGCGTGCGCATACGACGAAGGCCCGGATCCTGAGGATCCGGGCCTTCGTCCGCAAGTAGCGGGGACAGGATTTGAACCTGCGACCTCTGGGTTATGAGCCCAGCGAGCTACCGAGCTGCTCCACCCCGCGTCGGTAACGCCACTCTAACCCGCCGGAGACGACCATGGCAAACGGGTGAGGCCCCCGGGGCCCGGGCCTGATCCCCGGGCCCCGGGGGCGGGGCCGGGAGACGGGCCCGGGAACGGCCCGGGAGACGGGCCCGGGGATCAGGCCGTCAGCTCCTGCTGCAACGCGTCGCGCAGGCGCGCCGCCCGCTCCGAGACCTCCGCCGGCCCCAGCTCCACGGCGCAGTCGCACCAGTGCCGGCCCTCCGTGAGGTCACCCCGCCGGGCCGCCAGCAGGGCCAGCCGCAGGGCGGCGCGGCCGTGGCCCGCCTCGGCCGCGCGGGCCCACCACAGGGCGGCCTCCGGCTCGCTGCCCTCGCGGGCCAGGAGCAGACCGAGGTTGAAAGCGCCGTTGCGGCTGCCCGCCTCCGCGGCCTCGCGGTACCAGTGCGCGGCCTCCACCACGTCGCCCCGCTCGGCGACGAGCATGCCGAGCCGGACCTGGGCGCGCCGGTGACCCTGCCGGGCCGCCTTGCCGTACCACTCCTCGCACTCTTCCCGCGCGTCGTCGTCGCGGTCGAGGAGGGCGCCCAGCCGGAAGGCCGCCTCGGCGTTGCCGCCGCGCACGGCGACCCGCAGATGGCGCTCGGCGGCCTCCTCGTCGCCGTCCCGCATCAGGGCCATGGCCACCTGGAGGGCGGCGTCGGTGTGCCCGGCGGTGGCGGCGCGCTCGTACCACTGGAAGGCCTGCCGGTCCTCGTCCCGGCCGGCGTAGAGGATGCCCAGGTTGAAGGCGGCGTCGACGCTGCCGGCCTCCGCGGCCTTGGAGAACCAGGGCTCGGCGCCCGCCGCGTCACCGCCCTGGAGCAGCAGCACGGCCAGGGCGTTCGCCGCCTCCTTGTGCCCGGCGTAGGCCGCGCGGCGGTACCACTGCTCGGCCTGGGCCGTGCGGCCCTGCTCGGCGCAGAGCAGGCCGAGGTTGTAGGCGCCGTTGATGTCGCCGGCGTCGAGGGCCGCGCGGTACCAGCGCTCGGCCTCGCCGGACTCGCCGCGGTCGGCGTGCAGGGCGCCCAGGGCGTTGGCGGCGTTGCCGTCGCCGTCCTGGGCGGCGCGGCGCCACCAGACGGCTGCGCTGTCGGTGTCACCGGCGTCGCGCAGCAGGAAGCCGAGCGCGCAGGCGGCGCGCGCCTCGCCGTCCTTGGCGGACGTCAGATACCAGCGGGCGGCCTCCTGGATCTCGCCGCGGCCCTCCAGGAGCGTGCCCAGGTGCAGGGCGGCGCGGCGGTGGCCGCGGGCGGCGGCCTGCCGGTACCACTGCTCGGCCTCGCCGGCCGGGCCGCCGTCCCGGCCGTCGGCCGCGGCGGCCCGCAGCTCGCGGACGGAGGTCTCCACGCCGCCGGGGCCGAGGCCGCCGGAGCGGGCGCGCGGCGCCCGGCCGCCCAGGATGCGCGCCAGGCGGTACGCCGCCTCGCGGTGGCCCCGCTCGGCGGCGGCCCGGAACCAGCGCTCGGCGCCGACGTCGCTGCGGTGCTCCAGCAGGTCGGCGAGGGCGTACGCGCCGAGGGCGTGCCCGGACTCCGCCGACTGGCGCAGCCAGTACTCGGCGGCGGGCTCGTCGCCGCGCTCGCGGTGATAGCGGCCGAGGGCGTGCGCGGCGGCGGCGGAACCGGCGACGGCGGCGATGCGCCACCAGCCGGCGGCCTCGTCGGCGTAGCCCCGCTGGTGCAGCAGGACGCCCAGGTTGTTGGCGGCCGAGCGGTCGCCGTCGGCGGTCGCGGCCCGGAGGTGGCGCTCCGCCCCGTCGAGGTCGCCACGGCGCAGCAGCAGGGCGCCGAGCATGCTCAGGGCGGCGGGGTCGCCCGTCTCCGCGGCGCGGCGGCGGGCAGTCTCCAGCTCGAGGTCGGCGGGGTCGCCCGCGTCGGCGGAATCCGCCGTCCGGGCGTACGCCGGCACTTCCTGTTCGCTCCCGTCACCGGGAGCTTCTACAAGCCGACCTGTCTCCCACAGCCTCGTCCTGTCCCCCATAAGCTCCATCGTCGCACCACCCGCAACCCGCGTACACCTGGTATGCCGCAGCCAGTGAGGTCACTTCAGCGTTTTGTCGACTTCCCGACTTCCCGACACGACGGGGCTCCAAACTCTCCACAGAAGCCCCGCACACAACCCGCACAGTCCGCGCCTCCCGGACACCTCGCGGTCCGGGCGCCTCACGGTCCGGTCCGCCCGGGTCCGGGCACACGACAAGGCCCGGAGTCCGAGGACTCCGGGCCTTGTCTTTGAGTAGCGGGGACAGGATTTGAACCTGCGACCTCTGGGTTATGAGCCCAGCGAGCTACCGAGCTGCTCCACCCCGCGCCGTTGTGGAACAACCGTACCACGGCGCGGGGCGGGGGCTTGTCCGCCGCCCGTCAGCTGTTCGGTTTACCGCCGCTGTCGGGCTTGTCGCCGCTGTTGCCCTTGCCGTCGCCCTTGTCCGAGCTCCCGGAGCCGGCCTCGGCCTTGGCGATCCGGTCCAGGGCGTCCTTGAGGTCCTTCTGGGCCTTGCCGTAGGCCGCCCAGTCCTTGGCCTCCAGGGCCTTCTCCCCGGCCTCGTACGCCGTCTGGGCGTCCTTGACGGCCTGCTTGACCGTGGCGCTCTCCGCGGGCGGCTGCGGCGTGCCCTCGGGCGGCTTGGTGGCCTCCGGGGGCTTGGTGCCGCTGTCGGCCTTGCCGCCGAAGATCTCCCCGAGCGCCTCGTCCAGGGTGTTCTTGAAGGCGGTCCGGTCCCCGTAGGTGACCAGCACCTTCTTCAGCAGCGGGTAGTTCGTGCGGTTGCCGCGCACGTACACCGGCTCCACGTACAGCAGCCCGCCGTCCAGGGGAACGGTCAGCAGATTGCCGTACTCGATCTCGGAGTCGCCCTTCTTGAGAATGTTGATCTCGTTGGCGATCTCGGTCTCGCTGTTGAACTTGCTCTGGACCTGCTGGGGGCCCAGCACCGGATTCTCGGTCGGCAGCTTCAGGATTCTGATCCTGCCGTAGTCCTTGCTCTTCGCGTCGGCGTCGATCGCCATGAAGGCGCCCAGGTTCTCCCTGCTCTTGGGGGTGAACGTGGTCGTCAGCGAGAACGCCTGCTGCGACTGGCCCGGCATCTTCATGCTCAGGTAGTACGGCGGGACCGCGTTGCCCTTGCTCTTGGTCGGGTCGTCCGGGACCTGCCAGCGCTCACTGCCGGTGTAGAAGGTGCCCGGGTCGGTGACGTGGTAGCGGGTGAGCAGCTCGCGCTGGACCTTGAAGAGATCCTGCGGGTAGCGCAGGTGGTCCATCAGGGTGCCGCTGATCTCGCTCTTCGCCTTGACCGTCCCCGGGAAGGCCTTCATCCAGGTCTTGAGGACCGGGTCCTTGGTGTCCCACTGGTAGAGCTTCACCGTGCCGTCGTAGGCGTCCACGGTCGCCTTGACGGAATTGCGGATGTAATTGACCTGGTTCTGCTGGGCCACCACGGCCCGCTGCCCCGTGGTCAGGGAATCCGCGGTGGTGTCACCGAGGGTGGTGCGGGAGGCGTACGGATATCCGTTGCTCGTGGTGTAGGCGTCCACGATCCACTGGATGCGCCCGTCGACCACGGCCGGATAGGCGTCGCCGTCGATGGTCAGCCAGGGGGCGACGGATTCGACGCGCTCCTTGGGCGTGCGGTTGTACAGGATCCGCGAGCCGTCGCCGATGGCGCCCGAGTAGAGGATCTGGGGCTCGCCGAAGGCCACCGCGTACGCGGCGCGGTTGACCGGGTTGGAGAGGCTCACACCGCTCTTGCCCTGGTACGAGTAGCTCTTCTCACCGCTGTCGCTGGAGTAGTCCAGCTCCTTCTGCGGGCCGCCCACGATGGAGTACTGCGTGGTCTTCTCGCCGTAGTAGACCCGCTGCTCGTACTTCTTGAGCATGCCCTCGGTGGGCAGGTTCTTGTCGGTGAAGTCCGGGGCGCCGGCGCCGTCGGTCGTCGTGCCCTTCGCGGTGATGGCGCCGTAGCCGTGGGTGTACTTGAAGTGGTCGTTGATCCAATTGCGCTCGGGAATGCCCTTGATGTTGAGCTCGCGCAGACCGATGACCGTGTCCTGCTCCTTGCCGTCGATCTTGTAGCGGTCGACGTCGAGGGTGGACGGGAATTGGTAGTAGCCGCGGATCTGCTGTTGCTGCTGGAACGTCGGCGAGACGATGTTCGGGTCGAGCAGGCGCAGGCTGGCCGTGGAGTTCGCCGCGGCGCGCAGCTTCTCCGCGTCCTTGCCCTTGACGTCGCTCGTGCCCTTGTAGTCCTTCACATCGGAGCCGTCGATGTCATAGGCCTCGCGCGTGGCCGTGATGTTCTTCTTGATGTACGGCGCTTCCTTGGCCTGCTCGTTCGGCTGGACCTGGAATTTCTGCACGATCGCCGGGTAGAGCCCGCCGATCAGGACCGCCGAGAGCACCATCAGGCCGAAACCGATCACCGGCAGCTGCCAGGTACGGCGCCAGAGGGTGGCGAAGAACAGCACCGCGCAGATCAGCGCGATGATGAAAAGGATCGTCTTGGCCGGCAGATAGGCGTTGGCGTCCACATAGCGCAGACCCGTCCAGCCGTCCGTCGACTTCAGCCCGCTGGACTTCACCGCCAGGCCGTACCGGTCCAGCCAGTACGCGATGGCCTTCAGCGTCACGAAGAGGCCGAGCAGGACGGAGAGGTGCCCGGTGGCCGCCGCGGTGGCCCGGCCGCCCGGACTGGTCAGCCGCAGGCCGCCGTAGAGGTAGTGCACCAGGGCGGCGGCGATCAGCGACAGGACCGCCGCCGCGAAGCCGAAGCTCAGCAGGAAGCGGTACCAGGGCAGATCGAAGGTGTAGAAGGAGATGTCCTTGTGGAACTGCGGGTCCTTCTGCTGGAAGGACACGCCGTTGATCCACATCAGCCACGTGCGCCACTGCCCGGCGGCGGAGGCTCCCGCGACCAGCCCGACGAGCGCGGAGACCGCGAGCAGCACCCACTTCTTGTACGGGGCGATGCTCATGCGGTAGCGGTCGAGGCTCTGCTGCTCCATCGACATCGCGCTCAGCGGCGGCCGCAGCCGGTGGGCGAGCCAGATGTTGACCCCCACCACGACGGCCATCAGAAGCCCGAAGACGGCGAAGAGGCCGACCTTGGTACCAAGGGTGGTGGTGAACACCGAGGAGTACTTCACCGAGCGGTACCAGAGCCAGTCCGTCCAGAACCCAGCGAACATGACGAAGAGCATGGCCAGTGCGGCCAGCACGCCCAATGTCATCAGCAGGGTCCGGATCCGCCGGGACGGGCGGCCGACTCTGATCCGTGGCCCTGACGGGCCTCCGCCGCGGTCCGGCATCTGGAAAGCCAAGGTGCGCACCTCGAAGTTCGCTGTCAATGGAGCTGTCGATCAGGGCCCAGTGATCCTAGGGCCCACGATGGCAACTTACCGAGGCTTTACTCAGTTCCCGTTTTTGGTCACTCTCAGGGCACGATATTGAGCATGCCCAGCACTTCCAGCCTTCCCGACCCCCACGACGCCTCCGGCGCCGCCGCCCCGAACACCCCCATGGCGGCGAACCCCCTGACCCGCGCCGTCCTTGAGATCGACGAGTACGCCTCCACCCTCGGCTGGGACCAGCCGGCCCGGCTGTTCGCCCTCGTCGACACCGCCAAGCTGCGGGCCCAGGAGCCCGGCCTGGCCGCCCAGCTCGGCCTGGACGCCGACGCCACGGCCGGCTCGTACACCCCGATCGAGCAGGACGAGGTGCCCGCCGGCACGCCGCTGGACAAGTTCCTCGGCACGATCGCCTGGCCGGACGCGGTGACCGGGTGCGCCCTGACCGTGGAGCGCCTGATGCTGCCGCCGTCCGCCGAGGGCACCGTGCCCAACGGCCTGAACGAGAAGCAGCTCGCCAAGTGGGTCGCCGCCCACCCGGACCGCCAGGAGGTCCGGATGACGGTGGCGGTGCTGCGCGACGGCGCCCGCGACTCCGCCGTGCGACTGCGGGAGAAGGACTCCCCGACCGAGGTGCTGACCGGCGCCGATCTGGTGCCGGGGCTGGCGGAGGCACTGTCCGCCACGTTCGCCGACTGAGACCGGGCAGCCGGAAACCTACCGATTTATCCGCTAGAACGCCGGGCGGGCTGGATCCTCCAGCCCGCCCGGCGTTTTTGGCGAAGACCGTGCGGTCAGCCCCTGGCGCACTGCGGCAGGCCCGCCGCGTCGCCCTTGCGGATCTTCTCCAGGGACTTCATCGCGTCGCCGATGGTGTCGACCTTGACCAGCGTCAGCCCCGACGGAACGTCCTTCGCCGCCGCGGCGCAGTTGGCCTTGGGCGTCAGGAAGTAGCGCGCGCCCTTGGAGCGCGCGCCTACCGTCTTCATCTCGATGCCGCCGATCGGCCCGACCTTGCCGTTCTCGTCGATCGTGCCCGTACCGGCGACGAACTTGCCGCCCGTGAGGTCGTCCGGCGTGAGCTTGTCGACTATCCCGAGGGCGAACATCAGGCCCGCGCTCGGACCGCCGACGTCCGTCAGCTTGATGTCGATGGTGAACGGGAAGGTGTGGTCGGTGCCCGCCTGGATCCCGACGATCGCCCGCTTGTCGTCGGTCGCCTCGCCGGTGGTGAGGGTGACGGTCTGCTCGCCCTTCGGCTCCCGCTTCTCCTTCTCCGCCGCGGCCGCCTCCTTGGCGGGCACGATCACGAACGACACCTTTTCGCCCGGCTTGTGCCCCGTGACGAGCTTGGCGACATCGCCGGGCTGCTTGATCTCCGTGCCGTCCACGGACTTGATCACGTCACCGGCGTGCAGCTTGCCCTCGGCCGGGCTGCCCTTGACGACGGACGCCACGACGACGCGGGTGCCCACCGGGATGTCCAGCTGCTTGAGCGCCGCGACCTTGGCGCTCTCCTGGGACTGGCTGAACTCCTCAGCGGTCTCCTGGTTCAGCTGGTCCGGGGTCTTGTCGTCCGGATAGAGCGTGCTGTGCGGGACGACGAGATTGTCGTGGCCCAGCCAGCCGGCGATCGCTTCGACCAGGTTCATCCGGTACTGGGAACCGGTGACGCGGACGGTCGTCATGTTGAGGTGACCGGAGGTCGGATACGTCTTGCGGCCGGAGATCTGGAGCACCGGCTCACCGCCGTGCTCACCCAGGGTGTTGTAGGTCGGCCCCGGCGACATCTCCGAATACGGCACGGGGATCAGCACCCCGGCACAGATCAGCGCGATCAGTGTCAGGAGGGAGGCGAGCATCGTCGCGGTGCGGCGGGGCATGGAACGACAGTACGGGACCGGTCGGGCGGTCCACCCGCGGGGCGGTCCGTCCGGGGAAGCGGGGGGCGCGCGGCCTCACGCGGGGCGCTCGGGACGGGCCCGGCGCCGTTCCGGACGGCGCTCAGGAGACTCCGCTGCCGGTGTCCGAGCGCTCCATCGCCTCCCGGAAGCGCGCGTAGCCGGCGAGCTCCGAGACGTCCCCGGTTCTCCGGTTGCGGGACGCGTACGCAGCCCAGGTGCCCCACAGCGCCGCGACGACAGCCGCGGCGACCGGGATCAGCAACCACACGAGCGCTGTCATGCCACCCTCCCGACCCTCGCGCCACCATGACTGACTGATGAGCAGATTAATCTTCCGCCCCCTCAACGCTCACGTCAGGGGGCCGGTTACGCAAGCGGAACGCACCCGTCAGGGGTGGGGGTGGCTCAGGACGATCCAAAGGGGGCCGAATCAGGCCCCCACCCTCCCCCGGCTAACGCTGGGAGGTACCCCCGATGTCCCGCTCGAGGGCGCTACGCGCCCACCCTCCCCCAGCTAACGCTGGGAGGTACCCCCAATTTCGCCGCTCGAGGGCGCTACGCGCCCACCCGCCCCCAGCTACCGCTGGGAGGTACCCCCGATGTCCTGTCCGAGGGCGCTACGCGCCCACCCACTCTTCTGTCCCGTCCGAGAACCTCTGGTGCTTCCAGATCGGCACCTCGTTCTTGAGGTCGTCGATCAGCCGGCGGCAGGCGTCGAACGCCTCCGCGCGGTGCGGGCAGGAGACGGCCACCACCACGGCCAGGTCACCGACGGCCAGGTCGCCGACCCGGTGGACCGCGGCCAGCGCGCGTACCGGGAAGTCCGCCGCGACCTTCTCCGCGACCCGGCGCAGCTCCGCCTCGGCGGAGGGGTGCGCGGAATAGCCGAGCCCGTCGACGTCCGCGCCACCGTCGTGGTCACGGACCGTGCCCACGAAGAGGGCCGTGCCACCCGCCGAGGACTCGCCGACCGCCGCGAGGACCTCGTCCACGGACAGGGGGGTGTCACGGATCGCGAGAAGGCGGACGGGGTCCGTGGCGGCGAGCTCGCCGGGGTGGTCATGTGTGCGGGCCATGCGGTCCATCGTGCCGCACCCGCGGGGCGGCGGACCACGGGCGGGCGGTCTTCTGTGCGACCACTCGCGCGTGCGACCCCCGAGGGGGCCGCGCACCCGGCACCGTCAGAGCCTGCGGCGCGCCTTACGGGCGCGGCGGACCACGGCGGCGGCGCCGAGCAGTGCCACGGTCGCCCCCGCGGCGCCCGCGGCGGTGGCGTCCTTGCGCCCGAGGCGGCGGCCCGCGACCGTGTGCCGGCCGGCGACCTCCGCCAGCAGCTCCGCGAGGACCTCCTCGTTGGTCCAGCGGGGCCGCCAGCCAGCGGCGTGCAGCCTGCTGCCGCTGACCACCCAGGGGTGCATCGTGTATTCCAGGTCGCCCGCGGGCGAGGGGGTCAGGCCCAGGCGGTGCAGCCGGGAGGCGGCGCCGAGCGCGACGGCCGAGGGCAGCTCCATGCGCCGGATGCCGGTGAGCTCCTCGACCTCCTCCTGCTCCAGCCAGCCGTCGCAGCCGACCGCGAGCTCCCCCTCCGCCTTCTCCAGGGCGGCGAACTCCAGAGCGCTCACCAGATCGTCCACGTGGCAGAACTGCCAGGTGGGCCGGGATCCGGCGACGACCAGGAGACGCGGTGACTCGAAGTAACGGGTCAGTGCCGTGTCGGTGCCGCCGACGAGGACGGCCGGGCGCAGCACCGTGACGTTCAGGCCGGGGTGCGCGCGGGGCGCACGCCTGGCGAGCCGCTCTATCTCGAGCAGGTCTCCCACTCCGGTCGCCTCGGCGGTGGCGCGGAGCTCGGCGTCCTCGGCGAGGGGCACGTCGTTGTCGGGGAGGGCGCCGTAGACCATGGCGGAGGTGCAGAGCACCACCCGGTGCACCCCGGCGGCCGCGGCGGCCGTGAGCACGGTCTGGGTGCCCCGGACGTTGTAGGCGGTGCGGGCGGCGGGGTCGGTCTCCAGGTCCAGGTCGAGGGCGAGGTGCACCACGACGTCGGCGCCGCGCAGCTTCTCGGCGATGGCGGGGTCGCGCACGTCCAGGACGTGCCACTGCGCCTCGGGCACGTCGCCGCGGCGCTCGTCGATGGCGACGACCCGCCTGACCTCCTCGGAGGCGGCGAGGCGCCGCGTGAGCAGCGCGCCGACGCCGCGGGCGGCGCCGGTGACCGCGACGACGGGTCGCCGGGCATGCGGGCGCGTGGTGTCTCGCGCGGAACCGTTTCGCGCTGCGCGAACTTCTCGGTCGGGGGAACTCACCGGGCGTCTCCAGCGGTTGTCTTCAGTACGTACGTGAGATGACGCGTACGGACCAGGTGACGTCCATCCTGCCGCAGGCCCCGGGTCGGCGAAGCACCAAGCCCGGATACCGGCGAGGTGTCTACGCTGGGTGGTGTTGTCGGGCATTCGCCGCCGGTCCTGAAAGCCGGCGGCCCTACGAGCCGAGGAAACCCGTGAGTGACACCCCATTCGGATTCGGTCTTCCGCCGGAGGAGCCGGAGAACGGCGGCGACGGCAAGAAGACCCCCGGTGGCCAGGGCGGCCAGGGACCCGCGAATCCGTTCGGGTTCGGCGGGCCCGGCGGCGGGGACAACCCCTTCGCCGCGATGTTCGGGTCCTCGATGAACCCGGGCGACCTGGGCGCCGCCTTCCAGCAGCTGGGCCAGATGCTCTCCTACGAGGGCGGCCCGGTGAACTGGGACATGGCCAAGGACATCGCGCGCCAGACCGTCGCGCAGGGCACCGCCGACGGCACCAAGGACGCCAGCGTCACCGCCGGTGAGCGGTCCGCGGTCGAGGAGGCCGTCCGCCTGGCCGATCTCTGGCTGGACGGCGTGACGTCGCTGCCGTCGGGCTCGGGCACCGCCGTGGCCTGGAGCCGCGCCGAGTGGGTCGAGGCGACCCTCCCGGTGTGGAAGGACCTGGTGGACCCGGTCGCCGAGCGCGTCGGCGCGGCCATGGGCGATGTGCTGCCCGAGGAGATGCAGGCCATGGCGGGCCCGCTGATCGGCATGATGCGGTCCATGGGCGGCGCCATGTTCGGCACCCAGATCGGCCAGGCCGTCGGCGTTCTGGCGGGCGAGGTCGTGGGCTCCACGGACATCGGCCTGCCGCTCGGTCCGGCCGGCAAGGCCGCGCTGCTGCCGGTGAACATCGCGGCCCTCGGCTCGGGCCTCGGCGTCCCGCAGGACGAGGTCCGGCTGTACCTGGCCCTGCGCGAGGCCGCCCACCAGCGGCTCTTCGCCCATGTGCCGTGGCTGCGCTCGCACCTCTTCGGTGCCGTCGAGGGCTACGCCCGGGGCATCAAGGTCGACACCTCCAAGCTGGAGGACGTCGTCGGCCAGCTGGACCCGACGCACCCGGAGCAGCTCCAGGAGGCTCTCCAGCAGGGCATGTTCCAGCCGGAGGACACCCCGGCGCAGAAGGCCGCCCTGGCCCGCCTGGAGACCGCCCTGGCGCTCGTCGAGGGCTGGGTGGACGCGGTCGTGCACGCCGCCGCGGCCCCGCACCTGCCGTCGGCCGACGCGCTGCGCGAGACGCTGCGCCGCCGCCGCGCCTCGGGCGGCCCGGCGGAGCAGACCTTCGCCACCCTGATCGGCCTGGAGCTGCGCCCGCGCCGCCTGCGGGACGCCTCCCGGCTGTGGGCGTCGCTGACGGACGCGCGCGGCCTGGAGGGCCGGGACGCCCTCTGGGAGCACCCGGACATGCTGCCGACCGCCGGTGACCTCGACGACCCGGACGGCTTCGTCCACCGCGAGCACCTGGACTTCTCCGAGATCGACAAGATGCTCGGCGAGGCGGCGAGCGGCGGAGCGGCCAAGCCGGACCTGTCGAAGGACACCGGTAAGGACGCCGGTGAGGACACCGGTCCGGCGACCGGTGACGACAAGGACGGCGACGACAAGAAGTGAGCCTGCACGACGACGCGGTCCGGGTGCTGAGCGCGTACCCGGACCAGGAGGAGCTGCGCGGGCTCTATCTGGAGCACCTGGCGGCCCACCCTGACGGCATGGGGAAGCCCTGCACGGCCGGACACGTCACGGCGAGCGCGCTGGTGATCGATCCGGCGCGCGGGCAGGTGCTGCTCACGCTCCACCGCAAGCTGCGGATGTGGCTGCAGATGGGCGGCCACTGCGAGGCCGGTGACGCCACGGTGGAGGCCGCGGCCCTGCGGGAGGCGACGGAGGAGTCCGGCATCGCCGGCCTGACGCTGCTGCCGGGCGGCCCGGTGCGCCTGGACCGGCATCCGATCCCCTCGCCCTGCAACTGGCACCTGGACGTGCAGTACGCCGCGCTGGTGCCGGAGGGCGCCTCGGAGGCCATCAGCGACGAGTCGCTGGAGCTGCGCTGGTTCGCGTACGACGAGGTGGGCGAGGTCGCGGACGACTCCGTGGTCCAGCTGGTGAAGCGGACGCTGGCGCGCCTGTAGGGGCCCGCGCCCACAGGCAGCGGTAAGGGGCGGTCACCATGGGTGACCGCCCCTTACGCATGTCCTGGACGCGGCCTCGGGGCCGGGTGTCAGTTGGACCAGATGTTGCCCTGGTTGCGGCCGTGGGCGCCCTGCTGGCCGACGCCGTACTGGGCCATGAGCCCCTGGCCGATCTGCGCGCCCTGGGGCGGCAGCAGCTCGCTGGGCTGGACGAGCGCGTGGCCGTGGCCGGCGAAGCTCAGCTCCCAGCCCTCGCCCGTGCTGCCGCGCCGCCGCCACACGCCGGACGAGGACGTCTGCGCCTGCATGTTGACGCGCAGCGACGTCGACCAGGCGATGACGGCGTCCGCGTCGGCGCTGACGACCTTGTCCGGGGTGACCTGGAGCATCAGCGGCTGGCCGGAGGTCATCAGGGCGACCTTGCCCTGTCCGGTGATGTTGAGCTGGTGGGAGCCGGTGCCGGAGATCCCCTCGTGGCTGTCGACGGCGATGGTCTCCCAGTGCAGGGTGGAGTCCAGCGCGAGGACGTAGGCGCCGTCGACGGTCAGCCCGTCCCGGTCGACGTCGAGCACGTGGACGTACTGCGCGAGGTTGGCGAAGTAGACCGTCCCCTGCCCCGAGCAGCGCATCAGGTCCAGGCCCTCGCCGGTGCGGGAGCGGGAGTCGCGCTGGCCGCGCGTCTGGTACTCGCCGTCGAACTCGATCAGGCCCTGGTAGGCGACCATCGAGCCCTTACGGGCGAGGACGTCGTCGTGGCCGGTGAGCGAGACCCGCAGCAACTGCGGGTTCTGGAGGGCGTAGCGGTCCTGGGTCTGGGCCTCGGTGAAGCCGAAAAGCGGGCTCTGCATGGTGTCTTCGCTTCCCCTCAGCCCCGCGCCCGGAGCCGGTCTGTGCTGTCCTCGCTGGGCTGTACGACCACGAATCCCTCGCCGGAGAAGCCCAGTTGGTAGGCCTCGCCGCTGCCCCGGCCGATGAGCGAGGACGCCTTGAAGCTGCGCTTGCCCTTCATCCGGAGGTTGCCGGACCAGGCGACGAGCGCGTCGGGGTCGACGTAGGTCTCGTCCTCGCCGCGCCCGCAGTCCACGACGATCGGGGTGCCGCGGGAGGTCAGAGCCACCCATCCGGTGCCGCTGATACCGACGTTGAACAGGCCCTGCCCGGCGAACTTCGCCATGCCCTTGACGCGTTCCACGCCCCACTGGAGGTGGGAGTCGAAGGCGAGGATGTTGGTGCCGTTGACGGAGAGGGAGTCGCCGTTGAGCTGGAGGCAGACGACGTCGGCGCCGTAGTCCGCGAGGTAGAGCAGGCCGTCGCCGTGGCAGCGCATCAGCGGCAGGCCCTCGCCGGTGATCCACTGGGAGGCCATCTGCCGTACGGCAGGCGGGTTGGGGTCGTACTGGACGTAGCCCTCGTAGGCGACCATCGAGCCGCTGCGCGCGAAGACGTCGTGGCCCGTCTGGAGTGCCACCTTCAGCATGCTGCTGCCGTGGTTCTCCATGCGGGCGGTTACCGGGGTCGGGGCGTAGCCCTGGATCGGAGTCTGGTTCATGGTCATTGCGGGCTCCCTCAGACCTCGTAGGGCTGGACGACGACGAAATTGCCGGGGGCGCCACGGAACTGGAGGTTGACGGCCTCCCCGCTGTGGCCCGGGTAGGAGCTGCGACGCAGCCGCACCTGGCTGGAGACGATCACCTGGGCGCCGGCGGACCAGGCGACGACGGCGTTGCTGTCCGCGAAGGTGGTCGGGGTGACCGGCAGCACCACGGGGGTGCCGTGGGTCTTGACCACGACGGTGCCGTGGCCCTGGAACTGCATGGTGAACAGCGCGCCGCCGGGGATGCCGTGGCCCTCGATCCGGCGTACCTCGTGCTGGAGGGACTCGTCGAAGGCGAGCACGGACTCGGCGGAGACGCAGAGGGCGTCGCCCTGGAGCTCGATGGGGTGGACGTGCGCGGAGTTCTCCGCCAGGAAGACCTGTCCGCGCCCGGTGCAGCGCATCAGCTGCATCTCCTGGCCGGTGGCGTTGCCGACGATGCGGCCGGCGAAGCCCGCGCCCTTGTAGCCGAAGTCGACCTTGCCCTGGTAGAGCACCATGCTGCCCTGGCGGGCGAGCACGGGCTGCTGGTCGACGCCGAGGTCGACGCGGATGAGCTTGGGGTTCTGCGGCGTCCAGCGCTGTCCGGTGGGAACCTCGCGGTACTTCTCCAGGCCTGCCTGGACACCTGCGGCGCCCGGAGCGCCGTGGGCGGCGACGGGCTGACCGTACGAGGGCGCGGGCTGGCCCGGGAAGGGCTGCTGCGGTACCGGCTGCCCGTAAGGCTGAGGGGCTTGCTGGGGCGCCTGCGGGGGCTGACCGTAAGGCTGCTGGCCGTACGGGCCCGGCTGCTGCCGGCCGTACGGAGCGGGCTGGCCGGGCACGCCAGGGGGGCCGGGGGGCGGCGGGAACTGGCCGCCGGGGGGCGTTGTCTGGTCGGCGAAGTAGCCGGGCGGGGCGATGGGCGCGGCGAGGGTGGGCGCCACGTGCATCTGCGGCGGGGCGGCCGGGGGCGGGGTGCTGCCGGGCGGGGGCGGGAAGCCCTGGTGCGGCGGCGGGGTGGGGGCGGCCTGGTAGGCGGGGGCCGGCGGCGTCTGGAAGGAGGGGGCCGGTTCCGGGGCGGGCGGGGGTACGGGGGCGGCCGGGGCCGCGAAGGCCGGGGGCGGGCCCGACTGTGCCGGGGGCGCGAACGCGGGGGCGGCCCGGGCGGGCTCCGGAGGGGCCTGGAAGGCGGGGGTCTCCGGCTCCTCGTCCAGCACCTCGCCGCCGAAGTTCCGCAGCAGCGCCTCCAGCCCGCCGTCGAATCCCTGTCCGACCGCGGCGAACCGCCAGACGTCCTTCAGATAGAAGTCGCCGAGCATCACGGCGCGTTCCGTGCTGAATTCGGTGCCGGTGAAGGAATAGCGGGCGACTTCCTCGCCGCCCGCGACGATGCGCAGATAGCCGGGGCCGATCTGCGACATCTGTCCCGCGCCGTCGACCGTCGCCGTGAAGCTGAGCTTCCGTACCTGGGCGGGGATCTGGTCCAGGGTGACGCGGAAGGACTCGGTGTCACCGGCCTGCGCGCCGAGCTGCTGGATGGCACCCTCGGGCGACTTGGGCTGGTTGAAGAAGACGAAGTACCGGTCGTCGGAGAGCCGCTCCTGGGCGTCGAGGCCGAAGCAGCTGATGTCGAAGGTCAGGCCGGGGCCGGCGATCTGCACACCCACGTACAGATCGGTCCCCGCCGTCAGATCACTGATCTTGGCCTTGTGGCCGCGCTGGAATTCCCTGGCCATGCGTAACGACCGTCCCCCATCCGAACATGTGATGAATGCGTTGCGTCAGGCTAACGGTTACGCCTGTGCTTCTCGCATTCGTTCGGGGGCGTGGCGGGCCGCGCCCGGGCGTCGCGGAGTCATTCGCTCCGCGCGGCGGGCAGATGGGGCAGCCGGTCGGAGGCCGCCACCCCTTCGAGGTAGCCCCGGGCGCGCTCGGTGCGCGGATAGGCGTCCAGCAGCCGCCAGAAGTCCGGCCCGTGGCCGGGCACGAGCAAATGGGACAGCTCGTGGAGGAGGACGTAGTCCACGACGTACTCGGGCATGCCCTGGAGGCGGTGGGAGAGGCGGATGCTGCCCTCGGCCGGGGTGCACGAACCCCAGCGGGTGTTCTGATTGGTGACCCAGCGGACCGTCGCGGGGCGGGCCCGGCCGCCGAGGTACTGCTCCGACAGCCGCCCGGCCCGCTCGGCCAGCTCGGTGTCGCCCAGCATCCGCCGGCTCTCCTGGGCCGCGAGCTTGTCGAGCATCACCCGCACCCAGCGCTGCTCCTCGGCCTCGGACATCCGGGCCGGGATGAGCACGACGGTGCGGTCGGCCTCGCGGTACGCCGAGACCGTCCTGCGGCGCCGTGCGCTCCGTCTGACCTCCACCGCACCGGTGCCCGTGCCGCCGGTGAGCGGGCTCGGGGCGCTGCGCGGTGATCGTGCGGCACTGTGCAGGGGGTCGACGGGCACGGCCCCGACGTTACCCGCTGGCGAGGCGTGAAGTCCCGCCCATCGGTCGTTGTCGGGGCGAAAGAGCCGGAGAGCACCTGGCTTGTACGACTATCCGTCCGGGCCTGTGGACAACTTCGGGCGGCGTTCCGCCGGAAGGCCCATGCTGGGGGCCGGAACACAGAGGAACGACGGGGCACGGCGGGGAACGACCGGGCACGGCGGCATCAGGGGAACGACGGGAATCACGGGGAACGACGGGGGAATCTCATGCATCCGATGCTCAAGCCCGCGCTGCGGCGCGCCTGGCACAGCCGTGACACCGTGCAGTTCGGTGTGGCCCCGGCCCACGCGACGCGGGTGGGGCCGGTCGACACCGCGACGAGCAGCTTCCTCACGCTGCTCGACGGCACCCGGGGGCTGCCGCTGCTCCGTGAGCAGGGAAGGGCCGTCGGGCTGTCCGAGGGGCGGGTGGACGGTCTGGTGGAGCGGCTCACGCGGGCCGGGCTGCTCGACGATCCGCACGGGGGCGGCGAGCGCGCGGCGGCCGTGCGGGACCGGGGGCCGGCGCTGGAGCGGCTGCGGCCGGATCTGGCGTCCTTGTCCGTGCTGCACGCCGGCGCGGGGACGGCGATGGAGCTGATGGGTGCCCGGCAGGCGATGCGGGTGCAGGTGCGGGGCGCGGGCCGGGTGGGGGCGGCGGTGGCCGCGCTGCTGTCGGCGTCGGGCGTGGGCCGGGTCGATGTGCGGGACGGCGGCTGTGTGGAGCCGTGGGACGTGGCACCGGCCGGGGTGGGCGCCGAGCGGATCGGGGAGCGGCGGGACGCCGCGGCCCGGCGGGTGGTGCGGGAGGCGGCGCCGGGGCCCCGCCCCCGGGCCCGCGGGGGCGAGAGCGCGGAAGCGGAGCCTCCGCTGTCGCTGGTGGTGTGGGCTCCCCGGGACGGACTCGCCGCCTACGCCCCGGACCCGGAAGCGGCCCGTGAGCTGGTCGCGGCGGGCGTGCCCCATCTGTACGCGGGCGTGCTGGAGGCCACCGGTCTGGTGGGCCCGCTGGTGCTGCCGGGCGGGTCGGCGTGCGCCGGGTGCGTCGAGCTGGGGCGGGCCGAGCGGGACCCCGCCTGGCCCCGGATGCTCGCCCAGTGGCGGTCCGGCCGCGGGCCGGGGGTACCGTCTTGCGACATGGCACTGGCCACGGTGGTGGCGGGGCTCACCGTGGCGCGGGCGCTGGCCTTTCTCGACGGTGGGTCCCCGGCGGGCGCGGGGGTGCGGCTGGAGCTGGCGCTGCCGGGTCCGGCCTGGTCCCCGCGGCCCGTCGAGCCGCATCCGCGGTGCCCGTGCGGCGCGGCTGGATCTTCCGATTCGGTATACGCCTCGGCCGTGGGGGCACCGCACGGGACAATGAGCAGGTAACCGCCGTCCGCGGCGTGGCTGTTCAGCTAGTTGGAGGGGCGCATGTCTGATCTACCCCGCAAGGCGGTCACTCGTACCGCCAAGTTGGCCGCGCTGCCCTTGGGGTTCGCGGGGCGTACGGCGCTCGGCCTGGGGAAGCGCATCGGCGGCCGGTCGGCGGAGCTGATCGCGACGGAGCTTCAGCAGCGCACGGCGGAGCAGCTCTTCGCGACCTTGGGGCAGCTCAAGGGGGGTGCGATGAAGCTCGGCCAGGCGCTGTCGGTCTTCGAGTCGGCGCTCCCGGAGCAGATCGCCGGGCCCTATCGGGCGGCGCTGACCAAGCTCCAGGAGGCGGCGCCGCCGATGCCGGTGAAGTCGGTGCACGCGGCGCTGGCGGAGCGGCTCGGCGAGGACTGGCGGGATCTGTTCGAGGAGTTCGACGACCAGCCGGCGGCGGCCGCGTCGATCGGCCAGGTGCACCGGGCGGTCTGGCACGACGGGCGCGCGGTCGCGGTCAAGGTGCAGTATCCGGGGGCGGGCGAGGCCCTGCTGTCGGACCTCACCCAATTGAGCCGGTTCGCCCGGCTGCTGGGGCCGCTGATCCCGGGGATGGATATCAAGCCGCTGATCTCGGAGCTGCGGGACCGCGTCTCCGAGGAGCTGGACTACGGCCTGGAGGCCCGGGCCCAGAGCGCGCACGCCCGGGAGTTCGCGGGCGACCCCGATGTGACGGTGCCGGCCGTGGTGCACCAGAGCGATCAGGTGCTGGTCACGGAGTGGCTGGAGGGCGTGCCGCTGTCCGAGGTGATAGCGGAGGGCACGCCGGAGCAGCGGGACCGGGCCGGGCAGTTGCTGGCGCGCTTCCTCTTCTCGGGCGCGGCGCGCACGGGACTGCTGCACGCCGACCCGCACCCGGGCAACTTCCGGCTGCTGACGGGGGACGCCCCCGACGTGCCGCCGGAGAAGTGGCGGCTGGGCGTGCTGGACTTCGGCACGGTGGACCGCCTGCCGCAGGGCCTGCCGAAGGAGATCGGCACCGCCCTGCGGATGACCCTGGACGGCGCGGCCGACGAGGTCCACGAGCTGCTGAGAGCGGAGGGGTTCGTCAAGCCGGGCATCGAGCTGGAGCCCGGCGCGGTGCTGGATTACCTCCTGCCGATCATCGAGCCGGCTCAGGTGGCGGAGTTCACCTTCACCCGGGGCTGGATGCGCGCCCAGGCGACGCGGATCGCCGACCCCCGCTCCCCCGCGTACCAGCTGGCGCGGCAGCTCAATCTGCCGCCGGCGTATCTGCTGATACACCGGGTGACGACCAGCACCATCGGGGTGCTGTGCCAGCTGGGCGCGACCGTGCGGCTGCGGGAGGAGATGGAGGCGTGGGTGCCCGGGTTCGCGGCGGCCGACGAGAGTCAGGAGACACCGGCCTGACGGCCCGCGGGGCCGCCCTCACCACCAGGAGGAATCGAGTCGGCCCTCGATGGCTCTGATGTTGGCTCGGGCGCAGTCGTCGCAGAAGTAGCGGCGGCTGCCGTTCTCGACGGAGCAGGTCCAGGTCGGCGGCGTACCGTCGGCGGCGGTGCCACAGCGAGCGCACGTGATGGGCGTGGCGTTCTCGGTGGCCTCAGGGTCCAACTGCACTGATTCATGCGTCTTCTGGTCCACTCCCAGACGATATCCCCGCGAACGGGCCGGGAGGGCACAGACGCACCCAACGGCCTGCGGGGCCGGTCCGTTCGGACCGGCCCCGCAGGCTTGTTCGGTGGGAGACCGACGGGGCCCGGTGGGGTCCCGGCGGGGTCTCAGTGCATGACCGCCATGGCCAGAGCGCGGCGGGCGCGCATCGAGGCGCGCTCGGCGCGGCGCTGCATGCGGCGCGCGGCGGCCAGGCGGACGGCCCTGCGTTCGGACTCGGCCTCCCGGAGACGCTCGTGCATATGCGCACGAGCCAGGGCTTCTGGGATGAGTTGCATGTCACGGTTCCTGTTCTGGCGTGCCGTGGGCACACCGGAGGTGTTGCGGGAGAGGACTTCGGAGCCGAATGGCTCGGCGGCGGGGCGGTGCATCGTCGGATCCTGCTTCTTGGGGTCGTGCGTGGTGGGGCGGTCGATGGTGCCTAGGACGTTCATGCGGCGACCGGGTTCTTGCGCGGACGGCCACGGGGCCGCTTGCGGGCGACCACCACGCCCTGGACGAACAGCTCGCCGCCCCAGACGCCCCACGGCTCGCGGCGGTCCAGAGCTCCGGCGAGGCAGGCCTCGCGGAGCGGGCAGGTGCGGCACAGCGACTTGGCGTACTCGACGTCGGCCGGGGTCTCGGCGAAGAAGACCTCGGGGTCATAGCTGCGGCAGGGGACGGGGGTGCCCAGGTTCTCGATGGCGTCGTCGAGATCGGTGAGCGCGGTGAGGGGGGTCAAGGAGTCCTCCGTGGGGACAGGCGGCGGGATCAGGTCGGTCGCTACTGACGGGGTATGTGCCTTGAGCTGCACGGTTGTCTTTTCCTCGTCTGTGTGTGCCGGCTTGTGGCCGGGCTTTACGCCCCCCGTCCTGGCGAAGGGCAAACAAAAGGGCCGCGGATCCCGGTGTGGGTTCCGCGGCCCTGGAAGGTGCCGACCTGATCATGCCGATCAGGCTGGATCTCTCCAGGGTTCGAGCCCACGGAAGGCCCACATCGTGCTGTGCTGGTGCTGCGTGGATCCGGCGCCGGCGGTCGTCCTCGCTTCAAGGGCATAGGCCTGGGCCTGTGCCGATGCTGCTGCCGTTACCTTGGGCGCCTCGGTCGGTCGCTCATTGATCAGGGCAATACCGGCGTTGGACAGACCGGTGCCCTGGGACGGGAGCGCGAGAGAGCCGAAGGGGAAGCCGAGGGAACGGGTGGCGACGACCGGGCGATCGGTCATTTTGCTGATGGTGTTGAAGCTGATCATTGGTCTCCGCCTCCTCTCGGCGTCTTGGGGACCGGTCGAAACCAGTCCGGGTCGGCTCAGTACAGCACGGATCCACCGGAACTCGGAAGTACCGCTGTTCTCCGTGTTCGGAAGGCTATGGGTATGCCGTCCGCGTGCGCAAACTATTTTTCCGGAGAATCTTCCGAAGGGTCCTCGCCGGCGCACAGGGCCAGGACGTCGGCCCCGAAAGCGGCGAGCTTCCGTCCTCCCACACCTGAGATGCACGAGAGCTCCGATTCGGTTCCCGGCACGGCCTCGGCGATCGCGAGGAGGGTCTTGTCGGTGAAGACGCAGTAGGCGGGCTGGCCGAGCCGCTCGGCCTGTCCGGCACGCCAGTCGCGCAGCCGTTCGTAGAGCGCCTCGTCGAGGTCGGAGGGGCAGTCCTCGCAGCGCATCAGCTTGATCTCGCCCGCGTCGGTCAGCGTGCGCCCGCAGACCCGGCAGCGGGCGGGCCCGCGCCGCTTGCGGGCGGGCCGCTCGCCGCCGGGGACGCCGCCCGGGGCACCCGCGGCGGTGCTGCCGGACCGGGGGCCGCCGGCCGCGCGAGCGGCGGCGGAGCCCGGCCGCAGGCCGTTCAGGAAGCGGCTGGGGCGCCGGACGGGCCGGCCGCCAGGGGCGCGGGAGAGCGACCACGACAGGAAGAGGTGGGAGCGGGCCCGGGTCACGCCCACATAGAGCAGCCTGCGCTCCTCCTCGATCTGCTCGTCGGTCTTGGCGTAAGTGATCGGCATCATGCCCTCGGTGAGACCGACGAGGAAGACGGCGTCCCATTCGAGGCCCTTGGCCGCGTGAAGTGAGGCGAGAGTCACACCCTCGACGGTCGGCGCGTGCTGGGCGCTCGCCCGCTCGTCGAGCTCGGCGACCAGATCGGCGAGGGTGGCGTCGGGCCGGGCCCGGACGAAGTCCTCGGCGAGCCGCACCAGGGCCGCCAGGGACTCCCAGCGGTCCCGGACCGCGCCGGAGCCGACGGGCGGCTCGGGCTTCCAGCCGCGGGTGCCGAGCACGGCCCGCACCTGGGAGGGCACGTCGTCGGCACCGGCGAGCTGGGGGTCGGTGTGGCCGCCGGCCCGGGCGGCGCCCCGCAGCAGCAGCCCTGCCTCGCGGACCTCCGGGCGCTCGAAGAACCGCTCGGCGCCGCGCAGCTGATACGGCACCCCGAGGTCGGCGAGGGCCTGTTCGTAGACCTCCGACTGGGCGTTGATGCGGTAGAGGATCGCGATCTCGCTGGCGGGCACCCCGGAGTCGATGAGATCGCGGACCCGGCGGGCGGTGCCCTCGGCCTCGGCCGGTTCGTCGGCGCACTCGGCCCAGCCGGGCTCGGGGCCGGGGTCGCGCTGCGAGATCAGCTCCAGGCGGTGCTCGGCGGCCCGGCCGCGGGCCTGCGAGAGCAGGCCGTTGGCCAGGTGCACGACCTGGGGCGTGGAGCGGTAGTCCCGGACGAGCTTGACGACCGTGGCGCGCGGGTGGCGGGTGCGGAAGTTCAGCAGGTGGTCGGGGGTGGCACCGGTGAAGGAATAGATCGTCTGGCTGGCGTCGCCGACCACGCAGAGATTGTCCCGGTCGCCGAGCCACAGCTCCAGAAGCCGCTGCTGGAGCGGGCTGACGTCCTGGTACTCGTCGACCACGAAGTGCTGGTACTGGCGGCGGACGGTCTCGGCGATGTCGTGCCGGTCCTGGAGGACGCCGACGGTGAGCAGCAGGACGTCCTCGAAGTCGATCACGCCGCGGTCGCGCTTGAGCTGCTCGTACATCGCGTAGATCCGGCCGATCTCGGCGGGGTCGCGGGGGGCCTCCCGGCCGGCCTTGGCGGCGGCGGGGGCGTAGTCCTCGGGGACCGTCTGGGTGACCTTGGACCATTCGATCTCGCCCGTGACGTCCCGCAGCTCATTGCGGTCGAGGCGGACCCGGCAGCGGGCCGCGGCCTCGGCGACCAGCTGGACCTTCCGCTCGACCAGGCGCGGGACCTCGCCGCCGACGGCCTTGGGCCAGAAGTACTGGAGCTGGCGCAGGGCGGCGGAGTGGAACGTCCGGGCCTGGACGCCGCCCGCGCCGAGCTGGCGGAGCCGGCCGCGCATCTCGCCCGCGGCGCGGTTGGTGAAGGTGACGGCGAGCACACTGGAGGGCTGGAGCACCCCCGAGCGGACGCCGTAGGCGATGCGGTGGGTGATCGCGCGGGTCTTGCCCGTGCCGGCTCCGGCCAGCACGCACACCGGGCCGCTCAGGGCCGTCGCCACCGCGCGCTGCTCGGGGTCGAGCCCGTCGAGCACCGCGTCCGGGGAGTCCGGAACCGGCGGGAAGAGGGAGGAGTGCGTTGCTGCTGTCACTCCGCCATGCTGCCAGGTCCGCGGGGGCGACCGGGAATGTCGTCCACAGGCGGGACGAGCCGGTCGTACTAATGCGGGAATGGCTGGGGACGGGTGCACGTTCTACCACCGGAACAACACCCATCACCGAGGAGAGCGAGGGCGCATGTCGGGCACCGTGACGATGTACAGCACGACCTGGTGCGGTTACTGCCGGCGGCTGAAGAGCCAGCTGGACCGCGAGGGGATCGCGTACAACGAGATCAACATCGAGCACGACGCCGAGTCGGCGGCCTTCGTCGAGAAGGCGAACGACGGCAACCAGACGGTCCCGACGGTCCTGGTGACCCCGGTGGGCGGCGGCGCCTCGGTCACGATGACCAACCCGTCCCTGGCCCAGGTCAAGCAGGCGCTCGCGTCCTGACGCGCGCCACGGCCCTCAGGTGACCGCGGGGGCGCCGACTCCACGGAGTCGGCGCCCCCGCCGTCGTGTCAGCTCCAGGTCGGGCTCTGCGGCAGCGGCTCGCCGTACCAGAGCTCCAGCAGCCGGGCCGCGATGGAGATGCCCGTCGGCGGCAGCACCTCGCCCGAGGCGAAGGCCGTCCGCAGGTCGTCCCGCGAGAACCAGCGGGCCTCGTGGATCTCCTCGCCGTCCACCTGGATGTCGGAGGACGTGGCCCGCGCCATGAAGCCGAGCATCAGGCTGGACGGGAAGGGCCAGGGCTGGCTGGCGACGTACTCCACCTCGCCGACGACCACGCCCGCCTCCTCGGCGACCTCCCGGCGCACCGCCTGCTCGATGGACTCGCCCGGCTCCACGAAGCCCGCGAGCGTCGAGAAGCGGCCCTCCGGCCAGTGCATCTGCCGGCCGAGCAGCGCCCGGTCGGCGTCGTCCGTGACCAGCATGATCACGGCCGGGTCGGTGCGCGGGTAGTGCTCGGCGCCGCAGGCCGGGCAGCGGCGGATGTGGCCCGCCGCGGCCACCACCGTGCGCTCGCCGCAGCGCGAGCAGAAGCGGTGCAGCCGCTGCCAGTTCTCCAGCGCCACCGCGTGGACGAGCAGACCGGCGTCGCGCGGCGAGAGCAGCAGCCCCGCCTCGCGCAGCCCGGCGGGGCGCGCCGACTGGTCCATCCGGCCCGGCAGGGCGTCCTTCTGGAGGGCGAAGTAGGCGATGCCGTCCTCGTCCTCGCCCAGGAAGTAGCGGTGCGTCTCCGTCACCGGCGCCTCGAAGGCGGGGGTCATGACGAGCTCGGTGCGGCCGTCGGGGGTGTCGTCGATCAGCGCCTGCCCCCCGGAGACCACGAACACCCGCGTGGAGGGGTGGCTCCAGGCGGCGGCCAGCCACGCCTCGTCCAGGCGGTGGTGCGCGGCGCGGTCGATGCCGCTGTCGCCGCTGAGCGTGATGGGCCGGGCGGCGGCGAGATCGGTCCAGGTGGTCACGGCTGCTTCCAACTCCCCCTGCGAATGGTGGTGGTACGTCAAGGGCGGTGACGCGCTAACGGGCGCGCCCGGTCTCCGCGAGGTCGGCCCAGAGGTGGGCGGCGGTCTCGACGCCCTTCATGAGCAGGTCCAGCTCGACCTTCTCGTTCGGCGCGTGCCAGCCGTCCGAGGGCACCGAGATGCCCAGGAAGAGCACCGGGACGCCGAGCACGTCCTGGAGGTCGGCGGCGGGGCCCGCACCGCCTTCCCGGGTGAAGAGGATCTTCTGCTCGAAGGCGCGCTCCATCGACCGCACCACGGACTGGAGGTACGGGTGGTCGAGCGGGGTCAGGCAGGGGCGGGTGGCGCCCCAGAAGGTGATCTCGTGGCGGATGCCCTCCGGCAGGCGGTCGGCCACCCACTGGCGGACGGCCCGCTGCACTGCGTCGGCGTCCTGCCCGGCGACGAGCCGGAAGGACAGCTTCAGCTGGGCGCTGGACGGCACGATCGTCTTGCCGCCGGGGCCCTGGTAGCCGCCGCTCATGCCGTTGACCTCGGCGGTGGGGCGGGCCCAGATGCGCTCCAGGACGGTGCTGCCGGCCTCGCCGAGCGCGGCGTGCGAGTGGGCGGTGCGCAGCCAGCGCTTCTCGTCGAAGGGCAGCTGGGCGAAGAGCTCGCGCTCGTGATCGGTCAGCTCGACGACGCCGTCGTAGAAGCCCGGGATCGCGACGCGGCGGTCCTCGTCGTGCAGTCCGGCGACCAGCCGGGCGGCCTCGGTGGCCGGGTTGGGCACGGCGCCGCCGAAGGTGCCGGAGTGGATGTCCTGGTCCGGGCCGTAGAGGTCGATCTGGCAGTCGGTGAGGCCGCGCATGCCCGTGCAGACGGTCGGGGTGTCCTCGGACCACATGCCGGTGTCGGACACGATCACGGTGTCGCAGGCGAGGCGGTCGGCGTTCGCGCGGACGAGGTCGGCGAAGTGGGCCGAGCCCGACTCCTCCTCGCCCTCGATGAGCATCTTGAGGTTGACCGCGGGGGCCGTACGGCCGGTGACGGCCAGGTGGGCACGGACACCCAGCGTGTGGAAGAGGACCTGGCCCTTGTCGTCGGCCGCGCCGCGGCCGTACATCCGGCCGTCCTTGATCACGGGCTCGAAGGGCTCGGTGTGCCAGCCGTCCTCGCGGGCGGCGGGCTGGACGTCGTGGTGGCCGTAGACGAGCACGGTCGGAGCGTCGGGGTCGCCCGAGGGCCACTCGGCGAACACCGCCGGGGCGCCGCCGGTCTCCCAGATCTCGGCGGTCGGGAAGCCGGTCCCGGCCAGCTTGGCGACCAGCCACTCCGCGCTGCGGCGGACGTCGCCGGCGCGCGCGGGCTCGGCCGAGACGGACGGGATGCGGAGCCATTCGACGAGGTCGTCGAGGAAGGCGGCGCGGTGGCCCTCTATAAACGCGCGGACGGCGCTGTCCGGTGAGTCGCTCATGGCATCGAGCCTATCCGGACACGCGGCGTGACCATGACCGGGCTTGGTCACATCCGCTCCCCGAGCAGGAGTTCCTCCAGGCGGGCCCGGTCGGGGAGGCCGGCGGGGTGGACCGTCTCGCCGTCGCGCACGTAGACGAAGGCGGCGGTGACCGACGACAGGGGCAGACCGTGGAGCTCGGCCCAGGCGACGCGGTAGATCGCGAGCTGGAGGGGGTCCGCGTCCTGGGTGCGGCCGGTCTTCCAGTCGACGATCTCGAAGGTGTCGCCCTCGGGGCCGCGCTCGCGGTAGACGGCGTCAATGCGGCCGCGGATCACTCGGCCCGAGAGGGTGAGCTGGAAGGGCACCTCCACGCGGTAAGGGGCGCGGCGGGCGTACGGGGTGCGCTCGAACGCCTCCTTGAGCGCGGCGAGGTCCCGCTCGTCGGTGATCTCCTGACCGGGCCCGTCGTACGCGTCGTCGTCGGCGCCCGGCAGTTCGTCGGGGCCGAGCAGGGGCAGCGGCAGCGCCTCGAAGCGGGACTCGACCCAGGCGTGGAAGCGGGTGCCGCGGCGCGCGGCGGGCTGCGGCGGCCGGGGCATGGGCCGGGCCAGCTCGCGCGCGAAGCCGTCCGGGTCGGCGGCGAGGCGGACCAGCTGGGTGGCGCTGAGGGACGACGGCAGGGCCACGTCGCGCACGCGCGCGCGTGCCCGGCGCAGCTCGCCGGCGAGGGCGTCCAGGTCGCGGTCCCAGGAGCCGGCCAGCCGGGCCTCCTCGGGTGTCAGGGAGCCCCCCGCGGGCGGGCGGGGCGGCTGGGGCGGTGCCTGCCGGGGGGCGGGCAGCACGACGTCCGGAGCGGCCACGGGCTCGGGCGACGCGGTCCCGGAGACCGGAACGGCGGGCGGCACCAGGCCCGGTGCGGCGGCGGGCGGGGGCACCACGGCATCCGGTGCGGCCGTGGGCTCGGGCCGGACGGTCGTCAGAGCGTCCCAGTCGGCGAGCTCCGGCTCTTCCTCGAAGGGCTCGAAGGGCTCGAAAGGCTCGAAGGAGGCGTGCTCCTCGCCCTCCGGGTCGTCCTCGGGCGGGGGCGGCCACTCGGGGTCGTGGACGGGCCCCGTCACGCTCGGCCACTCCTCCCGCGGCTCGGCCAGGCGGTCGAGGTGGGCCAGGACGGCGGCGGCGGCCTCCTTACGGCGGGCGAAGGACGCCGGGTCCAGGGGCAGCGGCCAGGAGCGGTCCGTGTCCGGCTCGTCCAGGGCGGGGTTCTCCGCGCCCTCCTCCGGGGCGTCGGCCCAGATCTCGATCTCGCCGTGGCCCGCCTCGCAGTGCGCGCGCAGGGCCTCCAGGAAGGCGGACGGGCCGCGGGGCTTCTTCTGGCTGGGGCCCCACCAGTGGCCGGAGCCCAGGAGCAGCGACCGGGGCCGGGTGAAGGTGACGTAGCCGAGGCGGAGCTCCTCGATCCGCTGGTGTTCCTTCATGGCGGCCTTGAAGGCGGTCACGCCCTTGGCGTCCCAGCCGCCCTGCCCGGCCTCGGGCAGGGTGTCGGCGTCGCCGCGCAGGGCGTGCGGGAGGACCCTGGCCTGGGCCGTCCAGGACTCGCGGGCCTGCTCGCTGGGGAACGTCCTGGTCACCAGTCCGGGGACGGCGACCACGTCCCACTCCAGGCCCTTGGACTTGTGGGCGGTGAGGACCTTGACGGTGTTCTCGCCGCCGGGCAGGGAGCTGTCGAGTCCCTTCTCGTACTGCGCGGCGGTGCGCAGGAAGCCGAGGAAGGCCAGGAGCGTGGCCTCGCCGTCGACGGCGGCGAAGCCCGCGGCGATGTCCAGGAACTGCGCGAGGGTCTCGCGGCGGCGGGCGGCCAGGGCGTGCGGCGACGCCGAGAGCTCGACCTCCAGGCCGGTGGTGGCGAGCACCCGGTGGAGGACGTCCATGAGCGGGTCGGCCAGCGAGCGCCGCAGGTCGCGCAGCTCCGCGGCGAGCCGGGCGAAGCGGACGCGGGCCTCGGCCGAGAACGGCAGGCCGTCGTCGGCGCCGTCGGCCGTGAGAAAGGTGTCGAGGGCGTCGGCGAGGGAGATCACCTCGGCGGGGTCGACGCCTTCGACGGCTTCGGCGAGCCGGCGGTCGGGGTCGGATCCCGTGCTGCCGTAAGGCACGAGCGTACGGGCGCGGCGGCCGAGCAGGGCGAGGTCGCGGGCGCCGATCCGCCAGCGCGGGCCGGTCAGGAGCCGGACGAGCGCGGCGTTGGCCGTGGGGTCCTGGAGCACCTCGCAGACGGCGACGAGGTCGGCGATCTCGGGCAGGTGCAGCAGGCCGGAGAGGCCGACGACCTCGACGGGAAGGTCGCGCGCGACGAGCGCGGCCTGGATCTGCGCGAAGTCCGTGGCGGTGCGGCACAGGACGGCGATGTCGCCGGGGCGGGTGCCCGTGCGCACCAGGTGCGCGAGGGAGCCGGCGAGCCAGTCGAGCTCCTCGGCGTGGGTGGGCAGCAGGGCGCAGCGCACCACGCCCTCCCGCTCGGCGCCGGGGGCGGGCCGCAGCGCCTCGACGCCCTCGTGGCGGGCGCGGAGCTCGGCGGCCAGGCCGTTGGCCAGGTCGAGGAGGCGGCCGCCGCTGCGGCGGTTCTCGCTGAGCGCGAACCGCTGGGCGGGGCGGCCGTCGGCGTACGGGAAGTGGAGCGGGAAGTCGTCGAGGTTGGCCACGGAGGCGCCGCGCCAGCCGTAGATGGCCTGGCAGGGGTCTCCGACGGCGGTGACGGCGTGGCCGGTGCCGCCGCCGAAGAGGCCGGAGAGCAGGAGCCGCTGGGCGACGGAGGTGTCCTGGTACTCGTCGAGGAGGACGACGGCGAACTGCTCGCGCAGGATGCGGCCCACCTCGGGGCGGGTGAGGGCGAGCTCGGCGGAGCGGGCGATCTGGTCGCCGAAGTCCAGGAGGTCGCGCCGGGACTTCTCCCGGCGGTAGGCCTCCACCAGCTCCAGGAGTTCGAGGCGGGCGCGGGCGGCCTCGGGGATCTTGCGCAGGTCGGCGTTGGAGAGCCGGGCGCCCTCCAGGGAGGCCAGCAGCGCGGTGTCGTGGGCGCGGAGCTCCTCGGGCCGTACGAGGTGCTCGGCGAGCTCTCCGTCGAGGGCGAGGAGGTCGGGGACGAGGTCGCCGAAGGAGCGGGTGAGCGCCGGGTAGGGGCCGGGCGAGGTGCGCAGGACCCGGGCGGCGAGCTGGAAGCGGGTGGCGTCGGCGAGGAGGCGGGTGCCGGGCTCCAGGCCGATGCGCAGGCCGTGCTCCTTGAGGAGGCGCCCGGCGAAGGCGTGGTAGGTGGAGATCTGGGGGTCGCCGGGTGCCTGGTCGGGGTCGGCGGGGACGTCGGAGCCGGTGACGCCCGCCTCGGCGAGGGCCTTGCGCACCCGCTCGGACAGCTCGCCCGCCGCCTTGTTGGTGAACGTCAGGCCGAGGACCTGCTCGGGGGCGACCTGGCCGGTGCCGACCAGCCAGACCACCCGGGCGGCCATGACCGTGGTCTTGCCGGACCCGGCGCCGGCCACGATGACCTGCGGGGCGGGCGGCGCGGTGATGCAGGCCGTCTGCTCCGGGGTGAACGGGATGCCGAGGAGCTCCTTGAGCTGCTCGGGGTCGGTCAGGCGCGGGGTCACGGCATCCACGCTAACGGGCGCCACCGACAGCCGGTCATCGCGCGTCATTCGACGATCTGCCGGCCCTCGGGGCGGGCGGAGCAGGACGCGCGGAAGGAGCAGTGGGCGCAGTGCTGGCCGGGGCGCGGGGAGAAACGCTCCTCCAGGACCCGCCCGGCCGCCTCGGCGAGCAGGTCGCCGATCCATTCGCCGTCACCGACCGGCTGCTGCGCCTGCACCTTGGGGACGGTGTCCCCGCCGTCCCGCTTCGCGGCGCCCTGCCGGAGCTGGACGAGCTCGGCGCCGCCCGCCGCGGGCCGGGCGCCCGCGAAGAGGTCGTCGACGGCGCCGTGCTCGACGGCGAGCTGGTAGACGGCCAGCTGCGGATGGCGTTCGACGTCGCCCGCGGACACCGGGCTCTTGCCGGTCTTGAAGTCGACGACGTAGGCGCGGCCGTGCCGGTCGGCCTCCACGCGGTCCATGGAGCCCCGGATGCGCACCAGGTGGTCGGCGGCCTTCAGGGTCACGTCGAAGGAGTGCTCGGTCGCGACGGCCGCCCGGCCGCCGCGCTCCATGACGTGCCAGCGCAGGAAGCGCTCCAGGGCCGCGCGGGCGTTCTCCTTCTCCTGCGTGGACTTCCAGGGGGCGTCGAAGGCGAGCGCGTCCCACACCGAGTCGAGGCGCTCCATCAGGACGGCGAGGTCGGCCGGGGTGCGGCCGGAGGCGACCTCGTCGGCGAGGACGTGCACGACGTTGCCGAACCCCTGGGCGGCCGTGGCCGGGGCGTCGGCCTTCACCTCCCGGCCGAGGAACCACTGGAGCGAGCAGGAGCCCGGGCCGCCCGCGAGCTGGCCGAGGGCCGAGCCGGACAGCGCGAGGGGGTGGTCGCGGTCCCGCAGCGGCACCTCGCTGTGCGTGGGCTCGTTCAGGCCCCACCAGCGGTCGGGGTGGGCGGACGGTACGAGCGGCTGGCCCTCGTCGTCGCGCAGCGCGGCCAGCCGGGCGAGCCGTTCGGCGGCGGCGGCGCGCAGGGCGTCCGAGGCGGCGGGGTCGACGGTGGTGGCCCGCAGCTCGGCCACCAGGGCCGCCACGGCCAGGGGGCGGCGGGGGCGCTGGGTGACGTCGACGGGCTCGGTGCCCAGCTCGGCGAGGAACCGCGACGGCTGGTCGCCGTCCTCGGCCGCCGCCTTGACGGCGGTGACGACCAGGCGGTCGCGGGCGCGGGTGGCGGCCACGTAGAACAGGCGGCGCTCCTCGGCGAGGAGCGCGCCGGGGCTGAGCGGTTCGGCGAGGCCGTCCCGCCCGATGCGGTCGGCCTCCAGGAGCGAGCCGCGGCGCCGCAGGTCGGGCCAGAGACCTTCCTGGACGCCCGCGACGACGACGAGCCGCCACTCCAGGCCCTTGGAGCGGTGTGCGGTCATCAGCCTTACGGCGTCGGGGCGCACGGCTTTGCGCGTAAGGACGTCGGCCGCTATGTCCTGGGCCTCCAGTTCGTCCAGGAAGTTCAGGGCGCCCCGGCCGCCGGTACGGTCCTCCGCGCGCGCGGCGGTCTCGAACAGCGCGCACACGGCGTCCAGGTCGCGGTCGGCGTTGCGGCCGGCGGCACCGCCGCGGTGCGCGGCGCCCTGCAGGCGGTCGGGCCAGCGGGTGCCGTTCCAGAGCGCCCAGAGGGCTTCCTCGGCGGTGCCGCCGGCCGCGAGGATCTCGCGGACGCGCCGCAGCAGCTTGCCGAGCACCTGGGCGCCCCGCGCGTACGAGCGCGCGTGCGCGGCGAGCCGCTCGGGCTCCGCGAGGGCCTCGGCGATGAGCACGTCGGACGGCCGGGGCACCTCGGCGCCGGCGGCCCGCTCCTCCTCCCGGAGCGCCCGCCCGAGCCGCCGCAGGTCGGCGCCGTCCATCCCGCCGAGCGGGGAGGTGAGCAGGGCGAGCGCGGTCTCGGCGTCGAGCCAGGACGTCCCGGCGTCATCCGCCGGCACGTCTTCTCCGGGGGCCGGGTGGTCGGCGCCGGGGGCGCCCGGGCCACCGGAGGCATCCGAGAATTCCGGAACCGGCATACCGGCAGCGCTGTCCACGCCGCCCTCCCCAGGAGTCCCCCCGGGGGCGTGGGCCGCGCCCGTGTCCTGGGCCTGGGCATCCCGGCCCGGCCCGTAGGCGCCACGGCCGGCCGGTGCCTGGACGCCGGCGGTGTCGGCACCGGTGTCGGCACCCGCCGGAGCAGCCTCGCCATGAGCGTCGGCGATCACCGCGCCAGGTGCCCCGGGAGTCGCAGTGCGTGCCGCGCCCCGCGCGTCGCCGGCCGCCGGCTCCTCCTCACCCGCCCCGGGAACCGCCCCTTCGGGCGCCCCCGTGGGCGCCCCCGCCTCGGCGACCGCGCGCAAGGCCGTCAGCAAGGGGGCCACCGCCGGTTCGTGGCGCAGGGGGATGTCGTCGCCGTCCGTCTCGACGGGGACGCCCGCCGAGGTCAGGGCGCGGCGGAGGGCCGGCAGGGAGCGGGCGCCGGCGCGGACGAGGACCGCCATGCCGTGCCAGGGGACGCCGTCCTCCAGGTGGGCGCGGCGCAGGATGTCGGCGATGTTGTCGACCTCGGCGCCGGCGGTCGGGTAGGTGTACGCCTCCACCCGGCCGCCCTCGCGCACGGCGGCGAGCTCCCGGTGGGCGCGTACCGCCCGGGCGGGGAGGCGGGTGAGGGGCATACGGGCGGTGAGCAGCCGGGTGGCCGCGAGGACGTGCGCGGCGGAGCGGCGCGAGGTGGTCAGCACCTCGACGGGCGCGGGCGTGCCGTCGCGGCGCGGGAAGGCGTCGGGGAACTCGAGGATGCCGTTGACGTCGGCGCCGCGGAAGGCGTAGATCGACTGGTCCGGGTCGCCGAAGGCGATCAGCGTCCGGCCGCCGCCCGCGAGCGCGCGCAGCAGCCGCGCCTGGGCGGCGTCGGTGTCCTGGTACTCGTCGACGAAGACGGCGTCGTAGCGCAGGGCGAGGTCCGCGGCGACCTCGGCCCGTTCGGCGAGCAGGACGGCGCGGTGGACGAGCTCGGCGTAGTCGAGCACGCCCCGGGCGTCGAGGACGTCCAGGTACTCCGCGAGGAAGGACGCGGCGGCGGCCCAGTCGGGCCGGCCGGTGCGGTGGGCGAAGTCACCGAGGGCGCCGGGGCCGAGCCCGAGCTCGCGGCTGCGGGCGAGGACGGCGCGGACCTCGTCGGCGAACCCGCGGGTGGTCAGGCAGGCCCGCAGCTCGTCGGGCCAGGTCACACGGGCGCGCCCGGCCCGCTCCAGCTCGGCCTGGCCGGCGAGCAGCTCGCGCACGACGGTGTCCTGCTCGGGGCCGGACAGCAGGCGCAGCGGGTCGATGAAGAGGTCCACGTCCTGGTGGGCGCGGACGAGGGCGTAGCAGTACGAGTGGAAGGTCGTCGCCCGGGGCCCCTGGACGCCGCCGAGGCGGCCCAGCCGGTCGGCCATCCGGTCGCGCAGCTCGACGGCGGCCTTGCGGCTGAAGGTCAGCACGAGGATCCGCTCCGGGTCGGTGCCCCGCCGCACCCGCTCCGCGACCGCCTCGACCAGCGTCGTCGTCTTCCCCGTGCCGGGTCCGGCGAGGACCAGCAGCGGCCCGTCCCCGTGGTCAACCACCGCGCGCTGGCGTGCGTCCAGCTCAGGAGGGGCCGAGGGGCCCGGCCGGGTGCGGACGAGCCGGTACGTACCCGTGGGGTGCGACGGGCGGGTCGCGCCGGGCGGAAGGGAGGAGCTCACGTGGGTTGCCGGTCCTGGTGGGGGTGCGGAGGGTCGTGCGTCGGTGGGTGCCGGAGGTCCGGGCGGGGGACCTGGGAATGACGGCGACCACCGACGCTACGCCAGCCGGCCGCCGGGGCGCAGGGTGTCCGTGGAGCCGGGGTACGGCTGTCGGGGCCTCACCCGTTCGGGTCAGCCCTTGGGGGGAGCGGCCACGGAGTGGTCCCGCGACACCCGGGCGGCGGATCCTGTCAGGTGTGAGGAGTCACATCGGGGTCGCCGTCCCACCGGGCCCGCGCCATGGCGAGCCGGGGCAGGTGTCCCCCGGCGGACCGGCCGGCCTCCCGCAGCGGGGTGCCCTCCTCGCGGTAGTGGTCGAGTGCCCGCAGCTCGTGGCCCGGCAGCAGGGCGCCGTCGGCGCGCACCACGCGCCACCACGGCACCGCGCCGCCGTAGAGCGCCATGACCCGGCCGACCTGCCGGGGTCCCCCTTCGCCCAGCCACTCGGCGACGTCCCCGTAGGTCATCACCCGGCCGGGCGGAATCAGCTCGGCGACGGCCAGCACCCGCTCCGCGTACTCGGGCAGCTCGCCGGGCGCTCCGGAGGCGCTGTCGCCCGCTCGCACGTCCTCGCTCATCCGGCCCATACTGCCGCACGGCACGGACAGCGCACGGTCCACGGGCCCCTACCGGGACCCCGCGAAGATCACCCAGAGTGCGTCTTCGCACTACAGGGCGTACGATCCGGAGTCCGCGCCCCCGAAATGCACCCTGATGCCCCCTCGCCCGGCGGGGCCATGCCACCATCTTCCGGGCGGTGACTGGTGATACGAGACCAAGAAGAGAAGACGGACCGGCAGCAGGGCGCGGGACCTCGGGAAGAGGCCGGCGCCCCCGGAGAGCTGCCCGCGTCCGGCGACGGCCCCGGAGCGGATCCTTCCGCCACGGGCAAGCCGGCCGGTGACGACGCGTACGCCTGCGAGGGCGGGGAGGCGAACATCGACCGGGTCTCCGGCGACGAGCCCCTGCTGCCCGCCCGTGTGCACCGCCCCGTCGACCTGGTGCGGCTTTTCCTCGGCATCGTCGGCATCGCCCTCGTCCTCGCCCTCGCGGCCTTCGCCCACGGCACCACCACGGGCCTGGAAGAGGACATCAAGGACAGCACGGGCCGGGCGCCGCAGCTGCTGGCGAACTTCGCCGGGCTGGCCGCCAACATCGCGATCTTCATCGTCCCGGTGGCCTTCGCCATCGAACGGCTGATCAAGCGGGACGGGCTGCGGATCGCCGACGGCGTGCTCGCCGCGGTCCTGGCGCACGGCGTCTCGCTCGCCACCGACCTGTGGGTGGCGAGAACGGCGCCCGACTCGATCCGCGACGCCCTCACCCAGCCCGCGCCCACGGGCGGGCTCACCGACCCGGTGCACGGCTATCTGGCCCCCGTGATCGCCTATATGACGGCCGTCGGCATGTCCCGGCGCCCGCGCTGGCGGGTCGCGATGTGGGCCGTCCTGCTCCTGGACGCCTTCGCGGTGCTGGTCAACGGCTACACCACGCCGTTCTCGATCGTCACCACCGTGCTGATCGGCTGGACCGTCGCCTACGGCACCCTCTACGCCGTCGGCTCCCCGAACGTCCGGCCCACGGGCCGGCACCTCCTCGCCGGCCTGCGCCGCGTCGGCTTCAAGCCGGTCACCGCGCTGCGCACCGAGGACAGCGCCGACACGGTGGGCGGCGAGCAGCCCCACGACCGGGGCAGGCGGTACATCGTCACCTTGGAGGACGGCCCGCCCCTGGACGTCACGGTCGTCGACCGCGAGCAGCAGGCGCAGGGCTTCTTCTACCGGGTCTGGCAGCGTCTCGCGCTGCGCGGCATCACCCAGCGGCGCAGCCTCCAGTCCCTGCGCCAGGCCCTCGAACAGGAGGCGCTGCTCGCCTACGCGGCCATCGCCGCCGGCGCCAACGCCCCCAAGCTGATCGCCACCTCCGAGCTGGGCCCGGACGCCGTCATGCTCGTCTACGAGCACATCGGCGGCCGCGCCCTGGGCGCCGTGCCCACCGAGGAGATCACCGACGAGCTCATGGCGGGCGCCTGGCGGCAGGTGCAGGCCCTCCAGTCGCGCCGGATCGCCCACCGCAGGCTGGACGGCGACGCCCTCCTGGTGGATCGTTCCGGCAATGTCGTCCTGACCGACCTGCGCGGCGGCGAGATCGCCGCCGGCGACCTGGTGCTGCGCATGGACGTGGCCCAGCTGCTCGTCACCCTGGGCCTGCGGGTCGGGGCGGAGCGGGCGGTGGCCACCGGCGTGGAGGTCCTCGGCCCCGACGCGGTCGCCGACAGCCTTCCGCTGCTCCAGCCCCTGGCGCTGACCCGCGTCAGCCGGGCGACGCTCCGGCAGCTGGCCCGGGAGCGGGCCCAGCGGGAGCGGGAGACGGTGCTGGAGGCCGCGCGCCTGGCCAAGGAGGCCAAGGCCGAGCAGGCCGCCTCCGGCCCGGCCCCGGCCACCGAGGCGGTCAGCGACCGCAAGACGCTCAAGGCCGAGCGGCAGGCGGAGAAGAAGGCCATCGACGAGGCCCTGGAGGAGGCGCGCGAGGAGGACCTCCTCGCGCAGATCCGCCGCCAGGTCCTGCTGATCCGCCCGCAGGCGCCGATAGAGCCGGTCCGCCTGGAGCGGATCAAGCCCCGCACGCTGATCAGCTTCGTGGCCGGCGCCTTCGCCGCGTACTTCCTGCTCTCGCAGCTGACGCACGTGAAGTTCGGCGACCTCGTCGACAAGGCCAACTGGGCGTGGGTGGCGGTGGCCGTGGGCTTCCAGGCCCTCACCTACGTGGCCGCGGCGCTGAGCCTGCTCGGCTTCGTGCCCGAGAAGGTGACCTTCGGCAGGACGGTCCTCGCCCAGGTGGCGGGCTCCTTCGTCAAGCTGGTGGCCCCGGCCGCGGTGGGCGGCGTCGCGCTCAACACCCGCTTCCTCCAGCGCGCGGGCGTCCGGCCCGGCCTGGCGGTGGCGAGCGTCGGCGCGTCCCAGCTCTTCGGCCTGGCCTGCCACATCATGCTGCTGCTGTCCTTCGGCTACGTCACGGGCACCGAGCGCAGCTCGTCGATCGGCCCGTCCCGGACGGTGATCGGCGGCCTGCTGACCGCGGCGGTGCTGGTCCTCGTCGTGGCCGCCATCCCGGTCCTGCGGAAGTTCGTCTCGACCCGGGTGCGGTCGCTGTTCGCGGGCGTCGTGCCGCGCATGCTGGACGTGCTCCAGCGGCCGCAGAAGCTCTTCGCCGGCATCGGCGGCATGCTCCTGCTGACCGCCGCGAACGTGATGTGCCTCGACGCCGCGATCCGCGCCTTCGGCGGCGAGCTGAGCTACGCGAGCATCGCCGTCGTCTATCTGACGGCCAACGCCCTGGGGTCGGCGGCGCCGACGCCGGGCGGTGTCGGCGCGGTGGAGTTCGCTCTGACGGGTGCGCTGACGTTCGCGGGGCTGCCGGCGGAGCAGGCGGCGCCGGCGGTGCTGTTGTTCCGGTTGATGACGTTGTGGCTGCCGGTGTTGCCGGGGTGGATCTCTTTCACGCATCTGACGCGCAAGGGAGCGATCTAGGCAGGCTGCTGCCCCTGCACGGGGGGGCCGCTGCGCGGGGCTTTGTCCCCGGCCCCGCCCCTTCCCGCTGCATCCGATGTGCGGCTCCGCCGCGTGGCGGGGCTCCGCCCCGGACCCCGGTCCTCAAAGGCCGGACGGGCTGAGTTGTCGCCCGGAACCGGGCGAATTCAGCCCGGCCGGCGTTTGAGGCCACCGCGCGGCGGCGCGGAAGGGGGTCCGGGGACTTGCCCCCCGGTTTCGGGAAGGGGCGGGTAGGGGAAAGGTCCCGCGCAGCGGCACCGGACCGACGCGCCCCGCCCTGCCCCGCCAGCCGCACATACGGCACCCACCAAGCCCCTCTCCTTGCATCTGCGGGCCGCATGGCCATACCGTGCCGCACATGCAAGCCTCCTACTCCATCGGCCGAGCCGCCCGCCTCCTCGGTGTCAGTCCCGATACCGTGCGCCGGTGGGCCGACGCGGGGCGGATACCCACGCGGCGGGACGAAGCGGGCAAGCGGATCGTCGAGGGGACGGATCTCGCCGCGTTCTCCGTGGCGCTCGCCGCCGAGGGGAGCGGTGAGGAGGCCGCGTACACCTCCGCGCGCAACGCCTTTCCCGGGATCATCACGGCCGTGAAGCTCGGTGACGTCGCCGCGCAGGTCGAGATCCAGGCCGGGCCCCACCGGCTCGTCTCACTGCTCACCCGGGAGGCCGTGGAGGAGCTGGGGCTGGCCGTCGGGATGGAGGCCGTGGCCCGGGTGAAGGCCACCAACGTGCACATCGACCGCGCCTGAACCGGAGAACCCGATGCCCCGCACCCGCCACCTCGCCCTGCCCGCCCTCGTGACGGCCGCCGCCCTGTCCCTCGCAGGCTGCGGCGACGACAAGAAGGACAACGCCGAAGGGTCCGCCAAGAACGGGACGACCCTCACCGTCCTCGCCGCCGCGTCCCTCACCGACGTCTTCAAGCAGGCCGGAGCGGCGTACGAGAAGGCGCACCCCGGCACGACCGTGAAGTTCTCCTTCGCCGGGTCGCAGGAGCTCGCCTCCCAGGTCCGCCAGGGCGTGCCCGCCGACGCCCTCGTCACCGCGGACGCCAAGACCATGGACGGGCTGCGGACGGAGACCGGCACGCCCACGGTCATCGCGAAGAACCGGCTGACCATCGCCACCGCCAAGGACAACCCCAAGGGCGTCAAGGGACTCTCCGACCTCTCCCGCGACGAGCTCAAGGTCGTGCTCGCCGCACCCGAGGTGCCGGTGGGCCGGTACAGCAAGAAGGTCCTCGACCAGCAGCACGTCACCGTCAAGCCGGTGTCCCAGGAGCCGAACGTCCGCGCCGTCCTCAGCAAGGTCTCGCTGGGCGAGGCCGACGCCGGGATCGTCTACCTCACCGACGCCGCCGCGGCCAGGGGCAAGGTCTCCACGGTCACCGTGCCCGACGCCCAGAACGCCGTCGCCTCCTACCCCGCCGCCACCCTCAAGGGTTCCGCGCACACCAAGGAGGCGGGCGACTTCGTGAAGTGGCTGAGCACGGACGAGGCGCAGAAGCTGCTCCGCGACGCGGGCTTCCAGCAGCCGTGAGAAGCGGCCCGCGCCAGGGGCGCACTCCCCTGGCGCTCGGGCTGCCGGCCGCGCTGGCCGTCGCCTTCCTTTTCCTCCCCCTCCTGGGCATCCTCGTCCGCACCCCATGGGCCACCCTGCCGTCCCGCCTGGGCTCGCGCGAGGTCACCGAGGCGCTGGGGCTGTCCCTTCTCGTCTCCGGCTGGGCCCTCCTGCTGGCCCTCCTCCTGGGTGTCCCCCTGGCGTGGACGCTGGCCCGCCGGGACTTCCCCGGCAAGGCGCTGGTGCGCAGCCTGGTGATGCTCCCGATGGTCCTGCCGCCGACCGTGGCGGGCGTGGCACTGCTCCAGGGCTTCGGCCGGCGCGGTGTGCTGGGCCCGTGGCTGGAATCCTGGTTCGGCGTCACCCTGCCGTTCTCGACGGCGGGGGCGGTCGTGGCCTCGGCGTTCGTGTCCATGCCGTTCCTGGTCATCAGCCTGGAAGGCGCGCTGGCGGGCCTCCACCCACGCTACGAGGAAACCGCGACGACGCTGGGCGCGACGCCCCTCAGGGTCTTCCGCACCGTCACCCTCCCGATGATCGCCCCCGGCCTCGTGGCCGGAGCGGCGCTCAGCTGGGCCCGCGCCCTGGGCGAGTTCGGCGCGACGATCACCTTCGCGGGCAACCTCCCGGGCACCACCCAGACCCTCCCCCTCCAGGTCTACCTGCTCCTCCAGGACGACCCGGAAGGGGCGACGGCGGTATCGCTGCTCCTCCTGGCGATCGCGACGGCGGTCCTCATGGCGCTACGAGGCCGGTGGCTGGGCAGCGGCCGGCAGCAGGACGGCGGCGGAAGGGGGCGGGGCGGGGAGGGCTCCGGAGAGGGCGTAAAGCGTGATTTGCGGCGACTTTCGGGGTTCTTCGCTCCTGTGACAGGGGCCGTAAATCATGCAGCCCCGGAGGACCCTCCCCGCCCCGCCCCCGACCCCACCCCGCACCCGCTGAGCACCACGGTCACAGGCGCGACCACCACCCGCATCGAAGCCGAACCGGGCACCACCATCGCCGTAGTAGGCCCCAACGGCGCGGGAAAGACCACCCTCCTCAGAGCACTCCTGGGCCTCACAGACCGAGCGAGCGCCCACGAACTCCTCCTCGGGAACACCGACGCCTCCCGCAAGCCGCCGCACACCCGGCACATCTCCTGGGTCCCCCAGGACGGCGCCCTTTTCCCCCACCTGAGCGCCCTCGCCAACACCGCCTACGGCCTCCGCGCCCAGGGCGTCCCCCGCGCCGAGGCCCACCGCGAGGCCCGGCGCTGGCTCGACCGGCTGGACGTGGGCGGACTCGCGCGACGCCGCCCCGGCAGCCTCAGCGGCGGCCAGGCCCAGCGCGTCGCCCTGGCCCGCGCCCTCGCCGCCCGCCCCCGGCTGCTACTCCTGGACGAGCCGCTGGCCGCGCTCGATCAGTCGACCCGGGCGCACGTCCGGCACACCCTGCGCACCCACCTCGCCGACTTCCCGGGCGTCTGCCTGCTCGTCACCCACGACCCCGTGGAAGCCGTGTCGCTGGCCGACCGCGTCCTCGTCCTGGAGGACGGCCGCACGGTGCAGTACGCGACGCCCGCCGAGCTGACCCGCCACCCCCGCTCCCCCTGGGTCGCCCGGATGCTGGGCCGGAACGCGTGGCCGGGGAAGTCCACGGGCGACGGCACCGTCGCGCTGAACGGCGGCACGAGCCTCGTCACCGCGGAACCCGGCCCCGAGGCCCCGGGCCCCGGCCTGGCGGTCGTCGGCCCGGAAGCGGTGTCCCTGCACACCACCCGCCCCACCGGCGGCAGCCCCCGGAACGTCTGGCCCGGCACGATCCGCGAGATCACCGCACAGGGCGCCCGGCTGCGCGTCCTCGTGGCCGGAGAGCCCGACGTGGTCGCGGAGGTCACCCCTCCGGCCGCGGCCGACCTCGGGCTGGCGGAGGGCGTAAAGGTCTGGGTGAGCGTGAAGGCGACAGAGGTCACGTTCGTACCGCTGTAAGGACGCAGGATCCGCACCACCGTAAGGCGACAGGTTCGCACCGCCGCAAGGCGCCAGGTTCGCACCACCGCAAGGCGCCAGGTTCACACCACCGCAAGGCGGCGGATTCGCACCGCCGTAAGGGCAAAAAAAACAAACCTCAGCACCCCGAATCGCCCCCGCGTGACCCGAACGCCCCACCCCGCGCGCACCCCCGCCCCCCACCCCGCAAGATGGCAGTCGGCCCCTTTTCTCCGGCCCCTCAGCCCTCGACCCCGGGAGCGCGCCGTTGTCCAGTTCCGTAAGGGCCGGGGGCCTGTTGTGCGCCGCGCTGCTCACCCTCTCCGCCGTCAGCTGCGCGGGCGGCGGAGAGAACGGCGGCTCGGCTTCGGCAGCGGCGGCGGCCGACGCCCCGGAGCGCCAGCGGCTGACGTGGAAGGCGTGCCCGGCCCCCAGCGGCAGCGAGAGCGGGGCGACGGGCAAGGCGCCGGGCACCGACTGGGAGTGCTCGACGCTGCGCGCGCCCCTGGACTACGGCAACCCCGAGAACGGCGGCGTCGACCTCGCGCTGATCCGGGCGAAGGCCACCGACCCGGCCCACCGCATCGGCTCGCTGGTCTTCAACTTCGGCGGCCCCGGCGGCTCGGGGATCACCACGCTCCCGGCGTTCGCCGACGACTACACCAAACTCCGCACTCGTTACGATCTGGTCAGCTTCGACCCGCGAGGCGTCGGCCGCAGCAGCGGGGTCACCTGTCTGAGCGACAAGGAACTGGACGCCTACTACGCGGCGGACGCGGCCCCCGACACCAGGGCCGAGGCGAAGGACCTGGTCGACCGGGTGGGTAAGTACGCGCGGGCGTGCGAGAAGCGGGCGGGGAAGGTCCTGCCGCACGTGGGGACGTCGAACGCGGCCCGCGACATGGACCTGATGCGGCGGGTGCTGGGCGACGACAAGCTGCACTACTTCGGCGTCTCGTACGGCACCGAACTGGGCGGGGTGTACGCCCACTTGTTCCCGGACAAGGTGGGCCGGGCGCTCTTCGACGGCGTCGTGGACCCGACGAGCGACCCCGTGCGGGGCTCCCTGGGTCAGGCGAAGGGGTTCCAGCTCGCACTGGGCAACTACATGGACGCGTGCGTGAAGAACTCCGACAACTGCCCGACGGAGCGGCAGATCGGCGAGCTGCTGCGGCGGCTGGACGAGAAGCCCGTGCCCGGCGCGGGCGGCAGGGAGCTGACCCGCTCGCTCGCCACGGCCGGCATCGCGCAGGCCCTGTACTCGCAGGACTTCTGGGACTACCTCACGGAGGGCATCGAGGACGCGGAGAACGGCGACGGCAAGCTGCTGCTGGCCCTCGCGGACTCCCTGAACGGCCGGGGCCAGGACGGGCGTTACAGCACGCTCCAGGCGTCGCTCAACGCCATCACGTGCGCGGACTTCGCGCAGCGCTACACGGCCGACGAGATCGAGGCGAAGGTGCCGGAGTTCCGCAGGGCCTCCCCCGTGTTCGGGGACTTCATGGCCTGGAGCCTCACCCAGTGCACGGGCTGGCCGGTCAAGGGCGAATGGCAGACCCCGGACGTCAGCGCCAAGGGGGCGCCGCCGATCCTCGTCGTCGGCAACACCGGTGACCCGGCTACCCCTTACGAGGGGGCGCGCGCGATGGTGCGCGAGCTGGGTCCGGGCGTCGGAGTGGAGCTCACGTACCGGGGACAGGGGCACGGCGCGTACGACGGCGGCAACGCGTGCGTCAAGGAAGTGGTGGACGCGTACCTGTTGGAGGGTAAGGTGCCCCAACCGGGCAAGATCTGCTCATAGTACTGTTCAACGTACACACAGCACATAACACATATCATCGGTGGCTCGAACCGACGCGTCGAATGTCTGTGGCTCGCACTACGATCTCCCGCACAGCAGTTCCGTGACGGACGGTCGGGGGGAATGCGATGTCGTACAGCCCGCCGCGGCCCACCGGGCAGGCCGAGCGCAAAGTGCGCGTGCTCACCGGCCTGCTGGCGGTCGCCGCCCTGGTGGCCGCCCTGGTCGCGCTCTGGCAGACGCAGTCCACGCCGCTGGCCCGCCGGACGTACTGCTGGGGCGCCTGGACGGAGGGGTCGGGCCCGTTCCGGGACGGCGGCCGGGAGCGCGCCGCGGAGGAGAGCGTCCCCACCCGGGAGCGGCCGCGCGGCCACTGCGTCCTCAGCTGGCGGGGCGGCCGCGGCGCGGGGGCGTACGAGCAGCGGATCGAGGTCCGGCTCGGCACGGGCCCGAGGGACGCCGAGGGCCGGCGGGACTGGGTCGGCGGGCTGTTCGCGGGCGGCGACCGGGCGCTGCCGGGGCTGCTGCCGGGCTTCACGGCCGACGGCTCGGGCGCGCTGGTGCTGCCGGAGAGCTGTGACGTGGGCGGCCGCCCGTCGGTGGTGACGCTCACCAGCTCGTTCACGGACGCCGCCGACAGGGGCAGCCATCCAGGCTTCCCGGACGACTCCTCCCCCTCGCGGACGGGGGAGTTACTCGTCCGGGTGGCCAACCGCGCCACGGAGGCGACGCGTTGCTCCTCGGCGCCCTCCCTGCGACTGCGTCCCGAACCGCCCCTGTCGTCCCCGCCGCCGGCGCCGGACACGTCGGACACGCCGGCCGGGCGGTGCGCGATCCCTGGGCTGGGCGAGGACGCCGCCGGGGAGCACCTGACGGACACGGTGGGCGGCGGGGCCGGTGACGACCTCCAGTCCTGCGCGGTCTCCGGGGGCGACGACGGCCGTCCCGCGGCCCGCTTCACGATGGTCGGCAGACCCAGGATCGTCGCCCTCTTCGACGGCCTGACGGGCGCCTCGGCACCGGCGCCGGGCTGGCGGGGGCGGGGGCGGATCGACGCGGCGGGGGCGCTGGTGCGGGCGGAGTGCGGGGGGAGACCGACGGTCTTCGCGATGCGGGTTGGGCCGGGGCGGACCCATACGCGGCTGGACGACCCCAGGCACGCGTTCCCGGCGTTCGTGGACGCGATGGCGGCGCGGATAGGCTGCGCGCCGCTGCGCGGGCGGTGACGAGGGCCGCGCCGGGCCCGCCGGGCCGGCGGCCCCGGACGGGCCGGAAGCGTTCCCGTCCGGTCCGGGCGGGAACGCCTGGAGGGCGCGGAGAAACCGGAAGGCGCGGAGAAAAGCCGCCCGCCCGGGCCAGAGGCACGCCCCCAGCGGCCCGAGGGCGCTCTCACCCCCGAGAACGCCGCGGGGCGGACCGGAGCAAGCCGGCCCGCCCCGCACACGTGGGCAATACGCCTAAGCGGACCGGTTAGTACACCGGCTTCTCGGGCTCGATCTGGTGCACCCAGCCGATCACGCCGCCGCCCACGTGCACCGCGTCCGCGAAGCCCGCGGACTTCAGGACCGCCAGGACCTCCGCGGAGCGGACACCCGTCTTGCAGTGCAGGACGATCTTCTTGTCCTGCGGCAGGTCCTGGAGGGCGGAGCCCATCAGGAACTCGTTCTTCGGGATCAGCCGGGCGCCCGGGATCGAGACGATCTCGTACTCGTTGGGCTCGCGGACGTCGATGATGTCGATCTTCTCGTCCGCGTCGATCCACTCCTTGAGCTGCCGGGGAGTGATCGTGGAACCCGCGGCGGCCTCCTGGGCCTCCTCCGAGACCACGCCGCAGAACGCCTCGTAGTCGATCAGCTCGGTGACCGTGGGGTTCTCACCGCACACCGCGCAGCCGGGGTCCTTGCGGACCTTGACCTGGCGGTAGGTCATCTCCAGGGCGTCGTAGATCATCAGGCGGCCGACCAGCGGCTCGCCGATGCCCGCGAGCAGCTTGATCGCCTCGTTGACCTGGATCGATCCGATGGAGGCGCACAGCACGCCCAGCACGCCGCCCTCGGCGCAGGAGGGCACCATGCCCGGCGGCGGGGGCTCCGGGTAGAGGCAGCGGTAGCAGGGGCCGTGCTCGCTCCAGAAGACGGACGCCTGACCGTCGAAGCGGTAGATGGAGCCCCAGACGTACGGCTTGTTCAGCAGCACGCAGGCGTCGTTGACCAGATAGCGGGTGGCGAAGTTGTCCGTGCCGTCCACGATCAGGTCGTACTGGGAGAAGATCTCCTTGACGTTCTCCGCCTCCAGGCGCTCCTGGTGGAGGACGACGTTCACGTACGGGTTGATGCCCAGCACGGAGTCACGGGCGGACTCGGCCTTGGAACGGCCGATGTCGGCCTGGCTGTGGATGATCTGGCGCTGCAGATTCGATTCGTCGACCTCGTCGAACTCCACGATGCCGAGGGTGCCGACGCCGGCGGCGGCGAGGTACATCAGGGCGGGGGAACCGAGGCCGCCGGCACCCACACAGAGCACCTTGGCGTTCTTCAGGCGCTTCTGCCCGTCCATCCCGACGTCCGGGATGATCAGGTGACGGGAGTACCGACGGACCTCGTCAACGGTGAGCTCGGCGGCCGGCTCGACCAAGGGTGGCAGCGACACGGGGTCTCCAGGAGAGGCATCCCCGCTCGCGCGGGGAACATACAGGCGGCGTTCGGTTCTTCCCCTGTAACCCTGCCACGCCCCGTCTCATTCCGAGACACCAGGTCCGATGCGCGAGACGATCTCGTCCCAGTAGCCGGGCATCACCTCCCAGGGGTCCGCTTCGTCCCGGTCCGTCCGGTCGGTGAAGTAGATGGTGCCCGCGCCCTGCCAGCGGGCGATGCGCAGGGCCTCGTCCAGGTGCGCCCGGGGGACGCCGTGCACGAGGTGGCAGAACCGCTCGGGCGGGTGGTCGGCCGTCCACTCGGCCACCTGCGACCAGCGGTAGGCGGACCACGGCCCGCGGAAGGTCACCAGCTGGTCGGCGAGTTCGGCGTAGCCCGCGCAGGGGTGGGCGCCGTGGACGAGGACGATCCGGGCGCGTTCGCGCAGCGTGCGCAGGGCGCTCACGGTGCGGCGGACCGTGGGCAGCGCGGCCCGGCCGGTGGGGCAGGCGTCGAGCGAGAAGCCGTCCACCTTGTACCAGTTGAGGTAGCGCTGCGCCTCCCCGAGGAGTTCCTCGAAGGGGCGCTCGCCGAACTTCAGGTCCAGGTGGCCGAGGAGCCGGACGCCCGCGTCCCGCAGCCGGGCGACGGCGGGCAGGCAGTACGGGTCCGGGCGGGCGCCCGGACCGCCCGAGGCGCCGGGGGCGGCGATGGCGCCGCTGCCGAGCACGACCCAGTCCACCGGCACGTCGGTGCGCAGGAGTTCGCCCCATTCGGCGGGGGCGAGCAGCGGGTGGGCGATGCCGGGGACGCCGAACCGCAGCGGGGCGTCGGTGTCGGGCGAGGCCCGGCGGCCGGAGGGGATCAGATACGACACGCCGCCTCCATCCAGATGTCGGCCAGTGACTCCTCCAGGCCGATCCGGGGCCGCCAGCCGAGCCGGTCGCGTGCGGTGCGCACGTCGGCCTGCTGCCAGCTGCCGCAGCCGTCCGGGTAGGGGTAGGCGGGCGGAGTGCCGAGATGCGGGTCGTCCAGCTCATGGAGGGCGCCGCCGAAGCCCGCGACGCGGGCGAGCAGGGAGGCGGCGTCGCGGAGCCTGACCGCGCGGCCGGTGCCGATGTTGACGGCGCCCTGGGCGGCCGAGAGGGAGGCGGCGTGGACGGCGCGGGCCACGTCGCGGACGTCGACGAAGTCGCGCTGCACCCCGAGGCCGCTGAGCTTGAGCTCGCTGTCACCGCTCTGCATGGCACGGCGCATGGCGTCGGCGAGCCGGCCCAGCGGGGAGCCGGCCGGGGTGCCGGGCCCGACGGGCGAGAAGACGCGCAGCACGATGGCGTCCAGGCCGGAGCCGAGGACGAGCTCGGTGGCGGCGAGCTTGCTGACGCCGTACGGGCCGCCGGGACGCGGGACGGCGTCCTCGGCGGTGGAGGAGCCGGGCTGCGAGGGCCCGTACTCGGAGGAGCAGCCGAGCTGGACCAGGCGGGCGCCGCAGCCGCTGCGCCGCAGGGACTCGCAGACGGTGGCGACGGCGACGGTGTTGTGCCGGGTGAGGTCGCGGGCGCCACCGCGGGTGGCGCCCGCGCAGTTGATCACCACTCCGGGGTGGACGGCGTTGAGGAAGCGGGTGAGCGCCCCGGGGCTGCCGGTCGCCAGGTCGAAGCGGACATCCGCGTCGTCGCCGCGGCCGAGGGCGGTGAGCTGGACGGCGGGGTCGGCGAGCAGCCGGTCGGCCACGTAACGGCCGAGGTAGCCGTTGGCTCCGAGCAGAAGGACCCTCATCGGTCGCGCCCTCCCTCTGGCCCGGCGGTGCGGATGGGGTGAACGGTCATCTTCCTTGCTCCTCTGACAGGGGTGTGCGGCCCGGTGGACGGTTCACCGGGCCGGGGCTCGCCGGGGGCGGCGGGGTCTGCGGGGTCTGCGGACACGGCGGGGGCCACCGCGCTCCGGTGGGCGGAGGCCCGGGTCAGCGCGGGCAGGGCGAGGGTCAGCAGGGCGAGCGCGGGCACGGCGCACGCCACCAGGGGCACGGCGGCGGGTCCGTGCGCCTCCGCGAGGGCGGTCACGGGCCGCAGCGGCCCGCCGCCCGGGGAGAGCGGGGCGCCGAGCAGCGCCGCGGCCTCCGCCGCGCAGGCCGCGAGCGCGGCGGAGGCGGCCGCCCGGCCCAGCCCCCGGGAGGCCGCCAGGCGGGCCACGAAGAGCAGCCCCCCGAGGGCGGTGACGGCGGCGAGCGGCCCCGGGGACACGGTGCCCCGCAGCGCCGCGTGCCCGGCGGCCAGGAGGGCGGCCAGGGCGGCGAGGTGGAACACGGTGGCGAGGACGGGCACGGGCCGCACGCGGGCCCGGAACTCGGCGAGGGTGCGGCTGCCGAGGAGGGCGCGGCCCGCCCGTGCCGTGAACCAGCGCGCGCTCCAGGCCGCGGGCGCGGCGGCGCAGGCCAGGGCGAGCGCCGTCGGCACGGCGGCGGCCAGCACCCCGGCCGGGCCGCCGGGCCCGGCGAGCTCCCGGACGGGCCGCCCGGCGAGCAGAGCCGCGAGGAGACGGTCGCCCACGAGGCCGTACCCGATCAGCCAGAACACGGCGACCCACCGCGCGGCCCGCCATCGGTAGGTACCGGCGGGGCGGCACGGCGGGGACGGGTCGCCGCCTCGCGGCGGTTCCCGGTGCCGCGGCCCGCGGTGCGGCAGTTCACCGTACGGCGGGCCGCCCCGCGGGACGCCGCCGTCCGGGGTGTCTTCGAGCAGAAGGCCGCCCCGGAGGAAGCCGCCCCGCAGCAGGCTCCCTGGCGGAGAGCCGCCGTGCGGGAACCCGGCGCCCCGGAGGCCGCCGCCACGCGGTGCCGTCGCCGTGCCTCCCGGCACGTCCGGCACCGGCTCCGTGCCGCGCCCGCGCGCGTACAACTCCTCGGCCAGGGAGAACAGATCGCGGTGGCGGCACTCGGCCGCCGTGTGGTCCGCGGCGCCGCGCGCCTCCAGGACGGCGGCGATCTCCAGGGGGTCCACGGCGCGGGCGCAGAGCTCGCGGTGGTGCTGGAGGAGCGCCTTCACCGGGTCGGCGGGTGCCGTCGGGGCGGGTATGCCGGTGGGGTTCGGCGGGCTGCCGGCCCGCAGTGACGTGCTCATGGGCGCCCCGCCCAGGTCGGGGAGGCGGCGCGCGGGGACCAGTGGAGCGGTGGGTGCGCCCCGGCGGCGCGGCCGAAGGGGACGGACGGGTCGGACCCGTCCTGCCGGACGGGGGCCCGTGAGATCAGTTCGAGGTAGATGCCGCGAAAGGCCGTCACATGCCGCTCCACGGTGAAGAGTTCGAGGGCGCGCTCCCGCGCCGCCGCGCCGAGCCGGGCGCGCCGGCCGGGGTCGCGCAGGAGGTCGAGGCAGGCGGCGGCCAGCGCGGCGGGGTCGCCCGGCGGGACGACCAGGCCCGTGCCGCCGACGGCCTCCCGGACGGCGCAGGCGTCCGGCGCGACCGTCGCCCGGCCGCAGAACATCGCTTCGACCAGCGGCAGCGGGAAGGCGTCCGCGGCCCCGGCGAGGACGACACTGCCCGCCGCGTACGTCTCCGGGCGCACGGTCTCCTCGTACGTCACGCCGTCCGGCGGCCCGGCGCCCGGCGCCGGGGCGCCGACGACCCTGAGCGCCGCCCCCGGCTCGGCCGCCCGCACGGCGGCGAAGGCGTCCCACAGATGGGGCTCGGGGTCGCCCAGCCAGAGCAGCGTCCGGCCGTCGTCCAGGGACGCGCCGGCCGGGCCCCGCGGGTCCTCGGCCCCCTGGCCGACCGCGTCGTAGGGGCGTTCGTCCACTCCGGGGTGGACCGTGCGCAGCCGCTCGCGGGCGGCTCCGCAGCGCTCCTGCCAGCGCCGCACCCGGGCGTCGCCGGGGGTGATCAGGTCGGCCCGGCCGTAGACCTCGGCGGACAGCAGCCGGTGGAAGGAGGAGATCAGCGTCCTTACGGCGAGCGACAGCCCGGCGGAGTCCGCGGCGCCGCTGAGGTAGTGGGCGCGCAGCCGCACCTCGTACTCGGTGACGAGGAGCGGGGTACCGAAGAAGCGTTTGGCCAGCAGCCCCGGCAGCGCGGCGGGCCCCGCCGACGTGGCGTGGCAGAGGTCGACGGCGGCGAGCCCCCGGTCGTGGTCGCCGGCGGCGCCGTACCAGTCCAGGGAGAGGGGCCGCAGCACCCGCTCCAGGAAGGCGGAGACGGCGAGGAGGTCGGCGACGCGGATGCCGTACGCCGCGGGGTGCGCGCCGGGCGCGCGGCACGCCGCCTCCAGGGTGCGCAGGGCCTGTTCCGAGCGGAGCGCGGCGCCGAGGCCGCCGGCTTCCCGTGCGAGGTCGGCGAGGCCGTGCAGGCCCTCGGCGAAACGGTACGCCTGGCCCTCGGCGGAGGGGGCCGCCCCCTCGGCGCCCCCCGTCCCGGCCGCGTCCGCCGTGGCGGGGTCGTCCGGCGTGCCGGACGCTCCGGACGCGTCCGCCGCCCCACCGGCCCCTCTCGCTCCCCCGGCCCCTCCGGCCCCGCCCGCGTCCGTGGCGACGAGCGCCGCCGCCAGCTCCCCGAAGTGCTCCTCGAACCGCTGCCGTTCGCGCCGCCCGTACGCGCCGTACGCGCGCCCCGTGTCCCCTTCCGGCGGGTCGCCCCAGAGCGGTGCCGTCCGTACCCGCCGCACCTGTTTGGGGAGGCCGTACCACCCGCCGCGCTCCTGGCGGGCGCCCCGGCTCAGGGCATAGACCTCGAAGTCGTGCTGGTCGAGCCCCCTGACGAGCTGGTCGCACCACTCGCCACCCTCACCCGCGGCATACGGATATCCACCCTCCGTGAGGAGTCCCACGCGCACGCACGCACCCCCGTCTGTCCACTGTGGCCTCGGCAGCCGCCGAACGGCAGCGGGAGCACGCTATGCGCGGGGCCGTGCGGCGCGACGGACGGTTGTCCGTCGCGCCACCGGAAGGGGTGAACAGAAGTGACTTTCCCGAAGATGGGGCGTTGCTTCGCGCTATGCGGCGGCTTCCGCCTTTTCGAGCAGCGGGACGGCCGCCAGCAGGCCCTGTGTATAGGGGTGGCCGGGCCGCTCGTAGACGGAGTCGGCGTCGCCCTCCTCCACGATCCGGCCGTTCCGCATCACCACGAGCCGGTCGCTGACCTGCCGTACGACGGCGAGGTCGTGGGCGATGAAGACCAGCGCGAGGCCCAGGTCGCGCTGGAGCTCGCCGAGGAGCCGCACCACCTGCGCCTGGGTGGTGACGTCCAGGGCGGAGACCGGTTCGTCGCAGACGATCAGCTTGGGCTCGGGCGCGAGCGCCCGCGCGATGCCGACCCGCTGCCGCTGGCCGCCGCTGAACTCGTGCGGGTAGCGGTGGTACGCGCCGGGGTCGAGCCCCACCCGCTCCAGCAGTTCCCGCACCCGGGCGACGATCTCCGCGTCGCCCAGCCGCCCGGCGGCGCGCAGCGGGTCGGCGATGGACTCGCCGACGCTGCGCCGGGGGTTGAGGGAGGAGACCGGGTCCTGGAAGACCATCTGGAGCTCGCTGCGGAACGCCCGCAGCTCGCGGTCCTTCAGGCCGCCGATGTCGCGCCCCTGGTATCGGAGCGCGCCGCCGGTCGGCTCCAGGAGCCGTACGAGCATCCGCCCGAGCGTCGTCTTGCCGCTGCCGGACTCGCCGACGACCCCGACGGTCTCGCCCGCGCGGAGGGTCAGCGAGACGTCCTCGACGGCGGTGACGGCCTTACGGCCGCTCCCGAACGTCCGGGTGAGGCCGTCCGCCTCCAGCAGCACGCCGCCGCCGGGCCCTTCGGCGGACGGCCGCTTCACCCCGGTGGTCCGGCGGACGTTCACCCGGGGCACGGCGGCCAGCAGGTCGCGCGTGTAGGTCTCGCGCGGCGCGTCGAGCACGGTGCGCACGGGCGCGTGCTCGACCGCCCGGCCGTCCTTCATCACCAGCAGCTCGTCGACGGTGCCGGCGGCCACCCCGAGGTCGTGGGTGACGAGGATCAGGCCCATGCCCGTCTCCGCGCGCAGGTCGCGCAGCAGGTCGAGGATCTGGGCCTGGACGGTGACGTCGAGGGCCGTGGTGGGTTCGTCGGCGACGAGGAGCCGGGGCTCGCAGGCGAGCGCCATGGCGATCAGGGCCCGCTGGCGCATGCCGCCGCTGAACTCGTGCGGCCGGGACCGGGCGCGGCGGGCCGCGTCCGGGATGCCGACCCGGTCGAGGACCTCGGTGGCGCGCTCCCGGGCGGCGCGCCGGGAGGCGTCCTTACGGTGCACGCGGTAGACCTCGGCGATCTGGTCGCCGATGGCCTGGTAGGGGTCGAGCGAGGAGAGCGGGTCCTGGAAGACCATGGCCGCCACCCCGCCGCGCAGCGCGCGCAGTTCGGCGTCCCCGGCGGCGAGCACGTCGTGCCCGGCGACGGTCACCGAGCCGGAGACGGCGGCGCCGGTGCCCTTGTGCAGGCCGAGCAGGGCGTACGCGGCGGTGCTCTTGCCGGACCCGGACTCGCCGACGATGCCCAGGGCACCGCCGGGGGCGAGGGTGAAGGAGAGTCCGTCGACGGCCCGGACCACGCCCTCCCCGGTGGGGAAGGCGATGGACAGGTCCGTCACGGAGACCAGGGACGCGGTGCCGGCGGTCATCGCAGGGCCACCCTTCGGTCGGCGACGGCGTAGAGCACGTCCGCCACGATGTTGGCGATCACGACGGCGGCGCCGGTGATCACCACGACGGCCACGACGACCGGGAGGTCGATCTTCTGCGTGGCGTCCACCAGCAGCTGGCCGATGCCGGGCAGGCCGAACATCTTCTCGGTCAGCACCGCGCCGCCGAAGATCGACCCGAAGTCGGCGGCGGTGAGGGCGATGACCGGGGCCAGCGCGCCCCGCAGGGCGTGCCGGACGACCAGCGACCGTTCGGGCACGCCGTAGGCGCGGAAGGTGCGGATGTGGTCCTCGGCCAGCGTCTCCAGCGTGGAGCTGCGGGTGAGGCGGGCGTACTTGGCGGATTCGAGCAGGCCGAGCGCCACCCAGGGCAGCAGCATGTTCCAGGCCCACTGCTCGGGGTCCTCGGTCAGCGGCACGTAGGTCGGGAACGGCAGCCATTCCAGATAGGCGCAGAAGACCATCAGCATCAGCAGGCCGCTGATGAAGACCGGGGTGGCGGTGCCGGCCAGGGTGAGCCAGGTGAGGACCCGCTCGGTCACCCCGCCGCGCCGCAGCGCGGACATCAGACCGGTGCCGATGCCCACCGACAGCCAGACGGCCATGGCGCCGACGGCCAGCGAGGCCGTGGCGGGCAGCCGCTCGACGAGCATGTCGGTGACCTGCTGGTTGTTCTGGTACGAGAGGCCGAAGCAGGGTGCGTCGCAATGCAGCACGCTGGTTCCGGTGGAGTAGTCCTGCCCGACGAAGATGCCCTGGAGGAAGTGCCAGTACTGCGTCAGGAGGGGGTCGTCGAGCGAGAGCTGCTCGCGGACCTGCCGGATCTGCTCGGTGTTGCAGCGCGGGCCGCACGCCAGGCGGGCGGGGTCGCCGGGCGCGACGTAGAACGTCACGTAGACGACGGCCGACAGCACGAGGACGACGGCGACCGCGCCCAGCGCGCGGCGCAGGAAGTAGAGGGTCACGCCGTGCCTCCCGGACGGGACTTGGGGGACTCGCGGCCGCCTCGGCCGACCCTCAGCCGGGACGCCTCACGCGGGTCGAGCGCGACGCGCAGCCCGTCGGCGAGCACCGTGAAGGCGAGCGTGGTGACGAACAGCATCAGGGCCGGCAGCAGGACGTACGCGGGGTCCGCGCGGAACCACGTGCTGGCCGTCGAGAGCATCTGCCCCCAGGAGGGCGTCGGCGGCTTCACCCCCACGCCGAGGAAGGACATGCTCGCCTCGATGACGATGTTGCTCGGCAGCAGGATGGCCGCATAGGTGATCACGGGCGCGGCGAGCGCGGGCAGCAGCTCACGCCGGGCGACCCGCCAGGACGAACCGCCGGTCAGCCGGGCGGCCGAGACGTAGTCGAGCTTCTTCAGGCTCAGCGTCTGGCCGCGCACGAGCCGTGCCATGGGCCCCCAGGCGAGCAGGCCGATGGCGATGACGAGCAGCAGCGGGCGCGGGAAGTCCGCGGGCACGACGGCCATCAGCGCGATCGCGAAGACGAGCAGCGGCATCGCGACCATCACATCGGTGAGGTGGCTGAACACGCTGTCGACGAACCGGTTGCCGAGAGCGGCGGCCAGGCCCACGGCGAGGCCGATGAGCACCTGGACGACGGTCGCGCCGAGGGCGACCAGCAGCGAGACCCGGGCTCCGTAGAGCAGCCGTACGAACATGTCGCGGCCGGTGCCCGGTTCGACGCCTAGCCAGTGCTCGGCGCTGATGCCGCCGAAGTCGCCGAGCGGCACGCCGCCGCGCGCGGAGTCGACGAGGGCGTCGTGGTAGGTGTTCGGGTCCTGTCCCTCCAGCGCGGCCAGCAGCGGCGCGGCGAGGGCGAGGAGGACGAGCAGACCCAGCACGGCCGCGGCCGCGAGCGCGGACCTGCGCGCCCTCAGCCGCCGCCAGACCTGCCGGGCCCCGGAGGCGGGGGCGAGCCCCGCCTCCGGTTCCGGGGTGGTGAGGAGGTCCGTCACTTGACCGCGACCTGCGAGATGTCGAGGACACCGGTCCAGTCGCTGATGACGACGTTCTTGACGTCCTTGCCGTAGAGGCGCTTGTAGACCGGGTGGAACAGCGGGACGGTCAGCGCCTGCTCGCCGATCTTGCGGTCGAGGGCGCCCCAGCGCTCGGCGGCGGAGTCATGGTCGGTGATCTTGTTGATCTCGTCGATCTCGTCCTTGACCTTGGAGTCGTCGAGGCGGGAGGCGTTGTAGTTGCCCGCGCCCTCCTTGACGATCTGCCGGCCGTCGAAGACCGGCGCGAGGAAGGGGCCGCCGGAGGGCCAGTCGGCACCCCAGTGGGCGAGGAAGAGACCCGGCTGCTTGTCGAGGGTGTGGGTCTTCTCGTCGTAGTCGTTGATCTCCAGGCCCTCCAGCTTGACCTTGATCCCGGCCTCCTTGAGCGCGGCCTGCACGGCCGTGGCGATCTCGGGGCTGGTCTCGAAGTCCTGGGCGGTGGAGTGGGTGAGCGTGATCTCCAGGTTCTCCTGGCCGGCTTCCTTCAGCAGCTCCTTGGCCTTGGCCGCGTCGCCCGTGGCACCGCCCGCGAAGTGGTCGTACTTCGTGAAGCCGAAGGACTTCTGGTTGGGCAGGAAGGTCGTCGCCGGCTCGGCCAGCGAGGAGCCGCCGGCCGCGTTCACCACGCTGGTGCGGTTGACGGCGTAGGAGATGGCCTGGCGCACCTTCGGGTCGTCGAAGGGCTTCACCGTGGGGTTGAAGGCGAGGTAGTTGGTGTAGCCGAAGTGGCCGGTGCCGACCCGCTCCGCGAGCTTCTTGTCGCCGGTGACCCGGGCCAGCTCGGCGGGGCCGAGGTTGGTGTCGGTGGTCACGGCGGCGGCGTCCGCGCCCTGGCCGGAGGAGAGCCGCTGGTTGATGACGGCGGAGGAGAGGCCGGACTTGACCTCGATCCGGTCGGGGTAGGCGTGCCGCTCCTTGTCGGTCGCCTCCGACCAGTTCTCGTTGCGCTCCAGCACCATCTGCTCGCCGTCGTTGGCGTTCTTGACGACCTTGTACGGGCCGGACGAGACCGGGTGCTCGGCGTACTTGGCGCCGGTGTCCTTGGCCTTGGGCACCGGGGCGAACTGGGTGGAGGTCGCGACGTAGGGGAAGTCGCCCTCGGGCTTGCGCAGGTGGAAGACGATGGTCTTCTCGTCGGGCGTCTCGATCGAGTCGAGGCCCTTCTTCTCCTTGTACGGGCCCTGGTAGGTGTCGCCGCCGACCAGCCAGTCGCGCAGGTAGGGGGCGCCGCCGGAGAGTTCGGCGGCGAAGGAGCGCTCGATGCCGTACTTGATGTCGGCGGTGGTGATGGGCGAGCCGTCCTCGTACTTCAGCCCGTCCTTCAGCTTGTACGTCCACGTCTTGGCGTCGTCGCTCGCCTTGCCGATGTCGGTGGCCAGGTCGGGCACGACCTTGGTGCCTTCGGCGCCGCTCTCCCGGTTGCGGGTGGTGAGCGTGCGGTAGACGAGCGAGGGGACGTTGCCGCCGCCGGAGGTGTAGAGGCGCGCCGGGTCGAACGTCTTCTGCGGCTGTCTGTTGAGGACGGTCAGGGTGCCGCCCTTCTGCGGGGCGCCGTCGGCGCCGCCCTTGGCGTCACCGCCGCTCTTCTCCGGGCCGCACGCCGCCGCGCCTCCGAGCAGGACCACACTGACGGCGGCCGCGGCCACGCGGCGGGATATGGCGGGAAGTTGACGCATGACGAAGTCAGCCTTTCGCGGGAAAGCGATCGTAAGGAGAGTGCAAGCACCCACGGAAGGCGGTTGAGGAAGATCGCGCAAGGGCGCGTGGACCGCCCCCGACGGACGCGATGCCGTTGCGCGTTGGCGCGGCGCGGAAGTACGCGCGGGGGGATGGGGCGGTCTCAGCGACAGAGGATGTCGGCGACTGCATGCGCGGCCACGCCGATCAGCGCCAGCTCGAAGCCGGCGATCTCGGGGGCGTGGTGGTGCGACATGCGCAGAACATTGGACGAATTTTCGCCAGGTGGCAAAGATGTCTCATATCCAGAGATGAGACATCTCACGGAGCGGGACGATCGATCAAGGCCCGCAGGCCGGGCGGATACGGAACGGCAGGAACCCGGATCATGCGCTTACGCCCGGATCGCCCCGGGCACCCGGCCCCTGCCCCGTCCCTGCCCGGTCCCGCCCGGTCACTCCCCCGGGAACGGCCAGGGGTTCGGCCGGCAGGTGGCGCCGTCCGTCGTCAGGAACTTCGTCTGCTGCATCATCACCGGGGCGAGCGCGCCCTCCTTGGCGCAGGTCTCGTGGTCGTGGCCGAGCCGGTGGCCGACCTCGTGGTTGATCAGCATCTGCCGGTAGGCGTGCATCCGGTCGCCGTAGGTCTGCGCGCCCTGTGCCCAGCGATAGGCGTTGATCATGACGCGGTCGGTGGCGGCGGAGTCGCAGGAGACGTTGTCCTGCGTGGTGTCCAGGCCCGACTTGGCGCACCAGGTGGCCGTGGTGCCGGGGCTGGCCAGGGTGATCACGAAGTCGGTGGGGCCGGTGGAGACGCGCTCGAAGGTGCGGTCGCCGCCGTGGCCCCAGCTGCGCTCGTCGCTGAGGGTCCGCTGCACGGCCGTGGCGAACAGCCCGCCGTCGAGCGGCAGCCCCTTCTCCACGTCCACGCGGTAGCGCAGCACCTCGCCCTTGCCGGTGGCCTTGTCGTGGCCGCCCACGGTCTCGAAGTCGCCGGTGCCCCGCGCGTCGGGGGCGAGCGGGTACTTCTTCGCCATCTTCTGTTCGTACGTGGCCGGGACCACCGCGCCGCCGTTGGGCGTGGGGCGGCTGTCGGAGCGCGAGGCGGCGTCCGGGCCGGTGCGCTCGACGTCCGCGGAGCGGGCCTGCGCCTTGCTGTCCGCGCCCTCCTCGACCTGACCGGCGACGATCACCGCGAGCACGGCCGTGACCAGGGCGGCGGCCACGCCGGTGGCGGTGCGTGCGAGGCCCTGACCGGGTCTGCCGGCACGGAGGGGGCCGGTGGCGCGGGGCGCGCGACGGCTGCCGGGTCTCGTGAGCGTCACGCGGGGGGTGCCGGCGTCCACGGCGGAGGGGGCCTCGGCGGACGCGACGGCGGGACCCGGCGCGACGAACGGACCTGAGACGGAACCGGAAGCGGAAGTGGAAGCGGAGGGGGAGGAGACGGAGGGCGGGAACACCTCGTCGACGACGAACGGGAGCACGGGCTGGTGGGCCGGCTCCGGCCCGGCCGGACGGTCCGTCACATGGAGCGAGCCGTAGGTGTGGTGCTCGTAGCCGCCGGCCGGGCCCGCGGCCTGGCCGCGCTGGACGCCGATGACGCCCCAGCCGACGCCCGGCTCCGGCTGGTGCTCACCCGGCTGTCCGCCCCGGCTCCCGGCCGCGCCGGTCCACTCGGGGTCGAACAGCGGGTCCGGCCATCCGCCCGCCGACGAGGGCTCCGCGGCGTCGGGGCCGGTGGTCTCCTCGGCGGCCGAGGCGCGCCGGCGGCCCGTACCGGGCGCCGTACCGGCCTCGGCACCGAACCCGGCGTCGAAACCGGTGCCGAACGCGGGGCCCGTACCGCCCCGTGGTCCGGACTCCTCGCCGCCGCTCCCGGCGGCGTCACCGGTGGGGCCCCCGGCGGCGGGCGCCGCGGGCCGGGGAGAAGCGTGGGAGGCACGTGCACTGTGTTTACCCACGAGGCGTAGCGCTCCGTTCTGCGGTGGCGGCGGTGTCCGCGAGCAGGTCGCGGAAGGCACGTGCCACCGCGTCCGGGTCCTCCATCATGGCGACATGTCCTGATTCCAGAAGCGTCAACAGCCGCGAGTCGCGGAAAGTCTTGCCGGCTCGCGCTGCCATACGGTACGAGACCAGTTGGTCGCGCTTTCCGTAGACGAGCAGCGTAGGGGCAAGCACCTTCTCCGCCTGACGCCACAGCGAATGCTGGCCACCGAGGGTGTAGGCGTCCACGATGCCCCGCGCGGAGCGGGCCATCACGTCCCAGAAGTAGGGGAGCTCCAGCCTCCGCTCGTACTCCGCGACGGCCTCCGCGAACCCTTCGGGTGTCACCCGTCCGGGGTCCCCGTAACAGAGCGCGAGGACCTCGCGTGTACGTCTCTCGGGTGTCCAGTCCTTCGTCATCCGCGCGAAGAGGGAGACGACGCCGGGCACCGCGAGCAGCCCGGTGGGCACCGCCGTGCGCTGCGGGCGCAGCTCCGGCAGGGCGGGCGAGACGAGCGTCAGGGTGCGCACGAGGTCGGGGCGGACCGCGGCGACGCGGGTGACGACCGCGCCGCCCAGGGAGTTGCCGACCAGGTGGACGGGGCCGCGCCCGGCGGCGTCGAGGTGGCGGATGACGACACGCGCGAAGCCGGTGAGGGAGTAGTCGCCGTCGTCCGGCGGCGGGGAGTCGCCGAAACCGGGCAGGTCGAGCGCCTCGCCGTCGACGTCGCCCGCCAGCCTGTCCATCAGAGCGGACCAGTTCTGCGAGGAGCCGCCGAGGCCGTGCACGAACAGGGCGCGGGGGAGCTCCGGGCGGCGCGGACGCCGGTGGCGCACGGCCAGCGTGACCCCCGGCAGGGTCACCGTGCGGACCTCCTCGCCCTCGGCCACCCGCGACGGCCGCCCCGGGGGGACCACGGGGACGGCACGGGCATCCGGCGACTCGGTCGAAGACATGCGGGCAATGTTACGAGACGATCACGCCGGGGCTGTTGTGGCGGCGGTCACAGATCGCCTGGCGTCGAGGGGGCCGCTCTCCTAGGCTCGTACCCAGGAGTACGAGGACGTTCTCCCCGGGAAGGGGTACCGCATGACCGTTGACCCGTCCGATCCCGAGACGTTCGAGGACGATCCCGATGTCACGGAGATCGACGTGGAGGCACCGGAAGCCGACGCCGCCGAGCAGCTGGCGGACGTCTCGCCCCACCGCGACGACCCGCTGACCGGGATCGACCCCGGCAGCGCCAACGAGGCGGACGTCGCCGAACAGGCCCGGGTCGTGGACCTGGACGAGGACGACTACCGCTGATCCGGGGCGATCCGGGCGTTCCGGGGGCCGACCGCGGGGGCACGGGGCGTCCTGCGCCCAATTGTCGGTAATTTGTCGACTTCCCACAGCGTCCGGTACGTGAAATTCTCCGCTCCGACCACGCACGGCCCGGTTACCCAAAAGTACGATGGCGGGCGCGGTGCACACCGTGCAGGGAACGATCATGGGAGGCGGCGTGACAGCCATCGAGCAGACCGAGGCGCGGCCGCGAGGCACGCGTCTGCCGCGCCGAGCCCGACGCAATCAGCTGCTGGGCGCGGCCCAGGAAGTCTTTGTCGCACAGGGTTACCACGCGGCGGCGATGGACGACATCGCCGAGCGCGCCGGCGTCAGCAAGCCGGTCCTCTACCAGCACTTCCCCGGCAAGCTGGACCTCTACCTGGCCCTGCTGGACCAGCACTGCGAGGCCCTGCTGCACGCGGTCCGCACCGCGCTCGCCTCCACCTCCGACAACAAGCTGCGGGTGGCGGCCACCATGGACGCCTACTTCGCGTACGTGGAGGACGAGGGCGGCGCCTTCCGTCTGGTCTTCGAGTCCGACCTCACCAACGAGCCGGCCGTGCGCGAGCGCGTCGACCGGGTCTCCCTGGAGTGCGCGCGGGAGATCAGCGACGTCATCGCCGAGGACACCGGCCTGTCCAAGGACGAGGCCATGCTGCTGGCCGTGGGCCTCGGCGGCGTCTCCCAGGTCGTCGCCCGCTACTGGCTCTCCAGCGAGTCCTCCGTGCCGCGCGACACCGCCGTCCAGCTGCTCACGTCGCTGGCCTGGCGCGGCATCGCCGGCTTCCCGAAGAACGGGCCCGAGGCGGTCTGAGCCGCCCGGCGCGCGCCCCGGAGCACCCCGGCACCGCGCGGACCGGCGCTCCTGTTCGCTGCCAGCGTGCGGGCACCGGCTCGGCGCGGGGCCGTACCGGGCTAGTGTGTGGAACGTACGGCGCGGCTGTCCGCGCACTCCTCCCCTGGGCTTCGCCACGGGGGAACCCCATACCTTCGGAGGGACATAAGCCGTGGAGGTCAAGATCGGCGTGCAGCACGCGCCCCGCGAGATCGTTCTCGAGAGCGGGCAGTCTGCCGAAGAGGTCGAGCGTGCGGTGGCCGACGCGCTCGGCGGCAAGGCTCCGCTCCTGAGCCTGGTGGACGACCACGGCCGCAAGGTCCTGGTCCCGTCCGACCGTCTGGCCTACGTGGAGATCGGCGAGCCGACCGTCCGCAAGGTCGGTTTCAGCGCGACGCTCTGAGCCGCACAGGCCGAGTGACAACGGCGGGGCCCCGGTGAGGAATTCACCGGGGCCCCGCCGTTGTCGTACGAAAGGGAGGGGCGCCCCGCGCGGCCGGGGACCGGGGGACCTGACGGAGACCGCCCGGCCTTCCGCGGGAGACCACCCGCGAGGGTTGCCCGGCCCCACCCGGGGGTAGTACGGCTTCGACCGTTTTGCACCCGCTCCTCGACCCCGGTACGGGAGGGAAGTGACCATGATCCTCTGGGAAGCGCTCGGCTCGGTCCTCATCGGCCTCGCCGTCTCGCTCGCGGCCCTGCGCTGGCTGCCTGCGCGCTTCGGGCAGTTCCGCCCCCGCCGCCTGGCGCTGGCCACCGGCCCCACGGCCGCGCTCTTCGGGGCCCTGCTCGCCCACTCCGTGCTGGGCCCGGGGCAGCTGCCGGCGACCCTGGCCGTCTCCCTCGGGGTGGCCGTGGCGCTGCTGTCGCTGCTGCTGCGCCAAGGGGACCGGGCCCGACGGTCGGCCACGGCCTGAAGCGGGCCCGCCCGGCGGCGGGGGACGGCCGTGCGCCGCCACCCGGTCCGGCTCCTCCCGGACGGCCCGCCGGGGAGGACGTCAGGCGGCGAGACCCAGCGCGGCCATGCGCTTGGTGTGCGCCTCGGTGATCCGGGAGAACATCTTCCCCACCTCGGCGAGGTCGAAGCCGTCGGCCACGCCGCCCACCAGCATCGTGGACAGGGCGTCCCGGTCGGCGACGACGCGCTGCGCCTGCGAGAGCGCCTCGCCCATCAGACGCCGGGCCCACAGGGCGAGCCGGCCGCCGACGCGCGGTTCGGCCTCGATGGCGGCGCGCACCTTCTCGACCGCGAAGCTCGCGTGGCCGGTGTCGTCGAGCACGGTGAGCACCAGGGCGCGGGTGTCGGAGTCCAGGCGGGCGGCGACCTCACGGTAGAAGTCACTGGCGATCGAGTCACCGACGTACGCCTTGACCAGGCCCTCCAGCCAGTCCGACGGCGCCGTCTGGCGGTGGAACTCGTCGAGCGCGGCGGCGAAGGGCTGCATCGCGCCGGTCGGCTCCACGTCGACGGCGGCGAGGCGGTCGCGCAGCCGCTGGAAGTGCTGGAACTCGGCGGAGGCCATCTTGGCCAGCTCCGCCTTGTCGTCCAGGGTGGGGGCCAGCTTGGCGTCCTCGGCGAGCCGCTCGAAGGCGGCCAGCTCTCCGTAGGCGAGGGCGCCCAGCAGGTCGACGACCGCCGCGCGGTACTGCGGGTCGGCGGAGGCTTGGTCCCAGTCCTGGGCGGCGATTCCGGTGAGGGCCTCGGCGGGCTCGGTGGTGTTCTGGGCGCTGTCAGCGTTGTCGGACGTCTGCATGAAGCGCACAATAGCCCGCTCCGCAAGCCGGGGAAGGGCCTGGTCAGCCAGTTCCTCCCCATCTGTCCGAAGGATTGTCCGGACACGCATGCGCCTTTCCGGGGTACAGTGGTAATGCGCCTGTCGAGTATTCGGCGGGCTGTCCCATGCTGTGCCTTCCGAGAGCGTCATTCACCCGGCCCTCGGAACTTCAGCGGATGCCCGGTCGGTGGCCCGATCGGCTTCCAAAACCGACCGCCCTCCGCGCGGCGCGTACGAGGCGTACGCACCTGGAGGGATCCGCTCGCGGCACGTGTGCGAGAGCGAAGGCAGTGGTCCCGCGTCATCCGGCTTCCCCAGGCCGGACCAGTACCCGGCGCGGTACGTACGACCCCCTTCGCCGCCTCACGCCGCGTCTCACAGAAGAGGCAAGATCCTGTCCACTCTCTCCACTTTCCGAGAAATCGGGATCCTTCCCGAGACCGCCGAAGCCCTTGAGGCCGTCGGCATCGTCCACCCCTTCCCCATCCAGGAGATGACGCTTCCGGTAGCCCTCTCCGGCTCCGACGTCATCGGCCAGGCCAAGACCGGCACCGGCAAGACGCTGGGCTTCGGCCTCCCCCTGCTGGAGCGCGTCGTCGTCCCCGCGGACGTCGAGGCCGGCCGGGCGAAGCCCGAGCAGCTGACCGACGCCGCCCAGGCGCTCATCGTGGTCCCCACCCGTGAGCTCTGCCAGCAGGTCACCAACGACCTCCTCACCGCCGGCAAGGTCCGTAACGTCCGAGTCCAGGCCATCTACGGCGGCCGGGCCTACGAGCCGCAGGTCGAGGCGCTCAAGAAGGGCGTCGACGTGATCGTCGGCACCCCGGGCCGCCTGCTCGACCTGGCCGGCCAGAAGAAGCTCAGCCTCGCGCACGTCAAGGCCCTCGTCCTGGACGAGGCCGACGAGATGCTGGACCTGGGCTTCCTCCCCGACGTCGAGCGCATCATCACGATGCTGCCGGCCAAGCGCCAGACGATGCTCTTCTCGGCCACCATGCCGGGCGCCGTCATCAGCCTCGCGCGCCGCTATATGTCGCAGCCCACGCACATCCGCGCGACCACGCCGGACGACGAGGGCCAGACCCACGCCAACATCGCGCAGCACATCTTCCGCGCCCACAACATGGACAAGCCGGAGATGGTGGCCCGGATCCTCCAGGCCGAGGGCCGCAACCGCGCGATGATCTTCTGCCGCACCAAGCGGACGGCCGCCGACATCGCCGACCAGCTGGCCCGCCGCGGCTTCGCCTCCGGCGCGGTCCACGGCGACCTGGGCCAGGGCGCCCGCGAGCAGGCGCTGCGCGCGTTCCGCAACGGCAAGGTCGACGTCCTGGTCTGCACCGACGTCGCCGCCCGCGGCATCGACGTGGACGACGTCACCCACGTGATCAATTACCAGTCCCCCGAGGACGAGAAGACCTACCTGCACCGCATCGGCCGCACCGGCCGCGCGGGCAAGTCGGGTACGGCCGTCACGCTGGTCGACTGGGACGACATCCCGCGCTGGAAGCTGATCAACAAGGCGCTGGAGCTCCCGTTCGACGAGCCGGAGGAGACGTACTCCACCTCCCCGCACCTCTACGAGGCGCTGGGCATCCCCGCCGGCACGAAGGGCATACTGCCGCGCTCCGAGCGGACCCTTGCCGGGCTCGCGGCGGAGGAGATCGAGGACCTGGGCGAGACCGGCGGCCGTGGTGGCCGCGGCGGCCGGGGCCCGAAGTCCGCGCCGGTCGCGGAGGAGCGCCCCGCGCGCACCCGCACCCCGCGCCAGCGCCGCCGTACCCGTGGCGGTTCGGCCGCGGGCGCCGAGGCCCCCGCGGTGACGGCGGCCCCGGCGGTGACGGCGGCCCCGGCCGTCGCGGAGCCGTCGGCTCCGGAGCAGTCCGCGCCGGAGACCCCGTCGAAGCCGCGTCGCCGCCGCCGTACCCGCACGGGTGGCGGCTCGGGTGGCGCCGGCCGTTCCGGTGCCGCGCAGCAGACCGCCGTGTCGGCCCCGGCCGCCGCGGCGCCCACCCCGGCGCGCGCCGAGAAGGCCCCCGCCGCCGCTCCGGTGGCGGAGCAGTCCGCGCCGCGCCAGCCGCGCCGTCGCCGCCCCCGGGTCCGTCCGGAGGCCGAGGCCGGTTTCGGTTTCCAGACCGTCGAGACCGCCGCCGCGGCGATCGCGGCGGCCACCGCGGCCACGATCCCGGCCCAGGCCAAGGAGACCGCCCCGGCCGAGCCGAAGCGGACGCGCACCCGGAAGCCCGCCGCGGCCGCCCCGGCGGTCGTGGAGCCGGCCGAGGCCGTCGTGGAGGCCCCGGCCGCGCCGAAGCGCACGCGCACGGCGAAGAAGGCCGCCGCCGCCGAGACCGCCGTGGCTCCCGAGGCCGTGCAGGTCGCCGAGGCCGCCCCGGCAGCGAAGGCCGCCGAGGTCGTCGACGGCACCGAGACCGCCGAGGTCAAGCCGAAGCGTGCCACCCGCGCCAAGAAGGCCGTCGCCACCGAGGCCGTCGTGGACGGGGCCGCCGTGGCCGAGACCGCCGAGGCCGTCAAGCCGAAGCGCACCCGCACCACCAAGAAGGCCGCCGCGGCCGTCGAGACCACCGAGGTCACCGAAGCCGAGGCCAAGCCCAAGCGCACCCGCACGACCAAGAAGGCCGTCGCCCCGGTCGACGCCACCGAGCCGGCCGAGGCCGCCGAGGTCAAGCCGAAGCGGACGCGTACGACCAAGAAGGCCGCCGCGCCCGTCGAGGTCGTCGACGGCACCGAGGTCGCGGAGGCCAAGCCGAAGCGTGCCACCCGCGCCAAGAAGGCCGTCGCCACCGAGGCCGTCGTGGACGGGGCCGCCGTGGCCGAGACCGCCGAGGCCGTCAAGCCGAAGCGCACCCGCACCACCAAGAAGGCCGCCCGG
>NZ_JAJQQS010000007.1:198743-393272 GCF_021228125.1 Streptomyces albireticuli
CGCGGCCGTCGAGACCACCGAGGTCACCGAAGCCGAGGCCAAGCCCAAGCGCACCCGCACGACCAAGAAGGCCGTCGCCCCGGTCGACGCCACCGAGCCGGCCGAGGCCGCCGAGGTGAAGCCGAAGCGGACGCGTACGACCAAGAAGGCCGTCGCCGCGGTCGACAGCACCGAGGTGGCCGAGGCCGCCGAGGTGAAGCCGAAGCGGACGCGTACGGCCAAGAAGGCCGTCGCCACCGAGGCGGAGACCGTCGTGGCCGAGGGCGCCGAGGGCGCCGAGGCCGTCAAGCCGAAGCGCACCCGCACCACCAAGAAGGCCGCGGCCACCGAGGCCTGAGCCCGCCGCTCGGTCCGCCGAGCACCGCACCGCCCTACGGCCGGTCGCCCCGCGAGGGGTGGCCGGCCGTAGGCGTGTCCGGCCGCGCTAGCCTCGGGGGATGAGCAGGCCGCCGTTCCTCACCTTGCCCGCGTGCGCCCGCGCGTACCGCCTCGCCACCTCACGCGGCGAGTTCGCCGTGCACGAGGCACGGCCCGCCGCGACGCCGCGCGGCACCGCGCTGCTCGTGCCGGGGTTCACCGGCAGCAAGGAGGACTTCATCGCCCTCCTGGAGCCGCTGGCGGCCGCCGGCTACCGCACCGTCGCCGTCGACGGCCGCGGTCAGCACGAGACCGAGGGGCCGCGCGGGACGACAGGGGCGTACAAGCAGGCCGAGCTGGCCCGGGACGTCCACGCGCAGGCGGTGGCGCTCGGCGGTGACGTGCATCTGCTCGGGCACTCGCTCGGCGGCCTGATCGCCCGCGCCGCGGTGCTGGAGGACGCGTCGCCGTACCGGTCGCTGACCCTGATGGGCTCCGGCCCCGCCGCGATCTGCGCGCCGCAGCAGGCCCGTACGCGCATGCTCGTCGACGCGCTGGGCGCGCTGGACATGGACGCCGTCTGGCAGGAGATGCGGCGCCTGGACGGGGAGGCCGCGAAGCCCGCCGAGGCCGTGGAGAACGCGCCCGCGGGGCCCGTCGACCCGGCGCTGGGCGCGTTCCTGTACCGCCGGTGGATGGCCACCGCGCCCGAGCAGCTCATGACCACCGGCGCGCAGTTGGTCGCCGAGCCCGACCGTACGGCGGAGCTGGCGGCGGTGCCCCTGCCGAAGCACGTCGTCTCCGGGGTCCGGGACTATGTGTGGCCGGTGCCGTCGATCGACGCGATGGCCGAGCAGCTGTCCGCCGCGCGGACGGTGATCGACGGCGCCGAGCACTCCCCCAACGCGGAGCGCCCGGCCGCCACGGCCGGGGCGCTGGCACGCTTCTGGGATCTGAGCTGAACGCCCGGCCGGGGCCGCGCGCCCCGGCTCAGGCGGTGTTCGCGGTCACGGTGAAGAGTCCGCCCTCGGGGTCGCGGAGCGTCGCCTCACGGCCCTGGCGGTAGTCCCCCACCCGGGTGTCGTCCGGCTCCGCGGCGACCGTGCCGCCCGCCGCGAGGGCGGATTCGACGGCCTTCTCGACGTCGTCGACGCAGAAGTAGACGTGCCAGCGCGGCCGGATCCGCGGGTCGGGCGCCGCCTCGACCGCCCCGCCGCGCAGACAGGCCACCGTGTGCCCGGCGGAGCGGACCATCACCGCCTCGTCCTCGTAGCGGACCTCGCAGCGGTCCGGGCGGCCGGTGGCCCACTCGAAGACCTCGCCGTAGAAGATGGCGGCGGCGAAGGCGTCCCTGGTGCGCAGCTCCAGCCAGGCGGGCGCGCCGGCGTGGCCGATGTTCCACTCGCGCAGGGTCTCGCCCTCCCAGAAGCCGAAGACGGCGCCGGCGGGGTCGGCGGCCAGGGCGGCCCGTCCGTGGCCCACGGAGAGCGGGCCGACGGCGACCGTCGCGCCGCGCTCGCGGATGCGCGACGCCACCTTGTCGGCGTCCTCGACGGCGAAGTAGGAGGTCCAGGAGACGGCGACGCCCATGGCGCGGGCGACGTTGCCGATGCCCGCCACCGGTCTGCCGTCGTCCAGGGCGACGGAGAAGTCCTCGCCCAGCGAGCCGGGCCGGAACGTCCAGCCCATCACCGCGCCGTAGAAGTCCTGCGCGGCTGCGAGCTCGGAGGTCAGCAGGGTCACCCAGCACGGCGCGCCCGGCACGGCGCGGTGAGGGGAGGGGGAGGCCATGGGCGATCGCCTCGATTTCTGTTCCGGGCGGACGGGCGGAAGGCTGGTCCCGCGCTTGAAGGGTGGCCGCGCTCTCGGGGCCACGGCCACCCGCTGCCAGGGTTCCACTCACCACCCCGGCGCGCATTCCGGCGCGCGCACACGTCCGGCTGGTTCAGTACTGGGTCCGCAGGTGGTCCCAGAAGCCGTCCCGCAGCGCCCGGCGGAGATCGGCGTGGCCGCGCAGCGACAGACCGAGCAGCGCCTCGGCCTCGACCAGCAGTTCCTGGTCGACGGAGCCGGGCAGATAGGGATGGCCCGGCAGCAGTTCGGCGAGGGAGTCCCGGCCGCGCGCGCCCAGCCACTGCGCGGCGACCTGGGCGCCGACGAAGCGGACGTCGTCCCGGCCGGGGGGCGCGGCCTGGTGCCCGGTGCCCTCGCCGGAGGTGGCGTACGGCTCGTAGGCGGCCCGCCGGGTGACGTACGGCTTGCAGAAGTCGAGGTCGAAGGTGCGCTGGCTGTCGACCTCCCAGAGCAGTGGTTCGGCCTGGTTGCGGCCTCCGCCGGCCTCGATGCCCCAGAGGTGCACTCGGGCTCCGTAGCCCTGGGCGGCCTCGACGGCCGAGACGAGGTCCTCGTCGCCGCCGATGAGGGCCGCGTCGCTGATGGCGCGGTGCCGGGCGAGGGACTCCAGGTCGGTGCGGATGAGGGAGTCGACGCCCTTCTGCTGGTTGTTGGCGTTGAGGTTGCCGAGGCGGACCTTGACGTCGGGGAGCTCGGCGATGGTCTGCTGCTCGGCGGTGTGGATGCGGCGGCGGGCGCCGTCGTACCAGTAGACGCGCAGCAGCCTGCTGTCCGGGAAGATCGTGCGGGCCTTGTCGATGAAGGCGTCGATCAGTCCTTCGGCGTCGAGGTCGAAGGACCGCCGGTCCTCGGTGCCGACGACGAGGCGGCCCGCGGCGGCGTAGACGTAGCCGGCGTCGACGAAGATCGCGTGGGTCGACGGGGTGGTGGCGACCTCGGCGAGGACGCGGGTGAGCAGTTCGTTGGTGCGCTCGACGCCCGCGGCGATCGCCGCGAGATCGGATTCGTCGTGCGCGGCGTGAGGGGCGTGCGAGGTGTGGGGGGCGTACGGAGGGTGCTCGGGCGAGGAATGAGTCATGTGGGAGGTCTCATTGTCAGGGGTTCGTCACGCAGAGGACATGTTCCGGTGCGCTACTCGTCAGTAATTAGTCATGTTAAAAATTTCCTTAGCGTAGGGAATGTTTGCAGGGGTCACCTCGTTGGACACGTATGGAAGCGCGTCCCACTGTGGCGACGCGCACCACTTTTCATTGAGTTCTCCTCAGGAGGATCACGACGAAGGGAGAAGCCTTGCGCTTCGAAATCATGCGTCTGGACGACGTCGACGGCACCGCCCTCGACAGCACCGTCGTGGACGCCGCCTCCGTCAACCGGATCGTGCAGCAGGCCGCTTCGATCGGCCAGCGCATCTATATCCGCCCGGCCACCACCGCGGCCCGGTAGTGCTTACGCGGTTCCCCGTGCACGACACCCCCGTACGGACCGTACGGGGGTGTCGTGCGTTCGGGGCGGCGCCGCGCCGGTCGCGATCACGGCCGGCGGCGCTTCTGTGACGTCAGTGGCTGTTGATGACCTGGGTGATGCCGTTGATGATCTGCTGGACGGCCAGCGCCGAGAGCATCATGCCCGCGAGGCGGGTCACCAGCACCACACCGCCGTCCTTGATCACGCGGATGATCAGCAGCGAGTAACGCATCACCAGCCACAGCACGAGGTGCATCGCGGCGATGGCCGCCCACACCGACACCTGAGCGGCCACGCCGTCCGCGTGCTGCACCGCGAGGATCACCGAGACGATGGCGCCGGGACCGGCGAGCAGCGGCATGCCCAGCGGTACGAGCGCGACGTTGACGTCCTTGGTCTGGGTCGGCTCCTCGGACTTGCCGGTCAGCAGGTCCAGCGCGATCAGCAGCAGCAGGAGACCGCCCGCGATCATCAGCGCGGGGGTCGTGATGTGCAGATAGTCGAGGATCTGCTGGCCGCAGAGGCCGAAGACGGTGATGACGCCGAACGCGACCGCGGCGGCCTGCCAGGCCATGCGGCGCTGGACCTTGGCCGGGCGTCCGGAGGTGAGCGCCAGGAAGATCGGCGTGATCCCGGGCGGGTCCATGATCACGAAAAGGGTGAGGAAGAGGGAGCCGAAGACAGCGATGTCGAACACAGTGAGGGCCTAGCGGGAGTGGTGCGAGCAGGAGCGGGACAAGCGGGAGGGACACACCCGTCGGGCGCGTACGGGCGTACGAACACCGAGGGGCGGGGTGTGGGGAAGCACGGTCGGGCGCCGGGGCGCGCACACGGCGGCCAGCGGGACGGCACGTGTACGGGCGCGAGGGGAGCCCTGGGGGAAGGGGTGGGTCAGCCGCCGGCGCCAGGGACGGGGAACGCGCCCGTGGCCCGGCGGGTGATCTCGCCGTAGATCTCCGGATCGGTCGTGTACTCGCCGAGCCGGCAGGTCTTGCGGCTGCCGTGGTAGTCGCTGGAACCGGTGGTCAGCAGGGAGAGGTCGGCGGCGAGGCCGCGGAGCCGGGCACGGGTGGCGTCGTCGTGGTCCATGTGGTCCACCTCGACGCCGTCCAGACCGGCCGAGGCCAGCTCGGCTATCGCGCTCTCCGAGACGCAGTTGCCGCGCTTGAGCGCGAGCGGGTGCGCGAGGACGGTGACCCCGCCCGCCGCCTTGACCAGGCGGATCGCGTCGAAGGGGTCGAGCTCGTGCTTCTCGACGTAGGCCCGGCCGTCCCCGGCGAGCCACTCGGACGTGAAGGCGTCCGAGACCGTGTCGATCACGCCCAGCTCGACCATGGCGCTGGCCACGTGCGGGCGGCCCACGGCGCCGTCACCGGCGATCTCCGCCACGCGCTCCCAGGTGACGGGCACGCCGAGCTCGTTGAGCTTGGCGACCATGCCCTGGGCGCGCGGGGTGCGATCGTCGCGGACGAGCTCGCGCTCGCGCGCCAGCTCCGGCTCCAGCGGGTCGAAGAGGTACGCCAGCATGTGCACGCTGAAGCCGTCGGGTCCGCCCAGCCGGCAGGACAGCTCGGCGCCCGTGACGAGGGTGAGTCCGGCGGGGAGCGCCGCGATGGCCTCGGCGTGGCCGCCGACACCGTCGTGATCGGTGAGCGCCACGACGTCCAGACCGGCCGCGGCGGCGTTGCGCACCAGCTCGGCGGGGGTGTCCGTGCCGTCCGACGCCGTGGAGTGGGTGTGCAGATCGATGCGCACGACAGCCTCCAGGGTGTGGTCGGGACGGCGGGAACCGGTTCAGGATAACCGGCGTGCGGATCGCCGGGGCCGGGGCTTCGGCCCGGGGTGTCCCGCGACCGCGCCGCACGCGGGGCAAAGGAGCGGCGGACGGCGCGGTTCCGCGGCCCGGCGCGGTGCCGGAGGGCAGGGGTCCGGGACGGCGGATCCCCGGGAGGTTCAGCCCGCCTCCGGCGACAACAGGCGTGGGGACAGTGCTCCGCAGGGCAGCAGGCCCACCTCCGCGCCCGCGTCCCGCAGATCCGTGAGGACCAGCTCGTCGTACATCAGCAGCCCCGACCGCTCCGGCCACACCACCGCCCACAGCCACAGCCCGCGCGCCTCGCCCGCGAAGACCGCCCGGTCCTCGGGCGCGCCGTCGACGTGCCACAGCGCGGTGGGGCGGCCCGCGGCGTGCACCTTGGCGTGCGGGGGGCGCTCCACGGAGATGTAGGGGCCGGGGTCGGGTCCGTCGACGCCGGCGTAGCGCGCGCCGAGGCCCACGCCCAGTTCCTCGGCGACGAGGAGCAGCTCGCCGGGGCCGCCGAGGGGGCTCGGGCCCGAGCAGGCGACGGCGGTGGCCCGGCCGCCGCTGCGGTCGTCACCCGCGCAGACCACGCCCGTGAAGAGCCAGCCGACCGGCAGCGGCCAGGGCATCCACACCGGGACCCGGGCGCGGTCGACCACGACGGCCAGTGCCTCGACACTCGGCGGGACGACCGGCTGCAAGGGGTGCACAGTGCCGTGCACGGAGCACTGCCAGGAGTCGGCGAAGAGACCGGGCGCACGCACCCGGCCACCGCACTTCGGGCAACTGGGTTCGCCCCTCATAAGGCCCAACGGTCCTCCGCGACCGGCGTCGCGTCAAGGACGATCACCCGTCCGGACGCCGACACCGCGGGCCGTCATCCCAGCGGCACCCCTGGCCTCAGCGGATCGCGCAGATCGGTGCCGTGCCGCAGCCAGCGCTCCTCCAGCGCCGCCGCTCCCTGCACCCGCTTCCAGGCCGCCTCGTTCGGCGTCATCGGCAGCAGCGGGAGGAAGCGGACGGGGTCCATCGGCTCGTCCAGTTCGAGGTCCGGCACCAGGCCGCCGGACTCCGCGACGAGGACGGAGGTGAAGGGCGCCCCGGGCCACAGCGGCTCGCCGGTGTCCAGCGACGCGCCGGGCGCCACGACGACCCCCTCCACCTGGGGGGAGGCGGCGAGCACGGCCAGCGGGCGGAGCACCTTGTCGGTGTCGGCGCGGCCGGCCCGGACGGAGAGGACGAGTTCGGCGCGGGGGCCGCGGAGGGGGTCGGCGACGACGGCCGTGGGGTCGGCCATGGGCTGGGCCGACATGCCGAGGGTGGCGTAGCGCACGACGTCCCCGTCGAGGAAGCGGAGGACCTCGACGCGGTCGGTCCCGAGGAAGGTCACCGCGGCGCGCGCGTCCGGTTCGCCCAGGGCTGTCCGCAACCGGGCCTCGACAAGAGCGAGAACGTCTGACATGCAGCGAGCATAGAACGCGTATCGAACGGGCAAAGGAGGGTATTGACGCGTCAAGTGGCTGCTAGCCTTGACCTCTGGTCAGGGAGTTACGTTCGTCCCCCAGCGGGGACCGGCCGGAGGAGGTGGGGCGTCGGTGGATCCTAGTCGACCGTGCAGTACCGGCAGTTCTCCCGTCCCTCCGCTCCGGACGCGTTTCCAGTGATCTGACGTCTTCCGTCCCCGGCCGTTCCACCGGCCGAGCCCCGGAAGCCTTTTCGCGCCCGCAGTGCCTGACGGAAGAGCGCCTTCTTCTCGCTTTGTTCCGTGTTCTCTGCGACGTTCTCCGTGAACTGCCGTCAGTCCCCGCACGCCGCGCGAAGCGCCGCCCGATTCGCGGACGTCCCCCTCTTGCCAGGCGCCACGTCCACGTTCCGGGCAGCGTTGAGTTCGCCCCCGTGACTGACGGCCGGCCCGTGAAGGAGCCAGCCATGTCGATGATCCGTGACCTGCGCGCCGCCGTCCGCCCCGCCCTGCGGCGGAGCGCCACCTCTTACCCGTACGACCCCACCCGCGACCGCTCGAACAGCAGCGCGGTGGTGGACTGCGCCGTCTACCGCGACGGGAAGCGGGTCAACGACCAGGTGGGTCCGGCGGAGGCGATGCGGCGGGTGCGGGCCGAGGGCGGCTTCGCCTGGATCGGGCTGCACGAGCCGACGGAGCGTGAGTTCTCCGGCATCGCCCAGGAGTTCGGGCTGCACCCGCTCGCCGTGGAGGACGCCGTCCACGCCCACCAGCGGCCCAAGCTGGAGCGGTACGACGACACGCTGTTCACCGTCTTCAAGACCATCCACTACGTGGAGCACGCCGAACTCACCGCCACCAGCGAGGTGGTGGAGACCGGTGAGGTGATGTGCTTCACCGGCCCGGACTTCATCATCACCGTCCGGCACGGCGGCCAGGGATCGCTGCGCGCGCTGCGGCACCGCCTACAGGACGACCCGGAACTGCTGGCCAAGGGCCCCTCGGCGGTACTGCACGCCATCGCCGACCAGGTCGTCGACGGCTACATCGCGGTCGCCGACGCCGTGCAGGACGACATCGACGAGGTCGAGATCGATGTCTTCTCGCCGACCGGCAAGGGCTCCTCGCGCGGTGGCGACGCGGGCCGGATCTACCAGCTGAAGCGTGAGGTGCTGGAGTTCAAGCGGGCGGTGACGCCGCTGATCCGGCCGATGCAGCTGCTGAGCGAGCGGCCGATGCGGCTTGTGGACCCGGACATCCAGAAGTACTTCCGTGACGTCGCCGACCACCTGGCACGCGTCCACGAGCAGGTGGTCTCCTTCGACGACCTGCTCAACTCCATCCTCCAGGCCAACCTCGCGCAGGCGTCGGTCGCCCAGAACGAGGACATGCGCAAGATCACCTCATGGGCGGCGATCTTCGCCGTACCGACGATGATCGCCGGGATCTACGGCATGAACTTCACGCACATGCCGGAGCTCAAGTGGAAGTACGGCTACCCCACCGTCATGATCATTACGGTGGGGATCTGTGTGGCCATCCACCGCGGCTTCAAGCGGAACGGCTGGCTCTGACCCGTTTCCGCGGCCGGTCGGCCATGATCACGAGGGCCAGGCCGGCCAGGATGACCACGAGCGCCGGATAGGCGGCCCACGTCGGCGTCTGGCCCAGCCACAGCGCCGCGATGAGGGCGGCGCCGGGCGTCTCCAGCAGGATCGCCGTCGAGGTGACCGACGGGCCGAGGCCCTTCACCACCCGGTTGAAGAGCCCGTGGCCGAGCAGCTGCGCCGTGACCGTCAGCACCGCCAGCTTCCACCACGTGGTGCCGCTGTAGCCGGCCAGGGGCGTCCCGGCGAGCAGGCAGGCCACGAGCAGCAGGACGGTCGTCGTCAGATAGCAGACGTAGGTGTACGCGATCGTGCCCACGGTCCGCCGCACCTCCGCGCCCAGCAGGACGTAACCGGCCGCCGCCACGCCCGCCGCGAGGGCGAGCCCGTCCCCGGCGAGGGCGCGCGGCGACACCGAGAGGTCGACGCCGGTGAGGATCACGACGCCGAGCACGGCGAGCCCGGTGCCCGCCCAGACCAGCGCGGGCGGGCGGTGGCCGCGCAGCCGCAGGATCAGCGTCGTCCAGATCGGGGTGGTCGTCACCAGCGCGGTGGAGGAGGCGACCGAGGTCATGCGCAGGCTCGGCAGCCACAGCGCGAAGTGCAGGGCGAGCAGCGCGCCCGCGCCGGCGGACAGCAGCAGGGCCCGGCGGCCCAGGCCGCGCAGCTCGGCGCGGTGCCGCAGCAGGACCAGCGGGGTGAGCGCGCCGATCGCCATCGCGTTGCGCCAGAAGGCTATGGCGAGGGCCGGGGCGGCGATGGACGCGATGAGCGGGGCGGACAGCGACACACCGGCGATCCCGATCGCCAGCAGCACGAGGTCCGTACGGACGCCGGGCCGGGCGGTGAGCCCCTCGGCGGCGGGGGCCGGGGGCACGGGAGCGGGGCTCTGCGGCCGGGCGTCTCGGGGGCTGCGGGCGGTGGTCACCCACCCAGCCTAGTCAGCGGCATAAGGTAAGCCGCATGACGCTGACGCAGGCACTGATCGAAGAGGCCACGAAGAAGTCCGGCCTGATCTGGGTGCAGGGCCCGGCGGGGCCCAGCCGCGCGCTGTGGCACGTATGGCACGAGGGCGCCGCGCACGTCGTCGGCGGGCCGGGCGAACAGCCGCTGGAGGGGCTCGGCCTCACGGACGGCGGCCGGGCCACCGTGACCGTGCGCAGCAAGGACAAGGGCGGCCGGCTGGTGACGTGGACCGCGGAGGTCGGCGAGCCGGCGGCGGGCGGCGAGGAGTGGCGGGCCGCGGTCGCGGAGCTGAAGGGCAAGCGGCTGAACGCGCCGGACGCGGAGCGGATCGAGGAGCGGTGGGCCCGCGAGTGCCGGGTCCTGCGCCTCGCGCCCACCGGCGGGACGACGGAGCTGCCGGAGGGGTCCCTGGCGGCGGTGCCGCTCGCCTCCCCGGCGACGACGCGGGAGCCGATGCCGGCGGCGCTGCCGCGGCTGCTGCGCGGGCGCCGCAAGCGCGGCTGAGCGCTCCGCCGGAAGCCCGGTGCGCCGGAAGCCCGGCGCGCTGGAAGTCCGGCGCGTCATCCGCGGGTGTGTCGTGGCCGGTCGCGCCCACGCGGCGGAGCCGCACGAGGTCACAGTCCCGCGCCCCTTCGAGGCGCCACCGAACCGCATCGGACCTCGCCGGGCCCGCTCGGCGGATCGGGAGGGCCCGTCCGGCGTTCGACGACGGCGCGCGCGGGGCGATCCGGGGCACGGCCCGGCCGGGGGCGTCCCCGCCGTCCTTCCGGTCCGGCGTCCGGGGACGCCGCGCCCGGGCAGCGCGTGGCACGGGCCCCGGCCGGAGCGTGCGCCCCGCCGGTACCGCCCGTCAGCTCCCCGCGGGGATCGCCTTCCCGTAGTCCACCGTGTCCCCCTTCGACGGCACGGACAGCGCGAAGTCCTGCCCCCAGTCCGCCAGCTCCAGCTGCCCCGCGCCCCCCGCCCGCTGGACGCGCAGCGGGTACGGCGTCCCCGTGAGGGAGACGTCGAGGGTGCCGCCGGAGCCGCCCGCGCCGGTGACGCGGATCGTGCGGGTGCCCGCGACCGTGCCGTGCTCGCCGCGGGTGAGCTTGCCGTGCAGGCCGAGGAGGCCGTCCAGCAGGACGTCCTTGTCCGTGAAGCCCTTGAGCTTCTGGTACGAGGGGTCGCCGGAGGGCACCTTCACGTACTTCTTCTCCAGCTTCAGGGCGGCCTCGGCGCTGTCCGCCTTGCCGGCCGTCTTGCCCGCCGTGCCGCCCGGCGGTTTGCCCGCGGTGCCGGGGGACGCGCCCTGCGGCGCCGCCGCGCCGTCCTCGCCGTGCGACCAGAACGCCGCCGGTGCCTTCAGGAAGAGCGCGTCACCCACCCGCAGCAGCTCGAAGGAGTCCGCGCCGGACGTGACCCGCCCGGCGCCGCCGTCCCGCTTCAGCCGGACGTCCAGCTTGTACGTACGGCCCTGGCTGACGACGTTGCCGGAGAGGTGGACCGCCGCCGCGCCGCGGGCGGCCGACTGCGCCTTGTCCTGGATCTTCGCGGGCTCCAGTTTGCCGACGCCGTTGGTGCCCGCGTCGGGGTCCTCGCCACCCCCGCCGCAGGCGGTGAGCGCCGCGGACAGGCCGACGCACAGCGCCCCCACGAGGGCCGCCTTCCGGGTACGCACGTGTGCTCCTGCCTCCTGTCACGGGTGGAGAACCGCAGCGTACCCGTGCGTCCCAGGAGCGGAAGCCAGCAGTCCGTACGGGCGTCTCTCCCGCGCCGGGCACAAGCCGGTCACGTTAGCCTGAACCGGACAGAGCATCGGCGGAGGAGGCGCGGCCATGGCAGCAGGCGCGCACCGGGTGTTCGTCTCGCACCTCTCCGGCGTGGCCGTCTTCGACCCCAACGGGGACCAGGTGGGCCGGGTGCAGGACGTCGTCGCGATGCTGCGCGTCGGCGGGCGGCCGCCGCGCGTCCTCGGTCTGGTCGTGGAGGTGGTCAGCCGCCGCCGCATCTTCCTGCCCATGACCCGGGTGACGGGCGTGGAGTCCGGCCAGGTGATCACCACCGGTGTGATCAACATGCGGCGCTTCGAACAGCGGGCCACCGAGACCCTGGTCCTCGGCGAGCTGCTCGACCGACGCGTACGTCTGGTCGAGGGGGGCGAGGAGGTCACCGTCCTCGATGTATCGATCATGCAGCTGCCGGCCCGCCGCGACTGGGAGATCGACAAGGTCTTCGTCCGGCGCGGCAAGGGTGGGGCGCTCCGCCGTAAGGGTGAGACGCTCACCGTCGAGTGGTCCGCGGTCACCGGCTTCTCGGTCGAGGAGCACGGACAGGGCGCGGAGAGCCTGCTGGCGACCTTCGAGCGGCTGCGCCCGGCCGACCTCGCGAGCGTCCTGCACCACCTGACGCCCAAGCGGCGCGCCGAGGTGGCCGCGGCCCTGGACGACGACCGGCTCGCGGACGTCCTGGAGGAGCTGCCGGAGGACGACCAGATCGAGATCCTCGGCAAGCTCAAGGAGGAGCGCGCCGCCGACGTCCTGGAGGCGATGGACCCGGACGACGCGGCCGACCTGCTGTCCGAGCTGCCGGAGGACGACAAGGAGCGGCTGCTCACTTTGATGCAGCCGGACGACGCCGCCGACGTGCGCCGCCTGCTGGCGTACGAGGACCGGACGGCGGGCGGCCTGATGACCACCGAGCCGGTCGTGCTGCGGCCGGACGCCACGGTCGCCGACGCCCTCGCCCGGGTGCGCAACCCCGACCTCTCCCCCGCGCTCGCCGCGCAGGTGTACGTCTGCCGGCCGCCGGACGAGACGCCGACGGGCAAGTACTTGGGCACGGTGCACTTCCAGCGGCTGCTGCGCGACCCGCCCTTCACACTGGTCGGCCGGCTGACCGACACCGATCTGCGGCCGCTGCCGCCGCACGCCCCGCTGCCGGCCGTCACCAGCTACCTGGCCACGTACAACATGGTGGCCGCGCCCGTGGTGGACGAGAGCGGTTCACTGCTGGGCGCGGTGACCGTCGACGACGTCCTGGACCACCTGCTGCCGGACGACTGGCGGGAGACCGAGCTGCACCACGGTGCGCCGGGGATGAGCGAACCGCCGGAGGCCGCCGATGGGCACTGACCGCCGTGAGGACCGGGACCGGGACCGCCCGGCCCAGCACGTCCGGGTGCGGCTGGACCTGCCGAAGCTGAAGCGGCGCAGCTGGCTGCCGGCGTACGACCCGGAGGCGTTCGGGCACGCGTCGGAGCGGATCGCTCGGTTCCTGGGCACGGGCCGGTTCATCGTGTGGATGACGGTCGTCATCATCCTGTGGGTGGTGTGGAACACCACGGCCCCCGGGCACCTGCGGTTCGACACCTATCCGTTCATCTTCCTGACCCTGATGCTCTCGCTCCAGGCCTCCTACGCGGCCCCGCTGATCCTGCTCGCGCAGAACCGGCAGGACGACCGGGACCGGGTCAACCTGGAGCAGGACCGACGGCAGAACGAGCGGTCCATCGCGGACACCGAATACCTGACGCGGGAGGTGGCGGCGTTGCGCATGGGGCTGGGTGAGGTCGCGACCCGGGACTGGATCCGCTCGGAGGTGCAGGACCTGGTCAAGGAGCTGGAACAGCGTCGCCTATTCCCGGCGGAGAGTGAGGAACGCGACCGCTGACAGCCCTTTCCGGCAGCCCGGTCGGGCGCCGTAACATCGAGTCATGGCTACCGACACTCCCGCAGGATCCGCTCCGTCCGAGGACGCGATCCGCGCCGCCCTGGCGACGGTGAACGACCCCGAGATCCACCGCCCGATCACCGAACTGGGCATGGTGAAGTCCGTGGAGATCGCGGCGGACGGCACGGTCGCGGTGGTCGTCTATCTGACGGTCTCGGGCTGCCCGATGCGCGAGACGATCACCACCAACGTACGGAACGCCGTGGCCGGCGTCGAAGGCGTCACGGGCGTGACCGTCGAGCTGGACGTGATGAGCGACGAGCAGCGCAAGGAGCTGGCGGCGGCGCTGCGCGGCGGCCAGACCGAGCGCGAGGTGCCCTTCGCCCGCCCCGGCTCGCTCACCCGCGTCTACGCGGTCGCCTCCGGCAAGGGCGGCGTCGGCAAGTCCTCCGTCACGGTCAACCTCGCGGCGGCGATGGCGGCCGACGGCCTGAAGGTCGGCGTCGTCGACGCGGACATCTACGGTCACTCGGTGCCGCGCATGCTGGGCGCCGACGGCAAGCCCACCCAGGTCGAGAACATGATCATGCCGCCGTCGGCGAACGGCGTGAAGGTCATCTCGATCGGGATGTTCACGCCGGGCAACGCCCCGGTGGTGTGGCGCGGCCCGATGCTGCACCGCGCGCTCCAGCAGTTCCTCGCCGACGTCTACTGGGGCGATCTGGACGTCCTGCTGCTCGACCTGCCGCCGGGCACCGGTGACATCGCGATCTCCGTCGCGCAGCTCGTGCCGAACGCCGAGATCCTGGTGGTGACGACGCCTCAGCAGGCCGCCGCCGAGGTCGCCGAGCGCGCGGGCTCCATCGCCGTGCAGACCCACCAGAAGATCGTCGGCGTGGTGGAGAACATGTCCGGGCTGCCCTGCCCGCACTGCGACGAGATGGTCGACGTCTTCGGCTCGGGCGGCGGCCAGAAGGTCGCCGACGGCCTCACCCGGACCACGGGCGCCACGGTGCCGGTGCTGGGTTCGATCCCGATCGACGTCCGGCTGCGCGAGGGCGGCGACGACGGCAAGCCCGTCGTGCTGAGCGACCCCGACTCCCCGGCCGGCAGCGCCCTGCGCGCCATCGCCGGCAAGCTCGGCGGCCGGCAGCGCGGTCTGTCGGGCATGTCGCTGGGCATCACCCCGCGCAACAAGTTCTGAGTCCCCGGACCACGCGGGGGTAAGGGGCGCGCCTCCAGGGAGGCAGCCCCTTACCCTCGGTCCCGCCGGCCCTCGTGGCGCGGCGGCTCCGGGCCCGTGGTCAGGGCTGGTCCTGCTCCAGGTCCTTCACCGGCGCGTTGGCGGCGTGCGCCTTCACCGACTGGATGCCCTTCTCGCAGGCCGCCTTGGTGTTGTACGCCTCGCCGACGGCGATGATCTCGCCGTTCCCGGCCTTCAGCCGGAAGCGGTGTTTACCGGCCCTGTCCTCGTACATCTCGAACTTGCCCGCCATGACGCCTCACCTCTGTCGAGTGCTCGCCCTGCTGCTCCCCCTGCCAGGAATTGAAGTCCCGGGGAGGGGCGGACGCAGCTCGGACGGCCCTGAAGGGGTGAGGCGGTCCGCGTAGGCGGCGATCAGCCCGCGTAGGCGGCGATGTCCTTGATCACCGAGAAGCCCATGCCGTACGCGCTCATGCCGCGCCCGTACGCGCCCAGGTGGACGCCCTCGGCGGAGCCCGCGAGGACCCAGCCGTACTCGGACTCGCGGTAGCGGAACTCGGTCGGGGCGCCGTCCACCGGGAGCGACAGCGTCGACCAGGCGGGCTCGTCCAGGTGGTCGGCGAGCTCCCAGGCCAGGGCCGTCTGCTGGTCGAGCCAGTCCTGCCGCAGGGCGCGCTCCATCTGGGCGGGCCAGGTGCAGGAGAGCAGCCCCGAGCCGGCCAGCCAGGCCGCCGAGGAGACCGAGGTGGCCTCCAGCACGCCCGTGCCGTCCGCGCTGCGCCGCACGGGGCGGCTCGCGACGGTCACCACGACGGCGAAGCGCCGCTTCTCGGCACCGGGGTCGACGCGCTCGCCGCGCAGCGTCGGCTCCTCGCCGTGCCCGGTGGATCCGTGCTCGACGGTCCCGTCGGCGGCGGCGCCGACCTGCATCAGCCAGCGCGACCCGCTGTAGGCCTCGTCCAGGCCGTACCACGGGAACGAGGCCAGCAGATAGCCGTCGACCGACCGCCGGGACCCGGGCCCGCCCTGTGCCGTGTCCGAGGACGCGTCGGCCCCTTGCGCCCCAACCCGACTCGTCGTCTCCATCTGCGCGGCGCCTCCTTGTTGCCCGATGCCCTGGGCGAGCCCGCCCCCCTCGGACGACTTCACCCCAAACAAAGGGAGGATAGCCACCCCCGTCAACAGGGCACGGGATGCGCGGGCTCAGGTGGCGTCGGAGTCAAACGGCGGGCGCTCGCCGGGTGCCGGGCTCTGGCGCTTTTTGAGCAGGTCAGGGCCGCTGCCTGAGGACGGGGCGGCGGATCCGGACGCGGGGGCCTGCTCCGCGCCACGCCCGTGCACCGCGTCGGCCACCTCGCTCATCTCGGACTTGAGGTCGAAGCCGTTGCGGATCTCCTTGAGACCCAGCTCGTCCTTGTCCAGCACGTGCTTGCGCACGAAGGTCTTGGGGTTGAGGTCCTCGAACTCGAAGTCCTTGAACTCGGGACCCAGCTCGGAGCGGATGTCCTCCTTGGCGCTCTCGGAGAACTGCCGGATCTTGCGCAACGTCCGCGACACGTCCTGGATCATCTTCGGCAGCTTGTCCGGGCCGAAGATGAGCACAGCGAGCACCACGAGCGTGACCAGCTCGAGGGGTCCTATGTCGAGCACGTTGCAGCTCCTTGATGCGTCAGTGGCCGACGGTCGAGGCCACCCTTCACGGTACCTGGCCCAACGTGCCCGAAGGGAGACACCTCGGCCAACATCAGGCCAAAGCTCACGACGAACCCGCCGATCCGAGGGTCAGCCGCACGGCTTCCTCCCGGCCGTCGCGCTCCACGGTGAGGGTGAGCCGGTCCCCCGGACGGTGGCTGCGGATCTTGACGATCAGCTCCTGGCCGCTGCGCACGGGGACCCCGTCGACCTTCTTGATCACATCGCCGGAGCGGATGCCCGCGGCGTCGCCGGGGCCGCCCGGGGTGACGGCCGGGCCCTTGGCGCCCTTGGTGTTCACCCGGGCGCCGTCGCCGGTGTACTCCATGTCGAGGGTCACGCCGATCACCGGGTGGGTGGCCTTGCCGGTGTTGATGAGCTCCTCGGCGACGCGCTTGGCCTGGTTGATCGGTATGGCGAAGCCGAGCCCGATGCTGCCGCCCTGGCCGCCACCGAGGTCGGAGCCGTCGCCCGCGGAGCGGATGGCGCTGTTGATGCCGATGACGCGGGCCTCGGAGTCCATCAGCGGCCCGCCGGAGTTGCCCGGGTTTATCGGGGCGTCCGTCTGAAGGGCGTCGACATAGCTGACGTCGCTGCCGTCCTGCTTATGGCCGCCCGCGGTGATGGGGCGCTCCTTGGCACTGATGATGCCGGTGGTGACGGTGCCCGCGAGGTCGAAGGGGGCTCCGATGGCGATCACGGAGTCACCGACACGGACGGAGTCGGAGTTGCCGAGGGCCAGCGGGGTCAGGCCGGAGACCCCGGACACCTTGATCACGGCGAGGTCGTAGCTGCTGTCGCGACCGACGACGGTGGCCTTGGCGGTCTGGCCGCCGTTGAAGGTCACCGATATCTCGCCGCCGGACCCCGCGGGCTCCACGACGTGGTTGTTGGTGAGGATCCGGCCCTCCTTGTCCAGGACGAAGCCGGTGCCGGTGCCCTGGTCGTCGCCGCCGCGCACATGGATGGTGACGACGCCCGGCAGCGCGCGGGCGGCGATCCCGGCGATGCTGCCGGGGGCGCGTGCGGTCCGGTCGGCCGCCGCCTGCGGCAGCTCCACCCGGTGCGAGGTGAGGCGGCCGTCACGCTCCAGATACGCCCCGATGCCGCCACCGATCCCGCCCGCGACCAGCGCGACGACCACGGCCCCGGCGACGAGCCGGCCCCGCCCGCCACGGGCGGGCGCGCCGGCCCCTCCGGCCGGGGCCTGCTGCCCGGCGGCCCAGGGGTCGTACTGCCACGGCTCGCGCACCGGGAAAGGGGTCCCGGCGGGCGGGGTCGTGCCGGAGGGCAGCCCGGTGGCACCGGGCGGGGTCGCACCGGGCGCGGGGTGCGGCGTCCCGTAGGGCGGGGTCATGGCGGACGGAGGTACGCCCGTGCCGCCGGGCGGGGTGGCGCCGGGAGCCGGGAAGGGCATGCCCTGCGCCGGGTGCGGCGATCCGTACGGCGGTGCCATGCCCGACGCCGGCACACCCGTACCACCGGGCGGAGTCGCACCCGGGACCGGAGCCGGCATCCCCTGCGCCGGACGCGCCGATCCGTACGGCGGTGCCATGCCCGACGCCGGCACACCCGTACCACCGGACGGAGTCGCACCCGGGACCGGAGACGGCATCCCCTGCGCCGGACGCGCCGATCCGTACGGCGGTGTCGCGCCCGGCACGGGGGAAGGCGTTTCCTGGGCCGAGGGCACGCCCGGGGCCGGGTGCGGCATCCCGTACGGCGGTGTCATCCCCGACGCGGGCACGCCCGTACCACCCGGCGGGGTGGCGTACGCGGGGGACGCGCTCGCGTCCGGCGAGGCCGGTCCGTACGGGGCGGGCGTGTCGGGTGGGGGGTACTGGGCGCCCGCGGCGGGCGTGCCGTGGGCCGGGGTCACCGGGCGCTGGACCGGTGGGGCCGGGGCCCAGGGGCCCGGGCGGCCGTACGGGGGTGTGCCGTAGGGATCGGGGGCGTGCAGCGGCACCGTGGCGGATCCGGGGGCGTGCGGCCGGCCCCTGTCGTCGGGGGCGGGGCCGCCCGTCGTCGCGTCCGCGGTCTCCGCCGCTTCCCGCGAAGGGGCGGACCGGCTCCACCAGTGCGGCCTGGGCCCTTGGGCCCCCGCCTTCCCCTCGTCCATCTTCTCCCCACCGTTCGCCCGGAGGGCGCGCGGCATCGCCCGAGGGATCCGCGGCCCACCTGGAATTCAACCAGGTCCCCGCGGGCGGTGTCAGCGCGCGCTGCCCGCCGTGGGCCCACCGGGACCGGGGAGGGCGGCACGGGCCGCCGGCGGCAGCGGTGCGGCGGTGGAAGGGCGCAACAGCGAGGCGCCGGGGGGCGACGGCGCGGCCGGCGCGGGCCGGACCGCGGCGGTGAAGCCCAGTGGGAGGAGCCGGCCGTCGTCACGGACGCCGCCGGTGGTGCGGGCGAGCGGGGTGGCGGTGGCACGGGGGTCCTCGGCGCGCGCGCCGGGGGCCTCGGCGACTGAGGCCAGCGGCTGCGCGCCGCCGAGCGCGAACGCGGCGAGCGAGACCGCGCCGGCCGCCGCGAAGGCGAAGCGACGGCTGCGGGAGCCGCGCGGGGCGTCGGGGACGGCGTGGACGCGGAAGCCCCGGTCGCGGGGACGGTCACGGTGCGGCGCGACGGCGGCCGGGATCAAGGAGAAGGACTCGCCGAAGGCGCTTCCTCCCGGCCTTCCGGGACCCCTTGAGGCGTCCCACCGCCCGTCCGCGTCCACCGCGCCGGGACGGCCTTCAAGATCGCCGTCCAGGCCCGCGGCGGGCAGGCTCTGGAGCCGGGCGAGGAACCCCTCGGAGAGCGGTGGGGGCGCCGCCTCGGCGAACACGCTTTTGAGCCGGCGCTGGGCGTCGGCTTCCGCTTTGCACTTACAACAGGTCGCCAGGTGCGCCAGCACCCGCTCCCGAGAGTCGTGTCCCAACTCCCCGTCGACCAGGGCCGCGAGGCGGTCGCCGAGATGCAGCTCGGCGGGGGACTGACCGCCTGAACCGGTCACGCGATCCCTACCTCCCCACCCAGCGGAACACCGGAACCCACCCCGGCGACGGCCCGCTGCTCGGCCCGGGCGGCGGGCGAGCGGTGCTGGAGCGCCTTGCGCAGGTGGGAGCGGCCCCGGTGGATCCGGCTGCGGACGGTGCCCAGCTTCACGCCGAGCGTCGCGGCGATCTCCTCGTAGGAGAGGCCCTCGATGTCGCACAGGACCACGGCGGCGCGGAACTCCGGGGCGAGCGTGTCCAGCGCCTGCTGGACGTCCGCGTCGAAGTGGGTGTCGTTGAAGTGCTGCTGGGGGGAGGGCTCACGGCTGGGGAGCCGCTCGGCGGCGTCCTCGCCCAGGGCGTCGAAGCGGATGCGCTGGCGGCGCCGGACCATGTCGAGGAAGAGGTTGGTGGTGATGCGGTGCAGCCACCCCTCGAAGGTGCCCGGGGTGTACGTGGACAGCGAGCGGAAGACGCGCACGAACACCTCCTGGGTGAGGTCCTCGGCGTCGTGCTGGTTGCCGGTGAGGCGGTAGGCCAGTCGGTAGACCCGTGCACTGTGCGTGCTGACGATCTCCTCCCAGGTGGGAGGGGTCCACGCCTGCGAATCCGCATGGGTGGCGAAAGTCGCGGTCTGTGCGGAGTCGGCGATGCGAGAACGGTCAGCGGTCTTGGTCACGGATTTCGGCTCGCCGGGGGACCCGCGAAAGCGCCTGTGCACTCTCCGACGGTCTCCGGCCGCAGCCGCACCTCCCCTGTCGGCTCTGGTGGTGTCCAGTAGAGCCCCTACCATATCCATCCCGCCCGTTAGCTCCGGATAAGGAATTTTGACCTGCATTTGGTCTTGGCCACCCTTCGGTGACCACCCCGCCTCGCCCGGCGTCCCCTCCGATCCCCCGCCGCACCGCGCGGCCACCCCGCCGTCGCTCCGCGCCGGCCCTCGTTACCCCTTCAACGCGCGGTCCCATCTGCGGGTTCCCGTGATCAGCGGATACAGTCACGGTTGCGGACCACGGGGACAGGAGAGGGCCATTACCGGCAACCGGCAGACGAGCTGGGCGTTCGCCGACGCGTTCGTCGCCGAGGACGAGGCGCTGCGGTGGGCCCGGGACCGGGCCCACGAGGCGGGGCTGCGCTCGGTGGCGTCCGGCACCGGCGCTGCGCTGCGCCTGCTCGCCGCGGCGGTGGGCGCCAAGGCGGTGGCCGAGATCGGCACCGGCACCGGCGTCTCCGGCATCCACCTCCTGCACGGCATGCGCCCCGACGGCGTGCTGACCACGGTGGACAGCGACCCGGAGTGCCAGCAGTTCGCCCGGCAGGCGTTCCGCGCCGCGGGCTTCGCCGGCAACCGGGCGCGCTTCATCCCCGGCCGCGCCCTGGAGGTGCTGCCGCGCCTCGCCGACGGCGGGTACGACCTGGTGTTCTGCGACGGCGACCGGCTGGAGTGCCTGGACTACCTAGCCGAATCGTTGCGCCTGCTGCGGCCGGGTGGACTCGTCTGCTTCGAGGGCGTCTTCGCGGACGGCCGGACGGTGGACTCCGCCGTGCAGCCCGCCGAGGTGCAGCGGGTGCGCGAGCTGCTGCGCGCGGTCCGGGAGTCCACGGTGCTGGTGCCCTCGCTGCTGCCGGTCGGTGACGGGCTGCTGTGCGCGGCCCGGCGCGGCTGACCCGCCGCCTCGGGACCGCCCGGGCACGGCGCCCGCTCCGGGCCCGGACACGACTCTGCCCCGGAGCCGGCGGCGGCCGGCTGCCGGGGCAGCGAAAGAATTGCGGGCCGGTGCGTCAGCCGACAACCTTCTTCAGGGCGTCTCCGAGGGCCTCGGCCTCATCGGGTGTCAGCTCGACGACGAGACGACCGCCGCCTTCGAGCGGAACCCGCATGACGATGCCCCGCCCCTCCTTGGTCACCTCGAGCGGGCCATCGCCCGTCCGCGGCTTCATGGCCGCCATGCTCGTTCCCCTTCCTGAAACCAGCTCATCGTCAGCCGACGGTTCCCTGGCAGGGCTCCGCGTCACCGGCATCGAACACATTGCTTCCAGGCCATTATCCCGCATCGCATGACCCGATGACCAACATCGGTCCGCATCCCTTCGGCAAGGCGATCACACAAAACCACCCAATTCGGCGATCGGGCTGCGATACTGCGCCACCCCCGCACATGCACGGGGGTGGAATTCTTTGACGCAGGTCACATATCGGCGACGGATGATCTCCGGCATGCTGAGCCACGGCAGCCGCCGGTCCACCACCGGCGCACCACCAGGCCCCGACGGGCGCGCGGTCGCAGGCGACGGCACGCGACGGGCGGGGCCGGTGACGGTACCGAGAGGGAGGGAACAGCACCATGGCCGACGCCGTGCTGTACGACATCACCGACGGGCTCGCGACGATCACGCTCAACCGCCCCGACGCGATGAACGCGCTGAACATCGAGGCGAAGGTCGCCCTCCGCGACGCCCTCCGGGAGGCGGGCGCCGACCCGGCCGTCCGCGCCGTCCTGCTGACCGCCACCGGTCGCGCCTTCTGTGTCGGGCAGGACCTCAAGGAGCACGTGGGGCTGCTGGCCGCGGGCGATGTGATGAGCACCGTGGAGGAGCACTACAACCCGATCGTCACGGCGATCACCGAGATGCCGAAGCCGGTCGTGGCCGGGGTCAACGGCGTCGCGGCGGGCGCCGGAGCGGGCTTCGCCTTCGCGGCGGACTACCGGGTGGTCGCCGAGGACGCGGCCTTCAACACCTCGTTCGCCGGGGTCGCGCTCACCGCCGACTCGGGCGTCTCCTGGACCCTCCCCCGGCTCATCGGCCGCGGCCGCGCCTCGGACCTGCTGCTGTTCCCGCGCAATGTGAGCGCACGGGAGGCGTTCGAGCTGGGCATCGCCAACAAGCTCGTCCCGACGGCGGAGCTGGCCGCCGAGGCCGCCGCCGTGGCCCGCCGGCTCGCCGAGGGCCCCACGGCCGCGTACGCGGCGATCAAGGAGTCGCTGTCCTACGCGGCGGACCACTCCCTCCCCGGCGCCCTGGCCAAGGAGAACGAACTCCAGGCGCGGGCCGGCGCCTCGGCGGACCACCGCATCGCGGTGGACGCCTTCCTGAAGAAGGAGCGGCCGCGGTACGTGGGCCGCTGACCCCCGCGAGCGGGCGCGGCCGGGCGGCCGCGCCCGGCGGCTACCGCGCGTGGCAGTCCGCCAGGTGGTCGTTGACCAGGCCGCAGGCCTGCATCATCGCGTAGGCCGTGGTGGGCCCGACGAAGCGGAAGCCACGCTTCTTGAGGTCCTTGGCCAGGGCTATGGACTCGGGCGTCGTCGCCGGGACGTCCGCCGCCGTGCGCGGGGCGCGGCGGCCGGCCGGGTCCGGGGCGTAGGACCAGATGAGGGCGTCCAGCTCGCCGGGGGCCCACTCCGCGGCCACCCGGGCGTTGCCGAGCGCGGCGGTGATCTTCGCGCGGTTGCGGATGATGCCCGGGTCGGCCAGCAGCCGCTCGGCGTCCGCCTCCGTGAAGGCCGCCACCTTGGCCACCGAGAAGCCTGCGAACGCGGCGCGGAACCCCTCCCGGCGGCGCAGGATCGTCAGCCACGACAGGCCCGACTGGAACGCCTCCAGGCACATCCGCTCGAACAGCGCGTCGTCGCCGTGCACCGGGCGGCCCCACTCGGTGTCGTGGTAGACGCGGTAGTCCTCCTTGGACTCCGCCTCCAGGCCCCAGGGGCAGCGCGCCAGTCCGTCCGGCCCCGGTACCGCTCCACCGCTCACGCGTCCGCTCCCTTGTCCCGCTCGCCCGGCTCCTCGCCGGCCGGCCGCTCGCCCGCCGTCCACTCCCCGACCACCCGCTCGCCGGTCGCCCGCTCGCCCGCCACGCGCTCACCGGCCCTGCGCTCGAGCAGCTCCGGGCCGCTCACCGCCGCGGCCTGCGCCCCGGCGAGCGCCGCCTCCAGCTCGGCGATCCGGGCGTCGCGCTCGGCGAGCTCGGCACCGAGCCGGTCCAGGGCGTCGTCGGTCTCGGCCATGCGGTAGCCGCGCACGGCGACGGGCAGCCGCAGCGCGTCGACGTCGGCGCGGCCCATGGGCCGGTCGGCGGGCAGCGGCCAGACGATCCGGTCCGGCACGGCCTCGGTGAGCGGGGCCCCGCCCCCGCCGCCCGCGACGAAGAGCGTGACCGCGGCGACCACCACGACCAGCGCGATGAGCAAGAACCAGAACACGACCAACTCCCAGGTGCGTCCGCCGCCCGCTGCGCCGGACTTCCGTCGGTGAGCGGACTGCCAATCCGTCCTCCCCGATCGTGCCATGCCGCACCGACGGTTAAGGTCGCTGGCGGACCACGGAGAAGGAGTACGGAAATGCTGCGGCTGGGACGACGCGAGTTCGACGAGCACGAACCGGTGATCATGGCGATCGTCAACCGGACGCCGGACTCCTTCTACGACCAGGGGTCGACCTTCCAGGACGAGCCCGCGCTGGCCCGGGTGGAGCAGGCCGTGGCGGAGGGCGCCGCCATCATCGACATCGGCGGGGTGAAGGCCGGCCCCGGCGAGGAGGTGACCGCCGAGGAGGAGGCGCGGCGCACGGTCGGCTTCGTGGCGGAGGTCCGCCGCCGCCACCCGGACGTGGTGATCAGCGTCGACACCTGGCGGCACGACGTGGGCGAGGCCGTCTGCGAGGCGGGCGCCGACGTCCTCAACGACGCGTGGGGCGGCGTCGACCCCAAGCTGGCCGAGGTCGCGGCCCGTTACGACGTGGGCCTGGTGTGCACCCACGCGGGCGGCGTCGAGCCCCGCACCCGGCCGCACCGGACCGAGTACGACGATGTGATGGCGGACATCCTGCGGGTGACGCTCGGACTGGCCGAGCGGGCCGCCGCGCTCGGCGTCCGGCGCGACCGGATCATGATCGACCCGGGCCACGACTTCGGGAAGAACACCCGGCACTCGCTGGAGGCCACCCGGCGGCTCGGCGAGATGGCGGAGACGGGCTGGCCCGTCCTGGTCTCGCTGTCGAACAAGGACTTCGTCGGCGAGACGCTCGACAAGCCGGTGAAGGAGCGGGTGCTGGGCACCCTCGCGACGACGGCCGTCTCGGCGTGGCTGGGCGCGCGGGTCTACCGGGTGCACGAGGTCGCGGAGACGAAGCAGGTGCTCGACATGGTGGCGTCGATCGCCGGCCACCGGGCACCCGCGGTGGGCCGCAGGGGGCTCGCTTAGGCGGCCGGAGGCCCGGCCCGGGGCCCCGGGCCGGGCCTCCGGCGCCGACGCACCCCGCTCACCGCGCGAGGCCGTCGAGCCCCCTGACGCCCGCCCTCCGGAGCGCGCCCTCGCCGACCGCCGGCCCGTCCGGCGCCGGACGGGCCGGAGACCCGGCCCGTCCACGCTCCGGCGCACCGCGCGGAGTGCGGTTCCCCGCTACGCCCCCGCCTCCTTCGTCACCAGCCCGATCGCCTCGTCGACGTCGTCCGTGATGTGGAAGAGGTGCAGGTCGTGCGGGCCCGCCTTGCCCTCGGCGATCAGGGTGTCCCGCACCCAGTCGACCAGGCCCCGCCAGTACGCGCTGCCGAACAGCACGATCGGGAAGCGGGTGACCTTCTTCGTCTGGACGAGCGTCAGCGCCTCGAACAGCTCGTCCAGCGTGCCGAGTCCGCCCGGCAGCACCACGAACCCGCTCGCGTACTTCACGAACATCGTCTTCCGCACGAAGAAGTAGCGGAAGTCCACGCCGAGATTGACGTACGGGTTGAGCCCCTGTTCGAAGGGCAGCTCGATGCCGAGGCCGACCGAGACGCCGCCCGCCTCCATCGCGCCGCGGTTCGCGGCCTCCATCGCGCCGGGCCCGCCGCCGGTGATGACGGCGAAGCCGGCCTCGACCAGACCGCGCCCGATGGCCACACCGGCCTCGTACTCCGCCGAGTCCCGGGGCGTACGGGCCGAACCGAAGACGCTGATCGCCGGCGGCAGTTCGGCGAGCGCGCCGAATCCCTCGACGAACTCGGACTGGATGCGCATCACCCGGAAGGGGTCCTCGTGCACCCAGTCCGCGGTTCCTCTGGTGTCCAGCAGGTGCTGGTCGGTGGTGCCCTGCTGCATCTGGCCGTGCCGGCGGACGACCGGCCCCCGCCGCTGCTCCCGCTGAGTACGGGTCCCCTCGGGATTTGCCATTCCGCGCTCCCTCCGCTGCAGATCGTTGCTGTTCAGCGTAGGCCCACCGAACGTCCTGTCGGGGCTGGTCAGCTGGTCAGCCAGGTGCGGAGGCGCGCCTCACAGTCGGTGATCAGGGAGGCGCGCACCCGTTCGTCGCGCTTGTGGGCGAGCAGCGGGTCGCCGGGACCGTAGTTGACCGCGGGGACGCCGAGCGCGCTGAAGCGCGAGACGTCCGTCCAGCCGAACTTGGGCATGGGGACGGCGCCGACGGCCTCGATGAAGGCGGCCGCGGCCGGGTGGGAGAGGCCGGGCAGCGCGCCGGGCGAGTGGTCGTCGACGACGAACTCGGCCACTCCGCAGTCCGCGAAGACCTCGCGGACGTGGGCCAGGGCCTCCTCCCCGGTGCGGTCCGGCGCGTAGCGGAAGTTCACGGTGACGGTGCAGGCGTCGGGGATGACGTTGCCCGCGACGCCGCCCTCGATCCGGACGGCGTTGAGCCCCTCGTGGTACTCCAGGCCGTCGATGACGGGCCGGCGCGGCTCGTAGGCGGCCAGCTTCGCGAGGATCGGCGCGGCGGTGTGGATCGCGTTGCTGCCCATCCAGGAGCGCGCCGAGTGGGCCCGCTCGCCCTCGGTGCGCAGCAGCACCCGCAGGGTTCCCTGGCAGCCGCCCTCGACCTGGGCGTCCGTGGGTTCGAGCAGGACGGCGAAGTCGGCGGCGAGCCAGTCGGGGTGGGCGTCGGCGACGTGGCCGAGGCCGTTGAGGTGGGCGGCGACCTCTTCGTTGTCGTAGAAGACGAAGGTCAGGTCGCGGTTGGGGGCGGGCACGGTCGCGGCGATGCGCAGCTGCACGGCGACGCCGGACTTCATGTCGCTGGTGCCGCAGCCCCAGAGGAAGCCGTCCTCGTCCAGCCGGGAGGGGACGTTGTCGGCGATGGGGACGGTGTCGATGTGGCCGGCGAGGACGACGCGCTCGGCGCGGCCGAGGTTCGTCCGGGCCACGACGTTGTTGCCGTGGCGGTCGACCGTCAGGTGCGGGAGGGTGCGCAGGGCACGCTCGACGGCGTCGGCGAGCGGCTTCTCGTTCCCGCTCTCGGACGGGAAGTCGACGAGCCGGGCGGTGAGGGCGGCGGCGTCGAGGGACAGGTCGAGTGCGGCGTCATCCATAGCGGCGACTCTAACCCGGCCGGGTCCGGCCGGGCCGGGCCGGGACGGGCGAGGACGGGCCCGGGGCCGCGCCGGACCGGCGCGGACGGGCGCGTACGGGCACGGGTGGTACCCGGCAGCGCGCCGGAAGTGGGCCCCCGTTGATCGGCTCGTCTCTCCAGTAACGTGGGCCCCATGTCCGGGATCTCCGTCGCTCACCGTGGCCGCCTGCTGCGCATCGTGGCCGCCTGTGCCGTGCTGCTGGCGCTCATCGGATACGGGGTGGCCCAGCTGGTGACGGGCGGCCCCGGGGCACCGCGCTGCACGGTGCGGGCCGACGGCGAGTCGTACTCCCTCTCCCCCGAGCAGGCGGTGAACGCCGCCACGATCTCGGCCGTGGGGTCGGCGCGCGGGCTGCCCGAGCGGGCGGTGACGATCGCGCTGGCCACGGCGATGCAGGAGTCGGGGCTGCGCAACATCCACCACGGCGACCGCGATTCGCTGGGCCTGTTCCAGCAGCGGCCGACGCAGGGCTGGGGCAGCGCGGCGCAGATCACCGATCCGGTGTACGCGGCGGGGAAGTTCTACGACCACCTGGTGGAGGTACCGGGCTATTCGCGGCTGCCGCTGACGGTGGCGGCGCAGAAGGTGCAGCGCAGCGGCTTCCCCCAGGCGTACGCGAAGCACGAGCCGGACGCGTCGCTGCTGGCCTCGGGGCTGACCGGGCGGGCGGCGGCGGCGTTCAGCTGCACGACGAGCCCGGGTGACGGCAGGCCGGGCGACCCTTCGGCGGTCCGGGCGAAGCTGCGGCGGGAGTTCGGCGCCACCGTCGCCCCGTCGGTGGCGGACGGCCGGGGCGGCGCGGGGGCGGGCGCGACGGCCGGTGGCGCGGCCGCGCGGACGGTGACCGTGCCGGTGCGGGGGACGGGGGCGGAGGGCGGACCGGAGCGGCAGGGCTGGCAGCTGGCGTCCTGGGCGGTGGCGCACGCGGCCGAGCTCCGGATCTCGCGGGTCTCCTTCGACGGCCGGGTGTGGACCGCGGAGCGGTCCGGGGACGGCTGGCGCCGGTCCGGGGAGGCGTCGGAAGGGTCCGGAGGGGCGGCGGACCGGGTGTCCGTCACCACCGTTCAATAGTGCGACGCCACCCTCGAAAGAGGTATACGGGCCATGCGCGTGAGTCACGGCGGAGCGGGAATACGCCACGTCCACGCGGTGTCGGCGCACACCGCCAAATCCCTTGCGAATAAAGGCTTGTAAGCCTTTCAAGGCGTTCTTGCGGTTGTCTTATTTGCCCAGGTTTCCGGGAACCCGATAATGCGACGCATTGCCAACTCTTTACCTTGGCCCACCGCAACCTTCACGGGGCTCACGCGGTAGTCACGGCGTCCGATCGCCGGACAGCCAACGTCCTCAACTCCGCTGAAGGAGCATCATGTCCCTCCCCCTTTCGCGTCGGATCGCCCGCGTCGCGCTGCTGGTAGCCGCCGGTGCGGGCACCGTCGCCGGCGCGGCCGGCGCCGCGAACGCCGCGGACCTGAAGGCCCCCGAGCTGGCCAACGGGATCACCGCGGTCGACGGAGCGAACCTGGGCAAGAACATCGACGCCGCTTCGCACCAGGCCGGGACCGTGACGAGCCACGTCGGTCACGCCGCCATCGACACCACCGTGCCCGCCGCGACGGACACCGTGGGCAAGGCCGCCAAGACCGGCGCCCCCGCCGCCCAGAAGGTCGCGGGCGACCTCGGCGGCTCCACCGCCGGCCTGGTCGGCACCGCGGCCCAGACCGCGACCAAGGGCGGCGGCGTCACCAAGAACCTGCCGGTCGGCAACCTGCCGATCGGCGGCTGAGCGAGGCCGTCCACCGGTCTCACGAAGCCCAGCGCGAGAGGGCCCGGGAGTTCGTCTCCCGGGCCCTCTCGCATGTCCCGCCGCCAGCGTACGGCTAGTCGGCCAGACGGCGGACCGCGGCCTCCACACGCTCATCGGTCGCGGTGAAGGCGATGCGGACGAACCGCTCCCCCGCCACGCCGTAGAAGTCCCCCGGCGCGACGAGGATGCCGCGCTTGGACAGATCGGCGACAGTGTCCCAGCAGGGCTCGTCGCGCGTGGCCCACAGGTACAGCGAGGCCTCGCTGTGCTCGATCCGGAAGCCCGCGCCCTCGAACGCGGCACGCAGCGCCGCCCGGCGGCGGGCGTAGCGCTCCCGCTGCTCGGTGACGTGCGCGGTGTCCCCGAGGGCCGCGACGGTGGCGGCCTGCACGGGCGCGGCGACCATCATGCCGCCGTGCTTGCGGATCTGGAGCAGCTCGCCGAGGACAGCGGCGTCACCGGCGAGGAAGGCGGCGCGGTAGCCGGCCAGGTTGGAGCGCTTGGAGAGCGAGTGGACGGCGACGACGCCCTCGTACGAGCCGCCGCAGACGTCCGGGTGCAGGACGGAGACGGGCTCGGCCTCCCAGCCCAGCTCCAGGTAGCACTCGTCGCTGAAGACCAGCACGCCGTGCTCACGGGCCCAGGCGACCGCGCGGCGCAGCTCCTCCTTGGACAGCACCCGGCCCGTCGGGTTGGACGGCGAGTTCAGCCACAGCAGCTTGAGGCCGGCGGGGTCCAGCTCGGTCGGGTCGTCGTAGACGACGGGCTCGGCGCCCGCGAGCCGCGCGCCGACCTCGTAGGTCGGGTAGGCGAGGCGGGGGTAGGCGACCTTGTCGCCGGCGGCCAGCCCGAGCTGGGTCGGCAGCCAGGCCACCAGTTCCTTGGAGCCGACGATCGGCAGCACATTGGTGTGCGCCAGGTCCCGGGCGCCCAGCCGGCGCTCCGCCCAGCCGGTCAGCGCGTCGCGCAGCGCGGCCGTGCCCCACACCGTGGGGTAGCCCGGGCTGTCGGCGGCGTCGGTGAGGGCCCGCCGGATCAGCGCGGGCACGGGGTCGACGGGGGTGCCGACCGACAGGTCCACGATGCCGTCGGGGTGGGCGGCGGCCGTCGCCTTGTACGGGTCGAGTCGGTCCCAGGGGAAGGCGGGGAGACGGGAGGAGACTGCGCCCACGGTGCTCTCTCTTACTCGGTCGGTAGGTACGCGGTGGATGCCCGGCGGTTCATCGGTGGCGAACCGCCGGGGAAAACGGCCGCGGCCCCGGACGGCTGGGACGCCGTACGGGGCCGCGGCGAAGCTGCGCCGGAGATCAGTGCTCGCCCTCGGCCTGCGGCGGCAGCGCTGCGATGAAGGGGTGATCGCGCTCGATCAGGCCGAGCTTGGAGGCACCACCGGGCGAACCGAGCTCGTCGAAGAACTCGACGTTCGCCTTGTAGTAGTCCTTCCACTCCTCGGGGGTGTCGTCCTCGTAGAAGATGGCCTCGACCGGGCAGACCGGCTCACAGGCACCACAGTCGACGCATTCGTCCGGGTGGATGTACAAGGACCGGGAGCCCTCGTAGATGCAGTCGACGGGGCACTCCTCGATGCACGCCTTGTCCTTCACGTCGACACAAGGCTGCGCGATGACGTAGGTCACGCTGTCGTTCCTCCTCGGTAGGGCTCATCTCGCGCGGGAGCGCGGCGTCGTCGATGCCCACACCTAGTATCTCCGTTCCTGGGCACTTGACGAACAAGAGGGGCGAGGAGAGCTGTGGAATTCACCACGGGCGGACAGCTGGAAATCCGGATCAGTACCGCTGATGTGGGAAAAAGGGTATCCGTCCGGCGTTTGACGGCCCCCGGGTCGAGGGAAGGGCGCTTCACGGACACCGTCGGTCTCCTGGACTCCTGGGAGGGCGGTGTGCTGCGGATCACACGCCGTACCGGGGAAATCGTGGTGATCGACGAGGCGACGCTCGTCGCCGGCAAGGTGGTCCCGGCCGCCCCGGCCCGGCGGCGCGGCCCGGCGACGAGCGCGCGCGAGCTCCAGGAGGTCGCGGCGCGCGGCTGGCCGGCCCTGGAGACCGGGCGGCTGGGCGACTGGACGCTGCGCGCGTCGGGCGGCTTCACCGCCCGCGCCAATTCGGCGCTGCCCCTCGGTGCCACCGGCATGCCGCTGTCGGCGGCGCTCGACCGGGTCCGCGAGTGGTACCACGCGCGCGGGCTGCCCGCCCTGGTCCAGGTCGCCACCGGTGACCCGGACGAGGACGCGCGACTGGACGCGGCCCTGGCGGCGCGCGGCTGGACCGACGAGCGCCACGCCCTGATACGGACCGCCGCCCTGGCCCCGCTCGCCGACACCGGCGCCGACACCGGCGGGGTGCTGCTCTCCCGGGAACCGGACGAGGCGTGGCTGCGCGCGTACGGCCGGACCTCCGCCTCCGTCGCCGACGCCGTGGGCGTGCTGACGGGCGGCCCGTCGGTGTGGTTCGCGACCGTGCCGGGCGAGGAGGGGCCGGCCGCCATAGGCCGGTGCGTGGTCGACGGCCGGTGGGCGGGTTTCGCGGCCCTGACCGTCGCCCCGGACCGGCGCAGGCGGGGACTGGCCACCCAGGTCATGGCCCGGCTCGCGGAGCGGGCGCTCGACGAGGGGGCCTCGGCGGCGTACCTCCAGGTGGAGACGGGCAACGGCGGTGCCGCCTCGCTCTACGACGGCCTGGGCTTCACCACTCACCACGCGTACCACTACCGTCGCGAGCCCCAGCCGTAGCCGTGGCCGTACGGCCCGCGACCACGGTGGCGGGCCGCATGATGGAAACCGGCGGTGGGCTTCCCCCAGCGCCCCGAGCGGGTACGAGGCACCTATGTACGACACCACTGGCCGGCGTCGGCGGTTCGCGGAGGCGGCCCGGGAGGAACGTCCCGACCTCGCGCTGCTGTGCCTGCTGATCGCGGCCGAGGCGGAGCCGGAGTCCGGCGAGGAGGCCGTGGACGCCGCCCAGATCGAGCTGGACCGGCTCGCGGGGCTGCTGCCCGCGCTGGGCCGGCACGCCGCTCCGCGGCGGTGGGCGGAGGCGCTCGCCGAACTGCTCGGCGAGCGCTGCGGCTTCCACGGCTCCCCGGCCGACTACCGGCGGCTGGAGTCCTCGCTCCTGGGCGAGGTGCTGCGCCGCCGGCGCGGGCTGCCGATCCTGCTGTCCGTGGTGTGGATGGAGGTCGCCCGGCGGGCCGGCGCGCCGGTGTACGGGGTGGCGCTGCCCGGCCATTTCGTCGTCGGCTTCGGCGACCCCCGCGGCGAGCACGTCCTCGCCGACCCCTTCGACGGCGGCCGGACGCTGTCCTACGAGGACGCCGGGCTGCTGGTCGCGGGGGCCACCGGGGCGCCCCTGTCGCCGTCGATGTTCTCGCCCGCCGAGCCACTGGAGATCGTGCTGCGGCTGCTGAACAACGTCCGCGCCTGGGCGGCGGCCCGGCCCGAGCGCAGCGACGTCCAGCTGTGGGCCGTCGAGCTCTCGCTGCTGCTGCCCAGCCATCCGGCGCGGCTGCGCTACGAGCGCGCCGAGCTGCTCGTCGAGCGCGGCGACTTCGCGGGCGGCGCGCACGAGCTGGAGGCGTACGCGGAGGTGATCGGCGCGCTGGAGCCGGCCGCCGCCGAGTCCGTACGGCGGCAGGCACGGGCGGCGCGGGCGATGCTGAACTGAGCCGTCCGCCGGGCCCGCCGGGCCGGGGCGGCGCTCAGTCGCCCGCCACGGCGGCCGGCTGGGCGGGCAGAGAGCCGGGGCGCCCGCCGCAGGAGGCGACGTTCCGGACGATCAGGACGGCGGCGTCGTCCTTCAGCTCGCCGTCCGTGTAGCGCTCCAGGTCCGCGCGGAGCGCCTGGGCGAGCGCGCCGGGCCGCAGATGGGTCCGGCGGGCGAGGCGCTCACGCAGCGGGTAGAAGCGGCCCTCGGCGTCACGGGCCTCCGTGACGCCGTCCGTGCACAGCACGACCCACTCGTGCGGATCGGGCGGCAGGTCGACGCCCCGGCGGGCCTCACCGGTCAGCCCGCCGAGGCCCAGCGGCAGCCCGGAGCGGCCGGGGAGGCGCTCCTCGACGGCGCCGCCGCGCACCACGTAGTACGGGATGTGCCCGCAGGACAGCACCCGGGTGCCGGCGGACGGGCCGCCGACCTCCAGCAGCAGCGCGGTGACGAAGCGCTCGTCGGTGCCGGTGAGGGACAGGGCGCGGTTGTGCCGGAGCAGCGCGCCCTCCATGTGCTCGGCGACGGCCTCCAGGCTCGCCTCGTGGTAGGCGGCCTCCCGGAAGGAGGTGAGCACGGCGTGCCCGGCGCCGATGGCGGGCATGCCCTTGCCCTGTACGTCGCCGATGAGGACGCGCTGACCGTAGGGGCTCTCCACGACCTCGTAGATGTCGCCGCCGACCCGGGCGCCCTCCTGGGCGGAGATGTAGAACCCGGCGACCCGCAGCGGGCCCGCGGTGATGGGCAGCTCGCGCAGCATGGTCCGCTGCACGGCGTCGGCGACCATCCGGGTGCGGTCGTACGCCGCCTCGCGCTCCAGCAGGGCCGCGCACAGGGCCACCGAGAAGCCGCCGACGAGCAGCGCGCCGAGGACGGCGACGAGGGTGCCGGGCGTGTCCCGGTCCGGGACGATCGTGCAGTGGACCGTCACCTGGGCGACGGCGAAGGCCGCCGCGACGACGACGGTCCGCCGGAAGGAGCAGAGCCGGGCGGCGATCAGCGGCATCACGCTCGCGACCAGGGCGAGGCGCAGCCGGACGCCCGTCATGCAGTCGAGGGCGGCGAGGGCGCCGATCGCGACGAGGAGGAGGACGGTGAGGAGACGGCCGCCGTCGGGCACGCGTCCGACTTTCATGGCGGGGGCTCCTTCCTGCCTCCGGGGTGCGCGGGTGGGACGTAGGGACCATACGACGGCCGTATGACGGCTGTGCGACAACCCACCGGATTCATGATCGCGTGTACCGCCGGCCGACGGGTGGTTCCCGGCCTGCCGGGGCCGGGGCGCGCTCCGGCCCCTTTCCGCGCGCCGCGGGTGTCCCCGGGCCGGCCCGGCTGCCACCGGGCGGTGAGACCGGGGGCCGGGGCGGAGGGCCGCGCGGTCGGCCCGGCACGGTCGGAGCCGACGGTGCGGCCGGAACGCGAGGTCCGGAGCCTCGTGCGGTCAGCGGGTGCGGTCAGGGGCCCCTCGCCGTCAGAGCGTACGGTCAGGGCCTCGTGCCGTCACGACGTACGGTCCGGCCCCGCGCCGCCACGACGTACGGTCCGGCCCCGCGCCGCCAGAGCGTACGGGCGGCTCCCGGTGCGGTCAGAGCCAGCCCTTGTCGCGGGCGATCCGCACCGCTTCCGCGCGGTTCCGGGCGCCCGTCTTCTGGATCGCCGTCGACAGGTAGTTCCGCACCGTGCCGGGCGACAGGTGCAGCGCCGTCGCCAGCTCCGCGTTGGTCGAACCGTCCGCCGAGGCGGTGAGCACCGCCCGCTCCCGGTCCGTCAGCGGGTTGGCGCCCTCCGCGAGCGCGGCCGCGGCCAGCGTGGGGTCGATGACCCGCTCGCCGCGCAGCACCCGCCGCAGCGCGTCGGCGAGCTGCGCGGCGGGGGCGTCCTTGACCAGGAACGCCTCCGCGCCCGACTCCATCGCCCGGCGCATATAGCCCGGCCGGCCGAAGGTCGTGAGGATCACCAGCTTGAGCTCCGGCAGCTCGCGGCGGACCAGCGCGGCCGCGTCGAGCCCGGTCATGCCCGGCATCTCGATGTCGAGCAGCACGACGTCGACGTCGTGCGCCCGGGCGGCGGCCAGCACCTCGTCGCCCCGGGCCACCTGGGCGACGACCTCGATGTCGGGCTCCAGCCCGAGCAGGGCCGCCAGCGCCTCCCGGACCATGGACTGGTCCTCGGCGAGCAGGACGTTGATGACGCGTCGGCTGTCGGTGGGCACGGAGCTGGGCTGTTCGGTCACGGCGACAAGCGTAGGCGGCGGACCGCCCCGGGCCGGTGGCACGGTGGCGGTCCCGGCGGCCGGCGCCCCGGCCACCAGGGCCCCGGCACCGGCCGCCCCGTCCGGCGCGGAACCGCCGTGGACGGCGCCGTACCGGCCGCCGGGGACCCCCGTCCCCCGGCGGCCGGAGCTCACGCGGCCCCCAGCGGCGCCGGACCGTCCTCGGACACCCGCCGGCGCGCCAGCGGTACGTACGCCCGCAGCCGGAAGCCGCCCCGCGGGCCCGGCCCCGTCTCCAGCCGGCCGTCGGCCAGGGCCAGCCGCTCGGTCAGGCCCGTCAGGCCGTTGCCGTGCGGGCGGGCGGGTCCCTGGCCGTCGTCGGTGACGGTCAGACAGAGTTCGTCGCCCCTCTCGGAGAGCGACACCTCGCAGCGGCGCGCCCCGCTGTGCCGGACGACGTTGGTCACGGCCTCCCGCAGCGCCCACGCCAGCGCGCCCTCCGCGTCCGGCGCCAGGCCGGCGAGGGGTGAGCCCTCCCCGCCGTCCGCGCCGGGCGAGCCGACGGCCACCCGGTCGAGGTCCGCGGTCACCCCGGCGGCGGCCAGGGCCGTACGGGCCCCGGCGATCTCGGCGTCCAGGGTGGGCCGGCGGAAGCCGCTCACCGCCTCCCGCACATCGACCAGGGCCTGCCGGCTGACCTGCTCGATGTCCGCGATCTGCTGGGCGGCCGCCTCGGGACTGCCCGGCAGCATCCGCCCCGCCAGCTCGCTCTTGAGGGTGATCAGGGACAGGGAGTGGCCGAGGAGATCGTGCAGATCGCGGGCGAGCCGCAGCCGTTCCTCGTTGGCCGCGAGGTGGGCGACCGTGGCCCGGGCCTCGCGCAGCGCGCGGGCCGTCCGTGCCATCTGCCGCACCCCGACCATCGCGAAGCCACCGAGCAGCGCCGGGAGCATCAGCGCCCACAGGAAACCGCCTGCGCCCGTGTTCACCCCGATGAGCGCGAGGATCCCGCTGACCACCGGGATCAGGATGCGGGCCAGCCGCGTCGGCAGGACCGCGCCGATCGCGACGCACACATAGACGAACAGCACAAGCCAGGAGGAGCCCAGTCCCAGCGAGAGAATCGCCGCCATCGCCAGCAGCGCGCCGAGGACGGCGAACACCCGCCGCCGCTCCAGCGCCTGGGCGGTGTGCCGGAAGACGAGGGCGAGGTAGGCGCCCACGAAGGCCGCCAGACCGCATCCGCCGAAGATGTCGGCACCGACCGTGTGGTGGTCACCGAGGACGTCCTCGACCGGCGCGGCCAGGTAGGCGAGCCAGATCCCGATCCACATCAGCTTGATCATTTTGTGCCGGCGGGTCTCGGGCGGCTCCCCGATGCGGACGCTGTCCGTGTCGAGGTCGTCGTCGGCCACCAGGGCGGCCTGCCACACCCCGCGGATACGGTCGCCTACGGCCATCACGCTCTCTCCTTCTGATCCTCCCTCGCCCCTCGGGCTTCGGGCTTCGGGCCCTTTCGCGGGCCCTGCCCCGCCCTCCGGTTCACGCCTTGCGGGTGTCCTTGCGGTACAGCCAGGCGGCCGCGCCCCCGAAGATCACAAGATAGGCGACCAGGACGGCCACATCCTTCACGTCCGGGGCGTTGCCCAGCTCGATGGACTGCCCGAGCGCGGCGTACGCGTGGGTGGGCACCCACTCGGCGATGTCCTGGAGCCAACCCGGGAAGGTGCTGACCGGCATCCAGAGGCCGCCGAGGATCGACAGGCCGAAGTAGATGATGAAGGTGAGGGGGCGCACGGCGTCACCGGTGGCGAGATAGCCGACCGCCACGCCCAGCGCGGCGAAGACGATGCTGCCCGCCCATATCGCGCCCGTGAGCGCGAACCACTGCCAGGCCGCGTCGAACCGGACGTCCTTCACGACGGCGGCTATGAGGAAGACCACCAGGATCGACGGCAGCGACACCACGGCGGCCGAGGCCACCTTCGCCGTCACATAACCGCGGCCGGGCAGGGCCGTGAGCCTCAGCTGGCGCACCCAGCCCTTCTCGCGCTCCTTGGCTATGCGCTCGCTGTTGCCGACGAGGACGGCGGTGATGGCGCCGAAGGAGGCCATGGAGACCATCATCAGCAACGGCAAGGTCAGCCCGGTGCCCTTGACGACCTCCGTGCTGCTCGCCCCGCCGGCGATCAGCAGATACAGACCCGCCGGGTAGAGCACGGAGAAGAACATGAACTTCTTGTTGCGCAGGGTGCGCTGGATCTCAAGCTTGATCAGAGTGTTCACTTGGCCGCCTCCTCAGCGGTCGCGGCGTCGGTGATGGCGATGAACGCCTGCTCCAGGCCGAGGCCCGCCCGCGACCTCCAGGTTGCGCGGGTAGAGCCCCAGGCCGTAGAGCGCGTGGACGGTGGCGTCGGCGTCGTGCGACTGGATGCGCACCGTGCGGCCCGATACCTCCAGGGAGGACAGGAACGGCAGTTCGCGCAGCGCGCCCTCGCCTATGTACTCGTCCAGGTCGAAGACGATCCGGCGGGCGCCGGCCTTCGCCTTGATCTCGGCGGCCGAGCCGTCCGCGATCACCCTGCCGCGGTGCAGCACGATCACGCGGTCGGCGATCGCGTCGGCCTCCTCCAGATAGTGCGTGGCGAAGAGGATCGCCCGGCCGGCCCGGGCCTGGGCGCGCATCACGCCCCAGAACGCCTGGCGGGCCGAGACGTCCATGCCGGTGGTCGGTTCGTCCAGCACGACGAGCTCGTTGGCACCGGCCGTGGCGAGCGCGAACCGCACCCGCTGCTCCTGGCCGCCGGAGAGTTTGTTGACCATGCGGTCCGCGATGTCGGTCAGATCCGCGTGCTCCAGCACCTGCTCGACCGGGTAGGCGTGCGGGTGCAGGTCACAGGCGAGCCGCACGAGCTCACGAACCTTCACGTCCTCCATCAGGCCGCCGCTCTGGAGCATCGCGCCGACCTTGCCGCGCGCGATGGCCTGCTGCGGAGTGGTGCCGAAGACCTCGACACGCCCAGAGTCGGGGGTGCGCAGGCCCAGCAGGAGGTCGAGCGTGGAGGACTTGCCCGCGCCGTTCGGACCGAGGAGGGCGACGGTCTCGCCGGGGTGGAGCTGGAGGTCCAGCTCCGAGACGGCCCGCACCTCGCCGAAGCTCTTGCTGACGTCGGTGAAGCTGACCACGGGTGGTGCGGTGCGGTGCCGGTCCCCCGTGAACGTACGTGCTGTGGTGGTCATGTACTCAATGATCCGGGCCCGGGGAGCGCCGCGGCAGTGTCGGGTGTCGTGTGCTGACAATGACAGATGTCATGGCTTCCTTGACCCCTTGTCATGGTTCATCTGACCCCTGTGACATGCGAAAACCCCCGTGCCGGGTGGGGCACGGGGGCTCGTCGCGACCAGGCCGCGAGCAGGCGAGGCCGGGGTCAGCTGCCGTTGACCGGGATCACCCCGACGCGCTCGGCGGCCGTCTTGCCGCGGAGCGCCTTGCGGAGGGCGCCGACGACGTCCGTCGGCTGCACGGGCGTCTTGCTGCCGTCGCCGCGCTGGATGGTGACGCCGTTGAACTTGGAGCCGTAGAGCTCCTTGAGCGCTTCGAGGTTGTAGTTCTCGACCAGCTGCCCGTTCACCTCCTTGACCGCCAGGATCTTCGGCAGCGAGAGGTCCGGGCCGAACCGGATGCTGTGGAGCGGGTCGGTCTGGATGATGACGATGCCCGACATCGCGGGCTTCGCGAACTCGTTCATCATCCGGTCGACCTCGGCCTTGCCGACCTTCGGCTGCTGCTGGGCGCTGGGCAGCTCGACGGTCTTGTTCTCACCCGTGGCGGCGCGGTCGCGGTACGCCTGGGCGACGGCGGCCACGGCCTTGTCGGTGTCCAGGCCGACGTACGGCTTGCCGTAGACGGGCACGGCCTTGCCGGGCTCGAAGGTGATCGTGCCGTCCTTGGCGCCGCCGGCCTCGCCGGCCAGGGTCTTCAGGGCCGCCGCGATCTTCTCCTCGTCGGCGCCGATGACCGCCTCGGCCTTGCGGGTGCCGCCGATGAGCGAGGGGATGACCGTCATCGGGTTGTAGTCCCGGCCGGCCGCCTCGCGCACGGTGGCCTGGGTGTCGATCGTCAGACCGGCCACCGACGGCTTGAGCTCCGCCTCCTTGCCCCCGATGGAGACCTTCAGCGGGTCCGTGGCACGGCCGCCGAGCGCGGAGTCGAGCTTCTGCACGGCCTGCTCCTTGGAGCTGCCGCCGATGCCGACGCCGAGGACGGTGGTGCCGTTGGGCACGTCCGCGTGGTCGAGGAGCAGGCCCGCGGCGTAGGCGACGCCGACCAGCGCCACGAGGCCGCCGCCCAGCAGGACGACCTTGGAACGGCCCTTCTTCTTCGCGGCCTTCTTGGGGGCGCTCTTGGGCGCGGCCGCGGCCGGGGCCGGGACGGCGCCGGGAGCGGGCACCTTGGGCTTGGGCACGGCCACGCGGGGCGCGCCGCTGTCGACCGGGCCGGCCTTCTTGCCGGGGCCCGGCGGCGGGACGACGGGCACACCGCTGACGAGCGTCTCGGACGTCCCGCCGGGCGCGGCGGGCGCCTTCTGGCCGCCCTTCTTGCCACCCTTGCCGCCGCCCTTGGGCGCCTTGGGCGTCTTCGTCTGCTGCTGGCCGTTGCCGGGCGCCTGGGTGCCCTGCGGGCCCTTGGGGCCGCGCGGTGCCGACCGGTCGCCGGCGGGCGGCGCGGGGACGCGCGGGACGCCCTCGCGCGGAGTGTCCGTACGCCCGGGGGCGAAGGCGGCACCACCGGGGGTGCCGCCGGGCGTGCCGGGGAAGGCGCCGTCCTGGCCCGCGGTGGGCGCGGGGAACTGCTGCGTGGTGTCCGGGGCGCCGGCCCACGGAGCGGCGCCGGCCGAGGCGCCGGGACCCGGCGGCGGCACGGCGGGCGTGGCCTGCGGGGTGCCCCCGACGACGGGGTTGGTGCCGGTGGCCATGGGGTCGCCGGCCCACGGCGCGGGCGTGGTGCCCGTCGTGGAGGCGTCGGCGGGGCCGCCCGGCCACGGCGTCGCGCCGGTGGTCGAGGCGCCGCCCGGCCAGTCGTCGGCCTGCGCGCCGGAACCCCGGCCGCCGTGCGTGGCGGTGTCGGGCTGCCAGGGCGTGGTGCCGGTGGTGCCCGAGGCGGAAGCGCCCACGGGCCAGTCGTCGACCGGCTTCGGCGCACCCGGAACGTCACCGGGCATACCGGAGGACGCGCCCTGCCACGGCGTCGTGCCTGTCGTCGAGGCCGCGGGGGCCGAGGAGGCCGACGGGCCCGTCGGCCAGTCGTCGACCGGAGCGGCCGGAGCCGCGGCGGCGGTGCCGTCGGCGGGCCACGGGGTCGCGCCCGTCGTCGAGGAACCGCCCGGCCAGTCGTCCACGTGACCGGCGGGGGTCTCCGCCTGCCAGGGCGTGGCGCCCGTGGTGGAGGCGCCGCCCGGCCAGTCGTCGACCGGGCCGGCCGGACGCTGCTCGCCCGTGCCGGCCACGCCCTCGGCGGGCCACGGCGTCGCGCTCGTCGTCGAGGAACCGCCCGGCCAGTCGTCGACCGGGGCGGCGGAGGTGTCGGGCTGCCAGGGCGTGGTGCCGGTGGTGCCCGAGGCGGAAGCGCCCACAGGCCAGTCGTCGACCGGCTTCGGCACGCCCGGAACGTCACCGGGCATACCGGAGGACGCGCCCTGCCACGGCGTCGCCCCCGTCGTGGAAGCCGGGGGGGCCGGAGGAGCGGAAGGAACCGAGGAAGCCGACTGGCCGACCGGCCAGTCGTCCACCGGAGCGGCCGGAACGGCCGGAGTCACGGGCGGCGGGGTCGACTTCTGCCGCTGCGGGAGGGGCGGCACCGAGCCGCCGCCGGATCCCTGCGTGCGGCGGCCCGCGGGCGGCGGCGTGCCCGGGGAGGACTTGCGCGGGGCGAACCAGTCGCTCGTCTTGTCCTTCGACGCCGGGCGCTCCGCCTCCTGGCGGGCCGGGGCCGCGGACGGCTCCGGGCGGCGGGGCAGGGCGGGCTTGCCCTCGGCGCTCCGGCGTGCCGCGGGCGCGCCGGTGGCCGACGGGCCGGCCGGCGGGGCGTTCTTGGCGGCCGCGGGCGGGGCCGGCACGGCGGCGGGGCCCGGGGCGGCGGCACCCGGCTCGTCGCCGACGGGCGTGCGCATGATGACCGGCGGGATCGGCCGCGAACCCGGGATGTTGATGCGGATCCGCGTCGTCAGCGTGGTCTCGGTCTTGTGCTCTTCCGGCTTCGGCGCCATGGCCTGCTCCTCGCTGACGCCACCGTCGGCGGACGGCTGGCGGCTTCCGTACGGCGGGGTCCCCGAGGGGTACGCGGCGCCACCGCGGCCCTGGGGCCCGGAGGACGAACTGTCAGATTCACGGCTCAAAGCAGGTTCTCCCGGTTAGCTCCGCCGCCCGTCATGACCTCGTTCGGGCGGCTCGGCGGCGCGCACCACCATACTGGGCACCACGGACGCGTACTTGACGGCCGCCGGATCGGTCCGGCGGCGAGGCGCGCGGGGCGGGTCCACGCGCCTCGGGCCGGTCAGGCAGAAATCGTCACGTCACTTGCCAAGTCGGACTGAGGAGCCGTCCGGTTGCGGCACTTTCGGGAGCGTGGCGCACATCACAGCCACGACCATCCCGCCCAGCAGGAAGGCCCACGAGCCCAGTCCGGCGCCGAAGAGGAAGTCGCCCTCCGGCCGGCTGTCGGTCAGCAGCAGCACCGCGACGAGCCAGCCGGCGCCGGGCGCCATCCCGCCGGCCCGGGTGCGGGCCGCGGTGAGCCCGCCGTAGCAGAGGCCCGCGAGGGCGAGCAGGGCGAGCGTCAATCCGCCGGGGAACCAGCCCGCTTGCACCAGCCCGCCCGCGACCCCCACCAGCGCGCCGAGGACGGCGAGGACGGCGTAGAGGGCGAGGCGCCCGGCGCTCAGCGGTGCCGCCATGCCGGTCACGCGTCCACCCCGGCGAACAGGTCGTCCTCGCGGGGCGCGGCGGCGCGGCCGCGGACGAGCTTGTAGTACTCGTCCGGGAAGAGGGGCTGGCCCAGGTCGTTGGAGAGCGCGAAGAAGGGGCCGTCGACGGCGACCTGGGTGGCGTGGGCGCGCATCGCGGCGGCCTTCGCCCCGGTGTACGCGGCACCGGCGATCACCGCCGTCACCTCCTCGTCGGGGACGACCCCGGGGACGTCGGAGGCGGTGGCGATGCCGGGGAAGGGATCGCCGACACCGCGCTCGCGCAGCTGTGCGAAGCCCGCCTCCACGACGGAGAGCGGCACGCAGTTCCAGTAGATCTTGGCGATCTCGTGCGGGTCGCCCAGGTCGCGCCGGAAGGCCGTTTCGCCCGCGAGGTCCGCGGCGCGCATCGCGACGCGGTGCGCCTGGATGTGGTCGGGGTGGCCGTAGCCGCCCTCGGGGTCGTAGGTGACCAGGACCTGCGGCCGGACCTCGCGAATCACCTCTACGAGGGATGCGGCGGCCTCGTCCACGTCCGCCCGCCAGAAGGACCCGGGGCGGTCGTTCTGCGGGATGCCCATCATCCCGGAGTCGCGGTAGCGCCCGGTGCCGCCGAGGAAGCGGTGGTCGGTGACGCCCAGCTCCCTCATCGCGGCGGCCAGTTCACCGACGCGGTAGGGGCCGAGGGTGTCGTCCCGGTCGGCGGTGAGGTGCGCGAGGCCGGCCGGGATCACCTCGCCCTCTTCACCGAGGGTGCAGGTCACGAGGGTGACATGGGCCCCTTCGGCGGCGTACTTGGCCATGGTCGCGCCGTTGTTGATCGATTCGTCGTCCGGGTGCGCGTGCACCAGGAGCAGCCGGCGGCCTGGCAGGGCGGAGCGGTCGGTCATGGGGACAGCCTACGAGCACACCGGGCGGCGCGGGGCGCCGCCGGGCGCAGCCCCGCGCGGACCGGCGCGAGGACCCCGCCGGGGCCCTCCGCCGGACCGTCAGAACTTGATGTTGCTGATCATCCCGGTCACGCTCGAGGTGAGACTGTGCAGCGTCGGGGCGATCGACGAACTCGCGAGATAGAACCCCAGCAACACACAGACCGCGGCGTGGCCCGCCTTCAGACCGGACTTCCGGACCAGCAGGAAGACGATGATCGCCAGCAGCACCACCGCCGAAATCGAGAGTGCCACAGCGGTTCACCTCCAGGAACGCGCGGTCGGACGGACGACGAACGAGCGGCACACGGATGCCGCTCGGGACTTATCACCTATGCGTCAGTGATCATAACTTTCCGGTGCCCGGACATCACTCGGTGCACAGGAGCAAATCCGGGGCGCACGGCGACTTCTCGCCGCCCCGCAATAGGCTCCACGCATGACCGGACAGCTCTCGTTTCCTCGGCAGCAAGCCCGTACACAACGTTTCTCCCTCGGCGCGCCGCGCGCGTTCACGGTGTCGCCGGACGGCGCGCGTGTCGCGTTCCTGCGCTCCCGCTCGGGCACCGACCGGGCGGGGGTGCTGTGGGTGCTCGACCTCGACGACGGACGGGAGCGCGTGGCGGCCGATCCCGCCCTGCTGCTGGGCGGCGCCGAGGAGGAGTTGTCCGCGGCGGAGCGGGCGCGCCGCGAACGCAGCCGCGAAGGCTCGGCGGGCATCGTCGGATACGCCGTGGACAGCGCCGTGGAGTGGGCGGCCTTCGCCCTGTCGGGGCGGCTGTTCGTGGCCGAGCTGCGCGGCGGCACCGCCCGTGAGCTGGTCGTCCCCGGCCCGGTGGTCGATCCGCGGCCCTCGCCCGACGGCCGCCGGGTCGCCTATGTGACGCGCGGCGCGCTGCGCGTGGTGGAGGCGGACGGCGGTGGCGACCGCGCCCTGGCCGAGCCCGAGGGCGACACCGTGACCTGGGGGCTGGCGGAGTTCGCCGCCGCCGAGGAGATGGGGCGCTCGCGGGGCTTCTGGTGGGCGCCGGACGGGACGTCGCTGCTGGTGGCACGGGCGGACGAGGCGCCGGTGAGCAGCTGGTGGATCGCCGACCCCGCCCATCCGGACCGGGCGCCCGCCCAGGTCCGCTACCCGGTGGCCGGCACCGCCAACGCGGAGGTGTCGCTTGCCCTGCTGGGCCTGGACGGCAGCCGTAAGGACGTCGAATGGGACCGCGAGCGCTATCCGTACCTGGCGCGTGTGCACTGGTCGGCGGCCGGTCCCCCGCTGCTCCTGGTGCAGGCGCGCGACCAGCGCAGCCAGGTGTACCTCACCGTGGACACCGCGACGGGCGGCACGCGCGTGCTGCACGTGGAGGAGGACGCAAACTGGCTGGATCTTTTCCCTGGGGTGCCCGTGTGGAACCCGGACGGGCGACTCGTACGGATCGCCGACGAGGGTGACGCGCGGGTCCTGGTGGTGGGCGACCGGGCGCTGACCGGGCCGCGGTTGCATGTGCGGGCCGTGCTGGACGCCGGTGCGGAGGACGTGCTGGTCTCGGCGTCGGCGGGGCCGGAGGCGGCGGACCCGGAGACCGGCGAGACCCATGTCTACCGGGTCGGCGCGCAGGGCGTGGAGCGCCTCTCCGAGGGGCCGGGGTGGCACTCGGCGGTGCGCGGCGGGGCGGTGACGGTCCTGGTCTCCACGTCACCGGAGCGCAGCGGTGCCCTCGTTCGGGTCCTGCGCGACGGCGTACGGGCGGCCACGGTCCCCTCGTACGCGCAGACGCCCGTGCTGACCGCCCGCGCGCGCCTGACGGAGGCGGGCGCGCGCCGCATCCCGTGCGCCGTGCTGCTGCCGACGGGTTATGAGGAGGGCGACGGGCCCCTGCCGGTGCTGATGGACCCCTACGGCGGCCCGCACGGGCCGCGCGTGGTCGCCGCGCAGAACGCCCATCTGACGTCCCAGTGGTTCGCCGACCAGGGCTTCGCGGTGGTCGTGGCCGACGGTCGCGGCACGCCGCACCGCTCACCCGGCTGGGAGAAGGCCGTCCGGGACGACTTCGCGGGCGTCACCCTGGACGACCAGGTCGACGCCGTGCGGGCGCTGGCCGAGCGCTTCCCGCTGGACCTCGGCCGGGTGGCGATCCGCGGCTGGTCGTACGGCGGCTACCTCGCGGCGCTGGCGGTGCTGCGCCGCCCGGACGTCTTCCACGCGGGGATCGCGGGCGCGCCGGTCACGGACTGGCGGCTGTACGACACGCACTACACGGAGCGCTATCTGGGCGATCCGGAGCGGCGGCCGGAGGTGTACGCGCGCAATTCCCTGGTCACCGACGAGGGGCTGTCGGGGGCCGCGGCGGAGAGCCGGCCGCTGATGGTGATCCACGGGCTCGCGGACGACAACGTGGTCGCGGCGCACACGCTGCGGCTGTCCTCGGCGCTGCTCGCGGCGGGCCGCCCGCACGAGGTGCTGCCGCTGTCGGGGGTGACGCACATGACCCCGCAGGAGCAGGTCGCGGAGAATGTGCTGCTGCTCCAAGTCGATTTCCTCAAGCGGTCGCTGGGCCTCTCCTGACCGCCGTGGAGTGACGTGCGCGGCGTGCCCGGCAGACCCTGTCAAGCACGCCGCGTCGTCGATCCGCTCAACCTTCGCTCAAGATGGCGGGGGGTGCCGCCTCTTCCGCGCAGCCCTCTTGACTGGGCCGTGAATCCATTGCGAAAGTCCGCTCAACCCATCGCGTGACCGGCGTCCGCGAGAGGTCGACAAGACGACAGTGCGGGGGATTTACGCGATGACGAGTCCTTCCCAGTTACCGCTGACGCAAACAGAGTTGGCGGGCCGTTCACCCGGACAGCTGATGTGGCGGCGCTTCAAGCGTGACCGTTCCGGGGTAGTTTCCGCGTACATCGTGGCGTTCTTCTTTCTCGTCGCCGTGACGGCTCCGCTTCTTTCGAAGGTCTACGGGAAGAATCCGACGGAGACCTACGGGCTGGACGAGCCGGGCCTGCTCAACGAGTTCGGTTACCCGGTCGCGCCGAACGGCGGTATTTCCGGGCGGTTCTGGTTCGGAATCGAGCCCACCCTGGGCCGGGACGTGCTCACCCAGCTGGTGTACGGAATCCGTACGTCCCTGCTCATCGCGACCGCGGCGACGGTCCTGTGCGTGCTGACCGGCGTCCTGGTCGGTGTGACGGCCGGATACATCGGCGGGCGCACCGATTATCTGCTCGGCAGGTTCATCGACCTCCTGCTGGCCTTCCCCTCCCAGCTGTCGTTCATCGCCTTCACGCCGGTGGTCTATTCCCTCTTCGTCAGCCCGGGCAAGGAGACCCCGACCTCGCTGCGGGTCCTCACCCTGATCCTGGTGCTCTGGGTGCTGGGCTGGATGGGGATGGCGCGGCTGCTGCGCGGCCAGGTGCTGAGCCTGCGGGAGCGGGAGTTCGTCGAGGCCGCGAAGGTCACCGGGGCGTCGCCCTGGCGGATCATCCGCAAGGAGCTGCTGCCCAATCTGTGGACGCCGATCCTGGTGCAGTCGACGCTGATGCTGCCGTCGGTCGTGACCATCGAGGCGGGCCTGTCCTTCATCGGCGTCGGCATCCTGGAGCCCACCCCCGACTGGGGGCGGATGTTCGCGAACGGCGCCCACTACTACGAGAGCGACATCACCTACATCTTCTTCCCCGGCCTCGCGATGATCATTTTCGTGGTCGCCTTCAACCTGCTCGGGGATTCCGTCCGGGACGCCTTCGACCCCCGGACCACCCGCTGAGAACGGCGCACGGCCGACAGGGCAGAACCGGACACCGAGGGGACAGGCAGGTGCATCGACCCATGACGAAGGCACTGAGGCACAGACACCGGCGTTCCGCGGCCGTGGCGCTGGCCTGCTGGGGAGCGGCCGGCGCTCTGGTCCTCACCGCGTGCAGCGGCGGGGGCGGCGGAGGTGGAGGCGGCGGGAAGAGCGAGGGGCCCGGCGAGGACAAGACGAAGGCGTCCAACTACTCCCTGGGCACCAAGGAGGACTCCGCCGGCCCCGCCCCCGAGGTGAAGGGCGCGAAGAAGGGCGGCACGGTCAACGTCCTCCAGCGCGACGCCTTCAACCACCTGGACCCCGGCCAGATCTACTTCGCCGACGTCCTCGCCGCGCAGATGCTCTACAACCGCTCGCTCACCTCCTACAAGGTGGACGACCAGGGCAGGGTGAAGGTCGTCGGCGATCTGGCCACCGACACCGGCACGGCCTCCGACGGCGGCCGGACCTGGAAGTTCACCCTCAAGGACGGGCTGAAGTTCGAGGACGGCTCGCCGATCACCGCCCGGGACGTCCGGTGGGGCATCGAGCGGCTCTACGCCCCCTTCGAGACCGACGGGCCGCTGTACATCCCGCAGTGGCTCTCGGGCGAGGGCAGCACCTTCCGCAAGGCGCTGCCGGACGGCCCGTACGAGGGCAAGCACCTGCCGTCGTCCGTGCTGGACACCCCGGACGACAAGACGATCATCTTCCACTTCCTTCAGCCGCACGCCGACACGCCCTTCGCCACGGCCATGCCCAACGTCGGAGCGGTCAAGGCGGAGAAGGACACCAAGCAGAAGTACGACAACGCCCCCTTCGCCTCCGGCCCGTACAAGGTCGGCGAGTACAAGGTCGGCAAGTCGCTGAAGCTGGTGCGCAACGAGCACTGGGACCCGAAGACGGATCCGATCCGCCACCAGTACGCGGACGGGTTCGAGATCAGCTTCGGTCACCAGTACGCGGACTCCACCCGCCGCTTCCTCGCCGACCAGGGCGGTGACAAGAACGCCCTGTCGTTCTCCAGCGCCGTCGCGCCGGAGATGACCGAGAAGGTGCTGAAGCAGGCGGACACCAGGTCGCGCCGCTTCGTCGAGGTCCAGCCCTACGTCGACTACATGAGCATCAACGTCGACCGGGTGAAGGACGTCCGGGTCCGCAAGGCCATCGCCCACGCCATGCCGAACGGGCAGATCCTCCAGCAGAACGGCGGCGCGACCGCCGGGCTGCTCGCCACCAACTACCTCTCGCCCGCCATGGACGGCTACCGGCCCACGGACCCGCTGGGGAAGAAGGCCAAGCCCTCCGGTGACCCCGAGAAGGCCAGGGCGCTGCTCAAGGAGGCCGGAAAGGAGGGCATGGAGATCGTCTACGCCTATGCCAACACCGACGTCCAGCAGAAGGTGTCCGTGGTGGTCACCCAGGCGCTGGAACGGGCGGGCTTCAAGGTGCAGAAGAAGGAGGTCGACGCCAACATCTGGCGGACCGCGGTCGCCGAGGTGAAGAACAAGTTCGACGTCTACCGCAACTCCTGGGGCGCGGACTGGCCCGTCTCCTCGACGGTGATCCCGCTGCTGTTCGACAGCCGGCAGATCGCCGACGGCAGCCAGAACTACAGCCATCTCAACAACCGCGCCGTCGACGCCGAGGTGGACCGGATCAACAAGATCCCGGATGTGAAGCAGGCCGGGCCCGAGTGGCAGAAGCTCGCCGACAGGATCCTCACCGAGGACGTCCCCGCGGTGCCGGTCTTCTACAACCGGCAGTTCTCCCTATGGGGTTCGAACATCGGCGGCGTGCGGTACCAGCCCGTCTACGGCACCGTCGACCCGACCGGCGTGTTCGTGAAGTAGCCCCGGCGCCGGCCGGGCCCGTTACCCGGTACCCCGGCCGGCCGCCCCGCCCTGACGGAAGTCCGCGGAGCCATGCTGAGATTCCTCGCCCGCCGCGTCCTAGGCGCACTCGTCATCATCGTGCTGATCAGCGCGATCACCTTCTTCCTGTTCTTCGCGCTGCCCTCCGAGCCGGCCCTGATGTCCTGCGGCAAGAACTGCACACCGGACGCCCTCGCGCTCATCAACAAGAACCTGGGCCTGGACGAGCCGGTGCCCGTCCAGTACTGGCACTATATGGCGGGCATCTTCACCGGCCGTGACTTCAGCGTCGGCCACTGCCCGGCACCCTGCTTCGGCTACTCCTTCTCCAACCAGCAGCCGGTCTGGGGCACCATCGTGGACCGCTTCCCGACCACGCTGTCGATCACGGTCGGCGGGGCCGTGGTCTTCCTCGTCGTCGGCGTCGGCATCGGCATGCTCGCCGCCGCCTTCCGGGGCACCTGGGTCGACAAGTTCTTCAGCTCCCTGTCGCTGATCGGCAACTCCCTCCAGATCTACTTCGTGGGCGTCATCGCGCTCGCGGTCCTGGTCAGCGGGCTGCACTGGATGGACAACCCCGCCTACCACCCGATCACGGAGAACCCCGGGAAGTGGTTCACGGGGATGCTCATCCCCTGGCTGGTGCTCTCCATCATCTTCATCGCCAACTACAGCCGGATGACGCGCTCGCAGATGATCGAGCAGATGGGTGAGGACCATGTGCGCACGGCGCGCGCCAAGGGACTGAGCCGCCGGACGGTTTTCTTCCGCTACGCCTGGAGGGGCGCGCTCGCCCCCGTCGTCACCATCTTCGGCATCGACCTCGGCTCGCTCTTCGGCGGCGCGATCATCACCGAGTTCACCTTCAGCCTGCACGGCCTCGGCAGGCTGGCCGTCTCCTCGGTCGGCGAGACCGACCTGCCCACCCTGATGGCCGTGATGCTCGTCGGCTGCACGGCGATCGTCATCGCCAACATCGTCGTGGACGCCGCCTACGCCTTCATCGATCCGCGCGTGCGCCTCGCCTGACCGCCAGGAGAACGACTGCCGTGACCGCGACCTCACCCGACACGACTCCCCCGCCCGCCCCCTCCGCCACACCCTTTCTCTCCGTACGGGACCTCCATGTGCGCTTCACCACCGAGGACGGCGTCGTGAAGGCCGTCGACGGGCTCTCCTTCGACCTGGAGCGCGGGCGGACCCTCGGCATCGTCGGCGAGTCAGGCTCGGGCAAGTCCGTCACCAACCTCGCCGTCCTCGGCCTGCACGAGCGGCGCGGCACCGAGATCACGGGCACGATCACACTGGACGGGCGGGAGCTCACCACCGCCCCGGAGTCCGCGCTGGAGAAGCTGCGCGGCAACAAGATGGCCATGATCTTCCAGGACTCCCTCACCGCCCTCTCGCCCTACTACACGGTGGGCCGGCAGATCGCCGAGCCCTACCGCAAGCACACCGGCGCCTCCCGGCGCGACGCCCGCCGGCGCGCGGTCGAGATGCTGGACAAGGTCGGCATCCCCAACGCCGCGCGGCGCGTGGACGACTACCCGCACCAGTTCTCCGGCGGCATGCGCCAGCGCGCCATGATCGCCATGGCCCTGGTCTGCGACCCCGAGCTGCTGATCGCCGACGAACCGACGACCGCGCTGGACGTCACCGTCCAGGCCCAGATCCTCGACCTGCTCAAGGACCTCCAGCGGCAGACCGGTTCGGCGATCGTGCTCGTCACCCACGACCTCGGGGTCGTCGCCCACACGGTGGACGACCTGCTGGTGATGTACGCGGGCCGGGCCGTCGAGCGCGGCCCGGTCCGCGAGGTGCTGGGCGCGCCGGGCCACCCGTACACCTGGGGCCTGCTGGGCTCCATGCCCCGGCTGACCTCGGACGTCGACGAACCCCTCGTGCCCATCCCCGGCGCCCCGCCCAGTCTGCTGACGCCCCCGCCCGGCTGCCCTTTCCACCCGCGCTGCGCCCACGTCGCCGAGGTGGGCGGCGACCGGTGCCGGACGGAGCGTCCGGAGCTGCCGGCGGGCCGCGGCGCCGCCTGCCACCTCACCCCCGGGCAGCGGCGTACGGCCCTCGCCGCGCGGCTCGCGCCCCGGCCGGGCCGAGGAGGCACCCGATGACCGAACTCCTCGTCGCGGAGGGCCTGACCAAGCACTTCCCGATCATGGGCGGCTTCCCCGTCAAGCGGAAGGTCGGGGCGGTCCAGGCCGTGGACGGCATCGATCTGACCGTACGCGCGGGCGAGAGCTTCGGACTGGTCGGCGAGTCCGGCTGCGGCAAGTCCACGACCGGGCGGCTGCTGACCCGGCTCCTGGAGCCGACCGCCGGCCGGATCACCTATCAGGGGCAGGACATCACCCACGCCAAGCGCCGGCAGCTCGCCCCCGTCCGCCGCGACATTCAGATGATCTTCCAGGACCCGTACTCCTCGCTCAACCCCCGGCAGACCGTGGGGAAGATCGTCTCGGGACCGATGGAGATCCACGGCGTCGAGCCCGCCGGCGGCCGGGAGGCCCGCGTCCGGGAGCTCCTGGACATCGTGGGCCTCAACCCCGAGCACTACAACCGCTTCCCGCACGAGTTCTCCGGCGGCCAGCGGCAGCGCGTCGGGGTCGCCCGGGCGCTGGCCCTGGACCCGAAGATCGTCGTGGCGGACGAGCCGGTGTCCGCGCTCGACGTCTCCATCCAGGCCCAGGTGGTCAACCTGCTCCAGCGGCTCCAGCGGGAGCTCGGCATCGCGTTCCTGTTCATCGCCCACGACCTGGCCGTCGTACGGCACTTCTCGCAGCGGGTGGCGGTGATGTACCTGGGGAAGATCGTCGAGGTGGGCGGGCGGGCGGACATCTACGAGCGGCCCCGGCACCCGTACACGCACGCGCTGCTGTCGGCGGTGCCGGAGGCGTCCGACCTCATGGAGGGACCGGAGGGGGTGCGGCGGGAGCGGATCCGGCTAGCCGGGGACGTGCCGTCGCCGATCCTGCCGCCGTCGGGGTGCCGGTTCCGGACGCGGTGCTGGAAGGCGCGGGAGGTGTGCGGCGTGGAGGTGCCGGCGCTGGTGCGGGCGGAAGGGAGTGCTTCCGGGCATCTGTCGGCATGTCACTTCCCGGAGGCGGTGCCGGTTCTCTCCCCCACCCCGCCCCTTCCCGGAACCGGGGGCTGACGCCCCCGGGGCCCCCTTTCCGCGCTGTCGCGCGGTGTCCTCAAGCGCCGGGCGGGCTGAGATCAGCCCGCCCGGTGTCCGGGGACCCGGCCCGGCCCGAGGGAGATCACTCCTCCTCGGGCGGGACCACCGACCTCTCCTCCGCGAAGTGGCACGCCGAGGGGTGCGCCGCCGGGCGCGCGCCCTCCTTGAACCACTCCGGTACCTCCAGCGGCGGCACCACCCGCGCGCACTTCTCCCGGGCCTTCCAGCAGCGCGTGCGGAAGCGGCAGCCGGACGGCGGGTCTGCCGGGGACGGCACGTCGCCCGCCAGCAGGATGCGCTCGCGCCGCTCACGCGCGCCCGGGTCCGGGACGGGGACCGCCGAGAGCAGGGCCTGGGTGTAGGGGTGCGTCGGGTGCTCGTAGATCTGGGTGTCCGTGCCGATCTCGGCGAGCCGGCCGAGGTACATCACGGCGACCCGGTCGGAGATGTGCCGCACGACGGAGAGGTCGTGCGCGATGAAGACGTAGGAGAGCGCGAACTCGTTCTGGAGCCGCTCCAGCAGGTTGACGACCTGGGCCTGCACGGAGACGTCGAGCGCCGAGACCGGCTCGTCCGCGACGATCACCTCGGGGCGCAGCGCCAGGCCGCGGGCGATGCCGATGCGCTGCCGCTGGCCGCCCGAGAACTGGTGCGGGTAGCGGTTGATGTATTCGGGGTTGAGGCCGACGACGTCGAGGAGCTCGCGTACCTTCTGCCGCCGGCTGCCCTTGGGCGCGACCTCCGGGTGGATCTCGTACGGCTCGCCGATGATGTCGCCGACGGTCATCCGGGGGTTGAGGGAGGTGTACGGGTCCTGGAAGACCATCTGGATGTTGCGGCGTACGGCCTTCAGGGCGCGCCCGGACAGCCGGGTGATGTCCTCGCCCTTGTAGCGGATCTCTCCCGCGGTCGGGCGCTCCAGGTTGACCAGTAGTTTGGCGACCGTCGACTTGCCGCAGCCGGACTCGCCGACGATACCGAGGGTCTCGCCGCGCCGCAGGTCGAAGGAGACGCCGTCGACGGCCCGGACCGCGCCGACCTGCTTCTTGAAGAGGATCCCCTGGGTCAGCGGGTAGTGCTTGACGAGGTCCCGCACCTCCAGAATCGCCTCGCCGTCAGCGCTCATCGAGGGTTTCCTTCCAGAAGTGGCAGGCGCTGGCGCGGCCGTGGGCGACGGCGAAGAGCGGCGGCCGGTCGGTGCGGCAGATGTCCTGGGCCATGGGGCAGCGCGGGTTGAAGGGGCAGCCGGGCGGGATGGCGGTCAGGTTGGGCGGCAGGCCCTTGATGGCGTAGAGCTGCCGGCCCTTCTGGTCCAGGCGCGGGATGGAGTCGAGGAGGCCGCGGGTGTAGGGGTGGGCGGGCGCGGCGTAGAGCTCGTGGACCGGGGCGGTCTCGACGATCCGGCCCGCGTACATCACGGCGATCTTGTCGGCGACGTCCGCGACGACACCCAGGTCATGGGTGATCAGGATGAGGCCCATGTTGTACTCGCGCTGGAGCTCGGCGAGGAGGTCCATCACCTGCGCCTGCACCGTCACGTCGAGCGCCGTGGTCGGCTCGTCGGCGATGACGAGGTCGGGTTCCAGGGCCAGCGCCATCGCGATCATGATGCGCTGGCGCATACCGCCGGAGAACTGGTGCGGGTAGTCACCCACCCGGTCCTTGGCGGCCGGGATGCGCACCCGGTCCATCAGCTGGACGGCCTTGGCCCGGGAGTCCTTGCGGGTCATCCCGTCGTGGACCTCGTACATCTCGGCGAGCTGGGCGCCGACGCTCATCACGGGGTTGAGGGCGGACAGCGCGTCCTGGAAGATCATCGACATCTTGGCGCCACGGATCCGGCGCCGGGTCTCGGCGCCCATGGTGAGCAGGTCCTCGCCGCGGAAGAGGACCTGGCCGCCCGTGATCCGGCCGGGCGGCGAGTCGAGGATGCCCATGACGGCCTGGGCGGTGACCGACTTGCCCGAGCCGGACTCCCCCAGCACGGCCAGCGTCTCGCCGGGGTCCACGCTGTAGTTGACACCGTTGACGGCCTTGGCGACGCCGTCCCGGGTGTGGAACTCCACCTGGAGGTCGCGTACGTCCAGCAGCGTCACCGGCTGGTCTCTCTGGTGCTCCATCGCCCGCTCCTCAGCGCAGCTTGGGGTCGAGGGCGTCGCGCACCGCGTCGCCGAGCATGATGAACGCCAGCACCGTGATGCTCAGTGCCCCCGCGGGCCACAGGAGCATGTGCGGGGCGTTGCGGATCTGGACGGAGGCGTTGGAGATGTCGATGCCCCAGGAGACGGTGGGCGGTTTGAGGCCCACGCCCACGAACGACAGCGTCGCCTCCAGGGCGATGTAGGTGCCGAGGGCGATGGTGGCCACGACGATGACCGGGGCCACCGCGTTGGGCGCGATGTGCCGGAGCAGCATCCGTTTGTTGCCCGCGCCGAGCGCCCGCGCGGCCTGGACGTAGTCGTTCTGTTTGGCGGTGACGACGGAGCCGCGGGCGATGCGGGAGATCTGCGGCCAGCCGAGCAGCACGATGAAGCCGACGACGGGCCAGACCGAGCCGCTGGTGACGACGGAGAGGAAGACGAGTCCGCCGAGGATGATGGGGATGCCGAAGAAGATGTCGGCGATCCGGGAGAGCAGCGCGTCCCACCAGCCGCCGAAGAATCCGGCCAGCCCGCCGAGGACGCTGCCGAGCAGGGTGGCCCCGGCGGTCGCGCAGATGCCGACGGCGATGGAGGCCCGCGCCCCGTGCACCGTACGGGTGTAGACGTCGCAGCCCTGGGTGTCGTAGCCGAAGGGGTGGCCGGGCTGGGAGCCCTCCTGGGCCTTGGCGAGGTCGCACTGGAGGGGGTTTCCGCTCGCGATCAGGCCGGGCCAGATCGCGATCAGCACCAGGAAGACGATGACCAGCGCGGAGACTACGAAGACGGGGTTGCGCCGCAGGTCGTGCCAGGCGTCGGACCAGAGGCTGCGGGACTTTCCGCTGCCGGGGACGCCGGGCTGCGGTCCCTCGTCCAGGCTGCGGGCGTCCCCGGTGGCCAGGGTCATCGCACCGCCGTCGCCGGGGGTGATGGCGTCCATCGCGGGCCGGGGATCCGCGGCGCGCGGGTCCCCGTGGGGCTCGGGCTCAGGCATAGCGGATCCTCGGGTCGAGCACGGCGTAGAGGAGGTCGACGAGCAGGTTCGCCAGCAGGAAGACGATGACGAGGATGGTCACGAAGCCGACGACGGTGGGCGAGTTCTGCCGGAGGATGCCCTGGTAGAGCTGGTAGCCGACGCCGTGGATGTTGAAGATCCGCTCGGTGACGATGGCGCCGCCCATCAGCGCGCCGACGTCGGTGCCGATGAAGGTGACGACGGGGATGAGGGAGTTGCGCAGCAGGTGCCGGGTGACGACCCGGTGGCGTGGCAGGCCCTTGGCGACGGCCGTGCGGATGTAGTCGGCGCGGGAGTTCTCGGCGATGGTGGTGCGGGTCAGCCGGGTGACGTAGGCGAGCGAGGTCAGGGCGAGCACGACGCCCGGCAGGATCAGCTCGTCGAAGGGCGCGTAGGGCGAGACGGCCGGGGTGACGGCGCCCCACTTCACGCCGATGAGGAACTGGAGCACATAGCCGCTGACGAAGGTCGGGATGGAGACCACGATCAGGGTGAGCAGCAGGACGGTGGTGTCCACCGAGCGGCCGCGCCGCAGCCCGCTGAGGACGCCGAGGACGATGCCCACGACGACCTCGAAGAGGAGGGCGACGAGGGTGAGGCGCAGGGTCACCGGGAAGGCGCTCGCCATCAGCTCGGTGACCTTCTGCCCGTTGAAGGCGGTGCCGAAGTCACCGGTGAGGATCTGCCCCATGTAGTGCAGGTACTGCTTCCACAGCGGCTCGTCGAGGTAGAGCTCCTTGCGGATCCGCGCGGCGGTCGCGGGGTCGGGCGCCTTGTCGCCGAAGAGCGCGGCGACGGGGTCGCCCAGGGCGTAGACCATGAAGAAGATCAGGAAGGTGCTGCCGATGAACACCGGGATCATCTGGAGCAGCCGCCGGATCACATACCGTCCCATGGGGGCTCCGGGGGTTCACGGGGGTTCGCGTGGGGGCCGCCGGCGCGGTGCCGGCTCCCCCGGTTGACGGGTCAGCCGACCTTGATCTGCTCGTAGACCGGGACGCTGAAGGGGTTGAGCGTGACGTCGGAGATCCGGCTGGAGTAGCCGGCGCTGCCGTTCTGGTACCAGAGCGGGATGGCGGGCATCTGCGCGGCGAGGATCCGCTCCGCCTCCTGGAACTTCGCGTTCGCCTTGTCCTGCGAGTTCTCGGCGTTGGCCTCGTCGACGAGCTTGTCGAACTGCGGGTCGCTGAACTTCCCGTAGTTGGAGGAGGCGTCGGTGTAGTAGAGGGGCTGGAGGAAGTTCTGGATCAGTGGGTAGTCCATCTGCCAGCCGGAGCGGAAGGGGCCGGTCAGCCGCTGGTTCGACTGCTGGTTGCGGAAGTCGGCGAAGGTGCCGATGGGGTTGACGGTGCAGGCCTTGTCCTGGCCGAGGGCGTTGTTGACGCTGTTGCAGACGGCGTCCATCCAGACCCGGTGGGAGCCGGTGTCGACGTTGGAGGTGAGGGTGACCCTGCCGCCCGGCAGCCCGCCGCCCTCCTCGATCAGCTTCTTCGCGGCGGAGGCGTCGTAGCGGCAGGCGTCGCCGCACAGGCCGCCCTTGTAGCCGCCCTTGTCGCCGAGGGCCGGTGAGGTCCAGTCGGTGGCGGGCGTCCGGGTCTTCCGGTAGATCTGGTCGGTGATCTGGTCGCGGTTGATCGCCATGGAAAGGCCCCTGCGGACCTTCTCCATGCCGCTCCCGGCCCACTTCTCGTCGTACATCGGGAAGGCCAGGGTCTGGATGATGCCGGCCGGCTGGTTGATGTAGCGGTCGCCGAGGTCCTTCCTGACGTTCTTCAGCTGGGCGCTCGGGATGTCGTCGACGAGGTCGAGGTTGCCGGCCTGGAGGTCGGTGTACGCGGTGTTGTTGTCGGTGTAGACGCGCAGTTCCACGCCGTCGTTGCGGGCCTTGTCCTCGCCGGGGTAGCCCTCCCACTTGCGCAGCCGCATCGACGAGCCCCGCTGGTAGGACTCGATGCCGTACGGGCCGTTGCCGACGGGTTTCTTCAGCCATGCCTCGTGGTCGTCGAAGAAGGCCCTGGGGAGCGGGACATAGGCGGTGTAGCCGAGGGTGTCGGGCCAGGTGGAGAACTTGGTCCGCAGCCTGGCGGTGAAGGTGCGATCGTCCTTGACGGTGAGGCCGGAGAGGGTCTTCGCGGTCGGGGAGCCGTCGTCGGGGTGGACCTTGTCGTAGCCGTCGATGTACTCGAAGAAGGAGGCGTTCTTCTGTTTGTTGTCGACGAGCGCGGCGTAGTTCCAGGCGTCCACGAAGGAGTGGGAGGTGATCTTCTCGCCGTTGCTGAAGGTCCAGCCGTCCTTGAGAGTGATGGTGAAGTTCTGCTGGTCGGTGGTGTCGATCTTCTCGGCGAGCATGTTCTCGGCGGCGCCGGTGCGGGGGTCGTAGCGCTTGAGCCCCCGGAAGACCATGGAGAGCACCTTGCCGCCCTGGACCTCGTTGGTGTTGGCGGGCTCCAGCTGGTTCTGCGGGTCCCCCCAGGAGGCGCGCACCAGCCCGGCCTCGTCGCCACCCCCGCCGCCGCAGCCCGCGGCGGTGCCGGCCAGGGCCGCGGACAGCACGCAGGCGGCCCACCTGGCCCGCACGGCTCCGCGCATGGAGTGCCTCCTCAAGGTCCCAAGTCCCACTTAGGCCCAAATAACACCCCATTCGGTGACACTCTGCATCTTTATGGCCGCTGTTTGTGCGCGTCCGGAGGCAGAAACCGCCCGGATGACTGAGCGTGAAGGGGCACCGGCGCCGCGCCCGGAACGCCGAAGGGGCGCCCGGACCGAACGGCCCGGACGCCCCTTCCTCACGCTCGTACGCGCGTGCGTACGCACGCGCCCCTCACGTCATGTCACGTCACGCCGCGTGCACGACGTCCCGCTCCTCGGCGAAGTGGCACGCCGAATCGTGCGCCGCGAGGGTCTTCTTGCCGGCGAAGACCTCGGGCACCGCCAGCAGCGGCACCTCTTCGGCGCACTTGTCCTGCGCCTTCCAGCAGCGCGTGCGGAAGCGGCAGCCGGACGGCGGGTTGGCCGGGGAGGGCACGTCACCGGTGAGGATGATGCGCTCCCGGCCCTCTCGGGCGGCCGGGTCGGGGACCGGGACGGCCGACAGCAGCGCCTGGGTGTAGGGGTGCGTCGGGTGGTCGTAGATCTCCGAGTCCGTACCGATCTCGGCCATCTTGCCCAGGTACATCACGCCGACCCGGTCGGAGATGTGCCGGACGATGGACAGGTCGTGCGCGATGAAGACGTAGGAGAGCTCGAACTCGTTCTGGAGCTTCTCCATCAGGTTGATCACCTGCGCCTGCACCGAGACGTCCAGCGCCGAGACCGGCTCGTCGCAGATGATGACCTCGGGGTTGAGCGCCAGGCCGCGGGCGATGCCGATGCGCTGCCGCTGACCGCCCGAGAACTGGTGCGGGTACCGGTTGATGTACTCCGGGTTCAGGCCCACGACGTCCAGCAGCTCCTGGACGCGCTTGCGCCGGTCGCCCTTGGGCGCCACCTCGGGGTGGATGTCGAAGGGCTCGCCGATGATGTCACCGACGGTCATCCGGGGGTTGAGCGAGGTGTAAGGGTCCTGGAAGACCATCTGGATGTTGCGGCGTACGGCCTTCAGCGCGCGCCCGGACAGCTTGGTGATGTCCTGGCCCTTGTAGAAGACCTCGCCGGACGTCGCCGTCTCCAGCGTCATCAGCAGCTTGGCGACCGTGGACTTGCCGCAGCCGGACTCGCCGACGATGCCGAGGGTCTCGCCCTTGTAGAGGTCGAAGGAGACCCCGTCGACGGCCTTGACCGCGCCGATCTGCTTCTTGAAGAGGATCCCCTGCGTCAGCGGGAAGTGCTTGACGAGGTTGCGGACCTGGAGGATCGGCTCACCGCGGTCGACGGGGGCGTCGAGCACGGCCTCGACCTCGGCGGTCGTCTCGGCCGTCGACGGGACCACGTCGGAGACCTCTTCGTTCTTGGCGGTCTCAGCCATGGATCGTCTCCTTCCAGAAGTGGCAGGCGCTTCCACGTCCGGCAAGCGGAGCGCCGTCCCGCTCGGTGACCGGCGCCAGGGCCGGCGTCTCGGTGCGGCAGATGTCCTGGGCCTTGGGGCAGCGCGGGTTGAAGGCACAGCCCGAGGGGATGTTCAGCAGGTTGGGCGGCAGACCCTTGATCGCGTAGAGCTCCTGGCCCTTCTGGTCCAGGCGCGGGATCGAGTCCAGCAGACCACGCGTGTACGGGTGCGCCGGGCGCTGGTACAGCTCGTCCACGGGGGCGGTCTCGACGATCCGGCCCGCGTACATCACGGCGATCTTGTCGGCGACGTCCGCGACGACACCCAGGTCATGGGTGATGAGGATGAGGCCCATGTTGTACTCGCGCTGGAGCTCGGCCAGCAGATCCATCACCTGCGCCTGCACCGTCACGTCGAGCGCCGTGGTCGGCTCGTCCGCGATGATCAGGTCCGGCTCCAGGGCCAGCGCCATCGCGATCATGATGCGCTGGCGCATACCGCCCGAGAACTGGTGCGGGTAGTCGTCGACCCGCTCCTTGGCGGCCGGGATGCGCACCCGGTCCATCAGCTCGACGGCCTTGGCCTTGGCCTCCTTCTTGGAGAGGCCCTGGTGGACGCGGTACATCTCGCCCAGCTGGTAGCCGACGCTGAGCACAGGGTTCAGCGAGGACAGGGCGTCCTGGAAGATCATGGCGATCTTGCTGCCCCGGAGCTTCCGGCGCTCCTCGGCGGACATCTTCAGCATGTCCTGGCCGCGGAAGAGGATCTCGCCCTGCGGGATCCTGCCGGGCGGCATGTCCAGGATGCCCATGATCGCCTGAGCGGTCACGGACTTTCCGGAGCCGGACTCGCCGAGCACGGCGAGGGTCTCGCCGGCGTTCACCGAGTAGTTGACGCCGTTGACGGCCTTGGCGACGCCGTCCCGGGTGTGGAACTCCACGTGCAGGTCACGGACTTGCAGCAGCGGGGTGCCGTCGCCGTCCGCCGCCCGGGGTTCGGGGACGTTCGCGGTCTTCTCCATGGTGGTCACGTACGCCTCCCTCAGCGCAGCTTGGGGTCGAGGGCGTCGCGCACCGCGTCGCCGAGCAGGATGAACGCGAGCACGGTGAGGCTCAGGAAACTGGCCGGGACCAGCAGGACGTGGGGGGCGTCACGCAGCTGCGACTGAGCGGCGGAGATGTCCACGCCCCAGGAGACCACGGGGTCCTGGAGACCGATACCGAGGTACGACAGGGTCGCCTCGGTGGAGATGTAGCCGCCGAGCGCGATGGTGGCGACGACGATCACCGGGCCGATGACGTTGGGCAGGATGTGCCGGAAGAGGATCCGGCCGGTGCCCGCACCCAGTGCCCGCGCCGCCGTCACGAAGTCCGCCTGCTTCTGCGTGATGACGGCACCGCGCATGACACGCGCGATCTGCATCCAGCCGAAGGTGGCCAGACCGAGCGACACCGTCCACGCGGTGCGGTGGGTGAACGCCTGGAGCAGGGTCAGCGCGCCGAGCAGCAGCGGGATGCCGAAGAAGATGTCGGTCAGACGCGAGAGCAGGGCGTCGACCCAGCCACCGAAGTAGCCGGCCAGCATGCCGACGAGGCCGCCGATCACGGTGACCGCGAGCGTCACACAGACACCGACGATGATCGACGCGCGGGCACCGTGGACGGTACGCGCGTAGACGCTCTGGCCCTGCCCGTTGTAACCGAACCAGTCCGCCTCGAAGAAGTGGGACCAGTTCGGCGGGGCCAGGTAGTGGCCGCGGAGGTCGGCCTGACGGGGGTCGACGCCGGTGAAGAGCGTCGGGAAGGCCGCCATGACGATGAACAGGACCAGCAGCACGCCGGAGGACCAGAACAGCCAGCTGCCCCGCAGCTCCCGCCAGGCGTCCTGGCCGAGGCTGCGCGGCTTGCCGGCGCCGGACTTCATGGCCGTGGACACCGCCTCGGGCACGGTGGTCTCGTGAGGAAGCGTCTTCTCAGGCATAGCGGATCCTCGGGTCCAGGACGGCGTACAGCAGGTCGACGAGGAGGCTGGTCAGGAGGTAGACGAGCACCAGCACGGTCACGATGCCGACGACGGTGGGGCCTTCACTGGTCTGGATGGCCTTGAAGAGCGTGAAGCCCACACCCTGGATGTTGAAGATGCCCTCGGTGACGATGGCGCCGCCCATGAGCAGACCGAGGTCGGTGCCGAGGAACGTGACGACAGGAATGAGGGAGTTGCGCATCAGGTGCACCCCGACCACGCGCTTCCGCGGCAGACCCTTCGCCACGGCGGTGCGGATGTAGTCGGCGCGGAGGTTCTCCCCCACGGTGGTGCGCGTCAGCCGGATCACATACGCCAGCGACAGCGCGGCCAGCACGATGGCCGGGATCATCAACTGCCCGAGGTTCTCCGAGTCCTGGACCGTCGGGGTGATGACCTTCCACTTCAGTCCCAGCAGGAACTGGGTGACATAGCCGATGACGAACACCGGGATCGAGATCACGATCAGGGTGAGTACCAGGACGAACTGGTCCAGGAACTTCCCGCGCCGCATGCCCGTCAGGACACCGAGGGCGATGCCCACGATCACCTCGAAGCCGAAGGCGAGGAGCGCCAGGCGGATGGTCACCGGGAAGGCCTCGGACATCAGGTCGGCGACGGGCCGCCCCGTGAAGCTCTGCCCGAAGTCACCCTGGAACAGGCCGGAGATGTAGTTCCAGTACTGCTCGAGCAAGGGCTTGTCGAGGCCGTACTCATGGCGGAGTCTCGCGACCGTCGCCGGGTCGGCCGCCTTGGGGCCGAAGAGCGATTTGATGGGGTCGCCCGGCAGCGAATACACCATCAGAAAGATAAGCAAAGTGGTCCCGATGAAGACCGGGATCATCTGGAGCAGTCGCCTCGCGACAAAGCGCCCCATGGTTCCTCCTGTCGCCGACGGGCCCGGAGGCCGCCCCCGGGTCCTTGTGGGGGAGAGCGGCCGCCGGGCCTACGTCACTGCAAGCCTGTCCCGGTTACTTCTTGACCTCGACGTCGGTCCAGATCGCCTGGCGGAAGGAGTCGAACTTCACGTTCTGCACCTTCTTGGAGTAGCCGGCGAGCGTGTGGTCGAAGAAGAGCGGGATGGAGGGCATGTGCTCCTGGATGATCTTCTTCTCGGCCTCGGCGTAGAGCTTGTTCGACTCCTCGATGGTCTTCGAGGCGTCGGCCTTGTCCATCAGCTCGTCGATGGCCTTGTCGCTGAACTCCATGTCGTTCGCACCGGCCTTGGTCCGGTACTGGGCGGAGATGAAGTTCTGGATGTTCGGGAAGTCCTGCACCCAGGCCATACGGAAGGCGCTCTTCATGCGGCGCTCCGTGATGTCGGCGCGCGCCTGCTGGAAGGTCGGCTTCGGGTCGGTGACGCACTCGACGCCGCCGTTCTGGCGGATGTCGTTGCAGACCGCGTCGGCCCACTCCTTGTTGGCGCCGTCGGCGTTGTAGGTGAGGGTGATCTTGTTGCCGGGGACACCGCCGCCGGCCTTGATCAGCTCCTTGGCCTTGGCCGGGTCGAACTTGCAGAACTCGCCGCAGGAGCCCGCCTGGTAGCCCTCGACGACCTTCGGGGTGTACCCGTCGGCCGCGTCCTTGCTGCCCTTGAGCGCGGTCTTGGCGATGGTCTCGCGGTCGATCGCCATGGAGAGGCCCTGACGGACCTTCACCTTCTCCGGCTTGTTCCACTCGGCCTCGTACAGCGGGAACGAGATGTTGGTGTTGCCACCGAACATCTGGCTGATGGCGCGCTTGCCGAGGTCGTTCTGGTACTGGCCCGCCATGGAGTTGGGGACCTGGTACATGATGTCGAGCTTGTCGGAGACGAGGTCGTTGTAGGCCGCGTCGTCCTTGTTGTAGAACTTGAAGACGACGCCGCCGTTCTTCGGCTTGTCGTCGCCCTTGTAGTCGGCGAACTTCTTGGTCTTGAACTCGACCTTGTGCTGCCAGTCGCCGTCCTGCTGGTACGGGCCGTTGCCGATCGGGTGCTCGCCGAACGCCTTGGTGTCCTTGTAGAACGCCTTGGGCAGCGGGGAGAACACGTCGTAGAAGAGCTGCTCCTTGAAGGTGGAGACCGGCTTCTTCAGCTCGATGGTGAACTCGAGGTCACTGGTGACCTTGAGGCCCTCCATCTTCTCGGCCTTCGGGTCGCCCTCGGCCGGGTGGACCTCGTCGTAACCCTTGATGGGCTCGAACCAAGAGGCGTTCAGCTGCTTGTTCTTGGCGTTGGCGGCCCAGTTCCAGGCGTCCACGAAGGAGGCGGCGGTCTGGTCCTCGCCGTTGTGGAACTTCCAGCCCGGCTTCAGCTTGACCTTGAAGGTCTGGTTGTCGGCGGTGTCGATGCTCTCGGCCGCCACCAGGCGCAGCTTGGACTTCTCGTCGAAGTCGACGAGGCCGCGGAAGAGGTTCTTGACGATGTAACCGCCGCCGACCTCATTGGTGTTGCTCGGGATGATCGGGTTCTGCGGTTCCACGTTGTAGTACGTGTAGGTGCCGTCGGGATTGACAGCCGCGTTGTCATCACTGTCGTTTCCACCGCCACCACAGGCCGTAGCTGTCAACGCAACGGCTATCGCACCTGCGACCCAGGTAGCGCTCTTGGCACCGCGCATGGGTATGCCCTCCTCAGGAGTCCACTATCACTACAAGAGAGGCGCCGGCCCCACGCTGACACCCCTGACAGCGGAGACGGAACCGGCACCTCGAGTGTGCTCGTGAGTCGGCGCTCCCCACAGCGCGTGACCCGTTGACCCGAGCTCAGTGAACCCAACTATTAAGTACGTCCGCCTTGTAAACCACACTTAAAGGGTCTCGCTTTGGTCACATCGGCCGAGCAGAGTTGTTCGAAATCCGGACAAAGGGAGTGCAGACAGACACCCGCGAAACGGACTGTTAACACAACAACAGACGCCCTCTGTCCGCTATACGGACAGAGGGCGAAGAAAACTGACGGATAATCCGTTGACGGGACCGAAACACGGCCGCATCACGAGCAGCACCGCAGAGCATGCCAGAGGCCCGGAGCCCACCGCTACGGAAGCGGGGATTCCGGGCCTCTTCGGCTACCCGGGGGCGCACTCCCCAAGGAGTGCGCCCCCTCAGCGCTTAGCGCTTGGCGCGGGACGCGGTGCGGCCGCGCTCCTTCTGGTCCAGGACGACCTTGCGGATGCGCACGGCCTCCGGGGTCACCTCGACGCACTCGTCGTCGCGGCAGAACTCCAGGGACTGCTCCAGCGACAGCTTGCGCGGCGGGACGATCGCCTCGAAGGAGTCGGCGGAGGAGGAGCGCATGTTGGTGAGCTTCTTCTCCTTGGTGATGTTGACGTCCATGTCGTCGGCGCGGGAGTTCTCGCCGACGATCATGCCCTCGTACACCTCGGTGCCCGGGTCGGTGAAGAGCACGCCGCGCTCCTGGAGGTTCGTCATCGCGAAGGCGGTGACGGCACCGGCGCGGTCGGCGACCAGGGAGCCGTTGTTACGGGTCTTCAGCTCGCCGAACCACGGCTCGTGGCCCTCGTGGATGGAGTGGGCGATACCGGTGCCGCGGGTGTTCGTCAGGAACTCCGTGCGGAAGCCGATCAGACCACGGGACGGGACGACGAACTCCATACGGACCCAGCCGGAGCCGTGGTTGGACATGTTGTCCATACGGCCCTTGCGGGTGCCCATGAGCTGCGTGACCGCGCCCATGTGCTCCTCGGGCACGTCGACCGTGAGGCGCTCGACCGGCTCGTGGGTCTTGCCGTCGACCTGCTTGGTGACGACCTGCGGCTTGCCGATGGTCATCTCGAAGCCCTCGCGGCGCATCTGCTCGACCAGGATGGCCAGCGCCAGCTCACCGCGGCCCTGCACCTCCCAGGCGTCGGGGCGCTCGGTGTCCAGGACGCGCAGCGAGACGTTACCGATCAGCTCGCGGTCCAGACGGTCCTTGACCTGGCGGGCGGTGACCTTGCGGTCCTTGACGGCGGACTTGGCGTCCGCGCCCTTGCCCGTGCCGCCGCGGCCGACCAGCGGCGAGGTGTTGGTGCCGATGGTCATGGAGATCGCGGGCTCGTCGACCGTGATCAGGGGCAGCGCGACCGGGTTCTCCGGGTCGGCCAGGGTCTCACCGATCATGATGTCGGGGATACCGGCGACGGCGCAGATGTCACCCGGGCCGGCCACCTCGGCGGGCTTGCGGGTGAGGGCCTCGGTCATCATCAGCTCGGTGATGCGGACGTTGGAGATGGTGCCGTCACGCTTGATCCACGCGACCGTCTGGCCCTTGCGCAGCTCGCCCTGCTCGACGCGGAGCAGCGCGATGCGGCCGAGGAAGTTGTCGGCGTCGAGGTTGGTGACGTGGGCCTGGAGCGGCGCGTCCTCCTCGTACGCCGGAGCCGGGACGTGCTCCAGGATCGTGGAGAAGAACGGCTCCAGGTTGGTGCTGTCCGCGGGGACGGTGCCGTCCTCCGGCTTGGTCAGCGAGGCGATGCCGTCACGGCCGCAGGCGTAGACGATCGGGAACTCGATCTGGTCCTCGTCCGCGTCCAGGTCGAGGAAGAGGTCGTACGTCTCGTTGACGACCTCGTCGATGCGGGAGTCCGGGCGGTCCGTCTTGTTGATGCAGAGGATGACCGGCTTCCGCTGCTGGAGCGCCTTGCGGAGCACGAAGCGGGTCTGCGGCAGCGGGCCCTCGGAGGCGTCCACCAGCAGCACGACCGCGTCCACCATCGACAGACCGCGCTCGACCTCGCCACCGAAGTCGGCGTGGCCGGGGGTGTCGATGATGTTGATCGTGATCGGGTCCCCGCCGTCCTTGGGGTGGTACTTCACCGCCGTGTTCTTGGCGAGGATCGTGATGCCCTTCTCACGCTCCAGGTCGTTCGAGTCCATGACGCGGTCGTCGACGGAGTCGAGCTGGTGCGCGGCGAAGGCGCCGGCCTGCTTGAGCATGGCGTCGACGATGGTCGTCTTGCCGTGGTCGACGTGGGCGACGATGGCGACGTTTCGAATGTCGTGGCGCGTGGGCACTTGCGGCGCTTCTCCCGGAATCGTGGATGGCAGCGCGTACGGTCCGGTACGCGCGCCTGCCGGGCAGGACACGCCACGGCCTATCCACTCCATGGTACGGGGCCGCGCCGACTTCGGCCGCCCCAGGCTGCTGGCGCACCCTCTGACCTGCGATTACTTCGGGAAAGACGGACCGTTTCAGCCCTCCGGGGCGGGGCCGCGGCCGGGCCTTCCGGACACGCGGCGGATCCGCCCGGGCCCTAGCGCCGGAACCCGATGTCCTGGTAGCGCGGCGTCGCCAGGCCGAACGCGCCCGCGTTCACCACCGTGCCCCTGGCCGCCACCAGCTCCGGGCGCTGGTAGAGCGGGATCGAACCGGCCGCCGCCCAGATCCGGGCGTCCGCGCGGCCGACCAGGTCGCGGGAGACCTCCGTGTCCAGCTCGGTGGACGCCTGCTCGAAGAGCTGGTCGATCTGGTCCGTGCCCACCCGGGTGTAGTTCTGCTCGACCAGCAGCGAGCCGTCCGCGGCGGGCTGCGGCTTGGCGAAGACCGGGCGGGCGTCCGTCGAGGGGTAGGCGGTGGCGGGCCAGGAGTAGAGGGCGAGGTCGTAGGTGCCGGCGGCGATGTGGTCCTTGAAGTAGCCCGCGTCGGCGACCTTGGTGATCTCCGTGTGGATCCCGACGGCGTCGAGCTGGCGGGCGACGCGGTCGCCGACGGCCCGCAGCGGCTCGGCGGCGGAGCCCTCCGGCAGGACGAAGCGGAGCGTGAGCCTCTTGCCGTCCTTCATCCGCACGGGCGGCGCGACGCGGGCCGGCTTGCCGTCCGTGCCGCGCGCGGGCCCGTGCTCCCGCCAGCCCGCGTCCGCGAGGAGCCGTCCCGCCGCCTTGGGGTCGGTGCCGCCGATCGCGTCGCTGTTGTCCTCGTAGCCCTGCTGGCCGGCCATGAAGAGGTGGCTGCCCTGTGGCGCGGCGGGCAGGCCCAGTGGGCGCAGAACCGATTCAGCGAGGGTCTTGCGGTCGAGGGCGCGGGCCACCGCGCGGCGCACCCGTTCATCGGCGAGGGCACCCGAGGAGCCGTTGAGGGCGAGCTGGGTGTAGGCGGGCTCCAGCGACCGGCGGACGGCCGTGCCGCGCAGCGGCCCGGGCGGAGCGGCGCGCTTCTCCCCCTTCTCCCCCTTCTCCGCCTTCTCGCCCTTCTCGCCCTTCTTGCCGTTCTCCCCCTTCCTCCCGCGCGGCCGGTTCGCGGCCACGATGCGGTCGGCGTCGGCCGTGCCCACGTCGGCGAGGTCCAGGCGGCCGGCGGCCAGCGCGGCGGCCCGCTCCCCGCGGGGCACGGCCCGCAGCACCAGCTGGTCGAGCTTGGCCCGGTCGCCCCACCACTTCGGGTCGCGGACGAGCGTGAGGGTGCCCTGGCCGTTGTCGCGCGGCCCGACCTTGAAGGGTCCGGCCGAGACCTTGAGCTCGTTGCGGGCGCTGTCGTTGAAGGCGTTGGCGTCGCCCATGACGGACTTCGGGTAGAGCGGGGTGAAGAGGGCGGCCCAGTCGGCGCAGGGACGGGCGAAGGTGACCTTGACCTCGTGGGCGTCCGCGCCCTGCTCGACCCGGTCGATCCGGTCGTAGCCGGCGTTGCGGGCCGTCCAGTAGCCGCTGTCCCGGCCGCGCAGCGCCTGCCACTGGGCCTGGAAGTCGGCGGCCGAGAGGGCCTTGCCGTCGTTCCAGGCAGCCCGGGGGTTGAGCTTGTAGACCACGACCTGGCGGGGGGCGCGCTGGACGACCTCGGCGGAGGCCAGGTAGTCGGGGTCGCGGCGCGGGCGGCCGTGGTCGTCCAGGGTGAAGAGGGCGGGCAGGGCGGCCGCGGCGACGCGGCGGGTCGCGGCGTCGGCGTCCGACTGGAAGGTGTTGAGGGTGGCCGGCAGGGCGTCCACGGCCCAGCGCAGGGTGCCCTTGTCGGCGACCTTGTCGCGGGGCAGGGCGTTGATGTCCTGCGGGGTGATCACGCCCTCGTCCGCGTCGTCCCCGTCGAGGCCGCAGCCGGCCAGCACGGGCAGCGGCAGCAGGATCCCGGCGGCCAGCAGGGCGGCGGAGCGGCGCCGGAGCCGGGTGCGGATCGAGAGGGGGGCCATGGGATACCTCCGCCGGGACGGGGACGGCTGCCGGATCGCGCGCGTCCGGCGCGATGAGCCGCTGATCGCATCTACTGCTCACCACTGAATGTGACAGTCCGCTCGAACCCCCGGCGACACGGCGCCCCGCGGGGACACGCCACCCACGTGGCCGAACGTGCGGCGGCCCCCGGGCGCTGCGCGAATGCGCTCCCGCGAAGCCGCGATCGTGACCGCTATCTTCCGCTGGAGGGGTGTGACGCGCGACACTCTCTGTCGCATGAGCGTCGCCACCCGCAACCGCCGACCGCGGAAGTGAGGGCAAGACATGTCCCTGAACGACGAAGTGACGGCAGTTCAGCGCTGCCTGGACGAGCTCGGCCGGGCGCTGACCCGTCTGGAGAGCCATCTGGGCAACCGCGATCTGGACCTGCGGCGGGTCCGCACCGACGCCGCACACCTGCGCGAGAGCGTCACTCTCCTGCGGGACATCCACCCCGCGGAACGCCCGCGCCCCGAGACCGTGCCGGTCCCCGACACCCCGTACGACGCCTCCCTGTGGACGGACGCCGACGAGGAGGGCCTCGGGGCCCGCGACCGGCGCGCCCCCTGACGGGCACGGGCACCGCGGCAGCCAGGCACCGACCATCCCCGCTCCTCACCGGAGTCCCCTTTGGCCACTGGTACCGACCCCCAAGCAGGCACCGCCCCCGCCGCCGGCGGAGCCGCCCCCGCGCGCGGCGGCGTCAACCACCCCTCGCGCGCCGCGATCGGCGCCCGTCACCTGCGCCCGGACCGCTGGTGGCTGGCGCCCGCGGTCACCGCCGCCGGACTGTTCGCGTTCGTCGTCTACTCCACCTGGCGCGCCTTCGCGAACGACGCCTACTACGCCGCGCCCTACGTCTCGCCCTTCTACTCCCCCTGCATCGCCGAGAACTGCGTCCCCATGAAGGGCGGCGCGGACTGGGAGGTCTTCGGCGCCTGGTGGGGCCTCTCGCCCGCCCTGCTGATCCTGATCTTCCCGCTGGGCTTCCGGCTGACCTGCTACTACTACCGCAAGGCGTACTACCGCGGCTTCTGGGCCTCGCCCCCCGCCTGCGCCGTCGCCGAGCCGCACGCGAAGTACACCGGGGAGACCCGCTTCCCGCTGATCCTGCAGAACGTCCACCGCTACTTCTTCTACTTCGCGGTGATCGTCGCGGGCATCCTCACCTATGACACGGCCCTGGGCTTCCGCGACGAGCGGGGCGAATGGGGCCACATGGGCCTCGGCACCCTCGTCCTCCTCGCGAACATCGCGCTGATCTGGGCGTACACCCTCTCCTGCCACTCCTGCCGGCACATCGTCGGCGGCCGGATCCGCACCTTCTCCAAGCACCCGGTGCGCTACCGCATGTGGGGCTGGGTCAGCGCGCTCAACGCCCGGCACATGCTGCTCGCGTGGGCCTCCCTGATCAGCGTGGCGGCCGCCGACTTCTACGTCTATCTGGTCGCCAGTGGCGCCTTCGACGATCCGCGCTTTTTCTAGGAGGGGCTACTGATGTCGCGTACGGCACGACAGGACTGGGACGTGGTCGTGGTCGGCGCCGGCGGCGCGGGACTGCGGGCCGCCATCGAGGCCCGGGAGCAGGGCCTGCGCTGCGCCGTCATCTGCAAGTCGCTCTTCGGCAAGGCCCACACGGTCATGGCCGAGGGCGGCATCGCCGCCAGCATGGGCAATGTCAACGAGGGCGACAACTGGCAGGTGCACTTCAGAGACACCATGCGCGGGGGCAAATTCCTCAACCACTGGCGGATGGCCGAACTGCACGCCAGGGAGGCCCCCGACCGGGTCTGGGAGCTGGAGACCTGGGGCGCGGTCTTCGACCGCACCAAGGACGGGAAGATCTCGCAGCGCAACTTCGGCGGGCACGAGTACCCCCGGCTGGCGCACGTCGGCGACCGTACGGGCCTGGAGCTGATCCGCACCCTCCAGCAGAAGATCGTCGCCCTCCAGCAGGAGGACCTGCGGGAGCACGGCGACTACGAGGCCCGGCTGAAGGTCTTCCAGGAGTGCACCGTCACCCGCCTGCTCAAGGACGGCAACAGGATCTCGGGCGTCTTCGGCTACGAACGCGAGTCCGGGCGCTTCTTCGTGATCGAGTCCCCCGCCGTGGTGCTGGCCACCGGCGGCATCGGCAAGTCCTTCAAGGTGACGTCGAACTCCTGGGAGTACACCGGCGACGGCCACGCGCTGGCGCTGCTCGCCGGTGCCTCGCTGATCAACATGGAGTTCGTGCAGTTCCACCCGACGGGCATGGTCTGGCCGCCGTCCGTCAAGGGCATCCTCGTCACCGAGTCCGTCCGCGGCGACGGCGGGGTGCTGCGCAACAGCGACGGCAAGCGGTTCATGTTCGACTACGTCCCGGACGTCTTCAAGGAGAAGTACGCGGAGTCCGAGGCCGAGGGCGACCGCTGGTACAAGGACCCCGACCACAACCGCCGGCCGCCCGAGCTGCTCCCCCGCGACGAGGTGGCCCGCGCCATCAACTCCGAGGTCAAGGCCGGCCGCGGCAGCCCGCACGGCGGGGTCTTCCTGGACATCTCCAGCCGGCTGCCGGCCGAGGAGATCCGCCGCAAGCTGCCGTCCATGCACCACCAGTTCAAGGAACTGGCGGACGTGGACATCACGGCGGAGCCGATGGAGGTGGGCCCCACCTGCCACTACGTGATGGGCGGCGTGGACGTCGACCCGGACACGGCGGCCGCGACCGGCGTGCCCGGCCTGTTCGCCGCCGGCGAGGTCGCGGGCGGGATGCACGGCTCCAACCGGCTGGGCGGCAACTCCCTCTCCGACCTGCTGGTCTTCGGCCGCCGCGCCGGGCTGCACGCCGCCCGGTACGCGACCGGCCTCACCGGGCCCGGCCGGCCCGCCGTCACCGACGCCGACGTCGAGGCGGCGGAGGCCGAGGCGCTGCGCCCGTTCAGCGCGGAAGGCGGTGGGGCCGGCGGGGCGGGAGGGGCCGAGGGCGCCCCCGGCCCGGCCGAGAACCCGTACACCCTGCACCAGGAGCTCCAGCAGTCCATGAACGACCTGGTGGGCATCATCCGCAAGGGACCGGAGATGACGGAGGCGCTGCGCCGGCTGGCGCTGCTGCGCGGCCGGTCCCGGCGTGCGGGCGTGGAGGGGCACCGGCAGTTCAACCCCGGCTGGCACCTGGCCATCGACCTGCGCAACATGCTGCTGGTCAGCGAGTGCGTGGCGCGCGCGGCCCTGGAGCGCACCGAGAGCCGGGGCGGGCACACGCGCGACGACCATCCGGCGATGGACCGGCGGTGGCGCCAGGTCAACCTGGTCTGCCGGCTGCTGGCGGAGAGCGACGAGGCCGATCCGCTGCTGGGGCTGATCGAGGTGGAGCGGCGCGCGATGCCGCCGATCCGGGGCGACCTGCTGGCGCTCTTCGAGAAGGACGAGCTGATGAAGTACCTGACCGACGAGGAGCTGACCGCACCGTGAGCTACGACGCCCACTTCCGGGTATGGCGAGGGGACGCGTCCGGCGGGGAGCTCGCCGACCACACCGTCGCCGTCAACGACGGCGAGGTCGTCCTGGACGTCATCCACCGGCTCCAGGCCACCGAGGCCACCGACCTGGCCGTCCGCTGGAACTGCAAGGCGGGCAAGTGCGGTTCCTGCAGCGCGGAGATCAACGGCAGGCCGCGGCTGATGTGCATGACCCGGATGTCGTCCCTGCCCCCCGGCGAGACCGTGACCGTCACCCCGATGCGCGCCTTCCCGGTCGTCCGGGACCTGGTGACGGACGTGTCGTTCAACTACGCCAAGGCGCGCGAGGTCCCCGCGTTCGTCCCGCCGCCCGGCCTGGCGCCCGGGGAGTACCGGATGCGGCAGGAGGACGTCGGCCGCTCCCAGGAGTTCCGCAAGTGCATCGAGTGCTTCCTGTGCCAGGACACCTGCCATGTGGTGCGCGACCACGAGGAGAACAAGACCGCCTTCGCCGGGCCCCGCTTCCTGATGCGCGTCGCCGAGCTGGACATGCACCCCCTGGACGCCGCGGCCGAGACCGGCCTGGACCGCAAGCGGGCCGCGCAGGAGGAGCACGGACTGGGCTACTGCAACATCACCAAGTGCTGCACGGAGGTCTGCCCCGAACACATCAAGATCACCGACAATGCCCTGATTCCGCTCAAGGAGCGCGCGGTCGACCGTAAGTACGACCCGCTGGTCTGGCTCGGCAGCAAGATCCGCCGGCGCGGAGCGTGACAGGGGGCGCGAGAAGGGGCGCGAGCAGGCGCGAATACAGACCGTAAATGGCCCCGCGCTCCCGGTAGCGGGTCGGACACTACCGCCATACGCTCACAAATGTGACGCGGCTTTCGAGGCGGTACCGTCCGCCGGCGCCGGGCGGGGCCAGGGTCAGGGCCCTCCTCGCCCTCCTCACGCTGTGCGCGTTGCTGCTGCCGGGCCCGCCCGCCCGCGCCGACACCCCCCTCGACCTGGACACCGGGGGCCGGATCACCGACACCGTGGGCGCGCTCGGCCGCCGCCGCGCCCAGGTGATCTCGGCGCTCGACAAGCTGCACAGCACGCACCGCATCCAGCTCTACGTCACCTATGTACGGGACTTCTCCGGCCGCTCCGGGCACGACTGGGCGGACGCCACGGCCGACCGCAACGGTCTCGGCCCGCGCGACGTGCTGCTCGCCGTCGCCACGCACCGGCAGCAGTACGCCGTCTCCGCCGCCGGGGACTCCGGCTTCCGCCGCGCCCAGCTCGACGCCGTCGCGGCCACCGCGATCGCGCCCGCCGTGTCCCAGCACGACTGGGCCGGGGCGGCCATCGGCGCGGCGGACGGCTACGGCTCCGTACTCCGGGGCGAACCGGTCCGGCCGCCCGCGATCTCCCCCGGCGACAGCGACCCGGGCGGCGGGCTGGTGCCCCGGCACCGCGCGGTGTGGCTGCCCGTGGCCGTCGCCGCCGCGGTCTGTCTGACGGTCCTCTGCCTGTGCTCCCGGCGGGCGGCGCGGCGCCGGGCGGACCGGCGGGCCCGCAGGGCGGCGGCCCGGGCGGCCCGCACGGGCCGGGTGGACCGGATCGACGGGATCAACGGGACCGTCCGGATCGACCGGACCGCCGTCGGCACGTCGACCGAGCCCGGGCTCACCCGGATGGTCCAGCCGCTGACGCCGCTGCCCGCCCTGGAGGCCGAGGCCGCCCGCGCACTGGTCGGTACGGACGACGCCGTGCGCACCAGCGCCGAGGAGCTGCTCTTCGCCACCGCCCAGCTGGGCGGCGCGGCGACCCGGCCCTTCGCCGAGGCCGTCGGCTACGCCAAGGGCGAGCTCGCCGACGCCTTCCGGCTGCGGCAGCGGCTCGACGACGCGCCGTACGAGGACCCGGAGCTGCGCCGCCGCGTGCTGGACGAGATCTGCTCCCACTGCACCAGCGCCAACCGCCGGCTGGACGCCGAGTCCGAGGCGTTCGACCGGCTGCGGGGACTGCGGGCCAACGCGGCGGGGGTCCTCGCGCACGCCGAGGCCGCGGCCCGGGCGCTGGCACCCCGCGTCGACACCGCCGAGGCGGCGCTCACCGCTCTCACCGGCTGCTGCGCGGGCACGGCGCTCAGCGCCTTCGCCCGGCACCCCGCGGAGGCCCGGGACCGGCTGGCCTTCGCCACGGCGGGGCTGGCCGAGGCCCGCCGGACCCTGGAGGCCGGTGACGCGGACGGCGCGGTGGTCTCCCTGCGCGCCGCCGAGGCCGCCCTGTCCCAGGCCCGCACCCTCACCACGGCGGCCCTGCGGCGGGCCCACGAGCTGACGGGCACGGCGGCCCGGCTGAGAGCCGCCGTGCTGGACGCCGAGGCGGGGCTGGCGGCCGCCCGGAGCGGCCCCACCTCGGCGGAGGGCGCCCGGCGGGCGGCCACCGCCGGGCGGGTGCTGACCGAGGTGCGGCGCGACATGGCGGGCGGGCGGTACGACCCCCGGGCGGTGCTGCGGCGCGTCGAGGAGGCGGCGGCCTCGCTCGACGCGGAGGCGGTACGGGCGGGCGGCAGCCGGGCGGACGAGCGGCGGGCCAGGCGGCGGGTCGAACGGGCGGTGCTCGCCGCGCGCGGCGAGGTGGCGGCGGCCCGGGACTTCGTCAGCACCCACCGCGGCGCCGTCGGCTGCCGGGCCCGCACCCGGCTCGCCGAGGCGGAGCGCCACCTCGCCCGGGCCCGCCGCCTGCCGGCCGACGAGGGCAAGGAGATCCTGTCGGCGACCGGCCACGCCGACTCGCTGGCGCGTCAGGCCCGCGCGCTGGCCGAGCACGATGTCACCGACTATCTGACCGGGACCGGCACGGGGAGGCCGGCCGCCTACGACCCCGAGGCGCCCCGGCCCGCGCGCGCCCTGGGCGGCGCGCTGCTGGGCGGCGTCATCATGGCGGGCCTGCTGCCGGCCACCTTCGGGGGCGGGGCGACGCGAGGACGGCTGGCGGGCGGCACGGAGACGTAGTGCCGGCCCGGGCCCCGAGGACACGTCCGGGGCCGCCGTCGTGCCCCTCGGTGAGGCGCTCGCGCCGACTCCGCGCGCCGTCCGCGCACGGCGGGCCGGTCACTCAGAGTGGTGACGCGGTGTATCGCGCCGTGCACCGCGCGCGCATAATTGCAGACGCGCCCTGGAAGGGCGGCGTCCGCATGTGCGTACGCCACCCCGATCACACGTCCCTGAACTGCAATTCACTACATCTAGTGAAACTCTGGCCAGAAGTTGCGCACCGCAACCCTGGGTTGCCAAGCTGTTGCGGACTGTCAACCCCTTGGGAGTGGACGTGGCCTTCGGTGACCAGCCCGCATACCTTCGAGTCGCCGGCGATCTTCGACAGAAGATCGTCGCAGGCGAGCTGCCGCCGCACACCCGCCTCCCCTCCCAGGCCCGCATCCGCGAGCAGTACGGCGTCTCCGACACCGTCGCCCTGGAGGCCCGCAAGGTCCTGATGGCCGAGGGACTGGTCGAGGGGCGGTCCGGCTCCGGCACCTATGTGCGGGAGCAGCCCGTGCCGCGCGCCCTGGCCCGTACGGGCTATCGCACGGCCGGGGAGTCCACCCCCTTCCGCCAGGAGCAGGCCGACAGCCGGGTGAAGGGCACCTGGGAGTCCCGCAGCGAGCAGGTGGCGGTCGACACCGCCCTGGCCCGCCGGCTGCGGATCGCCACGGGCGACCGCGCCATGCGGACGGACTACCTCTTCCGGGCCGGCGGCGAGCCGGTGATGCTCTCGACCTCCTGGGAGCCGCTGGCCGTCACGGGGCGGACGCCCGTGATGCTCCCCGAGGAGGGCCCGCTGGCCGGGCGCGGCGTCGTCGAGCGGATGGCCGCCATCGATCTGATCGTGGACAACGTCGCGGAGGAGGTCAGCGCCCGCCCCGGCCTCGCGGAGGAGGTCCTGGCCCTCGGCGGCGTCCCCGGCCACTACGTGGTGGTCGTCTCGCGCACGTACTTCGCGGGCGGCTGCCCCGTGGAGACGGCGGACATCGTCGTCCTCGCCGAGCGGTACCGCGTCGCGTACCACCTTCCGGTGAAGTGACACCGGCTACCACTTTCCGGTGAAGCGCCACCGGCCGCCGCCTTCCGGTGACGTGACCGCGTGCCGCCTTCCGGCGAGGCAGCCGGGTACCACCTTCCGGTGAAGCACGTGTGACGCCACCGTGAACCGGCCATGACGCACTACCCGCCGCTTCGTACCGGCGGGTAGGAAGTGCGCACTATGTCCCGCTCTGCCCCGATAAGGCAGGGCGGGTCTTTGTGTTGCAAAACTCACATACGGCCAGGTCAGAGGCTTTTCGCGGAATGTGGGCGTCCAAATCACTCATACGATGGCGCGGTTTGTGTCCTGCCGTGAGGGAGAAGAAAGAAAAGGAGATCCGGGGCTTGAGTACCGAACAGGGTTCTAACTCCAACTACCGCCGGACGCTTGGCACGACGGCTCTGACCGCCGTGGGCCTCGGGTCGATCATCGGCTCCGGCTGGCTCTTCGGTGCCGAGCGCGCCGCCGCGCTCGCCGGCCCCGCCGCCATCCTCGCCTGGGTCATCGGCGCCGTCGTGGCGCTGACCATCGCCCTCACCTACACCGAGCTCGGCTCGATGTTCCCCAAGGCCGGCGGCATGGTGCGGTACGGCCAGTTCTCGCACGGCTCGCTGGCGGGCTACATGGCCGCCTGGGCCAACTGGATCGCGATCGTCTCCGTGATCCCCGGTGAGGCGACCGCGTCGATCCAGTACATGAGCTCGTGGGACTTCTCCTGGGCCGAGAACCTGTACGACGGCAAGGAGCTGACCGGAACCGGTCTCGCGCTCGCCAGCATCCTGGTGGTCTTCTACTTCTTCCTGAACTGGTTCGCGATCACCCTGTTCGCCAAGACGAACAACGCGATCACCGTGTTCAAGGTCGTCGTGCCCGTGCTGACGGCGGGCGCGCTGATGTTCGCCCACTTCGACACCAGCAACATCACCGACCACGGCGGCTTCGCCCCGAACGGCTGGAGCGCGGTCTTCAGCGCGGTCGCGGTCGCGGGCATCGTCTGGGCCTTCAACGGCTTCCAGTCGCCGCTGAACATGGCCGCCGAGGCCCGTAACCCCGGCAAGTCGCTGCCGAAGGCGGTCATCGGCTCCATCCTGATCGCCCTGGTGATCTACATCGCCCTCCAGGTCGCGTTCCTGATGGCCGTCCCGGCCCAGGACCTGACCGCGAGCGGTGGCTGGAACGCGCTGGGCTACAAGTCCCCGCTCGCCGACCTCTCCATCGCCTGGGGCCTGAACTGGCTCGCGCTGCTGCTCTACGCGGACGCCTTCGTCTCCCCGTCCGGCACCGGCATGATCTACGCGGCCACCACCTCGCGCATGATCCACGGCGTCCAGGAGAACGGCCACCTGCCGAAGGTCTTCGGCAAGGTCGACCCCAAGACCGGTGTGCCGAAGCCGGCCCTGCTGCTCAACCTGGTGATCTCGTTCATCTTCCTGGCCGTCTTCCGCGGCTGGGGCTCGATCGCCGAGATCGTCGGTGTGGCCACGGTCATCTCGTACATCACCGGCCCCGTCGCCGTGATGTCCCTGCGCCGCATCGCCCCCGGCATGAAGCGCCCGGTCAGGCTGAAGGCCATGCCGGTGATCGCGCCCATCGCGATGATCTTCGGCTCCCTGGTCATGTACTGGGCCCGCTGGCCGCTGACCGGCAAGGTCATCTTCATCATGGCCATCGGCCTGCCGATCTGGGCCTGGTACGAGCTGCGCAAGCCGTGGGCCGAGCTGAAGCCGCACCTGATGGCCGGCGCCTGGATGGTCGCCTACCTGCTCGTCATGGCCTTCGTGTCCTGGGCCGGCGGCGAGGAGTTCGGCGGCAAGGGCTACCTGGCCCCCGGCTGGGACATCGTGGTCGTCGCCCTGATCGCCGTCGCCTTCTACTTCTGGGGCGTGAAGAGCGCCTGGCGCAACCCGACGCTCGTCCAGGTCGAGAAGGAGATGACCGAGCTCGCGGAGTCGGAGGGCGGGGCGGACGAGTCCGACGGCCGCTCCGAGCCGTCGCTGGCGAAGTCCTGACGGCTGCCTGACAGCCTGACCGGCCTCCTTCAGCAGGAAGGGGCGGTCCAGGGTCCGTAACGGGCCCGGGGCCGCCCCTTCGTGCGTCCCCGGACCACCCTGATGGCCGAATGCGTACCTCTTCGTGAAAAAGCGTATCCGCTGCGTAAAGGTCGGGCGTACGCTCGGGCATATGCGGACTGCGGTTTCTCGGGGAGACGCCGAAAGGTGTGCGCCGGTGCGCGCACCGGCGGAAGGGCAGGGGCGATGACGGACAGCGGACCGATCCTGCCCTGGCTGGTGATCCGCGAGGACGAAAGCGGCAACCGCTACCGCGTCGGGCGTTACGCCACCAAGACGGAGGCCGATCAGGTGGCCGAGCGGCTGGACGCCCGCGCCCGCAGCGGGCTCTACATAGTCGAGCGGGTCGGCCGCGCCCTCTCCTGAGGCGGGGCCGGCGCGCCCACTCCTGAGGCGCGGCCGGTGTGCCCTCTCCGGCGCCTGCGTGCCTCGAACAGCGGGACTTCCGCCTCGGCTCGTCGGCATGCCGCCTTCGGCGAGGGACGGCGGCGGGGCCACGCCGCGGGCGGGAGGCCCGCCCACCGACCCTCCCCCGGTCGCCGGGCCCCCGCGACCACCTAGGCTTGCCCCTCATGACGACGGTGCGTGTGGTGGTGGGCGGAGCGGTCTTCGACCAGGGCCGGCTGCTGGCGGCGCGGCGCAGTGCCCCGCCCGAGCTGGCGGGACGCTGGGAGCTGCCCGGCGGCAAGCTCGAAGCGGGCGAGAGCGCCGAGCAGGCGCTGGTGCGGGAGCTCCGTGAGGAGCTCGGCGTGGAGGTCGAGCCCCTGGAGCGGATCGAGGGCGAGTGGCCGTTGCGGCCGCCGTACGTCCTCCAGGTCTGGACGGCCCGGCTGATCGACGGTGAGGCGCGCCCGCTCCAGGACCACGACGAGCTGCGCTGGCTCACCCCCGACCGTGTCGACGAGGTCGACTGGCTCGACCAGGACCGCCCGGCGGTGGCGGCCGCGGCCCGCCTGCTCGGCCGGGCCGGCGCGTCCGGGGTCTGAGGACACCGCGCGGCAGGGCGCGGGGACACCGCGCGACGGTGCGGGAAGAGGTCGCGGGGCCGCGCGGGAAGAGATCGCGGGGCCGCGCGGAAAGAGGCCGCGGGGCCGCGCGGAAGCGGCTCGTGGGGCCCGGACCGGGGAGTTTCCCCAGCCCCGGGCCGGGAGGTTTCCCCCGCCCCGGGCCCGGAGGTTTCCCCAGCCCCGGGCCCCCACCGCCGCCCCGGGCCGTCACCCGCCCCGCGTACCCCTCGCGCGAACGGCCCGGTTACGCCATCCGTGTCACAGCCGACGACCCCGGACCGCCGAAGAAGATAGTCAGCCCGCCATATCGGGTATGTGCTGATTATTCTCCCCGTACCCGGTTATTCCCGGGCGGGGCCGCAGCGGGTCTGGGAAGTGATCGGCGTGAGCGAGAGCGCGAGGGCCCTGGCGTCGACGCCCGGCTTCGCCGAGTGGAGCTTCCCCGCCGAGCCCGGCGCCGTACGGACCGCGCGCACCCTGGTGCGCACCACCCTGGAGGAGTGGGGCCTCGGCTCGGTCACGGATGTGACGGTGCTGCTGGTCAGCGAGCTCGTCACCAACTCCCTGCGGTACGCGAGCGGGCCCATCGGCGTACGGATGTACTCCCACGCCGGGCCCACACTGCTGGTGGAGGTGTCCGATCCGCTGCCCGATCCGCCCACCGAGCGCGTCGCCCACCCCGACGACGAGGGCGGCCGGGGCCTGCAATTGGTGGCATGCGCCTCGCGTCGCTGGGGAACCCGCCGGGGAAACACCGGCAAAACAGTGTGGTTCGAGCTCAGTCTGCCCGGTTAGGAACCCGGTGAGGAGACATAGCGGGTTGAGACCGTGCTGTGATCGTGAAGTCCGTGTTCCGAAGGGCCCCTGTGCTGGATACTCGGCCTTCTGATGCCGGTGCGAGCACATGAGCCGGAGGGGACGGGCACGTGAGCGAAAAGCCAGCGGGTACGGCGGACAGCACGCCGGAGGCACTCCACGCCGATGTGATGTGGCAGAACAGTCCGCCCGGATCCCTCTACGACTACATTCGCGTGGCCTCCTTCGCCCTGGGTCCCGACGGGCGGATCGAGCAGTGGAGCGAGCGCGCGGCCGAGCTCTTCGGCATAGCGGCGCGGCAGGCCGTCGGCAAGGACCCCGCGGAGCTCTTCGCCGCCCCGGAGCCCGGGCGTCCGCTCGTCCCCTTCCTGGGCGAGGGCGGCCCGGACGGCCGGGAGTGGACCGGCATCGTCCCGTACCAGCGCGGCGACCGGCGCGGCGGCCCGCGCGACCACCGGCAGCCGTCCGGGCTCGCCGAGATCTATGTGATGCCCACCGAGACCGGCCGCGGGGAGCGCGCCGCGCTCTGCGTCGCCGTCGACGTCCGGGCGCTGCGCGGCATAGAGACCGACATCGCGGCGTCCGAAGCCGTTTTCGGCCAATCTCCGCTGGGTTTCTTCTTCTTCGGTACCGATCTCACCCTGCTGCGCGTCAACGAGAGCTTCGCCCAGACCTTCGGCCGCCCGGCCGCCTGGCACCGGGGCCGTACCCCGCACGACTTCCTGCCGCGCGGCGAGGCCGAGCGGCTGACGGCCGCCCTGCGCCAAGTCCTGGCCACCGGCAAGCCGGTGTCGGACATTCAGCTCGTCGGGCCCGTGCCCGGCCAGAACGAGCGCCGCCGCTGGTCGGTCTCGCTCTACCGGCTGCACAGCGGCAGCGGGAGGCCGATCGGCGTGGCCGCGCTCGCCACCGATGTCACCGGCCGCCGCCGCGCCGAGCGGGAGGCCGCGGGCGTACGCCGTAATCTGGCGCTGCTCAACGAGGCGGGCGCCCGGATCGGCAACAGCCTGGACCTGGAGACCACGGCGCGGGAGCTGCTGGCCGTCGCCGTGCCGCAGTTCTGCGACCTGGCCTCCGTGGACCTCTATCAGGGCCTGCTCGCCGGCGACGAGGCCCCGCCCGGCCTCGCGGACGGCAGCGGGGAGCTGCGCCGCGTCGCGTACGCCAGCGCGGTCTCGGGGGCGCCGGTCGACGGCGGTGACAAGCCCATCCAGGTGGGGGAGGTGCACCGCTACCCCTTCCACTCGCCGTGCGCCGGGGCGCTGCGCACCGCGCAGGCGCAGGTGGTGCCGCGCCGGGAGCGCGAGGAGGGGCCGGAGCTGGGCGCGGTGGTGCGGTCGACGCTCGCCGTCCCGATGGTCGCCCGGGACGTGGTGGTGGGGCTGGCCCAGTTCTCCCGCACGAAGGGCAGCGAGCCCTTCGGCGAGCGGGACACCGCCCTGGCCGTGGAGCTGGCGGCGCGCGCGGCGGTCTGCATCGACAACGCCCGGCTCTACCGGAGGGAGCACGAGCGGGCGCTGATCCTCCAGCGCAGCCTGCTGCCGCCGGGCGACCCCGAGGCGGCCGGGCTCGACATCGCCTGCCGCTATCTGCCGGCCAACGCGGCGACGGAGGTGGGCGGCGACTGGTTCGATGTGATCGAGCTGCCCGGTCACCGGACGGCCCTGGTCGTCGGCGATGTGATGGGCCGTGGGCTGCGGGCCGCCGTGGCCATGGGCGAGCTGCGCACGGCCGTCCGTACCCTGGCCATGCTGGATCTGGAGCCGGCCGAGGTGCTCTCCGCGCTGGACGAGATCGCCCACGGTCTCGGCAGGCCGGGCGGCAAGCAGTCCGCGTCGCGCGGGGTCCGCGGCGGGGTGCGGGCGGCGGACCTCTCCGAGGTCTATCTGGCGACGTGCGTCTACGCCGTCTACGACCCGGTCACCCGCCGCTGCACGGTCGCCAACGCCGGGCACCTGCCGCCGGTCCTGGTCGAGGCGGGCCGGCCCGCGACGCTGCTGGACGTGCCGCCGGGGATGCCGCTGGGCGTCGGGGGCGAGCCGTTCGAGGAGACGGAGATCGATCTGCCGGACGGCGCGCTCCTCGCCCTCTACACGGACGGCCTGGTGGAGTCCCGCGACCATCCGCTGGACGAGGGCCTGAACGCCTTCCGGGAGGCGCTGACGGACCCGGCGCGGCCGCTGGAGGAGGTCTGCGACCACGTCCTGGGCGCGCTGGACACCCACCACGGCGAGGACGACATCGCGCTGCTCATGGCGCGGCTGCGCGGCCTGCCCGAGGACCGCGTCGGCGACTGGACGCTGCCGCCGGAGCCCCGCTCGGTCGCCCGCGCCCGGGAGACGGCCCGCGACCAGCTCCTCGCGTGGGGCCTGGAGAGCCTGGTGGACACGACGGAGCTGCTGGTCAGCGAGCTGGTCACCAATGCGCTGCGGTACGGCGAGGGGGAGATCCGGCTGCGGCTGCTGCTGGACCGGACGCTGGTGTGCGAGGTCTGGGACGGCGGCCTGGTCCAGCCGCGCCGGCGCCGTGCCCGCGATACGGACGAGGGCGGCCGGGGGCTCCAGCTCGTCGGCCTGCTCAGCGCCGCGTGGGGCAGCAGGCGCACGCCGCACGGCAAGACCGTCTGGTTCGAACTGGCCCTGCCCGACGGGGACTCCCCGGCTCCGGACGCGGTGGAGGCGCTGCTGAGCCTTTACTGATCCAGGGTGGCCGAGCGGACTGGATCTTGTTATCGTCGCGGCAACCGGAGGGTTGGATATTCAAATCCACTACAGCCGGTAGCGGCCTCCGGCCGACGAAGGGGGAAGCGCATGCCGCCGAACGGGATCCAGACGCCGACGCCGGGCGGAATCCTGGAGGACAGCGGGACCGGGGAGTCGCTCGACTCCCGGCTCGCGGCGTCCCTGGACGGCTCCTTCAGCAGCGAATACGCGGAGGTGAACGGCGTCCGTCTGCACTATGTGACGGGCGGCCGGGGCACTCCGCTGGTCCTGCTTCCCGGGTGGCCGGAGACCTGGTGGGAGTACCGCAAGGTCATGCCCGCCCTCGCGGCCCACCACCGCGTGATGGCCGTGGACTTCCGCGGCATGGGCGGCTCGGACAAGCCGGCGTCCGGCTTCGAGAAGAAGACGATGGCCGCCGACATCCGCGAGCTGGCCCGCCACCTCGGCCATGACCGGATCAACATCGCGGGCCACGGCATCGGCGCGATGATCGCCTTCGCGTACGCCAACAACCACCCGGAGGCCACGGAGAAGGTGGCCATCCTCAACACCACCCACATCGACAACAGCTACTACGACTTCCCCATGGTCCCGCGCCCCGGCGACAAGGGTCCGCACCGCTGGTGGCTGGCCTTCAACCAGGTCAACGACCTGCCGGAGCAACTCCTGGAGGGCCGCTACCGCCATCTGATCGACTACATGTTCGACCTCAGCCTGGTGAACCCGGACGCGATCACCCCGTACGACCGCGACGTCTACGCCCGGGCGTACTCCTCGGCGGAGGCGATCCGCGCCAGCAAGGCCTGGTTCCAGGCGTACCAGCGGGACATCGAGGACTTCAACGCCTACGCCCCGGTCACGGCCCCCATGCTGGGCCTGGCCTACGGCACCTTCTACGACTACATGCGCGAGGCCCTCCCGGCCCAGGGCACGGACGTCCGCGTCGTCGAGATCGAGAACACCCGCAACTACCTGGTCGAGGAACAGCCGGAGGCGGTGGCGCGGGAGCTGCTGTCGTTCTTCGCCTGAGGCGGGGCGGGGCGGGGGCCGCCGTGCCCTTCCCCGGCTCCAGGGGAGGGACGTCGGCACGCGTTAGCACAGCCGAAGCCTCCATGTGGGACGTTCACCCCCGGACCGGTCCAATCCATGACCACGAGGGATCCGGGTCGCTACGGTGGAGACATGACCGCCCTGCCCGACTGGATGCAGCCGCCTCGCGAGGAAGGCTGGCTGGCGGAGGACCTGGACAACCTCCCGGACGCCCCTCGCCACACCGAGCTGATCGATGGAGCCCTCGTCTTCATGATGTCGCCACAGCGGTCCTGGCACGGCCGTGTCCTCGACGCCCTGACCTACACCATCAGGCAGCAGGCGCCGGAGGGGTTCGAGGTGGAGCGTGAGATGACCGTCAGCCTCGACGAGCGCAACCGCCCCGAACCCGACCTCTTGGTGAGCACGGCCCCGTACGTACCCGAACGGACGTGGTTCGCGCCGAAGGACGTCCGACTCGTCCTCGAAGTGGTCTCCCCCGAGTCCGCGCACCGCGACCGCACGGTCAAGCTGCGCAAGTACGCGCAGGCCGGCATCCCGCACTACTGGATCGTCGAGGACGAGGACGGCTCCCCCGTCGTCCACGTCTACGAGCTGGACGAGCCGACCGGCGCCTACGCCCCCGCGGGCATCTTCCGCCACGCCCTCCAGCGCGAGGTCCCCTTCGAGATCGGCCTCGACCTGGACAAGCTCACACCACGCACGGGCGGCTGACCCGGGCCCGGGTACGCGAAAAGGGCCGCGCTCCGACGAGCGCGGCCCTCTCTCACGCGCTGATCAGACGTTGAAGCGGAACTCCACCACGTCGCCGTCCGCCATCACATAGTCCTTGCCCTCCATGCGCGCCTTGCCGGCGGCGCGGGCGTCGGCGACCGAGCCCGTGGCGACGAGGTCCTCGAAGGAGATGACCTCGGCCTTGATGAAGCCCTTCTGAAAGTCGGTGTGGATGACACCGGCCGCCTCGGGGGCCGTGGCGCCCTTCTTGATGGTCCAGGCGCGGGTCTCCTTGGGGCCTGCCGTGAGGTAGGTCTGGAGGCCCAGGGTGTCGAAGCCGACGCGGCCGAGGGTGGCGAGGCCGGGCTCGTCCTGGCCCATGGACTGGAGGAGCTCCAGCGCCTCCTCGTCGTCCAGCTCGATCAGCTCGGACTCGATCTTGGCGTTGAGGAAGATCGCCTCGGCCGGGGCGACCAGGGCGCGCTGCTCGTTCTTGAAGTCCTCGTCGACCAGCTCGTCCTCGTCGACGTTGAAGACGTAGAGGAAGGGCTTGGTGGTGAGCAGGTGCAGCTCGTGCAGGAGGTCACCGCGCTCGGTGCCCTTGGTGATGCCCGCGGAGAACAGGGTCTGGCCGGACTCCAGGATCTCCTTGGCGGCCTCGACGGCGGCCAGGACGGCGACCTTCTCCTTCTGGAGGCGGGACTCCTTGGTCAGGCGCGGGACCGCCTTCTCGACCGACTGGAGGTCCGCGAGGATCAGCTCGGTGTTGATCGTCTCGATGTCGTCCTTCGGCGAGACCTTGCCGTCGACGTGGACGACGTTCTCGTCCTTGAAGGCCCGGATGACCTGGCAGATCGCGTCGGACTCACGGATGTTCGCCAGGAACTTGTTGCCCAGGCCCTCACCCTCCGAGGCGCCCCGGACGATGCCGGCGATGTCGACGAAGTCGACCGTGGCGGGAAGGATCTTCTGCGAACCGAAGATCTCGGCCAGCTTCTGGAGCCGGGGGTCGGGGACGCCGACGACGCCCACGTTGGGCTCGATGGTGGCGAACGGGTAGTTGGCCGCCAGGACGTCGTTCTTGGTCAGGGCGTTGAACAGGGTCGACTTGCCGACATTCGGCAGACCGACGATTCCGATCGTGAGCGACACGTGGCGACTTCCCGTAGCGAGATGTGAAGGGTTCGCGGCCCGCTGCGGGGCCGGTCATCCAGTCTACGGGTCCCCGCCCGGAGGCGGCCCCGGACGGACTATCAGTCGAACGCACGCCCAAGGTGGCCCAAACGGCGTGTCCAACGTCGGATTCCTCCCACTTCTCGACCTAGTTTGGTCGGGTGGAGCAACCCAGCACACGTATCCCGCAGCGCAAGGCCCGCCGCGCGTCCCCGGTACCCCGGCCCTCGGCCCCCGTGGGGCCCGGTGAGAGCCCGTTCCTCCTCCGCGGCCGGTCCGGGCGGGCCTCTCCCCCGCCGGGCGGGCCGGGGACCCGCCTGACCGGCCTCGGCAGCGGCCTGCTGACCATCCTGGCGATGATCGGGGCGGGCTGGCTGGACTCCGTCATGGCCGGCGGCTCGACCACCCTCTACGGGATGGCCTTCCTGCTCGGCGCCGCGGCCTGCGCCCTGTGGGTGCGCCCCGCCGACCTGGTCACCGCGCCCGTGACGGCACCCATCGCCTTCACCGCGGGAGCCGTGCCCCTGACCGACGGCGACGGCGGCTTCGCCGGCCAGGCCATGGGCATGATCACCCTGCTGTCGCTGAACGCCGGGTGGCTCTACGCCGGCACCCTGCTCGCCGGCGCGCTCGCGCTCGTCCGCAGGATCATGCTGGTCAGGGCGCGCCGGAAGCAGCGGAACCGGCAGCGGAGGCGGCCATCGCGGCCCCCACGATCCCCGCGTCGTTCTGGAGCAGAGCAGGCACGATCTCGGCGCTGACCCCCTCGATCAGCGGCAGGAACTTCTCCGCCTTACGGCTCACCCCGCCGCCGATCACGAACAGCTCGGGCGAGAACAGCTTCTCCACATGGACGAGGTAGCGCTGCACCCGGCGGGCCCAGTGCTGCCAGTTCAGGCCTTCTTCTTCCTTCGCACGGGTCGAGGCGCGGGTCTCCGCGTCATGGCCGTGCAGCTCCAGATGGCCCAGCTCCGTATTGGGCACCAGCCTGCCGTCCGTGAAGACGGCGCTGCCGATGCCCGTGCCGAAGGTGAGCACGACGACCGTGCCGCGCCGCCCGCGCCCGGCCCCGTGCGCCATCTCGGCGAGCCCCGCCGCGTCCGCGTCGTTCAGCACGGTCACGGGCGCCCCGAGCCGCTCCCCGAGCAGCGCGGCGGCGTCCCGCCCGATCCAGCCCTTGTCGACATTGGCGGCCGTCCGCGTCGTACCGCCGACGACCACGCCGGGGAAGGTCGCCCCGACCGGCCCGGACCAGCCGAAGTGGTCCGCGACCTCCCGGACGCGGTCCGCGACCGCGTCCGGGGTCGCCGGGTGCGGGGTGAGGACCTTGAACCGCTCCTCGACGAGCTCGCCCCGCGCGACGTCCACCGGTGCGCCCTTGATGCCCGATCCGCCGATGTCCACGCCGAATACGTTCATGGCCACCACGCTAAGGGGTCGGGCCCGGCGTCACCCGTTCGCAGCGCCGGATTCCGGCCCCGCGGCCAGCTCTGCCGCCTCCGCGCGCAGATCGCGGCGGAGCTCCTTGGGCAGCGAGAAGGTGATCGATTCCTTGGCCGCCGTGACGGTCTCCACGTCGTCGTAACCGCGCTCGGCCAGCCAGTCCAGGACTCCCTCGACGAGGATCTCCGGCACCGAGGCGCCCGAGGTCACACCGACCGTCCGGACACCCTCCAGCCACGCCTCATCGATCTCGTCGGCGTAGTCCACCAGGTGGGCGTCCTTGGCGCCCGCGCCGAGGGCGACCTCGACCAGGCGGACGGAGTTGGAGGAGTTCTTCGAGCCCACCACGATCACCAGATCGGCTTCCGCGCCCATCTGCTTCACCGCGATCTGGCGGTTCTGCGTGGCGTAGCAGATGTCGTCGCTCGGCGGGCTGATCAGCTGTGGGAAGCGGTCCTTGAGCGCGTCGACGGTCTCCATCGTCTCGTCGACGGAAAGGGTGGTCTGGGAGAGCCAGACGACCTTGGACTCGTCGCGGACGGTCACGCCCGCCACGTCGTCGGGGCCGTCGACCAGCGTGATGTGGTCGGGCGCCTCACCACTCGTGCCGATGACCTCCTCGTGGCCCTCGTGGCCGATGAGGAGGATGTCGTAGTCCTCCTTGGCGAAGCGGACGGCTTCCTTGTGGACCTTGGTGACCAGCGGGCAGGTCGCGTCGATCGTGGCGAGCTTGCCGCGCGCGGCCTCCTCGTGGACGACCGGGGCGACGCCGTGCGCCGAGAAGATGACGATGTTGCCCTCGGGCACCGCCTCCGTCTCCTCGACGAAGATGGCGCCCTTCTTCTCCAGGGTCTTGACCACGTACTTGTTGTGGACGATCTCATGGCGCACGTAGACGGGCGCGCCGTACTGCTCCAGAGCCTTCTCGACAGCGATCACGGCACGGTCCACACCCGCGCAGTAGCCACGGGGGGCGGCGAGAAGAACCTTGCGGGAGGTCGTTGCAGTCATGCCGTCCATCGTACGGGCCCGGGCCCCGCCCGTTCCGCTTGACCGGCGTCCCGGCCGTAGCTGGGGCACGATGTCGGCAAGGCCGGAACGGGCCGGACGGCACGGACCAGCGAGGGGCATTCCATGGCACAGCCCGCCGACGAGCGCGGCCGCACCGGGCTCCGCCGCACGCTCACCTTCCGGGACCTGGTCGTCTACGGCCTCCTCTTCATCGCGCCCATGGCCCCGGTCGGCGTCTTCGGCACCCTCGACGCGAAGTCGCACGGCGCGGTCGCCCTCGTCTACGTGGTGGCCACGGTCGCGATGGCGTTCACCGCCTTCTCCTACGCGCAGATGGTCCGGGTCGCCCCGCAGGCCGGTTCCGTCTACACCTACGCGCGGGTGGGCCTCGGCGAGGGGCCGGGGTTCGTCGCCGGCTGGATGGCGATGCTCGACTACCTGCTGATCCCCGCGGTCGCGTACCTCTTCTCCGGCATCGCCATGAACGCGCTGGTCCCCGAGGTCTCCCGGTGGGTGTGGACGGCCGTCGCGGTGGTCGTCACGACCGGACTGAACCTGTGGGGCGTACGGGCCGCCGCGCGCGTGGGGTTCCTGGTGCTGGCCATGGAGATCGCCGTCCTGCTGGTCTTCGTGGCCTCCGCCGTCTTCGCGCTCGCCGAGAAGGGCACCCGGCGCGACTGGCTGTCGCCCCTGACCGGCGACGGCGGGCTCACCACGGGGGCGGTCTTCGCCGCGGTGTCCGTGGCGGTGCTGTCGTACCTGGGCTTCGACGCGATCGCCGCGTTCGCGGAGGAGTCCGCGGGCGGCTCGGCGCGGGTGGCCCGGGCGGTGATGACGTGCCTCGCGGTGGCCGGCGTGCTGTTCGTCGCCCAGACGTACCTGGCGGCGCTGCTCGCCCCCATGACCCCCGCCGAGCTGGCGGCGGACCCGGCGGCCCAGGGCTCGGCGTTCTACGACACGGTGGACGCGGCGACGGGCACGTGGCTGCACGACCTGGTGGCCGCCAGCAAGGCGATCGGCGCCGCGTTCGCCGCCCTGGCCGGTCAGGCGGCGGCCGGCCGCCTCCTGTTCGCGATGGCCCGCGACCGCCGGCTGCCGGCCCCGCTGGCCAAGGTCGACAGCGGCTCCGGCGTCCCCCGCCCGGCCCTCCTGGGCGCGGCGGTGGTGACGCTGGTGGCGGCGGTCTGGGCGGCCCGCCGCGACGACGGCCTGGACCGCCTGGTCTCGGTCGTGAACGTGGGCGCGCTGGTCGCCTTCGCGCTGCTGCACCTGTCGGTGATCGGCTGGTTCGCGGTACGGAAGCGGGGCGGGCCGGCGAGCCCCGTACGGCACGTGGTGGTGCCGCTGCTGGGCCTGGCCGTGGTGATCGCGGTCGTGGTGAAGGCGGCGGCGACGGCCCAGATCGTGGGCGGGGTGTGGCTGGCGGTGGGCTTGGGCGTGCTGATCACCCAACGCTTCCGCGGGCGGGCCGCCGGCATGGGTTGAGGTCCCGGCCCGGCACGACGCGGGGCGCACGATCGGCCGCGCGGGCCGTCACGCCCCGCTGCCGCGCGGGCGCCGGGTGAGGCCCCCGTCGCACCGTACGGAGGCGGCGACCACCGGCCTGAGGGGCCGGGCCGCGCAGGGGTGTCGCGGGGCGTAAAGCGAAGCAGCCCCGCGACACCCCGGAGCGGCCCGGCCCCGCCCCGCGACGTACCGGACGGCCCGGCCCCGCCCCACGACGTACCGGGGCGGGCCCGGCGCGCCCCCGCGACGCGCCCGGGCAGACGGCAGACTGGGCAGACCCGCCCACGTGCCCGTCCCACGCCGCCGGACGCCCCCGGCAACGTCGCGGCCGCCGAGGCCCCCGCACTGTCAGCGCACGCGACTACGCTCGCGCCATGGCTCTGAACACGTCCCCCGACACCCCGATCCCCGTCGGCCAGGTGTCCCGGCTGATCGGCGGCTGGATCGACCGCCTGGGCGCCGTATGGGTCGAGGGGCAGATCACCCAGCTGTCCCGGCGGCCCGGCGCGGGGGTGGTGTTCCTGACGCTGCGCGACCCGTCGCACGACATCTCCCTGTCCGTGACCTGCTACCGCGCGGTCTTCGACCAGGTCGCCGACATCGTCTCGGAGGGCGCGCGCGTCGTCGTGCACGCCAAACCCGAGTGGTACGCGCCGCGCGGCCAGCTGTCCCTGCGGGCCACCGAGATCCGGCCGGTCGGCGTCGGCGAGCTGCTGGCGCGGCTGGAGCAGCTGAAGAGGTCGCTGACGGCGGAGGGCCTGTTCGCCGCCGACCGCAAGCGGCCGCTGCCGTTCCTGCCGCAGCTGATCGGGCTGGTCTGCGGCCGCGCCTCCGCCGCCGAGCGGGACGTCCTGGAGAACGCCCGGCACCGCTGGCCGGCGGTCCGCTTCGAGGTGCGCAACGTCCCGGTGCAGGGCGTGCACGCCGTGCCGTCCGTCATCGAGGCGGTCACGGAGCTGGACGGGATGCCCGGCGTCGACGTGATCATCGTGGCGCGGGGCGGCGGCAGCGTGGAGGACCTGCTGCCGTTCTCGGACGAGCGGCTCGTACGCGCGGTGGCCGGGTGCCGTACGCCGGTGGTGTCGGCGATCGGGCACGAGCCGGACACCCCGCTGCTGGACCTGGTCGCCGACCTACGGGCCTCCACTCCCACCGACGCGGCCAAGCGCGTGGTGCCGGACGTCGGCGAGGAGCTGCTGCGGGTGCGGCAGCTGCGCGACCGCGCGCTGCGCTGCGTCACCGGCTTCCTGGACCGCGAGGAGCGGGGGCTCGCGGCGGTCCGGGCGCGCCCGTGCGTCGAGCGGCCGCAGCGGATGGTGGACGAGCGGGAGGCGCAGGTCACGGCGCTGGCGGAACGGGCGCGGCGCACGCTCGGCCATCTGCTGGACCGGGCGGAGTCCGAGCTGTCGCACACCCACGCGCGCGTGGTCGCGCTGTCCCCGGCGGCGACGCTGCGCCGTGGCTACGCGGTGCTCCAGCACGCGGACGGCTCGGTGGTGCGGGACGCGGCCGAGGTGACGGCCGAGGAGGAGCTGCGGGCGCGGGTCGCGGAGGGCGAGTTCGCGGTGCGGGTCACGTCCGCGGGACCGCCCGCGGAGCCGTCCGCGGACGTGCGGCCCGGTGTCACTCCCCCCGCATAGGCTGGACGACATGGCGAAGACGGGTGCGGCGGGCGAGGACAACGGCTCCGGCGAGAGCGTGCTGGGGTACGAGCAGGCGCGGGACGAACTGATCGAGGTGGTGCGCCGCCTGGAGGCGGGCGGCACCACGCTGGAGGAGTCCCTCGCCTTGTGGGAGCGCGGCGAGGAGCTTTCGAAGGTGTGCCGACACTGGCTCGAGGGGGCGCGGGCGCGGCTGGACGCGGCGTTGGCTTCCGAGGACGCGGCGGCCGAAGGCTGACGGGGGCGGGCGTGGGCTTGTGCCCCGGCCCCACCCCTTCCCGCGGCGTCCGACGCGCGGCTCCGCCGCGTAGGGCACCTCGGGCGGGGCTCCACCCCGGACCACGGACGCCGGACGAGCCCCTGCCCGTAGTCCGGCGTCAGCGCGTCAGCGCGTCAGCGCATCCGGCGGGGCTGTTCCCCAGTCCTGCCCCCACCCACTGCATCCGATGCGCGGCTCCGCCACGTGGCGTGGCGGGACTCCGCCCCGAACCCGGACCACGAACGCCGGACGGGCCCTTGCGGCGCGTCCGGCGTTCGCGCGTCCGGCGGAGCCTTTCCCCTACCCGCCCCTTCCCGAAACCGGGGAGCTCCCCGGACCCCCGTTCCGCGCTGACGCGCGGTGGCCTCAAACGCCGGCCGGGCTGAATCCGCCCGGCTCCGGGCACCAATCAGCCCGTCCGGCAATTGAGGACCGGGGTCCGGGGCGGAGCCCCGGCATCGGGAAGGGGCGGGTAGGGGACAGAGCCCCGCGCCGCGGCACCCCCACCCCGGCAGCTCACCCCGGCACCCACCCCACCCGTGAGCCGCCCCACACCCCCTTTGGTTGAACTTTCATCTATCTCGCGTACAGTGGACGACATCAGCACAACCCTCTGCACGTAATAGAAGGTGTTTCCTCATGACTCTCGCCCTCGACCCCACCGCCCAGGACCTCCTCTTCCGCGAGGCCCGCACCGCCAACACCTTCTCCGCCGAACCGGTGACCGACGAGCAGATCCAGGCCGTCTACGACCTGGTCAAGTACGCCCCGACCGCCTTCAACCAGTCGCCGCTGCGCGTCGTCCTCGTCCGCTCCGAGGAGGCCCGCGAGCGCCTGGTGGGTCACATGGCCGAGGGCAACCAGGCCAAGACCCGCACCGCGCCGCTGGTCGCGATCCTCGCCACGGACAACGAGTTCCACGAGGAGCTGCCGGCGCTGTTCCCGCACTTCCCGCAGGCCAAGGACGTGTTCTTCGCCGAGCGTCCGGTCCGTGAGCAGTCGGCCGCGCTCAACGGCGCGCTCCAGGCCGCGTACTTCATCATGGGCGTCCGCGCCGCCGGCCTGGCCGCGGGCCCGATGACCGGCTTCGACTTCGCGGGCGTCCAGAAGGAGTTCCTGGACGGCGACCACACCCCGCTGATGATCGTGAACATCGGCAAGCCGGGCGAGAACCCCTGGTTCCCCCGCTCGCCGCGCCTCTCCTACGAGCAGGTCGTCACGACCGTCTGACGGACGGGACACCCGTAGCGACGAGAACGGCCCGTCCACCCCGGAGCACCGGGGCGGACGGGCCGTTCCGCCGTGAACACGCGAGCACAGGAACACAGAGGCCGATCAGGCCTTCCCGGCCCCTTCCGGCTGGTTCTTCTTACCCGCTTCTTCCGGCAGGGCCTTCTTCTCCGCCTTCAGCGCCGCCGCCATCTCCCCGAGCCGCTCGTACGAGGCCGTCCCGGTGACCACCGTCGTCACCCCGCGCTCCTCGCGCACCAAAGCGTTGTACTTCTCACCCGCGTAACGGCGCCAGGTGGAGTCGCCCACCTTCTGCGTCCCGCTCGTCCGCTCGGCCCGCTGACTCACCTCGTCGATGAACTCGGCCGCCGGGCCGTCGCTCTGCTCGACCGCCACGTACTCCTTCTGCGGGTCGAGGAAGCCCAGGTGCCAGAGCGAGCCCTCCTTGCCGCCCGCCCGGTACGAGACCGAGGTCGCGCGCCACCCCTCGGCCAGCCCCTCGGGCGCCGCGACGGCGTACGGCGCGGCGCGCCGGGCCGTGTCGAGCTCCACGCGGTAGCCGACCGTCTTCACCGGGTCGTTGCTTTCGTCGTGCGGAATGAAGACATAGCTCACGAAGGCCACGGGGACCACCACCGCGAGCGAGAGCATCATGTTCCGAACGGTCTGCGCCTTTGCACTCCTAGCTGCCACCCCACCATCGTCCACCATGGCCCGTCCGATCTTGACGCCGGAGGGGGGTGCGCCGCGCACGGGCCTCCCGGGCGCCGTGAACCTTGATGACGCTCATGCGTGGGGCGCCCTGCTCACTCTCGCAGTAAGCAGATAAAGTCATCAGCACCCTCACCCTCTGCCCCGCCAAGGGGACGAGGGGCCCCACGGCCGTCGCCGTACAGAAAGGTGCGCTCCGATGACCGATCATCACCTGCCGTCCCCGCTGGAAGTCAGCCCCGAGGCCCCCGACCGGAACCTCGCCCTGGAGCTCGTCCGGGTCACCGAGGCCGGCGCCATGGCGTCGGGCCGCTGGGTCGGTCGCGGCGACAAGAACGGCGCGGACGGCGCCGCGGTCAAGGCCATGCGCGCCCTCATCGGCACCGTCTCCATGAACGGTGTCGTCGTCATCGGCGAGGGCGAGAAGGACAACGCCCCCATGCTCTACAACGGTGAGCGCGTGGGCGACGGGACCGGCGCCGAGTGCGACGTCGCCGTGGACCCGGTGGACGGCACCACCCTCACCGCCAAGGGCATGGCCAACGCGGTCTCCGTGATGGCCGTCGCCGACCGCGGCTCCATGTTCGACCCGTCCGCGGTCTTCTACATGGACAAGCTGGTCACCGGCCCCGAGGCCGCCGACTACGTCGACATCGACGCCCCGGTGGCCGTCAACATCCGGCGCGTCGCGAAGGCCAAGCACTCCTCCCCCGAGGACGTCACGGTCGTCGTCCTGGACCGTCCCCGCCACGACGGGATCGTCAAGGAGATCCGCGAAGCCGGCGCCCGCATCAAGTTCATCTCCGACGGTGACGTGGCCGGCGCGATCATGGCCGTGCGCGAGGGCACGGGCATCGACCTGCTGCTCGGCGTCGGCGGTACGCCCGAGGGCATCATCGCGGCCTGCGCGATCAAGTGCCTCGGCGGCACCATCCAGGCGAAGCTGTGGCCCAAGGACGACGAGGAGCGCGAGCGCGCCCTGGCCGCCGGTCACGACCTCGACAAGGTCCTGCACACCGACGACCTCGTCCGCGGTGACAACGTCTTCTTCGTCGCCACCGGCATCACCGACGGCGAGCTGCTGCGCGGGGTGCGCTACCGCGCGGAGACCGCGACCACGCAGTCGCTCGTCATGCGGTCCAAGTCGGGCACGATCCGGCAGATCGACTCCACGCACCGGCTGTCCAAGCTGCGCGCGTACAGCACGGTGGACTTCGAGCGCCCCAGCTGACGCCCGGGGGCGCCTTTCCCGCTCCACGCACCGGCTCCGACCGGCCGGCCTCGGTCACCGGACGGGCCGGGAGCGGCCGGTCCCGGCCGGTCTCGGCCCGTCCGTGTGCCGCGAGCGCGGAACCGTGCGCCCCGGACGGACCCGGGCCCGCACGGCTCAGCCCGCTGCGGCGATACGCGTCGTGCGCGCCAGCTCGGCCTCGCGGCGCCGCCGGCGGGCGAGCACCACCCGGCGCTCGGCCGCGGTGAGACCGCCCCACACCCCGTAGGGCTCCGGCTGGAGCAGGGCGTGCTCCCGGCATTCGACCATCACGGGGCAGCGGGCGCAGACCCGCTTGGCGGCCTCCTCACGGGAAAGCCGCGCGGCCGTGGGTTCCTTGGATGGTGCGAAGAACAGCCCGGCTTCATCCCGGCGGCACACCGCCTCCGAATGCCAGGGGCCGGCCTGATCCCTGGCGGAAATCCGCTGGGACGGTACGGCGGCTTCCTGCAGGGGCTGATGCGGTAGCAGCACGGTCTACTCCTGACGACGGCTTTGCTGGGCCGATTGAGTCACCTTTGCCCGCCTCCACTGCGCACGGCCATTCGCACCGGCAGCCGTACGAGAGACGATGCACCAAGCTTTACCCGCTGTGCGCGTGCTTATTCACACCGTTGCCATGAGCGGAACGCCGTCAGCCGCCGCCGGGCGCGATCAGCCCGCCGCGCGGAGGTTCTTGAGCCGCTTGCCCCGCCGGGGTTTGGCCTCCACTCCGCCGAAGAACGCGAAGCCGGTGACGGAGACGACCGGGGCGTCGGGGTCCGGCGCCTCCTGGGTACGGACGTCGAAGCCACCGAAGACGCCGCCTCCCGTGGTGCGCAGCGTGACGTTCTCGGGGACCTTGATGTCGACGCCGCCGAACACCGCGACCGCGTGGACGACGATCTCCCGGCGCTCGAAGACCGCCTCCGTCAGGTCGATCTCGACCCCGCCGAACAGCGCGAGGGCGTTGGTCCGGCACGGCACCCGCCAGCGGCCCTTGCGGCCGGCGCCGCCGAAGACGGCGACCAGGTTCTCCGTGCTCCCGGGGCCCTCCGGGCCCGCGCCGCCGGGGCGGGCCGCGTCGTGCCCGTACGGGCGCGGGTGGGCCGGGGCGGCCCCGCGGCCGACGTCCGGGCCGGCTCCGCCCGCGCGGGGCAGGTCGGCGACGAGCGGCTCCAGCTCCCCGAGCGTCCGGGCCGCGTAGGCGGCGCCGATCCGCTCGCCGTGCTCCTCCGCGGTGAGGCGGCCCTCGGCCAGGGCCTCGCGCAGGATGTCCGCGATCCGGTCGCGGTCGGCGTCGGAGGCGCGGAGCCCGGGCGCGCCGGACCCCGCCACGGGCCGTTTCTCGAACGATGGCTTGTCCACGACAGCAGCGTAGCGAAACGCGATAGATCGCGACCAGGGGAAAGTCGAGATGTACTGAGCCTTACCTCACAAGCCCGGACGCACGGCGGCCGCCTACGCTTGAGACGCGCTGCCGAAGGTGCCAGCCGAAGCCACTGTCGAGTGAGGAATCGCCGCAATGTCTGCCCCGTCTGAGTTCGCCTATACCGACCTCCTGCCCCTGGGCGAGGACCACACTCCGTACCGCCTGGTCACCTCCGAGGGCGTGTCCACCTTCGAGGCCGACGGCCGTACGTTCCTCAAGGTCGAGCCGGAGGCGCTGCGGAAGCTGGCCGCCGAGGCGATGCACGACATCTCGCACTACCTGCGGCCCGCGCACCTCGCGCAGCTGCGCCGCATCCTCGACGACCCCGAGGCGTCCGCGAACGACCGCTTCGTCGCCCTCGACCTGCTGAAGAACGCCAACATCGCCGCCGCCGGCGTGCTCCCGATGTGCCAGGACACCGGCACCGCCATCGTGATGGGCAAGCGCGGCCAGAACGTCCTCACCGAGGGCCAGGACGAGAAGGCGCTCTCGCACGGCATCTTCGACGCCTACACCGAGCTCAACCTGCGCTACTCGCAGATGGCCCCGCTGACCATGTGGGACGAGAAGAACACCGGCTCCAACCTGCCCGCGCAGATCGAGCTCTACGCCACCGACGGCGGCGCGTACAAATTCCTCTTCATGGCCAAGGGCGGCGGCTCGGCCAACAAGTCCTTCCTCTACCAGGAGACGAAGGCGGTCCTCAACGAGGGCTCCATGATGAAGTTCCTGGAGGAGAAGATCCGCTCGCTGGGCACCGCCGCGTGCCCGCCGTACCACCTGGCGATCGTCGTCGGCGGCACCTCCGCCGAGTACGCCCTGAAGACCGCCAAGTACGCCTCCGCGCACTACCTCGACGAGCTGCCCGAGGAGGGCTCCCCGCTCGGCCACGGCTTCCGTGACAAGGAGCTGGAGGAGAAGGTCTTCGAGCTGACGCAGAAGATCGGCATCGGCGCCCAGTTCGGCGGCAAGTACTTCTGCCACGACGTGCGCGTGGTCCGCCTGCCGCGGCACGGCGCGTCCTGCCCGGTGGCCATCGCGGTCTCCTGCTCCGCCGACCGCCAGGCGCTCGCCAAGATCACGCCCGAGGGCGTCTTCCTGGAGCAGCTGGAGACGGACCCGGCGCGCTTCCTGCCGGACACCACCGACGAGCAGCTGACCGAGGGCGCGGGCGCCGACCTCGACGCGGTCGCCGTCGACCTGGACCGGCCGATGGACGAGATCCTCGCGGAGCTGACCAAGCACCCGGTCAAGACCCGGCTCTCGCTGACCGGCACGCTCGTCGTGGCCCGTGACATCGCACATGCGAAGATCAAGGAGCTGCTGGACTCGGGCGCTCCGATGCCCGACTACCTCAAGAACCACCCGGTCTACTACGCGGGCCCGGCCAAGACCCCCGAGGGCTACGCCTCCGGTTCCTTCGGCCCGACGACGGCCGGCCGCATGGACTCCTACGTCGAGCAGTTCCAGGCCGCGGGCGGCTCCAAGGTGATGCTCGCCAAGGGCAACCGCTCCTCGCAGGTCACCAGCGCGTGCAAGGAGCACGGCGGCTTCTACCTGGGCTCGATCGGCGGCCCGGCGGCGCGGCTGGCGCAGGACTGCATCAAGAAGGTCGAGGTCCTGGAGTACGAGGAGCTGGGCATGGAGGCGGTCTGGCGGATCGAGGTCGAGGACTTCCCAGCGTTCATCGTGGTGGACGACAAGGGGAACGACTTCTTCGTGGATCCGGCGCCGGCGCCGACGTTCACGAGCATTCCGGTGCGGCGGTAGTAGCCCCGCGGGCGGCTTTCCGAACCGGGGCTCCGCCCCGGACCCCGGTCCTCAATCGCCGGACGGGCTGAAATTCAGCCCGTCCGGCGATTGAGGACACCGCGCGTCAGCGCGGAAAAGGGGGCCCGGGGGCGAAGCCCCCGGTTTCGGGAAGGGGCGGGGTGGGGGCTACGCGAAGCGCTGCGACGCCGAGCCGTCACACTTCTGCAGCCGCACGGGATCCTTCGCCGACCCCAGCGTCAGGCAGAGTCCCTGCGCCGCGGCGGGCCGGAACACGCCACCGGCCGTCACGAACTTCTGGTTCCCCCCGCCGTGGCAGTTCCACAACACCACAGCCGCCCCCGCCGCGTACTTCCCCTCCGGCACGTCGACGCACCGGTCGTGGGAGAGCGCCGTGCGCAGCGCGCCCGTGGCCGTGTCGTACGACCACTCCTGGTTGCGGTTCCCGGTGCAGTCCCAGCCGCCGATCGCGGTGCCGTTGCGGCTGGCCGCCCCGTACGCGTCGACGCAGGTGCCCGTCGCCCCGCCCTTCAGCGGGCGGAAGGAGTCGTCCCAGGCGCCCTCGCGCAGTACGGGCGTCCCCGTGCTGCCCGGGTCGGCGCAGCCCGCCTCGCGGTAGCCGGCGCGGTAGAGCTGGCTGAGGCAGGACGCGAAGGCCCCGTGCCCGCGCTGGTTGGGGTGGAAGGACTGGCGGACGGAGTTGGAGTCCGGCGGGAACGGGTTCGTCACGTCGACGTAGAGGCCGCGGGCCCAGGTGTCGTCCGCGCACACCTCGTGGCCGTGGAAGAGGCGGGAGTTGTCGAGGTAGGTCGCGCCGGTGCGGCGGGCCGCCTCGCGCATGCCGCGCTCGAAGGCGGGGACGGCGGTGTTACGGCCCCAGCCGGCGTCGGAGGTGTAGCCGACGCAGCCGCCGGCGAGCTTGCCCGGGAACTTCGGGTTGTCCTCGAAGTCGGGGCCGATGGGGCTGGGGTAGCCCATGACGACGAGCCGGTAGTCGGTGTCGGCGTAGCCCGCGCCGGTCATGACGGCCCGTAGGTCCCGCACGGTCTGCTCGACCTTGGGCACGAGGCCGTCGACGCGGGCCTGCCAGCCGGGGGCGTACTTGGGCTCGCAGGTGCCCTGGAGGGTGAGGTAGCGGGTGACGCAGTCGGTCATCACGGGGCCGAACTGGAGGTCGTCGTTGGCGCCGGCGACGAGCAGCACCAGCTTGACGCGGGTGTTGCGGGCCTTGACGGCGAGGTTGTCGCTCTGGACCAGCTCGTCCGCGTACTGCTTGCTGCCGCCGGCCCGGATGTTGTAGGTGGCGGCGCCGGAACAGGCCACGTTGTAGGTGACGTCGGCGGGGATGGTGGTGCGGTGGATGGCGGCGTCGGGCGAGCGGTGGCACCAGTTGGCGGGCCCGTTGGTGCCGGGTTCGTAGGTGCCGACGCCCTCGCCGGAGATCTCGCTGTCGCCGAGCGAGACGAGGGAGGTCTTGCGCTGGTCGAGGGGGCGTTCGGCGGCGTCGCCGTAGAGCTTGACGGACTCGGCGGCGCGGATCTTCTCCAGCTCGGGCGTGAGGGGCGCGAGAGGGGGTGAGGCGGTGGTGCGGGTCTGGGCCTGGGCGGTGGGGCCGATCGCGGCCGTGCCGCCGAACGCCGCGGCGAGCGCGGCGACGGCGGCGAGGGTACAGCGCAGGGTGGGTCTGCGTGTCATGGTGCCTCCCCGGTTTCTTTTGTTACCCGCGGTATTTACTAGTCGGTAGGTACTTTTGGGAACACGGTGAACCAGACAAACGCTGTTGTTTGTCAGGAGGTAAGTGACGATGACCGACAGCGAGCAGTACCGGATCGAGCACGACTCGATGGGTGAGGTCCGGGTCCCGGCCCACGCCAAGTGGCGTGCCCAGACCCAGCGGGCCGTGGAGAACTTCCCGATCAGCGGCCAGCGGCTGGAGCGCGCGCACATCGCGGCACTGGCCCGGATCAAGGGGGCCGCCGCCAAGGTCAACGCCGAGCTGGGCGTGGTCGACAAGGACATCGCGGAGGCCGTCGCCGCCGCGGCCGAGGAGGTCGCGGAGGGCCGCTGGGACGACCACTTCCCCGTCGACGTCTTCCAGACCGGCTCCGGCACGTCCTCGAACATGAACACCAACGAGGTCCTCGCCACCCTCGCCACCGAGCGCCTCGGCCGGGACGTGCACCCCAACGACCACGTCAACGCCTCGCAGAGCTCCAACGACGTGTTCCCGTCCAGCATCCACATCGCCGCCACCGCGGCCGTCACCGGCGATCTGATCCCGGCCCTGGAGCACCTGGCCGCGTCCCTGGAGCGCAAGGCCGAGGAGTTCTCACAGGTCGTCAAGTCCGGTCGTACGCACCTGATGGACGCCACGCCCGTGACGCTCGGTCAGGAATTCGGCGGGTACGCGGCCCAGATCCGCTACGGCGTGGAGCGGCTGCGCTCCGCCCTGCCGCGGCTCGCCGAACTGCCCCTCGGTGGTACGGCCGTGGGCACCGGCATCAACACCCCGCCCGGCTTCCCGGCGGCCGTCATCGCCGAGGTGGCCCGCGCCACCGGGCTGCCGCTGACCGAGGCCCGCGATCACTTCGAGGCCCAGGGCGCCCGTGACGGCCTGGTGGAGACCAGCGGCCAGCTGCGGACGATCGCGGTCGGCCTCACCAAGATCGCCAACGATCTGCGCTGGATGTCCTCCGGCCCGCGCACCGGCCTGGCCGAGATCAACCTCCCCGACCTCCAGCCGGGCTCCTCGATCATGCCCGGCAAGGTCAACCCGGTCGTCCCCGAGGCCGTCCTGATGGTGGCCGCCCAGGTCACCGGGAACGACGCGACCGTGGCCACGGCGGGCGCGGCCGGGAACTTCGAGCTCAATGTGATGCTCCCGGTGATGGCCAAGAACCTCCTCGAATCGGTGCGGCTGCTCGCCAACGCCTCCCGGCTGCTCGCCGACCGCACCGTCGACGGCGTCACCGCCAACGCCGAGCGCGCCCGCGAGTACGCGGAGTCCTCGCCGTCGGTCGTCACCCCGCTCAACCGCTACATCGGCTACGAGGAGGCCGCCAAGGTGGCCAAGAAGTCCCTCGCCGAGCGGAAGACGATCCGCGAGGTGGTCCTCGAATCGGGCTACGTCGACCGCGGGCTGCTGACGCTGGAACAGCTCGACGAGGCGCTGGACGTGCTGCGGATGACCCGCCCGTAACCCGCCCCCGGCCCACCCCCACGCCGCCCGCGGCCGGGGCGCGCCCCCTCGGCACCCGTGCCCGGGGACGCGCCCTGGACCGTACCTTTTGCGGCGCACGTCACGGCGCATCCCCGGCCCGGGCACCTAGGATCTGCGCATGACAGCGGACACGGTGGACACCACGGGCACGGCCGGCACCGCCCCTTGGGCGCCGGGGGACCATATCCTCTGGCGCTACCGGGGCAATGGCAGCGACCAGGTGCACATCTGCCGCCCCGTCACCGTCGTCCAGGACACCGACGACCTGCTGGCCGTGTGGATGGCCCCGGGCACGGACTGCGTCAAGCCGCTGCTGGCCGATGGCACCCCCATCCACAAGGAGCCGCTCGCCACCCGCTACACCCGGCCGCGCACCACCGTCGTCGACCGCTGGCACGGCACGGGCGTCCTCAAGCTCGCCCGGCCCGGCGAGGCCTGGTCGGTCTGGCTGTTCTGGGACGCGGGCTGGCGCTTCAAGAACTGGTACGTCAACCTCGAGGAGCCCCTCGCCCGCTGGGCCGGCGGCGTGGACTCCGAGGACCACTACCTCGACATCGCCGTCTACCCGGACCGCCGTTGGGAGTGGAAGGACGAGGACGAGTTCGCCCAGGCGCAGCGCGTCGGCCTGATGCCCGCCGAGCAGGCCGCGCGGGTGCGGGCCGCCGGGCACGACGCCGTCCGGCGCATCGAGGAATGGGCCGCTCCGTTCGCCGCGGGCTGGGAGGACTGGCGGCCGGATCCCGCCTGGGCCGTGCCGGCCCTCCCGGCCGACTGGGACCGCGTCCCGGTCCGGGTCCGGAGCTGAACCTCCGGAACCGCTTGGCGGCCCCCCACGGGGCAACCGTAGGATCGGCCTCCGCGATACTGCACAGCAGCACGGCACGAACAGAGCACGGCATGTGACACACGTTCACAGCCGAAGGTCACAGAGAGGGCGGAGCCGTGAGCGGTGACGACCAGCGGGACTACGACGGCTACGCCCGCTTAGGGCTGGACCGCAGTGGTCAGGCCGAGGCCTTCGACAGCATCGGCGACCGCTACGACGAGGCGTTCCCGCACAAGGAGGGCCAGCTCGACGCGGGCTCCTGGCTCGCGGACGCGCTGCCGCCCGGCTCCCGGATCCTCGACCTCGGCTGCGGTACGGGCCTGCCGACGGCCCTGCAGCTGAGCGACGCGGGCCATCAGGTCGTGGGCGTCGACATCTCGCCCGGCATGCTCGACCTGGCCCGCGGCAACGTCCCCAAGGCGGAGTTCCGCCTGGCGGACCTGGCCGACCTGCGGGACGGGCGGCTGGGTGTCTTCGACGGCGTCGCCGCGTTCTTCGCCCTGCTGATGCTGCCCCGCGCGGAGATCCCGCACGCGCTGCGGATGCTGCACGACCTGCTGAGACCCGGGGGGCTGCTGGCCCTGTCGATGGTCGAGGCCGACGTGGACGACTTCGCGATCCCGTTCCTGGGCAACACGATCCGGGTATCCGGATATCTGCGGGAGGAACTGCGCCAGGTCGTGTGCGAAGCGGGTTTCGAGATCGCCGGGGAGAACTCGCTGGCGTACGCCCCGGCGAGTACGGACGTACCACCCGAGATCCAGCTCTTCCTCAATCTGCGACGCGCCTGACCCACGGTGCGCCCTCTGCGACTGGGCGTACGGCCCCGACGGATGGAACCCCACGCGTGACGGAGCATCCCAACTCCCACGGACGACAGCGGACCGCGGCGGTGCGACAGCCCGCCCCGCCCGGCACCGTGCCCGGCGTGCCCGCGCCCGTGCCCGGACCCGACGCCGCCACCGCCCGCCTGCCCCGGCAGCCCGGCGGCGGTGGCGGCTGCGCCGCGCCCGGCGCCGAGGCCCCGCGCGAGCGGAGCCGCGCCGAGGCGCACCCCGAACCGGCCGGGCGCCCGGGCGGCGACGCCCACGGAGCCACCCCGGCACGCGAGGGCCCCGGACGGACGGGCCGGACGGACGGTCAGGCGGGCGCCACCGGGGCCGTGGGCGGGGCCGGTGAGGCCGACGGCGCACCCGGGGCCCCCGGGGCACCGGCGACCCCCGGGACCGCCTCAGCGGGCCGTACGGACGGTTCCGTCCCGGGCGGCGCGGACGGCGGCGGGCCGGCCGCCACGTCCCCCACGGCGGCCGGGGCCACCGGCGGCGAGCGGCTGCGCTTCGTCGGCGCGGCCACCCGGCGGATCGCGCGCGGCATCGACCTGGACGAGATCGTGCTCGGCCTGTGCCGGGCCACCGTGCCCACTTTCGCCGACGCGATCCTGGTCTACCTCCGTGACCCGCTGCCGGTGGGCGACGAGCGACCGGTGGGCCCCGTCGTGCTGCGGCTGCGCCGCACCGACCAGCTGCCCGAGCACGTGCGCGGCCTGGGCGAGCCGGTCGGCGGCGCCTTCGCGGCCCCCGCGGAGGCCGCGCCCGACCGCTCCGACCCGGCCACCGACCTGGCGGGCGCCGCGGCCGAGCGCTGCGAGGTGCGCATAGGGGGGCCGCTCGCGGAGGTGCTGCGAGGGGTCAGACCCGTCTTCGGCGACTCCTCCGCCGCGCGGGCGGCGCTCCCGGAACTGCTGGGCGAGGGCCGGTGCGTCCCGGACCGGCACCGGACGATCCTCGCGCCGCTGCGCGGGCGGCGCCGGGTGATCGGGGCCGCGGTCTTCATACGCCGTGCCGACCGGCCCGCCTTCGAGGGCGACGACCTGCTGGTCGCGGCGCAGCTGGCGACGCACACGGCCCTCGGCGTCGACAAGGCGGTGCTCTACGGCCGCGAGGTCTACATCGCGGACGAGCTCCAGCGCACGATGCTCCCCGACTCCCTCCCCCAGCCGACCGGCGTCCGGCTCGCCAGCCGCTATCTGCCGGCCGCCGAGACCGCGCGGGTGGGCGGCGACTGGTACGACGCCATCCCCCTGCCGGGCAACCGGGTCGCCCTCGTGGTCGGTGACGTCATGGGCCACTCCATGACCTCCGCGGCGATCATGGGCCAGCTGCGCACCACCGCGCAGACCCTCGCGGGCCTGGACCTGCCGCCGGCCGAGGTGCTGCACCACCTGGACGAGCAGGCCCAGCGGCTGGGCTCGGACCGCATGGCGACCTGCCTCTACGCGGTCTACGACCCGGTCGCGCACCGCATCGTGATCGCCAACGCCGGGCACCCGCCGCCCATCATGCTGCACCGCGGCGGCCGCGCCGAGGTGCTGCGCGTCCCGCCGGGCGCGCCGATCGGCGTGGGCGGGGTGGACTTCGAGGCGGTGGAGCTGGACGCGCCGGCCGGGGCGACCCTGCTGCTGTACACCGACGGCCTGGTGGAGTCGCGGATAAGGGACGTGTGGACGGGCATAGAGCAGCTGCGCGAGCGGCTGATCGAGACGGCCCGGCTGACGGGCCCGAACCCGCCGCCGCTGGAGCCGCTGTGCGACGAGGTGCTCGGCATGCTCGGCCCGGGCGACCGGGACGACGACATCGCCCTGCTCGCGGCCCGCTTCGAGGGGATCGCGCCCAGCGACGTGGCGTACTGGTTCCTCGACCCGCGGCCGCAGACGGCCCGGCAGGCGCGCCGGCTGGCCCGCCGGGCGCTGACCCGCTGGGGCCTGGAGGAGCTGACCGACAGTGTGGAACTGCTGGTCAGCGAGGTGATCACCAATGCGGTGCGGTACGCCGAACGGCCGATAACGCTGCGCTTGCTCCGGACGGACGTCCTGCGCTGCGAGGTCGGCGACGATGTGCCGCAGCTGCCCCGGCTGCGCCAGGCCCGGCCCTCGGACGAGGGCGGGCGGGGGCTGTATCTGGTGAACCGGCTGGCCAGGCGGTGGGGGGCCACCCGGCTGTCCACCGGGAAGGTGGTGTGGTTCGAGCTGGCGCTGCCCGCGCACGCCCGGTGAGGTCCGGGGCGCCCGGCGAGGGTGTCCGGGGCGGCCCGTTCGCCCGTACGAGGTGAAATTCTGGACAGTGTCCAGACTCCTGTTGCCGACACGCTGTCGGCGGAGTTCACTGGCTCGGGTGGAGGGCGGTACGGACGCGCCCTCTCCCATCCCCCGTTCCGGGAGGCGTCCCATGACCGACTCGGCGCAGCAGACTCCTTACACCACGAACAACGCGGGAATCCCGGTGGAAAGCGATGAACACTCGCTCACCATCGGTGACACCGGCCCCATCCTGCTCCAGGACCACTACCTGATCGAGAAGATGGCCCAGTTCAACCGGGAACGGGTCCCCGAGCGGGTGGTGCACGCCAAGGGCGGCGGCGCCTACGGCTTCTTCGAGGTCACCAACGACGTCAGCCAGTTCACCAGGGCCGATCTCTTCCAGCCCGGGAAGCGCTGCGAGATGCTGGCCCGCTTCTCGACGGTCGCCGGCGAGCAGGGCAGCCCCGACACCTGGCGCGACCCGCGCGGCTTCGCCCTGAAGTTCTACACCGAACACGGCAACTACGACCTGGTCGGCAACAACACCCCGGTCTTCTTCGTCCGGGATCCGCAGAAGTTCCAGGACTTCATCCGCAGCCAGAAGCGCCACCCGCGGACCGGCCTGCGCAACAACGACATGCAGTGGGACTTCTGGACGCTGTCCCCGGAGTCGGCGCACCAGGTCACCTGGCTGATGGGCGACCGGGGCATCCCCAAGACCTGGCGCCATATGAACGGCTACAGCTCGCACACCTATATGTGGGTGAACGCCGGCGGCGAGCGGTTCTGGGTGAAGTACCACATCAAGACCGACCAGGGCATCGACTTCCTCACCCAGGCGGAGGCGGACGAGCTGGCGGGCTCGGACGCCGACAAGCACCGCCGGGACCTGTACGAGTCCATCGAGAGCGGGAACGCCCCCTCGTGGACGGTGCACGTCCAGGTCATGCCGTTCGAGGACGCGGCGGACTACCGCTTCAACCCCTTCGACCTCACCAAGGTGTGGCCGCACGGCGACTACCCGCTGATCGAGGTCGGCCGGATGACGCTGAACAAGAACCCCGAGGACTTCTTCGTCCACATCGAGCAGGCCGCGTTCGAGCCGTCCAACCTGGTGCCGGGCATCGGCCCGTCCCCGGACAAGATGCTGCTCGGGCGGCTCTTCTCCTACCCGGACACGCACCGCTACCGGATCGGCCCGAACTACGCCCAGCTGCCGCCGAACCGGCCGCACTCCCCGGTGTACTCCTACGCCAAGGACGGCCCGATGCGCTACGAGCCGTCCCGTACGGGCGCGGTGTACGCCCCGAACTCCTACGGCGGGCCGGCCGCGGACTTCGGGCGCTTCGGCGACCCGGCGGGCTGGGCGGCGGCGGGCGAGATGGTCCGCGAGGCGTACAAACTGCACCGCGAGGACGACGACTGGGGCCAGCCGGGCACGATGGTCCGCCAGGTCCTGGACGACGCCGCGCGCGACCGGCTGGTGGGCAACGTCTCCGGCCATCTGAAGCAGGGCGTCAGCAGGCCCGTCCTCGACCGGGCGCTCCAGTACTGGCGCAACATCGACAAGAAGATCGGCGACCGCATCGCCACCGAGGTCAACGGCGGCTGACGGCGGGAACGACGGGAACGACGGAAAAGGGGCGGCCGCCCGCCGCGCTTCTCGCGCGGCGGGCGGCCGCCCCTCGTGTCCGGTGCGGGCCGGGTCAGTTCTTCGGTTCCTCGCGCCCGCCGTTGGGCACCGTCCCGCCGTCGGCACCGCCGCCGCCCGTGCTGGGCGAGGGCTTGTTCGACGGGGTGGGCGGCTTCGGCGGCTTCGCGGACTGCGAGGCCGGCGGGGACGAAGGCTGCTGGGACGGCGGCTTGGAGGTGCTCGGCGTCGGCGACTGCGACTGCCGCGAGGGCGTGGCCGACGGCGTGTGCGAGGGCTGCGTGGAGGGCTGCGAGGAGGCCGGCGGGGCGGGCGGCGGGGGCACCACGGCCGCCTCGTCCGTCTCCAGGTCGAACTCGGTGTCGCCGTCCGCGGCCTCGCTCATGTAGTCGGCCCAGATCTCGGCCGGGTAGCCGCCACCGTTGATACGGCCGTCGTGGCCGCCGGTGTTGGTCAGCGGGACCTGCTTGCCGCCGGGGCCCTCACCGAACATGCCGACCGTGGTGACCAGGCCGGGGGTGTAGCCCGAGAACCACGCCGACTTGTTGTCGTCGGAGGTGCCGGTCTTGCCCGCCACCGCGTACGTCGCGTTCTGCACGACCTTGGCCGTACCGTCGTTGACCACGCCCTTGAGGATCTGCGTGACGTTGTCGGCGTTGGTGCGGTCGAGGACCTGGCTGCCGATCGGGTCGGGCATGTCCAGCTTCTGGCCGCCGTTGCGGGTGACCGAGGCGACGAGGGTCGGGGTGACCTTCTTGCCGTGGTTGGCGAGAGTGGCGTAGGCACCGGCCATCCGGAGGGGGCTCGCGCCCATGGAGCCCAGCGACATGGCGGGCACCTCCTCGAAGTTGCCGGCCTTGCCGTTCATGCCCATGTCGACGGCGGTCTTCTTGACCTTGCCGAGGCCCACGTCGACCGCCATCTGCGCGAACGCGGAGTTGATGGACTTGTTCATCGACTCCTGGACGGTCACCGGGCCGTAGCTGACGTCGTCCTCGTTCTCCGGGGCGAAGGCCGTGTCGCCGCCGCGGACGGGCCGCTTGCTGGTGCCGTCGTAGATCGTGCCGGCCGTGATGCGCTGGCCGTTCTCGTTCTTGGCCTCGTTCTGCAGCGCGGAGGCGAAGATCAGCGGCTTGAAGGTGGAGGCCGGCTGGTAGTCCTCGCGGGTGGCGTTGTTGCTGAAGTGCTTGAGGTAGTCCTGGCCGCCGTAGAGGGCCACGACCCTGCCGGTCTTGCGGTCCACCGATGCGGCGCCGACCTGGGCGTACGCGTCGACCTTGCGGGCCTGGGGATCCAGCTTGCGGGTCACCTGCTGGTAGACCGCCTTCTCCAGCTCCTTCTGCTTCGTCGGGTCGATGCTGAGCGTGATGGTCCAGCCGCCGGCCGCCAGGTCGCTCTCGCTGCGGCCCTGCGCGCGCAGCACCCGCTCGATCTCCTGCTCCGCCGCCTTGACGAGGTAGCCGTTCTGACCGCTCATGCCCTTCGGGGGCTTGGGGTCCTTCGGCACCTCGAACTTCATGTCCTTGCGCTTCTCCGCGGTGAGCCACTTCATCTCGACCATCTTGTCGAGGACGTAGTTCCAGCGGTTCTGCGCGTTCTTCTTGCCGTCGTCGGTCGCCACGGTCCAGTCGTACTGGCTCGGGGCCTGGAGCAGCGCGGCCAGGTAGGCGCCCTCTTCGAGGGTGAGCTTGTCGACGTCCTTGTTGTAGTACGCGCGGGCGGCGGCCTGGATGCCGTAGGCGTTCCGGCCGTAGTAACTGGTGTTCAGGTACCCGGCGAGGATGTCCTTCTTGTCGACCTTCTGCTGCACCTTGAGCGAGATGATCAGCTCCTTCACCTTGCGGGTGACGGTCTGCTCCTGGCTCAGGTAGGAGTTCTTGACGTACTGCTGGGTGATGGTCGAGCCACCCTGCTTGCCGCGGCCCATCACGGTGTTGAGGATGCCTCGGGCGGTGCCCTTGACGTCGACGCCGGGGTCGGTCCAGAAGTTCTTGTTCTCCGCCGCGACGACGGCGTCCTGGATGTTCTTGGGGATCTTGCTCAGAGGGACTTCCTCACGGTTGACCTGGCCCGTACGGGCCAGCACCGTGCCGTTGCTGAGCTTGTAGATGTTGCTCTGCAACTTCGTCGCCGTCTTGCTGTCGGGGACGTCGACGTACAGATAGAGCGCCACGAAGGCGCCCGCGCCGAGGGCTATCAGACCCACGAAGTAGGCGAGCAGCTTCTTCCACGTGAAGAAGCGGCGTATGCCTGTCTTCTTGGGCTTCTTGCCCTTTGTTGTGCGGGTGCTGTTCTGCGCCCGTCGCGCTTCCGCTCGGCCCATCTCTCCCGTAGCTCCACTCTGTCCGCCCCCAACCCAGCTCACGAAGCTAACACCGCAACTGTCACCAAACGCCCATCGATCAAGGCTTTGACGCACGTGACATACAGCACCCCGGATGGCGGGAACCGGGTACGGCGCAGTGCGGAAAACCGTACAGGGCGATAATGTGCTATCACTTTGCTAGACAGCCGACACCGCGCGCCGACCATCGCGCGGCCGTCGGGTACAGGTGAAATCAGCGAGGAAACAGGGGGATCGCCATGCCGGACACCATCGGCGCGGCCGACGTCGTGACGTCGGCGGACGTACCGGAGATGCCCGCGCCACAGGTGCGGGAGAAGCCGGCCCACGACATCGGCGGCGGCCTCGCCCTGCTGCTGGGGCTGGCCGGACTGCTGGCCGGCGGCGGCGCGATCGCCTGGGGGGTCGCCCTCGGCAACGCCGGGCGTACGGTCCCGTGCGCGGTGCTCGTGGCCTGCGGCATCCTGATCGGCCTCGCCTCCGTCACGGCGATGAGCGGGCTGAACACCGTCGCCCCGGGCGAGGCCCGCGTCGTCCAGCTCTTCGGCCGCTACCGCGGCACGATCCGCACCGAGGGCCTGCGTTGGGTGAACCCCTTCACCAGCCGCGAGAAGATCTCGACCCGGGTGCGCAACCACGAGACCGCCGTCCTGAAGGTCAACGACGCCTACGGCAACCCCATCGAGCTGGCCGCCGTGGTGGTCTGGCGGGTGGAGGACACCGCGCAGGCGCTGTTCGAGGTGGACGACTTCCTGGAGTTCGTCTCCACCCAGACCGAGGCGGCCGTGCGGCACATCGCCATCGAGTACCCCTATGACGCGCACGACGACGACGCGCTCTCCCTGCGCGGCAACGCCGAGGAGATCACCGAGAAGCTCGCCGTCGAGCTGCACGCCCGCGTCGAGGCCGCCGGTGTGCACATCATCGAGTCGCGGTTCACGCACCTGGCCTACGCTCCGGAGATCGCCTCCGCGATGCTTCAGCGGCAGCAGGCGGGCGCGGTCGTCGCGGCCCGGAAGCTGATCGTCGAGGGCGCGGTCGGGATGGTGGAGGAAGCCCTGGAGCGGATCAGCGAGCAGGGCTTCGTGGAGCTGGACGAGGAGCGGAAAGCGGCCATGGTGAGCAATCTGATGGTGGTGCTCTGCGGGGACCGCGCGGCGCAGCCGGTCCTCAACACGGGCACCCTCTACCAGTGACGGAGGACCTCCCGCCCGAGCGCGGGCCGCGGCGGCGCAAGCAGGTGCTGCTGCGGCTCGACCCGCTGGTCCACGACGCGCTCACGCGCTGGGCGGGCGAGGAGCTGCGCAGCGCCAACGCACAGATCGAGTTCCTGCTGCGCAAGGCGCTCGCCGAGGCCGGGCGGCTGCCGAAGGGGACGGGCGCGCTGCCCCGGCGGGGCCGCCCGCCGAAGGGTGACGGCCAGGAGCGCGACACGGACTGAGGGCGACCGAGCCGAAGCCGGGATCCGGGTCTCCGTCTCCTTTACGTTCGATTACTGAGCGAATGTTTTCAGACAACTCAAAACTCCGTCTATACATGCCGTGTATACACACCGTGTACATTCCTCGGCATGTCGATCGGACCCACAGGAACCAACCCCCGGCCCGCCGGCCCCACCGGGGTCGCCGCCTGGCTGCGGGACCTCACCACGGGCGCCCGCTTCGCCCTTACGGGCGGCCGGGACGGCCGGCTGCGCACCGCGCTCACCGCGGTGGGCGTCGGCCTCGGGGTGACGCTGCTGCTGATCGCGGCGTCCGTCCCGGAGGTGCTGTCCCAGCGGTCGCACCGGGAGACCGCGAGAGCGGTGCCCACCGAGGCTTCGGAACGGCTGGATCCGGCCGCTGACACCCTGCTGGTCCGCGCCGTCGAGACGGACTTCCGGGACAAGCCCGTCCGCGGCACGCTGGTGCGGGCGGACGGACCGGAGGCGCCCGTACCGCCCGGCCTGGACCGACTGCCCGCCCCCGGCGAGATGGCGCTCTCCCCCGCCCTGGAGCGACTGCTGAAGTCCGACGCGGGCGCGCTGCTGCGGGACCGGTTCGCCCACCGGCTCGTCGGCACGATCTCCGACGCCGGTCTCGCCGGCCCCGACGAGCTCTACTACTACATCGGCTCCGACCGGCTCGGCACGGACGCCCACGCCGTGCGCGTCGACCGCTTCGGCGACGGCGCGGACCTGCCGCCCCCGGACCCGGCGGCCCTCGTCCTGGGCGCCCTGGGCTGCGTCGTCCTGCTGATGCCGGTCGCCGTCTTCCTCGCCACCGCCGTGCGCTTCGGCGGCGGGGAGCGCGACCGGCGGCTCGCCGCGCTGCGGCTGATCGGCGCGGACGTCAGGACGATCCGGCGGATCGCCGCCGGTGAGGCACTGTGCGGCGCGCTGGCCGGGCTGGCCGTCGGCGCGTGCCTCTTCCTCTTCGTACGCCGCTTCGCGGCCGACGTCACCATCCGGGAGGCCGCGGTCTTCCCCGCCGACCTCGCCCCGAGCGCGCCCCTCACCGCGCTCGTCGCGCTCGGCGTGCCCGCCGTGGCCGTGGTCGTCACTCTTTTCGCGCTGCGCCGGGTCGCCGTGGAGCCGCTGGGCGTCACGCGCGGCGGTGCGGCCCGGCGCCGCAGGCTGTGGTGGCGGCTGCTCGTCCCGGCCGCGGGCGTCGCGCTGCTGGTGCCGGGGTTCACGGGCGCGGACCCGATGACCTACGGGATCTCGGTGGACACCTGCCGGGTCGTCGCGGGCGCGGCGCTCCTCCTGGTCGGCGTCACGGCCCTGCTGCCCTGGCTCGTCGAGCGCTGCGTGGCCCGGCTGCGGGGCGGGCCGGTGGCCTGGCAGCTGGCCGTCCGGCGGCTCCAGCTCAACAGCGGCCCGGCGGCCCGCGCGGTCAGCGGCATCACCGTCGCCGTGGCCGGGGCCATCGCGATCCAGATGTTCCTCGCCGGTACCCAGAGCGGCCCCCCGAGGCCGGAGGAGCCCAGCCACTCGGCGTTGCACGGGCAGTTCCGCCCCGGCACGGCCGCGGAGGTGCACGGCTGGGTGGACCGGCTGAAGGCCACCGAGGGCGTCACGGGCGTCACCGGGTTCGTGGAGCGCTACGCCGACAAGGAGAACGGAGGGCCCTTCTCCGTCACCACGCTCACGATCGGCGACTGCGCCACCCTGCGGGAGCTGGCCGACATCGGGGAGTGCCGGGACGGCGACACCTTCGTCGCCCAGGAGCCGGACGGCGACGTCGACACGGCCCGCCGGTTCCCGCCGGGCACCGAGCTGACCATCAAGGAGTGGGCGGAGGGGCCGTCCGCGCGCACGTTCCGCTGGACGGTCCCCACCACGGCACGCGTCGTGCCGACCCGCCCCGACGCGATCGGTGAGCACCGGTTCGGCGTGCTGGCCACGCCGTCGGCCGTCGACATCGCGAAGATCCCGGACGCGGAGACCACGTTCGGAGTGAAGGTCCGGCCCGGTGACCTGGACGCCATCGAGCGGGTCCGCAACACCGCGGCCGCCATCGACCCCGCCCTGCGGATCTGGCGGGCGGGCGGCGTGGTGAAGGACGACCACTACGCGGCCGTGCGGCAGGGCCTGCTGATCGGGGCGGTCCTCGTCCTGGCCCTGATCGGCGCGAGCATGCTCGTCAGCACGGTGGAGCAGCTGCGGGAGCGCAGGCGGCTGCTGTCCGCCCTGGTCGCCTCCGGGGTCCCCCGCTCCACCGTGGGCTGGTCGGTGCTCTGGCAGACCGCGATCCCCGTCACCCTGGGCCTGGCCCTCGCCGTCGCGGGCGGCCTGGCACTGGGCCGGGCGACCCTCGCGCTGATCGGCCGCACGGTGACGGACTGGACCGCCTTCCTGCCGCTGGTCGGGGCGGGCGCGGGCCTCATCGTGCTGGTGACGCTCGCCAGCCTGCCGCCCATGTGGCGGCTGATGCGGCCGGACGGGCTCCACACGGAGTAGGCGGACGACGTACGGGTGGGGGCGGTGCGACAAAGCACCGCCCCCACCCGTACGCACGTACGTCCATGGCCTCGCGTCAGCCCCGGAGCATCCGCACCGGAAGGCCGCGCATGGCGGCCCGCAGCGCCTCGGCGAACTGCTCGAACTCCTCCTGCCGCGCCGCGCCCGCGCGCATCGCCAGGGCGACCCTGCGCGAGGGCGCGGGGTCGGCGAAATAGCCCGTGGCCAGGTCCTCGTTGCGGTCGGCCTCGACGCGCAGCGCCGTACGCGGCAGCAGCGTGACGCCCATGCCGCCGCCGACCAGCTGGACCAGGGTCGACAGCCCGGCGGCGCTGGTCGTCACGGGCAGCCCGGCCGTGCGGCCCGCCTCCCGGCAGATGTCGAGCGCCTGGTCGCGCAGGCAGTGGCCCTCGTCCAGGAGCAGCAGGTCCAGCTCGCGCAGCGCGGCGCGCGGGATGTCCCCGCGCCCGGCCAGCCAGTGGTCACTCGGAGTGACGAGCACGAAGTCCTCGTCGAAGAGCGGGAGCTCCGTCACCCCGGGCGCGCCGAGGGGCACGGCGAGCAGCAGGAGGTCCAGCCGGCCCTGGGAGAGCCCGTCCAGCAGGGACGCGGTCTGCTCCTCGTGCACCTGGAGGTCGAGGGCCGGATAGGCGTCGTGGACCAGTCGCAGGACCGTGGGCAGCAGATAGGGCGCCACGGTCGGGATCACCCCGAGCCGGAGCACTCCGGTGAAGGGCGCGCGGGCCGCGTCGGCCTCCTCCAGCAGCTCGCCGACGGCGTCGAGGACGGTACGGGCACGGGCGGCGAGCCGCTCGCCTGCCGGGCTGAGCAGCACTTTTCTTGTCGTACGCTCAAGAAGCTGGACATCGAGCACCTCCTCCAGCGCCGAGACGGCGCCGGAGAGCGCGGGCTGGCTCATCCCTATCGCGGACGCGGCGTCGCGGAAGTGCAGGTGCTCCGCGACGGCGGCGAAGGCACGCAGCTGGGCGAGGCTGAGCTGGCGCGGCCGGGCCGGCGCGGCCTTCGTGGCACCCCCCGCGGGGCTCTGGCCGGGGTCCTTCCCCGGGGCTATGGGAGACATGACTGATAACCACCTCCGATCAACTTCCATCAGTCTAGCTATTTCCGTTATCAATGGCTCCTGTGGCAGGGTTGGTCTGTCCAACCCGAAGGAAGCTCCCGAAATGGGACGTTTCTCGTTACAAGGAGAGCGCGTGCTCACTGTCGGTGACAAGTTCCCCGAGTTCGACCTGACCGCCTGCGTCGACCTCGACGCGGACAAGGCCTTCGCGCAGATCGACAACAAGACCTACGAGGGCAAGTGGAAGGTCGTCTTCTTCTGGCCCAAGGACTTCACCTTCGTGTGCCCGACCGAGATCGCGGCCTTCGGCAAGCTGAACGACGAGTTCGCCGACCGTGACGCCCAGATCCTCGGCGTCTCCGGCGACTCCGAGTTCGTCCACCACGCCTGGCGCAAGGACCACGCCGACCTGCGTGACCTGCCCTTCCCGATGCTGGCCGACGCCAAGCACGAGCTCATGCAGGCCTGCGGCGTCGAGGGCGAGGACGGCTACGCCCAGCGCGCCGTCTTCATCGTGGACCCGAACAACGAGATCCAGTTCGTCATGGTGACCGCCGGTTCCGTCGGCCGTAACCCCAAGGAGGTCCTGCGGGTCCTCGACGCGCTGCAGACCGACGAGCTGTGCCCGTGCAACTGGAACAAGGGCGAGACGACCCTCGACCCGGTCGCGCTGCTCGCGGGCGAGTGACCCGATGGCCCTCGACGAGCTGAAGTCCGCGATACCGGACTACGCCAAGGACCTGAAGCTGAACCTCGGCTCGGTCATCGGCAACTCCGACCTTCCCCAGCAGCAGCTGTGGGGCACGGTCCTCTCCTGCGCGATCGCGACCCGTTCGCCGATCGTCCTGCGTGAGCTGGAGCCGGTGGCCAAGGAGAACCTCTCCCCCGAGGCGTACACCGCGGCCAAGTCCGCAGCGGCCATCATGGCGATGAACAACGTCTACTACCGCACCCGGCACCTGCTGTCGGACCCGGAGTACGGCAACCTGCGCGCGGGTCTGCGGATGAACGTCATCGGCAACCCCGGCGTGGAGAAGGTCGACTTCGAGCTGTGGTCCCTGGCCGTCTCCGCCATCAACGGCTGCGGCATGTGCCTCGACTCCCACGAGCAGGTGCTGCGCAAGGCCGGCGTGGAGCGCGAGACGATCCAGGAGGCGTTCAAGATCGCCTCGGTGCTGCAGGCCGTGGGCGCGACCCTCGAGGCCGAGGCCGTGCTGAACAGCTGACGGACGGCACCGCCGCCCGGAGCACAAAACGGAACGGTCCGCCGACCATCAGGTCGGCGGACCGTTCCGTTTTGTCGTTCCCCCCGCGCGGGAACGTCCGGCGCGGAGCCGGGCTCCGCGCCGGACGGACTCCGCGTCAGGTCCGCGGGGACTCCTCGCCCGGTGGCGCACCGGGCGGCGCCGCGCCCGCGGCCACCGCCTCCGCGGTCACCGCGGCCGGCTCCTCCGGCCGGGGGCCGTCGGCCGCCGCCGCTCGCAGGGCGTTCTCCTTGGCGTGGGCCCGTAGATAGCCGACGACCGTGTTGGTGACGGCGGCCAGCGGGACCGCGACCACCGCGCCGCCGATGCCCGCGACCAGCGAGCCCGCGGCCACCGAGAGGACCACCGCGAGCGGGTGGACCCGCACCGCCCGGCCCAGGATGAAGGGCTGGAGGACATGGCCCTCGATCTGCTGCACCGCGAGCACCACGACCAGCACCATCATCGCCGTGAAGACATCGCGCGTCACCAGCGCCACGACCACCGCCAGCGCGCCGGAGACCACCGCGCCGACGAGGGGGATGAAGGCGAAGAGGAAGATGAACACGGCCAGCGGCACGGCCAGCGGCACATCGAGGAAGAACAGCCCTATGCCGATGAAGATCGCGTCGATCAGGGCCACTATCACCGTGCCGCGCACATACGCCGTCAGCGTCGCCCACGCGCGCGGGCCCGCGCCCGCCACGCCCTCGCGGGCCGCCGCCGGGAACAGCTTGAGCAGCCACTCCCAGATCTTCGGGCCGTCGTAGAGCAGGAAGAGCGTGCTGAACATCGCCAGCAGGATGCCGGTGAGTACCTCGATGATGACCTGGACGCCCTCGATGCCCGCCGAGGTGATGTCCTTGGTGTTGGTGCCGATCGCCTGACTGAGGTTGTCGGCGATGTTGTTGATCTGGTCCTCGGTGACGTGGAACGGGCTGTTGAGGAGCCAGTGCTTGAGGTCCTTGATGCCCTGCTGGACCTGCTTGGACAGGTCGTCGAGGTTCTCCGTCACCTGCCAGACCACGAACCAGCCGACCAGGCCCATGACCACGAACCCGGAGATGAAGGTCATCGCCGTGGCCAGGCCGCGAGGCACGCCGCGCCGTTTGAGCAGGGCGACGGTGGGCTGGAGCAGCGCCGTGATGAGCAGCGCCGCGGTGAAGGCGAGCACCACCAGCTGGACCGCGCTGATCACCCGCATCAGCACCCAGAGCGTGCCGGCGAGGATCAGCAGCCGCCACGCCACCTCGGCCGCGACGCGCACGCCCCAGGGGACGGTGGCCACCGGGTCGGGGCGCGCGGCGACGGCCGGAGCATAGCCGGGCGGCGGCGGTACGTGTTCGGCCGGGGCCGCCGCGGGCGGCGGCACGGCGGCGCCCGTACCGGCGGCCGCCGGTACGGGGGCCGCGGCGGGCACGGGTTCGGGGCGGGAGGGCGGCGGGCTCACCGCGTCCGGCGTCTCCGCCGTACCCGGGTCCTCGCCCTTCCGGGCTTCGAGACGGTCGGCGAGGCGGGACAGGCCCGCTCCCACCCCCCCGACCAATCTTGGCAATCTGGACATTTCTCTTCCTTTACCCCCACTCCCCCGCGGCCATGGGGACGACGTTACCTGCGCCCGCTGTCATCGATGCCGACAGGCGTCGGGGGGAAGACACACGGGACCCCCGGCCGGGTTCCGGCCGGGGGTCCCGCGAAAGGCGTGGAAGCTACCGTAGGTACGGCCTAGGCGGCTAGTACCACTGGTTGGCCTGCCAGAACGACCAGGCGCCGCAGGGGCTGCCGTAGCGCTCGTTCATATAGCCGAGGCCCCACTTGATCTGGGTGGCGGGGTTGGTCCGCCAGTCGGCGCCGGCCGACGACATCTTGGAGGCGGGCAGCGACTGCACCAGACCGTAGGCGCCCGAGGAGGCGTTGGTCGCGGTGTAGTCCCAGCTGCTCTCGTTGTTCACGATGTTGCTGAAGCACTGGAACTGGTCACCGGGGACCATCTGCCGCGCCATCGCCTGGACCTCGGCGGTGGAATAGGAGCTCTTGACCGCGAAGTCGGAGGCGTCGCGCGCGGCGGACCGGCTGCCGACCTCGTCCTTCTTCTCGCGCTCCTCGGCGTCCTTCTTCGCCTGCTCCTTCTCCTCCGCCTCCTTCTTCGCAGCGGCGTCCGCGGCGTCCTTCTTGGCGGTGGCGTCCTCGGCGGCCTGCTTGCGCGCGGCCTCCTCGGCACCCTTCTTCGCGGCCGTGTCCGCCGCGTCGGACTGGGTGTCCGCCTGCTGCGTCAGGGAAGCGGTCTGCGCCTGGACGTTGTGTCCGACGGGGATCTCCGCGAGGAGCGTCGCGTCGGCTGCGGTGGCCTCGACCTGAGGGGTCGTGCCCTGGTCGCTGCCCGAGGCGACACCAACGACGGCGCCGACGGTGGTGACCGCGGTGGCGGACGCCACGGCGAATCCCCGGACCGAAATCCGGCTCACACGGTTTCCTTCCAGCGTCGCCCGCATAGGTGACCTCGCGGACGCAATCGTGCCCCTGGCGCTGGCCTCCGTCGTGCCGGTCCCGTGGAGCGGTGGAACCGACTGGTCACAGAAGGCGCTGACCCGGTGGGGCCTCCCGCGAGGGAGGTCCGTGTGACGCTCGGGCGGCATACGGCGACGCTGTTCAGTTCTGTGGTGTCGCACCCCAAGGAGGTGCGGTGGTGCCGTATGCGGGGGCCTGACAGGACCCAGACTTTGCCCGACCGGGACGCCCCGAGGCAATTCCGCGTTGCGTGGGAAAGCTCACACGCCGTTTACGCCTGGGATTTCCCGGAAAGCGGAGCGCCGCACAACAGCGCGCGGCTAAGCTCCTTCGCTTTGCCGCGCGCTGTCGTCAAGCCGCCGTCCGCGGGGGCTTCATGAAGGGCCCGCTCCGGCATCCCGGAGACGACGGACGAGACGGATCCGTATCAGATACGGCCGTCCTCCAGCATTTCGGTCACCAGCGCCGCGATCGGGGAACGCTCCGAACGCGTCAGAGTGACATGCGAGAAGAGCGGATGACCCTTCAGCTTCTCGACGACGGCGACCACTCCGTCGTAACGCCCCACGCGCAGGTTGTCGCGCTGTGCCACGTCGTGGGTGAGAACCACCCGTGAATTGGCCCCGATACGCGACAGAACGGTCAGCAGGACATTCCTTTCGAGCGACTGGGCCTCGTCCACGATCACGAATGCGTCATGCAATGACCGGCCGCGGATATGGGTGAGCGGCAGCACTTCCAGCATGCCGCGCCCGACGACCTCCTCGATCACCTCGGCGCTCGTCACCGCCGAGAGGGTGTCGAAGACGGCCTGGGCCCACGGGCTCATCTTCTCGGCCTCGCTGCCGGGCAGATAGCCCAACTCCTGGCCGCCCACCGCGTACAGCGGCCGGAAGACCATCACCTTGCGGTGCTGCCGCCGCTCCAGGACGGCCTCCAGCCCGGCGCACAGCGCCAGCGCCGACTTGCCGGTGCCGGCCCGGCCGCCCATGGACACGATGCCGATGTCCGGGTCCAGGAGCATGTCCAGGGCGACGCGCTGCTCGGCGCTGCGGCCGTGGATGCCGAACGCCTCCCGGTCGCCGCGGACCAGCCGTACGGAGCCGTCGGCGGCCACCCGGCCGAGGGCCTTGCCGCGCTCGGACTGGAGAACCAGACCCGTGTGCACCGGCAGTTCCGCCGCCTCCGGGACGTCGATGGCCTCGGTGGCGTAGAGCTCGTCGACCTGCTCGGCGGTGACGGCGAGCTCCGCCATGCCCGTCCAGCCCGAGTCCGTGATGGCGAGCTCGGCGCGGTACTCCTCCGCCAGCAGGCCGACCGCGGACGCCTTGATGCGCAGGGGCAGGTCCTTGGACACGACCGTGACGTCGTAGCCCTCCGCCTGGAGATTGCGGGCGACCGCGAGAATGCGCGAGTCGTTGTCGCCGAGGCGGAACCCGGCGGGCAGTATGCCCGTGTCCGAGTGGTTGAGCTCGACCCTGAGCGTCCCGCCCAACTCACCGATCGGAATCGGTGAGTCGAGGCGGCCGAATTGCACCCGGTATCCGTCCAGCAGACGCAGCGCCTGCCGGGCGAAATAACCGAGCTCGGGGTGGTGCCTCTTGGCCTCCAGCTCCGTGACCACCACCACGGGCAGCACGACCTCGTGCTCCTCGAAGCGGGACATGGCGCCTGGGTCGGCCAGCAGGACGCTGGTGTCGAGGACATAGGTGCGCCGGTCGTTCTCACGGCGCTTCTTGCTGGTCACCACGGGTGGACGAACCCCCTCGGGGAGAGGTCGGGGCGCGACGGCGTCGCCGGGGAATGGGCCGGGTCGATGCCCTTCGAGGGCCGGACGCCGGCCCTCCGCGTCGTCCGCGCGACCTGTCGGGTCCGCACGGTCCGCACGGTCGTCGTCCGTGTGCAAAGGGCCTCCCGGGCGGGCGGCCCCATGCCGCCCGCTGGCAGAGCGACGGTCTTTGGACAGACCGTCGACCTGGAGGGGATATTCCCGCTGGACCGCTTGACCATGCAACGGCATATGCGACGGCGAGATGAACCCTTGTTCCGCCGGCCTCCGGAGCAGCCGCTCCGGCCCTCGGTTCCGACCTGTCAACCGGCTTGTCCGCCGCCCCTGACGGACGCTTTGCCGGGCCCTTCGCGAACCTCTCGTCAGCCGCCGTAACGACGGTGCCGCGCCGCGTAATCCCGTAGTGCGCGAAGGAAGTCGACCTTCCGGAAAGCCGGCCAGAAGACTTCGCAGAAGTAGTACTCGGAGTGCGCGCTCTGCCAGAGCATGAATCCGGACAGACGCTGTTCGCCACTGGTGCGGATGACCAGATCCGGGTCGGGCTGACCGCGTGTGTAGAGGTGCTTGGAGATGTGCTCGACGTCGACGGTCTCGGCCAGTTCCTCGAAGGAGGAGCCGTTCTCGGCGGCTTCGAGCACCAGCGACCGCACCGCGTCCGCGATCTCCTGCCGGCCGCCGTAGCCGACGGCCACGTTGACCAGTATTCCGTCGACGCCGAGGGTGTCCTGCTCGGCCTCCTTCAGCACCGACTGGGTGCGCGGCGGCAGCAGGTCCATGGTGCCCACGTGGTGGACGCGCCAGCGCCCGTCGGCGGCCAGGCCGCGGACCGTGTTCTCGATGATGCCGAGCAGCGGCTTGAGCTGATCGGCCGGCCGGTCCAGGTTGTCGGTCGAGAGCATCCAGAGGGTGACGACCTCGACGTCGGTCTCGGCGCACCAGCCGAGCAGCTCCGAGATCTTGTCCGCGCCCGCCTGGTGCCCCTGCTCGAGCGTGCGGCCGTCGGCCCGCGCCCAGCGTCGGTTGCCGTCCAGGATGACGCCGATGTGCTTGGGCACCTGGGCGTGGTCGAGGCGGCCTTCCACCCGGCGTGCGTAGAGCCTGTACACCAGGTCGCGCAACTTCACGTCTTCCAGCCCCTCCATGCCACGGCGGTCGCCCCGAGGGCGCCACATTACTGCCCGCGTGTCACGAGGACCCAACTCGGCCTGTCACAGGTCCGTGATAGTCAGATACACATGACCGATTCCACTCATTCCGCGCACTATCGCGCGGCCGAATCCCGCTACGACTCGATGGAGTACCGGCGTACGGGGCGCAGCGGCCTCAAGCTGCCGGCCATCTCCCTGGGACTGTGGCACAACTTCGGCGACGACCGCTCCCTGGAGTCGCAGCGCGCCATTCTCCGCCGCGCCTTCGACCTGGGCGTCACCCACTTCGACCTGGCCAACAACTATGGCCCGCCGCCGGGCTCCGCCGAGGTGAACTTCGGCAAGATCTTCGCCCAGGACTTCCGGTCGTACCGTGACGAAATGGTGCTCTCCACCAAGGCCGGATATCTCATGCACCCGGGTCCGTACGGGGAGTGGGGTTCGCGGAAGTACCTGCTCTCCTCGCTCGACGCGTCGCTGGGCCGGATGGGTGTCGACTACGTCGACATCTTCTACTCGCACCGCTTCGATCCGGAGACCCCGCTGGAGGAGACGATGGGCGCCCTCGCGTCCGCCGTGCGGCAGGGGAAGGCGCTCTACGCGGGCGTGTCGTCGTACAACGCCGAGCAGACCCGTGAAGCGGCCCGGCTGCTGCGCGAGATGGGTGTCCCGGCCCTGATCCACCAGCCTTCCTACTCGATGATCAACCGCTGGACGGAGGACGACGGCCTGCTGGACACCCTGGAGGCGGAGGGCATGGGCTGCATCTCCTTCGCTCCGCTCGCCCAGGGCCTGCTGACCGACAAGTACCTGCACGGCGTCCCGGAGGGCTCCCGCGCCTCGCAGGGCAAGTCGCTCGACCCGGGCCTGCTGACGGACGACGTCGTGGAGCGGCTGCACGGGCTGAACACCATCGCGGAGCGCCGTGGGCAGTCCCTGGCCCAGCTGGCCCTGACGTGGGTGCTGCGCGACCCGCGGATGACCTCGGCGCTGATCGGCGCGTCCAGCGTGCGTCAGCTGGAGGCGAATGTCGCCGCGCTCGGGACGTCGAAACTGACCGACGAGGAGCTGTCCGAGATCGACTCCTTCGCGGTGAGTACCGAAGGTGTCAACATCTGGGCCCGACGCGGCTGAAACCCGACGGGTCTCCGTTCCGTCACGCACCGTGACGCCCGGGCAGAAAAACGGGCCGGTCCGTGGGGGGGATACGGACCGGCCCGAGGGGGGGTTTCCACCTTAACCGCTCGGAGCACGTGTTCCGCGCACCGGCGGGGGTGACGGCGCGCGCCGTGCTGACACTGGGTGACGTTGTTGATCTTGAACGGGGCGGTACGGACGGTCGCTTCGGGGCCCGTGAGGCCCGCCAGCACTGGCCCTACGGCGTAGAACCGGCCACGACGGGGCCGATCGGAATCCCGCTCTCCAGCCTTTCTAAAAACGTCCTGAAAAGTCACCCTCGCTTGACGCGTTTGGCTGTTTTTGGCGTCACGCGTGGACACTTTCGGTAGCGAGCTCGGCGTTTTGCGCCAGATGTCCATTCCGGGTGGGCCGACCGGGGACAAGCGCGGGGACGAGAGTGGCGAGACCGATCAGGGCCGGCGCGGCGCCGAGCCGGAGCGGGGCCCGCAGACCGAACGGACCGATCACCAGACCGCCCACCCATGACCCGATACCGCCCGCCCATGACCCGATGGTGACGCCGAGGGTGATGAAGGTGCTGGTGGAGAGGGTCAGCCAGAGCTTCGGGTTCCGGAAGGCCCCCAGCTCGTGACGGAGGCTCCCGCCGCCCTCGGAGCGCTCCGGCCGGGGCGCACCGGCGAGGGTGCGGAGCGCGGCGGCCACGGTCAGGGCGGCGATGGCCCAGAAGGCGGCGCGCCGGCCCAGCCGCTCGCCGATCAGTGTGGCCAGGGGCATCCCGAGCAGGGTGCCGAGCATCAGCCCGTTCAGGGCGACGGCCATGGCCCGGCCGCGGACCTCCGGGCGGGTCAGCTGGGCGCAGATCGAGAGGGCGACGCCGAAGAACGCCTGGGAGGCGACGCCGCCTATGACGCGCGCCGCCGGCATGACCCCGTAGTCGGGCGCCGCGGCCGCCATGACGGTGCCGGCCAGGGAGACGGCGAACAGGAAGAGCGGCGCCCACTTCTGGCGCGTCCTCAGCACGGCCACGGTCAGCAGGGGGCCGCCGAGGGCCATGGCCACCGCGAAGGCGGTGATGAGGTAGCCGATCTCGGGGACGGTGACGTCCAGCCCCTCGGCCATCTGCGGCATCAGTCCGGCGACGACGAACTCGCCGCCGGCGCGCCTTCGGGCGCGCGGCCGCGCCCGGGGCTCAGAGGGCGTCGACCGTGGTGCGGGCGATGCCCTCCAGCGCCGCCCGCCCGATGCCGGCGCGCGCCGAGACCCGCATACCCCCGATGGCGGCGGCCACGAAGTGCGCGAGCGTACGGGCGTCCTTGGCGGTGTCGATGTCGCCGTCGCGCTGCCCGGCCTCCAGGGCGGCCGTCAGCGCCTCCAGGCGGCGCCGGTAGTCACGCTCCAGCTCGCGCGCCACCTCGGCGTCGCGGGCGGCCAGCTCCACCGCGGTGTTGACGAACAGACAGCCGCGACCGTCCTCGGCGTGCGCGCACTCCTCCTCGACGATGCGCTCCAGCATCGCGCGGACCTTCTCCCGCGCCGGGAGGTCCGATTCGAGCAGCTCGGTCAGCGAGGCGGTCTTCGTCTCCAGATAGCGCCCCAGGGCCCGCTGGAAGAGGTCGTGCTTGCTCTTGAAGGCGTTGTAGATGCTGCTCCTGCCCAGACCGGTGGCGTCGCACAGATCCTGGGTGGAGGTCGCTTCGTACCCGGCGGTCCAGAACGCCTCCATCGCCGCGTCGACCGCCCGCTCCTCGTCGAACTTCCTGGGTCGGGCCATGAAACGACCGTAACATGTTTTGGATCGATTGATCTAAAAGATCAGGCGGTGACCGCCGCGCCGCCCAGCAGCACCCCCAGCCACGCACCCGCGATCATGAACGGCCCGAAGGCCAGCGCCGTCCCGCGCGCGGCCCGCCGCGTCACCAGCAGCGCCGTGCCGTACAGCGAGCCGAGCAGCAGCCCCGCGAACGCGCCCGCGAAGACCACCGGCCAGCCGTACCAGCCGAGGGCGCAGCCCAGGCCGAGCGCGAGCTTCACGTCCCCGAACCCCATCCCGCCCGGATGGACCAGGAACAGCACCAGATAGCCCCCTCCCATCGCCAGGCCGCCCAGCAGGGCCCCCGCCCAGGAGCCCGCGGCCCCGGGTATGAGCGCGGCCGCCCCCAGCAGGGCCGCCACCCCGGCGGCCAGCGGCAGCGTCAGGACGTCGGGCAGCCGCCGCACCGAGCGGTCGACCGCCGCCAGCAGCACCGCCACGGGCGCGGCCAGCAGCCACACCGCCAGCTCGGGGCGGGCGCCCGCGGCGGCGGCGAGCCCCGCGCAGCCCAGCGCCGTGGCCACCGCGGGCCACCGCGCTCCCCCGCCGTACCCCACCCCGCACACCCCGCAGCGGGACCGGCCCAGCCAGCCCCCGACGGCGTGCCCGCACGGCCCGGCCGACCGCCAGGGCTCCTCCGGCTCCACGCTCAGCCGATACCGCGCCCGGGCGACGACCCGCCCGGCCAACGCCCCGTACACGGCCGCGAGGACGACTAACAGCGCATCCATGACCCGAGATTACGGACGATCGCCGGTCCCCGCCGGAGCCTGTGGATAAAGTGCCGTGAGGCCCCGGCTCCGCGCGGAAGGACCATGGCATGCCCCGATGGCGGGACGGCACCGGCCTGCTCCTCCTCCCCGGTCCCCCCGGCGTCCCCGAACCCCCTCCGGTCCCACTGGAGATCGCCTCCTCCTACCGCGCCCGCACGCGGGGGCTCCTCGGCCGGGACGGCGTCGAGGGGGCGCTGCTCCTCACGCCGGCGTCCTCCGTCCACACGTTCCGGATGCGGTTCGCGATCGATGTGGCCTATCTGGACCGGGAGTTGACGGTGCTGGCGGTCCGGACGATGGTTCCGGGGCGGTTGGGGTGGCCGCGGGTTCGGGGGCGGCATGTGCTGGAGGCTTCGGCGGGGGCGTGGGGGCGGTGGGGTGTGGGGGTGGGAACGCGGGTGGGGGTGCGGGTCGGGTGACGGGTGGGGTGCGGGGCCTTTTCCCCACCCCGCCCCTTCCCGAAGCGGGGCTCCGCCCCGGACCCCGGTCCTCAAGCGCCGGACGGGCTGATTTCAGCCCGTCTGGGGGCACCTCCCAGCGGTAGCTGGGGGAGCTTGAGGACATTCGGGAAGGGGCGGGGTGGGGAAAAGGCCCGCCGCAGGCGCCCCCCCTACCCCCGCCGCACCCGCACCGTCCAGACCCCCAGCCCCAGCAGCAACACCGACCCGACCCCCACCCCCGCATAGCCGACCACCCGCAACGCCCCACCCCCGCCCTCACCGCTCCTCGCCGCCGTCGCCCCGCCTTCGGAAGACTTGCGGACCGGCCCCGCGGACACCCGCGCGTCGGCGACGTCGACGTCGAGGGTGACCGGCACCGCACCCGAACCACCCCGCCCCACCTTGGGGTTCAGGCTCACCTGAAGGTAGTACCAGCCCGCGAAGCGCATCCCCCGCACCGCGTCCCCGCCCCCGCCTCCTCCCCCCGCGCCCGCGGGAGGGGTCGCCAGCGAGAGCGTCGCGTCCCGCCCTTGATAGCCGGCCGTCTTGTTCATGACGTATCCGCGGGCGGTGTTGCTCAGCCCCAGCCGCACCCCGCTGATCACGTACGGGGCGGTGCCGTCGTCCCCCGCGCCCGCGAACCGCGCGCTGGCGAACAGCTGCCGGCCGGTGTCGACCGAGACCCGGTAGAAGCGCGTCTCGCCGGGGCGGAGTTCGTCCTTCCAGGCCCCGGCCCGGATCTCCGCCGCGTCGTTGAACCCGGAGCCTCCGACGACCTCCGCAGCCGTGCGGCGCGACCGGGGCGGAGGCTGTGAGCTCCAGGCTCCGGAGGACGTCGCGGCGTCTTCGGGCCGCGCCGCCGGCCCCGTCTCGTACCGCAGCTCGACGGGCACGGCCGCCGTGTCCCCGCCCGCCGCGTCGCCCCGCCGCACCACGAAGCGGTACGTGCCCGCGGCGCCGCAGGGCGCGCCCTGCCGGACCACCCGCTCCGCGTAGTCGGCGACGGGATAGGCGCCGCCCGCCGACAGGAACGTACGGTGCCGGCCGGCCCCGCACGGGGTGCCGGCCGCGTCCTCCAGGACCACGTCGATGCCGTCCCGCGTGCCCATCGTGGCACCGGGCCGGGGCACGGCCACCGCCGAGACGTAGGCGCTGGAACCGGCGTCCAGCTCGACGCTGTAGTACTTGCGCTCGCCGGGCCTGACGCTGTCCGTGTACGTGGCGGAGCCCGGCCTCAGTAACGGCCCGCCGGTGGCGCTCCCGGAGCCGCGGACCTCCTGCGCGCCCGGCGCCATCCGGTAGACCGGCACGGCGCCCGCGCCCCTGCCCTGCCCGGCCGCCCCGGCGCTCCCGGCCGCCGCCAGCACCCCCAGCGCGGCCGTTCCGACGAGCCAGCAGCCCCTCATCTCCCGCCTCCCTCAGCAGTCCCCGGCCTCAGCGGTGCCCCATCCTGCCCTGCGGTGCGCGGCGGGCGCGAGGGTTCCGCACGGAGGCCGGCGAGGGCCGCCTCGATGGTGCGGACGGTGAGCCTGGGGCGGTGGAAGACGTCGTCGCGGGTGAAGCGGAGGAGCCGCCGGAGCTCCGGGCAGCCGGCCAGGTCGTTGAAGCGCATCGTGTCGTTCTGGTGGGCCGCCCGGCTGCCGTGCCAGGTGAAGCCCTCGATCTCGACGCCCAGCCCCTCCGCACGGAAGAGGAAGTCCAGCCGCGCCGTCCTGCCGCGCGCCGTGACCACCTCGGCCTGCGACTCCGGCCGGAGTCCGGCGCCGCGCATCTCCAGCCGTGCCTTGGTCTCCGCCGGGGAGCCGCATCCGGCGTCCGTGAGCGCGAGGGCCCGCCGCGCCCGGCGCGTGCCGGGGCGGCGCGAGGAGGCGGCCAGGGAGGCCTCGACCTCGCCGGTGTCCACCGCGCCCCGGGCGAGCGCGGAGTCCGCGGCGATGACGCCCTCCTCCAGGGGGAGCGTCCGCAGCAGGTCGCAGACCGTCCGCACGGGTGTCGTGACGCGTACCCCGGCGACGGCGGTGACCTCCTCCTCGGCCACCGGGATCCCGTGCACCACGGCCCCCGCGGCCCGCCGCCCCCGGCCGGGCGCGGTCAGCTCCGCGCCGTACGGCCGCAGCAGCGCGATGCCGTGGGCCGCGGCGGCCGAGCTGTGGCTGGCCACCAGCTCGGGGTGGCGCAGCTGCCAGGCGCGCAGCCGCAGCGGCAGGTCGACCACCCGCCCGGGCTCCGCCCAGGCCCCCGGGAGGATCCGGCTCCAGCCCGCCCGCCGCAGCGACCGGGCCACCCCGTCCGCCCGCAGCCCGGCGCCGGCGGCCTGCGCGGCCAGCACGATCCCGCCCTGTGCGGCGGCCACTTCGCGCAGCCTCCGCTGATCCGCCCTCATCGCCCCAGGAGACCGCACCCGCCCGGCATCGCGCGAGCCCTGTGGATAACCCCCGCCGCCCGTACGGGTGACGGGCGTTCAGCCGCGCCGCGGGAAGCTGACCTCCACCCGCCGGTTCTTCCGGCGCCCCTCCTCGGTGGCGTTGTCGGCGATCGGGAACAGCTCGCCGTAGCCGCGGATCTGGTAGCTGACGCCGGACGAGCCGACGTTCTCGGCCAGTTGCCGCTGGACCGCGTTGGCACGCTCCTTGGACAGGGCGACGCCGTGGGCGGTGGAGCCGAGGTTGTCGGTGAAGCCGAAGACCCTCAGGGTGGTGGCGCGCTGCTTGGTGACCTCGTCCGCGATGGCCCGGATCTTCGAGTGGGCGTCCGTGCCGAGGGAGGCGCTGTCCTTGTCGAAGAGGACCTCGGCCTGGAGGGCGAAGGTGACGGCGACGTTGGTGTCCTCGCGGCGCTCGTCGCCGTCGCCCGTCTCGACCACGGACTTGATGTCGAGGACCCGCCCGGGGGCCAGTTCGGCGCCGGAGCGCATCTTCAGGTCGGGGTCCTTACGGTCGATCCGCACCGGCGGGGACGTGTCGGCGGCGCTGCCGGGACCGCTGTCCGCGCGGGCGGTGACGGCGGGCGCGGTGGCGGCCAGCATGGCGGTGGTCACGGCCGCCGCGGCGGCGGCGCGGCGGATCGCCCGGGGCGTCACGGCCTGCCTCATCCCGAGATCCGCACACGGACGGACGGCATGGTCGGCAGCTGGAAGTCGACGGCCGTGACGCTCTCGGGCGGCGCCGGGAACTGCGCGAAGACCGGCCGGCTCTCCTTGGGCTTGATGTTGGTCAGGCCCGTGCTGCACAGACATTCGCCGTCGGTGTCCCGGAGCACCAGATAGCGCTTCTTGCTGGAGCCGTCGACGAGCGAGGCGCCGGAGAGGGAGGAGCGGGACTTCATCTCCGTCTCCTTGGAGAGCCAGTGGATGGCGTTGAAGGGCTTCTGGCCGCGGTTGGTCAGCGTGCCGTCGACCGTCACGAAGCCGCCGTCGTCCCGCCGGGCGGAGGTGAGGGTGATGACGACGCCGTCCGGCCCCTTCATCTCACCTATCGCCCCGGCCGCCGGGGGCGACGCGTCCGCGCCGTCCGACGCCTCCCCCTTCCCCGCCTTGCCGCGCGGGGTGGCCGAGGATCCGGCCGCGCCGGAGTCGTCCGACGCGTCGTCGCCTCCGCCGCAGCCCGCGGCGGTCAGGGTCAGGGCGGCCGCGAGCGCCGCCGCGGCGGCGCCTCTGCGGGCCTTCGTCGTGTGCCGCATGCTCATGGGTCGCGTTCCTTCGTTCGTCGCCGGGCGGGCGGGATCGTCAACGTCAGGCGGCCGGTCCGGGCGGACGGGCCGGTCGGGCCGGTCGTACGGAGGGGTCGGACGGGCCGGTCGTACGGAGGGGTCGAGGTCGGTCGGTGCGGTCCGCCTTCCGTCAGTCCGCCAGGCGGACCGCGAAGAGCGCCCGGGCCGCGCGCGCGAGGTCGCCGGGGCGCGCCGGGTCGATCGTCACGACCTCGCCGCCGCACACGATCTCGACGGGCGCCGGGCGGCCGGGGGACGGCGTTCCCGAAGGCCCGGGCGACACCCCGCCCGAAGGCCGGGGCGACGGCTCCCCGGCGGGCCGACCGGCGGCACAGCGCGGTTCGACCACGGCCCGCGCGGTCGCCGTCGCGTGGGTGTCCTCGGTGCCCGGGACGACGGACCGGCCGACGGGATCGGTGGCCCTTACGGTGACGGTGAAGGCGGCGGGCAGGCCGCCGTCCGGCGGTTCGCAGTCGCCCACCAGACCGGCGCCGTTGAGGGTCGCGTACGAGGCGGCCGCGCCGCAGGCGGCGTCGGGCGAGCCGGCGCGGCCGGTCAGCCAGTCCGTCCACGCGGCGTTCGCGCCGCCGCCTGTCGGATCGCCCGCCAGGTCGCCCGTAAGGCCGCCCAGGGCGGTCAGGAGGCCGGTGCGGAGCTGGTCGCGGTAGCTCTGGGCCGCGGCGAGGGCGGCGGCGTCGGCGGCCGTCTGGGCGCCGTTCTTGTCGGCCCCCGCCCTGCCCACGGCGAAGAACGCGAGCGCGAGGAAGAGCAGGCCCGCCACGGCCGTGAGGTAGACCGGGAACGCCTGCCCCGTGTCGCCCGCCGCGCGGCGGCGTGCCGTCCGGCCGGTCAGCCGCTGGTCACTTCGGTGATCTTGTCGGAGATGGCGCTCGCGATCGCGCTGCCGAAGTCGGTCCGGGTCAGCACGAGGACGATCGCCACCACGACGGCGATGATGCCCAGATACTCGATCGCGGTCTGGCCGCGGTCGTTTCCCAAGAAGCGCTTGCCCATCGTCTTCCCCTCCATCGGCGGCCGGCCCCGGCGGATCCGGTAGCTCCGTCCCCGTGACGCCGCTCACGGCACAAGAAAAGTACGCCGGAACAGCAGTGGCGGAACAGGGCACACGACGCGATACCTCACCCTTCAGGGGGAGTTGACACGCAGGACACCCGGCAGGCCCCCGCATCGCTACCCCCACGCACACCGTCCCACCCCCGCGCCCCACCGGCTTCACCCCTCTCATTTCCCCATGAGGGAGCCGAAGTCCGTCCCCGACCCCAGGAAGAACCCCGCCACCAGCAGGATCATCGTCCCGGGCACCATGAACGTGGTGATCACGACGGTGGCCTTGGGGACGGCGCGCGCCGCACGGCGGCGCGCCTGCTGCGCATCGGTGCGACGCATATCGTCCGCGAGGGCGATCAGGGTGTCGACGATCGGCGCGCCCAGCTCCTCGCCCTGCTGGAGGGCGGTGACGAACTGGGCGACCTGCTCGGAGTCGTTGCGCCGCCGCAGCTCCTCGAAGGCCTGCCGGCGGCTGACGCCCATGTCCATCTGCCGCAGGGTGATCCGCAGTTCGTCCGCCCACGGCCCCTCGTACTTCTCCGAGACCCGGTCGAGGGCCTGCCGGAAGCTCAGCCCCGCGCTCACCACCACCGCGAGGACGTCCAGGAAGTCCGGCAGCGTCCGGTCGATCGCGTCCTTGCGCTCGCGCACCGCCGCCCAGATGCCGACCTCGATCCAGAACAGGCCGAAGGCGCCCAGCAGCAGCGCGAGGAGCACCTCACCGTCCAGCAGCATCACCAGCGCGCCGCCGAAGCCCAGGGCACCGTAGACCGCCCGTCGCGCCGCGTAGCGGTCGACGGTCAGGCCGCCCGGGTTCCCGGCCCGGTCGATGCGCCCGCGGACCTTCGCGACCCGCTTCTCACCCATCATCCGCAGCACCAGCGGCGCGTACCGCATGCCCAGCCGGTCGACCGCGGACCCCACGGCCGTGGTCCGGGTCGCGCCGACCTCCAGGGCCAGCGCCAGGTCGGCGGGCAGCCGCGCCTCGCTGCGCCAGAGGGCGACGCCCCCGCAGGCCCCGGCCACCGCCAGCGCGGCCAGCAGCCCCAGCAGAAGACCCATCTCCCCGCCCCTCAGACGTCGATCCTGGACAGCTTGCGGATGACGAGGAAGCCGACCCCGTAGAGGCAGAACGCCGCGACCACGGCCGCCTGCCCGAGGAAGCCGGAGGTCATCCGGTCGATCGACCCCGGCGCGATCCGGTCCATCAGCAACAGGGTGCCGATGCCCATCAACGGGACGACGTAGGCCGTGACGGTCACCTGGGACAGCTGTGTACGGACCTCACGGCGCGTCTCCTTCCGCTCCTCCAGCGTGCGGGTGAGGTTGCGCAGCGAGCTGACGACCGTACCGCCCGCCCGGTTCGACAGCACCAGCGTCGTCACCAGCACCACCAGCTCGCGCGAGGGCAGCCGCTCGGCGAGCTCGCCGAGCGCGTCGTCCACCGAGTGCCCGACCGCGAGCTTGTCGGCGACCTTGGCGAGCTCCTCGCCCGCCGGGGCCTCCATCTCCTCCGCCGCCATGGCCAGCGCCGTGCGCAGGGCGAGGCCGGCCTGGGTGGCGTTGGCGAGGATCCGGGAGAGCTCGGGCAGCTGATTGATGAACCGCTCGATCCGCTTTCGCCGCTGCCAGGTCAGGACCCCGGAGGCGGACCAGACCGCGACCCCGCCGGCCAGCGGCCCGAAGAAGGGCGCCAGGGCGCCGGCCGCCACCAGCCACAGACCGGCCGCCGCCGTGACCGTGCCGACCGCGAACTCGGCCGGGGTGACGTCCAGGCCGGTCGACGCGAGCCGCCGCTCCAGGCGGCGCCCCGCGCGCGTCGCCCGCAGCCGCCGGTCGAGTCCGGCGAAGTGCCGCGGCCGGCCCGCGGGCGGCAGGGCGGGGGCGTCGGACAGCCGGTCGACCAGGGCCCTGCGCTGCGCCCGGCCCGCCGCGTACACCAGCAGGCCCGCGATGCCGAGGGCGCAGGCCAGCAGGGTGGCTCCGACCGTAAGGGTGACGAGTCCGTCCATGGCGGCTACCTCTGCCTCGCCTCTCGGAGGGTGAGATCGGTCGGGAAGGCCGCGACGCCGAAGGCCGGCGGTACGGACTCGTCGGCCATCCGCAGCCGTTCCGCGACGCGTTCGGGCACGGGGAAGCAGGAGAACGCGCCGCGCACGATGCGGTCCGAGTCCATCGGCCGGGCGTCGAAGCGGCAGACGGTGGCCAGCCGGTAGTCCTCGCGGCCGTGCGAGTCGAGGAGGGCGATCTCGGCGACCCGCCGGCTGCCGTCGGCCTGCCGGGTGAGCTGGATCAGGCAGTCGACGGCGCTGTTGATCTGGTCCCGCAGCGCCTCGTAGGGGATCTTCACCTCGGACATGGACGCGAGCGTCTGGAGCCGCATCAGCGCGTCCTCGGCGCTGTTGGCGTGGACGGTGGCGAGAGAGCCGTCGTGGCCGGTGGACATGGCCTGGAGCATGTCGAGGGTCTCGCCGCCGCGCACCTCGCCGACAATGATGCGATCGGGGCGCATGCGCAGGGAGTTGCGTACGAGGTCGCGGATGGTGATCCGGCCCTTGCCCTCGACGTTGGGCGGCCGCGATTCGAGGCGGATGACGTGCGCCTGTTGCAGCTGGAGCTCGGCGGCGTCCTCCACGGTGATGATGCGCTCCCCCTCGGGGATCAGCCCGGAGAGCGCGTTGAGCAGCGTGGTCTTGCCGGAGCCGGTGGGCCCGGAGACCACCACGTTGAACTTCGCCCGGACGAGCGCGGAGAGCAGCAGCAGCATCCGCTCGTCCAGCGTGCCCATGCCGATCAGTTCGGGGAGGGTGTACGCGCGGGGGAAGCGGCGGATGGTCAGCGTCGCGCCGTTGAGCGCCAGCGGCGGGATGATGACGTTGACGCGCTCACCGCTGGGCAGCCGGGCGTCGACCATCGGATTCGACTCGTCCACCCGGCGGTTGACGGTCGACACGATCCGCTCGATGGTCTGCATCAGCTGCTCGTGCGAGGCGAAGCGGACGGGCACGAGCTCGACCCGGCCGGCCCGCTCGACGAAGATCTGATCGGGGCCGTTGACCATGATCTCGGTGATCGAGGGGTCCTCCAGCAGCGGTTCGAGGACGCCGAGGCCCAGCGCCTCGTCGACGACGCTGCGGATCAGCCGGTCGCGCTCGGCCGTGGAGAGCACCGGGCCCTCCCGGCTGATGATGTGCCCGAGGACGCGCTCCAGACGGCTGCGGCGCTCACCGGCCGCGAGCGCGGACATCTCGGCGAGGTCGATCTCCTCCAGCAGCTTGGCGCGGTAGACGGGCACGAGGTGGCCCGGCTCCCGGCCGTCCGGCGGCGCTTCCGGGGCGACGATCCGGGCCCGCAGGCTCATGGCGCACTCCTCGGGTTCGGGTACGGGCCCGCGTCGGAGGGGCAGGCCATGGTGGCGCGGCGGGTCACGGTCCGGTCACCGAGGAACGGGAGGACGGCGGGGATCTCGACGGTGACGGTCGCGGTGGTCCGCGCGCCGCCGTCGCACGGGGGCGCCTCCGCGGAGCCGTCCGTCCGCAGCCACCCGCTGAGCGCGGCCCGGCCCGCCTCGCCCGGCGACGTCCGCGGGTCGTCCAGCGTGGCCGTGCGCGCCGCCGCCCGCGCCGCGCTGCCCGCCTGCTGCGCGGCGTACGCGGCGAGCCCCAGCTGCACGGCCGCGAGCCCGACGAGCAGCAGCACGGGCAGGAACCCGAGGAACTCGATGGAAGCGGTACCCCGGTCCCGGACGGGCCGCCGAGAAACACGGGCCCTCGCGTCCGTACGTCCCCGGGCGCCGCCGCCGGGGGCCCGCGCCCCCGCCCCCGTACGGCCCTCGTACCCGGCCGCCCGGCCGGCCCGGGAGCACGGACCGTCGCGGTCGGGCCGGGAGCGGAGGCAGGCGCGGATCCGGGGCGACGGACGGGCCCGGGCGGCCTGCCCCGTGTCCTCCGCATCCGCCCGCCACCGGGCGCGTGGCCGGAGCGTCCGGGGCGCCCCGGACACCTCCGCGCCGCCCGCCCCCGTCCACCGGGTGAGGCCCCGGGGAGCGAGGCCCCTCGCGTCGCGCGCGTCACCCATCGTTCAGTCCTCCCTCGCCGCGCCGGCCGAGCCCTCGACCGTCCAGGGCCAGTCGGCCGCCCCCGGGAAGAGCACGGGGACGGGGAGGGACACCCGGGCGCGGTAGACGCCGCCCTCCGCGCCGCAGCCGATGCCGCCGTCGCCCCACGCGCCCGGGACGTCCGCGCGGGCCGCGCTCACGCAGTCGCCGCCCGCCGCGCCCGCCCGCGCCCCCTTGTCCGCCGCGTCACCGGCGAGCGAGTAGGTGTAACCGATCAGGACGCACTGCCAGACCACCGCGAGCACCACCAGGACCAGCGGGAGCAGGCCGAGGAACTCCACGGCCACCTGCCCCCGGTCGCCGCCCCGGCGGCGGAAGCGGCTCGCCGGTACGGGCGCGAGCTGGTCGGGCCCGGTGCCGCCGGGGCCCAGCGCGGCGCGGCGGCGGCGCAGGCCGCCGGAGAGCGACCGGTCGGCGTGGGCCGGGCCCCGGGAGCCGCCCGGGGCCGGGGCCGCGAGGCCCAGCTCGGCGGCGAGGGCCCACAGCGCCTGCCGGACGGGCGACCGGGCGTCGAGGTCCTGCATCCGGCCGGAGTCGACGGCGGGCTGGAGGTCCTTGTACCCGGCCGGCACCGTCGTGCGGGCGGTCTTCGTGCCCGTGGTGCGCTCGACGAGGGGCGGCTGGATCTCGGCGCTCCGGGAGTGCCGGTTGACGACGGTCGTGGTCTCCTCCGCCTTGCGGATCTGGAGCCGTTCCCAGAGCCGGACCATCCGTTTGGCGCCCCGCACGGAGACCACGTCGGGCGTCGTGACGAGCAGGGCGACGTCGGCCAGTTCGACCATGGCGGCCCCGGCGGCGGTGATCTGGGTGCCGCAGTCGACGACGACCAGTTCGTAGCGGCCGCGCAGGGCGCCGGCGATCTGGCGGGCGGCGAGGTCGCCGACCTCCTCGCCGCGCTCGCCCTCGGCCGGGGCCAGCAGCAGCCCGAGGCCGGTGGGGTGCGGGAAGACGGCGTCCTGGAGGACCCGGGGGGAGATGTCGCTGATGCCGGCGAGGTCGGCGATGGAGCGGCGGAACTGGACGTCCAGGTACGAGGCGACGTCTCCGGCCTGGAGGTCCAGGTCGACGAGGGCGACGGCCCGCCCGGCGGCGCTCGCGGCCAGGGCCAGCTGGACGGCGGTGACGGTGGTGCCCACCCCGCCCTTGGCGCCGACGACGGCGACGAGCGAGCCGCCCGCCCCGCCTTCCGTAAGGGCCTCGGGACCGCTGCCCAGGTGGCGGCGGACCCCGGTGGCCCAGTGGGCGGCGGCCTGTACCCGGGCGCCCAGCTCCTCGTACGAGAGCGGGAGCCCGGCGAGGCCCCGGGCGCCGGCGTCCATGGCGGCGGCGTAGAGCGCGGGGCTGGGCGTCGCGGTGACGAGGACGACCCCGGTGGCGGGGAAGCGGAGCGCCACTTCACGGATGAGTTCGAGGGCCGGTAAGGGCCCGAGGCGTTCATGGACGAGGACGACCTCCGGGAGGTCCGCGACCGAGGCGGCGGCCAGGACGGCGAGGGTGTCCAGGAGCCGGGTCGCGTCCTCGACCACCCGCAGCGGCTCGACGCCGGGGAGCTGGCCGAGGAGGCCGCCGATGGCGCGGGCGGCGTCCGGGTCACCGACGGCCGGGAGGATTCTGATCGTCACGGTGTCCCCTTACCGCTATTTGTCGCCGTCGAGCGTGTACGTGCGGTCGCCGCCGCTGATCTCGTCGTCGCCGCCGGGCGCGACGAGCGCGAGCCGCACATGGGAGGCGAACGACTCGGCGTACGCGACCCGCTGGGCGTCCTTGGTGTCCAGGGCGAAGGTGATCGGCACGGCCTCGCCGGCCCGCCGGGTGGTGGCCGCCGTGGTGCCGCCGTCCCGGTCGAGGGCCTTGAGCCTGCCCACCGCGATGACCCGGGCGTTGCTGACGATGACCTTGGAGACGGGCTTGGTGCCCTGGTCCTTGCCGTCGAAGGTGGCGTAGATGTTCACCTTCGACCCTGCGTTGATCTTCCCGGCGACACCGGTGGCCGCGTCGATCATGATGGCGATCTCCTGCTGGCCGGGCCCGACCTCCGGCCGGGAGACGATCATGTCCTCCTGGAGCAGGGACCCCTTGCGCAGCGGGGTGACGGCGATCTTGCCCTTGAGGGCGGCGAGGTCGGTGACGGCGGTCGCCGGCAGCCAGCGCCTGGGCATCGAGATCTTCTCGAAGCTGCCCCGGGCCTCCTCCAGGTGCTGGTAGGCGGGGATGTCGGCGCGCAGCCGGTAGGCGGTGGTCTCGGGGCCGACCTTCGACTCGGCGTCGTGGACGACGGAGAAGACCCCGGCGAAGGCGCCGAGGGCGCAGAGGACCGACAGGAGCAGCAGGACGATCCCACGGCGCTGACGTGAATTCATGGGGCGGCGAACCTCGTTCGGGACGTGGCCGGGGCGCGGAGACGGTGGGCGTGGGGGGGTGGGCGAGCCGGCCGAGGGAACCGGCGCGGGGTCAGCGGCCGGCCAGCGCGGTACGGGCGCGGCCGGGCGGCCCGGCCAGGGCCGTACGGGCGCCGGCGGTCCGCCCCGTGCCCGGCCCGGCGCCCGGATCGCCGGTGCCGTCGGCGCGCGGCAGCGGTCCGGCGCAGAACGCGCAGCGGTCACCGATGAGTTCGAGGCCGCACCAGTGGCACTGTTCCCTCCTTACGGACGACACGAGCTGGTAGAGCACCGTGGGATCGGCGATGGCGGCGGCGAACTCGACGACGCCCCGGCTCCCCCACCAGCGCCCGGATTCCGCGGGCAGCGGGGCCTCCTGGACGCCCTGGACCCGCCAGTGGGGGGCGAGGGTGCCCAGCACCCAGTCGTCCCCCTTGGCGGGTCTGGCGCGCGCGACGGTGAGCCGGGTGCCGAAGCCGGGCCCGGCGGGCACCTCGCCGCCCCCGCCGACGCGGAAGAGCCGGCGCGCGGGGTTGACGAGGACGCCGAACCGGGAGCCGGGCACGAGCGAGGCCAGGTGGGCGCCGAGTCCGACGTCGACCCGGTCGAGGCCGCCCACGCCGGGCAGTTGGGCGCCCGCGTAGACGTAGTGGGCGAGGAGCCGGGCCGCGGAGGCGAGGACGCCGGGGCTGAGGTCGGAGAGGGACAGCTGGCGCAGCTGGCGGGCCAGGACCGCGACGGCCAGCGGCGGCAGCGCGACGGGCAGCAGGGCCAGCCGGTCGGTCTCCAGCACGGACCGGATCGTGTGGAGGCGCCGGACGTACGGCACGGGCAGCGAGTCGGGGTAGAGGGCGACGACATGGCCGCACCGCTCCAGCAGGACGGCCGTCTGTGTGACGGCGGTGTCCAGCGGCTGTGCCTCGGGCGGCTGGAACACGGCGGCGTCGGGTGCCTGCCCGTCGGGCGGTGAGATCACCAGGTCGAGGCTGGTGACTGCTATCGCAAGGGGCACGTAGGCTTCCCCGTTCACTCCGGACGCGGTGGGCTGCGGCGGACGCAGATCGATACTGCCCTGTGCTGATGCCCCCGCACTTTATCCACGAACCGGGCGGCTGAGAACCGGTCCTCGGGGTTTGGGCGTGCGCCCCGGCGGTGGCCTGGTGGTCTTCCCGCGAACCTTGACGAACATATTGACGGACGCATTGGCCTAGACCATCTTTACGCGCACAAGGCGGCGCCGACCCCACTTCTCCACCTCGGCCGCCCGCCCCGCTCTCGACTTCCTTCCCACCGGAGGCCCTCATGGACCGCGCGCGGCACATCGGAAGAATCTTCAGGAGAGGCGCCGGGGGAGGGTCCGGATCCGGCCCGGTACGGACGCGCCGGCTCGGCGGCGCCCTCGCCGCGGCGCTCCTCGCGGCCGGCGGGCTCGCCGGCCTGGACACCGGGACCCCCGCCCTGGCCTCGGACGGCGCGAACCTCGTCAGGAACCCGGGGTTCGAGTCGGGGCTCTCCCACTGGACCTGTTCGGGTGACAGCGGCTCGGCGGTCGCCTCCCCCGCCCGCAGCGGCACGGGCGCGCTCAAGGCCACCCCGGCCGGCGCCGACAACGCCCGCTGTGCGCAGACCGTGAGCGTGCTCCCCAACTCCTCGTACACGCTGAGCGCGTGGGTCCGGGGCGCGTACGTGTACCTCGGCGCGAGCGGCACCGGGACGACGGACGTCTCGACGTGGACGCCGTCGGCGAACGACTGGCAGCAGCTGACCGCCTCGTTCACGACCGGCCCGAGCACGACCTCGGTCACGGTCCACACGCACGGCTGGTACGGGCAGGCCGCCTACTACGCCGACGACGTCACCCTGAGCGGCCCGGGCGGTGACCCCGGCGAGCCGGTGCCGGGCACCCCGAACGGCCTCAGGGCCGGGACCGCCACGGCCACCTCGGTCGGCCTGTCCTGGAACCCCGTCACGGGCGCCACCGGTTACACCGTCTACCAGGACGGCACGAAGACGCAGTCCGTCGCGGGCGCCTCGGCCACCGTCACCGGGCTCACCCCGGCCACCTCGTACCGCTTCCGGGTGACGGCCACCAACGCCGCGGGCGAGTCACCGCCCTCGGCCGAGGTCGCCGTCACCACGGCCGCCGGGAACGGCGACGGCCCGGCCGTGCCCAAGCACGCCGTCACGGGCTACTGGCAGAACTTCGACAACGGCGCCACCGTCCAGAAGATCAGCGATGTGCAGAGCCAGTACGACATCATCGCCGTGGCCTTCGCGGACGCCACCCCGACGCCCGGCGCCGTCGCCTTCGCCCTGGATCCGGCGCTGAAGTACTCCGAGGCGCAGTTCAAGGCCGACATCGCGGCCAAGCAGGCGGCCGGCAAGTCTGTCGTCATATCGGTGGGCGGCGAGCGCGGCACGGTGACCGTCAACGACGCGGCGTCCGCCGAGAACTTCGCGAACAGCCTGTACGCCCTGATGCAGAAGTACGGCTTCAACGGCGTCGACATCGACTTGGAGAACGGCCTCAACCCCACCTACATGACGCAGGCGCTGCGGTCCCTGTCGGCGAAGGCGGGCAGCAAGCTCGTCATCACCATGGCGCCGCAGACCATCGACATGCAGTCGACGTCGGCCGGTTACTTCAAGACCGCGCTGAACATCAAGGACATCCTTACGGTCGTCAACATGCAGTATTACAACAGCGGGTCGATGAACGGATGCGACGGCAAGGTGTACTCCCAGGGCTCGGTCGACTTCCTGACCGCGCTGGCCTGCATCCAGCTGGAGGGCGGCCTGGCGCCGTCCCAGGTCGGGCTCGGCCTGCCGGCGTCGCCGCGGGGCGCGGGCAGCGGCTACGTCGCCCCGTCCGTGGTCAACAACGCGCTCGACTGCCTGGCCAAGGGCACGGGGTGCGGCTCGTTCAAGCCCGCGAGGACGTACCCGGGGATCCGGGGGGCGATGACGTGGTCCACGAACTGGGACGCGAGCGCGGGCAACGCCTGGTCGAACGGGGTGGGCCCGCACGTCCACGGGCTGCCGTAGCCGGTCGCGCCGGAGGTGCCGGACGGGCCCGGGAGCCCGCCCGGCACCTCCGGCGCGCGATCCCTACGGCTTGGGGAGGGCGCACCCCGGGAGCCCGAGGTCGATCTTGTTGCCGGTGCCCACGCACTTGGTGATGCCGTACGTCTGCTGGGCGTAGTTGATGCCCTGGCGGACGGTGACCTGGCCGTTCTCGTCGACCTCGCACGGGTTGTTCATCGTGCAGCGCTCACCGCTCTCGTTGCCGGTGTTGTTGATCGCGACGACCTTGCCCGTGGTGGCGTCGACGACGGGCGAGCCGGACGTCCCGCCTATGACGTTGCACGACGAGGTGTAGCGGATCGAGTCCTTCCAGGTCCAGTCGCCCTCGCGGAGGCGGTAGGCGAACCCGTCGACGTTGCAGGAGTAGATCCGCTTCCAGTAGCCCGAGACGACCTTGATCGCCGTGCCGGCGGCCGGGCGGTCGGGGGACAGGCTCAGCGCGTTGATGTTGTAGCGCTGCTTGATCTGCGCGTACGTGGTGTTCAGCTCGTACAGCGTGACGTCCGTGTCGGTCATCGTGGCGTACGAGATCTTGGTGGCGCGGAGCGTGGCGACCTTGCCCGCGGTGGAGTTGAGCAGGCTGAAGGTGCGGCTTGAGGCGCGGTCGGTGATGACCTCCCCGGCGCCGGGCATGCCGGTCTCCAGGCAGTGGCCGTTGGTCATGACCAGCGCCGGGTCCGTGTCGGCCGAGCCGGGCATCCGGACGAGCGAGCCGGAACAGTTGCTGAGCGCGACGGTGCCGGCGAAGTCGACGGCCTTGGGCTTGGCCGCGGGGGCCGCCGAGGCGGGCGCCGCGCCGGTGCCCACGAGGGCCGTGCCGGCGAGCACCAGCGCCGGGAGGGCGCCGAGGAGAGGTCGTCTCACGAGGGACTGGAGGGCCATGGGGGGTGTTCCTCTCTTGACCTGTGGTCCGAGTGACCGGCGATCCGGGTGATTCGTGGTACGAGTGGCCAGGAGACGGGCAATCCGTGACACGTGTGACCCGTGATCCGATCCCATCGGTTTTGACGTGTGCATTGTTGGTTCGGAGGAGAGTGTGCGCAATCAATCGGTCAGAAGTGAAAGGGAAGTTGGCCTGATTCGCTCACACGCGAACACTTGACCGGTTCATGCCATCTCTCGACACTGGCCACGGCTCATACCCCCCACCCGTCGCACGACCTCACCCTGAGGAGACCGCATGCGACCGCGACCGCATGGCAGAGGTCGGTGGGCCGCCGCCCTCGCCGCCGTGCTCACCATGGCCCTGGCCGTCCCCGCCGCCTCCCGCGACGAAGCGCGGACCTCGCACTCGTACGAGGTCACCGGACCGCGCACGGCCGCCCAGCGCACCGCCGTGGCCGCCACCGGCGCCGCCATCGACGCCGTCCGCCAGGACTCCGTCGTCATCACGGCGGACGCCGGGCAGGCCGAGCTGATCCGGGGCCTCGGCTACCGGGTGCGCGCCCTGCCCGGCCCGCCGGACCGCTCCGGCGGCGTCCCCGCGACCCCCTTCGACTTCCCGCCCGCCGACGCCAAGTACCACAACTACGCCGAGGCCATGGCGGAGGTCGACGCCGGCGTCGCCGCCCACCCGGCCATCATGAGCAAGAAGGTCATCGGCAAGTCCTACGAGGGCCGCGACATCGTCGCCGTCAAGATCAGCAAGAACGTGGCCGCGGACGAGGACGAGCCCGAGGTCCTCTTCACCGCCCACCAGCACGCGCGCGAGCACCTCACCGTGGAGATGGCCCTCTACCTGCTCAAGGAGTTCGGCTCGAAGTACGGCACCGACCCGCGCGTGACCAAGATGGTCGACAGCCGGGAGATCTGGGTGGTGCCGGACGTCAACCCCGACGGCGGCGAGTACGACATCGCCTCCGGTTCGTACCGCAGCTGGCGCAAGAACCGCCAGCCAAACGCCGGGTCGACCAGCCGGGGCACGGACCTCAACCGCAACTGGAACTACAAGTGGGGCTGCTGCAACGGCTCCTCGGGCAGCACCGGGTCCGAGACCTACCGCGGCACCGGCCCCGAGTCCGCGCCCGAGGTGAAGGTCGTCGCCGACTTCGTCCGCGGCCGGGTGGTCGGCGGCAAGCAGCAGATCAGGACCGCCATCGACTTCCACACCTACAGCCAGCTGGTCCTCTGGCCTTACGGCTGGACGTACAACGACACCGCCCCCGGCCTCAGCCAGGACGACCACGACGCCTTCGCGGCCGTCGGCAAGGCCATGGCCGCCACCAACGGCTACAAGCCCGAGCAGTCGAGCGACCTGTACATCACCGACGGGACCATCGACGACTGGCTGTGGGGCAGCCAGCGGATCTTCGCGTTCACCTTCGAGATGTACCCGGGCGAGAGCGGGGCGGGCGGCGGCTTCTACCCGCCCGACGAGGTGATCGACCGGGAGACGTCGCGCAACCGCGAGGCGGTGCTCCAGCTCCTGGAGACCTCGGACTGCGTGTACCGGGCGATCGGGAAGGAGCAGCAGTACTGCGCGAAGGCCTGACGGGCGACGAGCGCGCCGGCGCCGGGCTCGCGGGAACACCCGCGGGGAGATCGGCGTCGGCGTACTCTCGTTGCCGACGTACGGCGGGCCAGGGAGGATGACCCATGTCGCTACCCCCGGAGAAGGACTGCCCCGACTGCAGCGGATCGGGGAACGCCACGTGGGAGTCGCACGAAGGCGATGAGGTCACGACGCAGTGCAGCGGGTGCGCCGGTACGGGCACGGTGCTCGCGTGACCGCGGGTGAGCGCGATGTCCCGGTCAAGCGGGCGCAGCGGATGCCGCTCGCGCCCGAGCTCGTCGGCACGGCCATGTGCGTCGTGTGCCACGAACGGACGATGAAGCTCCCCGGCCACAACGGCGGTGTGTGCATCGAGTGTTACGCCAGAGAGGCCAACGCGGACGTGCGGATCGCCCGGGCGTCGCACTCCTGGGTGCCCGCCAATTTCGTCGGCTGCCCGTGCCTCGCCTGCGGCAGCGAGGACGTCGACGCCAACGGCTTCCTGTTCTGGTGCGCCAACTGCCGCATGGTCACGCGCGTCGCCTGAGGACCCGGGCCGGGCCCGGCGCCGTGGCGGGCGGGGCCTGCCGCCCGCCCGCCACGGTGGGCGTCAGTCGAGCACGGCGAGCGCGTCGATCTCGACCAGCAGGCCGTCGGGCAGGCCCACGTAGACGGTCGTACGGGCCGCGGGCGCCTCCTTGAGGTCGGCGAAGAACTCGTCGTAGACCTCGTTCATCTCGGCGAAGTGCGCGGTGTCCGTGAGGTAGACGCGGAGCATGACCACGTCCTCCAGGCTCGCGCCGCCCGCCTCCAGGACGGCCTTGACGTTGGCGAGGGTCTGCCGGGTCTGCTCGCGCAGGGTCGGCCCGGCGACGACGGGCTCCTGGCCCGGCTCGACGGGCAGGAAGCCGACCTGTCCGGCGACCTGGAGGATGTTGCCCTTGCGCACGCCGTGCGAGAACTTGGCGGGCGCGGCGGCGTGGCCGGCGGGGTGGACCGCGGTCTTCTGCGTCATGACTCTTCCTTCGTAAGGAGGACGGTGGGGACAGTCGGAACGGTCTACGGGTTCAGGAGAGAGGTCTCCCGGAGTACTCCGCGCTGATCGCCTCGGCGGTACGGCGCAGCAGCGGGAGCAGCGCGAGGAGTTCCTCGGCGGTGACGACGACGTTCGGCGCCGAGATGGAACAGGCCGCGACGACGCGTCCGTCCACGCCGCGGACGGGCGCGCCGACGCAGTTGATGGACTCCTCGTGGCCGCCGAGGTCCGTGGCCCAGCCCTGCTCGCGCACGGTCGCCAGCTCCTTGAGGAAGGCGGCGGCGTTCGGCGTCGACCGGGATGTGTAGGCCGGGTAGTCGAGCCGCTCGGCGAGGGCGCGGCGCTCGGGCTCGGGGAGGTCGGCGAGGAGCAGCTTGGCGACGGCGGCGACGGTGAGGGCGACCGGCTTGCCGATGCGGGAGTACATCCGTACGGGGTAGCGGCTCTCGACCTTGTCGATGTAGAGGACCTCGCCCTCCTCGTGCACCGCGAGGTGCACGGTGTGGCCGCACGCCTCGTTGAGGGCGACGAGGTGGGGGTGGGCGATCTCCCGTACGTCGAGGCTCTCGACGGCCTGCTGCGCGAGCGCGAACAGGCGGGCGCCGAGGCGGTAGCGCTGGTCCTGCTGGCGGTGGACGAAGCCGTGCTCGTGCAGGGTGCGCAGGAGGCGCAGCGCGGTGGACTTGTGGACGCCGAGGCGGTTCGCCACCTGTTCGAGGTTGGCGGGGCCCTCGGCGAGGAGCGGGAGGATGGTCAGCGCCCGGTCGACGGTCTGGCTCATGCGGGTGTCCCGCCGTTCCCGTGGCGGACGGTCGTGGCGCGCGGGCGCGCGGGGTCGTTCATGCGGTGCGGTCCTTCACCTCGGTGTACGGGGCCTCGGCCGCGGGGGGACGGTCCGTCCAGCCGGGGCCGAGTCGCAGTCTCCCCCAGGCGGCGTCGTCGAGCGCGGCCAGCCGGTCGGCGTCCGCCCGGCGCGGCGGCGCGCCGAGGTCCCCGGCGCTGGTGAGCGCGGCGGCGGCCATGAGGTGCCCGTGCCGCAGCCGCGCCCGGACGCCCAGCCCGCGCAGGGCCCCGGAGAGGAACCCGGCGGCGAAGGCGTCACCGGCGCCGACGGGGGCGACGACGTCGACGTGGAGGGCGGGGACGGAGACGACGCGGTCGGCGGGGAGGCCGGACCCGGCGGACCCGGCGGACCCGGCGGACCCGGCGGACCCGGCGGACCCGGCGGACCCGGCGGACCCGGCGGACCCGGCGGACCCGGAACGGTTCGGGGCGCGGTGGGTTTCGGGCGCCGGGGCGCCGGACCGGGCGGGGCTCCCGCCCGGGGTACGGGGCGCCGGGGCGTCACGTCCCGGGGCGGTCGCCCCGGAGGCGGCACTTCCTTCGGCGAAGCCGGAACCCGACGGGTCCGCCGGCGCCGCGCCCGGCTCCCGTACGTACGCCACCGCGCCCGCCGCGCCCCGCTTGACCACCAGGACGTCCGGTTCGGGGAGCGCGGCCCGGATCGCGGCGGGTCCGTGGAGGCCCCACGCCGCCTCCGCCTCGTCCTCGCCGACGAAGACGAGGTCGCAGCGGCGGGCCAGCTCGGCGAGGACGGTGGGGCCCTCCGCCGTGTCCCGCCACAGGTCCACGCGGTAGTTGACGTCGAAGGAGAGCAGCGGACGGCCGGGCAGCGCGCGGTCGGTCAGCTCGCGGACGAGGGCGAGGCAGTCCGTCGAGAGCGCCGGGGTGATCCCGGTCAGGTGCAGCACCCGCCCGGCCCACGCGGCCGCGCGGGGGACGAGCGCCGGGGACATGGCGGAGGCGGCGGACCCGGCACGGTAGTAGGCGACTTCGGCGAGCGCGGCACCCTCGGCGCGGCCCGCCGCCGGGGCACCGGACGGTGCGTTCTCGCGGGTGCCCACAGGCACCGGGGCAGCCGGCTCCGCACCGGTCCGGGAACCCGTCGACGCGACGACGGAGTCGTCCCCCGCCGAAACGACGGACGACGCGTCCACGCGCACTTCCTCGGCGGCCTCCGATGCCCGCCCGTGTCCGCCGGTGCGTGAACCCGCCGAGTCCGCACCGGTCCGGGAACCCGTCGACGCGACGACGGAGTCGTCCCCCGCCGAAACGACGGACGACGCGTCTACGCGCACTTCCTCGGCGGCCTCCGGCATCTGTCCACGCCCGCCCGCGCGGGAGTCCTCCGGCTCCGTGCCCGGGCGAGAGCCTGCCGGCCCGGATCCGGAGCCGTCCGCCGCCGGGGCGGCGGGCCGCCCGTCCGCGCGGGGAACCAGCGGCGCCGGGGCGCCCGGCTCCGCGCCGGGCCGGAGGCCCGTCGTCACCGCGCGTTCGCCCGCCGTCCGGAAGTAGATCCCCGTGGGCCGCAGCGGGTCGCGCCGGGCCTGTGAGACGTCCACGCCGTGGGCCGCGATCGCCGAGAGCACGTAGTCGCCGAAGCCGTCCGTGCCCACCCGGCCGATCCACCGTGCGCGGTGGCCCGCCGCCGCGAGGGCGCAGGCGACGTTCGCCTCCGCTCCGCCGACGCCGCGTTCGAAGGACGGCACGTCGCCCAGGCGGCCGGGGCGGGAGGGCTGGAAGGCGACCATGGCCTCGCCGAGGCACACCACTTCCGTCCTCGTCACACCGTCGTCGACAGACACTCGCATCCCTCGCTCGCACCACCGCGCACGCCCCATGACGGAGCGCCAGGCCTTCCCGGGCGACCGTTGACCCTGCGCCTGCCGGGATGTTAGACAGCGGTGAGCGAAATACGCAATGGATGTTGCACACACTGCAACTGATGTTCACGGGAGGCTCCATGGACGGCGCCGCACCCTTCAGCGAGGCCGCCGTCGCGCGCCTCGCCGAGGAGCGCCTCGACCACCGCTTCAAGGGGCTGCCCCCGGACGCGGAGGGCCTGACCGTCGGCGCCCTGGCCGCCGAGCGCCGCCCGTTGTTCACCGGCGGCTTCACCACTCCCGTGCTCACCCTCTCCTCGGCGGCGCTGGACCACAACCTCGCGCTCATGGAGCGCTGGTCGGCCGAGCGCGGTCTCGTCTTCGCCCCGCACGCCAAGACCTCCATGGCGCCGCGGCTGTTCACCCGTCAGCTCGCCCACGGCGCGTGGGGCCTCACCGCCGCGACCCCCGCCCAGGTCCGCGTGCACCGCGCCTTCGGAGTCCGGCGGATACTCCTCGCCAACGAGGTCGTGGACGCCGCCGCCCTCCGCATGCTCGCGGCCGAGCTCGACGCCGACCCGGAGTTCCGGCTGCTCACCTACGTCGACTCCGTGCGCGGCGTGGAGCTCATGAACACCGCCCTGCGCGCGGCCGGCGCCACGCGCCCCCTGGACGTCCTCGTCGAACTGGGTGTGGACGGCGGCCGCACCGGGGCGCGCACCGAGGCGGAGTGCGCCGCCGTCGCGGACGCCGTGGCGGCCACGGACACCCTCCGTCTGGCCGGCGTCGCCGGTTACGAGGGCGAGATACCGGAGGCCGGCCCCGACCGGGTACGCGCCTGGCTGCGGCGGCTGACCGCGCTCGCCGTGGAGTTCGACGGGGCCGGCCGGTTCGCCGGGGTGCCGGAGATCGTGGTGAGCGCGGGCGGCAGCTCGTGGTTCGACGCGGTCGCCGACGTCCTCGGGGAGCTCCCGCCGCTGTCCGCCCCAGTGCGGAAGGTGCTGCGCGCCGGGGCCTACGTCACCCACGACGACGGGTTCTACCGCCGGAAGACCCCCTTCAACCGCCACCCGGACCAGGGTGGTCTGTTCCCCGCGCTCCGGCTGTGGGCCCAGGTGGTCTCCCGGCCCGAGCCGGGCCGCGCGTACCTCGACGCGGGCAAGCGCGACGCCCCGTACGACATCGACCTGCCCGAACCGCAGGTCGTGCGCTCCGCGCGGGACGGCTCGGTGCGGAGCGCGGAGGGCATGCGGGTCGTCGCCCTCGCCGACCAGCACACGTTCGTGGAGCTGGCGGAGGGCGCGGAGCTGGAGGTCGGGGACTGGGTGGGACTGGGGCTGTCGCACCCGTGCACGGCGTTCGACAAGTGGCGGCTGATCCCCCTGGTCGAGGAGGACGGCACAGTCACGGATTACGTCCGCACGTTCTTCTGACACACCGGCCCGGCCCACCCGGGTGCGCGACGACCGGGCCGGGGCCGGGAAAGGAGCACGCCACCATGGACACCGTCCTCCGCGACGTCCGCGTCGTCGACGGCACCGCCACCCCCTCCTACCGGGCCGACGTCGCCCTGAAGGACGGCCGCATCGCCGAGATCCGCAGGGAGGGGCGGGGCCCCCGTCCCGGCGGTGCGCGCGTCCTCGACGCCCACGGCCTCGCCCTCTCCCCCGGCTTCATCGACATGCACGCCCACAGCGACCTCGCCCTCCTCCGCGACCCCGCCCACGAGGCCAAGGCCGCCCAGGGCGTGACCCTGGAGGTGCTCGGCCAGGACGGCCTGTCGTACGCGCCCGTGGACGACCGCACCCTCGCCGAGGTCCGCGCCCAGATCACCGGCTGGAACGGCGGCGGGCCAGGGGACACGAGCGTCGACTTCGACTGGCGGACCGTCGGCGGGTACCTCGACCGGCTCGACCGGCAGGGCATCGCCGTCAACGCCGCCTACCTCGTCCCGCAGGGCACCGTGCGGATGCTCGCGGTCGGCTGGGAGGACCGGGAGGCCACGCCCGCCGAGGTCGACCGGATGAAGCGGCTGGTCGCCGAGGGGCTGGAGCAGGGGGCCGTCGGCCTCTCCTCCGGCCTCACCTACACGCCCGGCATGTACGCCACCGACGCCGAGCTCACGGAGCTGTGCCGGGTGGTCGCCGCGTACGACGGCTACTACTGCCCGCACCACCGCTCGTACGGGGCGGGCGCGCTCGAGGCGTACGCGGAGATGATCGCCCTCACCCGCGAGGCGGGCTGCGCCCTGCACCTCGCGCACGCGACCATGAACTTCGGGGTGAACGAGGGCCGCGCCCCCGAGCTGCTGGCGCTGCTCGACGCCGCGCTCGCGGACGGCGCCGACCTCTCCCTGGACACCTATCCGTACACCCCGGGCTGCACCACGCTCGTCGCGATGCTGCCGAGCTGGGCGGGCGAGGGCGGCCCCGAGGCGGTCCTGGCGCGGCTGCGGGACGACGCGACGGCCGAGCGCGTCCGGCGTTCGATGGAGGTCGAGGGCGCGGACGGCTGCCACGGGGTGCCGATCGACTGGGACGCCATAGAGATCTCCGGGGTGGCGGACCCGGCGCTGGCCGGGTACGTCGGCCGGACCGTCGCCGCCCTCGCCCGCGCGCGCGGCGAGCGGCCCTGGGCCGTGGCCCGCGGGCTGCTGATCGCCGACCGGCTGGGGTCGACGATCCTCCAGCACGTGGGGCACGAGGAGAACGTCCGGGCGATCATGCGCCATCGCGCGCACACCGGCGGCAGCGACGGGATCCTGCACGGCGCCAAGCCGCACCCCCGCGCGTACGGCACGTTTCCGCACTACCTGGGCCGCTACGCGCGGGAGCTCGGCGTGCTGTCTCTGGAGGAGTGCGTGGCGCATCTCACGTCGCGGCCCGCGGCCCGGCTGAGGCTGCCGGACCGGGGTCTCGTACGCGAGGGATACCGCGCCGACCTGGTGCTCTTCGATCCGGAGACCGTCGCCGCCGGTGCCACTTTCGAAGCCCCGCGGACACTTCCGACCGGCATTCCTTATGTCCTGATTGCCGGACGCTTTGTGATGGAAGACGGGCACCGGACGGACGTTCTGGCGGGGCGGACGGTCCGGCGGTCGCCGGGACGCTGAACGAGGCCCCGGGCGGCCCTCCGGTGTGACGGGAATCCACGCGCGGGGGTCCCGGAGCCCCCGTATGGTGGCCGTCATGCAGGTGATCCAGTCAACGAAGCTCGCCAATGTCTGCTACGAAATCCGTGGCCCGGTGCTCGAGGAGGCCATGCGGCTGGAAGCGGCAGGTCACCGCATCCTCAAGCTCAACACCGGGAACCCGGCGACCTTCGGTTTCGAGTGCCCGCCGGAGATCCTCGAGGACATGCTCCGCAACGTCGGGAGCGCACACGGCTACGGCGACGCCAAGGGTCTGCTCTCCGCCCGCCGCGCGGTGGTGCAGCACTACGAGACCAAGGGCATCGAGCTGTCCGTCGAGGACGTCTACCTCGGCAACGGCGTCTCGGAGCTGATCCAGATGTCGATGCAGGCGCTGCTCGACGACGGCGACGAGGTGCTCGTCCCCGCGCCCGACTATCCGCTGTGGACGGCGTCCGTCTCGCTGGCCGGCGGCACGGCCGTGCACTACCGCTGCGACGAGCAGTCGGACTGGATGCCGGACCTCGCCGACGTGGAGCGGAAGGTCACCGACCGCACCAAGGCCATCGTCATCATCAACCCCAACAACCCCACGGGCGCGGTCTACGACGACGAGATGCTGCGCGGCCTGACGGAGATCGCGCGCCGCCACAACCTGATCGTCTGCTCGGACGAGATCTACGACAAGATCCTCTACGACGACGTCACCCACACGCCGACCGCGGCCATCGCCCCCGACCTGCTCACCCTGACCTTCAACGGCCTGTCGAAGTCCTACCGGGTCGCGGGCTACCGCAGCGGCTGGATGGCGGTCTGCGGCCCGAAGGCGCACGCCGACAGCTACATCGAGGGCCTCACGATCCTCGCCAACATGCGCCTGTGCGCGAACATGCCCGCGCAGCACGCGGTGGCCACGGCGCTCGGCGGCCGGCAGTCGATCAACGACCTGGTGCTGCCCGGCGGCCGGCTGCGGGAGCAGCGCGACGTGGCGCACGAGCTGCTGACGCGGATCCCGGGCGTGACGTGCGTGAAGCCCAAGGGCGCGCTGTACGCCTTCCCGCGGCTCGACCCCAAGGTCTACAAGATCAAGGACGACCGGCAGATGGTCCTGGACCTGCTCCGGGCCGAGAAGATCATGGTCGTGCACGGCACCGGCTTCAACTGGCCGGAGCCCGACCACTTCCGCCTGGTCACCCTGCCGAACACCAAGGACCTGGCGGAAGCGGTGACCCGGATCGGCACCTTCCTGGACGGCTACGGCCAGCCCTGAGGAAGATCCGGTTCTATAGGTAAAACAACTTTAGACGCCGTCTAAGTTAGGATGGCCTTCTGAGGTATTTCCAGGAGGCCATCCATGTACGAGCCAATCCGGACGCAGTCGGTCCACAGCCTGGCCGCACAGCACTGGAGCAAGCGCGAGCTGCGTCATTCCCGCGAGGAGCAGCTGGACATCCGGCTCGCGGGGCACCTCACCGCGCTGCTGACCGTCACCGACGAGCTCCGCGCCCTCGCGCCGTCCGGCGCGCTGGACGACGCCGCGGACCGCCTCGCCGATCTGATCACCCGTATGCGCGGCAGCTCCCCGCTCCGCGCGGCCCCGTCGTCGGACGGCGCCGCCCCCGCCCGTATCGACGCCCTCCACCAGCGGGCGCACCAGCTCGCCGGGCAGGCGCTGGTCGTGGCCGTGTCGGCGAAGGACACGGCCGGCGAGACCGTCGCCGCGGAGAGCCTGCGGGCACACGCGGCGGCGCTGGGCATCCCCGCCTGACCGGCGGGACCCGCTTCGCACAGGTGCTGGAGGCCGTGCCTCCAGCACCCTCCCCGCATCAGCCCAGGCGCCGCACCAGCGCCCGGTACTCGTCCCACAGCTCCTTCGGCGTGTGCTCGCCGAAGGTTTCCAGGTGGCCGGGGATCAGCGAGGCCTCCTCGCGCCAGACCTCCTTGTCGACGGTCAGCAGGAAGTCGAGGTCGTCCGCGCCCAGGTCGAGGCCGTCCGTGTCGAGGGCCTCCTTCGTCGGCAGCACGCCGATCGGCGACTCGACGCCCTCCGCCGTGCCGTCCAGCCGCTCGACGATCCACTTGAGCACCCGGCTGTTCTCACCGAAGCCCGGCCACACGAACCGGCCGTCCGCGTCCTTGCGGAACCAGTTCACGTAGTAGATCTTCGGCAGCTTCGCCTGGTCCTTGCCCTTGCCGACCTCGAGCCAGTGCCCCATGTAGTCGCCCATGTTGTAGCCGCAGAACGGCAGCATGGCGAAGGGGTCGCGGCGCAGCTCGCCGACCTTGCCCTCGGCGGCGGCGGTCTTCTCGGAGGCGACGTTGGCACCGAGGAAGACACCGTGCTGCCAGTCGAAGGACTCCGTCACCAGCGGCACGGCCGAGGCACGGCGGCCACCGAAGAGGATCGCCGAGATCGGCACCCCCTTGGGGTCCTCCCACTCGGGCGCGATGATCGGGCACTGCGAGGCGGGGACGGTGAAGCGGGCGTTGGGGTGGGCGGCGGGGGTGCCGCTCGCCGGAGTCCAGTCGTTGCCCTTCCAGTCCGTGAGGTGCGCGGGCGGCTCCTCCGTCATGCCCTCCCACCACACGTCGCCGTCGTCGGTGAGGGCGACGTTGGTGAAGACGGAGTTGCCCCACATGGTCTTCATGGCGTTGGCGTTGGTGTGCTCGCCGGTGCCGGGCGCGACGCCGAAGAAGCCGGCCTCGGGGTTGATGGCGTAGAGCCGGCCGTCCTCGCCGAAGCGCATCCAGGCGATGTCGTCGCCGATGGTCTCGACCGTCCAGCCGGGGACCGTGGGCTCCAGCATGGCGAGGTTGGTCTTGCCGCAGGCGGAGGGGAAGGCGGCGGCCACGTACTTCGCCTCGCCGCGCGGCGGGGTGAGCTTGAGGATGAGCATGTGCTCGGCGAGCCAGCCCTCGTCACGGGCCATGACGGAGGCGATGCGCAGCGCGTAACACTTCTTGCCCAGCAGGGCGTTGCCGCCGTAGCCGGAGCCGTAGGACCAGATCTCGCGGTCCTCGGGGAAGTGCGAGATGTACTTGGTGGTGTTGCACGGCCACGGGACGTCGGCCTCGCCCTCGGCCAGCGGGGCGCCGAGCGTGTGCACGGCCTTGACGAAGAACCCGTCGGTGCCGAGCTCGTCGAGAACGGCCTGACCCATGCGGGTCATGGTGCGCATCGAGACGGCGACGTAGGCGGAGTCGGTGAGCTCCACGCCGATCGCGGACAGCGGCGAGCCGAGCGGGCCCATGCAGAACGGCACCACGTAGAGCGTGCGGCCGCGCATCGAGCCGCGGAAGACGCCCCGCTCCCCCGCGAAGATCTCCCGCATCTCGGCGGGCGCCTTCCAGTGGTTCGTCGGGCCGGCGTCGGACTCCTTCTCGGAGCAGATGAACGTGCGGTCCTCGACGCGGGCGACGTCGCTCGGGTCGGAGGCGGCGTAGTACGAGTGGGGGCGCTTGACGGGGTCGAGCTTGCGGAAGGTGCCCTTGGCGACGAGCTCCTCGCACAGGCGCTCGTACTCGGCCTCGGAACCGTCGCACCAGACCACCTGGTCCGGCTGGGTGAGGGCGGCGATCTCGTCGACCCAGGAGATCAGCTCCTGGTGGTTGGTGAGGGTGGTGGGAGCCGCATTGCTGCGCGCCACGATCGCTCCGTCCCGCCGGGGACCACACTGCCCCCGGCGTCAGATTTGAGGGTTGACGGACCTCGCCCTGTCGCCCGCTCGGTCCGCTGCTGTGGAAGGTGCCCCTTGGGGGCTGCGACCCAGACGCTTCGTGACCGCTCATCCGGTGCCGCCCGCACTCATTTGATCATCCGACTCCGCCCCGCTTCTGTCCAGGGGGCGCCCCCGTGACCATCGCCACGCGATACTGATCCGTAACTTACGGTGCCGTAGGTACCATGCCGCCATGACTTCCGCGCCCGACGCAGCGCTTCCCGCGCAGCCCGCCCCCGCCGGCGCCGCGGCCGCCGCACCGCCCGGCCTCCCCCTGCCGAACGTCAAGCCGCGCCTGCGCGGCTGGCTGCACGCCGGGATGTTCCCCGCCGTCCTGATCTCCGGCGTGTTCCTGACCGCGCTCGCGGACAGCACCCGCGGCCGTATCGCCTGCGCGGTCTACGTGCTCTCCGCCTGTCTGCTGTTCGGCGTCAGCGCCCTCTACCACCGGGGGAACTGGAGCCCCAGGGTCAACGCCGTGCTCCGCCGGCTCGACCACGCCAACATCTTCCTGATCATCGCCGGCACCTATACGCCGCTGACCATGCTGCTCCTCCCCGACGGCAAGGGCCAGGTGCTGCTCTGGGCGGTCTGGGCGGCGGCCGCGGCGGGCATCGCCTTCCGCGTGTTCTGGGTCGGCGCGCCGCGCTGGCTCTACACCCCCTGCTACATCGCCATGGGCTGGGCCGCCGTCTTCTTCCTGCCGGACTTCCTGCGGAAGGGCGGCATCGCGGTGCTCGTCCTCGTGATCGTCGGCGGGCTGCTCTACAGCGTCGGCGGCGTCATCTACGGCATCAAGCGCCCCAACCCGTCCCCGCGCTGGTTCGGCTTCCACGAGGTCTTCCACTCGCTGACGCTGGCGGCGTTCATCGTGCACTACGTGGGCATCTCGCTGGTCGCCTATACGCACGCCTGAGCCGGCCCCGGCGCGAACCGCCCCGGGGCACCCACCCCCGCAGCCCCCAGGGCCGCGACCTCGACGAGGTCGCGGCCTTCGCCGTTTCCGGGGCACGCGCCGAAGGCCGCACCGGGGCACGCACCGGAGAAAGGCGCGATGCCCGCCACGCGCGCCCCTCCCTCGCGCACGCCCCCGCCGGGCACACCGAAAAGCCGGGACCCGATTGACAGCCTCCATCTTTTGAGAGTTACTTTCATTTGACTCTCACTCTCCCGGAGGTGTGTCTTGAGTACCCCGCTCGCACCCGGCGCCGAGGCCGGACCCCGGCTCGACCCGCGCCGCTGGTGGGCCCTGGGCGCCCTGGTCGCCTGCATGCTGGTCCTCGGCTTCGACGGCACGATCCTCAACGTGGCCCTGCCCGTGATGGCCACCCAGCTCGGCGCCGACACCGGCGAACAGCAGTGGATCGCCAACTCCTACTTCGTCGTCTTCGCCGCCCTGATGCTCCCCGCGGGCCTGCTGGGCGACCGCTTCGGCCGCCGGCGGATGCTCCTGACCGGGCTCGCGATCTTCCTCGCGGGTTCCCTGCTCGGCGTCTTCGTCGACACCCCGGGCCTGGTCATCGCGGCCCGCTCGGTCCTCGGCGTCGGCGGCGCGCTGATCATGCCGCTGGCCATGGCCGTACTGCCCACCCTCTTCCCGCCCGAGGAGCGCACCAAGGCCGTGGGCGCCGTCTCCGCCGCCTCCGCGCTGGGCATGCCGCTCGGCCCGATCGTCGGCGGCTGGCTGCTCGACCACTTCTGGTGGGGCTCGATCTTCCTGATCAACGTCCCGCTGGTGCTGCTCGGCATCGCCGCCTGCGTCTTCCTGCTCCCGGAGACCCACGACCCGTCCTCCCCCAAGGTCGACACCGTCTCCACCGCGCTCACCGTGACCGGCCTCGGCGCCTTCGTCTTCGCCCTCAACGAGGGCCCCACCCGCGGCTGGGGCTCCGGCTTCGTGCTCGGCTCGCTCGTCCTGGCCGTGCTGCTGCTGGCCGGCCTGGTCCTGCGCGAGCGGCGGCGCGCCCGGCCGATGCTCGACCTCGCCCTCCTGCGCCACCGCGGCTTCCTGTGGAGCACGATCGCGGCGTCCCTGGTCTCCTTCACCCTCATGGGCCTGCTGTTCGTGCTGCCCACCTACCTCCAGGCCGTGCTGGGCCTGGACGCCTTCGGCACGGGCCTGCGGATGATGCCGATGATGGGTGGCCTGCTGGTGGCGGCCAAGGCCGCCGGACCGCTCGTAGGCAAGTTCGGGCCGCGCCCCGTCATCACCGGCGCCCTGTTCGTCATGGCCGTCGCCGGACTGCTCGGCAGCCGTACGGACATCCACGACGGCTACGGCTGGACCGCGCTGTGGCTGACCCTCGCCGGATTCGGCTTCGGCTTCGGGATCATCCCCGCCATGGACGGCGCCCTGGGCGCCCTGCCCCGCGACCGCGCGGGCAACGGATCCGGACTGCTGATGACGCTGCGCCAGGTCGCCGGGGCCGTCGGCATCGCGGTCCTCGGCAGCCTGATCGCCGGGGCCTACACCGCACGGCTCGACACCACCGGGCTGCCGCCCGCCGCGGCCGACGCCGCGTCGGACTCCCTCGGCCGCGCCCACCAGGTGGCCGCCGAGCTGGGCAGCGAGGCCCTGGCCCGCTCGGCGGACAGCGCCTATCTGCACGGCATGGACCTCGCGCTGCTCGTCTGCGCGGTCTCCGGCATCGCCGCCGCGATGCTCACCGCCGCCTTCCTGCCCGACGGGCGCGGCAAGGAGGCCACCGGGGACCACGGCGTGGTCCCCGAGAAGGTCGATGCCTGAGAATGCTGCCATGGCCTCCGCAGAAACCTCCTCCGCCGCGACGCCCGGGCCCCGGCTCGGGCTGCGCGAGCGGAAGAAGATCCAGACCCGTCAGGCGATCCGCCGCGCCGCCTACCGGCTCTTCGAGAAGCAGGGGTACGACGCGACCCCGGTCGACCAGATCGCCGAGGCCGCCGACGTCTCCCCCAGCACGGTCTTCCGCTACTTCCCCACCAAGGACGACATCGTCCTGACCGACGAGTACGACCCGCTGCTGGAGGCGGCGATCCGGGCCCGGCCGATGAGCGAGTCACCGGTCGAGGCCATCCGGCAGGGGGTCCTCTCCTCGATGCGCCACGTCATCGACAGCGACATCGCCGAGCTCAAGCAGCGGACCAGACTCGTCAGCGAGGTGCCCTCGCTGCGCGGCAGGCAGGCCGAGGGCATGGGCGAGTCGGCGCGGATGCTCTGTGGCGTGCTGGCCGAGCGCACCGGCCGCCCGGCCGACGACCTGGAGCTGCGGGTCGTCATCGCCGCCGTGCTCGCGGCGATGCACGAGGCCCTGATGCGCTGGGTCGAGCGGGGCCAGGCCGAGGACCTCATCGCGCTCATCAGCCGCACGCTGGACGTCCTCGACCGGGGCCTCACGCTCTGAGCGGGAACGGCTGAACCGGCGGAACCACCGATCCCTCCGAGGACCGCTGCCGGAACGGCCGCCGCTCCGAGGACCACCGCCGGAACAGCCGCCCCTCGGAGGAGCACCGCCGGAACAGCCGATCCCCCAGAGGACCACGGGCCGGGACGGCCGATCCCCGAGAGGACCACAGGCCGGAACGGCCGATCCCCGGGAGCCACCGCCCGGACGGGTCCCGGCGCGCGCTACTCCCTCGCCGCCAGGCTCGCCGCCAGCACCGCCGGGTCGTCCGTCGGCCTCCGGCAGGTGAAGTCCCGGCAGACGTACGCGGCCGGCCGGCCGTCGAGGAGCGAACGCCCGGAGAGCAGCGGCACCTCCTCCGAGCCGGCCTCGCCCACGGCGACCGCCAGCCCGGGGGCCGTCGACAGCAGGGCGGTGCGGTGCAGGGCGAGCGTCGCCGGGTGGTCCTGCGGGCCGACGACGGCGACCTCTCGGGGCCCGTCCAGCAGCGCCTCGGCGGTGGCCAGACCCCAGCTGATGAAGCGCGGCGCCTTCGGGCCGAGCACCCGCACCACCCCGAGCGCGCGCTCCGCCGCCTCCCGGTGCGGGGCGCTGCCGGTGTAGGCGGCGTACGTCAGCAGGGCGCCGCAGGCGGCCGTCCAGCCGGAGGGCGTCGCGGTGTCCGTGGGGTCCTGCGGACGGCGGATCAGGGCCTCGGCGTCGTCGGCGGTGTCGAAGAAGCCGCCGTCCTCGCCCCGGAAGTGGGCCAGGACGGAGTCCAGCAGCAGCCCCGCGAAGTCCGCCCACACCCCTTCGCCGGTGACCGCGGTGAGCGTGAGGAAGCCCTCGGCCACGTCCGCGTAGTCCTCCAGGACGCCGGCGTGGGCGCCCGCCACCCCGTCCAGGGAGGTGCGGAACAGCCGCGCGTGCCAGTCCATATGGGTGCGGACGAGCAGATCGGCGGCGTCCGTCGCGGCCTGCACGAGATCCGGGCGGTCGAAATACGCGCCGGTCTCCGCCAGCGCGGCGATCGCCAAGCCGTTCCAGGCGGCCACGATCTTGTCGTCCCGGCCGGGGCGGGGCCGGGTCTCCCGGGCCGCCAGCAGCTTGCGCCGCACGGCGGCGAGCCGCCCCGCCTCCAGCAGGACCTCGGTGTCCGGCAGCTGGAGGACCGAGGCACCCTCCTCGAACGTGCCCTCCTTGGTCACCCCGAAGTGGGCGGCGGCCAGCTCGCCGTCCTCCTCGCCCAGGACCTCCCGCAGCCGCGCCGGCGTCCACACGTAGAAGGCGCCCTCGGCGTGCGCCCCGGTTCCGTCGTCGCTGTCGGCGTCCAGCGCCGACGCGAAACCGCCCTGATCGGTGCGCATCTCGCGGACCAGGAAGTCGGCCGTCTCCAGGGCGACCCGGCGGGCGAGCCCCGATCCGGTGGCCCGCCACAGGTGCGCGTACACCCGGCAGAGCAGGGCGTTGTCGTAGAGCATCTTCTCGAAGTGGGGCACCGTCCACGTGGCGTCCACCGCGTACCGGGCGAAGCCGCCGCCGAGCTGGTCGTAGATCCCGCCGCGGGCCATGGCCTCGCAGGTGGCCTCCACCATCTGGAGGGCGGCCTCGGAGCCCGTACGGGCGTGGTGGCGGAGCAGGAACTCCAGGGTCATGGACGGCGGGAACTTCGGGGCGCCGCCGAAGCCGCCGCGCACGGCGTCGAAGTCGCGGGTGAGCCCCATCAGGGCCTGGTGGAGCTCCTCGGGGCCGGGCGGCCGGGGCACGGAGCCGGCCCCCTCGTCCTCGCCGTCGGCGTCCTCCTCGGCGAGGCTCAGCGTGAGGGTGCGCTCCGACAGATCGCGGACGATCCGCCCGGCGACCTCGCCGACCTCCTCCCGGCGGTCGGCCCACGCGGCCCGGACGCCCTCCAGCACCTGCGGGAAGGACGCGGTGCCGTGCCGGGGCTCGGGCGGGAAGTACGTGCCGAAGTAGAACGGCTCGGCCCCGGGGGTGAGGAAGACCGTCATGGGCCAGCCGCCGTGGCCGGTGGCCGCCTGCACGGCCTCCATATAGACCGCGTCGACGTCCGGGCGCTCCTCGCGGTCGACCTTGACCGCGACGAAGTGCTCGTTGAGGAACGCGGCGGTGTCGTCGTCCTCGAAGGACTCGTGCGCCATCACATGGCACCAGTGACAGCTGGAGTACCCGACGCTCAGCAGCACGGGCACATCGCGCCGCCGGGCCTCCTCGAAGGCCTCGGGCGACCACGGCCACCAGTCCACCGGATTCCCGGCGTGCTGGAGGAGGTACGGGGACGTCTCATGCGCCAGGCGGTTCGGCATGCCCCCCATCCTTCCCCAACCCGGCCCGATCGGTGAGTTGTCCACAGGCTTGATCGGGACACGGCGCCCGGAAGGAGGACGGGGCGCGAAGGAGCACGCGGGGGAGCGGCCGGGCGCGGGCACGCCCGAAGGCGGCCGCGGCCCGGTGGGCCACGGCCGTGTCAGGGGCGGAGGGCCCCGGTCCGGGCGCTCAGGCGCCGGTGCCGCTCGCGGCGGCGGCCCCCTTGGCGGCCGCCGGCGTCTCCTCCGGGGCCTCCTCGAAGTCCACCTTCTTCATGTGCTTGTTCATGCTCTTCATCAGCAGCCAGACGGCACCGCCGATCAAGGCGAAGACAACGAAACCGAGCACACCGGGAGTGACCTTGTTCTGGTCAAGCTCCGCGGCGAGCGGCACCAGGTGCGTGAGCGCGGGGGAGGTCGTCATGGGGTCAATTGTTGCGGATGCCCGCGAAGAGGTCGTCCTCGGGGAGGGACGTGCCGACGAGAGACTTCGCCAGCTCGTACTCCTCGGTCGGCCAGACCTCGCGCTGGAGGTCCAGCGGCACCCGGAACCAGCCGCCGTCCGGGTCGATCTGGGTCGCGTGCGCGATCAGCGCCTTGTCCCGGATCTCGAAGAAGTCGCCGCACGGGACGTAGGTGGTCAGCGTGCGCTCGCGGCCGGCCGTCAGCCAGCGCTCCAGCCACTCGCCGTAAGGGGACTCCAGCCCCCGGGCCAGCAGCGCCTCGTGGAGGGCCAGGGTGCGCTCCCGGTTGAAGCCCTGGTTGTAGTAGAGCTTGAGCGGCTGCCAGGGCTCGCCCGCGTCGGGGTAGCGGGACGGGTCGCCGGCCGCCTCGAAGGCCACCATCGTGATCTTGTGGGTCATGATGTGGTCGGGGTGCGGGTAACCGCCGTTCTCGTCGTACGTGGTGATCACGTGCGGACGGAACTCGCGGATCAGCTTCACCAGCTCGCCCGCCGCCTCGTCGACGTCCTGGAGCGCGAAGCAGCCCTCGGGCAGCGGCGGCAGCGGGTCGCCCTCGGGCAGCCCGGAGTCGACGAAGCCCAGCCACTCCTGCTTCACACCGAGGATGTCGCGCGCCTCGGCCATCTCCTTGGCCCGCACCTCGTGGATGTGCTCCTCGATGTAGGGGTCGCCCTGGAGCCTGGGGTTGAGGATGGAGCCACGCTCGCCACCGGTGCAGGTCGCGACCAGCACGTCCACCCCCTCGGACACGTACTTGGCCATCGTGGCCGCGCCCTTGCTCGACTCGTCGTCGGGGTGGGCATGCACGGCCATCAGTCGCAGCTGCTCAGTCAAGGCTCGATCCTCAGTCACTGGTCATGGCCCGTCTTATCGGTGTGTCGGGGCGCCTCCTATAGTGACCGAAGCGGGAGACGTTTCATTCCAGTTCTCCCCGCCGGTCCCCGACCAGGAGGAAAGATCATGGCTGCGGTACGCGAGGGCCTGCCCGAGGGTCGTTACGGCCGCTCGGCGGACGAGCGCGCCGACCGCAAGCTGAAGGTCGTCGGGGCCGTGCTGGGCGCCTGCCTGCTGGGCGTGATCGGCTGGTCGGCCGTGCACTACATCACCTCGTCGGACGTCACGGGGCAGCTGATCCGCTCGAAGCCGGTCTCCGACGACACCGTCGAGGCCGTTCTGGAGATCCGTAAGGACAAGGACGCCACGGCCATCTGCACCGTGCGCTCGCTCGGCGAGGACGGCGGCGAGGTCGCCCGTAAGGACATCACGCTCGACCGCCGCGAGGGTCACTTCACCCAGCTGGTCACCCTCCACACCACCCGGCGCGCCTCGGCCACGGCACTTGAGGGCTGCACCAGCTCGTCACGCGGCTGACCTGCGCTAACGCGTTTCTTGCGCGTTTCCTCCCGCTGACTTCTTCCCCCTTTACGGACGTAATTGTTAGGCTCGTGGTTTCGCCCACCTTTGAAGGCGCACCCTTCTGAGTAGGGCGTTCATTTGTATCCCGGCTGTGACCCCAGCCGTAACCCCAAGTTTTTCCCAGTACCGACGAGGAGCACCTGTGACCCAGACCAGCGACAACGTCACCTGGCTGACTCAGGAGGCGTACGACCAGCTCAAGGCCGAGCTGGAGTACCTGTCTGGTCCCGCTCGCACCGAGATCGCGATGAAGATCGCGGCGGCCCGCGAGGAGGGTGACCTGCGAGAGAACGGCGGGTACCACGCGGCCAAGGAGGAGCAGGGCAAGCAGGAGCTCCGTGTGCGCCAGCTCACGCAGCTGCTGGAGAACGCGAAGGTCGGCGAGGCCCCGGCCGCGACCGGCGTCGTCGCGCCCGGCACCGTCGTCACCATCGCCTTCGACGGCGACCCGGACGACACCATGACCTTCCTGCTCGCCTCCCGCGAGTACGCCAGCACGGACATCGAGACGTACTCCCCCCAGTCCCCGCTGGGCTCGGGCGTCAACGGCAAGAAGATCGGCGAGGACGCCTCGTACGAGCTGCCGAACGGCAAGAAGGCCATGGTCCGCATCCTGGAGGCCAAGCCCTACACCTCCTGACCCTCGCGGAAGACCCGACGGCGGAGCCCCGGACCCGGTGAAAGGGTCCGGGGCTCCGCCGTCTCCGCACCCGGCCGCGGGCGGCGGGGCGGGCCCGGCGTCAGGCCGTCGCCGAGCGGTACTTCCGCACCGACAGGGTCCGGAAGACCACGATGATCACCACGGACCAGATCAGCGAGGCCCACACCGGGTGCTGCATGGGCCAGGCGGCGGGCACCGGATAGCCGTCCGGGAGATTGCCGAAGAGCCGCCGGGCCGCCTGCACGGTGGCGCTGAAGGGGTTCCACTCGGCGATGTTGCGGAGCACCATCGGCATGTTGTCCGAGGGCACGAAGGCGTTCGAGATGAACGTGAGCGGGAAGAGCCAGATCAGCCCGCCCGAGGTGGCCGCCTCCGGGGTCCGTACGGACAGCCCGATCAGGGCGCCGATCCAGGAGAAGGCGTAGCCGAGCAGGAGCAGCAGCGCGAAGCCCGCCACAGCCTTGGGGATGCCCGCGTGGGTGCGCCACCCCACGATCACCGCGACGATCGCCAGCACCACCAGCGTCAGCGCCGTCTGCACGAGGTCGGCGAGGGTACGGCCGGTGAGCACCGCCCCGCGCGCCATGGGCAGCGAGCGGAAGCGGTCGATGAGCCCCTTGTGCATGTCGTCGGCGATGCCCGCCCCGGCACCGGCCGTCGCGAAGGTGACGGTCTGCGCGAAGATGCCGGCCATCAGGAACTCGCGGTAGGTCGAGGGGTCGGTGCTGCCGCCCACGGCGATGGAGCCGCCGAAGACGTAGCTGAACAGCACCACGAACATGATCGGCTGGATCAGCCCGAAGATGACCATCTCGGGGATCCGGGCCATCCGGATCAGATTGCGCTTGGCGACGACCAGGGAGTCGCGCACCGACTGGCCGACGCCGCCGTACGGACGGGGACCCGTCGCCGTGGGAGCGCCGTCGAGGATGCTCACGGGGCCGTCTCCTTCCTGTCGTGCCGCTTGTGCCCCTGACGGCCTTCCGGCGCCTGGGGGCCGCCCTTGCCGCTCCCCCGCTCCGGCCCCTCGCCCTCCTCCGCCTCGGCCACGTGCCCGGTGAGCGAGATGAAGACGTCGTCCAGCGTCGGGCGGCGCAGTCCGATGTCGTCGATCTCGATCCCCCGGGCGTCCAGCTCTCTGATCACCTCGGCGAGCAGCTTCGCGCCGCCGGAGACCGGGACGGTGACCTTGCGGGTGTGCTCCTCGACCTTCGACTCGCCCTTGCCGAAGCCGCGCAGGACCTCGTCGGCGGGGGCGATCTGGTGGGCCTGGTGGACGACGACCTCGACGCGCTCCCCGCCCGTGCGGGCCTTGAGCTGGTCGGAGGTGCCGCGAGCGATGACCTTGCCGTGGTCGACCACCGCGATGTCGTGCGCGAGGCGGTCGGCCTCCTCCAGGTACTGGGTGGTGAGCAGCAGGGTCGTACCCCCCGCGACGAGCTCCTCGATGACCTCCCAGAGCTGCTGCCGGTTGCGCGGGTCGAGGCCGGTGGTCGGCTCGTCCATGAACATCACGGGCGGGCTGACGACCAGGGCGGCGGCGAGGTCGAGGCGGCGCCGCATGCCGCCGGAGTAGGTCTTGGCGGTGCGGTCGGCGGCGTCGGCGAGGTTGAAGCGGTCCAGCAGCCGGTCCGCGCGCACCTTCGCGTCGCGTGCGGACATCTGGTAGAGCTGACCGACCATCTGGAGATTCTCACGGCCCGTCAGATATTCGTCGACGGCGGCGAACTGGCCGGAGAGCCCGATGGAGCGCCGGACCTCGTGGGGTTTCTTCAGGACGTCGATGCCCGCCACCCGGGCGGTGCCGCTGTCGGGCTTGAGCAGGGTGGTGAGGACGCGGACTGCGGTGGTCTTGCCGGCGCCGTTGGGGCCGAGAAGTCCTAGAACGGTTCCTTCCGGTACGTCGAGATCGACGCCGTCCAGAGCCCTTACATCGCCGAAAGTCTTGACCAGGCCTTCGGCAAAAATGGCGCCTGGCATGGAGGTTCTCCCCGTTTGGGTGATGTATTACAGGATTTTACGTTCGCTGCCGTCCTCCCGCCCTGTGAATGGACTCCTCGGCACCCACGGCCGCCGGAACTCGCCCGCCGTCAGGGCATCACCAGATACCCCGCCTCGCGCAGGGCGGTCCCCACCACCACGCAGTGCTCCGGCCCCTTGGTCTCCAGGTGCAGCTCGACCTCCGCCTCCGTGAGCCCGAGCCGCGGGTCGGTGCGCACATGGCTCACGTCCAGGACGTTGGCGTCGGCCTCCGAGAGCACCTCCAGGAGGGCGGCCAGCGCGCCCGGGCGGTCCGTGAGCCGCAACCGCAGCGACAGATAACGGCCCGCCGCCGCCATGCCGTGCCGCAGGGTGCGCTGGAGCACCAGCGGGTCCACATTGCCGCCGGACAGCACCGCGACGACGGGCCCCTCGAACGAGCGGGGATCCGCCAGCAGCGCCGCCACGGGGCTCGCCCCGGCCGGCTCGACCACCATCTTGGCCCGCTCCAGGCAGAGCAGCAGGGCGCTGGAGAGGTCGTCCTCGGAGACCGTGCGGACCTCGTCGACCAGCCCCTCGATGATCCGGAAGGGGATGTCACCGGGGCGGCCCACCTTGATGCCGTCGGCCATCGTCGCCGGCGCGGGTATCGACAGCGGCTCCCCGGCCGCCAGCGACGGCGGATAGGCGGCGGCGCCCGCCGCCTGCACGCCCACGATCCGCACATCGGGCCGCAGCGCCTTCACGGCCACGGCGATGCCGGCCACCAGACCGCCGCCCCCGACGCCCACCACGATGGTGCGCGCCTCGGGGCACTGCTCCAGGATCTCCAGGCCGATCGTGCCCTGACCGGCGATGACGTCCGGGTGGTCGAAGGGGTGGATGAAGACCGCGCCCGTCTCCCGGGCGTGTTCCCGGGCGGCGCGCACGGCCTCGTCGACGATCTGACCGTGCAGGCGCACCTCGGCGCCGTACTCCCGGGTGGCGGCCACCTTGGGCAGGGGCGCGCCCTCCGGCATGAACACCGTGGAGCGCACGCCCAGGAGCGAGGCCGCCAGGGCCACGCCCTGCGCGTGGTTGCCCGCGCTGGCGGCCACCACCCCCGCCGCGCGCTCCCGCGGGGACAGACCGGCGATCCGGACATACGCGCCGCGCACCTTGAAGGAGCCCGTGCGCTGGAGGTTCTCGCACTTCAGGTGGACCGGGGCGCCGACCAGCCCGGAGAGGAAGCGGCTGCCCTCCATGAGGGTCGCGCGGGCGACGCCGGAGAGCATCTTCTGGGCCTCGCGGACATCCTCGAGCGAGACGGCGAGGGGAATTCCGCGGGAGACATCACTGGACATATCGCTGGACCCGTCGTGAGGGCCGTCGTGGGAGACATCATTGGATAAACCGGGTGCCATCGGAGCTTGTTTCCCGGGCATCCCGGACGGATCGGACCGGTGATCCCGGGCCGCCGGACCCGGGTCCGTGGCGCCGGACGCCCCGGCGGGCCGGCTCTCGGACCGGCCCGCGGACCAGCCCATGGAGCTACCCGCCGACCGGCCGACGGACTGACCTGTGGGCTGACCGGTTACGCCTCGGACCGTGCCTTCGTCATCAACTCGTGCAGCCATGCGGCCAGTCTCGCAGCTCGCCTCCGCGACTACCGTCACAGGACGCGCACATCCGTGCATACCGGCGCGGAAGGGAGGCGGGCGGGCGGCGGGCGCGCGGCGGCGCATACCGAGCGGTTTGCGCAGCACCCGTACGAGCGCCCGTCGGGCCGCGTACTCTGTCCCCCAATCCTCAGCGATTCCCTGCCCGCCGTACGAAGTGAGCCCCAGGCCATGCCCACCCCTCCGGACATGACGACCGACCTCGCCCCAGGCGTCCTCGACGCCCTCCAGCACCAGGTGGCCGTCTTCGCCCGTCGCGCCGAACAGACCCGGCTCGGCGGTGTAGGCCAGGTCCGCAACTCCATGGACCGCGCCGCCTATCTGCTGCTCAACCGCCTCGACCAGGAAGGTCCGATGGGCGTCAAGGCGCTCGCCGCGGGCATGGGCATCGACTCCTCGACCGTCACCCGTCAGGTGGCACCGCTGGTCGACACCGGCCTCGTCAAGCGGACGTCGCACCCCGAGGACGGCCGGGCCGTCGTGCTCCAGCTGTCCCCGCGCGGCAAGGCCCGCCTCGACGAGGTGCGCGGCTCCCGGCGCGAGCTGATGGCCCTGGTGACCTCCGGCTGGACCGAGGAGGAGCGGGACGTCTTCACCACCCTGCTCACGCGCTTCAACTCCGCCCTCTCCGAGGTGCACAACGCCCTGCCCCCGGCCACGCCGGCCTCTTGACCCGGGGCCGCGGCTGCCCTCTCCTGGTGCGTACGACCGGTGCGTACGACACGCGTACGGACGGTGTCCGCGCGTGCGAGGCGCGGTCCGGGGAGCCGGGGACGGGGGCGGCGGGTGCGAGAACGGCGGGCGGCCGGGGAACGCCGCCGCGCCCATGAGTTCGAGGAGTTCGTCGCGGGTGCGGGCGGCAGGCTGCTGCACGTCGCCGCGCTGCTCACGGGCGAGGCACCGGGCCGGACGCCCGCGGGGGGCGGCCCGGGCGGGCTCGGCGACCCCACGAAGGGAGACGGGCGGGGCCGTTCCGGTGCCCCCGCGGCGGAAAGCGGCTCCGATGACCCCACGGCGGGAGGCCGCCCCGGTGGCCCCACGGCGGGAAGCGGGTCGCACCGCCCCCGTGACCCCGCGCCCGGCCACGGCCACGGGGCGGCCGAGCGGCTGCTGACGGCCGCGCTGGCCGCCACGTACGCCGCCTGGGACCCGCTGCGCGGCGAGGACCCGTACGACCGCGCCCGCCAGGAGCTCGTGACCCGCTACGCGCGGACCGCGCGCCGGGCCGGGGGTACGGCCCCCGGCGGGGTGCTGGCCCCGCTCGCCCCTCAGGAGCGCCTGGTCGTCGTCCTGCGCCTGGCCGAGGGCCTCGCGGAGGAGCAGACGGCGGCACTCCTGGGGCTGCCGGTGGAGCGCGTACGCACGCTCTGCACCCGCTCGGTCGACGCGCTGCGCCACGGTGCGCCCGGCGCGGACCGGGCCGGGGCCCCGGCGTGGCGGGCCGGGTGGTGGCGGGCCCGGCCCTGGCGAACGGGACCGTGGCGGGCCGGACCGTGAGCGGCCTCGACCGTAAGGAGGAAGAGATCCGCCGGATGCTGGACCTCCGCCACCCACCGCTCCCCCCGGGCCTCGCCGCACGCGCGGCGGGACGCGGCCGCCGCGCGCTGCGCCGCCGCCGGGCGTTACGGGCGGTGGGGTGGGTGCTGCTGGTGGCGGGGGTGGTGGCGTTCTCCGTGTGGGCGGCGCTGACGGAACCGTGGTCGGCGCGGCCGTGGTGGGAGAGCCCGTAAGGACGAGGCGGCTTTGAGCGAGCCCGTAAGGACAACGCGGCCCTGAGTGAAGCCCGTAAGGACAACGCGATCCTGAGGGAAGCCCGTAAGGACAACGCGATCCTGAGCGAAGCCCGTGAAGGACGAGGCGGATCCTGAGGCGAGCCCACAAAGAGGACGGGGCGGGCGGGGGCTGATGCCCCTGCCCGCCCCGGAACCCTCCGGCGACTAGCCCAGCGCCTGCGTCAGGTCCGCCAGCAGGTCATCCACGGACTCGATGCCGACCGACAGGCGGACGAGGTCCGCCGGGACCTCCAGCGCCGAACCCGCCGTGGACGCGTGCGTCATCCGGCCCGGGTGCTCGATCAGCGACTCCACGCCGCCGAGGGACTCACCGAGGGTGAACAGCCGGGTGCGGTTGCAGACCTCGACCGCCGCCTCCTCGCCGCCCGCGACACGGAAGGACACCATGCCGCCGAAGTCCTTCATCTGCTTGGCCGCGACCTCGTGGAGCTCGTGCTCCGGCAGGCCCGGGTAGTAGACCTTGGTGACCTTGGGGTGCGAGGTGAGCAGCTCGGCGACGCGGGCCGCGTTGGCGCTGTGGCGGTCCATGCGCACGGCGAGCGTCTTGATGCCGCGCAGCGTCAGCCAGGAGTCGAAGGGGCCGGCGACGGCGCCCATCGCGTTCTGGTGGTAGCCGATCTCCTCGGCCAGCGTCGCGTCGGCCGTGACGAGCGCACCGCCGACGACGTCCGAGTGGCCACCCACGTACTTCGTGGTGGAGTGCACGACGACGTCGGCGCCCAGGGACAGCGGCTGCTGGAGGTAGGGGCTCGCGAAGGTGTTGTCGACGACCAGCCGCGCACCCGCGGAGCGCGCCACCTCGGCGACGGCGGCGATGTCCGTGATGCCGAGCAGCGGGTTGGAGGGCGTCTCGACCCAGATCACCTTCGTGCGCGGGCGGACGGCGGCGCGGACGGCGGCCGGGTCGGAGGTGTTCGCCACGGACCATTCGACGCCCCAGCGCTCGACGACCTTGGCGAAGAGGCGGAACGTTCCGCCGTAGGCGTCGTTCGGAATGACGACGTGGTCGCCCGGCGACAGCAGCGTACGCAGCAGGGTGTCCTCGGCGGCGAGGCCCGAAGCGAAGGCGAAGCCGCGACGGCCACCCTCCAGCGCCGCCAGGTTCTCCTCCAGCGCGGTGCGCGTCGGGTTGGCGCTCCGGCTGTACTCGTAGCCACCCCGCAGGCCGCCGACGCCGTCCTGCTTGTAGGTGGAGACTTGGTAGATGGGCGGCACGACGGCCCCCGTCAGCGGGTCCGCCTCCTGCCCGGCGTGGATGGCGAGGGTTTCGAAAGAGTGCTGGTCGCTCATTTCTCCGAGGGTAGTACCCCGGGTACCCGAACACTCCTGTTCACTTGTAACTGGCGGATGAACGATCCGCCGGGCTGCCTCGTTGTCCTGATGTCGGCCCTTACGCTCAGCTTCCCGGGACACCTCATGGAGTTTCTTTTCATCCTGCTCGCCATCGTGGTCGTCTGCGGTGTCCTGATCGGTCCCGCGATGCGTCGCAGGCGCGCCGGCCAGGAGGTGACCGAAGGCGCCCGGACCGCCGTCGACCCCGCCGGGGCGTACGGCTTCCTGCCCGCCGAGCGGCTCGACGTCCGCCTGCCCGGCCCGGACGAGGCACTGCTCGCGGCGGTGCAGGAGGCCCGCCGCACCCAGGACTGGAAGCCGGCCGCCGAGCTGCTGGCCCGTACGGACGCCACGTCGGCCGCCGAGCTGCGGTGGCAGCGGGTGCAGACGCTGGCGGGCGCGGCCGCCCAGGAGCTCGCGGAGACGCCGGGCACGGGCGGCATGTGGCTGCGCCACTGGCGCGTGGTCGCGCCCAAGGACGCGGGCGGCGCGGCGGTGCAGGCCGAGTTCCTGGTCCAGCAGGCGCTGCGCGACCCGGCCTCGCAGGACTTCCGGATGATCCTCGAGGAGGCGCGTACGGTCTGCGCCGAGGCGTCCCTGCTGGCGCCGGGCGACCCGGTGCCGACCATCGTCGAACTGGGCGTGGCCCGGGGCCTCGGCGTGTCCGAGGCGGAGTTCCAGTCCCTGTGGGAGCGGGTGGTCGCGCGCGCCCCGCAGCACATGGGGGCGCACCTGGCGGCGCTCCGCTACTGGAGCGCGAAGTGGCACGGCTCGCAGGAGCGGGCGGACGCCTTCGCGCAGCGCGCGGCGGCCGGGGCGGCGCCGGGCAGCCTGCTGCCGGCGCTGCCGCTGTTCGCCGTCCACGACCACCTGCCGGACGTGAACCTGGTCCCCGGTCTGTACCAGGGCGTGGTGGTGTCCCAGGCGATCGAGGCGGCCCGCTTCGCGGTGGCCGGCGCCCCGGCCGACCACCCGGTGCTGCCGCACGTCCGTCACCTGCTGGTGTGGTTCCTGGTGCGCGCGGAGCGCTACGCGGAGGCGATGGAGCAGCTGCGCGCCGTCGACGGCCACATCGGGGCGGTCCCGTGGTCGTACGAGCAGGACCCGGTGGCGGCGTACCTGACGTACCGGGCACTGGCGGTGGCCGGGTGGGAGCAGGGCGCGGGGCGTTGAGGGGGCCGCGGCAGGCGCGCCGGTAGTGACGGGGGAGGCGCTTCGGCGGGACGGTACCGGCCGCCGGGTGCCCGGAGCCGGGCGGCCCGGATCGGCGGCCAGGGCGGTCCGGGGACGGGCGGCCGAGAGATCGCCCGCTGTATGTCACCGAGCCCCGAGACCCGAGGCCGGGCACCCGCACGGGCAGGAGTCCGCCGAGGGCCGGAGAGCCGCGCCGCTGAGCCGGAAGGCCGCGGCAGGGGACCGGGGCCGGTGCGGCCGGGGCCGGCGCGGCCGGCGTAGCCGGGGCCGGCGCGGTGACGACGGACGTACGCGTACAACGCGGCCGACACCCGCCGCGCCCGGCGTCCGGGAATCGCCGGGCGCTCCCGCTCGTTGACGGAACAGCCCGTCCGTCCGGCCCTCCCCTGGAGCCGCAATGCTCTTCTCCCGCCATGAGACCCGCCTCCCCAGCCCCGAGGAGGCCCTGAAGGGCCGCCCGGAGCCGGAATTCGCCCTCCCGGAGCGCCACACAGTGCTGGGCACCCCCCTCGCGGCCCCCTACCCCGAGGGCCTCGAGGTGGCGGACTTCGGCCTGGGCTGCTTCTGGGGCGCCGAGCGCAAGTTCTGGCAGGCCCCGGGCGTCTGGACGACCCTGGTCGGCTACCAGGGCGGCCACACCCCGAACCCGGCGTACGAGGAGGTGTGCAGCGGTCTCACCGGCCACACCGAGGCCGTCCGCGTCGTCTTCGATCCGTCCGTGACCTCGTACGAGGCGCTTTTGAAGCTCTTCTGGGAGTCCCACGACCCCACGCAGGGCTTCCGCCAGGGCAACGACCGGGGCACCCAGTACCGCTCGGCGGTCTACACCCACTCCCCGTCCCAGCAGTCGGCGGCCGAGGCGTCCCGCGACGCCTACCAGTCCGTCCTCCGCGCCTCCGGCTACGGCCCGATCACCACGGAGATCCTCCCGGCGGGCCCGTTCTACCCGGCGGAGGCGGCCCACCAGCAGTACCTGGACAAGAACCCGGCGGGCTACTGCGGGATCGGCGGCACGGGCGTCTCCTGCCCGGTCGGGATCGCCGGGGCACCGTCGCCGGACGCCTGACGGGCCGCACGGCGCCCCGTACCGGCCGCTCCGGGCCCGTGAGGCGTCCGGGGCGGGCTGACGGCCTCGCCGGTCACGGCCTCCCGACCGGCCGCCCGAGCAGCCGACCGTGGCGAGGACGTCTCGGACGCCCGCCCCCCCACATCCCGCACAGGCCGATTCCGCACCCCGGCCCCGGCGTTCACCGCGGCACGGTGCGGTACAGCGGATCCGTGAGGTCCGTCCGGATGTGGTGGGCCAGGGACGGGCGGCGGGGCAGGGTGGAGCGGGCGACGATCTCGCCGCAGGGGACCTGGATCTGCGGGAAGCCCCTGGAGACGAGGTGCGCGATGGAGGTGCCGTAGGCGACGCCCCGCACCTCCGACCAGAGGAGGGCGCCCGCGCACATCGGGCAGGGCTCGGCCGTGCTCACCACGACGTACGACCGCAGGGGGATGCCCGCCGCCGCGGCCTTGCGCAGCAAGCTGACCTCCGCGTGCGCCGTAAGGTCGCCGCCTTCCGAGCTGTTGCCCGCGCCCATCACGACGGAGCCGTCGGCCGGGTCGACCAGGGCCGCCCCGAAGGGCCAGCGCGCCGTACGCGCGTGGCGCACGGCAACAGGCATGGCGTCGGCGACCGCGGCCCGCAGGCGGGGTGGCCAGTCGCCCTCCCAGCACTCGGTTCTCGCCGGGGGGTTCCCGGGAGAACCGGCCCGCGCGGACGGGGCCGCACCCAGGACGCCTCCCACCGCCGACGGGACGGCCACCAGGGCCGTCCCACGGAGGAAGCGCCGACGCGAAGAGCCTGTGGAGCCCGGAGCGGCCGGAGAAGTCATGCGGCCATTCCAGCAGCGCGGGTCCCTCCTGCCCAGAGGGCCGCGTCCCGCCGCCCGCCGGAGGATACGTACGAGCCCCCGTCCCGAGCCTCGCCCCCGGGCCCGCCCCGCCCCGGCCGCTCTGCTCTCGGCAAATCTGCTGCGGGCCGAGATTCCTCCCGGCACCGCCCCGGCGGCCCGACAGTGGAGTGACCCGCGGCGGACGGCAGCCGCGTCACGACGAGGAGGCTCCATGTCAGCGCTCATCACCGGCTCGGACGCGTATCCGCGTCCCCGCGCCTCCGAAGGGGACACGCCGTCGACGCGGTTCGACGACCACCTGGCGGCGCAGCTCCTCACCCAGCGGATCGTCGTCCTCGGCACCCAGGTCGACGAGGTCTCCGCCAACCGGGTCTGCGCCCAACTGCTCCTGCTGTCCGCGGAGGACCCGCGCACCGACATCAGCCTCTACATCAACAGCCCGGGCGGCTCGGTCACGGCGGGCCTCGCGATCTACGACACGATGCGGCTGATCCCGAACGACGTCTCGACGCTGGCCATGGGATTCGCCGCCAGCATGGGGCAGTTCCTCCTCACCGTCGGCACGGCGGGCAAGCGCTTCGCCCTGCCGAACGCGCGGATCATGATGCACCAGCCCTCGGCCGGCATCGGCGGTACCGCCGCCGACATCGCGATCCAGGCCGAGAACCTGGAGTTCACCAAGCGGGCCGTCGAGCGCATCACCGCCGAGCACACCGGCCAGACCCCGGAGACGATCTCCCGCGACGGCGACCGCGACCGGTGGTTCACGGCCCAGCAGGCCAAGGAGTACGGCATGGTCGACCGCGTCGTCGAGTCCCTCGACGACGTCCGTCCGGCCGGTACGAAGCGACGGATCGGACTCTGACGATGAGCCAGTACACCATCCCCACCGTCGTGGAGCGCACCCAGCAGGGCGAGCGGGCGTACGACGTCTTCAGCCGGCTGCTGTCGGAGCGGATCATCTTCCTGGGCACGGAGATCGACGACGGCGTCGCGAACGTCGTCATCGCGCAGCTGCTCCACCTGGAGTCGTCCAGCCCGGAGAGCGAGATCGCGATCTACATCAACTCGCCGGGCGGCTCGTTCACCTCGCTCATGGCCATCTACGACACGATGACCTTCGTCAGCTCGCCGATCTCGACGTTCTGCGTCGGCCAGGCGGCCTCGACGGCGGCGGTGCTCCTCGCGGGCGGGGCCCCCGGGCGGCGGTTCGTCCTCGAACACTCCCGGGTGCTGCTGGGGCAGCCGTCGAGCGGCGGGCGGCAGGGAACCGTCTCGGACCTCACCCTCCAGGCCAAGGAGATGCTCCGGATCCGCGCGGAGGTCGAGGAAGTGCTGTCCCGGCACACCCCCCACGACGTCGCGACCCTCCGCGCGGACATGGACCGCGACAAGGTCTTCACCGCGCACGAGGCGGTGTCCTACGGGCTCGCCGACGCGGTGCTCAGCCGGCGGGAGCTCGCGGCCGCCCGGCGGTGACGGCGGCCTGAGGCCGCGCGTGGGCGGCCGTCGCCCCACGGGGGAGGCGACGGCCGCCCACGGTCATGCCGCGAGTCGCACCTCGCCCTGCCGCGACACCGACGGCGCCGCGCCGTAGCGGGCCGTCGGCGCGGAGCGGGACGTACGGAGGGAGCGGGCCGGGGCGACCGGGGCGGCGGCGGTACGGGGCGGCCTGGCCGCGCGCGCCCCGCCGAGGCGGGCGAGCTCCTCCTGCGCGAGGGCGAGGAGATCGGCCAGCCCGAGGCCGAGGGCCTGCGCGGCGGCCGCGAGGACCTCGGACGACGCCTCCTTGCGGCCGCGCTCCACCTCGGAGAGGTAGGGCATCGAGATCCGGCCCGCGTCGGCGACGTCCTTGAGCGTACGTTCCTGCGCGCGGCGTTCGCGGCGCAGTACGTCACCGATGACGTCCCGCCAGAGCGGCTCCTTGGCCGCGGGGGCCGGGTGCGCCGTGGCCGGGCACAGGGGGACGACGCGGGCTTGGTTGGGCGCGTGGGTGCTCACCCCTTCAGAGTAGGAGCGGCACGCCCGGAGGAGGGCCGACGGCGTTCTGCCCCCGGCGAAATCGGGGGGGCAGGGCGGATGCGTACGTCCGACGGGAGCCGAGGGCTGATGACTGCGGGCCGCTGACCGCCGACCGCTGACCGCCGGCGCGGACCCCGCGCGCTGCCCGCCTCCCCTCTCGCACTACATCCGGTCGACCGCTTCCTTCGCCTCCCTCAGGTCGGCGCCCGTGATCTCCCGGTAGGCCGCGATGGCCTGGATCTTCTTACCGTCCTTCAGGAGCGCCCCGACGCGCTCCAGTTCGGGTGCCCGCCCGGCATCCTGCTGGGCGATTCCCATGTGCCGCAGGATCAGGTCCGTCTTGCGGTCGAGCTCCCCGATCCTGTGGTCCAGTCGCTTGAGCCGGCGTTCCTGGGCCGAGCTCAGCCAGGCGAAGAGCGGGATGAGCACGAGGAGGGCCAGATACACGGCTATGTCCATGACACGCGATCGTAGCGAGGGCGGGGCGGACGGCACCCTTTTCGTCGCCACGTCGCCACGTCACCCCGTCGCTACGTCGTCTCACTGCCGATAGGCGATGAAGCGGAAACTCCCCTTCCCCACACTGACTTCGCAGTCGTCGAACCCCGCCGCCCTCAGCCGCCTCTCCAGCGTCTCCGGCGGTACGGGCACACAGGTGTCGCCGAGATGTATCAGCCGGAAGCCCCAGTTGCTGAGGGCGTCGCACCCGGTGAAGAAGCCACCGGGGCGCAGGACCCGGCGGGCCTCGGCGAAGAGCCTGTCCTGGGCGCGGGGCGAGGGGACGTGGTGCAGCATGGTGAAGCAGGCGACGGAGTCGAACCCGCCGTCGGGCAGCGGCAGCGCGCTGCCGTCGGCGTGCCGGACGTCCGCCCGGTCGCCGAACTCCCCGCGCAGCCGGGCCGCGTAGGAGGCGTCGGCCTCGACGAGCGTCAGCCGGGAGACCTTGGGCAGCAGGACGCGCGTCGTCGCGCCGTAACCCGGCCCGATCTCCAGCGTGTCGGGGCCGAGGGTGACCCCTTCGAGGGCCCAGGGCAGCAGTTCGTTCTCGATCGCGCGCGCCCATTTGTCGGAGGCGCACAGGCGGCGGTGGATGAAGTTCATCGGCATGCTTCGAGGCTAGGAAGATGGGCGGGTGTCGGATACGGGCCAGGGGGTCAACTGATGTCGCCAAACGGACAAGCCGCCGGGTGCGGAGGGGGTCGGCGAGGGCGAGCCGGGGGCGGAGGGGACCCGCACGGCCGGGCCGGGGGCGGGCCCTCCCAGCCCTCCCACGGCCACCTCGTCGCCCCTCTCGGCAGCGCCATCGCCGTCGGCAGCTTCCCCCTCGACGGCGGCGAGTGGTTCGCCCGGCACGAGCACGGTGCCCATCAGCTCGCCTGGGCGCCCCACGGCGTCCTCGCCGTGCGGGCCACCGGCCGCACCTGGGTGCTGCCCTCCACCGTCGCCCTCTGGATCCCCGCCGGGGTGCCGCACGCCACGGGGGCGACCTCGGCCGCCCTGCTCCGCAGCCTCTACTTCTGGCCGGACCGCTGCCCGGTCTCCTGGGACGAGCCCCGAGTCGTCGCCGTGTCAGGACTGTTGCGCGAGCTCATCGGGCACCTCGCGCAGGGCGCCGACCGCATCCCGGCCGACGCCCGGCTCCGCGCCGAGAGCGTCGTCCTCGACCTCCTGCGCCCGGTGTCCGTGACGACCGTCCGCGCCCCGGACCCCGCGGACCCCCGGGCCCGCCGCGTCGCGGAGGCCCTCCGCGCCGACCCTTCCGACGGCCGGACGCTGACGGAGTGGGGAACGGTCGTGGGCGCCAGCGCGCGCACGCTAGCCCGGGCGTTCGTCTCCGATACGGGCCTGACGTACGGGCAGTGGCGCACCCAGCTGCGCCTCCAGGCTGCGATGCCGCTGCTGGCCGCGGGGGCGACGGTGTCGTCGGTGGCGCGGCGGGTGGGGTACGGGTCGGCCAGCGCGTTCGTGGCGGCGTTCCGGCGGGGGGTGGGGGTGGCGCCGGGTACGTATTTCGCACGGGCGGGTGGGGAGGGGGTGGGGCGGTGAGGTGCAGCTGCGCGGGCGGTGCGAGAGGCGGCACCTGGCGGCGCGGAGGGCCGAACCGGCGACGCTGGCCCTGCGGGCGGCCTTCCCCGGCCCCGCCCCTCCCCGAAACCGGGGGCAAGCCCCTGGGCCCCCTTCCGCGCTGACGCGCGGTGTCCTCAAACGCCGGCCGGGCTGAATTCACCCGCGGACCGGGCCCGGGGCGGAGCCCCTCACGCGGCGGAGCCTCACATCGGATGCAGCGGGAAGGGGCGGGGCTGGGGAAAACGCCCCGCGCAGCGGCGACCCACCCCACCGCCCACCCACCGTCACCGCAACCGCGCCGCGTCCGCCGCCGCCTCCCCCCGCGCCCACCCCTCCGCGTCACGCCCCTTCAGCCGGTGCGACGTCGTCGTGGGGAACAGCCGCTCCGTCGACTCGCCCACCGCCACGTCCCGCGCCGCCAGCACCGGCAGCACCTCCGCCGGAACCGCGGCCGCACCGGCCCCGGCACCGCCCGCCGCCTCCGCCACCACGGCCGCCGCCGTCGCCGTGAGGCGGTCACGGATGCGGGCCGCGTAGGCGATCAGGAAGGACTGGCGGAAGTCGCGCGTACGGCGCGAGCGGCCGCGCGCGTGGTGGTCGTCGCCCGCGCGCCGCATCGCCGTCGTGGCCTGGACCAGCAGCGACGTGTACATCAGCTCGACCAGCTCCAGGTCCGCCTCGAAGCCGACGACCGTGGAGAAGTCGAACTCGCTCGACCACACCGACCGGCAGTGGTTGGCCTCCGCGACCGCGTCGAGGAGCAGGGCCTTCGCGGCCTCGTACGGGCCCTCGACGCCGATCCGCCAAGCCCCGGGACCGTCGACGGGTTCGGTCGCGTGGGCGGCGAGCAGCGCCTCGTCCAGCGAGTAGCGGGCCATGAGCTCCTGTGCCTTCGCGGACAGCGCCTCGGCCTCCTCCGCGAACTCCGTGGACTCCGCCTTCGCCAGCAGCGCCCGGATCCGCGTGAGCATCCTCGGCTCCACGGCGACGGCGGGACGGCCCGTCCCGGCACCGCCCACCGGCCGCGCCGCGCCCGGCAGCGGCCCCGCCGCGCCGATCCGCGGCAGCGAACCGATCAGCCGCAGCGCGCCCAGGCCGCACGCGGCCGCCTCGAAGCGGCTGAGCCGCTCACGGCCCGCGAAGCCCTCCAGGAACGCGTCGTCCGCCTCCCACCACACCCGCGCCTCCAGCTCGGCCAGCTGGGCCGCCCAGCGGGCGGAGAGCGTGTCCGGTGCGTAGCGCCGCGCCTCCGCGGCCACGGCGTCGACGGTGAAGCGCAGCTCGGCGGCGGTCAGCTCCCGCCGTACGAGCCTGGCGACATCCGCGGGCTGCCAGCCGCCCTCCCAGGCGTGCCGTACGACCTTCTCCGCGGCACGCAGCAGGGCGCGACCGACGGCCTCCGGACCCGCGGGATCCGCCGTAAGGGTCGAGGCGGCGGCGTAAAGGGCGTCATCAAGGTCGTCGGCGGACCGACCCCGCAGGCCCGCCAGAGCCGCCTCCACGGCGGCCAGCGGGCCGGCGTCCTCCGGTCGCTGCCGGCTGCTGCGCTTGCCCACGGGTGTCTCTGCTCCTCGGGTGACGGGTGGCGGATGGTCGGGCCCGTCGGTCGTCCGTGCGGGCGTTCCCATTGTCCCGGAGGGGGTGTGGGGGCGGGGTGGGGGCCATGTGCGGCCTTGCGCGGGGGCGCCGCCGCGGGGGCCGCGGGGCGGTGCGGGCGGTGCGGGCAGTGCGAGAAGCGGCACCTGGCGGCGCGGAGAGCCGTACCGGCCGGGGCCGTACCGGCCGACAGCGCAGGCCCTACCGGCAGCGCGGGCCCTACCGGCAGCGCGGGCCCTACCGGCGGCACGGGGGCCGAACCGGCGGCGCGGGCCCTGCGGGCGGCCTTCCCCAGCCCCGCCCCTTCCCGAAACCGGGGGCAAGCCCCCGGGCCCCCTTCCGCGCTCCGCGCGGTGGCCTCAAGCTCCCCCAGCTACCGCTGGGAGGTACCCCCAGCCGGGCTGCATTCGCCCGGTTCCGGGCAACGAATCAGCCCGTCCGGCGTTTGAGGACCGGGGCCCGGGGCGGAGCCCCGGTTTCGGGAAGGGGCGGGGCTGGGGAAGGCCCCGCGCAGCGGCACCCCCACCCGGACCCGCACCCCACCACCCCGCCCCACATCACCCGCAAGGACCCCGCCCCACCCCACCCACCCGTTGACAACCCCCCGAAACGCCAAGCGGCGACCCGCACAAACCGTGCGAGCCGCCACCCAGCGGAACCAGCTGCCGAATCAGCTGCTGAATCAGCCGAAAAAGATCAGGCTCAAGCCCCCGTCGCGCTCCCCGCGACCCACGCGTTCCAGTCCATGTTCCAGCCGTTGAGGCCGTTCTCCGGGGCGATCGTCTTGTCGTTGGAGTTCTTGACCTCGACGACGTCACCCAGCTGGGAGTTGCTGAAGAACCAGGAGCCCGAGGTCGACGGGTCGTCCGCGCCCTGCTTGTCCTCCAGGCCGATGCAGCCGTGGCTGGTGTTGGCGCTGCCGAAGATGCCGCTGCCCCAGTAGTTGCCGTGGATGAACGTGCCCGACGTGGACAGGCGCATGGCGTGCGGGACGTCCTTGATGTCGTACTCGCCCTTGCCGTTGCCCTTGGTGAAGCCGACGGTCGAGCCGTCCATGCGGGTCTCCTTGAACTTCTCGGAGATCACCATCTTGCCGTTGTACGTCGGGTTCTCGGGGCTGCCGGCCGAGATCGGGATGGTCTTGATGGTCTTGCCGTCCCGGACGACCGTCATCTGGTGCGACTTCACGTCGACCGTGGAGACCTGAGCGTGACCGATCTTGAACGAGACGGTCTTCTTCTGCACGCCCTTGACGCCGGGGGCGCCCTCGACGCCGTCGAGGTCCAGCTTCAGGGTGACGTCGGAGTTGGCCTTCCAGTACTCCTGCGGGCGGAAGTCGATCCGCTGGTCGCCGAACCAGTGGCCGACGATCTTCTGACCGCTGCTGGAGTTGACCGTGATGCCGGACTGGACGGCCTTGCGGTCCTTGATCGGCTTGTCGAAGTTGATCGACACGGGCATGCCGACGCCGACGGTCGAGCCGTCCTCCGGCGTGAAGGAGCCGATGAAGCTGTTGGTCGGCGAGACGGTGGCGAAGGAGGAGTTCTCCGTGGCCTTGCGGCCCTCGGAGTCCTTGGCCTCGACGACGACCTTGTACTTGGTGGACCGCTCGAGCTGCTTGGCGGGCTTCCACGAGGTCTTGTCGGGCGATATCGTGCCCTCGACCGGGGCGCCCTTGTCGGTCGTCATCTTGACGCTCGTGAGCTCGCCGTCACTGACGGTGACCTTGGCGGCGTCGGTGGTGATCCCGGCGTTGGTCGAGCCGTCCTTCTGCGCGATCTTGATCTGCGCCTTGGAGGCTTCCTTGGCGGCAGCGGCGTCGACCTTGTTCTGGGACTTGCCGTTACCGGCGGAGCCGCTCTTGCCGTCGTCGTCGCCACCGCCGCAGGCGGCGAGGGTCAGCACACCGCCGAGCACAGCGGCCGCGGCCACCAGGCCCTTGCGGCGCTTGCCGTCCGTCATCACACGCTTCTCCATTGCTCCTGGACCCCGAAATCCCCGAGCCGAATCGTGGGGCAGCACGTATCCCGGCTTCTGCTTAAGGAACGCCTGCACCGATAAGTCCGTTCCACACCTCAGGGAAATGTGGGGAAGACCACCCCAGTAAAGCCCCTCGCGGGGCCGACATGGTAGCCGGGGTGCTGGTAGATGCCTGCTTTCCATGGTGCCTGCGGGGCTGTTGTGACTGCCAGGGTCGGGATGCCCTTGACTTTCCCGCCACGTTCACCGGAGCGGGCCGGCGGCTTCCCGCACACCCTGTCGCCCGCTCCCCTGCGGCTTCCCGGCGGCTTCCCGGCGGTTTCCCGCCCTCCCGCACGGCTTCCGCGCACCCGTTCGCATCACTAACATCGGGTCAGCCGGGGCCGGGCGCACAGTGCGAGGGCCCCAAGAACCGCCACCTCAGGGGGAATTCGTCCCGTGACCGCGCATCGACCGCTGCTGACCGCAGTCGCCGCCGGTTCGCTGCTGTGCGCGGTGTGGTGCGTGCCGACCGCGTACGCGACGGCCGAGCGACCGGGGCCCGGAAAGAGTGAAACGGTGCGGAGCACCACCGTCACCACGGGAAACCCCGCCGCACCCACGACCAAGGAACCCGCCCCCCCCCGCCCAAGGAACCCGTCCTCGCCGACTCGGGCGCCGTCGACACCACCCCGTACGTCTTCGGCGGCATCGCTTTCGTCGCGGCGGGCGGCGCCCTGGTCACCGCCGCCGTGCGCAGGACGCGCACGGCGGCTCGCTGACCGCCGCGCCGGACGAGGGCCTCAGGCGAGCGTGCCCGTCACCGGCTCGACCGCCGCGACCAGCTTCCCCGAGCGGACGAACTCCTCGGCCGCCGCGAGGTCGGGAGCCAGGAACCGGTCCTCGCCCGGACCCTCGACGCCCGCCGCGCGCACCGCGCGCAGTACCTCCTGGGTGGCCGGCGCCGCCGTCAGGCCCGTACGCAGCTCGATGGCGCGCGTCGCGGCGACGAGCTCCACGGCGACGACCTTCGTGAGCGCCCCGACGGCCGTCCGCAGCTTGCGCGCGGCCGACCAGCCCATGGAGACGTGGTCCTCCTGCATCGCCGAGGACGGGATCGAGTCCACGGAGGCCGGCACGGCGAGCCGCTTCATCTCGCTGACCAGGGCGGCCTGCGTGTACTGAGCGATCATCAGGCCGGAGTCCACGCCCGGGTCCCCGGCCAGGAACGGCGGCAGCCCGTGCGAGCGGTTCTTGTCCAGCAGCCGGTCGGTGCGACGCTCGGCGATGGAGGCGAGGTCCGCGGCGGCGATGGCCAGGAAGTCCAGGACGTACGCGACCGGGGCGCCGTGGAAGTTGCCGTTGGACTCGACCCGGCCGTCGGCGAGGACGACGGGGTTGTCGACGGCGGCGGCCAGCTCGCGGTCGGCGACCAGCCGGGCGTGGGCGAGCGTGTCCCGGCCGGCGCCCGCGACCTGCGGGGCGCAGCGGATGGAGTACGCGTCTTGCACGCGCGGCGCGTCGTCCTGGTGATGCCCGGTCAGGCCGGAACCGGCCAGCACACGGAGCATGTTGCCGGCGCTGGCGCCCTGGCCCGGGTGCGGGCGGATGGTGTGCAGCTCGGGGGCGAGGACCTTCTCGGAGCCGAGGAGGGCCTCCAGGGAGAGCGCGGCGGTGATGTCGGCGGAGGTGATCAGACGGGCGAGGTCCGCGCAGGCCATCACCAGCATGCCGAGCATGCCGTCGGTGCCGTTGAGGAGCGCGAGGCCCTCCTTCTCGCGCAGCTCGACGGGCGCGATGCCGTGCGCGGCGAGCAGCTCGCCGGCCGGGCGCAGGGTGCCGTCGGGGCCCTCGGCCTCGCCCTCTCCCATCAGGGTGAGCGCGCAGTGGGAGAGCGGCGCGAGGTCGCCGGAGCAGCCGAGCGAGCCGTACTCGTGCACGACCGGGGTGATCCCGGCGTTGAGGATCGCGGCCATGGTCTCGACCACGAGGGGGCGGACACCGGTGTGGCCCGAGGCGAGGGTCTTCAGCCGCAGGAACATCAGCGCGCGGACGACCTCGCGCTCCACACGGGGCCCCATGCCGGCGGCGTGCGAGCGGACGATGTTGCGCTGGAGCTGGGCGCGGAGGTCGGGACTGATGTGACGGACGGCGAGGGCGCCGAAGCCCGTGGAGACGCCGTAGACCGGATCGGGCTTGGCGGCCAGGTCGTCGATGACCTGCCGCGCGGCGGCGACGGCGGCCAGCGCCTCGTCCGAGATCACGACCCGCGCACCGTCGCGTGCCACGGCGATCACATCTTCCGCGGTCGTCCCGGCCGTCCCCACCACCACAGTGTGCATATCCATATTCAGGCACCCTAGAGACTGAATCGCGGTCTGTACATAGTCTTCGGCAGCTCGTCCCGGGACCCCGCGCCAGGGGGCCACCGCACCCTCCGATCCGCTCTACGGGCCGTCGCTCCCGGTCACCCTCAGTCGCCCGGCGTGCCCGAATTCCGCCCCCGGAACCGCCGCCGCTCGGCGGCCGGCGCGGCCGGCGGATGGTCCGCGAGCCGGACGACGGGGTCCCTGCGCCCGCCGTCGCGCCCGGCGACCACCGGCTTCGCCGACCGCGCGGCCTTGGCCCGGTACTGGGCCGCGTCCGCGAGCCGGAAGAGGCGGCGGGCCGTGCCCACGGCCCCGATCGGGTCACCCGTGGAGGCGACCCCGCAGGCGACGCCCTCGCCGAGCTCCAACCCGGCGGCCCTGCGGCACAGTTCGTCCGCGATCCGCACCACTTCGTCCGCCGACGGACCGACCGTCAGCAGACAGAACTCGTCGCCGCCCAGCCGGGCGGCCAGGGTGCCCGGCAGCATCGCCCCGCACAGCGAGAGCACCGAGCCGAACCGTTCCAGCAGCCGGTCGCCGACCGCGTGACCCAGGGTGTCGTTGACCTTCTTGAGGCCGTTGAGGTCGCAGACGACCAGGCTGACGACCACACCGTCGGCCAGGTGCCGCTCCACCGCCTCGTCCAGCCGCGCGTCGACCGCGCGGCGGTTGCCCAGGCCAGTGAGGGGGTCGGTGAAGGCGAGCCTGCGCACCTCCTCCAGCCGCTCGGTCTGCGCGATGCCGGCCGCGGCCACGGCGGCCAGGACCGTCGCGAAGTCCGCGTCCGTGCGGCCGAAGGCGGTCACCCCGGGCGGCCGGGCCACGTACAGCTCGCCCCAGGCCCGCCCGTGCAGCACGATCGGCGCGACGACACAGCTGCCCCGGCCGCGCCGCCGCAGCGCGGCCACCCGCTGGTGGCGGTACGCGCCCGCCGGGCTGTACGCGCCGGTGCCGGCCGCGCCCTCGGCGCCGTCCGCGCTCTCGATCCACGCGCGGGGCTCAGGACCACCGCCCACCCACTCCTCGTGCAGGATCTCGGCGATCTCGGGGAAGTCGTGCACCGGGTACGACTCGTCCGCCGGGTACCGTTCCTCGCCCTCGGCCAGCTCACCGGCGTTCACCAGCACCCGCAGCCGGCCGTGCTCCCGTTCCCACGCCGAGACGGCGGCGAAGCTTCCCCCCAGCGCCCGCCGGGCCCGCTCCGCCGCGGCGGCCACCGACTCCAGCGGGGACTGCGCCGCCGCCATCGCCTGAGCGAGCTCCACGACGGCGCCCAGCCGGACGTCGCACTCCCCGCCGTCTGCCACCCGAGCCTCACATTCCGTCACCGCGCGCAGTACCTGCACTCCAGCGTATGAATGTTGCGCCCATTCCGCCCTATGACCGGCTTGGCAGTGCTTCCGCCACAGCCGTACCAGGGGAATTACCAGCGTAGTCGGAGCGGACCGGAGGGGCGGGGCGGACCAGAGGAGGCGGCGGACCAGAGGAGGCGGGGCGGACGAGAGGGGGCGGGGCGGGGGTGGGCCCGGCAGGGGCGTAAAGCGTGATTTGCGGGCCCGAACAAGGGCAACGACGGCAACGGCGGGCAACTGGGCCCGTAAATCATGCAGCCCCGGAGGGCCCACCCCCGCCCCGCCCCCGACCCACGGACGGCCGAGGAACCCCGACCGCCCGCAGCCCTCACTCCCCCGGCCAGTCCGGCGTCCGCTTCTCGTTGAAGGCCGCGACGCCCTCGGCACGATCCCCCGAGAAGGCCACCGTGCGCCACGCGGCGTCCTCGACCTCCAGCCCCGTCCGCAGGTCCAGGCCGTGCCCGAGCCGCAGGGCGCGCTTCGCGGCGCGCAGGCCGACGGGCGAGTTGGCCGCCATGCGCGCGGCCAGCGCGAGCGCCTCCGTACGGTCCTCGCCCTCGGCGACGAGCTGGTCCACCAGGCCCAGCTCCCGCGCCTCCCCGGCGGGCACGCGCCGCGCCGTGAAGATCAGTTCGGCCGCGCGGGCGGCGCCCACCCGGCGCGGGAGCAACTGGGTGCCGCCACCGCCGGGGATCACGCCGACCGACACCTCGGGCAGGCCGACGACGGCCGTGGCGTCCGCCACGATCACGTCGCAGGACAGCGCCAGTTCGAAGCCGCCGCCGAGCGCGAAGCCGTGGACGGCGGCGATCGTCGGCATGGGCAGCTCCAGCACACCGGTGTACGCGGCGCGGGCGTGCGGACGCTGCCGGCCGAGGTCGGCGTCGGTGAAGGAGTTGCGCTCCTTGAGGTCCGCGCCGACGCAGAACGCGCGCTCGTGCGTGGAGGTGAGGACCACGACCCGCGCGGAGGCGTCGGCGGCGAGGGCGGCGGTGGCCTCCCCGATGCGGCGGCCCATCTCGGTGGAGACGGCGTTCATGGCCTTGGGCCGGTCGAGGACGAGTTCGGCGACGTGCCCGTGGCGCCTTACGGCGACCCATTCCCCGAAGCGGATCTCACTCACGTGGTGCCTCCCGGTGACGTTAACGACCGTAAACTTCCGTCGCTGATCATCGCACCGGTAACGGAGGTCCTCAATCGCCGGACGGACCCGATTTCCGGCCCGGCCGCCGCACCGACGACCGTCGACCGACGACCACTACCCCTCAGCCGCCGTTCAGCCGCCGTTCCTCCGCGTCAGCAGCCACGGTTCCACGACACCCAGCCCGCGCACCGGCCGCTGCCACATCGGCTGGAGGGCGAAGCGGTACTTCTCCGTGCCGTCGGCCGCCGCTGCCGCCTCCACCTCCGACTTGGGGGCGTCGCCGCTGCGGGCCAGCTCCTCCGCGAAGGCGCCGTCGACCAGGACCGCGTCCTTCGGCGCTATCGACGTCAGCCGGGAGGCCAGGTTCACCGTCGTACCGAAGACGTCGCCCATGCGCGTCGTCACCGTGCCGAAGGCGAGGCCGACCCGGAGCTCCGGCATCGTCTCGTCGTGGGTCATGGTCTCGATGAGCCGCAGCCCGATCTCGGCCGCGGTGCCCGCGTCGTCCGCCGAGTACAGCACCTCGTCGCCGAGCGTCTTGATGAGGCGTCCGCCGTGCGCCGCGACCAGGTCGGCGGCGGTCGTCTCGAACGCCTCGACCAGCTCGCCGAGCTCCTCCTCCTCCAGACGGCGCGTCAGGCGGGTGAAGCCCACGAGGTCGGCGAAGCCGACGGCCAGCCGGCGGTCGACCATCTCCGCGTCGTCCTGGGCCTGGACGACGCGGCCGGTGGAGGCGGCCAGCTGCCGCCGCCACACATAGATGAGGAACTCCTCCAGCTCGGGGAGGAGCAGCTCGACCAGCGGATAGGTGATCTCCGTCCGGGTCATGCCCGGTTCCTGAGGCTCGGTCAGCCCCTCCAGGAAGGAGTCGATCTGCCAGTCGGCGAGCCGGGCGGTGGTCTGCCCGGTGGAGCGGGCGACCTGGATGGCCATGGGCTCGCTGAGCAGCCCGGCCTCGACCAGGCCGGCGAGCCGGCGCAGGGCCAGCACGTCGGCCTCGGTCAGCGCGCGGGCCTGGCCGATGTCCGCGAAGCCCATCGCGCGCCAGAACCGGGAGGCGAGGTCCATGGAGACCCCGGCCGCGCGGGCGGCCTGGAAGGGGGTGTAGCGGCGCTCGGCGCCGAGGATCAGCGCTTCCAGCCGCAGGGCGATGGGGTCGCCGCCCTCGTCCCCGTACTCCTCGACGCCTCTGGCGCCGCCCCGGCCCGTACTTCGGCCCGCGCCGTCGGAGCCCTGCCGGTCGGCGTCGCCGCCGGTCCCGCCGGCGCTCCCGCGCGCGGCGCCGTCGCCGCCCGGGGTGCCGCCCGTGGCCTCAACGGCACGGGAGGTGCCCCCACCGTCGCCGGTCACCGCCCGCCCCCTGTCCGATCCGTGCGCACTGCCCTGCCGATCGCTGCTCGCTTAGGTTCCGGGCACAACGATACGACAAGTGTGCCGTAGCTCACTCTTCCGACAGCGCGGGCCGTAGGTGAACGATGTCGCCGGCGCCCACCGGCTGCTGCACCCCGGCACCGGTGGCCAGCACCAGCCGGCCGTCGCCGTCGACGGCCACGGCCTCCCCGACCAGGTCTTTGCCGCCGGGCAGTTCGGCGCGCACGGTCCGGCCGAGGGTCGCGCACCCGGCGGCGTACGCCTCCTGGAGACGGGACGCGCGCGGGTCGCCTCCGGCGCGTCGCCACTCCGTGTACCACTCCTCCAGCGACCGCAGGACGGCCCGCAGCAGCGGATCGCGGTCCACGGTCGTGGCGCCGGCCAGGGCCAGCGACCCGGCCGTCGGCACCGGGAGCTCCTCGGCGCGGAGCGAGACGTTCAGGCCGATGCCCACGACGACGCCGTCGCCGGAGCGCTCGGCGAGGATGCCGCCGGTCTTGCGCTCGGCGCCGCCGACCGTCACAAGCAGGTCGTTCGGCCACTTCAGGGCGGTGTCCACACCGGCGGCGCGGGACAGCGCGGTGGCCGTCGCGACGCCGGCGAGCAGCGGCAGCCAGCCCCAGCGCTCGACCGGGACGTCCGGTCCCGGGGTGAGCAGTACGGAGAAGAAGAGGCCGGAGCGCGGCGGCGCGGTCCAGACCCGGTCGAGCCGGCCGCGTCCCGCGGACTGCTCCTCGGCGACGAGGACGGCGCCCTCGGCGGCCTTCCCCGCGGCGGCCGAGGCGACGAGGTCCGAATTGGTGGATCCGGTGCGCGCGACCACGTCGACGGAGCTCCACAGCCCGCCGGGGCGCAGGAGCCCGCGCCGGAGCGCGAGGGCGTTGAGTGGGGGCCGGTCGAGGTCGGACCAGCGGTTCGCGGCGGAGCCGGAGGCGTCAGCGGGCGTCATAAGAGCCACCTTAGGAGGCAATCGGCGGCAAAAAGGTGTGGCCGACGACGCACTGCCACGGCGCATCCACGCGGATACGCTACGAACCGGTAGCCCAGTCAGCCCATCCCTCAGGACGAGCAGGAGCCGCATCCCGTGTCCGAGCCGGAATACGACATCCATACCACCGCGGGCAAGCTCGCCGACCTCCGCCGCAGGACCGACGAGGCGACGCACGCGGGGTCGGCCCGCGCGGTGGAGAAGCAGCACGCGAAGGGCAAACTGACCGCCCGGGAGCGCGTCGAACTGCTGCTGGACGAGGGGTCCTTCGTCGAACTGGACGAGTTCGCGCGGCACCGCTCGACCAACTTCGGCATCGAGCGGAACCGCCCTTACGGTGACGGCGTCGTCACCGGTTACGGCACCGTCGACGGCCGTACCGTCTGTGTCTACTCGCAGGACTTCACCGTCTTCGGCGGCTCGCTCGGCGAGGTGTACGGCGAGAAGATCGGCAAGGCCATGGACTTCGCGCTGAAGACCGGCTGTCCGATCATCGGCATCAACGACGGCGGCGGCGCCCGCATCCAGGAGGGCGTGGTCGCGCTCGGCCTGTTCGGGGAGATCTTCCGGCGCAATGTGCACGCCTCGGGCGTGATCCCGCAGATCTCGCTGATCGTCGGCCCGTGCGCGGGCGGCGCGGTGTACTCCCCCGCGATCACCGACTTCACGGTGATGGTCGACCAGACCTCGCACATGTTCATCACCGGCCCCGACGTCATCAAGACCGTCACCGGTGAGGACGTCGGCTTCGAGGAGCTGGGCGGCGCCCGTACGCACAACGCCACCTCGGGCGTGGCCCACCACATGGCGGGCGACGAGAAGGACGCCATCGAGTACGTCAAGGCGCTGCTGTCCTATCTCCCCTCCAACAACCTCTCCGAGCCGCCCGCTTTCCCGGAGGAGGCGGACCTGGAGGTGTCGGACTCCGACCAGGAGCTGGACACCCTCATCCCGGACTCGGCCAACCAGCCGTACGACATGCACACCGTCATCGAGCACGTGCTGGACGACGGGGAGTTTCTGGAGACGCAGGCGCTGTTCGCGCCGAACATCATCACCGGCTTCGGCCGGGTCGAGGGCCACCCGGTCGGCATCGTGGCCAACCAGCCGCTCCAGTTCGCCGGCTGCCTGGACATCGACGCGAGCGAGAAGGCCGCGCGTTTCGTCCGCACCTGCGACGCCTTCAACGTCCCGGTGCTCACCTTCGTGGACGTCCCGGGCTTCCTGCCGGGCACGGACCAGGAGTACAACGGCATCATCCGGCGCGGCGCCAAGCTGATCTACGCCTACGCCGAGGCCACGGTGCCGCTGATCACGGTGATCACCCGTAAGGCGTTCGGCGGGGCGTACGACGTCATGGGGTCCAAGCACCTCGGCGCGGACCTCAACGTGGCGTGGCCGACGGCGCAGATCGCGGTCATGGGTGCGCAGGGCGCGGTGAACATCCTGCACCGCCGTACGATCGCGGCCGCGGAGACCCCGGAGGAGCAGGAGGAGCTGCGCGCCAAGCTCATCGCGGACTACGAGGACACGCTGCTCAATCCCTACGCCGCGGCCGAGCGTGGCTACGTCGACGCGGTGATCATGCCGCATGAGACGCGGCGCCACATCGTGCGGGGGCTGCGGGTGCTGCGGGACAAGCGCGAGTCCCTGCCGCCGAAGAAGCACGGCAACATCCCGCTCTAGGAAGGGGCTGTCCGATGATCAAGGTAGTGCGAGGCAACCCCACGCCGGAGGAGCTGGCCGCCGCCCTGGCGGTGGTCCAGGCCCGCGCGGCGGCGCGGGGCGCTGCCGCGCGGGACGCGGGCGAGGCGCGGCCGGAGTGGTCGGCGCCGGCGCGGCGGCTGGCGGCTGGCCGGGTGCCGGCGGCGGGGCCGCGGGCGTGGCGGACGACGTACTGGCCGTCGTAGGGACGGGCCTTTCCCCTACCCGCCCCTTCCCGTAACCAGGGGCTTCGCCCCCGGACCCCCTTTTCCGCGCTGCCGCGCGGTGGCCTCAAACGCCGGCCGGGCTGATTTTCAGCCCGGCCGACGTTTGAGGACCGGGGTCCGGGGCGGAGCCCCGCACGCGGCGGAGCCGCACATCGGATGCGGCGGGAAGGGGCGGGTAGGGGAAAAATCCCGCCCCGCCCTACCTTGAGTACGCGTACTCAGGCGCGGCCCACCCCACCGCGCGACCATGGAACCCATGCTGTGGTCGGATCCGCCCGAAGAGCCCCCCGAGGAGCTGCGCGAAGCGCAGGCCATGCTCCGCCGGGCCGGCCTCGTGCTGGCCGTCGGCATGGTGGTGCTGTTCGTCATCCTGGGCCTGCACTGAGTGAGCACCTCACTACCCCCGTAACTCACTGCAACCAAAATCCCCCCATTCGCATCATCACAAGGGAAATGCCCGCGATCCGGGGAGCGCGTCCCACCATGAACAAACCCGTACGGCACATATCCGTCTTCGTCGGGGTGCTCGTACTCGCCCTGCTGGTCCAGGCGACCTGGGTGCAGTTCGTGCGCGGCGACGAGCTCGCCGAGCACAAGCAGAACAAGCGGGTCCGGATCGCCTCCTTCGCCCAGCCGCGCGGCAACATCATCGTGGGCGGCCAGCCGATCACAGGCGCCTCGGAGACCTCCGGCGACTACAAGTACAAGCGGACGTTCAAGGACGCCGAGATGTACGCCCCGGTCACCGGCTACTCCTCGCAGATCTACGGCAACAGCCAGCTGGAGTTCGTCAACGACAAGCTGCTCAGCGGCACCGACGACCGGCTCTTCCTCCAGCGGACCACGGACATGCTCACGGGCAAGAAGCCGCGCGGCGGTGACGTGGTCACGACGATCAACCCGAAGGCGCAGAAGGCGGCCTTCGAGGGGCTCGGCAAGTACAAGGGCGCCGTCGTCGCGCTCGACCCGCGCACGGGCAAGGTGCTGGCCCTGGCCTCCACCCCGTCCTACGACCCCTCGGTCTTCGCGGGGAACACGTACAAGGACCAGAAGGCGTGGGACGCCCTCGCGGCCGACAAGAACAAGCCGACCCTGAACCGGGCGCTCAAGGAGCGCTACCCCCCGGGCTCCACCTTCAAGATCCTCACCGCGGCGGCGGCCCTGGAGCACGGGATCGTCTCGGACATCGACGCCAAGGGCAGCGCCCCGGTGCCGTACAAGCTGCCGCTGAGCACCACCACGGTCCGTAACGACGTGCAGACGCAGGAGTGCGTCAACGGTTCGCTGAAGGCCGGCCTCCAGTGGTCGTGCAACAACGTCTTCCTGGACCTCGCGGACAAGCTGGGCACGGACAAGATGCGCGAGACCGCGGAGAAGTTCGGGTTCAACGAGAAGAAGCTGGACATCCCGGTGCGGGCCGGCGAGAGCCTCTACCCCAAGAAGCTCGACCGCCCGCAGACCGCGCTGACCGGCATGGGCCAGGGCAGCCTCGCCAGCACGCCGCTCCAGATCGCCATGATGACGGCCGGCCTCGCCAACGACGGCAAGGTGATGAAGCCCTACATGGTCGAGGAGCTGCGCGGGCCGGACCTCGGCACGCTGGAGAAGCACAAGCCCGAGCTGATGTCGCAGGCGGTCTCCGCCGACACGGCGCGCAAGGTCCAGACCATGATGGAGAACACCGCGGAGAAGGGCACCGGCAAGGCGGCCCTGATCGACGGCGTCACGGTCGGCGCGAAGACCGGCACCGCGCAGCACGGTGTCAACAACGAGAAGCTGCCGTACGCCTGGTTCGTCTCGTACGCCAAGCAGGGCGACGGCTCGCCGGTCGCGGTGGCCGTCTTCATCGATCCCGAGGGCTCGGACATCGACCGCGAGGACATCTCGGGCGGCAAGCTCGCCGGCCCGATCGCCAAGAAGGTCATGGAGGCCGCGCTCGGCAAGTGAACCACTGACGGATTCGCCCCGGTACGGGGGTCGGCTTACGACGGAGATGTCCCATCGCTCCCGTAAGTCGGCCCCCGTACGCGTGTGTTCACCACCGCACGCGAAGGCCACGACTTAACTGAGCAGCAATCACTTTGCCCCTGCACCGACACGTCGTATGGCTAGAATCGACCAGCACAGTCACTCGAAGGGGGGTCGAGGAAGAATGCGTACACGCTCTGTCGGCGCGCTCGCCGCGTTCCTCACCCTCGCCCTGGCCGTGCTGTTGACGTTCAGGACGGCCGACGCCGGGGAGATCCCGGTGGCCCCTTCCCTCACCTACTCGGCCGGCGCACCGGCGTCCGCCGAGAACGACTGCGCCCACCCCGGCGAAGGTTCCGGGGGCGAACAGGGCATGTGGCGCGCCCACGCGTCCCACCGGGGCGGCACAGCTCAGCCCCGGCAGCAGGTCCAGACCACGGCACCGCTCGGGAACTCCCACGACGGCACCGGCGTTGACCCCTGCGCGGGGCAGTCCGACAGACACGCCCCCGTGACGGCTCGCGGCTCCGGCCGCCAAGTCGGCACGCTCATCCAGGTCTTCAGGCACTGATCCACTGAAGGCTCGCCTCCGCGCGCAACCAGCGGCCCTCCAGCCGCGTCACTACCATCAGTAACGCGCGCCGTTGGCAGATCTTCCCAGCGCCTTCGCCACTCTGTTCGCTGCCGCACATCATTCGATGCGGCATTTCCCTGTCAAGACGTCTCGACGACGCACGTCTTCGATGTCCGACCGACAACGACTACCTCCAGGAGGTCAGCCGTTCATGCAGTCCCTCATCGACCACGCCCGCGCCTTCCCGACCCGCGCGCGACAGTCCACCGGGGAGCTCAGCGGCCTCGCATCAGGCCAGTCCCCCGAAGCCATGTTCATCACCTGCTCCGACTCACGCGTCGTACCGACGCTGATCACCAACACCCGCCCGGGTGACCTCTTCGAGCTGCGCACGGCGGGCAACATCGTCCCCGAGTACAGCACCGAGCACCCGGCCGGCGAGATGGCCACCATCGAGTACGCCGTCAAGGTCCTCGGCGTGCGGGACATCATCGTCTGCGGCCATTCGCACTGCGGCGCCGTGGGCGCCGTCGTCCGCGACGAGGACCTCACCCAGGTGCCCGCCGTCCGCGGCTGGCTCGAACACGGGGCCTCACCCGCCCTCCGCGACGACGAGGGGGACTCCCCCGACGTCGCCATCCCGGTGCAGCGCCACGCGCTCGCCCAGTTGGACCGGCTGCGCGCCTACCCGTGCGTGGCCGAGCGGCTCGCCGACGGCCGCCTCGGTCTGCACGCCTGGTACTACGAGGTGCACACCGGCCTCGTCCTGGCGCATCAGACCATCGGGGACGACGCGCTCTTCCTCCCGTTGTGACCCGCCGGCCCGGGGCGGCCGACCGCCCCGGGCCCTCGGCACCACCCTTGGGCCCCCTTCCCGGGCCCCGGGTCACTTCCGCTCGCCTTCCCCACCTCAACGTGAGGAACCCATGCTCACCAATCCCGGTCCCGCCGTGCTGCGACGGGACTTCACCGCATCGCTCGTCGTCTTCCTGGTCGCCCTGCCGCTCTGCGTGGGCGTCGCGGTCGCCTCCGGCGCGCCCGCCGAACTCGGCCTGATCACAGGCATCGTCGGCGGACTCGTCGTCGGGGCGCTGCCCGGCAGTTCCCTCCAGGTCAGCGGCCCGGCCGCCGGCCTGACCGTGCTCGTCTACGAGGCCGTGCAGACGCATGGCCTCGGCACCCTCGGGGCGATCGTCCTCGCCTCCGGGGTCCTCCAACTCGTCCTGGGCTTCCTCGGGTTCGGGCGCTGGTTCCGCGCCATCTCCGTCGCCGTCGTGCAGGGCATGCTGGCCGGCATCGGCCTGGTGCTGATCTTCGGCCAGGCCTACGCGATGGGCGACCTCAAGGCGCCCAGCAGCGGCCTGGACAAGATCGCCGGACTGCCCGGCCTCGTCTCCGACCTCGCCTCGGACAGCGCGGCGCTCAAGGCGTTCGCCCTGGGCGCCGGGACCGTCGCCGTCCTGATCCTCTGGAAGAAACTGCCCGCAAGTGTCTCGGGCCTGGTGCCCGCGCCGCTGGCGGCCGTGGCCCTCGCCACGGGTGTGACGGCGGTGTTCTCGCTGCCCGTCGCCAAGGTCGAGGTCAAGGGTCTGTTCGAATCCATCCAGCCGCCCGGGCTCGGCGACTTCGGCGGCCTGGTGGACGGCGCCCTGATCGGCACCGTCCTCGCGTTCGCGCTCATCGCCTCCGCGGAGAGCCTCTTCAGCGCCGCGGCCGTGGACCGGCTGCACGACGGGCCGCGCACCGACTACAACAAGGAGCTGATGGCCCAGGGCGCGGGCAACACCGTGTGCGGCCTGCTCGGCGCGCTGCCCATGACCGCCGTCATCGTCCGCAGCGCCGCCAACGTCCAGGCGGGCGCCCGGACCAAGGTCTCGCGCTGGCTGCACGGCCTGTGGCTGCTGCTCTTCGCGGCGCTGTTCCCGGCCGCGCTCGGGGTGATCCCGGTCGCCGCGCTCGCGGGCGTCCTGGTCCATGCGGGCGGCAAGCTCGTCCCCGTGCGCGAGCTGGGCCCGCTGTGGAAGGAGCACCGCGGCGAGGCGGTCGTGCTGGCGGTCACCGCCGTGGCCATCGTGGCCACGAACATGTTCGAGGGCGTCCTGGCCGGTCTGCTGCTGGCCGTGGCCAAGACGGCGTGGGAGACCTCGCGCGTCCAGCTGGACGTCAAGGACGCGGGCGAGGGTCCCATCCACGTCCGGCTGACGGGGAGCGCCACGTTCCTGCGGCTGCCGCACATCCTCGACACCCTGGAAGCGCTGCCCAAGGACCGGCCGATCGAGCTGCACCTGTCCGGGCTGCGCCACCTCGACCACGCCTGCCGCACGGCCCTGACGAACTGGGCGGACCGGCACAATGAGGAGGGCACGGAGCCCGTGCGCGTACGGGGCGAGGTGGTGGCCGTGGCCGGCTGAGACATAGGCGCGCCCCGTACGGCACGGGGCGTGGCGGCGGGGCCGGTGCCGACCTCATAGGCTGGCCGGTATGAACGACAGCCCCGCGCGCCGCCGCCTGGTCCTCGCCTCCCAGTCCCCCGCCCGCCTCGGGCTGCTCCGCGCCGCGGGGCTCGCGCCCGAGGTGATCGTCAGCGGGGTGGACGAGGACGCGATCACCGCCCCGAACCCCTCCGAGCTCGCCCGGGTCCTGGCCGAGGCCAAGGCCGAGGCCGTCGCCGTACGGCCGGAGGCCGCGGGCGCGCTGGTCGTCGGCTGCGACTCGGTGCTGGAGCTGGACGGCCTGGCACTGGGCAAGCCCGCGGACGCGGAGGACGCCACGGCCCGCTGGAAGTCGATGCGCGGCCGGTCCGGAATCCTCCGGACCGGTCACTGCGTGATCGACACCGCCGACGGGCGCCGGGTGTCGGCGACGGCCTCGACCACCGTCCGGTTCGGCGAGCCGACCGATGCCGAGATCGCGGCGTACGTCGCGTCCGGCGAACCGCTCCACGTGGCGGGCGCCTTCACCCTCGACGGCCGCTCCGCCCCGTTCCTGGACGGCATCGACGGCGACCACGGCAATGTCATCGGCCTGTCGCTGCCCCTGCTCCGCACGCTCCTCGGCGAGCTCGGGACCTCGATCACCGACCTGTGGGTGTGAGGGCCCCCGGCTCCTAGGTCGGCAGCAGCCCGGTGACGGGCGCGAGCAGTCCGAGCACCGGATCGAGGGCGCTCGCGGCCTTGCCGACCTCGCTGACCTGGCCCAGCTTGTTGAGCTGGCCGAGCTGGTTGGTGGCCCCGGGGTAGATGCTCATGTCCTGCATCTGCGGCGGGTCGATCTTCGGCGGCGCGGCGACCTCCCCGGCGTTCGACACGGGCGGTTGCGGCATGGGCGCGGCCGAGGCGGCGGTGACGGACAGGCTGAGGGCGGCGCCGGTGAGGGCGGCCGCGGCTGCGATGCGCTTGATCATGCCCGACCCAACGAGGTCGGGGCGTACCGGTCACCATTCCTTGCGCCACATGGGGGCCCACCCCAGAGGTGCGCGCGCGGTGACCGGAACCCCTCCCGCCGCTCCAACACCCCTTCCCCGGCGGCCGATCGAGCCGGCCGGGGGTGTTTCTCGGCGCGTCCCCCTGCGCATATTCCGGTAGAGCCGACCCCCGAGAAGCGCCGAGGAGCACCGTCATGCCGAAGATCCTCATCACGACCGGCGACGCCGCGGAGGACCTGGAGGTCATGTACCCCTACCAGCGGCTGCTGGAGGAGGGTTACGAGGTCGACATAGCCGCGCCGACCGTCAAGCAGCTCCAGTTCGTCGTCCACGACTTCGTGTCGACCTTCGACACGTACACCGAGAAACCCGGCCACTGCTGGCCCGCGGACGTCGCGCTCGCCGATGTGAACCCGGCCGACTACGCCGCCGTCCTGATCCCCGGCGGGCGGGCACCCGAGTTCCTCCGGCTGGACCCGCACTTCCAGCGGATCGTCAAACACTTCTTCGCCGAGAACAAGCCCGTCGCCCACATCTGCCACGCCGTCGTGGCCCTCGCGCCGCTCGGCGTGCTCAAGGGCCGGCGCACGGCCGCCTGGCCCGCGTGCGCCCCCGACGTACGGCTGGCGGGCGGCACCTTCGTGGACGCGGAGGCGGTGGTGGACGGCAATCTGGTCTCCGCGCGCGCGTGGAACGACCACCCGGCGTGGATGCGGGCCTTCGTCGACCTGCTGCGCGAGCAGGCCCCGGTCAAGGGCTGAGCCCGGCTCCGGCGGGGCGCTCCGCCGGCTGTGCGAAGCTGGTGGGTCAGCCCGTCCGCGCGTGCCGCCACCCGAAGGAGCGCCTCCGCCATGCCGCAGTCCGTCGACCGCGCCCTCGACGTCCTCGACGCCGTCGCCGGCTCCGACGGTCCCGTGAGCGCCAAGGCGCTCGCCAGGCTGACCGGCTGCGGGCTCTCCACCGTCTACGAGCTGCTGGGCGCCCTCACCGCGCGCGGGCACCTCGTGCGCACCGCCGCCGGCTGGACCCTCGGCTACCGCGTCCCCTCCCTGCACCGCGCCTTCCAGCGCCAGATGCGGCTGGACGAGGAGGTGCACGGGCTGCTGCTGAAGGCCCGGCGGACGGTGGGGGCGGACACCTACTTCAGCGCCTACCGCGACGGCGAGATAGCGGTGCTCGCCGGAGCGTCCGATTCCGCCGCTCCCACGGGCGGCTTCTCCGTCGGCCGGGACGCCGACGGACACGCCACCGCGCACGGCAAGGTGCTGCTCTCCGCCCTCCCCCGCGCGGCCCGGCTGCGCTATCTGTCCGGGACCGGCATGCGCGCCATCACCCCGCGCACCATCACCTCGCCCGACCGGCTCGACGCGGAGCTGCGGCGGGTGCGGCGGCAGGGGGTCGCCGTGGAGATCGAGGAGTGCGCGCCGGGCGTGGCCTGTGTGGCGGTGCCCGTGCCGGCGGCGGACGGCGCCCGCACGGCCGTCTCGGTGGCGCTCCCGCTGGCGGACTTCGAGCGCCGGGGGGACCGGGTGACGGAGATCCTCCGCCATGTGGCGGCCGAGGCCGGGAGGTTGGCGATCCGGCGCCCCACCGGCACTACCGGCGGGTAGCGCGCGGGACCCGGATCACCCGGCGGGCCCGCGGTCCACTCCGACAGCCCGTGGGGCACGCAAACTTTGCGCCACCCCTTCGTAGGGACTCAACAAAGAATGCGCGACGACGCTCCCGGAAAATCACCGAGATCTAGCCCACACGAAAGGATCACCCGAGGCCCTCATACCCGGCGTACCGTGGGATAACTGGGGACTTATGCCCGTGCACGCCCCGCCGTTCACCCTCCGTGTGGGCAACCTCACCCCGGGAGTCGGGTCGGCACAGAGTGTCGCTGGTACCTAAACTCACGTTGTTTCAAGGAGGGAGCCATCGTGCGCAAGGTGCTCATCGCCAACCGAGGCGAAATCGCTGTCCGCGTCGCTCGTGCGTGCCGGGACGCCGGGATCGAAAGTGTGGCGGTCTACGCCGATCCGGACCGTGACGCGTTGCACGTCCGTGCGGCCGACGAGGCGTACGCGCTGGGCGGTGACACCCCGGCGACGAGTTACCTGGACGTGGCCAAGGTCCTCGCCGCGGCCGCGGAATCGGGTGCGGACGCCGTTCACCCGGGGTACGGATTCCTGTCCGAGAACGCCGATTTCGCGCAGGCGGTCCTGGACGCGGGGCTGACGTGGATCGGTCCGCCGCCGCAGGCGATCCGGGATCTGGGTGACAAGGTGGCGGCCCGTCATATCGCGCAGCGCGCGGGTGCCCCTCTGGTCGCCGGTACCCCGGACCCGGTCTCGGGTGCGGAGGAGGTCGTGGCGTTCGCCGAGGAGCACGGCCTGCCGATCGCGATCAAGGCGGCCTTCGGTGGTGGCGGGCGTGGTCTGAAGGTCGCCCGGACCCTGGAGGAGGTGCCTGAGCTCTACGACTCGGCGGTGCGTGAGGCGGTGGCGGCCTTCGGGCGGGGCGAGTGCTTCGTGGAGCGTTACCTGGACCGCCCCCGGCATGTGGAGACGCAGTGCCTGGCGGACAAGCACGGCAACGTGGTCGTGGTCTCCACGCGTGACTGCTCGCTGCAGCGCCGGCACCAGAAGCTGGTGGAGGAGGCTCCGGCGCCGTTCCTGTCCGAGGAGCAGAACGCCGAGCTCTACCGTGCTTCGAAGGCCATTCTGAAGGAGGCCGGGTACGAGGGTGCGGGTACGTGTGAGTTCCTGGTGGGTCAGGACGGGACGATCTCCTTCCTGGAGGTCAATACGCGTCTGCAGGTCGAGCACCCGGTGACCGAGGAGGTCACGGG
>NZ_JAJQQS010000070.1 GCF_021228125.1 Streptomyces albireticuli
ACACCCAGGCCATCCTCTGCCTCGCCAGACGACGCGTCGACGTCCTCTTCGCCATGCTCAGAGACGGCACCTTCTACGAATCACGCCCAGCCATCCCGGCTTGACCAAACCCATAAGGGCACCCCCCAGAGATCCCAGACGATGATCCACTGGGCGATGACTAACAAAATGCCCCGCAAACTGACAGGAGAATCCGCACCACCCTGGCAAATCTAAACAGACATGCCCACCACAACAGCATGAACGTTGATCAGACGCTTTCTAAAGGCCCAGGTTGTCGGGCTCTCCCGAGCATAGCGGCAGACCATGAATACATATTGTGACATAGCACTTGCTCCCGGTCAACACATACCAGAGTGCTCTGGACCATTGATCCGCTGGTGACGAGATATGGGTGACCTGTGGGTCCTGGAATACTCGTTTCCCCAGGTGGAGGCGTTCCGGCAGCAAACCTGGGTCCTGGGTCTACGCCCTGCCGACCGGCGACGGAGCACACTGCTTCGTCTACACCGGGGCGCGGCACACGGCCCCGGCGATACGGCGGTCGCACACACCAGGTTTTTCCTCTGGAACCCTCGATGAGCGAACAGCCAGCCTCCGCCCGGCAGCCGCTGGAACCCGCAGCTGCCGAGGCTGTAAGCGCCTACGCCGCGAAGACCCGGGGAAGGGCCGACCAGCCCTGGAGGACATCGCCACCAACGGGCTGCCACCCGTCGAGGAGTACACCGCCTGGGAAGAGCTGCGCGAGCAGCATCTCGCCCGGCTCACCGCCCAGCGTGCTTCTGTCGCCTGGGCCCGCCACGCCCCCAGGCGTACCCAGATTGCCTTCAGCGACTCGGCAGCCAAACAGCTCGCGGACCTGGCCGAAGCCGAGATCCACGCGCTCGACCACACCCTGGTGACCATCAGCGTCGACCCCGAGATCGGGGAGCCGATTCCCGGCGACGGCAGCCAGCCCGAGCTGCGCCAGTACGCCCGACCAGATCAAGGACATCCGCGTCCTGTACTTCGTCACCACGCTGCGCACCGTCGTGGTCGTGGCGTGCATCGACGTTTAGCAGCCCACTGCGCTTCTGCAGCAGCCCCGGCACGTGATTCCGGGGCTGCTGGACGTGCTGCTCCTGCCGCTGCTTACGCTGCTGCTCCCGAGTCTGGCGCAGCACGGGCCGCGATTGGGTCGCAGCGCGGCATCGGCACAAGCCAGACAGCGCCGGGGAGATCATCCCAGTGCTGCTCAGTGATCCTCTTTCATCCTGTCCCGCGGGGGTGGAACGGGCAGGTCAGAGGCGGTGCTGGTGACATGGCAGAGCCCCTTGTCGTTGGGGTGTTGATCTCACTCGACACCGGCGCCAAGGGGCTCTGTTGGTTCCGTATCCTGCCATGCTCGACGTCCCGCACGAGTTGGTCGAGCATGTCTCGTGGCTGATCCATGCCCGCCGGCAGGAACTGAAGTCGCCGTGGCGGAGGCTGGGTTGTTTCAAGCAGGCCCTGCTGGTACTCGCACATCTGCGGAAGAACGAGACGTTCGCGCAGGTCGGGGCCGGTTTCGGCGTGCCGGAGGCGACGGCCTGGAGGTACGTCCACGAGACCCTAGAAGTCCTGGCCGCTTGGGCGCCCGGTCTGCGTGAGGCCCTGGTTGGCCTGGGTGAGGGCGACTTCCTCATCGTTGACGGCACCCTGGTCCCCACCGACCGCATCGCCGCGGACGAGCCGTACTACAGCCAAAAGCACAAGCGGCACGGCATGAACGTGCAGGTCGTCGCCCGCCCAGACGGCACACCGCTGTGGTTCTCCCGCGCGCTGCCCGGGCGCACGCATGATCTGACCGCTGCCCGGGCCCACGGCATCGTCCAGGCCTGCCCCACCAGGGAAACCCTCA
>NZ_JAJQQS010000071.1 GCF_021228125.1 Streptomyces albireticuli
TGAGCTCTTTCCATCATCGGCCTGAGCTCGCCAGATGCAGGGTCAGGACAGCTTGGACCAGGCTTGTGATGCGGGTGGTCGAGCACCGCAGTTTGCGGAGGAGTCGCCAGGACTTAAGGGTGGCGACGGCCTGCTCGACCATGGCCCGGATCTTGGTGTGAGATCGGTTGACGGCCTTCTGACCGTCGGAGAGCGTCTCCCAGCGACCCCAGTATGGAACGCGGACTGTGCCTCCGGCACCGCGGTATCCCTTGTCCGCCCAGCACGTGATGCCGGCGTCCGTGAGCATGTCGACGATGCCGTGTTCACGGGCGGCTCGGACGTCATGGACAGCGCCGGGAAGAGCCGGCGATGCCCACAGCAGCCGACCGGACGGATCGGCCAGAACCTGCACGTTCATCCCGTGCTTCTTGTACTTCCCGGAGTAGAAAGGGCGGTCCGCGGCGACCCGGTCGATGGGCAGCAAGGTGCCGTCCAGTAGTACAAGCGCCTTGGTCGATGCCGTACGGGCAGCCTCCTCAAGGGTCGGGGCGAGTGCGGCCAAGAGGTCGACAGCCTCGGCGACGTATCGGTAGGCGGTGGTGGTGCCGACACCGAACCCGGCCGCGAGCTGGGCGTAGGGGTGGCCGTTGCGGAGGTGGGCGAGTGTGAGCAGAGCCTGCCGGCCCGGAGTCAGGCGCCTCCACCGACTACCGAGCTCCCGGCGGTGTTGGCGGAGCTTGGCGGACAGGAGGCGCAGGGCAGAGCTGGACACGTCGACGCCGGAGGGGTACACAAGCACACGAAGCCTCTGAAGGAGACGGTTTTCTTGGTCGAAGACCCGTCTAGCAGGGGCTTCACCTGTCTGTCAGCCCAACTGGCCCACACGTCTGCCGGGTCGGAGTCGAATCAGTTCCTCAAGACCCAGGTCGGCGGCCTGCTCGCGACGGACTTTCTCCACCTCGACACCATCGGCCTGCACCGCTTGTACGCCCTGCTCGTCAAAAGCATCGTGGGAGCCATGCCGACGGCCGTCCTTCGGCATCGGAGTCCGCCGATCATTCCGGGTGACAGTCCGGACCAGCGGGTGGCACCATGCGGCCATGTGCGAAGACTGCCTGGCCGGCTACTCACGCTGTGTCCACGTCACCGCTGACGCCGCCGACGCGTACCGCCAGGCCATGCGACTGTGCGCGCTGATGGAACACCGCGGCGAGGAGGCGGAACTGCTGACGCACCTGGAGAGCGTCGACGAGGTCCGCCGAATGGCGGCGGCGCTGCCGAACTCCCGCTTTGTGCACCGCCCTTACCCTGGTGCCCAACCCTCTTGCGGCGCTGGCGGCTGCGAACCGGACGTGCCGGTCATGGACGACCGTGAACTGGAGGCACACCTGCCGCTCGAGATGTCGGCACGGTTCGCACCGGGGACGGCCGAGGACCGGGTTATCGCGGCACTGGGCGACAACGGCAGCGCGGTCTTCCTCGTATGGCCGGGCCGCTGGCCGGACAGACCCGAGCACGGCCTGCACGGCTTCCGCCACGATGCGGTACAGGTCGCCTTCCGCGGCGACCACTCCGACCCTGCACTGCCGTCCGGCCGGCACGCGGTCCACGTTCACGTGTCCAAGGAGTCCGGCCACCGCGGCGTCGAGTATCTGGCTGCGCAGGCGGGCGTCCACCCGTGACCAACTCGGTGCTCGTGCACGCCGCCGTCCGGTCCGCATCACCGCACTCGCCCAAGCCGTCCTCGCCCTACACCTGACCAGCTCAGCGTGAAGTTGGAAAGAGCTC
>NZ_JAJQQS010000072.1 GCF_021228125.1 Streptomyces albireticuli
ACCCGGGCGTTCTACGGCCGCTACCTCCACGACAGCTTCCTCCAGGTCGTGGCCCGCGCCCCGGAACACGTCACGGTGCTCGTGCACCGCTCCCGCGCCGTCGCCATGGCCGACACCGAGGGGGTGACCGGCGGCCCGCAGGGCGTCCGGCTGGAGGACGGCACCCGGCTGAACCAACTGGACGCGATCGTGATGGCGCTCGGCCATGTGCCGGCCCACCTCTCGCCGCGCGAGGCACGGACGTCCAGCCTGGCCCGCATCCACCACCTGGACTACGTCACGCCCGCCAACCCCGCCGACCTGGACCTGAGCGGCGTCCGGGGCGGCGAGCCGGTGCTGCTGCGCGGCCTCGGCCTCAACTTCTTCGACCACATGGCGCTGTTCACGGCCGGGCGCGGCGGGACGTTCACCCGCGAGGACGGGAAGCTGGTCTACCGTCCGTCCGGGCGGGAGCCGAAGCTCTACGCGTTCTCCCGGCGCGGCATCCCTTACCACGCGCGGGGCGAGAACGAGAAGGGCGCGTACGGCCGTTACTTCCCCAAGCTGCTGACCGCCGAGTACATCGCGGGCCTGCGCGACCGCGCCGAGGTCGGCGAGCTCGTGCGCTTCTCCACCGACCTGTGGCCGCTGATCGCCCGCGAGGTGGAGAGCGTCTACTACGCCACCCTCCTGCGCTCCCTGGGTCGCACCGAGGAGGCCGAGCCCCTCGCCGACCGCTTCCTGGCACTGGAGGACGAGGGCGAGCGGGCCGAACTGCTGGAGGCGTTCGGGATCGGCGCGGATCTCCGGTGGAGCTGGGAGCGGTTGTCCCGGCCTTACGGGGAGCGGGTGTTCGCGGACCGGGGTGAGTTCCGGGAGTGGTTGCTGGGGTATCTGGCGGCGGATGTGCGGGCGGCGCGCGCGGGGAACGTGAGCGGGCCGCTGAAGGCGGCGCTGGACGTGATGCGGGACCTGCGCAACGAGATCCGGCTGGCGGTGGACCACGGCGGCCTGGAGGGCGCCTCGCACCGGGACGACCTGGAGGGCTGGTACACGCCGCTGAACGCGTTCTTGTCCATCGGTCCGCCCGCTTCGCGGATCGAGGAGATGATCGCGCTGATCGAGGCGGGGGTGCTGGAGGTGACGGGCCCGGGCACGGTGGTGCGCATCGACACCGCGGACCCGGCGTTCGTGGCCACGTCCACCACCGTGCCGGGGGCCGCGGTGCGGGCGCGGACGCTGGTCGAGGCGCGGCTGCCGGAGCCGGATCTGCGGCGGACGGCGGATCCCCTGCTGCGGCATTTGTTGAACACTGACCAGATCACGACCTTCCGGATCGACGCGGCGTCGGGTACGAGTTATGAGACAGGCGGTCTCGCGGTCACCGAGCGGCCGTACCACGTGATCGACGGGAGGGGCCATGCCCATCCACGGCGCTTCGCCTACGGCGTCCCCACCGAATCGGTGCACTGGGTGACCGCGGCCGGCATCCGCCCCGGCGTCGACTCCGTCACCCTCGGCGACTCCGACGCCATCGCCCGCGCCGTCCTCACCCTCCCACCCGTCGCCCACGTACCCCCCGCCCTGCGCCGCGAGGTCGCCGACGCGGAACTGACGGGCGTGATCGT
>NZ_JAJQQS010000073.1 GCF_021228125.1 Streptomyces albireticuli
AACACCCGACGCCGGCACTCCCGCCTCGGCCAGCGGTCCCCGATCGCCTACGAGAACGACTTCCAACCAGCAGCAACTACCCTGACTCAAGCCGCATAGACGTGTTCAAACTCCGGGGTCAAGGCCCTACCTCGCCAAGATCACCCCACCCACCACCGAAAACCAAGGACAGACTTAAGCCCCCGATTTCGGGCGCATCACACTAGTGACCTGAGTCGGAGGTTCTTCGTTGGTTGGATGTGAGTCGTCCTGGGCCGAAGATTCCTCCGTTGTCGGTGACCGATGTCCAGCGGGCGGTGCTTGAGAGGTGGGTGCATCGGCGTTCGACCGCGCAGGCCCTGGCACTGCGGTCGCGGATCGTTCTTGAGTGTGCCGAGGGGCACTCGATCATGGAGGTGTCGCGTCGGTTGCGGATCGCTCCGGACACAGTCCGCACCTGGCGGCGACGCTTCCTTGACCGGGGCCTGGACGGCTGAGTGATGAGCCGAGGCCGGGTGTCCCGCGCAAGATCAGTGATGCGGATGTCGAGCGGGTCATCGTCAAGACACTGGAAGAGCGGCCGGCGAACGCGACCCACTGGTCGACCCGGTCGATGGCAGCGGCCACGGGGATGTCACAGTCGGCGATCTCACGGATATGGCGGGCGTTCGCCCTGGCCCCGCACCGGTCGCAGACCTTCAAGCTGTCCACTGACCCGTTGTTCATCGACAAGGTCCGTGATGTCGTCGGGCTGTATCTCGACCCGCCTGAGCGGGCTTTGGTGCTGTGTGTGGACGAGAAGTCTCAGATCCAGATCTTGGACCGTTCCCAGCCGGTACTGCCGATGATGCCCGGAGTGCCCGAACGCCGCAGCCACGACTACGTCCGCGCGGGCACCACCACCTTCTTCGCGGCCCTGGAGGTCGCGAGTGGCAAGGTCATCGGCTCGCTCCATCGCCGGCACCGGGCTGCCGAGTTCAAGAAGTTCCTGGTCAAGCAGGTCCCGCCTGACCTCGAGGTGCACCTGATCCTTGACAACTACGCAACACACAAGGCGCCGGCCATCAAGCAGTGGCTGCTGACCCACCCGCGGTTCCACCTGCACTTCACTCCCACAGGAGCGTCCTGGCTGAACCTGGTGGAGAGGTGGTTCGCAGAACTGACCGCGAAGAAACTCCGCCGCGGTATCCACCGCTCCGTCAGGCACTCGAACGCGATATCCGCAGCTGGCTGGCTAACTGGAACGAGCACCCTCGGCCCTTCGTCTGGACCAAAACAGCCGACGAGACCCTCGACAAAGTCGCCGCCTACTGCCGAAGAATCGCCGACTGGGCGTGTACGGATCTTTGTGTAAGTCCTCGGATTCACTGGGTGTTGAGCCGGTCCTCGAAGAAGAGTGAGAACTGGTTCAGTGAGCTCTTTCCATCATCGGCCTGAGCTCGCCAGATGCAGGGTCAGGACAGCTTGGACCAGGCTTGTGATGCGGGTGGTCGAGCACCGCAGTTTGCGGAGGAGTCGCCAGGACTTAAGGGTGGCGAC
>NZ_JAJQQS010000074.1 GCF_021228125.1 Streptomyces albireticuli
TTGGTGTCGGTGGGGTTGTTGGTGTGGTTGTTGTGGCCGGTGCATTGGGTGGTGCGGGGTGGGTGGTGGGGGTGTGTGGATGGGTTGATGTTGTTGTCGGTGGGGTTGGTTGAGGTTTTTCGGGTGGTGAATGTGGTGTCGGTGGCTCATGCGTCGTGGGTGGCGTGTGATCCGGTGCCGGTGCGGGCGCAGCCGGGGGGTCGGGTGGCTTTTTGTACGAGTTTTGTGCCGGGGAAGGAGCCGTTGGGGATGGTGGCGGCGACGTTGGAGGGGGCGGTGGGGGTGCGGTATGAGGGGGTGGTGGATGTGTGGTTGCTGGATGAGGGTGATGATCCGGGGGCGCGGGCGTTGTGTGCGCGGTTGGGGGTGCGGCATTTTTCGCGGAAGGGGGTGGCGCGGTGGAATCGTCCGTCGGGTCGTTTTCGGGCGCGGACGAAGCATGGTAATTACAATGCGTGGTTGGATGCGCATGGTGATGGTTATGATTTTTTGGCGTGTGTGGATACGGATCATGTGCCGTTGCCGAATTTTTTGGAGCGGATGCTGGGGTATTTTCGGGATCCGGATGTGGCGTTTGTGGTGGGGCCGCAGGTGTATGGGAATTATGTGTCGCGGGTGACGAAGGGGGCGGAGAGTCAGCAGTTTTTGTTTCATGCGTTGGTGCAGCGGGCGGGGAATCGGTATGGGGCGCCGATGTTTGTGGGGACGTCGAATTGTGTGCGGGTGGGGGTGTTGCGGCAGATCGGTGGGTTTTTTGATTCGATTACGGAGGATATGGCGACGGGGTTGGAGGTGCATCGGCGGCGGAATCCGTTGACGGGTGGGCGGTGGCGGTCGGTGTATACGCCGGATGTGTTGGCGGTGGGGGAGGGGCCGTCGTCGTGGACGGATTTCTTTTCGCAGCAGTTGCGGTGGTCGCGGGGGACGTTTGAGACGTTGTTGTGTCAGTTTGGTCGGGTGGTGTGGTCGTTGTCGCCGGGGAGGTTGTGGAATTATTCGTTGTTGGTGGCGTTTTATCCGGTTGCGGGTTTGACGTGGGTGTTGGGTGGGGTGTCGTGTGTGTTGTTTTTGGGGTGTGGTGCGGCGGGGGTGAGTGTGCCGTCGGAGGTGTGGTTGATGTTGTATGGGGATGCGGCGGCGTTGCAGGTGGCGTTGTATGTGGTGAATCGTCGTCATAATGTGAGTCCGCATGAGCCGGTGGGTTCGTCGGGGGTGGCGGGGATGGTGATGTCGGCGGTGTCGGCGCCGTTGTATGCGCGGGCGTTGGGGCAGGCGTTGTTGCGGCGGCGTTCGGGTTTTGTGGTGACGCCGAAGGGGGATTCGGCGTCGCCGGATTGTGTGGGGACTTTTCGGACGCATTTGGGGTGGGCGGGTGTGTTCGGGTTGTGTTTGGTGGCGTCGGTGGTGTGGGGGCATGCGTATCCGGCGATGCGGGTGTGGGCGGTGCTGGCGTTGGTGACGGCGCTGGGACCGATGGGGGTGTGGG
>NZ_JAJQQS010000075.1 GCF_021228125.1 Streptomyces albireticuli
TGAACCGTTCCGACTTCTCTGCCGCTCCGTTGTGAGCTAGCAGAGAGGATGGGCGCCATGCCCAAGAAGATTGACTCAACGCTTCGTAGCCAGGCTGTGCGGCTGGTGATGGAGCATCGCGCGGAGTACTCCTCCGAGCGCGCTGCCCACGTCCAGGTCGCCGAGTCGCTCGGTGTCTCGCGGGAGTCTGTGCGGCGGTGGGTCACCCAGCATGAGATCGACAGCGGCCAGGCCGCGGGCGTGAGCACGGACGAGCGCGAGGAACTGCGCAGGCTGCGGGCGGAGAACAAGCGGCTGCGTGAGGTGAACGAAGTCCTCAAGTCCGCGACGATTTTCTTCGCGGGGGAACTCGACCCCCGAAACCGCTGATCGTGGCCTTCATCGACGAGATGAAGGCTGCCGGTCATGCCGTCGAGTCGATCCTCATCGCCCTGAACACCGCAGGACTGAAGATCGCGGCACGAACCTTGCGAGCCTGGTGCGCCCCGGCCGCAGGCACGAACGGGCCCGCTGCCCGGACCGTGAGTGACGCCCTGGTCGAGGACGCTGTCCGGTCGCTGGCCTTCACCACCAATGCGGCCGGGCAGCGTGTGCTGGCTCCGGAAGGGCTCTATGGGCGGCGCAAGATACTGGCTCTCATCCGCCGCACGCTGCTGCCCGAGGCCGGGTTCGGAGCCGTCGACCGCGCCATGCGCTCGCTCGGGCTGGCCGGCGTCGTGCGCGGGAAGAGACCCAGAACCACCGTCCCCAACCCGGCCGGCACCCGGGCGGCAGACCTGCTGAACAGGGACTTCACCGCCCCGGCCCCGGACCAGAAGTGGATCACCGATTTCACCTATGTCCGCACGTATCAGTCGTTCACCTATGTGGCGTTCATCGTCGACTGCTTCTCCCAGAAGATCGTGGGCTGGCACGCTTCCCTCACGCGGGACGTGGAGCTGGTCGACGTGCCGCTCAGGATGGCGCTGTGGCGCCGCAGCCACGAAGGCACCCCCGTCGGACGGGACCAGCTGATCCACCACTCGGATGCCGGGTCGCAATATACGAGCGTGCGGTTCACCGAGCACCTCAAGATCGAGGGCATCAGGCCCTCCATCGGCAGCGTCGGGGACGCCTACGACAACGCACTGATGGAGACCATCAACGGCCTCTACAAGTCCGAGTGCATCCGCACCAAGGTCTTCCACGACGGCCCCTGGAGGACGGTCTCCGATGTCGAGTACGCCACCGCCGCATGGGTTGAGTGGTACAACAACCGCCGACTGCACTCAAGTCTGGGCATGACCAGTCCCACCGAGTACGAAGCAGCACACTACGCTGACACAGAACCAGTAGCCGGCTGATCACCGGCCAACAAACCACCGGCAGGAAAGTCGGAACGGTTCA
>NZ_JAJQQS010000076.1 GCF_021228125.1 Streptomyces albireticuli
GACTGCACTCAAGTCTGGGCATGACCAGTCCCACCGAGTACGAAGCAGCACACTACGCTGACACAGAACCAGTAGCCGGCTGATCACCGGCCAACAAACCACCGGCAGGAAAGTCGGAACGGTTCATTACGTCGTTAGGTTGGAGGCGTGACGAGGGCCTGGAGCCGACTTCTCGCCTGGTTCATCGCACAGCAATTGAACAGGAGCCATCCGTGGCCGACACTTGGCAGACCACCCCAGACGTTCGTGTCGAGGACCGAAACGGGCAGAACCATCCGGATCGCCCTGCGGCCTTCGATGACGTGGCGATACGTCAGGCTCGCAACTCCGCGGCGTTCTGGGCCGCGACCGGAGATTCCCGTGGCCACGAGGTGATCCGCCGACGCGGCTTCCTCGCCGTGCTCGGCGGCGAGCGCGCCGGGACGCGCGTCTTGCTGCAGGAATCCGACCTCGACGTACGCGAGCTCGCCGAGTTGACCGAGCTGGCCGGCCGATCGACCGGACCGGTGGACATCGAGGATCCCTTCAGCTCCACCGACCTGAGTCCTCTGGACATGCGCAGCTGGCAGATGCCCATCATGGTGCGCCCGCCCGGCCCTGTCGCCGCCCCCGCGATGGAGGTGATCCGAGTCCGGCGGGCGCGTGAGCTGGAGACCGCCGAGCGCATCGTGATCGACGGCTTCGAGCTGACCGGATTCACCCCTTGCCGTCCCGGTGAGATGTTCCCCGCGGCACTGATCGAGCAGCCGGGTGTGGACGTCTTCCTCGCCGTTCTCGACAGCGAGGCGGTCGGAGCCGCTGTCACCGTCGTCCACGACGGGTCCGGCAGCCACTACTGGGTCGGCACGCCGTCGGCGTCCCGCTCCCGCGGCGCCGGGCGGGCAGTCATGCTCGGTTCGCTCGCGCCCATGGCGGACCTTCCGGTAACGCTGACCGCCTCGCGGCTCGGACGGCCGCTGTACGAGTCGCTGGGCTTCACCGCCGTCACCGCGTCGACCTGGTGGTCCTCGCGGTGACTGCCGCTGAGGCGTGACGTGAGGCGGTAGCGGAGGGGGCGGGGCGGTGGGCGGGTCAGGAAGGGTCGAGGCCGAGGCCGAGGCCGAGGAACGCTCTCCGGGCGAGATCTCTCCGGGTCGTGGGACTCCCACATTCTGGTCACTGTCGACGAGTGCGTGGTCACTGAGGGTGGGTGGGGTGTGAGGTGGGGCATGGGACCCAGGTCACCTACGAGTGGGGGTAGTGGTTTCCGTGACCCCCGAAATCGGACATGTCGGGCGTTTGGGTGGGGGTGGTGTGGGCTGGTGTGAACGATGGGGGGTAGTAGGTCACATCTTTGCCAGGGGGATTTCGCGCCGCTAACAATTGCGGGGTCGCTTGG
>NZ_JAJQQS010000077.1 GCF_021228125.1 Streptomyces albireticuli
GGGCCTTGACCCCGGAGTTTGAACACGTCTATGCGGCTTGAGTCAGGGTAGTTGCTGCTGGTTGGAAGTCGTTCTCGTAGGCGATCGGGGACCGCTGGCCGAGGCGGGAGTGCCGGCGTCGGGTGTTGTATCGGGTCAGCCAGCGAAAGGCGTCGAGCCTGGCCTCACGCTCGCTCGACCAGGCCTTCCGGCCTTTGAGCGTCTCCCTCTTGAAGGCGGCGTTGAAGCTTTCCGCGGCGGCGTTGTCCGCGCTGGACCCGATCGCGCCCATGCTCTGCCGGACCCCTGCTGACCTGCAGATTTCAGCGAAGGCCCTACTCGTATATTGCGAGCCGTGGTCGGTGTGCATCACAGATCCGGCCAGGCTCCCGCGGGTCCGCTCGGCTGCCGCGAGGGCGTCGACGACGAGCTCGGCTCGCATGTGATCAGCGATCGCCCACCCGGCCAGCCGGCGTGAGGCGAGGTCGATGACGGTCGCGAGATAGAGCGACTTCGCGCCGCTGACCGGCAGGTATGTGATGTCGCCGACGTACTTCGTGTTCACCGCGTCCGCGGAGAAGTCACGGCAGATCAGATCCGGCGCCTTCGCCGTGGCCGGGTCCGCGACAGTTGTCTGGTGCCGGCGGCGCAGTCGGACCCCTTCGAGTCCGATGGTCCGCATGATCCTCGCGACGCGTTTGTGGTTGATCCGTATCCCTTCGTCGCGGAGTTCGGCAGTGACTCTCGGGGCTCCGTAGGTGCCGTCGGAGTTCTGGTGGACCTCGCGTATCCGGGCCTCGATCCCGGCCTCGGCGGTCTGCCGGGCCGCTCTCGCGGCCGCGGTGCGGCGCCAGTAGTAGAAGCTCGACCGGGAGAGGCCGAGGATGTCGCAGAGCCGCTTCACGCCGTGACGGCGCTGGTGGTCATCAACGAACTGGCAGCGGTTCACCAGCGCGTCTCCGTCGCGAAATACCGGGCCGCCTTGCGGAGAATGTCGCGCTCTTCCTCCAGCTCGCGGATCCTCTTCCGTGCCTCGGCCAGCTCCGCCTGAACGTCGTCACCGCCGGTCCGGACAACAGCTGGCGGCGCGGAGTGGGCGCCGGGGCGGCGCCCGTCGGCGGCCCGGATCCAGTTCCGCAGCGTCTCGGTGTTCACTCCGAGATCAGCGGCGACGGACTTGATCGTCGCTCCCGGCCTCGACCGGTACAACGCCACCGCGTCCGCCTTGAACTCGGCGGGGTAATGCTTCATCCCCACGGGGACTCCGTTCTCCTGGACCATCAAGATCCAAGTCTCTCCGGTGTCCAAAACCCGGGGTCAAGACCC
>NZ_JAJQQS010000078.1 GCF_021228125.1 Streptomyces albireticuli
GCCTGGGCTTCGAACTCGGCGTAGGCGTTGGGGAAGCCTGAGCGTTCGACGGCCTGGGCGGCGTCGTTGATGCTCATCTGCTCCCAGCCTTTCACCTCGGTGAGCAGCACGGAGTAGAACTTCTTGGCGGCGTAGGTGGTGTCCAGGATCTGCTCGGGGGTGCCCCAGCCCATGGAGGGGCGCATCTGGAACAGGCCGAGTGAGTCGCGGTCGCCGTAGTTGAGGTTGCGCAGCCCGGATTCGGCGAGGGCCGCGGCGATGGCGACGATCTGTCCTCGGGTGGGGACGCCGGTGCCCTGGCCGACCGCGATGATCGTCTGGGCGTTTTTGATCTGTTCTCCTTTCAGGGGGGTCTTGCCGTCGCCGTCGCCCACGGATACGCCGCTGACCGGGCAGTTCACTCCGCCCATGGGGTTGGCGCTCGCCTGCCAGGTCAGGGCGCCGCTGAAGGAGACGACGGCGACGGTGGCCGCGGTGACGGTGGCTGCGGCGAGGGCGGCGGCCACTCGCCGGGTGGCTGGGGAGGTGGCCAGTGCGAGGTGGAGGGCCACTACTGCGCCGCCTGGGCGCCGGGCTGGACATCACCGACCAGCCACCGGTCGCCTGCCCAGAGCATCCGCACGGACACCGCGCCGGCGGTGGTGGTGACGGCGACGGAGGTGAGCTGGCCGCCGCCGGTGTCGGTGATCTTGGCGGTCCCGGCGCGGACGGCCGGGACGCGGCGGGGGTCGGTGGTGGCGAGCTTGCCCAGCAGGCGGTCGGTGGTCAGCGGGGTCAGGGCGTTGAGCCACGCGGCCTGGTCGGTGTTCTGCGAGGCCCACACGTCGACGAACCGGCGCGCGGTCTCCAGGGCCGCCGCCTGGTCGGGAGCCTTACCGGGGGCGGCCGAGCCCGACGGGCCGGCGGGGGCCGGTGCGGCGGGCCCCCGGCCGGGAACCGCGGCGCCCTGCGTGGTGGTCTGCTGTCTGTTGCAGGAGCCGATGAGGACCAGCAGGACGACGACGGCCAGGACGACCGCGGCCAGTCGCCTGGGCGAGTGCAGCGGCCAGCGCAGGGCATCGCGGATCTCGTCACGCATCGGGATTCTCCGCCCGTTCCGGGGTGCTCGTGCCGGAGCCGGTGGTGTCGCCCTCCGGCCGGTGGGTGCTGTAGCCGCTGCTCGGGGTGAAGATCACGTAGGTGGTGCGCCCGTCGTCGTCCTCGACCTCGGGGGCGTAGGGAACCGGCTGGTCGAACTCAGAAGCCCGGGGTGCGGACGCTGACGTGGGCGCGGGCTCG
>NZ_JAJQQS010000079.1 GCF_021228125.1 Streptomyces albireticuli
GACGTCGTTTCTTTTGGCTGTCAGAGCGGCATGAGAGCCTCCTGACATGAGCTATGACCTTGCTGTCTGGGAAGGCGAGAGGCCGGCGGATGACAAGACCGCGGGCCGGGTCTTCAACGACCTGTACGACCGCTACATCGACAGCGAGGTGGAAGAGCCTCCGTCCGAGCGCATCGCGGCTTACGTGGCCGCGTTGCTTGAGCGGTGGTGTGACCTCCCTGAGGACGAGGAGGACACCTCGCCCTGGTCAACCGGGCCGCTGATCGGCGAGGCCAGTGGTCCGCTGATCTACTTCCCCACGCGGTGGAGCATGGCCGAGGAGGCGTCGGCCTACGCGGCGGCCGTCGCGGAGTCCATGGGCCTGATCTGCTTCGACGTACAGCAGAACCGGCTCAGGCCGTGAGCAGAGCCGCCAGTCGGCGGTAGCCGATGAGGGCTGCGGCTATGCCGACGAAGGCGAGGAAGTGTTCGGCCTTGCGTTCGTAGCGGCGGTGGAGGCGTCGGCAGCCGGCCAGCCAGGACACGGTTCTCTCGACCACCCACCGATGCCGGCCCAGCCGCTGCGAGGACTCGACACCCTTGCGGGTAATGCGATGGCGGATACCGCGCTTGCGAAGCCATCGGCGCAGGTGGTCGTAGTCATAGCCCTTGTCCGCATGCAGCTTCGCCGGCCGCCGACGCCGGGGACCACGGCGGGACCGGATCGGCGGGATGCCGCGCACAAGCGGCTCCAGGCCCAGACTGTCATGCATGTTCGCGCCGGAGATGCCCAAGGACAGCGGCAGTCCGTTCCGGTCGCAGATCAGATGAATCTTCGATCCCAGCTTGCCGCGGTCGGTCGGATTCGGTCCCGTCAAAGGCCCCCCTTTGCAGCCCGCAGGCTGACCGAGTCGATCGCGCACCGCGACCAGTCCAGCTCGCCCCGCGCTCCGAGTTCGTCAAGGATGACACGGTAGAGCCGGGCCCAGACCCGGTCCCGGCTCCACTGGGCGAAGCGTCGGTAGACCGTTTGCCAGGCCGGGCCGAACACCGGCGGCAGCTGCCGCCAGGTGCAGCCCGACGTCGCCACGAAGATGATCGCCGCCAGGGCTTCGCGGTCACCGGCCCGACGCCGGCCACCGCCCTGCGGACGTATCACCTCAGTCGGTGGCACCACCCGCCGGAACAGCACCCACAACTCGTCCGGCACCAGTCGCTCCACGAGATCCGCCATGCACGGCTCAACGAACGATCACGCCATAAGAAACGACGTCT
>NZ_JAJQQS010000008.1 GCF_021228125.1 Streptomyces albireticuli
TCGACTCCGTCACCCTCGGCGACTCCGACGCCATCGCCCGCGCCGTCCTCACCCTCCCACCCGTCGCCCACGTACCCCCCGCCCTGCGCCGCGAGGTCGCCGACGCGGAACTGACGGGCGTGATCGTGTGAGCGCGTCGCCGGGCCCGCCCGTACGGGGGCCGCGAACGCGCTGAGGGGGCGCACGCTACGGTCGTGACATGAGGCGTATGTCTGTTCGGTAACTCGTGAACGAAGATCGGCCAGACGCCCATCCGCGTGGTTAGGATGATCCGCGTATTCCGTTTTGGACGGGACGTCAGGACGCCACCTGTCCCCGCCGACCGCATGCCCCCTTCGTCCACGAGGAATTGATGTCACATCACATACCGGAGGTGGTGAGCTGGTGTCTGGCCATCGTGCTGGTCGCCGTGGCGGTGCTGCTGGTGCGCCAGCGGGGGATCACCGCCGCCGTGCGCAGGCGGGTCACCGCGCTGGAGGAGAGCCTTCAGGCGCGTGACACCGAGGTGCGGCACCTGGTCGCCGTCCGGCTGCCGGCCGTGACGGCCTCCATGCACCAGCCCGTGCCCCTGCCGGGACTGCTCGACGAGCGGCTGACCGGCACCGTGTTCGCCCAGGGCCTGCAGTCCGTGATGGACACCTTCACCCAGGCCGTGGACAAGGCCCAGGCCCGCGCCGACCAGTCGGCGAAGGCGGCGCTCAAGGCGTCCATGCGCGCCCTCCAGGGGCTGGCGCACGAACAGCAGCTGGCCATCTCGGACATGCAGGAGCGGCACGACAACCCCGATGTGCTGCGCGACCTCCTGCAGATCGACCACGCCAACTCCCAGTTCGGCCGCCGCGCCCAGGCCATCTCCGTGCTGTGCGGCTCCTGGCCCGGCCGGCAGCGCACCGCGTCCCCGCTGACCGACGTCGTACGCGGCGCCACCTCGCGGATCCGCGACTACCGGCGCGTCCAGGTGCACAACCAGGCCGATCTCGCCGTCGTCAGCCGGGCCGTGGAGCCCGTGGTGCTGGCCGTCGCCGAGCTGCTGGACAACGCCGCCCGCCACTCCCAGCCCAACACCACCGTCCAGGTCGGCCTCCAGCCCGTGCACAACGGCGCCTGCGTGGTCATCGACGACGCGGGCGTGGGCATGGACGGCCAGGAGGTCCAGCGTGCGGCCGCGCTGCTGTCCGGGCAGCGGACCGTCGACGTCTCCCGGCTCGGCGACCCGCCGCAGTTCGGCTTCCCCGTCATCGGCGTGCTCGCCGCCCGTTATGGCTTCAGCGTCTCCGTCGACACCCGCTCGCCGTACGGCGGTGTGCGGGCGGTGCTTTTCCTGCCCAGCGCGCTGCTGGTGCACCTCGAACTCGACGGGCCCGACACCACTCCGCTCGGCCCTCCCGGCCGTACGGCGAAGGCACCCGGCGGCGGACGGCGCGGGGCGGACGACGCGCTCGCGTCGCCCGGTGCGGGTGCGGGTGCCGGTGCTTCCGGTGACTCCGGTGCCCCGGGGTCTTCTGCTGCCCCGGGTGTCTCGGGCGGCTCCGGCGTTGCCGGTGCTTCCGGTGCTTCCGGTGCTTCCGGTGCTTTTGGGGCCCCAGGTGTCTCCGCTGTCCCCGGCGGTGCCGAAGCCGCCGGGGCAGGGTTCCCCGGGCAGCGGGTCCCGGGCGGTGTTCCGCACGCCGCCGACGAAGCCTCCCGCGGCGGCCACGCCGACTCGGCCGCGCACGGCGGCCCCGGCGCACGCAGCGGCCCCGGCGGCCCCGGTGCCTACGGCGGTCCGGGCGCTTCCGGTGCCCACGGCGGCCCTGGCGACCGCAGCGGTCACTCCGACCCCGGCGCCCGTACCGGCCACGCCGCCCACGCGGCGCCCCCGGCGCCCGGGACACCCGCCCCCGACGCCTTCCCGCCGCCGGCCGCCGCCGCCTCTCCGGACGTTCACCCGGGAGCCGTCACCGGTTCCACCGCGGGCGGTCTGCCCAAGCGCCGCCGCAGGCAGCCCTCGGCGGGCGCCGGGCAGGACGGGCCGCCGCCCGCCGAGCGGACCGTGGAGATCCTCGGCCTGGGCGGTATGACGACCCCGCCCGGCGGCACGCCCCTCGACCTGGACGGACCGCCGCCCCGCAGCGCGGAGGAGACCGCCCGGCGCATGGGCGCCTTCGCCCGCGGTACCCGCTCCGGCCGCGCCGGGCACACGGGCCGGCCCGGCCGCTCCGGTCGCCCCGAGCACCCCGGTCGCGCCCCCCGCCACGGCGGCCACCCCGAACAGCCACCCGAAGACGACGAAGGGAACTTCCCAGCGTGAACGACCACCTGAACAACGAGCTGGGCTGGATGCTGGACGAGGTCGTGAAGATGCCGGAGGCCCGGCACGCGATCCTCCTCTCCTCCGACGGCATGCTCCGCGCCCGCTCCGAGGGCATCGAGCGCGACGAGGCCGAGCGGCAGGCCGCGGCCCTCTCCGGCCTCCAGTCCATCAGCCGCTCCACCGCCGAGTTCTGCAGCCCGCAGATCCAGCAGTCCGGCCCCTGGCGGCAGACCCTCGTGGAGTTCGCGGGCGGCTACGTCTTCCTCATCGCCGCCGGCCCCGGTGCCTACCTCGCCGTCTCGGCCACCGAGCACGTCGACATGGAGGCCGTGACCTACCGCATGCAGAAGCTCGTCGACCGGCTCGGCAAGGAGCTCACCAGCCCGCCCCGGCGGGACGCCTGGCAGGGCGGCAGCCCGGCATGACGCCGCCCACGCCGAGGCGCGGACAAGGATTAGTACGGCCGTACGTCGTCACCGACGGCCGCGCCCACCCCACCCGCAACACGTTCGACCTGGTCACCCTCGTCATCGCCCAGTACGACCGCCCGCTCGGCGGACTGAGCCCCGAGAAGTACCGGCTCATGGAACTCTGCCTCGGCGGGCCGCTGTCCGTCGCCGAGATCGCCGGCCACCTGGTGCTGCCCGTCAGCGTCACCAAGGTGCTGCTCGGCGATCTCGTGGACAGCGGTCACCTCATCACCCGGGCCCCCATCCCCTCGGCACAACTTCCCGAGGCCCAGATCCTTCAGGAGGTGCTGGATGGACTCCGCGCTCGCCTCTGACGGAGCGCTCTACCTGCGGCGGTCCGTGCGGACCGCCGCGAAGCTCCTCGTCGTGGGTCACTTCGCCGTCGGCAAGACGACCTTCGTCGGCTCGCTGTCGGAGATCCGGCCGCTGCGCACCGAGGAGACGATGACGCAGGCCGGGGCGCTCGTCGACGACCTGGCCGGCATCGACGGCAAGACGACCACCACGGTCGCCATGGACTTCGGCCGCGTCACCCTCAGCGACAGCCTCGTCCTCTATCTCTTCGGCGCCCCCGGCCAGCAGCGCTTCACCCGGCTCTGGCAGGACATGACGCACGGGGCCCTCGGCGCGCTCGTACTGGCCGACACCCGCAGACTCGAACAGTCCTTCGACGTCATGGGGCTGCTGGAGGAGCACGGCCTGCCCTACGCCGTCGCGATCAACCACTTCGACGGTGCCCCGTCCCACCCCGAGGAGGAGATCCGCGAGGCCCTCGACCTCCTCCCCGAGACCCCGCTGATCACCTGTGACGCCCGCGACCGGATCTCCTCCACCCGCGCCCTGATCGCCCTCGTGGAATACCTCCAGGCGCGACAGGCGGCCCCGGCCCCCTCCTTCACCGGTGCGGCCGGGTACGGCGAGCAGCCCCGTACCGCCCAGGAGCCCGTGTGACCCCTCACCCCGACGCCGGCCCCGCAGCGGCCCCCGGCGCCCCGCCGGGCTGCCCCGCGCACCAGGGCGCCGCGACACCGATGTACGGGCCCGACTTCGCCGCCGACCCGCAGGCCGTCTATCAGCGGCTGCGGGCCCTCGGGCCCGCAGCGCCGGTCGAGCTGGCGCCCGGCGCCCACGCCACCCTCGTCACCGACTACCGGGCCGCGCTCGAGGTGCTCCGCAGCCCCGAGATCTTCGCCAAGGACGCCCGCCGCTGGCGCGCCCTCGCCGACGGCCGGGTCGCCGCCGACAACCCCGTCGTGCCGATGATGGCGTACCGCCCCAATTGCCTCTTCTCCGACGGGGACGCCCACCGCCGGCTCCGCCAGGCCGTCACCGACTCCCTGTCCCGGATCGACCCCAACGCCCTGCGCGGCTACGTCGAGCGCAGCGCCGACACCCTCATCGACCGCTTCGCCGGCCTCGGCGAGGCCGACCTCCTCGGCGCCTACGCCAAGGTCCTGCCGCTCCTGGTCTTCCAGCAGCTCTTCGGCTGCCCGCCGGAGCTCGGCGACCGCCTCGTCGAGGGCTTCTCCGGCATCTTCGACGGCGTCGACGCCGAACGCGCCGACGCCCTCATCGCCGACAGCCTCGTCGAACTCATCGGCCTCAAGCACGCCGAGCCCGGCGCCGACATGACCTCCTGGCTCATGGCCCACCACGCCCGGCTCACCGACGAGGAGCTGATCCACCAGCACGTCGTCCTCATCGGCGCCGGCACCGAGCCCCAGCAGAACCTCATCGCCAACGCGCTGCGCCTGCTGCTCTCCGACGACCGCTTCGCGGGCGACCTCGCCGGCGGCAGCATGCCCGTCGAGGACGCCCTGGACGAGGTCCTCTGGCTCGACCCGCCGATGGCCAACTACGGCGTCCACTACCCCGTGCAGGACGTCGACTTCGGCGGTGTGCCGCTGCGCGCCGGCGAGCCCGTGGTCGTCAGCTTCGCCGCCGCCAACACCGACCCGGCCCTCCTGTCCGACCAGCGCACCGGCAACCGCGCCCACCTCGCCTGGAGCGCCGGCCCGCACACCTGCCCCGCCAAGGACGCCGCCCGCCTCATCGCGGCCGTCGCCGTCGAGAAGCTCCTCGACCGGCTGCCCGACCTGGAGCTGGCCGTCCCCGCCGACCGGCTGGTCTGGCGGCCCGGCCCCTTCCACCGCGCCCTCACCGCCCTGCCCGTCCGCTTCCCCCCGGTCCACCCCACCAGGCCCGCCCCCGCGCCCGTCCACGACCTCGCGGCATCCGGCGTCCCCGCCGCCGCGGGACCGCCGGGAGCCCCGTACCACCCCCGTCAGAAGCAGGCCGAGACCCCTGGAGACAGCCGATGGAAAGCCAGCTCAGTCAGCTCAGTCAGCTCAGCAAGCTCAGCTCCGTCGCCATCGACCCCACCGGCGGTGACATCCACGGCGAGGCCGCCCGGATCCGGGCCCGCGGAGCGGCGACGCCCGTGGAGCTTCCTGGGGGAGTGGTGGCGTGGGCAATAACGACCCAGCCCCTCCTGAAGGAGCTCCTCACCGACCCCCGCGTCTCCAAGGACCCGCGCCGGCACTGGCCGGCGTGGATCAACGGTGAGATCTCGCCGGAGTGGCCGCTCTTCACCTGGGTCGCGGTCCAGAACATGTTCACGGCCTACGGCACCGACCACAAGCGCCTGCGGTCCCTCGTCGCCCGGGCCTTCACCGCCCGCCGCACCGCCGCCCTGCGCCCCCGCATCGAGGAACTCGCCCAGGGCCTCCTCGACGACCTCGCGGCCACCCCGCCCGGCCGGCCCGTCGACCTCCGCGAGAACTACGCGTACCCGATCCCCATCCAGGTCATCTGCGAGCTGTTCGGCGTCACCGACGAGGCCACCCGCGAGGGCCTGCGGGCCTGCGTCGACAGCATCTTCCACACCTCCGCCGACGCCGACGAGGTCACGGCGACCTACGCCCGCGTCTACGAGATCCTCGGCGGCCTCGTCGCCGCCAAGCGCGCCGCCCCCGGCGACGACATGACCAGCATCCTGATCTCGGCCCGCGACGAGGACGGCTCCCGCCTCACCGAGCAGGAGCTGGTCGACACCCTGCTGCTGGTGATCAGCGCCGGCCACGAGACGACCGTCAACCTCCTCGACAACGCCATCCACGCCCTCCTCACCCACCCCGACCAGCTCGCCCTCGTCCGCGAGGGCAAGGCCGACTGGGACGCGGTGATCGACGAGACCCTGCGCGTCCAGGCGCCCGTAGCCAGCCTGCCGCTGCGCTACGCCACCGAGGACATCGCGCTCGACGGCGTCACCATCCGCCGCGGCGAGCCCATCCTGGCCGCCTACGCGGCCGCCGGCCGCGACCCGGAACTGCACGGCGCCGACGCCGACCGCTTCGACGTCACCCGAGCCGTCAAGGACCACCTCGCCTTCGGCCACGGCGTCCACTTCTGCCTCGGCGCGCCCCTCGCCCGGCTGGAGGCCGCCGTCGCCCTGCCCGCCCTCTTCGCACGCTTCCCCGACCTGGCCCTCGCCGCCCCGGAGGAGCTGCGACCGGTGGAGTCCTTCATCTCCAACGGGCACCGGAGCCTGCCGGTGGTGCTGTCGCGCTGACGGCCGCTCCGACCGTCGCCCCGACCGCCGCTCTGACCGCCGCGCCTGCCGGGTCGGCCACTTCTCCGGGTTCCCGGAAGCCGTCGCACGCGGTTTCCGGGAACCCTTCGCATGTTTCCGGAGGCCGCTTATAACCCCGGCCGGGGCCTTCGGGCGCCATTATCGGAGCGTCTTAACGCCCCTTTAACGGATTCCGGCTCACACGGGCAGCCGGGTGGGCGGCATCCATATGGAACCCTTACGATCCCTGGGTGTCCAAATTGACCGACCTGCCGAAACGGATCCTCATCGGGCGGGCGCTGCACAGCAACAAGCTGGGAGAGACCCTTCTCCCCAAACGCGTCGCGCTCCCCGTCTTCGCCTCCGACCCTCTTTCCTCCGTGGCGTACGCGCCGGGCGAAGTGCTCCTCGTGCTCTCCGTGGCAGGTGTGTCGGCCTACCACTTCAGTCCCTGGATCGCCGTCGCGGTCGTGGTGCTGATGTTCACGGTGGTCGCCTCGTACCGCCAGAACGTGCACGCGTACCCCAGCGGTGGCGGTGACTACGAGGTCGCCAACACCAACCTCGGTCCCAAGGCCGGACTCACCGTCGCCAGCGCCCTGCTCGTCGACTACGTCCTGACCGTCGCGGTCTCGATCTCCTCCGGCATCGAGAACCTCGGCTCCGCCGTCCCGTTCGTGGTCGAGCACAAGACGGCCTGCGCCGTCGGCGTGATCGTGCTGCTGACCCTGATGAACCTGCGGGGCGTCAAGGAGTCCGGGAAGCTCTTCGCCATCCCGACGTATATCTTCGTCGGCGGCGTCTTCATCATGATCGCCTGGGGCGCGGTACGCGGCCTGATCATGGGCGAGACCATGAAGGCGCCCACCGCCGACTACACCATCCACGCCGAGCACCAGGGCCTGGCCGGCTTCGCGCTCGTCTTCCTGCTGCTGCGCGCCTTCTCCTCCGGCTGTGCGGCGCTCACCGGCGTGGAGGCCATCAGCAACGGCGTGCCCGCCTTCCGCAAGCCCAAGAGCAAGAACGCGGCGACCACCCTCGCCCTCATGGGCGGCCTCGCCGTCACCATGTTCTGCGGCATCATCGCCCTGGCCATGGTCACCAAGGTGCGGATGGCCGAGCACCCGGCCACCGACCTGCTCAAGGACGGGCAGCCGGTCGGCTCCGACTACACCCAGAACCCGGTGATCTCCCAGGTCGCCGAGGCGGTCTTCGGCAACGGCTCGTTCCTCTTCATCGTGCTCGCCGCCGCCACCGCCCTCGTGCTGTTCCTGGCCGCCAACACCGCGTACAACGGCTTCCCGCTGCTCGGCTCGATCCTCGCCCAGGACCGCTACCTGCCGCGCCAGCTGCACACCCGCGGCGACCGGCTCGCGTTCTCCAACGGCATCGTGCTGCTGGCCGGCGCCGCCGCCATACTCGTCGTGATCTACGGGGCCGACTCCACCCGGCTGATCCAGCTCTACATCGTCGGCGTCTTCGTCTCCTTCACCCTCAGCCAGATCGGCATGGTCCGGCACTGGAACCGCCATCTGGCCACGGAGACCGACCCGGCCGAGCGCCGCCGCATGATCCGTTCCCGCGCGATCAACACCTTCGGCGCCTTCTTCACCGGCCTCGTCCTCGTCGTCGTGCTGCTGACGAAGTTCACCCACGGCGCCTGGGTCGCCCTGCTCGGCATGGTGATCTTCTACGCCACCATGACCGCGATCCGGAAGCACTACGACCGGGTCGCCGAGGAGATCGCCGCCGAGGACGAGCCGGGCGACGAGACCGTGCGCCCCTCCCGGGTGCACTCCATCGTCCTCGTCTCCAAGGTCCACAAGCCCACGCTGCGGGCCCTCGCCTACGCCAAGCTGATGCGCTCCGACACCCTCGAAGCGCTCAGCATCAGCGTCGACCCGGCCGAGACCAAGGCCCTGCGCGACGAGTGGCACCGCCGCGGTGTCGACGTCCCGCTGAAGATCCTCGACTCGCCCTACCGCGAGATCACCCGGCCGATCATCGACTACGTCAAGAGCCTCCGTAAGGAGAGCCCGCGCGACGTCGTGAGCGTCTACATCCCCGAGTACGTGGTGGGCCACTGGTACGAGCACCTGCTCCACAACCAGAGCGCGCTGCGGCTCAAGGGCCGGCTGCTCTTCACCCCGGGCGTCATGGTCACCTCGGTGCCCTGGCAGCTCGATTCCTCCGAGGCGGCCAAGCGGCGGGCCCGCAAGCGCGCCGAGTGGAACGCGCCGGGCTCGGTGCGCCGCGGCCCGGTCGGCGAACCGAAGCGGGAGAAGGCGGCGACGAAGAAGTAGCCGCGCGGCGCCGCCCCGGAAGGTCAGGAGTGCGGTGCGGTGGGACGTAGACTGGACGGCTGTTGCCGTCCGGCCGTAACACCGCGCCGCACTCCATCGTTCTCACCCCTTTCGTTCTCACCCCTAACTCCTGGAGCCGATCCCGCCATGCAGCACGACACCGACGCATCGCTGATCGGCCACGAGTACGAGGTGGAGGTCGGCCCGGTGGCCCACGGTGGCCACTGCGTGGCCCGGACCGACTCGGGCCGGGTCCTGTTCGTCCGCCACGCCCTCCCCGGCGAGCGCGTCCGCGCCCGCATCACCGAGGGCGAGTCGACGTCGCGCTTCCTGCGCGCGGACGCGGTGGAGATCCTCGAAGCCTCCAAGGACCGGGTGCCTGCCCCCTGCCCGTTCTCCGGCCCGGGCATGTGCGGCGGCTGCGACTGGCAGCACGCCAAGCCGGGCGCCCAGCGCCGCCTCAAGGGCGAGGTCATCGCCGAGCAGCTCAAGCGCCTGGCGGGCCTCACGCCCGAGGAGGCCGGCTGGGACGGCACCGTGATGCCGGCCGAGGGCGACAAGCTCCCGGCGGGCGAGGTCCCGGCCTGGCGCACCCGCGTCCAGTACGCCGTCGACGCCGAGGGCCACGCGGGCCTGCGCAAGCACCGCTCGCACGAGGTCCAGGTCATCGACCACTGCATGATCGCGGCGCCGGGCGTCACCGAGCTGGGCATCGAGAAGCGCGAGTGGCCGACGCTCGCCTCGATCGACGCGATCGCGGCGAGCGGCTCGGCGGACCGCCAGGTCATCCTGACGCCGAAGCCGGGAGCCCGCCTCCCGATCGTGGAGCTGGACAAGCCGGTGTCGGTGATGCGCGTCGGCGAGAACCGCCGCGGCGAGAAGCAGGTCCACCGCGTCCACGGCCGCCCCTTCGTCCGCGAGCGTGCCGACGAGCGCACGTACCGCGTCGGCGAGGGCGGCTTCTGGCAGGTCCACCCGCAGGCCGCCGACACCCTGATCAAGGCCGTCATGCAGGGCCTGATGCCCCGTAAGAACGACATGGCCCTCGACCTGTACTGCGGCGTCGGCCTCTTCGCCGGCGCCCTCGGCGAGCGCATCACCGACAAGGGCGCGGTCCTCGGCATCGAGTCCAGCAAGCGCGCCGTAGAGGACGCCCGCCACAACCTCCAGGACCTCGACCGCGTCCGCATCGAACAGGGCAAGGTCGAACAGGTCCTCCCGCGCACCGGCATCGACAGCGCCGACATCATCGTCCTCGACCCGCCCCGCGCGGGCGCCGGCAAGCAGACGGTCCGCCACCTGGCTTCGCTGGGCGCGCGCCGGATCGCGTATGTGGCGTGCGACCCGGCGGCGCTGGCGCGGGACCTGGCGTACTTCGCGGAGGAGGGGTACAGGCCGGTGACGCTGCGGGCGTTCGATCTGTTCCCGATGACGCATCATGTGGAATGCGTGGCGATTCTGAAGCCGGTGGAGAAGAGCGCCTGACCCGCATCAGAGCGTCCTGCCCGGGAATCGGCCCAGGGCAGGACGCTCGGCTTCGCGGCGGTTAGCTGTCGTGGAGCCCACTCCTGCCGGAGTGTCTTTCTGCCTCCCCCTCAATTGGCGCAGGGCACAGGGGTGGGCATACGGCTTCATCGGTTCGGACGTCGGCACGTGGCGACTCCGCTCCTGCCGACTGCCAGTGGTGGCCGGACCGCACTGGCCTCGCACCCCCCGGCGTTCCCCTGGTGGCGTCACGCGTGCGCCTCCCAGATTGCTCTCGCCCACGCGAGGATTGAGTAGAGGGGCCCTCGCCGTCCGGCGCCCCTCGGCTCGGCCCTGCCGCGCAGCGCGAGGCGACCTGACCACACCCCCCTTGTCCACCGAACGGTGGACACCACTCCGACCTACCGGTCGTCCCGCCGGTTTCCCCGTCCCGCCATGCTGGAGCCATGGCAGAAACAGCAGTACGGGTCCGCGGATTGCGGAAGGTCTACGGTGACCACGTCGCCGTCGACGGTCTGGACCTCGACATCCGGCGGGGTGAGATATTCGGCATCCTCGGGCCGAACGGCGCGGGCAAGAGCACCACCGTGGAGATCCTTGAAGGGCACCGCACGCGGGACGCCGGTGAGGTGGACGTGCTCGGGGAGGACCCGGGCAAGGCGTCGCGGCGGTGGAAGTCGCGGATCGGGATCGTCTGGCAGAACGAGGTCGTCATCGGCGACACGACGGTCGCCGAGACCGTGCGGCACTTCGCGCGGTACTTCCCCGACCCGCGGGACCCCGAGGAGATCATCGACCTCGTCGGGCTCACCGAGAAGGCCAACGCTCGCGTCAGCGGTCTCTCCGGTGGTCAGCGGCGCCGTGTCGACGTCGCCATCGGGGTCATCGGCCGGCCCGAGCTGCTGTTCCTGGACGAGCCGACCACCGGTTTCGACCCGGCGGCCCGGCGGCAGTTCTGGGACCTGATCCGGTCGCTCGCCGACGGCGGCACGTCCATCGTGCTCACGTCGCACTACCTGGACGAGGTCGAGGCGCTCGCCGACCGGCTGGCCGTCGTCGTCAAGGGCAAGGTCGTCGCCGAAGGCGACCCGGCCACCCTCGGCGGACGCGCCTCCGCGCAGGCCCAGGTCTCCTGGCTCGGCGCCGACGGGCCCATGACGCACCGCACCGACTCGCCGACCACGGTCGTCGCCGAGCTCGCGGCGTACTTCAAGGGCGAGATCCCCGAGCTCACGGTCACCCGGCCGTCCCTCGAAGACATCTACCTCGGCCTCATCAAGGAGCAGGAGACAGCGGCATGACCCAGACTCTCGCGGGCAACCGGCCCGCAACCGGCCCGCACCCGGCCGGCGGGTCGGGCAAGCTCCCCGGCGCCTTCCGCCTCGGCCTGCTCCGCGGCGGCCTGGAGATCAAGGGGTTCTTCCGCAACCCCGGCGCCGTGGTCTTCACCTTCGCCCTGCCGATCATGATGATGACGATGTTCGCGTCGATCTTCCGTGACAAGGTCGAGGGCGCCGGGATCACCGTCTCCCAGCTGTACGTGGCCGCGATGCTCGGCGCCGGTCTGATGTCGACCAGCTTCCAGGCCATCGCCATCGGCATCGCCACCGAGCGCGAGGAGGGCAACCTGCGCCGCCTGGCGGCCATGCCCATCCCGCGCAGCTCGTTCTTCTTCGGCAAGCTGTGGCTGGTCCTCACCACCGGCGTCGCCGAGACGGTGCTGCTGCTGATCTTCGGCGTCTCCTTCTTCGGCCTGGAGCTGCCGTCCGACCCGGCCAAGTGGTTCACCTTCGCCTGGGTGCTGATCCTCGGCCTCATCGCCTGCTCCCTGCTGGGCATCGCGATGAGCAGCGTCCCCCGCGACGCCAAGAGCGCCACGCCGATCATCACCCTGCCCTTCCTCGTCATCCAGTTCATCTCCGGCGTCTACATCCCGATCAATTCCATGTCCGGGTGGATGCAGAACGTGGGCGCCTTCTTCCCGCTGAAGTGGATGTGCCAAGGTTTCCGTGCGGTCTTCCTGCCTGACCAGGCCAAGGTGCTCGAGCAGGCCGGAGACTGGGAGCTCGGCCGGGTCGCCCTCGTCCTGGGCGCTTGGTGCATCGGAGGACTGGTTCTGTGCTTGACGACATTCCGCTGGAAGGGTCGGCGCGACGGATGACCGTGCCCCCCGCGGCCCCGCAGCCGGGCGTCCGTGTCACCCACGCGTGGCAGCGGAACGCCCGGCTGTGGGATTTCCACTGCGGTACGGCGCTGGTGGCGGCGGAGCTCTTCGTCGCCTTCTCGCACGGGCCCGGCCTGTGGGTCTGGCTGATGAACGGCTGGCTGCTGCTCTCCGTGCCGCTGTACGTGACCGTCGGCCGGCCGGCCCTCCGTGGCGACCCGGAGAACTCCCGGCGGGCCGTCGCCTTCTGCGCCGGCATGGCCGTCCTCTACACCCCGGCGGCGATGCTCGCCCAAGAGGCGTCCGTCGCCATGGTCGCCCTGGCGCCGCTGCCGTACATGCTGCTCGACCGCCTCCGGGCCATGGCCTACCTGCTGGTCTACAACCTCGTCCCGCTCGTCGGCTGGACGTTCCTGATGTGGGACGCCCCCGGCCACCTGCTGCGCACCACCCTGATCGCCGCCGTCGTCACCGGCTCCTCGCTGGGCATCGGCGGCTGGGTCGAGAGCATCGTCGTGCAGAGCAGCGAGCGCGCCGAGCTGATCCGCCGACTCGACGAGAGCCGTGACGAGCTGGCCCGCCTCTCGGTCGCGCACGGCGCCATCCTGGAGCGCGAGCGCCTCGCCAGGGAGATCCACGACACCCTCGCCCAGGGCTTCACCAGCCTCGTCATGCTCTGCCAGGTGCTGGAGGGCGAGCTGGAGAAGAACCCCGAGCAGGCCCGCCGCTACCTCGACCTGATGCAGCGCACCGCCCGCGAGAACCTCGCCGAGTCCCGCTCCCTCGTCGCCTCGCTCAGCCCCGCCCAGCTCGACGACAGCTCGCTGGACGAGGCCGTACGACGCCTCGGCGACCGCCTCGCCGAGGAACTCGGCGTCGAGATGGCCGTCCACGTCTCCGGCACCCCCTGCGAGCTGCCGCCCGCCGTCGAGGTCGTGGCCCTGCGAGCCTCCCAGGAGGCGCTGTCCAACATCCGCAAGCACGCGCACGCCACCCGCGTCGAGATCTCCCTGACCTACACCCCCCAGGGCCTGGAGCTGACCGTACGGGACGACGGCCGCGGCTTCGTCCCCACCGCGCGGCGCTCCGGCAAGGGCTACGGCCTGCCCGGCATGCGCGCCCGCGTCTCGGAGGTCGGCGGCACCACGGAGCTGACCAGCGCCCCCGGCGAGGGCACCCGGCTGACCGTACGGCTGACGGCCGCGGCCTGCCCCCCCGACGCGCACGCCCAGACCGCACCGTTCCAGGAGGCCCACCGATGATCCGGATCCTGCTCGTCGACGACCACCCCGTGGTACGGGAGGGACTGCGCGGCATGCTCGACGTCCAGCCCGACCTGGAGGTCGTCGGCGGCGCCTCCTCCGGGCCCGAGGGCGTCGCGCTGTGCGCCCGGCTGGAGCCCGACATCGTCCTGATGGACCTGCGGATGCCCGGCGGCGACGGGGTGGAGGCCACCCGGAAGATCCGGGCCGCCCACCCCGCGACCCGCGTCGTGGTGCTCACCACCTACGAGACCGACCGCGACATCCTGCGGGCCGTCGAGGCCGGTGCCGCCGGCTACCTCCTCAAGGACGCCTCCAGCGGCGACCTCGCCGACTCCGTACGGGCGGCCGCGCGCGGCGAGACCGTACTCGCCCCCACCGTCGCGGCCGCCCTGGTCTCCCGGCTGCGCGGCGGCGAACCGGACCGGCCGCAGCTCTCCCAGCGGGAGCTGGAGGTGCTCCGGCTGGTCGCCGAGGGCTGCACCAACTCCGAGATCGGCCGCCGGCTGTTCGTCGGCGAGAGCACCGTCAAGACCCATCTGCTGCGGAGCTTCAACAAGCTCGGGGTCTCCGACCGCACCGCCGCCGTCACCCGGGCGATGCAGTACGGACTGCTCTCGACCGACTGACCGCCCCCGGCAGGCGGGGTTGTCCGGCCTTCCGCGACCCGCCCCGCCCCGCTTTTAATGACCCGCCCGGCCCCGCCCCGCTTACGCCTCCGCCCCCACCGGCCACCGCTCGGCCGCCACCTGCTGCGGAAGGCTGTAGTCGCCGTCCTTCAGCCGCAGGGGCAGATCCGTCCGCCGCGTCACGTCCAGCTTCCGGTACACCCGCGTCAGGTGCTGCTCCACCGTGCTGACCGTGATGTACAGCCGGCTGCCGATCTCACGGTTGGTGTGCCCCATCGCGGCCAGCGCCGCCACCCGCCGCTCGGCGTCGCTGAGGGCCTCGGCGCTCTCGCCCCCGTGGGCCTCCCCGCCGTCGGCGCCGTCCGCCACGTCCTGGTCCGCCAGCAACTGCCGGCACAGCTCCTCGGCCCCGCAGTCCTTGGCCACCTGCATGGCCCGGCGGCCCATCATCCGGGCGCGGTTGAACTCGCCGAGGCCGTGGTGCGCCCGGCTCAGCTCGGCCAGCGCGCGGACGAGCTCCACCCGGTCGCCCGCGGCCTGGAGCAGATCGACGGCCTCCCGCAGGAGCAGCGGCCGCTGCTTGAGGTCACGGGCGGCGGCGAGGACGCGCAGCGCGACGCCGCGGGAGCGGGCACCGGTCGCCCCGGGCAGCGCCAGCTCCTCGGTGACCAGCTCGCGGGCGGCCTCCCGCTGGTTGAGGGCCAGCTGGACCCGGGCGACGTCGCTGCGCCAGGGCACCAGGGCCGGGAGGTCCAGCGACCACTCCCGCATCAGCTCGCCGCACCGCCGGAAGTCGGCGAGCGCGGCCTGGAGCCGGCCCACGGCGAGGTGGTGGTGGCCGCGCGCGTGCAGGTACTTCAGCCCGAACCGGGTCTCGAACATCGCGTCCGGCACGACGTGCCGCAGCAGCTGGGCGGCCTCCTCGTGGCGGCCCATCGCGGTCCGGGCGAGCAGCAGCACCGCCAGCGGCTCGCCCACGGCGACGCCCCAGCAGCGCGGCGAGATCAGGGACAGCGCCTCCTCGGCCCACCGCGCGGCGGTCGGCAGGTCGCCCTGACGCAGCGCGATCTCCGCTCGTACGCCCTTGAACAGGGCCTCCCAGGTGGTGGCCTGCCGGGCGCGGGCCTCGGCGATGAAGACGTGGCACCACGGCGCGGCCTTGGCCGCCCGGTCGCAGTGGATCAGCGCGTAGAGCGCCGACTGCACGGCGGCGACGGTGCAGTCGGAGAGCGTGCAGTCGGCCAGCACCTGCTCGGCCCAGCCGATGGCCTTCTCGCCGGGGCCGTCGATGAGGGCGGAGGTCAGCGCGGCGGAGGCGGTGAGGCCCACATGGCCGGGTATGCCGCCGTTCCGGCCGTCCCGGGGCAGGGCCTTCGGGGTGCCGGGGCGGCTCAGGTGCATCCACGGCTGGAGGTGGCCGGGGTGGTACGGGTCGGTGACGGACCGCGGGCCGGAGGCGCCGCCGTCGGTGCCGAGCACGCCCAGGACGGCGCGGGCCTCGTCGGCCCTGCCGTGCCAGAAGAGGTAGTCGGCGATGGTGACGGCGTCCTCGCTCTCCAGGTGGCCGGCCCGGAGGGCCTCGGTGAGCGGGGTGAGGTGGCGGGCGGCGGCGGAGGGCCGGGTGCGCCACTCCAGCCGGGTCAGGGTCAGGGTGAGGGCGGCGCGCTGGCGCTCGTCGGTGCAGCCGGCGCAGGCGAGGGTGAGGCACTCGACGGCGAAGTCGACGTGGTCCTCGGCGAGCGACTGCACGGCGGCGTTGCGCAGAACGGACACGTCGTCCTGGCCGCGGATCCGGCCGGCCGCGACGAGGTGCTCGGCGACATCGGTCTCCCGGACACCGTTGTCGTGCAGGAGCTCGGCGGCGCGGCCGTGCATGCGGGTCCGCTCCTCCAGGCCGATGGTGCCGAGGACGGTGGCGGTGACGGCGGGGTGGCGGAGCCGGCCGTCGGTGAGGAAGCCGGAGCGGGCCAGGTCGGCGACGCTCTGTTCCACGCGCGCGGCCTTGACGTCGACGAGCGCGGCGACGAGCGGGGGAGTGGCCCACCGGCCGAGCACGGCGAGGCCATGGGCGACCCGGATGGTCGTGGAGTCCCAGCGGTACAGGCAGGCGAGCACGGCCTGCTGGAACGATTCTTCGGTGATCGGCCTGGTCGACAGCGCCTCGGTGCCGCCCGCGAGCCGGACCATGCCGTCCTCGACGAGCCCGCGCAGCAACAGCGGGTTTCCGCCACTGACCTGGTGGTAGACGGGGGCGAGCCGGCCGGCGGTGTCCTCGTCGGTGAGCTCGGCGAGCAGCTCCCGCACGCCCTGCGGGGAGAGCAGGTGCAGCCGTACACGATGGCAGTTGCGCTGACGCAGCAGCTCCGCGTGGAAGGTGGGGTGCGAGGGGTGCGCGACGGCGCATTCGCTGAGGACGACCATGAGGCGGCCGTTGGTCAGCCGGCGCATCAGATAGAGCAGGAACTGGAGGGACGGGCCGTCGGCGTACTGGATGTCGTCGATGACGAGGACGACGCTGCGCTCGGCGGCGAGTTCGAGCAGCATGGTGCTGAGCCCGCGCGCGACCTTCGCCGAGGTCTGCTGGAGGGTGACCGGTTCCCGCTCGGGGTCCTCCGGGTGCTGGATGCTCTGGTTGAGCAGGGAGTCCGCCTGCTGCACCAGGTCCGGCGGCAGGTCTCCGTTGTGGACGAGCTGGCAGATGACGCCGAGCGCGAGGCCGCTTTCGGCGCGGGCCCCGGTCGCCGTCAGGACGAGCGCGCCGGAACGGGCCGTCTCCTCGGCGAATGTGTGCAGCAGTTCGGTCTTGCCGCTGGCGACGGCCCCGCTGATGACGACCGTCTGTGCCTTGCCCTGTTCCGTTTGCGCGAACAGCTCCCGCAGGCGCGCCATCTCCGTACACCGCTCGACAAATGCCATGCAGTCTTTCCCCCGTTCGGGAGCACCTCCCGGCACCGCATGGGGAATTCATTTGCCATTTTTTGGGAATCCCTTTACCCATGCGGTGTCTGGAAAGCGCTCAATTCCCAATTGCGGCTCAATCTACCCCATGCCCCACCTGCGGTGCGATCGGTTGCCGTAGACAAGTGGAACCAGCCCTTCCGGTCCCTTGCCGCCCGCCTGACGGGCCGTCGGCAAGCCGCGATCCCTATGCGCTCCACAGGTGTTCCGCATCTGTTCCGCATCCGTTCCGTATGTGCGACGGGGCGCGGGGCCTAAACGACGACGTCGGCCTCCGGGACCGAGGGGGTCTCGAAGGCCGACGTCGTACGGGCTCGAATTAGCCGGCGGCGCTACTCATGACCGGCGTTTCATTCGTTTCCTGTTCAATATGAATCCGGCTCAGCTTTCGCTATTGGTCCGGACCAGGTTCGCGCGAACAAAATCCGCAAGAGTCGCGGGTGTCGGGTAAGAGAAGATTTGTGCCAGTTTCAGGGTGACGCGCTGGGTTTCCTCCAGGCGCTGCACCAGCTTCACGCCCAGCAGTGAATGGCCACCGTGCGTGAAGAAGTTGGTGTCCGGCGTGATGCCGTCCCGCCCGAGCACCTCGCCCCACAGCCCCATGAGGGCCGCCACCAGCTCGTCCTCATGGACGGCCGCCGGTTCGGGAACGCCGGCACCGTCCGCGCCGGCGTCGGCGGCCGCCCGGGTCAGCCGCTCCGAGGCGGTCCGCACCAGCGCCGGGTAGTCCACCTTCTGACTGGCGTTGACCGGCAAGGACTCCACCACCACGAACTCCTGGGGCACCGAGGCGCGCGGCAGCCTGGCCGACGCCCGCCGCCACAGCTCCTCCACCAACTCCTCGCCCGCCGCGGACTCGGCGAACGCGACCAGCACACCGTCGCCACCGGCGTCACCCGCGACGACCACCGCGCACGCCCGCACCGCCGGGTGCTCGGCCAGCACGGCCTCCACCTCGCCCAGCTCGATCCGCACACCGCGCAGCTTGATCTGCCGGTCCACCCGGCCGAGCACCTCCACCGTGCCGTCGGCGAGCCACCGCGCCCGGTCGCCGGTGCGGTAGAACCGCCCGTACGACGCGTGCTCGCCGAACCGCTCGGCCGTCAGCTCGGGCCGCCCGTGGTACCCGGCGGCCACACCGCCACCGGCCACACACAGCTCACCCGGCACCAGCACGGGAAGCTCCCGGCCCGCCGGATCCGCCACGAACACCCGTGTGTCCCGCACCGGGCGGCCCGCGCTCACCCGCTCGACGTCCGGCCCGACCAGACCCGACGTCGACCAGATCGTGGTCTCCGTCGGACCGTAGACGTTCCGCGGCACACAGCCCGTGGCCGCGAGCTCACGGGCCAGGGCCACCGGCAGCGGCTCGCCGCCGCACAGCACCCGCCGCCCGGCCAGTGCCGGACCCGCCGCCTCCACGACCAGCCGCCACGTCGTCGGCGTGGCCTGCACGATGCCCACGTCGTACGAGGTCAGCAGCCCGGCCAGTACCGCTCCGTCCGTACGCGCCTCGTCCGGCGCGACCACCAGCCGCCCACCCGTCACCAGCGGCAGGAACAGCTCCAGCGCCGAGATGTCGAACGTGAACGTGGTCAGCCACAGCGTGCTCTCACCCGCATCCGCGCCGAGCTCCTCACGGAAGTGCTCGACGAGATTGGCGAGGTTCCCGTGGGTGAGCAGGGTGCCCTTGGGCAGGCCCGTGGAACCCGATGTGTAGATCAGATAGGCCAGGTCCGAGGGACCCGCGGTCACCGGCACGGCCGGTGCCTCCCCGGGCTCCCCGACGCCGGCCATCGGCGCCACGAACACGCCCTCGCCCGCGGCGAGTTCGACGCCCGGCCCCAGCAGCACCGCCCGCGCCCCCGAGTCCGACAACTGATAGGCGATCCGCTGCTCGGGGTGGTCCGGGTCGACCGGCAGATAGGCCCCACCCGCGAGCCACACGCCCAGCGTCGCCGCCGCCAGCTCCGCGCCGCGCGACGCCGCCACCGCGACCACGTCGCCCCGCCCGAGCCCCGCGGCGGCGAGCCGCTCCCGGTTCCGCTCGGCCGCGGCCCACAGCTGCCCGTACGTCAGCTCCCGCCCGCCGTCGACGACCGCGACGGCGTCCGGCGTACTGCGCACCCGCTCGGCGACGGCCTCCGGCACGCTCACCACCGGGCCTGCCGGAGCGGCGCGGTGCGCGGCCCCGATGATCTCGTGGTCGTCCGGGCTCCACGAGGACAGCTCACCGACGGGCCGCTCCACATCGGCGCCGACCGCGATGAGCAGCGTCTCGTACCGCCCGATCAGGGCCTCGATCTCGTCCCGCGCGAACGCGCCCTGGTGGTACGCCGTCCGCAGCCGGATGCCGTCGTCCGACGGGAGGACGAAGAACTCCAGGTCGAACTTGCTGAAGCCGTTCTCCACCGGCTGGAAGCGGGCGGGCATGCCGTCGAGGGTGAACTCCTCCACGCCCACGCCGGGCACGTAGTTGAAGACGTGCTGGAAGAGGGTGTTGCGCCAGCCCGCCGAGTCGGCGCGGTCGACCTCCAGCAGCAGGGAGTCCACCGGCACGTCGGCGTGCGAGATCGAGTTGATGAACACGCCGCGGGCCTTGCGCACGAGCTCCGCGAAACCCTGCTCCGGGTCGACGCGCAACCGCAGCGGCACCACGTTGACGTGGTAGCCGATGGCGGCGGCGTCCTCGGGCCGCCGGCTGTTCACCGGCGAGCCGACGACCAGGTCGGGGCCGGCGCCGTGCTGGGTGAGCAGCAGGTAGTAGACGGCGAGGAGCACCACGGCCTCCGGGGCGCGCAGCTCCTCCTGGAGCCGGCGCACGGCCGCGACGGCCTCGTCCTGCAGCGGCCGAGTGATCGTGCCGCCGACGAGGTCCGGCTCGTCACCGGCGTCGGTACCCAGCCACAGCCGCGGCTGCACGGCACCGAAGTCACGCAGCTGCTTGCGCCAGAAGCGGCGGCTGCGGTCGGTCGGCTCGATGTCCCGGGCCGCGGGTACGACACCGCCCAGCACCTCCTCGGGGCGCCCGCCGGACGCCAGCGTGCCGTAGACGACGGCGAATTCGCCGAGCAGCGTCGTCGCGGAGATGGTGTCGAAGACGAGGTGGTGCAGGGCGACGCAGAAGACGTCTTCCCGCGGGCCCCGGAACAGCCGGGCGCGCAGCAGCGGGCCGCCGTCCATGGCGAAGCCGGCGCCGACGTACCGGGTGAGGATCCCGTCCAGGACCTCTTCGGCCGCAGCGGCGGCCTCGGCGGACGTACCGTCGGCGAAGGCCTCGGCCGGCAGCTCCGCCTCGGTCACGACGACCTTCGCCTCGTCGGCGTCCAGCACCCGCCGGGCGAGCGTGAGGTCACCGGCGACGAACGCCGTCCGCAGCACCTCGTGCCTGCGGATCAGAAAGGTCAGCGTCTCCTGCGCGAGCTCCGGCCGCAGCCGGCCCGCCACCCGGAAGGCGAGCGAGAGGTTGTTGACGCCCGTGCCCGGAACGAAGCGCTCCAGCAGCCACAGGGCCTCTTCCTTGCGGCTCGCCGGGACGGTCGCCGGCCCGCCCGTCGCGGAGCGTCCGTCGTTCTCGGCCACGTATTGCATCCCGGTTCCTCTCACTCGGCTTCCGGCCCCACTCGGCCCGACTTGTTTGCGGCGCGGCCCGGTTCAGGCGCGCGCGGTGCGGGCCAGCAGCTCGTCCACCTTCGCGGCGATCACGGAGTTGCCCAGCATCTCGGCGTGCACGATGTCGAACCGGATCTCCTCGCCGACCGCACCGGCGCGGTCCGCCTCCGGCGGCAGGAGGTTCAGCCCGTTGGTCGGGGTGTTCGAGGACAGGGCGACGCCCCGGTCCCAGCAGCGCGTCGCGTCCAGCTGCGTACCACCGACGACGTACTTGGCGAACGCGTCGAACGCGTCCAGCAGGCCCGAACCGTGCCGGGGGTCGATGTCGATGTGCGCGAAGGACTCCAGGCCCACCTCGCGGAACATCCCGGTGACCGCCGGCAGCAGCAGATCGATGTCGTGACCCAGCTCGTCGCACAGCGCCCGCGCGTCCTCGCGCATCCGCGTGGCCCGCTCCTGCGGGTACATCACGGCGAACTGCTCCAGCGCCCGCAGGAAGTGCGACTTCAGCGTGATCGGCGCCGGCACCTCCGGGTCGATCATGACGATCGCGGGCGCCTCGTCCTGCCACCGCGCGATGCCGTCGGAAAGCTCACCCAGATAGGCGGCGCCGGCGCAGAAGCTCAGCAGGCCGCGCACGACGAGCCCGCTCTCACGGACGTCCGCGAGCCACTGGCCGACGAACTCGGCGCCCGTGGCCGGGGCACCCTCGCCGACCGGCGGAGGCAGCGTCTCCCACACGGCGAGCGACGGGTCCAGCAACTGCGCGAGCTCGGCGAAACCCGCCTCCGACCGCCCTGTCATCGGGAAGTCGACGGCCAGCACGACCTCGCCCGAGGTGCCGCTCCTGTGCACTCGCCATCCGTCGAGATCGTGCACGAATCCCCCTTTGGTTCGCTGGGCGCCGGTTCGGCCCGGCATCCGGTCAGCCGGCGCCGGCCGCATGGCGCCGATAATTATGGGCACCGTAATAGGCACCCGTAATCAAAGGCGCACGGCAACGGTCAATAATCGCGTCAAGGGTATGAAGCGGCACTCCGGCCGAGAAACCCCTAGCGAGCCCCTATCGACCCCTATATCCTTCCCGGCCCCTTGCGAATTGGGTGGAACCGGTGCCAGGCATTGGCGCTCACTAGGGGGAACGCTGGGGAGAGTTAGGGGTTGGTGCGTCCCGTACGCACGTCTACCCTTCTACGTGTAGTGCCATGTTCGCAATGTGAAGAATTCAACGGGTGAATTCATCCCGGCCGGCTCGGGCCGATGCCTTCATGGCATCCCGATCGGCGAATTATGGGGGCGTGGCGGCAGATGGAGGGCGAAGAGAAGCTCCTGGGCTATCTCAAGCGGGCGACGACCGACCTGCGTGAGGCCAAGCGCCGCCTGCGGGAGGCCGAGGACCGCCGCCGCGAACCGATCGCGATCGTGGGCATGAGCTGCCGTTACCCGGGCGGCGTGACGTCGCCCGAGGACCTGTGGGACCTCGTCGCCGGTGGCCGGGACGGTGTCTCGCGCTTCCCGGAGAACCGCGGCTGGGACATCGAGAACCTCTACGACCCCGACCCGTCCGTACCCGGCACGAGCTACACCCGCGAGGGCGGCTTCCTGCACGACGCGGGCGAGTTCGATCCGGATTTCTTCGGTATCAGTCCGCGTGAGGCGCTGGCGATGGATCCGCAGCAGCGGTTGTTGCTGGAGGCGTCGTGGGAGGCGTTCGAGCGGGCCGGTATCGAGCCTTCTTCGTTGCGGGGTTCGCGTACGGGTGTTTTCGCGGGCGTGATGTACCACGACTTCGCACCGCGGCTGCGGTCGGTTCCCGAGGGCCTGGAGGGATTCCTCAGCAACGGGGGCCTGGGCAGTGTGGTCTCGGGCCGCGTGGCATACACCTTCGGTCTCGAAGGTCCTGCGGTGACGGTGGACACGGCGTGTTCGTCGTCGCTGGTGGCGTTGCATTGGGCGATTCAGGCGCTGCGTTCGGGTGAATGCTCGCTGGCGCTGGCCGGTGGCGTAACCGTGATGACCACGCCGGACACGTTCGTGGACTTCTCCCGTCAGCGTGGGCTCGCGGCTGACGGCCGTTGCAAGGCGTTCGCGGCGGGTGCGGACGGTACGGGCTGGGCCGAGGGCGTCGGCATGCTGCTCGTCGAGCGGCTGTCGGACGCGCGCCGTAACGGACACCAGGTGCTGGGCGTCATCCGTGGCTCGGCGGTGAACCAGGACGGCGCGAGCAACGGCCTGAGCGCGCCGAACGGCCCGTCGCAGCAGCGGGTCATTCGTCAGGCTCTGGCGTCGGCCGGGCTGTCCGCCTCGGACGTGGACGCGGTCGAGGGCCATGGCACCGGCACGGTGCTGGGTGATCCGATCGAAGCGCAAGCCCTGCTCGCTACGTACGGTCAGGAGCGCGCCGACGAACAGCCGCTGTGGCTGGGGTCGCTGAAGTCGAACATCGGGCACGCACAGGCCGCCGCCGGTGTCGGTGGTGTGATCAAGATGGTCATGGCGATGCGCAACGGCGTCCTGCCCAAGACCTTGCACATCGACGAGCCGTCGCAGCAGGTCGACTGGGCGGCGGGCGCCGTCGAGCTCCTCACCGAGGCCCGCGACTGGACGACGGCCGAAGGACGGCCGCGCCGTGCGGGCGTGTCCTCCTTCGGCATCAGCGGCACCAACGCCCACGTCATCCTGGAGGAGACCCCGGCCGAGGAGCCCGCCGACGAGGCCGGGGCACCGGTGACGCTGCCCGCCGTCCCGTGGCTGCTCTCCGCCACGACCGCCGAGGCCCTGCGCGCCCAGGCCGCCCGCCTGAGCGAGGCCGCGGACGGGCTGAAGCCGCTGGACGTCGCCTACTCCCTCGCCACCGGACGCGCCGCCCTCGAACACCGCGCCGTGCTGACCGGCGCCGCACCCAAGGACTTCCAGCGCGGCCTCGCCGCCCTGGCCAAGGGCACCACCGTGCTGGGCACGGCACAGGGCACCGCGGACGAAGGCGGCCGCCTGGCCGTCCTGTTCACCGGCCAGGGCGCCCAGCGCGCCGGCATGGGCCGCGAACTCCACGCCACGTTCCCGGCCTTCGCCGAGGCGTTCGACGCCGCGTGCGCCGCCCTGGACCTGGACCCGGCCGTCCTCGACGACGCCGAGGCGCTCGCCCGCACCCGGAACACCCAGCCCGCCCTCTTCGCCGTCGAGGTCGCGCTGTACCGGCTCGCCGAATCCTGGGGCGTACGCCCCGACTTCGTGGCCGGCCACTCGATCGGCGAGATCGCCGCCGCCCACGTGGCGGGCGTCCTCTCCCTGGCGGACGCCGGAAAGCTGGTCGCCGCCCGCGGCCGCCTGATGGAGGACCTGCCGGCCGGCGGCGCGATGATCTCGCTCCAGGCCACCGAGGCGGAGGTCCGTGCCACGCTGGTCGACGGCGTGGACATCGCCGCGATCAACGGCCCGTCGTCCGTGGTGATATCCGGCGACGAGAACGCGGTCGGCACGCTCGCCGAACACTTCCGGGACCTGGGCCGCAAGACCAAGCGCCTGAAGGTCTCGCACGCCTTCCACTCGCACCGCATGGACGGGATGCTGGCGGAGTTCCGCACGGTCGCCGAGTCGCTGACCTACAGCGCCCCGGCGATCCCCGTCGTCTCCAACGTCACCGGCACCCTGGCCGACGACCTGACCTCGCCCGAGTACTGGGTGCGGCACGTCCGCGACGCCGTCCGCTTCGCCGACGGCATCCGGACCCTCCATGACCAGGGCGTCCGCACGTACCTCGAACTCGGCCCGGACGCCGTGCTCACCGGCCTGGCCCAGGACTGCCTGCCCGGCACGGGCGCCGACGGCGACACCGCGGTGCTCGTACCCGCCCTGCGCCGCAGCCGCCCCGAGGCCGCCACCCTGGCCGCCGCGCTGGGACGACTGCACGTCAGCGGCCACACCGTCGACTGGACCGCCTTCTACGAAGGCACCGGCGCGCGCCGCGCCGACCTGCCGACCTACGCCTTCCAGCGCCGCCACTTCTGGCTCGACGGCGCCGCCGACGGCCTCGGCGACCTCTCCGCCGCCGGCCTCGACGCCCCCGGCCACCCCCTGCTCGGCGCCGCCGCCGAACTCCCCGACGGGCACCTCTTCACGGGCCGCCTCTCGCTGCGCACCCACGGCTGGCTCGCCGACCACACCGTCGCCGGCGTCGTGCTCCTCCCCGGCGCGGCCCTCGTCGACCTCGCGCTGAGCGTCGGCGACCGCCTCGGCAGCACCGTCCTCGACGAGCTCACCCTCGAAGCCCCCCTCGTCCTGCCCGAGCACGGCGCGGTCCGCCTCCGCGTCGTCGTCGCCGACGCGGACGACACCGGCCGCCGGGCCCTCGGCATCCACTCCCGCCGCGAGGACGAGGACGGGTCCGGCACGTGGACCCGCCACGCCTCCGGCGCCCTGGCCCCCGCCGCGGGCGAGCCGACGGCCGTCCTCGGGGCGCAGTGGCCCCCGGCCGGCGCCCGGCAGCTGCCCGTGGCCGACCTCTACGACCGGCTCGCCGACGCCGGCCTGGGCTACGGCCCGCTGTTCCAGGGCGTGACGGCGGCCTGGTCGCACGACGGCGGCATCCTCGCCGAGGTCGCCCTGCCCGAGGGTGCGGAGGCCGGTGCGTTCGGGCTGCATCCGGCGCTGCTGGACTCCGCCCTGCACGCCATCGGCCTGGGGTCGGACGACAGCCGTGCCGAACTGCCCTTCGCCTGGTCGGGAGTGACCCTCCACGCGACCGGCGCCACCGCGCTCCGCGTCCTTGTGACGCCGCGCGGCGACGCCGTCGCCCTGACCCTGGCCGACACCGACGGCAAGCCCGTCGCCACCGTCGACCGGCTCACGCTGCGCCCCTTCACCCCCGACCAGCTCGGCGCCGGCACGGACGCGCTGTTCCACCTCGACTGGAGCACGGTGGAGCTCCCGGCCACACCGGCGGCGGCCGACTGCGCAGTGCTCGGTGACGACCGCCTCGCCGGCCTGCTCGGCGCTCCCGGCTACGTGGACGCGGCGGAGCTCGCCGCGAGCGGCACGACGCCCGCGTACGTGATCGCGCCCGGCCCGGTGGACCCGGACGGGACGACCGCCGACCGCGCCCACGCGCTGGCCGCCCGTACCCTCACGCTCGTACAGCGGTGGCTCGCGGAGGACGCGCTCGCCGGTTCCCGCCTGGTCCTCGTGACACGCGGGGCGGAGGACGCGGGCACCGCCGGCGAGGTGGACGCGGCGCAGGCCGTGGTCCGGGGCCTCGTCGCCTCGGCGCGGGCCGAGCACCCCGGCCGCTTCGCCGTCGTCGACACCGACGGCACGGACGCCTCCGACCGGGCCCTGCCCGCGGCGGCGGCCACCGGGGCACCGCGCCTCGCCCTGCGCGCGGGCACGGCTACGGCCCCCCGCCTGGCGCGTACCGTCGATGCCGCGCCCGCCGTTCCCGGCCGGTTCGGTGAGGGGGTGGTGCTGGTCACGGGTGGTACGGGTGGTCTGGGCGCGCTGGTGGCCCGTCATCTGGTGGCCGAGCACGGTGTGCGTGGTCTGCTGCTGACGAGCCGCCGTGGTCTGGGCGCGCCCGGTGCCGTGGAGCTCCGTGACGAGCTCACGGCGCTCGGCGCGGAAGTGACCGTCGAAGCGTGCGATGTGGCCGACCGTTCGGCTCTGGAGAAGCTGCTGGAGGGTGTGGAGTTGTCGGCGGTGGTGCACACCGCCGGCGTCCTGGACGACGGTGTGATCAGTTCGCTGACTCCCGAGCGTCTGGAGGCGGTGTTCCGGCCGAAGGTCGACGCCGCCTGGCATCTGCACGAGCTGACCGCGGGCATGAACATTTCCGCGTTCGTGCTGTTCTCCTCGGTGGCGGGTGTCTTCGACGCTTCCGGTCAGGGCAACTACGCGGCGGCCAACGCCTTCCTCGACGCGCTCGCCGTTCACCGCCGCGCCCTCGGCCTCCCCGCCGTCTCCCTCGCCTGGGGCCCCTGGGAGCAGACCGGCGGGGGCATGACCCGCGCCCTCGACGAGGCGGACGTGCGGCGCATGGCCCGCGACGGCTTCCTCCCACTGACCGCGGACGAGGGCCTGGCGCTGTTCGACCGCGCCGCCGGAGCCCCCGGACCGCGCGTACCGGTCCGCCTCGACCTCCGCGCGGCCGCGGGCACCGGCCCGGTGCCCGCGCTGCTGGCCGGGCTCGTCCGCACCCCCGCACGGCGGGCCGGCCGGACCGCCCCGGGCACGGAGACCACCCCGCCGGCCGTGGACCTGGCCGAGCGGCTGCGCGCCCTCCCCGAGGCCGCCGGCACACGGATGCTCGTCGACCTCGTACGGGAGCGGGCGGCCGCCGTGCTCGGCCACGACGGGCCGGAAGGCGTCGGCGCGGGACGGGAGTTCAACGACCTCGGCTTCGACTCGCTGACCGCCGTGGAGTTCCGCAACGGCCTGCAGAACGCGACCGGGCTGCGGCTCCCCGCGACCCTCATCTTCGACTACGCCACACCGCGCGCCCTCGCCGCGTACCTACGCACCGAACTCGTCACCGAGGCGGGCGGCGGTGACGGCGCCGACGGCGCCGACGGCGAAGCCGCGTTCCGGGCGGCCCTGGCGGCCGTTCCGCTGACGCGGCTGAGGGAGGCCGGTCTGCTCGGCAGCCTCCTGGAACTCGCGGGCCTGGACGGGCGGCTCCTCGACGGCGCGGCCGACGACGGCGACGACCCGGCCGCGCGAGGCGCGGAGGACACGGGGCAGCCGACGGAGTCCCTCGACTCCATGGACGCCGAAGCGCTGGTGCGGATGGCGCTCGGACAGTCCGCGGAGCCCTGGGAGACGCCGGAGCCGTAGGGGGTCGTCGGACCTCTGAAACCGGCCCACGGGCCGGTTCGGCCGGCCGGCCCGGGCGGGACCCCGGACCGGCCCGGCCCCATGAAACGAGCGAGAACCCGCGACCAGCGAGAACCCGCGACACCGCGAGAAACCGCGAGAGGTAACAGCCCAGAATGAGTTCTTCCGACGCACGCATCATCGAGGCGCTCCGCGCTTCCATGAAGGAGACCGAGCGGCTGCGCGAGCAGAACCGGAAGCTGACCGCGGAGGCCCACGAGCCGATCGCGATCGTGGGCATGAGCTGCCGCTACCCCGGCGGCGTCCGCTCACCCGAGGACCTGTGGGACCTCGTCGCCACGGGCGGCGACGCCATCGGCGGCTTCCCCACCGACCGCGGCTGGGACCTCGACGGGCTGTACCACCCCGACCCCGACCACCAGGGCACCACCTACACGCGCTCCGGCGGCTTCCTCGACGACGCCACGGCCTTCGACCCGGCCCTGTTCGGCATCTCGCCCCGCGAGGCGCTGGCCATGGACCCCCAGCACCGGCTGCTCCTCGAAGCCACCTGGGAGGCGTTCGAGCGGGCCGGCATCAGCCCGGACGCCGCCCGTGGCAGCCGCACGGGCGTCTTCGCGGGCGTGATGTACCACGACTACGCCTCCGTGCTGGAGCAGACCTCCGAGCAGGTCGAGGGCTTCATGGGCACCGGCGGCAGCATCGCCTCCGGCCGCGTCGCCTACACCTTCGGCCTGGAAGGCCCGGCCGTCACGGTCGACACCGCGTGCTCGTCCTCGCTGGTCGCCCTGCACTGGGCGGTCCAGGCCCTGCGCCGGGGCGAGTGCGACATGGCGCTCGCCGGCGGTGTGACCGTCATGGCCACCCCGGAGACGTTCGTCGACTTCTCGCGGCAGCGGGGCCTGGCGGAGGACGGCCGGTGCAAGGCGTTCGGCGCCGGGGCCGACGGCACCGGCTGGGGCGAGGGCGTCGGGATGCTGCTCGTGGAGCGGCTGTCGGACGCCCGCCGCAAGGGCCACCGGGTACTGGCCGTGGTCCGTGGCTCGGCGATCAACCAGGACGGCGCGAGCAACGGTCTGACGGCCCCGAACGGCCCGTCCCAGCAGCGCGTCATCCGCCAGGCCCTGGCCGGCGCCCGCCTGTCCGCCGATCAGGTCGACGCGGTCGAGGCGCACGGTACGGGCACGGTGCTGGGCGACCCGATCGAGGCGCAGGCGCTGCTGGCTACGTACGGCCAGGAGCGCGCGGCCGGTCGGCCGTTGTGGCTGGGGTCGTTGAAGTCGAACATCGGTCATAGTCAGGCGGCTGCGGGTGTCGGCGGGATCATCAAGATGGTCATGGCGATGCGGGCCGGTGTTCTGCCGAAGACCCTGCACGCCGATGAGCCGTCGCCGCACATCGACTGGACGGAAGGGGCTGTCGAGCTCCTTACGGAGGCCCGGGAGTGGACGTCGGCCGAGGGCCGGCCGCGCCGCGCGGGCATCTCGTCCTTCGGCATCAGCGGCACCAACGCCCACGTGATCATCGAGCAGGCTCCGGCGGAGGAGGCCGTCGAGGTCTCCGTCGAGCGGGAACTGCCGGCCGTGCCGTGGGTGGTGTCGGGTAAGACGGCGGAGGCGCTGGACGCGCAGCTCGCGCGGGTCCGGGAGGCCGGTGCGGACCTCGACCCGGCGGACGTCGCCTTCACGCTGGCGACGGCGCGCGCGCAGTTCGAGCACCGGGCCGCCCTGGTGGACGGCGTACCGGTGGCCTCGGGCCAGGCGTCCGAGGGCAGGCTGGCCGTCCTCTTCACCGGCCAGGGCGCGCAGCGGGCGGGCATGGGGCGCGAGCTGTACGCGGCGTTCCCCGTCTTCGCGGAGGCGTTCGACGCGGCGTGCGCGGCGCTGGGTCTGGACCCGGCCGTTCTGGACGACGCGGAGACGCTGGCGCGTACGGAGAACACGCAGCCCGCGCTGTTCGCCGTCGAGGTCGCGCTCTACCGCCTCGTGGAGTCGTACGGCGTGCTGCCGGACTTCGTCGCGGGCCACTCCGTCGGCGAGATCGCCGCCGCGCATGTGGCGGGTGTGTTCTCGCTGGAGGACGCGGGCAAGCTTGTGGCGGCCCGCGCCCGTCTGATGCAGGCGCTGCCTGCTGGTGGCGCGATGGTGTCGCTGCGTGCCACTGAGGCTGAGGTTCTTGCCGCGCTCGTCGATGGTGTCGACATTGCTGCGGTCAACGGCCCGTCGGCCGTGGTGATCTCGGGTGACGAGGCCGCCGTCGAGCAGGTCGCGGGACGCTTCGAGAAGTCTCGCCGCCTGAACGTGTCGCACGCGTTCCACTCGCACCGTATGGACGGGATGCTGGCGGAGTTCCGTGCGGTCGCGGAGTCGCTGACGTACGGCGTCCCCGTCGTCCCGGTCGTCTCGAACGTCACGGGTGTCCTGGCCGACGAGCTCGATTCCCCTGAATACTGGGTCCGTCACGTTCGTGAGGCCGTCCGCTTCGCCGACGGCGTCCGGACGCTGCACGCGAACGGCGCGCGCACCTTCCTGGAACTGGGCCCGGACGGTGTGCTGTCGGCGATGGCGGAGGAGTGCCTGGCCGACGCCGGCGGCATGACGTTCGTCCCGACGCTGAGCAAGGCGCGCCCCGAGTCGGGCTCGCTGGTCAGGGCGCTGGGACGGCTGCACGTCGCGGGGTGCGCGGTGGACTGGGCGGCGTTCTTCGCCGGCACGGGCGCCCGCCGCGTCGACCTGCCGACGTACGCCTTCCAGCACCGCGACTACTGGCCGCGCGGCGGCCGTCCCGCCCTGGACGCCCCCGGCCTCGGCCTGGGCGCGGCGGGCCACGCGCTGCTCGGCGCGGCCGTGTCCCTCCCCGACTCGGACGGCGTCCTCCTGACCGGCCGGGTGTCGCTGCGCAGCCACCCCTGGCTGGCGGACCACGTGGTGATGGGCAGCGTGCTGCTGCCGGGCACCGCCTTCGTGGAACTCGCCGTCCGGGCGGGCGACGAGGCCGGCTGCCCCGTCGTCGACGAACTCACCCTGGAGGCGCCGCTCGTGCTCGACGAGCGGGGCGCCGTCCAGCTGCGCGTCACCGTGGGCGAGCCCGACGGCGACGGCCGGCGCGGCCTGGCCGTCCACTCGCGCCCCGAGGGCGAAGGGCTCTGGACGCGGCACGCGTCCGGTTTCCTGGCCGCGGCCGCCGCTGCCGGTGGTGCGGACCTCACCGAGTGGCCGCCGGCCGGCGCCGCGCCGGTGGACGTCGAGGGCCTGTACGCGGGTCTCGCCGAGGCCGGGCTCGAGTACGGCCCGGCCTTCCAGGGCGTACGAGCCGCGTGGCGCAAGGGCGAGGAACTCTTCGCCGAAGTGGCCCTTCCGGACGGCACGGACGTGGCGTCGTACGGCCTGCACCCGGCACTCTTCGACGCCGCACTGCACGTCAGCGCGGCGGCGGGCGCCGAACACGGGCCGGAGGCCGGGCCGGAGCGCCGGTCGGCCGGTGCCGAACTCCCCTTCGCGTGGCGCGGGGTGACGCTGAAGGCGGCGGGCGCGAACGCGCTGCGGGTCAGGGTCTCGCCGTCGGACCAGGGCGCCACGATCGACCTGGCGGACGCCACCGGCCTCGCTGTGGCATCGGTGGAGTCGCTGGTGGTACGACCGGTGGGCGCCGACGATCTGCGTGCGGCCGATCGGGGCACGCGGGACTCGCTGTTCCGTGTGGAGTGGGTGCCGGTTGCGGCGTCTGTTTCGGATGTTGCGGTGGCGTTGCTGGATCGTGAGGGTCTGGCGGGTGTCGCGGGGGTTCCGTCGCTGGTTGCTGCTGTCGCTTCTGATGTGCGTGGTGTGCTTGCGCTGGTTCAGGGGTGGCTGGCGGAGGAGCGGTTCGCTGATTCCCGCCTTGTCCTGGTGACGCGTGGCGCCGTGGCGGTGGCCGGTGACACGGATGTCGACCCGGAGCAGGCCGCGGTGTGGGGTCTGGTGCGTTCGGCGCAGTCGGAGAACCCCGACCGGTTTGTGCTTCTCGATGTTGATCAGGAGCTTTCTGCCGAGGTTCTGGCTCTTGTTGGTGATGAGCCGCAGGTGGCGGTGCGTGGGGGAGCGGTCTTCGCGCCGCGCCTGACGCGGGCGGCTGTCGCCACCGGCGGCGGCCAGGGTGTCTGGGACGCCGAGGGCACGGTTCTGGTCACCGGTGGTACGGGTGCGCTGGGTGCGCTCGTGGCGCGTCATCTGGTGGTGGAGCACGGTGTGCGTGGTCTGCTGCTGACGAGCCGTCGTGGTGTGGACGCTCCGGGTGCGGTCGAGTTGCGTGATGAACTCGCCGCTCTGGGTGCCGAGGTGACCGTTGCGGCGTGTGACGTCGCCGACCGTGACGCGCTGGCGGAGCTTCTGGCCGCTCACCCGGTCATGGCCGTCGTTCACACGGCCGGTGTTCTCGACGACGGCACCGTCGCCTCGCTCACTCCGGCGCGTATCGACGCGGCCTTCGCCCCGAAGGCCGACGCGGCGCTGAACCTCCATGAGCTGACCGCCGGGATGGACCTGTCGGCGTTCGTCCTGTTCTCTTCCGCCGCCGGTGTCTTCGGCAACGCGGGTCAGGGCAACTACGCGGCGGCCAACGCCTACCTGGACGCTCTCGCCCAGCAGCGCGTCGCCGCCGGCCTGCCCGCCACCTCCCTCGCCTGGGGCCTCTGGGAGACCGGCGACGGCATGGGCGGCGAATCGGACCCCCACGTCTCCCGGATGGCGCAGGACGGTTTCCCGGCCCTCGCGCCCGGGGAGGGCCTCGCACTGTTCGACGCCGCGGTGGCGTCCGGCGAGCCCGTGCTCGTACCGATGCCGCTGGACCTCGCCGCCCTGCGCGCGAGCGCGGCGACGAGCCCGCTCCCGGCGCTCCTGCGCGCCCTGGTGCGGGTACCGGTGCGGCGAGCCCGCGCCGGGCGCGCGGCCGAGTCGCTCCGTGGCCGCCTCCTGCCGCTGGCGGAGGACGAGCGCACGAACCTCCTGCTGGACCTGGTGCGCGACGAGGTCGCGGGGGTCCTGGGCCACGCGTCGGGCGCGGCGATCGAGCCGGAGCGCGCCTTCACCGAGCTCGGGTTCGACTCCCTCACCGCGATCGAACTGCGCAACCGCCTCAACACGGCCACGGGCCTGAAGCTGTCGGCGACCCTCGTCTTCGACCACCCGACCGCCGCCGCCGTCACCGGCCACCTGACGGACGAACTGCTCGGCGACCTCACGGCGGCCCAGGGGGCCGCCCCGGTCGCGACCCTCGCACCGGTGGACGACGACCCGATCGCGATCGTCGGCATGGCCTGCCGCTACCCGGGTGGGGTGACCTCCCCGGAGGACCTGTGGGACCTGGTCGTCGGCGGGCGGGACGGGGTGTCCGAGTTCCCGGTCAACCGTGGCTGGGACCTGGAGAACCTCTACAACCCCGACCCGTCCGTACCCGGCACGAGCTACGCCCGCGAGGGCGGATTCCTGCACGACGCTGACGAGTTCGACCCGGCGTTCTTCGGTATTTCGCCTCGCGAGGCGCTGGCGATGGACCCGCAGCAGCGTCTGCTGCTGGAGACCACGTGGGAGACGATCGAGCGGGCGGGCATCGAGCCGTCCGCGCTGCGCGGCAGCCGTACGGGCGTCTTCGCGGGCGTCATGTACCACGACTACGCGCTGGGCATGGACTCCATCGCCCCCGAAGGCGTGGACGGCTTCCTGGGCACGGGTACGGCGGGCAGCGTGGTCTCGGGCCGTGTGTCGTATCTGTTCGGGCTGGAGGGCCCGGCGGTGACGGTGGACACGGCGTGTTCGTCGTCGCTGGTGGCTCTGCACATGGCGGTGCAGGCGCTGCGTGCCGGTGAGTGCGATATGGCGCTTGCCGGTGGTGTGACGGTCATGTCGACGCCGGGTGCGTTTATCGATTTCTCGCGTCAGCGGGGTCTTGCGGCGGATGGTCGTTGTAAGGCGTTCGGTGCGGGTGCGGATGGTACGGGTTGGGCTGAGGGTGTGGGCATGCTGCTTGTTGAGCGGCTGTCGGATGCCCGTCGTAAGGGCCATCAGGTGCTGGGTGTCGTGCGTGGTTCGGCGATCAACCAGGATGGTGCGAGCAATGGTCTGACGGCGCCGAATGGTCCGTCGCAGCAGCGGGTGATCCGGCAGGCGCTGGCTACGGCTGGTTTGTCGGCTGCGGATGTGGACGCTGTTGAGGCGCATGGCACGGGTACGACGCTGGGTGATCCGATCGAGGCTCAGGCGCTGCTGGCCACGTATGGTCAGGAGCGGGCCGGTGACGAGCCGTTGTGGCTGGGGTCGTTGAAGTCGAACATCGGTCATAGCCAGGCTGCTGCGGGTGTCGGCGGGATCATCAAGATGGTCATGGCGATGCGGGCCGGTGTTCTGCCGAAGACCCTGCACGCCGACACGCCCACGGATCAGGTGGAGTGGACCGAAGGTGCGGTCGAGCTGCTTACCGAGGCCCGGGAGTGGGCGACGGCCGACGGGCGTCCGCGACGTGCGGGCGTGTCGTCCTTCGGCTTCAGTGGCACGAACGCGCACGTGATCATCGAGCAGGCGCCGGAGGCTGTGACCGCCGCGACTGTCGGCGATGCCGTTCTGCCGGTGGTGCCGTGGGTCGTGTCGGCGAAGTCGCCGGAGGCACTCGACGCGCAGGTCGCCCGGGTGCGGGAGGCCGGTGTCGACCTCGACCCGGTGGACGTCGGCTTCACACTGGCGACCTCGCGGGCGCACTTCGAGCACCGGGCCGTCGTGGTGGACGATCACGCCCTCGTCGGCCGTGTGCTGGGCGGGAAGGTTGCCGCGTTGTTCACGGGTCAGGGTGCTCAGCGGGCGGGGATGGGGCGTGAGTTGTACGCGGCCTATCCGGCGTTCGCAGAGGCGTTTGACGCTGCTTGTGCCGCGTTGGGTCTGGACCCGACCGTTCTGGATGACGCCGAGTCGCTGGCGCGTACGGAGAACACGCAGCCCGCGTTGTTCGCGGTCGAGGTGGCCCTTTACCGTCTGGCCGATTCGTGGGGCGTCCGTTCCGACTACGTCGCAGGTCATTCGATCGGCGAGATTGCTGCGGCTCATGTGGCGGGTGTGTTCTCGCTGGAGGACGCGGGCAAGCTTGTGGCGGCCCGCGCCCGTTTGATGCAGGCGCTGCCTGCTGGTGGTGCGATGGTGTCGCTGCGTGCCACTGAGGCTGAGGTTCTTGCCGCGCTCGTCGATGGTGTCGACATTGCTGCGGTCAACGGTCCGTCGGCCGTGGTGATCTCGGGTGACGAGAACGCGGTCGAGCAGGTGGCCGGTGGTTTCGAGACGTCCCGTCGCCTGAATGTCTCGCACGCGTTCCACTCGCACCGCATGGACGGGATGCTGGACGGCTTCCGTAAGGTCGCGGAGTCGCTGACGTACAGCGTTCCTACGATTCCGGTCGTCCCGAACGTCACCGGCGCTCTGGCCGACGACTTGACCTCGCCTGAGTACTGGGTGCGTCACGTCCGTGAGGCCGTCCGCTTCGCCGACGGCATTCAGACCCTCCACGACCAGGGCGTCCGTACGTTCCTGGAGCTGGGCCCGGACGGTGTGCTGTCCGCGATGGCGCAGGAGTGCCTGGCCGACGTGTCCGACGACGTCGCGTTCGTCCCGGCGCTTCGTAAGGATCGTCCGGAGCCTGCCGCGTTCGTCACCGCTCTCGGTCGTCTCCACATCACCGGCGCCCGTGTCGATTGGTCGGCGTTCTTCGCCGGTACCAGTGCTCGTCGTGTCGACCTGCCGACGTATGCCTTCCAGCGTCAGTCCTACTGGCTTGAGGCCGCCGCGCTCAGCAGCGATGTGGCCTCCGTCGGTCAGGGCCCGGCCGATCACCCCATTCTGGGTGCCGTGGTCGCTCTGCCCGAGGGCTACCTGTTCACGGGCAGGCTGTCGCTGCGCACCCACCCGTGGCTGGCCGATCACGTCGTCGCCGGCAGCGTGCTTCTGCCGGGCACGGCCTTCGTCGAGCTCGCGGTCCGCGCGGGCGACGAGGTCGGCTGCGCGACCGTCGACGAACTCACGCTCGAAGCGCCGCTCGTGCTCGCGGAGCGCGACGGTGTTCAGTTGCGTGTTCTGGTGGGTGAGCTGGAGGGGTCGGGTCGTCGGGCCCTGGCCGTGTACTCGCGTCCGGAGGGCGTGCCGGAGGACGAGGCGTGGACGCGGCACGCGTCCGGTTTCCTGTCCGTGGCCGCCGCTACCGGTGGTGCGGACCTCACCGAGTGGCCGCCGGCCGGTGCCGAGGCCGTCGATGTCGACGGGCTCTACGCGGGCCTCGCGGAGTCCGGGCTGGAGTACGGGCCCGCCTTCCAGGGCGTGACCGCAGCCTGGCGCCGTGGCGACGAGATCTTCGCCCAGGTGGAACTGCCCGAGGGCACCCCGGGCACCGGCACGTTCGGTGCGCACCCCGCCCTGCTCGACGCCGCGCTCCACGCCCTCGTGCTGGGTGGTTCCGCTGCGGGTCAGGACGGCCCGCAGCTGCCCTTCGCCTGGTCGGGAGTTACCCTGCACGCCGCCGGTGCCACGGCGCTGCGCGTCGCGCTGCGGGCGACGCCCGACGGCAGCGGTGCGGCTCTGGAGCTGGCCGACCCCAGCGGTACGGCGGTGGCGACGGTGGAGTCGCTCGTCGTGCGGCCGTTCGCCGCCGACCAGTTCCGCGCGGCCGACCAGGGCATGCGGGACGCGCTGTTCCGTCTGGACTGGGCGCCGGTCGCGACCCGCGCCGACGCCGTCTCCGCCACCGTCCTGGGTTCGGACCACCTGGATCTCGCGGCGCTGTACGAGGCCGTGGACCAGGGCGCGCCCGTACCCGGACTGGTCGCCGTACGGGTCGTCGACGCCCATGGCGCGCTGGGCCTTGTACAGGAGTGGCTGACGGCCGACGAGCGGTTCGCCGACACCCGTCTTGTCCTGGTGACCCGGGGCGCGGTGGCGCTGGAAGGTGACGCCGACGTCGATCCCGTACAGGCCGCCGTATGGGGTCTGGTGCGTTCGGCGCAGTCGGAGAACCCTGGCCGTTTCGTCCTCCTTGACCTGGATGGTGAGGTCTCTTCGGAGGTTCTGGCCCTGGTCGGTGACGAGCCGCAGGTGGCGGTGCGCGCCGGTTCGGCGTATGCGCCGCGTCTCGCACGTGCCTCGGTCACGGCCGGCGCGGTGCCCGCGTGGGACGCCGAGGGCACGGTTCTGATCACGGGTGGTACGGGTTCTCTGGGTGCCCTTGTCGCTCGTCATCTGGTGGCGGAGCACGGTGTGCGTGGTCTGCTGCTGACCAGCCGTCGTGGCCTGGAAGCCCCGGGCGCCGTGGAGCTGCGTGATGAACTCGCCGCTCTGGGTGCCGAGGTGACCGTTGCCGCGTGTGACGTAGCCGACCGTTCCTCCCTGGCGGAGCTTCTGGCCGCTCACCCGGTCACGGCCGTCGTTCACACGGCCGGTGTTCTCGACGACGGTGTGATCGGTTCGCTGTCGCCCGAGCGTCTGGACGCTGTCTTCGCTCCGAAGGCGGACGCGGCCCGGCATCTGCACGAGCTGACCGCCGGGATGGATCTGACGGCGTTCGTGCTGTTCTCTTCCGCCGCCGGTGTCTTCGGTAACGCGGGTCAGGGCAACTACGCCGCAGCCAACGCCTATCTGGACGCTCTCGCCCAGCAGCGTGCCGCCGCCGGTCTCCCCGCCACCAGCCTCGCCTGGGGCCTCTGGGAGAACACGGAGGGCATGGACAGTGGACTCGGCGCCGCCCACGTCTCGCGCATGGCGCAGGAAGGTGTCATCGCCCTCACGCAGGTTCAGGGCCTGGCCCTCTTCGATGCCGCCGTGGCGTCGGGTGAGGCGCTGCTCGTGCCCGCCCCGCTCGATCTGCGGGCCATGGCCCGTGGCGGCGGCGAGGTACCGGCACTGCTGCGCGGGCTCGTCCGTGGCCCGGTGCGTCGTACCGTCGACGCAGGTCAGGCGGACGTCCTGCGTCACCAGATCCTCGGGCTGCCCGAGGGGGAGCGTGCGGGTCTGCTGCTCGATATGGTCCGTACGGAGGTGGCCGGGGTTCTCGGTTACGCCTCGAACGCGGCCGTCGAGCCGGGCCGGGCGTTCACCGAGCTCGGGTTCGACTCCCTCACCGCCGTCGAGCTGCGCAACCGCCTCAACAAGGTGACCGGGCTCCGGTTGCCCGCGACGCTCGTCTTCGACTACCCCACCGCCACCGCGATCAAGGACCACCTTCTGGAGGAGCTGGCCGGCGGCGCGGCACAGGACACCCGGCCCGTACCGGTACGGGCGTCCGCCGGCGACGACCCGATCGTGATCGTGGGCATGGCCTGCCGCTACCCCGGCGGTGTGTCCTCGCCCGAGGACCTGTGGAACTTGGTCCGCGACGGCCAGGACGGCGTCTCCGGCTTCCCGGTCGACCGTGGCTGGGATCTCGACTCCCTCTACGACCCGACCGGCGAGCGCCCGGGGAGCTCGTACACGCGTGAGGGTGGCTTCCTGCACGATGCCGCCGCGTTCGACCCGGCGTTCTTCGGGATTTCGCCGCGCGAGGCGCTGGCGATGGATCCGCAGCAGCGTCTGCTGCTGGAGACCACGTGGGAGGCCGTCGAGCGGGCGGGCATCGACCCGACGACCCTGCGCGGCAGCCGGACCGGTGTCTTCGCCGGAGTGATGTACCACGACTATGCGCAGGGCGTCGGCGCCGAGGGTTCGGTGAAGGAGGTCGACGGCTTCCTGGGCACGGGCACCTCCGGCAGCGTCGTGTCGGGCCGCCTCTCCTACGTCTTCGGGCTGGAGGGCCCGGCGGTGACGGTGGACACGGCGTGCTCGTCGTCGCTGGTCGCGCTGCACATGGCGGTGCAGGCGCTGCGGGCCGGTGAGTGCGAACTCGCCCTGGCCGGTGGTGTGACCGTGATGTCGACGCCCGGCGCGTTCGTGGAGTTCTCGCGTCAGCGGGGCCTTGCGGCGGACGGCCGGTGCAAGGCCTTCGGTGCGGGTGCGGACGGGACCGGTTGGGCTGAGGGTGTGGGCATGCTGCTTGTTGAGCGGCTGTCGGATGCCCGTCGCAACGGCCACCGCGTCCTCGCGGTGGTGCGTGGTTCGGCGATCAACCAGGACGGTGCGAGCAACGGCCTGACGGCGCCGAACGGTCCGTCGCAGCAGCGGGTGATCCGCCAGGCGCTGGCTACGGCCGGTTTGTCGGCTGCGGATGTGGACGCTGTTGAGGCGCATGGCACGGGTACGACGTTGGGTGATCCGATCGAGGCGCAGGCGCTGCTGGCTACGTATGGTCAGGAGCGCGCGGCCGGCCGGCCGTTGTGGCTGGGGTCGTTGAAGTCGAACATCGGTCATAGCCAGGCGGCTGCGGGTGTCGGCGGGATCATCAAGATGGTCATGGCGATGCGGGCCGGTGTTCTGCCGAAGACCCTGCACGCCGACACGCCTTCGGATCAGGTGGAGTGGACCGAAGGTGCGGTCGAGCTGCTGACCGAGGCCCGGGAGTGGGCGGCTGTCGACGGGCGTCCGCGTCGTGCGGGCGTGTCGTCCTTCGGCTTCAGTGGCACGAACGCGCACGTGATCATCGAGCAGGGTCCGGAGGCGTCCGAGGCTGCTGCCGGTGATGTTGTCGAGCTGCCGGTGGTGCCGTGGGTGCTGTCGGCCAAGTCACCTGAGGCGCTGGACGCGCAGGTGGCCCAGGTGGCTGGTGTTGCCGTCGGCCTCGATGCGGTGGATGCCGGTTTCACGCTGGCGACTGCTCGGACGCAGTTCGAGCACCGTGCTGTGGTGGTGGGTGAGCAGACGGTCAAGGGCCGTGTGCTGGACGGCAAGACCGCCGCCCTGTTCACCGGTCAGGGCGCTCAGCGGGCCGGTATGGGCCGTGAGCTGTACGCGGCCTATCCGGTGTTCGGGGAGGCGTTTGACGCTGCTTGTGCCGCGCTGGGTCTGGACCCGGCCGTTCTGGACGGTGCGGAGGCGCTGGCGCGTACGGAGAACACGCAGCCTGCGTTGTTCGCGGTTGAGGTGGCCCTTTACCGTCTGGCCGAGTCGTGGGGCGTTCGTCCCGACTTCGTGGCGGGTCATTCCATTGGTGAGATTGCTGCGGCGCACGTCGCCGGGGTGTTCTCGCTGGAGGACGCGGGCAAGCTCGTCGCGGCCCGAGCCCGTCTGATGCAGGCGCTGCCCGCCGGTGGCGCGATGATGTCGCTGCGTGCCACTGAGGCTGAGGTTCTTGCCGCGCTCGTCGATGGTGTCGACATTGCTGCGGTCAATGGTCCGTCGTCTGTGGTGATCTCGGGTGATGAGGCCGCTGTTGAGCAGGTGGCCGGGTGCTTCGAGAAGTCCCGTCGTCTGAATGTCTCGCACGCGTTCCACTCGTACCGTATGGACGGGATGCTGGACGGCTTCCGTAAGGTCGCCGAGTCCCTGACCTACACCGCCCCGGCGATCCCGGTCGTCTCGAACGTCACCGGTGCTCTGGCGGATGACCTGACGTCGCCCGAGTACTGGGTCCGTCACGTCCGCGAGGCCGTCCGCTTCTCCGACGGCATCCAGACCCTCCACGCCGAAGGCGTCCGTACCTTCCTGGAACTCGGCCCCGACGGTGTGCTGTCCGCGATGGCCCAGGAGTGCCTGCCGGACGCCTCCGACGACGTCGCCTTCATTCCGGCCCTCCGTAAGGACCGCCCGGAACCGGCGGCCCTCGTCACCGCCCTGGGTCGTCTCCACATCACCGGTGCCCGTGTCGATTGGTCGGCCTTCTTCGCCGGTACCGGCGCCCGCCTCACCGACCTCCCCACCTACCCCTTCCAGCGCCAGTCCTACTGGCTGGAGTCCGCGCCCCTCGGCAACGACGCGAGCGCCATGGGCCAGGGCCCGGCCGGGCACGCAATCCTGAGCGCCGTCGTGGCTCTCCCCGACGGCCACGTGCTCACGGGCAGGCTGTCGCTGCGCACCCACCCGTGGCTGGCGGAGCACGTCGAGGCCGGTACGGCCCTGCTGCCGGCCGCCGCCTTCGTCGAGCTCGCGGTCCGCGCGGGCGACGAGGTCGGCTGCACCACCGTCGACGAGCTCACACTGCACGCGCCGCTCCAGCTCGCCGAGCGCGGTGGGGTCCAGCTGCGCGTCACCGTCGGCGAGCCCGACGGTGAGGGCCGGCATGCCCTGTCCGTCCACTCACGGCGCGAGGACGAGGGCGAGCAGCGCTGGACGCGGCACGCCGACGGCTTCCTCTCGGCCGGTCCGGTCACCGCCCACGCTCCCGACCCGGCCGTGTGGCCGCCCGTGGGCGCCCGAAGCGTCGACGCGGACGCTCTGCGCGCCGACGGCTTCGCGGACGTCACCGCCGCTTGGCACTCGGGCGACGACGTCCATGCCGAGGTGGCGCTGCCCGAGGACACGGACGTCGCGTCGTACGGGCTCCACCCCGCCCTGCTCGACGCCGCCTTCCAGGTCGCGGAAATGACCGACGCCTACCCGTCCGACGCCTCCCAGTCCGATGCCTCTCCGTCCGGCGGCCGCCAGGCCACGGCGTACGCGCTGCGCGGTGTGACGCTGCACGCCTCCGGGGCGGAGCGGCTCCGTGTGCGGGTGCGCCCCTCGGAGACGGAAGGTGTGTCGGTGACGGTCACCGACACGGCCGGGGCTCCTGTGGCGTCCATAGACTCGCTTGTCCTGCGCGAGCTTTCCGCCGCCGAACCGGGCTCCGCCCCGCGGCCGGCCGACGCGCTCTTCCGCGTCGAGTGGAAGCAGCTCCCCACGTCCTCGGCTCCGGCGGTCTCCTGGGCCACGCTCGGCGGTGAGGACGCCGACGCCCTGTGCCGTCTCGACGGCGCGGGCGAGGCAGCAGGCGCCTTCGGCCGCCTGGCGGAGCTCCGCCAGGCGGCGGAGATTCCCGAGTACGTACTCGCCGTCTGCCCGGCGGGCTCGCCCGAGCCGGCCCCCGGCGAGGTGCGGGACGTCGCCCACCAGGTCCTCGCCCTGGTGCGGGAGTGGCTGACGGAGGAACGGTTCGCCGGCTCCCGGCTCGTGCTGGTCACGCGGGGCGCGGTGTCCGTCGCCGACGCCGATGGCGTCCAGGACCTGGCGCAGGCCGCCGTCCGCGGCCTGGTGAAGTCCGCGCAGTCCGAGAACCCCGACCGGATCGTTCTCGTCGACATCCCTGCCACCGGCCTGCCGGTTCTTCCCGCCTCCGCGCTGTTCTGCGGAGAGGGGGAACTCGCGGTACGCGGTGGCGCCTTGTGGGCGCCGCGTCTCACCCGGGCCTCGGTCTCGGTCTCGGCCTCGGCCTCCGCTTCCGCTTCCGCCTCCGCCGAAGCGCAGCCGCGGTGGACTGCCGACGGCACGGTTCTGATCACCGGTGGTACGGGTGCGCTGGGTGCGCTCTTCGCCCGTCACCTGGTGGCGGAGCACGGTGTGCGTCATCTGCTGCTGACCAGCCGCCGTGGTCTCGGTGCGCCGGGTGCCGCCGAGCTGTGCGACGAGCTCACGGCGCTCGGGGCGAGCGTCACGGTCGCGGCCTGTGACGTCGCCGACCGCGACGCGCTGGCCGCCCTGCTCGCGTCCGTACCCGCAGGGAACCCGCTCACCGGCGTCGTCCACACTGCCGGCGTTCACGCCAACGGCCTGGTCACCGGGCTGTCGCCAGAGGACATCGACACGGTCTTCGGCCCCAAGGCCGACGCCGCCCTCAACCTCCACGAGCTGACCAAGGACCTCGACCTCTCGGCGTTCGTCCTCTTCTCCTCCGTCGCCGGAGTCATGGGATACCCCGGCCAGGGCAACTACGCGGCCGCCAACTCCCTTCTGGACACGCTGGCCCAGCAGCGCCGGGCGGCGGGTCTGCCGGGTCTGTCCCTGGCGTGGGGCCTGTGGGCCGGAGCGAGCGGCATGGGCGCCGAGCTTTCCGCGGCCGACGTCGAGCGGATGAACCGTTCGGGCATGCCGCCACTGTCCACCGAGGAGGGCCTCGCCCTCTTCGACGCGGCGCGGAACCTGGACGACGACGGTCTGCTCGTAGCGTTCCGGCTCGACACGGCCGCCCTGGCCGCGTCACCGAACGCCCAGGTCACACCGCTGCTCAGCGGGCTGGTGCGGGCGCGTACGCGCCGTGCCGCCGCGCGTTCGTCGGTCGCGGCCGAAGGGCTGCGGCAGCGCCTGGCGGGTCTGGGCGGGCCCGAGCGTGAGGAAGCGATTCTCGATCTGATTCGGGCTGACGTCGCGACTGTTCTGGGTCATGCCGGTCCTGAGGCGGTGGATCCGGAGCGGTCGTTCAAGGAGAGCGGGTTCGACTCCCTGACGGCCGTAGAGCTCCGTAACCGTCTTAACGCGGGGACGGGTCTGCGTCTGCCGGTCACCCTGGTCTTCGACTACCCGACACCCCGGGTACTGATGGAGTACGTGCGGGACGAACTGGCCGGTGGCCTCGCCGCACAGGCCGCCGCGTCCGCCGCGCCCGTCGCGGCGCTCGACGACGACCCCATCGCGATCGTCGGCATGGCCTGCCGTTACCCGGGCGGGGTGACCTCGCCCGAAAGCCTGTGGGACCTCGTCCTCGGCGGCCGGGACGGTGTGACCGGCTTCCCGACCGACCGAGGCTGGGACCTGGAGAACCTCTACGACCCCGAGCCGGGCCTGCCGGGCAAGAGCTACGTCCGTGAGGGCGGCTTCCTGCACGAGGCCGGCGACTTCGACCCGGCGTTCTTCGGGATCTCGCCGCGCGAGGCCCTAGCCATGGACCCGCAGCAGCGTCTGCTGCTGGAGACCACGTGGGAGACGATCGAGCGGGCGGGCATCGACCCGACGACCCTGCGCGGCAGCCGCACCGGCGTCTACGCGGGTGTGGGCTACCACGACTACGGCACGCAGACCTCGGACATCCCGGAGGACGTCGAGGCGTTCCTCGGTACCGGTACGTCCTCGGCCGTCGTGTCGGGACGCGTCTCCTACGCCCTGGGCCTGGAGGGCCCGGCGGTCACTGTCGACACGGCGTGCTCGTCCTCACTCGTCGCGCTGCACATGGCCGTCCAGGCCCTGCGCAGCGGTGAGTGCGAGATGGCGCTCGCCGGTGGTGTGACCGTCATGTCGACGCCGGGTGCGTTCATCGACTTCTCGCGCCAGCGGGGCCTTGCGGCGGATGGCCGGTGCAAGGCGTTCGGTGCGGGTGCGGACGGGACCGGTTGGGCCGAGGGCGTGGGCATGCTGCTCGTGGAGCGGCTGTCGGATGCCCGTCGTCACGGTCACCAGGTGCTGGGCGTCGTGCGCGGCACGGCGATCAACCAGGACGGTGCCAGCAACGGCCTGACCGCCCCCAATGGCCCGTCCCAGCAGCGCGTGATCCGCCAGGCCCTGGCCACGGCCGGTCTGTCGGCCGCCGACGTCGACGCGGTCGAGGCGCACGGCACCGGTACGACACTGGGCGACCCGATCGAGGCACAGGCGCTCCTCGCCACCTACGGCCAGGAGCGTGCTGAGGGCCAGCCTCTGTGGCTGGGCTCACTGAAGTCCAACATCGGCCACGCGCAGGCGGCTGCCGGTGTCGGCGGGATCATCAAGATGGTCATGGCGATGCGCCACGGCGTCCTGCCCAAGACGCTGCACGCCGATGAGCCCACGGACCGGGTGGACTGGTCGGAAGGCGCGATCGAGCTCCTCACCGAGACGCGTGACTGGCCGGAGGCGGGCCGCCCGCGCCGGGCGGGTGTGTCGTCCTTCGGGTTCAGCGGCACGAACGCCCACGTGGTCCTTGAGCAGGCCCCCGTGACGACGGCCCCCGAGGCCGCGGCCGACCGGAAGCTTCCGGCCGTACCGCTCCTCGTGAGCGCGAAGAGCGAGCAGGCCCTGACCGCCCAGGTGTCCCGCGTCCGCGAGGCCGGGCAAGGCCGCGAAGCGCTGGACGTCGGCTTCACGTCGGCTACGGCGCGTGCGCAGTTCGAGCACCGGGCTGTGGTGGTGGACGAGCAGGTCGTGTCGGGCCGTGTGCTGGGCGGGAAGCTTGCCGTGCTGTTCACGGGTCAGGGTGCTCAGCGGGCGGGGATGGGGCGTGAGTTGTACGCGGCCTACCCGGTGTTCGCCGCCGCCTTCGACGCTGCGTGTGGGGCGCTGGGCCTGGACCCGGCTGTTCTGGACGATGCGGAGGCGCTGGCGCGTACGGAGAACACGCAGCCCGCGCTGTTCGCTGTCGAGGTGGCTCTTTACCGTCTGGCCGAGTCGTGGGGCGTTCGTCCCGACTTCGTGGCGGGTCATTCCGTTGGTGAGATTGCTGCTGCGCATGTGGCGGGTGTGTTCTCGCTGGAGGACGCGGGCAAGCTCGTGGCGGCGCGTGCGGCGCTGATGCAGGCGCTGCCGGCCGGTGGCGCGATGGTGTCCCTGCGTGCGACCGAGGCCGAGGTCCGTGCCGCGCTGGTCGGCGGTGTCGACATTGCCGCGGTCAATGGTCCGTCGTCTGTGGTGATCTCGGGTGACGAGGCCGCCGTCGAGCAGGTGGCCGGTGGTTTCGAGAAGTTCCGTCGCCTGAATGTTTCGCACGCGTTCCACTCGCTCCGCATGGACGGGATGCTGGACGGCTTCCGTAAGGTCGCCGAGTCCCTGACCTACACCGCCCCGGCGATCCCGGTCGTCTCCAACGTCACCGGCGCTCTGGCGGATGACCTGACCTCGCCCGAGTACTGGGTGCGTCACGTCCGTGAGGCGGTCCGCTTCGCCGACGGCATCCGGACCCTCCACACCGAAGGCGTCCGTACCTTCCTGGAACTCGGCCCCGACGGTGTGCTGTCGGCGATGGCGCAGGAGTGCCTGGCCGATGCCTCCGACGACGTTGCGTTCGTTCCGGCGCTTCGTAAGGATCGTCCGGAGCCTGCGGCGTTCGTCACCGCTCTCGGTCGTCTACACATCACCGGCGCCCGCGTCGACTGGTCCGCTTTCTTCGCCGGTACCGGCGCCCGCCTCACCGACCTCCCCACCTACCCCTTCCAGCACCAGCACTTCTGGCTGGCGTCCTCCGCCCCCGCCGCCGGTCGGGGCGCCGCGACCGGCGCCGACTCGGGGGCCGACCCCCTCCGTTACCGCACCGTCTGGCAGCGAGTGGTCGAAGCGTCCGTGCGGACCGCGAGCGGCACACACCTCGTCGTGGTCCCCGCCGATGGTGACCACCGCCCCTGGGCCCTTGCCTCCGTCGAGGCGTTGCGCGAGGCCGGCGCCCACGTCGTCGAGCTCGCGGCCGACGAGTCCTCTTGCGAACTCCCGCCGGTGGCCGACGTCCTGGCCGGTGCCGGGGTCGACGCCGCCTCCGTGACGGGCGTCCTGGCGTGGGTGCCCTCCGTGGCGCTCGTACAGGCGCTGGACGCGGCCGCTGTCGGCGGCCGGGTGTGGTTCGCCACGCGGGGCGCGGTGTCCACGAGCGGTACGGACCCGATCACCGACCCCGTACGGGCGGCGGCGTGGGGGCTCGGCCGGGTGGCCGGGTTCGAGCTGGGGGAGCGCTGGGGCGGCGTCGTAGACGTGCCCGGCGCCGTGGACGACCGGACCGTCGCCCGCCTGCTCGCCGTGCTGGCGGGCGCGGTCGACGAGGACCAGGTGGCGGTGCGCGACACCGGCGTGTTCGCCCCCCGCCTCCAGAACGTCCCGGCCACCGCGCAGGGCGAGGACTGGATCCCCCGGGGCACCGTCCTGGTCACCGGCGACGACTGCGAGCTCCGGGCGCGTACCGCACGCCTGCTGACCGAACGCGGCGCCGAGCGCGTCGTGTTCGCCGACGTCCGTGCCGACGTCCGTGCCGGTGACCGTGCCGACACCCGTACCGGCGGCGCCCGGCAGGTGCTCACCGCGTTGCTGGAGGAGCTGACCGTCGGCGGCGAGGGCTCCGCGCCCACCGCTGTGGTTCACGTACCGGCCCTGCCCGCCGACGCCGACCTGACCGCCCTCGACCCCGCCGCGTACGAGGAGGAGCTGCGTGCGCACATCGACGCCGCCCTCACCGTGGACGAGCTCACCCGCGGCCTGGACCTCTCGGCGTTCGTGCTGTTCGGCTCCGCCGCCGGCACGATCGGCGGACCGGGCCAGGCGGGAGCGGCCGCGCTGAGCGCCGTGTTCGACGCGCTCGCCCGGCAGCGCCGGGCGGCGGGCCTCCCGGCGACCGCCATCGGCTGGGGCCCCTGGGCCGGAGAGGACGAGGACGCGGGCGTACTGCGCGGCCTGCCCGGCTCCGTGCTCGGGACCGTCCTCACCCGCGCCTCGGCGGCGACCGCCGAAGCCGGCGTCTCCGTGGTCGACTTCGACTGGCCCGAGCTCCTCAAGGGCGTATCGGCCGCCGGGTCCCACTCGCTCTACCGCGAGCTGCCCGAGATCCGGCGGATCGAGGCCGAGCGCGCCGAGGCCGCCGCGGCCGGTGCCGAGGCGCTCGTCGGACGGCTGGCGGAGCTGCCGGACACCGAGCAGTACGACGTACTGCTCGACCTCGTACGCATCCAGGTCGCGGGCGTGCTCGGCCTCGCCGCGCCGGGCGACATCGAACCGGGCCGTCCCTTCCGGGACCTCGGCTTCGACTCGCTCACCGCGGTGGAGCTGCGCACCCGCCTCCAGCGGGCCACCGGGCTCCGGCTCCCCGCCACGCTCGTCTTCGACCACCCGACGCCCGACGCCGTCGTCGCGCTGCTCCGCTCGGAGCTCGTGCCCGACGCGATCGGCACGGAGCGGCTGCTGGCCGATCTCGACCGGCTCGAAGCCGTGATCTCGGCCATGGACGCGGCGGACCTGGCCGGGGCCCGGACCGCCGACCGCCTGCGCGCGCTCCTCGCGCGCTGCGCGGCCGCCACCGGCTCACCCACTTCCTTCCACCCGGCCGTGGCGACCGCGCCCGGCGCGCTCGACGCACCGGGCTCATCCACCACCACGACCATCGACGACCAGCCCGAGGAGGTCGTCGCGGACAAGCTCGAAGCCGCGACGGCCGACGAGATCTTCGCCTTTATCGACAACGAGTTGGGGCTCTCAGAATGACGAACACGAACCACCGCGACCCCTCGAAGGCTGAGTCGATGAACGACCAACAGAAGCTTCTCGACTACCTCAAGCGCGTCACCTCCGACCTGCACCAGACGCGCCAGCGCCTGAAGGACGTCGAGGCCGCCCACTCCGCGCAGTCCGCCGCGCGGTCCGAACCCATCGCCATCGTCGGCATGGCGTGCCGCTACCCGGGCGGGGTCGGCTCCCCGGAGGACCTGTGGAAGCTGGTCGCGGAGGGCGCCGACGGCATCTCGCCGTTCCCCGAGGACCGCGGCTGGGACGTCGAGTCGCTGTACGACCCCACCGGCACCAAGCCCGGCACGTCCTTCACCCGCCACGGCGGTTTCCTGCACGAGGCCGCCGACTTCGACCCCGGCTTCTTCGGCATCAACCGCCGTGAGGCGCTGGCCATGGACCCGCAGCAGCGCCTGCTGCTGGAGGCCTCCTGGGAGGCCGTCGAGCGCGCAGGCATCGACATCGAGTCGCTGCGCGGCAGCCGCACGGGCGTCTTCGCGGGCATCGCCTACCACGACTACGCCACCGTCCTGGAGAACACCGAACCCGAGGGCATCGAGGGCTACTTCGGCACCGGTACGTCCAGCAGCGTCGCCTCCGGCCGTATCTCCTACGCCTTCGGCCTCGAGGGCCCCGCCGTCACCATCGACACCGCGTGTTCGTCCTCGCTGGTGGGCCTCCACCTCGCGATCCAGACCCTGCGGTCCGGCGAGTGCGACCTCGCGCTGGCCGGTGGCGCCACGGTCATGGCGACGCCCGGTTCGTTCGTCGACTTCTCGCGTCAGGGCGGCCTCGCGCCGGACGGACGCTGCCGCTCGTTCGCGGACGGCGCCGACGGCACGGGCTGGGGCGAGGGCGTCGGCATGCTCCTCGTCGAGCGCCTGTCCGACGCCCGCCGCAACGGCCACCCGGTCCTCGCGGTGGTCCGCGGTTCGGCCATCAACCAGGACGGCGCCAGCAACGGCCTCACCGCCCCCAACGGGCCCTCCCAGCGGCGCGTGATCCGCCAGGCCCTGTCCGACGCCGGCCTGTCCGCCGTCGAGATCGACGCGGTCGAGGCGCACGGCACGGCCACCGTCCTGGGCGACCCGATCGAGGCGCAGGCCCTCCTCGCCACGTACGGGCAGAACCGGCCCGCCGGCCGTCCCCTCTGGCTCGGCTCCCTCAAGTCGAACATCGGCCACGCGCAGGCCGCCGCCGGTGTCGGCGGGATCATCAAGATGGTCATGGCGATGCGCCACGGCGTGCTGCCCAGGACCCTCCACGTCGACCGGCCCACAGACCAGGTGGACTGGTCGGCGGGCGCGGTGGAGCTGCTGACCGAGCCGCGCGAATGGGCCGTGGCCGACGGCCGGCCGCGGCGTGCCGGTGTGTCGTCGTTCGGCTTCAGCGGTACGAACGCGCACGTCATCGTCGAGCAGGCGCCGGTGGAGGCCGAGGCCGCCGCCGGAGACGCCGCGGCTGACGCCGTCGGGATGCCGGCGGTGCCGTGGGTGGTCTCGGCCAAGACGGCGGAGGCGCTGGACGCGCAGGTCACACGGATCCGGGAGGCCGGTACCGGGCTCGACCCGGTGGGCGTCGGCTTCACGCTGGCGACGGCGCGTGCGCAGTTCGAGCACCGGGCCGTTCTGGTGGACGGCGAGCCGGCGGCCTCGGGCCAGGTCTCCGAGGGGAAGCTTGCCGCGCTGTTCACGGGTCAGGGTGCTCAGCGGGCGGGGATGGGCCGTGAGCTCTACACCTCCTACCCTGCCTTCGCTGAGGCTTTCGACGCCGCGTGTGCGGCGCTGGGCATGGACCCGGCCGTTCTGGACGATGGCGATCTGCTGGCGCGTACGGAGAACACGCAGCCCGCGCTGTTCGCGGTCGAGGTGGCGCTCTACCGTCTGGCCGAGTCGTGGGGTGTCCGTCCGGACTACGTCGCGGGTCATTCGATCGGTGAGATCGCCGCCGCGCACGTCGCCGGGGTGTTCTCGCTGGAGGACGCGGGCAAGCTGGTCGCCGCCCGCGCCGCGCTGATGCAGGCGCTGCCCGCCGGTGGCGCGATGGTCTCCCTGCGCGCGACCGAGGCCGAGGTCCGTGAGGCCCTCGTCGACGGTGTCGACATCGCCGCGGTCAACGGTCCGTCGTCCGTGGTGATCTCGGGTGACGAGAACGCGGTCGAGCAGGTGGCCGGTGGCTTCGAGAAGTCCCGTGGCCTGAACGTCTCGCACGCCTTCCACTCGCACCGTATGGACGGGATGCTGGCGGAGTTCCGCGCGGTCGCGGAGTCGCTGACGTACAGCGTTCCGGCGATCCCGGTCGTTTCCAACGTCACCGGTGCTCTGGCGGATGACCTGACCTCCGCCGAGTACTGGGTGCGTCACGTCCGTGAGGCGGTCCGCTTCTCCGACGGCGTCCGGACCCTCCGCGACCAGGGCGTTCGTACGTTCCTGGAGCTGGGCCCCGACGGTGTCCTGTCCGCGATGGCCCAGGAGTGCCTGCCGGACACTTCCGACGACGTCGCGTTCATCCCCGCCCTCCGTAAGGACCGCCCGGAGCCTGCCGCGTTCGTCACCGCCCTCGGCCGTCTCCACATCACCGGCGCCCGCGTCGACTGGTCGGCTTTCTTCGCCGGTACCGGCGCCCGCCTCACCGACCTCCCCACCTACCCCTTCCAGCACCAGCGCTACTGGCCGCAGGGTTCGGTCTACGGCAAGGGCGTCTCCGGGCTGGGGCTCGGGTCGGCCAATCACCCGTTGCTCGGCGCCTCGGTCATGCTGGCCGGTTCGGGCGAATTCCTGTTCACGGGGCGGCTGTCGCTGCTCTCCCACCCCTGGCTGGCGGACCGCACGGTCCTCGGCGCGGTGGCCGTCGCGGAGTCGGCCTTCGTCGAACTGGCGGTGCGCGCCGGTGACCAGGTCGGTTGCGACGTACTCGACGAACTGACGCTGGAGACCCCGCTCGTCCTGCCCGAGCACGGCGGCGTGCACGTCCAGCTGACCGTGGAGGCGCCCGACGCCGACGGCCGACGCCGTCTTAGCGTGTACTCGCGCCCGGAGGACGACACCGACGAGCAGCGGTGGACCCGCAACGCCACCGGTGTGCTCGCCGTCGCCGCCGGGGCACCGGCGGCGGCCACCGGGCTGGAGTCCTGGCCGCCGGCCGGGGCCCAGGCCGTCGACGTCGCGAGCCTTTACGAGCGCGCTGCCGCCGCGGGCATGGAGTACGGGCCCGTCTTCCAGGGCGTGACGGGCGTCTGGCGGGACGGCGAGGACGTCCTCGCCGAGGTCGCCCTCGCCGAGGAACTGGGGGCGGACACCGGCGCGTACGGCATCCACCCGGCCGTCCTCGACGCGGCGTTCCAGGCCGTCGCGCTGACGTCCGCCGCGCCCGCCGGCGGGCCGGCCGTGGCGCACGCGCTGCGTGGTGTGACGCTGCACGCCTCCGGCGCCGCCCGGCTGCGGGTCAGGGTGCGCCCCTCCGCGGCCGGCGACGCCGTCTCCGTCCTGATCGCCGACGGGACCGGGGCCCCCGTGGCCTCCGTCGACGCGCTCACCGCGCGCACCCTCACCACCGCCGACCTCGCCACCTCCGCGGCCCACGTCGAATCGCTCTTCCGCCTGGAGTGGAACCCCCTCACGGCCGAGACTCCGGGCGACCTCACCTGGGCCGTGCTCGGCGACCACGTGCCGTACGAGCTCGTGGGCGCCGGGAACGCGGCGACCGGCGCGTTCGCCGACCTCTCCGCGCTCGCGGGCTCCACCGGCCCCGGCTCCGTCCCGGCCGTCGTGCTCGCCACCGCCCCGGCAGTCGCCGACGACGTCCACGCCGCCACGCACTGGGCCCTCGGACTCGTCCAGGAGTGGCTGGCCGAACCCGCCTTCGGCGCGTCCCGCCTCGTGATCGTGACGCGCGGAGCCATGGCCGTCACCGCCGGCGAAACCGTCGCCGACCTGGGCCAGGCCGCCGTCTGGGGCCTCGTCCGCTCCGCGCAGACCGAGAACCCCGACCGCGTCGTGGTCGTCGACCTCGACCTCGCCGCCGGGGCCGCGGCCGCCACGGGCCCCCTCGCCCTGCCCGCCGCCGCCGTCTTCTCCGACGAGCCGCAGACGGCGGTCCGCGGCGACGCCGTGCACGTACCGCGCGTCGCCCGCGCGACCGTGCCCGAGGCCGACCCGTCCGGCCACTGGGACACCGACGGCACGGTCCTGATCACCGGTGGTACGGGCGCGCTGGGCACGCTCGTGGCCCGCCACCTCGTAACCACGCACGGGGTGCGGCACCTGCTCCTGACCAGCCGCCGCGGCCCCGACGCGCCCGGCGCCGGCGAACTGCGCGACGAGCTGACCGCCCTCGGCGCCGAAGTGACGGTCGCCGCCTGCGACATCGCCGACCGCGACGCGCTGGCCGCCCTGCTCGCCTCCGTACCGGCCGGGCACCCGCTGAAGGGCGTCGTCCACACCGCCGGCGTCATCGACGACGGCACCGTCGACGCGCTCACCCCGGCCCGTGTCGACGCCGTGTTCCGCCCGAAGGCCGACGCCGCGCTCACCCTGCACGAGCTGACCGCGGACCTGGACCTGTCCGCGTTCGTCCTCTTCTCCTCCGCCTCCGGTACGTACGGCAGCCCGGGCCAGGGCAACTACGCCGCAGCCAACGCCTGCCTCGACGCCCTCGCGCTGAACCGGCGCGCCGCCGGACTGCCCGGCGTCTCGATGGCCTGGGGCGCCTGGGCCGCGGCCGACGGCATGACCGGCACGCTCAGCGAGGTCGACATCAAGCGCATGGCGCGCGACGGTGTCACGCTGCTGTCGGCCGAGGACGGCATGGCCCTCTTCGACGCGGCCCACGCCGCCGAGGACGCCCACACCCTCCCGATGCACTTCGACCCGTCGGTACTCGCCCCGGTCGCCGACGAGGTACCGCACCTGCTGCGCGGCCTCGTGCACGTACCGCGCCGCCGCGTCGCGTCGGCGGGCACCGCGGTCGCCGACGCCCTGACGCTGCGCCTGGCCGCCCTGCGCGAGTCCGAGCGCGAGCGCGTGCTCCTGGAACTGATCCGCACGAACGTCGCGGCGGTCCTCGGGTACGCCGGGCCGGAGACCGTCGACTCCGAACGCTCCTTCAAGGAGATCGGCTTCGACTCCCTCACGGCCGTCGAGCTCCGCAACCGCCTCAACACCGCCACCGGCCTCCGGCTGCCGGCCACGCTCGTCTTCGACTACCCGACGCCCCGCCTGCTGACGGAGTTCGTCGGCGAGGAACTGGCCGGCGGCCTCGCCGCACAGGCCGCCGCCTCCGCCGCGCCCGTCGTGGCGCTCGACGACGACCCGATCGCGATCGTCGGCATGGCCTGTCGCTACCCCGGCGGCATCACTTCCCCCGAGGGCCTGTGGGACCTCGTCCTCGGCGGCCGGGACGGTGTGACCGGCTTCCCGACCGGCCGTGGCTGGGACATCGAGGGGCTCTACGACCCCGAGCCGGGCGTGCCCGGCAAGATCTACGCCCGTGAGGGCGGCTTCCTGCACGAGGCCGGCGACTTCGACCCGGGCTTCTTCGGGATCAGCCCGCGCGAGGCGCTGGCGATGGACCCGCAGCAGCGATTGCTGCTGGAGATCACCTGGGAGACGATCGAGCGGGCCGGCATCGACCCGACGGCCCTGCGCGGCAGCCGCACCGGCGTCTACGCGGGCGTCGGCTACCACGACTACGGCACGCAGACGATGAACATTCCCGAGGACGTCGAGGCGTTCCTCGGTACCGGTACGTCCTCGGCCGTCGTGTCGGGACGCGTCTCCTACGCCCTGGGCCTGGAGGGCCCGGCGGTGACGGTGGACACGGCGTGTTCGTCGTCGCTGGTGGCTCTGCACCTGGCCGTGCAGGCGCTGCGCCAGGGCGAGTGCGAGATGGCGCTCGCCGGTGGTGTGACCGTGATGTCGACGCCGGGTGCGTTTATCGATTTCTCGCGTCAGCGGGGTCTTGCGGCGGATGGTCGTTGTAAGGCGTTCGGTGCGGGTGCGGATGGTACGGGTTGGGCTGAGGGTGTGGGCATGCTGCTTGTTGAGCGGCTGTCGGATGCCCGTCGTAAGGGCCATCAGGTGCTGGGTGTCGTGCGTGGTTCGGCGATCAACCAGGACGGTGCGAGCAATGGTCTGACGGCGCCCAATGGTCCGTCGCAGCAGCGGGTGATCCGGCAGGCGCTGGCTACGGCTGGTTTGTCGGCTGCGGATGTGGACGCTGTTGAGGCGCACGGTACGGGTACGACGTTGGGTGATCCGATCGAGGCTCAGGCGCTGCTGGCCACGTACGGCCAGGAGCGGGCCGGTGACGAGCCGTTGTGGCTCGGCTCGCTGAAGTCGAACATCGGTCACAGCCAGGCGGCTGCCGGTGTCGGCGGGATCATCAAGATGGTCATGGCGATGCGGGCCGGTGTTCTGCCGAAGACCCTGCACGCCGATGAGCCGTCGCCGCACATCGACTGGGCGGACGGCGCTGTCGAGCTCCTCACCGAAGCGCGTGAGTGGCCGGAGGGTGGGCGTCCGCGTCGTGCGGGTGTGTCGTCGTTCGGGTTCAGTGGTACGAACGCGCACGTGATCGTGGAGCAGGCTCCGGTGGAGGAGGCCGTTGAGGTTTCCGTTGATCGGGAGCTTCCGGTGGTGCCGTGGGTGGTGTCGGGTAAGACGGCGGAGGCGCTGGACGCGCAGGTCGCTCAGGTTGTGGGCGCTGCCGCTGGTCTTGACGCGGTGGGTGTCGGTTTCACGTTGGCGACCTCGCGTGCGCAGTTCGAGCACCGGGCCCTTGTAGTGGGTGAGCAGATAGTCAAGGGCCGTGTGCTGGGCGGGAAGGTTGCCGCGTTGTTCACGGGTCAGGGTGCTCAGCGGGCGGGGATGGGGCGTGAGTTGTACGCGGCCTATCCGGTGTTCGCGGAGGCGTTTGACGCTGCTTGTGCCGCGTTGGGTCTGGACCCGGCCGTTCTGGATGACGCCGAGTCGCTGGCGCGTACGGAGAACACGCAGCCTGCGCTGTTCGCGGTCGAGGTCGCGCTCTACCGTCTGGCCGAGTCGTGGGGTATCCGCCCCGATTTCCTGGCTGGTCATTCGATCGGTGAGATTGCTGCGGCGCATGTGGCGGGTGTGTTCTCGCTGGAGGACGCGGGCAAGCTCGTCGCGGCCCGCGCCCGTCTGATGCAGGCGCTCCCGGCCGGTGGCGCGATGGTGTCCCTGCGTGCGACCGAGGCGGAGGTCCGTGAGGCCCTCGTCGACGGTGTGGACATCGCCGCTGTGAACGGCCCGTCCTCCGTGGTGATCTCGGGTGACGAGGCCGCTGTTGAGCAGGTGGCCGAGGGCTTCGAGAAGTCCCGTCGCCTGAACGTGTCGCACGCGTTCCACTCGCACCGTATGGACGGGATGCTGGACGGCTTCCGTGAGGTCGCCGAGTCCCTGACCTACAACGTCCCGGCGATCCCGGTCGTCTCGAACGTCACCGGTGTCCTGGCCGAGGAGCTGACCTCGCCCGAGTACTGGGTGCGTCACGTCCGTGAGGCCGTCCGCTTCGCCGACGGCATCCAGACCCTCCACGCCGAAGGCGTCCGTACCTTCCTTGAGCTGGGTCCCGACGGTGTTCTGTCGGCCATGGCCCAGGAGTGCCTGCCGGACGCCGAGGACGTAGCGTTCGTTCCGGCCCTCCGTAAGGATCGTCCGGAGCCGGTGTCGCTCGTCACCGCCCTCGGTCGTCTCCACATCACGGGCACCCGTGTCGACTGGTCGGCCTTCTTCGCCGGTACCGGCGCCCGCCTCACCGACCTCCCCACCTACCCCTTCCAGCACGAGAACTTCTGGCTGAGCTCCTCGGGCTCCGTGCCGGGTGACGTCACGGCGGCCGGACTCGGGGTGACCGGTCACCCGCTGCTCGGTGCGGCGGTGGCGCTGCCGGACTCGGAAGGGTTCCTGTTCACGGGGCGGCTGTCGCTGCGTACGCACCCGTGGCTGGCCGATCACGTGGTGGCGGGCAGCGTCCTGCTGCCCGGTACGGCATTCGTGGAGCTCGCGATCCGCGCGGGCGACGAGGCCGGCTGCACCGTGGTCGACGAGCTGACGCTCGAAGCGCCGTTGGTGCTGGCGGAGCGCGGTGGTGTGCAGCTGCGGGTCACTGTGGGCGAGCCCGACGGCGAGGGCCGGCGTGCTCTGGCCGTCCATTCGCGCCCTGAGGACGACGAGCTGTGGACGCGGCACGCGTCCGGTTTCCTGTCCGCGGCCGCCGCTGCCGGTGGTGCGGACCTCGCCGAGTGGCCGCCGGCCGGCGCCGCGCCGGTGGACATCGAGGGTTTCTACACCGAACTCGCCGACGGGGGACTCCAGTACGGACCCGTCTTCCGTGGTGTGACGGGCGTGTGGCGCAAGGGCGACGAGGTCTTCGCCGAGGTGGCGTTGCCGGAGGGCGCCGACGCCGAGACGTTCGGGGTGCACCCGGCGCTGCTCGATGCGGCGCTGCACTCGATCGTGCTGGGCGGGTTCGTCGCGGGCCAGGACGGCCCGCAGCTGCCGTTCGCCTGGTCGGACGTCACCCTGCACGCCAGTGGGGCCACGGCCCTCCGGGTCCGGATGCGGGGCACGGCAGACGGCGCCGGTGTGACGCTGGAGATGGCCGACGACGCGGGTGCCGCCGTGGCCTCGATCGGCTCGCTGGTGGTGCGCGCCGTGGGCACGGACCAGCTGCGTGCGGCCGATCGGGGCATGCGGGACTCGCTGTTCCGGGTGGAGTGGGTGCCGGTTCAGGCGCATGCCTCGGATGTTCCGGTGGTGGTGCTGGGGTCGGGTGACGCGGCCGGGCTGGGTGAGGTCGCGGAGGTTCCGCCGCTGGTTGCCGCTGTCGCTTCTGATGTGCGTGGTGTGCTTGCGCTGGTTCAGGGGTGGTTGGCGGAGGAGCGGTTCGCCGGGTCGCGTCTGGTGGTGGTGACGCGTGGGGCGGTGGTTGTTGCCGGGGACGCGGTTGTGGATCCGGAGCAGGCCGCGGTGTGGGGTCTGGTGCGTTCGGCGCAGTCGGAGAACCCCGACCGGTTTGTGCTCCTTGATGTTGATCAGGAGCTTTCTGCCGAGGTTTTGGCTCTTGTCGGTGACGAGCCGCAGGTGGCGGTGCGCGGGGGAGCGGTCTTCGCGCCGCGCCTTGCCCGTGCGGCCGTTGCTTCCGAAGGACAGGCGCGGTGGAGCGCCGAGGGCACGGTGCTGATCACGGGTGGTACGGGTGCGCTGGGCGCGCTCGTGGCGCGTCATCTGGTCACTGAGCACGGTGTGCGTGGTCTGCTGCTGACCAGCCGTCGTGGCCTGGAAGCCCCGGGCGCGGTCGAGCTGCGTGATGAACTCGCCGCTCTGGGTGCCGAGGTGACCGTTGCGGCGTGTGACGTCGCTGACCGTGACGCGCTGGCGGAGCTTCTGGCCGCTCACCCGGTCACGGCCGTCGTTCACACGGCCGGTGTTCTCGACGACGGTGTGATCGGTTCGCTGTCGCCCGAGCGTCTGGACGCCGTCTTCGCTCCGAAGGCGGACGCGGCCCGGTACCTGCACGAGCTGACCGCAGGCATGGACCTGACGGCCTTCGTCCTCTTCTCCTCTGTCGCCGGTGTCTTCGGCAACACGGGTCAGGGCAACTACGCCGCCGCCAACGCGTTCCTCGACGCGCTCGCCCAGCAGCGGGCCATGGCGGGCCTGCCCGCCACCTCGCTCGCCTGGGGTCTGTGGGCGGAGACGAGCGGCATGGGCGGTGTCCTGGACACCTCTCACACCACCCGTATGACCAAGGACGGCGTCCGCGCCCTCGGCGCCCGGGAGGGCCTGGCCCTTCTCGACGTCACCGTGGCGTCGGGCGAGCCCGTGCTCGTACCCGCACCCCTCGACCTCGCGGCCATGAGGTCGAGCACCTCGGCGGCCGACCTGCCGTCGATGCTGCGGGGCCTGGTGCGGGTGCCGGTGCGTCGGACCGTCGACGCCCGCCAGGCCGACTCCCTGCGCCGCCGGCTCCTCGGCCTCACGGCGGACGAGCGCCCGGCCGCGCTGTCGGACCTGGTGCGCGACGAGGTCGCGGGGGTCCTGGGCCACGCGTCGGGCGCGGCGATCGAGCCGGACCGTGCGTTCACGGAGCTCGGGTTCGACTCGCTGACCGCCGTCGAGCTGCGCAACCGTCTCAACACGGCGACCGGGCTCCGGTTGCCCGCGACGCTCGTCTTCGACTACCCCACCGCCGCGGCCATCGCCGGATACCTCGACCAGACCGTCCTCGGCACCGGGGACGACGGCGCGCCGGAGGCCAGGGCGACCGTCGTCGCCTCCGACGACCCGATCGCGATCGTGGGCATGGCCTGCCGTTACCCGGGTGGGGTCTCCTCGCCCGAGGATCTGTGGGACCTGGTCGCCGGTGGGCGGGACGGGGTGTCCGAGTTCCCGGTCAACCGCGGCTGGGACCTGGAGAACCTCTACGACCCGACCGGCGAGCGTCCCGGCTCCTCGTACACCCGCGAGGGCGGCTTCCTCCACGACGCCGACAAGTTCGACCCGGCGTTCTTCGGCATCAGCCCGCGCGAAGCCATGGCGATGGACCCGCAGCAGCGCTTGCTGCTGGAGACCACGTGGGAGACGATCGAGCGGGCGGGCATCGAGCCGTCCGCGCTGCGCGGCAGCCGTACGGGCGTGTTCGCGGGCGTCATGTACCACGACTACGCCACCGACCTCACCGGCGCGCTTCCCGAGGGCATCGACGGCTTCATCGGTACCGGCACGGCGGGCAGCATCGCGTCCGGCCGTGTGTCGTATCTGTTCGGGCTGGAGGGCCCGGCGGTGACGGTGGACACGGCGTGTTCGTCGTCGCTGGTGGCTCTGCACATGGCGGTGCAGGCGCTGCGTGCCGGTGAGTGCGATATGGCGCTTGCCGGTGGTGTGACGGTCATGTCGACTCCGGCCGCGTTTATCGATTTCTCGCGTCAGCGGGGGTTGTCGGCGGATGGTCGTTGTAAGGCGTTCGGTGCGGGTGCGGATGGTACGGGTTGGGCTGAGGGTGTGGGCATGCTGCTTGTTGAGCGGCTGTCGGATGCCCGTCGTAAGGGCCATCAGGTGCTGGGTGTCGTCCGGGGCACCGCGATCAACCAGGACGGTGCGAGCAACGGCCTGACGGCGCCCAACGGTCCGTCGCAGCAGCGGGTGATCCGCCAGGCGCTGGCGTCGGCCGGGCTGTCCGCAGACCAGATCGACACGGTGGAAGCGCACGGTACGGGTACGACGCTTGGTGACCCGATCGAGGCTCAGGCGCTGCTGGCTACGTACGGCCAGGAGCGGGCCGGTGACGAGCCGTTGTGGCTCGGCTCGCTGAAGTCGAACATCGGTCACAGCCAGGCGGCTGCCGGTGTCGGCGGGATCATCAAGATGGTCATGGCGATGCGTCACGGCGTGCTGCCCAAGACGCTGCACGTGGATGAGCCGTCGTCGCACATCGACTGGTCCGAGGGCGCTGTCGAGCTCCTGGGTGAGGCGCGCGAGTGGCCGGAGACCGGCCGTCCGCGCCGTGCGGGTGTCTCGTCCTTCGGCTTCAGCGGTACGAACGCCCACGTGATCATCGAGCAGGCACCGGCAGCTGTCGAGGCCGCCGGCACTGAGAACCTGACGCTGCCCGTGGTGCCGTGGGTTGTGTCGGGCAAGACGGCGGAGGCGCTGGACGCGCAGGTCGCTCAGGTTGTGGGCGCTGCTGCTGGTCTTGACGCGGTGGGTGTCGGTTTCACGCTGGCGACCTCGCGTGCGCAGTTCGAGCACCGGGCTGTGGTGGTGGACGGCGAGCAGGTCGTGTCGGGCCGTGTGCTGGGCGGGAAGCTTGCCGTGCTGTTCACGGGTCAGGGTGCTCAGCGGGCCGGTATGGGCCGCGAGCTGTACGCCGCCTACCCGGTGTTCGCCGAGGCGTTTGACGCTTCCTGTGCCGCGCTGGGTCTCGACGCGGCTGTTCTGGACGATGCGGAGGCGCTGGCGCGTACGGAGAACACGCAGCCCGCGCTGTTCGCTGTCGAGGTGGCCCTTTACCGTCTGGCCGAGTCGTGGGGCGTTCGTCCCGACTTCCTGGCTGGTCACTCCATTGGTGAGATTGCTGCTGCGCATGTGGCGGGTGTGTTCTCGCTGGAGGACGCGGGCAAGCTCGTCGCCGCTCGTGCCGCGCTGATGCAGGCGCTGCCCGCCGGTGGCGCGATGGTGTCGCTGCGGGCCACCGAGGCCGAGGTCCGTGCGGCGCTGGTCGAGGGTGTGGACATTGCTGCGGTCAATGGTCCGTCGTCCGTGGTGATCTCGGGTGACGAGGCCGCTGTTGAGCAGGTGGCCGGTGGTTTCGAGAAGTCCCGCCGTCTGAACGTTTCGCACGCGTTCCACTCGTACCGTATGGACGGGATGCTGGCCGATTTCCGTAAGGTCGCCGAGTCCCTCACCTACAACGCCCCCGCGATCCCGGTTGTCTCGAACGTCACCGGTGCTCTGGCGGATGACCTGACCTCGCCCGAGTACTGGGTGCGGCACGTCCGTGATGCCGTTCGCTTCTCCGATGGCATCCAGACCCTCCACGACCAGGGTGTTCGTACGTTCCTGGAACTCGGTCCGGACGGTGTGCTGTCGGCGATGGCGCAGGAGTGCCTGGCCGATGCCTCCGACGACGTCGCGTTCGTCCCGGCGCTTCGTAAGGATCGTCCGGAGCCTGCCGCGTTCGTCACCGCTCTCGGTCGTCTCCACATCACCGGCGCCCGTGTCGATTGGTCGGCGTTCTTCGCCGGTACTAGTGCTCGCCGTGTCGACCTGCCGACGTACGCCTTCCAGCACCAGTCCTACTGGCTCGAAGGCCGCCCCGGGCAGGGCGATGTCGAGTCCGCCGGTCTTGGTGCGACCGGGCACGCGATGCTCGGTGCCGTCCTCGCGCTGCCCGACTCGGGCGGATATGCCTTCAGCGGGCGGTTGTCGCTTCGCACGCATCCGTGGCTGAAGGACCACGCGGTCTCGGGCAGCGTCGTGCTGCCGGGCACGGCGTTCGTGGACCTGGCGGTCCGTGCCGGCGACGAGGCCGGTTGCACGGCCGTCGACGAGCTGACGTTGGAGGTTCCCCTCGTGCTCGCGGAGCGCGACGGTGTTCAGCTGCGTGTTCTGGTGGGTGAGCTGGAGGGGTCGGGTCGTCGGGCCCTGGCCGTGTACTCGCGGCCGGAGGGCGTGCCGGAGGATGAGGCGTGGACGCGGCACGCGTCCGGTTTCCTGTCCGTGGCCGCCGCTACCGGTGGTGCGGACCTCACCGAGTGGCCGCCGGCCGGTGCCGAGGTCGTCGATGTCGACGGGCTCTACGCGGGCCTCGCCGAGTCCGGGCTGGAGTACGGGCCCGCCTTCCAGGGCGTGACCGCAGCCTGGCGTCGTGGCGACGAGATCTTCGCCGAGGTCGCGCTGCCGGAAGGTACGGACGTCACGTCGTACGGGCTGCACCCCGCGCTGTTCGACGCCGCGCTGCACTCCATCGTGCTGGGTGGTTCTGACGCGGGCCAGGACGGCCCGCAGCTGCCGTTCGCCTGGTCGGGAGTGAACCTGCACGCCAGTGGGGCTTCGGCCCTTCGTGTACGCATGCGTGGCACGGCCGATGGCAATGGTGTGGCGCTGGAGATGACGGATGCCGCTGGTGTCGCTGTGGCGTCGGTGGAGTCGCTGGTGGTGCGTCCGGTGGCCGCTGATGAGCTGGCTGCCGGTGACCGGGTTCTGCGGGATGCGCTGTTCCGTGTGGAGTGGGTGCCGGTCGCGGCGTCTGTTTCGGATGTTGCGGTGGCGTTGCTGGATCGTGAGGGCCTGGCGGGTGTCGCGGGGGTTCCGCCGCTGGTTGCCGCTGTCGCTTCCGATGTTCGTGGTGTGCTCGCGCTGGTTCAGGGGTGGCTGGCGGAGGAGCGGTTCGCCGATTCCCGCCTCGTCCTGGTGACGCGTAGCGCCGTGGCGGTGGCCGGTGACACGGACGTCGACCCGGAGCAGGCCGCGGTGTGGGGTCTGGTGCGTTCGGCGCAGTCGGAGAACCCCGACCGGTTTGTGCTCCTTGATATCGATCAGGAGCTGTCCGCCGAGGTTCTGGCTCTTGTCGATGATGAGCCGCAGGTGGCGGTGCGTGGAGGAGCGGTCTTCGCACCGCGTCTCGCCCGCGCTTCGGTCGCCCCGGAGGCTCAGCCGCAGTGGAATGCCGACGGCACGGTCCTGATCACGGGTGGTACGGGCTCTCTGGGTGCCCTTGTCGCGCGTCATCTGGTGGTGGAGCACGGTGTGCGTGGTCTGCTGCTGACCAGCCGTCGTGGCCTGGAAGCCCCGGGCGCTGTGGAGCTGCGTGATGAACTCGCCGCTCTGGGTGCCGAGGTGACCGTTGCCGCGTGTGACGTCGCTGACCGTTCCTCCCTGGCGGAGCTTCTGGCCGCTCATCCGGTCACGGCCGTGGTTCACACGGCCGGTGTTCTCGACGACGGTGTGATCGGTTCCCTCTCGACCGACCGCCTGGACGCTGTCTTCGCTCCGAAGGCGGACGCGGCCCGGTACCTGCACGAGCTGACCGCAGGCATGGACCTGACGGCCTTCGTCCTCTTCTCCTCCGTGGCAGGAACCCTCGGTGCCGCTGGTCAGGGCAACTACGCCGCAGCCAACGCCTACCTGGACGCTCTCGCCCAGCAGCGCGTCTCCGCCGGCCTCCCTGCCAGCAGCCTCGCGTGGGGCCTGTGGGACGGCGCCGACGGTATGGGTGGTGCGCTGGACACGGCGCACACCTCGCGCATGGGCGGCAACGGCATGCTCGCCCTGACGCACGACACCGGTCTCGCCCTCTTCGACGCCGCGGTGGCGTCGGGCGAGCCCGTCCTCGTGCCCGCGCCGATGGACCTGCGGGCCATGGCCCGTGGCGGCGGCGATCTGCCGTCGATGCTCCGGGGCCTGGTGCGGGTGCCGGTGCGTCGGACCGTCGATGCCCGTCAGGCGGACTCGCTGCGCCGCCGCATCCTCGGGCTGCCCGAGGGGGAGCGCGCTGGTCTGCTGCTCGACCTGGTCCGTACGGAGGTCGCCGGCGTCCTCGGCCACGCCTCGAACGCGGCCGTCGAGCCGGGCCGGGCATTCACCGAGCTCGGGTTCGACTCGCTGACCGCCGTCGAGCTGCGCAACCGCCTCAACACGGCGACCGGGCTCCGGCTGCCCGCGACGCTCGTCTTCGACTACCCCACCGCCGCGGCCATCGCCGGATACCTCGGAGAGACGGTCGTCGGCACGGACGACGACGATGCCGTGCCCGCCGCCACCACTGTGGTCGCGGCGGACGACCCGATCGCGATCGTGGGCATGGCCTGCCGTTACCCGGGTGGGGTCTCCTCGCCCGAGGGCTTGTGGGACCTCGTCCTCAACGATCGCGATGGTGTCACCCCCTTCCCGGCCAACCGCGGCTGGGACCTGGAGGACCTCTACGACCCCGAGCCCGGCCTGCCGGGCAAGAGCTACGCCCGTGAGGGTGGCTTCCTGCACGACGCTGACGAGTTCGACCCGGCGTTCTTCGGGATCTCGCCGCGCGAGGCGCTGGCGATGGATCCGCAGCAGCGTCTCCTGCTGGAGACCACGTGGGAGGCCGTCGAGCGCGCCGGTATCGACCCGTCCACGCTGCGCGGCAGCCGGACCGGTGTCTTCGCCGGTGTGATGTACCACGACTACGCCACCGGAATCACGGGCGATGAGCCCGAGGGCGTGGACGCCTTCGTCGGTACGGGCACGGCGGGCAGCGTGGCCTCTGGCCGTGTGTCGTACCTGTTCGGGCTGGAGGGCCCGGCGGTGACGGTCGACACGGCGTGCTCGTCCTCGCTGGTCGCTCTGCATCTGGCCGTCCAGGCCCTGCGCGCCGGTGAGTGCGAACTCGCCCTGGCCGGTGGTGTGACCGTGATGTCGACGCCGGGTGCGTTTATCGATTTCTCGCGTCAGCGGGGTCTTGCGGCGGATGGTCGTTGTAAGGCGTTCGGTGCGGGTGCGGATGGTACGGGTTGGGCTGAGGGTGTGGGCATGCTGCTTGTTGAGCGGCTGTCGGATGCCCGTCGTAAGGGCCATCAGGTGCTGGGTGTCGTGCGTGGTTCGGCGATCAACCAGGATGGTGCGAGCAATGGTCTGACGGCGCCGAACGGTCCGTCGCAGCAGCGGGTGATCCGGCAGGCGCTGGCTACGGCTGGTTTGTCGGCTGCGGATGTGGACGCTGTTGAGGCGCATGGCACGGGTACGACGCTGGGTGACCCGATCGAGGCGCAGGCGCTGCTGGCCACATACGGCCAGGAGCGTTCGGGCGACGAGCCGTTGTGGCTCGGCTCGTTGAAGTCGAACATCGGTCATAGCCAGGCGGCTGCGGGTGTCGGCGGGATCATCAAGATGGTCATGGCGATGTGTCATGGCGTGCTGCCCAAGACGCTGCACGCCGATGAGCCGTCGCCGCACATCGACTGGTCCGAGGGCGCTGTCGAGCTCCTGGGTGAGGCGCGCGAGTGGCCGGAGACCGGCCGTCCGCGCCGTGCGGGTGTCTCGTCCTTCGGCTTCAGCGGTACGAACGCGCACGTCATCCTTGAGCAGGCGCCGGCGGCCGAGTCCGCTCCGGTCACCGGTGAGGTCGTTCCGCCGGTGGTTCCGTGGGTGGTCTCGGGCAAGTCGTCCGAGGCGCTGGATGCCCAGGTCGCCCAGGTGGTCGACGCTGCTGCCGGGCTCGACCCGGTGGGTGTCGGCTTCACGCTGGCGACCTCGCGTGCGCAGTTCGAGCACCGGGCCGTTGTAGTGGGTGAGCAGACAGTCAAGGGCCGTGTGCTGGGTGGCAAGGTTGCCGCGTTGTTCACGGGTCAGGGTGCTCAGCGGGCCGGTATGGGCCGTGAGTTGTACGCGGCATATCCGGTGTTCGCTGCCGCCTTCGATGCTGCGTGTGGGGCGCTGGGTCTGGACCCGGCTGTTCTGGACGATGGCGAGCTGCTGGCTCGTACGGAGAACACGCAGCCCGCGCTGTTCGCGGTCGAGGTGGCTCTTTATCGTCTGGCCGAGTCCTGGGGCGTCCGTCCGGACTACGTCGCCGGTCATTCGATCGGTGAGATTGCTGCCGCGCATGTGGCTGGTGTGTTCTCGCTGGAGGACGCGGGCAAGCTCGTCGCCGCCCGTGCGGCGCTGATGCAGGCGCTGCCCGCCGGTGGCGCGATGGTCTCCCTGCGCGCGACCGAGGCCGAGGCCCGTGAGGCCCTCGTCGAGGGTGTGGACATCGCTGCGGTCAATGGCCCGTCGTCCGTGGTGATCTCGGGTGACGAGGCCGCTGTTGAGCAGGTTGCGGGACGCTTCGAGAAGTCCCGTCGCCTGAATGTCTCGCACGCGTTCCACTCGCACCGTATGGACGGGATGCTGGACGGCTTCCGTAAGGTCGCCGAGTCCTTGACGTATGCCGCTCCGGCGATTCCGGTTGTCTCGAACGTCACCGGTGTCCTGGCCGAGGAGCTGACCTCGCCCGAGTACTGGGTGCGGCACGTCCGCGAGGCGGTCCGCTTCTCCGACGGCATCCGCACCCTCCACGCCGAAGGCGTCCGTACCTTCCTGGAACTCGGCCCCGACGGTGTGCTGTCGGCGATGGCGCAGGAGTGCCTGGCCGACGTGTCCGACGACGTCGCGTTCGTCCCGGCGCTTCGTAAGGATCGTCCGGAGCCGGTGTCGCTCGTCACCGCTCTCGGCCGTCTCCACATCACCGGCGCCCGTGTCGATTGGTCGGCCTTCTTCGCCGGTACCAGTGCTCGTCGTGTCGACCTGCCGACGTATGCCTTCCAGCGCCAGTCCTACTGGCTCGAAGCGGTGGCGGGCGGCGGTGACGTCAGCTCTGTGGGGCAGGACGCGGTGAGCCACTCGCTGCTGGGTGCCGTCGTCGGTGCGCCCGATTCGGAGGAGTTCCTCCTCACCGGCCGTGTGTCGCTCAAGAGCCACCCGTGGCTCGCCGAGCACGCGGTCATGGGGACGGTCCTCCTCCCCGGCACTGCCTTCGTGGAGCTCGCGATCCGCGCGGGCGACGAGGTCGGCTGCGCCGCGCTGGACGAGCTGACGCTGGAGGCGCCGTTGGCGCTCGCCGAGCAGGGCGGGGTCCAGCTGCGGGTCGCGGTGGGCGAGCCCGACGCCGAGGGGCGCCGGAGCCTGTCCATCCACTCCCGCCCCGAGGGCGATGAGCTGTGGACGCGGCACGCGTCCGGTTTCCTGTCCGTGGCCGCCGCTACCGGTGGTGCGGACCTCACCGAGTGGCCGCCGGCCGGTGCCGAGGCCGTCGATGTCGACGGGCTCTACGCGGGCCTCGCCGAGGCGGGGCTGGAGTACGGTCCGGTCTTCCAGGGCGTGACCGCAGCCTGGCGCCGTGGCGACGAGGTGTTCGCCGAGGTAGCGCTGCCGGAGGGTACGGACGTCACGGCGTTCGGTCTGCACCCCGCGCTGTTCGACGCCGCGCTGCACGTCAACGCACTGAACACGGGCGAGGGTTCGGACCGGCCCGAGTTGCCGTTCGCGTGGCGCGGGGTGTCGCTGGCGGCCGCCGGCGCCTCCCGGCTGCGGGTGCGGCTGGTTCCGGGCGCGGAGGGCTTCGCGCTGGAGATGGCGGATGCCGCTGGTGTCGCTGTGGCGTCGGTGGAGTCGCTGGTGGTGCGTCCGGTGGCCGCTGATGAGCTGGCTGCCGGTGACCGGGTTCTGCGGGATGCGCTGTTCCGTGTGGAGTGGGTGCCGGTCGCGGCGTCTGTTTCGGATGTTGCGGTGGCGTTGCTGGATCGTGAGGGTCTGGCGGGTGTCGCGGGGGTTCCGGCGCTGGTTGCCGCTGTCGCTTCCGATGTTCGTGGTGTGCTCGCGCTGGTTCAGGGGTGGCTGGCGGAGGAGCGGTTCGCCGATTCCCGCCTTGTCCTGGTGACCCGGGGCGCGGTGGCGCTCCCGGGTGACACGGACGTCGACCCGGAGCAGGCCGCTGTCTGGGGTCTGGTGCGTTCGGCGCAGTCGGAGAACCCCGGCCGTTTCGTCCTCCTCGACCTGGATGGTGAGGTCTCTTCGGAGGCTCTGGCCCTGGTCGGTGATGAGCCGCAGGTGGCGGTGCGTGGGGGAGCGGTCTTCGCGCCGCGTCTCGCCCGTGCTTCGGTCGCCGCCGAATCGGTGCCCGCGTGGGACGCCGAGGGTAGGGTTCTGATCACCGGTGGTACGGGCTCTCTGGGTGCTCTCGTCGCTCGTCACCTGGTGGCGGAGCACGGTGTGCGTGGTCTCCTGCTCACCAGCCGTCGTGGTATCGACGCTCCCGGTGCCGCCGAGCTTCGCGATGAACTCATCTCGCTCGGTGCCGAGGTGACCGTCGCCGCGTGCGACGTCGCCGACCGTTCCTCCCTGGCGGACCTCCTCGCCGCTCACCCGGTCACCGCCGTCGTTCACACGGCCGGTGTTCTCGACGACGGTGTGATCGGCTCCCTCTCGACCGACCGCCTGGACGCCGTCTTCGCTCCGAAGGCGGACGCGGCCCGGTACCTGCACGAGCTGACCGCAGGCATGGACCTGACGGCCTTCGTCCTCTTCTCCTCCGCCGCCGGTGTCTTCGGCAACGCGGGCCAGGCCAACTACGCCGCAGCCAACGCCTACCTGGACGCTCTCGCCCAGCAGCGTGCTGCCGCTGGTCTCCCCGCCACCTCCCTCGCCTGGGGCCTCTGGCAGGACACCGACGGCATGGGCGCCGGGCTCGACTCCACCCATGCCTCGCGCATGGAACAGGACGGTGTCATCGCCCTCACCCCCGCCCAGGGCCTCGCCCTCCTCGACGCCGCCGTGGCGTCGGGCGAGACGCTGCTCGTGCCCGCCCCGCTCGATCTGCGGGCCATGGCCCGTGGCGGCGGCGAGATACCGGCACTGCTGCGCGGGCTCGTCCGTGGCCCGGTGCGCCGGACCGCCGACGCCCGTCAGGCGGACTCCCTGCGCCGGCGGATCCTCTCCCTCCCGGAGCACGAGCGTGCGGGCCTGCTGCTCGACCTGGTCCGTACGGAGGTGGCCGGGGTCCTCGGCCACGCCTCCGACGCGGCCGTCGAGCCGGACCGTGCGTTCACGGAGCTCGGGTTCGACTCCCTCACCGCCGTCGAACTCCGCAACCGCCTCAACGCGGTGACCGGTCACCGGCTCCCCGCCACGCTTGTCTTCGACTACCCCACCGCCGCCGCCCTCGCCGGTCACCTCGGCGAGGCGCTGCTCGGCGCGCGGGAGGAGACGGCGCCAGTCACCACGGTGGTGGCCGCCGACGAGCCGATCGCGATCGTGGGCATGGCCTGCCGCTACCCCGGCGGCGTGACCTCGCCCGAGGACCTGTGGAACCTCGTCCGCGACGGCCGCGACGGCATCTCCCCCTTCCCGGACGACCGCGGCTGGGACGTGGAGAACCTCTACGACCCGACCGGTGAGCGCCCGGGGAGCTCGTACACGCGCCACGGCGGGTTCCTCCACGACGCCGCCGACTTCGACCCCGGCTTCTTCGGGATCTCCCCGCGCGAGGCCCTGGCGATGGACCCGCAGCAGCGTCTGCTGCTGGAGACCACGTGGGAGACGATCGAGCGTGCGGGCATCGACCCGTCCACGCTGCGCGGCAGCCGGACCGGTGTCTTCGCCGGTGCGATGTACCACGACTACGCGTCCGGCGTCGGAGCCACGGCTCCCGAGGGCGTCGACGGCTTCCTCGGAACCGGCACCTCCGGCAGCGTGGTCTCCGGCCGCCTCTCCTACGTCTTCGGGCTGGAGGGCCCGGCCGTCACCGTCGACACCGCCTGCTCGTCGTCGCTGGTGGCCCTGCACATGGCCGTCCAGGCCCTGCGCGGCGGTGAGTGCGACATGGCGCTCGCCGGTGGTGTGACCGTCATGTCGACGCCGGGTTCCTTCATGGAGTTCTCCCGCCAGCGCGGGCTCGCCGCGGACGGGCGCTGCAAGGCGTTCGGCGCCGGGGCCGACGGCACCGGCTGGGCCGAGGGCGTCGGCATGCTGCTCGTCGAGCGGCTCTCCGACGCCCGCCGCAACGGTCACCGCGTCCTCGCGGTGGTGCGCGGCACGGCGATCAACCAGGACGGTGCCAGCAACGGTCTGACGGCTCCCAACGGCCCGTCGCAGCAGCGCGTCATCCGCCAGGCCCTCGCCGTGGCCGGTCTCTCGGCCGCCGACGTCGACGCCGTCGAGGCGCACGGCACCGGTACGACGCTGGGCGACCCCATCGAGGCGCAGGCGCTCCTCGCCACCTACGGCCAGGAGCGCGCGGCCGACGAGCCGCTGTGGCTCGGCTCCCTCAAGTCGAACATCGGTCACAGCCAGGCCGCCGCCGGTGTCGGCGGGATCATCAAGATGGTCATGGCGATGCGTCATGGCGTGCTGCCCAAGACGCTGCACGCGGACGAGCCGTCGCCGCACATCGACTGGTCCGAAGGGGCTGTCGAGCTCCTCACCGAGGCCCGGGAGTGGATGTCGGCCGAGGGCCGGCCGCGCCGCGCGGGCATCTCGTCCTTCGGCTACAGCGGCACCAACGCCCACGTGATCATCGAGCAGGCGGCGGAGCCGACCGCCGCCGCGGTCGCCGCCGACGCCGTTCTGCCGGCGGTCCCGTGGCTCGTCTCCGGCAGGACTCCGGAGGCGCTCGACGCGCAGATCGACCGGGTCCGTACGGCCGGGGCCGGCCTCGACGCCCTCGGCGTCGGCTTCACCCTCGCGACGGCCCGCGCGCAGTTCGAGCACCGCGCCGTCGTCGTGGACGGCGGGTCCCAGGCGCTCACCGGACGGGTGCTCGGCGGTGCCACCGCCGCGCTGTTCACCGGCCAGGGCGCGCAGCGGGTGGGCATGGGGCGTGAGCTGCACGCCGCGTTCCCGGTGTTCGCCGAGGCGTTCGACGCCGCCTGCGAGGCGGTCGGCCTGGACCGGGCGATCCTCGACGACGCCGCGCTGCTGGGCCGTACGGAGAACACGCAGCCCGCGCTGTTCGCCATCGAGGTCGCGCTGTTCCGCCTCGTCGAGTCCCTCGGCGTCCGGCCCGACTTCGTCGCCGGTCACTCCGTCGGCGAGCTGGCCGCGGCGCACGTCGCCGGGGTGTTCTCGCTGAAGGACGCGGGCAAGCTCGTCGCCGCCCGTGCCGCGCTCATGCAGTCGCTGCCCGAGGGCGGTGCGATGGTCGCGGTCCGCGCCTCCGAGGCCGAGGTGGAGGCGGTGCTGCTCGACGGCGTCGACATCGCCGCGGTCAACGGTCCTACGTCGGTCGTCCTCTCCGGTGACGAGGAGGCGACGCTGGCGGTGGCCGCGCTGTTCGCGACCACCAAGCGCCTGAACATCTCGCACGCCGCCCACTCCCACCGGATGGACGGCATGCTGGACGGCCTCCGGGCCGTCGTCGAGAGCATCACGCTGCACGAGCCGGTGATCCCGGTCGTCTCCAATGTGACGGGCCGGGTCGCCGAGCCCGGGGAGCTGTGCTCCGCCGACTACTGGGCGCGGCACGTCCGCGAGGCCGTCCGCTTCTCCGACGGCGTCCAGACCCTCCACGACCAGGGCGTACGTACGTTCCTGGAGCTGGGTCCCGACGGCGTGCTGTCGGCGCTGGCGCAGGAGTGCCTGCCGGAGACCGACGACATGGCGTTCGTCCCGGTGCTGCGCAAGGACCGTCCCGAGCCGGGGGCCCTGGTCACGGCTCTGGGCCGGCTCCACGTCGCGGGCGTCCGGGTCGACTGGCCGGCGTTCTTCGCCGGTACCGGTGCCCGCGTCGTCGACCTGCCCACCTACCCCTTCCAGCACGAGTCCTTCTGGCTGGAGGCCACCGCGGCCGGTGGTGACGCCGCCGCCGTCGGCCAGGGCGCGACCGGTCACCCGCTGCTGGGTGCGGTGGTCGCCCTGCCGGATTCCGAGGGTCTGCTGCTTACTGGCCGGGTGTCTCTGCAGAGTCACCCGTGGCTCGCGGATCACGCCGTCATGGGTACCGTCCTCCTTCCGGGCACCGCGTTCGTCGACCTGGCGATCCGAGCCGGTGACGAGGCCGGTTGCGCGACCGTGGACGAGCTGACGCTGGAAGCGCCTCTGGTGCTGCGCGGCAACGGCGGTGTCCAGCTGCGCGTGACCGTGGGCGAACCGGACGACACCGGCCGCCGCTCCGTCGCCATCCACTCGCGCCGGGAGAGCGCCGGGCCGGACCAGGAGTGGACGCGCCACGCGGTCGGAACCCTGTCGGAGGAGGCCCCGGAGGAGCCCGTCACCGCCGCCTCGCCCTGGCCGCCGCTCGCGGCCGAAGAGGTCGACGTGACCGCGCTCTACGACGAGCTCGGCGTGGCCGGACTGGAGTACGGCCCGGTGTTCCAGGGCGTACGGGCCGCCTGGCGCGGCGACTCCGAGGTGTTCGCGGAGATCGAGCTGGCGGAGGAGACGCGGGCACAGGCCGGCGCGTTCGGGGTGCACCCGGCGCTGCTGGACTCCGCGCTGCACGTCATCGGCGTCGGCGGCTTCGCCGGTATGGGCGAGGAGCGGGGCGGCGGCGCCGCGCTTCCCTTCGCCTGGTCCGGTGTCACGGTCCGCACGCCCGGCGCCTCGGTGCTCCGGGTACGGGTGGCACCGGCCGGCTCCGGCGCGGTCGGCCTGTGGCTGACCGGCGAGGACGGCGCCCCCGTCGCCTCGGTGGAGTCGCTCGCCGTGCGCCCCGTCTCGCCCGAGCAGCTCGCGGCGGCCGACGGCGGCGAGGAGGGACAGCACTCCCTCTTCCGGGTGGAGTGGGCACCCGCCCCCGCCACCGCCGCCGGCACGGCGGAGGGGACGGCCACCTGGGCGGTCCTCGGCGAGGACGTCCTCAAGCTGGGACCGGCGCTCGGCTCGCGGGCCGTCGGCTTCCCCGCGGACCTGCCGTCCCTGGCCGCGGGCACCGTCCCCGGCACCGTCGTGACATGCGTCGACACCCTCGACACCCTCGGCACCCTCGGCACCCTCGGCACCGTCGTGAAGCACGCCGACACCTCCGGCACGCCCTCCGGTGCGCCCTCCGCCACCGCACCCGGTGCCGGAGCGGCGTCCCCGGCGGACGCCGCCCGTGAGGCCGTGCACGGAGCCCTGGAGCTCGTACGGGCATGGCTCGCCGACGACCGCTTCGCCGGCTCCCGCCTGGTGCTGGTGACGCGCGGCGCGATGGCGGGCCCCGGCGGCGAGGCCGTCACCGACATGGCCGGCGCGGCCGTGTGGGGCCTGGTGCGCTCCGCGCAGTCGGAGAACCCGGACCGCTTCACGCTCGTGGACCTGGACGAGCACGACGCGACGCTCCAGGCGTTCGCCGACGCCGTCGGCGGCGACGAGGACCAGCTGGTCCTCCGCCGGGGCGAGGCCTTCGTGCCCCGCCTGGCCCGCACCGGCACCGCCCCGGACGCGTCCGCGGCGTGGAACCCCGACGGCACGGTCCTGGTCACCGGTGGCACCGGCACCCTCGGCGCACTGCTGGCCCGGCACCTCGTCACCGAACGCGGCGTGCGCCACCTGGTGCTGACGGGCCGCCGGGGCCTCACCGCCCCCGGTGCCGCGGCGCTGCGCGACGAGCTCACCGGGCTCGGCGCGCACGTCACGGTCGCGGCGTGCGACGCCGCCGACCGCGACGCGCTCGCCGCGCTGCTCGCGTCCGTACCGGCCGCGCACCCGCTGACCGCCGTCGTGCACGCCGCGGGCGTGCTGGACGACGGCGTGGTGGCGGCCATGACCGCCGAACAGGCCGACCGGGTGCTGCGCCCGAAGGCCGACGCCGCCTGGAACCTGCACGAGGCGACCAAGGACCTCGGTCTCTCGGCCTTCGTGCTGTTCTCCTCGGCGGCCGGCGTCTTCGGCAACCCCGGCCAGGCCAACTACGCGGCCGCCAACGCCTTCCTCGACGCGCTCGCCCAGTGGCGGCGCGCCGCGGGCCTGCCGGCGACCTCGCTGGCGTGGGGCCTGTGGGAGGAGAGCAGCGACATGACGGGCGGCCTCGGCGACGGGGACGTCTCCCGCCTCTCCCGGGGCGGCGTCGAGGCGATGGGCTCCGACGAGGGGCTCGCCCTGTTCGACACGGCCGTGGCGCGCGACGAGGCGGTGCTCGTACCGATCCGCGTCGACCTCACGGCCCTGCGCGAGTCGGCCCGCGACGGCGGCCTGCCGCCCGTCCTGCGCGGCCTGGTCCGGACACCGGCCCGGCGCGGCGCGCGCTCCGGCTCGGGCGGCGGCTCGGCGGCGGCGCGGGCGTTCCGCGAGCGGGTGCAGGCCGCGCCCGAGGCGGAGCGGACGGCGCTGCTGCTCGACCTGGTCACCGGCCAGGTGGCGGCGGTGCTCGGCCACGCCTCGGCGGACGCGGTGGACGCGGAGCGGGCGTTCCGCGAGACCGGATTCGACTCGCTGACCGCGCTCGAACTCCGCAACCGCCTCAACGCGGCCACCGGCCTGCGGCTCCCGGCCACCCTGGTGTTCGACCACCCGACCCCGGCCGCCCTCGTCGACCACCTGGGCTCCGAGCTCAGCGGCGCGGGCAGCCAGGAGGCCGCCGTCCAGTCGGTGATCGCCGAGATCGACAGGCTGGAGGCCGTCCTCACGGCCGTCGCCGCACGGGCCGAGGAGGCCGCGGGAACCGACAGCGCCGCGAGTGCCGTCGGTGAGGGCAGTGGCGCCACGGCGCGCGAGCGGATCGCGATCCGGCTGGCCGACGTCCTGGCCCGGCTCACCGCGGCCCCCGGCGGCGGCACGGACACGGCGGCGGAGACCGAACAGGAAACGATGAGGGACAAGATCGATTCAGCGAGCGACGACGAGATCTTCGACCTCCTCGACGGATTCGGCCTCGACTGACGCCTGGATCCAGCCCGTGAGCGGGCCGGGCGCGCACCCCGCGCCCGGCCCGCACCGGGCCCCCATCCCCAGACTTCCCGGCCCGGCCGGATTCCCCAAGCACGCCCCGAAGGAAGAGACGACACAGGACATGGCTCACGCTAACGAGGACAAGCTCCGCGACTATCTCAAGAAGGCGGCGGCCGACCTCCACGACTACCGGCAGCGGCTCCAGACCGCCGAGGCGAAGGCCCACGAGCCGATCGCCATCGTCGGCATGGCCTGCGCGCTCCCCGGCGGTATCGACGGCCCCGAGAAGTTGTGGCAGCGCCTCGTCGAGGGCGCCGACTGCGTCGGCCCCTTCCCCGCCGACCGCGGCTGGGACCTGGAGTCGCTCTACGACCCCGATCGGGAGAACCCCCGCCGCGGCACCTCGTACGTCCGCGAGGGCGGCTTCGTCGACGACGCCGCCGGCTTCGACCCGGGCTTCTTCGGCATCTCGCCCCGCGAGGCCATGGCGATGGACCCGCAGCAGCGCCTGCTGCTGGAGGCGTCCTGGGAGGCGTTCGAGCGGGCCGGCATCGACCCGACGACGCTGCGCGGCAGCCGCACCGGCGTCTACGCCGGCGTGATGTACAAGGAGTACGCGGGAGACCTGACCGTCGTACCCGAGGAGATCGACGCCTTCCTCGGCACCGGCACGTCCAACAGCGTCGTCTCCGGCCGCGTCTCGTACGCCCTCGGCCTCGAGGGCCCCGCCATGACCATCGACACGGCCTGCTCGTCGTCGCTGGTGGCTCTGCACCTGGCCGTCCAGGCCCTGCGCCAGGGCGAGTGCGAGCTCGCTCTCGCGGGCGGTGTGACCGTCGCCGTCACCCCCGACACCTACCGCGAGTTCAGCCAGCAGGGCGCGCTCGCGGCCGACGCGCGCTGCAAGCCGTTCGCCGAGGCCGCCGACGGCACGTCGCTCAGCGAGGGCGTCGGCGTGCTCCTCGTCGAGCGCCTCTCCGACGCCCGCCGCAACGGCCACCCCGTCCTGGCCGTGGTCCGCGGCTCGGCCGTCAACCAGGACGGCGCCAGCAACGGCCTGACGGCCCCCAACGGTCCGTCCCAGCAGCGCGTCATCCGCCAGGCCCTGGCCAACGCGCGGCTGGAGCCGGGCGACATCGACGCCGTCGAGGCGCACGGCACGGGTACGACGCTCGGTGACCCCATCGAGGCGCAGGCCCTCATCGCCACCTACGGGCAGGAACGTTCCGCCGACCGGCCCCTCTGGCTCGGCTCGCTGAAGTCGAACCTGGGCCACACCCAGGCGGCCGCCGGTGTCGGCGCCGTCATGAAGATGGTCCTCGCGATGCGCCACGGCGTCCTCCCGAAGACGCTGCACGTCGACGAGCCGTCACGGAAGGTGGACTGGTCGGCGGGCGCCGTCGAACTGCTGACGGAGGCGCGTGAGTGGCCGGAGGGTGGGCGTCCGCGTCGTGCGGGTGTGTCGTCGTTCGGGTTCAGTGGTACGAACGCGCACGTGATCGTGGAGCAGGCTCCGGTGGAGGAGGCTGTCGAGGTTTCCGTTGATCGGGAGCTTCCGGTGGTGCCGTGGGTGGTGTCGGGTAAGACGGCGGAGGCGCTGGACGCACAGGTCGCCCAGGTGGTCGACGCTGCTGCCGGTCTGGACCCGGTCGGTGTGGGTTTCACGTTGGCTACGGCGCGTGCGCAGTTCGAGCACCGGGCTGTGGTGGTGGGTGAGCGGACGGTCAAGGGCCGTGTGCTGGGCGGGAAGGTCGCGGCGCTGTTCACGGGTCAGGGTGCTCAGCGGGCGGGGATGGGGCGTGAGTTGTACGCGGCCTATCCGGTGTTCGCGGAGGCGTTTGACGCTTCCTGTGCCGCGCTGGGTCTCGACGCGGCTGTTCTGGATGACGCGGAGCTGTTGGCGCGTACGGAGAACACGCAGCCCGCGCTGTTCGCGGTCGAGGTGGCTCTTTATCGTCTGGCCGAGTCGTGGGGAGTTCGTCCCGACTTCCTGGCTGGTCACTCCATTGGTGAGATTGCTGCGGCGCATGTGGCGGGTGTGTTTTCGCTGGAGGACGCGGGCAAGCTTGTGGCGGCCCGCGCCCGTCTGATGCAGGCGCTCCCGGCCGGTGGCGCGATGGTGTCCCTGCGTGCGACCGAGGCGGAGGTCCGTGAGGCCCTCGTCGACGGTGTGGACATCGCCGCGGTCAACGGCCCGTCCTCCGTGGTGATCTCGGGTGACGAGGCCGCTGTTGAGCAGGTGGCCGAGGGCTTCGAGAAGTCCCGTCGCCTGAACGTGTCGCACGCGTTCCACTCGCACCGCATGGACGGAATGCTGGACGGCTTCCGTAAGGTCGCAGAGTCCCTGACCTACAACGTCCCGGCGATCCCGGTCGTCTCGAACGTCACCGGTGCTCTGGCGGATGACCTGGCCTCGCCCGAGTACTGGGTGCGTCACGTCCGTGACGCCGTCCGCTTCTCCGATGGCATCCGAACCCTCCACGCCGAAGGCGTCCGTACCTTCCTGGAACTCGGCCCCGACGGTGTCCTGTCGGCCATGGCCCAGGAGTGCCTGCCGGACGCCGAGGACGTAGCGTTCGTTCCGGCCCTCCGTAAGGATCGTCCGGAGCCGGTGTCGCTCGTCACCGCCCTCGGTCGTCTACACGTCACCGGCGCCCGCGTCGACTGGTCCGCTTTCTTCGCCGGTACCGGCGCCCGCCTCACCGACCTCCCCACCTACCCCTTCCAGCACGAGCGCTACTGGCTGGAGGGCGGTCCCGCGTACGGCGACGTGCAGGCCGCCGGTCTCGGCGCGGCCGAGCATCCGCTGCTCGGCGCGGTCGTGGCCCTGCCCGGCTCCGACGGCTTCGTCTTCGCGGGCCGCCTGTCGCTGCGTACGCACGCGTGGCTCGCGGACCACGTCGTGGGCGGCAGCGTGCTGCTGCCCGGTACGGCATTCGTCGAGCTCGCGATCCGCGCGGGCGACCAGGTCGGCTGCACCACCGTCGAGGAACTCACCCTCGAGGCCCCGCTGATCCTGCCCGAAGAGGGCGCCGTCCAGCTCCGCGTCACCGTCGGCGCCCCCGAGGCGGCGGGCCGGCGCGAGCTGACCGTCCACTCCCGTGCGGAGGGCGCCCCCGATGACGCCCCCTGGCTGCGGAACGCCTCCGGAACGCTCACCGCCGAGGCCCCGGCCTACGCCGTCGACCTCATCACCTGGCCGCCGGCGGGCGCCGAGCCCGTCGACGTCGACGGGCTCTACGAGGGTCTCGCCGCCGCCGGCCTGGAGTACGGCCCGGTCTTCCAGGGCGTCACCGCCGCGTGGAGCAAGGGCGACGACATCTACGCCGAGGTCTCCCTGCCCGAGGGCACGGACGTGGCGTCGTACGGCCTCCACCCCGCCCTGCTGGACGCCACCCTGCACACCATCCCCCTCTCCGCCCACATACGTGGCGGGGGCTCGTCGTCCGGAGAGGGCGGCGTCAAGCTGCCGTTCGCGTGGCGCGGAGTGACCCTGCGGGCGACCGGGGCCGGTGCGCTGCGGGTCAAGGTCACGACCTCGGGCGACGGCGCGACGCTGGAGCTCGCCGACGCCGCGGGCATGGCGGTCGCTTCGGTGGAGTCGCTCGTCGTGCGGCCGTTCGCCACCGACCAACTGCGCGCGGCCGACCAGGGCATGCGGGACGCGCTGTTCCGCGTGGACTGGGTACCGGTCGCGGGCCGCGCCGACGCCGCGTCCATGATCGTCCTGGGCACGGACCACGCCGACCTCGCCGCGCTGCGCGCCGCCGTGGACGCCGGCGCGCCCCTGCCCGCCGTCACCGTCGTGCCGTGTCAGTCCGGTGCGGTGCGCGAGGTCATGCACGGCGTGCTCGCGCTGGTCCAGGAGTGGCTGGCGGAGGAACGGTTCGCCGATTCCCGCCTCGTCCTGGTGACCCGGGGCGCGGTCGCGCTCCCGGGTGACACGGACGTCGATCCCGTACAGGCCGCTGTCTGGGGTCTGGTGCGTTCGGCGCAGTCGGAGAACCCCGGCCGCCTGGTCCTCGTCGACCTCGGCGCCGACATCGAGGCCGGTCCGGAAGCCTTCGCCGCCGCTGTCACCGCCGCCGACGCGGGGGACGAGCACCAGATCGCGGTGCGTGGGGGAGCGGTCTTCGCGCCGCGTCTCGCCCGTGCGACCGTTGTCTCCGGGGCCCGGCCGCAGTGGGACGCCGAGGGCACGGTTCTGATCACTGGTGGTACGGGCTCGCTGGGTGCTCTCGTCGCTCGTCATCTGGTGGCGGAGCACGGTGTGCGTGGTCTCCTGCTCACCAGCCGTCGCGGTATCGACGCCCCCGGCGCCGCCGAGCTTCGCGATGAACTCATCTCGCTCGGTGCCGAGGTGACCGTCGCCGCGTGCGACGTAGCCGACCGTTCCTCCCTGGCGGACCTCCTTGCCGCTCATCCGGTCACGGCCGTGGTTCACACGGCCGGTGTTCTCGACGACGGTGTGATCGGCTCTCTCTCGCCCGAGCGTCTGGACGCGGTCTTCGCTCCGAAGGCGGACGCGGCCCGGTACCTGCACGAGCTGACCGCCGGGATGGACCTGACGGCGTTCGTCCTGTTCTCTTCCGCCGCCGGTGTCTTCGGCAACGCGGGCCAGGCCAACTACGCCGCAGCCAACGCCTACCTGGACGCTCTCGCCCAGCAGCGTGCCGCCGCCGGTCTCCCCGCCACCAGCCTCGCCTGGGGCCTCTGGCAGGACGCCGACGGCATGGCGAGCGAGCTCGACGCCGCGCACGCTTCCCGTATGGGCGGCAGCGGTGTGGTCGCGCTCTCGCCCCGGCAGGGCCTGGAGATCCTCGACGCCGCCGTGGCATCGGGCGAGGCCCTGCTCGTCCCCGCACCGCTCGACCTCGCCGTCCTGCGGGCGAGCGCGGCGACGCACCCGCTTCTGCCGCTGATGCGCGGCCTGGTGCGCGTGCCCGCGCGCCGTACGGTCGACGCCCGCCAGGCCGACTCCCTGCGGCAGCGCCTGCTCACCCTTCCCGAGTCCGAGCGGACCGAAGCACTGCTGGAGCTGGTGCGCGACGAGGTCGCCGGGGTCCTCGGCCACACCTCCGGCGCGGCCGTCGAGCCGGACCGGGCGTTCACCGAGCTGGGCTTCGACTCCCTCACCGCCGTCGAGTTCCGTAACCGCCTCAACGCCGCGACGGGCCTCCGCCTGCCCGCGACGCTGATCTTCGACTACCCGACGACCCGCGTCCTGACGGATTACGTGCGCGACGAGCTCGCCGGCGGCCTGTCGCAGGCCGCCGCCCTGGCCGTCCCCGTGCGTACGGCCCGTGCCGACGACGACCCGATCGCGATCGTCGGCATGGCCTGCCGCTACCCGGGCGGTGTGTCCTCGCCCGAGGACCTGTGGGACCTGGTCGTCGGCGGGCGGGACGGGGTGTCCGCCTTTCCCGACGACCGTGGCTGGGACCTGGAGAACCTCTACGACCCGACCGGCGAGCGCCCGGGTACCTCGTACACGCGCCACGGCGGGTTCCTCCACGAGGCCGCCGCGTTCGACCCCGGCTTCTTCGGGATCTCGCCGCGCGAGGCCCTCGCCATGGATCCGCAGCAGCGTCTGCTGTTGGAGACCACCTGGGAGGCCGTCGAGCGGGCGGGCATCGACCCGACGGCCCTGCGTGGCAGCCGCACCGGCGTCTTCGCCGGCGCGATGTACCACGACTACGCGTCCGGCATCGGTACGTCCGTCCCCGAGGGCGTCGACGGCTTCCTGGGCACCGGTACCTCCGGCAGCGTGGTCTCCGGCCGTCTCTCCTACGTCTTCGGGCTGGAGGGCCCGGCGGTGACGGTGGACACGGCGTGCTCGTCGTCGCTGGTCGCCCTGCATCTGGCCGTCCAGGCCCTGCGGGCCGGTGAGTGCGAACTCGCCCTGGCCGGCGGTGTGACCGTCATGGCCACGCCCAGCTCGTTCATGGAGTTCTCCCGTCAGCGCGGCCTGGCCACGGACGGCCGGTGCAAGGCGTTCGCGGCGGGCGCGGACGGTACCGGCTGGGCCGAGGGCGTCGGCATGCTGCTCGTCGAGCGGTTGTCCGACGCGCGCCGCAACGGTCACCCGGTCCTGGGCATCGTCCGGGGCTCGGCCGTCAACCAGGACGGTGCCAGCAACGGTCTGACGGCTCCCAACGGCCCGTCCCAGCAGCGCGTCATCCGCCAGGCCCTCGCCGTGGCCGGTCTCTCGGCCGCCGACGTCGACGCCGTCGAGGCGCACGGCACCGGTACGACGCTGGGCGACCCGATCGAGGCACAGGCGCTCCTCGCCACCTACGGTCAGGAGCGGGCCGGTGACGAGCCGCTGTGGCTCGGCTCGTTCAAGTCCAACATCGGGCACGCGCAGGCCGCCGCCGGTGTCGGCGGGATCATCAAGATGCTCATGGCCATGCGTCACGGCGTCCTGCCCAAGACCCTCCACGTGGACGCGCCGTCGCCGCACATCGACTGGTCCGAAGGCGCCGTCGAGCTCCTCACCGAGGCGCGTGACTGGCCGGAGGCGGGGCGTCCGCGCCGCGCGGGCATCTCGTCGTTCGGCTTCAGCGGTACCAACGCCCACGTGATCATCGAGCAGGCTCCGGCGGTGTCCGAGACCGCCGCCGGTGACGCCGTCGAGCTGCCGGTGGTGCCGTGGGTGCTGTCGGCCAAGTCGCCCGAGGCACTGGACGCCCAGGTCGCCCAGGTGGTCGACGCCGCCGCCGGTCTGGATCCGGTGGGTGTCGGCTTCACGCTGGCCACTTCGCGCGCGCGGTTCGACCACCGGGCCGTCGTGGTGGGTGAGCAGACGGTCAAGGGCCGCGTGCTGAACGGGAAGGTCGCCGCGCTCTTCACCGGTCAGGGCGCCCAGCGGGCCGGAATGGGCCGTGAGCTGTACGCGGCCTATCCGGTGTTCGCCGAGGCTTTCGACGCTTCCTGCGCCGCGCTGGGGCTCGACCCGGCCGTTCTGGACGATGCGGAGGCGCTGGCGCGTACGGAGAACACGCAGCCCGCGCTGTTCGCGGTCGAGGTCGCGCTCTACCGTCTGGCCGAGTCCTGGGGCGTCCGTCCGGACTACGTCGCGGGTCATTCGATCGGTGAGATCGCCGCCGCGCACGTCGCCGGGGTGTTCTCGTTGGAGGACGCGGGCAAGCTCGTCGCCGCCCGTGCCCGTCTGATGCAGGTGCTGCCCGCCGGTGGCGCGATGGTCTCCCTGCGCGCGACCGAGGCCGAGGTCCGTGAGGCCCTCGTCGACGGTGTCGACATCGCCGCGGTCAACGGCCCGTCCTCCGTGGTGATCTCGGGTGACGAGGCCGCGGTCGAGCAGGTCGCCGGGCGTTTCGAGAAGTCCCGCCGTCTGAACGTCTCGCACGCCTTCCACTCGCACCGCATGGACGGGATGCTGGACGGCTTCCGTAAGGTCGCCGAGTCCCTCACCTATAGCGTCCCTGCCGTCCCGGTCGTCTCCAACGTCACCGGTGTCCTGGCCACAGAGCTCACTTCCCCCGAGTACTGGGCGCGGCACGTCCGTGAGGCCGTCCGCTTCGCCGACGGCATCCAGACCCTCCACGACCAGGGTGTCCGTACGTTCCTGGAACTCGGCCCCGACGGTGTCCTGTCGGCCATGGCCCAGGAGTGCCTGCCGGACGCCTCCGACGACGTCGCGTTCGTCCCGGCGCTCCGTAAGGACCGCCCGGAGCCTGCCACCCTCGTCACCGCTCTCGGCCGTCTCCACATCACCGGCGCCCGTGTCGACTGGTCGGCTTTCTTCGCCGGTACCGGCGCCCGCCTCACCGACCTCCCCACCTACCCCTTCCAGCACGAGAACTTCTGGCTCGGCAGCGTGGCGGGTGCCGGTGATCCCGCCGCCGTCGGCCAGGGGCCGGCGGACCACTCGCTGCTGGGTGCGGTGGTCGCCCTGCCGGATTCCGAGGGTCTGCTGCTCACGGGCCGGGTGTCTCTGCAGAGTCACCCGTGGCTCACGGATCACGCGGTCATGGGTACGGTCCTCCTTCCGGGCACCGCGTTCGTCGACTTGGCGATCCGTGCCGGTGACGAGGCGGGTTGCGCGACCGTGGACGAGCTGACGTTGGAAGCGCCTCTGGTGCTGCACGGCAACGGCGGTGTCCAGCTGCGCGTGACCGTGGGCGAACCGGACGACACCGGCCGCCGCTCCGTCGCCATCCACTCCCGGGCCGAGGGCGCCCACGAGGACGCGCTCTGGCTCCGGCACGCCTCCGGCCTCCTCGCCCCGGCGGCCGAGGACGGGGCCACCGCGCCCTTCGCCGTCTGGCCGCCCGAGGGCGCCGAGCCGGTGGCCGTCGGTGACCTCTACGAGGGGCTCGCGGGCATCGGGCTGGAGTACGGCCCGGCGTTCCGGGGCGTGACCGCCGCCTGGCGCGTGGGCGGCGACGTCTGCGCCGAGGTCGCACTCCCCGGGGACGCCGACGCCGCGAGGTTCGGTCTCCACCCGGCGCTCCTGGACGCGACGCTGCACACCATGGCGTTCGGCGACTTCACCGCCGACGGCGCGGCGGGGCCGCAGCTGCCGTTCGCGTGGTCGGGGGTCACCCTGCACGCCGGCGGCGCCACCGCCGTCCGCGTCCGCCTGGGCCGTACCGACGACGGCGGCGTCACGCTGAGCCTCGGTGACTCCACGGGCGCCCGGGTGGCCACGGTCGGGTCGCTCGTGCTGCGCACCGTCTCCGCCGATCAGCTGAGCGCGGGTGCCGCCCACGACGACTCCCTCTTCCGGACCGAGTGGAAGGCCCTCGCGACGGACGTACCGGAGGAGGCGGAACTCGCCCACCTGGCCGACCTCGACCTATCCGGGACGGGCGCAGGGATCCCCGAGTTCGTCCTCGTCCCGGCCCCCGCGACCGAGGGCCCGCACTCCGCCGACGGCGCGTACCCCGCCGACGACCGGTACTCCGCAGGGGCGGCCCACACCGCCGCCCACCGGACCCTCGCCCTGGTGCAGCGGTGGCTGGACGACGACCGGTTCGCCGAGTCGCGGCTCGTCCTGCTGACGCGCGGCGGAGCGTCCGTCGAGGCGTCCGAGCCGGTCGCGGACCTGGCGCAGGCTGCCGTCTGGGGCCTGGTGAAGTCCGCGCAGTCCGAGAACCCGGGCCGCTTCGTGCTCGTCGACACCGACGGGTCGGAGGAGTCGCGCGAGGTGCTCGCGCGCGCCCTCGCCACCGGTGAGCACCAGCTGGCGCTGCGGGACGGCGAGGCGTTCGTGCCCCGGCTGGCCCGGGCGTCCGCGGGTGAGGTGCTGGCGCTGCCCGCCGACACCTCCGACTCCTGGCGGCTCGACATCACCGCGAAGGGGACCTTCCAGGGCCTCGGCTTCGTGCCCGCCGCGCCCAACCTGGCACCGCTGGAGCCGGGCCAGGTCCGGCTCTCGGTGCGGGCGAGCGGCCTGAACTTCCGTGACGTGCTCAACGTCCTGGACATGTACCCGGGCGACGCCGGCGAGCTGGGCATGGAGGGCGCGGGCGTCGTCGTGGAGACCGGGCCGGGCGTGACGGACCTGGCGGTCGGGGACAGGGTGATGGGCCTGCTGTCGGCCTCCTTCGGCCCGTACAGCGTGACGGACCGGCGGCTCGTCGTCCGGATGCCGGAGGGCTGGACGTTCGCCCAGGCCGCGGCCGCCCCCGTCGTCTACCTGACGGCCTACTACGCGCTCGTCGACCTCGCCGGTCTGCGCACGGGCGAGTCGATCCTCATCCACGCGGCCGCCGGCGGCGTGGGCACGGCCGCCATGCAGCTCGCCCGCCACCTGGGCGCCGAGGTGTACGGCACGGCCAGCCCGCGCAAGTGGCCGACGCTGCGGGCCTTCGGCCTGGACGACGCGCACACGGCCTCGTCCCGCGACCTCGCGTTCCACGACGCGTTCATGACCGCCACCGGCGGTCGTGGCATGGACGTGGTGCTGGACTGCCTGGCCGGTGAGTTCGTCGACGCCTCGCTGCGGATGCTGCCGCGCGGCGGCCGGTTCGTCGAGATGGGCAAAACGGACATCCGCGATGCCGCCGAGGTCGCCGCCGCCCACCAGGGCGTCGCCTACCAGGCGTTCGACATGATGGAGGCGGGCCCGGACCGCATCCAGGAGATGCTCGTGGCGCTGGTGGCGCTCGTCGACGCCGGTGTCCTCAAGGCCCTCCCGGTGACCGCGTGGGACGTGCGCCGGGCCCCCGAGGCGTTCCGCTACCTGGGCCAGGCCCGCAATGTCGGCAAGGTCGTCCTGACCGTGCCGCGCCCGTGGGACACCGACGGCACGGTTCTGATCACCGGTGGTACGGGTGCGCTGGGCGCGCTCTTCGCCCGTCACCTGGTGGCGGAGCACGGGGTGCGGCACCTGCTGCTGACCAGCCGCCGCGGTCTCGGCGCGCCCGGGGCCGCCGAGCTGCGCGACGAGCTCACGGCGCTCGGCGCCGAGGTGACCGTCGCCGCCTGCGACGCCGCGGACCGCGACGCGCTGGCCGCCCTGCTCGCGTCCGTACCCGCAGGGAACCCGCTCACCGGCGTCGTCCACACCGCAGGCGTCCTCGACGACGCGACCGTGTCCTCCCTCACGCCCGAGCAGATCGACACGGTCTTCGGCGCCAAGGTCGACGCCGCGGTCAACCTCCACGAGCTGACCAAGGACCTCGACCTCTCGGCGTTCGTCCTCTTCTCGTCCGTCGCCGGCGTCTTCGGCAACCCGGGCCAGGCCAACTACGCCTCGGCCAACGCGTTCATCGACGCCCTGGCCCAGCGCCGCCGCACGGCGGGTCTGCCGGGTCTGTCGCTGGCGTGGGGCCTGTGGGCCGGGGCGAGCGGCATGGGCGGCGAGCTGTCGGCCGTGGACCTGGAGCGGATGAACCGTTCGGGCATGCCGCCGCTGTCCACGGAGGCGGGCCTCGCCCTCTTCGACACGGCGCAGACCCTGGGCCTCGGCACCCTCGTGCCCGTACAGCTCGACATGGCGACCCTCGCGGCCGCCGCGGGCGAGCAGCTTCCGCCGCTGCTCAGCGGGTTGGTGCGGACGCGGGCGCGCCGTGCCGCCGCGCGTTCGTCGGTCGCGGCCGAGGGGCTGCGGCAGCGGCTGGCGGGTCTGGGCGGGCCCGAGCGTGAGGAAGCGATCCTGGATCTGATCCGGGCTGACGTCGCGACTGTTCTGGGTCATGCCGGTCCTGAGGCGGTGGATCCGGAGCGGTCGTTCAAGGAGAGCGGGTTCGACTCCCTGACGGCCGTAGAGCTCCGTAACCGTCTCAACGCGGGGACGGGTCTGCGTCTGCCGGTGACGCTGGTCTTCGACTACCCGACGCCCCGCGTGCTGATGGAGTACGTGCGGGACGAGCTGGCCGGCGGTCTCGCCGCACAGGCCGCCGCGTCCGCCGCGCCTGTGAAGGCGGTGGACGACGACCCGATCGCGATCGTCGGCATGGGCTGCCGCTTCCCCGGCGGCGCGAGCTCCCCGGACCTGCTCTGGGACCTCGTGGTCTCCGGCGGCGACGCGATGACCACCTTCCCGACCGACCGCGGCTGGAACCCCGAGCGGCTCTACGACCCGACCGGTGAGCGCCCGGGTACCTCGTACACCCGTGACGGCGGATTCCTGCACGAGGCGACCGAGTTCGACGCCGCCTTCTTCGGCATCTCGCCGCGCGAGGCCCTCGCGATGGACCCGCAGCAGCGCCTGCTGCTGGAGACCAGCTGGGAGACCATCGAAGGGGCGGGCATCGACCCGACGACGCTGCGCGGCAGCCGCACCGGCGTCTACGCGGGCGCCATCCACTTCGACTACGCCTCGCGCCTCGGCGGCTCCGTGCCCGACGAGGTCGGCGGCTTCCTGGGCACCGGCACCTCCGGCGGTGTCATGTCCGGCCGTGTCTCGTACGCGCTCGGCCTGGAGGGCCCGGCCGTCACCGTCGACACGGCGTGCTCGTCCTCGCTGGTCGCGCTGCACATGGCCGTCCAGGCCCTGCGCTCCGGCGAGTGCGACCTCGCGCTCGCCGGCGGTGTCACGGTGATGTCCACCCCCAACGCCTTCGTCGACTTCTCGCGCCAGGGCGGGCTCGCCAAGGACGGGCGCTGCAAGGCGTTCGCGTCGGCGGCCGACGGCACCGGCTGGGGCGAGGGCATCGGCATGCTGATGGTGGAACGGCTGTCGGACGCGCGCCGCAACGGTCACCCGGTCCTGGGCATCGTCCGGGGCACCGCGATCAACCAGGACGGTGCCAGCAACGGCCTGACCGCCCCCAACGGCCCGTCCCAGCAGCGGGTGATCCGCCAGGCCCTGGCCACGGCCGGTCTGTCGGCCGCCGACGTCGACGCCGTCGAGGCGCACGGCACCGGTACGACGCTGGGCGACCCGATCGAGGCACAGGCACTGCTCGCCACCTACGGCCAGGAGCGGGCGGCCGACGAGCCGCTGTGGCTCGGCTCCCTGAAGTCCAACATCGGCCACACGCAGGCGGCCGCGGGCGTCGGCGGCGTGATCAAGATGGTCATGGCGATGCGCCACGGCGTGCTGCCCCGGACCCTGCACGTCGACGAGCCCTCCCGGCACGTCGACTGGGCCGACGGCGACGTCGAGCTGCTGACCGAGAACCGCGACTGGCCGGAGACCGGCCGCCCGCGCCGGGCGGGCGTGTCGTCGTTCGGCTTCAGCGGTACGAACGCGCACGTCATCGTCGAGCAGGCGCCGGTGGCGGAGACCGTCGAGGTCTCCGCCGGGCGGGAACTGCCCGTCGTGCCGCTCGTGATGAGCGCCAAGAGCGAGAAGGCCCTGGCCGCTCAGGTGGCCCGGATCCGCGCGGCCGCCGCCGGGCGCGACCTGCGCGACGTCGGCCTTACGCTGGCGACGGCGCGGGCGCACTTCGACCACCGGGCCGTGGTGGTGGGCACCGAGTCGGCGACCGGCAAGGCGGTGGGCGGAAAGCTCGCGGCGCTGTTCACCGGCCAGGGCGCCCAGCGGGCGGGGATGGGCCGTGAGCTGTACGCGGCGTTCCCCGTCTTCGCGGAGGCGTTCGACGCCGTGTGTGCGGCGCTGGGGCTGGACCCGGCCGTTCTGGACGACGCGGAGGCGCTGGCGCGTACGGAGAACACGCAGCCCGCGCTGTTCGCCGTCGAGGTGGCGCTGTTCCGTCTGGCCGAGTCGTGGGGTGTGCGTCCGGACTACGTCGCGGGTCACTCCATCGGTGAGATCGCCGCCGCGCACGTCGCCGGGGTGTTCTCGCTGGAGGACGCGGGCAAGCTCGTCGCCGCCCGTGCGGCGCTGATGCAGGCGCTGCCCGCCGGTGGCGCGATGGTGTCGCTGCGGGCCACGGAGGCCGAGGTCCGCGCCCGGGCCGCGCTCGTGGCCGGGGTCGACATCGCCGCGATCAACGGTCCGTCGTCCGTGGTGATCTCGGGTGACGAGGCCGCGGTCGAGGAGGTCGCCGCGCACTTCGGGAAGGCCCGTCGTCTCGACGTCTCGCACGCGTTCCACTCGTACCGCATGGACGGGATGCTCGCGGAGTTCCGTACGGTCGCCGAGTCGCTGACCTACACCGTCCCCTCCCTCCCGGTCGTCTCCAACCTCACCGGTCACCTCGCCACCGCGCAGGAGCTGTGCTCGCCGGAGTACTGGGTGCGGCACGTGCGGGGCACGGTCCGGTTCGGGGACGGCGTCCGTACGCTGCACGACCAGGGCGTGCGGGTGTTCCTGGAGATCGGCCCGGACGCGGTGCTGTCCGCGATGGCACAGGAATGCCTGCCGGGCGCCCGCAACCTCGCGTTCGTCCCGGCGCAGCGGCGGGACCGCGCCGAGGCGCAGGCGGTCGTCACCGCCCTCGGCAAGCTGCACGTCGCGGGCGGCCGCGTCGACTGGGAGGCGTTCTTCGCCGGCACCGGCGCGCGCCGCGTCGAGCTGCCGACGTACCCCTTCCAGCGCCGTCACTACTGGCTGGAAGGCGCTCCGGACGCCGTCGGCGGCGACGCCGAGGGCGGGGCGTCGCTCGGGACGCTCGACGCGGAGTTCTGGGCGGCGGTCGAGCGGCAGGACCTGAACGCCCTCGCGGGTCTGCTGCCGTCGCTGGCGTCGTGGCGCGCGCGCAACGGTTCCGGTGCGGCGGCCGGGGCCGGGGAGACCGGGCCCCGGGCCGCCGAGACGCCTCAAGACGGGGCGCCCCGGGTGGAGCCGGCCCGGGCGGAGTCCCCTCGTGCCGAGGCACCTCGCCGCGAAGCCCATGTCGAGTCACCCCGTACGGAGGCACCTGTGCGAACGGTTCCGGTCGAGGCGTACCCGGCCGAGGCGTACCCGGCCGACGAGTACCCGGCCCGTACGCACCGGGCGGAGGCGTACCCCGCCGAGGACCTGCCCGCGCCGCGCCGGTCCGGGAGGTCCGCTCCGGCGGCGCCCTACGGCACGTCGGCCCCCGCGGCCCCCGCGGCGCCCGCGGCCCCCGCGGCGCCGCACGGGGTGTCGGCGCCTCCGGCCCCCTACGGGGAGTCCGTCCCGGCAGCTCCGGCGGCCCCCCACGGGGAGTCCGCTCCGGAGGGCCCGGTGGGTGACCTGCGCGCCTTCTACGAGCGCGTGGGCCACCTGCCGGAGGCGGACCGGCTCGACCTCCTCTGCGAGATCCTGATCCGGGAGACGGCGGCCGTGCTCGGCCTCGACGACCTGGACGAGATCGACGAGGACGCGGACCTGCTCAACATGGGGTTCACGTCGCTGACCGCGGTGGAGCTCCGCAACAGGCTGGAGCGGATCACCGGTCTCGAACTGCCGGCGACGCTGGTCTACGACCACCGGACCATCTACGACGTCTGCGAGTTCCTGCTGGAGGAGCTGGAGGACATGGCGGAGGAGATGGGGCTGTAGAACCGGCCGGAGAAGCAGGAGGTCCCGGGGCGGGCGGGCGAGGATTCCCCGCCCGCCCCGGGACCCTTTCCGCCAGGGGGCCTTCCGCCCCGTGCCCCCGCCCCGGGGCGGGGGCCGTCAGCCCAGCGACCCCAGGTACTCCGTCATCACCTCGAGGAACCTCTCCGGTTCCTCGACGTGCGGCATGTGGCTGGACTTCTCCAGGATCTCCCAGCTCACGTCCGGTATCTCGTCGTAGAACGGCTGCACCGTCGCCGGGGTCGCCTCGTCGTACCGCCCGCTGACGAGCAGCGTCGGCACCTCGACCGCGTGCAGCCGGTCGATGACGGACCAGTCGCGGAGGGTCCCGACGACCGTGAAGTCGTTGGGGCCGTTCATCGTGCCGTAGACGGTCGGGTCGCTGCCGAGCGCCATCAGGGTGCGCATGACCTCCGGCGGGATGGGGTCGGCGCGGCAGACGTGACGCTGGTAGTAGGCGTACATGGCGTGCTGGTACTCCGGGTCGTCGAACGACCCGGTGGCCTCGTGCCGGGTGAGCGCTTCCTGGAGGGCCTCCGGCAGTCCGGCGCGCAGCCGCAGCGCCTCCGCGCGCCACAGCGGCATCGACGCGGGCGAGTTGGCGATCACCATGCCGCGCAGGCCGGCGGGCCGCCGCACGGCGTGCTCGGCGGCGAGCATGCCGCCCCAGGACTGGCCGAAGAGGATGTAGTCGTCGGCGACGCCGAGGTGGCCGAGGAGGTTGTCGAGCTCGCGGAGGAAGAGGTCCACCGTCCAGAAGTCGGCGCCCCGGTCGGGCAGGTGGGTCGAGGCGCCGTTGCCCAGCTGGTCGTAGTGGATGACCGGCCAGCCCTGTGCGGCCAGTTCCGTCAGGGACAGCAGATAGTCGTGGGTGCTGCCGGGGCCGCCGTGCATGACGACCAGCGGGGGGTTGCCCGAGTCGAGTTCACCGGTGACGCGGTACCACGTCCGGTGCTCGCCGAACGGAACGGTTCCGGTGGCGCTGGGAGTTGCGAACAAAGCTGGAGACACCCCATCTGATAGTGCTGCGACGTGCACTTCAGAGTGCCTCCACGGCCGCCCGCCCGGCCACCCCGATAGGGGCTGGATCCGGGCCGGTAGGGGTATCGCGAAGGGCCCCGTGGAGCCGACCATTTGATGTGTTGCCTGAGGTATCACTCGATATCACTCGGTATCGCTCACCGACGACGACAGGTTACTGGATGAGTACGGCTGTTGTATTTCCCGGAATGGGACCGAACCGATTCGCCGACGCGGCGAAATTCATGATGGTCAACCCCTCGGCGAGGCGGCTGCTCGCGGCCGCCTCCGATGCCGTCGGGTATTCCGTCATGAACAGGTTCAGGGATTCCGAGGACGACTACTCCGAGGCCGCCCAGGTCGCGTTCTTCGTGAATTGCGTGGCGCTGGCGGAGTGGGCGCGCGAGCGGTACGGACTGGAGCCGGCGCTGTGCGCCGGGCCGAGCTTCGGGCAGAAGGCGCTGACGGCGTTCACCGGCGCGCTGCCGTTCGAGGACGCGGCCCGCCTGACCGCGCTGCTCGCCCGCCGCACGGAGGAGTACTTCGCGACCGAGCACCGGGACCTCGTGACCCTGTCGTTCGTACGGGCACCGTGGGACGCCCTCGCGCCGCTGCTGGAGGAGCTCACCGAGCGCGGCGAGTGGCACGACTTCTCCTGCTACCTCGACGACGGCTTCTACATGCTCACCCTGCGCGCGCAGGCCGTCGAGGAGTTCGAACGGCGCATTCGGTCGATCGGCGGACTCCCGCTCTACACGATGCGCCCGCCGATGCACTCCTCGCTCTTCTCCGGACTCCGGAAGAAGGTCGCGGACGAGGTGCTCGGGGAGTTCCGTTTCAACGACCCGGAGATTCCCGTGGTCGCCGACTCGGACGGCTCGGTCGTACGAACCGGCGACGGGATCCGGGACATGCTGCTGGACGGCTATGTGACGGCCGTCCGCTGGCCCTCCGTCGTCGCGACGTTCAAGGAACTCGGCGTCACCAAGGTGTGTGTCGCCGGGCCGGACAAGCTGTTCGGCCGGGTCGACTGCACCGTCAGCAATTTCGAGGTGCTGGCCGCCGATCCGGTCCGCGCGATGCGCCCCCGTACCTGAGGCAACGCACGCCCGAAGCACAACGAACCGTGAAAGAGGAGACGACCGGTATGTGGGACCAGCAGTTCGAGGAAATTCTGCGCCGCGCCCTGCCGTACATGGAGCCCGGGGAGACGATCCTCGCCGACCTGGAACTGCGGGACTACGGGCTCGACTCCCTCGGCATCGTCGATCTCCTGATGGACCTGGAGGGCACCTACGGCGTGCAGTTCCGTGACGAGTCGCTGTCCCGGGAGACCTTCGCCACGCCCGCCGGGCTGTGGGCGACGCTCTCCTCGCTGACCGGCGCCGGCCCGCTGCCGGCGGCCTGACCCGCACGGACCGACCGAACCACGCACACGGAGGGGGCGAGGGGCATGGGGCCCGACTTGGAGAACACGCTGCACGGACGGTTCCTGAGGGGACTGTCCGTGGCCGGGGACCGGGACGCGTTCCGGGCCGGGGAGCGCGGCGTCACCTACGCGGACGCCCACGCCACCGCGCTGACCTGGGCGGGCACCCTGCTGGACGCGGTGGACGGCCCGCCGCGCGCGATCGGTGTGCTCGCCAACAAGAGCGCCACGGCCTACCTCGGCGTGCTCGCCGCGCTGTACACCGGTGCCGCGGTCGTGCCCCTGCACCCCGACTTCCCCGCCGCGCGCACCCGGCAGGCGATGGCCGACGCCGGCGTGCGGGCCGTCATCACCGACGAGCGGGGGGCCGGGCTCCTCGAGGAGATCCTGCCGCCCGGCCGGGAGCTTCCCGTGCTGGTCGACGGGGACGGCGGGCGGGGCCTGCGCCCCGACCCCGGGCTCGCCCTCGCCGCCCCCCGGCCCGTCGGCCCGGACGACCCCGCGTACGTCATGTTCACCTCGGGCTCCACCGGCCGCCCCAAGGGCGTCCCGGTGAGCCACGGCAGCGCGGCCCGGTACTTCGCCACCCTCGACGCGCGCTACGACTTCACCCCCGACGACGTCTTCTCGCAGACCTTCGACCTCACCTTCGACTGCGCCGTCTTCGACCTGTTCTGCGCCTGGGGCGCCGGTGCCCGGGTGCAGCCCGTGCCCGGCCCCGCCTACCGCGCGCTGCCGGAGTACCTCGCGGAGCAGGGTGTGACGGTGTGGTTCGCCACCCCGAACAGCATCGCGCTGACCCGCCGGACCGGCGCCCTCACCCCCGGCGCGCTGCCGGGGCTGCGGTGGAGCCTCTTCGCCGGAGAGCCGCTCATGGACGCGGACGCCGCGCGGTGGCAGGCCGCGGCCCCCGGCTCGGCGGTGGAGAACCTATACGGGCCCACCGAGCTGACCATCACCTGCACCGTCCACCGCTGGTCGCCCGGCACCTCGCCCGGCCGCGCGGTCAACGGCGTCGTCCCGATCGGCGCCCCGCACCCCGGCCTCGACGTCTTCCTGCGGGACGACGACGGCACGCCCCACGACACCGAGGGCGAGCTGTGCGTGGCCGGACCGCAGACCTGCGCCGGCTACCTCGACCCCGCCGACGACGCCGGCCGCTTCCTGGAACGCGACGGCAAGCGCTGGTACCGCACGGGCGACCGGGTGCGCCGGCACCCCGACGGCGAACTCACCTTCCTGGGCCGGGTCGACGACCAGGTGCAGTTGCAGGGCTGGCGCGTCCAGCTGTCGGAGATCGCGCACGCCGTGCGCACCCACTGCGTGGGCGTCGAGGACGCGGCGGCCGTGACGGCCCCCCTGGGCGGGGACGGCGAAGAACTCGTCGTCTACTACACCGGCCGCCGCGCCACCCCCGTCGAGCTGGCCAGAGGGCTCCGGGCGGCGCTGCCGCAGGGCCTCGTACCCCGCCGCTTCCAGCACTTGGACGTGTTGCCGTTGAACGCCAACCGCAAGATCGACCGGGCCGGTCTCAAGGCCCGGGCCGTCCGGGACTTCGGCAGCGCCGGAGAGCCCGTACGGGACGCCGCCCCCGCGCCGGCACACCCCGCCCCTCCGGAGCTCCCGCACGACATCCTCGCCTCGGCCGTGGCGGCCCGCCCCGACGCGCCGGCCCTCCGGGACGGGCGCGTCTCGTGGACGTACGCGGAACTCGCCGCCGAGGCCGCGGCCGCCGGCCACTGGCTGGAGCGCCAGGGCGTCGTACGCGGCGACCGCGTCGTCGTCCAGCTGCCCAACACCGCCGATCTGGTCGCCCTGTTCCACGCCTGCGCCCGGCGCGGTGTGACCATGGTGCCGCTCAACCCCGGCATGAAGGAGTACGCGCTCCGGCAGGTACTCGCCGACTGCGAGCCGGCGCTGGCCGTCACCGCCGACGAGAACGCCGGACTGCTGCGCGGTGCCGGTGCCGGGGTGCCCGTCCACGCCCTGTCCGGCGTGCGCGACGAGGCCGCGGCCCTGCGCGGCCTGCCCGAACCCGCGCCCGCCGCCCGGCCCGGCGACATCGGTGTGCTGATCTACACCTCCGGCAGCACCGCCGCCCCCAAGGGCGTGGTGTGCCCGCAGGAGCGGATGGCCTTCGCGGCCCGCGCCATCCAGGAGGAGCTGGGCTACCGCGCCGACGACGTCGTGTACTGCCGGCTGCCGCTCTCCTTCGACTACGGCCTCTTCCAGATCCTGCTGTCGGCGCTGGCCGGCGCCGAACTGGTGCTGGCCGGGGCCCAGCCCGAGGTCAAGCTCCTCAACGAGATCCGCGAGTGCGGCGCGACCGTCTTCCCGGTCGTCCCGTCACTGGCCGCGATCCTCCTCCGGCTCGTCGCCCGCGCCCCCGGCGACACCCGGCTGCGCCTGTTCACCAACACCGGGGCCGCCCTCCAGCAGACCACCATCGCGGGGCTGCGGGAGGACTTCCCCGGCGCCCGGGTGGTCAGGATGTTCGGCATCACCGAGTGCAAGCGCATCTCGATCATGCCCCCGGACCAGGAGCGGGAACGCCCCGAGTCGGTGGGCCGCCCGCTGCCCGGGACCCGCGTGGAGATCCTCGGCGAGGACGGCGGCGTGCTGCCGCCCGGCGAGGTCGGCGAGATCACCGTCACCGGCCCGCACGTCATGGCCGGCTACTGGCGCGCCCCCGAGATCACCGCCCGTACGTTCCGCCCGGACCCGGCCACCGGCGGCACCCGCCTGCACACCGGCGACTACGGGCACCTCGACGCCGACGGCTACCTCTACTTCGAGGGTCGCCGCGACGACATGTTCAAGCGCCACGGCGTCCGGATGAGCACGGTCGAGATCGAGGCCGCCGCCATGGACGTCCCCGGCGTACGGGCGGCCGCCGCGCTCGTCCCGAGCGCCGGACGCGACCTGACCCTGTGCGTGGCGGGCGACCTCACCCCGCAGGAGATCCGGCGGGAGCTGGCCAAGCGGCTGGAACCGGCGAAGGTCCCGGCCGACGTCCGGGTGCTCGCCGACGTCCCGCTGACGCTCAACGGCAAGAGCGAGAAGAAGCAACTCATCGCGCTGCTCGAAGGGTCGACGAACCCCGGGCGGCCGGCCGGCGTCCCCGCCGGCGAGGGCAAGGAGGGCACGGCGTGAGCCGCACATCGACAGAGCTGACCGAGCGCTTCGGTTCGCCGCTGTACGTCTACGACCTGGACCGGCTGCGGGAGGCACGGCGCGCGCTGCGGGCCGCGCTGCCGCCGGAGTTCACGCTGTTCTACTCCCTCAAGGCCAACCCGCACCCCGAACTGGCCCGCGCGCTGGGCGAGGGCGAGGGCGCCTGCCGCGCGGAGGTCAGCTCCACCGGCGAGCTGGCCTCGGCACTCCGGGCGGGCTTCCCCGCCGCGGAGATCCTCTACTCCGGCCCCGGCAAGACCACCGGGGAACTGCACGAGGCCATCGGGTGCGGGGTGCGCCAGTTCTCCGTCGAGTCGCTGACGGACCTGCGGCGCGTGGGCGCGGTCGCCGAGGCGCACGACACCGTCGCCGACTGCCTGCTGCGCGTCAACAGCGAGGCGGGCGGCGCCTCCACCAGCATCCGCATGACGGGCACCCCCTCGCAGTTCGGCATCGACGCCGAGACCCTCGCGGACAGCGCCACCGACCTGCTGTCCGTGCCGGGCACCCGGGTCGTGGGCGCCCACTTCTTCCCGCTGAGCAACTCCCGGGACGAGGAGAACCTGATCTCCGAGTTCCGGCAGAGCATCGAGACCGCGGCCCGGCTCCGCGACGAACTCGGCCTGCCCATGCGCTTCCTGGACATCGGCGGCGGCTTCGCCGCGCCCTACGCCACCCCCGGCCCCCGGCCCGTGTACGAAAAGCTCCGCCACGAGCTGGAGAGCGCCCTCGATCTGCACTTCCCCGGCTGGCGCGAGGGCTCCGTGGAGATCGCCTGCGAGTCCGGGCGCTACCTGGTCGGCGGCTGCGGCGAGCTGCGCACCACCGTCACGAACATCAAGGAGAGCCGGGGCCGGAAGTTCGTCATCCTCGACGCCGGCATCAACACCTTCGGCGGCATGGCCGGCCTGGGCCGGCTGCTGCCGCTGGCCATCGACGTCGACGCGGCGGCGCCGGGAGACGCGGCGGACCCGGCGGCCCCGGTGAGCCCGGCGGAGACGGTGAGCCTGGTCGGCCCGCTGTGCACGCCCGGTGACGTCCTCGGCCGCAACGTACGCGTCCCCGCGCTCACGGAGGGCGACGTGGTGACGATCCCCAACGCGGGGGCGTACGGGGTGACGGCGAGCCTGCTGCACTTCTTGAGCCGTCCGGCGCCGGGTGAGGTGGTCGTCTCGGGCGGGGAGGTCGTGTCGGCGACGCGGCTGGACTCCGTGCGGAGTGTGTTGACGGGCTGATTCTTTCCCCAGCCCCGCCCCTTCCCGTAACCGGGGAGGTCCCCGGGCCCCCGTTTCGCGCTGACGCGCGGTGTCCTCGCCCCCCGGCTACCGCCGGGAGGTGCCCACGGACGGGCTGAGTCGCTGCTCGGAGCCGGGCGGGACAGCCCGCCCGTGAAGCGGGGGAGCGACTCTCAGCACGCGGAGAGCCGACCTCGGACAGGGGCGAAATCCAGCCTGGCCGGCGTTTGAGGCCACCGCGCGTCAGCGCGGAACGGGGCCCGGGGGTCTCCCCGGTTACGGGAAGGGGCGGGGCTGGGGAAAGGCCCCGCGCAGCGGCGACTCGCCGCACCGGCCCCGCGCCCCACCCCCACCCCGACCCCTGAACAGATCGGCGAATTGAGCAACATGACTGGCGGACACGTCCTCGACCTCGTGACCGAGACGGCCACGGCAGTGCTACGGCGAGCCGGCCGGGACGTCGACGCCGTCGCCCCGAACCGCCCCTTCCAGGACCTCGGCTTCGACTCCCTCGCGGCGGTCGACATGCACCGCCGCCTCACCGACGGGACCGGCCTCACCCTCCCCGTCACCCTCGTCTTCGACCACCCCACCCCCGCAGCCCTCGCCCGCCACCTGCACGAACTGCTCACCGGCGGCACCGGCGGCACCGAGGACGCGGCGCCCGGCCGGCCCGCGCCGCGCCCGGCCGACGACGAGCCCGTCGCCATCGTCGGCATGGCCTGCCGCTACCCGGGCGACGTCCGCTCGCCCGAGGACCTGTGGCGGCTCGTCGCGGGGGAGCGGGACGCGATCTCGGGGCTTCCGGAGGACCGCGGCTGGGACCTGGAGGCGCTGTTCGACACCGACCCGGACCGGCCCGGCACCAGCTACGTCCGCAGCGGCGGCTTCCTGCACGACGCCGCCGAGTTCGACGCGGAGTTCTTCGGCATCTCGCCCCGCGAGGCGACCGCCATGGACCCCCAGCAGCGGCTGCTCCTGGAGACCTCGTGGGAGGCCCTGGAGCGGGCCGGGATCGCCCCCGGCTCCGTACGCGGCTCCGGCACCGGCGTCTTCATCGGCGCTGAGCCCCAGGAGTACGGGCCCCGCCTGCACGAGGCCCCCGACGGCCTGGAGGGCTACCTCCTCACCGGCAACGCCACCAGCGTCGTCTCCGGGCGCGTCGCCTACGCCCTCGGCCTCGAAGGCCCCACGCTGACCGTGGACACGGCCTGCTCCGGCTCGCTGGTCGCCCTGCACCTGGCCGTGGCCTCCCTGCGGCGCGGCGAATGCGACCTCGCCCTGACCGGCGGTGTGGCCGTGATGGCCGGCCCCGGCACGTTCACCGCGTTCAGCAGGCAGCGCGGCCTGGCCACCGACGGCCGCTGCAAGGCGTTCTCCGCCGACGCCGACGGCACCGGCTGGGCCGAGGGCGTCGGCGTGCTCGTCGTCGAACGCCTCTCGGACGCCCGCCGCAACGGCCACCGCGTCCTCGCCGTCGTCCGCGGCACCGCCATCAACCAGGACGGCGCCAGCAACGGCCTCACCGCGCCCAACGGCCTCGCCCAGCAGCGCGTCATCCACCACGCGCTCGGCGACGCCGGACTGACCCCCGCCGACGTCGACGCCGTCGAGGCCCACGGCACCGGCACCCGGCTCGGCGACCCCATCGAGGCCCAGGCGCTCCTCGCCACCTACGGGCGGGAGCGCCCCGGCGACCGGCCGCTGTGGCTCGGCTCGCTGAAGTCCAACATCGGGCACGCGCAGGCCGCCGCCGGCGTCGGCGGCGTGATCAAGATGGTCATGGCGCTGCGGGCCGGCACCCTGCCCCGGACCCTGCACGTCCAGGAGCCCACGCCGTTCGTCGACTGGTCGGCGGGCACGGTGGAACTCCTGACGGAGGCCCGGGACTGGCCGGCGACGGAGGGCCGGCCGCGCCGGGCCGGCGTGTCGTCCTTCGGCATCAGCGGCACCAACGCCCACACGATCATCGAAGAGGCCCCCGGGCTGCCGCTGCCGGTCGACGACGCCCCCGCCGGGCCGGAACCGGACCCGGAGCTCGACGCCCCGGCGGAGGGAGACCGGGCCGAGGACCCGGCCGCGGACGTGCCGCCTCCGGCCCCGGCGGGGACGGCCGACAGGGCCCCGGCCGTGTCGCCGGGCACCGCCCCCACGGAACGCGTCACCCTCCCCTGGCTCGTCTCCGCCCGTACCCCCGAGGCGCTCGCCGCGCAGGCCGACCGCCTGCGCTCCCACCTCGCCGAGCGCGAGCCGGGCGCCCCGGGGGACGCCGCCGGCATCGCGTACGCCCTCGCCACCACCCGCACCGCTCACGAGCAGCGGGCCGTCCTCCTCACCGAGTCCGGTGCGGGCGGGCCCGGGCAGGACACCCTCGCCGCCCTGGCCGCGCTCGCCGCGGGCGAGGACGCGCCCGGCCTGGTCACCGGCACCGCCCGGCCCGGCAAGCTCGCCGTCCTCTTCACCGGGCAGGGCGCCCAGCGCACCGCCATGGGCCGCGAACTCTACGAGGCGTTCCCCGTCTACGCCGCCGCCCTCGACGAGGCGTGCGGCCACCTCGACCTCCAGCTCGACCACCCGCTGCGCGACGTGCTGTTCGCCGAGCCCGGCACGCCCGAGGCGGCGCTGCTGCACCGCACCCGGTACACCCAGGCCGCGCTGTTCGCCGTCGAGGTCGCGCTGTTCCGCCTGACCGAGTCCTGGGGCGTCACCCCGGACTTCGTCGCCGGGCACTCCGTCGGCGAGCTCACCGCCGCCCACGTCGCCGGCGTGCTGACCCTGGAGGACGCCGCCCTGCTCGTCGGCGCCCGCGGCCGGCTGATGCAGGAGGCCCCGGCGGGCGGCGCGATGGTGTCGCTGCGCGCCACCGAGGACGAGGTGCGGGCCGCCCTCGTCGACGGCGTCGACATCGCCGCCGTCAACGGCCCGTCCGCCGTGGTGATCTCCGGCGACGAGGAGGCGGTCGAGCGCGTCGCGGCCGGCTTCGCGACGGCGAAGCGGCTCAACGTCTCGCACGCCTTCCACTCCGCGCACATGGACGGGACGCTGGCCGAGTTCGCCGACTTCGCGAGCATCCTCGACTACGCGCCCCCGCGCATCCCCGTCGTCTCCAACGTCACCGGACGCCTCGCCACGACCGAGGAACTGTGCTCCCCGGACTACTGGGTGGACCACGTACGCCGGACCGTCCGGTTCGCCGACGGCATCCGGACCCTGGACGAGCAGGGCGTCCGCACCTACCTCGAACTCGGCCCGGACGCCGTGCTCGCCGCGATGGCGAGCGGCTGCCTGCCGGACGCCGACGGGGTGGCGTTCGTCGCCGCCCTGCGCCGCGACCGGCCGGAACCGGCGGAGGTCACCGCCGCCCTGGCCGCCCTGCACACGCGCGGGACCGACGTGGACTGGGCGGCGTACTTCGCCGCCCGCCTCCCGGGCCGTACGCCCGCCCCCGCCGACCTGCCCACCTACCCCTTCCAGCGCCGCCGCTACTGGCTGGACACCCCCGCCGCCCGCGGCGCCGCCGCCGGGCTCGGCCTCGTACCCGTCGCGCACCCGCTCCTCGCCGCCGAACTCGGCCTCGCCGAAGCGGGCGGCCTGGTCCTCACCGGCCGGATCTCCCTCCGCACCCACCCCTGGCTCGCCGACCACGCCGTGGCGGGCACGGTCCTCCTGCCCGGCACCGCCTTCGTCGAACTGGCCCTCCAGGCCGGTGAGCGCACCGGATGCGCGCTCCTCGCCGAACTCACCCTCGAAGCGCCCCTGCCGCTGCCCGCGCACGAGGCCGTCCGCCTCCAGCTGACCGTCTCCGGCCCGGACGCCACCGGCCGCCGCACCCTGGAGATCCACTCACGCGCCGAGCCGGCCGACGACACCGAAGAGGCGTGGACGCGGCACGCCACCGGCGCCCTGGAACCCACGGCCGCCGACCCGGCCGACAACGGCCTCACCGTCTGGCCGCCCCAGGGCGCCGAACCCGTCGAACTCGGCGACCACTACACCGAACTGGCCCGCCAGGGCTACGACTACGGGCCCGCCTTCCAGGGACTGCGCGCGGTCTGGCGGCGCGGCGAGGAGATCTTCGCCGAGGTCGCCACGGAACGGACCGACGACGCCGGGGCCTTCCTCCTCCACCCGGCGCTCCTCGACGCCGCCCTGCACGCCATCCCCTCCGAGACGGCCGAACTGCCCTTCGCCTGGACCGGCGTCACCGTGCACGCCGTCGGCGCCGCCGGACTGCGCGTCCGGATCGCCCCCACCGCCTCGGGCGTCACCCTGGCCGTCGCCGACGGCACGGGCGCACCGGTCGCCGGCATCGGCTCCCTCGTGCTGCGCCCCGTCTCGGGCGAGCGGCTCGCCGCCGCCCACCACGACTCGCTGTTCCGCCCGGACCTGTCCCCCGTACGGGAACCGGGCGGAACGGCGGCCACCGTCGTCGAGCCCGCCCCCGGCGCACCGCTCGCCGGGCCCGGCGCCGCCTCCGCGTGCGTACTCGTCCGGCCCTCGACCGCGGCCGGCGCCCTGGCGCTCGTACAGGAATGGCTGGCCGGCGACCACCCCGCCGGGCACCGGCTGGCCGTGGTCGTCGACACCGGGGCCGGCACCGCCGCCGGTGCCGCGCACGCGCCCGTACACGGACTGATCCGCTCCGCGCAGGCCGAGCACCCGGACCGCTTCGTGCTGGTCGGGACGGACGGCACCGAGGAGTCCGAGGCCGCCCTCCCCGCCGCCCTCGGCCACGCCCTCGCCACCGGTGAACCGGAACTGGTCGTGACCGCCGGCGCCCTCGCCGTGCCCCGCCTGGCCCGCGTGCCTGTCGCGGACGGCCACGGACCGGACTGGTCCGGGGACGGCACCGTCCTGATCACCGGCGGCACCGGGGGCCTCGGCGCCGTCCTCGCCCGGCACCTGACCGCCGAGCACGGCGCACGGCACCTGCTGCTCACCAGCCGCCGCGGGGCCGACGCCCCCGGCGCGGGCGCCCTCCGCGACGAACTGGAGGCGCTGGGCGCCACCGTGACCCTCGCCGCCTGCGACGTCGCCGACCGCGACGCGCTGGCCGTGCTGCTCGCCTCCGTACCCGACGCGCACCCGCTCACCGCGGTCGTCCACGCGGCCGGCGTCCTCGACGACGGCACGGTCACCACGCTCACCGCCGACCGCCTCGCCGGAGTCGCCGGCCCCAAGGCGGACGCCGCGCGGCACCTGCACGAGCTGACGCGCGACACCGAGCTGACGGCGTTCGTCCTCTTCTCCTCGGCCGCCGCCACCCTCGACGGCGCGGGCCAGGGCAACTACGCCGCCGCCAACGCCGCCCTCGACGCCCTGGCCCGGCAGCGCCACGCCGAGGGACTCCCGGCCACCGCCCTCGCCTGGACCCTCTGGGCGGAGAGCGGCGGCATGGCGGGCCGCCTCGACGAGGCCGCCCTGCGCCGCGTCGCCCGCTCCGGCCTGCCCGCCCTCACCACGCGGGACGCCCTGGCCCTCTTCGACGCCGCCATGTCCACCGGCGAACCCGTCCTGCTGCCCATGCGGCTCGACGCCACAGCCCTGCGCGCCCGCGCGGGCGGAGTGCCGTGGACGCTGCGCGACGTCGTACGGCCGGGGGCGCGGCCGACCCGCCGGCAGGCACGCGCGGCGGCGTCGGCCGGGTCCGACGCGGCGGACGACGCCCTGCGCCGCCGCCTGGCGGCCCTCGCCGCACCGGAGCGGACGGAAGCGGTCCTGGACCTGGTCCGCACCCAGGTCGCCCTCGTCCTCGGCCACGCCGGCCCCGAGGCCGTCGCCACCGACCGCGCGTTCAGCGCCATCGGCTTCGACTCCCTCGCCGCCGTGGAGCTCCGCAACCGCCTCAACACCGCGACCGGCCTGCGCCTGCCGGCCACACTGATCTTCGACTACCCGACCTCGGAAGCCCTCGGCGAATACCTGCTGGAGGCGCTGGGGGTCGTCTTGGCACCGGACGAGGCCGGGACGTCAGCCGCCGCTACGCCCGCAGCCGACCCGGCGGGCGACGGCGATCTGATCGCGATTGTCGGCATGAGCTGCCGTTATCCGGGCGGGGTGACGTCGCCCGAGGGTCTGTGGGACCTTGTCGCCGGTGGCCGGGACGGTGTGTCGCGCTTCCCGGAGAACCGCGGCTGGGACGTCGAGGGGCTGTACGACCCCGACCCGGACGCGGCGGGCCGTACGTACACGGTCGAGGGCGGCTTCCTGCACGACGCGGGGGAGTTCGATCCGGATTTCTTCGGTATCAGTCCGCGTGAGGCGCTGGCGATGGACCCGCAGCAGCGATTGCTGCTGGAGGCGTCGTGGGAGGCGTTCGAGCGGGCCGGTATCGAGCCTTCTTCGTTGCGGGGTTCGCGTACGGGTGTTTTCGCGGGCGTGATGTACCACGACTTCGCGCCGCGGCTGCGGTCGGTTCCGGAAGGTCTGGAAGGATTCCTCGGCAACGGCGGTCTGGGCAGCGTCGCGTCGGGCCGCGTGGCTTACACGTTCGGGCTCGAGGGTCCTGCGGTGACGGTGGATACGGCGTGTTCGTCGTCGCTGGTGGCGTTGCATTGGGCGATTCAGGCGTTGCGTTCGGGTGAGTGTTCGCTGGCGTTGGCCGGTGGTGTGACGGTGATGACGACGCCGGACACGTTCGTGGATTTCTCGCGTCAGCGTGGGCTTGCGGCGGATGGTCGTTGTAAGGCGTTCGCGGCGGGTGCGGACGGTACGGGCTGGGCCGAGGGCGTGGGCATGCTGCTCGTGGAGCGGTTGTCGGACGCGCGCCGTAACGGGCACCAGGTCCTCGCGGTGGTGCGGGGTTCGGCGGTGAACCAGGACGGCGCGAGCAATGGTCTGACGGCGCCTAATGGTCCGTCGCAGCAGCGGGTGATCCGGCAGGCGTTGGCTACGGCCGGTCTGTCGGCCGCTGATGTCGACGCTGTTGAGGGCCATGGCACCGGCACGGTGCTGGGTGATCCGATCGAGGCGCAGGCGTTGCTCGCTACGTACGGTCAGGAGCGCGCCGACGAGCGGCCGCTGTGGCTGGGGTCGCTGAAGTCGAACATCGGGCACGCGCAGGCCGCCGCGGGTGTCGGTGGTGTGATCAAGATGGTCATGGCGATGCGCAACGGCGTCCTGCCGAAGACGTTGCACGTCGACGAGCCGTCGCAGCAGGTCGACTGGGCGGCGGGCGCGGTGGAACTGCTGACGGAAGCGCGTGAGTGGACGGCGGCGGAAGGGCGTCCGCGCCGTGCGGGCGTCTCGTCGTTCGGCATCAGCGGCACCAATGCCCACGTCATCATCGAGCAGGCGGCGCGGGCCGAGAACGGGCCGGCCGCCGACGCCCGGCCGCTGCCGGCCGTCCCGTGGCCGGTGTCCGGCCGGACGGCCGAGGCCCTCGCCGAACAGCTCGCCCAGGTGCAGCGGGCCGCGGCAGACCTCGACCCGAGGGACGTCGGCTTCACGCTGGCAACGGCGCGTGCGCAGTTCGATCACCGGGCTGTGGTGGTGGACGGCGAGCAGGTCGTGTCGGGCCGTGTGCTGGGCGGGAAGGTTGCCGCGCTGTTCACGGGTCAGGGTGCTCAGCGGGCGGGGATGGGGCGTGAGTTGTACGCGGCCTATCCGGTGTTCGCGGAGGCGTTTGACGCTGCTTGTGCCGCGTTGGGTCTGGACCCGGCTGTTCTGGATGACGTGGAGCTGTTGGCTCGTACGGAGAACACGCAGCCCGCGTTGTTTGCCGTCGAGGTGGCTCTTTACCGTCTGGCCGAGTCGTGGGGCGTCCGTCCGGACTACGTCGCAGGTCATTCGATCGGCGAGATTGCTGCGGCGCATGTGGCGGGTGTGTTCTCGCTGGAGGACGCGGGCAAGCTCGTCGCCGCTCGTGCGGCGTTGATGCAGGCGCTGCCGGCCGGTGGTGCGATGGTGTCGCTGCGTGCGACCGAGGCGGAGGTCCGTGCCGCGTTGGTCGACGGTGTGGATATCGCTGCGGTGAACGGTCCGTCGTCCGTGGTGATCTCGGGTGATGAGGCCGCTGTTGAGCAGGTGGCCGGTGGTTTCGAGAAGTCCCGTCGTCTGAACGTGTCGCACGCGTTCCACTCGCAGCGCATGGACGGGATGCTGGCGGAGTTCCGCGCGGTCGCGGAGTCGCTGACGTACACCGCCCCGGCGATCCCGGTCGTCTCGAACGTCACCGGTGTCCTGGCCGAGGAGCTGACCTCGCCCGAGTACTGGGTGCGTCACGTCCGTGAGGCGGTCCGCTTCGCCGACGGCATCCAGAACCTCCACGACCAGGGCGTCCGTACGTTCCTGGAGCTCGGTCCGGACGGTGTGCTGTCGGCCATGGCCCAGGAGTGCCTGCCGGACGCCTCCGACGACGTCGCCTTCGTTCCCGCTCTCCGTAAGGATCATCCGGAACCGGCCACCCTCGTCACCGCTCTCGGTCGTCTCCACATCACGGGCGCCCGCGTCGACTGGTCCGCTTTCTTCGCCGGTACCGGCGCCCGCCTCACCGACCTCCCCACCTACCCCTTCCAGCACCAGCACTTCTGGCTCAGCGCGTTCGAGACCGAGCCCGGTGACGTCACAGCGGCCGGTCTCGGGGCGGCCGGGCATCCGCTGCTCGGTGCGGCGGTCGAGATGCCGGAGGGGCAGCAGCTGTTCACGGGTCGCCTGTCGCTGCGTACGCATCCGTGGCTGGCCGATCACGCGGTCGGCGGTGTGGTCATCCTTCCCGGTACGGCCTTCGTCGAGCTCGCCGTCCGGGCCGCCGACGACTGCGCCTGCTCCACCGTCGACGAGCTGACCCTCGAAGCGCCCCTCGTCCTTCCCGAGCGCGACGGCGTGCAGCTGCGCGTCTCCGTCGGCGCGCCCGGGCCGGACGGCCGCCGTTCGCTGGCGGTCCACTCCCGGCGCGAGGGCGACGACACCTGGGTGCGGCACGCCTCCGGCGCGCTGACCCCGGAGGCCGGGCAGCCCGCGTTCGCGTTCTCCGAGTGGCCGCCCGCCGGGGCCGAGCCCCTGGCCGTCGAGGACGTCTACGACCGCTTCGCTTCCCTCGGGCTGGATTACGGGCCCGTGTTCCAGGGCCTGACGGCCGCCTGGAGCGCGAGCGGCACCGACGAGGTCTACGCCGAGGTCGCCCTGCCCGAGGGTGCGGACGCCGGTGCGTTCGGGCTGCATCCGGCGCTGCTGGACTCCGCCCTGCACGCCATCGGCCTGGGGTCGGACGACAGCCGTGCCGAACTGCCCTTCGCCTGGTCGGGAGTGACCCTCCACGCGACCGGCGCCACCGCGCTCCGGGTGCGGATCGCGCCCGCGCCGGGCGGCGTGTCCCTGGAGGCCGCGGACGTGTCGGGCGCGCCCGTGGCGTCCGTGGGGTCCCTGTCGCTCCGACCGGCCGAGGCCGGGCCGGTGCCGGCGGGCCGGGACAGCCTGTTCCACGTCGAGTGGACCGCCGCCGCGCCCGACGGCGCCGTGCCCGCTCCGCCCCACGGCGTCCTGGCGGTCCTGGGCGAGGGCGAGCAGTCCCTCGCCTCCGCCCTGCGGGCCGGGACGCTCGCCGGCCTCTCGGCGCCCGACGCGGACCGTCCGCTCCCCGACGTCGTGATCCTCGACGCCCGTACCCGTCACGACGCCAACGGTCTGCCCGAGGCCGTCCGCGCCGCCACGGCACCCGTCCTCGGCGCGCTGCGGACCTGGCTGACCGACGACCGCTGGGCCGCCGCCCGGCTCGTGGTCGTCACCCGGGGAGCGGTCTCCACCGCCCACCCCGCCGAAGGGACCGTCGATCCGGCCGGTGCCGCCGTCCGCGGCCTGGTGCGCGCGGCCCAGGCCGAGCAGCCGGGCAGGATCGTGCTGATCGATCTGGACGGCTCGGACGGCTCGGACGGCTCGGACGGCTCGGATGGATCGGATGGGTCGCACGGGGAGGACAACGCCTCGGCCTCCGCCCTTGCCTCCCCCCTTGCCTCCGTCCTGGCTTCCGTCCTCGCCTCCGACGAGCCCGAATTCGCCCTGCGCGGAGGCTCGCTGCTCGTACCCCGCCTGGCGCGTACCGTCGATGCCGCGCCCGCCGTTCCCGGCCGGTTCGGTGAGGGGGTGGTGCTGGTCACGGGTGGTACGGGTGGTCTGGGCGCGCTGGTGGCCCGTCATCTGGTGGCCGAGCACGGTGTGCGTGGTCTGCTGCTGACGAGCCGCCGCGGTCTGGGCGCGCCCGGTGCCGTGGAGCTCCGTGACGAGCTCACGGCGCTCGGCGCCGAGGTGACCGTCGCGGCCTGTGATGTGGCCGACCGTTCGGCTCTGGAGAAGCTGCTGGAGGGTGTGGAGTTGTCGGCGGTGGTGCACACCGCCGGCGTGCTCGACGACGGTGTGATCAGTTCGCTGACTCCCGAGCGTCTGGAGGCGGTGTTCCGGCCGAAGGTCGATGCCGCCTGGCATCTGCACGAGCTCACGGTGGGGATGGAGCTGTCCGCGTTCGTGCTGTTCTCCTCCGTGGCGGGTGTCTTCGACGCTTCCGGTCAGGGCAACTACGCGGCGGCCAACGCCTTCCTCGACGCGCTCGCCGTCCACCGCCGGACCCTCGGCCTCCCCGCCGTCTCCCTCGCCTGGGGGCTGTGGGGCGGCCCGAACGGCATGGGCGCCGACCTCGGCGCCGCCGATCTGCGCCGTATGTCGCGCTCCGGGATGCTGCCGCTGTCCGAGGAGGACGGCCTGGCGGGGCTCGACGCCGCCCTGGACCCGGCGGGCAGGCCGGTCCTGGTGCCGATGCGGCTGGACGTGTCCGCCGTGCGCGCCCACGCCGGCACCGACCCGGTCCCGCATCTGCTGCGCGGGCTCGTCCGGGTGCCCGCCAGGCGTTCGGCCGCCGCCGCGGTGTCCGGTGCGGAGCGGCCGTTCGCGGAGCGGGTGGCCGGGCTGTCCCGGGCCGAGCGGGAACGGGCGGTGCTGGAGCTGGTCCGGACCGAGGTGGCCGTGGTGCTCGGGCACCCGGGGCCCGAGGCCGTCGAACCGGGCCGCGCCTTCGGGCAGCTGGGCTTCGACTCGCTCTCGGCCGTCGAGCTGCGCAACCGTCTGCAGACGGCGGCGGGGCTGCGGCTCCCGGCCACGCTGGTCTTCGACTACCCGACGGCGCAGGCGCTCGCGGAGTACCTGGACTCCCTGCTGGCCCCGGCGGAGGAGACGCGGAAACTGTCGCTGGAGGAGGAGCTGCTGCGCCTGGAGACGGTGGTGGCGGCCGAGCGGCCCGACGCGGAGGAGCACTCCCGGATCGCGGCCCGGCTGCGCGCGCTGGCGTCGGCCTGGCAGGCGCTGGGCGCGCCGCCCGTGGAGGAGCGCTCGCTGGAGGCCGTGACGGCGGACGAGCTGTTCGACATCCTCGACGGTGAGCTGGAGTCGCCGGACCTGGACGGCTGAGTGCGGGAAGGGCGGGAGCCCGCCGGTCCGCGGACCGGCGGGCTCCCGCCTTTCGTGCTGTGTGTCCCGCCGCAGCGTCAGCGCGTCACTTCGGTGGTGGCGTACACCTCGTCGTACAGCGCCTTCAGCTGGGCGCGGCCGGCCTCGTCCACCTGGAGGTCCTTGGCGCGCGGGGTGGCGACGCGGGTCGCGGACCGCCGCGCCCACTCCCCGGCGTCGTCCAGCTCCAGGAAGCGGCCCAGGGCGTCGAGTTCGCCCCGGGGGTCGGCGAGGAGGTCCTCGTAGACCATGCGGTGCACCCGGCCGTCCGGGAGGCCGCTCAGGGCGTCGTCCGTGTACTTGGCCATCATGGCCTGGAGCCCGGTGAGGTTCATCAGGGAGTCCACGCTGCCGGAGCGGTAGTCGAGGACGAACGGGGAGAGGTTGCCGGGCATCAGGTGGTCCATGTCGGCCGGTGCCTCGAAGCCCTCGGGGACGCCGCCCGCCTGGTACGGGTCGACGCCGCAGCGCTGCTGGAAGGCGATGCTGAGGTCGGCCATCAGGAACATGGGGTGCCCGGTCATGGAGACGGAGACGTCCACGACGTCACGCGTCAGGTAGACGAACCGGGCGTCCGGGAACATCTCCAGCAGGTCGTGGACGAAGACGCCGGAGGTGGCGGACTTCTCGACCCAGCGGGGGCGCCCGGCGTGCCGGGTGAGGAGGGTGAAGAACCGCTGGTAGTGCGCGCCGAGGGGCTGGGTCTCCCAGCCCGGTACGACCTGGGAGAGCTCCTCCAGGAGCCGGTCGGGGTCCTCGGAGAGCGCGGGGAGGGTGAAGCCGAGGAGGCCGCTCAGCTCGGTCTCCGGGTCCAGGCCCGTGACGTCGTAGCGGACCTCCTTGGGGACCCGGCCGATGCGCAGTGCGGTGTTCATGGAGATCCACGGCGCGGTGAGCAGTTCCCAGAATTCCTGCCCGGTCATGGGCTTCTGTGCCATGCCCGCCTGGTACTGGGAGCCGAAGAACTCCAGCAGGGGTGTCATATCGGGGTGTTCGGCGAGCAGGTCGGCGATCAGAGTGGAACCGCACCGCCCACTACAGATGACGAATGTGCCGGGGGCGGATTCGCGCCGCTGGTCGGACATCGCTGCATTTACCTTCCGGTCCGGGTGCTCGGAAAACTCTCGGGCTGTGCCGCGCAGGCAATGTGGTCGGAGATCCGGTTGACGATCTCCTTCTGGTACTGGTTGAGGTAGAAATGGCCGCCGGGCAGCGCCTCGAATTCGAAGGGGCCGGTGGTGTGGTCGCGCCAGGCGCGGACCTCGTCGAGGGTGGCCTTGGGGTCGGCGTCGCCGACCATGGCGTGCACCGGGCAGGAGAGCGGGGGGCCCGGCTCGTAGCGGTAGGTCTCGATGGCCTTGTAGTCGCCGCGGATCGCGGGCAGGACCATGCGCAGCAGTTCCTCGTCGCCGAGGAGGCCGCTGTCGGTGCCGTTGAGCTGGTGCAGCTCGCTCACGATGCCGTCGTCGGAGCGCAGGTGCACGGTCTCGGAGCGGTGGGTGGACGGGGCGCGCCGGCCGGACACGAAGAGGCCGGAGACGGGGGCGCCGACCTGCTCGAAGCGGGTGGCGACCTCGAAGGCGAGGGTCGCGCCCATGCTGTGGCCGAAGAGCGTCAGGGGCCGGTCGGCGAAGGGCCGCAGGGCGGTGAAGATCTGGTCGGCGAGCTCGGGGAGGCTCTCGATCAGCGGGTCCGTGCGCCGGTCCTGCCGCCCGGGGTACTGCAGCGCCAGCACCTCTATGGAGGGCGACATGGCGGCCGAGACCGGGAAGTAGTAGCTCGCGGAGCCGCCGGCGTGCGGGAAGCAGACCAGGCGGGCACCGGCGTCCGGTGAGGGATGGAACCGGCGTACCCAGGTGCCGCTGTCCACAGGTGTTGCTGACATTGTTGGCTGGTGTCCTTCCGAGACGGGAACCAGCGCCGTATCCGGGTCGGTGGTCGGATACCGGGTTACCATCCCCTGGGAACACTGGTCGGTCCGGCCGTTGTCCAAGTGAAGCCTATATTTCCGGCATTGACGCTGTCAGATGTCCCGCGGGTCACCAACCCCTAGGCCGCCCCTAAGGTCCCCCTAAGCGCGGGCGGCGATATCTGCCGGGTAATGCCCCGCTCGACCGCACGGGCCGTCGCCGCATAGCATTGGCCGGGAATTTTCGATAAGTACGCGGTACGCCGGGCGATTTCGAACCACCGGGGCCGTGTTCCTGAGGACATCGACAGTTTGGGATCCCGAGTGGACGTGCCCGAGGAGTTCGGAACACCGGTGGACGATCACCGGCTGGCGGCGGAGCTGGCCGCCGGCGCCGGCCGGCTGCTGCTGGCGGTGCGCGCGGAACGGGCGCTGTCCGGCGCCGCGCTGGGCGCGGCCGGGGACGCGGTCGCCCACCAGTGGCTGGCCCGCGCGCTGGCCGCGCACCGGCCGGGTGACGCGCTGCTGTCGGAGGAGGGCGTGGCGGACCCCGCGCGCCTGGCGGCGAGCCGGGTGTGGATCGTCGATCCGCTGGACGGCACCCGCGAGTACGCCGAGGGGCGCGCCGACTGGGCGGTGCACGTGTGCCTGGCCGTGGACGGCGTTCCCGTCGCCGCGGCGGTGGCGCTGCCGGACCGGGAGGCCGTGCGTGCCACCGGCCGGCCCGAGCCGCTCGCCCCGGCCCCCGAGGGGCCGTCGCGCATCCTGGTGAGCCGCAGCCGGCCGCCCGCCGCGGCGACGGCGGCCGCCGGGCTGCTCGGCGCGGAGCTGGTGCCGATGGGTTCGGCGGGCGCCAAGGCCATGGCGGTCCTGGCCGGCGAGGCGCACGCCTACGTGCACGCGGGCGGGCAGTACGAGTGGGACTCCGCCGCCCCGGCCGGGGTGGCGGCCGCCGCCGGGCTGCACGTGTCCCGGCTCGACGGGTCGCCGCTGCGCTACAACCGCCCCGACCCGTACCTGCCGGACCTGCTGGTCTGCCGGCCGGAGCTGGCCGGGGAACTGCTCGACGCACTGAGGACGACCGCCGGCGGGACCGGCACGGGGGAACGGGACATACGGTGACGGCCGACATCAGCACACGGACCGGGCGCGGAGCCGCGATCGGTCACCTCGAACGCCTCGAGGCGGAGAGCATCCACATCCTGCGGGAGGCGGTGGCCGAGAGCGACCGCCCGGTGATGCTCTACTCGATGGGCAAGGACAGCACGGTGATGCTGCACCTCGCCCGGAAGGCGTTCCACCCGGGGCGGCTGCCGTTCCCGCTGCTCCACGTGGACACCACCTGGAAGTTCCGCGAGATGATCGAGTTCCGCGACCGCACGGCCCGCGAGCTGGACGTGGAGCTGCTGGTCCACCGGAACCCGGAGTGCGTCGAGCTGGGCATCGACCCGTTCACGCACGGCTCGTCGGTGCACACCGACATGTGGAAGACCCAGGGCCTCAAGCAGGCCCTGGACGCCCACGGCTTCGACCTGGCCTTCGGCGGGGCCCGCCGGGACGAGGAGAAGTCGCGGGCCAAGGAGCGGGTGTTCTCCATCCGCTCCGCCCAGCACCGCTGGGACCCCAAGCGGCAGCGCCCCGAGCTGTGGCGGCTCTACAACGCCCGTACGGCGCCCGGTGAGAGCGTCCGCGTCTTCCCGCTGTCCAACTGGACCGAGCTGGACATCTGGCTCTACATCCACCGCGAGAACCTGCCGATCGTGCCGCTGTACCTGGCGGCGCCCCGGCCGGTGGTCGAGCGCGACGGCACCCTGGTCATGGTCGACGACGACCGCTTCCCGCTGCGCCCGGGCGAGCGGCCCGAGCTGCGGGACGTCCGCTTCCGCACCCTGGGCTGCTACCCCCTCACGGGAGCCGTGGAGAGCACCGCCGGCACCCTGCCGGCCGTGATCCGGGAGATGCTCCTGGCGACGACCTCCGAGCGGCAGGGCCGGATGATCGACCACGACTCGTCGGCCTCCATGGAACGCAAGAAGCAGGAGGGCTACTTCTGATGGCCACCCCCACGAGCGCCGCGCTGGGCGACATCGAGGAGTACCTGCGCGGGCACGAGCGCAAGGACCTGTTGCGGCTGATCACCTGCGGCAGCGTCGACGACGGGAAGAGCACCCTCATCGGCAGGCTGCTCTACGAGTCGCACCTCGTCTTCGAGGACCAGCTCGCCGCCCTGGAGGCCGACTCGGCGCGGTCCGGCACCCGGGGCGGTGACCTGGACCTCGCGCTGCTGGTGGACGGCTTGGCCGCCGAGCGCGAGCAGGGCATCACCATCGACGTGGCGTACCGCTTCTTCACCACCGACAAGCGGAAGTTCATCGTCGCCGACACCCCCGGCCACGAGCAGTACACCCGCAACATGGTCACCGGCGCGTCCACCGCGGATCTCGCCGTGATCCTCGTCGACGCCCGCAAGGGCGTCCTCACCCAGACCCGCCGCCACAGCTATCTGGTGTCCCTGCTCGGTATCCGCAGCGTCGTCCTCGCGGTGAACAAGCTGGATCTCGTCGGCTACGACCAGGGCGTCTTCGACGGCATCTGCCGCGAGTACCGGGAGTTCGCCGCCGAGCTCGGCCTCACGGACGTCACCTGTGTGCCGACGTCGGCCCTCAACGGCGACAACATCGTCGACCGCAGCCCGCACACGCCCTGGTACACCGGCCCCACCCTCATGGGCCACCTGGAGACGGTCGTCCCCGCCGGGGGAGAGACGGCCGCCGCCGAGGGCCCCTTCCGGATGCCCGTGCAGTACGTCAACCGCCCCGACTCCGACTTCCGGGGCTTCTCCGGCACCGTCGCGGGCGGCACCGTGCGGCCCGGCGACCCGGTGCGCGTCCTGCCCGCCGGCACCACCAGCACCGTCGACCGCGTCGTCGGCTGGGACCGCGACCTCGACGAGGCGGTCACCGGACAGGCCGTCACCCTCACCCTCACCGACGAGATCGACGCCAGCCGCGGCGACCTGCTGTGCGCCGCCCGCGAACCCGCCGCCGTCGCCGACCGGTTCGCCGCGCACCTGGTGTGGATGGCCGAGGCGCCGCTGGTCCCCGGCCGCCCGTACCTCGTCAAGAGCGGCACCCGCACGGTCGGCGCCACGGTCGCCCGTATCGACCACGTCGTCGACGTCAACACCCTGGAGCGCGGGCCGGGCACCGAGCTGGGCCTCAACGCCATCGGCCACTGCGAGCTCGTCCTCGACCAGCCGATCGCCCACGACCCGTACGACGACAACCGCCACACCGGCGGCTTCATCGTCATCGACCGCCTCACCCGGACGACCGTGGGCGCCGGCATGCTCCGCGCGCCGCTGCGGGCCGCGGGCGACCTGCACTGGCAGGCCGTCGACGTCGGCAAGGCGGAGCGCGCCGCGCGCAACGGGCACCGGCCGTGCGTGGTGTGGCTGACGGGGCTCTCCGGGTCGGGGAAGTCGACGATCGCCAACCTCCTGGAGAAGCGCCTGCACGCCCTGGGCAAGCGCACGTACCTGCTGGACGGCGACAACGTTCGCCACGGCCTCTGCCGCGACCTGGGCTTCGGCGAGGCCGACCGGGCCGAGAACATCCGGCGGGTCGCCGAGGTCGCGGCCCTCATGACCGACGCGGGCCTGATCACGGTCGTCTCCTTCATCTCGCCGTTCCGCGCGGAGCGGGACTTCGCGCGCGGCCGGGTGGCGGCGGACGAGTTCTGCGAGGTGTACGTGGACACCCCGCTGGCCGTGGCGGAGGCCCGTGACCCCAAGGGCCTCTACCGGCGGGCCCGCGCGGGCGAGATCCGTGACTTCACGGGCATCGACTCCCCCTACGAGGCGCCCACCCGGCCGGACGTCCGGATCGACACGACGGCGTGCGCGCCGGAGGAGGCGGTGGAGGTCCTGGTCGCGAAGCTGGGGGAGATGGGCGTGCTGTAGGCGACGCCCCGGTGGTGGTACGGGCCCGGGCCCGTACCACCACCGGGCGTGGGCGAGGGCGGGGCCGGGGAGGGATCCCCGGCCCCGCCCTCACCTTTGGGCGGGTGCCGCCGCGTCAGGAGTACGTGCGCACGTCGCGCCGGTACTGCTCGGCGAGTTCGGTGACCGCGGCCGGCAGCGCACCGGCGTCGAGGTCGGCCAGGGTGACCTGCTCCAGGACGTTGCGGAGACTGCTGCGCGCGGCCATCCACAGCTCGCGCAGCGGCTCGGCGGGGCCGGTGTACCCGATGTCGGACAGCCGGGTGTCACGGACGTTGATCAGCGGCCCGTCGATCGCGCGGTAGACGTCGGCGAGCGTGATCTCCGCCGCCGGGCGGGCCAGCACGAAGCCGCCCTCGGGGCCCCGGGTGCTGTGCACCAGCCGGGCGCGCCTGAGCTCGGAGAGCACGCCCTGGAGGAACTTCAGCGGGATGTCCTGCTCGGACGCGAGCCGGACCGCCTTGACCGGGGAGCCGTCCGCGCCGTCGCGGGCGAGCTGCGCCATGGCGCGCAGCGCGTAGTCGGACTTGGCTGAGATCCTCACGCGGGGTCCTCTCGGGCCTTTCGGGATGAACTAGGGGGTGTCTAAGGGTATATCCGGGGATCCCTGGCGCCCGGCGGTGCGAGAGTCTTGGATGGACCGAGACAACTATGTCCATCGATAAAGTAGACAATGTGCTGCGGGGGGTTCTCGCTCTATGGCTGGGGTACATCCATTCTGCACCGTCGCGGTGGTCGGGGCCGGTGCGGCCGGCACGCTGACCGCCGCCCGGCTGCTCGACGCCGCCACCACCGCACGCCTCCCCCTGGAGGTGGTGCTGATCGACCCGGCCGCGGAGAACGGGCGGGGCCCCGCCTACTCCACCACCGACACCCGGCACCTGCTGAACGTCCCCGCCGAGCGCATGAGCGCGGACCCCGGCCGACCCGAGGACTTCCTCGACTGGCTCCGCGGCCGCGAACCGGCCACCACGAAGGGCACGTTCGCGCCACGCGCGCACTACGGCGCCTACCTCGCCGACCACCTGCGGCACAGCGCGCGGCGGGCCGCCGACAGCCGGCTGCGCCGCCTGCGCGACCGCGTCGTCCACGCCGCCGCGCTCCCGGACGGCCGGGTGACCCTCCGGCTGGCCTCCGGCGGCGGACTCACCGCCGAGGCGGTCGTCCTGGCCACGGGCGCCCACGCGCCCGGCACCGGCTGGGCGCCGGAGGAACTGCGTGGTTCGGCCCGGTTCGTCGCCGACCCCTGGGCGCCCGGCGCGCTCGCGGACGTACCGGAGGGCGCGGACGTCCTCCTCGTCGGCACGGGCCTGACGATGGCCGACGTGGCCGTGACCCTCGCACGCCCGGACCGCACCGTCCACGCGGTCTCCCGCAACGGGCTGCTGCCCCAGGAGCACGCCCCGGCGCCCGCCGCCGGCCCGGTGCCCGCCCCCGACCTCACCGGAGTGACCGGCCTCCCCGCCCTGCGCGCCGCCGTCCTGCGCCACGTCGCCCGCACCCGGCGCACGCACGGCGACTGGCGGCCCGCCCTCGACAGCCTGCGCCCGCACACCACCGCCCTGTGGCAGGGGCTCCCCGCCGCGGACCGCGCCCGCTTCCTCGCCGACGACCTGCGACAGTGGGAGGTGCACCGGCACCGCATGCCCGCCGCCGTCGCCGCCCGGATCGCCGAGGCGCGGCGGAGCGGCCGGCTCGCGGTCCGGGCCGCCGAGGTGGCCGCCACCGCGCCCGACGGTGACCTGCTGCGCGTGGAGTTCGCCGACGGCGACACGGTCACCGTCGGAGCCGTCGTCAACTGCACCGGCCCCCGGAACGACGCGCGCTCCGCCGGTGATCCCCTCCTGGACTCCCTGCTCGACGGCGACCTGGCCCGCCCCGGCCCGCACGGCCTCGGGCTGGGCACCGGCCCCGACGGACGCCTGCGCGGCGGCCGGCCGGACGTGCGGATGTGGACGCTGGGCGCGCCCCGCCGAGGCGAGCTGTGGGAGACCACCGCCGTCCCCGAGATCCGCGCCCAGGCGGTCGCCGTGGCCGCCGCCGTCGTCGAGGCGCTCGGCGCGGCCCCGGCCACCCGCCGCCGCACGCCCGCCGACCGCTACGGGCTCCGGCTCACCACCACCCTGGACGCGGCCGCCGCGTACAACCGGGCGCTCGACAGCATCCTGCGCGTGACCTGCGGCGCCGAGGAGAATCTGAAGGAGGCCGTCGCCGCCGACCCCGGCTTCGCCCTCGGGCACGCCGCCCTCGCCCTCCTCGGCCACGAATGGGGCGCCGACGTGGACGTGCCCGCGGCCCTGGCCGCCGCGGCCGACGCGGCCTCCCGGGGCTGCGACGAGCGGGAGCGCAGCTTCGTCGCCGCGGCGGCGAGCGCCGTGGCGGGCGGTTCCTCCGCGCTGCTGCGCCACATCGACGCCCATCCGCGCGACGCCCTCGCCGTGAGCCTGGCCGTGCCGACCATCGCCTTCGGCGGCGTGACGTGCGGCGAACAGACCTGGGACCTGGTCGAGCGGCTCGCCCCCGCCTACGGGGACGACTGGTGGTACCAGGGCCAGCTCGCCTTCGTCCGCCAGGAACAGGAACGCTGGGACGAGGCCGAGGAGCTGACGGTCCGCGCCCTGGCCGCCGAACCGGGCTCCGGCCACGCCGTCCACGCGCGGACCCACGTCTTCTACGAGACCGGCCGGCACACCGAGGGCCTGGCCTGGATCGACCGCTGGATCGACGCGGAGGGCCGGCGGGCGAACAACCGCGCCCACTTCAGCTGGCACGCCGCCCTGCACGAACTGGCGACGGGCGACACCGACGCCGTACGCGCCCGCTACCTCGCCCAGCTCGCGCCGCCCACGGTCACCGGCGCCCGCGCCCTGGTGGACTCCGGTTCGCTCCTGTGGCGCTGCCTGGTGACCGGTGCCTGGGACGGGCCGCTGCCCGCCGAGGCCGTCCTCGCCGGGGCGCCGGAGAGGTGGTGTACCGAGCCGCCGACCCCGTTCGCGGCCCTGCACACCGCCGTCACCCTCGCGGCGGCCGGTGACAGCGCCGCGCTGCGGAGCCTGCGCGCCCGCGCCGGAGCACACGGGGACCCGGTCTTCCGCGAGGTCGTCGCCCCGCTGTGCGCCGCTCTCACGGCGGTCGTGGAGGAGGACTGGGCGGCGGCCCTGCCCGCGCTGCGCGCCCTGGCGCCCCGGATCCCGGAGCTCGGCGGCAGCGCGGCCCAGCGCGACGTGGTGGAGGAGACGCTGCTGTTCGCCTTGGTCTCGGCGGGCCGGCACACGGAGGCGGCTGCCCTGCTGGACGCCCGCCTGGACCGCAGGCCGTCACCGCTGGACCGGCTGCGGCGGGGGAGCCTGGAGCCGGCTTCCTGACGAGGGGCGGGCGCGGGGCGGCGGGCCCCGGGTGCGCGGCGGCGCCGCGCCGAGGCTCCGGGCCCCGGGTGCGCGGCGGCTCCGCGCCGAGGCTCCGGGCCCCGCGCTCCGTCGTGTTCGTCCGCGATGGCACGGATCGCGACGACGGCTGCTCCGGTGGTCGGCGGGTGCGGGTGCGGGTGTGCCATGGCCGGAATCACGCTCTGATCAAGAGGGCCGCACCATCGGCGGTTTCCACGGTTTCCGGGTATTCCAGCCGCGTCCCCGGCCCGGCCGCGGCCGCCGGGCGGCGACGCGTTACGGTCGGGGCATGACGACTGTCGCGGTGGCCACCGGAGTGGGCGCGCTGTTGCGCGAGTGGCGGGAGCGGCGCCGGGTCAGCCAGTTGGAACTGGCGCTCCGGGCCGATTCGTCCGCCCGCCACATCAGCTTCATCGAGACCGGCCGCGCCCGGCCCAGCCAGGAGATGGTGCTGCGCCTCGCCGACCGGCTCGACGTGCCCGTGCGCGACCAGAACGCCCTTCTCCTCGCGGCCGGTTACGCCCCGCGCTTCCCCGAACGCCCTCTGGACGACCCGGCCCTGACCGGCCTCCGGGAGGGCCTGGACGCCCTGCTGCGCGGCCACGAGCCCTACCCGGCGCTGATCGTCGACGGCGCGTACGACGTGGTGGCCGCCAACCGCGGCATCGGAACGCTGCTCCAGGGCGTCGCGGAACCCCTGCTCGAAGCCCCGCTGAACGCCATGCGCGTCACCCTGCACCCCCAGGGCCTCGCCCCCCGGATCCTCAACTTCCGGGAGTGGCGCGGCCATCTCCTCCACCAGATGGAACGCCAGCTGGCCCTGGTGCGCTCCGCCCCGCTGCGCGCCCTCTACGAGGAGGTCAGCGCCTACCCCCTGCCCGACGGCGCCGCCGCCGGGCCACCGGACGACACCGTCAGGGCGCCGTACGCGCTCCCCATGGTCGTCGAACACGACGGCCGTACGCTGTCGTTCGTCTCGACCATCACGACGTTCAACACCCCGATGGACGTCACCGTCTCCGAGCTGGCGATGGAGACGTTCCTCCCCGCCGACCCGGAGACGGCCCGGCACCTGCGCGAGCGTCAGCTCCTCACGCCGTAGGCACCCGGTCCAGGAACCCGAGCACCGACCGGATCCGGCCGTCCTCGGCCAGCGTGATGACGTCGAACCCGGCCACCGGCGCGGACCCGTCGGCCGGGGACACCAGCTCCCAGCCGAAGCGCGCGGTGTCGTGGTGCCCGTCGACCTCACCCGTCCGCCGGAACTCGAAGCCGGGGAACTGCTCGTGCACCCCGGCGATCACGGCGGCGACGTCCGCGTGCCCTCGGACCCGGGACAGCGGGTCGGTGAAGGACCCGTCCTCACTCCACGCGGCGGCGACGGCCTCGGCCAGCGCGTCCCCGCCGGTGGCGTTCCACGCCTCGAAGTAGCGGGTGACGGCGGTCTCGTACTGCGACATGATGCGCTCCTATGCGTCCTGAGGCCGGTGTCACCGGCCTGTCCCCGGCGGCCTGTTCCCGCCTTCGGTCCCCCGTGCCCCGGCCCCCCTGTCCGGGCCCGAAGACGATCCCCCTCACGGACCCCCGGCCGGAGTGCGCCGGCCCGGGATCCGCTTGGACTCAGCTTGCCGGGGGGTGGGGAAGGGCGCGATTACTTCCGAAGTAATGGGCGATCGCTCCGCGCCGGGACCTGACGAAGTCCCCCGTCCGATCGCGCCCCACCGGCCCGCGCCCCGTGGCGATGACGTTGAATCCAGGGGACTTCGATCGTGTGCGCTGTGCGGGAGGCCGTGTGAAGGACATCGCCGGGTTGCTCGACGGGTCGGACGATCCGCGCGGGCCGTCGGTCGTGGTGCTCGGGGCCTCCGGGTTCGTCGGGTCCGCGGTGGTCGCCGAACTGGCCCGGCTGCCGGTGCGGTTACGGGCCGTGGCGCGCGGGGCCGGCGTGGTGCCCGTGGCGGCGGAGGCCGGCATCGAGGTGCGGCGGGCGGACCTGGCCCTGCCGGGCGCCGTCGCCGAGGCCGTCGAGGGCGCCGACGCCGTCGTCCACCTCGCCGCTCACATCGGGGGGCAGCAGTCCTGGCGGACCACGGACGAGCGCTCCGAGCGCGTGAACATCGGCATCGTGCGCGACCTCGTGGAAGCCTTCCGGGGCCGTCCGGGCCCCCCGCCCGCGGTGATCTTCGCGGGGACGCTCCAGACCGGCTCGGCCACCGCCCCGGTTCCCGGCTCGTACGCGGCGCAGAAGACCGCCGCCGAGGCGATCCTGCGCGAGGCCACCGCCGACGGCACCGTACGCGGCGTCGTCCTGCGCCTGGCGACCGTGTACGGCCGCAGCCCGCTCTCCGGGGCCACCGGCCGGGGCGTCCTCGCCACGATGGCCGCGCGGGCCCTCGGCGGCGAACCCCTCACCATGTGGCACGACGGCTCCGTCGAACGCGACTTCCTCCATGTCCGGGACGCGGCCGCCGCGTTCACCGCCGCCCTGCGCCACGTGGACGAGCTCCAGGGCGGCCACTGGGTCGTCGGGTCCGGGCGCCTGGAACGCCTCGGCGACGTCTTCGCCGCCCTCTCCGGCGCCGTCGCGGCGCACACCGGGAAGCCCGCCGTCCCGGTCCTCTCCGTGCCGCCCCCCGACTACGCGGAGGCCGGCGACTTCCACACCCCGGAGTCCGACCCCGCCGCCTTCCACGCGGTGACCGGCTGGCGGGCCGGGGTGCCCCTGCGCGAGGGGATCGACGACATGGTGACGGCGATGGCCGCGACGAAGGGCGGTGGCGAGAAGTGAGCGGTAACCGGACGCACGTACGCCTCGGGCGCAGCGCGACCCTGGTCAGCCGGCTCTGGCTGGGCACGGTGAACTTCAGCGGGCGGGTCGAGGACGACGACGCCATGCGGCTCATGGACGCGGCGCTCGACCGCGGCCTCAACTGCGTGGACACGGCCGACATCTACGGCTGGCGCCTCTACAAGGGCCACACCGAGGAGCTCGTCGGCCGCTGGCTGGCCCGCTCCGGCGCCCGGCGCGAGGACGTCCTCATCGCGACCAAGGTCGGCGAGGACATGAGCGAGCGCCTCAACGACGGCGGGCTGTCCGCCCGGCACATCATCGCCGCCTGCGAGCGGTCCCTGCGCCGCCTCGGCGTCGACCACATCGACCTGTACCAGATGCACCGCGTCGACCCGGCCGCCCCGTGGGACGAGATCTGGCAGGCCATGGACCGGCTGGTCGCCAGTGGCAAGGTCGGCTACGTCGGCTCGTCGAACTTCGCCGGCTGGAACATCGCCGCCGCGCAGGAGAGCGCCGCCCGCCGTCAGTCGTTCGGGCTGGTCTCCGAGCAGTGCCTGTACAACCTGGCCGTCCGCCACGCCGATCTGGAGCTGCTCCCCGCCGCCCGGGCCTACGGCCTCGGCGTCTTCGCCTGGTCGCCGCTGCACGGCGGACTGCTCAGCGGGGCGCTCGCGAAGCTGGCGGCCGGCACGGCGGTGAAATCCGCGCAGGGCCGGGCCCAGAAGCTGCTGCCCGAGACGCGGCCGCGCGTCGAGGCGTACGAGCGGTTCTGCGGGCGCGTCGGACGGGACCCGGCGGAGGTGGGACTGGCCTGGGTGCTGTCCCGGCCGGGGGTGAGCGGGGCGGTCATCGGGCCCCGCACGGTCGAGCAGCTCGACTCCGCGGTGCGGGCGCTCGACGTCGAGCTGTCCGGGGAGGAACTGGCCGAGCTGGACGCGATCTTCCCCCCGGTGGGGGGCGGCGGGGCGGCGCCCGGGGCCTGGGCGGGGTGAGTTTTCCCTGGCGGGCCCCAGGGGGCGGCGCCTGGGCGGGGTGAGGCTTCCTCCGGCCGGGCCCCGGGCCCGGGCCTCCGAGCCCCCGGCCCCCTGGGCCGGGTGAGTTCCCCCGGCCGCCCGAGTGCCTCCCGGCTGGTCCGGGGAGGTACTCGGCCCTATTCCTGCCCACGCCCCGTGCTTCCCGGCCGCTGCCCAGTGCCTTCCCCTTCCCCTTCCCCTGCCCACGCCCTGTGCCTCCCGGCCACCGCCGGGCGACGCCCCCGGCCGGACGGCCGCGACGCACGCCGGGCGGGCCGGAACCTCCGGCCCGCCCGGCGTCCTTCCCGCCCCGCGCCTCACACCACGCTCAGCCTCGGCAGCGGGAACACCAGCTTCCCGCCCCGGTCCCGGAAGTCCCGCTCGCGCTCCAGGAACCCCTCGCGGTAGATCCAGGGCAGCACCAGCAGCTGGTCCGGCTTCTGCGACCTGGCCTCCTCCTCGGAGACGATGGGGATGCCCGTCCCGGGCGTGAAGCGGCCGGCCTTCTCCTCGCTGACCTCGCCGATGCACGGCAGGTCCCGCTCGGTGAGCCCGCAGTACTGGAGGATCACATTGCCCTTCGTCGAGGCCCCGTACCCGAGGGTCAGCATGCCCGCCTCGCGGGAGCGGGCCAGGAAGGCGACGAGGGCGTCCCGCTGGTCCCGGACGCGCCGGGCGAAGGCGTCGAAGGGCGCCATCGTGTCGAGGCCGGCCGCCGCCTCGCGGGCCCGGATCCGGGCCAGGCCCGCCTCGTCCACCGGGTAGGGGGACCCCTTCCTGGCCAGGGTCGCGCAGAGGCTGCCGCCGTAGACGTCCGTGAGCTCGGCCTTCAGCACCGTCAGGCCCGCCCGCTCCGCCATCCACTCGATCTGCCGGAGCGCGTAGTACTCCAGGTGCTCGTGGCACACCACGTCGTAGGCGTCGGCCTCCAGCATGGCCGGCATATAGCTCTGCTCCAGCATCCAGACGCCGTCGTCGGCGAGGACGTCGTGGACGTCCCGCATGAAGCGCAGCGGGTCCGGCAGGTCGTAGAACATCGCGATCGACGTGACGACCTTCGCGCGCGCGGAGCCGAAGCGCTCCACGAACGCCTCCCGCGAGAAGTAGTCGACGACGAGCTCCACGTGCGGCGGGTACAGCTCGCGGAACTTTCCACCCGTCGGGTCCATGCCGACCAGGCGCGGGCCGTCCGCCGGGTAGCCGCGCAGCAGCGTCGAGTCGTTGCTGCCGATGTCGAGGACCAGGTCCCGCGGACCGAGCTCGACGAGCTCCCGGAGCGCCGCCACCTTCCCGTGCAGGTGATTGATCATGAACGGCCGGATGCCGGAGCGGTAGCCGTAGCCCTCCCCGTACATCAGGTCGGGGTCAGGGGTGTGGCGCAGCTGCACCAGGCCGCACCCGGCGGGGGAGCACCTGACGAGTTCCAGGGGGACCGAGGGGACGGGCTCGTCGCGGCGGGCCGGGAACACCCCGGTGAGCGCCTGCTCCCCCAGGTCCAGTACCGGAAGCAGTTCGTGGTTGGCGCAGACGCGGCACGCGGTGATGATCATCGGGTCCTCTCGGAAAGGTCAGGGGCCTCCAGATGGAGGGTGTCGGGGTCGGGCTGGGCGGACGGGACCAGATGCAGCCGGCCGACCGGGGGGCCGGAGTCGTCCGGCCGGTGGCCCGCGTCGGAGGCGTCCGGGCCCGTCAGGCACGGGCAGGGGTCCTCCTCGGCGCCGGTGAACCCGGCGAAGCGGTACGCGACTTCCATCATCCGGTTGCGCTCGGTGGGCCGGAAGTCGGCGGTCAGGTGCACGCCCGCCCGGTGCGCCTGCCCGGTCAGCCAGCGCAGGAGCGCGGTGCCGGCGCCCAGCGACACCACCCGGCACGAGGTGGCGAGCAGCTTGATCCGCCAGCTGACGGGGGTGCGGTGGACCAGGACGACGCCGACCGCGCCGTACGGGCCGAAGCGGTCGGTGACCGTGGTGACCAGCACCTCGTGGTCCGGGTCGTCGATCAGGGCGAGCAGGTCGGCCTCGGAGTAGTGCACGCCCGTCGCGTTCATCTGGCTGGTGCGCAGGGTGAGTTCCTCGACCCGGGACAGCTCGGCCGGGGTGGCGCGGGCGACCCGCATCCGGATGTCCAGCGAGCGCAGGAAGTCCGCGTCCGGCCCGTCGAACCCGGCGCGCTCGGCGTCCCGCCGGAACGACGCCTGGTACATCGAGCGGCGGCGGCGCGAGTCGACCGTGACCGTGGCCGGGCTGAACTCCGGCAGCGAGGTCAGCTCCGCGGCCTGCTCGGCGGTGTAGGCGCGGACCTCCGGCAGCGAGTGGAGGACCTCGGCGCGCTCGAAGGGCTGGTCGTCGATGAAGGCGACGGTGCCGAGCGCGAAGTTCAGGTCCTCGGCGATCGCCCGGACCGACGTGGACTTCGGCCCCCAGCCGATCCTCGGCAGCACGAAGTACTCGGCCAGGCCGAGCTCCGTAAGGCGCGCCCAGGCGTGGTCGTGGTCATTCTTGCTCGCCACGGAGTTGAGGATGCCGCGCGAGTCCAGCTCGGCGACCGTCTCGCGCAGGCCCGGCCGCAGCCGCACCTCGCCGTCCTCCAGCAGGGTGCCCTGCCAGAGGGTGTTGTCGAGATCCCAGACCAGGCACTTCACCGTGGCAGGGGCGGGGTTTTCCCGGTGCACAGTCGTTCCCTCCTCGTCGTGCGGCCGCGCCGGAACGCGGCCGGGCGTCATCCCGCGGTCGCCAACGCGTGCTGGGCCAGCATCAGTTCGCAGATCTCGCTGCTGCCCTCGATGATCTCCATGAGCTTGGCGTCGCGGAGCGCCCGCGCCACCGTGTGGCCGTCGCGGGAACCCGCGGAGGCCAGCACCTGCACCGCCCTGGCCGCGCCGCGCGCGGCGCCGGTGGCGGCGACGTGCTTGGCGAGGACGGCGGCGGTCACCATGTCCGGGCTGCCCTCGTCCCACAGGTCGCTCGCGTGCTCGCACGCCCGGCGGGCGCTCTGCTCGGCGACGAGCAGTCCGGCGAGGTGCCGGGCCACGAGCTGGTGGTCGGCCAGCCTGACGCCGAACTGCTCGCGCGCCTTCGCGTGCCGGGCGGCGGCGGTCAGGCAGCCGCGCAGGATGCCCGTACAGCCCCAGGCCACGGACATCCGCCCGTAGGCCAGCGCCGTGGTCACGAGCAGGGCGGGGGTGCGGTCCACCCCCTGGAGCAGGGCGTCGGCGGGCAGCCGGACCCCGTCCAGCCGGATGTCGGCGTGGCCGGCCGCGCGGCAGCCGAGCGGGTCCTCGATCCGCTCGATCCGCACGCCGGGCGCGGACACGGGGACCACCACGGCGCCCGCGCCGTCCTCCGTGCGGCCGAACACCACGAGCAGGTCGGCGTAGGCGGCGTTGGTGGTCCACACCTTGGCGCCGTCGACGACGACCTCGTCGCCGTCGCGGGTGATGCGCGTCCGCAGGGCGGACAGGTCGCTGCCCGCCCCGGCCTCGCTGAAGGCGACGGCGGCCAGTTCCCCGCCGGTGAGCCGGGGGACGAGCGCGGCCTGCTGCCCGGGGCCGGCCAGCCGGCGCAGTGTCCAGGCGGCCATGCCCTGCGAGGTCATGACGCTGCGCAGGGAGCTGCACAGCGCGCCCACGTGGGCGGTGAGTTCACCGTTGCGCCTGCTGGAGAAGGCGAGGCCGCCGTGGGCCGCCGGCGCCTGGGCGCACAGCAGGCCCTTGGCGCCGAGGCCCCGCAGGGTGTCGAGCGGTATCCGGCCCGTGCGGTCCCACTCCGCGGCCCGGTCCCCGACCAGGTCGGTGAACAGCTCCTCGGGCCACGGCTCCGTCCCGCCGGCCGCCGTCGCCTCACTCACCGGCCGTGGTCCCGGCCGCGGCGGCGGCCCGGTCCCCGCCCAGCTTGTGGACGAGCCGGACCATCGCGTCCACGGTGCGGAAGTTGTCGAGCATCAGGTCGGCGCCGCTGATGGTGATCCCGTAGGTCTTCTCCAGGTGCACGACGAGCTGCATGGCGAACAGCGACGACATCCCGCCGACGGCGAACAGGTCCTGGTCGTGCTCCCACGTCGTCTTCGTGCGGGCGGCGAGGAAGCCGAGCAGCTCGTCGGCGATGCCGGCGCCGGCCGCGCCCGGGCCGGTGGCGGCGCCCGCCTGGTCGGAGGTCTTGGTCATGGCGTGATCTCCTCGTATTCGTAGAATCCCCGGCCGCTCTTGCGGCCGAGCTCGCCCCGCCGGACCTTGTCCAGCAGCAGTTCGCTCGGGCGGAAGGCCGCGTCGCCGGTCCTCTCGTGCAGCACCCGGAGCGAGTCGGCGAGGTTGTCCAGGCCGATCAGGTCCGCGGTGGCCAGCGGGCCGGTGCGGTGACCGATGCAGTGGCGCATCAGCGCGTCCACGGTCTCCGGCCCGGCGCGGCCCTCACGCACCACCTCGATGGCGTCGTTGAGCATCCGGTGCAGCAGCCGGCTGGTGACGAAGCCGGGGCCGTCGCCGACGACGATGCCCTCGCGGCCCAGCCCGGCGAGCAGCTCCCGGACGGCCGTGGCGGCCCCGGCGCCGCTGCGCGGGCCGAGGATCACCTCCACCGTCCGGATCAGGTACGCCGGGTTCATGAAGTGCACACCGACGAGGTCCCCGGGGTGCGGCACGGCGTCGGCCATCTCCTCGATGGGCACCCCCGAGGTGTTGCTCACCAGAAGGGTGCCGGGGCGCACCGCCGCCGCGAGCTCCGCGAGCACCGCGGCCTTCTCCTTCGGGTCCTCGGTGACCGCCTCGATCACGGCGGCCGCCCCGGCGGCGGCGCCCGGCGTGCCCGCGGTGGTCAGCTCGCCGGGGCTCACCCCGGCGGGCAGCGCGCCCATCATCCGGGCCGTGCGCAGGTGCAGCCCGATCCGCTCGGGGGCGGTGGCGCACGCCTCGGGGGAGTGGTCGATCAGTCTGACCGGGTGGCCGTGGCCGACGGCGAGCGCGGCGATGGCCGTGCCCATGACGCCCGCGCCCACCACGACGAGCGGGTCCTTCGCGATGTTGTCGGTGCTGTCGGTGTTGTCGGTCACCGGACCTCCCTGTTCCCCGGGGCGCCGACGGGAAAATGGGGCGCCTCCGGCCAGTGCCCTCTTCCGGGCGCCATTCACAGCAACAATTCGGGATTCTCTCCCGGGGCATTCGCGTGATCCATGAATCCGGAAGGGACTGTGTCATCTCATGGCGAAGGCGGTGGCGGAGCCCCTCGGGAATGCAATGCGAGGAGGTTGTACGGGATTTGCTCGGCGGCCGGGAACTATGTCATCTCACGCTTGCCGTATTCGCTGGCCGCCGCTTAGCGTGCGCCCCTCCGACCCCGCCTGGGCGTCATTCACGTGGACCGCACCCTATGAAGGGTTTCGCATGGCTCATATCGCTTTCTTCATCCTCCCTGTCGCCGGGCATGTGAATCCGACGCTGGGCGTGGCCGAGGAGCTGGTCGCCCGCGGGCACCGGGTGACCTACGCGCTGCCCGAGGGGATCGCGGACCGCGCCGTGCGCGTGGGCGCCGACGTCGTCACGTACCCCCTGGACAAGGAGCGGTTCCTGGCGCAGATGGTGCCCCGGCAGGACGCCGACGCCTATACGGACGAGGGCGAGTTCCTCAGCGTCCTGGAGTGGCTGCTGGACATGACCCGCGTGACGATGCCGCTGCTGGAGCCGCACTTCGCCGCGGACCGCCCCGACGTGATCGTCAACGACCCGTCCTCGCTGTGGACGGGCCGGCTGCTCGCCGACCGCTGGGACATCCCCGTCATCCGCAGCACCCCGACCTACGCGGCCAACGAGCACTGGTCGCTGCATCCGCCCGTCGACTCGGCCGAGCCGCCGGACGACCCCGAGCTGCACGACCTGCTCGCGCGGATCGGGCGGCTGCTGGAGGAGGAGGGCGCCAAGGGCGACCTCGCCGCCTTCACCGAGGTGCTCCACGGCGGGCCCGCCCTGCTCTACATGCCGCGCTCCTTCCAGTACGCGGGCGACACCTTCGACGACCTGCACCACTTCGTCGGCCCGTGCTCGCCCAAGGCCGCCTTCCACGGCACGTGGGAGCCGCCGGGCGACGACAGGCCGCTGGTCATGGTGAGCCTCGGCACGCTCTACAACGAGCGCCCGGAGTTCTTCCGCACCTGTGTCGAGGCGTTCCGCGACGAGCCGTGGAACATCGTCCTGGTGCTCGGCGGCGGCCTCACCCCGGAGCAGCTCGGCCCGGTGCCGGACAACGTCCAGGTGCGCGACTTCGTCCCGCACGGCGACGTCCTGCCGCACGCGTCCCTCGTGGTGAACCACGGCGGGATGAGCACGGCCATGGACGCCTTCTCGCACGGCGTCCCCGTGCTGGCGGTGCCCGTGATGCCCGAGCCGCGGGCCACGGCGCGCCGGATCACCGAACTCGGGCTCGGCGCACGGCTGCTCACCTCCGAGGTGACCGCACAGACCCTGCGGGACACCGCGCGCCGGGTGCTGGCCGACCCCGGGATCCACGACCGGCTGCGTGCGATGGGGGAGCGGATCAAGGAGGCCGGCGGCGCGGCCGCGGCGGCCACGGCCGTCGAGGGGCTGCTGCCGGCCGGGTCCTGAGGAGCGGACAGGGCGTACGGGCGTCCGTAACCGCCGCCCGTACGGTCTCCCTCCACCGCGCCCTTCGCCCGCCCCTCCGAGCACCGGGACGACACACGCCATCATGCGCATCACCGAAACGGCCGTCCGCGACGCGTACCGCATCGAGCCGGAGCCGATCTCCGACCACCGGGGCACCTTCCACGAGGGACTCCGCCACAGCGCGCTGCGGGCGGCCACCGGCCACGACTTCCGCGTCCGGCAGGTCAACTTCACCGTCTCCGGGCGCAATGTGCTGCGCGGCATCCACGGCACCACGATGCCGCCGGGTCAGGGGAAGGTCCTCACCTGTGTGCGGGGCGCCGCGCTCACCGCGGTCGTCGACCTCAGGGTGGGCTCGCCCACCTTCGGGCACCACGACACGCTCCGGCAGGACGCCGGCTCGGGCACCGCCGTGTACGTGCCCGACGGCCTCGGCCTCGGCTACGTCGCGCTCACCGACGACACCTGCATGAACTACCTGTGCACGGAGGAGTACGTGCACGGCACCATCATCGACGTCGACGCCCTCGACCCCGCGCTGGCGCTGCCCTGGGGCCTGACGGAACCCCCGGTGCGGTCGGCCAGGGACGCGGCCGCGCCGACCCTGGCCGCCGCCGCGGCGGCCGGGATCCTGCCCACGTACGAGCAGTGCCTGCGGGCGTACCGGGATCCGTCGCCCCCCTCGGGCTGAGCGTCACCGCACCCGACCCAAGGCTCGAACGGACCCGACCGGAGGCGAAGGCATGAGACACCGGACCCGGCCCGCCGCCATGCTGGAGGCCGAGGGGGTCTCCCTGTGCGCGGAGGGACTGACCCGGGAGCCGGAGTGCCCCGGACGGCTGGCGGAGCTGATGGCGGAGACCGGCCTGTGCGGCGCCTCCTCCCGGCTCGCGGCCGTCACCGAGGGCGTCCGCAAGGGCGGGGCCTACGGCGCGCACCTGGCCGACCTGGCGGTACGTCAGGTGCCCGTCGGCGAGGCCGTGCGCGGCCTGCTGAACCGGGACGCGCGGGCCGCCTGCGACTCCCTGCTGGCGCTGCACCGGGAGAGCGGCGGCCGCTACGGCTGGGTGTTCGTGCCCCTGGACCCGTACGCCGGGGGCGGGCGCGCGGTGGCGGAGGCCGCGGCCACGCGCTGGGCGGTGGACCGCCCCAACCTGGTGCTCGGCACCCATCTCGCGGCCGGCGGGGCGGGGCTGATCGGCGATCTGCTGGCCCGGGGCATCGGCGTCGACGTGCGGTCGGTGTTCTCGCCCGAACAGTTCGACACCGTCTTCGCGATGTACCTGACCGGCCTGGAGCGGGCCCGGGACGACGGGCACGACCTCTCCGGGATCCACTGCGCGGTCTCGTTCCCGCTGCGCGTGCTGGACGAGACGATCGCCGGCCGGATCGGTGCCGCGGCCCGGCGGCGGGACTGGGCGGTGGCGGTCGCTCGGCTGGCGCACCACCGCCGCGAGGAGCTGATGGCCGGCCCCCGCTGGCGCGCCCTGACCAGGGCGGGGGCCCGGCCGCTGCACTTCGTGTGGTCCTCCTACGGCGCTCCGGTGCCGGAAGGCGTGCGGTACATCGAGGAGTTGGTGGCCTGGAACAGCGTCTCCTCGGCCGGGCTCGACGTGCTGCGCGCGCTGGGCAGCCGCGCCGCGCTGCGCGGCGACACCGTCAGCGGCATGGAGGCGGCCTCCCGGGATGTGCTGGCCGCGCTCGGCCGCGCGGGCGTCGACATCCGGGCCCTGGGCGCCGAGTTGCAGGAGACACAGCTCGCGGCGGCCCGCGCCGAGTGGACAGAGCTGCACAGGACGGTCGAGGCCGCGCTGAAGTACGTCTGACGGATTTTTCCGGCGCGGCGTGCCGCGCGAAGGCGGGCGAAGGGGACGAAAGGGCGAGGAGAATTCGGCGGGAAAGGGTGGCGGTGGGCAGGGGAGAGGCGAGGGGAAGGTAAAAACCGGTTTACGGACCGGTTATCAACGGCTCGTGTGCGGTGGCAAATTGCGCTGGACGCATCCGCCGGGGGTGTAATAACCTGTTCTGGAATTCGTAAAGTCTGCGGGACGGGGGCACTCTACGGCATGAGCGGCCTGGATTCTCGTGACGAGGCGGACGGGGAAAAACAGGCGGAGGATGCTCTCGCCTTCCTCGAATTCGTCGCCCGGACCGCCCCCCGAGGCGAATACGACCGGCTCATGGCACGGGCGGAGCGCGAAGGCGCCAGCGAGGCGCGGATGCGCCGCCTGGAGCGGTTCAACCGGCTTGCCCTCACCGCCCAGTCGATGATCGAGTACCGCCGTGACCGCGAGGCCGAGCTCGCCGCCCTCGTCGACGCCGCGCATGAATTCGTCGGCGCCCGAAACGACCGGGAGCTGCTCGATTCCGTCACCCGCCGCGCCCGGCTCCTCCTCAAACTGGACGTCGCCTACATCAGCCTGCACAAGGACGGCGAGGACGACACGGTCGTGCAGAGCGCCGACGGCGCCGCCGACGCCCTCACCGTGGGCTTCCGGGTCCCCTCCGGCGGCGGCCTGGGCAGCATGGTGCGCGCCCGCCGCGCCCCGTTCTGGACCTCCGACTACCTGGCCGACCCCAGCATCCCGCACGACGAGGCGATCGACGACCTCGTCCGCGCCGAGGGCTTACGCGCCATACTGGGCGCCCCGCTGCGGGTGGGCGAGGACCACATGGGCGTCCTCTACGCCGCCGACCGCCAGGTCCGCCACCTCACGCCCAACGAGGTGACGCTCCTGTGCTCGCTCGCCGACCTCGCCGCCGCCTCCCTTTCGCGCATACGCCAGAACGACCGGCTCCGCGAGGACAACGGCCGCCTCCGCGAAGAAGCGTGGGAGGCCCGCACGGCCCTCGCCGACACCCGGAGGGCCTCGGAGCTCCAGTCCCACCTGCTCGCCCTCGTGCTCAACGGCCGCGGACTGGACGCCCTGTTGTCGACGGCCGCCGGAGCCCTCGGCGGCGGCGCGGGCGTCTGCGGCCCCCTCGGCGAACCCCTCGCCGAGCACGGGCGGCTCCGCCCCCTCGCCCGCGCCGATGTGCGCTCCGCCTGCCGCACGGCCGCCGACACCGGCCGGCCCGTACCCGTGCAGACCGGCTTCTGGGTGGTCCCGCTCCAGCCGGGGGCCCGGGACGCCGGCTTCCTGCTGGCGGACCTCGGCCGCGAGGCCGGCCACGGCGCCGTCCCGATGCTCCTCGTCGTCTCCCGCGCCTGCGCCCTGCACCTGCGGATGCAGCGCAGCGAGGCCCCCAAGGACCGCGGCTGCCAGGAGTTCTTCGACGATCTGGTCGGCGCCCCGCGCTCCCCGGAACTCCTGCGCGAGCGCGCCCTGATGTTCTCCCTGCGCTTCCGCCGCCCGCACGTCGTCCTGGTCGCCTCCGGCCCCAAGCGCCTCCGGGCCCTGGTCGAGGCCCACGCCTCGGCCTACGCCCAGGAGCGCGAGGGACTGTGCAGCGTGCGCGACGGCTCCGTCGCCCTGCTGATCCCCGGTGACGACCCCGTGGCCGTGGGGCAGACCGCCACCGAGGAGCTCTCCACACTGCTGGGGCACCCGGTGACCGTCGGCGCCGCCGGACCCGCCACCACCGTCGACGCCATCGCCGACGCCCACCGCGAGGCCGCGCAGTGCCTGGAGACGCTCCGCGCCCTGGGTGGTGACGGCGGCACCGCCTGCGCCTCCGACCTGGGCTTCCTCGGCATGCTCCTGGCCGAGGAGAACGACATCCCGGGCTACATCGACCAGACCATCGGCCCCGTCGTCGACTACGACACCCACCGCTTCACCGACCTCATCCCCACCCTCCGGGTGTACCTGGAGGCGGGCCGGAGCCCCACCCGGGCCGCGGAGACCCTGCGCGTCCACCCCAACACGGTGTCGCGCCGGCTGGAGCGCATCACCCAGCTCCTGGGCGAGGAGTGGCAGAACCCCGAGCGGGTGCTCGACATCCAGCTCGCCCTGCGGCTCTACCAGGTGCGCTCCGCGCTGTCCTCGCGCCGCGCCTTCCGGGCACTGCCCGACTGACCCGGCCGACTCCCGACCGGCCCGGAGCCGGCCCGGGGCGCCCGTACGCCGGGCGCCCCGCCGGGCGTACGGGCGCCCCGCCGGGCGTACGGGCGCCCCGCCGGGCGTCAGACGGCGACCGGCTCGCGGAGACGGCCCACGCCCTGCGACAGCCGCAGCGCGTGCGCGATCGACGCCAGCGTCACATGCCGGTGCCACCCCTGGAACGAACGTCCCTCGAAGTCACGCATCCCCACCCCCACGCTCACCGCCCCGAAATCGGCGTCCACCCGGTCGGTCAGCATGGCCAGCCGCAGCAGCGGGCCCCGCCCCCACGAGGTGAGGTCGGTCAGCCACAGGTCCGCGGGGCGGCGCCGGTTGGCCCGCCACACCCCCATCAGCAACAGGGTCCGCTGCGGCAGCAGACCGGGCAGCACCACGGGCAGCGGGGTGACGAAACTGACCGAACCATGGCACTCCACCGGGTGGCTCAGCCGCTTCACCTGCTCCATCAGCGCCTGCGCGGGGGACGTCGCGGGCCGCCGGTCGACCTGCACCCGGCCGGCGGCGGGCGCCAGCGGCAACTCGGCCCCCACCCGCAGCATGAACGGCAGGCCCGCCGAGGTCAGCGTGCGCACCAGCGCGAGCGGCGGGGCCGCCCGTGCGTCCATCACCACCGGCCGGGCCACCGTACGGGTCTCCTGTGCGATCTCCGCCACCAGGTGGACGAGTTCCTCCTCCTCGCCGCGCGTGCCCAGCGGCCGGTCCGGATCGCCGTCCGGTGCCCCGCCCAGCGTCAGGTGCCAGCTCACGGGCGCCGACAGCGCGTCGGAGGCCAGCCATAACCCGTGGCTGCGCTGGCAGGTCATCACCCGGCCCAGGTCCGGGACGAACCGCCGCCGCACACCCACCGAGTTCGCCCCGGTCTTCGACACCACCATCGGCCGGACCACCCAGGCGTCCGGGCGCAGGAAGTCGTCCGCGTAACGGGCCAGCGCGGCGCGCACCGGCCGCCAGTCCCAGGTCGAGGCGGCCACGAAGTGGTGCAGGCTCTGCGCCGCCGCCCCCTCGCCCACGAAGCTGGCGAGGTTGCGGGCCGTCTTGCGGCCACTGGCGGTGAGCAGCCCGCGGACGTACTGCTCACCCCTCCTGCGCTGGTCGGCGCGGCGCAGCGAACCCAGCAGCTCCGCGCAGGTACCGGTGACGAGCGAATCGAAGTCCGCGTCCCCGAGGGGACCGGCCGGGGAAACCGAGGGTTTCGGGCCGAACGGAGCAGTGATCATCGAGATCCCCCACAGCGCTGTGAATTTCCCGGTAAAGAGCTGTGGAGCAGCCTTGCGGAATTCCCGGCGCGCTCCCAGATAAGCGGATCACACTCTTCCCCGCCCCTTCCGGCCAGGACCGACCGTTCGGCCCGGAGACCTGTCCGGGGGCACGAAACCCGGTGGGGAGCCCACCGGTTACCGGCCGTAGGAGGTGATCGCCCACCACATCGCGCTGCGCCGTGCCATCCCGGCGCTACGTTCGGTGATTGCGGGCGGTGCGCGGGAACGGCCCGGCGGATAACGCCGCCACTGTGTCAGCTATGCCTTGTCGGCCCCGGTGTCCATGGCCTAGAAATCCCCGACCATCCACGCTTTCGCCCGTCCCGAGGATCCCCATGCCCTTGCCGAAACACCTGCCGTCACTCGGTGGGATGCGTTTCATCGCGGCCCTGACGGTGTTCACCGCGCATATCGCCGCGCAGCCCATCTTCCGGAACTCCGAGATCAATTCCACGGCACAGGTACCGCTGAACGTCCTGGGTCCCTACGCGGTCTCGTTCTTCTTCATGCTCAGCGGGTTCGTCCTCACCTGGGCCGGCCTGCCCGACAAATCCCTGACCGCCTTCTGGCGGCGCCGGGTGACCCGCGCGTTCTCACTGCACCTGCCCATGCTCCTGGTGACGCTGGCGATCGTGCTGTGGCTCCAGGAACCGAGCATGGGCCGTTCCGTGTGGGACGGATTCCTGACCAATCTCTTCCTGGTGCAGGCGTGGTTCCCGGACTTCCACGAATACGCCAGCATGAATCCGGTGGCATGGTCGCTCTCCGCCGAGATGCTGTTCTACGCCGTGTTCCCCTTCCTCTTCGCGGCACTCACCAAGGTGCGCGTCGAGCGGCTGTGGAAATGGGCCGTCTGCCTGGCCGTCGCCGTGGTCGCGGTGCCCTCCGTCGCCCTGCTGATGCCCACCGACCCGGCGCTGCCCTGGGACGCGAAGATGCCGGAGATGCAGTACTGGTTCATCTACGTGTTCCCGCCCGTCCGGCTCATGGAGTTCACGCTCGGCATCGTCATGGCGCTGATCGTGAAGAACGGCCGCTGGGCCGGGCCCAAGCCCCTGGTCTGCGCCCTGACGTTCGGCGCGCTGTACGCGCTCTCGTTCGCGCTGCCCGACTGGCTGGGCCGCAGCCTGGCGGTCCCGGCCGTCGCCCTGCTGCTCGGCTCGCTCGCCGCGGGCGACGTGCGCGGCGCCCGCTCGCCCCTGGCCTCGAAGACGATGGTCCTGCTGGGCGAACTCACCTTCGCCTTCTACCTCGTGCACTACCTGGTCATCCAGTACGGGCACCGCTTCCTCGGCGGTGAGCTGAGCTACTACCGCCAGTGGGACACCCCGGCCGCGACCGGCCTCACGGTGCTCGCCTTCGCGCTCAGCCTCGGCCTCGCCGCCCTCCTCCACTTCTTCGTGGAGAAGCCCGTCATGCGGACCATCGGCCGGCCGCGGCGCCCGGCCCGGCCCGCCCCCGGCCCGGCCCCGCAGTCGGACCCGACGGCACCCGCCGCGAAGTAGCGGACGGAAGACGCGGAACGGGAACGACCTGTGGGGGGTGCGCCGACGGCGCACCCCCCACAGGTCGTTCCCCGCCTACGGGCCGGGTTCAGCTGTTGCGGAAGGTGTTCGACCCCGCGATGATCCGCCAGCCCTCGTCCTCCCGGGAGACGACGTACAGCGGGGCGCCCTTGGGGCCCTCGACGGGCTCGCCGGCCTCGGTGACCGGGCTCTGCACGACGTTGACGGCGATGACGTCGGGCCGGACGGGCAGCAGGCCGGTCACCTCGTAGCGGACGAACTGCTCGGCCAGCATCGGCAGCGCGCGCCGCGCGGCCTCGGTGATGGCCTCCCGGCCCTGGCTGACGTGGCCCATGGCATTGGTCCACGTGGCGTTCCGCGCGTACGTCTCGCCCAGGGCGTCGGCGTCGTGCGCGTTGAAGGCGTCCTCCAGCGCCTGCACGACGCCGCGCACGGCCGTCTCGACCTCGGAAGTGAGCACGCTCTCCGTGTTGCCGGCAACTGACATGAGGACCACCGCTCTCCGTCGACTGATACGTTCCGCCGACCCCGCTCCCGGTTCCGGCACCGCCCATTCGACAACCTCGACCAAGATCGAGGTCAAGAGGATGTGACCGAACCGTCAGTAGGTGACAGCGGCGGTCGGCGGTCAGTACGCGGCGTGCGCGCAGGCGATCAGCGTACGGAGCTCCACATTGAGGTAGTGGCCGTGCGCGAGCAGCTCCGTGAGCTGCCCGAACGTCGCCCAGCGGAACCCCGGCGGGCAGTCCACCGGCAGCTCCGGGCCCGCCTCGACCACCAGGTAGCGGGTCCGCGCGTGGTAGAAGCGGCCGCCCTCCTCCGACTGGACCGCGTCGTAGCGGATCCGGTCCGGGCCGCCGGCGCGCACGTAGTCCAGGTACGGGACGGCCGCGGCGTCCGGCCCGGCCGCACGGTGCTGGACGGTCGGACCGAACTCCGCCACGTTCAGCGTCCCGACGTCCGAGCGCGCCGCCACCAGGGCGTGCAGCACCCCGCCGATCCGCCGCACCACCAGCGCGGCCAGCCCCTGCGAGCAGGGCCGTAGCAGCGGCTGGGTCCACGACGCCACCTCGCGCCGCTCCGCCGTGACACCCACCGCCATGATCTCGAAGCGGCGGCCGCTGCGGTGCCGGATCGCGCTCCCGTCCCGCCGCCACCCGTCCTCGTACGCGCGCTCCAGCGGCACGCTCTGCTGCCGCAGCACCCGCAGCGCCTGGACGTCGGTGAGGCAGCTGGTGACCGCGTGCAGGTCGTGCCGCGGCGTGGGGTCACCGTAGAAGGACCGCCGGAGCGCGGCCCCGAAGCCGTCGCCGTCGCCGTCGTCCGCGCCGTGCGCCGTCGGCAGACAGGCCAGCACGGAACGGGTGTCCATGTTGACGAGGTCGTCGAGCCGCAGCAGTCCACGAATCTGACCGAGGGTCAGCCAGCGGAAGGAGTCGTCCGTCGGCACCTCCGCGTCGATCTCCACGACCATGTTGCGGTTGCGCTTGTGCAGGAACCAGTCGGCCTGCTCGGACTGGATGGCGTCCACCAGGACGCGCCGGCGCGGGTGCTGGATGAAGTGGTCCAGGAACGGCGTCGCGCGGCCGTGGTGCACCTCGTCGAAATTGCTCCGGGTGGCCTGCACGGTGGGGGAGAGCTGGAGCCCGTTGACGTTGCCGGGCTCCGGTTTGGCCTGCATCAGGAAGTGCAGCACCCCGTCGAACTCCCGGGCCAGCACGCCCAGCAGCCCCACCTCGGGCTGCACGATGATCGGCTGCACCCGGTCCACGGGATCGGCGTCCGAGCTGGTGCGCAGCCCCTCGATGGAGAAGAACCGGCCCGTCTCGTGCCGCAGGTCGCCGGTGCCGGGCTCGAAGTACCACCGCCGCAGACCGGCGAACGGGATCGGCTCGGCCCGGAAGTGGTGCGCCCGCCCGTAGGCGGCCAGCCAGCCGGGCACGTCCGCCGTGGGCGTGACCCGGCTGTCGGGCGTGCCGGCCGAGAGCCGCACCCGCCCGGCCGTGAGCCGGCGGTCGGCGTAGTCGGCCTCGGCCACGGACCCCGGTTCAGGACGCATGGCTCCCCCTGGGACCGTACGGGCGAGGGCCGCGCCGCCGCGCGTACGGGCCGGGCGGCACTTCAGTTGCGGACACGGAGGTCATCGTCCTTTCATGAGGGGCTCCCACCACGCGCGGTTCTCGCGATACCAGCGCACGGTCTCCGCCAGGCCCTCGTCGACACCGACCCGCGGCGCGTAACCCAGCTCGGCGGAGATCTTGGCGAAGTCGACCGAGTAGCGCCGGTCGTGGCCCTTGCGGTCGGGCACCCGCCGCACCGCCGACCAGTCCGCCCCGCACAGCTCCAGCAGGCGTTCCGTCAGCTCGGTGTTGGACAGTTCGGTGCCGCCGCCGATGTTGTAGACCTCGCCCGGCCGGCCGCCCAGGGCCACCAGCGCGATGCCCCGGCAGTGGTCGTCGACGTGCAGCCAGTCGCGCCGGTTGCCCCCGTCGCCGTACAGCGGGACGGTCCCGCCGTCGAGGAGGCTGCCCGTGAACAGCGGGACGACCTTCTCGGGGTACTGGTACGGGCCGTAGTTGTTGGAGCAGCGGGTCACGCACACCGGCAGCCCGTGCGTGCGGTGGAACGCCAGCGCCAGCATGTCCGACGCGGCCTTGGACGCGGCGTAGGGCGAGTTGGGGCTGAGCGGCTGGTCCTCCGGCCAGGACCCCTCCTCGATCGACCCGTACACCTCGTCCGTCGACACGTGCACGAACCGCTCGGGTCCGACCTCCAGCGCCTCCCGCAGCAGGGTGTGGGTACCCAGCACATTGGTGCGGACGAACGCCCCGGCGTCCTCGATGGACCGGTCCACGTGCGACTCGGCCGCGAAGTGCACCACCAGGTCGGCACCCGCCATGGCCCCGGCGACCGCGGCACCGTCGCAGATGTCCCCGGTGACGACGCGCAGCCGGGGCGAGTCGCCGACCTCGTCCAGATTGGCGAGGTTGCCCGCGTACGTCAGCGCGTCCAGGACCACCACCTCGGGTTCGCCGAACCCCGGCAGGGAACCGTCCAGCAGCGCGGTCACGAAGCGCGAACCTATGAAGCCGGCACCGCCCGTCACCAGGACCCGCCGGAAGCGCCGCGCCGCGGCGGGCGCCGGACGCGCCGGGTCAGGCAGCTCCGGCATGGGTCGCCACCTCCATCAGATAGGCGCCGTACCCCGACGCGCCGAGCTCACGGCCCAGCCGGTACACGGCCTCCGCGTCGATGAACCCCATGCGCAGGGCGATCTCCTCGATGCAGGCGATCCGCACGCCCTGCCGCTGCTCCAGCAGCTGCACGTACTGGCTGGCCTGCAACAGGGAGTCGTGCGTGCCCATGTCCAGCCAGGCGAAGCCGTGGCCCAGCTCGATCAGCCGGGCCCGGCGCTGCTCCAGGTACACCTTGTTGACGTCGGTGATCTCCAGCTCGCCGCGCGCGGAGGGCCGGATGTTCTTGGCGATGTCGACGACGTCGTTGTCGTACAGGTAGAGCCCGGTGACGGCCAGGTTCGAGCGCGGCCGCTCGGGCTTCTCCTCCAGGGAGAGCAGCAGCCCGTCCTCGTCGATCTCGCCGACGCCGTAGCGCCGCGGATCGCTCACCGGGTAGCCGAACAGCACACAGCCGTCCAGGTGCCGGATGCTGCCCTGGAGCACGGAGGAGAACCCGGGCCCGTGGAAGATGTTGTCGCCCAGGATCAGCGCCACCGGGGAGTCCCCGATGTGCCCGGCGCCGATGGTGAGCGCCTGGGCGATGCCCTGGGGCTCGGCCTGCTCCGCGTAGGTGATCTCCAGGCCCAGCCGGGAGCCGTCGCCCAGCACCCGCCGGAACAGCGGGATGTGCTGGGGCGAGGAGATGACCTGGATCTCGCGGATGCCGCCCAGCATGAGCATCGCGAGCGGGTAGTAGATCATCGGTTTGTTGTAGACCGGCAGTAGCTGCTTGGAGAGCGTCCCGGTCAGGGGCCGCAGCCGGGTGCCCCCGCCGCCGGCGAGGATGATCCCCTTCATCGGCGGCCGCCCCGGTGTCGTCTGGGTCATCGTTTCTCCGTCGGTTGAGGAAGACGGCGGCCGGCCCCCGCCGCGCCGCCGGTGGCCGCCACCGCCGCCACGACGGCCGCCACCACGGCGTCGGCCTCGTCGTCGCCGAGATGGGGTCCGAGGGGCAGGCTGAGCGCCTCCGCCGCCAGGCGTTCGGTGCGCGGGTGGGCGCCCTCCGGCGCGCCGGCCGGGTCGTCCGCGTAGGCCGGGGAGCGGTGCGGCGGCACGGGGTAGTGGATCAGCGTCGCCACCCCCGCCCGGTCCAGCTCACGGCGGAGCGCGTCGCGCTCCGCGCCGCGGATCACATACAGGTGCCACACCGGGTCGGCCCAGGGGGCGGCCTCCGGGAGGACGATGCCCGGCACCCCGGCCAGCGCCTTCCCGTAGCGGGCGGCCACCGCGGCCCGGCGGGCGTTCCAGGCGTCGAGGCGCGGCAGCTTGGCGCGCAGCACCGCGGCCTGGAACTCGTCGAGCCGGGAGTTGCCGGCGCGCACCTCGTGCCGGTACTTCTCCCGGGACCCGAAGTTGCGCAGCAGCCGCACCCGTTCGGCGACGGCGGCGTCGGAGGTGACGACCGCCCCGCCGTCGCCCATCGCGCCCAGGTTCTTGCCCGGGTAGAAGCTGAAGGCGACCACGTGCCCGGAGCCGGTCCGGCGGCCCCGGTAGCGGGCGCCGTGCGCCTGCGCCGCGTCCTCCACGACCGCGAGGCCGTGCCGGGCGGCGAGTGCCAGCAGCGGGTCCATGTCGGCCGGGTGGCCGTACAGATGGACGGGCAGCACGGCCCGGGTGCGCGGCGTCAGGGCCGCCTCGACCAGCCCGAGGTCCATGGAATGCCCGTCCGGCGACGGGTCCACGGGCACCGGCCGGGCCCCGGTCGCGGACACGGCCAGCCAGGTGGCGATGAAGGTGTGCGCGGGCACCACCACCTCGTCGCCGGGGCCGATGCCCAGGGCGCGCAGCGCCAGCTCCAGCGCGTCGCAGCCGCTGCCGACGGCGACGCAGTGCTCGTTGCCGCAGTATGCCGCGAACTCCGCCTCGAACGCGTCGAGTTCCGGGCCGAGGAGGTAGCGGCCCGACGCGGCGACCCGGCCGAGCGCGGCGTCGATGTCGGCCCGCAGCTCCCGGTAGGGGGCCTTCAGGTCGAGGAAGGGCACGTTCACGTCAGGCTCCGGGCGTCGCGCAGGAAGGTGTCGTAGTCCCGGTAGTAGTCGGACTCCTCGTAGTGCCGGGACGCGAGGACCAGGGCGACGGAGTCCGGCGCGAAGTCCTTCAGCACCCGCCACACCATCGGCCCGATGTAGAGCCCGGCGCCCGGCTCGTCCAGCCGGTACGTGGCCCGCCGGAACCCGTCGTCCAGGCTGATCGAGAAGCCGCCGTGCACGGCGATGACGAGCTGTTCCAGGGTGCGGTGCCCGTGCAGCCCGCGCGGCGGCGAGGACGCGGCCTGGCCGTGCATGTAGTAGACCCGCTCGATGGCGAAGTCCACGGTCATGCCCGACTCGACCACGGAGAGGCTGCCGCGCGGGTCGATGTGCTGTTCGAGCCGGATCAGCCGGCACGGCTTGACCCGGCCGACGGGGCCGGGGTCCGGGGCACCGGCGGCCCCGGCCGGGCCGGGGGCGTTCTCGTGGTCCGGGGCCTCGGCCGGCTGCCCGGCGGTGTTCTCGGCGATGGCGGCGCTCCTCTCGGGACGGGGCGCGGCTCCGCGGCCGGCGCGGACCGCGGAACCCGGGGCCGGCGGCCCGGTCAGCTCCACTCGACGTGGACGGGCAGGTACTTGGCCGTCAGCTGGTCGGCCTCGTAGTAGAGGGTGTTGTCGTGGTCGATCCGGAACGAGCCGACCTGGTCCAGCAGCAGCTCCAGCAGCACCTTGCCCTCCAGCCGGGCCAGGAAGGCGCCCAGGCAGTGGTGGATGCCGTGCCCGAAGGCCATGTGCCGGGTGCCCGTGCGCCGGATGTCGAAGGTGTCCGGGTCGGGGAAGTGCCCGGGGTCGCGGTTGGCCGACTGGCTCCACGCGATGACCATCTCGCCCTTCTTCATGACCGGGCCGAGGATGTCCGTGTCCTCCTTGAGGAACCGGAAGATGTTGTTGAACGGGCTGCGGTAGCGCAGCGTCTCCTCGATCGCGCCCGCCGCCAGCTCCCGGTCGGCGCGCAGGTCGGCCAGGGCCTGCGGGTTCTCCTCCAGCACCAGGAAGAGGTTGCTGAGCAGGGTGCTGGACGACACGTGCCCGGCGGTCAGCAGCAGCGCGACGATGTTGACGATCTCCACGTCGGTGAGCCGGACACCGTCCTGCTCGGCCTGGACCAGGCCGGTGATCAGGTCGTCGGCCGGGTTCTCGCGCTTGTTCCGGATCTGCTCCAGGAGGTAGTCGGTCATCTCCTGGAGGGCCGGGCCGATCGTCTCGCTGAAGTTGTCGGGCAGGTTCGGGTATTCCAGCCCCTCGTTGGTCAGCAGCGTGTCGACCCACTCGCGGAACACATCGCGGTCCGAGGCCGGGATGCCCAGCAGCTCGGCGATCACGATGACCGGCAGCGCGTACGAGAGGTCGCCGACGACGTCGATCGTCTCCCGGCCCCGCACCTGGTCCAGCAGCTCCTGGTTGATCTCCCGGATCCGGGGCTCCAGGGCGGCCATCCGCTTGGGCGTGAACGCCTGGCTGACCAGCTTGCGCATCGGCCCGTGGGCCGGCGGGTCGAGGGCGCCGATGGTGCCCGGCCCGATGATCATCTCCAGCTCGGGCGGGGTCGGCATGACCTGGTTGAAGTCGGAGGAGAAGAACTCCGGATGGGTCGAGACGGTCAGGTAGTCGTCGTAGCGGAAGACCTGCCACGCCTGCCGGCCCTCGTCCCAGAAGACCGGGTGGTGGGCCCGGTTGAAGGCGAACCAGGCCAGCAGCTCCTGGGCGTCGGCCTCCTTGCTGAGCTCCAACGGCTCTGTCACGGCCTCGGTCATCGGCCATTCTCCTTGGGAAAGTAGTGGTGCGACGCCGGCCGACCCTACGAATCGCCAAGATCGCCGACAAGGCGGACCTGACACACCATGCATTCGGCGCGAAATCCACCGGTCCGCGAGAACTTGACACAATGCCGGGAGGATCATTGCCCCGGAAATCCCGGTCCTGTTCAATTCGCTGTTCGGGCCGCGGCGGCGAGGCGTGCGCCGGGCACGGACCGCAGGTCTCCTTTCCGCCGGGCGGGCGGGATCCCGGCCCCGCCGGGGGCGTCTCCCGGCGAGAACCGGGGGAGGCCGAGCGCACCGCGCGCGGCGCGCGAGAGCGCCGGCCGTCGAAGCCGCGCCGCCCCTCCCCGGGCCGGGGGCCCGCCCCGGCCACGGCTTCTCCGGGACCACAGGAGGACGTACACCGTGAAGATCCTTGTCATCGGCGGCTCACAGTTCGTGGGACGCGCCTTCGTCACCGAGGCCCTGGCCCGCGGCCACGAGGTCACCACCTTCAACAGGGGGGTCAGCGCCGCCGACCTCGCCGGCGTCGAGGCGGTCCGCGGCGACCGCCAGGTGACCGCCGACCTCGAACGGCTCGTCGCCGGCCGGCACTGGGACGCGGTCGTGGACACCTGCGGATACGTGCCCCGCGTCGTCGGCGAGGGGGCCCGCGTCCTGTCCGGCCACGCCGACGCCTACCTCTACGTGTCGAGCCTCGCGGCCCTACGCGACTGGGGCACCGCCCCGTCGGTCGACGACGATTCCCCCGCCCACGACTGCGCCCCGGACGCCGGCCCCGACGACGGCGACTACGGCGTCCTCAAGGCCGGCTGCGAACGGGCCGTCACCCGCCACTTCGACGGCCGCACCCTGCTCTTCCGGGCCGGGGTGATCACCGGCCCGTACGACAACGTCGGCCAGCTGGACGCCTGGCTGTGGCGCCTCCACGCGGCCGGGGGCGAGCGCCGGCGCGTCCTCGCGCCCGGCAACCCGGACCTCGCCATGCGCGTGATCGACGCCCGGGACATCGCCGCGTTCGGCCTGCGCTGCCTCGACGCGCGCCGCACCGGCCCGTTCGTGGTCGCCGCCCCCGAGGGCCACACCACCTACGGCCGGTGGCTCGCCGCGTGCGCCGCGGCCACCGGCACCGACCCCGAACTGGAGTGGGTCGACGACGCCTTCCTCCTCGACCACGGTGTGACGCCCTGGACCGACCTGCCGATGTGGATCCCCGACGCCCCGGAACACACGTGCATGTGGGCCACCCCCGCCACCCGGGCCGAGGCCGCGGGCCTCGTCTGCCGCCCGCCCGCCGAGACGGTGCGCGACACCTGGGCCGTCCTTCGCGACCGCCCCGCCCCCGAACCGCCCCTGGCCAACACCCACGGCCACCTCAGCGGCCTCGCCACCGAGCGGGAGCGCGAACTGCTCGCCGCCTGGGACGCCCGGCGGCGGCCCGACGCGCCGGCAAGGCGGACCTGACACAATTCCCGGGCGAATTCCGGAAATCAATTCACGTATTCCTGACCTGACACAATTACTTCTCGGTTGTTGACCGTTTCGCCGGCCGAGTGCTGCCCCGCTGTACGATCTTGGGGAATCAGGAATTCACATGACATGGCACGGCGAGCACATGGGGAATGCTGGTGTCTGAAGATCTCGCGATTTCGAAAAGCGGCGACCGGAACGACGGCCGAGCCGATTCCTCCGTACCCGCCCCGGCGGGGACCGCCGTCGACGCAATGACGGCCGAGGCCTTGACCGCCGATGCGATCGCCGTCGTCGGCATGGCCTGCCGCTTCCCCGGCGCACCCGGCCTCGACGCGTTCTGGGAGCTGCTGAGCACCGGGACGGAAGCCGTCCGCCGGGCCGCCGACGGCCGCCGCCGCGGCACCGTCGACGGTGTCGCCGACTTCGACGCGGCCTTCTTCGGCATGTCACCGCGCGAGGCCGCGGACACCGACCCCCAGCAGCGCCTCGTCCTCGAACTCGGCTGGGAGGCCCTGGAGGACGCCGGGATCCTCCCGGAGAGCCTGCGCGGCACGCGGGCGGGCGTGTTCATCGGCGCCATGAGCGACGACTACGCCACCCTGCTGCACCGCACCGGAGCCCCCGTCGGCGCGCACACGGCCACCGGCCTCCAGCGCGCCATGCTCGCCAACCGCCTCTCCTACTTCCTCGGCACCCGCGGCCCCAGCCTGGTCGTCGACACCGCGCAGTCGTCCTCGCTGGCGGCGGTGACTCTCGCCGTGGAGAGCCTCCGCAACGGCACCTCGCGCCTGGCCGTCGCCGGCGGCGTCAGCCTGATCCTGGCCGACGACGGCTCGGCCGCCATGGAACGGCTCGGCGCCCTGTCGCCCGACGGCCGCTGCCACACCTTCGATGCCCGCGCCAACGGCTACGTACGGGGCGAGGGCGGCGCCGCGGTCGTCCTCAAGCCCCTCGCCGACGCCCTGGCCGACGGCGACCGCGTGCACTGCGTCGTACGCGGCGCCGCCCTCGGCAACGACGGCGGCGGACCCGGGCTCACCGCCCCCGACCGCGAAGGCCAGGAGGCCGTCATCAGGGCGGCCTGCGCGCAGGCGGGGGTCCGCCCCGCGGACGTGCGGTTCGTCGAACTGCACGGCACGGGCACCCCGGTCGGCGACCCCGTCGAGGCCCACGCCCTCGGCGCGGTGTACGGCCGGGAACGGCCCGCCGACGACCCGCTGCTCGTGGGCTCCGTGAAGACCAACATCGGCCACCTGGAAGGCGCGGCGGGCATCGCGGGCCTGGTCAAGGCCGCGCTGTGCCTCCGGGAGGGAACCCTCCCGGCCTCCCTCAACTTCACCACCCCCAACCCGGCCATCCCACTGGACCGGCTCCGGCTCAAGGTGGCGACGTCCCGCACCGAGCTCCGCCCCGTGCGGGACGGAGCACCGCTGCCGGCCGGCGTCAGCTCGTTCGGCATGGGCGGCACCAACTGCCATGTGGTGCTGGAGGCGGCACCGGACGCGGGACGCGAACGCGTACGCGAAACACGGACCGCGAAGCCGGTGGGAGTCCCGCTGGTGCTCTCGGGCCGCTCCGAACAGGCGCTACGGGCCCAGGCCGCGAGGCTGCGCGACCACCTGGAGCGCACCGGGGCCGAACCGCTCGACGTCGCCTACTCCCTCGCCACCACACGCACCCTCTTCGAGCACCGCGCCGCCCTGCGCTGCGACGACCGCGAGGAACTCACCGCCCGGCTCGACCGGCTCGCCCACGGCGTGACACCGGCGGGCGTACGGACCGGCACCGCCGAGCCGGGCGCCGGGGTGGCGATGCTGTTCACGGGTCAGGGCGCTCAGCGTGCGGGCATGGGGCGGGAGTTGTACGCCTCGGACGTGGTGTTCGCGGCGGCGTTGGACGAGGTGTGCGCGGAACTTGGTTCGGTGGGCGGGCACTCGATACGCGATGTGATGTTCGCCGAAGCGGGGTTGCTGGACCGTACGGAGTTCACGCAGCCTGCGTTGTTCGCGTTGGAGGTGGCGCTGTTCAGGGCTGTGGAGGCGCGTGGTGTGCGTGCCGATGTTGTTCTGGGGCATTCGGTGGGGGAGATTGCCGCTGCGTGTGTGGCGGGTGTGTTCTCGTTGGGGGATGCGGCGCGGTTGGTGGTGGCGCGTGGGCGGTTGATGGGTGCGTTGCCGTCCGGTGGGGCGATGTTGTCGGTGCGGGCGGCGGAAGGTGAGCTGCCCGATCTTCCGGCCGGTGTGTCGATCGCGGCCGTCAACGGCCCTTCCTCGGTGGTCCTCTCGGGCGAGAGGGAGGCCCTGGAGAGCCTGGAGCCGGTCCTCTCCGCCCGTGGGGTGAAGTGCGCGTGGCTGTCGGTCTCGCACGCTTTCCATTCCGCGTTGATGGATCCGATGCTGGAGGAGTTCCGCGAGATCGCTTCGGCGGTGGAGTTCCATGAGCCGCGTCTGCCCGTGGTCTCGAACCTGACCGGTGAGCTCGCCACCCCGGCTGAACTCCGCACCGCCGATTACTGGGTGCGGCACGCCCGTGAGGCCGTCCGTTTCGCCGACGGAGTCCGCGCCGCTCGCGCGGCTGGTGCGAGTGTGTTCCTGGAGATAGGCCCGCAGGCGGTCCTGTCCGGCATGGCCGGTCACTGCCTCGACGACGACCCCGCCCTCCTCCTCGTACCGGCCCTGCGCCGCGACCGTCCCGAAGCCGAAGCCTTCTCCTCGGCCGTGGACGCACTCCACACGCGCGTCCCCCGCCTCGACCTCGCGGGCGCGTACCGGGACTCCGGCGCCCGCCGGGTGCCCCTGCCGACGTACGCCTTCCAGCGCCGCACCCACTGGGCGAAGGGGCTCGACCCCCGGCAGCCCGCCCCCGCCGTGCCGCGGGCACCCGACGCCGCGGAGACGGTCCGGGAGACACCGGCCCCCGGCCCCCGCCCGACGGCCGATCCGATGTCGCGCGGCCGGCTGCTCCGGCTCGTCCGCGAGACCGCCGCGACCGTCCTCGGCCACGACGACCCCGCCGGGATCGCGCTCGACCGCCCCTTCACCTCGCAGGGGATGGACTCGGTGACGGCGGTCGAACTCCGCGACCTGCTGAGCGCCGCCACCGGCGTGCCCCTCGCCCCCGGCCTCGTCTACAACCTGCCCACCCCGCGCGCCGTGGCCGATCACCTGGCCGGAGCCCAGCTCGGCGTGCCGGCGGCGGACCCGGCCACCGCGCCCGCCGCCGCTCCGGCCGTGACGCGCCACACCGCGGAGGACGACGACCCCGTCGTCATCGTCGGCGCCGGCTGCCGCCTCCCCGGCGGCGTGGACTCGCCCGCCGGCCTGTGGGACCTGGTGTCCACGGGCACCGACGCGATCTCCTCCTTCCCCACCGACCGCGGCTGGGACCTCGACGCCCTGTACGACGCCGACCCCGGGGCGCCGGGCAGGACCTACGTGCGCCAGGGCGGGTTCCTCCACGGGGCCGCCGAGTTCGACTCCGACTTCTTCGGGATCAGCCCGCGCGAGGCCCTCGCGATGGACCCCCAGCAGCGGCTGCTGCTGGAGACGTCCTGGGAGGCCCTGGAGGACGCCGGGATCGACCCGGCGTCACTGCGCGGCGGCGACACCGGGGTGTTCATCGGCGCCGTCGCCCCCGAGTACGGGCCCAGGCTCCACGAAGGGGACGACGAATACGCGGGTTACCTGCTCACCGGCACCACACCGAGCGTGGCCTCGGGACGCATCGCCTACGTCCTCGGGGCCCGCGGCCCGGCCATGACCGTGGACACCGCCTGCTCGTCGTCGCTGGTCGCGATGCACCTCGCCGTACAGGCGCTGCGCCGGGGCGAATGCGCGCTGGCCCTGGCCGGCGGCGCCACGGTGATGTCCGGGCCCGGCATGTTCGTGGAGTTCTCCCGCCAGCTGGGCCTGGCCCCGGACGGCCGGTGCAAGCCCTTCGCCGAGGCCGCCGACGGCACGGCCTGGTCCGAGGGCGTCGCCGTGCTCGCGCTCGAACGGCTCTCGGACGCGCGGCGCGACGGCCACCGGGTACTGGCGGTCGTGCGGGGCACGGCGGTGAACCAGGACGGCGCCAGCAACGGCCTGACGGCGCCCAGCGGCCCGGCGCAGGAGGACGTCATCCGGCGGGCGCTGGCCGACGCGGGCCTGGCACCGGACGACGTCGACACCGTCGAGGCGCACGGCACCGGCACCGCGCTGGGTGACCCCATCGAGGCGGACGCGCTGCTGGCCACGTACGGCCGGGGCCGGAGCGGCGACCCGTTGTGGCTGGGGTCGCTGAAGTCGAACATCGGGCACGCCCAGGCGGCCGCCGGAGCCGGCGGCGTCATCAAGATGCTCCAGGCGATGCGGCACGGCGTACTGCCGCGCACGCTCCACGCCGCCACCCCCAGCCCGCACGTCGACTGGGCGTCGGGCGCCGTCGAACTGCTGGCCGAGGAGCGCCCCTGGCCCGTACGCGACGGCCGCCCGCGCCGGGCGGGCGTCTCCTCCTTCGGTATCAGCGGCACCAACGCCCACGTGATCCTTGAAGAGCCGCCCGCCGAACCTGCCGGGGAGCGGGTCGCCGACGAGCACTTCGAACCCCCCGCGGTCATGGCGTGGCCGGTGTCGGCCCGCTCCGGAACGGCTCTGCGCGCCCAGGCGGCCCGGCTGCGCGAGCACCTGGAGCGCACCGGGGCCGATCCGCTGGACACCGCCCATTCGCTCGCCGCCACCCGCTCCTCCTTCGGCGAACGGGCGGTCGTGCTGGGCCGCGACCGCGGGGAACTGCTGACCGGTCTCGACGCGCTCGCCGCCGGGGACCGGGCGCCCCAGGTGGTCAGGGGCACGGCCGACCCGGGGACCGGGGTGGCGATGCTGTTCACGGGGCAGGGCGCGCAGCGCGTCGGAATGGGGCGGGAACTCTACGTCTCCGACGCGGTGTTCGCGGCGGCGTTGGACGAGGTGTGCGCGGAACTTGGTTCGGTGGGCGGGCACTCGATACGCGATGTGATGTTCGCCGAAGCGGGGTTGCTGGACCGTACGGAGTTCACGCAGCCTGCGTTGTTCGCGCTGGAGGTGGCGCTGTTCCGGGCTGTGGAGGCGCGTGGTGTGCGTGCTGATGTGGTCCTGGGGCATTCGGTGGGGGAGATCGCCGCCGCTTGTGCGGCGGGTGTGTTCTCGTTGGCGGACGCGGCGCGGTTGGTGGTGGCGCGTGGCCGGTTGATGGGGTCCTTGCCGTCCGGCGGGGCGATGCTGTCGGTGCGGGTGGCGGAAGGTGATCTGCCCGATCTTCCGGCCGGTGTGTCGGTCGCCGCCGTCAACGGCCCTTCCTCGGTCGTCCTGTCCGGGGAGAAGACCGCTCTGGAGGACCTGGCTTCGGACCTGGCCGGCCGTGAGGTGCGGACGTCCTGGCTGCCGGTCTCGCACGCTTTCCATTCCAAGTTGATGGATCCGATGCTGGAGGAGTTCCGCCGGGTCGCGTCGGCGGTGGAGTTCCGCGCGCCGCGTCTGGCCGTGGTCTCGAACCTGACCGGTGAGCTGGCTTCCGGTGATGATCTCCGCACCGCCGATTACTGGGTGCGTCATGCCCGTGAGGCCGTCCGTTTCGCCGACGGTGTCCGTGCCGCCCGCGCGGCCGGTGCGAGTGTGTTCCTGGAGATAGGCCCGCAGGCCGTCCTGTCCGGCATGGCCGGCCACTGCTTCGACGGCGACCCCGAAGCCCCCTTCCTCGTACCCGCCTTGCGCCGCGACCGGCCCGAGACCGACACCGTGATCGAGGCCCTCGCCGCCCTCGGTGTCCGGGGCGTCGACGTCGACTGGGCCGCGCTCCACGAGGGAAGCGGCGCGCGGCGGATCGACCTGCCGACGTACGCCTTCCAGCGCACCCGCTACTGGCTGGGCACCCCCGCCTCCGGCTCCCGGGCCGACGCGCGTACGGGCGCGGAAACCGGCCGGGAGGCGGACGACCTGTGGTACCGCGTCACCTGGCACCCCGCCGCCTCCGGTCCCACCGAGCCCGCACGCCCGCCGGGGCCGTGGCTGCTGCTCGCCCCGGACGACCCCGCCGACGCGGGCCTTACCGCCGGTGTCGCGCGCGAGCTCGCCGTACGGGGAGCGGACGTCCACACTCTCCTGCTCCCCGGGGGCGCCGACCGGGACACGTTCGTCCGGCTGCTGCGCGAGGCCGGTGACGCGGCCGCGCGATGCGCGCGCGTCCTGTGGCAGGCCCCCGCCGAGCCCGGCACGGCCGACGCCGTGGCGCTCCTCCAGGCCCTGGGCGAGGCCGGGCCGCACGCCGCCCCCCTGTGGATCGCCACGCGTGGCGCGGCGGCCGTCACGCCAGGCGAGTCCCCGTCGCCCGCCGGGGCACGGCTCTGGGGGCTGGGACAGGTCGCGGCGGTCGAACTCGGCCACCGCTGGGGCGGCCTCGTGGACCTGCCCGCCGACCCCACACCCGCCGTCCTCCGCACCCTCGGCCGGGCGGTCGCCGCGGACACGCCCACGGGCGCCGACGCCCCGGAGAACCAGATCGCGGTACGCGCCTCCGGCCTGCACGTCCGACGGGTGGTACCCGCCCCCGCACCGGCCGTCCGGCACGACCGGACCCCCTCCGGCACCTTCCTGATCACCGGCGGCACCGGCGCGCTCGGCGCCCGGGTGGCGCGCAGGCTCGCCCGCGCCGGGGCGCCGCACCTGCTCCTGACCGGCCGCCGCGGCCCGGACGCCCCCGGCGCGGCCGCGCTGGCCGAGGAGCTGACCGCGCTCGGCGCCGGCGTCACCGTGGCCGCCTGCGACGTCGCGGACCGCGAACAACTCGCCGCGCTCCTCGCCGGCATCCCCGGAGACCGCCCGCTCATCGCCGTGCTGCACGCGGCCGGGGTCCTCGACGACGGCGTGCTCGACGCGCTCACCCCCCGGCGGATCGACGCCGTCCTGCGAGCGAAGGTCACCGCCGCCACCCACCTGGACGACCTCACCGCCGGGCTCGACCTCGACGCCTTCGTGCTGTTCTCCTCGATCGTCGGGGTGTGGGGCAACGGCGGACAGGCGTCGTACGCGGCGGCCAACGCAGCCCTCGACGCGCTCGCCCACCGGCGCCGGGCACGAGGGCTGCGCGCCACGTCCCTCGCCTGGGGGCCGTGGGCCGGAGCCGGGATGGCGGCCGGTGCCGGAGCGGCCGCGGCCTTCGCCCGGGACGGCGTCGAGGCGCTGGACCCGGAGCGCGCACTCGACGCGCTGGACCGGGCGGTACGCGCCGACGAGACCTCGGTGATCGTCGCCGCGGTGGACTGGGCGGCCTTCGCCGGACCGTCGGCGCCCCGGGGCTCCTGGGCGCTGTTCGACGGGATCCCGGCGGTCCGCGCCGCCCGTTCAGCCGCCGCGGGGACGGCCCGTACGGCGCGCGGCACCGCCCCGGCCGTGCGGGGCCTGGAAGGCGAACGAGGCGCGGCAGACGCCTGGCTGTCGGAGAGGCTTCCGGGGAGGCTTTCGGAGACGGAACGTCGGCGGGAACTGCTCGACCTGGTGCGTACGGAGGCCGCCTTGGTGCTCCGGCGGGAGTCGGCGGCGTCCGTCGACCCGAGGGCCGCGTTCAAGGCCGGCGGATTCGACTCGCTCACCGTCCTGGAACTGCGCAACCGGCTCACCGCCGCCACCGGCCTCGCCCTGCCCAGCAGCCTGCTGTTCGACTATCCCGACCCCACCTCCCTGGCCCGGCACCTGCACGACGAACTCTTCGGCGCCGGAACGGACACGGGTACGGGCGGGGCACCGGGAGCGAACGGCACGGCGCACCGGCCCGGGGCCGGTGCGGACGAGCCGATCGCCATCGTCGGCATGGCGTGCCGCTACCCCGGCGGCGCCGCCACACCGGACGCCCTGTGGGACCTGCTCGCCACCGGGACCGACGTGATCTCCCCCTTCCCGTCCGGCCGCGGCTGGGACGTGGACGGGGTGCACGACCCGGACCCGGACGCGCCGGGGAAGACGTACGTGACCCAGGGCGGATTCCTGCACGACGCGGGCGACTTCGACGCGGAGTTCTTCGGGATCGGCCCGCGCGAGGCCGCCGCGATGGACCCCCAGCAGCGGCTGCTCCTGGAGACGTCCTGGGAGGTCCTGGAGGACGCCGGGATCGTGCCGGATTCGCTGCGCGGCACCCGTACGGGCGTCTTCGCCGGCATCTCCCAGCAGGACTACGCCGGGCGGATGCACGACTCCGCCGACAAGTACGGCGGCCACATGCTCACCGGCACCCTGGCGAGCGTGATCTCGGGTCGGGTGGCTTACACGTTGGGGTTGCAGGGGCCTGCTTTGACGGTGGATACGGCGTGTTCGTCGTCGTTGGTGGCGTTGCATTTGGCGGTGCAGTCGTTGCGTCGGGGTGAGTGTGATCTGGCGTTGGCGGGTGGGGTGACGGTGTTGGCGTCGCCGACGGTTTTTGTTGAGTTCTCGCGTCAGCGTGGGTTGGCGGTGGATGGGAGGTGCAAGGCGTTCGCGGAGGGTGCGGATGGTACGGCGTGGGCTGAGGGTGCCGGGGTGTTGTTGGTGGAGCGGTTGTCGGATGCGCGGCGTAATGGGCATCGGGTTCTGGCGGTCGTGCGGGGGACGGCGGTGAATCAGGACGGTGCGAGTAATGGGCTGACGGCGCCGAGTGGTCCTGCTCAGCAGCGGGTGATTCGTGAGGCGCTGGCCGATGCGGGTGTGTCCGCGGGTGAGGTCGATGCGGTGGAGGCGCACGGTACGGGGACGGCGTTGGGTGATCCGATCGAGGCGGGGGCGCTGCTGGCGACGTACGGGCGGGAGCGTGTGGGTGATCCGTTGTGGCTGGGGTCGTTGAAGTCGAACATCGGGCATGCGCAGGCCGCGGCGGGTGTGGGTGGTGTGATCAAGATGGTGCAGGCGATGCGGCACGGGCTGCTGCCCCGCACCCTGCACGTGGACGCCCCTTCGTCCCGCGTCGACTGGTCCACGGGCTCGCTGCGCCTGCTGACCGAGCCCCGGCCGTGGGAGGTGCGGGCGGACCGGCCGCGCCGGGCGGGGGTCTCGGCGTTCGGCGTCAGTGGGACGAATGCCCATGTCATCGTCGAGGAACCGCCCGCCGAGGCGCTCGCAGAAGCGTCCGCCGAGGCTCCCGACGCCGGACCGCCCGCCGTGCTCGCCTGGCCGCTGTCTGCCCGTACGGCCCCGGCCCTACGGGCCCAGGCGGCCCGGCTGCGCGAGCACCTGGAGCACACGGACGCCGACCCCCGGGACATCGGCCACTCGCTGGCCGTCGCGCGTGCGTCGTTCGGTGAGCGGGCGGTGGTGCTGGGGCGTGACGGTGGGGAGTTGCTGGCGGGACTGGACGTGCTCGCCGCCGGTGGTCAGGCGCCTGGTGCGGTGGTGCGGGGGACGGCCGTGGGGGGAAGCCGTATCGCTGTCCTGTTCACGGGTCAGGGTGCGCAGCGTGTGGGGATGGGGCGGGAGTTGTATGCCTCGGATGCGGTGTTCGCGGCGGCGTTGGACGAGGTGTGCGCGGAACTGGGTCCGGTGGACGGGCACTCCGTGCGCGACGTGATGTTCGGGGATGACCCGGGGCTGCTGGACCGCACCGAATTCACCCAGCCCGCCTTGTTCGCCCTGGAGGTGGCGCTGTTCAGGGCCGTGGAGGCGCGTGGTGTGCGTGCCGATGTGGTCATGGGGCACTCCGTGGGGGAGATCGCCGCTGCCTGCGTGGCCGGTGTGTTCTCGTTGGGGGATGCGGCGCGGTTGGTGGTGGCGCGTGGCCGGTTGATGGGTGCGTTGCCGTCCGGTGGGGCGATGCTGTCGGTGCGGGTGGCGGAAGCCGATCTTCCTGATCTTCCGGCCGGTGTGTCGACAGCAGCCGTCAACGGCCCTTCCTCGGTGGTCCTGTCGGGCGAGAAGGAAGCCCTGGAAGCGATGGCCGGGCACCTTGCCGATCGTGGGGTGAAGTGCACTTGGCTGCCGGTCTCCCACGCTTTCCATTCCGCGTTGATGGACCCGATGCTGGACGATTTCCGCGAGATCGCCTCGACGGTGGAGTTCCATGAGCCGCGTCTGGCCGTGGTCTCGAACCTGACCGGTGAGCTGGCTTCCGGCGATGATCTCCGCACCCCCGGCTACTGGGTGCGTCACGCCCGTGAGGCCGTCCGCTTCGCCGACGGGTTACGTGCCGCCCGCGCGGCCGGCGCCGACGTCTTCCTGGAGATAGGCCCGCAGGCCGTCCTGTCCGGCATGGCCGGTCACTGCTTCGACGACGAGCCCGAAGCCCCCCTGCTCATACCGGCCCTTCGTCGCGACCACCCCGAGCCGGAGGCCCTCGCCACCGCCCTCGCCACCCTCCACACCCGTGTCGCCGAGCTCGACGGTGCCGCCGTGTACGGGCACTCCGGCGCCCGCCGGGTGCCCCTGCCGACGTACGCCTTCCAGCACCGCACATACTGGGCTTCCGGCCCGGCCTCCGGCATCGGCACCGCCGCCGCGGCCCACTTCGGGCTGGCTTGGAAGGACCACCCGTTCCTCACCGGCGAGACCCCCGTCGCGGGCTCCGGCGCGACGCTGTTCACCGGCAGGCTGTCGCTCGCCGACCACCCCTGGCTGGCCGACCACGCCGTGTCCGGCTCGGTGCTGCTCCCCGGCACCGCCTTCGCCGACCTGCTGCTGCGCGTCGCCGAAGAGGTGGGCACGGGCGCCGTCGAGGAGTTCGACCTCCGCGCGCCCCTGGTGCTTCCCGAACACGGTGTGACACAGGTGCAGGTGCTGGTCGACGCCCCGGACGAGGGCGGGCTGCGGGCCGTCACCGTCGCCGCGCGCCCGGACCGACCGGGCCCGTACGGCGAGGAGCCGGAGTGGACCGAGCACGCGGGCGGTGTCCTCACGCCCGTGCGGCCCGCCGCGCCCGGGGCCGCGTGGGCGGAGTGGGCCGCGGGCGCCTGGCCGCCGCCGCTCGCCGAGCGGGTCGACGTGGAGGAGCTGTACGAGGGGTTCGCGGCCGGGGGCTACGGCTATGGTCCGGCGTTCACCGGGCTGACAGGGGTGTGGCGCCGGGGTACGGAGCTCTTCGCCGAGGTGCGGCTGCCGGACGCGGCCGGCGGCACGGGCGGGTTCGGCATCCACCCCGCGCTGTTCGACGCCGCCCTGCACCCCTGGCGCGCGGGCGGGCCGCTGCCCGGCGCGGAGGACGACGGCACCCTCGTACCGTTCTCGTGGCAGGGCCTCTCCCTGTACGCGACCGGTTCCGACGCCCTGCGCGTCCGGCTGGCCCCGGCGCGGGACGGCGGCGCCTTCTCGGTGCACGCCGCCGACGGGGCCGGAGCGCCCGTCCTCGCCCTGGACGCGCTCACGCTGCGCCCGGTCGCCCCGGCCCCGGACGCGGCCGGGCCCGCCCCCGTGTACCGCGTCGGCTGGCGGCCGGTGCCACCGGTGCCCGGTGCCGGTGCGGCGGCCCGCGCCTGGGCGATCGTAGGGGCCGGTACCGACGGAACGGCGGCGGCCCTGCGGGCGCTGCCGGGCGCGGACACCGTCCCGTACGCGTGTCTCGGTGCCCTCCGCGAGGCGCTGGACGGGGGAGCGCCCGTACCCGATGTGGTCGTCCTCCCGTTCTTCGGCACCGGTCCCGGCCCGGACGTCGGCCTCGATCCCGTACGGACTTGCCTCCACCGCGGCCTGTCCCTCGTCCAGGAGTGGGCCGGGGACGAACGCCTGGCGGGCGCTCGGCTGGTCGTCCTCACCCGGGACGCCGTCGAGGCCGGGGACTCCGATGTGCCCGACCTCGCGGGCGCCGCCCTGTGGGGGCTGCTGCGCTCCGCCCAGGCCGAGTACCCGGACCGCTTCACCCTCGTCGACCTCGACGGGTCCCCGGCGTCCCGGTCCGCGCTGCCCGTGGCCCTGGCATCGGGCGAGCCCCAGCTCGCGCTGCGCGCGGGCGCCCTGCTCGCACCCGCGCTCGTACCGCTGCCCGCACTCCCGCCGGTGACGGGCGCCGCCACCGGGCCCGGCGCGGCCTTCGACCCCGAGGGCACCGTCCTGCTCACCGGCTGCACCGGCGCCCTCGGGCGCCGCGTCGCCCCGCACCTCGCCCGGCACCACGGAGTCCGCCGCCTGCTGCTCGTCAGCAGGCGCGGCCCGGACGCCCCCGGAGCCGCCGCCCTGGAGCGGGAGCTGACGGAACTGGGCGTCTCCGTCACCTTCGCCGCGTGCGACCTGGCCGACCCGGCCGAAGTCGCGAAGACGGTCGCCGCCGTGCCGCCCGAGCACCCGCTGACCGCCGTCGTGCACACGGCCGGCGTCCTCGATGACGGCGCGCTCGCCGGTCTGACCCCGGAACGGATCGACACCGTCCTGCGGTCCAAGGCCGACGCCGTCCGCAATCTGCACGAGGCCACCGCGGGCCTGCCGCTGCGCGCGTTCGTCCTGTTCTCCGCCGCCGCCGGGCTGCTCGGCCGCCCGGGGCAGGCGTCCTACGCGGCCGCCAACGGCGTCCTCGACGCGTTCGCCCGGACCCGGCGGGCCGCCGGGCTCCCGGCGGTGTCCCTGGCCTGGGGGCTGTGGGACGAACGGGACGGCATGGCCGGGGGACTGGACGACGTGGCCCGCCACCGGCTGCGCCGCGAGGGCATCGCGCCCATGCCGCCGGCGCAGGGCCTCGGCCTGCTCGACCGGGCCCTGGCCGCGCACCGGGACGGCGACGGCCCCGCCGTCCTCGTACCGCTGCTGCTGGACCGGCCCGCGCTGCGCCGCCTGGCCGCCGAGCGGGGCCCGGGCGCGGTCCCGCCCCTGCTGCGGGCCCTCGTCCCGGCCGGCCCCCGCCGGACGGACGCGGCGCCGACGGGCGGGAGCGGGGCCGGGAGCGGGGCCGCCGGTCACGACGGGGCCGGGGAGGCGGCGCGCGTCGCCGCCCTGCCCGCCGAGGAGCGGGCGGCCGCGCTGCTGGAACTCGTCACCGGACAGGTCGCCGACGTCCTCGGCCACGCGTCGGCCGCCGAGGTCGACCCGGAACGTTCCTTCCGGGAGATCGGCTTCGACTCCCTGGCGGCCGTGGAACTCCGCAACCGGCTCGGCCGCCTCGTCGGCCTCAGGCTGCCGACCACGCTCGTCTTCGACCGCCCCACGCCGAAGGAGACGGCGGAGTGGATCGACGGCGAACTGCCCCGGATCACCGCCCCCGCGGCACCACCCGCTACCGGATCCCTGCTGTCCGACATCGAGCGGCTGGCGCGGACCGTGGCCCTTATGGACGCGGACGACGGACTGCGCACCGACGTGCGCGAACGGCTCGCCGGCCTGCTGGCCGCGTTCGACGCACCGCGGCCGACGGCGGTGGCGGCCCGAGCCTCCTCGGACACCGGGGCCGACGGGGCACCCGTGACCGTCGCGGACCGGATCGACGAGGCGACCGACGACGAGATCTTCGCCTTCCTGGACGAGCAGCTGTGACCGCCCCGTGGACCGACGACCGCACGCCGAGGAGTGAGTGGCAGCGATGAGCACCGAGAACGACAAGATCCGCAGCTACCTGAAGCGTGCCACCACCGAACTCCACCGGACCAAGTCCCGGCTGGCCGAACTGGAAGCGGCCGGCCGGGAGCCGATCGCGATCGTGGGCATGGCGTGCCGGTACCCCGGCGGGGTGGCCTCGCCCGAGGACCTGTGGGGCCTGGTCGCCGCCGGCACCGACGCGATCTCCCCGTTCCCGGCGGACCGGGGCTGGGACGTGGACGGGCTCTACGACCCGGACCCGGACGCGACGGGGAAGAGCTACGTGCGCGAGGGCGGGTTCCTGCACGACGTGGCCCGGTTCGACCCGGAGTTCTTCGGCATGTCCCCGCGAGAGGCGACCGCGGTCGACCCCCAGCAGCGGCTGCTCCTGGAGACGTCCTGGGAGGCGCTGGAACGGGCCGGGATCGTGCCGGAGTCGCTGCGCGGCACCCGCACCGGAGTCTTCACCGGCGTGATGTACGACGAATACGGGGCCAGGTTCGCCCCGCCGCCCGCCGAGTTCGAGGGCTACCTGGTGAACGGCAGCGCGGGCAGCATCGCCTCGGGTCGGGTGGCTTACACGTTGGGGTTGCAGGGGCCTGCTTTGACGGTGGATACGGCGTGTTCGTCGTCGTTGGTGGCGTTGCATTTGGCGGTGCAGTCGTTGCGTCGGGGTGAGTGTGATCTGGCGTTGGCGGGTGGGGTGACGGTGTTGGCGTCGCCGACGGTTTTTGTTGAGTTCTCGCGTCAGCGTGGGTTGGCGGTGGATGGGAGGTGCAAGGCGTTCGCGGAGGGTGCGGATGGTACGGCGTGGGCGGAGGGTGCCGGGGTGTTGTTGGTGGAGCGGTTGTCGGATGCGCGGCGTAATGGGCATCGAGTTCTGGCGGTCGTGCGGGGGACGGCGGTGAATCAGGACGGTGCCAGTAATGGGCTGACGGCGCCGAGTGGCCCTGCTCAGCAGCGGGTGATTCGTGAGGCGCTGGCCGATGCGGGTGTGTCCGCGGCCGATGTCGATGCGGTGGAGGCGCACGGTACGGGTACGGCGTTGGGTGATCCGATCGAGGCGGGGGCGCTGCTGGCGACGTACGGGCGGGAGCGTGTGGGTGATCCGTTGTGGCTGGGGTCGTTGAAGTCGAACATCGGGCATGCGCAGGCCGCGGCGGGTGTGGGTGGTGTGATCAAGATGGTGCAGGCGATGCGGCACGGCCTGCTGCCCCGCACCCTGCACGCCGATTCCCCCTCGTCCCGAGTGGACTGGGCCTCGGGCGCGGTGGAGCTGTTGCGTGAGCCCCGGCCGTGGGAGGCGCGGGCGGACCGGCCGCGCCGGGCGGGGGTCTCGGCGTTCGGCGTCAGTGGGACGAATGCCCATGTCATCGTCGAAGAGCCGCCGGTCGAGGAAGCCGCCGAGGCTCCCGACGCCGGACCGCCCGCCGTGCTCGCCTGGCCGCTGTCGGCGCGAACCGCACCGGCCCTACGGGCCCAGGCGGTGCGACTGCGCGAACACCTCGAAGGGCTCTCGTCCTTCTCGCCCCTCGACGTCGGTCACGCGCTGGTCGCCACGCGTGCGTCGTTCGGAGAGCGGGCGGTGGTGCTGGGGCGCGACGGCGGGGAGTTGCTGGCGGGACTGGACGTGCTCGCCGCCGGTGATGAGACGCACGGTGTCGTGCGGGGGACGGTCGTGCGGGGAAGCCGTATCGCTGTCCTGTTCACGGGGCAGGGCGCTCAGCGTGCGGGCATGGGGCGGGAGTTGTACGCCTCGGATCCGGTGTTCGCGACGGCGTTGGACGAGGTGTGCGGTGAGCTGGGTCCGGTGGGCGGTCGTTCGCTCCGGGATGTGATGTTCGGGGATGACGCGGGGTTGCTGGACCGCACCGAGTTCACCCAGCCCGCCTTGTTCGCCCTGGAAACGGCCCTGTTCAAGGCCATGGAAGCGCGCGGGCTCCGGGCTGATGTGGTCATGGGTCACTCCGTGGGGGAGATCGCCGCTGCGTGTGTGGCCGGTGTGTTCTCGTTGGGGGATGCGGCGCGGTTGGTGGTGGCGCGTGGCCGGTTGATGGGTGCGTTGCCGTCCGGTGGGGCGATGCTGTCGGTGCGGGCGGCGGAAGGCGATCTGCCCGATCTTCCGGCCGGTGTGTCGACAGCAGCCGTCAACGGCCCTTCCTCGGTGGTCCTGTCGGGCGAGAAGGAAGCCCTGGAAGCGATGGCCGGGCACCTTGCCGATCGTGGGGTGAAGTGCACTTGGCTGCCGGTCTCCCACGCTTTCCATTCCGCGTTGATGGACCCGATGCTGGACGATTTCCGCGAGATCGCCTCGACGGTGGAGTTCCATGAGCCGCGTCTGGCCGTGGTCTCGAACCTGACCGGTGAAGTCGCCGCTCCCGGCGAGCTCCGTACCCCCGGCTACTGGGTGCGTCACGCCCGTGAGGCGGTCCGTTTCGCCGACGGCTTACGTGCGGTCCGTGCCGCCGGTGCGGACGTGTTCGTGGAGGTGGGCCCGCAGGCGGTCCTGTCCGGCATGGCCGGTCACTGCTTCGACGACGAGCCCGAAGCCCCCCTGCTCGTACCGGCCCTTCGTCGCGACCACCCCGAGCCGGAGGCCCTCGCCACCGCCCTCGCTACCCTCCACACCCGTGGCCACCGGATATCCCTTCTCCCTCCCGTCCCGGACGCCCCCTACGGCCCCCGCCTCGATCTGCCGACCTACCCCTTCCAGCGGGACCGGTACTGGCTGGCCGCTCCGCCGGAGCCCGTCACGGGCGGCGACCTCCCGGCCGCCGGTCTCACCGCCGTCGCGCACCCTCTGCTCGCCGCCGCCGTGGAACTCCCCGGTGCCGACACGACCGTCTGGACCGGCAGGCTCGCGCCCTCGGAACTTCCCTGGCTCGCGGGCCACCTGGTGTGGGACCGAGGAGTCGTTCCCGGAGGGGCCCTGCTGGAGACCGTCCTGCATGTCGGTACGGGCATCGGCCTGCCACGAGTCGCCGAGCTGGTCCTGGAGACCCCGCTGGTCTGGAACCCTGACGTCCCGGCGCAGCTCCGGGTCGTCGTGGGCGCCCCCGGTGCCGGAGGAGCCCGTGAAGTCACCCTCCACGCCCGCCCGGAACCCGGCGCGGGCGGCGCCCAGGGCGCGGGCACCGGCGCCCCTTGGGTCCGGCACGCTTCCGGCCTGCTTGCCCCGCCCACCGGCGGCGACGGCCCCGGCGACGACCGCCCCGACGACGCGGCCTTCGCCGACCTCACCGGGTCCTGGCCCCCCGTCGGTGCCGACCCCGTCGACGTCTCCGGTCAGTACGCCCTTTTCGCCGCCGCCGGGGTCGGGTACGAAGGCGCCTTCCGCGGGCTGCGCGCGGCGTGGCGGCGCGGCGCCGAGGTCTTCGCCGAGGTGCGGCTGCCCGACGAGTCCGCCGCCGACGCCGCCCTCTACGGGCTGCATCCGGCGCTGCTCGACGCCGTGCTCCACCCGATCGCGCTCCTCGGCCCGGGCGCCGGCGGCGGGCACGGCCTGCTGCCGTTCTCCTGGACCGACGTGGTGCGCCATCAGGCGTCCGGTGCCGGACACGCCCTGCGTGTACGCGTCGTGGCGGGCGAGGCCGAGGGTGGTGGCGGCGACGGCGGCGACGGCGGGACCGTGTCGATCACGGCCGCCGACCGCGACGGCACCCCCGTCCTCACCGTCCGCTCGCTGGCGCTGCGCCGTATCGCCGCCGACCGGCTTCCCGCCGCCCCCGCCGCCCCGCTCCACCGCGTGGACTGGAAGCCCCTCCTGGTGACCGCGACCACGGCCGCCGCCGTCGGGGGGAACTGGGCAGTCACCGGGCCCGTGGCCGCCGCCACGCTCACCGGGCTGCGGGCCGCCGGTGTGGACGTACGCGTCCTCCCGAGGGACGGAGGGGCGAGCGCGTCGCACGAGGCCCTGTCCACGGAGCCGCCCGTCGACGTCGCCGTCCTCGACCTGACAGCCCCGCCCCCGAACGGGGAATCGCCCCAGGAACTCGTCGACCGCGTCCGTACGGTCGTGGGCCGGGTGCTGCACGCGGTGCAGTCACCTCCGGCGGGCGGGGCGGCCGACACCGCCGACGCGCCACGGCTCGTGGTCCTCACCCGGGGCGCGGCCGGGCCTGCCGGCCCCGTCGGCCCCGCCGGACGCGCCGGTTCTGCCGCGCTCGCCGGACCCGCCGGTGCCCGAGCTGCCGGCGCCGCCCCCGCGGCCTCCGCCGCAGCCACCCCGGTCACCGCCCCCGCGGCCTCCCCCGCAGCCACCCCGGTCACCGACCCCGCGGCGGCCGTCGCCTGGGGGCTGGTCCGTACCGCGCAGACCGAGCAGCCCGGCCGGTTCGTCCTGGTCGACGTCGACGACCGGCCGGAGTCGCTCCGTGCCCTGCCCGGTCTCCTCGCCACCGGCGCCACGCAGATCGCGGTACGTGCCGGCCGCGCCACCGTGCCCCGCCTCGTACGGGTCACCGGCGAACCCGCGCACCCCGGAAGTCCCGTCGGCGAAGGGGCGGCGTGGCCGCCGGCCCCGGACGGCACGGTGCTGATCACCGGTGGCACCGGCGCGCTCGCCGCTGAGACGGCCCGGCACCTGGTGGCACGGCACGGCGCACGGCGCCTCCTGCTCGTCAGCAGGCGCGGCCCGGACGCGCCGGGCGCCGCCGCCCTGGCCGCCGAACTCGCCGGCCTCGGGGCCGAGGCCGAGATCCGGGCCTGCGACGTCGCCGACCGCGACGCCGTCCGCCGGCTGCTCGCGGGGATACCCGGCGAGCACCCGCTGACCTGCGTGGTGCACACCGCCGGCGTCCTGGACGACGGTGTGCTCCCCGCGCAGACGCCCGAGCGGATCGACGCCGTGCTGCGGCCCAAGGCCGACGCCGCCGTCCACTTGGACGCGTTGACGCGCGAGCCGGGGTCCCCCGTGTCGCTGGTGCTGTTCTCCTCAGTCTCCGGGGTCCTCGGGAGCGCGGGCCAGGCCGGGTACGCGGCGGCGAACGCGTTCCTGGACGCCCTGGCCGCCCGGCGCCGCGCCGACGGCCACCACGCCCTCTCGCTCGGATGGGGCTGGTGGACCGGTGCCGGCATGGCCACCGGGCTCGACGGCGCGGACGCCGCCCGGATCCGGCGCTCCGGCGTCGCCCCGGTCGACACCCGCACCGCCCTGGACCTCCTCGACCGGGCGCTCACCCGGCCGGAGCCCGCGCTGCTGCCCGTACGCCTGGACCTGCCCGCCCTGCGCTCCGCCGCCCGTGACGGCGTGGCGCCTCCGGAGGTCCTGCGCGACCTGGCCGGGGAACCGGACGCCACCGCGGCGACGGCGGCCCGCCCGGAACCGGGCGCCGACGGCCACCTGCCGTCCCCCGTGCCCGCCGACCCGGCCGCGGCCCTCGCGGAGCGCCTCGCGCACCGCTCCGCCGCCGAGCGGACGGCCCTCCTGCTCGACCTGGTCCGCACCGAGGTGGCCGCCGTGCTGGGGCACGGCGACCGGAGCGCGGTGGGCGCCGGACGGTCCTTCAAGGACGCCGGGTTCGACTCCCTCACCGCCGTGGACCTCCGCAACCGGCTCGGCGCGCGCACCGGCCTCCGGCTCCCCGCCACCCTCGTCTTCGACCACCCGACCCCGCTGGCCCTCGCCGAACTCCTGCTCGCCGAGCTGGACGAGGCGGCCCCGGCCGTCACCGGCGCGGGCTCCACCGGCCCGGCCGACGACCTGACCACCGCCCTCGACCGGCTGGAGCGCAGTCTCACGGCCGCCCCCGACGACGCCCCCGGCCGGGCCCGCGCCGCCGAACGGCTGCGCGGCCTGCTCGCCGGGCTCACCGCGGCCCCCGCCTCCCCGCCCTCCCCGCCCCACCCGTCCGGCCGCCCCGCGCCGGGCACCGAGGCCCCGGCAGTCGCTCCCGGCGGCGAACTCGTCGCCGACCGGCTCCGGTCCGCCTCCGACGACGAACTCTTCGACTTGTTCGACAGCGACTTCCGTTGAGCCGCGCCGCGCCGCCCGCGGGCGGCCCGCCGCCACCGGACCGCTGCTGCTCCACCCCGGATCGTCCGTACGACCCGCGGTAGCCGTACCCGCACCACCCGGCCCCGGCCGGTCCCGCCCAGCCCTGATCACCACGAGAACGACCCAGAGGAGAACCGTGTCCGCAACCAACGAGGAGAAGCTGCGGGAGTACCTCCGGCGCGCGATGGCCGACCTGCACAGCACCCGCGAGCGGCTGCGCGAGGCCGAGTCGGCCGACCGGGAGCCGATCGCCATCGTGGGCATGGCGTGCCGGTACCCCGGCGGGGTGGCCTCGCCCGAGGACCTGTGGGGCCTGGTCGCCGCCGGCACCGACGCGATCTCCCCGTTCCCCACGGACCGGGGCTGGGACGCCGACGGGCTCTACGACCCGGACCCGGGCGTACCCGGCAAGAGCTATGTGCGCCAGGGCGGATTCCTGCACGAGGCGGCCGAGTTCGACCCCGGCTTCTTCGGGATCAGCCCGCGCGAGGCCGCCGCGACCGACCCCCAGCAGCGGCTGCTCCTGGAGACCTCCTGGGAGGCGCTGGAACGGGCCGGGATCGTGCCGGAGTCGCTGCGCGGCACCCGCACCGGAGTCTTCACCGGTGTGATGTACCACGACTACGGCAGCCACCAGGTCGGCAGCGCCGCCGACCCCAGTGGCCAGCTCGGCCTCGGCACCGCGGGCAGCGTCGCCTCCGGCCGCGTCGCCTACACGCTGGGCCTCCAGGGGCCCGCGATCACCGTGGACACGGCCTGCTCGTCCTCCCTGGTCACCCTGCACCTCGCCGTCCAGTCGCTGCGCCGCGGCGAGTGCGACCTCGCCCTCGCCGGCGGCGTCACGGTCATGGCGTCGCCGACGGTCTTCGTCGAGTTCTCCCGCCAGCGCGGCCTGGCCGCGGACGGGCGGTGCAAGGCGTTCGCGGAGGGCGCCGACGGCACGGCGTGGTCCGAGGGCGCCGGGGTGCTGCTGGTGGAGCGGCTCTCGGACGCCCGCCGCAACGGTCACCGGGTCCTGGCGGTCGTACGGGGTACCGCCGTCAACCAGGACGGTGCCAGCAACGGGCTGACCGCGCCCAGCGGTCCCGCCCAGCGGAAGGTCATCCAGGACGCGCTGGCCGACGCCGGGCTGACCCCGGCCGACGTCGACGCCGTCGAGGCGCACGGCACCGGGACGCCGTTGGGCGATCCGATCGAGGCGGGCGCCCTGCTGGCGACGTACGGGCGTGAGCGCGAGGGCGAGCCCCTGTGGCTCGGCTCGCTGAAGTCGAACATCGGTCACACCCAGGCCGCCGCCGGCGCCGCCGGCGTCATCAAGATGGTGCAGGCCATGCGGCACGGCCTGCTGCCCCGCACCCTGCACGTCGACGCCCCGTCCGCCAAGGTGGACTGGGACTCCGGCGCCGTACGGCTGCTGACGGAGGATCAGCCGTGGGCGGAGCGGGCGGACCGGCCGCGCCGGGCCGCGGTCTCGGCCTTCGGCGTCAGCGGGACGAACGCCCATGTGGTCATCGAGGAGGCGCCCGCGGTGGGGGCACCTGCCGCGGGGACGGCGGGGACAGTGGGGACAGCGGAGGCGCCGGCGGCACCGGCAGCGCCGGTAGCACCGGGGGCACCGGAAGCCCCCGCCTCCGGCGCCCCGTCCGCCCCCTTCGCACCTTTCACGCCTTTCGCCGAGGCCCCTTCCGTCGTCGCGTGGCCTCTGTCCGCCGCCACCGCCCCCGCCCTCCGGGCGCAGGCAGCCCGCCTCCGCGCCCACCTCCGGCGCACGCCCGGCGTCCCGCCCGCCGACATCGGCCGCTCCCTGGCCACCGGACGCGCCGCGCTCGCCCACCGGGCCGTGCTGCTCGGCGACCGGAGCCACGGAGCCCCTGTGGACGCCCTCGCCGCCCTGGCCGCCGGGGAGATCACCCCGGACGCCGTCACCGGCACCGCCGCCGACGTACGCCGGGTCGCCTTCGTCTACCCCGGCCAGGGCTCGCAGTGGGCCGGCATGGGCGCCGAACTCCTCGACACCGTCCCCGCCTTCGCGGCGGAGCTGGAACGCTGCGCGGCCGCGCTCGCCCCCTACGTGGACTGGTCGCTCACCGACGTCCTGCGGGGCGTCCCCGGCGCGCCCGGTCTCGACCGCGTCGACGTCGTACAGCCCGCGACCTTCGCCGTCATGGTGGCGCTCACCTCGCTCTGGCGCTCCCTCGGCGTCGAACCGGCCGCCGTCGTCGGCCACTCCCAGGGCGAGATCGCCGCGGCCTGCGTCGCCGGTGCGCTCTCCCTGGACGACGCCGCCCGCGTGGTGGCCCTGCGCTCCCGGATCATCGCCCGGGAGCTCGCGGGCCGCGGCGGCATGGCCTCCGTGGCACTCCCCGCCGCCGACGTCGAGGCACGGCTGTCCGCCGGGGCCGCCGAGCTCGCAGGCGTCGAGATCGCCGCCGTCAACGGCCCGGAGTCCACCGTCGTCTGCGGGGAGCCCGAGGCCCTGGACGCGCTGCTGCGCGCCCTGGAGGCCGAAGGGGCCCGGGTCCGCCGCATCGACGTCGACTACGCCTCGCACTCCCACTACGTCGAGCGGATCCAGGACGAGGTCCTGGCCGCGCTCGCCCCCGTCCGGCCGCGCCGCGCCGACGTCCCCTTCTACTCCACCGTCGACGCGGCACCTGTCGACACGGCCACGCTCGACGCCGCCTACTGGTACCGCAACCTGCGCCGCACGGTGCGGTTCGAGCCCGCGGTGCGGGCGATGCTCGCCGACGGGGTCGACGCGTTCGTCGAGTGCTCACCGCACCCCGTGCTCACGGTCGGGATCCGCCAGACGGTGGAGAGCCCGGCGGCAGGAGCCGGAACCGGAGCCGGAGCTGGAACCGGAGCCGGAGCCGGAACGGGAACCGGGACCGGAGCGGGAAGCAAGACCGGAACCGGAACCGGGGCCCGAACCACTACCGTCGTCGACGGCCCCGCTGACGCCCCCGCCGTACCGGCCGTCGGCTCCCTGCGCCGTGGCGAGGGCGGCCTGCGGCGCTTCCTCACCTCCGCCGCGGAGGCCCAGGTCGCGGGCGTACCCGTCGACTGGTCCGCGCTCCACCCCGGCGGACGCGTGGTGGACCTGCCGACGTACGCCTTCCAGCGCGAGCGCTACTGGGTCGCGCCGGCGGACCACGACGCCGCCCCGGCGCCCGAACGTTCCGCCGCCGCTGAGGCCCTTACGGATGCCCTCACGTCCACAGGCGCAACCCCCGAGCCGCCCGCCACCGCCGACGACCGCCTCGGCTACCACGTCGCCTGGAAGGGCCTGCGCCCCGCCACCGGCGGCTGGCGCCCCGGGCTCCGCCTCCTGGTCGTACCGGCCGGTGGCGCCCACACGGCGGTCGCCGACGCCGTGGAGGAGGCCATCGCCTCCTTCGGCGGCACCGTCCGCCGCGTCACCGTGGACGCCGCCCGCGCCACCCGTGACGACCTGCGCACCCTGATCGAACCCGCCGTCAACGGCGACACCGCCGTGACCGGCGCCGTGTCCCTGCTCGGCCTGTGCGCGGACGCCCACCCCGGCCACCCCGCCGTGGCCACCGGCGTCGCCGCGACCCTCGCCCTGGTCCAGGCGCTGGCCGGCCTCGGCGGCACCGCACCGCTGTGGACCGTCACCCGGGGCGCCGTCGCCACCTCGCCCGACGAGGTGCCGTCCACCGCGGGAGCCCAGCTGTGGGGCCTCGGCCGGGTGGCCGCCCTCGAACTGCCCGACCGGTGGGGCGGCCTCGTCGACCTGCCGGAGCGCCCCGACGCGCGGGTCTACGAACGGCTCGCGGGCGTCCTCGCCGACCCCGGCGCCGAGGACCAGATCGCCATCAGGACGTCCGGCGTCTTCGGCCGCCGGGTCCTGCGGACCCCGGCCGGGCCGGACCGGCCCGCCTGGCGTGCCCGCGGCACCGTCCTCGTCGCCGGCGACCTCACGACAGTGCCCGGTGCGCTCGTCCGCTCGCTGCTGGAGGACGGCGCCGAACGCGTGGTGCTCGCCGGACCGGAGGCCGACGCGGAGGCCGTCGAGGCGGCCGGGATCGCCGGTACGGACACCGTCGTGCCGGTCCGGTGCGACGTCACCGACCGGGCCGCCCTAGCCGGACTCCTCGACACGTACGCGCCCACCGTCGTCATGCACGCCCCGCCCCTCGTGCCCCTGACACCCCTCACCGCCACGACGCCGGCCGACATCGCCGCCGCCGTAGCCACCAAAACGACAACCGCCGACCACCTGACCGACTTGCTCACCGAGGCCGCCGACCCCGCCGGACCGGCCGGAACCATCGGCGCCGCCGGCTCGCCCGACCCCCAAGACGCCACCCCCCTCCCCTCCCCCCTCCCCACCCTCGTCCTCTTCTCCTCCGTCTCCGGCGTCTGGGGCGGCGCCTCCCAGGGGTGCTACGCCGCCGCCACCGCGCACCTCGACGCGCTCGCCGAACGCGCCCGCGCCCAAGGGCTGCACGCCGTCTCGGTTGCCTGGAGTCCGTGGGCGGGCGCCGTGCCCGCCCAGGGGGCCGACGCCGCGTTCATGAACCGGCGCGGCCTGGCTCCGCTCGACCCCGGTGCCGCCGTCCGCGCGCTGCGCCGCGCGCTGGAGCGCGGCAGTGCCACCGGCGCGGTCGCCGACGTCGACTGGAACCGCTTCGCCGCCTCCTACACCTCCGTGCGCCCGGCCGTCCTCTTCGACGACATCCCCGACGTCCGCCGGCTGCGGGCCGCCGAACGCGCCGCGGCCGGCGCCGACCCGTCCACCTCCGAGCTCGTCCGCGAACTGTCCGCGCAGTCCGGCCACAAGCGGCACGCCACCCTGCTGCGGCTGGTCCGCACCCACGCCGCCGCCGTCCTCGGCCAGGACTCCGGCGAGGCGGTGAACAGCGCGCGGGCCTTCCGCGACCTCGGCTTCGACTCGCTGACGGCCGTCGAGCTCCGGGACCGGCTCGCCGCCGCGACCGGCCTGACCCTGCCCGCCTCCCTGGTCTTCGACCACTCCAACCCGGCCGCTCTCGCCCGCCACCTCGGCGAGGAGCTCCTCGGCCGCGGCGACACCGCCGCCACCGGCCCCACCGCCCCGGCCCGCGCCGACGAGCCCGTCGCCATCATCGGCATGGCCTGCCGGCTGCCCGGCGGCGTCCGGTCACCGGAGGACCTCTGGGACCTGCTGACCGGCGAGACCGACGCCATCACGCCCTTCCCCACCGACCGCGGCTGGAACAACGACGCCCTCTACGACCCCGACCCCGACTCCCCGGGCCACCACACCTACGTGCGCGAGGGCGGGTTCCTGCACGACGCCGCCGAGTTCGACCCCGGCTTCTTCGGGATCAGCCCGCGCGAGGCCCTCGCCATGGACCCGCAGCAGCGCCTGGTCCTGGAGACCGCCTGGGAGTCCTTCGAGCGGGCCGGCATCGACCCGGTGGAACTGCGCGGCAGCCGCACCGGCGTGTTCGTCGGCACCAACGGGCAGCACTACGTGCCGCTGCTCCAGGACGGCGACGACAGCTTCGACGGCTACATCGCCACCGGCAACTCGGCCAGCGTGATGTCCGGCCGGCTCTCGTACGTCTTCGGCCTCGAAGGCCCCGCCGTCACCGTCGACACCGCGTGCTCGGCCTCGCTCGCCGCCCTGCACCTCGCCGTGCAGTCGCTGCGCCGCGGCGAGTGCGACATGGCGCTGGTCAGCGGCGCCACGGTGATGTCCACGCCGGAGATGCTCGTCGAGTTCGGCCGGCAGCGGGCGATCTCCCCGGACGGCCGCTCCAAGGCGTTCGCCGAGGCCGCCGACGGCGTCGGCCTGGCCGAGGGCGCGGGCGTGCTCCTCGTCGAGCGGCTGTCCGAGGCCCAGGAGAAGGGCCACCCGGTGCTCGCCGTCGTCCGCGGCACCGCCGTCAACCAGGACGGTGCCAGCAACGGCCTGACCGCGCCCAGCGGCCCCGCCCAGCAGAAGGTCATCCGGGAGGCGCTGGCCGACGCCGGGCTGACCCCGGCCGACGTCGACGCCGTCGAGGCGCACGGCACCGGCACCTCCCTCGGCGACCCCATCGAGGCCGGCGCCCTCCTCGCCACATACGGCGGCGAGCGCGAGGGCGACCCGCTGTGGCTCGGGTCCGTGAAGTCGAACATCGGCCACACCCAGGCCGCCGCCGGGGTCGCCGGCGTCATCAAGATGGTCCTCGCCATGCGGCACGGCCTCCTGCCCCGGACGCTGCACGTCGACGCCCCCTCGTCCCGCGTGGACTGGGACGCGGGCGCCGTCGAGCTGCTGACGGAGGCCCGGCCGTGGCCCGCCCGGGACGACCGCCCGCGCCGGGCCGGCGTCTCCTCCTTCGGCATCAGCGGCACCAACGCCCACGTCGTCGTCGAGGAACCGCCCGCGCCCACCGCCCCCGGACTCCTCCCGCCCGCCCCCGACACCGCCGGTGACGTGTGGTCCGAGGAGTGGTGGCACGGGGTGACCGTGCCGCTGATGATGTCCGCGCACAACGAGGCGGCACTCCGCGACCAGGCGCGGCGGTTGCGCGCGGACCTGCTCGCCCACCCCGAACTGCACCCCGCCGACGTCGGCTACACCCTCATCACCACCCGCAGCCGGTTCGAGCAGCGGGCCGCCGTCGTCGGCGAGAACTTCACCGAGCTGATCGCCGCGCTCGACGACCTCGTGGAGGGCCGCCCGCACCCGCTCGTGATGAAGGGCACCGCCGGCGGCACCGCCGACCATGTCGTCTTCGTCTTCCCCGGCCAGGGCTCGCAGTGGGCCGAGATGGCCGACGGACTGGCCGACCGCTCCCGGGCGTTCCGGGAGAGCGTGCGCGCCTGCGACGCCGCCCTGCGCCCGTACCTCGGCTGGTCCGTGCTGGACGTCCTGGACCGGGAGCCCGGCGCCCCCTCGCTCGAACGCGTCGACGTCGTCCAGCCCGTGCTGTTCACCATGATGGTCTCGCTCGCCGCGACCTGGCGCTCCCTGGGCGTCGAACCGGCCGCCGTCGTCGGCCACTCCCAGGGCGAGATCGCCGCGGCCTACGTCGCCGGCGGCCTCTCCCTGGACGACGCGGCGCGGATCGTCGCCCTGCGCAGCCGGGCATGGCTGCGGCTGGCCGGCAAGGGCGGCATGGTCGCCGTGCCGATGCGCGCCGCCGACCTGCGGACCAGGCTCGCGGCCTGGGGCGACCGGCTCGCCGTCGCCGCCGTCAACAGCCCCGAGACGTGCGCCGTCGCGGGCGACCCCGACGCCCTGGCCGGACTCGTCGCCGAGCTGACCGCCGAGGGCGTGCACGCCCGCCCGATCCCCGGCGTCGACACCGCCGGCCACTCGCCGCACGTCGACGCCCTCCAGGACCACCTGCTGGAGGTCCTGGCCCCCGTCGCGCCCCGGTCCTCCGCGATCCCCTTCTACTCGACCGTCACCGGCGGACTCCTCGACACCGCGAAGCTCGACGCCGACTACTGGTACCGCAACATGCGCGAACCCGTGGAGTTCGAGCAGGCCACCCGCGCCCTCCTGGAGGACGGCCACGACGCGTTCCTGGAGACCGCCCCGCACCCCATGCTGGCCGTCTCGCTCCAGGAGACCATCACCGACGCCGGCGCCTCCGCCGCCGTACTCGGCACCCTGCGCCGCGGCCAGGGCGGGCCGCGCTGGCTGGGCGCCGCCGTCTGCCGCGCCTACACGCACGGCGTGGAGATCGACGCCGAAGCGGTCTTCGGCCCCGACTCCCGCCAGGTCACCCTGCCCACCTACCCCTTCCAGCGCGAGCGCTACTGGTACAGCCCCACGGCCCGGGGCGGCGACCCGGCCTCCCTCGGCCTGGACGTCGCCGACCACCCCCTGCTCGGCGGGGGAGTGGAACTCCCCGGCTCCGGCGAGCACGTCTACACCGCACGTGTCGGCGTCGACGGCGCGCCCTGGCTCGCCGACCACGCGCTCATGGGGTCGGTGCTGCTGCCCGGCGCCGCCTTCGCCGACCTCGCCCTGTGGGCCGGCCGCCAGGCGGGCACCGGCCGGATCGAGGAACTCACCCTCGCCGCGCCCCTGGTGGTGCCCGGCACCGGCGGCCGCCGGCTGCGGCTGACCGTCGGCGCCCCGGGCGCCGACGACGCCCGCCGCTTCACCGTGCACGGCCGCGCCGAGGGTGCCGCCGCCTGGACCCTGCACGCCGAGGGCCTGCTGACCGGCGACGACGGCACGGCGGACGCGGACGGCACGGGGATCGCCCCGCCGCCCGGTGCCGAACCCCTGGACACCGGCGACTTCTACGAACGCTTCGCCGAACTGGGCTACGGCTACGGCCCGTACTTCCGCGGCCTCGTGTCCGCGCACCGCTCCGGCGCCGACCTCCACGCCGAGGTCGCCCTGCCCGAACGGGCCCGCGCCGACGCCGCCCGCTTCGGCCTCCACCCGGCCCTGCTGGACGCCGCCCTCCAGGCCATGAGCCTGGGCGGGTTCTTCCCCGAGGACGGCCGCGTCCGGATGCCGTTCGCGCTGCGGGACGTACGGCTGCACCGCACCGGCGCGGACCGGCTCCACGTACGGATCTCGCCCGTCGCCGAGGACGCGGTGCGCGTCGAGTGCGCCGACCCCGACGGCCGGCCGGTCGCCGAGATCGGCTCCATCCTCATGCGGACCGTCGAGGCCGAACAGCTCCTGGACGGCCGCCCGGTGAGCGCCGACGCGCTGTTCCACGTCGCCTGGCGGGCGCTGCCCGGCACCACCACCCCGCCCGCCCGCTGGATCCTCGCCGGGCCGGACGCCCTGGGCCTCGCCGGGTCCGCCGACGCGCACCTGCCCGGCCTGCTCACCGCACCCGGCGAGCCCGCGCCCGAGACCGCCGGCGTGTCCGTCCCGGGCGCCGTGGTGCCCGGTGCGCCCGACGGGCACGGCGACACCGCCGGGGACCCCGAGCGGGACGCGCGGGCGTTCGCCGACGGACCCGCCCCGGACGCCGTCGTGTTCGGCGTGCCCGCGGGCGCCATCGACCCCACCGGGGACCCCGAGCGGGACGCGCGGGCCCTCGCCGACGGCGTCGGCGCCGTCGTCTCCCGGACCCTCGAAGCCGTCCAGCACTGGCTCGGCAGCCCCTCGGCGCCGGAGCGCACCCGCCTCGTCGTCGCCACCCGCGGCGCCGTGGCCGTACGCGGCGACGCCGATGTCACCGACCCGGCCGCCGCCGCCGTCTGGGGCCTGCTGCGCTCCGCGCAGGCCGAGGAGCCCGGCCGGTTCGTCCTCGTCGACCTGGACGACGACCCGGCCTCCGTACGGGCCCTGCCCGCCGCCCTCGCGACCGGCGAACCCCAGACCGCCGTCCGCGCCGGCACCGTCCACGTCCCCCGGCTGACCCGCCCCGGTGGACCCGGCCGCACACCGTCGGGGTCCCTCACCCCGCCCGACGGGCCCGGCGCGTGGCGGCTCCGGCGCGGCGCCGACGCCACCCTCGACGGCCTCGCGCTCGTCCCCGCCCCCGACGCGGACGCCCCGCTGGAACCCGGCCAGGTGCGCGTCGCCGTCCGCGCCACCGGGGTGAACTTCCGCGACGCCCTCATCGCCCTCGGCATGTACCCCGGCGAGGCCGAGATGGGCACCGAAGGCGCCGGCATCGTCACCGAAACCGGCCCCGGCGTCACCCGGTTCGCCCCCGGCGACCGCGTCCTCGGCATGTGGGACGGCGGCTTCGGCCCGGTGTGCGTGGCCGACCACCGGCTCCTCGCACCCGTACCGGACGGCTGGACGTTCGCCACCGCCGCGTCCGTGCCCGCCGTGTTCCTCAGCGCCTACTACGGCCTGGTCACCCTGGCCGGGCTGCGCGCCGGGGAGACCGTCCTGGTGCACGCCGCCGCCGGCGGCGTCGGCATGGCCGCCCTCCAGATCGCCCGCCACCTCGGTGCCGAGGTACTGGCGACGGCGAGCCCCGGCAAGTGGGAGACGCTGCGCGGCCTGGGCGTTCCCGCCGAGCGCCTCGCCTCCTCCCGCACCCTCGACTTCGCCACCGCCTTCGCCGGTACGAACGGCGCGGCCGGCGCCGACGTCGTCCTCAACTCGCTCACCAAGGAGTTCACCGACGCCTCCCTCGGACTGCTCGCCCCCGGCGGCCGGTTCCTGGAGCTCGGTAAGACCGACGTCCGCGACCCCGCGCGCGTCGCCGAGGACCACCCTGGCGTCCGCTACCGGGCGTTCGACCTCAACGAGGCCGGACCCGAGGCGCTCGGCCGGATGCTCACCGAACTGATGGACCTCTTCGCCCGGGGTGCGCTGCACCCCCTCCCGGTCACCCCGCACGACGTCCGCCGCGCCCCCGAGGCCCTGCGGACGATCAGCCAGGCCCGGCACGTCGGCAAGCTCGTCCTGACCATGCCGCCCGCCTTCGGCCCGTACGGCACCGTCCTCGTCACCGGCGGCACCGGCACCCTCGGCGCCCGTATCGCCCGGCACCTCGTCGCCCGGCACGGCGTCCGCCACCTCCTGCTCGCCTCCCGGGGCGGCCCGGACGGCGCCGGCGCCCCCGAACTCGTCGAGGAGCTCACCACGATGGGCGCCTCCGCGACCGTCGCCGCGTGCGACGTCGCCGACCCCGGCGCGCTCCGCCGCCTCCTCGCGTCCGTACCCGCCGCACACCCGCTGACCGCGGTCGTGCACAGCGCGGGCGTCCTCGACGACGGCGTCCTGACCGCCCTCACCCCCGACCGGATGCGCCGCGCCCTGGCACCCAAGCTCGACGCGGCGGCACACCTGGACGCGCTCACCCGCGACCTCGACCTCACCGCCTTCGTCCTCTTCTCCTCCAGCTCCGGCCTGCTCGGCAGCCCCGCCCAGGGCAACTACGCGGCGGCCAACGCCGCGCTCGACGCCCTCGCGTCCCGCCGCCGCGCCGCCGGCCTCCCGGCCGTCTCCCTCGCCTGGGGCCTGTGGTCCGACACCAGCCGGATGGCCGGCACCCTCGATCAGGAGAACCTGCGCCGCCGCTTCGCCCGCAACGGCTTCCCGCCCATGTCCGCGGGTCAGGGCACCGCCCTCCTCGACGCCGCCCTGGCCCTCGACGAGGCCGTGCAGGTCCCCATGCGCCTCGACCCGGCCGCGCTGCGCGCCGCCGGAACCGTCCCGCCCCTGCTGTCCGAGCTGGTCACCGCCGCCCCCGCGGACCGGGCCGGAGCCCGCGCCGGCGGTACGGGCCCGGGCGCCGGCACCGGCGAGGAGCTCGCCGCGCGCCTCGCCGCGCTCTCCCCGGAGGAGCGCCACGACCGGCTCCTCGACCTCGTGCGCGAGCACGTCGCCGCCGTCCTGGGCCACGACTCCGCCGACGGGATCCGCTCCGACCGGCCCTTCAAGGACGCGGGCTTCGACTCGCTGACCGCCGTCGAGATGCGCAACCGCGTGGGCGCCGCCACCGGGCTCAGGCTCCCCGCGACCCTGGTCTTCGACCACCCCACCCCGGCCGCCATGGCCGGTCACCTCGACGGCCTCCTGACGGCCGCCCGGCCGAGCGCCGCGGCACCGCTGCTCGCCGAACTCGACCGGATCGAGGCGGCCCTGGCCGCCCTCACCCCGGACGCCCTCGCGACCACCGCGCCGGCACCGGACGGCGACGACGGCTGGTCCGGCGTCGCCCGGCGCCTGGACGCCCTCGCCGACCGCTGGCGCGGCCTCCACGACCCGGCGGCGGCCCCCGGCGGCCCCGGGGACCCGGACGACGGGCCCGCCGAGGACATCGCCGACGCCCTCCGGGGCGCGGACGACGACGAGATCTTCGCGTTCATCGACGAGCGCTACGGCACCTCCTGAACCTCCGGCCGGAACCGGATCGCCCCGGAACCGCGCCGTCCCCGAAGGGAAGAACCACTGTGGCGGATGAAGAGAAACTGCGCGCCTACCTCAAGCACGTGACGGCCGAGCTGCACCGGGCCACCGAGCGGCTGCGCGCCGTCGAGGACCGGGCCCACGAGCCGGTCGCCGTCGTCGGCATGGCCTGCCGGCTGCCCGGCGGCGTCCGGGGCCCGGAGGACCTGTGGGAGCTGCTCCGCACGGGCACCGACGCCGTGGCGCCGGCCCCGGCCGACCGCGGCTGGGACCTGGAGGCGATGTACTCGCCCGACCCGGACCGGGCCGGTACCACCTACTGCCGCGAGGGCGGGTTCGTCCGCGGCGCCGACGAGTTCGACCCCGGCCTCTTCGGGATCTCCCCCAACGAGGCGCTCGCCACGGACCCGCAGCAGCGCCTCCTCCTGGAGACCTCCTGGGAGGCCCTGGAACGCGCCGGCATCGACCCGCGCTCCCTGCGCGGCAGTCGCACCGGCGTCTTCGCCGGTGCCTGGGAGAGCGGCTACCAGAAGGCCGCCGGACACCCCGAAGCCGACCTCGACGCCCAGCTGGAAGCGCAGCTCCTGGCCGGCATCGTCAGCTTCACCGCCGGACGCGTCGCCTACGCCCTCGGTCTGGAGGGCCCCGCGCTGACCGTCGACACGGCCTGCTCGTCCTCCCTGGTCACCCTCCACCTGGCGGCCCAGTCGCTGCGCCGGGGCGAGTGCGACCTCGCCCTCGCGGGCGGCGCGACCGTCCTCGCCGACCCCGCCCTCTTCGTCCAGTTCTCCCGGCAGCGCGGGCTCGCGCCGGACGGCCGCTGCAAGCCCTTCGCCGAGGCCGCCGACGGCTTCGGCCCCGCCGAGGGCGCCGGCATGCTCCTCGTCGAGCGGCTGTCCGACGCCCGCCGCAACGGCCATCGTGTCCTGGCGGTGGTGCGGGGCAGCGCCGTGAACCAGGACGGCGCGAGCAACGGGCTTACGGCGCCCAGTGGTCCGGCGCAGCAGAAGGTCATCCGGGACGCCCTCGCCGACGCCGGTCTGACGCCGGGTGAGGTCGACGCCGTCGAGGCGCACGGTACGGGGACGCCGTTGGGCGATCCGATCGAGGCGGGCGCGCTGCTGGCGACGTACGGGCGTGAGCGCGAGGGCGAGCCCCTGTGGCTGGGGTCGCTCAAGTCCAACATCGGGCACACGCAGGCCGCCGCCGGAGTCGCAGGCGTCATCAAGATGGTGCAGGCGCTGCGGCACGGCCTGCTGCCCCGCACCCTCCACGTCGACGCCCCCTCGTCGCACATCGACTGGGACTCCGGGGCGGTCGCGCTCCTCACCGAGGCCCGGCCCTGGCCCGCCCGGGACGACCGCCCGCGCCGCGCCGCCGTCTCCTCCTTCGGCGTCAGCGGCACCAACGCCCACGTCATCCTGGAACAGGCCCCGGTCGCCGCCGCGGTCCCGGGCGCCGGGTCCGCCGGGTCCGGCCTCCCGCTCGCCGCGGACGGGCCGGAGCCCTCACGCGAACAGGCCCCGTCCGCCCGGCCCTCCTCGACCGCCCCCCGGCCGTCCGCCCGCGGCGTGGAGCCCTTGTCCGAACAGGCCCCGGTCGCCCCCGCGACCGTCCTCCCGCTGTCCGCCGACGGCGCGGAACCCCTGCGCGAGCAGGCCCGCCGGCTCGCCGCGCACCTCGCCGCCGACCCGGACCTCACCCCCGCCGACGCCGCCTGGTCCGCGGCCACCACGCGCGCCGCGCTCCCGCACCGGGCCTCCGTCCTGGCCGACGACCGAGAGGCGCTGATCGCCCGGCTCCAGGCCGTCGCCGAGGGCCGCGCGGACAAGGACGTCACCCTCGGCGAGGCGGGCAGCGACCGCGCGCCCGTCTTCGTCTTCCCCGGCCAGGGCTCCCAGTGGCCCGGCATGGGCGCCCGGCTCCTCGCCGACGCCCCCGCCTTCCGCGCGAAGGCCGAGGAGTGCGCCACCGCCCTCGCGCCCCACCTCGACTGGAACGTCCTCGACGTCCTCCGGGGCATCCCCGGCGCCCCGCCGACCGACCGCGCGGACGTCGTCCAGCCCGTCCTGTTCACCATGATGGTGTCCCTCGCCGCCCTGTGGGAGGCGCACGGCGTGCGGCCCGCGGCGGTCGTCGGGCACTCCCAGGGCGAGGTCGCCGCCGCCCACGCGGCCGGCGCGCTCTCCCTGGCCGACGCCGCCCGGGTGATCGCCGAACGCAGCAGGCTCTGGGGCCGGCTGGCGGGCAACGGCGGCATGCTCTCGGTCATGGCACCCGCCGACCGGGTCCGCGAGCTCATCGGCCCCTGGGCGGACCGGGTCTCCGTCGCCGCCGTCAACGGCCCCGCGTCCGTCACCGTCGCCGGAGACGCCGCCGCCCTGGAGGAGTTCGGCGCACGGCTCTCCGCCGACGGGGTGCTGCGCTGGCCGCTGCCCGGCGTCGACTTCGCCGGCCACTCGCCCCAGGTGGAGGAGTTCCGCGCCGAACTCCTCGGCACCCTCGCCGGGGTGCGGCCCACCGCCGCGCGGCTGCCGTTCTTCTCCACCGTCACCGCCGCCGAGCACGCCCCCGAGGAACTCGACGCCGCCTACTGGTACCGGAACATGCGCGAACCCGTCGAGTTCGCCGCCACCCTGCGCACCCTCCTGCGCCAGGGCCACCGCACGTTCGTCGAGATGGGCCCGCACCCGCTGCTCGGCGCGGCGGTCGACGAGGTCGCCGACGCCGAGGGCGTCCGCGCCACCGCCCTGAGCACCCTCTACCGGGACTCAGGCGACCTCGCCCGGTTCCGCGCCTCCGTGGGCGCCGCCTTCGCACACGGCGTCCGCGTCGACTGGAACCCCCTGTTCGAGGGCACCGGCGCCCGCCGCGTCCCCCTGCCCACGTACGCCTTCCGCCGCGACCGCTTCTGGCTGCCGACCACCGTCGCCCGCCGCGCCGCGCCCCCGGCCGCCGCACCGGCCGAGTCCTGGCGCTACCGAGTGGCGTGGACCGCCCTCGACACCACCGGCACCACCCCGCCCACCGGCAGCTGGCTGCTCGTGGACACCCCGGCCACCGAGGCGTCCGCGGCCGACGCCGCCGGGGCCGCCCTCGGCGCGGCCGGGGCGACGGTCCTGCGGCACACCCTGGACCCGGCCGGCGCGGACCGGGCCGGGCTCGCGGACCGCCTCGCCGGACTCGCCGGCGGACTCACGGGCGTACTTCTGCTGCCCCCCGTCGCCACCACCGGGGACCAGCCGCTCGACGACGGCACCGCGACCGCCCTGCGGGTCGTCCAGGCCGTCACGGAAGCCGCCTCCGAGGCCCGCGTCTGGATCGCCACCCGCGGCGCCGTCGCCGTCGGACCCGGCGAGTCCCCCTCGCCGACGGCCGCCCGCCTCTGGGGCCTCGGCCGGGTCGCCGCCCTGGAGGCCCCGACGCGGTGGGGCGGCCTCGTCGACCTGCCCGCAGACCCCGCCGAACGGGACTGGGAGCGGCTTGTCGGCGTCCTGTCCGGGGCGACGGGCGAGGACCAGATCGCCCTGCGCGCGTCGGGCGCGTACGGCTGCCGCATGCTCCCCGCCCGCGACGGCGCGAGCACGGCGCACCGCGCCTGGCGGCCGCGCGGCAGCGTCCTCGTCACCGGCGGCACCGGGGGGATCGGCGGGCACGTGGCCCGCTGGCTCGCCCGGGAGGGCGCCGAACACCTCGTCCTGGCGGGCCGCCGGGGCGCCGACGCGCCGGGAGCCGCCGAACTGGAGGCCGAACTCGGCGACCTGGGCGCCAAGGTGACGTTCGCGGCGTGCGACGTCGCGGACCGGGCTTCGGTGAAGGGCCTTCTGGCGCGTATCGGGGAGTCGGGTGTGCCGTTGCGTGCGGTGTTCCATGCGGCGGGTGTGCCGCAGGTGACGCCGTTGGGTGAGGTGACTCCCGAGGAGGCGGCGCATGTCCTGGCCGCGAAGGCCGTGGGCGCGGAGCTGCTGGACGAGCTGACGGCGGACGCCGAGCTGGACGCGTTCGTGCTGTTCTCCTCCGGTGCCGCGGTCTGGGGCAGCGGTGGTCAGTCCGTCTACGCCGCCGCCAACGCCCACCTCGACGCCCTCGCCGAACGCCGCCGCGCCCGGGGCCGCACCGCCACCTCCGTCGCCTGGGGGCTCTGGGGCGGCGGCGGGATGGGCGCGGACGACGGCGTCACCGACTTCTACGCCGAGCGCGGCCTCGCCCCCATGTCCCCGGAACAGGGCATCCAGGCCCTCCGCCGCGCCCTCGACCTCGACGACACCTGCGTCACCGTCGCCGACCTCGACTGGGAGCACTTCGTCACCGGCTTCACCGCCTTCCGCCCCAGCCCGCTGATCTCGGACATCCCTCAGGTGCGCGCCCTGCGGACCGCGGCCCCGGCCTCCGACGCCTCCGACGGCCTGCGCCGCCTCCTGGCCGACGCCCTCACCCCGCGCGAGCGCGCCAAGGTGCTCGTCGACCTCGTCCGCACCGTGGCCGCGGAGGTCCTCGGCCACGACGGCACCGGCCGCATCGGCCACGACGTCGCGTTCAAGGAGCTCGGCTTCGACTCGCTCGCCGCCGTCCGGCTGCGCGGCAGGCTCGCCGAGGCCACCGGCCTCACCCTGCCCGCGACCGTCATCTTCGACCACCCCACCGTGGACCGGCTCGGCGCGGCCCTCCTCGACGGGCTCACCGGCGGCACGGCACCGGACGGACCGGAGCCCGCGCGCGCCGGCGTCGACGCCGACGCCGACGCCGACGGCGACACCGGCGCCGGTGACACCGCCATCGACGAACTGGGCGCCGACGAGCTCATCCGGCTGGCCAAGGCCGGCTCCGGCGCGGCCGGCGACTGACCGCCGGACCCGGACGACCCCCACCACAGCGAACAAGCGAACAGACGAGGACCCGAAGATGTCACCGTCCATGGACGAAGTGCTCGACGCGCTGCGCACCTCGGTCAAGGAGGCCGAGCGGCTGCGCCGCCGCAACCGTGAGCTCGTCACCGCCGCCCACGAGCCGGTCGCGATCGTCGGCATGGCGTGCCGGTACCCCGGTGGCGTCACCACCCCCGACGAACTGTGGGAGCTGACCGCCGACGGCGTGGACGCGATCACCCGGTTCCCCGCCGACCGCGGCTGGGACGAGGCCGCCGTCTACTCGCCCGCCGGCACGCCCGGCACCACCTACTGCCGCGAGGGCGGATTCCTCACCGGCGCAGGCGACTTCGACGCCGCCTTCTTCGGCATCTCGCCCCACGAGGCCCTGGTGACGGACCCCCAGCAGCGGCTCCTCCTGGAGACCTCCTGGGAGGCCCTGGAGCGGGCCGGGATCGTCCCCCGGTCGCTGCGCGGCGGCCGGACCGGGGTGTTCGTGGGCGCCGCCCACACCGGCTACGTCACCGACACCTCCCGCGCCCCCGAGGGCACCGAGGGCTACCTCCTCACCGGCAACGCCGACGCGGTCCTCTCCGGCCGGATCGCCTACACCCTGGGCCTGGAGGGCCCCGCGCTCACCGTCGGCACCGCCTGCTCCTCCTCGCTCGTGGCCCTGCACCTCGCCGTCCAGTCGCTGCGCCGGGGCGAGTGCGACCTCGCCCTCGCCGGCGGGGTCGCGGTGATGCCCGACCCGACGGTGTTCGTGGAGTTCTGCCGGCAGCGCGGGCTCGCGCCGGACGGCCGCTGCAAGCCCTTCGCCGAGGCCGCCGACGGCACGGCCTGGGCCGAGGGCGCCGGCATGCTCCTCGTCGAGCGGCTGTCCGACGCCCGCCGCAACGGCCATCGTGTCCTGGCGGTGGTGCGGGGCAGCGCCGTGAACCAGGACGGCGCGAGCAACGGGCTTACGGCGCCCAGTGGTCCGGCGCAGCAGAAGGTCATCCGGGATGCCTTGGCGGACGCGGGTCTGACGCCGGGTGAGGTCGACGCCGTCGAGGCGCACGGTACGGGGACGCCGTTGGGCGATCCGATCGAGGCGGGCGCCCTGCTGGCGACGTACGGGCGTGAGCGCGAGGGCGAGCCGCTGTGGCTGGGCTCGCTCAAGTCCAACATCGGGCACGCCCAGGCCGCCGCCGGTGTCGGCGGCGTCATCAAGATGGTGCAGGCCATGCGGCACGGCCTGCTGCCCCGCACCCTGCACGTCGACGCCCCTTCGTCCCAGGTCGACTGGGACTCCGGGGCGGTCGCGCTCCTCACCGAGGCCCGGCCCTGGGCCGGCCGGGAGGACCGCCCGCGCCGCGCCGCCGTCTCCGCGTTCGGCGTCAGCGGCACCAACGCCCACGTCGTCATCGAGGAACCCCCGGCCCCCGAGGAGACCGCCCCCGCCGGCCGGGACACCCACCCGGCACAGCCCCTGCCCTGGGTGCTGACCGCCCGCACCGGACCGGCGCTGCGCGGCCAGGCCGGCCGGCTGGCGGGCGTGGCCGACGCGGCGCACCCCGCCGACACCGGCCACTCCCTGGCCACCACCAGGGAGATCCTGGAACACCGCGCCGTCGCCCTGGTCACCGACTCCCGTACGGCCCGGGCGGAGCTGGCCGGCCTCGCCGCGGGCCGGATCCCGGAGACCCTCGTCACCGGCGTCGCGCGGCGCGGCGGCGGCACCGCCTGCCTCTTCTCCGGCCAGGGCGCCCAGCGCCCCGGCGCCGGCCGCGAGCTGTACGCGGCGTACCCGGCCTTCGCCCGGGCGCTCGACGAGGCGACGGCCGAGTTCGACAAGCACCTCGAACGCCCCCTGCTCCGGGTGATGTTCGCCGAACCAGGCACGCCGGACGCCGCCCTGCTCGACCGCACCGCCTACACCCAGCCCGCCCTGTTCGCCCTGGAGACCGCCCTGTTCCGGCTCCTGGAGAGCTGGGGGCTCGTACCGGACGTCCTCCTCGGGCACTCGGTCGGCGGCCTCGCCGCCGCCCACGCCGCGGGCGTCCTCTCGCTGCCGGACGCCGCCACGCTCGTTGCCGCCCGCGGTCGGCTGATGCAGGAGCTTCCCGAGGGCGGGGCGATGCTCGCGGTACGCGCCACCGAGCGGGAAGCCGCCGGGCTGAAGGCCGTCACCGGCGGCGGAGCCGTCGTCGCCGCCGTCAACGGACCCGGCTCGGTCGTCCTCTCCGGCGACGAGCCCGCCGTCCTGGACGCGGCCCGGGAACTGGCCGCCGGAGGTCGCCGTACCAAGCGGCTCACGGTGAGCCACGCCTTCCACTCGCCCCGCATGGACGCGATGCTCGCCGCCTTCCACGCCGTCGCCGCGACCCTCACCTACCACCCGCCCCGGCTGCCCGTCGTCTCCGACTCCACCGGCGCCCTCGCCACCGTCGCCGAACTCACCGACCCCGCCTACTGGACCCGCCACGTGCGCGAACCCGTGCGCTTCGCCGACGCCGTGCGCACCGCCCGCGCCCGCGGCGCCGCGACCTTCGTCGAACTCGGCCCCGGCGCCACCCTGACCGGCATGGCCGAGGAGTGCCTGGCGGACGAGGAGGGCACCGCGACCGCCCCCGCGCTGCGCCGAGGTCACCCCGAGGCCACGACCGTCCTGCGGGCCGTCGCCACCGCCTTCGTCCACGGCGCCGACGTCGACTGGGGCGCCCTGTACCGCGACACCGGCGCCCGGGCCGTCGACCTGCCGACGTACGCCTTCCAGCACACCCGCTACTGGCTCGAACCGGCGGCCGCCTCTTCCCGCCCGGCGGCATCGGACGGCGGGGACGACGAAGCGCTGTGGGACGCCGTGCGCGCCGGCGACGCGAGGACGGCGGCCGCCCGGCTGGGCCCGGACGCCGCCGGTGTCGAGGAACAGCTCCGCGCCGTCCTCCCGCACCTCGCCGCCTGGCGCGCACGCCACCGGGCCGCCGCCCGGACGGAGGGCCTGCGCTACCGCGTCGGCTGGCGGGCCCTCCCCGCAGACGTTGTCAGGTTCACCCCCTCGGAACGCTGGCTCATGGTCGAACATGGGCACCGCACGGATGCCGGGGACGCCGCCGAACGGGCGTTGCGCGCGGCCGGCGCGGACGTCCTCCGGCACGTGCCGGACGTGGGGGAGTGGGACCGGGCGGGCCTGGCGGCCCGGCTGGCCGCCCTCGCGGACGAACCCGCGGGCCTGGCCGGCGTGCTGGTGCTCCCCGACCCGGCGGGAGCACCGACGGCCGGGCGGCCGGGACTCGACGACGGAACGGCGGGGGTGCTGCTGATGGTCCAGGCGATGGCGGACTCCGCCGTGCCGGCCCGGATGTGGGCCGTCACACGCGGCGCGGTCGCGGTGGCGCCCGGCGAGGTGCCCGGCGGCCCCGGCGCCCGGGTGTGGGGCCTCGGCCGGGTCGCTGCCCTGGAGGCACCCGAGCGGTGGGGCGGTCTCGTCGACCTGCCCGCCGAGCCCGCCGAACGGGACTGGAAGCGGCTCGCCGGGGTGCTCTCCGGCGCCGGCGGCGAGGACCAGGTCGCGATACGCCCCTCCGGCACGTACGGCCGCCGCCTGCTGTCCGCGGCCCCACCGGCCGGCGGCACGGCCTGGCGGCCGCGCGGCACCGTCCTCGTCACCGGCGGCACCGGGGGCATCGGCGGGCACGTGGCCCGCCGGCTCGCCCGCGACGGCGCCGAACACCTCGTGCTGGCCGGGCGCCGGGGCGCGGAGGCCCCCGGCGCCGCCGCGCTCGAAGGGGAACTCAACGAACTGGGCGCCAAGGTGACGTTCGCGGCGTGTGACGTCGCGGACCGGGACTCGGTCGCCGGTCTTCTGGCCCGCATCGAGGAGCTGGGTGTGCCGTTGCGTGCGGTGTTCCATGCGGCGGGTGTGCCGCAGGTGACGCCGTTGGGTGAGGTGACTCCCGAGGAGGCGGCGCATGTCCTGGCCGCGAAGGCCGTGGGCGCGGAGCTGCTGGACGAGCTGACGGCGGACGCCGAGCTGGACGCGTTCGTGCTGTTCTCCTCCGGTGCCGCGGTCTGGGGCAGTGGCGGTCAGTCCGTCTACGCCGCCGCCAACGCCCACCTCGACGCCCTCGCCGAACGCCGCCGCGCCCAGGGCCGCCCGGCCACCTCCGTCGCCTGGGGCGTCTGGGGCGGCACCGGCATGGTCGAACTCGCCCCCGACGGATACCTCGACCGGCACGGACTCGTACCCCTGCCCCCGGAGACCGCCCTCGACGCCCTCCAGCAGGCCCTGGACGACGCCGACACCACCCTGACCGTCGCCGGCCTCGACTGGGCGCGGTTCGCCCCCGGGTTCACCGCCTTCCGCCCCAGCCCGCTGATCTCGGACATCCCGCAGGCCCGTACGGCCCCGCCGGCCGGTTCCGACGACGGCCCCGACCGCGTACCCGCCGCGCCCCGCCTCGCCGAGGCCCGCCCCGAGGACCGGCCACGGCTCGCCCTGGAACTGGTACGCGCCCACGTCGCCGCCGTCCTCGGCCACCCCGGCACCGAGCGGATCGACGAGCGGACCCCCTTCCGGGACCTAGGCTTCGACTCCCTCGCCGCCGTCCGGCTGCGCACCCGGCTCACCGAGGCCACCGGCCTCGACCTGCCCGCCGGACTCGTCTTCGACCACGACGACCCCGCCGCCCTCGCGGACCACCTCGCCGCGCTCGCGGCCGGCGGACCCGCCGCCGTGCCCGCGCACGCCTCGCCGGAGGGCACCCTCCTCACCACCTTCCGGACCGCCGTCGCCCAGGGCCGGTCCGCCGAGGCCGTCGACCTCATGGCCTCCCTGGCCGGCTTCCGGCCCGCCTTCACCCACGACGACCCCCGCCCCGGACGCCTCGCCCCGGTCGTCCTCGCCACCGGCCCGGCCCGCCCCGCGCTGTACTGCTGCGTGGGCACCGCCGCCACCTCCAGCCCCGCCGAGTACACCCGTTTCGCCACCGCGATGAGCGGCGCCCGCACGGTCGCCGCACTGCCCCTGCCCGGCTTCGGCGACCCCGCCGAACCCCTGCCCGCCACCCTCGACGCCCTGCTCACGGCACAGGCCGACGCCCTCCTCGCACACGCCGCGGGCACGCCGTTCGCGCTCGCCGGTCACTCCGCGGGCGCCAACATCGCCCACGCCCTGGCCGCCCACCTGGAGGCCCGCGGCACCGGTCCGACCGCCGTCGTCCTCATGGACGTCTACCGCCCGGAGGACCCCGGCGCGATGGGCGTCTGGCGCGACGACCTCCTCCGCTGGGCGCTCGAACGCACCCCCGTGCCACTGGAGGAACACCGCCTCACCGCCATGGCCGGCTACCACCGGCTGCTGCTCGGCACCCGCCTCACCCCGCTGCGCGCCCCCGTCCTGCTCGTCCGCGCCGGCGAACCGATGCGCGACTGGCCCGAGGACGGCGGCCACGGCGACTGGCGGTCGAGCGTCCCCTTCGCCCGGACCGTCCTCGACGTGCCCGGCAACCACTTCACCATGCTCACCGAACACGCGGCACACACCGCCTCGGCCGTCCACGACTGGCTGGGCTCACCGCGACCCGGAGAGCCCACGCCCACCCCGCCCCGCGGAGGAGAACACTGATGTACGCCAACGACATCGCGGCCGTCTACGACCTGGTCCACGAGGGGAAGGGCAAGGACTACCGGAGCGAGGCCGGGGAGATCGCCGCCCTCGTACGGGCCCACCGGCCCGGCACCACGTCCCTGCTCGACGTCGCCTGCGGCACCGGCCAGCACCTGCGCCACCTCGCCGGCCTCTTCGACCGCGTCGAGGGCCTGGAGATCTCCCGCGACATGCTCGCCATCGCGGCGGGCCGCAACCCCGGGATCCCGCTCCACGAGGGCGACATGCGCTCCTTCGCCCTCACCTCCCGCTTCGACGCCGTGATCTGCATGTTCAGCTCCATCGGCCACCTGCGGGACGGCGCCGAACTCGACGCCACCCTCGCCCGGTTCGCCGCCCACCTCGAACCCGGCGGCGTCATCGTCGTCGAACCCTGGTGGTTCCCCGACTCCTTCACCCCCGGCTACATCGGTGCCAGCGTCACCGAGGCGGGCGACCGCACCATCAGCCGCGTCTCCCACTCGGTCCGCGACGGCGACGCCACCCGGATCGAGGTGCACTACCTGATCGCCCGCCCCGGGGAGGGCATCCGGCACCTCACCGAGGAGCACACGATCACCCTGTTCCCGCGCACCGCCTACGAGCGGGCCTTCGAGCGCGCCGGCTGCCGGGTGCTCTACCAGGAGGGCGGCCCGTCCGGCCGGGGCCTGTTCATCGGCACCCGGGCCGATTTCAGCCCGGCCGGCGCTTGAGGCCACCGGGGCCCGGGGGCGAAGCCCCCGGTTCCGGGAGGGCGGGTAGGGGGAAAGGCCGCCCGCAGGGCACACACGCCCCCTGCCCACACAAGACCCCCGCCCCGCCCCCGCGAGCCCGCACGCCCGCCCCCGCAAGGCCCACGAGAGGAAGCCATGCCCACCACCGCCACGGACGACGCCACCCGCGAGTTAGGCCGCAGGCTCCAGCTGAGCCGCGCCGGCCAATGGTTCGCGGGCAACCAGGGCGACCCGTACGCCCTGATCCTGCGCGCCGGCACCGACCACCCGGCCCCCTACGAGGACCTCGTCCGCGCCCAGGGGCCGTGGTTCCGCAGCGACCGGCTCGGCACCTGGGTGACCGCCGACCCCGCCACGGCCACGGCCGTCCTGTCCGACCCGCGCTTCGGCACCCTGGACCGGGCGGGCGGCCGCCCGGACGCCGACCTGTTACCGCTCTCCGCCGCCTTCCCCGGCCACGAGCGCGCCGAACTCGCCCGGCTGCGCGCCGCGGCCGGGCCGGTGCTCGGGCACACCGCACTCGCCGAGGGGTCCTGCGACGCGTCCGGCGCGGCCCGCCGGCTGCTCCGCCGGCACCTGCCCGCCGCGGGCACCGGCTTCGACCTCGTCGCCGACCTGGCCCGGCCCTTCGCCGCCGGCCTGGTCCTGCGGATACTCGGCGTCCCGGAAGGCGACCGGGAGGCCGCGGCCGGGCTGCTCGCCCGGTGCGCGCCCCAGCTCGACGGCCGGTTCACCCCGCAGACGCTCGCCGTCGCCCGGGACTCCGCCACCGCCGTCGAGGAGGTGGCCGGCCTCGTCCGGGAACTCGTCGCCGCGAGACGCGCGAAGGGGCGGGCCGGCACGCACGACGACGCCGTGGGGCGCCTGCTGGAGGACGGCGTCGCACCCCGCGACGTCGAGCGCGTCGCGCTCCTCCTCGCCCTCGGCGTCCCCGAGCCCGCCGCCACCGCCGTCACCGGCACGGTGCTGCGGCTCCTCGGCCGGCCGGGCGCCTGGGAGGCGGCCGAGCGGCCGCCCGCCGCGGCGGAGGCCGTCGACCGGACCCTCCGTGAAGAGCCCGCCTTCCGCCTGGAGAGCAGGGTCGCCCACGAGGACGTCGAACTCGCCGGCCGCCGCGTCCCCGCCGACGGCCACGTCGTCGTGCTGGCCGTCGCGGGCCGCGACCTGCCCGGCCCGGACCCGCTCGGCGGCCCGGACGGCCCGCACTTCGCCCTCGCCCTCCCGCTCGTCCGCCTGGCCGCCACCACCGCCGTCCAGGCCATGGCCGCGGCCCTGCCCGGCCTGAGCGCCGCCGGCCCGGCCCTGACCCGGCCCCGCTCGCCCGTCCTGCGCGCCTACGCCCGCTGCCCCGTCCGGGCCTGACCGCACGTCACCGCCCGTACCGCGCACCCCTCGCCGTGCCGTACGGGCCCCACCGCACCGTCCGCCCTAGGAGAGCCCGGAGTCACCGTGCGCGTCCTGCTGACCTCACTCGCCCACAACACCCACTTCTACAGCCTGGTGCCACTGGCCTGGGCGCTGCGCGCGGCCGGCCACGAGGTCCGGGTGGCCAGCCCGCCCTCGCTCACCGACGTGATCACCTCCACCGGTCTGACCGCCGTCCCCGTGGGCGACGACCGGCCGGCCGTCGAACTGCTCGCCGAGATGGGCGGTGACCTCGTGCCCTACCAGAAGGGCTTCGAGTTCACCGAGCACGAGGCCCCGGAGGAGACCACCTGGGAGTACCTCCTCGGCCAGCAGACGATGATGTCCGCCCTGTGCTTCGCCCCGTTCAACGGCGCGGCGACCATGGACGCCGTCGTCGACTTCGCCCGCGACTGGCGCCCCGACCTCGTCGTCTGGGAGCCCTGGACCTACGCGGGACCCGTCGCCGCCCGCGCCTGCGGGGCCGCCCACGCCCGCATCCTGTGGGGGCCCGACACCATCGGCCGTTCCCGGAAGCGCTTCCTCCAAGCATGGGAGGAGCAGCCGCCCGAGCTCCGCGAGGACCCTCTCGCCGAATGGCTCGGCTGGACCCTGGAGCGGTACGGGTGCGCCTACGACGAACGGGACGTGCTCGGCCACTGGGTGATCGACCCCGGTGCCCGCAGCACCCGCCTCGACCTCGGCCAGACCACGGTGCCCATGCGCTACGTCCCCTACAACGGCCGCGCCGTCATCGAACCCTGGCTCGCCGAGCCGCCCGCCCGGCCGCGCGTCTGCCTCACCCTCGGCGTCTCCGCCCGCGAGACCTACGGCCGTGACGCCGTCTCCTACCCGCAGCTCCTGGCGGCGCTGGGGCGGCTGGACATCGAGGTGATCGCCACCCTGGACGCGTCGCAGCGCGAACTCGTCGGCGAACTCCCCGGCAACGTCGTGCCCGTGGACTTCGTCCCCCTCGACGCGCTGCTGCCCAGCTGCTCGGTGATCATCCACCACGGCGGGGCGGGCACCTGGTCCACGGCCATGCTGCACGGCGTCCCGCAGATCGTCGTGCCCTCGCTGTGGGACGCGCCGATCAAGGCACAGCAGCTCCAGCGACTCTCCGCCGGCTTCAACCTGCCGCCCGCGGAGCTCACGGCGGAGAAGCTCGCCGACGCGGTGCGCGCGGCCGTGGACGACCCCGCGATCCGGGAGGGCGCCCGGCGGCTGCGCGAGGAGATGCTCGCCGACCCCGCGCCGGCCGGGATCGTCCCCGACCTGGAGCGCCTCGCCGACGCGCACCGGGCGGTGACCCGGCACTGACACCCATGGGGAAGGGCCCACCGCTCCGGCGGTGGGCCCTTCCCCATGCGGTGCGCGGACCGTCACTCGCGCTTGCGCGCCAGCGTGATCCCGTCGGCCACCGTCAGCAGCGAGATGTCCACGCGCGCGTCGTCCCGCAGCCGCTCGTTGAGCGCGCGCACGGCCTCGGTGTCCGGGTCCCGGCACTCCGGGTCGGCCACCCGGCCGAAGAACAGCGTGTTGTCGACCGCGATCAGACCACCGGGGCGCACCAGCGCGAGCGCCTCCTCGTAGTAGTGCGGGTACCCGGTCTTGTCGGCGTCGACGAACACCAGGTCGAACGTGCCGTCGCCGCCGGCGGCCCGCAGCCCGGCCAGGGTCTCCACGGCGTCACCGACACACAGCTCGATCCGGTCGGCCACCTGGGCCCGCTCCCAGAACGGGGCGCCCACACCGGGCCACTTGTCGCTGATGTCGCAGGTGACGAGCCGGCCGCCGGGCGGCAGGGCCCGGGCCACGCACAGCGTGCTGTACCCGGTGAACGTCCCGATCTCCAGCACCTTCCGGGCGCCGGTGAGCCGGACGAGCAGCGCGAGGAACTGCGCCTCCTCGGGCATGATCTGCATGGCACGGCCGCCGGGCAGGCGCGCCGTCAGTTCGTACAGCTCGCGCAGGAGCGCGTCGTCGCGGAGGGAGACGCTCCGGGCGTACTCCAGCAGGGCGGGGCTGAGAGCGGTCTGGTCTGCCACGCTCACGGTCCTTTCGGAGGGTTTCCAGGGCAGCGTTCTGCGGTCAGGCGCGTGCCGGGTCCGGGTCCGGCGTCTGTTCCGGGGCGGTGCCCGCGGCCGGTACGGGCGCCGGGGCGGGCGCGGTGACGTCCCGTCGCGCGGCGGCACCCCGGCGCCCGCCCAGCAGCCGCATGGCGGGCTTCTCCACGAAGGTGTGCAGCAGCGCGGCGGCACAGGTGGCGACGGCCACCCCCAGCAGGGCCACACCGATCGCGCCGGGGGTGTCCCACTGCTTGCCGTAGCCCAGGTCGCCGCCGAGCAGCCGGTGCCCGTAGCGGATGACGATGAAGTGGACCAGGTAGAAGGCGAACGACCACTCGCCCAGCCGGACCAGCACCGCGGACCGCAGCCCCCAGGTGCGCAGGCCGCGCACGTCGGCGTCCGCCGCCGCGGTGATCAGCAGGGTGGCCGGGACGACGGTCGCCGCCTGGAGGGTGAACATCGAGGGGACGGCCTGGGTGAGGGCGAAGCCGCCGGCGAGCAGCAGCGCGGAAAGCCCGACCCCGGGGCCGCGCCACAGGCCCTTGCCCAGGATGAGCGCCATCACGACGCCGAGGACGAACTCCAGGGCGCGGACGGGCGGGAACCAGTAGACGAACCACAGCTCGTTCAGTGGCATGCCCGGGGCGACCTCGGCGCTCTCCGGAAGCAGCGCGGCCACGAACGGCACGCAGACGACCGCCGCGGCGAGCCCGCCGGCCCACCACCACAGCCGGGTCCCGGACATCCGCCGGAACAGCCGGAACCACAGCGGGAACGAGAGGTAGAACGCCATCTCGCAGGAGAGCGACCAACTCGGCGTGTTGAAGCCGGAGATCACGGACGGCTCGGGCAGCCAGGACTGGAGCAGCAGCAGATCGGGCACCAGCCCGTCCCACACCGAACCGCCCGGCAGGACCGGCTCCGAGAGGCCGAGGATGATGGCGCCGGCGATGCACAGGGTGACGAAGTGCAGCGGGTAGATCTTCGCGAACCGGCGCCGCCAGAAGGCCGGGACGGAGTCCCCGCCCCGTGCCGACCAGGTCAGGACGAAGCCGCTCAGCACGAAGAAGAACGACACGGCGATCGAGCCGAGCGGGGTGAACTTCGCCAGCTCGGCTCCGAGCTTCTGGTCGGCGAAGATGCCCTGCTGGAAGATGTGGCAGGCGAATACCGCTAACGCCGCGAACCAGCGCAGTCCGGTCAGCGAGGGCAGGCGGGCGACGCGAGGGAGCATCGGGTTTCTCGTTCCTTGGGATCAGGGCAGGACGTGACGTCCGGATCCTGGAGATCAGGGGGGCCCATCCTGAGGCAGCCCGTATCACGCCGACACGAGAAGGTGACACAGTCGGAGGGGCGGATCCGGTGCGGATCCGCCCCTCCGAACCACCGCCCGCGCGGGGCGCGGTGGTGTCAGGCCGCGCTGAACTCGGCGATGCGCCCCTCGTCGAGCATCAGCTGCGCGCCGTCGAACCGGGACCGCATCAGACGGTCGTGCGTCACCACGATCACGGCGCCCTGATAGTCCGTCAGCGCCTCTTCCAGCTCCTCGACGAGCGCCGGGGAGAGGTGGTTGGTGGGCTCGTCCAGCAGCAGCAGGTCCACCGGTTCGGTCACCAGGCGCGCGAGCTCGATCCGGCGCCGCTGCCCGTAGGACAGCTCACCCACCCGCTGCCGCAGGTCGTCCGGGCTGAACAGGCCGAGGGACAGCAGCGACTCGACGTGCTCGTCGGGGGAGCCGACCCGCCCCTGCGCGAACGCCTGCGCCACGGTGAGCCGGGTCGGCCACGGGGGCTGCTCCTGCCGCAGGTGACCGACCTTGCCGGACACCCGCACCGAGCCGCTGTCCGGGGCCAGTTCCCCGGACAGCACCCGCAGGAGCGTGGTCTTGCCCGCCCCGTTGGGCCCGGTGATCAGCAGTCGCTCGCCGGGCCGGACGGCCAGCGAGTCGACGCCGAGCCGACCCTCGACACGCACGCCGGACAGCTCGGCCACCAGGTGCTCCGCCTCCTCCGCGGCCGCCGTGGCGATCCGCGCGGTGAACGACAGCCGGTCGGCCGGCGGCGCGACCGGGTTCTCGGTCAGCCGCTCGATCCGCTCCTTGGCGTTGCGGATCCGCACCATCGCGCCGTGCCCGCGCCCACGGGTCCGGAACGCGCCGTGCCCGAAGACCGCGAACGGCATCTTCCGGGGGATGGCGTCCAGCCGGGTGACGTTGGACGTGACCAGATCGCGGTTGCGGTCCAGCTCGGCGCGCCACTCCTCGTACTCCCTCAGCCGCCGCTGGCGCTCGGTGGCCTTGGCGGTCAGATAGCCGTCGTAGCCGTTGCCGTAGCGGGTGACCGAGCCGGACTCGACCTCCAGGACGGTGGTGGTGAGCCGGTCGAGGAACATCCGGTCGTGGGTGACGGCGATGACCGTGCCGCGGTGCCCGCGCAGATGCTTCTCCAGCCAGCCGACGGCCTGGTCGTCCAGGTCGTTGGTCGGCTCGTCCAGCAGCAGCAGCTCGGGTGCCGACGCCAGCGTCCCGGCCAGGGCCAGGCGCGACCGCTCGCCGCCGGACAGGGTGCCCAGCTTGCGGCCGCGGTCCAGGCCCGGCAGGCCGAGCCCGTGCAGGGCGATGTCCACCCGGGAGTCGGCCTCGTAGCCGCCCCGGGCCTGGTAGCGCTCGACCAGGGCGGCGTAGGTCTCCAGGAGCGCCGTGAGACCGGCGTCCTGGCCCGCCTGGTACGGCCGTTCGGCCAGCTCGGCCTCGGCCCGGCGCATGCCCGCCTCGATCTCGCGGAGCTCGGCCAGGGCCAGGTCGACGGCGTCCTGGACGGTGGCCTCCGGCGGCAGCTCCAGCGTCTGCGGCAGATAGCCGATGCCGCCGGGGGCCACCACCGTGAGCGCGCCGTTGTCGGCCCGCTCGCGTCCGGCGATCAGCCTGAGCAGGGTGGATTTGCCGGAGCCGTTGTCGCCGATGACACCGACCTTCTCGCCCGGCTTGACGGTGAAACCGACCCGGTCGAGTACGACGCGGTCCTGGTAGCGCTTGGTGATGTCGTGCAGGGCTAGTTGCGCGGTTCGCACGCGGGGGCCTCCTTTTCGCAGCCGGGAATGTGGTCGTTTCCGCGCACTGGGCCGTCCTGAGGTGCGCGAGGGCACGGCGGGAAGGCCGAAGCGGCACATGACGCGCTGGGTGGCGTCGCTGCGGCGTTTTCGAGAAGTGCACGGAGGGATACGGCGGCGGAGTCGAGCTCTACGCGGCCGTATCTTCGGCTGTCACAGGGATCCCATGGAGCCGAGTCTAGAGGATCAAAAAACTTTTCGGCAAGGGTTTTCCGGGAGAGCCCCGAAGATCGCGGGAACCGTGTCGCCGGGCCCGGAAATCCGCCGTGAACAGAGGACTTCACCGGCTTGTCCGGAAATTCACCGGACAGGAGCGGAGCGTGGGCCGGAATCCCGGTCCAGCACCCGGTCGGCTGCCGGAACCCTCGCGTCCGATGATGGCTGATTTCCGTTGCCTGCACTGTCAATTGATGGACCTTCGGATCATGGAAAGGTACGTTCCGGGGGTGAGCTCGAAACCGCTGGTTCCCCCGAGATCCGCCCCCGGGCCCGCCGCGTCGCGCAATGCCGCGCGGAGGGAGTGGGGCCAGAATTTCTTCCGGTCCGCAGCCGCCGCCCGCCGGTTCTCCGAACAGCTGGAGGATTCGTACTTCCCGACCGGTTTTCCGGCCGGTGCGCTTACCGTCGAGATAGGCGCGGGATCCGGCCGGGTGACCAAGGCGCTGGCCGCGGCGGGACGTCCATTACTCGCGGTCGAGATCGACATCCATTGGGCGCGCCGGCTCGCCGCGGAATCGCTCCCGGACGTCACCGTGGTCAACGAGGACTTTCTGACCTTACGGCTGCCGCGGCAGCCCGTCCGTTTGATAGGCAATCTGCCTTTCGTCTCCGGCACCGGAATTCTGAGGCGCTGCCTCGACCTGGGGCCTGATCTGATGCGCGGGGGAGTCTTCCTGCTCCAGCGCGAGTACGTGGGCAAACGCACCGGGGTCTGGGGAGGCAACCTCTTCAACGCCCAGTGGGAGCCCTGGTACGCCTTCGGCGAGGGGCTCGCCTTCTCCCGCCACGAGTTCAGCCCCGTACCGCGGGCCGACACGTCGACCCTGCTCGTGGCGCCCCGCCGCCGGCCGTCCGTGCCGTGGTCCGAACGGGCCGCCTATCAGCGGTTCGCCCAGGAGTTCTTCGACACCGGCCGGATGACCGTCGGCGACGCGGCGCACAAGGTGCTGCGCCGCGGCCACGCGCGGTTCGCGCGCGGCGCCGGGGTGCGGCCCGACGACCGGCTCAAGGACCTCACGGCTCAGGACTGGGCGGCGCTGTACCGCGCGTACCGGGACGGCCGCGAGGACCGGGCCGGGGACCCGGGCCGTCCGGCCCGTCCCGCCCGTCCCGCCCGGAGCGGACGCCGGCCGGACGGCCGCCGGCACCCTCGGGCCGGGGGGTGAACCGGCCGCGTACGGGCTCCCCGTACGCGGCCGGGCCCTCTCATGGAAGGGTCCTCACGACGCGGGGGATTCATCGGTGGACCGCGCTTCCTTGAGCTTGCGGAGCAGCTCCCGCTTCTGTTCCATCGGGTCGAGGCCGCTCTTGGGAGCCCCACCCTTCTTACCGCCGCGCATCGCGCTGCGGGAGAGGTTGGCGCGGGTGCCGCCGACGCCCAGCATGTTTCCTGATCCCTTGCCCATCAGGGTTCTCCTTCCGTCGGTAAGCCGAGGCGTTCCGTCTCGGCATGTCCATGAGTCTGGACGATACGTATCGTCTTGTCAAGACGATACGTATCGGTTCGCCGAGGTCTAGGCTACGCGGCATGTCCTCCAACTGCGCACCCTCCGCCACGCGGCTCCGTCGCCGGTCCCACCACGCGATCATGGGAGCCACCCTCGAGCTCGTCAGCGAGGTCGGGTACCCCAAGCTGACGATCGAGGCCATCGCCGCCCGCGCCGGGGTCGGCAAGCAGACCGTCTACCGCTGGTGGCCGTCGAAGGCCGCCATCCTCCGGGACGCCGTCGTCCACCTCTGCCAGGACGCCACCGGGGTCACCCGCGACATCCCCGACACCGGGGACCTCGCCGCCGACCTCAAGGCCGTGCTCCGCGCCGCCGCCGACACCATGAGCCACCCCCGCTACGACCTGCCCGCCCGGGCCCTCGCGGCCGCCGGCATCGCCGACGCGACCCTCGGCGCCGAACTGGTCAGCTGCATCCTGGAGCCCCAACTCCAGCTCTACGTCGAGCGCCTGGCCGCCGCGCGGCGGGCCGGCCAGGTCGCCGAGGGCATCGACCTCCGCGTCGCCCTGGAGCTCCTCACCGGCCCCCTCGCCTTCCGCTGGCTGATGGGCGAGGCCCCGCTCAGCCACGCGTACACCGACACGCTCGTCGACCTCGCCCTGCGCGGACTGGCACCGCGAGCCGCCTGACCGAGACACCGTCACCCGGGCCCGGAGCCCCGGCCCGTGAGCCGGCCCGTGACCCCTTCCGCCGGGCCCGGACGGTGTGTCATTCGGCCCAGCGGGGCGTTTGTCCCTAGGATTGTGGGATGTACATAGCCACCACGTTCCCCGGAGGGGTGATCCGGTGAACAGGTCCGAGGCCACCGATGAGCAGTGGGAGGGCCTGGCCGAGGTCGTGCCGCTGCGCGGCCACGCCTGGCCGTCCTGGCCCAACCACCGGGCCCTGCCCGAGGAGGAACCGGAGCCGAACCGGCGTCAGCTCGTCGTGCTGCGCGTCCAGGTGTTCGCCGACGCCCGTGAGGTCGCCGAGCACCTGATCGCCCGCGTCCCGGTGCTGCTGGACCTCACCAGCGCCGACACCGACGTCGCCAAGCGGATCCTGGACTTCTCCAGCGGTGTCGTCTTCGGCCTGGGCAGCGGCATGCACCGGGTCGACACCAATGTCTTCCTCCTCGCCCCCGAAGGCACGGAGGTGGCCTCGGGGTACCCCGATCGTAGGAAGAGTGATCAGCTAAAACGGTTTGGCTGACCGGCCGGCACATACGGTCCGGGCATGGACGTACGCCGTGCCCGACCGCCGCTTCCGGCCGCCGCTCCGCCGCCCCGGCGGCCCGCGGTGACCGAACTGCGCCTCTCCGCTTTCCGGACGCATCGGAACACCGTCTTCCCCCTCGGGCCGCTGACGCTCTTCCGGGGGCCGAGCGGCAGCGGCAAGTCCAGCGCCCTCCAGGCGTACGAGGCCCTCGCCCGGCTCGCGGGCGGCGACACCCTTGAGGAAGCCCTCGCCTCCGTGGCCGGCGGCGCCCCCGCGTGCGTACCGCACCGGGCCCGTCCGGACGCCCAGGGCCGGCGGGGGTTCCGCATCGGCTGCACCGTCGACGGCCCGGCGGGCCCGGTCCTGCTCGACATCGCCGTCCAGGCCGAACCCGAGCTCCGCATGGTCGGCGAACGGCTGACCGGCGGGGGACGCACCCTGCTGTCCACGGCCCTGCGCGACCCCGGGCTGCGCCGGGTCGAGGCCGCCTGGCACACGGCCGGTGCCGTCCCCGTCACGCGCGCGCCCCTGCCGGACGACCGGCTCGGCACGGCGCTGCTGCCCCTGCGGGTCGCGGGCAAGACGGCCGGTCAGCGGCTGGTCCTCGACGCCGCCGAGCAGGTCGTGGTGGCGCTGCGCTCCGTCTTCGTCTGCGACCCCCGCCCGGAGCTGATGCGGGCCCCGGTCGCGGCGCGCGACGGACTGCTGCGCGGCGCGTGCGACAACGTCGCCGCGGTCCTCGCCCGCACCCGCCACGAGTGCGCCACCCGGCACGAGGCCCTGGTGGCGGCGGTGGGGGCGGGCTGCCGCGGCCCGGTGGAGGAGCTCGCGCCGCAGGTCCTGGAGGGCGGGCTCGTGCGGGCGGTCCTGGGCCGGGCCGCGGGGGCCGCCACACCGCTGGAGCGGCTGGGCGACGGCGAGCTGCGCTATCTGGCCCTGTGCCTGGTGCTCATGACGGGGCCGGGAGTGCTGGACATGGACCCGGTCGCGGAGGTGCTGCCCGCGCGGCAGGCGCTCACGGTGCTCGCGGACGGTCTCGACCGGTGCCTGGACCCGGTGCAGGCGCGCGAGCTGCTGACGGTGGCCCGGCAGATGTGCGAGCGGGGGCATGTGCGGCTGGTGGGGACGGTGCGGGGTGGTGCCGGGGAGCCCGAGGGGGATGTCTGGGGTGAGGCCCGGGGGACGGGGGAGCCGGGGGTGTCGGTGGTAGACCTGGGGCGTGAGCGAAAAGTGGAACGAGTATGAGCAGGGGCGGGCGGGTCGGCCGTCGGGCGCGGCCCGGTCGCCGGAGGCGGTGCGGGTGAGCCGGGGGGCCGTGGTGGAGGCGGCGGGCGCGGCCGGTGGGGCCGAGGTGTCCGGTGGGTCCGACGCGGCTGGTAGGGCCGACGCGGCCGGTGAAGTCGGTCCGTCCGGTGAAACCGGTGTGCCTGAGGAAACCGGTACCGGGGCGCCGGGTGCTTCCGGTGGGTCCTCCGCCGGGCCTTCCGGGGGACCCGGCGAGCTGGAGGCCCTCCAGCTGCGGCTGGCGGAGTTCGCGGCGGCCCGGGACTGGCAGCCGTTCCACACCCCGAAGAACCTCGCGACGGCGCTGAGCGTCGAGGCCGCCGAACTGGTGGAGATCTTCCAGTGGCTGACGCCGGAGCAGTCGGCGGCGGTGATGGAGGACCCGGAGACGGCGGGCCGGGTGGAGGACGAGGTCGCGGACGTCCTGGCGTACCTGCTCCAGTTCTGCCACGCGCTGGGGGTGGACGCGGCGTCCGCGCTGGCGGCGAAGATCGACCGTAATGAGCGGCGGTTCCCCCGTGCCGACCGGTCGGGAGGGGCGGCGCCGTCGAATCGAACTGAGCCGGAGTGAGCCGGATGAGCCGGTACCGGAGCGAGTGGATCCAGATCTGGCGGTTCGTCACTCTCCGGAGTGATTGAGTTCTCCACAGCGCATCTGGTATCCACAGATTTCTGAATTCCCCTGGCGTTTCCGGCGGTTAGCCGTCACGCTGAGTAGTGAGAAGCGGCAAGCAGGGCGGCAGTGTCGGAAAGTGGGGGACCGGACATGGACGCAACGCGGCTCATCGGAGCCACCCGGACGGCTTTGGCGCAGGCCAGGGCCGTGCAGGACATCGTCGGCGAGGCATGGCAGACACAGGCCCTGGCGGGTGCAATCGGAAGCCACCTCGCGGTCCATGGGCCGTTCGAGGCACGGGCCGCGGCGGGCGGTCTGAGCGAGGCGGGCGCCCGCGCCTCCGGCGCGCTGCGTCAGACGCTGCGCGCCGGGGCGATACGGGCGGCGCACCTCAGCGAGGTGCGCGATCCCTGGATCGCGCTGGCGGGCCTGTGCGGCCTGCTAGGGGAGGTCGGCATAGCCCTGGTGGGCGTCGCCTGCTCGTCGGACGAGGACGCCCTGTACTGGCAGTGCATGGAGGCGATCGACGCCGCCGACGAGACGAGCGACCGGGTGCGCTGGTTACAGAGACGGCTCGCCCTGCGCGAGCGCGAGGGAGGCGCCGCGTGAGGGGCGGACGCTCAGCCGGCACCGCCTCCGCCGCTGTGCGCGGAGCGCTCGCCGGGCGACTGGAGATCGGCGTCGAGCTGCGACAGATCGGCGTTCAGCGCCGCCATCAGCTCCTCCATCTGCTGAAGCAGGCCCTTGGGCGCGCCCTGCTGCGCGGGAGCGGCCTGTGCGGGCACCGTTTCTTCGGGCACGGCTTCCTGGGTCATCGCGGCCTCCTCGGCCCTGGCCCTCCCGGTGCGGGCGGGCGGCGTTGCGGTCGTCGCCTCCGGCAGGGGACACCGGTGCGCGGGCCGGGCGGTCCGGCTCCGCCCGAGCCAACGATCACCGGTCCCCGCGGACACTGGCGAGGCCCCCGCCACCCGTCCCGGGCGGGCCGAATTCACCCGACCGGGGAGGGTGGGGCGGGGCAGGGTGTGGGCGGTTGACGCCTGTTCGGCAAGGCAGGATGGGGGCATGGATCTGCGTATCTTCACCGAGCCCCAGCAGGGGGCGAGCTATGACACCTTGCTCACCGTGGCCAAGGCCGCCGAGGACCTCGGCTTCGACGCCTTCTTCCGCTCCGACCACTACCTCGCCATGGGCTCCGCCGACGGCCTGCCCGGCCCCACCGACGCCTGGATCACGCTGGCGGGCCTGGCCCGGGAGACCCGGCGCATCCGGCTCGGCACGCTGATGACCGCGGGCACCTTCCGGCTCCCCGGCGTGCTGGCCATCCAGGTGGCACAGGTCGATCAGATGTCCGGCGGCCGGGTCGAGCTGGGCCTGGGCGCGGGCTGGTTCGAGGAGGAGCACAAGGCGTACGGCATCCCCTTCCCGAAGGAGAAGTTCGGCCGTCTGGAGGAGCAGCTCGCGATCGTCACGGGGCTGTGGGAGACCGAGGTGGGCAAGACCTTCGACTTCGACGGCACGTACTACCAGCTGTCGGACTCCCCGGCGCTGCCCAAGCCCGCCCAGGGCAAGGTGCCGGTCCTGATCGGCGGCCACGGCGCGAAGCGCACCCCCCGGCTCGCCGCGCGGTACGCGGACGAGTTCAACATCCCCTTCGCCTCCGTCGAGGACAGCGAGCGGCAGTTCGCCCGGGTGCGGGCCGCGGCCGAGGAGATCGGCCGCAAGAAGGACGACCTGGTGTACTCCAACGCCCTGGTCGCCTGTGTCGGCAAGGACGACGCCGAGGTGGCGCGCCGGGCCGCCGTCATCGGCCGGGACGTGGCCGAGCTCAAGGCGAACGGCCTGGCCGGCTCGCCCGCCGAGGTGGTCGACAAGATCGGCCGCTATGCCGGGACGGGCTCGTCCAGGATCTACTTCCAGATCCTCGATCTGGACGACCTCGACCACCTGGAGCTGATCTCCTCGGAGGTCGGTTCCCAGCTCGGCTGAGACCGCGGCCGCGCCGGACCCGCCGGCGGCCGCCCAGGAGAACCACCGAACCCCGAGGAGTGCTTGTGACGCCCGCTCCCGCCGTACCGCTCGCCGACGCGCTGGCGGGCGGACCGCTCGTCCTGGACGGCGGTCTGTCCAACCAGCTCGTGGCGCAGGGGTGCGATCTGTCCGACGCCCTGTGGTCCGCCCGGCTGCTCGCCGACGACCCCGGGCAGATCCGCGCGGCGCACGCCGCCTACGCGCGAGCGGGCGCACAGGTGCTCATCACCGCCAGCTATCAAGCCACGTTCGAGGGCTTCGCCCGCCGGGGCGTCGGTCGGGAGAAGGCCGCGGCCCTGCTGCGGAGCAGTGTGACGCTGGCCCGCGAGGCCGGGGGCGGGGAGGGCGCCCCGCCCTGGGTCGCGGCCTCCGTCGGGCCGTACGGGGCGATGCTCGCCGACGGCAGCGAGTACCGCGGCCGGTACGGCCTGGGCGTGGCCGAGCTGGAGCGGTTCCACCGGCCGCGCGTCGAGACGCTCGCCGAGGCCGCCCCGGACGCCCTCGCCCTGGAGACCGTCCCTGACGTCGACGAGGCCGAGGCCCTGCTCCGGGCCGTGCGGCCCTGCGGGCTGCCGGTCTGGCTCTCCTACAGCGTCGCGGGCGAGCGCACCCGGGCCGGCCAGCCGCTGCGCGACGCCTTCGCGCTCGCCGCCGGGAACGACCAGGTGATCGCCGTCGGCGTCAACTGCTGTGAGCCGGCCGACGTCGACCGGGCCGTCGAGCTCGCCGCGGAGGCCACCGGGAAGCCCGTGGTCGTCTACCCCAACAGCGGCGAGGAGTGGGACGCCCGGGCGCGGGCCTGGCGCGGCAGCCCCACCTTCGCCCCGGACCGCGTCGCGGGCTGGCGGTCCGCCGGCGCCCGCCTGATAGGCGGCTGCTGCCGTGTGGGCCCCGACCTCATCGCGGATCTGGCCCGTGCCCTCCGCCACTGAGGCGGCGGCCCGAGGGGCCCCGCCGGTGGGCGCCGGGCCTCCGCCCGGGCGGGGCGCGGCACCTCGTCCGGGCGGGCGGGCCGCAGGCCCGTCCCCGGGGGCGCAGGGCGAAAAGAACTGGGAAAAGGCGGGCACAAGCCACGATAATCGGGCGGGTGTTCCTGACGATGAGTACCACCGGCACCGCCGGATCCCCCGCCACCGACCTCGGTTTCCTGCTGCACAAGCACCCCGACCGCGCGCAGCGGTTCTCCACCGCGCACGGCACGGCCCATGTCCTCTACCCCGAGGCGACGGCCGAGCGTTGCACCGCTGCACTGCTGCTGGAGATCGATCCCGTGGCGCTGGTGCGGAGCGCCAGGGGCAAGGGGCGTGGTGCGGCGCCCGACTCCGCGCTCGCCCAGTACGTCAACGACCGCCCGTACGCGGCGTCCTCGCTGCTCGCGGTCGCCCTCGGCAGCGTTTTCGGCAGCGCCGTCAAGGGTCAGTGCGCCGCCCGGCCGGAACTGCCGGGTGTGCCGAGGCCGTTGCGCGTGGAGGTGCCCGTCCTGCCCGCGCGCGGGGGCGCCGGCCTGGTGGAGCGGCTCTTCGCCCCGCTGGGCTGGTCCGTGACGGCGGATCCGCTGGCGCTGGACGAGCGGTTCCCGGAGTGGGGCGACTCGCGGTACGTCAGCCTGGTGCTTGAGGGCGAGCTGACCCTCGCGGAGGCCCTCCGCCATCTCTATGTGCTCCTCCCGGTCCTCGACGACTCCAAGCACTACTGGGTGTCGCCCGACGAGGTGGAGAAGCTCCTGCGCGCGGGCGAGGGCTGGCTGGAGCGCCACCCCGAACAGCTGCTGATCACCGACCGCTACCTCGCCCGCCGCCGGGCCCTCACCCGCGACGCCCTCGCCCGGCTCGCCGAGGCCGACGACACCGAGCCCGAATGCCTCGACAACGCGGTCGGCGCGCCCGTCGACAGCGCCGCCGGGAGCGTCGGAGGCGAGGCCGCCGGTAGCGGCGTCGGCGAGGGCGGGGACACCGCCGGGAAGCCCGTCCCGCTGGCCGCGCGGCGGCGCGAGGCCGTCGTCGGGGCGCTGCGCGCCGCCGGTGCCGCCCGGGTCCTCGACCTCGGCTGCGGACAGGGCAAGCTGATCGGCGAGCTGCTCAAGGACCCCCGGTTCACCGAGGTCGTGGGCGTCGACGTGTCCGTGCGCGCCCTGAGGGACGCGGCCCGGTGGCTCGGCCTGGAGCGGATGACCGAGCGCCAGGCGGCCCGGGTGGAGCTCCTCCAGGGCTCCCTCGCCTACACCGACCGGCGGCTGACCGGATACGACGCCGCCGTGCTCAGCGAGGTCGTCGAACACCTCGACCCGCCCCGGCTGCCCGCCCTGGAGTACGCGGTGTTCGGTGCGGCCCGCCCGGCCACGGTCGTCGTCACGACCCCCAACGTCGAGTACAACGTGCGCTGGGAGACCCTCCCCGCCGGGCACGCCCGCCACCCCGACCACCGCTTCGAGTGGACCCGCGAGGAGTTCCGCTCCTGGGCCGGAGCCGTCGCCGAACGGCACGGATACGGAGTCGAGTTCACCCCCGTGGGCCCCGACGACCCGGAGGTGGGGGCGCCCACGCAGATGGCCGTCTTCCACAAGCGGAACACCGAGCCGGACCGCGGCGGCACCGCTGCCACCACGACCACCACGACCACCACGACCACCACCCTCACGAAGGAGGCGACCGCCGAATGACCACCAGCCCCGCCACCCCGGCGGCAGCCCCCGGCGGCGGCCCGGAGAAGGCCCGCGTCCTCGCCGTCCCGGACCTCTCCCTCGTCGTCCTCGTCGGCGCCTCCGGATCCGGCAAGTCCACCTTCGCCGCCCGCCACTTCAAGCCCACCCAGGTCCTGTCCTCGGACTTCTGCCGCGGCCTGGTCAGCGACGACGAGAACGACCAGAGCGTCAGCGGCGACGCCTTCGACGTCCTCCAGTACATCGCCGGCAAGCGGCTCGCCGCAGGCCGGCTGACGGTCGTCGACGCCACCAACGTCCAGCCCGAGAGCCGCAAGCAGCTCGTCCGGCTGGCGCGCGAGCACGACGTGCTGCCCGTGGCGGTCGTCCTCGACATGCCCGAGTCCGTCTGCGCCGCCCGCAACGCCGCCCGCCCCGAGCGCGCCGCCCTGCCCCGCCACGTCGTCCAGCGCCACCAGCGCGAACTCCGCCGCTCCCTGCGCCACCTGGAGCGCGAGGGCTTCCGCAAGGTGCACATCCTGCGCGGCGTCGCCGAGGCGGAGTCCGCGGAGGTCGTCCTGGAGCGCCGGTTCAACGACCTGCGCCACCTCACGGGCCCGTTCGACATCGTCGGCGACATCCACGGCTGCCGCTCCGAGCTGGAGACCCTGCTCACGAAGCTGGGATACGCCCTCGTCCGCGACGGCGCCGGCCGGCCGGTGGACGCCGCGCATCCCGACGGCCGTACCGCCGTCTTCGTCGGCGACCTCGTCGACCGCGGCCCCGACAGCCCCGGCGTGCTGCGCCTGGTCATGGGCATGGTCGCCGCCGGGCACGCCCTGTGCGTCCCGGGCAACCACGAGAACAAGCTCGGACGTCACCTCAAGGGCCGCGCGGTCCGCCACTCGCACGGCCTCGCCGAGACCGTCGAGCAGCTGGAGCGGGAGGACGCGGCCGACCCGGAGTTCCGCGAGCGGGTGCGGGAGTTCATCGAGTCGCTGGTCAGCCACTACGTGCTCGACGGCGGCGGGCTCGTCGTCTGCCACGCCGGACTGCCCGAGAAGTACCACGGCCGCACCTCCGGCCGGGTCCGCTCGCACGCCCTGTACGGCGACACGACCGGCGAGACCGACGAGTTCGGCCTGCCGGTGCGCTATCCCTGGGCCGAGGACTACCGAGGCCGCGCCGCGGTCGTCTACGGCCACACCCCGACCCCGTCGGCCACCTGGCTGAACAACACCATCTGCCTCGACACCGGCGCCGTCTTCGGCGGCCGGATGACGGCCCTGCGCTGGCCCGAGCGCGAGCTCGTGGACGTACCCGCCGAGCGGGTCTGGTACGAGCCGTCGAAGCCGCTGCGGAGCGAGGCGCCCGGCGGGGCCGACGGCCGCCCGCTCGACCTGACGGACGTCACGGGCCGCCGGGTCGTCGAGACCCGGCACATGGGCCGGGTGGCCGTGAAGGAGGAGAACGCCGCGGCCGCCCTGGAGGTGATGAGCCGCTTCGCCGTCGACCCCCGGATGCTGCCGTACCTCCCGCCGACCATGGCGCCGTGCGCGACGTCGAAGGAGGACGGCTATCTGGAGCACCCGGCCGAGGCGTTCGCCGCCTACCGCGCCGACGGCGTGCGCCGCGTGGTGTGCGAGGAGAAGCACATGGGGTCGCGCGCGGTGGCGCTCGTCTGCCGTGACGCGGACGTGGCGCGAGAGCGCTTCGGGGCGACCGACGGCGCGGCCGGCGTCATCCACACCCGTACCGGCAGGCCGTTCTTCGACGACCCGGCGACGGCCGCCCGGGTCCTCGGCCGGCTGCGCGAGGCCGTCGGCGGGGCCGGCCTGTGGGAGGAGCTCGGCACCGACTGGCTGCTGCTGGACACCGAGCTCATGCCGTGGTCGCTGAAGGCCGCCGGGCTGCTGCGCCATCAGTACGCGGCCGTCGGCGCCGCGTCCGGCGCGGCCCTGCCCGCCGCGCTCGCCGCCCTGGAGGCCACGGCCGCCCGTGGCGTGGACGTCTCCGCGCTGCTCGGCCGGCAGCGCGAGCGGGCCGAGGACGCCCTGGCCTTCACGGAGGCGTACCGCCGGTACTGCTGGCCGGTCGGCGACGCCGCGCGCGCCCGTCGAGGCGAGACCACCGGGGCGTACGGGGCCCCGGGTGCCCCGGGCGCGGAGGACGCCCCGGACGGCACGGCGGACGGCCGGGCGGCGGAGGACGGCGGTGCCACCGGGGCCGGCCGGGCCACGGACGGCCTCGACGGCATCCGTATGGCACCGTTCCAGATCCTGGCCGTCCAGGGCCGCAGCCTGGCCCGGCTCCCGCACGACGAGCAGCTGGCGTTGATCGACCGGATGATCGCGGCGGAGCGGACCGCCGCCACCGGCGACGGGGGCGCCGCGTACCGGAACAGCCTGCTCGCCCCCACCCGCCGTCTCGTCGTCGACACCGAGGACGAGGAATCCGTCGCCGCCGGCACGCGCTGGTGGCTGGAGCTGACCGCCGAGGGCGGCGAGGGCATGGTCGTCAAGCCCCTCCAGGGGTTCGCCGAGCGCGCGGACGGCCGGCTCGTCCAGCCCGGCGTGAAGTGCCGGGGCCGGGAGTACCTGCGGATCGTCTACGGCCCGGAGTACACCCGCCCCGACAACCTCGCCCGGCTGCGCGACCGCCACCTCGGCCACAAGCGCTCGCTCGCCCTGCGCGAGTACGCGCTCGGCCTGGAGGCGCTGGACCGGCTGGCGGCCGGGGAGCCGCTGTGGCGGGTCCACGAGGCGGTCTTCGCGGTCCTGGCGCTGGAGTCCGAGCCGGTGGACCCCCGGCTGTAGCCGGGAGCGCGGTCCCGGTGGCCGTCACCACCGGGCCCGCGCCCCTCTCCCGGACCCACCCCGGCCGTGTCCCGCGCCGGATCTGCGTGATCACGGCCGGCCGGGGTCAGGATGGGGAGATGGGATTCCATGTCGATTCCGAGGCCGGGCGGCTGCGCCGCGTCATACTGCACCGCCCCGGTCTGGAGCTGAAGCGGCTCACCCCGTCCAACAAGGACGCCCTCCTCTTCGACGACGTCCTGTGGGTGCGGCGCGCCCGCGCCGAGCACGACGGCTTCGCGGACGTGCTGCGCGAGCGCGGGGTCGAGGTCCACTTCTTCCAGGACCTGCTGGACGAGAGCCTGGAGCAGCCGGCGGCGCGCGCGCTCGTCCTGGACCGGGTCTTCGACGAGAAGGAGTACGGCCCGCTCGCCACCGGCCACCTGCGCGCGGCCTTCGACGGGCTGCCGGCCGCCGGGCTGGGCTCCTGGCTGGTCGGCGGGATGACCAAGCGGGAGTTCCTGGAGCGGTACCCGGAGCCGGTCTCCGTCCGCTTCCACGCCATGGAGCTGGACGACTTCCTCATCAATCCGCTGCCCAACCACCTCTTCACCCGGGACACCTCCGCCTGGATCTACGACGGTGTGTGCGTGAACGCCATGCGCTGGCCCGCCCGTTGGCACGAGACGGTGCACTACGAAGCGGTCTACCGGTACCACCCGATGTTCTCCCCGGGCGGCTTCCACGTCTGGTCCGAGGGCCAGGCGGCCTACCCCTCGACGATCGAGGGCGGCGACGTCCTGGTGATCGGCGAGGGCGCGGTGCTGATCGGGATGAGCGAGCGGACCACGCCACAGGCGGTGGAGATGCTCGCCCACCGGCTCTTCGCCGCGGGCTCGGCCCGCACGATCGTGGCGCTGGACATGCCCAAGCGGAGGGCGTTCATGCACCTGGACACGGTGATGACCATGGTGGACGGCGACACCTTCACGCAGTACGCGGGGCTCGGCATGCTGCGCTCCTACACGATCGAGCCGGGCGCGGGCGAGCGCGAGCTGAAGGTCTCCGACCACCCGCCGGAGCATATGCACCGGGCCGTCGCCGCGGCCCTGGGGCTCGACTCGATCCGGGTGCTCACCGCGACGCAGGACGTGCACGCGGCGGAGCGGGAGCAGTGGGACGACGGCTGCAACGTGCTGGCCATCGAGCCGGGGGTGGTCGTCGCCTACGAGCGGAACGCGACGACCAACACCCATCTGCGTAAAAATGGGATCGAAGTCATCACGATCCCGGGCAGCGAGCTGGGGCGCGGCAGGGGCGGGCCGCGCTGTATGAGCTGTCCCCTGGAGCGGGATCCGGTGGGCGCGCCGGCCGCGCGGGCCCCGGGTCCGGGAGGCGTTCCCGCCCACCCGACTGCATAGCAATGCGGGTAATCGTATACAGTTCCAATTTCCCGCAGTCGTGAGCTAGGAGCCCACCCCATGGCGACAGACCTCAAGGGCCGCCACTTCCTCAAGGAGACGGACTTCACCGCCGAGGAGTTCCACGGCCTCGTGGAGCTCGCCGCCGAGCTCAAGGCGGCCAAGGCGACGGGCGTCGAGGAGCCCCTGCTGCACGGCCGGAACATCGCGCTGATCTTCGAGAAGACCTCGACCCGCACCCGCTGCGCCTTCGAGGTCGCCGCCGCGGACCAGGGCGCCCGGACCACCTACCTCGACCCGGCCGGCTCCCAGATCGGCCACAAGGAGTCCGTCAAGGACACCGCGAGGGTACTCGGCCGGATGTTCGACGCGATCGAGTACCGGGGTCACGGCCAGCACATCCTGGAGCAGCTCGCCGCGCACGCCGGGGTGCCCGTCTTCAACGGCCTCACCGACGAGTGGCACCCCACGCAGATGCTCGCCGACGTCCTCACCATGTCCGAACACACCGCCAAGTCCCTGGAGCACGTCGCCTACGCCTACCTCGGCGACGCCCGGTACAACATGGGCAACTCCTACCTCGTGACCGGCGCCCTCCTCGGCATGGACGTGCGGATCGTGGCCCCGGAGGAGCTGTGGCCCGACCCGGAGATCGTCGCCGTGGCCCGCCGGCTGGCCGGTGCGAGCGGCGCCCGGATCACCCTCACCGCGGACGTGGCCGAGGGCGTGCGGGGCGCGGACTTCGTCGCCACGGACGTCTGGGTGTCGATGGGGGAGCCCAAGGAGGTCTGGGACGCGCGGATCGCCCTGCTCGCGCCGTACGCCGTCACCATGGACGTACTCCGGGCCACCGGCAACCCCGCGGTGAGGTTCCTGCACTGCCTACCGGCCTTCCACGACCTCGGCACCACGGTCGCCCGGGAGATCCACGAGCGGCACGGCCTGACGTCCCTGGAGGTCACGGACGAGGTCTTCGAGTCCCCGCACTCGGTCGTCTTCGACCAGGCGGAGAACCGGATGCACACGATCAAGGCGGTACTGGTGGCGACGCTGGCGCGGGACTAGGAAGTGCCGCGAGGGCTGGATCGCGGTGGCTCCGGCCTTTCGGTGAAGGGTGGCATCGGCGAAATCCAGCCCGGCTGTGGGCACCTCCCAGCGGTAGCTGGGGGAGTCCGAGGCCACCGCGCGCCGGCGCGGAACCGGGGGCCGGGGGCCTGCCCCCGGTTCGGGAAGGGGCGGGTGGGGGAACACCCCGCCGCCCCACCCGCCCGCACCGCCAGGCGCTATCGCGTACCCGTGACGACAGTCACGTACCGGTGATAACTTCACGGCACAGGCACTCGCCCGACAGCCCCGGCTGAAGGAGGCCGCCGCCCCATGAGTCCTTTCACCGGCTCAGCGACCCGGACCCCCACCGAGGACTGGCGGCACCTGCGCCTGACCCTCGACGCCGGCGTCGCGACCGTCACCCTCGCCCGCCCCGGCAAGCTCAACGCCCTCACCTTCGGCGCCTACGCCGACCTGCGCGACCTGCTCCCCGAACTGGCCCGCGACGGCTCCGTACGCGCCCTCGTGCTCGGTGGCGAGGGCCGCGGCTTCTGCTCCGGAGGCGACGTCGACGACATCATCGGCGCCACCCTGGCCATGGACACCGGCCGGCTCCTCGACTTCAACCGCATGACCGGACAGGTCGTCCGCTCCTTACGCGAGTGCCCCTTCCCCGTGATCGCCGCCGTGCACGGGGTCGCCGCCGGCGCCGGCGCCGTCCTCGCGCTCGCCGCCGACTTCCGGGTCGCCGACCCCACCGCGCGCTTCGCCTTCCTCTTCACCAAGGTCGGCCTCTCCGGCGGCGACATGGGCGCCGCCTACCTCCTGCCCCGCGTCGTCGGCCTCGGCCACGCCACCCGGCTGCTGATGCTCGGCGAACCCGTGGCCGCCCCCGAGGCCGAACGCATCGGCCTGATCAGCAGGCTCACCGCCGAGGGCGAGGCCCACACCGAGGCCGCGGCCCTCGCCCGCCGCCTGGCCGACGGCCCCGCCCTCGCCCACGCCCAGACCAAGGCCCTGCTCACCGCCGAACTCGACATGCCGCTCGCCGCGTCCGTCGAACTCGACGCGGCCACCCAGGCGCTGCTGATGAACAGCGCCGACTACGCCGAGTTCCACGCCGCCTTCACCGAGAAGCGGCCGCCCGAGTGGCGGGGACGGTGACTCCGGTGGAGGAACCCGCGAAGTCCCCCCTGGCCCGGCGCGTCGCGGTCATCGGTGGCGGCCCCGGCGGGCTCTACGCCGCCGCCCTGCTGAAACGTCACGCCCCCGCCCGGGAGATCACCCTCTGGGAGCGCAACGCCCCCGACGACACCTTCGGCTTCGGCGTCGTCCTCTCCGACGAGACACTCGGCGGCATCGAGAGCGCCGACCCCGACGTCTACGCCGCGCTGCGCCGCGAGTTCGTCCGCTGGGACGAGATCGACGTCGTCCACCGCGGCACCACCCTGCGCTCCGGCGGCCACGGCTTCGCCGCCCTCGGCCGCCGTCGGCTCCTCGCGCTCCTCCACGAGCGCTGCCGCGGGCTCGGCGTCGACCTCCGCTTCCGCGCGGAGGCGCCGCCCGCCGCCGAGCTGGCCCGCTCGTACGACCTCGTCATCGCCGCGGACGGCGTCCACAGCCGCACCCGCGACACCCACCGGGAGCACTTCCGCCCCACCCTCACCACGCATCGCTGCCGCTATATCTGGCTCTCCGCCGACTTCGCGTTCGACGCCTTCCGCTTCGACGTCGCCGAGACCGAGCACGGCCTCATGCAGCTCCACGGCTACCCCTACTCCCGCCCGTCGGACGACCCGTCCGAGGGCGCCAGCACGGTCGTCGTCGAGATGCGCGAGGAGGTGTGGCGCCGTGCCGGCCTCGACACCTGTGACGAGGCCGCCTCCGTGGAAGCCTGCGGCAAGTACTTCGCCGAGGCCCTCGGCGGCCGCCCCCTGCGCGCCAACCGCTCCACCTGGACCGCCTTCCGCACCGTCGTCAACGCCCACTGGTCCCACGGCAACACCGTCCTGCTCGGCGACGCCGCGCACACCGCCCACTTCTCCATAGGCTCCGGCACCAAGCTCGCCGTCGAGGACGCCCTCGCGCTCGCCGGCCACCTCCGGGCGGGGACCTCCGTCCCCGAGGCCCTCGCCGCGTACGAGGCCGAGCGGCGCCCGGTGGTCGAGTCCACCCAGCGGGCCGCCCGCGCCAGCCTGGAGTGGTTCGAGGACCTCTCCTTCCACACGGGCGGCCCGCCGCGCCGCTTCGCCTTCGACCTCCTCACCCGCAGCCGCCGCGTCACCCACGACAACCTCCGGCTGCGCGACCCGGCCTTCGTCGCCGCCGTCGAGGCGGAAGCGGGCGTCCCGCCCGGCACCCCGCCCATGTTCACGCCCTTCCGGCTGCGCGGCCTGACCCTGCGCAACCGCGTCGTGGTCTCCCCGATGGACATGTACTCCGCCGTCGACGGCACCCCCGGCGACTTCCACCTCGTCCACCTCGGCGCCCGCGCGCTCGGCGGCGCCGGGCTCGTCATGACCGAGATGGTCTGCGTGAGCGCACAGGGCCGGATCACCCCCGGCTGCGCGGGCCTGTACGCGCCGGAGCACGAGAGCGCCTGGCGCCGCGTCACCGACTTCGTGCACACCCGGGCGCCCGGCACGGCCCTCGGCGTCCAGCTCGGCCACTCCGGCCGCAAGGGCTCGACACGGCGCCAGTGGGAAGGCATCGACGAACCGCTCCCTCGCGGCAACTGGCCCGTCGTCGCCCCCTCGGCGCTGCCGTACAAGCCCGGCGTCAGCCAGGCGCCGCGGGCCCTCACCACCTCGGCCATGGCCGAGGTGCGCGAGCGGTTCGTCCGCTCCGCCGAAGCCGCCGCCCGCGCCGGCTTCGACCTCCTCGAACTCCACTGCGCCCACGGCTATCTGCTCTCCTCGTTCCTCTCCCCGCTCACCAACCACCGCACCGACGCCTACGGCGGCGACCTCGCGGGACGGCTGCGGTACCCCTTGGAGGTCTTCGACGCGGTACGGGCCGTCTGGCCCGCCGACCGGCCCATGACCGTCCGGATCTCCGCCACGGACTGGGCGGACGGCGGCACCACGGACGAGGACGCCGTCGCGATCGCCCGTGCCTTCGCCGCCCACGGCGCGGACGCCCTCGACGTCTCCACCGGCCAGGTCGTCCCCCACGAGCGGCCCGCGTACGGCCGCTCGTACCAGACGCCGTTCGCCGACCGCGTCCGGCACGAGGCGGGCGTCCCGGTCATCGCCGTCGGCGCCATCTCGTCCTGGGACGACGTCAACTCGCTGATCCTGGCCGGCCGCGCCGACCTCTGCGCCCTCGCCCGCCCGCACCTCTACGACCCCCACTGGACCCTGCACGCCGCCGCCGACCAGGGCTACACGGGCCCGGGCGCGCCGTGGCCGGCCCCGTACCGCGCGGGCAGCCGCAAACCGCCGACGGGGAGGCGGGCCTGAGACGCCGGGCCCGCCCGGCCCGCGAAGCACCCCGAGCGGGAGCGGTACGGGACATGGCTCCGGTCACGGGGAGAGACGGCCGGGGGACAGCGTCCCTTCCACGAACCCCGCCCCCGCGTCCCGCAGCCGCGCGTGCAGCCCCGCGAACACCTTCGCCGACCGCACACCCGGCCAGTCCTCCGGCAGCAGCCCCGCCGGCAGCCCCGGGTCCGCGTACGGCAGCCGCCGCCACGAGTCCAGCGCCAGCAGGTAGTCCCGGTAGGCGTCCTGCGGCGGCAGCGCGCGCCGCCGTGCCCAGCGGTGCAGGACGGGCTCGTGGGCGTCCAGGAAGGCACGGTGCTGCCGGGCCAGCGCCGGCAGGTCCCACCAGCGGCCGACCGCCTCCACGGTCGGCTCGAAGCCCAGATGGCATCCCTTGAACAGATCGACGTAGGGGGCGAGTTCCAGCCGTTCGAGCGTGTGCCGGGTCTCGTCGTGGACGTGGGCGGGGGCGATCCACACCCCGGGCGCCGCCGTGCCGAAGCCCAGCCGCGACAGCCGCGACCGCAGCAGGTGCCGCTTGTGCCGCTCCTCCTCGGGCACCGAGAACACGGCCAGCAGCCATCCGGTGTCCCGTCCGGCGGGACGGCCGTAGACGCGCCGGTCGCCGTCGTCGAGCAACTGCCGGGCGGCGGCCGACAGCCCGTAGCCCGCCGCGCCGTCGGGGGCGGGTTCCGCGACGAGCAGACCGCGGCGTTTGAGCCGGGAGACCGCGGACCGCACCGACGGCGAGTCCACGCCCACCGCGCCCAGCAACCTGATCAGGGCCGCGATCGGCACCGGGCGGCCGGCCGGACGGTCGGCGCTCCCGCGCCCGTACGCGCCGTAGAAAGTGACGATGAGGGACCGAGGGGTGTGGAGTGGTTGCTGGTCAGTCACGGGGAAACTGTAAAGCTCCGTTGCGCAGGCGGAAGCGCTGGAGTTTGCCGGTGGGCGTACGGGGGAGGGCGTCCGTGAACTCGATCTCGCGAGGGCACTTGTACGGAACGATCTCCTTTTTGGTGAACTCCCGTAAGGCCGCCACGGTCTCCTCGGTGCGTGGCACCCCCTCCCGCAGCACCACGTGGGCGACGACGATCTCGCCGCGCCGCTCGTCCGGGCGGCCGACGACGGCCGCCTCCAGGACGTCGGGGTGGCGCAGCAGGGCCTCCTCGACCTCGGGGCCGGCGATGTTGTACCCGGCGGAGACGATCATGTCGTCGGCGCGGGCCACGTAGCGGAAGTAGCCGTCCGGCTCCCGGACGTAGGTGTCGCCGGTGAGGTTCCAGCCGTCGCGCACGTAGTCGCGCTGGCGCGGGTCGGCGAGGTAGCGGCAGCCGGTGGGGCCCCGGACGGCCAGCCGCCCGGGTTCCCCGTCCGGGGCGGGCCGGCCGTCCGGGCCGAGGACGCGCGCCTCGTAGCCGGGCACGGGCAGGCCGGTGGTGCCGGGCCGGATGGCGTCGTCGGCGGCGGAGATGAAGATGTGCAGCATCTCGGTGGCGCCGATGCCGTTGATGACGCGCAGGCCGGTGGCCTTCCGCCAGGCGTGCCAGAGGGCGGCGGGCAGGTGCTCGCCCGCGGACACGCAGCGCCGTAAGGAGGAGACGTCGTAGGCGCCCACGCGGCTGAGCATGGCGCGGTAGGCGGTCGGCGCCGTGAACAGCACGGAGACGCGGTGCCGTTCGATGTCGTCGAGGAGACCCTCCGGGCCCGACCAGTCGGCCAGCAGGGTGGCCGCGCCCACCCGCAGCGGGAAGATCACCAGGCCGCCGAGGCCGAAGGTGAAGCCGAGCGGAGGGCTGCCCGCGAAGACGTCGTCGGGACCGGGGCGCAGTACGCGCGCGGAGAAGGTGTCCGCTATGGCCAGCACGTCGCGGTGGAAGTGGATGCAGCCCTTCGGGCGGCCGGTGGTGCCGGAGGTGAAGGCGATCAGGGCGACGTCGTCGGCGGAGGTGTCCACCGGCACATACGATGAGGGTTTTTCCGCCGCGAGCCGCAGAAGGTCGGCCGGTGAATTTCCTCCGTACGGGGTTATCCGTAAGGAGGGAATGGACGCCTTGACGAGGTCGTCGAGCGACCGCGTGTCGCACAAGGCGTGGCGGACGCGGGCGAGTTCGCAGACCGTGGCGAGCTCCTGCGGGCGCTGCGCGGCCAGTACGGTCACGGCCACGGCGCCCGCCTTCATCACCGCGAGCCAGCAGGCCGCCAGCCAGGGCGTGGTGGGCCCGCGCAGCAGGACGCGGTTGCCCGGCACCACGCCGAGGTCGTCGGCGAGCGTACGGGCTATCCGGTCGACGTGACCCTGGAGTTCGCCGTACGACCAGACGCCGCCCGCGCCGTCGTGGACGGCGGGCCGTCCGCCGCCGAGCCGGGCCACGGTCGCGTCCAGGAGCTCCGTGCCGCAGTTGAGCCGGTCGGGGTAGCGCGGGCCGTCCGCGCCCGCCAGGTCGAAGCGGAGGTCCGGCCACTGTCCGGGGGGCGGGAGGTGGTCGCGCGGAAAGGTGTCGACGTGGGCCGACGGCTTGAGCTCCATCGCGGATGCGCCCCCTCGCGCCGAGGAAAAAATGGAGGTGAACGGGGGTCTTGCCAGCCATGCGGGTCCGCTGTCAGCGTAGCGACTTGGTGACGGCAGTCAACAGAGCGCGATAGGTGATCGACGCGGAGGGAGTGGCGGGACGAGCGGGCGGAACACGGAACGGACGTAAAACGTAGCGGTCGGCGGGGGAAGGCGGGACGGGTCCGCCGGCACGGCGAGGCCGGGCAGGGCACCCGCGCGGCACGGCAGGCACCTGCACGGCGCGGAAGGTACCCGCGCGGCGCGGCGCGGCACCCGTACGGCACCGTGCGACAACACGGCACCAGCACGGCGGTGCGACACGGCGGGCACGGCGCGACCCGGCCGCGGACCGTCGAGGACCGATCGGTAGACAGGAGGCCACCGTTGACCACTCCCTTCGCACTCGACGCGGAACAGCGCGCCTGGTGCGCCGAACTGCGCGGCCTCGCCGCGGAACGGCTGCGGCCGCTGGCCGGACAGGGGCGGCCCGGCAGGGTCAACCGCCCGCTCGTCGCCGCCCTGGGCGAACTGGGCCTGCTGGCCCGCCTCTTCCCCGCCGACGGGCCCGTGAAGGCCATGGACCTCTGCCTGTTGCGCGAATCCCTCGCCCGGGAGTGCACCGAGGCCGAGACGGCGCTCGCCCTCCAGGGGCTGGGGGCCTGCCCCGTGGCCCAGTCCGGCACTCCCGCGCAGCGCTCCCGCTGGCTGCCCGAGGTCGTCGCGGGCCGCGCGGTCGCGGCCTTCGCGCTCAGCGAGCCCGAGGCTGGCTCCGACGCGGCGGCCCTGCGGCTGCGCGCCGAGCCCGACGGCGGCGGCTGGCGGCTCTCGGGCGGGAAGACCTGGATATCCAACGCCCCCGAGGCCGACTTCTGCACCGTCTTCGCGCGTACGGGCGAGGCCCCCGGCGCCCGGGGCGTCACGGCGTTCCTCGTCCCCGGTGACCGCGCCGGTCTCTCCGGCGCCCCCCTGGACATGCTCAGCCCGCACCCCATCGGCAGTCTCACCTTCGACGCCGTGCCGGTCGGCCCGGACGACGTCCTCGGCGAGGCGGGCGGCGGCTTCCGTGTCGCCATGCGCACCCTCGACCTGTTCCGGCCGAGCGTCGGCGCCTTCGCCGTCGGCATGGCGCGCTCGGCGCTCGCCGCCGCCGTCGACCACGCGGGCCGCCGCCGGGCGTTCGGCGGTCCCCTCAAGGACCTCCAGGCCGTCTCGCACCAGCTCGCCGAGATGGCCACCCGCACGGAGGCCGCGGCCCTGCTCGTCTACGCGGCGGCCTCGGCGTACGACGCGGGGGAGCCCGGCATCGCGGGCCGCGCGGCCATGGCCAAGCTGCTCGCCACCGAGACCGCCCAGTACGTCGTGGACGCCGCCGTGCAGATCCACGGCGCCCGCGCCCTCCAGCGCGGTCACCTGCTGGAACACCTCTACCGCGAGGTGCGCGCCCCGCGCGTCTACGAGGGCGCCACGGAGGTCCAGCGCACGATCATCGCCAAGGAGCTGTACCGATGAGCCTCGAACGCCTCAACCCCGCCGGGCTCTCCCCGGCCACAGGCTTCAGTCACGCCGTCGTCGCCACCGGGTCCCGGCTCGTCCTCCTCGCCGGCCAGACGGCCCTGGACGCCGACGGCGAACTGCTGCGCGCGGGCCTCCCCGAGCAGTTCGAGCGGGCCCTCGCCAACCTCCTGACGGCCTTGCGCGCGGCGGGCGGCGCACCCGGCGACCTCGCGCGCGTGACCGTCTACACCACGGACGTCGACGCCTACCGCGCCCACGCGCGCGAACTCGGCCTCCGCTGGCGGCGGCTGGCCGGGCGCGACTACCCGGCCATGGCGGTCATCGGGGTCGTCCGCCTCTGGGACGAGGGCGCCCTCGTCGAACTGGACGGCCTCGCGGTGCTGCCCTGACCTTCGGCTCTGATCTTCGGCCCCTGGTCCTCAGCCCTGACCTCGGGCTCCGGCCCTCGGCCCAGGCCCTCGGCCCAGACCTTGCCGGTCCGGGAGCGTACGCGGTGGGGCCGCGGGCTCAGAACCCGGTGCAGGTGGCCGTCGCGTCGGCACCCGTGGCCCGGGCGGTCCTCGGCGCGTCGTCGCCCACGGTCACCTCGCACGTCGCCGAGCCGCCGCCCCCGCCGATCGTGACGGCCAGCAGCCCGCCCTTCACAAAGCCCTTCGTCGAGAGCTCCTTGCGCCAGGGCAGCGCCTGCGAGGACGCCGACTCCGTCACCAGGCTGCCGTCGCGCCAGGTCGAATAGGCGATGTTGACCGTCTTGGCGTCCCCGGTGACCTCGTAGACGACCTTGACGGTCTTGTCGGTCTCGTGGGCGATCCCGATGACGAGGGCCGCGCATCCGCCGGCGAGCAGCAGTACGACACCGAGCAGCACCCAGGGCCATCTCCTGCGCCTCCGCCTGCGAGGGTGCGCCGCGTCGTCCGGATGGGGGAAGGGTTCGCTCATGCAGCCAGCTTCGTCCGGCCCGACCGCCCCCGCGAGCCGGAACTGGCCGTCCGAGGGGGCGGGGGAGCGGGGGCCGCCGGCGGCCCCCGCCCGGCGTCAGCGGAAACCGAGCTCGTCCCGGCCGCCCCGGGAGACCTTCAGCAGGGCGGAGGCGATGACCTCCGCCTCCTCGTCCGTGAGGTGCGTGGAGAAGTGCCGCTCGATGCCCTCCAGATAGACGGGGGCCGTCTCGCGCAGCGCGGCGCGGCCGTCGTCGGTGATGAGGGCCCACACCACGCGCTTGTCCGCGGTGTCCTGCTCCTTACGGACCAGGCCCGAGCGCGCCATCTCGTCGACCAGCCGGCTGACGCGGGTGCGGCTGAGCACGACGCGCTCGGCCAGCTCGTTCATCCGCAGGCCGTCCGGGCCGGCGCCCTTCAGCTCAAGAAGGACGTCGTACCAGGTCAGGGGGACGCGGGCGTCCCGCTGCACGTCGCTTTCGATGGCGCGCACCGCCGCGCTGTGGGCGAGCAGCAGTGCTCGCCAGGCCTTGAGTCCGCTTCCCCTGTCGTTCACGTGGACAAGTGTAACCGCGCTTGTGTGCGGGCGCACGCACCTGTTAATGTGCGTATGCACGCAACGAAGCGCATCCGTGAGGAGTCCCGGCATGGCCCGCAACATCACGCGTACCGAGGTGGAAGAGAAGATCAAGGGCGGCAAGGTCGCCGTCGTCGAGGCGCTGCCCGCCGAGTACTACGAGGACGCGCACCTGCCCGGCGCCCTGAACCTGCCGCACGACGCGGTGGACCAGCTGGCGCCCGGCCTGCTGCCCGACAAGCAGGCGGAGGTCATCGTCTACTGCTCCAACGACACCTGCGCGAACTCGGGCATCGCCGCCGAGCGCCTCACCGAGCTCGGCTACCAGAACGTCTACAAGTACACCGAGGGCAAGCAGGACTGGATCGGCGCCGGCCTGCCGACCGAGTCCGGCGCCTGAGTCCGTCGCACCCGGTGGCGATGAGGGGGAAGTGAACTCATGAGTGAAAACACGGCGCCCACCCGTGAGGTGGGCGGGGTACCGCTGCCGTCCGCGGGGGTCTGGAAGGTCGACGCCGGGCACACCGAAGTCGGCTTCGTCGGACGGCACTTCATGCTCACCAAGGTCCGCGGGCGCTTTACGTCCGTGGACGCCACGGTCGAGGTGGGGGAGCGGCCCGAGGACAGCCGGGTCACCGCCGTCATCGAGATGAAGAGCGTCGACAGCGGCGACAAGACGCGCGACGACCACCTGCGGTCGGCCGACTTCTTCGACGTCGAGAAGTTCCCGAAGGCCACCTTCACCTCCACCTCGGTGACCTGGCAGGGCACCACCGGGACGATGACGGGTGACCTGACGATCAAGGACGTGACGCGCTCCGTCACGCTGAACGTGGACTACCTCGGTTACGCCCGCGACCCGTGGGACAACGACCGCGCGGTGTTCTCGGCCAGCGGCAAGGTCAACCGCGAGGACTGGGGGCTGACCTGGAACATGGCCCTGGAGGCCGGCGGCATCCTGGTGTCCAAGGAGATCGAGCTGAGCCTGGATCTCGAAACGATCAGGCAGGTCTGAGGGCCGGGCGGGCCCGAGGGGGGGGCCGGGAAGTCCCGGGGCCGCGTCCGGAGGCCGGTCGTCCGACAGGTGGTCGGGGGCCGGGTGAGGAACGGGCCGGATCCACGGCCCGTACGGACCCGCCGGTGGGGGCGGTCCGTACGGCCGCGGGCCGAGGTGTGCACGGTGGGGACTCCCGCCGTGCACACCTTTGTCGTATGCGCGGCCTCCGTCCGGTGGCCCGGGCCCTCGTCCGGTGGTCACGCCGGGCCCGCGGCCTCCGTCCGGCCACGTCATGTCCATATGTCCGCCACCTTCGTCCCGTGACCACGTCATGTCCGCGCTCTTCGCCCGGTGACTTCGTCAGGTTGCCCGGCTCCCGCGTGTTCCATCTCATACCGGCTCGCGCGAGCCGCCGCGCGGTCCTCCTCATGTGCGCCGCGTCAGCTCGGTCGCCGCAAGTCCGGCCGAGTCCGCCGTGCCGGGTGCCGTGTTCCGCTTTTCGCGGGTGCCCAACTCGCCGCCTGTCACCGGTATTTCATCCCCGCATTTCATCCTTGTTTCGCGCTGACGGGTGTGCCATAGTCCCGGTCAACGGACCTACGGTCCTGTTTACGGGGGAGGAAGCACCTTGTCTGCACGGAACATTCGTGTGCACAGCAAGGCGGTGAACGACGCGCGGGGAACCGCTGCCACCGATATGCCGACACAGTATTGGCAGGGGCATATGCCGGTCCGTACCGCCGCCGAGAGACCCGCTGATCGGTAAGCCCACGTCATGGGCTCGTAATTCCCGCACGCACCGCACCGCATTGGCCGGCCGAATGGTCGCCGGCTCGCGTTCCGGCACGCCGGAACCACCCGCGTAGCACGCGCCGCTCCGCCCGCCCGCCCCGTGCGGGCCCCGGCGGTACGCCCGCCCGTGCCCGCGACACCCGCGCCCGGCCCCGCTCCGCGGGGTGCGCGCGCCCCGCAGGCGCGAGCGCGCCCCGATCCACTTCCGCCCCAAGTCGCGCCGTACCGGCCGCCGTTCACGGCCGCCGCGCGCCCGGCGGGTTCCCAGCCAGCCCACCACCACGACGTGTGTGACCGACGTGTGACCGGAGGAAGCAATGACACCGCACGGCACCACGGCCGGCCCTGGCACCGCCCAGGGTTCCGGCCTGCTCCCGGACCTGACGCAGCACGAGATCCAGGCCCTGCGCACGCGCTTCAACCTCGCCGACGCCCACACCCACCAGCGGCAGTCCGCCACCCAGCGCGGAATCGTCGAGCGCCTCCCCGACCTGTGGTACGAGGCGGAGAACGGCCTCCAGGTCACCTACGAACAGCGGTTCACGCAGGCGTTCTTCCGCCTCCACCGCCAGCCCACCGCGCTCGCCAGGAACAAGACCATGCTGTCCTACGCCGCGTCGATATCGACCATGGTCGCCGGCATGTACCTGAAAAAGCAGCGTATGGACGTCACACTCATCGAGCCGTGCTTCGACAACCTTTATGACGTGCTGCGGAATATGGACGTCCCGCTGTATCCCATCGATGAAGCGGTGCTGCACGATCCGGATTCCCTCTACGACCGGCTCCGGCGTCAGGTCCGTACCGACGCGCTGTTCCTCGTCGACCCGAACAACCCCACCGGATTCAGCCTTCTGAAGCACGGGCACAAGGGGTTCGAAGAAGTCGTGCGTTTCTGCAAGGACCACGACAAACTCCTGCTCATCGACTTCTGCTTCGCCGCCTTCACGCTTTTTGACCCGGAGGTCGCCCGTTTCGACGTGTACGAGCTCCTGGAGCGCTCCGGAGTGCGGTACCTCGCGATCGAGGACACCGGGAAGACCTGGCCGGTGCAGGACGCCAAGTGCGCCATGATCACCGCGAGCGACGACATCCGCGAGGAGGTCTACAACCTCCACACCAGCGTCCTGCTCAACGTCTCGCCGTTCGTGCTGAACATGCTGACGGAGTACGTCGAGGACTCCACGCGCGACGAACTGGCGTCGGTGCGCGGGCTGCTGGACGAGAACCGCGACGTCGCGCGGAAGGCCCTGGACGGATCGATCCTGCGCTACGAGGAACCGACCGTGAAGGTCAGCGTGGCCTGGTTCCGCATCGACCACCCCGAGCTCACGGCCAGCGAACTCCAGCGTCTCCTCTCGGCCGAGGGCGTCTATGTGCTCCCCGGCCGCTACTTCTTCTGGAGCCAGCCGGGCAAGGGAGAGGCGTATGTGCGCATCGCCCTGGCCCGCGAGCCCGGGCTCTTCGCCGAGGCCATGGTCCGCACGCGGGAGGTCCTCGACCGCCATGCCCGGTGACACCCGCACCGCGCCCTCCGGCGCGGACGCCGGAGCCGGTGCCGCCTACGCCGACGCCGCGCTGTTCATGGGCATGAACAGCGCGGACGACCGGGTACGCGTCGCCTGCAAGGCGTTCTTCGCCGAGCGCCTCGGCGGCCGGGTACGGATGAGCTGGGAGCAGGTCGGCCGCTGCGACGACCTGGTCTGGCACTTCCCCCGTGAGGCGCAGGACGCCTACTACCCCTTCATGGACAACCTGCACACCGACATGCGCATCGAACGCCGGGCCTACGAGCCGGCCGACCTGCGCCACGGCCTGGACACGGCCGCCTGGTCCGATCTGCCCACGCACGAAAGGCTGTTGCTGGGCATGGTGCACGGCAGCGGCGGCGTCCTCTACTCGGTCAGCCCCCGGCTGAGCGGCCGCGACGACGTACCGGTCCGCGTGCCCGCGCCGCCCTCCATCGAACCGCTGTTCCCGGAGCCCCTCGAACGGCTCTACCGGGCCTCGCTGGCCCTGCGGCTGCCCACCGAGGCGCTGTGAACGGCCACCGGGAGGAAGCGGGGAAAGCCATGGGGCACCCGAGCGGATACACAGGGGTCACCGTGGCACTGGTGACACCGCTCACCGGCACCGGTGACGTGGCCGTGGAGGACGTCGGCCGGCTGGTCGCGACCGTACGGCCGTACGTCGACGCCCTCCTGCCCGCCCTCAGCACCGGTGAGGGCTGGGCCCTGACCGACCGGCAGTGGCACGACATGGTCGCCGCCACCGTCCGCTGCCGCGAGGGCCTGCCGGTGCTGGCCGGGATCCAGCGCCCCACGACCGAGGAGGCGGTCGCCCGCGCGCGGACCGCCGCCGGCCTGGGCGTCACCGCGGTCGTCGCCCCGACCCCGTACGGACCGGACGTCACCCAGGAGGAGATGTACCGGCACTACGAGACGCTCGGCGGGGAGGGCGGGCTGCCCGTCGTCGTCTACCACGAGCGCGAGGTCTCGGGAAACGACCTGCGACCGGACACCCTGAGGAGGATCTGCGCCCTGCCCTCGGTCGTCGCCGTCAAGGACTCCGCCGGCGACCCCGCGGCCACCCGCGCGCTCGTCGCGGCGCGCCCCGGGGTGCCCGTGCTCCAGGGCCTGGAACACCTGCTGCCGGAGACCGAGGGGGTGGCCGGCCATGTGGCGGCGCTCGCCAACGTCGAGCCCGCGCTGTGCGCGGCCCTGCACACCGGGCCGGTGTCGGACCACACCGCGGCGCTCGCCGCCGCCTGCGAGCGGCACGGTCTGGACCGGCCCGACTGGTACCGCGCGCTCAAGAGCGAGCTGTACCGCCGCGGCGTGCTGACGACCGAACGGACCACCGGGACGGGAGGAGTCTCGTGACCACGCCCATGCCCACACCCCTCACCACGCCCATGGACACGCCCGCGGACAGCGCGCAGAAGACGCTGTTCGTCCACAACAGGTCGGTGCAGAACGCCCGTGTCGCGGCGGCCGTCGAGGAGCTGGAGCGGGACTGGATCGTCGCCCGTGTCGACGCGCTCGACGCCCGTACACCCGCCGTCCCCTCGCGCGCCCGGTGGGTCGAGGAGCTCGAAGGACTCCTGGCCGGGGAGCGCGAGGGAACCGCGACGGCACGCTACCTGGCGGAGGAGGCCACCCACGCGCAGTTCCGGTACGTGGTGCGCGAGTTCGCGCTGGACGGACTGACCGAGGCGCAGAACTTCTTCCCCGCCGTCCCACGACTGCCGCTCAAGGCGCAGATGGCGGTGATGCGGGTCCTCATCGACGAGTTCGGCTGCGGCAACCTCCGCCAGGCGCACTCGAAGCTCTACCTGGACCTGCTGGCGGAACTCGGCCTCCCGCAGGAGCCGGAGGACTTCCTCGACACGACCTCCGACGAGACGTACGCCTTCCTCAACTCCTTCTACTGGCTCACCCAGCGCGCCCCGCACACGGAGTACTTCCTGGGCGCGCTGGCCTACCTGGAGGCGAGCATCCCGCACGCCTTCCGGACCCAGGCCAGGGCGTGCGAGCGGCTGGGCATCGCGCACGACCGCTACTACACCGAGCACCTGCACATCGACACCTTCCATATGAAGGAGATGCAGATCGCCATCCGCGAGTACGAGGACGCGCGCGGACTGGACCCCTCCAAGCTGTGGACCGGCGCCCTGCTGATGTCCGACCTGATCGGCACGGCCTTCGACACCGCCGTCGAGCGGGCCCGGGAGGCGGTGTGAGCGACGACGCCGTGCTCCGGGAGCTCGCGGACGGCGAGCGGCTGCGCGTCCGCGTCGCCGGGCGGGAGTTCGTGATCGACGCCGCCTGCCCGCACCGCAAGGGCCGCCTCGTCCACGGCTATGTCAATACGCGCACCCTGCGCATCATCTGCCCCCTCCACCGCTCCTCGTTCGACCTCACCACGGGCTGCCCGGTCGCGGGGCCGACCACGGAGGCGCTCACGGTGTACAGCGACGGACCGGCGGACGGCGAGGACGCCCCGCGGAAGGGACGAACGGAACGATGACGATCACCACCGGTGCGCCGGAGTACGAGCCCGAACAGGTGTGGCTCCCGGCCTCCGAACAGCTCCTGGAATGGGGCGACGACTTCCACTCCCTCATGCTCGGCGACGACCTGCGCATGAACGCCTACCGCGCGGCGATCGCCGAGGCGGTGAGGCCCGGCGCCACCGTGCTCGACCTGGGCACCGGCACCGGCATCCTCGCCCGCTGGGCACTGGAGGCCGGCGCCGCGCGGGTCTACGGCATCGACCTCAACGAGAGCGTGCTGGCGGACGCCGTCGACCGGCTGAAGGCCGCCGGCCACGGAGACCGGTTCCACCCGCTGTGCGGGCTCTCCTTCGACCTCGACCTGCCCGAGCGGGTCGACGTCGTCCTCTCCGAGATCATGGGAAACCTCGCGGACAACGAGAACGCCGCCGCGATCCTCGACGACGCGCGCCGCCGCTTCCTGCGGCCCGGCGGCACCATGCTGCCCCGGCAGATCGAGAGCTACCTCGTCCCCGTCGCCGCCGAGCGGGCCCAGGCCCAGCTCACCGGCCCGGGCCCGCAGGACGCCGGCGGCCCGGCGGCCTTCGCCGGACTGCTGCGGCGCCGGGGCGCCGAAAGCCCCTTCGACCTCTACTACGACGTGATCGTCCCGATCCGCTGCCACCTGGCCGCTCCCCGGGTCGTCAGGACGTACGACCTCACCGCTCCCGGCGGCGCGGAGCGCACCGACTACCGGGTGCCGCTCGTCTACACCGCCCGCCGGGACGGTGTGCTCACCGGCTTCAAGGGCTACTTCGTCGCCACGCTGTCCGACACCGTGGCCCTCGACATCTCCGGCGACGACATCGGCTCCCGCACCACGTCCGACAGCTGGAAGCACTGCTACCTGCCGATCGCCGAGCCCGTGCCGCTGCGCCGCGGCGACCGGATCGCCGTGTCGTTCAGCCGCTCCCGGCCCGGCGGCGGAGCCGGTAACGGAGCCGGTAACGGGCACGCCTTCGGCCAGGTCTACCGCTGGGAGGGCGCCGTCGTCTCGGCGGGCGCGACCGTGGCCCGCTTCGCCCAGAGCACGGCCGTCCGGCGCACCGGGCCGTGACCGCACGGATCCACTGAACAGAACCAGTCCGACGGGGGAGAAATGAATACCGAGAGCACCATTCCAGCCGGGACCGACGCGGACAGAGCGCGCGTACGCGCCTACGACGTCGTCGCCCTCAACGTCCCCATCGCCTACAACGGATTCGGCGACCACGACCGCAACGGCGCCCTCTACGTCCTGGCCGCCGACGCGGAGGAACTGCGCGAGGTCGCCTCTTCGTGGCCCGAGCCGTTCCCCGACTGGACCCGCGAACCCGAGCGCGTACCGGCCCCGCACCCCAAGGCGCGGCCCCTGGTGCTGCGCGTGCGCCGCGGCGAGCGGCTGCGGGTCCGGCTCGCCAACGAACTGCCGCGGCCCGTCGGCATCACACTCCAGGGCGTGCGCTACGACGCCCGGACGACGGACGGCGCGGCCGTCGGCGCCAACCCGGACAGCAGCGTCCCGCCCGGCCTGACCCGCGAGTACGAGTGGCTGTGCGAGCACGAGGGCGTCTTCCACTTCGGTGACATGGCGGACCCGCGCGGCGAGGGCTCGCAGAGCCACGGCCTCGTCGGCGCGGTCGTCGTCGAGGCCCCCGGGGCCACCTGGACCGACCCGGTGACCGGCGACCCCCTGGCGACGGGCCTGGAAGCCGACGTCCACCTGCCGGACCGCAGCTTCCGCGAATACGTCGTGTTCATGATGGAGTACCCGAGCAACGACAACCCCGTCGCGCCCCCGGCGCACGGCTCGCACGGTTCGCACGGCGGGGGCGGCGGCCACGGCGGCCACGGCGCCGGGGCCCGTGGCGGCGCCGCCGTGCCGGCGGGGTCGCCCCCGGACGCCTCCGGGTCCGACACGCTCGACGACCTGACCCTGCCCAACAACGCCATGCTGCCGGTCAACCTGCGCATCGAGCCGATGGAATGGCGGATGTACCAGTACCACAAGATGCTCGCCGACGGTGTGCTCGACCCCGTCCGCGACGCCCAGACCGGCGAGGAACTGCACCACAGCTCCTGGCTGTTCGGCGACCCGGCCACCCCCGTCTTCCGCGGCTACGCGGGCGACCCGGCCGTGATCCGGCTCGTACACGGCGGCATGCGGGACACCCACGTCTTCCACACCCACCTCCACCAGTGGCGGCTCGACCCGGCCGACGCCGACTCCCCGATCGTGGACTCCGTCAGCATCAGCCCCCAGGAGGGCATGACCCTCGACCTCGTCGGCGGGCTGGGCTCGACGCAGCACGCGGTGGGCGACTCGATCTGGCACTGCCACATGTACGTCCACTTCCACATGGGCATGTGGGGCATGTTCCGCATCTTCGACACCCTCCAGGACGGCTCGGGCACCTACCCCGACGGCACCCCCGTCACCGCCCTCGCACCGCTGCCGCGCCGCACGGCGCCCCCGGCGCCCACACCCGAACGGCCCGGCTTCCCGGCGTTCCTGGCCGACACCGCCACGTTCCCGCAGAAGAACCCCCGGCCGCCCCGCACCCCGCACCAGCCCGCCGGCATGGGCCGCGAACCCACCGCCCTGGAGGCGGCGGCCTTCTGCCCGGACCCGCAGCCGGGCGAGGCGTTCACCAAGGTGGGCCCGCCCGGCGCCCCGGTGCGCCGCTTCCACCTCGTCGCCGCCACGGGCACCTTGTACTACCACGGCGACCCCAGGAAGCCGCACAGCTCCACCTGGCACGACCACCGCGGCATGTTCTACGCACTCGCCGAGGAGACCGAGGAGGCCGGCGGGCTCGCCGCCTTCCAGGGACAGCTCGCCCGGGGCGAGCGCACCCTGGAACCGCTGGTCATCCGCGCCCGCAAGGGCGAGGTGCTGGAGATGACCCTCACCAACGCCCTGCCGGCCGGAAAGCAGGCGGCGTCCGCGTTCGACTACGAGCTGCCCTTCCAGCCCGAATGCGGCCTGCACACACACCTCGTGAAGTACGACCCGCTCGTCTCCGACGGCTCGGCCATCGGCTGGAACTACATCTCCGCCACCACCACGGCCGACCAGGGCGAGGACGCGTTCGGCCGGTACAACTCCTGGACGTACCGCTGGTACGTCGACCAGGAGTTCGGCACCGTCCTCTTCCACGACCACCTGCTCGCCAACTACCGGCAGCGGCACGGCCTCTTCGGCGCCCTCATCGCCGAGCCCGCGGACGCCACCTGGTTCTCGCCCCACGACCGCGGCACCCCGCTGCGCCGCGGCACCCGGGCCGTCGTCGAGCGCGCCGACGGCACCGCCTACCGCGAGGCCGTGCTCGCCGTCGGCGACTTCGTCCCGATGGTGCGGCACGCGACGGCCTCCGCCGTCGCGGCCGGTGGCCATGAGGGTGACCACGGCAGCGGGCCCATCAACCCGCCGCCCCGCCCCGGAGCCCCGGACGACCAGGGCGTGATGGGCGTCAACTACCGCTGTGAACCGCTGTCGGAGCGCGGCGGCGACCCCGCCGACTGGTTCGCGAGCGATGTCCACGGCGACCCCGGCACCCCGCTGCTGCGCGCGTACCCCGGCGAGGACGTACGCCTGCACGTCCTGCAGGGCTCGCACGACCTCCAGCACAGCTTCACCGTGAACGGCGGCCGCTGGCGCCAATGGGCCGGCCGTCCCGACACGCCCTGGCGCGACCAGCAGACCTTCGGCATCTCCAACGTCGCCGAACTGCGGCTCGACCGCCGGACCGGCCCAGGCGACCACCTGTGGGCCTTCGGCGCGACCAACGACCTCTGGCTGGGCTGCTGGGGCCTGCTCCGCCTGCACGACCGGCCGCAGCGCGACCTGCCCGCCCTGCCGGGAGCCCTCTTCGGCCGGGACCCGCTGCCGCCCCGCCGCGCCGTGCGCCGGTACACCGTACGGGCGCGTTCCCGCGTCATCGCCTACAACGACCGGCGCACCGATCCCTACGGGCTCGTGTACACGGTGGACGGCGCCCCGGACGACGCCGGTCCCCTGGTGCTGCGCTGCCGCGCGGGGGAGTGGGTCGAGGTCACCCTGATCAACGAGCTCGACGGACCGCCACCGGCCAGCCCCCTCGACCCCGCCGTCATGAACGAGGAGGACCCCGGCACCCGCACCGTCTCGGGCCGGGTCTCCCTCCACCCCACCCTGCTGCGCTACGACGTGCGCCACCACGACGGCGCCCACGTCGGCCGCAACGAGGACGGCACCGTCAAGCCGGGCGGGGCCCGTACCTACCGCTGGTACGCCGACGAGCCCGGCGTCGTCCTGCTGCGCGACCAGGCCGACGTCGTCAGCCATATGCGGCGCGGCCTGGTCGGCGCCCTGGTGGTGGAGGAGTCGGACGCCACCCCCTTCGACCCGGTCACCGGGCGCGAGCGCTGGACCGGCGAACAGTCCGTCGTCCGCAGGCCCGACGCGGAGGCGGTGCGCGAACTCGTCCTCGTCGCCCAGGACGGACTGCGCCTCTACCACGACGGCGACCTCACCCAGCCGGTGACCGACCTGTTCTCCGACAGCCCCGACGACATGGGACAGAAGGCGTACAACTACCGCACCGCCGCCCTGCACCCGCTCACTCCGTCCCTCTCGGACCCGGAGCCGCCCACACCACTGCTGCGCTGCCGCCCGGGCGACCGGCTGGCCCTCCACCTGGCGATCGGGGCTTCCCGGATGCGCAACCAATGTTTTACCGTGCACGGGCAGGTGTGGGACGCGTCCGAAACCGGACGGGGGACGTACGTGTCAACCATCGGCGCCCTGGCCACGGGCAGCACGCGCACCATCCGTCTCCGGGCCCAGTACCCCGGCGACTACGCCTACCGCACCGGCAACCTGCACTGGGGCGTCAGTGAGGGCTGGTGGGGTCTGATCCGAGTATCGGAGACACCATGAGCACCACACACCTCGACACCACCGACACGGCCCCCGATGACCCGCGCCTGCCGGACAGCGACGACACGATCGTCGTCTTCACCGATCTGAACTGCTCCTTCGCCCACGTCGCCGTCCACCGGCTGCACGAGACCCGGCGCCGCCTCGGCCTCGAAGGGCGGATCTGGTTCGACTTACGGGCCTTCCCGCTGGAGCTCTTCAACCGCGAGGTCAACGCCCGCCCCGGTGTCGACTCGGAGATCGCGGTGCTGGGCGCCGTCGAACCCGACGCGGGCTGGCGGCTGTGGCAGGGCCCGGACTGGACCTACCCCGTCACCACGCTGCCGGCCCTGGAGGCCGTCGAGGCCGCCAAGGCCCAGGGCTGGGCCGCGAGCGAACAGCTCGACCGGGCCCTGCGCCGCGCCTTCTGGGCCGAAGGCCGGTGCGTCTCGCTGCGCCACGTCATCCTCGACGTGGCGCGCGGCACCGGCGCGGTGGACGTGGGCCTCCTGGCCACCGCCCTGGACACCGGCTCCGCCCGCGCGGCCGTCATGGCGCAGTACGAGGCGGCCCGCGACGACCGAGTCGTCTGCAGCCCCCACGTCTTCCTCCGCGACGGCACCCACAGCGCCAACCCGGGCGTCACGGCCCACTGGATCGGCGGCGACTTCGGCGTCGGCTACCCGTACATCGACGACGACCGCCCGGAGATCTACGAAGAACTCCTCACCCACGCGGCCAAACTGGCCGAATCCGCGACCGGCGGCCGGTGACCTGAAACCTCTGCCGCCGCACACCTCCCGCCGGCCGGGTGCCGGGCGGGGCGGTGTGCGGCGGCAGAGGTCGTTCAGATGTCGCGGAAGATCTCGATCTGCGCGCCGATCGAGTTGAGCCGCTCCGCCAGGTCCTCGTAACCCCGGTTGATCACATAGACGTTGCGCAGCACCGACGTGCCCTCCGCCGCCATCATCGCCAGGAGGACGACCACGGCCGGTCGCAGGGCCGGAGGGCACATCATCTCGGCCGAGCGCCAGCGGGTCGGGCCCTCGACCAGGACCCGGTGGGGGTCGAGGAGCTTGACGTCGGCGCCGAGGCGGTTGAGGTCGGTGAGGTAGATGGCGCGGTTGTCGTAGACCCAGTCGTGGATCAGGGTCTGGCCCTGCGCGGAGGCGGCGATGGCCGCGAAGAAGGGGACGTTGTCGATGTTGAGGCCGGGGAACGGCATCGGGTGGATCTTGTCGATCGGCGCGCGCAGCTTGGAGGGGCGGACGGTCAGGTCCAGCAGGCGGGTGCGGCCGTTGTCCGCCGGGTACTCGGGGCTGCGCTCGTGGTCGAGGCCCATCTCCTCCAGGACGGCGAGCTCGATCTCCATGAACTCGATCGGCACCCGGCGGATCGTCAGCTCGGACTCGGTGACCACGGCGGCGGCGAGCAGGCTCATGGCCTCCACCGGGTCCTCGGACGGCGCGTAGTCCACGTCGCGGTCGATGGTGGCGACGCCGTGCACGGTCAGGGTGGTGGTGCCGATGCCCTCGACCTTGACGCCCAGCTCCTCCAGGAAGAAGCAGAGGTCCTGGACCATGTAGTTGGAGCTCGCGTTGCGGATGACGGTGACGCCGGCGTGGCGGGCCGCCGCGAGGAGGGCGTTCTCGGTGACGGTGTCGCCGCGCTCGGTCAGGACGATCGCCCGCGTGGGTGCGACCGAACGGTCGACCTGGGCGTGGTACGTGCCGTCCGTGGCCGTGACCTCCAGGCCGAAGTGGCGCAGGGCCGTCATGTGCGGCTGCACGGTCCGGGTGCCGAGGTCGCAGCCGCCCGCGTACGGGATCTTGAAGTGGTCCATCCGGTGCAGCAGCGGACCCAGGAACATGATCACACTGCGGGTGCGGCGGGCGGCCTCGGTGTCCATCGCGGCGAGGTCCAGCTCGGCGGGCGGGACGATCTCGAGGTCGTTGCCGTCGTTGATCCAGCGGGCCTTGACGCCGATGCTGCCCAGGACCTCCAGGATCCGGTAGACCTCCTCGATCCGGGCGACCCGGCGCAGGGTCGTCCGGCCGGCGTTGAGGAGCGTCGCGCAGAGCAGCGCCACGCAGGCGTTCTTGCTCGTCTTGACGTCGATGGAGCCGGAGAGCCGGCGGCCGCCGACCACGCGCAGATGCATGGGCCCGGCGTAACCCAGGGAGACGATCTCGCTGTCCAGCGCCTCACCGATGCGGGCGATCATATCAAGGCTGATGTTCTGATTTCCGCGCTCGATGCGATTGACGGCGCTCTGGCTGGTGCCGAGGGCGTCCGCCAGCTGCGACTGAGTCCAACCACGGTGCTGTCGCGCATCGCGGATGAGCTTGCCGATTCGGGCGAGGTAGGCGTCTGTCATGGGTCAGACGGTATCTCAGATATGAGATTACTTCCTCGTAGGGAGTTGTTCTACTACTATGCGAACAACTTGGAGGTCATGGTGAACGTGCCCGCACATTCCCCGCCCGGCCGACGCCGCGGCGTCGTGGTTCCGGCGCCCCACCTGGCCTTTCCCGCGGCTTCCCGCGCCGTGTCCGGCTCCCCGCGCGGCCGGCCGCCGGACCCTGTGGCCACACACTCCGGCACCGCGGGGCGCGCCGACGAGTGCACGAGCCCGGCCGCGCTTCCGTACGTGGCGGCCACACTCCTGCTGCCACCGGGCGCCGCGCTCGCCGTGTGCGTCGGCGCGTTCGGCGCCGGGCGCGCCGGAGCGAAGGCCCGCACGGCGCGCCCCCTGATCCTCCTCGCCCACGGGGTGCCCGGCCTCCTCGACATCGCGGACTCCGGCCGCTGCGGCTACTCTGTGCGCCCCGGACGCGGCGGGCTCGTCCCGCGCTCCGGGGAGGCGCGCGTCGCGCACCGGACCGCCGGCGGCGAATCCGCCGTCACGGCCGACGACTCGGCCGCCGCCGCGCCGCTCGACGCGCCGGTCGCCCGCGACCACGCCGCCGTCCGCGCGGACCACCGTGAGAACGATCCCACCGGCCAGGGAGGCTGACCCCGTGCTGCTCCGCCTCGACCCCGCCTCGCCGCTGCCCCTCGGCGACCAGATCGCCGCCGCCGTACGCGGCGCCATCGCCGACGGCTCCGTCAGCCCCGGCGAGCGCCTGCCCGCCGCCCGCGCCCTCGCCGACTCGCTCGCCGTCAACGTCCACACGGTGCTCCGCGGCTACCAGCGGCTTCGCGAGGAGGGCCTCATCGAACTGCGCCGGGGCCGCGGCGCGGTGGTGACGGCCGGCGCCACCGCCCCCGACCGTGCCCGCCTCATGGACGGCGTCCGCCGCCTGATCACCGATGCCCGCGCCCTCGGCCTCTCGGACGAACAGGTGGTCGCCCTCGTGCGGACGGGGCTGGCGGACCGCTGATCCGCAGGAGTGCCGGGTCAGAACTCCGACGTGTCCAGGTCGAGGTCGAAGGGCTCGGGGAGGTGGATGGGAGTGCCGAACGGGTGGGGTCCGTCCGACTTCGTGTAACCGAGCTCGCCCGGCTCGGCGAAGAGGGTGCAGGTCTTGTCCTGGCGGTCGACCAGCAGGTAGAGGGGCGCCCCGTAATCGGCGTACCGGCGGCGCTTCGTGATCCTGTCCGTGTCCCCGTTGGAGTCGGAGGTGACTTCGACGACGAGCAAGGTCTGGTCGGGGACCAGAGCGTCTCCGCCTTTTGCGAGCTCCTGAGGCACTACCGCGAGGTCCGGGACGTACCAGTTGGGGCTGCCCGGTAGGTCGAGATTCCCCGAGCCGGCCCTGCAGCCGAGTTTGCGTAGTGCGGGCCCGATCTGTTCACGAATCAGGTCCGCTGCGTTTTCGTGGTCCCATGTCGGCACGGTTTGTTCGATGACCCCCTCCACGATCTGCGCCCGGTTGTCCCCCCGGATGTGCTGGATCGCATACTTCAGCGCGGTTTCGGGGTCGTCGGCCGCGTACATGTGGGGCTGTGCGCTCATTCGGTCCTCCCGAGGACATCGTGACAGCAGCATGACGACTGCCTCGTTTCTACTGCAATCACTGCTCACTGCGGACCTGCCCACAGGCCGTTCACTCGAACTGGGGAACGTTCCTCGTGTGTTCCCCAGCGGTGCGCCGTCACGGCACCACCCGCCCCGCCCGCCGCCCCGCCCCATCGCCCTGGGAAGATCACCCCGAGTCGGCCGGGGGGCCGGCCGTGGGAGGGGTGTTCCCCATGGGAAGCGAGATCAGCAGCTTCACCGGCGACGAGGCGCGCGAGCGCTTCCTCGCCGCGTACGACCACGCGATGGGCTTCTGGCCCGGGCCGCGTGAGGAGTGGGACGTCGAGACCGGGTTCGGCACGACCCGGATTCACCGTTACGGGACCGGCGACGGCGCTCCCGTCGTCCTACTGAGCGGGGCCAACGCGACACCCGCCGTCTGGGCCTCCTGCGTCGCCGCGTTCGCCGCCGACGGGCATCCGGTGGTGGCGGTGGAGCGTGTCGGTGAACCCGGGCGCAGTGTCCAGACGGCCCCGATCCGTACGCCCGAGGCCATGGCGGCCTGGCTGGAGGAGGTGCTCGCCGCGCTCGGCGCGGACCGGGTCCACCTGGTCGGGCACTCCTACGGCGCCTGGGTCGCCCTCAACCAGGCCGTACGGGCTCCCGCCCGGATCGCCTCCCTCCTCCTGGTCGAACCGGTCGCGGCGCTGTCCCCCGTGAAGCCCCGCTTCCTGCTCGGCGCCGTCGTCGCGACCGTCACGAAGTCCGACGACTTCCGGCGCCGCTGGTTCGGCCGCCTCATCGGCGACACCGGCGAGGCCCCCGACGTGGCGGCGGCGCAGACCCGCGTCGGCCTCGAAGCCCTGAGCGGAGGCTTCCGCTGGCGCCTGCTGCCGCCGAGGAAGATGACGGACGAGCAACTGCGCTTGGTCGCCGTGCCCACGACGCTGGTGCTGGGCGAGCACAGCCGCGCCATCGACTGCGCCCGCGCGGCGGCCAGGGCGCGCCGGTGCCTGCCGCACGCGCGCGGTGTGATCGTCCCTGGCGCCGGGCACGGCCTCCCGGTGTCCGTGCTGAACAGCGAGGTACCCGCGCTCGTCCGCACCGCCGAGGCGGCGAGCGCGGCGTAAGCGCCCGCGTCCCGACTCCGCGCCGCGTCCCGCCAGTGGTGCGCCGCGCCCCGGCTCCGCTCCCGCGGCCGGCACGCTTCCGGGTGCACCCACCCGGTCGAACCTCCGCCCGGCCCGGGAGCGGCCGGGCCGGGCGGCGACGGGCACCGAAACGCCCGGTTTCCTCATCAAACGTCGCGATCGGATGAGCGTCATCGCGGCCCATCCGGGCATGACCGTTCCTCGGCCATGTACTAGAGTTATCTCGACATCGAGATATCTGACGAGAGGCGTACCGCTGTCGCGCCAGTAAGGCATGCCTAACTAAGGCACACCTTAGCGGATGGACGCGATCGAGTGACGGCAGGATTGCCGTAGTACGCGAATTCATGCATGAAGGAGACTGTCGTGTCGGCGAACAGCTTCGACGCCCGTAGCACGCTGCAGGTGGGCGACGAGTCGTACGAGATCTTCCGGCTGGACAAGGTCGAGGGCGCCGCGCGCCTTCCCTACAGCCTGAAGGTGCTGCTGGAGAACCTGCTCCGCACGGAGGACGGCGCGAACATCACCGCCGACCACATCCGCGCGATCGGCGGCTGGGACTCGCAGGCCCAGCCCAGCCAGGAGATCCAGTTCACGCCGGCCCGCGTGATCATGCAGGACTTCACCGGCGTCCCCTGCGTCGTCGACCTCGCCACCATGCGCGAGGCCGTCAAGGAGCTCGGCGGCGACCCGGCGAAGATCAACCCGCTGGCCCCGGCCGAGCTGGTCATCGACCACTCCGTCATCGCCGACAAGTTCGGCACCAAGGACGCCTTCGGCCAGAACGTCGAGCTGGAGTACGGCCGCAACAAGGAGCGCTACCAGTTCCTGCGCTGGGGCCAGACCGCCTTCGACGAGTTCAAGGTCGTCCCCCCGGGCACCGGCATCGTCCACCAGGTGAACATCGAGCACCTGGCCCGCACGGTCATGGTCCGCAACGGCCAGGCCTACCCCGACACCCTCGTCGGCACCGACTCGCACACCACCATGGTCAACGGCCTCGGCGTGCTCGGCTGGGGCGTCGGCGGCATCGAGGCCGAGGCCGCGATGCTCGGCCAGCCGGTCTCCATGCTCATCCCGCGCGTCGTCGGCTTCAAGCTGACCGGTGAGCTCCCGGCCGGCACCACCGCCACCGACCTGGTCCTCACGATCACCGAGATGCTGCGCAAGCACGGCGTCGTCGGCAAGTTCGTCGAGTTCTACGGTGAGGGCGTCGCCGCCACCTCGCTGGCCAACCGCGCCACCATCGGCAACATGTCGCCGGAGTTCGGCTCCACCGCCGCGATCTTCCCGATCGACGGCGAGACCCTGAAGTACCTGAAGCTCACCGGCCGCTCCGAGCAGCAGGTCGCGCTCGTCGAGGCGTACGCCAAGGAGCAGGGCCTCTGGCTGGACCCGGCCGCCGAGCCGGACTTCTCCGAGAAGCTCGAGCTGGACCTCTCGACGGTCGTCCCGTCGATCGCCGGCCCGAAGCGCCCGCAGGACCGCATCGTCCTGGCCAACGCCGCCCAGCAGTTCGCCGTGGACGTCCTGAACTACGTCGACGACGCCGACGAGGCGGGCAAGGAGTCCTTCCCGGCCTCCGACGCCCCGGCCGCCACCAACGGCGTCCCGTCCCGCCCGACCACGGTCACGGCCCCCGACGGCACGACGTACGAGATCGACCACGGCGCCGTCACCGTCGCCGCGATCACCTCCTGCACCAACACCTCGAACCCCTACGTCATGGTCGCCGCGGCGCTCGTGGCCAAGAAGGCGGTCGAGAAGGGCCTGACCCGCAAGCCGTGGGTCAAGACCACGCTCGCCCCGGGCTCCAAGGTCGTCACCGACTACTTCGACAAGGCGGGTCTGACCCCCTACCTCGACAAGGTCGGCTTCAACCTCGTCGGCTACGGCTGCACCACCTGCATCGGCAACTCCGGCCCGCTGCCGGAGGAGGTCTCCAAGGCCGTCAACGAGCACGACCTCGCGGTCACGTCCGTCCTGTCGGGCAACCGCAACTTCGAGGGTCGCATCAACCCCGACGTCAAGATGAACTACCTGGCCTCCCCGCCGCTGGTCGTCGCGTACGCCATCGCGGGCTCCATGAAGGTGGACATCACCAAGGACGCCCTGGGCACCGACACCGAGGGCAACCCGGTCTTCCTCAAGGACATCTGGCCCTCCGAGGCCGAGGTCAACGACGTCGTGGCCAACGCCATCGGCGAGGACATGTTCAACAAGTCCTACGAGGACGTCTTCGCGGGCGACGCCCAGTGGCAGGCGCTCTCGATCCCGACCGGCAACACCTTCGAGTGGGACACCGAGTCCACCTACGTCCGGAAGCCCCCGTACTTCGAGGGCATGACGATGGAGACCACCCCGGTCTCCGACATCACCGGTGCCCGCGTGCTGGCCAAGCTGGGCGACTCGGTCACCACCGACCACATCTCCCCGGCCGGTGCCATCAAGGCCGACACCCCGGCCGGCAAGTACCTCACCGAGCACGGTGTCGAGCGTCGTGACTTCAACAGCTACGGCTCCCGCCGCGGCAACCACGAGGTCATGATCCGCGGTACGTTCGCCAACATCCGCCTGCGCAACCAGCTCGCGCCGGGCACGGAGGGCGGCTTCACCCGCGACTTCACCCAGGCCGACGCGCCGGTGTCGTTCATCTACGACGCCTCGCGCAACTACATCGAGCAGGGCGTCCCGCTGGTCATCCTGGGCGGCAAGGAGTACGGCTCCGGCTCGTCCCGCGACTGGGCCGCCAAGGGCACCGCGCTCCTCGGCGTCAAGGCCGTCATCACCGAGTCGTACGAGCGCATCCACCGCTCGAACCTCATCGGCATGGGCGTCCTGCCCCTGCAGTTCCCCGAGGGCGCCTCGGCGGACTCCCTGGGCCTGACCGGTGAGGAGACCTTCACCTTCACCGGTGTGACCGAGCTCAACGAGGGCCGCACGCCCCGCACGGTCAAGGTCACCACGGACACCGGCGTCGAGTTCGACGCGGTCGTCCGCATCGACACCCCCGGCGAGGCGGACTACTACCGCAACGGCGGCATCATGCAGTACGTGCTGCGCTCGCTGATCCGCAAGTAAGCGGTTCCGGCGCCACAGCCGAGCGGTTCAGGGCCGCACCCCGTCTCGTACGGGGTGCGGCCCTGCCGCGTTCGGGGCCTTACAGGCCGATCGGGCTGTGCAGCGTCCAGACCTGGTGCGGGTCCGCCTTGTTGGGCGTGACGGCTTCGATCTGCTGGCCCAGGTGCCCGGCGCGCAGAGCGAGGTGGTCCTTGTCGTCGACGATCTGGAGGCCGCCCAGACCCGGCTCGAAGATGAACTTCGTCAGCTGGTCACGGGGGACCGTGTTGGCGTAGACCTTGTGGTCGACGACGATGAGGCCGGTCCGGTTCTGGGTCTCCTCCTCCGCGTACGCGCCGAGGTAGATCACGTACGGGGAGCCCGGCAGGCCCCTCTCGAGCGGCTCGATGGTCCACTCCTGGTGGAGGGTGTCGAGCGGGTGGGGCAGCGGCCGGTCGGTGACGGTCGGGAGGCCGTGGTCGATGGCGTGCTCGCGAGCCGTCAGCAGGGCCGGGGGCCCGATGATGTGGGCGTAGAACTTGTAGGGGCCGGGCTTGACCGGGATCGGAGGCATCGTCGCCTGCCTTTCGCTGGGGCTCCCCCCGGCGGTGGTTACCGCCGGTGCGACGTCCACGTTGACAGGTTTCGCGAGCCTGTCGAAAGGGACGGAAGTCGCCAAGCTGAGCGAGGCGGGAAGTGGCCCGTCGTTCAGGTGAGTTGACTCAGGGCACCTCGCCCACGGGACGCGCGTTCGCCCCTGCCCCCTCGCGAGGGCAATCCGAACTCGACCGGGTGAACCGGGGATTGGCGAAGTGTCCGACATTCCGCTCTTGGTTAACCTTCCGCGGGGGCGATGCCGGGACGACGCAGTCCCCCAGGGAGGGAGCAACAAACATGGGAACCGCCGTCACTTTCGAGGAGCTCGCACGCCTTTCGGGCGAGGAGCTTCCTCCGCGGCTCGTGCTGTCGAGCGTGGTGCCGGCGGGTGCCGACCAGTCGGTGTACCCGGCGGTGGTGAAGACCGAGCACGGCACGACGGTCGCCTACGCCTGCACATACCGGCAGAACGCGGGAAGTCCTCCGCTCCTCGTCTTCCTGGGACTCGCCTCCCAGGACCCCGGCCATACGACGACGTGCATTCCCGCGGCCATCTCCAGTCACTGAGCTCATCACAAGCAAAGGGGAACGGAATGGACAACATCATCAGCTTCGAGGAGCTCGACGGCGTCGCGGGCGAGGTGCTGCCCGAGCGCACCGTCATGGGCGTCGTCGCCACCCCGCTCAACTACGCCCCCTACGGCGAGGGCGACGGCGGCGCCGGGGCGGGCGCCGGCAGCTCCAGCAGCAGCTCGGCCGCCTCGGGCGGCGGCGTCGTGAACGCCCCCGCCCCCCACGACCACGGCACCACCATCCTGTCGGCCTGTCACTCCGTGGACCGGCAGCAGCCCGCCGGCCTGCTGAGCTCGCTCAGCCTGCACTCCCAGAACCCGGCCACGGGCCTCCAGTGCGTCCCGGCGGCCGTCGCCAGCCACTGACGTACGCGTGAGGGGAAGGGCCGGGCGCGTCCGGCCCTTCCCCGGCACCCCGTCCCCCTACGGAGAGCGCAGAATGACACTGCCCGCGCTGGTGGCAGGCACAGAACTGGTCGGCGAGTTCGAGGACTCCGGCTACCGCGAACCACCCCACCTGGTCTGCCGCCCCGACGGGCAGATCGTCCGGCTCCCGGCCCTGCTCTACCAGGTCGTGCGGGCGCTCGACGGCCGGTCCGTGGCACGGGTGGCCGAGCGGCTCAGCAGCGAGACGGGGCGGCAGTTCGCCGCCGAGCACGTCGCCTTCCTCATCGACAAGAAACTCGCCCCGCTCGGCCTGACGACGTACAGCGACGGCTCACCGCCCCCGCCGATGAAGCGGAATGATCCGTTCCTTGCCTTCCGGTTCCGGCTGGCGGTCGTTCCGGAGCGCGTCACATGGTTCCTCTCCGGCCTCTTCGCCTGGCTGTTCCGTCCGGTGCTCGTGGCCGGGGCGCTCGCCGCCTTCGTGGCGGGGGAGGCATGGCTGTGGGCGACGCAGGACACCGGCGCGGCACTGCGTACGGTGCTCTCGTCACCCGCCGGCGTGCTGCTGGTCGTCGCGCTGGCCGTCGCGTCGTGCGTCTTCCACGAGATGGGCCACGGCGCGGCCTGCCGCTACGGGGGCGTACGGCCCGGGCAGATGGGCTGCGGCATCTACCTGGTCTGGCCCGCCTTCTACACCGACATCACCAACTCGTACCGGCTGGGCCGCGGCGGGCGCATCCGCGCGGACCTGGGCGGCGTGTACTTCAACGCCCTGTTCGTGCTGGGCCTCCTCGCCCTCTACGGAGCGACCGGCAGCCCGCTGCTGCTGGTGGCGATCCTCTCCGTCCACCTGGAGATGTTCCAGCAGCTCCTGCCCACGCTGCGGTTCGACGGCTACTACATCGTGGCCGACCTGGTCGGGATCCCCGACCTGTTCAAATACATCGGACCGATCCTCAAGCGGGTCGTCCTCCGGCGCCCCGGGGACGAGCGGCTGAAGGCGCTCAAGCGGCGGCCGCAGATCGTCGTCGCGGCCTGGGTCCTGTTCCTGGTCCCGGCGCTGGTCCTCCAGCTCGGCATCGTGCTCGTCAACCTGCCCCAGCTGCTCCGTACGGACTGGCAGGCGATCAGTCTGCTGGTCGGCAACGCGGGGGCGTCCGGCTACCCCGTCCTCGGCCTGCTCTCGGCGTGCGTGCAGATCGTGCTGCTCACCCTGCCGCTCGCCGGACTGGCGCTCGTCCTCGGGCGGCCCGCGCGGTCGCTGATCCGCCGGGCCCTGCGCGCACGGCGTGGATGAGCCTCCGCCACGCCGAGGCGCGGGAGAAGAAAGCCGACGACCGTACGGCCCCCGGACTCCGGGGGCCGTACGGTCGTCGTGTGCGGTGACGTTACGCCGAGAACGTCAGAACAGCAGGCGGAACTGGTTCCAGCCGGAGTTGCCGATCTTCACCTTGTAGTCGTAGGGCTGCGAGGCGTTGCCCGTGCCGCGGTAGAGCCACAGGGCGCCGTCGTTGTCGCGGGCGATCAGGTCGGCCTTGCCGTCCAGGTCGACGTCACCGGTGGCCGCCAGCTTGTTGAACTGGTTCCAGCCGCCGCCGATGCGCTGCTTGGCCTCGAACGGCTTGGTGTAGTCGCCGGTGCCCTTGTAGAGCCACAGCACGCCGTCCTTGTCGCGGGCGACGATGTCGGTCTTGCCGTCACCCGTCAGGTCGCCGCGACCGGCGATCTCGGTGAACTGGCCCCAGCCCGGACCGACCTTCTTGCGGCCCGTCAGGGTGCCGTCGGGGTAGGCGAGGTACAGCCACAGGACGCCCTCGCGGTCCCGGACCAGGATGTCGGACTCCTTGCCGCCGCCCAGGTTGCCGGGGGACATGAACTGGTCGTACTGACCCCAGTCGTCCGCGACGACGGCAGCGCCCTTGTCGGCGGTGGCGAAGATGATGTTCTGGTCGAGGTCCCGGATGTACAGGGCCTCGGAGAGGCCGTCGCGGTCGTGGTCGACCCGCGCCGCGGCGTTGATCTTGTCCCAGCCGTCGGTGACGTACTCCTTGGGCGTGATGCCGCCCTTGCCGTCGGGCCAGTAGAAGAAGAGCTCGTTCGAGTTGACCGCGCTCAGCGGGAAGAACGGGGCCTCGGCGGCCGGGCCGTCGGCCTTGACCGAGCGGGGGGCCGCGAGACGCGGGGCCTTGGGGGCGGTGGCGCCCGACTTGGGGTAGTCGCCGGACTTGGCCTCGCCGCGCAGGGCCTCGGAGCGGTGCTTTCCGGAGGTGTCGCCGGCCAGCTTCGCCGCCCGCTCGGCCGCGGACTTCACGGGCGCGGGGCCGTCGGCGAGGGCCTGTCCGGCGGTGGTGCCGACCAGGGCGGCGGCTATCGCCGCGGTCGCGAGACGGCGCAGGGCGACGCCGCGCGTACGGTCGGAAGAGTGAGCCACGTAAGTCTCCAGTGGGTCAGGAGTGAAGAGCGGCGCGCCCGTTCGGGGCGCGCCGCTGGATCACCCTGATCGTTTCACAATTCCTTTACCTGTCAATCACGTTTATGGGGAAGATGTCCCCAATAGTTCGATCTCGGCCAGGGTGCCCTCACCGCCCCCTCCGGACCCCGCCGTCAGCCGGTAGTGGCGGTACGCGCCCGGGTGCCGCACCCCGAAGACCCGGGTCTGGCGGTCCCAGGAGAAGGACTCGCCGACCCTCCGGTCGACCTCCGTCCAGGTGGTGCCGTCCGCCGAGCCCTCCAGCACCCAGCCGTCCGGCGCCTTCGCCCGCTCGGCCGAGGTGAGGGTGTACGAGCCGACCCGCGCGGCCGACGGCACCTCCAGGGCGGCCGTGGTGAAGGACGCCTGTGTGGCCGAGGTGTCGTCCGTCAGCGGCGAGCCACCCTGCGCGGTCACATCGGTCCGGGGCGCGGGCACCTTGTCGTCGTGGGTGAGGGACGAGGGGCCGGCGTCGCGGCCGCTGCCCCAGTCCGAGGGCCGGGGGCCCATGGCGAACTCCAGGGTCCCGCCGTCGGCCACCGCGGAGTGCGGGAGAGCCGTCGAGTCCCATTTCTCGCCGTTGACCCGCAGCCCCTGGACGTAGACGTTCCGGGCGCTGTTGCGCGGGGCCTTCACCACGATGTCGCGGCCGTTGTCCAGATGGACGGTGGCCTTGGTGAACAGCGGCGACCCGATGGCGTACTCACCGCCGCCCATCACCAGCGGGTAGAAGCCGAGGGCGCTGAAGAGGTACCAGGCCGACATCTCGCCGTTGTCCTCGTCGCCCGGGTACCCCTGGCCGATCTCGCTGCCGAGGTAGAGCCGGGACAGCACCTCACGGACCTTCGCCTGGGTCTTCCACGGCTGCCCGGCCGCGTCGTACAGATAGGCGATGTGGTGCGAGACCTGGTTGCTGTGGCCGTACATGCCCATGCGGACGTCCCGGGCCTCCGTCATCTCGTGGATGACGCCGCCGTACGAGCCGGCGAACTCCGGCGTGCCCGTCTCGGGGGTGGTGAAGAACGTGTCGAGCTTCTTGGCCAGGCCGGCCCGGCCGCCGTAGAGGTTCGCCAGGCCCCGGGTGTCCTGCGGCGCGTGGAACGCGAAGTTCCAGCCGTTGGTCTCGGTGTAGTCGTGACCCCAGACGCGGGGGTCGTACCGCTCGGGCGTGAGCCGCCAGCCGCCGGAGGCGTCCTTGCCCTGGAAGAAGCCGATCCGGGAGTCGAAGAGCTTCACGTAGTTCCGGGCGCGGTTCAGGAAATAGGAAGACTCCTCCTTATAGCGGGCCTTGTGGGTCCTTTCGTGCAGCGCCTCGCCCATCCGGGCCAGCCCGAAGTCGTTGAGATAGCCCTCCAGCGCCCAGGACATGCCCTCGCGGGTGGCGGTGCTCGTGTAGCCCAGGAAGACGGAGGTCTCCATTCCCTTGCGGCCGACGCCCGGATCCGTGGGCGCGACCGTGGCGTTCTTGAGCGCGGCCTCGTAGGCGGCCTCGGCGTCGAAGTCGACCCCCTTGGCGTAGGCGTCCGCGAAGGCGACGTCCGAGCTGGTGCCGGTCATCAGATCGGCGTAGCCGGGGGAGGACCAGCGGGAGATCCAGCCGCCGTCCTTGTACTGCTGGACGAAGCCGTCGACGAGCCGGCCCGCGCCCTTGGGGGAGAGGAGGGAGTAGGCGGGCCAGGTGGTGCGGTAGGTGTCCCAGAAGCCGTTGTTGACGTAGACCTCGCCGTCGACGATCTTCGCGCCGGTACGGGTCGGGGTGGTCTCGCCGACGGGCGCGGAGAAGGGGCTGGCGTAGCGCTGCCGCGGGCGGCTCCTGGTGCCCGTGTTCTCGAAGCCGGAGTTGGGATACAGGTAGAGCCGGTAGAGGCTGGAGTAGAGGGTGGTGAGCTGGTCCCGGCTCGCGCCCTCGACCTCGACGCGCCCGAGGACCTCGTCCCACGCGGCGCGGGCCCGGTCGTGGACGCGCCCGAAGGAGGTGCCCTCCGGGATCTCCTGGTCGAGGTTGGCCTTCGCCTGGTCGACGCCCATGAGGGAGGTCGCGATCCGCAGTGTGACGCTACGGTCCCGGCCGGGCCGGAAGCTCAGATAGCCGGAGACGTCCTGGCCGCCGTGGTCGCCCTTGAGCTTGCCGCTCGCGATGACCGGCGCGTCGACCACGCCGTAGACGTAGAGCCGGCCGGCGCCGACGGACAGGCCGGTCTTCACATCGGACCAGCCGGTGAGCACGCCGTGCTCGGGGTCGAGCGTCAGCCCGCCCTGGTTCCTGACGTTGTCGAAGACGACGCTCGCGTCCTCGCCCGGATAGGTGAAGCGCATCATCGCGGCGTGGTCGGTGGGCGCGATCTCGGCCTTGAGGCCGTTGGTGAAGGTGACGCCGTAGTAGTGCGGTCGCGCGGTCTCGTCGGCGTGGCGGAAGGGCAGGGCACGGGCCGCGCGCCCGGCGGGCGGGGTGCCGGAGGCGGCCGACGGCATGATCTGGAAGGTCTGCCGGTCGCCCATCCAGGGGCTGGGCTCATGGCTCGCGGCGAGCGCCTGGAGGGTGGGGAGGTTGTCGGCGTTGTTGCCGGCCGCGTACTGGTAGAGCCAGTCGGTCGAGCCGGCGTTGGTGACCGGGGTCCAGAAGTTGAAGCCGTGCGGGACGGCGGTGGCGGGGAAGGTGTTGCCCCGGGAGAAGCCGGAGCTGGAGTGGGTGCCGCGGGTGGTGAGCGCGTGGTCCGCCGGATGGGCCGGCGGGCGCTCGGCGGGCGCGGGGGCGAGCGCGATGTCGTCGACCCAGCCGCGGAACTTCGCCGGGCCGGTGGGCGCGTCGTAGGCGATCAGCACGCGGTCGACGGTCTTTCCCGCGGCGACGGCGCCGACGGGCGACTCCCGGTTGTTCCACTGGTTGGCGTAGAGCGTCTTCGCCTCGGCCTGTCCGCGCGGGGTGAGGGGCGCGCCGTACTGGTCGACGGCGTCGAGGTCACTCAGATAGGTGCCGTCCGTGAAGGCGAGGTCCACCGCGACGTGGGTGGCGGGATAGCGCGCGTCCGGCTCCGGCATCGAGGGGAAGACCTTGTACGCCAGCCGGGTCCGGTCGGTGACCCGGACGTTCACATCGAAGACCTTGTTGTACGAGTAGCCCCGGCCGGTCGCCCGGTGGGAGCCCCCGTAGCGCAGGGAGTGGGTGCCGGTGAAGCCGACGCGCGCCTTGGCGGTGGGGGAGCCCGTGGGGCCCCGGTCGACCCGGCTGCGCATGTCGGAGGGCGGCGGGACACCGGTGTCCTCGGTCGCCAGCTGGATCTCGGCCAGCTGGGTGAGGTCGGCGCCGCCGTTGCGGGCTATGTCGAGCCGGTAGTGGCGGTAGGGGGCGGTGTTGGTGAAGGCGAACTCCCGTGTCTGGAGGCGCTTTTCGAAGCTCTCGTCCTTACGGGTGTCCAGGGCGGTCCAGGTGCGGCCGTCCTGGGAGCCCTGGAGCGTCCAGTCCCGGGGATCGCGGGCGGGGGCGTCGTTGGCGGAGGTGAGCGCGTACCGCACGGTCCGGACGGGTTCGGAGACATCCAGTTCCAGCCAGGGCGTCCGCTCGAAGGAGAGCCACTTCGTGGTGGGCTCGCCGTCGACCAGGTTCTCCTTGGTCTCGCCCGCCCCGCTGTTCTCGCCGCTCGCCCGGACGGCGCCGACGCGGTCCATGACGCTGCCGGGGATGCCGCTCGTGTCCTGGCCGTCGACCCCGGTGGAGCGCTTGCGTCCGGCGGCGTCGGTCTCGACGGTGTCGGTCCAGTCGGGCCGGGGCTCGCCCGCTTCGAAGGAGGAGGAGAACCGCTCGGCGGGGGCGCTGCCCCGAACGGCCGAAGCGGTCACGGCCGGGGCCCCTTGGGCGCTCTGAGTGGCCGTCACCACCAGGGTGGCGGCGAGCAGCGCCAGGGAGCGCGTGAGGTTACGCCGGCGGTGTCCGGACCGGCCCGGAGGCCGGTGTCGCTGTCCGTGCCGCATGCCATGCCTCCCAAGGAAACTGACAACGTTGTCACCTGTGTCGCGCAAAGATAAGTAGTGCGTGAGGCGTCAGTGGTGTCAAGGGTTCCGATGTTGGTGTCGCGCGGCGGGAGCCTTGTGGGCCCGGGCGGTGACCGGGGGAGCCGTCGGGGGCGGCGCGTTCGCTCGACGGGACGGTCGCGGGGCTTGCTCGGGGGATCGGTCACGGGCCTGCTCCCGCGCGGATCGCTCGCGGCGGTCGCTCATGGGGATCGCTCGCGGGGACGCGGGACGCGGGACGCGGGGTGCGGGGATGCGGGGATGCGGGGGTCGCTTATGAAGACCGCTTGTGGAGAGGTCTCAACTAGGGAAAGACTGAGGGGTAAAGACGCTCCCGATCTTGCCCAGTTGATGGAGAGTGGACTATACCTGTCGCACGTCCGCGGCGGCCGCGAGCCGACGTGACGGGTCCGGGGCCGGCGGTGGACGGGCACACCGCGCGCGAGCGTCACCGATCCCGGCGCACACCCAGCACACCCAGCACACCAAGCTTCAACTGACCCGCGGTGTCGGGCCCTTCGTAACTCTTGTGAACAAGGGGAGTACCGGTGCACCGCCTGAGTCCTGGAGAAGGCGAGGACTTGAGCATGGGAACCACAGGGGAATTCGGCCGGCGCGACCTGATCAAGAGAGCCACCGCACTCGGTCTGATCGCGGTGCCGACGATGAGCGTGCTGAGCGCCTGCGCTTCGGGTGGCGACGGTGACGACAACAAGGTCGACAAGGGAACGAAGAGCGAGAAGAACCCGCTCGCGGTCAACGATTCGGCACAGCTCGACGTCGTCATCTTCGACGGGGGCTTCGGCCAGCAGTACGCCAAGGACGCCGAGGCCGAGTACAAGGCGGCGTACCCCAAGGCCACGATCAAGCACGCGGCGACGCAGGAGATCCAGACCCAGCTCCAGCCCCGCTTCAACGGCGGCACCCCGCCCGACCTGATCGACAACTCCGGTGCCAAGCAGATGGATCTGGGAACCCTCGTCGGCAAGAAGCAGCTGACCGATCTGAACGCCCTGCTGGACGCGCCGTCCGCCGACGACCCGTCGAAGAAGGTCCGGGACACGCTGCGCCCGGGCGTCGTCGAGATGGGACAGTTCGAGGGCAAGGAGACCTGGGTCCTCTACTACGCCTACACCGTGTACGGCGTGTGGTATTCGAAGACCAATCTGGAGAAGCTGGACGCGCAATACCCCGAGACGTGGGACGACATGCTCGCCCTGTGCGAGAAGGCGAAGAAGAAGGGCGTCGCGGGCTGGACGTACCCGGGAAAGTACCCGTACTACCTGCCGTTCAGTCTCTATCCCTTCATCGCCAAGATCGGCGGCCGTGAGGTCCTCGACCGGATCGACAACCTGGAGCCGAACGCCTGGAAGGACCCGGCCGTCAAGGCCGCCTTCGAGGCGTACTACGAGCTCTACAAGAAGGGCTACATCCTCAGGGGAACGCCGGGTCTCACCCATATCGAATCGCAGACGGCCTGGAACCAGGGGAAGGTGCTCTTCATCCCCAACGGCTCATGGGTGGAGAACGAGTCGAAGCAGACCACCCCGGCCGACTTCAAGATGACCGTCGGGGCACCCTCCAGTCTGGACGCCAAGCGCGACAAGATGCCGTTCGGCACCCTCTGGGCCGCGGGCGGCGAGCCGTTCATCGTGCCGAAGAACGCCAAGAACCCGCAGGGCGGCATGGAACTGCTGCGCATCATGCTGGGAAAGAAGTCCTCGCAGAACTTCATCAAGCAGGTCTCCTCGCTCACGTCCCTCAACGGCGGCACCGAGGGGATCACACTGCCCCCAGGGCTCAGCTCCTCCCAGGAAGCGCTCGCCAAGGCGGGGCAGAACGTGGTCAATCCGCGTATCGGGGACTGGTACACGGCCCTGCAGAAGGAGAAGATCGGCGTGGCCGCGCTCGGCGAGATGATGGCCGGGCGCATGACACCCGACGAGACGATCAACAAGATCCAGAAATTCGCGGACGACACGCGCAAGGACGACTCCGTCAAGAAGTACAAGCACAAGTGAGCCGGCGGGCACCAGGGCACCAGAGCGTCAGCGGGCGCGGTGCCAGGGGCCGGTGGGGCCGACGGAGCCGGCGGTGGAAGATCGGGGTCGGTGAGAATGCAGCACGGTAAGTACCGTTTCATCGTGGGTTTCCTGGCCGTACCCCTGGCGATCTACGCGGTGTTCGTGATCTCGCCGTTCGTCCAGGCCATCTACTACTCGTTCACGGACTGGACCGGGCTGAGTTCCGACTTCAAGGTCGTGGGCTTCGGCAACTACCGGAAGATGTTCGAGGACGACATCTTCTGGAAGTCGGTGGGTCACAATGTGCTGCTCCTGCTGGTGCTTCCGCTGGTGACCCTGGGGCTCGGCCTGTTCTTCGCCTTCATGCTCAACGTCGGCGGCCGCCGGCGGAAGAACGCCGCGGTCGCCGGGGTCCGCGGCTCGGGCCTCTACAAGGTGGTCTACTTCTTCCCGCAGGTCCTCTCCATCGCCATCGTCGCGCTGCTCTTCCAGTTCGCCTACAACCCCAACAGCGGGGCCCTGAACTCCTTCCTCAAGGCGATCGGCCTGGACTCCGTGCAGCCGGACTGGCTGGGCGACCCCCAGCTCGCGCTGTGGTGCGTGATGGCGGTGATGGTGTGGAGCAACGTCGGCTTCTACGTGGTGCTCTTCTCCGCGGGCATGAGCTCGATCCCCCGGGACTTCTACGAGGCGGCGCTGCTCGACGGCGCCAATCGCGTCCAGACCTTCTTCCGGATCACACTGCCGCTGCTGTGGGACACGGTGCAGACCGGCTGGGTCTATATGGGGATCATGGCGCTCGACGGTTTCGCCGTCGTCCAGATCATGACCGTGGGACCCGGCGGGCCGGACTACTCCACCGAAGTGCTCGCCTATTTCCTCTACACGAAGGCGTTCCGGGACGGCCAGGCCGGATATGCGACGACGCTGGGCGTGGCACTGCTGATCGTCACCATGATCTTCGCGGGTGTGGTGATGAAGCTGGGCAGGCGCGAGAGGCTGGAGTTCTGATGGCCGCGCGGCGTCCGGCCGGACCGCGCACCGACGAGTACCCGATCACTCTTCATTCGGCCCTGGGGGTAGCACCGTGACCGCGCAGGAAGGGCCCGGGGAGCTGCCGGGCGTCGACTCTCCCAAGGGGCGGCAGGGCAGCGAGGGAGGCGTACTCAACGTCTTCTCGCACGGAGTGCTGATCCTGTGGGGGCTGATGGTCACCCTGCCACTGCTGTGGGCGGTGATGAGCTCGTTCAAGGACGACAAGTCCATCTTCACGTCGCCCTGGGCGCTGCCCTCCAGCCTGCACCTGGACAACTGGTCGCGCGCCTGGTCCCAGGCGCACATGAGCGACTATTTTCTCAACTCGGTGATCGTGGTGGCCGGTTCGCTGTTCGGGACCATGCTGCTGGGGTCCATGGCGGCCTATGTGCTCGCCCGGTTCGAATTCCCCGGCAACCGCTTCATCTATTACCTCTTCGTGGGCGGGATGAGCTTCCCGGTCATCCTGGCGCTGGTCCCGCTCTTCTTCGTCATGAAGAACATGCAGCTGCTGGACACCTATCACGGGCTGATCCTGGTCTACATCGCCTATTCGCTGCCGTTCACCATCTTCTTCCTGAGCGGCTTCTTCCGTACGCTGCCGAGCTCGGTCGCCGAGGCGGCGGTCATCGACGGCGCCTCGCACACCCGGACCTTCTTCCAGGTGATGCTGCCGATGGCGAAGCCGGGCCTGATCAGCGTGGGCATCTTCAACTTCCTGGGCCAGTGGAACCAGTACCTCCTGCCGGCCGTGCTGAACGTCGGCGACGAGGACAAGAAGCTGCTGCCCCAGGGGCTGGTGGCGCTCGCCGTCAGCCAGGGGTACAAGGGCGACTGGTCGGGCCTCTTCGCGGGGCTCGTCATCGCCATGCTGCCGGTGCTCGCGGCGTACATCGTCTTCCAGCGGCAGGTGCAGGCGGGGCTGACGGCGGGGGCCCTGAAATAGGGAGCCGTCCGCCCGGGTCGAATCGATCGTAAGTGCATAAATTCCAAGGGCTTTCGCCCCTGTGAGTGACTGTGCTCGCGGAGCGGGTGCAGGCAGACTCTCCTCCCGAAGGAAGGGAGGATTGTCATGCCGCAGAAGCCCCCCACCATCCGCCAGAAGCGCCTCGGCGCGGAGCTGCGGAAGCTCAGAGAATCCGCGGGCATGTCGGGCGAGGACGCCGCGGAAGCGCTGGAGTGCGGACAGGCCAAGATCAGCCGGATCGAGACGGGCACCAACGGGATCCGCCCGTTCGAACTCCGCGGGCTGCTGAGCGCCTACGGGGTGACGGATCCGAAGCTGATCGATTCCCTGGTGGACATGGCCAAGGAGGGCCGTCGGCAGGGCTGGTGGAACCACTACGGCAGCACCCTCCCCGGCATCGCCGACCTCGCGCACCTGGAGGCGAAGGCCGTCACGGTCCAGGTGTGGCAGACGGTCCTCGTCCCGGGCCTCCTCCAGACCGCCGACTACATGCGCGCGCTGTTCCGCGGCGGCCGGCACGACTACGACGAGACCGAGGCCGAACGCTGCGTCGAGGCCCGCACCACCCGCCAGGCCGTCCTCGGCAAGCCGGACGCCCCCGAACTCACGGCCCTCGTCTACGAGGCGGTGCTGCGCGCCGAGGTCGGCGGACGCGAGGTCATGCGGGCTCAGCTGCGCCACCTCGCGGACCTGGCGGAGGACGGCCGGGCCCGGATCCGGGTGATGCCGTTCAGCGCGGGGGTGCACGGTGGGCTGGACGGCCCGTTCGTCCTCTACGGGCTGCTCCCGTCCGGGATGGACGTGGTCATAATGGACAGCCTGGCGGGTGCGGCCTACCTGGAGAAGGACGAGGACGTCCAGCGCTACCGGACGCTCTTCGACACGCTGAGGGACGCCGCCCTGGCCCCCGCCCCGTCACTGGAGATGATCAAAAAGCTGGCGGTCGGACCATGAACCGCGCCGGGCGACCCGGCGATGCCGCCCCCGCCCGGACCCCGTCCCCGGCTCGCCCCCCAGCTCGACCCCCTGCTCAGGCTTCCGGCCCCGACCCCGTCCCCGCCCCCGCTCCCACCCCCGCCCTCGTCCCGGAGGATTCTCCCGACGGGACGCTCACCTGGCAGCGCTCGTCCTTCTCGGGCAGCGGCGGCGGCACGGAATGCGTGGAGGCGGCCGTCACCCCGGACGGCCGCCTCCACCTGCGGGAGAGCGACCGGCCGGCGACGGTGCTGACGCCGTCGCGGGGGGTTTGGGTGGCGTTCCTGCGGGCTGTACGTACGGGGGTCGATGCCGGGACGGAAGAACCGGCCTTCCGCGCAAGGAAAATTCCGGAGTAATTCAGTGGATCATGGCATGCGATCGCCACTACAATTTAGCCGAAACGTGAAGATGGAATTTCATGGAAGGCGATACCAAGGTGAGATTATCTCGAATAGCCGCGATGGTCACGGTGAGCGCCATTGCTCCGGCCGTGCTGCTCGTCTCGTCGGCTTCCGCGGACACCGCGGTCTCGGCCCCGTCCGCTCGATCGGCCCAGGTCGCCGGACAGCAGGGTGAAGAGCCTGCCGGTGCGGATCAGCAGGCGGCGAAGGATAGAGGCGAGATCCAGCGCATCGTCAGTTTTGGAGGGCCTTCGGTCAAGGAGGCTGGTAATGCCGCGCTCAAGGGCACTGCCGCTGAGATGAGGAAGTTCCTCGAGGAGGGCCAGTTCGAGGCTCGGGACACGGACAACAGGGTTGAGGTCTCGCGGGTCATCGTCTGGTCGGGCGGGCCCGGGGTGATGGCAGCCGGTAAGGCGGCCTTGCAGGGAACTCCGGAGGACCGGGTCGCCTTCCTTGAACGGGGGCAGTACGAGGAACGGGATACGGACAACAGGGTTCTGATCTCGCGGATCTTCAGCCAGGGGGGTCCTGCGGTGAAGGAAGCGGCCAAGGCGGCTTTGAAGGGTACTCTGGCGGATCGGGTCGCTTTCCTTGCGGATGGCCAGTACACGGCCCGTGCGAAAGACAAGTAAGCCCTAGGGCTGAAGGCCGGACAAGCGCACTTGGAGCCCCGACGGATCCGTCGGGGCTCCAAGTGCGTTTTCTGTCAGGCCGTAATCGGCCGGGACTTCTTCCGGTTGCGGGTCAGCAGCTTCACGCCGGGCTTCTCTACGTACTCGTGCACGAGCACCGCGCCGACGAAGGACACCGCCAGGAACAGGCCCAGGTGCAGGACCAGGGGAATCTTGAGGTGGTGGGTGTTCAGGAAGTGGTCGACGCTGAAGATGACGATCTCGTGCACCAGGTAGAAGGCGAAGGAGACCTCGCCCAGGTACACGTTGATCCGATTCCTGAAGGGGGAAGGCTCTCCTCGGACGTCGGCGCGCGCGGCCGCGGCGATGGTGAGGGTGTACGGGACGACTGTGACGGCGGCCCAGTGGAAGTCGAAGGGCAGGAGGTGGGTCGGTCCGAGGACCGCCAGGACGGCCAGGGCGAGGCCGGCGGTCAGTCCGGGGCCGCGCCAGGCGCCCTTCTTCACGAGTAGCGCGACGGCGATGCCGATGACGAATTCCACGAGCCGCATCGGCGGGAAGACGTAGAGCAGGAACTTCGGGTCCAGGTCGAAGGCCCGCTCGACGGGCTTCATGTACAGCGGGGCCAGGGCGACGAGCAGGTTGCCCACGAGCGCCGTCGCCCACAGCCCGCGGTCGGAGAGCCGCCGGACGAGCTTTATCACCAGGGGAAACGACAGATAGAAGAGGAACTCGCAGCTCAGTGACCACGAGACACCGTTGAAGTTGAACCACCAGTCCTTGCGGTCGGGTATCCAGGACTGGGTCAGTGTCAGGTTCGCCAGGGCGATGCGAAGGTCGAGGGCCTTACCCATCCAGACCATCGTGACCACGGCGAGGCAGAAGGTCACCAGATGGCTGGGATAGATACGCGCGAAGCGGCGCCGCCAGAATCCGGTGACGGTGTCGCGGGGCCGCGCCGACCAGGCGAGCACGAATCCGGAGAGGATGAAGAAGAACGACACCGCCGAGGGGCCGGCATAGACGACCTCCTTCAGCCTGAACACGTGCAGGGAGGTGCCGGAGGACGCCTCCTCATAGGCGAAGTGAAAACAGGCGACGAACAGCGCCGCGTACCACCGCAGGCCTGTGAGCGAGTCCAGGCGAACCCTCGAGGTGGGGGGTTTGTCGGACGGCCTGCTGGTTGGGGTGGGGGTTATCAGACTCACTGTCGGCTATTCCATGTGACGAGCAGGAGAAATCCTGTGACGTCGGTTGCGTCCCAGGGTCTTGCGAGGGCGTGGGGCGGGCCCTGGAGGTGCGATCTTCAGGGCCCGTGGAAACGCCGGCATTCCGGCCGGTATGCGCGGCCGGAACATGGGTGGTACGGCGTATGACTGAGCCCGCCCAAAACGGGCGTGACTGTGGAACGAATGAGCATGAAGCGCCCATCTTATAGGGTCGATGGTCACTGCACGAGATGTTCCGGTCACAGCTTTACCAAGAGCCCGTCATGGCCGCGTGAGGTTCGGCCTCATGCGACCGGTCGCTGACGCCCTGCTGCTTCCCCGAAACACGCCTAGATCCGAACCTTGGTCCCGGGTTCGCCGACGCCGGTGGCGAAGGTGCCTTGTTCGCTCCAGCCGCCGTGGTTGGTGCCGCCGTTGTTGATCCAGGCGTTGACGACGCCGTTGTCTTGCAGGGTGAGGTAGTCGGCTTTGCCGTCGGCGTTGATGTCGGCGAAGCGGACTTTGTCTCCGGGTTCGCCGACGCCGGTGGCGAAGGTGCCGTATTCGGTCCAGCCGCCGTGGTTGGTGCCGCCGTTGTTGATCCAGGCGTTGACGACGCCGTTGTCCTGGAGGGTGAGGTAGTCGGCTTTGCCGTCGGCGTTGATGTCGGCGAAGCGGACTTTGTCTCCGGGTTCGCCGACGCCGGTGGCGAAGGTGCCGTATTCGGTCCAGCCGCCGTGGTTGGTGCCGCCGTTGTTGATCCAGGCGTTGACGACGCCGTTGCTCTGAACGACGAGGTAGTCCGCCTTGCCGTCACCGTTGATGTCGACCCGGTAATCGCCGGGGGGTGCCTTGCGAGAAGGCGTCCCGGGTTTGATATCTACGCGCTGCTTGATCCAGCCGTCGGCCGCTGCCCGGGCCACGCCGTTGGAGAAGGCGTCCGCCATCTTGACGTAGCCGCTGTCCTTGGGGTGGAGGTCGTCATCGAGATCCTGCGTGGTGACGGCGCCCATGTCGACGAAGCCGACGTGCCGGCCCTTGGCCTGGCGCTCCGCGACCAGCTGCGGGATCACGGCGTTGAACTTCTCGATCCGCTGCTGGGTCCCGGCGTCCGCGGAAGGAACGAGAGAAGAGACCAGTACGGTCATGTCGGGAGCTGCCGACGTGATTTTGTCGACGAGCTCCCCGAGGCGGCGGGGAGCCGTGTCCACCTGGTAGTCGTCGTGCATGTCGTTGGTACCGATGTGCAGCAGTACCGTGTTCGGCTTTGCCGCCGGAAGCCATCGGTCGATGTTGGCGGACAGGCCGCCGATCTTCCAGCCCCAGTGTCCTTCATGGTCGGGGTCGGACAGCTTGCCGTTCCGTAGGGACCCCACGAAGTCCAGATTGCCCGTGTGCGGAGCCAGCTGACTCCACAGGTCGTCGCGATAGCCGGCGCCGTTGGAGCTGCCGGCGCCATGAGTGATCGAGTCGCCCAGCGGCATCACCGCGAGCCGTGGCACCTTCCAGTTCTTCGCGAAGGCGGCGGGAGGTGCCAGGGGCGCTGCTTGCCGACTGTCCCTTCGGGGGTCTGGAGAAGGTACGGGCGGCGTCGCGGTGGCGGCGGACGCGAGCTGAGAGCCCGCGGCCAGTACGCCGAGCGTCAGTACCGTGACCAAGGTGCGTCCGGCCGGTCGAGCCGAGACGCGAGGCGTCGGCCGCCGCCGGCCCGGCAGACGATGCTCGCCGGGGCGTGCCTCCCCGCAGTGGGGGTGAGATCTCTTGATCAAAGAAATGTCTTTCTGCCATGCATCGCCTCCGAAGAAAAAGGAATCAACGGATTCCGGCCGGGGCGACGCCTGTTCAGCCAAGGGGCTTGTCGCGGCTCGAGCCACGACAAGCCCCACTCCGGAAGCCGGCGGCATGACCGTCCTAGTTGAGGAGGTCGACCTCGCCGTGCGTGCCCGCAGCGTCGACGGCCGGGTACAGGCCGAGGTTGCCGTCGTTCCAGCGGACCAGGACGTCGCCGGGACGGTTGTTGGCGGCGAAGGCTCCTGCCGTGACCGACAAGGTGTTCTTCCACGCGGAATCGGGGAGGCGGAACGCGATCTCGTCGTGGAACGGCTTGGCGGAGGGAGTCACGCCCGGGAAGATGCTGGCTGCACCGTTTTTCCAGCGGATCAGGAGGTCGGAGTTCGCCTTGCCGGTGAACTCACCCCCGCTGATCTGTGCGATGTAGGTGCCGACGGCCATCGCCTTCTGCAGCTGGATCTCGCCCGCCAGCTTGTTCGTGCCGAGGTCGGGGAAGAGCGAAATGGAGCCGTCCTGCCAGACGACCAGCACGTCATCACGCAGTGCGTTGCCGGTGTACTTGCCGACGGCGGTCAGCTTGGCGTATTCCTTCCAGGTCGTGTTGGCGGGCCTGAGCTGCTCTTCCTTGCTGAACCCGTTCTGGCTGACGTGGGAGAACCACGTGACCTCTCCCGACTCCCAGCTGACCATCAGGCCGTCGGGGCCACTGCCCGCGAAGTTGCCGCCCGAGACGGTTTTGGCGCCCTTCCAGCCGCTCCCCGAGACCTTGTACTCGGCGGTGAAGGGGTACTTCGGGTCGTTGTTGTCGGCGCCCTGGAAGATGCTGGCCGAGCCGTCGCCCCAGGTGACGAAGAGGTCCATGTGCCGGCTGCCGCCGGGCGCGCCGCCGGTGAAGTAGCCCGGGACCAGGTGCTTGGCATCGGTCCACTTCTTGCCCCGGAGAAGGTCACGGGGGGGCGGTGGTGGTCTGGATCCAGCCGGCGATGTCGTCGACGCGGGTGTCGGTGGCGCCCTTGCGGGTCTCGGCCTCGTCGGTGCCGAAGCAGCCGGCCTGTCCGGAGGCGCTGTGGATGCCGGCCAGTTCGTAGCGGCCGCCGACGTCCCGGAAGGCCGGGCCTCCGGTGTCGCCCTGGCACAGCACCGCGTCGTCGGACTTGCCGGAGAGGCCGAGGGAGGCGCCCTTGACCGACCCGACGGTGAACTTCGCGTAGTGCAGACGGTCGGGAACCCACTCGTCCTTGGTGCGCCCGTAACCGGAGGCCCACAGGTCCTCGCCCGGCAGTACAGCGTTGAAGCCGACTCCGATGGGGGCGACGCCTGAGACCGGGGTCTCCAGGCGGGCCAGCACCAGGTCACGGTCCTCGCGCGGAACGAGTTCGACGACGTTGACGACGCTTCCGGCATCGCGGGTGAGGTCGGTGCGCCCGATGGTGGCCGTCGTCTTCAGCTTGGGCGTGCCCGCGGCGACCTTGAACCCCTGGGCCGGATTATCGGCGAAGCAGCTGGCGGCGGTGACCAGCCACTGCTGCGCGATCAGCGCGGCCGAGCAACTGCGCTGCCCGGCCCCGATGTCGAGCTTGGCGGTGAAGGCGTAGCTGCCGTCCTTGGCGGCCGTGCCCACGACGGCGTCGGCGGAAGTGGCCGTCAGCAGGCCGGCTACGGCGGTGGAGGCGAGGAGCCCAGCGGCCATGGCCGCGCGGGGACGTCTGGCGAACATGTACGTTTCCTGTCTGGTTCTGAGCGGTCTGATGGTGGCCGGGGAGGATCTTTCGATCAGCCGGTCACACGGAGCTCGACCAGGACAGTGGGTGCGGTCGGCGGGGTGCCTGCTGTTCCGACACCCTTGGCGTCGTTCTTGGCCACCGTGACGGTCTGGGTCTGTCCCTCGGCGATGAGGTTGGCCCGAACCGCTACGTCACCGGTCATGATGTTGTAGACCTTGGGGATCTCCAGGCTGAGGTAGCCGGCCTTCCCGTTGCCGGTGACCTTGAAGCAGTAGAGGCCACGCTCGGTCTGGCCCGGGTGTTCCATCGAGGTCATCACCTGGATGTCCTTGGACACCCTGCAGTCGGCCAGCAGGATGTGTCCGTCGCCCTTGCGGAGCGCGATGCCCTGCTCCTTGAGGATCTTCGCAGCGTTCGGGTACTCGAAGGTCTCCACGGCGGAGGGCAGCGGGGCCTCGTCCGTCCCGGCCGAGACCGCAGCTACAGAGGGTGCGCCAGAGGCGATTACGGAGACGATTCCGATAACGCCGGCGAGCAGACTTCTGCGTGCGCGAGATATCACCAGAGAATCCTTCCAGGGAATACGCAGCGAAAATGGTTATGCGTAATGGCAGGATAAAGCCAATGGCAAGAAACCTACCATGCCGTTTGATTTTGCCTTTTCTTGACCAATCGCAGAGCCGTGAATCCCCTCAATGGAAAGGGTTACCTTTAGTAAGGGAGTGTCATGCGCAGAACAAAGACTCTCTCGTGGTGCCCCTCGCTCCGCCTTCAGGAGGGTTTCGGCCACCACCCCACCGGAGCCGATCAAGAGGGCTATGCTTCGCGGCGCCGAATTCCGGTGTTAGGTAACTAGCGATAGAGGCCTGATGTGAGATATAAATCCTCCTTGGCGGGAGCCGCGAGAAAACAAGGATTTGGCACACGCCTGCTGTGCCTTGCCTTGCTCCCCCTGTCCCTCCTCGTGGGCCTGCTCGGAGCGGTCCCTGCCGTAGCGGCGCAGGACGCGGCCGCGTCGGACCGGGGTCGCGTCGTGGAGCTGTGGACGAAAGGCGGCCCCTCGGTCAAAGCCGCGGCCGAGGCCGCGCTCCTGGGCACGGACGAGGACGTGCGCAAGTTCCTGGACAGCGAGAAGGACTTCGCCGAACTCAGCGACGAGCGCATCAACGCGACACGGATCTTCACCGCGGGCGGAGTGACCGTCCGTGAGGCGGCCTTCAAGGCACTGTCCGGTTCGCGGGAGGACCTGCGCGCCTTCCTCAAGGACGGCTGGCGGGCCCCGTTCGAGACGGACATGCGGATCCGCACCACGCAGATCATGGAAGCGGGCGGCCCCGCGACCAAGGAGGCCGCCCAGACCGCGCTGCGCGGCTCGCTCGACGACGTGCGGAAGTTTCTCGACTCGGGCCGGCACACGACCCGGGACAACGACGACCGGCTCAAGGTCACCCAGATCATGAGCGCGGGCGGCCCCGCGACCAAGGAAGCCGCGAAGGTGGCACTGCGGGGTTCGACGGACGACATCCGCGAGTTCCTGGCGGTAGGTCAGAACGTCGCCCTTTCCAGGGATCAGGAACGGGCGACCGTCGCCCAGTTGGCTCAGCGGGCCAAGACCGCCGGTGACGTCGCCAAGCAGCAGACCGAGGCGGCCAAGGACGCCTCCAAGCGCGCGGTGAAGGCTTCCGAGCTGGCGAAGGAACAGGCGAAGAAGGCCGCCGAGGAGACCCAGGCGGCGGGCAAGGACGCCGGCCGGGCCGCCGGCGCCGCGGGGCGTGCGGCGGACGCTGCCCAGGGCGCCGCCAGTGCCGCGCAGGAAGCCATCGAAGCCGCTCAGGCCGCCAACCACGCCGCCCGAATGGCCGCGAGCGCCGCAGCCAACGCCGCAGCAGCCGCTTCGGCCGCCGCTGCCGCCGCGTCGCGGGCCCGCGACGCGGCAGCCGGCGCGGCGACGAACGCCGGCATGGCTTCGGCCGCGCGCCAAGCCGCCGAGGACGCCGACGCGGCCGCGCAGGCGGCGGACACTTCCGCGGAGGCCGCCAAGCAGGTGCAGATCGCCGCGAAGGAGGCCGGGGCGGCAGCCGATGCCGCCGCAGGTGCCAGCTCCAACGCCGACGCTGCCGCGGATGCCGCGGACGAGGCCGCCGGTTACGCCGGCGGTGCGAGCGCCGAAGCCTCCCGCGCCAAGAGCTGGGCGGCTACGGCCCGCAGCCATGCACGTGAGTCGCGCCGGGCCGCCACCGCGGCACGGGACCTCGCCTACGCGGCCGCGAGCGCCGCGGGAGAGGCACGCGCGGCCGCCACCAGCGCTGCCGGGCACGCCAGGAAGGCGGCGACCGCCGCGAGAGAGGCCGCGAAGCACGCCGGAGAGGCGGCCACGGCCGCGAAGCAGTCCACCGACCACGCCAAGGCGGCGAAGGACGCCGCCGACCAGGCGACCGACGCGGTCGAAACGGCCAAGAAGGTCCACGACGTGGCCACGAAGATCGAGGCCGAGGGCCTCAAGGCCAGGACCGCTGCCGGCATCGAGCAGGCCAGGGCGGAGAAGACTGCCCAGGCCCTGGACAAGGAAGCCGCGGATCGAGCCAAGCAGGCCACCAAGGACCTTGACGAGGAAGCCGTGCGCCTGGCCGCCGAAGCCTCCAAGCCGGGCACGGACACCAAGGACGTGGCAGCGAAGGGCCGCAAGGTCGCCGTCCTCGCGATGAAGACTCGCGGTCCCTGGAGCCAGGCGGCCGCCAAGACGGCGCTCACGGGTTCCGACGAAGCCGTACGGTCCTACCTGCGCACCGGTTGGCAGCAGGCCGCTGCGCAGGACCAACGGGCACAGGTCCAGGTTCTCGCGGTCGACAGCGAGTATGAAAGCCTACGGAAGGCCGCCGCCGAGGCGCTCAAAGGGGACGCGAAAACGATCAGCGAGTTCCTGCGCACCGGTGGCTACGAAGCCGCGTTGACCGACTACCGGGTGCAGGTCACCAAGATCATGGGCAGCGGTGGCCCTGAGCTCAAGAGCGCCGCCCAGACGGCGCTGAGGGACGGTTCGGCCGGTAAGCTCGTCGATTTCCTCCGGGAAGGTCAGTACACCGCGCAGGTGACTGACGACCGCATCCGCGCCACGCAGCTGATGGGCAGCGGCGGTCCCGAGACGCAAGCCATGGCCAAGATCGTCCTGCAGGGAACGGACGAGGCGCTCCACGAGTTCATCCAGGTCGGGCAGTACGCGACCGCCCGGGGCGACCACCTCACCGCCACTCACGTCGCCTTCGTCCAGCAGCTCATCGCCGAAGCCGCCGGCACCGCGGCCACCGCGCAGAAGAACGCCGCCGAGGCAGCCGTCGTCGCGGCCAAGGCCAACGATGCGGCCGACCAGGCCCAGCGCTATGCCGACGAGGCCCTGAAGGCAGCCGGCGTGGCGGAGAAGTCCGCTGCCCAGGCCGACGGTTACGCCAACCAGGCCGAGGCATCGGCAGCCGACGCCGCCAAGTCCGCACGGACAGCCGACGCCGCGGCGACAGCAGCGGAGGACGACGCCGCCAAGGCCGAATACTCCGCGACACGGGCCATGGTCTCCGCTGAACTGGCAAGCAGCTCAGCCCAGGAGGCCTACGCTTCCGCCGGTGCGGCCCGCGCCTCGGCCGAGGCCGCGGGCAAGGACGCCGATGCGGCCGAGGAGGCCCACCGGGGTGCCATCCATGCCTACGAGATCAAGCTGGCCGAGGCGGAGGCGCTGCGCCGGGCGCAGGCGGAGGTGGCCCGTGCGTCCGAGGGCATGTTGTCGAACATCGAACGATGGCAGCTCGAGAACATGCGGCTGTCGGTCGCGGCCACCGGGGAGCCGGACGCATGGATCCTCGGGCTCGAATGGATCACCGGAACCGGTAAGGAGACGCACCACTACGGTGCCGACGACCGATTCACCAAGCAACTTCGCGGGGATCACTCGATGGATGCGGTGAGGAATACAATTCGTGAAAAGATCGCCAAGGGAATCGATAGTGATGGGGGAGTCAATGACGGCTACAGTGTAGGAAAAGAGGGCTTTCTCCGATTTGGTGCTGATGCCCTTTATGTCAGGACGTTCGGCTTGTCGGGGCAAATTCAAAGTTGGTGGACGGATGGGAAGTACGGCACGCAGACGTCAACCTTCGTCGGCTCGTACGACTATGAATTCCAAGTTGTGTCGCGGAATTCCCAAAGGGGGAAGGCGGAGGTGAAAATCACCATCAGGAATAAGACGGACATCAACTCCTTGACGCACTATCCGAAGATTCGGAGGTCCATGGAGAAATATGTTGGCCATCCGCTCGATGCGACCGCGAACTGGCTCGGCGGTCCCTTCAGGACTAAGTGGCAAGAGGCGTCCTGGATCGAAACAATGGACGTCTCATGAGGAGGCTCGCCATCCCGCTGTCCGTGCTCGGCTGCATGGTGATCGTCGGCGCTGGGACCTGCTCCTGCTCGGCTGAATTCGAGGACGGCTCGGCGCAGCCGAGCGATCTCGTCGGGTCTTGGTCCGGCGAGCAAGGGGCAAGAGTGACCTTGCGTGAAGACGGTTCTGTCGCTGCCGTGAAAGTTCCAACCGCCTTCTCGCTCGAGAGTGAAAAGCCCACCAAGTGGTTCACTGGCAGCGGCACATGGGAACTGGAAAAGAAGCCCAAACTGGGCGATCAGCAGATCGGCCTCACGCTTGGCGAAGTGTTTGGTTCGAAGAAATGGGTGCGACTGCGGGTTGCGGGTAAGGCTGCCCAAGGGGGTCTCTACGTCGTGATCTCCGAGGACGCCGCAAAAACTTTTCCCCTCAAGAAGTCCTCCTAGTGGGCTGATTTCGGAGCTTGCCGTCAGGTTCAATACCTCCGGTCGTAAATAAGGCCCCTGAGGCGGTGTCCCAAAAATGGGCGCCGCCTCAGGGGTTCTCCGACGGGCGCCTTCGTGGCGGAACGTCAGGAAGCCCGCAGGGAGCGAGTCGACGTGGAAGCGGTGGGGGAGACGGCTCCGCTGATGTCCTGGGGAGAGGGCGAGCCCTCTACGATGCCCCCGATGTGGTTCAAGCCCTTGACGTCGTCTCCCCCCGGCGGCTCAGCTTAGAGTTCATATGTTGTACGGATGGCCGGCCCCAGAGTCGTGGTCCGGTTGCGGGGACGGTCGGCGTGCCGTGTCCGGCTAGGTGGGAGTGGATGGGCGTGGAGACTCCGGGGTCGCAGTCGTCGCTGCACCGGGCCAACCTGGAGCGGGTCGTGCGCGCGGTGCGCATGGCGGGGTCGCTGACCCAGGCGGAGATCGCCCGGACCACGGGGTTGTCGGCCGCCACGGTCTCCAACATCGTGCGGGAGCTGAAGGACGGCGGGACCGTCGAAGTCACCCCCACCTCCTCCGGCGGGCGGCGGGCGCGGAGCGTTTCGCTGTCCGGGGACGCCGGGATCGTCGTCGGTGTCGACTTCGGGCATACACACCTTCGGGTGGCCATCGGGAACCTCGCCCACCGCGTGCTGGCCGAGGACGCCGAGCCGCTGGATGTGGACGCCTCCGCCGCACAGGGGCTGGACCGGGCGGAGCAGCTGGTCAGGCGGCTGATCTCGGAGGCCGGGATCGATTCGGCGAAAATCGTAGGGGTGGGCCTCGGGGTGCCCGGGCCCATCGACGTGGAGACCGGCACGCTCGGGTCGACGTCGATCCTCCCCGGCTGGGCCGGCACCAACCCCCGCGACGACCTCGCCGCCCGCCTCGACGTGCCCGTCCACGTCGACAACGACGCCAATCTCGGCGCTCTCGGCGAACTGGTCTGGGGGGCCGGGCGCGGCGCCGCCGACCTCGCCTACATCAAGGTCGCGAGCGGTGTCGGCGCTGGGCTCGTCATCAACGGGCAGATCTATCGCGGTCCCGGCGGCACCGCGGGCGAGATCGGGCACATCACCCTCGACGAGTCCGGGCCCGTCTGCCGCTGCGGCAACCGCGGCTGCCTGGAGACCTTCACCGCCGCCCGGTATGTGCTGCCCCTGCTCCATTCGGCCCACGGCACCGACCTGACCGTGGCGCGCATGGTGCGGCTCGCGCAGGACGGCGACCCGGGCTGCCGGCGCGTCATCGGCGACGTCGGCCGGCACATCGGCAGCGGCGTCGCCAACCTCTGCAACCTCCTCAACCCCCGCCGGGTCGTTCTCGGCGGCGACCTCGCGGAGTCCGGCGAGCTCGTCCTCGCGCCCATCCGCGAATCCGTCTCCCGCTACGCGATCCCCAGCGCCGCACGGCAGTTGGAGGTCGTGCCGGGCGCCCTCGGCGGTCGCGCGGAGGTGCTGGGCGCCCTCGCGCTCGTCCTCAGCGAGATGGGCGATTCCAGCCTGCTGGACCGGATGCCGCCGGTCGGCGCGGCCGTCCTCGCCTGAGCCGCGGCTGCCCTCCTTTCCGCCTTTCCAGGGGCCTCGCGGCGCGGCGCGGTCGCATCTTGAGTTCACGCAGATAACGAATGGCATCGTTGCCATCTCGTTAAGGATTTACTTCTTGACGCTCTTCTGGCGGCCGAGTTGACTTCCAGCCACCTCGGCCGCAACGGCGCGGCCTCGTCAGGGAGGTATCTGCAAGTGAACACGCATCTGCGTCGTGCCGCTGTGGCCGTGGCGGCCGTCTCGATGGCCGCGGGTCTCGCCGCCTGCGGGAAAGCCAAGGAAGCCGGTGACAACGGCGGTGGCAAGAAGGAAGGAAAGGCCGCGCTGACCATCGGCCTCCTTCTGCCGGAAAACCAGACCGCGCGTTATGAGCGCTTCGACAAGCCGCTGATCGAAAAGAAGATCAAGGAATTGGCGGGCTCGGACACCACGGTCCTCTACGAGAACGCCAAGCAGGACGCCTCCGTCCAGCAGCAGCAGGTCGACACGATGATCACCAAGAAGGTCGACGCGCTGATCGTCGACGCGGTGGACGCGAAGTCGATAGCGAGTTCGGTGAAGAAGGCGAACGACAAGGGCATCCCCGTCGTCGCGTACGACCGGCTGGCCGAGGGCCCCATCAAGGCGTACACCTCCGTCGACAACGAGCGCGTCGGCAAGATCCAGGGCGAGTCTCTGCTCAAGGAGCTGGGCGACGACGCCGCCAAGGGCGAGATCGTCATGATGAACGGCTCCGTCACCGACCCCAACGCCAAGATGTACAAGGACGGCGCCCACTCCGTCCTCGACGGCAAGGTGAAGATCGGCAAGGAGTACGACACCAAGGAGTGGAAGCCGGAGAACGCCAACGAGAACATGAAGGGCGCCATCTCCTCGCTGGGCAAGGACAAGATCGTCGGCGTCTACTCCGCCAACGACGGCATGGCCGGCGGCATCATCACCGCGCTCAAGAGCGCCGGCTTCGACAAGCTCCCGCCGGTCACCGGCCAGGACGCCGAGCTCTCGGCCGTCCAGCGGATCCTCTCCGACGAGCAGTTCATGAGCGTCTACAAGCCCTACAAGCCCGAGGCCGACGCCGCGGCCGAGATGGCCGTCGCCCTCGCCCGGGGCAAGGCCCTCGACGGCGTCGCCAAGTCCACCGTCGACAGCGGCACCGCCAAGAAGATCCCCGCCATCATCGTCACCCCCTTCGCCCTCACCAAGGCCGACATCGGCCAGTACGTCGGCAAGGAGGGCTTCTTCAACCTGGACGAGATCTGCACCGCGAAGTACAAGGCGCAGTGCGACAAGGCCGGACTGAAGTAAGCCCCACAGCTGCCGCCCCCGCGGGGCGGCGAAGGAGATGATGAACGTGTCCGCTACGCCCGTGCTGGCGCTGCGCGGGATCTCCAAGCGGTTCGGTGCCGTCCAGGCGCTCACCGACGTGGAACTGGAGATCCACCCCGGCGAGGTGGTCGCCCTGGTCGGCGACAACGGCGCCGGGAAGTCCACCCTGGTCAAGACCATCGCCGGGGTCGGCCCCGCCGACGACGGGGTGATCGAGTGGGAGGGCCGGCCGGTCACCGTCGACCGGCCGCACACCGCCCAGGAGCTCGGCATCGCGACCGTCTACCAGGACCTCGCGCTCTGCGACAACCTCGACGTCGTCGGCAACCTCTTCCTCGGCCGGGAGATCGTCCGCGCCGGGGTGCTGGACGAGGTCGAGATGGAGCGCCGCGCCCGCGAGCTGCTCGCCACCCTGTCCATCCGGATCCCCAGTGTCCGGATCCCCGTCGCCGCGCTCTCCGGCGGGCAGCGGCAGACCGTCGCCATCGCCCGCTCACTGCTCGGCGAGCCCAAGGTCGTCATCCTCGACGAGCCCACCGCGGCGCTCGGCGTGGAGCAGACCGCGCAGGTCCTCGACCTCGTCGAGCGCCTCCGCGAGCGCGGCCTCGGGGTCATCCTGATCAGCCACAACATGGCCGACGTGAAGGCCGTCGCCGACCGGGTCGCGGTGCTCCGCCTCGGCCGCAACAACGGCGTCTTCGAGGTGGCCCACACCTCCCAGGAAGAGATCATCTCCGCCATCACCGGTGCCACCGACAACGCTGTCACCCGCCGTAAGGCCCGTACCGCGGAGGGCGAGAAGTGAGCGCGAACCTTTCCAAGACGAGCGGTACGAACGGCCAGGCGCCCGCCGACGGCGCCGTCACCCCCGTCGACCCCCGCCTGCTGGTCCGCCAGGAGGGCTTCACCGGCTACTGGAGCGAATTCGGCCGGAAGCTGCGCAGCGGCGAGCTGGGCTCGCTGCCCGTGGTCGTCGGGCTGATCATCATCGGCCTCGTCTTCCAGCTGCGCGACTCGGCCTTCCTCGGCGCGGAGAACCTCTCCAACCTCTTCGTCACCGCCGCCGGCACCGGTCTGATCGCCGTCGGCATCGTCTTCGTCCTGATCCTCGGCGAGATCGACCTCTCCGTGGGCTCGGTCAGCGGGCTCGCGGCGGCCGTCTTCGCCGTGCTCAATGTGAACCAGGGCATGCCCGAGTGGCTCGCGCTCGTCCTGGCGCTCCTTTCCGGTGCCGTCATCGGAGCCCTCCACGGGTTCTTCTTCGCCCGGATCGGCGTACCCGCCTTCGTGGTCACCCTGGCCGGCCTGCTGGGCTGGAACGGCCTGATGCTCCAGGTCCTCGGCTCCAACGGCACCATCAACCTCGACGACTCCGGCCTGGTCGCCGCCCTCACCAACCACTACTTCACCGATATCTCGGCGGCCTACGGGCTCGCGACCGTGGCCGTGGCCGTGTTCTTCGTGGTGTCCTTCCGCGACAGCAGGCGGCGCGAGGCCGCGGGCGTCCCCAGCCGCCCGCTCAGCGAGATCGTGCTGCGCACGGCGGCGCTGGCGGTGCCCGCGTACGTGGTGGCCTGGCTCTTCAACCAGTACAAGGGCCTGCCGCTGGCCGTGGTGATCTTCCTGGGCATCGTGGTGGCCCTGGACCTGGTGCTCCGGCGCACCTCGTACGGGCGCAGGGTCTTCGCGCTCGGCGGCAATGTCGAGGCGGCCCGGCGGGCCGGCATCAACGTCCCGGCGATCCGGATCTCGGTCTTCGCGCTCTCCGGGACGATGGCCGCCCTCGGCGGGATGTTCCTGGCCTCGCAGATCAACGCCGCGAACCAGTCCTCCGGGGCCGGCAGCCTGCTGATGAACGCCATCGCCGCGGCCGTCATCGGCGGCACCAGCCTCTTCGGCGGGCGCGGCAAGACCTGGTCCGCGCTGCTGGGCGTGCTGGTGATCCAGTCGATCGCCTCCGGGATGGCGCTGCTGGGCATCGCCTCCGCCGTCCAGTACATGATCACTGGTGCGGTGCTGCTCGCCGCAGTGGTGATCGACTCGGTGTCGCGTCGTACGCAGAAGACGGCGGGGCGCGCCTGAGGGTTTGAGCGGGGCCTGAGCGGCTCGGTGGGGCGGGTGGGGGCTTTTCCCCTACCCGCCCCTTCCCGGTCCCGGGGCTCCGCCCCGGACCCCGCCCGCTGCCCGGGCGGCGGCGCCCTTCGACGAGCACGCCCTGGCCTACGTCGACGCCGCGGACGACGCCCGGTAGCCCTTGAGGACATCCGGCCCGGGACCGGGTGCGGCGGGAGCGACAGGCGTCGCGGCGGACACGGGTCCCTCGGGCCCTGGACGGCCTGAACATTCGTCCCCGGCCCGCACGACACCCCCACAGGCCGGATCCGGCCCCCTCCGGTTGCGGCGGAACGCCCCGTGGGGAAAGATCCACCGGTCTACGCCGATCGCGTGACATACCTCGCAGCACCCGTTCACCCGCATCGCGGGCGGAACATTAGACTCGACAGACCGGCAAGGCTCGACAGCTCGAACGCTTAAGGAGGCACGGGTGGCGCTGCTATCCCGCATCAGGGGACCGCGCGATCTGGACCGGCTGAGCCCGGAGCAGCTCGATCAGCTCGCCGCGGAGATCCGGACCTTCCTCGTCGACGCCGTGTCCAAGACCGGTGGACACCTCGGGCCCAACCTCGGGGTGGTCGAGCTCACCATCGCCATGCACCGGGTCTTCGAGTCGCCGAAGGACAAGGTCCTCTTCGACACGGGGCACCAGTCGTACGTGCACAAGCTGCTCACCGGCCGCCAGGACTTCGCGCGGCTGCGGGCGAAGGGCGGCCTGTCCGGCTACCCCGCGCGCGAGGAGTCCGAGCACGACGTCATCGAGAACAGCCACGCCTCCACGGTGCTGGGCTGGGCCGACGGCCTCGCCAAGGCCAACCAGGTGCTGGGCCGCAAGGACCACGTCGTCGCCGTGATCGGTGACGGCGCGCTCACGGGCGGTATGGCCTGGGAGGCGCTGAACAACATCGCCGTGGCCAAGGACCGCCCCCTCGTCATCGTCGTCAACGACAACGAGCGCTCCTACGAGCCCACCATCGGCGGCCTCGCCAACCACCTCGCCACCCTGCGCACCACGGACGGCTACGAGCGCTTCCTGGCCCGCGGCAAGGACCTGCTGGAGCGCACGCCGGTGCTCGGCAAGCCGCTCTACGAGACCCTGCACGGCGCGAAGAAGGGCCTCAAGGACTTCATCGCCCCGCAGGGCATGTTCGAGGACCTCGGCCTCAAGTACGTCGGCCCGATCGACGGCCACGACATCGAGGCCCTGGAGTCCGCGCTCCAGCGCGCCAAGCGCTTCGGCGGCCCCGTCCTCGTGCACTGCCTCACCCAGAAGGGCCGCGGCTACAAGCACGCCGAGCAGAACGAGGCGGACCGCTTCCACGGCATCGGCGCCATCCACCCCGACACCGGCCTGCCCCTCGCCTCCTCCGGCGCCAGCTGGACCTCCGTCTTCGCCGACGAGATGGTGAAGCTCGGCGAGGAGCGCCAGGACATCGTCGCCATCACGGCCGCGATGATGCAGCCGGTCGGCCTCGGCAAGTTCGCCAAGGCCTTCCCCGACCGCGTCTACGACGTCGGCATCGCCGAGCAGCACGCGGCCACCTCCGCGGCCGGCCTGGCCACGGGTGGCCTGCACCCGGTCTTCGCGGTGTACGCGACGTTCCTCAACCGTGCCTTCGACCAGGTCCTGATGGACGTCGCCCTGCACAAGTGCGGGGTGACCTTCGTCCTCGACCGGGCCGGCGTCACCGGCGACGACGGCGCCTCGCACAACGGCATGTGGGACATGTCGATCCTCCAGGTCGTCCCCGGCCTGCGGATCGCCGCCCCGCGCGACGCCGACCAGGTGCGCGCCCAGCTCCGCGAGGCCGTCGAGGTCAAGGACGCCCCCACCGTCGTGCGCTACTCCAAGGGCACCGTCGGCCCCGCCGTCGAGGCCGTCGGCCGCGTCGGCGGCATGGACGTGCTGCGGAAGCCCGCCGAGGGCGTGCGGCGCCCCGACGTCCTCATCGTCTCCGTCGGCGCCCTCGCCCCGATGTGCCTGGAGGTCGCCGACCTGCTCGACAAGCAGGGCATCTCCGCGACCGTCGTCGACCCGCGCTGGGTCAAGCCCGTCGACGCGGCCCTGCCCGGCCTCGCCGCCGAGCACCGCGTCGTCGTCACCGTCGAGGACAACGGCCGCACGGGCGGCGTCGGCGCGGCGGTCTCGCAGGCGCTGCGCGACGCCGACGTCGACCTCCCGCTGCGCGACTTCGGCATCCCGCAGCGCTTCCTCGACCACGCCTCCCGCAAGGAGGTCATGGCCGAGATCGGGCTCACCGCGCCGGACATCGCGCGCCAGGTCACCGGCCTGGTCGCGAAGCTGGACGGGCGCTACGACGAGGTCTCCGGGACGGACGAGGTCGTGGCCGAGGCCGCCCGCGACTGACCCGCCCCTCCGCCCCCGGCCACCGCCGGGGGCGCCGGTCGGACCCACGGGCCGGTCGGACCACCTATCCGGGTGGTCCGACCGGCCCGTACGCATACCCCCGCCCGCGTCCCATCGGGTGAATCCTGGCCCCCGTGGCCGGGCCCACCCCGGTACGGACCGGATCATCGCGGACACTCGCTCAGTTCACGGATGAACGGATGAGCGACGGCCGAGAGAGATCCGAGACAGGTGGAGGTGGGCCGATGAGCACGGAACAACCCCTCCGGAACAGCCGCGGCGGGCGCGGCGTCTTCCGGACCAAGACGGTGGAGCAGTCCATCCGGGACACCGAGGAGCCGGAGCACGCGCTCAAGAAGTCGCTCACCGCCCTCGACCTCACCGTCTTCGGCGTCGGCGTCGTCATCGGGACCGGCATCTTCGTCCTCACCGGCAAGGTCGCCAAGGAGAACGCCGGCCCCTCGGTGGCGCTCGCCTTCGTCCTGGCCGGCATCGTGTGCGGGCTCGCGGCGCTCTGCTACGCCGAATTCGCCTCCACCGTGCCGGTCGCCGGCTCCGCGTACACCTTCTCGTACGCCTCCCTCGGCGAGCTGCCCGCGTGGATCATCGGCTGGGACCTGATCCTGGAACTGGCGCTGGGCTGCGCCGTCGTGGCCGTCGGCTGGTCCGGCTACATCCGCTCGCTGATGGACAACGCGGGCTGGCACCTGCCCGTGGGCCTGGAGGGCACCCACGAGGGCCGCTTCGGCTTCGACATCCTGGCGTGCGCCCTCGTGCTCGTCCTCACCGCGATCCTCGTCCTCGGCATGAAGCTGTCCTCGCGGGTGACGGCCGTCGTGGTCGCCATCAAGGTCACCGTCGTCCTGATCGTGATCATCGTGGGAGCCTTCTTCATCACCGGGTCCAACTACGAGCCGTTCATCCCCGACTCGCAGAGCACCACGGCCGGCAGCGACATCAAGGCGCCGCTCATCCAGCTGATCTTCGGATTCTCGCCGTCGAACTTCGGCGTCATGGGCATCTTCTCCGCGGCCGCCGTCGTCTTCTTCGCCTTCATCGGCTTCGACATCGTGGCCACCGCCGCCGAGGAGACCCGCAACCCCCAGCGTGACGTCCCGCGTGGCATCCTCGGCTCGCTCGCCATCTGCACGATCCTCTACGTGGCCGTGTCCGTCGTCGTCACCGGCATGCAGAAGTACAGCGACCTCTCCACGGACGCCCCGCTCGCCGACGCCTTCAAGGCCACCGGCCACCCCTTCTGGGCGGGGCTGATCAGCTTCGGCGCGGCCGTCGGCCTCACCACCGTGTGCATGATCCTGCTGCTCGGCCAGAGCCGGGTGTTCTTCGCCATGAGCCGTGACGGGCTGCTGCCCAGGATCTTCTCCCGGGTGCACCCGAAGTACGGCACGCCCTACCGCTCCACGATCCTGCTCGGCGTCGTCGTCGCCGTGCTGGCCGGCTTCACCTCGATCGACGTCCTCGCCGAGCTGGTCAACATCGGCACGCTCTTCGCCTTCGTCGTCGTGGCCCTCGGCGTCGTCATCCTCCGCCGCTCCCGGCCCGACCTGCCCCGGGCCTTCCGCACCCCCCTCGTCCCCCTCGTGCCCGTCCTGTCCGTCCTCGCCTCCCTGTGGCTGATGCTCAACCTCACCGCCGAGACCTGGCTGCGGTTCGCCGCCTGGATGGTCCTCGGCGTCGTCGTCTACTTCGTCTACGGGCGCGCCCACAGCCGCGTGCCCTGACGGCCCCACCGCCGGGCGGCCCCTGAAGCGGGGCCCGCCCGGCGGCACCTCCCGGCCGGGCCCCGGCCCCCGGGCAGACCGCGGACCGCCGCCCGAGGACGCACCCTAGGTTGACCTGCATGCCCGTCGCACAGCGCGCAGCCGTACCGGCCGGCACCCCCGTCCCGCACGCGCGGCCCCCCTACGAGCACGAGCCCGCCGCGCCCCCGGGCAACGGCCCTTTCTGGCGCCGTCTGCTGCCCGCCCTGGCCGTCCTGGCCCTCGTCACCCGGCTGCCGTCCTTCACCCGCCCCCTCTGGAACCCCGACGAGGGCTTCCTCGCCACCGAGGCCCGGATGCTCGGCCAGGGCGCCGTCCTCTACCGCACCGTCGTCGACCGCAAGCCGCCCGTGCTGCCCTGGCTGTACGAACTGTGCTTCGCGCTCTTCGGCGACGGCTCGCTGCTGCCCGTCAAGGCCCTCGCGGTCCTCGCCCAGCTGCTCACCGCCGTGCTGCTGGCCTCCCTGGCCCGGCGCCGCTGGGGCGAGCGGGCCGGCCGCACCGCCGGGTCGCTCTATCTGCTGGCCTCCGTCTGCCTCGCCCCCGAGGACGCGCAGGCCGCCTGCTTCGAGGTCTTCATGCTGCCGTGGACGGCGGCCGCCATGTGGTGCGCGGACCGGGCCCGCTGGGGCGCCGCCGGACTGGCGGTGGCGGGCGCCATGCTCACCAAGCAGACCGGGGGAGCGGTCCTCGCGCCCGTACTCCTGATGCTCTGGACCGGCCGCGGGCGCGGCGCGGGCGCCGTGGCCCTGGCCCTCGGCGCCGTCCTGCCGGTGGCCGCCGTCGCCTGGCTCACCGGGCCCGCCCGGCTGCTGTTCTGGTCGGTGACGGGGTCGGGGACCTACGCGTCGGTGGCCGGTTCGGTGCCGCTCGCCGTCGACCGGGCGGCGTCGGGCGCGACCGTCGCCGCGGTGGGCTGCGCGGGGCTGCTCGTCCCGGTCGGCGCCCTGCTCCTCGCCCGCCGCCGCGCCGCCCCGCCCGAGCTGTGGCTATGGCTCGCCGCCTCCGGCGTGGCCGTGACCACCGGCTTCCACTTCTTCGGGCACTACTACCTCCAGCTGATCCCGCCGCTCGCGCTGCTCGCCACGTCCGCGCTGCGCGCGCTGCCCCGCCGGGTGCTGCGGACCGCCGTGGGCCTGTCCGTGCTCTCCTGCGGGTACTTCCTGGGCTGGGGGCTCACCGACGAACCGCCCGACCTGCCGCACTCCCTGAAGGTGGCCCGCGCCGTCCGCGAGCGCACCCGGCCGACCGCCCGCGTCCTGTTCTGGGGCATGCACCCCGAGCAGTACTGGCTGGCCGACCGCCGCCCCTCGGGGCGCTTCCTGACGGCCGGTCTGCTCACCAACTACAGCGGCGGGCGCGGCCCTTCCCGGGTCGGCGAGGCGTACGGGGTGCCCGGCTCCTGGCCGGTCTTCCGCCGCGAGCTGGCCCACCGGCCACCGGAGCTGGTCGTCGACGACTCGCGCGGCAAGCCGTACGCCCCGGGGCGGTTGCCGTCGCTGCGGGCGGCGCTGGCGCGGTCGTACGAGCGGGTGGGGGCCGTGGACGGGGCGGTGCTGTACGCGCGGAAGGGGCGCGGGCCGGAGTGAGGGGCGGGGCGGCGAGGGGCCGGGTGAGATGTCCTCCGCCGCGGCCCGGCGGGAACGGGCCGCGCCGTCCGCCCGGTTCAGTCCCGCTTCTGCCCGGCTGCTACCCGGTTCCGTCCCGCTTCTGCCCGGCTGCTACCCGATCCCGTCCCGGTCCTGCCCGGGTGCGGGCTTCTCCCCGTTCCCGCGGCGTACCGACCTCGGGCCCAGGACCTCCGCGCCCAGGGCGCGGACGCGCTCCCGCAGTTCCCGGTCCGCGGTGACCACCACACAGCGCCTGCCCGGGTCCCGCCCGGCCACCAGCTCGACGATCCGGTCGTCACCGCTGCCCTCGGCGGCCTCGACCCGCACGCCCGGCACCGACTCCACGCCGCGCGCGGCGCCCTCCACCACCAGGACGACCTCCGCCGGTGCCACCGGCAGCGCGGGGCCGCCGGCGGCCGCGTCGGCGGCCAGCCGGTCCCGCAGCCGGACGGCGGCGCCCCGGCGGTCGCGCCACCACCCGTCGGGCACCGAACCGACGACATTCGCGGCATCCACGACAAGAAGTGCGGTCATTCCCACAGCCTCGCACGCCCGGTCCGCACGGAAGTTCCCGGGTGGCCACGATGTTATTGTCGAGGGTCGACAAACGGGCGTCGCGCGGAGCGCGCGGGGCCCGCGTGCGAGAAAGGCTGGCAGCGAGTCATGGCAGTGCGTACGGCCACCCCGGTCACCGGCTGGCTACTGCGGGGCGGTGACGGCCGGCTGACGGCCTACGCGCCGACCGAGGGCGGTGTCGTGCGCTGGACCGAGACCCGGCCGGGCGGCCCCGGGTGGACCGGCCCGGAGCTGCTGCCCGTGCCCGGCCTGGAGCCCTACCTCTCCATAGCGCAGAGCGCCGAGGGCTATGTCTCCCTGGTCGGCGTGCGCAGGCGGACCGTCACGGGCGACGAGGGCGAGCGGACCGAGACCGAGGTGGTCTACGCGACGCAGTTCCAGCCCGGCCGGCAGCCCACGAACTGGCGGTCGCTGGGCACCCCCCACGGCCAGGACCGGCAGCGCGCCGAGCAGATCGGCGTGCCCGCCGCGGCCGTCGACCGCCACGGCCTGAACGTCTTCGTCCGCAACTCCGGCGGCGGGGTGTGCGGCCGGCGCCAGGACGCGCGCGGAATCTGGGGCCCCTGGCTGGACATGAAGGGCAGTCATGTCCTGGACAGCCTCTCGGCCGGCGCGACGGACGAGGGGCGGGTGGAACTCCTCGCCCCGGCGGCCGAGTTCGTCCTGCGCTGGCGGCAGGAGCAGCCGGGCGGCCCGTTCCGCCGGATCCGCAACGTCCCGGCCAAGCCGGCCGCGGCCTCCTCGACGTCCGCGCCGACCGGCGACGACCGGATCACCCACTTCTGGCGTGAGGACGGCGACTCCTCGCTCCGGGTCCTGCCGCCCGAGGCGCCGGAGGCGGTGGAGGCCACGGAGGCCGTGGAGGAGGGCGCCGAGCCCGAGAGCGTCTCCCTGGGGACGACCGGCAGCGGCCCCGTCGCCGTGCTCCGTACGCTCCTCGACGGCCACGACTGCACGGTCCTGGCCCAGCGCGCCGCCTCCGGGCTGCCCGCGGTCGCCGCGTTCCCCAGCGGGGACGAGACCGTGGAGCCGGTCTGGTCCGAGACGGGCGAGGAGTTCTCGGGCGCGCCGGCCCTGGCGCGGGACGCTCAGGGCCGGGTCGTGGTGGCGGTCCTGGGCATGGACGGCCACCTGCGGGTGGCGCGCCAGCGGACGTCGGAGCCGGGCCTGGCGCTGGGCGAGTGGGAGCGGATCTGAGCCCTGACGGCCGCCGCCCCCGGGGCTTGGCGCCCGGCCCGGCCCCCGGGTACCGGGCGGGCGGGGTCACGCCCGCCCGCCGTCACAGCCGCTTCGCGCTGCGCAGCCCCGTCGCGTAGAAGCCGTTGCCGTCCAGGCGGGCCGTGCCGCCCTTGTCGCCGAACGTCGGGCCGTTGGCCTCCTCGCGGCTGGAGATGAAGCGGGGCTTGCCGTCCGTGTCCAGGCCCAGGTAGATGCCGACGTGGTCCAGGCGGTCGCCGGTGCGGCGGTCGATGTCGAAGAAGACGAGGTCGCCCGGCTGGAGCCGGTCGGTGGCCTCGGGGCGCTTGCCGGTCAGCTCCAGGACGGGGACGCCGGGGGAGAGGCGGGCCATGCCGTTGGCGGTGCGGGGCAGGCCGTCGCCCTTCACGTCCTTGCCCATCAGGGGGTAGCGGGCGCGGAAGCCGAAGACGGTGCGGACGAAGCCCGAGCAGTCCACGGCCCGCAGCCGCTGCGGCTCGGGGCGCTCCACGGTGCCGTCCCGGAAGGTGTACGGGATGCCCAGGTAGTCGTAGAAGTCCGACTGCTCCAGGCGCATGTCGCCCGCCTCCGAACCGCCCGGGTTGAGCGGGCCGAACTGGGCGTCGCCCGCGTACACGAGCCCCTGCGCGTCCTTCTTCTGCGGCGCGCCCTCCAGGTATTCCATGGAGAAGGCGAAGATGTCGGGGTCCTTGCTGCCCAGGGACTTCCCGAACCACTCGGTGAACCAGGCGGCCTTCTCGGAGCCCTCCTTCCACTGCTGCGGCAGCAGCCGCACCCAGCTGTCCGTGGTCACCTTCGCCGAGGTGTACTTCGGCTCGGTGAAGGTACGGCTGGGGCCGGTGAGGACCGCGGTGCGGGCGCCGTCCGTGAAGGTGGCCAGCACCGCGCCGTCCCCGGCGCGGACGACCGTACGGGCCGGGTGGGCGAGCCGCTCGAAACGCCGCTCGCCGGGTGCCGCCTTGGCGGCACCCGCGGTGGGGCCGGAGCCGCCCACGGACCGTACCGGCGGCGCCGCCTCAGGCCGCTTGTCGCGCAGTTCCACGGTGAGGTACGCGCTGGCGCCGAGCAGACCGGTCACGACCAGCGCGTGCACCGCGCGGCGGCCGGTCAGGCTCTGCTTCTTGCGGTCCTTGGTCTTCGGGGTCATCAGGCTGCGCTCCGTGGGGTTAAGGAGGGTCAGGCGGGCTGGTGGGGCCGGTCGGGCCGGGGTGTCGCCGGGTCAGGCCGTCGGCATGAAGCCGAGCAGGATGCCGGCGGTGAGGACGACGTAGTTGGCCAGCGAGACCGTGCCCGTGGCCAGCAGCGTCGCGCCCTTCGGCTGGCGGACCAGCTGATAGGCGATCAGACCCGGGACGATGAAGCCGAGGGTCTGGTTGGCGTACATCAGCGGGAACTGCTGCTGGAGGATGATGTGCAGGGTCGCCTGGAGCACCACGCCGGTGAGGACGACCGCGGCGAACAGCCGCTTGCCGTAGAGGATCACGTACCGCTGGAGCAGCAGCGTGGACAGGTACGTCAGCACGGTGATGCCGACCACCATGGCCGCGCGCTGGAGGTCCTCGACCAGGGTGAGGGCCAGCCAGCCGGGGGTGATCATGCCGCCGGGGGAGAGATTGGTCGTCAGATAACAGACCAGCGAGAACAGCAGGCCCAGGGCGATCCCGATGGCGGCGATCTCCGGGGTGAGGACGGCGGGGATCAACGGAAGTCTCCTGTGGGATCTATATACGTCGGTACGTACACGGGGGGCTGTTCCTGCTGTTCCTGCGGCTCGGGCCGCGCCGATTCGTCCGCCGGCAGCTCGGCCAGCCGTTCCAGCAGCAGCTCGCCCTGGCCGTGGATGTTGCCGATGGCGACCAGCGAGGCCCCCGGTCCGAGCCGGCCCAGGATCTCGCGCTCCAGTTCGGCCGGGTCGCGGCGGTCGCCGCCGAGGTCGACGACGCGGTCCCGCCACCCGTCGGGGATCGCGTCGGCGGCGCTCTTGGTGGGGTGGCCGATGAGGAAGACCGAGTCGGGGGCCAGCCGGGGGACGATCTCGCCCATCTGGCCGTTGCGCTCGACACGGTCGGGGCGGCAGTTGATCAGGACGTGCAGCGGCCGCTCGATCGCGCCGAGGCTCAGCAGCTGCTCGACGTTCATCAGCGTCGACTCGGGGTCGTTGGCCGCGAAGACGTTGGCGAAGCGGAACGGCACGCCCTCGGGGGTGCGGTAGCGCTCCACGGACAGCACACCGGGGTCCGGCGGCGCGTCGTACATCCCCTGCAGGGCGGTGGCGCGCTCGACGCCCAGCAGCTCGGCGACGGCCAGCGCGATCGCGACGTTCTCCTTGAAGGTGAACCAGCTGAAGCCGCGCAGCTCCGCGTCGGTGACCGTCTCCGGGTCCACCGCGATCAGCCGGCAGTCGCGCTTGTCGGCCTCCTCCTGGAGGATGTGCAGCCGGTCGACCTCGGCCGTCACACAGATCCCGCCGTGCGGCATGGACCGGCTCAGCGACCGGGCGACGTCGTCCAGGGTCGGGCCCATCTCCGCGAGGTGGTCCTCACGGACGTTGCACAGCACACCGATCGTGGAGCGGATCAGCTTGGTCTGGTTGACCTCCTGGAGCGCCGGCATCACCGCCATGCACTCGATCACCAGGGCGTGCGGGCGGTAGGCGGCGGCGCGCCGTACGATGCCGATCTGCTCGACGACGTTGGCGATGCCGAACTTGCGGTAGACCGGCTCCTCGGTGGCGTCCGGGTGGATGAAGCGCGCGGCGGTGCCGGTGGTCTTGGCGACCGTGACCAGCCCGCCGCCGCGCAGGGCGCCCGCGCACAGCCGGGTGATGGAGCTCTTGCCCCGGATGCCGTTGATCAGCACCCGGGTGGGGATGAGGTCGAGGTTGGTGAAGTGCCGGCGCTGCTCGATCACCCCGGCGACCAGCACGATCGCACAGCAGATCACCAGGACCGTGTAGAGGAAGAGCACGGGGTCAGTTCCTTCCGGAGGGTCGCGCCAGCCGCTGCCGGATCAGCTCCAGGTTGCGGACGACGGCGCCGACCTCGTCGTGGTGCTGCGGGAACAGCACGGTCTTCCGGTCGCCCGCGGCCAGCGCCTCCGCCTTGTCGGCGAGCGAGCGCAGCGGGCGGATGACGATGATGTGCAGCCAGCCCAGGCAGGCGACGGCCGCGGTCACGCCCAGCAGGCCGGCGAGCATGGTGTGCCGCTCGGCGGTGTACTCGGGCAGCTTCAGCCAGGACGTCGGCTGCTCGCTGACGACCTGCCACTCCAGGCCCTTGACCGCGCCGCCGCCGGTGAAGGGCGCGGCCGCCGCGAGGGACGCCGAGCGGGCCGAGCGGTGCAGGACCGCCTTGCCGTCGCTGTCCTTGCGGGCCTTGGCGGCCAGGGAGTCGAGGTGACCGCCGGGCAGCTTGCTGAACGCGCGGAAGCCGTGCTGACGGTCGGCGGCGATGACGCGGTGCTTCTTGTCGACCAGCCAGACCTGGCCGAGGCCGGGCCGGGTGACCATCGAGACGAGGAACTGCGGGTCGTACTCGCCGACGACGGTGCGGCCGTTGCCGTCCGGCACCGCGGCGTACGCGGCGACGGCCGGTTCCTTGCCGGAGGTGTTGAGCTGGGCGACGGAGTCCGGGTACGGCTTGCGCCCGGCCGGATGGCGGGGCGAGGCGCCGGCCCGGGCGACGACCTTGCCGTCGCCGTCGAGGACGTAGACGGCGCGGTAGCGCGGGTGCTCGCGCAGGGTCGTCTCCAGGACGGTCCGGTCGGCGGCGGTGTCCTTGGCCGCGTCCTTGGCGTCGCCGCTCCCGGCGTCCTTGTCGTTCTTGGTGCCCTTCGTGCCCGCGCCGACGATCTGGGCGACGGAGGCCACGTCCGCCCAGCCCTCGTTGAGGGCCTTGCGGACCCGGTCGGCGGCGGTGTCGGTGCGTCGCCGCTGGTCCTCGACGAGCTGTTTGGGCACCGTCACGGAACCGCCCGCGCGGTTGAGCAGCAGCAGGAGCGGCGCGGCCCAGGCGAGCAGCAGCACCCCGCAGACGATCACGGTGCCACGGGTGCCGAAGCCGCCCCGGGCCCGGCCGGTGCGGGTGGGGCGCTCGCCGAGGCTCTGGCGGCGCAGGCTCTCCAGGGCGGCGCCGATCCGGGCCGGCTCGCGGCCCCGGAAGCGCCGGACCGGCCGGTCGAGCTCACCGCGGCCGAGCCGGCGGCTCTCCAGGTACAGCTGGAGCAGCGGTCGCTGGACCGTGCGCATCAGCACCCAGGTCACGACGAGCGCCAGGACCAGCAGCACTCCGGCGGCGACCAGGCCGAACGCCTGGGTGCGGACGGCCGCCGGGTCTCCGGTGACCTTCACCGAGGTGATCACCGACAGACCGAGGCCGCCGGCGGGGCTGTTCTCGCCGGGTGCGCGCCCGGCCGCCGCGTAGCCCACGGCCGTACGGCGGTCGCCGCTGTCGCCGCCGCCCGTACGGGCCATCAGGTGGCCGCTGGCGCCCGGGTGGCCGCCGGGCTCGGGGGTCCTGGTGAAGTTCGAGGCCGCGGTGCGGGCGGCCTGCTTGGCCCAGGACGTACGGGCCACCGGCGGTCCGTCGCTGGCCAGCACGGTGCCGGCCGAGTCGACGACCAGTAGGGAGCGGTTCTCGCCGGTGGAGATGCCGGGGACGTTGAGGGTGCCGGAGGCGACGAGCAGCCGGGGCCGGTCGCCGCCCCGCAGCGGGGCCGTGACCAGCATGCGGGTCTCACCCGAGCGCAGCCGCACCAGCTGGGGGGCGGGGGCGGTGAGTTCACCCGGTCCGGCCGACTTGCCGTCCTTACCGGCGTTCCCGGCCCCCGTGGCGCCCTTGACGTCCTTGAGGAGGGGGGCGAGCGGGATGTTCTCGCCGCGCGCGGCGAGCAGGGTGCCGTCGACCGGGTCGATGACGGCGGTGCCGCGCCACTTGTTGTAGACCTTGCCGAGCTTGTCCAGGGCCGTGTCGGCCGCCACGGGCTCGGGGCCCGCGAAGAGGGCCGCGGCGCGCTGGAGGTCGGTGACGCTCTCGTCGAGGGAGGCCCGCAGGGACAGGGCGCCGTCCTCGGCCACCCGCTGCTGCGAGCCGAGTACGGCCGTGTCGGTGCCCGCCCGGTCGCGATCGCCCAGGACGAGGGCCGTCGCCCCGGCCACGGCCAGCAGCAGTGCCAGCAGCGCGGCTATCGGGGGCCGGGCGCCACCCAGCAGGGGCATGTCGGCGCGGCGGCGTATCTTGCGCCGGCGTGTGCCGCGCGAAGCGGACAACATGGTTCCTTTCGACCACGGCACGGTGTTGCCGGGACGACGGGTGCGGTGGATGTTGTCTGCGGCGCGTGCGGGTGAGGGCTGAAGCGAGGGGCCGTCGAATCCTAAGCAATAATTAAAGGGTTTCCAAAAATCTATGGCGACACGCCCCATGTGCATGCATCTGCCGCGGAGTTGCCGTATAGGCCGATGGGCGTGCTTTGCCAAGTCGAATGTCCGGAAGGGGTAATTTTACCGACATGAGACTCAAGTCGGGCGGGGCCCGCGTCTTCGCGCTGCTCGCGGTCCTCACCCTGACGGGGCTCGCGGGCTGTTCGTCCCCGTCCGGCTCCCGCCCGCCCGCCACCGCCCCGGCCCGCGTCGGTACGCCGAGCCCCGTCGACCTCCGGCAGCGGATCACGGACTTCACCGACCGCATCACCGCGAGCGGGCGCTACCAGGTGCCCGGCGAGCGCGACCGCCGCGCCGTCGCCGACGGCGTACGCGCGCTGCTCGACGGCCACCGCGCCCGGGCCGAACGGGCCCTGACCGAGGTCGGCTACACCGTGCGCGCCCTCGTCGACCGGGACGGCGGGCAGCAGGTCGCCGAGATCGCCGACGCCACGGCGGACGGGGAGGCGCGGCGCGGCTGGGGACGGGTCTACGTGGACCTGCGCGGCCCCGCCCGCTGGCAGGTGCAGGTCCCGCACCCCACGGCCGACCTGCGCAGCGAACAGCTCGGCATCGGGCTGCTGCGGGGGACGCCCGGCGGCGTCCTGGTCCTGGCCGGCGCGCACCGGGCGGCGGGCCCGGGCACGCCGGACCCCTCGGACGGTACGGGCACGTCGGACGTGGCGGACGTGGCACACCGCCGGGACTCCGTCTTCGCCGCCGTCTCCGACGCGCTCGCCGACCGCAAGCTCCCGGCCGTCCAGGTGCACGGCTTCGCCGACAGCAGCCTGCCAGACCAGGACGTCGTCGTCTCGACGGGCAAGGGCGACGCCGGGCTCCGCCCGGCCCGCCGCCTGGCCGAGGCGCTGCGCGCGCGGGACCTGCGCGTCTGCGAGGTGTGGGAGCGCTACTGCGGCCGCCTGGAGGGCCGCACGAACGTCGAGGGGGACCACGCGGCGGCGGTGGGGGTGCCGTTCCTGCACGTGGAACACAACCGCCGGGTGCGGATGGACGACCGGCTCGTGGCGGCGGCGGTGGAGGCGCTCACGGAGGTGACGCGGCGCTGGGGCGGGGCGTAGCGCCGGCGGGCGGCGGCCGGGTGACCACGGGTCCGGCCCGGATCCGCCGCTGCGGCCCGTGCCGGGGTAGCGGCCGAACACCGCTGTGTGCCGCGGCCGCCCCTACGGGAGCGGAGCCCCCGCCCGAGGCCGCGCCGCGGGAGCACCGTTCTCTGCCGGTGCCGCATGACGAACGCCGGGCAGTGGCCGCGTCCAGCCCGTCCGGCGCTTGAGGGCACCCGCGCGGCGGGTTCCGCCGCGGGGGCCGGACGGGACGAGCCCGCCCCCCCCGGCCCGGGGACGCGCCGGAGCGCCGGACCGGCTCCTGCGAGCCCGCCCGGCGCTCCGGTGATTCCGGCGTAACGCCCGGCGTTACGCCGGCACGCTCGCCACGCCCGGCGCCAGGAAGCGCCGGCCCGCGGCCCGCTCGGAGACGCCCTCGCGGTCCAGGTACGGCGTGATGCCGCCCAGGTGGAAGGGCCAGCCCGCGCCCGTGATCAGGCACAGATCGATGTCCTGGGCCTCGGCGACGACGCCCTCGTCCAGCATCAGGCCGATCTCCTGCGCGACGGCGTCCAGCACCCGGTCGCGCACCTGCTCCTCGGTCAGGACGACGTCGCCCTGCTTAAGGAGCGCCGCGACCTCGGGGTCCAGCTCCGGCTTGCCGGAGTCGTAGACGTAGAAGCCGCGCTTGCCGGCCTTGACCACGGCGGCCAGGTTCGGCGAGACGGTGAAGCGGTCCGGGAAGGAGCGGTTGAGCGTCTCGGAGACATGCAGACCGATCGCCGGGCCGACCAGCTCCAGCAGCACCAGCGGCGACATCGGCAGGCCGAGCGGCTCGACGGCCTTCTCGGCCACCGCGACCGGGGTGCCCTCGTCGATGACGTTCTGGATCTCGCCCATGAAGCGGGTCAGGATGCGGTTGACGACGAACGCCGGGGCGTCCTTCACCAGCACCGCGGTCTTCTTCAGCTTCTTGGCGACACCGAAGGCCGTGGCCAGCGAGGCGTCGTCGGTCCGCTCGCCGCGCACGATCTCCAGGAGCGGGAGGATCGCGACCGGGTTGAAGAAGTGGAAGCCCACGACCCGCTCGGGGTGCTTGAGCTTCGACGCCATCTCGGTGACGGACAGCGAGGAGGTGTTGGTGGCGAGGATGGTGTGCGCGGGCACCACCGCCTCGACCTCGGCGAACACCTGCTGCTTGACGCCCATCTCCTCGAAGACGGCCTCGATGACGAAGTCCGCGTCGCCGAAGGCGGCGGCCTTGTCGAGGGAGCCCGTCACCGACGCCTTGAGGCGGTTGGCCTTGTCCTGGCCGATGCGGCCCTTGGCGAGCAGCTTGTCGATCTCGCCGTGGACGTAGCCGACGCCCTTGTCCACGCGCTCCTGGTCGATGTCGGTCAGCACGACCGGTACCTCGAGGCGGCGCAGGAACAGCAGCGCGAGCTGAGAGGCCATCAGGCCGGCGCCGACGACGCCCACCTTGGTGACCGGGCGGGCCAGCGAGCGGTCCGGGGCGCCGGCCGGGCGCTTGGCGCGCTTCTGCACCAGGTTGAAGGCGTAGATGCCGCTGCGCAGCTCGCCACCCATGATCAGGTCCGCGAGGGCCTTGTCCTCGGCGTCGAAGCCGGCGGCCAGGTCGCCGTTCTTCGCCGCGGAGATGATCTCCAGCGCGCGGTAGGCGGCCGGGGCGGCGCCGTGCACCTTGGAGTCCGCGATGAACCGGCCGCGCTCGACGGCCTGGTCCCAGGCCTCGCCGCGGTCGACCTCGGGGCGGGAGACCTCGGTCTCGCCGCTCAGGACGGACGCGGTCCAGAGCAGCGACTGCTCCAGGAAGTCCGCGCCCTCGAAGAGCGCGTCGGCGATGCCCAGCTCGAAGACCTGCTTGCCGCGCAGCTGCTTGTTCTGGCTGAGCGAGTTCTCGATGATCACCGAGACCGCGCGGTCGGCGCCGATCAGGTTCGGCAGCAGGGTGCAGCCGCCCCAGCCCGGGACGAGGCCGAGGAAGACCTCGGGCAGCGAGAAGGCGGGGATCGCCTTCGACACCGTGCGGTAGGTGCAGTGCAGACCGACCTCGACGCCGCCGCCCATGGCCGCGCCGTTGTAGTACGCGAAGGTCGGCACCGCCAGCGACGACAGCCGCTTGAAGACGTCGTGGCCGCCCTTGCCGATGGCCAGCGCGTCCTCGTGGCGGGCGAGCAGTTCCACGCCCTTGAGGTCGGCGCCGACCGCGAAGATGAACGGCTTGCCGGTGACGCCGACGCCGGTGATCTTCCCGTCCCGGGCCTCCGCCTCGACCTGGTCGATCGCGGCGCTGAGGTTCGCCAGCGACCGGGGGCCGAACGTGGTCGGCTTGGTGTGGTCCAGGCCGTTGTCCAGCGTGATGAGCGCGAACGTGCCCGCGCCCTTGGGCAGGTCGAAGTGGCGTACGTGCGCCTGGGTCACGACCTCGCCGGGGAACAGCTCCGCCGCGCCCTTGAGAAGTTCAGCGGTGGTGCTCACTTGTCGCCTCCGTCGAAGTGCGGGTTCTCCCAGATGACCGTTCCGCCCATGCCGAGGCCGACGCACATCGACGTCAGGCCGTAACGGACGTGCGGCTGCTCCTCGAACTGCCGGGCCAGCTGCGTCATCAGGCGCACGCCCGACGAGGCCAGGGGGTGGCCGAACGCGATGGCGCCGCCGTACTGGTTGACGCGCGGGTCGTCGTCCGCGATGCCGTAGTGGTCCAGGAGCGCGAGCACCTGCACCGCGTACGCCTCGTTCAGCTCGAACAGGCCGATGTCGTCGATGGTCAGACCCGCCTTGGCGAGGGCCTTCTCGGTCGCCGGGATCGGGCCGTAGCCCATCACCTCGGGCTCGACGCCCACGTAGGCGTAGGAGACCAGGCGCATCCGGACCGGCAGGCCCAGCTCGCGCGCCGCGTCCTCGGAGGCGATCAGCGAGGCGGTGGCGCCGTCGTTGAGGCCGGAGGCGTTGCCCGGGGTGACCCGGCCGTGCGGGCGGAACGGGGTCTTCAGGTTGGCCAGACCCTCCATGGTGGTGCCCGGGCGCATCGGCTCGTCGGCGGTGGCCAGGCCCCAGCCCAGCTCGCCGCCCTCGGGCGTGGTGCGACGGATGGAGATCGGCACCAGGTCGGCCTGGATCTTGCCGTCGGCGTACGCCTTGGCGGCCTTCTCCTGGCTGCGGACCGCGTACGCGTCCGCGCGCTCCTTGGTGAGCTGCGGGAAGCGGTCGTGCAGGTTCTCCGCCGTCATGCCCATGACGAGGGCGGAGTCGTCGACCAGCTTCTCCGACACGAAGCGCGGGTTGGGGTCGACGCCCTCGCCCATCGGGTGCCGGCCCATGTGCTCGACACCGCCCGCGAGGGCGACGTCGTACGCGCCGAAGGCGACGCCGCCGGCGACGGTGGTGACGGCGGTCATCGCGCCGGCGCACATCCGGTCGATCGACATGCCGGGCACGGTCTGCGGCAGGCCCGCCAGCATGCCGGCCGTGCGGCCGAGGGTCAGGCCCTGGTCGCCGATCTGCGTGGTCGCGGCGATGGCGACCTCGTCGATCTTGGCGGGGTCCAGGTTCGGGTTGCGGCGCAGCAGCTCACGGATGCACTTGATGACGAGGTCGTCGGCGCGGGTCTCGTGGTAGATGCCCTTCGGGCCCGCCTTGCCGAACGGGGTGCGGACGCCGTCGACGAAGACGACGTCCCTAGCGGTACGAGGCACGTTGGCTCTCCTCCATGTGCGGGATCGCTGCGCGCGGGCATGCCGGTACGGCTCCGCCGCGGTGCGGGCTGACAACGGCCATGCTACTTACGGGTAACTAGGTTGCCCAGCCCCTCCGGCGGGAGCGGCGAAGGTCACATTCCGTTGTGCGGGGGTTGCCGCGGGCTGGGGTGTGCGGGTGCGGGTGGGCGTGGCGGGTTCGGCGGCCACGGCGGGTTCGGCACCGCCGGGTTCCCCGGTGGGGGTCGCGCGCCGTCGCGGCGGGGGAGAGTCCCCTGGCCCGCCCCTTCCCGAAACCGGGGCTGCGCCCCGGACCCCCGGCCAGGGGCCCGGGGCGCAGCCCGGGAAGCGGTGAACGGGGGCCGGCAGTTCCGGCGCCGCGCGGCCGCGACGGCGCGCCGCCGCGCGACTTCCGCCGACCGGGCCGGTGGTGCCGTGCCGGACAGGAGGCCCTGGACGGGCGGCCCCGGGGCGGCGGTCCCAGGCGGGTGGTTCCGGGCCGGTGGTGCCGGACGGATGGGCCCCGGGCGGTGGTGCCGGGGCGGTGGTGCCGGTTCGGGCGTGGCGAACCGGCATCCGCCGTACGGGTCAGGCCGTGGCCTCCGTCAGGGCCTTCACCAGGGCCGGGGTCACCTGCTCCACCTGCCACACGCGGGCGCCGTGGGCGGTGAGGACCTCCGCCACCGCCTCCGCCGTCGGCGACTTCGGCGGTTCCCAGCACAGGCGGCGCACGGTGTCCGGGGCGATCAGGTTCTCCTGCGGCATGGTGAGCCGCTCGGCCAGCGCCGAGACCGCCGTACGGGCCGCGGACAGCCGGGCCGCCGCGACCGGGTCCTTGTCCGCCCAGGCGCGGGGCGGCGGCGGGCCGGTCAGCGGCTGGCCGGGCTGCGGGAGCTCGTTGTCCGGGATCGCGCGGGCGCGGTCGACCGCCGTCTGCCACTGCTCCAGCTGCTTGCGGCTCATCCGGTGGCCGAAGCCGGGCAGCGCGGCCAGCGCCTGCGCGTTCGGCGGCATGTTCAGGGCGGCCTCGACGATCGCGGCGTCGCCGAGCACCTTGCCCGGCGAGACGTCGCGCCGCTGGGCGATGACGTCGCGCGCGGTCCACAGCTCGCGGACCACGGCCATCTGCCGCCGCCGCCGGACCTTGTGCATCCCGGACGTGCGGCGCCAGGGGTCCTTGCGCGGCGGGGCGGGCGGCGCGGAGGCGATGGCGTCGAACTCCTGCCGGGCCCACTCCAGCTTGCCCTGGCGGTCCAGCTCCTCCTCCAGCGCGTCGCGCAGGTCGACGAGGAGCTCCACGTCGAGGGCGGCGTAGCGCAGCCAGGGGTCGGGCAGCGGGCGGGTCGACCAGTCGACGGCGGAGTGGCCCTTCTCCAGGGCGTACCCCAGGACGTTCTCGACCATGGCGCCGAGTCCCACCCGGGCGAATCCGGCGAGCCGTCCCGCCAGCTCCGTGTCGAAGAGCCGCGACGGCGTCATCCCTATCTCGCGCAGGCACGGCAGGTCCTGCGTGGCCGCGTGCAGCACCCACTCGGCGTCGCCGATGGCCTCGCCGAGCGAGGACAGGTCGGGGCAGCCGACGGGGTCGATCAGGGTCGAGCCGGCGCCCTCGCGGCGCAGCTGCACGAGATAGGCGCGCTGGCCGTAGCGGTAGCCGGAGGCACGCTCCGCGTCCACCGCGACGGGGCCCGTACCGGCCGCGAACGCCGCGACGACGCCGGCCAGGGCATCGTTGTCAGCGACGACGGGCGGGATGCCCTCGCGTGGCTCCAACAGGGGGATCGGCGCCGAATCGACGTCGGCCGGGGGGTCGCCCCCGGGGGTTCGCAGTGTCGTGTCTGCTGCGGTCTCTTGGGCGTCGGTCACCGGTCAAGGGTATCTGTGTATGGCAAGCGCCCGTCGACGGAACGTCCCCGTCGACGGGCGTGGTGTCGTGCGGCGGGCGTTTCGGGACCCGATCGGCCCCGCCGCGCGCCGGTGGGCGGTCAGTGGATGATGCCGGTGCGCAGGGCCACGGCGACCATGCCGGCCCGGTCGCCGGTGCCGAGCTTGCGCGCGATCCGGGCGAGGTGGCTCTTGACGGTGAGCGCGGACAGGCCCATCGAGACGCCGATGGCCTTGTTGGACTGGCCCTCCGCCACCAGCCGCAGCACCTCGACCTCGCGGCCGGACAGCTCGCGGTAGCCCCCCGGGTGGCCGGGGGCGCCGGGCGGGCGGCGGTGCATCCGGGCCGCGGCGGCCGACCCGATGGGCGCGGAGCCGGGCCGGCCGGGCAGGCCGAGATTGGTCCGGGTGCCGGTGACGACATAGCCTTTGACGCCGCCCGCGAGGGCGTTGCGCACCGCGCCGATGTCGTCGGCGGCGGACAGGGCCAGGCCGTTGGGCCAGCCCGCGGCGCGGGTCTCGGAGAGCAGGGTGAGCCCGGACCCGTCGGGAAGGTGGACGTCGGCCACACAGATGTCGCGCGGGTTGCCGACGCGGGGGCGGGCCTCCGCGATGGACGACGCCTCGATCACATCTCGCACGCCGAGCGCCCACAGGTGGCGGGTGACGGTGGAGCGGACGCGGGGGTCGGCGACGACGACCATGGCCGTCGGTTTGTTCGGGCGGTAGGCGAGGCTCGCAGGTTGCTCGAGGAGAACGGACACCAAGCCTCCATGGGGGAGTGGCGGGGGACGGTGCCGACTTTGGGGGTAAGCCGGGGCGATCCGTATGGGAAGGGTCACAAGCCTCTTCGGCAGCGAAGCGTCCCGGCTTTAGGGGAAGATCACGAATTGATGAGTAACAATTCGGGCAATTCGGACGGTTGATCGATCAACGACTCTGCGGATCGCGGCGCTGAGGGAGCGTCACCACGCCCGCCTCCGGCGCCCCGCCCGGCGGCAGCCCCGCGATCTGGCAGAGCAGATCGCACCAGGCGGCGAGGTGTGCCGCCGTGTCGGGCACCCCCGCCCCGCGGCCCGCCGCGTCGCCCGCCCCGGCCCCGGCCGGGCCCTGCTTCCCGTGCTTCCCCGCGCCGATCTGCCCGATCTGGCCCGCCTGCCCGATCTGCCCGGCCGGGCCCACGGCGCCCACCGGGCCGCCCGGACCGCCCTGACCGGACGCGCCGGCGCCGCCTACGGTGCCCGCCGGACCACCCGGCGGCTCCACCGGCGACCACGAGGCCCGGATCTCGATCCGCGTCGACGGCTCCCGCTCCCGCAGCCCCCCGAAGTAGTGCGAACTCGCCCGGGTCACCGTCCCGCTCGGCGCCCCGTACGGCACCCGCCGGGCCTCCAGCGCGCCCGTCAGCCACGACCAGCACACCTCCGGCAGCAGCGGGTCCGCCGCCATCTCCGGCTCCAGATCGGCGTGCACCAGCGTCACCAGGCGGAACGTACCGCCCCACGCCTCGTGCCCCGCCGGGTCGTGCAGCAGAATCAGCCGCCCGTCCGCCAGCTCCTCGTCGTCCACGACGACCGCGGCCTCCAGGGCGTACGAGAAGGGCGCCAGCCGCTGGGGCGGCGGCGTCGCGTCGAGCTCGATCTCGGGCCGCAGGCGTACCCCTTGCAGCCCGGCGACCGCCTGCCGGAAGACGGAGGGGGAGTCCTCCCCATCCGCGTCGTCCGGACCGTCCGAGAGGTGTCCCTGCGCCGCAGCCATGCCCGGAAGACTAGGCGGAAGCGCGCCCCGTTCCGGGTACGACACCCACATGGGCGGGTCACTCGTTCGGCCCGTGCGAAGATTTGGGACATGAGTGAGCGTACGGAGCCCAGCCAGCAGCAGACCGGCCGCACCGCGGCACACGACTCGGCGTTCCTGCGGGCATGCCGCCGTGAGCCCGTGCCGCACACCCCCGTGTGGTTCATGCGCCAGGCGGGCCGCTCGCTGCCCGAGTACCGCAAGGTCCGCGAGGGCATCCCGATGCTCGAGTCCTGCATGCGCCCCGACCTCGTCACGGAGATCACCCTCCAGCCGGTCCGCCGCCACAACGTCGACGCCGCGATCTTCTTCAGCGACATCGTCGTCCCGCTGAAGGCCATCGGCGTCGACCTCGACATCAAGCCCGGCGTCGGCCCCGTCGTCGCCCAGCCCATCCGCACCCGCGCGGACCTCGACCGGCTGCGCGCGCTGGACCCGTCCGATGTCCCGTACGTCACCGAGGCCATCGGCCTGCTCACCGCCGAGCTCGGCACCACCCCGCTCATCGGCTTCGCCGGCGCCCCCTTCACCCTCGCCAGCTATCTGGTCGAGGGCGGCCCGTCGCGCAACCACGAGCACACCAAGGCGCTCATGTACGGCGACCCCGAGCTCTGGGCCGACCTCCTGGACCGGCTCGCGGACATCACCGCCGCCTTCCTGAAGATCCAGATCGAGGCGGGCGCCTCGGCCGTCCAGCTCTTCGACTCCTGGGTCGGCGCGCTGGCCCCGGCGGACTACCGACGCTCCGTCATGCCCGCCTCCACGAAGGTCTTCGACGCCGTCGCCGGCCTCGGCGTGCCGCGCATCCACTTCGGCGTGGGCACCGGCGAGCTGCTCGGCCTGATGGGCGAGGCCGGCGCGGACGTCGTCGGCGTCGACTGGCGGATCCCCATGGACGAGGCCGTTCGCCGGGTCGGCCCCGGCAAGGCGCTCCAGGGCAACCTCGACCCCGCGGTCCTCTTCGCGGGCCGCGAGGCCGTGGAGACCAAGGCCCAGGAGGTGCTGGACGCCGCCGCGGACCTGGAGGGCCACGTCTTCAACCTCGGCCACGGCGTGCTGCCCACCACGGACCCGGACGCCCTGACCCGCCTGGTGGAGTACGTCCACGAGCGCACCGCGCGCTGACCCGCGCTCCTTCGCACGCCGCCGTACGGGCCCGCCCGCCGGGCCCGTACGGTGCGGCGGTCCGCGCGCGAACCATGGCGGAGTCACCGGCCGTCGGCTAGAAAGCCGTCATGTGGGTCCTCTTCCTGGTGATCGCCTGGAGTGCGGCGATCCTCACCTGTGGACGCCTCTGCCTCGCCGCGGCCGCGGCCGCCGAGGCCCCGCCCGGCCGCGCCGGGGCCGGTGACCGGGCGCGCCGGCTGACCCTCTACGAGACCGCGTTCCTGGCCGGCGGCCCGCACCGGGTCACCGACCTCACGCTGGTCCGGATGGGCCGGGAGCGCCGGGTGCTGCTCGCGCCCACCGGCTGGGCCACGGTCGTCGACCCGGTCGGACGGGACGAGCTGGAGCGCTCGCTGATCACCGCCATCGGGCCGGACGGGCAGTCCCCCGTCCCCGCGGTGCGGGCCGCGCACGCCGCGGCCGACGCCGTACGGGCCCTGGCCGACCGGCTGGTCGAGGCCGGTCTCGCGGTGCCCGGCCCGGCCCGTACGAACGTGTCGGCCGCCGTCCGCCAGGTGCGCGGCGCCTGCGGCCTGGTGGTGCTGACCGGGGCGGCCGCCGTCCTGATGGTGCCGCCGGAGACGCACCGCGGGCAGGCGGTCGCGTGGTTCGCGCTGCCGCTGCTGCTGACGTCGGCGTGCCTGCTCATCGCCCGCGTCGAGATCCACCCCTACACGCCCTGGGCGTCGGTCGCCGGGCAGGAGCTCCTGGGGCGCGTCGACGTCCCAGCCTCCGGTGCCGCCGCCTCCTCCTCCTTCTCCTCCGATGACACGGGCTTCCTGACCGCGCTGGCCGTGCGCGGCAGCAAGGCCCTCGCCGACCCCGAGCTGCGCGCCGCGCTCGCCGCGCGGCTGAGCGACGACCCCCGCTGACGGCCCGCTGACGGCCCTGCTGACGGCTCCGCCGACCGAAAGGGGGCGCGCGGCGGGCCACCCCCTCGCGAGCCCTTCCGTGCGCCTCCGGATCCGATCGAGCCCTTTGCGACCGACACGAGCCTCGGTGCTTTACTTCACCAACAACCCCACCAATTATCCCTTTTGTCAGATAAGACGAGAAGGGATGGCCGGTGTGAGAGCAGCAGCCCTGTACGGAGCCCTCGGATCCCTGGTCCTCACCGCGGTCACCACGGCACCGGCCGGGGCCCTCGACGGCTCCTCACCACCGGGCGGCACCCGCGCCGAGGCCCGCGGCGTCGTCACCGCCGTCCACCGGGCCGCCGCCCGGGGCATCCGCTTCGGCGCCTGCCCGGCCGCCGAAGGACTGCCCGCGACCGTCCAGTGCGGCACCGTCTCCGTACCGCTGGACTACGCCAGGCCGCACGGCAAGCACATCGGACTCACCGTCAGCCGCGCGCGGGCCACCGGCACCCGCGCCGAACGCCAGGGCGCGCTCGTCTACAACCCCGGCGGCCCGGGCGGCTCCGGGATGTTCTTCCCGGTGCTCGCCGGCATCGGGCAGTGGCGGGCCACGGGCAGGGCGTACGACTTCGTCGGCTACGCGCCCCGCGGCGTGGGCCGCTCGGCCCCGCTGTCCTGCGTGGACCCGGCACGCTTCGTCCAAGCCCCCAGCCAGGCGCCGCAACACCCCTCCGAGGCGTACAAGGCCCGCCGCGTCGCCCAGGCGAGGGCGTACGCGCGGGGATGCGCCCAGCGGGGCGGGCGGGACCTGCGGCACTTCACCAGCCTGAACAACGCCCGCGACCTGGAAGTGCTGCGCGCGGCCCTCGGCCAGAAGCGCCTCACGTATATGGGCGCGTCCTACGGCACCTACTTCGGTGCCCTCTACGCCACGCTGTTCCCGGGGCACGTGCGCCGGATGGTCTTCGACAGCGTCGTCAACCCCTCACCCGGCAAGATCTGGTACCGCAGCAACCTCGACCAGTCCGCGGCCTTCGAGGTCCGCTGGGGCGACTGGCGCCGCTGGGTGGCCCGGCACGACTCCGTCTACCACCTGGGCCGCACCGCGGAAGGGGTCCGGCACTCCTACGACCGGGCGCGCCGGAAGCTGGCCAGCCGGCCGGTCGGCGGGAAGATCGGCCCCGGGCAGCTCCAGTCGTCCTTCCTCCAGGTCGGCTACGCGGACAGCGCCTGGGCACGCAGCGCCAACGCCCTCTCCACGTACCTGCGCGGCGACGACAGGCCACTGCGCGCGCTCGCCATGCCGGACCCGGCGACGGCCCGCTCCGAGGAGAACTCCAACGCCGTCTACACCGCCGTGGAGTGCAACGACGCCCCCTGGCCGCGCTCCTGGCGGATCTGGGACCGGGACAACACCCGGCTCGCCCGCCGGGCGCCCTTCGAGACCTGGGAGAACGCCTGGATGAACCTGCCCTGCGCGTTCTGGAAGGGCCCGCGGCAGCGGCCGGTCGAGGTGGGCGCCTCGGCCCGCGCCCTGCCCCGCACCCTCCTGCTCGCCGCCGAACGGGACGCCGCGACGCCGTACCCCGGCGCGGTGGAGCTCCACCGCAGGCTCCCCGGCTCGGCGCTGGTCACCGAGCGGGACGCGGGCACCCACGGCATCGCCTTCGGGTCCAACGCCTGCGTCAACGCCCACACGGAGCGCTATCTGCTGACCGGCGTCCTCCCGGACCGGCACGCCTCCTGCGCGGGACGCGCGGAACCGGCACCCGCGGCGGCGGTGGCAGCGGCGGCGGTCGGGGCCTGAACGCCCTCGGCGGAAACCGCCGGGAGTCCGGGGGCCGCTGCGCGGGGCTCCGCCCCGGACCCCGGTCCTCAATCACCGGACGGGCTGATTTCAGCCCGTCCGGCGATTGAGGACATTCGGGAAGGGGCGGGTAGGGGAAAGAGCCCCCCGCCGTACCCCTTAGGCCAGACCCGCGACCAGCTCGGCCACGGCCTTACGGCGACCCGTGTAGAACGGCACCTCCTCGCGGACATGCATCCGCGCCTCGGACGCCCGCAGGTGACGCATCAGGTCCACGATCCGGTAGAGATCGTTCGCCTCGAACGCGAGGATCCACTCGTAGTCGCCCAGCGAGAACGACGCCACGGTGTTGGCGCGCACGTCCGGGTAGCCGCGCGCCATCTTGCCGTGGTCCGCGAGCATCCGGCGACGGTCCTCGTCCGGCAGCAGGTACCAGTCGTACGAGCGGACGAACGGGTACACGCTGACGTAGTCGCGCGGCGTCTCGTCGGCGAGGAACGCCGGGATGTGCGACTTGTTGAACTCCGCGGGGCGGTGCAGCGCCATGTTCGACCACACCGGCTCCAGCGCGCGGCCGAGCGCGGTGCGGCGGAAGAGGTTGTACGCGTCCTGGAGGGCGTCCGAGGTCTCGGAGTGCCACCAGATCATCACGTCGGCGTCGGCCCGCAGGCCCGAGAGGTCGTACGTGCCGCGCACGGTGACGTCCTTCTCGGCGAGCTGCGCGAACAGCTCCTCGACCTCCTCGGCCCAGCCGGAGCGGTCCGCCGGGAGGACGTCGCGGAGCTTGAACACCGACCAGAGGGTGTAACGGATGACCTCGTTGAGGTCCTTGGCCTTCTTGCCGGCGTTCGGGATCTTCTCAGGGGCGTCAGTCATGTCCCTATTGTCACTCGCGCGTTCCGGCGCCCGCCGTCAGGGTCGGCAGCGCCGCCATGATCTCGTCGGCGGCCTTGTGCGCACCGGCCACACAGGCCGGGATGCCCACGCCCTCGTAGGCCGCGCCGCACAGCCGCAGACCGGGCAGCCGGGCCACGTCCGCGTGGATCCGGGCGACACGCTCCAGGTGGCCGACCGGGTACTGCGGGAGGCCGTTCCGCCAGCGGGTCACCCGGCTCGCCACCGGGGCCGCCGCGAGGCCCACCGCCGCGCCGAGGTCGGCGAGCGACATCGCCACCAGCTCGGCGTCCTCGCGCTCCAGGTCGGCCTCGTCACCGAACCGCCCGATCGAGGTACGCAGGACGAAGAGGTCCGGGTCCGCGTCGGCGTTCCAGCGCCACTTGTTGCTGGAGAACGTGGACGCCTTGATCTTCCGGCCGTCGACGGGCGGCACGAGGAAGCCGCTGCCGTGCGGCAGCCCCACCACGTCGGAGCGGCGGAAGGCCATGGTGACGAGCGCCATCGAGGCGTACTCGACCGTGGACAGGCCGTCGACGGCGGCGGGCGCGTGCGGGCGGAGCAGCCGGGCCGCGTCGTGGGCGGGGGTCGCGACGACGACGGCGTCGGCGGTCAGCGTCTCCGCCGCCGAGCCGCTCCCGGTGCCGTTCCCCGTGCCCAGGACGATCCGCCAGCCGTCCGCCGTACGCTCGACGCCGGCCACCGGTGTGTGCGTGCGGATCACACCGCCCCGGGCGCGCACCGCGTCCGCGACGGCGAGCGGCAGCCGTCCGACGCCGCCCTCGACGCCCATGAAGACCGGGCCGGACTGCTGCCGGGCCGCCGCGCGGGCCTGGAGGTCGCGCACGGCCCCGGTCAGCGTGCGGTGCGTCCGCGCGGCCTCGAACAGCTGCGGCACGGCCGTCCGCATGGAGATGCGGTACGCGTCACCCGCGTACACGCCGCCCAGCAGCGGCTCCACGAGCCGGTCCACGACCTCGCGGCCCATCCGCTCGGCGACGTACGCGCCGATGGCGACGTCCTCGCCGAGCTCGGTGCGCGGCAGCTCCGCGTCCCGCGAGATCCGGGCGAGTCCTTCGGGCGAGAGCACCCCGGAGGCGGCGAGCGGCCCGAGGTCACCGGGCACGCCCATCATGTGGCCCTGGGGCAGCGGCCGGAGCTCGCCGCGCGTCCACAGCAGCGCGGTGGCGGCGGGCGCCTGGAGCCGGTCGGCGAGCCCGACCGCGCGGGCCAGGCCCACCGCCTCCGGCCTGCGGGCCAGCATGGACTCGGCGCCCAGGTCGACGGGGACCCCGGCGATCTCACCGGCGAGCAGCTTGCCGCCGACCCGCCCGGAGCCTTCCAGGAGGGTGACGCGCGTGCCCCCCTCCGCCAGCCGGTGGGCCGCCGCCAGCCCGGAGATCCCGCCGCCGACGACGACCACATGGTGCCTGGGAGTGTCCGTTGCGCTCATGGGACCACTCTCTCAAACGCCCCGGTGGCACCGGCCGGGCGGTCAGCCGGTGCCGAGGGCGCGGTGCGCCGAGGCCGTACGGAGGTCGGCCTCGACCCGGGCGGCGGTCTCGCGCAGGGCGGGCAGGAAGTCCCGCACGGTGTCCCGGGCGCCGCCGCGTCCGGCGTGGGTGGCGACGTTGAGCGCGGCGACGACGCGGCCGCCGCCGTCCCGGACGGGCACCGCGAGCGAGCGCAGGCCCTCCTCCAGCTCCTGGTCGACGAGCGCGTACCCGTCCCCGGCCACCCGGTCCAGGAGACCGGCCAGCTCGGCGGGCGAGGTGACGGTGCGCCGGGTGGGCGCCCGCGTCACGGCCTCGCCGGCCAGCCATGTCGCGCGGGCCCGCGCGTCCAGCCCGGCGAGCAGCACCCGGCCCATGGAGGTGGCGTGGGCCGGGAAGCGCGTACCGACGGTGATGTCGACGCTCATGATGCGGACGGTGGGGACCCGGGCGACGTAACGGATGTCCGCGCCGTCGAGGACGGCCACGGACGCCGACTCGCCGACCCGGCCCACGAGCGCGCGCAGATGAGGTACGGCGAGGTCGGCGAAGGTCAGCTCGCCGAGCGGGGCGTGGCCCAGCTCCAGGACCCGGGGCAGCGGCCGGAAACGGCCGCCGTCGGCGGCGACATAGCCGAGGTGGGCGAGGGTGAGCAGGGCACGGCGCGCGGTGGCCCGCGCGAGGCCGGCCGCCGCCGCGAGCTCGGACAGCGTCGCCCCCCGGCCGGGCGCGGCGGCCCCACCGAACGCCCGCAGGACGGCGAGCCCCCGGACGAGGGACCGGAGGGGAGGGACGGGCGCTTCGGCGGGCCCTTCGACAGGGGAGGGGCCGGGGGCGGCCCCGGGCCGGTCCGGTGCGTGGCCGTGGACGGCGGATCCCCCGGCGGGGCTGTCCTCGTGGGTGTGCGAGGCGGGGGTCGTGCCGGGGGCGGTCCGGGGGTGGCGTGGTGTGCCGTCGGGGGCGGCGGCCGGGCCGTTCTCGTCGCCGTCCGAGGCGGGGGCAGTGCCGGGGCCGGTCCGGGGGAGGTCCGGCGCGGGGCTGAGGGCGGTCGCCGGGCCGTCGTACGGCATGCCGTACGACGCCGGGGCCGCGCCGCCGCCCTCCGCACCGGGGGCCCCGCCCGTCCCGGCGTCCGCCAGCGCCGCCTCCATCGCCGGGACGGCGGCCCGCAGCGCGGTCAGGGTCTCCTGCCGCAGGCCGTCCGCCGAGTGCCGGCTGGTGTGGCTGGTGACGGTCACGGCGCACGCGGTCCGTCCGGCGGGGTCGCGGACCGGGACGGCCACCGCCACCAGACCGGGTTCGAGGAGCTGGTCGTCCACGGCCCAGTCCGGCGGCGCGGCGGCGAACAGCGCGCCGGGGGCGCAGCGGCCGGCGGGCAGCAGATCGCCGATGCGGAGTCCGGCCCGGAAGCCCGCGGCGGCCGCCCGGGGGCGGGCGGCCTGGGTGACGATCCGGACGCCGTCCGCGTCGGGCACTGCCACCGAGACGGACGCGTCGAGCGCGGCGGCCAGCCTCGCCACGTGCGGGCCGAGCGCGGCGGGCACCCCGCTCGCCGTCAGGTAGGCGTTGCCGAGCTCCATCAGGCCCACGGCCAGGACGACTTCACGGCCGTCGGCGCGGACGTACCCGAGGTGCCCGAGCGTGGTGAGCACCCGGTCGACGACGGAACGGGCGAGCCCGGTGGCGCGGGCGAGGTCCGCGGGGCGGACGCGCGCCCCGGCCTCGTGGCCGGCGAGGGCGCGCAGCACGGCGAGGCCCCTCACCAGCGGGCCCACGAGCGCCGCCTCCTCAGCCCTGTTGACAGCGGTTGGCGGCACGCCGAGACTCGTCACGGCACCGATTATGAACGAAAGTTCACTGGGCGAACAGCCGTCCGGGGGAGGAGGATTGCCGCACCACCCGGCGCCGCCGGACCGGCCGCGCCCCGCGCCCTCTCCTCGTCCGTCCTCCTCGCCCGACCGCTCAAGGAGCAGCCATGAACGACCGCATCCGGGACGTGTACATCGTCGACGCCGTGCGCACCCCGGTCGGCAAGTACGGCGGCGCCCTCGCCTCCGTCCGCCCCGACGACCTCGCGGCGCACGTGGTGCGCGAAGTGGTCGGCAGGGCGCCCGGCCTCGACCCGGCACGCGTCGACGACGTGGTGTTCGGCAACGCCAACGGCGCCGGCGAGGAGAACCGCAACGTCGGCCGCATGGCGGTGCTGCTCGCGGGACTGCCCGTGTCCGTACCGGGCGTGACGGTCAACCGGCTGTGCGCCTCCGGCCTGGAGGCCGTCGTGCACGCCTACCGCGCCATCGCCCTCGGCGACGCCTCGGTCGTCGTCGCGGGCGGCGTCGAGTCGATGACGCGCGCCCCCTTCGTCCTGCCCAAGTCCGACCGCGCCTTCCCCGTGGGCCACCAGGAGCTGTATTCCACGACCCTGGGCTGGCGGATGACCAACCCCGGTATGCCCGAGCAGTGGACGGTGCCGCTGGGCGAGGGCGCCGAACTGATCGCCGACAAGTACGGCATCACCCGCGAGCAGCAGGACGCCTACGCCCTCGCCAGCCACCGGAAGGCCGCGCGGGCCTGGCAGGACGGCGCGTACGACGCCGAGGTCACACAGCTGCCGGACGCTCCGCTCGCCCGCGACGAGACGATCCGGGACAACACCTCCCTGGAGGCCCTGGCCCGGCTGAAGCCCGCCTTCCGGAAGACCGGAGGCACGGTCACCGCGGGCAACTCCTCCTCGCTGAACGACGGCGCGGCGGCCCTGCTGCTGTGCGACGAGGAGGGGCTGCGGGAGACCGGCCGCGAGCCGCTGGCCCGGGTCCGGGCCTCGGCCGTCACCGGCATCGAGCCCGACATGTACGGCCTCGGGCCGGTGGAGGCCGTGCGCCGGGTCCTCGCCAAGGCGGGCCGCTCGCTCACGGACCTCACCCACTTCGAGCTCAACGAGGCCTACGCCGCACAGGTCCTGGGGTGCCTCGCGGAGTGGCCCGAACTCGACCCCGGCATCGTCAACCCGCGCGGCGGCGCGCTCGCGATCGGCCACCCTCTCGGCTGCTCCGGCGCCCGGCTGACGGGGTCGATCGCCCATCAGCTGGCGGCGGCGGGATCGGGGGTCGGGCTGGCGGCGCTGTGCGTGGGGGTGGGGCAGGGGCAGGCGCTGGTCCTGGAACGCTGAGGCCACGTGACGGCGGTTCCGACTGCTCAGTGGTGGCCAGGGGCTCCTAGCCGGAACGGAGGGCTGTGTCCGCCCCGTGGCACTAGGCTCCGCCCATGGCCGAGCCTTTCGTCAGTGCCGATGACCTCGATCATCCGGCGTGCGGTATCTGCCCGTCGAAGCGGCTTCCCCGGTGCGGTTTTGTGGTCTACGACCGACCGACCGGAGATTGCCCATTCAACCCGGCGGACGGGTACCGCTACGCGCCGGACGGAACACCGGCTTGCGTTCACTCCCACAAGGTGGGCCTTGAGCCCGACCGGATCGCGCCGCCCCCGGTCCCGTTGGAGCCGGAGGCGGCGGATCCCATGGCTAAGCGGCGACGCCGAACTGGATGGCTACCCTTTTCCCGCGCTCGGTGATGCCGATCCCGGCGTACACCTTGTCCAGCACTTTCCGGCGCCGTTCGGTCTCCTCACGGCCGATCCAGAACCGTTCGTTGACCGGCCCGAAAGCCTGCCGGTAACACTGGTGGGTGTAGTCGCCGTAGTCTCGTCGCCGTCCATGAGGTCGTAGACGGCTGACTTGATGGCCATCGTGCGGATGGTCTCCTTGAACAGCTGCGGGGCGTCTCCTACCGCGTCGTAGTCGGGGATGATCGGGTACCCGTAGAAGTCGTCCCAGTCGCTCGAATACTGCGCGCAGGTCCGCCACAGACGCTCGAACTCCTGGTCGGCCTCCATGGTCGACAGGATTTCGCGGGCCCGCTCCGCCACCCTCTCAGGCGCGGGGCGGGTGAGTGTGGTTGCCACTGCACTCTCCTTCTCGATTGCGAGCCTTGGTGACCCGCACGGCTGCCTTGTCCTTCCGCTCGTGGCATCCGGGCGGGGGTTCATGCGCAGGCGCCCTCTCGAAGCGGTACGAAGATGTCATCCACCCACCTCCCCGAGCCCGTAGCCCCGGCGGTCTCGACCTGAGAGCGCATTCGGCGAGAACGTGGTCCATGCGGGCCCCGCACGGGGTGTCAGCCCCGGTTCGGGAAGGGCGGGCCGGGGGGGCAGGCCGGCGAACGAGCCCCCGGCGGGTCACCCCGATCGCCGTGGGGTAGGTCACGGCCATGGCATCTGAATCCGTTCGGGAACAGACAGGCCGCGCCGCCCCCGGCCTCCAGGGAACCGACCGCGACGGCTCCCGCGACAGCGCCCCCGGCAGAGCGGCGCCCGAGAACCCCGCCGCACCCGGCATATCCGCCGCACCCGGCACGCCCCCTTACACCGGCGACCCGCTCCGTCTCCCCCGCCGCCCGCTCGTGCCCGTCGCCCCCGGTCCCGAGGCCGTCGAGCTGACCGGTCCCGTCTTCGGCCCGGCCGACGTCGATCCGCTGGACGCCGATCTGACCCGGCAGCACCCCGGGGACCCGCTGGGCGAGCGCATCACCGTCGCCGGGCGGATCCTGGACCGCCGGGGCCGCCCCGTGCGCGGCCAGCTGGTGGAGCTCTGGCAGGCCAACGCCGCGGGCCGCTACGCCAACCGGCTCGACCAGCGCTCCGCGCCCCTCGACCCGAACTTCACCGGCGCGGGCCGCTGCCTCACCGACGACGAGGGCCGCTACCACTTCACCACCATCCGCCCCGGCGCCTACCCCTGGCCCGGCCGCCACAACGCCTGGCGCCCCGCCCACCTGCACTTCTCCTTCTTCGGCACCGCCTTCACCCAGCGCCTCGTCACCCAGATGTACTTCCCCGGCGACCCGCTCCTGCCGTACGACTCGATCTGGCACTCCGCCGGCGACGAGGCCACCCGCGCCCGGCTCGTGGCCGCCTACGACCCCGCCCTGAGCGTCTCCGGCTCGTCCCTCGGCTACCGCTGGGACGTCGTCCTGGACGGGCCCGCCGCCACCTGGGCAGAGGAGGGCCGCTGAATGACCCCGCCCCTCACCCCCGCCGCGCCCGCGCCGAACAGCACCCCGGCGCAGACCGTCGGCCCCTTCCACGGCCACGCCCTGCCCTTCGCCGACGGCGGCGCCCCGGCGCCCTCCGGACACCCGCGCACCGTCACCGTCCACGGAACGGTCCTCGACGGCGCGGGCGCCCCCGTCCCCCACGCCCTGCTGGAGTTCTGGCAGACGGGCCCGGACGGCTCGGCCCCCGCCGTCCCCGGCAGCCTGCGCCGCGACGGCCTCGGCTTCACCGGCTTCGCCCGCGTCACCACCGGCCGCGACGGCCACTACCTCTTACGCACCCTCCCGCCGGGCGGGGCGCCCTACCTCGCGGTGTGCCTCTTCGCCCGCGGCCTGCCCCACCACCTCTTCACCCGCCTCTACTTCACCCTGCCCACCCACGACCCGCTGCTCGCCGCCCTGCCCGCCGACCGCCGGCCGACCCTGCTCGCCACCCCGGACCCCGGCCACCACCGCGCCTACCGCTTCGACATCCGGCTCCAGGGCGACCGCGAGACCGTCTTCCTCGACTTCACCGAGCCCCCTTCCCGCCCCGACGCCGGCCACGGAGACGTCTGATGCGCACGACCGTCGGCATCGTCGGGGCCGGACCCGCCGGCCTGCTGCTCGCCCGTCTGCTCCACCTCGCCGGCGTCGACTGCGTCGTCCTGGAGGCCCGCGACCGCGCCTACGCCGAGGCCCGGCAGCGCGCCGGGATGCTGGAGCAGAGCACCGTCGACGTCCTGCGCGCCTGCGGGGCGGGCGACCGGTTGGACCGCGAGGGCCTCTTCCACGACGGCATCGAGATCCGCTTCGACGGCCGGGCCCACCGGATCGACCTGGCGGCGCACACCGGCGGCCGGCAGGCGACGATCTACGCCCAGACCGAGATCGTCAAGGACCTCGTGGCGCTCCGGCTGAAGGACGGCCAGCCCCTGCTGTTCGAGGCCCGGGCCGTCGCCGTCGAACGGGCGGACACCGCGCGGCCCGCCGTCCGCTACGTCCACGACGGCGCCGAGCACCTGCTGGAGTGCGACTACGTGGCGGGCTGCGACGGCTCGTACGGCGTGACCCGGCGGGCCCTGCCCGCCGACCGCACCCGTGTGTACGAGCACACGTACCCGTACTCCTGGCTGGGCGTCCTCGCCGACGTGCCGCCCACCCACCACGAACTGGTCTACGCCGCGCACGAACGGGGCTTCGCGCTCTACAGCATGCGCACCCCCGCCGTCTCCCGGCTCTACCTCCAGGTGCCCGCCGGCACCGACCCGGCCGACTGGCCGGACGAGCGGATCTGGGACGAGCTGGCGGCCCGCTACACCGCCGGTGACGGCCCGCCGCTGCGCCGCGGCCCGATCACGGCCAGGAGCCTCACACCCATGCGCACCCGGGTGACCGAGCCGATGCGCCACGGCCGGGTGCTGCTGGCCGGGGACGCGGCGCACATCGTGCCGCCGACCGGCGCCAAGGGCCTCAACGGCGCGGTGGCGGACGCCGTGACGCTGGCGGAGGCGCTCGCCCTGTGGCACCGGACCGGCACGGAGCGGCTCATAGACGCCTACTCGGACACTTGTCTGCACCGCGTCCGGCAGGCCGTGCGCTTCTCCCGCGACCTCACCGACCTGCTGCACACCCGGCCGGACCGGGACGAGTCCGCCGACCGGTCGCGGACGGCCCGGCTGCGCCGGCTCCTCGGCTCGCCGGGCACGGTCGCCGCCCTGGCCCACGAGTACACCGGCCTGTGGTCCCCGTGGTGTCCTGCCGCGCCCACCGGGGACGGAGGTGGCTAGCCTGGCCGTTCGACCGGCGAAAGGGACGTAGGCCATGACGGCACAGCGGCTGGTGGTCATCGGGGGCGACGCGGCGGGGATGTCCGCGGCCTCCCGGGCCCGCAGGCTCAGGAAGCCCGGCGAACTGGAGATCACCGCCTTCGAGCGCGGCCGGTACAGCTCGTACTCGGCGTGCGGCATCCCCTACTGGGCCGGTGGCGAGGTCGACGGTCCGGGCGCGCTGATCGCCCGTACCCCCGAGGAGCACCGCGAGCGCGGCATCGACCTGCGGACGCGCACCGAGGTCACCGAGCTGGACGTGGACGGCGGGCGGGTCCTCGCCCGCGACCTGGAGACCGGCACGGAGCGCTGGCACGGCTACGACCACCTGGTGATCGCCACCGGCGCCCGGCCCGTCCGGCCGTCGCTGCCCGGCATCGACGCGCGCGGCGTCCACGGGGTGCAGACCCTGGACGACGGGCAGGCGCTCATCGACGGGCTGGAGCGCGCCCCGGGCCGCCGGGCCGTGATCGTCGGCGCCGGGTACATCGGCGTGGAGATGGCCGAGGCGCTGGTCCGGCGCGGCTACGCGGTGACGGTCGTCGAGCGCGCCGCGCAGCCGATGTCGACGCTCGACCCGGACATGGGCGCGCTGGTCCGCGACGCGATGTGCGGGATGGGCATCGAGGTGGTGACGGGCGCGGCGGTCATCGAGGTCCGCACCGGCGCCGGCGGCGAGGTCACCGCGGTCGTCACGGACGCGGCCGAGTACCCGGCGGACGTGGTCGTGCTCGGCCTGGGCGTGCGTCCGGAGACGGCGCTGGCCCGCGCCGCCGGGCTGCCGGTGGGCGAGTCGGGCGGGCTGCTGACGGACCTGGCCATGCGGGTGCGCGGCCACGGGAACATCTGGGCCGGTGGCGACTGTGTGGAGGTCCTGGACCTCGTCTCCGGCCGGACCCGGCACATCGCCCTGGGCACGCACGCCAACAAGCACGGCCAGGTGATCGGCTCCAACGTAGGCGGCGGCTACGCCACCTTCCCCGGTGTGGTCGGCACGGCCGTCAGCAAGGTCTGCGACCTGGAGATCGGCCGCACCGGCCTGCTGGAGGAGCAGGCCACGGCGGCGGGCCTGCGGTTCGTCTCGGCGACGACGGAGTCGACGAGCCGCGCCGGCTACTACCCGGGGGCCCGCCCGATGACGGTCAAGATGCTCGCCGAACGCCGTACGGGCCGTCTCCTCGGCGTCCAGATCGTCGGGGGCGAGGGCGCGGCGAAGCGGGTGGACGTGGCGGCGGTCGCGCTGACGGCCCGGATGACGGTGGAGCAGCTGACGGCCCTGGACCTGGGCTACGCGCCGCCGTTCTCCCCGGTGTGGGACCCGGTGCTGATGGCGGCCCGCCGGGCGGCCGCCGCGGTGGCCGCGGACGCCGGGGGCTGAGCCGCCGGGCGCCCGCCCCGCGGGGTGGCGGCGGATCTGGTGAGGCCCCGCGATCGGGGGGATGTCGCGGGGCCTCACCGGGAGAACGGGCCGCCGAACGGGTTGGTTCCCCCGCTTCTGCGGCAATATGGCGGGAGGGGGTGGTGGGCGTGCGGGACCGTCCGGACGGCAAGAGGAGTGCGAACGGTAAGAGTTACGACCCGGAGAGGCTCTTCCTGCCGCCCGACGACGACCTCGCGCCCAACCGGCCGGGGGAGACGCTGCGGGCCCGGCTCGACGCCTCGGGGACCGGCCGCCTCGGCCTGGTGTGCGCCCGGCTCCTCGGCCGGCGGCCCGTGGAGGACGTCTGGCGGCGGGCGCTGGAGGCCGAGCAGCGGGTGGGCGCCGACCTGGAGGAGCTGACGGGCGGCGGCTGGGAGGTGGTGCACTCCATCGTCCTGCCGGGCGACGCGGTCATCCCGCATCTGCTGATCGGCCCCGGGGGCGTCTTCGGCATAGCCGCGCTGCCCGGCCGCCGGGCGCGGGTCCACGTCGGCGAGACGCTCGTCCGGCTCTCCCGGGAGCGGCAGCCGTGGCCGTACGTCCGCCAGGTCCGGCACGACACCACGCGCGCCTCGATGGTGCTGTCGCGGGGGTGCGGCTTCCTCGTCCGGGTGCGGCCGGTCCTGGTGCTCGTGGGGGCCGAGAGCGTGGAGGTGGCACCGGCGCTGGAGGATGTGCGGGTGCTGCGCGACACGGAGGTGGCGGAGCTCGGCGCCGCGGCCGGGGAGCTCCACCCGCAGCGCGCCGACCGCGTCCACACCGTGGCCCGCAACCGCAGGGTCTGGCTCTGGGCCTGAAGGGGACGGGGCGGGTGCCTCAGAGGAGCGGCTGCCGGGGCGCGGGGAAGGCGCCGACGAGCAGGGCCCGCAGCAGCTCCTCGTCCGTGGCGGGCAGCTCGGCGACGAACCGCGCCAGCACGACCTCCCGGTCGGGCACACCGTCGAGGATCTTGCGCATCCGGCGGGCGGCCAGGCCCGCCTCGTCGGTCACCGGGGCGTAGGCGTACGCGCGGCCGCGCGGGGTGCGGGTGAGCACCTCCTTGCCGTGCAGCCGGGACAGGATCGTCACCACCGTGCTGTACGTCAGCTCGCCCGCCAGCCGGGCCTGGACCTCGCGGGGCGTGAGCGGGCCCTCGGCCCGCTGGAGCGCGGCGAGCACCTCGCCCTCCAGAGCGCCGTTCGCGCGGCGGCGGCCGTGGCGCGGCAGGACGGCGGCGGGGGTGGCGGTTTCCATGTCGTGCGATGATCCTTCTGCATTTACAGGTGTGTAGAAACGATACGGTACCCGAACAGACCTCTTGATCCGGATTCCACGGACATCCGGCATGCCCTGGGCCGCTCCCCAGGCCGTAGGGTCGAGTCGTGTTCGAACGTCGAAAAGGGGCGCACGCCCGGAACCACGCCGCTCCGGCCCGCGGGAACCACACCGATCCGGCCCGCCGGAACCACGCCGCCGCTCCGGCCCGCCGGAGACGCGCCGCGCCCAGGAAGCGCGCCGCCGCCTCCAGGAAACGCGCCGTGCCCTGGACGCGCAGACTCCGCCCCGCCTACCCCCGGCCGGGCCGGCGGGGCTTCCGGCGCTGGGTGCCCTCGTGGCGCCAGACGCTGGGCTCCGTCCTCACGGCCGGCGGTCTGCTGACCGCCCTCGTCGCGATCATGTACGTCCGGACCGAGATACCCGCCGACCTCAACGCCTTCGCCACCCAGCAGGACAACGTCTACTACTGGGCCGACGGCACCGAGATGGCCCGTACCGGCGAGGTCAACCGCCAGGACCTCGACATCCGCAAGGTCCCCGAGAAGGTCCGCTGGGCGGCGCTGGCCGCCGAGAACGAGACCTTCTACTCCGACAGCGGCATCTCGGTCAGCGGCATGACGCGCGCCGTCACCAGGATGGTCACCGGCGGCAGCACCCAGGGCGGCTCCACGATCACCCAGCAGTACGTGAAGAACGCCTACCTCAACCAGGACCAGACGTTCAGCCGCAAGTTCACCGAGATGTTCATCGCCATCAAGCTGGACAACCAGATGAGCAAGGACGAGATCCTGGAGGGCTACCTCAACACCAGCTGGTACGGGCGCGGCACCTACGGCATCCAGCGCGCCTCCCACGCCTACTACGGCAAGGACGTCTCGCAGCTCAACGCCAGCGAGGGCGCCTTCCTGGCCGCGCTGCTCAAGGGCGCCGGCCTGTTCGACCCCTCGCTCGGTCCGAACAACCACGAGCGTGCCGTGGAGCGCTGGAACTGGATCCTCGACCGGATGGTCACCATCGGCAAGCTCTCCAAGGAGGAGCGGGCCGGCTACACCACCTTCCCCGAGCCCCAGGCCCCGCCGAAGCCGGCCGGGCTGACCGGGCAGACCGGCTATCTGGTGGACACCGCCCGCGCCTATGTGAGCGCCCACACCGAGGTCTCCGACCACGACTTCGACCTCGGCGGCTACCAGATCCGCACCACCTTCGAGAAGCCCCGCATGGACGCGCTGACCAAGGCCGTCGCCGAGGCGAGCGGCCGCCTGGACGCGGAGAAGCGCGACGCCGACAAGGACGTCCGCATCGGCGCCGCATCGGTCACCACCGACGGGCGCGTCGTCGCCCTGTACGGCGGCCCGGGCTACCTCAAGCAGGGCTTCAACGACGCCAACTCCTCCGTCGTCCCCGCGGGCACCTCCTTCACGCCCTTCGTCTACGCGGCCGCCCTGCGCGAAGGCGTCCTGAAGGAGCGCGGCAAGCCCCGCACCCCGGTCTCGCCGGCCACCGTCTACAACGGGGACGACAAGATCTCGCTGCTCACCCCCGAGGGCCCGTACTGGTCCCGCTCCGGCAAGATCGTCAAGGCGGTCAACGACGGCGGGAAGTCCTGGGGCAGGATCACCTTGAAGGAAGCGGTCGCCCAGTCCGTCAACACCCCGATGATGCAGCTCGGCATGGACGTCGGTCTGGACCAGGTGGGCGACACGGCCGTGGCCGCGGGCCTGCTGAAGAACAGCCTCGGCCAGAAGCTGCCCGGCTTCTCACTGGGCACCGCGACCCCCAGCGCCATCCGCATGGCCGGGGCGTACGGCACCTTCGCCGCCGGTGGCCTGCACAGCGAGCCGTACTCCGTGGACAAGCTGAGCCGCAACGGCAACCCCGTCCCCGTGGAGAAGCCCGCGGCCGAGCGGGTCCTGCCCGCGAAGGTCGCGGGCGCGGTGGACGACGCCCTGCGCGAGGCCGTGCTGCGCGGCAGCGCGACCACGGCGAAGGCGGCCGGGGCCGGCGCCGCGGGGAAGACCGGGACCGCGCAGGACAACAAGTCGGCGTGGTTCGCGGGCTACCGCGACAAGGTCTCGACCGCCGTCTCGCTCTCCCGCATCGACCCGAAGTCGCAGGAGCTCCAGCCGCTGGACGGCCTGGCCGGGGCCGCGAAGGGCACCCTGGGCAGCACGATCCCGATCGACATCTGGACGAAGTACATGACGGCCCGGACGGGCTGACCGGAAGAGGTGACGGGCGGGGGTACGGCGCCGTACCCCCGCCCGTCACCTCTTCCGCCCCGTCACCTCTTCTTGATCACTTCTTCTTGACGAAGGTGGACCAGTCCGGGGACTGGGCCGGGTCCAGGCCGCGCAGCTTCGTCAGCACCTTCGGGTCCTGCTCGTCCAGCCAGTCCGCGAGCTGCTTGAAGGACACGCAGCGCACGCCGTCCCGCTTGCACACCGACTTCATGACGTCCTCGACGGCCTTCATATAGATGCCACCGTTCCAGTCCTCGAAGTGGTTTCCGATGAACAGCGGCGCCCGGCTGCCGTTGTAGACGCGCTCGAAGCCGTTCAGATAGCCGTCCCGCGTCAGCTTCCGCCACTCCGCGTACTTCTTCGGGTCGCCCTTGGTGTTGTCACCGGACTGGTTGTAGAGGAAGTTGAAGTCCATCGACAGGACCTGCTTCTCGCTCTTCGGGTACGGCAGCAGCTGGAGCGGGAAATTCCAGACGCCGTTGATCTGGGACGGCCAGATCTGGAAGTCGCCGGGCGAGCTCGCGTCGTACCGCCAGCCGTAGGACTTCGCCACCGGTATCAGGTTCTTCTGCCCCTCCAGGCACGGGGCGCGCCCGCCGGCCAGCTCCTTCTTGTAGTCGAAGGGCAGCGGCGGCAGGTCCGTGTAACCGGTGTTCGTCTTCCAGTTCTGCACGAAGGAATAGGACTGCTCGATCTCGCTCTTCCACTCCGCCGTGCTCCAGTCGCCGCCGCCCTTGGCGCCGCAGAAGTGGCCGTTGAAGTGGGTGCCGATCTCGTTGCCGTCCAGCCAGGCGCCGCGCACCTGCTGGAGGGTGTCCCTGATGTGCGGGTCCGTCGCGTAGGAGATCGCCGATTCGCCGGGCTTGTGCTGCGGAGGCTTGTACAGCGACGCCTTCGACTTCGGTAGCAGATAGGTGCCGGTGAGGAAGAACGTCATCTGGGCGTTGTTCTGCTTGGCGGCCTGACGGAAATACGAGAAGAGGTGGTCGTCGCCCTCCAGCGCGCCGTCCCAGGAGAAGACCACGAACTGCGGCGGCTTCTCACCCGGCTTCAGCCTCTCCGGCTTGGGCTGCTTGGGCTGGGGGCCGGTGTACGACGTCGAACCGTCACCGATCACCCGGACCTTGCCGTCCCACTTCTCCTCGGGCTTCTTGCTCGGTGTCGGTTCCTCGTCGGGCTCGGTCTCGGGAGCGTTCTTCGCCTTGCCCTTGGGCTGCGCGGACGCCGAGGGCTCGCCCTTGGCGTCGTTCCCCTTGCCGTCGTCGCAGGCGGTCAGCCCGAGCCCGAGGGCGGCCACGGCGCCCACGGTGACCAGAGCCGTCGCGCCGCGTACGGTCCTTTTCGACAACTTCTTACCCCCTGGCGCCAAAACAGATGTTCTGGCGCCAGTATCACAGGTCGTACTGTCGGACCCGTAGCGCCGGGTGGTCCGCGACCACCGTGCACGAGCCCGGGGCGATCTCGGTGAAGCCCGCGTCCCGCACCACCGGCAGCCCGCTCGTCGTCAGCCCGGCCCAGCGCTCCGGATCGGCCGTCCGCACCGCCAGCGCGAAACCGGACTCCCGCCAGGCCCGCCGGGCCGCGTCGTCCAGCCCCCACCACGCGAGCTGCGCGCCGTGCCCCGCCTGGGCCATGGTCTTGCCGGCCGACATCTCCAGCTCCGGGTTGAGCCACAGCACCGGGCCCGCGGCGGCGGCGAGCGGGGCCGGCGGCTCCGGGTCGTCCAGGTCCGTGCCCGACACCTGGAGCTTCACCAGCTCCTTGGGCCAGCCGTCGAGCGGTACGGGCGGGAAGACCCGTACCTCGGCCCGCTCGCCCGTGACCGTGATGCCCGGCAGCGCCGACGCCTTGCGCCACTCCGCGCCCCGCGCCCGCCGCACCACCTTCCGGATCCGGGCGTCCTGCCAGTCCCGCACGGCCGCCGCCCACTCGCCGTCCACGCCGTCGCCGCCGGTGGCCGCGCGCGCGTCGGACAGCAGCGTGAGCACCGCGCGGGCCGCCGTCTCCAGGGCGTCCGTACGAGCCGGCGGGGCGTCCTTCTCGATCCTGACCACGAGCGGCAGCACGAACTGCGGCGCCTCGTCGCGGGGGTCCTCCGGGGGAGCGGCGTCGCCGGTGGCGGGACCGCCGGTCTCGGGGCGGGTCTCGGGGCGGGTTCCGCTGGTCGCGGGGCGGGTCTCGGGGCCGGTCTCGGGGCGGGTGTCAGGGCTGGTCACGCCCCCAGTCTGCCAGCCGTCAGATGAACGGACCGTCTCGCCCGTTACTGTGGGCGCATGAGACTCAGGGGGGTCGGACGCCGGTACGGGCTGCGCGGGCCGTGGGTGCTGCGCGACGTCGATCTCGACCTGCCACGGGGCGCCCTGCTCCGTGTCGAGGGCGCCAACGGCAGCGGCAAGTCCACCCTGCTGCGCCTGCTCGCGGGCATCGACACCCCGACGGCCGGCCGGATCACCGGCCGCCCGCGCACAGCGTACGTCCCCGAACGGTTCCCGGCCGCCCTGCCGTTCACCGCCGCCGGCTACCTCACCCACCTCGGCCGCGTCCACGGCCTCGGCCGGGCGGCCGCCGCGCGGGGCGCCGAGGAGTGGCTGGAGCGCTTCGGCGCCGGGCGGCACGCCCGTACGTCCCTGTCCGAGCTGTCCAAGGGCACCAGCCAGAAGGTCGCCGTGGCCCAGGCCCTCCTCGCCGACCCGGAACTGCTCGTCCTCGACGAGGCGTGGACCGGCCTGGACCGCGACTCGCGCACCCTCCTCGACGACGCGGTCACCGGCCGCGTGGCCGCCGGGGGCACGGTCGTCTTCGTCGACCACGACCCGCGCCGGCTCGCCGCGTCCCTGCGGGGCGCAGCCGACGCCGTCCACCGCGTGGCGGGAGGCCGCCTGACGACGGAGCGGGCCGTGGACGCGGCCGGGGCTTCCACCGGGGCGGGGCCGGGGGGACCGGCCGATGCCGGTTCGCGAGGCTTGGCGGAGGCCGACCCACGGGACCCACGGGTCCTGGCCGAGTTCGCCGGCCCGAGGGTCCTGATCGAGGCCCAGGGCCCGGCCGGGGCCCCGCTGCCCGAGGGCCTGCCCGGCGCCCCCGCCCTCGTGCCCGCGGATTCCCCCGTTCCGCCCGGCACCGTGCGGCTGACGGTCGTGGCCGCCCACTCGGACGCCTTGCTACGAGCCCTCCTCACGGCCCGGCCCGCCTGGCACGTCCACGCGGTGAGGCCCGTAGACCCGCCGCCGGCGAGTTCCGCGGGATCGCCGTCGCCGACGACCGAATCGCCGCCCGCGTGACGCACGCCGACCCGCCGCCCTCACGGTGTCTACCGGCCACCGTCCCTGCGGTGCCTGACGGTTCGCTGCCCGTGTGATGCCCGCCGGGCCGCCGCTCCCGTGACGCCCGCCGATCCGGACGTCCCGGTGAACGCCCCGCCGGTCCACCGACCCCTGTGACGGTCACCGGCTTCCCGCGCCCGTGACAACCGTCCGCTTCCCCACCCCCTGCCCGCCGCCCGACCGCCGCCGAGAAGAGCCGCCCGATGACCGCACTCCTCCGCTACCAGGCCGCCTTGCTGTGGCGCTCGCACCGCTGGCTGCCGCCGCTGATGCTCTACGGCATCCTCATGGTCATCGGGGTCCAGCACGGGGAACCGGTCCTGGACTCCTTCGGCTACGCCGCCGGGGTACTGCTGCCCGTGGCGGCCTGGCTGGTCCGGGTGTGCGTCACCAACGAGCCGCCCGCCGCCCGCGACTGCGCCGCCGCCGCGGCCGGTCCCGGCCGGGTGCACCTCGCCGGGATCCTCACCGCGCTGGGCGCCTCCACGGCGCTCGCCGCCACGGGGACCGCCGTCGTCGCCGCGATCGGCGACCCGCGCAGCGCCGACCACCAGGTCCCGGTGGACCTCTGGCCCGCCACCGCGGCCGGTCTGGCGGCGGCCGTCGCCTGCGCCCTGCTCGGCACGGCCGTCGGCGCCCTGTGCAACCGGCCGGTGCTGCGCAGCACCGCCTGGGCGGTGCCGTCGACCGGGTTCGCCGCGATCCTGGTCCTCTTCGCCGGAGGCTCACCCGCGCGCGCCGCCGTGACCGGCCTCGTCACCGGCTCCCGCAGCGGGACGGTGCCGTTCTCGCCGCTTCCCCTGGCCGGAGCCCTGGCGCTGACGGCGGCGGCGGTCGCCGGGGCGTGCGCGCTCGCCGGGCGACGGGCGTGAGGAGGGAACGGGCGATGGGCGACGATGGAGGGACGCGCGGACGGACGGAGGAAGACATGGAGCGTACGGGCACGGAACGGACGGACGGGAGCCCTGCCGCCCCAGTGGCCCCTGCCGCCCCCGCGGCCTTCGCGGACTGCGTGCACTGCGGCGAGCCCACGGAGTACCCGGCCGAGCGGCCGGGCGTCACGCTCTGCCCTGTCTGCGAGTGGCAGGAGGCGCAGCGCACGGCCTGCTCGGGCTGACGGGAGCGGGAGCGCGCCGGATTCCGATCCCGGCCCGGCTCCGGCTCCGGTTTCGGCTCGGACCGGTGCGGACCGGCCCGTTCCGGTGGTCCGCGAACGCCCCGGCCGCCCGTGGCTCAGGTCCCGGCGATCAGATCCGAGACCCGTACGAACTCGTAGCCCCGCGCCCTCAGCTCGGGCACGATCCGCCGCACCGCCTCCTCCGTGGTGGGCGCCGCGCTGCGCGTGCAGTGCATCACCACGACCGAACCGGGCTTGACCTGCGCCAGCACCTGGTCCGCCACCGGCCCCGCCTTCTTGGCGAAGGCGTCACCGCTGACGACGTCCCACTGCACGGCCGTCACCTTCGCGGGCGCGACGGCGCGCAGCGCGGCTTCGTCGTAACACCCGCCGGGGAAGCGGAAGTACGGGACCGCGTGCCGCACCCCTGCCGTACGGAAGGCCGCGGACGCGCGTTCCACGTCGGCCCGGGCGCCGCCGCGCGGGACGACCGGGAGCCCGTAACAGGGGGTGGAGAAGGCGTGGTGGCTGTAGGAGTGGTTGGCGACCTCGAAGAGGGCGTCACCGCCGATGGACCGGGCCTGGTCCGGGTACTGCTCGGCCCACCGGCCGGTCATGAAGACCGTGGCGGGCACCTTGAGCCTCCGCAGCGTCGTGATCAGTTCGGGGTTGTCGAACCGCTCGCCGCGCGCGGCCCGCGGGCCCTGGTCCGAGGTCATGTCGGCGTCGAAGGTCAGGGCGACGCGTTTCGCACCGCCGCGCTTCCCGTGGAAGAACACGGAGGCCCGGCCGTCGGACCCCACGGGAAGGGTGGGCGCGGCGGACGCCTCGGGCGAGGCGGCGGGGGTGGGAGGCGCGGCCGTCGGAGAGGCCGGGGCGGCCGGCGTGCCCGCGGCGGCGGAGGACTTCCCGGAACCACCGCCGCCGCAGGCGGCCAGGCTCCCGCAGAGGGCGAGAGCGGCGAACGATCGGACGATACGAGTCGGCGAGTGCACCGCAGCACCTTATGTCCGCCGGACGGCACCGTCAGGGGGGTAGGGGAAAGCCCCCGCCGTACCCTCTACTCCACCACCAGCGACTTCGCGTCCCGCGCCAGCGCCGTCAGCCGCGAAATCGCCCGGAAGTACTTCTTCCGGTAGCCGCCGTTCAGCATTTCCTCGCTGAACAGCTCGTCGAACGGCCGCCCGGAAGCCAGCACCGGCACCTCCCGGTCGTACAGCCGGTCCGCGAGGACGACCAGCCGCAGCGCCGTGGACTGGTCGCCGACCGGCTCCACGCCCGTCAGGCACACGGCCCGCACGGGGTCGCACATGGCGCCGTAGCGGCTCGGGTGGACCTTGGAGAGGTGGTCGAGGAGGGACGGGAAGTCGTCCAGGGAGGCGCCGGCGGTCGCGTACGCCGTACGGGTGACGGTGTCGTCGTCGAACGGCACCGGGGCCTGCGGCAGGCCCCGGTGCCGGTAGTCCTCGCCGTCTATGCGCAGCGGGCGGAAGTGCGCGGACAGGCCCTGTATCTCGCGCAGGAAGTCGGCCGCCGCGAAGCGGCCCTCGCCGAGCTTGCCCGGCAGCGTGTTGGAGGTGGCGGCCAGTGCCACGCCCGCCTCGACGAGCTTGCCCAGCAGGGACGAGACGAGGACGGTGTCGCCCGGGTCGTCCAGCTCGAACTCGTCTATGCACAGCAGCCGGTGGTCGCTGAGGGTGCGGACGGTCTGCTGGAAGCCCAGCGCGCCGACCAGGTTCGTCAGCTCCACGAAAGTGCCGAACGCCTTGTGCTCGGGCGCCGCGGGGGTGGCGTGCCAGAGGGAGGCCAGCAGGTGGGTCTTGCCGACGCCGTAGCCGCCGTCGAGGTAGACGCCGCGCGGGCCGGCGGCGGGCTTCGCCTCGCGCCGGAACCAGCGCTTGCGGCCGGTGCCGCTCGCGCTCGCGCCGCCGAGACCGGCCGCGAAGCCGCCGAGCACCTGGACGGCCTCGGCCTGGCTGGGCTGCTTGGCGTCCGGTATGTAGTTGTCGAAGCGCACCGAGTCGAAGCGCGGCGGCGGCACCATCTCGGCGACCAGACGGTCGGCGGGTACGTGCGGGGCGCGCGAGGTGAGCGCGATCGGGGAGCCGGTGGCCGACCCGGCTATCGGGTCGGCGGCGCCGGTGGTACCCGGGGCGCCTGAGGCGGATGCGGTGGAGGACGACACAGCTCTCCAGCCTAGTCGCTGTCCGCCGGGCTCCGGGCCCGGGAACAGCGAGGCATGTCACACTGCGGCCTATGCGACGCCTGTTCCCCCACCCGCTCACCCCGTCCGACATCGAAGACCGCACCTGGGACCTGGCCGAACTGGCCGAGGCCTACGCGTACCCCGAGGCTCCCGTCACGCCCGGGGCGCCCGGCGGGCAGGGGGTGGGCGGGGGAGGGCCCCGGAAGGCGTGGCTGCGCGCCAACATGGTCTCCTCGCTCGACGGCGCCGCCCACCACGACGGGCGTTCCCAGCCGCTGTCCTCGAAGGCCGACATGCGGATCTTCGGCACCCTGCGGGGCCTCGCGGACGCCGTGGTGGTGGGCGCCGAGACCGTACGGAAGGAGGGGTACCGGCCCGCGCGGGCACGGGAGGCCTTCGCGGCGCGGCGGGCGGCGCTCGGGCAGGGCCCCGCGCCGGCGATCGCGGTCGTGAGCGCCGGTCTCGACCTGGACTTCTCGCTTCCGCTGTTCACCGCGCCGCTGGTGCCCACGCTCGTCCTCACCGGCGCGGACGCGCCCGCGGACCGGGTCCGCGCGGCCCGCGAGGCCGGTGCCGAGGTGGTCGTGGCGGGCGAGGGGCGGCGGGTCGACGCCGCGCGGGTGCCCGGCGTGCTGGCCGAGCGGGGGCTGACCCGGCTGCTGACGGAGGGCGGGCCGAGGCTCCTCGGCCAGTTCGTGGCCGCGGGCGCGCTGGACGAGCTGTGTCTGTCGCTGGCCCCGGTGACGGTCTCCGGTACGGCGGACCGGATCGTGAGCGGCCCGCCCGTCGCGGTGCCGGAACGATTCACCCTGGCCTCGGTCATAGAAGAATCGGGTTTCCTCTTCACCCGGTACCACCAGATCTGACAATCGGCGGAATTTCCTCTTCCGGTTACCCGCCGATGGGCAGAATTGAGTCGAACGCGCCCCGAGGGGCACGTGATCAAAACAGGCGGGCCCAGGGGGGCACGCGCAGGATGGTTTCTGTTGGGCCGGTGGCCCACGAAGGAGAAGGGCTTCCACCGTGTTCACGAGCGTATTGATGATCGAGCAACCTCTGTCCGCCTCGGACGTCGACTTCGTCACCACCCTTCACGACGACACGATGTCCTTCATCGTCCTCATGCAGCCGAGAGGTGCCGAGGACCGGCTGCTGCGCGCCATCGACGACGTCGCCCTCGGCGAGCTGGAGCAGGCGGTCCACGAGGCCGACGAGCCCGAGGGCGAGCAGGCCCGCCGCCCGGCGGCCCTCGCCCTCGAGCACTCGCTGCGCTCCCTCCGGGACGCCGGCTGCGAGGCCGTCGGCCAGCTGATCGAGGGGCACCCGCTCGACCTGCTGCGGTCGGTCGTCGACCAGACCCACGCCGACGAAGTGATCGTGCTGACCGCCCCGCACCTGGTCGAGGAGTTCTTCCACCGCGACTGGGCCTCCCGGGCGCGGCACAAGGTCGGCGTGCCGGTGCTGAAGCTCTACGCCCACAACGACGAGGAGTGACCCCGGCGGGAAGCACGCGGGCGGGTGGCGGTCACGCCTCCGCCAGCCGGCCGTCCCGCATCACCAGCACCCGGTCGGCCCGGCCGAGCAGCGCCCGGTCGTGCGTGACCAGCACCGTCGCGGTGCGGTGCCGGCGCGTCACGTCGGCCAGCAGTTCCACCACCCGCTCGCCGCGCTCGTGATCCAGCGCCGAGGTCGGCTCGTCCACCAGCAGGACGGCCGGGCCGCCGAACAGCGCGCGGGCGATGTTCACGCGCTGCCGCTCGCCACCGGACAACCGGTGCGGGCGGCGGCGCCGCTTCGCCGCGTCCAGGCCCACCGACTCCAGCAGCTCGCCCGCCCGGCCCCGGGCCTCGCGCACCCGCCCGCCCCGCAGGTGTGTCACGGCCAGCAGCTGCTCCTCGGCCGTCAGCGACGGCAGCAGGTTGGCCTGCTGGAAGACGATGCCGATCCGCTCGCGGCGCAGCGCCGTGCGCTCCCGGTCGGTCATCCGCGCCGTGTCCCGGCCCGCGACGGTGACCCGGCCCGCGCCGGGCCGCAGCAGGGTCGCCGCGACGGCGAGGAGGCTCGACTTCCCGGAACCGGACGGCCCGGCGACGGCCACCAGCTCGCCGGGGGCCACGGCCAGGGACACCGCGTCCAGGGCCGTCAGCGGGCGGTCGCCGTCCGGATAAGTGAGGGTGACGTCCTCCAGGGTGAGGGCGGCGCCGGACCGCGGCTCCTGGGAAGAGGGGACATTCCTGGTCATCGGTTGGCTCCCAGCGCCGTCAGCGGATCCACGGACGTGATGCGGCGCACGGCGAGCGCGGAGCCGGCCAGCCCCAGCAGCACCATCGCCGCCACGGGTACGGCCACCGTGGCCGCCCCCAGTTCGAAGGGGACCGCCGCCGAGGCCAGCGCCCCGCCGGCCGCGCCCGCCGCGGCGCCCAGGCCCGCACCGGCCACCAGGACCACCGCCGCCTGCCCGAGCGCGTCCCGCACCAGATAGCCGCCGCTCGCCCCCACGGCCTTGAGCACCGCCACCTCCGGGCGCCGCTGCACCGTCCACACCGTGAAGAAGGCGCCCACCACCAGCGCGCTCACCACGAACAGGAAGCCCTGCACGAGCCGGAGCGTGCCGTGCTCGGCCGCGTAGCCGTCGATCCCGTCGAGCGCCTCGGCGACCGGCACCGCCGTCGTCGTCCGCGCGGCGTCCCCCGAGGGGCCGCCCCGGCCCGTGACCGCGAGCGCGGTCGGCCCGGCCTGGTGGCTCACGCGCTGCCACGTGGCGAGCGTCGTCCACACGCTCGGCGCGTGCCCGTGACTCCGGTCCGCGGTGATCCCCGAGACGGTCAGTGCCTCGGCGCCGAGCGTGACCCGGTCGCCCACCCGGATCCCCGCCTCGCGGGCGACCCGCTCGCCGACCGCCAGCCCGCCGTCCCCGGGCGCCCCACCCGTCACGAGCGGGGGCCGCAGCCGCCCGGACGTGCCGAACGCGCTCACCGACTCCGCCTTGCCGCCCGCCGTCAGCCGCGTCATCGCCACGCCCAGCGGCTCGGCCTCCCGGACCCCGGGCGCCGTGCGCCAGGCCCGTACCTGCCCGGCGTCGAGGGTGCTGTTCGAGAACGACACCTCCGGCTCGGCCCCGGCGGGCGCGCCGAAGACCACGCGGTCGGCGGGCAGGCGTGCGACGGCCGACGTGGCCTCGCGGGCCAGCCCGTCCGTCAGGCCGTAGAGGAAGACGACCAGGGTGGTGATGAGCGCGACGACCGTGGCCATGAGGGCGAACCGCCCCCGGGCGAAACGGATGTCACGGAGCGCGACGAACAAGGACCCCTCCCGGGTTCTGATCAGGACCCCTCCACGGTGCCGCGCGCGGGCCGCGCCGCCATCAGGGCAAGGACTGGTCCGTACCCGGTCCGTCCGGTGCACCCGAAAATCAATCGAACGGTTGAGGGGCTTCCGGAGGGGCCCGACGCCCGGGAGCCGTACGCTCGATGGGGTGACCCCGACCCCCGCTCCCCACGCGACGGCACCGCGCGCCCGCGCGCGTGTCCTCCTCGCGCGCTCCCGCCCGCGGCGACGCGCCGGTGCGGCCGCCGCCGAGGCGCCGTCGCTGCGGCTGGTCCGCCTCGCGCTGCACGGTGCGTTCTACGCCCTGCTCGCCCTCGCCCTCGGCCCCTCCCTCCTCGGGAAGCCCCCGGCCGTCCCGGCCCTCGGCCTCCTGCTCGCCGCCGCCTACGGCGCGGGCGTCGTGCGCCGCACCGCCCGCCCCGGCCTGTGGCTGACCGGCGTCACCGCGCTGTGGCTCGCGCTCCTCGCCCTGGACCACGGCTTCAGCTACGTCGCCTTCCCGCTGTTCTTCCACTTCCTGCACGCCCTGCCGGTGCGCTGGTCGCTGCCCGCCGTCGCCGCGAGCACCGCCGCCGTCGTGGCCGCCCAGGCCACCGCGCCCGGCGGGCTCACCGCGGCCAAGGTCATCGGACCGGTCGCCGGGGCCGTCGTCGCCGTCCTGACCGCCTACGGCTACGCCGCCCTCTACCGCGAGAGCGCCCGCCGCCAGAGCCTCATCGACGACCTCGTCCGCACCCGGGACGAGCTCTCCGCCGCCCAGCGGGAGGCAGGCCGGCTCGCCGAACGGCAGCGCCTCGCCCGCGAGATCCACGACACCCTCGCCCAGGGCTTCTCCAGCATCGTCCTGCTCGCCCGCGCCGCCGAGAACGCCGACCCCGCGACGGCCCGCGCCCACATGCGCGAGGCCGGCCGGACCGCCGCCGACAACCTCGCCGAGGCCCGCCGCTTCGTCCGGGCCCTCACCCCGCCCGCCCTGGAGGACACCCCGCTGCCCGAGGCCCTGCGCCGCGTTACCGCCCGCACCGCCCCCACGGCCGCCTTCCGCCTCGACGGCGAGCCCCGCGCCCTCCCCGTCGAGACCGAGGTGGCCCTGCTCCGCCTCACCCAGGAGGCGCTGGCCAACGTCACCCGCCACGCCCGCGCCGAGCACGCCGCCGTCACCCTCTCCTACCTCGACGGAGAGGTCACCCTCGACATCTACGACGACGGCGTCGGCTTCACCCCCGGCCGGGGCCCCGCCGACGGCCGCCGCACCTTCGGCCTGCACGGCATGCGCGAGCGCATCGCCGAGCTCGGCGGCACCCTGACCGTCGAGTCCGCCCCCGGCGAGGGCACCGCGGTCGCCGCCACCGTGCCCGTACGCACCGCCGCCCCCTCCCCGGCCGGACCCGGTGCCGCCGACACCCCGGAGGCCGCGTGATCAGGGTCCTGCTCGTCGACGACCACCCCGTCGTCCGGCGCGGGCTGCGCGCCATGGTCGACGACCTGCCCGACGTCGAGGCCGTCGGCGACGCGGCGGACGGCGCCGAGGCGCTGCGCCTGCTCCAGGACGGCGTACGGCCCGACGTGGTCCTGATGGACCTCCAGATGGGCGCCGGCATGCACGGCGTCGAGGCCACCCGCCGGATCACCGCCCTGCCCGACCCGCCCGCCGTGCTGATCCTCACCACCTACAGCACCGACGCCGACATCCTCGCCGCGGTCGAGGCCGGTGCCACGGGCTACCTCCTCAAGGACGCGCCGCCCGAGGACGTCGCCACGGCCGTCCACGCGGCGGCCCGGGGCGAGACGGTGCTGGCCCCGCCCGTCGCCGCCCGCCTGCTGGGCCGGGTGCGGGCCGGCCGCCCGACGCTGTCGCCCCGCGAGGCCGAGATCCTGGGCCTGCTCGCCGAGGGCCTGGCGAACAAGCAGATCTCCCGCCGCCTGTTCATCAGCGAGGCGACCGTGAAGACCCACCTCGTGCACCTCTACGGCAAGCTCGGCGTCGACAGCCGCACGGCGGCCATCGCGGCGGGGCTGGCGGCGGGGCTGATCCGGGCGGTGTGAGGCGGCGGGGCGGAGTCCCCCGCGGGGCCCCGGAGACCGCTGACCGTCCCACGCGCCGACAGAGCCGGGCCGGGCGGCCGCGGAAGGGGAACGCGGGGGAGAGCGGAACAGCTCCACCCCCGTCACCCCCTGTACGCCCGCGTGGCAGGGTTTCCGCCCAGGGCCCCGCCCGCGCTCGCCGACCGCCGGACAGCGCGGCCCCGACGGCTGCCGGCCGGTCCCGGTGGCGGCGCCGAAACACCCGTACGAGGTGATACCGGGCGCCCGTGGATCAGGTCGGCGGCGGCGGGTGCAACAATCGGGGGCGCTAAGCCGTATCCACCTTTGCCGACCCCAGGGAGCACCGCACATGGCACCGGCCGTCCCCACGACGATGGACCGACCTCACTTCATCGGCATCGGCGGAGCCGGCATGTCGGGCATCGCGAAGATCCTCGCGCAGCGCGGCGCGGCCGTCGCCGGCAGCGACGCCAAGGACTCCGCGACCGCCGAGGCCCTGCGCGCCCTGGGCGCGACCGTGCACATCGGCCACGCCGCCGAGCACCTGGCCGAGGACGCCACCTGCGTCGTCGTCTCCAGCGCCATCCGCGCCGACAACCCCGAGCTCGCGGCCGCCGCCGAGCGCGGCATCCCCGTCGTGCACCGCTCGGACGCCCTCGCCCGCCTGATGGACGGCCTGCGCCCGATCGCCGTCGCCGGCACCCACGGCAAGACGACCACGACCTCCATGCTCGCGGTCTCCCTCGACGCCCTCGGCCTCGACCCCTCGTACGCCATCGGCGGTGACCTCGGCGCCCCCGGCTCCAACGCCCTGCACGGCGGCGGCGAGATCTTCGTGGCGGAGGCGGACGAGAGCGACCGCAGCTTCCACAAGTACGCGCCCGAGGTCGCGATCATCCTCAACGTGGAGCTGGACCACCACGCGAACTACGCGTCGATGGACGAGATCTACGAGTCGTTCGACACCTTCGTCGGCCGGATCCGCCCCGGCGGCACGCTCGTCGTCTCCGCCGACCAGGCGGGCGCCCGCGAACTGACCGAGCGGGTCTCGGGCCGCTACGACATCGAGGTCGTCACCTACGGCACCGCCGAGGACGCCGACGTCCGCGTCCTCAAGATCAACCCGCGCGGCCTGACCAGCGAGGTCACGGTCCTGCTCGGCGGCAAGATGCTGACCTTCACCGTCTCCGTGCCCGGCAGCCACTACGCGCACAACGCCGTGGCGGCCCTCGCCGCGGGCGTCGCGCTCGGCATCCCGGTCCACAACCTCGCCTCGGCGCTCGGCAAGTACACCGGCGTCAAGCGCCGCCTCCAGCTCAAGGGCGAGGCCAAGGGCGTCCAGGTCATCGACTCGTACGCCCACCACCCGACCGAGATGACCGCCGACCTGGAGGCCATCCGCGGTGCGGTCGACGCCGGCTCGCGCATCCTCGTCGTCTTCCAGCCGCACCTCTTCAGCCGCACCCAGGAGCTGGGCACCGAGATGGGCCAGGCCCTCGCGCTGGCCGACGCCTCCGTGGTCCTGGACATCTACCCGGCCCGCGAGGACCCGATCCCCGGCATCACCAGCGAGCTGATCATCGACGCCGCGCGGACCACGGGCGCCGATGTGCGCCCCGAGCACGACATGGCGGCGATCCCGGACGTCGTCGCGGGAATGGCCCGCCCCGGCGATCTCGTTCTGACCATGGGCGCGGGTGACGTCACGGACCTCGGTCCGAAGATCCTGGCCCGCCTGGAAAGCTGACACCGGCAGCACGAACGTAAGGGGCGCGCGACATGGCGTACGAGGTCGAGAAGACGGACGAGCAGTGGCGCGCCGAGCTGACCCCGGCGGAGTACCAGGTGCTCCGCCGGGCGGGCACGGAGCCGGCCTTCCGCGGGGAGTACACGGACACCACCACGGAGGGCGTCTACTCCTGCCGCGCCTGCGGCGCCGAGCTGTTCCGGTCCACGGAGAAGTTCGCGAGCCACTGCGGCTGGCCGAGCTTCTACGACCCGAAGGACTCCGCCGCCGTCGAGCTGATCGACGACCGCTCGCACGGCATGGTCCGCACCGAGGTCCGCTGCGCCCGCTGCGGCTCGCACCTCGGACACGTCTTCGAGGGCGAGGGCTACCCCACGCCCACCGACCAGCGCTACTGCATCAACAGCATCTCCCTGCGTCTGGAGCCCGCGGAGGGCTGAGCCCGTGGGCCCCCGGTCCGGTACGGGCCGGGGTCAGCCCCTGGACAGGGAGCTCAGGCCCTTCTTGAGGTCGTCGTAGTTCATCACCGGGTGCATCTCGACCTCGGCCTCCATGTCGAGGAAGAGCTTCTCCGCGACGACGGGCATCTGCGAGGAGTCCTCCATGTCGAAGACGAGGATGCAGGTGCGTCCGCCGTCCATCGCGGTGAAGTAGGCGGCCTCGGGCTTGAGCTGGTCCATCAGCGCCTGGATCGCCTCGGGCATCGAGCCGTTCCTGATGGCCTCGTTCCCCGCGCGGGTGTCCATCCGGGCCCTGAGCAGAGTGCGCATGGCGTCTCACTCCCTCTGGTGCGACGCACCGCACCCGGCGCTCCGGCTCCGCGCACACTCAGGCGCGGATACGCCCTACTCCAGGGTCCCGCGGACGGTTTCCCGCCGCAACGCGGACCGTGCCCACGCCCTGTCTCAGCCGCGCAGCACGGCCGCCGACTCCGCCGGGAGCCGCAGCGACCGCGCGCCGCCGGTGACGGACAGCTCCACCGGGCGCCACGCCGCCAGCACCTCGGGCGGCCCGCCGTCCGGGCCGCCGAGCGGGACCTCGGCCGGGCCGCCCGTCGGGTTGACGGCGACGCACAGGCCGCCCCGGCGCACCACTGTCACCAGGTCCCCGGTGACCGTCACGTCGGTGTCCGAGAGCGGGCCGGCCGTGAGTCCCGGCGTGGCGCGGCGCAGCGCGATCAGCGTCCGGTGCCACTCCAGGAGCGCCCGGTGCGGCTCCCGGGTCGGCTCCGTCCAGTCCAGGCAGGAGCGCTCCCGGGTGGCGGGGTCCTGCGGGTCGGGAACGTCCTCGGCGGCCCAGCCGTGCGCCGCGAACTCCCGGCGCCGTCCGGTGCGTACGGCCTCCGCCAGGTCCGGGTCCGGGTGGTCGGTGAAGTACTGCCAGGGCGTGCGGGCACCCCACTCCTCGCCCATGAACAGCATCGGGGTGAACGGCCCGCACAGCACGAGCGCCGCCGCGCAGGCCAGCAGGCCGGGGGAGAGGCGGGCCGACAGCCGGTCGCCGACCGCGCGGTTGCCGATCTGGTCGTGGGTCTGGGCGTAGCCGAGCAGGCGGTGCGCGGGGGAGGCCGGGTCGAGGGGGCGGCCGTGGCGGCGGCCGCGGAACGAGGAGACGCCGCCGTCGTGGAAGAAGCCTCCCGCCAGCGTCTTGGCCAGGGCGTGCGCGGGATCGGCGGCGAAGTCGGCGTAGTAGCCCTGGGACTCGCCCGTCAGCGCGGTGTGCAGCGCGTGGTGGAAGTCGTCGTTCCACTGGGCGTGCAGGCCCTGGCCGCGGGCCTCGCGCGGCGCCGTCGTCGCCGGGTCGCCGAGGTCGGACTCGGCGATGAGGAACAGAGGCCGGCCCAGCCGCGCGGCCAGCGCGTCGACGGCTCCGGACAGCTCGGCCAGGAAGTGCTTGGGCCGGGTGTCGGCCAGCGCGTGCACCGCGTCCAGACGCAGCCCGTCGAGGCGGTAGTCCCGCAGCCAGGCCAGGGCGCTGCCGGTCAGGTAAGCGCGGACCTCGTCCGAGCCGGGCGCGTCCAGGTTGACCGCGGCCCCCCACGGTGTGTGGTGGGTGTCCGTGAAGTACGGGCCGAACGCGGGCAGGTGGTTGCCGGACGGGCCGAGGTGATTGTGCACCACGTCGAGGACCACGCCCAGACCCGCCGCGTGCGCCGCGTCCACGAACCGGACCAGCCCCGCCGGGCCGCCGTACGGCTCGTGCACGGCCCACGGGGCCACCCCGTCGTAGCCCCAGCCGTGCGTGCCCGGGAACGGGCACACCGGCATCAGCTCCACATGGGTGATCCCCAGCTCCGCCAGGTGCGGCAGCCGGCCGGCAGCCGCGTCGAAGGTGCCCTCGCGGGTGAACGTGCCGATGTGCAGCTCGTACAGGACCGCGCCCGCCAGCGGTGCCCAGGGCCGGTCCGTCCGCCAGACGAAGCGGTCCGGGTCGACGACGGCGGACAGCCCGTCCGGCCCGTCGGGCAGCCGGCGCGAGCGCGGGTCCGGCAGTACGGGGCCGCCGTCGAGGGCGAAGCCGTAGCGGGCGCCTTCCGCGGCGGGAGCGGTGCGGTGCCACCAGCCGGTGCGGGCCGGGTCCCGTGCCATGGGGTGCTCGTGGCCGTCCAGGGCCAGGGTGACGCGTTGCGCTTCCGGCGCCCACACCTCGAACAGCACGGTCCGGCCCCTCTCGACGACGGTTGCCGCTGCGCGGGGCTTTTTCCCCACCCCGCCCCTTCCCGAACCGGGGCTCCGCCCCGGACCCCGGTCCTCAAGCGCCGGACGGGCTGAAATCAGCCCGTCCGGCGCTTGAGGACACCACGCGTCAGCGCGGAAGGGGGCCCGGGGGCTCGCCCTCGGTTTCGGGAAGGGGCGGGGAGGGGACAAGGCCCCGCGCAGCGGCACACCGCACCCGCCGAGCCGCACCCCCGCCCCCACCGAGCCGCACACCCGACCGTCACCGCAACGGCCACCGAGGATCGATCACCGCCCCCACATCCCCCTTGCGCCGCAGCCACCCCTGGAACGACTCCGCCCACTCCCCGTACCACCGCTCCTGGTCCCGGTGCAGCTCCCACAGGTCCCGGCGCGCTATGTCCGGATACCGCTCGGCGACCGCGCGGGCGACCCGGACCGCCGCGAGGGCGTCCGCGCCCGCCTCGTGCGCGTCGTCCAGCACCACGCCGTACACCCCGCAGACCGCTTCCAGGGTGCGCTTGCCCTTGCGGTAGCGGTCGACGGCACGGTCGATCGTGTACGGGTCGACGACCGGCCCCGTCTCCCCTCCCGTGATGCCCGTCATGCCCGTCATGCCCGCCTCCGCCAGCCGCTCGCCCAGGGACGGCAGCCCGTACCGGCGCAGCTCCGCGGCCAGCAGCGACAGGTCGAAGCAGGCGTTGTACGCGACGACGGGCGCGCCCGTGGCCCAGTGCGCCGTGAGGGTCGCCGCTATCTCCTCGACCACCTCACGGGCCGGCCTGCCCAGCGCCGCGCGCTCGGTGGTGACGCCGTGGACGGCGGCGGCCTCGGCCGGGACGGGGACGCCCGGGTCGGCCAGCCACTCCCGGCGCCCGATGACCTCGCCGGCCTTGGTCTCGACGACGGCGGCCGTGACGACGCGCGCCTCGGTGGGGTCCGTGCCCGTCGTCTCCAGGTCGAATCCGATCAGCGACTCCTGATGCCACCCCATGGCGCTCCCCCTTCGTGGTGCTTCCCCCGACTGGTCCCCAGCGTCGCACGCCCCACTGACAACGTCCCATGGCCCGTCAGGCGCACCGGAGGCCCCGGGAGTCCGCGCCGACCGGCGCGCGGACGGCCCGGCGGTCCGGGCCGGCCGCCCCCGGAGCCCCTCCGGCCGGCTCAGGACACCGGCCGCGAGTCCACCCACACGCTCTCGAACTCCTCGCGGTAGGTCTCGAAGAGGCCGTGCGTGCCGTCGTCGGCGGACCGGTTGTCCCGCAGGACGTTGCCGCCGCCGCGGAGCACCAGCACGGGGGCCTCCATGCCCCGGGCCTTGCGGAGATAGGACTGGACGACGGCCAGGCCGTCCGAGCCGTCGCCGTTGACCAGATAGGCGGTGAAGCGCGGCGTCTCGTCGAAGACGCGGATCTCGAAGGCCGCGGTGTCCCGCAGCCGGTCCCGTACCCGCCGCATGTGCATGATGTTCATCTCGACGGACCGGCTCATCTCGCCCTTCTTGATCCCCAGTTCCCGCTCGCGCCGCCGCACGGCGCTGCTGGCGGGGTTGAGGAAGAGCAGCCGGGCCCGGCAGCCGGACTCGGCGAGGCGGACGAGCCGCCGCCCGGAGTAGTTCTGCACGAGGAGGTTCAGGCCTATGCCCACCGCGTCGAGGCGGCGGGCGCTGCCGAAGAGGTCCTCCACGGGCAGCTGCCGCTGGAGGCGCACCCGGTCGGGATGGACGCCCACCACATCGGCGTAGCGGTCGCCCACGAGGTCCTCGACCGCGTCGATGGGCAGCCGGTCGGCCGAGGGCGCGCCCGCGCCCGTGCCGCCGCCGAGGATGTTCAGCAGCCGGGCCGAGGCGCGCTCGGCCTGGGCGAGGACCGTCTCGGACAGCGCGCGGTTGCGGGAGACGACGTTACGCGTGACCTCCAGCTCGTCCAGCGCCAGCTCCAGCTCGCGGCGGTCGTCGAGGTACGGCTCGAAGCACGGCCAGTGCTGGACGAGCAGCTCGCGCAGCTGCGGCAGGGTGAGGAAGCTGAGGACGTTGTCGTCTGCCGGGTCGAGCAGATAGCCCTTGCGGCGGCTGACCTCCCGGACGGCGACGGCCCGCTGCACCCACTCCTGGCCGGCCGGGCCGGCCGCGGCGACCACCCATTCGTCCTCGCCGTGGACCGGTTCGTAGACCGGCCGCAGCACGGCGGCGACGACCGCCCGCAGCCGTTGTTCGACGAGATTCAGCCAGATGTAGGCACGCCCGGCCCGCCGCGCGCGGGTGCGTACCTCTCCCCACGCGTCGGCGTCCCAGTCCAGTGCCGCGCCGATCTCCATCGGCCGCGCCACGGAGACCGCGCCGGGTGGTGCGTCGGCCGAACCGTCTCCCCCGGGACAACTGTCTCCAGAGGGCAGCTCCAGCCCGCCCGAGCTCACCAGTGCACCGCCTTCCGCCCCCGTCCAACGATCAAGGCAGACTACTGCGCGGGCGGCGGCCCCTGCACCCGGACGCGAAGGGTCCTCCATCAACTCTCCCGTGCTTCGTAGGTGTTGTCCCGGGCCCGCGCGGCGGTAGTGAGCGGTTTCATAGCGGCAGGTCCACGACGGTTCCCCGGGCGGGTCGCTGACGGCCTGTCGGCGAGCCGGAGGGACCCGCCGCGCCGGGTGGGGCGGAACCGGCCGGTCAGCGGCCGGTACGGGCCGGTCACCCGGTCGGACGAGCCGAAGGGAGCCGTGGGTGCGCTCCTTTTGGGGAAGATCTGCCGAAAGGGCGGCTCGAGGGCTCCGGTTGGGCAAGGATGCCGGTTCGGTCCCGAGCACCCCCTACGACGAACGGGAAGAAGTCGACTCATGCAGGTCTGGCCGGGACAGGCGTACCCCCTCGGCGCCACCTACGACGGCGCCGGCACCAACTTCGCGGTCTTCTCCGAGGCCGCCGAGCGGATCGAGCTGTGCCTGCTGCACGACGACGGCTCGGAGACGGCGGTGGAGCTCCGCGAGAGCGACGCGTTCGTACGGCACGCCTATCTGCCGGGCGTCATGCCAGGTCAGCGCTACGGCTTCCGGGCACACGGCCCGTACGAGCCGGAGCGCGGGCAGCGCTGCAACTCCGCCAAGCTGCTGCTCGACCCGTACGCGCGTGCGGTGAGCGGGGAGGTCGACTGGGGCGAGGCCGTCTACGGCTACCACTTCGGGCGCCCGGAGAAGCGCAATGACATGGACTCGGCGCCGCACATGATGACGTCGGTGGTGGTCAATCCCTACTTCGACTGGGGTGACGACCGGCCGCCGCGGACGGACTACCACCGTACGGTCATCTACGAGGCCCATGTGAAGGGCCTGACGATGTGCCACCCGGCCCTGCCGGAGGAGATCCGGGGGACGTACGCGGCCCTGGCGCACCCGGCGGTCATCGAGCACCTGACCGAGCTGGGGGTGACGGCGATCGAGCTGATGCCGGTCCATCAGTTCGTGCACGACCACCGGCTGGTGGACGCGGGGATGGCCAACTACTGGGGCTACAACACCATCGGGTTCTTCGCCCCGCACAACGCCTACGCCTCCTGGGGCGACCGGGGTCAGCAGGTGCTGGAGTTCAAGTCGGCCGTGCGGGCGCTGCACGCGGCGGGCATCGAGGTCATTCTGGATGTGGTCTACAACCACACGGCGGAGGGCAGCCACCTGGGGCCGACGCTCTCCTTCCGGGGGCTGGACAACGCCTCGTACTACCGGCTCGCGGACGACCCGCGCTATTACATGGACACCACCGGCACCGGCAATTCCCTGCTGATGCGGAGCCCGCACGTACTCCAGCTGATCATGGACTCGCTGCGCTACTGGGTGACCGAGATGCGGGTGGACGGCTTCCGCTTCGATCTGGCGGCGACGCTGGCCCGGCAGTTCCACGAGGTGGACCGGCTGTCGTCGTTCTTCGACCTGGTACAGCAGGACCCGGTCGTCAGCCGGGTGAAGCTGATCGCCGAGCCGTGGGACGTCGGGGAGGGCGGCTATCAGGTGGGGAACTTTCCCCCCTTGTGGGCCGAATGGAACGGTAAATTTCGGGACACGTCCCGGGATCTGTGGCGGGGCGAGCCCGCGACCCTGGCCGAGTTCGGCTCCCGTCTGACCGGCTCCTCCGACCTCTACCAGGGCGACGGCAGGCGGCCCCTGGCCTCCATCAACTTCGTCACCTGCCACGACGGCTTCACCCTGCACGACCTCGTCTCGTACAACGACAAGCGCAACGAGGCCAACGGCGAGCAGAACCGCGACGGCGAGAGCCACAACCGCTCCTGGAACTGCGGGGCGGAGGGAGCGAGCGACGACCCCGGGGTGCTCGACCTCCGGGAGCGTCAGATGCGGAACTTCGTCGCCACCCTGATGGTGTCGCAGGGCGTGCCGATGCTCAGCCACGGCGACGAGTTCGCGCGCACCCAGCTCGGCAACAACAACGCCTACTGTCAGGACAACGAGATCTCCTGGGTGCGCTGGCCGCACCCCTCCGACGGCTCCTCCGCCCGCGCGCGCCGGATGCTCGAGTTCACCCGCGCCATGGTCTGGCTCCGCCGGGACCACCCCGTCTTCCGGCGCCGCCGCTTCTTCCACGGCCGCCCGGTGCAGGGCACGCACGACGAGCTCTCGGACATCGCGTGGTTCACCCATGAGGGTGAGGAGATGCGCGAGCGCGACTGGCACGCCTCGCACGCCAAGTCCCTCACGGTCTTCCTCAACGGCGGCGCGATCTCCGAGCCGGGCCCACGCGGCGAGCCGATCGTCGACGACTCGTTCCTGCTGATGTTCAACGCGCACGACGCCCCGCTGGACTTCGTGGTGCCCGTGGACCACGGCCGGCAGTGGCAGGTCGTGGTGGACACCGCCCGCCCGCACGGCGTGGAGACCGACGGGCCCAAGGTCCAGGCCGGCGACCGGCTGACGCTGACGGACCGCAGCCTGACGGTGTTGCAGCGCCCGGCGTAGTCCGCCGCGACAACGGCGCCCGTAGTGGGTACGTACGTTCCCATGACGCCCGACACCGCCGCGCCGCCGACCGCCACCTACCGGCTCCAGCTCCAGCCCGGCTTCCCCTTCCGGGCCGCCGAGCGGGCAGTGCCCCACCTCGCCGCCCTCGGGGTGTCGCACCTGCACCTCTCCCCCGTGCTGGAGGCCGTGCCGGGCTCCCGCCACGGCTACGACGTGACCGACCACTCGGCCGTAAGGGCGGAGCTGGGCGGCGAGGAGGGACTGCGGGCGCTGGCCCGGACCGCCCGGGCGCACGGGCTCGGCCTGATCCTCGACATCGTCCCCAACCACATGGCCGTGCCCGCGTCCGTGCGGCTCAACGGCCCTTTGTGGCGGGTGCTGCGCGACGGGCCGGCGTCCCCGTACGCCCGCTGGTTCGACATCGACTGGTCGGAGCACGGCGGGAAGGTGCTGCTGCCGGTGCTGGCCGGGCGGCTGGGCGACGAGCTGGCGCACTTCCGGGTGGAACACGGCACCACGGAAGGCGGCGGGAACGGCGGCGGTGACCGCGACGTGCTGCGCTACCGCGACCACGTCCTGCCGCTGCGACCCGGCTCCGAGCGGCTGCCGCTGCCCGAGCTGCTGGACGCCCAGTGGTACCGGCCGGCCTGGTGGCGGCTGGCCCGGACGGAGCTGAACTACCGCCGCTTCTTCACCGTCAACCAGCTGATCGCGGTCCGGGTCGAGGACCCCGAGGTCTTCGACGCCACCCACGCCAAGGTGGTCCAGCTGCTGCGCGAGGGCGTGCTCGACGGACTGCGCGTCGACCACCCCGACGGGCTCGCCGACCCGGCCGGCTACCTCCGCCGGCTCGCCGAGGCCACCGAGGGCCGCTGGACGGTGGTGGAGAAGATCCTCAGCGGCGACGAGCGGCTGCCCGCGGGCTGGCCGGTGGCCGGGACGACCGGCTACGACGCCCTGCGCCACCTCGACGGCCTGTTCGTCGACCCGGCGGGCGCCGCCGAGCTGGGCGCCCGCTACCGCGCCTTCACCGGCCTGCCGCCCGACCGGGGCGGCGACTGGCCCGCGACGCAGCGGCGCGCCGCGTACAAGGTGATCACCCATGAGCTCGCCGCCGAGGTCGAACGGCTGGTGCGCACCGCCGGACGGGTCTGCGAGACCTCGCTGCCGCTGCGCGACCACGCCCCCTGGGCGCTGCGCACCGCCCTGCGCGAGATCCTCGTCCGGCTGCCCGTCTACCGGCCCTACGCGGTACCGGGGAAGCCGGTCACGCCCGTGGACGCCACACTGCTGGACCAGGCGGCGCAGGGGGCGCGTGCGGCCTTCGCCGTGCCGGAGGAGGCCCTGGTGGTCGAGACCGTCCGGGACGCCGCCCTGGGCCGCCTGGGGGCCGGGCCGGAGCACCGGGACTTCTGCGCCCGGTTCGCCCAGACCGCGTCCGCGCTGCGCGCCAAGTCCGTGGAGGACACCGCCTTCTACCGGCACGCGCCCCTGCTTTCGGCCACGGAGGTCGGCGGCGTCCCGGACCGCCCGTCGGTGGCGCCCGCCGACTTCCACGCCTACTGCGCCCGGATCCAGCGCGACTGGCCGGCCACCGGCACGGTCCTGTCCACCCACGACACCAAGCGCAGCGCCGACCTGAGGGCCCGGATCGCCGCGCTGAGCGAATTCCCGCACCGGTGGGGCGAGCTGATGGACCGGGTGGCGGACGGCTCGGCGGACGGCGGGGTGCCCGGGGACGCCGCGCCGGACCGGCACGTGGCGTGGCTGGCCTGGCAGAGCGTCTTCGGGCTCGGCACCCCCGACCCGGAACGGCTGGCCCCGGCCCTGCTGAAGAGCGTCCGGGAGGCCGGGCTGCGCACCACGTGGACCGAGCCGGACGCCGCGTACGAGGCGGCGGTGGAGGCGTACGCGCACGCGGGGCCGTGCGGCCCGGCCCACGCGGAGCTCGGGCCGCTGGAGGAGGCCCTGGCCCCGGCGGTACGGGCCAACACGCTGGGCGCGGCGCTGCTGCACCTGACCATGCCGGGCGTGCCGGAGGTGTACATGGGCACCGAGCGCCTGCGCACCGCCCTGGTCGACCCCGACAACCGGCGGGTGCCCGACTTCCCCGGCGCCGGGGACACCGGCCTGTCCGCCGAGAAGCTGCGGCTGACGGGGACCGCGCTGCGGCTGCGCCGGGCGCACCCCGAGTGGTTCGGCGCCGACGGCTCGTACACCCCGCTGACCGCCCTCGGCCCGGCGGCCGGGCACTGCGTGGCCTTCGTCCGGTCCGGGGCGGCCGTCTCCGTCGCGACGCGGCTGCGCGGGCGGCTCGCGGAGGCGGGCGGCTGGCGGGGGACGGCCCTGGAGCTGCCGGGCGGCGGCCGCTGGCGGGAGCTGCTGACGGACCGTGCCGTGACGGGACGGGTGGGGCTGGCGGAGCTGCTGGACGGCTGGCCGGTGGCGCTGCTGGTACGCGACTGACGGGTGGCACTGCCGGTGCGCGACCGACCGGTGGCGCTGCCCGTCCGTGACCGACCGGTGGCGCTGCCGGTGCGCGGCTGACCGGCCGGCTACGGAAAGGCCAGCTCCTGGCAGAGGCCGGCGAAGGCGGCCGTGGTGCCGGTGAGCTCGACGCGGGAGAAGGCCGTCTGCTCGCGGCACCAGGGCGGGTCGGTGGGGAGGACGACGGCGCCGGGCACGTCGCGGGCCATGTGCACGGGGGCGGCGACGAGCCCCAGCCCGGCGACGGCCATCCGCACGGCCGTGGAGGAGTGCTCGGTCCACACGGCCGTGCGGGGCGCGAAGCCGCCCTGGGCGCAGACCCAGTCGAGCCAGCGCCGCCCCTGGATCACCGGTTCGAGGGCGCAGCGCACCCACGCGCGGTCGGCGAGGGAGGCCACCGACACGGGTCCGGGCCGGGCGGCGAGGGGGTCGTCGGCGTGGGTGATCAGGGCGATGTGCTCCATGCCGAGGGAGACGACGGGGCCGGGCCAGCCGTCGGGGCGGGGGCCGATCGCGAGGTCGGCGATGCCGCGCTCCATGTGGTCGCGGAGCTCCTCGGTGGTCGCGTACTCGTGGAGGTGGAGCCGTACGGCGGGGTGGGCGTCTCGCCAGCGGGCGAAGACCGGGGGCATGACGCCGACCGCGAGGGCGTGCAGCGAGGCGATGCGCAGCTCGCCGCCGGCGGCGCCGGCGGCGGCCTTGGCGGCGCGCCGGGCCTGTTCGGCGCTGCGCACCGCGAGTTCGGCGTGCGGCAGGTAGGCGCGGCCCATGGGGGTGAGGCCGATGCCCCGGGGGCGCCGCTCCAGCAGCGGGCCGCCTACCTCCCGCTCCAGGGCCTTGATCTGGTGGGAGAGGGCGGACTGGGTGACGTTGAGCGCCTCGGCGGCGCGGGTGAAGGACTCCTCCTCGACCACCGCGACGAGGTACTCCATCTGCCGCAGGCTCATGCGTCCTCCCTGGCGGGCCCCGTGAAGAGGGCTCACGAAGAGCCCCTCATGGCTCATGAAGAGGCTTCATCGAATCGATCGAAACATTGCGTTGGACTCATAATCCCTGACGGCGCAGGGTGGAGCCATGGCTGAAACACGTGAGCACGCGACGGATGTCCTCGTCATCGGCGGCGGTACCGGGGGCTACAGCACCGCACTGCGGGCCGCCGCCCTCGGACTCGACGTCGTCCTCGCGGAGCGCGATCTGGTCGGCGGGACCTGTCTGCACCGGGGCTGCATCCCGAGCAAGGCGATGCTGCACGCGGCGGAGCTGGTCGACGGCATCGCGGAGGCGCGCGAGCGCTGGGGCGTCAAGGCGACGCTGGACTCCGTCGACTGGTCCGCGCTCACCGCGACCCGCGACGACATCGTCTCCCGCAACCACCGCGGCGTGGAGGGGCACCTCGCGCACGCCGGGGTGCGGGTGGTGCGGGGTTCGGCGTCGCTGACGGGGCCCCGGACGGTGCGGATCGACTCCGGCGCCGAGGCGGGCGCGGTGTGGACGGCCCGGCGCGGCGTCGTGCTGGCCACGGGCTCGCGGCCGCGTACGCTGCCCGGCCTGGAGCCCGACGGCTCGCGGATCGTGACCAGCGACGACGCCCTGTTCGCGCCGGGGTTGCCGGGCTCGGTGCTGGTGCTGGGCGGCGGCGCGATCGGTGTGGAGTACGCCTCGCTGCACCGGTCCATGGGGGCCGAGGTGACGCTGGTGGAGGCGGCCGACCGGCTGCTGCCGCTGGAGGACGCCGACGTCAGCAGGCATCTGACGCGGGGTCTGAAGAAGCGTGGTGTCGACGTTCGCGTGGGCGCCCGGCTGGAGGGCGCCGAGGTGCTGGAGGACGGGGTGCGGGCGACGGTCCGCGACGCCCGCGGCGAGCTCCGTACCGTGGTGGCGGAGCGGCTGCTGGTCGCCGTGGGGCGGGTGCCGGTCACCGACGGGCTGGGCCTGGCGGCGGCCGGGCTGGCCACGGACGCGCGGGGCTTCGTCGCCCCGGCCGACTGGTCGCGCCTGGAGACGTCCGTACCGGGCGTCCATGTGGTGGGCGACCTGCTGCCGCCGCCGTCCCTGGGGCTGGCCCACGCCTCCTTCGCCGAGGGCCTGCTGGTCGCCGAGACCCTGGCGGGCGGCTCGCCCCGGCCGGTGGACTACGCGGCCGTCCCGCGCGTCACCTACTCCAGCCCGCAGACCGCGTCCGTCGGCCTGTCCGAGTCCGAGGCCCGCGAGCGGGGGCACGAGGTCGAGGTGAACTCGATGCCGCTGACGGCCGTGGCGAAGGGCATGGTGCACGGTCAGGGCGGTGTGGTGAAGGTGGTCGCGGAGCGGGGTGACGGTGGCGGCCGGGTGCTGGGCGTGCATCTGGTGGGCCCGCACGTCTCGGAGATGATCGCGGAGAGCCAGCTGATCGTGGGGTGGGACGCGGAGGCGGGGGATGTGGCGCAGCATGTGCACGCGCATCCGACGTTGTCGGAGGCGGTGGGGGAGGCGTTCTTGTCGTTGGCGGGGCGGGGGTTGCACCAGCAGGGGTGACGGGGCGGGGTCGCGGTGGGTGCGGGGTGGTGGCCGCTGCGCGGGGCCTTGTCCCGCCCAGCCCCTAGGCCCCCGGCCGCGCTGCCGCGCGGGGTTCTCAAGCGCCGGACGGGCTGAAAATCAGCTCGTCCGGCGATCGAGACCACCTCAGACCGTCTCCGCCGCCGCCCCCACCCCCAGCGCGACCAGCACCCCACCCGTCACCCGTTCCAGATTCCGGTTCACCCGGGGCCGCCGCAGCCACGAGACCATCCGCGCCGCGCAGACCGCCACCAGCACCATCCACGCCGCCGCCACGACCGCGTCGACGACCCCGAACAGCAGCGTCGTGCCGAACGGCGAGCCGTCCTCCGGCAGGAACTGCGGGACGACGGCGACGAAGAAGACGCCCACCTTGGGGTTGAGCAGGCAGCTCAGCAGCCCCTGACGGAACGCCTCGGGCGCGCCGGGCGCCCGGCCCGCCGGTGCCGGTTCCTCCTCCGCGGCCATGCGGACGGCGGCGGCGCCACGTCGCGGCCGGTGGGCCCACAGGGCCTGGGCTCCCAGGAGGACGAGGTACGCGGCGCCCACGAGCCGTACGACGGTGAAGGCCGTGTCCCAGCGCTGGAGCGCCGCCGCCAGGCCGAAGGCCGCCGCGACGCCCCAGGCGAGGGAGCCGACCGCCGCGCCGAGGGCCGTGGCCGTGCCCGTACGGCGGCCGCCGCGCAGGCAGTTGCGGAGGACGAGCAGGGTGTCGGGTCCGGGCGCCATGGCCACCAGGAGGGAGAAGAGGGCGAAGCCGAGTATCGCGGCCGTCACGGTGAACTCCTGTCATACGGGATACGAAAGGGGCTGACCGGGCCGACTGTAACCGGAGGGGAACGCGGCGAGGCCGGCCGTCGCGCCCCGTGGGGGTGGGGCGCGGCGACCGGCCGGACGGCCCTTCCGGCCGTGTGTGTCGGGATGCGACGGACGCGTCGGAGCCGTGGGCTCCGCTGCTCGTCGGCTACGTCTCGTCCAGGGCTACTTGACGACCTTCAGCAGCTTGTTGGGCGTGCCCGCGCTGGGGTTGGAGATCTTGTCCGGGGTGGCGCCCTGGACGAGGGCGGCCGCGACCTGGTCGGGGGTCGCGTCCTTGTGACCGCTCAGGTAGACCGCGGCGGCACCCACGACGTGCGGGGTGGCCATGGACGTACCGGAGATCGTCTTGGTGCCGGTGTCGCTGTCGTTCCAGTCGGAGGTGATCTCCGAGCCGGGGGCGTAGAGATCGACCGAGGCGCCGAAGTTGGAGAAGTCGGACTGCTGGTCGCTCTCGGTGCTGGAGGCGACCGTGATGGCCTCCTTCACCCGGGCCGGGGAGCCCTTGCCCGCGTCGGTGGACTCGTTGCCCGCCGCGACGGCGAAGGTGACGCCGGAGGCGATGGCCTTCTGCACGGCCGCGTCCAGTGCCTCGTCCGCGCCGCCGCCGAGGCTCATATTGGCGACGGAGGGGCCCTTGTGGTTCTTGGTGACCCAGTCGATGCCCGCGACGACCTGCTCGGTGGAGCCGGAGCCGTTGGCGTCGAGCACCCGGACGGCCACGATCTTCGCCTTCTTGGCGACGCCGTGCGCGGTTCCGGCGATGGTGCCGGCCACGTGGGTGCCGTGGCCGTTGCCGTCGTCGGCGTTGTCGTCGCCGTCGACCGCGTCGAAGCCGGACGTGGCGCGGCCGCCGAAGTCCTTGTGGCTGACGCGGACGCCGGTGTCGATGACGTACGCGGTCACGCCCTCGCCGGCGCCGTCCGGGTAGTCGTACTTGCCGTCGCCCTTGGTGTCGGCCTGGTCGATGCGGTCCAGCCCCCAGGAGGGTGGGGCCTCCTGGGTGGCGTTGATGCTGAAGGTGTGGTTCTGGACGACCTTGGCGACCGACGGGTCGGCGGCGAGCCGCTTGGCCTCGGTGGAGTCGAGGCCGCTGGCCGAGAAGCCGTGGACGGCCGAGTCGTAGCTGCGGTTGAGCTTGCCGCCGTAGCGGGCGGCGAGGTCCTTCTTGTCCTGCGAGGACGCGACCGCGTGGGCGCCCTTGGCGCTCGCGCCGTCCTTCAGCAGGACGATGTAGCTGCCGTCGATCGCGCCCTTGGCGTCCGTGCCGTAGACGGTTCCCTCGGCGGGAGCGGCGCCGGCCGGCAGGGCGAGCAGGGTGGCCCCTGCGGTGACGGCCGCCGCGGCGGATATCGCCAGTACGAGCCGTCGCTTTCCGGCGCGCTTGTGTGATGCCATGACGAGGTTCCTCCTCGTGCGGATGTGGGGGGGAATTGCGCGTTTCGCAACGCACCCGGAGCAACGGAAGCTCTTGCTCCGGGTGTTCGAAACCCTGTCAGGGTTGACGCGCTCAATTCAACATCCGCACGCAGGTGTGACATACGCAACGTGTTTGCGTATCTTCAAACCCCTTGGAACGGCGGCAAATTGGACAGTTCACTTGACGCGGGCTGTCACGTTTTACTTGAAAGAAACAGTAATAACTTCCTTTGCGGGCAGGCGGTTTCATTGCTGATGCAACATCAGCCCCTTATCGGGACCGCCCGAGCCAGCTCCGTCTCGACGAGGTCCGCCGCGCGCGGCGTGCCGCCCTCGGCCGCCAGCTCCGCCTTCAGCCGCGCCGACCGGCGGGCCACCTCGGGGTCGTCCACCAGCGAGAGCACGGCCTCCCGCAGGGTCCGGGCGTCGGCCCGCTCCGCCGGGACGTGCCGGCCGACCCCCAGTTCCTCCAGCAGCGCGGCGTTGGTGAACTGGTCGACGGCCTGCGGCACGGCGACCATCGGCACGCCGCAGGCGAGCCCCTCCTGTGAGCCACCCATGCCCGCGTGCGTGATGAAGGCGTCCGCCTGCTCCAGGACGGACAGCTGCGGCACCCACGAACGGACCTCGACATTGGCGGGCACCGGCCCGAGCTCGGCCGGGTCGACGTGCTTGCCTATCTGGAGGACGACGTGCCAGCCGGGCAGGTCGCCGAAGGCGGTCAGGCACTCGCGGTAGAAGCCGGGCTGCTTGGTGTACGTGGAGCCCAGTGAGATCAGCAGGACCCGCTCCGCGTCCGCGGGCCGCTCCCAGACGCCCTGGTGCGAACGGTCGCCGCGGCAGGGCCCGGTGAAGGTGGTGCGGACCTCGTCGACGCGGTCGGCGTGCGGCTGCATGGCGCGCGGGATGAGGGCCAGGCAGCGGTCGGGGAGGCCGATGAACAGGTCGGGGTGGATGTCCATGCCGTGGTCGGCGAGCCAGCCGGTGAAGCGCTCGTAGTAGGCGATGCCGCGCGGGGTCCGCTTGATGGGGTCGAGCATCGCGTTCCCGACCTCCTCCTCGTACCCGTTCCAGGCGACCAGGTTCGGGCAGAGCTGGACGATCGGTACGTCCCAGAGGTGGGCCAGCACCCGCGCCGGATAGGCGGTGATGTCGTAGAGCACCATGTCCGGCTCGTCGCCCTCGTACGCCGCGGCGAGCTGTGGCAGCACCTGGATCGCGTCGTCGAGGAACAGCTCGAAGTGGTCGATGAGCTCGCTTCCCCAGGCGTCCGGGTCCGCGTCGGTCGGCAGGGTCGAGGTGTAGATCACCGGTTCGGCGCCGGTGCCGGCGATCAGCTCCGCGAAGGACTCGGGGATGGCGTAGGTGACGCGGTGGCCACGGGCGACGAGCTCGCGGACCACCTCCAGGCTGGGGTTCACATGCCCGTGGGCGGCGATGCTGAACATGGCGATATGGGCAGGCTGCGGGTGGTTCATGGCCCCGACATTAAGCGAGACGATACGTATCGTGCAATCTCATTTCCGGGCCCCGGCCGCCGTCCCCGTCCGACGGGAGGGGAGACTGGGGGCGACCGGCTCGAAGGCAAGTGAGGTACGAACGTGGTGGACGCAGCGGACGCGAAGGACGTGCCCTTCACGGAGCGCCGGGCGCGGGAGCTCCTCGCCGCGGCGGTGCCCGAGGTCTCCGCGGCGGACGCGACGCTCCTCGCCCTCGGCGAGAACGCCGTCTTCGCCGAGGGCGGCCTGGTGGTGAAGGTGGGCCGGGACGCCGCCCTGCGGGAGCGCGCCGCCCATGAGCTGCGCGTCGCGGGCTGGCTGGCCGGGCTGGGCGTCCCGGCCGTACGGGCGGCCGAGCCCGTGGTCCGGGAGGCCGGCGGGCACCCGGTGACGCTCTGGCACCGGCTCGCCGGGGCCGCCCGTCCGGCCGGCACTCGGGATCTCGCCGCGGTGCTGCGGCTGGTCCACGAACTGCCCCGGCCGGACTTCGCGCTGCCCCGGCGTGAGCTGCTCGGCGGCGTCGAGCGGTGGCTGCGGCTGGCGGGCGACGCCGTCGACCCCGCCGACGCCGCGTATCTGCGCGAGCGCCGCGACGGCTTCGCGGCGGCCGCCGCCGCGCTGACCCCGCGCCTCGCCCCCGGCCCGATCCACGGCGACGCCTCGACGCGGAACGTGCACGTCGGACCGGACGGGCCGGTCCTGGTCGACCTGGAGACCTTCTCCGGCGACCTGCGCGAACACGACCTGGTGGTGCTCGCCCTCAGCCGCGACCGGTACGGCCTGGACCCGCGGGCGTACGACGAATTCGTCGCGGCCTACGGCTGGGACGTCCGGGAGTGGGACGGCTGCGCGGTCCTGCGCGGGGCCCGGGAGACGGCGAGCTGCGCGTGGGTCGCCCAGCACGCCCCCGGCAACCCGGCGGCCCTCGCCGAGTTCGGCCGTAGGGTCGCGTCCCTGCGCGAGGGTGACCCGGCGGTCCGCTGGCACGCGTTCTGAGCGCGGGACGCCCCCGCGTCGGCGGACCGGACCCAAAAGGGGGCCCGGCCCGCCGGGACCCCGGTCCGGGCGGTCAGTGCGCGGTGCGCGTCGACCAGATGGCCTGGCTGCCGTCGTAGATGACGACGTTGCCGTCGTCCTGGACGGCCAGGCGTGAGCCCGGGTGACCGGCGGTCTTGGAGTCCCAGACCGCGCGGCCGCTGCGGGTGTAGACGACGAAGTTGCCGTCCGTCTGGAACTGGGCCGTCCAGCCCTGACCGACCGTCCTGGACGCCCAGCGGGCCCGGTTGAACTCGTCGTAGACGACCAGGTTGCCGTCGGACTGCATGACGAGCCGGGCCGTGTCGGAGCTGACCGACTCGCCGGGGTTGAGGGCGAACGGCGCGTAGAGCGTCTGGGACGCCTGGGTCCCCGGCGTCACCGTCGTGTTCGCGGCGGCGGGGGAGGCGTGGTCCGAGGGAGCGGCGCTCGCCTGTCCGGCGAGCGTCATGGCGGCGAGTGCGGCGGTCGCGAGGAGCGTGGTGGCTCTCTTGCCCACGGGAGAACTCCTTGTGTCAGGTAGTTCGCGCACGGGTGCCCGGGTCGGGCACCGCACCCGGACTCTGGCATCCGGGTGCCGTGCCGAAGGAGCCACTTCCACCCCGGTGACGCGTTCGCATCACTCTTTGACCTGATATTGCAGGCGTCAACTTCCGTGCTCCGTACCGGATCAGGCGGGCCCCTCCGGCTCGGTGGCGCAGGTGAAGGAGGACCTCGGCCCGTCGAGGGTGGCGTCCATGCGGGCGGCCTGGCCCTGGGTGAACATGAACATCGCGGCGTCCTCGGTGTAGTCCATGAAATTCATGAACATGTCGCCGTCGGGAGCGTTGCCGCAGCTGACGACCGGGAAGACGGGGGTGCCGAAGTTGGGCCCGCCCTGGTTGGGGGTGTCGGCCACATGGTCGGTGCCGCTGCATCCGGTGCCGTCGTCGCCCCAGATGTGGAAGAGGTTGAGCCAGTGCCCGACCTCGTGGGTGGCGGTGCGCCCGAGGTCGTAGGGGGCGGTGGCGGTGCCCGTCGTGCCGAACGCCGAGTGCAGCATCACCACCCCGTCCGTCGCGGGCGGGCCGCCGGGGAACTGCGCGTAGCCCAGGAGGCCCCGGCGCAGTACGCACGTCCACATGTTCAGGTAGCGGTCGGCGGGCCAGGCGTCGTGGCCGCCCCGGGCCGTGAACTTCACGGCGTCGTCGGTGCCGAAGCCCACCGTCGTGGTGCGGGTCCGGGTGATGCCGGTGGTGGGGCGGCCGGCGGGGTCACGGGTGGCGAGCGCGAACTCGATCCTGCTGTCGGCGGTGAGCGGCTGCCACACGGCCGGGGTCCGGGCGACGTCCGGGTTGCGCTTGCGGTAGTCGCGGTTGAGGACGTCGATCTGGCTGCGGATCTGCGCGTCGCCGATGTTCTCCGCGTCGGTGCGGTGGACGACGTGGACGACGACGGGGATCCGGGTCACCCCGGCGCGGGCCGTGGCCTCGTCGCCCCGCTCGTAGGCGAAGGCGCGGTTCTCCACCTCCACGCGGGCGGTGGCGTACTCGGGCTGTTCGTCGAGCAGCCGACGGTGGACCTCCATGGTCCCGCAGAGCAGACTCTCGGGGGACCTGCCCGCACGCGTGGTCTCCTGGTTCTCGGTCACGCCGGACCTCCTCGCATGGCCGCGTGGCGCGGCTGTGGTGGGGGAAGTCGGGCCCGATACCGATTACCGTAGCCCCCATTCGGCCAGGTAAGTGATGGGCATCACACAATCCGGGGGCAAGTGCCAGAGGCTCTTCCGCTTCTTGGTGTCCTCGGCGACGGCAGAGGCGGATGGGGCATGAACGAGCGCATCGGGACCGAGCCACCCACCGGTCTCCTCCAGCACTGGGTGCACTCCTTCGAGGAGGATTCGCCCGGTGCGACGGTCTACCGCCCGGACGGGTTCGCCTTCCCGCCGGCGCGGGGGAGGAGGGGGATGGAGTTCGCCGAGGGCGGTGTGTTCGTCGACCATCCCCTCGGGAGGGGGGACGCCCCGGATTCCGTACGCGGGCGCTGGCGGATGTCGGGCGAGGCACGGGTGTCGGTGTCGTTCCCGGGGACGGGCCGGGCCGGGCGGGAACTGGTGATCCTCGCGTGCGACGAGAAGGTGCTGCGCGTCGCCGTCGCGTGAGGTGACGCGGCGGGGCCGGACGCCGTCGTGAGGGGGCATGGCATCCCCCACGGCTCGCCTAGCGTGCGGCGAGCCGCTCCAGCAGGGCGGCGCTCCGTGCCAGCAGCGCCCGCTCCTCGTCCGTGAGTTCGGCCTCGATGGCCTGCGCGAGCCAGCCGGCCCTGCGGCCGCGCTCCGCTTCGAGCGCGGCCCGGCCCGCGTCCGACAGCTCGACCAGCGACTTGCGGCCGTCCGTGGGGTGCGCCCGGCGCGTGATCAGGTCCTGTTCCATGAGCAGCCCCACCGCCCGGGCCATCGACTGGGGGCGTACGCGCTGATCGGTGGCGAGGTCGCTGGTGGTCATGGCGCCGTTGCGGTCGAGCGCGCCGAGCACGGCGGCCTGGCCCAGCGGAATGCTGTCCTCGTGTTTGACGCGCCGGAGGAGCCTGCCCATCGCGGTGCGCAGTTCGGCGGCGATGGCGGCGGCTTCCGAGGTGGGCATAGGGCACTTTACCCCGTTGGTCGGCAAAGCTGGTCAGCAAAGCTGTGCACCTGACCTGCGCAGCATTGCTGTACAGCAATGCTGTTCAGCAAAACTGCGCAGCATTGCTGTATGGTTTGTCCTGTCGGGCTCAGCGCCAGCGTTGTCGCAGCCGGGGCCACGGCACACGACAACGGGAAGGACCTCCCATGTCCGCACATACGGCCGGAACCGTCGACGCCACCATCGAGACCGTCACCGCCCGCCGGATCATCGACAGCCGGGGCAACCCCACGGTCGAGGTCGACGTCGTCCTGACGGACGGATCCCTGGGGCGCGCGGCCGTCCCCTCCGGCGCCTCCACCGGCGCCCGGGAAGCCGTGGAACTGCGCGACGGAGACCCCGCGCGCTGGCACGGCAAGGGCGTCGACCGCGCGGTGGCCCACGTCAACGGGGAGATCGCGGCGTCCGTACGGGGCCGGGACGCGTCGGACCAGGCGGGTCTCGACGCCGCGCTGGTCGCCCTCGACGGCACCGCCACCAAGTCCCGGCTCGGCGCCAACGCGATCCTCGGCGTCTCCCTCGCCGCCGCCAAGGCCGCCGCGGCGGCCCACCGGCAGCCCCTCTACCGCTACCTCGGCGGCGCCGACGCCCGCCTCCTGCCGCTGCCGATGATGAACATCGTCAACGGCGGCGCCCACGCCGACAACCCACTGGACTTCCAGGAGTTCATGATCGTGCCCATGGGCGCGGACACCTTCGCCGAAGCCGTCCGCATGGGCAGCGAGGTCTTCCACACCCTGCGCCGCGACCTGCTGGCCGCCGGACACTCCACGGGCGTCGGCGACGAGGGCGGCTTCGCCCCCGCGCTGCGTACCGCCGAGGAGGCGCTCGACTTCGTGGTGTCCGCCGTCGAGCGCACCGGCTACCGCCCCGGCACGGACATCGGCCTGGTCATGGACCCGGCGTCCTCGGAGTTCTTCCGCGACGGCGTGTACGACTACGTCGGCGAGGGCGTGCGCCGCACCCCCTCCGAGAACGCCGACTACCTGGCCCGGCTCATCGACGCCTACCCGGTCGTCTCGATCGAGGACCCGATGGCGGAGAACGACCTGGACGGCTGGCGCGAGCTGACCGCCCGCGTCGGCGACCGCTGCCAGCTCACCGGCGACGATGTGTTCTGCACCGACGAGACGCTGCTGCGCGAGGGCATCCGCACCGGCGTCGGCAACTCGGTCCTGGTCAAGGTCAATCAGATCGGAACCCTGACCGAGGCGCTGGCCACGGTGGCCACGGCCCACCAGGCCGGCTGGACGGCGGTCATGTCGCACCGCTCGGGCGAGACGGAGGACACCACCATCGCGGATCTGGCGGTCGCGACCGGCTGCGGCCAGATCAAGACCGGCTCGCTCTCCCGCTCCGACCGCACGGCGAAGTACAACCAGCTGATCCGGATCGAGGAGGAACTGGGCGACTCGGCGCGCTTCGCGGGCCGCTCCGCGCTGCGCCGGGCGTGAACAGCGGGCAGGGGCGGTGACCACGCGGGCCCCCGATCACGAATCGGGGGCCCGCTCTCGTGCCGGGGAGGCACATCCGGCCCTCAGACGCCGGACGGGCCCGGTCTTCCGGCCCGTCCGGCGGTCGAGGACAGTTCGGGAAGAGGCCGGGCGGGGAACACCACCCCCGCCGCCTCCTCGTACCGCCGCACCACGAGCCGCCCCACCTCCGGTGCCGCCCCCAGCACCCCCGCCAGCACATCCGCCCCCGCCGCCCCCCGCGCGATACGGTCCGGCAGCCGTCCCGGGGCCAGGACGTACGGCGCCACCACCACCCGCCGCACCCCCTCCGCCCGCAGCGCCCGCACGGCGTCCTCCGTGCGGGGCGGACGGGCGGAGGCGAACGCGGGACGGACGGCGCGCCAGCCGGCCGTGTGCCGCCACTCCCGGGCGAAAGCGGCGAACTCCTCGGCCGCCGCCGGGTCGGAGGAGCCCGCCGAGGCCAGCACCACCCCCGTGCCCTCCCGGTCGGCCGGGCCCACCCCGGCCTCGTACAGCCGCCGTTCGAGCGCGGCCGTCAGCAGGGGCGACGGCCCCAGCACCGCCGCCCGCCGGATCCGCAGCCCGGGCAGCCGGGCCCCCGCCTCGCGCAGCACCGACGGCAGGTCCACCTTGGCGTGGAACGCCCGGCCGAGCAGCAGCGGCAGCGCCACCACCTCCCGCACCCCGTCCGCGGCCAGCCGCTCCAGGGCCCGCGGCACGCCCGGCGCGCAGAAGTCCAGATAGGCCAGCTCGGTACGGAGCCCCGGCCGCAGCACCGTCACCACCGCGCGGAGCGCCTCCATCGTCGCCGCGTGGCGGGGGTCCCGGCTGCCGTGCGCGACGAGCAGGAGAGCCACCGTCCCGCCCCTTACCGGCCGCCGGCCGCCGCCAGCCCTCGGACGCGCAGCACACGGCGCTCCAGCGGGCTGAAGACGATCAGGTCGATGGCGATGCCGACGAACAGGATGAGGATGATGCCGAGCAGCACCCCGGGCATGTCGGAGTCGGTGCGCGCGTTCTCCAGGAACTGCCCCAGCCCCAGCCCCAGATCGGGGGAGGAGGCGATGAGCTCGGCGGCCATCAGGGACCGCCAGGAGAACGCCCAGCCCTGCTTGAGCCCCGCGATGTAGCCGGGCAGGGCGGCCGGCAGCAGGATGTGCCAGGCGCCGCGCGCCCCGGTGGCGCCCATGGTGCGCCCGGCCCGCAGATAGAGCGGCGGCACATGGTCGATGCCGGACACCAGGCCGTTGGCGATCGAGGGCACGGCGCCCAGCAGGATCACCGCGTACATCGCCGAGTCCGTGATGCCCAGCCAGATCACCGCGGCGGGCACCCAGGCGACGGACGGCAGCGACTGGAGGCCGGAGAGGATCGGGCCCAGGGCCGCCCGGACGAACCGCACCCGGGCGACCAGCAGGCCGAGCGGTGTGCCGATCGCGAGGGCGGCGAGGAAGCCGAGCAGACCGCGCGAGACGCTGGTCCAGATGATGTCCAGCAGGGTGCCCTGGACCCACAGTTCGGTAAGGCTGTCCCAGACCGCCGACGGGTCGGGCAGCTTGTAGTCGTCCGTGACCCCGGCCAGGACCAGGACCTTCCAGACGGCGACCACGAGGAGCACCGCCAGCACCGGCGGCAGCACCTTGTGCAGCAGGACTTGGGTGAACGGGGTGCGTTTGATCTGCACGGAGTCCAGGGCGTCGAGCCCGGCCTCCAGGCCGGCCAGGTCCTGGGACTCCGCGGGCGGGCGGGGCGCGGGGGCCTCAGTGCTGGCCATGGCGGCGGATCTCCTTGCGCAGTTCCTCGGTGATCTCCACGGACAGGTCCGCGACGGCCGCGTCCTCGATGCGACGCGGCTGGGGTATGTCCACCGCCCACTCGCGGGCCACCCGGCCCGGCCGGGAGGACAGCAGCACCACCCGCTCGGCGAGCCGCACCGCCTCCCGCACGTTGTGGGTGACGAACAGCACCGACAGCCGGGTCTCGGACCAGATCCGGGTCAGCTCGTGGTGCAGCACGTCCCGGGTGATGGCGTCGAGCGCGGCGAACGGCTCGTCCATCAGCAGCAGCCTGCTGTCCTGCGCCAGCGCGCGGGCCAGCGCGACCCGCTGCCGCATCCCGCCGGACAGCTCGTGCACCCGCTTGCCGTACGCGCCGCCGAGCCGTACGAGCTCCAGCAGCCGCTCCGCCTCGGGGCGGCGGGCGGCGCGCGGCACCCCGCGCAGCCGCAGGGCCAGTTCGACGTTGCGGCCCGCGGTCAGCCACGGGAACAGGGCGTGCTCCTGGAACATCAGGGCCGGGCGCCCGCCGGGCACCTCGATGGTGCCGGCGGTCGGCCGGTCCAGACCCGCGACCAGGTTCAGCAGCGTCGACTTGCCGCAACCGGAGGCGCCGAGCAGGCAGACGAACTCACCGGGGCGGACGGAGAGGGTGATGTCGTCGAGGACGGGCTGGGCCGCGCCGGGACGGCCGAAGCTCTTGTGGACGTGGTCGATCCGGACGGCGGCGGGCGCGTCGTCCGCGACCTCGGCCGGGCCGGCCTTGTCGGTGGTCAGTGCCGGGGACATCCGGTCACCTCCTGGGTGTCGTTCGAGAGGTGTCGCTGATCACTGCTTGCCGAGACCGGCGGCGTCGGCCGGCTTGCCGCCCTCGGCCTTGAGGACCTTGTTGAGCGCGGTCAGGTCGTAGATGCCCGACAGGTCCGGCTTCTCCAGGAGTCCCGCCTGGACGGCGTGGGCCGCCTCCTCGTCCAGGGTCTTCGCCAGCGGGTCGTCGGTGACCTCGATGCTCTTCCAGGCCGGGTCGAGGATCCCGGCGGGGAGCTCCTTGCCGGACAGCTTCTTCAGCGCGGCGTTGGCGGACGCCTTGGCCTTGTCCGGGTTGTCCTTGATCCAGGCGTTGGTCCGCACGGAGCCCCGCAGCACGGCCTCGACCACGTCCGGGTGCGCGTCGAGGAACTTCTGCGACACGATCACATTGGTGATCACGAACTTCTTGTCCGGCCACAGCGTGGCCTCGTCCAGCAGGACCTTCCCGCCCTGGGAGACCAGCTTGGACGCGGTGGGCTCGGGTACCCACGCGCCGTCGACCGAACCCGCCTTGAAGGCGTCGGGCGTCACCTTGTTGTCCGTACGGACCACGGAGACATCGCCCTTGCCGCTCTGCGGGTCGACCTTCCAGCCCTTCGTCGCGATCCAGTTGAGGAACGCCACGTCCTGGGTGTTGCCCTTCTGAGGTGTGGCGATCCGCTTGCCCTTGACGTCGTCGAGCGAGGAGATCTTCTTGGGGTCGACGACCAGCTTCACACCGCCGGAGGCCGAGCCGGAGATGATCCGCAGGCTCTTGCCCTTGGATTTCACATAGCCGTTGATGGCGGGCGACGGGCCGATCCAGCCGATGTCGATCGAACCGGCGTTGAGCGCCTCGATCTCGGACGGGCCCGCGTTGAAGGTCGTGGACCGGAGCTTGGTCCCGCCCAGCTCCTTCTGGATCAGCCCCTCCTGCTCGCCGACCAGCGGGGTGGCGTGGGTGATGTTGGGGAAGTAGCCGATGCGGACGGTGTCGGCGGAGAGCTTGGCGCCCTTCGCCGCGTTCGCGGTCCGGTCCTCCTTCTTCTCCGAGCCGTAGCCGCAGGCGCCGAGCGCGCCGATCAGCAAGGGGAGGGCGGCGGCGGCCGCCAGGGCACGACGAACTGCGACAGACACGAGGGGCGTTCCTCTCGAACGGTCCGGGGCGGTGCGTGCGCGCACGGCGGCCCGGTGGCGGTGCGGTGGCTCGGGGACGGATGGCGAGGCGTCGCGGTCAGCGACAACAACACGTCATGGTCATCAGAAGTCCCAGCCTTCGTCGTCGGCCCCGGCGGCCGCGGGGGCCACCGGGGAGAACGCCGCCAGGGCGTCGCCCGCCATGCCGGCGGTGAGGGTGGTGCCGTCGGCGGGGTCGATGAGGAGGAAGGCGCCGGTGCGGCGCGAGCGGTCGTACGGGTCGAGGGCGAGGGGTTCGGCGGTGCGGAGGGTGACCCGGCCG
>NZ_JAJQQS010000080.1 GCF_021228125.1 Streptomyces albireticuli
CCGCAACAAACCCTCAAACTGCCGCAGCCGCAGACCCGTGAACGTCTCCACCCACACCCGATCAGCCCTCAACACACCGGCCATACCAAGGAAATTCCCAGATCACAGCCTTCTGCAACACGCTTTAAAGCGTGTTCCGCAACCGGGTGAGCGGGCATCTTGCCTGTATGGCTGGGGTGTTGCGGGCCGAGCGGGTATGGGTGGAGACGTTCACCGGCCTGCGGTCGGTGCAGTTCGAGCGGCTGTTGCGGGTGGTGCGGGAGCGGGGTGGTGACGGCCCGCGGGTCGGTCGGCCGTGGGCTCTGGCGCTGGCTGAGCGGGTGCTGCTGGTGGCGGTGTACTACCGCACCAACCTCACGATGCGGCAGGTCGCCGTGTTGTTCGGCGTCTCGACCGCCAGGGTGTGCCGGGTCATCCACCGGCTGGGCCCGCTGCCCGCGCTCGAGCCCGTCCGGCACCCGGAGGGTACCAACGAGCGGTTGTGGATCGTGGACGGGACGCTGATCCCGGTCCGCGATCGGCAGGTCGGCGTCTCGAGCCGGAACTGCCGGTTCTCCGCGAACGTGCAGGTCATCGTCGACGCGGGTACCCGCCTAGTGGTGGCCACCGCCCGGCCGGTGCCCGGTACCACGGCCGATGCCCACGCGTGGCGGGCCTCCGGCCTGGCTGCGTCGTGCGAGGGCGTGACGGTGCTCGGCGACGGTGCCTACATCAACACCGGACTGATCGTGCCGCACCGCAAACGACCCCGCCGGCCACTGATGAAGGGCGAGGAAGAGGACAACGCCGAACACCGCCGACTCCGTGCCCGCGTCGAGCACGTCATCGGCTGGATGAAGAACTACAAGATCCTCCGCGACTGCCGACAACACGGCGACGGCCTCCACCACGCGGTCCAGGCCGTCGCCCACATGCACAACCTCGCCCTCGTCGCATGACCGCCCATCGCCGACAACCGACGCCAGCCTGCCCGCACACCGGGTTGCGGAATACGCTTTAGGCACTGTGTGCGGCAGTTGGCTACTTCCGTCGCTTTTCGCGTGCGGAGGCGTCGGGCGTGGACAGAGGCAGTTTTGCGCCAGGGCTAGGCCGTTTCTTTCGGATCAGCGTGCTGATCAGAGGAAGATGCCCGCGAGGTGGAGTCCGGGGAGGTAGGTGGTTGTGGTCTTCTCGTAGCGGGTGGCGATGCCGCGCTATTGCTTGAGGTGG
>NZ_JAJQQS010000081.1 GCF_021228125.1 Streptomyces albireticuli
GGCGTCCACTGGGCCACCAGCGGCGTCGCCCACATGCACAACCTCGCCCTCGCTGGATGAATTGAGCAGAACGCTGCAACACCCGCATCGCCGCAGCACAATTACGGAGTTACGAGAAGATCTTTAGCAGACCCCGGTGCAGCCAGAAGATTTCTGGAGGTGAAACGCTTTCAGGAACGCGCGGCATACGATTTCTCATCGAACCGGACCCGCAGCATCGCGGGAGGGGCGTGCGGCGGTACGGGACCGCGCTCCGGCGCGTGAACGGCCGCTTCCCCCGGAGTTCGCCCGTCGCCGTCGCGGCGATCCTCATGCACGCCCAGCAGAAGGGGACGCGATTGCTTTACGACTGCCAAGCAGGGGCGTCAGGGGTACGCCGGGCGCTACGGCGTCTCGCTGCCGCGCCCGGCGTACCCGCAGTGGGCCGTCCGGCGACCCTGGTATTCAGCACTGCGGCCGCCCACCGCAGCAGGCACCCTTCACACTCGCCTTCTTCTTGCGGCGCCGTTCCGAGGACAGGCCATCCCTCTTCCCCCGTGCGCTTTTAACCAATTCATCCCTCATGGGCGGGACGCGCCAGCCAAGTGGCGCCCGCAGGGACTCCCGGTGACAGGAGGCGAGGAGATCCAGCGGACCTCCCCCGTTAGTTTTTCGCGGTCCTGCAATGGGGCAGCTGGCCTCCGGGCCCGGTATGACTGTGTCCTCTCTGTCGAACGGATGACCTGGGGGTGGTGTCGCCGAGTCCGGGAGGTGCCGTCGGAGACGCTGATGAGAGACCCGGCCACCGCCCGGTCCGGCACAATGCGGGGCAGATTGCGGGCGGCAGGCCTGCATAACGTGGATGCGCGAGCACCGTGCCACCGCCATGGCGGCACGGTCAACGACCCGGAGAGGGTGCGATGTTCGACATCGAAGGCGTGGAAGTCTTCCTCGGGATGGACGTCGGCAAGGCGGCCCACCACGGTCACGGTCTGACGCCTGCCGGGAAGAAGGCCTTCGACAAGCGGCTTCCCAACAGCGAGCCCAAGCTGCGTGAGCTGTTCACCAAGCTCCAGGCCAAGCACGGGACCGTGCTCGTCGTGGTCGACCAGCCCGCTTCCATCGGGGCCCTGCCACTGGCTGTGGCCCGCGACGCGGGATGCCGCGTCGCCT
>NZ_JAJQQS010000082.1 GCF_021228125.1 Streptomyces albireticuli
ACTAGGGTCTGTATTGAGTCGTGATCACTGAGTGGTTCGGGTGAGGTCCTTGATCCAGATCATGGAGGCGCGGAGGTGGACTCCGGCGAGGTAGCTCTCGGGGGTCTTGTCGTAGCGGGTGGCGATCCCGCGCCATGCCTTGAGCTTGTTGATCAGGCGCTCGACAGTGTTGCGCTCTTTGTAGAGCTCGGCGTCGCAGGTGACGGGCCGGCCGCCGTGCCGGCCCTTCTTCTTCCGGTTGGCGGCCTGGTCCTTCTTCTCCGGGATGACTGCCGTGATCCCGCGTTCGCGCAGGTGAGTGCGGTTGCCGCGAGAGGAGTACGCCTTGTCCGCGGCGACTGCGCCCGGTCGGGTGCGGGGGCGCCCGACGGGCCCGCGGACGCGCACTTTGGCGAGCACGGGGATGAACTGTGGGCTGTCCGCGGCCTGGCCGGCGGTCAGGATCAGAGCCAGGGGCCGGCGGTGACGGTCGGCAGCCAGGTGGATCTTGCTGGTCTGTCCGCCTCGCGAGCGCCCGAGCTGGGCGGCTTTCAAACGGAGCTTGCGCCGTCGCCGGACGCGCCGCCGTTCGCCCCGGCCGGGATCGCAGACGTCACCCTGTCCGTCTTGTTCCTCCGCGCCGCCCCCTTTTGCCGGGCCGCCTCCGCTTCGGCGGCGGCCTTCTCCAACGCGTCCAGGACGCCTTCCTCCAGGCGCATCCCGGCCGCGTCGTGGTGGGCCCGGACAGTCGTGGAGTCCACGCTGACCAGCGACAGGTCCACCCCGCCCCGCTCGGCCGCCTCGGCGATCACCCCCTCCAGCAGCGCTTCGAAGACCCCGGCGTCCCGCCACTGCCGAAACCGGTTGTGCACGGTGGACCAGGCACCGAACCGGTCCGGCATCTCCCGCCACTGCGCTCCCGAGCGGAACTTCCAGATCACTCCCTCGAACTGCTGCCGCAGCCGCTCGGGATACGGGCCGTACTCACCGACCGGCAGATACGGCTCGACAAACCCCCACCCCTCGTCCGTCAGTTGCGCACGCGTCATGTGCACTGGACTACCGGTTCCGCCCTCAGAGCGAGGGCGGAACCGACAAACTGATCACGACTCGATACACGCCCTA
>NZ_JAJQQS010000083.1 GCF_021228125.1 Streptomyces albireticuli
AAGCTGCGTGAGCTGTTCACCAAGCTCCAGGCCAAGCACGGGACCGTGCTCGTCGTGGTCGACCAGCCCGCTTCCATCGGGGCCCTGCCACTGGCTGTGGCCCGCGACGCGGGATGCCGCGTCGCCTATCTGCCAGGGCTGACGATGCGGCGGATTGCCGACCTCTACCCGGGCGAGGCCAAGACCGACGCCCGCGACGCTGCGGTCATCGCGGACGCCGCCCGCACCCCACACTCTGCGCGACCTCGTGCCGACCGACGAGGCTGTTGCCGAGCTGGAGATGATCGTCGGCTTCGACGACGACCTCGCAGGCGAGGCGACCCGCATCAGCAACCGGCTCCGCGGCCTGCTGACCCAGATCCACCCCTCCCTGGATCGGGTCCTGGGCCCGAGGCTGGACCATCCCGCAGTCCTGACCATGCTGGAACGCTTCGGACCCCCGGCCGGGCTGAGGAAGGCCGGACGCCGCCGGCTGATCAGCCTCGCCCGCCCGAAGGCCCCGCGCATGGCCGAGCGCCTGGTCGGCGACATCTTCACCGCCCTCGACGAGCAGAGCGTCGTCGTCCCCGGCACCGACGCGGCCGCGCTGATCGTCCCGAGCCTGGCCGGCTCCCTGCGGGCCGTCCTCGACCAGCGCAAAGTCATCGAGAAGCGGATCGAGGACCTGCTGGAGGCCCACCGTCTTTCCAAGGGCCTGATCTCGATGCCCGGCATCGAGGTCAGGAACGGAGCCCGCATCCTGATCGACGTCGGCGACGGCAGCACTTTCCCCAGGGCCGCCCACCTCGCCGCATACGCAGGCCTCGCCACGGTGACCAGGAGTTCCGACTCCTCGATCCGGGGCGAACACCCGGCCCGGCGAGGCAACAAACAGCTCAAGAGAGCTTTCTCCCTCGCCGCTTTCGCCTCCCTGGCCGACCCCGCATCGCGGGCCCACTACGACAAGAAAATCGCTCAGGGCCAGCACCACACCCAGGCCATCCTCTGCCTCGCCAGACGACGCGTCGACGTCCTCTTCGCCATGCTCAGAGACGGCACCTTCTACGAATCACGCCCAGCCATCCCGGCTTGACCAAACCCATAAGGGCACCCCCC
>NZ_JAJQQS010000084.1 GCF_021228125.1 Streptomyces albireticuli
ACCCCCGAAATCGGACATGTCGGGCGTTTGGGTGGGGGTGGTGTGGGCTGGTGTGAACGATGGGGGGTAGTAGGTCACATCTTTGCCAGGGGGATTTCGCGCCGCTAACAATTGCGGGGTCGCTTGGCGCCGTCGATCGAGACGCGGCGCTTTTTCCGCGCCGTTTCCGGCCTGTGCGACGTACGCGATTGGAAGAGGTTCAGCTCAGTTATGCGCTCCACCATCTCCGGTTATACCCGTCTGCCCCTGGTCCATAAGCTCTCCACCGCCGGTATCGCCGCGGCCGGTGTGGCCGCTGTGGCTTTCGCGGCTGTTCCGGCTTCGGCGGATTCGCAGGCGCTGGACGTCAAGCCCGTCGCGTGGACCGCCACCGCCACCGCTGCCGCCCAGGACCAGGTGCGGGACGAGCTGGCCCAGCGTGTGGCTGGTGCCGCCGCCCAGGCCAAGACGGACGCGGCTGCCGCGCAGAAGGCGAGCGCTGACGCTGCCGCGAAGGCGAAGGCTGACAAGGAGCGTGGCGAGAAGGAGACCGCGAGCCGTTCGGAGGAGCGCAAGCCGGTCAAGGCCGCTCCTGCCCCCGCTCCGGCTGCCCCGGCTCCGGCCGCGGCGCCGGTGAAGAAGGCCTACGCCGACAACCTGGACGGCTGGATCAACGAGGCGATCGACATCCTGCGTGCCAAGGGCATTCCGGCGTCCTTCGAGGGTGTCAAGCGGAACATCATGCGTGAGTCGACGGGCAATCCCCGGGCGATCAACAACTGGGACTCCAACGCCGCGGCGGGTATCCCGTCGAAGGGTCTGCTGCAGATCATCGATCCGACGTTCAAGGCGTACCACGTCGAGGGCACCTCGTGGGACATCTACGACCCGGTCGCCAACATCGCCGCGTCCTGCAACTACGCGGCCGACAAGTACGGCTCGATGGACAACGTCAACTCGGCCTACTGAACCGGCCCAGCCCAACCCGCTCCTGCTGTACGAAAGGGGGCGGCGGCACCCCGCACA
>NZ_JAJQQS010000085.1 GCF_021228125.1 Streptomyces albireticuli
GTCAGTCCTTGATCTCGCAGATGACGGCGCCGGAGGAGACGGAGGCACCGACCTCGGCGGTGATGCCCTTGACCGTGCCCGCGCGGTGCGCGTTCAGCGGCTGCTCCATCTTCATCGCTTCCAGGACCACGATCAGATCGCCCTCGGCGACCTCCTGGCCCTCCTCGACCGCGACCTTCACGATCGTGCCCTGCATCGGCGAGGCCAGCGCGTCACCCGACGCCGCCGAACCCGCCTTCTTCGCCGCACGCCGCTTCGGCTTCGCCCCACCCGCAGCCGCGGTCCGGGCGATCGTCATCCCCAGCGAGGACGGCAGCGACACCTCCAGACGCTTGCCACCCACCTCGACCACGACCGTCTCGCGGCCCGGGGCCTCCTCCTCATCCTCCACGACCGCACCCGCGAACGGAGGAATCGTGTTCTCGAACTCCGTCTCGATCCACCGCGTGTGGACCCTGAACGGATCGGCGGTGAACGCCTCGTCCCTCACCACCGCGCGGTGGAAGGGAATCGCGGTCGCCATACCCTCGACCGTGAACTCCCCCAGCGCACGCGCCGCACGCTGCAGCGCCTGCTCACGGCTGGCACCGGTCACGATCAGCTTCGCCAGCAGCGAGTCCCACGCCGGGCCGATCACCGAACCCGACTCCACCCCCGCGTCCAGACGCACACCCGGACCCGACGGAGCGTCGAAACGCGTCACCGTGCCCGGCGCGGGAAGGAAGTTACGGCCCGGGTCCTCACCATTGATACGGAACTCGAACGAGTGCCCGCGCACCGCCGGGTCCCCGTAACCGAGCTCCTCACCATCGGCGATACGGAACATCTCCCGCACCAGATCGATACCCGTGACCTCCTCGGTCACCGGGTGCTCGACCTGCAGACGCGTATTGACCTCCAGGAAGGAGATCGTCCCGTCCTGACCCACCAGGAACTCACACGTACCCGCACCCTCGTACCCGGCCTCCTTCA
>NZ_JAJQQS010000086.1 GCF_021228125.1 Streptomyces albireticuli
GCAAATCTCAGCGATGCCCGGATCAGGTGGATCACGCAGGTCTGGACCGTGGCTTTGGGCCAGGTCGCGGTGACCGCGTCGGGCAGGCCCTTCAGCCCGTCGCAAGCGACGATGCACACGCCCTCGACCCCGCGGTTACGCGGCTCGGACAGCACGGGCATCCAGGTCGTGGCGCCTTCGCCCTCGTCGCCGGCCCACAGACCGAGCACGTCCTTGCAGCCGTCCATGTCCACCCCGACGGCCAGGTAGACCGGCCGGGAGACCACAGATCCGGAACGGATCCTCACCCACAGCGCATCGAGGTAGATGATCGGCCAGACCGCGTCCAGCGGACGCGTCTGCCACGCATCGAGCTCGTCAGTGACGGCGTCGGTGACCTTGCTGATCAGGTCCGGTGAGACCTCGATGCCGTACATGCCGGCCAGGTGCGAGCGGATGTCCCGCACGCTCATCCCGCGGGCGTACAACGACAGGACCTGCTCGTTGAACCCCGCCAGGCGCCGGGCGTGCTTGGGCACCAGCTGCGGCTCGAACGAGCCCTCGCGGTCCCCGGGCACTCCCAGGGTGACCGCTCCGGCGTCGGTCAGCACGGTCTTCGGTGATGTGCCGTTGCGGCTGTTACCCGAACCGCGGCCTGCCGGTCGTGCTTCTCGTAGCCGAGATGTTCGGTCATCTCCGCGTCCAGGGCCCTTTCCAGCACGGCCCGGGTGACCTCGGTCAGCAGCCCACCCTCGCCCAGCAGGGCTGCACCCGAGGCGTCGGCGCGGACCATCAGCCGCTCGACGACCTCGTCCACCAGCTCGTCCTCGACCGGCTCGACGGCCAGCATCTCCTTGTCATTCATGTCCGTCCGTCCCCGCTGGCAAAGGCCCAGGTCAAGACCCCGGCCAGCCTGTCACATCACAGACTTACACGATCTTTCAGACACG
>NZ_JAJQQS010000087.1 GCF_021228125.1 Streptomyces albireticuli
TCAGTCGTTCGATGGTGTTCCGTTCCTTGTGGAAGCTGGAGTCGTGGCTGATGGGCCGGCCTCCTCGTGCGCCCTTCTTCTTACGGTTGGCGGCCTGGTCCTTTTTCTCTGGGATGACGGCCTTGATTCCGCGTTTGTGCAGGTAGGCGCGGTTGCCGCGGGACGAGTACGCCTTGTCCGCGGCGACCGCGCCGGGCGGCGTGCGGGGACAGCCGACCGGCAGGCGGACTCTCACCTTCGCGAGTACGGGGATGAACTGCGGGCTGTCCCCAGCCTGCCCGGCGGTCAAAACCAGCGCGAGCGGACGACACCCGCGGTCCGCGGCGAGATGAATCTTGCTCGTGAGTCCGCCCTGGGACCTGCCGAGCGGGGCTTCCCTCAGGCGGAACCCGCGTCTGAGACGGATGCGCCGGCGTTCGTCCTGTCCGTTCTGTTCCTCCGTGCCACCCCCTTTCGCCGGGCTGCCTCCTGCTCCTGCACGGCTTCTTCCAGGGCCTTCACGAGGTGCTCGCTGACCCGCATCCCCCGTGCCTTCGTGGTGGGCACGGACCGTGGTGGCATCCACGCTGACCAGCGGCAAGTCTGTTCTGCCTACCCAGGCCCCTGGGCGATCGGGTCTTCCAGCAGGGCCGTGAACACCCCGGCGTCCCGCCATACGCGGAAGCGTCCGTAGACGGTGGCCCAGGGGCCGAACTCGGCAGGCGTCTCGCGCCACTGCCCACTGGAGCGGAACCGCCAGATCACCCCTTCGAACCGCTCCCGCAACCGCTCCGGGTACGGCCCGTACCTCCCGATCGGCAGGTACGGCTCGATGAACTCCCACTGGGCATTGGCGAGTTGCCTGCGCGTCACCACCCCACTCCTACCGGATTCCACCCCGCGAAGAGGACAGAAACCAGCAGCTGATCACAACATCACACAGGCCCTA
>NZ_JAJQQS010000088.1 GCF_021228125.1 Streptomyces albireticuli
TACTGACTGGGCGGCGTGATGTCGTGAGGTTTAGCCCTGTTCCGGCGAGACAGCTCTCGATGATGTCGCTGTGGTATTGGATCTCGCGGAGTCTGTGACGTAACGCCCGGATCAGTGCTCTGGGGAGGTGAAAGCGGTGTTGGCCTGCGCGCCGCGCCGCAGCACCGACCAGACGCTCTCGACCGGGTTGAGGTCGGGCGCGTAGGGCGGCAGCTGAATGGAGGTGATCCAGTCGTGGCAGGCGATGAAGGCCCGAAGCCGTGCGTCCAGATGCACGTTCAAGTTGTCCCAGACGAGGGCGAGTGCCCCTCCGAGCTGATGGTGTGCGGCGACGAGCAGGTCCCGGTACTCGGTCCAGGCGAAGCTGCGGCGGCCTCCGCTCTTGTGATTGGCATGGCGTTTGGGCCTGAAGATCAGCCGTGGGCGTTCGCCGGCCTTGTAGCAGCACAGTGCAGCGATGGAGAAGCGCCGCTGGGACCGGCCGCGGACCCGGACGACGGGGGTGCGGCCGCGTTTGGCCCACGTGCGGGTGGTGGGCGGCGCCATCGAGAAGCCGGCCTCGTCCTCGAAGACGATCCAGGCGTCGAGCGCCGCCGCGGTGTTTCCATCTGCGGCCACGTCTCCTTTACCCATCCGGCGACCGCGTCCTCATCACGTTCCAGAGCGCGACGGGTCGGCATCTGGTGACTCCAGCCGTGCCGGTGGAGCATCTGCGCGATGGCCGAGAGCGTCATGGGTTTATGGAACCGGCGGCCGATCAGCGTCTTGATCCTCGACAGGGTCCACGTCTGGCCGGGCCAGCGGTGAGCCGCCGGCCCCTTGGCCAGTTCGGCTTCGAGCACCGCGACCAGTGCCTCGCTCAGCTTCGGTCGTGCCGCCGATCCCCGACTTCACAGGGCCAGCTCGCCGCCCTCGTGGCAGTT
>NZ_JAJQQS010000089.1 GCF_021228125.1 Streptomyces albireticuli
GTGCGGTAGCGCACCAGCCGTCTCTCCACCCGCTCGCCCTCCTTGGGGCCGCCCCACTGGCCGGGGGCCAGCCACATGCCCGACCGGGCGAACACCTCGCGTTCGTGCGCGTAATAGATGGAGGGGAGCTCGATCTTCTCCCGGGCGATGTACTGCCATACATCCAGCTCGGTGAAATTCGACAGGGGGAAGACGCGGACGTGTTCGCCGGGGGCGTGGCGGCCGTTGTAGAGCTGCCAGAGTTCCGGGCGCTGACGGCGCGGGTCCCAGCCGCCGAATTCGTCCCGCAGCGAGAAGACCCGCTCCTTCGCCCGCGCCTTCTCCTCGTCCCGCCTGCCGCCGCCGAACACCGCGTCGAAACGGTGCCGCTCGATGGCGTCGAGAAGGGGCAGGGTCTGCAACGGGTTGCGGGTGCCGTCCGGGCGTTCCCGCAGCCTTCCGTCGTCGATGAATTGCTGTACCGAGGCGACTTCGAGGCGCAGCCCGTGTTCGGCGGCCACCCGGTCGCGGTAGGCGATCACCTCGGGGAAGTTGTGCCCGGTGTCCACGTGCAGCAAGGAGAACGGCACCGGCGCCGGAGCGAACGCCTTCAGCGCCAGGTGCAGCATCACGATCGAGTCTTTGCCGCCGGAGAAGAGGATCACCGGCCGCTCGAACTCCCCCGCCACCTCACGGAAGATGTGCACCGCCTCCGACTCCAGGGCGTCCAGATGCGACAACGCGTACGGGCTCACAGCAACCCCCTCCCCGCCAGCGCCTCGTACACCACGGCCGCTGACTCCTCCACGCTCGTCTCATGTGCCGCGATCCGCACTTCGGGGTCCGCCGGCTCCTCGTAGGGGTCGTCGACCCCGGTGAGCCCGGAGATCTCGCCCGCCGCCTGCTTCGCGTACAGGCCCTTCACGTCCCGTACCGAACAGA
>NZ_JAJQQS010000009.1:0-221811 GCF_021228125.1 Streptomyces albireticuli
ACGAGTTCCGCCGCGGTGGCGGTGCGGCCGCCGCGCAGCAGCAGCGCGGCCAGGAGCGCGCGCTGCTGGGGCGAACCGGTGTGGAGGAGCTCCCCACCGCGCCGGGCCCGCACGGGCCCGAGCACGGTGAAACGAAGCTGCTGCCCGTGCCCTGTATCGCCGGCCATTGTGACCCCCTGCTTGTCCCGCTCGGTCGCACCGGCCAGTCTGCCTTGTTCGGAGCCTCTACGTCAGCAGGGGTCCGGCCTCTCCACAAGGCCTGCCACAGACCGTCGCACCAGCATGCTGACGGGCCGTCAGTTCGTCGCTAACGTGTCAGCCATGGCGAGCTTCCCCAAGATAATCTCGGTGGACGACCATACGGTCGAGCCTGCTCACGTCTGGCGGGACCGGCTCCCGGCGAAGTTCCGCGACGTCGGACCGCGAATCGTCAGGGCTCCCGTGAAGGAAATGACCTTCGTCGGCGGCAGATTCGCTCCGGTCATGGGGGCCACCGGGGACGAGGGCCCGGTGGCGGACTGGTGGATCTATGAGGATTTGCACCGTCCGCTCACGCGGCTGGATACCGCCGTCGGATACTCCAGGGACGAGGTCCGGCTGGAGGGAATCACCTACGACGAGATGCGTCCAGGGTCCTACAGCGTGCCGGAACGTTTGGCCGATATGGATCGCAACCATGTCCAGTCCGCGCTCTGCTTCCCCACGTTCCCGCGCTTCTGCGGGCAGACCTTCGCCGAGGCGAAGGACCGTGAGCTGGGCCTGCTGGGCGTCCGTGCCTACAACGACTGGATGGTCGAGGAATGGTGCGGCCCGGACGCCCGCGGACGCCTGATACCCCTCACCCTCGTCCCGCTGTGGGACGCGGACCTCGCCGCCGCCGAGGTGCGGCGCAACGCCGCCCGCGGCGTACGGGCCGTCTGCTTCTCCGAGATCCCGCCGCACCTGGGCCTGCCGTCGGTCCACGGCGACGCGTGGGACCCCTTCCTGAGAGCCTGCGACGAGACCGGCACGGTCGTCGCGATGCACATCGGCTCCTCCTCCCGCATGCCCTCCACCTCGGCGGACGCGCCGGCCGCGGTCGGCTCCACCCTCACCTTCGCGAACTGCTGCTTCTCCCTGGCGGACTGGCTGATGTCCGGGGTCTTCGACCGCTTCCCGGGCCTGCGCGTCATGTACGCGGAGGGACAGATCGGCTGGATCCCGTACATCCTGGAACGCGCGGACGCCGTCTGGGAGGAGAACCGCGGCTGGGGCGGCATCGACGGCAAGGTGCTCCGCCCGCCCTCCGAGCTCTTCGCCGCGCACGTGTACGGCTGCTTCTTCGACGACGCCTTCGGCCTGCGCAACCTCGACGCGATCGGCGCGGGGAACGTCCTCTACGAGACGGACTACCCGCACTCGGACTCGACCTGGCCGCGTTCCCGGGAGGTCGCGGAGGAACAGATGGGACATCTGGCGCCGGACGTGGTCGAGCGGATCGTGCGCGGCAACGCGATCGAACTGCTGGGGCTGACGGAGGAGGGGCTCTGGGCGGGGGCGGGGGCGGGGGCCGGGAGTGCGTGAGGTGGGGCGGGGGAGTGGGGACGGGCGTGGGGACGGGGCCGGGTACGGGCGTGAGGGCAGGGGTGGGCGCGGCGTCGGGGACGGGCGTGAGGGTAGGGACGGGCGCGGCGTCGGGGGAGGGCGTGAGGGGGGCTGCGAGGGAGGCCGTGAGGCTGGCGGAATGCAAGATTCCGGTACGCCGCGCACCGGACTCCGCGTACTGCCCGGCGACCGGCTCTCGTACGGCATGCAGGTGCCCGTCACCTCCCTGAGCACGCTCTACGCCGAACCCTGGGAGGTCGAGGCCGGCCCCCGCGAGCTGCGGCGGATCGCCCGCGCCGCCGACCGGCTCGGCTTCGCCTACCTCGCCACCTGCGATCACGTCGCCGTCCCCACGAGGCTGGCCGCCGCCATGGGGACCGTCTGGTACGACCCGGTCGCCACCCTCGCCCACCTCGCCGCCGTCACCGAGCGGACCCTGCTGCTCAGCCATGTCGCGGTCGCCGCGCTGCGGCACCCGCTGGCCCTCGCCAAGCAGTACGCCACCGTCGACCGGCTCGCGGACGGACGGCTCGTCCTCGGCGTCGGCGCCGGGCACGTACGGGAGGAGTTCGAGGCGCTCGGGGTGGACTTCGCGCGGCGCGGGGCCGTGCTGGACGAGACGGTCGACGCCCTGAAGGCGGCCCTGGGGCCGGCGGAGTTCCCCGAGTTCAGCGGCCGGCGCTTCGCCTTCCGCGGCCTCGGCCAGGGGCCCCGGCCCGCCCGTACGCCCCGGCCGCCCCTCTGGGTGGGCGGCTCCTCGCCCGCCGCGCTCCGCCGTGCCGCGCTCCGGGGTGACGGCTGGCTCTCCCAGGGCGACCGGCGCGAGGTCCTGCCCCGGCGCGTGGCGACGCTGCGCAGGCTGCGCGAGGAGGCCGGGCGGGACGGCCCCTTCGCGGTGGGCGCGATCGCGGAGCCGCTGTACGTGGGGACGGCCTCCTGGGACACGGGGGTGGGGACGCTCACGGGGGCGGCGGGGACGGTGGCGGAGTCGTTGCGGGTGTACCGGGGGATGGGGGTGGATCAGGTGCAGGTGCGGTTCCGTTGCCGGGGGGTGGGGGAGTTGCTGGAGCAGATGGAGGTGTTCGCGGGGGCGGTGGGGCCGCTGCTTGTGGATTAGCGGCGGGGTGGGGGTTGGGGGGCGGGGTTCGGTGGGTGGCGGGTCGGTGTGCCCTGCGGGCGGCTTTTTCCCCAGCCCCGCCCCTTCCCGGAACCGGGGGCAAGCCCCCGGGCCCCCTTTCCGTGCTGACGCGCGGTGGCCTCAAACGCCGGCCGGGCTGGATTTCGCACAGGTTGCCCTCCCTGAAAAGGTCCGAGCAGCCGCATTCCAGCCCGTCCGGCGTTTGAGGACCGGGGTCCGGGGCGGAGCCCCGGTTCGGGAAGGGGCGGGTAGGGGAAAAGGCCCCGCGCAGCGGCACCCCCGCACCCGACCCCCGCACCGCCCCGGCACCCTCACCCCCGCACCGCCCCGGCACCCTCACCCCCGCACTCACCCCCGCCCACCCCCAGGAGCCCCCATGGCAGCACTGAACGGCCGCGTCATCCTCGTCACCGGCGCCGCCCGCGGCCAAGGCGAACAAGAGGCGCGTCTTTTCGTCCGCGAGGGCGCGCGTGTTGTCCTTACGGACGTACTCGACGAGCAGGGGAAGGCCGTAGCCGCCGAACTGGGCGCGGACTCCGCCCTGTACGTCCATCTGGACGTCGGCGAGGAGGGCGACTGGACGGCGGCCGTCGCCGCGGCCAAGGAGGCCTTCGGCAAGCTCGACGGGCTGGTGAACAACGCCGGCATCCTCCGTTTCCACGAGCTGGTCCGCACCCCGTGCGAGGAGTTCCTCGAAGTCGTCCGCGTCAACCAGCTCGGCACCTTTCTCGGCATGCGGGAGGCCGCGCCCGAGCTGGCCGCCGCCGGGGGCGGGACGATCGTCAACACGGCCTCGTACGTGGCGCACGCGGGCATGGCCGGGCTCACCGCCTACGCGGCCACCAAGGGCGCCGTCGTCGCGATGACCCGCGTCGCCGCCCTGGAGCTCGCCGGGCGGGGCATCCGTGTCAACGCCATGTGCCCGGGCGCGATCGACACCCCCCATGAGTAACCCGGCCCTCCTCGCCCCCGGCGCCGACCCCGTGCGGGTCGCGGAGGGCATGGCCGGGTTCTACCGGAAGCTGGTGCCGATGGGTCGCGCCGGGCGGCCGGAGGAGGTGGCGCGGCTCGCCTTGTTCCTTACGGCGGACGACTCCTCGTACGTCACCGGGCAGCAGTTCGTCGTGGACGGCGGCTGGCTGGCCGGGGCTCCGCTGCCCTCGTGACGGCGGTACCCTCCGCCGGGTCCCTGCGATGTCTTGACGGTGCCCCGCACCGGTGCCAGAGTCTGGAGATCTGACGGAGAGTCAGAAAACTGTCAGACCGCTGCCAGGAATCCGTCAGGGATCTAGGGACGGTGAACCTCCTTGGAATTCGGGATCTTCGTGCAGGGCTACGTACCGGCCGACCGGTCGCGGACCGACCCCGAGGCCGAGCACCACGCGCTGATGGAAGAGACCGAGTACGTCATCCAGGCCGACCGGTCCGGCTTCAAGTACGCATGGGCCTCCGAGCACCACTTCCTGGACGAGTACTCGCACCTCTCCGCCAACGACGTCTTCCTCGGCTACCTCGCGCACGCCACCGACCGCATCCACCTCGGCTCCGGCATCTTCAACCCCCTGCCCCAGGTCAACCACCCCGCCAAGGTCGCCGAGAAGGCCGCCATGCTCGACCACCTCTCCGGCGGCCGCTTCGAGTTCGGCACCGGCCGGGGCGCGGGCAGCCACGAGATCCTCGGGTTCATGCCGGGCGTCACCGACATGAACGTCACCAAGGAGATCTGGGAGGAGACGATCGCCGAGTTCCCCCGGATGTGGCTCCAGGACGAATACCAGGGCTTCCAGGGCAAACACTGGTCGCTGCCGCCGCGGAAGGTCCTCCCCAAGCCGTACGGGAAGGCGCACCCGGCCATGTGGTACGCGGCCGGCTCCCCCTCCTCGTACGAAATGGCCGCCCGTAAGGGTCTCGGCGTGCTCGGCTTCAGCGTGCAGAAGGTCGCCGACATGGAGTGGGTGGTCGACTCCTACAAGACGGCGATCGAGGAGGCCCGGCCCGTCGGCGCCTTCGTCAACGACAACGTCATGGTGACCTCGACCGCCATCTGCGCCGAGACCCACGCCGAGGCCGTCGCCACCGCGGCGCGCGGTGGGCTGCACTACCTTCAGTCGCTCCTCTTCCGCTACCACGACACCTTCCCCCGCCCCGAGGGCATCCCGCGGTGGCCCGAACTGCTCCCGGAGTACACCGAGGAGATCATCGAGCTGCTCATCGCCGAGGAGCTGATGATCTGCGGCGACCCGGACGAGGTCTTCCGCCAGTGCAAGCGGTGGGAGCAGGCGGGCGCCGACCAGCTCGCGTTCGGGCTGCCGGTGGGGGTGCCGTCCGAGGAGACCCTGCGGACGATCCGGCTGATCGGGGAGCACGTCATCCCGAAGATCGACACGGATCCCCTGCACCGGACGACGCGGCTGCGCCGGGCGGCGGGCTGACCGGGCCCCCATGCGTCGGGGCGGTGCCTCCCGGGTCACCGCCCCGACTTCCGGCCGGGCGCGCCCTCAAGCCCGTAAGAGCCCGGCCGCCCCGACCGGCGGTCCTCCGGTCCCGGCCGCCCCGACCGGCGGTCCTCCGCCCCGGCCTGCCGTCCTCCGGCCCCGGCCGTCCTCCCCCGCACCCGACAGAGACCGAGGTGAGCCCTCATGCTCGACCACCTGATCAGGCGCGCCACCGTCGTCGACGGCACCGGAGGCCCCTCCTACACCGCCGACGTGGGCATCCGGGACGGCAGGATCGCCCTCATCGGGCGGTCCAGGGTGCACGCCGGGCGGATCGGGGAACGGGCGCGGACCGAGGAGGACGCGAGCGGGCTCGTCCTCGCCCCCGGCTTCGTCGACCCGCACACCCACTACGACGCCCAGCTCTTCTGGGACCCCTGCGCCACCCCGTCCCTCGGCCACGGCGTCACCACCGTCGTCGGCGGGAACTGCGGCTTCACGCTCGCGCCCCTCGACCCCGCCCGGCCCGGCGACGCCGACTACACGCGCCGGATGATGAGCAAGGTCGAGGGGATGTCGCTGGCGGCCCTGGAGGAGGGGGCGCCCTGGAACTGGTCGACCTTCGGGGAGTACCTCGCGGCGCTGGACGGGCGGATCGCCGTCAACGCCGGCTTCATGGTGGGACACTGCGCGCTGCGCCGCCACGTCATGGGACCCGGCGCCGTGGGCGGCAGACCGGACGCCGGGCAGCTCACGGCGATGACGGGCCTGCTGCGCGACGCGATGGACGCGGGCGCCTGGGGCCTGTCCACCACGCAGTCCACCACCCACTCGGACGGCGACGGCGAGCCCGTCGCGTCCCGGCACGCCCTCCCCGACGAGCTGCTGGCCCTCGCCCGCGCCGTGGGCGCGCACGAGGGCACCCAGCTGGAGGCCATCGTCACCGGCTGCCTCGACCGCTTCTCCGACGCCGAGATCGACCTGCTGACGGAGCTGACGGCCGCCGCCGGCCGCCCCCTCAACTGGAACGTCCTCACCATCGACGCCGCCGTCCCCGACCGCGTGCCCCGCCAGCTCTCCGCGAGCGCCCGGGCCCGCGCCGCGGGCGGCCGGATCGTCGCGCTCACCATGCCGATCCTCACGCCCATGAACATGTCGCTCGGCACCTTCTGCGCCCTGAACCTCATACCCGGCTGGGGCGACGTCCTCGCCCTGCCCTTGCCCCGGCGCATCGCCGAGCTGCGCCGGGCGCCCGTGCGCGCGGAGATGCTGCGCCGGGCCCGGAGCGAGGAGGCGGGCGTCTTCCGGCGGCTGTCGGACTTCGGGCGGTACGTCGTCGGGGACACGTACGCCCGCGAGAACGAGGGGCTCACCGGCCGGGTCGTCGAGGACATCGCCGCCGAGCGCGGCCTGGACCCCTTCGCCTGCCTGGTGGAGATCTGCGCCGCCGACGAGCTGCGCACGGTCCTGTGGCCGATGCCCACGGACGACGACGCCGCGAGCTGGGAGCTGCGCCGCGACACCTGGGAGCACGAGGACGTGCTGCTGGGCGGTTCGGACGCGGGGGCCCACCTGGACCGGATGTGCGGGGCGCCGTACACGACGCGCTTCCTGGGCGACTGCCTGCGCGGGCGGAAGCTGGTGCCCCTGGAGACGGCCGTAAGGATGCTGACCGACGACCCGGCCCGCCTCTTCGGCCTCCGCGGCCGGGGCCGGATCGCCGAGGGCGCGCACGCGGACCTGGTGCTCTTCGACCCGACCCGGATCGACGCGGGCCCCGCCTCGCTCGTCCACGACCTGCCCGGCGGCGGGCCGCGGCTGGACTCGCGGGCGGTGGGCGTGGTGAGCGTGCGGGTGAACGGCGTGGAGACGGTGCGGCACGACGTGACGACGGGGGCGCTGCCGGGGAGGGTGCTGCGGTCGGGGAGGGACACGGAGACGGTGGGGACCGGGGGTTGAGGGACGCCTGCCGAGACCGGCCGACGGGGACCGGGTGCTGAGACGGCCCGGTGTCGCGGAGCGGGCCCGGGAAATTTTTGAACCGGGACAAAAGGGGTGCCGCTGCGGTTCCCGTAAAGCGGCCGGACCGGCCCGTCCCCTTGGTGTTACCTGTCGTAACTCATGGATGACCTTTCTTTGCCAGGTCAACTCGCCGTGGAGGGTGCTACGTTCAAGGTTCGAAAGCTGGACCGTGAGACCCGGGATGCGGAAACAGCAGCGCTTAACGTCCTGCCCATGGTTCAGACAGCCCCGCGGCCACGGGCCGGAGACACGGTAATGAGCGTCGCCCGCCGCAGACGGCGCGGCGGAAGACCCGGCCCCGCCGGCGGGAGCGCCGGTGCCGCGGCCGGGGGCAAGGGTCTCAGCGGAAACTCCGTCGGGTTGCTCGGCAGCGCCGTCATCGGCATCTCCACCGTCGCGCCCGTCTACTGCCTGACCTCCACCCTCGGTCCCACCGTCGGCCAGGTCGGCGTCCAGATGCCCGCCGTCTTCCTGGCCGGCTTCCTCCCGATGCTGCTGGTCGCCTTCGCCTACCGCGAGCTGAACAAGGCCGTGCCCGACTGCGGCACGTCCTTCACCTGGACGGTCCGGGCCTTCGGCCCCAAGGTCGGCTGGATGTGCGGCTGGGGCCTGGTGATCGCGACGATCATCGTGCTGTCCAACCTCGCCGGCGTCGCGACCTCCTTCTTCTACCTCCTCCTCGGCGAGCTCACCGGCAGCGACGCCGTCGCCGCCCTCGACGGCAACCGGCCCGCGCACGTGGCGACCTGCCTGGCCTTCATCGCGCTCGCGACGGCCGTCAGCTACCGCGGGATGACCGCCACCAAGGGCGTGCAGTACGCCCTCGTCGGCCTCCAACTGGCCGTGCTGGCCGTGTTCGTCACCATGGCCCTGATCAAGGCCCGCTCCGGCGACCTCTCCCTCCCGGCCGGGTCGATCGGCTTCTCCTGGAGCTGGCTGAACCCCTTCGCCGTGCAGTCCTTCGCGGCCTTCACCGCCGGTCTGTCCCTGTCGATCTTCATGTTCTGGGGCTGGGACGCCTGTCTGACGGTCAACGAGGAGACCGAGGGCAGCGACCGTACGCCCGGCAGGGCGGCGCTCATCGCCATGGTCGTGCTCGTGGGCTCGTACCTCCTGACCGCCGTCGCCGCCCAGATGTTCGCCGGTGTCGGCGACGAGGGCCTGGGCCTCGGCAACCCCGAGACCGCCGACAACGTCTTCGCCGCCCTCGCCGACCCCGTCATGGGCACGGCGCTCGGCGTCCTGCTCTTCGTCGCCGTCCTGGCCTCGGCCGCCGCGAGCCTCCAGACGACGTTCCTGCCGGTCGCCCGCACGGTCCTGGCCATGAGCGCCTACCGGGCCCTGCCGCCGTCCTTCGCCCGCGTCCACCCGCGCTTCCGGTCACCGGGCCGCGCGACCGTCGCGGCGGGCATCGCCACCGGCGTCTTCTACGCCGTGATGAGCTTCCTCAGCACCAACGTCCTGATCGACACGATCTACGCCCTCGGGCTGATGATCTGCTTCTACTACTCGATCACCGCCTTCGCCTGCGCCTGGTACTTCCGCGGCGTGCTCCGCGACTCCGTGCGCGACGCGCTCTTCAAGGGGGTCTTCCCCGTGCTGGGCGGGCTCCTCCTGGCCGCCGTCTTCTGCAAGACGCTCTACGACATGTGGGACCCGGCGTACGGCAGCGGCAGCTCCGTCCTGGGGGTCGGCTCGGTCTTCGTCATCGGTGTGGGGCTGCTGCTGATCGGTGTGGCGCTGATGCTGGTGATGCGGTGGCGCCGTCCGGCGTTCTTCCGGGGCGAGGTGCTGACGGGGGCGACGCCGGTGTCGGTGGTCGTCGGCGAGTGAACGTACGGGGCGGACGGGACCGGTGAACGCACGGGGCGGAAGGGACCAGTGAACGTACGGGGCGGACGGGACCAGTGAACGCACGGGGCGGACGGGGCGGATGGCGCGACCCTGCCCTTGTCCCCTCTGTTCCGGCCATGCTCGGTCACGGCTCTGGCCGAGCCCCCGGCGGATGGGCAGGATGTCCGGCTGACGGCATCCTCGACCTCATCACAGGGGGAGACAGCCCATGAGAACCCGCATACGCACCAGCCTCGCCTTGGCCGCCTCGGCGGCGGCCGTACTCGCCGGCGGGCTCGCCGCCGCCGGCCCGGCGGCGGCACAGTCCGGCGTCACGGCGGCGAGCTGCCAGCCGAAGAAGACCATCACCGTGTCGGGCGGGAAGGCCGAGTACACGGAGTGCCGGCGCACGTCCAACGGCAAGAAGCAGAGCAGCGTCATCCTGACCCTGTGGGACCGTGCGTATTGCGCGAATCCGTTCGCCCGGGTGCTGATCGGCTCGTACGACGTGACGTTCACCCACTTCGACCCGTATCTGTCCGACGAGAGCCGGGAGTTCAAGACCGGCTGGCACAACGGGGCCGACGCCAAGGTGTGGCTCGACGTCCGGCGCACGTGCCACGGCGGGGACCTGGTCTGACGCGTCCGGGAGACCTTCCGTGCCGCGGGGTGCGCCGTCGTGACGGCCGCGCACCCTGCGGCATTCGCCGCCCCCCACACCACAGGGAGTACCGGGAATCCATGAACCGTACCCAGGAGGTCGCCCGGCGCCGCGCCGGATACCAGCGCGAACTCGCCCTCGGCACGGACCGCTTCCACGCGCCGAAACGCACCACGTGCCCCTGGTGCGGCTCCTCCCGGCTGCGCACGAGGCTGCGCACCGTCGATCTGCTCCAGCACAAGCCCGGCACCTTCGTCGTGGACCAGTGCGGAGACTGTTCCCACTCCTTCCAGAACCCCCGGCTCACACCCGAGGGGCTGGACTTCTACTACCGGGACTACTACGACGGCCTCGGCGTCGCCCACGCGGACTGGCTCTTCGGCCCCTGGGGCAGCCGCAAGCGCTACCTCGCCAGCGCCCGCGCCCTCCTCCCGTTCGGCGCCCCCCGCCGCTGGCTCGACGTCGGCACCGGGCACGGGCACTTCCCCGGGGCCGCCCGTACTGTGCATCCGGGCACCGTCTTCGACGGGCTCGACCGCAGCGCGGGCGTCGAGGAGGCCCGGCGCCGGGGCCGGATCGCCGAGGCGTACCGCGGCGGCCTGACGGAACTCGCCCCCGAACTGGAGGGGCGGTACGACGTGGTGAGCATGTTCCACTACCTGGAACACAGCATCGACCCGCGCGCGGAACTGGCCGCCGCGAAGGCCCTTCTCGCCCCCGGCGGCCGCCTGATCATCGAGGTACCGGACCCCGAGTGCGCGATGAGCCGGGTCCTGGGCCGCTGGTGGATCCCGTACCTCCAGCCCCAGCACCTGCACCTCTTCCCCTTCGCCAACCTCCGCCGCGAACTGGAGTCACTCGGCTTCACCGTCGTCGCCGTCGAACGGCACGAACCGCACACCGCGGTCGACCTGACCTGCGCGGCGGCCCTCGCCCTCGGCCACGTCCTGCCACCGGCCGACGAGCCCTGGCACGCCCATCCGCCGACCGCGCCGCGGCGGATGGCCCGGGAGGCGCTGTTCTGGTCGGCCTTCCCGCTGCTGGCCGGCGTGTACGGCCTGGACCGGCTCCTCGCGCCGCTCCTGAGCCGTGCGGGGTTCTCGAACGCGTACCGGATTGTTGTGCGGGCCCCTCACGGGCGGTTCAGCGTCCCAGGCGGCCCGCCCGCACCTCGCGGATGAACGCGGACCAGGATGCCGTCGGCACGACGAGGGCGGGGCCGTGGTGCTGTTTGGAGTCGCGGATGCCGACGTGGCCGGTCAGCGCTGCGATGGATACGCAGCCGGCGCCGGTGTTGTCTCCGCTGTAGGAGGACTTGAACCAGGCGGTCTCATCTGCCAGGTCGAGGGCGGTCAGCTGTGTGTTAGTCGACATCGATCTCTCTCGCCAGTCGGTGGAGGAACTCGGCGGTCTTTACCGGCGCCAGGGCGCTCTCGCGCATCGCGTCGAACCTTCGGGCGTAGAGCCAGACCTCGCGCGGCTTGTCGGACACGGTCATGACCTGTGGGCCGTCCTCCATGACCACGGGGTCGAGCTTGGAGTCGAAGTCCAGGATCACGAAGTTCGCGCTTGCGCGGTACGTGACGAGGTTCTGCGGAAGGATCTGGACCGTCACGTGATCGAGTGCTGCTACCCGCTCGATTTCTTCGTACTGTTCCCGCATGACATCCGGGCCACCGATGACGCGGCGGAGCGCGGCCTCGTCAATGATCACTCGAAGTTCGATCGGGTCGTCGCCGTGCACGATCTCTTTCCGCTTCATGCGGAGGGCTACGTTCTCCTCGACGAACTCGGTTGTCCTCTCGTCAACCGGCTTCGCCGTCATGAACATGGCCCGGGTGTAGCTTTCGGTCTGTAAGAGCCCGAAGACAACCTGCGAGTGCCATGCGCGCATGGTGACGGCGTCGGATTCCAGCCCCGCGTAGAGCAGGGCGCCCGATGGCATGAAGTTTTGGTACGGGCGGTACCAGTCAGGACTGAGCGACTCTCGGTGGAGCGTCAGCAGGGAGTCGCGGTCGTTCCGGTCGGTTACGCCGTAGAAGTCGAGCAGGTCTTCCAGATCGCGGACACGCGGAAGCTGGTTGTGCCCGGACTCGACCCTGTTGAGCTTGGTGTCCGAGCTCTCGATGGCTGCGGCGGCTTCCTTGGTGCTGTACCCCTTCTTCTCCCGAAGGCGGCGGAGCTCCTTGCCCAGCTCCCTCCGACGGAACGTCGGACCGCGTCGTGCTGCCACTTTGAGCCCTCCCGGTGCTGTACCCGGTGTCGCGCCTCCGTACCCCGTTGGCGCGTTCCTGTTGGTCCTCGGCAAGCCCCTGTCGGCCCCCGAACTCGCCCTGTTGGCAGTGTTCCAGCTGTTGTACCCGGTCCTGCAACCCATGCCGGAGCTTTGTCATATGCCAATTTTCCCCGGAATGTTGGCCCGGCTTGCGGCCGAAGTCACGGCTGCGGGACGGTGATTCGGCCACCGAGACGCATCCCGTCACTCTCGTGAAGGAGCCGCCCCATGCCCGCCTTCTCCCGCACCGGACACCACGTCGGAGAGCTCGCCCCTGTACGTCCTCAAGCCGCTGCCGGCCCCCGTCGGTCCGCCATCGAGGAGGTGATCCGTGAAGCCCTTTCCATGGACCGCCTCCTGCCCACCCCCGACCGCATGCGCGTGCTCACCACCCGCCTGCTCGCCTTCGTAGGGGCCGCGGCCACCGCGCTGGAGGAGTCCGTGAACGACCTGCCCATGGACGACCCGGTACGGCGGGACGCCCTCGCCGTCGTCAAGGAGGCCCGCTACCGGCGGGGGATCGGGCCCGGGGACGGGTACGGCTCGGCGATGGTGTTCACGAGGAGCCTCGGGCAGGCCACCGACGCGCTGGTCCGGCAGCAGCGGCGGCTCGCGCACGACCAAGGGGGTCGCGATTCCGTTGGTTGAGGCCGCCTACCGGTCGGCTCAAGGCCGTACCAAACTGATCCGCCAGACGCGACCGAAGGAGACACTGGTGTCCGATCCCGATGCTTTGCCCTGGGGCTTGACCCGTATGCGGCCCTTCCCGGAGACCGTGCGGCTTCCGCACGAATCGCTCGTGCTCGACTCCGCCACGCAGCTTCCCCGGAGCATGGACGGGAGCGGTAGGTCCGTGCCCGTGATGGACAAGCACAAGAGGTCGGAGACGTCGAAGGAGACCGCGACGAGGACCAGCCTCGACGGCACCTCGGACCAGGGAAGCGACCAAGAGGGCGACACGGACTGAGGGAGGGATTGCAGATGGCAGACGGCCGGCCCGTCGTGGTGGTCACCCGCCTCGACGATGTGACCGCTGATCTCGTGATCGCCGAGCTCAACGAGAGGGACGTCCCGGTCGTCCGCCTGGACCCCGGTGACCTTTCCTCCTCCGTCACCATGGACGTGTTCGTGGGTGGGAAGGGGCCCGAAGGGCGGATTGCCACCCCGACCCGGGACCTCGACGTCTCGCAGGTGCGAGCGGTGTACTGGCGCAGGCCCAGCCCCTACACCGCACCGGTGGACGTCACGGGTGCCGAGGCGCTGTGGTGTATCGATCAAGGCCGCTACGGTCTCGGTGGGGTTCTCGGCTCGCTCCCCGGCGCCCACTACATCAATCACCCGTGGCGGAACCGGGATGCGGAACACAAGCCCGCGCAACTGGCCACCGCTGCCCGCTGCGGCTTGAGGATTCCGCCGACACTAATCACCAACGACCAGAAGTGTGCGCGGCGCTTCGCTGACGAGCACGGGCCCGTGGTCTACAAACCGATACGGAACACGGACTACACCGATGCCCAAGGGCGGCATCTGAACATTTGGACCGCCGAGGTCACCCCTGACGCCATCACCGAGCGCTTGTCCATGGCACCGCACCTGTTCCAACAGCGCGTGAACAAGGTGTGTGATGTCCGGCTGACCGTCGTGGGCGGCGAGTTGTTCGGCGTGCGTATCGACGGGTCCTCTGGCCTGGACTGGAGGCTCCACTACGACCAGTTGACGTACAGCTCCGTCGAAGTCCCACCTGACGTTGCACGGGCAGTACGTGCCTACCTGAACGCATTCGGTCTGGACTTCGGCGCATTCGACTTCGGTGTCGACCAGGAAGGCCGCTGGTGGATGTACGAGTGCAACCCCAATGGCCAATGGGCTTGGTTCCCGGATCACATCACCGAGCAGATCACCCGAGCCCTCGCCGATCGGCTTCAACACCCCGGAGTGTCCCGATGAACGTAGACAGTGGGCGGTGCCGCCGTGGGCTCGCCGACGCGATCGCCGCGACCGGAGCCCTCACCGACCCCGCGCTGAGAGAAGCGGTCGAGAGCGTGCCCCGGGAGGTCTTCCTGGGGGAGGCGGTCTACCGGCCCGAAGGCGCCGCATGGGTGCCCGTACGACGCGAGGAGGTCGGGGAGGCCGAATGGGCCGGCCTGGCCTGTGCCGACCGGACGTGGGTGACACAGGTGGACGGCCTGGACGCCGATCGTGCCGATGCCCCCGTGACGGGAAGCCCCACCTCCTCGTCCACCCTGCCCTCCCTGGTCGTGCGCATGGTGCAACTCGCCGATCTCCGCGAGGGGAGCCGCGTCCTGGAGATCGGCACGGGCACCGGCTACTCGACCGCGATCCTCGCTCACCGCATCGGGGACGGCGGGGTGACCTCCGTCGAGTACGACCCCGGCATCGCGCGCCGGGCCGCCTCCCGTCTCGGCGCGGCCGGATACGCACCGTTCCTGGTCGTCGGGGACGGCCTCCAAGGCCACAAGGAACGGGCGGAGTACGACGCCGTCGTGGCGACCTGCGCGGTACGCCACATCCCTCCGTCGTGGCTGTGGCAGGTCCGTGCGGGCGGAAGCATCACGACCACTCTCAGCGGGTGGATGCTCGCCTCGGGGCTGATCCGGCTCACCGTCGCCGAGGACGGCAGCGCTTCCGGTCGCTTCACCGGAGACCCCGTCTCGTACATGCTCGCCCGACCCCATGAGCGCCCGCCACGGCCCGTGTTCTTCCGGCGCCAGGGAATCACGCGCGCGGGGCGGGTGGACCCTGCCGTCCTCGACGACTGGACGGGGCATTTCGTCGCACAGCTCGCGGCCCCCTCGGCGGAGGTCATGGCCACGGGTGACGGCCCGGTCCTGGTGGACGTCGCCACGGGGTCACAAGCGTGGACCGAACCCTCCGGGAGGGGGTGGACGGTCCACCAGCACGGGCCGTTGCGGCTGTGGGACCAGGTGGAGGACGCCCTCCTGGTCTGGCAGGGCGCCGGGGCACCCGATCAGTCCCGGTTCGGGATGACGGTCGACGTCGAGCAGAGTCAAACCGTCTGGATCGGCTCGCCCGACGGGCCCTCCTGGCGGCTGCCCGCCTGACCGCTCCGTTTCCGCGGCTCCGCCTACGCCACGACCCGCGTCACCACGCCCGGACCGATCGCCTTGCCCGACACGCGCATCGAGAACGGCGTCCCCGTCTCCATGGCGAGGGGCGCCGTCAGCCGGACCGTCAGGGAGACGTGGCCGCCCCGGGTGGACTCGCGTACGGCGCCGGCCTGGCGGAGGGTGGTGATCCGGCCGGTGACGGCCGTGGTGCGGAAGTGGAACTGGGCCTCGGGGCGGCCGGAGAAGGTCACGGCGAGGCCGCCGTCGTCCTCGGGGAGGACGTACGCCTCGGCCTCGAAGGAGGTGTGGGCGGACGCCGTGCCGGGCGTGGTGAGGACCTGGCCGCGTTCCGGGGCCGCTTCCGGGGTGGTGCCGCCCAGGACCAGGCCGGCGTTGTCGCCCGCCGCGGCCGTCTCGGGGGATTCGCGGAACCTCTCCACGGCGGTCACGGTCACCGTGCGGCCGGGCTCTCCGAGGCCGACGACTTCGAGAACGTCGCCCGGCCGGACCCTGCCTCGTTCGACACGGCCCGTGACGACGAGGCGGCGGGACGCCGGGCGGTCCTTCAGGTGGAACGTGTCCTCGACCGGCATCAGGAACGGGTGGTTCATGGTGTCGTCGTCCGGGCCGGGACGGCACGGGTCCAGCCCTCTGAGCAGGGCTTCCACGGCTTCCGTCCCCTCCGTGTCCCCGGCCAGCGCCCCGCGCGCCGAGCCGAAGACGATCGGCGCCGCCCCGCCCGCGTAGCCGTGCGCCGACAGCGACTCCCGGATCTCCAGCCGGAGCACCTCCCGCAGCTCGGGGTCGGGCAGCAGGTCCGACTTGTTCACGAAGACGGACACGTGCCGGACGCCGACCCGCCGGGCCAGGTCCAGGAGTTCGCCACCGCGGGCCGTCATGCCCGTCCCGGCGTCGAGCACGAGGACGAGCCCGGCTGGGCGGTGCGAGATCAGTGTCTTCTCGGCGGGCGCGCGGGGCGGCAGCCGCCGTGGGCGTTCACCGGCGGGAGCCGTCAGCCGTGCCACCGCCGCGCGCAGCGTGCTCGTACCGCTGCCCGGCTCCCCCGCGTACTCGACGTGCTCGTGCCGCACCGGCGCTCCCTGAGACCCCGGCGGCCCAGCCGCCGCCGTCACCCGCTCATTCTCGCCCCAGAAAGATCGGATTCGTCAGGGCCGCCATCGGACCCGGTACCCCCGGAGTTCCGCCGTCCGCCGCCGGATGCCGCACCTCCGCCCGTACATAGGCCGCGTGCGACGGTGTGGTGCGCCACTCCACCCGGCCGTCCGCCGGGACCGGCGTGCTCAGCAGCGTGCCCTGGTCGGTGACGAACGCCGCCGTGCAGTCGCCCGGCACGCCCGACACGTCCAGCCGTACCGTCACGGCCGTGTCGTCGTCCACGCGCAGCCGTTCGCCGATGCCCGCGTGGGCGCCCCGGCCGCCCGTCGCCGTGAAGGACAGCCGGACGGCCGACGACTCGGCGATCCAGCTGTGCCCGGCCCGGATGCCGGCCAGCAGCGCCTCCCGGGACAGCCCGTCCGCCAGGACCACGGTCTGCGGGTGGCCCACCCGCTCGGGCTCGCGGTGGGCGTCGCTGTTGCCCATGGCGGGCAGCCAGCGGCCGCCGCCCCGGGCCGCCGCGACCAGCGTGTTGTCCCACTCCGCGAGCGTCACCTCGTCGTCCGGCGTGAACGGGCCGTTCCAGACCTCCACCGCGTCCGCGTCGCCGAAGCCGAACTTCCAGTTGCAGCCGACGCAGGTCGCGTGCGGATGCGCCGGTACGACCAGGCCGCCCGCGCGGCGGATCGCCCGGGCGTAGCGGCCGAACGCGTTGTCGCGGGCCCGGTAGCGCCAGTCGACGAACGTGCCGGGGTCGGTGCCCAGCGCCAGGACGTGGCCGTTGCGGGTGGTGACCTCCTCGCCCGTGAGGATCAGGAGGTCGTCGCCCCACAGGCCCTGCCAGGCGCCGTGCGACGACGTCGTGTTGTGCTCCGTCGTCGTGATCCAGTCCAGGCCGGCGGCCCGCGCGGCGGCCGCGACCTCGGCCGGGGTGCGCTTGCCGTCGGAGTACACGGTGTGCAGGTGGTTGTCGCCCCGGTACCAGGCGCGCCCGCGCCCCTTCGCGCGCCGCGGCGGGTACACCGGTACGGGGGCCGCGCCCGCCGCCCCGTAGCGCAGGGTGACCGTCACCTCGTAGGCCAGGCCCTGCGGCGCGACCGTGTACGGGCTCAGGCAGACGTGCCATCTGCCGGGGCGCACCGGCCCGGCGAGATAGCCCGGCGTGGCCCGTTCCGCGCCGACCGTGAACTCCGTGCGCGCCCCGCCCGACCAGCCCCGGAACCCCGGCCCGCCCGGTCCCGTGCCCCGCTCGTCGAAGAGGCCGATGTCGCAGGCGTTGCCCCGGGTGCCGGGCGGCACGGCCGGTCTGTCGTAGGAGTACGAGACGGAGATCTCCCGGACGCCGCGCGGCACGTCCACCGGGAGGTACACGAAGTCCGGGGCGCCGGCGGGCAGCCGGCCCGTGACCGTACGGGACTCCTCGGCCGGTCCGCTGCCGCCGGGCCCGGGGGCAGCGCCGGAGCCGGAGCCGGACCCGTCGGCGTGGGCGAACGTCACGGTGTCGAGCGTAAGCGCGCTCGCCGCCCCCGCGGCGGCGGCCGTCAGTCTGAGCAGGTCGCGTCGGTGCATCCGGGGCCTCCGGGAGGACGGGAACGGCACAGGGGCGGGAAGGCGCGGGAAGGCGCGGGAGAGAGGTGACGGAAGTGCGCCTGGGACACCGTTGTACGCCCGGGTGGCGCACAGCGGAACGGGTGCGGACGGGTGGATTGCGGTCCGCCGTCACCTGTCCGACCGTCCGGCCGGGCAGCCTTCGGAGGTCCGGGCGCGACGCCCGGCCGGGACCCGGGCGCGACACCGGGCCGGGACCCGGCCGTCACACCCGGACCAGGGATCCGATTGCGACAGTCGCATGGCGTTCGGCGTCGTTCGGGATCCACGGCGCGCCGTTGGGCATACGGTGATGCCACGCCACCCGTGCCCCGTCCTGTTCCGCCCCGCCCCGCACCGTCACACCCTGTCCCGCCCCACGTCATGTCACCCACCAGCCACACGACACGCCACGACGGAGGTGCCCCCGCATGCGGATCTCCACCACGATCTTCCTCACGGACGAGACCATCAGCCCGGTCCGGCTCGCCCGCGAGCTGGAGCAGCGCGGCTTCGACGGCCTCTATCTGCCCGAGCACACCCACATCCCGGTCAGCCGTGACACGCCCGCCCCGTCCGGCGACGACCCGCTGCCGCGCGAGTACGGGCGCTCCCTCGACCCCGTCGTCGCGCTGAGCCAGGCCGCCGCGGTGACCGAGCGGATCACGCTGGGCACCGGGATCGCGCTGGTCGCCGAGCACGACCCGATCGTGCTCGCCAAGCAGGTCGCCTCGCTCGACTTCGTCAGCGGCGGCCGCTTCACCCTGGGCATCGGCTTCGGCTGGAACGTGGAGGAGGGCGCCGACCACGGCGTGGAGTGGGCGACGCGGCGGGCGCTGGTACGGGACCGGATGGCCTTGATGCGCGCCCTGTGGGCACCGGAACCCACGGCCTACGAGGGCGAGTTCGGGTCCGTACGGGCCAGCTGGGCGCACCCCAAACCGCTGCGGGCGCCACGCGAACGCAAGGACGCGGAGCCGCTCCACGGGCCGCGCGTCCTGATCGGCGGGACTGCCGGGCCGAAGCTCTTCGCGCACGTCGCGGAGTACGCGGACGGCTGGCTGCCCATCGGTGGCAGCGGCCTGGGCGAGACCCTGCCGCAACTGCGCCGGGCGTGGGAGGACGCGGGGCGGCAGGGCGAGCCGGAGGTCGTGCCGTACGCCGTGCACCCCTCGGCCGGGAAGCTCGCGCACTTCGCCGAGCTGGGGCTGCGGGAGGTCGTGGTCGCGCTGCCGTCGGCGGACGAGGCGGAGGTGCTGCGGGCGCTGGACGCGCACGCGGACTTCCTCTGACGGGTGGGCTCTCCCCGTCAGGGAAGCCGCCAGAGCAGGACCGCGTCCTTGGCGTCGTAGTCGATCGCCATGCTCAGGCCGATCGCCACGGACCTCCCGTCCGGGCTGACGGCGATCGCCTCGACCGAGTTGGGGCACTTGAGGCTGCCGACCTCCTTTCCCGCGAGCGTGTCCCACACACGGGCGGTCGGACCGGAGCCGCCGCCGACCAGGAGGCGGCCCCCCGGGTGGAACGCGAGGGCCATGAGCGAGCCCAGGCCCTCGAACCTGACGACCTCCGAGCGGGATTCGACGTTCCACACCGCCACATGGCCGCCGCTCGTCCCGAACGCGAGGAGACTTCCGTCCGGGCTGAGGACGACGGCACTGGCGCCGCCGCTGGCCTTGACCGTGGCGGTGTCCTCGCCCGCGGCGGTCAGGGTCTTGAGGGGCTGCCCGGCGACCAGCGTCCGGCTGTCGCCGCTGATCGCCACGGGGCCGCTGGACGCGTTGGTGAAGGTGCCCTTCTCCTTGCCGGACGGCAGCTCCCAGAGGTGCAGGCCGTCCGAGGTGTTCGCGGCCAGCATGTCGCCGCCCGCGCTGATGGCCAGACCCGTGGGCCAGCCCTTCTGGGTCGGCCCCTGCTCGGTGGGCAGCGTGAACGTGTGCACGGTCTTGCCGGTGGCCGTGTCCCAGACGCGGACCTTGTTCTCCTCGGCCCTGACGAGGAGGCCGAGATCCCGGCTGAATACCGCGGGCTGCAGGTACCCCGGGGTGCCGATGCGGACGGGGGTGCCTTCCCCGGTGTTCGGGTCCCAGCGCCAGATGGTGTTGTGGCCGGTGCCGTACAGCTGCTTGCCGTCCTTGCCGAAGGCGAGCGCCCGCACCGCTGGGAGGCCCTTGAGCCGGGTGTACTTCTCGGTCTTCTCCGGTTTCGCAGTGCCTGACGGGGAACCGGGCCTGGTGCGGGTGGCCGAGGAGCCGTCCGCCTTGCCGCCACGCAGCAGGAGCGGCAGCCCGACCGCCGTGGCGGCGGCCGCCGTCCCGAGCCCGGCGAACAGGAGCGTGCGCCGCGACAGCCCGCCCGTCCGAGGGCTGTCGCCCGCGTCGGCGGTGGTGCTCCCCGGCCCGGACCCCGGTGGCGTCGGCGGGGGGCCGGGGCGTGCGGCGACGGTCGGTGGGTGGGTCATCAGCGGGGGCGCGGCAGCGGCGGCGGCAGCGGCAGCGGCGGGGGCAGCCGCGGGGGTACCCGCGGCGGTCATGGGTACACGAGGATCCACAGGGCGGGGTCCCGCTGGGCCGGGCGCTGCCGGTCCAGGTCCCGCCGGGCCGGGCGCTGCCGCGGCCCCCACCGGCTCGGATCCCACCGGCCCGGACCTCGCCGGCCCAGGCCCCACCGGCCCGGACCCCACGACCGCGCTCCCGCCCCCGCCGCCGTCCCCGTCCGCACCCGCCGCGAACCGCGCGGCCAGCCCGTCGACGGCCGGCCGCGCCCCGGGCTCCTTGGCCAGGCACGCGAGGAGCAGTTCCCGCAGCGCGCCGTCGTCGACGCCGTCGAGCGCGGGCGGCTCGCCCAGGATGCGCTGGACGACCTCGATCAGCGTGGGCGCGTCGAAGGGCCCGCGCCCGGTCGCGGCGAACGCGAGCACCGAGCCGAGCGAGAACACATCGCTCGCCGCCCCCGCCCGGTCGGCGCGGATCTGCTCCGGTGACATGTACGAGTAGGTGCCGATGATCGTGCCCGTCGCGGTGAGCGAGCTGGCGTCCACGGCGCGGGCGATGCCGAAGTCGATGATGCGCGGGCCGTCGGCGGCGAGGATGACGTTGCCGGGCTTCAGGTCCCGGTGCACGAGGCCGCACTTGTGGATCGCTGCGAGCCCTTCCGCGAGGCCCGCGCCGAGCCGCAGCACGGCGGCGGCGTCCAGCGGTCCGTCGTCGGCGACGACGTCGTGGAGCGTCGGGCCCGGGATGAACGCCGTCACGAGCCACGGGCACTCGGCCCCGGGGTCGGCGTCGACCACCTGGGCGGTGTGGAAGCCGCCGACCCGCCGCGCCGCGTCCACCTCGCGCGCGAACCGCTGCCGGAACTGCGGGGTCGCCGCGAGCTCCCGCTTGATCAGCTTGACCGCGACCTTCCGGCCGCCCGGCGACGTACCGAGAAAGACCGATCCCATTCCGCCCTCGCCGAGCCGTCCGTCCAGGCGGTAGGGGCCGACCCACTGCGGGTCGTCGGGTCCGAGCGCGTCCATGGGCTCCGTCCGGTGCGAAGGGGATCAGAGGGGCAAGAGATCAGAGAGGTAAGAGATCAGAGGGGGTAAGGGTTCAGAGCGGGCGGGGTGGTGAGGCAGGTGGCCCGAGCGGGCCGCCGTGACCGCCGTGACCGCCGCTTACGGCAGCTTCCACAGCTGGACCGACGGCTTGGCCCCGTTCTCGTTGGCCGCCGGGCTGCACACGCCCGCCAGGGTCCTGCCGTCCGGGGTGAAGGCGAGGTGGTCGACGGAGGCCCGCAGCGGGGTCTTCGGGTCGCCCACGACCAAGGTGGCGGTGAGCTTCCCGCTGTCCGCGTCCCAGAGGCTGACCGTGCGGCCGACGGTGTCGGTCTTCGTGACCTCGACGTAGCCGCCGCCGCCCACGACGACCGCCTTCCCCGCGGTCCCGGCGCCGGCGGGCCGGTATGCCGCGCTGCCCAGGTACTCGTGCCGGTCGGTGAGCTTCCTGGTGAGTTTTCCGGAGGCCACGTCCCACAGCTGGATGCCGGGGCCGTTCGCGATGAGCGTCCTGCCGTCGGGGCTGAACGCCACCCCGGAGTAGTTCTTCTCCCCGCCGTCGCGCAGGGTGTCCAGCGGGCGGCCGTCCGCGGTGTTCCACAGCCGGATGCCGCTCTTGCCGAGGTCCGCCGCGACACTGGCGAGGGTCTTGCCGTCCGGGCCGAAGGCGACCGCGCGCATGCTCCCCGTGTGCCCTTCGAGGGTTTCGCGGACCCGGCCCGTGTCCGGGTCCATCAGCTCGATCCGGCTGCCGACGCCCACGGCGAGGGTCTTGCCGTCGGGGCTCATGGCCAGGCAGCTGACGTAGTCGAACTCGCCCTGGTACGTCGCGAGTTTCCTCTTCGCGGCCCCGCTGTTCGCGTCCCAGGCGAGCAGCTCCTTGAAGGCGCCGGAGTACAGGGTGGCGCCGTCCGCGCCGAAGGCCACCGACATGACGGGCTCGGCGTGGCCTTCACAGGTGGCCTTCTCGCGGACCGCGGCGAGGTCCCAGAGCTTCACGGTCTTGTCGTAGCAGCCTGTGGCGAGGAACCTGCCGTCCCGGCTGATCGTCAGGCCGTCGATGTCCCCTTCGTGGCCCTTGAGTTCGCCGACGGGGCGGGTGACGTCGCGGTCGGGGCTCTTGCCCGCCTTCGGCTTGTCCTTCGGGGCGTCCTTCGGCTCGGCGGTCGGTTCGTCCTCCGGCCACAGCGCGAAGGCGGTGGGCACGGCGACCGCGGCCGTCGCCGCGGCGAGCCCGCCGAACAGCACGGAGCGGCGCCGGACCGGACGTCCGGCGGCGGCAGGCGCGGCCGGGAACGGCTGCCCGGCGACGGGCGGTGTGCCCGTGAACGGGGGTGCCGCCGGGGGCGTGGCCGGGAACGGAGGCGCGGACGAGGGCATGGCCGGGACCGGGGACGCGGCCGGGAACGCCGGTGCCGCCGGGGGCATGGCCGGTACGGGAGGAGCCGCGGGGGCCGTGACGGCCAGCCGGCGCAGGACCTCGGCGGTCGGCGGGCGCCCGGCAGGGGCCTTGCTGAGGCAGTGGCGGACCAGGACGTCCAGCGGGCCGCCCTCGGCGATGCCGGTGAGCACGGGTGCCTCGCTCATGACCCGGTGGATGATCGCCGGAACGGTCGACGCGTCGAACGGGCCCCGGCCGGTGGCGGCGAACGCGAGCACCGAGCCCAGGGAGAAGACATCGGCGGCGGGGGTCACCCGGGCGGGGTCGCGGATCTGTTCCGGCGACATGTAGGCGTAGGTGCCGATGACGGTGCCCGTGTGCGTCATCGGTCCGGCGTCGGGGACGTGCGCGATCCCGAAGTCGATGATGCGCGGGCCGTCGGCGGCGAGGATGACGTTGCCCGGCTTCAAGTCCCGGTGCACGAGGCCGCGATCGTGCACGGCGGCCAGGCCCTCGGCGATTCCCGCGCCCAGACGGAGCACGGCATCGGGGGCGAGCGGGCCGTGCGCGGTGACGGCCTGCTGGAGGGTGGGGCCGGGGATGTACTCGGCGGCCAGCCAGGGCGACGCGGCCCCGGGGTCGGCGTCGACGATCTGGGCGGTGTGGAATCCGCCCACCTGCCGTGCCGCCTCGACCTCGCGGGCGAACCGTGCGCGGAACCGCGCGGCGTCCGCGAATTCCGGCCGGATGACCTTCAGCGCGACCTTGCGCCCTCCCGGCGAGGTCCCGAGGAAGACCTGCCCCATGCCGCCCGCGCCGAGCCGCCCTTCGAGCCGGTACGGGCCGATGTGCCGAGGGTCCGAAGGGGCCAGGGGATCCACCATGGCTACGCGAATCTTCCGGATATGCGTGTGATCACGCAGGGCATTGAACCATGGCCGGACGGCCGGAGGAGGGTGGACGGAGCCCTGGGGTTCCTCCGCCGAACTGCGCGGGCCGGTAGCGGAATACGCAGGTCCGGGAGCGTCGGCGGCCCTTTCGCGCTCCTGTGGCCCCCGGCGCGGCCCCCGGCGCGGCGGACGGACGGCCCGGCCCTGGAGGCCGGCCGCCCGCGTCGGCCCGCTTGTCGCGAGGTCGGCCGCCCGCGTCGGCCCGCTTGCCGCGAGGCCCGCCGCCCGGGTCGGCCCGCCTGCCGCCCGGGAAGCTCTTTGGCCGAAAGACATCCCTCCGCTCGGGCGGCCGTCTTCGCAGGTCCAGGCCATGACCACCGCTCCCCCCACCGTTTCGGAGGCGCCCTCCGTCTGACGTGATGAGAGGCACACAAAAGGTCCGGGTGGACCCTCGGGCGGCGGCCGGGTGCGCTCGTATGCTCGGACAATGACTTCGAGCGCGCAGGGATCCGAGCAGGCAGCACCGACCGCGAACTCCATGCGGCGCGCGCTCAAGCGCGCCCGTGACGGTGTGGCCCTCGACGTCACCGAGGCCGCCGTGCTGCTCCAGGCGCGCGGCGCGGACCTCGACGACCTCTGTGCCTCCGCCGCCCGGGTGCGCGACGCGGGCCTGGAGGCGGCCGGCCGGCCGGGCGTCATCACCTACTCGAAGAGCGTCTTCATCCCTCTCACCCGCCTCTGCCGCGACAAGTGCCACTACTGCACCTTCGCCACCGTGCCCGGCAAGCTGCGCCGCGCCGGCCACGGGATGTTCATGTCGCCCGACGAGGTCCTGGACATCGCCCGCCGCGGCGCCGAACTGGGCTGCAAGGAAGCGCTGATCACCCTCGGGGACAAGCCCGAGGACCGCTGGCCCGAGGCGCGCGAGTGGCTGGAGGCCGAGGGGTACGACGACACCATCGCGTACGTCCGCGCCATGGCGATCCGCATCCTGGAGGAGACCGGCCTCCTCCCGCACCTCAACCCCGGCGTCATGTCCTGGACGGACTTCCAGCGGCTCAAGCCCGTCGCCCCGTCGATGGGCATGATGCTGGAGACCACCGCGACCCGCCTGTGGAGCGAGCCCGGCGGCCCGCACTACGGCTCCCCGGACAAGGAGCCCGCCGTGCGGCTGCGCGTCCTGGAGGACGCGGGCCGCAGCTCCGTGCCCTTCACCAGCGGTCTCCTGATCGGGATCGGCGAGACGTACGAGGAGCGCGCCGACTCGCTGTTCGCGCTGCGCCGCGTCTCCCGCGCCTACCACGGCGTCCAGGAGCTCATCCTGCAGAACTTCCGCGCCAAGCCGGACACGGCGATGCGCGGCATGCCCGACGCGGAGCTGGACGAACTGGTCGCCACCGTCGCCGTCGCCCGGCACATCATGGGCCCCTCCGCCTGCCTCCAGGCGCCGCCCAACCTGGTGGCCGGCGAGTACGAGCGGCTCATCGGCGCGGGCATCGACGACTGGGGCGGCGTCTCGCCGGTCACCCCCGACCACGTCAACCCCGAGCGCCCCTGGCCCCAGATCGACGAGCTCGCCGAGCGCTCCGCCGCCGCGGGCTTCCGGCTGCGGGAACGCCTGGCCGTCTACCCCGAGTTCATCCAGCGCGGCGAGCCCTGGCTGGACCCGCGCCTGCTGCCGCACGTCCGCGCCCTGGCCGACCCGGAGACGGGCCTGGCGCGCGAGGACGCCGTCGTGGAGGGGCACCCCTGGCAGGAGCCCGAGGACGTCTTCGTCGCCACCGGGCGCACCGAGCTCAACCGCACCATCGACACCGAGGGCCGCACCTCCGACCGCCGGGACGACTTCGACGAGGTCTACGGCGACTGGGAGGCCCTGCGCGAGGCCGCGGCGCCCGGCATGGCGCCCGAGCGCATCGACGGGGACGTGCGCCAGGCGCTGAAGCAGGCCGCCGACGACCCCACCCGTCTCACCGACGCCGAGGCGCTGGCCCTGCTGCACGCCGACGGGCCCGCCCTGGACGCCCTCTGCGGCATCGCCGACGACCTGCGCCGGGCCACCGTCGGCGACGACGTCACCTACATCGTCACGCGCAACATCAACTTCACCAACGTCTGCTACACCGGCTGCCGCTTCTGCGCCTTCGCCCAGCGCCGCACCGACGCCGACGCGTTCACCCTCTCCCTGGAGCAGGTCGCCGACCGCGCCCAGCAGGCGTGGGAGGTCGGCGCCGTCGAGGTGTGCATGCAGGGCGGCATCCACCCCGACCTGCCGGGCACGGCGTACTTCGACATCGCGCGGGCGGTCAAGGAGCGCGTCCCGGGCATGCACGTGCACGCCTTCTCGCCCATGGAGGTCGTCAACGGCGCCACGCGCACCGGCATGTCGATCCGCGAGTGGCTCGTCGCCGCCAAGGAGGCCGGGCTGGACTCCATCCCGGGCACCGCGGCCGAGATCCTCGACGACGAGGTCCGCTGGGTCCTGACCAAGGGCAAGCTGCCGACCGCCACCTGGGTCGAGGTGGTCAAGACGGCGCACGAGGTGGGGCTCCGCTCGTCCTCGACGATGATGTACGGGCACGTCGACCAGCCCCGGCACTGGCTGGGCCACTTCCGGAAGCTGACGGAGATCCAGAAGGAGACGGGCGGCTTCACGGAGTTCGTCACCCTCCCCTTCATCCACACCAACGCACCCGTCTACCTCGCCGGCATCTCCCGCCCCGGCCCGACCATGCGGGACAACCGGGCGGTCACGGCCATGGCGCGGGTGCTGCTCCACCCGCACATCACCAACATCCAGACGAGCTGGGTGAAGCTGGGCACGGAGGGGGCGGCGGAGATGCTGCGCTCCGGCGCGAACGATCTGGGCGGGACGCTGATGGAGGAGACCATCTCCCGGATGGCGGGCTCCTCCTACGGCTCGTACCGCTCGATCCAGGACCTGGTGGCGATCGCGGAGGCGGCGGGGCGGCCGGCGCGGGCGCGGACGACGACGTACGGGGCGGTGTCGGCGGAGCGGGTCGCGGCGGCGGCGGCGTCGGACGGGCATCTGCCGGAGTTGCTGCCGGTGCTGGGGGATTGACGGGGGGATTTTTCCCCTACCCGCCCCTTCCCGAACCGGGGGCAAGCCCCCGGGCCCCCTTTTCCGCGCTTCGCGCGGTGGCCTCAATCGCCGGCCGGGCTGATTTCAGCCCGTCCGGCGATTGAGGACCGGGGTCCGGGGCGGAGCCCCGTTCGGGAAGGGGTGGCACCGCGATGTTGCCGTTCTGTCGAGAACAGGCGACCGGACGTCCACAGTCCGTCGCCTATCGTGGCGCGCATGTCTTGGCCTCAGAACCCCCCCACAGCCTCACCAGCCCCAGCAGCCCCACGGCACCCCGCAGGGCGTCCCCGAGGCCACCGCCGTCGATCAGCCGGCGGTGGCCCCGCCGCCCGGTGGTGTGCACGCGCAGCCCACCGTGTTCGCGCAGCCGGCCGTCTCGCCGCAGGGGCCGCCGCCCCCGCCGCCGGCCCCCGGCCCGCCCGGTGCGCGCCCGCCCGCGCCGCCGCAGCCGTACGGTCAGGCGTGGCAGGGTCAGCAGCCGCCGCCCCCGCAGCAGCCGCACTTCCCGCAGCAGCCCCAGATGCCCCAGCCGCCGCAGCCCTCGGGGCGGGGCAACCGCACGCTCCTCGCCGTCGTGGGCGGCGTCGTGGCGCTGGCCGTCATCGGCGGCGGTGCCTTCTTCCTGCTCAAGGGAGGCGACGGCAAGGGGGACCCGGCCCCGTCGAAGGAGTCGGCCGCGGCTCAGGGCCAGGACAAGGGCCAGGGCGACAAGCCCGCGCCCGACGCCGGCGGCAGCGCACCGCCCACCGGAGACCAGCCGATGGTCACCGGCTGGCAGACGCAGACCAGCCGGGAATACAAGTTCCGCTACGACGTGCCGGCCAAGGGCGAGCAGTGGAAGCTCTTCCCGCAGGACACGATGATCGCCTACACGGACGAGGCCGGTAAGCCGCAGATCACCATGCGCGACACCGCCAGCTTCCGCGAGGGCGGCTGCACGTCCGGTGCCAACCCCAACGCGATCGGCGAGGCGGGCAAGGGTCAGCTGGCCAACGTCGGCACGATGGGCGGCGACACCTCCCTGAGCATCCAGGAGAACGCCCGCAACTGGGCCGGGAACTGGGGCTTCTACGCCTACGGCGGCAAGGGCAACAAGCCCAAGATCGACGTGACCCCGGCCAAGCCGTGGAAGGTGAACGGCATCGACGGCTGGACGGCCACCGCCAAGGTCACCGTCGCCAACCGGCCCAGCCAGTGCGTCCCCGCCACGGCGATCGTGAAGAGCATCGTCGAGAAGCTCCCGGACGGCAGCTTCCACAGCTGGGTGATCTACGCCGACCAGGGTGTGCCCAACGCCCTGTCCGAGGCGCAGATCGACAAGATCATGGGTACGGTGCGGCCGGTCAAGGGCTGAGCCCGGCGCCGGCGCGGTCGCTTACAGTGCTCCGGCGGTCCGGTACCCGGACCGGACGTCGACGCAGGAGGCCGTGAAGTGACCACCACCGCCGGCGCGAGCACCGCGCTGTGGAGCCGAGCCCGGCAGCAGGACTTCCGCACCCGGGTGCGGGGCTGTCTGCTGGGCGGGGCGATCGGTGACGCGCTGGGCGCGGGCATCGAGTTCCAGTCCCTCGCCGAGATCCGCGCCGCGCACGGGCCGGACGGCGTACGGGACTACGTCAGCGCGTACGGGCGGCGCGGCGCGGTCACCGACGACACGCAGATGACGCTGTTCACCGTCGACGGCCTGATCCGCGCCCATGTGCGGCGCGACTCCGGCGCCTGGCACCCGGCGGCCGACGTCCACCGGGCGCATCTGCGCTGGGCCTTCACCCAGCGCGCCCGGGGACCGGTCGAACACCACCCGGAGACCGGCTGGCTCGCCCGCCAGGAGTGGCTGTACGCGCAGCGCGCGCCCGGCAACGCCTGTCTTTCCGGGCTCGCCGACGACCGGATGGGCACCCTGGAAGCGCCCAGGAACCCCGGGTCCAAGGGGTGCGGCGCGGTCATGCGCTCGGCCCCCTTCGGGCTGCTCGCCGGTCTGGAGCCGGGTTACGTCCTCCAGCTGGCCGCCGAGTGCGCCGTGCAGACCCACGGGCACCCCTCCGGCTATCTCGCGGCCGGTGCCTTCGCGGTCGTCGTGCACGCCGCCGCGCGGGGCGAGACCCTTGAGACGGGCGTCCACCGGGCGCTCGCCCTGCTCGCCGGGTGGCCGGGCCACGAGGAGACGACCGAGGCGCTCCAAGGGGCGCTGACCGCCGTCCGCCAGGGGCCGCCGACGGCGGAACGGCTGGAGTCGCTCGGCCAGGGCTGGGTGGCGGAGGAAGCCCTCGCCATGGGCGTCTACTGCGCGCTCGTCGCCGAGGACATGGCCCACGGCCTGCTGCTCGCGGTCAACCACGGCGGCGACTCCGACTCCACGGGATCCCTCTGCGGCAACCTCCTCGGCGCACTGCACGGGGAGACGGCGCTGCCGCCGCTCTGGACGGCCGGACTGGAGGGCCGGGCGACGATCCTGGAACTCGCCGACGACTTCGCGATGGAGCTGACACAGGGCGCCGCCCTGCACGGCCCCGGGGTGTCCTCCGGGACCTGGACGGACCGCTATCCCGGCGCCCTGGACACGGAGTGGTTGCGATAGCACAACGGGCCCGGACACGGCCGAGCCCTCTCGTCCGGGACGGCGTACCAGGCGAGAGGGCTCTGCGCGGAACTGCTTATGGATCAGGAAGGCTTCTATCGGCCGGATCTGTCAGAGGTCGTAAGCGCCATCGGTAACGGTCGTCACGAACGAGGCCCAGGCATCGGGGGTGAAGCCGAGGACGGGGCCCTGCGGGTCCTTGGAGTCACGGACCGCAATGGACTGCGGGAGGGGGGAGGCGACCTCCACGCAGTCGCCGTTGGCCAGCGAGTACGAGGACTTCCGCCACGTGGTCTTTCCCTGCTGGATCGCCATGATTGCTCCCATGCCTTGGTGAGTGCCGTGTGAGTATTGCTCCGTCGGAACCGCCGGTCGAAGCACCGGTTTTCCCGCGGTGCGACCGACGTTACGCGCCAACATCACCTGATGAATGGCCCGTTCACTCGACCGGATGGCATATACCAGGAGTCTCTTCCCCCGACGGTGGAAGTCGGTGTACGGTGCGGCCGCTTCAGCTCGCCCACTCCTCGGCGACCCTGTCGATGAACTGTCGTGAGTGGTCCGCGTTCAATGCCTGCATCCGCAAATGTTCATACATCACGCTGTAGGTCTGGACGTCATTCGGCTTCTCCAGGTAAAGGTCGCTGGTGATTCCCTCCAGATAGACGGTGCTGGCGTCCTGCGGGTCGGTGAACTCGAGGATGGAGAACTTTCCGTACATGCCCGGATGCGCGCCCACGTCATAAGGCAGCACCTGCACCGTGATGTGCGGTTCCAGGCTGAACTGCACCAGCTGTCGCATCTGTTCGCGCATGATGGCCCGGTTTCCGACGATCCTGCGCAGCGCCGATTCGTCGATGACCGCCCACAGCCGGAGCGGGTTCTCCGGGTCGGTGATGCGTTCCTGCCGGCGCATCCGCACCTGGACGCGGCGCTCGATGTCCGCGGCCGTCGCCTCCGGCCAGGAGCCCTCCGTCACGGCGCTCGCGTAATTGGGGGTCTGGAGGAGACCCGGGACGAGCGACGCCTCGTATACGCGCAGCGACGCGGCGTCGGTCTCCAGGCCGATGTAGACGCTGTAGGGGATGTCGCCGAAGGCGTGCCACCAGCCCTGCTGGCGCGACTCCTTGGCCATCTGCATCAGCGAATCGACGATGCGGTGGTCCTCGACGCCGTACACGCCGCACAGGTCGCGGACGTCACGCTGACTGATGCTGCGACGCCCGTTCTCCAACCGGCTGATCTTCGATTGCGAGACCAGTAGCCGCTCCGCCACCTCCTCGGCCGTCATGCCTTTGAGTTCGCGGAGCTTGCGCAGCTCCTGCCCCAATCGGCGTCGCCTAACGGTGGGATTGACACTGGACGCCACGGGACGCACCTCCGGCTCCGTCATGCTGCTGTCTCCTGACCTCGCAGCCTGCCACCACTGGCCGGGGCGGCGCTGGGAAATGCCGACACAGAGTGCGCTCGTGGTGAGCGCTGACGTGCGGTGATCCGGGGGCCGGCCGGGTGGGCCGGGAACGCGTGCGCGGGGCGGCGGGCCCCGCCGCCGTCCCGGGCGGCCCGGCCCACCACCCCGCGCGATGTCGCGGCTCCCGATCCGGCCGGGGGACTGCGGTGCGGTCTGCTGGAGCTGTGCGTGTGCTGTGTCCGTGTACGGGTGGTGCGGGGCGCCGTGTGCGTGGTGCGGAGAACCGCCGGCAGTACGGGTGCGCGGCGGTCGGCCTCCACCGGTCGGGACCGGCTGGGGGACCGGCCGGGAAACCGGCTATGAGGCTCCGGCACGGGCCATCAGCGCCGCCCCGTGTGCCACGGGCTGCTCGGCGGATCCCACCGACGCCCGCACGGACGCCGTACGGCGTCCGGGTCCGGCGCCGTTACCGGCCGCGGTGGCCGGTGCCCGCCGCGGCTGGGCGGCGACGCCGTTCTGTACGTCCATCACCGCGTGGGCCACCAGTCCGCCCATCGGGTCGTGCCTGATCAGATCCCGGAGCCTGGAGCGGGAGGACCGCCCCTCGTTCCCCGGGTAGAGGTGCTTGCCCAGACCCACCGCGTGCGCGAGCGCGGCCAGGGCGGCGGTCCGCGGGTCCGGCGGGACGCCGGTGCGGATCGCGCTGTCCAGCCGGGCCCTGATCTCCCGGCTGATGGCCGTGTCCGTCGCCTGGTAGCGAGTTGTCGGCAGCACCCCGCACATCTGGCCCGCCACGGCATGCACCATGCCGCACCGCTCCAGGTGCGTGAGATACGTCTGACGGAGCCCCAGCCGGGGCCCGCCGATCCAGTGGACCGCGCGCACCGGACTGCCACGACGACGCAGCAGCTCCAGTGCGGAGTCCAGTGTCGGATCTCCTGTCGGCCGTGGCATCACCACGGCGATACGATCCCCGTCTGGGGCTATCCGTCCAGCCAGAGCCAGCTCCACTAGCTGTGCTCCGGCGAGACCGAGGTCGAGCGACTGCGGCTGCGCCGTGGTTCCCGTGGCCGGGTCCAAGGCGAGCAGCAGAAGCTCCTCCGGAATTGTTCTGCGGCTCCTGCCCATCCATGCCTCCCCGCGTGGATGAGTGACAGGGTGACCCCTCTCACATTGGTCTGTCGAGAGTGCGTGGTGGCTTCGGGTGGGAACCGGTAGGTATGTCGTCTCGTCTTGCACGAGGGTGAGGCCAGTCGAACCCCATTGACGGAGCGGTTGCGCGGTGGCGTGGCGGCGACACAGGACACTGGTAAGCGTTGTGAAGGTTCGGGCGGCGGGGTGCTGGGCGCCTCGCGGCGGCGTATGACGTTGGGAATTCGAGGAGGCATCGGTGGCGGGCGAGTCCCCCGACAAGTCGGAGCAGCGGAAGTCGTCGGGGGAGACGACTGTCGGCGAGCGTGATCCCCGGCTCGGGGTTTTCCGGGATTCCGGGAAATCCGGTGCGGATTCGGCTGCGCCGAAGGCCGCGGATACCGATGCGGATGCAAAGTCGCCGTCCGGCGAGGCCAAGTCCTCCGGCGCGCCCAAGGCGGGCGACGCCCGGCTGAAGGCCGCGGTGGCCGCGTGGGTGGTCGGCGAGGACGAGGACGGTGCGGACAGCGCCGGAGGCGCGCGTTCCGGCGAGGCCGAGCGGTCCGCCGCGTCCGCCGTCGACGGCGGCGATGACACGGCCGCGGCCGCGGCTTCCCGTGCCACGGACGCTCCCGCGAAGTCGCCCGCCGAGGGCGCCGCCGGGGACGGCCGGAAGGCTCCGGCCGACCGGGCGACCCGTTCCGAGACCGGCGGTGACCCGGAAGTCCCCGCGAAGGCCGAGACCGGCGGCGACGCGCGTACGTCCGCGAAGGGCGCCGAGGCGGCGGGCAAGGGCAGTGGTGCCCCCGCCGATCGGGCCACCGCCGTGTTCCGCACGGTCCCGCCGAAGGCCGAGGGCGGCGCGGACGCTCCGGCCGAGGCCGCGAAGGCCTCCGGCAAGGACGCGGGGGCCGGTGACAGCGGCAAGGCGTCCGGCAAGGACGGTGCCGCTCCCGCCGACCGGGCGACGGCCGTCTTCGGCGCGGTCCGGCCCAAGGGCGACAGCGAGACCCCCGCGAAGAGCGCCGATGCCCCCGCCAAGGGTGAGAAGGCCCCCGCGAAGGGTGAGGGCGTCCCCGCCGACCGGGCGACCGCCGTGTTCGGTGCCGTCCGGCCCAAGGGTGACAGCGGTTCGGAGGCCCCCGCGAAGGGTGAGGGCGCTTCCGCCCGGTCCGCGGGTGAGGGCGGTTCCGAGGCTCCCGCGAAGGGTGAGCGCGCTTCCGCCCGGTCCGCGGGTGACGGCGGTTCCGAGGCCCCCGCGAAGGGTGAGAAGGCCCCCGCCAAGGGCGAGGACGCCCCCGCCGACCAGGCGACCGCCGTCTTCCGTGCCGTCCGGCCCAAGGGTGACAGCAGTGCGGAAGCCCCCGCCAAGGGTGACGGCGCCGACCGCGCCACCGCCGCCTTCGGCGTCCTTCCGCCGAAGAAGAACGGCAAGGCCGCCGCCTCGGTCGATCAGCCGACCGAGCTGCTCAAGGCCCCCGAGGTCGGGCCCGAGACCAAGGGCGAGACCCCCGCGGAGTCGGACTCGGAGCGCACGAGCCAGTTCGTACCGCTGAAGTCGCTCGACGCCGCGCCCGCGAAGCCGAAGAAGGCGGCCGGGCCGGCCAAGGGCGCCAAGCCCGCCATACCGGTCTCGGTCACGCCCCCCGCCCCGACGAAGGCGCAGCCGCCGAAGGGCGCTCCCGCCAAGGACGGCGCCGCCGCCGTGCCCGAGGTGCCCGCGCAGCCCGCCGCGCCCCTCGACCTGCTCGCGCAGCTGACGAACACCCCGCCGCCGCCGGAGACGCCCGCCCGCAACGCGATGCGCCGGGTCAAGATCTGGACCCCGCTGGTGGTCCTGCTCCTGATCGTCTTCTGCGCGGTGCAGGCGTTCCGGCCGCTGCCGGACACCAAGCTCTCGATCGCCTCCGCCAAGGCCACCTTCACCTTCGGCGGCGAGAAGTTCGCCATGCCGTGGCCCGGCGAGGGCCAGGCCGCCGCGATGGTCCAGGGCGTGGGCAGCCTCGGTACGTACGGCGAGGAGAAGCCCGTACCGACGGCGAGCGTCGCCAAGGTCATGACCGCGTACGTGATCCTGAAGAACCACCCGCTCCAGAAGGGTGACAAGGGTCCCGAGATCGAGGTCGACGCCGAGGCGGAGAACGAGTCGAAGTCCCAGGACGAGTCGCGGGTGCCGCTGACGAAGGGCGAGAAGTTCTCGGAGTACGACATGCTCCAGATGCTGCTCATCCCGTCCGGCAACAACGCCGCGCGGCTCCTCGCCCGCTGGGACGCCCAGACGCGGGAGGCGTTCGTCGCGAAGATGAACGCCGCCGCCAAGGAGCTGGGCATGTCGAAGACGACGTACACGGACCCCAGCGGCTTCGACAAGACCACCGTCAGCACGGCCGTCGACCAGCTGAAGCTGGCCGAGGCGGTCATGAAGGACGAGGTCTTCCGCGAGATCGTCGCCAAGCCCAACGCGGACGTCACCAACGGCCCGCACCTGAACAACAACAACGACGAGCTGCTGCTCAAGGTCGGGGTGCTCGGCATCAAGACCGGCTCCAGCACCCCGGCCGGCGGCGCCCTGATGTGGGCGGCCAAGCGCACGGTCGGCGGCAAGGAGCACCTGATCCTCGGCGCCACCATGGACCAGCACTTCAAGGGCGGCCCGGACCCGAACGCCGAGAACAGCCTGAAGATGGTCAAGACCGTCAGCTACAAGATGATCAAGGCCGTGCAGGACAGCCTGACCTCGACGACGATCGTGAAGAAGGGTGACGTCGTCGGCTACGTCGAGGACGGCCTGGGCGGGAAGACCCCGGTCGTCGCGACGAAGGACCTGACCGGCGCGGGCTGGCCCGGTATGACGGCGAAGCTCACGATCGGCAAGGGCGCCAAGGCCGTGCCGCACGAGGCCAAGGCCGGCACCGAGGTCGGCGAGCTGACCGTCGGCAGCGGCACCGGCGCGATGAAGGTGCCGGTGGCCCTGAAGAAGGACCTCGTGGAGCCCTCCTTCGGCGCCAAGCTGACCCGCCTGGGCTAGATCGGCCCCCGCGCGGCCGGACCGGCCGCGCGGAGGCCGCCCGGGGGCCCGTGAGGCCCCCGGACGGCGGTGCGCGACGGCGGCCCCCGGCCCGTACCCACCGGTACGGACCGGGGGCCGTTCGGCGTTCCGGACGGGCCCCGGCGGCGTGCTAGCGTCGCGAGGGTTTGAGCACGGCCGGGCGCCGTGCCCCACGATGGGGGAAGACCTCGGGGGAAGACGGGGAGAACGGGTAGTGACCACGGTGGGGCCGACACGGACCGGCAGAACGGAAGAGCCGGGCGGGCGGAGCGAGGGAGCCTCCTCCGGGACCGCTCCCTCCGGGATACGACGGCAGCCGCCGGACGGCCCGGGCGGCGCGGACGGCACGGGCACGCGCGCGCGTCTGCGGCGGGCCCGCCGCGCGCTCGCGCGCCGGCCCGTCCTGACCACCCTCGGCGTCGCCGCGCTGCTGCACGTGCTCTGGGTGCTGATCTTCGCCACCAGCGGCGGTGACCTCGCCGCCCAGGACGCCTGGGCGGAGTTCGCGCTCCAGCACCCGACGTCGGCGTACAACCTCTCCTGGTACGGCGGGATGCACCCCGTCTCGTACAGCGCGATCTCGCCGTATCTGATGGCCCTGATCGGCGTCCGCCCCACCATGATGATCGCGGGCACCCTGTCGGCCGGGCTGATCGCCCTGCTGCTGGTGCGCAGCCGCGCCGTGCGGCGCCCGCTGTGGCCCGCCCTCTACGGCGCCTTCGCGCTGGCCTGCAACGCGATCTCCGGCCGGGTGACCTTCGGGCTCGGCATGATGTTCGGCCTGGCGGCCGTGGCCGTGATCTTCGCCTGGCCCACGCGCTGGCGCTCCGAGGGGAAGTACCGCTGGGGCCGGGCCGGGCTGGCCGGCCTGTCGGCGGCCCTCGCCACGGCGTCCAGCCCGGTCGCCGGCCTGTTCGTGGGCATCGTGGCGGCCGCCCTGTGGCTGACCAAGCGCCGCCCGGCGGCCTACGCGCTGGGCCTGCCGCCCGTCGTGGTCGTGGCCCTGTCGGCGTGGCTGTTCCCCTTCTCCGGCACGCAGCCGATGTTCTTCGGCTCCGTGATCCTGCCGCTGCTCAGCGGCGTCTTCGGAGTGGTCTTCGTGCCCAAGGAGTGGCGCACGGTCCGCTTCGTGTCCGCCCTCTACACCGTCGGCGTGCTGCTGGTCTGGCTGATCCCCTCGCAGATCGGCACCAACATCTCCCGGCTCGGCATGATCATCGGTGGGGTCGTGCTCCTCGCCGTCCTGGTGGAGCGGAAGCTTCCGCCCCGGGCCGAGCTGCTGCGCTCGGCACGCGACTGGACCGCGCTGGTCCTCGCCCTGACCACCATCACCGCCTGGCAGGCCGCCAACTCCATCGGCGACATCCTGCACGCCACCCCGGCCGCCTCCTGGGCGCGCGAGCTGGCGCCCGTCGTCGACCGCCTCCAGCGGGTGGACGCCGGCCGGGGCCGCGTCGAGGTCGTCCCGGCCCGCAGCCACCGCGAGGCGTCCGCCCTCGCCCCGTACTTCAACCTGGCGCGCGGCTGGAACCGCCAGGCGGACCGCGAGCGCAACCCGCTCTTCTACGAGCCGGGCATGCTCACCCCGGCCAGCTACCGCGCCTGGCTCGACCGCTGGGCCGTGCACTACGTCGTGCTGCCCATGGGCGAGCCCGACCCCGCCGCGCGGGGCGAGGCCAGGATGGTCGCCAAGGGCCAGCCGTACCTGCGCGAGATCTGGTCCGACGCGAACTGGCGGGTGTACGAGGTGGAGTCCCCGACCCCGCTGGCCGAGCCGCCCGCCACCGTCGAGCGCGCGGACGCCGACGAATGGACGATCACGGTGCGGAAGGCGGGCCCGGTCCTCGTCCGCATCCCCTACTCGCCGTGGCTGGGCCTGCTGGACGAGTCCGGCAAGGACGTCCAGCCGCCGAAGACGGGGCCGGGCGGCGAGCCGCCCGTCAACGTCAACGGCTGTCTCTCCAAGCGGGTGCAGGAGACCCGGGCGGGGGAGCCGGAGGACAACTGGACGGTGCTGCACGCCCCGAAGGCGGGTACGTACCGGATCGCGGCGAAGTACAAGCTGCCGCGCGGCACGGGGTGCCCGGAGGAGCTGCTGCCGTAGCGGGCGGGCGCCCCGCCCCGGGCGCCGGCCCACGGAGGTCCGGCGGCGGGCCGGCCCGTCAGTTGCACACCCGGGGCGGATCCGCGTGCGGGGTCTTCGCCGTGTCCGCGCGGACCGCGTCCAGGTCGTCCAGGACCCGCTTGAGCGTCGGCGCGTCGGGCGAGCTGAGGTAGTCCAGGACGCCGTGCTGGAAGGCGGAGCGCATCCGCGGGGGCATCACGTCCGAGGCGTCCAGGCACAGGGGGGCCCGGGCGTGCAGCTCCTTGTCGACGCGGGCGTTGACCGAGTCCTCTGGCAGGTCTTCCTGGAAGGTGAGGAAGAAGGGGCGCTGGGGGTCCTCGCCGGGGGTGGCGGTCCTGTCTTCGTCGTCCGGCAGGGGTTTCGCCCAGATGCGCTGGGCCTCCTGACCGGTGAGGAACCTCATGAGCTTCTCGGCGGCGGCGCTCTTGCCGAACAGCGTCGCGAAGTCCGCCGAGATCTCGCGGGCGGTGCCGGTGCGGTCGGCCTCGGGGAGGAGGTCGCGGGACGGGGTGAACGTGGCGTCCGCGCCGTCCCGGTAGGTGGTGCGGATGAAGGAGCCCTGGTGCTGGAGCTCGCACCCGGGGGCGTCGCTCCGCTCGCCGGGCTTCGGGAAGGGGCCGTGGGTGTAGTCCTGCCGGAGGGCGGTCCTCGCGGGCCCCGTGCCGAGCCGCTCGCCGAAGAGCCGCCATGCCTCCCGGACCTTCTCCGAGGCCCAGGGCAGCTCGCCCCGGGCCCATGCCATGTAGGTTCCCTTGCCGCTCCGCTGGAGCAGGATGTCCTCGATCCAGTCGGTGCCCGGCCAGCCGGACGTCGCGTCACCGCCCATGCCCGCGCACCACCGGGCGCCCTGGGAGGCGAGCGTGGTGAGGTCCCGGGAGCGCGCCTTGTCGTGCCAGACGATGCTCTTCAGGGAGACCTTGACGGGGACGGCGCGGACCTCGGCGTCGTCCTCGGCGGTCCAGAGCGGCTTGTAGTCCTTCAGCGGCTCCGCCAGTCCCTTGCCGAGCGGTCGCAGGTCGTCGGTGTACTCGGCCGCTTCGCCGAGGCTGGGCAGGATCGCGATGTCCGGGGCGTCGCCCGAGTCCACCCGGGACAGCAGGACGTCGCGCAGGGAGGTGGTGCCCTGGTAGATGACCTCGATGTCCTCCTTCTCGCCGAAGCGGTCCAGGACCTCCCTGAAGCGCTTCTCCTCGTCGCCGGTCCAGGAGGCGAGGACGGTGACCCGGCCCTCGCGCAGGTCGGGCAGGCCGCCGTTGACCACGGACCCGAGCAGCACCAGGCACAGGGCGAGGAGCCCGGCACCGGCCCGGTACATCCGGGTCCGCGTCAGGGCCCGCGGCCGCGGCCGCGCCCCGTGCCGCACCTTCCCGAAGCGGTACTCCTCGATCCGCGGCTGGAGGCCGGCCACGACCAGCGCGGCGAGGACGACGGCGGCCAGGGGGATCCAGCTCGCGACCGCGGCCCGCCAGTGGGTGCCGCCCATGATCTTTTCCACGTTCGGCAGCGTCCCGGCCGGATCGCTGATCGTGCCGAGCTTGCCGGCCGCCAGCTTCAGGCTGTGCTGGATCTGAGAGCTGAGGAAGGTGAGGAGGGGCAGCACCAGGGCCACCAGCGCCGTGGCCCCCACGAGCGGCGGGCTGAGCTTGCGGCGGAACCGCCGGCGCAGTGTGCGCTGGGTGTCCACGAGGAGCCAGACCAGCACGGCGCACAGCACGTAGGCCGTGATCCACAGGAACCACAGCAGCCCGTCGAACGACGTCTCGTCCGCGAGGGTCTCGCGCTGGCTGAGCTGGACGTTCTCCAGGCGTGGGACGATGCCGCTGCCCTTCTTCCGCAACGTGTTCCCCGCGTAGCCGAGGTAGGCGTCCCTGAGGGTGTCGTTGCCGGTGCTGCGGGCGGCCTGCTGGATCAGGAAGTCGTACGAGGAGACCTGCCCGGTGGCGGTCCGCAGCGTCTCCCGGCCCTCCTTGTCGGCGACCGTGCCGAGGCCGGCCTGCACCAGGTGCTGCCTGGCGGCGTTGAGGTCGGCGCCGTACGTCTCGCCGACGCCCTCGGCCTCGGCGGTCTCCTTGCCCGCCAGGCTGGTGTAGGACTCGTTCAGCGCCTTACGGGCCGCTTCGACCTCGACGATCGCCGGCGCCGTGCGGTCCGTCACCGCGGCGGCGTTGCGGCCCACCCCGTAATAGGCGGCCATCAGGGCGCCGAAGGCGAGGGCGGTGGCGATCAGCAGGGCGGCCAGGCGGCGTATGAGGTACGGGCGGGTGCCGGGGGGCTCCGTGTTCATACGGCGTTTCCAGGGGGGTCGGGGGCGTCGGGAACGCCGGGGGGAACGGAGGGCCCAGGGGCGTCGGAGGTCCCGGGCGACCGCGGGAAGAGGTAGCGGCACTGGGCGCAGTGCCTGTCCGCGGGGGCCGCGAGGCGTTCGCAGTTCGGGCACCGCCGGTCCGGGGTGGGGGCCGGGCGCCGCGCGGACCGGGCGGCGGGGACCCGCCGGGCGTCCGCGGGCTCCGAGGGCGCCGTCCACTGGGTGCTGTGGTCGGCCGTCACCCAGGCCGCGTTGAGGTCGCCGGGCGAGACGTCGCCGCGGACCCGCACCGCGCCCCGCGGCGGGTCGGTGACGTGCACCAGCCGGCCGAGCCTGCGCAGCACCTTCTCGTCGCCCAGCTCGTGGGCGAGCCGCACCGCGCGGCCCCACTCCTTCTCCGCGGCTTCCCGCGCCCCGCGCTCGTACGCCTCGCAGCCGGCGATGACGGCCCGGCCGAGGTCGGCGTAACCGCCGTAGTGGGCGACGCGGGGGTGGATCCGGGTGGACAGGGCGTGGTCGTCCGTCCAGTGCAGCAGCATGGGGCGGGGCGCGGGCAGGGCGATGCCCTCCACGGCGCCACCGGTGCCTTCGGCCGGGCCCGTCACCAGGGTGACGAGGGCGAGCTGGAGGTCCTGGCCGCGGGGGTCGCCGCCGGGGCCGGTGGCGACGCAGAGGTGGAAGTCGCGGGCCTCGTCGCCCCAGGCGCCGGTCGGGAACTCCCAGGTGAGCTCGCCGGTCCGGACGCCCTCGGCGGTGAGGTCCAGCTCGGTGGGGAAGACCTGCTTGAGGAAGCGCAGTTCGCCGCCCTCGCGCAGGCTCACCCGGATCCGCATGTCCGGCAGGGCCTTCGCCATGGCGGTGGTCATCATGGCGCGGAACTCCGCCTCCAGGTCGGAGTCGTCCTCGACGGCGTCCGCGACGCCGTGCAGCCGGCCGGCGATCTCGCGGAGCTCGGTGGCGGCCCACTCGTCGCCGATGCCCCGCGCGTCGCAGGTGAACGCGGCGGCGCAGTCGGCGAGCACGCTCTCCAGCCGGCCCGGCGGGTCGTGTTCGTTGCGCCCGTCGGTCAGCAGCAGGACGTGCCGGATGGGGGCGTCCTGCCCGGAGAGGAGGTGCAGGGCGCAGCTGAGCCAGCCGGCCATGGCGGTGCCGCCGATGGCGACGAGCCCGCCCGCCACATGGGCGGCGTCGGCTCTGGTGTCCGGTCCGGCGACGGCCATGCCCCCGCCTGGCGGATAGACGACGCGGGCGTGCTCGGTGCCCTCGACCAGGGCGAAGCGGGTGCCGTCGCGCAGCACGTCGACGGCCGCGGCGGCCGCCCGCCGGGCCGCCGCGATCTTGGTGCTGGGCCAGTTCATGGACCCGGAGCAGTCGATGACGATGACCTCGGCGGACCCGGCGCGGGCGGTGAGCCGGTCCAGGCCGTCGGTCTCCACGGTGAGGATGGCGTGCGCCGGTACGGTGCCGTCGCCGGCGGCGAGGTATTTGTTCTGCCCCAGCTGCGCGGCCACGGTGGGCGGCCGGTGCCCTCCGGGGTGTGCGGCGTGGCTGCCGTTCGCTCGGTGCATCTGGTCCCCCTGGTCAGAAGCGGGTCTTGGGGCGGACGCGGTTGGCCAGGTCGACCAGTGCGCCGAGATCGGCCGGGGTGCCCGCCTGCCGGGCGAGACCGCGCAGCTTCTGTTCGAGCCGGGTGCGGATGGTGAACTCCTCGTCGGCGGAGCCGAACAGGCCGCCGCCCGCGCGGTCGGCCACGGGTGTCGACTCCGCCCGGATCCAGTCCAGGGCGACGTCGAGGATCTCGGCCTCCAGGCGGTCGCGGGCCGGGCCGGTGCGGTGGCCCTCGTCCAGATAGAGCTGCGGGAGGCGGGTGAGGGCCTCGGTGAGCTCGGCGAGGCCGGGCAGGCCGCGCCCCTCGTCGGCGCGGAGCCGCCCGGCGAGGATCCGTACGCAGGCGGTGCGCGCCGCGTCGTGGTGGCGGGAGACCTCGGGGACCTTGCTGAGCAGGTCGACGGCGCCCGTGCGGTCGCCGTCGGCCAGCCGGATGCGGGCGAGCCCGAAGGCGGCGCTGCCCTGCGAGCGGTTGCGCTGCCAGACGGCCTGGTAGTAGCGCTCGGCGGAGTCCGGGTCGCCGCGGTGCTCGGCGCAGTAGCCGAGGGCGAGCTTCGGGGCGTACTCGCCGGGCAGGTCGCTGTAGACGCGGTCGAACGCGCCCTCCGCGGCGTCCGTGTCGCCCCGGGCGAGGCCGAGCAGGCCCTGGTGCCAGTGGATCCGCCAGTCGTACAGGCCGCCGTGGCCGAGGTGGTGCCGGGCGTCCGCCAGATAGCGGGCCGCCTCGTCGAGTTCGTGGAGCTCCAGGGCGGCGCGGCACTGCCGGAGCCGGATCTCCACGGAGTCGTGGCCGGAGGCCGCCAGCTGCTGGACGAGCCGGCGGGGGCCGCTGGCGGTGGGCTGGAGCAGGAGCATGGCGGCCGGGTCCGCCGGGTCGGGGGAGGGCACCGGCAGGTCCAGCGGCACCCGCTCGGGCGCGGGCAGGCCGCCGTCGAGCACCGGCCGCCGTCCGCCGGACAGCCAGCGCTCCAGGGGCGGTACGCGCCCGAGCGAGGCGTCCAGGAGTGCGGCGGTGGGGGTGAACAGGGTGGAGGGCTCCGGGTGTTCGCGCTCGGTGCGCAGTGAGCGGATCTCGCGGAGGACGCCGCGCAGCTGCTCGGACATGGCCCGGGCGCCGGGGTAGCGGGCGAGCGGCTCCTCGGCGACGGCGCGGGCGACGGCGCGCTCGTAGGACTCGCCGGCCAGGCCGGGCGGGCGGGGTCCGGCCTCGTCGGAGAGGGCTCTGAGGGTCATCCCGGCGCTGTAGAGGTCGGACCGCGGGGAGAGGCCGGCGGCGAGGTCGCGGATCACCTCGGGGGCCATGAAGGCGCGGGCGCCCATGACGGGGCCTTCGAGGTCGCCGATGATGCGGACGGCGCCGAGGTCGATGAGCTTCACGCGCTCGCCTTGGTGCATCACGTTGTTGGGCTTGAGGTCGCAGTAGACGAGCCCTTCGCGGTGGAGGTGGTCGAGGGCGTCGAGGACGTCGCAGCCGTAGGCGAGGATGTACTCGAAGACGCGGTCCTCGCCGAAGGGGCCCTCGCGGCGGCCTATGCGGTCGCGGACCTGCGAGAGCGGCATGCCGTTGACGAACTCCATGACGATGTAGTCGACGGGCGGCTCGTCGGGGTCGTCGTCGCCGGTGCCCCTCCGGCCCGGGTGGGTCACGTAGTTGATGATGCGGACGATGCGCGGGTGGTCGAGGCGGGTCAGGTAGTTCCGCTCGATGTGCAGGGCCGTGACGGAATCGCCGTTGTGGATGAGGCCCTTGAGAGCGACGGGGTGGTCCTCCAGGCGGATGTCCTCGGCGAGGTAGATCCAGCCGAGGCCGCCGTTGGCGAGGCAGCCCACCACGCGGTACTGCTCGCCGACGAGGTCGCCGGGGGAGAGCTGCGGGGTGAAGTCGTAGGGGTGGCCGCAGCGGGAGCAGAAGCCGGTGGTGAGGGCGGGCTGGCCGGCGTAGGACCGGCCGACGACGGCGGTGCAGCCCTCCCAGCCGCAGGTCCGGCCGCCGAGCGGGGCGTGCGGGTCGGTGACGACCAGGTCCTCGGGGGAGGGGGCGCGGACGACGGGCAGGTCGAGCAGGCCGTCGCCGGCCGGGCCGACGGTGAACAGCCGCTCGGTGGCCCGCCGGCGGTGGGTGCCGGCCGTGGGCGGGCTCTCGGCGAGGCCGTCCGCCTCGGCGGGGGACCGCAGGGCGAGCCCGGTGACGCGGCAGAAGCCGGTGCCGTCGGCGGAGCAGCCCTGGCAGTCGGGCCGGTCGCAGTCGGGGCGCTGGGCGTGCGGGATCCGTGGGGTCACTGCCGGTCGCCTCCTCGCGGGCGGTGGGTGTGCCGCCGTACGGCCTCGGCGAACCGCTCCACGGCCCGCTCGGCCTCGGTGAGCTCGCAGGGCGCCTGGTAGAGGAGGTTGTGGGCGACGCGGTAGAGGGGTGCCGTGGCCCGCTCCTCCTCCAGGCTGCGGGTGGCGAGCAGGGCGTAGAACGCCTCCAGGCGGCCGCGCAGTTCGTCGCGGCGGGCCACGCCCGCCTCGGCCAGGCCGATGGCCTCCTCGACTCTGAGCAGCCCCGATTCCACGGCGCTCTCGAAGGCCGCGAGCTTGGGCAGGAACCGTCTGCTGCCGCGCTCGGGGTCGCAGCGGAGCGTGGTGAGGTCGAGGCGCAGCCCCGTCGCCTCCTGGGGCACGGTCCGTACGGGCGCGACGAGGGCGGCCCGGTCGTGGGCGGCGCGCTCGCGGCGGGCGATGTGCTCGATGCGGTCGTGGACCCGGTCGAGCCGGGCGGTGATCTCGTCCTTGCTCGGGTCGGCCATCCTCAGCGCCAGCTCCAGGCTCTGCGATTCGGGGTTACGGAAGACGAGGAGCAGCCGGGCGCCCCGGGCGGCGAGCAGGTCGGTGAACTCGACCAGTGCCATGGGGTCCTCGGCGTAGTCGACGCCCTCGGCGACGACCGTGAGCGGCACCGTGCGGATCTCGCCGAAGCGGCCGACGGCGGTGGCGCCGTCGCCGGTGTGCAGGCCGAGCCGGTCGGCCACCCGCTCGGCGACCTGGGCGACGGTCTCGCCGGAGACGTCGAGGGCGAGATCGACGCTGCCGACGGGCGGCACGGTCTCGTCGACGGGGAGCGGGGGGCGCAGGGTGCGGGGCGGGCCGGGGGACCTGTCCGGGCGGCGTGGGCGGAGGCGCTCGGGCGGCCGGTCGGGCGGCCGGTCGGAGGGGCGCGGCGCCGGGGGCGGGTGGCCGGAAGGGTGCGGGGCCGGGTGGTCGGAGGGGCGCGGCGCCGGGGCCGGGACCGGGGGCGGGCAGTCGGCCGTCACCTCGCGGTCGGCGAGGGCGACGGCCCGGCTGAGGGTCGCGGCGCGGGCCGCCTCGCCCTTCTTGATGACGATCGCCTCGATGCCGCGGCGGCCGCCGCCGTCGGCGGCCCGGAGCCAGCGGGCCAGCCAGCGGGCGAAGTCCTGGTCGAGCGGGGCGCCCCGGGGCACGGAGGGCAGGTCGTTGCCGCGCCGGCCGCCGACGTGCTCCTCGATCCGCGGCAGGTGCCGGACGATGGTCTCGATCGGGATCATGTACGACAGGTGCAGCCGCTGGCCGGTGGGGGCGTCCGTGGTCCGGTCGTCGTAGCGGCTGACGACCATGCCCAGCACCCGGTGGGTCTCGACGTCGGTCACGGCCGCGCCGCTGAAGCCGGGGCGCACGGTCTCGGCGGGGGTGCGCGGGGACAGCTGCACCCACTCGCCGCGCGGACCGCAGGGGCCGTCGATCGTGGCCCAGAAATACACGCCGTCGCGCAGGCCGGGGATGTCCGGGTGGCCGAACATCCGTACCGTCCGGCCCGGGGACGGCGCCATCCGGTGCAGCGGGGCCGCGTGCCGGGCGTGCTGGGGCTCGGCCAGTCTCAGCAGGGCGACGTCGCCCCGGGAGTCCTCCTGCTCCGGCACCCAGGCGCCCTCGGCGACCCGGGCCCGCACGGGCGTCGCGTCGGCGACGCCGACGAGCTCGACCAGGACCTCGCCGGCCGGTTCCGGGCCGCCGTCCCACGGGATCACATGGGCGCAGGTCAGCACGGTGTCGACGCCCAGCAGGATCCCGGCGCCCAGCATGCCGCCGCCGGGCGTGGAAATGCGCACCCGCCACGTTTCCTCGAACACCTGGTCGTTGACGGGGACTTCGGTGCTCTCCCCCATGGGCGCAGAGCATACGCGCGGGCTCCTCGGCTGTGACCCCTTGTGACTCATGGGCCACCGTTCCGTGTGGTTCAGGGCAGAGCTCGCGGCGGGAGGGGTGAGGGCAGTGGGGTGGGGGTGGCGGCTGAGGCGTGTGGAGGGGGCGTGCGCCGGGGTGGTGCGTACGGCTCCGTGGGCGCCGGCGGGTCACCCGTTCGCCGTGATCGGGTGCCGCCGGACCGGTGACCGCGCGGTCACCCCTGGTGACCTGCCGTTACGCCGTCCGGTGGGCCCGGTGTGCGTGGCCGGGGCGGTCCATCTGATGTGACGTCAAGGTGCGGGGGTGCCGGAACGCCGGTTCCCTCGGCTTGGAGGAGCGCGGAACCCCCCACTCCGTCGCCGGCACACCGGTGCCGCGTCCGCGCTCTCGGAGGAACAGGCATGCGTACAGCACGAGTGCTCACCGGGACCGCCCTGACCATAGCCGCCCTCGGACTGGCGGGCTCGCCCTCGCTCGCCGCGACCTTCGGGAAGGTCGAGGTCACCCCGAACCCCGCGCAGCCCGGCACGATGGTCACGGTGAACACCACCGCGTGCGGGTCGAACGGCTCCGGCACGGGTGACGCCAGCGCGGTCGGCGGACCGGCTTCGTTCCAGCTCACGCCGGGCACCCACAAGGAGGTCGTGGTCGGCCAGTTCACCGTGCCGAACAAGGCGAAGCCGGGCACGTACGGCATCGGCGTGAAGTGCAAGAACGGCAAGGAGGCCACCGGCGACCTGGTCGTCACGAGCGGCGGTGGCGGCGGTGGCGGCAGCGCCAGCCCGAAGCCTCCGACGGGCGGCGTGCAGACCGGTGTCGGCTCCACGAGTGACGGCTCGGGCATGACGGAGATCGTGGCCGGCGCGGCGGTGCTGGCGACGGCGGCCGTCGGCGGCACCTGGTTCCTGCGCCGGCGCGGCGGCGGCAACCGGATCTGACACCCGCGCACTCCCCCCGTCCGGCAGGCTCCCTCCCCGGTCCCCGCGCGCGAACGCCCGGGGACCGGGGGCGCGGTGGAGGATCCCGATGTCCCAGAAGCACGGCGGCCAGCGCTCCCGCAAGCGGGCCCGGCAACGCCGCGCGCGCGAGTCCCGGCGGCGGGCGGCGTCGGCGGTGGCTCCGGTGCCGGTGCCGGTCGTGGATGGTGCCGGGCGGGCCGGGGCGGGCGCGGTGGCGCGGCGGGACGGCGCGACGCGCGTGGGCGGGGCCGCCGAGGGACGTCGGGACGCCGCGCGTGGGGCGTCGCGGACAGGCGGTACGCCCGGGGCGGCGGTGCGGCCCGGGGCCGCCGACGGGCCCGGGGAGCCTCGGGGGCGGCGGGCCCGGCCCGCCGGTGCGTTCGAGGACCGGGGGGACCGGGAGGAGCGGGCGGCCGGGGAGGCCGGGCTTCCGGACGCGGCCCGGGGCCCGGCGCGGTCGCCGGGCGACACGAGGACGCGGCCCGCGAGCGACCCCGGGACGCGGGAGGAGACCCCGACGGGGCTCCTCCGCCGGATCGGGTCGCGGGTCGCCCTCCGGCGCGGGGCGTGGAGCCTCCACGCGGTACGGACGTGGGGACCGGGTGGGCGCTACGAGGGCGGGCCGCCGGACGCCCGCCCGCACGACGGGCGCCGAGCCCGGGCCCGGGACCCGGAGGCGGGGGCGACGTGCCGGGGGGCCGGGGCGGGGTCGCGTACGGGCGGGGGTGTGCGCGCGTACGAGGAGTGGCGGGGGCGGGGTCCCGGCGGGCACGGCGAACCGTCCTCGGGGCCGGGCGGCCCGGGGTCCGGGGAGGGGCGCCGACCGGGCGAGGGCGCCCGCGCGGACGAGAGGTGGTGGGGCCGGGTGCGGGGCTTCGGTGCGTACGGCGAGGTGTCGGCCGCGCGGGGGTCCGGGGGCGGGTCCGGGGGCGGCTCGGGCGAGGGCGCCCGCGCGCACGCGGGGTGGTGGGGCCGGGCGCGGGGCTTCGGTGCGTACGGCGAGGCGTCCGGCTCGTCGAGGTCGAGGTCGAGGGCCGGGGCCGGGGCCGGGCACGGCTCGGGCGGGGGTGTGCGCGCGTACGGGGCGCGGGGTGCTCGGACCGGCCGTTCCGGGGGGCCGTACCGGGCCGCCTACGGGTCCGGGCACCGTTCCGGTTACGCCGAGGAGTCCCGGTACAAGACCGTCGTCGCCGTACTCCTCGCGATCGCGCTGTGCGCCGGGAGCTGGCTGATACGGCACGGCGCCGGCGCCCAGGGGCCGCCGCCGCAGCCCTCCGCCGCCGAGGCGTTCGCGACCGGCCGGCCCGGCCCGGCCGCCCCCGGCCACGGGGCGGAGGCGCCGCCGCTGGAACCCGCCCAGCCCATCGGGATACGGATCCCGTCCATACGGGTCGACGCCCCGATGCGCCCCCTCGCCCTGCTCCGCGACGGCAGCCTCTCCAGCCCGCCCGACGACGACCAGAACCTCGCGGGCTGGTACGCGGACGGGGTCGCGCCCGGCTCCGCGGGCACCGCGATCATCGCCGGACACGTCGACACGGCCACCGGCCCCGCCGTGTTCTACAGCCTCGGCGCCCTGAAGAAGGGCTTCACGGTCGAGGTGCCGCGCGCGGACGCCCGCACGGCCGTCTTCACCATCGACGCGATCGAGGTCTACAGCCGCAAGGAATTCCCCTCGCGGAAGGTCTACGGGCACACCGCCCGCGCCGAGTTGAGGGTGATCACCTGCGGCGGTGGATTCGACGAGGAGGCCCACGCCTACCTGGGCAACGTCGTCGTCTACGCCCACCTCACCGGTGTGCGGCAGTCGCCCCGTCCTGGGCTTGAACCTCTCGCGCCCACGCCGTCAGGCCCGCGATGAACCCCGCGCGGTCCCGCGGCGACAGGCTGTCCAGCGCGCGCAGCATCGGCTGCGAGCGCGCGGTGATGAACTCCTGGACGACGGGCAGCCGGTCCGCCGGGATGGCGACCAGGGTGCGGCGCCGGTTCGCCGGGTCCTCGCGGCGCTCCACCAGCCCGGCCCGGCTCAGGGCGCCCACGAGCTCGCTGGTCGTCGACAGCGAGAGCCGCAGCCGCTGCGCCAGCTCGCCCACGGCCAGGGGCTGTTCGGCCAGCAGCTGCGGAAGGACGGCGCCGTGCCGCGGCGTGAGGCTGTGGGCCTCGAAGGCCGCCCGCAGGTCGTCGGGCATCTGGCCGCGGGCCTGCCGGAGGTAGGGGGCCAGCAGGGGGACGAGGCCGATCGCCTCGATCTCCTGCGGGGTGGGGACCCGGGGCGCGGCGGGCCCGGAGGCCGGACCGGCCGCGGTCGCGGCGGCTTCCGGGGAGGACGGGGTGCGTTCCGCGGCTGCGGGGTCGTGCGGCATACTGCGAGTGTAGACGCTTCGGAAAACCAAACTATTCGGGAATCCGAACAGAGGGTGGGGGCCGCCCGCGGTGGCCCCGGCGCCCCGTCCGGACCCGAGCGGAGGGGGAGTACCGCCATGCCCGTCATCGGATACCGGGACGCACTGAACGACGCGCTGGAGCGCATGGCCGACCTCGGCTACGAGCGCGGGGCCGGCGCCGACCTCGCCAACCACGGCCCCATGGGTGCCGAGGCGCTGGCCGTGCTCGGCCACGGAGACGCGGTCGCCGCCTGGGTCGAGGGCTACCGCACGGCCATGCCCCACCACGAGGTCCCGGCGCGGAGCTTCCCGCTCGACCCCGCCGACGAGTCGTCCTGGCGGCCCGCGCTCGGCGACTTCTCCCGGGCCGGCGACTGGGAACAGCTCTTCGTCCGCGAACTCGCCGACGCCGCCTGGCGCGACGTCCTCGTCCGCTGGTGGCCCCGGCTGCTGCCCGGCCTGCTGGCCGGCCTGACGCACGGCCTGATCCGCACCGCCCACGCCGTACGCTCCCTCGCCGCCACCCCGCTGCCCACCCCGCACCAGCTCACGGAGCTGTCCCGGGGCCTCGCCTACTGGGCCGCCCGCTTCGCCCACCTCCCCGGCCAGGTGCGGATGCGCGGCGGGCTGGACCTGCCGGGCGCCGTCGCCGCCCTGCCGCGCACCCCGTTCCCCGGCGAGCGGGGCCGGGCGGAGGCGGCCCGCCGGCTCGCCCGCCCCGACGAGCTCGCCGGCTGGTCCGAGGCGCTCGACGCCCTCGCCCCGGCCCGCGCGCAGTGGCTGCTCAGCGAGATGACCACGGAGTTCGCCGGGGTCTACCTGGGCCACCCCGAGGTCTTCCCGATCCCCCTCGTGCACGGCGTCACGGCACCCGCCGCGGTCCGCCTCGTCCTGCCCCACCTGCCCGTGGAGCTCCACGAGCCGACGGTGGCCGTGCTCTGGCAGGTGCACGTGGCGTTCCTGCTGGCCTTCACGGCCGACCGCGGCGGTGAGGCGGAGGCGGCCCGCGAGGCCGCGGAGACGGAACCGCTGTCCTTCGGGGAGCTCGCCGCGCGGGCCGTGGAGCACGGGGACGAGCACGTACTGAAGTTCACGGAGGCGTGCGGACGGGAGCACGCGCTGCGGCCGGACCCGCGGTTCGGTGCGGCGGCGCTGGCGGCGCAGCGGCGCATCAAGCCGATGGGGTGGGCGTAGGGGCTTTCCCCAGCCCCGCCCCTTCCCCGTAACCGGGGGCAAGCCCCCGGACCCCAGGTTCCGCGCTGACGCGCGGTGTCCTCAAACGCCGGACGGGCTGAAATCAGCCCGTCCGGCGCTTGAGGACCGGGTTCCGGGGCGGAGCCGCGCATCCGATGCGCGGGAAGGGGCGGGGTGGGGAAAGGCCGCCCGCCAGGGCGCCCGCTACGCGGCGGGCGCCCCCAGCAGCCCCAGGATCGCCTCCCCGTGCTTCGCCAGCTTGCTCTCACCCACACCGCTCACCCCCGCCAGCTCGTCCAGCGACGAGGGCGAAGCCGTGGCGATCTCCCGCAACGTCGCGTCGTGGAAGATCACATACGCGGGCACGCCCAGCTCCTTCGCCGTCGCCGCCCGCCACGCCCGCAGCGCCTCGAAGACCGGCACCGCCTCGGCGGGCAGATCGACGGGCGCGGACCGCTTGCCGGAGCCGCCGGAGCGGGACGAGCTCTTCGCGGCGCGGGCCGGCTTCGCGGGCTCGCGCCGCAGCAGCACCTCGCGGCGCCTGCCCAGCACCTCCGCGCTGGCGTCGGTGAGGACGAGCGTGCCGTAGTCGCCCTCGACGGCGAGCAGGCCCTGGGCCAGCAACTGCCGCACCACGCCCCGCCACTCCGCGACGCCCAGCTCGGTGCCGATGCCGAAGACGGTCAGGCCGTCGTGGTCGTGCTGGATGACCTTGGCGGTCTTCTTGCCCAGCAGGATGTCGATGATCTGCCCCGCGCCGAACTTCTGCCGCCGCTCCCGGGCCAGCCGCAGCACGGCCGAGAGGAACTTCTGGGCGGCGATCGTGCCGTCCCAGGTCTCGGCGGGCGTCAGACAGGTGTCGCAGTTGCCGCACGGACCGCTCGCCTGGCCGAAGTACGCGAGCAGGCGCACCCGTCGGCAGTCGACCGTCTCGCACAGGGCCAGCATCGCGTCGAGGTGCGCGCCGAGCTTGCGGCGGTGGGCGTCGTCGCCCTCCGAGCCGTCGATCATCTTGCGCTGCTGGACGACGTCCTGGAGCCCGTAGGCCAGCCAGGCCGTGGACGGCTGGCCGTCCCGCCCGGCGCGGCCGGTCTCCTGGTAGTACCCCTCGACGGACTTCGGGAGATCGAGGTGGGCGACGAAGCGGACGTCCGGCTTGTCGATGCCCATGCCGAAGGCGATCGTGGCCACCACGACCACGCCGTCCTCCCGCAGGAAGCGCGACTGGTTCGCGGCGCGCGTCGCCGCGTCCAGCCCCGCGTGGTACGGCACGGCGTCGATGCCGTTGGCCACCAGGAAGCCGGCCGTGTCCTCCACGCCCTTGCGGGACAGGCAGTAGACGACGCCCGCGTCACCGGAGTGCTCGGTGTGCAGCAGCTCCAGGAGCTGCTTCTTCGGGTCGTTCTTCGGCACGATCCGGTACTGGATGTTCGGGCGGTCGAAGCTCGCGACGAAGTGCCGGGCGTCCTTCAGATTCAGCCGCGCCGCGATCTCGCCGTGGGTGGCCTCCGTGGCGGTCGCGGTCAGCGCGATGCGCGGCACGTCCGGCCAGCGCTCGTGCAGCTGGGAGAGGGCCAGGTAGTCGGGCCGGAAGTCGTGGCCCCACTGCGCGACGCAGTGCGCCTCGTCGATGGCGAACAGCGCGATCTTGCCGCGGTCGAGCAGCCGCAGCGTCGACTCCACGCGCAGCCGCTCCGGTGCCAGGTAGAGCAGATCCAGCTCGCCCGCCAGGAACTCGGCCTCGACGAGCCGCCGCTCGTCGAGGTCCTGCGTGGAGTTCAGGAACCCGGCGCGGACCCCGAGCGCCCGCAGGGCGTCGACCTGGTCCTGCATGAGGGCGATCAGGGGGGAGACGACGACGCCGACGCCCGGCCGGACGAGGGCCGGGATCTGGTAGCAGAGCGACTTGCCGCCACCGGTCGGCATCAGGACGAGCGCGTCGCCGCCGGCGACGACGTGCTCGATGATCGTTTCCTGCTCGCCCCGGAACGCGTCGTAACCGAAGACGCGCCGCAGGCAGCTCAGGGCCTCGCTGGGGACTGGGCTGGGGTCTGTGGGGCAGGCGGTCTCAGTGGGGTCGGCCATCCGGAAAGTCTACGAGGATCGGCGGACACGGATGGGTGATGTGGATAAGTGGGGGCGGGTGGGGGTGCCGCTGCGCGGGGCCTTTCCCCACCCCGCCCCTTCCCGAACCGGGGCTCCGCCCCGGGCCCCGGTCCTCAAGCGCCGGACGGGCTGATTTTCAGCCCGTCCGGCGCTTGAGGACATTCGGGAAGGGGCGGGTAGGGGAAAAGGCCCCGCGCAGCGGCCGGCCCCCGCCCCCGCCACCCCCTACGCCACCTCGATCCCGTACTCCCGCACCAACGCCTCCAGCCCACCCTCGTACCCCTGCCCACCCAGCACGAAGTCCCAGTCCCCGTTCCCGCGCCGCCGGAACGAGCCCAGGACCAGGGCCGTCTCCCCGGGACGGCCGTCGGAGACCTCCAGCCGGCCGAGCTCCGCCCCCGAGGCGTCGCAGAGCCGGATCCGGGCGTCGGTGAACCCCGTCAGATCGGCCCGCGGATCGACCTGCGGGTCCACGGCCGCGGCGAGGACGAGCCGGTCGGCGTCGGCCGGCAGTGTGTCGAAGGACACCCGGACCGCGGCCTTGTCCGCGGCGGCCGGCGGGACGGAGCGCACGGAGCCGTCCGGGGTGACCGGATTGTTGAAGAAGACGAAGTGATCGTCGCTGAGCACCCGCGTGCCCCGGCAGACGAGGGCGCAGATGTCGAGGGCGACCCCGCCGCTCCAGGACATGCCGAGGACGTTGTGCGAGGCGTCGGGCTCAGGGGCGGCACCGGCCCCCGAGCCGGACCCCGCACCCGTGCCCGTACCGCCCGCACTCGCCCCCGCACCGTCCGTACCCGTGTCCGCCCCCGCCGTGACCCCCCGCCGCGGCGGCGTCGCGCTGGTGTCGCCCAGCCGGCCGCGCAGCCCGTGCCGTCCCAGCAGTCCCACCAGCTCCTCGCCGGACACCAGGGTCAGCGGCTTGCCGTTGGCGAAGGCGTACGAGCCGGGGCCGAAGCCCGACGTCGTCACCAGCACGCCCTTGTTCGCGCCGGCGCCCTGCACCGTCCCGTACAGGTCACGCACCGCGGTCGGCGGGACCGTCTTGCGGTAGCGCTTCACCTGGACGATGATCCGGCCGCCGCTGATGGGGTCCGGGTCCAGGGCCTCGACGTCCACGCCTCCGTCGTTGGAGCGCTGCGTCATCACCGCGCGCATGCCCCGGGCGCGGAACAGCTGGGCGACGAGCCCCTCGAACTCGACGGGGTCCATGGCGTACAGGTCCGGGTCCTCGCCGCCGCCGTGCGAGACGACGCCCTGGCCGACCTCGTCCGGCATCCGGCCGGGCCGCACCGCCGTGAGCTGGTCGGGGCGGGCCGACAGCTGGCCGCCGAGCCCGTCGGTGAGACAGTCCACGGCACTGACCTGCTCCAGCCGCAGCCCGTCGAAGACGGGCCGGGAGACCGCGACGGTCGCGAGCACGATCTCGGCCCGGTGGCCGGTGGCCGGGTCGTGGTCGTCGACGAAGCCGTTGACCGAGACGGACTCCAGCGCGCCGAACTCGTCCGCGGCGAAGAGCTCGCGCAGCACGAGCAGCATGGACTGGGCCAGCACGTCGCGGTGGACCGCCCGCCGCTGCGCCGCCGGCCGGGCCGTCTCGCGGTCCTGGTCGGCGGTGGGCATGTAGCGCACGGACTTGGCCGCGGGTACCAGGTCGTACCCCGGAAGCTCCCAGGTCAGCACGAGCTGCCGGGCGCCCGGGTCGTAGGCGGCGGAGACCTGGTGCGGGAACTCCTCGGGCCAGGCGGAGGAGGCGTAGAGGGCGGCGGAGAAGTACTCGACGACGGCGTCCGGGTCGCGTCGGCGCAGCGCCGCTGTCATCTCCTCGACGCCGGCGTTGTGCGCCCGCGTCTCGGCGAGCCGGTCGGCCGCCCACTGCTCGTACTGCTGCCGGTAGGCGGCCAGCTGCTGCCGCCGCTGCGTCTCGGCGCGCTGGGCCGCGTGCCAGTCCTGCTCGAACTGCGCCCGGGCGAAGCGGTAGCGGGCGGGGTCGGGCATGGGCACGGGGTGGGCGAGGTGGCCGGGCTGGAACGGCTCGACCTCCTCGGGGCGGCGCAGCGCCGCCGTCGTGAAGGCGGGCTCGCCGCAGCCGGTGAGCAGTACGCCCGTCAACTCCGCGACCCGGGCGTCCAGCTCCTCGGTGCGGCGCCGCGCCTCGGCCTCCCGCCGCTGCCGGTACGCCGCGCGCTGCTCGCGGTCGAGCCGGGCGGCCTCACGTTCGTACGCGCGCTGCTGCCGCTCCTGTTCGCGCTGGGCCTGCGTCCGCTCCCGGTGCTCGGCCTCCCGCTGCCGCTGCTGCTGGCGTTGCGCCTCGGCCCAGATGCCTATCAGTCCGTTGGAGCGACGACTCATGCGGATACATGTCCTCCCCCCGAGACCTGCGGGGTCCCGGAAAAGCCACGCACTGGCCCCGAAAACCAGCGGTCATGAGTCGACTTTAGTCACATTAGTAGGCGTAATCCGACCGGATCGATCTTCTCGGTGCGGCCCGGCCGGAGCGGACGGGGTGTGAGACGCACCGGGCGGTGGATGCGTGCTCAGGTCATGAACACGCCGAAACGAACGCCGAATCGGGCCGTAGGCGCGGGCCCGGCTCGCCGCTCCGGTCTCTGACGAAGCGCCAGATGCCGTGGTGTCCTGGTGGGGAGACGGGGAATGCGGGGGAAGCGGGGGAAGCGGGGGAAGCAGAGACTTCCGAGAAGCCGGGGAAGACAGGGAAATCGGGGCAACGGTGAACGAGCCCCCGGGGGAATCCCCCGGACGTCGTTTCGTCGGCGATTCGGCCGCCCCGGCCCCGCCCGTCCGGTGGCGGCCCCGGGCCGGGTTCGAGCCGGGGCGCGCGCCGGGCGGGCCGGCGGGGATGGCCGGAAGCTCGCGCTCCGCACCCGGCCGCGAGGCCACCGGCCGTGGCGCGTTCCTTTGCTCAGGCGATCCGTCCTGCGAAATCGCCCCCACCGGTCCGTCCCTCCGGTGAAGGTTTACGGCCAGTCCCGCGCTGGCCGCCTCGCATGCTTGCCCGAGGGCGCGCGGTACGGGAATGCGGTCGCGTGGAACGCCCGGCTTTCAAGGAAATTCACTGACGCGAAACACCTCTGTTTTCCCGGTGTGACCGCCCGTAGGTTCCTCGAACGAGGCGAGTGCCTCGGGAAGTTGCCCGGCGAGGTTTCCACCCGGGCGACGTGAATCCGTCGGAAAGGAAGGCAACATGACCAGGATCAGGAACGCCGCCGTCGCCGTGACCGCGGCCGCCCTGCTCGGCGGGGGCCTGCTGGCCTCCGGAACCGCCACCGCGGCCGGCCACCCGGCCGATCCCGGAGACGTCTGGTACACGTTCCAGAATTTCAGCACGGACCGCAACCTCGACGCGTTCGGCGGCACTCACGCCAAGTCGTACAACCCTGACGGCACCACCGACCAGGAGTTCCACCTCGTCACCGGAAAGCACCCGGGCTACCAGGTGGCGAGCAAGCGGCACCCGAACATGTGCTTCACGGCCAAGGGCCTCAACAAGGAGATCGCCCTGGAGTCCTGCAACACCAATCTCCAGTCGCAGTACTGGAATTACGACATCAAGGACTCGGGCTCGGCCTTCCAGAGCCGCAAATACCCGCAGGGCTGTATCACGGACAACGGCATCGCCAACGCGGTGATGCTCCGCGCCTGCAACAACAGCGATCTCCAGCGCTACCTGCCGCTCGTCGTCTGACGCCGGGAACCCCGCCGGCCGGGCCCGCCCGCCCGGCCGGTGCCCGAAAAGCACGGAGGCCCTTCCGTCGTGTCCGACGGAAGGGCCTCCGGCCTTCACGGTGCCCCCGGGCAGATTCGAACTGCCGACACCCGCTTTAGGAGAGCGGTGCTCTATCCCCTGAGCTACGGAGGCGAGGCAGGGCCGCCGTCAGTGTAGCGGGTGGTGGGGGCGGGGGGTCAGGTGGCGAGGGACCAGGAGAGGGTGTGGTCCGTCGTCGCCAGCGCCGCGAGGACGATCAGGTCCGCCGCGCCGAGGGTCAGGCCCAGGGCGGCGCGGGCCCGGCGGGTGGTGTTCCGGCGCAGGGCCAGGGCCGCCAGGGTCAGCGCGACCGGGCCCAGGACCAGGTTGAAGACCAGTAGACCGACCAGGCCCAGGACGAAGGACCAGACGGCCATCGAGTCCGCGTCGGAGCGGTGGGGGTGGTGCCCGGCGTCCGGGCCGGTGGCGGCCTTCCCCGAGGTGGCCTGCTCAGGGGCGGCCTTCTCGGGGGCGGCCCCCGGCCTCGCCGTCGCACTCTCCCCGGGGTCGTGGCCCGTGGTCGCCGTCTCTCCGGGGGTGTGTCCCGTGGCCACCGTCTCCTCGGGGGCGTGGGCCGTGGTCGTCGTCCGCCGCCGCGTCGCCTCGCGGCTCGTCGTCCGGCTCGTCATGTCAGCGCTCCCTCAGGTGTTCGCGGACCGAGAAGGCCAGCAGCCAGAGGGCGACGGCCCCGGCCGCCGGGAGGAGGACCGGGAGCGGTGTGTGTGCCGCGGCTCCCACCAGGATCCCCAGGACGAGGAGGGCTGCGACGAGGAAGATCATCACGCTTCCTTTCTCGGTGAACAGTTGTAGTGACAGTTGTTCACTGAATGCGCTTCGAGCGTACCGCTCCTGGCCCCTTCCGGCAAACAGTTGTTTACTGACTCCATGAGCAGCAACACTCTCGGCGTCCGGCAGGCCCAGAAGCGGAAGACCCGGGAGGCCCTCCTCGACGCCGGGCTGCGGCTGCTGGAGGAGCAGAGCCTCAGCAGCCTGGGGCTGCGGGAGGTGACCCGGGTCGTCGGGGTGGCGCCCGCCGCGTTCTACCGGCACTTCCGGGACATGGCCGACCTCGGGGTGGCCCTGGTGGGGGAGTCCCTGGGCAGCCTGCACGTGGTGGTGCGGGCCGTGCTCGCCGAGCGGTCGGAGGCCGAGGAGGTCATCGACGGCACCGTCGAGGCCGTGGCGGCGCACGTGGAGCTGCACCCGGCGCACGTACGGTTCATCGCGCGGGAGCGGCACGGCGGGGTGCGCGCCGTCCGGGAGGCCATCGGCGCGGAGCTGGACCGGTTCGGCGACGAGGTCGCCGAGGCCCTCGGCGCGCAGGAGCTCTCGGCGGGGTGGAGCGCCGAGGACGTGCGGATGCTCGCCGGGCTCTACGTCGACCACCTGGTGATGACCGCGTCCGCGTTCATCGAGGCGGCCGGCCCCGAGGAGCGGCGGCGGATCGCCGACACCGCCCGGCGGCAGCTGCGGCTGATCAGCCTCGGGCGGCGCCACTGGCTGGACGGCTGAGGCGGGACGACGGCGGACGGAGTCGTTCCACCGTGACCCGCCAATTGCCGTCCGGGTCCCGGCCCGTGACGGCGACGCGTACGCCGCCCGTCGAGAAGCGTTCTCCCACGACGTAAGGCGCGTCGCTCAGCTGCGGATTCACGTTCGGGTCGGTCGTCCAGCAGCCGTCGCTGCCCGGTGTCGCGTCCGAGACGTGGACGGGCCCGGCGCCCGACGGGATGTCCGTGGCGAGCGTCGTGACCAGCACCCCGGGGCGGCAGACCGTCCGGTCGAGCGGGCCGCGGGCGCGGGCCTCGACCGTGACGGCGCGCGTCCGGGAGAGCGGCACGACCGTCAGCTTGGTGCCGCCGGGGACCGAGGCGGGCGTCAGCGTCACCGTGCGCGGGCCCGGGGTCATCACGCACTCCACCTGCCCCGGGGCCAGCCAGCCCAGCTTCCACTTGTGCCAGGCGAGGAAGTCGTCGGACGGCCCCCAGTCCTCGTCCATCAGGTCCCAGTGGCCCACCGGGGTCTTCAGCAGGCCGCTGCCGCCGCCGGTGTAGTAGAGGTCGGGGAGGCCGAAGGCGTGCGCGTTCTCGTGGTTGAGGACCCGGTAGGGGCTGTCCCCGGTCTGCCGGCTCCAGATGAACGAGACGTTCTTGAAGGGCGTGCCGTCACCGGTGGTGAGCCCGGTGGGGGCGCCCGCGAAGGTCACGGACTGCACGTCCTCGGTGGCGGGCGGGCCCGCGTTCGGTGTGACCAGCACATTGACCAGGTCGAAGCGGCGGAAGTCCACCGTGTCGTCCACCGCGTCGACGATCTCCTTCGACAGGGCGCGGTAGCCGCGTTCGAAGGGGGCGCCGCGCGCGATCCCGTACGCGGCGTACTTGCGGGACATCCGGATCCAGCGCGGCACCGGCGTGGAGCGGTAGTCGAGCCGCCCGTACGAGGACGTCCGGTAGTAGTCCGCGACGGCCGGGAAGAACTCGGCGTACCGCTCCTGCGGGGTGCCCTCGGCCTGCGCGTCGGGGAAGTCGACGAAGAGGGTGAGGGCCCGCACGGTGCCGTTCGAGCGCGCGAAGCCGGGCGGGGTGTCCGCGGCCTCGGAGACGCTGTCGGTCATGCCGCGCAGCGCGCACGGCCCGGACGGCCGCCGGCCGTCCGTCTCCAGGGTGACCGGCTCCCCGGCGGGCTCGGGCTCGGCGGCCGGCTCGGCGCGCGAGGCGGCGGGAGAGGTCAGGGCGAAGGTGGTGCAGGCCGTGACCAGGAGGGTCAGGAGTCGCATGCCGTCCACCTCCTGCCGCGTACGACGGAAGACCGCTCTTGTCCGATCACCCTGTGCCGGGGTGCGGCCACGCGCCCTCCGGCCGTGGCAGATGGGGGGCCGGCACCGCCGCGCGTGGTCCTTTCGTGGGTGTGGCGCGCGTCACGGAAACGCCGGGAAATAAACGGGGAGCCCCTCCCCGTTTAAGCCTTCGCCGGACGAAACGGGGAATCGCTCCCCGCTTACGCCCCGGCACCCGCAGACGTCACGGCCCGGCCGTACGCACCCCTCACAGGTGCACGCCGCGCCTGCCCGGAAGACCCGGGAGTCGCAGAAAGCCGCAGGGAGACCAGGAAGGAGTGCCACCACGTGGCCACCGCCCAGCAGCCCCGCCTCCGCGCGGACGCCCTCCGCAACCGGGAGCGGATCGTCTCCGCGGCCCGCGAGGCGTTCGTCGAACACGGGGTCGAGGGCTCGCTCGATGAAATCGCTCGACGGGCCGGGGTCGGTAATGCCACGCTGTATCGGCACTTCGCGGATCGCTCCGAGCTGATCCACCACGTCACCCTCTCCGTACTGACCCGTGTCGCGGACCAGGCGGAGGCAGCAAGAGCTGAGGAGCCCGATGCTTTCCGAGCGCTGAGGCGTTTCGCCCACGCCGCCGTGGACGAACGGGTGGGAGCCCTGTGCTCGATGCTCCAGGAGAGCATCGACCCGACCCACCCCGACCACGTGGTGGCGCGCGAGCGCGTCGACCGCGGGGTCGAGGAGCTGATGGCCGCCGCCCGGGTGTCCGGACAGCTGAGGGAAGGCGTCGACGTCGGTGATCTGATGGTCGCCATCGCCCAGTTGACCAGGCCGCTGCCCGGAAGCTGCGCCAGCTCGATGTTCGACCGCTTCGCGCACCGGCACCTTCAGCTGTTCCTCGACGGGCTGATGGCCCCGGCCCGCTCCGAGCTCCCCGGCAGCGCGGTCACCCTGGAGGACCTGCGCCGCACCGAGTGTCCCGGGTAACACCGCGCCCCACGAACTTCGCCACCCCCCAACACTTTTCGCCCACCCGTCCCACCACCGCACCACTGAGGTAGGCACTCCCATGCCAGAAACCACCACTCCCGACCCCAGGCGCTGGAAAGCGCTGATATTCATCGCCCTGGCCCAGCTGATGGTCGTCCTCGACGCGACCATCGTGAACATCGCGCTGCCCTCCGCCCAGTCCGACCTCGGCATCTCGGACGGCAACCGGCAGTGGGTCATCACCGCCTACGCCCTCGCCTTCGGTGGTCTGCTGCTCTTCGGTGGCCGGCTGGCCGACCTGTGGGGCCGTAAGAAGACCTTCGTCATCGGTCTGATCGGCTTCGCCCTGGCCTCCGCGCTCGGTGGCGCCGCGGTCAACCTCGGGATGCTGCTGGGTGCCCGCGCGCTCCAGGGCGTCTTCGGCGCGCTGCTCGCGCCGGCCGCGCTGTCGCTGCTCTCGGTGATGTTCACCGAGGCCCAGGAGCGCGCCAAGGCGTTCGGTGTCTTCGGCGCCATCGCCGGTGCCGGTGGTGGTGTCGGCCTCATCCTCGGCGGCGTGTTCACCGAGTACCTGAACTGGCGCTGGACGTTCTTCGTGAACATCCCCTTCGCCGTCGTCGCCGCGGCCGGTGCGATCGCCGTGATCCACGAGCCCGCCGAGGGCCGCAACCCCTCGAAGCTCGACATCCCCGGCGTCGTCCTGTCCACGCTCGGACTGGTCTCGCTGGTCTACGGCTTCACCCGCGCCGAGTCGGACGGCTGGACCTCCGGCAGCACCGTCGCGATGTTCATCGCGGCCGGCGTGCTCCTGGCCGCCTTCGTCGTCGTCGAGTCCAAGGTCAAGGCCCCGCTGCTGCCGCTGCGCGTCCTCACCGAGCGCAACCGCGCCGGTGTCTACCTCTCGCTCGGCCTCGCCGCCATCGCGATGTTCGGCCTGTTCCTCTTCCTCACCTACTACCTCCAGGTGGTCAAGGGATACAAGCCCGTCACCACGGGTCTGGCCTTCCTCCCGATGATCGCCACGATGATCGCCGGATCGACGCAGATCGGCGCCCGTCTGATGACCCGGGTCGCGCCGCGCTGGCTGATGGGCCCGGGCTTCCTGCTCGCCGGCGTCGGCATGCTGCTGCTCACGCAGATCGACCTGGGCACCTCGTACGTCACCGGCATCCTGCCCGGCCTGGTCGTCATGGGCCTCGGCATGGGCACGGCCTTCATGCCCGCCATGAGCCTGGCCACGCACGGCATCCAGCCGCGCGACGCCGGTGTCGCCTCCGCGATGGTGAACACCTCGCAGCAGGTCGGCGGCGCGATCGGCACCGCCCTGCTCAACACCATCGCCGCCAGCGCCACCACGGCCTACGCCACCTCCCACGCGGCGGGCGCCACCTCCGTGGACCTGCTCAAGCTCCAGTCCATGGTGCACGGCTACTCCACCGCCATCTGGTGGGCCGTCGGCATCCTGGCGGTGTCCGCGCTGATCGCCTTCCTCGCGATCAACACCGGTCACCAGGGCGGGCACACCGTCGCGTCCGGTGACGGCGAGGGCGTCGAGGCCGCCGACTCCGTGCCGGTCATGGTGCACTGACGAGCCGTCGGCAGCCGCCGTAGGCTCCCCGCCGGTAAGGCCCTCCGCCCATGGGCGGAGGGCCTTACGCGTGTCCGCGCGCCCGTCACCGCGGTAGGGGGCGTACGGGCGCGTGTCCGTACGGGAGCGCGCGTAGGGGCATGTGCCCGCCGCCGGTCAGCGCAGCCAGGGCAGGTCCGCCCCCGACGCCGGCTGGAGGCCGTTCGCGACGGTCCGGCAGATGTCGCCGAGCTGCTCGACCTGCTCCGGCGTGAGCCGATCGAAGATCGCGCCCCGGACCGCGGCCACATGGCCGGGCGCGGACTTCCGCAGCGTCTCGTAACCGTCGTCCGTAAGGACGGCGAGTTGACCCCGCTTGTCGGAGGGACACTCCTCGCGCCGGACCCAGCCGTGCTTCTCCAGGCGGGCGACCGCGTGCGAGAGCCGGGACCGGGTGATCTTGGCGTTGTGGGCGAGCTCGGTCATCCGCAGCCGCCGGCGCGGCGCCTCGGAGAGGTGGACGAGCAGCCCGTAGTAGATGTGCGGCATCCCGGCGTCGCGCTGGAGCTGCCGGTCGAGATGGTCCTCCAGGAGCGCGGTGGCATTCAGGAACGCCTGCCAGGTGCGCTGCTCCTCCGCGCCGAGCCAGCGCGGCTCCTCGGCCGCCGGGGTCCCGGTGGACGTCGGGGTCTGCTCCGCCGCCGTGTCCCCTGCGTCCGCTACGCGTCGTTTGGTCATGACATCCACTGTTTCACCCACCGGCTTCCTCTTGGTGCTCAATCCTTGAAGTTTAAATAAGACGCGGTTAAGCTCTGACCAAGACGCTTGAGAGTTCAAGTATCGCGCCCCGAACAGCCTGGAGGGCCCATGCAGGTCACCGCAACCCCCGCCGGCGGGCGTATGCCCACGCTCTACCTCTCCCATGGCGCCCCGCCCCTCGCGGACGACGCGCTGTGGCCCGGCCAGCTCGCCGCCTGGGCCGCCGGCCTGCCGCGCCCGAAGGCGATCCTGATGGTCTCCGCCCACTGGGAGGAGGCCCCGCTCGCCCTCGGCGCCACGGAGACCGTGCCGCTCGTGTACGACTTCTGGGGCTTCCCGGAGCACTACTACAAGGTCCGGTACGAGGCGCCCGGCGCCCCCGAGCTCGCCGAGAAGGTGCGCAAGGCGCTGCGCGCGCCCGGCACGCCCGTCCAGGACATCCCGGACCGGGGGCTGGACCACGGCGCGTACGTACCGCTGGTCGAGATGTTCCCGGAGGCGGACGTGCCCGTACTCCAGGTCTCCATGCCCACCCTCGACCCGCGGCGGCTGATGGAGATCGGGCGCCGGCTCGCGCCGCTGCGCGACGAGGGCGTGCTGATCGTCGGCAGCGGCTTCTTCACCCACAACCTGGCCGCGCTGCGGCACACCGGGCCGACGCCCCCGAGCTGGTCGGCGGAATTCGACGCGTGGGGCCGCGAGGCGCTCGAAGGCGGGGACGTCGACGCGCTGCTGGACTTCGAGCGGAAGTCCCCGGCGGCCCGGCTGGCCCACCCGCGCACCGAGCACTTCGCGCCGCTGTTCGTCGCGATGGGCGCCGCCGGGGACGAGCCGGCCGGCGGGCGTAGCGTCATCGACGGCTTCTGGGCGGGCCTGGCGAAGCGGTCCCTGCAGTTCGGCTGAGGCCCGCGGTTCGGCCGAGGCCGCGACCGGGGCCGAAGGCGGGGGCGAGGGCGCCGGAGCCCTCCGCATCAGGCCGGGGCGATCAGTTCGCGGCTCGCGGCGGCGGCCGCCCAGACCAGCGGCGCCCGTTCCGGCTCTGCCGCGGCGACGTCCAGCGCCGTGTCCGTGAACTTGATCGTGTGCGCGTCGCCGTGCGCGGCGGCCCGCGCGAAGACCTCCTCGGCGGTGCCGGGGACGCCGCCTTCCGGCCGTGGCGCGGCCGGCCCGGCGGGGGAGTAGGCCGTGATCACCGCGGCGCTCGCCTCCCACGCGGCGGCCAGGCTCGCCGCCCACAGCTCGCGGGGCAGCGCCGGCAGGGTGCGCAGCACGGCGTTGGGCGCGGTCGCGGCGTGCACCAGCATGACGGGGTTCCCGTGCCCGTGGGCCGCGTACCGCGTCGTCGCCTCCCGGACCAGCTCCCCGAGCCGCTCCCGCGCCTCGTCGGGACCGGCGGGCGGCCGCAGCGTGGCGGCCCGGGCGGGCCAGCCGGGGGTCGAGGGGAGCTGCGCGAGGCGGTCGCGGATGCCGCCGCTCCGGTCGGGTACGAGCGGGACGGCGGCCAGTGCCTCGGCCACGTCCGCGGTCCCGGCGGTTCCGGGGGCCCCGAGCCGGACGGGCACGGGCAGCGGCTGGTGGCGGGCGGCCCAGTAACCGAGCGCGTGGCCGAGCTCGGCCACGCGCGGCCCGGTGAGGGGGGCGCCGGTTGCGTCCTCGCCGTCGAGCAGGGTGCGCACGGCGTGGCCGACGCGGATCACCGGGTGGGTGGCGGCGGCCGTGATGCCGGGCAGCAGCCGGGGCCACCACTCGGCGAGGACGTCGCGCCAGGGGCGCTCGGCGAGGAGGCGGGTGAAACGCTCGATCCAGTCGCCGGCGCGGCGGGGGTCGCCGAGGGCCTCGCGCCAGTTGGCCCCCGTGACGGGGTAGTGGGCGCGGGGCAGCTCGTCGAGCCGGGTGCGGTAGACGTCCAGCCAGGGGTGGACGGTGGCCGCCTGCCCGTGGCGGACGAGGGCCTCGACGGCCATGGGAGCGTGGTTGCTCAGCCAGCCCTCGAACTCCGGACCGCTCGCGTGCAGTCGTTCGAGTGCTTCGTCGAGCGTTCCGCTCGAGGCGACGGACGTGGGGTTCTCGCGCGCTTCGATGTCGGCCATCCCCTCACGCTAGGCGCGTCGGTAAGGGGCGCGGAACGGTCTGTGGACCTACATCGGAGGACCCTGTCAGGTCGTTCCGGGCCGGTTCCGGGCCGCTCGGGGCAGGGCGGCGGAGGTCAGTGCTCGTGCCAGTAGAAGACGTAGTACGAGGCCAGGCCCATCCCCAGGCCCAGCAGCAGCCCGATCTCCGAGGCGCGGAGCGCCGTGCCGCCGCCGAGGCTGTACAGGAAGCCCATGGAGCAGCCGAAGAGCGCGCCGTAGGCGGCCGAGCGGACCTCGGTGGTCATCCGGTGGCGCTGACGGATCAGGACGTAGCCGAGGCCCATGGAGACGACGGCGACGGCGAGTCCGAGCATCCAGTACCCGAGGGTGGAGAAGCCGTTCTGGCTCGCGAGGTACGTGGCGTACAGGCCGAGGACGATGCCGCCGGCGACCGGGACGTTCCTGGTCCAGTGGCCTGCGCGGCCTTCGCGGCCGGTGCGCGGCAGGTGCGTGCCGCGGGCGACGGGGCCGGGGCCTTCGTGGGCGTGGTGGTGATGCCCGGGCATGATCGAGTGGGTCGGCATGGCGGGCTCCTCTCGTGGGGCCGTCTGTACCAGGGCACACCTCGGGGGTGGGCGGGGCAACTCGATCAGTGGGGCGGTGGCGCGGCGCGTTGCGGGGTGGCGGTGGCGGTGGCGGGGTGCGGGTGGGGGTGCCGCTGCGCGGGGCCTTGTCCCCTACCCGCCCCTTCCCGAAACCGGGGCTCCGCCCCCGGGCCCCCTTTCCGCGCTCCGCGCGGTGGCCTCAATCGCCGGCCGGGCTGAATTCGCCTGCGGACCGGGGTCCGGGGCGGAGCCCCGGTTTCGGGAAGGGGCGGGGCTGGGGAAAGGCCCCGCGCGGCGGCACCCGTATGACGCAACCGGACCGGCCCCCGAGCCGTCTTCAGGGGTGGAAGCACGCACCCGCGGCCCGCACGACCCGCCGCGCGCCCACCGACCGAAGCCGGCCTGACCTGCGCTTCCATAGGGTCCGACGACCCCCCTCCCGTGCTGTGGCCGGGCAGGATACTGCATGATCACAAAAAATAAGGAGTTCCGCGGGAATTCTGTCCGGATTCCAGTCGTTCTTTCCATCGGACGGGGCACTCGTGACAGGGTCCGCCCTGGGAGCCCCATCCGTCCCGCGACCCACTCATCGCAAGGGAGCACGCATGGCAACCCGTGCCGTCGCCCGCCGTCAGACCGCCGCCAAGGGCGCTGGGGGGACGAGCAGCGTTCGCGCCGCGAGCGGGGAGATCGCCGACCGCGACCTGGTCGGCATGTACCTCGACGAGATCGCGCGCACGCCCCTGCTCGACGCCGCGAAGGAGGTCGAGCTCTCCCAGACCATAGAGGCGGGCGTCTACGCCCAGCAGCTTCTCGACGGCCTCGACGAGGCCGCGGCGGCGGAGGCGACCGATGCCGCCCCCCGTAAGGGCAAGGGCGCGTCCCGCGCGGAGTCCCCGCACGAGGGGGCGTCCCGCGCGGAGCTGGAGGCGATAGCCGCCGCCGGCGCGCACGCCAAGGACGTCTTCATCAAGTCCAACCTGCGCCTCGTCGTCGCCGTCGCCCGCCGCTACCCGCGCAGCGGCCTGCCCCTGCTCGACCTGATCCAGGAGGGCAACGCCGGCCTGGTCCGCGCCGTCGAGAAGTTCGACTACACCAAGGGTTTCAAGTTCTCCACGTACGCCACGTGGTGGATCCGGCAGGCGATCACCCGCTCCATCGCGGACCAGTCCCGGACGATCCGGCTGCCCGTCCACCTCGTCGAGGAGCTCGGCCGCATCCGGCGCGTCCAGCGCGAGTTCAACCGGGAGAACGGCCGCGACCCCGACCACTCGGAGATCGCCGCGGAGCTCGGCGCCACGCCCGAGCGCGTGGGCGATGTCCTGGACTGGGCCCGCGACCCGGTCAGCCTCAACATGTCGGTGGACGACGAGGGCGACACCCAGTTCGGCGATCTGCTGGAGGACACCTCCGCGGTGTCGCCCGAGCAGTCCGTGATCGCCCTGCTGCGCAGCGAGGAGCTCGAGGACCTCATCGGCCGCCTCGACCAGCGCACGGCCTCGATCATCAAGGCGCGCTACGGCATCGAGGACGGCCGCGAGCGCACCCTCACGGAAGTGGGCAAGCAGCACGGCCTCACCCGTGAGCGGATCCGGCAGATCGAGAAGCACGCGCTGCTGGAGCTGAAGAAGATGGCGCACGACACGGGGTTCGACGCGGCGGCGTGAGTTCTGCGAAGCGGGCCTTAAGGGCATAACCTCATAGACCGGACCCCGGCGCCACCCCCCCCCCGCGTCGGGGTCCTTCCCCCGCCCGCGCGCCGCGCGGGCGGGTCCGGCGGTGGCGCGCCCCGGCCCGTAAGCGGTCTCAGCTCCCGGCCGGGCCGGGCTCGGCCGGTGCCGCCCGGCTGATCCGGGCGCCCAGTTCCCGCAGGTGCTCGATCAGCTCGCGCGGCTCGTGCACCCGGAATTCGCAGTCCAGCAGGGCCAGCCGGAACGCCACCCACTCCAGCGAGTCCGCCGTCGTGATGTCGAGCCGGCACCGCCGCTCGTCGAGCGTCGCCGGGCTGCCGATCGCGCGCGGGAGGCGCGCGGCGACGAAGGCCGCCGGGGCCTCCAGGTCGACCACGACCCGGTACGTCGGCTGGAGCCTGGCCAGGGAGCGGCTCATGAACTCGGCCGCGTCCGCCGCCGGCAGCTCCCGCTGGACGAACCGCGCCCCCGTCGCGAACGGCTCGCTGACCCGGTCCACCCGGAACGTCCGCCAGTCGCCGCGGTCGATGTCGTACGCGACGAGGTACCAGCGGCGCCCCGTGCTGACGAGCCGGTGCGGCTCGACGAGCCGCTGCGTCTCCGTCCCGTCCCCCTTGCGGTAGGCGAAGCGCAGCCGCTCCTGACCCGTGGCGGCGGACGCCATCACCGTCAGTGTGCGCGGGTCGACGGTCGCGCCGTCGCCCCTGGTGAGCGGGACGGTGGCCGCCTGGAGCGCGGCCACCCGGTGCCGCAGCCGGGACGGCAGCACCTGCTCCAGCTTGGCGAGGGCCCGTACCGACGCCTCCTCGATGCCCTCGACGGCGTGGCCCGCGCCCGCGCGCAGCCCCACGGCGATGGCCACGGCCTCCTCGTCGTCCAGGACCAGCGGCGGCATCGCCGCGCCCGCCGCCAGCCGGTAGCCGCCGATCGCGCCCATCGTGGCCTGGACGGGATAGCCCAGGTCCCGCAGGCGTTCGACGTCGCGCCGGATCGTCCGGGTGGTGACCCCGAGCCGTTCCGCGAGCTCGCTGCCCGGCCATTCGCGCGGTGTCTGGAGCAGGGAGAGCAGATTCAGCAGCCGTGCGGGAGTGTCGCTCATGTCTCCCAGCCTGCCAGCGATATGGGACACGTCCTGTCCTACATGAGGGTTAGCGTCAGGGACGTACCCGAAAGTCCAGGAAAGGCCACCGCCTGATGACCGCCGCTCCGCCATCCGCCTCACAGACCGACGGACCCCTCGCGTCCGCGCCCGCCGACCGCCGCCGCTGGCTGGCGCTGGCGGTCGTGATGACGGCGTCCTTCATGGACCTGGTCGACGTCACCATCGTCAACATCGCGATGCCGAGCATCCAGCGCGACATCGGGGCGTCCTTCAGCGTCCTCCAGTGGCTCAGCGAGGGGTACGCGCTCGCGTTCGCCATCGGTCTGATCACGGGTGGCCGTCTCGGTGACATCTACGGCCGGAAGAAGATATTCCTGCTGGGCATCGGGGGCTTCACGCTCGCCTCGATGCTCTGCGGCATCGTCAGCGACCCGCAGCTGCTGGTCGCCGCCCGGGTGCTCCAGGGCCTGATGGGCGCGCTGATGGTGCCTCAGGTGCTGTCGATCATCCATGTCACCTTCCCCGCCCACGAACGCGGCAAGGTCTTCGGCATGTTCGGCGCGGTCGTCGGCCTCGGCGCCGTCTCCGGCCCGCTGCTGGGCGCCCTGCTCACCCAGTGGAACCTCTTCGGCCTGGAGTGGCGCCCGATCTTCCTGATCAACCTTCCGGTCGGCATCGCCGGTCTGATCCTCGGCCGTCGCTTCATCGTCGAGTCCAAGGCGCCCAAGGCGCTCAAGCTGGACCTCGTCGGCATGGTCCTGGCCAGCGTCGCCCTGCTGATGCTGCTCTACCCGCTCACCCAGGGCCGGGAGCACGACTGGCCGGTGTGGGGCTTCGTCTCGATGGCGGGCTCGCTGCCGATGTTCGTCGCCTTCGTCGCGTACGAGCGCCACAAGACCCGCAAGGACGGCTCACCGCTGGTCGAGCTGTCGCTGTTCAAGGTCAAGAGCTTCGCGGGCGGCGTCGGTGTGCAGCTGGCCTTCGGCGTCACCACCGGCATCTTCTTCATGGTCTGGACGATGTACATGCAGATCGGCCTCGGCTGGTCGGCGCTGCGCGCGGGCCTGACCGGCATACCGTTCTCGATCGCCGTCTCGACGGCCGCCGGCATGTCCGTGCAGAAGCTGGTGCCCCGCTTCGGCCGTAAGGTCCTCCAGGCCGGCGCGCTGGTGATGGCGGCCGGTGTGCTGACCTACATCTGGGAGGCCGACCACTACGGCGCCGACATCGCCTCCTGGCAGATGGCGCTGCCGCTGATCGTGATGGGTGCGGGCATGGGCCTGATCGTCTCCCCGATCACGGACGCCATCCTCTCCGAGGTGCCGCGCGAGCACGCGGGCTCGGCGTCCGGCCTGATCAACACCACGATGCAGCTCGGCAACGCGATCGGTCTGGGCCTGGTCTCCGTGGCCTTCTTCTCGGTGATCGACGACTCCGACCCGCGGCGGGAGGCGCTCGCGGACATCTTCGGGAAGGCGTTCACCAACGCCATGTGGTGGGTCGCGGCGGGCCTGGTGGTGGTCTTCGCGCTGATGTTCCTGCTGCCGAAGCGGAAGCCGGCCGAGGCGGAAGCCGATGTGACCGCGGGTGTGGAGCTGGAGAAGGAGACGGAGCGAGCGGCGGTCTGACCGCGCCCGCGCTCACGGGGGCCCGGATTCCGGCTCTCGGACGCCGGGTGGGCCGGTTCTTCCGGCCCACCCGGCGTTTTGTCGTTTTCCAAGAGCCCACTTCTGCCCGTTCGACGCCCGAATCTGTTTACTTCCGCGCCTTACGGCCGGTAACGTGGGCCGCAGACCACACACCCGGGCATCGAACGGACACAGAACCATGTACGGACCGGAGCGCCAGCAGGAGATCCTGCGGCTCGCCCGTGAGAGCGGCCGGGTGGATGTGCTGTCCCTCGCCGAGGAGTTCCAGGTCACCGCCGAGACCGTGCGGCGCGACCTCAAGGCCCTCGACCGGGCCGGGCTCGTCCGCCGGGTGCACGGCGGCGCCATCCCCGCCGGCCGCCTCGACTTCGAGCCGGACCTCGCCGAGCGCGAGACCACGGCGGCCGACGAGAAGGACGCCATCGCGCGGGCCGCGCTCGCGGAGCTGCCGCCCGACGGCAGCGTCGTCGTCGACGCCGGGACGACGGCGGCCCGCCTGGCGGCCCTGCTCCCGCTGGACTCCTCCCTCACCGTCGTCACCCACGCCCTTCCGGTCGCCGCCCGCCTCGCGGACCACCCCGGCATCGCCCTGCACCTCGTCGGCGGGCGGGTACGGCACCGTACGCGCGCGGCCGTCGACGCCTGGGCCCTGCGCGCGTACGCCGAGATCCACGCCGACGTCGCCTTCGTCGCGACCAACGGCTTCTCGCCCGAGGGCGGGCTGACCACACCCGACCCGGCCGAGGCCGCGGTCAAGCGGGCCGTCGTCGCGGCCGCCCGGCGGGTCGTGCTCCTCGCCGACTCCGGCAAGTACGGGCAGCGGCACTTCGCCCGCTTCGCCGGCCTCGACGAGATCGACCTGGTGATCACCGACACCGGCCTCACCGACGAGGACGCCCGCGCTGTCGAGGCGGCGGGCCCGGCGGTGGTCCGCGCATGATCCTCACCGTCACCCCCAACCCGAGCCTGGACCGCACCTACGAGGTCCCCCGGCTGGAGCGCGGCGCGGTGCTGCGCGCCGGGACGGACCGGGTCGACCCCGGCGGCAAGGGCGTCAACGTCTCCCGCGCGGTGGCCGCCGCCGGCCGCCGCACCGTCGCCGTGCTGCCCCTGGGCGGCCCGGAGGGCGCGCTGCTGGCACGGCTGCTCGGCGAACGCGGCATCGAGGTCGCGGGCGTGCCCGTACAGGGCTCCACCCGGGTCAACATCGCCGTCGCAGAGCCGGACGGCACCCTCACCAAGGTGAACGCGGCGGGCCCCGAACTCACCGCCGGTGAGGCCGAGTCGCTGCTGGTCGCCGTGCGGGAACGATCGTCCGGCGCGGACTGGATCGCCTGCTGCGGCAGCCTGCCGCGCGGCCTCGCGCCCGAGTGGTACGGGCAGCTGGTGGCCCGGGCCCACGCCGCCGGCGCGCGGATCGCCCTGGACACCTCGGGCCCGGCCCTGACCGCCGCCCTCCGTGAGCGCCCCGACGTCGTCAAGCCCAACGCGGAGGAGCTCGCCCAGGCCGTCGGCCGCCCGCTGACCACGGTCGGCGACGCCGCCCGGGCCGCGCGGGCGCTCCGGGCACTGGGCGCGCGCTCCGTCCTGGCCAGCCTCGGCGCGGACGGCCAGCTGCTCGTCGACGACTCCGGCACGTACTTCGGCACCGCCCGGGTGCCCGCCGTCCGCAGCAACGTCGGCGCGGGCGACGCCTCTCTGGCGGGCTTCCTCGCCGCGGGCGGCACCGGCCCCGAGGCCCTGGCGGCGGCCCTCGCCCACGGAGCGGCGGCGGTCCAGCTCCCGGGCAGCGCGATGCCGGCGCCCGCGGACCTCGACCCGTCGGCGGTCACGGTCACGGCCGACGTGCCGTGGGACCGCGCGCTGACCGAGCCGGTGTCCGCACCGGTGTCCACGGTGGTGCCTCCGGCCGCGCCGACCGGGCCGGCCTCATGACCTCGCGCTGCGCCGCAGGCGCGGTGAAGTCCCGCTGCGCGGCCGCGCGCCGCCGTCGCCGGGTGGCCGTGCGGCGCCGGGACCGGTGGATACGCCGACTGGTCGTGACGGCCGCGTCGGCGCTGGCGGCCCTGACGAGGGCCCGTAAGGCACGGCCGGGCCCCGTGGGCCCGTACTGCACGGGTCCTGTCGTGCCGCGGGCGGCGGTGGGCGCGAGCCGCGAAGGCGAGTGACGGCCCGGCGCCGGCACCCCCCGCCCCCCCTCATACACCCATCCCCTGTTTTCTCCGTTGTTTTCTCCGTCCCCCCACCGCCCGCAGGGCGCGATCGCGAGCAAGGGAGCCCGCGTTGAGTGAGCTGATAACGGCGGCACTGGTCGACCTCGACCTGGCCGCCGAGACCAAGGAAGCGGCGGCGAGATCGCTGGCCGAGCGGATGCGGGAACTCGGGCGCGTCACCGACCTCGACGGGTTCCTCGCCGACGTCGCCGCGCGCGAGGCGCAGATGCCGACAGGGCTCGACGGCGGCATCGGCATCCCCCACTGCCGCAGCGCCCATGTCACCGAACCCACGCTGGCGTTCGGCCGCTCGGCGGCCCGCGTCGACTTCGGCGCCCCGGACGGCCCGGCCGACCTGGTCTTCCTGATCGCGGCACCGGCGGGGGCGGACAGCGACCACCTCACGATCCTGTCGGGGCTGGCCCGGCGCCTGATGGTGCCGGAGTTCACGGAGGCGCTGCGCTCGGCGGGGGACGCGGGGAGAGTGGCGGCGCTGATCAGGGGGGACGAGGCGGAGGAGGCGGGGGAGGAGGCCGAGTCGGAAGGGCCGACAGCCGAGCCGAAAACGACGTCATCCGCCCCGGAAAAGTCGTCATCCGCCCCGAGAACGGCATCACCTGAGCCGGAAGAGGCGCCACCCACCCCCTTCCATATCGTCGCCGTCACCTCCTGCCCCACCGGCATCGCTCACACCTATATGGCCGCCCAGGCGCTGGAGCGGGCGGCGCGGGACGCGGGCGTCGAGCTGGTGGTGGAGACGCAGGGCTCGGCCGGTTTCGTCGCGCTCGACGCGGAGGTGATCGCGCGGGCGGACGGCGTGATCCTCGCGCACGACGTCGAGGTCCGGGACAGGGCCCGCTTCGCGGGCAAGCCGGTCGTCGACGTCGGGGTGAAGGCCGGGGTGAGCAGGGCGGCCGAGCTGATCGCGGAGGTGCGGGCGAAGGCCGCGCGGGGGACGACCGGCCCGGCGCCGGAGCCGTCCGCGTCCCCGCAGGCGTCCCCGCCCGCGCCGATGGACGCGGGTGCGGAGGCGGGCGACGGCTTCGCCACCCGCCTCCGCACCTGGCTGATGACCGGCGTCAGCTACATGGTCCCGTTCGTGGCCGCGGGCGGCCTCCTCATCGCGCTCGCGTTCGCCGTCGGCGGGTACGAGGTGAACAAGGCGCCGTCCGTGGCGGGTCACTTCGTGTGGACGGAGTCGGCGAGCTGGGCCGCGCTGCTGTTCCAGACCGGCGGCGCGGCGTTCGGCTTCCTCGTGCCCGTACTGGCCGGCTACATCGCGTACGGCATGGCCGACCGGCCCGGCCTGGTGCCCGGCTTCGTCGGCGGCGCGATCGCGCTCACCGTCAACGCGGGCTTCCTCGGCGGTCTGATCGCCGGTCTGCTGGCGGGCGGTGCGGTGCTGGCCGTGCAACGGCTGGACGTACCGCCGGTGTTGCGCGGGATCATGCCGGTGGTGGTGATCCCGTTGCTGTCCTCGGCGGTGGTCGGGTTCCTGATGTTCCTGGTGGTCGGCAAGCCGGTCGCCTCGCTCCAGAAGGCGCTCACCGACTGGCTGGCGGGCCTGTCCGGCGCCAACGCCGTCGTCCTGGGCGTGCTCCTGGGCCTGATGATGTGCTTCGACCTGGGCGGTCCGCTCAACAAGTGCGCGTACGCGTTCGCGGTCGGCGGCCTCGCGCACCCCAACGACGGCAGCCTCAAGGTGATGGCGGCGGTCATGGCGGCGGGCATGGTCCCGCCGCTGGCCCTGGCACTGGCCACGACGGTGCGCGGCCGGCTGTTCACGGCGGCGGAGCGGGAGAACGGCAAGGCGGCCTGGGTGCTGGGCGCGTCGTTCATCACCGAGGGCGCGATCCCCTTCGCGGCGGCCGACCCGCTGCGCGTGATCCCGTCCGCGATGGCGGGCGGCGCGGTGACCGGCGCCCTGTCGATGGCCTTCGGCTGCACCCTCCGGGCTCCGCACGGCGGTGTGTTCGTCGTCCCGCTGATCGGCGCGCCGTTCCTGTACCTGGTCGCGATCGCGGCGGGTGTGGCGGTGGCGACGGGTTCGGTCGTGGCCCTCAAGAGCCTGCGCGGGCCGGTGTCCGGGCCGGAGACCGAGGCCGCCGGGGCGCGGGTGGCGGCCTGAGCGGGCACCGGACGCGGGGGCCGGGGCCCGGGGCCCGGGGCCGTGACTACGCGGCCCGCATCCCCTCGCAGTACTGGATGTGCAGCCGCGCGGACACGCGCCCGCGCGTGCGGCGGCGGTGCCACGGGCCGGAACTGAGCTCGACGCAGTGGTGCGGGTCACCGTGGCCGCGCCGGAACGCGTATTCATCGGCGATGAGTTCCCGCACCATGGCCCCGGTCTGCCGGAAGGCCAAGGAACTGCCGACGACGAACAGCGTGTCCGCCGCCCGTTCGAAATGAAGGTAGTCCCGAAATCCCTCGGTCCCGTAAAGGGGGTGGACATCGGCCCCCTCGTCGCGGAATCCGTCCGCCGGGATCTTCACGGTGTGAAGCCGCCCGGCCCCGAGCCGCGCCCGTACGGCCTTCCACCGCGACACGGGGAACTGCACCCGGTGGTCCACCAGCACGAGGTCCAGCGGTGCGACCGGCTCGCCGGCCGTATCCGGCAGCCCGTCCGGCGCCGCGCCGTTGCCTCTCATCGGCACGTACACCAGCGACCGAGGGGAACGCGCCGCGAGCCACCAGGCCGCGAAGAGCTGCTCCGACGCTTCTCGGTCGACATACATGGAAGCCGCCCAGCGGTCGTGGAGATAGGCGCCCCGCGCGGGCCGGGCCGGGGATATCACCCGGTACTCGTCCGCGCCGAGCCGCACGCGGTGGACTTTCATGCTGCTTTTCACAAAAGGGAACAGTACGTAACATCTCGCCGCAAGGCACTCTGATTCCGGCTCCCTTCCGGGCCGACGGCGTGGCCGAAGCGAGGGAACCCGGGACGCCCGCGACCGCTTATCCGAGCGACTGCGCCTGGAACTCCTGTGTGGGGACGGCGTGGTGCCAGGCCGCGTCCCGCGCCTGGCAGGCGCGGACGACGGCCTCGGCGTCCTCGACGACGCGTACACCGAGGTTCTCGCCCCGCTCGTCGAAGACGAACTCGACGACGGTCCGGGAGTCGAACAGCCAGAAGTCGTGTTCCGGCAGCCCGATGCGCGCGGCGTCGGCCCGGTACAAGTTCCGGATGTCCTCGCCCGCCGCCACGTTTCCCAGCCCTGAGGCGAGCAGGAAACGCTGGCCTTCCGTCGGCGGATCGTCCACCAGTCGTACGCGCTCGAACCGCTTGCCGAGTTTCGTCTGCTTCCGGACGTTCGCGTGCCAGGGATGGCCGGGCTGGTAGCCCAGTGTCTCCCCGGCCCGGAACCGGGCCCACCTGGGACCGCGCCGGTCGGAGGCGTACCCGCGCCGGGTTTCCAGCCGCCACGCGGTGTGGGCGAAGTCCTCGAAGAGGTGGGTGATCTCCCCGAAGGGGACCAGGTCTCTTGCCACGTCACTCCTCTGTCGTCCGCCGAATGTCACGCGGTCGCCGCCTGGAGAACAGCCGTCGGCTCGTCCAGCCACACGTCGGTGCGGCCGCCTTCGGCGATGGTCAGCCCGAACCGTTCGAACCCGGGGCGGCCGTGGGCCTCCCACCACCGGTATGCGGTTTCCAGTTCGTCCCAGAGGCGGCGCGGCCCGGACTGGTGGACGGGGAACGCCGTGCGGCCCTTGTCGAAGCCGGCCGAGGCCCAGGACGTCAGAGCGGTGTCGTACAGCCACAGCCGGTACGCGCCCTCGACCCCGGGGTCCACCCGGCAGAAGAGGTCCGGCACCCGGACCCCGATGACGAACATGTGGATCCAGTCGCCCACGTCGTCGGGGGACAGGTCCGTGGTCCGCCGCTCGGCTCGCCCGTCCGGGCAAGCCGGTACCGGCGGCAGGTTCTTGCGCTGAGCCCGCAGCCGCATGAACGCGCTGGACCCGACGAAGGGCCCGGACGCCGTTCCGTCCCCGGCCACGGTCAGGCGTGCCACGGCCTCCCCGCCGTACGTGGGCCCCCACGGGGTGACGATCACTCCGCCGGGCCGGGTCTGTTCGATCCACGCCTCGGGGACGGCGCCGATCGAGCAGGTGGCGATGACGCGATCGTAAGGCGCGTGCTCCGGACAGCCCCGGGCGCCGTCACCGACGACGCACCGGGGCGTGAACCCGGCGTGCGCCAGCCGCCGTCGCGCCTCACCCGCACTCCGCGCGTCGACCTCGACCGTGACGACGTTCTCGGAGCCGAGCCGGTGCGACAGCAGCGCCGCGTTCCAGCCCGTGCCCGTGCCGATCTCCAGGACGGTGCTGTCCTGCTCGACGTCCAGCGCGGCCAGCATCGAGGCGACCATGGTCGGCATCGAGCTCGACGACGAGGGCGTCCGGCCCCGGCCGGGGCCGGTGTAGGCGCCGTCGTCCCACTGGGTGGTGATCGGCACGTCGCGGTGGACGACCGCCCACCATGCCGCGGGGTCCTCGGTACGGACCATCCGGTCGCTCTGCCGGTTCATGCCGGCCCGGCCCGGCCAGATGACGTCCGGCACGAAGCGGTGCCGGGGCACGGCCCGGAACGCGGGCAGCCAGTCGTCGCCGAGCACGCCCTTCTCGACGAGCGCGGAGACGAGCCCCTCGGGGCCCGTCTCCCTCCCTTCGCACACGCTCACTTTCCGTCCGCCGGGCCCCGGCCGTCATTGGTGTTTCCGCCCTCGTCCGACCCGCCGCCGCCGTGCTTGTTGCCGCTGTCGCTGTCGTCCTGGGGGTTGCCGCCGTCGGCCATCAGCCGGGATCCGTGCATCGTGTGCCTCCTGGGTAGTGTCGTCGGCGGGGGGACATCCCTAGTGCCGACTCCTTGATGGGCTTCCTGTCGGTGCCGCGTCCGCGCTTCCGCGGCTGCCATGGCGTCGTGCCACCGTCCGTCCTGGACGGCCGTGACGTGCGCCAGGGTGAGTTGGGCGCACTCCATGCACCATGGGGGAACGGCCGGACGGTCATCCGGGCGGTCGTGGACCGCGGTTGGTTCCGATCTCTGGATCACACCGGAAACGTAGGGCTGCCCGTGGGGCCGAACCAGGAGCCTGGCGTGGTACTTCACCGGGCTCCGGGCGCGATGCGACACGTAGCGTGGTACTTACCGCACCACACCGAGGTGGGCCGCCATCTCCCGCATGTCCCGGGTGAGGGTCCGCTTGCGGGACGCGAGCAGGTCGCTCATGACGTAGCGCGCCATCGCCTGGTGCTTCAGCCACTCGCCGGAGGACTTCCGCAGCCGCTTCAGTTCGTCCATCGCGTCCTGGTGGGACCCGACGGACACATAGGCCTTGGCCACGTCGAGCCGGTGGCGGTCCCAGTTGTTCGCGCTCGGCCTGCCGTGGCTTCGCAGCGAGCCCTTGCCCAACAGGCCGTTGTCGGCGCGCCGGAGCACTCCGCGGGCGTCGTCGACGATCGAGAGGTCCTCGACCTCCTTGAGCTCCGCCGTGACGGGCCCGAACGTCGACCAGTGACTCCGGTGGTCGATGTGCTCGGAGTCCATCGCCCCGGCCGCCGTCCGTGCCATCCGCCGTGCCTCCCGGGCGACGTCCGGCCGGTTGTTGCGCAGGGCGGCCGAGGCGATCCGCAGGGACAACTCGCCCCACACCGCGAGCCGTCCCGGATCGGCGGTCGAGAAGCGGGGTTCCAGCTCGGCCGCCGTACGCTCGGCGAGCCGCTCGCTCTCGTCGAAGCGGTCCTGGCGCAGCAGGAGCCAGCACATGCCGACGACGCCCGTGGCGGCGGTGTCGGTCCGGCCGATGTCCCGGGCGAGCCGGATGCTCTCCGCGAGGGCGTGATAAGCCATGTCGTACTGCCGCACCTGGGTGAGGTATTTGCCCGCGAGCAGCAGCGCTTGGGCCCGTAGGACGACCGCCTGTCGCCGCTCCTCGCCCTCCAGCGCGGCGACGCAGGCTTCGGCCGACCGGAGCAGCCCCGGAAGCCTCTTCGCGACGGAGCCGTAACGGTCCGCGTGGTAGAGCGCGTGCCCGTCCGCGATGCCCTCCCGAAGCTCGGCCAGTTCCCGGGCCTCGCCCCGGTCCCCGGCCGTGTCGGTGAGCCCCACCGGAGGCATCAACGCCTGCCGCAGCTCGGCGAGGTAGCGCCGGTTCGCCTCGTCGCCTATGACGGGTTTCGGTGCCTCGGTCGCGAAGAGGGCGGAGGTGGATACCCCCAGCGCGCGGGCGAGGGTGTGCAGCGTCTCGACGCGCGCGTCCCCGCCCTGCTCGACCTTGCGCACGACGCCCAGGGAGAGGCCGGCCTCATGGGCGAGTTGCTCCTGGCTCAGGCCGGCCGCACGACGGTGCTTCCTGATGTTGTCGGACAATCCAGTGGACATGGGCTCACCGTCCCTTCGAGCCCAGGGTAGGGCTGTGACGCGGCGATGAGCGTTTCCCCTGAGCTCCGTTCAGTGCCGACTCTCGGCGCGCACCGCCTTGATGAACTGCTCGTGCTTGACCGCGTGATGCCATGCGGCGTCGCGGATCTGGCAGTACCGGACGATCTCGACGGGGTCGGTGATCAGTGCGATGCCTGTGATGCGGTCCGCTTCGTCGAAGTGCAGGAGAGTGGCCACGCGAGCGTCGAAGAGCCAGAAGTCCTCGGCGGGCAGGCCTAGCCGGGCGGCGTCGTCGCGCCACAGGTGGCGGATGTCTTCCCCGACAGCGGCGTTCCGCCGGGCCCCGTCGAGGAGGTAGAGCTGCCCCGGCGTGGGCGGGGCGTCGACGACTCGTACGCGCTCGAACCTCTTACCGAGGGCCGTCTGTTCGCGGCGCGAGCTGCACCACGGGTCGTCGAGGTCGTAAGCGGCGTCCAGGCCACGCGAGAAACGCCGGTAGGTCTCGGATTCTTCGTCGGACTGGTACGCGCGCCGGGTTTCCAGACGCCACGCGGTGTATTTGAAGGTTTCGAACATCTCGTCGAACTCGTCGAAGTCGATGTGCGTAGGCATGTGCTCTCCCTTTGTGGGGCGTGGAGGGCATTGCGCCTCGGGGCGCTTGAGCCCCGGGATCCGGGTTCCCGGACCCGAGCGCTCTTTGTGAGGAACGGGTGGTGGATACCACCCACCCGCCCTCCCAACTGCCGTCCATACCACGGCTAGTTCACTTTGGGTGATCGGGTTGCGACGACCTGTCGCCGCGTTCTAGCGTTCGCAGCAACAAACGACCCCGGTCGGTGCGCCAACACCGGGTCCGGGGTCTGACCACCGAGATCGTGGAGCCGATCCAATGGCTGACGTCGACTTTAGTGGTGCCTCGCGCGCCCCGCACCCCCATCCCGCCGCGACTTCCGGCTACGGCAAGCGATCCGTACCCGATCAAGCCACCCGCCGCCGGGGCGACTTCGCTCATCTCCGCCCCCGTGAAGCCTCCATCGCCACCTACGTCGACCGGCTTCCCGAAGGGGCGGCGATGGACGCCAAGACCCTGGCCGCACAGCTTCCCGACTACGGGCAGGCCGCCTGCCTCACCGCGCTGCGGCGCCTCTCGGAGGCCGGGCATCTGCGGCGGGTGACGGAGCGGATCAAGGGTGACGGCGGGAGCTGGAACTGGGTGACCCGGACATATTTCTCCCGCGCCGCCAGGAGTGACGACTGGTGGCAGACGTTCCTGGCCGAAAACCTGCCGGGCGGCACCGGCCCGCAGTCGGAGTGCGGCGGGAGGGGGCGGGGCGGGGTGGGCCCGGCAAGGGGCGTGACGCGTGATTTGCGGGCCGGACGGCGGGAAGGCGGGCAGCGGCGCGTAACGGGGCCCGTAAATCATGCAGCCCCGGAGGGCCCACCCCGCCCCGCCCCCGACCCACCGACACCGGCACCCACCCGCGCCCGCGCCTACCTCCTCCTCGCCTCCATCGGCCGCACAGACCCCCGCATGACCCTCTCCGCCGCCGAATGCGCCGCCCTGGAAGGCCTCGCCGCCCAGTGGCTGGAACTCGGCGCCGACGACGCCGATGTCGTACGCGCCCTCACCGCCGGCCTCCCGCCGGACGTGCACAGCGCGGGCGCCCTCGCCCGGCGGCGGCTCGTCGACAAGATGCCGCCGGAGTCGCCCGACCCCCCACCCCGACCCCCACCCCGAACCGGCCCCGCGCCCACCGCTCCGCATCGTCGAATGCACCGTCTGCCGCGCCCCCGGCCGCCCCGAAGCCTTCCCCGGCGGCGTCTGCCGCCACTGCCGGGGCGAGGACGGCCCACGCGCCCCGCACGGCGTGCCCCCGGCCGACGTCCCCGCCCGCGTCGCCGCCATCCGGGCCGCCGTCCGGACGTGCGGCCGGGCCGTCGACTGAGCACGGCACGGCACAGCACAGCCGGAGGCCCCGGGGGCATCGCCCCCAGGGCCTCGTCATCGGGATGTCAGCGGCGCTCAGTGCCGCGGACGGCCACCGCGGTCGATCCGCAGGTTGCTCGTCCGGACCGACTTGTCCACCGAGGTGCTGTTGTCGATCGCGGTGCTCTTGTCGACCGTGTTGCTGGTCTCGGAGTCGTCGCTCTCCCCGCACCGGTTGTGGTTGGCCTGCTGGACGTTGGACAGGTCCGCGCTGCCGCCCTTCCCGCCGTTGGCGGTCGCCCCCTGGTGCTGGGCGCCGCTGCTCGCGCCGGACCCGCCGCTGCCGGGGCCCCCGGTGCCGACGCCGCCCCGGCCCGGACCGCCCGAGGCGGGACCGCTCGTACCCGAGCCGCCCGGCGCCGAGCTGCCCTCGTCGCCGAAGACGGGCCCGCCGATGTTGCCGAAGCCGCCGCCGTTGTCGGCCGCGCCCGAACCACCCCTGGCGTTACCGCTGGTGGCGTTGCCGCCGGCCCCGTTGCCGCCCGCGCCCGACCCGCCCGAGCCGTCCCCACCCACACCGATCCCCAGAAGGTCCTGCGCCTGACGCACCACCGCGGTCCCGCCCGAGGCGTCGACCAGCGTGGCGTTGTACGGGTTGTTGCAGTAGATGTGCGTCGAACCCTCGCCCCGGCCCGCGGCCGAGGCGGACCCGCACCCGAACCCGAGAGCGGTAACGACCAGCGTGGCGGCGGCAGCGACCCTCTGAACGATGCTCACAGCATTCCTCCCAGTCGGCGCCGGTTCCCGTATGACCGGCGTACTTCCATGTCGAGTGAACTGCCGACCGTGTGAAAAGTGACGGGTTCGGGCGGGTTAAAGGCGGTGCGCCGCGTTTACGGCATTCACCCGCGGGTGGACTCCGGCGGAGGGGCGGACGGGCGACAGTCTTGTGCCCCCGGGCGACTCCCCGGGGGCACAAGTCCCGCGCCGATCCGTCGTTTACTTGGTTTGCAGCCACCACCAGTGGCCGTGGCGCTCGCATTTGTACTCGTGCCACTCGCCCTTCTGCTTGCCGTGCTTGCCCGCCCCGTGGCAGCAGTCCTTGCTGTGGTAGTACTCGCCACGCGTTGTCCAACTCGCCCGTGTCAGCTGGTCGTCCGACTTGCTAGCGGCGCTGCCGGTCGCGCTCGGGGATTCCTCCGACGGAGTCGCGACGGCCGCCCCCGACGCCCCGGCCAGCAGCAGACCCGCCGTGAGCGCCGCCGCCGCCGGGACGAGGCGGAATGCCCTCGATTTCATGAGGTTGCCTCTCTTCTCGGTACTGCCTGCCCTGATGATGGGCCCGCCCCGGACTCCCGGAAATGGGCGTGTGGGAGCGGCGTCCCGAGGGCGTCCCGCGCGGGCGTGTCCGGGTTTCACGCGGCGTGGTGAGCGGGGTGGGTCGCCAGTCGACGGCTCGTGCCCCCACCCGGGGGCTCGGCCCGGACGACGCGCCTCCGCGCCCTCGCGGGCGCCGCCCCGTTCCGGCCACCCCGTCACAGGTCCGCTCGTACCACTCCGTGATCCGCCGGATGCTTTCTGTGGTGATTTGACGTCATCGTCGTACCCTCGCATCATTCCACTAACACCTTAGTGAAACGAGTGTGCGAAATGATCGCATTCCGGATAGATCGGCGCAGTGGTGTAGCGACGTATCTCCAGCTCGTGCACCAGGTCAGACAGGCCCTGCGTCTGGGTGCACTGGAGCCGGGCGACCGGCTGCCCACCGCCAGAGAGGTGGTGGCGGCCGTCGCGATCAACCCCAACACCGTGCTCCGGGCCTACCGGGAGCTGGAACGCGAGGGGCTGGTCGAGCCACGGCCGGGGCAGGGGACGTTCGTACAGCGGTCGCTGTCCCGGGCCGCTGCCGGGGCGGACTCGCCGCTGCGCGCGGAGGCCGTCGTCTGGGTGGCGCGCGCCCGCGCGGCCGGGCTGGAGCGGGAGGACGTCGAGGCGCTCGCCGAGGCCGTCCTCGACGAGACGTTCTACGTCGCCCCCGCCGACCGGGCGGCGACCCCCGCCCCCGCCCCCGGCCCGACGCCATCGCCCGAACGGGTGGTCCGCCGATCACCGCAGTCCATGGAGGAAGACACGTGACCGACCCGACCGTCCCCACGGCCCTGCGGGCCACGGGCCTCGGCCGCAGATTCCGCAGCCGGTGGGCGCTGCGCGACTGCGCATTCACCGTGCCCGCCGGGAAGATCACCGCCCTCGTCGGCCCCAACGGCGCCGGCAAGAGCACGCTCTTCCACCTCGCCACCGGCCTGCTCCACCCCACCACCGGTGAGCTGAGCGTCTTCGGCGCCACCCCCGGCAGCGACGAGGCCCGCGCCCGTACCGCGTTCCTCGCCCAGGACAAGCCGCTCTACCCGCGCTTCACCGTCGGCGACACCCTCCGCTTCGGCCGCGAGCTCAACGACGACTGGGACCAGGCCGCCGCCGAACGCATCGTCCGCGCCGGTGACATCCCCTTCGACACCCGGATCGGCACCCTCTCCCAGGGCCAGGCCACCCGCGTCGCGCTCGCCGTCGCCTTCGGCAAGCGCCCCGAGCTGCTCCTCCTCGACGAGCCGCTCGCCGACCTCGACCCGCTCGTACGCATCGAGGCCATGGGCCTGGTCATGGAGGAGGTCGCCGAACGGGGCACCACCGTCGTGATCTCCTCGCACATCCTGTCCGAGCTGGAGAGCGTCTGCGACCACGTGCTGCTGCTCAAGCACGGCGGCGTACGGCTCGACGGCGACGTCCAGCGGCTGTGCGAGGACCATGTGCGGTTCACCGGCCTCGCCGACGCCTCCACCGGGGACGGGCTGCCCGCCGGGCTCGACCGCGGCACGGTCGTGGAGGCCACCGTCACCGGCCGCCAGCTCACCGCGTTCGTCCGCGGCACCGCGCCCACCGGCGACCACTGGATCACCGAAACCCCGTCCCTGGAAGAACTCTTGCTCGCCTACCTGCGCTCCGACGACCGCCCCACCGAAGACACCGGCCGTGACGGAGCGGCCGCGTGAAGGGCTCCCTCTGGCTGGCCTGGCGCCAGCAGCGCGCACTCGTCCTGACCGGCGCCGCGCTCCTCCTCGCCTGCGTGGCGTGGGTCGCGTTCCAGCGCGCGGACATGATGTCGTTCATCGACGCCCACCACTTCAAGGTCTGCAAGGGCTGGGACTCCGAGGAGTGCGCCGGCACCGACCTCGAACAGGCCCAGCGGCTGCTGAGCGACAACGACGACGGCATCGTCGCCCTCGGCACCCTCAGCGCCGCCCTCCCCGTGATCATCGGCATCTTCTGGGGCGCGCCGCTGCTCGGCCGCGAACTGGAGAGCGGCACCTGGAAGCTGGCCCTCACCCAGGGCGTCGGCCTCCGCCGCTGGTTCACCGCCCGCTTCGGGCTCGCCGTCCTCTGCTCGGTCCTGGGCTCCGCCGTCCTCGCGGCGCTCGTCGCCTGGTGGTGGTCGCCGATCTCCAACATGCTGGACGGGCTCTACTGGCACGACGGCTACATCTTCAACGCCACCGGCCCCGCGGCCGTCGCCTGCGCCCTCTTCGGCCTCACCGCCGGCACCGCCGCCGGTCTGCTGATCCGCCGCACCCTGCCCGCCATGGGCGTCGTGCTCGGCGTCGTCGTCGGCCTGCGCTTCCTGCTCAACACCTTCCGCTCCAGCTGGATCGAGCCCACGGCCAGGATCAGCCAGGGCGACGCGCCGCGGGAGAACGTCCGCAGCGCGTGGTCGACCGGCGAGTTCGGCTTCATCGACGGCGCCGGCCGCAAGCGGCCGATCGCGGACGCCTGCCCGTGGGGCGAGGGCCTGCCGGACCTCAAGACGTGCATGGCGCAGAAGGGCTTCGTCGGCCGGTACCACAAGGTCTATCCCAGCAGCGACTTCTGGGTCTTCCAGTGGATCGAGACCGCGATCTTCCTGGGGCTGGCGGCCGTGCTGTTCGCGCTGATCTGCGTCGTGCTGCGGCGCCGCGCGGTGATCTGACGCCGCGCCCTCTCCTCTTCCGCATCACCTTTCCGCACCCCTTCTCCGTACCACCCCCCGTCTCGTTCGTCCCGCTCGAAGGAGGTCATCCCCCATGTCTTCGTCCAAAGCCATGCTCAAGAACCGCAGCCACCTCGGCCACAAGGTCCGTTACGCGGTCAGCAACCCCGCACGCATCGCCCCCTATCTCAAGCGCCACGCCCGTGACACCTGGCTGCGTCTGAAGCACCCCGATCACGTCGACTACTACCGCGCGGTCATGGCCTCCGACACCGCACGCAACCCCGAGGCGGCCGTCGGCAGCCGCAGCCACGACCGCTGGCTCGCGCTCGGCAAGATGCAGTTCGACTACCTCGCCGAGCACGGCCTCGCCCCGCACCACCGCATGCTCGACATCGGCTGCGGCAACCTCCGCGCGGGCCGCCTCTTCATCGACCACCTCGACGCCGGCAACTACTACGGCATCGACATCTCGCCCGACATCCTCATCTCCGCCAAGCAGACCCTGACGACCTTCGGTCTCCAGGACAAGCTGCCCCACCTCACCATCACCCAGAACCTCACCCTCGACTTCCTCCCCGACGCGCACTTCGACGTCGTGCACGCGCACAGCGTCTTCTCGCACTCGCCGATCGAGGTCATCGAGGAGTGCCTGGCCCACGTCGGCCGTGTGCTCGCCCCCGGCGGCTTCTTCGACTTCACCTTCGACCGCACGGAGGGAGCGGAGCACCAGGTGCTGCGCGAGGACTTCTACTACCGCACGCAGACCCTGATCGCCCTCGCCGAGAAGTACGGGCTGCGCGCCCGCTTCATGGAGGACTGGGAGACCCGGCCGCACGGCCAGTCGAAGATCCGGGTGAGCCTGCCCGGGTGACAGGGGTGAGTCCGGCGTCCTGAGCGGGGGGACGGGTGAGAGCCTCGCCTGGTGAGCGATGACGAAGCGGACGTCGGGACGTCCCGTGCCGAGAGCCTGTCCCCGGCTCACGACGAACCCCACGAGGGCGGCGCCCTCGGCAACCGACTCAACCGGCTGCGCGCCGCCGTCCTCGGCGCCAACGACGGCGTGGTCTCCACCGCCGGCCTCGTCGTCGGCGTCGCCGGGGCCACCGACGCGCGCGGCACGCTGCTGACCGCCGGGCTCGCCGGACTGCTGGCCGGCTCCCTGTCCATGGCCGCCGGCGAGTACGTATCGGTGAGCACCCAGCGCGACTCCGAACAGGCCGCCCTCGCCCTGGAGCGCAAGGAGCTCGTCGCGGCCCCGCAGGCCGAACTCGACGAGCTCACCGAGCTCCTGGAGGGCAAGGGCCTCACCGCCGGACTCGCCCGCGAGGTCGCCGAACAGCTCACCGAACACGACGCGCTCCGCGCCCACGCCGAGGTCGAACTCGGCATCGACCCCGACGAACTCACCAGCCCCTGGCAGGCCGCCGGCGCGAGCTTCCTCGCCTTCACGGCGGGCGCCCTGCTCCCCCTCCTCGCGATCGTCCTGCCCCCGCCGCACATCCGGCTGCCGGTCACGGTGGTGGCCGTGCTCTGCGCGCTGGCGCTGTGCGGGTGGGGGAGTGCACGGATGGGGCGGGCGGGGGTGGGGCGGGCTGTGCTGCGTAATGCGGGGGGTGGGGTGGTGGCTATGGGGGTGACGTACGGGGCGGGGTCGTTGCTGGGGGCGGTGGGGGTTTGAGGGGGTGTGGGTGTGCGGGTGGGGGTGCGGTGGTGCGCCTGCGGCGGGCCTTGTCCCCTACCCGCCCCTTCCCGAACCGGGGCTCCGCCCCGGGCCCCGGTCCTCAAACGCCGGACGGGCTGAGTGGTTGCCCGGAACCGGGCGGAATTCAGCCCGTCCGGCGTTTGAGGACACCGCGCGGAGCGCGGAAGGGGGTCCGGGGGCTTGCCCCCGGTTACGGGAAGGGGCGGGGTGGGGAAACGGCCCCGCGCAGCGGCAACCCCACCCGCCGATCAACCGCCGTACAACTCCCCGTAGGACGGGAACACCCCACCCGCCCCGTCCACCGAACCCGCCGCCAGCACCCCCTTCACCACCGCCCGCGTCAGCACATCCGCCCCCGCCGCCAGGATCTCGTTCAGCGCCCCCGCCGCCAGTACCGTCGTGTCCCCGAAGACGTCCTCCGCGACCAGCGGGCGCGCGCCCGTGGCCAGAGCGAAGACCGTGTCGCCGTCGTTCAGGAGATGGACCGGGCGTACGGCGCGCGCCAGGCCGTCGTGTGCCGTGCCCGCGAGCTTCTGCGCCTGGGCGCGGGTGAGGACCGCGTCCGTGCAGACGACGGCGAGCGTCGTGTTCAGCGGCGGACGCGCGGACGCCGCCGAGCGCTTCGCGGACTCCGTCACCGCCGCGGCCAGCCTCTCCTGGGCGGCGCGGTGCCGCTCCCGGTCCGGGACCTCGACCTCGCCCATGGCCAGCCGCCCGTACAGCGCGCCCGTCACCGGCTCGACCACCGAACCCGCCGCGTTGACGATCGCCAGCGCCGCGACCGTCGTCCCCGACGGCAGTACCGCGCTGGCCGTGCCGACGCCGCCCTTGAGCCCGCCGGCCACCGCCCCCGTACCCGCGCCCACCGTGCCCTGCGCGACCGGCGCCCCGGGCTCCGTACGCGCCGCCGCCACCACCGCCTCGCGGCCCAGCGCCGCGTCGGGCCGGGCCCGCCAGTCGCCGCCGCGGCCGAGGTCGAAGAGCGCCGCCGCCGGGACGACCGGTACGACCTGGGACGGGTCCGGCCCCACCCGGAAGCCGCGGCCCGCCTCCTCCAGCCACGCCACCACCCCGGACGCGGCGTCCAGCCCGAACGCGCTGCCACCCGAAAGGACGACGGCCTCGACCTTCTGTACGAGGTTGCGCGGGTCCAGGGCATCCGTCTCCCGGGTGCCCGGGCCACCGCCCCGTACGTCCACGGCGGCGACGGCGCCGCCTTCCGGGGCGAGGACGACCGTGGTGCCGGTGAGGAAGCCGTTGCCTGTGCGGTGGGCGTGGCCTACGCGGAGGCCGGGAACGTCGGTGAGGGCGTCCTGGGGGCCGGGGTGCGGGGCTGTGCGGGCGTCAGTCATGGGGCTTGGGTACCACGGGGGGGCGGGGGTTGGGTTGTGGCTAACGGGAGCGGGGGCGGTGGTGCGCGGGGTGCCGGGGGTCGGGTTCCGCTGCGCGGGGCCTTTCCCCAGCCCCGCCCCTTCCCGCTGCATCCGATGTGCGGCTCCGCCGCGTGGCGGGGCTCCGCCCCGGACCCCGGTCCTCAAACGCCGGCCGGGCTGATTTCAGCCCGTCCGGGGCGAAGCACCCGGTTACGGCAAGGGGTGGGCAGGGGAGACATCCCCCGGACCCCCGCCCCGTTCCCCACCCCGCGAAGCCAACGTCACCCCCACCCCCACCGTCACCCCCGCCACCACCCCCGCCAGCAGCACCGCCGCCCGCCCCGCGAATGTGCACGCCAGCATCAGCGCCGCCGAGACCGGCAGTACCGCCTGCTGCGCCGCGCCCCTCTTGTAATGGCGGGAGTGCAGCAGCCACACCACGAACAGGAAGACCGCCGACGGGACCGTCACCGCGGCCGCCGCCGCGGTCGTCGAGACGTGTGCCTTTCCGACGGCCTGTTCCACCGCCACCTCGATGCCGGCGCCGATCGCCGCCGCCGAGGCGAAGATCAGGTAGTGGCCGTACCCCCAGGGGATCGCGTAGCGGTTGGAGGACAGCCGTTCGTGGATGGGCACCGCGAAGTAGATCCACCAGGCGGCGAAGACGATCAGCAGCCCGCCCGCCGCGATCGGCAGCAGCTCGTCCAGCGCCTCGTTCTCGTCCAGGGCCGACTGCACCGCCACCGTGCCCGCCGTGATCGTCTCGCCGAGGACGATCACCGTGAAGAGGCCGTAGCGCTCGGCGATGTGGTGCGGGTGCCAGGGCGTCGGGGTGTTCCGCTCGGCGATCGGCGGCACGGACAGTTCCGCCGCCACCAGGATCAGGAACAGCCACTTCCGGGAGTCTTCCGGGGCGAACAGCAGGGCCACCCAGCCGAGCTGGCAGATCACCAGGCCGATCGCGTACCGCCGGGCCGTGCGGGCCGCCCCGGGATCCTCCTCGGACCGCGCGGCCCGCAGCCACTGTGTGGTGAGGGCCAGCCGCATCATGACGTACCCGAGGACGGCGATCGTCCAGTCGTTCTTGTCGAAGGCGCGCGGCACCCCGGCCGCGTAGACCTGCACGCCCGCCATCTGCACCAGGGTCAGCACCCGGTACGGCACGTCGTCGCAGTCGTAGGCGGAGGCGAACCACGAGAAGTTCATCCACGCCCACCAGATCCCGAAGAACACGAAAAGGTAGGAGATGATCCCCGTGCCCGTGTGTCCCTCCGCGAGCGCGTGCACCAGCCGGGCGCCCGCCTGTGCGACGGCGACCACGAAGCAGAGGTCGAAGAACAGCTCCAGCGGTGTCGCCGCGCGGTGCTCCTCGTCGCGGGCGCGCGCGACCATCCGCCGCAGGACGGCACCGGTCCGGGCCACGGGGTGCTCGCTCATGCGCCGATTGTCACCGGCGGCGGCGCGGTGCGCGCGGCGAGGCGGCGCCCGCGGGGGAGTGCGTACGGTCGCGTACGGCCGTGTACGGGCGGGCGGGGGGCGGACGAGAGGGTGAGGGCGTACGGGCGAGCGGGTACGCGCCCGCGCCGCCGCCCGCCCGCGCCGCCGCCCGCCCGCGCCGGCCCCCGCCCCGTACCCCGGCCGCCCCGTACCCTGGACGGATGAGTGACTCCGCCCCCGCGCCCGCGCCGCGGCCCCGTCCCGCCGCCCTGATCTTCGACGACCCGCTGTCGCAGCAGTCCTCGGACGACACGGACCACGGCTGGGGCGACCGTCCCTCCGGCGGTGGCGGTGGCGCCGCCGACCTGGCCCGCTTCCTGGACGAGAAGCCGCCGCACCACGTGTGACGTCGGTGACGCCGGAAGGCGCGAGCCCTAGCGCTGGGCCGGCACCGCGTCCGTGCCCGGCTCGCGCCGCTGCTCCACGAGCGCGTCGCGGATCTGAGTGAGCAGCTCCAGCTCGGTCTCCTTGGCGGGGGCCGCCGGGGCCTTGGCCGCCTGGCGGTCCTGCCAGCGCTTCATCGGCAGCAGCATCAGGAAGTAGACGACCGCCGCCGTGATCAGGAAGGTGAGCGTCGCGCTGAGCACGGTGCCCCACTGGATGAAGACGCCCTTGGTCACCTCGCCCGCCGCGTTCTTGTCGCAGGGGCCCTTGAGGCAGGACGCGTAGTGGTCCAGGTCCTTGGTGCCGAAGGCGCCGACGACCGGGTTGATCACACCCTTGACCACGGAGTTCACGATGTTGGTGAACGCGGCGCCGATGACGACGGCGACGGCGAGGTCTATTACGTTGCCCCGCATCAGGAACGCCTTGAAGCCCCCGAGGACGCCTGTCTTCTTCTCGCTCACCGCTGCTGCCTCACTGTCTCTGCTCTGATTCGCTTGCTCTGTCTCCGTACGTTGCGGAATGAATCGTTCCGCAACGTACGGGAGATTTTGCCAGCTCTGTCCGGTGATCCGGAGCGCAAGAGCCGTTACGGCAGCTCGATACCCAGGTCCCAGCCCTCGTGCACCCCGGCGCACAGGCAGGACCGGCCGTCGTTCTCCGGCAGCGCGGTGACCGCCGCGAAGAGGACCTCGCGCAGTCGGCCGACGTTCTCGGCGAAGACCCGCATCACTTCGCCGTGGTTGACGCCGTCGCCGGCCTCGGCGCCCGCGTCCAGGTCCGTGACCAGGGCCATCGAGGTGTAGCAGAGCTCCAGCTCACGGGCGAGGACGGCCTCCGGGTGCCCGGTCATGCCGACCACGGACCAGCCCTGGGACGCGTGCCACCGGGACTCGGCGCGGGTCGAGAACCGGGGCCCCTCTATGACGACCATCGTGCCGCCGTCCACCACCTGCCCCCAGCCGTGGCCACGCGCCACCGCGACCGCCACCGCGCGCCCCGTGGGGCAGTAGGGGTCGGCGAACGTGGTGTGGACGACGTTGGCCACCCGCCCGTCGTACAGCGGCTCGCCGTCGAAGAACGTCTGGACCCGCGACTTCGTACGGTCGACCAGCTGGTCCGGCACGACGAGCGTCCCCGGGCCCAGCTGCGGGTGCAGCCCGCCCACCGCGCAGGGGGCCAGGACCTGCCGGACGCCGAGCGACCGCAGGGCCCAGAGGTTGGCCCGGTAGTTGATGCGGTTCGGCGGCAGGGTGTGGCGGCGGCCGTGACGGGGCACGAAGGCGACCTTGCGGCCGGCCAGCTCGCCCACGAAGAGCGAGTCGCTCGGCGACCCGAACGGGGTCTCCACGACGACCTCGGTCACGTCCTCCAGGAAGGAGTAGAACCCCGACCCGCCGATCACGCCTATGTCCGCGCGCACGCCGTCCGCGGGCCCGCTGTCCGTTCCGACCATCAGGGTGTCTGTATCGACCATGCGGCCACCCTAGCGGCGCCCCACCGGGCCCCGGACGGCATGGCCGATCATGGCCAGGGAGGGGCCAGGGAGGGGCCGGGTGCCAGGGGGCCAGGGGGGCCAGGTGGGGGCGGGACGAGCCAAGACGGGCCAGGGCGCCCCACAGGACACCCCGGACGCGCCGGAGCCCGCCGCCCCGGTGAGGGGCGGCGGGCTCCGTGATGTTTCCGGACGGCGTCGTCAGGCGGCGGACGTGCTGCTGCCGGACGTGCCGGACGTGCCGGACGAGCTCGACGCGGAGGCCGTGCTCGTGCTCGACGTGGACGCCGACGAGGAGGAGTCCGACTTGGACGCGGTGCTCGTGGTGCCGCTCGCCTTGGCGGGGCTGCTGCTGGACGACGCGCCGCGGCTGTCGTTCCGGTAGAAGCCGGAGCCCTTGAAGACGATGCCGACCGCGGAGAACACCTTCTTCAGGCGTCCGTCGCAGCTCGGGCACACGGTCAAGGCGTCATCGGTGAACTTCTGCACCGCCTCGAGGCCCTCGCCGCACTCGGTGCACTGGTACTGGTAAGTCGGCACTTGCTCCTCCTGGCACTCTCACTCGTTGAGTGCTAACGACGATCCATATTGCAGTATTCCGACGCGTCAGTCCACCGAGACGGACTCACGGTGACCCACCCCACGTGCCGCGATGAGGGACTCCCCGTGCGGCGTGAGCGCCTTCCGCAGCGCCAGCAGGACCACCATCGCGGCCGCCGTGCCCACCAGCGGCACCAGGAATCCGGTGCTCGCCGAGTGGGCGTCGATGAGCTTGCCGCCGACGGCCGCGCCGGCCGCCTGGCCGAGGCCGACCGCGCCGGTCAGCCAGGTGAACGCCTCGGTGCGGCTGCCCGCCGGGACCAGCTTCTCGACCAGCGTGTAGCCGGTGATCAGCGCCGGGGCGATGCACAGACCGACCAGCAGGCCGAGCCCGCCCAGCACCGGCAGCGCGTCCGCCGCCCACAGCGGGGTGGTGGCCAGCGCCAGCAGCGGGTAGGCGATCAGGAGCCGGCGCTGGGCGCTGATACGCCAGGCGACGGCACCGCAGATCAAGCCCGCGATCATGTTTCCGGCCGCGAACGTGCCGTACATCAGACCGTTGAGGCCCGGCTCGCCGAGCTCCTTGGTGAAGGCCGTCATCGACACCTGCATGCCGCCGAAGACGGAACCGATGCCGAGGAACGCGATCGCGAGCACCCGGACGCCCGCCACGGACAGCGCCGACGCGTGCTTCTCCGGGCCGCCCGCGGCGATGCGGACCGGGGTGGGCTGGGTGGACCGCTGGGCGGCGAAGAGCAGACCGCCGCCGATGGTGAGCACGGCCTCGGTGATCAGACCGGCGGCCGGGTGGACGCCGGTGCACAGCGCGGTGGCGAGCACCGGGCCGATCACGAACGTGAACTCGTCCGTGACCGACTCGAAGGCCGCCGCCGTGGGCATCAGGGGCGAGCCGTCCAGCTTGGCCGCCCAGCGGGCCCGGACCATCGGCCCGATCTGCGGGGTGGAGGCGCCGGCGGGCACCGCCGCGGCGAAGAGCGCCCACAGGGGTGCGTCCGCCAGCGCCAGCGTGATCAGCAGGGCGATGGCCGCCGCGTGCACGACCACACCGGGTACGAGCACCCGGGCCTGGCCGAAGCGGTCCGCGAGTTTGCCGCTCTGCGGCGCGAAGAGCGCCATGGCGACGCCCGCGGTCGCCGAGACGGCGCCCGCCTTGCCGTACGAGCCGGTGGTGTGTTCGACGAGCAGCAGGATGCCGATGGTGAGCATCGCGAACGGCTGCCGCGCCAGGAAGCCGGGGAGCAGGAACGTCCAGGCGCCGCGCGTGCGCAGCAGCTGTCCGTATCCCGGCTTGGCCTCGGCGTTGTCGTTGACCGTGGTTGCCACGGCCTGGGCCTTTCCGCCGCCTGGTAGCGCGCACCGAACGGGGAAAGCCGCACGGAGCGCGCCGAGAGCTGTCCTCTCGCGCAGGACCGTGGTAGATGCCGAGCGGGCCGCCTTGTACTGCGCGACCGCGGCCGCCGTGCGGTCGCGCCAGCCCTGCATCAGGCAGAGTTGGTTCGGTGATGTCGGTGTCGCCGGCCGGTACGGTCGACAGTGAAGTGGACCCGTTGAGTCAGTTCGAAGATCAAGGATTTCGAACTAAATAGGTTACTTCCTCTTTATCGTACCCGTACTCCCCAGCCAGCCCGCAAGCTTTCCTCCCTCGCCGACCGCGCGCAGTCGTTTCTCGGTCGCGTCCCGCACCGGGTCCGTGGCCACCACCAGCAGCTCGTCGCCCCGGCGCAGCACGGTCGTGGGCGACGGCACGAAGCTGGTGCCGTCGCGCACGACGAGCGTCACCGCCGCCCCGGGGGGCAGTCGCAGCTCGCCGACCTCCACACCGTGCATCCGCGACGGCTCGGGGATCGCCACGGACAGCAGATGGCCGCGCAGCCGCTCCAGCGGCGCCGACTCGATGCCGAGGTCCTCCGGCTCGTGCTCGCCCAGCCGCAGGTGACGGGCGAGCCAGGGCAGGGTCGGGCCCTGCACCAGGGTGTAGACGATCACGAGGACGAAGACGATGTTGAAGATGGTCCGGCTGTTCTCCACCTCGGCCACCATGGGGATGGTGGCCAGCACGATCGGTACCGCGCCGCGCAGTCCGGCCCAGGACAGCAGGGTCTTCTCCTGCCAGGTCGTCCGGAACGGCGCCAGGCTCAGGAACACCGACACCGGGCGCGCCACCATGGTCAGCACCAGGCCGACGACTAGCGCGGGGATGATGTCGTCGCCCAGCTCGTGCGGGGTGACGAGCAGGCCGAGCAGGACGAACATGCCGATCTGCGCGATCCAGCCGAGGCCCTCCGCGAAGCCGCGGGTGGCCGGCCAGTGCGGCAGCTTGGCGTTGCCGAGGATCAGCGCCGCGAGGTAGACGGCGAGGAATCCGGAGCCGTGCGCGAGGGCGCCGCCCGCGTAGGCGGCGACCGCGATGGCCATCACGGCGATGGGGTAGAGGCCGGAGGCGGGCAGGGCGACGTGCCGCAGCCCGTACGCGCCGAGGAAGCCGACGGCGAGGCCGACGGCACCGCCGATCGCCAGCTCCAGGGCGATCTTCCCGACCAGCAGGTACCAGTGGTCGACCGGCCCGGCCGCCGAGAAGGCGACGACGAGGATGACCACGGGAGCGTCGTTGAAGCCGGACTCCGCCTCCAGCACACCCGTCAGCCGGGACGGCAGAGGAACGTTTCGCAGGACGGAGAAGACGGCCGCGGCGTCGGTCGAGGAGACGACCGCACCGATGATCAGCGCCTGGCGCCAGTCGACACCGGCGAGGTAATGGGCGGCCGCCGCGGTGACGCCCACACTGATGGCGACGCCGAGGGTGGAGAGCACCGCGGCGGAGGGCAGGGCGGGTTTGATCTCATGCCACTTCGTGCCGAGACCGCCCTCGGCGAGGATCACCACGAGCGCCGCGTAGCCGATCACCTGGGTCAGGCCGACGTCGTTGAAGGAGACGCCGAGGCCGTCCTGGCCGATGGCGACGCCGATGCCCAGATAGATGAGCAGGCTGGGGAGCCCGCTGCGCGAGGAGATCCGTACCGCCGCCACCGCGACGAGCAGTACGACAGAGCAGATCAGCAGGAGTTCGTTGAGGTGGTGGACAGTCAGGGGCCGGTCCCTTCACGAGTCTTTCCACGGATAACGGGCGGGTTTCGGCCGGAACGTTCCTCCGGCCGATGGGAACTTCATTTCCTAACCTAATATTTTACGCGTTCTTGACGCGTGACGGCGGTCACAGAGGGGCGATGGCGATCTATGTCACTTCGGCGGCCGGACTCCGCGTCGGGCCGCTCCTGGCCCTGCGCCTATGGTTGCTTCAGCACTCCAGGACCACCCTGCCCCTCTAAGGACAGCGATGCCCGCCAACAAGACCGGCCCTTCCGGCAAGAAGAAGACCGGTAAGAAGAAAGGCCGACGCGCCCGGCTGCTCGTGATCACCCTCGTGCTGCTGATCGTGGCGGGCGTGGGGTTCGGCGCGTACTGGAGCGTCAGTACGGTCCGCGCCTCCTTCCCGGAGACGAGCGGCACCCTTCAGCTGAAGGGTCTGTCGGGGCCGGTGAAGGTCGCCCGTGACGCCAACGGCATTCCGCAGGTCTACGCGGACACCGCCGAGGACCTCTTCCGCGCCCAGGGCTTCGTCCAGGCGCAGGACCGGTTCTGGGAGATGGACGTCCGCCGCCATCTGACGGCCGGCCGCCTCTCCGAGATGTTCGGCGACGGTCAGGTCGAGACCGACGCGTTCGTCCGGACGATGGGCTGGCGGAAGGTCGCTCAGGAGGAGTACGACACCAAGCTCTCGGCGACCACCAAGAAGTACCTCCAGGCGTACTCCGACGGCGTCAACGCGTATCTCAAGGACCATCAGGGCAAGTCGCTGTCCGTCGAGTACGCGGCCCTGGAGTTCGAGAACGACTACAAGCCCGAGCAGTGGACCCCGGTCGACTCCGTGGCCTGGCTCAAGGCCATGGCCTGGGACCTGCGCGGCAACATGCAGGACGAGATCGACCGCTCGCTCGCCTCGACCCGGCTGAGCCCCAAGCAGATCGAGCAGCTCTACCCGGCCTACCCGTACGGCCGGAACAAGCCGGTCGTCGAGGGCGGCGCCGTCGACCCGGCCACCAAGGCGTTCGACCCCAAGGCCACGCCGACCGCGGGCCAGAACGGTCAGACCGGCCAGAACGGTCAGGACGGCCTGCCGGGGCAGAACGGCCGTAACGGCCAGACGGGTCAGAACGGTCAGACCACCCCGAACGCGCAGAACGGCGGCACGGCCGGCGCCGGTACCCCCGCCACCACCGGTGGCGCGGGCGCCGCGAACGGCCTGAAGACCGGGCTGTCCTCGCTCTCCAACACCCTCGACAAGATCCCGGCACTGCTCGGCCCCTCCGGCAACGGCATCGGCTCGAACTCCTGGGTCGTCTCCGGCAAGTACACGACCACCGGCAAGCCGCTGCTGGCCAACGACCCGCACCTCGCGCCGCAGCTGCCGTCGCTCTGGTACCAGATGGGCCTGCACTGCACGAAGACCAGCGCGGCCTGCCCGTACGACGTGGCCGGCTACACCTTCGCGGGCATGCCCGGCGTCGTCATCGGCCACAACCAGGACATCTCCTGGGGCATGACCAACCTCGGCGCCGACGTCTCCGACCTCTACCTGGAGAAGGTCACCGCCGACAGCTACCTCTACGACGGCAAGCAGGTCCCCTTCACCCAGCGCAAGGAGAAGATCAAGGTCGCCGGTGGCAAGGACCGTGAGTTCACGATCCGCACCACCAAGAACGGCCCGGTCGTCTCCGACCGCAACACCGAGCTGGGCAAGGTCGGCCAGGACGCGCCCGTCCAGGACCCCGCGCCCGACCGCGCCGAGGGCTACGCCGTCTCGCTGCGCTGGACCGCGCTGGACGCGGGCAAGAGCATGGACGCGCTCCTGGAGCTGAACCGCGCCACGGACTTCGCCCAGTTCCGCAAGGCCGCCGCCGCCTTCGAGGTCCCCTCGCAGAACCTCGTCTACGCCGACACCAAGGGCCACATCGGCTACCAGGCGCCCGGCCGCATCCCCGTCCGCAAGGGCGACGGCCGCTACCCGGCCCCCGGCTGGGACCCGGCCTACAAGTGGACCGGCTGGATCCCGCAGGACGAGCTGCCCTGGGAGCTCGACCCCAAGCGCGGCTACATCGTCACCGCCAACCAGGCCGTCGTCGACAAGAAGTACCCGTACAACCTGACCTCGGACTGGGGTTACGGCGTCCGCAGCCAGCGCATCAACGAGCTCATCCAGTCGAAGATCAAGGACGGGGGGAAGATCTCGACGGACGACATGCAGAAGATGCAGATGGACAACACCAGCGAGATCGCCAAGCTGCTCACCCCGTACCTGCTGAAGATCGAGCTCAAGGGCGCCAACGAGCGCGAGACGAAGTACGTCCGCGAGGCCCAGAAGCTCCTCCAGGGCTGGGACTACACCCAGGAGGCCGACTCGGCCGCCGCCGCGTACTTCAACGCCGTCTGGCGCAACACCCTCAAGCTCGCCTTTGGCAACAAGCTGCCCAAGGAGCTCCGGGTCAAGGACCAGTGCCTGCGGGTGCGCCCGGCCAACGACGCCGGCCCGCAGGAGGACCTCGACGGCAACACCCGCCTCGTCACCGAGTGCGGCGAGCGGGACGCGGACTCCGCGCAGCCCGACGGCGGCGACCGCTGGTTCGAGGTCGTCCGCTCGATCCTCGACAAGCCCGAGGACGACTGGTGGAAGTTCGGCACCCGCAGCAACCCGGGCGCCAGCAACCGTGACGAGCTGCTCGCGCGCGCCATGAAGGACGCCCGCTGGGAGCTCACCTCCAAGCTCGGCAAGGACGTCAACTCCTGGAGCTGGGGCCGTCTGCACCAGCTGACCCTGAAGAACCAGACCCTCGGCAAGGAAGGCCCCGGCATCGTCCGGTGGGTCCTCAACCGCGGGCCCTGGAACTTGGCGGGCGGCGAGGCCGCGGTCAACGCCTCCGGCTGGAACGCGGCGGGCGGCTACGAGGCCGTCTGGGTGCCGTCGATGCGGATGGTCGTCAACCTCGACGATCTCGACAAGTCCCGGTGGATCAACCTCACGGGCGCGTCGGGCCACGCCTACAACGACCACTACTACGACCAGACGGACAAGTGGGCGAAGGGCGAACTGCTGCCCTGGGCTTTCAGTCCGGGCGCGGTGAAGAAGGGCACGGACGCGGAGCTGACGCTGAAGCCGTGACCCTTCCCGGGGCTCCGCCCCGGACCCCGGTCCTCAAACGCCGGACGGGCTGATTTCCAGCCCGTCCGGCGTTTCGCGTGCCGGGCGGAATTCCGGCCCGGTTACGGGAAGGGGCGGGCAGGGGAAAACCTCCGCACCCCACCGGGCGTCACCACCACGTCCACCGCCTGATCATGAGGCTCGTCCGGCACCCGCTCCACCACCTCGTGGTCGTACAGCAGAACCACCCGCACCGGCGCCACCCCCGCCCGGTCCAGCCGCTCCAGCACCCGGTCGTACGACCCCCCGCCCCGCCCCAGCCGCATCCCGCGCCCGTCCACCGCCAGGCCCGGCAGCAGCACCGTGTCCGCGCCGGTGACCGCCTCCGGGCCGAGCCGCTCGCCGGCCGGTTCCAGCAGGCCGCGGCCGGCCCGTACGAGGCGGTCGGGGCCCTCGTAGCGGGCCCAGTCGAGATCGTTGTCGCCGAGCAGCACCGGAAGGAGTACCCGTACGCCCCGCTCACGCAGCGCGTCGAGCAGCGCGCGGGTGCCGGGTTCGCGCCCCACCGAGACATAGGCGGCCACCGTTCCCGCCTCCGTGATCTCCGGCAGGCCCAGCGCGCGGCCGGTCAGCGCCGTTCCGGACACCTCCAGCTCATCGGGGGTCAACCCGGCTCTCACCGCCAGGAGGCTCTTCCGCAACTCACCCTTGGTACCGTCAGACTTGATCACTGTTCGTACAAACTCCCTGTGTCGGGTCATACTCGGTGGAGCCTCATCTTCCGCCCATTCCCAACCGTTAGTGTTCGGCCCATGACTCAATCGCGTCCTCGGATCAGCAAGGCTGTCATCCCTGCCGCCGGTCTCGGCACCCGCTTCCTCCCGGCCACCAAGGCGACGCCCAAGGAGATGCTGCCGGTCGTCGACAAGCCGGCGATCCAGTACGTGGTGGAGGAAGCCGTCCTGGCCGGGCTGTCGGACGTCCTCATGATCACCGGCCGTAACAAGCGGCCGCTGGAGGATCACTTCGACCGCAATTACGAGCTGGAGGAGGCCCTGCGCCGCAAGGGCGACGACTCCCGGCTCGCCCGGGTCCAGGAGTCCAGCGACCTGGCGACCATGCACTACGTCCGCCAGGGCGACCCCCGGGGCCTCGGCCACGCCGTGCTGTGCGCGGCCCCCCACGTGGGCGACGAGCCCTTCGCCGTCCTCCTCGGCGACGACCTCATCGACGCCCGCGACCCGCTGCTGTCGCACATGGTCGACATCCAGCGCAAGCACGGCGGCAGCGTGATCGCCCTCATGGAGGTCGACCCCTCGCAGGTCCACCTCTACGGCTGCGCGGCGGTCAAGCCCACCGACGTCGACGGCGTGATGCAGATCACCGGCCTGGTCGAGAAGCCCGACGCCGCCGAGGCGCCCAGCAACTACGCCGTGATCGGCCGCTACGTCCTCGACCCCGCCGTCTTCGACGTGCTGCGCGAGACCGAGCCCGGCCGCGGCGGCGAGATCCAGCTCACCGACGCCCTCCAGGCCCTCGCCGCCGAGCCCGGCCTCGGCGGACCCGTGCACGGCGTGGTCTTCAAGGGCCGCCGCTACGACACCGGGGACCGTGGTGACTACCTCCGCGCCATTGTCAGACTGGCGTGCGAACGTGAAGATCTAGGACCGGACTTCCGCGCCTGGCTTCGCCGTTACGTCACCGAGGAGATGTAGCACCTTGAGCAAGACCGCCGACAAGGGCACTCACGCGCACACCGACGTGGCGAGGGACGACGAGCGCCTCTGGTCGGTGGAGGAACACCTCCGGGACATCCTGGGCCGGATCCGCCCGCTGGAGCCGATCGAGCTCCAGCTCCTGGACGCCCAGGGCTGCGTCCTGGTCGAGGACGTCACCGTGCCGCTCGCCCTGCCCCCCTTCGACAACAGCTCCATGGACGGCTACGCCGTCCGCACGGCCGACGTCGAGGGCGCGAGCGAGGAGTTCCCGGCGGTCCTGACCGTCATCGGCGACATCGCCGCGGGCAGCGGTGAGCCGCCCACCGTCGGCCCCGGCGAGGCCGCCCGCATCATGACCGGCGCGCCCCTGCCCCCCGGCGCCGAGGCCGTGGTGCCCGTGGAGTGGACCGACGGCGGCACCGGCGGCGGCCCCGCCGCCGCCATGGCCGCGCACAGCGCCGACCCCGACGGCGCCACGGGAGAGGTCCGCGTGCACCGCCCGGTGGCCGCCCGCGGGCACGTCCGCGCCCGTGGCAGCGACGTCTCCGCCGGGGAGCTCGCCCTCGCCGCCGGCACGGTCCTCGGACCGCCCCAGATCGGCCTCCTCGCGGCCATCGGCCGCGCCACCGTGAAGGTGCGCCCCAGACCCCGCGTCGTCGTCATGTCGACCGGCAGCGAGCTCGTCCCGCCCGGCGAGCCCCTCGCCCCCGGCCGCATCCACGACTCCAACAGCTTCGCCCTGGCCGCCTGCGCCCGCGACGCCGGAGCCATCGCCTACCGCGTCGGCGCCGTCGACGACGACGCCGAGACCCTGCGCTCCACCCTGGAGGACCAGCTCATCCGGGCCGACGCCGTGGTCACCAGCGGCGGCGTCAGCGTCGGCGCCTACGACGTGGTCAAGGAGACCCTCTCCGAGCTGGCCGGCGACGAGGGCAGCGTCTCCTTCCGCAAGCTGGCCATGCAGCCGGGCAAGCCCCAGGGCTTCGGCCGCATCGGCCCCGACCGGACACCCCTGTTCGCCCTGCCGGGCAACCCCGTCAGCGCGTACGTCTCCTTCGAGCTCTTCGTCCGGCCCGCCGTCCGCGCCCTCATGGGACTCGACCCCTTCGACCGCCCCACCGTGCGCGCGGTCTGCGCCGACGCGATCGCCTCCTCGCCCGAAGGCCGCCGTCAGTACTTGCGGGCACGCCACGAGGACGGCACGGTCAGGGTCGTCGGCGGGGCGGGCTCGCACCTCGTCAAGGCCCTCGCCGACGCCAACGCCCTGATAGTCGTCCCCGAGGCGACGACGGCCGTCGCCGCCGGCACCGAGCTCGACGTCGTTCTCCTCGACCGGACCCTCGACCGGACTCTCGACCGGACTCCCTGACACGCTGCCGATACGGTGTCTGCCCACAAGGACCGGATCAGGAGAACGATGAGCAGCGCCCAGGACCCCAGCCTCACCCATCTGGACAGCGCGGGGGCGGCCCGTATGGTCGACGTCTCCGCCAAGCCCGTCACCGCCCGCACGGCCCGCGCGAGCGGCCGGGTCCTCGTCTCCCCGGAGGTCGTGCGGCTGCTGCGCGGCGAGGGCGTGCCCAAGGGCGACGCCCTGGCCACCGCCCGGATCGCGGGGATCATGGGCGCCAAGCGCACCCCCGACCTCATCCCGCTCTGCCACCCCCTCGCGGTGTCCGGCGCGAAGGTCGACCTGACGGTCGCCGACGACGCCGTCGAGATCAGCGCCACCGTGAAGACCACCGACCGCACGGGCGTCGAGATGGAGGCCCTGACCGCCGTCTCCGTGGCCGCCCTGACCGTCGTCGACATGGTGAAGGCCGTCGACAAGGCCGCGGTCATCACGGACGTACGGGTCGAGGAGAAGACGGGCGGCAAGTCCGGCGACTACGCGCGCGCCGCCGCGGACGCGCGGGACGGGGGCGAGGCGTGAGCGCGCGGCCGGACGGCCACGGTGGTGAGGGCTCCGAGGGCCGGGGTGAGGGCGCCGAGAACCTTGAGGGCTCTGAGAGCCCCGAGCGCCCTGAGCGCCCTGAGCCCGAGCGCCTTGAGAGCCCCGAGCGCCTTGAGCGCTCCGAGGGCCCTGGGGGTCCCCAGCACCCTGAGGGGCCCGAGCGTCCGGGCCCGTACCGCGCGCTCGTCGTCACCGCGTCCAACCGCGCCGCCGCCGGGGTCTACGCCGACCGGGGCGGCCCGCTCCTGGTGGCCGGCCTGACGGAGCTCGGCCTCGCGGTCGACGGGCCGCGCGTGGTCCCCGACGGCGACCCCGTCGAGGCCGCCCTGCGGGAGGCCGTCGCGGCGGCGTACGACCTCGTGGTCACCACGGGCGGCACGGGCGTCTCGCCGACCGACCGCACCCCCGAGGCCACCCGCCGCGTCCTCGACCTCGACATCCCGGGCATCCCCGAGGCCCTGCGCGCCGAAGGACTGGCGAAGGTCCCCACCGCCGCGCTCTCCCGGGGCCTCGCCGGGGTGGCCGGCCGCACCCTGATCGTGAACCTCCCGGGCTCGACGGGCGGGGTCCGCGACGGCCTGGCCGTGCTGGGCCGGCTGCTGCCGCACGCCCTGGACCAGGTCCACGGCGGTGACCACCCCGGACCCGGGAGCCCGAGCTGAGCGCCGTCTGGCCCGCCGAGCTGGCCGACGGCGACGTGCTGCTGCGCCCGATCCGGCTGCGTGACCAGCACGCCTGGCGCGAGGTCAACCGGCGCAACCGCGACTGGCTGCGCCCCTGGGAGGCCACCATCCCGCCGCCCCCGCCGGACGGGCCCGTCGCCCAGCGCCCCACGTACCGGCAGATGGTCCGCCATCTGCGGGCCGAGGCGCACGCGGGGCGGATGCTGCCCTTCGTCGTGGAGTACCAGGGGCGGCTGGCCGGGCAGCTGACCGTCGCGGGGATCACCTGGGGCTCGATGTGCTCGGCCCACGTCGGCTACTGGGTGGACGCGGCCGTCGCGGGCCGGGGCGTGATGCCGACGTCCGTCGCGCTCGCCGTCGACCACTGCTTCCGCACCCTGGGGCTGCACCGGGTGGAGGTCTGCATCCGGCCGGAGAACGTGCCGAGCCGCCGGGTGGTGGAGAAGCTGGGGTTCCGCGAGGAGGGGCTGCGGCCCCGCTATCTGCACATCGACGGGGCCTGGCGGGACCACCTCGTCTACGCGCTGACGGCGGAGGAGACCGGAGACGGGCTGCTGGCGCGCTGGCACCGCTCGCGGCCGGGCACCCGTTCGGCCGGCGCCGCCGAATAGGAAAAACAAACCGAACAAGAAAACGAATAAACGTTCGAAATTGACTGTCAATTGACGGTATTCGAGTGATCTCGGCCCCAACAATCACAAAAAAAGTTCGAGATATCAGCCGGATCGTGCGACACACCGGGCCAATTGGCGGAATCCCTCGCGTGGACCCCTCTACGGTGTGAACTGTGAGCAGCAGCGGCCTCATCTACGCAGTCATCGTCGGGGCCTGGGCCGCCTACTTGGTGCCGATGTGGCTCCGTAGGCAGGACGAGCTCAATGAGGCCCGTCCGACGGAACGCTTCAGCACCGCCATCCGGCTCTTGTCCGGACGGGCGGGAATGGAGCGCCGTTACGCCAAGGACCTGGAAGGGCGCGCCTCCGACGACGCGCCGGTCTCAGCCGAGCCCGCGGAGCCGGAGGCCCGCGTGCCCGAGCCGGACACGCCGACCGAAATGGTCGACGTCCGGCCCTTCGCCGCGCCCTCTTCCGGGGAGCGGCCGGCGTCGGGCCAGTCGTCCGCGTCGCCGGCGTCCGGCGGGCAGGGGTCTCATTCCGGGGCTGCGGGTCCGTCGGGTCCGTCGGGGTCTCCGGGTCTTTCCGGGCCGTCCGGCGCGGCCGGTGTCGCGGCCGCCTCGGCGGCGGCCGAGCGCGCCCGGCGCTCGAAGGTCCTCGCGCGCCGCCGCCGCACCACCGTGATCCTCTTCCTGGCCTTCACCGTCGGCGCGGTCGTCGCGGGCGTGGGCGGCCTGGCGTTCCTCTGGGTCCCGGCGGCGCCCGCCCTGCTGCTCAGCGCGTACATCATCTATCTGCGGATCCAGGAACGGCGCCGGTTCGCCTTCACCATGGACCAGCGCCGCGCCGAGCTGGCCGCCCAGCGGCTCCGCGAGGGCCGCCCCCGCCCTCACGCGGCGGCGCCGGACCCCGTGACCGCCGCCGCCCCCGTTGACACGGTCTCCCACCCGGCGCCCACGCCGCCGCCGGTGCCCGAGCCCTCGGTGACGGCGGACCGCCGCGCGCTCGTCGAGCAGACGGACCACGCGGAGTGGGTCGACCAGCAGCGCGACCGCCGCGCCGGCGGCGAGGGCTGGGAGCCCGTGCCCGTACCGCTGCCGACGTACGTCACCGCGCCGGTCGCCCCACGCGGTGTCGAGAGCGTCGACCTCGGCGCGCCCGACACCTGGAGCTCCGCCCGCTCCAGCACCGCCGAACCGGCCGCCGCCCCCGCGCCCGCGCAGGAGCGCCGCCCGGCCCGCGGCCGCCGCCGCCCCCGCGAGCGCGGCCGCACCCCCCTCTTCGACCAGTACGCGGAGGACGGCCGCCCCCGCGCGGCCAACGAGTGATCGGGGCCGTCCGCGACCCCCGCCGCTGACCAGCGGGGGAGCGGATTTCCAAGCACCCGTATGGAGGTGCTAGAGTTTCACTCGTTGCAAGGGCCTGTGGCGCAGTCTGGTAGCGCACCTCGTTCGCATCGAGGGGGTCTGGGGTTCAAATCCCCACAGGTCCACCGCAGCGCCTCTCCCGGGTCCGCCCGGGAAAGGCAGACGGAATCCCGTCCGATCATCACGATCGGGCGGGATTTCGGCGTTCCGGGGGTTGTTGGGGCGCCCGACGGGCCGAAGTCTCTGAAGCCCCGGCATATTCACCCGAGGGCGGGGGAGTTTGTGACAGAGGTCACGAATTCCTGATGGAGGGTCGGGGAAGCGGCGAGGAAGCCCGCGGAGCGGGGGGTCCAGGGGGCTCCGGCCGCGTCCGTGACCGTGGCGCCGGCCTCGCGGGCGATGAGGGCGCCCGGCAGCAGATTGGCGGCGTCGGGCCCGTACGACCAGAACGCGTCGAGGTGGCCCGAGGCGACATGGGCGACCTGGAGGGACGTCGGTCCGAGGTTGCGCACGGCGAGCACGGAGCCCAGGGCCGCGCCCAGGGAGGCACCGGCCCAGCGGGCGGCCTCGGGGTGGCGGTCCGCGAACGGCGGGTGGCTCGTGGCGACGACGGCGGCGGACAGCGCCCGGCGCGACGGCCGCACCGGACGGGAGCCCAGACGGGCACCGCCGCCCAGCGTCGCCGTGTACGTCATGCCCTGGAGCGGCGCGTGCAGCACCGTGAGGACGGGGGCGCCGTCGCGCAGCAGGGTCACCGAGACGCACCAGTACGGCAGGCCCTGGAGGTACTGCACGGCGCCGTCGGTCGCGTCGCACAGCCACCACTCGCCCTCGTCCGGGACCTCGTCCCCGAACTCGTCCGTGAGCAGCCCCGCCTGGGGCCGGAGCGCGCCCAGCCGGTCGTGGAGGAGGGCCGCCGCGGGCTCGTCGTAGGAGCGGAACGCCTCGGCGAACGACGCCAGGTCGGTGGCGGGCACAGGCTCCGCCGGCCGGTGGCCGGCCAACTGGGTGCCCGCGGCGCGGGCGGCTTCGACGGCGGCGGGGAGGAGACGGGCGAGGTCCGGTGCCGTGTTCGGGTTCGGGTTCGCGATCTTCGGGTTCGGGGTCTGTGCGGTCGGGGTCCGCGCGGTCGAGGTCTGGGCGGTCGGGGTCTGGGCGGTCGGGGTCTTCGTGGGCGCGGTGTTCGAGGTCATGGCGGATGTCTATCGAGGGTGCGCCCCGGACTGCCCCTGGAGGGGCGGGAAGTGGCGGATAGTGGAAATCATGGATACCTCAGTGGCGGATCCCGCCAGGACGCTGGATCTCCTCGACCGCCGGATCGTCTCCGCCCTCCAGATCGACGGGCGCGCCGAGACCCGGCGGATCGCGGAGGTCCTCGGCGTCTCCGCCCGTACGGTCGCGCGCAGGCTGGCCCGGATGCGGGAGGCCGGCCTGGTGCGGGTCACCCGGATGCCGGACCCGGAGGGCAGTGGCGCGGTCGGGGCGCTCGTCCTGCGCGTACGGGTGCTGCGCGGCAAGGTCGAGACGCTCGCGGACGCCCTGGCCGCCCGCCCCGACGTGCCGTTCGTCGACATCCTGATGGGCGGTGAGGAGATCGGCGCCGTGGTCGTCCCGACCGCCGGGGACCGCGACCGGCTGCTCTACCGGCAGCTGCCCGCCACCCGGGCGGTCGCGGACAGCACCGTCCACGCCGTCCTGCACGTGTACGCCGACGCGGCGCAGTGGCGGGCCGGCTGGCTGGACGAGGGGGAGGCGGCGGCGCTGACCCCGGCCCCGGACCCGGCCGGGCCCCCGGAGGTTTCCGCTCCGGCCGGGGGCACGTACGCCCCCGACGCCCTGGACGCGAGGCTGTTCGCCGTCCTCGACCGGGACGCCCGGCTGCCGGGCGCCGCGCTCGCCGCCGAGCTCGGCGTCCCCGAGTCCACGGTGCGCCGCCGGCTGCGGCGGCTGACCGGGGCCGGGCTGCTGCGGACCCACGTCGGTGTCGACCCGCGCCTGCTGGGCATGGCGGTCGACGCCAACCTGTGGCTGGAGGTGCCGCCCGCCCGGCTGGCCGAGGCGGGCCGGGTGCTCGCCGCGCACCCACGGGTGCACGGCGTGCTGGCGACGAGCGGCCCCTCCAACCTCCTGGTGGCGCTCTTCTGCGAGGACCTCGGCGGGCTGTACCGCTTCACCACCGACGTCCTCGCGCCCCTCGGCATCGCGCGGGCGGAGACGACGGTGGTGGGGCGGGCGGTCAAGCGGGCGGGCGTGCGGCTCTGAGGTTCCTGGTCGTCGGTGCGACCGGGCCGTCCGGGTCCGACCGCCCGGGCCGGATCGTCCGCCCGAGCCGGATCGCCGGCCCGGGCCGGGCCGTCCGCTCAGAGCTTCGCCGCCACCTCGCGGGCCACCCGGACGATGTCCCCCGACGGCCGCGCCGGGTACGCCGGGTGATGGCGCGTCCAGCGGTCCTCCAAGGCGAACCAGTCGATGGGCTTCGGCTTGCGGTGGGCCGTGAGGGCCGCGTCCAGCTCCGTGAAGTACGTCTTCCAGCGCAGCCGGTAGAGCCCGCCGACCAGCCCGGACCACTCGCGGTTGGCGTAGTCGTGCAGCTTGCCGCCGTTCGCCGAGGCGCGGCCGCCCCAGGTGGTGAGCAGGGACACCGCGTCGTACTCCAGACGGTCGCGCTCGGCCTCGGAGGAACCGTAGGAACGGGCGTCGGCGATCCAGCGGCCCAGCAGGTGGTCCGCGTCGGTGGCGACGGTCTTCTCCAGGAGGTCGATCCAGCTCAGCCACTGGCGCGTCAGCTCGCGGAAGCGGGCCCGGTCGCCCGCGTCGTAGGCGGCCTTGACGCGGGGCAGCAGGAGCCGGGCGCGGTTGGACACGCACTGCCGGGTGACGTCGAGGAGGTCATAGCGGTACGCACTGCTCCGGCGCAGGGCCGGGGCCACCGCGAGCAGTTCGGGCAGGGCGCGGTCGAACTGCTCCGCGTCGTAGCGCAGGGCGCGCGGCGACCAGGCGGCGGCGTGGCTGACGGCCAGGTCCGGGCGGGCGCCGAACAGGCCGTCGGCGGGCTCGCTCCAACGGTCGGCGCGGCTGGTGCCGTAGGCCGTGCGGCGCAGCACGTCCCAGGCGCGGACGGCGTGGGCGTCCGCGCCGCCGTAGCGGTAGCGCGGCCACCGCTCGAACCACTCCTTGAGCGCCACCGCCCCGTCCGTCCACGGCAGGTCGCTGAAGAGGGCCAGGGCCGCCGGGTTGTTGTCGGCGGCCTCCGGCATCAGGGCGATGCCGTCCATGGCGCTGCCGTCCCGGGTGCGCCAGTCGTCGTAGAGGGCGGCCCAGTCGGGGGTGTTGGCGCCCATCGCGGTGTGGCCGCCGAAGTTCCAGATCGAGCCGAAGGTGTAGGGCGTGCCGCCCCAGTCGGCCTCGCGGTCCGTGACGTTCGGATAGTGGTCGGAGATGCCGTCGAGGATCAGCATGCGGCTCTTGTCGACGGCGTCGACGATCTCGCGGCGGGGGTTCTCCTGCCAGCCGAGGATGGCCCAGGTCGCCTTGGGGTGCGCGGCGCGCAGCGCCTTCTCGACGGCCCTGGCCGCCTCGCCCACGGGTACGTTCCCGGGCTTGCCGCCCTCGTGCAGCAGGTCCATCTTGTACATCGACGTGGAGCCGAACAGTTCCTTCTGCACCCGGTAGAAGGTCCGGGCCACGCGCCCGAAGTGCCGGGTGCGCGGGTCGAGCCAGTCGGGGCGGCGGAATCCGCCCCAGTTGCCTTGGGGGACGGTGCGCGCGCCGGGGTTGCGGCGGGTGAAGCCGGGCGGCACCGTGCCGAAGTAGCCGGGGAACACCGGTGTCATGCCCAGCTCGCGCAGCCGCCGTACGATCCGCTTCGCCAGGGCGGTGCGGCGGTCGAGGAGTTCGCCGGAGACCGGTCCGCCGAAGGAGGACATGTTCTGGAGCAGCCACCACGGCTGATGGGCGGGGCCGGGCAGCCAGCGGCGCAGCTCCGCGTCGTCGTAGCCGTACTCCGCGAACGTCCGGTGGTAGACCGCGTCGGCTCCCGCGTAGACCAGCACCTCGTTGTAGCCGTGGAGGGCCAGTACATCGATTTCCCGCTCCCAGTAGTCCCACCCCTTGTACGGCCCGGTGTAGCCGTCGTTGGTGTCGTTGAGGGCGAAGCGGTGGGTGACGTTCGCGGCCTTGACGAGCGGGGTACGGACGCCGGGGAGACGGTCGGGGAGGGCGGTCTGCGCACCGTTCCAGGAGAAGTGGGCGTGGGCCGTGTGTCTGAGGTACCAGTGGAAGCCCGTGAGCTGCACCGCGGGTGTGGTGCCCGCCACCACGAGGGCGCCCGTCCCGCCCGTCACCCGGAAGGCGTCCGCGCCGCCCGCGCGCGGCACGGTGCGGAAGGTGACCTGGCGGTGGTGGCGGGGCAGCAGCCGGGCGAGGGCGGCAGCGGCGGCCGTGGCGGAGGCCCTGGCCTCGGCCTGGCCGGCCTCCGTCACCCGGTCGGCGTCGGCGGCGTCCCCGGCCGCGCTCGTGGCGGCGGCCCCGGCCTCGTCGTCGGCAGCGGCGGGGGACGGGCCCACGGCCCCGAGCGCGGCGGATCCGGCGAGCGCGCCGAGGAGCGTACGACGGGCGATGTGCATGAGTGACCTCCACCGTGGCACTGCGGCGACCGGACTGGACCACTGGAGCGCGGTGATCCTACGAGCTGACGACCGCCGCGAGGCAAGGGCGCGGGCGGCAATCCAGCCACGCCGGTTACATTTGGCACGAATGGCCCCATCGGGTGGGTCGGAACTGCTAGGCGTGCGGGCTCATCCGATCCGTCCGTCCCCTCGGATCCTTCAGACCCCACAGCCCTCGCAGCCCCCGCAGCTCTCTCAGATCCCTCAGAGGAAGCCCGATCCCGTGCGTTCCCCGCGAACCCTCACCGTGCCCCTCGGCGCCGCGGCCCTGGCCGCCGCCCTGGCGGCGGCCGTGCTGCTGTGCGGATGCGCCGAACCCGGCGGGCTGAAGGTCAGCGGCCCCGCGCAGAGCCCTCCGGCGGCCACCGGCGGCCCGGTGTACGTCTCCGAGGGCCCGGGGAAGTCCCCGCTCCGCCGCCCGGCCGCCCTCCCGGTCTCGGAGACCGTCCGGCTGGCGGGCCTGCGCTGGCGGACCTGGGGCGGGGCCACCGCGGTCGCCGTCGGCCGGGTGGAGGGCGCCTGGTGCGGCCCGGGGTGCCAGGAGGGGCCGCGCAGGGCGAAGGTCACGCTCAGCGGGCTCGTACGACAGGATCGTTCCGCCTACTACAGCCGCGCGACGGTCGAACCCGGCGGCCTGCCCGCGGAGCGCTCCGTGCCGGGCCCCGCCGGCCTGCGCGACCTCCGGCTCCACGTCCCCCAGCGTTAGCCGTCGAGGAGCCGCCAGCCATGGGACTGCGCACGAAGATCGGTGTGGCCATCACCGCCACGGCCGCCCTGGTCGCCGTCATCATGGGGCTCGTCGTGCACCACCGCACCGCCATGAACCAGCTGGAGACCGCCCGCGAGGCCATCGACACCCGGCTCGGCACGGCCGTCGAGGACCACGCGGCGGGCGTCGACCGCCCCCGGACGCTGATCAACCCCGACCGGATACCCGGGCCCCTGCGGGCCGCGATCGACAAGGGCAAACGCGCCACGTACCTGGAGCGCGGCGGCCCCGAGCCGACGCTCTGGGCGGGCAGCCGGCTGGGCCACGACGTCATCGTCGTCAAGCACCCCTACACCCGGCAGACGAAGAACCTCCGCGACCTCGACCAGGTCCTGTGGTGGGCGGGCGGCCTCGGCACGGCCTTCGCGTGCGTCGTGGGGGTGGGCCTCGCGACCGTCGCCGGCCGCCGCCTGAACGCCTCCGCGCGCACCGCCGAGCGGATAGCCCAGGGCGACCTCAGCGCCCGGCTGAGACCGCGCGGCGGCAAGGACGAGATCGCGCGGCTGACGGTCGCCGTCAACACCATGGCCGACGCGCTGGCCGCCCGGCTGGCGGCCGAGCGCGAGGTGACCGCGAACATCGCCCACGAGCTGCGCACGCCGGTGGCCGGCCTGGTCGCGGCGGCGGCGCTGCTGCCGCCCGGCAGGCCCGCCGATATGGTCCAGGAGCGGGCCCGGCGGGTGAGCGGCCTGATGGAGGACGTCCTGGAGGTCGCCCGGCTGGACGGCTCGGCGGAGCGCGCCGACACGGACGTACGGGCGTTGGGGGAGCTGACGCGGCGGGCGGTGCGGGGCACGGCTGTGCCGGCGGAGGCGGGTGGTGCCGAGGTGACGGTCAAGATCGTCGCGGACGCCCTGGTCGAGACCGACGGACGACGCGTGGAGCGGATCCTCGCCAACCTGGTGACGAACGCGTTCCGGCACGGCCGGGCGCCGGTCGTCGTGGAGGTGGACGGCGGCGTCGTCCGGGTGCGGGACAGCGGGCCCGGCTTCCCGCCGGAGCTGCTCACACGGGGCCCGCAGCGGTTCCGTACGGGCTCGGGGTCGGGCCTGGGCCTGGGCCTGGGCCTGACGATCGCGGCGGGCCAGGCCAGGGTGCTGGGGGCGGGGCTGGCGTTCGCGAACCCGGAGGACGGGGGAGCGGAGGCGACGCTGGACCTCACGGGGGCGGTGCGGGGGCCGGAGGGGGCGGACGGCCGCCCTTCCCCGGCGGGCGGGCCGGGGGACGTCCGGGACGCCGGGGGCGCCGGGGCGTGAACGTGCGGACCGACGGGGTAGCCGCAAAAGTGGAACCGTCGGATTCGACGGGGCCCGGTGGAGACCGGGCCTTGTCGGCGCGGACGTAGCGGGCAGACGACGCGGCGGGCGGACGACGTAGCGGGAAGACGGCGCGGCAGGAAGGCACGGCCGGAGCAGGCAGGACAACCGGAGCAGGCAGGACAGCCGGAGCAGCGGAAGCTGACGCGGCGGACGCATGGGAGCGGCCACGATGGACGAACACGTCCTGTTCATGAACGTCGACGGCCCCGGGGCGGGGCGGCACGCCCTCGACGCCCTGCGGCAGGCCCACGAGGACGGTGACATCCGCCTGCGCGAGGCCACGGTGATCAGCCGGGACGCGGAGGGCAACCTGGAGTTCCCGGACTCCGAGGACCACACCGGCACGGCGCGGGGATTCGCGGTGGGCGGCCTGGTCGGCGGGCTCGTCGGCATCCTCGGGGGCCCGCTCGGCATCATGATCGGCTTCGGGGCGGGCGGGCTCATCGGCGGCGCCCACGACGCGCGCGAGGCGACGGCGGCGAACGCGGCGGTGGAGATGCTGGCGGCGGAGGTGCCGCCGGGCAGCACGGTACTGATCGCGGAGGTGGCGGAGGACCGCCCGGAGCTGGTGGACGGCGCGCTGGAGCCGTACGGGGACGCGGTGGAGAGGTATCCGGCGGAGGGGGTGCGGAAGGCGGTGGAGGCGGCGATCGAGGACAGGTGAGGGGGTTCGGGCGAGGGGGCTTCCGCCGGGCGCGCTTCCAGGTTCCGCCGGGACCTCCGTCAGGCGGGGGCCTCTGCTGGGACCTCCGTTCAGGTAAGGGGACTTCCGCGGGGGCCTCCGTTAGAGGAGGAAGGACCTCCGCCGGGGCCTCCGTCAGACGAGGAAGGACTTGGTGAAGCACCGGCTGTCGACGTGGAACCGGTACAGGCCGAACTTCCGCTCGGCCGGCTCGTAGCCGGAGGAGAGGTACAGGGCGATGGCCTCGGGCTGCATGACGCCGGTCTCCAGCACCATCCGGGTGCGCCCGGCCCGGCGCGCGTCGTCCTCCAGGGCCGCGAGGATCTTCCGGGCGAGCCCGCGCCCGCGCGCACCCCGGACGACGTACATCCGCTTCAGCTCGGCGTCCCCGTCGGCGTAGCCCTCCTCGCCCGCCTCCTGGGACCGCCAGCCGCCGGTGGCGACGGGGGAGCCGTCCTCGTCGTAGGCGATGAGATATAGGCCACGCGGCGGGTCGAACTGCGCCGGGTCCATGGGGGTGAGGTCGCCGTCGCCGTAGCGTTCCACGTACTCCTGCTGCACCTGGTCAGTGAGCTTCACGGCGTCCGGGTGATCGTAAGTGGCAGTCACGATGCGCATCGGAAAATCGTACGGGTGTGTGGGGGTTCGGCGGCAGGGGTGTCTTGGAAGTCGGTATCGTGCCGGAATGCTCACCGTGACCTCTGTGAATGTGAACGGGCTGCGCGCCGCCGCCAAGAAGGGCTTCGTGGACTGGCTGGCGCAGACCGAGGCCGATGTCGTCTGCCTCCAGGAGGTGCGCGCCGAGGCCCACCAGCTCCCCGACGAGGTCCGGGAGCCGGCCGGCTGGCACACGGTGCACGCCCCGGCGGCGGCCAAGGGCCGCGCGGGCGTCTCGATCTACTCGCGCCGGGAGCCGGAGGCGGTGCGGGTCGGCTTCGGCTCGGCCGAGTTCGACGGCAGCGGCCGCTATGTGGAGATCGACCTGCCGGGCGTCACGGTCGCGAGCCTCTACCTGCCCTCGGGCGAGGTGGGCACGGAGCGCCAGGACGAGAAGGAACGCTTCATGGCGGAGTTCCTGCCGTACCTGGTCGCGCTCCGCGCGCGGGCGGCGGCGGACGGCCGTGAGGTGATCGTCTGCGGCGACTGGAACATCGCCCACACCGAGGCCGACCTCAAGAACTGGAAGGCCAACCGCAAGAGCGCCGGCTTCCTCCCCGAGGAGCGCGCCTGGCTGACCCGCGTCTTCGACGAGGCGGCGTACGTGGACGTCGTCCGCGCCCTCCACCCGGGCGTCGAGGGCCCGTACTCCTGGTGGTCCTACCGCGGCCGCGCCTTCGACAACGACTCGGGGTGGCGCATCGACTACCAGGTCGTGACGCCGGGGCTGGGGGAGCGCGCGGTGAAGGCGTACGTGGAGCGGGCGGCCAGCCATGACCAGCGGTGGTCGGACCACGCGCCGGTGACCGTCGTCTACGGCCAGTAGCCCGGCGAGAGGGCGGGCGGGGCACGGTTCGGCCGTGTGCCCCGTACGCCCTCGCGCGCGGCCTGTGCGGCGATAGGCTGCACACGGGCGGTATCCCGCACCAGGAAGCACAGGCCGGACGGAGGAGGGACACGATGCCCACCGCTGCCATGGGCGAGCCGGGCACCCCGCCCATGCCGGAGAGAACCCCGAAGGCACTCCGCGCGGCCATCGCCCAGCACGCCCCCCAGCTCCTGCCCGATTTCGACGCGCACTGGAAGCGGTACGTCGCCGACGCGTACGACATCAGCATGGTGCCCGCCTTCATGGCCCGTTGGTGGGGCGAGTACGCGATCGCTCGCGACCCGCGGCTCGACGCCCACGTCACCGCTCTCGAACACCGTGCCGCCTACGAGTGCGCCGATCCGGCCGAAGCCAAGGCGCTCCTGGAAGAGGCGTCCGACATCCGCCACATGGCGGCCCGCGCGGAGCCCGGCATGTGACAGTCGGGTTCATGGGCCCGCCCCGGCAGATGGATCGGGCCTTCGCCGCGACCCCGGGCCTCCGCCCGGCCTGAACGGCCGGGTGGGGGTTTCGCTTTCCGGGGTGCTCGTGGGGGCGATCGCCTATACCCGGTCGTTGTGCCTCGTCGGACAGTGGACTCTTGCGAGTGAGCAGTCACCGTCGCCCGATCCCTGCACGGCCGTGTCCGCGCACTGGTTAGGTGCCGCGACAAGATCCTTAGTCCAACACGCGCATAGTCGCGTCCTGGCATGGACGCTCATGCATAGACCCTCGTAACGTCGTCGGCAGTCGGCCCAACAGGGCCTACGGTCAAGGGGGTTCGCATGTCCGGACGCGCGGCGCTCACCCGTCTCACCGGTAACGGCGATGGTGAATGCGGAGAAAAGGACTGCCCGAACGTGTACCGCACGGCGACAGGATCGTTCGTGGTGCAGGGCAACGTGTCCGACGCCTTCACTCCGCCTCGCGGTGAGGGGCTCGTGGAGGTTCCCGAGAGCGTTCTCAAGGAGGCTTTCCGTGCTCTTGGCTGGTGAAGAGTGGAACAGGTGCTTCGACTTCATGCGGTCGGAGGCGTGGCGCCTGGAGACGCTGCCCGTCTACACCATGCCTCAAGAAGTCGAAAAGATGGATCGCTTCCTGGCCGGCGAGAAATCCCCCGACGACTACTGGTCGAGCTGGATGAGTGAGGTCCGGGGGTGGAGCGAGGGGGGCAAGAGGGTCGGGCGGGTTCACATCGTGACTCGCCCTCTCTCTGAATACCTGCGATTCGAGTTCGAGTACTACTACCGGCACCACATCAAGGCCGGTGAGGATATCCGCATCCTCGACGTGACGGAACGGGAGAATCCGCTGCCAGGAGTCCCGGACTTCTGGATGTTCGACCGATCCAAGGTGGTTCTCATGAATTACCGTCCGGATGGCACGCAGATCAGCCGCGAGCTGCATGATGGAGACGTCGGTCGGTTCGTCGAATACCAGCGGATCGCGGTGTCCGAGTCCGTTCCGTTCCTGGAGTACACGGGAGGGTGACGCTCCATCCCGAGCAGATGGGCCAGTCCAAGCAGGATCTGGCGGCCATGCTCAAGGACGTACGCAAGCGGGCCGGGCTCTCCGGAGACCGGCTCGCCAAGCGCTGCAACATGTCTCAATCCAAGATCAGCAGGATCGAGAACGGGAAGGTCCTCGCGAGCATCATCGATGTCGAACGCATCCTGAGGGCGACCGACGCCCCGCAGGAGCTGATCGATGAGGCGACGGCTCTCGCGAGGACCGCCCATACCGAATGGCAGGATCTGCGGTCGCTTCGCCGCCGAGGGCTCCATCAGAAGCAGCAGGAGCTGGCCGGCCTGGAGTCCTCGTCATCCGAGTTCAGATACTTTCTGCTGTCGATGATTACTGGGCTCCTGTCCACGCCGGAGTACATCAAAGCCAGCCTTTCTCACCTGCAGGGCGATCAGAGCAGGCTGATCACGAAGAAGCTGGACCGTCAGGAGATCCTGTACGACACGACCAAGAAGTTCACTTTTCTCCTGTCGGAGTTGGCCGTCAAATGGCCTCTCGTTCCCGCCCCGGCCATGGCCATGCAGCTGGACCGGCTGGTCTCGGTGTCGAGACTTCCCAACGTGAAACTGGGAGTCGTCCCGGCCAGGGGGCACATTCCGGTTGCCCCGATGGACACATTTACGATCTATGACACGACCCTGACCACAGTGGAGACGACTGCCGGGATTCTCGTACTGAGGGACTCCCGGGATGTGGCCGCACATCTGGAACTGTTTTCCGTCATGGAACGACATGCTCTTCTCGGGGACGATGCCCGAACCTTCTTGAGGGAGTGCGCAGACGCCGCTCGTGATCTTTAAGCCAGGACGTGAATAGAGCTGGTCTTGTGACTGGCGCGGATCCACGATGTGGGAGCACTTCTGCGGAAACCGTCCTACTCCCTCAGGAAGGCTCATTGTGACCGATCTGTACGGCCTGCCTCTCGAAGACGTCCGGTTCATGAAGGCGTGCGGTGGCAACACGCACCCGGACGGCGAATCGTGCGTCACTCTCGCCCGTATCGGAGCCGGCGTCTACGCCCTCGGTGACAGCAAGCGGCCCGGCGCGGAGCCGCTGAGGTTCACTCTCGCGGAACTGGACGCGGCCGGTATCGATCCGGCCCGTTTCGGGCTCTCGGCCTGACCCCTCGATACGCGGCCCTCGCCTTCCCGCTGCGGGAGCGCGGGGGCCGCCCCCATCAGCGTTCCGGGAAGGGCTGCGGCTGTGCATTTCCACGGTTATCTCTGGGTGGGCGACAAAGCCGAGTTCGACAGGGAGAGTGCGCGGCGGCCTCCCTCCCCGACGCCTCCGACGGACACCAGCCCGCCGGATGTGCGGGAGCGGTACCGACAGGCCACGGCGGAGTGGCGGGTGACCGGTCTGCCCCCGCTGGAGACGGCGTACTGGCTGGTGAAGCCCGCCGCGCTGATCCAGGGCACTTGGGACGAGCCCAAGGAAGCCGCGGACTGGCTCGGGGAGCGGCTCGCGGAGCATGCGCCACGCTTCGTCCCGGCTGCCGACCGTGACGCCGCCCGGCTCGCCGGGAGGACCGCTCACGCGGTCGCGACCCTCGGGTGGGGCGGGGACATCTCCCTCGGCCACTACCTACGGCGCCCGCTCTTCCTCAGCCTCGCCGTGGTGGCCTGCTCGCCCAACCGCGCGCATTCTGAACTGGAATGCCCACTGGCCCGAGGCCTGCGTGGTCGCCGCGCAGGTACGTAAATGAGTCACTCGCTCTTGTGACGGTCGTCTACGATCCGACCCAGCACATCCACCTGGGAGGACCCCGTACCGAAGCACATATGGCCCGAGCCGGCCGGCCGGACCGACACCCCCGCGTTCGCCCTGGTCAGGACCGAGGACAAGACGGAATGGGGCGTCTGCGCGGACGTCTCCGGGCTGTTCGCGGACCCTTGCCGCGCGGCATACCGGCTGACCGGATGCGCCCCCTCCGGGCCCTTGCGGGAAGCGCTGACGGGTGGCGCGAACCGGCTCGGTGACATCTGGGTGGCGCCGCGGCCCGACGAGCTGCATCCGGCGGGGTCGGAGCGGATCGACGCCTGGCACCTGGCGGACGTGCGGGTGGTCGACCACCGGCCGCACGCCGGGGACGCCGCGCTGTGGGACATCGTCATCGAAGGCGCGGACGGCTACGTGGACCCGCCCGACGACCCGTACTTCGGGGCGGGCCTGATGCTGCACGACGAGCGCGAACCACTCGGAACCTGCGGGGACTTCACCGAGCTCGACCCGCCGGACGACGAGCCGGCCCCCGCCCCCCTGCGGCTGATCGGCTGCGCCCCCGGCGCCGCGCTCCAGGAGGCCCTCGCCACCGGCACCAAGAGCGCGCTGCGCCTCGGAGAGGCGCTCCTGGTCGCCCTGGACCGGACCGGCGCCGAGCTGACCGACCGCCACGTCAACGCCGAGGTGGCCGCGTGGCGCCCGTCGGCCCTCGGCCCCGGGCTGATCGACATCGACCTCACCGAAGCGCTCCGGGAGACGGTCCCGGTGTTCGCCCGGCCGCTCTGGGAGCGCCGTATCGACGGCTGCCCCAGGGAGCCCAACGCCTGGGCCGGGTACGGAACCGCCGACCGCCAGGCGTGGCTCGACCTCGTACGGGAACATGGTTGCCGAGGCCGCAGTACCCCGGACCGCCCGGCCGGGACCGTCTACCGCATGGACGGGCGGCACATCACGGACGTGCCGGGCCTGTACCTGGCCCTCGGTGAGGCCGTCAACGGCCCCGGCGGGTACTTCGGCGGCTGCTTCGGGGCGGTGCACGACTGCCTGAGGGGAAACTTCGGGGCTACCGCTCCCTTCACCCTCGTCTGGGAGGACTCCGACGTCGCACGGCGCGGCCTGGCCCGGGTGCTGAGCCCACAGGGCGAGCGGTACAGCTACTTCGACGAGATGGTGCTCGAACTGACGGAGAGACGCGTGGAGGTCATCCTCCGCTGACCACGGCAGGCACCCGCACACCCCGCGACCAGAGTTCCTCGCTGTGCTCGGCGAAGCGGGAGAACATTCCGGCCTCACCGTGGCGGCGCAGGTGCAGCAGGGGCGAGTCGTGGCCGACCAGCCGGGCCAGGTGCGGCGTGACCAGCGCCTGGTCGTCGAAGCGGAAGACGGACAGCGAGACATGGTTGGTCGCGTCCGTCGCCGACGAGAAGCGGACCTCCAGCTTCTCCGCCGGGCCGAGTTTCTCCAGATGCTCCAGGGTGATCCTGATACGGGTGGAGACCTGGAGGGCGACGTCCTCGATCCTCTCGCGCTGCCGGGCCACCTCCCCGGCGGGGTCGCCGAGAAGGAAGCGGACCCGGCAGCCCTGCTTCAGCTTGCGGCGCAGCGTGCCGACGAAGTCGGGCTGGTCGAGCCAGAGGAAGTAGTTCGTGAAGCCGGCGAAGAACAGCTCCTCGGTCGCCCCGTCGACCAGTTCGCCCCATACCGTGGACGGGCAGGCCGACCGGTAGGGGTAGCTGTGGACGATCTCCCTGTCGGTTCCCGCCTTGATGCGCTCCTTGACGGCCTTGGGCCACAACATGTCTTCGTCAACTCCCAACGCTGCACAGGCGTCATGGCGATTCCTCGGATGCGGAGTCAGCTCCGGGTCGCTGATCCAGCGCTCGACGGTCTTGCCCGACACTCCGACCCGCAGGGCCAGCTGCCGTGGCGAGAGGCCGGCGTCAGCCGTAGCCGACCGCAGGGCAGTGTTCAAGGGCTCCCCCTCGGACGTTTAGGACGTTTCCAAGCTACCGCCCTGACGATCCAACTGTCCCTGGAATGCCACTGATACGTCCCGCAAGGGCCCGCATGCTCGGGGTGACGACATACGACCGAACCGAGAGGCGCCCGTCATGAACAGAGCAGCCGAAGTCGGTGCGCCGAGTCCCGACCGCGTCGATAGGGGGGCGTGACCGTGGCCGCCGAATCCGGAGGTGAGATCGCGAAGTGCGAGGGGTGCGACCGCATCGTCCTCTGGCTGGACGGCCTGACCCCCTGCGAGAAGTGCGAAAAGCCCGTGAGCGTGCTGCTCGCGGCCCCTGTGCGCCGTGGCCGGTCCACGGCCTTGGTGGTCATGGGCGGCTCGGTACCCACCGACGCTGAGTCGCCCCGCCTTCGGCGCAAATAAAGCGTTTGATCGGGCGATATTCGGCTTCTTCTGCGGCGCCACGCCACTTGTTGCTTCAATCGCCTTGCGCACGGCGCCCGTTCCCGGAAATCCGGGCGCCGGAGCCGTCACCGCACACCGCACACCCGGCCACCCCCGTCGTGTGGGTCGTACTTACGGCATGGGTCCGCCCACACGATCGCCGCCGTCGTCAGCCGGGCCGGGCAGGTCCCGGTTCGTCGGCGGCGCCGTGCGCACCGAGCCATTCGTCGAGTTCGGTGCGCACGCGCCGGTCCATGGCCATGGCCACCTCCGCCTCCACGACCGTGTTGGCCAGGGGGCGCAGCTGGTGGAGGGTCTCGGTGAGGCGGGCGAGTTCGGCGGGGGGTACGGGGCGGCCCGACGCGGCGCGGGCGAGGGCGTCCGCCAGGACGTGGGTGCGGATCAGGGTCGTGAAGGTCTCCGCGAGGGCGTCGGCGTGGGCGCGGACCTCGCGGCCGGCGGCCAGCACCGCGGCCAGCGGGACGCCGTGGGCCACCAGGGCCGTCGAGGCGTCGAGCAGCCGGCGGCTGATGTGGACGAGCTCGTCGCCCTCCGGCCGGAGGTAGCCGATGTCCACGGAGGCCGTGAGGTTCTCCGGGGTGACCTCGCCGGGGAAGCGGTCGGCCAGTTCCGCCGGGGTGAGCCGGACCGCGGTCTCCTCCGACCACGGGACGGTGATCGCGGCGCCCGCCAGGCCGAGGAGCTCCCCGACGTCCCGCCCGCACTCGAACGCCGTGAGCAGCTCGGCGATGCCGCCCAGCGTGTGGCCGCGCTCCAGGAGCGCCGCGATCGCGCGCAGCCGGGCCAGGTGGTGTCCGCCGTACCACGCGATGCGGCCCTCCCGGCGCGGCGGCGGGAGCAGTCTGCGCTCGCGGTAGAAGCGCACCGTGCGGACGGAGACCCCGGCCGCCTCGGCCAGCTCCGCGACCCGGTACTCGCGCCGCTCGGGCCCGGCGGCACCGCTCGCCGCCACGGCCTCGGGGGCGCCCTCGTCACTCGCCACGCCCGCAGCCTATGCCTTTACGTCCACGAGGGAAGCCCTTCCGAACCGCCGGTAACTTCCTTGCCCCGGGCCCCTATCGCTCCTCCGTCCGCTGTCCTACGCTCCCACCGTGCCAGCAATCACTGGCGCGGTCGACGCGAGAGACCGGAAGGCGGCGGCATGGCCGAGCACGAGCACGAGCACACACGGGTGGCGGTGATCGGGTCCGGATTCGGCGGCCTCGGGGCGGCCGTGCGATTGCGCCGCGAGGGCATCACCGACTTCGTCGTCCTGGAGCGGGCAGACTCGATCGGCGGCACCTGGCGGGACAACTCCTACCCCGGCTGCGCCTGCGACGTCCCCTCCCACCTCTACTCCTTCTCCTTCGCCCCCAACTCCCGCTGGCCCCGCAACTTCTCCGGCCAGCCGCACATCCGCGCCTACCTGGAGCACGTCGCCGACACCTTCGGGATCCGCCCGCACCTGCGCCTCGGCTGCGAGGTGCGCGGCCTGCGCTGGGACGCCGGGCGGCTGCTCTGGGAGATCGACACCGCCGCCGGCCCGCGCACCGCCGACGTCGTCGTCTCCGCCTGCGGCCCGCTCTCCGACCCCAGCGTCCCCGACGTCCCCGGCCTGGACACCTTCCCCGGCACGGTCTTCCACTCCTCCCGCTGGGACCACTCCTACGACCTGCGCGGCAAGCGCCTCGCCGTCGTCGGCACCGGAGCCTCCGCCATCCAGATCGTCCCGGCCGTCCAGCCCGACGTGCGCCGGCTGACCCTCTTCCAGCGCACCGCGCCCTGGGTGCTGCCCCGCGCCGACCGGCAGATCACCGCCGTCGAACGCTGGCTGCACACCCATGTGCCCCCGACGCGCACGGTGCGCCGCGGGTTCCTCTGGGGCGTCCGCGAGGCCCAGGTCAGCGTGTTCACCAAGCGCCCGGAACGGTTCGGTCTGGTCGAGAACGTCGCCAGGGCGCATCTGCGCAAGGCCGTCAAGGACCCCGCGCTCCGGGCCGCGCTCACCCCCGACTACCGCATCGGCTGCAAACGGATCCTGCTCTCCAACGACTACTACCCGGCCCTCACCCGGCCCAATGTGGACGTCGTGACCTCCGGCCTCGCCGAGGTGCGCGGCTCGACGCTGATCGCCGCCGACGGCACGGAGACGGAGGCCGACGCCCTCGTCTTCGGCACCGGCTTCCGTGTGACGGACGTGCCGATGGCGGCTCATGTGACCGGCGTCGACGGCGTCACCCTCGCCGAGGCGTGGAAGGGCGGCATGGCCACCCTGCGCGGCGCCAGCATCCACGGCTTCCCCAACTTCCTGATGATCCTCGGCCCCAACACCGGTCTCGGCAACAGCTCGATGATCCTGATGATCGAGTCCCAGCTGAACTACCTGGCCGACTACATGCGGCAGTTGGACACCCTCGGCGGTCGCGCGGCCCTCGACGCCCGCCGCTCCGCCATGGGTGCCTGGAACCGCGGACTCCAGTCGCGTATGAAGCGCACGGTCTGGAGCACCGGCGGCTGCCGGAGCTGGTACCTGGACGCGGACGGCCGCAACACCACCCTCTGGCCGGACACCACCTCCGCGTTCCGCCGCGCCACCCGCCGCGTCGACCTCGCCGAGTATCAGCTGCTCCGGGCGCCCGGAGCCCGTACGACCGCACCCGTATCCGCACCCGTATCCGCACCCGCCACCACACCCGCCACGGAGGCAGCGCGATGAGAGGACGTACCGCCCTGGAAGGCCAGGTCGCCGTGGTCACCGGAGCCGCGCGCGGGGTAGGGGAACAGCTCGCCCGCAAGCTCTCCGCCCGGGGCGCCAAGGTCGCGCTCGTCGGCCTGGAACCCGACGAACTCGGCCGCGTCGCCCGCTCGCTGCACGAGGACGCGGCCCACTGGCACGCCGACGTCACCGACCACGAGGCGATGGCTCGGGTCGCCGCCGAGGTCAAGGCCCGCTTCGGCAAGGTGGACATCGTCGTCGCCAACGCGGGTGTCGCCGGCGGCGGCCCCTTCGCCGACTCCGACCCCGAGGTGTGGCGGCGCGTCATCGAGGTCAACCTCATAGGCAGCGCCGTCACCGGCCGCGCCTTCCTGCCCGTCCTGTCCGAGAGCCGTGGCTATCTGCTCCAGATAGCGTCCCTCGCCGCCCTCGCCCCGGCGCCCATGATGACCGCGTACTGCGCCTCGAAGTCGGGCGTCGAGGCGTACGCGCACTGCCTGCGCGCCGAGGTCGGCCACAAGGGCGTACGGGTCGGCGTCGGCTATCTCACCTGGACCGACACCGACATGGTGCGCGGCGCCGACGAGCAGGAGGTGATGCGCGAGATGCGGCAGCGCCTGCCGTGGCCCCTGAACCGTACTTACCCGCTGGGCCCGGCCGTCGACCGCCTGGTCGCCGGCATCGAACGGCGCTCCGCCCACGTCTACGCGCAGGGCTGGCTGCGCGGGATGCAGCCCGTGCGCGGCCTGCTGCCCGGCCCCCTCGCGCTGGGCGCCGGGCGCGAGATGCGCCGTTTCGGGCCGAGGCTCGAGGGGCTGGGGAGCAGGCTGGTGGGCGCGGGCGGCGCGGCGGACGAGAAGGCCCGCGTCGAACAGCCGAGGCACGAGCGTAGCGTTCCGTAATCGTCCGATATGCGTCGTGTGGGGGTGCGTGCCACGCTGATCCGGGGCGCTCATCCGCCCCACCCCCCACCCCGCTAGGAGTGAACCAGCATGGGCATCAAGGACGAGATGCAGGCCAAGGCCCAGCAGGCCAAGGAGAAGCTGCAGGGCAAGGCGGACGAGGCGAAGCAGCGCGGCCAGAGCGAGCAGGAGCGGCTCCGGCAGCGCGCGGACGAGGCCCGTCAGCAGGGGCAGCGGTCCTTCGACGACATCCAGGACGAGATGGACGACCGTAAGTAGGGCGCAGCGGTAGCGGAAACGGAAACGTAAGGGGCACTCCCCAATGGGGAGTGCCCCTTACCGGGTTACCCGGCCCCCGCCCCTCGGCGGCTCACCGCCGCGGCGGCAGCTTCGGCCGCCTCAGGTCCGGCACCCCCGAGTAGTCCGGCGGGTTCGCCGCCCCGTGCCGCTCCAGCAGGTCGAGCGCCACCCGCACCGCGTCGTCGAGCTGCTTGTGCCGGCCCTCCGCCCAGTCCAGCGGGGTGCGGTCGATCTCGATGTCGGGTTCGACCCCGTGGTTCTCCACGCCCCAGCCGTACGCGTCGAACCACGCGGCGTTCATGGGCACGGTGATCGCGGTGCCGTCGCCCAGCCGGTGCCGCCCGGTCATCCCGACCACACCGCCCCAGGTGCGCAGGCCCACCACCGGTCCGATGCCCTGGAGCCGGAAGGCCGCGGTGATCATGTCGCCGTCGGAGGAGGTCATCTCGTCCGCGATCGCGACGACGGGCCCGCGCGGCGCGTTGCTCGCGTAGGACACCGGCTGGGCGTCCCGCGTCAGGTCCCAGCCGACGATCGTGCGGGTCAGCTTCTCCACCACCAGCTCGCTGATGTTGCCGCCCGCGTTGCCGCGTACGTCCACGATCAGCGCGGGCCGTGACATCTCCATCCGCAGGTCGCGGTTGAACTGCGCCCAGCCGGAGCCGCCCATGTCGGGGATGTGCAGATAGCCGCACTTGCCGCCGCTGAGCTCCCGTACCACCGCTCGGCGCTTGGCCACCCAGTCCTGGTAGCGCAGCGGCCGCTCGTCGACCAGCGGCACGACGGCCACCCGGCGGGCCGGTCCCTCGCCCTCCGGCGGCCGGAAGGTCAGCTCCACGGTGGTGCCGCCCGCCGCCGACAGCAGCGGGTACGGGCCCGCGACCGGGTCCACCGGCCGGCCGTCGACGTGCGTGAGCGCCGCGCCCTCCCGGATGCCCGAACCGGCCAGCGGCGAGCGCGCCTTGGAGTCGGAGGAGTCGCCGGGCAGGATGCGGCGCACGGTCCAGGAGCCGTCCTTGCCCCGGACCAGGTTGGCGCCGAGCAGCCCGATGGCCCGCTGGTAGTGCGGCGGGCCCTCGTTGCGGCGCGCCGGGACGACGTACGCGTGCGAGGTGCCCAGCTCGCCGAGGACCTCGCGCAGCAGGTCCGCGAAGTCGTCGGGGGTGGCGACCCGTTCGACCAGCGGCCGGTACTGGTCCAGCACCGCGTCCCAGTCGACGCCGCACATCCCCGGCTCCCAGAAGTACGCGCGGACGATCCGCCCGGCCTCCTCGTAGGCCTGCCGCCACTCGGCCGCCGGGTCGACGTCGTGCAGGATGCGCCGCATGTCGATGTAGACGGTGGAGTCGGGGTCGCCGACGTCCGTGGCGGGCACGGCGCGCAGCTCGCCCTCGTCGTTGACGACCAGCCGGGTGCCGTCACCGCTGACCGCGAACCAGTCCAGTGAGCTGGTGAGTTCGGAGCGCTTGGCCTTCGCCAGGTCGAAGTGTTCGAGCGTGGGGCGGCCGGAGGTGTCCGCGGGGTTGGCGAATGTCTCGCCCAGGGCGCCGGAGATCGGCCAGCGCAGCCAGACCAGGCCGCCGCCGCTGACCGGGAAGAGCGCCGAGTACTTCGAGGCGGCCACCGGGAACTGCGTCACCCGGCTCTCCAGCCCCTCCACCTCCACCAGCGTCGCCCCGTCCGCGCCGCCGTTGTCGTCCGCGTCCAGCCCGCCGGCCGCCGGTCTGCCCTCCGCCGACAGCGCGAACGGCGAGGGCGTCGCGGACGACAGCGGTACGAGGTAGGGGCGGCAGCCCAGCGGGAAGGAGAGGTCGCCGGTGTGCACGTCGTAGACGGGGTCGAAGCCGCGCCAGGAGAGGAAGGCGAGATAGCGGCCGTCGCGGGTGAAGACGGGCTGTTCGTCCTCGAAGCGGCCGTTGGTGACGTCGACGATCAGCCGGTCCGAGAGCCGGGCGATCTTGATCTGGCGCAGGGAGCGGCCGATGCCGGGGTGCGACCAGGTCAGCCACGCGGAGTCGGGGGAGAAGGCGAGGTCGCGTACGGGGCCGTTGGTGGAGCGGATGAGTTCGCTGACGGCATCGGAGGCGCCGTTGCCACCGCCCGTCGCCGCGGCCTCTCCCTCCGGGCCGGCCCCCTCCGCCTCCCCCTCTTCCCCCGCCTCCCCCGTCGAGGTGTCCACGAGCAGCAGCCGCCCGTCGTGCGCGGCGACCGCGAGCCGCTCGCCGTCCGGCGACGCGAGGAGCTCGTGCACCCGGCCGATCCGGCCCGCCGCCAGGCGGCGCGGCTCACCGGGCCCGGTGGCGCGCGGCAGTTGCGCGATCTCGATCGCGTCCTCGCCCTCCGCGTCCGTCACATAGGCCACCTGCCCCGTCGAGCCGAGCATCTCCGGCATCCGGACCCGGACCCCGGGGGTGTCGGCGATCGTCCGGGCCGGGCCGTCGCGGTGGGTGAGCCAGTAGAGGCTGCCGCGCACCTGGACGGCGCTGGCCCGGCCGGTCGCGTCCACCGCCAGCCCGTCGACGTGCGAGGCGGCCTGCACCTGGTACGCGCGCCGGCCCGCGCGCGGCCCGCCGAGGCGGACGTCCAGCCGGCGCGGAACGCCCCGCGGGCCGAGGTCGTCGACGAGCCACAGCTCGCCCGCGCACTGGTAGACGACGCGGGTGCCGTCGGTCGAGGCGTGCCGGGCGTAGAAGGCGTCGTGGTCGGTGTGGCGGCGCAGGTCGGAGCTGTCGGGGAGGCAGGAGTAGAGGTTGCCGACGCCCTCGTGGTCGGAGAGGAAGGCGATCCGGTCGCCGACGAACATCGGCGACTCCAGGTGGCCGCCGAGGTCCGGGACCAGCCGGGTGCCGTGCAGCCACAGCCGCCCGGTCGCCCCGCCGCGGTAGCGCTTCCACGCGGCGGGCTCGTGCGGCGGTTTGCCCGCCAGCAGCAGCGTCTTGTGGTCCGCGCCGCGCGTCGCGATGTCCGAGACCGGGCCCCAGGGGAGCCGGCCGCCGGGGCTGCCGTCGGTGGGCAGCCGGTAGGCCCAGGAGAAGTACGAGAAGGGCTGGCCGTGCGAGGAGACGGCGAGGACGTCGCAGGTGCCGTGGTCGTCGGGCGGCGCCCAGCCGCAGACCCGGGTGTCGCTGCTGCCCCAGTAGGTGAGGCGGCGGGCGGGGCCGCCGTCCACGGAGGCGAGGTGGATCTCGGGGTCGAGGCTGCGCCAGGTGGTGAAGGCGATGTGCCGGCCGTCGGGCGAGAACCGGGGGTGTCCCACCCGGGTCCGGTCGACGGTCAGCCGCCAGGCCCGGCCGGCGGTGCCCGGCCCGCCGGGTCCGTCGGCGGCGCCCGCGGGGGTCAGGGGCGCCACCCAGAGATCGTCCTCGGCGGTGAAGCAGAGGAGATCGCCGTGCAGATGCGGGAAGCGGAGATACGCGCCAGGGTCCTCTCTCACCCCACCCATGGTTTCGGGCCCCGGGGGCCGCGGCAACTCGGTCATCGTGACGGAGAACACCATCGAAACGCCGTCGTTTCGCTTTCCCCGGCCGTTACTCTCGAGGTGTACGAAACCGTTTCGTTCAGTAGGTTCACCGGTCAGCCGGAAGGGGGCGCGGCATGTCGACGGAATCACCCACTCCGGCGGTGCGACGCACCCGGCTGACCCCTGAGCGCGAGGCCGAGCTGTACGAAGCCGTGCTCGACATCCTGCGTGAGGTCGGCTACGACGCCCTCACCATGGACGCCGTCGCGGCCCGTACGCACTCCAGCAAAGCCACCCTCTACCGCCAGTGGAAGGGCAAGCCGGAGCTGGTGGTGAGCGCCCTGCGCCACAAGAAGCCGATCAAGCTGGCGGACATCGACACCGGTTCGGTGCGCGGTGACCTCCTGGCCATGGTGTGCGAGGCCGACGATGCGCAGATGGAACAGGACGCCGCTCTTATGCGGGGCCTGGGGCACGCGATCCACACGAACGCCGATCTCCACCGCGCGTTGCGCGAGCTGCTGATCGAGCCGGAGATGGCCGGCATGGACGCCATGCTGCGCCGCGCGGTCGACCGGGGCGAGATCGCCGCGGACACCCCCGCGCTGGATTACGTCCCGCACATGATGCTCGGCGCCTTCCTCACCCGGCCGCTGGTCGAGGACCGGAACGCCGACCCCTCGTACCTGATCCGCTACATCGACGCCGTGGTCCTCCCCGCCCTCGGTCTGTAGCGCCGGTTTCTTACCTCCCCACCACCCCCACACCTCCCACCTGACGCGCCGCTCTCGTCGTCGGGCTGGCCCCCCATGCCCTGTTCGTCCACCTGATCCGACGGGAGCACGACCTTCTCGTGGCCACGTTCCTCTACAAAATAGGCCGGCTCGCCTATCGGCGCCGCTGGTACTTCGCCCTCACCTGGCTGTTGCTGCTGGTGCTGGCCGGGGCCGGCGCCGCCACGGCGTCCAAGTCCACCAACAACGACTTCTCCATACCCGGCACCGAGGCGCAGCAGGCGTTCGACCTGCTGGAGAAGCGCTTCCCGGGCAACAACGAGCAGAACGCGAGCGCCCGCGTCGTCTTCAAGGCCCCGGAGGGCCAGAAGCTCGCCGACGCGAAGAACAAGGCGGCCGTCGAGAAGGTCATCGCCGACCTCAAGCGCAGCCCGCAGGTCGCCGTGGCCGTCGACCCGTTCGCCGGCAACGCCGTCAACCCGGCGGGGACCACCGGCTACGCGTCCGTCGCGTACAAGGTCAAGTCCACGGACCTCGAGGAGTCCTCGCGCGACGAGCTGAAGGCCGCGGCCCAGGACGGGCGTGACGCGGGCCTGACCGTCGAGGTCGGCGGCAGCGTGCTCCAGTCGATGCCCGAGGGCGGCTCGGAGGCCATCGGCATCGCGGTGTCGGCGGTCGTCCTGCTGATCACCTTCGGCTCGCTGGTCGCCGCCGGTCTGCCGCTGCTGACCGCCATCATCGGCGTGGGCATCGGCGTCTCCTCGATCGCCGCGCTGACGCCGGTCCTGAACCTCTCCAGCAACACCTCCACGCTGGCGATGATGATCGGCCTGGCGGTCGGCATCGACTACGCGCTGTTCATCGTCTCCCGCTACCGCGCGGAGCTCGCCGAGGGCCGTGAGCGGGAGGAGGCCGCCGGCCGGGCCGTCGGCACCGCCGGTTCCGCCGTGGTCTTCGCCGGTCTCACGGTCGTCATCGCGCTGGCCGGCCTCGCGGTCGTCAACATCCCCGTGCTGACGGAGATGGGCATGGCCGCCGCCGGTACGGTCGCCATCGCCGTCCTCATCGCGCTCACCTTCATCCCCGCGCTGCTCGGCTTCGCGGGCAAGCAGGTGCTGGCCCGCAAGGTCCGCAAGGCGAAGCCGGGCTCGGCCGCCGAGGACAAGCCGAACATGGGCACCCGCTGGGCCCGGCTCGTGCTGCGCAAGCCGGTGCTGGTCCTGGTGATCGGTGTGCTGGGCCTGGGCGCGATGGCCGTGCCGGCCGCCTCCCTGGAGCTGGGCCTGCCGGACGACGGCGCCGCCTCCAAGAGCAGCACCCAGCGCAAGGCGTACGACCTGCTGTCCGAGGGCTTCGGTCCGGGCTTCAACGGTCCTCTGATGGTCGTCGGCGACGTGGCCGGCGCCAAGGACCCCAAGGGCGCGATGGACAAGGTCCAGAACACCCTGAAGGGCCTGGACAACGTCGCGGCGGTCACGCCCGCGCAGTTCAACAAGGCCGGGGACGCGGCCACCCTGCTGGTCGTCCCGAAGTCCAAGCCGACCAGCGTCGAGACCGAGGACCTGGTCCACGCGATCCGCGACAAGGGCGCCGAGGCGGGCGCCGACGCGGGCGCGAAGGTGCTCGTCACCGGCGCGACGGCGATGAACATCGACGTCTCGCAGAAGCTGAACGACGCGCTGCTGCCCTACCTGGCGCTCGTCGTCGGCCTGGCCTTCCTCCTGCTGATGATCGTCTTCCGGTCCGTGCTCGTCCCGCTGAAGGCGGCGCTCGGCTTCCTGCTGTCCGTCGTCGCGGCCCTCGGCGCCGTCGTCGCGGTCTTCCAGTGGGGCTGGCTCGGCTCGCTCTTCGGGGTCGAGGAGACCGGCCCGATCATGAGCATGATGCCGATCTTCATGGTGGGTGTCGTCTTCGGTCTCGCGATGGACTACGAGGTCTTCCTCGTCACCCGGATGCGGGAGGCGTTCGTCCACGGCGAGCGTCCCGGCCAGGCCGTCGTGACCGGCTTCAAGCACGGCGCGCGGGTCGTCACGGCCGCCGCCATCATCATGATCAGCGTCTTCGCCGGCTTCATCGGCTCCTCGGAGCAGATGATCAAGATGATCGGCTTCGGCCTGGCCATCGCCGTCTTCTTCGACGCGTTCATCGTCCGGATGGCGATCGTCCCGGCCGTCCTCGCCCTGCTGGGCAAGGCCGCCTGGTGGATGCCGGGCTGGCTCGGCAAGGTGCTGCCGAACGTGGACGTCGAGGGCGAGAAGCTCCAGCAGCAGCTCACGGACACCGCCCCGGAGCGGGCGGCGGACCGCGAGCCGGTGCGGGAGCCGAGCGGCGTCTGAGCTCCGGCTGAGAACGGATGACAGGGCCCGGTGGGCCTCCCGGGAACGGGAGGCCCACCGGGCCCGTCCGCGTTCCGGAGGCCGTCCTTCGTGGCCGGGTTTTGTGGCCGGGTTTTGTGGCCGGGTTTTGTGGTCTACGCCATGCGAGGGAACCGTTGGTCCCCAAACGGGCGTTTTCTTAAGTCCACACACGTTGTGGGCGCGATCGGGGGCGCGTGTGACGGAAAGGGCTCCACGTTGAACCTGCTCGATGTGCTTCTCATGCTGGTCGTCGTCGCCTACGCGGTCTCGGGCTTCCGGCGCGGGCTGGTCGCCGGAGTGGTCCTGCTCGCCGGGTTCCTCGGCGGCGCGGTGCTGGGCGTGCTGGCGCTGCCGTACGCCCTGGAGCCCTTCACGGCGGGCACCTCGACGGCCGCGGTCGTCGCCGTCCTCGTCGTCCTGCTGCCCGCCGCGGCCGGTCACGCCCTGGCCGGACGGCTGGCCTGGCAGCTGCGCCGCAGGCTGACGTGGGCGCCCGTGCGCGGCGTGGACGGGATCGGCGGCGCGGCCGTCAACTCGCTGGCCGTGCTCCTCGTGGGCTGGGTCGCGGCGAGCGTCCTGGTCTCGGCGAACTCCACCCTCCTGACGAGGGAGATCAAGGACTCCACGCTGCTCGGGGCCGTCCAGAAGGCGATGCCCGAACAGGCGCCCACCTGGTTCAGCCGCACGACGGACGCGCTGTCCGGGGCCGGCTTCCCGCAGGTCTTCAACCCCTTCGAGAACGAACCGGCCACCGGTGTCGCCAAGCCGTCCGGTGACGCGGTCACCGTCGCCGCGACGCGCGCCGCGCGCGAGAGCGTCGTCAAGGTCGAGGGCGTCGCCGACGTCCGCGACGGCCGCCGGGGCCAGGAGGGCAGCGGCTTCGTCTACGCGTCCCGCCATGTGATGACCAACGCCCACGTCGTCGCCGGGGTCAGCCGGCCGACCGTGAAGGTGGGCGGCGTCGGCAAGGCGTACCCGGCGAAGGTGGTGCTCTTCGACCCGAAGACCGACGTGGCCGTCCTGAACGTGCCCGGCCTGGACGCCCCCGTCCTCCCCTTCGACAAGACCGCCAAGCGCGGCGACGCGGCCGTCGTCGCGGGCTTCCCCGAGAACGGCGGCCTCGACCTGCGCGCCGCGACGGTCGCCAACGAGGTCCGCGCCAAGGGCCAGGACATCTACGGCGACGGCATCACCACCCGCACCGTCTACTCCGTCCGCTCCACCGTCCGCCCCGGCAACTCCGGCGGCCCCCTCCTCACCCCCACCGGCAAGGTCTACGGCGTCGTCTTCGCCCGCTCCACCGCCGACACGGAGACCGGCTACGTCCTGACCGCCGACCAGGTCGCGGAGGCCGCGGCCCGGGCGGCCACGGCCACGACGGCGGTGGACACGGGGAGCCGGGCGGCACTGTGACGGGGGCACGGCGCCGGCGGTGACGTCAGCCCAGGTAGGGCTGCTCCCGGTGGGCCAGGTAGTGGCCGATCCGGAGGCGTTGCGTGTGATGCATGGGGAGCGCGTCCAGTTCGTCCGGGGTCACGAAGCGGAGCTCCGTGGACTCCTCCGAGACGGCGAGCGCGCCTCCGGTGATCCGGGCGGTGAAGCAGACGTTGAACTGCCGGCGCACCTCGCCGTCCGTATAGGCGATGACGTGACGCGGATCGGTGTACGTTCCCACGAGCCCGGTGATCTCCACGTCGAGCCCGGTCTCCTCCTTGACCTCGCGCACGGCCGCGCCGGGCAGTGAGTCCCCGATCTCCATCCCGCCGCCGGGCAGTGCCCAGAGGCCGCTGTCCCGGCGGCGCTGGAGCAGGACACGGCCTGCGTCGTCGGTGACGACGGCCGAGGCGGCGACGACGAGGGAGTTGGGCTCGGGGGCGGCGGGGTCGTCGTAGTACTCGGTACGGGCCATGGTCATCCCTCCCGGACAGGAACTGCCGTAGCCCAGGCAGCCTCGAAGCTCTCGGCGTACGTATCGAACATTCCGCCTTTGCTATGGCGCCGCAGATGCCACACTGGCGCACTGTACGCGTTGACGCCCCATACATGGGAGTTCACCAGCATCTGATCATCAGCGCGGTAAAGGCTGTTGTAGAGAGTGGTCCCGTGCTGCCGGATCGCGATTCCCGGTGTTCGTGCGATGGGGCTGTAATGCATGGCGGCGAGACGGCACCGGGATTCGATCCCGTCCCCGAATCGTTCCTCACGGCCCCTCTGCTGGATGTTGGCGCTGTTCGGATCTCCTACCGCCACCCGAATCGCACAGCCCTTGGTCGCCCGTTCTCGCAGAAGGTCGTTGAGTCCGGGATACGCCTCGTGCAGGAAGACGGCGGCGTACACCAACATATCGACATGCTCGCGTGCTTGAGCGATCAAGTCGACGAACGCGGTGACGGAAAGTTCGGCTCGCTGTCCGTAGAGCGCGACCAGCTCGGCATTTGCGGCGCGTGCCCGCCTGGCATGAGCCAGCGCCGGCCACAGCGCCTGGACATCTTCTCCCAGTTTCTCGGCTGTCTTTACGGCGGTGACGCGGTGCGGTGTACGTCCGATGCTGACCCACCGCTCGACGGTTTTCGGGTCGACACCTACCTCGGCTGCCAGGGTGGCGCAGGTCCAGCCTGCGGTGACCATGGCGGCGCGAAGTCGTTCGTTCGGCACGTCGTTTCTCCTGCCATCCGTGGGGATGCCCCTGGGACGTTTTAGCAGCACCAAGACGTCCCGGACTGTCCTTTGAGCGAGGTTCCTGCGTCCGGGGAGTAGCAGCGACGATCACGGCATGAACTCAACGAAGGCATCGGTCGCTGTAGGCGACATGGCCCTGGACATGGCCAAAGGTCGGATCGGGGTGGTCATGGACCTCACGCCGACCCGTGTCCATCTCCGCCCCGGCGGAGGTGGCCTGGAGTGGGAGGCCGAACGAGGCGACGTGCGCCCGGCTGACGGGACGGAAGTGCTGCGGGCGAGGGTCGCCTTGATCGACGCGGCGCGGGGCATCACCCTGGAAGGAGCGCGGCGTGGGTAAGAAGGGCGACGAGTGGGACCCGGACGAGAACAGGGACGCGGTCACCGACCCCGATACACAGGTTTCCCGGAACGGTAGCGTCTACAGCAGTATGGCCGACGACGAGGAGCGCGAAGGGAAGTAGCGCGTGATCCACGGAGAGGACCTGGCCAAGGACCTGCGGCGTGACCACGGCTTCGTCCACATCGGACGGACCAAGGACGGTAACGCCGTGATCATGCGCAAGGGTGACCGGTGGACCGTCGTGCCGCTTCGGTGGCTCACCGGCGAAGCCGTGGACACCATCAAGGCCCAGGCCGGCGTCGGCTCCGTCTGAGCCACCCGCGAGCCCGCCCACGCGCCTCCTCCCGAGGCGCGGGACGGGCCACGGGCTTCGTGCCGCGTACGCCCCCGAACACCGCCGTAACCGACGCCCTCGCCTCGGACCGCAGCCCCGGTGCGACAGCCCTCACACCCCGATCCGCTCCTGCCCCTTCTCGTCCTCCTCCAGCAGCCGGGCCGCCATCGTGTCCAGCGCCCGGTCCAGGAGCGCCCTGTCCTTCGGGTCCGTGATGTCCCAGTCGTCGAGGTGGTGGGCAAGCCAGGTGCGCCAGGCCGTGCCCAGGCGTTCCAGTTCCGCCTCGCCGGCCGGGGTCAGGGTCAGGCGGTCGCCGTCCACCCGGGCCAGGCCCGCGGACGCCGTGCGGGCGAAGGCCGGTTCCAGGGCCTCCGGGGGCATGCGGTGGGCGGTGGCGACGGACGAGAGGAGGGCCTCGCCGCGGACGCGGAGCCGCCAGTGGATCTGGCCCAGCGTCCATGCCTCGGCCGGGCCCAGCGAGCTGCCCGAGGCCGCGAGGACCTGGCGGCTCACCGGCGGGCCCTCGGCCCTGCGCATCACGCCCGCCACCGCCCGTTCCAGCTGGCGCTGCGCCTCCGCCGAGTCGGGCGCCGAGAACGCCTCGCCCATGTCCTGCGCCCCGGCCCGCGCGCTGTCCCGCAGCGGCACCTGCTTGAGGAACCACGCGGCGACGAAGCCGACGAGCGCGACCGGCACGACCCACAGGAAGACGTAGTTGATCGTCTCCGCGTAGGCGTCGATGACCGGACGCGCCTGCTCCGGGCTGAGCCGGGCGAGGTCCTGCGGGCTCTGCACCGCGGCCGGCGGGACGCCGGGGGAACGCAGGAGCGCCTCCTCCAGGTTGGGGCGCAACTGCTTGACGTACAGAGTGCCGAAGATGGCCGTGCCGAAGGCGCTGCCGAGCGTGCGGAAGAAGGTCACGCCTGAGGTCGCCGTGCCCAGTTCGTGGTACGGCACCGTGTTCTGCACCGCGATCGTCAGCACCTGCATGGCCAGGCCGATGCCGATGCCGAGCACGAACATGTACAGCGACTCCAGCCACGGCCCCGTCGACGCGCCCATGGTCGACATCAGGAACAGGCCGAGCGCCATCACGGCCGTCCCCGCGATCGGGAAGACGCGGTAGCGGCCGGTGCGGCTGACCGCCACGCCGGACAGCATGGACGCGCCGAGCAGTCCGGCGACCATGGGCAGCGCCCGTACGCCCGACATGGTGGCCGACACCCCGTCCACGTACTGGAGGTACGTCGGCAGGTAGGTGAGCGCCCCCAGCATCGCGAAACCCACGATGAAGCTGAGCACCGAGCAGATCGTGAAGACGGGGTTGGCGAAGAGGTGCATGGGGAGCATGGGTTCCTCGGCCCGCAGCTCCACCCGTACGAACGCGGCCAGCAGCACGATCGACCCCGCGAACAGGCCGATGATGACGGGCGACCCCCACGCGTATTCGTTGCCGCCCCACTCCAGGCCCAGCACCAGCCCGGACGCGCCGAGCGCCACCAGCGCGATGCCCGCGTAGTCGATGACGGGCCGCACCGCCGACCGCACCACCGGGATCGTCCGCGCCGCCATGACCACCATCACGATGGCGACCGGCACGTTGACGTAGAAGCACCAGCGCCACGTCGCGTGGTCGGTGAAGACCCCGCCGAGCGTCGGCCCGACCACCGTCGTCACACCGAAGACCGCGCCCAGCGCCCCCTGGTACTTGCCGCGTTCGCGCAGCGGGATGACGTCCGCGATCAGCGCCATCGCCGTCACCATCAGACCGCCGCCGCCGATCCCCTGGAGGGCCCGCGCGGCGATCAGCATCAGCATGGAGCCCGCCGCGCCCGCGAAGACCGAGCCGCCGACGAACACCACCGCGCTCAGCTGGAAGATCACTTTCCGGCCGAAGAGGTCGCCGAACTTGCCGACGAGGACGGTCGAGACGGTCTCGGCGAGGAGGTACGCCGTCACCACCCAGCCCATGTGCCCGCCGCCGCCCAGGTCCGCGACGATCGTCGGCAGGGCGGTCGAGACGATCGTCTGGTCGAGGGCGGCCAGCAGCATGCCGAGGACGATCGTGACGAAGACGAGGTTGATCCGGCGGCGGCTGAGCTCGGGCGGGGTCGCGGGGGCCTCAGCGGTGGGCGCGGCGGCCGTGGCCATGTGGCAACCTCCGAAGCTCCGAAGTCCGCGGAACGAAGTCCTCCGTGATTCAGCATTCGGGCAGACGGCGTCTCCCGCCACCGCTGGCGGCGCGCGGGTGAGCGAGAGGCGTGCAGAAGCGGCGCACACGCTCTTGCGAAGGGTTCGCAACACGCGCCTATCATCGAGCGGTTCCCCCCGTTGGCCGGCGTGCGGACCGGTGCACCCCCACGGGCCCGCGACCCCACGCGGGCCCGGCACCACGCGGCGCGCACGCCGGACAGCGGGCCCGCCGCCCGTGACGACCAGTCGTGACGACCAGTCGTGACGAACGACCGTGGCCTCCCAGCCGTGACGAACACCCGTGACCTCCAGCCGTGACAAGCGTCCGTGACCAGCGTCCGTGACCTCCAGCCGCGACGAGCGCTCGTCACGCCCAGCCGTGACCAGCGCCCGTGCCCTCCAGCCTCAGCCTCAGCCGTGACGACCGCCCGTCACGGCCACCCGTGACGAACAGCCGCGCCGCACACCACCGCGCACGGCCCCGCAGAGCGGAGTCCCGCCATGCACGTCCCCGACGGATTCATCGACGCCCCGGTCTCCCTCGCCACCGGCGCCCTCGCCGCGGCGGCCGTCGCCACCGCCCTCCGCGGCGCGCGCCGCGAGCTCGACGACAGAGCGGCACCGCTCGCCGGCCTCGTCGCCGCCTTCGTCTTCGCCGTCCAGATGCTCAACTTCCCCGTCGCCGCCGGTACCAGCGGCCACCTCCTGGGCGGTGCCCTCGCCGCGATACTCGTCGGCCCGTACACCGCCGTCCTCTGTATATCCGTCGTCCTGCTGATGCAGGGGATCCTCTTCGCGGACGGCGGCCTCACCGCGCTCGGCGTCAACATCACCGACATGGGCGTCGTCACCACCCTCGTGGCCTACGGCACCTTCCGCGCGCTCCTCGTCCTCCTGCCCCGCCGCAGGCCCAGCGTCACCGCCGCCTCGTTCGTCGCCGCGCTCGTTTCCGTACCGGCCGCCGCCTGCGCCTTCACCCTCCTCTACGCCCTCGGCGGCACCACCGACGTCTCCCTCGGCAAGGTCTTCACGGCCATGGCCGGCGTGCACGTCCTCATCGGCGTCGGCGAGGCCGCCATCACCGCCCTGACGGTCGGCGCGGTGCTCGCCGTACGGCCCGACCTCGTACACGGCGCCCGCGGGCTCGTACGGCCGCTGGAGTTGCGGACGTCCCCGGGGTCCCCTCCCGCCCCGGAACCCGTGCCCGCGCGGACGCCCGCCCCCGCCCGCCGCTCCGCCCGCCGGGTGTGGGCCGCCGGCCTCGTCACCGCTCTCGTCTGCGCCGGCGGCGTCAGCTACTACGCCTCCACCAGCCCCGACGGCCTGGAGAAGGTCGCCCACGACAAGGGCCTCGACAGCAGGACCGAGGAACACGCCGCCAAGGGCTCCCCCCTCGCCGACTACCAGGTCAAGGACGTCTCCGACGCCCGGATCTCCGGTGGCCTCGCCGGGGTGATCGGCGTCGGCGTCACCCTCGCCGCCGGCACCGGTGTCTTCCTCGTCGTCCGCCGCCGCCGCGCCCACGCGCCCACGCCCGCCGCGGAGGCCCCGGCGGCCGGGTCCGTCTGACATGGGCGCCGGCCACGCCTCCCACCGGCTTTACCGGCCCGGCCGCTCCCCGGTGCACGCCCTGCCCCCGCACTGCAAGATCCTCGCCGTGCTCGGCTTCGTCCTTGTCGTGGTCTCCACCCCGCGCACGGCGGTATGGGCCTTCGCGCTGTACGCGGCCCTCCTCGCCGCCGTCGCCGGCACCGCCCGGATCCCCGCCGCCCTCCTGCTCCGGCGGCTGCTGATCGAGGTCCCCTTCGTGGCGTTCGCCGTGCTGATGCCGTTCGTCGCCGAGGGGGAGCGCGTACGGGTCCTCGGCCTCGCGCTCAGCGAACCGGGCCTCTGGGGTGCCTGGAACGTCCTCGCCAAGGGCACCCTCGGCGTCGCCGCCTCCGTCCTGCTGGCCGCCTCCACCGAGCTCCGCGCCCTGCTGCTGGGCCTCCAGCGACTCCGGCTGCCGCCCCTGCTCGTCCAGATCGCGTCCTTCATGATCCGGTACGGGGACGTCGTCACCGACGAGCTGCGGCGCATGCGCGTCGCCCGCGCCTCACGCGGCTTCCGCGCGCGCGGCGTCCGGCACTGGGGGGTGCTGGCCCGGACCGCGGGCACGCTGTTCATCCGCTCCTACGAGCGGGGGGAGCGCGTCCACCTGGCGATGCTCAGCCGGGGGTACGCGGGGACGATGCCGGTCATCGACGAGGTGACGGCGACCCGGGCGCAGTGGGCGCGGGCGGCGGCCCTGCCGGTGGCGGCGGTGGCGGTGTGCGCGGGCGGGTGGGCTTATGCGGCGGGGTGAGCGGCGGGGTGAGCGGGTGGGCGAGGCGAGGGTGCCGTTGCGCGGGGCCTTTTCCCCTACCCGCCCCTTCCCGTAACCGGGGCTCCGCCCCGGACCCCGGTCCTCAAACGCCGGACGGGCTGAAATGTTGCCCGGAACCGGGCAAATTCAGCCCGGCCGGCGTTTGAGGCCACCCCGCGGTAGCGCGGAACGGGGGCCCGGGGGCTCGCCCCCGGTTACGGGAAGGGGCGGGTAGGGGAGAAGCCCGCCGCAGGCGCACCACCACACCCGGACCCGCCCTCAAACCTCACCGCCCACCAAGGCACGCCGGACGGAGACCACCCATGACCCCTACGCCTCCCGGACCCTCCACACCCCCCGCGCACCCGTACTCCCTGGAAGTCTCCGGCCTCGCCTACGCCTACCCCGACGGCCACCAGGCCCTCTACGGCGTCGACCTCAAGGTCGCCCGCGGCGAGCGCGTCGCCCTGCTCGGGCCGAACGGCGCCGGCAAGACCACCCTGGTCCTCCACCTCAACGGCATCCTCGGCGGCGGGCTGGGCGGCGTCCGGGTCGGCGGGCTGCCGGTGGAGAAGCGGAACCTCGCCGAGATCCGCCGCCGGGTCGGCATCGTCTTCCAGGACCCCGACGACCAGCTCTTCATGCCCACCGTCCGGGAGGACGTCGCCTTCGGCCCGGCGACGGCCGGGGCGCGCGGGCCCGAGCTGGAGGCGCGCGTGCGCAAGGCGCTGGCCCTCGTCGGCATGGAGGGGTTCGCGGACCGGCCCCCGCACCACCTCTCCTTCGGGCAGCGGCGCCGGGTGGCCGTCGCGACCGTCCTCGTCATGGAGCCCGAGATCCTCGTCCTGGACGAGCCCTCCTCCAACCTCGACCCGGCCTCCCGGCGTGAGCTCGCCGACATCCTCCGCGCCCTCGACGTCACCGTCCTGATGGTCACGCACGACCTGCCGTACGCCCTGGAGCTGTGCGGCAGGGCGGTGGTGCTCGGTGACGGCGTGATCGTCGCGGACGGTCCCACACGGGAGCTGCTCTGCGACGAGGCGCTGATGCGGGCGCACCGGCTGGAGCTGCCGTTCGGCTTCGACCCGCGCGCGGTGGCCGTCCCGGGCCGGGCCCCGGCCGGCGGGGCCTGAGAGTCGTGGCGTCCCCGGCGTGCCGGCGGCACCTGACGGTTCCGGTGCCCCGGTCTACGCGCATTGACCATGGCGTTGCACCATTGTGGGAGGTATTGACAGCGATCGGCACACGCGATCGGCACAGTGGGAGCGGGAGAACAGTGGTGGACGTCCAGGGCACGGTGACGGACGGCTTCGAGCCGGTCCGGGACGCCTTCGCGGAGAACTTCGCCCGGCGCGGGGAGCGCGGCGCGGCCGTCACCGTCTACCGGGACGGCCGGAAGGTCGCCGACCTGTGGGGCGGCACGAAGGACGCCGACGCGGCGCCCGACGACACCGGCGCCGCCCCCTGGGCGCCCGGCACCGCCCAGATCGTGCGGTCGGCGACCAAGGGCGTCGCCGCCGCCGTGCTGCTCCTGCTCCACCAGCGCGGCCAGGTCGACCTCGACGCGCCCGTCGGCACGTACTGGCCCGAGTTCAAGGCGAACGGCAAGGAGCGCGTCCTCGTGCGCCACCTGCTGTCCCACCGCGCCGGCCTGCCCGTCCTCGACGCGCCGCTGACCCCGGCCGAGGCCGTCGACGGGGTGAGCGGCCCGCGCGCCGTCGCCGCCCAGGCCCCCGCCTGGGAGCCCGGCACGGCCCACGGCTACCACGCGCAGACGTACAGCTGGCTGCTCGGCGAGCTGGTCCACCGGATCACCGGGCGCACGATAGGCACCTGGGTGGCCGGGGAGATAGCCCGGCCGCTCGCCGCCGACCTGTGGATCGGCCTGCCGGAAGCCGAGCGGGACCGGGCCGGACGGGTCGCCCCCGTCGAGCCGCCCGCCGCCCCCGCCACCCCGGGCCTGCGGGTGCGCCCCAAGCAGTCCGTCTCGGCCGCCTACGACGACCCGGACTCCCTCACCCGCCGCGCGTTCGCCGCGATCACGCCGCTCGCCGACGAGAACGACCCCGCGTACCGCGCCGCCGAGCTCCCCGCCTCCGCGGGCATCGCCACGGCGGACGGGCTGGCCCGCTTCTACGCCTCGCTGATCGGGGACGTGGAGGGCGGCCGCCGGCTCTTCGCGCCCGCGACCCTGACCCTGGCCCGTACCGAGGAGTCGGTCGGCCCGGACCGGGTCCTGGTGGTGAACACCCGCTTCGGCCTCGGCTACATGCTGCACGGGGCGGCCTCCCCGCTGCTGGCCCCCGGCTCCTTCGGCCACCCCGGCCGGGGCGGCTCGCTGGCCTTCGCGGACCCGGAGTCGGGCATCGCCTTCGGCTACGTCACCAACGGCCTGCAGAAGAACGTCACGGCGGACCCGCGCGCACAGGCGCTCGTACGGGCGGTTGGCAAGGCGCTCGCCGGGTAGTGCTTGCCGCATGGCGGCAGCGGCGCGTTTCGACGGCTACGCGGTACTGATCACCGGGGCGGGCCGCGGCATCGGCGAGGCCACGGCGCGGCGCTTCGCGGCCGAGGGCGCGCGGGTGCTCGTCACGGACCTCGACGGCGCGCGGGCGGACCGGGTGGCGGCCGAGGTGCGGGCCGCGGGCGGCGTCGCCGAGCCGCTCGCCTGCGACGTCGGCGACCGGGCGGCCGTCGAGGCGGCGGTGGCCACGGCGGTCCGGCGCTTCGGCCGCCTCGACGTCCTGGTCAACAACGCCCTCTCCTGCCACCCCGACCCGGCGCTGGTCGAGGACGAGGCGGACGACGACTGGTTCCGGGACCTCGACATCACGCTGACCGGCGCCTTCCGCTGCGTGCGCGCGGCCGTGCCGCACCTGGCCGCGGCGGGCGGCCGCGGCGCCGTCGTCAACATCGGCTCGGTCAACGGCGAACAGGACTACGGCAATCACGCCTACAGCGCCGCCAAGGCCGGTCTCGCGAGCCTCACCCGCACCCTCTCCGGCCACTGCGCGCCCCGGGGGGTCCGGGTGAACCTCGTCGCGCCCGGCACCGTCCGCACCCCGAACTGGGCGGGCCGCGAGGCGAACCTGGACCGGGCGGCCGGCCAGTACCCCCTCGGCCGTGTCGGCCGCCCGGAGGACATCGCGGCGGCGGTGACCTTCCTCGCGTCCCAGGACGCGTCCTGGATCACAGGGGTGACGCTGCCGGTGGACGGCGGGCTGCTGGTGAGCAACATGGGACTGAGGGGAGCGCTGGCGGGGAACTGAGCCGCGGGCGGGCCGGGGCGGGCGAGCCGCGGGCGGGCGGGCCGGGGCCGCCCGCGGACCGGCCGCCCCGGCCCTGCGACCCGCCGCCCGGGGAGCGCGGCCGTTCCGAGGAGCCGCCGCCCGAGGACCGGCCCGCGTGCCCCGCCGCCCCCGCCGGACGGCACCCCTCCACTCCCGCCGGACGGGGGGCCGCGCGGCGCCCTCCGGACTCCCACAGGCTGGTTCCCTACGATGGCGCGGTGACCAGTGACACCGCGACCCGAGCACGCCAGGGCCAGACGGCGGACGAGCGACAGCCCCCGTGGCAGCGCAGACTCCGCCGCTTCGGCTATGTGGGAGGGCCGCGGCCCGACGTCCGGGAGCGGCTCGTACCGGCGTTCCCCGAGCCCGGGACACGGGTGTGGGCGGCGCTCGGGGCACGGCCGGGGGCCGCCCTGGTGCTGGCGCGGTGGTCGGGATGGATCGGCCCGCTGCTGGTCGCGCTCCTCGCCGGACTGACCCGGTTCTGGCACCTGGGCAGTCCCAAGGCGGTGATATTCGACGAGACGTACTACGCCAAGGACGCCTGGGCCCTGTGGAAGTCGGGGTTCGAGGCGAAGTGGCCCGACGACATCAACGACAAGATCATCGGCGGCTTCGACACGGTCCCGGACGCCCCGGGGTATGTCGTGCACCCGCCGGCCGGCAAGTGGGTCATCGGCCTCGGTGAGTGGCTGTACGGGCTGAACCCTTTCGGCTGGCGTTTCATGGTCGCCGTCCTCGGCACCCTTTCGGTGCTGATGCTCTGCCGCATCGGCCGCCGGCTCTTCCGCTCCACCTTCCTGGGCTGCCTCGCGGGCGCCCTCATGGCCGTGGACGGCCTGCACTTCGTCATGAGCCGCACCTCGCTGCTCGACTCCGTGCTGATGTTCTTCGTGCTGGCCGCCTTCGGCTGTGTGCTCGTGGACCGCGACAAGGCGCGGGCCCGGCTGGCCGCCGCCCTCCCGGTCGGTGATGACGGGCCCGCCCGGCCCGACGCCGCGGTCGGCGACCGGCTCCCGCTCGGGCTCCGCCCGTGGCGGATCGCGGCCGGCGTCTTCCTGGGCCTGGCCTGCGCCACCAAGTGGAACGGAGCCGTCTATCTGGCGGCCTTCGGTCTGCTGACGGTCCTGTGGGACATGGGCTCGCGCCGCCTGGCCGGTGCCCGCCGCCCCACGCTCGCCACGCTGCGCCGCGACGTGCCGTGGGCGTTCCTGTCGACCGTCCCCGTCGCGCTCGGCGTCTACCTCGCCTCCTGGACCGGCTGGTTCGTCAAGAGCGGTACGTACAGCGAGAAGGGCGGCTGGCAGCACAGCGGCTACTACCGGCACTGGGCCGAGACCGAGGGCGGCCACGGCCCGGACGGCTTCCTCGCCGGGATCCTCAACCCGCTGCGCAGCCTGTGGGCGTACGAGCAGGAGGTCTGGAGGTTCAACACCACCCTCACCTCGCCGCACACCTACCAGTCCAACCCCTGGAGCTGGCTGGTGCAGTCCCGCCCGGTCTCGTACTTCTACGAGTCCCCCTCGCCCGGCCAGGACGGCTGCCCGGCGGACGCCACCGACAAGTGCGCCCGCGAGGTCCTCGCGCTGGGCACCCCGCTGCTGTGGTGGGCCGCCTGTTTCGCGCTGCTCTACCTGCTCTACCGGTGGGGGCTGCGGCGCGACTGGCGCGCGGGAGCGGTGCTGTGCGCCGTCGCCGCGGGATATCTGCCGTGGTTCCTGTGGCAGGAGAGGACGATCTTCCTCTTCTACGCGGTCGTGTTCGTGCCGTTCCTGTGCCTCGCGCTGGCCATGATGATCGGGGCGATCCTGGGGCCGCCCGGGTCCTCCGAGCGGCGCCGGGTCGTGGGCGCGGTCGGGGCGGGCACCCTGGTGCTGCTCATCGCCTGGAACTTCATCTACTTCTTCCCGATCTACACCGGGCACCCCATCCCGATGGAGGCGTGGCGCAACCGGATGTGGTTCGACACCTGGATCTGACCGTGTGTCCGGGCCCGGAGCCGGGCCCGGAGCCGGGCCCGGAAGGCGGCGTATGTCCAGGTGTCCGGAGAGACCGGTTCCGGCCATCGGGGTCCCTTCCTCCCCTCCTGTCCCGTACAGTGCCGAACCGAAGGTTTTAATCACCTGATTAAAACCCTGGGGTGGGGGCCTGGAGGGGGCTGAACTTATGCACAAGGGTGCGAAGATCGCGGTGGGTGTCGTCACCGCCGGGCTGGTGGGGGCCGCCGGACTCGGCGCGTACAACGTGATCGACGCGGTCGCGGGCACCAACTCCGCGCACGGCGAACCGGCCCCGCAGCGGACCGGGCCGCCGACGGAGAAGGAGATCGGCGATACCGCCCGCGACTTCCTCGCCGCCTGGCAGGACGGCGACGCGGCCGAGGCGGCCGCCCTGACCGACAACGCCGCGGCGGCGACCGCCGCCCTCAACGGCTACCGCGACCAGGCGCACGTCCAGAAGGTCACGCTCAAGCCCGGCACCGCGACCGGCACCCGGGTGCCCTTCTCCGTCAGCGCCGAGATCGGCTACGGCAAGCAGCGCGGCACCTGGACCTACGAGTCCTCCCTCGACGTCGTCCGCGGGCCGGGCACCGGCAAGGCCCTCGTCGACTGGCAGTCCGCCGTCGTCCACCCCCAGCTCGCCCGGGGCGAGACCCTGCGCACCGACGCCGCCGCCGCGCCGCAGATGACCGCGCTCGACCGCAACGGCACCGTCCTCGACGCCAAGGACCACCCCTCGCTCGCGCCCGTCCTGCCGGAGCTGCGCAGGCGCTTCGCCGAGAAGGCGGGCGGCGAGCCCGGCGTCGAGGTGCGCGCCGTCACGCCCGGCGCCGGCCCCGAGGCCTCCCCGAAGACCCTGCACGTCCTCTCCAAGGGCAAGCCCGCCCAGCTGAGGACGACGCTCGACGCCCGGGTGCAGCGCGCGGCCGAGACCGCCGTGAGCGGCCGTAGCGACGCCTCCGTCGTCGCCGTGAAGCCCAGCACCGGCGAGATCCTGGCGGTCGCCAACTCCCGGAAGACGGAGTTCAACGCGGCGCTCATGGGCCAGACCCCGCCCGGCTCCACGATGAAGGTCGTCACCGCGGCGATGCTCCTGGAGAAGGGCAAGGCCGCCCCCGGGAAGCCGCTGCCCTGTCCCAAGTACGCGACCTACGGCATGCGTTTCCACAACGTCGAGGAGAGCGAGAACCCCGGCGCCACCTTCGCCCAGGACTTCGCCGCCTCCTGCAACACCGCCTTCATCTCCCTCGCCGGCGGCGTCCCCGACGACGCGCTCGCCGCCGAGGCCCGGGACGTCTTCGGCCTCGGCCTGGAGTGGAAGACCGGCCTCGCCAGCTTCGACGGCAGCGTCCCGGTCGAGTCCGGCGCCGGCAAGGCCGCGGCGATGATCGGCCAGGGCAAGGTGCAGATGTCCCCCCTGAACATGGCCTCCGTCGCCGCCACCGCGCGCACCGGCTCCTTCCACCAGCCCTACCTCGTCGACCCGTCCGTCGACGGCCGGCAGCTCGCGCGCGCCTCCCGCGCCCTCCCGGCCGACGTCGCCGCGCAGCTGCGCTCGATGATGCGGCTCACGGCGGTCTCGGGCACGGGGCGGAAGGCGATGTCCGGGCTCGGGAGCGACATCGGGGCGAAGACGGGGTCGGCGGAGATCGACGGGCAGACCCTGCCGAACGGGTGGTTCACGGCGTACCGGGGGGACGTGGCCGCGGCGGCGGTCGTACCGCAGGGGGGTCACGGCGGGGATTCGGCGGGGCCGATCGTGGCGGCGGTGCTGCGGGCGGGGTGACCCACCCCGCCCCTTCCCGAATGTCCTCAAGCGCCGGACGGGCTGAAAATCAGCCCGTCCGGCGTTTGAGGACCGGGGTCCGGGGCGGAGCCCCGCCACGCGGCGGAGCCGCACATCGGATGCTTCGGGAAGGGGCGGGGTGGGGAACAAGCCCGCCGCAGGCGCGGGCCCGCCCGGCGCGAAGCCCCCGCAGGTGACCGCCACAACAGCGCACCCCACCAGCACAGCGCTAGCGTCACGGCATGAGCGCACCCGCTGATCATCCGTCAGGAATACGCACGCGCGAGCGACCCTCATGACCCCCCTCGTCGCCGCCGCCGTCCTCGTCGCCGCCGTCACCCACGCCAGTTGGAACGCCATCGCCCACGGCATCAAGGACCAGCTGCTGGCGTTCACCCTCGTCGGCGGCGGTGGCGCCCTCTGCGGGCTGGCGCTGCTGCCCTTCGCCCCGGGGATATCGGGCGCGGCCTGGCCGTACCTGCTCGCCTCCGCCGTGCTGCACGTCGTCTACCAACTCCTGCTCATGCGCTCCTTCACGCTCGGCGACTTCGGGCAGATGTACCCGATCGCCCGTGGCAGCGCGCCGCTGGCCGTCACCGTCCTCGCGGCGGTCTTCGCCGGCGAGCTGCCGGACGCCTGGCAGCTCGCCGGGGTCGCGGTGGCCTCGGCCGGGCTGGTCGGCCTGGCGCTGTGGGGCATCCGAGGCTCCGGCGCCCGGCCCCACTGGCCGGCGATCACCGCGGCGCTCGCCACCGGTCTGGCCATCGCCGCGTACACGGTCGTCGACGGCCTGGGCGTCCGGGCCTCCGGTTCGCCCCTCGGCTACATCGCCTGGCTGATGATCCTCGAAGGGCTCGCCATCCCGGCCTACGCGCTGGCCACCCGCCGTGACCGGCTCCTCCCCGAGCTCCGCCCCCACGCCGCGCGCGGCCTGCTCGGCGGACTGCTGTCGGTCTTCGCGTACGGGCTCGTCCTGTGGGCCCAGACCCGGGCCGCGCTGGCGCCGATCGCGGCGCTGCGGGAGTCGTCGATCATCGTGGGGGCGGCGATCGGCGCCGTCGTCATGAAGGAGCGGTTCGGGGCGCCGAGGATCGCCGCCGCGGGGCTCATGGTGGTGGGGATCGGCCTGATGCTGCACGCGGGGTGACGCCCCGCGCCGGGTGGGTACGGGCCCGCCCGGCGAGCCGTACCGCCCGACCCTGCGAGGATGGGGCCGTGACTGGAACGCTCGTACTCGCAGGTACCCCCATCGGTGACGTCGCCGACGCGCCCCCGCGGCTGGCCGCCGAGCTCGCCGCCGCCGAGGTGATCGCCGCCGAGGACACCCGGCGGCTGCGCCGCCTCACCCAGGCGCTGGGCGTGCACACCACCGGCCGCGTCGTCTCCTACTTCGAGGGCAACGAGTCGGCCCGTACGCCCGAGCTCGTCGAGGCGCTGGCCGGCGGTGCGCGCGTGCTGCTGGTCACCGACGCGGGCATGCCGTCCGTGTCGGACCCCGGCTACCGGCTCGTCGCCGCCGCCGTGGAGCGCGATATCAAGGTCACGGCGGTGCCGGGCCCGTCCGCCGTGCTGACCGCGCTCGCCGTGTCCGGGCTGCCCGTGGACCGCTTCTGCTTCGAGGGCTTCCTGCCACGCAAGGCGGGGGAGCGGCTCGGCCGGCTGCGCGAGGTCGCCGACGAGCGCCGTACGCTCGTCTACTTCGAGGCGCCGCACCGCCTGGACGACACCCTCGCCGCCATGGCCGAGGCCCTGGGCCCGAAGCGCCGGGCCGCCGTCTGCCGCGAGCTGACCAAGACGTACGAGGAGGTCAAGCGCGGCCCCCTGGACGAGCTGGCCGCCTGGGCCGCCGAGGGCGTCCGCGGTGAGATCACCATCGTCGTGGAGGGCGCCCCCGAGGCCGGCCCGCAGGACCTCGACCCCGCGGAGCTGGTGCGCCGGGTACAGGTCCGGGAGGAGGCGGGGGAGCGCCGCAAGGAGGCGATCGCGGCGGTGGCCGCCGAGGCGGGCCTGCCCAAGCGGGAGGTCTTCGACGCGGTCGTGGCGGCCAAGAACGCCGCGGGCAAGTAACGGCGGGAGGGCCTTCCCCCTGCCCGCCCCTCCCCGAACGCCGCCCGGACTCCCGACCGGGCCCCGGTTCCCCCGGCCGGGTCGTGGCCCCGGTCCCAGGCTCAGCCCGGGCCTGGTGCTCGGCCCTGCCGTGGCCACCTCAGCCCTGCCGGGCCCCGGGATCCGGCTTGGGTCCCAGCCCTGGCTCGGGCCCCGGCATCGGCCCCGGCCCGGCCTCGGTCCCGGTCCCGGCCCCTGGTTCCGGCCGCGGTCACCTGCTCGTACGGCCGACCGGCCATGGCCCGACTCCGGCTACGGCCCTGGTCTCGGTCCGGCTCCGGCGGCGGCCTTGGGCCGGCCTCGGCCCGACTCCGGCTCTTCCGGCCTCGCCGGCCGCACCGCCCGGCCCCGGCCCGCGCCTCCTGCCCCTGCCGTGCGCCCCCGCCCGGCCCTCGGCTCGCCCGCCCGCCCCGCCGGAATCAGCCCGTCCGGCGAGGACATCCGGGAAGGGGCGGGCCGGGGAAGAACTCCGCCGGAACCCCCGGTCGGCACCCCCCGGCGCTCCCGCCCGCGCCCCCGGCGCGAACGCCCCGTCCCGGCCCTCATTTACCAGGCCCATCCGCAGGTAAAGGGCTATCGTGAAAGGCAAAGCTTAGGCCTGGCAGCCTGGCATTTTGGGCAGCGCGACGCCAAGTTTGTCCCAATTCGGGGGAGAGGCTGCTGCGACTTCGCCGGTAAGGGCGTTCCCTGGATGTGGGACGTCCGATCCCGGAGAGACTTGTCCTCAGGACAAGAGGAGCTGCCATGAGCGAGATCGCAGGAACCTCGAACGGTGTCCGCCCGACAGCCGTCGGCCACCCGGCCGCCGCGCCCGGCGCACTGGAAGCCGCCCACGAGTCGTACGCCTTCGCGTGCATGCGCTGCGGGCACGGCTGGGAGCAGTCGTACGAGATACAGCACCACACCGACGCCGAGGGCCGGCCGTTCGTCGTCTACTACGCCGACGGGGAGCGCGTCCCCTCCCCGCTGACCCACCCCACCTGCATGAACTGCGGCGGTCACGCCGTCCGCATCATGCGGTCCGGGCAGGTCTCCCGGATAGCCGGCGTCCTGCACCAGTACTCCCGGACGACCGTGCCCGCCACGGACCAGGCGCCCGCCGGGCCGTTCCACACCAGCGGGTCCGCCCCCTCCCGGCGCGCCCTCGCGAAGGAGGCCGGGAGCGGCGAGGAGACCCCGCGCCACCACTGGCACCTGTCGGACCTCCTGCACCCCTTCCAGCACCGCAAGTGAGCGCGGGGCCGCGCGATCTCTAGAATCGCGTCCATGGCGGCAACAGCATCGAACAGCGACAAGCCCGGCGGCACGCGGAGTCAGAGCGACAAGGACGTCCCCCCGCCCCTTCCGGCGCCGCTGAACGTGCCCGTCGCCGATTCGCACACCCATCTGGACATGCAGCAGGGCTCCGTAGCGGAAGCCCTCGCCAAGGCCGCCTCCGTAGGGGTGACCACCGTCGTTCAGGTGGGGTGCGACCTGGCCGGATCCCGCTGGGCGGCGGAGACGGCCGCCGCGCACGAGAGCGTCTGGGCCACGGTGGCCCTGCATCCGAACGAAGCCCCCCGCATCGTCCTCGGCGACCCCGACGGCTGGTCGCGCCAGGGCGCCCGCGAGCCGGGCGGCGACGCCGCGCTGGACGCGGCGCTGGAGGAGATCGACGCCCTGGCCGCGCTGCCGCACGTCCGCGGCGTCGGCGAGACCGGCCTGGACTTCTTCCGTACGGGCCCCGAGGGCATGGCCGCCCAGGAGCGCTCCTTCCGCCGCCACATCGACATCGCCAAGCGCCACGGCAAGGCCCTGGTCATCCACGACCGGGAGGCGCACGCCGACGTCCTGCGGGTGCTGGAGGAGGAGGGCGCCCCGGAGACCGTGGTCTTCCACTGCTACTCCGGCGACGCCGAGATGGCCAAGGTGTGCGCCGAGGCGGGCTACTACATGTCCTTCGCGGGCAACGTGACCTTCAAGAACGCCCAGCACCTGCGGGACGCCCTCGCCGTCGCCCCGCTCGACCTGGTGCTCGTCGAGACGGACGCGCCGTTCCTGACGCCCGTGCCCTATCGCGGACGGCCCAACGCGCCGTACCTCATTCCGGTCACGTTGCGCGCGATGGCCGGGTACCGAGGTGTGGACGAGGACGCCCTGGCCACGGCGGTCGCCGCGAATACCGCAAGGGCGTTCGGCTACTGAGTCACTCCCGTCGCGACACCGTGTGATCATATGACTTTGGAGAGTGACGCTCCCTCCGCTACAGTCCCGGGCCGGACAGCTCGACCCAGGGGAGTGTCGCGTGACGCATGCACAGGGCAGCCCCCGCGCCGCACGCCGCGGTGCGGCGGAAGTACCGCTCTACCCAGCATTTGACCCATACGACGCATACAGTCCGTACGACCCGTACGAGCCCTCCGGCCACTACGCGACCTACGAGGCGCACGGTGCGTACGGGACGTCCGGGGCGTATGCGCAGGCCGCCCCCGCCGCCGCGCCCCCGGCCCCCGCCGTCCCGTACGGCTCCTACGCCACCCCCGGCGAGCCCTACGGGATATACGAACCACCCCAGGGCCTCTACGATCCGTTCCTCCCCGAACCGCGCGAAGCGGGCTCCTACGCGCCCCCCGCCGACCCGGACGAGCTCCCGCACCTGCCCCGCCAGGGCGCCGGCACGACCCCCGCCGAGGAGCTCACGGAGACCCCGCACGAGCCGCTCGCGCCCCTCGCCGACCCGGCCGGCGAACCCGAGGGCGAGCGCGCGGGCGCCCGCCGCTCCGCCCGGCGCAAGCGGACCGGCGACCGGCCCGACGCCCTGCGCCGGCTCGTCCCGCAGGCCCTCGTCGTGGCCTTCCTCGCCGGCGGCACCTCGGCCTTCATCGTCAGCGACAAGACCGTCCGGCTCAACGTCGAGGGCAGCTCCCGCACGCTGCACACCTTCGCCGACGACGTCGAGGAACTCCTCGCCGACGAGAACATGTCCCTCGGCGCCCACGACGCCGTCACCCCCGGCCACGACCACGGCCTCAGCGCCGGCGACGAGATCACCGTCCGCTACGGGCGCCCCGTCGCCCTCACCCTCGACGGCGAGCACCGCCGCGTATGGACCACCGCCCGCACGGTCGACGGCGCCCTGCGCCAGCTCGGGGTCCGCGCCGAGGGGGCGTACCTGTCCACCTCCCGCTCCGCCTCCATCGCGCGCGAGGGCCTGGACCTGGACGTCCGTACCGAGCGGACCGTCACCTTCATGGCCGACGGGCGCGAGCGCACCATCCGTACCAATGCCGCCACCGTCCACGAGGCCATCGACCAGGCCGGCATCACCCTGCGCGGCCAGGACACCACCTCCGTCGACCCCGACAGCTTCCCGCGCGAGGGCCAGACGATCTCCGTCATGCGGATCACCGGCAGCCAGGAGGTCCGCGAGGTGCCCATCGACTTCACCACCGAGCGGCGCGACGACCCCACCCTCTTCAAGGGCACCGAGGTCGTCGCCCAGCGCGGCGAGAAGGGCGTCGAGCGCGTCACCTACGCCCTGCGGACCGTCAACGGCGTCAAGCAGAAGCCCCGGAAGATCTCCACCGAGACCGTCCGCCGGCCCACCACCCAGATCGTGAAGGTCGGCACCAAGGCCATGCCCACGGCCGTGCAGGGCGCGGACGGGCTGAACTGGGACGGGCTCGCCCAGTGCGAGGCCGGCGGCCGGCCGAACGCGGTCGACCCGTCGGGCACCTACGGCGGCCTCTACCAGTTCGACGTCCGCACCTGGCAGGGGCTCGGCGGCAAGGGCCGGCCCCAGGACGCGCCCGCCGCCGAGCAGACCTTCCGGGCCAAGAAGCTCTACGTCAGCCGGGGGGCGAGCCCGTGGCCCGTGTGCGGCCGTAAACTTCACGGGTGAGCTCCAGCCCCAGCACAGACGATTCCGGCGCCCTGCTCGGTCCCGCCGACATCCGTGAGCTGGCCGCAGCCCTCGGGGTACGCCCGACCAAGCAGCGCGGCCAGAACTTCGTGATCGACGCCAACACCGTCCGGCGCATCGTGCGGACCGCCGAGGTGCGGCCCGACGACGTCGTCGTCGAGGTCGGCCCCGGCCTGGGGTCCCTGACCCTCGCCCTGCTGGAGGCCGCCGACCGGGTCACCGCGGTCGAGATCGACGACGTGCTGGCCGCGGCCCTCCCGTCGACGATCGCCGCCCGGCTGCCCGACCGCGCGGACCGCTTCGCCCTCGTGCACAGCGACGCCATGCAGGTCACCGAGCTGCCCGGCCCGCCGCCCACCGCCCTGGTCGCCAACCTGCCGTACAACGTCGCCGTCCCTGTGCTGCTGCACATGCTGGCGCAGTTCCCGAGCATCGAGCGGACGCTCGTGATGGTCCAGGCCGAGGTCGCCGACCGGCTCGCGGCCCGGCCCGGCAACAAGGTCTACGGCGTGCCCTCCGTCAAGGCCAACTGGTACGCCGAGGTCAAGCGGGCCGGCTCCATCGGCCGCAACGTCTTCTGGCCCGCCCCGAACGTCGACTCCGGCCTCGTCTCGCTCGTCCGCCGCGACAAGCCGATCGAGACCACCGCCACGCGCGAGGAGGTCTTCGCCGTCGTGGACGCCGCCTTCGCGCAGCGCCGCAAGACGCTTCGGGCCGCCCTGTCCGGCTGGGCCGGTTCCGCCGCGGCCGCTGAGGCCGCGCTGGTCGCCGCCGGGGTTTCGCCGCAGGCCCGTGGCGAGTCGCTGACGGTGTACGAGTTCGTGGCGATCGCGGAGAACAAGCAGGGCTGACGCGTTACGCGGCCGGTGCCGGTGTTTCGTGCCGGTGCCGGTGCCGGTGGCTCCGGGGCGGGGGTCCGGGGCCGTATATTTACGGGCCCCTCGCTCCGAACCGCGAGGGAACCCCCACATCGGGCCCGCAAATACACGTCAGCGCCCCGGACCCCCACCCCTGCGCCCCCGTCACCTCCCGCCGTCTTCCGGCTGACGGCTCACGCCCCCGTACGATCGGCCGTGACCCTCTCCCGTACGACCCGAGGAGCCCGCTCCGTGAGCCCGTCCGTTACCGTCCGCGTCCCCGCCAAGGTCAACGTGCAGCTCGCCGTCGGCGGCGTACGGCCGGACGGCTTCCACGACCTGGCCAACGTCTTCCTCGCCGTCGGCCTGTACGACGAGGTGACCGTCACACCCGCCGAGGAACTGCGGATCACCTGCTCCGGGCCGGACGCCGGCCAGGTGCCGCTGGACGCCTCCAACCTCGCGGCCCGCGCGGCGCTCGCCCTCGCCGCCCGCCACGGACGCGCGGCGGACGTCCACATCCACATCGACAAGGACATCCCCGTCGCGGGCGGCATGGCGGGCGGCAGCGCGGACGGCGCCGGGGCGCTCCTGGCCTGCGACGCCCTGTGGGGCACCGGGGCCTCGCGCGAGGAACTGCTCGACATCTGCGCCGAGCTCGGCAGCGACGTGCCGTTCAGCCTGGTCGGCGTGGCGGCGCTGGGCCGGGGCCGGGGCGAGATCCTCACCCCGCTGGCCGTCGGCGGCACCTTCCACTGGGTCTTCGCCGTCGCCGACGGCGGTCTGTCCACCCCCGCGGTCTACGCCGAGTGCGACCGCCTGCGCGAGGTCTCCGGCGGGGGCTCGGGCGTGGCGGACGTGCCCGAGCCGGAGCCGTCGCCCGCGCTCCTCGACGCCCTGCGCACCGGCGACGCGACCGCGCTCGCCGCGGCCGTCACCAACGACCTCCAGGCGGCCGCGGTCTCCCTGCGCCCGTCCCTGGCCGCGACCCTCGCCGCGGGCACCGGCGCCGGCGCCCTCGCCGCCCTGGTCTCGGGCTCGGGCCCGACCACGGCGTTCCTGGTCCGCGACGAGGCGGAGGGCGAGAAGGTGGCGGACGCGCTGCGCTCGTCGGGGACGTGCCGTTCGGTACGGGTCACCTCCGGTGCGGCCCCGGGAGCGACCGTGATCCGGGCGGAATCCAGCCCGTCCGGCGTTTGAGGACCGGGGTCCGGGGCGGAGCCCCCGGTTCCGGGAAGGGGCGGGTAGGGGAAAAGGCCCCGCGCAGCGGCCCCCCGCACGGCCCGCACTTTCCCTTCGAGGCCCGCTCCACGTCCGTCGAGCAGCGGTCGGCTGAGTAGCCGTACTCAGCCGCACCTGAGTACCGCCTCCGTGGCGACGCCCGCCCCCGCCGCGCGAGGGTGCGGGCATGGCTACGACTCCCACCGCGCGCGACCTCGCCGCGGCCACCCCCGCCGGGCGCGACCGGACGATAGACCTGCTCCGGGTCGTCTCGCTCGGCACCGTCGTGCTCGGCCACTGGCTGATGGCCGCCGTGACCGCAGACGACGGCCGGGCCGAGGTCGGCAACCTGCTCGCGGTCGAGCCCGGGCTGCAACTCCTCACCTGGGTCCTCCAGGTCATGCCGGTGTTCTTCTTCGTCGGCGGCTTCTCGCACGCCCTCTCCTACCGGTCCCTCGCCCGCCGCACCGAGGGACCGGTCTACGCCGCGTTCGTCCGCGCCCGCCTCCAGCGCCTCCTGCGCCCCACCATGCTCTTCATAGCCGTCTGGGGCGCCGGCTCCCTCGCCGTCCAACTCCTCGGCGCGGACGGCCCGCTGACGGGCGTGGCCGCCCGGCTCGTCGCCCAGCCGCTGTGGTTCATCGGCATCTACCTGGCCATGGTCGCCCTCACCCCGCCGCTGCTCCGGCTCCACGAACGGTGGGGATGGGGCGCGTTCGCCGCCCTGGCCGGCGCGGCCGCGGCCGTCGACGCGCTGCGGTTCGCCGCCGACGTCCCGTACGTCGAGTTCCTGAACTTCGCCTGCGTCTGGCTCGCCCTCCACCAGCTCGGCTTCCTCCGCGCCGACGGCCGGCTGCGCCGCCCGGCCGCCCTGGCCGCCGCCGGCATGGCGGGGGCGACCGCGCTCGTGGCCCTCGGCCCGTACCCCCTGTCGATGGTCGGCATGCCCGGCGAGAAGATCAGCAACATGGCGCCGCCGACGTTCGCCCTGCTCTGCCACGGCCTGTGGCTGGTCGGCGCCGTCGAACTCCTGCGCCGTCCCATGGCGCGCCTGGTGGCCCGCCCCCGCGTGTGGCGCGTCGTCGTCGCGGCCAACGGCGTCGCCATGACCGCGTTCCTGTGGCACCTCACGGCGATGCTCGGTGTCTACGGGGCCCTGCTCGCCCTCGACGTCCCGCTGCCGGCCCCCGCGAGCGCCGCCTGGTGGGTCCAAGTGCCGCCGAGGATCGCGGCGGCGGCTCTGGTGACCGCGCTCCTGGTGGCCGTCTTCCGCAAGGCCGAGGCACCGGCGGTGCCCAAGAGGGTTTCCTCCACCCACCCACGGGAGGCGGCGGGCCGCAGCGGGTCCTTGAGGGACGTAAAGCGAAGCAGTCCCTCAAGGACCCGCGGAGGCACGGCGCCGCGGCCGGACAGCCCCGCGCAGCGGATACCGCCCGCGCAGCGGGAGACGGCGCCGCGGCCGGATAGCCTCGCGCAGCGGATACCGCCCGCGCAGCGGGGGGAGACGGTGCCGCGGTCGGACAGCCCCGCGCAGCGGTCACGGCCCGCGCAGCCTGAGGCGGCGCTGGACTTGGGAAGCCCCGCGCAGCGGGATACGGCGCCGTACTCGACGACGGCCCGGCAGCGACACCGCGCCACAGCCTCAGCCGCAGCCGCCGCAGGCGTCACCCTCGCCCTCCTAGGCGTCCTCGGGCTCTCCATGGTCGGCTTCGCCGGGCTCCTCGAAGGCCGCACCGCCGTCCTCGTCGCCTTCCGCGTCACCGCGCCCGCCGCCGTCCTCATGGCCGCCGTGGGCTGGCTGCTCGTCGAGAAGGCGGGCGGAACCCCACGCCCCCGGTAGGGCTGTCCCCACCCCCAGGAGGCCCGCCCGTCCCATGGGACCGCGCCCGCCCCGTCCCTAGCGTTGAAGCCGTCGCCACGACCGGCGGCCGCACGACGGAAAACAGGGGTGGGGCGTGAACCGCAGAACGGCGGACCGCAGTACGAAGGGCCGCAGTACGGCGAACCGCAGTACGACGGGCCACGGACGAACCGGGGCCGCCGCGTGATCGGCAAGCTCGCGCGCCGCTCGCTGCGCCACCGCACCACCTCCTTCACCGCCACCTTCCTCGCGCTGCTCTTCGGCGCGACGATCGTCATGGCCTGCGGCGGCCTGATGGAGACCGGCATCCGCAACAACACCCCGCCCGAACGCCTCGCGGGCGCCCGGCTCCTCGTCGCCGGCGACCCTAGGTACTCCCTGGCCGACGACGAGAAGCACAAGGCGAAGGGCCTGTTCCCGGAGCGCGTGGAGCTCGACGAAGCCCTCGTCGAGCGGGTCCGCGCCGTTCCGGGCGTCCGCACCGCGGTCGGCGAGCGCACCATCGACACCGCCGTCACCGCCGTCGCCGGAAGCACCCGTGCGCCCAACGCGGCCCAGGCCCACGGCTGGGAGTCCGCCGCCCTCACCCCCTACGCCCTCGCCTCGGGCGAGGCCCCCACCGGCCCCGGCGAGGCCGCCCTCGACGAGAGCCTCGCCCGCGCGGCCGGGGTCCGGACGGGCGACCGGGTCGCCCTCACCGCGCGCGGCACCACCGCCCCGTACCGCGTCACCGGCATCGTCCGGCCCGCCGCCGGCCGCGCCGTGCCGCAGGCCACCCTCTTCCTCTCCACCGCCGAGGCCGCCCGGCTCGCGCCCCGCGCGGGCACCGTCGCCGACATCGCCGTCACCGCCCACCCCGGCACCGGCACCGCCGCCCTCCGCGAGCGGATCGCCGCCGCCCTCCACGGGCAGGGCGTCACCGTCCTGACCGGCGACGACCGGGGCGCCGTCGAGCACCCCGAGGTCGTCGAGGGCGGCGAGAACCTGATCGCGGTCGCCGGGGCCTTCGGCGGCCTCGCCGTCCAGACGGCGGTGTTCGTCGTCGGCGCCACCGTCGCCCAGGCGGCCGGGCAGCGGCACCGCGAACTCGCCCTGCTCCGGGCCGTCGGCGCCACCCGCGGCCAGCTGCGCCGGCTCGTGCTCGGCGAGACCCTGATGGTCACCACCCTCGCCGGAGCCGTCGCCTGGTTCACCGGCCCGCTCGCCGGCCACTGGCTGTACGAGCGGCTGGTCGGCACCGGCATGATCGCGGAGACCGTCGAGTTCCGGCAGGGCTGGATACCCGCCGTCGCCGCGGGCGGCGCCCTCCTCCTGACCGCCCTCGGCGGCGGCGTCCTCGGCGCCTGGCGCGCCGTCAGGGTCCGGCCCGCCGAGGCGCTCGGCGAGGCCGAGGCACGGCAGCGCTGGATCTCCTGGCCCCGGCTGCTCCTCGCCGCCCTGTTCCTGGCGGGCACGGTGGCGCTCGGCCTGGTGACCGCCCTCGTCCTCGAAGGCCCGGTCGCGGCGTCCACCGCCGGCCCCACCGTCCTGTGCGCCGCGATCGGCTTCGCCCTGATCGGCCCCGCCCTCACCAAGGCGGCGGCCGCCGTCCTCCAGTGGCCCGCCCGCCTGCTCGGCGGCGTCACCGGCCGGCTCGCCGCCCGCAACTGCCGGGCCCGCTCGATCCGCATGGCCGCCGCCGTCACCCCGATCATGCTCGCCACCGCCGTCACCACCGGCATGCTCTACCTCCAGACCACCGTCGCCGACGTCTCCGGCAAGCAGTTCACCGACGGCCTCAAGGCCGACGCCGTCGTCACCTCGGCCGCCGGAGGCGTGGACCCCGCCTTCGTGGACCGGGTGCGGGAGGTGCCGGGCGTCGGCGCCGCGGGCGCGTACGTCACCAGCACCGGCTGGCTGGAGCGGCCCGTCGACCACGGACAGGACAAGCGCGGCCTCGCCCTCCAGGGCGTCGACGCCGGCTCCGCCGCGCGCACCCTGGCCGCCCCGGCGACCGCGGGCAGCCTGACCGCCCTGCGCGGCGACACCGTGGCCCTGCCCGAGGCCACCGCCCACCGCCTGCGCCGCGGCGTCGGCGACACCGTGCGGCTGCGGCTCGGCGACGGCTCCACCGCGGGCCTCCGCGTCGTCGCCCTGCTCGCCGACCGGCCCGGCTACGCGACGGCCCTCGTCCCCGTCACCCTCCTCGCCCCGCACACCACCTCCGGGCTGCCCGCCCAGATCCTGGTGCGCGCCGCCGACGGCACCGACCCCCGGACCGTCGTCGACGCCCTGCGCGCCCTGACCGCCGCCCACCCGGGCCTCGCCGTCACCGACCGGGACGGCGTGATCGACGGGCACGCCCACGACACCCGCGCCCAGGCGTCCGTCAACTACCTCATCTGCGGCATGCTCATCGGCTACACCGCCCTGTCCGTCGTGAACACCCTGGTGATCTCCGTACGCGACCGCCGCCGGGAGTTCGGCCTCCAGCGCCTCACGGGGGCCACCCGGGGCCAGGTGCTGCGCATGATGACCGTGGAGGCCGCCCTGGTCACGGCCATGGGCCTCGCCCTGGGCACGCTGGCGGCGGCCGCAGCCCTGGTTCCCTTCAGCCTGGCCGCGACGGACGGCTGGCTGCCCTCGGGGCAGCCCGCGATCTATCTGACGACGGCGGCCGGGGCGCTCGTACTGACACTGGTGGGGACGCTGGTCCCGACGTGGGCCGCGCTGCGGATCCGTCCGGTGGTGGCGGCGAAGGCCTGAGCCGCCGGTCGCCGGGTGAGCGGCCGGAAAGCCCGCCCTCCCGGCCTTCGAACCCCCGTGACCTGGTGCGTCCCCCGCCGCCCGGCGGCGCTCCCGGGCCACGGGACCGGCCGCGCCGCGCGCCGACTACCCTGGAAGGCCGATCACAAAAGCAGCGCGGCCCGCGCGCAGGAGCAGGAGCGGAATGGCCACGAACCTCGTCAATCTGGAAGCCGTCGACAAGGTGTACGGCACCCGTGCGCTGCTCGACGGCATCTCCCTCGGTGTCAACGAGGGGGACCGGATCGGCGTCGTCGGCCGCAACGGCGACGGCAAGACCACCTTGATCCGTATCCTCGCCCGGCTGGAGGAAGCCGACAAGGGCCGGGTCACCCACGCGGGCCACCTGCACCTCGGCGTGCTCACCCAGCACGACTCCCTCGACCCGGCGGCCACCATCCGCCACGAGGTCATCGGCGACCTCGCCGACCACGAGTGGGCCGGCAGCGCCAAGATCCGCGACGTCCTCACCGGCCTCTTCGGCGGCCTGGACCTGCCCGGCTTCCCGCAGGGCCTGGACACCGTCATCGGCCCGCTCTCCGGCGGTGAGCGCCGCCGCATCGCGCTCGCCAAGCTGCTGATCGCCGAGCAGGACCTCATCGTCCTCGACGAGCCCACCAACCACCTCGACGTCGAGGGCATCTCCTGGCTGGCCGCCCACCTGCGCGCGCGCCGCTCGGCCCTCGTCTGCGTCACCCACGACCGCTGGTTCCTCGACCAGGTCTGCACCCGCATGTGGGACGTCCAGCGCGGCACCGTCCACGAGTACGAGGGCGGCTACAGCGACTACGTCTTCGCCCGTGCCGAGCGGGAGCGGATCGCCGCGACCGAGGAGGCCAAGCGGCAGAACCTGATGCGCAAGGAGCTCGCCTGGCTGCGCCGCGGCGCCCCCGCCCGCACCAGCAAGCCGCGCTTCCGCATCGAGGCCGCCAACGAGCTGATCGCCGACGTGCCGCCGCCGCGCGACACCGCCGAGCTGATGAAGTTCGCCAACTCCCGCCTCGGCAAGACCGTCTTCGACCTGGAGGACGTCACCGTCCAGGCCGGCTCCAAGGCCCTGATCCAGCACCTGACCTGGCAGCTGGGCCCGGGCGACCGGGTCGGCCTCGTCGGCGTCAACGGCGCGGGCAAGACCTCGCTGCTGCGCGCCCTCGCCGAGGCCGCCCGCACCGAGGGCGAGCGGCAGCCCGCCGCCGGGCGCATCGTCGTCGGCAAGACCGTCAAGCTCGCCTACCTCTCCCAGGAGGTCGGGGAACTCGACCCGAAGAAGCGCGTGTTGGAGGCCGTCCAGCAGGTCCGTGACCGCGTCGACCTCGGCAAGGGCCGGGAGATGACCGCCGGGCAGCTGTGCGAGAAGTTCGGCTTCAGCAAGGAGAAGCAGTGGACGCCCGTCGGCGACCTCTCCGGTGGTGAGCGCCGCCGGCTCCAGATCCTGCGCCTGCTGATGGACGAGCCCAACGTCCTCTTCCTCGACGAGCCCACCAACGACCTCGACATCGAGACCCTGACCCAGCTGGAGGACCTCCTCGACGGCTGGCCCGGCTCGATGGTCGTCATCAGCCACGACCGGTACTTCGTCGAGCGCACCACCGACAAGGTCTACGCCCTGCTGGGCGACAAGGCGTTGCGGATGCTGCCGCGCGGTCTCGACGAGTACCTGGAGCGGCGGCAGCGGGTGATCGAGGCTGCCGTGCCCGCTGCCGCCCCGGCCGCGCCGGAGGCCGCCGCCAAGCAGAAGTCGGCCGGTGACGCCCGCGCGGCCAAGAAGGAACTCCAGAAGATCGAGCGGCGTCTCGACCGCATCAGCGAGCAGGAGACCAAGCTCCACGCGCGGATCGCCGAGCAGGCCACCGACTTCGAGGCCGTCGCCAAGCTCGACGCCGAACTCCGGGAACTCGCCGGGGAGCGCGACGAACTGGAGATGCGCTGGCTGGAACTGGCCGAAGACGCCTGAGTCGTACAAGGGCTCATAAGTCGCAACAGTCTCGTCACGGGCCGGTCTCAGGCGGTGTAAACCCCGGGATCGGCCCGTTGGTATGGGAAGTCGGGTGATAGAAAGAACACCCGCTCGCCTGCCGTCCGACTGGCGGGTTGCCTGCCCGATTCGCTCCTTCCTGGTGGATTTTCGGCCACCGGGATCGCGGGGGAGACCGGCCGGGCCACCGACCCGCGTGAAGAGGAAAGCTGATGTCACAGCCGCCCCAGCCGCCCAACCAGCCGCCGGGGGTTCCGCCGGCGCAGCCGGGCGGAGGCTTCGGCGCGCCGAACCCCTCGTACGGCTACCCGCACCAGCAGCCGACCCAGGTGGCACCTCAGGTGCCGGCGCAGCCGTCCCAGGTGCCCCCGCCTCCGCCGGGAGCCCCGCAGACGCCGCCCCCGCCCCCGGGTGCCCCTCAGGCACCGCAGACGCCGCCGCCCCCGCCGGGCACGCCACCGCAGGCCCCGCCCGCGGCGCCGCCGGGCGGCTACGGCTACCCCGGCCCCGGCCAGGCCCCGCAGCCCGGTGGTTACGGCTACCCCGGCCAGGCGCCCCAGCCCGGCGGTTACGGCTACCCCGGCGGGCCCGGTCAGCCCGGCCAGGGCTTCGGCGCGCCCACGCAGCCGCAGTTCGGCGCCTTCCCGCAGCAGCCCGGCCCCTACGGCGCCCCCGGTGGGCCCGGCGGCCCCGGCTCCGGCGGCGGCGCCAAGAAGCGCATGGCCGTCATCGTCAGCGCCGCCGTGGCGCTCGTCCTCCTCGTCGGCGGCGGCGTCTGGTTCGCCGTGTCGGGTGACGACAAGGAGGAGCAGGCCAAGGGCGGCGAGGGCACCAGCCAGGGCACCGGCGGCAAGCAGGGCGGCGGCGAGCAGGGCGGCACCAAGGGCGACAAGCCCAAGACCGTCGACGGCAAGCTGCTCTTCGAGGTCGAGCAGGAGAAGGTCGACGACCTCGTCAGCGCCAAGGGCATGTGGGTCGGCGACCAGGCCGTCGCCAAGGTCGACGTCTACAAGATCGTCGGCTACGGCCTGAGCGGCGGCAAGAAGTGGGAGCTCCCGCTCGACGGCGCCGTCTGCTGGGCCAACCCGAAGCCGACCGACGACGGCAAGGCCGTCGTCCTCGTCAGCGACGGCAAGCCCAGCTCGGAGAAGAAGTACGGCGGCCCCTGCACCCAGGTCATCGCCTTCGACGTGAACAAGGGCACCAAGCTCTGGCAGAAGTCCGCCAAGGCCGGTGACCGGGACGTCACGTTCGACGAGGTCACCATCGGCGCCGGCACCGTCGCGGCCGGCGGCACCAGCGGCGGCGCCGCCTGGAGCCTCGACGGCGGCCAGGAGCTGTGGAAGCCCAAGGAGGACAGCTCCAACTGCAAGGACGCCGGTTACGCGGGCGGCGGCAAGCTCGTCGCCGTGCGCCGCTGCGGCGACTACGAGCGCCCGCAGGTCTCCGTGCAGACGCTCGACCCCAAGTCCGGCGCGGTCAAGTCCACCTACAAGGTGCCGACCGGCCTGAACTACCCGCACATCGCCTCCACGGACCCGCTGGTCGTCGCGGTCTCCGCGGGCGACACCACGGGCAACGGCGCCTCGGACTTCCTCGTCGTCGACGACAGCGGCAAGGACGGCACGCTCCGCAGCAAGATCTCAACGGCCGGCAAGTACGAGCCGAAGTGCCCCGCCACCGAGGTCGAGGGCTGCTCCAAGCTGGCCGTCACCAAGGACACGCTGTACCTGCCGACGGAGGAGCACCCCTCCGGCAACAGCAGCCAGCCCGGCCGCATCAACGAGATCGTCGCCTTCGACCTGGCCACCGGCCAGACCAAGGGCAAGACGGACGGCACCGCCGGCACCGAGATGATCCCGCTCGGCGTCGACAAGGACGGCTACCCGATCGCCTACCGCAACGCGACCTTCCGGTGGGGCGGCCAGGTGCTGCGCATCGACCCCAAGACGTTCAAGGCCGATGTCCTCCTGAAGAACGCCGACGACACGGCCCGCGCCGAGAACGAGCTCTCGCCCAACTACCAGCAGGGCGTCTACGCCCAGGGCCGGCTCTTCCTGGGCACGAACTACATCCGTAAGGTCACCGTCGCCGGTCTGGGCAAGCAGTACACCCTCCAGATCTACGGCGGGAGCTGACGCCCTAGGTTGACGCGCGGGCCTCCGGGCCCGCGCGCCGCGTTGACGCGGTTGCCGTTTCCGACCGGTTGCCGCTCGATGCGGACCATGAAAGTCCGTATCCCTGCCCGCCACGCCTTCGTGCCTGAACGATCCGTTTCAGTCTCGAAGTACACGTGATTGGCAGGGATTTCGGCATTCCGGGGGACTTCTCACCGGTAAGGGGCGCGCGACGTCGAACAAGCGTGTAGCTTCCGGGGGCAAGAGGGGCCGAGGAGAGACGTACGCGGGCGACAGGGGGCAAGCGCATGGGCGTGCGGCTCATGGTGGTCGACGACCACCGTCTGCTGGCCGAGGCGCTCGCCTCGGCGTTGAAGCTGCGCGGGCACCGTGTGCTGGCCGCCGCCGCGCCGAGCGCGGGAGCGGCCGACCTGGTGGTGAGCCGCGCTCCGGAAGTGTGCCTGCTGGGCACCGCCACACCCGCCGAACCGGGGGCCTTCGACCCGGTCGTCCGGATCAAGCGGGAGCGGCCGCAGGTCGCCGTCGTGGTCCTCGGCCCGGTGCCGAGCCCGCTCGGCATCGCCGCGGCCTTCGCCGCCGGCGCCTCCGGCTACGTCCGCCACAACGAGCGCATCGAGGGCGTGGAGCGCGCCATGATGAAGGCCCGCGCCGGAGAGGCCGCGGTCGACCCCCAGCTGCTCCAGGGGGCCTTCACGGAGCTCCTCAACCCCGCCGCCCAGCCGGACGACGAGGGCGCCCGGCTGCTCCAGCTGCTGACGCCGCGCGAGGTCGAGGTGCTGGTGCGGGTCGCCGAGGGCGAGGACACGCGGCTCATCGCGGCCGGGATGGGAATAGCGCCCAGTACGGCGCGGACGCACGTCCAGCGGGTCCTGATGAAGCTCGGGGTCGGATCGAGGCTGGAGGCGGCGGCTCTCGCGGCGCGTACGGGGCTTTTGGACCGGGCGGCGGCGGGGGCGTCGGCTGTTCCCCCACCGAGGGGCCCTGCGGGCCCGGGGGCGCTGTAGCCCTGGCCGGGGCCGGGTGACGGCTGCGCGGCCGAGGGTGCCCTGCGGGCGGCCTTTCCCCACCCCGCCCCTTCCCGAAACCGGGGGCTTCGCCCCCGGGCCCCCTTTCCGCGCTACCGCGCGGTGTCCTCAAGCGCCGGACGGGCTGGAAAATCCAGCCCGTCCGGCGCTTGAGGACCGGGGTCCGGGGCGGAGCCCCGGTTCGGGAAGGGGCGGGGCTGGGGAACAAGCCCCGCGCAGCGGCCCACCCACCCACCCGCCACCCCACGGCGGCCCCTCCGGTTAAGGGACGGCACCCCGAGGGGAAGAGCCCCCCGTGAAAAAGACGGCGATCACCCTCGCGGACAGCCGCACTCTCCGCTACTACGACCTCCGCGACGACATCCCGCACGACACCCTCGACCGGCGCCCCCTCCGCCCCGACCCCACCACCCCCGAGATCCGCCACGACCCCTTACTCGGCGACGACGTCGTCATCGCCGCGCACCGCCAGACCCGCACCCACCACCCGCCCTCCGACGCCTGCCCCCTGTGCCCCACCCGGCCCGGCGCCGCCCCGACCGAGGTCCCGGCCCCCGACTACGACGTCGTCGTCCTCGACAACCGCTTCCCCTCCCTCGCGGGCGACCTCGGCCGCTGCGAGGTCGTCTGCTTCACCCCCGACCACGACGCCTCCTTCGCCGACCTCGGCCCCGAGCACGCGGCCCTCGTCCTGGAGGCGTGGACGGACCGCACCGCGGAGCTCTCCGCGCTCCCCACCGTCGAGCAGGTCTACTGCTTCGAGAACCGCGGCGCGGAGATCGGCGTCACCCTCGACCACCCGCACGGCCAGATCTACGCCTACCCCTTCGTCACCCCGCGCACCGAGCGCGTCCTCGCCAACGCCGCCGCCCACCACCGGCGCACCGGCGGCCGGAACCTCTTCGACGACACCCTCGCCGCCGAGCTCGCCGACGGCCGCCGCACCGTCCTCGACGGCGCGCACTGGACCGCCCACGTCCCTTACGCCGCCCGCTGGCCCTACGAGGTCCACCTCCACCCCCGGCGCCGCGTCCCCGACCTGACGGCCCTCGACGACGCGGCCCGCGCGGAGCTCCCCGGCGTCCTGCTGGAGCTGCTGCGCCGCTTCGACCGGATCTTCGGCCCCGGGCAGCCGCCCACCCCGTACATCTCCGCCTGGCACCAAGCGCCCGCCCGGCATCCCCTCAGGAGTGAATTCGCCCTGCATCTGGAGCTCTTCACCATCCGCAGGGCTCCCGGAAAGCTGAAGTTCCTCGCCGGTTCCGAATCCGGCATGAGTGTGTTCATCAACGATGTGCCGCCCGAGGCCGCGGCCCGGCGACTGCGAGAGGTAGCGAGCACGTGAATCAGCGAACGAGCGGCAGCACTTACCTGGTCACGGGCGGGGCGGGCTACGTCGGCAGCGTCGTCGCCGCGCACCTGCTGGCCGCCGGGCACTCCGTCACCGTCCTCGACGACCTCTCCACCGGCCACCGGGCCGCCGTCCCCGACGGCGCCCGCTTCATCGAGGGCCGGGTCCAGGACGCGGGCCGCTGGCTGGACAGTTCGTACGACGCCGTCCTGCACTTCGCCGCCTTCTCCCAGGTCGGCCAGTCCGTCGCCGACCCCGAGCCGTACTGGCGCAACAACGTCGGCGGGACCGCCGAGCTCCTCGCCGCCATGCGCGACGCCGGCGTCCGCACCCTGGTCTTCTCCTCCACCGCCGCCGTCTACGGCGAACCCGACACCGTCCCGATCACCGAGGACGCCCCCACCCGTCCCACCAACCCCTACGGCGCCACCAAGCTCGCCGTCGACCACATGATCAGCGGCGAGTGCGCGGCCCACGGCCTCGCCGCCGTCTCCCTGCGCTACTTCAACGTCGCGGGCGCGTACGGGCGTCACGGCGAGCGGCACGCCCCCGAGACCCATCTGATCCCGCTCGTCCTCCAGGTCGCCCTGGGCGGCCGCGCGGCGATCTCCGTCTACGGCGACGACTACCCCACCCCCGACGGCACCTGCGTGCGCGATTACATCCATGTCGCCGACCTCGCCGAGGCCCACCTGCGCGCCCTGTCCGCCGCCCGCGACGGCGAGCACCTCGTCTGCAACCTGGGCAACGGCAACGGCTTCTCCGTCCACGAGGTCGTCGAGGCCGCCCGCAAGGTGACCGGGCACCCGATCCCCCAGCTCGCGGCCGGGCGCAGGCCCGGCGACCCGGCCGTCCTCGTCGCCTCCGCCGAGCGCGCCGCGGAGACCCTCGGCTGGCGCCCCGCCCGCCCCGACCTGGCCGGGATCATCGCCGACGCCTGGGAGTTCGCCCGCCGGACGGCCGTCGAATGACCGCCGGCGACACGGCCGCGGCCGACGCCTCCGCGGCCGCCTTCGAGCGGGCCTTCGGCCACGCCCCGGACGGCGTCTGGGCGGCGCCCGGGCGCGTCAACCTGATCGGCGAGTACACCGACGTCAACGAGGGGCTCGTGCTGCCCTTCGCGCTGCCGCGCACGGTCCGGGCGGCCGCCTCGCCGCGCGCCGACGGACGGCTGCGGCTGTGCCTGGGCGACGGCCCGGCGGCCGACCGCGCGGAGCTCTCCGCGGCGGACCTGGCGCCCGGCCGCGTCCGGGGCTGGGCGTGCTACCCGGCAGGCGTCCTCTGGGCGCTGCGGGCGGCCGGACACCCCGCCACGGGCGCGGACGTCCACCTGGACGGCGATGTCCCGCGCGGCGCCGGGCTGTCGTCCTCCGCCGCCATGGAGTGCGCCGTCGCCCTCGCGCTCGACGGCGTCGGCGGACTCGGGCTGTCCCGGGCGGAGATCGCCGCGCTCTGCCGCCGGGCGGAGAACGAGTTCGTCGGCGTCCCCTGCGGGATCATGGACCAGACCGCCTCCGCCCGCTGCGTCGCGGGCCACGCCCTGTACCTCGACACCCGCGACCTCACCCACCGGCACGTACCGCTCGACCCGGCCGCCGCCGGGCTGTCCCTGCTGGTGGTGGACACCCGCGTGCGGCACGCCCTCGCGGACGGCGCGTACGCGGACCGGTGCGCCGGTTGCGAGGCAGGAGCTCGCGCGCTGGGCGTGCGCTCTCTGCGGGACATCCCTTCCGAGGGGCTGGAACCGGCCCTCGGAAGGGTGCGGGATCCGGCCGTACGAGCGTTGGTGCGCCATGTCGTCACCGAGAACGACCGGGTGCGGCAGGTTGTCGATCATCTGGAGGCCGGTCGTGTCACCGCCGTCGGGCCGGTGCTGACGGCCGGGCACGCGTCGCTCCGCGACGACTTCGCGGTCTCCTGCCCGGAGCTGGATCTGGCCGTCGCAGTCGCGAACGGCGCGGGCGCGCTGGGCGCCCGGATGACCGGTGGCGGCTTCGGTGGTTCGGCCGTGGCGCTGGTGGAATCGGGCGCCGAGACGGCCGTAGCGGAGGCCGCCGGCCGGGCGTTCGCGGCGGCGGGGCACCGTGCGCCACGGGTGTTTCCGGCTGTCGCGGGGGAGGGCGCCCGGCGGCTCCGCTAGTCCTCGGCCGGCCCCCGCGCGGCCCTGGCCGGCCGCCGTCCGGCCTCGCGCGGCCCGGTTCCGGCCCCACGCCGGGCGGCACCGGACGGGGCCGGCCCGGCTCGTCACGGCCCCGGCCCGTACCCTCCCGGACCGGTCAAGTCGGACCGCTCATGGCCGACATCACGTCGTTCCATGTCGTTCACTGCCCCAATACTGAACATAAAGCTCACCATCAACAGGCGGGTCAAGCAGTTTTGCCAATCGGCTTCCGACACCGGACCCCGGCCGTACGCTGATGCACAGCGTCGGTGGGGGCCGACGCTGATCAGGGGGCGAGACAGTCAGGTACGACGCCCGGGGCGGGGCGGTCTGTCAGGGCACGGCGGCGGCCGTGCGCGCAATGGCGGCCCCGCGACCGGGCGCCGTACCCGCACTGGCCGTTCTCCCGGGATATGGGGGTGGCTGTGGCACGTATTCGGGTACTGGTGGTCGACGATCACCGCATCTTCGCCGAGTCGCTCGCCGCCGCCCTTGCGGCCGAGCCGGACGTGGACGTCTCGGCGGCCGGCAGCGGGCCGGCGGCGCTGCGCGCGCTGGAGCGGGCGGCGGGCGAGGGGCGCCGTTTCGACGTGCTCCTCGTCGACGCCGACCTGGGCACGGTGGCTCCGGACGTGGTGCCGGGGCAGCTCCGCGGCCAGGACGGCCCGGGGCAGGGCGAGGGCGTCGTCGACGGCATCTCGCTGGTGGCGGGGGTCCGCAGCGGCCAGCCCGCCGTGCGGACGGTGGTCCTCGCCGAGCGCGACGACCCCAGACGAGCCGCCGCGGCGCTCCAGGCGGGCGCCGGCGGCTGGGTGGCCAAGGACTGCTCGCTCTCCAGGCTGCTGGCCGTCATCCGGGGCGTCCTGCGCGACGAGACGCATCTGCCGCCCGCGCTGCTCACGGGCGTGCTGCGGGAGCTCACGGCGGCCCGTAAGCACCGCACCGAGAGCGAGCGGCTGGTGGAGTCGCTGACGCCGCGCGAGCGCGAGGTGCTGCGCTGCATGGTGGCCGGGCTGGGCCGCAAGGCCGTGGCCGAGCGGCTCTATCTCTCCCCGCACACCGTCCGCACACACATGCAGAACGTGCTGGGCAAGCTCGGGGTGCACTCCACGCTCGCGGCGGTGGCCCTGGCCCGGCGGGCCGGGGTGGGGCCGGTGGACCTAGCCGGGAATGTTGTCGAACGGGGCGGTCAACTGGCGTAGCAGTCCGGCCAGTTCGCCACGCTGGGCGTGGGAGAGCTCGCCGAGGATCGCGCGCTCCTGCGCGAGCAGCCCGGCCAGTGCCTCGTCCGCGCGGTCCCGGCCCTCGGCGGTGAGCCGTACCAGCACGCCCCGCCGGTCGGTGGGGTCGGGCAGTCGCTCGACGAGGCCCTTCTTGGCGAGCCGGTCGATGCGGTTCGTCATGGTGCCCGAGGTGACCAGGGTCTGGGTAAGGAGCTGCCCGGGGGAGAGCTGGTAGGGCGCTCCGGCCCGGCGCAGCGAGGTCAGGACGTCGAACTCCCAGGGCTCGAGCTGGTGCTCGGCGAAGGCGAGGCGCCGGGCCCGGTCGAGGTGGCGGGCGAGTCTGCTGACACGGCTGAGCACCTCGAGTGGTTCCACATCGAGGTCCGGGCGCTCGCGACGCCATGCTGCGACAAGCCGATCGACCTCGTCCTCCATGGCGATCAGTGTAGAGGGTCTGTCGACATGAAGTCTCTTGACGTCAAGAGATTGGCGGAGTCATGCTGGAACGGAAGCGTACGGAATGTTCACGTCCGTCGTATTCGGCGCGCCCCTGCCCACCCGCGAGGAGGCCCATCCCCATGCGCACCGCCGCCACCTGGGACCCCCGGCAGTACCTCCGCCACTCCGGCCACCGTGCCCGCCCCTTCCACGACCTGCTCGCCCGGATCCCCGACCCGGCGCCCCGCCCCGGCGGACCGCGCGTCGTCGACCTCGGCTGCGGCTCCGGCAACGTCACCGCGCTCCTCGCCGCGCGCTGGCCCACGGCCCACGTCACCGGTCTCGACAGCTCCCCCGAGATGCTCGCCGAGGCCGCCGCTCACGCCGGCCCCACCCCGGGCGGCGGCCGGCTCGACTTCGCCCGCGCCGACCTCACCGACTGGACGCCCGCCGAACCCCTGGACCTGATCGTCTCCAGCGCCACCCTTCAGCGGGTGCCCGGCCACGCCGGGTCCTTCCCCGCCTGGACGGCCGCCCTCACCCCCGGCGGTACCCTCGCCTTCACCGTCCCCGGGAACTTCCGGGCCCCCAGCCACACCCTGCTCCGGGAGCTGTGCGGGAGCGCGCGCTGGCGGGACCGGCTCGGCGGCCTGCACGGCACCGGGCACGTCCTGGAACCGGCCGACTACCTCGGCCGGCTCACGGCCCTCGGCCTCACGGTGGACGCCTGGGAGACCACCTACAGCCATCTGCTCACCGGCCCGGACCCCGTCCTCGACTGGACGAAGGGGACGGCCCTGCGGCCCGTCCTGACGGCTCTGTCCGGCGACCCCGGGGCGACCGAGGAATTCCTGGCGAGCTACGCGGAGCTGCTCCGCGGGGCCTACGCGGCGGGGCCGCACGGCACCGTCTTCCCCTTCCGGAGGGTCTTCGTGGTGGCGCGGCGGCCCGCCTGAGCGGGCTCGGGCGCATGCCGACTCGGGCGCGTACCGGCCCGGGCTTGTGCCGGCCCGGGCTTGTGCCGGCCCGGGCGCCTACCGGCCCGGGCGGCGCCCCGCCCGTGACCCCGGGGGTGGACCCCGGTCAGGAGCGCCGGTGCCCCACCAGCCGCGGCTTCGGCTCCAGGCCGTCCAGCCCGTGCCACGCCAGGTTCACCAGATGCGCCGCCACCTCGGCCTTCTTCGGCTTGCGCACGTCCAGCCACCACTGACCCGTCAGCGCCACCATCCCCACCAGCGCCTGGGCGTACAGCGGGGCCAGCTTCGGATCGAAGCCGCGGGCCTTGAACTCCAGGCCCAGGATGTCCTCGACCTGCGTCGCGATATCGCTGATCAGGGAGGCGAAGGTGCCCGTCGACTGGGCCACCGGCGAATCCCGGACCAGGATCCGGAAGCCGTCCGTGTACGACTCGATGTAGTCCAGCAGGGCGAAGGCCGCCTGCTCCAGCAGCTCCCGCGGGTGTCCCGCCGTCAGCGCGCCCGTCACCAGGTCCAGCAGCTGGCGCATCTCGCGGTCGACCACCACCGCGTACAGCCCCTCCTTGCCGCCGAAGTGCTCGTAGACCACCGGCTTGGAGACCCCGGCCTTCGCCGCGATCTCCTCCACCGACGTGCCCTCGAACCCCTTCTCGGCGAAGAGCGTGCGACCGATGTCCAGCAGCTGCTCACGGCGCTCCGCGCCGGTCATCCGCACCCTCCGGGTGCGGCGCGGCCCCGAATCCGAGGCCCGGTTCTTGTTACTGGTGGTATTGCTATCGATCGCCACGCTGTCAATCATGCCGCGTGAACGGCATCTTCCTTCCTTCGGGAGTCGATGCGGCCCGCATCCGGCCACCGCACGTCATAGGCCCAGCCGGCCTTCTCGAACCAGCGGATGATCCGGGCGCTGGAATCCAGCTGCCCCTTCAGCACCCCGTGCCGCGCCGACGTCGGATCCGCGTGGTGCAGGTTGTGCCAGGACTCACCGCAGGACAGCACCGCCAGCCACCACACATTGCCGGAGCGGTCCCGCGACTTGAAGGGCCGCTTGCCCACCGCGTGGCAGATGGAATTGATCGACCACGTCACATGGTGCAACAGCGCCACCCGCACCAGTGAACCCCAGAAGAAGGCCGTCACCGCACCCTGCCAGGACCAGGTGGCCAGGCCGCCCACCAGCGGTGGGATCAGCAGCGACACCGACGTCCACAGCGCGAACTGGCGGGACACCCGGCGGATGGCCGGATCCTTGATCAGATCCGGTGCGTACTTCTGCTGCGGCGTCTGCTCCTCGTCGAACATCCATCCGATGTGGGCCCACCAGAGACCCTTCAGCAGCGCCGGGACCGTCTCGCCGTAACGCCACGGCGAATGCGGATCGCCCTCGGCGTCCGAGAACCGGTGGTGCCGGCGGTGATCCGCCACCCAGCGCACCAGCGGCCCCTCCACGGCCAGCGACCCCATGATCGCCAGGGCGATCCGCAGCGGACGCTTCGCCTTGAACGACCCATGAGTGAAATAACGGTGGAAACCGATCGTGATGCCATGGCAGCCGATGTAATACATCGCCACCATCAGGCCCAGATCCAGCCAGCTCACCCCCCAGCCCCAGGCCAGCGGCACCGCCGCCAGCAGCGCGACGAACGGCACGGTGATGAACAGCAGCAGCGCGATCTGCTCCACCGAACGCTTGCTGTCACCACCCAGCGTGGCGGAGGGGAGCGGTGCTTCCCGGGCCTTCGGCGCGTCTTCGATCACGTCGGGGCTTGCAGTCATGGGATCCCTCAGGGGGTTCGGGGCATGGCTACGGGTCCGTAACCTACGGCCTCGTAAGTATGGCAGGGAGGCGCCCCGGAGCACGAGGGCTGTGGACAACCGCGCGTCGGACGGCGACCTATGCTGGTGCACGCCGGACAGCGCGGTCCGCAACCCCTCCAGACGTGCTCAGAAACTCTGCAAGGAGCCGCACCTGTGAGCAGTGCCGACCACATCAGCCCCGCCGCCGACGAGATCCGGCAGAGCGCGGACGAAGCACAGCGCAGCGCCGCCCTGCGCGCCGACATCCGCCGCCTCGGCGACCTGCTCGGCGAGACCCTGGTCCGCCAGGAGGGCGAGGAGCTCCTCGCCCTCGTCGAGCGCGTCCGCGCCCTCACCCGCACCGACGGCGAGGCCGCCGCCCACCTCCTCGGCGAGACGGACCCCGACACGGCCGCCAAGCTGGTCCGGGCCTTCTCCACCTACTTCCACCTCGCCAACGTCACCGAGCAGGTGCACCGCGGCCGCGAGCTGCGCGCCAAGCGCGACGCCGAGGGCTCGATCCTCGCCCGCACCGCCGACCAGCTCAAGGACGCCGACGCCGACCACCTCCGGCAGACCGTCGAGAACCTCAATGTGCGCCCCGTCTTCACCGCGCACCCCACCGAGGCCGCCCGCCGCAGCGTTCTCAACAAGCTCCGCCGCATCGCCGAGCTCCTCGACACCCCCGCCGCCGGCGGCGGCGAGAAGCGCCGCACCGACCTCCGCCTCGCCGAGAACATCGACCTGCTCTGGCAGACCGACGAGCTGCGCGTCGCCCGCCCCGAGCCCACCGACGAGGCCCGCAACGCCATCTACTACCTGGACGAGCTGCACGCCAACGCCGTCGGCGACGTCCTGGAGGACCTCGCCGCCGAGCTCGACCGCGTCGGCGTCACCCTCCCCGCCACCACCCGCCCGCTGACCTTCGGCACCTGGATCGGCGGCGACCGCGACGGCAACCCCAACGTCACCCCCCAGGTCACCTGGGACGTCCTGATCCTCCAGCACGAGCACGGCATCACGGACGCCCTCGAACTCGTCGACCTCCTCCGCAGCGCCCTCTCCAACTCCATCCGCAACAGCGGCGCCACCGAGGAACTCCTCACCTCCCTCCAGCACGACCTGGAACTCCTCCCCGAGATCAGCCCCCGGTACAAGCGCCTCAACGCCGAGGAGCCCTACCGCCTCAAGGCCACCTGCGTCCGCCAGAAGCTCGTCAACACCCGCGAACGCCTCGCCCGCAACACCCCCCACGAGCCCGGCCGCGACTACCTCGGCACCGCCGACCTCCTCGCCGACCTCCAGCTCATCCAGGACTCACTGCGCGCCCACCGCGGCGCCCTCATCGCCGACGGCCGCCTGGAGCGCGCCCTGCGCACCCTCGCCGCCTTCGGCCTCCACCTGGCCACCATGGACGTCCGCGAACACGCCGACGCCCACCACCACGCACTCGGCCAGCTCTTCGACCGCCTCGGCGAGGAGTCCTGGCGCTACGCCGACATGCCCCGCGACTACCGCCGCAAGCTCCTCGCCAAGGAACTCCGCTCGCGCCGGCCGCTCGCCCCCAAGCCCGCACCCCTCGACGCCGACGGCGCCAAGACCCTCGGCGTCTTCGACACCATCCGCGAAGCCCTCTCCCGCTTCGGCCCCGAGGTCGTCGAGTCCTACATCATCTCCATGTGCCAGGGCGCCGACGACGTCTTCGCCGCCGCCGTCCTCGCCCGCGAGGCCGGCCTCGTCGACCTCCACGCCGGCTGGGCCAAGATCGGCATCGTCCCCCTCCTGGAGACCACCGACGAGCTCAAGGAGGCCGACCGCCTCCTCGACGACATGCTCGCCGACCCCTCCTACCGCCGCCTCGTCGCCCTGCGCGGCGACGTCCAGGAGGTCATGCTCGGCTACTCCGACTCCTCCAAGTTCGGCGGCATCACCACCAGCCAGTGGGAGATCCACCGCGCCCAGCGCCGCCTGCGCGACGTCGCCCACCGCTACGGCGTCCGCCTGCGCCTCTTCCACGGCCGCGGCGGCACCGTCGGCCGCGGCGGCGGCCCCACCCACGACGCGATCCTCGCCCAGCCCTGGGGCACCCTCGAAGGCGAGATCAAGGTCACCGAGCAGGGCGAGGTCATCTCCGACAAGTACCTCATCCCCGCCCTCGCCCGGGAGAACCTGGAACTGACGGTCGCCGCCACCCTCCAGGCCTCCGCCCTCCACACCTCACCCCGCCAGTCCGACGAGGCCCTGGCCCGCTGGGACGCCGCGATGGACACCGTCTCCGACGCCGCCCACGACGCCTACCGCCGCCTCGTCGAGGACCCGGACCTCCCGGCGTACTTCTTCGCCTCCACCCCCGTCGACCAGCTCGCCGAGCTCCACCTCGGCTCCCGGCCCTCCCGCCGCCCCGACAGCGGCGCCGGCCTCGACGGCCTCCGCGCCATCCCCTGGGTCTTCGGCTGGACCCAGTCCCGCCAGATCGTCCCCGGCTGGTTCGGCGTCGGCTCCGGCCTCAAGGCGGCCCGCGAGGCCGGCCTCGACACCGTCCTGGAGGAGATGCACGAGCACTGGCACTTCTTCCAGAACTTCCTCTCCAACGTCGAGATGACCCTCGCCAAGACCGACCTGCGCATCGCCCAGCACTACGTCGACACCCTCGTCCCCGACGACCTCAAGCACGTCTTCGACGCCATCAAGGCCGAACACGAACTCACCGTCCAGGAAGTCCTCCGCATCACCGGCGAGGCCGAACTCCTCGACGCCAGCCCCGTCCTGCGGCAGACCTTCCACATCCGCGACGCCTACCTGGACCCGATCTCCTACCTCCAGGTGACCCTCCTCCACCGCCAGCGACAGGCCGCCGAGCGCGGCGAGCCCGCCGATCCGCTGCTCGCCCGGGCACTCCTGCTCACCGTCAACGGCGTGGCCGCCGGCCTCCGCAACACAGGCTGACCCCCACCGCGTATGCCGAAGGGCCCCTCCACGGAGGGGCCCTTCGGCATACACGGAACGACACCGTCAGGAGTTGTACGTCCCCTGAGCACGCTCCAGACCGTCCACGATCAGCGTCTCCACCGCGTCCGCCGCCCGGTCGACCTCGAACGCCAGCTCCTTGCGCTCCGCCGACGAGAAGTCCTTCAGCACGAAATCCGCGACCTGCATACGGCCCGGCGGCCGCCCGATGCCGAAACGCACCCGGCAGTAGTCCGGCCCCATCGCCTTCGTGATCGACTTCAGACCGTTGTGGCCGTTGTCACCACCGCCCAGCTTCAGCCGCAGCTGCCCGAAGTCGATGTCCAGCTCGTCATGGACGGCGACGATCCGCTCCACCGGCACCTTGTAGAAATCCCGCAGCGCGGCCGTCGGACCGCCCGACAGATTCATGAACGACATCGGCTTCGCCACCACGACCCGCCGACTCGACGGCCCCGGCGCGCCCAGCCGCCCCTCGACCACCTGCGCCCGCGCCTTGTGCGTCTTGAACTTCGCGCCCAGCCGCTCCGCGAGGAGGTCCGCGACCATGAAGCCCACGTTGTGGCGGTTGCCCGCGTACTCGGGACCGGGGTTGCCCAGACCCACGATCAGCCAGGGGCTGGAGTCGTCCGTCATCTGCATATCTCCTTCATAGCCCAACCGCCGCCCCGCTCCGGTGGAGCGGGACGGCGGTCGCAAAGAAAAAGCCGGTGAGGGCGAGGATCAGGCCTCGGTGCTCTCGGCGGTCTCCTCGGCGGCCGACTGGCCGGCGACGACGTGCAGGACCACGGCGTCGGCGTCGACGGCGAGGGAGACACCGGCCGGCAGGACGACGTCCTTGGCCAGGACGGAGGCACCGGCACCCAGGCCCGCCACGGAGACGACGACGGCCTCGGGGATGTGGGTGGCCTCGGCCTCGACCGGCAGGGCGGTCAGGGTGTGCTCGAGCAGGTTGCCGCCCGGGGCCAGGTCACCCTCGGTCTGGACCGGAACCTCGACGGTGACCTTCTCGCCACGCTTGACGACCAGCAGGTCGACGTGGACCAGGAAGCCCTTGAGCGCGTCACGCTGGACGGCCTTGGGGATGACCAGCTCGTCGCGGCCCTCGATGTCCAGGGAGAGCAGGACGTTCGGGGTCTTGAGCGCCATCATCAGCTCGTGGCCCGGCAGGGTGACGTGGACCGGCTCGGAGCCGTGGCCGTAGACGACGGCGGGAACCTGGCCGGCGACGCGGGCGCGGCGGGCGAAGCCCTTGCCGAACTCGGTGCGGGTCTGCGCGGGAATCTTGATCTCGGACATGAGCACTCCTCGTAAGCGAAAAGATCTGACGGCCGTCACCCGGCCCACGACAGACCTGCTACGAAGAGCGCGTCGATAACGGACCGCCGCACACCAGTGCGGCCTCCCTCGCCGAGCAACTCGAGAAGTGTACCCGGCGGGGAGGCCGCCCAGAAATCGATCAGAAGACGATCGGATGTGAGGAGAAGAGGGCTGTTACGCCTGCTCCTCGAAGAGGCTCGTGACCGAACCCTCCTCGAACACCTCACGCACCGCGCGCGCGATCGTCGGCGCGATCGACAGCACCGTGATCTTGTCCAGCTCCAGCTCACCCGGCGTCGGCAGGGTGTTGGTGAACACGAACTCGCTCACCTTGGAGTTCTTCAGACGGTCCGCCGCCGGGCCCGAGAGCACACCGTGCGTGGCCGTCACGATGACGTCCTCGGCACCGTTCGCGAACAGCGCGTCCGCGGCGGCGCAGATGGTGCCACCGGTGTCGATCATGTCGTCGACCAGGACGCAGACGCGGCCCTTCACATCACCGACGACCTCGTGCACCGTCACCTGGTTGGCGACATCCTTGTCACGGCGCTTGTGGACGATCGCCAGCGGCGCGCCCAGACGGTCGCACCAGCGGTCGGCGACGCGCACGCGGCCGGCGTCCGGGGAGACGACCGTCAGCTTGTCGCGGTCGACCTTCGCGCCCACGTAGTCCGCGAGGATCGGCAGGGCGAACAGGTGGTCGACCGGGCCGTCGAAGAAGCCCTGGATCTGGTCCGTGTGCAGGTCGACCGTGAGGATCCGGTCCGCACCCGCGGTCTTGAACAGATCCGCGACCAGACGGGCCGAGATCGGCTCACGGCCGCGGTGCTTCTTGTCCTGACGGGCGTAGCCGTAGAACGGCACGACCACGGTGATGGAGCGGGCCGACGCGCGCTTCAGCGCGTCGATCATGATCAGCTGCTCCATGACCCACTTGTTGATGGGAGCCGTGTGGCTCTGCATCAGGAAGCAGTCGGCACCGCGCGCCGACTCCTGGAAGCGGACGTAGATCTCGCCGTTGGCGAAGTCGAATGCCTTGGTCGGGACCAGGCCTACGCCCAGCTGGTGCGCGACCTCCTCGGCAAGCTCGGGGTGGGCGCGGCCGGAGAAGAGCATCAGCTTCTTCTCGCTGGTCGTCTTGATCCCGGTCACAGCACAGTCTCCTTGGATGTCGCTTTGTGTGCGCTTATCACGGTACGCCCCGCACGGCGCCCCCGTGTCACGGTCACTGTCCGCCGTCGGTCTCCGGGGACTCGTCGCGACCGTCTCGACCAGCAGCGGAAGCGGCCTGTGCGGCTGCGCTCCCGGGGCGCTTACGCGCAACCCAGCCCTCGATATTCCGCTGCTGCCCACGTGCGACGGCCAGCGAACCCGGGGGCACATCCTTGGTGATGACCGAGCCGGCCGCCGTGTAGGCGCCGTCCCCGATCGTGACCGGAGCCACAAACATATTGTCCGACCCGGTCCGGCAGTGCGAGCCGATCGTCGTGTGGTGCTTGTTCACACCGTCGTAGTTCACGAAGACGCTCGCCGCGCCGATGTTCGTGTACTCGCCGATCGTGGCGTCGCCGACGTAGGAGAGGTGCGGCACCTTGGTGCCCTCGCCGATCACGGCGTTCTTCATCTCGACGTACGCGCCGGCCTTGGACTTCGCCCCCAGCCGGGTGCCGGGCCGCAGATAGGCGTACGGGCCGACGTTCGCGCCCGCGCCGATCACGGCACCGTCCGCGACGGTGTTGTCCACGACCGCGCCCTCGCCGACCGTCGTGTCCTTCAGCCGGCTGTTCGGACCCACCTCGGCGTCCTGCGCCAGGTGGGTGGTGCCCAGCAGCTGGGTGCCCGGGTGGACCAGCACGTCCTGCCCGAAGGTCACCGTCACGTCGACGAAGGTGGAGGCCGGGTCGACGACCGTCACACCGCTCATCATCGCCGTGTGCAGCAGCCGCTCGTTGAGCAGCTTGCGCGCCTCGGCGAGCTGGACGCGGTTGTTGATGCCCAGGATCTCCCGGTGGTCCCCGGCCACGGCCGCGCCCACCCGGTGACCGGCCTCGCGCAGGATGCCCAGGACGTCGGTCAGGTACTCCTCGCCCTGGCTGTTGTCCGTGCGGACCTTGCCGAGGGCGTCGACCAGCAGACGGGCGTCGAACGCGAACACACCGGAGTTGATCTCACGGATGGCGCGCTGCGCGTCGGTGGCGTCCTTGTGCTCGACGATCGCCGTCACGGCGCCCGTCGCCTCGTCGCGCACGATGCGCCCGTAGCCGGTGGAGTCCGGGACCTCGGCGGTCAGCACGGTGACGGCGTTGCCGTCGCCGGCGTGGGCGTCGCTGAGCTTCCGCAGGGTCTCGCCGGTCAGCAGCGGGGTGTCGCCGCAGACGACGACCACGGTGCCGTCGAGGACGATCCCGCTGTCACCGAGCGCCTCCAGGCCCATGCGTACGGCGTGGCCGGTGCCGTTCTGCTCGTACTGCACGGCGGTGCGGACCTCGGGGTCGGTCTCCGCCAGATGCGCGACGACCTTCTCGCGGGCGTGCCCGACGACCACCACGAGGTGCTCGGGGTCCAGCTCGCGGGAGGCGGCGACGACATGTCCGACGAGAGAGCGGCCGCAGATGGCGTGCAGGACCTTGGGGGTCGCCGACTTCATGCGGGTGCCCTCACCCGCTGCGAGGACGACGACGGCTGCCGGGCGGTTGGCGCTCACGGGTGTGCCCTTCGGCTTCGGGTGGTGGACATCCGAAGGATACCGGTGCGTTTACACGCCGAAACGCGGGCGGGTCCTGACCTGGAGGTCAGGACCCGAGGATTCGAACTTTGAGCTCCCCCACCAGGACTCGAACCTGGAATAACTCATCCAAAGTGAGCAGTGTTGCCGATTACACCATGGGGGATGGCAAGCCACCCTAAAAGGGGCATTTCGCTAAGCGGTCCGCTTGGCACCCAACACTATGCCGCACCACCAGCCTTCGATGCGACGGTATAGGTCGGCGCCGCCCAGGACGCGCACCACGAGGCAGCCCCGGTAGTTCTCGCCGACGTTTTTGCGGACGGTCTTGGGGTTGTGCTTCTTGAGGGTCGTCCTGTCGAGGCTGGTGGCCTCGACGCCGACCCGCTCCGCCCAGAACCGCTCCGCTCCTGCCACGTCGGCGGACTCGTGAATCATCACGCGGAACCGCAGGCGCTCCGGCTCGACGCCCAGCAGTCCGAGCCACGCGAGGTAGACATCGATCATGCTGGGGTCGCTGTTGATGAAGATGACCACTTCCTGGGGGCGGTGAGCCTTGCTCTTGGAGCCCTCGGACCAGTAGAGACCGACTCCGAGCAGGAACAGTTCGCGGTCGGTGAGTTCGCCGATCTCGTTCGTCGCGGCGGTCTTCGTCGCCTGGCGCTCCAGGTCCCGGGCCTTGCGGTACGGCGCCCAGCGGGCCTCCGCCATCGCGCGGCAGTGCTCGCGCGCTCGTGGCGCGGGCGTCGGCAAGTCCCTCACCCACAGTGACACCGAACTCTTCGCCACCCCCAGCTCCGCGACGATCTCGTTGTACGTCTTCCCTGCCAGTCGTAGCTCCCGGGCGCGAGCCCGGAGCTCTGTCTTCGCTTGGACCATGCGTCCATGCTCGTGGCGCACGGACGCATGTATGACGAAAAACGAATCGATTCAATAGTTCGAGGGAAAGTGGTGCCTTTCACCCCCAATCGCACGCGTCCCGTGCTGCCGCACGTACAGGAAAACCGGTGGCGACCGCCCGTAGTCTGGGTGGTATGACCACAACGGGGGCAATCGCGGAAGTGGGCGCGCGGGGCGCGCCCGAAGGGCCGTGGTGGTGGGCGCGGCGGCGGAGTCTGGTGCTGGATGTCGTGCTGGGACTGCTGTCGGCGTTGGAGTGCGCGGCCGAGGGGGTCGGGTTCGCGCATCAGGTCGGGGCGCCGGGGGCGCTGGGGCTGGTGCTGGGGGTGCCGATCGGGGCGTCGCTGGTGCTGCGGAGGCGGTGGCCGATAGCCGTCGTGCTGGTGGCGATCGCGATCACGCCGGCCGAGATGGGGCTGCTGCTGGGGATCGTGGGGCTGTACACGCTGGCCGCGTCCGATGTGCCGCGGCGGCTGACGGTGGTGCTGGCGGGGGCGTCCGTCGTGGGGACGTTCATCGTGGTGTTCGTCCGGTTCGACCAGGATCTGGCGGAGGACGGTTACCGGCCCGGCACCTGGCTGGTGACGTTCTTCGCCGTGCTGATGTCGCTGGGCGTGTCCGCTCCGCCGGTGCTGACGGGTCTGTACGTGGGGGCGCGGCGCCGGCTCGTGGAGAGTCTGCGGGAGCGGGCGGACGGGCTGGAGCGGGAGCTGTCGCTGCTGGCGGAGCGGGCCGAGGAGCGGGCCGTCTGGGCGCGGAACGAGGAGCGGACCCGGATCGCGCGGGAGATGCACGACGTGGTGGCGCACCGGGTGTCGCTGATGGTCGTGCACGCGGCGGCGCTCCAGGCGGTGGCGCTGAAGGATCCGGAGAAGGCGTCGAAGAACGCGGGGCTGGTCGGGGACATGGGGCGGCAGGCGCTGACGGAGCTGCGCGAGATGCTCGGTGTGCTGCGGACGTCCTCCGGCGAGGCGCTGGTGGGTCCGTCGGCCGCGGCGGGTCCGCGGCGGTTGGCGGAGGTGGCGGCCGCGGCGTCGGCGCGGGTGTCGGTGGCCGGTGCCGGTGGGGTGCCGGTGGGTGATGACGGCCGGATGGGTGACGGTCCGTGCCTGGACGGTCTGGAGGACCTGGTCGGGCAGTCGCGTGCGGCGGGGATGGTCGTCGAGCTGTGTGTGGAGGGTGAGGAGCGGCGGTACGGGGCGCGGGTGGAGCGGACCGCGTACCGGGTGGTGCAGGAGGCGCTGACGAACGTGCACAAGCACGCGCCGGGCGCGAAGGCGATAGTCCGGCTGGCGCACCGTGAGGGTGAGGTGGCGCTTCAGGTGGAGAACGGCCCGTCGGAAGGCGGGGCGGCGGACGCCGGGTTGCCGAGTGGTGGCAACGGTCTGGTGGGGATGCGGGAGCGGGTCTCGGCGCTGGGCGGGGTCTTTGTGTCGGGGGCCACGGACGCGGGGGGCTTCCGGGTCTCGGCGGTGATTCCCGAGGGTGGTGGCGTGCGCGCCTGACGTGCCGCCCGCGGAGGGATCCGGCGCGGGGTGCGTGTGGTGCCGGTTTAACGACGGGGCGGGTGGTCCGGTTCGGGCTCCAGGGGGCCGGTTGGTGATTCGACCGGTTTTCGCCCTGGTTTTGGCTGGTTCTCGCCCTTGGTAGGCGCCCTTGTGGGTGGCTCCGGAGGAGGTGCGTACGGGCGTCGCGTGTCCTACGCGCGCGGCCCCGCCGAGAGGCGTGAGGGGCGGATGCCGGTGACGAGGGCGCCGATGGCGCGGTCGATGTCGGAGCCGAGGTACCAGTCGCCGGTGTGGTCGAGGCTGTAGACGCGGCCGTGGGCGTCGATGGTGAGCAGTGCCTGTCCGTCGGCTTCCTGGCCGAGGGGGCAGACGTCGGTGCCGAGGGCGCGGCCCAGGTCGGCGACGGTGCGGGCGAGGTGCAGGCCGTGGAGGGGGTCGATCCGGAAGGGGGTCGGGGCGATGTGCCGGCCGGGTCCGGAGGCGGCGATGTGGAGGCCGCCGAACTCGGCCCACGCCTCGACGGCGGCGGGGAAGACGGTGTGCCGGTGGCCGGCCGGGGAGGTGTGGGCGCGCAGGGCGTCGGCCCAGTGTTCGGCGGCCTTGATGTCCCAGCGGCCCGGCTGCCAGCCGGCCTCGCGGAGGGCGGCGTCGACGGCGACGGGGAAGCGGGTGGCGGCGGTGCGGTCGAAGGCGCGCATGCGGGTCAGCCCTTGCCGTTGTTCGGGGCGGCGGGGTCGACGGCCCGGACGCCGAAGTGGGTGAGGAGTGCCGTACAGGAGCGGCAGGGGGGCGCGTAACCGCCGTGGCGCGGGTCGCCGTCCTCGCGGATGTGGCGGGCGGTGAGCTTGGCGTGCTTGAGGGCGCGCCGGGCCTCGCCGTGGGTGAGGGGTTTGCGGGAGGCGCGTTTGCTGCGGCCGCCTTCGAAGGCGGTGAGGTAGCGGGTGAGGAGGAGCGCCTCGGGGCAGCGGCCGGTGAAGCGTTCGCGGCGGTCGCTGGTGAGGGTGTCGAGGAAGTCCTGGACGAGGGGGTGGAGCGCGGGGGGTTGTTCCGCCTTGCCGCCGGTGCAGGTCAGGGTCTCGCCGCGGACGGAGAGCGCGGCGGCGACGGCGGGCAGGATGCCGTCGCGGCGGTGGAGCAGGGCGGGTGGACGGTCGGCGTCCTCGGTGGCGCTCCAGCTGAGCCGGGGGTCGCCGGGTGAGGTGCCGTCCGTCTGGCGGTCCTGTGTCGTGTGCATGGTGGTTCTTCCCTCCCGTGCAATCCCCCTGTTGCGGGGATCAGCCTGCCAAATGGGGTGGCGGGTGTGGAAGTCAGGTCGGGGTTGGGTGAGTGCCGTGTGGTGTTCATGTGTCGGGTGATCACTGTGGGGCATCGCGTGGTGACCGTGGCACCACGGGCGTGGCGGGCTTGTCGAGTGCGCCCGCAAACGGGGCGCGGAGCGCGTCGTCCTCCTTGCGGCACCGCATAGGCTGTGCCGCACCAGGAGTGTTCTCGGCCATGGGGACACCGACGGGCCGGGCCGCCCCGTGGCGCGGCCGGGGTCTGGTGGCCCGCGGCGTCCGCCGCACCTGTCCGGGCCGTCAGGGGACACAGTCAGCAGGGGGCATCCGCCATGACGACAGGTCGGCTCGGGCAGCAGGCCGCGCCACCGAACACGGCCTATGCCGGGCAGGTCGTGCACTTCCCGGATCCGGTGAGGGCCGGCCGCTACCCCAAGGGCGTGCGGGTGGACGACGACGGCTTTCCGGACTTCTCGCCCTACGCGCGGGCCGCGGCGGAGATCGCCGAGCCGCCGGAGGGCTTCGGTGTCGACGAGCTGCGGCTGACCGACTACGTGTCGGCGAACGCGGCCCTGCACGCGGAGGGCCACGAGCTGTGGGCGAGCATGCCGCTGGTGGCGACGCCGCACGGCTGGACCTGGCACCACGTGGCGGGCACGCGCCGGCTGGAGCTGGTCCCGGCCGAGGTGAAGGCGCTGCTGCGGCACCACGGCGGGCTGGCGACGGCCGCCGTGGACCAGGACAAGCGCGGCACCCGGCCGCTCCAGGAGACCCGGCCGGTGCACTTCGCGCTGCCGCACCGGGACCTGGCGGTGACGGAGGAGCAGGTGCAGGGCGTCGAGGAGGACCTCGGCTACCGGCTGCCGGGCGCCTACCGCGCGTTCCTGAAGGCCGCGGGCGGCTGCGCCCCGGTGGGCGCGGCGCTGGACGCCGAGCTGGGCCTGCTGGTGGACCAGCCGTTCTTCACGGTGCGGGACGAGGCGGCGGTCAACGACCTCGTGTACGTGAACAAGTGTCTGCGTGACCACTTCACCAAGGACTATCTGGGCGTGGCCTTCGTGCAGGGCGGCGTCCTCGCGGTGAAGGTGAAGGGCGAGGCGATCGGTTCGGTGTGGTTCTGCCCGTACGACGACGCCCGGGACCGGGACGGATGGACGGTGCACGAGCGGGTGGAGCGGCTGTTGCTGCCGTGCGGTGAGGACTTCGACGCGTTTCTGTCGCGGCTGGCCGGTGGGCCGCCGGAGCTGGAGACCGTCGCGAACCTGATGGTCGACGGTGGCTTCGCGTACGCCGTCCCGGTGGAGGGGTGAGCGCGGGATGGTGACGTTCGCGCAGGCGCAGGAGCGCGCGGAGCGGTGGGTCAACGGTGACGTCCCGGCGTACCAGCACCGGGAGGTGCGGGTACGGGAGTTCGACCTGGGCTTCGTGGTCTGGGCGGAGGACCGGGAGGACGGGCCGACGTCGGACGGCGGGAACGCCCGTCTGGTGATCGCCCGGGACAGCGGGGAGACGACGCTGTGGCCGGGGCTTCCGGTCGGTGAGGTGATCCGGCGGTACGAGGAGGAGTACGGAGTCGTGGAGGAGCCCGCGCCGGTGGCGGACGAACCGCCGAAGCGGCTGGACCTGGAGGCGACGTCGTTCCTGCTGAGTCCGCCTCAGTGGTTGCAGGACGCGGCGGACGCGATCGGGATCCCCGACCGGCGTCCGGGGGCTTCGGGTACGTCCGGGGCCGCGGCGACTTCGGGTGCTTCCGGGTTTTCCGGAGGTCCCGGGGCTTCCGGGGCTTCTGGGGCTTCCGGAGCTTCTGGGGCGACGCCCGCCGGGGGTACGGCCGCTCCGGTTCCGGCTCCCGCTCCGGTGCCCTCCGCCGAGGTGCGGGGCGAGGACGCGTCGGCCGGGCCCACCGGTCCGGCAGGCTCCCTCGCGGTGTCCACCGCTGCCTCGGGCACGGGTGACACGGCCTCGGGGCCGGGCACGGACGCCTCGGCGACCGGCCCGGTGGCGAGCCCCTGGGCGGACCCGCAGGCCGGTTCCCCGGCCGGTCCGTCCGGTGCGGGGGACGGCACCGCGGAGCCCCTCGGCGCGGTCTCGTGGGCCGACGCGGACACCAACGTGGCCGACGACGACGCCGATCGTTCCGTGGGCCTGCCCGCCACGGTGCTGGCGCCCGCGCTGTCGGGTACGGACGACGAGGACGACGCGCCCGCGCCGAGCGTCCGGCCGGACGCCAAGACGGCGCTGATGGCCGCGGGCAGCGCGCTGCCGCCGACAGCGATCGCGCCGGCCATCGACGACCCGACGGGCCGCCTCGCCCCGCCCGCTCCGGCCGGTGCTCCCGGTGCCGGTGCCCCGGGCGCACCCGTGCCGCCCGGTGCTCCCGGTGGCCCCGGGCAGGCCGTCGGCGCCCCGGCCGCGCCCGGCGCTCCGGGAGCCGGGGCTCCGGTTCCGCCCGGTCCGCCCGGCGCCCCGGGCCGCCCCGGCGCGGGTGCCCCCGTGCCGCCGGGCCCGCCGGGCGCCCCCGGCGCTCCCGGGCAGCCTCCGCGGCCCGCGGGCGGCACCCCGCCGCCCGGTGGCGCGCACTACGCCGCCACGATGCTCGCGGACCCCAACGCCCCGGGCGCGCCCGCCGCTCCGGCTCCTCCGACGGGCCCCGCGGCCCCTGGTCAGCCGCCGCAGGCGCCCGGCGCGCCCGCCGCCCCGAACCCGCCGGCCGGTGGTGTGCACTACGCGGCGACGATGCTCGCGGACCCCGGCGCCCTCGGTGCCCCGGGCGCTCCGGGGCAGCCGCCGCACGCGCCGGGAGCCCCGCACGCGCCCGGCGCCCCGGGTGCCCCCGGCGCGCCGGGCCGGCCCGCCACGGGCGGTTCCGTGCCTCCGGGCGCCCCTGGTGGCCCGCAGGGGCCCGGAGGGGTGCACGCCGCGGCGACGATGCTCGCCGGTCCCGGTGCCCCCGGGGCCCCGACGCCGCCGGGCGCACCCGGCGCGCCGGCGGCTCCGCACGCCCCCGCCGCTCCCGTGCCGCCCGGTGCGCCCGGCGCGTACGGCTATCCGCAAGCCCCCTCCGGGCTGCCGACGGTCGGGCCCGGCTATATGGCCGTGCTGCGCTACCGCGCCCCCGACGGTTCGGAGCAGCAGCTGATCCGGCGCAGCGCGCCGGGCACGCCGCACCCGGAGTGGCAGATCCTGCACGAGCTGCGGGCGATGAACGTACCGCCGCAGCAGGTGCTGGAGCTGCACACGGAGCTGGAGTCGTGCGATCTGCCGGGCGGTTACTGCGCCCGCATGGTGCGGGAGACCTGGCCGCAGGTGCGGGTGAGCCACACGGCCGCGTACGGGCGGGACCACGCGACCCGGCAGCAGGGCGTGCGGCACCTGGTGGAGCACCAGGGCGAGCTGCACCAGGTGGCGGACGGCCCGGCCCGTCCGGCGCCGAACCGGGTGCCGCTGCCGCATCCGCAGCAGGTGCGGCAGGTGCCTCCGGTGGGTCCGGAGGGTGTCGCGCGGGAGCTGGCGGAGTCGTTCGGTCCGCAGGGTGTCTTCCGGTTCGACCAGCGCGCGGTGTCGCGGCAGGGAGTGCCGGACGTCGTGGCGCAGACGCTCGTGTGGGCGGGGCTGCCGGTGGACTTCGGTCCGTTCTTCTGGGGTCAGGCGCAGCCCGGCCGGCCGGTGCCGACGCTGGGCGAGCTGGCGGCGGAGCGCGGTGTGCGGGCGGCCCCGGACGCGGGTTCGTATCTGGTGATGGGCAGCGACTACGGGCGGCAGCTGTGCGTGCAGTACGGCACGGCGCACATCGTGGCGGTTCCGATGGAGGCGGGGCCGGACGGCGGGCCGGTGCCACCGCAGTTCGTCAACACGAGCCTTCCTCAGTTCGTACGCTCTTTGGCTCTGCTCGGGAAGATGTGGCGGTGGCGCTACGGGCTGACGCCGGAGCAGGCCGGGCGCTGGACCGTGGACTTCCAGGAGCAGTTGCTGGCGCTGGACCCGGCGGCGCTGTCGTCTCCGGAGAACTGGTGGGCCCTGCTGGTCGAGCAGATGTGGGACGGTCTCTTCTAGGGGGCCGACCGGCGTGTTGAGGGCGCAGGGCGTTCGACCCTTGATGAGGGGGTCGGACGCCCTGCTGTCGTCGGTCGGCGCATCCTTGACAGAGGAAGCGGGCGGAGTGTCGTGTTTCGGGCAGTTCCGTCGTCCAGGAATGATGTGCGCCGGACCGCGTCACATACCGGATATCCGGGATAAAAGGGGCTTCAAGGATGAGTGCATCGGTATCTCCTGACGGTTTCTCCGTGGTACGGGGCCGTGGTTACCGTCCTGATCAGGTGGAGCGCGCCCTCGCCGAGCACGCGCGCCGACGGGACGACGCGTGGGAGCGCGCCGCCCGGCTGACCGTGCTGGCGCGTGAGATGGAGGACGAGGTCGCGCGCCTCGCGCAGGTCGTGGCCCAGCTCCCGCCGCAGACCTACGAGCAGCTCGGGCACCGGGCCCAGGGCCTGCTGTTCACGGCGCAGGCCGAGGCGGCGGGGCTGCGGGAGCGCGCGGAGGCGGCGTCCGTCGAGCTGATGGACGCGGCGGAGGGCCACGCGCGCGCGGTGCGGGACGCCGCGCACGAGCACGCGGTGGCCGTGCGCGCGGAGGCGGAGGAGTGGTCGCGCCGGGCCCTGGAGGCGGCCGAGGCCGTCGCCGACGACGTGGGCGCCGTGGCGCGCCGTGAGGTGAAGGAGCGCCGCGAGGAGGCCCTCGCGGCGCTGAAGGAGATGCGGCAGCGCACGGCGGCCGTCCTCGCGGACCAGGAGAAGGGCCACGCGGAGCGCTGGGAGACGGCGGGCCGCGAGATCGCCGAGCGCGAGGCGGCGCTGGACGTGCGGATCGCCGCGATGGAGGAGTACGCGCGGAACGCGCTGGCCGAGGCGCAGCGGCGCTACGCGGAGGCCGAGGAGGCCGCGCGGCACGGCCAGGAGGACGCGGAGGCGCAGGCCGCGGCGCTGATCTCGCACGCGCGGGTGCGGGAGGAGCGGGTGGCCCGGGACACGGAGCGGGTGCTCCGGGAGCACGACGAGCGGCGGGAGGAGCTGCGGGCGCACATGGCGCACGTGCGGCACAGCCTCGCGGCGCTGACGGGGAAGCCGGTCGCGGAGGACCTGGGCGCGGGGGAGCTGTGACGGTTCCCGGCGGCGGCGCCGCGCGGGTTCCCCGATCGCCGGACGGCGGCTGAGGCCGTCCGTCCGGCGACCGGGGGCCGGGGCTTCGGCTGTGACGTGGTGCCCCCCGGCTGTGATGCGGCGCCAGGCTAGGACGCGGCGCCCGCCTTCTTCGCCGGTGTGCCCGACGGGGCCGACTGGGTCGGGGCCGGCGCGGACGGCGTACCGCCCGCCTTACCGTCCTTCTCCGGCTCCTTCTCCGTTTCCTGCTCGACGTTCAGGTGGACCACCAGGACCGTTCCGTCGGGCGTCGTCACCTTTAGCGCGTACGCCCCCGTGTTCTTGTCCGTGAACAGCTCGGGCAGGAGAAGCCGCCCGTCCTTGCCGGTCCGGCCGAGTTCGAGCGTGCGGGTGGGCTTCCCCCGGTCGTCCTTGAAGTACGGGCCCGAGGTCACCTCCGTCTTGCCGTCGGAGGTGGTCACCGTGGCGGTCAGGCGCAGGTGGTCGACGGCCGTGCCGTCCTTCTTGAGGGCGACGACCGTCAGGCGCTTGGCGAAGGAGCCGTTCGGGGTGGCCCTGAACTTCTCGTTGCCGACCTGGGTGAGGGTGTCGGCGTGCGGGGTCACGACCGTGGCGTAGAAGTCGACGGCCTTGACGCCCCGGACGTCGGTCGTGGCCCGCACGGTGAACGGGCCGGACCGGTCGCCCGCCGTGATCTGCCGTGCGGAGGCGACGCCGTCCTTGCCCGTGGGGACCGTGACCTTGATGACCTTGGGGCCGTTCGGGAAGTGGGCGTCGGTGTCGCCGATGATCTCGAAGGTCACCTGGGCGCCGGCGACCGGCTTGCCGGTGCGGTCCGTGGCGCGCACGCCGGCCTTCTCGTTGAAGACCGCGCCCTCGGTGGTCTGCCACCTCTCGGCGACTTCGTGGCGGTCGAGACGGGCGACGGGCGCCGGCTTCTCCGGCTTGGGCTTCTCCGGCGTCGGCTTCTCCGGGGCCGGCTTCTCCGGCTTGGGCTTTTCCGGCGTGGGCTTCTGCGGACCCGGCTTCTGCGGACCCGGCTTCTGCGGACCCGGCTTCTGCGGCGCGGGCTTGGCCGGGCCCGTGGACCCGCCGGTGGAGCCGCCCGGGGTGTTCCCCGGCTTCCGGTTCGGCGGGGTCGGCGTGGGGCGGCTGCCCGGGGCGCTGCCGGAGGGCGCGGGGCTCTGCGAGCCGCTGCCACCGGGCAGGCTCGGCAGCTCGGCGACATCGCCGGACTGGTACTTCCGCATCCAGGCGAGGACGGCGGTGACGTACTCGCGGGAGGGGTTGTAGCGCAGGATGGCCTTGTCCAGGTCCTGCGGCTTGTTCATGTCCCGGCCCTCGGCGCAGAGGTAGCGCGCGGTGCCGAGGGCGGCGTCGTAGATGTTGTTGGGGTCCTTGACCCCGTCGCCGTTGCCGTCGGAGGCGAAGCTCTCCCAGGTGGACGGGATGAACTGGGTGGGGCCGACGGCCCTGTCGTACTCGGCGTCGTCGTCGTAGCGGCCGCCGTCGGTGTCCCGGACCGTGGCGAACTGCCCGCCCGTCAGCCGGGGGCCGAGGATCTTCCGGTCGCTGCGCCCGTCGGGCAGCAGCTGTCTGCCCTCCATCGTGCCGTGGTGCGACTCGACCTTGCCGATGCCGGCGATGAGCTCCCAGGGGATGTGGCAGTCCGGCCGGTCGGTCCGCATGGCCTGGGCCGCCTTCCGGTAGGCGTCCAGGGCCGTCGCGGGGATGCCCGTGGCGGCGTCGCCCCCGTCGACCCGCTGGTCCGGCGGGGGCAGCGGGCCCGGGGAGCGGGGCTTGAGGTCCGGCAGCGTGAGGTTCGGCGTGCCGTGCGGCAGGCCCTGGGGGTTGTCGGGGCCGGGCTTGGTGTCGTCGGCGTCGGCGATGTTGTGCGGGGGGCTGACGCCGACGGCGGCGGTGAGGCTGGCGACGAGCAGGGCTGTGCACAGGCCCTGCCGGGAAACGCTGGCAGCGCGGGTACGGAGTATCTTCACAGGCTGCTTCCTCCGGAGACCGTCGGCCGGTGCGAAGGGGGTCGCACGGTGCCCCCCTCGGCCATGAACCCGAACACTAATTCTCTCCGGCCCCAATTGTCTTGTCCGGGGAACGGCTTCACGCATTCTTCGCTCTTCGTTCCCCGCGCGGGCGCCGTCCGTGGGGGCGCGGCGCGGGCGACGGGGCGCGCGGTGGTGCGTCCGGCGCGGTCCCGGGGCGGGGCGCGGGCAACGCCACGTCCCCTAGGGGTCGTTCCCCGCAATCTCCTCCGCGCGGCTCGTCCCGGAGGAGGAGAAGGGTTCCCGGGACGCTCCTTAGCCTTCTTACGGACGGCCTGAGCGCGGGGGTGGGGTTAGCACCACCCCACATACACGGATGAGCACCATCGCGGCCGGTACCCGCATTCCCGCAGGCTGAGCACATGGCCCGGTGGCACGTACGCACCGGACGGAACAGGTAAGAGGAGACTCACGTGACTACCGCTGTATCGATTCCCAGGACCGGGGGCAGTGGAGGGCATACGGCCGTCGCGGCGAGCGCGCGTCAGGTCGTGAAGGCGTACGGATCCGGGGAGACCCGGGTCGTCGCCCTCGACCACGTGGACGTGGACATCGCCCGTGGGCAGTTCACCGCCATCATGGGCCCGTCCGGTTCCGGCAAGTCGACGCTGATGCACTGCCTGGCGGGTCTCGACACCGTCACCTCCGGGCAGATCCACATCGACGACACCGAGATAACCGGCCTCAAGGACAAGAAGCTCACCCAGCTGCGCCGGGACCGGATCGGCTTTATCTTCCAGGCGTTCAACCTGCTCCCGACGCTCAACGCGCTCGAGAACATCACGCTCCCCATGGACATCGCCGGCCGTAAGCCCGACCGGGTCTGGCTGGACCGGGTCGTGGAGACCGTCGGTCTCGCGGGGCGGCTCAAGCACCGTCCGAACCAGCTCTCCGGCGGTCAGCAGCAGCGCGTCGCCGTGGCCCGCGCCCTCGCCGCCCGGCCGGAGATCATCTTCGGTGACGAGCCGACCGGCAACCTCGACTCGCGGGCCGGCGCCGAGGTGCTGGGCTTCCTGCGGCGCTCCGTGGACGAGCTGGGCCAGACCATCGTCATGGTCACCCACGACCCGGTGGCCGCCTCGTACGCCGACCGGGTGCTGTACCTGGCCGACGGGCGGATCGTCGACGAGATGTACAGCCCGACCGCGGACGCGGTCCTGGAGCGGATGAAGCACTTCGACGCGCGCGGGCGGGTGTCGTGACCGTCCTCCGCACCTCCCTGCGCAACTTCCTCGCCCACAAGGGGCGAATGGCGCTGTCCGCCGTGGCCGTCATGCTGTCGGTGGCGTTCGTCTGCGGCACGCTCGTCTTCACCGACACGATGACGGCGACGTTCGACAAGCTGTTCGCGTCCACCGCCTCCGACGTGGGCGTCAGCCCCGAGAAGAAGGACGACGCCCAGGAGACCGGCAAGCCGGAGACGCTCCCGGCGTCGCTCCGGGAGAAGCTGGCCGCCGTCGACGGCGTCGCCAAGGTCGAGCCGCACGCCACCAGCCAGCAGATCACGGTCGCCGACAGCCGTAAGAAGAGCCTGAGCCCCACCTCCGGCGCCCCCACCGTGGGCACCAACTGGGACGACAGCCAGAAGAAGTCCGTCGAGATCACCAGCGGGCACGAGCCGCACGGCCCGGGCGAGGCCGTCCTCGACGCCGACACCGCCGACAAGCACCATGTGAAGACGGGGGACACCCTCCGGGTGATCGCCGTCCCCGGCGACTTCGACGTGAAGGTCGTCGGCATCGCCACGTACAAGACGACCAACCCCGGCGCGGCCGTCCTCTACTTCGACACCCCGACCGCGCAGGCCAAGCTGCTCGGCAGCACCCGCGCGTACAGCAGCTACGGTCTGACGGCCGCCTCCGGCGTCAGCCACGAGCGGCTCAAGGAGCGCGTCACCGCCGCCCTCGGCTCCTCCGCCGGGGACTACGCGGTGCGCACCGCCGCCGAGACCAAGGAAGAGGACAAGAAGGAGCTGGGCTCCGTCCTCGACGTCATGAAGTACGCGCTGCTGGGCTTCGCCGGCATCGCCGTCCTCGTGGGCATCTTCCTGATCGTCAACACCTTCTCCATGCTGGTGGCCCAGCGCACCCGGGAGATCGGCCTGATGCGGGCCATCGGCTCCAGCCGCCGGCAGGTCAACCGTTCGGTGCTGGTCGAGGCGCTGCTGCTCGGCGTCGTCGGTTCGGTGCTGGGCATCGGTGGCGGTGTGGCCCTCGCCGTGGGGCTGATGAAGCTCATGGGGTCCATGGGCATGAAGCTCGACACGGGCGAGCTGACCATCAAGGCCGCCACGCCGCTCACCGGTCTCGCCATCGGTGTGATCGTGACCGTCCTCGCCGCCTATCTGCCGGCCCGCCGGGCCGGGAAGATCTCCCCGATGGCCGCGCTGCGCGACGCGGGCACCCCGGCCGACAGCAAGGCCGGCAAGGTGCGGGCCGCCATCGGCCTGGTGCTGACCGCCGCGGGCGGGGCGGCACTGGCCGGTGCCGCCGGGGCGGACGACGCGAAGGCGGGCTCGGGCCTGCTGGGCCTCGGCGTGCTGCTGTCCCTCGTCGGCTTCATCGTCGTCGGGCCGCTGCTGGCCGGGTTCGTCGTCCGGGTGCTCAGCGCCGTCGTGCTGCGGGTCTTCGGTCCCGTCGGCCGGCTCGCCGAGCGGAACGCGCTGCGCAACCCGCGGCGTACGGGTGCCACGGCCTCCGCCCTGATGATCGGCCTCGCGCTGGTCGCCGCGCTGGCGGTGGTGGGTTCCTCCATGGTCGCCTCGGCCACGGAGCAGCTCGACAAGTCGGTGGGCGCGGACTTCATCATCCAGTCCGAGAACCAGCAGCCGCTGAGCCCGGCCGTGGTCAAGGCGGTCAAGTCCGCCGGCCACGTCGAGCACGTCACGGAGTACACGGTCGTCACGGCGAAGATCACCACGCCGGACGGCAAGAGCGCCACCCAGCGGCTGTCCGCGGTCAGCCCCACCTACGCCGACGACGTGCGCGCCGAGACGGTCAAGGGCAGCCTGAAGGACGCCTACGCCAAGGACGCCATGTCCGTGCCCGAGGGCTTCGCCAAGGACCACGGCATCAAGCTGGGCGACCGGCTGAAGGTCGTCATGGTCGACGGGCGGCCGGCTCAGCTCACCGTCAAGGCCGTCACCTCGGACGACACCAGCATCGACAAGGGCGCGATGTACACGGACATCGCCACCGCGCGGACCTATCTGCCCGCCGACAAGATGCCGCTGACCGGCATGGTGCTGGCCAAGGCCGCCGACGGGCAGACCAAGGAGGCGGCCACCGCGCTCAAGGCGTCCGTGGAGCAGTACCCGCAGATCAAGGTCCGTGACCAGTCCGACTACAAGAAGCTCATCAAGGACCAGGTCGGCCAGCTGCTCAACATGATCTACGGCCTGCTGGCCCTCGCGATCGTCGTCGCGGTGCTGGGCGTCGTGAACACCCTGGCCCTGTCGGTCGTCGAGCGGACCCGGGAGATCGGCCTGCTGCGGGCGATCGGCCTCTCGCGCCGCCAGATGCGCCGCATGATCCGCCTGGAGTCGGTCGTCATCGCCCTCTTCGGCGCCCTGCTCGGCCTCGGCCTCGGCATGGCGTGGGGCGCCACGGCCCAGAAGCTGCTGGCCCTCCAGGGCCTCGGCGTCCTGGACATCCCCTGGCCGACGATCGTCTCGGTCTTCCTGGGCTCGGCGGTGGTGGGCCTGCTGGCCGCGCTGGTCCCGGCGTTCCGGGCCGGCCGGATGAACGTCCTGAAGGCCATCGCCACCGACTGACCCCCGCCAGGGGTCCGTCGGACCCGGCCCGGCCCGGGCGCGCCACGGGGGTGCGCGCCCGGGCCGGGCCGTTCCCGTTCCCCGCCGTTTCCCCGCCCGGCGGCGGGGCACCCCGGGCGAATCGTTCCAGCGGTGTCCGCTGTTCCACCGTCGTAGGCTGGGGGCACCCCGGCCCGTACGTACGTGTCGGGCGATTCGCGTTGTCCCTCACGTCCAACCCGGGATCGGAAGCCCTTCATGAGCCTGCACGGTCTGCTCGACGCCGTCGTCAACGATCCGGCGCTCGCCGAAGCGGTCAAGGCCGCGGCCGACGGCAACCGCCCGCACGTCGACCTCGTCGGCCCGCCCGCCGCGCGGCCGTTCGCCGTCGCCGCCCTCGCCCGCTCCGCCGGGCGCCCCGTGCTCGCCGTGACCGCCACCGGCCGGGAGGCCGAGGACCTGGCGGCCGCGCTGCGCTCGCTGCTGCCGCCCGACGGCGTGGTGGAGTTCCCCGCCTGGGAGACGCTGCCGCACGAGCGGCTCTCCCCGCGCTCCGACACCGTCGGCCGGCGCCTCGCCGTGCTGCGCCGGCTCGCGCACCCGAGCGCGGACGACCCGGCGGCCGGTCCGGTGAGCGTGGTCGTCGCGCCCGTGCGCTCGGTGCTCCAGCCGCAGGTCAAGGGGCTCGGCGACCTGGAGCCCGTCAGCCTGCGCACGGGGGCGAGCGCCGACCTCGGGGAGGTCACGGAGGCGCTGGCCGCCGCCGCGTACGCCCGGGTCGAGCTCGTCGAGAAGCGCGGCGAGTTCGCCGTCCGCGGCGGCATCCTCGATGTGTTCCCGCCGACCGAGGAGCACCCGCTGCGGGTGGAGTTCTGGGGCGACGACGTCGAGGAGATCCGCTACTTCAAGGTCGCCGACCAGCGGTCCCTGGAGGCCGCCGAGCACGGCCTGTGGGCGCCGCCCTGCCGTGAGCTGCTGCTGACCGACGCCGTGCGGGCGCGGGCCGCGGAGCTGGCGGAGGAGCACCCGGAGCTGGGCGAGCTGCTCGGCAAGATCGCCGAGGGCATCGCGGTGGAGGGCATGGAGTCCCTCGCCCCCGCCCTGGTGGACGACATGGAGCTGCTGCTCGACGTCCTCCCGGCCGGGGCCATGGCCGTCGTCTGCGACCCCGAGCGGGTGCGGACCCGGGCCGCGGACCTCGTCGCCACCAGCCAGGAGTTCCTCCAGGCGTCCTGGGCGGCCACGGCCGGCGGCGGCGAGGCGCCCATCGACGTCGACGCGGCCTCGCTGTGGGGCATCGCGGACGTCCGCGACCGCGCCCGCGAGCTCGGCATGATGTGGTGGTCCGTCAGTCCCTTCGCCGCCGACGAGGAGCCGGACGGCGACACCCTCAAGCTGGGCATGCACGCCCCCGAGACCTACCGCGGCGACACCGCCCGCGCCCTGGCCGACACCAAGGGCTGGCTCGCGGACGGCTGGCGGGCCGTCTTCGTCACCGAGGGGCACGGCCCCGCCGCCCGCACGGTCGAGGTCCTCTCCGGCGAGGGCATCGCCGCCCGCCTGGACGCGGACGTGGCCGAGCTGTCGCCGTCCGTCGTCCACGTCTCCTGCGCGAGCCTCGACAACGGCTTCGTCGACCCCGGTCTGAAGCTCGCGGTGCTCACCGAGACCGACCTCTCGGGGCAGAAGTCCGCCAGCAAGGACCTGGGCCGGATGCCGGTCCGCCGGCGCAAGACCATCGACCCGCTCACCCTCCAGGCGGGCGACTACATCGTCCACGAACAGCACGGCGTCGGCCGCTACATCGAGATGGTGCAGCGCACCGTCCAGGGCGCGACCCGCGAATACCTGCTGGTGGAGTACGCGCCCGCCAAGCGCGGCCAGCCGGGTGACCGGCTCTACATCCCCACCGACCAGCTGGAGCAGGTCACCAAGTACGTCGGCGGGGAGGCGCCCACGCTGCACCGCCTCGGCGGCGCGGACTGGACGAAGACGAAGGCGCGCGCGAAGAAGGCCGTCAAGGAGATCGCCGCCGACCTGATCAAGCTGTACTCGGCGCGGATGGCGGCCCCCGGCCACTCCTTCGGCGCGGACACCCCCTGGCAGCGGGAGCTGGAGGACGCCTTCCCGTACGCGGAGACGCCCGACCAGCTCACCACCATCGCCGAGGTCAAGGAGGACATGGAGAAGTCCGTCCCCATGGACCGCCTGGTCTGCGGCGACGTCGGCTACGGCAAGACGGAGATCGCGGTCCGCGCGGCGTTCAAGGCGGTGCAGGACGGCAAGCAGGTCGCCGTGCTGGTGCCCACCACGCTGCTGGTGCAGCAGCACTTCGGGACGTTCTCCGAGCGCTACTCCCAGTTCCCCGTGGTGGTGAAGGCGCTGTCGCGGTTCCAGACCGACACCGAGGCGAAGGCGGTCCTGGAGGGGCTGCGCGAGGGCTCGGTCGACATCGTCATCGGTACGCACCGGCTCTTCTCGTCCGAGACGAAGTTCAAGGATCTGGGCCTGGTCATCGTGGACGAGGAGCAGCGCTTCGGTGTGGAGCACAAGGAGCAGCTGAAGAAGCTGCGCGCCAACGTCGACGTGCTGACGATGTCCGCCACCCCGATCCCGCGCACCCTGGAGATGGCGGTGACGGGCATCCGCGAGATGTCGACGATCACCACGCCGCCGGAGGAGCGCCACCCGGTGCTCACCTTCGTGGGGCCGTACGACCAGAAGCAGATCGGCGCGGCCATCCGCCGTGAGCTGCTGCGCGAGGGCCAGGTCTTCTACATCCACAACCGGGTGGAGTCCATCGACCGGGCCGCGGCGCGGCTGCGCGAGATCGTCCCGGAGGCGCGGATCCGGACCGCGCACGGGCAGATGGGCGAGAGCGCGCTGGAGCAGGTCGTCGTCGACTTCTGGGAGAAGAAGTTCGACGTGCTGGTCTCGACGACGATCGTGGAGTCGGGCATCGACATCTCCAACGCCAACACCCTGATCGTCGAGCGCGGTGACAACTTCGGTCTGTCGCAGCTGCACCAGCTGCGCGGCCGCGTGGGCCGCAGCCGCGAGCGGGGTTACGCCTACTTCCTCTACCCGCCGGAGAAGCCGCTGACCGAGACCGCGCACGAGCGGCTGGCCACGATCGCCCAGCACACCGAGATGGGCGCGGGCATGTACGTGGCGATGAAGGACCTGGAGATCCGCGGCGCGGGCAATCTGCTCGGTGGCGAGCAGTCCGGGCACATCGCGGGCGTGGGCTTCGACCTCTATATCCGCATGGTCGGCGAGGCCGTGGCGGACTACCGGGCGTCCGTCGAGGGCGGCGAGGAGGAGGCGGAGGCTCCGCTGGAGGTGAAGATCGAGCTGCCGGTCGACGCGCATGTCCCGCACGACTACGCGCCGGGCGAGCGGCTGCGCCTCCAGGCCTACCGGGCGATCGCCTCGGCCAACAGCGAGGAGGACATCCGGGCCGTCCGGGAGGAGCTCACCGACCGGTACGGCAAGCTCCCGGAGCCGGTGGAGAACCTGCTGCTCGTCGCGGGCCTCCGGATGCTCGCGCGGGCGTGCGGCGTCGCCGACATCACCCTCCAGGGGGCGAACGTCCGCTTCGGCCCCGTCGAGCTGAGGGAGTCCCAGGAGCTGCGTCTCAAGCGGCTCTACCCCCGTACGGTCATGAAGCCGGCCACCCAGCAGATCCTCGTGCCGAGGCCGGCCACCCGCCCGATCGGCGGGAAGCCGCTGGTGGGCCGGGAGCTGCTGGCGTGGACGGGGGAGTTCCTGACGACGATCCTGGGGTCGTGACGGCCCGGCGGTAGCCGGGGGAGTCCACGGCCGGGGTGCGGGCCGGGGCCGCGGGCACGCGGGCCCGGGGGTGTGAGCCTCCGGGCGCGGGACGGGTCAGGCCGGGACGGATCGGGTCTGCTCGGGTCGGGACGGGCCGGGTCGGCTTGGGGCGGGACTCTCCGTCAGGGGGTGCCCGCCGCGACCCGCCGCAGCACCGTGTACCCGCCCTCGCTGCCCAGCACCGTGTACTCCGTACCGGGATGCAGCCGGCGGACGTCCTCCACGACGTCCGCCGCCCCCTTGCCGTCGGGCGTCCGCATCGCCACGTACTCCGGTATCAGCCCCCGGGTGTCCCCGATCCACAGCACCCGGCAGCGCCCCGCCAGCCGGCTTATGGGCCCGACGTCGGACTCGACGGTGGCGTCGTCGGGGATGCGGTCGAGCAGCCGCTCGGCGGCACGGACGCTCGCGGGGACCCGGTAGGTGTCGGGCTCGGTCAGGCCGTAGAGCGGGAGCGACGCGGTCAGGGCCAGGGCCGCCGCGAGCACGGCGCCGGGCAGGTGGTCCGCGTAGGAGCGCAGCCAGGGGCGGCGGCTCTCGCGGGCCCGGGTGAGGGCGTCGATGAGGGCGATGAAGACGACGGGCATGAGCACGGCGCTGTAGTGCCAGTCGGTGCCCCAGTAGTGGTCGTCGTGGGAGGCGAACCGCCAGCCGAGGGTGGGCAGCGCGACGATCAGCAGCGGGGAGCGCAGGGCGAGGAGCCCGGTGGTGGGCAGCAGCAGCCAGAGCAGCGTGCGGATCGCGGTGTCGGCGGGGATGGTCGGGGCGGGTCCGTCGCCGGCGCCGAGCTTGGTCCAGTAGTCGTAGGAGCCGTCGTTGTTGAAGCCGGGGATGATCACGCCGAACGCGAGGGCGGCGAAGGCGAGCCCGAAGGAGACGAGCCCGATGGCGAGCGCGGCGGTGTGCGGCTCGCGCCGGGTGCCGCGCAGGCGTATCAGAACGACCACGCCGATCGCGGCCACAGTGATCCCGAGGTCCTCCTTGACGAGGACGAGCGGCAGGGCCCAGGCCATCGCGGCCCGCCAGCGCCGCCGGACCACCGCCTCCAGGGAGAAGGCGAGCAGCGGCATCGCGAAGGCGATCTCGTGGAAGTCGAAGTCGACGGCGCGCTGGACGCCCCAGGACAGGCCGTAGGCGAGGCCGACGGCCAGGCCGCGCTTGCGGCCGAGCAGCCCGGCGGCGAGCCGGGTGACGGGCACGGCGGACAGGGCGAAGAGGGCGGCCTGGGCGACGAGCAGGACGACCGGGCCCGGGAAGAGCCGGTAGAGCGGGGCGAGGAGCGCCGTGACCGGGCTGAAGTGGTCGCCGAGGATGTTGGTGCCCGGGCCCTTGAGGTCGGCCACCGGTGCCTGGAGGTGGGCGTAGCCCCGTATGGCCTGCTCGAAGATCCCCAGGTCCCAGGACATGGTGAGCATCCGGCGGTGCCGGCAGACCGACAGTGTGGTGAAGAGGACGAAGAGGGCGCCCGCCACCCAGTAGGGATCGAGCCGTGGTGCGCGCAGGCGGGCGGCGCGGGGCCGGTCCCCGGGCGCCGCCTCGGCCGCGCGCCGGTCCGGTGCCGGAGCGGTGGCGGCTGCGGCCGGTTCCATGGGGAGTCCTTTTCTCTGGGGCTGCGGGGGACGCGTGGGGCGACCGCCCGGGAGGACGGGACGACTGTCGGAAAAGATACGCGGCGCCCCTGGGTGTCCGGCCCCCTTCAGGAGACGGGCCGTCGCCCGGACCGGTTCGGTCTGGTCCGGACCGCCTCGGCCCCCGGGGCGGATCAGCCCGCCTTCTTCCAGTCCGCGCAGCCGTTGGTCTTGAAGTACCCGTCCTGGGGGGAAAGCGTCACGATGCCGCTGCCGGTGACGTTCTCGTTGGCCTCGATGGAGTCCATCTCGTGGAGGGCGTCCTTGTCGCGCTCCCAGTAGCACCCCGATTTGTTGCCCTCGGCCTTGTAGGTACCCGGGGCTATGTCGACACCCACGCGGTACATGCCGTTGCCGGACACCTGGGTCTGCGGGGCCGCCCCCGTCTTGTCCTCCGCGACGCGGTGCCAGCCCTTGCAGCCGCGCGTCTTGAAGATCTTGTCGTCCGCCTTGACCGTCACATAGCTGGACCCCTGCGCGTTGTCATTGGCGAGGATCGAGTCGAGGCCGCCGCTGGAGTCCTTGGCGCGCTCCCAGTAACACCCCAGCTTGTTGCCGGTGGAGCGGTACGTGCCCGGCTTGATGTCCGAACCGACCTGGAACGTGCCGTTCCCGGAGATGTCCGCCTTCTTCTTGGCCTTGCCGTCCTTGCCGTCCTTGCCGTCCTGGGCGCCGCCCTTGGCCGTGTCCTTCTCCGCGCCCTTGCCCGCGCCGCCCTGCTCCAAGGACGACGAGGCCGTGGGCTTGTCCTCGCCCTCGTCGCCGCCACCGCCGACCGCGGCGCCGATCCCGACGATCACGACGAGCGCGCCGGCCCCGGTGAGGACCTTGTGCCGCGCGAACCAGCTCCGCTGCTTGTGGGGGTTGGCGTGGTGAGACATGACTGACACCTTTCGGCGTGAGGAAAGTCGTGAACCGATGAGGCAATAACAACAGACGCTGTGAACCGAGTCAACAGGGTTCACGAGAACGAGTGAGTTCACGCCTGTGAAGGGGTCGGGTCGGCGTGCGCGGGTATGCTCGGCACCACAGCGAGACGACGCAGGCCCACGAGCGTGCGAGTGAGAGGGGAGCCCGGTGCCGGAGAGCGCAGCGGAAGTGACCGCGGCCGGGATCGCCCGGCTGGCCGGAGTGGGCCGCGCGGCCGTCAGCAATTGGCGCCGGCGCCATTCCGACTTCCCCCAGCCCATAGGGGGCACCGAGACCAGCCCGACCTTCGCCCTCGGCGACGTCGAGACCTGGCTGCGCCACCAGGGCAAGCTCGCCGAGGTGCCCCTGCGCGAGCGCGTCTGGCAGCAGCTCAGCGGCGACCCGGCCGGCGCCGCGGCCGCCCTGCGCACCGCGGGCGCGGTCCTCCTCCTCGTCCACGACCGCCCCACCACGTGGCTGGAGCTCGCCGCCCTCACCGACCTCAAGCTGGCCGAGGAGCTGCCCACGGCCCTGGAGGCCGTGCTCGCCGCCCGGCTCGGCGAGCACCACCCCGTCACCGTGCCCGGCCCCGCCGAGCTGGCCGTCTCCTCCGCCTTCCTCCGCGGCGCCGCCGAGCTCGCCGCGGGCCGGAGCGCCGCCCAGGTCTACGAATTCCTCCTCGGCCGGCACCTCGACGCCAACCCCCGGCAGTACACCCTGACCCCGGCCGGCCCCGCCGAGCTGATGGCCGCCCTCGCCCTCGGCCTCCCCCCGGGAGCCGCCCAGGACCCCGCGGACCGCCGGCGGCCGCACACCGTCCTCGACCCCGCGTGCGGCACCGGCGGCCTGCTGCACGCCGCCGTCACCACGGGCACCCCCACCCCGGCCGAGGTCCACGGCCAGGAGGCCGACCCCGAGCTCGCCGCCCTCACCGCCCTCCGCCTCGCCCTGCACGGCGACGGCCGGGTGCGGGTGCGCGCCGGCGACAGCCTGCGCGCCGACGCCTTCGCGGATTCCGCTGCCGACGCCGTGCTGTGCCACCCCCCGTTCAACGAACGCAACTGGGGCCACGATGAGCTGGCCTACGACCCGCGCTGGGAGTACGGCTTCCCCGCCCGCACCGAATCCGAGCTCGCCTGGGTGCAGCACGCCCTCGCCCGCCTGCGCCCCGGCGGCACCGCCGTCCTGCTGATGCCGCCGGCCGTCGCCTCCCGCCGCTCCGGCCGCCGGATCCGCGCCGACCTCCTGCGCCGCGGCGCCCTGCGCGCCGTGATCGCCCTGCCCGCCGGGGCCGCGCCGCCCTACGGCATCCCCCTCCACCTGTGGGTGCTGCGCCGGCCCGGCGCCCAGCAGTCGGCCGGCCCCCACGTCCTGCTCGTCGACACCGCCGGTGTCACCGGCCCCGCCCCGGCGGGCCGTGACAAGCTCCCCTGGCAGGCCGTGCGCACCGCCGCCCTCGAGGCGTGGGAGGACTTCGACCGGCACGGCACGGTCGCCGAGCGGCCCGGCCGGTGCCGCTCGCTGCCCGTCATCGACCTCCTCGACGACGACGTGGACCTCGCCCCGGCCCGGCACCTCCCGCCGCCCGCCGCCGGTGGTGGCACCGCCGAGCTCGCCGATGTGCACGACCGGCTCACCCTCGCCCTGCGCCGGGCCGGCGACCTGGCCCCGGCCCTGCCCGCCGAGCCCGCCGACCCCGCCCGCTGGCCCGCCACCACCGTCGGCGAACTCGCCCGCGCCGGAGCCCTCGTGCTGCGCGCCGGCGGCCCCGGTGCCGTCCCCGAGCCGGGTGCCGCCGCCCCGCCCGTCCTCACCGACTACGACGTCAAGGCGGGCGGCGCCCCCTCCGGCACCCTCCCCGAGGGCCCGGCCGAAGAGCCCGTCCTCGTCGAGGCCGGCGACGTCGTGGTGCCCGTCCTCGGCGACGTCACCGCCGCCCGCGTGGTCGACGAGGCCACCGCCGGGGCCGCCCTCGGCCGCGGCCTGTTCCTCCTGCGGCCCGACCCGGCCGCGCTCGACGCCTGGTTCCTCGCCGGCTTCCTGCGCGGCAGCGCCAACCAGCGCCAGGCCAGCAGCTACGCCTCCACCGCCACCCGGCTCGACGTGCGCCGGCTCCAGGTGCCCCGGCTGCCCCTGGCCGACCAGCGCCGTTACGGCACCCGGTTCCGCGAACTCGCCGCGTTCGAGGAGGCGCTGCGGCTCACCGAGCGGCTGGGCGAGCGCCTCGTCCAGGGGCTGTACGACGGACTGACCGACGGCACGGTCCGGCCGGAGTGATCTGTTACACCGTCTGATCCGTACAACTGGGGCGGTGTTGTCCGGGTCGGTAGATAGGCTCAGGCACAACCGCACTCCAGGAGCAGGAATGAACGGCCCCGGCCTCGCACCGCCGCAGAACAGCCGACCCGGCAGAACGATGGTGATCGCCACCAGGGCGGTCGTCATCGTCCTCACCGTGTGCTCGCTCGGCATCCTGTGCTGGGTGCCGATGCTGAGGCTCGCCATCGTCCGCCGGCGGGGCCAGGACTGGGCGCGGTTCTGGGGAGTGCTGGTCCTCTCCCTCTATCTCATCTCCTTCTTCCGGACGTCGCTCGCCGACACGGTCTGGCCCAATGTGGCGATCATCGTGCTGCTAGCGATGGGCGGCCTCACCCTCACCTCCTATGTCTGGGGCGACATCAAGCACCAGAAGGACCTCGCCGCCCAGCTCGTGCCCGCATTCCCGCAGGCCCCCGCCCCGGCCGGGCCGTACGACGCCTACGCGGCCCACGCCTACCCGGCCGATGCCCGGTCGTACGGGCAGCCGGGGCCGCCCCCGGCGCCGGACCTCCGGGACGCCCGCTCCGCGCACGCCGCCCAGTCCTTCGCGGAGACCCAGCCCTTCCGGGCGCCGTTCCCCGCCCAGCCGTCCCAGCCTCAGCCGCCGTCCCGGCCCCGGCCGCCCCACCTCCAGCCCCAAACCCAGCAGCCCCACCTTCAGCAGCCCCCGTCCCGGACGTCGCCCTTCCCGCCGTCCCACCCTCAGTCGCCGCACGCCCCGCAGGTGCCGCCGACCCCTTCGTACGGCTACATACCCCAGCCCCCGCCGGCCCCCGCGCCGCCCGTCTCCACGCCCCCGCCGTGGCCGGGCGCCCAGGCTCAGGCTCCCGGCCAGCCCCAGCCGCAGGCCCCGGGCCGGCACCGCCGCCCCCAGGCCGCGACGCCGTACCAGCCGCAGCGCCTCGACGAAGTGCGCGCGGAGCTGGACGAGTTGAGCGACCTCCTGCGCAGGGAACCCCGGGACCGTAGAGAGCGGGGCCTGTGAACGGCCGCGTCATCGCCGACCGCTACGAACTCGCCACGGTCATCGGCCAGGGCGGCATGGGCCAGGTGTGGACCGCCTACGACCGCCGCCTGGACCGCCGCGTCGCCGTGAAGCTGCTCCGTCCCGACCGGATGGCCGGCACCGAGGGCGCCGACGAGATGCGCCGCCGCTTCGTCCGTGAGTGCCGGGTCACCGCCCAGGTCGACCACCGCGGCCTCGTCACCGTCCATGACGCGGGCAGCGACGGCGAGGAGCTCTACCTCGTCATGCAGTACGTCGAGGGCGCCGACCTCGCCGACCACCTCGCCGAGAACGACCCCTACCCCTGGCCCTGGGCCGTCTCCGTGGCGGCGCAGCTGTGCTCCGTGCTCTCCGCGGTGCACGCCGTGCCGATCGTCCACCGCGACCTCAAGCCGCGGAACGTCATGGTCCGCCCGGACGGCTCGGTGCTCGTCCTCGACCTCGGCGTCGCCTCCGTCCTGGACACCGACACCACCCGCCTCACCCGCACCGGTTCACCCATCGGCAGCCCCGCCTATATGGCGCCGGAGCAGGCCATGGGCGGCGCGGTCGGTCCGTACACCGACCTTTACGCCCTGGGCGTGCTGCTCCATGAACTGCTCGTCGGCGAGGTGCCGTTCGCCGGCTCGACGGCGCTGGGCGTGCTCCACCGCCATCTCTACGAGCCGCCCGTCCCCGTCCGCCAGCTGCGGCCCGAGGTGCCCCGGCCCCTGGAGGAGCTCGTCCTGCGGCTGATGGCCAAGGACCCGCTGCACCGCCTCGCCGACGCCCAGGAGGCGTACCAGGCGCTCGCGCCCCTGCTACCGCTCCCCGGCACGACCACGGGCGGCGCCGCCGGACCGGCCCTGGGCCCCATGAACCCCACGCGTCCCTTCCTTCTGCCGCACGCCCCCTGGCCCGACCGGGCCGCCACCGCCGCCCAGCCCGCGCCCGTCCCCGCGACGGCGCTGCTCGGCCCGCCGCCGGAGGCGCCCAGCGGCCCCGACGTGGCGGAAGCGGTGGAAGAGGTCAAGCGCCTTCTCGACCAGGGCGGCATCACCCAGGCCGTGGACCTCCTCGGCTCGATCCTCCCCGCGGCCGCCGCCGAGCACGGCGAGCGGTCCACGGTGGTGCGCACCCTCCGCAGGCAGTACGCGGCCACGCTGATGGACGACGGCCAGTACCGGCGCGCGCTGCCCGAACTGCGCCACCTCGCCGAGGACTACGCCATGGAGAGCGGCCCGCAGGCCGCGCGCCGGGTGCTGCGCTTCCAGTACGACGCCGCGCAGTGCCTGGAGCAGCTCGGGGAGGCGGTCGCGGCGCTCGCCGAGTACCGCGCACTGCTCCCGCGCTTCGAGGGCTACCCGGACGACCCCACCACCCCCCTGGACATCCGCCGCCGCATCGGCCATCTGCTGCTGTCCCTCGGCGACCGGCAGGCCGCCCACGACACGCTCGTCGCCCTGCTCCACGACGCCGAGCGGCTGCACGGTCCGCACCACCCGCTGCCCGCCGAGATCCGGCACACCCTCCAGTGGCTCGGTCAGGTGAGGGCCTGACGGGGGCGGCGCCGACCTGCCCCGTGCCCGCTCCCCCCTCGGGGGATGCGGGCGTGTCGACGCCTGCCCCGGCGACGTTCTGACGGTCCGTCGGTACGGCCGCGCGTCTCCGCGAATCGCGAATCGTTGGTCGAATCGGTGGCCCGCGTCACACCGACTCCCTAACATCGAGGAACCGTCGCACGATCTTTGCCGGGAGGCTTCATGATCCGCCGAAGGACCGCGCTCTCCGTCTCCGCCGTCGCCCTGCTGGCCGCGGCCCCGGCCCTCACCGCCTGCGGCTCCACCGCCCATCCGGGCGCCGCGGCCGTCGTGGGCCACGACCGGATCACCGTCTCCCAGCTCCAGGCGCGCGTGGCGGAGGTCCGGGAGGCACAGCGGTCCTCCCCGCAGGGGCAGCAGGCGGCGGCCAACAGCGCCCGGCTCGGCCAGGACACCCTCGTACGGCTCATCCAGTACCGCATCGTCGAGAAGGCGGGCAAGGACAACGACGTCACCGTCTCCCGTCGCGAGCTCCAGGAGCAGCGCGCCCAGGTCGAGCGCTCCAACGGCGGCCCCGAGGCGGTGCGCGACAGGTTCCTCGCGCTCGGGATCGCGCCGGACCAGATCGAGCGGGCCCTGACCGTGGAGCTCGTCCGCGCCAAGCTCGACGCCAGGTTCGGCACCGAGCGGACCAACCAGCTCCTGATGCGCACCTCCGACGCCCTGCACGTCGACGTCAACCCCCGCTACGGCACCTGGGACTCCAAGCGGGGCACGGCGCAGACCGCCAGGGAGCCCTGGCTGCGCGCCGCCGCGCCCGTCGCGGAGCGCCCGGCCTGAGCCGTGCCGGGCCCGCCCGTACCGGCGCACCCGCCCGGGCCGTGCCGGAACAGGGACCGGAACAGGGCCAGGAACAGGGCCAGGAACAGGGCCAGGAACAGGGCCCGGACGGTGCCTGACGCGGCGCGCCTGGGCCGCCGTCCGCGGCGTCGCCTAGGCTCGGCCGTGTGAACGAGTCCGAACCTGGCCGCATCGTCCTGCTCACCACCAGCCACCGGGTCGCCCCGGGCCTGCTGTCCTGGCCCGCCTGGCAGGCGCTGCGCGCCGCCGACCGGGTGCTGTGCGCCGACCCCGGCCACCCGCAGCTGCCCTATCTGCGGGAGGCCGGGATCGAGGTCGAGCACGGCTCGGCCACCGCCCGCGAGCTGGTCGACTACTGCCTGGCCGGCCGTGGCGCGGTCGTGCTCACCTCCGCCGAGGGCGAGTCGGCCCTCACCGACGGGCTGGCCCGGCTGGCGGGCTCCGGCCGGGAGGCGATGCCCGCCCTGGAACTGCTCCCCGGCTCGTACGATCTGCCCGGCGCCCGGCTGCTGGACCTGGTCCAGGTGATGGACCGGATCCGCCGCGCCTGCCCGTGGAGCGGCATCCGCACCCACGAGGACCTGGCGAAGTACGGGCTCGAAGAGATGTACGAGATGCTCGAGGCCATCGAGACCGGGGACCGGGAGGCGCTGCGCGAGGAGCTCGGTGACGTCCTGCTCCAGGTGGTCTTCCACGCCCGGATCGCCCAGGACGACCCGGACGAGCCCTTCGCTATCGACGACGTGGCGGGCACGATCGTCGACAAGCTCATCCACCGCCACCCGCACGTCTTCGGCGAGGAGAGCGCCGAGACCCCGGAGGAGGTCAAGGCGCACTGGCTGCGCGCCAAGGCGGAGGAGAAGGGCCGCGACTCGGTGACCGAGGGCGTCCCGCTGGGGCAGCCGGCGCTCGCTCTCGCGGCGAAGCTGGCCTCCCGGGTCCGTACGGAGGGCCTGGACGTGGCCCTTCCGGACGGGGCCGGCTTCGGCTACGAACTGCTGGCCCTGGCGGCGCGCGCCGAGGCGTCGGGCGTCGAGCCGGAGACCGCCCTGCGCGCCGCCGCGCGCGCCTACCGCGACGCGATCGTGGCCGCGGAGGCGGCGCGGGGCACGGCCGGCTGAGGTCAGGCCGTCCCGGCCGCGGCCGCCGTCAGCTTCTCGGCGGCCTTGGCGAGACCCTTGGTGAACGCCTCCTTGCCGCGGTCGCCGTGGGCGCCCCAGTTGTTGCGGACCGTCGTGACGGCGCCGCGGCTGCGCACGGTGCCGAAGTCGAAGTCCATGGCGTACTCGCCGACGAGGATGGTGACGGCGTAGCCGAGCGAGTCGTCGCCGGCCTTCGCCACGTCGAGCTTCCGCACCGTCACCGCGGCCTTCTTGCCGTTCATGGTGCTGGTGAAGGAGGAGCAGGCGCCGACGGCGGTGCGCAGCGCGGTCATGGCCTTCTCGGCCTGCTCGCGGGTGTAGCCGCTGACGTCCTGGCTGATGTTGGTCTCGTCGCCCCGCTTGACGAAGACCTGCTGGACGTTCGCCTTGTAGTCCGCCTCGGGACGGCCGGAGTTGATGAGGGTCACCAGGGGCGCGCACTGGGCGCGGGCCTTGTCGAGGATCTCGTCGGGGGCGCCCATGGTCTTGTCGATGACCGCGTTCTCCTCCAGCTTCCAGCCGGCCGGCAGGTCCGCGGTCCCGATGAGGGCGTTCTTCGCCCGGGCGGCGGTGAGGTGCTCCGGGGCGCTGCTCGGCTTCGCCTTGTTTCCGGGGCTCGACGTGGCTCCGGCGCCGGAGCCGCTGCCGGGGCCACTGCCGGAGCCGCCGTCGCAGGCGGTGGCCAGCAGCAGCGTCGAGGCGGCCAGGGTGGCGACCGCGAACCGGCGGGGGTGAACGTGCACGGTTGTTCCTTAGGGAAACGGATCCGGCGGCCGGCCGGGGAACGGCCGGAGCGGCAAGATCATCAAATGACCCGAATGTCGAACGTAAGTATGACTTCGGGGCCGGTTCGCCTCCGGTCGGGCACCCGTTCGGCCTAGGTGCCGACTTGTCCGGGCGGCCGCCGGGTACCCGAGATCCATGCGCATCGAGTACTCAGTCCTCGCCGCCCCGCACTGGGCGGGGGGCATCATCCAGTTCATCGTCGGCATCGTCGTGGTCGCGCTGCTGATCGTCGCCGTCGTCAAGGGCTTCCGGAAGCGGGACCAGGAGCCGCCGCCGCCGTCCGCGCCGCAGCGCCGGATGGGGGCCTGGCAGACGCGCCAGGAGCACGAGACCGGGCCGACGTCGCCCGACCACGGGCCCGGGCACAACGACGAGGAGGGTGTGGTCGGCTATGTCACCGAGCACCGCGAGTCGCACGAGCTGCACCCCGAGGCGGAGGGGGAGCGGGTGCTCCCGCACGAGGTGCAGAACCCGGGGAGCCACCCCGAGGAACTGTCGGAGGAGCGGAAGAAGTGGAACCCGAACAGCAGCGGCGGCTTCGGCAGCGGCGGCCCCGGCCACCACTGAGGCCGCCGGGTCGCGCCACGGCGCGGGGACGGTCCCTCTGCCCGCCCCCGCCGCGCGCTCCGCGACCCCTCGGCCCGCTCGCCCCTGCCGACGCGGGCGACGCGGGCGACGCGCGGCTCCGCCGCGTGACCGGGCCGCAGCGGACGAGGCCCGGCGGTCCCGGCCGCGCCGGTGACCCCGGCCGCCTCGGATGCCCCGCCCTTCCTGCCCGTCCCGCCCGTCCCGGCCACCTTGGATGCCCCGCCCGTCCCGGTTGTCCCGGCCGCCTCGGATGCCCTGCCCGTCCCGGTTGTCCCGGTCGCCTCGGTCATCCCGGTCATCCCGGTCGCCCCGGCCGTCCCGCCCGTTCCGGCTCCCTGACCGCCCCCGCCACGTCGGCGGCACGGCCGTACCGACCACCGGTCGCCCCGGCCACCCCGGTGGCCCCGGCCGCCCTGGTGGCCCTGCTCACCCCGCCCACCCCTGTGGCCCCGCTCACCCCTCCCACCCCGCTGGCCCCGCTCACCCCGCCCACCCCCACCCCGCCCTCCTAGTAGCGTCGGAGCGTGCACGACAAGACCGCCTCGCCCGCCCCCGCCCCCGCGCCTCCCCTCTTCACCTGGGAGTTCGCCGCCGATCCGTACCCGGCGTACGCCTGGCTGCGCGAGCACGCCCCCGTGCACCGCACCGCTCTCCCCAGCGGTGTCGAGGCATGGCTGGTCACCCGGTACGCCGACGCCCGCCAGGCGCTCGCCGACCAGCGGCTCTCGAAGAACCCCGTGCACCACTCCGAGTCCGCCCACGGCAAGGGCAAGGTCGGCATCCCCGGCGAGCGCAGCGCCAATCTGATGACGCACCTGCTCAACATCGACCCGCCGGACCACACCCGGCTGCGCCGGCTGGTCTCCAAGGCGTTCACCCCGCGCCGGGTCGCGGAGTTCGCGCCCCGCGTCCAGGAGCTGACCGACCAGCTCATCGACGGCTTCGCGGAGAGAGGGGAGGCCGACCTCATCCACGAGTTCGCCTTTCCCCTCCCCATCTACGCGATCTGCGACCTGCTCGGCGTGCCGCGCGAGGACCAGGACGACTTCCGCGACTGGGCGGGCATGATGATCCGCCACGGCGGCGGGCCGCGCGGCGGCGTCGCCCGCGCGGTCAAGCGGATGCGCACCTATCTGGCGGAACTGATCCACCGTAAGCGGGAGAACCCGGGAGAAGACCTCATCTCCGGTCTTATCCGGGCGAGCGACCACGGTGAGCACCTGACGGAGAACGAGGCCGCGGCGATGGCCTTCATCCTCCTCTTCGCCGGTTTCGAAACAACTGTGAACCTGATCGGTAACGGAACCTACGCCCTGCTGCGCCATCCGGAGCAGCGCGCGCGGCTCCAGCGGGCCCTGGCCGAGGGTGACGAGACCCTGCTCGCCACCGGTGTCGAGGAGCTGCTCCGCTACGACGGGCCGGTGGAGCTCGCCACCTGGCGGTTCGCCACCCAGGACCTGACGCTCGGCGGGCAGCGCGTCGCCGAGGGCGACCCCGTGCTCGTCGTCCTCGCCGCCGCCGACCGCGACCCCGAGCGGTTCGCCGACCCCGACACCCTCGACCTCGCCCGCCGCGACAACCAGCACCTCGGCTACGGCCACGGCATCCACTACTGCCTGGGCGCGCCGCTCGCCCGGCTGGAGGGCCAGGCGGCGCTCGCGACGCTCCTGCGCCGCCTTCCGGACCTGCGGCTGGCCGCCGACCCGGAGGAGCTGCGCTGGCGCGGAGGGCTCATCATGCGCGGACTGCGCACGCTTCCGGTGGAGTTCACGGCACAGGGAAAATGACCCCATGTCATACCATGCGCCCCGCATGTGATCTGCGCGTGACCTGCGCTACACCGGCTTGTGACTCCCGGGGGCCGTCGCTATCTTCGACGACCATATCCGCCGCCACACGAGAGGCCACCGCATGCGCTCCGGGAACGGTCGACATCGCAGACCCCGCCAGGCACCCGCCATCGTGGTCGCCGCGGGGGTGACGGGATCGGCGCTCGCCATGCCGCTGCTCGCCGCCACGGGCGCCCACGCCGCCGACGCCCCGACCTGGGACCGCGTCGCGCAGTGCGAGAGCGGAGGCATGTGGAGCGCCAACGCCGGCAACGGCTCGTACGGCGGACTCCAGCTCACCCAGGAGCTCTGGGAGCAGAACGGCGGCCGCACGTACGCCCCGCGCCCCGACCTCGCGAGCAGGTCCCAGCAGATAGCCGTCGCGGAGAAGATCCTCAACGGCAGCGGCCCGGGCACCTGGCGGAACTGCGGTACGTCGGCCGGGCTCGGCAAGAACGGCCCGGCTCCGGAGGTGAACCCCGGCAGCACGAAGGATCCCTCGCGGGAGGCGCCCTCCGCCCCGCGCGCGCCGGAGCACTCCCCGTCCCCGTCGACGGGCCGCCCGGATTCGGACGCGTCGGCGCGTCCGACGGAGCCCTCCAAGCCGGCGGAACCGTCCGGATCGGCGAAGCCCTCCGAACCGTCCTCCTCGCCGTCCCCGTCGGCACCCGCCCCGAGCGGAACCCCTTCCGGCTCCGCGAAGCCCGGCAAGGACGCCGGCTCCCCGTCTGGGACGCCCTCCGATACGCCCTCGGCCCCCGCGGGCGAGCGGCCGGACGCCGGGCACGGCGGCACCCCCACGGACGACCCCACCGAAATCCCCACGGGCTCCGGCCCGTCCGCCCCGGGCCCCGTCAACCCGCCTACGGGCACCCCCGGCACGAGCCCGGGCCCCGCGGACTCCGGTACGCCCGGCACCCCCGCCGGGGAGGGCACCGGCAAGCACCGCGCGGATCCGCCGCGTTCGGACGGCGGGGAGCGCCCCTCCCGCGGCGGCGACGAGGCGCGCCCCGGGGTGCCGGCGGCGGGCGACTACACCGTCCGAGCCGGTGACAATCTGTCAGCGATAGCGGAGAAGCACTCCGTTACGGGTGGCTGGCACTCGCTCTACGAGCGCAACGAGAAGGTGGTCGGCAAGGATCCGGACCTGATCCTTCCTGGTCAGAAGCTTGAGATGGGCAAATAGCGCGGCAGTTCGGGGGGAATGTCCGTTCCCAGTCGAAAGTGAGACATGGGTCTCGTTGCTTTTCGGCGGAACGCCATCCTCCCGAACTTTCCGCACCGCCTCTCACCTGCGGAAATGTCGGGTTCCCATGGGTAACTAGAGGCAACTGTGGCTGGAAAGAGGGGTTTGAACCCTCCGGCCGACTGTGTTTACCGTCGTGACCGCTCGCCACCGCGAGCACCACGGTCGCCACGCCGAATCCTGCCGGCGGCCGGCGGAGTCGTCGCGTTGAGCGCCGTAGGCAGGAGCGGGGGAACCAGGTAAGTGCCGGGACGGATTCCGTCGGTCGACCAAGGCCGGGGGAGACCGGAACGGCTAGGGGTGAAGCCGGGAGTGCTCGCACGACCGGCCGGGCGAACTCACTAGCCCGAACCCGACAGCTCACCTCGTAGGCGTCGGTGAGGAAACGACTCATGTCCAAGGGCAAGCACCGTCGTCCGTCCAAGGCCGTCCGTATCGTCACGCTCGCCGGTGTCACCGGCGCGGCCGTCGCCGCCCCGCTGATGATCGCCACCTCCGCGAACGCCGCCTCCGTCTCCACCTGGGACAAGGTCGCCCAGTGCGAGTCCAGTGGCGACTGGTCCATCAACAACGGCAACGGCTACTACGGCGGCCTCCAGTTCTCGAAGTCCTCCTGGGACGCCGCGGGCGGCGGCCAGTACGCCGCGTACCCGCACCAGGCCACCAAGAGCCAGCAGATCGCCGTCGCCGAGAAGCTGCTCGCCATGCAGGGCCCGGGTGCCTGGGGCTGCGCCGGCCCGGGCGGCCTGACCGCCGGTGGCCCGAAGGCCGACGTGGACACGTCCGGCTCCGGCAGCACCACCAAGTCCTCGCGAGGCACCTCCACCAAGTCGCACGCCGACCGCAGCGAGCGCCAGGCCGCGCCCAAGCGGACCACCCCGAAGCAGAGCGCCCCGAAGTACGTCGCCCCGCAGGCCGACGACCAGGACGAGGCCCCCGCGCCGAAGCCCGCCGCCCCGAAGCACTCCGCCTCGGGTTCCTTCAAGAAGGGCGACGGCGAGTACCAGGTCAAGGAAGGCGACACCCTCGCCAAGATCGCCGAGACCCAGAAGGTCAAGGGCGGCTGGCAGGAGCTCCACAAGCTGAACAAGGACGTCGTCGAGGACGCCGACCTGATCTTCGTCGGTCAGCAGCTGCACCTGCGCTGACCCGGCGGGCGCACCGCGCCCCGCCGTCCGGCCCCCGTCGACCGCCTGCCGGCCGGGGCCCGGACACCGAACGCAGCGGTCGCCCCGCTCCGCCGCGCCCCCGGGCGCGGGCCGGAGCGGGGCTTCCGCCGTTTCCCGGCCCGCTGCCTCCGGGCCCCGGGGAGTTCCCCGACCCCTTCACCGCTGAGCGAACACCCTTGACATTCGTCCGCTGATCTCGGCGTTTGTGTTGTTTTTTCCGGCTTCCCGGCCCGGGAAACCGGTCCAACGGCAGGGGGAGCCCCCGGAGCCCGTTAGGCTCGTGCCCAGAACTCCAGACACACACGAAGGAGACCCTCGTGCCGTCCATCGACGTCGTCGTAGCTCGCGAGATCCTCGACTCGCGAGGCAACCCCACGGTCGAGGTCGAGGTCGGCCTCGACGACGGCTCCACGGGCCGTGCCGCCGTGCCGTCCGGTGCCTCGACCGGTGCCTTCGAGGCCATCGAGCTCCGTGACGGTGACAAGAACCGTTACCTCGGCAAGGGCGTCGAGAAGGCCGTCCTGGCCGTCATCGAGCAGATCGGCCCGGAGCTCGTCGGCTACGACGCCACCGAGCAGCGCCTGATCGACCAGGCCATGTTCGACCTGGACGCCACCGACAACAAGGGCTCGCTCGGCGCCAACGCCATCCTCGGCGTCTCCCTCGCCGTCGCGCACGCCGCGTCCGAGGCCTCCGACCTGCCGCTCTTCCGCTACCTCGGCGGCCCGAACGCGCACCTGCTGCCCGTTCCGATGATGAACATCCTCAACGGTGGGTCGCACGCCGACTCCAACGTCGACATCCAGGAGTTCATGATCGCGCCGATCGGCGCCGAGTCCTTCTCCGAGGCGCTGCGCTGGGGCACCGAGGTCTACCACACCCTCAAGGCCGTCCTGAAGCGCAAGGGCCTGTCCACCGGCCTCGGCGACGAGGGCGGCTTCGCCCCGAACCTGGGCTCCAACCGCGAGGCCCTCGACCTCATCCTCGAGGCCATCAAGGAGGCCGGTTACACCCCCGGCCAGGACGTGGCGCTCGCGCTCGACGTCGCCGCCTCCGAGTTCTACAAGGACGGCGCGTACGAGTTCGAGGGCAAGTCCCGCTCGGCCGCCGAGATGACCGACTACTACGCCGAGCTCGTCGCCGCGTACCCGCTGGTCTCCATCGAGGACCCGCTGTTCGAGGACGACTGGGCCGGCTGGCAGACCCTCACCGAGCGCCTCGGCGACAAGGTGCAGATCGTCGGTGACGACCTGTTCGTCACCAACCCCGAGCGCCTCGGCCGCGGCATCGAGGAGGGCGCCGCCAACGCCCTGCTGGTCAAGGTCAACCAGATCGGTTCGCTGACCGAGACCCTGGACGCCGTCGAGCTGGCCCAGCGCAACGGCTTCAAGTGCATGATGTCGCACCGCTCCGGCGAGACCGAGGACGTCACCATCGCCGACCTGGCCGTCGCCACCAACTGCGGCCAGATCAAGACCGGTGCCCCGGCCCGCTCCGAGCGCGTCGCCAAGTACAACCAGCTGCTGCGCATCGAGGAGATCCTCGACGACGCCGCGGTGTACGCGGGCCGCAGCGCCTTCCCGCGCTTCAAGGGCTGAGAATCTCCCCCGGGGAGCCGAGAAACTCCCCCGGGAGAGTCGACAGCCTCACTACGTCCCCGGCCACGGTCCCGTACCGTGGCCGGGGACGTACGTTCGTAACGGGGAGGCGATGTGGTGGCTGACCGGTTCTCCACCGCGACCAAGCTCAAGGCGCTCGGCACGGTGCTCGTCAACGGGCCCTCGGCCCGGACCTACCGCGCCAAGCCGCCCCGCCGCAGCCGGCTCACCGGCCGCGCCGCGCTCCTCGCGCTCGTCGTCTGCTCCCTGGTCGTCGCCCTCGCCTACCCCATGCGCCAGTGGGTCACCCAGCGCTCGGACATCGCCGACCAGCGGCGCCAGTCCGAGCGGGCGCGCGAGCAGGTGCAGCGGCTGCTGGACCACAAGGCGCGCCTGGAGGACCCGGCCTACGTCGAGCAGCAGGCGCGCGAGCACCTGCACTACGTGCGCGAGGGCGAGACCGGCTACAGCGTGGTCGACGGCAGCGGCGACGCCAAGCGGCCCGAGGACCAGGGCGCCGCGGACCGCCCCTGGTACAGCAACCTCTGGGACGGCGTGGACACCGCCGACGCCGACACGCCCTGAGCCGCACCCCCGACCCCGATCCGAGACCGAGCGAGCACGAGCGAGCACATGGACACCCCTCCTCCGAAGACCGAGCCCACCGAGCCCACCGACGCGGACATCGCCGCGTTCAAGGAGCAGCTGGGCCGCCCGCCGCGCGGGCTGCGCACCATCGCCCACCGCTGCCCCTGCGGCAACCCCGATGTCGTCGAGACCCAGCCGCGCCTTGAGGACGGTACGCCGTTCCCGACGCTGTACTACCTGACCTGCCCGCGCGCGGCCTCCGCCATCGGCACGCTGGAGGCGGACGGCGTCATGAAGGAGATGACGGCGCGCCTCAAGACCGACCCGGAGCTGGCCGCCGCCTACCAGGCCGCGCACGACGACTACATCACCCGCCGTGACGCGATCGAGGTGCTGGAGGGCTTCCCGAGCGCGGGCGGCATGCCGGACCGCGTGAAGTGCCTGCACGTCCTCGTCGGCCACTCGCTGGCCGCCGGCCCGGGGGTGAACCCGCTGGGCGACGAGGCGATCGCGATGCTGCCCGAGTGGTGGGCGAAGGGTCCGTGCGTGAGCCCCTGCGGGGGTGACGAGAAGTGACCCGCGTCGCCGCGGTCGACTGCGGCACGAACTCCATCCGGCTGCTGGTCGCCGACCTGGACCCGGCCACCGGGGAGCTCACCGAGCTGGACCGCCGGATGACGATCGTCCGGCTCGGCCAGGGCGTGGACCGCACCGGCCGGCTGGCCGACGAGGCCCTGGAGCGGACCTTCGCCGCCTGCCGGGAGTACGCGGAGGTCATCCGCGAGCTGAAGGCCGAGCGCACCCGCTTCGTGGCGACCTCCGCCTCGCGCGACGCGGAGAACCGCGCGGACTTCGTGCGCGGGGTCGTGGAGATCCTGGGCGTGGAGCCCGAGGTGATCAGCGGTGACCAGGAGGCGGAGTTCTCCTTCACCGGCGCGACCAAGGAGCTGACCGGCCGCGACGACCTGGCGAAGCCGTATCTGGTGGTCGACATCGGCGGCGGCTCCACGGAGTTCGTCGTGGGCGACGACCGGGTGCGGGCCGCGCGCAGCGTGGACGTGGGCTGCGTCCGGATGACGGAGCGTCATCTGGTGGTGGACGGCGAGGTGTCCGACCCGCCGGCGGCCGACCGGATCGCCGCGATGAGGGCCGACATAGAGGCCGCCCTCGACCTCGCGGAGGAGACCGTTCCGCTGGGCGAGGCGAAGACGCTCGTGGGGCTGGCCGGCTCGGTCACCACCGTCGCCGCGATCGCCCTCGGCCTCCGGGAGTACGACTGGTCGGTGATCCACCACTCCCGTATCTCGCTGGAACGGGTGCAAGAGATCACCGACGAGCTGCTGACGTCGACGCACGAACAGCGTGCGGCGATCCCCGTGATGCACCCGGGCCGGGTCGACGTGATCGCCGCCGGGGCGCTCGTCCTGCGCTCGATCATGGAGCGGACGGGGGCCCGGGAGGTCGTCGTGAGCGAGCACGACATCCTCGACGGGATCGCCTGGAGCGTCGCCTGACGGGCACCGCGGAAAAAGGTTCGTGAAATCCTTCACATGAAAAAATGGCCGACGGGCCACGGCAGGGGACCTTTGGGTCCCCTTTGTCCGTCCCGGGGGCTGTCGCGACCGGAATGGGTCCGGTTTCGGGTGGGTTAAAGGAACGTTTATGCAGGCGGCTCCGGACCAGTGGTCCAGTCGCCTCACACGCCACAAGGCCAGTTCAGTGGGGGTGCACAACGCACGCCCGGACGCGGTGGTTCCCTTTCCGTACCATGACATGGGTCACGGAGGCGGCGGAGTGTAGCAGACAGGCCCCCACACCTTGTGAAGGGGCTCACGAGCACCCGTGTCGGGAGTGCTGGATACTCGAAACATGAGCACCACGGAGCGTCCACGGATCCTCGTAGTAGGCGGCGGGTACGTCGGCCTGTACGCGGCGCGCCGCATCCTGAAGAAGATGCGGTACGCGGAGGCGACCGTCACAGTCGTCGACCCGCGCTCGTACATGACCTACCAGCCCTTCCTGCCCGAAGCAGCTGCCGGCAGCATCTCCCCCCGCCACGTCGTGGTGCCGCTGCGACGCGTGCTCCCCAAGGCGGAGGTCCTCACCGGCCGCGTCACCACCATCGATCAGGACCGCAAGGTCGCCACGGTCGCGCCGCTCGTCGGCGAGGCCTATGAGCTGCCCTTCGACTACCTGGTCATCGCGCTCGGCGCGGTCTCCCGTACCTTCCCGATCCCCGGCCTGGCCGAGAACGGCATCGGCATGAAGGGCATCGAGGAGGCCATCGGCCTGCGCAACCACGTCCTCGAGCAGCTCGACAAGGCCGACTCCACGACCGACGAGGAGATCCGCCGCAAGGCGCTCACCTTCGTCTTCATCGGTGGCGGCTTCGCCGGCGCCGAGACGGTCGGCGAGGTCGAGGACATGGCCCGCGACGCCGCGAAGTACTACCCGAACGTCAAGCGCGAGGACATGCGCTTCGTCCTGGTCGACGCCGCGGACAAGATCCTTCCCGAGGTCGGGCCGAAGCTCGGCGCGTACGGCAAGGAGCACCTGGAGAGCCGTGGGGTCGAGATCCACCTCTCCACCTCGATGGACTCCTGCATCGACGGCCACGTCGTGCTGAAGAACGGCCTCGAGGTCGACTCCAACACGATCGTGTGGACCGCGGGCGTCAAGCCCAACCCGGCGCTGGCCCGCTTCGGCCTGCCGCTGGGCCCGCGCGGCCACGTCGACACCTCCGAGACCCTCCAGGTCCAGGGCACCGACTACATCTGGGCCGCCGGCGACAACGCCCAGGTCCCGGACATGATCGGCCGCAAGGCCGGCAACCCCAACGCCTGGTGCCCGCCGAACGCCCAGCACGCGCTGCGGCAGGCCAAGGTCCTCGGTGACAACGTCATCTCGGGCATGCGCGGCTTCCCGCAGAAGACGTACGAGCACGCCAACAAGGGTGCGGTGGCGGGCCTCGGCCTCCACAAGGGCGTCGCGATGATCGTCATGGGCAAGATGAAGATCAAGCTCAAGGGCCGTCTCGCCTGGTACATGCACCGTGGCTACCACGGTCTGGCCATGCCGACCTGGAACCGCAAGATCCGCGTCTTCGCGGACTGGACCCTCGGCATGTTCCTCAAGCGCGAGGTCGTCTCGCTCGGCGCCATGGAGAACCCCCGCGAGGAGTTCTACGAGGCGGCCAAGCCGGCCCCCAAGCCGCAGGACGCCTCGGCGCCCTCGCAGAAGGCCAAGGCTTCCTGAAGTCCGCTGGTCCGATCCGCGGAGCTCGCGCTACCGCGGTCGTCGTAGCCGGAAGGCGTCCACCAATCCGTGGGGTGGGCGCCTTTCGGCGTGTTCGGAAGCGCAGAGTCGATCTAGTCTGACGGAACGGGACTACCGGACCCACTCCGGGTGTTTAGGTGTCAGTTGAACGTTTCTCCTGACCTTGCATCATGGAGGTGTGCGACATGGCCGACGCCGCTCGACGGCTCACCGCGCTCGCGGAACAGGTGCTGGGGGCTCCGCTCCCGATCCGGCTCCGCGCCTGGGACCGCAGCGAGTACGGCCCCCCGGGCACACCCGTCCTGGTCGTCCGCCGCCGTCGTGCCCTGCGCCGGTTGCTGTGGAAGCCCGGCGAACTCGGCCTGGCCCGCGCCTGGGTGGCGGGTGACCTCGACGTCGAGGGCGATCTCTACGAGGCGCTCGAACTGCTCGCCGGCTCCCTCTGGGAGCGCGACGAGGACACCGCGGGCCCCAAGGGCCTCGCGGCCCTGCTGGCCGCCGTGCGCGACCCGCGGATGCGCGGCGCGGCCCGCGAGCTGGTCAGGCTCTCCGGCCCCGGACTCCGCCCCCGGCCCCCGCGCGAAGAGGTCCGCAGGACCGGCGGACGGCTGCACACCCCGCGCCGCGACAAGGCGTCCATCAGCCACCACTACGACGTCGGCAACCCCTTCTACGAGCGCGTCCTCGGCCCCTCGATGGTCTACTCCTGCGCCTACTGGGAGAGTCCGCAGAGCACCTTGGAGGACGCCCAGCGGGCCAAGCTCGACCTCGTCTGCCGCAAGCTGGCCCTGGAGCCGGGTCAGCGGCTGCTCGACGTGGGCTGCGGCTGGGGCTCGATGGTGCTCCACGCGGCCCGCGAGTACGGCGTCAGCGCCGTCGGCATCACCCTCTCCGAGGAACAGGCCGCCTACGCCCGTAAGCGCGTCGCCGAAGCCGGTCTGACGGACCGTGTGGAGATCCGGGTCCAGGACTACCGCGAGATCGCCGACGGGCCCTTCGACGCCATCTCCTCGATCGGGATGGCCGAGCACGTGGGCTCCGCCCTCTACGCCGAGTACGCCGCCGACCTGTACGCCCTCCTGGAGCCCGGCGGCCGGCTGCTCAACCACCAGATCGCCCGCCGCCCGCTGCGGGACGAGGAGGCCTACGAGGTCGACGAGTTCATCGACCGCTACGTCTTCCCCGACGGCGAGCTGGCCCCGGTCGGCCGGACCACCGCCCAGCTGGAGGAGGCCGGCTTCGAGGTCCGGGACGTGGAGGCGCTGCGCGAGCACTACGCGCTGACCCTGCGCCGCTGGGTGGCCAACCTGGAGGCCCACTGGGACGAGGCCGTCGAGCTCACCTCGCCCGGCCGGGCCAGGGTCTGGCGGCTCTACATGGCGGCGTCCGCGCTGTCCTTCGAGCGCAACCGGATCGGCGTCAACCAGGTCCTCGCGGTCCGTACCCCGGTGTCGGGGGAGTCCGGGGTGCCGCTGCGCCCGCGCGACTGGCGCTGAGGCCCGCGCCCCTTCCGGTACGGAAACGGGTCCGGCCCCGCAGCACGCGCTGCGGGGCCGGACCCGTATCGGAGGGGGTGAGGCTACTCGGCCTTGATCGCGGCGAGCATGTTGAGCTTCGCCGCCCGGCGGGCCGGCCACAGCGCGGCCAGCACGCCGACCAGGGCGGCCAGCAGCAGGAAGACGCCCATCCGGCCCCAGGGGAGCACCAGCTCGTAGGTGCTGAGGCCCTTCTTGATGAGGTCACCGGCGGCCCAGCCGAAGAACACGCCCAGGCCCACGCCCAGCACACCGCCGAAGAGCGAGATGATCAGCGACTCCAGGCGCACCATCCGCTTGATGCCCTTGCGGTCCAGGCCGATGGCGCGCAGCATGCCGATCTCCTGCTGGCGCTCGAAGACCGACATGGCCAGGGTGTTGACGACACCGAGGACGGCGACGACCACGGCCATGGCCAGCAGGCCGTAGAGCATGTTCAGGAGCAGTCCGATCATCTTGGAGATGCCGTCGGAGATGTCCTGCTTGGTCTGGATCTGGATGGCGGGGTTGTCGCCGAGGGCCTTGCGCAGGGAGTCCTCGGTGGTCTCCTTCACGCCGCCCTTGGTCTTGACCATGACCTGCCGGTCGTCGACCTGGCTCTGATGCGGGGTCAGGGTCCTGGTGTCGACCATGATGCCGTCCATCAGGGCGTTGCCCTTGTAGACGCCGGAGACCGTGAGCCTGCCCTGCTCGCCGTCCTCGAAGGTGACGGGGAAGGACGTGCCGAGCTTCCAGTGCTTCGCCCGGGCGGTGGCGTCGTCGACGACGACCTTGTCGCCGGTGAGGCCGCCGAAGGAGCCCGCGGTGAACTCGAGGTTCGTCAGCTTGCCGATGTTCCGGCCGTCGACGCCCTTGAGCTGCTGGTGGTCGCCGTCGATACGGGACGGGGAGTCGCGCAGCGGGCTGGTGGCGGTGACGTCCGGGTGGGCGGAGAGCTTCTTCTCCACATCGGTGGACAGCGGGGTCATGCCGGCCATGGAGACGACGTAGTCGGCCTTGAGGGAGCCCGTGGCCATCTTGTCGAGGGCCTGCTGCACGCTGCCGGCGATCACGGTCAGGCCGGTGATCAGGGTGAGGCCGATCATCAGCGCGGAGGCGGTGGCGGCGGTGCGGCGCGGGTTGCGGACCGCGTTCTGCCGGGCCAGCTTGCCGGGCATGCCGAACGGGCGCAGGAGCGGCGCCGCGGCGGCGATCACCGGGCGGGACAGCAGCGGCGTCAGCACGAACACGCCGATGAGGACGAGGCCCGCGCCGAGGCCCATCATGGTCGAGCTGGAGGCGGTCAGGACGACCGCGGCGCCGAGGGCGGTGAGGACGCCGCCGATGGAGTTGCGGACCACCAGGGACTTGGTGGTGGCCACGGCGTGGACGCTGTTCATCGCGGCGACCGGCGGGATCTTCGCGGCGCGGCGGCCGGGCAGCCAGGCGGCGAGCATGGTCACGACGATGCCGACGACCAGCGAGGTGACGACCGTGCCGGGGGAGACGACGAGCGGGCCGTCGGGGACGGTGGCCCCGGTGCCGCCGATGAGGGCGCGCAGACCGGCGCCGATGCCGATGCCCGCGAGCAGGCCCGCGACGCCGGCGACGGCACCCACGACGAACGCCTCGATGAGCACCGAGCGGGTGACCTGGCGGCGGCTGGCGCCGACCGCGCGCATCAGCGCCAGCTCCTTGGTGCGCTGGGCCACCAGCATGGTGAAGGTGTTGGCGATGATGAAGACGCCGACGAACAGCGAGATGCCGGCGAAGACCAGCAGGCTGGTCCGCATGCCGTCCATGCCCTGCGCGATGATCCTGGCCTCGTCGTCGGCGAGCTGCTTGCCGGTGGTGGCCTCGGTGTCCTTGGGCAGGACCTTCTCGACGGCGGACTTCAGGGCGGCCTGCGAGGTGCCGGCCGCGGCCTTGACGTCGATCTCGTCGAATCCGCCCGGCATGCCGTAGAGCTTCTGGGCGGTGGCGGTGTCGAAGAGGGCGAGGCTGCCGCCGGCGGCGACGTTGCCGTCCTCGGTGGTGAAGACGCCGGTGACCTTGTGCGGGAGGACGGGGCCGTCGACGGAGATCCGGACGGTGTCGCCGACCTTGTACCCGGCGCGCTCGGCGGTCTTCTCGTCCAGCGCGACCTCGCCGGCGCCGTGGGGCGCGCGGCCGCTCTTGAGCGGGTAGCGGGGGTCCTTGCCGCCGGTGCCGGGGTAGTAGTTGGCGCCGGAGGAGTTGAAGCCCTCGCCGGCGAGCTTGCCCTTCTTGTCGGCGACGGCGGCGAAGCCGTGCACCGAGCCGGTGACGGACGCGGCGCCGGGAACCTGGCCGATCTTGTCGAGCAGGCCCTGGGAGAGCCGGGGGGCCGCGCCGGGGTCGCTCTTGCCGCTGTCCCGCTTGTGCGGCTGGACGGCGACGTCGACGCCGGTGAAGCCCTTCTGGGAGCTCTTCTGGTAGGCGTCCGAGATGGTGTTGGTGAAGACCAGGGTGCCGGAGACGAAGGCCACGCCGAGCATGACGGCGAGGACGGTCATCAGCAGCCGGGCCTTGTGCGCGAGCACATTGCGCAAGGCGGTACGGAACATGTCAGTCCTGGGTGGGGTTCCCGCGCCGCCGAGCGCGGGGCGAGGGGAGGAGTCCGGGGGATGCGGTACGGGCCCGGGGCGGGGCCGCGCGGGTCAGCTCGTACGGCCCTTGGCGTCGAAGCGCTTCATACGGTCGAGGACGGCGTCGGCGGTGGGCCGGCGGAGCTCGTCGACGATGCGGCCGTCGGCGAGGAAGACGACGCGGTCGGCGTAGGAGGCGGCGACGGGGTCGTGGGTGACCATGACGACGGTCTGGCCGAGCTCGCGGACGGAGTTGCGCAGGAAGCCGAGGACCTCGGCGCCGGAGCGGGAGTCGAGGTTTCCGGTGGGCTCGTCGGCGAACATGATCTCGGGCTTGCCGGCCAGGGCGCGGGCGACGGCGACGCGCTGCTGCTGGCCGCCGGAGAGCTGGTTGGGGCGGTGCTTGAGGCGCCCGGAGAGGCCGACGGTGTCGACGACCATGTCGAGCCACTGCTTGTCGGGCTTCCGGCCGGCGATGTCCATCGGCAGGGTGATGTTCTCCAGGGCGGTCAGGGTCGGCAGCAGGTTGAACGCCTGGAAGATGAAGCCGATCTTGTCGCGGCGGAGCCGGGTGAGCTTCTTGTCGGTGAGGCCGGTGAGCTCGGTGTCGCCGATGGTGGCGGAGCCGCCGGAGACGCTGTCGAGGCCGGCCATGCAGTGCGTGAGGGTCGACTTGCCGGAGCCGGAGGGGCCCATGATCGCGGTGAACTCGGCCTGGCGGAACTCCACGGAGACGGCGTCCAGGGCGACCACCCGGGTCTCGCCCTGCCCGTAGACCTTGGAGAGCTCCGTGGCGCGGGCGGCCACCGCGGTGGTGCGGGGGGCGGCGGTCTGCACGCCGAAGGGGGTGGTGGTCACGGGAGAGCGCTCCTGTCGGGACGGGGGTCGAGGGGGACTTCCTCCATCGTCGCTGGCCCGGAGCGCGGGGGTGTCAGACCTGGTGCTCGTTCCCGGGGGAGACCCGGGAGGTATCCGCCCGGCCCCGTCTCCTCCTCTGGTATGAGGGGAGCCCCCAGGCGCCCCGGCCGTCCCGAAGGCGCGAGATTGCGACAATTCCACAGTCGTGAGCGGGTGGGGCCATGAGCGGGGGGTATCGGCCCGTGGCATGTGCCTTTGGCGCCGAACCTGTACTGATGTTCCCTCAGCTGCCCATAAAATAAGACAACCTCGGGTCCTCGTTCCGCTGTTTGGGGGGCGTTCCCGGGCTAGGCTCGTCCTGCTCTCCTTACAAGGGAGGCTCGCGCGCCTCTCTCCGACTGTGCGCTTGAGAGCCCTGCCCGGATGGTGGAATGCAGACACGGCGAGCTTAAACCTCGCTGGCCCTTCGGGCCGTGCCGGTTCAAGTCCGGCTCCGGGCACTCCTCAAAAATTCAACCTCGTCCGCGGGGCGGTTCACGCAAGGGCTTCGGCCGGTCTCCGGTCCGGATCCCGGAACGCGTGGCCCACCGAACAAAAAACCGGTCCGCCGGTGTGTTTTTCTGACTGACGTTCGATCGGTCACGAACCGTCGGATCCCATGGCGGGCCCGCGCACCGGCCGCCCGCGCCGCCGCCCGGGGGGTATTGCGGTGTCCCAAAGGACAATTGACGCTCCTGGCCGCTCTGGCTAAGTTTTTCGATGCTGCGGGATGGAACGTTCGTATTCCGTCCCGGGCGAGCTGATTGTGTGAGGGGGCGTTGGCGGGGCGCGGAGTTTCATTACTCCGGCAATTCGTCATCGGCAAGATATCGGCCAGTGGGATACGTATGCCGCCCTCCGGAAACCTGGAACTCAGTTCCGCCACACACCATGGTAGCCAAGAGGGAGCGACGGTACGATGGTTGAGCGCGCCAAGGTTATTGCCCTTTTTCCGGGCCAGGGTGCATTTGACGGCGCGGCACTCGCCGCGGCCTATCGTGAGTACCCGCAGATAAAGCGGGTTTTCGATGAGATCGACACGGTCAGCCGGGAATTCTTCTCCCGTGACCTCAGCAAGGTGCTTTTCGGTGATGTGACGCCGGAGATGGAGAAGCTGCTCGCGGACGACGCCTGGGTGTCGCAGCTGGCCATCTACGGCAGCAGTCTCGCGGCCTGGCAGATCCTGGCCGACGGCGGCGCGGAGGCCGACGTCCTGGTCGGCCACAGCCTGGGCGAGATCGCCGCCCTGGTCGCCGCGCAGGCCTTCTCCGTGGCGGACGGCGCCCGCATCGTCGCCCACCGTGTGCAGGTCATCGAGCGGCAAGGCCTGGCACCGGGCCGGATGGCCGCGCTGAGCGCCGACGGCGACCGGGTGCGCGCCCTGATCGACCTCATCGGTGACGAGCTGCTGAGCGTCGCCACCGAGAACCACGACACCCAGACCGTGGTGAGCGGCCCGCGGGACGCCATGGAGAAGGCCCTGGCCGTGTCCAGGCAGCTGGGGATCTCGACGGCGGACATCAGCTCGCCGTTCCCGTTCCACACCCCGATCCTCGCGCCGGCCGTGCCGGTCTTCGCCGGTCTGGTCGGCAAGCTGGACCAGCGCCCGCTGCGGACGCCGGTCTACTCCCCGGTCCTCGGCCGCTACTACGAGCCCGACGACGCCCTCGGCGAGCTGCTGGCCGAGCACTTCGTCAAGCCGGTGCGGTTCAGCGCCGCCGTGCGCCATCTGCACGGCGAGGGCCGCGCCGAGCGGTTCGTCGAGGTCGGCGGCAAGGCCGTGCTGACCAAGCTGGTCGGCAAGGTCCTCGGCTCCGGCGCCCGGCCGGCCACCTGGTCCACGCTGAGCCTGGGCGGCGACGGGAAGCTGGGCCTCACCGCCGCGCTCGCGGACCTCGGCACCCCCGCGGAGCTCGACGAGGGCAAGGCCCGGACCCTCGCCGCCGTCTTCGCCCCGGACGCCGGTGCGGCGGAGTTCGCCGAGTTCTGGGCCGCTTTCGGCGGCCAGCTCGTCGGGCTCGGCAAGGAGCGGCTGGCGGAGTTCCGCGCGGGGCGCGCCCAGGGCGCCGGCCAGGCCGCTCCCCGGGCCGCGGCGACCGGCCCGAAGCCCGGTGCCGGCGTCGAGCGCGGTGCCGTGGCCGATGCGATTCGTTCCATTTACGCGGCCGCGTTGGAGTACCCGGAAGAGGTCTTCACGGAGGACGTGTTGTTG
>NZ_JAJQQS010000009.1:221909-326773 GCF_021228125.1 Streptomyces albireticuli
TGGAGGCCGAGTTGGGTGTGGACTCGGTGAAGCAGGTGGAGTTGTTGACGCGGGTGTCGGAGCACTACGGGCTGCCGCCGCGTGACACGGGTTTCCGTCTTGTGGAGATCGACACCATGGCCAAGGTTGTCGACTTCTTCGTGGCGAACCTCGGTGACGGCACCGCGGAACTCGACGTTCCGGAGGAAAAGGCGGCGCCGGGACTTCTCGCCGAACACCCCGCCGTAGAGCGTGGTGCCGTCGCGGATGCGATTCGTTCCATTTACGCGGCCGCGTTGGAGTACCCGGAAGAGGTCTTCACGGAGGACGTGTTGTTGGAGGCCGAGTTGGGTGTGGACTCGGTGAAGCAGGTGGAGTTGTTGACGCGGGTGTCGGAGCACTACGGGCTGCCGCCGCGTGACACGGGTTTCCGTCTTGTGGAGATCGACACCATGGCCAAGGTCGTCGACTTCTTCGTCACCAACCTGGAATCCGGCGCGGTCCCCGTAGCGGCCTGATCAGCCCCGCACCACCACGCATCCCACCGCCGGCCCGGGGCGCCCGAGAGCGGCGCCCCGGGTTCCGGCAGGCCATGTAGAAGGGCGAGGAGTACGTTCGTGCAAGATCTCAAGGGCAAGCTGGCGCTGGTCACCGGTGGTGCCAGGAACGTGGGCAAGGCAGTGTCGAAGGCACTCGCCGCCCGCGGCGCACACGTCATCATCAACTACTTCCATTCCGCCGACGCCGCCAAGCTGACCAAGGCCGAGCTGGAGGCCGCCGGCGGCAAGGTGACGCTCATCCGTGCCTCCGTCGCCCGCCAGGAGCAGGTCGACCGGATGTTCGCCGAGATCGACGAGCGCTTCGGCGGCCTGGACATCCTGGTGAACAACGCCGCCAACGGCGCCCTGGTGCCGGTGGACGAGATCACCGACGAGCTCCTCGACCGCGCCATCGACACCAACTACAAGGGCGGCCTGCGGGTCTCCCGGGCGGCGGCGCCGCTGATGGCCCGCCGGGGCGGTGGCTCGATCGTCACCGTCTCCGCCCTGGGCAGCTCCCAGATGGTCATGGCCAACTACCTCGCCTGCGCCCCCGCCAAGGCGGCCGCCGAGGCGGTCACCCGCTACCTGGCCGTGGAGTTCGCGCCGCTCAACATCCGGGTGAACACCGCCTCCGCCGCGATGCTGGTCAGCGAGGTCGCCGACGCCTTCCCGCGCGCCGAGGAGATGCAGCGGGCGATCGTCGACGCCACCCCGCTGGGCCGGCTCGGCACCGCCGAGGACTTCGCCGAGGTCGTCTCCTTCCTCGCCTCCGACGCCTCCCGCTGGATCACCGGTCAGACCGTCCTCGCCGACGGCGGCCTCACCCTGGGCGCCACGCTCCTTTCGCCCCCCGCCCCCACGGACTCCGCCGCGTCGGTCGTCGATGCCCGTCCCGCCGACGCGGCGGGCACCTCCCCCGAGGCCGCCCCTGAGCCCGCCGCCGAAGCCGCCCCCGGGCTCTTCGACGACGCCGGCCCGGACGACATCGCGGTCGTCGGCATGGGCATGGCCGTCGCCGGCGCGAACAGCCCGTCGGAGTTCTGGCAGCTGCGCATCACCGGTGACGAGCTGTTCGTCCCCGTCCCGGAGGACCGCTGGGAGCGCGCCCCCTTCTTCTCGCCCGACACCGCGGCCGAGGACAAGTCCTACCAGGACACCTGCGTCTTCATCACCGGCTTCGAGCCCGAGGAGGGCTCCCTCGACGGCCTCGGCGACGCCGCGGACCACGAGCTGACCACCATGTGGCTGCGCCACTCCCTGGTGCAGGCGCTCGACGGCGTGAAGCACGACGCGGACGACCGCTACTCCTTCCTCGTCGGCTACACCCCCGACGGCAGCCAGCACCTGGAGGAGGCCGGTGTCATCACCGGCATCCGGCAGCGGGCCGAGGAGATCGTCCGGGACATGGACGTCCCCGAGGGCGAGCGCGAGAAGGTCCTCGCCCGGATCGAGGAGACCCTGAACGAGCGGTACTGGCGGGGCGGCGACGCCCCCTCCCGGTTCCTGCCGCACCGGGTCGGCCAGCTCGCCATGGACGGCGTCCTGCCGGGCAACACCGAGCTCCAGATGGTCGACACCGCCTGCTCCTCGTCCCTCTACGCCATCGACATCGGCATCAAGGGCCTGCTGATGGGCAAGCACGACATCGCCGTGTGCGGTGGCGCCTTCGCCCTCGCCCCGCGCGGCACGGTGCTCTTCTCCAAGCTCCAGGGCCTCTCCAAGCGCGGTGCCGTGCACTCCCTGGACGCCGACGCCGACGGCGTGATCTTCGCCGACGGCGCCAGCGTGATCGTCCTCAAGCGGCTGCGCCAGGCGCAGCGCGACGGCGACCAGGTCCTCGCGGTGCTCAAGGCCTTCGGCTCCTCCTCGGACGGCAAGGGCAAGGCCATCTACGCGCCCAACGCCGCCGGCCAGGACCTCGCCGTGCAGCGGGCGCTGGACGGCGACGTCTCCGCGGCGGACGTGGACTGGATCATCGCCCACGCCACCGGCACACCCGCCGGTGACCTCGCCGAGTTCACCACCCTCCGGGGCCACTTCGGCACCGAGCGCACCAGCTATGTCACCTCCAACAAGTCGCTGATCGGGCACACCGGCTGGGCGGCCGGCGTCGTCTCCGTCATCGAGGCGATCCTGGGCATGGAGCACGGCGCGATCCCGCACCAGTACCGCTTCAACGCCCCCAACCCGGACTTCCACCTGGAGGACTCCAAGCTGGAGATCCCCACCGAGACGGTCGCCTGGCCGGCCGAGGAGGGGAAGGTCCGGTCCGCCGCGGTCTCCGGCTTCGGCTTCGGCGGCACCAACGCCCACCTGATCGTGCAGGAACACCGCGCCGGTGAGCCCGCGGGCGCCGAGGCGGCGGGCCCGCTCACCCCGCCCACCGACGAGCGGATCGCCGTCGTGGCCTGGTCCGCGCACGTCCCCGGGCTGGACTCGCGCGAGGCCGTCCGCGGCTGGCTGACCGACGGCACGGCACAGGCGGAGAGCAGCTTCGGCGAGTTCTACCCCGCGCCTTCGTTCAACAAGGTCCGGCTGCCCCCGAAGACGGTGCGCGCCATCGACCGCTGCCAGCTGATGATCCTGGAGTGCGCGCACGACCTGCGCGACCAGTTCACGGACTTCTGGGAGGAGCACAGCCGCACCACGGGCGTGTTCGTCGGCAACATGGGCCCGACCCGCGCGGCCATGCTCTACGCCAACCGCTGCTACCTCGACGACATCGCCCACGCCCTCCGGCAGAAGGCGGACGGCGCCGCCCCGGGCGTGCTGGACGAGGTCGTCGACCGGCTGCGGGAGCGGGTGCGCGGCCAGATACCCCCGTCCAACGAGGACTCCTTCCCGGGCATGATGCCCAACGTCATCTCCGCCCGGGTCGCCAACTACTTCGACCTCAAGGGCCCGAACATCACGCTCGACTCGGGCTTCTCCTCCGCGCTCACCGCGGTCGAGACCGCCTGCCGCTACCTGCGCAGCGGCGAGCTGGACTTCGCGCTCGCCGGCGGCATCAACGGCAACAGCCTGCGCGAGTACCGCACGGTGCTGGCCGACCTCTTCGGCCCGTCCTTCGAGGAGGACAAGGACCTCGCCGAGGGCGCGTTCCTCTTCGGCCTGGCCACCGAGACGAAGGCCCGCGAGGCCGGGCTGCCGATCCTCGGCTACGTGGACGGGCTGACCGTCGACGACGAGCGGGCCGGCGCCGACACCATCGAGTGCGGCGCGGAGACCTACGACCGGTCCCGCTACCTGGGCGCCGCGGGCGGCCTCGCGCTGCTCGACGCCCTGCACCGGCCCGCCGGCCCGGTGGCCATCACCTGCGGCCAGGGCGCCGCGACCACCCGGCTCCAGCTGACCGTCACCGGCGCCTACGCCCCGGCGGGCACGCCCGCCGCCGCGCCCGCCGCCGACGGCGCCCCGGCGCTCGTCCCGGAGCGGTTCGCCGACTCCGCGCAGTACGCGCCGGGCAGCTCCCTCCAGGTGCGCCGCCGGGTGCCGGTCCTCACCGAGCTCCCCGCGGCGGAGACCCGCGAGCGGATCCCGTTCCTGCCGCAGGGCGTGGTCGTCCTCACCGACCTGCCCGACCTCGGCGCCAGCCTGCGGCACCTGCCGAAGGACTCGCTGGTGCTGTCCACCGCCAAGGTGGACGTGACCCGGCCCGGCTGGACCCACCTCTCGGAGGTCACCCCGGAGACGGTCCGCGCCGCCCTGGACGCGCACGGCCTGCCCGTACGCCACGTCCGGGTCGTCACCGACCTCAACCGCTCCGCGCCGCTGCCCCGGTCGCTGGCCACCGGCAGCTCCACGCTGACCGCGCTGCACGACGCGCTGTTCCTCACCCTCCAGGCGCGCTTCGACGACCTGGACACCGAGGGCTCCTCCGTCGTCGGCCTGCTGCTGGGCGCCGTCGCCGACGAGGTGCCGCACGCCTTCGCCGGCCTCTTCTCCGGACTGTTCAAGGGCGCCTTCCTGGAGCTGTCCAAGGCCCTGGTGTTCGCCCTGTTCACCGCCGAGGACGGGCCCCGCAAGGGCGCCCTGCTCGCCGAGGCGGAGACCCGGTTCGCCCGTACCTTCCCGGTCGTCTACGAGGACGGCGGCGTCCGCAAGGGCTACACGCTCGTCGACGAGCCGGTCGAGCTCACCGGACCCACCGAGGCCCGGCTGACCCGCGACTCCGTGGTGCTGGCCATGGGCGGCGCCCGCGGCATCACCGCCGAGGTGGTCAAGAGCCTCGCCGAGCACTTCGGCCCGCGGATCTACCTGGTCGGCAGCAACCCGCTGGACAGCTACCCGGCCGAGGTCTTCGAGGGCGACGACGAGACGTTCGCCGCCACCCGCCAGGCGCACATCCGCAGGAGCATCGGCGCGGGCAAGAACGTCGCCCAGGCCAACCGCGAGTTCGACCGGATGCTGGACGCCCGCGCGGCGCGCCGCAACATCGCCGACATGGAGGCGCACAGCGGCGCCGGCCGGGTCACCTACTTCGCCTGCGACGGGCAGGACGGCAAGGCCGTCGAGGCGGTCGTGGCGAAGGTCCTGGCCGACGGCGCCGACGTGGACCTGCTGATCAACGCGGCGGGCCGGAACCGCTCCGCGTCCATCAAGGACAAGAACTTCGCGGAGTTCACCGCCATCCGCGACCTGAAGCTGCGCAGCTACCACAACCTCAAGCGGGCGTTCGGGGACCGGCAGCCCCGCATGTGGTGCAACTTCGGCTCACTGCTCGGCTACTTCGGCCAGGTCGGGGAGCCCGACTACGCCTCGGGCAACGACTTCCTGGCGACGGCGGCCACCTACGGCGCCCGGAGCGCGGGCACGGGCGAGTTCACCATCGGGTGGACGCTGTGGGACGGCACCGGCATGGGCGCCAACGAGCTCACCAAGGCGTACTTCCAGCGCGCCGGCTCGTACAGCCACATGGCGGTGGCCGAGGGCACCCACCACTTCGTACGGGAGCTGCACGCCCCCTACCGGCACCCCTCCGTGGTGCACCTGGGCACCGCCGAGGAGGCCACGGTCGAGCGCTTCTACCCGGGCTACCCCAGCGGCTCCGGGGCCTTTGGGGCGGGCACGGCGTCCGCCGGCCCGGCCGACCGCGGGTTCTACCTGCGGGAGGTGGTCTCCGCCGACCGCGACGAGGCCGTCTTCAGCTGCGTCTTCGACCTGGAGACGCACGGCTACCTGAACCACCACCTGGTCCGCGAGGCGCCCACCCTGCCGGGCACCTTCGTCACCGAGATCGCCGGCGAGGCCGCCCGCTTCCTCGCCCCGGACATGCAGGTCTTCGCCTACGAGGACCTGGAGTTCCAGCACTTCCTGCGCGCCTACGACGGGGGCAAGGACCTCCCGAAGCGGATCACCGCCCGGGTGACCGACCGCGCGGAGGAGGTCACGACGGTCGAGGTGCGCATCTCCACCGACGTCGTCTCGCCCAGCGGGGTGCTGCTGGTCAAGGACAAGACGCACTTCACCGCCCGGGTGCTGCTGCGGGCCGGGTTCCCGACGCCGCCGCGCTGGGAGAAGTGGGACGACTCCGACGCCCAGCCGGTCATCGACCCGTACCACGCGCCGGCCTCGCCGGTGACGCTCACCGGGCCGTTCGTCTCCACCACCGACACCCGGCTGACCTCCCAGGGCAAGCGGGCCACCTACCGGGTGGACCTGCCCGCGGGCGACCCGGTGTGGTCCCGCTTCACCGCGCCGTCGATCCTGCTCGACGGGCTCGCCCGGACGGGCGTGCTCAACCTCGTCGACGGGCACCTCGTCCCGATCGCGGCCCCGCTGTCGATCCGCCGGATCGACCTCTACGAGCGGGCCAACGACGCCGAACTGGTGGAGCGCTACGGCTCGCTGGAGCTCTACGCCACCCCGGCCGGCTTCAACATGCCGGGCAGCGCCCCGGACAACCGGTTCGTGGCCGCCACCTCCGAGGGCCGGGTCGTCGCCCAGATGAAGGACGTCCGCGCGACGGTCATCGGCTACGTCGACCACCTGACCGGGCAGTTCTACTCCCCCGAGAAGGAACCCCTCACCGAGCCGGCGACGGCGGTGCGCTGATGACGACCAAGGAGAAGCCCGTGCCCGAGACCGGAACCGGCCGGCAGGCGCCCGGCCCCGAAGGCGGCGTCCTCTTCGGAGCCCTGAGCAGCTTCAAGAAGGACACCCTGAAGCTCCTGATGGAGATGCAGCGGCGGTACGGCGGCATCGTCCGGATGAAGATGGGCCCCTACCTCGTCCACCAGCTGACCAGCCCCGAGCACGTCAAGCACGTGCTCCAGAACAACAGCTCCAACTACACCCGCGGCAAGTTCTACCGCGGCTTCAACCTCTTCTTCGGCCGCGGCATGCTCACCACCGACGGCCCCGAGTGGAAGACGCGGCGCGCGGTCAGCCAGCCGTTCTTCAACCGCACCAAGCTGCGCAACAACTCCGCCGTCATCACCACGACCACCGACGAGCTCATCGCCAAGTGGGAGGGCGCCGCCAGGACCGGCGAGGAGATCGACGTCACGGACGACATGATGTGGCTGGCGATGGGCGTCCTCGGCCGCATGTTCTACGGCGTCGACCTCCGGGACTACGCCGACCGCCTGATGCCCGCCGTCCGGTTCTCGCTCAAGGCGATGATCCTCACCGGCGAGGTCAAGCAGATGCTGCCGAAGTGGATACCCACCAAGTACCAGCGCGACCTCCAGCGCTACCAGGCCGTGCTCAACGGCGTCATGGACGAGATCATCAACCTCCACCGGCAGGGCAAGGGGGACGACGAGAGCGTCGTCGCCGCCCTGCTCGGCGCCACCCACGCGGTCACCGGCAAACCGTTCACCCAGACCCAGATCAGGGCCGAGCTCAAGACCCTCTTCCTGGCCGGGCACGAGACCACGGGCTGCGCCCTGACCTGGACGCTCTACGCCATCGCCAAGAACGTCGACGTCCGGCGCAAGCTGGAGGCCGAGCTGGACGAGGTGCTCGGCGACCGGGTGCCCACCGCCGACGACCTGCCGCGGCTCACCTACCTGCGGCAGGTGGTCGACGAGTCGCTGCGGATGTACCCGCCGATCTGGCTGTTCCCCCGGGACGCGGTGGCCGACGACAACATCAACGGCTTCCACATCCCGGCCGGCAGCACGATCCTGGTGCCCACCTACGCGGCGCACCACAACAAGGAGAGCTGGGACGACCCGGAGGCCTTCGACCCGGAGCGGTTCTGCCCGGTCGCGGGCAAGAAGAGCGGCCGTGACCGGTACGACTACTTCCCCTTCGGTGGCGGCGCGCGCAAGTGCATCGGCATGGACCTCGCGCTCCTGGAGATCCAGCTGGCCGTCGCGATGATCACCCGGCGCTACCGGCTCAGCCTGGTGGCCGGCCACCCGGTCACCCCGTCCGCGCTGGTCTCGCTCCGCCCGCAGCCCAAGGTCCTGATGACCGTCCGGCACAACGACGGACAGCGGGCGGCCGCGGCATGACGACGGCGGCGGTGGCGCCCGTACGCCGGATGGTGTGGCGGGCGGTGGCCCAGCCCGGGCTGCCGCCGGAGCCGTCCGCGCGGCTGCGCGGGGCCAGGATCGTGGTGTTCGGCGGCACCCCGGAGCTCGCCGGCCGGGTGGCCGGCGAGCTCCGGGCCGCGGGCGCGGCCGCCGTCGTGGCCGGGCACGGAACGGCCGGGCACGGAGGGACCGGGCGGGCGGGAACGGCCGGCGCCGACTGGACGGTCGACGGGGAGGTGCCCGACGGCCTGGTGGACCTCACCACCGCCGGGCCGTTCGTCCCCGGGGAGCACCACGACTACCGGGACGCCCTGCTGCGCACGGTCGGCGCGCTCCGGGCCTGCTACCCGCACTGGGCCGCGACCGAGGACGCGGACCGCGTCTTCTACGTCGCCGTCACCTACCTCGGCGGCCTCATGGGCTACGGGGACCCCGCCGGGGAGGCGCCCGCACAGCCGCTCGGCGGCATCTGGGCGGGGCTCGCCAAGACCCTCCACCGGGAGCTCCCCAACTGCAACACCCGGGTCGTGGACGTGGGACCCGAGGCCGCCGGGGCCACCGGCGCGCTCCCGTCCCTGCTCGCCCGCGAGCTGTACCGGTGGGGCCTCTACGAGGTCGGCCACCGGGACGGGCGGCGCTACGGCCTGCTCGCCCGGCGGGAGGAGCCGGGCCCCGAGACCGTCCGGCTCACCCCCGGGGACACGGTGCTGGTCTCGGGCGGCGGGCGCGGCATCGGCTTCGAGTGCGCCAAGTCCCTGGCGAAGGAGTACGGCTGCCGCGTCGTCGTCACCGGCCGGCAGCGGCTGCCCGAGGGCACCGAACCCTGGGCGGGCCTGACCGAGGAGGAGTTCAAGGGCTACGAACGGGACCGGCTGGTCCACCGCGCGGAGGGCGAGGGCCTCGCGGACGTACGGGCCGACCTCGCGCGCGTCCGCTCGCTCCGGGACCTGGCCCGCAATATGGCCGAGGTCTCCGGCGCCGGGCTCGACGTGGTCTACGAGCGCTGCGACTTCACCGCGCCCGGACAGGTCGCGGACCTCCTCGGCCGGCTCGGCCGGCCGCTCACCGGCGTGATCCACAACGCCGGCGTGGACACCCCGGTGCGGCTGCCGAAGAAGACCGACGAGGAGTTCCTGCGGACGGTCTCCACCAAGGTCGACTCCTTCGTCACGCTGTTCCAGCAGGTGCGCGGGCTGCCCCTGAAGTTCTTCTGCAACGTCGGCTCGCTCACGGGCCGGCTGGGCGGGATGACGGGCCAGCTCGACTACGGCGCGGCCAACGACGGTCTGGCCCGGCTCGGCCTGTGGGCCCGCCACCAGGTCCCCTTCCCGGTGACGACGCTCTGCTGGCCCACCTGGGACCGCGTCGGCATGATCGCCAACTTCGAGGCGACCCTGCGCTACATGACGGCCCTCGACATCGACGAGGGCCTCCGGTGCTGGCGGACCGAGCTGGTCACCGGCGCCTCCGGGGAGATCGGCTTCGTCGGCCCGCTCGGCCGGGCCCTCGGCCCGCTCCAGGCCCGCGGCTACCCCGCCGCACCGGACCTGCCCGGCTTCGCCGAGCTGCTGCCCCGGATCTTCCACCTGGGCGAGCCGCACACCCAGGTGCCCGGCCGCTCCCTCACGGCGACGGTCGCCCTCGACCGCGCCGCCGCACCGGTGCTCGGGGACTTCCTCGTCGGCGGCGACGAGGCGGTGCCCGTCTCCCTGCTGCTGGAGAACGCGGTACGGGCGGCGAGCTGGCTGGAGCCCGAGGGCGGCCCGGAGCCCGGCCCGGTGTCCGTCGAGGACCTGGCCGTACGCGTCGGCGCGCTGCGGCTCGCCGGGCCCGGCTTCCTCGTCCGCCGCGAGACGACCGGCCGCCGCGAGGGCGCCCGCTGGGTCGTCGACGTCCGCTACCTCCCCGCCGACGGCACCGGGGACGTGCTGGCCCGCATGCGGGTGGTCCACGACCCCGAGCGGACCGAGCGGGCGGCGGAGGCACCGGCGGAGGCACCGGCGGCGGCCGGAGCCGGCCGCCGGCTGCCCGGCACCGGCGGGCCGCTGCGCTGGCGGGGCCTGGTCCTGCCGCTCGCGCGCTGGTCCGAGGACGCCGCCGGCGGCCGGCTGGCCGAGCTCCGCGAGAGCGTCCCCGGCGACCTGTGGACGGCACCCTCCGTGCCGGCCTCCCGGCTCCCGCTGGCCGCCCTGGAGAACATCTGGCGGCACACCGCCGGCCGGGCCACGGCCGTGGACCTGCTGACCGTCGCCCGCCTGGACCTGGCCCGGGAAGGCGACGCGACCGCCGCCCGGGTGCGGCTCCACGGCGGCCCGGACGGCCGGGACTGGCGGATCGCGGACGCGGGGAGCGACCGCACCCTGCTCCGGGTGACCGGCCTGGCCTGGGCGCCCGCGGACCGCGCGCCCGAACACCTCACACAGTGATGCACACAAGGAGAGTCATGAGCACCGAGACCAGCTCGGATCTGCCGGTCCTTCCGCAGCGGATGACCATCCCGGCCGGTCCTTCGCCGCTGCCCCAGGAGTTCCCCGGCTACCGGACCCTGGACCAGGAGGTCAGCGTCGACCGGCTGCCGGTCACCGGACGCATCCCGGAGTGGCTGACGGGCACCCTGATCCGCAACGGCCCCGCCAGGTTCGAGCTGGGCGACTACCGCCTCACGCACTGGTTCAACGGGCTCGGCATGCTCCACTCCTACTCCTTCGCCAATGGCCAGGTCTCCTACGTCAACCGGCACCTGCGCACCAAGGCGTACGACCTCTGGATGGACAAGGGCGAGTTCCACGGCAAGCAGTACGGCCTGGAGCTCGACCCCTGCCAGAAGCTGTTCGGCCGCCACATGTCCGCGTACTCGCCCAACATCAGCGACAACCCCAGCGTCAACCTGATGCAGGTCGCGGAGAAGTTCTACGCGATCAACGAGTCGCCGATGTGGATGGAGTTCGACCCGCTGGAGCTCCAGGCGCGCGGCGAGCACACCTTCAAGGACCAGTTCCTCGGCGAGGTGTCCACCCCGCACCCGCACTTCGACTTCCACAAGCGCGCGGTCATCAACTACACGACGAAGATGACGGACGGGAACGCCTACCAGGTGTTCTACATCCCCGAGCACGAGGCCGTGCAGAAGCCGCTGGCCGTCGTCGACATCGACGACCCGTGCTACATGCACAGCTTCGCCGTCACCGAGAACTACGTGATCCTCGTCGAGTTCCCCGTCGTCCTCGACACGGAGAAGTTCCGCGACCCGGGCTACCCGTTCGTCGCCTGCATGAGCTGGCAGCCCGAGCGGCCCGCCCGCTTCCTGGTGATCGACAAGCGCGAGGGCAAGGTCACCCGCACCTTCGAGAGCGAGGCGTTCTTCGCCTTCCACCACGTCAACGCCGCCGAGATCGGCAACGACATCGTCGTGGACATCGCCGCCACGCACACCCCGTACGAGTCCGTGCTCGGCCTGCCGCCCACCGAGGGACAGTTCGACCTGGACGCCTACGGCTACGCGCTGCGCCGCTACACCCTGCCGATGGCCGGGGCGAGCGACACGGTCGGCTGGGAGCACCTCTCCCCGCGCGGCATCGAGATGCCGACCATCAACTACCGGGGCAACAACGGCCGGACGTACCGCTACGCCTACGGCATCAGCTCCTCGCCCAAGAGCCTCATGGCGATGAACCGGCTCTCCAAGATCGACATCGTCGACGGTTCGTACAAGACCTGGTACGAGCGCGGCTGCTTCCCCAGCGAGGGGGTCTTCGTCCAGCGTCCCGGCGCCACCGGGGAGGACGACGGCGTCCTGCTGTCGGGCGTGCTCGACGCCAAGACCGGAAAGTCCTTCATGCTCGTGCTGGACGCCCGGTCGTTCGAGGAACTGGGGCGCGCCCATGTGCCGCACCACATCCCGAACGACTTCCACGGCCAGTTCCACGCGGGCCTGGTGCGCTGAGCGGAGCCCGGACGGAGCACCGGAAGAGGGGGACGGGGACCGTGGCGCGGCCACTGCCCGCGCGGGGCAGCGGCCGGCGGGCGGCCGGTGGGCGGTGGGCCGGGTCAGCCGGCCCAGGCCTGGCGGAGGTACTTCATCGTGCCGAGGCCGATGCCGCCGTCCGCGTAGAGGACCTGGCCCGTGACATAGCGGGCCTCGTCCGAGGCGAGGAAGGCGATCACCCCGGAGATGTCCTGGGGACGGCCGATGCGGCCGAGCGGGATGTGGCTGCCACGCCGGTCCCGCTCCTCGCGCGTCGGCCCGTACATGTCCCCGGCCCCCTCGGTCTGGATCATCCCGGGGCCGACCGCGTTCACCCGTATACCGAGTTCCGCGTATTCCACGGCGGCCTGCCGGGTGAGGGCGTTGATGGCCGCTTTCGCCGCGGGATAAATGCCGGACTCGGCGCGGGTGGTCTCGGCGAGAAAGGATGTGAGATTGATGATCGAGCCGCCGCCGCTACGGGCCATGACCGGGGTCAGGGTCTGGAGGCACAGCAGGCTGCCGAGCACATTGATGTCCATGACCCGCCGATAGCGCTCGACGGTCGTCTCGGCGAGCGGGATGAATTCCCAGACGCCCGCGTTGTTGACCAGGACATCCAGCCGGTCGAGGCCGTCGGCCAGCTCCTGCACGGCCTCCGGGTCGGTCACATCGCAGTGCACGGCACGGCCGCCGGTCAGTTCGGCGACCTCGGAGACGGCCTCGTCGCGGTCCGCGGCGACCACGAAAAAGCCTTCCCCGGCCAGCCGGATCGCGGTCTCCCGGCCGATTCCATGGGCCGCGCCGGTGACGACGGAAACGGGTTTCCCGGTCATGGGATTCTCCTTTTCTCGAAGGTGAAGGGGCGGCGCCCGCCGCACCGTTGACAACATAGCGAAGGTAATTGCTGTTGAGAAGTCCGTATGTGCTGGTGCGGGACTCGGCGGCTGCCAGGATTTCAAATAATTGGGCCGGGCTCGATACCGGTGCCATGGGAGGTATTTCTCGATGACGAACAGCCCGGAAGAGCGCAGGATGCTGATCGGCGGTCAGTGGGTCGAGGCCGCGGACGGCGCGACCTTCGAGACCGTGGACCCGGCCACCGAGCGGGTGCTGGCCACCGTGCCCTGGGGCCGCGGCGCCGACGTCGACCGCGCGGTGCGCGCGGCCCGGGAGGCGTTCGAGCCCGGTTCGCCGTGGCGCAAGATGCCGCCGTCGGCGCGCGGCCGGATCATCCACAAGATCGGTGACCTGATCCTGGAGCACCGCGACGAGCTGGCGCTGCTGGAGTCGAAGGACAACGGCAAGCCCGTCTCCTTCGCCGGCTTCGCCGACGTCCCGATGGCCGCGGACACCTTCCACTACATGTCCGGCTGGGCGACGAAGATCGAGGGGAACACCATCCCCATGTCGTCCGCGTCGCCGGGCCGCTTCCTGTCCTTCACCCAGCGCGAGCCGCTCGGCGTCGTCGCGCAGATCGTGCCCTGGAACTACCCGCTGCTGATGGCCGCGTGGAAGCTGGCCCCGGCCCTGGCGGCCGGCTGCACCATCGTCCTCAAGCCCGCCGAGCAGACCCCGCTCACGGCCCTGCGGCTCGGCGAGCTGATCCAGGAGGCGGGCGTCCCGGACGGCGTCGTCAACATCGTCACCGGCGACGGCTCGACCGGCGCGGCGCTGGTCGCCCACCCCGATGTGGACAAGATCGCGTTCACGGGCTCGACCGAGGTCGGCAAGGAGATCATCCGGGCCTCGGCCGACAATGTGAAGAAGGTGACGCTGGAACTGGGCGGCAAGTCCCCCAACGTCGTCTACGCCGACGCCGACCTGGAGAAGGCGATCGCCAAGTCCGCCGAGGCGATCTTCTTCAACCAGGGCGAGACCTGCTTCGCGGGCTCGCGCCTCTACGTGGAGCGCTCGGTGCACGACGAGGTCGTGGCCGGCCTCAAGGCCGCCGCGGAGCAGATCACCGTGGGCGCCGGCACCGAGCCCGCCACCGTGATGGGCCCGCTCGTCTCCGCCGAGCACCTCGACCGCGTCATGGAGTACGTGGAGTCCGGTGTGGCGGAGGGCGCGACCCTGTGCACGGGCGGGCGGCGCGTGGGGGACAAGGGCTACTTCATGGCCCCGACCATCTTCACCGGCACCAAGCCGCACATGCGGATCGTCGCCGAGGAGATCTTCGGCCCGGTCCTGGTCGTGCTGCCCTTCGACAGCCTCGACGAGATCGTCGCCATCGAGAAGGACAACCCCTACGGGCTGGCGGCCGGGGTGTTCACCCGCGACATCGACAAGGCGTTCACCACCGCCTCGGCGATGCGGGCGGGCACGGTGTTCGTCAACACCTGGAACACCGTCGACGCGGCGCTGCCCTTCGGCGGCTACAAGCAGTCCGGCTGGGGCCGCGAGCTGGGCCACGCGGTGCTGGAGAACTACCTGGAGACCAAGAGCGTCATCGCCGAGCTCGGCCGCTGACGCGAGGGCCGTCCCCGGGGAGCCCGTCCCCGGGAACGGCGGAGGCGGGGCGGCCGGTGCCCCGGCCGCCCCGCCTCCGTACGCGCGTCCGCGCCTCAGTCCATGAGCTCGGCGATCGTGCGCAGGACGCGCGGGTCCTCGTCCCGGACGAGCATGGTGGTGACCACCGTCTCGTCCCACGCGGCCAGATCGTCGCGGATCTTGTCCTTGCCGCCGACGAGGGCCACGTCCTGCACCAGGGCCGCCGGGACGGCCGCGATCGCGTCCTTCTTGTGCCCGCCCAGATAGAGGTTCTGGATCTTCTCCACATCGGCCTCGTACCCCATGCGGGCCACCACGTCGGCGTGGAAGTTGGCGCCCTTGGCGCCCATGCCGCCGACGTACAGGGCGATCAGCGGGCGGAGCTTGTCGATGCCCCGCTCCAGGTCGTCGTCGAGCACGATGGGCGCGCTGACGAGGACCTCGAAGTCCTCCTTCGGGGAGCGGTCAGCGGCCCGCAGCCGGAAGCCCTCCTCCAGCCGCTCCTTGTAATAGGCGTCGCTGCGCGGCGAGAAGAAGAACGGCAGCCAGCCGTCGGCGATCTCCCCGGCCAGCGCCACGTTCTTCGGGCCCTCGGCGGCCAGCAGGATCGGGATCTCGCGGCGCAGCGGGTGCAGCGTCGACTTCAGCGGCTTGCCCAGGCCCGTACCGCCCGGGAACGGCAGCCGGTAGTGCTCTCCGGCGTACTCGACCGGGCTCTCCCGGGCGATGACCGAGCGGACGATGTCCACGTACTCCCGGGTCCGGGCCAGCGGCTTGGGGTACGGCAGGCCGTACCAGCCCTCCACCACCTGCGGGCCGGAGGCGCCGAGGCCGAGGACGAACCGGCCGCCGGAGAGGTGGTCGAGGGTGAGCGCCGTCATGGCGGTCGCGGTGGGGGTGCGCGCGGACATCTGCATGATGCCGGTGCCGAGCCGCAGCCGTTCGGTCCGCGCGCCCCACCAGGCCAGCGGAGCGACGGCGTCCGAGCCGTACGCCTCGGCGGTCCACAGCGAGTCGAACCCGAGCCGCTCGGCCTCCGCGACGAGACCCTCCACACCCGTGGGGGGCTTCGCGGACCAGTAGCCGGAGTGGTACCCGAACTTCATGGAGTCTCCTGACGGTGCATCGGGTGGTCGGGGACGTGCGGGTGCCCCGGGCGCGCCGTGCGCGCTGCCCGGGACGCGGTCACTGCGGCGGGTTGCCGTGCTTGCGCGACGGGAGGTCGGCGTGCTTGTCGCGCAGCATCCGCAGGCCGCTGATCAGGGCGGACCGGGTCTCGCGGGGGTCGATCACGTCGTCCACGAGACCGCGCTCGGCCGCGTAGTAGGGGTGCATCAGATCGTTCTTGTACTCCTTGATCTTCTGCGCCCGTACGGCGTCGGGGTCCTCGGCCGCGGCGATCTCGCGCCGGAAGATGACGTTGGCGGCGCCCTCGGCGCCCATCACGGCGATCTCGTTGCCGGGCCAGGCGAGGGTGAGGTCGGCGCCGATCGACTGCGAGTCCATGACGATGTAAGCGCCGCCGTAGGCCTTGCGCAGGATGACCGAGACCCGGGGGACGGTGGCGTTGCAGTAGGCGTAGAGCAGCTTGGCGCCGTGCCGGATGATGCCGCCGTGCTCCTGGTCGACGCCGGGCAGGAAGCCGGGCACGTCGACGAGGGTGACCAGCGGGATGTTGAAGGCGTCGCAGGTGGAGACGAAGCGGGCGGCCTTCTCGCTCGCGTGGATGTCCAGGACGCCCGCGAGCGAGGCGGGCTGGTTGGCGATCACCCCGACGACATGGCCGTCCAGCCGGGCCAGGGCGCACAGCACATTGGTCGCCCAGCCGGCGTGGACCTCGAAGAACTCGCCGTCGTCGACGATCTCCTCGACGACGGCGCGCATGTCGTACGAGCGGTTGGGGTCGGACGGGACGAGGTCCAGGAGCGCGTCGTTGGAACGCTCGGCCGGGTCGGCGGGCAGCTCGTGCGGGGGCATCTCGCGGTTGTTGGAGGGCAGCAGCGACAGGAGGTAGCGGACGTCCTCCAGGCAGCTCTCCTCGTCGTCGTAGGCGAGCGAGGCCACCCCGGAGACCGTGGCGTGCACATCGGCGCCGCCCAGACCGTTCTGGCTGACCTGCTCGCCGGTGACCGCCTGGATCACGTCCGGGCCGGTGATGAACATCTGGGAGATGTCCCGCACCATGAACACGAAGTCGGTGAGCGCGGGGGAGTAGGCGGCGCCGCCCGCGCAGGGGCCGAGCATCACGCTGATCTGCGGGATGACCCCGGAGGCGCGGACGTTGCGCTGGAAGATGCCGCCGTAGCCGGCGAGCGCCGAGACGCCCTCCTGGATGCGGGCACCGGCCCCGTCGTTCAGGCTGACCAGGGGCGCGCCCGCGGCGGCGGCCAGGTCCATGATCTTGTGGATCTTCTGGGCGTGCGCCTCGCCGAGCGCCCCGCCGAAGATCCGGAAGTCGTGCGCGTAGACGAAGACGGTACGGCCGTGGACGGTGCCCCAGCCGGTGACCACACCGTCGGAGTGCGGCCGCCGGTCCTCCAGGCCGAAGCCGCGGGCGCGGTGCCGGCGTAACCCCTCGACCTCGGTGAACGACCCCTTGTCGAGCAGCAGGGCGATGCGCTCGTGAGCCGTCAGTTTGCCCTTGGCGTGCTGGCGTTCCGTGGCCGCGGGGTCCTGGCCCAGCCGCGCCGCGGACTTCAGCTCCCGGAGTTCCGCGATCCGCTCGTGCAGCGTCCCGTCACCCATGTCTATTTACGCTCCGCATCCGATGCAGGCCGTGGTGTTGCAAAAGAATCGGCAGTCCATTGCGATGGCCGTCCAGTCGAACACGAAACCGGCCCGGTCCGCATCGTTCCGGGCCGAACACTGGACAAAAGTACAGAGGTCAGCACAGGGCCAGGTCCCGCGCAATGTATCGAAAGTTCAATTTACGACGCATGCGCCAGGTGCTAGCTTCCCGCTCGGTGGCCTCTTGTGTTGTGTCCGCCCCAGAAAGGCCGGCCGGAAATGCGAACTCGCGGAAGGGAGCCTCAGTGAGCGGCAACATAGTGGACCTGGAGGAATTTGGTCCAGTGTTTACCGAGAATCCCTATCCGATTTATCGGGAACTGCGGGCGAGAGGCCCCGTCCACCGGGTGCGGCTGCCCGGCGGCCTGGAGGCGTGGCTCGTCGTCGGTTACGAGGAGGCGCGGGCCGCGCTCGGCGACGCCAGGCTCCGCAAGGACTGGTCCTTCGCCGCCCCCGAGCTGCGCAGGATGCGCACCGGCAGCGAGGAGAACACCACCCAGCTGTTCGGCCGGAGCATGCTCAGCGCCGACCCGCCGGACCACAGCCGGCTGCGGAAGCTGGTCTCCAAGGCGTTCACACCGCGCCGCATCGAGGCGCTGCGGCCGCGGATCGAGGAGCTCACCGCGGACCTCGTCGGCGCCCTGCCCGCGCAGGGCCGGGCCGACGTCATGGAGACGCTGGCCTACCCGCTGCCCATCGCCGTGATCTGCGAGATCCTCGGGGTGCCCGCCCTGGACCAGGACCGCTTCCAGGAGGCGTCCAACAAGCTGATCTCCTCGGACGCCCCGACGCCCGACTACTTCGACAGCGCCGCGCGCCTCAACGCCTACCTCGACGAACTGGTCGCGGAGAAGCGGCGCGCGCCCGGCGACGACGTCCTCAGCGCGCTCGTCCACGTCACCGACGAGGACGGCGGCCGGCTGAGCGACGAGGAGCTGCGCGGCACGGCGTTCGTCCTGCTGTTCGCGGGCCACGAGACGACCGTCAACCTCATCGGCAACGCCACGCTGGCCCTGCTGACGCACCCGGAGCAGCTGGCCGAGGTGCGCGGGGACTGGTCGCTGCTGGACGGGGCGATCGAGGAGACCCTGCGCTGGGAGGGGCCGGTGGAGGCGACGACCTGGCGGTTCGCCTCGGAGGACCTGACGATCGGGGACACCCTGGTCTCGGGGGACGGCGGCATCGTCCTGGTCTCCCTGGTGTCCGGGAACCGGGACGAGGCGGTGTACGAGGACCCGGAGTCCTTCGACATCCACCGGAAGACCGGCGGGCACCTGGCCTTCGGGCACGGCATCCACTACTGCCTGGGGGCGGCGCTGGCCCGGATGGAGGCCCGGATCGCGCTCCGCGCGCTCTTCGAGGGCTTCCCCGGCCTGGCCCTGGACGTCCCGGTGGACGAGCTCCGCTGGCGCCCCGGGATGCCGATGCGCGGCCTGCTCACCCTCCCGGTCGACCTGGGCGGGCCCGCCCCGCTGTACGGGGGCCGGGAGGTCTCGGCGGCCGCGGCCTGACGGCCGTGGCGTGCCCTGTGAACCGTCCGGCGACCTGCGCCGCGACGTGTTCGGTGACGTGTCCGGCGACCTGTTCCATGACGACGGAGCCCGCGTGCCGCACGCGGGCTCCGTCCCCGTTCCCGTTCCCGTCCGCGTCGCTACGCGGGGGCCGGTCCGCCCGCGGCGGCCAGCGCCCGGTCCGTCGCGTCCCTCCAGGCCATCCAGCTCAGCAGGGCGCACTTGACCCGCGCCGGGTATTTGGAGACACCCGCGAAGGCGACCGCGTCGTCCAGGACGGCCTCGGCCGCCTCGTCGGGCGCGGTCCGGCCCTTCGACTGCATCAGCTCCAGGAACGCGCCCCGGATGCGCTCCGCCTCGTCCAGGTCGCGGCCGACCAGGAGGGTGTTGAGCACGGAGGCGCTGGCCTGGCTGATGGAGCAGCCCTGCCCCTCGTAGGAGACGTCCTTGACCACCCGGCCGTCGAGCTTCACCCGCAGGGTGATCTCGTCACCGCAGGTCGGGCTCACGTGGTGCGCCTCGGCGTCGCCGTCGCGCAGCCCTCGACCGTGCGGGTGCTTGTAGTGATCGAGGATCACTTCCCGGTACATCGAGTCGAGATTCATGGCGGGTTCCCTCGGCTTCCGTCAGCTCTTGGACATGGCCGGGGCGGTGGCGGCCGCCTCGTCCGGGGCTCCCTCGCCCTTCTTGATGAGCCGGCTCGCGATGCCCGAGGAGATCAGGCCGAGCACGATGAAGCCGAGCCCGAAGAGACTGAGGTTGTGCACGCCGACCAGCCGGATGCCGGCGGCGCCGGTGAGGCCGGAGGCGGACACCGCGAGGTACGTGGCGGCGGCGTTGAGGCCGATGGTGAGGGTGCCGTGCGCCGGGGAGATCGTCAGGAGGCGGTGCTGGAGCGGGACCAGCGAGGCCCAGCCGCAGATGCCCCAGACGAAGATGGCCACGATCGCGGTGCCCAGGTACCGGTTGGACAGCGGCATCAGCGCGAAGTCGATGCCCGCGACGATGATCGCGACGGCGATGATGCGCTTGCCCGGGATCCGGTCGGTGAGCCGGCCGGCGCCGAGGTTGCCGACGGTCGCTCCGGCGCCCCACACGAAGAGCAGCACGGCCAGGATCGTGCCGTCGCCGTCCGTGGCCCGGTCGTAGGACTCGGCCACGAAGCTGTAGTTGGTGTACAGGCCGGTGAAGACCAGCACGGTGGTCAGCAGGGTGAAGCCGACCCGGGCGTCCTTGAGCGGCGCCATGCGCTTGCGCAGGTTGACCGGGGGCATCGAGGGGACGTCGGGCATCTGCACGGCGATGCCGACGGCGCCGAGCACGCTGAGCACCGCGACGAACCAGAGCGTCGCCTGCCAGTTGACCTGGCTGCCGATGACCGTGCCGATGGGCGCGCCGAGGGCGGTGGCACCGCTGAGGCCGGCCATCACGATCGCGAGGGCCCGGCCGCGCTGCTCCGGCGGGGCGAGCGCCGCCGCGGTGGTGCTCGCGGTCGGGGTGAACATCGCCGCGCCGAGACCGGCGACCGCGCGGCTGGCCAGCACCAGGCCGAAGGTGGGCAGGACCGCGGTCAGCGCGTTGCCGATCGCCAGGATGAGCAGACCGGCCAGCAGCAGGCGCTTGCGGGGCCAGTGCGCGGTCGTGGCGGCCACGATGGGCGACAGGATCGCGTAGGTGAACGCGAAGACCGTGATGAGCAGGCCCGCGGTCGAAATGCTCACGTCGAGCGAGTCGGAGATCTCGGGGAGGATTCCTGCGATGACAAAGCTGTCCGTACCCACCGCGAAGGTTCCTAGGGTAAGGAAGAGCAGGCGACTGTACATTTCCCCTCGCTTAATACGTAACAGATCGTTTGACAGTCGTCATACTAGAGCTCCGCCCCGCGAGCATGTCAAGGTACAGTTTGATCGCCATGCAACGGATACAATCGCTGCGTCGACTTGGCGGAGGGAGGCCCGGTGGCTCGCTACCTCGCGGAACCGGACGCGGTGGGCATCAAGTTCGTGGAGGTCATGCGCGCGCTCGCGGACCCGGTCCGGCTGCGCATGCTCCTGGTGCTGGCGGACGGCGAGTACCACCCGTGCTTCCCGGAGGAGTTCCTGGTGGGCGTCCACAAGTCCACGCTGTCGCACCACTTCCGGGTGCTGCGCGAGGCGGGGATCACCCGGACCCGCCTGGAGGGCCGCAACTATTTCGTTCAATTGCGTAGAGAAGACCTGGATGCCCGATTCTCCGGCCTGCTGGACGCGGTGCTCGGCGGCGCCCGGGAATTGGGCATGACGGACGCGCCCGACGCGGCCGATGCCCGGAGCGTTGCCGCGGACGGTCTCGGAAACGATGTCTGAAAAAATGCCTAAAACTTGTTTCGTCCGCGGTACGTGAGATGAACGCGGGGTTGCGCCGCAGTGTAAAAATAGTTCAAAATGCACCAACCTCCCGTCAAAGGCGGCGCACAGTGCCTTCGGGACATGCGCATACTGGGCGGCGTCGACGGTGCGGAGCGAAGTCGCAATTCTCCGCATCCAGGAGCTGAGATGATAGAGACCAAACCGGTCGCAGGGCGCCGGGAGCGGAATAAGCAGCGGGTGCGCCAGAGGTTGTACGCGGCGGCCGTCACACTTTTCGCGAAGCAGGGCTACGACCAGACCTCGATCGACGAGATCACCGAAGAGGCCGATGTCGCGCGGGCCACGTTCTTCAATTACTTCCAGCGCAAGGAAGACATCATCATCGCCTGGGGCGACCTGCGGCGGGAGAAACTCCAGGCCAGCCTCGGCTATATGCCCGTGCCGCGCGGCGATGTCGTGGCACGTCTCGATCAGTGCGTGTCCGCCCTCGTGGACATCAACGAGGAGGAGCGGGACATCACCCGCGCCATGCTCCTCGCCTGGGTGAAGGCCGGCCGGCCGATGCTGGAGGACCCCTACTCCAGCGGGATCTTCGCGGAGATCGTCGAGGAGGGCATCCGGCAGGGCCAGGTGTGCCCCGACGTGGACGCGTCGCGGGTGGGCCAGCTGCTCCGCGACGCCTATCTGGGCGCCCTCTACCGCTGGACGCAGGGGAAGGGCGTGGACGCCCACCTCTATGTGGAACTGCGGGAGCTGTTCCACATCATCCTCCGGGGCATCATGCCCGGCTACGCGCTCGGCGTGGAGCGGCCGCTCGCGGCCGCCCCCGAACCGAGCGGGGCCCCCGGCGCCGCCTGACGGGCACGGCGGCACGTCCGTACGACGACCCCGCGTACGGACACGCCTGTACGGACACGCCTGTACGCGCACCCGCGTACGGACGGCGCCGTACGGGGACCCCGGCCGCGGCTACCGCAGGGAGCGCGCCAGGCTCCCGATGCTGTCCTCGCCCAGCAGACGGCCGATGCCCAGGTCGACACCGTGCTCGGTGAGCAGCCTGCGGCGCAGCTGACCTGCCATCAGGGAGTCCAGCCCGAAGTCGCGCAGCGGCCGGCGGCCGTCGATCCGTTCGGGCGGCAGCCCGAGCACCGCGGCCACCTGGGCCAGGAAGCGCTCCTCGGCCGTGGCCGCCGGGACGGGCTCCGGGGCCGGCCGCGCGCCCGGGGGACTCGTCTCCGCCGCCGGGGGCGCGACGGCGAAGGCGACGGGGGGCGGCCCGGCGATTCCCGCGGGCGGCGCGACGGGAGGCCGGTGCGCCCCGGCCGCGGAGCGCGGACCCGGCCCGGACCCGGCGGGCGCGGTCCGGGAGGCCACCTGTCCGAGCAGGCTCCCGACGTGCGACAGCAGCGCCGTGGCACCGCCGCGCACGGAGGCGACGGCCGGTGCGCTCACGACGGACTCCGGCAGCCTCGGCAGCAGCGAGGCCATCCGCCGCGGCAGGGGCACCTCGGCCCCGGCGATCCTGTGCATCCGGATCCCCCGGAACGCGGCGAGGACGGTGCCGTCGCCGTCGAGGAGCAGCACCTCGGCCCGCCCCTCCGGTCGCGCCGGGTCCGGCACGAACCGCGCCAGGCTCCAGAACTCCGCCGGGAGTTCGCCCGCGATGTCCACACTGCCGAAGGACACCGGGACGTACGCGCACGTCGCGGCGGACGGCGCGCCGCCCAGCGGATAGGCCGCGGCGACGGACTGGAGGCCCGCCTCCCACAGGGCCGGCTGCCCCGCCCCCGCCAGCCGCATCCGGGCGACCGCCTGACCGTCCGTCCGCCATGCCTGGGCCACCGCGCGGGACGCCGCACTGAACTCGTAACCGCGCGCCACGGCCAGGCGTTCGAACTCGGCGCCGGGAAGATAGGCGCGGCAGCGGGCCAGGGCGTCGTGCAGCTCGTCGGCGCCCCGCCCGGCGCCGGCCTCCTCGCCGTGCCGGACCCGGGCCGTCATGCACAGCACGGGCGGCCGCGCGTCGCCCGGCGGACGCAGCGCCTCCACCCGGGCCCGTGCCCCGCCCTCCGGGCCGTCGTCCGTGAGCGTGACCCGGAGCGTCACCCCGGAGCCCTCCGTCACGTCGACGAACTCCTCGCCCAGCCGGACGTCCTCCAGGACGGGGCGGCCGTCGTCCCCCTCACCGTCGGCGCGCGCCGTGTCGAGCACCGCCGCCATGTAGTAGGAGGGCGGGATCGGCGCGAGCCCGCGCAGGGAGGTGACCGCGACCGCCCCGGTCACCGGGAACTCGCGCACCCGCTCGCGCCGAGGGGCGGGCCGCGCGGGGCCGGCGGGCAGCCGGTAGGTCTCGGTGTCCCAGGGGTAGCCGGGCAGCGGGACGACCGGGCCGCGGGAGGAGAACCAGCGCTCCCACGCCACGGCGGCCCCCTGGCTGTACAGCTGTCCCAGCGACCGGGCCATCATCAGCCGCTCGTCCTCGTGCCGCCGCAGCGAGGCGACCGCCGGCACGGGGGATCCGAGGTCGCTCAGGACGTCGTCGACCGCCGTCAGCAGGGCGGGGTGCGGGCTGATCTCCAGGAAGACGTGCTCGCCCTCCTTCGCCACGGACCGCACGGCCTCGGCGAACTCCACCGGGCGGCGCAGGTTGTCGGCCCAGTAGGCGGCGTCGAGCTCCGGCCCCCGGACCCGGTCGCACCGCACGGTGGACACCATCGCGGTCTCCACCCGCTTCGGCCGCAGGCCGGCGAGCGCGGTCAGCAGGTCCTCGCGGATCAGGTCCATGTCGGGGGAGTGGGAGGCGACGTTCACCTTCAGCGCGCGGTGGAAGACGCCCCGCCCGTCCAGGACCCGGCCGAGCTCCCGCAGCTCGTCCGGGGCGCCCGCGAGCACCGTCGACCTCGGCGAGTTCTCCACCGCCACACAGAGGGAGCCGAAGCCGGCCGCGGCCCGCCGCGCCTCGTCCGCCGAGAGCTCGACGACCGTCATGGCGCCGAGCCCGGCCACCCGCTCCATCAGCCGGCTGCGGCGGCAGATCACCGCGGCGGCGTCCTCCACCGAGAGCGCCCCGGCGACCTGGGCGGCGGCCACTTCCCCCATGCTGTGGCCGACGCAGACGTCGGGCTCGACGCCCCGCTCGCGCCAGGCCGCGGCCAGGGCGACCTCGACGGCCCACAGCAGGGGCTGGACGACGGCGACGTCGTCGGGCAACTCCTCCGTGGCCGTGGTGAGCAGCTCGGTCACCGACCAGCCGAGCTCGTTCCGCACCGCCTTGTCGCAGGCGTCCATGGCGGCGCGGAAGGCGGGCGAGGTCTCCAGCAGCCGGCGGCCCATGCCGAGCCACTGCGAACCCTGGCCGGGGAAGACGAAGACGGTCTTGCGGGTGCCGCCGAACCCGGCCTCCGCGATGCCGCCGTCGGGGGTCTCCGCCCCGTCGGCGAGGGTCCGCAGCGTGGCGGCGAGGCCGTCGTGCGTCGTGCCGACCGCCCACAGCCTGTGGGTGTGCGCGTCGCGGCGCGTGGCCGCGGTCGCGCAGACGTCCCGGAGCGCGTGCCGGCGGCCGGGCCCCTCCGGGCCGAGGTGCGCGGCGTACGCGCGGGCCAGCCGCCGCAGCGACGCGTGCGACCGGGCGGACAGGACCAGCAGGTGCGGGCCGTCGCCGTCGTCGGCCGTGGCGGGGGCGGGCTGCGGGACGTACTCGCCGATCACGGCGTGGACGTTGGTGCCGGACAGCCCGAACGAGCTGACCCCGATCAGGGCCCGGTCGCCGGCCTTCTCCAGCGGCCGGTTGGCCCGGACGAGGTCGAGGGGCGAGTCGTCCCGCGCGAGCAGCGGGTGCGGCGTGCGGACGTGCAGGGAGGCGGGGATGACGCCGTGCCGGGCGATCAGTACGGCCTTGATGAGGCCGGCGACCCCCGCGGTGGCCTCGGTGTGGCCGATGTTGCTCTTCACCGAGCCGATCGGCAGCGGTCGTCCGGCCGGGCGGTGGTCCGCGACGGCCTCGGCGAGGGCGCGCAGCTCGACGTCGTCGCCGACGGGCGTCCCGGTGCCGTGGGCCTCCACGTAGTCCAGCCGCGCGGGGGTGACCCCGGCGCGGCGGCACGCCTCGTGGATCATGTCGGACTGGCCGGACACGGCGGGCTGGAGCAGCAGGCCGGAGCCCCGGCCGTCGTTGTTGCAGACGCTGCTGTGCAGCACGGCGAGGACGGGGTCGCCGTCGCGCTCGGCGTCCGCGAGCCGCTTGAGCACCACGACGGCCACGCCCTCGCTGCGGACGAAGCCGTCGGCGGTGACGTCGCCGAACTTGCAGCGGCCGTCCGGCGCCATCATGGCGCCCTGGGTGTAGGCGATGGAGTCCTCGGGCGACAGGATGATGTTGACGCCGCCCGCGAGGGCCAGGTCGCTCTCGCCGGTGAGCAGGCTCTGCCGGGCGGTGTGGACGGCCGTCAGCGAGGACGAGCAGGCGGTGTCCAGCACCATGCTGGGTCCGCGCAGGTCCAGCGCGTAGGAGACGCGGCCCGCGGTGATGGCCCGGAGCCGGGTGCCGGCGGCGGTGCGCACGGTGCGGTCGGCCGGCGCGATGGTCTCGCCGTACTCGGCGGTGGCCTGGCCCACGAACACGCCGGTGCGGCTGCCCGCCAGGCGGGAGGGGACCACGCCCGCGCTCTCCAGCGCCTCCCAGACCACCTGGAGGAGAAGACGCTGCTGGGGGTCCGAGGTGACGGCCTCCACCGGGGAAATCCCGAAGAATCCGGCATCGAAATCGAACGGCTTGTCGAGAAAACCGCCGAAGGCCGACACGGTCTTCCCGGGGGTGCCACCGGTCGGGTCGTGGTGGTCGGCCACGGGGTAGCGGTCGGAGGGCACCGGTGTGATCGCGTCGGTGTTCTCCGTCAGCATTTTCCAGAATGCGTCGATATTCTTTGCGGCGGGAAATCGGCATCCCATTCCGATAACAGCAATATCTTTCCCGTTCTCGCCGTTCAGGTGCTTCATGCTTCAAATGTATACCAGTGCGCATGTTTTATTCGGAGAGAAGTCGGCGGCCTTCTCCGGCCACTCGCGCACCTGACCGGCATATGTGCATTGATCGGCATTTGCGCATTTATGTTTCCTTGACTGAGACGTGGGTCACGATTAAGTGCGCCGGAGTGCAAAGACCGTCTACTGTCCAGTTGTAGACGCGAGTCCATGTTTTGGGTTGTCGACGCGAGGGGGTCGGTGGCGGATGCCTGACTGGTGGCCGCAGATCAGGAGGGTGGATCTCCTGTCCATCCGGGAGAAGGACGTGTTCTGGCTGCTCGGGGCGGGTTGTTCCAACCGCTCCATCTCGGTGCGACTTCAGGTCACGGAGCGCACTGTCAAGGCCCATGTGGCCCGCATACTCACCAAGTTGGAAGTGGAATCCCGTCTTCAGGCCGGTCTCGTCTCGTACATCTACCACCAGACGCAAGGGCGCCATCTCGCCGCGGTCAAGGCCGGCTGAACGGCCGAGTCCGGTGGGCCGGGCGGTGGCCGGAACCGGCCGCCGCGCCGTGCGCCCCCGGCCCTCATTGTTCGAGGAACGTCAAACCTTTGCAAGGCCGGCGGCCGGGCGGGGGGAGGGGGAGGCGGGTCCCGTCGTTGCGTCCTTCGCTCCGCACCGCCGGTCACGCCTCTTTCGCCGTCCCGCTGTGCAGGAGAATCGAAAATGATTTATCGCAGCCCTTTCCAGGACATAGATCTTCCGGCCCGACCGCTCGACGAATACATTCTTGAGGGCGCCGTGGAGCGCGGTGCCCACCCCGCCCTGGTCGACGCGGCGAGCGGTCGGACCATTACTTATGCCGAGCTGGCCGAGCTGGTCGGATCCGTGGCCGCGGGGCTCGCCGACGCCGGGCTGAAGCCGGGTGAGGTGCTGGCGGTTTATTCCCCGAATTCCCTTTTCTACCCGGTGGCCTGTCTCGCCGCCGCCCGGGCCGGTGCCGCCGTCACCCTGGTGAATGCGCTGGCCACCGCCAAGGACCTGGCCCGCCAGCTGCAAGATGCGGAAGCCCGCATTCTCTTTACCGTCTCCGCATTGCTCCCCACGGTCCGCGAGGCCGGCGCCGGGACCGTGCGCGAGGTGTTCGTCCTGGACGCGGACGAGCACCACCGGAGCATCGGCGACCTGGCCCGTTCCAAAGGCGCGCGCCCGGCCGCCGACGCCGCCCGCGGCAGCGCGGACACCGCGCTGCTGCCGTACTCCAGCGGCACCTCCGGAGCGCCGAAGGGCGTGGTGCTCACCCACGGCAACGTCACCGCGAACATCGCCCAGATGAGCCACGCCCTGGAGGTCACCCCCGACCACCGGGTGCTGGCGGTGCTGCCCTTCTTCCACGCGTACGGCTTCAGCACGCTGATCGGCGTCACCCTGCGCTCCGGTGCCACCCTGGTGGTCCTGCCGCGCTTCGACCTCGCGGGCTTCCTCGACGTCCTGACCGGGCAGCGCATCACCCACGCCCTCGTGGCGCCGCCCATCGCACTGGCCCTCGCCAAGCACCCGCTGGTGGAGGGCCGCGACTTCTCCTCGATCCGGCAGCTGCTCAGCGCCGCCGCCCCGCTCAAGCCCGAGCTCGCCGAGATGGTCCACCGGCGCATCGGCGTCCCCGTCGTCCAGGCCTACGGCATGACCGAGCTGTCCCCCGGCGCCCACGTACCGCCCCGCGGCCAGACCCCGCCCCCCGGCTCGGTCGGCAAGCCGCTGCCCTCCACCGAGTGCCGGCTGGTCTCGCCCGACCACGGCCGCGACGTCGCCCCGGGCGAGGAGGGCGAGCTGTGGGTCCGCGGCCCCCAGGTCATGCGCGGCTACCTGGGCAGGCCCACCGACACCGCCGAGGTGGTGGACGAGGACGGCTGGCTGCACACCGGCGACCTGGCCCGGGTGGACGAGGACGGCTGGTTCTTCATCAGCGACCGGGTCAAGGAGCTCATCAAGTACAAGGGCTACCAGGTGCTCCCCGGCGAGCTGGAGGCCGTGCTGCTCACCCACCCCGGCGTCGCCGACGCCGCCGTCGTCGGCGTCACCGACGAGGACGGCATGGAGACCCCCAGGGCCTACGTCGTCGCCGCGCCGGGCCCGGGGGACGGCACGGCGCTCACCGCCGAGGCCGTCATGGAGTACGTCGCGGCCCGCGTGGCCCCGTACAAGAAGGTCCGCTCGGTCGTCTTCCTCGACGCCCTGCCCCGCTCGAACGCGGGCAAGATCCTGCGCCGCGAGCTCCGGAACCCCGCCGCGCGGGCCGTCTCGTGAGACCCGGCCTCCTGGCCCGCCCGGTCCCGGCCAGGCTCCAGCGGCGGGCCGAGGCCCCTGTGCGGGGCGCCCGAACAGCTCAAGGGCATCGCCGGGCGGCTCGTCCTCGCGGGGCCGGGGTGACCGCTGTGGCCGGAGCGGATTCCGCATGGGGCAGAAGGGGGTAGGGAACCGTGGGCGCGGGATTCCCGTTCTCCGGGTGGGGGTACGCGGCCAAAAGATCGTCCCCAAGCACGAGTGCATTCTTTTGCCTACCCATTACCCTGGTCGCAAGGCCGCGCAGGGTGGCCACGGAGGAGTGAGGATGAGGAGCAGCAACCCGGTCTTCTCGCGAGGGTTCCGCGACAACGGCTACGCCGGCTTCAACGGTGCCCCGCAGGCCGGGACCGCGGCCCAGGGCAGCCCGTACGCGAACAACCCCTACGCGGAGCCCACCAACCCGTACGCGACGAACCCGTACGCGCAGGGCCCCGACGTGCAGCACGGCGCCCCGCAGGCCCCGGCGCAGCCGGGCCGGATGACGATGGACGACGTCGTCATGCGTACCGGCACCACGCTGGGCCTGGTCGTCGTCGCGGCGGCCATCGGCTGGGCGGCGAAGATCCCCGTGGGCGTCGGTTTCGCCGCGGGCCTCGTCGCGATGGTGCTCGGCTTCGTCCAGTCCTTCAAGCAGAAGCCGGTCCCCGCGCTGATCCTGGGGTACGCCGCGCTGGAGGGCCTGTTCCTCGGCGTGGTCAGCCGGTCGTACAACCACTACGCGGACGGCGCCCCGGTCCAGGCGGTGCTCGGCACGATCGCCGTGTCCGTCGGCGTCCTGATCGCCTACAAGACGAAGCTGATCCGCGTCGACCGCCGCTTCATCCGCTTCGTGACGGCGGCCGCGATCGGCTTCGTCCTGCTGATGCTGGTGAACGTCCTGTTCGCCGCCTTCGGCGGCGGTGACGGCCTCGGCCTGCGCTCCGGCCCGCTCGGCATCGGCGTCGGTGTCATCGGCGTGCTGATCGGCGCGGCGTTCCTGGCGATCGACTTCAAGCAGATCGAGGACGGCGTCCGCTACGGCGCCCCCCGTGAGATCGCCTGGATGGCGGCCTTCGGCCTCACGCTGTCGCTGGTGTGGATCTACGTCCAGATGCTCCAGCTGGTCACCGCCATCACCGGCAACGACTAGCGCCCCGGCCTGACGGCCGGCGGCTGACGAAGGGCCCGGGAAGACACCGTCTTCCCGGGCCCTTCGCATGTACGTGCCCCGTTGTGCGGTGCTGATCGGGGTGGGCGTCCGCTACCGGAGCTTCCGCGCGGCCCGTCGGAGGTCGTACTCGTGGACGATCGCTTTGGCATGGCCGTAGGCGAGGTCGTGCTCTCCACGGAGCCAGCTCACCTTCTCCTCGAATCGGAAGAGGGAAGGGCCTTCTTCTACCGTGCGCAGCCAGTCCGCGACTTCACGGCCGGTGCAATGAGGGATACGGGAGAGCAGATTCCGGTGGGTCTCGTCGGAGAAGACGTGGGACATCGGCGCCTCCGGACGCGTCGGCTGATGGTCCTTCCTGTCACCGTGCCTGAGTGTTCATCCGTTGGCAACAGTCCGTCGGCGGCGCATAGGCTCGCGCTGTGGATGATGTGACGCCTCTTCTTGCCGCCGTGGACGCCTACGCCGACCGGCTGCGGTCCCTGCCGCAGTCCCGTCTGAGCAGGGGGGCCGCGGCGGAAGCGCTGGCCCTGGCCCGAGAGTTGGCCGCGTGGACCCAGCGGCTGGAGGAACCGGACGCGGTTCCGCCGCGCGAGATGCCGGACGCGGGGATCTTCGCGGTCGCGGACCAAGTGGCGGTGGCGGGCCATGATTTGGCCGAAGCGCTGTCCCTGGCGGGGGCGTCCGGTGAGGGTGCCCTGCCGGAGGGGGTGGGGGTCGCGGAGGCGGTGGCCCGGGTGGAGGAGGCGGGGAGGCGGAGCGGGGTGGTGTGACGGGGGGTGGGGACGGTGGGGGTGCCGCTGCGCGGGGCTTTGTCCCCTACCCGCCCCTTCCCGAGACCGGGGGCAAGCCCCCGGGCCCCCGGTTCCGCGCTGACGCGCGGTGGCCTCAATCGCCGGCCGGGCTGAATGTGCCCGGTTCCGGGGGAAGGCCCCGTGCACCTACAGACCCGTCAAGGCGAAGCGATCACCCGATCGGCCAGGACGTAGATCTTCTCCACCGCACAGGCGAACGTCAGCGCGTACGCCCCCGAAACCCCCGACCCCCCGAGAAGCACGGGCGCGTCCCCCGCGTCCAGCGCCGCCCCCAGCCGCTCCGCCGTCTCGCGGTGGCCCGGCGTCATGCAGAGCGTCGTGCCGTCGGCGAAGACGTAGACGTCGAGGGTGCCCAGCGGCCCCGGCCGGACGTCGGTCAGTGGAATCCGGGCGTCGGAGAGTTCGGCGAGCCGCTCGACGGTGGTCTCGTGGTCCCCGGCGGGACCCGCGGGGGTGAAATCGGGGTGGGACGGGTGCCGGCGGCGCGCGGCGGCCAGCTCCGGGGACTCCGCGGCCTCCGTCTCGGCGGCCGAGGCGGACTCGCCCAGCGGCTCCAGGCCCACGAGGTCGGCCTGGCGGGGCAGGTAGAGGCTGCCGTACGGGCCCTCGGGGCCCAGCAGGTCGTCACCGAGCCCGGGCAGGCCGCCGAGCAGCGACGGGGCGTCCGCGCCGCTGGGGTCCCTGGCCTCCTGGGCCGCCCAGAAGGCGCGGGCCTCGGCGAGCTCGCGCTCGCGCTCCTCGGCGAGGGCGTCGGCGACGGCGGCCCGTATCTCCGCGATCTCGGCACCGGGGGCGGGCCGGGCGTGCGGAACCTGGGCGCGCTCGCGTCGCTCCGCGCCGGCCGCGGCGAGGTCGGCCCGCAGGGCCGCGATCTGCCGGCGCAGGCCGCGCGTGCTGTGGAGGGCGGCGGCACCCGCCGCCGTGGCGGTGGCAGCGGCAAGCAGCAGGGCAAGGGACAAGGCGCTCACTGACGTACTCCCGGTTGCTATAGGTCCCCCAGATTCCTACCTCAGCTTCGCCCGTGATGCTGTATGGCCACAGTGCAAAACGTCATGAAGGGGACGGGACTTAGGGCCCGGACGTTGCCTCTTCAACATATCTGACCTGCGGAAACGAATCGCCCCCAGGGCGTTGGTCACATCCTGGGGGCGATTCGGTCACGGTCACGTATGGGCCGTGGAAAAACAGTTCGGTATCAGCTCAGCCGCGCGACCCGACGCACGTCCTCGCCTCGCTTCCGCTCAGCTCAGCCGCTCGATGACCATCGCCATCCCCTGCCCGCCGCCCACGCACATCGTCTCCAGGCCGAACTGCTTGTCGTGCCACTGGAGGGAGTTGATCAGGGTGCCGGTGATCCGGGCGCCCGTCATGCCGAAGGGGTGGCCGACCGCGATCGCGCCGCCGTTGACGTTCACCCGGTCCAGGTCCGCGCCCAGCGCCTGGTAGGACGGGATGACCTGGGCCGCGAAGGCCTCGTTGATCTCGATCAGGTCGATGTCGCCGATGCCCAGGCCGGCCCGGCGCAGCGCCTGCTTGCTGGCCTCGACCGGGCCGAAGCCCATGATCTCGGGGGAGAGCGCCGAGACGCCGGTGGAGACGATCCGGGCCAGCGGGGTCAGGCCCAGCTCACGCGCCTTGGTGTCGGACATGATCACCAGGGCGGCGGCGCCGTCGTTGAGCGGGCAGCAGTTGCCCGGCGTGATCAGGCCGTCGGGGCGGAAGGACGGCTTCAGGCCCTGCACGCCCTCCAGGGTGACGCCGGCGCGCGGGCCGTCGTCCTTGGCGACGACCGTGCCGTCCGGGGTGGTGACCGGGGTGATCTCGCGGGCCCAGAAGCCGTTCTTGATGGCTTCCTCGGCGAGGTTCTGCGAGCGGACGCCGAACTCGTCCATCTCCTGACGGCTGATGCCCTTCAGGCGCGCCAGGTTCTCGGCGGTCTGGCCCATCGCGATGTACGCGTCCGGCACCAGGCCGTCCTCGCGCGGGTCGTGCCACTCGTCCCCGCCCTGCTCGGCGCGGGCGGCCGTGCGGGCCTCGGCCTCGGCGAAGAACGCGTTGTGGCTGCCCGGCATGCCGTCGGAGGAGCCGTTGACGGTCCGCGAGACCGTCTCGACGCCCGCCGAGATGAAGACGTCGCCCTCGCCCGCCTTGATGGCGTGCAGCGCCATCCGCGAGGTCTGGAGCGACGAGGAACAGTAGCGGGTGATCGTGCAGCCGGGCAGGTGGTCCATGCCCATCTGGACGGCCACGATCCGGCCCAGGTTGTGGCCCTGCTCGCCGCCGGGCAGGCCGCAGCCGAGCATCAGGTCGTCGATGTCGCGCGGGTCGAGCTCCGGGACCTTGGCGAGCGCGGCGCCGATGATCGTCGCGGTCAGGTCGTCGGCGCGCATCTCCTTCAGCGAGCCCTTGAAGGCGCGGCCGATCGGGGAGCGGGCGGTTGAGACGATCACGGCTTCGGGCATCACGGCTCCAGTGGGCGTGGGAAGGCGGGCCTGAGGCGGGCCTGCCGAGCGCCTGGGCGGCGGGACGACAGGGCCTGTTGGAAGTTACCCGTCCGTAGGGCTCCGGTCACGGCTTGGAGGCTGTGATGCGGACCTCTTTTCTAAGCGGTCGCTCAGGGGGGGGCGGCCGGGGTGCGGCGGGAGGGGGCGGGGCGGGGTGGGCCCGGCAAGGGGCGTGACGCGTGATTTGCGGGCCGTACGGCGAGCAACTGTTCGACGTCGCGCAACGGGGCCCGTAAATCATGCAGCCCCGGAGGGCCCACCCCGCCCCGCCCCCGACCCACCACGCACCCGCACCCGCACCCGCACACGAGCCCGCACCCTCACGACCCCCGCCCCACCCGCAGCCAAGCGTGATGCGGCGTAGCCTCCGTATGGGCCGGCAGATGGCGCCGCTTGCGGTGCTTGAGCAGGGCCCAGCGACCGCGTGCCGCCGTGACCTCGGTGCCGCCCTCGGCCGCCGCCTCCGCGGCCGCCCGGGCCACCGGCAGGATGCCCTCGCGGCGTGCCACGTCCGGCCGCTCCTCGTCCTCCGGCCACAGCCCCAGCGCCGCGCACAGCGTCGGCAGCACGGCCATGGCCGCCGTGGCGTAGCCCTCCGCGGACGGGTGGTAGTTGTCGGGTCCGAACAGCTCGCGGGGGTTCTGCGCGAACTCCGGGCCCAGCAGGTCGCCGAGCGAGACCGTACGGCCGCCGGCCTCCAGGACGCCGATCGTCTGGGCCGCCGCCAGCTGCCGGCTCAGCCGCTTGGCCACCCAGCGCAGCGGCTGGTAGACGGGCTCGATGGTGCCCAGGTCGGGGCAGGTGCCCACTACCACCTCGCTGCCCGCCTCGCGCAGCCTGCGCACCGCGTCGGACAGCAGCCGTACGGAGCGGGCCGCCGGCATCCCGTGGGTGACGTCGTTCGCCCCGATCATGATCACGCAGACGTCGGGGGCCGGACCGTCGTCCAGCAGCAGGGTCACCTGCCGGTCCAGGTCGTGGGACTGGGCGCCGGAGAGCGCCACGTTGCGCAGCGTCACCGGCCGCTCGGCGACCGCCGCGAGCCCCGAGGCCAGCAGGGCCCCGGGCGTCTGCCGGGGCCGGTGCACGCCCTGTCCCGCCGCCGTGGAATCGCCGAGCACCCCCAGCAGCAGCGGGTCCCGGCCGAGCCGGTGGACGAACGCGGAGCCGTAGCGGCCGTCCGCGTGCGGCGGCGACCCGTGGGCCCCGCCGACCACCCGCCTGGCCAGCCGCGCCTCGGTGAGCAGGACGCCGACCGCCGTCGCGCCCAGCAGGCCGATACCGCCACCGCCGTACGCCGCGGCGGCCGCGATCCGCCGTGCGACTCTCGCCCTCGACATGGACATGGGCCCCGACCTCCTCCCGCTCCGACGGTACGCACCCCCGCCGGACCCCGCTAACTGGTTGTTGCCCCGAGCACACCCCCGTGCAACGCGGGGCCGTGTCCCCTCGACGGCGCAATAGGCTGGAGATACGGGTACGCGATGCGCTAGTGCCCCTGACCGCGGAGATCACCGTGCAGTATCACGATTCGATGGTTGAGCTTGTCGGCAACACCCCGCTTGTGAAGCTCAACAGCGTGACCGAAGGCATCCAGGCCACCGTGCTTGCCAAGGTCGAGTACTTCAACCCCGGCGGTTCCGTGAAGGACCGGATCGCCGTGCGGATGATCGAGGCCGCCGAGAAGTCCGGCGAGCTCAAGCCCGGCGGCACCATCGTGGAGCCGACCTCCGGCAACACCGGTGTGGGCCTGGCGATCGTGGCCCAGCAAAAGGGCTACAAGTGCATCTTCGTGTGCCCGGACAAGGTGTCCAACGACAAGATCAACGTGCTGCGCGCCTACGGTGCCGAGGTCGTCGTCTGCCCCACGGCCGTCGACCCGGAACACCCGGACTCCTACTACAACGTCTCGGACCGCCTGGTGCAGGAGACGCCGAACGCCTGGAAGCCCGACCAGTACAGCAACCCCAACAACGCCCTGTCGCACTACCACTCCACCGGCCCGGAGATCTGGGAGCAGACCGAGGGCAAGATCACTCACTTTGTGACCGGCGTGGGCACCGGCGGCACCATCAGCGGCACCGGCCGCTACCTCAAGGAGGTCAGCGACGGCCGGGTCAAGGTCATCGGCTCCGACCCCGAGGGCTCCGTCTACAGCGGCGGCTCCGGCCGTCCGTACCTGATCGAGGGCGTCGGCGAGGACTTCTGGCCCAGCGCCTACGACGGCACGGTGACCGACGAGATCATCGCGGTGTCCGACAAGGACGCCTTCCAGATGACCCGCCGCCTCGCCCGCGAGGAAGGCCTGCTCGTCGGCGGCTCCTGCGGCATGGCGGTCGTCAGCGCCCTGGAGCTCGCCAAGCGCCTGGGCCCGGACGACGTCGTCGTCGTGCTGCTGCCCGACAGCGGCCGCGGCTACCTCAGCAAGATCTTCAACGACGAGTGGATGGCGGACTACGGCTTCCTGGAGGAGCCGGGCGACGCCGCCCGCGTGGGCGACGTGCTGCGCCGCAAGGACGGCGGCATGCCCTCGCTGGTGCACATGCACCCCGAGGAGACGGTCGGCGAGGCCATCGAGGTGCTCCGCGAGTACGGCGTCTCGCAGATGCCCATCGTCAAGCCGGGCGCGGGGCACCCCGATGTGATGGCCGCCGAGGTCATCGGCTCGGTCGTGGAGCGCGAGCTGCTGGACGCCCTGTTCACGCAGCGCGCCTCGCTCAGCGACCCGCTGGAGAAGCACATGTGCCCGCCGCTGCCGCAGGTCGGCTCCGGTGAGCCGGTCGCGGACCTGATGGCGGTCCTCGGCGAGGCCGACGCGGCGATCGTGATCGTCGAGGGCAAGCCCAAGGGCGTCGTCAGCCGCCAGGACCTGCTGGCCTTCCTGGCCGAGAGCGCCGCTCCCGCCAAGTAGGCGCCGGGCGGGCGCCGGACCGCGCGCGGGGGCGGGTACCGGGCCCCGCGCGCCAAGTGGGCGTCAAGTCACGCGGATGACGCATAAAGGGTACGTATGCGTCACGCGCCCGCAGCACGGACTTAACAACGGTCCGGCATATTGAGGGGTGTCGGCGAGGGTCCGCCCGGACCGGCACCCCAGAGCGGCGGCAGGACCTCCGGAGCGGCTCCCGGACTTCCAAGGCCGTCCGGACACGGATGGACCGGCCCTGACCCGGAACCGTGTCCTGGTGGGGGACCGCCGTCGTCCCGACTCCGGCCTCGGCCGGGGTACGGCGGCCCCCCGCCCATCCCTCCCGGCCGGGCCCGCGGCTTCCCGGCGTCTCCGCCGAGGCCCAGCCGGGGCCCGCGCGTTTTCGTCGGTCCCTGTCACCCCGTCGGTTCCTGTCACCCCGTCAGGCCCTGCCGGCGCTCGTCAGCGCTCGTCGTCGGGCTTGCGGTGGTGCGGCCAGGGGAAGACCCCGGCCGAATTGAGCGCGTTGACGCCCACGATGCCCGCCCACGTCACCAGCAGACCGGCCAGCCCGGCGTTGACGACACCGATGGCGGACAGCGGGATCGCCAGCACCAGCGAGATCGCCGCGAAACCGAACCGCTCCCCGAAGCTGCCGGGCCCCGTGTCGGCGGGCCGCGGCCGGGCGCCCCGGGCGGCGGCCATCTGCTGCTCCGCCAGATGGCGGCGCACATGGCGGTCGATCGTCGTGTCGATCTTCCGGTCGACCTTGTCCAGGAAGCCGTCGACCAGCTCCGACTCGTACTCCGGCCCCAGTTCCTTGCGGGTCTGGAGGGTCGCGTCGAGTTCCTTCTTCATCTCTGACTTCGTCTCGGGGTCGTGGGCCGTCATGCGGACGACGATACGGTCACGGGAGCCCCGGGTCGTTGGGGCTAGCACCCGTATCCGCAGTGGGGGCTGTCCCCGGACCGCCGGCGGGCCCCCGTGGAAGGAGCAGTCCGTGCCCGAACCGACCGTACCCCTGCTGACGTCCCTCGCCGCCGGAGCGGGCGGCGCCGGCGGCCCCGACCTGCCCGACGCCCTGACCGTCGCCGGCCGGACCTGCTCGCGCGAGGAACTGCTGGGCGCCGCGGCCGCCGTGGCGCACCGGATCGCCGGGGCGCCGTCCGTGGCCGTCCAGGCGGAGGCCACCCTGGAGACCGTCGTCGCCGTCGTGGGCGCGCTGCTCGCCGGGGTGCCCGCCGTGCCGCTGCCGCCGGACGCCGGGCCCGCCGAGCGGGACCACATCCTGCGCGACTCCGGGGCCGCCCTGGTGCTGGGCACCGGCGGCGACCTGCCGGTCGACGCGGCGGAGCGGGCCGACTGGTCCGGGGCCGAGCCGGACCCCGCGGCCACCGCCCTGATCCTCTACACCTCGGGCACCACCGGCTCGCCCAAGGGCGTCCTGATCCCGCGCGCGGCCGTCGCCGCCGGCCTGGACGGGCTCGCCGGGGCGTGGGCCTGGACGGCCGAGGACACCCTCGTCCACGGCCTGCCGCTGTTCCACGTGCACGGCCTCGTCCTCGGTGTGCTGGGCGCCCTGCGCACCGGCTGCCGGCTCGTCCACACCGGCCGGCCCACCCCGGCGGCGTACGCGGCGGCCGGCGGCAGCCTCTACTTCGGTGTGCCCACCGTGTGGTCCCGCGTGGTCCGGGAACCGGACGCGGCCCGGGAGCTCGGCAAGGCGCGGCTGCTGGTGTCGGGCAGCGCGCCGCTGCCCGCGCCCGTCTTCCGCGACCTGGAGGCGCTCACCGGGCAGCGGCCCGTGGAGCGCTACGGCATGACGGAGACCCTGATCACCGTCTCGACCCGGGCCGACGGCGACCGCCGCCCCGGCTCGGTGGGCCTGCCGCTGCCGGGCATACGGACCAGACTGGCGCGGACCGAGAACGGCGTCGGCGAGCTGGAGGTGTCCGGGCCGACCCTCTTCGCCGGCTACCTCGGCCGTCCGGAGGCGACGGCGGCCGCGCACACCGAGGACGGCTGGTTCCGCACCGGCGACATCGCGACCCTGGACCCCGACGGGATGCACCGCATCGTGGGCCGGGCTTCCGTCGACCTGATCAAGACCGGTGGCTACCGGGTCGGCGCGGGCGAGGTCGAGAACGCCCTCCTGGACCACCCCGCGGTGCGTGAGGCGGCCGTCGTCGGCGTGGACCACGACGACCTCGGGCAGGAGATCGTCGCCTATGTGGTGGCCGACGGGGTGTCCGAGCGGACCCTGATCGACTTCGTGGCCGGACACCTCTCGGCACACAAGCGGCCCCGCCGCGTCCGGTTCCTGGAGGCGCTGCCGCGCAACGCGATGGGCAAGCCGCAGAAGAAGCTCCTCCCGCCGCTGTAGCGGTGGGCGGCGGCCCCTGGAAAGCGCCCTCCTGCATAATTCCATGCAGGACCAGGGGCCGTGAATGACCGTGCGAGGCCCCGCCGGCGGACCCGCCGACGGTCCGTACCGAGAACGTGGAGGGCCGATGAGTGACAACGGAGGCGAGCCGGAGGCCACGGCACGCCTGCAGAAGCTCTTCGAAGGGCACCGGCTGACGCCCACCCAGCGCCGGATCGCCCACTGCGTGGTGCGGCGGGCCGCCGACGCGCCGTTCCTCTCCAGCGTCGAGCTCGCCGAGCTCGCGGGCGTCAGCCAGCCTTCCGTGACCCGCTTCGCGGTCGCCCTCGGCTTCGACGGCTACCCCGCCCTGCGCCGTCACCTGCGCGAGGTCGTCCCCGCCACCGCCGAGCCCGGCGAGAGCTCGTACAACGAGTACCAGGAAGCGGTCCAGGCGGAGATCGACAACCTCCGCCACCTCGCCTCCCTGCTCGCCGACCCCGAGCCCGTCGCCCGCGCCGGGCGGCTGCTCGCGCGGTCGAGGCCGCTGCCCGTGCTCGGTCTGCGCGCCGCCACCGCGCAGGCGGCGGGCTTCGCCTACTTCGCCCGCAAGGTCCACCCCGACGTCCGGCTGCTCGACGAGGGCGGCACGCTCCTCGCCGACCGCATAGACGCGGCCGTACGGGCCGGTGCGAGCACCCTGCTGTGCTTCGCGCTGCCCCGCCACCCGCGCGAGGTGGTCGAGGCGCTGGAGTACGCGCGGGGCGAGGGCCTGACGGTCGTCACCGTCGCGGACTCCACCTTCGCGCCCGTCGCCCGCCACAGCGACCTGCTGCTGCCCGCGGCCGTCGGCACCGGCCTCGCCTTCGACACGGCGTGTGCGCCGATGCTGCTGGGGCGGGTGCTGCTGGAGGCCATGTGCGACGCGCTGCCCGACGCGCAGGCGCGGCTGGAGGAGTTCGACGCGAAGGCGGCGGCGCGGGGGCTGTTCGTGGAGTGAGGGGCTCTGCCCCGGACCCCGGTCCTCAAGCGCCGGACGGGCTGAAAATCAGCCCGTCCGGCGCTTGAGGACATTCGGGAAGGGGCGGGGTGGGGAAAGGCCCGCCGCAGGCGTACCCCCGGCCCGTACCCGGCCTTACGCCCCGCCGGACATCCGCACCTCAGGGAAGCGGGCCGACCGGCCGTCGAGGAGGCCACCGTCCCGGCCCTTCAGGAACCGGTCGAAGAACGCCACCACGTACGCCCGCGTCGTCGCCACCGCCCGCTCCGGCCGCACGGTCCCCAGGGTCTCCCTCAGATCGTCCCCGGACAGCGCGCCCCGCCGGGACAGGGCCGGCAACAGGGACGCGGCGTCGGTGTACGCGGCGTGCCGCGAACCGGCCATGGTCAGCTCGGCGTTCCAGCCGCGCGAGTGCCGCCGGAAGGACGTCCACGACGCCCGGTTCTCCGCCGCGCCCGGCCCCTCGGAGCCCATCAGCAGGAACGGCCGGTCCACGCCCTCGCGGGCGGCGCCGCTCAGCGCGCTCCCGGAGGCGTCCGGGAGGGGGAAGGCCATCTGCCCGTCCATGTTGACGCCCGCCCGGACCCGGCGGTCCTCCAGCATGGTCTGAGCCGCGGTCAGACCACCCATGGAGTGCCCGGCCATGCCGACGCGCCGCAGGTCCATGGCGTCGGCGAGACCCCTCGGCATGGCCCGCCGCCACCCGGCGTCACCACCCAGGGCGTCGAGGACGAACCGGGTGTCGCCCACGCGCGCCGCCAGCGACCGGCGCAGCGCGGCGTCGATCTCCGAAGGGCCCGTACGGGGGTCCTCGGCGAGCGCGGGCAGCACGGACTCCACCAGCCGCCCGCCGGGGAAGGAGACCTCCGACGAGTCGTAGGTGTGGTCGACCGTCACGACGACGTAGCCGCGCGACGCCAGCTCCTCGGCCAGACCGGTGTTCCAGGTGCGCGGGTCGCCCAGGCCCGCCGAGTACAGGACGACCGGGAGGGACCGGGCACCGCGTGCCACCGGCACGTCCACGCGTGCGTGGGTGCGCGTGGCCGCCCAGTCGGCCGCGCCCGCGCGCACCCGGTAGTTGGCCTCCGCCGCGCCGCCCGCCGCCCCGAAGTGCCCGGCGGACGCGGCGTCCATGTGCGGGGCGGTCCGGCCCCGCCCGCCACCGTCCGCCGGGTAGAACAGGCCGACCATCACCTCGCGGTCCCCGCTCTCCGGCTTCCACGGGTCCCGGCGGGCGGCGTCCACCAGGTGCCGGGTCGCCGTGCCGACGGCGTACGGGCCGGTGGGGGCCGGCAGCGCCGCGTGCGGCCGGGCCGTGGCCGCCGCGCCGTCCGTGCCCGGCAGCGCCTCGGCCCGGCCCGCCGTCGTGCCCAGCAGCGCCGTGCCGGCCAGCACCCCCGCCGCCAGTACGGCCCGCCGCCTCAGTCTCCGCTCGTGCGCCGCCATGTCCCGCCCCTCCCGTTCGCCCGGTGCGCCGACTCTAGGGAAGGGGTGTGCCCCGCCACGTCATACGGCGGAGCCAACACGCGGGTGCTACCCCGGTATGAGGCGCGTTCCGGCCAGGACGGCGCTTCTCAGCCCGCACTCAGATTCGTTGGCTAGCCTGCCGCGCGGATTCCGGCCGGAATCCGGGCAGATTCCGGGCAGGGCCGGGCCCCGTCGGGGCCCCGGCCCGGGTCAGGTGCACACCGGGGCCCAGGGCCCCGGGGACGAGGAGGTGAGTCGTGGGGCGCGGTGCGTATGCGCTGGCACGGGTGGCGGTGGTCGTCAGGGCGACCGCGGGCCCGCTGTGGTGGGCGGGACTGGTGAGCGCGGGCGTCGGCATCCTGGTGCCGGGGCTCACCGGGCGCCGGATCGGGGTGACGGCGGGCGCGGCGCTGTTCCTGATCACGGCCGTCGTGGTCTTCGCGGCACGCCGCGGGCGCTACGAGGAACTGGCGCGCGGCGCGTCGCGGGCGGGCCGCTCCGTCTTCCTCCAGGACCGCGCCGTGACCCTGCGGAACCGGCGGCGGGCCGCCCGCCCGTGGCTGGCGCTCGCCTTCCTGGCCGCCGTCGGCTCCTCCTTCGCCGCGCCCGCCACCGCCGGGCTGGCGATGGCCGGGGCGGGCGCGGGGCTGTGGGCGAAGGCCCGCTGGCTGGGCGGGCTGGAGGCGCGGGCGGAGAGTCTGCTGTGGGTGCGGGCGGACGGCGCCCGGCGCGGCCCCGCCGGGCGGGACGTACGCGGCTACGAGACCACCGGGCTCTCCGCCGGTGACGCGGCACCGGGCGGTGCCCGCCGCCGGGTCCGGCGGGCGGCCTCCCGGACGGGCGTCAGCGCAGCGCGGTGAGGCCCGGGGCGAGCGTGCCGCCGCTCTCCTCGACGAGTTCGTCGAGCGACTGCGGGCGGCGGACGGGCACGAAGCGGACGTCCGGGCCGAAGCGGCGCCCGCCGCGCTCCCCGGGCCCGCCGCGCTCCCCGGGCCCGCCGCGCTCCCCGTGCCCCTCGGGGAAATCCTCCGTGCGACCTTCTGCGGACGCGTAGCCGTAAACCCCCGGGCGGGGCAGAGAGTTGTACGCGAAGTGGTTCGAGAAGTAGTACGCGCCGGTGTCCAGCAGCGCCACGTGGTCGCCCGGCTCCAGGAGCGGCAGCGGCCGGTCCACCGCGACCAGGTCGCCCGCGAAGCAGCACGGCCCGGCGACGTCCTGCGGCACCGGCTCGCCCTCCTTGGGCCGCCCCTCCGCGTCGAAGGCGGCCACGCGCAGCGGCCAGGCGGCGGGCGCGAACACCGTCCGCGCCGCGACCTGGGCGCCCGCGTGCGTCACCGCGATCCGCCGGCCGCCGGCCGACTTGGCGTACTCCACCCGGGCCAGCACCGTGCCGCTCTTGGCCAGCAGCGACCGGCCGAACTCCGTGACCAGGCCGTAGCGCCCGTCGAACAGGGCGGGTACGGTCACGTCGAGCAGCCGCGCGTAATCCCGGAAGCTCGGCGTCACCTCCTCGGAGGCGAAATTGACGGGCAGCCCGCCGCCGATGTCCAGGGTCCGCACCCGCTGCTCACCGACCGCCCGGTTGACCTCCTCGGCCAGCTCGTACGTGGTCCGCACCCCCTCGGCCATCAGCTCCGGCGGGCAGCCCTGCGAGCCGACGTGGGCGTGCATCCGGGTGAGCCAGGGCCGTTCCACGAAGGCGCGGACCAGCCACGCGCGCGCCCCCTCGTCCCGCAGCGCCACCCCGAACTTGGACGTCTCGGTGGCCGTGCTCATCGCCCCGATGCTGCCCGGGCCGAGCTGCGGGTTCACCCGTACGCCGAGCACGGAGGCGGTCGGCGCGGACCTTACGAGCGCGTCCAGGCGGGCCAGCTCCTGGCGGCTGTCGGCGTTGACCGCGACGCCGAGCGCGAGTGCCTCGCGCAGCTCCGCGTCCGTCTTCGCGGGGGAGTCCAGGACCGTGCGCCCCGGCCCCACCCCCGCGGCGCGCGCCAGCGCCAGCTCCCCGGGGCTCGCCACCTCGCAGCCCATCCCCTCGTCGGCGAGCAGTCGCAGCACGGGCACCAGCGACGCGGCCTTCACGGCGAAGGCGTGCAGCACCTCCGTGCCGGGCGCCGCGACCTCCTCGAACGCGGCCCGCAGCGCGGCGACGGCCTCGCGGATCCCCCGCACGTCCAGCAGCCCGGCCACGGGGTGCCGCGCGTCGACCAGGCCGTCCCGCACCGCCGCCCGGACGGCGGCCTCACGTCGCTCGCGCGCGCTCGCGCTCTCCGGACCCATGCGTCCACTCCACCACCCGGCGGGGCGCGGTGCCATGGGACGGGGCCGGTCCGTTCGTACGGACGGCGCCGGACCCCGCACACCTGTTGACTGGAGGTATTCACTGCCACAAGATGTGAAGTGTTCTATTCAGTGGTCTCTACGGAGCGCCAGGGAGGCAGGGCACCATGTCAGGACCGCGACCCGTCCGAGCACCGCGAGGTACCGAGCTGAGCACCTTGGGGTGGCAGCAGGAAGCCGCCCTGCGGATGCTGCAGAACAACCTCGACCCGGAGGTCGCCGAGCACCCGGACAAGCTGGTCGTCTACGGCGGCACGGGCAAGGCCGCCCGTGACTGGCGCTCGTTCGACGCCATGGTGCGCACCCTGCGGACGCTCAAGCAGGACGAGACGATGCTCGTCCAGTCCGGCCGCCCGGTCGGCGTGATGCAGACGCACGAATGGGCCCCGCGCGTCCTCATCGCCAACTCCAACCTGGTCGGCGACTGGGCCAACTGGGAGGAGTTCCGCCGCCTGGAGGCCCTCGGCCTCACCATGTACGGGCAGATGACGGCCGGTTCGTGGATCTACATCGGCACCCAGGGCATCCTCCAGGGCACCTACGAGACCTTCGCCGCCGTCGCGGCCAAGAAGTTCGGCGGCACCCTGGCCGGGACGATCACCCTCACGGCCGGCCTCGGTGGCATGGGCGGCGCCCAGCCCCTCGCCGTCACCATGAACGACGGCGTCGCGATCTGTATCGACTGCGACCCGCGCGCCATCGAGCGCCGCATCGAGCACCGCTACCTGGACGTGAAGGCCGACTCCCTCGACCACGCCCTCCAGCTGGCCGTGGAGGCGCGGGACGCGCGCCGCCCGCTCTCCATCGGCGTGCTGGGCAACGCCGCCGAGCTCCTCCCGCGGCTGCTCGCGATGAACGCCCCCGTCGACATCGTGACGGACCAGACCTCCGCCCACGACCCGCTGTCGTACCTCCCGGTCGGCGTCGACTTCGACGACATGGCCACGTACGCGGCCGAGAAGCCCGCCGACTTCACCACCCGGGCGCGCGAGTCCATGGCCCGGCACGTCGAGGCCATGGTCGGCTTCCAGGACGCGGGCGCCGAGGTCTTCGACTACGGCAACTCCATCCGCGGCGAGGCCCGGCTCGCGGGCTACACCCGCGCCTTCGACTTCCCCGGCTTCGTCCCCGCCTACATCCGCCCCCTCTTCTGCGAGGGCAAGGGCCCCTTCCGCTGGGCGGCCCTCTCCGGCGACGCGGCGGACATCCACAAGACCGACAAGGCGATGCTCGAACTCTTCCCCGAGAACGAGTCCCTCGCGCGCTGGATCAAGATGGCCGGGGAGCGGGTCCACTTCCAGGGCCTGCCCGCCCGCATCTGCTGGCTCGGCTACGGCGAGCGCGACAAGGCGGGCGAGCGCTTCAACGAGATGGTCGCCGACGGCACCCTCGCCGCGCCGCTGGCCATCGGCCGCGACCACCTCGACTGCGGCTCGGTGGCCTCGCCCTACCGCGAGACCGAGGCCATGCTCGACGGCTCCGACGCGATCGCCGACTGGCCGCTGCTGAACGCCATGGTCAACGTCGCCTCCGGCGCCTCCTGGGTCTCCCTCCACCACGGCGGCGGCGTCGGCATGGGCCGCTCCATCCACGCGGGCCAGGTCACGGTCGCCGACGGCACGAAGCTCGCGGGCGAGAAGATCCGCCGGGTGCTGACGAACGACCCGGGGATGGGTGTGATCCGGCACGTCGACGCGGGGTACGACATCGCGGAGTCGGTGGCGGAGGACAAGGGCGTGCGCGTCCCGATGCGGGAGGACTCGTGAGCGACGTCGCGGGCAATCGTGCCGCGGGGCGGCACGGGTGGGCGCGACCGGCCCACCGGCCCGCACCGGAAGCGGGTGCCCCCGGTGGGGCCGACCGTACGTCGCCGGGTGCGGGTGGGGTTGTGCCCACCACCGGTGGCGCCTCGTTCCACGAGATGTGGCGTGACCTCCTCCCCCTCGGCCGCGACCGGGAAAGCGGCGGATACCGCCGCTACGCCTGGACCCCCGCCGACACCGACTGCCGTGAATGGTTCAAGGCGCAGGCCGAGACCCGCGGGCTCACCTACGAGCTCGACCGCAACGGCAACCAGTGGGCCTGGCTCGGCGACCCCACCGCCGGCGACGCCGTCGTCACCGGCTCGCACCTGGACTCCGTCCCGGACGGCGGCGCCTTCGACGGCCCGCTCGGCGTCGTGTCGTCCTTCGCCGCGCTGGACGAGCTGCGCTCGCGCGGCGCGAAGCCGGGCCGCCCCCTCGCCGTCGTCAACTTCGGCGACGAGGAGGGCGCCCGCTTCGGGCTGGCCTGCGTGGGCTCCCGGCTGGCCGCCGGACAGCTCACCCTCGACAAGGCCCGGGAGCTGCGCGACGCCGACGGCGTCACCCTGCCGCAGGCGATGGAGCGCGCCGGGTACGACCCGGAGGCCATCGGGGCCGACCCCGAGCGGCTGGCCCGGATCGGCGCCTTCGTCGAACTGCACGTCGAACAGGGCCGGGCCCTGGACCTCTCCGGCGACCGGGTGGGCATCGCCTCCGCCATCTGGCCGCACGGCCGCTGGCGGTTCGACTTCCACGGCGAGGCCAACCACGCGGGCACCACCCGTATCGACGACCGCCGCGACCCCATGCTCACCTACGCCAACACCGTCCTCGCCGCCCGGAAGAAGGCCCGGCTCGCCGGTGCCCTCGCCACCTTCGGCAAGATCAGCGTCGAGCCGAACGGGGTCAACGCCATCCCGTCCCTGGTCCGCGGCTGGCTGGACTCCCGCGCCGCCGACCAGGACACCCTCGACCTGGTGATCGCCGAGATCGAGAAGGCGGCCGTCGAGCGCGGCGAGCGCGACGGCGTCGACGTCCGGATCACCCGGGAGTCGTTCACCCCCGTCGTCGAATTCGAACACGCACTGCGCGACGAGCTCGGCCGGATCCTGGGCGGGAACGTCCCCGTCCTCGGCACGGGCGCGGGACACGACGCCGGAATCCTCTCCGGGACCGTCCCGACCGCCATGCTGTTCGTACGCAACCCCACGGGCGTCTCGCACTCACCCGCCGAGACGGCGGACGAGGACGACTGCCTGGCCGGGGTGACCGCACTCGCCGACGTACTGGAGGGCCTGGCGTGTCGCTGACGGCACAGACTTACTGGGCGGAGCACGCCTGGCTCGACAACGGGGTCGAGCGGGGCGTGGTCGTCAAAACGGGCACGGACGGCCGGATCGCGTCCGTCCGCAAGGGGGTGAAGAAGCCGCCGACGGGCTCCGTGACCCTGCGCGGCCTCACACTCCCGGGGCTGGCCAACGCCCATTCGCACGCGTTCCACCGCGCCCTGCGGGGCACCGTGCAGCAGGGCGAGGGGACCTTCTGGACCTGGCGCGACCTCATGTACGGCGTCGCCGACCGGCTCACCCCCGACACCTACTACGCGCTGGCCCGCGCGGTGTACGCCGAGATGGCCCTCGCCGGCATCACCGCCGTCGGTGAGTTCCACTACCTCCACCACGCCCCCGGCGGCGGCGCCTACGACAACCCCAACGCCATGGGCGAGGCCCTGATCGCCGCGGCCGCCGAGGCGGGCATCCGCATCACCCTCCTCGACACCTGCTACCTCTCCTCCGGCTTCGGCGCGCCGCCCAGCCGGCACCAGCTCCGCTTCAGCGACACCACCGCCGAGCGGTGGGCCGAGCGGGCCGCCGGGCTCAAGGGCGACGACAACACCCGGATCGGCGCGGCCGTCCACTCCGTACGGGCCGTGCCCGTCGATCAGCTGGCCACCGTCGCCGCCTGGGCCGACGAGCGCGAGGCGCCGCTGCACGTCCACCTCTCGGAGCAGACCGCCGAGAACGACGCCTGCGTCGAGGCCCACGGCTTCACCCCCACCACCCTCCTGGCCGACCACGGTGTGCTCGGCCCCCGCACCACCGCCGTCCACGCCACCCACCTCACCCCCGGGGACATCCGCCTCCTGGGCCACTCCGGCACCGGTGTGTGCATGTGCCCCACCACCGAGCGGGACCTCGCCGACGGCATCGGCCCGGCGCCCAAGCTGCAGAGCGCGGGCTCGCCGCTCTCCCTCGGCAGCGACAGCCACGCCGTCATCGACATCCTCGAAGAGGCGCGCGCGATGGAGCTCGACGAGCGGCTGCACACCCGTACGCGCGGCCACTGGACCGCGTCCCAGCTGCTGCGCGCCGCCACCGCGGACGGCCACGCCGCTCTCGGCTGGCACGACGCGGGCGGCATCCGGGCGGGCGCGCTCGCGGACCTCACCACGATCGCGCTGGACACGGTGCGCACGGCGGGCCCGCCGCCGGAGCTCGCCGTCGAGACGGCCGTGTTCGCGGCGACCAACGCGGACGTCCGGGACACCGTCGTCGGCGGCCGGCACATCGTGCGCGAAGGAACCCACCAGCTCGTGCCCGAGGTGGGGCAGGCGCTGGCCGAGGCCGTCGCGGACCTGCGCGCCTGAGCCCCAGGAAGCCACCGAGAAACCCGAAGGAGCACCGACCGCCCATGGCGACCACGGTCATCACCAACATCAGCAGTCTCGTCACCAACGACCCGTCCCTCGGTGCGGGCCCCCTCGGCCTGATCGAGGACGCGGCGGTCGTCGTCGACGGTGACCGCGTCGCCTGGGTCGGTACGGTCGGTGGAGCACCCGCCGCCGACGAACGCGTCGACGCCGGGGGCCGGGCCGTGCTCCCCGGCTTCGTCGACTCCCACTCGCACCTGGTCTTCGCGGGCGACCGCACCGCCGAGTTCAACGCCCGGATGTCCGGCAGGAGCTACAGCGCCGGCGGCATCCGTGTCACCGTCGCCGCCACCCGCGCCGCGAGCGACGAGGAGCTGGCGGCCAACCTCCGCCGCTATCTGCGCGAGGCGCTGCGCCAGGGCACCACCACCCTGGAGACCAAGTCCGGCTACGGCCTCACCGTCGAGCAGGAGGCGCGCGCCCTGCGCATCGCCGCCGCCCAGACCGACGAGGTCACCTACCTCGGCGCCCACATCGTCCCGCCCGACCACGCCGACGACCCGGCTGGCTACGTCGACCTCGTCACCGGCCCGATGCTGGACGCCTGCGCCCCGCACGCCCGCTGGATCGACGTCTTCTGCGAGAAGGGCGCCTTCGACGGCGACCAGGCCCGTACGATCCTCACCGCGGGCGCCGCCCGGGGCCTCGTCCCCCGCGTCCACGCCAATCAGCTGTCCTACGGGCCCGGCGTCCAGCTCGCCGTCGAGCTCGGCGCCGCCTCCGCCGACCACTGCACCCACCTCACCGACGCCGACGTCGACGCCCTCGCGAGCGGTGACACCGTGGCCACCCTCCTGCCGGGCGCGGAGTTCTCCACCCGCGCCCAGTGGCCGAACGCCCGCCGCCTCCTCGACGCGGGTGCCACCGTCGCGCTCTCCACGGACTGCAACCCCGGCTCGTCCTTCACCAGTTCGATGCCGTTCTGCGTCGCCCTGGCCGTCCGTGACATGGGGATGACCCCCGACGAGGCCGTGTGGGCCGCCACGGCGGGCGGCGCGGCGGCCCTGCGCCGTACCGACATCGGCCGGCTCTCCCCGGGGGCCCGGGCCGACCTCGCCCTGCTCGACGCCCCCAGCCACGTCCACCTCGCCTACCGCCCGGGGGTCCCCCTGGTCTCGGCGGTGTGGCGGCGCGGCGTCCGCGAGCTCTGACGGCGCCCGGGAGCCTCAGTGCGACGGCGTGACCGGTTCCAGCGCCACCAGGGGAGTCGTCCGTCCCGCCCGGAGCGCCCGTTCGCGGAAGTCCGCGAAGGCCGGATCGACCGCGATCTGACGGGCCCACAGCGCGTCGTGCTCGGCCTCGTCCACGAGCCGGGCTCGTACGGCACGGCGTTCCGCGCCGACCTCCACGATCGCCTCGGGCGAGGCCGTCAGATTGTGGAACCAGGCCGGGGCGGTCGGCGACCCGCCGTTCGACGCGAAGACCACGAGCCGGCCCGCGCCGTCCTCCAGATGGACGAGGGGAGTGGTGCGCGGCAGCCCGCTGCGGGCCCCGAGGGTGGTGAGGAGCAGCAGCTTCACCCCGGCGAACCGCCCTCCCACCCGGCCGGCGTTGGCCCGGAACTCCTCGATGACGCGGAGGTTGAAGGGGTTGCCGCCGGCAGAGGGGGCAGCGGGAGCGGTGGGAGCGGCGGAAGGGGAATCGGCCGTGGCGGCCGCGGTGTTCGTCATGACCGCAACGCTAAATTCTCACACCCGTGTGAGATTCAAGAGGATGTGGGGCGGGTCATATGAAGATCGGTGAACTGGCGCTGACCACCGGGGTGAGCGTCCGGCTGCTGCGCTACTACGAGGAACAGGGCCTGCTCGCCTCGCACCGCCTGCCCAGCGGCCACCGGCGTTACGCGGCGGACGCGCCGGAGACCGTACGCCGTATCCGGGTGCTGCTCGCGGCCGGGCTGCCCACGCGTGTCATCCGCGACGTCCTGCCGTGCGTGCGGGGCGCGGAGGCGACGGCCTTCGACCCGTGCGTGGCCACGTACCTGCGCGAGCACCTCGACGGTCTCGACGCGCGCATCGCGGACCTCCAGGGCGCGCGGACGTCGCTGGCGGGTCTGCTCGCGGCGACGGAGGGGGCGGCGGCGTGACCGCCACGCGCTTCCCGTCGCGACACGGGAATGCCGGGAACGCCGCGGACGCGCGGAGCGCCGCACGGAATCCCGTGCGGCGCTCCGCGTATCCGGCGGGGAAACGCGGCGGTCATTCCTCGGCGGTCAGTCCCCTCCGCAGCCGGATCAGGGTGCGGGACAGCAGCCGGGACACGTGCATCTGGGAGATGCCCAGTTCCTCGCCGATCTCCGACTGGGTCATGTTCGCCACGAAGCGCAAGGAGAGGATCTTCCGGTCCCGCTGCGGGAGTTCGGCGATCATCGGCTTGAGGGATTCGACGTACTCGATGCCTTCGAGGCCGTGGTCCTCGTAGCCGATGCGGGCGGTGAGGGCGCCCTCCGTGTCGTCCTCGTCCGGCTGGGCGTCCAGGGAGCTCGCGGTGTACGCGTTGCTCGCGGCCATGCCCTCGAGGACCTCGTCCTCGGAGATGCCGAGGCGCTCGGCCAGTTCGCCGGCCGTGGGGGAGCGGTCCAGTCGCTGGGCCAGCTCGTCGCGGGCCTTGGCCAGCTCGATGCGGAGCTCCTGGAGGCGCCTCGGGACGCGCACCGACCAACTGGTGTCGCGGAAGAAGCGCTTGATCTCACCGATGATGGTCGGCATCGCGAAGGTCGGGAATTCGACGCCCCGGCTGAGCTCGAAGCGGTCGATGGCCTTGATGAGGCCGATCGTGCCGACCTGGACGATGTCCTCCATCGGCTCGCTGCGGGTGCGGAAGCGGGAGGCCGCGAACTTCACCAGCGCCAGGTTCAGTTCGACCAGGGTGTTGCGTACGTACGCGTATTCGTGGGTGCCCTCTTCGAGCTCCATGAGCCGCGCGAAGAGCGTCTTGGACAACGCCCGGGCGTCGACCGGTCCCACCTCGTCGTACGGCGGGATGTCGGGGAGCCCGCAGTTCTCGGGCTCTATCTGCTCGGGTGGGGTTGTCGACGAGGCGGTCTCCCGAGAAAATTCGGTGCGCGGTTCGTCGAGCCGGGGTGACATGGTCTCCTCCATCATTCTCGGCATAAGGCCGCCGATGCCATGACTTCTTGCTGCGGTTCGCGGCGCCTCCAAAGCCGTCCGTGGTGGATGTCCTCTACTAGCCCTACCTGGCTTGCACACTGGATAGCAAGTGAGTCTTGTCCTCTTATATGGGTAAATAACGGATGTTCGGCTACCGGACGTCGTAGCGAAGGCGTAGTGTTTTCCCCGCCCACGCAGGCCCACGAGAAAGGACGCGCATGGACCGCGAAATGGTCGGCAGTGCGAGCAAGGGCCGGCTGAATGTTGAGGTCCGGCGCCATGGCGAGAGCGCCGTCGTGACGCCGGCGGGTGAGCTCGATCACCACACGGCCGATCTGCTCCGCGAATCGCTGGACGGATGTGTGGCGCAGGGCCTGTCCCGGGTGGTCGTCGACTGCTCGAAGCTGGAGTTCTGCGACTCCACCGGGCTCAATGTGCTCCTCGGCGCCCGCCTCACCGCGGAGGCCGCCGGTGGCGCCGTCCACCTCGCGGCCATGCAGCCCGTCGTCGCCCGGGTGTTCGAGATCACCGGCGCCGAAGCCGTCTTCACCGTGCACGACACGCTCGACGCCGCGCTCACCGAGTAGCCGCCGAGTGACCACGGCCGCACCGCCCCGTCACCTGTGTCACGCACGCGTTGCCTGCGTCACAGTGTCGCACCGAAGAAGTGGGTGTTCCCCTCGTTCGGTCGGGCAGGAGTCTGCTGAATCTGTTCAATGTGCCAGGTGACCATCATTTCTCAATCGGTGAATCGGTGAGGTGAAGCGCTGATGAGCACCACCCGGCCGTACCCGCCGCCGGGCGAGCCCGGTCCGGAGGCGGAAGGCGCCGCCTCGCCCGTCACCCCACCGCCGGCCGGGCAGGTCCGCCGCCTGCGCCTGGTCGGGGTGAGCGGCGCCGTGCCCCGGTCCCGGGACTTCGCCCGCCAGGCGCTCCAGGACTGGGGCTGGCTGCCGGCCGCCACCGCCGATCACCGGGCCGCCGCCGAGGACGTCCTGCTGGTCGTCTCCGAGCTGGTCACCAACGCCTGCCTGCACGCCGACGGTCCCGAGGAGCTCCGGGTGAGCTGCGCGGGCAAGGTGCTGCGGCTGGAGGTCGTCGACCTCGGCGCGGGCCAGCCCGCCCCCCGGACCCCGCACCGCGCGGGACGGCCGGGCGGCCACGGCATGTTCATCGTGCAGCGCCTCTGCCTCGACTGGGGGGTCGTGCGCCACGACGGCCGCCCCGGCAAGACCGTCTGGGCGGAGCTCGCCGCTCCCGCCTGACCCCGTCTCCGCCGTACCCCGGAACGCGCCGCCGGATTGTCCACGGCGGCGCGTTCCGTGTCTTCCCTCCACAAGGTCCCCGGCGTACTGTCGGCGCCCGATCTGATGTGTCGTCAGTGAATTTCGGCTACGGCACCGGACGAGAGGGGAACCCGAGGTGTCCCACTTACCACGCCGCAGCGCGCGCCGTACGGCCGCGACGGCGGCCGCCGCCGCCCTGGCCGGCGGGACGATTCTGCTGTTCGCCCCGGCCGCGCACGCCGTCACGGTCGACGTGAACTACCAGTGCAAGACCCCGATCGGGGACCGCAGCGCCGTCTCGCCCATCGACATCAAGGCGACTCCCGGCGGCGACACGTACAAGCTCACCATGTCCTTCGAGAAGGGCGTCTCCTCCAGCCCCGTCGAACTCGGCAAGGGCGCGATGCAGCCGAGCGCCCTGATCAAGCTCGGCGGCGCGGAGTCCGGCACGGTCGCGGTGACGGGTCCCCCGAACGCGGACAAGATACCCGCCAATACGCCCATCAAGATCGGTGACCTGTCGGGCACGTACACCCCCAAGAAGGCCGGCTCCGTCACCTTCACCGCGGGTGTCCTCACCATCAAGGCGCTCGGCACGACGACCACGTGCACGCCCTCGAACAACCCGAAGCCCTCGCTGACCCTCGACGTCAAGCTGCCCGGAGGCTCGTCCTCGGGCGGTTCCGGGACGGGCGGGTCCACGACCGGTGGTTCCGACACGGGTGGAGCGACGACGGGCGGGTCGACGGGCGGCTCCACGGGCGGGTCGGGCGGCAGCACGACCGGAGGTTCCGGTTCCAGCAGCGGCGGCCAGTTGCCGCAGACCGGGCCCATGGATTCCGCGGTGGCGTTGGGGACGCTGGGCGGCACGGTCCTGTTGGCGGGGGTCGCCGGCACGCTCTGGCTCACGCGCCGGAAGCGGGCGGCGGGTTAGGGGGTGCGGCGGGCCTGTTCCCCAGCCCCGCCCCTTCCCGATACCGGGGAGGTCCCCGGGCCCCCGGTTCCGTGCTGCCGCGCGGTGGCCTCAATCGCCGGCCGGGCTTGATCTCGTCCCGCCGGAGGTCCGCTCCCCGTGTGCCGGGATCCGCTTCCCCGGTTCCACGGGCGGGCTTTCCTTCGCGGTTCCGGGCAACGAATCAGCCCGTCCGGGGGCACCCCCAGCGGTAGCCGGGGAGCTTGAGGACCGGGGTCCGGGGCGGAGCCCCGCCACGCGGCGGAGCCGCACATCGGATGCAGCGGGAAGGGGCGGGGTGGGGAACAGGCCCGCCGCAGGCGCCCCCCCCGCCCCCCGCCCTCGCCCCGCCGTACGCGCACGTACAGGGAGCCGCCCATGACGACCCGCCCCCGCCTCGCCCTGAGCGCCCTCACCGCCACCGCGGTCCTGCTCACCGCCGCCCCCGCCGCCGTCGCCGACCCCCCGCCCTGGACCGCCGCGCCCGCCACGAACGGCGAGGGCGGCGAGGGCGGCAAGAGCACCCCCGCCCGTACGGCGTTCTATCTGGAGGGCGGGCCGGGCGCGGTCCTGGAGGACAGGCTCTCCGTGGCCAACCCCGCGGATCAGCCCCGCTCCCTGGAGCTGCGGGGCTCCGGCCCCTGGGTCGCCCTGGCCGCGAAGCGGGTGCGGGTGCCGCCCCGCACCCGCGCGGACGTCCCCTTCACCGTGACCGTCCCGAGCGGCGCCCGGCCCGGCGAGCACCCCGCCGCGCTCGTCGTGACCGGCGGCGGCAAGGAGGTACGGGTCCCGCTCGCCCTGCGTGTCACCGGCGGGCCCGCGCTGGCCGCGCTCGCGGTCGAGGACGTCCGCGTGGAGAAGGCCGGTACAGGCGCGGTCATCCGGTACTCCCTGGTCAACCGCGGCAACACCGCGCTCGCCCCGACCCTGGTCATCCGCGCCGACGGCCTCTTCGGCACCGTCCTGCGCCGTGCCGCGAGCGGCGTACCCGCCGGACTGCCGCCCGGCGGCAGGGTGCGGCTGGCCGAGCCGTGGCCCGGCGCGCCGCGCCTGGACCGGGTCGACGTCCGGGTCACCGCGACGGCCCCCGGCGGCGCGCACGCCTCCGCCACGGGAGCCTGGACGCCCCTGCCGTGGGCGCTGCCGGCCCTGGGCGGGTTCGCCCTCGCCCTGGTGGCCGCCGCCGGACTGTTCGTACGCCGCCGCCGGCGCGCCCGCCGCCCGGCCCGGCGGCGACCCCCGGAGGCCACCACGGAGAACGCTCCCGGGGAGCCCGCCGCGCGCCCCGTCGCCGGGACCCGGCCATGACGGGCCCGGTCCGCCGCCGCCCCGGCCGCGCGTGGGTCCTTCTGCTCGTGGCCTTGCTCGCGAGGGGAGCCCGCAGCCGGGGCCCCGGCCGCGCGTGGGTCCTTCCGCTCGCAGCTCCGCGCACGAGGGGAGCCCGCCGCGTGGCCCGTAGTCACGACCGGGGCGTGAAGGCCCCCGTCCGCCCGTGCCTCGGCGGTCTGCGGCTCGTCCTCCTCGTGGCCCTGCTCGCGAGGGGAACCCGCCGCGCGGCCCGCCGCCGGGACCCGGGCCCGGGCCCCGGCCGCCCGCGTCCCTGCCGCGCGCCGGCCCTTCTCCTCGTGGCCCTGCTCGCGGCCGCGCCGCTGGTCCCGCTGCCCGCCGGCCGGGCCGCCGCCGACGGCTCGGTCCTCACCCCGGCCGTCACCCTCGACCGTAAGGAGGCCGGCAAGGGTGGCAGCCTCACTGTGAGCGGCACCGGATGGCGGCCGGGAACGCTGCTCACCCTGCTCGTCTGCGGCCAGAACATGATCGGTGGCACCAACGCCTGCGCCAACGCGGACGGCCGGACCGTCACCACGGGCACGGGCGGCGCCTTCCGTACGGACATCCCCGTCACCGCACCGCCCAAGCCCTGCCCGTGCGTGGTGCACGTGGCGACCGTGACCGGCGAGGCGGCGGCCGTGGACGCCCCGTTCGCCGTCGCGGGCCATCCGGTCGCCCCGCTGCCCCGGCGGACCGGCGGGGAGCGCCTCGGCGTCCTCGGGGCGCGGCTGGAGGGGTCGAGCGGGATCCTCACCTGGTTCGGGGCGCCGCCCAGGCGGCGGCTCGTCCTTACGGTGGGCAATCTCGGCACCACCGCGGCCGAGAACCCCGTCTTCCGGGTCGGCACGTCGCACGGGGTGCTCGCCCCCACGTGGGAGGAGCGGCGGTGGCGCGGAACGGTCCCGGCCGGGCGGCGGGCGAAGGTCGCGCTGGACGTGGAGCTGGCGGCGGGCGCGTACGGCGACTACCTGGTGTCGCTGAAGTACGGCGACAAACTGCTCGTCGAAGAGCCCTGGGACGTGAGCCGGCCGTGGGGCGTGACGCTCTTCTGGATCCTGCTGGGAGTGGTGGTGCCCGCGGGGCTGTTCCGGGCGGGCATGGCGGTCGTGGACCGGCTGCGGCCCGGAGAGGTCGGTGCGCGCGGTAAGGCGGCCTCCAAGGCCCGTAAGGCCCGTAAGGCCGGCGCGACGGGTGAAGCGGGCAGGGCGCCTGAAGCCCGAAAGGCCCGCAAAGCCGGTCTGGCCGCGAAGAGCCGTAAAGCGCGCAACGCCCGTAAAGCCCGTAAGGCGGCCTCTGGGGCGCCCGAGGGCATCAAGCCCTCACCGGCGGCCCCGGGCGGCTCCGAGCCGCCTTCCAGCGCCTCCTCGGCGGCCTCCCCGCCCCGCCCCCTCCCGTGGTTCGCCCCGGGCACGGCGCCCGGCCGCCCGCCGGGGCCTCCGGCACCCCCGGCGTGAGCGCGCCGGACCGGCCCCGGACGCGAAGGTGCCCCCGGCGCGTCATCGCGCCGGGGGCACCCTCACTGTTCAGCGGTCCGCGTCAGCGGACGTCGCCCATCAGGGCCTCGATCTTCTTGCGGTACATCCACACCGCGAAGGCGGCGAGGACCGCGGCGGTGGCCTGGCCGAGGATCACGCCGATGCCGTTGAGGTCGAGGCCGCCGACCTCGCGCAGCAGGGTCGTGGTGCAGTTGCCCGCGGTGACCGCGAGGAACCAGACGCCCATCATCTGGCTGGCGTACTTCACCGGCGCCATCTTGGTGGTGAGCGACAGGCCGACCGGGGAGAGGCAGAGCTCACCGATGGTCTGGATCATGTAGATCATCACCAGCCACATGGGGCCGGCCTTCGAGCCTTCCGAGGCCGACGACATCGGGATGGCGAAGATGAAGAACGACAGACCGATGAGGACCATGGCGACCGCGAACTTCGTCGTGGAGCTCGGCTCGCTGCCGCGGCGGGCCAGCCACAGCCACAGCCAGGCGATGACCGGGGCGATGGTCATGATCCAGATCGGGTTGATCGACTGGAACAGCGTGGACGGGATCTGCCAGCCGAAGATGGTGTCCGAGGTCCGCTTCTCGGCGAAGGTCGACAGCGTCGAACCCGCCTGCTCGAAGATCATCCAGAACACGGCGGCGGCGACGAAGAACCAGATGTAGCCGGTGACCTTGGTCTGCTCTTCCGAGGTCAGGTCCTTGTCACGCTTGATGCGGATCAGGACCGCGGCCGGGATGGCCATGCCGAGCAGGGCGAGCGGGATGGTGGCCCACTTCTGCGTGAAGTGGCCGGTGCCCCCGACGACGCCGTAGAAGACGGCGGCGATGCCGAGCCACAGCAGGCCCTTCATCAGGAGGGACTTGCGCTCGTCCGCCGGCAGCGGCTTCGGGACGACGCTGCTCTCCGGGCTCAGCAGGCGGGTGCCCAGCAGGAAGGTGACCAGGCCGAGGCCCATGCCGATCGCGGCGATCGCGAAGCCCAGGTGCCAGCTGACCGTCTGGCCGACGGTGCCGATGACGAGCGGCGCGAGGCCGGCGCCGAGGTTGACACCGATGTAGAAGATCGTGAAGCCACCGTTGCGGCGCGGGTCCTGCGGGCCGTCGTAGAGGTGGCCCACCATCGTGGAGATGTTGGACTTCAGCAGGCCGGAGCCGATCGCCACCAGCGCGAGACCGACGAAGAAGGACGGCTTGCCGGGGATGGCCAGGCACAGGTGACCGGCCATGATGACGCTCGCCGCGATGGCGACCGTCTTGCGCGGGCCCCAGATCCGGTCGCCGAACCAGCCGCCGGGCAGGGCGAGCAGGTAGACCATGCCCACGTAGACGCCGTAGATGGCGACCGAGCCGGCCTCGGGCATCGCCAGACCGCCGCCCTGACTGCCGGGCTTCGCGTCCGGGCCACCCGCGATCAGGTAGAGGACGAGGAGGGCGCGCATGCCGTAATAGCTGAAGCGCTCCCACATCTCCGTCAGGAAGAGGGGGGCCAGGCCGAGGGGGTGGCCGAAGAAGGTCCTGCCGCCGGCGCCCGGAGAGGTCTTCTCCTGCTCGGCGGTGCCCTTCGTCAGGCTGGACGCCATGGTCGATCCTTGTGTGCTCGGGACGCGCGGTGGAGCTGCTGCGCGCCCGGGTGGGGGTTGGCCGGCACCGGACACGCACCGTCCGCCCCCTACGCCCCAGGGGTTCGGCCCTTGTGAGGGCCGGCAGGTCGGCGGTGCACCGGGATCCATGCCCACCGCGCATCTTCGCGCGGCGGACCCGGCCGCCAGGTCATTCACTGTGAAACAAGGCTGGGGGTCCAGCCCCGCGCACAACAGAGACCTTCGGTGCGAAAACCTGCCGAAGGTCCCTCGGTGGTGCTACAGACTTCCGGTAACCATACGTCACACCTGGCCCGAAAAAGGAAGGAGTTGAGACATGGATCACAGCCCGATGCGGAACCATTCACACCCTTTCGGGGGTCGGTTCAGCCGAGGTGAAGTGTTGGTCCCGGTGGCGCCGACTGCACCTCTGACGTGGGCCCGAGCGGACTACCATCACCCCATGACCCGTGTACTGCTCGCCGAGGATGACGCGTCCATCTCGGAGCCTCTCGCGCGCGCGCTGCGCCGCGAAGGCTATGAGGTGGAGGTCCGCGAAGACGGCCCCGCGGCACTCGATGCCGGCCTCAAGGGCGGGGTGGACCTGCTCGTCCTCGACCTCGGGCTGCCCGGAATGGACGGCCTGGAGGTCTGCCGACGGCTGCGCACCGAGGGCCACGGCTTCCCGGTGCTGGTCCTCACCGCCCGTGCCGACGAGGTGGACACCGTCGTGGGCCTGGACGCCGGCGCCGACGACTACGTGACCAAGCCCTTCCGGCTCGCCGAGCTCCTGGCCCGGGTCCGGGCCCTGCTGCGGCGCGGCGCCGTCGAGTCCCACCAGCAGCCGGCCGCGACCCACGGCGTGCGCATCGACGTCGAGTCCCACCGCGCCTGGATGGGCGAGGAGGAACTCCAGCTCACCGCGAAGGAATTCGACCTGCTCCGGGTGCTCGTCCGGGACGCGGGCCGGGTCGTCACGCGTGACCAGCTGATGCGCGAGGTCTGGGACACCACCTGGTGGTCCTCCACCAAGACCCTCGACATGCACATCTCCTGGCTCCGTAAGAAGCTCGGGGACGACGCCGGGAACCCGCGCTACATCGCCACCGTCCGCGGCGTCGGATTCCGCTTCGAGAAGAGCTGAGCCGACGCAGCGGCCCGCCCGGGCTGCTCCTCGTACCACCGCCCGGAGGGCACCGTGCGCCGCCGACTGATCAATTCCACCCTCGCCGTCGTCCTCGTCGTGATCGCCGTGTTCGGCATCTCGCTCGTCCTCGTCGAGACCCGGACGATCGAGAGCAGCGCGCGGGAGAGCGTGAAGTCCGAGGCCGTGCGCCTGGTGAGCATCGTCGACAGCCGGCTGCTCGGGCGCGAGCGCGTGGAGTCGGGCGTGCTGCGCGAGCAGATCACCCAGCACCGCTACGCCCGCATCGACATCCCGGGCCGCCCCTCCATCGAGGTCGGCACCCGCCCCGAGGGCGGGGTCATCGCCGCGACGGAGAAGGGCGAGCAGGGCGAGATCGTCCGGGTCGAGGAGTCCCGCTCCACGGTCAGCCGGGAGGTCGGCCGGACCCTGCTGGTGATCCTCGCGGTGGCCCTGCTGGCCGTGGTCGCAGCCGTCTTCCTGGCCGTGCGCCAGGCCAACCGGCTCACGGCGCCGCTCACCGACCTCGCCGAGACGGCCGAGCGCCTGGGCTCGGGCGACCCCCGGCCGCGCCACCGCCGCTACGGGGTGCCCGAGCTGGACCGGGTCGCGGACGTCCTGGACGCGAGCGCCGAGCGGATCGCCCGGATGCTCACCGCCGAGCGGCGGCTGGCCGCCGACGCCTCGCACCAGCTCCGCACCCCGCTGACGGCGCTCTCCATGCGGCTGGAGGAGATCACACTCACCGACGAGCCGGAGACGGTCAAGGAGGAGGCGACGATCGCCCTCGCCCAGGTGGAGCGGCTCACCGACGTCGTCCAGCGGCTGCTGACGAACTCCCGCGACCCCCAGTCCAGCTCGGCCGTCACCTTCGACCTGGACGAGGTCATCAAGCAACAGATCGAGGAGTGGCGGCCCGCGACGCGCAGCGAGGGCCGGGTCCTGGTGCGCTCGGGCAAGCCGGGCCTGCGGGCCGTCGGCACCCCGGGCGCCGTCTCCCAGGTCCTCGCGACCCTCATCGAGAACTCCCTGATGCACGGGGACGGCACGGTGGCGCTGCGTACCCGGGTCACGGGCAACCAGGCGGTCGTGGAGGTCACCGACGAGGGCCCGGGGGTCCCCGCGGACCTGGGTGCCCGGGTCTTCGAACGGACGGTCAGCGGCCGGAACTCCACGGGGCTGGGCCTGGCGGTCGCCCGCGACCTGGCGGAGGCGGACGGCGGCCGGCTGGAGCTCCTCCAGGCGAACCCGCCGGTGTTCGCGCTCTTCCTGAGCCGCGAGGCGGACGACCACGGCGAAGGCGTCGGCTGAGCCGTCGCGGCCCGGCTCCGGGCGCGCGTGCCCCCGGCGGCCGGGCGCGTCGTACGGACCCCGCGCGGGTCCGTACGGCACCGCCCCGGCGTGACCTACGCCCGCTCGCTCGCCCCGGCCCGCTCCGGAGCCGTCGCCAGGAACGATTCAGCAGTCTCCACGGCCTCACGCGCGGGCAGCGCCCGGAACACCCAGGTCCGGTAGGACCAGAAGCGGAAGACGGTTCCTATGCCGAGGCCGACGACGTTCTTCGCGATGTTGTCCGCGAGCGACGAGGTCATTCCGAGGCCGTAGTGCGAGAGCGCCAGGATGCCGTTCTCGATCACCAGGCCCGCTCCGCTGAAGAGCAGGAAGAGGGAGAGCTCGCGGCTGCGCCGGGAGCGGTCGCACTCGCGGTACGTCCAGTAGCGGTTGCCCACGTAATTGGTGGCGATCGCGACGGCGGTGGCGATGACGCCCGAGCGCACCACCGCGAGCTGGAACCCGTGCACGCAGATGTTGAAGACGATGAGATTGACCACGAACCCCATGGCTCCGACCGCGCCGAATTTCGCGATCTCGCGGGCCAGCCGCTCCAGCCGGGATCGCACTGTGCGCCGTTGATTCATAACGATCGTCAGGCTCCGTCGGTGGGCGGTCGGGGAAGTGTTCCAAGGGGTAGAGCGGCATTCATGCTATCCAGCGCCTCCGGCGGCCGATGGGCCGAGTCGGTGAACGCGAGACGAACGCGCGCGATATCGGCGCGATATCGGCCATCCGCGTACCGGACCGTCTCTTCGGACGATCCTCCAAACGCGGTGCCCGGGTGGTTCGCGCGTACGGATACTCTGGGGGCGTGACGTTCCCGGTAGTCGGCATGGTCGGCGGCGGCCAGCTCGCCCGTATGACCCACGAGGCGGGCATCCCCCTCGGCATCCAGTTCAAGCTGCTCAGCGATACCCCGCAGGACTCGGCGGCCCAGGTCGTGAGCGAGGTCGTCATCGGCGACTATCGCGACCTGGAAACCCTTCGTGCTTTCGCACAAGGCTGCGATGTGATCACCTTCGATCACGAGCACGTTCCGACCGAGCATCTACGGGCCCTGGAGGCCGACGGCATCCCCGTCCGCCCCGGGCCCGACGCGTTGGTGCACGCCCAGGACAAGGGCGTGATGCGCGCCCGGCTCCTGGAGATCGGCGTGCCCTGTCCACGGCACCGCCTCGTCGCGGACCCCGTGGACGTGGCGCGGTTCGCGGCCGAGGGCGAGGGCTTCCCCGTCGTCCTGAAAACGGTGCGCGGCGGATACGACGGCAAGGGGGTCTGGGTCGTCCGCACCGTCGAGGAGGCGGCCGAGCCCTTCCGGGCCGGGGTGCCCGTCCTCGCCGAGGAGAAGGTCGACTTCGTCCGCGAGCTCGCGGCCAACGTCGTCCGCTCCCCGCACGGCCAGGCGGTCTCCTACCCCGTCGTCGAATCCATCCAGGTGGACGGCGTCTGCGACACCGTGATCGCCCCCGCGCCCGGCCTCTCCGCGGAGCTCTCGGCGCACGCCCAGGAGCTCGCCCTGAAGGTGGCCAAGGAACTCGGCGTGGTCGGACACCTCGCCGTGGAGCTCTTCGAGACCCGCGACGGCCGCGTCCTCGTCAACGAGCTGGCCATGCGCCCGCACAATTCCGGGCACTGGACCCAGGACGGCGCGATCACCTCGCAGTTCGCCAACCACGTCCGGGCCGTGCTGGATCTCCCGCTCGGCGATCCCCGTCCCCGGGCCCGCTGGACCGTCATGGCCAATGTGCTCGGCGGCGACTACCCGGACATGTATTCCGCGTACCTCCATTGCATGGCACGCGACCCGGGCCTGAAGATCCATATGTACGGCAAGGACGTGAAGCCCGGCCGCAAGGTCGGGCACGTCAACACCTACGGCGACGACCTGGCGGATGTGCGCGAGCGCGCGAGCCACGCCGCCGGATATCTGCGAGGAACGATCACCGAATGACCAGCTCCCCCCTCGTCGGCATCGTGATGGGCTCGGATTCCGACTGGCCCGTCATGGAGGCCGCCGCCAAGGCCCTGGACGAATTCGAGGTCCCTTACGAGGTCGACGTCGTCTCCGCGCACCGGATGCCGCGCGAGATGATCGCGTACGGCGAGGGGGCCGCGGGCCGCGGTCTCAAGGCGGTCATCGCCGGTGCCGGGGGAGCCGCCCACCTGCCCGGGATGCTCGCCTCCGTCACCCCGCTGCCGGTCATCGGCGTGCCCGTACCGCTGAAGTACCTCGACGGCATGGACTCCCTGCTGTCCATCGTGCAGATGCCGGCCGGAGTGCCGGTCGCCACCGTCTCCGTCGCCGGTGCCCGCAACGCCGGCCTGCTCGCCGTCCGGATGCTCGCCGCGCACGACGCCGGGCTCCAGGAGCGGATGCGCCACTTCCAGGACGAGCTCAACGAGCAGGCGACCGAGAAGGGCCGCAGGCTGCGCGCCAAGGCCGGCGGCAACGACTCCTTCGGCTTCGGGAAGTGACCGCCGTGACCGCCGGGGACCACCTCGCCCGCGCCCATGAGCTCCTCGCCGACCACCCCGTCGTCGACGGCCACAACGACCTGCCCTGGGCGCTGCGCGAGCAGGTCCGCTACGACCTCGACCGGCGCGACATCGCCACCGACCAGAGCGCCGACCTCCACACCGACCTGCCGCGGCTGCGCGCCGGCGGCGTCGGCGCGCAGTTCTGGTCCGTGTACGTCCGCACCGACATGGCCGGCGACGAGGCCGTCAGCGCGACCCTCGAACAGATCGACGTCGTACGGCAGCTCGTCGCCCGCCACCCCGCCGACCTCCGGCTCGCCTTCACCGCCGACGACATGGAGGCGGCGCGCGCCGAGGGGAGGATCGCCTCGCTCATGGGCGCCGAGGGCGGCCACAGCATCAACAACTCCCTCGCGACGCTGCGCGCCCTGCACCGGCTCGGCGTCCGCTATATGACGCTGACCCACAACGACAACATCGCCTGGGCGGACTCGGCGACCGACGAGCCGAGGGCGGGCGGGCTGACCCGTTTCGGCGAGGAGGTCGTCCGGGAGATGAACCGCACGGGCGTGCTCGTCGACCTCAGTCATGTCTCGGCCGACACCATGCGGGACGCGCTGCGGGTCACCGAGGCGCCGGTGATCTTCTCGCACTCCTCCGCGCGCGCCGTCTGCGACCACCCGCGCAACATCCCCGACGACGTGCTCGCCGCGCTGCCCGCCAACGGCGGCGTGGCCATGGCCACCTTCGTGCCCAAGTTCATCCTCCCGGCCGCCATCGAGTGGACCCTGGCCGCGGACGAGAACATGCGCGCCAACGGCCTGCACCACCTGGACACCACGGCCGCGGGCATGGCCGTGCAGCGCGCCTTCGAGGCCGTGCGCCCCCGCCCGCTCGCCACGGCCGCGACCGTCGCCGACCACCTCGACCACATGCGCGAGGTCGCCGGCGTCGATCACATCGGCATCGGCGGCGACTACGACGGCACGGCCTTCACCCCGGCCGACCTCGCGGACGTCGCGGGCTACCCCAACCTGATCGCGGAGCTGCTGCGCCGCGGCTGGTCGGACGCCGACCTCGCCAAGCTCACCTGGAAGAACGCCGTGCGCGTGCTGCGCGACGCGGAGGACGTGGCGCGCGGGCTCCAGGGCCGCCGCGGCCCGTCGATCGCCACGATCGGCCAGCTGGACGGCTGACGGCCCGGCGGGCCGTCAGGCCCGCAGGATCAGGCAGAACGGATGCCCCGCGGGGTCGGCGTAGACACGGAAGTCGCGCCGGCCCCCGTCGTCGTCCACGTCCAGCGGCTTCGCCCCGAGCTCCAGCACCCGCGCGTGCGCCGACTCCATGTCCGTCACGTCGAGGTCCAGGTGGAGCTGCTGGGAGTCGAGGTCGGCGCGCGGCCACTTGGGCGGTACGAGGCCGGGGGCGAGCTGGAAGGCCAGCCTGCCGCCGTCCGGCAGATGGAGGTCCACCCAGTCGTCCTCCTCGGGGTCCTCCTCGACCCGGCCGCCGAGCACCTCGGCGTAGAACCGGGCCAGCGGCAGCGGCTCGGGGCAGTCGACGACGGTCGCCGAGATCTTCGCGATGGGCACACTCACTCCTCGGACGTGCGGGTGGTACGAGCGATTGCGGGTGGTGCGAGGGGTAAGGAAGGGGACCCCCGGGGCATGTTCCCCGGGGCCCGTCCGGCTACGCCTGCGGGCGGCCCATCGCCCGGAAGGCCCACCCCGCGTCGCGCCAGGCGGCGGCGTCCAGGGCGTTGCGGCCGTCCAGGATCCGGCGCGCGGCCACGACCTCGCCCAGCGCCGCCGGGTCCAGCTCGCGGAACTCCGCCCACTCGGTGAGGTGCAGCACCACCTGGGCGCCCCGGCACGCCTCCAGCGCGGTCGGCGCGTAGCCGAGCGTGGGGAAGAGGCCGCGGGCGTTGGCCATGCCCTTGGGGTCGTAGACCGTGACCTGGCCGCCCTGGAGGTGGATCTGCCCGGCGACGTTCAGCGCGGGGGAGTCCCGGACGTCGTCGGAGTCGGGCTTGAAGGTCGCGCCCAGGACGGCGACCCGCTGTCCCAGGAAGCTGCCGCCCAGGCACTCGCGGGCCAGCTCGACCATGTGGCCGCGGCGGCGCATGTTGATGGAGTCGACCTCGCGGAGGAAGGTCAGCGCCTGGTCCACGCCCAGCTCTCCGGCGCGGGCCATGAAGGCGCGGATGTCCTTGGGCAGGCAGCCGCCGCCGAAGCCGATGCCGGCCCGCAGGAACTTCCGGCCGATCCGCTCGTCGTGGCCGATGGCCTCGGCCAGCTTCACCACGTCGCCGTCGGCGGCCTCGCACACCTCGGCCATGGCGTTGATGAAGGAGATCTTCGTGGCGAGGAAGGAGTTGGCGGCGGTCTTCACCAGCTCCGCCGTCGGGTAGTCCGTGACGACGAAGGGGGTGCCCTCGCCGACCGGGGTCGCGTAGACCTCGCGCAGCAGCTTCTCACCGTGCTCGCCGGAGACGCCGACGACGATCCGGTCGGGGTGCAGGGTGTCCCGGACGGCGAAGCCCTCGCGCAGGAACTCGGGGTTCCAGGCGAGCTCGACCTCGTCGCCCGCCGGGGACAGCTCCCGGAGCAGCCCCGCGAGCCGGGCCGCGCTGCCGACCGGCACGGTCGACTTGCCGACGACCAGCGCCGGGCGGCGCAGCACCGCGGCCAGCGAGGAGAAGGCGGCGTCGACGTAGGTCATGTCGCAGGCGTACTCGCCGTGCTTCTGCGGGGTGTTCACACAGACGAAGTGGACGTCGCCGAACTCGCCGACCTCCTCCCAGGAGGTGGTGAAGCGCAGCCTGCCGGTCGAGCCCTCGATGCCGGCCACATGGCGGCGCAGCAGCTCCTCCAGACCGGGCTCGTACATGGGGACCTTGCCCCGGCCGAGCATCTCGATCTTCTCGGGGACCACGTCGAGGCCCAGTACCTCGAAGCCGAGCTCGGCCATGGCCGCGGCATGGGTGGCGCCGAGGTAGCCGGTGCCGATCACGGTGATCCTGGGGGCCATGCGTGCTCCATGTGCTGACGGGCTGGTGCGGTGCCCGAGCATAGTAGGGGCCCGCCGGGGGAAGGACCTGGGGAGACGCCATGAACATCGGGCGCCGTACCGGGCGTGGCCGGGGCACGGTGGCGAGCGCGGTGCGCACCCGTGCGGACCGTCGTTCCGACGCTGTCGGCAAGCTCACGTATCCCCGTTCGGAAGCCGCCCCCTAGAATCGAGTTACTAAACGGTAGTTAACTTCTCAGGGGAGTACGCCTTGGCGGGAACAAAGGACTTCGACCTGTACCGGCCGGCCGAGGAGCACGACGAGCTCCGCAAGGTCGTGCGCCAGCTCGCCGAGGCGAAGATCGCCCCCTTCGCCGCCGAGGTCGACGAGGAGGCCCGCTTCCCGCAGGAGGCCCTGGACGCCCTGGTCGCCTCCGACCTGCACGCCGTGCACGTCCCCGAGGAGTTCGGCGGCGCGGGCGCCGACGCCCTGGCCACCGTGATCGTCATCGAGGAGGTCTCGCGCGTCTGCGCCTCGTCCTCCCTGATCCCCGCGGTCAACAAGCTCGGCTCGCTGCCGGTGATCCTCTCCGGCTCCGACGAGCTGAAGAAGCGCTATCTGGCCCCGCTCGCCAAGGGCGACGCGATGTTCTCGTACTGCCTCAGCGAGCCCGACGCGGGCTCCGACGCGGCCGGCATGAAGACCAAGGCCGTGCGCGACGGTGACCACTACGTCCTCAACGGCGTGAAGCGCTGGATCACCAACGCCGGCGTCAGCGAGTACTACACGGTGATGGCCGTCACCGACCCCGAGAAGCGCTCCAAGGGAATCTCCGCCTTCGTCGTGGAGAAGTCCGACGAGGGCGTCTCCTTCGGTGCCCCGGAGAAGAAGCTCGGCATCAAGGGCTCCCCGACCCGCGAGGTCTACCTCGACAACGTCCGCATCCCCGCGGACCGGATGATCGGCGCGGAGGGCACCGGCTTCGCCACCGCGATGAAGACCCTGGACCACACCCGCGTCACCATCGCGGCCCAGGCCCTCGGCATCGCCCAGGGCGCCCTCGACTACGCCAAGGGCTACGTCCAGGAGCGCAAGCAGTTCGGCAAGCCGATCGCCGACTTCCAGGGCATCCAGTTCATGCTCGCCGACATGGCCATGAAGATCGAGGCCGCCCGCCAGCTGACCTACGCCGCCGCCGCCAAGTCCGAGCGCGGTGACAGCGACCTCACCTTCCAGGGCGCGGCGGCGAAGTGCTTCGCCTCCGACGTGGCCATGGAGGTCACGGTGGACGCCGTCCAGCTCCTCGGCGGTTACGGCTACACCCGTGACTACCCGCTGGAGCGCATGATGCGCGACGCCAAGATCACCCAAATCTACGAGGGCACCAACCAGGTCCAGCGCATCGTCATGGCGCGCAACCTCCCGAAGTAGCCCCGGGCGCGCGAGGCGCACGGACGAAAGGCCCCCCGGCACCCTGCCGGGGGGCCTTTCGCGCCCGTACGGGCCAACACCTCTCGCGGTGCCGGGCACACCCGCCGAAGCTGCGGGTGGAGGACGCCCGTACCGCCATGGAGGCCCCGCACATGCCCGACGTCACCGGACCGTACCCGCCCGGCACCCCCTGCTGGGTCGACCTGATGGTCCCCGACCAGCAGGCCGCCCTCGACTTCTACCGCGACCTCTTCGGCTGGCAGGGCGAGCCCGGGCCGCCGGAGACCGGCGGGTACGCGATCTGCGCCAAGGACGGCAAGCCCGTGGCGGGCATCATGACGGCGATGAACCCCGACGGCAGCACGCCCGACCCGGCGCCGCCGAGCGTGTGGACCACCTATCTGGCGACCGACGACCTGGACGCCACGGAGCGGGCGGTCACCGCCAACGGCGGCAAGCTGATGATGCACGCGACGGACGTGCTCACCCTCGGCCGGATGGCGGTCGCCGAGGACCCCACGGGCGCGGTCTTCGGCCTCTGGCAGGCCAAGGACTTCATCGGCGCGACGGTCGTCAACGAACCCGGCTCGTTCATCTGGAACGAGCTCAACACCAACGACACGGCCACCGCCTCGGGCTTCTACGCCACCGCGCTCGGCCTCAAGGCGGCCCCGATGGACGGCGCGCCCGGCTACTTCTCGCTGACCGCGGGCGACCGGACCATCGGCGGGATGCAGGCGCTCGGCACCCTGCCCGCCCCGCCCGAGGGGCCCTCGAACTGGCTGACCTACTTCTCGGTGGACGACACCGACAGCACGGTCGACGCGGTGACCCGGGCCGGCGGCTCGGTGATCAAGCCGCCGTTCGACATGGTCGCCGGGCGGATGGCGGTCGTGCAGGACCCGCAGGGCGGCGCCTTCGCCGTGATCGACGCCAGCGCCACCGAGGGCCCCTGATCACCCGGCGGTGACCTTCTGGTCCTTCTTGAGCTGGTCGAAGAGCTGCTTGGCCTTGGCCGTGTCCCACTTCACGGCCACGCCGTCGCCGCGGGTCGGGAAGTTCGCGGACGCGATCGGCACCGTCAGCTGCTTGCCGTCGCCGCCCGTCACGCCCTTCATCGCCCAGAACATCGACGTCAGGTCGAACAGCCCCATGTCCTTGTCGACGATCAGCGTGTCCAGGCCGGAGCCGATCACGGGGTAGAGGCGGAACGGGTTGAGGACCGTGCTCGGCGAGGCGGCCTGCTTGGCGAGGGTGTTCAGGAACTTCTGCTGGTTGCGCATCCGGCCCAGGTCCTGGTCGGCCTCCTGGTGGCGCTGGCGCACGAAGGCCAGCGACTGGGCGCCGTCCAGCTCCTGGCAGCCCGCCTTGAAGTCCGCGCCGGAGTCCCGGTCCTTCAGCGGCTTGTCCAGGCACATCTCCACCCCGCCCAGCGCGTCGACCAGATTGCGGAAGCCGCCGAAGCCGATCTCCGCGTAGTGGTCGATGCGCAGCCCGGTGTTGAACTCGATGGTCTGTGCGAGCAGCTCCGGCCCGCCGTCGGCGTAGGCCTGGTTGAGCTTGTGCGTCGAGGCGGGGAACCTCTTGCCGGACTCCTTGCCGGTGAAGGCGGGGATCGTGACGTACGAGTCACGGGGCAGGCTCAGCATCGTGGTGCCGTTGTCACCGGTGTGCAGGATCATCATCGAGTCGGTGCGCTTGCCGTCCGCCGACCCGGTGTGGAGCTCCTTCTTGTCCTCGTCGGACAGGCCCTCGCGGCTGTCGGACCCCACGATCAGATAGTTGGTGCCCTCGCCCGCCGCCGGCCGGTCCTGGACCTTGCCGAGGTCGACCTCGCGGCGCAGCTTGGAGTCGGCCCAGAAGTACGTGCCCACGGAGACGGCCAGCAGCACCACCACGAAGGCGGTCAGACCGACCGTGATCCGCTTGCGCCAGTTCGGCGGGGTGGTGCGCGGCGCGCCGCCGCGCGGGCCCCCGCCGTGACCGCCGTGGCCGCCGCGCCCCGGGCCGGCCGGGCCGCCGGGACCGTAGACCTGTCCCGTGTTGTAGCCGTCGTCCCGGCGGCCGCCGGAGGCGTGGTCCGTGACCGCCGTTCCCTCGTCGTAGCCCGGGACCGGCTGGTACTGGCGGGGTGGCGCCGTGCGCCGCACATGGGGCATGGCACGGGCGCCCTCGGGCTCGGCATTCGTGCTGCCGCGCCCGTACCGGCCCCGCTCGTCGGTCCGCCCATCCGGCCAATCGCTCATGTAACGCAGTGTGCCTCGACCGCCCGGCCGCCCGGCAGGGCGAGGGCATGATCGGGGCAGGGCTGTTGCAGAGCTGATGCAGAACGACCCTCGCGCGACGGGCGGCATACAGTGGTGGACATGACCATTCAGGACGGGAATCCGGAGACGGACATACCCGGTAAGACGACGTCGGCCTCCCGTACGACGCTGTCCCACATCATGACCGGCAGCGACACCAACCTGCTGGGCACCGTCCACGGCGGCGTGATCATGAAGCTGGTGGACGACGTCGCCGGCGCGGTCGCGGGCCGGCACTCCGGCGGCCCCGCGGTCACCGCGTCCATGGACGAGATGGCCTTCCTGGAGCCGGTCCGCGTGGGGGACCTCGTCCATGTGAAGGCGCAGGTGAACTGGACCGGCCGGTCCTCCATGGAGGTCGGCGTCCGGGTGCTCGCCGAGCGGTGGAACGAGTCGACCCCCGCCGTCCAGGTCGGCAGCGCGTACCTCGTCTTCGCCGCGGTCGACGCGGACGGCAAGCCGCGGCGCGTCCCGCCGGTGCTCCCGGAGACGGAGAGGGACCGCAGGCGCTACCAGGAGGCGCAGATCCGGCGTACGCACCGCCTCGCGCGGCGCCGGGCGATCATGGAGCTCCGCGAGAAGCGGGCCGCGGACGGTATCGAGGACTGACCGTCCACGGGCCCCGGGGATCCGGGGCCTGCAGCCCGGGCCCTTCCGGGCTGCCGCGCGGTGCCCTCAATCGCCGGACGGGCCGGATTTCGCCCGGGCCGGCCTTTCGCCACCGGGGCCGCGGGCCGGATTCCGCTCGGGCCGGCCTTACCGACAGGTCCGGAGACCGGGCTCCAGCCTGTCCGGCGCCTGAGGACATTCGGGAAGGGGCGGGCAGGGGAAAGCCCGCCCGCCGCTACACCCCCGCCGCCCCCACCGGCCCCTCAGGGCAGATCACCTGGTCGCCCGTGACCGCCGCCGCCCCCCGCCGCTTCGGTACCGGCGCGGCGATCCGCACCGCCCGTACCTCCTTGAAGTCCAGCCCCAGTGTCACCTTCATCAGCGGGCCCTGCCGGGCCACCGGCCGCAGCTCCGCGCCCGGCAGCGCCGCCGCCAGGGAGCGCACCGAGCGGTCCCAGCGCGGGTCGTAGGCGATCACCGTGCGCCGCTGCGGGACCGGTACCCGCGCGTCCGCCGGCAGGCCCGTCGTGCTGAAGCCGGTCGCGCGCAGGTCCAGGTCGGTGGCGCGGGCGAGGCCCTGGCGGCCGCTGCCGTTGTAGACCTGGACCCGGATCTTCTGGGGCGCCACCTCGACCGGCACCGGCGGCCCCGACAGCCGGCGCGGCGCCTTGGCGTCGTGCGCCCGCCGGTTGCGCTCGGTGAGCGGCCGGTCCTCGCGCAGGGCCTGGAAGAGCTTGCCGGCCGCCGCGTCGTCCCACTTCACGGTCGAGCCGATGCGCGGGACGGGGAAGTCCGCGACCCCCACCGGCACCGAGACGAACTCCGCCGAGGAGGGCGAGAGATTGCGCATCGCCCGGCCCAGCCCGACCAGCTCGTCCCCGCCGAAGCCCCGGTCGGCGCGGACGGAGCCCAGCAGCGTGGCGGATACCTCCTGGAACTTCACCGGGTTCAGCAGCACCCCGCTGCTCGTCGCCTGGTGCAGGAGCGAGGCGAGGAAGCGCTGCTGCCGCTGCATCCGGCCCAGGTCGGCGGCGCCGTCGAGGTGCCGGGAGCGCACGTACTGCAGCGCCTGCCCACCGTCCAGGTCGCTGGGCCCGGCCGGCAGGTCCAGCCCGCTGTAGCGGTCCCGGAGCGGCTTGGCCGAGCACACCCGCACCCCGCCCAGGACGTCGACGGTGCGCATGAAGCTCACGAAGTCGACCTCCAGATAGTGATCGACGTGCACACCGGTCAGGTTCTCCACCGTCCGCACGGTCAGGCTGGGGCCGCCCTCGGCGTAGGCGGCGTTGAGCTTCTGCGGGTGGGCGGGGTGCCTGCGGCCGGCCTCGTCGGTGCGCTCGGGGATCATCGCGTAGGTGTCGCGGGGCAGGCTGACCACGGTCGCCCGGTCGCGCTCGGCGGAGAGGTGGACGAGCATCAGCGTGTCCGTGCAGTGGCAGGGGGCACCGCCCAGGTGGTAGCGCTCCCGCTGGGCCCGGCTGATCCGCTCCCGGCCGTCCGTGCCCACCAGCAGCACGTTCATCCCCTGACGGGTCTCGGGCGGCCGGTTCACCAGCCCGCGGAAGGCGTCCACCCGATCGATCCTGCTGTCGATCCCGCTGACCACGGCATGCCCGATGCCCCCGGCCCCCAGCACCGCCAGCGCGGCCAGCGAGGTGATCCGCAGCCCCCAGCGGGGCCGGCGGGGGGCGCCGTGGCGGGCCCGGCGCGAGCGCGGGTTGCGGGCCGGTGCGGTCATGGGGACCTCCGCGACGGACGGGACCAGGACGGGGCCGGACCCGGAAGGGCCAGGGAGCGGTCACGGTATGCCCATACGATCTACGGACCGCGCCCCCACGCCGTTCGGGTCACGCCTGCCACCCGGCCGGGAGCGTCGGCTTCCGCCATTAGCGGTAACGTGACGGACGAGTCCGCCGCCCCCCGCCCGTCCGGTGAGTGACCCCCGTACCCCCGAGGAACCATGCCCGAACAGCAGCCGCCCGCCGTTTCCGTGATCATGCCGGTGCTCAACGAGGAGCGGTATCTGCGCACCTCCGTGCGGCACATCCTGGAACAGGAGTACGCCGGCGAGCTGGAGGTCGTGATCGCCCTCGGTCCGTCCACGGACCGCACGGACGAGATCGCCGCCGAGCTCGTCCGGGAGGACCCCCGGGTCCACACCGTCCCCAACCCCACCGGCCGGACGCCCGCCGCGCTCAACGCCGCGATCAAGGCGTCCCGTCACCCGATCGTGGTGCGCGTGGACGGCCACGGCATGCTGTCGCCGAACTACATCGCGACGGCCGTGCGGCTGCTCGACGAGACGGGCGCGCAGAACGTCGGCGGCCTGATGCACGCCGAGGGCGAGAACGACTGGGAGCACGCGGTCGCCGCCGCCATGACCTCGAAGATCGGCGTGGGCAACGCGGCCTTCCACACGGGCGGTGCGGCCGGCCCCGCCGAGACCGTGTACCTGGGCGTCTTCCGGCGTGAGGCGCTGGAGCAGCAGGGCGGCTACAACGAGGAGTTCATCCGCGCCCAGGACTGGGAGCTGAACTTCCGGATCCGTGAGGCGGGCGGGCTGATCTGGTTCTCGCCGGAGCTCAAGGTCTCCTACCGGCCGCGCCCGAGCGTGAAGGCGCTCGCCAAGCAGTACAAGGACTACGGCCGCTGGCGGCACGTCGTCGCCCGCTACCACCAGGGCTCGATCAACCTCCGCTACCTCGCGCCGCCGACCGCCGTCGTGGCCATCGCCGCGGGCGTGGTGGTCGGCGCGGCCGTCACCCCCTGGGGCCTGGTCGTGCCGGCCGGGTACCTGGCGGCGATCGCCGCGGGCTCGGTGCCGGCGGGCAAGGGCCTGCCGCTCAAGGCGCGGGCGCAGATCCCGGTGGCGCTGGCGACGATGCACATGTCGTGGGGGTTCGGCTTCCTGACCAGCCCCCGCTCGCTGGCCCGCAAGGTCATCGCCAGCCGCCGCCCGGCGGTCACGAAGTAGGCGGCGCGCCGCCGTACGGGCCCGCCCGGGCCCGTACGGCTTCCCGTCCACGGACGGGCCCCGCTCGGCGTCGATTCAGCTCGGCATCGGTTCAGCTCGGAATCGATGCGGCTCAGAAACGATTCAGCGAGTTGACCTTCATACAGGCCGACGTGTCGTTGCCGTTGAGCGGGTCCGAGCTCTCGGGCGCCTTGTTGTCGTCGCCCTTGCCGTCCTTCTTCTCGCTGTCCTTCTTCTCGCCGTCCTTCTCGGCGCCGTCCTTCTTGGGATCGTCCTTCGCGTCGTCCGCGGCCTTCGGGTAGGACGTGCCCGTACGCCAGTCCCCGCCGACGACCAGGGTCAGCCCGTCGACGGCCGTGGACATCCGCAGTGCGCTGTCCGGCAGGCCCAGGGCCTTGGCCAGCGCCTCGGCGTCGCCGCGCTGGGAGGCCTTCGCGTAGCTGAGCGTCGTGTCGGCCTGCGACCGGGGCGTGGAGTCCGCCGTGGCCTTGCTGAACCCCTGCTTCACCAGGAAGGCGGCGATGTCGGAGCCCCGGCCGACGGCCACGGGCTGGGCGGCGGTGCCGGTGCCGTTGAAGACCGTGACGTCGACGGCGCTCTTCGGGCCGCTCGGGGCCGCGGGGGAGGCGCTCTTCTCCTTCTTCTTGTCCTTGCCGTCGAGCGCGATGTCGTTGCGCACCAGCGAGAAGAGCTTGTCCGCGTCGCCCGGCTTGGGGACCACGTGCGCGTCCGGGTTCTGCGGGTCGGAGACCCACGGCATGGTGGTCATGGTGATCCGGCCGGACGGCACGCGCTTGATGTCGTCGGCGAGGTCGTAGAGCTTCTTGACCGAGCCGAGGTCCTTGTCGACGGTGAGTGCCTTGGTCGCGGCCTCGGCGAGGTCGGTGAGCTGGCCCGGGTCGGAGAGCTTGGTGCCGGACTTGAGCTGGCGGACCATCGAGTTCATGTACATGTGCTGGGCGTGGGTGCGGCCGATGTCGCTGCCGTCCTCGAAGCCGTGCCGGGTGCGCAGCCACTGGAGGGCCTGCTCGCCCTTGACGTTGTGCCGGCCCTTGCGCAGCCGGAGCCCCGACTTGTCGTCGTAGACGTTGTTGTCGACGCAGACCGGGACACCGCCGACGGCGTCGGCCATGTTCACCACACCGGCGAAGTCGATCATCATGAAGTGGTCGACGGGGATGCCGGTGAGCTCCTCCCAGGTGGCCACCGTGCAGCCGGGGCCGCCGTTCATCAGGCTGGTGTTGATGATCTGGCGGTCCGTCTCCCGGTAGACCTTGCCGTCCTCCGGGTCGGTGCACTTGGGGATCGTCACCCGGGTGTCGCGCGGGACGCTGATGACCGACATGTTGGAGCGGTCCGCCGAGACGTGGACCAGCATCTGCACATCGGCGAGCGGTTTGCGGCCGGCGTCCTCGCGGGCGCCGCCGAGGGCGACGTTCTCCGCGCTGTTCCGGCTGTCCGAGCCCAGGAGCAGGATGTTCAGGGGCCGCTGGCCGGCGGCGTTGGCGGCGCTGCGGTCGAGCCGCTTGTCGCCGAGGTTGAGCGCGTCCTTCTTGAGGTTGCCGTTGAGGTGCTCGTAGTAGAAGTACCCCGCGGCGGCGGTGCCGAGGATGAGGACCGCGAGGCAGAGCGCGGTCCAGCGGGCTATTCGGCCCGCGCGGGTGCGCCGGGCACGGGCCTTGCCGTGACCCGACTTACCGTCACCGGCCGTGGTGCCGGAAGTCTTGGTGTCACCGGACTTGGGGGCGGAATGCTTGCCATTGCCGGATTTGGTGGCGGAATGCTTGCCGCCGCCGGACCCGTTCCCGCCGGTTCCGGCGGCGCCGCTCTCCCCGGCACCGGTCTCCGGCGCGTCCTCCGGCTTCCCGGCCGTCTTCGCGGTGATCTTCCCGGCCGCGCCGGTTTCCTTCCGGCCGCGGGCCCCCGGGACGCGGCCGCGCGCCCGCGGCCCCCGCACACTGCTGTCCCGCATGGGGCCTCCCCTTAACTGCTGCGTCCGGCCCGATGGGCAGGCGTGTCTGATCTCGTCACTCTGTGCACGCAGAGCGCTCCGAGCGGATCGTACGGCCGTGCCGTGCTCAGATGACCGGTCGTCCGATAGTGAGATGCGTGTGTGCGGGGGCTGGGTTCACTTGGCGCAGATGTTCTTGTCGTCCGCTTCGACCTTTTGGATGCCTTCCGGCGCCTTCGCGGGCGTCGGCACGGATACCGGAGTGCCCGCGGCCTTGTAGTCGGCGCCGAGCGTGAGAGTCATCTCCGCGGTCGGGGCGGCGTCCGCCTTGCCCACCTTGAGCGCCTCGACGGGCAGGCCCATGACCTCCGCGAGACGGCGCGCCTGATCGGCCTGGTTGGGCGCGAACTCCAGGACGGTCTTGTCCAGCTTCTTGCCGCCGACGGCGTTGCCGCCGTTGCTCGTCAGGCGCATGCCCTTGGTGTTCTGCATCCAGACGACGGCCTCCTGGGCGGCGCCGATCCGGCCGCTGCCGTTGAGGACCTTCACCCGGACGCTCCCGGGCTCGGCCTTGGGCCCCTTGAGGAGGGCGTCCTGGGCGGCGTCCGCCTTCTCCTGCTCCTTCTTCTCCTTCTCCTTCACCTCGGTGAGGGAGACGTCGTCGCGGACCATGGCGAAGAGCGGATCGGACTTCGTCTTGTCGAGGACGACCGTCTTGTGGTTCTTGCCCTCGGCGGGGTTGTCCTTGACCGGGACGGTCACGAAGGAGATGTTCTTGATGTTGACCCGGCTGAGGTCCTTCGCCAGCTTGGTCAGATTGCTGACGGACCCTATTCCCGTGTCGACCGTCAGGGACTTCGTCGCCGCGTCACCGAGGTTGTAGAGCTTCTTGGGGTTGGTGAAGGTGTCGTCCGACTTCATCTCGCGGATCATCGAACTCAGGAACTGCTGCTGGAGCTTGATCCGGTCCAGGTCGCTCTCGAAGCCCACGCTGTGCCGGGTGCGGACGAAGGCGAGCGCGTCCTCGCCCTGGATCTTGTGCCGTCCCTTGCTGAGCTTGAGGTGCGACTTGGGGTCGTCGATGTCCTTGGCCAGGCAGACCTCGACGCCGCCGACGGCCGCCGACATCTGCTTCACGGCGTTGAAGTCCGCCATCATGAAGTGACTGACCTTCAGGCCCGTGAGCGCCTCGACGGTCCGCCAGGTGCAGCCCGGGTCGCGGTCCTCCTGGCCGAGGCTCTCGTTGAACCGGACGCCCGTGGAACCCGGGATCGTCGTGGTCTTGCCGTCCTTCTTGGTGGTGCACTCCGGGATGTCGGTGATCATGTCGCGCGGGATGGAGAGCGCCGTGGCGTTCGACCGGTCCTCGGAGACATGGAAGAGCAGCGTGGTGTCCGCGTGCCCGACGCTGCCCTCGTCGCCGTAACCCTGGTTGCCCTTGCCGTCACGCTTGTCGGTACCGATGACCAGGATGTTGACGGGGCCCTTGGTGACGGCGGCGTTGTCCACACCGACATCGATCTTGTTGAGGTTGTTGTTGAAGTGCTGGTAGAGCAGATACGCGCCCAGTGAGCCGCCGACCAGCACAAAGGCGAGGGTGCCGCCGGTCCACAGCATCACCTTCTTCTTCGTGCTCTTCTTCGGCTTGGGGCGCCGCCGGCCCGTGGCCGGCTTGGCCCCCGCCCGCCGCCCGCCGCCGCCACCGCCGCGCTGCGGCGGCACGGCGCGGCGGCCGGGCGGCGCCTCGGTGCTTCGGGGCTTGGGCGGAGCGGCCGGGGCATCGGCGGTGGAAGCAGTGCTGGAGCTGTGCCCGGAGGCCTGCCCGGCCTCCTCGGCTTGGTCAAGACGCAGCTCGTAGCTGCCGGTTTTCGGGTCGAAGACCCACTGGTCGGCGGGGTCGATGCCGCCCGCCCGCCCACGGCCTTGCGCGTCCACGGTCGCTTGAATCCTCCGTCGGTGCCACGCGGCGCCTACCCCCCAGAGGCGCTCGGTCACGTCATCAGTGCAGTGCGCGGTCAGCCGGCCGTGCGCACCGGATCGCTCACACTATCCGCCCAGTTCAGCGCCAAGCGACGCCGGTGACAAATTCCACTCCCCTACAACTGGGCAATCTGCCCAATCCCTTCGCCCACGCAAAAACCCGATCATACGCTTCGGGCGATTCATCCACAGATGCCGTGTGCTGCGGTGGTTCCCTCGTATGTGGGAGGGGCGGTAGGTGACGGAGAGACGGCCGGGGGGCTCATGGGGGAGGCGCCGGGAGGGGCGATGGACCGCTCTCCGTAGGCGGGTGAGGAGGCGGGCCCGTAAGAGGGCTCGGAGGGGGAGGGAACGTCGTACTCGGCGGGGCTCCCGGGCTCCGGGGTCCATTCCTCGGCCTCGACCTCGGCGCCGTTCCACGACCGCCCCGCCGCGCCCGCCGCCGGCTTGCCGCCGGGCTTGCCGTCCGCGGGCCGGACGTGGGCGCTCACCGACACCGGGCGGTCCCGGCGCAGTTGCTCGAAGAGCTGGTCGGCGTCCGGCTGGACGAGCTCGTCACGGGCCGGGTTGTACGGGTACGGGCGGCGCGGCACCGTGAGGAACTGGACCCGGTCGCTGGGGATGCCGCGCACGGTGCGCACCAGGTCGTACATCTTCCGCAGGGTGTCCAGCCCGGCGTCCGTGGTCAGCGAGGACGTCGCCGCGTCCAGCACCGGGTAGAGCCGCGCCGGGTTGAGCAGTACCCCGTTGCTCTGCATCTCCTTGAACAGGGCTCCCAGGAACTCCTGCTGTCTCCCCATCCGCTCGGTGTCACTGCCGTTGCCGAGGCTGTAGCGGGCGCGTACGTAGCCGAGCGCCTGCTCCCCGAGGAGCACCTGACGGCCCGCCGGGAGCTTGAGCCGCGCCTCAGGGTCGTCCACGGCCTGCTTGAGGCACACCTCGACCCCGTCGATCGCGTCGACCAGCCGCTTGAAGCCGTTGAAGTCGACGATCACATGGTGATTGATGCGGATGTGACTGATGTTCTCGACGGTACGGATAGTGCAGGCCGCGCCCGCGAGCTCGAAGGCCCAGTTGAACTGGGCGAACCGCTCGTTGGTCTCGGTGCCGTCCGGGCGGCGGCAGGCCGGGATCCTCGCCATCAGGTCGCGCGGCAGGCTGACGGCGGTCGCGCCGCGCCGGTCGGCGGCCACGTGCAGCAGGATCGTGGTGTCCGAGCGCTGGCCGCTGTCCTCGCCGTAGCTGGCGTTGCCGGGGCCGTCGCGGGTGTCCGAGCCGATGATCAGGATGTTCTGCGCGCCGGCCACCAGCTCCGAGGGGCGCTCCTTCTCGTAGCGCGCCAGTTCGTTCGCGGTCGCGGTGTCCGTGGTGATGTTGCTGTCGAGCCGCTGGTAGAGCAGCCAGCCCACGGCCACCACGGCGAGCGTCAGCACCACCAGGCCCAGGGCCAGCCAGCGCAGCCAGCGGCGCCGCCGCCGGGGCGCGGGCGGGAGGAGATCGATGCTGTCGTGCACGGCTGCGTCCCTCCCTCACCGGGTGGTACGTGCCTCCGTAGGGGGCCTGGTCCGCGCGGGGGGCCCGCGCCTTGCGCTGTGTGCGTGCCCCCCGATCATCGCGCGGCGGCGCGGATGCGGCAGCGTCAGAGGGCCGTCACGGTGACGCGCTCGGTCTCCCGGCGCTTGTCCAGGCCACCGCCGGAGAGCCGGTCGAGGTTGCGGCAGAGCACCACGGAGCCACCGGCCGCCAGCGGGGCGAAGAGGCCGGCGGAGAGTCCCTCCCAGCTGTCGTACGGCAGGCCGGAGAGCATCCGCGAGCCCGTGCCGAGGCCGTGCTGGAAGGCGTCCGTACGGGCCCGCTCCACCAGCTGGGCGCCCGTCAGCTCCAGGCCGCCCACGACGAGGAAGGGCGCGTCCGGGTCCACGGGTACGTACGGGGCGAAACGGTCGCCCTGGCTCGGCACCTCGACGGCGTAGTCGGCGAAGCCCTCGGGCGGCTGGGGGAACCGGCCACCCAAGGGGCGCAGGGCGAGGGCCACGCGCTCTCCGGAGCACGCGCGCGCCTCCTCCAGGGCGTCCGGGCCGCTGACGACCAGGTCCGCGGCGGCCGGGTCGCCGCCCACGTCGGCCACCACGCCGACGGACGCGCAGGCCAGCAGCCAGACGGCGGTCTGCCAGTGGGCCGGCAGGTGCAGGGCGACGCGGTCGCCCGGCTCGGCCGAGTAGGCGTCCTGGAGCAGATTGGCGGTCTTCGCCACCCAATTGGCGAAGGTCGCCACGGACAGTTCCACGCGTTCGCCGGTGGCGTCGTCGTAGAAGGTCACGAGCGGGCGGGCCGGGTCCGCGGCGAGCGCGGAACGCAGCAGGTCGGCGGGGGTGCGATCGGTGGCGTTCATCGCCGTCAGGGTACGCGGCGGGCCGGTCGCGCACCGAGGGAACGGGCTCGCGGGGACGTCCGCCACGGCCGACTGGCCGTCACCCGCTGAATGGACATGTCTGCCCGTATATGTCCAGGATTTCTTTTATGCGTGGATTTCTTGTCTCCTCGATCGTGACCGCATGCGCCGCCGCCCTCACCCTGCCCTTCCTCGCGACCTCTTACGGGGCGGCTCCCTCGCCCGCCCCGGGGGTCCGTGGGAGCAAGGGGCACGCGCCCGCCGCGCCCCGGGCGGTCCCCGGCTCGACGCGGTCGGTGCCGCTGATCCCGCTCGCCGCCGGTGGCCGGGCGCGCGCCTTCGGGGGCGGGCCCGCCCCCGAGCAGGGCTTGCTGGAACGGGAGGTGAAGCCCTTCTCCCTGGTCGGCATCGTCTGGGACGACGCCTCCGCCGAACTGCGCGGCCTGGCCCAGGTGCGCACCCGCGCGGTGGCCAACGGCGACTGGTCGAAGTGGCAGGACGTGCAGACCCATGACGACGACCGGCCCGACCTCGACTCGGCCGAGGGCCGCGGCGGGCGGCTGCGCGGCTCGACCGCGCCGCTGTGGGTCGGCGCCTCCGACGCCATCCAGGTCCGCGTCCGCCCGGAGGCCGTCGCCGACCGGACCCCGGAGGGCCGCGCCCTGCCGGCCGGTATGCGCCTGGAGCTCGTCGACCCCGGCGAGGACCCCGTCCGCACCCGCGCCGCCGCGCCGCCGGACACCGAGGAGGAGATCGCCACCTCGGCCGCCAACGCCCCGCTGGTCCCGCTGGGCGCCACCGAGATCCCGGCGGCGGGCAAGACCGCCTCGGTGGCCGACATCGCCGCCACCGGCGCCGGCCGGGGCGGCGGCCATCGGGCCGACGACCCGGAATTCCCGATGGACCCCGACGACGCCTCGGTGCCCCGGGTCTCGGAGTACGGGGACCCCGTCGACGCCACGTACCCCGGGGACCTCGACGACGTCGACAACCCGATGGCCGACACCGGCCGCTACGCCGGCCCGCGCCCGCGCATCGTCACCCGGGTCGGCTGGGGGGCCGACGAGTCGCTGCGCGAGAAGGGCTTCTCGTACACCAACACCGTGCGGGCCGCCTTCGTGCACCACTCGGCCTCCGGCAACCGCTACACCTGCGCTCAGTCCGCCTCGGTCATCCGCAGTATCTACCGCTACCACGTGGTGAGCAGCGGCTGGCGGGACCTGGGCTACAACTTCCTTATCGACAAGTGCGGGAAGATCTACGAAGGCCGCGCCGGCGGTGTGGCCAGGGCCGTCATGGGCGCCCACACCCTCGGTTTCAACACCAACAGCATGGGCATCGCCGTTCTCGGAACATTCGACAAGAGCAGCCCGCCCACCGCGGCCGTGAGCGCCGTCGGCGCCCTCACCGCCTGGAAGCTCGGACTGTTCGGGGCCAACCCGAGGGGCACCACGACGCTGGTGTCCGGCGGCGGCAACCTGTTCAAGAAGGGGACCTCGGTCAAGCTCAAGGTCATCTCCGGGCACCGCGACGGCTACGCGACGGAGTGCCCCGGTGACCGCCTCTACAGCAGGCTCGGCACGGCGCGGTCCACGGCGGCGCGGCTCCAGGGACGCTGATCTGGCAATCCACCTACTCCGGGTCTGCATACACTGGCCGCCGATCACGGCCCGGCCCCAGCAGGAAGCAGAGACGACAAGGTGACAGAAGCGATCCTCCTGGTCGGCGGCAAGGGAACCCGGCTCCGCCCGCTCACGATGAACACGCCCAAGCCCATGGTCCCGGCCGCCGGCGTCCCCTTCCTCACGCACCAGCTGGCGCGGGCGCGGGCGGCGGGGATCGACCACATCGTGCTGGCCACGTCCTATCTGGCCGAGGTCTTCGAGCCGTACTTCGGCGACGGCTCCGCGCTGGGCCTGCACCTGGAGTACGTCACCGAGAAGGAGCCGCTGGGCACGGGCGGCGCGATCCGCAACGTGGCCGCCAAGCTGCGCTCCGGCCCGGACGACCCGGTCCTGATCTTCAACGGCGACATCCTCACCGGCCTCGACATCGAGGCCCTGGTCGACACCCATCGCACGGCGGGCGCGGACGTCTCCCTGCACCTGACCCGGGTGGCGGACCCCCGTGCCTTCGGGCTGGTCCCGACCGACCCGGACGGGCGGGTGACGGCCTTCCTGGAGAAGCCGCAGACGCCCGAGGAGATCGTCACGGACCAGATCAACGCGGGTGCCTACGTCTTCAACCGCTCGGTGATCGACACCATCCCGGAGGGCCGCCCGGTCTCGGTGGAGCGCGAGACGTTCCCCGGCCTGCTGGCGGCGGGCGCCCACCTCCAGGGCATGGTCGACTCCACGTACTGGCTCGACCTCGGCACCCCCCAGGCGTTCGTGCGCGGCTCGGCGGACCTGGTCATGGGCCGGGCGCCGTCCCCGGCGGTCCCGGGCCGCTGCGGCGACCGGCTGGTCCTCGACACCGCCGAGGTGGCCCCGGACGCCAAGCTCACGGGCGGCACGGTCATCGGCGCGGGGGCCCGTGTGGCACCGGGCGCGGAGGTGGACGGCAGCACGGTGCTGGACGGCGCGGTCATCGAGGCGGGCGCGCAGGTGCGTGACTCGCTGGTGGGCGCGGGGGCCCGGATCGGGGCCCGTACGGTCCTCGACGGCGCGGTCATCGGGGACGGGGCCGAGATCGGCGCCGACAACGAGCTGCGGGCCGGGGCGAGGATCTGGTGCGGGGCGAGGATCCCGGACGCGGCCATCCGGTTCTCGTCGGACCAGTGACCGTCACGGCGGAGCAAGCCCATCACTCACAAGAGTGATTTCCTCACACCAATTCTCAGCAGCGTCTCGCGACCCCGAAAACGGAGGCGGAACATCCCGTTCCCTTTCCGTTCGGACGTACCCTGACCGAATGGCAACGCGCACATGGGCCCCACCGGGCCCGTACGACCTGGGACGCACCCTGGGCGTCCTGGGGCGCGGCCCCGGCGACCCGGCCTACCGCCAGGACCCGGACGGATCGGTCTGGCGGGCCAGCCGCACCCCGGCGGGCCCGGGCACCCTCCACCTGGTGCCCCGGGACGGCGGGGTACGGGCCGAGGCGTGGGGGCCGGGCGCGGACTGGCTCCTGGAGACCCTCCCCACCCTGCTCGGCGCGACGGACGACCCGGAGGCGTTCGTACCGCGCCACCGCCTCCTCCACGAGGCGCACCGCCGCAACCCGGGCCTGCGCCTGGCCCGCACCGGCCTGGTCATGGAGTCGCTGATCCCGGCGGTCCTGGAACAGAAGGTGACCAGCGACGAGGCGTACCGGGCCTGGCGGCTGCTGCTCCAGCGGCACGGCGAGCCGGCACCGGGACCGGCGCCCCGCATGCGTGTGATGCCGGAGCCACGGGCCTGGGCCCTGATCCCCTCCTGGGAGTGGCACAGGGCGGGCGTCGACGGGAAGCGGTCGGCGGCGATCGTCCGGGCGGCCCGCTCGGCGGCGAGGCTGGAGGAGGCGGCCGAGATGGACGGCCCCGCGGCGGCGGCCCGCCTCCAGGCGATCCCGGGCATCGGCCCGTGGACGGCGGCGGAGACGATCCAGCGCAGCAACGGCGCGCCGGACGCGGTCACGGTGGGCGACCTGCACCTGCCGAGGACGGTGGGCTACGCGCTGACGGGGGCCAGGGGGACGGACGACGCGGGGATGCTCGACCTGCTGGCCCCGTACGAGGGCCAGCGGCACCGGGCGTGCAGACTCATCCTCCTGATGACGAGGGCACAGCCGAGAAGAGCACCGAGACTGTCGGTGAACGACATCAGAGGACTCTGAGCAGGACGTCCGGTCAAGGGGGCGACGGCGAGGAGGGTGCCGGGCCCGCAGGGGCAGGGCCCTGGACGCTTCCGTGTATTCGCGGCGCGGAACCGGCGGAAGGCCGGGAGGCGACCCGCACGGCGCCGTAAATATACGGTCCAGGGCCCTGCCCCGGAGGGCCGGGCGCCCGCACCACGGACACCCGGCCCCGTAGGAACGGACGCCCGGCCTCGTACGACCCGAAGGACGTCCGCTACCGCACGGACACGAAGTCCGAGACGTCCCGAGCGGGCCGCTCCCGAGGCGGAGCGGCGGCGTGCCCGACGGCCACGGCACCCATCGGATCCCAGTTCTCCGGCAGCGACAGCACCGACCGCACCACATCGCGGCAGAACATCGTCGAGGAGACCCAGGCCGACCCCAGCCGCTCACCGGCGAGCGCGACCAGGAAGTTCTGCACGCCGGCGCCGGCGGCGACGACGAACATCTCCCGCTCGGAGGCGTTGCGCCGCGCGTCCGGATACGTGTGGGAGCCGTCCATCACCAGACAAGGCACGACCAGGTACGGGGCGTTGCGCAGCACATCGCCCCGCCGCACCCGCTTGGCGATGCTCTCCTCGCCGAACCCGTCCCCCCGCAGGTCCGCGATCCAGGCGTCCCGCATGGCGTCGAGCAGGGCCACGCGCGACGACTCGGACTCCAGCAGGACGAACCGCCACGGCGTGGTGTGGTGCGGGGCCGGAGCGGTGACGGCGGCGGCGACGGCGCGGCGCACCGCGCCGGGGTCGACGGGGGCGTCGGTGAACTCGCGGACGGTGCGCCGGAGCGTCACGGCCTCGCGCACGGCCTCGGAGGTGCCGAGCCGGAACATGTCGTCGGCGGCGTTACGCACGAGAGCACGCGCTCCGAGCTCGTCGTCACCAGAGCCCTCGCCCGTGGAGACGACATGGGGAAGCCCCCGGACAACGGCGACAGGCAGCCCGGAAGCCTTCCCCTTCACCAGATCACCGGCGGCGGCCAGCTCGTCGCCCGTGGCGACGATCGTCACGTTCAGGGGGTTGCCGTGCGAGTCCACGCCCCCGCGCAGGTCGTCCAGCACCCGCACCCCGGCCGCGCCGATGGCGACGTCCGTGAGCCCGCTGCGCCAGGGGCGCCCGAAGGTGTCGGTGACGACGACGCCGACGTCGACGCCGAGGGCGTCCCGCAGCCCGGCGCGGAGGGCGCGGGCGGAGGCGTCGGGGTCCTCGGGGAGCAGCAGGATCGTGCCGGCCGCGGTGTTGGAGGCGTCGACGCCGGCGGCGGCCATGACGAGCCCGAGCCGGCTCTCGACGATGCGGAGTTCGCCGCGCCGCGCGACGACCCGGACCGCCTCGGCGTCTATGGCGGCCTGGCGGTCGGCGGCCTCGACGATGCGGCCCTCGGCCTTGCTGACGATCTTCGAGGTGACGAGCAGGACGTCACCGTCGGCGAGGCCGGGCAGTCCGTCGGCGGTCGCGGCGGCGGCGATGAGCTTGACGAGGTCGTCGCCGGGCCGCACCTCGGGGATGCCGGGGAGGGCCCAGACGCGGTACCCGGGGGCCGCGGGGGTCTCGGGAGCCGCAGGGGCCGCGGGGGCCGGGAGGGAGGAGGTCACGCGCGCACCTCCGCGGCGAGGGAGAGCGCCTCGGCGGCCATCCGGGCCGTGGCCTCGACGTCGGTCATCATGAGCGGCACGGCGCGGCAGCGGATGCCCGCGGCCTCGACGTCGGGCACGGAGCCGGCGTCCACGGTGTCGACGAGCCAGCCGTCGATGAGACCGGAGCCGTAGTGGCGGGCGACGGCCGCGGCGGTGGACTCGACGCCGACGGCGGCGAGGACCTTGTCGGCCATGCCGCGCACCGGGGCGTCCCCGACGATGGGGGAGAGGCCCACGACGGGCGCGGCGGAGGCCGCGACGGCGTCGCGGACGCCCGGCACGGCGAGGATGGTGCCGACGCTGACGACGGGGTTGGACGGCGGGAAGAGGATGACGTCGGCCTCGGCGAGCGCCTCCAGGACGCCGGGCGCGGGCTTGGCCTCGTCGGCGCCCACGGGCACGATCGCGTGCGCGGGCACCTCTGCCCGCAGCCGGACCCAGTACTCCTGGAAGTGGATCGCCTTGCGGCCGCCGGGGGCCGCCGGGTCGTCGGTCATGACATGGGTCTCGACGCGGTCGTCGCTCATGGGGATCAGCCGGACGCCGGGCTGCCACCGCTCGCAGAGCGCCTCGGTGACGGCGCTGAGGGGATAGCCGGCGGCGAGCATCTGCGTACGGACGATGTGCGTGGCGAAGTCGCGGTCGCCCAGGCCGAACCAGCCGGGCCCCACGCCGTAGGCCGCCAGTTCCTCCTTCACCGCGAAGGTCTCCCCAGTCCGCCCCCACCCCTGCTCCTCGTGGATGCCCCCGCCGAGGGTGTACATCACGGTGTCGAGGTCGGGACAGACCTTGAGCCCGAAGAGGTGGATGTCGTCACCCGTGTTGCCGATGACGGTGATGTCCGCGTCGGGAGCTGCTGACTTGAGGCCACGAAGGAAGCGGGCGCCCCCGATCCCGCCGGCCAGAACCACAATGCGCTGCATGAAGGGCAGTCTGTCAGGCGGGCCGTCAGACCGGAGGTCTGCCCCTGAGGGGCGCCGGCCGGGCATCGGTCGGGCGGCGGCGGGGGCGGCGGGGGCGCGAGGGTCAGCCGCGCAGCACGTCCTGGAGGGAGAGCGGGGACGCGGCGGCGCCCCGGGTCCCGTGCTCGTGCGTTTTCCCGTGCATGGGCATCTCCGTGAGCCCGGGGGAGTAGATGTGGAGGCTGACGGCCGGGGCGAGGGAGTCGTTGACGACCTCGTGGGCGTAGCCGGGCGCGAAGACCCGCTGCGCTCCGGCGCGCAGCCGCCTGCGGGCGCCGCCGTGCGGCCCCGTGCCCCCGGTGATCTCGGTGAGTTCACCCTGGAGGACGGTCAGCACACCGGAGGAGGGGCCGTGGTCGTGCGGGCCGCTGCCCTGGCCGGGGACCCAGCTCAGCAGCCAGGCCTCGTAGCCGGGGCCGGTGCGCAGGCGGTGGTACCAGCGGCTGGTGGCGTCGTACCGGACGAGGTGGGCCCAGGAGGCGCGGTCGGCGGCGACCGCGCGGGCAAGCCCCGCGAACTCGGCGACGGTGCTGGGGTGGGCGGGCACCGGCGGCATCAGGTGCGGGACGGCGAGCGGGTCGCCGGCGATCTGGACATCGCTGTTCATGTGCGGGATTCCTCGGCGGAAGTGCTGGGGCGGCGCGGAGCAGGCGGAACGGGTGACGCGGAGCCGCGTACGGGCGTGCGTGAGCGCGAGCCCTCGGCGGGGCGGTGAGGTGTGAAGGTCAGCTGGAGCGCGTGGGCATCAACAGCTGGAACAGCGACAGCGTGCCTGCACGGCGCAGCGGGACCCGTAGGCGCGGGTCAGGCTGAGGGCGGCGATAGCTGGCATGGAAACAAGGTGGCGGGCGCGACCTCGCTCTGTCAACCGAGTGTCCGTTTTGGGGCTAATCTTTCACCTCATCCGGTTGCTGTGGGTGCCGAAAGGTTTGCGTATGTGCGGGTACGGACAGGTGGCGCTCCAGTCGGGGCCGTAAACATCGTTCGGCCGGACGGTGCAACGGGACTGCCGCGTGTGGCGTCCTCACCTCATGGAGAGGTCGCGTGGCGGTCGTGGTGAGCAGATCTATGTGTCCGGACTTGTATTGTTTTGGGCACTTTCTGCTTGGCTTTGGTTCCGCAGAGTGAATAAGGGGCCCAATAGCAGATCTCGGCTTGACTGGCCCGGATCGGCACACTTGTAATTTCACCCGTGTCGTTCTGCCGCTTTGATGAAGGCAGCATCACGGGGACGCAAATGACAGACGAGGGGCGCACATGACCGAGCTGTTTCAGCAACTGCTGGTCGAGGAGGCGGACGAGGAGCTCGGCTGGCAGGAGCGCGCACTGTGCGCTCAGACCGATCCCGAGTCCTTCTTCCCCGAAAAGGGTGGATCCACCCGCGAGGCCAAGAAGGTCTGCCTCGCCTGCGAGGTCCGCTCGGAGTGCCTTGAATATGCCCTTGCCAATGACGAACGCTTCGGCATCTGGGGCGGCTTGTCCGAGCGCGAACGCCGCCGCCTCAAGAAAGCCGCGGTCTGACCGTCCGCATCGGGCGGCCGGATCCGGCACGGATCCGAGCGGGATCCGCCACGGATCCCGATAGGTCATACAGATCCTATGGATCTGATGAACGGTCTTATGGAAGACATGCCGGGAAACCGGAGAAGAGTCCGGCCCGCGCGAGTTCAGGACCGCAAACCCGCACCGGCTTCTCCGCCGGAGCGCGCTTACCGGGGCCCCGCAGGGGAACCCCCACCGGTTCTCCGCCCGGTATCCCGAGCGGTGCGTCGACCGGTTCCCGACACCGGTGTCCGGGCCGGTGCCGCGGCAGGTCCCGCGACAGGCCCGCCACGGGTTCCGCGACCGACTCCACGAGCGGTTCGTGACCGGTTCCGTGACCCGCTCAGTGACCCGCTCAGTGACCGGTCCCGTGACCGGTGACAGCCTTCCCCCGACGAACGGTCCGTCTCCCGGGCGCCGCCCGAGCGAGGCGGACCGCTGTGTGCGCAGCCACTAGTGTGGTGGCCCGTCCGCGACGCACCGCCGCCCCGCTGGGGCGCACCGTCCGCAGTCCAGCACAGCAGTCTTCCGGGGGGTGACCTCCGGACCCCGGCCGGAGGGCCCGTACCCCGATGTCCGAGCACAGCACCACGGCGGCCCACCACCCGGCCGGCTCCGCTCCGTTCGCCCCCACCCCCCTGCCCGGGTACGACTCCGCCGTGCCGCCGGCCTTCCCCCGGCACGTCGTCACCGCCGTGCTCGTCGCCCATGACGGCGCCCGCTGGCTGCCCGACGCCCTGGCCGGCCTGCTCGGCCAGGAACGCCCCGTGCAGGGCGCCGTCGGCGCCGACACCGCGAGCACCGACGACTCCGCCCGGCTGCTGGCCGAGGCCCTCGGCGACGACCGCGTCCTGCACCTCGCCCGCCGCACCGGCTTCGGCGCGGCCGTCGACGAGGCCGTGCGCTCCGTCCCCGCGCCGGACCCGGAGACGCTGCCGTACCTCAAGCGTTCGAGCGGCTGGGACCCCGTCAGCCGCACCTGGCGCGAGGACCCCGACGACCCGCACGGTTACGACGCCGGAGGCCGCGGCGGCCGGACCGGCCAGGGCACCGGGGACCTCGAACCCGTCCAGTGGCTGTGGCTCCTGCACGACGACTGCGCCCCCGAGCCCGGCGCCCTCCACGAACTCCTGCGCGCCGCCGACGCGGAGCCCGACGCCGCCGTCGTCGGCCCCAAGCTCCGCAGCTGGTACGACCGCAGGCAACTGCTGGAGGTGGGCGTCTCCATCGCCCGCAGCGGCCGCCGCTGGACCGGCCTGGAGCGCCGCGAGCAGGACCAGGGCCAGCACGACCAGGTGCGCTCCGTGCTCTCCGTGTCCACCGCCGGCATGCTGATCCGCCGCGACGTCTACGAGAAGCTCGGCGGCTTCGACAGCCGACTGCCCCTCATGCGCGACGACGTCGACCTGTGCTGGCGCGCCCACGCCGCCGGCCACCGGGTCCTCATCGCGCCCGACGCCGTCGCCCGGCACGCCGAGGCCGCCGCCCGCGAGCGCCGCCCCGTCGACTGCGCCGGCCGCACCGCGGCCGGCCCGCACCGCGTCGACAAGGCGGGCGCCGTCCACACCCTCCTCGCCAACACCCACGGCAAGCTCCTGCCGTACGTCCTGGTCCGGCTGGTCCTCGGCACCCTGCTGCGCGCCCTCGGATACCTCCTCGGCAAGGCGCCCGGACAGGCCCTGGACGAGCTCACCGGCCTCTTCGGCACCCTGCTGCGCCCCGGCAGGCTCAGCGCCGCACGGAAGAGACGCGGCCGCCCGGCCGTGGCCCCGAGCGAGCTGCGGCCGCTCTTCCCACCCGTCGGCGCCACCGTCCGGGCCACCGTCGAAGGACTCGCGAGCGGCCTCGGCGGCCGCCCGGACGGCGAGGCCTCCTCCGCCGGACGGCACGGCGCCGTCGAGTCCGGGCCCGGCGGCGAGGACGCCGACTTCCTGGAGATCGAGCAGTTCGCCCGGCTCAAGCGGATCGCCCGCAAGCCCGGCCCCGTCCTCTTCGCCGTCCTCCTGCTCGTCTCGCTCGTCGCCTGCCGCGGGCTCCTCGGCGGGGGCTCCCTGTCCGGCGGCGCCCTGCTGCCCGCCCCCGACGGCGTCTCCGGCCTCTGGGCCCGCTACGCCGACGCCTGGCATCCCGTGGGCACCGGCACCACCGGCGCGGCGCCGCCCTATCTCGCGGTCCTCGCCGGCCTGTCGGCGCTCTTCCTCGGCTCCACCGGCTTCACCCTCACCCTGCTGCTCGTCTGCTCGGTGCCCCTGGCCGGGCTCACCGCCTACTTCTCTTCCCGCACGCTGGTCTCCTCACGCCTCCTGCGGGCCTGGGCGAGCGTCGCCTACGCCTTCCTGCCCGCCGCCACCGGCGCCCTCGCCACCGGCCGGCTGGGCACGGCGGTCCTGGCCGTCCTGCTGCCGCCCATGGCGCGCACGGCCGTCGCGAGCGCCGGACTGCGGACGCCCGGGGCGCGCCCCACCTGGCGCGCGACATGGGCGTACGCCCTCCTGCTCACCGTCACCACCGCCTTCACGCCCGTCGTCTGGCCGCTCGCCGTCGTCCTGGGCCTCGGCGCGCTCGCCTGGTCCCTCACGCGCGGCGGTGGCCGGCCCGCCGTCCACGGCACCCGCTTCCTGACCGCCGCCGTCACCCCGCTCGCCGTCCTCGCCCCCTGGTCGTTCGGGCTGCTCGCGCACCCCGGCCGCTTCCTCACCGAGGCCGGCATCGAGCCGGCGCCGGCCGCGTCCGCGCCCTGGCACCTGCTCACCGGCGACCCGGGCGGCCCGAAGACCTTCGGCGGTCTCCTGTTCACCGGCGTGCTGCTGGCCGCGCTGGCGGCCCTGCTCCGAGCCGACCGCGGGCGCGCGGTCCGCACCGCCTGGGCCGCTGCCCTGGCCGCCCTGCTGTGCGCGGTGCTCACCAGGGGCGCCTCCGGCTGGGCCGGCCCCGCCACCCTCGTCTACTGCCTGGCGCTCATCGCCGCGTCCGTCGTCGGAGCCGAGGGCGCGCGCGAGCGCGTCGCGGCCCTCAGCTTCGGCTGGCGGCAGCCCGTCGCGGCCCTCGTCGCCGTCGCCGCGATCGCCGCCCCCCTGGCCGCCGCGGCCGCGTGGGCGGTGGGCGGCGCGGACGGGCCGCTGGAGCGCCGCGCCGCCGCGCAGGTGCCCGCGTTCGTCGCGGAGGAGGCGGCCACCCGCGACCAGGCCCGCACCCTGGTGCTCGGCGGCGAGGCCGGGCGCGTCACCTACGCGCTCGTCCGCGGCTCCGGGGCCCGGCTCGGTGACGCCGAGCTCGCCGCCTCCGCCGGGCGCGACAAGAAGCTCGACGCCGCCGTCGCCGGGCTCGTCGCGGGCTCCGGCGCCGACCAGGCGGGCGCCCTCGCCGACTACGCCGTCGGCTATGTGATCGTCCGCGACAGCGCCCCCAAGAGCACGGGCCGAGCCCTGGACACCACCACCGGCCTCACCCGGCTCAGCCGCCAGGACAACAGCTCGCTGTGGCGGGTCGACCGGGACGTCGCCCGCGTCACCGTGGTCGGTGGCGGCGGCCGTAAGGACAGCCGCCCGGTGCCCGTGGCCGCCGGGCCCGTCGAGGCGCACGGCACGCTCCCCGCCGGTGGCGAGGGACGGGTGCTGCGGGTCGCGGACAAGGCCGACCCCGGCTGGCAGGCCACCCTGAACGGCAAGGCGCTCAAGCCCACCACCGTCGACGGCTGGGCCCAGGGCTTCGCGCTCCCGCCGGAGGGCGGCCGGATCGCCCTGGTCTACCGGACCCCCCTGCCGCACACGGCCTGGGCCTGGACGCAGGGGCTGCTCGCCCTCGTCCTGGTCGTCCTCGCCCTGCCGGGCCGCCGCCGCGAGGTCGACGACGACCTCCCGGAGGCCGCGCCCGCCGGGAGCCCGGGGGCCTCCGCCGCGCCCGCCACGGAGACCGCGGCGCCCGTACCGCCGCGGCCCGGCTCCGGCGAGGGCCGCCGCGCCCGCAGGCTCCGCGCCGCGGCCGAGGCCGGGGGCGGGGCGCCCGCACCGGCGGCACCCGCGCCGCCCGCGGTGGCGGAGCCGGTGGCCGACCCCTACGCCCAGCAGTCCGCCGACCCGTACGCGGCCGTGCCGCACCAGCAGCCGTACGGGCAGCAGCAGGCCGGCGACGGCTGGGGGACGGGCCACGCCGACCACACGACCCACGAGGGCTACTACGCGACCCAGGGCTACCAGGAGGGCCCGTACGAGGGCGCCCAGGGCAACGCGCACACCCAGGAAAACGCCTACGGGAGCGGTTACGGGGTCCCCTACGAGGAGGCCCACTATCCGCAGCAGGGCCACACGCCGGGCCAGGAGACGGCCGGGTACCCGCAACCGGACCCCTACCAGGGCGGGCGGCAGGCCGACCCGTACGCGGCCGGTTCCTACGACCCGTACAGCTACGGCGGACAGCCCTACGACACCACGTACGGCGGCGGCACCCCGCCCCACCGCGACGGGAGCGAGCAGCAGTGAAGCGCACCACCCTGTCCCTCTTCGGAGCCGTCGCGGCGCTCGCCGCCGCCACGGGTCTCGCCGTCGTCGCCGCGCCCGCCGGCGGCGAGGGCACGACGCCCGCGAAGGCGGCCTCCCGGCAGCCCGTGCAGCGATCGGCGGCGCTCTGCCCGGCACCGACCTCCTCGGACGTGGGGGAGACCGTGTACACGGCGTTCACGCCGCCGACCACCGGCGCGTCCGGGGGCAAGGCGGCGGCGGACCTGCTGGCGGCGGCCCCGGGCAAGAAGGACGACGCCGTCACGGAAGCGGCCGAGGAAGCCGGTAAGGACGCGGGCAAGGCCGGCGCCAAGAAGGACGGCAAGGACGGGAAGAGCAAGAGCGACGGCAAGGGCGCGACGGCCCCCGGCACGTCCGTGCTCGCCCCGAAGGAGCCCGGCAAGCCGGCCACCGCCGGTACGGGCCGCTCCGACGCGCCCGCCCTCATCGGCGCCGCCGAGGGCGCGCTCGCCCCCGGCTGGACGGTGCAGCAGTCCACCGTGGTCAGCGCGGGCAGCGGGCGCGGGCTGCACGGGCTGACCTGTACGGCCCCCGACACGTCCTTCTGGTTCCCGGGCGTGAGCACCGCCAAGGGGCGCCAGGACTACGTCCACCTGACCAACCCGGACACCACGGCCGCGGTCGTCGACCTGGAGCTCTACGGCAAGGACGGCCGGATCAGGTCCGCCGCCGGAGAGGGCGTCACCCTTCCGCCCCGGTCCACCGTCCCGGTGCTCCTGTCGACGCTGGCGGACGCGCCCGCCGAGAGTGCGACGCTGCACGTCGCCGCCCGCTCCGGCCGGGTGGGCGCCGCCGTCCAGGCGTCCGACGAGAAGCTCGGCGGCGACTGGCTGCCGGCCTCCGCCGAACCGGCCGCCGACGCCGTCCTGCCGGGCATCCCGGCCGACGCGACCTCCGTAAGGCTGATCGCTTTCGCGCCCGGCACGGACGACGCCGACCTCAGGCTGCGGTTCGCCGGGCCGAGCGGCTCGATCACCCCGGCCGGTCACGAGACGCTGCACGTCAAGAGCGGCATGACGGAGGCCGTGGACCTCGGCGACGTCGCCAAGGGTGAGACGGGGTCGCTGCTCCTTACGGCGGAAGGCGCCAAGTCCCCGGTCGTCGCGGCCCTGCGGGTGACGCGCGGCAAGGACGACAAGCAGGAGACCGCGTTCATCCCCGCCACGGCGCCCGTCGAGCGGCGCGGGACGGTCGCCGACAACCGCGCCAAGGGCAGCGCGCTCACCCTGGTCGCGCCGGGGAAGGAGGCGGCGGAGGTGAAGGTCACCTCGTCGGCGGGCAGTGAGGGCGGGACCGCGGTGAGCAAGACCTACACGGTCAAGCCGGGCACCACACTGGCCGTGGAGCCGCCGCAGCCCTCCGGCCTCAAGGGGACGTACGCGGTGACCGTGGAGAAGGTCTCGGGGGGCCCGGTGCACGTCTCGCGGACGCTGTCGCTGCCGAAGGACGGCGTGCCCATGTTCACGGTCCAGCCGGTGCCGGACGACCGCTCCACGGTGGCGGTGCCGGCGGTCGGCCAGGACCTTTCGATGCTGAACCGCTGACGGGCGGAGCGTCGGAACGCCCCGCCCGGCCCGCTCAGTCCTGCCCGTACCGGGGGTCCACCGACTCCGGCGCGAGCCCGAGGAGTTCGGCGACCTGTTCCACCACGACCTCGTGGACGAGCAGCGCCCGCTCGTCGCGGCTCTTGGTGCGGATCTCCACCGGACGGCGGTAGATCACGATCCGGTCGGGGGCGTCGCCGTGGGCGGGCACGTACCGCCCGAGGGGCACGGACTCACCGTCGAAGTCGAAGACGTCGAGGCCCTCCGGCCCGTCGGGATCCGCGGGCGGCGCCCCCGCGTCGCGGAGGGTGACCGGCACCTCGCGGACGACGAAGTCGACGGCGGCGAGCTGGGGCCAGCGCCGCTCCAGCCGCTCCGCCGAGTCGTGCACCAGATCGACGAACGCCTCGCCGCGGCTGACCGACAGCGGCACTTGGGGCGGGGCGATCGGACCGCGCATGCCACGTCCGTGACGGTCTCGGTGACGCGGGCGCGATGCGGAGTGACGAGGAGGTACGGGGCTGTCCATCACTCCTGAGGGTATCCGCCGGTCGGCCGTGCGCACGTAGTGATCGCGCATCCACAGCATGTCGCCGGATGAACATTCCGGTCATCTCTGCGATCAATTGCGGCCAGGTAGCGGACCGGTCGATCCATGCCGAATGACACTGTACGGACGGCTTCATGACAATTTTTCGACCCGCCGAAATCCGGTTCGACGGTCTCCGCGCAGGTCAACGGCCCGGTGGCGAAACGGTGTCGACGGGACGAACCGGGACGACACGGAGGAGTGAGCCGGGGGAGAGTCGTCGCGGACCGCTCAAGAGTGCGGTACCGTCCAACCTCGTGAGCCCTGTACGTCGCTGTTCGCGCACCGCGTGCGGCCGCCCGGCCGTCGCGACGCTGACGTACGTCTACGCCGATTCGACCGCCGTTCTCGGACCGCTCGCCACCTACGCGGAACCCCACTGTTACGACCTGTGCGCCGAGCACTCCGAGCGGTTGACCGCCCCCCGTGGCTGGGACGTGGTCCGGCTCGCCCTCGACAGCGGCCCCGCCCGCCCCAGCGGTGACGATCTCGAAGCGCTGGCCAACGCCGTGCGCGAGGCGGCCCGCCCGCAGGAGCGCCTCGCCCCGCCGGGCGGTTCCTCCGGCGCCCCCTCCCCGGCCGGCCGCGAGGCCGATCCGATGGAGGTCGCCCGCCGAGGCCACCTCAGAGTGCTGCGCTCGCCCGACTCCTGACGGCGTCTCCCGTCCCTCCGGGTAGGTTTGTCTTCCCGTACCGGACTCCAGGAGGGGTTGGCTGTGGCTGATCTGTCGCAGATCGTGAAGGCGTACGACGTGCGCGGCGTGGTCCCCGACCAGTGGGACGAGGCGCTCGCGGAGCTCTTCGGCGCCGCTTTCGCCCAGGTGACCGGCGCGGACGCGATCGTGGTCGGTCATGACATGCGTCCGTCCTCGCCGAGCCTGTCGCGCGCCTTCGCGCGCGGCGCGGCGGCGCGCGGCGTCGACGTCACCGAGATCGGGCTGTGCTCCACCGACCAGCTGTACTTCGCCAGCGGACAGTTGGACATGCCGGGCGCCATGTTCACGGCCAGCCACAACCCGGCCCGGTACAACGGCATCAAGCTCTGCCGGGCGGGTGCCGCCCCCGTCGGCCAGGACACCGGCCTGGCCGAGATCCGCGCCCTCGTCGAGGGCTGGGCCGACTCCGGCGCCCCCGAGCCCGTCGCCACCCCGGGCGAGCTGACCCGGCGGGACGTCCTCGCCGACTACGCCGCGTACCTCCGCTCGCTGGTGGACCTGAGCGGCATCCGGCCGCTGAAGGTCGTCGTCGACGCGGGCAACGGCATGGGCGGGCACACGGTCCCCACGGTCTTCGAGGGCCTGCCCCTCGAGCTCACGCCGATGTACTTCGAGCTCGACGGCACCTTCCCCAACCACGAGGCCAACCCCCTCGACCCGAAGAACCTCGTCGACCTCCAGGAGAAGGTCCGCGAGACCGGCGCCGACATCGGCCTGGCCTTCGACGGCGACGCCGACCGCTGCTTCGCCGTGGACGAGCGCGGCGAGCCCGTCTCCCCGTCCGCGATCACGGCCCTCGTCGCCGCGCGCGAGCTCGCCAAGCACCCCGGCGGCACGGTCATCCACAACCTCATCACCTCGTGGTCGGTGCCGGAGGTCGTCAAGGAGCACGGCGGCGAGGCGGTCCGCACCCGGGTGGGGCACTCCTTCATCAAGGAGGAGATGGCCCGCACCGGCGCGATCTTCGGCGGCGAGCACTCGGCGCACTACTACTTCCGCGACTTCTGGAACGCCGACACGGGCATGCTGGCCGCCCTCCACGTCCTCGCCGCGCTCGGCGGCCAGGACGGGGCGCTCTCGGAGCTCGTCCGGGAATACGACCGCTACGCCGGCTCCGGCGAGATCAACAGCACCGTCGCCGACCAGGCCGCCAGCGCGGCGGCGGTCCGCGCCGTGTACGAGGGCCGCGAGGGCACCACGATCGACGAGCTGGACGGCATGACCGTCACGACGCCCGACTGGTGGTTCAACCTCCGCGCCTCCAACACGGAGCCGCTGCTCAGGCTGAACGTGGAGGCGCGCGACGCGGAGACGGTGGCGCGGGTGCGCGACGAGGTCCTGGCGATCGTCCGGGCGTGAGCCCGGGCGCCGGGAGCGCGACCCCGCGCAGGGACTGATCCGGCCCGCCCGTGGGCTCCCCCGGCGGTGGCCGGGGGCGTTCGAGGACCGGTGTTCCGGGGCAGAGCCCCGGAACGCGGCGCGACCCGCGCCGCCGGGCCTCCGGCGGGATCCACCCCGGCCGTGCCACGATCCCGCACCCCCGGCGTGAGCGACTAGGCTGGCCGGACAGAGACGCACATCCCGAAGGGAACCCCCATGCCGCTCGAAGCCGGTCTCCTGGAGATCCTCGCCTGCCCGGCGTGCCACGCGCCCCTCCGCGAGGAAGGCGCCACCGAGGAGACCCCCGAGCTGGTGTGCCAGGGCGGCAGCGGCTGCGGCCTGGCCTACCCCGTCCGGGACGGCATCCCGGTGCTGCTCGTGGACGAGGCCCGGCGCCCGGCCTGACCCCGCCCGTCCGGCCCAGGCAAACCCGTACGGCGTACGCGACGGCGAGCGCGTGCGCCACGGCGATCGGAGGCTGATCAACGGTGTTCGACGAGTCGCTCCTCGATGACCCCGACGCCCTGTCCCGCGCCGATGTCCACGGCCTGCTCCGCGGTGCCGCCGAATCCGGCGCCAGGGTCCGCACGGCCGCCCGGAACACCTCCGAGGCGGGCGTGGGCGCCCTCAGGCCCGACGGCCGCCCACGGGCCGTCCTGGTGGCCGGTCCCGGCCCCGCCGGCGGCTGCACCGCCGATCTGCTCACCGCCCTCGCCGGTGACAGCGCCCCGGTCGCGCTGATCCGCCCGACCGGCGTGGCCCCCGCCCCCGGCGCGCTCCGCTGGACGCTCCCCGGCTGGACGGGCCCGCTGGACCTGCTGCTCGTCGCCAGCCCGGACGGCACGGAGCCCGGCCTCGCGATCCTGCTCGAGCAGGCGTACAGGCGCGGCTGCTCCGTCGTCTGCGTCACCCCGGCCGGTTCCCCGCTGGCCGACGCCACCACCCAGGCGCGCGGCCTCGCGATCCCCCTGACCAGCTCGCCGAGCGAGGCCCGTGCGGCGGGCGAGGAGCCCGCGGCACCCGCCCACAAGGTCGCGCTGCCCGTCGGCCCGGGCATCCTCTGGTCCCTGCTCACCCCACTGCTCGCGCTCGCCGACCGCATCGGCCTGCTGGCCGCGGACGCCCGCGCGATCGAGGCGCTCGCCGACCGCCTCGACCAGGTCGCCGAGCGCTGCGGGCCGGCGATCGCCACCTACAGCAACCCCGCCAAGACCCTGGCGGCGGAGCTGGCCGACACCATGCCGCTCATCTGGACCGAGGGCGACCTCGCGGGCGCCACGGGCCGCCACTTCGCGACGGTCCTGGCCGCGCTCGCCGGCCGCCCCGCGCTCGCCGCCGAGCTTCCCGAGGCCCTCACCGCGCACAGCACCCTGCTCGCCGGGGACCTCGCGGCGGGCGCCGACCCGGAGGACTTCTTCCGCGACCGGGTCGAGGACCCCGAGGCCCTGCACGCCCGCGTCGTACTCCTCCGCGAACGGGAGCCGGACGTCACCTCACCCGCCCCGGCCGCCCGCGAGCTCGCCCTCCAGCGCGACACCCCCGTCAGCGAGCTCCAGGCGGGTGACGGGGAGAGCCCGCTGGAGACCGCCGCGGAGCTGCTCGCCATCACGGATTTCGCCGCTGTCTACCTGGCGCTCGCTTCCACCCCGTAGAACCGTAGAACCGTAAGAACCCCTAGAACGAACCGTCAGGCAGCCCGGTGAGCGCGAGACCGGGGCACCGTGGAGGCGGTGATCCGGACCCGGCCCACCGTAAGGACGCCCCAAGGCCGTACCGAACAGTCAGGAACCGCTCCCATGGACCGCCTCGCCAACACCGTGCGCCCCTACGCGTGGGGCTCCACCACCGCGATCCCCGAGCTCCTCGGCACCGCCCCCACCGGCGAGCCGCAGGCCGAGCTGTGGATGGGCGCCCACCCCGGCGCCCCCTCGCGCGTCGACCGCGGCACCGGCCCCGTACCGCTCTGCGACGTCATCGGCGCGGCCCCCGGACCCGAGCTCGGGGCGGCCGCCGTCCGGCGCTTCGGCCCGCGGCTGCCGTTCCTCCTCAAGCTCCTCGCCGCGGCCTCGCCGCTCTCCCTCCAGGTCCACCCCGACCTGGACCGGGCGAAGGCGGGCTTCGCGGAGGAGGAGGCGCGCGGCATTCCGCACGACGCCCCCCACCGCAACTACAAGGACGCGAACCACAAGCCCGAGCTGCTCGTCGCCCTCACGCCTTTCGACGGCCTCTGCGGCTTCCGGGCCCCCGACGAGACGGCCGGGCTGCTCGCCGCGCTCGACGTCGACTCCCTCAAGCCTTACGTCGACCTGCTGCGTGCCCGGCCCGAGACGGACGCCCTGCGCGAGGTCCTCACCGCCGTCCTGGGCGCCGACCACACCGCCATGGCCGAGACCGTCGAGGCCGCGGGCGCGGCGGCCGAACGGCTCGCCGCCGAGGACGGCCCGCACCGGGCCGCGTACGCCGCCTACGCATCCATCGCCCGCCACTACCCGGGCGACCCCGGCGTCGTCGCGGCCATGCTCCTCAACCACGTACGCCTCAACCCCGGCGAGGGCCTCTACCTGGGGGCCGGGGTGCCGCACGCCTACCTCGACGGCCTCGGCGTCGAGATCATGGCCAACTCGGACAACGTCCTCCGCTGCGGCCTGACGCCCAAGCACGTCGACATCCCCGAACTGCTCCGCGTCGTCCGCTTCGAGAGCACCGTCCCCGCCGTCCTGCGCCCCGAGGCCGACGCCGGCGGGGAGGAGGTCTACGCGACGCCCGTCGAGGAGTTCCGTCTCTCCCGGCAGGTCTTCGCCCCCGCGTCGGAGACCCCCGCCACCCTGCCCACGGGCGCCCCGCAGATCCTCCTGTGCACCGCGGGCACCGCCGTCCTGAGCGCCGACGACGGCACCCGGTTGACGCTCCGGCAGGGCGAGTCCGCCTTCGCGCGGGCGGACGAGCGCGTCGAGCTCAGCGGCGACGGCGCCACCGTCTTCCGCGCCACTGTCGCTCTCTGAGGCGATCCGGCCCGAAACCCCGCCCGGCTGCTGCAACAATGGCCCGCCGTAAAGGAAAAGCAAAGCAACTGCTGGGGCGGAAGGGACAACCCGCACATATGAGTGCATCAGGCGGAACCAAGGCCATCGTCGCCGCGCTGGGCGCCAACCTGGCCATCGCCGTGGCGAAATTCGTCGCGTTCGCGTTCAGCGGCTCGTCGTCGATGCTCGCCGAAGGAGTGCACTCGGTCGCCGACTCCGGCAACCAGGCACTGCTCCTGCTCGGCGGCAAGAAGGCGCAGAAGAAGGCGAGCGAGGAGCACCCCTTCGGCTACGGCCGCGAGCGCTACATCTACGGATTCCTCGTCTCCATCGTGCTGTTCACGATCGGTGGCGTCTTCGCCCTCTACGAGGGCTACGAGAAGATCAAGGAACCGCACGAGATCGAGCACTGGTACTGGCCGGTCGGCGTGCTCGTCTTCGCGATCATCGCGGAGGGCTTCTCCTTCCGCACCGCGATCAAGGAGTCCAACCAGCTGCGCGGCAAGCAGTCCTGGGGCCAGTTCATCCGCACGGCCAAGGCCCCCGAGCTGCCCGTCGTCCTGCTGGAGGACTTCGGCGCCCTCGTGGGCCTCGTCCTCGCCCTCGGCGGCGTGTGCGTCTCGCTCGCGACGGGCGACGGCGTCTGGGACGGCATCGGCACGCTGTGCATCGGCGCCCTGCTCGTCCTGATCGCGCTGATCCTGGCCGCGGAGACGAAGTCCCTGCTCCTCGGCGAGGCCGCCGGCAGCGAGGACCTCGCCAGGATCCGGGCCGCGGCGGTCGACGGCGAGACGGTGACCGCCGTCATCCACATGCGCACGCTCCACCTGGGGCCCGAGGAACTGCTTGTCGCCGCCAAGATCGCGGTGCGGCACGACGACACCGCCGTCGAGATCGCACGAGCCATCGACGCGGCGGAGGCCCGCATCCGCGAGGCGGTCCCGATCGCCCGGGTGATCTACCTGGAGCCGGACATCTACGACGAACGGGCAGCGGCGGCGGGCGCGGACCCGACGGCGACACCGGGGGGCCCGGCCGGGCACTGAGGGCCACTCACGGAACGCCGGGCGGGCTGAATTTCAGCCCGCCCGGCGTTTGAGGACCGGGGTCCGGGGCGGAGCCCCGGTTTCGGGAAGGGGCGGGTAGGGGACAAGGCCCCGCGCAGCGGCACCCCACCCGCACCCTCCCCGCTCACCCGCACCCGCACCCGCCGGTTACGACACCTCCGCCAACACCCCCACCACCGCCCCCACACCACCCGCGGAAAGCAACCGCTCCCGAAACCCCGGATCCATCAACTTCCGCGACAGCATCGCCAGAATCCGCAGATGCTCATCCCCCGCCATCCTCTCCGGCACCGCGATCATGAAGATCAGCCGCGCCCTCGTCCCGTCCGGCGCCCCCCACTCGATGCCCTCCTCGGACCGCGCGAAGGCGACCACCGGAGCCGAGACCGCGTCCGTCTTGGCGTGCGGGATCGCGATCTCCTCACCCAGACCGGTGGTACCCAGGGCCTCCCGCGCGAGCACGGCGGCGACCAGCCCGTCCGGGTCCGTCACCCGGCCGGTGGCGGCCAGCAGCCCGGCCAGCTCGTGGATCGCGGCCTCCTTCGAGCGGGCGGCGAGCCACGGCCGTACGGACGCCTCGGTGAGGTGACCTGACAGTGCCGACGCGCCGCCCGCCGCCTCGGTGGCCCCGCCGCCCGGCACCGGCGGCGGCACCGGCGGCACCGCCGGTGCCGCCGCCACGGCACCCGGCATCCGCGGGGCGGCCCCGCCGCCGAGGGCCATCAGCGTGACCGTCGCCAGCGCCGTCACCACCGTGCCGACGGCGACGGCGACGAAGAACATCGGCACCCCGCCGACCGCGCCCAGTACCGCCACGATCGGCCCGCCGTGCGGCACGCTGTCCTTCACCGCCGCGAGGCCCGCGACCGCGCCGGCCACCGCGCCGCCCAGCATGTTCGCGGGGATGACCCGGGCCGGCCGGGCGGCGGCGAACGGGATCGCGCCCTCCGTGATGCCGAAGAAGCCCATGAACAGCGCCGCCAGCCCGGTCTCCCGCTCCTGCTGAGTGAACAGCCCGCGGCGCAGCACCGTCGCGAGTCCCTGGCCGAGCGGCGGCACCGGGATCGCCGCCGCGCACATGCCCATGATCTCGGGGTTCCGGGAGACCAGCCCCGCGCCGAAGAGGAACGCCGTCTTGTTGACCGGCCCGCCCATGTCGAAGGCGATCATCAGGCCGAGCAGCACCCCGAGCAGCGCCGCGCTGGTGCCGGTCAGGCTGCCCAGCCAGTCCGTCAGATGCGTGAAGACCCAGGCGATGGGGCGCCCGATCACGTAGACGAAGAACAGCCCGACGGCGCTCGTCGCGACGATCGGGATGACGATGACCGGCATGATCGGCCGGACGAACTCCGGCACCGTGACCTTCCGGATCCACCGGACCGCGTAGCCCGCCAGGAAGCCGGTGGCGATCGCCCCGATGAACCCCGCTCCGGCCTCGCTGTCGTAGAGCTCCCCGTGACTCGCGATCCAGCCGCCGACCATGCCCGGCACGAGCGCGGGCCGGTCGCCGACGGCGTAGGCGATGTAGCCGGAGAGGATCGGGATCATCAGCGTGAAGCCGATGACGCCGATGTCGTTGACGGTCTGCCAGAAGGAACTGTGGAAGACGATCCCCTCGGGGGTGGTGTGCCCGCCCAGCGCGAGCGACACGGCGATCAGCAGACCGCCGACGACCACGAACGGGATCATGTACGAGACGCCGTTCATCAGCGCCTTGTAGAGGACGCCGCGCTCCCTGCCGGCCTCCGCGCCCGGCGGTCCGGCGGCCCCCGCGCCCGCCCCGTCGCCCCGGTGCACGGGCGCGGACCGCACCCGGTCGATCAGCCGCTCCGGGTGGTGGATGCCCTCGGCGACCCCCACGACCAGGACCCGCTTGCCGGCGAAGCGGCTCAGGTCGACGTCCTTGTCGGCGGCGACGATGATCCCGTCCGCCTCTCTGACATCGTTGTCGGTCAGCACGTTCTCCGCGCCGATCGACCCCTGTGTCTCCACCTTCATCTCGTGGCCGAGCACCTGCGCGGCCTGCGCCAGCTTCTCCGCCGCCATATAGGTGTGGGCGATGCCGGTGGGACAGGCGGTCACCGCCAGCAGCTTGAGCCCCGGCCCCCGGACCCCCGCGCCCTCGGGAGGATCGGCTGGACTGATCACGTGGATCTCCTCACAACGTCATCGCGCGCGGGAGCGTGCCGCGTCCCCGCGCTGTTCGCATCCTGCAACACGTGACCTGCGGAGCAAAGCGCGTACCTGCCGGATCGTCAGGCTGCGTCGGGCGCGCGGAACTCGGTGGGCCGCCGGGCCGGGGCCGAGAGGGGCTGGGGCTCACCGGGCCGTCAGGTGTAGATTCGTGACCAGAGCCAGACGTCGCTGCTGATGGCGGTCGGGCGGCCCGCGCGACGGGCCGGCCGAGGGAGAGAGGGCCTCCGACGGACTGCGCTGCGGCCAGGGGACGAGTGCGTCCGCACTCCGCCCGACCGGACCCGGACGGTTGCCGTCCGGCCACCCGTTCAGGCGGCCTGACCGCGTGCACAGCCGTACCCACTCTCGCTCGCCCCTTCAGGAGGAGCAGCCCGTATGACCACCACCTCCAACGGCCAGGACTTCAAGGTCGCCGACCTTTCCCTCGCCGCTTTCGGCCGCAAGGAGATCACCCTCGCCGAGCACGAGATGCCCGGTCTGATGGCGATCCGCAAGGAGTACGCGGAGGCGCAGCCGCTGGCCGGCGCCCGTGTCACCGGCTCGCTGCACATGACCGTGCAGACGGCCGTGCTCATCGAGACCCTGGTCGCCCTCGGCGCCCGGGTGCGCTGGGCGTCCTGCAACATCTTCTCCACCCAGGACCACGCGGCCGCGGCCATCGCCGTCGGCCCGAACGGCACCCCGGAGAACCCGCAGGGCGTGCCGGTCTTCGCCTGGAAGGGCGAGACCCTGGAGGAGTACTGGTGGTGCACGGAGCAGGCGCTGACCTGGCCCGACACCGCCACCGGCGGCCCGAACATGATCCTGGACGACGGCGGTGACGCCACCCTCCTGGTCCACAAGGGCGTCGAGTTCGAGAAAGCCGGCGCCGCTCCGGACCCGTCCACGGCGGACAGCGAGGAGTTCGCGCAGATCCTCACGCTGCTGAACCGCACGCTGGGCGAGAACCCCCGGAAGTGGACCCAGCTGGCGTCCGAGATCCGCGGTGTCACCGAGGAGACCACCACCGGCGTCCACCGCCTGTACGAGATGCAGCAGCAGGGCACGCTGCTCTTCCCGGCGATCAACGTGAACGACGCCGTCACCAAGTCGAAGTTCGACAACAAGTACGGCTGCCGCCACTCCCTGATCGACGGCATCAACCGCGCCACCGACGTCCTCATCGGCGGCAAGGTCGCGGTCGTCTGCGGCTACGGCGACGTCGGCAAGGGCTGCGCGGAGTCCCTGCGCGGCCAGGGCGCCCGGGTCATCGTCACCGAGATCGACCCGATCAACGCCCTCCAGGCGGCGATGGACGGCTTCCAGGTCACCACCCTGGACGAGGTCGTCGAGACCGCCGACATCTTCGTCACCACGACGGGCAACAAGGACATCATCATGGCCGCCGACATGGCCAAGATGAAGCACCAGGCCATCGTGGGCAACATCGGTCACTTCGACAACGAGATCGACATGGCCGGCCTGGCCAAGATCCCGGGCATCGTCAAGGACGAGGTCAAGCCGCAGGTCCACACCTGGACGTTCGCCGAGGGCAAGGTCCTCATCGTGCTGTCCGAGGGCCGCCTGCTCAACCTGGGCAACGCCACGGGCCACCCGTCCTTCGTCATGTCGAACTCGTTCGCGGACCAGACCCTGGCCCAGATCGAGCTCTTCACGAAGCCGGAGTCGTACCCGACCGACGTCTACGTGCTGCCCAAGCTCCTGGACGAGAAGGTCGCCCGCCTCCACCTCGACGCCCTCGGCGTCAAGCTGACCACGCTCCGCCCGGAGCAGGCCTCCTACATCGGTGTCCCGGTCGAGGGCCCGTACAAGCCCGACCACTACCGTTACTGACCGGGCCCGCCGACGGCACCCCGTCGGCACCCTCAGCCGGTACGCAGGCCCCCGCCCTCGGCGGGGGCCTGCCCCGTTTCCCGTCAAGGACCACACCATGCCCCGCGGCCGCTACTCCCTCCACGACCCGCACGACCACACGCCCCTCGGCTCGGAACACTTCCACTGCGCCACGGGCCCGTCCGGCTGGCGCTACGTCTCGCAGCTCACCGCCCCGTCCGGCGAGCACACCGGCTCGGTCGACCTCACCCTCGACGAGCTCGGCCGGCCCATCCGGGTCCAGCTGCACGCGGCGAGCTGGCAGGTGAAGGGCGCCGCCCTCGACGGCGTCACCTGGGTGCGGACCGATCCCTCCGGCGAGCACGCCACGGAGGGCAATGTCGCGGCACACGCCTTCACGGGCGCCTCACCGGCCTTCTACGTGGCGCTGGCCCGGCTGGTCCGTCCGTCGCCCGGGGAGGGCGCCAAGCGGGTCCGCCTGGTCGGCTTCACGTCCCCGGTGCTGGCCCCCCGCACCTTCGACCAGGCGTGGGCCCTGCTCGGCAGGACGGCGCACGAGACGGACAGCGGTCCGCTGGAGGTGGACGAATACCAGGTGAGCGACCTGGAGACGGGGGAGCAGTACAGCGTGCACCTGGCCGGTGACGTGGTGCTCTCGGCACCCGGCATCGAGCTGGAGGAGCTGGAGAGCCCGCCGTCCTCGTTCGCGTGACTTCGCGTGACGAGGTGTCCCGATCGCAGCCCGTAGTCGCCGATGTGCGTCCGGCCCCTCTGACCTGGTACTGTCCTCTTCGCCCCAACAAACCTGTTGACACAGGGGAGGCGGGGAGGTAGATTCGAACGGTTGCCGGGAGCTGGACAGGCTCCGCCGCAACGGTTAGTGTCTACAGCGTTCCGGTGGCGGATTGAATTCGCACGGAACACCTCGATTCCCTATCGGAAGCGAAAAGGCCGATTAGCTCGGCCCGGAAAGCTTCTGATAAAGTCGAAAAGGCCGGAGAGCGAAAGCCCGAAGGCAAACCCCGCTCCAACAGGGGGCCGGAAACGGAATTCGGACCGGAAACGGAACGGAAAACGGATCTGGTAAGGTTGGAAACAACGAAGGGAAGCGCCCGGAGGAAAGCCCGAGAGGGTGAGTACAAAGGAAGCGTCCGTTCCTTGAGAACTCAACAGCGTGCCAAAAGTCAACGC
>NZ_JAJQQS010000090.1 GCF_021228125.1 Streptomyces albireticuli
CTAAAGATCTTCTCGTAACCCTGTTGGTCGGCCTGCGTTGGTCTGGTCGTGCAGGTGGTGTCCGCTCAGCGTCGTGAGTTCGTCGAAGTGTTCACCGGGCTGCGCCCGCGGCAGTTCCAGCGGCTGGTCAGGGCCGTCCACCGGGCTGGTGGGCAGGCCCTGGACCCCGGCCGGCCAGGCCACCCGTGGTCGCTGTCCCTGGAGGACCGGGTGCTGCTGGTGGCGATGTACTGCCGCACGAACCTGTCCATGCCACAGCTGGCCCCGCTGTTCGGGATCTCCACAGCGGCGGTCGGCCGGATCATCAAGCGGCACGGACCGCTGGTGACCCTCGCGCCCGCCAAGCGCAGGCCGGGCAGCAATGACATGCTCGCCGTAGACGGAACGCTGGTACCCACCAGGGACCTGTCGGTCGCCGCCTCCTCGAAAAACCACCGGTACTCGGCGAACATGCAGGTCCTCATCAAGGCCGAAACCAAGCTCATGCTCGCCGTCGGCCGGCCCCTGCCCGGCAACCACAACGACTGCACGGCCTTCGCCGACTCCGGCATCAAGACGGCCTGCGAGGACGCAATCGTCATCGCCGACGGCGGCTACCAGGACACCGGACTGCTCATCCCACACCGCCGCCAGGCCGGACAGGAACGGCTGCCGCAGTGGAAGGAGGAACACAACGCCTCCCACCGCCGCGTGCGGGCCCGCGTCGAGCACGTCTTCGCCCGCATGAAGAACTGGAAGATCCTCCGCGACTGCCGGCTCAAGAGCGACGGCGTCCACTGGGCCACCAGCGGCGTCGCCCACATGCACAACCTCGCCCTCGCTGGATGAATTGAGCAGAACGCTGCAACACCCGCATCGCCGCAGCACAATTACGGAGTTACGAGAAGATCTTTAG
>NZ_JAJQQS010000091.1 GCF_021228125.1 Streptomyces albireticuli
TTAAAGCGTGTTGCAGGAGGCTGTGATCTGGCAGGTCGGGGCCCGGTTCCGGCTGTTCTGGTCATGTTGCCAGGGCGAGGTTGTGCATGTGGGCGACCGCTTGGACCGCGTGGTGGAGGCCGTCGCCGCGCTGCCGGCAGTCACGGAGGATCTTGTAGTTCTTCATCCTCGCGAAGGCATGTTCCACGCGGGCGCGGATCTTGCGGTGTTCGGCATTGTCCTCTTCCTCGCCGGGCAGGAGGGGCCGTCCCTGGCGTTTGCGGTGCGGGACGATGAGCCCGGTGTTGATGTAGGCGCCGTCACCGAGCACGGTCACGCCCTGGCACTGGGCGGGCAGGCCGGAGTTCCGCCAGACATGGGCGTCGGCCTTGTTGCCCGGAGCCGGCCGGGCGGTGGCGACCACCAGCTTTGTATCGGCATCGATGATGACCTGCACGTTTGCGGAGAATCGATAGTTGCGGCTCGACGCGCCGACCGTCCGGTCGCGAACCGGGATCAAGGTGCCGTCCACGATCCACAGCCGGTCCGCGGCGTCCGTGGGCCGGGCGGCCGGCTCGAGCGCCAGCAGAGGCCGCAGCCGCTGGATGACCCGGCACACCGTCGCCGGTGAGACCCCGAACAGCGGCGCGAGCTGCCGCATCGTGAGGTTCGTCCGGTAGTAGACGGCCACCAGCAGGACCCGGTCCGCCAGCGGCAGGCACCACGGCCGGCCACCACCAGGACCGTTGCCGCCCCGCTCACGCACCACCCGCAACAAACCCTCAAACTGCCGCAGCCGCAGACCCGTGAACGTCTCCACCCACACCCGATCAGCCCTCAACACACCGGCCATACCAAGGAAATTCCCAGATCACAGCCTTCTGCAACACGCTTTA
>NZ_JAJQQS010000092.1 GCF_021228125.1 Streptomyces albireticuli
TTTCTCGGGCCCCGTGCTACTTGGGTATCTCTTAAACGAGCCGTTGATGTTTCAGCTACGGGGGTCTTACCCTCTACGCCGGACCTTTCGCATGTCCTTCGCCTACACCAACGGTTTCTGACTCGTCCTGTCGCCGGCAGACGACAGAAAAGAGATCCCACAACCCCGCATGCGCAACCCCTGCCGGGTATCACACGCATACGGTTTGGCCTCATCCGGTTTCGCTCGCCACTACTCCCGGAATCACGGTTGTTTTCTCTTCCTGCGGGTACTGAGATGTTTCACTTCCCCGCGTTCCCTCCACACTGCCTATGTGTTCAGCAGCGGGTGACAGCCCATGACGACTGCCGGGTTTCCCCATTCGGACACCCCCGGATCAAAGCTCGGTTGACAGCTCCCCGGGGCCTATCGTGGCCTCCCACGTCCTTCATCGGTTCCTGGTGCCAAGGCATCCACCGTGCGCCCTTAAAAACTTGGCCACAGATGCTCGCGTCCACTGTGCAGTTCTCAAGCAACGACCAGCCACCCGTCACACCCTGCCGAAGCAGACCTTTACCGGGGCCGGCGCTAGAAGGGCGAGCAACGCTCGCACCCTCAGACACCCAACAGCGTGCCCGGCCCAGCCATTCAGGACTCACGTTCCACGCCGAAGCAGTACTAGTGATCCCTCACAACTGTGCCGAATAGTCAACGTTCCACCCATGAGCAACCGTGCGAGTCATTCGCTCGCAGTCGGCTATATGCTCCTTAGAAAGGAGGTGATCCAGCCGCACCTTCCGGTACGGCTACCTTGTTACGACTTCGTCCCAATCGCCAGTCCCACCTTCGACGGCTCCCTCCACAAGGGTTGGGCCACCGGCTTCGG
>NZ_JAJQQS010000093.1 GCF_021228125.1 Streptomyces albireticuli
TAAAGCCTGTCTCGTAACTCCGGATCGGGTGCAGCGTTGAGTTGGGCGTGCAGATCGTGGCCGCTCAACGCCGCGAGCTCATAGAGGTGTTCACCGGGTTCCGGCCGTTTCAGTTCCAGCGTCTGGTGCGGGCTGTCCACCGGGAGGGTGGCAGGGCCCTGGACCCGGACCGGCCGGGCCGCCCCTGGGCACTGACGCTGGAGGACCGGGTACTGCTGGTGGCGATGTACTGCCGCGCCAACCTCACCATGCGCCAGCTCGCCCCGCTGTTCGGGATCTCCCCGGCGGCCGTCGGCCGGATCATCAGCCGGCACGGACCGTTGCTGGCCCTGGCGCCGGGCAGACGCAAGCCCGGGCGCCACCAGGTCCTCATCGTGGACGGCACCTTGGTGCCCACCCGGGACCGGACGGTGTCCGCCTCGTCCAAGAACTGCCGCTACTCGGCGAACCTCCAGGTCCTCATCGAAGCGGAGACCCGGCTCGTGCTGGCCGTCGGCCGGCCCCTGCCGGGCAACCGCAACGACTGCACCGCCTTCGCCGAGTCCGGCGTCAAGGACTCCCGCGGCAGCGCGACCGTCCTCGTCGACGGCGGCTACCAGGGCACCGGCGTCCTTATGCCTCACCGAAGGAAAGCCGGACAGGACCGGCTCCCGGACTGGAAAGAGCGGCACAACGCCTCCCACCGGCAGGTCCGGGCCCGGGTCGAGCACGCCTTCGCCCGGATGAAGAACTGGAAGATCCTCCGCGACTGCCCTCCCCAAGGGCGACGGCGTCTACTGGGCCACCAGCGGCGTCGCCCACATGCACAACCTCGCCCTCGGCCGAGCCTGACCACGACATCACGAGACAGCCTTTAG
>NZ_JAJQQS010000094.1 GCF_021228125.1 Streptomyces albireticuli
GTTGGTGTGGGTGGTGGTGTGGGTGGTGTGATCATGGCGTCGGGGCGGTCCTGGGTAGTGCCGTTCACGGGGCTGGGCGCGCGGCGGTTCGGTAAGGCTGGTGGCCGTGCTGCGGGGGGAGGGTGCGGGCCCGGTAGGCAGGGGCTGGCCCTGGGGTCTGCCGCTGGAGGACCGGGTGCTGCTGGTCGCCGTATACGGGCGGACCAGTCTGACGCTGCGGCAGCTTGCCCCGCTGTTCGGCGTCTGGGAGTCGGCCGCCGACCGTATCATCGGCCACCTCGCGCCCGCGCTCGCGTTGCGGCCCCGCGAACGGTTCCGCAAGCAGACCGTACTGATCGTGGACGGCACTCTGGTGCCCACGCGGGACCACACGGTCGCCGAGCGGTCGAAGAACTACCGGTACTCCACCAATCACCAGGTCATCATCGACGCGGACAACCGCCTCGTCGCCGCGGCCGGCCGGCCCGTCACGGGCAACCGCAACGACTGCGAAGCCTGGGAGCTGTCCGGTGCAAAGGCGGCCGCCGGCAGGGCGACGGTGATCGCGGACGGCGGCTACCGCGGCACCGGCCTGATCATCCCGCACCGCCGCGAACGCGGCCAGCCCGAGCTCCCTGCCTGAAAGAGGAACACCACGCCTCTCACCACGGGGTCCGGGCCCGCACCGAGCACGTCTTCGCCCGCATGAAGACCTGGAAGATCCTCCGCGACTGCCGCCTCAAAGGCGACGGCGTCCACCACGCCATACCCGGCATCGCCCGCCCCCACAACCCCACCCTGACCGGATGACAGAGGAAACGAACCAGCCAACCTGCATCCCCTGAACCAA
>NZ_JAJQQS010000095.1 GCF_021228125.1 Streptomyces albireticuli
GGGGAGTCTGCGGTAGCAGATGAGTGCCGCAGCGATGCCTGCGAGCGCGAGGGAGTGTTCGGGCTTGCGCTCGTGTCTGCGGTGGAGGCGTCGGCATCCGCCCAGCCAGGCGGGAGCGTTCGACGACCTGGCGGTGCTGGCCAGGGTGCTCGGAGTTCTCTATGCCGCGGTGTGCGATACGGGGCGTGATGCCCCGGGAGCGGAGCCATCGCCGCAGGTGGGGGTAGTCGTAGCCCTTGTCGCCGTGCAGTTTCGCGGGGCGGCGTCGCCGAGGCCCTGCGGGATCGGACGGGTGGTATGCGGCGCACGAGGGGCTCGAAGCCCTGGCTGTCATGGGTGTTGGCCGCGGAGATGCCGATTGAGAGGGGGGCAGGCCGTCGCGGTCGGCAATGAGGTGAGTTTTGGACCCTTTCTTGCCCCGGTCGGTCGGATTCGGTCCCGTCCACGGCCCCCTTTGAGGGCCCGGACGCTGACTGAGTCGATCGCGCAACGCGACCAGTCCAGCTCGCCCCGGGCGCCTGGTTCGTCGAGGACCAGGCGGTGGAGCTTGGCCCGGACCCGGGCCTGAGACCACTCGGTGAACCGCCGGAAAGCGGTCACCCCAGAAGGGCCGAACCCGGGCGGAAGCTGCTGCCACGTGCATCCTGACGTGGCCACGAACACGATCGCGGCAAGCACCTCACGGTCACCATGCCGCCGACGGCCGCCGCCCTGCGGGCGTACCGGCGCAGGCGGCACGACCCGCTGGAACAACTCCCACAAGCCGTCCGGCACCAACCGCTCAACAAGCTTCGTCGTCACCCCACCAC
>NZ_JAJQQS010000096.1 GCF_021228125.1 Streptomyces albireticuli
GTACAGGTCGTTGAAGACCCGGCCCGCGGTCTTGTCATCCGCCGGCCTCTCGCCTTCCCAGACAGCAAGGTCATAGCTCATGTCAGGAGGCTCTCATGCCGCTCTGACAGCCAAAAGAAACGACGTCAAGGGGCGCCCAGTACGGCAGCGTGGAAGGCGGTGCGGCCTTGAGTGGTTTACATGCCCATGTGACGTTGTGGCCTCTCTGCTTCTCCGCCCGAATGAACGGGTCGCCGTCACCGGGTCTCCTTCGCGAAGAAGTCGTGTTCCGCTTGAGGATGTCGACGCCCCTCGCAGCTGGCGGTTCTCCCGCCGCAACGCGGCCAGTTCCTCACGTTCACTGCTGGTCAGCCCCTGTCGGTCGACCGCGCTGACCTCTAGCCCGCTTCACCCAGTGCCGCATCGCGGTCGCGATCAGGTCGAAGCCCTTGGCGATCTGACCGATCGAGTGGCCAGCCCATGGGCACAGCTCGACGATCTCAGCCTTGAACTCCGGCGTGAACGAGCAGCAAGGCCTGAGGCTCGTCATGATGGACACCCTCCCGGAGCTGAATCTCTGAACGCGGATATCTGTCAAAGCGGATTAAGCCCAAATCGAGCGCTAAGGGTTGTTCCGTAGCTGCTGGTGGTGTGGCACGTTGGTGTTGGTGTTGGTGTTGGTGTGGGTGGTGGTGTGGGTGGTGTGATCATGGCGTCGGGGCGGTCCTGGGTAGTGCCGTTCACGGGGCTGGGCGCGCGGCGGTTCGGTAAGGCTGGTGGCCGTGCTGCGGGGGGAGGGTGCG
>NZ_JAJQQS010000097.1 GCF_021228125.1 Streptomyces albireticuli
GTGCTGGTGCGGCCGGAGGGCAGGACGGTGACGTGGTCGCCGACCCGGAAGGTGCCGGAGGCGATCTGGCCGGCGTAGCCGCGGTAGTCGGGGTGGGTGGGGGTCTGGGGGCGGATGACGTACTGGACGGGGAAGCGGGCTTGTTCGGTGTCGGGGTCGGTGGCGACGTCGACGCTTTCGAGGTGTTCGAGGACGGTGGGGCCGCCGTACCAGTCCATGTGGGCGGAGGCGTCGACGACGTTGTCGCCGGCCAGGGCGCTGATCGGGATGGCGGTCACTTCGGGGACGCCGAGTGAGGCGGCGTAGGCGGTGAATTCGTCGGCTATGGCGGCGAAGGCGGGTTCGGCGTAGCCGGCGAGGTCCATTTTGTTGACGGCCAGGACCAGGTGGGGGACGCGCAGGAGGGCGGCGACGGCGGCGTGGCGGCGGGTCTGTTCGAGGACGCCGTTGCGGGCGTCGACCAGGACGATGGCGAGGTGGGCGGTGGAGGCGCCGGTGACCATGTTGCGGGTGTACTGCACGTGGCCGGGGGTGTCGGCGAGGATGAAGCGGCGGCGGGGGGTGGCGAAGTAGCGGTAGGCGACATCGATGGTGATGCCCTGCTCCCGCTCCGCGCGTAGTCCGTCGGTGAGCAGTGCCAGGTCCGGTGCTTGCTGGCCGCGGCCGCGGGAGGCGTGCGCGACGGCTTCGAGCTGGTCGGCCAGGACCGACTTGGAGTCGTGGAGGAGGCGGCCGACCAGGGTGGACTTGCCGTCGTCGACGGACCCGGCGGT
>NZ_JAJQQS010000098.1 GCF_021228125.1 Streptomyces albireticuli
CCATGGCAACGGCGCCAAGCGTCTCGTACTCGATGACGGTCCGGCTGGAGGTTCCCGCGAGCGGGACCTCGGTCGGTCAGATCACCACGGCCGTGGAGTCCTCCGGCGGATCCGTGACCGGCCTGGACGTCACCGCCTCCGGCCACGAGAAGCTGCGGATCGACGTCACCGTCGCCGCGACCTCCACGGCCCACGCCGACGAGATCGTCGAGAAACTCCGCGGCATCGAGGGCGTCCACCTCGGCAAGGTCTCCGACCGCACCTTCCTGATGCACCTCGGCGGCAAGATCGAGATGGCCTCCAAACACCCCATCCGCAACCGCGACGACCTCTCCATGGTCTACACCCCCGGCGTCGCCCGCGTCTGCATGGCCATCGCCGAGAACCCCGAGGACGCCCGCCGCCTGACCATCAAGCGCAACAGCGTCGCCGTCGTCACCGACGGCTCCGCCGTCCTGGGCCTGGGCAACATCGGCCCCAAGGCCGCCCTCCCCGTCATGGAAGGCAAAGCCGCCCTCTTCAAACGCTTCGCCGGCATCGACGCCTGGCCCCTGTGCCTCGACACCCAGGACACCGACGCCATCGTCGAGATCGTCAAGGCCATCGCCCCCGGCTTCGCCGGCATCAACCTCGAGGACATCTCCGCCCCCCGCTGCTTCGAGATCGAAGCCCGCCTGCGCGAAGCCCTCGACATCCCCGTCTTCCACGACGACCAGCACGGCACCGCCATCGTCGTCCTCGCCGCCCTCACCAACGCCCTGCGCGT
>NZ_JAJQQS010000099.1 GCF_021228125.1 Streptomyces albireticuli
TCAGCGGCCCACAAGCCGTCGTCCACGTCCCACGGCCGAGCACTCACACATCACGAACGGTCGAATCATCACACCGGTCACGCCCGACCAGGAGACCTCAACAAGATCCCGTTACGAGCTCTAAGGCTCTCTTCAGGAGTCGGCCAGTGACCTGGGATGGCCGTTGTTGCGCCTGGAGGTCGGCAGCAGCACGGAGCGGAAGAGACTCCGCTCGGGCACCGCCGAGCTGGTACGCAAGGCAGAAGTCGCTGACGCCCTCCTCCAGACAAGCCCCAACCGTGACCTGCGGTATTGGGCGCATGAGGTGGGCTGGCTGGCCCGGTACGGCGCCGAGTGCCTGGACAGCAACAAGGGTACGGCGCAGGTCCCCGGGGCGGGCGATAAACCAGATACCATGACGTGCGCGAAAATCGCGAGTTCGCTCACTGTCCGGCTCGACGAACTGCGCAAGGTCGTCCCGAAGTCGTTTAACCCGAACGGCGCCGACGTCCACTGACGGGCATGCCGCGAACCGGCCCCAGGTCCCCTCCGCTCAGCTCCTCCGCGCCGCCGGAGTCTTCCTGCTCGACCATAACCCCGCCGTAGGAGAGCGGCCAGTCCTCCAGCTTGACGATCTCACTGATCCTCTTTCATTCTGGATAGTCGCAGGTCGGGAGGGTGTGGACGGCCTGCACGATGCGGCTGATGTGGTTGGTGGAGCATCGGGCCTGGCGGAGGGTGTGCCAGGACTTGAGCCGGGCGAAGGC
>NZ_JAJQQS010000010.1 GCF_021228125.1 Streptomyces albireticuli
GACTGCACTCAAGTCTGGGCATGACCAGTCCCACCGAGTACGAAGCAGCACACTACGCTGACACAGAACCAGTAGCCGGCTGATCACCGGCCAACAAACCACCGGCAGGAAAGTCGGAACGGTTCAGGTCGACAGTCCGGTCACCAGCACGGCCGCGGAAGCGGCCACCACGATCATCCGGGCCACTCGTCTCCACCTGCGCATAAAGAACCCCCTGCTCTCTTAGCGGACGGTGTGCCAAGTCAGCACAGCAGAAATGCCCGCAGGCCCGCCGCCCTCCAGCCAGGAGAGCACTCAAAAGGGGCGGCGGCGACGCGTACGCTCCGGGCGCACGCGCCCCACGAGCTACCCACCTGCGAGACGGCTCACCGGACGCGCCCCGTCGCGATCTGCGGCGCCGACAGATTTGAGGCACGGTGAACCGTGGCCACGGCCCGGCTCTGGCTCCGCTCATGACTCGGCGGACAGGTCTCAGGCCGACGTGAGCAGTCATCCTTCGCCCAGCTGTGAACAACCGCTAGGGCCGCCGCCACCTCCACCGCTGGATTGCCCGGGTCCAGGTCGACGACCTGCCCGCCCCGCATACCTTCACCACCGGCCTCGGACACGACCTCGACGCCGTCGTCGCCGGACTGAGCATGCGCTACAGCTCCGGCCCGGTCGAGGGCCACAACAACAAGATCAAGATGCTGAAACGGCAGATGTTCGGCCGCGCGAGCTTCGAACTGCTCCGCAAACGGGTCCTCCTCGCCGCGCGAGGCCGGTCGTGATCGCGGATGTGGTGACCCTCCATGGCTCTGACACGGAAGGTGAAACAGAGCCACGGTTCAAGTGACGTCGACAGATGAGCAGTTCGGCGTGCTCGGCGACCTGGTCGGGTGGCCCGGCGCAGCCCGCGGGGGGCTGCGTGCCGATGGAGGCGGCGCGGAAGAACGGCTGCGGCCACAAGGTCAAGCGGCAGCAGCTGCGCCCAGCCCGCACAGTGCGGCGGGACGGGCGCGAGCCGATCTCGTGGGATATCTGTACTCGACTGCTCACGCCTGCGCACGGCAGGCGACCGGACGGCTCGTCGGTGGCACGGGCCCGGAGTCAGCCGAGGAGGCGGATGGGCGCGTCTGCCAGGAAGGCTTGGATGTCTTCGATGGCCTGGCCGTAGTACCTCTCGTAGTTGGCGCGGGTGACGTAGCCCAGGTGCGGAGTGGCAAGCAGGCGTGGCGCGGTGCGCATGGGGTGGTCTGCGGGCAGTGGTTCGGTGTGGAAGACATCGACCCCCGCGCCGGCTATGGTCCCGGCCCGCAGGGCGGACAGCAGGGCGTCCTGGTCCACGATTGCGGCCCGTGAAGTGTTGATCAGGTAGGCGGTCGGGCGCATCCGGGCGAGCTCGGCGGCGCCGACCAGGCCGCGGGTGCGGTCGCTCAGGGCGAGGTGGACGGAGACGAAGTCGCTGCTCTCCAGTAGTTCTTCCTTCGTCGCCGCAAGCGCGGTGCCGGCCTCGTCCGTGCGTTCCTTGGTGAGGTTCTGGCTCCAGGCGATGACGTCCATGCCGAAGGCCAGGCCTACCTGGGCCACCCGGCTGCCGATCTTGCCCAGCCCCAGCAGGCCCAGGCGGCGGCCGTGCAGGTCCGCTCCGACCGTGGACTGCCACCGGCCGCCTTCCCGGACGGCTTCGGCCTCGGGCACGATGCCCCGAGCCAGGCCCAGCAGCAATGCCCAGGTCAGCTCCACCGGCGGAGTCGAAGAACTGGTCGTACCGCACACCGTCACCCTCTGCGCCCTCGCCGCGGCGTAGTCGATGACCGAATTGCGCATCCCCGAGGCGACCAGCAGCCGCAGCCGCGGCAGACGGGCGAGCAGTGACGCGGGGAAGGGCACCCGCTCCCGCAAGGTGACCACGATGTCGAACTCCGCCAGAGCCACGGCCAGCTCTCCCTCGCTGCCGAAATGGTCGGGGAAGCTGACGACATCGACCTTCCCGGCCAGCGGCGACCAGTCGGCGATGGTGGTCGCTATGGACTGGAAGTCATCAAGCACGGCGCAACGTAGTGTCATGACTGCTCTTCTCCATCGGTGGTGTCAGGGGGTGACCCGGGTCGCCCCGGGACGGGGCCATCGGGCAGTGTGAGGCCCCAGCATGCCCATCTGGGCGGCTGTTTGTCTGTGACCGGTCTCGGTCCTCCTCGTCTACACGAACCACGCGCTCAGACACGCCTATGGTGGCCGCGCGTCGAAGAGACGTGGAGGTGGGCCGGCGCCATGCTCTACACCTGCCCGCCCCTGGTCCTGGCGTGTCGACGTCACTTGAACCGTGGCTCTGGCCGGTGGTGAAGGTATGCAGGGCGGGCCGTGCAGAGTGGCGCCGACCGGGACGAAGAGCTGAAGCGGCTGCGGAAGCTGACCGCCGAGCAGGCGAAGACGATCGAGATCCTGAAAAAGCGACCACCTTCTTCGCGAAGGAGAGCGACCGGTGAGCGAGATATGCCGGTTCATCCACGCGGAGAAGGCGAACTTCACGGCCGTGCTGCTGTGCAAGGTGATGAAGACCGCCCGCTCCACGTACTACGCGTGGGTGGCGGGAGCCGAGCCCCGCGAGGCGAGGCGACGGGCCGATGAGGCTCTGGTCCATCAGATCACGGTGATCCACATCGCGTCCCGGCGGAACTACGGCGTCCCACGCGTCACCGCCGAACTGCGCAGGCAGGGCCGGCCCGGGCGCATCCTCAACCGGCCAGCGGTAGACGCCCGTGGAGATCGCTGGGAAGGCGACTGCCTTCGCGCCCAGTTCGTCCGCGACGCGGAGGGACTCCCGGTGGCAGGACGCCGGCAGGGCCGAGCGGTCCTCGTCCTGCTAGAACACCGGGCCCACGAAATGAATACCCCCGAAGCGGTCAAGTACGTCCGGCTACCCCTTCCTGCCGCAGCAGGCAGAGCAGGGCGCCCTGTGCTGAAGGTCCTCGCCCTGGGCGATCCCGCGAGCCCCCAGTGGAGAGTCCACCTCCGCCCTCTCAGCACAGCCGGGCGATGCGCGCCAAATGCCCTGCTTCAACGCTGCGTAGTCAGCACCAAGTCAGCACGGGAGTCAACACCCGAGCACCAGATCACCCCAACCGCGACATTACTCCTCGCCGAATTCCTAGATCGAGTTGAGCAATTCGCAACGCCCGTAGCGCTCCCTCATGGGCTCCGCCCTCACACCCCGCCCCCGAAGTGTGGTCCCTCACCACATAGGCCCCTGACCTGCGCCTTCCTACGGTATGGCGACGCAATGACGCACCCCTCGCCCACCCGGAAGTGATGACCATGGCCCCTCCCAACTCGCTCCCCAGAATCGTCGCAGCCAGCCTCATCGGGACCACTATCGAGTGGTACGACAACTCATCCGGACAGGGCTAGGACCTGCGGTTTTCCTGATCACAGGCCCAAAAGTCAGCACCAAACCAGCACGGGAACTCAAGCCCGCCGTCAGCATCCGCTGCGTAGGTGAGGGAGCACCCAACGGCCAGACTCACCGGTAGTGACGGAACGTAGCAAGGAGCACCCGCACGGCTCGCCGACTGCATCCAGACTTGGCCCATGGCATCGGCAGCAGACAGAAGGCGTGTACGCAGCCCCGCCGGCAGAACCGCCACCGCCACCCCCGGCGCTGGCACCGACCACCGTGACGGTGATCCTGTCCACCCCGGCCGCGAAGTCCACCCCGGCTGTCCAGCCGTCGTCGAGGAACACGGCCGGCCGCGCGTCGGCGAGCATGTGGTCAATCGACTCGGCCGGAGAGTCAGGGTCCACGGGCACGTACACAGCCATTGGATGGAACTGGACGGACTGCGGGCCGGCTTCCAGTTCATGTGTCCCACAGGCCACTGCGTGGACTTCTGGTCCATGGTCCTGACGGACGACATCACGCGGCAGAAGTTCAAGGGCGGCGAGTTCTTCGTCTACGCCCCGGCCCCGGGCGAGTTCAGCTTCTTCCTCGACACGGACATCGCCGTGCGCACGGTCGGCCACCCGGCCAGGTCCGCCTGGTCGACACCGAGTTCATCCGCTCCCATCCCCGCGTCGAGGTCCGCCATGGCGACCCCGACCGCCCGGACCGGGCCAGCGCCATCGCCTCAAGGTCCACAGAGATGGCTTGGGGCCTCCGCCCCGGAGCCGACCGACGCGGAATGGACGCTTCCGGTCAGTCAGGGAAATGGCCTGTTCGACTCCAGGCCCGCGGCCACTTCCCGTCTGGAGCCGCCGCTTTGAAATTCGTCTACCTCACGGTGATGAGCCTGGGCCCGACGGGGACCGGCTGCACTTTACAGACCCAGGCCGATCGTCGTTCGCACTCAGGTCGGCGACGATCCCGCCGTCGGCGAGGCCTGATCGGCGGGCTGGTCCAGCTGCTGTTGACGGCGCCGCTGCTCGTTGCGGTGCTCCTCGACGCGCTGGGTGAACAATTTCAGCGCCTCCTGCTCCTGATCCGGGCCGAAGTCGCTGCAAGCACCAACTCCGAGGGTGAAGGCATTGGCCTCTTCCTCAATGGCGTCAGCCGTCTGCAGTAGGAAGTAGCTGCGCTCGCGGTACTTGTAGTAGCCGGTGAAGGCTGCTGCCAGTGTGACGGTGAAGCCAATAGCGACGATTGTAACGTTTTGCCAGGTCAGCTTTTCGCCAGTGTCCAAGGCGGCAACGGTGGTCGTGGCTGCGGAGCCGATCATGATGAGGTTCTGCAGCGCGTTGTGGACGATCCGGTACCTTCGGCTGTCGGTCCGATGTTGCTCGACGACCCCGGCGACATCCTCGCGATAAAGACTGCGCCGTTCCTTCAGCGTCGGGTAGATGAGGGCGCTCAGGAACCGCAGCGCCTCCCGATTAGTCTCGAGCATGTCCTCAAGCTCGGCTAGGGGACGGGAGCCACGCCGAGTGGCGGCCGTCAGGGCGACCACCACTGCGATCACGATCATTGCGGCGCAGATGAAATCGAAGCGCACAACCTTCGAGGGGGCACCCCAGAACACGACGGTCCAGACCAGCCCTGCCAGGCAAGCACCACCGGCGACCACCTTCGCCAAGCGCCCTATCCGGGTGGCCTTCTTTCGGCGGGCCAAGTCTCGCTCCGCCTGTTTCACCTCATGCCGGAGCCGGCGGAGGCCGTCTCTCTCATCAGCTGCCGCTTGCCGTTCTTCGTCGCTCAGCTGCTGATCGGCACTACTCATGCGACTGGACGCATCGTCGTCAAGGCTGCGGGGCACGCCCTCCTCCTCCCACAATCACCGTTGACCCTGCCATGCGGGTAGCTTCCGTGTCAGGCAGATGATCGACCTGCCGTGCGGAAACTGCGCTCGCGGTCAGTTTGCCCGCCGACGTGCCTTGGCTCCTGCACGATTTCGTCCGGGCGGGTGGCAAACAGGTGGGGCCGATGCAGTGCCTGCTGGGCTGGCACGCCGCGGACCTCAGCGGCCCGCGGTGCAGGTTGCGGCATTGGAACTGTTCCATTCCTTTGCGCTCATCCACGACGATCTGATGGACGACTCCGACACCCGCCGGGACCCACTCGCCCTGCACCGCCTGCTGACTGACCGCCACTGCGACAGCTATCGTCCGGACGCGGCCGCGAGCCGTTTCGGAGCCGCGGCCGCCTGCTAGCCGGCGATGTGGCGCTGCCCTGGTCGGGCGCGCGCATAAACACGCGAACTTGACCTCCCGTCAGCTCACAGCAGCTCTCGCACGTACAGTTGTGATGCGCACGCTGGTCACGTGCGGGCAGCACCTGGGCCAGCTCTCCGCCGGGCGGGACCGGACACGGACGTCCCCTGGAACGTCCTGCGATACAAGACCGCGCACCTTCGAGTGCCCCCTCCTACTCGGCGCCGAACTCGCTGGCACCGGTCAGAACCTCACTGCCGCCCTGGCCTCGTACGGGCGTGTGGCAGGAGACGTTCCAGCTCGGCGACGACCTCCTGGGCGTCTTCGGCAGCGAGAGACGGACCGGAAAACCGGACATGGACGACTTGCGTGAGGGCAAGCACCCCCTGCTCCTCGCTCTGGCCTACCAGCGGGCCGCCCCCGGCAGCACGCCGTCCTCGACCGACACGTCGGCGACCCGCTCCTCTACGAGGACGGCGCCAAGCGCGTACGGCAAGCGGTCGAGGCTGCTGGCGGTCGGGCCGCAGGCCAACACCAACAGACCGTACGAGCCGGGCGCGGCATGCCCTCAAGACCCTTCAGGACGTGCCGCTCTTGTACGCAAGTGCCTGACAGACCTGGCTACGTCAATAACGGTCAAGACGTCCTGAAGGGGACGCCACTCGGTGGGGTCAGGGTGCTGGGTAGGGCCCTGACGGCCAAGCCGATCCGCAGCACCGCCTCTCGCCCCCGCATGGGGAGCCGACCCTGCAGGCCAAGGCCACCTGGCATGCCTGCAGTGCCTCCACGAGGCTGTTGGACGGGACCCTGCTGGGTGAGCTGGTGACTCCGCGACACAACTTGACGGAGCAGGCGCGCCCGGTCCCTGTCCAGCTCAGCTACTTCCACGCAACAGTGCATCAGCTGCTCGCTTCGGTCACGGTGCGCCATCATCAAAGGTCGACCGCGTCGATACCTGGCGCCCGCACCGCCACCTGCGAGAAGCCACCCAGGCAGGGCGGAGAAACTGACACCGCAAGCCTTCACAGTCGGCAAGTTCCAGATAACGGCTCGCCTCGGTCACGGGGATACGAGAGGCGAGAGTCCCAGGGAGCAGCCGAGGAATCACTCGGCGTACGGCGCGCCGAGACACCCTACGCGGCTTCGACGAGTGCGTCGAACTGTAGGGGCAGGTTCAGCTCGGTCTCGAGCATGAAGACGGAGTCCATCACGGTTCGGAGACGCTGTGGGGCGTCGGGCATGATGTGGGCGTAGGTCTGGTGGGTGATTTTGGGGTCGCGGTGGCCGAGCCATTCGGCCATGTCGGTGACGGGGACGCCCTTGCACAGGCCGGCGGAGGCGAAGAAGTGCCGGAGCCAGTGTGGGGTGATCTTCCTCGTGATGCCGGCGGCTTTCTTGGCGTTGCGCCAGAGCCGGTCGACGAGGGAGTACATGAGGATGTTGGTCCGTCCGACGTTGGAGAACAGGTAGTCCCCCGCGATCCGGTTCAGACCGTCCTCGACTCGGAACGTGCCGTGCAGTTGCAGATGTTCACGGATCTTGGCGGCGATGGTGGCCGGCAAAGGGACGGAGCGTCCTTCGTCCTGGTCCCGCCACTTGAGGTGGCGGATGCAGTGGGCACGCCCCCTGCCCTTGGTCGCCGCCTTCTGCCGTTTGGTGATGGGCTCCTCGTTCTTGCCGTCCTGGGTGATCTGCCGGTCGACGTAGAGGGTGCCGTTGTCGAAGTCGATCTGCTGCAGGGACACTGCGCTGGCTTCGCCGATGCGCAGCCCGCAGCCGGCCATGAGCCAGACCAGGAGCCGGAACGGTCCGGGGAGGTTGGCGGCGATGGCCTTGATTTCCGCCAGGGTGGGCAGGTGGATGGTCTTCTTGGTCTTGCGCTTGGCGCGGGTGCGGCCTGCCTTGACCTGTTGGCAGGGGTTTTTGGCGATGTAGTCGTTGGCGAGGGCAAAGCTGAAGACGCCGCTGAGGGTCTCGTAGCGGTTGATGGCGGTGCTGGCTTCGTAGCCCCGGTCCTCGACCATCCACTTCAGCCAGGCCTTGAGGTCCTTGGGCTTTATGGCCCCGATGGCCCGGGCGCCGAAGTACGGCTCCACGTGGAGACGGAGGCTGGTCTCGTAGGCGTAGCGGGTGCTGTTGACGCGTTCGTCACCGCCGATGTCGATGAACTCGCGGTAGACCTGAACCAGCGGGGTCAGGAAGCCGAGGGGCTCGATGTAGGTGCCGAGGTCCTTCTCCCGCTCGATCTTGGCGACGAACGCATCGGCCTGGCCCTTCTTGGCGAAGGCCCTCTCCCGCTGACGGCCGGTGCGGCCTCCGGGCTCACGGTAGCGCGCGGTCCAGGGGTGGCCGCACCGTGTCTGATCACACGGGTAGTTCCTGCTCTTCTCATCTTCCTTACATTTCTGAAATACCCTGGCCAAGCTATGCCGTCCGCCCCGTGCTCATCATAAATTTCTGCATTATCCGTATCTGCGGTCCAAGTAGGCCACCACGTCGCGCTCGCGGAAGCGAAGCAGACGTCCCACCTTTTGTGGCTTCAGCCCCCAGCCCCGGTACTTGTTCTTGATGGTGTTCTCGCTGACCTTCAGCCAGTCAGCCACTTCCGCCGGTGTAAGCAGGCGATAACTGCCACCCTGCGCCAAGGCACACTCCCTCGATCGTCTGATTCCCGAGCGCAGCCGCTCCTGCGGCTGACTTCACCTTTATGGTGCGGAGATATCCCGGTTTGACTAACCGGAGATCGTCGGCTATGTATGGCTGTCGCCCGGGTGGGGGACACTCCTGCTGTAAGTCGGCCAGGTGCCATAAGGCCAGCCAGTTCGATGTCGGTCTCCAGGGCGACGAAGTCGTCAGCGGTGAGGCAGTCAAGATTGCAGACCAGGATGCGTCCCCGGACTCCAACAGCGCGGGCGATGCGCCGGTAGCGGCGCCCGGATTTCCGGCAAAGTGCGCGATGTACCTGCCCACTCGGAAGTCGCGTTGCAGCGAGTCCTCTGCAAGAGGCCGGCCATACTGACGTAGAGACATAGGGCGGCGGCCCGGGCCTCGCGGTCTTGGCACTGCTGCACCCCAGGCTTTGAGTGCGCCGAGAGCGAAGAGGATCGGAACAGTGAAGCGCAGGGAACTAAAACACAGTGTTGGACAGGTGGGCTCCTTGGGCGTACCGCCTCTCACGAAGCAAGGACGGCGAAGGGGCACGGCCTCACAAGATGGACCGATAATGGCGGTTGGCCAGCACTCGACTTGCGAGACCCTGCACCTCCATTAGCCTGGATGTTTTCGGGGACGCTGTACATTGACATGGCCCTGGGAAAACATTCCACTCCTTGGAGGCGTTTCGTTGTCTGCCGTGGGCGAATTACGGCAGAGGTACATTCACATGCCGCCCGTGTACAGCGGGGTTGTGACACGAAAGGGACTTGAGCGGACCGCGAGGAACCGGTCCCCGCCATCACCAGCGAGCTGATCATCAACGCCGCGCCCGGACCGCCGGCGCCGCAACCCGGCCTTCGCGGTCCCCCTCATCGACATCGAACCCCGGCAGGGGTGCCCCACACGCCCGCAACACCGGACTGGATGTAGCCCGCGGCGAGTACGTCGCATTCGGCACGGACGTCGAACCGGACCACCAGATCGTCTCTCTGTCGTCTCTGAGCCGAGATGCCCTCAACGCGGCCTGATCCGCAGCTACAACAGCGGACGCCACCGATACGGGCTCGCACACCTCCTGCCCCCGGACCTTGAACAACTACGCTGCGCCCTTGAACGAGAGAGCGCCGGCCGCTGACCCCCTCGCGGGTTCCTTGGCGCGATGACAAGACCCAATCCGACGGTCAGCCCCACCCTTGAATGGGCCCGGTTTCCGGGCGCGTGTCCGGCGGTGCGCCTGCCAGCCCCACTTGGGCGTTGAGCAGCCGCCAGGGCAGACCACGGAGATCCGCTTCGTCCGCCACCTCCCACCAACCCCGGAGACTCCCTCCGATTCTTCGGCCTGCCCGCCACTTTTCAACCTGCGATCTCTACCGACGCCGCGCCACGGAGCGGTCCCGGCCTGTGGCCGGGCACCGGTCCCCGTGCGCGCGCAGTGGATCGGGGGCACGGTGGAAGGACGGGCGACACGCCCCCCGGACCGGCCCCGTCCTTGGCATCCTGGAGGTGAGGATGACCAGCACTTCACAGGCGACGGCGAGATCCCGGCCTGGGCTGCTGTCCTTCCTCGGCGGCGTGGGCACCGTGACGGGCAGCAAATTCATGATCGAGTCTGATCACGTCCGGGTCTTGGTGGACTGCGGTCTCTTCCAGGGGCCGGCCGAGCTGCGCCGCCTGAACTGGCGGCGCTTCCCGGTCGACGCCTCGGCCGTTCACGCCGTCGTCCTCACCCACGCCCACGTCGATCACTGTGGCTACCTGCCCAGACTGGTCAGGCAGGGCTTTCACGGGGACGTGTTCTGCAGCCCGAACACCGCCCGGCTCGCCGAGATCGTGCTGCGCGACAGTGCCCGGCTACAGATGGAGCAAGCCGACCACTGCAACCGCTACGGCCACTCGAAGCACCACCCCGCGGAACCGCTCTACGACGAGATGGACGTCGACCGCACGATGCGGCTGTTCCGGACCGTCGAGCCGGGCGCAGAGACGGAGATCGCCCGCGAAACCCGGCTGATCCTGCACCACGCAGGGCACATCCTGGGCTCCACATGGGCGTTTCTCACCCTGGAGGACGGGCACACGCTGGCCTCCAGCGGTGACCTCGGCAGGCCGGTGCACCCGCTGCTGCGACCGCCGGAGCCGTTCACTAGAGCCGACGTACTGCTGCTCGAGTCCACGTACGGCAACCGGCGCCACGACAGCGACAGCAGCCGTGCGGTGTTCAGAGAGGCGCTGAACAGGACGTTGGAACGTGGCGGGACCGTGGTGATCCCCGCGTTCGCTGTGGACCGCACCGAGGTCGTGCTGCACGAGCTGGCCCGGCTACGACGGGCCGGCGCGCTCCCTCGTGCGGTGCCCGTGTACGTGGACAGCCCCATGGCACTGGCCACGCTGCGCATCTACGAGGAGGCACTGGTCGCACGAGCACCCGAGATACGGCCGGAGGTAGTGGACGCCGGGGCGTCCGTCCTGGACCCGGCCCCTGTCTCGGCCGCCCGTTCAGTGGAGGAGTCGATGGCCATCCAAGAGGTGAAGGGCCCGGCCGTCATCGTCTCCGCGTCGGGGATGGCAACCGGCGGCCGCGTCCTGCGCCACTTGGTGCGTCTTCTCCCCGATGCCCGGAACACCGTCGTCATCGTCGGATTCGCCGCGCAGGGCACCCGGGCCCGCGACCTGGTCGACGGCGCGCGCACGCTCAAGATGTTCGGCGGCTACGTGCCCGTACGGGCGGATGTCGTGAGCGTTCCAGGACTGTCGGCCCATGCGGACGCGGCCGAAATCCTGGGCTGGCTCCGCGGCGCTCCCGCTCCGAGCGCGACGTACCTTGTGCACGGTGAGCCGGAGTCAGCCGCGGCGTTGCGGGACCGTATCGACCGGAGCCTGGGGTGGACCGCGGTGGTGCCCCGGTCCGGCGAGCGAGTACTGGTCCGTTGAGCTTTCCCGGCCAGGGCGATCACAAGGGAGGTATCGCGTGGTCGATACTGCGCACCGAGCCATCCGCTGTCGCCTGGGCGGTCCGTGATGCCGGTCGACACCGGTCTTCTGCGACCGGGTGACGCTCCCGGCCCTGGCGCTCCCCCGCCGGCGGACCGGTCCGAGGTCCAGACCCTGCCGCCGTCAGCCGTTGTCGCCGGCCTGGACAGCAGCGCCAGCGGTCTGCCGGACACGGAGGTGGTATCGCGCACCGTACGTTTCGGTGCGAACGAGCTGCCACGTGCGGCCCGTAGGGCGCCTTGGCGGCAGCTGGCCTCTCAGTTCACCGACCTGTTCGCCGTCGTGCTGATGGTCGCCTCGGCGATCACGTTCCTCGCCTGGAGGCTCCAAGACCCAAGAGACGTCGGCACGCTGCAGCTGGCCGTCGCCATCCTGGGCGTGGTGCTGCTCAATGCGGGCATCGGCTTCTTTCAGGAGTATGCGGCGGAGCGTACGGCGGAGTCGCTGCAGGCGATGGTCCCGCACGCCTGCCGTGTGCTGCGCGACGGGGAGCGGCGAGAGGTGCCCGTTCGTGAGCTGGTCCCCGGGGACGTGGTCCTGTTGGAGGCGGGGGACGCGGTGCCGGCGGACTGCCGGCTGGTCGAGGCGTACGACCTGTCCGTCAACAACGCGGCGCTGACCGGAGAGAGCGACGCAGTGGCGCGGACGGCCGAAGCCGTGGCGGCCGGGCCCGTGCTGCAGGCCCGGAACTTCGTGTTCATGGGCACCGATGTGGTCGTCGGCTCGGCCAAGGCCGTCGTCTGTGCGACGGGCGGGGCGACGGAGTTCGGGCGGATCTTCCACCTTGCCGCCTCGGCTCCACGCCAGCGCACCCCGCTGCAGCGGCAGGTGGCCGTCATGGCGCGCCGGGTGGCGGTGGCGGCCCTGGCGACGGGTGCCGTGTTGTTCGCCGTGCGGCTGCCGACCGGGCAGTCGCTGGTGTCGTCGTTCGTGTTCGCGCTCGGGGTGATGGTGGCGCTGGTGCCCGAGGGGCTTCCGGCGACGTTGTCGGTGTCGCTCGCCGTCGGGGTGCGGCGCATGGCCCGTCGGCACGCGCTCGTGAAGAAACTGCTGGCTGTCGAAGCGCTCGGCTCCACCACCGTCGTCTGCACGGACAAGACCGGCACGCTCACCCAGGCGGAGATGACCGTGGTGCAGGTGTGGGCGGGTGGCGGGACGCACGCCGTGTCCGGTGTCGGGTACGCACCCGAGGGCGAGGTCTCCGGCAACGGGCAGGTGCACGGCCTGCTGCGGGGAGCGGCTTTGTGCTGCGACGCGCGTCTGGTGCCGCCGTCCGACCGGCAAGGGTGGCGGGTGCTGGGTGACACGACCGAGGGTGCCCTTCTCGTGGCGGCGGCCAAGGCGGGCCTCGACGCGGCCTCAAGCAGGGCCGCCGCACCCCGTACGGCCGAGTACCCGTTCGACCCGGTGCGCAAGATGATGAGCGTGGTGTGCACGGATTCCGGCGACGACCACCGCGCGTACGTCAAAGGGGCGCCGCAGGAGCTGCTGAGCCGGTGCGCCGATATCGACTGGCAGGGCTCATCCAGGCCCCTGACCGGTGAAACACGGGGCGCGGTCGCCACGGCCATCGACGAACTGGCCGCCCAAGGGCTGCGGGTACTCGGCGTGGCGGCCCGCACGGTCTCCGGCCCCCGGCCGGCTCAGGACGAGACCGAGAACGGGCTGACGCTGCTGGGGCTCGTGGGCATGCTCGACCCGCCCCGCCCGGAGGTCAGCGCCGCGGTGACCGCCTGCCGCTCCGCCGGCATCCGCATCGCCATGGTGACCGGCGACCACCCGCTGACGGCCGAGGCCATGGCTCGTCGCGTGGGCATCGTCCGTGAGCCACACCCCACCGTGGTGACCGGCGACCGCCTGGACGCCATGGAAGACGCGGATCTGGACCGGCTGCTCGCCTCGTCCGGTGAGCTGCTGTTGTGCCGGGTCAGCCCCGAGCACAAGATGCGGGTGGTCACCGCCTTCCAGCGGCGCGGCGAGGTCGTGGCGGTGACCGGCGACGGGGCCAACGACGCACCCGCCCTCAAGCACGCCGACATCGGCGTCGCCATGGGCGCCTCCGGTACGGACGTGGCCCGGGAAGCGGCGGTCATGGTGCTGCTGGACGACTCGTTCGCCTCCATCGCCGTGGCGGTACGGCTTGGCCGCTCGGTCTACCAGAACATCCGCAAGTTCCTTGTCTACCTCTTCAGCCACAACATCGCGGAGCTGGTGCCCATCCTCGCCGCAACCTTCGTGGGCTTCCCGCTGGTGCCCATCAGCGCCGTACAGATCCTGGCCATCGACCTGGGCTCGGACGTCCTGCCGGCGCTCGCCCTGGGCACCGAGCCGCCGGAGCCCGACGTCATGGACCGCCCCCCGCGCTCGCGGAGCGAACGGCTCTTCTCCACCGACGTCGTACAACGCTTCCTCTTCCTGGGCACCATCCAGGCGCTCGGCGTGTGCGCCGTGTTCTTCTGGCGCGTGAACTCCGCCGGCATCCCCTACTCCGCCTTCACCGCGGACAACCCCGTCTACCGGGAGGCGATCACCATGACCCAGGCCGGCATCGTGGTCAGCCAGTTCTTCAACGCCCTGGCGGTGCGCACGGAACGGCAGAGTGTCCTACGCGTCGGCCTGTTCTCGAACCCCGCGCTGCTGGCCGCCGGGGGGCTGGGCATCGGCCTGATGGCGGCCATCAGCTACGCGCCCCCGCTGCAGGCCGTCTTCCACACCGCTCCCTTGAGCGCGGCCGACTGGGCGCTGCTGGTGTGCCTCGGGCTTCTCCTGCTGGTCGCCGAGGAGATGCGGAAGTGGTGGCTGCGGCACAGGAAATCGTCCGTCCGAGAGGGGGCGCACCGATGAAGCTGATCATCGTCGGCTGCGGCAGAGTGGGCTCCGCCCTGGCCACCCGGCTCGTCGCAGAGAGCCACGACGTCGATGTCATCGACCTGCTCGCCCGGACCCGCCGGCTGCTTCCGGAGAACTTCGGCGGCAGATTCCACACGGGCAACGGCTACGGCAGGGCAGCCCTGGAGTCAGCCGGTATCGAGCACGCCGATGCCTTCGTCGCCGTCACCTCCCGCGACGACAGCAACATCGTGTGCGCCCGTACGGCGAAGGAGACCTACCGCGTACCGATGGTCTTCGCCCGCGTCTATGAACCGCGGCGTGCCGGCCTCTACCGGGAGCTGGGGATCCCGACGATCGCCAGCGTGGGCTGGACGGTCGACCGGATCCACAGGATGCTGCTGCACCGCCACCTGGAGCCGGAGTTCACTTTCGGCAACGGGGAGACCCTCCTGGTCCGTTCCTCCCTCCCCCACTATCTGACGGGCCGGCCGGTCACCGACTTCGACGTGGACGGAGAGATTCGCGTTGTGGAAGTCACCCGCGCCGGGCACTCCCTCCTCCCCGCCCACGGCACCTCAGCCGAGCCGCACGACGTCGTGACCTTCGCCGTCGCCGCCAAGTCCCTGGGGAGGCTGCGTGCCTTTCTCGACAAGGAGCTGGGAACATGAAGGTCGTGGTCGCCGGTGCCGGGAGGCTCGGGAAGAAGATCGCCCAAGTCCTGGTCGCCGCACACCATCAGGTGGCACTCCTCGACAGTGACGAGGAGAGAGTCGCCGAACTGCGCGGCCAGGTGGCGGCCGAGCTGATTACCGGCGATGCCTGCGAGCCGACGGTCCTGGAGCACGCCGGGGCGCGGACGGCCGACCTGATCGTCATCGCGACGGGCCAGGACGACACCAATCTGGTCGCCGGCCTGCTGGCCAAGCGGCACTTCTCGGTCCCGCGTGTCGCGGCACGCGTCAACGACGACGAGAACGCGTGGCTGTTCGACCGGCACTGGGGCGTCGACATCGCTCTTCCGTCCGCCTCGCCCCTGGTCTCGCTGATGGAGGAAGCCACGGGAGCCACCGACACCGTAGCTCTGCTCCGCCTGAGCAAGGCAGGCGTCGACGTGATCGAAACCGCCATCACCGACCGGTCCCGGGCGGCGGGACAGGCCCTGAGCGGCATCACGCTGCCCGCAGGCACGATTGTCGCGACCGTCATCCGCGGTGGTCAGCCCACCGCGCCCGCCCCCGAATTGCTGCTGGAGCCGGGCGACGAGGTACTGCTGGTCTCGCACGAGGCGTCGGAACGAGAAATCCACGCCGCCTTCCAATAGCGACGGAACCCGTAACGGTCGGCGAGAGGCCCAGTCGTACCGATAGCGTTGCCACGTCACCAACGGGGAGGGGCACACGGGTGGTTGAGCGCATATGGCTGGACGTTCCGTACGCGCAGAAGGACGAGGCGAAGCGGGCCGGGGCCCGCTGGGACCCGGCCGTCAAACGCTGGTACGCGCCACGAGAGGGGATGACCGCTCTCGCCCCGTGGGCAGCCGCGCCGGATATCCCGGATCTCCTGCCCGGTGAGGACCGGACACTCGGCAGCGGCTTGTTCGTCGACCTGGTGCCCAGCAGCTGCTGGTTCACCAACGTCCGCTCCTGTGTCACCCAGCAGGACTGGGAACGGCTCCGCCGCATGATCACGCGGCGGGCCGGCATGCGCTGCGAGGCGTGCGGGGCGGGAGAGGACCGGCAGGCGAAGAGGTGGCTCGAGGCGCACGAGCGGTGGGAGTACGACGGGACGCGCCGCGTGCAGACGCTCAAGCGGCTGATCTGCCTGTGCACCGACTGTCACACCGTCACGCACTTCGGCTACGCCCAGGTCCGCGGCCTGGAAGCGCAGGCCTTCGCACACCTGGTCAAGGTCACCCGGATGAGCCCGGACCAGGCCCGGCGGCACGTCGACGCGGCCTTCGCGCTGTGGGAGCAACGCTCGGCCACGATCTGGAGCCTGGACCTGAGCATCCTGACCGGAGCCGGTATCACTGTCACACCGCCGCCGGACGCCCGCGACCGGCCCGGTATCGCCGCCGCGACCCTGGCCTCGGAGGAAACCGCCGGAGCACACCCGGCGCCGCACGACGTGCCGTCGGTGCCCCGCCAGGGCAGGCCCTCGGCCTTCGTCCAGAATCTGTTCCGCGGCTCACGCCGCGGCTGAGGCGTCGCCGGACCTGCGCACCCGCCGGGCTCCGCCGCCCTCGGGCACCAGCCACGCCTGAAGGCGCATCGCACCATAGCCGAGTACGAACGCAGCGCCCACGGCACCCAGGTCCGCCCACTCGGGCGGCCGGGTGCCGAGCAGGTCGCGCAGCACCGGCACGTACGCTCCGGCGATCTGCAGGGCCAGGGCGGCCGTCAGTGCCAGGAGGAGGAAGGGATTGGTCAGGGTTCCTGGACGGGCCCGGGACCCCAGGCCGACGCCCAGCTGGGTGGCGCCCAGTGTCAGGAAGACCAGCGTCTGCCAGGGGCGGCCCGTACCGTGGGCCCAGTATCCGACGGCCAGGGTCACCGCCGTGATGAGCACGCCCAGCGCGAGGATGCGGGCCCACAGCCCCTGCCCCAGCACGCTTTCCTCCGGCGGTCTGGGTGGCCGATGCATCGAGTCGCCGGCCGTGGGTTCGGCGCCGAGCGCCACGCCCGGCAGACCGTGGGTGAGCAGGTTGATCCACAGGATCTGGGCCGGCAGCAGTGGCAGGGCCATGCCCAGAGCTGGACCGGTGAGCATGACCAGGATCTCCGCGCTGCCACCCGCCAGGGCGTAGAGCAGGAAGCGCCGTACGTTGGCGTACACGCGCCGTCCTTCCTCGACCGCCGCCACGACCGTGCCGATGTCGTCGTCGGCCAGGACGAGGTCGGCGGCCTGCCGGGCGACCTCCGTCCCGCGTCGGCCCATGGCCACGCCGATGTCGGCCCGGCGCAGTGCCGGCCCGTCGTTGACGCCGTCGCCCGTCATGGCCACCACGTGCCCGGCCTGCCGCCAGGACTCGACGATGCCGACCTTCTGCTCCGGTGTCGTACGGGCGAACACACGCACTGCCGTGGGATCCCCTACGGTCCCGCCCTGGATCCCCTCCCCAGTGACGGCTGCGTCCTGGGCGGAGGCGATGCCCAGCCGCCGGGCCACGGCTTCGGCCGTCAGCGGATGGTCGCCGGTGACGAGCACAGGAGTGATACCGGCCGCCCGGCACGCCGTGACCGTGCCGGCGGCGGCCTCCCGCGGCGGGTCGAGGATCGCGACCATCCCGAGGAGAGTCAGGCCGCCCTCCCAGTCGTCCGGTGCGGGCCCCGTTCTGTCGGCCGCGGCCACGGCCAGGACCCGGTACCCCTGCTGCGCCCATTGCCGCGCCCGCTCCAGTGCTCGGTCACGTGGCTCCGGACCACCCTCGGCCAGGAGTCCTGCGCGAAGGACGGTTTCGGGGGCACCTTTACAGACGACGCGCAGGTCTCCTCCGGGGCGGCGATGCACGGTGGTCATGCGCTTGCGCTCGCTGCTGAACGGGATCTCGTCCACGCGCGGCATGCGCTCGCGCAACTCCGCCATGTCCAGCCCGAGTCGCGCCGCGGCGGTCAGGAGCGCGGCTTCCGTGGGATCCCCGAGCGCCGTCCAGGTCCCGTTGCCGGCGCCTGGCGGTTGCAGCGCAGCGTCGTTGCACAGCACTGCGGCAGTGAGCAACTCCGAAAGGTCCGCGGCTTGACCGGCGGTGAGTACGTGTCCGTCCCGCTCGACATGGCCCTGGGGTACGTAGCCGATGCCCGAGACGGTGGCCTCGCCACCGGCGGGGGTCCACAGCCGCTGCGCGGCCATACGGCCTTCGGTGAGGGTTCCGGTCTTGTCCGTGGCCAGTACGGTGATCGACCCCAACGTCTCGACAGCGGGCAACCTGCGGACAATGGCATGCCGTTGGGCCATCCGACGCGCGCCCAGAGCCAGGGCGAGCGTCACCACGGCCGGCAACGACTCGGGGACGGCCGCGACGACCAGGCTGATCGCGGTCACCACCATCAGCTCCACGGGCTGCCCACGCGTGATCCCGACGGCAAGCACCACGGCGGACAGCGCGACGGCGGCCAGGGCCAGGGCGCGGCCGAAGCGCGCCAGCCGGTGCTGGAGCGGGGTGAGGCCGGGCGGCGCGGCCATCAAGGCGGCGATCCGGCCCGTGGCACTGGCGGCTCCGGTCGCCGTCACCTCGACGCGTCCGCGCCCTCGCAGGACCGTCGTGCCTGCTGACACCGCTCCCAGGACCGGATCGTCCGGCGAGGTTTCCTTGGCCACCGGCACCGACTCGCCGGTCAGGGAGGATTCGTCCACCAGCAACGTAGCTGCCTCGATGACGCGGCCGTCGGCCGGAACGATGTCGCCTTCGCCCAGCAGGACGACGTCACCGGGTACTACATCCGCGGCGTTCACCTCCCGCTCGGCGCCGTCGCGCACCACGCGTACGACCGGAGCACTCAGGGCCCGCAGGGCAGCCACGGCCCGTTCGGCGCGTACCTCCTGGGCCACGCCCACCGTGCTGTTGGCCACGATGACGATGGCGATGATCGATGTATCGACCAGGTCGCCGGTGGCGACGGTGAGCGCCATGGCTCCCAGCAACACCAGGATCAACGGATCGCGCAGCTGGGCGAGTACCCGGCGCCACACCGGTGTGGGGCGGCCGGAGCTGACGATGTTGGGGCCGTGGCGCGCCAGGCGGCGCTCCGCTTCGGCCTGGGGCAGGCCTTGGAGGTCCTGCGGTCGTGTCGTCACCGGTCGGTCGTCCTCCCGATCCGCCGGGTCTACAGGCCACTGCGGATACGGCGGCCGGTGATCCGGCCGAGGGGGATGCGCACCCAGGTGTGCCGCTCGCCGCCCGCCCAGGAGTGCGGGTCCGCGGTTTCGCTCAGGTGTTGCCGCTCTTCCGGTTCGGTGACCGGTTCAGCCACTCCTCTGACGAGGATGCTCCATCCTTCGCTACGCGCCTCGTCGATCCGGTCGACCTCGAAGGCGACAACACTGCCGACCGCCCCGGCGAGCACGCCCCCGGCTGCCGTACGGAAGACGATCGCGTCGCCGACGAGCCGGAAGTTGACGGGGACAGCCTCGGGTCCCCCCGGCGCCGAGAACACAACCCGCCCGACGCCGCCGTGTGCCAGCTTCTCCCGGCACTCTGCGGGCGGCAGCTCCTCCAGAGTCGGCCTGAGTGCCAGCGGTCCCCTTCCGAGAAGCTGCTCTGTTCCCGCCCCCAGCAGGGTGGAGACCGTGGTCTCCAGCGCGTCCGCCATCGCGGTGAGCGCCTCCATCGAGACCACTCCGGCCTGCGACTCGACGTACTCGAGATATCCGGGATCCATGCTCGCGCGGGCGGCGGCCTCCTCCCGGGTCAGGCCCAGTTCCTCCCGGCGCTGGGCCACACGCCGACCGAGGTCGCTGCCGGGACGTGCCTGAAGGGGACCTGTCCCGTCTCCTGGTTCCGTGCTCATGGCCGTGTCCCGCTTCCTTCCGCAAGCACCGTCCGACCTATCTTCCCCAGTGAGACAGGTGTCCGCACTCCGGAGGCGCGTGGGCCATGACATGCCGCGACAGCGACGAGGAGAGATGGTGGAAGAGGCAGACGACACGGGCTCCGCCCGGTCCGAGATGCCGGTGAGGCGGTGAGCATGATGGAGCGTCCCGTGGTTGTGGGCGTCGACGGGTCCGATGGCAGCCTTGCTGCCCTGGACTGGGCTGTGGAAGAAGCAGTCCGCTTCCAGCTCCCCTTGCGGGTGGTCTACGCGTCGCTGTGGGAGCGCTACGAAGGGGCGGTGCCCTCGTTCACCGGTCAACAACCGGCGGAGGAGGTGGCGGCCCAACACATTGTCGCCTCGTCCGAGCAACGAGCCCGGCAGCTCTCCCCGGACTTGCAGGTGAACGCCGTGACCGTGCCGAACGACGCGGTGGACGCGCTGGTGGAGGAGTCGCGGAGCGCGGCTGTCCTGGTGACGGGCTCGTCCGGGCGTGGAGCCGTCAAGGAACTTCTGCTGGGCTCCGTGAGTCTTGCGGTGGCGGGACGTGCCGACTGCCCGGTCGTCGTCGTACGCGGCGAAGAGCGCAACATCAAGGGCATGAGCAACCGGATCGTCGTCGGCGTGGGCGAGGCGGACGAGGCCGCCACCGCCGTGCGGTTCGCCCTGCGTGAAGCCGAGGCCCGAAGGTGCGAGCTCCAGGCCGTGCGGGCGTGGCGCAGCCCCCAGCAGCCGGCGGACCCCTTGATCGTGCTCGATTCCGCTGCCCGGGCCTACGAGGAACAGGCCGCCGCCGTCCTGGACGAAGTGCTGGAGGAGGCCGTGGCCGAGCACCCGAAGGTATCCGTCAAGCGCACAGTACTTGAAGGCCCCGCGCACCGGATGCTGCTCGGGCCGGCGGCCGACGCCGACCTGCTGGTCCTCGGCGCGACCAGACGGCAGGGCCAGTTCGGGCTACAGCTCGGCCGGGTCAGTCACGCCGCCCTGCACCGGGCGGCTTGCCCTGTCGCGGTGGTGCCGCACCGCTGAAGCACGCGGCGCTTCACCTCGTACCGGCCAGGACGTCCGTCTCGATGTGGTGGCGAACGCGGTCTGCGAGTTCGGTGAGCGGCTGAGAAAGAACGGCCTTGGGGGCGACGGGCGAGGCGATCCTCCGCGCGTCATCCGGCAGCGCCGCGAGATCGTCGGCGAACCGGCTGCGGGCGTCGTCCAAGCGAGAACGCCGGTTGCCGGACTGGGCGCGCCGACCGCGCCGCATGACCGTCTTCAGCAGCGGTTCGCCGCCCGGCGGCGGAGGCTCGTCGAGCAGGCCGATGATGTCTGCGTACCCGGGCCGCCGGAAGACCTGCTCGCGGCCCGGCGCCGTCACCTTGGCGGAGGACAGCTTCATGACGGGCCGTCCGTCGTACTCGACCAGCTTGTAGGCGGAGTCCAGGTAGGGCGCGTCGGCAGAGACGCCGGCTTTCGTGCCGACCGCGTATCTGTCGATTGGTGCCCCCGACCGGACGAGCCGGTCCACGGCGAACTCGTCGAGACCACCGCCGGCCACGATGCGCACCTCGTTCAGCCCGGCGCCGTCGAGGATCCGGCGGGAGCGCACTGCCAGCGTGCCCAGGTCGCCGCTGTCCAGACGGACCGCGCACCCGGGCCCGAGTCCCAGGTCTTTCAGGACGCGGCCCGCAGTCGCCACGCCGCGTTCGGTGTCGTAGGTGTCCACCAGGAAGGTCACCGGGCCCGGGTGGGTGCGGGCGAAGGCGCGGAATGCCTGCTCCTCGGTCCCGAACGCCTCGATGTAGGAGTGGGCCATCGTCCCGACGGCGGGGCCCTCCGCGTAGGCGGCCGACACATTGCTGGTCCCGGCGAAACCGACCATGGCGCCCAGCCGCGCGGCCTGGTACCCGGCCTCTGTGCCGTGCGTGCGGCGCAGCGAGAAGTCCACAACCGGATGCCCGTCGGCGGCCATTACGCAGCGGGCGCACTTCGAGGCGATGGTGGTCTGGTGGTTGATCTGGTTGAGGACGTAGCTCTCCACCAGTTGCGCCTGCGGAAGAGGCGCGGTGACCTCCAACAGCGGTTCGCCAGCCAGGACCACGCGCCCCTCGGGCACGGCCCGTACGTCACCGGTGAACGCGAGGCCGAGAAGCGGTTCAGCGTCCTCCGAAGGTCGGTCCAGCGCGGCGGCGAAAACCTCCACGTCGTCGGCGTCCACTCGGAAGCCGGAGAGGTAGTCGAGGACGGGCTCCAGGCCGGCGGCCACGAGGAAGCCGCGATCGGCCGGGACGTCCCGTACGAACAGGCTGAACGTCGCCGGTCGGGTCAGCCCCTCACGCAGGTACGACAGGGTCATGGTGACCTCGTAGAGATCTGTCGTCGTAGCGTCCGACATCGCCGCCGCCCTCCTCCCTCAGCGGAGGTGTCCCGGCTTCGGGTTGTGCCCCGGGTGGTGTACGTGGGCGTCCGGGCCGGGGTAGACCAGGGTCACTCTGTTGGTGTCCGACCAGCGCACGTCATAAGGCGGTGTGCCGTCGGAGTGATGAAGGCCGATGATCTCCCCGTCACGTTTGGTCGCGCCCGTGGTCGGGCTCTCGACGATCAAGTGGTCACCGAGTTTCGCGTGCATGTCGTCACCGCTTCCCTGCCGTGCCTCCGGAATATCGGACTCCGTCCCTCCAGCACAACACGGCCGGTCGACCTGCGGAAGGGCCGGTCAGCAGCCCCGCTGCCCACGAAGGCTCGCACAGGCACGCGCTCTGCCCGGGCAGAGCAGGGCAGCCTCGTTCAGCCGAACCGCCTCGTTGCCTCGCGGACAGAGGAATCAGTGGCCACAAAGCTCCTTGCCCCGAATGGGCGACGTCCGGTGCCACGCACGCGCAGGGCGCCTCAGCGAAGGTGGGACACCACAGGCAAGCGGCCCGAGTACAGGGAGCGGACCATGGCGGCGGTGTCCGACCGCATCACGGTCATCGGAGTCGGCAACGAGTTCCGCCGGGACGACGGCGCGGGTCCCGCGGTCGTCGCCCGACTGCGGGAACGCGCGGCCCATGGCGGCCTGTCGGCCGGAATCCGACTGGTGTGCTGCGACGGGGAACCAGGTCGGTTGATCGGGCTGTGGGAGGGCGCCGAGCTTGCCGTGGTCGTGGACGCTGCCCATGCCCACCCCGGGCATCCGGGCCGGATCCACCGGCTGGAGCTGGACGGATGCGCGGCGTGGCAGGCGGGCACGGCGAGCAGCCACGGGCTCGGCCTGGGTGAGGCGGTCGAGCTGGCACGTGCGCTCGACAGGATGCCCCGGCGCCTGCTCGTCTACGCGGTCGAAGGAGCCGACGGTTCCCTGGGCACGGGACTGACCTCCGCAGTCGCCGCGGCGGTCGGTCCCCTCACGGAACGGATCGAGCAGGAGATCACCCACTACCTCGCCGGACCTCACGGCAAGGCATCGTCCCGGAGCGTGCGGCTGTGAGAGTCGCGTCCACGGGCGCTACGACCGGCCCGCAAGCCCCGGTCCGGGTGGCTCGGGCGGTCACGGTCTTCGGCAGAGTCCAGGGCGTGGGTTTCCGTCCCTTCGTCCACCGCCTGGCGACGCGGCTGGGGCTCGACGGGTGGGTCCTCAACGCCGACGACCGTGTCGAGCTGACCGTGGCCGGGCCGCCGCCATCGGTGCAGGCCCTTGTCGAGCTGCTGCGCGCGGAGGCGCCGCCGTTGGCCGACATCCGCCGAGTGGCCGTGGCGGACCTGTCCGGCCCTCCTCCGCCGCCGGGCTCGGGTTTCACCGTCCGGGCCAGTGCCCGGACCGGCAGCAGCCGGCCCGCCGCCCGCGAGATCCCGCCGGACGCCGCCACCTGCGAAGCGTGCCTGCGCGAACTGTTCGCCCCCGCCGACCGGCGTTACCGCTACCCGTTCGTCAACTGTACGGACTGCGGTCCGCGGGCCACCGTCGTCGAAGACCTTCCGTACGACCGTGAACGCACCGCCATGCGGCGCTTTCCGCTGTGCGCCGCATGTGCCGCCGAATACGCGGATCCGGCCGACCGGCGCTTCCACGCCGAGCCGGTGGCATGCCCGGACTGCGGACCCCGCCTGGAATGGGAGGACCTCACCGGCGAGGAGGCCCTGCGTGCCGCGGAATCGGTCGTCGACAGCGGTGGCATCGTGGCGATCAAGGGGCTGGGCGGCTTCCAGCTGGTGTGCGACGCCACCGACGCAGAGGCCGTGAACCGCCTGCGCGCCCGCAAGCTGCGGCCGGCCAAACCGTTCGCCGTCATGACCAGCGATATCGCGGCCGCCCGGCGCCTGGCACGGCTGTCCTCCGCCGGGGTGACGGCACTGACGTCCCCGGCCGCGCCCGTGGTGCTGGCGCCGGCCCGCCAGGGCTCCGGCATCCCACCCGGCGTACACGTGGGGACCGACCACATCGGCGTGTTCCTGCCCACCACGCCGCTGCATCACTTGCTGCTGCGGGATCTCGGCAGGCCGCTGGTCGTGACCAGCGGCAACCGCTCGGGCGAGCCCATCGCCGTTGACGAGCCGACGGCCCGCGAGACGTTGGCGGGAGTGGCCGACAGCTTCCTCGTCCACGACCGGCCCATCAGGGCCCGCTACGACGACTCGGTGGTGCGCCCAGTGGGCCGCACGGTCACGACCGTGCGCCGGGCCCGTGGGCTGGCCCCTGCCCCGCTCGCGATCCCCGTCGCGGCCGCTCAGCCGGTCGTGGCGGCCGGTGCGCAGCTGAAGCACACCTTCACCCTCGCGGAAGGGACCCGTGCTGTTCTCGGGCCGCACACCGGCGACCTGGAGGACGCACGGACGCTGGACGCCTTCGAAGCGGCCTACGCCGACCTGGTACGGCTGACCGGGATCGAACCGCAGGTCGTCGCCCACGACCTGCACCCCGGCTACCTGTCCACCCAATGGGCGCGAGCTCAGCCCGCCGAGCGAAGGATCGCCGTGCAGCACCACCACGCGCACGTCGCCGCATGCGCCGCCGAACACGGGCTCGACCGTCCTTTCCTCGGGGTGGCCTACGACGGGCTGGGCCTCGGCGACGACGGCACACTGTGGGGCGGAGAGATCCTGGTCGCCGACCTCACCCGCTACCGCCGGGTAGGGCGGTTCGCCACCGCTCCGCTGCCCGGCGGGGCGGCGGCCGTGCGCAGGCCCGCTCGTATGGCCCTGGGGTACCTGTACGGGGTGGAGGCGCTCGGCGGCACCGGTATCCCGCCGTCGCTGGCTGTCGCGTTCGAGCGGCGGCTCCCGCCGGACGAAGTCCGGGTGATCCAGACGGTGGTCGAGCGGGACGTCAACTGCCCGCGCGCGTCCAGTGCCGGGCGTCTCTTCGACGCCGCGGCCGCCCTGCTCGGCCTGTGCGACGACGCCACCTACGAGGGACAGGCAGCCGTCGCCCTGGAAACGACGGCGGGGGAAGAGCGCGCCGAAGCCCTCCCTTGGCGTCTCGCACGGGCTGACGGGCTGTGGGTGTACGACCCCGTACCCACCTTGACCGCCCTGCTCGACCGCACCGTGGCCGACGAGCGGACGAGCACGCTCGCCGCGGCTTTTCACCGCACACTGGCTGAGGTGACCTCCGGCATGGTCCAGCGAGCCGTGGCAGCCGGGGCACCGTCGACCGTGTGCCTGTCGGGCGGCTGCTTCCAGAACGCACGCCTGCTCACAGAGACAAGATCCCTGCTCGAGGAACAGGGACTACGGGTGCTCGTGAACAGTGCCGTGCCGGTCAACGACGGAGGAATCAGCTACGGGCAGGCGGCAGTGGCCGCAGCCCGCCTACAGGAAGGGTGACGACGATGTGTCTGGGCATTCCGGGCCGGGTGGTGGAGATCCACGACCGTGCCGGGCTGCGGATGGCCACGGTCGACTTCGGCGGGGTCCGCCGCGAGGCGTGCCTGGCCTACACACCCGAGGCCGCTGTGGGCACCTACGTCGTGATCCACGTGGGGTTCGCCATCACCACGGTCGACGAGGCCGAGGCGGAACGAACGCTGGAGGTGCTCCGGGCCATGGCCGACGCCGTGGAAGGCGAACTCGGGGAGCCACTGCCCCGCTCCCCCTGACGTACGAACAGCGCCCGACCGGCCCATGCGCCCCCGCACGACACGGGCCATGCTGGAAGGCGAGGAGGCGACCGTGCCATGACCCGTACCCCGGAGTCGCCGGCCCCTGCGGTCTACGCGCTGCTTGCCGACGGGACGACCGTGCGGGTCAGACCTGTCGTACCGGAGGACCGTGCGGCGGTACTCCGGCTGTACGAGCGCATGTCCCCCAAGAACCTGCGGTTGCGCTTCTTCTCCACTGGCCCCCTCGTCGCGCAGAAGGCGGCGGAGGCGTTGTGTCTGGGCGCCGGGCCGGGAGACCGGGCTCTGGTAGCCGAAGTGGACGGTGAGGTGGTGGGGCTGACCGAGTACCACGCGACACCCACCGACCCGCCCGGAGGCAGACCGACCGCCGCCGAGGTCGCCCTCGCCGTGGCGGACGAATGGCACCACCATGGCGTCGGAACGCTCCTTTTGGAACACCTCGTCGACCTCGCGCGGGCCAAGGGGGTCCAGGAGCTGACGGCCGACGCGCTGAGCCAGAACATGCGAGTCATCAGGGTCTTCGCCGACCTCGGGCTGCCTGTACGACGGCGCTTCGAGGGGCCGGAGATCCACATTCGGGTGGCGCTGACGCCGGACGAGCACTATCTGACCGCCCTCGACACACGCGGGCGCACCGCCGACGTCGCCAGCCTCCGGCCACTGCTGCGGCCCGGCTCCGTCGCCGTGGTGGGCGCCGGCCACCGCCCCGGATCCGTAGGACGGGCCATCCTGCGCAATCTGCGTGCCAACGGTTTCACCGGCCCGGTGCACGTCGTGAACCCGCACGGGCCCGCCCTCGACGGCCTGCCCTGTCACCCCGCCGTCTCCGACCTGCCGGAGACTCCCGAACTGGCCGTGCTGGCCGTCCCCGCCCACGCGGTACCCACTATCGCCGAGGAGTGCGGCGCGCGCGGAGTGCGGGCACTGGCGGTGGTGACGTCCGGGCTCGACGCCGTCCAGGCGGCCGGGCTGCGGGCGGCCTGCCGCCAGCACGGCATGCGCATGGTCGGCCCTAACTGCCTGGGCCTGGCCAATACGGAGAAGGACGTCCGGCTGGACGCGACGTTCGCCGCCCGCTTCCTTCTGCCCGGCACGGCCGGGGTCGCCACCCAGTCGGGCGGCGTCGGCATCGCGCTGCTGGACGGACTGTCCCGGCTCGGGATCGGCGTGTCGACGTTCGTCTCGCTCGGCGACAAGTACGACGTCAGCGGCAACGACCTCCTGCAGTGGTGGGAAGAGGACGGACGTACCGATCTCGCGGTGCTGCACCTGGAGTCGTTCGGCAATCCCCGTGCGTTCTCCCGTACCGCCCGGCGGGTGAGCAGGCGCATGCCAGTGCTCACAGTGGACGCGGGGCGCTCGGAGGCCGGGCGCAGGGCGGCGGCCTCGCACACAGCTGCCGCCGCCACGCCGACAATGACCCGGCAGGCGCTCTTCCACCAGGCCGGTGTCATCGCCACCCGGAGCATCGGGGAACTCCTGGACACAATGGCACTCCTGCACACACAGCCGCTGCCCGCCGGCGAGCGCGTGGTGGTGGTCACCAACGCCGGCGGGGTGGGCGTGCTGGCCGCCGACGCGTGCAGCGAAGCCGGGCTGAGCGTCCGTCCGCTGGAGCCCGCCCTGGCGGCGGAGGTCGCGGCCGTGCTGCCGGGGGGTGCGGCGGTCGGCAATCCGGTCGACGCCACCGCCGCCGTGCCCGAGGACCGGCTGCGCGCCTGTGTGGACCTGCTGGCGGCGCACCGGGACGTCGACGCGGTGCTGGGGGTACTGGTCCCAACGGCCCTGGCCGCGGCCACCGGCGACGACCTGGTGCGGGCGTTCACCGATGCCCCGGAACGGGCTCCGTGCACGACGGCCCTCGTCCTGGTGGACCGGGCCGCGCGTGTGGAGTTGTTGCCAGCCGAGCGCGGCGGAGCTGTGCCCGCGTACGCCGACCCACAGGACGCCGCCCGTGCCCTGTCGTACACGGCCGCTTACGCCCGGCGGCGAAGCAGGCCGCAGAGCCTGCCACCGGATCCGTCCAGCGTCGATACCGAAGGTGCCCGAGCGGATGTGGCGGAGTGGCTCGCCGAACGTCCCGAGGGCGGCTGGCTCGACCCGGTCCAATGCGCACGGCTCCTCACCCGCTACGGCATCCCGCAGGTCGCCTGGGAGTGGATGTGCGACGAGGAGACAGCCGCAGCGGCAGCCACGCGCCTCGCCGGCCCGGACGGCCGGGTCGTACTCAAAGCCCACTGGCCGGGGCTGGTGCACAAGACCGACGAGGGCGCCGTCCGCCTCGACCTCCAGGGCGAAGGGCAGGTACGAGCCGCCTACCGCGACTTCGTAGACCACTTCGGCGACCGGCTCTCCGGCGTGGTGGTGCAGCCTCATGCCCCGCACGTCCTGGAGTTGGTGGCAGGCGTCGTCCAGGACCCGGTCTTCGGCTCGCTCGTGCTCTTCGGCCAGGGCGGTACGGCCACCGACGTCCTGGCCGACCACGCCGCCCGCCTCGCCCCGCTCACCACCTACGATCTCGACGACCTCATCACCTCGCCGCGCTGCTCCGTTCTCCTGTCGGGCCGCCACGGCGGCATCCCCGTCGACCTCGGTGCCCTCGAACGCCTGCTGTTGTGCCTGTCCCGGATGGCCTGTGACCTGCCCCAGCTCGCCGAGGCCGACCTCAATCCGGTGGTGCCCTGCCCGGACGGCGTCATGGCGCTGGACGTCCGCGTGCGGCTGGAACCCCACAAGGCGTACGACCCGTACCTGCGGCGCCTGCGCTGAGACCCGCGCCCGGATGGCCCGCCCCCTGCCGGCGCGCTCGGCGTGCGGGCCGTCCCGGATGTGGTCAGGCTGAGGGGAACACTGCCACCGAGCGAGCAGGAGACGCCATGCCCTCCGCGACGGCACCGCCGGACGCCGACAGCACGGCCTGCGTGCTGGACCTGGAAGGCATCGAGGCCCTCGTGCGGGAGCTGCGCGCCCGGGGCAGGACAGTGATCGGACCGACCGCGCGGGACGGCGCCATCGTGCTGGCCGAACTCGAGTCCGCCGACGAGCTGCCCTACGGCTGGGGAGTGGAGCTGGAGGCCGGCTACTACCGGATGAAGCGGCGGACCGACGCCATGGCCTTCGCCCATAGCGCCGGCCCCCAGTCGTGGAAGAACTTCCTGCACCCCGAGCGAGCACGGCAGTGGACCGCCGACCGGGCTCCCGACGGTGGGATGACGGTCCGTGCCGAACGCCCGGAGCCGACCTCGTTCGCCTTCCTGGGCGTACGGCCCTGCGATCTGAGGGCCATCCAGATCCAGGACCGCGTCATGATCGGTGGCCGGCACCGGGACGATGCCTACGAGGAACGCCGTACCGGAGCGTTCCTGATCGTGGTCGAGTGCGTTGAACCGGGCGCCACCTGCTTCTGCGTCTCCATGGGCACCGGCCCCGCCGCGCAGCCCGGCTACGACCTGGCGCTCACCGAGGTGCTGGACGACAGCGGGCACCGCTTCCTGGCCCGCGCCGGCACCGAGGAAGGCGCGGAGATCCTGGAGAGCCTTCCGCACCGGCCCGCCGACGACATCACGCGCACTCGGGCCCGCGAGGACGTCGAGGCCGCCGCCGGGCGGATGGGCCGCACCATGCCGGACGTCGACCTGCGCGCGCTGCTCGCGGGCACACTGGACGCCGAGCGCTGGAACGATGTCGCCGCCCGCTGCCTGACCTGCGGCAACTGCACCATGGCCTGCCCGACGTGTTTCTGCACCACCACTGAGGACGTCACCGACCTAACCGGTGATCACGCTGAACGCTGGCGCCGTTGGGAGTCCTGTTACGACATGGACTTCACCCATCTGCCCGGCGGTTCCGTCCGGAGCACCGGGCGCAGCCGCTACCGCCAGTGGCTCACCCACAAACTCGGCACCTGGTGGGACCAGTTCGACAGCTCCGGCTGCGTGGGCTGCGGCCGTTGCATCGTGTGGTGCCCGGTTGCCATCGACATCACCGAGGAAGCGCACGCCCTGCACCAGGAATCCCTCGAACCGCAGGCTGAAACGAAGGGCGAGGCGTCGTGAAGCCGACAGGGTTGCTCGCCGCGCTGCCGGAGGGCCCGCGCGAACGGCTGATGGAGCTGGGGCGCGAGGTGTCGTTCCCCGCCGGGGCGCGGATCTTCGAGGAGGGCGGCAGAGCCGACCACTTCTGGGTGATTCGCGACGGTGGCGTCAACCTCGACATCCACGTGCCCGGTCGCCGTAGCGCGGTCGTCGAGACGCTGGGCGCCGGGCGCTTGCTGGGGTGGTCCTGGCTGTGCCCACCGCATCAGTGGCATCTGGGGGCAGAGGCGACGAGCCCCGTCCACGCCTGGGAGTTCGACGCCAGCGAGGTGCTCGCCCTGTGCGAGCGCGACCCCGAACTCGACCACGCGCTGCTCACCTATGTGGTGGAGGTCATCGGCCGCCGCCTGCGGGCCGCGCGCACACGCCTGCTGGACCTCTACGGCCCCTACGGGAGCGGGTCGCCCGGATGACCGCCGTCCCCCTCCCCTACAGGGTGGTGAGCAACCGGCCCGAGACCACCGACACCCGCACGCTTACCTTGCGGCCCGTAGGCGAAGCCCTGCCTGCCTTCGCCCCGGGCCAGTTCGCCATGCTCTACGCCTTCGGGGTCGGCGAGATCCCGGTGTCCGTCGCCGGTTTGCAGGACGGCGCCCTGACCCACACCCTCCGCGGCGTAGGCGCCGTGTCGCGCGCCCTGTGCGCCGTCCGCCCTGGGACGCAGGTGGGTGTGCGGGGCCCCTTCGGCACCGGCTGGGACCTGCCGGCCGCCACCGGACGTGACCTGCTCGTGGTGGCGGGAGGCATCGGCCTGGCCCCACTGCGGCCCCTCGTCCAGGCGGCATTGTCCACGCCCCGCAACCACGGCCGACTGAACATCCTCATCGGCGCCCGCACGCCCGAGGACCTGCTGTACCGATCGGAACCGGATGCCTGGGGGCGACCGTACTGCGGTATGACCGTGGACCGTGCAGGACCTGAGTGGACCGGTCACGTCGGAGTGGTGACCACGCTGCTCGACCAGGCGGCGTTCACCCCGCACGAGACCACGGCATTCGTCTGCGGGCCCGAGGTCATGATCCGCGCCACCGGCCGCGAACTGCTTCACCGCGGCGTACCGGCGCAGCACATCCGCGTCTCCCTCGAACGCAACATGCACTGCGCCACCGGCCACTGCGGCCACTGCCAGCTCGGTCCGCTGCTCCTGTGCCGGGACGGGCCCGTCGTCGGATACGACCGTGCCGAGCCCCTACTCGCCGTACGGGAACTGTGAGATGACCGCGCCCGTACGCTCCCGCCCTCGGCTCGGCGTGTTCAAGTTCGCCTCCTGCGACGGCTGCCAGCTGACCTTGCTGGACTGCGAGGACGAGCTGTTGCCGCTGGCCGCCGATATCGACATCGCCCATTTCGTTGAGGCGTCGAGCGACATCCAGCCGGGCCCGTACGACCTCTCCCTCGTCGAAGGATCGGTCTCCACCCCCGAACACCTCGAACGCATCCGGCGCATCCGCGCCGAGTCCCGCCACCTGGTGACCATCGGCGCGTGCGCCACAGCGGGTGGTGTCCAGGCCCTGCGCAACTTCGCCGACGTCGCCGAATTCCGCGCGACCGTCTACGCGAAACCCGAGTACATCGAGACCCTCGCCACCTCCACCCCCATCTCCGCCCACGTCCCCGTCGACTTCGAACTGCGCGGCTGCCCCATCGACCGCGGCCAGCTCATCGAGGTCATCACCGCCTTCCTCGCCGACCGCCGCCCCGACATCCCCAACCACAGCGTCTGCTTCGCGTGCAAGCGACGCGGCATCACCTGCCTCCCCGTCGCACGCGGCATCCCGTGCCTGGGGCCGGTGACGCACGCGGGATGCGGGGCACTGTGCCCGGCCTACGGGCGGGGCTGCTACGGCTGCTTCGGACCATCGGCATCGACGAATATGCCCGCGATGATCCCGCTGCTGCGCAGTGACGGCATGAGCGACGAGGACATCCTCCGCTTCCTGCACACCTTCAACGTTCACGACTTCGCCGCGATCGAACCACCGGGGGAACTCGGCGAAGAGGGGGCGGACTCATGACACACCGCGGCTCGCGCGTGCTGCACGTCGGCGCCCTCGCCCGCGTCGAGGGAGAAGGAGCACTGCGCCTGCGGATCAGCGACGGCACCGTCACCCAGGCCCAGCTCAGCATCTACGAGCCGCCACGGTTCTTCGAAGCATTCCTACGTGGCCGCCGGCACACCGAACCACCGGACATCACCTCGCGCGTGTGCGGCATCTGCCCCGTCGCCTACCAGACGAGCGCCTGCCACGCTATCGAGGACGTCTGCGGCATCACCGTCGACGGACAACTGGCCGCACTGCGGCGGCTGCTGTACTGCGGCGAGTGGATCGAAAGCCACACCCTGCACATCTATCTACTCCACGCACCCGACTTCCTCGGCTGCGACAACGCGATCGAACTCTCCCGCACCCATCGTGCCGACGTCGAACGGGGACTACGGCTCAAGCAGGCCGGCAACAGCATCATGGAGTTCCTGGGCGGCCGCTCCATCCATCCCATCAATGTCCGCGTCGGCGGCTTCCACCGCACCCCTACACGTACCGAATTCCGCCCGCTGGCCGAGCGGCTGCGGCAGGCGCGCGACGACGCGCTCGCGACCGTCGCCTGGGTGGCCGGCTTCGACTTCCCCGAAGCCGAGTGCGACGCCGACCTGCTCGCCCTCACCGAACCGGGCACGTACGCCATCGAGACAGGTACCCCCACCGTGCTACCCCACGGCGACGGGCACCGCACGAGGACGTTCCCCCTGGCGGACTTCACCACCCGCGTGGTCGAGGAACAGGTCCCCCACTCCACCGCACTCCAGGCCCGGCTGGACGGCGGACGCCACCTCACCGGTGCTCTGGCCCGCTACGCCATCAGTGGACACCGACTCCCGCCCACCGTCCGGGAAGCGGCACGGGCGGCCGGCCTGGCCGACCCGGCCTCCGGGCAGGTCTGCCGCAACCCCTTCCGCAGCGTCGTCGTCCGCGCCGTCGAAGTTCTTTATGCCGTGGAGGAAGCCCTGCGCCTGATCGACGCGTACGAACCCCCGCCGTACCCCGCCGTGGATGTCCCCCCACGGGCCGGGACGGGCCACGGCGCCACCGAGGCACCGCGCGGCACCCTCTACCACCGCTACACCCTCGACGACGAAGGGCTCGTCACCGACGCATGTCTCATCCCGCCCACCTCCCAGAACCAGGGCGCCATCGAGGAAGACCTGAGGCGAATCGTTCAGGACCGGCTGCGGCAGGGCGAGGCCACCGATGCCGAGCTGACCCGGCTGTGTGAACGGGCCATTCGCAATCACGATCCGTGCATCTCCTGCTCGGCCCACTTCCTCGACCTGACCGTCGTACGAGCGTGAGGAAAGCCGCGTGAAACATCTCGACGAATACCGCGACCCGGAGCTCGCCCGCCGGCTGCTGGACGAACTCCACCGCACCGCCACCCGCCCATGGCAGATCATGGAGGTCTGCGGCGGCCAGACCCACACCCTCGTCCGCCAGGGCATCGACGAACTCCTGCCCGCCGGCATGCGCATGATCCACGGCCCCGGCTGCCCCGTCTGCGTCACCCCACTGGAGACCCTCGACCGCGCCATGGCCATCGCCGCCCGCACAGGGGTGATCCTCGCCAGCTTCGGCGATATGCTCCGCGTCCCCGGCTCCCACACCGACCTGCTCGCCCTGAGGGCCCGCGGAGCGGACGTCCGCGTCGTCTACTCCCCCATGGACGCGGTCAAGCTCGCCGAGGAGCACCCGGACCGGGACGTCGTCTTCCTCGCCGTCGGCTTCGAGACCACCGCCCCAGCCAACGCCATGGCCGTATGGCACGCCTCCCGCCTGGGGCTGAGCAACTTCAGCATGCTGGTCAGCCATGTCCTCGTACCGCCTGCCATGACGGCGCTGCTGGAGTCGCCCGAATGCGAGGTCCAGGCGTTCCTGGCAGCCGGGCACGTGTGCGCGGTCATGGGCTGGACCGAGTACGAACCCATCGTCGCCCGCTACCAGGTGCCGGTCGTGGTCACCGGCTTCGAACCGCTCGACCTGCTCGAAGGCATCCTGATGGCCACACGGCAACTCGAAGGAGGTAGGGCCGAGGTCGAGAACCAGTACGTACGGGCCGTGCGCCGCCAGGGTAACGGCGAGGCGCAGTCCGCCGTCGCCCGCGTCTTCCAGGTCACCGACCGTGCCTGGCGCGGCATCGGCGAGCTCCCCCACAGCGGCCTGGAACTCCGCCCGGAGTTCGCCGCGTTCGACGCCGCGCGGCGGTACGACGTCGACGGCCTGCACTCCGCGGAGGACCCCGAGTGCATCGCCGGCGGCATCCTCACCGGCGCGCGGCTGCCCACCGACTGCACCGCCTACGGAACCCGTTGCACGCCCCGCCACCCGCTCGGCGCACCCATGGTGTCGACGGAGGGAACCTGTGCCGCCTTCCACGCCGCCGGACGGGTCGCCACGTCTGTCAAGGAGGGAACGTCCTCGTGATCACCGAATGCCCCGTACCCCGCGCGGAAACCGAGCGGGTCCTCCTCGGTCACGGAGCCGGCGGGCGGCTCACCGCGGAACTCCTGGAGCACACGGTCCTCCCCGCCTTCGGCGGACAGGAAGGCCCGCTGGAGGACGCCTCGCTCCTTCCCGGTTCCAAGGAGTTGGTGATGAGCACGGACGGTTTCGTCGTCAGCCCGCTGTTCTTCCCCGGCGGCGACATCGGCTCCCTGGCCGTCCACGGCACCGTCAACGACCTGGCGATGCGCGGCGCCGAGCCCGTCGCCCTGTCCGTCGCCCTGATCGTCGAGGAAGGACTCGAACTGGGGCAGTTGGAGGCCGTTATGCGCTCCCTCGGTAAAGCTGCCCAGGAGGCGGGCGTGCCGGTGGTCACCGGAGACACCAAGGTGGTGGGCCGGGGCGCGGCCGACAAGGTGTTCATCACCACGACCGGCGTCGGCAAGCTCCTCCCCGGTCTCGCCGTCTCCGCCGCGAATGCCCGCCCGGGCGACGCCGTGCTGCTGTCGGGCCCCATCGGCCTGCACGGCACGGCCGTGCTCAGCACCCGGGAGGGCCTGGGCTTCGAAGCTGACATCGCCTCCGACACCCGCCCCCTCCACCGCCTGGTGGCAGCCCTCGCCCCGCTCGCCGACCGGCTGCACGTTCTGCGCGACCCCACCCGCGGCGGGCTGGCCGCCGCGCTCAACGAAATCGCGCGCGACTCGCGCTTGGCGGTCGACATCGACGAGCGCGCCGTCCCGGTGCCGGAGCCGGTCGCGGCCGCCTGCGACATCCTCGGGCTCGACCCCCTGCACGTGGCCAACGAAGGCTGCATGGTCGCCTTCGTCGCGCCCGATGCCGCCGACGAGGCCCTGGCTTCCATGCGCTCCCTGCCGGAAGGTAGCGGTGCCGTGCGCATTGGGGACGTCCTACCGGCCGACGGGCGCCCCGGCCGTGTCACCATGCGGACGGCCGTGGGCGCCCGTCGCGTAGTGGACATGCCACTCGGCGAGCTACTGCCCCGCATCTGCTGAGCCGCCGCACCGAGGGACCATGGAGGTGAGACATCAGGGCACCCGTGCCCCGAACCCCGGATGACCTGGGGAAGTGAACCGATGATGTTCTGGTACGACCACGACGTCAGTGGCTGGGGCCTGTTCGCGATGACGGTGAGCATGGTCCTGTTCTGGGCGCTGATCATCACCGTTGCCGTCCTGCTCTTCCGTGCGCTCGCCCGCCCGCCGCACGGCGGTGAGCACACCGGCTGGCACAAGGCCCCGACACCTGGCCACGCCGAGCAGATCCTCGCCGAGCGCTACGCTCGCGGCGAGATCGACGAAGAGGAGTACGCGCGACGCCTGGCCACCCTGAGAGGCTCACCGCCCGGTCCTGCCGAACAGTGACACGTCGAAAGAGGCGGCGGCCTGCCTGAGGAAGCCGTGCCGCTGCTACCGCCCTGTCTCACCTGCACCGGACGGCACGAGTGTGTTGTCACTGGTCCGGCCGGCGAGGTAATCGGCGATGTTCCGGGCGGTGGTCTCGACGATCTGCCCGACGGCGTCCTGGCTGAAGTAGCCCTGGTGGGAGGTAACCAGGACATTGCCGAAGGTCATGAGCCGGGCAAGGGTGTCGTCGGTCATCACTTCCAGCGACTTGTCGAAGAAGAAGACGCCGACCTCCTCCTCGTAGACATCCAGGCCCACCCCCAGAAGCCGCCCGGCGAGCAGGTTCTCGACCAGTGCGTGGGCGTCGACGAGTCCGCCTCTGCTGGTGTTGATCAGGATGGCGTCGTCCTTCATCAGTGCCAGCGCCGGAGCATCGACGATGTGGTGGGTATCGGGCATCAGCGGTGCGTGCAGGCTCAGCAGATCGGACTCGGCGAAGAGCCGGTCGCGTTCGACGTACTTCACGCCCAGCGCGCGGCACCCGTCGCTCGGCGTGACGTCGTAGCCCAGCAGCCGCATGCCGAAGCCGGCGGCGATGCGGGCGAAGGCCGTACCAATCTTCCCGGTGCCCAGGATCCCAGCGGTCCGCCCGTGGAAGTCCCGGCCCATGAGCCCGTCCAGCCGGAAGTCGAAATCCCGCGTGCGGGCCACCGCCCGTGGGATCCTGCGGTTGACCGCCAGGGCCAGCGCCCAGGCGAACTCCGCCACCGCGTATGGCGAGTACCAGGACACGCGGGCCACCGTCAGGCCCAGCGCCCGCGCCGCCGCCAGGTCGATGTTGTTGTAGCCGGTGGCACGCTGGGTGACAAACTCGGTGCCGCCGTCGGCGAGGATCCGCAGCACCTCCTTATCCAGCACGTCGTTGACGCTGCTGCACACCACCCGGCGCCCCTCCGCCGTCGCGGCCGTGTCCCGGTTGAGGACAAGGTCCAGGCAGCGCAGGTCGTACTCCTTGCCCAGTGCTCGTTCCAGCAGTGGCCGCTCGTCGGCGGTCACCCCGTACGCGACGACTCCCACCATGATCCCGCGCTCCCGTCACCCGGTCCTCCCTACCCATGATCCCGGCATTCGGAACCGTGTCATCAGCCGGACCGGCATCAGCGTGACGGCCTGCGCATGAGGCTTCCTCCCCGGCGAGGTCGCTCCCGAGAAGGACATCGAGATCACGACCGCCACGCCGGCCGTCCCGTGGCTCTCGTACCACATGGATGAGCCCCAGAATTCAAGGCGGCGGGTTCCGCCCGAAGCCTGCAAACCGGCTGGTCAAAGCACTGGCGGGGAGCTCCTGAGCGTGGTGTGATGGAAGTGGCGGGAGGACCCGCAAGAGACGCGGGGAAGCGGTTCACGACCGTGCACCGCGCAATCGGGATCCGCGAGAAGCGGATGGGCCCTCCCGTTAGCGGCGTCGCCCCCAGGACGTCCGGGGCACCCAAGCCGATGGCGGCTCCGTGCTCGCCAAGGAGGCGCGATGTCCCTTACCGGACGCGTCATCCCCTTCTCCGAGCTGGGCCGCTCGGATGTGTCCGTGGTGGGCGGCAAGAACGCCTCGCTCGGTGAACTCATCCGGCACCTGTCCCCCGTAGGGGTCAACGTCCCCGACGGGTTCGCCACCACCGCCGACGCCTACCGCGAGTTCCTGCGGACGGATGCCCTGGGCGACCGGATCGCCGGGCATCTGGCCCGCCTGCCGTCAGGCGCGGCGCTGTCGGAGGTGGGCGCGGCGATCCGCGCCGACATCCTCGCCACCCCCCTGCCCACGGCCTTGGGGGACGAGGTCATCCAGGCGTACGCCCGGCTCGCTCACGAGGCCGGGCGTACCGATCCCGATGTCGCCGTGCGCAGCAGCGCCACCGCCGAGGACCTGCCCGAGGCGAGCTTCGCCGGGCAGCAGGAGACCTACCTCAACGTTCGCGGTGCCGAAGCGCTGCTCGACGCGTGTCACCGCTGCTACGCCTCCCTCTTCACCGACCGGGCGATCGACTACCGGGAACGGATGCGCTTCGACCAGCTCGCCGTGGCCCTGTCGGTCGGCGTGCAGCTGATGGTCCGCTCCGACCTGGGCTGCTCGGGGGTGATGTTCACTCTGGACACCGAGACCGGGTTCCCGGAGGTCGTGGTGATCAACGCGGCGTGGGGGCTCGGCGAGAGCGTCGTCAGCGGGCAGGTCGATCCTGACGAGTACGTCGTGTTCAAGCCCCTGCTCGAGAATCCGGTCCTGAACCCGGTGATCCGTGCGGCGACCGGCAGCAAGCACATCAAGGTCGTCTACGCCGAGGGCGGCCTCACCCACACGGTGGACACCGGCCGTGCGGAGCGTGGTGCGCGCGTGCTCGACGATAGCGAAGCGCGGTCTCTCGCCGAGTGGGCCGTGGCGGTCGAGCGGCATTACGGGACGCCCATGGACCTGGAGTGGGCCAAGGACGGCCGTACCGGGGAGGTGTTCGTGGTGCAGGCCCGCCCCGAGACGGTACGGTCCCGGCGGGCCCCTGCCGTGCTGCGCCGCTACAAGCTCACCGGCACCGGCGAATGCCTGGTCACCGGGGTGGCCGTGGGTGAAGCAGTGGGCGCCGGCCCGGCGTGCGCGCTCGCGACCCCCGTGGGGCTGGAACGCTTCCCCACCGGCTCGGTGCTGGTGACGTCGGTGACCGACCCCGACTGGGAACCGCTGATGAAGCGGGCCGCGGCCATCGTCACCGACCACGGCGGACGCACCTCCCACGCCGCCATCGTCAGCCGGGAGCTCGGCGTCCCGGCTGTCGTCGGCACCGGCAACGCGACGGCCATCCTGGCCGACAGCGACCCGGTCACCGTCTCCTGCGCCGAGGGCTCGGAGGGCCGCGTCTACGCGGGCCTGGTCGGCTACGAGGAGACGGACATCGACGTCACGGAGCTGCCCGCGACGCATACCCGGGTCATGCTGAACCTCGCGGACCCGGCCGCGGCCTTCCGCTGGTGGCAACTGCCGGCGGACGGCGTGGGGCTGGCCCGTATGGAGTTCATGGTGGCCCATCAGGTGAAAGTCCATCCCATGGCGCTGCTCCGGCCCGGCCGGCTCTCCGCCGAGGAGCGGCGCGCCGTCGACGAACTCACCGAGGGGTATGCCGACCATGCCGAATACTTCGTCGATCGTCTGGCGCGCGGGGTGGCCACCATCGCCGCCTCCCGATGGCCGGCTCCGGTGATCCTGCGCACCAGCGACTTCAAGACCAACGAGTACGCCAAGTTGGTCGGCGGCCGCCCCTTCGAACCGACCGAGGCAAACCCGATGATCGGGTGGCGTGGCGCCAGCCGCTACTACAGCGAGGGCTACCGGGACGGGTTCGCCCTGGAGTGCCAGGCGATCCGGCGGGTGCGCGAGGGCTTCGGACTGACCAACGTCGTAGTGATGATCCCCTTCTGTCGCACTCCGGCGGAAGCGGACCGTGTCCTGGAAGTCATGGCTCAGGAAGAACTACGGCGAGGTGAGCACGGGTTGCAGGTGTACGTCATGGCGGAGATCCCGGCGAACATTGTTCTCGCTCGCGAATTCGCCGAGCGCTTCGACGGCTTCTCCATCGGCAGCAACGATCTCACGCAGCTCACCTTGGGCGTGGACCGCGACTCGGAGGAGCTGGCCGGGCTCTTCGACGAGACGAACCGCGCGGTGACCAGGAGCATCGAATCCCTGGTCTCCACCGCCCATGACGCAGGCCGTCCTGTGGGCCTGTGCGGTCAACGCCCGAGTGACGACCCTGACTTCGCGGCGTTCCTGGTCGCAGCCGGGATCGACTCCATCTCTGTCGCGCCCGACAGCTTCGTCCCGGTGAAACAGCATGTGGCGGCGGCCGAACAGCAGTGAGTGGGAGCGGCGCCCGGGCACCGCCCACCCGTGGAGGTGGTCATCGTGGCACGTCCGGTCGCCGTAGGCGTCGACGGCTCGGAGGAGAGCCTCGCCGCTGTGGCCTGGGCCGCGCGCGAGGCGGTGACACGGGACGCGGCATTGCGCGTCGTACACGCACTGGAGTGGAGGACAAGCAATCTGCAGTTCTCCCCCGGCGTCTCCGCCCAGCGCGAATGGGCGGAGGGCAGGATCGAGACCGTCCGGCAGGAGCTGGCCGAGGCGCATCCGGGCCTGCGGGTCGACGTGGACGGCGTTTCCGAGCTGCCGGCGAAGGCACTCATCGAGGCGGGCCGGGAGTCGCAGCTGCTCGCGCTGGGATCGCGAGGGCTCGGCGGCTTCGAGGGGTGGCTGCTGGGCTCGGTGAGCCTGGCGGTGATCGCCCACGCGACCGTACCTGTGGTGTTGGTCCGTGCCGGGGTGAAGCCGCCGGTGCGCGGAGGCGAGGGTCCGGTCGTGGTGGGGGTCGGGCGGGTTGGTTCGTACGGACCGTTGCTGGACTTCGCCTTCCGCGCCGCGGCGGCCAGGCAGGTCGTGCTGCGGGTCGTCCACGCCCGACAGCAGGAACTCACCGACGGCAGTGAAGGCGAAGAGAAACCGGGCGGCGGCGTCCTCGTGGGCCGATTGGCCCCATGGCGGCAGCAGGGGCCGGGCGTGGAAGTGGACGAGTGGCTGACGACCGGGCCGGCCGCCCAGCGTCTGGTCGAGGCAGCCAGGGACGCGGAGCTCCTGGTCGTCGGCCGTCGTGTGCACCGGCCGGCCCTCGGCGCGCATATCGGCCCCGTGACCCACGCTGCGGTCCACCACGTCAGATGTCCGGTGGCGGTTGTACCGCACAGCTGACATAAACGGGAGTATCTGGGATCTTCCGGAAGGAAAGCGAACGTCATGCTGCAGCACCGGACGGTTGATGAGCTCATGACCCGCAACGTGGTGCGGGTGCGGCCGGACACGCCGTTCAAGGAGATCGTCAGGGAGCTCGCCGAGAACGACGTCACGGCCGTGCCGGTCATCGACCCCAGCGGCCGAGTGGTCGGCGTGGTCTCCGAGGCGGACCTGATGCGCAAGTCGGCCGACCAGCCTGACCCCTTCGGCCGCGTGGCCGTACCCAGTCTCGAAGCGTGGGAGCGGGCCAAGGCGGAAGGCGCCAGGGCCGAGGAACTCATGTCCGCTCCCCCGGTGTGCGCGCGGCCGGAGTGGAACGTCGTGGAGACCGCCCGGCTGATGACGACGCAGAACGTCAAGCGCCTGCCGGTGGTCGACGAGACCGACCATCTCGTCGGCATCATCAGCCGGGCCGACATCCTACGGGTCTTCCTCCGCGAGGACGCCGCCATCCGCTCCGAGATCGAACGTGATCTCTTGGAACGCACCATGGGTCTGGCGCCCTCGGCGGTGCGGGCCGAGGTGTCCGAAGGGCAGGTCATCCTCACCGGCAACGTCGAGACCCGCAGCACGATCCCGCTCATCGAACACCTGTGCCGTTCAGTGGACGGCGTCGTCTCGGTCCACCAGCGCCTGACGTACACGACGGACGACACCGGAGGCGGCTTCCCCGCCGCATGACCGCGCGCGGGCACCCTCACGAGGAGCCAGAGATGTACGGCACGCAGCGCACCGTCAGTGACGTGATGACGCAGACCGTCGTGGCGGTCAGCGGTGATGCGCCCTACAAGCAGATCGCCCGGACGCTCGCGGAGTGGAAGGTCAGCGCCGTACCCGTCCTGGCGGGCGAGGGCCGTGTCATCGGCGTCGTCTCCGAGGCCGATCTCTTGTCGAAGGAGGAGTACAAGGGACGCGAGCCGACCGACGTCGCCCGGCCCGAGCAGCTCGGTGACCTGGCGAAGGCGGGTGCGAGGACCGCGGAGGACTTGATGAGCACTCCCGCCGTCACCGTGCACGCGGACGCCACCGTCGCCGAAGCCGCCCGCATCATGGCCCGTAAGGGCGTCAAGCGCCTGCCCGTTGTCGACGCCGAAGGGATGCTCGCCGGCATCGTCAGCCGCGCCGACCTGCTCAAGGTCTACCTCCGCAGCGACGAGGACATCGCGCAGGAGGTCCGCGACGAAGTAATCGCCCGCCTCTTCCCCCACCGGAGCCCCACCGTCGAGGTCCAGGTGGCCGAAGGTGTGGTCACCCTCTCGGGCCACCTGCCGGACGCGACCATGGTCCCGCTCGTGGCACGGCTGGTCAGGGCCGCTGAAGGCGTCGTCAACGTCGACCTCCGCCTGGACGGCCCGACGAGCTGAACACCCCCCGGCCCCGGACGCCATCGTCCGGGCTCCCGGTCGGCGGCACAGCACTGGCACGAGTCCTCACGTTCTGATCCCCTGGAAGAGGCGGCTCGCGAGCCGCGGACCGACGGCGACGGTACCCCGCACCGGGCGGCCATGTGGAGGCTGGGACGATGCAAAACGGCGGGCCGCGACCCGGCGACCCCGACACGGACTCCGCCGGTCCGCACAAGGACACGATGGCGATCCGCTGTGCAGTACGCCGCGAGCAGCTGGGACTGACCCGGGAAGAGGTGGCACACCGGGCCGGCATGTCCGCCGCCTACCTGAGCCAGCTGGAGACGTTCAGCGGCGACTTCGACCCCGCCGCCCTCATCCGCCTCGCCGCCGCCCTGGAGATGCCCTACGACGAACTCGCGGGAGGCCCGCGCGAGGCGGCACCCGGCCAGCAGCCCGCCGGGGCTGGCCCCCTGCTCGCGCAGCTCTCCGAAGACGACTGCTGGCAGAAACTCGGCACGCACGGCATCGGCAGGATCGGCCTGACCGCCGGGCCCGCACCCGTCGTCCTGCCCGTGAACTTCCTGGTCGACGGCCGCACCATCGTCTACCGAACCGAGACGGGAGGCGCGTCGGCCGCAGCCGACGCGGACCAGCTCGCGTTCGAAGCCGACCACATCGACGAACACCTCAGCCGCGGCTGGAGCGTCCTCATCACCGGAACGGCCGAGCACATCACCGACCCCGGCACGGTCGAGGCCCTCGCCACCCGCCCCGGAGCGGAACCCTGGGCCGGCGGCAAGCGTGACCTGTGGATCCGGATTCGCCCCGGCCAGGTGACCGGGCGCACCATCCACACCCGGTGAGCCTCAGCCGTTCTGTCGCCCGGGCAATCTCACCGAGGTCACCTCGCCCGGCAGCACGGTGAGCGAGCGATCGGGCAGGACGATCCTGACCGCCGACTCCTCCGAGTCCGGCACACTGACCGTCAACTCGTCGCTCCGCACCCGCACTCCGATGCCCCAATGCCCCCGGTAGCGCAGGGTGAAGCCGAACTCGGAGAGTTCCGGCAGCTCCACCGGGTCCAACCAGAGGGCATCCTCCCGGGTCTCCAGCCCCGTCAGGCCACGCTGGAAAAGGTCGAGGGTCCCGGCCATGGCACCGAGGTGGATGCCTTCCGGCGTGGTGCCGCCCTGGAGGTCCGCGACATCGCCCTCGAGCGCTTCATGGCAGTAGCGCCATGCGTCGGCGCGGCGTGCGCGGGCCAGGACCCAGCCGTGGACAACCTCGCTGAGGGTGGAACCGTGGCTGGTGCGGCGCAGATAGTAGTCGACAGTGCGCTGCCAGAGTTCGCCCGTGAGCCGGTAGCCGAGACGCTGGAAGAGCGAGGCGAGTTCAGCTGGTGAGAAGAGATAGCCGAGCATCAGCACGTCCGCCTGCTTCGATACCTGGTACCGGTTGACCGCGTCGCCCTCGGCTTCGAGAATGCGGTCCAGTCGGCAGATGTTGCCGTAGCGTGCCCGGTATCGGTCCCAGTCCAGCTCGGCCAGTTCCCCGTAGCCGTCGAACTGACTGATGACCCCTTGGTGAAACGGCACCATGAGGCGCCGGGAGAGCTCCTCCCACAGCGGGAGTTCGCCGGTGTCGAGGCTGCCGCGTTCGACGAGTTCCTGCCGGTGCCGGGCCGGAAGGCCACGGGCGATGTCGAGGGCGCGGGCGAGAACCCACGCGGCCGTGGCGTTGGTGTACGCGTTGTCGTCGATTCCAGGCCGGCCGGCGCCGGGGTAAGCGTCGTGGTACTCGTCGGGGCCGACGACTTCGCGGATGCGGTACCGGCCACTCGCAGGGTCGAGAACTGCGCTGCTCGCCCAGAAGCGGGCGATCTGCAACACCATGTCCGCGCCCTTGGTGTGCAGGTATTCCGTGTCGCCGGTGGCCTGGCAGTACTGCCACACGTTGTACGCGATCGCGGAGCCGACGTGCCGCTGGAGCCAGGTGTGGTCGGGCAGCCAGCGTCCGGAGCGCGGGTTCAGGTGCAGCCGCTGGCTCTCGTCCCGGCCGTCGCTGCCGCTCTGCCAGGGATATATCGCGCCGGCCCGGCCCACTTGCCGCGCCGCCCACACAGCCTGCGGGAGCCGCCGGTGACGGTAGTTGAGCAGGGCTCGCGACACCTCGGGAAAGTGCAGGTTGAGGTAGGGCAGCACGAACAGCTCGTCCCAGAAGACGTGCCCTCGGTATGCCTCCCCGTGCAGTCCCCGCGCCGGCACGCCGATGTCGAGATCCGCGATGTGCGGGGAGAGCGTCTGCAGGACGTGGAAGAGGTGCAGGCGCAACACGTGGCCCGCCTCGCCCGGCACCTCGAGTTCCGCACGTCGCCACAGCTGCTTCCAGGCGACGGCGTGCGACTGGAGGAGTGCGGCGAAGTCCGGGGCACGGGCTGCCCGTTCGGTGGCCGCTGTGAGTGGGTCGCTGATCGCTCGGTCACGGGACGTGTGCAGCGCCACGGTCTTGACCACCGTGGTGGGCCGCCCCTCGGGCAGGGCGAGCTCGAAGCGGTGGACCGCCAGGTGCCCTGCCGCGCTCAGTGAGGCCGACACCGGCGGCGGCCCGACGACCTCGGCTCGCTGGGCCATGCCGACGCCGGTCTCCGACGTCCTGGTACGGCAGCGGAGCCAGACCGTGTCCGGCTCCGCCGCCCCGACGTGTACTCCAGTGAGGTGGCGGCGGTCCAGAGCGCGGTAACGGTGCACGTTGGCGTTGGTGACGTTCCCGTCCAGCCCTGCCTCCACCTCGATCCGCCCGCTCCACCCCTCGGCCACGAAGACCGTCCGCAAGGCTCCGATGTGCGGGTCGCCCAGGTGGACAAGACGGCACTGCTCCACTCGCAACACGCGACCGTCGGCCGCCCGGTATCGGAAGGTCCGGGTCAGTGTGCCCTGTCGGAGATCGAGCACCTGCCGGTAGTCCGTGACTTCGCAGGTGTCCGGCGTGAACCACGGCCCGGGCGAGCCGTCAGGAGACAGCGGCCGGAAGCGCAGGAGCAGCCAGTTCGGAAGGTTGACCAGATCCTCGTTCTCGACCTGGCGGCCCGCCACCGAGGAGACGAGGCGGTCGTAGCAGCCGGCCACGTAGGTGCCCGGGCAGTGGACCAGCCCTCCCCGGGATTCGGGCGCCGCACCCCGTGTCGCGAAGTAGCCGTTCCCGAGCGTGTGGAGCGTCTCCCGCAAGCGCTCCGTGGCGGGATCGTAGCCCTCGTACTCCCAGGTCCACTGCCCCATGACCGCCTCGCTTCCCGCTCCGCGCTCAGGGGAGCGAACGCGGGCGCGGGCAGCTGCCCGTCTGCTCGCGCAGTGCGCTCCAGGAGACGGGCCCGAGCAGGTCCGCCAGACGCTGCAGGGCGTCGGCGAAGAGGTCGTCGATGCTGAGGACGCCGACGAGCCGCCCGCTGTCGAATACCGGCAGGCGCCGGATGTCTTCGCGTCGGTACAGCTGGTAGGCGACGTCCAGATCCTCCGATGCACTCACGGTGACCACGGGTGTGCTCATCAGGCGGGTGACCGGCTCGTCCGGCCGGGCGGCTTGTGCGACACCGCGCACCACGATGTCACGATCAGCGAGAACGCCGCACAGAATGTCACCCTCGGTGATCATAACGCAACCCACCGCCTCTTCCGCCATGAGTACGGCTGCCTCCGCTGCGGTTGCCTGGTGGCTCACCGTGACCGGGGGCGTGGTCATCAACGCCGACACTTTCATAGCCCGCCCTCGCTCCGGAGCCCCACGCCTTCCACACGCCCCATCGGCCCCACACCTCAGTCGTGGGGGACGACAGCGACCGGACACCGGGCGTGGTGCACGCACGCCTGTGCGACATTCCCCAAGCGCGGCGTAAAGGGCTGGTGGTGCCTACGTCTACCGACCACCAGAAGGCCGGCTCCTTCAGCTGCCCCGAGGGCGGCGCGGGCGGGGCTTCCCAGCCGGACAGTGCTGGTCACCGTGACGCCCGGGTTGCGCTCGCGCCACGGCTGCACGGCCCGGGACAGTTTGCCCCCTGCCTCCTTGCTGATCTCGCCCGCCACGTCGGGATCGACGCCCCAGGGCGCGTAAGCCTGCACCGGCAACGGACAGCCATGTACGACGAGCAAGGGCACACCTCGTGCCGCAGCCGTCTCGAAGGCGAACTCCAGCACGCTGTCGCATGGGCCATGCAGACTGACGCCGACGACCACGCCCCCCTCGTCGGTACCGGCGAGTGGTCGAGCCCCGCCTGCCGCGGACCGTACGAGTACCACCGGTCGTTCGGCTCTGCCTGCCACTTGGAGGCTGATGTCGCCCAGGAAGAAGCTCTCGACGCGTTCCAGACCCCGTGACCCCAGTACGACCATCGTTGAACTCTCAGCAGCCCGGAGCAGCGCGGTCTCGGGCTCTTCCGCCACCAGGTCCTCGATGACGGCTAGGTCATGGTGTCGCTCGTGCACGGCTGCCACAGCCGCCCGCACGATGCGCTTCGCCCAGTAGTTCTTGTCCTTGTCGGCCGGAAGGCCGGTGGAAGGTTCACCGGCCAGCAGGACCCAGGCATGCAGAAGGCGCAGGCCCAGTCCGCGGCGGTCCGCCTCGTCCGATGCCCAGAGGGCAGCCTCAAGGCTCTCCGGGGAACCGTCGAGCCCGACGGTGATGGGTGCCGGCTCCATGGCGGGTCACCTCCGTGCGATCGACGTATGCCCTCCGAGCCCTCTGTGACTCGTCCCCTCCAGCCTGAGTCCGGCCGGGCAGAACAGCCACTGGAGGCGCCCGAAGCCAAGGGTCAGTCTTCGAGGACAAGGACGTCAGAGACTGGGCGACGTGGTGTAGCCGGGCCCTGCGGTCCGTAGCCGATACGCAGGATCATCTGTACCTGGCCGGTACCGGTGAGGGGGTCGCGCAGGGGCCAGCGCAGGTCGGGCCATTCCAGTGCCTGGGTGGAGAACGAGGTGGCCAGGCCCTTGAGGGTGGCGAGGAGCAGGACGCGCTGCATGGCCTGCCCCGCGCGCAGCCAATGCAGCGGTTCGTCGCCGTCCGTGCTGAGCACGGCAAGGTGTGGCTCGTCCTCGAAGGGCGTTGTTCCGCGATCGGCCACCGGCTTCCCGCCCGAGAAGTCGCGCATCGGTGCCCGTCCGCCGTGCTTGCGCGGACCGAAGGCGTACTCCGGAACCCCGTCCGTCGCCGTGTCCGCTTCGCCGGCGCCGATCCGCGTCCATTGGGCGAGGTCCTGCTCACTGCCCTGGTCCGTAAGATTGCGCGCTTCGGCTTCCTCCACCAGTTCCTCCACCCAGCGCGACTGCCAGGACTCGGGGAAGGAGAGCACGGCTCCTTCCCGGTGTGCGGCGTCGACCAGGGCGGTGCGCGCGTTCTCCGGAATCGCCTTTTCGGCGAACGGGTACCGGCTGGTGTGCCGCTGGTGGATCGCGGACCCGAGCAGCCTGAGCCCAATGTCCTCACCGTCGTCGGACGGTGCCGTGTGGACAAGAGCCAGCAAGGCGGTGTCCTGGGAGGCGGGCAACAGTGCGACGTCCGACTGGAAGCCGGCCGTCGCGAGGGCGACACGAAGGTTGAAGAGGGCGGCTCCGCATCCGATGTGCAGGGCTCGGCCGTCGGGGTCGGAGTGGGGCATGACCCGCTCCGGGTCCGCGTACAGACGGAACGTGCGGTTTCCCCGTGAGTACCGGAAACGCCAGGGCTGTGCGTTGTGCATGGAGGGGGCAGCCACTGCCTCACCGACCAGCTCCGTCACTTGGCCGTCGTCCAAGGTGGGTGATGCTGTCACCGGGATCTCCCTTCCAGCAGGGGCCGGCGGCGACACCGGCTCTCTCCCATCCTCTCTCTTCCAGGTTGGACGTGGCGTGAGCAGGATTGCCCCTGTCCCAGGCCGCGGCCCAATTGACACAACGGAGGCGCCCGCCCAGAGTGCGTGGGCGCGAGATCATTGCCACGCGTGACAGCACCGGCGGCATTTCCGGCCCAGACCCTGTGGTCAGAGGTCACGCATCCGAGCGTCGTACTCGGCATGCGACTCCAGCCCGACGGCTGCACGCAGCAGGACAAGCGCCTCCTCTTGGAACTCGCGGTGTTCGTCAGGTCAGGCCGCTGCGGAGGCGTGGTGTCGCCTTGGCCACTGGTCATTCGGACACCTCCGTAAGTCTTCGCGGAGTGACTTTCCGGTCACGGCACGGCTGTCCATGTCCACGGGCGTGCGCCCTTGCGGCCACGGAGGCAGTCGACGCGGTGTTGTGCCTCGGCGCGGGCGTGTGGGTGTTCATCGGCGATCTGGAGGGCGAAGGTGACCATGCGCAGTTCCCGGATGCCTGCCAGTACCGGGTAGCCGGGCCATGCGGTCACGTCCATGCCGTACGTGGCGCAGAAGTCCTCGTACTCAGGCACGGTGACAGTGGCGGTCGTGATGCGCTTGACCGCTGTGGAGACCAGGTCCCATTCCGGGGGGCCAAAGCAGGTGTTCTCCAGATCGAGGAGGTACGCGATGCCGTCGGCGTCGACAGCGACGTTGCCGTCCCAGGCGTCGCCGTGCAGAGCACAGAACGGCAGACCGGACGGGAGCCGTGCGAAGTCCGCACTGAGCCGGTCGGCGTGGTCTTGGAGCCAGCTCCGGTCGTCCGGGGTGAGGATGCCGGCTTCGGCGATCCGGCGCTTTGGTTTGGTAAGGGGCTCCAACGGCCGCAGGCCGAGGGAGCCGGGAGGGCTGAGCGCGTGCATCTGCTTCAGCAGCCGGGCGATATCAGCAACGGTGCCCGGCTGGTGGGGAGGCAGTTCAGCCCAGAACGTCACCGGTCGTCCCTCAACGAGGACGGGCCCGTCCGTGACGGCCGGCCGAACCGTGCTGATCCCGTTGTCGGTGAGCCAGCGGGCCACGGCCAGTTCGCGTTCGGCGACAGCTCGACCGTCGGGGCGACCGATGCGGGCGACGATCCGACCGGTCAGTCGCCAGATGGCGTTCCCCGCTATCCGGATCGGCTCCGCCCCCGCGGTGGAAAGGCCGGCCCGGCGGCAGGCTTCTTCCAGGACGCGACGGGACTCAATGACGACGGCGCTCACGCGTTGATCGCCTCCTGGATGCGCTCACGCAGCTGCACGACCTCCGGGATGGCCCGGTGCCGGTACCCGAGGGCTGCGAGTTCCCGCAGCCCATCTGCTGCCCGCCTAGAACGCATCTGCCCCACATCCTCAAGGGCCAGTTCTCCCATGGCGACGGCCTCGCGCGGGTCGCCGACGGCCATGTTCAAAGCGGCGAGCTTCGTGCGGGACATCGCCCGCGACCGCACGTAAGCATCGGTGTGGAGCTTCACCGCGGTGTCGAAGCGTTCGACGGCTGTCGGCTGATGGTGACCGGCGAGGGCGATGTCGTACAGGGCGTGACCGGTGTCGCCCTGATGCTGGGCCTCGTCGTAGTAGGCCATCCACGGTGGATCGGCCTCCGGGACACGGTGGGAGAATGCCTCATCTGCTGCGCCGATTGCCTTGAGGGCGGCTTCGGTGTCGCCGAGCTTGGCGTAGGCGCGGGCACGGGCGGTGTGGAGCATGGCGAGCTCGGTGGCAGTGAGTCGTTCGGAGCGGGCAAGGCCGAGTTCTGCATGGGTTAACCCGGTGTCCGCGTCGCCGAGCCAGATGGCCTGCCGGGCCCGGAAGCTGTAGATCTTCGCACGCAGGTGCCATTCCCCGGCTTCCTCCGCACAGGCTGCGGCGAAGGCGAACACGCGGCGAGCGTCGTCGTGGGCGTAGGCGTCGAAGTCGGTGGCGCCGACGACCATGCCGAGCCGCGCGGCGGCGGCAAAAAGCTGAGGCCGGATCTTCTCCGGGCAGCGGCACTCGAGGAGGGCAGAGGCCCACTTCAGCTGTGCCGTGGCCACTTGGCGGACGATGCCGCCCCCACCGTAGGCGTTGTCCCAGCCGGAGACCACGTTCGCGGCGTCCTGGATCTGCTCGATGTCCTGAAGGCGCACGACGGCCGGAAGCTGTGCGGGCTCGGTGGGCGCGAGCAGGTGGGAGAAGGGGGAGGCCGCTATCGCGGTCGCGCCTCCAGCGGTGAGGAAGGAACGGCGTCGCACGTCACTCCAGTTGTCACTCAGCGTGTCATCGTCGAGTGACAGCATGACCGCCTCGGGAACACCTATACGGCCAGAGTCTGTCCCGTCCTTGGTCTTGTACGCATCACGCCCGCCGTTGTCCGCTTCGGCTTCGACGTAGGGGCACATCCACTCCAGAATTCCGCCCGTGTCGAGCGCGGCGTCGAGAAGGCGTGCCAGCGGTGCCCGGCATGTCCGCTCACCCTTTTCGATCTTGCCGATCTGGTTGCCGCTGACGTGGACCAGGGCGCCGAGCTGCGTCTGCGACAGGCGCCGGACCATGCGCCAGTGGCGGAGGTGGGCACCGAACCGTTCCCTGACCGATCCTGTCGGGTTCAGTGGCTTCGGCGGCTGCGGCATCGCGTCTCCTTCATCGTCCACGCCGTTGATGCGTACACCCGGGGGCCGTACGCATCCGCTGCTTTCACAGCCGTGGCGGCGAAGTGCAGTATCCGTGCCCAGGCGCATGGCTCAACGACCCTGATTCTTACTGGTTTTGGGCAACGCCTTCCATCCCCCGTACACAACGCGGTGGGCCATCGTCTCGAACCGATGGACAACGATGGCTCGCCGCGCCCGCAGACCGCTCAGTCTGGAGCCTCCCCATGCCCGATTTTCCTGGCACGGCCATGTCCGGACCCACGCCCCATCCGGAGCAGAAGTTCGAGAGCCCCGCCGAATCCCCCGTAGGGGCCCACTACCGGAAAGCGCACGGCGATGCGACATCCTGGCCCGCCCACGACTTCGAGGTCTACTACGACCTCGCCCGCGCGGTCCCTTTCCCCGATCTCGGCCCCGGGCAGATCCAGTGAGCGGGCTCGCGGCCGCGGTCCTACGCAGCCATCTCCTGTCGCATCCGGCCCAGCGCCTCGCCCGCGGTGACCCGGATGTCCGGCAGCCGCTGGCCGGCGGCGCGCATCATGCGCTGCACTTGGTGCGGCAGTCGCTGCACCACCGCTTCGCCCAGCGCCACGTCCAGGGCCTCAGCTGCCCCCGCGCGGTCCCCGCCGATGAGACGGACCTGGGCGACGGTGACCAGCTCGATCACCCGCCACTGCGGCGCCACCCTGGTCGTGAGAGCCGGCCGTTCCTCGACGAGCCGTATCGCCGCCGGTGCGCGGCCCGTGGCCAGGAGTCCGCGCAGGCGGATCTCGTGCAGCGAGTAGGGGTTGAACAGCGAGGTGTGTGCGGCCCGATCGAGAAGACTGTCGGTCTCGCGCATCACCGTGTCGAACAGGTTTCGGTCTCCGATGGCCCCGGCGGCACGGGCCAGGAGCGGCAGGACGGCGGCGCGGTCGTCGAACGTGGGCGCGATGGCGGCAGCGTGGCGCAGGCGTTCGACAGCGGCACCGGTGAGGCGGGCCTTGCGCAGTTCGTTGCCGTGCATGCGCAGGATGCCGGAGAGCAGGGCAGGATCGTCGCCGAGGTGACCGGCCGCTTCCAGGCTGCGGGCGGTCCAGCGGGCCGCGGTGGCCAGGCGCTCCTCGGGGAGCACGTTGCCGAGGGCGACGCCGAGGCCAACGCGGGCGCGGGCAAGAAGCCGTACGACGTCACGTTCGCTGTGCCCGTCTTCGACGCGGGCTTCGAGTCGTGCGACGAGCGGCCAGAGTTCGGCGACGGCTTCGGAAGCGTGGCCGGACTGGCGGGCGATCTCGGCGAGCCGTACGGTCGACTCCCCGAACTGCACCATGGCCCGGTGGTCGGTGTCGGCGACGTCGGTCACGCCGAGGACGTGCGGTGGCAGGCCGAGCCGCTCCGCGATGCGGCGGCGAGAGCCGACGTCGTCCAGCGGGCGTTTGCCGAGTTCCAGGGCCGAGACGTACGTCTTGTCGTAGCCCAGGACCTCGCCGAGCTCGGTCTGGTTGAGCTGGTGCACGGCCCGGTGGAACCGCAAGATCGCCCCCAGGTCATGGCTGGCGAGGACGGCCTCGGCTTGCGGGGTTGCCCAGTGCCAGACCACATGGCGGGCGGCAGGGCGGGGCGCCGGCGGCATCATGTCGCTCTCTCCGGCAGCCGGTCAGCGCTGCCGCTGTCCATACCAGGTGGCGATGGCGCGCTTGTAGCCGTCGGGCATGTTCAGTCCCGGGACCTCGTCGGCTGTGAAGAGGCCGATGCTCTTGTGCTCATGGCTGACGACCGGCGCGCGATCCGGGGTGAGCACCGTGCAGCCGTACGTCACGATCAGCACGCGCCGGCCAGGGATCGGCTCGTAGACCCACACGCCGCCGTCGATGAGCGGCCCGGTCTTGACCTCCCAGCCGGTCTCCTCCAGAAGCTCCCGCTCGACCGTCGTCTCCGGACTGTCGTCGTGGTGTTCGAGGCGGCCGCCCGGCAGCTCCCACTCCGCGCGTTCGTTCTTGAGCAGCAGCACGCGCTGGTGGATGTCGAGGGCGACGGCCTTGACGGAAACGGGCCAGGTCGGGGGCGTGTAGGTCATCGCTGTCCTTCGTACGTCGCCGGTCCTTGGGGCCTGCGGAACATAGCACGCGCCCGACAACCCGCCACGCCTATAAGCGAATTGTCCGAGTCGACAATCCGTCGCTGTACCACGCCACCGGTCCGAGTCGACCCTGGCCGCACCGTCCCCGAGGAGAGGATCGCACTGATGCGCGAGGCCAAGCCGCACACGGCCCACTACGTCGACGTTCAGTCGTCGCGGGCCGAAGAGGCGGTCCACGAGCGGTTACGCGTCACCGGGATGGTCACCCTCACCGGCTTCACCTCCCGAACCGTCGTTCGCGAGTTCGCCTCCCGAATCATGGACATCACTCCTCACCGCGACAGTGACCCCGACGGGCTGACCACCCTCCGCGACACCCGCCGCCACATACACCTTGCCGGATACGGGGGTTTCGGCAACGGCGAACTCGCCCCGCACACCGAGCGCTCCGGCGTCCCCGAGCCGCCCCGGCTCATGCTCCTGGTCTGCGGCACCCCCGCCCACAACGGCGGCGACTGCCTGCTCACCGACGGCCGAGCGGTCTACACGGACATCGCGGCACGCCACCGCGAGGCCATCGTCGCGCTGGGCAAGGAGCGCACGGCGTTCTTCGGCGGCGGAGACGGCCACGCGACGCAGGTGTTCACCGAGCACCCCGATGGCCGGGTGTCCGTGCGGCTCAGGCTCGACGGCCTCGCCCGCTTCAGCCCCATCGTGCAGAGCTACCTGCCGGATCTCCGAAGCGCGCTCACCACCTACCAGATTCGCCTTCCGCTGGACGCCGGCCAGGGCTACCTGATCGACAACGGGCGCTGGCTCCACGCCCGCGAATCCTTCACCGGCAGCCGCCTGTGCTGGCGCGTCCTCGGCGAGCCCCGTTTCCGTCTCCTCCGCGGCTTCGCGCCCGCCTCGCGATCCGCCACGAAGCCGGCCGCATCCGGGCGGGTGGTCGTGTCATGAGAACGCTCAAGACAGCCGCCGGTCGCCGACTGCGCGCTACCCGCCAGGGCGCTTCCCCAGCCAGGCAGGCCCATTGCCCCATCGGTGTCGACGACATCATGAGTACGGTCCGCGTCACCCTCGACAGGCTGCCGCCGACTGCCATCGTCGAGCACCTGCTGCTGCGCCTGCGCGGTCACATCCAGCTGCTGCTGCCCGAGATCGAGGCCAAGGGCTGGGCACGGTACGGCCAGGAGGACCAGATCCGCCTCATGACCGCCTCCGTGCGAGACAGGTTCAACAACGAGCCGAAGACCGGCCCCGCGGTCGTGCGCTGCGTGTACGCCCAAGAGCTCGCCCACATCTGTCGCGACCTCCTCGCTCTCGCGCTCGCCGAACCGGGCTTCGAGCAGCCCTACCCGGCGGCTGCTTCATGAGCGACCACGCACAGCCTCGACGCCGCCTCGCCTGGTACGACCCCGTCGGCACCGTGTGCAAGTGGACGTACGGGGTCGGCGTCGTCGCCACGCTGGGGCTGCTCGGGCAGCTCGTCCGGCTCGAACACCACCACAACGCCGTCCCGAGTACACCGCCTGCCAGCGTGCCCGATCTACCGCCCGAGGAATGACCGCCCACGCGTCGCTCTCACCGACATCCAAAGGCTCGGCACGCCCTTTCGAACCACGGCACTCCCACCCCGGACTCCAGGGAGAAGAACATGGCCTCGACACCTCGCCCCGCGATACGGAGCCCTCACACCGATCCGGCGCGCCGCGACGGACAGCGCTCGCTGCTCCTCGACCTCGACGGAGTCCTGCTCGACACACGACCGGTGATGCAGAAGGCGTGGCGCGCGGTCCAGCAGCACCACCGCATCGATGTGCCGTTCGAACAGTACGAGCAGCACTTGGGCCGCCCGTTCAACGACATCATGAGGCGCCTGGCCGTGACCGATGCCGAGGCGGTGCATCAGACGTACTCGGAAGCGTCGAAGGCCGTCACCCATCTCGCTCGGCCGTTCGAGGGCATGAAAGAAGTACTCCACACCCTCGTCGCCCGCGGGTGGCTCCTCGGTGTCGTCACGTCCAAGCCACTGGATCGCGCGGCCCCGCTGCTGGCACAGCTCGGGTGCCCGTTCGGCTCGGTTCGCGCAGCCGGCGGACCTGGCCGCAGCAAGCCGGCCCCCGATCCCCTGCTGCTCGCGCTCGTCGATCTCTGTGCTGATCCGGCGGAAGCAACTTTCGTGGGCGACATGGCGGTCGACCATGAAGCGGCGCGCCGAGCTGGAGTCGCCTACGTCCACGCGGCCTGGGGCTACGGCTCTCCCGGTGCCCCGGTCCCTCCGACCGCGCGCGCTCCGAAGGATCTCCTCCAGTTCCTCGGTGAAGGCCGGCACTCCGGGCCCTTCCTCGAAGGAAGCCTGCTGTGAACCCGGACGATGCGGGCCCCCTCGTTCTCGCCCAGGTGCGGACGGACGAGGCGTGCCAGTGGGCGCTCGTCACGGAAGACGCCCTGCCGGACCAGCGGACGGCGGCGCGTATCGCCACAACGGCTCTCGATGCTGTGCCCACCGGTCGAGAGGAGTTGAACTCCCACGTCCAGGCCGTGATGGCTGAGCTGGAGGCGTACAGCGCCCAGCGGGCTCTGACGCCCGGTGGGGCCTCGTGGCTGCACGTGCAGCACGTTCCGGTGCGCCGCCTCGTAGGTCGGCTTGTGCGCAAGCTGCTTGCCCTGAGCGCGTGGGAGCCGTTCGCGCAAAAACCCGGCTGCATCATCCCCGCTGCGGGCGAAGCACTGATCGGTACGCGTGAGACAAGCTCCCGTGAGTACCGCCTCTACACCGTCGCCTGGTCCGGCATCGCCTACCTCCTGGATGCGCCGGCTCCCGGCGATCCGAGGCGGTCCGCTCAGCTCCAACAGCTCGCGGTCTCCCGCGCGGAGGTTTCGCCCGTGCCCAGCCCGGTGCCTTCGACACTGCCACAGTCGGAGGTTGTGGCGTTGTCGTGGTCGTCCCGCCATGCCGAGACCCTCCTGCCGGTGCTGAAAGAGCTGGCCCGCGGCGGCCACCCCAGTGTCCTGGTCGATCTGGGCACGGACGCCGCGGACCGATGCCCGGAGCCGGCGACCCCGTCCATCCGCCTGTGCCCGGCGTCGGCCGGCCTCCTCTCCCCCGCCGGTACGGTCTCCGGCCTCGTCTTCACCGACGAGAGCCCTGCCGAGACAATCCGTGTCCGCGAGCTGGCCGTGCGACTGGACCGGCTGGAGCGCCTTGCTGCCTCCGTCGTCGAGACGAGCGGCGGCAGCACCCAGCCGTCGTGGCGCGCGGTGCTCCGCGCCGAGACCTGGCTGGACGGCGTGTTCGCGTCCACCCGGCCGCACACCGTCCTGCTCTGCAACGACACCAGCCCGCTGGGGGCACTCGGGGTCCACGCTGCCGAACGGCTCGGCATCACGACGGTCTACGTCCAGCACGGGGCTTGGACCCCGCAGTCGGTGGCGTGGCCGGCCCTGCACAGCCGTCACATCGTCGTCATGGGCGAACGGGACGTCGCGCCCGCGAGGGCCTGGGCACGGCACCCGGACGCCGAGATCCACGTCCTGGGGCAACCGCGGTTCGATGCCCTTGCCGAAATCGATCAAGAGCAGCAGCGTTGCTACCTCGACGAACTTCTGGCGGCCCGCGTGGACCGCTGCCCGGAGAAGATCGCGGTATGGGCCTGTCAGCCTTTCGGCCCCGGCCTTCTCCGCGCCCAGGGAAGCCTCGTCCTGGAGGGCCTGCGGAAGGCCGAGGGGGATTGGGGCCTGATCATCGCACCCCACCCTGCGCAGACCGCTGGCTCCTTCGGCCTCTTCCTCGAAAGGGCAAGCAGGCTGCCGGTGGCGGCTGCCGATCCAGGAGTCGGTGCCCGCGGGTGCCTGGCCGGCGCCGACGCGGTCCTGAGCGCCTACTCCACCTGCGGCATCGAGGCTGTGCTGCTGAACATCCCCGTTCTCGAACTTGCTCATCCCGGCGGGCGGACGTTGGGCCTCGCCGACCATGGCCTCGCCCAGCGCTGCAGCTCGGCGGACGACATCGCCAACGCACTGAGCACACCACCCCAATCGCAGGGTTCGCGCGGGGCCACCGATGCGGTGTGCCACTGGCACGGCACCAGCGCCCGCGACATCGCCCGCCTCGTCGTCGACCGGTCTCGGACCGGCCCGGCGTAGCCACGTTCACCACCGTGCTGGGGCGTTGGTCCCGGCGAATCGCAAGGTGAGGAGACGCAACCATGACGCATCTGACCGCCGACAGCATTGCCGAACTCTTCGTTGGAGCCGTGGCCTTGACCAAGAACGGCGACAAAGTCAGCCCTCGTGGCATGGCCACCCGCGAGGTCCTCAACGTCACCATGCGGCTGACCCAGCCCAGGGCGCGGCTGCTGTGCGCTCCGCCGGCCCGGATCATCAACCCGGCCTTCGCCGTGGCCGAGACGGTCTGGTACCTGTCCGGAACCGATGCTCCGTGGATCCACGAGTTCAACGGACGGCTGCGCCACTACGCCGACGACGGCGTTCTCAAGGGTGCGTACGGGCCCCGGATGCGCAACTGGGCTGGGAGGATCGACCAGCTCCAGAGGGTCGTCGAGATCCTCAAGGATGACCCCGATTCCCGCCGGGCCCTGATCCAGCTCTACGACCCGGCGCAGGATGCCGCCGGCCACAAGGACGTCCCGTGCACCCTCGGTTTCCGCTTCCACCTGCGCGCCGGCCGCCTGCACATGACGACGAGCATGCGCGGCCAGGATGTGTGGATCGGCCTGCCGTACGACCTGTTCTTCTACACCACGCTGCACGAGCTGGTCGCCGGATGGCTGGATGCCGAACTCGGGGAGTACCACCACCAGGTCGGCTCCTTGCACGTCTACGAACGTGACCTCGAGCAAGCCGACGGCCTGACCGACGTCAACGCGAGCCAGGTCATGCCCGCCCTGGCCACCCCATGGGAGGGCTTCGACAAACTGCTCGACCGCGTCGAAGCCGGAGACGAGACCGGGCATCCCACCTGGGGCTCCATGGCCGCAACGATGCGCAGCTACCGCCTGTGGAAGGACGGGGCGCGCCAGGAGGCACAACGCATCGCAACGACCGTCGACGGACCGCTCGGCGAGGCGCTGATCCACTGGTACGGCGAACTGAACCGCCGCGCCGGTGCCTCTGTCCCGTCCGCAGCGGAAGGGTGAGCCGCGATGGATCAGGTACCCGCCGTCGTCCTCGGCCTGTGCTCCTTCACACACGACTCGGCCGCAGCCCTCCTGGTGAACGGCGAGCTGGTCGGCTTCATCGAAGAGGAACGTCTCTCCGGCAAGAAGCACACCCCGGAATACCCCCACCACGCGATCGCCTGGCTCCTCGGCCGGGCCGGCCTCGCGCCGGCCGACGTGGACGCCGTCGCGTACAACTTCCAGCCCGTCCGCTACTTAGCCGAGGTCCCCGCCTCGGCGCGTCTGCTGCTGTCGAGCGCGACCCGCTCGCAAGCCCTGCCGCGCGCCACCGGGTTCGCCAAGGTCGCCGTACGCACCCAGCGCCGCCTCCAATACCTGCGGCGGCAATTCCCCCGCGCCCGCGTCGTCCCGGTACTGCATCACCGCGCTCATCAACTGATCGCCTTCGCGGCCTCGGGATGGAGTGAGGCGGCCGTCCTCGTCGTGGACAGCGTCGGGGAACGGCAGACCACCACCATCGCCCACGGCCGCCATGCCGAACGCCCGTGCATCCGCTCCCTGGAGGAGATCTGCGATCCGGCCTCTCTCGGCTACGTGTACGGGGCCGTCACCGAACATCTCGGCTGGCGACGCGGAGATGAGGAAGGCACCGTGATGGCGCTCGCGGCCCTCGGCGACGCCGCCCGGTTCCGGCCCGTCTTCGCCCGCGCGCTCCGCACCACCGCCACCGGCTTCGTCGTGGACCCGGCCTACTTCCCCCCACGGGTGCTCCACTCCGGCTACCCCCGGATCTCGCCCCTCTTCACCACCGATACTTGCCCGCCGCGAAACCCAGGAGAGCAGCCCCAGCCGGTCCACCAGGACCTCGCCGCAGCGCTCCAGGAACGCACCGAGCAGGTCATGCTCCACCTGGCCCGCCGCGCTCACCGGGTCACCGGGTCACGGAGGCTGTGCGTAGGCGGGGGCGTGGCCACGAACTGCGTCAGTATCGGGCGGATCATCGAGGAAGGGGTCTTCGATGAGGTCTTCGTCCCGCCCGCGCCGGGCGACGCCGGCACCGCGATCGGCGCCGCGGTCGCCATGCACACGGATACCGGCAGTCGGCAGCCTATCGAAGGGGTCGCCCGGGCCTGCTACCTCGGCCCGTCCTACCCGCAGCCGCACCTGGACCTCACCCGGTGGCCGGGCCTGAAGCAGAAGACCCTGGGCGCAGAAGCCGCGGAATTCCTCGCCGACCAGCTGGCCCACGGGATGATCGTCGGCGTGTTCCAGGGACGCGTCGAGGCCGGCCCCCGCGCCTTGGGAAACCGGTCGATCCTCGCCTCCCCACTGGAGGACGGCGTCGTGGAACGGCTCAACGCCACGGTGAAATTCCGGGAGCCGTTCCGCCCGTTCGCCCCGATCACCCTCGCCGAGAGGGCCGGGGAGTTCTTCACCCTCGGCCAGGACGCCCCGTACATGTCGATGGCCTCCCGGGTCACCCCCAAGGCCCGCGAGCAGATCCCCACCGTCGTCCATGCCAACGGAACCTCCCGGCTCCAGACCGTCACCGCACAGCAGAACCCCTTCGTTCACGACGTTCTTCAGGCGTTCGGGCGCCGCACCGGCGTCCCCGTGCTGATCAACACGTCGCTCAACGTCAAGGGCAAGCCCATCTGCGGAACCCCGGACATGGCGCTCGACTGCCTCGCGACCTCCGGGCTGGACGCACTGCTCCTGGAAGGCCGGTGGATCACCAAATGAAGATCGGGTACAGCTTCTGGGGCTTCCTCGGCAACGGCATCACCGACACCCCCGACGGAGGCCGCAGCCACCGCCGTCCCCTGATCGACGCCCTCCTCGCGCGCGGCCACGACATCGTCTTCCTGCAAGTCGACCGCGACCGGCTCGAAGCCGGCGACACCGTCGGCAGCCCTTACGCCTTCGATGCCGGGTTCCCCGACATCGACGTCCTGTTCCTCGAGTGGCGCTGGCCTATCGAAGGGCGCAACACGACCATCTGTGGAACCTCGGGCCACACCTGTGATCTGCACCGCCAGTCCGAGCTGCTGCTGCACTACACCACGCACCGTCGCGTGCCCACGGTGATCTGGGACAAGGACCGCCAGCTGCGACCGGACAGCATCTGGCGGCGCCGCCCCACGGTCGCGGTGTGCGAGGCCGCCCTGGAGCCCACCCCGGGCGCCCACACGTTCCTGTTCCCCGTCGACGAGGGGCTCCTCGCCCAGGTCGATCCGAACACTCTGGCGATGAAGCCCCGCGAGGTGCCGCTGGCCTACGTGGGCAACCAGTACGACCGCAACGAAGCCTTCGACCGCTTCTTCGCCCCGGCCGCCTCCTGCTTCGAGCACCAGGTCGGCGGCAAGTGGACCCAGACCGGTCGCTGGCCGCACGTCACCTTTCTCGGACGGGTCCCTTTCACGGAGGTCGCCCACTTGTACGGTGGCGCGCTGACCACTGTCCTGCTGCTGCCCGAGCGGTACGCCGCGGCAGGCCAGATGACGCAGCGGATCTCCGAGGCCGTGCTGGCCGGCTGCCTGCCACTGGCCCCGTCCGGCATCCGGCACGTCGAGCGGTTCGTCCCCGACGAGCTGGTGGTCCGGTCGGGCGGCCACGTGGTCCGCAAGATCACTGATCTGAAGAAGATCGTCGGCACACGCCGGCACGCGGAACTGATCTCCGCCTGCCTCGCCCGCCTCGAGCTCTTCGGCCTGAGCCGCCAGGTGGACGCGCTGGAAGCCATCCTCGACTCGGTCTCCGGCGCTCCAGCGGGGGCCTCCCATGGAGCGGCCCGATGAATCACCACGCTCGGGCAGCCCGTCCCGGATCACCCGGACCTTTCTCGGCAGCCAGGCCGCATGGCCGTCCCCGTAGCCCTAGGCTGGAGCACCATGAAGAAAGTCGCCGTCGTCGGCTGCGGAGGCAGCGGCAAGTCGCACGTCGCCCGCGAGCTCGGCACCCTGCTCGGCGCGCCGGTGACGCACCTGGATGCCGCGTTCTACGACGACGACTGGAACGAGCTGCCCATGGCGGAGTTCTCCGAGATGCAGCGGAATCTCGTCGCCGAGCCGGCCTGGGTGATCGACGGCAACTACAACTCCACGCTCCAGATCCGGCTCGAAGCCTGCGACACGGTCGTGTTCATGGATGTCTCCACGCCAGCCGCCCTGTGGGGGGTCCTCTCCCGGCAGATCCGGCACGGCGCCGGTCACCAGGGCAACGGGGTGCACAACCGGATCCACTGGGGCGTGATCAAGTATGTCGCGACGTACCGGCGCAAGATGCGGCCCCGCGTCATGGCCAAGATCGAACAGTTCGCCGCCGGGCACGCCACCGTGGTGCTGCTGACCAGCCGACGCCACACGCGCCGCTGGCTCCGACAGGTCGCCGCCGAGCACAGCTGAGCCGGTCGCAGCTCCTGCGGGGGTGCGGCTCATGATCACCAACCCCTTTCTCGATCCGGGACAGCATCACGATCTGTACGGTCGTGCTGCCCGGCTGGCCCACCGGACCGGCGCTCTCATGCGCGCGAAGACCTCCGGTCGACCGGTGCCCGAGGCCATCGTCCGCAGCCTTACGGATCATCGCGGCGAGGGCGCAACACAGCTTGGGCTGGTGGTGGACATCGGTTGCGGACGCGGTACCACCAGCCGGGCCTTGGCCGAGCAGCTCCGGCCGACGAGGATGGTCTGCATCGACCTGGCCCCGGCGCTCCTGGCCGACGCCCGCGAGCGGGCGGGAATGCATCGCGATGTTCGTACGGAGTTCGTCCAGGCGGACTTCCACCATCTGCCTCTGGCCGACGGTTCAGCCGAGTCGGTGGTGGCCGCCTTCTGCCTCTACCACTCGCCGCAGCCCGAACGGGCCCTCGCCGAGATCGCCCGCGTGCTGGCTGGTGACGGGCTCGCCGTCCTGGTCACCAAATCGCTCGACAGCTATCGGGAGATGGACGCCCTCGTCGCCGACGCCGGGCTCGACCCGCGCGCCGAGCAGCACGAGAGCCTTTACACCGCCGCGCACAGCGGCAACCTCGCGGAGCTGACGGACACCTCCTTGGAAGTGATCACGACCGAGCACGAAGAGCACCGCTTCACGTTCGACGGTCTTGATCATGCAGCGGAGTACCTCGCCACGAACCCGAAGTACCACCTCCCCCCTGGTCTCTACGGCAACCCGAGCGCACTGGCCGAGGCACTCCACGAAGCGCTCCCCGAGCAGCCGATCACCACCAGCTCCGTCATCACCTACGTCGTGGCCCGGCACCGGGGAGGCCGACCATGACCTCCACCCAGTTCACCAAGGGCTACGTCAGCGCGAGGCAGGCGGCCGAAGCCGCCCGGCACTACCACTGGCTCACCGCACACGCCCGGCCGCTCCTGCAACCGGCGCTCACCGCCGTTGCCCCAGCCAGCCTGACGTTCGCATGGGTCGAGGGCCGGCACGCCGAGCCGCACGATCTGCCGCGACTGGCCGGCATGCTGGGTGACGCCCATGGCGCCGCCTGGACCAGCGACCTGCATCACGCCTCGCTCGCCATGCCGCACACCTTCCGCGACGGCGCCCCGTTCCCCGACTATGTCGCGTGCCGCAAGGTCGCCCTGCGCAAGCGGCTGGAGCAGGGCCACCTACCCGACGCGTCGGTTCTGGACATGCTGCTCGCGCTCCTGGAAGAGACCGCTGGAGGGCCTGTCGCCTTCTACAAGGACAGCAACCCGCGCAACTTCCTGATCACCACCGACGGCACGATCTTCACGGTCGACACCGACGACCTCACGCTCGCACCCTTCGGATACGACCTGGCCAAGCTGATCACCACGCTGGTCATGACGCACGGCCTGATCGAACCGCCCGGCATCGAGCAGGCACTGGACCTCTACAACGAGGCCGCCTCCCGGCACGACTCCCGGCTCGCCGCCACCGGTCTCCAGCGCCTTCACGCCTTTCTCACCCTCCACGTGCACCTGACCGCCCCGTACGCCGGACGCAACGGCTACCGCTTCGGCATACCCGCATTCGGAGGCCAATCGTGATCACCACCGAACTCGTCTTCATCCGGCACGGCGAGGCCCAGTGCAACGTTGACGGCGTCGTCGGCGGCCCCACGACCTGCACAGGACTCACCACCCGCGGCCACGCCCAGGTGACACTGGCGGCTGCCCGGCTGTCCGCCGAGCACCGAAGCAAGCCGTTCACCGCGCTCTACACGGGCCCACGCCTCCGGCTCCGCCAGACCGGCGAGATCCTCAGCCAGGCCCTCAACCTGCCGGTTCGCACCGACCCTGGCCTCGACGGTCCAGTCCACGGCGCAGCCGACGGCAAACCCTGGGCCGAGGTGAAAACCGCCGCCGGAGGCGCGCCCTATGCCCATCCTGACCAACCATGGGCGGAGGGATCCGACACCTGGAACGGCTACCTGCGACGGGCCAGTGCCTTTCTCCGCGACCTCATCGCCACCCACGAAGGCGACCGCCTCCTGTTCGCCGCGCACGGCGAGACCGTTATCGCCGCCCACACCCTGCTGCTCGGTCTCGGTCCAGGCACCGATGCCGGCTTCGCCATCTCCCACGCGTCGATCAGCCGGTGGCAGCACCACCTCAACCGGCTCGGCCAGCACCGGTGGCTGCTGAAGGTCCACAACGGCACCGCGCACCTCACCGGGCCGGCGGCGGAGCCCGCGCCGTGAGCACGGACTCCGACGACCCGCGCGTCCAACTCGCTCGCCGAGTCGTCGGCCAGGTCACCGTCGTCGCAGACCCGGCACTCCCCCCACGTCTGCTACGCCTCGCCGACAGCGTAGGGAACGTCTACTTCGCCAAGCAGCACGAGCGATCCGCCCGTTACGCCCAAGAGGTCCGGGCCTACATGACGTGGGTCCGCCACCTGCACGGTCACGCACCGGCGCTCGTCGGCCGACAGGACACCACGCGAACACTGCTGCTCACTGCCGTGCCCGGACAACGAGGCCAGAGCCTGCCTCCCGGATCCGCCGAGGAGGAGCAGGCGCACCACGACGCCGGCCGTGTCCTCCAGGATCTGCATCGGGGCACGGCAGGACGAAGTGCCGGCGCCCTGAGCATCGAGCTCGCCACCCGCCTGCGCAGCTGGATCGCCAAGGCTGAGCGTGCCGACCTCCTCTCAGGAGCCGAACATCGGCTCCTCGGCCGGATCGCCGCCGAGCTGGCCGGCACCCCGATGGACAGCGCCGTCTGCCACCTCGACTACCAACCGCAGAACTGGATCTCCGGAGACGAGTTCCGGGTCATCGACATGGAGCACATGCGACGTGATGCCCGCGTGCGCGACTTCGCACGGCTCGAATTCCGCCGCTGGCAGGCAGCGCCGCACCTGCGCGACGCCTTCTTCGAAGGCTACCGATCCCGCCCGTCCGCCACCGAGCAGCGTCTTCTCGAGCGCTTCGGCGCCATCGAAGCCGCCACCGCCTTGGTCCGCGGACACGAACAGGACGACCCCACCCTGACCGCCCACGGCCGCACCGTTCTCTCACGCCTGAGCTAACCCCTTCGCCACGACCCTTTCGGAGGTCCCCTATGTCAGAGATCCACCCCGCCGTCACCGCACCGGTCATTCGGCGTGCGGTCGTGACGGGCGCGGCCGGGTTCATCGGCTCCCACCTCGCACACGCTCTCCTCCAGGCGGGCGCCACCGTGATCGGCGTGGACCGGCGCGGCCCTGCCGGCGACGATTCCTCAGCCGCCAACCTCAGCGTGCTGCATGGCCGCGAGGGCTACATCCCCGTGACCGCCGACCTCCTCGACTGCGCGATCGACCCGCTGCTCGTCGACGCGGACGTCGTCTTCCACCTGGCCGGCGTCCCCGGTGTGCGCCCGTCATGGGGAGGGCAGTTCAGCGAGTACGTCCGCTCCAACATCCTCGCCACCCAGCGCGTGATGGACGCGGCCACCCGCATGCACGTCCCGCGCCTGGTGGTGGCCTCCTCCTCGAGCGTCTACGGGGTGACCAGCGGAGGGCCCAGCGTCGAGAGCGACCGCCCCCGTCCGGCATCTCCGTACGCGGTCACCAAGCTCGCCGAGGAGCAGCTGTGCCTGGCTCACGCGGCCCGCGCCGCATGCCCGACATCCGTCATCGCTCTGCGGTACTTCACGGTCTACGGTCCCCGCCAGCGCCCCGACATGTTCATCCACCGCGCGCTCGACGCCGCGCTCACCGGCCGCTCCCTGCGGCTGTACGGAGACGGACACCAGCGCCGGGACTTCACCTTCATCGACGACGCGGTCGCCGCCACCATCGCCGCCGGCACCGCCCCGAACAACACGAGCATCGTCAACATCGGTGGCGGGACCAACGCCTCCCTCATCGACGTGATCAACATCGTCCAGAGCCTCGCGGGCCGGGAAATCGACGTTCGTTCCGACACGGCGCGCAGCGGAGACGTCCTGAGCACCCGAGCCGATACCCGGCTCGCCGAAGCCGCTCTCGGCTGGCGCGCCACGACCGACCTGCCCAGCGGCATGCGCGCCCAGATGCAGGCACTCGCCCACTCCGCCTACCCCGCCGCGGCCTGACCCCGCCGCAGAGAGGGAGATGCCGTGGAAGGACCCGAGAAAGCCCGGCTCGACGCGTACTACCGTCGGATCACCGCCGAATTCCCCGTCGACGGCGCGATCAGCTTGCTGGTCATCACCCACCTGCTCGCGGAAAGGCCAACCTTCCTGCACGCGCTGGCCCGCACGTCGACCATCGCGGCCGTCCTGCCCAAGCCCCGCTCCGTAAACCGCCAGGCGCTCCTGGAAGTCCGGCGCACTTACGCCGTGCACGACCTCAGCCGTGCCACGTTCACCGACCCGGCGAGGGCCCTGGAGTACCTGGAGAAGACCGTCCCGGGCCAGGACGTCGTCCTTCTCGACATCGGCGGCTACTTCGCTCCGGCCATCACGACCCTGGCCGAGAAGTTCTCCGGCCACATCCTGGGCATCGTCGAAGACACGGAGAACGGTCACCAGCGGTACGAGGCCCTGGAAGAGCTGCCCTGCCCAGTCCTCTCCGTGGCCCGCTCCCCCTTGAAGCACTGCGAGGACCACCTCGTCGGCCGCTCCATCGTCTTCTCGACCGATGCGCTCGTCCGCACCCGGGGCGACATCCTCACAAGCCGCGGTGCCTGCGTCATCGGCTTCGGCAAGATCGGCCGCTCCATCGCACACACCCTGCGCGCCCACGACCTGCGTGTCACCGTCTTCGACAGCGACCCGGTCAAACGGGTACAGGCACGCTCCCAGGGCTTCCGCACCCCGTCATCCTGCACAGAGGCGATCCGCGACGCCGAACTCGTTCTCTGTGCCACGGGCAACCTGGCGCTGCGGCAAGGCCACTTCGAAGCCCTACGCAACGGCGCCTACGTCGCCTCGGTCACCTCCTCCGAAGACGAGCTCGAACTCGACACGCTCGACGGCCTCTACCAGCGCGCTCCCGTCGGCGATCACCTGACCCGTTACGAGGTGACCGGGCATTACTTCTACGTGCTCGCCGAGGGAGGAGCCGTCAACTTCGTGCACGGCGCGGCGGTCGGCAGCTACATCCACCTCGTCCAGGCCGAGATCCTCGCCGCCACCGCCGCGCTCAGCCGCGGCCGGTACGACCCCGGCCTGCACGAAGTGCCCTCGGCCGTCCGGCAGACCATTGCGCAAGTCTGGCTCGACCACTTCGAAAGGTGATCAACTCACGCGTTTCTGCCGTGGTGTGCACGCCCACGCCCATCACGCCGTCAACGGGAGCTGACCATGTTTGCCACACGCCGCCACGTAGCGGTCATCCCCTGCCGCTGGGGAGCATCGAGATTCCCGGGAAAGCCACTCGCCGTGCTCGGCACGATGCCGATGCTCTGGCACGTCCATCAACGTTGCCGGCAGGCGCACCACCTGGATGACGCCGTCGTCGCAACCGACGACCACCGCATCGAAGCCACCTGCCGTCGGCTCGACATCCCCTGTGTCATGACCGGCGAGCACCCTACCGGCACCGACCGAGTCGCCGAGTGCGCACAACACCTTCAAGCGGACGCATACATCAACGTCCAGGGCGACGAGCCTTTCATCTCCCCCGAGGCGATCGATGCTGTATCGGACGCGCTCACGCGCCTGGACCCTGGTGCCCTGGCTGTCAACGCGTACGCGACGCTGAGCGACGCGGCAGCAGTCGTCGACCACAACGTCGTCAAGGTCATCGTCGACGACAACGACAAGGCCATGATGTTCTCCCGCCAGCCGATCCCGTACCCCAAGAGCCACCGCCCCACCTACCTGCGACAGCTCGGCCTTTACGGCTTCACCCATGACGGGCTCGAACTGTTTCAGCAGCTCGAACAAGGACCCGTCGAGCGTGCCGAGGGCATAGAGATGCTCCGGCTCATCGAACACGGCTACGGAGTCCGCATGCTGCCCGTATCGGACAACGGAATCGCCATCGATACGCCAGAAGACCTCGAAAGAGCCCGCACAATGCTGTTGACGGAAAAGCCAGCCTGACCGAGTAGGCCGAACGGACAGAGTGCAGCCGGCTTGCCCTCAGCCGGGTCCGCGGTCTATTTGCTCGCGGAGGGCTGTTCTGGGTCGTCACAGCCATAGCGGAACGAGTCCCAGGCGACGTGCGTCACAGGCTTTCGGCGACAGCGACTCAAGTCCCCTGTTAGCACACGTCAGCCTTGCTTTGTGGGACAGCATCGCCGCCGACACGCCGGGGGTGCACAACCGATCAGGGCTGGGATTGGGTGTAATGGGCCACGAAATCACGCTCGCGGTCGGAGAGACGGCGAGGCCGGTTGGCGTTGAGGTTGTAGGCGACGATTTTGGTCGTCGCTTCTGCGTACAGTCGATCGGCATCACGGATCTCATAGGCGAGTTCGAAGCTAGCTCCGGCACTCTTAGTAGCCCAGACGTCCACGTCGACAGGTTCCTCACGGTAGTGGAGAGGGACCTTGTAGTCGATGATGGAGCGGGCCACGACGAACGCGGCCTCGCGGCGCTCCTCTTCATCGGTGGCGAGAAATTCCCGGAACATGCGTGTGCGTGCCTCTTCCATGTACCGGAGGAAGAGGGTGTTGTTGATGTGCCCGTATGCATCAGCGTCGGACCATCGCAGCGGGCAGGGGTAGGTGAACCTGTTCACGGAGTTCTTTCCACAAGAAGATCTGCGGGAATGGTCATCAGCGGGAAGTGTGCCACGCCGATCCTGGCGTGGCCTGGCGCCGCGCGCAGCACCAAGCCACGCCCCGTCTCAGACCTGCTCGCTCACGCCTTGGAGACCGGACACGGCGCCGTTCTGAGCCAGCTCTTCCTGTATTTCGCAGAGGAGGCGCTGCTCCTCGTCAAGCTCGCCGAGGAGCTGCTTCACACGGGATGCGGCGGCTTCGCGGGGAGCCGGCAGCGCGATACCGATCACCATCTTCATCTCGGCCCGGGCCTCCGCCGACAGGATCCGCGGTACCCGCGCGATCACGGTGGCGGGAGATACCTGCGTCACGCCCCATTCTCCGGGCGCCTCCTCGACAGCCCAAACCACGTTGCGCCGGGACGGCGAGAGCGTCAGCTGGCAGTCGGACGCTACATGGCGGCTGAGGGCAGGCAGGGGGATGGCTCCTTGCCCGGCCTGCGCTGCGGCCTCGTCCGCGGTCTCCACCACGAGGCGAGCTGTGTGGACGTCGGCGGCACGACGTCGTTCAGCCTCGGCGATCCGCTCCTGGGCCCGGTCCCGCTCTTGTGGCGTGTTGTGGGTCTCGTGCACCCAGGCATTGCGCACGCCACCCAGCGCGTCCCTCTTGCTGTCTGATTCAGCCTTAGCTTCGACCCAGGTCATGACCACAAATTTGCAGTCAGGCATGACCGCGGGGTACGCCACGTGGCTGACGATCTCGATCGTCCTCCAGCCCAGTGTGGGCACGGTGGCCAGGAAGACGTGTCCGTCGCGGTGCTCGACCAGGTCGTCGTCCGATTCCCAGATGTGCTGGACGTCGGGGTTTTTTCTGACGTCCTCGATCAGTTCCTGGAGATCCGTGTCGTCGCCATGGGTGGTGAGCGCGAACCGGAGCATCCGCGCGAAGACCGTGGCGTGTTTGTGCCAGTCGTGGTAGGTGGCGCGCCCCTCGGCGGTCGTGAGGGCCCAGCGGATCAGGTTGGCCCGTGGTTCCATCACCCACGGCCACAGCTCGGCCATGGCCTGGTTGTACGCGAGGATGTTCCAGTTGCGGTCGGACAGGTAGGTGGGGCTGGGCATCTGGCCGTCCATGAGCAGCCTCAGCGCGGACGGTACCTCCTGGCGGCCCTCCGCCGGCGCTCGAAGGTACGTGCCCACGTTGTGGAGGAGCAGGGCGTGGCGCTCCTCCTGGTCGAGTCCCAGTACCTCGGCCAGGGAGTCGCACTGGGCACGGGTGAACCGCGGCGTCGCACCGCGCTCGATGTTGCGGTAGGTCCTGACGCTGATGCCCAGGGCCCGCGCGGCCGTCGGCTGGATGAGGCCGGCGGCCTTGCGCCACCGCTTCAGCATTGCGCCGAATCCCATGTATTGGCCGGCGACTCCGTCGGGCCGTACCGCGAGGACCTCCTTTCCAACAGCGTCGTTACTGCCGTCGGTCCGCATCTGCGCGACCATCAGCCCTCGCTCTCGCATTGTCGGCATGGTGGGTAAAACCCGATTTCGGGCAAGAAAAAAGAGGGCAGCGTAATCGCTGACCCCCGCCCTGCTGTGTCTCCGTAGACAATACGCAAGATTCAAATGATCTTGACCACTGGCGCCACAGGCTGCACATCACCAAGGAGATCGGGTTCGGGATTCAACAACTCGTCGGAACGGATCACCCGAAAGCGGACATCTCCACCCTCCAGCGCAAGCCGGTTCTCGAAATCGGCAAATCCTTGCCGATTTTCATCCGCACCTCCCACGACCGGACTAGACCACACGGCAAAAACCCTCCCGCCAGCAACCGGAGCGCCCCAATCTCCTTTCCCTGCAAGCCACTTGGGCGCCATCGGCAGATTGATCAACATGCACTGGGCAACTGACCTACGCGGGTAAATCGGTCAAATCGACTCGATTGACGGTCTCATAACGCTTGGCTTAAATCCTTCTGACCAGCCAGTTCGGCGGGACGTTGCGAATACCAGATAGGGACCTGAAGTGGAGATCATTTCCGAGGCGCTCGGGACGATCTTGCTGCTGCCCTCACTCGGCCCGGCCGCCCCTCTCCGTGGATGCGAGCGACGCCGACCGCCACGGCGAGTTGTAGAAGGTTTCTTAGCTAAGTCTGGATCTTGAGGCTGGCTCCGCATATGTTCGTCGTCCGCCCGCCGGGCACCTCGCCCGGCGGGCGGACGACGAATGGAGCGATATGCGGGGCACACGGCCCAGTCGAACGGGGTAGCCCCCCGAAAACAGCGACGGCGTCCGAGAGCTGCAACTCCGGACGCCGAACGCTAAATGGCACTCCTGCCTGTGCAAGGGCCGGAGATTTACCCACCTTCACCGCACCGGCCCTTTCCACGGGGCATACCGGAGCGGCTCACTTCGAAGGAGAGTGTCGCATGCCGACTGCTCTGCGCAAAAGGCCGGACAACACGGCCCGCGCGGCAGCCTGCGTCCCTTCCCCCTCCGTCGGCCGGATGCCAGCATCCCGCCGACGCCCAGGACAGCCGGGCGAGGGTGACGTCTGATGGCGCGCATACGCACTATCAAGCCCGAAGCTTTCTGCTCCGAGTCCCTCGCCGCTGTGAGTGTCGCCGCGGAACGCACCTTCTTCGGCCTGCTGACTCAGGCCGACGACCACGGCTGCTTCCGCGACCAGCCGGCCGTCATCGCCGGGCTGCTGTGGTCGCTGCGCCCGGAGCACGGCCCGCTGGAGGTCGAGGAAGACCTGAGCCAGCTCGCCGACGCCGAGCTGATCTGCCGCTACAAAGGGCCGGACAGCAAGCGCTACCTGCACATCGTCACCTGGCGCCGCCACCAGAAGATCAACCGGCCCAGCGGCGTCCGTCACCCTGCTTGCCCGCGCCACCACGGTGCCTCGTCCGACGAGTCCTCCGCAGCACCGCGGGGAACCGTCACGGCCACCCCGGTGAGCGGTCAGGAAGGGCTCACTGAGGGCTCCCGTCACATACGCGAGATCCCTCACCATCGGAAAACCGCAGGTCACAGCGATTTCAGCGAGCCTTCATGGAGTGCACACGAAGGGCTCACTGAGGCATCGGTGAGTCCTCACGGTCCGGATCTAGGACCTAGGAACAGGGATCTAGGAGATAACCCGTTGGGGGGCGCAAGCGCCCCCGTGCCACACATCGCCCCGGTGACGGCATCGGCGAAGTCGCTGGTGAACGAGTACGTGGCAGGCTGCCACCGCCGCCCGCCGGAGGACGTCCTCGGGCTCCTCGGGCGCAAGGTCAAGACGCTGCTGGAAGAGCACTTCGACGCGCAGGACATCCGCACGGCGCTGGACCGGCTCCGCGCCCGAGGACTGCATCCGAGTGTTCTGCCGAGTCTGGTGAACGAGGTGGTCAACGCCCGGCCCCAGCAGGACGGTTCTCCGGCATCGTCCGCCTCCGGCGCGGGGCCCTGGGCCAGCAACCGCTCCTCCTACACCCCGTACCTCAACCCGATCGAGCCGACCACGTTCGGAGGCCGTCTGTGACCCGCGCCCGACTCGCCGACCCGCAGCCGGCTGTCTCCGACCGGCTCCGCGCTCGGCTTGAGGCGAAGCTCGCCGAACGCGGCATCGAACTCCGCGACACCGCTCCGGTCCCGGACTCCCCCGAGTCGATCCCCGCCCTGGAGGCGGCGCAGGCCCGCATCCCCATCGACTTCCGCGGTGCGATGCCCACCCACCCGGACGTGATCCGGTGGGTGCGCACCATCGCCGAGTCCGCCGTCGCACCGCACGCTGCCGATCTGCACCCGCACTTCGGCAGCACGGGCCGGCGGCAGGTCGCCCATGGGCCCTCGCTGCTGCTGTGGGGCAGCACCGGCGTAGGCAAGACCCACGAGGCGTTCGGTGCGATCCGTGCGCTGACCGCCGGGTGCGGCGTGCGGTGGCACGCGACCACGGCTGCCGACCTGTACGCCGAGATGCGACCCCGCGCCGGGGTGGACCCCGAGTACCTGCTGCGCCGGATCGTCCGCGTGCCGCTGCTGCTCCTGGATGACCTCGGTGCCGCCAAGGGCTCGGAGTGGACCGAGGAGATCAACTTCCGGCTGCTGAACTGGCGGGCTCAGAACCACCTGCCGACGATCGTCACCAGCAACCTGCCCCCGGTCCGCACGCCGGCGATGGACCCTCGCCAGCCGGTGCTGCGCGACAAGGTCGGCGACCGCGTCCTGAGCCGCTTGTCCGGCATGTGCGTACCGGTCGAGTTCATCGGTCCGGACCGCCGCTTCCAGCGCGCCTGACCCCGCCTGCCCGAACCACCCGGTGCGGCGGCCCCGCCATCTCGCCCCGCGCCCCCTGCCCCGCCTCACCCTCCCCCGTCGCGCGCCATCGCAACCCGCCCGCCGGCCGTGAGGCGTACCCCGGAGACCACCTTGCGCTACATCACCACCGACGATGCCCCGCCCACGCCGCTGCGCGGCATCGCCGACCACAGCTGGCACGTGCGCGGCCTGTGCCACAGCATGGCACCCGAAGACGCCGACAAGATCTTCTTCCCTAAGCCGCGTGACCACCAGGCCATCGCCGAAGCCAAGTCCCTCTGCGGCCGGTGCCCGGTCAAGCGCGACTGCTTCAACCACGCCCTGGACAACGCGATCAAGGACGGGGTCTGGGGCGGCCTGACCGAGGCCGAACGCCGGCCCTGGCACGCCAAGGTCAACCAGCGGCTGGACTACGCCCGGGTCCGCGCCGCCTTCGAGGGCCGCGACGTCCACCTCAGCGACGCCGAACGCGCCGCCGTCACCCGTCACGCCTACGTCCGGGGCTGGACGCCCGAACGCCTGGCCCACACCCTCCGGCTCAACCTGGACTACGCCCGCGACCTGATGCGCGAGGCCGCCCACGCCGTCGCCGATCGCGACCGGTACGGGGACCTCTACGGCAACCAGGACGAGCAGACCTCCGCCCCCGACCAGAGCGACCGCGACGACGACAGCGAGCCCTCCTCCTCGCCCGTCACCCGCCAGGTGCACACCCGCGCCCTGATCGCCGCGCTCGGAAAGGCCGCATGACCCACCCCAGCACTCCCCTGCCCGTCGCCCCCGTCGGCGCCTGGGACCGCCTGGCCATCGTCGCCCTCGGCTCGGCCGGCTGCGCCCTGAGCTACGACGCCCTGCAGCAGATGGCCGTCGCCATCCACGTCCGCGGATTCCTGACCTACCTCTTCCCGCTCGTGATCGACGGCTTCATCGCCTACGGCGTCCGCGCCCTGATCCTCACCCGCACCGCGCCCTGGCACGCACGCGCCTACGTGTGGACGCTCTTCGGCACCGCCACCGCGGCGAGCATCTGGGCCAACGCCCTCCACGCCGTCCGCCTCAACCAGCAGACCGCTCACGAAGGTCTGCGGCTGGGCGACACCGTGGTGGCCATCCTGTCCACCCTCGCCCCGCTCGCCCTCGCCGGCGCGGTCCACCTGTACATCCTCATCACCCGCCACCACCCCCAGCCCGTTCCCGCAGGGGATGCGGCGGCGGACGGAGACGAAGAACGGCCGGTCCCCGTCCCCGGACGGACCGTCGACGGGAACCGCGGTCCCCACCGGCTCAGCTTGGTCCCCGACCCGGCCACCGGTGCCCGCACCGACCAGTGTGCGGTGGGGGACCGTCCTGCCGGAGCATCTACGGGAGCGCGCTCCGGGACCGCCGTCCCGAGCACGACCGGGGACCGGGACCGCCCCGCCGTCCCCGAGATGCACCCCGGAGACCGGCCAGCACCACGGCAGCATCCGGCCGATGGGGACCGGGGACCGGGGAGCGACACCGTCCCGGACGGGGATGGCAACGAAAGCGGGGACAGGGAGGGGGACAGGGACGACGGCGCATCGGTCGCCGACGTCGGGGACCAGGCCGCGACGGACTCCGCCTGCGGTGTCGAGCCCGCCGGGGAACCGGGGACCAGGACCACCCGTCCCCAGGGGAACTTCGGGGACGCGAGCGACGCGGTTCCTGGCACCGGGCCAACCGCCAACAACTCTGCCCCGCCGACCGGGACCGAGCCCACCGGGGACGGTCCCCGTCCGGCCCCCGCGAGCAAGGGTGGGGACCGAATCAGTGTGAGTCCCGACAAGGCATCGGGGACGAAGAACACCGGCGACAGCCCGAAGGGGACCGGGGACCGGTCCCGCAGCAGCGCGGGCAAGCGGTCACCGCAGCTGACAGAGGACGAGGTCGTCCAGCGCCTGCGTCCCCACGTCCCCGCCGTCCTGAAGCGGGACGGCAACAGCGCGATCACCCGCGTCCAGCTGCGGCAGATCATGCGCGCCCAGAACATCGCCATCCGCAACGACCGGCTCACGCCCGTCCTGCAACGCCTGCGCAGCGAGACGGCCGGCACCACCACGACGAGGAGCAGTGCCCGATGAAGACCTGTGAGCGCTTCGCCCGGATCAAGTTCGGTTACGAGCAGGACATCTACTTCCTGCACAGTTATGCCGAGCGGAACCCGGGCACCGCACCGGCCAAGACAAGCGTCAAGAACGCGTTCACGGTGAAGCGGAGCATGGCCAGGGCCCTGAACCGGCACGTCGACCGCTGCCTGCAATGCGGCTGAGCCCGCAAAGACGCAGGTCATCCGCCTACTCCTGAACTGGTTGGACGCGGTGGCCCGGCACGTCACCGGGCCACCGTCCCTGACGAAAGGGCCCCTCGCATCCACTCTCGACACCCGCGCACGACCGGGGCGAGCGACGCTGAGGCCGACGCCTGGGCGGACGTTCTGGTCCGCTACAGCCTCCTGCACAGCGCGGTCCGTGCCCCGAACGGCCAGTGGCTCGTCCAGCACACGCCCGACGCGCCAGCCCTCATCGTCGACGGACCGGCCGCCATGGTCGACCTCGCCGCCGACATCCAGCACCGCATCCGCACGACCAGGACCCGTATCCGATGACGAACCCGAACACGACCTCCGTCCCCGCGCCGGGTGAGCCGGAATCCAACTCGACCTCGGCGCGAGCAAGTTATCGCAAGAGCGTTGCTCCCGCTGGGAGCAACGCTCTTGCCTCCCCCGCCCCAGGAGTGGCGGGAGCGGACCGGCACCAGGGGGCGCCGGTCCACCCGGATGCGGCCGAGGGCGGACCGCATCCGGAAGGGGACCAGCAGCACACCTGTCACACCGCGCACTGCGCGCACGCCGCGCCGCCGCAGCCGCACGTGCGCCAGCGTGAGCGCCTGCGCGACGAGAACAAGCGCATGCGCCAGCCCAGCTGCCGCATGAACGACGACGAATACCAGCTTCTCCTCCGCGCCGCGTCCGCCTGCCGCATGAGCGTCGCCAGTTTCCTCGCCCACGCCGCGCTCAAAGCCGCCCGTGATCTCGACCGCACCGCCGCCGAGATCGCCACCGAACGTGAAGTGCTGACCGAACTGTTCGCCGTGCGCCGGCACCTCGGCCAAATCGGCAACAACGTCAACCAGGTGGCCAAGGCCACCAACGCCGGCGCCGACGTCCCGCACACCCGCGCCGTCCTCGACGCCGTCCACCGCGCCGCGAAGCGCGTCGAGACCTTCACCCAGCACTACCTGGACGACCAGAGCCACGCCGCATGATCCCCAGAGTCCACAAGCGCGGCACCCGCACCCTCGGGCTGCTCTACTACCTGTACGGGCCCGGCACGCACGAGGAACACGTCGATCCGCACCTCGTGGCGGCCTGGGACCCCCTCGCCCCCGACCCCGGCCGCGACCCGCAGGCCACGTACGCGGACCTCCAACGGCTCCTCGACCAGCCGGTCGACGCGCTCGCCAAGAGCCGCCGCCCGGCCAAGCATGTCTGGCACCTGTCGGTCCGCGTCGCACCGGAGGACCCCGTCCTCTCCGACGAGCAGTGGGGCGAGATCGCCCGGCGCATGGTCGCGGCCACCGGCGTCGCCCCCGACGGCGACGACGCCGCCTGCCGGTGGGCAGCCGTCCGCCACGCCGACGATCACATCCACATCATCGCCACCCTCGTCCGCGAGGACGGCCGACGGCCCCGCCTGAACAACGACGCAGGACGCGCCCAGGCCGAAGCCCGCCTCATCGAGGCCGAGTACGGTCTCAAGCAGCTCAACGCTGGTGACGGGACCGCCGCCCAGCGGCCCACCAGCGCCGAACGACACAAGGCCGAACGGCAGCAACGGGAGCGCACCCCGCGCGAGGAATTGCGGGAGGCAGTGCGTCGCTCCGTCGCCGGCGCCAGCAGCGAGGAGGAGTTCTTCGACCGGCTGGCCGCCGCTGGCCTGCTCATCCGGCGGCGCATCGCCCCCTCAGGTGATCTGCTCGGCTACACCGTCGCTCTGCCCGACGACCGCAACAAGGACGGCGAGCCCGTCTTCTACTCGGGGTCCAAGCTGGCCCCCGACTTGTCGCTGCCTCGCATCCGCGAACGCTGGTCCGCCGATGTGAAACAAGACCGGGAGCACGAGGAACCGCCATGCCGAGATCCTCGTACGGTCGCGAGCGCCCCGGCATCCGCACGGCGCCGTGCGGCCACGGCCGCGTGGCAGGCCGTGCTGATCATCGACCACGGAGACGACGCGGCGGTCGCCGCCCAGATCGCGGCGGCCGGCGAGGTCCTGGACGCGCTCGCCAAGACCTCCGCCGCCCACACCCGCAAGCAGCTGCGCGAGGCCGCCTTCGCCTTCGAACGAGCCTCCCGCTCGCATATCCGGGCCGAGCGCGGCCACGACCGTGCCCTGCGGCAGGCCGCCCGCGACCTGGCCTACAGCGGGCCGGCGCTCGGCCGCGGGGAGGACGGGGCCACCACCGCGATGCTGATCGACATGGCCTTCTTCCTCGTGATCGCCGCCGCCCACTGGCACGGGAAGAAGGAGCACGCCCAGCAGGCCGCCGCCGCCCACCAGGCCGCCGAGCACCTGCGCGCAGCCTACCGGGCAGCCGCCGGGACCCCCATGGCCGTTCTCCACCAGCGGGGCCGCCACCTCGCCCAGCCCCTGCAACGGCGGCACGCAGCCACCGTGCGAACGGCCCTGCCCTACCTCGCCGAGCAGGTACTCGCCGAGCCGGGCTGGTACGCCCTGGCCGCCACCCTGGCCGACGCCGAAGCCGCCGGCCACGACCCCACCACCCTGCTCACCGAAGCCGCCACCCGCCGGGAGTTGAACACCGCCGAATCGGTCAGCGACGTGCTCGTGTGGCGGCTGCGCCGCATGGCCGACCTGCCCGCCGACGCCTCAGCCACCCCCCTGACCGACCAGAACACCTCAGCGCACTCCGCTCCGCGGGCCGCCCACACTGCCGGGGCCCGTGCCGACCAGCGCCGGGGGCGCAGGTGAGTTATGGAATTTGTGAGTTGCAGCAGGTCAAAGGGGTGGGGCACGCTCTGTACGGCCCACGAGGACGACGTGAGGGAGACAGGATGTTCGGCCGCAAGCGCGCCATACAGGACCTGCGCGAAATCCAGCAGGAGACGGCGAAATGGCTCCAGGCGCACCCGGAGTCGCCCTTCTCCCAGACCCCCGCGTCGGCGTCGACGCCCGCCGACCCGGACAGCGCTCCGGTCGTGGAGGTGGACGACTTCCTGCCGCCGGACCTGCGGGTGCCTTCCCGGGACGAGATCGCCGGGATGATGATGCGCTACGACAAGCCGCTCATCCTCAACGGCGAGGTCCGGTCCTGCCCGCAGTGCGGCGCGTACCGCGACTGGATCCTGCTGAGCGTCCGCGACGAGGTGTGGCTGCGCTGCCGCGTCGGCCACGAAACCCTTGAGCCCCGACTGAATGCCGCCTGGTACAACCGCAATTCAGGCCCGATGGATCGAATGCACCCCACTCTCGAAGACGGCCTGAATCACCTCGGCCACTGACCCCACGCGCCAGGCGCCCGGACCGTCCGCTGACGGGCCCAGGCATGAGAATGCCCCTGCCGCCCTTACAAGCAGCGGCAGGGGCATCGGCGTTCGGTCACCTAAACACCTCTGCGCGCAAGGGGGAAGGCGGAAGCCGCCGTCGCGGTAAGCGACGGCGGCTTGGGCACCGCGGCGCTGAGTCGACCTCGCGACGGTCCGCGAGATCAGCTGAGCGAGATGACGGTGAGCTGTCCCTCGGTGCTCTCGGGCAGCGTGCGCCGTAGGACGGGAGCCTGCGAGGCGAGGGAGGAGGCGAAGGCGGCGACCAGGTCGTGCGGGACGCTGGCACTGAAGGTGGCGCACCACAGGTAGGGGTCTCCCAGGACCGGTTCCACCCATGCCTGCCAGCCGACCAGGTCGGTGCGTGGGTCGGCGTCGTGGACGAGATCCGGCAGGGGCTCGAGCGAGACACTGGAGGTGAACGCCGGGTCCGTGGCCGTGGTGGCGGGGCGGTCGATGTCGCGGATCCACCCCTGGGCGGTCAGCGCGGTGAGGACGGATTCGGGCCCGTCGAAGCCGACGTCCGGTTCAGCACGGGCATCGAGGGCGAGGAGGAAGTCAGCCAGCGCCTCGGGTGGGGTACCGGTGGTGAAGTACGCGTTCCACTCCGTCATGGCGCTGGTGGAGTGGGCCCGAGCAGAGACCTGCCACGCCACGGGCAGCCCACCCAGTTCGAAGGGGTAGCTGGCCAGAATCCATTCCGCGCCGCGCAGTTCGTCCGGGCTCACGTAGAGCAGGGTGTCGCGGGCGGTCGGCCAGTTCTTCCACCCGGCACTGGTGAGGAGTGTGCCGGCCTGCTCGGCCAGGCAGCCGTCGTCACCGGCCAGGTGGCGTGGTGAGACCCAGTACGCGGGTGGCGTGGAGCTCGGGATGGAAGGGTCGAAGGAAGGGTGCGGACTCAGGGGCACCTCCAGGAGATCGGGGTGTTCACTGACCACCGTCGACGGGACGGAGCGTCCCGCGTCGCCTGCGCCGGGGGACCTCGACCGGCTCCTGCCAGGTCAGCTGGACAGCGACGTCGGGCGGAAGGTGTCCGTGCTGCTCGCCTGCCCTGTCCTCCGCAATGAAGACCACGGGATGTCCCTGCTCGTCCCGCGAGCCGATGACGCCGGCGATCTGGTGGGCCATGGGGAAGAACGGGTTGACGGCCAGGCGGACCGCCGCGTCCCGGTTGCAGGCGGACAGGGAGTCGATCAACTCGCCTACCGTCATCTCCGGCTTGTGCACGTCCACTGTGGATCTCCTTGCGGTAACGGGCGGGGGAAGGTTCGAGCCGCGTGCGAACAGAGGTGGCACGCAAGGCGAAGGGCCAGCTGAGTCCCGGAAATCGAACGGGCCAGCACCGGCGTGGGCGAGGCCGGCCGACAAGTAACGACTAGGCAGCCGATCATCGTGTGGCGAGCGGCCTCACACAGGCCAGGACGTCGCCAGGACGCGGGCCATCGTGGCGGCGACGATCTCAGCTGGGGTCTCGATGTCGAAGGACACGTGATAGCCGGGGACCGTCGCGGTACCGGTGACAGAGAGCCTCCAGCCCTCGCCGTCGGTGCCGGATCGGCCGGTGGGGAACCAGCCGAGGTAGAAGCGGCCGTCCTTGCTGCCGATATGAACATCGCTGCGGTCGTCCACGATGAGATTGAATTCCTCGGCCCCGAATTGGTCGGTCACCAGGGCCGGCTGCCCGGGGCCCAGCCTCCACCGGCGCAGTCGCAGTGCCTCAACAGTCGTTGAGAACCCGGGACGGGCTACATCCACGGTCACGGAGCGATCCCCTCTCTGACCTGGGGTTTTCCAGGAGGCGTCTACGTTGACATGCCGTAGAAGTGTTGGCCAGCCCTTTCGGGATCTTCTCCGTCTGCCCGAGGCGAACTGCTATTAGCCGCGGGCCACCCCTAACCTCAGAAGCCCTCCGGATCTCACTATCGCGGTGCGCACCGACCCGCAATGCGTCGTCGCCAGCGAGCCGGAACTCTGGGCAGCTGAGGCATTAGTGACGGTTCGAACGCGGCGGGTGGGAGCACCCGCAATTCGCGGGGCCTGGGACACCGCGCCGCGGGCGGGCGCGGCTCTGGGTGGGCCAGTGGGAACATCAACGGGGCCACCGCGTGCCGGGGCCCGCGATGACCGTGCTGGTGAGGCTGTGCGGTAAGGAAGGCGGCGTCTTCGTCGTGGCGCCGCTGCAGCCGGTCTCGTACGCACGGGGCCAGGACGGTGCCCTCGGCGAGGTACCTCTCCAGGCGGTTGACTTGGTCCAGAAGCTTGTCGAGGTTTTCTGAGGTGAGGGCGACGTTGCGACACTTGAGCGGCTGGCAGTCGGGCAGCGAGGGCACGCCCTCGCGTGAGCGGCGGCACAGAGCGCGGTCGGGGTTGTCCACGCAAGCGACGAAGGCGCCCGGGTAGACGCGCGGATCATTGTGGCGCATGTATCGTTCAAGGCGCTTGCGGTCAGGAGTGACCTTGCCCGGGAATTCGACCTCACGTTCCATCGAGGCGCGGCGGCCCTCGCGTGAGACTCACGCCCCACCGGCATCAGGCTCCCGCAGCTGAGTCTTCGGGAGCCTGTGGCATTCCCGGCTGCACTGTCAGTGCTGCGGTGGAGGATGGGCATGTGACGGATACATCTTCGACACCAGAGGCCGAGCCGCCTCCGAATCCCGACCACGCCTGGAAAGCCCTGGCTCTGGTCATCGACTGGATCAAACACGCCGAGACGAAGGCCGGCGCCACGCTGGCCGCCACGGGAGTCACCGGTGGTGTGCTCTACAACCTCACCAAAGACGTGGAAACTCCCTCGACCTGGCTGATCGCCAGTGCCGCCGTCTGCGCGCTCGCGGTGCTAGGAGCGGGACTCTGCGCCAGCCTTGTGCTCTGGCCCCGCCTGAAGATGAAGGAAGACCCGACCAGCCTTCTCTACTTCCACCACATAGCCCGCGGGCATATCGCCAGCAGCACCTACGCCACCTCGTTGGTCGCCCTGACCAAGGACGCAGAAGCCCTCGTCACCGAGATCGCCAGCCAGAGCTGGGCGAACTCCAAGGTGGCCCACGACAAGTACATGTGGGGCGGTTGGGCCATCCGCCTGCTGCTGATCGCCTTCATGGCCCTTGCCGTAGCTGCCGGTTTCCGTGTGATCGACTAGCCCCGAGAAGGAACTTTGGACAGCAACCACAAGCCGTACGATCATGTCGCGAGCGCCCACCGGATCAAGGAATATCTGACCGGAACCCAGGGCACGTATGAAGAGGTCAAAGAGCTGCCCGATCGGGACAAGCTCACTTTTACCAACGGCTTCTACGCTTACTGCTCGGCGATCTTCGTCGACATCCGCGGCTCCTCCCAGCTCCCTAGCCAGTACAAGCGCCCCCGGCTCGCACGGATCTACCGGGCATATCTTTCCGAGCTGGTCGCGATTTTCAACGGCGACACCAACGCCCGAGAGATCAACATCGCTGGAGACGCGGCTTGGGCGGTCATCAACACCCCCTTCAAGGCCGACATCAACAGCGTCTTCAGCCTGGGTGCGCAAGCCAACTCGATGGCCAAGGTCCTGAATTACGAGATGGCCAAGGCGTCGTACGGCTATCCGATCAAGATCGGCATTGGAATGTCGTACGGCCGGGCACTCATGATCAAGGCGGGATATAACGGAAGCGGGATCAACGACATTGTCTACATGGGGGATGTTGTCAACGAGGCAGCGAAGCTCGCCAACTACGGCAACAGTCGCCCAGGCGTGTCCGCGCTCGTGACGTCGTCCCTCTTCCACTCCAATCTGAATGAGCACAACCAGGGTCTGCTTCGGTACGACAGCGATCGCCAGTGTTACACCGGGAACGTGGTCAATACGGCGATGGAAGAGTGGTTCAAGGAGAACTGCAACTAGCCCGAGCGGGGGGGGCACCTCGGCGCAGGCTCACGTGTACGGGCTGAGGCTGGACACAAAGACCCGTACACGTCCGGGCTGAGGGCGAGGAAGGTCCGCTGGCCGAACGCGATCGTCGGCAGGGCATGCGAAGGCCCCCGGAATCGTGCGGATTCCAGGGGCCTTGTCAGCGGTTGATCAGGTTGTGTCAGCTCTCAACAGGGTGTTCGTCGCTCTCGTCGTCCGTACGGCGTCGGCGCACGGCGATGACCGCTCCTCCGCCGGCAGCGAGCAGGAGGCCGGCGGCGCCGAGAAGCCACGGGGTGGCGTCGGCGCCGGTGTGGGCGAGCGAGCCCTCGGGCTCGGGCTCGGGCGGCACGGTGCTCGAGGTGGTCTCGTCTGTGGTCGGGGTACGGGAGGCGGACGGGGAAGGGGCGGTCCTGGTTTCGGACGGCTTGTCCGGCGTCGGCTTGTCCGAAGGCTTCGCCGGGGTGGTCGTGTCCGGTGAGGCGGGCGGGGTGGTGGGCGGTTTGGTCGGCCGGTCGTTCGCCGTGTTGGTGAGGGTGACGGCGACCGTCGCGCCGGGCTTGGCGGTGATCTTCACCGGCTTGGCGTCCAGTGTGTAGCCGGCGGGGGCCTTGGTCTCCGTGGCGGTGTATTCGGTGCCGGTGCGGGAGGAGACGGGGAGCTTGACCGAGGCCGTGCCGTCCTTGCCGGTGGTCAGGGTGACTGAGTCGCCCTTGCCGGTCGGCGTGATGTTGATGACGGCACCGGCCAGTGGCTTGCCATTGGCCTTGTCGGTCTTCTTGACGGTCATGTCGGCGGGCTTGAACGGGTCGATGATCGTCAGTGGCGAATCCAGGCCGGCGGTGACGATGACGTCCTGGTCGGGCACGAGGTCGTGGAGGGAACTCCCGGTGGAAGTCTCCTTGAGGCGGTACACGCCCGGGGTGACGCCTTCGAAGCGCAGGATTCCTTCGCTGTTGGTCTTTCCCTGGAGGGCCTTCGTTCCGTTGATGGTGTCGAGGAGGCTGAACTGGGCGCCTTCCAGGACGGCTCCGCTGGGGTCCTTCTTGGTGATCTGGACACCACCAGCCTGGGCCTCCGGCATGCTTCGCGCGGAAGCGGATGTGGTCGGGGTGGGCTCGGGGGCGTTGGCCGAGGCGGTCGGGGCCCAGGCCAGGGTGCCGGTGACAGCAGCGGCAACGGTGAGGGCCGCGGCAGGGAGATGGCGGACGGAATGGGTGTGCAAGTAGGACTTCTCCATGGAAGGGGCAGAGCTGCCCGTGGGGTGAGGGTGGTCAGCGGGCCCGGCTCGGCCCGGGGAGCGCAGGCGGCGTCGCGATCGGTGAGGCGACGGGCGGCTGCTGAGCCGGGGTTGTCGCCGCGATGTGGACGTGGCGACGGGTGTGGAAGGGGATGTCCTTCACCGCGCGGCTCAGCGGCTCCGTGGAGATCAGTGACGCGGTGAAGGCCGCGACCAACGAGGTGGGCGTGCCGTGGGAGAACCGTGCGCGCCAGTGGGGCTCGCTCGGGTATCCGCCCCAGACCCTCCAGGTCGGCGAGTCGGTGCTGGTCGCGGCGTAGCGGTGCTGCACGACGCCGAGAGACTCGGGGTCGCGGAAGAACTGGGCGCCGTCGGTCTTGACCTGGTGGCTCCAGCCGCGGGCGAGGAGCAGGGTGTATGCCTCCTGCGGCGGTGTGTCGTCATCGAACAGCCAGTCGTGGTCGCTGTGGCGGCCTTCGAGGTAGAGGTCGAGCAGTTCGGCGTGGAAGTCGTGGAGCAGTTCGACGGGGGTGGTGGCGTCGAAGGTGACCTGCCAGGCCGCAGGCCCGAACGGGGCGCGGTTTGCGGTGACGGTCCACTTCCCGTTGCGGGGGCTGTCGGGGTCGGGGACCAGGCCGGTGAACAACCGCAGGCAGGGGCTGGTGGCGAGGGCTGCCCCTGCGTCGGTCTGGTGCAGGGACCAGTCCTTGGGGAAGGGCCAGACCGTACGGAGGTCGGCTGCTCCGGGGCCCGCGAGGTGGCGGGGTATGACCTTCACCTGATGATCCGGGGCGAGGTTGACGAAGGGGTCGGTCGGCATGAGCAGGTCCTCAGCGGCGGCGGGCGGGGCGGCTCCGCCAGGAAATGGGCGGTGGGCTGGCGGCCCGGGCAATCGGTTGGCAGCACTCAGCGGACGTCCGTCTGCCCGCGGTCGGGTCAGGGAGTACGAGAGGCCGGGCGGCCAGCTGGTGCGGCCGGTGGCCGCCCAGTTGTGGGGGCAAGGGATGTGCGCTGCGGAGCGGAGACCGTGGCGGTGCCGGGAACCACACCTGCGTGTACTGCTCGATCGCGTGGCGCAGTCCGCGGACGTCGGCTCCCTTCCAGGGTGGTTCGCCGTCGCGGTGCCAGTCGCGGATGCGCGCGTATCCGTCCTGGCCTGGGCGCACATCGCGGGGGCGACATCCCGTTGGGTGAAGGTGTCGTGGTCGGCGAAGGTGAGGATCGCGCTGTCGACTACCCCCTGCTCGGGATGGATCGCCTGCAGGCGCAGGCCGTCGTACTGACCCTCGAAGATGGTGGGCGCAAAGTTGATGCGCAGGCGCAGCAGGGAGCCGGGGGCGGGGGTGGCGTAGTAGGTGTTGCGACGACGGTGCTGTCGTCGAAGGGAAGCCCGAGCTGCTCAGTGAAGAACTGGTGGGCGTGCAAGGACACGGGGAGGAGCCTTCCGGCAGAGGAGAGGCGGGTCAGCGGCGGGGGCCGGCGGCGCGGCTCGCGGGTAGGGCGGCGGGCTGTGAGGTGGTGCTCCAGCGGGGGACGCTGACCGTGCCCAGCGCCGGTGGGCGGCGGGCAGCGGTGCGTCGTACGTCGAGTGGGGTGGGCGCTGGGGGCGGTGGCGGCGTGAGGGGGGTGAGCTGGGCGGCCTCGCGCAGGGCGCGGGGCATCGCGTCCTTCCAGCGCGGCACCGGGGCCGGGTCGCAGACCGCGGTGGTGATGGCGGTGACCAGGTGGACGGGGGTGTGGGAGGAGGCGGTGGCGTACCAGCGGGGTCCGGCCGGTCCGCACCACAGGTGCCAGCGGGCCTCCAGTGTGGTCAGCTCGCGACCCGGGTCGAGCCGGCCGACGGCGTACTCCAGGCCGGCCATGCCGTCGGCGCTCTTCAGCTCCATGATGTCCCCGCGCGGGCCCTGGAGTTGCCAGCCGCGGTTGATCAGGGGCACCACGGCGTCGAACGGGGATGCCGGGCCGTGGGCCAGCTCGCGGCCGGTGAGGTAGGCGTCGGGACCGTCGGTATACGCCTGGGCCAGGGCGGTGGTGAAGGCGGTGACGAACTCGGTGGGCGCTGCGTCGTTGAAGCACACGCCCCAGTGCGGCTGTGCGAAGGCGTCGGCGTAGGCGGAGATCCGCCACAGACCGTCGTCGTCGCCTTCGGGCAGATAGCCCAGGCGGAGCTTGCCGTCAGGTGAGGAGAGGTAGACGTTGCCGGCCTTGTCGTAACGCGACTTCCAGCCCAGGGCGAGGAGGGGCTTCAGGGCCGGGTCGCCGGTGAAGGTGCTGCCGGCGAGGTAGCGCGGGGAGACGTGGACGTCCCCGTCGATCTGATCGGGGTCGGGCATGAGCACCTGCAAGGGGTGGGGTCGTGGACGCGGAGGGCGGGGCGGCCGGTCAACTGCACGGCTGGGCGCCGGACGGCCGGACCTGCGCGGTGTGCAGCCCGGGAAGGGTCCGCAGCCGGGCGAAGGTGAGGGCGAGCCCGATCGTCTGGACGGCGGCGCAGACGGTGATGACGCTGTTCAGTGCGGGACCGGGGGTGAGGGCGACCAGGAGCCCGGCGAGTGGGAAGGGCAAGAGGAAGAGCAGGATGGTCAGGCTGAGGGTGGCGCCGAAGACGTCGGGCGGGATGAGGTGGGAGCGCAGGGTGCGCAGGACCACGGACATGCCGCCTTCGCCGGCCATGAGAACGGCGATCAGGATCAGGTAGGTGGTGTAGGTGTGGGCGGTGGCGACCGCCCAGCCAGCGCCGGTGACCACCGCGGCGGAGGTGGCGCCCACAACCCACAGTCCGTACCGGTCGATCGCCTTCCGGCACACAGCGAGGGCGATCAGGGAGGCGAGGGCGGCGGCCGACCAGATCAGGCCGACGGAGGCGCTGGAGTGCCCCAGGTGCTGGACCACGATGACCGGGGCGGCGGCCTGGACCAGGCCGATCCCCAGGTTCGCCAGCGTCATGCCCGTCACCAGCCAGGCCAACGCGGGCAGGGACCGCAAGGTTTCCCACCCGGTGCGCAGCCCCTTCATCACCGGAACCGGTTCCTCGCCAGCGTGCTGGGGCTGGCGTGGGGTGAGGGCGGCTCCGGTTAGGGAGAAGCAGGCGAGGGTGGCCAGCATGCCGGAGGCGCCGGTGTGCTGGAGCAGCACGCCGGCGAGCGCGGGTCCAGCCAGGGTGGCGACCTGGTCGATGCCGAGGAGTACCGTCTGCACGCGGTGTGCGTGCTGGCCGGCTTGGCGGCTGGCGGCGGCTCCTGCGGTCTCGGCCGCGATGTAGCTGAACTCGGTGAGTACGCCGGTGCTGGCGGCCAGCAGCATGACCGTGGCCGTCGCTTCCGGCCCTGCGGAACGGGCGGGGAGCATCAGGGCGGCAGCCAGTACCACGAGGGCTCGGGCCACCGAGGCGTACCGCAGGACGCGCGTGGTGCCGTAGCGGTCGACCATCGCGCCGGCGAGGGCGAACGCCGAGAGGCGGGGAATCCACTCCAGGGCGAACGCCAGCCCAGTGAGCGCGGCCGAGTCGGTGGTGGCCAGCACGAGCAGGGGAATGCCGTACGTCGTCATCGCGAAGGCGCCGGCGTCGGCGGTGCGCGGCAGGTAGATGCCGCGCACGACGCCGTGGACCGGGCGGCGGGCATGCCGCGGTCGGAGGCCAGAGCTCAACGGCTGCGCTCCGCCTCGGCCGGTGCGACGGTTGACCGGCGGATGGGGGCGAGGACGGACGGGTTCGTACGGATCCACTCAGCGACTGCGGTCCACGGCCGGTGCAGGCTGATCAACGCATCCGCGTCGGGAAGCAGCCCGGCGTCCCCAGCCTGCCGCACCTGGTGCGGATCGACGGTCTCCCCGGCCACCAGGCCCAGGACCGCCTCGCGGTGCAGCAGCGCGAGGGTCTGCTGGACGCGGGTGACGAAGTCGCTGGCCGGTACGGGGAACTGCTGGGTACGAGCCCAGCGGGCAACCGTGTCGTATACGTCGGCCAGGTCGGCGCCGCGGCCGGTGAGCCGGTGGCAGGGCCCATTTCGGTGTCCGGCGCGGATGAGCTGGTGGGCACGTCCGATGCCCAGCGCGTGACGGATCTGGTGGCGCGTGAGGTCGGCGAAGGTGCGCCCGAGCATGCGGCGGTTGACGGGCCCGTTGTCGTCGATCTCGGTGACCAGCCGGATCAGGCCCGGATGGGACAGCACTGTGACGGCGCGGGTCACCTGTGCAGCGGTGAGCGTTGAGGTGGTGCTCATCGGCGGTGGACTCCCGCGGACGGGGCCGTGATCGGGCGGGCGGGTACCTGGTGCGAGAAGAGGTCGCCCGGCTGCCACCTGGCTACCGGTCGCTGCGCCGCCGGGAGTACCGGGGCCGAGGGGGCGGGGGCCGGGAGTGCCGGCACGCGCGACTGGTGAGTGACCCAGGCCCCCGTCCGAACCTGAGAGGGGGCCGGCGCCTGCCCCCACACCGGGTGGCTGCCGGAGTCGGACAGGGGCCGTCCCCCCGCCCAGGCCGAAAGGGCACGGTAGAGCGGGGCGAGGTCGCGGCCCTGGGCGGACAGCTGAAAGGCCGATTCGTCGGTGGCCTCGACGAGGCCGTCGTCGATGAGCTGACGCAGCGGCGGGTAGACGGCACTGAGGTTGTAGCCCGGCATCGCGGCGGCGGCAAGCCCTCGGGCGCTGGCGGCACCCCGCGCCTTCAGCGCCCACAGCAGCGGGGTGGCGTGGCGGGGGGTGAGCAGGGTGAGGGAGTCCTCGATGTTGTCGGCCGCCGCGATGCGTTCGGGCTCGGGTTCGCCGGTCTTCGCATTGGGCACCAGGTTCTTCTCCAGGTGCGTGTTGCCCCAGGCGGCGATCACGGTCAGGACGGGCATCAGCTCGGCGCCGCGGGCGGTGAGGCCGTAGGTGACGTGCCGGGGCGCGTATGCGGTGCGCTCGACCAGGCCGGCGTCGGTGAGCTTGCGGAGCCGGGGGTGGAGCTGGCCGTCGGCGAGCCACGGCAGCTTCGGCTTGATCTCCGCGTACCGCAGCGGCTGGCCGGCGAGCGTCATCAGCGCCCAGACGCTCCAGCGGGGAGCGAGCATCTCCAGCGCTTCGGTGACACGGGAGAGGTCAGTGAGCGTGGTGCGGGGCAGACCAGTGGTGGCCAAAGGGGGAACTCCTGGAGAAAAGGGGGCTGAGCGTCAGCGGGCGCGAGAGGCGGCAGGTACCGGACGTGCTGGCACTGCCGGCAGGGCGGCCGTCGGGGACTTGGTGTCCGGGCCGGGCAGCCGGCGAAGACTCGCGAGGACCGCGGTCACGCTCTTCGCATGGGCGTCGCGGACAGCGACGGATTCAGCGATGCGGCGGGCGCAGTCGAGGATGTGGCCGGCATCGAAGCGGCCGATCTCCCGGTCTGGACCGGCGAGTTGCCGCAGCCGTTCCAGTTGGAAGTCGATGTTCCGCTCGGCGAGGGAAAGGTCGGTGTGGCTACCGAGAAGGGCGCCCAGCATGCTGTCGCGGGCAGTGGCGCCGGCGTGGGCTTCGAGGGTGGAGAGCGGCTGTCCGTAGAGGGCTTCGATGCGGTCGGCGAGGGCCTGGGAGGCGGTGTGGGGCAATCAGCTCCCTTTCACGGTCGGCGGGCCCGCATCGCCCCGGCCCGCACGGGTACCGGGGCGGCCGGGGGAAGGGCAGTAGTGATCTTCGGCCGGGCGAACTGCACGGACCGCGACGTGCCGGTGGCCGGCGCAGGCATCGTGCGCAGCAGCTCGTCCAGGGCGGCGCGGTATCCCTCGCGGGCGTCCAGCGCTGCCTCCAGCCACTGGGCGTCCATCCGCAGATCCTCCGCAGACAGCTCGCCCATATCGCGGTCGGGGTCCGTCGCTTGGTGGACACGATCCCGGACCCGTGCGACCTGTTCCTCAGCGAGGACCAGGAAGCTGCGCAGCTCCAGCGCGCGCCGCAACGCCACCGGCGCCACCTCGGTGGCCGCCGTCTCGTACAGCTCACCGATGGCGGCACCGAAGGTGTCTTCGAGCCGGCGGTCCTGACTGCTGGGCTTGATGGTCACGCTCACCGTGTCGCTCCCCGGATCGGGACGGCCGCCGTGGACGGACGCGTCGGCGCGCTGGTCTGCAGGGCCGGCCCCCGGCTGGCGGCCACGGTGGCGCCGCGCCAGGTGCCGGGGCCGCGCTTGCTCAGGGCGGCCGGTTCGAGGAGGAAGCGCACGACCATGGCACGGCCATCCCGAGCAGTGACAGCAGCGTTCACCCGGTGGGCGAGATCCATCACCGAATCGTCGAGCGGTACGGGATCCTGGGAAAGAACGGCGACAAGGTCGTCCTCACATCGCTCCAGCGCCACCTGAGCCTGCGCCAACAGGCCATGCCAGTACACGACTTCCGTCGCCTGCTCGTTGGCGTGCGGGGCCGTCGCGACAGCCTGGCGCAGCTCGGGCACGCTCATCTGGAATCGGGCCTCGATCTGCTGGGTGATGACGCCCATCACGTCGTCGGCGTCGTCCGGCACAGCCAGCTCCTCATCGTGAGTCTTCCAGCAATGGAAGGTGCCTCGTCTACCTCGGTGGAATTCACTCCAAGAAAGCCAGGGCGACTACGGGTGCTTAGTCCAAACACATGTAGACGTCTCGATAGACGTAGGTGCCGGATACCCAGCCCGTAATACCCGTGGCCCGGTCCGTGATGTAGTGCCAGTTCCCACTGCTCTTGTGGACGGTGAACTGGTGCCTCTGGTACAGGACGCCGACAGCGGTGGATTGCGTGGTCGCCTTGGAGCGAATGGTGACGGCCTTGGTGCCGACCACCCACGGTCCGGGCCGGTGACAGTCAACGGCTGACGCGGTCGGCGCGGCAGCGGGCGCTGCGCTGGCTACGGTGGCGGAGGCCAGGGGCAGGGACAGTGCGCCGAGCACGGCGGCGCAGGCAGCGACTCGGGAAGAGCGCATGAAGAATTAATCTCCAGACAGGTGCGGGAATGCAGAGGCGAGCCTCGACGTGAGACGGGCGAGGCGAATACAAGAGTCCGGAGAATTCCCGGTTTCGCTAACCGGGGATCGCCTGTTATGTTCCGGCCACCTCACGGGGGGATTCCGGCGGCAATCCCCAGCGCGTCACGCGGGCCGCGGACTCAGCGGCTTCTGCCGCGCGGCGGTGCAGTCGGCGCAGGTCGTGCGGGCGAGGCGGGCACGGGGCTGCGGCGCGCGAGCGGTGGAGCGGTCGGCAGAGCGGCGGCATCGCCGGAGTAGTGGTTCTCCCACCACTCGGTGGCGGCCTCGAAGGTGGCGAAGCCTCCTTCGCGCAGCGTGTGCGTCCCCGCGTCGAGGTCGGCTTCCTCCAGCAGGATGCGGAAGGGCAGCGGTGCCCGCTCGTCCAGGGCGCGCAGGACCACCATGGTCTCCGGCCGGGCCGAGGTGTCGTCGGTGTAACTGGTCAGCAGGGCGAAGTGATCGCCGTCGGTCATCAACCGCTCCTGCAAGGCACGGGTTGCCTCGTCGGCGGGCCGCGTGCCCATGCCGTCCGGGAGGCGGATGGCCTCCTTCGGGCAGCCGCGGGCGATCAGCCAGGACTGGGCCATCGCCGGCAACGGCAGTTCGGCGTGCTCGAAGCGGAACGTACGGGCGGCGATGTCGCGTTGCAGGTGCAGGGCGACGATCTGCGGCTCGCCCGGGATGCCCCAGGTGACGGCGCCGTTGTGGAGGACGTAGAAGCTGTGCCGGGCGTCGTCGGTGTGGTGTTCGGCCAGCACAGTGAGCATGTCCTGCTCGCCGGCGATGTGCTGCCAGAACTGCTCCTCGACCTGCGGGGTCTCGGCTTCAAAGCCGTCGAGGCGGAGGAGGTCGGGTTCGTCGTGCGGCATAAGGGCTCTCGGGGTCAGTGGCGGCGGGCGGCGGTGGTGCCGCGGGCGTCAGCGGCGAGTGCCGGCGGCCAGGCCCCGGCCCGGTGGGCAGGCGCGATGGGCAGGCTGGTGCGGCGTGATCCGGACAGCGCGGCGCGGCCGGCGTCGGTGAGGGTCACGGGTTGCCCGGCGTGCACGGGATGGGAGGTGTCCCGCTCCACGAGACCGGCCTCGTCCAGGCGCTGAAGCTGGCCGTAGGCGATGCGGGCTCCGGAGGCGGTGACGACCGACAATCGCTGGGTGAGCAGGTGTTCGTGCAGCTTGGCGCCCTGGGCGATGGCCAGGAGGGCGGCGATGTCCGGTGCCGTCATCTCCTGGGTCGCGGCAGGGCCGTGCGTCCGCGCGGCTGCCTTGACAGGTTCCAAGGCGGCCAGGACCTCCCGTTCGCATTCCCCGCGGGCGGCGACAGCATCCTTCAGCTGGCCGACAGTGCGATCAATGCGCGCGAACAGCGCCTTGTCGATGAGGAACTCACCGGAGGACAGGCGGTTCAGCAGGACGCGGTAGAAGGTCACGGACGTCTCGGCCTGGACAAGGCTGCGGTGGACGTCGACCAGACGGGCGCGCGGCGCATCGAGCAGACCGCGGTCTCGGTGCTCCCACAGCTGGTCGACGCTGTGGCCCGTGACGGACTCGATGCGGTGATCAAGTGCCGTCAGCGCCCTCCCGGTTTGGTCCGGCACGCGGGTTGTGGGCATGAAGTGCAGATGCTCCTCGGGAGTAGTGGTGTCACGGCGCAGCACCCAGGGGGACGCGGACGTCGATGCGGGTGCCGTCCCGTACGTGCCGGGAGGGGCCGAGGTGGCGCAGGAGGCGGAGCATCGGGGTGTTGGCCGCGTCGGTGTGCACGGTCAGGGTGTGGGCGCCGCGGCGGTGGGCGTGATCGGCGACGTGCCGGGCCAGGGCAGTGCCGATGCCACGGCCCTGGTGGGCGTCGGCGACCTGAAGTGCGAGATCGATGACGCCGGATTCTTGGCTGATCCACCCAGTGGAGGTCAGGGCGAGGGGGCATCCGGCGCTATCGAGGCTGATCCAGCAACTGCTGTGCTCCAGCAGGCTTTCGGCATGGCGTCGTGTGATGCGTGTGCGGCTCCAGCGGCGTAGGAGGTTCTCGGGTGAGCAGTTCCGGTGGAAGGCGTCGATCAGGTGCCAGTCCGCCGCCCGTGCCGGGCGTGTGAGGTGAACGCCGGGGTGGTTCAGCAGAGGCGGTCTCGCAGGGTGGACTGGAGGGCTGCGCGCCGGTAGGACTTGCGTCGCCGGCCGTCCGGGAGGGTGATGTCACGGGTGGAGACCTCGTAGCAAGCCAGGAGCTTGGCAAGGCGTGCCGGGGTGAGGTCGGCGTAGCGCCAGTGGCCTTCGGCGGCTCCGGGAAGGTGCCGCAGCGCGGAGACGAGGTCGGTGGAGGCCATGGCGTCGGGGTCGCCGAGGTCGGCGAAGACCTTCAGGCACGCGTGCACGATGCTCTCCGACGGCTCCGGCCAGCTCGGGTGCGGCGCGTCGGCGACGTCCGCGGGAGCGTTCTTCGCCGCTGTGGGGGTGGGGCAGCAGCAGGGCGAGGACAGCAGCTGCCGGAGTTCGTCGCCGGCGTCCACGCGGGCGAGGAGAAGGCCGGCGAAGTCCACCACATCACCGAAGGGACAGGCTCCGGTGGGTGTGTCGGTGCCGGCGAAGTCGAAGATCTGCTGGTCGAGCTGCTGAATCTCCAGGAGGGTGTCCAGCAGCCGTCGGTGGTGCGGGTTCTCCTGGACTGGTTCGTCCTCCAGCAGGCTGGTGACGAGCGCTGCGAGGAAGGTGGGGGACGGTGTCAACGGACGGGGCCTTTCGACAGCATGGGTGGGCTTGTGGGTTGCGGAAGGCCGGGCATCGCGTAGGGCGGACCCGGTTTCGGAGTGGGTCGACGGGTACCCAGCTGCGGGGAGCGGGCCCGGGCAGCGTGCGTGCGCGAGCTCGTAGGGCGCCGGGTGATGCCCAGGCGGGCCCGGGCAGTGTCGTAGACGTCGAATCCGGCGCGCTGCCGTACCGCGACCACATGGATCTCGGTGCGGTGAGCCGAGTCGGCGGGGGCGAGGCGCTGGGCGTAGACGATGCGCCACGCGTTGCGCGAGTCCACGTAGATCTTGCGGTAGCCCTCCAGATCGCCGGCCAGCTTGCCGCCGCGCAGATCGGCGTTGACGACGTCCTGGAGCTGGGCGAGGGCCAGGTCGCGGATGTCACTGGGGGCCTGGAGCAGGTCGGTCAGGGCGCGGGGGTCGAAGCTCAGGCCGAAGGCCGGCTGGCCGGTCATGACCCGGCCTCGGCCACGCCTGTGGTCTCACCCGGTTCCTCGGAGTCGGCACGTACCGAGCGGAGGGAGGGCTTCGGGCCGGGCAGCAGGCGGTGGGCGGGCCGGTCGGGGTCGGTCATGCACGCCGACAGCGCTCCGCCGGGTGCCCGGACGGCCGCCATGGCGTGGGTGAGGAAGTCTCGATGCCACACGAAGGGCCCTGACGGGCCCGCCTCGGCATCCTTGTGCTGCTGGTAGGCCATCCACAGGGCGTGCAACCAGGCCACGACGTCGTCATGCTCCTGCCACTGCTGGCACCACGGGGAAGCAGTGGTGACCTCGGCGCCGTAGGTGGGCATCAGGAAGTCGTCGACCCAGTCGGAGAGGGCGTCCAGCTCGTTCTCGTACTCCTCGCCCTCCAGCTCCAGGATCGGGCGCGGTTCCGGCGGCGTGGTGGGCAGCGGCGGTACGCCGGGCAGGCCCGGCATACCGAAGGCGGGGAACGGCGACGGAGAGGGGGCGGGCGTGGCGGCCAGGTAGTCGAGCTGCCGGGCCTGCTCGGCCGACTGCTCCATCAGCTTGCGGACGCTGGCCTCGATGCCTTCCAGGTTGGAGTCCGGAAGCCGGATCGGCTCCATTTCCCCCTCGTCGCGGGGATCTACGGATTCAGGCATGAATGGGTCTCCTTGCAGCCGCAGCCGTGATTCATGAATGTGGCTACAACCATCCAGGCAATCCCCGGTTTCACTAACCGGGGATTGCCTGCTACAAAGCCCCGGCGCACGAAGGGGAACAACGCTGCCGTTTTGCGCGCCGTACACCGGGCGGAAGGTCAGGCGGAGAGCGTGACATCGTCCTGGGTAAGGGTCTGGCGCAGGGTCTCGGTGAGCCGGTCCGCGGCGACCTCGGCGTAATGCTTGGTCTTCTCCACGCCGATGAAGTCCCGGCCCTCCAGCAGGGAGGCCACTCCCGTCGAGCCGGAGCCGGCGCAGAAGTCCAGCACGGTGCCGCCCGGCGGAGCGATCTGCACCAGCTCACGCATCACCTCCACGGGCTTCTGCGTGATGTGCTGCCGGTTCTTCCCCGACGGCTGCGAGGCGCTGTACAGGCCCGGCAGGTACACCGGGTTGGCCGATCCGTCGATGGCGCCCTTCGAGGCCCAGACGATGAACTCGCAGTTCTGCGTGAAGCGTCCCTTCTGCGGCCTGGCCTGCGGCTTGTGCCAGCTCAGCACCCCGCGCCACAGCCAGCCGGCGGCCTGGATCGCGTCCGTGGTGATGGGCAGCTGCCGCCAGTCGGTGAACAGCAGTGCCGTGCCACCGGTCTTGGTCAGGCGGTGGGCCTCGGTCATGGTCTGGGTGAGCCAGAAGCCGTAGCTGCGCTGGTCCATGTTCTCGCCCGTGAAGTCAGGCAGCTGGTGGCCGGCGTCGGCGGAGGTGTACTTCTGCCGCGCGGTCCGGCTCGTGCGCTCCTTCGCGGTCCGGCCGCCGGAGTTGTAAGGCGGGTCGGTGATGACGGAGTCGACACAGTTGTCCGGCAGGCCGGCCAGAACGCTCAGCGCGTCGCCCTGGTGAAGGGAAAAAGGCAAAGGGGGAACCCCAATCCGGGTCAGGAGATAAGAGAGAAGGCCGCTCCCCCCGACGCGAGATCCCCGCAGCTGGATTCGGGCAGGACGATGCTCGCAAGCCGAAGAGGTGGGGGTGCGAGGGGGAGGGATTCAAAACTGTAGGGCACGAACCCCGGTCGAGCTGTGTCGCTGGCCAAAGTTCCCGGAATTACGCCTTGATCGCAGACTTTTTCGTCAACCGGGGATCGCCACTTACTGTTTTGGAACTGCCCGGCGCACACCGTCGCCGGCTTCTTCCCTCTCTCATGCCCTCACGGAGGTTCGCCCTGTCCCGGCCCACCTGACCTGCCCGTCCGGCCCGGGGGCACGAGCTGCAACTCGCGTTCCGCCTGTCGGCCTCGATTCACCCACCGTCCCGGCCGCCGCTCCCTTTCCACTCTTTGCGCATGAGCGGCCGGGGCCCACTTCGAAGGACACCACAGTGACCCACTTCTACCCTCCCCTGCCTGAAAGACGGCCACCGCGTCACCAGCGCCCGCCGGGAGGCGGAGCGGGTTGAAGGGCATAGCCGCCGTCCTCGGCGTCGTCTGCCTCTCCCCTCTCCTCCTCGCCGGCGCCGCAGCGACCGCCGCGGCCGGATCCGGCGGCTCTCAATCCCAGTCCGCGAACTGCACCACCGGTGCGGACATCGACACCGATGCCGTCGCCAAGCAGGTGGCCTCGATCCTCGGCGGCAAGGGCTCGACCAAGGACGTCCACGTCGAGGGCCTGGAGCTGCCCGCGGAGCAGATCCCGAACGCGAAGACGATCACGGCCACCGGCATCTCCTTGAAGGTGCCCGAACTCGGGCAGATCGTCGCCCTCGCCACCGCGATGCAGGAATCGCGGATCCGCAACTTGAACTACGGCGACCTCGATTCTCTCGGGCTGTTCCAGCAGCGCCCCAGCCAGGGGTGGGGTACCCCGGAGCAGGTTCGCGACCCCGTCCACGCGAGCACCCGGTTCTACAAGGCCCTGCTCGAGGTGCACGGCTGGCAGCAGATGACCGTCACCCAGGCCGCTCAGGCCGTCCAGGCGTCCGGATTCCCCGACGCGTACGCCCAGTGGGAGCCGCTGGCCCGCGCGTTGCAGCAGGCCATCGTCAAAACGCTCCCGGGCGGCGGCAAGGACGCCACCGCCGGCAAGGACGCCAAGGACAAGAAGGACGCGCCTGCCCCGAGCTCCGGCGGAGGCTGCAAGCCCGGCGACGACGGATCCGGCTACGGCCCCATCCCCGAAGGCTCCGTTCCCAAGGGCTACACGATCCCCAAGGACGCAAACCCCAAGGCCCGTAAGGTCATCGAGTGGGCGATGCACCAGCTCGGGACGATGTACCAGTGGGGCGGCGAGTGCACCAACTCGCACGGGCCCGACCCGATGGGCCGGTGCGATTGCAGCTCGCTGATGCAGCAGGCGTACGCCCACGCCGGCGTCCAGCTCAGCCGTACCACCTACACCCAGGTCAACGAGGGCAAGCCCGTCTCGCCCAAGAGTCTGCAGCCAGGTGACCTGCTGTTCACCCGCGGCAGCGCCGCCGTCCCCGAGCACGTCGGCATGTACATGGGCGCGGGCCTCGTGATCGAAGCGCCGCGCACGACCAAGCCCGTCCGGATCCAGCCGGTCAAGGACTGGGACACCCTCGCCGCCCGCCGCGTGCTCTGACGCGCCTCCCGCCGCCGCCCGGCCTTCGCACCAGCGCCCGGCGGTCTCCCCCGGGCGCCGCCGCCCCCTCCACTTCTCCCCCTCACCGCGGGCTGCAACCTGCCCGCGTCTGCAAGGAGTTCCGCCATACCCCCGTCTCTCGCAGACCGCGTTGTCTACCTCGCCTACGACCCGGGCGTCGCACCCAAGGAGGGCGGCCTGCCCGGCCTGTCGGTGCTGAAGAACGTGGTCAGCTCGATCAACCTCTTCGGCATCGTCGCCGTGGTCGGCGCGCTGGCCGTCTCGCTCGGCGTGTGGGCCTGGGGCCACCACACCGGCGGCCACCAGGCCGAGGCCAACGGCAAGAAGGGCGCGGTTGTCGCAGCTGGCGCCGCCCTCGGCCTGGGCGCGGCCAACGGCATCGTCGCGTTCTTCTCCGCGCTGGGGTCGCAGGTCCACTGATGCCGCGCTTCCCCTCGCCCCTCTCCGCCCTCTCCAGCTACGGCGCCACCTGGTCGGCCAAGGGCCGTATCCTCGCCGGCGCGCTCGTGCTGACCGTCCTGCTCGCGGTCGCGGGCCTGGCCGCGTGGGCCACCGGCAGCAGTGCCCCGGACCACGACGGCAGCACCGCCATCTCCCCGAGCAGCGCTTCCCCGTCCGAGGCAGCACCCAAGCCAGACCCCGGGTCGGGCTCGGTGCCCAAGCCCCCGCAGATCTCCGACCCTCTCGCCTACGCCAAGGCCGCCGCGGTGATGCTGTGGTCCTACGACACCCGCACCACCAGCCGCGAACAGCAACTGGCCGGCATGAACGCGTGGATGACCAAGGAGACCAAGTACACCGACTGGTCCTCCCTCTCCGCCCAGGTCCCCGACCCGGTGCTGTGGTCACGGATGGCCGACAACGCCCAGTACGCCACCACGAAGATCACCGACGCCCGCTACCCGTCGGCGTTCAAGCAGGCCCTGGCCGACAACCCGTCCGCGATCAACGAGGCGTACATCTACGCCGTCACCGTCACCGGCAAGCAGCAGATCACCTGGAAGAAGGGCGGCGGCGGGGCCGAGGACCGCTCAGTCACCCTCGCCGCACAATGCCGACCCTCGCACGACTGTTCCCTGGTCTCCATCGCGCCCCGCGTCGCCCCGTGACGGACCGCTGATCCAAGAAAGGAGGAAACGTTTCAGTGGACTTCTGTTCCATCCCCCTCGCAGGGCAGGTCTGCGCCGCAGCCGACGCCATCAACTTCGCCTCCGACCCGGGCAAGGCCATCACCGAAGGCATCGGCAACTGGATCGCCAAATCCACCGGCGAGCTGGCTGCCGCGGCGGCCGACCTCGCGGCCGAGGCCGTCAACAAGACCACCCAGGTCGACCTGGGCGCCGGCTGGTTCCGCAGCAACTACGAACTGATCTTGCCGATCGGCCTCGTGCTGCTGGTGGCCACGTTCTGCGCCCAGCTCATCCGGGCCGCGGTCAAACGCGACGGCCAGGCCCTGGGGCAAGCGTTCACCGGCACCATGTCCGGTGTCCTGTTCGCTTTCTCCGCCGTCGCCGCCACCACCGTCGCCATCGAAGTCGTCGACGCACTGTCCGACGGGCTGTTCAAGGCCGCGGAATCCTCGCTGTCCGATGCCGTGCGGCGCATGGTCAAGGTCTCCCAACTCGGTGCCCTCGGACCGCTGGGCTGGCTGGTGTGCGCCTTCTGCGGCATCGGAGCCGCAGTCGGGGCCTTCCTGTACTGGTGCGTGATGATGGTCCGCAAGGTCGGCATCCTCGTCATGGTCACCCTCGCCGTGTTCGCCGGAGCAGGCGGCGGCTGGGAAGTCGCCCGGCGCTGGCGGCGGGGTGGATCGAAGCCACCGCCACGCTCATCGCCAGCAAGCTGCTGATGACCGTGGTCTTCCTCCTCGGCATCTCCGCCATGGGCAAGACCGACGCCAAGGACGGCCTCGGCGCGCTCGCCGACGTCATGTCCGGCATCGTCATCATGATCCTGGTGCTGCTCTGCCCGTACGCCACCTTCAAGTTCGTTCACTGGGCCGCTGAAGGCACCAACGGCGAGGACATCCACCGGGCCGGTGGCGCCGGTGCCCAGCTCGCTAAGCAGCACGCCGAACGCGCTGCCCGCAAGGGTGCCCAGGCGGCTGCCGCGGCCGGAACCGGCGGCGCTGCCGCTGGAGCAGGTGCCGCCGGCGCCGCAGCGCCCCAGGGCCCCGATGCCATCCCCGGCGGCTTCCCCGGTGACATTGCCCCCACCAGCAGTGGTGGCCAGGGCGGATCCGGTGGCTCCTCCGGCGGCGACGGCCTGAAGAGCGGCCTGGAGAACGCCGTCCAGCCCCCGCCGACCCGTCCGACCGACGACACCAGCGGCCAGTTCGGCGGCGGCCCCGGCCAAGGCGGAGGCGGCCAGGGCGGACCGGGATCCGCAGCCGCGTCCGGCCAGGGCGGCGGATGGATGTCCGTCCCGCCGACCGGCGCGACGCCCCCGCCGCAAGGCGCCCCGCCCGCGCCGAACGCGGGAGCGGCGAACGGACCCGCGTCCCCGCCGCCGGCACCCACCGGCTTCTGATCCCTCGCCCGTCCCATCGCCGGGGGCGGGACGCGCCCAGCACCACACTGTGCGTCCCGTCCCCGGCCACCGCCCCGCGCCTCCCGGAACAGCCCATGACTGATCTCTCCACCACCCCCCTCACGGTCAAATTCCCCCACAGATCCCGGCGGGGCATCCTGCTCGGCCTGTCCCTGCCCCAGCTCGTCCTCGTCTCGTGCACCCTGGCGCTGCTGCTGGTCACCGTGGTGAGCACCGGGCTGGTCGGCGCGATCATTCTGACCCCGCTCTGGGTGGCGAGCGCGGCCCTGGTCGCGATCCGCCGACGCGGCCGGTCGCTGATCGACTGGGCACCGATCGTCGCGCGCTACGCCCACCGCCGGCGTACCGGCCAGACCCTGTGGCTGGCTCGGCCGGTCTCCCGCCCCCGCCAGGACGGCCTGCTCCACCTGCCCGGAACCACCGCTTCGCTCCGGGTGGTTACCCCCGGCGACTCGGCCAACGGCGCCGCCGCCGTGCATGACCCGCACCACCAGACGCTCACCGCCGTCGCCCGCGTCTCCTCCCGGGCGTTCGCCCTCCTGGACCCCGCCACCCAGAACCACAACGTCCAGTCCTGGGGCCGTGCCCTGGCCGGTATCTCCCGCACCGGACATGTCGCCACCGTGCAGGTCCTGGAGCGCACCGTGCCCGACTCCGGCGACACCCTCGCCCGGCACTGGGCCCAGCAGGGGCGACCCGAGACCCCCGTGGCCGGGCAGGTCTACGCCGACCTCGTCGCCTCTGCGGGCCCGGCCGCCGCTCCGCATGAGGCGTACCTGGCGATCTCTTTGGACATGAAGGCCGCCAAGCGGCTCATCAGCCAGGCCGGCGGCGGACTGCCCGGCGCGTTCACCGTGATGGAGCAGACCACCGCCTCGGTCGCCCAGGCCGCCCGCAGCGCCGGGCTGATGGTGACCGGCTGGCTCACCGCTCGTGAGATCGCCGCCGTCATCCGCACCGCCTACGACCCCAAGGCGCTCTCCAAGTTGCAGCAGTGGTCGGACTCCGGCCGGGCCGAAGCCGACCCGGCAGCCGCAGGGCCCGTGGTCCAGGTCGAAGAGTCCGACCGGGTGATCACCGACTCCGCCCGCCACGCCACGTACTGGATCGAGAACTGGCCACGGACCGAAACGAACGCCGGCTTCCTGCACGGGCTGATGTTCACCGCCGGAGTCCGACGCAGCCTGTCCCTTATATATGTGCCCCAGGGGCTCGAGTCGGCCCTGCGTGACGTCCAGCGCAAGAAGGCCGCCATCATCGCCGACGCCAACGAGCGCACCCGCCGCGGCCAGGTCGACTCCGAAGCCGACTCCATCGAGTACGCCGACGTCAAGACCCGCGAACGCCAGCTCATCGCCGGCCACGCCGACGTCGCCCTGACCGGCCTGCTCACCGTCTCCGCGGAAACCGACGCCCTGCTGGACGCCGCCTGCGCCCAGATCGAAACCGCCGCCGTCACCGCCCAGGTCGACCTGCGAAGACTCGACTTCCAGCAGCCCGACGCCCTGACCATGAGCGCCCTGCCCCTGGCCCGCACCGCCCTGTAACCCGCACCTGCCTGTCGGCAGGAAGGATCCTGCTCCTTTGACCTCTGCCTCCTCCGCCGATACGCACCCCTACCTGCGCGCCGCCACCGCCGGCATCCGCCACCACGGCCGCTTGCTCAGCCAGGCAGCGCCGGCCCCGGCCGACCGCGTCCAGCTCGACGTGCTGCACGCGCACCTCACCGCGCTGCACCAGCTGCTCGACCGCCTCGCCGACGCCACCCGGCCCCCGCACCCCGCAGCAGGCCGCCACCTCGCCACGGCGCACGCCCGGCTGTGGCAAGCCACCGCCGCCGTGCACGACGCCTTCCACCTGCTGCCCCCGGCGCCCAACGGCAACGCGGACAGCGAATGCCAGCCCGAGCATCTGCCGGAGGGACCGCCGGTGCTGACCATCTGCCAGCGCCACCTCTCCGCCGGCCACGCCGTCCGCCGCAAGACCACCCCCACCGACCTCAACACCCCGCTCCCCCGCCCCACCATCCCCGGCGCCTCATGAGCGGGCACCGCCGAATCGAGCACCACCGATGACCCACCGGCCCGCCCGCCGCGCCCGTCGCGCCTCGGCCTCCCCCCTGTTCACCCCGCACGGCACCGACCGCGCAGCCCGTAAGGCCGCCCGCCGCCAGCTCGCCGAAGCCGCTGCCAAAGCCCGCGCCGAAGCCGCCGCCCATCCGCCCGGGCAGGAGCCCGCCGAGCAGGAAGCGCACACTCCCCTCTACCCGCCCAGCGGACGTCCGGGACCGGCCTCAGCCCGGGGCGCCAAGCTCAAGCTGCCCGCCCACCGCATGACCACCGCCACCGCCTCCGGGGCCTACCCCTTCCTCGCCGAAGGCGGCCTCGGCGCCGAAGGCATCTACATCGGCCGCGACGTCCACGCCGAGGCCAGCTTCTGCTTCGACCCGTTCGCCCTCTACGGCAAGATCGAAGGGTTCACCAACCCCAACGTCCTGCTCGCAGGCGTCATCGGCCAAGGCAAGTCCGCACTCGCGAAGTCCTTCGCCCTGCGGTCGGTGGCCTTCGGCTACCGGGTCTACGTACCATGCGACCCCAAGGGCGAATGGACGCCGGTCGCCACCGCGCTGGGCGGCACCTCCATCGCGCTCGGCCCCGGCCTGCCCGGCAAACTCAACCCCCTCGACGCCGCTCCTCGCCCCAACAGCGTCTCCGAGGCCGACTGGGCGAGCGAGATCCGCAAACGCCGCCTGCTGCTCCTCGGCTCCCTGGCCCGTACCGTTCTCGGACGGGACTTGATGCCGATGGAGCACACCGCTCTCGACGTCGCCCTCGACGCCGTCGTCACCCACGCCGCGGCCACCGGCCACACCCCGCTGCTCGGCGACATCGCCGCCACCCTCAACAACCCCGCCGCCCTCGACACCGCTGGCGGCAGCATGTCCGGGCACCTCGGCGACGCCGCCCGCGACCTCGCCCACGCCCTGCGCCGCATGGTCCACGGCGACCTCGCCGGCATGTTCGACGCACCCTCCACCGTGCGGTTCGACCCGAACTCGCCGATGCTGACCATCGACCTCTCCCGCCTGGGCGGCTCCGGCGACGACACCGCCCTCGTCCTCGCCATGACCTGCGCCTCCGCCTGGATGGAATCCGCCCTCACCGACCCTCGCGGCGGACGCCGATGGATCGTCTACGACGAAGCCTGGCGCCTCATGCGCCACCCCGGCCTCCTCCAGCGCATGCAGTCCCAGTGGAAACTCTCCCGCGGCCTGGGCATCGCCAACCTGATGGTCATCCACCGCCTGTCCGACCTGCTCACCGCCGGCGACGCCGGATCCCGCGGCCGAGCCCTCGCCGAGGGCCTGCTGGCCGACTGCTCCACCCGCATCGTCTACCGGCAGGAAACCGACCAGCTCCACGCCGCAGCCACCCTGCTCGGCCTCACCTCCGTCGAGACCGAAGCCATCGCCCACCTCAACCGGGGCCGCGGTCTGTGGAAGGTCGCGGGACGGTCCTTCATCGTCCAGCACCTCCTCCACCCACACGAGAGCAGGCTCTTCGACACCGACGCCCGCATGCACTGAGTCGCCCCAGAAGCCCCTTGGAACACAGGCTGGTTGCCGACCGCCGTCGTAAGGGCAGCCGCTCTTCCTCGACTCATCCCGGAGGACCCCCTGGCCACGCGCTCCTTCATCGCCCGCCCTACCGACACCGGGTTCACCGGCATCTACGTCCACTGGGACGGCTACCCCAGCCACCACCTCCCCCTCCTCCTCACGGCCTTCCGGCACCGCTTCGCCGGCGACCTGGAGACCATGGCCCAGCACTTGATCGACAACGTGGCCGTCGGCTGGTCCGAGCTGGGTACCGACCTGCTCGACGGCGCCCCCGAGCCCTTGCGCCACGCGCTGACCGGCGGCGATAACTACCCCAGCAGCGAGCTGGACGACCTCATCACCCCCGACGGATCGCCGCCCGAGCGCATGACCGTCGCCGAAACCTCCGCCTCCGGCCTGGACTGGGGATACATCCTCCGCCCACACGGCATCGAGGTCGTCCACCGCTACGAAACCCGCGGACCCGTCGTCGGCTGGAAGACCGACCCCCGCGCCCGCTTCAGCGACAACTACGCCCTGTGGACGCCCGACGGCCCCATACCGGCCACAGCGCCACCCCGCACCGCCCAGCCACCGGCGAACCCCGCCAAGTCGGTCACCACTACGAGCGTCGTCCGCATCTCCGTACGCCGCTGACCCCCACCCTTACCCCCCGTCACCTGGAGAACCCCCGCCCCGTGTCCGAACGCGCCGAGATCACCGTCGTCATCGCCACCCAGCTACGAGAAGACCGACTGGAGTACCTGGCCGCCATGCACGCCAGCCTCACCCGGCAGTCCGTCCCCTGGGAGGCCGTGATCGCGATCGACGGAGCCGACCCCGCCCGGCTGCCCGCTCCACTCGCCCACGATCCGCGGGTGCGCACCCTGGAGCTGCCACGCTCCGTCGGAGCCGCGTGCGCCCGCAACCTCGCCCTCAACGAAGTACGCACCGAGTTCTGCAACTGGGCTGACGACGACGATGAGTTCCACGACACAGCGATGGCCGTTCGGCTTCAGGCACTGAAGGCGGAAGACGTCGGCTGGGCCGCCGGATACAGCGAAGACCTTCACCCCGACGGCACGACCACCCTGTGGAAGTGCCCCACCCCACCCGGGCGGCACAACCCCGGCAGTGTGTGGACGTACTGGAAGGATCCGGCGGACACCATCCCCATCGGTCCGACAACGATCCTGGCTCGTACCGAACTGATGCGCGCAGCTCCGATGGGCGGGCTCGTCCAAGGCGAGGACTACGTCGCTGCTCTCGGCGTCACGACCCTCTCCCCCGGCGTCCTACTGCCCGTGCCGGTGTACCGGTACCGCAAACATGCAGGTTCCCTGTCAAGTTCAGCATGTTGGGCCTCCAGCCAACTCGCTTGACCCTCCCCGCCCGCTCTCAGTCTGGAGTCCCCTTGATGCATACCCCCAACGAACCGGCTGTTGCCGTGATCACCCCTACCGGCCTGCGGCCGAACCGGTTGCCCTTCCTGGAAGAGCTCTATGAGAGCCTCCTTGCCCAAGAAGGCGTGACCTGGGAGTGGATCGTCGCTCCCAACGGTCCGGAGGCCGACCCGGACTTGATCCCGTCGGTGATCACTAAGGACCCGCGCGTGAGCGTGGTCTCGCGGCCGGGCCCGGGCCCAGCGCCCGCGCGCAACACGGCGTTGAACTACGTACGGGCTCCCCGCGTGGCCTTTGCGGATGACGACGACCGGCTGCCGCCGCTGTCGTTGGCCATCCGTAACGAGCACGCAATCAGCACGGGTCTGCACTGGGTCGCGGGTCGGTCAGCCGACTGGCACGCCGAGTCCGGAAGCCTGACGACCTGGATGTGCCCGACTCCTGTTGGGCGACATGCGGCCGGCGACGTCTGGACGTTCTGGCCGGACCCGATGGCCAGCAAGCCACCTATCGGCCACTGCATGCTGCTGACCGATACCCGCCTGGCGCGCGCGGTCGGCCACGGCGGTCTCCACAAGGGAGAGGACTACAAGTTCGCCCTCGGCGTCTGTGGCCGCAGTGACGGCCTCATGCTCGGCGACGTTGTGTACCACCGGAGGTCACACGATCAGCAGTGGAGCTCGCAAAGTACGTATCGGGACCAGGTGGAGTTCGACGCCCGCCGGCACGCCTGGCTGGTGGGTCTCGCCGAGCGCGAGCTGCGGGCGGAACAGTTTGTGTAGGATCCGCGACTCCGCTAGCAATGACGGCGTTTCGTTAGCAGTGTCGTAGCAAATCCCCGGGACTCTCTTAGCAACGAGCTCGGTCCGTAGTGATCTCGGGAGCACTTCTGGGCTTCGCCTGACCTGTGCTGCCCGTCCTTCGTACCGTCCACGCATGGTTGTACGGAGTACGGGCAGCGCTCGTCGTACCCGAAGGGTGCCCACGGCGTCGATCCGATACGAGAGCGGGGCGGTGCGGGACGTGCCGTTCCGGCATCTGCGGGTGGCGGATTTCGTCGAGTCGGTGCCGTGGAGACGGGTCCGGTCTGCCCATGGGCAGGCGCACTACTCGGGTAGCTATGCGTTCCCTGACGTCGGCGCCGGTGATGCCCCTTCATCGGCGGACGCCCGGAGAAAGGCGATGATGTCCTGGACGCCGGGCTGGTAGCCGTCCGAGGTGTCCACGGTCAGGGTGGGGACGCCCAGGGAGATCGGGACGAAGGACTGCAGGGATTGCTCGCCGGCGACTACACCGTCCACCAGATAGATCAAGAGTTCGAATTCACCCCGCGCACGACCTACCGCTACCTCAGGATGGACAGCAAGCAACTGTGACGTTGCGCGGACACCAGGTGATGCTGCATGACCTTCGTCAACGGGTTGCCAGCCGTATCTGCGCTGCGTACGCGATGCGGAGCGCACGGCGGGTCAGGCGGACCAGGTAGGCGGGCGGTGGGTCCTGCCCGATGGCGGCAAGGACGTGGTCGTGGTGGAGGGAGAGCAGGACGGCGCGGCCGAGCCGGTGTAGGGGGCGGGGGAGCCAGCGGTGGTTGAACTGGTGGATGAGGGCTTCGGCGCTGCGTCGTCCGGCGGGGGTTGGGCGGTACCACTGGGGGGATTGTTCGTAGTCGCGGAGGGCCTGCTGCATGCCGGTCCAGGTGGTGGGCAGGTCGCGGATGTTCATACGGGCGCCGATGGCGCGCCAGTGCTGGACCTGAGCGGCTTTCTCCCTGTCGGTGAAGGCGTTGATGCCGGCGAGGGTGAGGATCTCGTCTGACAGAAGAGTGAACAGTGCGATGCCGTGAACGTACGTTTCGTGGGAGAAGGGGTAGCTGCGGGCGTAGTGGACGTGCATGCGCTGGACCCGGTCGATCGATGCGGCGGCCTGCGGGCTTGCCGCACCGTGCCGGACCCAGTGCTGGAAGTAGGCGATCGTGTCGTCGGCGCGGGCTTGTCCGCTGCGGTGGATCTTTCCGGTGCCGGCGCGGTCGACGGCGGCTGCCCCCTCGGCCTCGCCGACGATCCGCATCAGGCCCAGGGTGTAGAGCAGGTGGCTGGTGAAGGCTGCTCCGACCGGCGGGGTCATCCGGCGGGCGATGCCGCGCATGATGTGCGCGGCATCTTCTGCGCTCTCGTGCTGGTGGTCGGGCTCCTGTGGCAGCGGTTGTGACACGGGATCCTCCTGCTCAGGTGATCAAGGGCGGGTCGGGTGGCGGCCGCCGAGGCTGACGGACGCTCCCGCTCGGTGGTGCGAAGGAGTCCGGACCGCCGCCTTGGGCGCATTCCGGCCCTCGTCGGCGCCTGTCCGGGGTGCCTGGGCGGGCTGGGCTGGGCGGGTGGTGTCAGGTGGTGAAGGTCTGGTGGCCGAGGACGCGGAGGAATTCCAGGCGTTCGGCGGCGTCGGTGCCGGGCTGGGGCCGGTAGAGGAAGAGGCGGTTGCCGGTGCTGGGGCTCAGGACGACGTCGCATTGCAGGTCGAGGCGGCCGACGTGCGGGTGGAGGAGGGTCTTGCGGGCGGAGCGGACGGTGGCGACCTCACCCAGTTCCCAGATGGCGGAAAACTCCTCGCTGCGCTCGAGCAGGTCGTTGACGAGTTGCTCGCCGGCTGGGTGGGGGCCGTGGCGGTAGACGGCCGCGCGCAGGTCGGCGACGATGACGCGGCCCAGTGACGCGTGGTCTTCCTGTGGGTACAGACCGCGGCCGCTGGGGTGGGTGAACCAGAGCCAGGCGCCGTTGCCCTCCCGGCCCGGACGGTTGGCCAGCGGTCCCAGCAGGGCGACGGCCGCGGCGTTCTGCACGATCACCGTGCCGAGCTCGTCGACAATCTGCGCGGGGGTGTCGGTGAGGGCGTCGACGATGTGCATCAACCCGGGGTCGGCGTAGCCGTCGGCGGAGTGGTGTTGTGGGGGCTGGTAGCCGGCGACGGCGTAGAGGTGGTCGCGTTCGTCGGTGGACAGGCGCAGGGCGCGGGCGAGGGCGCCGATCAGGGCTTCGGAGGGGTTGACTCCGCGTGCCTGTTCGAGGCGTTCGTAGTAGTCGGTGGAGATGTTCGCCAGCATGGCCACTTCCTCGCGGCGCAGGCCGGGGGTGCGGCGCCGTCCGCCGGGGATGAGGCCGACGTCGGCGGGGCGCAGGGCCTCGCGGCGGGCGCGCAGGAAGCGGCCCAGCTCTCGGCGGTCGGTCATCTTCGGTGCTCCCTGGCGGTACGGCGGGCACTGCGAGCAGATCGGGGCGGGGCCGGCTCGCAGTCGCTGACATGACCAGCTTGATACGTCCGCCTCCGGTTATCCACGTACTGCCGGACCGACGATAAACGCACCGTGGATACCTCTTCGTGCCTGCAGCAGGCTGGGAGACAGCCGCTGGGAGACCTCCTCCCGGACCGGTGTTTTCGCACGTAGACGGTGCTTTGCAGCCGTCGAGCACTGCTGAGGAGCTTCATCCCATGGCCAAGTGGACCAGCGCCCGCATCCCCGACCAGAAGGGCCGGACGGCTGTCGTGACCGGGGCCAACAGCGGTCTGGGTTTCCAGACGGCCCGAGAGCTGGCCCGCCACGGCGCCCACGTCGTGATGACCGCCCGGGACCGTAACCGCGGCACCGCCGCCGTGGAGCGGCTCCTGGCCGAGCAGCCGAGGGCGAGCGTCGAGCTGCGCCTGCTGGACCTGTCCGACCTGGACTCGGTGACCGCCTTCGCACAGAAGATCCTCGACGACGGCCTGCCGGTGGACGTCCTGGTGAACAACGCGGGCGTCATGTGGCCCCCGCACCGGCTCACGCCGCAGGGCTACGAGCTGCAGTTCGCCACCAACCACCTCGGCCACTTCGCGCTCACCGGCCTGTTGCTGGGCCATCTGGAGAAGTCCGCCGCCCAGGGCCGCGACGCCCGCGTGGTGACGGTCAGCTCTGTCGAGCACCGCGGCGGCACCATCTTCTTCGACGACCTGCACGGCGAACGCGGCTACGCCCCGCGCGCCTACTACTCCCAGTCCAAGCTCGCCAACACCCTGTTCGGCCTGGAACTCGACCGGCGGCTGCGCGCGACCGGATCGACGGTGACCAGCGTCCTGGCCCATCCGGGCTACGCGAGCACCAACCTGCAGTCCAGCGGCCCGACCGGCTTCCTGCGGTTCTTCTTCTCCAAGCTCGCCAATCCGCTGATGGCCCAGCGCGTGGAGAAGGGCGCCTGGAACCAGCTCTACGCGGCCACCGCACCCGGGGTGCAGGGCGGCCAGTTCATCGGCCCGGACGGCTTCGGCGAGTACCGGGGCCACCCCGCCGTCGTCCAGCCCGACAAGGCCGCCCAGGACCTGGACGTCGCCCGTCAGCTGTGGTCGGTCTCCGAGCAGCTCACCCAGGTCCGCTACCCCTCCCACTGACCACTGCCCGACTCCACCACGTCCATCGACGAAGACATCCGGAAGGCACCACAGATGACCATGCACAAGCGCGTTCTCGGCCGCCAGGGCCTGACCACTTCCGCCCTGGGGCTGGGCACGATGGGGATGACGATGTTCTACGGCCCCAGCAACCGCGAGGAGAACATCACCACCATCCGCCGCGCGTTCGACCTGGGGGTGACCCTGTTCGACACCGCCGAGGTCTACGGTGGCGGCACCGGATCGAACGAGCGGCTGCTCGGTGAGGCCGTCAAGGGCTTCCGCGACGAGGTGGTGCTGGCCACCAAGTTCGGCTACGACCTCGCCAGCCCCGGCGGTCTCAACAGCCGGCCCGACAACATCCGCAAGGTCGCCGACAACAGCCTGCGCTACCTCGGCACCGATCACATCGACGTCCTCTACCAGCACCGCGTCGACCCGGACGTGCCGATCGAGGAAGTCGCCGGGACGGTGAAGGAGCTGATCGAGGCAGGCAAGGTCCGCTACTTGGGTCTGTCCGAGGCCGGCCCCGAGACCATCCGCCGCGCTCATGCCGTGCAGCCGGTCTCGGTCCTGCAGACCGAGTACTCCGTCTTCGAGCGGCACGTCGAGGACACCGTCCTGCCGGTCGTGCGCGAGCTCGGGATCGGGTTCGTGCCTTATGCCCCGCTGGGACGCGGGTTCCTCACCGGAGCGATGAAGCCGGCCGACCAGTACACCGCGGACGACTGGCGCCGCCTCGACCCGCGCTGGCAGGGCGAGAACTTCGACGCCAACGCCCAAGCCGTCGCCGCCCTCACCGAGCTGGCCTCGTCCAAGGGCATCACCACCGCCCAGCTCGCCCTTGCCTGGCTGCTCGCGCAGGGCGACGACATCGTCCCCATCCCCGGCACGCGCAGCCCCGAGCGTCTGGCGGAGAACATCGGCGCCACCGGCGTCACGCTCACCGGCCACGACCTCGCCCGGATCAAGGAGATCCTGCCGAACGGCGCCTTCGGCGACCGCTACGCGGCCCCCTTCATGCCCAAGGGCTGACACCGGCCCCGACCCGCCTCAGCCGACGAGGGGCTCTTCCGCTTCGAGTTGGCGGGCGGTGTCGTGAACGAGGGTGCGGAACCAGCGGTGGCCGGTGTCGTGGGTGTGGACGGGGTGCCACCACAGGGCCTCGTTGATCGGCCCGGCGTCGAAGGGACAGGGGAGCACGCGCAGGGACGGCGGGAGGGGGACGGCCCTGGTCAGGCGTCGCTGAACGACGGCGACGCGGTCGGTGCCGGCCACGTACAGGGGCAAGGCCAGGAAGCTGTCGGTGACCGCTTCGGGCTTCAGCTGGAGGCCGCTTTCGGCGAGGCGGTGCAGCATGAAGCGGGAGTCGCGCGGCTCGAACTGCCCCAGCACCCACCGCAGTCCGCCGATGTCGTCCGCACCGGGTGCGGCGCGGGTGAGGGGGTGGTGCCGGTCGGCGATGACAACCCATTCGTCGGCGAAGAGCGCCAGGCTCGGCAGTCCGCTCACGCCGCTGTCCCGGGGCGCGATCAGCCCGTCCGCTGCGGAGGCGCCGGCTTCGTCGTGCATGGCTTCGGGAGTGGCGAACTGGCGGAACCGCAGCCGGGCGTGCGGTGCCCGCTCCTGGAAGGTGGTCAGGAGCCGGGGGCCGATGACGGCCATGGCGTAGTCGGAGACGTGGAGGGTGAACTCCCGCTCGGTGGTGGCGGGGTCGAAGTGGGATTTGGTGGCGAAGAGCCGGTCGGAGAGCTGCAGGACGCTGCCGGTCTGTTCCTGCAGTTGTTGTCCGAGGGGGGTGAGGCGGTAGCGGTTGCCCTCGCGTACGAGCAGGTCATCGCCGAAGTGCCGGCGCAGGCGTGCGAGCATCGCGCTGGCCGCCGGCTGGCTGACCCCGATCCGCTCGGCCGCGCGGCTGACGTGCCGCTCCTCGAGCAGGGCCTGCAGGGCGATGAGCAGGTTGAGATCAGGACGGGCCACACCCCAAGACTATCAACCAGGCTGATATATCCATATGGATCATTGATTTCCTTTATGGCTGGTGCGGCAGAAGACTCGATGGCATGAACCAGCACGAACCGAGCCTCGCGCTCACCAACGCTCTGCTGATCGACGGCACCGGCGGCCCCGTGATCGACGGCGCGACCGTCGTCGTCTCCGGCGGCCGGATCGCCGCCGCCGGGACCGGCGCACCGGTCCCTCCCCACGCGACGGTGGTCGACCTGGAGGGCAAGGCGGTCCTTCCGGGGCTGATCGACGCCCATGTGCACCTGGGAGGACTGGGCTTTCGGAGCACGCCGCCGTTCGGTGGCCGGGCCGCCACCGACGACTACGCCGCCGCTCGGGAAGGGGCCTTGCGGTACGGGGTCACCACCCAGCGCAGCCTGGGCGACTTCCTCCACGACAGCATCGCCGTGCGGGACGGCATCGAGAACGGCACCCTGGCCGGGGCCCGCGTCGTGACCAGCGGGCCGAGCTTCCAGGTCGAGGGCGGGCACCCCAACGCCACCGTCTGGGGCAGCGAGCCGGCAGCCGTGCGGGAAGGCGCACGCATGCCGAAGACGGCCGGAGAAGCGGAGCGCATGGTCGACGAGCTCGCCGCCGCGGGCGTCGACCTCGTCAAGATCATCATTTCGAACAACGCGATCTTCGGCCCGGCCCGCCCCGAACTGAAGATGCCCTGGCACCTCACCGAGGCCATCGCCGATGCCGCCCACGCCCGTGGGCTGCGGGTCGCTGCCCACACCGAGACCGTCGAGGACGCCAGGACGGCGGTCGAGCGCGGTGTCGACGACATCGAGCACCTGGTGCTGCGCGCGGAGGAGCCGCAGGACGAGGCCGCCGCCGAGGCGCTGTTCGCCCTGATGGCCGACCGCGGCACCTACCTCGTACCCACCATGGTGGCCCACCAGTTCGAGGCGGCCGCCGACGGGGACGCCCGCACCCTGCGTTACGGCAACCATCTGGTCCGCCGCGCCTACGAGGCGGGCGTACGGCTCGGGGTCGGCTCGGACGCGCACTCCCCGGGGCTGCACGGCTGGAAGCTGCGCGACGAGCTGGTGATGATGGTCCACGACCAGGGCATCCCGGCCCCCGCAGCCCTGTCCATGGCGACGAAGACCAATGCCGAGCTGCTCGGCATCGCCGACCGCCTGGGCACCGTCGAGCCGGGCAAGAGCGCCGACCTGCTGATCGTCTCCGGCGACCCGACGCAGGACATCACCGCCATCGGCCGTGTCCACCAGGTGATCCGAAGCGGCCGAGTCGTCTTCGACGGCGAGGGAGCGTGACCACGTGACGAAGATCGACGTCCATCACCACTTCCTGCCCGACTTCTACCGCCAGGCGCTGATCGACAACGGGCACTCCCGCCCCGACGGCATCTGGGGCATCCCCGGCTGGGACGAGACCTCCGCCCTGCGGATGCTCGACGAGGCCGGGATCGCCAAGGCGTATCTGTCGATCTCCTCCCCCGGAGTCCACTTCGGCGACGCGGCCGCGGCCCGTGTTCTGGCCCGGCGGGTCAACGAGGAGGCCGCGCGGCTCGCGCGCGCCCACCCGGGCCGGTTCGCCTTCTTCGCCTCGACGCCGCTGCCCGACATCGACGGAGCCCTGGCAGAGATCGCGTACGCCTTCGACGAGCTCGGCGCCGACGGCGTGGTCTTCGAGACCAACTTCGACGGCCTCTACCTGGGTAACGAGCAATTGGAGCCGGTCTATACCGAACTCGGCCGTCGCAACGCCGTGTTGTTCCTGCATCCCACCAGCCCCGCCGCCCCCTGTACCGGGCATGCCCCGGCCCTGCCGTATCCGCGGCCCATGCTGGAGTTCCTCTTCGACACCACCCGGACGGTGACCGACATGGTGCTCTCCGGTGTACTGGAGCGTCACCCCGGCCTCCGCGTGATCGTCCCGCACGCCGGTGCCGTCCTGCCCGCCGTCGCCTCGCGCGTCGACGTCATCGGCGCGCGCACGGCCGGCAAGGAACACCAGCAGCCGATGCGCAACGCCCTGCGCACGCTCCACTTCGACCTGGCGGGCATGCCCCTGCCCGAGATGCTGCCGGCGCTGCTGAACGTCGCCGACCCGGCCCGTCTCCACTACGGCAGCGACTGGCCCTTCACCCCGCTGCCGGAAGTCCTCGCCTGGGCCGGACGCCTCGAAGCGGCCACCACCGCCCTCGGTGAGGACGGCATCACCAAGGCCTTGCGCGCCAACACTGAGGCGCTCTTCAGCTGAACATCCGGACATCGCTGCCCGCCGGCTGCCCGTACAGCCGGCGGGCAGCCCCGCACCGCCCGGTGAGCGCGCGGGGGCCCTTCAGCGCCGGCGGTCGCCGGCCGTCTTCTCGACGTGATCGCCCATCACCTCGGCGAGACGCTCCAGTGCCTCGAGCACCTCGGCGCGGGCGCCGCCCAGCGCATGGAACATCTCGGCCTCCACCGTCAGGCGCCGGGGGAAGAGCGAGTCCATCAGGCGCTTGCCCTCCTCGGTGATGGTCACCAGCGACGCACGCCGGTCGGCCGGATTGGGCGCACGCTCGATCAGCCTCCGCCGCTCCAGCTTCGCCAGCGCCTTGCTCACCGCCGCCTGGGTCAGCCCCAGGTCCTCGGCGAGCCGGCGCGCGATCACCGGCTCTTCCTCGTACCGCAGCGGCACCAGGAAATCCAGCTCCTGCAACGTCAGCGGGGCGCCCTCGACGAGCGGCTCCACCGCGCGGTCCAGCAACGACGCGCACCGCTTGATGAGCGTGACGATCTCCATCGAGGACGTGTCCAGCCCAGGGTTGTTCGCCGCCCACTGGCCGCGGACCCTGTCCGAGTGCGCGTGCACCGGACCTCCAATTGCTTAACTGGTTATGTATTGGTTACGGTTTTTCCATGGTATCCCCGACCCGAACCACAAACAGCACCCCCGGCACGGCCGCCCCCGCAGGCCGCAGCGCCGCCCTGATCGCCGTCCTCGGCGCCCTCAGCGCCGTGGCACCGCTGGCCACCGACATGTACGTGCCCGGCTTCCCCGCCATGGGAGCCGCCCTGCACGCAAACAGCACGGCGATCCAGCTGACCATGACCACCTTCCTCGCCGGCCTGGTCGCCGGACAGCTGGTCATCGGCCCCCTCAGCGACACGATGGGCCGGCGCAGACTCCTCATCGGCGGCACCGCCGCCTTCGCCGCCCTGTCCCTGGCCTGCGCCCTCGCACCGAACGTCCAGACGCTCCTGATCCTGCGCCTGCTCCAGGGCGTCGCGGCCGCCACCGGCATGGTCCTCGCCCGCGCCGTCCTCAGCGACCGCTTCGACGGCCCCGAGGTCCCCCGCTACTTCGCCCTGCTCGCCCAGGTCCTGGGCATCTCCCCGGTGGCCGCCCCCGTCCTCGGCGGCGCCATCCTCAGCGTGACCACCTGGCGCGGCATCTTCGTCGCCCTCGCCCTGGCCGGCGCCCTGCTCACCGTGGCAGTGCTGGCCAAGGTCCCCGAGACCCTGCCCCCGCGGAAGCGGCAGTCACAGGGGCTGGCGAACACATTCCGCACCATGGGCGGCCTGTGCCGTCGGCGCGCGTTCATGGGGTACGTCCTCGTCCTCGGCCTCACCTCGGCCGCGCTGTTCGCCTACATCAGCGGGTCCAGCTTCGTCTTCGAGCACCTGCACGGTGTCTCGTCCACGGCCTACTCCCTGATCTTCGCCACCAACGCCGTCGGCATGCTGATCGCGGGCTTCGCCTTCAGCAGGCTCTCCCGGAAGATCAGCCTCAATACCATGCTGACCACGGGCGTCGCCATATGCGGCCTCGGGGTGACCGGCCAGCTGGCCATCCTCGGCACAGCCGGTGAAACCCTCGCCGGCACCTGGGCCAGCCTCTTCGTCACCCTCCTCGGCGTCGGACTGATCTTCCCCGCCGCCACCACCCTCGGCCAGGCCCTCGGCCGCACCGCCCCCGGAGCCGCCTCCGCCCTCCTCGGCGGACTCCAATTCCTCTTCGGCGCCCTCGCCTCCCCCCTCGTCGGCCTCTTCGGCGAAACCAGCTCCACCCCCATGGCCCTCATCATGCTCATCGCCGTCGCCCTCGCCGCACTCGCCCTGATCACCCTCGCCCGCCCCTGGCTCCGCCACGGCGAAACGCTCACTGACAACTGACCTCCCACCCGGGGCGGGAGCCCACGTCGCCTTCCCTCCGGTCTCCGCGGTGGCCGGAGAGAACCCGAATGGTGAGCGGCCACCTATCCCGCCACACATCGGCCAACCACGGATCCACGCTGCCGCCCGATGTACGGAGAAGTGAAAACTGCTGGCCAACCCCTTCGCCGACGTGGCGGCAAGTGCACGCGGGCGACGCTCTGGATCGGCATCGGCAGGTCAGCCCGGATCCTGGCTCCGGAGCGAGATGCCGTCTGGTGCTGCCGGTCCCGTCCCGCGCCACAGCCCAGCGGCCCCGCCGCCCATGGCCTCCGCAATGGCAGCATCGCGCGAAGCGCGGCTCCCATTCCGAGACCGCACTGCCGTCCTACATAGCCGAGGATCCCCGGTTAGCGAAACCGGGGATCCTCAAGACGATGGATGCCTCACTCGTTGTCACCAGCTCGGCCACGAAGGCGCCATCAATTGCTCACCATCCACCGACACCGTCGATGCTCATCGTGCCCGGATTTCGGCATTTCTGCAGGAGCCAGCGCTGACGAAGTAGCGGACCCTACAGTCTGGGACCCGAGCGGCATGACCTCAGCTGCCGAGGCGGCTCGGATAGGTCGGGGCCTGCCTGTCCCGTCACGGCGCTGGGGGCTGTGGCTGGGTGGGCAGAAGCCGCACGACGTTGTCCGGAGCAGTCAGCTGCTGTCGGTATCGTCGGTTCTCCGTGGTGAGTTGGTTCACGACGCGCACCAGGGCCTCGACGTCCTGGCGGAGCGCGGTCAGTTCGGCTTGGTCCTTCTGCCGCAGGGTCTTGAGTTTGACGACCTGCTTGCGAAGCCGGAGCTCGACGTCCGTGGGTTGTCCCCGCTCTTTGACCTTGGCGTAGAACTCGTTCTTCAGGTCCAGGTGGCGCTGGGTGAGAGCGTTTCGGGGGACGTCGGCTTCGGTGGCGAGGGCGACGATCGTCAGTGCGCCGTTCGAGTGCTGTGGCGTGCCGGACAAGATGCGGTCCATGGCGGCACGGATGCGGTCGCGTTCGTCCAGGGCTGGGAGCACCGGTCAGCTGCTTTCGTTCGTGATGCGGGTGGCGTCGTGGCGGTCGGCGGCGTGGCGCAGGGCGGCTGCGCTTCGCCGCAGTCGTTCGGCGAGCGGGTCGGGGACGTGCACGGCCTTGGTGTCGAGTTCGTCGGCGCGTCGGCGGAGTTGTTCGGCTTGGTGGTCGGTGCGTGCGATGTTCGCGCAGGTACTCACGCAGTCGTCCAGTGTGGGAGTTTTGGTGGTGGTATCGCGTCGGCAGAGGGCTTTGTCGGGCTTGTAGACGCACATCAGCAGGGCGTGGGGGTTGTCGTAGACGGCCAGGTTTGGGTTCTGCAGGACGTCGCGGGCGGTGCGGGCGGTGATGGTGACGCCCTGGAAGCGGTGGGCCTGGGCGGCGGCGTGGATGGCACGTCGGGCCGCGGGGCCGGAGATGCCGCCGCCGTGGTCGAGGTCGTCTTGGAGACTGGTGACGGTGTCGATGGTCGCCAGGGCGGTTTCGACGTCGAGGAGGTCGTGGATGCCGTCGCGGCTGCGGGAGGCGTAGTTGCCGCTGATGGCGGTGCGCAGATGGCCGTACTGGATGGCGAGTGCGACGAGTCCGCCGGGGCGTCGGGCGATGTGCCAGGCCAGGGTGCGGCGAAGGCGGCTGGCGCCGATGGCTCCGTACGGGTCCGGTGGGATGGTGTGCTCGGGCAGGTCCAGGCGGATGGCCTCGCTGTTGACCCAGGTGATGAAGTCCTCGATGCGGGTGTTGATCGTCTCCGTGTTCAGCGAGCCGGTGCCCGCCGCAGCACGCTGTCCGTGGACACCGTGGTCGAAGAGCAGGCTGCCGCTGGGGACGAGACGTTCCAGGACGCGGATGGCGTTGACGACGGGCTTGATCGCCACCCAGGGGACCTCGCGCATCACACCGGCAGGGACGTGATGGCCGCGCTCGTCCTGGGCGGTTTTGAAGGTGTGCCCGTAGATCAGGTGCCGGCCCGACCGCGGCGGTGGGCAGCAGCCGCTGCGCAGGCCGAGGACTTCGCCGGGCCGCATTCCGGTGAGGTAGGCGATCACGATGAAGCAGGCGGTTCCCAGGTGTCGCACGAGGGTGGCGGCCTCGTGGTAGTCGATGTACTCGCGCCAAGGGCGGCCTTCGACCTTGCCGGTCAGCTTGGTGTCCAGCCGGCACGGGCCGGCGTTGAGGGCGAGGTAGTCCAGCACGGCGGGCTTGCGCAGGCGGTAGTGGGCTTGTGGGATCGTGGCGCCGGTGAGCGCGGCCACGTAGGCGGGCGCGACGCCGACGGCACCGCGCACCCAGGTCGAGGGAAGTGGCCGTCCCCGACGGATGAGGTCGTCGATGAAGGCGGTGACCGCCGCAGCGGTGCCGGGAGTGCCCGGGCCGGGGTTGATGCTCGCGTGCAGGCGACGCCGTTCCGCCCAGGCGTCCAGGATGTCGTCGGCGAGGCCATCGACCATACGGATAGCCCAGACCAGCAGCGGCCCCATGGTGTCCGCGGCGACCGCGTCGGTGACGTTCTCGCCCTGCGGGCTGGCAGGGGGCAAGTAGTCATCCACGCCGTGGGTCTCCCAGGGAGGTTCAGGGACACCAAGCGGATCCGGGCTGAGCTGGTCGAAGGCCCACAGCCGGGTGAGGGCTCCGAGCTGCGTACCGACGTAGTTGCGGGAGGTACTGGTGAACGTGGCCGTCGCGTAGTCGGCGAGCATCTGCGGAGTCAGGTCGGCCAGGGTGGTGATCGACCGCGCCTGGAGCCAGTCGGCCAGGCCACGCCAGACCAGCACGGTGGCCGCCATCCTGGCGACACTGACGCGGGAGCGCCACCCGCGGGGGCGTTCGCGCAAGAAGAGGTTGGGCAGCGTCTCGTTGACCATGGTCCAGGCGATCAGCCTGAACTCCTCGCGCAGGCATGCGGGGAAGGGCTCCCACCAGATGCTGTAGCCGAACGCGCTGGGGTTGTCGGTCAGCGGGGCCAACGGCCACACCGCGTCGCCGTAATGGGCGATCGCACCGGTATGGCCGGCGACGACCCAGGTGTCGGTGACGAAGGGATCGTCAGCGCAAGGCGCCGACCGCTCGGAGCGGTGCGCCTGCAGCGCGGCGGCGGTCATCGGTCGAAGTCTCCCTTCAGCAACAGATCGACCAGGTCACGGTCGGCTTCGGTGACGGTGTCCAGAGCCTGGTCCCACACCGCCGTGCCGAGCCTGGCTCTGAGGTCTTCCAGGCGCTCGTGGGTCTGCTGCCAGCGCGACGCCCAGCGGGCCGGATCCAGCACGCTGGACAGCTGCTCCAGGCAATGGTGCAGGTGCGCGAGGCGCGGATGGTGCCCGGGGTGAATGCGGGCATTGGTGCAGGCCAGGCAGAGCAGAAACGATGCGGTGCAGGCCGTGCCCGGGGCGGTGAACTGGCTGTGATCGATGTCATGGCAGTCCGCAGTCACGGTCGGAACATCCCCGGCATCGGCCTCGGGCCGAAGACGAGCGGACAACACCGCGCGGCGAGCGCTGGCCAGTGCGTCACCGACGCCGGCGGCGATGCTCTCGATCGCCTGCTCCTGCATCCGCACATCCGGCAGCACGTAGATCGAATCGTGGGTGTCCTGGGTGTTCTGCCCGGGCTCGCGCCGCAGGTGGACGTTGCTGGTGCGCCGGCCGCGCCGGAACGGCGAGCTGGCCAGCTTCTCCGCCTGGGCCCACCTCTTGCCCATGACGGGGGTCACTCCCACCCGCAGGACGCCGAAGGCTTCTCCGTACGAGGCAGTCACCCGGGAGGGATTTTGAACGGTTGCTCGCCAGACCATCAGCCGGTCCACCTCCGGGTGCTGCTCTGCCAGCAGGGCTCGGGCGAACTGCGTGGCTTCGAGGGCCTGGGTGATCAGACGGCCTGGCGAGTTGGCGCCGAAGTCCGCAAGGTTGCGGGTCTCGAAGTGCCGGCCCGCACCGCGGCGCGGCTTCTCAAGCTCCAGCCGCCAGACCAGGTGGCCGTCCTCGCCCCCGTCCGAACTCGCCCGAGGCACGCGCAGGCGGGAGATGGTGGACAGGTTGAAGCCGTACTCAACGGTCAGCAAGGCCGCCAGGGCGGTGGCCTCATGGCCCGTCAGAAACAGCCTCTGCCGGAACTGGCGCATGTTGTCGACACCCGAGGCAGCGCGCCGGCGCCGGATCGTGCTCGCAGCACTGCCTGGTGCCTGGCCGAGATCACCGTGGCGGGCGAGGTGATCGAGCTCTTCGCCGAGCAACCACGGCTGGCATCCCTCGTCAAGCTCGCCACGGCGCCAGGCCACCAGCGTGCGAGCGTTCTGCGTGATCCGAAGATACGCCGTCCGGAAGACACGGCGGGCCGTTGCGGTCAGCCGCGCGAACTCTGCCTGGGAGAAGGACTGCTCCACCGGCTTGGCCTTGCCGATCCGTTCGGCTATCGCCTCCCGCGCCGCGAGCGGAACCCGTGGATGCTCCCTCAGCAGTGACGCCATAAGTTTCAGCTGGGCTCGGCCGCCTGGTCCGGACGGCCGACTCAGCCGCCACCGCTTCCAGGTACTCGCGGTCAGCCCCTCCAGATCCTTCGGCGCATCGTCCTGGGCCGCCAGCCAGGTCACGAACTGGCGCACCGCCCACCACGCCTGCTCGCTGGTCTTGTGCGACGTCCAGCCTCCGGAGCGGGTACAGCGCGCGGCGAACACTTCGGCCAGCGACCGCTTCAACGGCTTCGCACCCGGCAGGACGGCGAAGTCGTACCGCACGAGCTTGCCATCACCGTCACGGTGCTCGACCACCAGCGTGCCGGCGTGCAGCACCGGCGGGCGGGTGGGCACCGACCCGGTCGGCGGAAGCGCGGCCCGGCGACCCCGGCCGCTCACGACGCAGCCATCCGGTCATCGATGTCCTGGATGCCTTCGGCCTCCCGGGCCAGCCGGGCGAACACCCCGTCCAGCGACCCGGCCACTGGCACCGCCTGAGCCGCCGGAGCGATGGCCAACAGTGATCTCAACTGCAGGTCAGCGACGGGCGCGAGGTAGTGCTCCACCGTCGTCTCCCGGCTGGCATGGCCCAGCAGCATCTGCACCATCCCCCAGGCATCGCCGTACAGAAGCCGGTAATCGCGACGCTCCTGCGGGGTCAGCCCGAACCGCTCGTCCATCAAGTAATGCAAGATCACCAACATGTAGAGGGCAAAGCTGTGACGACATCCATGCGGCGTCAGATAGGGCGCCTCCACCACTCCGCGCACCGCCGCATGTTCGCGCCTGCCGCCCGCCAGGACGGTGCGGCACCGGTCGTTCGCCGCGGTGAAGACGCCTTCCCACGAATGTGGCAAGAACGGCAGTCCCTGCTCGTTCAGCCACAGCCACAACGGCTCCGGGCCCCCGCCGCCCTCGATGTAGAAGGTCGTCCGCTCACTCACCGAAGCCGCATTCAGCTCCGTCCGCCCGCGCACCCCGTCCCGGTCGCACCAGTGGACGATCCTCCGCGGCCCGTTGGTGACCCGCACTACCAGGCGCATCTCAGTGATCTGGTCGTAGCGGCCGACGGCCTGGGCAGCACGCACGGCGCGGGCCCGGGCGGATTCCACGTAGCTTTCGATCTGCCCGACCACCTCGGCCGGCACGTAGTACGTACGCGGCTTCTTCGACCGCGTCACAGCCGCCGCAACCCGACCCACCAGGTAGCGCCCGCCCTCCAGGCGCAACTCCGGCACCTCGAACGTCAGCAGCGAAGCACCTTCCGACCTGCGCAGCCCCGACCCGTAGAGCAGCCGGGCGAAGGCCACGTTCCGCGCCTCCAGCCGCCCTCTCCAACCGGCAGAGGGCAGGCCATCGCGGGTGCGGCCTCGCAACCCCACATCGACCCACCGGCGAAAAGCCCGCGGCGTCAGCCAGTGCACGTTGCTGCTGCGGTAGTCCTTCGCCCGCTGGACCGGGACGGCCGCGACCGCGCCGCTGCGGAGCGTCAGGCTGCGGGTCTCCACCGGATTCACCGCGACGAAGGCGTTGCCAGGGCGGGCCGCCCATGTGTACAGCCCCGACAACGCGGCCAGCTCACGGTTCCACTTCGCGCCGCCGACGCGCTGCGGATTCTCCGTGGCCTCCTGCCGCCAGTACCGGTAGTCGTCCAGATCGACGGCAGTGGCCTGGGTCCACAACTCGCCGTGCGCCCACAGGAAGTTGAAGAACAGACACAGGTCGGTGGCGTAGTTCCGCTTCGTCTCCGGGGTGTGCCCGGCGAACGGCTGACTGCTGAAGTACAAGGTCGTCAGCTCGTCGACCCGGTAGTCCGGAGCCAGGAGGATCGGATCACCCGGCCGGATCTGAACCGAACTCTCGCGCTCCCGCAGATCGCTCCAGCCCTTCAGCTCCGGGACTCTCGTCGGCACTTCAGCCCTTGTCCTGGGTACCCAAAACACACGCCACATCCGGCCCCTCCGAGACGCTCTGTACGGCTTCAACACCTCCATTCAATAGGGAACTCGGACCAGATGACACGGCAGGTCCGCTACGACGAACTGGAGGTAGCGGCACGACAGCACGCGTGGAACTTTGGGCACAGCCTTCGAACCGCCCTTGCCGTCCCCGACCTCACCGCGGCGTAGAGCCCAGCGCTCACTCCGCACCGCCAGGAGCCTATGACTTCCACGAGCGCCCCCGCGCAGATCACCCTCTTCTTCAGTCGAAGCGTCGGCATCGTCGCCGCCGCCAATGGCGAGAAATACGCCTGGGCTCAGACCGCGCTGGAGGCCAGCGGCTTCCAGCGACGCAAGGACGGCACATATGTCCTGGCCCTTGGGGATCCGCAGGTCGCCCAGGCCACGTTGATCAGCCTTCTTCGTATCGCTGACCGACACCGGAGCATCGTGAAGATCACCGGCCGGTCCTACATCCGTGACGTCGCCGAGGGCATCGCCGGGCATCTGCCCGGTGAGTGGAGCGTGACGGTCGATGTCTACAGCCACCCCGTGTGGCAGGAGGATCTCGTGCCGTGGCTGTGGGATGCCGGAGAACTCTCCCAGGCCATCCAGACCACCCGGATTCCCTACGCCGCAGTGCTCACCGACGGCACCGGAATCAACCTGCTGCTCACCGAACGCCCCGGTCACCACCATGACTACGTCGTCGGCGCGTTCGCACCGGACGGATTCGACGACAACTACGACGAACCGCACGCACCGAGCAGCATCGTCGTACCCGGCGCGGCACAGCCTTCCGCCCACGCGATCAGCCACCGCTTCCTGCCCGCCTACCACCAGGCCGTGCACACCCGGCGCACCGCCGCCGTCGCCTCCGCCCTGGGCCGGATCCGTGAGGAAGGCCAAACGTGGGAGGCGATCAAGGAGTCCGGCCGCTACAGCGACGGAAGTCCTCTGGCACCCGAGGGTCTTCCCGGAGCCGAAGAGGCGTTCGTCGGTCTCTCCTGGTTCGAATTCCGGGATGTCCTGCTCCACGCCCCGGCCGTGCTGGAGCGCTGCCGGCCCGCTGATTCCGCATGGCCGCAGGACACCGCCGCGCTCGACCGCCTCCAGGGCGCCCTGGGCCGCGGACAGGAGATCCTCTCGGAGTGGAACGCTCGGCTCGAGGGGCTGCGTGCCACGTCGAGAACGCCGCCCCGCGAGTCCGACGCCGATGTCAAGGCTGAGCGGGACGCCCGGATGCAGCCGGTGATCGAGACATGGCTCGCCGACGGCGACGCGCTCCTGCGCCAAGCGGGCGCCGCCGCTCCCGCCTCCCCCAGCGCCGGGCCCGTACGTAGCCACACCGTCGCCGCCCTCCCACCTGCCCTGCCAGCACCCCCCGGCGCGGTGCCCGCCCGGCGTTGATCTCGCGCAGAAAGGTTTCGCTCCTGCCTGAGCACTTCCACTTCGGCACCCACCCCCGCCACGGCTTCGCCGCTACCGCCACCGCGAACATGCCCGCACACCTGGCTGATTGGTTCCTGACGCGGGAGCAGTTCGAACCGGTCCCCGGCGGCTCTGGCCTGTACCGGCTGTCCAATCCGGAACAGGATGGGCAGCGCCGGGCCCGTCAGGCCGTGCAGGACCTGCGTCGGCACGAGTATGGAGTCCAAGCCGATTACACCCTCGACCCCGCCCTCACCCCGGGCCCTCCCCGGCGCGCGGCACGCCACGGCCTGACGGGCCGTCGCAGCCGGATCGCACAGGCCGCCGCCACACATTCGTCCCAGCGGCCCCCGGCCTCTGGCACTTCTCCCGGCGCTCGGCCGATCCCGCCTCAGCCCTCGTACGCTCCGACCGTCGGAATGGTGCGGTCCGCGGGTCCCGGACGGAGCGGGTGAGCATGAGCAGCGATCCGATCAGCATCGTCCGCGGGCCCGGCGGTGAAGTGGAAGTCGAGGGTGTCCTGGACGCGTTCGCCGTCGGCATCCTGACCCACGCCGGGTTCGTGTCCTGGCCAACCTTGGGTGACTCCTGGGCCCGGTTGCCATTCGACATGGGCCGCATGTGGGAAAACGAACGCGCCAGCTGGGCCGCCGACATGCTCACTGCCGCCCGATACCAGGTCGATCTCGACCCGAGCTTGCGTCCGGCTGCTGCCCGTCGCACCAAGACGGCGATGACCGCTCAGCCACCGCCCTCGAACGCCAGCAGGGGCCACCGCCGCTGATCGCCGACACCCCCTCGGCGCCCCGCCCCCAGAGCCGGCGTCCTACCGCTCCGCCCCACAGCACCGCCGGCACCGCTCGGCGACGCGCCCACCGCAACCACGGAAAGCACCACGCGTTGACCACGAACAACCGCCCGACCGAGCCACCCGGCTCCCGCCCGGTGCTGGCCCACCCGCACGTCGCTCGCCTCCTTCTGGGCACCCTGGTCGGGCGCCTGCCCAACGGCATGGCCCCTGTCGCCATCCTCCTCCTGGTCACGGACCAGGGCGGATCCCTGTCGCTGGGCGGTTCGCTATGTGCCCTGTACGGTCTGGCGTCTGCCGTCGGGCAGCCGCTCCTGGGCCGGATGGTCGACCGGCGCGGCCAGACCCTGGCCACCTCGACGGCCGTGATCCTCACCAGCATGTGTCTCGTGCTCCTGCCCGTGATCGACGCCGCCGCGCAGCCCGGCGTCGCGGCCGGCCTCGTCGCGCTCGCCGGGCTGAGCACCCCGCCGTTGGAAGCCAGCCTGCGGGCGCTGTGGCCGCACGTGCTGCCCGACCCGGAACGGCAACGCGCCGCCCTGGCCCTGGACACCGGCACCCAAGGGCTGATCTACGTCGCCGGACCCCCGCTGGTGGCTGCCCTCGTCGCTGTCACCGGCCCGGGCGCCGCGATGACCGTCACTGCGGTGCTCGGCCTGATCGGTGCGGTCATCGTCCTGACCGCGTCGCCGTCACGGAACTGGACGCCCGTACCCGTTCCCGGGTCCGGGGCGTTCGGTCCGCTGCGGCACCGCGGCCTGCTGCTGCTCTTTGTCGCCCTGACCGGCGCCGGCTTCGCGCTGGGCGCCATGAACGTGTGGGCCGTGGCCATGGCCGACCGGTACGAGGTGGGCCTGCTGTCCGGGCTGATCCCCGCCGCACTGTCCACGGGAAGCCTCGTCGGCGGGCTCCTCTACGGCCGGCGGACCTGGCCCGGCTGCGTCACCACCCAGCTCACCATCGCCGCCGCGGCTTTCGCGGCCGGGTGGCTGCCGCTGATGACCGGCTCCGGGCCCATCGCGGCGACCGCCTTCACCGCGCTGCCGGGCCTGTTCCTCACCGCGCTAATCACCAGCGCCTTCCTGACCGTGAACGGTCTTGCCCCGGTCGGCACCACGACCGAGGCGTACGCCTGGTTGATCGCCTCGATCGGTACCGGCCAGGCCGCCGGGACCGCCCTGGCCGGCGCCCTGGCGACGCAGCCCTTCAGCTGCTCGGCGCTCCCGGCGGCTGGTGCCGTCACCTGCCTCGCCGTGCTCGTCGGCGCCCGGCGCAAGATCGCCCTGCCCAGCGCAGTCCGCCGCGGCCGACACCGGCGTGTTCCCGTCCACGCCGCCCGTCCCTGACCTTCTCTCACCAAGGAGACCCCTACATGACTGTCCGAAAGACCTGGAACATTGACCACCGTTGTGGACACAGCGTGGATCACGATCTGTCGAACCGCCCGGCGGACAAGCGCGCCGGCCTCGCCCGCTGGCTCGCCGGAAAGGACTGCACCGACTGCTGGAAGGCCGCCCGGGAGGGCGACGGTACCGGCAAGGAGGAGTGGCTCGCCGCCAAGCGCGCCGAGGAGCAGCAAGCTGCCGCCGCGTGGGCCCAGCAGTTCCAGATGCCTCCGCTGGACGGCCCTGCCAAGGCTCTGGACTGGGGTGAGCGCTCGCGCCATCAGCTGGTGAGTGCCGCCTACACCGCCCTGGTCTCCGAAGGTTCTTGGGATGAGGCGGACTGGGCCGAGCTGGAGGAGAAGGTCCGCACCGTCACGCGCGCCGGGTGGTGGATCGACCAGCGGGATGCCGAGGCTCTGGATCTGCCCGAACTCCTGGATGCGGCCACCGACGACGACCGCGGCACGGAAAACCCGTTCCGGTAGAGGCGCGGGCTTATACCCGGTGATCCCCGGTTAGCGAAACCGGGGATCCTCCAGACCATTGAATCCTCCCCACCGCCACCCTGTGCCGTTCGTAGAAGGAACTCACCGCTGTGCCCGACGACGCCGCACCCCGCCCCCCGCACATCCCCGCCATCTGGGCACCGGTCCTCGATCGCCTCACTCCCAAGCGCGACATCACCCACGCGCACTTCCGCCCCGGCGAGCAGGTCGTCATCTTCAAGGGCGTCGCCGACGGCGATCTGTGGGGCGACGCCATGACGGTCGTCACCCCTCGTGGCACACCCCGACCGACGAGGACGGCTGGCGGCTGCGCAACCCCAACGGCGGCCAGCGCACCTACATCACCGCCCACCCCCGCTACATGGTCCACCTCTCCCGCCGCTGCCCTGACTGCCTGATCCACCACCGCGCCCTGAAGGAGCTCCTGCTGCCCGCGTACCGGGAGGCGACCGGCATCGTCGACTGCGGCTGGTACACCGTGACCGCCCTCAACCAGCTGGTCTACATCGACGACGCCCGGCACGGCCGATGACCGAACGCACCACTGTTCTCGAGCAGGTCCGCGCCACCGCGGCCACGGCCGCTGCTTCCGGCGACGCGTGGCCGGACGTCCTGGCCGGGCTCCTGACCGAGTTCCACGCGACCTGGCAGGAATCCGCCGAGGCGTGCGCCGCCGTCGCCTGGCAGGCCCGCGCCACCGGGGGCAGCGCCCTGCTCGTGCTGCGGCCCGAGCAGATCACCTCCCCCGGGCCCGACCCGGTCACCGCCCGTACGTACCGGCATCTGTATCTGTCCGGCCTGCGCTACGACTTCCGCTGCCCCAGCATCGAGGTGCTCTTCCACCGCATGCCGCCGGCGGTCGTGCACAGCCTCGACGCCTACAGCCGCGCCCTGTGGGCCTTCGCCCTGCTGGGCCAGTCCCGCACGGACGGCTTGGCACTGATGGACAAGGTGCTCGCGGAAGCCGACGGCCACCCGAAGACCCTGCAGGTGCTGCTTCACGGGCTGTGGCTCGGCCACCGGCTTCCCGGCCGCGAGGAGCACATGCTCCAGCTGCTGAACCTACCGCCCTTCGCCGGACGCACCGACCCGATCGCCCTCCTCCACAAGGCCGCCTCCCTACGCGGCCTGGGCAACTACCGCAAGGCCCTGGACCTCATCGACCAAGCACTCGGCCTGCTGCCGCCCGGCGACACGGCCGCCCACGCCGACCTCGTCCGCGAACGCTCCTTGAACACAGCAGCACACGACTGGGCACACCTGTCCCAGCTGTCCGGCACCTCGCCCCAGCGGTGATCGCGCGCGTCCACCGGCCGTGCAGATCCTTCACCGGAGCCCTCGGCGAAGCCTTCGACGGCGCTCTCGCTCCGGACGAGAATCTGGCTGACGACATCATCCTCGTCCACTCCCCCGGCCTCTCCGCCGACGGTGATCGGCCGCGCTGGACCAGCAGGGATGTGGCAGAGCACCTCGCGGCCCCTGCCCGCCGACACGCTCAAGGCCCGCTGCCAGAGCAGCCGTTGGTGTTTCACCCCTCCGTCCGCCTTCACCCTGACGACCGCGAGCTCACTCGGGCGGAGTGGTCGCAGACCGCCCGCCGACTCGCCCGCGCCGCTGGGATCACGCCGCCGGGAGACAAACAGGCGTGCCGCTGGGTCGCTGTCCAGAGCGGGCCCCGCTGGCTTCATCTGGTGGCCAACCTCATCCGGGAGGACGGCACCCGGGCCCGTCAGCCATACCGGCTACCCGCGCACCTTTTGTCCGAGTCCCGCCGCATCGCCTCCGACCTTGGACTCCGTGTCGCCGGGAGCACCACGGACGGTCCGCAAAGTGTGCAGGATCCCGCGGTCGCCGGCGCCGCGCAGGCGACGCTGCTACACCGACTCGCGGAGGAGAGCAACGGACCGCTGGCGGAGGTCCGGCGGCTCGTTGAACAGGTGGCATACCACGTCGCGGACCTTCCCGATGGCCGTGGCAATGAGGCGGGCCGGCGTCTGGAGTGGGCCGCCCGGCGTCTGTTCGCACTGCAGCAGGATCTCCAGGCCACGGCCTCCAGCCTGGACCGGGCCGCCCGGCGCCCGCCTGCCGCTTCTCAGGTTCCGGCGCCATCGCCGGCCGCGCCGGTCCACCGCTCCCGCTGACAATCCTTTCCCCGAAAGATCCCTTCTTGGCCCTTACTAACCGTCTGCTGACCCTGCGGCGCGACGCGCACTCCGGCGAAGTACTCGCACGTGGCGGCGATCCAGAGGCGCACAGCATCCTTGAGCGCACCGGCTTCGTGCCCGTCGTCCGACTCCACGAGCACTACCACCGTCTGCCCACCGGGCTCGATGCGGCCGAGGAGGCCCGGCTCGCCGTCCGGGCCGTCGCCCGACTGAAGGCCGTCGGCTACCACGTCAGCTGCGACGCGGCTTTCGACACCGAGTACCGCGAGCCGCACTACCTCACCCTCGGCGCCCAGGTGGCGGCCATCGCCGACCGCATGCGCCATGCCTCGACCACCGAGGACGCCGCCGACGCGCTGACGGAACTGACCGCCACCCATGACGGCATCCTCGACGCCCTGCACGAAGTCCTCACCGCCACCGCGGACTTCTACCAGGACCTCGGCCAAAGTGCCGACCCGCACTACGCCCAGCGCCTGCGCTTCCTCGCCACCGAGCACCTCGGTGTCATCGCCTCCGACCTGCGCGGCATCCGCAACGACCTCGCAGACCGGCACTCACCCCACCCGCAGCGCACCGCCTGCGACGGCGACGTTCCGGATGCCGAGCAGGAGGCATCCGCCGTATGCGCCTGCCCTCCTCCACTGCCCCTCGTTCCCTCCGCGCCCGCCGCAACAGTCGGCGGACGCCGACGCTGAACCCTCATCCTGCTGACCCAAGGAGAACATGCCCGACCCCACGACTCTCCGCGACCTTGAGTCGTTCGCCCAAGTCCTCGCCGGTGAACTGCCCGGTCGCTGGACCAGCCAGTACCACCGTCACGCCGAGTACTCCGACCAGTTCCCGGTCGCCGAGGACGTGTGGGACATGAACCTGGTCTCCGGCGCCATCGCCGAGTACGTCCTCGGACACGATGCCGTCCTCACCCGCGACGACGGCGCCCGCCTGTACGTCACCGGTCGGCCGGGGCATCCGGACGAGTACCTCGTCGGCGCGATCGCCCCAACCGGCTTCGAGCCGGAAGCATTCCTTGGCGTCCAAGAGCCCGACGGCATTGCCGTCCCCGACGACCCGTTCCGCGCGGCGGAGGACATCGCCTCCGACCTGCTGCCGCGGTACGAGAAGGCTGCCGCCCAGGTCCAGCACAACGCCGCCCACCCCCGGCCGCCGGCCCCCGCCCCGGCCCGGGAGCCGGAGCGCGTGGTGATGACCTGGTTCGGCGACGGCATGCTGGCCGCCAAGCCCGACAGCCCGCAGGCGGCCAAGGCCCTGTACGACAACGGCTTTGTCTACGACCCGCGCGAGCAGGCGTTCGTCCTGGCCGGCGACGACACCACCCTCCAGGCCCAGGCCGTACGCGCCGCCGGGACCCAGCTGGCCGCCCACGGCATCGGCGTCATCCTGCGCCACCCACCCAGCCGACCCGCTCTGGAGACCACGACCACGCCACCCGCGCAACCCGCCAAGCCGACCACCCGCACCCGGTGAGCACTCCCACCCCCGACGAAGAGCCGCGCTTCTCCGTCCTGGACTACATCACCATCACCCGGGATCCGCGCACCCAGCTCGTCGTCGCCGTGGGCGGGGACAATAGGGCCGCGGGCATCCTGCAGACGCTCGGCGGCTTCGTCTCCGCGCCCGGCCCGGGCGGCGCGTACCACCGTCAGCCCCATGATCTGCCGGTCGACCAGCAGCGCCAGGGCGCCACCGCAGCCGCTCACGGCCTGCTGCTGGCCGGGTTCAGCGTCCACCTCGACCCCTCGTTGAACACCCTCGCTACCCCGGGCGGCGACCGGCAAGCAGCCCTGCGCTACCTCGACGAGCTCGCCGAACGCGCCCGGCAAGCCAGCGACGACCGTGAGGTCGCGGCCGTCCTGACCGAGATCGCCGCACCCCACGACGGCCTGCTGCACCGCCTCACCCAGACCCTCATCGCCACCTGGGCACCGTGGACCCATCGTCTGGAGGCCGCTGGGCAGAAGCCGGCCCTCGCGGAGCAGCTGATGAACGCCACGAGCAGGCTCTCCAGCCACGCCCGGGTCATCGAGAAGATCCGCGACCAGGCCGCCGTCCAGCCCACGCGGACAGCCCCCGCCTCCGCGCCGCCCGCTCTCCCGGCCGCCCGTCACCGTACGGGCAGGAGCCCTCACGCCCTTCGCTGAACAGGAGGAAGCACCCTGGGAAGCCTGGCTGACCAGACCGGCAACGACGTCGAAATCCACCGGCGTCCTCTGAACGACACGATCTACGTCGACAGCGGCAGCGCACCGGCCGAGCCACTGCTGGCCCTGCTGGACCATCTCGGCTTCGAGCGTCGCACCGCGGCGATCTACGTCTGGCACGAAGTCCCCGACCACCCGCCGGAGATGGAGCAGAAGAAGGTCGCCACCCGTGCCATCCCCACGCTGCTCGCGGCCGGATACCGCGTCAACATCCACCCCGGCCTCTTCGACGAAGCCACCTACCGCACCGCCGTAGCCCAGCTCCGCACCCAACGCGCCACGCCAACAGCGGCCGGAACCCCCGCGCCCGCTCCGGCCACCCCCGCAGCGCGCAGCCGCCCCTGACGACCACCGGCCGGCCCCGCACCCCAACCGGGGGCCGGCCCCTACCCCGCACCTGCCTGGAGCCCGAGCAATTCCCGAGCGCGACCGCACCACCCCGCCACCGATCACCACGGACCGGCCGCCCCGCCTGGCGACTTTCCTCTTCCGCCGCTACCTGCATGCCTGCGCCCTGGGCAGCAGCACTCGCGGCATCCCCCTGGCCACCGGCCCGTACGGGGCTCTCGACGAATCCCGCCGGCGCGGCCAGCGCCCCTGACCACTGTCCCCTCATCACCGGAGCGCCATGCCAGATCCGACGCCCTACCCCGTACTTCTCGCTGACAACATCGCCCGCCAGCTCGGTCTTCTCGCCCAGCACCTTTCCCAGGCTCCGCCCGCGCAGACGGCTCAGATCCTCGGCCGCGTCCTCGACGCCGGCGACGGCGTCCTCGGGCAGGTCACCGTCCTGGTCGAGACCGGCTCCCGATCCACCCAGATCCACACCGAGCGGGGCTCCTTCCCGCCCGAGGTGTGGCTGGCCCTGGGCCGTGCCGCGAACGACCTGAACGGCCTGTGCGCGGACCTCAGCGACCATGCCGAGGATTTCCAGCGCCTCGCCCAGCCCACTGCGGCCAGCAGCACGGCCCGGCTGCCGACGCCGGTCGCCTCTGCCCTGGTGGCAAGGCGGCACCGGTGAAGAAGAAGGAGTGGGCCGGCTGGGGGCAGGCCGGCCAGCAGGCCGAGCAGCACTACCTCATCGAGCCCAGGCACCTGGCCGGCGGCGGTGACCTGGGCCACGTCACGGAGTTCCTGCGCGCCTCCGGCTGGCAGGACCGTTCCTCCAAGGCGGGCGTCCCGGTCCTCTTCGACAGCCCCGACCGTACGATCCGTATCGGCTACGACCCCCACACCCAGCCGGGCGGCTGGACGATCCGGGGCACCGCGACCGGTCAGCAGGAAGCCTGGCACGCCACCCTCGGCAAGCAGGTCCCGGTCGAGATCGTCGCCGGATTCACCGACGCCCTCACCCGGCCCCGGTCCGCGCACGCCCCCAACGTGTGGGAACCACTCCAGCAACACGGGTGGCACACGGAGCAGGGGCAGCACGTCTCGGCGATGAGCCCGGACGGCAACGCCTTCGTGCGATTCCACCAGGACGGTCAGGGACAGGCGTACTGGTGGGCCGCGGCCCAGACCGAACACGGCCCGGCATGGAACGCGGTGTTCACCCCGACCACCCCGATGCACCTGGTCCAGGCGTTCACCACCGCCCTGTCCGACCCGCAGCCGGTCATGCGACCGCGCGGGCACATCCCGCCCACCCTACGCATCCGCAGCACTTCCGTCTCCGTGCTGCCCTCCCAGCTCAGCGCCTGGCAGCAGGCCCGCATCACCGCCGCCCGCGCCGCCACCTGGGCCCGCAGCTCCTGGGCCAGCACCCACCCCAGCAAGAACCCCACCGGCCCGTACGCCACCGCCAGCAGCGGTGCCCGGACCCGCCGCTGAATCAACCGGGCCCCGGCCACCGCGGCCGGGGCCCGATCGAGACAGAACCCGCGTGCCGCACACGCAATGACCTCACTGCCCGGAAAATCCCCCGCCTTTGACGAAGAATTCCGCCTCATCCCATCAGTCGCATCTTGAGCAGCTCGCCGTTTTCATCCAGGAGAGCGAGCAGATCCTGGCGGACTGGGACGCCTACTCCGATCAGCACACCGGCCTCGACGGCTGGCCTCACGACGAGAATGCGTACGGGCTGCGTGCCGGCCTCCGGGACGCAGCAACCTGGCGTGCCTTCAACCGTATCCGGCGCTCCGCCAAGGGCCTGGTCGCCGCCGCCGAGGTCCAGCTGCACAAGCTGCCCGCGTCCCGCATCCAGTCCCGGTGGGCCTGGCAGCTCGGCGCCCTGGACACCGCGCTCGGCCAGCTCGCCCGCCTCCAGTGGGACTGGCTCGCCGCCCAGGACTCTCTGCCGCCGTCGGCGGTGCCGGGCACCGAGGCGTACGACGATGCACTCGCCGAGCGCAACGCCGAAGCCTGGCACTACCTCAACGAGTGGTCCCTCCACGGCCAGGCCCTCCTCGACATCCACGCCGCCGAGCAGGACCACCCGCCGCGCGCGCCGGCACCCGCCGCCCCGTCACACACTCCCGCCGCGCACCTGTCGTCCGCCAAGGCGACCGGGCCCCGCCGGTGACGCACCCGCCTGAGGACATCGACCAGGTACTGATCCGCCCCGCGCTACCTGGCCGGCGGTGGCGACCCGGCCTGGATCACCGCCGCGCTCCACCGGGCCTGCGGCTGGAGCCACGGGCACGACCCGTTGATGCCCCGCGTCCACCTGGCCAGCCCCGACCAGCAGGCCATGCTGCGCCTGGACCCCTCGCCGGACCGGCAGTGGTGGACCCTCCAGCACGCCCCCACCGCCACTCGGCCGGCCTGGTCGGCGTCCTTCGGCGCACGCACCCCCGTGGAACTGATCGCCGCTGTCACCGACGCCCTCACCCGCCCTGCTGCCCCCGCCTCGCGTACAGCCGACCCCTACGAGCCGCTACGCACCGCCGGATGGGAGGACGCCGAACACCGTGACGGCCTCATCTCGCCCGACGGCATCGCCCACGTCGAGCACTTCGCCCAAGGCAACTCCGACAGCTGGTACGTCGACGTCGCCATCGACGATGACGCCTACGGCCTGCTGTGGAAGGCGCACTTCACCGGGAGCACGCCGCCGCACCTGATCACGGCCTTCACCCGCGCGCTCTGCGACGAGGCGCCCCTGCCCCGCCACCCGCACCAGGTACCGGCCCTGGGCCGCCGCCACTTCCGCAGCAGCACCCACCGGGTCCCTGCCGCCGCTGCCGCCTTCGCCCTGGAGAACCGCATCAGGGAACTCACCGCCCGCCGCACGCGCACCCCACCACCGGCCCCGCCATCCCCGCGCCTGTCCCCACCCCGCCGCTCCCGGTGACGGCCGGCCCACCACAGCACCCCCCTGGAACCGCCCCCTTGCCCAGAACCCCCGCACCCTCCGGCAGCGGAACCGACGGCTACGACATAGCCTTCCGCGTCCTGCTCGTCGCCCTCGCCATCACCGTCCCCCTGTCCAACCTCGCCTGGCTCGGCGGCAACATCACCGCCCACCTCACCGACTCCGGCCCCTGGGCCGACTACCAGCCGGTCGAAGCCCTCCTCCGCCCCGAACGCCTCTGGCCCGACACCGGCGAAACGTCCCTGCTGATCGGTGCGCGCATCGTCCCCATCGCCACCCTGCTCGCCCTCGCCGCCATCAGCGCCGTGCTCTGGTCGCGACACCGTGGCGGCGCCAGCGGCCGGAAGAAGGTGGCCGGGATGGCCAAGCAGAAGGACATCGAGGCCCTGCTGCCTAAGGCCATCACCGCCAAGGCCCGCTCCTTGCGCCCGAGCCTGAAGGACGCCAAGACCATCAAGGCGAAGGACACCGGCATCCTGCTCGGCAACCTCCAAGGGACCCGGCACGAGGTCCGCATGGGCTACGAGGATGTCGCCGTCGCCATCATGGCGCCCCGTTCCGGCAAGACCACCAGCCTCGCCATCCCCTCGATCCTGAGCGCCCCCGGCCCCGTCCTGCTCACCTCCAACAAGGCCGCCGGCGACGCCTACACCGCCACCCTCGACGCCCGGGCCGAGGCGGGCCGAACCTGGTCAATGGACCCGCAGCAGATCGCCCACGCGCAGCGGGAGATGTGGTGGAACCCGCTCGCCGACGCGAAAACCCTCGACGGCGCAGGGCGGCTCGCCGGGCACTTCCTCGCAGCCTCCGTCGACGCCTCCCAGCAGGGCGATTTCTGGTCCAAGGCCGGATCCAACATCCTGAGCCAGCTGTTCCTAGCCGCGGCCCTCGATGAACGGCCCATCACCGACGTGATGCAGTGGCTGGCCTTCCCCGCCAACCGCACCCCGCTCGACATCCTGCGCGACCACGGCTTCAGCGCCGTCGCCGCCCAGCTCAAGGGCACCGTCGAAGGCCCGCCCGAGACCCGCGACGGCATCTACGAAACCGCCCGCCAGTACGCCGCCGCCCTACTCAACAGCGAGATCGCCGCCTGGGTCACCCCACAGAAGAACGTCCCCGAATTCCGGCCGGCCCAGTTCGTCACCTCCCGCGACACCCTCTACCTGCTATCGAAGGACGGCGGCGGAGGCGCGAGCGCGCTAATCGCCGCGTGCGCGGACTCGGTGATGCGGGCCGCCACCGCCCAGGCCGAACGCGCCGGCGGACGCCTGGACCCGCCGATGCTCGCGATCCTCGACGAAGCCGCCAACGTCTGCAAGATCAGTGATCTTCCGGACCTGTACTCCCACCTCGGCTCCCGCGGGATCATCCCGATCACCATCCTCCAGTCCTACCGGCAGGGCCAGAAGGTCTGGGGGGACGCGGGCATGGACGCCATGTGGTCCGCCTCCACAATCAAGGTGATCGGCTCCGGCATCGACGACCCGGACTTCGCCGACAAACTGAGCAGACTGATCGGCGACCACGACGTCGAGACGAAATCCACCTCCACCTCCGAGTCCGGCAAGTCCACCAGCATCAGCATGCGCCAGGAACGCATCCTGCCCGCCGACGCCATCCGCGCCCTCCCCAAGGGCACCGCCCTGTGCTTCGCCACCGGCATGCGCGCCGCCATGCTCAACCTGCGCCCCTGGTACCTCGAACCCGACGCCGGCGAACTCGCCGCCGCCTCTGACCGCGCCTCCAAAGCCATCACCGCCCGCGCCATCGCCAAGGCAGCGCCACAACATCACGAACTTCGGAACGACCGCGTAACCCAGCCGCACCACGCCTAGCGCTCCGCAGGGGCGCGAAGGCTGCCCTCGGCCACCCGGCGCCGACACCCCACGAACCCGCGCCCCGCAACGGCACGCCGCACCCATGGAACGGCCCGTTCAGCCGCCCTCGCGAAGCCCGTCCCCTCCACTACCCGTTCTTCACCTCCCACCGCGCCGACCATTGCACCGCCCCGGCGCCGATCCACTCCCCGCGCGGACCCACTGACCTTCAGGTCCGCGGGCGCTCGCCGTCCGCGCCCCGGCACACCCCGACGGAAGACCCGCCTTCCCATGACGACACCGCCCGCCGATGCCCTCCTGTTCGACGTGCCCACGCCACTCACCCCCATCGAACGACTCCCGGTCCTCGCCGACCACTACACCCACCACAACGACGCGATCGACACCTTCCGTCTCAGCTCCTCCTCGGGCCCCGTGGTGGGTACGTACGCCGGCTCCGCGCGGCACCTGGCCCACGAGACCCTCGCCGCCGTCAAGGCCGTCCAGGACCGACAGCTCTACGAAAGCAGCGAGCTGATCGACGCCGTGGTACGGCTCAAGCAGCTCGCCTACCTGAGCAACGAGGCTGCCCTCCACCTCGCCGATGCGCGAGAAGCCCTGACCACCCGGCCCGCGTCAGGCAGTACAGAGCCTGATCGTCCCGAGGTGCTGGAAAACGCCGGCCGACAGGTGCGGGTGGCCGGTGAACTGACCGCGCTCGCTCCCCAGGCGGCTGTCGAGTGCGCTGACCGCATCGCCCGGGAAATGCGCCGACGCCGGCCCTCGACCGGCAACCCGGTGCAAGAGCTGGACGCGGTCCAGCACAGCGCGCTGCAGGAAGTCGCCCGCGGCCACATCCGCGTCTCCGAAAGTCTCGGTCGGCAATATGTCCACAGCCGCGACGTCCGTGTGCTGATCAGCACGCTGCGATCGCTGGAGGCCAAGGGCCTCATCGCACGAGAGCCCAAGTCCGCGCCGCCCGCCTATGTCGGCGGCCCGCTGCCAGACCGCGTGCGCCTCACCTCCCACGGCGCGGCAACCGTCGCCGCGTTCATCGGGCTGTCCCCAGCCGCCAGGGCCAAGGCGACAGCCACCGCGCGCCCCGCACAGCCGGCACTCAACACGGCATCCGGCCGGGCCCGCTGACCTCTCCCGTCAGCTACACCTCCAGCCCCGGAAGGGCCATTTGGCTTTCATCGACCACCACGACGTCTTCGTCGGCTCGACCGACGACGGGCACACCTTCATCGTCCTCAATCGCCGCATCCGCACGGCCCACCGTGCCCTCATCGTCCACGGTTTCACCGCCCGCGAGCACCAGGGCCGCACCCTGTATCTCCTCCCACCCGACACCTCACCGGAAGAGGCGCACCACCGCACAGGCGACGCCCTGCACCACCTCCTCACGCACACGACGGACTTCGTCGACCTCAGCTGGACGACCCGCTTCCTGGGGACCGGCCCCCTGCCCAAGGCGGTCGTCCGCTTCGACCTTTCCCACCGGCACGTCACCGCCCTCGCCCACAGTGAGGCAGCCCACACCGTGCTCGAACAGCACGGATTCGTCCCTGCCCCGGAGGGATACGCCCTTCCCACCGAACTGAGCGAACGCGAAAGCGTCAGCGCCGTTGCCCGCGCCGAAGCCCACCTGTGGTCCCTCGGCCTCGGCTCGGAGATCGCCCTCGGCCTCCCGACACCCCAGGCCATCAACGCGGCACCCGACCGCACCGGCACCACCATGTCGGCACCGCAGCCACAGGCCCCCAGGCAGAAGAGGAACACTCGTTGACCCGCCTCTGCGACGCACCGCATGCGGTAGCGGCACGATTCCTCGGGCGGTGCAGCGCGTGAAGGCTCTCGCGCCCGATGACAAGGTCCTGGTGTCCCCGCGTCACCTGGCCGGGGCCGGCCTTGACCACCTCGCCGATGCGATCGGCCCGCTCATCCACCTCTTCGGCTGGCAGACCGAGCACAACGCCGCCAGCGGACACGTGGCACTCGACAGCCCCGAGGGCAGCATGTTTGTGGACTTCACCCCCAGCCGCACCGACGGCGTGTGGTGGACGATCGCGCACCACGAGCCGTTCTGGAAGGTCGAGTGCACCCGGCAGACCCCCATCGAGGCGGTCGCCGCCGTCACCCAGTGCCTGCCCCAGCTGCTCGGCGACCGCCGTCACGCCGACCGCATCCCGCTCACCACCAGCTCCCTCGCAGACATCGCCGCCCAAAACCACTGGGCTGCCTCCCTCGAAGGGCGCCTGTTCACCTCGCCCGACGGTCACTGCACCCTGCGCCGCGCGCCGGACACAGAGATCGCCTGGAGCGTCGAGCACTCGGTCCACGGCGGGTTCGGCACCTACTGGAGCACCCGCTTTACAGCCGACGCCCCTCCTGCGGCGGTCACCCAGTTCTTCGCCCACCTGGCCACCAGTGCGCCGGCGGAACGGGAGTTCCGCGAGATCCCGTTCCTGGCCCGCGACCTCGGCTACGCCCTGATCACTCCCGCACGGGGAGCCGCCGCGAACCCGCACATCCACCATGCCGTTGCCCGCGCAGCGCCCACCCACACCGCGCGCCACTGCTGACCCCGCCGACAGAAAGCTCACCCGGCGACACCATCCCTGCCGCCTCCCCACCACGTCTTCCACCAGGCGCCGATTTTCTCCGGACCCGGCGCCGACCGTACTTCTGTTCAAGGACCCGCTATTCCCGATTCCCCCGCCTTCCGCTGTATTTCGCTCGGCGCAGGTGTTCAGTCCAGCGCGATGCTCGCCCTGTCAGCCCAGGGCATCCTCCCGAAAGTCGACTATGCGATCTTCGCCGATACCGGCTGGGAACCAGCCGCTGTCTACTCCCACCTCGACGGCCTCGAACGGGAGATAGCCGCACCCGCCGGAATCTCTGTTCTACGTGTCTCGTCCGGCAATATCCGCAACGACGCCCTGGACCCTGCCCACCGGTTCGCGTCCATGCCGCTCTACATCCTCAATCAAGACGGCAAGGCCGGGATGACCCGCAGGCAATGCACGGGCGAGTACAAGATCAAGCCGATCAAGAAGAAGGTCCGGGAGCTCCTCGGCTACCCCTATCCGACGCGCGTCCCGAAGGGGGTGTTCGTCGACCAGTGGGTCGGCATCTCCACGGATGAATTCCACCGGGCCAAGGACGCTGACGTGAAGTACATGCGCAACCGGCACCCCCTCATCGACATGGGCTGGTCACGGATCGATTGCGTCCGCTACCTGACCGGGCTGGGGCTGGCCGGCACCCCGAAGTCCAGCTGCCTGGGGTGCCCCTTCCACGGCAACGCCCAGTGGAGACACATCAGGGACACCTCGCCGTCCGAGTGGGCGGACGTGGTGGCCTTCGACGCGGCGATCCGCAACGGAAACGCCCGCGCCAACGCGGCCGGGCAGCGCCTGCTGGGCGAGGCGTTCCTCCACCGCTCCCGCGTCCCCCTGGACCAGGCGCCGATCGACCACGTCACTGCCGCCGAGCGGGCTGCCCTGCAGCAGGGACCCGGCGCAGCAGACGCGGAGGAGCTCGAGCAGGGCGTTGCCGACGGCTGTTCCCCGTGGGCCTGCCGCGGTGAAGTCGGGCCGGTGCAGGATGACTTCGGGCTGGCCTCTTGATCGTCCTGGACCTTTTCGCCGGCCCGGGCGGTTGGAGCCACCCCCTGAAGGTGCTCGGCGTCCGCGAAGTCGGGCTGGAGTGGGACGAGTGGGCCTGCAAGACCCGGGCCGCGGCCGGGCTGGTGACGGTCCGAACCGACGTGGCGATGTACCCTGCCTGGCCCTTCCTAGGGAAGACCCAGGGGCTCATCGCGAGTCCGCCGTGCCAGGCGTGGTCGATGGCCGGTAAGCGCCTCGGTTTGGTGGACCAGCCCTTGGTCCACCAGGCCGTCGCCGACCTCGCGGAGGGCCACGACACCCGTGAGCGGCTGCTCGCCGCTTGCCGGGACCCGCGTTCCCTGCTCGCCGCCGAACCCATGCGCTACCTGCACGCCCTCAACACCGTGGGTGAGCCGGAGTGGGTGGCCATGGAAGAGGTGCCCGATGTCCTGCCGCTGTGGCGGCAGTACGCCGTCGTCCTGCGCAGCTGGGGCTTCTCGGCATGGTCCGGCATCCTCAACGCGGCCGACTTCGGTGTCCCCCAAACGAGGCGGCGAGCCATCCTCCTCGCGTCACGCACCCGCACCGCTGAGCCTCCCGCCCCCACGCACGCAAAGTCCGTCGAGCCGCCCACCCTGTTCGGACCGGGCCGGGTGCAGTGGGTGTCCATGGCCGAGGCCCTGGGCTGGGGCGCCACCGACCGCCCCGTGCCGACCGTGTGTGCCGGCGGCGGGCCCGGCGGAGGCCCGGAACCGTTCCCCTCCGGCTCCCGCAAAGCCCTCGCCGACGCCCGCGACCGCGGCACCTGGAAGAGCCATCCACGTGGCACCGGTCAGAAGGACTCCGCCCACGTGCCGGCCGTGCCTCCTTCGGAGGCGCGCGGGGCCTGGTCGCTGCGCAGCAACAACCAGGCCAACGCCACCGTCCGCAGCCTGGACGAGCCGGCCGGGACATTGTTCTTCGGCCACCGCGCCAACGAATGCGTCTGGGTCGCCGACCCCGTCAACGGACAGCAGCACGAGGCCGGTCCGGCTCCGGAGCCGATCCGGATCACCGCGGCCGAGGCCGGACTGCTGCAGACGTTCCCCGCCGACTACCCGTGGCAGGGCAACAAGGGCCAGCGGTTCTCCCAGATCGGCAACGCGGTCCCCCCACGACTCGCGGCTCACCTCCTGGCCCCGCACCTCGGCAAGACACTGGGCCCCGACGACTTCACCCTGGCGGCCTGATGCCCGACCCCCTCCACCCTCAGCCCGACCTCGGCCTGGACGAGACGGCTCCGCCACAGCCAGTGCACTACGCCGAGCAGGCACTGCTCGGCGCTCTCCTCCTCGACCCGCAGCAGCTCAAAACCATCGACGCCCTGGAGCCCAGCCACTTCAGCGACCACTCCCACGCGGCCCTCTTCACAGCCATGCGCAGCCTCCTGCCGCCCGCCGCCGAGGCGCACGCCAGGAAACCGATCTGGCTGAACGGCGTCCTGCACGCCGCCCGGCCCGAAGCCCCCGGCCTCAGCGCCGCCTACCTGCACAGCCTGGTCCACGCCTGCCCCTGGGCCGGGCACGCGGCCGCGTACGCGCGGATCGTCCGGGCCGATCACGCCCGCCGGGCCTTGCGCATGCACGCCCAGCGCCTGGGCCAATCGGCCACCGACACCACGGGCCCCGACCCGGCCGGCGTCGTCCTGGATCAGGCCGATGTCCTTGCCCGGTTCGTGGACGAACTCGCCGGCCAGTTCGCCCCGCACCCCGGCTCGCTCCCCCGCACCCCGCCTCCCACGGCCCCGCCGCACCATGCCGATGAGGAGGCGCTGGAGGAAGAGCGGCTGCTGCTGGCGTCCGCCACTGCCCGCCCCGACGGCCTCAAGAGCATGCGGTGGCTGCAGGCCGAGGACTTCGCCCTGCCCCTGCACGGTGCTCTCTTCCAGTGCCTGAGCGCCCAGGTCCACCGGGGCGATCCCGTCGACGCGGTCACCGTGCTGTGGGAAGCCCAGCACCGCGGCCTGCTCACCACAGACATCACGCCGCCCGAGCTGATCGCCTTGCTGTCCACGCCAGTCGGCTCACCGGAGCACTGGGGCGAACGCGTCCTCCAGCGCGCCCTGCTCACCCGAGCATACGCCGTCGCCCTGCGGATCCAGGCGTTCGCCGGCGACCCGGCCAACACCCCTCACCAGCTCGTCACCGGCAGCCGCCGCGCCCTCGCCGACCTCACCGCCATCCGCGCCCGCTGGCAGCGCACCACCCCACCACGACCCTCACCGGCCCTCCGCCGTGCGTCCATTCCGCCGACAGCCGCCCGTGCCGGACCACCGGCCGCCGCCAGCATGCACCGAACCACCCGTTGACCGCCTGGGCCCGGCCGGCCAGAGCCGGCCGGGCCCGAGAATCGAGCAGCCATGCCCCACCCCCCTCTCAACGCCCACGTCCACCTGGCCCCGCACCGCGAACACCCCGACGCCGTCACCGCCACCATCACCGGCCCCGAGGCCCGCACCGCGTCTGCCCTGCTGAGCGTCCACAGCTTCCGCCCGGCCCATGAGCAGACGATGGTCCTGGCCCGCATCGGCCACGAGGAGCCCTACTACGCCGACCAGGCCGCGCACGCCCTCCGCGCCCAAGGTGCCGGCGTCGAGATCGACGCCAGCCTGCAGGAGGACATCCGAGTGGACCTGGGCCGACTACCCCATGCCCTGGCTGACACGCGAGGAGATCCGCAAGGTCTCAGCCGAAGCCCAGACGATTCACGACGACATCGCCTCCGGCCGCCTCGTCATCCACGCCCACGCCCACGACGGCCACACCTTCGTCGCCGTCGGCACGTACCGCCACAATGGCAAGAGCATCCACCTCCACGGGGAAAACCACCTCCGCCAAGTCGCCCTCGTCTACGACAACCCCACCGAGGCCCTGTCCGAGTTCGACCGCCTCAACGGTGACGCCGTACGCCCCGGCCCCGCACCAACAACCGACATCGAACAACGTGCGGCACTCGCCCTCGCCCCACGGCGGACCGCCACGCCAGCCCCAGAGGTAACCGGAGGCCAGCCGACGAAGGGCAAGCGCGAGAGCGTACCGGTGTGGGCAGCGTCCCCCGGCGACCACGAAGCCCTGCTGGACTCTTTCCTCGCATCGCAGCCTGCGTGGGAACACCACCGGACGTGGTCAGACGAGACAACCATCGCTGCTCACGAAGCCCTCGCCCTGCGGGTGGAGTTCCTCCACGAGGCCGCCCCCGAGGCCTTCAACTGGACCATCGCCGCTTACGAATCGCCCGTCGGGCCACGCATATGACACGTCTCCGTGACCGCCACCGCACCTGTCGAGATCGCCGAAACCCTCCTCAACCGCCTCTCTATCGACGACATATGGGCCACAGCACTGGAGCGTCCGTCATAGAGAAGCCCGTCGCGCAGGCCACACGCCCCCTCGACGAGGCCGCCTGGCCGCGCTCGGGGTGGTGGCGGTGACGCGGCTGCTGAATCTGCCGGTGCCCCAGGTGGTCGGCTGAGACGCGGGTGCGCGGCCGCGAGCTGAGCGGGACAGCCATGTCCTGCCCCGTGCGGTGTCGCCCCGCGGCGGCAATGCGTCAGCTCTGCACGGTGTCGTCGCTCGCCTGCCCGGCACCCCCGGCTGCGCGTGCCTTCTCGCGCATCTTGCGAACCAGCTCCGCCTTCTGGGCGGCGGCACCCTGGCGGTCGAGGTTGCGGTGCGGACCGTTGTTCTGCCGTTCGGCGCGGGACAGCTTCTTGCGCTGGCCGTCGCCCTGGCCCACGGGATTGTTGATGTTCTTGCTATCGGTCACGGGTTCTCCCGGAATGAGGTGAAATAATCTACGGATTCATCAGTGGGGGACGGGCGCGGAAACATCAAAGGACGTCAGCAGGGGCCCATCACGCGCTCACTCGAAAATCGGTGTCTGGAAGAACATGACCAGGACGTTGCCCGGTACCGTTGGCCCCGCACACCACGTTTTCGCCGTCCCGGCGCCGGCCGGGCCTTCGGCGAGGGCCCGGGGCCAGTCGTTTCCTTCCAGGAAGCCAACGCCCCCGCTTCGAGCTGTCGCGCCCTGCGTTATCACCTGCTACCTGCCAGCGAGGCCGGCGCATAGGTCCTGAAATTAGCCCCGCGCGGCCACATGGAGTCGTACGGGAGCCCCCTATCCCTCACGCGCAACGTTCGGCAGCTCGATCGTCATCAGCACTCAGCTCAAAAGACTGCACGCCCCAGCAGGATGACCCCTCCCGGCGGACTCGGACGCGTTGGCACCTCGAACTGAACTGGCAGCAGTCAATTCCGCCGATCGCGCGTTACGGCAAGCTCACAGGGTGAATCCCCCGATGGCGGCGCGACCAGGGGCTGCTGGCTCGCCCCACCCATGGGACACAGCTGGCTGCCTCAGGATCTCTGTCGTTCGGCGTTGTGACGGTCCTGCTGGAAAGCGGGAAGAACTTAAGGAACCTCTTCCCCTTGAGTCACGGTAGGCGCATAGATGGCGAGCAGGCACACACATCAGTTTTTTACGAGCATATGCGTTGAGCGGGGTGTGCGCCGTATGCGCCCCGGCGCTTCGTTTGCACGTGCGCCGGTGGTTTGCCGCTCCGCGCGGGTAGGGAATCTTCCGTTCCAGAGCACGGCTCTGTGTGGTCAGGAACGTCGTGGCGCGGACCTTCTTCTAGTGCTACAGCCGATGAAGGGGAACCGGTCGATGAGAATCCGGCAGGTTCTGCTCCACGTTACGTCTGGGAAACGAGATGTCTGCCCCTGCCCTTCCGTACACCAGCGGATGGTTGTGGGTCGGGGTGGCCGAAGAATGGTGCCGCGGGAGTGTCCTGACCAATCCGTTCATGGGGATTGACACCTCCCTGGGCGAAGCCCTGCGCCTGACCGATCCGACCGGCCCTCCGCAGGCAGGTGACGTCCCATGACCACGCCCTTCCTGGCCGCCCAGCCCCTCGACCTGAACACCGCACGCCACCAAATCGACACCGTCCTGGACGACTTTCTTACCGCCAAGACACGCACCGCCGCAGCCCGCGGCCTGCCCGAGGAGGTCCCCCAGGCCCTGCGGGATTTCCTGCACGCGGGCGGGAAGCGGCTGCGCCCCCTGCTGTGTGTCGTCGGCTGGCACGCCGCCGGCGGCACCGGCGATATCGCCCCCGCGATCCGGGCCGCAGCGGCGCTGGAACTCTTCCACGCCTTCGCCCTCATCCACGACGACGTCATGGACCACTCCGCCACCCGCCGCGGCGCGCCCACCGTCCACCGCGCCCTGGCCGGCCGCCACCCGGAGACCGGCGGCCACAACACCGCATGGCTGGGCGTCTGCGGGGCGGTCCTGGTCGGCGACGTGGCCCTGGCCTGGTCCGATGAACTCCTGCACAGCGCCCACCCTCCGCGCCGCCACGCCGCCCTGCGGCACGTGATCGACCAGATGCGCGAAGAAGTCGTCTACGGCCAGTACCTGGATCTGCTCTCCCCTCTCAGGCCCGCCGAGGATCTGGACGCCGCCCTGAAGGTGATCCGCTACAAGACCGCGAAATACACCGTCGAGCGCCCCCTGCACACCGGCGCCGCCCTCGCCGGGGCCGGCAGCGCCCTGCGGGCGGACCTGAGTCGCTTCGCCCTCCCGCTGGGGGAAGCCTTCCAACTGCGTGATGACCTCCTGGGCACGTTCGGCGACCCCGCCCGTACCGGCAAACCGGTCCTGGACGACCTGCGCGAAGGCAAACACACCGTCCTGCTCGCCCTCGCCACCCGGTGCGCCACCACCACCCAGCACGCCCTGCTGCACACCATGGTGGGCGACCCCGCCCTGGACGAGAGCGGTGCCGCCCGTATCTGCGAGGTTCTGGAGGCCACTGGCGCCCGCGCGACCGTCGAGACCATGATCGCCACCCGCTACGAACAGGCCCTGGCCGCCCTGGAGAACACCCCTTACCCGCCCGCTGTCACCCTCGCCCTGCGCCGCATCGCGGCCCTGGCTACGGAACGCGCCTCATGAACCCCCGCGAGCGCGTGCTGCCGGCTGCTCCGCGCGGCTGCTGTGCCGGGGTGGACCGGGCCATTGTCACCGTGGAGAAGGCCGTGGAGCAGTACTGCCCGCCGGTGTGCGTGCGCCACGAGATCGTCCTGCAGGCCGGTGCGAAGGCCTCGTACCTCGTCGACTCCGCCTTCGGGATCGACGAAGCCCGGCTGGAAGGCGTCACCACGGTCGGCGTGACCTCCGGCGCCTCCGTCTCCGCGGTTCTCGTCGACGAGGTCCTGGCCCGGCCGGCCCGGCGCGGCTACGAAGACGTCGAAGCAGTGGAGACCACAGACGAGGAGATCACCTGCTCACTGCCCAAGGAACTACGCCGCGACCTGCGGGCCAAAGCAGCAGCGGACAGCACTCCGACCACCAGCCTTCGCAGGAAATAATGAAGGGGATTCCGATGGGTCCTGCGGCAGAACACGATCATTCCCTGGCCTATGACACCTATGTCAGCCAGAACGTCTCACCGGTCCTTTGGGACGGCACACTGTTGAGCCGGTTGAAGACGCCGCGACATGATCTGACCAAGCGCTCCCGCCCGTTTCCGGTCCAGCGCAACTTCTTCTACGTCTCAGCGGTCCAGGAGAGTGCCCGCTGGCTACGGGAGGCGGTGGTGCCGCCGGAGGCCGAATACGAGCGGCTGCTGCGCGAGGACGTGGGAGGCTTCGTTTCCTGGGTCTATCCCGACGCCACCGCCCGCCAGATCAGGGCCCTGACCGACTGGCACCACTGGTCGGTCTGGATGGACGATCGAATGGACCGTAAAGCTGCCATCGAGGCCAGCCTGGACGCCTGCACCGTGCTGGAGTCTGTCGGCACTGCCGAACTGTCGCTCTTCGAGGATTTCTTCCGCCGTATGCGGATGCTGGGCATGAGTGAAAGATGCGCTGAACGATTCGTTCAGACCATGCGAATGTACGGGGCATCATCTCGCAAGGAGGTCAAAGCCCGGGACGGTATGGATCACTTCACCTCACTCGCCGCCTACATCGGCAACCGGCGGGAGTCCGCGGCGATGCCCGTGTACCACACGGTGGCCGACTGGGTCTCGCGCGCGGACCTGTCCGACGAGATCCTCCAGCACCCGCTCGTGGCGAAGCTGGAGAACTGTTCCAGCGACTACGCGTTGCTGTACAACGACGCCGGCTCCTTCATCAAGGAGACCCTGGCCGGGCGAAGTGAGGGAACCTTCGTCCGGATGCTCTCCGAAGCCGAGGGCCTTTCCGCACAGGAAGCCCTCTACGAGGTGGCCGACATGGCAGCGGCCGCTGCGGATGACCTCGAGGCCACCAGCGACCTCATCGACGACTGCGGCCTGCCGACAGACCAGCGCGAGCGCATCCACCGCTACGCCGGGGCCCTGCGCCAGTTCGCCGGCGGGGTCAACCACTGGAGCAATCACACCTGCCGGTACCTCGTCGGACAATCCCTGGTGGGAACAGCAGCGACATCCCGTGCAGGTGATGTCCACGGCCTCCGGGAACCCGCCGCTTGAGTCACCACGTGCCGACCGGGGGTGAACGGCATCCGGCGGCATCCCGCCGGGCAGCATCTCCCAGACGCGTCCTGCCTGATCTGCGAACACGAAGGTGGTGGCCGATGACCGTCATCAGCCTGTGGCCGACGAGCACCGCGCAGCGCGTCGTGGAGGCGCTCGGTGTCGCTGCGGCCGAGCTGTCCGGCCTCGATGCCCGCGTGGAGCACTATCAGGTGCCGCAAGGCGGTTACGCGGCGCTGACCGGGCACAGCGGATCCGAGGTGTTCAGCCTGGAGGCGCGGCTCGGCCCCGCCTACCGCATGCCGGGACACTCGATGTGGGCGGTGTTCCAGGTCTTCGACCCCGAGCAGCCCAACCTGGCCCTCGTGAGGATGATGGACCGGAACGATGACAACAGCTTGCCGGTCATGGACCGTCGCCGTCCCGTCTACGGCCTCGAACTCGACATTCAGCTCTGCGAAAAATTCATTCCCGTCTGCAATCGGGTACTGAACGAACTCGACCCCACCGGTCGCGGCCGCAGCCAGCATGTGGACACCTACCACGGCCACGTCCCACTGAGTTACATGCTTCGGGTGCCCACATTTGTATCGGTCGCGTCCGGCCTCTTCCGCCGCTTCCGCGAGGAAGGCCAGTCGGCGATCATCCTGGCGGACTTCCACGACCCCCTCGCCGTCCCGGTCGTCAACCTCATCAAGAACATGCTGGGGAAGCGCGACCGCCATTTCATCCCCCGCACCTCGCAACCCTCCGGGGCCCGGGTCCTGCTCCGCAGCCCGGACGGGTCCATCTATCAGTTCGGCGGCATGTCCACGGCCGTCGACCAAGGCATCGGCCTCGCCCGTCGCGGACTGGCGGGAAGCCAGGCAGCACGGAATTGAAGCCCATCCGCGGGCCCCGGCACCCCTCGGCGTGCCCGTCGCACCGAACCACCGCCTCAACCTCCGACTGCAAGGACTCATGACGATGACCTCCCGGGAAAACCGCTCCAGCAGCGCGCAATCCGCAGCCTCGCCACCTGAGTCACGGCATCGTGACGGGCGGAAAGCGCCGGTGGCCCTGCCCTTGCTCGGCCATGCCTGGCCCCTCATGCGCTCCCCCCTCCGCTTCATGACCCAGTTGTCCTCCTACGGCGATGTGGTTCCCCTTCGCCTGGGCACCCTCCCCGTGCAAGCGGTGACGGACCCGGGCCTGGTCCACCGGGTCCTGGCGACCGACGGCCGCAGCTTCGTGCGCGGCCGCTTCTTCGAGAAGACGGGAATGATCGGCGGGGAGCAGGGCCTGGTCGCCATCTCGGGGCCTACCCACCTGCGTGACCGTCGGGCCCTGCAGCCGATGTTCCGGCGCGATCACATCGCCGGGTTCGCCAAGGGCATGCGGGAGGCCGCACAGGACGTCACAGGACGGTGGGAAGCCGGCCAGGTGGTGCCCGTCGACCATGCCATGAACGAGCTCGTGCTCTCCTCCCTGGTCCGGAGCTTGCTCGGCGGCCGTCCCTCCGAGGAGATGACCGCCGCCTTCCATCGGAACCTGTCGATCCTGTCGCAAGGGCTGGTGACCCGTTGCATCCTGCCGACGTGGTGCATGTACGTACCCACACCCTCCAACCGCAGGTTCCAGCACGCCATCGACTCGATGCGGTCGGCAATCAACCAGGCCATCACGGTCTGCCGGGACCGGGAGCAGGGAACGGCCGGTCTGCTCGACCTGATCACCGAACAGCGGGAAGAAGACGGCCAGGTATGGACCGACCGGAAGATCTGTGACCATGTCATGCACATCATGCTTGCCGGAGTGGAGACTTCCGGAGCCACGCTCGCTTGGGTCTTCCACGAACTGGGCCGCCATCCCCGCATCGCTGATCAGGTCCAGGCCGAGGTCGACCGTGTCCTCGGGGGCGCCCCGCCGGACACGGATGACCTGCCGAAGCTGGAGCTGACCGGACGGGTCATCCTGGAGACCCTGCGTCAGCACGCGATCTGGATGGGCATGCGCCGTACGAAGGATCCCGTCACCCTGGGGGAAACGACCCTGCCCGCCGGGACCGAGGTGCTCTACAGCCCGCACGCGCTCCACCACGATCCGCGCTGGTTTCCCGAACCGGAGAGGTTCGACCCCGACCGCTGGCTTCCCGAGAGGGCTCACTCAGTGCCCAAAGGGGCGTACATCCCGTTCGGCGCCGGCGTGCACAAGTGCATCGGCGACTCGTTCGCCATCATGGAGATCACGATCGTCACTGCCGTGATCTTCCAGCGCTGGCGGTTGCAACCGGTGCCCGAAGCGAAGGTCGTTCCGGTAGCACGCGCCGACGTGCACCCCAATCACTTGCCCATGACGGTTACGCCGCGCGCCAGCCTGTGACGACCCATGACCGACGCGGATCGCTCAGGATCTGCACGCCGATCGCAGGACACTGAGGCATGGGGCAAGCAAAGGCTCCTGCACGGCTCATCTGCCCTCGAAACGGTCCACTGACCCCTTGGGAGTGACCCAGTGCCGAAACACGCGACAGACCATGCGAAGCCGTGGCGGATCGGTCAGGCCTCCGGTGCCCTTCCCCTGCTGGGGCACGCGCTCGCCCTGCGGCGCACACCGCTGGACTTCTTGACGTCTCTGCCGGCTCAGGGAGATATCGTGCGGATCAAGCTCGGTCCGTCGACCGCATATGTGGTGTGTGCCCCGGAACTGGTGCACCAGCTCCTGGCAGCTCCTGCCGTCTTCGACAAGGGCGGCCCCCTGTTCAAGGTGGCGCGCGACACTCTGGGCAACGGCCTCGTCACCGCGCTACGTGAGGATCACCGCAGGCAACGCGCCCTGGCACAGCCCTCGTTCAGCAACAAGCGCATCGCCACTTACTTCAAGGTGATGCAGGAGGAGGCCCACAACACCATCGCCTCATGGTCCGATGGACAACCCCTCGATGCGGCCCAGGTGCTCTCCAGGATGACGGCGAATGTCACGATCCAAGCCTTGCTCGGCTCACACATCACCGACGAAGAAGTTGCCACCCTTCCGCCACATCTGGAACGGTGCACCAAACTGACCTATCGGCGTGCGACAACACCGATCCCTGCTCTCAACCGGCTGCCCACGCGGTCCACCAGAGACTACTGGGAGAGCGTCGCCGCCATCCGCAGGATGGGGCAGGTGTCCATCGACCGTCACCGGAAAGACGGAGCGAGCCAGGATTCCCTGATCTCCTCTCTGATGCATGCCGGCACGACTGAAGAGGCCTTCACTGATGAGGAACTCGTCGACCAGATCGTTACCCTCCTTTTTGCCGGGGCCGAGACCACGGGGCAACGCTGGCGTGGACTTTCTACCACCTGGCAAACAACCCGAGCGCGGAAGAAGCCCTGCATCAGGAACTCGATGACGTCCTGGACGGAAACCCCCCGTCCTTCGCCGACCTCCCCAGGCTGGGGCACCTCAATCGCTGCCTCACCGAAGCACTCCGGATGACGCCGCCGGGGTGGATCTTCTCGCGATCCGTCACCTCGGCCACGGAACTCGGTGGCGTGCAGCTTCCCGCCCGAACCGACGTGTTCTGGAGCCCGTATCTCCTTCATCGTCTTCCGGACGTCTTTCCCGCGCCCGACACTTACGACCCCGACCGGTGGCTTCCTGAGAGGGCCTCCTCCCGGCAGTGGAAGGCCCTGCTTCCTTTCGGCCACGGCAGCCGCAAATGTATCGGTGACACCTTCGGCATGGCGGAAGCCGCCCTCATCCTCGCCGCCATCGCCTCGCACTGGCGCCTCGTACCCGACCCACACGCCCCTCCTGCCCGGCAGACCGTCAGCGCCACAATGATCCTCCGGTCCTTGCCAGTCATAGCTCTTCGCCGGCGCCCCACCTTTTGGTGATCACTGAACGAGGCGGGCCCGGGACGCCGACGTGTAGGTGATGTCGACGACGAACGGGCCGGGAGTGATGGGCGTGTTGCTGCCGAAGTCCTTGGTCCACGTCTCGCCGATGGTCGGACTGTCGCGTCCCTGTAGCCCTGCCTGTGCTCCCCGCACTCAGGGGTGCCTTGCGGCGCCCGTGACGAGGAAGTCGGTTCCGCCCCGACCGGCGGTGTACACGGCCAAGGCAAGCGGCACCGCCGTACAGGTGAGCCAGGAGAGTTTCACGACGCGCTAGCCCTTGCCCAGCTGAGGTCTGGCCGTCAGACGGCGTCCAGAGAGCTGCCGGGTCACAGGGGCAGGGCTTGTGCCAGTTCGCGGTACTGCCGTAGCAGTTCGGGGTAGCTCTGTTCCGGGGGCAGGATGATCTGTACGGCGACGTGGTCGGCTCCTGCCTTCCGGAACTCCTCGATGCGGGTGCTGATTTGTTGCCCGTCGCCGAGGGCGACGAGGGCGTCGACGAGGCGGTTGCTGCCGCCGCCGGTGAAGTCGTCCTCGGTGTAGCCGGCGCGCTGGAGGTTGTTGGTGTAGTTGGGCAGGGTCAGGTAGCCGGTGAGGTAGTCGCGGGCGGTGGCGCGGGCGCGGGCCTCGTCGGTGTCGAGGACGGCTTTCATTTCCGGGCCGAGGAAGGGCTGGTCTCCCAGGGCCGTGCGGGCCTGGGCGGTGAACTCGGGTGTGACGAGGTAGGGGATGGCGCCGGCCGCGCGGTCGCCGGCCAGGCGGAGCATCTTGGGGCCGATCGCGGCGAGCACGCGCCGGTCAGCAGGTACCGGCTCGGGAGCGGTGTCCAGGGCGGTGAGGTAGTCCCGCATGGCGGAGTACGGGCGGTTGTACTGGGCGGCGAAGCGGGCGTGGCTGACGCCCAGGCCGAGGAGGAGGCGTTCGCGGTCGGCGGGGGCCAGGGCGGCGCGCTGCCGGGTGACATCGGCTGCTTGGTGCTGCCAGATGCTCAGGATGCTGGTGCCCACCGTGATGTGGTTCGTCGCGGCCAGCAGGTGGGCGGCGTGAGCGAGGCTGGGGCTGCCGCCGATCCACAGGGCCGCGTAGCCGAGCTCTTCCAGCTCCGCCGCGGCGTCACGGAGCCGGCCGAGGTCGTCGGGGTCGTCCGTCTGGAGTTTGTTGCTCCAGATGCCGATGGGGCCGAGGCCCGGGAGGGGTGCCAAGGTTTGTCACCTGCCACGTGCGGTGCCGGTCGCGCCAAGGGCGCAGGGAGGGTGCTGCCGTCGTTCCCGCCTCAGGGCCGGGGGCGGGGGGCGGTCAGAGAGCGAGGATGTCCTTGCGGGGCCCGCCGAGCGGTCCGCCGCTGTCGAAGAGGGGGCCGCCCTCGGCGAGGGTCCCGGTGTCGACGGCCTGGAAGCCGGCACTGTCGGCCAGGTCGGCCACCTTCCGCTTGGCACCGGCGTCGTCCCCGGCGAGCAGGACGATGCGGCGCCCGCCGTCGACGGCGGGATCCTCGGCGAGGACCTGGGCGGGGTAGGTGTTGAAGCCCTTGACCACCAGGGCGCCGGGGAGGAGTGAGGCGACGACCTCCGTGGGCGCGCGGCCTGCGGTGTCGGCGTGCTCCAGGCCGCCTGCGGTCTCGCGCAGCGGGTTGATGGGGACGAGGACGGTGCATCCCTGCCAGGAGGAGACCGAGGCGATCGCGCTCTCCTTCTGGTCCCACTGCACGGCCAGGACCACGACGTCACTGAAGTCGGCGGCCTCCTGGGCTGTCCCGGCCGAGGCGTTCCCGCCGAGCTCGCCGACGAGACCGGCCAGGGCGTCCGGGCCGCGCGAGCTCGAGAGTTTCACCTGGTGTCCCGCGCGGGTGAAGTGCTGGGCCAGGGCGGTGCCCAGGCGGCCGGCGCCGATGATTCCCACCTTCATGTCCTCACCGTCCCGCGCTCTTGTGCTTGGCGCTTCCCGTGCGGGAGGCGGAGGAGGCCGAGGGGGTGCCGGGGTAGAACTTGCCGGTCATGTGGAAGAACTGGGTGCCGTTGAGGATGGTGTCGAACGTGCGGTGCCGGGCGTAGTCCTCCACCTGGGTGACGTACACGCCGCTGATGGGTTCGTGCCAGGCCACGGCGTACTGGCAGGCCCGCAGCCGGGTCGTGGAGTAGGTGATCTGCTGGGTGAGGCCCGTCAGCGTTCCCGGGCCCTTGATCACCTTGATCGTCGCCGCCGTGGCCGAGCGGTACGTGATCGTCGTCAGGAACGGGCCCTTGCCGATCGGGGTGTCCACCCCGAAGTCCGCCGTCCATGTCTGCCCCACCGCGGGCACTGTCGTGTCCGTGTATCCCGGTCCCCGGTCGCGGCACTCGTTCGGCCTGGACGGCGGCCGGGCTTCCACGGCGGTGGCTCCGGTGACGGAGGCGGCCAGGACGAGCGGCACGGCCGTGTACGCCAGACGGGAGAACTTCATCACCAGCTCCTTCGACTGCCCTCCCGGCCACGGAATCGCGCTCCGGACCGGCTGCCTCCAGCAGTCCAGCACGCCCCCCTGCCCCCGGCGACCCGCGCGGTCCACCAAGGTGAACACTCCCACCGGCAGGTACACGGTCACGGTGGGCGACACCCGGCGTGGGCGGCTGCTGTCCGGATGGGCGGCCGAGGCAGAGGCCCGTGGCACCGTCATCCGGTGGTGCCTGCCGGGCAGAGCCACACGGTCTCAGGGGTACCGGTGTCAGGCGAACGGGCCACGGACGCGTGCAGTCGTCGCACAAGTGCGGGTGGGTTTCGCGTTGTGCTCCCGCGATTACCGGCGGTGCCGTGGCCGGTGGTCCAGGGCGACGGAGACGGCGAGGAGGGCGGTGCCGACGGCGTAGGCCCAGGGTGCGGGCAGGGTGAGGGCGATGAGGAAGAAGACCGTGCCCAGGGCGGCGACGGCCACTTTGAGCAGGGTGGTGCGGGTGGGTCGGCGGTCTCCGGGTTCCACCGTGCCTATCCTCCTGTTCTGCGGCATGACCCCGGGGCGGGGTCCTTGGGCCGTCGCCCCGGGGTCATGCGCCGCCGGGCTCGGGCGAGCCCAGTGCGGCGGGGTTCAGCGGGCGATGATCTTGGCGAATGCCGCGAGGGACACGGTGGCGGTCTTCTTGGCCGCGGTGCCCACCGCGCCCCAGCTTCCGATGGTCTGGCCGTAGTTCGCGGTCAGGGCGGCTCCGCCGGCGACGTTCTTCTCCTGGCCCATGTCCTTGCCGGTGGCCATCTCGATGACCAGCGGGATTTGGGTGGAGAGGTTGACCGAGCCCTGGAGGACCTTTCCGGTGAGCTTCCCGGCGGACGCGGAGGCGCCGACGGCCTTGGCGCCCTTGGTGCCGATGTAGTCGAAGATCTTGGCGGCGTCGGCGGCGCCGGTGCCGCCGGTCTCGGCGAGGAAGATCAGCCCGGCCCTGCGGGTGGCGACCTGGGCCCTGAACACCGCCTTGGAGCCGGCGCCGATGTGGGTGAGGACGGCTTTGCCCGATCTGATGCTCTTGGCGATGGCGCCGATGGCGGGCAGGGCGGCGAGCGCGTCGGCGCCCAGGCCGACGATCGTGGCCGCGTCCCAGTCGCCCTTGAGCGCGGCGTCCGTGGTGTGAGCGGCGAGGGCGCCGATCGCGGTGACCGCGGCGATCGGGCCGGCGATGGGGGTGAACACCGGTATCAGGGCCAGGGCGCCGGCAACGGCGGAGACGATGCCGAGGACGTCCCCGAAGGCAGCCCAGAAGTTGCTGTCCTCCTGCTCGTCGGCCGCCTTGCGGGCGGCCTCCGCCTTCAGGTACTCGAACTCCTGGCCGCGGGTCTCGATGAGCCGGGTGAACTCGCGGTCGGTGAGCAGGCACTGGAGCTGGAGCTCGGCCTGCAGGGCCAGCGCCGTGTCGACAAGGTCGTACAGGCGCCCGTCCTTGATCCACTCCCGGGGGTAGCTGCGGTCGGTGAGCCGGAAGTACACGGCTCGAACCCATTCCCCGGTCCCATCCCCGTCGTAGCCCATGTCCAGGGACGGGACCATACCGAGGCAACGGGTGACGGCGGGATGCTGGAAAGCGATCACGCCCTTGGCTGCCGGGAAGATGCCGGTGTCCTGGTCCCAGCCGAACTCCAGCAGGTACTTCTGCTGCTCCTCCAGCGAACTGAATTCGGTCCGGGGACTGGAGGGGGCCTTGGCTATCCTGGCCTTATCGGTCTCCTTGGGCAGGAATTCGATGAACTCCTTCAGCTGCTTCTCGACCTGCGAGCCGCGGGAGGCGTAAGCACCGAGCTCACGGTCGAGGCGCTTGAGCGCGGAGACGACCTGGTCGCGCTGGAAGATGTACATGCGCAGGAGCTGGTCGATCCGGTACTTGTCCTCAGGGCGCAGAGCCCCGAGTTCCCAGCCCCAGACCTCCATGGCGTCCTTGGGGTCTTCGGTGTACCTGCGCAATTCGGTCTGAACGTTGGAGACGATCTGGTCATGAGTCGGCTCGTAGCCCAGGGTCGGCAGATCGACGTAGAACGCACCCATGTCAGGCATGGATTGTCCTCTTTCCTGGTCAGGCCGCGGTGGCCGTGCCGAAGGTGATGGTGCGGCAGACCTCGGCGAGGATCTCCACGCAGGAGTTCCAGTCGGCGAGGTTCTCCGTGGCGATGGCGAAGTCGGCCATCGCCAGGCGGCCGGGGATCGGCACGAACGTGTGCAGCTGGCGCACCACCGTGGGGCCGCCACCGTCGCCGAGGAGGTTGACCGGGCGTTCGACCTTGCGTTCCTCGGTCATCAGTACCGCGGGCCCGGCCGCGAGGCGGACCACACCGACCTCGGCGTCCGGGTAGATGGCGCCCATGGTGCGTGCCAGGCGGTGGACGGTCTGCTCGTTGGACAGCTCGGCGGGGCGGGCGGTGACGGTCAGGACCACCGATGCCACGCCCACCCCGGGCTTCGCCTTCTCCGGCCGGTACATCAGCGTGCCCGCGTAGACGGCACCCGCGGCGGACAGCAGCTCGTACATCGACTGCTGGGTGAGGACCGCGTGCGCGACCTCCTCCTTCGACGCCCCCGGGGCGGCTGTCTTCAGCCGGTCGATAAGCCGGTTGGTGTTCACCTCCGCCGAGGCGGAGAAGTCGATGGCGGTGAATTCCTTGGGGACCTGGAAACTCAAGGGCAGATCGATCGTGGCATCAGGCATGGCAGGCCGCTCCTCCGGCTCGGGAAACGAGCCGGCTCCCTGATGGCGGCCGGCCCGCCCGCCATGATCAACGGCAAGGGGCGGCCGCCGACGCCTCTCATGACCGTCCGGCCCCTCAGCTGGCGCAAACCATCCCCCGCTTCACCACGCCTGGACCGGATTCGCCCACCCTCAACACGACCATGCACACTTCAAAATGGCTGGATCGAACATCACCCACATGGACTACACGAGGCATCCGAAGCCCCGCCCCGCCGGTCAGCAGGGAAAGACGGCAGGGAGGCGCCACCGGCCTTCACCGCAACGCCCCCTGCCCCTCGCGGCGGCCGCCACCCTCCTCCCGCTGCCCCATCGGCTACTGCTTGTACTCCTGCTGACCGTCCCGATCACCGAATCCATCTCGCCATACGCCGGCAGGACAACCGCCACCCGAAGACCACCGCCGTGATCACCACATTCCAAAGCCGCGCCACTGCGGGAGACGGCGTCCTCTTCAGCGGCGGCCGATGCGACCTGGTCGCCTCCGCCCACCCGGAGGCCTTCGCCCACCCCCCCGGCCCGGGAACAGCCAGGACGGCCGCCGAACGCGGCACCCTGGACAACCTCCCCGCCGACGCGACCCTCCTCAACCAGCGCCTCGCCCGCGCGCCCCGCGTCCGGCACATCACCTGCCGCCACCTCTCCACCGGCTCCCGCCAGGCCGGCGCCCGCACAGCCGCGTCCCAGGAACAGGCCCTCACCCGCGCCGGCCTCTCCCCGGCCCACCACTACACCGTCCGCAGCTTGGAGATCACCGGAACGCCGCGGGAGGCGAGCTCGGCGACGGCCTGGTCGAGGCTCTGGTCGACGATGAAACACAGGTCGCCGCTGCCAGGGGTGGGGCGTTCGGCCTGGGGCTCGGATTCCCGGCCCGATCGATGCAGGTTGATCTTGCTGTGGCCGAAGGTGACAGCGCGACCCCCGCCGTCGAACGTGACCTCCCGCATGGCAACGGTGGCGTCGATGTCCCTGACCGTCAGGACGAGATGATCGAGCCGGCGACACGCATGTCGACCCCCATTTTCGGGCGTACCTATATGAACAGGACAAGGCCGGCAGGTAGCAGCGGCCCTCATCGACATGCTCTTCGCACTCGGCGACACCGAGCAGATCCGCGCCCGTCGAGAAATACGTGCGGCAGGGGCCGACCGCGTCGCCGTGCAGGTTGTCGTGGACCGGCAGGGCCTGACCGAGCTCCGGCGACAGCGGCGCGAACCGGCCGAGGCGCTACCGCTCAGCAGAACGTAGAGACGAGAACCAGCAGTCCGGCCACGCATGCGACCACCGGTGTCCCGGCCGTACGGTGACGGCCGGGACACGGAAGCGGGTGGCTCAGGGCTGGATGTCGTAGTAGCGGGCGAAGAAGTCGATCACCTCATCCTCATGCGGGGCAAGTTCGGGGAGCTGTTCCCTGATCGCTCCCCGTACGGCCCGGGCCATCGACCGGTGGTCGTGCAGGTGGGGTTTGACGAAGGGGTCCAGTCGGCGGATCAGTTCGTAGCTGCTGGAGATCCTCTCGGCGGCCATGGCCCGTTCCAGCGCCGGGGCGTCGTCCGGGAGGGCGTCGGGGAGCTGACGGCTGACGAAGGTGACCCGGTGCAGGACGCGCCAGCACGGCGGCTTGGTCTCCGACTGCCGGGCCTGCCGCAGGGCCGCCGCGTTGGGGTCGGAGCTCTTGAGCCAGGCCGGGTCGACGACCTTCCCGTAGAGGTCCTCGAAGTTCTCCTTGTCGGAGTCCAGGTAGAAGGTCATGAACCGGTAGGCGTTGACGCGGCCCTTGACCTCGACCGGCTTGCCGTTCTCGTAGACCGGGTCGGGGTCCTTGCCCGGATCCTTGCTCCCCTGGGCCACGGCGTACTTCTGCATGTCGCCGGGAGGATCGCACTTGACCGTGAGGCTGAACGAGCGCGTGGACTCCTTGCTGCGGGAACGGGTCCGGGTGAGGCTGCCGCCCAGCGAGGCGTCCAGATGGAGTTCGGCGCCGATCCCGAAGATCTTCACGCCGGTGCCGAAGGACACCCCGGCGCGGCCGGCGAAGTTGTACGAACCTGTGGTGGTCTCGGTGACCGCGTCCGCGCCCTGGGTGCTCTCGGCGAAGAACCCTCCGTCGGCCGTCCACACATAGGTGTTGGCGATGTTGCGGCGGGCGACGGACCGCGCCGCCCCCGCGGCATCGCGCCGGGCGGGATCGTCGGGCTTGCGGGCCGACCCCATGAAGTCGTCAAGCAGCTTGCGCGCCTGGGCAGCGGTGGGGTCCTCGGCGGCGGTCTCGGTGGAGACGGACTCGTAGTACGCCTGGTGGCGCTGCTCCTCCTCGATGAGCCGCCGCTTGAGGGCGTAGGCCTCGCGGGGCTTGAAGTAGCTGAACTCGCCGTCATCGGCGGCGTCGGCGTAGTCCGGGTCGAGGATCTTGCCCGCCTTGAGCTTCCCCGTGGCATCCGCCCTCTCGCGCATGCCGACGGTGCCGTCGAGGGTTCCCTGCTTGACGTAGCGGGGGTTGATCGCGAAGGGCAGCAGGTTCCAGTCCCGCGGGATGTCCGGGTTGGGCAGCATGCGGTACGACACCAGCGCACCGTTGTGGACCAGGCGCAGGGCGAAGACGTCGGCGGTCTCGGACTGCACGAGGGCGTAGCCGGTGTTGGAGGGCTGGAACCGGCGGCCGCCCTCGGGGTCGATCTGGGCCCCGGGGTCGTCGCTCTCCCAGCCGCCCGAGAGTCCCACCGTGGTGGCGCGTGTGGTCTCGGTCTCCCGGGATATGTCGGTCTGGTGCCCCCAGGCGTTGGAGAACTCCAGGTTGCCGGAGACGCCGAGGGAGGCGCCGCCCTCGGCGACCGGCTTGGCGATGCCGAAGCCGAGCGGTGCGCTGATGAGCAGGGTGTTGACATCCACTTCGTGGGTGAGCGCCAGCGCGTAGGTCATGTCCACGCTGCTCTGGCGCGAGGAGGACAGGGTGTGGACCGTCTTGTCCGCCTGGGTGAACTCCACTGAGGAGGTGTTGATGTAGCTGAGGTTGCGGGGGTTCTTGGTGGCCACCAGGTTCTCGGACGGCACCGGGGGCGCCCCCTCGATGTAGCCGATGACCTGCGGGTCGAACTGGACCTGGCCGACCCATTCGGTGGTCAGGTCGCCGATCTTGAAGCCGGTGACCAGGTGCCAGCGGCCGTCGTGGAGGTAGCCGTAGCAGCGTTTGAGCACTCCCCGGGTGCTGCCGTCGGGCAGCCGTTGCAGGTCGGAGTACTCGGCGACCGCGGGCACCCCGTCGATCCGCCGGAGGTATCCGGGTTGTCCGGTGGCGAAGGCGGTGCGGACCTCGGGCATGTCCGCGGAGACCGGGGCCGACGACATCGTGGGCTGCGGCCGGCCGTCCGCGGGCAGCGGCAGGTCGCAGCCGCGCGGGCCGTTGTCGATCAGTGCCGTGGCACCGGGCTCGGTGGAGGCGTCGTCGAAGGAGTAGTAGGCCAGCAAGTCCTCCTTCTCCCCCTTGAGCCGGGTGAAGAGGCTGTCCTGGATCTGCTCCTCGGTCCGAGCGGTGCGCCAGACGCGGACCTCGTCCAGGGTTCCGCTGAAGCGGCCCCAGATGCCCTTCTTCTCGACGGCGCGGCCGCCGAGCGCGAACTGCTGCGCGCCGTACCCCACCTCACCGAGGGCCTTGGCCTGGTTGAGCGGCTCGCTGGGAACGGGCCGGCCGTCGATGTAGAGCTGGAAGGCGCTGCCCCGCGGGTCCGGGTTCTTCGTCCACTCCGCGTGCCGCAGCTTCGCCGGGTGCGCGTCGCGCTCGTCCCGGGCGGTGGCGCCCTCGTTCTCCTCGAAGCGCCAGTGGGCGACGAGCCCCTGCTCACGCCGGCCCAGCCCCTTGCCGTGGCAGTTGACCGGACGGTCCGTGTTCCAGATCCGCACCTCGCTGATGTCACCGGCGAAGTGGTACGGCTCCTGGCGCTCCCAGCCGCAGCCGAGCTCCAGCGCCGACTCCGTGCCCAGCGGCGCCTCCACCCGGATGCGTGTGCTGCCCGCGGGCTGCCCGTCGAGGGTGAAGGAGATGTCGAAGTAATGGCGCGTGCTCATGCCCTTGACGGCCGGGAAGGTGAGGGTCGAGGGCTTGCCGTCGGGGCCGGTGGCCTGGACGGTGGTCTGGCCCTTGTCCTCCACCATCTCGCGGCCGGCCTTGCGGACCACGGCGACACGGTGACACCTGCCGGGGACCACCTTGGCGCTGGAGCAGGCCCGCACGATGGTCCCGTCGCCGAGTTCCATCGCCAGGGCGAGCAGCCCGTCCTCCGCGATCGTCAGCTGGTAGGGGACCCCGCCCCCGTCACCGGAGGCCAGCCGCCCCTTGGACACCAGCCCCTGGCGCCGGCCGAGTGCGTCGGTGCGGAAAAAGACCTCCAGCGTGAGGTCGCCCTTGAGATCCAGGTCGTCCGCGTGCTCGACCTCCAGCGAGGCCTGGCCGTCCAGTCGCACGGCCCACGACTGGCCGTAGACCGCGGCGATGTGCGTCCACCGCGCGTCCGGGACGGGATCGAGCCCGGCCACGAAGCGGTCGCCGACGCCGACGACGGGACGTCGGCCCGTGTCCACGCCGGGTCCGGCCGCCGCCGCACCGTCCTTGCCCGTGGTGGGGCGGCTCAGCGCCAGGACGTACTGCGAATCGGGGACGTTGGCCAGGACGATCGGGGCCCTCACGTCACCGCCCTCGGGACGGACCCACGCCTCCAGCGTCAGGTCGCTGGGCGCACGGACGGACCCCAGCCGGTCGTCGGGCAGCCGCAGCGGCTTCGTCTGCGGCCCGAAGAACAGGGCTCGGCCGGGCGTCTCACCCCACCAGGCGGCGGGGCGGCCCTTGGCGAGGTCGGTGGCCTTGCCGTCCGGTACCGCGGCGGAGGGGCCGACCACGGCGGCCGTCACCCAACGCGCGCCGTGGACGGCGGTGGCGCCGGGACGGCTGAGCCGCACGAGGGAGGGATCGTAGGCGATGAGCTCCACGGCGGTGCCGGTCGGTACGACGGGGGCAGTGGAGGTATCGGTGGAGGCGGAAGTCAGCGCGAGCTGCGTCGCGCCTTCCGCGGCCTTGGCGGACACGGCGTACACCTGGCCGCCGAGCCGCAGCAGACTCCCGGCCCCCAGCGGCTGGTTCGTACCGCCGGCGGTGAGCGTCAATGTGCCGGCGGACAGTGAGTCGGTCGTTCCCACCACGACGGCGCTGCCGCGGACACCGGTGAGGATGTCGGCGAAGTGATCGGCCCGGCGCGGCATCAGCGGCCACACCTCCTCCTCGGCCCCGGTGCCGTCGGAGAGGGTGCGGCGGAGCGTCACCGTGCACCGGTCGGGGAAGGATCCGACCGTGTCCGGTCCGACCTCGACGGTGACCTGGGCCAGGTCGAAGGCCGCGTCCCGGGCAGTCAGCCGGATCTTGGACCGGCTGGTGAGGGTCAGGTCCTTGGCGGCGCGCGCGACATCGGTGCCGTAGTAGGCGGAGGTGAAGCCGTCTTCGGCGTCACGGAAGTACAGCCCCAGGTGTCCCGCGCCGCTCTCGGACAGGACCGGCGCCTTGGACCCACGGGTGAAGGTGAGCAGGGCGCCGGAGTAGCCCAGGCCACGGTGGTCCTGGCCGAGGAAGGGCATCGGCAGGGACGGGGTGCTGCGACCGCTGAGCCCGCTGGTGAGCCGGCCGAGCTCCTCCCGCTTCGCGGCCAGCTCCTCCTCGTAGAGGTCGAGGTCCATCTGGAGGAAGTCGTAGCCGTCGCGCAGGTCGCGCGCCGTGTCCAGTCGCTCCTCGAGCAGGCGGAGCTCACGCTTGCCTTCGATCCGCCGGTAGTCGGTGATCTCCACGCTGGGGACGTTGCTGCGGCTCTCGTCCGGCTTGTCCATGAGCACGAGAACCGGTCGGTTCTCGCGTACGGCCACTGCCATGCCCTTGAAGTAAAGGGCGTAGCGACCGTCCTCGACCGGCACGACGCGGACAGGCGAGTGCCCATCGCTGCTCAGCATCAGCTTCTTTTGATCGGCCTTCAGCGCCTTCATGGCCGAGCGGCTGAACAGCTCCCAGCTCTCTCGGTGTCCATTCGCCGCCCACAAGGCAGCCTCGTCGAAGGGGTCCGGTCGCAGGACGAGTTCGTCCCGACCCTTCGCGTCCTTCGACACGGCCAGGTACTGGCGCTCACCCGAGCTGTTCTCACCGAAGCCGATGACGAACGCGCCCATGTCGAAGGGGTTGCTTGTCCGCGGGGAGTGCCCGTCGAGCCGCCGCTTCAGGCGATCCCGCTTCTTCGTCAGCGCCTTGAAGTTCGCGTCCTCACTGTCGCTCTCCGCTTGCTTCCGCGCCGCGCGGATCTCCTCCAGCTCCCCTTCCAGCTCTCCGATCGCCTGACGGAGGGTGTCGGCCTCCTGCGGGTCGTCCGGCTTCGTCGTCTCCCCGATGCCCGGCAGATCCAGCACGTCGGGCACCTGGGCCAGGCGGCCCTCGCGCGAGACGGCGAAGTCCAGTGCCGCAAGACAGCCCTCGCCGCCACCCTCCGCCGTTTCCGTCGGCTCCGTCGGCTCCGTCGCAAAGGTCAGCAGGACCCGGGCGTGCCGCTTCACCGGCTTGGCCTCACCCCCGTGACCGGTGACGGCCTGTTCCTGCTGGTGGTACAGCGCCGCCGTCAGCCCATCACCGACCGTGCGGCCCGGCAGTCGGAAGCTGTCCTTGCGGATCCCGGGGTGGTCGGCGACCGGTGCCTGTGAGGTGACCCAGCCGACCGACCCCAGAAGGGTGCCGTCGAGGCCGTGCGTCGTCTGGTCGTAGACGGTCGCACCGGAGCCGTCGTCGCAGCGCAGGTACGCCGCCAGGCCCGGTTCGTCACCCACCAGGCGAAACGTCCGGTCCTGCGCCAGCTCATCGGCGCCGCGGGCGCGCGTCCACAGCCGTATCTCGTCGAGCTCGCCGGAGTAGAAGCCGGCCGGGGCGCCGTCGTCGCCCGTGGTGGCACCGATCAGCAGCCGCGTGGCGCTCTCCGAGGCGGGAGCCAGCTCCTGGGGGTCACCGCTCTGCACGCCGTCGACGAAGAACGTGGCCCGCTCGCCGTCGTACACCACCGCCACATGGGTGGGGACGCCCGAGTCCGGGACCCGCGAGGCGGAGACCCCCTCGCCGCCGGCCTCGGGGTGGCGCAGCCGCAACTCACCGGACGCGGCGAAGGCGAGCTCCACCACGCCCTTGCCCGTGTCCGCGGACAGCAGTGTGGCGGCTTCGTCGCTCGTCCTGCGTATCCACGCCTCGACCGTGTACGGCCCCTTGCCCAGCGGAATCCCCTCGGGCACTGGAATCTCCACGCGGGACTCACCGGTGGCGTCGAACGCCAACGCGGTCGCCGCGAACCCGGTGTCCGGCACGACCGGCACCAAAGGTTTCTGCGTGATCGGGCACTGACCGGGACTGCGCTCCAGAACGGCATCCTGGTACCTGGGGTCCGGGCTGGTGTACAGGCGGGACCCCTGGGTGTCGAACAAGCCGTCCTCGGACTGCTCGACATTGATGGATTCGATACGTCCGGCGACGGGATTGTGGACGAAGAACTGCCAGCGCCGCAGCTCGTTCACCGACGTGGGCAGGAGAAGGACCGTGAACCGGCCGTTGCGCACCTCGCCGGCGAACGTCAGGTGCAGCGTCGGCTCGTGGAAGTCGTTGCCGTCCATGTCCTTCGTGCCAAGGCTGTCCTTGGCCGAATCCGGGCGGGAGCGGTGCCGGCTGCGCCGGTAGCGCACCTCCGCGACCGGGTGCAACCGGTCACCGCCGAGCGTGAACCGGTCACACAGCAACCCGTCGGCCACCAAGGGCACACGGTGCGCCGCCTCGCCCTCCCCGGTCGTCAGGTAGTCGCTACGCCCCTCCTGCCTGGAGACGCCACCACCCTTCAGCCGGAACAACGCGTCCTCATGCGAGACGTCGACGGACTGCCGGAAGACGTAGATGTGCTTGCCGTCCGAAAGAGCCTGGAAGGGGGCGTCGGCCGTGAGCCGGGCAGTGGACGATCGGAAGGTGTCCACCTCGTCCGCAGCGAGGACCTCGTCGTCGGCGACCTCAGCCGGCGAACCCTGCCTGACCCGCGGGAGCCGGGTACCGCCGACCGCCGCGTACCCGGTCCGGGCCACCTCGCGGGGAAAGCACAGCTCGCGCGGCTCCTCCGACCAGTGGAACACGTCCAGGTCGCCTCCGGCCGCGGCGCCCCGGCCCTGCGGAGCCCCGGTGCTGTTCAGGTCCAGCACGCTGTAGTGGATGCGCCGGTGCTCGTCCATCGCGAGCGCGACAGTCGTGCCCTGGTGACGGACGAAAGCAACGTGCAGATAATGCCTGCCCCCGTAGACCCTGGTGCGAGAGCTCTCCGGACCCATGTATGCCCCTTCTCGTGGCGATTCCCGATCTGACGAAGCGCCACCCTCCCGCACAGTGCGCATCCACGGTGGGGCGCACGAGGGAAATGACCAGAAGATGATCAAGAGCTGATCCGGCCTGACGGAAAATTAGGTCTTGACGGGCGCCCCGAAAGCGCTCTCCGCCGCGCTCGCGCGCCGATGGAACCACCATCGCCGGTGCGCCGTCCATGGCCGATCTCACCGCACCCGCACCCGAGCGCGCTAAAGGGGCGTTCGCGAGCACCCCGGGCCCTGAACGCCACCCCTGGACGAGGCGGTAGACCTCCCGGGCCACGCACCTGGACGTCGGTTACGTTCGCCGACGTTCACCGCGGCTTAGCCGAAATTCGGCGCCACAGCCGCACCATCTACCGCTGGTCCCACCTCAAAGCGGCTCCGCCCCTCAGTAACCATGACGCCCCCTGCACAGTTCCAAGAGACCGTTCCGAACTGCGGCAACTGCCAAACGTCGCACGCAGACCCCCCGCCGACACCTGCCCGGCAGGAGCCTCGGTGACCATCACGTGTCACATTCGTGTCACCAACACCATCGACGCACCTGAACCACAAAGGCCCCACCTGCGTGAACGGCAGCGATCTGGACCACGTGGACGCCAAGAGACGGTTCCGCCTACCTGTGCCAGGTGGTACCGAGTGCGGGGCCGGCGACCAAGGCAGGCCCGCACTCGAGGCTGTCGATCCGGGACCCAGCCGACCTCGGCGGCCTCGTCCTCGTCGAACGGCGACCTCGCTGTCCTGCAGCTCGGGGACGCTGGCTCCGACGCCCGAGGGCCACTTGCCGAACTTCTCGCGCACGACCCTCGAATTGCAGAGAGAGCGAGCTTGCCTTCCAGGCATTGATCTCATCGGAGGCGACGTCCTCCACATAGAGCGGACCCAGGTGGTGCGGCGGTCTCCCAACCCATCGGGCCGAGGAGTCCTCCGGCCCAACGCAGGGTCCGATCCATGCCCGAATGTCGAAGTTCAACGCTCCGTAGTCAGCACCAAGTCAGCACGGGATAGGTGACCAGGGCTGCTGACGTGGGATTTTAGTCAGCACCAAGTCAGCACGGGAATCCGCACCCGAGTGCTAGATCACCCCAATCGCGACATAGCTCCGCACCGAATTCCTAATTCGAGTTGAGCGGTACGCCGGGCCCGCAGCACCCCCCTCATGGGCGCTGCCCTCACACCCCGCCCCCGAAGTGTGGTCCCCCGCCACATAGGCCCCTGACCTGCGCCTTCCTACGGTGTGGCGACGCAATGACGCGCCCCTCCCTTACCCGGAAGTGATGACCATGGCCACCCCTCCCCCAGCCACCCCAACTCCCAACTCGCTCCCCAAAATCGTCGTAGCGAGCCTCATCGGGACCACTATCGAGTGGTACGACTTCTTCCTCTACGGGTCCGCCGCCGCGCTCGTCTTCAACAAGCTCTTCTTTCCCGGCTCCGATCCGCTCGTCGGCACTCTGCTCTCCTTCCTGACCTATGCCGTGGGCTTTGTCGCGCGGCCCGTCGGGGCGTTGGTCTTCGGGCATTTCGGGGATCGGCTCGGGCGGAAGAAGTTGTTGGTGGTGAGTCTGCTGATGATGGGGGGTGCGACGTGCGGCATCGGGCTGCTGCCCACGCACGCCGCCGTGGGGGCGGCGGCGCCTGTGCTGCTGACCGGGCTGCGGTTGGTGCAGGGGTTCGCGTTGGGGGGTGAGTGGGGTGGGGCCGTGCTGCTGGTGTCCGAGCACGGGGACGCCCGGCGGCGGGGGTTCTGGGCGGCGTGGCCGCAGACCGGGGCGCCTGCCGGGCAGTTGCTCGCCACCGGGGTGCTGTCCGCGCTGACCGCGGTGCTGTCGGACGGGGCCTTCGAGGCGTGGGGGTGGCGGGTGCCGTTCCTGCTGTCCGGGGTGCTGGTGATGGTGGGGCTCTGGATACGCCTGTCCGTCGACGAGTCGCCGGTGTTCAAGGCCGCCCTCGCCCGGGCCGAGGCGCGGAAGGAGCAAGGGGGTGTCGCCGAGCGCCCGCCGCTCGTCGCCGTGCTGCGTGACCACCGGCGCGACGTACTCGTCGCCATGGGTGCCCGGATGGCCGAGAACATCAGCTACTACGTGATCACCGCCTTCATCCTCGTCTACGCGACCGAGCGGACGCACCTCTCCCAGCAGACCGCCCTCAACGCGGTGCTGATCGGCTCCGCCGCGCACTTCGCCGTCATCCCCGCCTGGGGCGCGCTGTCGGACCGGGTCGGCCGTCGGCCCGTCTATCTGCTGGGGGCGGCGGGCGTCGGGATCTGGGCGTTCCCGTTCTTCGCGCTCGTGGACACCGGACGCTTCTGGGCGCTGGTCGTGGCCGTGACGGTCGGCCTGGTCTGCCACGGGGCGATGTACGCGCCGCAGGCCGCCTTCTTCTCCGAGATGTTCGCCACCCGGATGCGCTATTCGGGGGCCTCGATCGGGGCGCAGTTCGCGTCCGTGGCCGCCGGTGCGCCGGCCCCGCTGATCGCCACGGCGCTGCTCGCCGAGCACGACAGCGGTACGCCGGTCGCCCTGTACGTCATGGCGGCCGCGGTGCTGACGCTCGTCGCGGTGGGGTGCGCGCGGGAGACCCGGCACCGGGACCTCGCGGAGGCGGACGACGACACGGGCCGGGCTCCGGCCCGTACCGGCGGCGGCTCCTCAGTCGCCGAGCGCCGCTGACAGCCCGTACAACCGCAGCGCCAGCTGGATCTCCAGGGCCCGGGCGGGCGTCTGCCAGTCCGGGCCCAGCAGCCGGCCGACCCGCTCCAGCCGCTGCGCGACCGTGTTGACGTGCACGTGCAGCGCGTCCTTGGTGCGCGCCGGGCTCGCCCCGCCGGCGAAATAGGCGTCGAGGGTGCGCACGAGCGCGGTGCCGCGCCGCGCGTCGTAGTCGACGACCGGGCCTATCGTCCGGGCGATGAACTCCCCCACGCGCGCACCGTCGCGGCCGTGCGCACCGCCCGTCAGGAGCAGGCCGAGGAAGCCGAAGTCCTCGGCGGCCGCGCCGTCGCCGTCGCGCCCGAGGACGCGCAGGGCCTCCAGGCAGCGGCGGGCCTCGGCGTAAGCGGTGGCGACGGCTCCGGGGTGGCTGTCCGGAGCGGGTACAGGGCCTGCGGCGCCGACGGTGACGGGGGCGTGGACGGCCGCGCCGAGCCGCTGGGCGAGGTGCCGCGCCGTACGCGTCGCGTCGTCGTACGGGCCGTGGGGCAGGAGGAGTACGGTGCCGCCGTCGCGCGCTGCGGCCAGGCCGTGCCGGGTGGCGGCCAGGTGGGAGGCGGCCGACCACAGGCGCTGGCGGTCGGCCGGGGCGTCCGCGTGCTCGTCCGCCGTGCGGGCGGCGAGGACGAGGTGCGGGGTGTCGAGGGCGGCGCGCAGCCGGGCGGCGCGTTCGCGGAGGAGGCGGGGGTCGCGGTCGGGCGCGTCGATCAGGTCGTCCAGGAGTTCGCCGCGTACGCGCTGCTCGGCCTCGTCCGCCGAACGGAAGGCGAGCCGGAGGAGCGAGGTGACCATGGCCGCCCGCTCCAGGGTGCGCCGGTCCACCGGGTCGAGGCAGGGCTGGCCGCGCAGCCGTAGGGCGCCCAGCAGTTCGCCGCCCGCCGACACCGCGGCGATCCACCCGTCGCCGTGCCGGACGGCACGGCCGTCCGCGCGGGAGCGTTCCACGGCGGGCACCGGGCAGTCCTCGGTCTCCAGGAACTCGACGTGCCCGGCGAGCACCTCCGTGACCGCCTCCGCCACGTCGTGGACGCCCCCGCCCCGCAGGACGAGTTCGGTGAGCCTGTCGTGGATGCCGGCGGCGCGTTCGATCGTGGCGCTGCGGTCGCGGGCGGTCGCGTTGGCCGTCTCCAGCCCGGCGAGCGCGGAGCGCGTCTCGGCGAGCAGGTTGGCCGTGTCGATGGCGACGGCCGCGTGGGCCGCGAAGGAGGCGAGCAAGGCGATCTGCTGCCGGTCGAACACCCTGGCCCGCCGGTCGGCGGCGAACAGGACCCCGATGACACCGCTGCCGAGCTCCAGCGGGACGCCGAGGATCGCGACGAGCCCCTCGTCCCGCACCCCGGAGTCGATGATCCCGGTGTGCCGGAACCGGAGGTCGTCCAGATAGCTCTCGGTCACGTACGGGCGGGCCGTCTGGGCCACGAGCCCGCCCAGCCCCTCCCCCATCCCGAGCCGCAGCTGCTGGAAGCGGGCGGACACCGAGCCGTCGGTGACGCGCATGTAGGTGTCCCCGGCGGCCGGGTCGTTGAGGGTGAGGTACGCGGCGTCGGCGCCCAGCAGGGAACGGGCGCGCCGCACGATGGCGGTGAGGACCGCGTCGAGGTCGCGCAGCCCCGCCAGGTCGTGGGCGGTGGCGAAGAGGGCGGAGAGTTCCGCCTCGCGCCGTCTGCGGTCCTCCAGTTCGGCCCGGACGCGCAGGGCGAGGAGCTTGGCGCGCTCCACCGCGGCGAGGCGGTCCGGCGACGCCCCCTCGGCGCGGGCGCGCAGCACGGGGCGTTCGTACGCTTCGGCGGGCGCGCCGTGCGCGAGGAGCGCGAGGTACGCGGCGGAGGGGCCGCCGTCGGTGTGGTCGTCGGGTACGGGCGCGGGTACGGGTTCGGGCGCGGGCGTGGGTTCGGGTTCAGGTTCGGGTACGGGCGCGGGTGCGGGAGAGACGGCGGGCACAGGAGGTACGGAAGGCGTGGACATGGGCACAGGATCCCGGGCACCGGGTGTCGCTTCCACATACTTTCCCGGGAGTTCGTGGGGGGGTAGGGCAGAGGGTGGAAGGGGCTCAGTGCGCCGTCCAGCCGCCGTCCATGACGAGGCTGGTCCCGGTGACGAAGGAGGCGTGCGGCCCGCAGAGGTAGGCGACGGCCTCCGCGACCTCTTCCGGTTCGACGAGCCGCTTGTGCGCCGAGTCGGCCAGCAGCACCTCGCTCAGCACGCGTTCCACGGGCAGTGAGTGGGCGGCGGCCTGGTCCGCGAGCTGCCGCTCTACCAGGGGCGTACGCACGTAGCCCGGGCTCACGCAGTTGGAGGTCACCCCATGGGTGGCGCCTTCGAGGGCGGCGGTCTTGGACAGCCCTTCGAGGCCGTGTTTCGCAGCGACGTAGGCGGACTTGTAGGGCGAGGCGCGCAGCCCGTGCACGGAGGAGATGTTGACGACCCGGCCCCAGCCACGCTCGTACATGTGCGGCAGGGCACCCCTGAGGAGGCGGAAGGGTGCCTCCAGCATGAGCGTGAGGACGGTGTGGAAGACGTCGGGCGGGAAGTCCTCGATGGGGCGTACGCACTGGATTCCGGCGTTGTTGACGAGGATGTCGGTGCCGGCCGCGGCCCGCTCCGCCGCGTCGAGGTCCGTGAGGTCGAGGACGACGGGTTCGACGGTGCCGGCCAGGCACCCCGCCCGCGCCACGACCACGTCGAGACCGGGCCCGTCGCGGTCCAGTGCCCGTACGCGCGCTCCCGCGGCGGCGAGCCGGAGGGCGCAGGCCGCGCCGATGCCGCCGGCGGCGCCGGTGACGAGGGCGGTACGGCCCTGGAGGCCCGGGGACGGGCGGACGGGGACGGGGACGGGGGCAGGGGCGGTGTGATCGGCCTCGGGGTCCGGAACGGGGGCGGGCGGCGGCGTGGTCATGCCCGCACCCTAGGCGCGCGCACCACGGTGGGCCGATGGTTCACCACCCCACAGGACGCGCCGGATGTATGGAGGGTGCCGACATGGCACCCCCAGGCACCCCCCAGGCGCCCCCAGGCACCCGGGTACGGTCCGGGGCTCTCCCCGCGGCGGGGAAACTGGGAAGGGCCGCGGGAAGAGCCGGGGTGGGTTCCGGGTGTGCGCGCCGGTCACCGCCGGCGGACGGGATTCGGGATACGGGGTTCGGGATACGGGGTCCGGGATACGGGGTCCGGGGTCCGGGGTCCGGGATTCAGGGTCCGGGATTCAGGGTCCGGGATTCAGGGTCCGGGATTCAGGGTCCGGATTCCGGCGGGACCGGTCAGCCGAGGATGTGGACCTCGGTGCTGTTCGTGCCCGTCCGGCTCTTCTTCACCGCCACCAGGTCCTGACGGCCGTCACGGTTCCAGTCCGCGACGGAGAACTCGAAGGTGCTGTCGGTCTCGTGCAGCGCCGTGCCGGTCTGCAGGCTGAACCGCTGGAAACCGCTCCCCCCGGAGAGGACGTGCACCTCCGTGCTGTTGGTACCGGTCCGGCTCTTCTTGATCGCCACCAGGTCCGGGCGCCCGTCACGGTCCCAGTCGGCGGCCGCGAAGTCGAAGGTGTCGTCGGTCTCGTGCAGCGCCGTACCAGTCTGCAGGCTGAACCGCTGGAAACCGCTCCCCCCGGAGAGGACGTGCACCTCCGTGCTGTTGGTGCCCGTCCGGCTCTTCTTCACCGCCACCAGATCGGGGCGCCCGTCACGGTCCCAGTCCGTGGTGGCGAAGTCGAAGGTCCCATCGGTCTCATGGAGTGCCGTACCGCTCTGGAATATGAAGCGCTGGAAGTTGCTGGCACCGGAGAGGATGTGCACCTCGGTGCTGTTGGTGCCCGTCCGGCTCTTCTTGATCGCCACCAGGTCGGGGCGCCCGTCACGGTCCCAGTCCGCCAGCGCGAAATCGAAGGTCCCGTCCGTCTCATGGAGCGCGGTGCCGGTCTGGAGCACGAACCGCTGGAAGTTGCTCGCCCCGGAGAGGACGTGCACCTCCGTGCTGTTCGTGCCGGTTCTGCTCTTCTTCACCGCCACCAGATCGGGCCGGCCGTCACGGTCCCAGTCGGCGGTCGCGGTGGCGAAGGTGTCGTCGGTCTCGTGGAGCGCGGTACCGGTCTGCAGAATGAAGTTACGGAACGCCGCGGCGCCGGCCTGGGACGTGGCCTTGTCCGAGGTGTGATCCTGACCCGCGGCGACGGCGCCGCCGGGAAGGGTGAGGATCGCTCCCAGGGCGATCGGGGCGAGCGCGGCGATGGCCTTCATGGTGCGCACAGGAATGCCTCCCTGACACATGCTCCCGAGAAGTTCCCGGGAAGCCCGACCGATGCTAGGGGCCCCTACGCACCTCAGGGATCGGAGCGCCTCAGCGACGGCCGGAATCCACGGGTGAAGGACCGATTCCCGCTAGACGTTCATGATCCATCTCCTTGACTTTCCTTCAAATGCAAGGAGATGGCAGCGAGTGTTGCGGTGGACTTCAACGCACCGCCCCGTCCGGACCATTGGCGTACGCACGCCCCGTCCGGCACTCTGCCTGGGACCGCCGCCGGGCCCTGAACGTGACCGGCGGCACCGAGGGGTCGTTGCGCCGGGTGCCCAGGTGTGTCAGGAGCATCGGGCGTACGGGGCGGGCGTGATCGACGGAACGGGGTGGAGCGGGTGCGGCGGCGTCGGGTGCTGAGAGTCCTCATGGGCGGCGTTCCGCCGGCCGCGGCCCTGGCGCTGTGGTGGCTGAGCGATCGGTCGTTCCTCACGGGCACCGCGATCCTCGGCGTCGTCGGCGTCCTCGCGCTGCTGGCGGCCGCGCTGGTCACGTCGTGGCCGGCCCGGATGTCCTCCGCCACGCTCCGGTGGCCGGCCGACACGCGGCACGACGCGGTGGAGGTACTCGCCCGGCGGCTCCGCAGGCAGTACGAGGAAGAGACATTGCTCCGGCGGCTGTCCGACTTGGCGCTGCCGGTGGTGTGGTCGCCGGTGGCGGGCTCCCCTTCGTCGTTCTCCGGCTCCGGCGCGGAAGGAGAACCCCCGGTCTTCCGGTCGAACGAGTCGGACGACCTGGCCGCTGTCTTCCGTCGCATGGACGCGCCGCGGCTCGTGGTCGTCGGCCCGCCGGGCTCGGGCAAGTCCACCTTCGTCCAGCTGCTGTCGCTGGCACTGCTCAGAAACCGGGAGGCGCAAGACGGCGGACCCGTCCCCGTGCTGCTGCCGCTCGCCTCCTTCGACCCCGCGCGCATGACCTTGCGGGACTGGCTGTGCGACGGGATCGCCACCGCCCACCCGGGCCCGACCCGCTCACGGGCGCACGGGCTCCTCGCCGCGCGGGTCCTGCTGGACGGCGGACAGGTGCTGCCGGTCCTCGACGGCCTGGACGAACTTCCGCTCCACGCACGGGTTTCGGCGTTCCACGCGCTGCGGACGGACCTCCCCTGGGACGCCCCCCTGGTCATCACCTGCCGCACCCATGAGTACGGCAGCCTCACGGCCGCGACGACGCCCCTGGCGGGCGTCACGGTGATCGGGCCCGCCCCCGTACCCGTCGACGAGGCGCTCGGCATGCTGCGCCGGGCCAACCCGTACGAACGGGACGGACAGGGCTGGATGACCGTCGCCGCCCATGTGCGGCACGACCCCGACGGGCCGCTGGCCCGCGCTCTGACCAACCCGTTGACGGTGTCCCTCGCGGCGACCGTCTACGCCCGCCGCGGCACCCACCCCGCCGAGCTCGCCGACCCCGCCCGGTTCCCGAGCGTCGTCGCCGTCGAGGAACACCTCCTCGACAGATTCGTCACGGCCGTCTTCGCCCGCTCCGAGAGCCACCCCTTCCAACGGTTCGCGTGGGATCCGGAGAAGGCCCGGCACTACCTCGCCTACCTGGCCCGCCGCCTCCACGACCGGCCGGCCGGCGGTCTGGCCTGGTGGGAGCTGCGCCGGTCGGTTCCGGCTACGGAGCGGAAGCAGACCCGGGCGCCGGCCTGGGGCCCCCGGGCATCCCTCCGGTCCGAGCCACGCGTCGCACTCGTCCGGGGCGCCTCCGCCGCCGCGCTGGTAGGCGTGACCGGGGCCGTCTGGGCGTTCTCCGCGCCGGACGCCCTGACCGCCCCGGGGCCGGGTCTGCTGTCCCTCGGTCTGCTGTGCGTCGTCCTGGCGTCGGCCTCCTCCCTCTGGCCGTCCTACCTCCTGTCCCGGAGCGTGCTCGCCGCGCGCGGACAGCTGCCGTGGCGGCTCCGGTCCTTCCTCGCCGACGCCCACCGCCTCGGTGTGCTCCGGCGGTCCGGACCCACCTACCAGTTCAGGCACGCACGGCTCCAGGAGCACCTGGCGGGGGTGCCCGCGCCCGCCGAACCGACTGTGATCGGCCGCGACCTGTCCCCTTATCAGCAGCCGCCCAGTTATCAGCAGCCGACCGGAGCGCCCGCCTTCCAGCAAATGCCGCCGGGCGCCCGGCCCCGTGGCGCACCCACCGTCACGTTCGCGACCCCGGAACCCACGGATCCCCCGGAACCCGCGGAACCCGACGACCCCCGCCGCCTCACCGCCCAGCTGGCCGAGCAGGCACCGCCCGGCCGGGAGGTGCCCCTGCACGTCCAGGTCACACGCGGCACCACGGAAGAGGGCGTACCGCTGCGGGCGTTCGCGATCCCGGCCGAGGGTGCCCGGCTGCTCGTCACCGTGCACGCCCCGGGCCTCCAGGCGCTGGGCGACCTCCAGCAGGAGCTGACCGTCCTCCCGGGCCGGGACTCGGACGTCCTGCACTTCGGTCTGCGGACCATGGCCCCGGGGCTCCACGCCGTGACCGTACGGGCCTTCCGCGGCGGCTCGCTCCTCGGCGAACTGCGGCTCCAGATCTCCGTGCGGACCGGTACCCCGGCCCGGGACGGGCCGACCCGGGGCGCCCCGCTCAGCACCGCGTTCGACCCGGGGGAGGTGAGCCTCCAAGTCCACAAGGAGGCCGACGGCTCGCACAGTTTCCAGCTGCTCGGCGAGACCGCGTACGCGCCCGAGTCCTTCCGCCTCCTGGCCGGGGACTCCCGGGGCGCGACGGAACGGATCTACGACGAGCTCCGGCGCACGGCCGCCGCGGCCGGGCCCGGCGGCGGGCTCGACACGGACCGGGCGCGGCGGCGGCTGCGCAACCTGGGGGTGCAGCTGTGGGCCAGTGCCGTGCCCGACGCGGTGCGGCGGCAGTTCTGGGACGAGGCCGGGCGCGTCACGGCGCTGACCGTGCTCGGCGAGCACGACATCGTGCCCTGGGAGCTGCTGTATCCGCTGGACGGCGAGCGGGAGGGCGAGGGTTTCCTCGCGGAGTGGCTGCCGGTGGTGCGGCGGGTCTTCGGGCAGGACAGGGTCCGCGAGCTGGTCCTGTCGCGCGCGGCGTTCGTCGTGCCGCCGGGTTCGCCGCCCGAGGCGGAGCGCGAGGTCGCGGCCCTCCGGGCCAGGCTGGGTTCCGGGGTGGCCTACGGCGGCACCCTGACGCACGGGTCCGCCGTGAGCACGCTGATCGACAGGGGGCTCACGGGCCTGCTGCACTTCGCCTGCCACAACGCCTTCACCAGCGGCGGCTCCCATGTCGCGATGGCGGACGGGCCGTTCGACCCGGTCGACCTGGCCTACGCCACCCAGTCCGGGGCGTTGCGCGCCACGCATCCGCTGGTGTTCTTCAACGCGTGCCGGAGCGCCGGGCAGATCGACTGGTTCTCCTCCGGCATGGGCTGGGCGCCGCAGTTCCTCAAGGCCGGGGCCGGGGCGTTCGTCGGCACCCTGTGGCCGGTGCGCTCGGATTCCGCCCTGACGTTCGCCGGTGCGTTCTACGACCATCTGCTCACCCACCGCCAGACGCTGGGCGAGGCGTCCCTGAACGCCCGCCGGGCCATCCGCGACCAGGGCGGGGACCCGACCTGGCTGGCCTACGCCATGTACGGGAGCCCGGCCGCCCGGGCCTCCGCGCCATGAGACCGACCGACAGGACCGAAGGAGAGCGGGAGAGCCATGAGCGAGCCGGTTTTCGTCATTCACGGCGTCGGCAACCGCGACGCGCGGGCGTTCGCCACGACCGTCGCCGCCGTACGGGCCGCCGTGGGCGGGGACATGGAGCTGGTACCGGTCCACTGGGGGGACCTCGGCGCGGACGACCGCTTCGTCGACCTGGCGCTCCCGGCCCGGCCCGGCGGGCTCCGGGACGCCGACGGGGCCGGGCCTGATCCGGAGGACGGGGTGGCCGACGCGTCGCCCGAAGCCTTGTTGTCCGCGCTGTCCGCACCGTCCGCCTCTTCGGGCGGGGGCGGGCCGGCGCGTGCCGGAGGCCTGCCCGGCCCCGTGCGGGACGCGGTCCGCGAGGGCCTGGACGGTACGGAGGACTCCGGGCTGCGCGGCGGCCCCGCGGGGCCCGGCGGGCCGGACGGCGAGGACGTGCTGGCCGAGCTCGCCGACGCCTGGCCCTCGACGCGCTGGCTGTCGCTCACCGACGACCCGGTGCTCCTGAGGGAGGCTGGTACGGCCATCGCCCGCGCCGTCGCGGACGCCGGCGCCCAGGAGACGGATCCCGACTGGGGAGGATTGCGCGGGCCGGGTTCCGGGGGCGGCGGCCTGCGCGGTGTGGTGCGGCGCCGGCTCGCGGACCTCGACCGGGTGGCCGGCGCCGCGATGCAGGCGCTCGCCGGGAGGGTCAACCACGGGCTGCGCACCCGCTTCGGGCCGGGCACCACCCGGTTCCTGGGCGACGTGCTGGTGTACCAGCGCCACCGCGAGCGGATCCACGCCCGCGTACGGGAGCGGATCGCCGCGGTCGACCCCGCGCTGGGGAGCGGCCCCGACCGCCCGGTGCGCGTGGTGGCGCACAGCCTCGGCGGGGTGATCGCGGTCGACATGGCCACGGCGCGGGTGCCGCTGTGGACGTCGTCCCTGCTCACCTTCGGTTCCCAGGCCGCGTACTTCCACCTCTGCGACCCGCGCGGCGGCAGCCTCCCCGCCTACGCGGGCGGCGGCCCCGTCCCGCTGCCGCCCTCCCTCGCCCGCTGGACCAATCTGTGGCAGCCGCTAGACGTGCTGGCCTTCGCCGCCTCCCGCGTCTTCACCCTCGACGACGGCACTCCCCCGGTCGACGTGCCCCTCCCGCACTCCGCGTCCGCCGGGCTGTGGACCCACTCCGTCTACTGGGACCTGCCGGAACTGGCCCACGCCATCCGTGCCGCGATGCCGCCACCGGCGTGAGGCGGACGCGCCCGTCCGCCCGTCCACCCGTCCGCCCTGGTGGTCCCGGGAACGCCCCGAGGAGACTTGGCTCATGGAACTCATGGTGTCGGTCAAGGACGGCGAGGTATGGGCGGACGACTCCGGAGGGGACGGCCTGCCGCTGGTCCTGCTCCATCCCGGGATCGGTGACTCCACCGTCTGGGACCCGGTCGTCCCGCGCCTCGCGCGGCGGCACCGGGTGATCCGCTACGACGTACGGGGCTACGGGCGGTCCCCGGCGGCCACGGCCCCGTATTCGCTGGTCGAGGACCTGGTCGCGGTCCTCGACCGGTTCGAGGTGGAACGGGCCGCCCTGGTGGGCTCCAGCATGGGCGGGGTCGCGGCGGTGAGTCTCGCCCTCGGCCACCCGGAGCGGGTCGCCGCGCTCGCGCTGCTGTGCCCGGGCGTCACCGGCTATCCGGGGCTCACCTCACCCGAGCTGATGACCGAGATCGAGAGGCTGGCCGAGGCGGGGGACATGGACGGCCTGGTGGCCCTGGCGCTGCGCACCTGGGCGGCGGCCGGTACGGGCGACGACGCCGAGGCGGCCGCGCAGGTGCGGGCGGCCGTCCCCGCCTGGTTCACCAACTACCCCCATCAGGTGCCCGATCCGCCCTCCTTCGACCGGCTCGGCGAGCTGGACACGCCGTGTCTGCTGGTGCTCGCGGAGCTGGACCAGCCCGAGGTCGTCCGGTGCAACGAGGAGATGGCCGCCCGTATCCCGGGCTGCCGGCTGGTCCGGCTGCCCGGCTGCGACCACCTGCTGATGCTGCGCGACCCGGAGACGGTCGCCGAGCTGGTGCTGGAGGTGTGCGACGGGCTGAGGTGAGCGTGGGCGTGACGGGCCGAGATGGGCGGCGGGTGGCCCGGGCCGAGATGAGCCGGGGTGACGGGCCGAGATGAGCCGGGGTGACGGCCGCCCGCGTGGGCCCATGTCCGGATGTGACAGGAAACCGTCATTGCGGCCATGGGCTTCACCCCCGACGATGGACACATGCCCACTACGCACCGTGTCGTCATCGCGGTCTTCCCCGATGTCGATCTCCTCGACGTCACCGGCCCCGCCGAGGTGTTCGCCCTGGCCGACCGGGAGACCGGGGGCCGCGCCCGTTACGACGTCCGGCTCGCCGCGCCCCGGGCGGGCGAGGTCCGGACGTCGGCGGGGGTGCGGCTGTGCGCCGACCTGTCGTTCGCGGAGGTCGGCGCGCGGGTGGACACCCTGCTGGTGCCGGGCGCGGTCGACCGGGGCGACTCCGGCCCGGTGGCCCGCGTCGACCCGGAGGTCGTGGAGTGGGTACGGGCCACCGCGCCGCACGCCCGGCGGGTGGCGTCGGTGTGCGTGGGCGCCCATGTGCTGGCGGCGGCGGGCCTGCTGGACGGGAGGACGGCGACCACGCACTGGTCGACCGCCGCCCAGCTGGCCGCCGACCACCCGGCCGTCACGGTCGACCCGGACCCGATCTTCGTCCGCGCCGACCGGGGCCGGCTCTGGACCGGGGCGGGGATCAGCGCCTGTCTGGACCTCTCCCTGGCCCTGGTGGCCGAGGACCACGGCGAGGAGGTGGCGCTCGCGGTGGCCCGGCAGCTGGTGATGTATCTCAAGCGGCAGGGCGGGCAGAGCCAGTTCTCCGTACCGCTGGCCGGGCCGGCCGCCTCCCGGCGGGACATCGACGAGCTGCGCCTGTGGATCGCCGACCACCTCGGCGAGGACCTCTCGGCAGGGGCCCTGGCGGCCCGGATGTGCCTGAGCGAACGGCACTTCGCACGGGTCTTCACCCAGGAGACCGGCACCAGCCCGGCCGCCTACGTCGAAGCCGCCCGGGTCGAGGCGGCCCGCCGCCTGCTGGAGGGCACCGACCACCCGCTCGACCGGGTGGCGGCCATCGCCGGACTCGGCTCGGTCGAAACCCTGCACCGGGCGTTCCGGCGGCAGCTCGCCACCACTCCCGCCGCGTACCGCCGCCGCTTCCGTACGACCACCACCTGATCCCTCCGGTCCGTACGGACGTCCCCCACGCCCGGAACGCGGGCCGCCGCACCGACGCGGACACCGGCCGGCCGCGCGGCTCCGCCGTGCCCGGATTCCCGGGGACCGTTCCCGTTCGACCAGTTTCTTCTTCATCCCCTTCCATGACACACCAATTCCGAAAAGGACCTCTCATGACCACCTCCACCACCACCCCCTCCACCCCCTCCACCCCCTCCAGCCCCTCCAGCCCCTCCACCACGCTCCGCGACGTGTCCGGCATGGACAACCGCCCGCCCCGGCTGGGCGAGTCGACGCTGATCATGATCGACTTCCAGAACACCTACCGCTCCGGCGTGATGGCGCTCGACGGCGCCGAGGCCGCCCTGGCCGCCGGTGCCCGGCTGCTGGCGCGGGCCCGGGCCGCGGGGACGCCGGTCGTCCACATCCTCCACGACGGTGGCGAGGGATCGCCGTACGACATCCGCGCCGAGATCGGCCGCATCAGCGACGAGGTCGCCCCGGTGGAGGGCGAGGCCGTCGTCGTGAAGCGCTTCCCGAACTCCTTCCACGACACGGAGCTGGTCAAGACGCTGACGGAGCTCGGTGTCGGGGCGGGTGACGACCTCGTCCTGGCCGGCTTCATGACGCACATGTGCGTGACGTTCACCGCCGAGGGCGCCTTCAACCTCGGCTACCGGCCCACCGTCGTCGCCGAGGCCACGGCCACCCGCTCGCTCGCCGCCCCGGACGGCACCGTCGTCCCCGCGGCCGCGCTCAAGGCCGGTGCCCTGACGACGATCACCGATCTCTTCGGTACGGTCACGCCGACGGTCGACGCCCTTCCGGCCTGACCCGGGCCGGGTGGCGGGGTCTCCCTGGAGGTCCCGCCACCCGGGGAGCCACCCGTCTCAGCCCGCCGGGGTGGTCACCTTCCCGCCCTGGTCGTCGACGGCGAACCAGAGTCCCTGCTTGCCCTGTCCCTGGGTGTCCCCGGGCTTCTTGTCACCCGTGAACCAGTAGACCGGCCAGCAGTCCACGGCCAGTTGCTTCGTGCCGTCGGGGCGCGTCACGGTGGTGATCAGCTTCTCCGGCACGCCGCGCACCGCGCTCTTCTCGACCGGCTTCGCGGGCTTCCAGGTGTCCAGGCAGGCGTCGGCGCAGGCGAACTTCATGGGCCAGGCGCTGTCCTTGTCGAAGCGGTAGAGGGTGCGCCCCCGCCCGTCGACGAGGATCTTGCCGAGGGTCCGGTCGTCGTTGACGGAGACGCCCTCGGCGGCCGGTTTCGCCCGGCCGGCGGGGTTCGGGGCGTCGTCCGGGGCGTCGGCGGGTTTCGAGGCGTCCGGCCCGTCGGCCGGTTTCCCGCCGGCCTTCTTGCCGTCGGGGGCGAACGCGTTCCATGTGCCGCCGACGCCTTGGCCCTTGGTGTCACCGGGGGTGGTGTCCTTGACGTAGCGGTAGACGGGCCAGCCGGCGAGGGTGAGCTGCCGGGTGCCGTCGGCGCGTTCCACCTCGCCGAGCGCGGCGCCGATGCCGGAGGTGGCGCTCGCGTCGTCGGCGGGCACGGGCGGCCACGCTTTCGCGCAGTCGCCGTCGCAGCGGGAGGCGGACGGACCGGCGGTGTCCTTGTCGAAGCGGTAAAGGGTCCGGCCCTTGGCGTCCGCGACGACGGAGCCGATGCCGGGGGCGTCGCGCACGGCGAGCCGTCCGGCCTCGGCGCTCCTCGTCCCCTCGGAGGCGGGTGCGGACGGGTCCGAGGACGAGGACCCGCCCGAGCCGTACCCGTCGTCGATCTTCGAGCTGTTCCCGGCGGGGGCCTTGCCGTAGTCGTCCGTCGCGGACGAGCCGCCCCCGCCCTCGCAGGCCGCCGTCAGCAGCACGACCGTGACCGCCGCCGAGGCGAGGGAGACCTGACGCTTATTCATGAACTGTCCTTTGCTCGTGGCCCGGCGGTGGTCCGCCGTTGCCGTGGGATTACGGGGCGGGCCCGCCCGGTGCTCAACGGGCCCGGGAATTTGTCACCGGATGACAGAGACCACGTGCCGGAACCGGTGACAGGGTCGGGTGACAGGGGGGTGACAGGGCCGGGTACCGAAAGCCGGTGACGAAGACCGGTGGCGGAACGGCCCCGCCGCTCTCAGCCGGCGGTCTCGACGCGCAGCGCGAGGGCGGGGCAGCGCCGTACCGCCCGGAGCGCCCTCGGGCGCATCCGGGCGGGCACGGGCATGGCGGCCCGCTCCGGGTAGCCGTCCGGGCCCAGGCGCAGCAGGCCGGGCAGCAGGTCCGCGCACAGCCCGTGGCCCCGGCACAGGGTCCAGTCGACGAGCAGCCGTCCCGCCGGGGACCGCGCGGCGCCGGCGCCGCGGACGGGAAGCGGCCCGGGCGCCGGGCGCGGCCCGTCGGCGGGCAGCGGGAGCGCGCCGAGCGTGCGGCGCGCGCAGCCGTGGCCCAGGGCGTGGGCGGCGAACTCCTCGCCGAAGACGGTGAGGGCGGAGGAGACGAACCGCGCGCTGCCGTCGGGGTGTCCGCACGCCCCGCGTCCTTCCACGGCGGACATCCGGGCGCGCGCGGCGTCCAGGGCGCCCTGCCCGCCCCCCGCCGCGGCGTCGGCGAGCGCGTCGGCGAGCGCCGGCAGGCCGAGGGCGCAGGGGCCGCACTGGCCCGCCGACTGCGCGGCCAGCCAGCGGGCCACGCGGACGGTCTCGCCGACCGGGCAGGTGGTCTCCGGCAGCGGCAGCACGGCGCCGGCGCCGAGGACGCCGCCGGCCGCGGCGAGCGAGTCGCGGGAGACGGTGGCGGCGCCCACCGCGTCGGGCGGCAGCCAGCCGCCGTGGTAGCCGCCGATCAGCACGCCCTGCCCGGGCGCGGTGCCGCAGAGCTCCAGGACGTACGCCAGGGGCACCCCGGTCGGGGTCTCCACGGCGTGGGTGCCGGCGACGGTCAGCATCACGGTGCCGGGCTCGGTCGGCAGCCCGCACGCGCCGTACCCCGCGGCGCCGAGCCGTGCGGCCAGGGACAGTTGGGCGAAGGTCTCGGTGTTGGACAGCAGGGTGGGCAGGCCGCCCAGGCCGCTGTCACTGGTGCGGACGCGGCGGCCGGAGGGCAGTGCGGGGCCGCCGTCGATGCCGCGGACGAGCGCGCTGCTCTCGCCGGTGACGAAGCGTTCGGGCAGCAGGGTGACGTCGACGGCCGGGCCGGCGGGCCCGGCCGGGTCCCGTTCGGCGAGCGCCCGGGCCACGGACCGTTCGACGTCCGGCCGGGTGACGCCGACGGCCACCCGGTGCGCGCCGAGGGCCCTGGCCGCGAGCACGGCGCCGTCGAGGACCAGGTGCGGCGCGTGGAGCAGCAGCGCGGTGTCCTTGAGGCAGCCCGGCTCGCCCTCGCTGCCGTTGACGACGACGGCGGCGCCGGGGTTCCTGTGCCGCTGGGCGTCGGCGACCGCCCGGAGTTTGCGGGCGAAGAGGAAGCCCGCGCCGCCGCGGCCGCGCAGGCCGATGTCCTCGGCGAGAGCGGCGAGTTCGTGGGGGCCGAGGTCCGGGGCGGGTCCGTGCGTCGCCAGGTGGGCCTCGCGGTCCATCCACGCCGTCTCGTCGAGCCCGGCCAGCAGCCGGGGTGGTCCGACGGTGGCGAGGGTGGGGACGGCCCGGTTCACCGCCGTGCTCCGCGCGCCTCGCGCGGCCGGGACCGCCACCGCAGGGTGAGGGCGGCGCCGACCCCGCCCACGCACAGCGCGTACCCGGCCGTCGCCCAGCCGGCCGCGGGGCGGCCGGCGTGGAGTCCGTGCACCAGGGCGGCGCCCCAGGCCGGGTAGGCCGCCATGTGCAGGGCCCGCCACCGGCCGGAGCGGCCGACGCCGGAGAAGGCGCTGCGGACCGCGCCGGTGACCGCGACGGCGACGAAGAGGTAACCGGCGAGCGTACCGAGTCCGATGAGCAGGGGGTGCCCGGAGTCGGTGAACGGGACGGCGGCGGCCGTCGTACTGGTACGGTCCTCGGCAATCTTCACCCACACGTGCAGGGCGAGAAATCCGAGCCCGGCCACGGCCAGTCCGCGGTGCACGCCCTGGGCGAGGAGCCGGTGGGCCGAGCCCAGCAGCCGTCGGTCGGTCGCGGCCAGCCCCCACAGCACGGTGGAGGTGAGCGAGACGAGCGCGAGTACGCCCGCGCCGAAGTCGAGGAATTCCCGGGCCCGTTCGGCGACGCCGGAACGTGCGGCGACGGCGAGGAACAGCAGGATCGCCGCCGGCAGGGCGGGGCGCGCGGAGGGCCGGGACTGCGGCAGGGCCCTCGGCCGGGGCGAGGGTTTGGCGGGCGGCTCGGCCGGCGGCCGGGCCGTGGGGCGGGCCGGCGAGCGGCCCGGCGGCCGCGGTCGTACGGCCCGGCGGCGGATTCCGGTACGCATCCGGTGGCCGGTTCGCGGGCGGGACAGGAGTGTTTGCGTTCGCGACTTGTGCATCTGGGTCTCCGACGGGCGGCCGGCAGGGGTTCCGGCGACCGTCCGTGTTCCTGAGAAATCCGGAAATCGCGCGCGTCGGCGGTGTCCGCCGGCCGGGCGATCGTCGAATTCACTCGATGTGACCGGCCGGGCACTCATGGCCCGGCGGTTGAATGTGCGGAAGCATCGCCCAACTTCACCGGAACTTCATAAGGTTTATCGCGCTGTGACAAATTCACGCCCGGCTGTCCCCACGGCAGTGGTCGGCTGCGGATGATGCCCACTCAGGCGAGAGGCCGCCGACGGCTTTCCCGGCCCTCCCGCCCGGTACGGAAGTCCGGAGGTAGACGATGTGCGAAATGCTGAACCGCATCTGGTCGCGACCGCGCGGTGAGTGGATCCGGGGCCTGAGAAAGGAACTCCCTGAGGTCGCCGCCACGGTGGTGGAGGAGCTCCAGCGCAGCACGCCCGCGTTCTCGGCGGTGTCACAGCGCATCGGTACGGAGGCGACGCGGGCCGCCGTGGAACAGGCGCTGCTGCGCACGCTGGGGCTGGGTCAGGCGCCGGTGGCGGGCCCCGGGCGCATACCGCCGGGGGCGGGCGCGCGACCGCTGCGAAAACCGGCGCGGGTGGTCACCGCCATGCCCGCCACCCGGGCCCGGCAGGCCCTGTTCGCCGCGCTCGCCGACGACCGGCACGTACCGGGTGAGGTCCTGGCCGAGCTGGCGGGCCTGGCCGGCTGGCCGCTCCCCCGCCGGGTGCGCGCCGTCGTCCTCGGCAGCCCCGGAGAGGCGCTGCCGTCCCACCCGTCACCGAACCCGTCGCACCCGTCACCACATCCGCCCTCGCACCCGTCACCGCACCCGTCACCGCACCCGCCCTCGCACCCCTCGCCGCACCCGCTGCCGCACCCGTCGTCCCAGGCGGCTCCCCAGCCCGGCCCACAGCTGGTGCCCCCGTTGGCGCCCGCGCTCGTGGCGGCCCTCGGCCAGGGCCTGCCCGGCACCGTCGAGGCGGACCTGTGCCTGCTGGTCCCGGACCCGGGCCTGCCGGGGCGCGCCGCGCTGGAGACGGCGCTGGGCGGCCGGGTGGCGGCCGTCGGTCACTCGGTGCCGGTCGCGGAGGCCGCCGCCTCGCTGCGCTGGGCGCGCCGGCTGCTGACCGTCGCCGCGGCCGTGGGCGGCCCGGCGGAACGGGTGGTGTGCGTCGACGACCACCTCTCCGACCTGCTGATGCTCCAGGACGAGTCGCTGGCGCGGGCCCTCTCGGCGCGGTGGCTGCGCCCGCTGGACGATCTGACGCCGCGGCAGAGCGAGCGGCTGGAGGTGACGCTGCTGGCCTGGCTGGAGAGCGGCGGGGCGCCGGAGGCGGCGCGGACCCTGAAGGTGCACCCGCAGACGGTGCGCTACCGGCTCCGTCAGATCGAGAAGCTCTTCGGTCCGGCGATGCGCGAGCCGCGCACGCGCTTCGAGCTGGAGCTGGCGCTGCGCGGCCGGCGACTGCTGTCCCGTACCCGGCAGTCGCGGTCGCGGGCGCCGGGTGCCGCGCGGGCCCTCGGCGCGGCGGTCCATCCGCTGGGTCCGGCCGGGAGGGCCCGCGTCAACGGGCTGTGAGGAGCGTGGCGCGGCGGCCCCCGACCCGGCTGTCGGAAGCCGCCGCCTTCCCGGCCCGGGTGGCATGCGTGGGGGGAGCACCCGGGCCGGGGGTCCGTGGGGAGCCGGTGTCACGCGGCGGGGACGCGGTCTCCCGTCAGCAGGTGCGGCCGCCGTTGACGCAGGACGTCGCCTCGGACATCAGGCGCTCGGACATCACGTTGATGAAGTCGCCGTGGTCCGTGACCGGCTTGTGCAACTGCTCGGGGAAGCTGTCCACGGCGAACGGCACGCCCGCCGGGACGTCGTAGGTGATGCGCTGCACCAGCTGCGGGACGGCCCGGAAGCCGCGCGGGCAGGAGCCGTCCGGGCGGGCGAAGGCGACGTGGGTGCGGTGGTTGGCGCTGTCGGTGTTCCGGCCGTCCCAGCAGTTCTGGAAGGCGAAGGTGCGGACGACGTCGGCGCCCTTCGGGCAGATCGGGTATTTGTCCTTGAGCTGCCGGTTCTCGAAGCCCTCGCAGCTCCATGAGGCATTCGCGTTGGCCACTCCGTTGGTGAGCGCCTTGGCGTCCCCGGTGATGATGCGGAGGAAGCGCGGCATGGCGGTCACCTTCGAGACCGGGCTGCCCTTGAATTGCAGGGTCACGGACGTGGGCCGGAGCACGGTTCCCATGTTCCCGTCGTGTCCGCCGCCCGGGGCATTCGCGTCCGGTGCCGCTTTTCCGTCCAGGACGCGCAGTACGGGCCAGTAGTGGCTGGACTTGTCCCCGTTGACGCAGGTCGTTCCGGCGGCCGCGAGACTCGCGTCGGTGGAGAAGGCGTCCGTGGATTTGTTGCCCACATAGTCGTGCAGGTGGTGGGCGCCGTTGCGCACGCCCGGGGTGACGATGACGTTGTCGGGGTTGAAGTGGCCGTTCTCGTTGCGGCCGCACACGGAGGTGAACGTGCCGGTGGAGCCTCCGGGGCGGGTGCTCTGTCCGTTTCGCCGCGGGGCGGTCCTGATGTCGGCGAAGTCGGCGCGGGAGGGGCCGCCGGGCCTGCCCCGCGCTCCGAGCCGGGGGGCGAGGTCGCGGGAGGAGTCGTCCACGGCGGCGGTGCCGACCTGCCGGGCGCGGCAGCCGCTGAGCGCCGCCGGTTCCACTGCGGCGGGGCCCGGGTTCGCGCCGTCCGTCTTGAGGGAGTCGTTGATCCGGCCTATGGTCCCGGCGCGCTTCGCCTTCAGCTCGTCGAGCACGGCGCCGGGCGCCGCCGCCCCGTCCTGACCGGCCGTTATCCGCTCGTAGGCTCGGGCGACTTGGGCGTCGAGTTCGGAGAGCCCCCGGGAGACCGCGATCCGTGCGGGCGCGGGGACGTCGCGGAGCTTGTCGCCCACGTCGGGGCAGGCGAGGGTCGTCGCCCCGGTGGCGGCAGCGCCGCCCGCGCCGGGGGAGGTCCGCCCGGTGTCCTGTCCGCCGGTGTCGCGGGAGGCGCCGGCGGAGGCGTGCTGGGCGATCACCGCCGTTCCGCCGCCGCCGAGCAGCAGGGCCGCGGCGGCCACCACCGCCCGGGTCCTCAGCTGCGAGCGTTTGTGGGCCTGTCGCATCATGTGGGGTCACTTCTTTTCGTCGTTGCCGGGGTGGGGGAAGTCGACGAGTCCGGTGTTCTCCAGGACGGTGATGTGGTCGAGGACGACCGTGTTGGCGCGGGTCGCCAGTGCCCGCACCATGGCGTTGCCGGTGCGGTCGCGGACGAGCGCCACCAGCGCGAACACCTTGCCGTGGGCGGCGCGCACGAGGTTGGCGAACAGCCGCTCGAAGGTGCTCCCCCGGGCGGCGCGCAGCTGGTCGAGCCAGCCGCGCTGGTCGGCATCGGGCCGCTCCGGCAGGGCCACGTCCAGGGCGCGGGCCACCTCGATGGAGCGCCGGTCCAGTTCGGTGTGGCCGTCGACGAGGTGGTCGCCGGCCATCCGTACCGCGTCCTTGGTGCCGCGCTCCTGGGCGAGTCCGCCCGCGGGCTTCTCCCACAGCCCGGCGAGCCGGACCCTGCGGACGAAGTCCCGGTCCAGCGGCGTCAGCGGCCCGGAGGGGGTGGCGGTGGTCCCCCGGCCGTCGTCGCTCCAGGTGGTGCGGGCGTCGGCCGCGGCGGGCGCGGCGCCGCCGAAGAGGTGGACCGGGATCAGCAGCGCCAGGAGCGTGGCCGCCAGGGAGAAGACGATGAGCCCGGTGCCGAGGGCCCGCTGGGAGAACGAGCGCGGCAGGCCCGGGGAGCGCGCGTAGCGGGGGAATCGAACGGATCGCATGGCACCTTCTTCGGCTTCTTCGGCTTCTTTGATTTCTGCGGTTTCTGCGGTTTCTGCGGTCTCTTCGACTTGTGCGGCTTTCGCGGCACATACGGCGTCCGCGGCTTCTTCAACGCGCCTGCCGGAATGCCCACGGACGCTAGCCCCCGGTGGCGCGGCGCGGACGGGCGTTCGCGGCCCCTGACAAACCTCCGCCGAAGTGGTGCTGTCGCGCCCCGGACGCTGCTACCGTGCCGCGCCGCTCCGTCCCGGCACCCTGCCGCGCGCTCCCCGCGTCGCCGCCACTCGCCCCGGAACCACGGATTCCTTGATTCCGCCATCTTTCCGGGGGCAGACGGCTCCTCAGCGCCCCCGCCGGGTGCGGCGTTCCGGACATCCGGCACCCCTCGGACTCCCCCGACCGAGGCCCCCGCGGAAGATCACGGCACTCGGCCGGTGTCCGGTATACGCCGCCCATGGGCACTTACGACCGTTGGCGGATTTCCGTCTTGCTTTGCCCGTCCGTTACTCACGATGACCAAACCACTACTCACGAGTAGGCATCATGTCGATCAAGAAAGGGACCGCCGACGACCCGAGCGGTCCACCGTCGAAAGCAGAGCCACATGACCAGTCATGTACAGCGCCCCCTGACGGCCTACCAACGGGACGTCTGGGCCGCGAGCGCGCAGAACCCGGACTCGCCGCAGTTCAACTGCGTCCTCCACGAGCGCCTGCGGGGCAGTGTCGACCGCGACCGGTTAGCCGGGTGCGCGGAGCGCGCGTTACAGCGCCACGAAACGTTTCGGCTGCGGTTCGGCGAGCGCGCGGGGACCCCCTTCCAGTGGGCCGGGCCCGAGGGCGTCCGCGTGGACAGGATCGACTTCGGCCAGGAGCCCGACCCCGGCGCGGCGTGCGCCGCGTGGCTGCGGCGCGCGCTGACCGAGGCCCTGCCGCCCGCCGACGGCCCGCTCGTCCGGGCCACGCTGCTCACCGAAGGTCCCGGCGTCACCCACCTGCACGTCAAGGCGCACCACCTCGTCACCGACGGCTGGACCTTCCACCGGCTCGGCGGCGAGATCCTCGACGACTACGCGCGGACGACGGCGGGCGGTGTGAGCGACTCCCCCGCGACCTCCTACCTCGCGGTCCTCGACGAGGAGGCCGCCTACCGCGCCGGCCCGGACGCCGGCCGGGACCGCGCCTTCCACCGGGAGTCCCTCACCGGTGTGACGCCGGCCCTCTTCGCCCGCGCGGCGGGCGGATCGGCGCGCGGCCGCCAGTCGTTCGTCGTCGACGGCACCCTCGCCGGGAAGGTGCGCGCCGCCGGCCTCTCCCCGTTCGCGTACATCGCCGCCCTGCTCGGCACGTACCTGACGCGCCTGCACCGCGCCGAGGAGGCCGTGCTCGGCGTTCCCCTCCTCAACCGCGCGGGCCCCTGGCGGGACGTCCTCGGCCAGTTCGCCAACACCCTGCCGCTGCGGATCCCCGCGGGCGGCGGACGTACGGTGCGCGAGCTGGTCGCCGGCGCCCAGGACGCGACCCGCGCGCTCCAGCGGCACCAGCGGCTGCCGCTCGGCGACGTCCTCCGCGAGCTGCCCGCCTCCCCCGACGGCCCCCGGCGGCTGTTCGACGTGACGCTCTCCTACATGCGCTGGCCCCGGCCGGCCGCGCCGTCCGGGATCGAGCGGCGTACGGCCCTGATGGCGCCCTCCCACGAACAGGACGCCCTCGGCGTCTACGTCTCCGCCTTCGACGACACCGCCGGCATCCACGTCGACCTGGACTACGCCCGCGACGTCTTCGACGACGACCTGCCCGTCGAGTCGGTCGCCCGCCACCTCACGACGCTCCTGCGCAACGGCGTGGACATGCTGGACGAGCCCGTGTCCACCGTGCCGATGCTGGAGGCCGACGAGTTCGCCGACCTCACCACCGTCCGCTCCCACGGCCCCCGAGTGCCGTACCCGGACGAGGCAACCCTGCACGGCCTGTTCGAGGCCCGGGCCGCCCGGATCCCCGGCGCGACGGCCGTCACCGGCGCCGCCGGGGAGACCCTGACCTACGCCGAGCTCGACGAGCGGGCCAACCGCGTCGCCCGCGCCCTGCGCGCCGAGGGCGTCGGCCCGGACGACCGGGTCGCCGTGATGACCGGGCGCGGGCCGCTGCTGCTCGTGGCCCTGCTGGGCACACTGAAGTCCGGTGGCGCCTATGTACCGGTGGACCGCGGCTACCCGGCCGAGCGCGTACGGTTCCTGCTCGCGGACAGCCGCGCCAAGGTGGTGATCGTGGACGGCGACGCGCCCGCCCCGGAGGTCTCCGAGGGCACGGCCGTCCGCCGGGTCGAGGACCTGCTGCGCGCGGACGGCGCCCCGCTCGCGCCGCTCGCCACCTCCCGCGACCTGGCCTACGTCATCTACACCTCCGGCTCGACCGGCCGCCCCAAGGGCGTGATGGTGGAGCACCACAGCGTCGTCAACCGCCTGGCGTGGATGCAGGGCCGCTATCCGCTCGGGCCGGACGACGTCCTGCTGCAGAAGACCCCGGTCTCCTTCGACGTCTCGGTGTGGGAGCTGTTCTGGTGGGCGATCGAGGGCGCGGGCGTGGCGCTGCTGCCGCCCGGCGGCGAGCGGGACCCGAGGGAGATCCTGCGGACCGTCCGCGAGCGGCGGGTCAGCGTCGTCCACTTCGTGCCCTCCATGCTGGGCCCCTTCCTCGACCTGCTCCAGGAGACCCCGGAGGCCGCGCGGGACCTGGACTCCCTGCGCTACGTCTTCGCCAGCGGCGAGGCCCTGCCCGCCGCGCGCGTGGAGCAGTTCAACCGCGTCTTCGGCACCGGCTCCCCCGTGCGGCTGGTGAACCTCTACGGCCCGACCGAGGCCACCGTCGACGTCTCGTACCACGACTGTCCCCGCGAAGGGGCCGTGACACGGGTGCCCATCGGCCGGCCGATCGACAACACCCGGCTGTACGTGCTGGACGAGGCGGGCCTGCCGCAGCCGGCCGGCGTCGCGGGTGAGCTGTGCGTCGGCGGGGCCGGTGTCGCCCGGGGGTACCTGGACCGGCCGGAACTGACCGCCGAGAGGTTCCGCCGGGACCCGTTCGTCCCGGGCGGCCGGATGTACCGCACCGGCGACCTCGCCCGTCGGCTGGCGGACGGCACCCTGGAGTACCTCGGGCGCATCGACGGCCAGGTGAAGATCCGGGGCAACCGGGTCGAGCCCGGCGAGGTGGCGGCCGCGCTGCGCGCGGTGCCCGGCGTCCGTGACGCCCTCGTCGTCGACCGCACCACCGAGGCCCGTGGCACCTACCTCACCGGCTATTACGTGGCCGACGCGGTCATCGCCCCGGAGTCGCTGCGGGACCGGCTCGGGCGGGACCTGCCCGCGTTCATGGTCCCGGCCCACTTCGTCCGCATCGACGCCGTGCCGCTGACCCCCAACGGCAAGGCCGACCGCCGCGCGCTCCCCGAGCCGGACGACACCCCGCGCGCGGCCGCGCGCCAGGAGGCGCGGAACCACGCCGAAGCGGTCCTGGTCGAGGTCTGGGCCCAGGTGCTGGGCGTCGGGGACGTCGGCGTCCACGACGACTACTTCGCCCTCGGCGGCGACTCGATCCTGATGCTCAAGGTGCGCGCCGAGGCCGAGGCGCGGGGGCTGCGCTTCTCGCTCACCGACCTCGTCAGGAACCCCACGGTCGCCGGACTCGCCGCCCGCGCCGGGAGCGCGGTGGCCCCTGAGGGCGAGGCCGCCCCGCCGCCCTTCGGGCTCGTATCGAAGATCGACCGGGCCCGGCTGGAAGGCGCCGAGGACGCCTGGCCGCTCAGTCGGCTCCAGCTCGGCCTGCTCTACCACAGCCGCCGGGACGAGTCCTCGGCCATGTACAAGGACGTGTTCCTGTACAGCCTCGAACTCCCGTGGGACGAGGAGCGGTTCCGCCGGTCGTTCGCCCGGCTCGCGGCCCGGCACCCGGCGCTGCGCTCCGGCTTCGACCTGGCGGGCTGCTCCGAGCCGCTCCAGGTCGTACGCCCCCGGGTGGACGGCGGCCTGGACGTCGTGGACCTGCGCCCCCTCGACCCGGCCGCCGCCGACGCCGAGGTCCTCGCCCACGTCGAGGAACGCCGACGCCACGCCTACGACTTCGGCCGGGCGCCGCTGTACCTCTTCCGGGCCCACGTCCGGCCCGGGACGGTCGACCTGGTCCTCAGCTTCCACCACGCGCTCCTCGACGGCGGCAGCGTGGCCAACCTCCTCCAGGAGCTCCTCCAGGACTACGCGCACGGCCTCGGCCTGGGCATAGGCCCCGCCGACGCCGCTCCGCTCCCCCCGGCGGCGGCGCACGTACGGGAGGAGCGGGCGGCCCTGGGCTCCGGGGAGGCGCGGCGCTACTGGCGGGAGAAGCTGGCCGGCCACGAACCCCTCCAGATCGAGGCGTTCCGCCCGCACCGCCCGCACACCGGCGGCGGTCCCGTGACGCACTCCGCCGACCTGCCCGACGAGCTGGCCGCCCGGGCCCGGGCGTTCGCCGCCGAGCACGGACTGCCCGTGAAGTCGGTGCTGTTCGCCACGCACTGCCTGACGCTCGCCGTGTTCGCCGGCACCCACGACGTGACCACCGGGCTGGTCACCCACGGACGGCCCGAGCTCGCCCACGCCGAACGCGTCGCCGGGCTCTTCCTGAACACGGTGCCCCTGCGCCTGGACACCGGCCGGGTCAGCCTGCTGGACGTGGTGCGGGAGGCCTTCCGGCAGGAGCAGGAGGGGCACGCCCACCGCCGCTACCCGCTGAGCGCCGTCCAGGAGGACCACGGCGGCCCCGTCCTGGACACCGCCTTCAACTACGTGCGCTTCCACCAGCTCGCCGAGGTCCTGGGCCTGCCCGGCGTGCGCCTGAGGGCCTTCCGCACCTGGGAGGAGACCAACTTCCGGCTCCTGGTGAACGCGGTCACCGACCCCGACGGCGGACGCGTACGGCTGAGGATCGACGGTGACGGCGAGACGTTCTCCGCCGAACGCGCCGAGCTCTACGCCCGGGCGTTCCTCCGGGTCCTGCGCAAGCTGCTGGAGGAACCGCACGCCGAGCCCGACTTCGCCTTCCTCGCCGACCGGCCGGTCCTCGCGAAGGCCGTGGCCCACCCCACCGTCGTCGGACTCTTCACGGAGCGGGCCGCCCGCGCCCCGCTGGCGACCGCGCTGGTCAAGGGTGAGGAGCGGTGGAGCTACGGGCGGCTGGCCGAGGCCGCCGGCCATGTGGCGGACCGGCTGCGCGCGCTCGGGGCCCGGCCCGGGGCCCGGATCGGCATCGCGATGGACCGGTCGCCCGAGATGATCGCCGTGCTGCTGGGCGTGCTGGGCGCCGGATGCGCGGTGGTGCCGCTGGACGTCGGCTACCCGGCCGGGCGGCTGGCCGCGATGCTGCGGGCGGCGCGGCCCTTCCGGGTCGTCGCCCACGCCCCGTACGCCCACCTCGCCGGCGACCCCTCGCTGGTCCTGCCCGCCGAGCACCTGACCGAGGGGCCGCCGTCCTTCGCGGAACCGTTCGCGGACGCGCCGCCGGTCGACGCCGGCAGCGCCGCCTACGTCCTGTTCACCTCCGGTTCCACCGGCACGCCCAAGGGCGTGACGATGCCGCACCGCTCCCTGGCCGCCCTCGTCGCCTGGCAGAACGGGACCGCGAGCGGCGCCGCGGGCGGGTCGACCCTCCAGTACGCGCCGCTGAGCTTCGACGTCTCCTTCCAGGAGATCTTCTCCACCCTGTGCTCCGGCGGCACCCTGCACCTGGTGGGCGACGCCGAACGGCGCGACATGCCCCGCCTGCTGCGGCTCCTGGACCGCGAGGGCGTCGAGCGGGTCTTCCTCCCCTACGTCGCGCTCCAGCAGCTGGCCGAGACCTCGGCCGCCCTGGGCGTCGTCCCCCGCGCCCTGCGGGTGCTGGTCTCCTCCGGCGAACAACTGCGCGTCACCCAGGAGATCCGCGGGCTGTGCGCCGCGTTGCCCGGCGCCGTCCTGGAGAACCAGTACGGGCCGACCGAGACGCATGTCGCCACCGCCTTCACCATGACCGGGGACCCGGCCGCGTTCCCCGCCCTGCCGCCGATAGGCCGCCCCGTGGCCGGGGCCGAGGCGCATGTGCTGGACGACCGGATGCGCCCGGTGCCCGCCGGGGCGCGCGGCGTGATCCACCTCGGCGGCGCCTGCCTGGCCGACGGCTACGAGGGCCGCCCGGACCTGACCAAGGAGCGCTTCGTCCCGCACCCCTTCGCCTGCGCGGAGCGACGCCTCTACGACACCGGCGACCTCGGCCTGGTGCTGCCGGACGGGACGATCGCGTACGCCGGGCGGGCCGATTCCCAGGTCAAGGTGCGCGGATTCCGCGTCGAGACCGCGGAGGTGGAGCTCGCCCTCACCGGGCTCGCCGCCCGGTACCCGGCCCTGCGCGACGCGGCCGTCGTGGCACGGCGGCGCGACGACGGCGACTCCTTCCTCGCGGCCTTCCTCGTCGGCGAGGGCACGGACGCCGACCTGGCCGGCGCCCGCGAACACCTGCGCGCCACGCTTCCCGACCACATGGTCCCCGCGCACCTCCAGTGGGTGACGTCGCTTCCCCTGACCCCCAGCGGCAAGCGCGACGACGCCGCGCTGCGCCGCATCCCGCTCACCACCGCCGCCGGTGCCACCGGGACCTACGCCGAGCCGCGCGACGCCCACGAGCGCGCGCTCGCCGAGATGTTCGCGGACCTGCTGGGGCTGCCCTCCGTCGGCGTGCGCGACAGCCTCTTCGACCTCGGCGGCACCTCGCTCACCGCCATGCGGCTCGTCGTCCGGATCGAGCAGCGCTACGGCGTCGGCATCCCGCTGTCCGGGTTCGTGGCCGCGCCGACCGTGGCCGCGCTCGCGGCGCGGCTGCGCGAGGGCGACGCGGTCGCCGCGTACGACCCCGTGGTGCCCATCCGCCCGGAGGGCACCCGCCGCCCGCTGTTCATGGTCCACCCCATGGGCGGCAACGTCCTGTGCTACGTCCCCTTCGCCCGGCACCTGCCCGACGACCAGCCGCTGTACGCCCTCCAGGCGGCCGGCGCGGACCCCGGCACCACCCCGCTGCGCACCGTCGAGGAGATCGCGGCCCGCTACGTCGCCGCACTGCGCGAGGTGCGGCCCAAGGGCCCGTACGCCGTCGGCGGATGGTCTTTCGGCGGCTTCGTCGCCTTCGAGATCGCCCGGCAGCTGAGGGCGGCGGGCGAGGAAGTGTCCCACCTGGTGCTGCTGGACACCACCGCCCTGGACCGCGGGGCGCGTGCCCGGCACGACGACGACGCGCTGCTGCGGTGGTTCTTCTGGGAGCTGCTCCTGCTGGAACGCGGAGGCGACTCCCCGATGGAGCACATCCCGGACGAACTGGTCTCCCTGGAGGAGAAGTTCGACTTCATCGCCCGGCTGGCGACCGACGCGGGCGTCCTGCCCGCGGGCAGCTCCGGAGCCGTCATCCGCCGCCTCTTCGGCGTCTACCGGGCCAACTGGCGGGCGACCCTGGACTACCGGCCGGACGTCCAGGACCAGGACCTCACGCTCGTCCGGGCGAAGCAGCCGCTGCCGGAGGTCCTCACCGCCATGCACGGCGCCGCCGGCAGCCGCCACCAGGACCGGACCAACGGCTGGCGCGACATGACCAACGGACTGCTCCGCGTCGTCGACGTGCCCGGCGACCATCTCACGATCATGGAGGAACCGTACGTGGAACACGTGGCCAGGACCGTCGCGGAACTGATCGGGACCGGCAACGCCGGCTCCCCCGGGGGGCGGTGACACCATGACGGGACACGCACGCGACCGGGCGCCCGCCAAGGCCCTCGTCATCGGCGCCGGCATCGGCGGCCTGGCCTGCGCCGTCGCCCTCCGCAAGGCCGGCCTCCGGGTCGAGGTGTACGAGCGCGCGGGCGAGCTGCGCGCGGCGGGGTCCGGCCTCTCCGTGATGAGCAACGCCGTCGCCGCGCTGGCCACCCTCGGCATCGATCTCGGCCTGGAGAAGCGCGGCCGGGTCGTGGAGTCGTTCGTGGTCATGGACCACACCGGCGAGGAGATACGCGACATCCCCTTCAAGGAGGTCTGCGACAAGGTGGGCGCGCCGAGCGTCTGCCTGAGCCGCTCGGACCTCCAGGAGGCCCTGCTCGACGCGGCCGGCGGCCTCCCCGTCCATCTGGGCGCGGCCGCCACCGGTTACGAGACCGACGAGGCGGGCGTCACCGTCCGTTTCGAGGACGGGAGTTCGGCCCGCGGCGACCTCCTGATCGGCGCCGACGGCTTCCACTCGGCGGTGCGCGCGCGGCTCACCGGCGGCGCCGAGCCCTCCGAGGACAGCGGCTACGTCTGCTGGCTCGGCATCGTGCCCTTCGACCACCCGGTGCTCACCCCGGGCGCCGTGCGCCACTACTGGGGCAGCGGGCAGCGGTTCGGCCTCATCGACATCGGTCACGGCCGCTACTACTGGTGGGGCACCAAGGCCATGCCCGCCGCCCGCTCGCACACCTGGGACGGCACCAAGGACGAGATCGTCCGGGCGTACGAGGGATGGGCCGACGAGGTGCGGGCGGTGATCGAGGCCACCCCGGCGGAGGACGTCATCGCCGTGCCCTCCCGCGACCGCGCCTTCCTGGAGCGCTGGGGCGACGGGCCCGTGACCCTGCTCGGCGACGCCGCCCACCCCATGCTGACCACGCTCGGCCAGGGGTCGGCCATGGCCGTCGAGGACGCCGTCGTCCTCGCGCACACCCTCGCCGAGCCGGGGGCCCTGGACGACCTGCCGCTCGCCCTGCGCACGTACGAGGACCGGCGCCGCGACCGCACCCGGGCCATGGTCGCCGCCTCCCGGGCGATGAGCGACCTCGAACAGGCCGGCACACCCGGCCTGCGGAAGGTGCGGGACGACTACTTCCGGCTGACGCCCCGTGAGGAGCTCGCCCGGCAGAACGAGGAGGCCCTCACCTTCCCCGGCGTCCCCGGCCCGGAGCCGCGCGTGCGGCGCCCGCTCAGCCCGCTGGAGCGCTGGTACTGGACGGCCGACCGGACCTCACCGCTCAGCGGCGTCATCCGGGCCCGGCTGCACGGCCCCGCGCCGCTGCCGCTGCTGCGCCGCGCCCTCGACGTCGTCCAGGCCCGGCACCCCCTGCTGCGGGTCGCGATCACCGGTGACGAGGAAGGGGCGGAGCCCGCCTTCCGGCCGGTGGCCGGGCGGCCGATCCCGCTGCGCCACGTCGTGGTGCCGCCCGAGGACCCGTCGGCCGGCACCCGGTGGGAGCGCGAGGTCGAGGAGCACGAGCTCGCCGAGGGCATCGACTGGCGCACCGGCCCGCTGGTACGCGCCACCGTGATCAGCCGGCAGACGGCCGACGACGACCCGGAGGGCGTCCACGACCTGCTGCTCGCCGCCTCGCACTGCGTCGCCGACGGCATGACGGGCCTGGCCGTCCTCAGGGAGTGGATCGAGACCGCCGCACGGCTCGCGGCCGGCGAGGAGCCGTCCCGCGCCTCCCTCCGGGTGCTGCCCGCGGCGGAGGACCTGCTGCCCGCCCGGCACCGGGGCGCCGAGGGCGCGGACCGGCTTACGGCCCTGCTGGAGCGCGACGAGCGGGAGGCCGCGCGGCTGCGACCGCGCCGGGTGGTGCCCAGCGGACCCGTGCCCTTCGGGGAGCGGCGCACCCGGTGGCTGCCCAGGTCCCTGGACGCGGGGCAGCTGGAGCTGCTGAGGAGGGCGTGCAAGCGGCACGGGACCACGGTGCACGGGGCGCTCGCCGCCGCCATGGTCACCGCCGTCGCCCGGGAGGCGGGCACCACGGAGCCCGCGTACTTCTCGATCGGCTCGCCCGTCGACTTCCGGGCCGAGCTGGAGCCCGCCGTCGCCCCCGGCGAGGCGGGCTCGTACGCGGCCACCCTCCCGTCCCGCGTCCTGTACCGGCCGGGCGGGCCGCTGTGGCCGCTGGCCGGGGCCGTCGTCCGGGAGCTGACGGAGCGCCGGAAGCGCGAGGAGCACCTGGCCGTGGTCAACCTGCTGGAGCGGGTGGGGCCGAAGTCGTCGGCGGACGGCGAGCCGTTCATGCGGTACATGGACGAGCGGGGGCCGCTCAACCTGTGCCTGTCCAACCTCGGCCGTTACGACTTCCCCGATCTGGTGGGCCCCTGGCGCGTCTCCGGCACCCAGGTGGTCGCGGCCGTCTCGGTGACGGGTGCCGTCGTGGCGACCGCCACCACCAGCCACGGCCGCCTCGCGTGGAATTTCAGCTACGTCGACGGGCTCGTACCGGCCGCGCGCGCGGAGCGGCTCGCCGACGAGTCCGTGCGCGTCGTACTGGCCGCCGTCCTCGATTGACCCGCACCCGCGGCAGACACAAGAACTCGCGATAAGGAGAGAGCAGTTGATCCGACAGTCGAAGCCCATCCCTCCGGCCGGCCGCGCCGTAGTCCTCACCGGGGCCTCCTCCGGGCTCGGCGAGGAGTGCGCGCTCCATCTGGAGCGGCGCGGCTTCCGCGTCTTCGCCGGTGTCCGCAGGGCGGAGGACGGCGAGAAGCTGCGCGCCGAGGCGTCCTCCGCCCGGCTGCGGCCGGTGATCCTGGACGTGACCGACGAGGACTCCGTCCGGACGGCGGCGGCCGAGGTCGCCGACGCGACGGGCGGGCAGGGCGTGTGGGCGGTGGTGAACAACGCCGGTACGTGCGTGTCGGCACCGCTGGAGTGCGTCCCGCCCGAACGGCTCCGGGCACAGCTGGACACCAACGTCGTCGGGGCGGTCGCCGTCACCCAGGCGTTCCTGCCGCAGCTGCGGCGCGCCCGGGGGCGCGTCGTCAACGTCTCCTCGGGCCTGGGCGCCGTCGCGATGCCCTACCTCGGCGCCTACGCCACGGGGCAGTTCGCCAAGGAGGGCATGAGCGACGTCCTCCGGCGCGAGCTGCGGCCCTTCGGCGTCTCGGTGTCGGTGGTGCGGCCGGGCACGATCGCGACACCGATCTGGGACAAGGTGCGGGAGGCCGGCGAGGAGCTCCTGGGCCGGGCGCCCGAGGAGGTCGCCGGCCTCTACCGGGCGTCGTTCGAACGCTTCCTGGACATGAACGAGGAGCGGGCGCGGACGAGCGGGACCCGGCCCGAGGACTTCGCGCGCACGGTCTTCCGGGCGCTGACCGCCCCTCGGGCCAGGACCCGCTACCACGTCGGCACCGATGCCCGGACGGCCGCGGTGCTGTCCCGGCTGCTGCCGGACGCCGCGCTGGACCGGGCGTTCACCCGGCTCACCGGCTGACGGCGGCCGTCCGCGACGGCCGCCGGGTGCCGTGCCGCGCGGCCGTCAGGCGCCCTTGACGAACGCGGCGACCTGCGACAGCAGCGAGCCGTCGACCAGGTAGGCGAGGTGTTCCTCGCACAGGACGAAGGTGTTGACGGCGCCGTCGAGCACGGTGCTCGTGAAGGGGTTGATGATCTCGTCGCAGGGCGAGTACCAGGTGCGGTAGGCGACGGGGCCGGGGGTCTCGTCGCCCACCGTCAGGGTGGTGAGGAACTCCGAGCCGGGGATCATCTCCTTGCACGACGGGGACACGATCGTGCAGAGGTTGGAGACCTTCGTGCCGTGGTGGGCGCCCGCGAGGGAGGCCACCCGGCCGACGTTCGCCGTCCCGCCGAGCTGCTTGATGTACCACATCGTGACCATGCCGCCCATGGAGTGGTTCACGATGTCGACCTTCTTCGCCCCGGTGTCGTGCTTCACCTTGTCGACGAAGTCGGCCAGGCCCTGCGCGGTCGTCCGGTTGGAGGCATTGAAGTCGTAGGAGAAGGTGAACAGTTCGGACTTGTCGTATCCGGCCTTCTCGAACGCCGACCGCGCGGGTTCCCAGATGGCGCCGGAGCCGAGGTAGCCGTGCACGAACACGACCGGCGCGCGGGGTGTCACGGCCTCGGCGGTGCCGGTCTGACCGGCCATGACGGTGCCGGCCGCGGCCGCCGCCGCGACGAGTGCTCTCGTGATCCTTCGCATGGGTGCCTCCGTCGGTCATCGGTGAGGAATCGACTGCGGGGAGCATGCGGCCACGGCGCTTGTCTGCGAATCGGCGAAATCGCCAGGGTGTTCCGGCCGGTAAGGGCCGCACCGGCCCGCCCACTCCCCAAGGGGGTTTACTTACAGGTAACTTGTTCGCCATCCCTGGAACCGGAGCCCCGTCCGAGCGAGGAGGGAACAGGTGCGAGACCCCGCACGCCGGATGCACCTCCGCTGTTCCGTGGCGCTCACCCGGGCCGCGGAGCGCGCGGAGGACCAGCCGACGCACACGGCTCGGCTGGCGTCGGCCGCGTGCCACGCCCGGCTCGCCGGACTGCCGCGGCGGGCCACGGCCCTGGACGCGCTCGCCCTGCTGCGGACCGCCGAGGCCGCCTGGTCGGCCGGCGACCGCGCGGGCTTCCTCGCCGCGGCGCGGCGCCTCGGCGCGCACGGCGGGGTGCCCGGCCCGGTCCGGGACTACCACCTCGGTGTCGCGGCGGCGATGTGCGGCGACGGGCGGCTGTCGGCCGCCCTGTTCCGCACGGGCTGCCGGACCGCTCCCGAGGACGACGCGCGCGCCCTGCTGCACGCCTCCCGTTCCGCGATGGTGCTCGGCCGGCTGCCGCAGGCGCGGGCGCTGGCGACCTCGGCGCTGGTCCGGGCCGGCCGGCACCCCGCCGCGGTGCCGAGGCTCCTCACCCACCTCGCCCTGGTCGAGCTAGTCGCCGACCAGTACGCGCGTGCCGAGTCGCACGCCCTGCGGGGCCTGGACGCCGCGCTCGCCGCCGGACGCCCCGATCTCGCGGCGCACCTGCGGGGCGTCCTCGCGATGGCCGCCTCGGTCCGCGGGGACGACGGCGGCTGCCGGGCCCACGCGCGGGCGGCCCTGGCGACGGCGCGGGCCCACGGCCTGATGGTCCCGGCCGTGCTGGCGACCTGGAGCCTGGGCCTGCTCGACCTCGCCGGCAATCTGCCGGTGGAGGCGGTGGAGCGGCTGCGGCCGCTCGTCCTCGGCACCTCCTCGGTGCACCACTTCGCCTGGCGGCAGCGCGTGATCCCGTACTTCGTGGAAGCCGTCGCCCTGGCCGCGCCCGCGCTCCCCGCGGTGGGCCGGGAACGGGCCGTCCGCCAGGCGCGGGCCACGCTGCGCTGCTTCGAGGAGTGGGCGGAGGTGAGCGCCGACCGGCAGGCCCGCGCCACGGCGCTGCGCTGCCGGGCGCTGCTGGCCGCCCCCGGCGCCGCGGACCCGGCCTTCGACCGGGCCCTCGCCCTGATGGAGGGCGCGGGGAGCGAGTTCGCGCAGGCGCGCACCAGCCTGCTGGCCGGCATGTCCCTCCGGCGGCGGCGCAGGCCGGGCGAGGCGTGCGCCCATCTCCGGGGCGCCATGCTCCGCTTCGAGGCGTGCGGGGCGGACGTATGGGTGGAGCGGGCCAGGGACGAGATGCGCGCGGCCGGGCGCGCGGAGCCGGACACCCGGCCGCGCGCGCTGGCCTCGCTCACCCCGCAGCAGCTCCGGGTGGCCCGGCACGTGGCCGAGGGCCGCACCAACAGGGAGGTCGCCGCGCTGCTCACCCTCAGCCACCGGACCGTCGACCACCACCTGCGCAACGTCTTCGCGACGCTCGGCATCCGCTCCCGGGTCCAGCTGGTGCACGCCCTGGCTCCCGGCGGTGATCCGCCGGGAGCCTGAGGCGGTCGGACGCCGCCGGCCCCTCGTGAGCGGCGGGTCCGGGGCGGGAAGGGGGTGAAGCCCGGCCGACGCCCCCTAGAGTGCCCGTGTGAAGATCATCGACCTGGAGCCCGGTGACCCCCGGCTCATATCCGACCTGTTCCCCGTCCTCCACCAGCTCCGCCCCCACCTCACCGAGGACCTCCTCCGTGACGTCTACGCGGAGGGCCACGCCCAGGGCCTGAGGTTCACGGCCGCCTACGCCGACGACGGCCGCTGCGTCGGCGCCTCCGGCTGGCGCGTCGTCGTCAACACCAGCACGATCCGCTCGCTGTACGTCGACGACCTGGTGACCGCGGCCGACGCGCGCTCGACCGGTGTCGGGCACGAGCTGCTCGCCCACCTGGAGGCGCACGCCCGCGAGGCGGGCGCCCATGTGTTCGTCCTGGACTCGGGCACCCACCGCACCGACGCGCACCGTTTCTACCTGCGGGAGCGGATGGCCATCTCCGCCTTCCACTTCACCAAGGACCTGAAGCCGCAGGGCTGAGCCGGAACGGGAAGGGGGGACGGCGGCCGGGCGGTATTTCTTCACCCCGGCCGCCGTCCCACCTCCCCCGTCCGCGGTCAGGACGCGGGCGTCGGGCCCTGCATGTTCTTGCTGATGTACTGGATCAGACCGCCCAGTTCCATGTTCGGCACGTAGGTGTGGGCGTCGTGCTGCCCGCCGGGTATCTCGTGCAGCATCGTGTGGACGGGCCCCTTCCCGTACTGCGCGCGGAACTGCTTGACCTGGCTCATCACCGACGCCGGTTCGGCGGTGCCGACCTGGAAGGCGAGGTAGACGTCCGGCTTCCCGCTGTCGGCCAGCCGCTTGGCGAGCACCTGCGGATTGTTCTCCTGCTTCTCCTTCTCGTGGCCGGCCCAGAGCGGGGAGTCCGGCACGATGTCCGGGCCGGAGGCGATGGCGGCCTTGAACTTGTCCGGGTGCTTCAGGACGGCCTTCATACCCGCGAAACCGCCGGAGGAGGAGCCCATGAACGCCCAGCCGTCACGGGACTTGATGGTGCGGAAGTTGGCCTTGACCAGGTCCGGGACGTCCTCGGTCAGCCAGGTGCCCATCTTCTCGTGGCCGGGGATGTCACTGCCGTCGCGGTAGAACTTCTTGTCCGGGTTGAGCGCGGGCATCACCACGATGAAGGGCAGGCTCTTGCCCTCCTGGGACCACTTGGCGATGCTCGACTGGAGCTTGAGGTCGGTGCCCATCCAGTAGTTCTGCTGGGCACCCTCGCCGCCGGGGAGGGCGATCAGGACCGGGAAGCCGCTCTTGGCGTACTTCGGGTCCTTGTACTCCTTGGGGGCCCACACCCACACCTTGCCGGTGAAGCCCGACTTCGCGCCGTGCAGCGTCGTCTTAGCGATCTTGGTGCCGTCGCCGAGCGTCGTCTCGACCCTCAGGTCGGCCTCGGGGCCCGTCGGCATCAGGGTCCCCGCGTCGGCGGGCCGCGCGGCGGCGCCGCCGCCCTTGTCGTCCCCGAAGCTGATGGGGTCGCCCTTGTCGGAGAAGACGTCGAAGTGGTCGAGGACCGGCCAGGAGGCCACGCCCAGGACCAGCGCGGCGATCACCGCGACGGACCACTTCCTCGCCCGTGACATACGGCCGGGGCGGCGCGCGCGGTAGGTCCTGCGGGACGGGTGGGACATGGCGGAACTCCAGGGTGGTACCGGCCGGTGCGACGCGCGCCGGTCCGAGCGGGATGATCTGCCTCTAGGGAGAGGCGCGTCCCGCCAGGAGTTCCTTCTGTCATGGAATGCTCATATTCGGCGGCCGGGCCGGAGGCGTCCGCGCACGGCCGGAACCGGCCCGCGGGAAGGCGGATTCCCGCGGGCCGGTCCTGTCAGGTGATTCCGGCCGGAGCCGGCCGCCCGGGCGCCGTCACGCCTTCCGCTGACCGGCGTCGCCGTTGACCGGCTTGAGCGGCTGCTGCGGGTCGTAACCGGCGAAGGGACGGTCGAAGAGCCAGTTGTAGAGCATCTCCCGGCAGATCTGCGGCTGGAACGCCGGCACCTCGTGTCCGGAGTCGGGCACACTGACCTGCGTCAGGTTCCCCCGGCGACGGACGAACCCCTTCGGGTCCCCCTGCGCCTGGGTCCAGATCACCCGGGGGGCGTTGCGCCACTCCGCGTGCTCCTGCGGGCCCTTGCGCCGCATCAGGTCGTCGAGGATCTCCTCGGTGCTCTGGTAGCCGCAGGCGGTGTCGAAGTTCCCGGTGTACAGCAGGGTCTTGTAACCCTTGTCGACGAGCTCGGTGTACAGGCCGGAGGCGTCCGCCATGTTGTCCTTCACCAGCGCTTCGGCCACCGGTCCCGCGTTGTCGGCGCATTGCCATGGCACGTCCGTGCGCACGTGCAGGGCGTTCTTCACGTCCGCGCTGTCCAGATAGGCGCGCAGCGCCCCCATGGGAAGGTCGTCCCAGCGCCGCACGTCGTAGAAGTCGAAGTCGCCCCCGTAGGCCAGGACGTCGGCCACCAGGTCGTTGCCGAGCTTGGTCGCCTTCTTCGTCTTCCCCTCATGGAGGGCGGCCTGGAAGACGGCGTAGTCCTCGTACAGGGATTCCTTCTGCCCGATACCGAGGAAGCCGGTCGTGTAGGCGTAGTCGATGAGCACGCGGAGCGACAGCTCCGGCTTGATCCAGCCGTTGCCGACGGATATCCCCCGGAGGTCGAGGTGCTGTCCCTCCTGCCGGCGGTTCCGCTCGTCGATCTCCAGGGCGATCGCCGGTACGTACTTGCCGGCGTAGCTCTCCCCGCAGACGTACAGCGGACACCGCGCGTACTCCGGGTGCGCGCCGAAGAACTTCTGGAGGGCCTCCCAGAACATCCCGGCGAGGGCCTTCTCGCCCTTGACGTACTCGCCCGCGTCGGAATAGCTGTACCCGGTACCGAGGGGCTGGTCCCAGTAGACGACGTGCGCTTCCTGGTTCCAGGTGGTGGAGGTCACCGATACCGTCCCGGCGGCGTCGTCGCCGATGGCCAGCGGCCCGTTCTCCATGAACAGCCCCAGCAGCGAGGAGGCGCCCGGCCCGCCGTTGAGCCAGATCAGCAGCGGTGTACTGCTGATCAGCTCCTGCTGGTCCGCGACCGCGACATGGGGATTGCAGGTCTGGCTCTCGAAGAACCAGTAGAACAGGTGGTTCTCGCTGCCCGGGTTCTCCGTGCTGTCGATGTGCGCGTACCCCGAGTAGGAGCGCGCCTTCTTGGCGCCCCGGGTGTTGAGGTCGATGCTCATCGTGTTGGGGATGTTCGCGGGTATCGAGGTGACGAGGTCGTCGTGGAACATGGTTCACCCATCCTTTCCGGCGGCTGGATCAGGAGGCCAGGGGGCGGCGGCGCTGGGACCTGGTGAGGTACGAGTGGCTGAACAGCCCGGCCGCCCGCCGCGGGTCCTCAAGGACGCCGATGCGCTGTCCCTGGAGGAGCTGGAGCGCGGGGAACCGGCCCTTCTCGAAGAGCAGGATGTTCAGCGACCCGCCGTACTTGAAGTTCCCGATCTGCTCGCCCTTCTTGACCGGGACCGGCTCCTCGATCGGGCCCCTGAACCTCTTGCGGAAGTTCACGGAGGCGATCGAGTTGAGGCCGACGGGCACCATTCCGACGTAGCCCTCGCCGTCCGGCTTTCCCTCGGAATTCAGGTACCTGGTCCTGATGACGAGGTATCCGCGGCGGAAGTCGTCGAACATCGAGTAGTCGTATCCGTAGCCGACGTTGCCCTTGTCGAGCAGTCCGGGGAAGTCCCGCATCCCGTAGTACACGCCGGGGAGGTTCTCGGACGCCTCCACCACCTCGCCCGCCACCGGGGCGTGGTACCAGTGGTAGCTGTCGGGCATCAGGATGCACGACACCGCGGTACCGCCGAGGAACTTCTCGGCGTAGCTGGAGTTCCCGAGCAGCTGCGCGACGTTCATGCTCACCGTCTTGACCGGGATCGGCGTGTCCTCGGTCAGCTCGTCGACGATCATGTTGATGACGCAGTCGGCGGGGGCCACCACCACGCTGTCGTCACCTTCGGCGTCGACCCGCCGGGGTTCCTTGAGCTGCCGGACGAAGAAGTCGTTGAAGGTCTTCCAGTCCTCCTTCTTGTACTCGCCCATGCGCTTCTTGCCGAGCTCCTTGACCCATTTCTCGATGAGCTTCTGGGCCCGCGGCCCTTCCTCGTCCATCTGCAGGCCCTGCAGATGCGTGAAGTCGGCGGTCATCTCGTAGCCCGGACCACAGGTCACGAAGACCATGCCGTAGTCGTTCTCGTAGTTGAGCCAGCTGAACTTCTCGATGTAGTCCAGCCCGTCGTTGACCCCCGACCGCCACTTGTACCACCCCTCGAAGAAGTCGCACAGGAACCGGATGTCCTTGTTCTTCCAGTCGCAGCGCACCTCTTCCGGGGTGTCGTCCGGGTACGTGACCACGTTCGCGACCGCCGCGTCGTACAGGGTCCGGAAACCCTCGTGGTTGGTGTCGTACCACATGGTGATCTTCTTGAGGAACTCACCGAGATCCTTGGAGAACCGCTCGCCGTTCTGCGCCATTCCGCTGTCTCCTTCTGCGCGGGGGAACCTTCGACCGGACGCGGGACCGCCCTGTACACCGCCGCTCAATCTGTCGCGTTCCCGGGCCCGGCCGCGAGCGCACGAAATGGCCACGGGACAACACACGCACCAGGAGCACCGGAAGCCTCTCGACTCCCCGGCTCCTCAGGGCGGCGACGCTTTCCGGCCGTGCGCCGACGGCCGGTGCCGCCCGGCCGACGGGGCCTTCGCGGCGACGCCCCCACCGGGCCGGGCGCGAGCGCGGGCACATCAAGCCTGGTCGGACCCGGTGCGGGGGTGTCATACGGGCGGGCGTACGCTCCGATCATGGACGGACGTGGCGCGCTGAGGCGCCGTATTCGAATCTGGCTTGTCGTCTTCATCGTCGGCCTCGTGCTGAGCGGGCTGACGGCGTTCCCGTTGGTCACCGAAGTGCGGTGGATGGAGGAGGTGCTGGGTTCCGGCGCCTCCCCGGTCCCCGAGCACCTGCCGGGACTGATGGAGTGGGTGGTCAGGGTCCGGGAGGGCCTGGAGGCGACCGACGCGAAGTATCCGTTCGTGCTGTACGGCACGGACTGGCTGGCCTTCGCGCACCTGGTCATCGCGGTCGCGTTCTACGGACCGTACCGGGACCCCGTGCGCAACATCTGGGTCATCGAGTTCGGCGTGATCGCATGTGCCGGAATCGTGCCGCTCGCGCTGATCTGCGGCTCGGTCCGGGGAATTCCGTTCTTCTGGCAGCTGATCGACATGTCGTTCGGATTCTTCGGCGCGATCCCGCTGCTGATGGTCCGTCGGCTGATCAAGCGGCTGGAGGCGTACGAGCTCGCGGCCTGAGGTGAACGGCCGCGGAGGCCGCGAGCGCCGGACGGGCTGGTTCTCAGCCCGTCTCGCCGTCTCGCCGTCACGAGAACCGCTGCACCACCGCCGGCCTGATCAGCCCCGACTCGTACGCGAGCGTCACCGCCTGCGCCCGGCTCGTCAGATCCAGCTTCGTCATGATCCGGTTGATGTGCGTCTTCACCGTGGAGATGCTGACGGTCAGCCGCGCCGCGATCTCCGGGTTCGTCAGACCCCGCGCCACCAGCCCCAGGATGTCCCGCTCCCGCCGCGTCAACGGTGCCAGCAGCTCGGACGCGTCCTCCTCGGGAGCGCTCTCAGGGACGTCACCGGAAGCCGCGGGCGCCGCATGCCGCGTGGTGTACGCCTCGATGAGCCGGCGGGTCACCGTCGGTGCGAACAGCATGTCGCCCGCGGCGACCGTGCGGATGGCGGTGAACAGCCTCTCGGGCGGGGTGTCCTTCAGCAGGAACCCGGCGGCGCCGGCGCGCAGCGCCGCGTAGACGTACTCGTCGAGGTCGTAGGTGGTCAGGATCAGGATGCGGGGGCGGGGGTCGGGTGCCTCGGCGAGGATCCGTTCGGTGGCGGTGACGCCGTCGGCCCCGCGCAGCCGGATGTCCATCAGGACGATGTCGGGGCGGAGCTCACCGGCCAGGGCCACGGCTTCCTCGCCGCTCTCGGCCTGCCCGCACACCTCCAGGTCGGGTGTGGCCCGCAGCAGGGCGGCCAGGCCCTCGCGGATCAGGATCTCGTCGTCGACGACGAGGACGCGGGTCCTCCGCTCGGTCATGGCCCTGATTCCTCTCCCCCGCCCCGGCCGGTGCCGGCCGGGCCCGTCCCCGCGCGCGGCCGTACGGTACCGGCGTCCGCGCGGTACGCGCCGGCCGTCGGGGCGGGCAACGGCAGTGTCAGCAGCACCTCGTACCCTCCTTGCCGCCGCGGCCCCGCGGCGAACGTGCCGCCGTACAGCTTGGCGCGCTCCCGCATCCCCAGCAATCCCTGGCCGCCGCCGGGCACCCGTTCCGCGCCGGGGCCCGCCGCACCTCCGGCGGAGGCCGTGCCGGACCCGCCCCCGTCGTCGTCGACGCGGACGACGAGCAGGTCCCTGGTGTAGCGCAGCGCCACGGTCGCGCGGGCGGCGGGGGCGTGTTTGAGGACGTTGGTGAGGGCCTCCTGGACGATCCGGTACGCGGACAGGTCACCGCCCGGCGGCAAGGGGCGGGCGATGCCGCTGACGACGAGGTCCGCGCGGACGCCCGCCGCGCGTACCCGCTCCACCAGCTCGGGCAGGTCCGCCAGGCCGGGGGCCGAACCCTCCGGAGGCTCCACGGCGGCATCGGGGCCCTTGCCGTCCGCCGTCGGCAGGCGCAGGACCCGGAGGAGGCCGCGCATCTCCTCCAGGGACTGCCGGGCGGTGTCGGCCACGGTGCCCAGGGCCGTACGGGCGGTGTCGGGCGCGGTGTCGAACACGTAGCGGGCGAGGCCGCTCTGGACGGCGATCACGGACAGGTGGTGGGCGACGACGTCGTGGAGCTCGCGCGCGATGCGCATGCGCTCCTCGGTCACCTCGTGGCGGGCCCGGGCGGCCTGTTCGAGCTGGAGGCGGCGGGTCAGGACGCGCAGTTGCCCGTTGCGCTCGGCCAGCCGCCGCGCACCGGCGCCGAAGGCCCAGGCCAGGCCGAGGACCAGCACCGTCTGCGCGGTGGCCACGACGAACGAGACGACATGGGCGGAGAGCCCGCCGTACTCCCACACGCACGCGGTCAGCACCGCCCCGGGCAGGACCCGGCGGGACGGCAGTTCGGTGGCGACGGTGAAGAACGCCAGCATGGGCGGCCACACATTGGCCGAGGGCTGATAGCCGCGGGCCGAGTAGAGGGCCAGCCCCGCGCAGGAGACGGCCAGGACCGTACGCGGCGCGGCGCGGCGGAAGGCCACCGGCAGTCCGGTCACCGCGCTCAGCGCGATCGCCCACGCGTCGAAGGGAGGCCAGGGGGCGCCGGGGTGGTACTGGAGCGCGAAGGTGATCGTCAGAGACGTCATGGTGACGGCGATGACCACGTCGACGAGACGCCGTTGGGCCGGCCCTGTCCCTAAGCGCATGGGCGCAGCGTACCGACGCGGGGCCGCGGGGGGCGTCGGGGCGGGGGACGACCTCGCGGTCCCGGCGGCTCCACCCCTGGGGTGACATGCGGGACCGGGCCCGGGCGGACCTCCACCCTGGGGCCGACGCGGCCGCGCGCGAGGTGTGGCGGTACGTGACGGCGCCCGCCCGGTGTGCCCCGCGTACGTACGCCACCGGGTTGACGACCGGCTCCGGGCCGCCCGGCTAGATTCGCCGTCGAAACGTCCGAGGCACGACAAGGGCCCCGCGCCGGGACCGGCACCCGCCGGTTCCCGGACGCGACAGGAAAGGGATCACCATGTCACTGCGCAGGCGCACGAGGATCGGGCTGGCCGCCGCCGCGGCGGTCGCCGGGCTGACGACGGCGATCGTCCCGGCCACGGCCGCCGGAGCCGCCGGTACCTCCGGGACGGCGGCACAGGCGGCTCCCGGCAACTGTCCCAAGCTGTACTTCTGCGGCTACTCCCAGGCCAACTACAAGGGCACGCTGTGGAAGATCACCAAGTGCAACGTCTACTACGAGATACCGGACGGCTGGAACAGCGGCGGCTCCTGGTACAACAACCAGAGCAACGGGACCGTCGCCCGCATGTACGACAAGAACAAGAAGCTCATCTACTCGACCCCGCCGGCGGCTTCCGGCGACCCGACGGGGAACTGGGGACCCGTGTGGTACGTCAAGGCCTGCTGACCCCGGCCTGACGGACCCACACGTTCCGCCTCGCGGCGCGGAGAACGGGGGAACCGCGAGGCGGGCGGGCGGCGTGCTCGGGGGCATGCCGCCCGCCGGCGTTCCGCTCCGGTGCCCCACGACAAGATCACACCCCACCCCGTCTTTCCTGAGGTCCCCGGAGGGAATTACCTTCGCGTTGGTGACGGACTGCAGGGGGTACGGGGGGTTGGTCATGAGTGTGCCATTGGGGACGGGTATCGGCTGGCGGCCGGGGATCGCCGAGGACATCGCCGGTCTCCCCGGGGTCGACTGGGTCGAGGTCGTCGCGGAGAACATCCGCGCCGACGACCCGCCCGAAGCGCTGCGGCGCCTGCGCGCGCGGGGTACGACCGTCGTCCCGCACGGCGCCTCGCTCGGTCTCGGCGGCGCGGACCGCCCCGACCTGGGCCGGCTCGTCGCGCTCGCGGAGCTGGCGGAGGCGCTCGACGCCCCGCTCGTCAGCGAGCACGTCGCGTTCGTACGGGCCGGGGGGTCGCTGACCGGGTCACCACGGGTCGAGGCCGGGCACCTGCTGCCGGTGCCCCGCACCCGGGACGCGCTGGACGTGCTCTGCGCGAACGTCCGTCTGGCGCAGGCCGCGCTGCCCGTACCGCTCGCGCTGGAGAACATCGCGGCCCTCGTGACCTGGCCCGGCGAGGAGCTCACCGAGGGGCGGTTCCTCTCCGAGCTCGTCGAACGGACGGGGGTGCGGCTGCTCGTCGACGTCGCCAACCTCCACACCAACCACGTCAACCGGGGCGAGGACCCGGCGACCGTGCTGGACGGTCTCCCCGTCGAGGCTCTCGCCTACGTGCACGTGGCGGGCGGCTTCGAAAGGGAGGGCCTCTGGTACGACAGCCATGCCCACCCGGTGACCCGGCCCGTCCTGGACGTCCTGGCGGAGCTGTGCGACCGCGTCGCACCGCCGGGCGTCCTCCTGGAACGGGACGACCACTTCCCGGAGGCGGAGGAGCTTTCGGCCGAGCTGGACGCCATACGGGCCGTGACCGGGCGGGCGCGTGCCCGTGTCTGACGTCCCCCTGCCCGACGGGCCCATGTCCGACGGGCCCATGTCCGACGGGCCCATGTCCGATGTGGCCGTTCCCGACGGGCGTTTGCCCGACGCCCCCGTACCCGACGTCCCCGTACCCGACGCCCCCGTTCGCGGCGTGGCCCGGACGACCGGCGCGCCCCGGCCGGCAGCGGGGGACTCCGCGGCCGCCCCGGATCCGGACGCCGCCGCCCGGGAGCGGCTCGCGCACGCCCAGCTCGCCCTGCTGTCCACCCTCGTCGCGGGCGGCCCGGAACCCGAAGGGTTCGATCCGGTAAGGCTGGAGGTCCAGCGCCGGGCGCTGCTCGGCAAACGCGCGCACGTCGTCGCCAAGGTCGCGCCCGAGTTGCGCGACATCCTGGGCCCCCGCTTCCACGAGCTGTTCCTGGGCTACGCCCGGGAACGGCCCATGACCGACGGCTACCACCGGGACGCGCTGGACTTCGCCCGCGGCGTCCTGCGCACCGGCGCCCTGGAAGCTGATCCGGAGCGGCACCGGCGGCTGACGGACTGGGAGGCCGAACGTACCGCCCACACCGCCTGTACCGCTTGTACCGCCCGTTCCGGCTCCGCGGGCAGGCCACCGCTCCTCAGCCGCCTCGCCGCGGCCCTTGGCTCCCGGCGCGCCGAGCGCCGGCGGAAAGGCAACTGACTGATGATCACCATCGCTGTCGTCGTCGCCCTGCTGTGCCTGCTGCTCCCGTCCGTCCGGCTGTCGCGTCTGCGGCGCGGCGCGCGCGGGCCGCTGGCGGCGGACGCCGCGGACAGCCTCCCGGACCTGCCGGGTGTGGCCTATCTGCTCGGCGGCGCGGAACACGTCGTGGACGCGACCGTCCTCAAGATGTACGAGGACCGGCGCATCACGCTGCGGAAGGGCCGGGTCACCGTGGTCGACCCGGCCTCCCGCCACGCGATGGAGCGCGCGCTGCTCAAGCGGTGCAGCACCGACTGGAGCAACTCCCTGCGCACCCTGCGCCGGGAGATGCGCGAGGACCCGGCGCTGGAGGGGATCGACCGTTCGCTGGTCGACCAAGGGCTGCTCATGGCACCGGCGACCCGGCGCGGGTGGCCGCGTGCCGCTCTGGTCCAGAAGGCGGGACTGGCCGTCGCGGCGACCGTGACCGTGGTCCTGCTCTTCCTCCCCGCCTCCTACCCGCTGCCTTTCGTCGTGCTGGCGCCGGCCCTCCTCGGGGCCGCCCTCGTGGCCCGCACGTGCGAGCCGCCCAAGTGGCGGGTCCCCCGCACCGATCACGGCGAGCGCGTCGCACGGCACCTCAGGTACCGGGGGTCATGGAGCGTCCACACCCCCGAGCTCCACCCGGAGGGCCTCGCGGGGGTGGTCGCCGTGCGGGGGCCGGAGGCCCTGACAGATGACGAGCTGCGCGCGCAGTTCGACCAGCCGGCGGAGAAGCCGGCCCTGACCCCTGCCACCACGGCGCGTGGGGGTGGGACTTCCTCGTCGTACGCGTCCTCCTCCTCGGCTTCACGGTCCTCAGCGTCCTCCGGGTCCTCCGGTTCTTCCGGATCCACCTCCTCCGCCTCCTCCTCGGTCTCGTCCTCGGCGATCATCGTGGGGGCGTCCTGTGGCACCGGGGACTCCGGCGACACGAGTGGTTCCAGCGACTCGGGGAGCGCTTCGAGCTGTTCGAGCAGCTACAGCAGTTGCTCCTCCGGGAGTTCGTGCTCCAGTTGCAGCAGTGGCAGCAGCTGCTCCTGAGAGGCGTCGGCGGGCCGCGACGGCTCCTGTGACAGGAGGCGGCGCGGGGCGCTTTCGGGACTTGGGCGTGGCCCCGGCCATCAGCCGTGGCGAAGCCCTGGCAGCCGCCGCCGGGCGGCGACAGACTGACGTCCGGCCACGTCCTCCTCCCGAAAGGCGGCCCCTCATGCCGGATTCCGCGCCCGGTTCCGCATCCGGATCCACCCCCGGAACCGCATCCGTGCCCACCACCGGGGGAACGCCGCCCGGGGCGGCCGGCCTCGCCGGCCTCCTGGCCGCCATGCCGTTCGCGTCGCACCTGGGCATGACCCTCGACGAGGCGACGCCGGAGGTCGCGCGCGGCAGCCTCGCCTGGTCCGCCGAGCGGTGCACCGTCGGCGGCGCCCTGCACGGCGGCGCCCTGATGACCCTGGCCGACGCCGTCGGCGCGGTGTGCGCCTACCTCAACCTCCCGGCGGGGGCGGGCACGTCGACGGTGGAGTCCAAGACCAACTTCCTGCGGGCGGTCCGCTCGGGCGGCGTGCGCGCCACCGCCCGCCCACTGCACGTCGGAGGGACCGTCGTGGTGGTGCAGACCGACCTGCGGGACGACGAGGACCGGCTCGTCGGGCAGACCACTCAGACCCAGCTCGTCCTCACCCCGAAGGCCCGGTCCTGACCGGAGCCGACCGGAACCACAGGCTTCCCGGACCCCGGGCCCGCCCCACCGCCCGTTGCGTCAGCTCACTTCACGAGAGCACCGGACATCTCGTCCAAGGCGCGGACGGGGCCGAGGCGTCCGGAGGTACGGCCGGATGATCCAGGGCCGGGTCGTGCGAGAGGATCGCCTGTTCCGTGCGCTGGAGCTGCGGCGAGGGCCGGACGCCCAATTCGTCCGCGAGACGGCGCCACATACGGCGATAGATCTCCAGGGCATCGGCCTGCCGGCCGGAGCGATAGAAGGCGATCATCAACAGTTCGCAATAGCGCTCGTGCAAAGGATGAGCCAGATGCGTCTCGTACAACTCGGCCAGTATCGTGGCGTGGTTGCCATTCTCCAGTTCGGCGCCGAAAAGGAGCTCCAGGGCGCGCAGGCGGTACGCCTCGTAACGCACGGCGGCCCTTCTGCACGCCGGGGTCCGCGCGGCGTCGCCGAACGCCGGGCCGCGCCACATGGCGAGCGCTTCCCGTAACAACCGCACCGAATCACCAGGGGAATGGAATTTTCCCGCCTCGACGCTGTTGATCTTCCTGACGAATTCAGTGGCGTCGAGTTCGCCCTCGGCGAGGGCGAGCCGGTAGCCGGAGGGATGGACGGTCAGCCGCGGCTCCGTGCGCTCCGGCTCCAGCGCCCTGAGCCTGCGACGGAGCCTGCTGATATGGGCGTACAGGGTGTTGGGCTGGACATCCCACATCGACTCGCCCCACATCCGCCGCATCAGCGCCTCGCTGGACACGCTTTCGCCCTCACCGACGAGCAGGGTCTGGAGGAGTGTCCGCTGGAGTTCCCCGGAAATCTCGATCTTCTTCCCCGGGACATTTATTTCCAGTGCGCCCAACACGGAGAATATCAGCACAGTGATTCCCGCTCTCTGTGACGATGATAGTGAGGTGCGAGCCGCCCGACGGACGATGGCGCAGGAGAGCGTCGGGGCGGTCGGCCCGGCCATCGAGCCACCACGACGAAGTATATGGGCCGTGGCCGCCAAGCGGACTGCCCGCGTCGGTGAATGCCCGTTCGTAACTCACGACTCGCAAGGAAGCAGTGCATACAGGGGGCAGATAATTTCCCCGCCCTCCCGTCACACTGCTTCCTACCCACTCGTCAGAACGGAATCACGCCGATTGCGCCGCCACTCGGGCCACCGAGGGAACCATCTGCCACAGCTGGTCCCTGGTGCCGGAGTCGGTCCACTGATCCGTCTCCGCTCCCTCGTCCGAGCTCACGGCCTTGATTCCCAGGAGTTTCGCGCTGTTCACATTGACGAGGGTGTGGAACCCGGTGCCCTGCGGCCGTGCCAGCCACGCCTGTTCGGTACCACCCTCGCAGGCCGCCTGGACGCCGCGGGCGCCGTTCTCGGTGCTCGCGCCCTCGATGGACAGGCACTTCCCCGTGTACACGTTGGCCAGCGTGACGGCGCCGCCCGCGGCGGTGCCGACCTGCCACTTCTGCTCCAGTGCCGTGCCGGAGCAGGTCAGCTGGACGACCTTCGCCCCGTCGTCCGGGCTCCGCCCTTCGATCCCCAGGCACTTACCGCTGTGGGCGTTGACGAGCGTCGTCTCCCGCACCGGGTCGGACCGCTGGACGAACTCGGCACCCGGCTGGCGCGCGCAGTCCCACTGCCGCAGCGGCGCCCCGTCCTCCAGCGAGGAGCCGGTGACCTCGACGCACTTGCGCGGGGACGCGGTCGCGGGCTGGAGCCAGGCGTTGTCCCCGGCGTCCGCCAGGCCGAAGTCGGCTCCCGGCCTGCCCTCGCAGTTCCCCTGCCGGATCGCGGCGCCGTTCACCGGGCTGGAGTTCTCCACCTCGAGGCACTTGCCGCTGTAGACGTTGACGATGTTGACGGTTCCCCCACCGGCCTCGGACGCCCGGAGGTACCACAGGGCCCGTGGGCTCCCGACGCAGCGCTGCTGCCGTACGGCCTCCCCCTCCGCCGCGGAGGCGACCTCCAGGCACTTGCCGCTGTGCGCGGCCAGGATGTTGACCTCCTGCCGCGGGGCGGCCCGCGCCACGGTGGTGTACCCGGGCACGAGAGCGAGCAGCACCGTGACGGCCAGGAGCGTGACGAGCGCGCGCGACCGGGCGGCGAGCCGGGTCGGGGAGAGTGACGGCATGGCGGGCCCCCTGCTCGGCGGGAAAGGAGTCAAGGATGCAGGGCGGCCCACGTGGCGGCGTCGACGACACCGGTCACCGCGAGGCTGAACTGCCTCTGGAGGGTCTTCACCGACGCCTCGGTGACCTCTTCGAACACGCCGTTCACAGTGACGTTCTGGAACCGGTACACCTCGTTGAGGATGCACTGGAGGTGACGTACGGCCTCGCCCGTACTCCCCTTCCGCAAGGAGGGGTGGCCGCCCAGGAACATGCACAGGCGCCATTCGGCGACGGTCGTGGCGGAGCCGACGGCGGCAGCGGTGGTGGCGGCCGTGGCGGTGACGGTCAGGGCGGCGGCCGCGAGCAGCGCTGCCGCGAGTCGGTGACGGCCCGGTCTCAGCCTCGGTCGAGGTCTCGGTGCCGATACCGTTCTTGGTGCCGGTGCCGATCTTGGCGCCGGCGCCGATGTCGATCCCATGGCCCTCTCTCCCCTTCCCGCTCCCGCCGGACGCCACGCCCCTCAGACCCACGGGCAGTTCGGCAGCCCCGGGAACGGATGCGCCACCCCCGCGGGCACCTTCACCACCTCGCCCGGCACCGCACCCCACCCCTTGATCCTGGGCAGATCGGCCACTTGATCGCCTTGCACGTAGTACCAGACGCTGTTCCCCTTCGTGTCCTTCGGTCCGAAGGTGTAGCACGTGAACCACGAGGGGGACAGCTTGAGCCAGCCGGTGAGCACGGCGCCGAAGTCCGCCTTGCCGTAGACGTCCGAGGGCTCGTTGTCGCAGTACAGCGCCTTGTCGAAGACATTGCCGATGGCGTCCCGCAGGACGATCCCCGTCCGGATCCCGCAGACGCCCGCTGCCGCCGCCGGCGGCGCGGGGCCGAGCAGCACGGACCCGGACACCAGCGCGCCCGCCACGGCCGCGCCCAAGGCGCCACGACCGCGCCGCCGGGAGCGGAGGACCGGGGCGGCCGACGAGTCCCGTCTCAAGCGAAGCTCCTCTCGCGTCCCGCGAAGCGGGGGCGGCCCTCACCGAGGCGCGGGGGACGAGGAGCCGTCGGTCCAGGGGCACTCGGGCATGCCCGCGACCGGGTGCTTCGGCGCCTTGACCGCGACCGCCGGCATATAGCCCCACGCCTTCGACGCCGGGCTCGCCAGCACCCGGTCGCCCTGCGTGTAGTACCAGCGGTCGTCACCGAGGTAGTCGCTGCCCTTCTTCCAGCAGACCAGCCAGCCGGGGGAGAACTCCATGCGCCCGATGACCGCGCTGGTGGAGCGCGACTGGATGCGTATCCACCCGGGCTCCAGCTCGCACCAGAAGTCGCCGGTGAAGTTCCTCCCGGTCCAGTCCACATGCGCTTCGGCGGGACGCGCCCGGCACGGCGGCGGCTCGGCGGCGGACGCCCGCGCCGGTACCGCCAGGGTCAGCGCCGCGGTGGTCACGGCCACGGCGACCGCGCACCGGCGCGGCAGGCGGACGAAGCCTCCGGGCAAGGCGCTCACCCCCCCTGTCGGAACCACTGGGCGGACAAGGTGCCCGGGCCGGCGGTGCGGCCGGTCCCGTGCGTCGGAGTATCGGGCCGCTCCCGGCTGCGCGTTAAGCGATTTTCGGCCGCGCCCCGCCGCGGCGGCCCGCCGGGGCGCCGTCGTCCCAGGTCGCCCGCGCCCGTGGGCTCGTCCCGCCCGGGGAAATGACCGAGACCCGGAGGTCCGTGCCCCGGCCCGTCGACGGGCTTGCACCGGCGGCCGTGCCGGGATGACGATGCACTCCGTGATCCGTCAAGCCAGAAGAGAAGAGATCCCGCGGCTGCGGGACATCGAGCGGGCCGCCGGAAGGCTGTTCTCCGAGATCGACATGACAGCGGTCGCGGAGGACGAGCCGCCGTCCCCGGAAGTGCTCCGGCAGTACATCGACGCCGACCGCGCCTGGGTGCACACGGACGACCGGGACGTCGCCGTCGGCTATGTCGTCGTCGACCTCGTCGACGGCTGCGCGCACATCGAGCAGATCTCCGTGGACCCCGCGCACGGCCGGCGGCGCGTCGGCGCGGGCCTCATCGAACACGTCGGCGGCTGGGCGAAGGAGCGCGGTGCCCCGGCGCTCACCCTGACGACGTTCACCGAGGTGGCGTGGAACGGCCCGTACTACGAGCGGTGCGGCTTCGGCCCCGTCCCGGACGCGGAGCTCACCCCTGGCCTCCGCGAGATCCGCGAGGCGGAGGCGGCCCACGGACTGGACCGCTGGCCCCGGGTCTGTATGCGCCGGGCGCTGTAGCCCGCACGCCGCCCCGGACGTTCCGGGTGCCGGGTGGCCGGTCCGCCCCGTCCGAGCCGCCCGGCCCCGGGCGCTCCCGTACGTACCGGAGCGCGGCGCCGGACGCGCCCGATCGTGTGGTCGCCGTCCCCGCCCGGTGGTGCGGCCCCGGTGCGCGCGGTCACTCTGCGACCGTTGCGGCCAGTGGCCGGGCCGTCCGGCCGGACCGGCGACCGGCGACCGGCGACCGGCGACCGGCGACCGGCACCCCGGAACTCGAGGAACCGACCCATGGCCCTGTTCTCCGCGCTGTTCGCCCTGCTGGCGGCCGTGGGCAACGCCACGGGGACGGTGCTCCAGCGCGTGGCGGCGCGGACCGTGCCGCCGGGCGACGCCTTCAGCGTGCGGCTCGTCCGGCATCTGCTGCGCAGCCCGGCGTGGCTCGGCGGCGTCGCCGTGATCGTCGGCGCGGCGGCGTGCCAGGCGCTGGCCCTGACGCTCGGTTCGCTGTCGCTCGTCCAGCCGCTCCTCGTGCTCGAACTCCCCTTCACCCTCCTCATCGCCGGTGCGCTGGCCCGGCGGCGGCTGCCGGCGGCCGGCTGGGCGGCGTCCGTCATGGTCGCCGCCGGGCTCGGCCTGGCGCTGGCGGCGGCCGCGCCGGGCGGCGGGCGCGCCACCGCCTCCCCCGGCCTGTGGGCGCTGACCCTGTTCGCCACCGCCGGTGCCATGGCGCTCTGTGTGCTGGCCGCCCTGCCCCGGCCGCGCGGCAGGGCGCGCGCGGCCCTGTTCAGCTCCGCCTCCGCGATCGGCTACGCCCTGACGGCCACGCTGATGAAGTCCGCCACGGGTGTCTTCGAGCGGGACGGCGCCGGGGCCTTCCTCACCGCCTGGCAGACCTACGCGTTCGTGGCCGCCGGTGCGTGCGCGCTCTTCCTCCTGGCCAACGCCATGGAGTCCGGCCCGCTGGTGGCCTCCCAGCCGGCCCTCACGCTGGGCGAGGGGCTGGTCAGCCTGGCCCTCGGCATCCTGGTGTACGGGGAGCGGGTGCGGGCGGGGTGGTGGCTGGTGCCGGAGGGGGTGGGGGCGGTGCTGGTGACGTGGGGGGTGCTGATTCTGCCTCGGGTGGATGTGGAGGGTGAGGGGGAGCGGGCGGCTCAGCCGACGAACGAGCCGTAGCGAGCACGGGCATACGGCCCGGGCGCCTGCGGCGGGCTTTGTCCCCTACCCGCCCCTTCCCGAACCGGGGCTCCGCCCCGGACCCCGGTCCTCAAGCGCCGGACGGGCTGATTTCAGCCCGTCCGGCGCTTGAGGACATTCGGGAAGGGGCGGGTAGGGGACAAAGCCCCGCGCAGCGGCACCCCACCCGCACCGCACCCGCTAGCGGAACCGCGGGTGCCACACCTCCCGGAACGTCCCCTCCTCGTCGACGACCGTGATGTCCGGCCACTTGTCGAAGGCCGAGCACGGGTGTGAGATCCCGAGGTCGACCTCGTCGCCCACGCGCAGGTCGTGCGCGTCGGTGAGCGTCAGGTGGTGGTCGAAGATCTGGACGGCCGTGCCGGTCGTGGCGCGGAACGGGGCACCCGGGGTACGGGCGCCGAGGAGGACGGGCAGGCCGGCGTCGTAGGGCAATTCGCGTTTGCCGGCGCCGAGGACGGCGCGTCCCGGCTCGGGGGTGGAGAGGACGACCGCGCGGACGGTCAGCGCGCCCTCCAGCCCGGGGAAGGGTGTCACCTGCCGGTATGTGCCGTGGTCGTGGGTGACGTAGCAGCCGGAGCGCAGGACGAACACCGGTGCCGGGCCGTCCGGGCGCGCGGAGAGCTCGCGGTACGCCTCGACGGCCCGGTCGGGGAACGCGGAGCCGCCCATGCTGAGGACGGGCCGCCCGGAGCGGATCAGCGGGGCCAGGCCGTGGAGGACCTCGGCCGTCCGGCGGCAGTGCGCGTCGACGTCGGCGAGGGTGTCCGTGTCCCGGCGGTTGGGGCGGACGCCCTCGTAGCCGGCGACACCGGCCAGCAGCAGTCCCGGTGCGGCGTCGGGGTCGGCGACGGCCTCGCCGAGGGCGTGGGCCTCCGCGGGTTCCCGGACGCCGGTCCGCCCCTCCGGTGTGCCCACGTCGATCAGGATCCGGAGGGGGTTGGCGGCGCCGCGCAGCGCCGAACGGGCGAGGCCGAGGCCCGCGTGGGAGTCGACGAGGCAGTACAGCTCCAGGTCCGGCACGGTGTCGAGCCACTGCCGCAGGGTGGTGAGGTCGGCGTCGCGCACCACCTCGTTGGCGATCAGGACGCGGCGGATCCCCCACTCCACGGCGATGCCGGCCTGCCGCACGGTGGCGACCGTGACGCCCCAGGCGCCGGCGGCCAGCTGCCGTTCCACGATCGGGCGGGTCATGGTCGTCTTGATGTGCGGGGCCAGCTCGACGCCCTGCTCACGGCACCAGGCGGCCATGAGCTCCACGTTGTGTTCCAGCGCGCGCAGGTTCAGCCGCAGCTCGGGCAGCACGGGGTCGTGGTTCATGGGGCCTCCGGACGTACGTTCACGTGTGCTCTGCGCGTGCTCTATATCGGATGGAGCGTAGAGCATCCTCGACATCGGACGTCCACTATGCTGGATGCGGCATCTTTTTTACTAGATATTCCCGTAGGCGAAATCCGTAGACGAAAGAGGGTCCGGGTGACCACCGACGACCACCGGTCCACCCCCGGCCGGGAGGCCGGGATCGGCGGGCACCTCCGCCGCGCGCGCCTGGAGAAGGGCTACACCCTGGAGCGGCTCGCCGAGCTGACCGGCCTGTCGCGCAGCTACCTCAGCAACGTCGAGCGCGACGTCAACAGCCCCACCATCAACACGCTGCGCACGATCGTCGACGCCCTGGGCGTCTCCCTCAGCCGCCTCTTCCGGGAGATCGACGGCGAGCGGCGCGTGGTGACCCGGCCCGACCAGCGGGTGGAGCTCACCCGCGCCGGAGTGGAGGGCGTCACCTACACCCTGCTCAACCCCGACCCCGTCGGCCGCCTGGAGATGATGCTCCTGGAGGTGGCGCCGGGGGCGTCCTCCGGGGACCGCCCCCACACCCACGCGGGCGAGGAGGTCGGCCTCCTGCTCAGCGGCGAGCTCGACTACTGGGTCGACGGCGTCCACTACCACCTGACGCCCGGCGACACCGTCAGCTTCGAGTCCACCACCCCGCACCGCTACCACAACCCGGGCGCGGTCCCGGCGGTCTGCGTCTGGTCGGAGACTCCGCCCGGCTTCTGAACACCGGCTCCGCCGCTATGCCTTCCGGCCCCGCAGCACCTCCACGGCCTTGTCGAAGGCCGAGTCACGGCCGGCCTCGAACTCCTCCTCGGTGAAGACCGGCACCTCCATGCGGGCGCTCGGCGGGATGCCGGGCCCGTCGTAGGACCGGCCCGAGCGGTTCAGGAACTCCTCGTTGGGCAGCCAGGCGGCCATGCCGTCGGGCAGGACGCGCGTCATGACGTCCGAGAACACGCCCTGTGTGTGCTGCCCGATCCGGACCGTCCCGCCCGGCCGGTCCATGAGGGCCTGGGTGAAGGTCTCACCGGCGCTGACGGTGGAGCCGCCGATCAGCACGGCGACCGGACCGGTGTACCGGGGCGCCTTCGCCGGGTTGACGTACAGCGGCTGCGGGCGGGTGTGCCGGGTCGCGTCGGCGGGGTCGTTGCGGGCCCGCTTGGAGTAGGCGAGGTACGGGGTGTCGGTGAGCCGCCCGGCGATGCGCAGCCCCATGGCGTCGGAACCGCCGCCGTTGATCCGCAGATCGATGATCAGACCGCGCAGGTCCTTGACTCGTTCGCGGGTGAACACCGCGTCCAGCGCCCGGTCCAGCTCGGCCAGCTGGGTGGCGTACGGCGCGCCCTCCGCCGCGTAGCCGCCGAATCCGGAGACGCGCAGATAGCCCTGTCCGCCGGGCAGGTCGGCGTAGGTGATCCGGCCGTTGGCGAACTCGTGCGTCTTCCGCCCCTTGAGGTCGCGTTCCAGGATGTGCTTCTTGGCGCGCTCGTCCAGGTCCGGGCCGGGCATCTCCGTGCCGGGGCGTGTCCGAGCGAAGATCTTCTTTCCGTCCTGGACGGCGACGTGCGCGTCGTTCAGCGGCGCAACCATCTCGCCGAACAGCGTGAACAGTTCGTCCTTGGGCGTGTCGACGCGCACCTTCGGGCGGTACCTGTCGCGCACCTTGTGCCAGTCGACGCCCTTGGCGGCGAAGAAGGGGTAGTTCTCCTCGAAGGACTGCCAGAAGACGTCGAAGGAGGCGAGCGAGTCCTTGGGATCCGCCTGGCGCCCGCAGGACTCGGGGAGCGCCGCCGTGCGCCGCAGCTCGCGGTCGCCGACCGCGCCGTCCGCGTGCAGGGTGGCCCGGTCACCGCCCGGCCGGGCGCGCACCGTGAGGACGACCCCGTCACCGGTGGTGTAGGACACGGCCGGTCCGGTGCCGGTGCCGGTCCGCTCGGCCGAGTCGCTCTTCATACAGCTCACGGCGGTGGTCTGGTACTCCTGGAGGTGTCCGTCCGCGAGGACCAGCACGGTGCCGTAGCCGTCCATGCGCCAGACGCCGTCGGTGGCCGGGCGCGGGGCGGCGGGGGCCGCCGTGGCACCGGTGGCGGTCAGTACGGTCCCGCCGGCGAGGGCCAGCGCCATGACCGCGGTGACGGCCTTGGCCGGTGAACTCTTGCGTCGCACGATCTGTCCTTCCCTGTACGTGACACGGCACGTCACGTTCTCCGTGGGATCCACGATCGCGGGAGCGCCCCGGCCGGGGACATCCGGCTGCCCGGCCGATCCGTGGGGGGATATCCCCCCGTACCGGTAGCACCCTGGTACGGGTGCCCCGGCGGGGCCGGGAGCGCGTCCCTCACGGCGGAGGAAGCCGGCACCGGCCGGACCCGCGGCGGTCCGTACGCGCACGGACCGTACGCGCACGCCCCCCGCCCGGGTCAGATGGTGACGCAGACGCCGTCCTCGATGCTGCGGCCGTCCCGCTCCAGACCGCCGCAGACGAGCTTCGAGCCCGCCTGCTCGTAGCCGACCTCCCACCTGTGGGACGCCGCGTTCACCTTGGGAGAGTGGTAGTTGCCCCAGTAGGACCGCAGCGTCCCGGGCAGGCCGTCCGTGGTCCGGACGGTGATGTCCTGGACGAACCGGTTGTGATGGGCCGTCATGACGCAGATGTACTTCCCGCATTGGGAGTTGACCCCGGTCGGCGCCGCGCTCGCCGGGACGGCGACGGCGGAGCCCATGGCGAGAGCGGCGAGCACGGTGGCGACGATCTTCCTCATCACATTCCTCAATTGTCGGCAGGTGTCCACTGGGCCCCGCGCACCCCGCGCGCGGCCGGCCACCCCAGTAGACCGGCCGGCGGGCGGGGAAGCCGCCGCCGTCCGGGCGGGCCACCTGATGAGGTGATGTTCCTTCCGCGACGTTTCGCCGGTTACGGGCTCGCTACGCGCGGGTCGCCGTCGTCACATGCGCCAGGCAGGACGCCTCCACCAGCCCCTTCCCCTCGCGGGACTCCTGCTCCTCGCGCAGGGCGCGCACCCGCTCCGGGTCGAGGGCGCCCGCCGCCACCGCTGCCGCGCAGGCCGGTTCCACGAGCAGCGGCCACGCCTCGGCGAACGTCGTGAAGACCAGGGGCACCGTGCTCGTGACGCGGTCGGTGAAGCCCGCGCGCCCCAGGAGGGCGTCATGGCGGGCGCCGGCCCGGCCGTCGGCCAGGGCCTCGGCGAAGGCCTCGGCGGCGGGGCCGGTCGTGGCGGTGTGGCCGGAGGCGATGGCGAGCGTGGCGAAGTCCGGATCCGCCAGGGCGATGCGGCCGCCGGGACGGAGCACCCGGCGGGCCTCCTCCAGGGCGCGCGCCGCGTCGGGGAGGTGGATGAGGAGCCGCTCCGCGCGGTACCAGCCGACGCGCCCGTCCGGGAAAGGCAGGGCCATGGCGTCACCGACGAGATAGCTGCTCCCGGCGAAACGGGTGCGGGCCGTCCGCACCAGGGAGTTGCTGCGGTCCACGCCGACGACGGCCAGGCCCGCCGCGCGGAGTTCGGCGACCGCGTGGCCGGTGCCGCATCCGACATCGACGCCGTGTCCCGTCGGCCGGCCGAGTCGTTGGGCGATGTGGGCGCGCAGGGCCGTGACGGGCGCGGAGCGCTCGGCCAGCTCCAGGTACGCCTCGTACGCCCCCGGGCTCGGGGCCTTGTCCACGTCGCTGAAATGCCGGGCCGTCAAAGACATGCAGCGGACTGTACGCAGGTCGAGGGCGCGCACCCGGTCGAAACAGAGGAAACCGCGAGAATGTACCCCGCCACGGTGACCGGAGACCGGCTGTGCCTCCGGGAGTTGACGTCCGAGGACCTTCCCGTGCTCACCCGCCTGTACGGCGACCCGCGGGTCACGCGCTATCTGCGCTTCGACGCCCTGGACGCCGAGGCGGCCGCCGCGAAGTACGAGGAGCGCCGCCGGACCGCGTTCGACGCTCCCCGTACCCGCTTCGAGATGGCCGTCACCACACCGGACGACCCCGCCATGGTCGGGACGCTGGGGATGACGCTGGAGCCCCCGCACCACCTCTCCGGATGGCTCAACGAACTCGTGCTCGTCCCGGAGGTGTGGTCCCGGGGCTACGGCAGCGAGGCTCTACGACTGATGATCGGCCTGGGTTTCGAGCGGCTGGGGCTGCACCGCATCTGGGGGCTGCGCCGCCACGACCATCCCGTCACGCACGGCACGATCACCGAGGCGGGCATGTCGCAGGAGGGCCGGATGCGCGACTGGGTCCGCACCGGCGGGCGCTGGCACGACGTCGTGACCTACTCCGTCCTGCGGCACGAGTGGGACGCCCGGCGCCCGAGCGTCACCAGCGCACGGCGGTGAAGTCGACGGGCCGTTCCGGCATCGTCCGGGTCCGGGCGGTCAGCTCCCTGAGCCGCCGGGCCATCTCGGGGGCGGGGAGCCGCTTGCGGTCGCCGTGGCCCGGCAGCAGCCATTCGAAGCGCAGCCGGCCTGCGTTCCTGTGCAGGGAGGCGCTGAGCTCGGCCATCGAGTACCAGGTGACGCTCTCCACCACCTCCATATCGGCCGTCGTGCGGGACCAGTACAGGCTGTCGCCGCTGAAGCAGTAGCGCTCGTCGGCGACGTAGAGCACGCTGCCGAGGGTGTGCCCCGGCAGCGGGTACGCGAGCACGCCGTCTCCGATCACGGCCGGTTCCGTCCCGCGCAGCACGCGGTCGGCGTCCGGGGCCGCTTCGAGATCCCCCTCGTGGATCCACAGGCGGGCGCCGAAGCGGTCGGCGTACGCGCGGCCGTGCGCGGCGTGGTCGTAGTGGGTGAGGAGCACGTCGGTGACGGGCCCCAGCGCCTCGTAGCGCGCGGCGAGCGCGGTGCTCCACCGGGGGGTGTCGATCATCATCATGGTGCCGGACGGGCGCCGCAGCAGGTAGGAGTTGGCGCCCGCGTTGTGGGTGGAGTTGTGTCCGCACAGGTGGACACGGTCGTCCAGGGCGAGCGGGAAGGGGTCCTGCGCGGGGTCGAGCCGCCCGGAACCGGGCCGGATCGAGCGGGTGTGGCAGGCGTGGGCGGCGGCGTTCAGCTGCCGGACCTCCGCGGCGTCGCGCGGCTGCCGGACGACCTCCGCGCGGCCTCCGACCTCCTCGATGAGTCCGGGGGCGAGCTGGCGGGCGACGTCGCAGTTGGTGCACCTGGAGTCGACGTACCAGTCGTTCGTACCCCGGGCCGTGCGCCCTTCCGCGGGCGGGCCTGACGGGTCGTCGTGCATGGTGGGCTCCTTTCGTGTGCGCCCGGCTCGGCGGGCCGCGCGCACACGTCCAGAGATATCCCCCGCCGTCCGGAAAGCGGAAGGGGAGTCAGGGCTTGTGGTTCACCGTGCGTACGTCTCTGCGCGCACGGACGGGCTGGTGTGAAATGCCCCGATTTATCCTTGGCGTGTCCCGCGAGACGCCTCAGAACGCGATCGGGTAGCGGTGGGCCGGCGGGTGGTCGATCGCCAGTCCCGGCCGCCACGCCGTGAGGGCCTGCGCGGAGGGGACGAAGAGCGGGCCGGGCAGCGCGTCCGGCTGGAACCACTGCCAACGGGCCACGAGATGGGGCTCGGCGGCGACCGGGGCGCCCTCGTACGCGGTGACGAGCACGGCGGCCGTCAGACGGCTGACGCCACCGGCGTCGTCGAGCAGCAGCGCGGTCACCTCGGCGTCCGCCGGGGCGGCGGTCAGCGAGGTCTCCTCGCGGAGCTCGCGCACGGCCGCCGCCTGGAGGGACTCCCCCGGCTCGACCGAACCGCCGGGCAGTTCCCAGACGCCGGCGTGGTGGTGCCCGAGCAGGATCCGCTCGCGCGGGTCGACGACGATCACGCCGACGCCGATGGCCGCGTGCGCGGCCGGGGGCTCGGTGCCGCGGGGGCGGCTGGTCACGGTGCGGGTCATGGTGGGTGGGTTCCCTTCTCCTGGCGGTCGCTCACGGGTTCTCACGGATACGGACGGGCGCCGGGACGGCGCGGGCGGGCCCTTCGCGCGCCCCTTCACACCGCCCAGCCGTGCGTCGACAGCAGGGCCCCGGAGGTGAACCGGGTCAGCACCGCCGCCGTGTACGGCACGCAGTCGGCGGGCGGACGCGCGGGGTCGGCCCAGACCAGCGCCGCGCACTTGGCCGGCTCCAGGTTGCGCGGCTCGCCGTCCCAGCGCTGCGCGGTGAAGACGACCCCGAGGCGGCCGTTCCCCTCGGGGCTGTGGTGGTGGATGAGGTGGCAGAACTCCAACTCCCCCGGGTCGAGGCACAGTCCGACCTCCTCACGGACCTCGCGCAAGGCGCCGTCGACGACGGTCTCACCCTCTTCGAGGTGCCCGCCCGGCGGGGCGAGCAGGCCGCTCGCGTACACGTCACCGGCGCGGCGGAGCAGCAGCACGCGGCCGTCGTCGCGGTGCAGCAGGACCATCACGTCGATCACGCACCTGTAGCGCGGGGGACGGCTCATCCGCGCCTCCCGGTGGCGGCCTCGGCACCGGCGGCGGCGGGCAGCGGCCCGCCCTGTTCGAACGACGATCGCGTTCTCGTGGTGTTCGCGTGGCGGTCGTGGTGGTGATGCACTGCGCCTCCTCGTTGACCCGGATCGGACGGGCGATCGGAAAAACGACGTCCGATCGGGGGAGTCACGGCCACCGAAGGGCGTTTTCCCGCACGGGAATTCGATGACGCGTCAAGCGGCCCGCGCTCCCGGGGGCGGGCGCCCGGCGGCGCTTGTGCGATTCACCCGGGCGTGGCCGCTCACTCGATCCGGGTCTTGCGTTGCTCCCGGGAACGACCGGACGGAAGCCGCACGCCTGTGTCCACCGCGCCTCCCCCGGCTCCGCTTTGCCCTCGGAGAGACTCCGCGCGGCGGGGCGCGCTGCCGCGGCCGTACCGCGGACGGCGTACCCGCGGGGTGTCCCGGGGAGCCGCCGCCAACGGCCATTTCCAGGGGTACTGAAGTGCCCTCGTCCGGGGCTAAGGTCCGCTTCTGACGAAGCATCATGGTGCGGCATTCGACGAGAGGCAGGCCATGAGATCCAGAAGAGAAGTGCTCCGGGCGGCGACGGCCGCGGTGGGCGTCGCGGCCGTCGGAGCGATCGGCGGCGGGACTGCCTTCGCGGCGGGCACGGCGTCGCCACGGCGGTCGTTCGGCTCCGTCGGTACGCCCCTCAACACCTTCCACGACGCCTCCGGGCGTGTGACCGTGTCCGTCTTCTCCCACCACGGCAACCCTCCACAGTCGCACTGGATCGACAAGACCACCCTCGTCGGCGACGGCGAGATGATCGCCATCGGCGGCGGCGCCACTGCGACGGACGGCAACCCCGGGGCGCTGCTGACCGCGTCCTACCCGACCGACGACCTGTCGGGCTGGACCGTCAGCTCCAAGGACCATCTCCAGGCGCACCCGCACGCCCTCACCTCGTACGTCATCGGTCTCAAGATCGCCGGTCTGAGCCGGGCCCAGCTCCTGCGGTCCGTCTACGTGTCCCGCGCGGACAGCGGTACCGCCCCGCACCCGGAGGCCGAGGCGGGAATCCCCTCGTCGAACGACTACGTCCTGGTGGGCGGCGGCTTCCGGGTGGACTGGCACGGCGCGGGGAACCTCGCCACGGCCTCGTTCCCGTCGACCGAGTTCTCCTGGAAGGCCCGGTCGAAGGACCACGGGCAGTCCGACCCGGCCAACATCAGGGCGTACGCCATCGCCCTGCGCCGCGATCTCCCGGTCGGGCGGGTCGTGTCGTCCGTCACCCGCGCCGACTCCGGCCAGACCGCGCACCCGGCCGCCGTCGCCTCGGTGACGCCGGGGTACGCGCTGACGGGCGGCGGTGGCGAGGCGCACTGGCGTGGCGCCGGCAATCTGCTGTGGCGCCTCGAACCGGCCACCTCGCAGACGCCGAGCTTCGCCGCGGCGTCCAAGGACCATCTCTGGTCCGACCCGTCCTCGATCACCGCCTACGCCCTGGGCATCCGCGTCGTCTGACCTTGGCGCGCGCCCGGCGGGAGCCGTCTCATCCGGCGGCCCCGAAGAGCTGGGTCCAGTACGTGCCGGCGGAGCCCCCGGTGGCGTAGCCGACGCCGAGGTGGGTGAAGTCCGGTTTGAGGATGTTGGCACGGTGTCCGGGGCTGTCCATCCAGCCCCGGACGACCTCGGCGGGCGTGCGCTGGCCGCAGGCGATGTTCTCGCCGATGCCCCGGTGCGCGGCCCCGGCCGCCGCGGCCCTGTCCCAGGGCTCGCCCCCTTCCGGGGTGGTGTGGGAGTAGAAGCCCCGGCCCGCCATGTCGGCGCTGTGGGCCTGGGCCGCCGTGCCCAGCCGCGCGTCGGCGGCGAGCGGGCGCAGGCCGGCCGCCCGCCGCTCGGCGTTGGTGAGCGCGAGCACGTCGGCCACCGCCCGCTCCAGGCCGGCCCGGGTGAACGGCTCCGCCCACACCACCGTCCAGAACGCGTCCCCCGACCCCGCGTGGACGGCGTGGCCGACGCCGAGGTGGACGAACACCGGGTCGCCCACGGGGGTGCGGAGCTCCGTGCCGCGCAGGCAGTAGTCCATGAACTCGGCAGGGGTGCGGGGGCCGGACACCAGGTGCTCGGCGAGCGTGAGATAGGCGTAGCCGCCCGCCGTGATCCGCTGGAACAGCGAGGTCCCGGCCGTGCTCTCCCTCCCCAGGCGGCCGTGCGCGGCCATGTCCGCGGCATGGGCGCGGGCGGCGGCCGACAGCCTCGGGTCGGCCGTGACGGGCCGGGCGCCGGTGCGGGACCGCTCCGCGTTGACCAGCGCGAGGAGACCGTCCGCTTCGGCGGAGCCGGGGCGGTGGGACGCGGGCGTGGCGGACGTGTGCGTGCCGGACGCGGGCGTGGCGGACGCGGGCGTGGCGGACGCGGGCGTGCCGGACGCGGGCGTGGCGGACGCGGGCGTGGCGGACGCGGGCGTGGCGGACGCGGGCGTGGCGGACGTGTGCGTGCCGGACGCGGGCGTACGGGGCGCGGGCACACGGGGCGTGCGTCCGTGGGGCACGGATCCGCCGGGCCCGGGGCCGCCCGGCGCGCCGGCGGCGGGCGGGGCGGCCCCGTCCTCCTCCACGACCTCGATGCCGAAATCGCGGGCCACTCCGGCCAGGCCGTCCGCGTACCCCTGCCCGAGGGCCCGGAGCTTCCACCCGGTCCCCCGGCGGTACAGCTCGGCGAGCAGCAGGGCGGTCTCCCGCGTCGGGCGCGGCGGCGTGAACCGGGCCAGCGTGCCGCCTCCGGGCCCGGTGACCGTCATCACGGGGACGGGCAGGGCCGCGAGGGGTGTGCCGGGTTCGGCTGGGCTGACGACCACCGTCACCTTGGCGGCGCCCCGGCGCAGCCGCGCCGGCTCCACGGTGAGGGTGTCCGCGCGCAGCCGGGCACCGGGGGCGGCCGGCTGGTTGAAGAAGACGAAGTCGCCGTCCCCGGCGGTCCGGCCGTCCTCACCGGTGACGATCACCGACAGATCGAACGGGCCGGGCACCCGTATGGAGAGCGCGCCGTCCGGCATCGCCCGGTTCCCGCCGGCCACCAGATCGCTCATCGCCGCACCACCCACCACCGCTCGCCCGTACTTCCCGGGAGAACGCGCGGCGGTGCCGGACGGTTCCACGAGCCGGAGGGCGCGGGGGTCCTGGGGGGGCTTTGTAGGAATCGAACAGACGTGGCAGGGTCAGCGCTGGCGTCGGTGCCCCCTGTGGTGGCGCCCGGAAAAAGCGAGGATGAGGCCCGTGCATGATCTCCTGAACCCCGCCGACCCCGCCTTCGCTCGCGACCCGTACCCCTACTACGCGCGGCTGCGCGCCGAGGGGCGCCCCGCGGCACGGGTCGCGCTGGCCAACGGCACCCACGCCTGGCTGGTCACCGGCTACCGGCAGGCCAGGGAGGTCCTGGCGGACGCGCGGTTCTCGAACGTGCCGCCGAGCGGCGCCGGCCGGCCGCGGCCCGACTCCCCGGCGCAGCGGGCCCGCGCGTGCCTGGCCCGGCACATGCTCAACTCCGACTCCCCCGACCACACCCGGCTGCGGCGGCTCACCACGGCGGCGTTCACCCCGCGCCGGGTCGACGCCCTGCGCCCCCGGATCGAGGAACTGACCGACAAGCTGGTCGCGGAGGTCGCCGGTCGGGTGGCGGCGGACGGCACCGCCGACCTCGTGGACGCCTTCGCGTTCCCGCTGCCGGTGCTCGTCATCGGTGAGGTCCTGGGCGTGCCGGAGGCCGACCGCGCGGACCTGCGGGCCTGGACCTACCGCGTGGGGTCGCCCGCCGACGCCCTGGCGGAGGGCGAGGCCGACGAGGCGTGGGTGCGCCTGCACGCCTACTTCACCGAACTGATCGCGCGGAAGCGGCGGGAGCCGGGCGAGGACCTCTTCAGCGCCCTGGTCCGGGACACGGACGAGGGCGGGCTGGACGACGGTGAGCTGCTCGCCATGGCGTTCCTGCTGCTGTTCGCCGGTTACGAGACGACGATGAACCTGCTCGCCTCGGCGTCGCTGCTGCTGCTCACCCACCCCCACGAGCTGGCGGCCGCGCGGGACGGCGGTCCGGAGCGGTGGGCCGCCGTGGTGGAGGAGGCGCTGCGGCACGCGAGCCCGCTGGAGGGTACGACGTGGCGGCGCGCGGCGGTGGAGGTGGACCTCGGCCAGGGCACGGTCGTACCGGCGGGGGCGTCGGTGCTGGTGGTCCTGGCGTCGGCTAACCGCGATCCGGACCGCTTCCCCTCGCCGGACGCGTTCCTTCCCGACCGGTACCTGACGGACCCGGGAGGCGGCGAGGGCGAGCGGGCCGCGGCGCACCTGGCGTTCGGGCACGGGCCGCACTTCTGCCTGGGGTCGCGGCTGGCCCGGCTGGAGGGGGCGGTGGCGCTGCCCCGGCTGTTCGAGGCGTTGCCGGGGCTGGAACTGGCGGCGGAGGCTTCGGGGTTGCCGTACCGGCCGGGGTTGCTGGTGCGGGGGCCTCGGCGGGTTCCGGTGCGGGTGCCGTAGCGGGTGGGGGCCTTCTCCCCCACCCCGCCCCTTCCCGGAACCGGGGGCGACGCCCCCGGCCCACCGTTCCGCGCGGTGGCCTCAAGCGCCGGCCGGGCTGAAGCCCGGCCGTTACGCCTCCGGCAGGAAGTCCGTCAAGCGGACCCCCGTGCCCTCCTTCTCCGCCGCTTCGCGGACCAGGTTCGCCAGGGCCAGGTCCAGGATGCCCAGGCCGAAGGGCGAGAAGACCGTGACCTCGCGCGGGTCGCGGGGGTGCGGGCGGCCCGTGGCGAGGGTGTCGCCGAGGGCCGCCGTGATGAAGTCGCGGTTCCCGGCGCGCTGTTCCGCGAGGTGCAGGGAGGTCGAGGCGCGGCACACGTGGTCCGCGTCGTCCACGACGTTCACGCTGCCGAGGATCGCCTCGGGGGTGAGATCGCGCAGGGAGAGGTGCAGGACCAGCGTGCCGGGCCGGCAGTGGCCGAGGCCCGTGTGCGGGGTGGAGGCGGTCGTGGCGACGGAGACGAGGCGGTGCGCGCCCAGGGCGTCGTCGGCCGATTCGGCGAACTCGACGGCCAGCCCGGTCGCGTGGGCCGCGGCGAATGCCTCGGCCCGCGCGCGGTCGAGGTCGAAGAGGCGGACGGTGCGCAGCTCCGGCGCCACGACCTTCAGGAAGCGCAGGACCTCGGCGTTGATGACTCCGCAGCCGATGAGGGAGACGCCGGTGTCGGGGGCCTCGCCCGGCATCGTCCGGGCGGCCAGGGCGGCGCTCGCCGCGGTGCGGCGGGCGGAGATGGTGGAGCCCTCGATCAGCGCCTCGGGCTGCCCGGTGCGCAGGGAGTTGAGGATGATCGCGGCGGAGGCGCGCTGGAGTCCGGACGCCACGTTGCCGGGGAAGGAGGAGATCCACTTCATCCCGGCGACCTGGGTGCCACCGCCCAGGTAGGCGGGGAGGCCGATGATCCGGTTGGTGTCGTCGGCGGGGAAGCGGAGGAAGACGGAGTGGGGTACGGCGGTGTCGCCGACGGCGTGGGCGACGTAGGCGTCGCGGACGGCGTCGAGCACCTCGTGCTCCTTGCCGTCCAGCGTGCCGCGGACGGTGTGGTTGCCTATGACGAGCATGAGATCTTCTCCATCGCGGAAGGTGCCGGGAGTGCCGGAAGGTCTGCCGGAAGGCCCTGCGGCCGGGGGACCCGGCCGAAGTTCTCGGAGACCCAGGCGTCGTTGTAGATGGTGCTGAGGTAGCGCTCGCCTCGGTCGGGCAGGACGATCGCGCAGGTCGAGCCGTCCGGGATGACGTGGCGCAGGCTGTCGAGGGCGCTGACGACCGCGCCGGACGAGCCGCCGGCGAGGATCGCCTCCGTCGCCGCCAGCCGGCGGCATCCGATGACGCAGTCCAGGTCGCCGACGTGGACGACCGTGTCGGCCAGGTCCGGTGTGTGCAGCGGGGGCCGGGTCGCGGCCCCGTGCCCGGGGAGGAGGCGCGGGACCGCGGGCGGTTCGGGGTCGAAGATGGCGCTGCCCAGCGCGTCCACGGCCACGATCTTCACGGGGAGGCGGTGCGCGCGGATGTAGTCCGCGCAGCCGCGGAGGGTGCCGCAGGAGCTCGCCGAGCAGATCAGGTAGTCCAGGCCACCGGGCAGCGCCTCGTCGATCTCCCGCATCGTGGTGCGGTGCGCGAGGGCGTTGAGGGGGTTTCCGTACTGGTTGGGCCAGTAGGCGCCGGGGACGGTCAGGGTCAGCTCGCGTACGCGGCGCACGCGGGCGGGCAGGTAGTCGCCGGTCTCCCGGTCGGGCTCGGTCACCATCTCCACCTCGGCGCCGAGGGCGCGCATGATGTCGATGTTCTGCTTGTTCGCCCTGGGGTCGACGACGCAGATGAAGCGCAGCCCGTAGTACCGGCAGACCTGGGCGAGGCCGATGCCGAGGTTGCCGGAGCTGGACTCGACGACCACCGACTCGCCGGGTACGAGCTCGCCGCGGCGGATGCGGTCGCCCAGCATGTTCAGGGCGGGCCGGTCCTTGATGCTGCCGGCCGGGTTGAACCCCTCCAGCTTCGCGAAGACGCGGACGGGGCTGTCCGGGAAGAGTCTGACGAGTTCGACGAGGGGGGTCGCGCCCACGGTCGACAGGATGCCGGGCTCCCCGGTCAGCACTGCGCGTCCGTCGGCTCGGCCAGGCTCTTGGGCCGCATGTCGGTCCAGTTCGCCTCGATGTGGTCCACGCAGGCCGCGTGGGTGTCCTCGCCGAACGCGACCGTCCAGCCGGCCGGGACCTCGGCGAAGGCGGGCCAGAGCGAGTGCTGGCCCTCCGCGTTGGTCAGGACGAGGAACGTCGCGTCGGCGTCGTCGAACGGGTTCACAGCTGGTCTCCTTCGGGGGTCGCGGCGGTCGGGCGGCGCGCGGCGGTCGCGGCAGCGGGGGACATCAGTCCGATGGGGAGTTCCGGGTGGTCGCCGGCGGCCTTCAGGACGTCGGTCAGGACCGCGCAGAAGCGTTCGACGGTCTCCCGGTCGTACAGTTCGTCGGCGTACTCCACGTGTCCGCTCAGCCCCTCGGCGCCGGGTGCCTCGGTCAGCAGGAGGGAGAGGTCGATGCGCGCCGACACATGGTCCACGGGGACCGGTTCCACCGTCAGCCCCGGGAGTTCCAGGGCGGATCCGGCGTAGTTCTGGAGGACGAGCATGGTCTGGAACAGCGGGTGGCGCCCGGGGTGCCGGGGCGGGTCGCAGGCGTCGACCATGGCGGTGAAGGGGTGCTCCTGGTGTTCGTAGGCGGCGAAGTCGGTTTCCCTGGCCCGGCGGAGGAGGTCCGTGAAGGCGGGGTCGTCCGAGGTGTCGAGCCGCAGGACCAGGTAGTTGGTGAAGAGGCCGACGAGGTCGTCGAGTCCCTCGTCCACCCGGCCGGCGATCGACGTGCCGACGGGGATGTCGGTGCCGGCGCCGCTCAGGGTCAGGGCGGTGGCCAGGGCCGTGTGCAGCACCATGAACAGGGTGGCGTCCTGCTCGGCGGCCAGCTTCCGCAGGCCGCGGTGGACGTCCGGGGCGATCTCGAAGGGGACGGTCGCTCCCCGGTGGGTGGGGTCGTCCGGGCGCGCCCGGTCCAGGGGGAGGGTCGCCTCCACGGGCAGGCCGGCCAGTGTCTCGTTCCAGAAGGCGTGTCCCCGCGCGGCGAGGCTGTCCGGGTCGGAGGCGTCGCCCAGCAGGTCCCGCAGCCAGAGGGTGTAGTCGGCGTACTGGAGGGCGAGGGGCTCCCGGCGGTCGCCGGTGCCGGCGCGCCGGGCGGCGTACGCGGCGGCGAGGTCGCCGAGCAGCACGCCGACCGACCAGCCGTCGCCCGCGATGTGGTGCCACACCAGCACGAGGACGTGCTCGCGCTCGGCGACCCGGAACAGCACGGCCCGGAAGGGCGGTTCGTTCCGCAGGTCGAACGCGTGGTGGGCGGCGTCGCGGACCCGGTCGGCCAGTGCGGCCTCGGTGGTGTCGACGACCGGCAGGGTGACGCGGGCGTCCTCGGGCGGGAGCACGCGCTGGTACCGGTCGCCGTCGGGGCCGGGGAAGAGCGTCCGCAGCGCCTCGTGCCGGTGGACGACGTCCGTCAGCGCCGCTTCCAGGGCCGCCCGGTCCGTGTCTCCGGCGAGCCGGAGGGCGATCGGCATGTTCTTCAGGGCGCTGGAGGCCGCGTTGCCCAGTCCGATCCGCAGGGTGCGGTCCTGGCCCGGGGAGAGCGGGAGGCGCTCGGGGCGGGCGTACGGCCCCGGCGCGGGCCGGGCCGCGGCGCGCCGTTCGGCGACCCGTCCGGCCAGCTCGGCCACGGTGGGGGCGCCGAAGAGGTCGCGGAGGGTCAGCTCCGCGCCCAGCGCCGACCGGATCCGGCTGACCAGCCGGGTCGCGAGCAGCGAGTGGCCGCCGAGGTCGAAGAAACTGTCCTCGGTGCCCACGGACGCGAGGCCGAGGACGTCGGCGAACGCGCCGCAGAGGAGTTCTTCCACGGGGGTGCGCGCGGCGCGTCCGGCCGGGGCGGTGGTGTGGGCGGGTTCGGGCAGGGCCTTGCGGTCCAGCTTGCCGTTCGCGGTCATGGGCAGCTCGTCGAGGGTGACGTAGGCCGCCGGGACCATGAACGCCGGCAGGGCCTCGGCGAGGTGCCGCTTCAGGGCGGGGACGCCCGTGGCGGGGTCGTGGTGGCCACGGGCGCGCAGGGGGGTGCTGACGTGCGCGGCGGGGTCGGGGTCGGCCTCCGGTGCGGTGTACGCGGCCACCGGGCCGGTGGTGCCGGCGGGCAGGAAGGCGATGTCGAAGGTGTCGTGCCGGGCGGGCGACCAGGTGGCGACGGGCCGCAGGCCGAGGGCCTCGCCCAGCCGGCAGAGCGCCTCCGGGTCGGCCCCCGGGCCCCGGACCGGTGTCGCGGGCGGGTCGCCGGGGCGGCCGAGCGCGGCCAGGGCGGAGAACTCGGCCAGCACACGGCCGTTGGGCACGCCGGTGACGCGCACTCCGGTACCGCCGGTGGCCAGCCGGGCCGCGAGGGCGGCGACGCCGTCGGCGCCCGGGCCGTCGGTGACGAGCCGGTCCCAGGGAAGCTCCTCCAGGCCGTCGACCGGCAGGGGCGCGTCCTCCGTCGCGGTGCCGGACGCCTTGCGGAGCACCGCCTCGTAGCGGTGGCGGGTCAGCTCGTTGTGGTGCAGGCCGCGCTTGAGGCGGATGTCGACGCCGCTGACGCGGTCGTCGGCGGCGGCCAGGGCGGTGAAGTACTCCGGGGCCACCAGGAGCTCCGGCTCGGCGTCGACCGCGAGGTCGAGGGCGGTGGCCGGGTCGGTTCCGTCCTGCCCGGGAGCGTCGTCGGCCGGCCGGTGGCCCGCCACACCCGCCTGGAGGGCGCGCCGCGTGCGCGGGTTGCGGACGTCGCCCACGTAGACGGCGCCGCCCGGTGCGAGCAGGCCGAGGCACTTGCCGAGGACCTCCGACAGATAGCCCGCGCCGGGGAAGTACTGCGCCACGGAGTTGATGACGATGGTGTCGAAGAAGTCCGCGGGCAGCCCGTCGACGTCGTCGGCGGGCCGGCAGCGCAGCTCGACCTTCTCCGCCAGCCCCGGGTCGGCGGCGACGTGGGCGGTCAGCCTCGCCACGGCGGCCGGGGAGAAGTCGGTGCCCCAGTACGTCTCGCAGTGCGCGGCGAGCCGGGAGAGGAGCAGGCCGGCGCCGACGCCGATCTCCAGCACGCGGCGCGGCCGCAGCTCGGTGATCCGGGCCACCGTCGCGTCCCGCCACTCCCGCATGTGCTCCAGCGGGATCGGCCCGCCGTCGTAGGTGCTGTGCCAGCCGCGGAAGTCCTCGCCCCACGGTGCGGGCCCGGCGGCCGCGTACACCTGGTCGTGGATGTCCCGCCATTCGCCGACGAGTTCCCCGCCGGCGGTGTGCGCCCCGGCGGCGGGGACGACGTAGGCCACCAGGCGCACGTCGCCCGGGGTCTCCTCGCGGGCCACGACCGCGGCCCGGGCGACCGAGGGGTGTTCCCGGAGGCGTGCCTCGACCTCGCCGAGCTCGACCCGGTGGCCGCGGACCTTCACCTGCTCGTCCGCACGGCCCCGGAACACCAGCTGTCCGCCGGGCGTCCAGGCGGCGAGGTCGCCGGTGCGGTACATCCGCTCGCCGGGGGCGCCGAACGGGCAGGCGACGAAGCGCCCCGCCGTCAGGCCGGGCCGGCCGAGGTAGCCGCGGGCGAGGCCGGGGCCCGCCAGGTACAGGTCGCCGGTGACGCCGGGCGGCACCGGGCGCAGCCGGTCGTCCAGGACGTACGCGCGGGAGCCGGCGACCGGGCGGCCGATGGGGACCGGTCCGGTGCCGGTGGCCGCCGCGGACAGGGGTCCGCTCATGGTGGCGCACACCGTGGCCTCGGTGGGCCCGTAGGCGTTGACCATCAGCCGGCCGGGGGCCCAGCGCGCGACCAGGGGCGCCGGGCAGGTCTCGCCCGCGGTCACGACGGTGCGCGGGGTCGGATGCGTGGACTCCGCGCCCGGGGGTACGGCCTCCAGCGCCGAGGGGGTGATCGTCAGGTGGGTGACCCGTCGTGCGGCGAGGGTCTCGGCGAGCGCCTCACCGGCCAGTGGTCCGTCGGTGCCGGGCAGCACCAGGGTGCCGCCGGCGGCCAGGGCCATGAGGAGGTCCCAGACGGAGGCGTCGAAGCTGGGCGAGGCGAGCTGGAGCACCCGGCTCGTCGCGTCGACCGCGAGGTGCGCGGCCTGTGCGGCGGCGAGGCCGGGCAGGCCCGTGTGCGGGACGACGACGCCCTTGGGGCGGCCGGTGGATCCGGAGGTGTAGATGACGTAGGCCGGGTCGCCCGGGCGCGGGGGCCGTACGGGCGCCTGCGGTGCTCCGGGGGCCGCCGGGTCGTCGAGGAGCCACCGGTCGACGCCGGTGTCCGGGAGGGTCCGCGCGGTCGGGCGGTCGGTCAGCAGCAGCTTCGGGGCGGCGTCGGAGAGCATGAAGCGGATCCGGGCCTCGGGGTATCCGGGGTCCACGGGCAGGTAGGCGGCACCGGCCTTGAGCACGCCCAGCACCGCGACGACGAGTTCGGTGGAGCGCGGCAGGGCGAGCGCCACGAGGTCCTCGCGGCCGACGCCGGCGGCGGTCAGGCGCCGGGCCAGCAGACCGGCGCGGGCGTCCAGTTCGGCGTAGGTCGTCTCCTCGCCGTCGTGGTCGACGGCCACCGCGCCGGGCGCGCGGGCCACCTGGGCCTCGAAGAGGACGGGCAGGGTCGCCGGGCCGGGCGGTGCCACGGCGGTGTCGTTCCAGCCGACGAGCACGTCGTGGCGGTCCCGCGCGGAGAGCGGGTCGAGCTCTCCCACGGGGGTGCCGGGGTCGGCGACGGCCTGCTCCAGGACCCGCAGCAGGCGGCCGGTGAGCCCTTCGACCGTCGCGCGGTCGAACAGCTCGGTGGCGTACTCCACGAATCCGTCGAGGCCCGCCGGGCGGCCTTCGGCGTCCTCCCGCTCGTCCAGGGAGAAGAAGAGGTCGAGCCGGGAGGTGCCGGTGCCCGCCCACTCCATGCGGGTGCGCAGGCCGGGCAGGTCGAGCTCGGCGCGCCGGTTGTTCTGGAGCACGAGCGCGACCTGGAACAGGGGGTGGCGGGCGGCCGAGCGTTCCGGGGCGAGGGTCTCCACGAGGTGCTCGAACGGCACGTCCTGGTGGGCGTAGGCGGCGAGCGCCGACCGCCGTACGCGGCCGAGGAGTTCGGCGAACGTCGGGGCGCCGGAGAGGTCGGCGCGCAGGACGAGGGTGTTGACGAAGAAGCCCACCAGTCCGTCGAGCGCGTCGTCGAGCCGTCCGGCGACGCCGAAGCCCACGGGGACGTCCTCGCCCGCGCCGAGCCGGGACAGCAGGGCGGCCAGCCCCGCCTGGAGGACCATGAAGGGGGTGGCGCCGTGCTCGCGGGCCACCCGGCACAGGCCCTCGTGCAGCTCGGGACCCACCTCGAAGGGGACGTAGCCGCCCTGGTGGGAGGCGACGGCGGGCCGGGGCCGGTCGTAGGGCAGGGCCAGTTCCCCGGGGGCCCCGGCCAGTTCGTCGCGCCAGTAGGCCACCTGGCGGGACATCGCGCTGTCCGGGTCGTCCTCGGCGCCGAGCAGTTCGCGCTGCCACAGCGTGTAGTCGGCGTACTGGACGGGCAGTTCGGCCCAGCCGGGGCCGTGCCCGGCACGCCGGGCGCGGTACGCCTCGGACAGGTCGCGCGTCAGCGGGCCGAGGGACCAGCCGTCACCCGCGACGTGGTGCAGGACGAACAGCAGGACGTGCTCCCGCTCGGAGACCCGCAGCAGCGTGGTGCGGACCGGGGGTTCGCAGGACAGGTCGAATCCGTGCCGGGCCGCGGCCGCGATCTCCGCCGCCAGGCCGTCCTCGGGGACGGGCACGGCGGTCAGCCCGGGCCACGCGTCGGCCGGGTCGAGCACCAGCTGGCGGGGGACGCCGCCGGTCTCGGGGAAGACCGTGCGCAGGCTCTCGTGCCGGCCGGTCACGTCGCGCAGGGCCGCCTCCAGGGCGGGGACGTCCAGCTCGCCGGAGAGGCGCAGGGCCACGGGCATGTTGTAGGTCGCGCCGGGGCCCTCCAGCTTGTGCAGGAACCACAGCCTCCGCTGCGCGTACGACAGCGGGAGCGGCTCGGGCCGGGGCCGGCGCGCCAGCGCGGGCCGCGCCGCCGCGGCGGCGTCCAGGCGAGTGGCCAGGCCCGCGGGCGTGGGCGCCTCGAAGACGTCCCGTACGGGCAGTTCGGCGCCGAAGGCGGTACGGACGCGGGAGGCCAGCCGGGTGGCCAGGAGGGAGTGGCCGCCGAGGTCGAAGAAGCTGTCCTCGGCGCCGACCGTGTCGAGGCCGAGGATCTCGGCGAAGAGGCCGCAGAGCATCTCCTCGGCCGGGGTGCGCGGGGGCCGTGAGGCGGTGGCGGTGACGGCGGTGAGGTCCGGGGCGGGCAGGGCCTTGCGGTCGGTCTTGCCGTGCGCGGTCAGCGGCAGGGCGGGCAGGACCGTCACGGCGGCGGGGACCATATAGCCGGGCAGCAGGCCGGTCAGATGGGCGCGGACCGTCGCCGGGTCGGTGGCGCCGGTGACGTAGCCGCACAGCTGGGGCCGCCCGGCGGGGTCGTGGGCCAGGGCGGCGACGGCGCCGGTGACGCCGGGCGCGCCGCGCAGGGCCGCCTCGATCTCGCCGAGCTCGACGCGGTGGCCCCGCACCTTGATCTGGAAGTCGCGGCGGCCGAGGAACTCCAGCTGCCCGTCGGCCCGCCACCGCACCTGGTCGCCGGTGCGGTACATGCGCTCGCCGGGGGCCGGGGCGTAGGGGTCGGCCACGAACACGGCGGCGGTGCGCACCGGGTCGGAAACATAGCCGCGGCCGACGCCGCGGCCGGCGACGTACAGCTCGCCGGGGACGCCGACGGGCACCGGGCGCAGCGCCTCGTCCAGGACGTAGAGGCGGGTGTTGCGCACGGGCTTGCCGATGGGGGTGCGGGCGCCGGTCACCGGGCCGGTGAGGACGGCGTGGGTCACGTCGTCGGAGCACTCGGTGGGGCCGTAGGCGTTGACGACCGGAACGCCCGGGTAGCGGGCGAACCAGCGGTCGCACAGCTCGGGCGGCAGCTCCTCGCCGGTGAGCATCAGCAGGCGGAGGTCCGGGAGGCCGGGGGCGCGCAGTCCGGCGTCCCAGGCGTCGAGGGCGGTGCGCAGCAGGGAGGGGACGACCTCCAGGACGGTGACGTCCTCGTCCTCCACGACGCCGAACAGGGCCTCGGGGTCGGCGGCCGTGGCGTGGTCGACGACGCGGGCGCGGCCGCCGATGGCCAGCGGGGCGAGCATCTGCCAGACGGCGACGTCGAAGGTGAGCGGGGCGTTCTGGACGACGGAGTCCTCGGCGGTCAGCCTGAGGTCGGCGACCTTCGCGGAGAGGTGGTTGGCCATGCCGCCGCGGTGGACCATGGCGCCCTTCGGGCGGCCGGTCGAACCGGATGTGAAGATCACGTAGGCGAGGTCCAGCGGGGACGCCGGGGCCACCTCCCAGGGCCGCGGCCGGTCGTCGTCGGCGGCGCGCAGCGGCAGCACCGTCACCTCGGCACCGGACGCGGCCACCACCCGTGCGGCCAGGGGCTCCAGCCCCTCCTCCACCAGCAGGACGCGTACCCCGCCGTCGGCGACCACGCCACCGGAGCGGCCGGCGGGGGCCGCGGGGTCCAGCGGGACGAACGCGCCCGCGGCGCCCAGCACGCCGAGGACGCCCGCGACGAAGCCGGTGCCGGGACCGGCCAGCAGACCGGTCACCCGGCCGCGCTCCCACTCCGGGAGCTCCCGCAGCCGGGCCGTCACCCCGGCGGCGCGCGTGGCCAGGGCCGCGTAGCTCGTCTCGCCGGAGCCGTCGACCACGGCGACGTGGCCGGGCCGGGCCTCCGCGAGTTCGCGGACGCACTCCACCACATCGCCCACGCCGCCCTCACGGGCGGTGTCGTTCCAGCCCTCCAGGACGTCGTGGCGCTCCCGGGCGGACAGCACCTCCAGGCGGCCCACGGGCGCGCCCGGCTCGGCGACGGCCTGCTCCAGGACGCGTGTCAGACGGGCGGCCAGCGCCACGGCCGTCGGGTGGTCGAACAGTTCGGCGGCGTAGTCCAGGGTGCCGTCCAGGCCGGCCGGGGCGCCGTCCGCGCCCAGCCGCTCGGCGAGGGCGAAGGACAGGTCGAAGCGGCAGGTGCCGGTGGACACCCGCTCCGGCCGGGCGCGCAGGCCGGGGAAGGCGTACCCGGCCTGCTCGTGCCGGAGCAGCAGCGCCACCTGGAAGAGGGGGTGGCGGGCGGCGGAGGGGGCCGGGGCGAGGGCCGCGACCAGGTGCTCGTAGGGCACGTCCTGGTGCCCGTACGCCTCCTGCGCGCGCTCCCGCACCCGGCCCAGCAGCTCGGTGAAGGTGGGGTCGCCCGATATGTCGGTGCGCAGGACGAGGGTGTTGGCGAAGAGGCCGACCAGGCCGTCCAGGGCCTCGTCCGGCCGCCCGGCCACGTCGAAGCCGACGGGGATGTCCTCGCCGGCGCCCATGCGGGAGAGCAGCGCCGCGAGACCGGCCTGGAGGACCAGGAACAGGGTCGTGCCGTGCTCGCGGGCGACCCGTCGCAGGCCGGCGTGCAGCTCGGGGCCGAGCGCGAAGGACACGTGCCCGCCGCGGTAGGAGGCGACGGCCGGCCGCGGCCTGTCGTGGGGCAGCGCCAGTTCCTCCGGCGCGCCGTCCAGCGCCTGCCGCCAGTAGGCGCCCTGGCGGGCCGGCAGTCCGTCGGGGTCGCCCTCGGCGCCGAGCAGTTCGCGCTGCCACAGCGTGTAGTCGGCGTACTGGACGGGCAGTTCGGCCCAGTCCGGTGCCGCGCCCTCGCGCCGGGCCGCGTAGGCGGTCGACAGGTCGCGGGCCAGCGGGCCCAGCGACCAGCCGTCGCCCGCGATCCGGTGCAGGGTGACGACGAGGACGTGCCGCCGCTCCGCGAGCCGCAGGAGCGTGGCCCGCAGGGGCGGTTCGCAGGACAGGTCGAACGCGTACCGTGCCGCGTTCCCGGCCTCCGCCGCCAGGTCGTCCTCGGAGACGGGCACGGTCTTCATGCCCGGCCACGCCTCGACCGGGTCCAGGACCCGCTGCCGGGGGACGCCCGCGGTCTCGGGGAAGACGGTCCGCAGGCTCTCGTGCCGGCCGATCACGTCGCGGAGGGCCGCCTCCAGGGCGTCGGTGTCCAGTTCTCCCGTCAGCCGGAGCGCGAAGGGGAGGTTGTACGTGGCGCCGGGGCCCTCCAGCTTGTGCAGGAACCACAGCCGCTGCTGCGCGAACGACAACGGGATCATGAAGCATCTCCTTCTCGGAACATCCTGCGGAGGGCCGGTCGCGCGGGTACGGCCGCGCGGGCCGGCCGGGTCGCCAGCGCCGCCAGCGCCGCGGGGGTCGGCGCCTCGAACACCTCCCGCGTCGACAGCTCCACGCCGAGGGCGCGGCCGGCCCGGCCTGCGAGCCGGGCGGCCCGGAGCGAGTCGCCGCCCAGGGTGAAGAAGTCGTCGTGGGGTCCGACGTGGCCGAGCCCCAGGGTTTCGGCGAAGAGGGCGCACAGCGCCGTCCGCGCGTCCGCCTCCCCGGCGGACGGTGCCGCGTCGCCGACGCGCCCGTCCGGTGCGTGCGCCACGCGCTCCAGTTGTGCGCACCAGGCGTCGAGCAGTCCTCGGGCGGTCGTCGCGTCGAAGCGGTTGGCGTCGTACTTGAGGAAGAGCCGGAAGCCGTCGGTCTCCTGGAAGACCTCCGCCTCCAGTTCGAACTCGCCTTCCTGGCGGACGCCTTCGAACGTCCGCAGGCCGAGCTCGCCGGGGACCGTCGCCGGGTCCTCGGCGAACAGCGCCGCCTCTTCGAAGTTCTGGTACGAGAGGCTGGTGCGGACCAGCGGGGACCGGGTTCCGTCACGCCGCACGTCGAGCGCGCGGACGATCGCCGGGAACGGGTAGGCGCCGTGTTCGAGGCCGCCCATCACCGCCCGGCGCACCGAGGTGAGGAGGTCCCCGTAGGTGTCGCCGCCGTCGACGGCGCAGCGGATGGGCAGCAGGTTCACGAAGTGGCCGACGACGTCGCGGAAGCGGGCGTCGGGCCGGCCGGCGGCCGGGAGGCCGACGACGAGGTCGGACTCCCCCGTCACCCGGTGCAGGAACGCCATGTACGAGGCGAGGAAGACCACGGCCGGGCCGGCCCGGCGCTCACGGGCGCGGGCGGTGAGCGCCGCGGACAGCTCGGGCGTGAGTTTCGCGGTGACCTCCTCGCCGCGCGGCGTGGCCGCCGGGTCGAAGGGACGGTCGCCGGGCAGGGCGAGCGCCCGCCGGGGGGCGCGCAGCTCGTGGGTCCAGTAGGCGAGGTGCGCCTCGCCCTCGGGTCCGGCGAGCATCGCGGCCTCCCAGGCCGTGAACTCGGCGTACCGGGCCGCCCCTTCGGGCGTCTCCGGGTCCCCTCCGGACCGCACGGCGGCGCGGTACGCCTCGGTCAGCGAGCGGACGAGGAGCCCTGCCGAGATCCCGTCGACGACGATGTGGTGCGCCGTCAGCAGCAGGACGCGGCACGCCTCCTCGGTGCCGTCCGGCGTCACGAAGGTCATGAGGTGGGCGCGGACGAGGGGCCCGGCCGCGAGGTCGAAGGGGGCGGTCACCTTCTCCCGCACCCGGGCGGCCCGCTCGGCGTGCGATTCCGCGACGAGCTCGGCGCGGGCGAACGGGATGCGGCGCGACCCGTCGGTCTCCATGTACGGCACGCCGTCGTCCTCGCGGAAGACCGCGCCGAGCACGGGGTGCCTGGCGGTCAGTGAGCGGACGGCCGCTTCCAGCGCGCGCTCGTCGAGCTCGCCGCGCACCTCGAAGGCGAGGGGGACGTGGTAGGCCGTGGTGTCCGGGGAGATCCGCTGGGTGAGCCAGAGCCCCAGCTGGGCCTGGGAGAGACCCGACCGCTCGGGGCCGGGCAGGTGCGCGGGCCCGTCCGCGGGCTCGGGCGTCTCCTCCTCCGGGGCGGGCAGCAGGCTCGTGACGAGCGCCTCGACCCGGGCGGTGCCGGTGCCGAGGAAGTGCTCGGCGAGTTCCTCGACGCTCTCCACGTCGAAGAGGAGCGTGGTCGGCACCTCGCCGAGGTCCTCGCGCAGGGCGTTGGTGAGCTGGAGGACGAGGATGGAGTCCATGCCGTAGTCGGCGAGGGGCACCGACGGGTCGATCTTGTCGGCGGGGATCCTCAGCGTGGCGGCCGCCTTGTCGCGGAGGTAACCGGCCAGGGCCTCGGCGCGGGAGCCTGCGGCGGCGGGGTTGTCCGTACCGGCTCGGGCGCGGGAGCCCTCGGTGGCGGGGCCACCGTCCGAACCGATCTCGGCGCGCGTGCCCGCGGCAGCGGCGGGGTTGTCCGCACCGGCTCGGGCGCGGGAGCCCTCGGTGGCGGGGCCACCGTCCGAACCGGCCTCGGCGCGCGTGCCCGCGGCAGCGGCGGGGTTGTCCGCACCGGCTCGGGCGCGGAAGCCCTCGGTGGCGGGGCGACCGTCCGAACCGGCCTCGGCGCGCGTGCCCGTGGCAGCGGCGGGGTCGTCCGCACCGGCTCGGGGACCGGCGTCCGCGGGGGCGGGGCCACTTCCCGAACCGGGCTCCGTACGCGTGCCCGCGGCGGCGGGACCCGCCGTGACAGGGCCGGTTCCCGAACCGGCCTCCGCGCGACCGCCCGCCGCGGTGGCGGGACCGTCCGCACCGGCTCGGGCGCCGGAGCCCCCGGGGGCGGGGCGGCTGACCGTGGCCGCCGCGGCACGCGTGCCGGTCGTGCTCTCCGTGACGGTTCGCGTCGCGGCGTTCTCGTGGTTCTCCGGGGCGGGCGCGGGGGCGCGTACCGCCTCCGGTGCCGGCGTCGCGGTCTCCACGCGGGAGGGCTTCGGGGCCGCGCCGCCGCGCGGCGCACCCGCCGCTCCGGGCGTACGGCGCACGACCCGCTGCCGGGCGATGCCGTCGCTCCGGGCGGCGATGATCTGCTGGCCGAGCGCACGCGCCTCCGGCAGGACCATGACGACCGACGGGAAGCCCTCGCCCTCCAGCACCTCGCGCCAGCTCTCGGGCGACAGCGCGGGCGAGCCGGGCACGCGCAGCGCGGTGTCCTCGAAGAGCCACCAGCCTTCCAGCAGCCCGAAGGTGAGGTGTCCGAAGATCTCGAACGCCGAGAGCTCGTTCAGGAGGAGCCAGCCCCCGTCCCGGAGGGCGGCCTTCGCGTTGCGGAGGGTGTTCCGGGTGTCGCGGGTGGCGTGCAGGACGTTGGCGGCGATGACGAGGTCGTAGCTTCCGGGGTCGATCCCCTGGCCCGCGAGGGGCTGTTCGGCGTCCAGCCGGGCGCACGTCAGGTACGGCGCGCCGGGCCCGTACTCGGCGCGCGCGTGGTTCAGGAACGCCTGCGACAGGTCGGTGTAGGTGTACGTCTCGATGTGTCCGGCATAGGGGCGCAGCGCGGTGAACATCCCGGCGCTGGTCCCTCCGGTGCCGGCGCCGATCTCCAGGACGCGCAGCCGCACGCCCGGTTCCGCGGCCAGCCGCTCGGCGACGATCGCGACGGCGGCGTCGCACAGGGCGCGGTTGTAGGTGTCCGCCACCTTGTTGTTCCGGTAACAGCCCTCGACGAGTTCGACGGAGCCGCGCGGGAACATGACGTCCGTGGGCCGGACCGCGCCGGTGAGGATGCCGGGCAGGGCGCGGAGCATGGTGTCGACGAGCTCCAGCTCGGCCTTCCGGTCGGGTTCGGCCGACCAGGCCGCCCGGCGCTCGTCCCACTCTCGGGTGACCTCGTCGAGCGAGGGGGCCGAGGCGGGCACGGCGCGGAGCGAGTGCTCCAGCCAGGGGGTGTAGCGCTCGTGGATGCCCGCGCGGACGCGGAGCGCCGTGACGTCGGTGTGCGTGTCGCCGGGGCCGGGGGCGGCGCCGAGGGCGTCGAGGTGGGCGCGGAGCATCCTGGCGAGGAGCGGGTCCCGCTCCTCGGCCCGCCACGCGGCGACGGCGTCCAGGGTCTCGCGGTCGGCCGGTTCGAGGGGCCGGGCCGTGACCACGCCGGGGTCGACCGGGGAGGGGTCGCGCGGGTAGACGGTGGCGCGGGTGGCCGGGTCGACGGCCTCCAGCACGCCGGGCTTCGTCATCTTGACGAAGCTCAGCTGGTCCTGCGGGCCGGTGAGGAGGGTGTCGAGGGCCGCCATGGCCTCGGGGGGCTCGATCGAGAGGAGTCCCGAGCGGGTCATGCGCTCCCGGTAGAAGTCGGAGGTGACGCTGCCGAGGCTCCCCCACCAGCCCCAATTCATCACCTTGACGGGGAAGGACCGGTGCCGGGACAGGAAGTGGGCGTAGGAGTCGCCGAAGGTGCAGCCGGCCGCGTAGTTGGCCTGGCCCGCCGCGGTGGCGAAGGACTGGATGGAGGAGAAGAACAGGGCGAAGTCGAGCGGCTCGGCCGCGAAGACCTCGGCCATGGCGACGGTCGCGTCGACCTTCGCGGCGAGGCTCGCGCGGAACGTGGCCTCGTCCATGGTGGCCAGGGTCTGGTCGCGGAGGACGAGCGCCGCCTGGACGACGCCGTGGATCCGGCCGTGCCGGGCCGTGATCTCGGCGTGGGCGCGGCGGAGGGCGGCGGGGTCCGTGGCGTCGGCGCGGAGGTAGCTCACCTCGCCGGGGATGCCGCGCAGCTTCGCGTCGACGGAGGCGTCGTGCGGGCGGCGGCCGAGCCATACGACCTTCGCGCGGTGGTGCTCGACGACGTGCCGGGTCCACGCCGTGCCGAGGCCGCCCGCGCCGCCGATCACGACGTAGACGCCGCCCTCGCGGTACGGGGCCGCGGGCCGGGGGCCGGCCTCGCAGGGGGCGAGCCGGCGGGCGAGCCACTGGCCGGCGCGCCGGACCCAGGTGTCGCCGCCCGAGTGGGCGGGGAGGGCCGTGAGATCCGCGGGCCAGTCGGTGCCGTCGAGGTCGACGCGCCGGACCGTCCAGTGGGTGTATTCGCGGCCGAGCGAGCCGAACAGGCCGTGCAGGCCGGCGTGGGCGGGGTGGACGTCCTCGTGCGCGTGGGTGGCGAGGGCGCGGTGGGTCACCAGGGTGATGCCGAGGGGGCGCGCGTCGTGCCCGGTGCGCACCAGGGCCTTGACCATGCGGAAGGCGGCGATGACGCCTTCCTCCTGGGCGGTGACGAAGCCGGCGGCGTCGTCCGGCGCGAGCTCGGTGCCGGGGGCGAGCCACAGGAGGTGGTCGACCGGGCCCGCGGCCTCGACGGCGCGGGCGACCTCGTCGGCCGGGGCGCCGGGCGCGAGGCTCCAGTGCTCGGCCAGCGGGTGGGCGACGGTGAGCGCGGCGCGCTGCTCGGCGGTGCCCCCGACGACGAGGACGCGCTGCCTGCGGCACGGCACGGCGGCCCCGAGCGTCCCGGCGGGGAGGGCGTCCCAGACGGGTGTGTGGAGCGCGGGCACCGGTTCGGCGACGCGGCGGGAGGCGTAGCCGGTCATCCGGACGTGGACCTCTCCGTCGGCGCCGAGGAGGTCGATGTCGAGCCGGCTGAGCGGACTCACCTCCGCGCTGTCGTCCGCGACGCGGACGACGGCCCACATCGAGGCCGCGCAGGGCGCGTACAGCTCCAGCTGTCCGAGCGCGAAGGGCACCGTGGTGTCCCGGGGCGAACCGTCGCCGGTGAGGTGCAGCGCGATCGACGCCTGGACGGCCGAGTCCATCAGGGACGGGTGCAGGACGTAGGGGGCGCCGGCGGGCCCGGCCGCGGCCGGCACGGTGAGCCGGGCGAGGACCACTCCCCGGCCGACGTAGGCCTCGTCGATGGCGCGGAGGGTGTCCCCGTGCCGGATGCCCATGGCGTGGAGGGCCTCGGCGACGCGCGCGGCGGGCACCGCCGTCGGGCAGTCCGCCCGCAGGGCCGCGAGGTCGACGCGCGCCGGGCGCGGTGCGCCGGAGGCGGCGACGGTGCCCTCGCTGTAGACGACGGGCTCGGCGGCCCGCGAGGCGACCTGGAAGGTGAGGGCGCCGTCGGCCGCGGGCCGCACCAGGACGTCGACGTCCTGGGGGCCGTCCTCGACGTCGAGCGGCCGTACCCAGGTGACGTTCCGCACGCGCAGCGGCGTGGTGGCGTCGGCGCCGAGGGCGCGGGCCGCGGTCTCGCGCGCCATCTCCAGGTGGGCGACGCCGGGCAGGATCCGCCGGCCGTGCACCGTGTGGTCGCGGAGGAAGGCCTCCGCGCCGGTGAGGGTGGTCGTGGCGCGCAGCGCGCCGGGCTCGCCGGGCACGGGGGCCGTCGTGTGGACGAGGGGGTGCGGCGGGGCGGGCGGCGCGGCGGGCCCGGCGGTGCGCGCGGCGGGCGGGGGCGTGGGCGCGGCCCAGTGGCTCTCGCGGGCGAACGGGTAGGTGGGCAGCGGTACGCGCAGGTGGGCGCCGGCCGGGAACAGCCGGTCGTAGTCGAGCGCGGTGCCCTGGACGTAGAGCTCGGCGAGGGTGGCGAGGTCCGTGCGGTAGGTGTGGTCCGTGCCGCTCGGCGTGGCGCAGCGGCGCAGGCACTCCTCGCCGCGCTCCTGGCCGGCGGCGGTCCCGGTGGGCTTCTTGCGGGAGGCCGCGGCCTCGCCGGTGAACGCCCGCGGGCCGTCGAGTCCTTCGTCGAGGACGCTCAGGAGTTCGGCGCGGTCGCGGACGACGCAGGCGAAGCGGTGGGCGAAGTGCTCCCGGCCGACGACGAGGGTCCAGGCGGCGTCGCCGGTGTCGAGGGCGGTCTCGCGGCGGCAGTGCGCGGCGAGGCCGGCGACCTGCCGGGCGAGCTGCTCGCGGGAGCGGGCGGAGAGGACGACGAGGTGGGCGGGGCGCGGCGCGGGGACGCGACGCGCGGCCGGGGCCTCCTCGAGGACGAGGTGGGCGTTGGTGCCGCTGGCGCCGAAGGAGCTGACGGCGCCGAGCCGCGGGCCGCCGCCGGGCGTCTCCCACGGGTGGGTGCGGGTGCTCGGGTAGAAGGGGCTGCCGTCGAGGGGGACGGCCTCGTTCGCGGTCTCGAAGTGGAGCGAGGCGGGGATCCGTCCGTGCCGCATCGCGAGGAGGACCTTGACGACGCCGGTGACACCGGCCGCGAACTGGGTGTGTCCGAGGTTGGTCTTGACCGAACCGATCGCGCAGTAGCCGGACTTGTCGGTGCGGGCGCGGAACGCCCGGGTGAGCGCCCGGAACTCGATGGGGTCGCCGAGCTTGGTCCCGGTGCCGTGCGCCTCGACGAGCCCGATCCGTTCGACGTCGACGCCGAACGACTCGTGGACGTCGCGGAGCAGGTGCTCCTGGGACACGGAGCTGGGCGCCGTGATCCCGTTGGTCGCTCCGTCGTGGTTGACGCCGGACGCGCGGATCACGCCGTGGACGTGGTCGCCGTCGGCGAGCGCGTCGGACAGCCTCTTCAGGACGAGGACACCGGCCGCCTCACCGGGCACGAAGCCGTCGGCGCGGTGGTCGAAGGTGTGGCAGCGGCCGGTCGGCGACAGCATTCCGGCGCGCCCGGCGAGCTCGTACAGCCGGGGTGTGGCCTGGACGAAGACACCGCCCGCGAGGGCCATCCCGGTCTCGCCCGACCACAGGTCCTTGCAGGCCATGTCGATGGCGACGAGCGAGCTCGAACAGGAGGTGTCGACCGCGACGGCGGGGCCCTTGAGGTCGAGGAAGTAGGCGACGCGGCCGGGGACGAACGAGGCGGTGTTGCCCCAGAACGCCTGGGCGGGGGCGTCCTCGCCGACGATCTCCTGGTAGTCGCCGTCCCAGCAGCCGACGTAGACGCCGCAGCGGGTGCCGCCGGTCCGGCCGGCGTATCCGGCGTCCTCCAGGGCCTTCCACGACTCCTCCAGGAGGAGTCTCTGCTGCGGGTCCATGACGGCGGCCTCGACGCCGGAGATGTTGAAGAACATCGGGTCGAAGGTGTCGATCCGGTCGAGGAACCCGCCGCGCGTGCAGCGGTCCGACGCGTCGTCACCGGTGCCCCGGAGGTCCCAGCGGGTCGCCTCGGTGACGAGCTCGTCGCCGTTCGCGAGGTGCCGCCACAGCTCGTCGGGGGAGTCGGCGCCGGCGAACCGGCCGCTCATGCCGACGACGGCGATCGGCTCCCGTGTCCCGGACGGCGGGCGGGGGGCGTCGCGCGGCGGCTCGGCGGCGGGCGTGGTGGTGACGGCCTCCGCGGCCGGGGGCACGAGGGTGTCGCGGTGGTCGGCGAGCAGGTGCGCGGTGAGGCGGTCGGCCGAGCTGTGGTCGAAGAGGACGCTGGTCGGGAGGGCCAGCGAGAGCGCCTCGTTGAGGTCGTGCACGATGCGGACGGCGAGGATGGAGTCGACGCCGTAGTCGGCGAAGGCGAGCCGGCCGTCGAGGCCGGCCTCGTCCATGGCGAGGGCTGCCGCGATCTTCTCGCGGACGACCCGCGCCACGGAGGTGTCGAGCGGGGCCGGCGGCCCGGCGGGCGGTACGGGCGCGGCGGTACGGGCCGGGCGCTCCGCGGGCGCGGTCGCCGTGTTCCCGCCGGTGGCGGGGGCGCGGTGGGCACCGCCCGCCGGTTCCAGGTCGCCGATCCAGAAGCGGTCGCGGGCGAAGGGGTAGGTGGGCAGGGAGATCCGGCGGGCGGCGGGGCCGTGAAGGGCGCGCCAGTCGAGGTCCACGCCGGAGGCCCACAGGGCGGCGAGCTTGTCGAGCTTCCCGGCGGCGGCCCAGCGGGCCACGAGGAGCTCCCGGAGGTCGGCGTCGGCGGCGATCTCGGCGGCGGCGCCCCGGGCGCCGCCGGCCGTGCCCAGGTGAAGGCCCGGCTCCGGCTCGCCCGTACCGGGGTACGCGCGCAGGACGCGGCGCAGCTCGGACGTCGACGCCACGACCACGGCGAGGCGCTCCGTCATCGCCTCGCGGCCGGTCCGGAGGGTGTGGGCGAGGTCGGCCAGGGAGACGGGCCGGCCGGCCGCCTCCTCACGGTCGAGGAAGTCCGCCAGGCGCGCGGCGGCCTCGCGGAGGCGCTCCGGCGTCCGCGCGGAGAGGACGACGATCTGCTCGGTGCCGTCCGCCGCGTCCGTTTCGTATGTGCCGGCTTCGTATGTGTCGGCGTCGGCGTACTCCTCCAGGATCACGTGGGCGTTCGAGCCGCCGGCGCCGAAGGACGAGACCGCGGCGATCCGCGGGCCGCGCTCGGGCCGCCAGGGGGCGAGGTCACGCTGGACGAAGAACGGGGTCCGGTCGAAGTCGATGTTCGGGTTCGGCTCCTCGGCGTGCAGGCTCGGTACGAGCTGCCCGTGGCGGAGCTGGAGGACGGCCTTGGTGAGGCCGGCGATGCCGGCCGCCGCCTCCAGGTGGCCGATCTGCGACTTCACCGAACCGATCGCGCAGAACCCCTTGTCGTCCGTGTCCCGCGCGAACGCGGTGGTGAGGCCCTTGACCTCGATCGGGTCGCCCAGCTCCGTGCCGGTGCCGTGCGCCTCCACGTAGCCCACCTCGCGGGCGGAGACCCCGGCGCGGTCCAGGGCGTCGCGGACGAGCTCCGCCTGGGCGCCCGGGTCCGGGACGGTGTAACCGTGGGAGCGGCCGCCGTGGTTGACGCTGGTCCCCCGGATCACCGCGAGCACGCGGTCCCCGTCGGCGAGGGCGCGGGAGAGCGGCTTCAGCAGCACGCAGCCGACGCCTTCGCCGGGGACGAAGCCGTCGCCGCCGGCGCCGAAGCTGCGGCAGTGCCCGTCGGACGACAGCATCGTGGAGCGGCTCAGCTCGGTGTAGTCGAGCGGGTGCGTGTAGAGGTTCACGCCGCCGGCGACGGCGACCTCGCAGGATCCCCGGTGGAGGTTCTCGCAGGCCTCGTGGACCGCGGTGAGCGACGCCGAGCACATCGTGTCGACGGTCAGGCTGGGGCCGCGCAGGTCGAGGACGTACGAGGTGCGGGCGCTGACCGAGGCGAAGGACAGACCGGGGACGACCGTACCGCCCGAGGGGAGCCGTCCGGCGCCGTGCCGGGCGTGGCCGGACTTGGTGACGCCCGCGAAGACGCCGACCCGCCGGCCGTGGCGGCGCGCGAGCTCCTCACGTGTGTAGCCCGCGTCCTCCAGGACCTCCCAGGAGGCCTGGAGGAACAGCCGCTCCTGCGGGTCCATCGCGTAGGCGTCACGCGGCGCGATCTTGAAGAAGAGGGGGTCGAAAGCCGCGAAGTCGTCGACGAAACCGCCCCACTTGCCGTAGCTGCGGCCGGTCGCGACGGCCTTCTCGCGGTCCGGTTCGAAGAAGCCGTCCAGCGGCCAGCGGTCGGCCGGGATCTCACCGACGCGGTCCCGTCCGGCCTTGAGGTTCTCCCAGAACTCGGCGACGTTCCCGGCGCCCGGGTAGCGGCCGCTCATCCCGATGACGGCGATCGGCTCCCTCGGCGCGGGCGTGGCCGGTACGGGGGCGGCGGGGCCGGCGGCGGCCAGGGGCCGCGCGTCCGTGCCCGCCGGCCGCGGCGCGTGTTCCGCCGCGAGGTGCTCGGCGACCGCGCGCAGCGTCGGCCGCTCGTAGAAGAGGGTCTTCGAGACGTCGCCGTACACGGCGGAAAGCTCCTTGTTCAACTGCACCACCATGATCGAGTCGAGTCCCAGGGCGCCCAGCGGCGCGTCGGCGTCGACGGTGCCGGGGGCGGATTTGGTGACGCGGGCGAAGAGGCCCACGAGGAGGCGGAAGGTGTCCCGCGCGGAGGCGGCCGGTGCCGTCGCGCGAGGGGGTTCCGCGGGGGCCGGGGCACGGTGGGGCACCCGGGTGGTGTCGCCGTGGTGCACCCACACCCGGTCGCCGCCGAGCCGCCAGGCGTCCAGGAGGGCCGCGACGCCGTCGGCCGACTCCATGGGCACCAGGCCGCGGTCGCGCCGGAGGGCGGCGCGCGCGGCGTCGTCGACGGTCATCCCGCCGTCCTTCCACAGCGGCCAGGCCAGGGACAGCGTCCGGCCGGACCGCTCCCCCGCCGCGACGCGCGCGGTGCGCAGCGCGGCGAACTCGTCGAGGAACGCGTTGGCCGTGGCGTACGCGCCCTGGCCGCGGTTCCCGGTGACGGCCGCACCGGACGAGAAGGTCAGGAAGAACTCCAGCGGCGCCGCCTCGGTGGCCCGGTCGAGGTGAACCGTTCCGGCGACCTTCGGCGCGAGGACCTCGGTCCACTCCTCGGGTGTCTGCCGCGCGAGCGCCGCGTCGTGGAGCGCTCCGGCGGAGTGCACGACGCCATGGATCCCGCCCGCGTCCTCGCGGACCCGGGCGACCAGGTGGCGCGCCTCTTCCCAGCGGGAGACGTCCGCCCGCTCGTAGCGGGCCTCGGCGCCCAGGTCCCGCAGCTCGTGGAGGAGCGCGTCGACGCGCCCGTCCCGCGGCCGCCGCCCGGCGAGGACGAGCACAGGCCGGGCGACGTCGCGGGCGATCCGCCGCGCGACGACGGCGCCGACGCCGCCCGCGCCACCGGTGATCAGGTAGACGCCGCCCGCGCGCCACGGTGTGTCCGCCGCGTCCGTGCGGGGCGCGGCGGGGGTCCAGTCGCGCACGGCGCGCTCGCCCTCGTGGTAGCGGACGACGGTGTCCTCGCCGGCGCTCCGCGCGTTCTCCGCGACGAGCGCGGCGACGGTGTCGCCCGTGGGCGCGCCGTCGAGGCCGATGACCTGCCCGGCGATCCGGGGGTGCTCCAGGGTCAGGGTCCGCAGGAGTCCGGTGAGGGCGGCGAGGGTGCTGTCATCGCCGTCCGACGGCGTGACGACCTGCACGAGCGTCGTGCCGTCGCGCTCTTCCGCGACCAGGCCGCGGAGGGCCTCGAAGACCTGCCGCGAGACGTCCGTGAACCGGTTGTCGAGGCGCCGCGCGGCCGTGGTGACGGTGACACAGACGGCTCCGGGGACGCGCCGCTCGACGTCGGGCCGCGCCTGGGCGAGGGCACCGCAAAGGATCACGACGCGGTGGGCGTGGGGAAGTTCGCCCGCGTGGCCGGTGACGGGGGGCCGCGGCACCCAGGCGGGGAGGAGAAGCACGGTGCCGGGGGCGGCGGGGTCCGCCGCACTGCCGGTGGTCCCCGCGGTGGTCCCCGCGGTGGTCCCCGCGGTGGTCCCCGCGGTGGTCCCCGCGGTGGTCCCCGCGGTGGTCCCCGCGGTGGTCCCCGCGGTGGTCCCCGCGGTGGTCCCCGCGGTGGTCCCCGCGGTGGTCCCCGCGCCTGCGTTCCGCGGCGCGACGGGACGCGTGGGCTCGCCGTCACGGCCGTGGCCGGGGCGTGCCCCGGTCCGGGCGTGCGCGAGAAGAGCCCCCGTGTCGGCGGTCGCCGGAGTCCCCGGTGTTTCCCGGAGCTCCGGGCCCGCCGGGATCTCTACGGCTCCCCGGGGCACCAGGGTCTCCCCGGCCCCCGGCGTCTCCGGGATCCAGTGGCGCTCGTACGCGAACGGGTACACCGGCAGGTGCGCCCGCTTCGGCGGCCGGGCCCCGTGGAGGGCGCGCCAGTCGACGGACGCGCCTCCGGTCCAGTCGGCCAGGAGCGTCGTGAGGTCGCCGCCCGCCGTGGCGCCTGCCCGCGCGTCCGGTGCGGACGTGTGCGCGGTGGGGCCGCCGTCATGGGCGGCCCGGCCCCGCGAGCCGCCCGTGGCGCGCCCGTCACCGGCGAGGAAATCCCGGAGCCTGTCGGCGAGTTCGCCGCGCGAGGCGACCACCCAGCCGACGCGCTCCGCCATGGCCACGCGCCCGGTCTGCAAGGTCCACGCGATCGAGTGGAGCCCCGCGGGCGCGTCCGTACGCTCCAGGTACGCGAGGAGGTCCCGCGCCCGCTCGCGGAGCTGCTCGCCCGTGCGGGCCGACAGCGGGATCAGCGCCTCCGCGCCGTCCGCGCGGAAGGTCCCGCGGCCGGTCTCGCGGCCGGTCTCACCGCCGTCGTGGTGGGCATCCACAGCCTCGTACTCCTTGTGCCTGTCGTCACGCGGGTGGTCGTTCTCCTCGTACTCCTCGACCACGACGTGGCAGTTCGCGCCGCCGAAGCCGAAGCTGCTCACGCCCGCCCGGCGCGGCGCGGGAGCGCCCTCGCGGTCGCGCGGCCGCCGCCAGGGCTCCGGCTCGCGCACGATGCGGAACGGGCCGCCGTCGAGCTCGATGTACGGGTTGGTCTCGCGGCAGTGGAGCGTCGCGGGCAGGACCCGGTGCCGCATCGCCAGCAGCACCTTCAGCAGGCCGGCGATGCCCGCCGCCGCCTCCAGGTGGCCGATGTTCGTCTTCACCGAGCCGAGCCCGCAGGTGCCCCGGCCGGTGGCGCCCAGCCGGCGGAACGCGGTGGTGAGCGCGCGCACCTCGACCGGGTCGCCGAGGGCGGTGCCGGTGCCGTGCGCCTCGATGTAGCCGACGGTGTCCGGGTCGACGGCGCCCATGGCGGCGGTGACCAGGTCGGCCTGCGCGTCGGCGCTGGGCGCGGTCAGCGAGTTGGCGCGCCCGCCGTGGTTCTCGGCGCCGCCGACGAGGACGCCGAGGATCGCGTCGCCGTCCCGCTCGGCCGCGGCGAGGGGCTTCAGGACGACCGCGCCGACGCCCTCACCCCGCACATAGCCGTCCGCGTCGCTCGCGAAGGTCTTGCAGCGGCCGTCCGGGCTCAGCATCCCGGCCCGGTGGGCGCTCACGAACGTGTCGACGCTCAGGAGGAGGTTCACGCCGCCGGCGATCGCCGCGTCGCAGGCTCCGGACCGGATCGCCTCCATCGCGCGGTGGACGGCGACGAGCGAGCTCGAACAGGCGGTGTCCACGGGCTCGCTCGGGCCACGCACGTCGAGGACGTAGGAGATCCGGTTGGCGAGCATCGAGTGCGCGTTGCCGGTCGAGGTGAAGGCGTCCGGCGCGACGCCGTGGGTCGTGAGCAGCGTCGCGTAGTCGTGGCCCGAGACGCCGAGGAAGACGCCGGTGTTCTCCGGCAGGTCGGCGGGGGTGTACGCGCTGTGCTCGACGGCGTTCCAGACCGTCTCCAGGGCCAGGCGGTGCTGCGGGTCCATGAGCTCGGCCTCGCGCGGGAAGATCCGGAAGAACCCGGCGTCGAACCCGTCGGCGCCGTCGAGGACGCCCGCCCGCTTGGGGAAGTCGGCCTCCGCGACGACCCGGGCGTAGGCCGGGCCGTAGCGGTGGGCGGGGAAGTCCGTGACGGAGTCCTTCCCCGCGGCCAGGTTCGCCCAGTACGTGTCGAGGTCGGGCGCCCCGGGGAAGCGGCCGGCCGCGCCGACGACCGCGATGGGCATCGGCGCCCCGGCGGCCGGGGCCACGGTGGCGGACCGGGTGCCGGTGGCGGCGGCCCGGGGGGCCTCCCCGGCCGGGAGCGACCGGGCGTACGCCTCACGGACGGGGCCGTCGAACTCCTGGGCGAGGTGCCGGCCGAGCGCGCCGAGCGTCCTCAGGTCGAAGAAGGCGGCGGGGCTCAGGGTGACACCGAAGCGCTCGCGGATCCACCCGGAGAAGGTGACGAGCGAGATCGAGTCGAAGCCGAAGGCGTCGAAGGTGGTGCGGTCGTCCAGCTCGTCGGGGGCGAACTTCAGGATCGCGGAGGCGAGTTCGCGCAGTTCGGCGACGACGAAGGGGACGATCCCGGGGCCCGTGGCCGCGCCGGTGGCCGCCTCCCTGGCGGGCTCCGCCGTGGGCCGCGGTTCCGGGACGGGCGCGGGCCGCTCCTCCCTCTTCATGTCCGCTTCCCTTTCCTTTCGCGGTGGTTCACCGTCGTCGCACCGCACTCCCGTGAGTTCGCCGACGGCCTCGCCGTCGCCGTCCAGGAGCCGTACGCGGCCGTGGGGGCCGTCGGGTTCGAAGAGCGCGTACGCCACGTCGGCGGGGCCGCCGGGCACATGGATCCCCTCGATCCCGTACGGGGCCGTCCGGGCCCAGCGCGGGGCGTCCGCGCGCTTCGCCACGAGCCGGAGGCCCTGGGCGACGGCCGTGAGGACGTGCGGCGCGAGGGTGACGTGGCGTGCGCCGTGGTCCTGCCGGAGCCTCGGCGCGGCGAGGGCGAGGACCAGCCGTCCGTCGGGCAGCCAGTGCGCGCCGCGGACGCCGGAGTACAGCGGGTCGTGGTCGAGGCCGCCCTCGGCGAGCTCGGCGAGGAACTCGTCCCCGGTCAGGGCGCGTACGGCGGCCCGTCCGAGCGTGCCGACCGGGAAGCCCTCCCCCGGGTCCGGGCTCGCGCCGCCCCGGTGGACGTCGAACGTGGCGACGGTCGTCCGCGCGCCGGTCGCGTCCTCGGCGGTCACGGTGCCGGAGGCCGTCCCGGCGCCCGTGACGGCGAGGGTCGTGACCAGGCGGGTGGCGGACGTCCACGGGACCGGGGCGGGCAGCCGGAGGTCGCGTACGACCGGTGCGGCGGCGAACCCGGACGCCTTGGCGGCGGCGAGGGCCAGGTCGGCGGCGAACGTCGGGGCGACGTCGCGTTCCTTGTCGTGCCGGTGGCCGTAGTCGAGGAGGTCGTCGAGGTGGACGTCGAGGACGTAGCGCAGGCCGTCGACGTCGGAGGCGTTGCGGCCGAGGAAGGGGTGGAGCTTCTCGCGGAGGGCGAGCGGCGCGGTCACGGACGGCGCCTCCGGCTCCTCCTCCACCCAGCAGCGCACCCGCTCGAAGGGGTAGGCGGGCAGGGGGACTCGCCGGGGCGGGCGCGGACCGGTCAGCTCGCTCCAGTCGACGCCCTTCCCCTCCAGCCATGCCGCCGCGAGGGCGCGGGCCGTGCCCGCGCGCGGGTCGTGGCTCGCGAGCGCGGCGTCGGTGTCCCGGTCGCCCGCGAGGTAGCGGTCGACGGCCGCGAGGGCCGCCCGCCGGTCCCGGGCGAGGAAGGCCCAGCGGCGCGGGAGTTCGTTCTTGCCCACGCGGAGGGTGTGCGCGATCGACGGGAGCGCGTCCTCCGCCGCGCCGGCCAGGTAGGCGCGGAAGCGGGTGAGGGAGGTGGCGAGGGCGGTGTCGGTCATCGCCGAGAAGACGAGGAGCTGTTCGCGGCCGTCGTGCTCGTACGCCGTGCCCGGTGTGCCCCGGTACTCCTCGACGACGATGTGCGAGTTCATCCCGCCCGCGCCGATCGAGGTGATGCCGGCCCGCCGGGGGTGGACGGTCTCGCGTCCGCCGTCCGTCGTGACGGCCGGCTTCCAGTCGGCGAGTTCGCGCTGGACGCGGAAGGGGGTGTCGGCGAAGGCGATGTCGGGGTTGAGCTCGGAGCTGTGCAGGGACGGGGCGAGCTTGCCCTCGCGGAGCTGGAGGACCACCTTGGCGAAGCCGATCATGCCGGCGGCCGCCAGGAGGTGGCCCGCGTTCGACTTGACCGAGCCGAGGGCGCAGAACCCGGTGTCCCGGGTGTGCTTCCCGAAGGCGGTGGTCAGCGCCTTGACCTCGATCGGGTCGCCGAGCGAGGTGCCCGAGCCGTGGCCCTCGACGTAGCTGATCGTCCGGGCGTCGACCCCGGCGTCGTCCAGGGCCTTCTCGACGGCGCGCGCCTGCATGCGCGGGCTGGGGACGGTGAAGCCGTTGCGGGCGCCCGCGTTGGTGAGCGCGGTTCCCTTGATGACGGCGTGGATGTGGTCGCCGTCGCGCTCGGCGTCGACGAGCGGCTTCAGGACGACGGCGCCCACGCCTTCCCCGAGGATCGTCCCGTCGGCGCCGAGGCCGAAGCTGCGGATGACGTCGGAGGTCGCGGTGGTGAAGTGCTCCTGCGAGGAGGTGATGAGGTTGTACGGGTGCAGGAGGAGGTTGACGCCGCCGGCGACGGCCATCTCGCACTCGCCCGACCGCAGCATCTGTACGGCCTGGTGGATGCAGGTCGAGGACGCCGAGCACATGGTGTCCAGGAAGACGGACGGTCCGGTGAGCCCGTAGAAGTACGACAGCATGTTGGGGAGCGTCCCCGTGTAGCTGCCGGTGGCCGGGGCCCCTCGGGTGAGGCTGTTCTGGAAGCCGTAGAGGTTGTAGTGGTTGCTCATCGTCCCGGCGAGGACGGCGACGTCGCCCTGGTACTGCCGCTGGATCGTCTCCCGCGAGTAGCCCGCGTCCTCCAGGGCCTCGACCCCGGCCTGGAGGAACAGGCGGACCTCGGGCGACATCCGCTCCGCCTCGCGCCGGGAGACACGGAAGTAGCGGGGGTCGAACTTGTCGATGTCGCGCAGGAACGTCCCGGTGCGGATGGCGCTCCTGCCGGGGACGGAGCGGTCGGGGCTGTAGACGGCGTCGTGGTCCCAGCGGTCGCGCGGGACCTCCTCGAAAGCGTGGCGGCCCTCTTCGAGGAGCGACCAGAGTTCGTCGAGGGTGCCGGCGCCGGGGTACCTGCCGGAGATGCCGATGACGGCGATGTCGTGACGGTCGTCGCGGGACGGCGTGGGAGCGGGTACGGGGAGCGGGGCGGCGGGAAGCGGAGGCGCGGGAAGCGGGGCCGCGGCGGCCGTGGTCGCGGTGACGGGCGCCGGCGGCGTCCGGGGTGCGGCGGGGGCCGCGCCGAGGACGTTCTCCAGCCGCTCGCGGTGCGCTTCGACGAAGTAGCCCGCGACGCCCTCGATGTTCAGGTACTCGAAGAAGAGGGTCTTCGAGAGCGGCCCGAAGCGCTCCTCGAGGCGGGCGGTCATCTCCAGGATGCTGAGGGAGTCGATCCCGTACTCGATCAGGTCGACCGTCGCCTCCATCGTGGCGGGGTCGCGGTGGATCACCTCGCCGAGGAGCTCCTTCAGGAGGTCCTCGGTCCGCTCCCGGAGCGCGCCGTCGCCGGGGGCCGCGGGAGCGGCGGGGGCGGCGGGCTCGGGGGCCGGGCCCGTCGGGAGGTGGGCGAGGGTCGCGTCGGCCCCGTAGGCGACGACGACGTGTGCCGGGGCGTCGTCCAGGACACGGCCGAGCACCCGCAGGCCCTCCTCCGTGGGGAGGGGTTCCCAGCCGCGCTGCCCGCGCATCGACTCCCGCGTCAGGTCGTCGACGGTCATCCCGCCGTCCGCCCAGAGCGGCCAGCTCACGGCGGCCGTCCGGCCCGTGCGCTCACCGGCGTCGACGAGGGCCTGCCGGTGGTGCGCGAAGGCGTCGAGGAAGGCGTTCGCCGCCGCGTAGTCCGCCTGCCCGGCGTTGCCGTAGACGCCCGCGACGGAGGAGAAGACGACGAGGAAGTCGAGCGCGAGGGCGCGCGTCGCCGCGTCGAGGTTGAGGACGCCGCGCACCTTCGGCTCCAGCACCGCGGGGAGGTCGGCCGCGTCCTTGCGGAGCACGTAGGCGTCGCGGAGGACGCCCGCGGCGTGCACTATCCCGTCGAGCGCCCCGTGTTCGCGGGTGAGGGTGCGGACGGCGCGTGCGACGTCCTCGGCGCTGCCGGTGTCGGCGGGGAGGTAGTGGGCGTCGACGCCGGCCGCCCGCAGCGCGGCGAGGGCCTCCTCGCTCGCCGGGCCGGGGGCCGAGCGCCCGCTGAGGACGACGGTCACGCCGGGGTGCCGGGCGAAGTAGCGGGCGACGTGCCGGCCGAGACCGCCGAGACCGCCCGTCACCCAGTACACGCCGCCTTCCTTCAGCGGCGGGACCTCGGGGCCCGCCCCGAGCGCGAGGCCGGCGGGCAGCCACGCCCGGCGCGTGCCGTCGGCGGTGCGGTGGACCTCGGTGAGGGTCTCCCGGTCGGCGGCCTCGGCGCGGAGGACGCCGGCGATCCGCCCGGGGGCCATGGTGTCGAGTCCGGCGACGCGGACGACGCGCCCCGAGACCAGGGGGTTCTCCAGGGCCGCGGTGGCGAGGAGGCCGGTGAGCGGCGCGTGGAAGTGCCGGGGCACGCGGTCGTCGACGAGGACGACGAAGCGCTGCGGCGTCCTCGGGCGCGCCGCCAGGACCTGCTGGACCCGTGCGAGGACGAGGCCGAGCACGGTGTCGACGCCGTCGGCGAGGCGGCCGGGTGTGATGTCGGGCAGGTGGGTGAGCGTCAGGCCGGGCTCGCCCGCGAGGCCGGGGGTCCGGGCCGCGGCCTTTCCGGTGAGGAAGGCGTGCACGGTCTCCGTGCCCGTCGCCGTCTCACGCTCCGCGGCGGGCGGGGCGTCCGTCCACCGGCATGTGGCCGTGACGACGCGCGCCCCGGCGGCCGCCCGGGGCGCCGCCTTGGGCGTGCTCGTCCGCTGGACCAGTCCGCGCAGCCGCACGTCGACGGCTCCTTCCGTGTCGCAGAGGTCGATGTCGAACACGGCGGCCCCGCCGCCGCCCGGCCGCCGGCGGACCACGGCCCAGGTCACCGCCGCGCAGGGGCGGTGGACGTCGATCCGTTCCAGCGCGAACGGCATGGTGGGGCCGGCCGGTTCGCGGTCCTGTTCGCGGTCGGCCGCCATGAGGACGAGCGAGGCCTGGAAGGCGGCGTCCAGCACGCTCGGGGGCAGGACGTGGCCCTGGTCCGGGCGGGCTCCGGGGGCGGGTGCCTGGATCCGGGCGAGGAGCTGCCCCTCGCCGAGGTGGATCTCGCGCAGGGCGCGCATCGCGGGCCCGTAGTCGAGGCCCTGGCCCTGGAACGCGGCGTAGGCGTCCTCGGGGGCGTGGGGCGTGGGGCAGGCGGCGCGGAGCGCGCCGAGGTCGAGGGTCTCCGGCTCCTCGGCCGGGAGGAGTTCGGCGGTGCCCCTGCCGTGGACCGCGGCCGGCGCGGCGTCGTGGGCGGTGGTCACCTCGAACGCGAGCTCCCCGGCCGCTTCCCCGGCGCCGGGCGTCAGGCTGACGCGGACGTCGACGGGCGCGTCACCGGCGACGAGCGGGCGCGGCCACACGACCTCGCGGAGCCGGACGGCGGGGAGCCCGCCGTCCGACGCCCGCGCGGTGTGTCCCGTGGCGTCGGCGACCGCCGCGCGGGCCATCTCCAGGTAGGCGACGGCGGGCAGGACGCGCGCGCCGCCCACCCGGTGGGCCGCGAGGAACGGCTCGTCACCGGTGAACGTGGAGGTGTAGCGCTGTCCGGCGAGGCCGGAGGTGTTGCGGTGGAGGAGCGGGTGGAGGGCGGCGGCGCCCCGCGCGGGGTCCGCCTCCGGGGTCTTGAACCAGTGGCGCTCGCGGGCGAAGGGGTAGCCGGGGAGCCGGACGCGGCGCGGCCCGGCGGACCCGGCGGCGTGGTGCGGCTCCGGTAGCTCAGCCGTCTCTCCGCGGGCCCAGCGCGCGGCCGTCTCCAGGAGTGCGGTCACGTCCTCGGTGAGGGCGGCGCCGGCCCGTACGGTCGCGCCGGGGTGTGCCCCGGCCCCGGCGAGCGTGCCGGACAGGAAGGCTTCGAGCGCCTCGGTGAGTTCGGGCACGGAGGAGACGACGAACGCGACACGGGCGGGCATCGGCTCCCGGCCGGCCCGCAGGGTGTACGCGATGTCGGCGAGGTCCTGGGGCGGCCTGAGCGCGGCGGCGGCGTCGCCGGGCCCGAGCGGGCGGAGGTGGCCGAGCAGCAGCTCGGCCACGGCGCGCAGCCGGTCCGGGGTCTTGGCCGAGAGGGGGACGAGGTACGGGCCCGCGGGCTCCGGCGAGCCGTCCGCCGGGTGTTCCGCCGGGCGCTCCCCCGGGTGTTCCGCCAGGTGTTCCTCCAGCACGACGTGGGCGTTGGTGCCGCCGAAGCCGAAGGAGCTGACGCCCGCGCGGCGCGGCGCGGGCCGTCCGTCCGCCCCGGTGGGCGGTCCGGCCCAGGGCTGGGTGTCGCGGACGATGTGGAAGGGGCTGCCGTCGAGCTTGATGAGCTTGTTGCGGACCTCGAAGTTGACGGTCGCGGGGAGCTTCCGTCCGGCGAGGGCGCCGATGACCTTGGCGATCCCCGCGACGCCGGCGGCCCCTTCGAGGTGGCCGATGTTGGTCTTGACCGAGCCGATCCCGCAGGACTCCGGCTCCGGGCGGGTGCCCTGTGCCTCGTGGAGCGCCTGGAAGGCGCGCTTGAGCGCGATGATCTCGATCGGGTCGCCGACCGGGGTGCCGGGGCCGTGCGCCTCGATGTACGTCACGGTCTCCGGCCGGATGCCGGCGCGGGTGTAGAGCCCTTCGACGAGGCTCGCCTGCGCGGCCGGGTTGGTGACCGTCAGGGAGCTGGTCCGGCCGCCGTGGTTGGTGGCGACGCCCTTGATGACGGCGTGCACCGGGTCGCGGTCGGCGAGCGCCCGCGCGAGGGGCTTCAGGAGCAGCACCGCGCCGCCCTCGCCGCGGACGTAGCCGTCGGCGCCCTGGTCGAAGGCCCGGCACTCGCCGGTGCGGGAGAGCATGCTCGCCTGGCTGAACGCGACGAAGTGCTTCGGGGACCAGCAGAGGTTCACCCCGCCGGCCAGGGCCATGGAGCAGTCGCCGTTGCGGAGGGCCGAGACGGCCTCGTAGACGGACACCAGCGAGCTGGAGCAGGCGGTGTCGTTGGTGATGCTGGGGCCTTGGAGGTCGAAGAAGTAGGAGACCCGGTTGGAGATGATCGAATAGGCCGTGCCGGTGGGGAAGTAGGCGTCGGTCGCGGCCTTCTCGCGTTCCATGAGCTCGGCGTAGTCGGCGTGGCAGACGCCCATGAAGACGCCCGTCCGCGTGCCCGCGAGGGCGCTCGCGCGGTATCCGGCGTCCTCGACGGCCCGCCACGCGAGTTCGAGGGCGAACCGCTGCTGCGGGTCCATGGTCTCCGCCTCGCGCGGGGAGATCTGGAAGAAGGAGGCGTCGAAGCGGTCGGCGTCCTCGACGAAGCCGCCCCAGACGCTGCTGGTCTTCTCGGCGCCGCGCCGGGGGTCCCCGAAGTACCGCTCCTTCGACCAGCGCTCGGCCGGTACCTCGGAGATGAGCGAACGGCCGGCGACGAGGTGCCGCCAGAGCTCCTCCAGGGTGTCCGCGCCGGGAAGGCGCAGGGCGAGCCCGATGATCGCGATGTCGTCGGTGTCCGCCGGGGCGTCCGCCGGGTTCCCCGGGCCTTCCGTGCCCCGCGTGCCCTCCGGGGTGGTGAACGTGCTCATCGCATTCCTCCGACGCGCGGCAGGACCCGTCGGTTGTCGACGACGGTCCGGATCTTGAGGCCGGACTCGGGCGAGGCGTCCGGCCACGCCGTGTCCCTCACGAACCGCTGGTCGAGGAGCGCGGTGGAGAGCAGGAGGACGAACGCCTGGTCCTCCTTGGTGCTGATCTCCTCGGCGGGGGTGGCCATGATCTTCGCGACGAGCTTCCGCGCGAAGACCGGGTCGGCCCAGTCGAGCTTTCCGAGCTCGGTGTCGGAGAGCACCAGTTCCAGGTATTCGGGCCGCCGGTCCTTGAACACGGCGCTGCCGGGGGCGCGGTAGGGCTGCTTCCGGCGGGCCAGGCTGGAGGCGGGCAGCTCACCGCGGAAGGCCCTCTTCAGCAGGGCCTTCTCCTCGGATCCGTCGTCGAAGCGGAGGTTCACGGAGGCGGCGGCCCGCACCACGGCGGGGTCGAGGAAGGGGCACCGGTTCTCGACGCCGTGCGCCAGGCTCATGCGCTCCCCCTGGGTGGAGAGGAGATAGCCGGCGAGGAGCGTCTTGTACTCCAGCCACTGGGCCTTCTGGACGGCGGTCAGGTCCGCGTAGCCGGGCGCGGTGCGCACGAGGTCGAGGACGCCGGCGAAGGGGTCGATGCCGCGGTCCTCGAGCAGGCGGGCGGCGAAGCGGCCGTTCTGGTAGCGGAGTTCGTGCGAGAAGAGGCCCGGGAGGCGTTCTTCGGAGAACTGCTGGAAGAGGCCCGCCATGTGCTTCCGGTGCGCGGGCCCGAAGTGGGCGAGCTCGGGGTGGAGGCGCGCGAGCCCCGCCTCGCGCTCCTCGCCGGACAGCTCGTGCCAGGAGGCGCGCAGCATCGTCTCGCGGAACAGCGAGTAGCCGAGGAACGCCTCGTCGGCGCCCTCGCCGCTCAGGACCGTCTTGATCCCGGAGTCCCGCACATGGCGGGACAGGAGGTACATCGGGACGAACGCGGTGCGGAAGGCCGGGACCTCGGCGTGCTCGACGGCCGAGGGGAAGTGCTCCGCGATGTCGGCGCCGGACACCGTGACGGAGGAGTGCCGTGTGCCCAGGTGCGAGGCCACGACCCGCTGGCTGCCGGACTCGTCGAACTCCGCGCTCTCGAACTCGACCGAGAACGTCCGCACCTCTCGCGGGGAGAGGTCCGTCGCCAGCTTCGTGACGATCGAGGAGTCAAGGCCGCCGCTCAGGTAGACGCCGACCTCGACGTCACCGCGCAGGCGCTTCTCGACGCTCGCGCGCAGGGTCTCGCGGACGAACGCGGCGGCGTCCTCCTCGGAGCCCTCGAACGGCGGTGCGGCGACGGCGAGTTCCTCGTACGTGCGCAGGGTGCGGCGGCCGCCCCGGACGGTGAGGACGCCGCCCATGGGGAGCTGCCGGACGCCCTGGAAGGGGGTGCGGTCGGGCAGCGGCGTCCAGACGGCGAAGACCGAGGCGAGCTCGCGCGGGTCGAGCGTGAAGCGGAAACCGGGGAAGGCGCGGAACGCCTTCATCTCGGACGCGAAGAGGAGGGCGCCGCCGTGCTCGGTGTAGAAGAGCGGGCGCTTGCCGTAGCGGTCGCGGGCCAGGAAGAGGTCGCCCGTGACGGCGTCCCGGACGGCGAAGGCGAAGGCGCCGTCGAAGCGGGTGAGGCACTCCGGCCCCCACTGGATCCAGGCCTGGAGGACGACCTCGGTGTCGCAGTGCGTGCGGAACGGCCGGCCGAGGGCCCGCAGCTCCTCCCGCAGCTCGACGTGGTTGTACAGCTCGCCGTTGAAGGAGATCCAGTGGCGCTCCGCGGCGTCGGACATCGGCTGCGAGCCGGCGGCGAGGTCGACGATCGCCAGCCGGACGGTGCCCATGGCGAAGCCGTCGTCCAGGTAGTAGCCCGCCTCGTCCGGCCCGCGGTGCCGGATGAGGGACAGCATCGAGGTGACGACCCCGGGCGCGGCGTCGGGGTGCAGCGACGGCGCCAGGAATCCGGCTATCCCGCACATGAGGCGTCCCCCTGCCCCGCGCCCGGCCCGGCGAGCTTCCGGGCCACGAAGGCGTCGATCGCTTCGAGGGAGACGAAGACGTCGGTGAGGATCTCCTCGTCCGTGACGCCGATCGAGAACTCCTCCTCCAGGAAGCCCATGAGCTGGATGTATCCGAAGGAGTCCATGACCCCGGCCTTGAAGAGGTCGGTCCCGTCCGTCACCTCACCGCCGAATTCGACGAGGAAGCGGTCCTCGATGAACTGCCGGATCCTGACTGTTCTGTCCATGTCTCACGTCCTGGTTTCACGGAGGGGCGTACGGTCGGCGGACCGCCGGATCTTCTGCACCATGCGGAGGAGGGCCCGGCCGCCCACTTCCTCGCATTCCGTCCGGGGGTCGAGGGCCAGCAGAAGGCGGACGCTGTCGGTCCAGCGCACCGGCTCGACGAGCTGGTCGCTCAGCAGCCGGACGACGGCCCCCTTCTCATAGGGGCGGCCGGTCACATTGGCGATCACGGGGGTCGCCGGCTCATGGAACGTGAATTCCCGGAGGTAGTCCTCGAATTCGGCCCGCACCGGCTCCATGTAGCGTGAATGGAACGGCGCGCTGACGCGCAGCGGGGCGAAGCGGATGTCCCGGCGGGCGAACGCGTCGTGGGCGGCCCGGAGCACCTCGGCCGGGGCGGCGACGACGATCTGGGTGTCGGTGTTGAAACCGGCCACGTCCACGCCCTCGACACCGTCCTGCGCGAGGATCTCCCGCAGGCGCGCGGCCGGTACGTCCATGACCGCGGTCATTCCGCCGCCGGACGCCGCGGCCATCAGTTCCCCGCGCCTCTTGACGAGCCGGAGGCCGGTCTCGAAGTCGAGGACGCCCGCCGCCAGGAGCGCGTTGTACTCGCCGAGGCTGTGGCCGAGGTAGTGGTCGGCGCGCCGCTCCTCGCGGTGTTCGCGCTCGAACATCCGCAGCGCGTTCACGGTGTAGAGCGCGGGCTGGGTGTATTCCGTGCGCGAGAGGACGTCGTCCGGGTCGTCGCGGCAGAGGGCGGGGAGGTCGTACCCCAGGAGATCGCAGGCGAACCGGGTGAGGCCGGGATAGCGGTCGAAGACGTCCGCGCCCATTCCTCGGAACTGCGCTCCCTGCCCGGGGAAGAGAATCGCGAACGACATGGCGCCTCTCAGCTCGATACCGGTTCCCCCGCGACGCGGATCGGCCGGCGGGATCACCGACGCCGTCATCGTGCGACGGTCCCCTTGCGGGCCCCTGGTGCGGGCGCTGGCAGGATCTTGCGAAGCTCTGTAGTTCCCTTGTCACAACTCTTGCGGGACGCTTGCCGATTGCTTGCCAATTGCTGGTTTGGCAGCCTTGGAACGGCCTGTCCGTTATGCCAAGATCACGTTTTGGAGGGGTTCGGCGACACAAGGTCGCCCGGCCCGTCCGCCGGCACGGCCGCACCCGCGGAAACGAGAACGATGAGGACCCTATGCACGCACTCCGGACGCCGAGCCCGCCGCCGCCACCGGGGCGGGCGGACCCGGACGGACCGCTGCTGCGGGTACTCGGACCCATGTCGGCGCGATTCGAGGGGCAGGACCTGCCGCTCGGGCCGCCACGCCGGCGCGCCCTGCTCGCCCTGCTGCTCATCCGGCTGGGCCGGGTCGTCCCCACCGAACTGATCGTCGACGAGCTGTGGGGGGAGGAGCCGCCGCGCCAGCCCGTCGCCACGCTCCAGAGCCACGTCTCCCACCTGCGCCGGGCGCTGGACCCGACGGCCGGGCCGGGCGCCCCGTCGGTGCTGCGCTACGTCGCGCCCGGCTACGTCCTCCAGCTCGCCCCGGACCAGGTGGACTTCTGCCGCTTCGAGGACCTCGTGTCCACCGGGCGCCGGCTCCTGGAGCAGCGGGATCCGCGCACCGCGCGGGACCGGCTCGCCGACGCCCTGGAGCTGTGGCGCGGCTCCCCCTACACGGAGTTCTCCGCCCACCCGCCGCTGGCCGACGAGACCTCCCGGCTGGAGCAGGTCCGGCTGGCCGCGCTGGAGTCCTTCGCCGAGGCCCGGCTCGCCCTGGGCGCGGCCGAGGAGGTGGCGGCCGACCTGGACCGGGAGGTGCGCCGGCACCCGATGCGCGAGCGCCTCGTCGGCCATCTGATGACCGCGCTGACCCGTCTGGGGCGGCAGGCGGAGGCGCTGGAGGTGTACGAGCGGACGCGCAGCCATCTGGTCGAGGAGTTCGGCGTGGACACCGCCGTGGAGCTCCAGCGGGTGCGCACGGCCATCCTGCGACAGGAGCTGGGCGAGGACGGGCCGGGCGGCCGGGCCGCGGCGGCGCCCGCTGCCGCCCCGGACCCGGCCTCCGCTTCTCCCGTTCCCCCCGCTCCCTCCCCTCCCTCCCTTCCCTTCGCTTCAGCCATTTCCGGCACTCCCTTCACGCGGTCGCCGGAGCCCGGGCGGGTCCCGCCGTCGCGGATCCCCGCGCCGGCTTCCGCCGGGAACGCCGGCGCCGACACCGGGGACCCCTCGGCGCCCTGGCCGTTCACCGGCCGGGACCAGGAGCTGCGCCGCCTGGCGACGGCCGCGGCCGGGGCGCTCACCGGCCACGGGCACGTGGTGTCCGTGCTCGGCCCCGCCGGGGTCGGCAAGACCCGCTTACTGATGGAGCTCGCGCCGCGCCTGGAGGCCGCCGACGAGCAGCTCGAAGTGGTCTGGAGCCACTGCTTCCCCGGTGAGGGCGTGCCGCCCTACTGGCTGTGGACGCAGGTCCTGCGCAGGCTTTCGGCCACCCGGCCGGACGCCTTCCGCGCGGCGGCGGCGCCGTTCGGCGCCCTGCTCGCCCCGCTGATGCCCGAGCGGTCGGCCGGGCCGGGCGGCGCGCCGGCCGCCGAGGTCGACTGGGCGCAGGCCCGCTTCCTCACCCACGACGCGGTCTGCGAGGTCCTCCTGGCCCTCGCCGCGGACAGCCCGCTGGTGCTGCTCCTGGAGGACCTGCACTGGGCGGACACCGCCTCCCTGGACCTGCTGAGGCTGCTCGGCGTCCGCCGCCTGGGGCACCCGCTGAGCATCGTGCTGACGGCCCGTGACTTCGAGATCGAGTCCGACGCCACGATGCGCCGGCTGCTGGCCGAGGTGGTCCGCGGCCCCCGCAGCGAGACCCTGCGGCTCGACGGGCTGCCCCGGCAGGCGGTCGCGACCCTGGTCGAGGCGCAGGCCGGGCCGGGTGTGGACGCGGAGGTCGTCGAGGCGCTGCACCGGCGGAGCAAGGGCAATCCTTACTTCGTCATGCAGCTCCTCTCGCTCCTCGGCGACGTCCGGCACCTGCACGACCCCGGTGCCTCGACCGTCCTCCTCGCCCGGGTGCCGACGGGCGTCCGCGAGGCGCTGCGGCAGCGGTTCTCCGCGCTGCCGGAGCCGGTCGTACGGGTGCTGCGGCTGTGCGCGGTCATCGGCGCCGAGGTGGACACGGACCTGCTGCACCGCACGGCCACCGAGGACGAACCGGTCGCCGAGGCACTGGAGTCGGCGATCCGGGCCGGGCTGCTCGGCGAGGACCCGCACCACCCGGGGCGGCTGCACTTCGCCCACGCGCTGGTGCAGGAGACGCTCGCCGAGGAGCCCGACCGTGAGGAGCGGCACCGGCTGCACGCGAGGGTCGCCGAGGCGTTGTGCTCCCGGGGGCGCGGGCAGATGGGCGACGAGGAGATCGAGCGGGTGGCCCACCACTCCTGGCACGCCAAGGAGGCGCTGGCGCCCGGGGAGACGCTGCCCCGGCTGCTGCGCGCCGCCGAGCGGGCCGAGCACCACCTGGCGTACGAACAGGTCGAGACCTGGCTGCGGCGGGCGGTGCACCTGGCCGGTTTCCTGCCCGCCGACGATCCCTCGGCGCCGGGCCTGGAGCAGCGGCTGCACATCCAGCTCGGGCAGGTGCTGGCCACCATCCGCGGTTACGGCGACGCCGAGGCCGAGGCGGCGCTGGGCCGGGGCCGGGCGCTGAGCTCGGTCACGCACAGCCCCGAGGACCCGTCGGTGCTGTGGGCGCTGTGCGCGGCGCTCCTGGTGACCGGCCGCTACGACGACTCCCGGCGGTTCTCCGGGCTGCTGCGGGACCTGGCCGGGCGGACCGGGCAGCCGGTGGCGGTGCTCGGCGCGGCGTACGGGGAGGGCATCGTGCTGCACGTGCGCGGCCGGCTGCCCGAGGCGCTGGCGGAGCTGGAGCACGGCGTCGAGATGGCGGATCGTTTCGCCCGGGAAGGCCACTCATTGGCCCGGACGTTCCAGCACGATCCGCGCGTCTCGTGCCGCTCGTACGACACGTTCACCCACTGGCTCCTGGGTGACCGGCGGACGGCGGCCGTGCGCCGCCACGAGCTGCGGCGCCTGACCGACTACGAGAGCAGGCCCTCGGACCGGGCCTTCGCGCTGTACGTGGACGCCGTCGTGGCCGCCTGGGAGGGCGACGTGGACACGGCGCTCGCCTCCGGCAGCGAGGGGGCCCGGGTGGCGGGCGAGCACGGGCTGCTGTACTGGAAGGCGATGCTGAGCCTGCCGGCCGGGTGGGCCCTGACGCACTCCGGTCACGCGGACGAGGGCCTGGCGCTGATGCGCACGTCGCTGGACGAGCTGAGCCCGTCCCGGACGCGTCTGCGGCTGCCGCTGCACCTGGGACTGCTGGGGCAGGCGCAGTTCCACGCCGGCCGCCGGGAGGAGGCGGCGGACACGCTGCGCAGGATGCTCGCCGTCGTCGAGCGCCGCCGCGAGTACGTCTATCTCGATCCGGCGCTGCCCGCCACCCGTCTGCTGCACGAGCTGATGGGCCGGGACGCGGCGGAGGCGGTGCTGAAGGGGCGGCGGGGCTGAAGGGGCCGCGCCGGGGCGTCCGTACCGTCCGCACGGCTCATACGGGGGTGGCGGTGCCGTCGCCCTGATCGGGCCACTCGTGCGGGTCGACGTCGTCGTCGGCCTTGCGGCGCACCTCTTCCAGGCGCTCGCGGGTCTCCCGCTCCGCCGTCCGGCCGGACGGCGGAGCGGCGGGCCCGCCCGGTTCGGCGCGGGCCTTCGCCCCTTCCCCGCGGCCGTGGTGGCCCGCGAACGCGCCTTTGATCCTGTCGCGCATCGACATGGCGCACCTACACGAACGGCACGTTGACGCAGGCGAGTCGGGCGCCGGCGGTTCCCGCCTTGCCGGGCCTGGTGTCCGTCGCGCGTTCGTGCACCACGACGGAGCGGGCCTCGCCGTCCCGGACCCGCCAGCGCACGGAGGTCTGCGAGCGGCCGTTGCCGCGCGCGTCCGTGGTCAGGTCCAGCCACGCCTCGTTGCGCGCGTTGGCGTAGGCGGGGTCGACGGAGGGCTGCACGGGGTCCTTGACGTTCTGGTAGTGCCCGCCGCCGGAGGTCGCCGAGTCGGTGCCGCAGGGTTTCTGGTGGACGTGGGCGCCGAAGGTCCGTTTAGCCTGGACGCCCGCCAGCCGGAGTTCGAACCAGGTGCCGCGGTCGCTCGTCCGCTCCCGCACTTCCACACGGCTGCCGGGCGGTACGGACTTGGGGTCGTAGGTCACCGCCCCGTACCCGGATCCGGCGGTCGTCCGGAAGGTCTCGGTCACGGTCACCGCGCTGTGCTGGGTGCCCTCGGGGCTGGTGCTGTCGGTGGTGCTCAGGGTGCTCAGGCCCGGCGTCAGGGCCAGCGACGCGGCGAGCACCGTCGTCATAAAGGCCATCTCGGCCCCTCCTCAGTCAGGTATCAGGCCGTACCAGCACATGTTCGCCCAGAATGTCCGGGGCCACGACCGTCGCGCCGCCGATCGTGCGGCGAGGGGCGAGGCCACCGGTGTGCGCCCGGCGGACGCCGGCGGGTGGCCACGACGGCGCTCGGCGCGGCGCCACGCGTCCGGTACCGCGCCGGTGCCGCCACGGCCGGCGGGCCCGGGGCTCACCGGCGGTGGCGCGGACGGGGCGTCAGCCGTTGCTCGCCGGCTGGGGCTTCGCCTCGCTCGGCCGGACGATCACGAAGCCCTCGCCCTCCAGCTTGAGCTGGACGGCCTCGCCGGAGCCGCCGCGCAGCATGGAGCCCAGGCTCTGCGAGCGGTGCAGGGAGGTCTGGAGGTGGGCGGACCAGCCGACGACGGCGTCGGTGTCGACGAACACCGGGGCGTGCGTGGAGACGGGGATGACGATGGGGTTGCCCTCGCACATCACACCGAGCTTGCCGTGGCCGGTGAAGACGCTGTTGAAGAGGCCGCCGCCGGTCATGCCCGCGCCCTTCACGACCTTGATCTCGTAGGAGAGCGTGGGGTCGAAGCACAGCACGTTGCGGCCGTTGACGGTAAGGCTCTCGCCGGGCGCGATGTCGATGATGAAGCAGTTGGCGGCCTCGTGCGCGAACCACACCTCGCCCTGGCCGCGCACGGCCATCAGGGCCAGGCCCTCGCCGGTCATGGCGCGCTTGAGGAACTTGCCCACGCCCTGGCCCAGCTTCTCGAACTGGAGGTTGCCGCGGAAGGCGATCATCGATCCCTGGCGGGCGTAGCACTCGCCGTTCACGGCGTAGACGATGGACTTGGCGTTCTGGAGGCTCATGCCCGCCGTGGTGGCGGGCTTGACCATGTTCTCGGTGGCGAAGAGGTCGCTATGCATGGGGAAATGATGACCGGAACCCGCTCCCACCTGCAACGATCATGCGATTTTCCGGGCGGGGCCCCTCGCCGGCCCGGCGGCGGGCAGGCGGAGCGAGATCCGGCCGATCCGCGGCATATGCGAAACGGCGTCCGGGAAGCGCCCGGGCCGGTACGGACAGAGGCGCGCGGCGGAGGGGCTTCAGGAGCGTTCACACGCTACGCCCCTGGCAGGAGGCCGCTGTTCCGGATATCGGTCACGGGGCGCGAGGGGCCGGAGGTGCGGATGGGGCACTGAAGGGGCGGGACCGCCCGGAACCGATCGTGACGGACGGGACGGAAGAGGCGGACGGGGGCGGCGTGAAAGCATCGCCCTCACCATCCGCTTTACCTTGTCTATATTGCCCCATGACCATCTCTTGACTAGCCTCGCCGCGGAACGGACGGCCAGTCAGCCGGCCGGTCAGCATCAAGAGCACACGCAGCACCCAGGCAAGGGAAATGCCCGGGGCGGCGCCGTCGCGAGCGGCGCCGCACCCCGGGGCACCAGGTCATGAAACGCCGGTCCCGGCCACGGACTTCGACGACGGCGACCGGAACGGCGTACCCACGCAACCCAGTTTCCCGGAGGGTACCGTGAACCACCCCGCTCGGCTACGCACCGCCATAGCGGCGGACGGCACCACACCGCTCATCGGCGTCTTCGACATGTTCTCCGCCTCCGTCGCGGCCCGGCACTACGACGGGATGTTCGTCTCCGGCTTCGGCTTCGCCGCCTCCCACTACGGCCTGCCGGACATCGGCTTCATCGCCTGGCCGGACATCGTCGCCTTCGTCCAGCGGCTGCGCCTGGCCTTCCCGGCGCAGCACCTCCTGGTCGACATCGACGACGGCTACGTGGACCCCGAGACCGCCTGCCACGCCGTGCAGCAGCTGGAGGCCGCCGGGGCGTCCGGCGTGATCCTGGAGGACCAGCAGCGGCCACGCCGCTGCGGGCACGTGGACGGCAAGCGGATCCTGCCCCTGCAGGAGTACCTCGACAAGCTCGGCATGGTCCTCGACTCCCGCCGTGACCTCGTGGTCGTCGCCCGCACCGACGCCACGGAGGAGGCGGAGATCCTCCGCCGGGCCAAGGCCCTCGCGGCGACCGACGCGGACGTCCTGCTGGTGGACGGCGTGCGCAGCGTCGACTGGATCCGCAAGGTCCGCGACGTCATCGGCGACAAGCCCCTGCTGTTCAACCAGATCGCCGGCGGCAAGTCGCCGCGGCTCTCCCTGCCGGAGCTCGGCGCGCTCGGCGTGGACGTGGCGATCTACAGCACGCCCTGCCTGTTCGCCGCGCAGTCCGCGATGGACGCGGCGCTCGCGGAGCTGAAGACGGACGAGGGGCGGCTGCCCGTGCACACGGAGGCCGGCGTCGGGGTCGCGGAGTGCCTGGCCCTGCTGGAGCGCAACATCAGCCGCCACCACGGACGCGCCGACCGGGCCGCCGAGGCCCCGGTGGCCGTGCGCTGACGGGCCCGGCGCGCCCTCCCGCCACGGGCGCCTCTGTGTGATCGTCTTTGTGATCGTCGCAACCTCGCCGGGCGGCCCTCCCCCCTCGGGACCGCCCGGCGGGACCCGCCCGCCGCCGGGCCCCGCACCCAAAGCCCGTAAAATGGCTTTACCTGCGCAGACGCGCCGGGATGGACTCGCTCCGGACCGCCCCTCCGGAGTTAAGGAAACCTTTCACCGTGACCGCGAAACACCACGACGCCGAAGCCGACCGGACCCGTCTCGGGCTGCGGGCCGACTGCGGTAGCTGCTTCGGCCTGTGCTGCGTCGCCCTGCCCTTCTCGGCGTCCTCGGACTTCGCGGTGACCAAGCCCGCCGGACAACCGTGCGGCAACCTCCAGCAGGACTTCCGCTGCGGCATCCACGCGAGGCTGCGCACGAGCGGCTACACCGGCTGCACGGTCTACGACTGCTTCGGCGCCGGGCAGAAGGTCTCCCAGGTCACCTTCGGCGGCCGGGACTGGCGGGCGGACCCGGACACCGCCCGGCAGATGTTCGAGTCCTTCCCCGTGATGCGGCAGCTCCATGAGCTGCTCTGGTACCTGACCGAGGCGCTCGCCCTCGCGCCGGCCCGCCCGGTCCACGGCGACCTGCGCCGCGCCCTGAAGGAGACCGAGCGCCTCACCCTGCACAACCCCGCCGCGCTGCGGGAGGTCGACGTCGCGGAGCACCGGCACGCCGTCAACCAGCTGCTGCTGCGGACGAGCGAGCTCGTCCGGGCCGGGGTCAAGGGCAAGAAGAAGAACCACCGGGGCGCCGACCTGATGGGCGCCCGGCTGCGGGGCGCGAACCTCCAGGGCGCCAGCCTGCGCGGCGCCTATCTGATAGCGGCCGACCTCAAGGGCGCCGACCTGCGGACGGCCGACCTCATCGGGGCCGACCTGCGTGACGCCGATCTGTCGGGGGCCGACCTGACCGGCAGCTTCTTCCTCACCCAGATGCAGGTGAACGCCGCCCGGGGCGACGCCGCCACCCGGCTGCCGGCCGCGCTGACGCGCCCGCCGCACTGGACCGCCTGACCCAGGCCGCCGGTCCGGTCACACGACGTTGACCGCGGCCCAGGCCGCCGCCACCGCGCGGTACGGAGCGCTGTCGGCGCCGTGGAGGTCCGCGGCCGCCCGGAGGGTGGCGGTACGGGCCGCCTTGTAGTTCGTCGTCGGGGTCATGTACAAGGTCAGCGCCCGGAACCAGATCCGCTCCGCCACGGCCCGGCCGGCGCCCGCCACCGGTCGGCCGTCGTGGGTCGGGCTGTCGTAGGCGACGCCGCCGATCACCTTGGGGCCGCTGCCCTCGGACAGCAGGTAGAAGAAGTGCTCGGCGGGGCCCGCGGCGTCGCCGGGGAAGGTGGCGCCGATGCCGGGGTACCAGGAGTCCTTGGCGTGGCCGTCCCTGGAGGGCCGGTCCATGTGGCGCAGTGCCGTCGTGGTGCCGTCGGCCCCGGTGGCCTCGGCGACGAGGTAGTCGCCGGGGTCGGCGGCGTTGTCCGCGAAGAACTCCGCCGAGACCCCGAAGATGTCGTTCGTGGCGAAGGCGAGGGCGGCGGACTCGCCGCTGTACGGGCTGAGGCCGGCCGTGGCGGCGACGAGCACCTGGGTCAGCATGTGCCCGCCGGCGTCGATCCTGGTCAGCGGGCGGGCCGGGTCGGCGCCGTCGCCGTAGGTGAGGCAGGAGTCGCGCCAGATGACGTTCTGGTAGCGGTCGCCGTAGTGGACGCGGCCGCACCCGCCCCGGCCGTCGGGGTAGACCCCGCCCTTGCGGCCGTGGACGGTGAGGTAGTAGTCCCACACCACGGCGTTGACGTAGTGGGCGTCGACCGCGGCGGCCTGCGGGCCGCCCTCGCACCAGACGTTGTCGTCGTCGGTCACCAGGGTGCCGGTGCCGGTGGTGGCGCCGTTCAGGTCGTACGTCCGGTGGTCGGCGCGCCGGAGGTCGGCCAGCAGATAGCGGCCGGTCGCGGGGTCGTAGGTGGTGTCGAGCGTGACCTTGCCGACGGTGGAGCCGCAGCCGGTGCCCGTGGCGGGTATGCCGGCGGGGCGGGCGGCGGCGCCCGCCGGGGTGGTGTGCGGGCCGGCGAGCGCGGCGGCGGCGAGGGCGGCGGCGCAGACGAGGGCCGCCGGGGAGCGACGGGCGCGGCGGCGCGGTGCTCGCGGGGAGGGTGTGCGGAGCGGGCTGCGGGCGGGGGTGCGGGCCATGGCGGCTCCTTGTCGGCTGCGGCCGTGGGGACGGCGGGCGACTGCGGGCAGCAAGGGGAGCGAGAAAGAGGGGGAAAGAAGAGGGAAGAAGGGGGGGAAGAAGGGGCAACGGGGAACGCGGGGCGCGTGGAGGGGCGCCTTCGAGCGTGCCACCACCCGGCCGAATTGTCAGGACCTCGACAAATACTTGGCCCTCGATGGGTGGTTCGTCGAAATATCACCCGAATGCGGGAATGCACGCAAAGTAATTGCCAAATTACCCTAGGTGCATGCCTGAGTGGGGTCGCGCTCTGTCGCAGTCCGTCTCGCGCGGCGCGACCGCCGTGCTGATCGCCCTGCTCCTGTTGATCCCCGGCGGGGAAGCCGCCACCGCCGCGGCCGGCGGCGAGCGCGAAGCGGGCTCGGTGTCCCTGGAGTTCACCTCCGCCGACGAATACGCCTCCGAGACCGATGTCTCCGCCGCGGCCGCGGCGCGGGAGGGGAGGCGCCCCGGCAGAAGGGGCCGCCCGCCCGCCCTGCCGCCCGCCGGCGACGCGGGGCCCGGCTCCCGCGCGCGGCCGTCCGCGCCGCCGCCCGGGGCCGCCCCGCCGTCCGGCACCCCCGCGCGCCACACCGTCCTGCGCTGCTGAGGAGCACCCCGGAGCGAGCCCGCCCACCGGCCCCGAGGGGCCGCGCCGTGGGCTGCCTCCGAACGGGTCAGGCCCTTCCCGGCCCGTCCCCCACATCCCTCGCATCCCTCGCACACCAGCTGGACGAGACCAGGGAGAGGCCACCATGCCGCTCGACCCCGCACGTGCCCTGAGCGCCTATCTGCGCGCCCAGGCCTACCGCGAAAGCAGCCCCGAACCCCCGGCCGCCGGCCGTCCCGAGCGGCCGCCGGCACCCGGAGAGCCCGCCGCGCCCGCCGGGCCCGCCCCGGCCGGGACCGCGGAGTCCGCCACCGAGCGGACGCCGGACGACGCCACGGCCGCGCCGCGGCCCCTCCAGGTCGTCCGCCGCCCGCCGGGAGCGCTCACCCGGCTCCTGCGTCTCCTCCGGCAGAAGGCCCCCACCGCCCCGGCCGTGGCTCCCGCCGCCCCCGCGCCCTCCACCGGCACCCGGCGGGCCGGCCCCGACGGCGGGTGATGTTGAATGCCCGCATGATCGGCATAGCGGTGCTCAGCGTCTTCTGCGGACCCGGCGGCCGGGGCGGCAACACCCTCGCCGTGGTGCGCGACGGCACGACGGTGCCCGGCGGGCGCGCGCGGCGGGAGCTCGCCGCCGCGCTCGGCCACAGCGAGACGGTGTTCGTCGACGACGCCCGGCGCGGCGTCGTCGACATCTGGACGCCGAGCGGCCGGCTCCCCTTCGCCGGGCACCCGCTCGTCGGCACCGGCCGGCTGCTGGACGCCCGGGTGCTCCGCCCGCCCGCCGGGACGTCCCGGTGCGGCGGGACGGCGAGTTCACCTGGGTGCGCGCCGACCCGGCGTGGGCGGCCGGGCGGCACACCCGGCGGTACGGGTCGCCCGCCGCCGTCGACGCGCTGCCGGCACCGCCCGAGGGCGAGGGCTGGCTCTACGCGTGGGCGTGGGAGGACGAGGCGGCCGGGAAGGTGCGGGCCCGCGGCTTCCCGCGCCGCGGTGACGGCATCGCCGAGGACGAGGCGACGGGCGCCGCCGCCCTGGTCCTCACCCATGAGCTCGGCCGCGCCCTGGACATCCGCCAGGGCCGGGGCTCGCTGATCCGCACACGTCCGCTCCCCGGCGGAAGCGTCGAAATCGGCGGCCGCGTAAGAGTTCTGAGGGACCGGGCACCGGCGGCGGAGGACGAGCCGACCGCGCTGTGAGGGGTGGAAGGGGCCAATGGCATGCTGGAAGGGTGAACGGCCCTCGTATCGATCTGACCCTCGCCCCTGAGCTGCGCCTCTTCGCCCCCGCCGACCGGCGCGGCGCTCACGTGCCGCTCGTCACGGACGGCTCCTCCACGCTCGGCCACGTCGTCGAGTCCTTCGGCGTCCCGCTCACGGAAGCGGGCGAGATCCTCGTCGACGGCCGCCCCGTGACGGTCTCGCACATACCCGCGGCCGGGGAGTCCGTCGAGGTGCGCGCGGTGGCCCGCCCGCAGGAGGTGCCGGGAGCCCCGCTGCGCTTCCTGCTCGACGTGCACCTGGGCACGCTCGCCCGCCGGCTCCGGCTGCTGGGCGTGGACGCCGCCTACGAGAGCGAGGACATCGGGGACGCGGCGCTGGCCGCGCTGTCGGCCGCCGAGCGACGGGTGATGCTCTCGCGCGACCGGGGGCTGCTGCGGCGCCGGGAGATCTGGGCGGGCGCTTACGTCTACAGCGACAAGCCGGACGAGCAGCTGCGGGACGTCCTGGGCCGCTTCGCGCCCCGCCTCGCGCCGTGGACCCGCTGCACCAACTGCAACGGGCCGCTGCGTGACGCGGAGAAGGAGGCGGTGGGCGAGCACCTGGAGGACGGCACGCGCGCCACGTACGACGTGTTCGCGCAGTGCGTCGACTGCGACCGGGTGTACTGGCGCGGGGCGCACCACGCGCGGCTGGAGACGATCGTGGAGGACGCGGTGCGGGAGTTCGGGGCGGGGGCTCCTTCCCCGACCCGCCCCTCCCCCTGACCGGGGGCTCCGCCCCCGGGCCCCCCGGCCGCGCTGCCGCGCGGTGGCCTCGGTCGCCGACCAGGCTGGTTTTCGCCCGGTTCCGGGGAACGGTTCAGCCCGTCCGGGGGCGCCTCCAGCGGTAGCTGGGGGAGATAGCCGGGGGAATTCGAGGACCGGGGTCCGGGGCGAGCCGCACATCGGACGCTGCGGGAAGGGGCGGGGCCGGGGAAAGCCCCTCATGGGCGGCTCAGCCCGTGCCCATCGCGTAGGTGAGGCGGTGCAGTTGTTCACGGTGCGGGGTCGCGGGGAGGTGGTCCAGGTGGACGCGGGCCTTCTCCACGTAGGACTCCAGTACCCCCGTGGCCGCCTCGACCGCGCCGAGCTCGTGGAGCAGGGCTGTCAGCCTGCCGCGCGCCCGCGCGCTGTGGGCGGCGCGGGCGAAGAGCCGGCGCAGCCCCCGGGCCTGGCGCGGTACGGCCCGTTCCACGGCCAGCAGCAGCGGTAGCGTCGGGCGGCCGTTGCGGAGGTCGCTGGAGAGCGGTTTGCCCGCGGCGCGGACGGTCTCGGCGTCCCGGTAGGGCAGCAGGTCGTCGCGCATCTGGAAGGCGACGCCCAGGGTCTCGCCGTAGACCGTGAGGGCGGCGGTGGTCTTCTCGTCCGCGCCGGAGAGCAGCGCCGCGGTGCGGCAGGTGGCGCTGAGCAGGGCGGCGGTCTTCATGGTCACCATGGCGAGGTAGGCGTCGAGCCCGCACGCGAGGTCGCGGCGCAGCCGCTCCTCCAGGAGCTGACCCCGGCAGATCTCCACCCCCGTGTGGCCCGCGAGGGCGATGATGTCCAGGAGCAGGCGCGGGGCGATACCGTGCCGGTGGCACTCGGCGACCTCGGCGAACGAGCGGCACAGCAGGGCGTCCCCGGCCAGCAGCGCCTGTCCGGTGCCGTAGCGGGCGTGCACGGAGGGGCGGCCGCGGCGCTCGGCGTCGCCGTCGATGAGGTCGTCGTGGACCAGGCTCGCGGTGTGGTGACTCTCCAGCGCGGCGGCCACCGCGGCGGCCTGGACGAGGTCGCCGTCGAGCGCGGCGACGCAGAGCAGGAAGAGCCGGGGGCGCAGCAGCTTGCCGTGCGGCAGCAGGGCGTAGCGCGCGAGGTCGTCCAGGGCGTCGTCGTCCCGGGGCCAGAGGTCCTGGACGCGGCTGGTGTAGTAACCGGAGAACACGACGGCCGGAGCCCGGCCGGTCCCGGGGGTTGGATCGAGGTTCACGGATCCTCGCGAGGTGCGGTGCGGAAGCGGGCGCCGGGAGGCGTACCCGGCGCTTCACCCTTCCAGCTCCGCGCGCCGGTCCATGCCTCCAACACGGGCGCGGCCGGGTTTTTGACGCGTTCCGGTGACGGCCGGGCGGGAGCGGGCACACGCCCGCCGTGGTGGGCGTCCGGGCGCTCCGGGCGTGGCTAGGGTGTGCGCCATGCCCGGACCTCCACCCGCTCTGCACGTGCGCGACGTGCACAAGTCCTACCGCGCCCGCCATGTGCTGCGCGGTGTCTCCCTCGCCCTCGAACCCGGCACGCTGGCGGGGGTCGTCGGCGAGAACGGGGCGGGGAAGACCACGCTGCTGCGGATCCTGTCCGGGCAGCTGGCGGCGGACCGCGGCGAGGCGGTGGTCCGGGGGACGCTGGGGCACTGCCCCCAGGAGGCGGTGCTCAACGACTTCCTGACCGTCGCGCAGCACCTGCGGTACTTCCGGGTCGCCTACGGTCTGCGGGACACCCACCGGGCGGAGGAACTGCTGGAGGAGCTGCGGTTCGGGGAGTACCGGCACACCCGGGCGGGTGAACTGAGCGGGGGCACCCGGCAGAAGCTGAATCTGACGCTGGCGCTGATGCACGACCCCGGGGTGCTGCTGCTGGACGAGCCGTACCAGGGCTTCGACTGGGAGACGTACCTGCGGTTCTGGCAGGTGGCGGGGCGGCTGCGGGAGCGGGGGCGGTGCGTGCTGGTGGTGTCCCACCTCGCCTGGGACACCGGGCGGCTGGACGTGCTGTACCGGCTGCGCGAGGGCGCGGTCGAGCCGTGGCGGCCGGCCCCGGTGCCCGATCCCTCGTACGGGGACCCCTCGGTGGCGGTGGGGGCGAGCCGGTGAGACAGGCGTGGCGGCGGCTCACGACGGCGGTCGGCTTCGCGCTGCTGGAGCACGCGCGGAACCGGTTCGCGCTGGTCCTGGTGGTCTTCTACATCCCGTTCTGGCTGTCGATGGTGCACTGGTTCGTCGATCCGGCGCCCAGCCGCTTCCTGTTGCGCGCGACCGGGCGGACGGTGACGGTCGACGCCGGCCGGCTGACCATGATCTCCGGGGCGCTCAACGCCGTCACGCTGATCGTCGGCTTCATGATGTTCATGAGCACCTTCAAGTCGCTGGCCTTCGACCGGCGGCTGGCGCTCGCCGGCTATCCCCGGGTCCCGCTGCTGGTGGCGAAGGTGGCGGCGCTGGTGCTGGCGTCGGCGGCCACCGCCGCGTACGCGACCGCCGTGATCTGCTGGTACTGGGATCCCGTGCGGCCCGTGCTGCTGGCGGCGGGGCTGTTCAGCGCGGCGGTCGGGTACGGCGGGATCGGGATCCTGCTCGGGGCGTTCCTGCGCCATGAGCTGGAGGGGATGTTCGTCATCATCATGACGAGCCTGCTGGACACGATGCTCCAGAACCCGGTCAGCAATCCGGGGGCGAGCAAGGACGGTGTGCAGTTGCTGCCGGAGTACGGGCCGACGCAGGTGAGCGTGGCCGCGGGGTTCTCGGGGGCGGTGCCGTACGGGCATCTGCTGCTGGGGCCGCTGTGGTTCGCGGTGATGTGGCTGGCGGCGACGGCGGCGTTCGGGCTGCGTACCCGGAGCCATCTGCCGAAGGCGCCGCCGGTGCCCGCGCCCGGCCGGGCCGACCTGGCCTGATCCGGTCCGGCCTGGTCGGCCCGGCGGGCACGGCGCGCACCGTCAGGCCCCGGGGGCGCCCTCGACCCAGACGACGGAGGCGGTCAGGGCGTCGACGCGCCAGCCGTCGGCGGTCCGCACGGCGGTGTAGTCGTAGTGGGCGCCGCCGACGAAGAGCGGTCCGGTGGTGCCGTCCTCGGCGGGGTGCGGGACGTGGGTGGCGTGGGCGTTGGCCCGCCCGGTGGCCCGGTCGCCGTCGACGGTGACGACGGGGTTGGTGACGAGGTGGTGGGTGCGGGCCCAGGCCTTCTTGGGCGCGCCGAGGAACCCGTCCAGGCCCGCGGTGCCGTGGTGGACGCCGTTGGGCAGTTCCAGGCGGACGTCCTCGGTGAACAGCGAGCGGTACCACGTCTCGTCGTTCCGGTCGGGGGCCGTGCTGTCGAGGCCCGCGGCGAAGCGGTCGAGCAGGGTGGTGAGCGCGGCGTGGTCGGCGAGGGTCCGCACGTCGCGGCGCAGTTCGGTGATCTCGTGGGCGAGGTCGGTCATGGGGAGCTCCTTGAAGTGGGAACGGGGTGGGGCCGTGGCCGTGGTCGGGAACGGGGCGTCAGAGCGGGAGGAAGGCGTCCAGTTCCGGGTCGTGGGCGAGGACGAGGCCGGTGTCCACGCCGTAGAACCAGCCGTGCAGGCGCAGGGTCCCGGCGGCCACCCGCTCGGCGACGCTCGGGTAGGCGCGCAGCCGCTCCAGCTGGGCGCGGACGTTGCGCTGGGCGGCGGCGTGCGCGCCGGGGTCCTGGTCGTGGCCGTTGGCGCCGAGGCCGTCGGGCAGTTGGGTGGCGAGCCAGTTGGCGACGGCGGGCAGGGCGCTGAGGTCCTCGCCGCGGGCACGGGCGCCGACGGCGCCGCAGTGCGAGTGGCCGCAGACGATGATGTCGGGGACCCCGAGGACGTCGACGGCGTACTCGATGGTGGCGCACTCGCCGGTGGGCCGGTGCCGGGCGTAGGGGGGTACGGCGTTGCCGGCGGTGCGGAGTTCGAAGAGGTCGCCGGGGCGGGCGCCGGTGATCAGCGAGGGGATCACCCGGGAGTCGGAGCAGGTCACGAAGAGGGCCGCGGGCGACTGGCCGGCGGCCAGGCGGCCGAACTCGGCGCGGTGGTGGCCGTGCTGGGCGATGCGGTGTCCGAGGGTGCGGGCGTGTTCGATGAAGGGCTGCATGGGCTTCCGGTGGGTGGGAGTGGGGTCGGGGTCGGGGACGAGGCGGGTCCGACGGGCCTGCCGGTGCCCGCGTGGCGGTCCGGGGGTGCGGCGGTGCGGGGGTGCTGCGGTGCGGGGGTGCTGCGGTGCGGGAGTGCTGCGGGCGGCGCGGCCCCGCCCACCACCGGCCGGGTCACGCCGACGCCGTTCCGCACGCCCCGGCGAGTCGGGGCGTCGCCCTGCCGCCCGCCCCGGGGGCAGAGGCGCTGCGGAGGTGCGGGGGGGGCGTGCTCGGCGGCGGGCCGCGGGCGGCCCGGTGCGCTGGGCGGGCAGCGGCCGGTCCCGGAGGGCGTGCGGGTGGAACCGACGGCCCGGTGCGGGGGGACGTGCTCGGTGGCGGCAGGCGGCGCGGGCGGTCCGGTGCGCGGCGGGCAGCGGGCGGAACCGGAGGGCGTGCGGGTGGAACCGGAGGGCGTGCGGGTGGAACCGACGGCCGACGGAACGAGCGGCCGACGGCGGCCGTCAGGCCGCTCCGGCGGGCCGGCGCGGTCCGGGGACGACGGGCGGCAAGGGGGCGGCGGGCCCCTCGCCCGTGCCCGGTCCCGTTCCCGTTCCCGCGCCCGTCCTGGAGGCCGCGCGGGCGGCGGCGAGGGCGGTGACGCGCCCGGCGGGGGTCGGCACCTCGCGTTCCATGAGGCACTCCTCCACGAAGGCCAGGGCGCGCAGGTGGTACGAGCGCGCCGCCCAGCCGAGGCTGATGTTGTGCCCGGCGTTGGGCTGGCGGTCGAAGACGGCCCTCGGCGCGGCGCTCAGCAGGCGGCGCATGGAGGCGAGGGTCTCGTCGTCGTGGTGCCACCAGCCCTCGTGCTCGGCGAAGGTGAAGCGGACCGGTACCTTCACCCGGGCGGCGAGGCGGGGGAACTCCTCCGCCCAGCGGCGGGCCTCGCCGGCCTCGCGCGGGGGCATGGGCGTCACCAGCGGCTTGGCGTGGCGGAAGGTGCCCGGCGGATAGAGGCCGAGCTTGCCCCAGTGCAGCGGCCAGGTCTTCAGCCCGTGGAAGTCCTGGAACTGGCGTACGTCGACGGCGTAGCGGTGGCTGATGCCGGAGATGTCCAGGCCGATGAGGCCGGCCCCGCGGTCGTCGGCCGCGGCGTGCAGGGCGAGCTTGCCGCCGTAGGAGTGGGCCATGAGGAAGGTGCCGGCGCCGGTGTCGTGGGTACGGGCGAATCCTGCCAGGGCCGCGTGCAGGATGTGGGACTGCTCGGCGAGGGTCTGGCCCTCGGGGAAGCGGGCCGCGGAGAGCCCGTAGCCGGGGCGGTCCACGGCGAGGACCGTGAAGCCCAGGCGGGCGCCGAGGGTCATCAGCGACTGGGTGGGGTGGGTCTGGCCGTGGAAGTAGCCGGCGCGCATGCCGCCGCCGTGCACCGCCACGACGAGGGCCCGCGGAGGCGTGTGCCGGGGCTCGACGAGCAGGCCCGACAGTGAGGTGCCGGCCGCGTCCAGGACGATGTCGCGCACGTCCGGGACGGTGGATTGGATCAGCTGTGTCATGTGGTGCGTACTCCAGTTGGTCCAGCGCCCGGATGACGACCCATCGGGGCGGAGTGCGGGAACGGTCGTGAGGGGTCCGGCGGTCCGTCAGTCGATGCCGCGGAAGATGTGCGGCTCGGGCGTGGTGTCCTCGTCCTCGCCGGCGAGGAGCACGCGGCCGACGGCGTCGTGGAACAGGACGCGGTCGGCGGTGTCGGCGGGGCGGGCGGCGGTGTCGGTGATCGTCACTGGGCGCTCCCGGGGAGGTTCGTGGCCGGCGTGGGGTGGGTGACCAGGCGCAGCGCGGCGCGGCGGGCGCGGGCGCGCAGGGTGGCGCGGCGGGCGGGGCGTTCCTTGCGGCGGACGCGCGGGTGGGCGGCGTGCTGGTCGGGTGCGGGCACGGGGTCTCCTCGGTTCGGGCTCGTGGCGGGCGGCGGCGCGGCGGGCGGGCGCGGGGCGTACGCGGACAGCGGCGGGAGCCCGGGCCGTGTGACCGGTCCGGGCTCCCGCCGCTGTGCGAGGTGATCTGCGGTCGGGGGCGGCGCGCCGCGGGCGGACGCGGCGGGCCGCGCCCCCGGACGCGACGGACCCGGTGGCCCTCAAGGGGCCACCGGGTCCGTCACCGGGGGTGTGATCCGCGCGGGTGCGCGGTGCGTGTGGACGGCGGGCGGGAGTGCTGTTCCCGCCGGCCGTGACGGCTACTTGCCGTAGGGGCGGCGGGCGCGCTGCTCGCGCAGGCCGTCCGCCCACCAGCCGAGCTGGTCCAGCAGCGCCTTGGCGGCACCGGCCGGGCCGGACTGGTCCTTGGGCTCGCCGCTCTCGTCGAACTTCTCCCAGGCCATGTGGAAGCTGACGGCCTCGCGGATGGTGACCGCGTGCAGCTCGGCGAAGATCGGGCGCAGCTGCTCGGCGGAGCGCAGGCCGCCGGCGAGGCCGCCGTAGGAGACGAAGCCGACCGGCTTGCCCTGCCACTGCGTGTAGTGCCAGTCGATCAGGCTCTTGAGCGAGGCCGGGAAGCTGTGGTTGTACTCCGGCGTGACGACGACGAAGGCGTCGGCCTGCTCCAGTCGCGGCGTGACCTTCGAGAGGGCCTCGACGACCTCGGCGGAGGGCTGCTGCGAGAGGACGTAGGGCAGCTCGTGGTCGGCGAGGTCGATGACGTCGACCTCGAAGTCGTCGCGCAGACCGGCCTGCTTGACGAACCAGTTCGCCACCGTCGGGCCGAAGCGGCCCTCTCGGACGCTGGCCACGATGACGGCGAGCTTCAGGGGCGCGGTGCTAGCGGACAAGATGTGCTCCTTCGGGTGGTGCGGGAATTCAGGTGCCGGAAAGGCGGGAAAGGCCCTGTCCGGGGGAATCGGTGGCGGTGGAAACAACCCTCCACCGTCGCCCCCCGGTCAGGTCAAGCCAGGAGGAAAGAGTTGACAGGGAATTGTCATTCCCGTGTCTTTCACACGGTGGTGCGGAGTGCGGCCAGGTAGGCCTCCTCCGATTGCGCGCCGGTGAAGGTGGGGCCGTTCTCGAAGAGGAAGACGGGGACCGCGCGGATGTTGCCGCGGCGTACGCGCTCCAGGCCGGCCCGTACCTCGTCGGCGCCCTCGGTGGGGTCGTCGCCGGTCTTCACGCCCGTCTCGTCGGCGAGGCGGGCGAGGACGGCGGGGTCGCCGATGTTCACGGCGTCCGTGAAGTAGGCGCGGAACAGGCGCTCGGCGAGTTCCTCGGCCCTGCCCTGGCCGGCGGCCAGGACGAGGTGGCGGTGGGCCTCGAGGGTGGTGGTGTGCACGGCGTGCTCGTAGTCCAGGACCAGCCCGTCGTGCGCGGCGTGTGCCGCCACGCGGGCGGTCTCGGCGCGTACGCCGCCGCCGAACTTGCGCTCCAGGGCGGCGAGGAGCGGCTCGCCGGCGGGCGACGCGTCCGGGTCGAGCTGGTAGGGGTGGAAGCGGACCTCCACCTCGCCCCCCTCGTCGCGGAAGCGGCGCGCGGCACGGGCGAAGCGTGTGTAGCCGATGTAGGAGTGGGCGCAGATGATGTCGAGGACGATGTCGACGCGGCGGGGCGTGGGACGGTCGCTCACGGGGGTCATGGTTCCTTAGGGGCTTCGGGGGTGTGACGGTACGGGCCGACGGGGCGTCAGGGGCGCCCGGCGGTGGTCCGGGAAGCGGGCTCCGGGGTGCCCGGGGCCGCTGCCCCGGGGGCGGCGTCCCGGGAGCCGGTGCGGAGGAGCAGCAGGACTACGGCGACGGTGGCGCCGAGCGCGCCCGCGGCGAGGTAGACGCCGTCGATGCCGAGCGGTCCGGTGGCGGGCTGGCTCAGGGCCGGGGAGAGGAACTGGCCCAGGAACATGCAGGAGGTGACGCCGCCCATGACCCGGCCGCGGAGGGCGACGGGGGTGCGGGAGGCCAGCCAGGTGTTGAAGTTGGGGATCAGCAGTCCGACGCCGCAGCCGAGGACCACCAGGCCCACGAGGACCAGCGGGACGGCCGAGGTGGCGCCCATGGCGATGTAGCCGGTGGCGAGCAGGGCGAAGGTGGCGACGGCCACCTGCTTGAAGCCGAACCGCTTGTTGATCTTTCCGTAGTTGAGGCCGACCAGGGCGTTGGCCAGGCTCATCAGGGCGATCGCGAGGCCGGCGCCGCTGGCCCCGATGCCGCCGATGTCCTCCAGGTAGAAGGGCAGCTGGGAGGGGACCAGGTAGAACATGATCTGGGAGAGCAGGACCAGGGCGTAGATGCCGTAGGCCAGCTTCGGGAAGCGGGCGCCGGCCGCGTCGCCGGGCGCGCCCGGGGTCGCCGCCGCGCGGGGCGGTTCGGTGACGAAGCGCAGGACGAGCAGGGTCAGCGGCATGGCCACGAGGTAGATCGCGAACGGTCCGCGCCAGTCGATGTCGGCCAGCAGGCCGCCCAGCGAGAGGAAGGCCACGCCGCCGAAGCCCATGAAGCCGGCCTGGAGGCCCAGCACCCGCGAGCGGGACTCCCCGGGGTAGAGGTCGGTGACGAGCGTGGTGGTGGCGGTCATGATGCCGGCCACCGCGACGCCCAGCAGGAGCCGGCCGGCGAGTATGGCGTAGAGGTTGTCGAGCACCAGGCCGGAGCCGCCGGCGAAGCCGAACAGGCCGACGGAGGCGGTCAGTACGGGCTTGCGGCCCACCCGGTCCACCAGCGTGCCCACCAGGGGCGCGCCCAGGGCGATCATCAGCGCGGGGACCGTGAGGACCATGCGGACCAGGAAGTCGGCGTTGTCCACGGAGGAGAAGTGCTTCTCCATCGCGGGCAGGGACGGCGCGATGATGGCGCCGGCCATGGTCGTGAGCATGCTGGACAGCAGCAGGGTGATCAGGAGCGGGCGCGAACCGGCCGGTCGCCCCGGCCGCTCCGCTCGCACGGTGTCGTTCGTATCGGTCACCACGGTTGGTCTCCTCTGTGTTTCCCGCCCCGTCCGCGCTCCCCCGGCCGGCCGGACGCCGCGTCGCCCGGACGGTTCTCGGCGGCCGGCCGGTGGCCGGGGTCGGGTCGACGCCTGATTCTTTTCATCGGTGTTGCGAAGAGGCCGGCCGTGCTCCGGGAAGGGAATTGCCCGGGCGCCGGGCCACTGGGGACCATATTCCCGGAACTATTCGGTCCGTTCGGCCGGTCGCCCCTGATTTATCGCGGATCGGACAGAGGTTTCACTTCTTCCTGTGGGGATCCCGGATTTCACGCCGTCCGGCGCCGGCGGTCAGCCGAGGGGGACGCCGTCCGGACCGGGGCCGGTGCTCCAGTCCAGATGGAATCCCCAGGTCCTGAACCGCCAGCCGTCGTCGGTGCGCACCGCCCTGCCGGCGTAGTGGCCGCCGATGTCGAAGTGGGCGCGCGCCGGGTCGGCGGGGTGGTGGACGTGGGTGGCGACCAGGTGCAGCCGGACGTCGGCCTCGTCACCGTCGAGGGTGATGGTGTGGTTGCCGCTCAGGTGCAGGGTGTGGGCGAAGCGGGCCTTGGCCTCGTAGTGGAAGCGGGCCACGCCCTCCAGGCCCTGCCAGGTGCCCACGGGGAAGGCCAGCTCGACGTCGTCGGTGAAGACGGTCGCCGGCCAGCTGTCGTCGAATCCGTCGGCGTCCTGGGTGTCCAGGAGGACGACATAGCGGTCGACGAGCTCACTGATGGCGGCGCGGTCGGCGAGCGCGCGCACCTGGATATGCAGCTCGGTGAGTTCTCTGTCGATCGTGGACATGACCTTCTCCTACGGGCGTGGTGAACGGGCAGGGATAGAAAGGGAGGGGTGGGGGGTGTGCGGGGCGGTCAGGCGCCGCCGGAGGGGCGCCGGTTCAGGACCGCTCCCCCGGGCCGGTCGGCCGGGTGCGCCAGCTGCGCGGGCCCGGGGACCGGTCGGCGCGCTCGTGGCGCCCCCAGCGGGCGGTGGCCCGGTAGTGCCGGGCCAGGTCGTCGGGCTCGGTGCCGGCCGTGGCCGTGACGGCGAGGAGCACGGCCGTCAGGGCGGCCAGTTCCTCGGGCCCGGCGTGGCCCTTCTCGACGCGGATGAGGGGATCGGTGATGGTCATGGGTGCCTCCGGCACTGCGGTCGCGGCGCGGTCGGTACGGTCACTGCGGCGGGTTGCCGTGCTTGCGCGAGGGCAGGTCGGCGTGCTTGGCGCGGAGCATGGCCAGTGAGCGGATGAGCACCTGGCGGGTCTCGCCGGGGTCGATGACGTCGTCGACCAGGCCGCGCTCGGCGGCGTAGTACGGGTGCATCAGCTCGGCCTTGTACTCCTTGATCTTCTGCTGCCGGACCGCCTCGGGGTCGTCGGAGCCGTTGATCTCGCGGCGGAAGATGACGTTGGCCGCGCCCTCGGCGCCCATGACGGCGATCTCGTTGCTGGGCCAGGCGAGGGCCAGGTCGGCGCCGATGGAGCGGGAGTCCATGACGATGTAGGCGCCGCCGTACGCCTTGCGCAGGACCAGGGAGATCCGCGGGACGGTGGCGTTGCAGTAGGCGTAGAGCAGCTTGGCGCCGCGCCGGATGATGCCGTTGTGCTCCTGGTCGACGCCGGGCAGGAAGCCGGGCACGTCGACGAGGGTCACCAGCGGGATGTTGAAGGCGTCGCAGAACTGCACGAAGCGGGCCGCCTTCTCGCTGGACTCGATGTCCAGGACACCGGCGTACGAGGCGGGCTGGTTGGCGACGATGCCGACGACATGGCCGTCGAGGCGGGCCAGGGCGCAGACGATGTTGGTGGCCCAGGCCGGGTGGATCTCGAAGTACTCGGCGTCGTCGACGATCTCCTCGATGACCGAGCGGATGTCGTAGCTGCGGCCCGGGTCGTCGGGGACGAGGTCGAGGAGGGCCTCGGTGCGCCGGTCGGCCGGGTCCTGGCCGGGCGTCGCGGGCGGCAGCTCGCGGTTGTTGGCCGGCAGCAGGGAGAGCAGGAAGCGCACGTCCTCCAGGCAGCTCTCCTCGTCGTCGTAGGCGAAGTGGGAGACGCCCGAGGTGGCGGAGTGGACGTCGGCGCCGCCGAGGCCGTTCTGGCTGATCTCCTCGCCGGTGACGGCGCGGACGACGTCGGGGCCGGTGATGAACATCTGGGAGGTCTCGCGGACCATGAAGACGAAGTCGGTCAGCGCCGGGC